>NZ_CP016076.1:0-5125000 GCF_001941625.1 Actinoalloteichus fjordicus
GTGGCCGACCACCAGGCCGATCTCGGCGTCGTCTGGAATCAGGTGGTGCAGGAGCTCTCATCCAGCACCCTCTCCCCGTTGCACCGTGCGTGGATTCGGGATACAAGGCCGATCGGTCTTCTGGACGGGGTCGCGATTCTCGCCGCGCCGAGTGAATTCGCCAAGGACGCGCTCGAGCGGACCCTTCGAGTCCCGATCTCCGACGCGCTCTCCCGCTATCTCGACAGACAGGTCACGCTGGCGGTCAAGGTCGATGAGATCAGACCGCAGTCGTTCTCGCCGCCGCAGCCGGACCAGCTCGCCTCCGAGGCCCCGACACCGCCGCAGGGATTCGAACGGCCGATCGTCGATCAAGCCGAGCTGCCCGACTGGGACCGCCCTGCGCCACTCCCTCCGTCGATGGCCTGGACGCCGCCGCCGAGCAGATTCGCGGCAGGACCGGGCTACGGCCCCGGCAGAGGTCAGGGCGAGCCGCCGCCGAGACTCGACGGACCGGGCAGACCGCCGCACTTCGAGACTCTCCCGTTCGAGCCGCTCCCCTTCGACCGGCCGTCGTTCGACGGCGGCTATGAACAGCGTGACTTCGAGAAGCGCGAGTTCGACCAGCGCGATTACGAGCCACGCGACTTCGAGAAGAGCCGAGCCGAGCACACCGGGCCGCTGCCCGCCCTCGACGCCGTCCTGGCCACCGGGGTCGTCCCGAACGAGGACGGCATCGAGCCGGATGTCGCAGTCCTGGATTCCGTCGGCGCGGCCGAGGACGTCGACGACGAGCAGGACTCGTTCCCGGACCCGGCCGAGGGCCGGGTCGCCTTCGGCGGCCAGTCCCAGCCCCCGGCGCACCATGGCCCGCCGAACACCGGGCAGTCCGCGGGCGTGAGCCAGGCGCACGGGCAGTTCGAGGCCTACACCGCGCCGCGACACGGGCCGCCCAGCTCGCAGACCAGGCTGAACGCCAAGTACAACTTCGACACCTTCGTCATCGGCGCGTCCAACCGCTTCGCGCACGCCGCGGCCGTCGCGGTCGCAGAGGCCCCGGCCCGCGCCTACAACCCGTTGTTCATCTGGGGTGAGTCGGGCCTGGGCAAGACCCACCTGCTGCACGCGGTCGGGCACTATGCGCAGCGGCTCTTTCCGGGGATGCGGGTTCGGTATGTCTCCACCGAGGAGTTCACCAACGACTTCATCAACTCGCTGCGTGACGACAGGAAGGTGGCCTTCCAGCGCCGCTACCGGGACGTCGACGTGCTGTTGGTGGACGACATCCAGTTCCTGGAGGGCAAGGAGGGAACTCAGGAGGAGTTCTTCCACACCTTCAACACGCTGCACAATTCGAACAAGCAGATCGTGGTGTCCTCGGATCGACCGCCGAAACGGCTGGAGACCCTGGAGGACCGGCTGCGCACCCGCTTCGAGTGGGGTCTGATCACCGACATCCAGCCGCCGGAGCTGGAGACGCGGATCGCGATCCTGCGGAAGAAGGCTGCCCAGGATCGACTCGCGGCCCCCGCGGAGGTGCTGGAGTTCATCGCGGCCCGGATCGAGCGCAACATCCGGGAGCTGGAGGGCGCCCTGATCAGGGTCACGGCCTTCGCGTCGCTCAACCGCCAGCCGGTGGACGTCCAGCTCGCCGAGATCGTGCTGCGTGACCTGATCCCGGACTCGCATGCTCCGGAGATCACGGCGTCGACGATCATGGCGGTGACCGCCACCTTCTTCAACGTCGGGATAGACGATCTCTCAGGTCCGGGGAAGACCAAGGCGTTGGCGCAGGCCAGGCAGATCGCCATGTACCTGTGTCGAGAGCTGACCGACCTCTCGCTGCCGAAGATCGGGCAGACCTTCGGCGGACGCGACCACACCACGGTCATGCACGCAAACAAGAAGATCCGTAAGGAGATGGCCGAGCGCCGTCGTATCTACGACCAGGTGCAGGAGCTGACCTCCCGGATCAAGCAGCGCGCCAGGAGCTGACCGGGCGGTCTGCTCGCACCACTCGCACCACTCGCACCACTCGCACCACTCGCACCACCCCTCACCGACTCGACTGCGTACCGACTCGGGCCCTGTCCCGACCACTCGGTGAGACGCATCGTCGCGACTCGCCACAGGCGATCGCAGACGGTGTGCCCCTGCGGTCGCTGAGCCCGGTACTGCCTTCGCCGTCGCGCGGCGGACGGCCACCGCCAGGCGGCTCGGCCGCCACAGTGCCGCCGGCGCCGCCGTCGTGGCGGGCGCCCGGCCCGGCGAGGTGTTGCTGCCGAGGCCGTTTCCTCGGCCTGACCCCTTCGCGGCGGCCGATATTTTCCCGTCCCGTGGAGGCCGACGGGCCGCATCCTGCCCAGAAAAGCCTCGGATTAGAGTTGTCCACAGCCCCGATCGGGCGAGATCCACGCCACTTCCTACCTGTGTAGTGCCTGGGTACAACCACCCCCAGATCTGGGGATGGAAATGTGCACAACTCGGCTCGACTGTGGACGGATCGCGGGGGTCGCCGAGTTGTCCACCGAGCGGCCAAGTTGTCCACCGACTGATCCACTGGTTCGCACACAGGGGTGCACGGACGGTGAGCAGCCAAAACAAGGGTTATCCCCAGTATCCACAGCCCTTACTACTATCCCTGTCTTTTTCTCCTTAGAGAGAAGGTGAAGAAAAACAGGGGGTGGGGACAGCTCGCCGAACCACAGTCCGAGAAACCTCCGTCAGCGCCGGCCCGTGTCACACCCGAGGTCGGGGAGGCTCTACGGTGGTGACCCTGCTCGGGGTCGTCTCCGTCTGGGATTGCCCCGTCTCCTCGCCCGGTCGAGCCTGACCATCGACGATGGCCCGCCCGGTGAGCAGCGTCAGCGAGCCCGGTACGACGTCGATGCTGTTTGACCTGGTCAAGCTCGGTCGGCTGCCCAAGATCGCAGCGGCCTGAAAGGACGCCTGATGAAGATCCGAGTCGAGCGTGACGGTCTCGCCGATGCCGTCGCCTGGGTTGCCCGGAGCCTGCCCTCCCGCCCGCCGATCCCGGTGCTGGGCGGTGTCCTGCTCGACGCAGGGCAGGAGCACGGCGACGACTCTTCGGAGGGGACCGGCGGCGAGGGGGCCGAGCGCACCCTGACGGTCTCCGGCTTCGACTACGAGGTCTCCGCTCAGGTGGGAGTGCCCGCCACCGTCGTCACGCCGGGCCGGACGCTCGTATCCGGTCGGCTGCTCGCCGACATCACCAAGGCGCTGCCGAACAAGCCGGTGGACATCACCGTCGACGGGTCCCGCGCCACCATCGCCTGCGGCAACTCCAAGTTCAGCCTGCCGACCATGCCGGTCGAGGACTATCCGCAGCTGCCGGCGATGCCGGGACTCGCGGGCAGCGTGCTGGGCGAGACCTTCGGCGAAGCCGTCGCGCAGGTCGCCGTCGCGGCCGGGCGAGACGACACCCTGCCGATGCTGACCGGCGTCCGGGTCGAGATCCAGTCGAACCGGATGACCATGGTGGCCACCGACCGCTTCCGGCTCGCGGTGCGTGACTTCACCTGGGAGTCCAGCGACGAGGCCATCGACACGTCCGTACTCGTGCCTGCCAGGACGCTCGCCGAGGCGGCGAAGACGCTCGGCGGCGCGGGCAACAAGGTCGAACTCTCTCTCGCCTCGGGCGACGGGCTCCTCGGCCTGGCGGGCGCGGGCCGTCGCACCACCACGCGGCTGCTGGACGCCGACTTCCCGAAGTACCGGCAGCTGCTGCCCGACGAGCACAACACCAGCGCCATCGTCGAGGTCGCACCGCTGGTCGAGGCGATCAAGCGCGTGTCCCTCGTCGCCGAGCGCGGCACCCAGGTCCGATTGGAGTTCGGCGAGTCGAGCCTGCGGCTGACGGCGGGCGGCGACGATGAGGGCAGCGCCGAGGAGGCGCTGCCGATCCAGCTCGACGGCGAACCGCTGACGATCGCCTTCAACCCCGGTTACCTGCTCGACGGGCTCGGCGTGCTGCGCACCGACCGTGCCCACCTCTCCTTCACCGTGCCCACCCGGCCCGCGCTGATCAAGCCGGTGAACGACGAGGGCGGGGTCATCGAGGGCTACCTGTACCTGTTGATGCCGGTGCGGCTGCCCGGTTGATTCGCTCCGAACTCACCAATCGTCAAGGCTTCGTCGGCAGGGGAGGACGTCGTTGAGGATCGGACTGGTCGGTCTCGGCAGGATGGGCTTCAACATGCGCGAGCGCCTGCGCCGTGCTGGGCATGAGGTCATCGGTTACGACCGAGATCCGCAGATCAGGGACGTCGGCGGGCTCGCGGAGCTGGTAGGTGAGCTGACGGGGCCTCGAATCGTGTGGCTGATGGTTCCCGCAGGCGATCCGACCCGCGACACCGTGGCGGAGCTTGCCGAGCTTCTCTCGCCCGGCGACCTGATCATCGAGGGCGGCAACTCGCGCTACACCGATGACCAGCAGCACGCGACGGTGCTGGCCGAGCACGGCGTCGGGTACCTGGACTGCGGGGTGTCCGGCGGCGTCTGGGGCCTGGAGGTCGGGTACGGTCTGATGGTGGGCGGCGACGCCGAACTGGTCGAGCGGGCGATGCCGATCTTCGACGCGCTGCGCCCCGAGGGCCCGCGCGACGAGGGCTTTGCGCACGCGGGCGGGGTCGGCGCGGGCCATTACGCGAAGATGGTCCACAACGGTATCGAGTACGGCCTGATGCAGGCCTATGCGGAGGGCTTCGAGCTGCTCGACGCCTCCGACGTCGTGACCGACGTGCCTGCGGTGCTCAAGGCGTGGAGCCGGGGCACCGTCGTGCGGTCCTGGCTGCTCGACCTGCTGATCAAGGCCCTGGACTCCGATCCGGAACTCGACGACCTGCGTGGATACGTCGAGGACTCCGGCGAGGGCCGGTGGACGGTCGAGGAGGCAATCAACCACGCCGTCCCGGCGCCGGTGATCTCGGCCGCGCTGTTCGCCCGATTCGCCTCCCGCCAGTCCGACTCGCCCGCCATGCGGGCCGTCGCGGCGCTGCGGAACCAGTTCGGCGGACACGCGGTGCAGCATGCGGGTCCGTCCTCCGGCACCGGTCGGGTGTCCGAAGGCACGTGAGTCGGCGGCGCGGCGGAGATCTCCGCCGCGCCTATGCCCGCGGCCTGCAGGCAGGTCTTCTCCCCGACCTGCGATCCACCGCCGGCGTGTCCGACGCGGCGTACACCCGCGGTCGAATCTCGCCACAGCCCGCCCGACACCCTGCGAGCTGATCGCCTTCGGCGGTCGCGTGGACTGACGGAGCTCATGCATCTACGCCATCTTCAAGTCACCGACTTCCGCTCGTGGCCGCAGCTCGACCTGGCCTTGGAGCCGGGCCCGATCGTCCTGGTCGGCGCCAACGGGCAGGGCAAGACCAACCTCATCGAGGCGGTCGGCTACCTGTCGACGCTCGGCTCGCATCGGGTCGCCCTCGACGCGCCGCTGGTGCGGCAGGGTTCGGACCGGGCCGTGGTACGCGGCGCGGTGGTCAACGAGGGTCGTGAGCTGCTGGTCGAGGTCGAGATCGCGCCGGGCCGGGCGAATCGCGCCAGGGTGAACCGGGCGCCGGTCTCGCGCCCGAGGGACGTGCTGGGAATTCTGCGGACGGTGTTGTTCGCACCGGAGGACCTCAGCCTGGTGCGGGGCGACCCGGCTGACCGCAGGCGGCTGCTCGACGAGCTGCTCACCGCGCGCCTGCCGCGCTATGCGGGGGTGCGGGCGGACTATGACAAGGTCTTGCGGCAGCGCAGCGCCCTGCTGAAGTCGGCAGGCGCACTGCGTCGCAGCAGTCGGTCGCGACGGGACGGACCGGAGCCGCACGGAGACGAGGTCGCGACCCTGGACGTCTGGGACGCGCGGCTCGCACACTTCGGCGCCCTGCTGCTGGCAGGCCGGGTGGAGCTGGTCCGAGAGCTGGCACCTCGGGTGGCACTCGCCTACGCCCAGGTCGCCCCGGAGTCGAGGGAGGCCTCCCTGCGTTATCGCTGCTCGGTGGAGGGCCTGGCGCCTGCCGGTCGCTCGGTCGCCGAGCTGGAGGAGACGCTGCTCGCCGAGTTGAAGCGGGTCCGGAACCGGGAGCTCGAGCGCGGTGTCTGCCTGGTGGGCCCGCATCGGGACGAGCTGGAACTCGCTCTCGGCGAGTTGCCTGCGAAGGGATACGCCAGTCACGGAGAATCGTGGTCCTTCGCGCTGGCACTGCGGTTGGGCGCCTATGAACTCCTGCGATCCGACGGTGGTGAGCCGGTGCTGTTGCTGGACGACGTGTTCGCCGAACTCGACGAACGGCGGCGAGGACGACTGGCGGAGGTGGCGGCAGAGGCGGAGCAGGTGCTCATCACTGCAGCGGTGGCGGCGGACGTGCCGCCGGAGTTGGCCGGGGTTCGATACCAGGTGCGAGACGGCGAGGCGCGACGTGACGACTGACCGACCACGAGACCAGTCTCGGCCGCGCCGACCACATGGTGTGGGTGATCTAGGTCCGACTACCCCCATATCTGGGGATAACCCTGTGGATGGTGTGGATAACTCACGTTGGGGCGCCGACGCGGCGAGCCGATCAGCCCACCGGCCCGTGCCCGGCGTCACATCCGCTGGTTCCCTGCCGGACGCGGCCGCTCCCCGAGGTGCGGACCTGGCGCGCGCCACTCTCGCCGCCGCGCGGGCAGCGGCCAAGGCCAAGGGACGTGCACCCGGGCAGCAGACGGCCAGGCGGGGGGTGCGCACCGGGCGACGGCGGACGTGGTCCGGCCCGCGCCCCGACGATCGCGATCCGCAGCTGCTCGGCAGACTCGCCTCCCGCATCGCGGTGGAGCGAGGCTGGTCGGAGAGCCTCGCTGGCGGGTCGGTCTTCGGCAGGTGGGCGCGGCTGGTGGGGGAGGACGTCGCCGAGCACAGCACGCCGGTCGCGCTGCGGGACGGCGAGCTGACCGTGCAGGCCGACTCGACGGCATGGGCGACGCAGCTTCGGCTGCTGCAACGACAGCTGCTCGCGCGCATCGGAACCGGCGCCGGTCCCGGCGTCGTCCGCCGCCTGAAGGTCCAGGGGCCTGCCGCACCGAGCTGGCGATACGGCCCGAGGCACGTTTCAGGGCGTGGCCCGAGGGACACCTACGGCTGAGCTCGGCCCGTGCGACGTCGAGCTCCGGAGTTCGACGACCGCCCCGCGCCGTCTCCGTGGAGCGCCGGGTGGACTCGGCCGGGGGCGACAGCCCGGTGGGGAGTCGCGCCGTGACTCCCCGGCGTAACCAGAGCAACACCGACGGCTGACCCTTGTCGGGCTCGGCCTCTGGTCAGCGCGGAGCCGCCCGCCAGGCTGAAGGAATGGTGCGGGGGGTTGCCGACCGCAGACGAGTCCGCTTCGATGGCTCTGCGAGGATTCTAGAGGTGTCCTTGGGGCACTCCTGACGTACCGGCCCAGTAGAATCGGCGGCAGAGCGTGTTCTCGCCTGGCCCGCACCGGGCGACGGCAGATCGAGGACTGCCCCGTGGACCGGGTCGGTCAGGCTGGTTCCCCTTTTCACGCCGCACCGGATCATCCTGTGCGACAAGGGCCGCAATGAGGAGACTTCGAAGCTCGTGGCAGCGAAGAAGAACGAGTACAACGCGTCATCCATCACCGTGCTCAAGGGCCTTGAAGCGGTCCGTAAACGTCCCGGCATGTACATCGGCTCGACCGGTGAGCGGGGCCTGCACCACCTGGTCCAGGAGGTGGTGGACAACTCGGTCGACGAGGCGATGGCCGGGTACGCGACCAGGGTCGAGGTCACCCTCCTCGCCGACGGCGGCGTCCGAGTGGTCGACGACGGACGAGGCATCCCGGTCGCCATGCACCCCCTGGAGAAGAAGCCGACGCTGGAGGTGGTGCTGACCCAGCTCCACGCAGGCGGCAAATTCGACGGCGAGTCCTACGCGGTCTCCGGTGGTCTCCACGGCGTCGGCGTGTCGGTGGTCAACGCCCTGTCCCTTCGGCTCGACGTCGAGATCCATGTCGACGGTCGGATCTGGCAGCAGAGCTACGTGCAGTCGGTGCCCGGTGAGCTTCGCGACACCGGTCCCACCGACCGGACCGGCACCTCCGTCACCTTCTGGGCCGACCCGGAGATCTTCGAGACGACGACCTACAACATGGAGACGGTGTCCCGCAGGCTCCAGGAGATGGCCTTCCTCAACAAGGGGCTGACGATCCGACTGCGTGACGAGCGCGTCGTCGAGGCGGCCGATCAGGCCGATGCCGAGGGGCAGCCCGCGCAGGCGAGCGAGCGGGTCTTCTATTACCCCGGCGGCCTGGAGGACTTCGTCCGCCACATCAACGCCACCCGCGAGGCGGTCCACCGCAAGGTCATCTCGTTCGAGGCCAAGGGCACCGGTGTCGAGGTCGAGGTGGCGATGCAGTGGAACACCGGCTACACGCCGTCGGTGTACACCTTCGCCAACACCATCAACACACATGAGGGCGGCACGCACGAGGAGGGCTTCCGCGCGGCGCTGACCAGGGTGGTCAATGAGTACGCCCGGGAGAAGAAGCTGCTCAAGGAGAAGGAGAACAACCTCACCGGCGACGACGTCCGGGAGGGGCTGGCTGGCATCGTCTCGATCAAGCTGGCCGAGCCGCAGTTCGAGGGACAGACCAAGACCAAGCTGGGCAACAGCGAGGCGAAGTCCTTCGTGCAGCGGACCTGCAACGAGCGGCTTGCGGACTGGTTCGAGCGGCACCCCACCGAGGCGAAGTCGATCGTCAGCAAGGCGGTCTCCTCCGCGCAGGCCAGGATGGCGGCGCGTAAGGCCCGCGAGCTGGTCCGACGCAAGGGCGCCCTGGACATCGGCGGCCTGCCCGGCAAGCTCAAGGACTGCCAGTCGCGCAATCCCGAGGAGTGCGAGCTCTACATCGTCGAGGGCGACTCGGCAGGCGGCTCGGCGAAGGAAGGCCGTGAGTCGCGGTTCCAGGCGATCCTGCCGATCCGTGGCAAGATCATCAACGTCGAGAAGTCGCGGCTGGACCGGGTTCTGAAGAACAACGAGGTGCAGAGCCTGATCACCGCGTTGGGCACCGGCATCCACGACGAGTTCGACATCAGCAAACTCCGGTACCACAAGCTGGTGCTGATGGCCGACGCCGACGTCGACGGTCAGCACATCCGAACCCTGTTGTTGACGTTCGTCTTCCGCTTCATGCGCCCGCTCATCGAACACGGGCACGTCTACCTGGCCTCGCCGCCCCTGTACAAGATCAAGTGGCCTCGGGGCGAGCCGGAGTTCGCCTACTCCGAGCGCGAGAAGGACGGGTTGATCGAGCAGGGTGCCGCCGCCGGGCGCAGGCTTCCCAAGGATGACGGCATCCAGCGGTACAAGGGGCTCGGCGAGATGAACGCCAACGAGCTGTGGGAGACGACGATGGATCCGGCTCATCGTCTGCTCCGCCAGGTCACCTTGGACGACGCGGCCACGGCCGACGAGCTGTTCAGCGTCCTGATGGGCGAGGACGTGGAGGCACGGCGCGCGTTCATCACCCGCAACGCCAAGGATGTCCGCTTCCTCGACGTCTGAGCCGTCGCAGCCGGAAGACAACGCATACGTCCCCACACGAAGGACTTCAATGACCGAGACCCTGCCGCCGGAGGGCGACCGCATCGAGCTGGTCGACATCCAGCAGGAGATGCAGCGCTCCTACATCGACTATGCGATGAGCGTCATCGTCGCCAGAGCGCTGCCCGACGTGCGCGACGGGCTCAAGCCGGTGCATCGTCGGGTGCTCTACGCCATGTACGACTCCGGCTACCGGCCGGATCGGGGTTACGTCAAGTGCTCACGCGTGGTGGGCGACGTGATGGGCAACTACCACCCGCATGGCGACTCGTCGATCTACGACGCCCTTGTTCGACTCGCTCAGTCGTGGTCGATGCGGCATCCGCTGATCGACGGACAGGGCAACTTCGGCTCTCCCGGCAACGACCCGGCTGCCGCGATGCGGTACACCGAGAGCAGGCTCACGCCGTTGGCCATGCAGATGCTGGCCGACATCGACGAGGAGACCGTCGACTTCTCGGACAACTACGACGGCCGGACGCAGGAGCCGGACGTCCTGCCTGCTCGAGTGCCGAACCTGCTGGTCAACGGCGGCGGCGGCATCGCCGTCGGCATGGCGACCAACATCCCCCCGCACAACCTGCGGGAGGTCGCCGCAGGCGTCGTCTGGGCATTGGAGAACTGGGACGCCTCCGACGAGGAGACCCTGGCCGCGCTCATGCAGCGGATCAAGGGCCCCGACTTCCCCACCCACGGACTCGTCCTGGGCACCTCGGGCATCGAGGACGCCTACCGCACCGGCCGCGGCTCCATCCGGACGCGGGCCGTGGTGGAGATGGAGGAGGACGCCAAGGGGCGCGCCATCCTGATCGTCACCGAGCTGCCGTACCAGGTGAACCCGGACAACCTGGTCGAGAACATCGCCGCCCTGGTGCGCGACGGGAAGATCAGCGGCATCGCCGACATCGCCGACGAGTCCAACCAGCGGCGCGGCATGCGGATCGTGATCACGCTGAAGCGGGACGCGGTCGCCAAGGTGGTGCTGAACAACCTCTACAAGCACACCCAGCTGCAGACCTCCTTCGGCGTGAACATGCTGGCGCTGGTCGACGGCGTGCCGCGCACGCTGCGTCTCGACCAGGTCATCCGCCACTACGTGCGGCACCAGGTCGAGGTCATCGTCCGCCGGACGCGCTACCGGCTGCGCAAGGCCGAGGAGCGGGCCCACATCCTGCGTGGTCTGGTCAAGGCGCTCGACGCGCTGGACGAGGTCATCGCCCTCATCCGCCGCTCGGACACTCCCGACATCGCGCGGACCGGGCTGATCGAGCTGCTCACGGTCGACGAGGTCCAGGCCAACGCGATCCTGGAGATGCAGCTCCGGAGGCTGGCGGCCCTCGAACGGCAGAAGATCGTCAACGAGCTCGCCGAGATCGAGCGGGAGATCGCCGACCTCCAGGACATCCTCGACCGGCCGGAGCGGCAGCGACGGATCATCCGGGACGAACTGATGGTCGTCGTCGACAAGCATGGCGAGGACCGTCGGACCAGGGTCATCCCCTATGACGGCGAGGTCGCCGTCGAGGACCTGATCGCGGTCGAGGACGTCGTGGTCACGATCACCCGGACGGGGTACGCGAAGCGCACCAGGACCGACCTCTACCGGGCGCAGAAGCGTGGCGGCAAGGGCGTGCAGGGCGCCGCGCTCAAGCAGGACGACATCGTGGCGCACTTCTTCGTGTGCTCGACCCACGACTGGATACTGTTCTTCACCAACAAGGGACGGGTCTACCGCACCAGGGCGTTCGACCTGCCCGAGGCCAGCCGCAACGCGCGGGGACAGCATGTCGCCAACCTGCTCGCCTTCCAGCCGGACGAGCACATCGCCCAGGTGATGCAGATCAAGGACTACACGGCTGCGCCCTACCTCACGCTCGCGACGAAGAAGGGCCTGGTCAAGAAGTCCAGGCTGTCCGACTTCGACTCGAACCGGGCGGGTGGCCTCATCGGCGTCAACCTGCGGGACGACGACGAGCTGGTCGGTGCGGTGCTGTGCTCCGACGACGACGACCTGCTGCTGGTCTCGGCCGAGGGACAGTCGATCCGGTTCCACGCCACCGACGAGGTTTTGCGCCCGATGGGGCGGGCAACCTCAGGCGTGCTCGGGATGCGGTTCAACGAGGGCGACGAACTCCTGGCAATGGGCGTCGTGCGCGCCGACCGGTTCGTGCTGGTGGCGACGGACGGCGGCTATGCCAAGCGCACGCCCATCGACGACTACCCGGTGCAGGGTCGGGGTGGAAAGGGCGTGCTGACCATCCAGTACGACCGTAGGCGTGGCAGGCTTGTCGGTGCGCTCATCGTCGACCTGGAGGATGAGCTGTACGCCATCACCTCCACGGGCGGTGTGATCCGCACGACCGCCAAGGAGGTCAGGAAGGCAGGCAGGCAGACCAAGGGAGTCCGGCTGATGAACCTCGGCGACGGCACCACCCTGCTCGCGGTCGCGCGCAATGCGGAAGAGGCCGCCGACCCGGACGCTGCGGGCGATGACTCGGCCAGACAGAGCCTGGTAGCCGGCTCCTCTGACCAGACTGCGTCGGCCGGGAAGGACCAGCCATGAGTTCGCCAGGCAACTCCGATTCGGCCTCCGGCACGGACCAACAGGCGCCGGACTCGGAGAAGACCTCTTTCATGACGACTCTGGACGCCAAGAACGCAGGCGACGACAAGGGTGCGAAAGCGGTCGCCGAGAAGCCGATCGCCGAGAAGCCGATCGCCGAGAAGCCGATCGCCGGGAAGACGATCGCCGGGAAGACGGGCGATCAGAAGACGGGCGACGAGAAGGCGAGTCCGGCGGCGTCCCCCGTCTCGACCGCCTCGGCCGAGGGCACCACCCCGGCGCCCCGGGCCGCAGGCACCGTCGGATCGGGGACGGGGTCGCCTGCGGGGAAGGACTCCTCGTCGGCGACCAAGTCCGAGTCGAGACCGGAGTCGCCACGAGCCGACACCCCGGCGGCCACCCCGCCGTGGCAGCGGACCACGGTGGCCGGGCAGCCCTCCGCTCAGTCCTCCACTCAGTCTCCTGACGCGATGAAGTCGTCCGGGTACGCTTCGAGTGGGGCACCCGCAGGCCCGTCCACGGGCGCGGGGGGAGGCGAGGCGACGACCATGACGCAACCCGTGGGCAGCGGTCAGCAACCCGGTGCCGGTCGCGGCGCCGTGACCTTCCCCGCAGGCAACGTTCGCACGCCAGGGCAGCCGCCGGGCGCCGCACCCGGAGTCCAGCCGCCGCAGGCGAGGCCTGCAGGCAGCGCGCCGAGCGGCGGCGGCCGTCGACCAGGGCGCGGACCTCGTCGGGCGAGCCTCCAGATCAAGCGCATCGACCCCTGGTCGGTGCTCAAGCTCACCCTCGTGCTGTCGATGGCGATGTTCGTCGTCTGGCTGATCGCGGTCGGCGTGCTCTACGGCGTCCTCGACGGGATGCAGGTGTGGGATCAGCTCAACGGCACCTACAACGACCTGGCGGGCGAGAGCGCGGACAGCGCGCTGATCAGCGCGGGTCGGGTGTTCGGCGTCGCGGCGATCATCGGCGCGGTGAACATCGTGCTCTTCACCGCGCTCGCCACCGTCGGCGCCTTCGTCTACAACGTGTCGGCGGATCTGGCAGGCGGCATCGAGGTCACGCTCTCCGAGCGCGACTGATTCCCGTCCTTCGGAGTGCTCCCGGTGGCGTGATCAGCGACGATCCTGATCTCGCACCCCGGGCGAGCAGCCGGTTTGGGTGCGGTGGGAGGCGTACGGTAGTCTCTTCCCATCGCACCCACGGGGGCCTATAGCTCAGGCGGTTAGAGCGCTTCGCTGATAACGAAGAGGTCGGAGGTTCAAGTCCTCCTAGGCCCACTGCACATGATGATCTTCGATGAATCTCAGGCCCGATCGGGCCATTGTGCGCCACATTCTTAGGAGGCGATCAAAGGTGAAGAAGCTGCTTGCACTCGCCGCTGTGGCTGGAGTCGTGCTGCTCCTCGTCCGTCGCAACCGTTCCGCCAAGGCGGAGGCGGACCTGTGGCGCGAGGCCACCGCACCCAGCGAGGGCTGATCCCACGCTCCGCCTGCCGCGTCATCACGCGGCAGGCCGGGGCGTTCGGATATCGCCACTGCGGTGTTCGTGTCGGGCTGCGAGGATGACAGTCCTGCAGTTCGGCCAAGCGGGGACGTAGCTCAATTGGCAGAGCACCGCCTTTGCAAGGCGGGGGTTAGGGGTTCGATTCCCCTCGTCTCCACGAGCCGGGGACTGCTGTCGGCAGTCGCTTCGGCCCTGGCCCCGGTGCCCGCAGTGTCTATTGCGGATCGGGGCGCCGCACCACGCTTCGTGGCTGCGGTTCACGTGTTCCACCTCAGCTTCGCCAGCGTGTACTCGGGCGACCCTTCTGGGTCGCCTTTCTGCATTGTCACCGCAGGCATACCGGCGAGGCCGGTGTTCGTCGTCCGCCGAATCGCCGCACGACGGTCCTAGCGCGACTCATCCCGCGTCATCTCCGTCGGAGGTCTCGGGCGTGGTGGCCGTCGCGGTGGGACGGACGTCGAGAATCCGATCTGGCGCAGGGACTCGGCGGGGCTGCGCCGCGAGCCGGCCGCGAACTCGGCGTCGAAGTCTTCCTCGCCTGCCGCCGACCGCGCCCGGTCGGCGATTCGGTCGTCGTCCTGTCGTTCGGCTTTCGACAGTGGCGCACCGATCGACTCCCGTGCCGAGGCGGCGGCGCCCGCCCAGCAGCGTGCCCACTCCTGCGAGTCCCTCCAAGGCGAGAGCCACGCCTCGGGTGTCGTCAGCGGCGCGCACAGCGGCGACCCCGTCGAGGTGCAGCAGGCGGGCACCGTCCGCATCCCCTGGCTGCTCGGCGATGAAGCCCGGTTCCGCGTAGATCAACGTGGATCGGTCCCTGCCGGCCTGCCGTGGGCTGACTTCGGCCGGTGCCGGCCCGGTCGGCGGGTGAGACGACCGGGCCCGGCCGGACTCGGTCAGCACCCCTCGCGTGGGCCGCACCGAGTCGACGCGCGAAAAACAGGTCGATCGGCCGGTCGATACTGGTTAACCTGCCGTGCGGGTCGTCCACCGCCGGAATCGACGTCCCGGCACCGGCCTCCCGGCGGACGGCGATCCGATGGTCCGGCCGCACACGATGGATCGTCGGATGATCGTTCCAAGGAGCGCGCCCGGCGAATTCCGCACCCAGGACCGAGCAGGGTGCGGACCGGCTGCCCAGCGAGTCGATGTGCACGAGAGTGAGGGATCGCGGCAGACATGGACGAGTACGACGAGGCAATCGCGGCGAATCGAGCGAACTGGGATCAACGTGCCGACGTCCACGCGCGGTCACAGATGTACGACGTGGCGGGTCTGCTCGCGGACTCGTCGTTCATCTCCGAGGTGGTGCGCAACGACCTCGCCGTCCTGGCGCCGCATGTGCCGGGCGGGACGGTCGCCGGGAAGTCGTTGCTGCACCTGCAGTGCCACATCGGCTCCGACACCATCTGCTGGGCTCGGCTGGGCGCGGTGGACGTCCACGGCCTGGACCTGTCCCCGAACTCGCTGGCACATGCTCGGCGTCTCTCCGATGCCGACGGTGCCCGGCTCACGCTGGTCGAAGGCGATGCGCGCAGGGCATCGGAGCTCATCGACCGTCGTTTCGAGGTGATCGTCACGAGCGCGGGCACCATCGTCTGGCTGCCGGAACTGCGATCCTGGGCCCGATCGATCCACGACCTGCTCGAACCGGGCGGGGTGTTCATGGTCCGTGACGATCACCCGATCCTGGGAGCCATGGGATTCGAGCCGTGGCAGGTGACCGGGGACTATCTCAGCGGCGGCGGCACGAACACCTACGACGAGGCCGCCACCTACACCGACGGCCCCACGGACACCATCACGCACACTGTCAACCACGAGTGGCGCCACGACCTGGCCGAGGTGACCGGTGCGCTGCTCGAGGCCGGACTGGTGATCGAGGCGCTCGGGGAGCATCCGTTCATGGACTGGCCTGCCTTCGAGGGCCTGGTGTCCTGCCCGGAGGGGTGGCGACTCCCGACGGGCGTTCCTCGAATTCCGCTGAACTTCTCGGTGGTCGCCCGACGCCCTCGGTGATGCACGACGTGACCTCGCGTGGCGCAGGCTCGGCTGCATTCGTCGCCCGGCCCCGCGCGGCATCCGATCCGGCGGCACGGCGTGGCGGGACCCCGCTGTCGGTCGGAATGCAGGGTGGTCGATTATCGCCTGCTATGAAGAACTCGGTTCTTGTCGCGGTGGTTCTGGCGGGCGCCGCCGTCGCCCTCGCAGGCTGTGCGTCCCAGGACGCGCAGTCCCAGCCGGACACGCCGGGCACGGTGACGTCGACGACCATCGTGCACGACGACGGAGCGCCGCCGCCTCCGGTCGAGCCGGTGGCCGACGGGCCGTGTCCCTACCTGGACGCGGCATTAGTGGAGCAGGTCAACGGGCAGCGCCTCGGCGAGGTACGGATCGGTGATGACGAACCGCATCCCTCCTGCTTCTTCGCTCGACCCGACGGCGGCGATCAGCTGACCGTCCGCGTGTTCGTCGGGGAGCCGCAGACCGCCAAGGCGCTGGTGGACGAGCAGGCGCCCGTCGACTCGTCGCAGCTCGCCGAGGTCGACGGCGGCTGGACCGGCGGCAGGATCAGCGGCGACGACGGCTCCGTCTTCGCCGTCTACAAGGACGAGACCGCGGTCGTCGTGTGGACCAATCAGCAGCAGAGCTTCCCGGCTCAGACGGTCGTCGAGACGGTCATCGCCGACCTCGCGCTCTGACGAGCCGCCTCGTCGATCCGCATGGTTCCCGGCGACGGGCCGCTCCGCGCCTCGCCGGGAACCATGACCCCGCACAGCGTCGCTAGTGGGACGTCACCGCCGCACGGGTCGGCGCCAGTCGGTGATCCAGCGGAGCAGGTACTCGGCCGGACCGTATCGATGGCTGCGGAGCCACCAGATGCTCGCGGCGACCTGGACCATGAAGACGGCGACTGTCATGGCCAGCAGCAGGGGCGGGGACATCTGTCCCGCGAGTCCGAGCCCGATGCCGTTGAACAACGCCACCCCGATCAGTGCCTGCATCAGGTAATTCGTCAGCGCCACGCGGCCTGCCGGTGCCAGCAGGCTCCGGAGCCAGGCGATCCGGGGACTGTGCATGGCACGCACCAGGGTGGCCAGGTACGCGGCGGCCAGGAACGGGGCGGTGGCCACGCTGACGGCGGTGGCGAGAGTGTCGGCATGGGCGCCGAGGGCCGCATACGTCACGCCGCCAGCCAGGCCGATCGGGAAACCGATCAACTGGATTAGTCGTAGGACCGGCTCATTCCCGGTCAGCGTCGCCAGGACTCCTCGGCGCGCGACCACCATGCCGAGAAGGAACATCGCGAGTGCCGTCGGCCCCTGTAGCGAGATGGCCTGGACGGCATGGAATCCGAGGCCGTCGATGTTGCCCCGCACGATGTCGGCGAACGGGCCGAGCATGCCCTGTGTCTGTGCCGCCGCGTTGACAAGCGCCTCGTCGTGGGCAGGGACGAACGCCGAGCGGTCGAGGAACAGCGCGCTCGTGACGAGCGACGTCACCACCACCGCGTAGATCCCGCAGGCGGTGCGCAGCGCGACCACGTCGCGAACGCGATGCATCGCCAGCAGCACCAGTGCTGCCAGCGCATAGGTCGTCAGGATGTCGCCGCCGAGCAGGATCAGGCTCGCAGCCCCGATCAGGAACAGGCCCCCGATCCTGCGGAGCATCCGCCCCCCGAAGCCCTGGCCTGCGCGCTGCGCGGCTTCCATCTGGAACACGAAGCTGTACCCGAAGAGGAAGGAGAAGAGCAGATAGAACTTCATCGAGAACAGCGCTGCGACCACGAAGCGGGCGGTGTCGTCGAGCGGTGCGGCGAAGGCCGGATCGTCGACCAGGTTGGCCGGGTATGCCGAGGCCATGAACGTGATGTTGACGGCGAAGATCCCGAGCAGTGCGAACCCGCGGAGTGCGTCGATGTCGTGGACGCGCGGGGCTGCCGGTCGTGTCATGTCGAGTTCTCGGCTATCCACGCCGTGAACTTATCAAATAAACTATCTGATATAAACTTTATGGTCGGATACGCTGCGGCGGCCGATGCCACCAGGAGCGAAACCATGGACTACGACGCCGTACCCGACTCTCTTCGCAGGCTGTGGCGGTTGCCGTCACCCCCGGCTCGGCTGGGGCGCAAGTCGACGCTGGACGTGGAGACGGTGGTTGCCACCGCTGTACGGCTTGCCGACGCCGGGGGTCTCGACGCGGCGACCCTGCCGAGGGTGGCGGAGGAACTGGGCGTCACCGCCATGTCCCTGTACCGCTACGTGGGCTCGAAACAGGAGCTGCTGCAGCTCATGATGGACGCCGCGAGCAAGCCCGGTGCCGCATCGGCGAGCGGGGCAGGCTGGCGCGAAGGACTGCGATCGTGGGCCGTCGACCTGTGGGAGTTGTATCGAGGGCGACCGTGGGTTCCCCGCGTCCCGGTCTACAGCACGCCATCCGGGCCGAATCAGATCGCCTGGCTCGAACGAGGCCTCGCCCAGCTCGCGTCCAGCCGACTCGGCTGGGGCGAGAGACTCGCGGCGCTCACCCTGCTGAACGGCTTCGCGCGTCACTCCGTCCTGTTGACACAGGATCTCGCCGAGGGGCGTCCACCCGGCCAGACGCAGGCCGAGAGCGAGCAGCAGTACGCAGTCGCGCTGCGGGACCTCGTCGACCCGGAGCGATTTCCGCACACCGCGTCGATGTTCGCCTCCGGGGTGCTCGCCGCTTCGGACGCATCCTCGGAGGAGACCGCACGCGAAGACTTCGCCGCAGGCCTCGAACTGGTGCTAGACGGACTCGCAGTACGGATCGGTGACGTACCGGACACAGACTGAATCCGAACCCGCCGACGCACTGTGCGGGTCGGGCCGCGTCGCAACGGGGACGGACGACGACGACGGCGGCGGGAGCGGATGACTCCGCTCCCGCCGTCGGCCTGTCGTCGGCTGGTCAGTTTCGGTTGTCGGCGCCTCGGTCTAGATCGCGTGCGGCGCCGTTGCCTCGATGCAGCGTCCCCGTGCCGTTGGTGCTCGGGCCGCCGTCCGATCCGGTGCCCGTCGGGTCGCGGCCGTCGCCGTGCATGGCATCGGGCGAGTCGAAGACATCCTCGGCCTGGACGGCCGAGCTGTCGGATCGCCTGGTCGCTGCGACCGCCACCGCGCCGAGCGCGATCAGGCCGAGGACCCACGGCCAGCGCCTGCGCTTGTGGGTGCTCTTGAACTTCTTCTCCAGCTCTCGCCGGGCCGAGCGGCCCGCCTTACGCAGGTCTCGGCCGGTGCGGGCCTGCTGCTTGCGCAGCTTGCGCTTGTTCACCGCCACCGTCTTCTTGCCTTCCTGAGCATTGCTCTCGATGAGTTCCAGGAGCTGTTGCGGTGTCAGTCCGCGTTCGGCGAGTTGCGACTCGGCCGACCTGGCGGCCTGTCGCGCCGCCTTGATCGTCGCCTGAGCGCTCGCCTTGCCTGCCCGTTGTGCGCCTTCGCGGACGGTCTTGACCCCGCTGCCCATCGCCCGGCCCACGGATTCTCCCGCCGCGGCCATTGCTCTCACCTCGTCCACGTTGCCTCCGGAACCTTGGTTGACGGACGTCATTCCGCGATCCCCATACTGCCCCTCCGCCAGAGGTCTCGCTGAAGATGGCACGATGGTTGAGTGGCTGACAGTAAAGAGACACTGGTCGGAAGCAAGCTGATCGCCACCCTGCGGACCTCGCTGGGTGACATCAGGATCAACCTGCTGCCCGATCACGCACCGAAGACCGTGGCGAACTTCGTCGGGCTTGCCGAGGGGACCAAGGACTACAGCGAGCCGAACGCGCAGGGGGAGCGCTCCGGGCCGTTCTACAACGGCTCGATCTTCCACCGGGTCATCGACGGCTTCATGATTCAGGGTGGCGACCCGACCGGCACCGGTCGCGGCGGCCCCGGCTACAAGTTCGCCGACGAGTTCCACCCGGAGCTTCAGTTCAACAAGCCCTACCTGCTGGCGATGGCCAACGCCGGGCCCAACACCAACGGCTCACAGTTCTTCGTGACCGTGGGACCGACCACTCACCTGAACTTCAAGCACACCATCTTCGGTGAGGTGGCCGACCAGGCGTCGCGCACGGTCGTCGACACCATCGGACACACCTCGACCGGCCCCGGCGACCGTCCCTCGACCGACGTCGTCATCGAGAGCATCACCATCGAGCGCGGGGAAGGCTGATCCCGACATGACGGCCCGGACCGTGCGGGTGGCGTGATGACGACACCCCCTGGGCAGCAACCTGGTACCGGCGGCGGGGGAAGCCCCTCGCTGCCGGGCTGTGCGCGGCACCCGGAGCGTCCGACGGGGCTGAGCTGCACTCGGTGCGGACGCCCGGCCTGTCCGGAGTGTCTTCGCGACGCCTCCGTCGGTTATCAGTGCGTCGACTGCGTCACGGAGGGGACCCGCGCGGTGCGCAGGCCCCAGACGCTGGCTGGTGCGGCGGTGGGCACCAGGCCGATCGTCGTTCCGGTCCTCATCGCGTTGAACGTGCTGGTCTATCTCATCACCGCCGCCCAGGCGGGCAATCCGATGCGCAACTCGGCATCGGCACTCTTCGACGCCTGGGCGCTGTGGCCGCCCCAGGTCGCCGCAGGGGAGTGGTGGCGGCTGGCCACCTCGGGCTTCCTGCACTTCGGTCTGCTGCACCTCGCGTTGAACATGTTCGCGCTGTGGGTGCTCGGTCGGGACCTGGAGGTCCTGCTCGGCAGGGCACGCTTCATCGCCGTCTACCTCGTGTCCCTGCTGGGCGGCGGGGTGGCGGTGTACCTGCTCGGTGATCTGGGCACTCAGGTCGCAGGCGCGTCCGGCGCGGTGTTCGGCCTGATGGGCGGCATCGCAGTCGCGGCGATCCGCCTGAAGGTCAACCCCAGGCAGGCGCTGATGGTCATCGGCATCAACCTGGTCATCAGCGTCACCATCCCCGGCATCTCGCTGCTCGGACACGTCGGCGGGCTGGTGATCGGCGCCCTGGCCGTCGCCGGGATGGTCTTCGCGCCTCGGGACCGCCGCAACCTCGTCCAGATCGGCACGGTGGCGGCCCTGGTGATCCTGATCGTCGCCCTGTTCTTCCTCCGCGACGCCCAGCTCGGTGAGTGGATGTGCGTGACGGGCGCCGACGGGCGGCCGGGTTGTGGGCGGATCGGCGGCTGACGCCGACGATCCTCGACGAACTCAAGCCGGTGGGCTCACCCGAATGGGTGAGCCCACTCTTGTGTTGTGGACAAGTAGGACCTTCTACCGGCGCTTGTGCCGAAATGCTCAAAGTTATCCACAGGAGTTGTCCCCACTGGGGATGACTTACACGGCTGTGGTTCGACGACCCCGTGTGCACGGCCCAGTCGTGGGCGTAGTGATCTTCATCAGAAAGAGCGCGGCCCGGATGCACGTCGCATCCGGGCCGCGATCACTCTCAGTGCTCTTGGGGAGACCTTCGCTCAACGCCACCGCATGGTCATCAGCAGGCCGGTGATCATGAGCGCGAAGCCGATGGCGAAGTTCCACGCTCCGAGCTCGGCCATCAGCGGGATGCGGTCCCCGGCGATGTAGTTGACGATCAGCCACAGGAGGCCGATCAGCATGATCCCGAGCATCACGGACACGTAGACCGGATGTGAAGGACCCACCGCCTTCACCTTCACCGGCGTGCGCTTATCCTGCGGAACGGTGTAGACGTCCTTCTTACGGACCTTGGACTTCGGCATCGTGTCCTCGCTGGCGTCGACCGGTGTTGCTCGTCGTCATCACGGAATGTGGCCGTCCAGTCTACGCCTGGTGATAAATCGCAAGGTGGACGCCTCGATCCCGCAATCACGTTAACGTAGTCGAGGCCTTCAGCGAAGGACAGGTGTACCCGTCGAGCATGTGGTGCCTGTGACGGCGACGATGAGCCGTCCGCATCGCAGGCCGGTTGATCCGCCCGCGAGGCCCACGACGGCCTGCGCAGTGCGACCGGTGTCTCTCGACAAACGGACACGATGACAACAGACGTGTGTTTACGCTGCTGGTGCAGAGCCGCAGAAGTCGGAGTCCAGGAGGTTTCGTGGTGAGTGAGTTCCCGCCGGAGCGGGACGACTACGCCCCCCGCACGCGCGCTCCGCAGACCACACAGGACGAGCCGCACCGGGCTGCGCCGCGTCCCCATCGCGCCGCCGCGCCTGGTCGCAGGCACGCCGCCCGCGAGGCACCGGACGATGGCCGCCCCGGCGGTGGTGCGGGCAGGCATTCGTCGGGCACCTGGGAGGCACCGGGTCCTCCCCAGCCGACTCGTCCGCCGGGCGATGCTCCTCGGGGGTACACCGAGGAGCCCCGCCGTGTTCCCGAGGCTGAGCCTCGCCGTGTCTCCGAGGCTGAGCCTCGCCGTGTCTCCGAGGCTGAGCCTCGCCGTGTCTCCGAGGCCGAGCCTCGCCGGGCTCCCCAGCGCCCACCGCGACGCGCTGCCGAGGGAGGCCTGCCTCCTGAGGGCGGATTCCGTCCCGAGGCAGGCCGTCCCGCCGGGGGCGGCGGTCGTCGGCGTCGCCCCGAGCCGGACGAGCAGCCGGTGCCGCGCAGGGCTCGCCGGGAGCAGCCGGACCACCCCGTCGCGCCGGAGACGTCCGCGACGGCGCTGTCGGCCGCGTCCCCCGAGCACGCCTGGCCGCAGACGGGGCGGCTGGAGACTCCCGAGTCGCAGGCGGGCCCCCGGCGCGGACCTGGACCACGCCCGGCCGCGCCACCGCCCGGCGGAGCCCAGCAGCCGCCCGCCCGTCGTCCTGTCGAGTCGCCGACGGGCAGGCGCACCCGCCCGCCGCAGGCCGCTCCGCTCGCGTCGGAGCCGCCCGCTCGGCCTCGTCGGGGCGTGGAGCCTCGGGAGGAGCGGACTCACTCGGACCCGTGGCCGGGGTCTGCGGCGCTGATGGGCGGCGTGCTTCCCGTGCCGGGCTCGGACGAGCCGCGCGGGATGCCGTCGGGCCAGGCCGCACCGAGTCAGGCCGGACCGGGACAGCCGCCGCCCGGCCCCGGAATGCCGGGACAGGCGGGACAGTTCTCCCCGCCGAACCCCTCGATGCGGTCCGATCCGGCATTCCCGCCGCCGCCCGGCGGCCAGGACGGCCTGGAGTCGAGGCTGGGTTCGCGGCTCGACGGCGATCTCGATCTCGACGACGGCGAGAGGTCTCGTCCGCCGCTTGAGCAGGGCGCAGGCATGCCGACCCGGCAGATCCCGCAGGTGGCCCGCCAGGCAGGGCCGCCGATGCAGGCAGGCGCTTCGATGCAGGCAGGCCAGGGCAGGCAGCAGCCTGCCGAGGCGGTCACCGAGTTGATCGCCCCGGTGGAGGACCAGGACGCCGAGACCTATCACGAGGACGACTACGACGACGATCGCCACGGCGATCACGACGACGAGTACCCCGACGATGATCTCGACGAGGAGCACGAGGCCGCGGCACAGGCCGCTCCCCGGCGGCGGCCGAAGAAGAAGCAGGCCCCGGCACGGAAGAAGGACAGCGCAGGTCGGATCATCGCGCGCTCCGGCGGCGAGCTGATGCTGACCGCAGGCTTCGTAGTGCTGCTCTTCGTCTTCTACGAGCTCTTCGTGACCGGCTGGTTCACCTCGGCGCGGCAGGCACAGGCCGACTCGCGGATGGAGGAGCAGTGGCAGGCGGGCGACAACGAGCGCGGCGCGGGCCTCGATCCGATGGAGGGCGAGGCGTTCGCTCGCATCTTCGTGCCCAAGTTCGGCCCTGACTACCAGTACAGCATCGTCGAGGGCACCAGCGACGCCCACCTCGAGGTCGGTCCCGGTCACTACATCGACACGGCGATGCCCGGTGAGCGCGGCAACTTCGCCGTGGCCGGACACCGGGTCGGCTGGGACTCGCCGTTCAACAACCTCGACCTGCTGGAGAGCTGCGACGCCATCGTCATCGAGGGCGCCTCCGAGTGGTTCGTCTACCGCGTGCTGCCCATGGAGAGCGAGATCGCGGACTGGGAGAACACGCGGGCCAGCAGGCCGGAGTGCACCGACGTCCCGTCGCTGGTGGACCCGACGGTGGACGGCGGCGGCGCCTACGGGAACACTCCCGGCAGGCAGATCGTCACCCCGAGCCAGGGCGAGGTCATCCTGCCGGTGCCGAGTAACCGAGGCGCCGAGGTGGCCGAGGCCGATCAGCGCGCGTTGATCACGCTGACCACCTGTCACCCGAGATTCTCGGCGCGGGAGCGGATGATCATCCACGGTCTGTTGACCGCTCAGTACCCGAAGGACGGGGAGGGAGCTCAGCTTCCGCCTGAACTCAGCCAGTGATCAGCGACGAGAGTAAGCGGGGACGACGTGTACGGCTGGATCTGGCGACACCTGCCGGGACCGCTCGTGGTCAAGATCATCGAGGCCTTGGTGCTGTTCGCCATCGTGGTCGCGGTGTTGTTGTTCATCGTGTTCCCCCTGGTGGCGCCGATGCTGCCGTGGAACAACGTGGACCTGCCCACCGACTCGAACACGGTGGGCTGACGCGGGGGCGAGGTCGGCGACCGGGCCGGTCGCGCGGGCGCAGCACGGCGGAGCGGGCTTGACGCTCGACTATCCTGACGGAGTGCGCATCCTGGTCGTCGACAACTACGACAGCTTCGTCTTCAACCTGGTCCAGTACCTCGCCCAGTTGGACGTCGAGGTGCTGGTCAGACGCAACGACGTCGTCGAGCCTGCCGATCTCGACCAGGTGAGCGGCGTGCTCATCAGTCCCGGTCCGAGCACTCCGGAACGAGCAGGGCAGAGCATCGACGTCATCCGACGCTGCGCCGCGCGCTCGCTGCCGGTGCTCGGCGTCTGCCTGGGTCACCAGGCGATCGCCGCAGCCTGGGGCGGGGTCGTCGATCGCGCCCCCGAACTCCTGCACGGCAAGACCAGCCAGGTTCACCACACCGGGGTCGGGGTGCTCGCCGGGCTGCCGCAGCCGTTCACCGCCACCCGATACCACTCGCTGACCGTCCGTCCGGACACCGTTCCGGATGCCTTCGAAGTGACGGGGCGCACCGAGTCGGGGGTGGTGATGGCGATCCGGCATCGAGAGCTGCCGATCGAGGGCGTCCAGTTCCACCCCGAGTCGGTGCTCACCGACGGCGGGCATCGGATGCTGGCGAACTGGCTGGCCGTCTGCGGCCGGACGGTTCCGGCGGCACTGGTCGACGAGCTGGAGCGCGGCGCCCGCACGATCGCGGCGGCGGCGCACGCCTGACGCACCACGGCCTGCCTGTGGGTCAGTCGCGACCTCACCTAGGGCGCGAAGCATGCTGCCTCGGCCGGGGCACCGGGATGGACCGTGCCCTGATCCGGGCCTGAATCCGAGCGACCGCGCCCCGCAGTGCGGTCGCCAGTGTCTGGACGGACTCTTGATCCAGTATCAGGACGTCGGTCTCCGAGGAGCTCAGTTCGATCCGATCCTCGACGACACGCACCGCGACCCGACACGGCCTGCCCTGTGCATCTCGGCAGAGCACGTCCGGCAGTGTCTCGCCGCTAGGCGGGATGATCTCTGCTGCCATCGCGCACACCTCCTCCGCCAACGCCGGAGCCGCCTGCCGGTCCGGTCGTGTCAGCGTGGTGCGGAGTCCGCCCGGTCGCAACAGGAGGATGCGCGACTCGTCACGGTGCGGGGAGGCTGGCCTGCCAGGCCATCCGCAGCGGATGGGTGTCGTAGACGATGCGCAGCTCGGCGATACGGCCGGTGTCGTCGAGCGTGATCACGTCGATGCAGTCGAAGGTGGTGGCGGTGTCATCCGGGAGGCGCCAGTCATAGCGGAATCGAACGGCCGCGCACCGCGGGTCGGTGACGGAGAGGTAGACGTCGATCGGCGTGATCATCGATCGCGCGGTGGTGGCGGCGAGTTCCGGATAGAACTCGCGTGCCGGGATCGCTCCGTTCATCGGTGAGCGGACCACCCCGTCATCGGTGAACAGCTCCAGCACGCCCGCCACATCACCGGCGGCGAGCAGCTGAAGATACCGATCGATGGTCCGCCGCGCCTGTTCCTCCGCCGTGGACACCATGACACTGGAGCGTACTGGGACCGAGGTCCGATCCGTGTCTCGCCCGGTCGGCCACCGTAGCCGGGGCGGCGGCTCGGTCTGCGGCCGTCCGCCTCGTGCGTCGCCCAGCAGGGACGACGCAGGGGACGTCCCGGGCATCCCCGAAACGTCCCCTGCGGTGGGATCACATCCGATCGATCACGGCGGGTCGAACGAGGGCCCGCCACCGGTCAATCGCCCGACGCCGACCGTCACCGAGGCACTCCTGCCGAGCGGTTCGCCGGTGTTCACCGACTGATCCACGACGCGGCCGATCTGCTCGATGTCGTCCACGCCCGTCGTCTGCTCCGTGAACGTGCCCTCCCAGCCCAGGTCCCGCAGCCGCAGCTCCGCCTCCTCGGGCTCGAGCAGGCTCAGGTCGGGCATCGTGATCTGGTTGCCGCGCGACACCTGAAGGGTGATGGTCGTCCCCGGATCGACGGTGGAGCCCGCCGGGACGTTCTGCGAGAGGACCTCGCCCTCCTCCGCCACGCCGTCGACGTCTTCCCGCCGCACGTCCAGCTCGGCGCCCTGCAGGTTTCCGGCTGCCACGTCGTACTGCTGGCCGACGACATTGATCACCGAGACCTGCTGAGCAGCCACCCCGAGGGTGATCTGGACGCTGGTGTCCGCTTCGACCTCCTGGTCCGCAGGCGGGTCCTGCCCCACGACGAGGTCGACCAGACTCTCGTCGTCGACCTCCTCGCGCCCGTAACTCGGATTGAGCTGCAGGCCCACCTCACGAAGCGCCCTGCCCGCATCCTCGGCGGACATGCGCGACAGATCCGGCACCGTCGAGGTGCCGGGTCCGAGCCCGAGGGTGATCGTGACGGACGAGCCCTCGTCGACCGAGCTACCGGGCGTCGGATCGGTGGCCAGGACGGTGCCCGCATCTTCTGCGGTCGACTCCTGGCCCTCGCCGATGTTGATGCGCAGACCGGCATCGGCCAGGGCGCTTCGAGCGTCCGCCTCGGTCATCCCGACCAGATCGGCAGGCACCTCCACCTGCTGAGTGGGCGGCGCCTCGTCCTCACCCGAATTGAAGAACCCGCTGCTTGTCAGATACGCGGCCAGGGCGATGATCCCGACGCACAGGACGGTGATGAGGGCGGCGACCAGTCCCTTGCGCCTGCGAGCGCGGCGTTCCTCCTCCTCGTCGGCGAGGTCGTAGTCCTCCTCGACCGGCGGGGGCGGCCGACGACGCCTGCCCGGTTGGGGCGAGTCCTCGGCGCCGCCGAGCATCGTGGTGCGTTCCTCGTCGGTCATCACCATCGGCGCGTTCGGCCGCTGACCCGACAGCACCCGAATCAGGTCGGCACGCATCTCCGCCGCCGACTGGTACCGGTTGGCCGGGTTCTTGCTCATCGCCTTGAGGATGATCGCGTCCAGGGCGGGCGTGATCTGGTCGTTCACCTCGGACGGCCGCCGGGGATCCTCGCGAACGTGCTGGTAGGCGACGGCCACCGGCGAGTCACCGGTGAACGGCGGCTCCCCGGTCAGCAGCTCGAACAGCACGCAGCCCGCCGCGTAGACGTCACTGCGGGCGTCGACGGCCTCGCCGCGAGCCTGCTCCGGCGACAGATACTGCGCGGTGCCGATCACCGCCGCGGTCTGGGTGACGGCGGCCTGGCCGTCGTGCAGGGCTCGAGCGATGCCGAAGTCCATCACCTTCACGGCGCCGGACTTGGTGATCATGATGTTCGCGGGCTTGACGTCGCGGTGGATGATGCCGTGCCGATGGCTGAAGTCCAGCGCGGCGCTCGCATCGGCCATGATCTCCATCGCGCGGCGGCCGGTGAGCGGGCCGTCGCCCTTCACCATGTCCCGCAGCGTCCGGCCGTCGACGTACTCCATGACGATGTAGGGGAGCGGACCGTGCTCGGTCTCCGTCTCGCCAGTGTCATAGACCGCGACGATCGCCGGGTGATTCAGCGCCGCCGCGTTCTGCGCCTCCCGACGGAAGCGAAGCTGGAAGGTGGGGTCTCTGGCGAGGTCGGCGCGCAGCACCTTGACGGCCACATCGCGGCTGAGTCGGACGTCCCTGCCCATATGGACCTCGGACATGCCGCCATAACCGAGTGTGTCACCCAGTTCATAGCGGTTGGAGAGCAGTCGCTGCGTGCTCATTACTGCGTCGTCCCGATCCTCGATAACGGTCGTCTCATCATGCCGGGTCGCCCGGCTCGATGCCGAGTCTGTCTAGCCTGGCCCCTTGGTGGTACATCGGATCAAGCACCTCCAGGGCTACACCGCACGGTGATCTCGGTGCCAGGCGGCAGCGGACCACTCGGTTCAACGGACGTCACCATGCAGGTACGAGGGGATTCCACGGCCTCCCCGTCGACCGACGACAGGGTCGTCCGCATCTTGAGCTCGGCGAGCATCACCTCAGCCTGTTCGGCCGGTCTGCCCTCGAAGTCACTCGGTGCGATCTCGACGAGATCGAAGTCCTCGACCGCCGGTTCCTCCGTCGGCCGACGGTCTCCCGGTGAGGGCAGCGACGGTAAGACGTCCTCGCCGGAGACGGCGGGGCCGGTGCCGCCCGCCTCGCTCTCGGCGCCCGACGTCGACTGAGCCCGACCGTCCTCCAGCATCGAATTCACTCCCCAGACGGTCAGCGCGACGATCGCGACGGTGAGGACGGCGATGACCACCCAGAGCACCGCGCCGCCCCGCCGTCGTTGCGGCATCGGGCCGTGGTGGTGATACCCGACCGGCGGCGGGCCCATCGGGACTCCGCCGTGTCCAGGGGTCGGCGGCACGTTCGGGACGGGCTGCGCGGGCATCATCATGTTGCCGGTGTGCACCCGAGGGATGTTCCCCGTCACGGGACCGGTCTGAAGCGCCATCGCCAGTCCGGACGGCGGCGGCAGCGGATGTCCCGCCCGGACCGCCGACACCGCGGCGGCGAACTCGCCCCCGGTCCGATACCGCCGACGCGGGTCCTTGACCAGGGTGTTCTCGATGAGAGTCCGGGCGCCGATCGGCACGTCCGGTGGGAGCGGCGGCACGTTCTCCCTGATGTGCATCATGGCGACGGTAACCGCGTTGTCCGAGACGAACGGCCGATGCCCCATCAGACACTCGTAACCGACGACCGCCAGCGAGTAGACGTCGCTCGCGGGCTCCGCCTCGCCGCCCAGGGCCTGTTCCGGTGCGATGTAGTGGGCGGTGCCCATCACCATCCCGGAACGGGTGACCGGTGCGGCGTCGGCTGCCTTGGCGATGCCGAAGTCGGTGAGCTTCACCTTTCCGTTCGGCGTCACCATGATGTTGCCGGGTTTGACGTCCCGGTGGACGTAGCCCCGTTCGTGAGCGGCCTGTAGTGCCTGACCGGCCTGCTCGAGCATGTCCAACGCCCGATCGGCGTTGAGCCTGCCCTGGTTTGCGAGGATCGCGGCGAGCGGGTCGCCCTCGACCAGCTCCATCACCAGGTAGGCGGTGTCCTCGGGCCCGTCGGGCACGGCGGCGGTCTCACCGTAGTCGTGGATCGCCGCGATGTTCGGATGGTTCAGCGAGGCCGTGGTGCGGGCCTCGGTGCGGAATCGATGCAGGAACTCGGCATTGCCGCAGAGCTCCGGCTTGAGCACCTTGACCGCGACCTTGCGGTCAAGTCGGGTGTCCGCCGCCTCCCAGACCTCGCCCATGCCGCCGACCGCGATCCGCCTGCCGAGTCGGTAGCGGTCCGCGAGGAGCTGCCCGGACGTGAGCACAGCTCAGCCACCTCCGAGCCCGGCGCCGATCACTGCCCGGCCAATCGGAGCGGCCACTCGGCCGCCGGTGGCACCCTGGCCGACGTTGCCGCCCGCCTCGACGAGCACCGCCACCGCGACCTGCGGATCCTCGGCGGGGGCGAAGGCGACGTACCAGGCGTGCGGGTTGGTCGCATTCGGATCGACGCCCCACTGGGCGGTACCGGTCTTCGACGCGATCGTCACGCCGGGGATCTGGCCTTCACCGCCTGCGTGGGCCTCTGCGGCGATCATCATCTCGGTGAGGCTCTGCGCCACCTGCGGCGACATTGCGTCCTCGACCTCGTCCGGCCGGGTCTGATCCAGCTCGTCGAGTTCGGGGGATCGAATCGTCGAGACCACGTGCGGCTGCATCCGGGTGCCCTCGTTCGCGATCGTCGCGACCATCATCGCGTTCTGCAACGGAGTGACCCGGACGTCGCGCTGCCCGATGCCGGTCTGGAACGTCGCAGGCCTGTCGGACATCGGTCCCAGTTCGGACGAGGCCACCGTCATCGGGATCTCGAGATCCGGATCACTGAAGCCTAGCGCCTCGGCCTTCTCCTGAAGGACCTCCGGGCCGAGTTCGTCGGCGAGCTCGCCGAAGGGCACGTTGCAGGACTCTTCGACCGCCTGGAGCAGGGTGGCGTTCCGGCCGTTGCCGCAGTCGTTGTTGTTGAAGTTGGGCAGCATGGTGTTGGTGCCCGGCAGCTGGATCGAGGATGCCGGGTTGACCGCGCTGTCGGCCGTGTAGCCGTTCTCCAGCGCCGCCGCCGTGACCAGCAGCTTGAAGGTCGACCCGGGCGGCTGGGTCTCCGAGATCGCCCGGTTGTGCAGCGGGCGGCCCTCGTCCTCCTCCAGCCTCGTGATCGCCTCGGACCTTGCCTCGGAATCCAGTGTGGCCAGGTCGTTGGGGTCGAAAGTGGGTGTCGAGACCATAGTCAGGATACGGCCGGTGTCCGGCTCGATCGCGACGACCGAGCCGGTGAGCCCCTGGTCGGTCATCATCTGATAGGCGGTCTCCTGCATCCGCCGATTGATGGTGAGCTCGACCATGCCGCCCCTGGCATCCCGACCGGTGATCAGGTCGGAGAGCCTGCGGACGAACAGCCGGTCGTCGGAGCCATTGAGCACCGGGTCCTCGGCGCGCTCCAGTCCGGTGCGGCCTGCAGGCGAGTAGTAGCCGGTGATCGGCGCGTAGACCGGGCCGTCGGGGTAGGTCCGCTGGTAGGGGTAGACGTTGTCGCCCGTCTCCACGACGGTGGCAACCGCCTCGTTACCGACGATGATGTCGCCGCGCTGGCGTGCGAGCTCCTCGGTGAGCGTCCGGCTGTTGCGCGGATGAGCCCGCAGCTCGTCGGACCAGATCACCTGGATGTAGGTCAGGTTCGCCAGCAAGGCGACGATCATCAACATCACGGTGAGTGCGACTCGACGGATCGGAGTGTTCATGTCGGTCGAGCCACCATTTCCGTGTGCGCCTCCGCGATCGGCGCCTGCTTGGGTTTGGGCTTAGATGGCGGCGGAGGCCTGCGGGCCGCGTCCGAGATGAGCAGGAGCAGCGCGATCAGGATGTAGTTCGCCAGCAGCGAGGAGCCGCCGTAGGACAGGAACGGGGCGGTGATGCCGGTGGACGGGATCAGTCGGGTGGCCCCGCCGACCACGATGAACACCTGAAGGCCGATGATGAAGGCCAGCCCGCTGGCCATCAGTTTGCCGAAGCTGTCCCGAACGGCCAACGCGGTGCGCAGACCTCGCATCACCAGCAACAAGTAGAGGAGCAGGACGGCGGCGACGCCGACGAACCCGATCTCCTCACCGATAGCCGAGATGATGAAGTCGGTCTCTGCCGCAGGGATCAACGTGGGCCTGCCGCCGCCCAGTCCGGTGCCGAAGATGCCGCCGGTTCCGAGGCCGAACAACGATTGGACGAGTTGGTAGCTGTCCCCATCGGAGGCATCCAGCCTGCCCAACGGGTCGAGGAAGTTCAACACCCGGACCCGAAGGTGGTTGAAGAGCGGATAGGCGATGACACAACCCGCCGCGAAGAGGCTCAGCCCGATGACGACCCAGGACGCGCGCTCCGTGGCAATGTAGATCATCACCAGCACCAGGCCGAAGAACAGCAGCGAGGTGCCGAGGTCACGCTCGAAGACCAGGACGCCGACGGAGGCGGCCCAGGCCAGCAGCATCGGGGCCATGTCGCGCATCCGAGGGAATTCCATCCCGAGGAAACGACGGCCCGCCACGGTGAACAGGTCTCGTTTGGACACGAGGAAGGAGGCGAAGAAGATCAACAGAAGGATCTTGGCGAACTCCCCGGGCTGGATGCCCGCACCGCCGATCCTGATCCAGATCTTCGCGCCGCCCGCACCAGAGATGCTGTAAGGCAGGAACCCCGGCAGGGCCAGGGCGAAGAGCCCGACGAAACCACAGGTATAGCCGAAGCGCGCCATCATCCGGTGGTCCCTGACGAACGCCAGGACCAGCACGAACAGCACGATGCTGACGACCATCCACCCGATCTGACGGTTGACCAGCGCGTTGCGTTCCGGGGCGGCCGCGATCCTGGCGAGGTCGATCCGATGAATCATGATCAACCCGATCCCGTTGAGCAGTGCCGCGAACGGGAGGATCAGCGGATCGGCATACGGCGCCCACTTGCGCACCGCCAGGTGCGCGATGCCGAAGAGGGCGAGGAAGGCCACCCCGTTGTAGAGCAGCTGACTGGTCAGCTCCTGCTCCTGGTTCGCCTCCACCAGCACGTTGGCGATGGTGACGAGCAACGCGGCGAAGGCCAGCAGCAGCAGTTCGGTGTTTCGACGAGTGGGCATGGCAGGAGGCCGTGGCGCTGCCTGCCCCGGATTCGACGCGGCGTCGACCGGGTTGGCCATCAGCCCACCGTCCGACAGTCGACTCCGGGCTCCTGCACGGGCCGTGCGGTGCCTACCGCAGCGTCCTGCTTGGCGTCATCCTGTGCCGAGCCGACCCGATCGCCGTCGTCCTGGCCGATCAGCGAGCTCGGTCCGGTCGGTGTTCCGGAGGGAGTGTCGGGCTCGGTCGACCGGCCCGCAGGCTCCGCGTCGTGCTGCGGCGAGTTCTCCTCGGTGCACGGCGGCAGGAGCTGTTCGGTGCGCAGCTGCTCGATCGTCTCCCTGGCATCGGCCAGGCTGCCCTGATTCACGATGCCGTTCCGGACGGTGCCCTGGTAGGCGGGCCGGAGATCGGTGATCTGAATCCGCTCGCAGTCCTCGCCCGCGTCTCCGCACGAGTCTTCGACCTGTCGATGCAGGGGAATCCCGAGCACGGTGCCGCGCACGCCTTGGAAGACGGCGACCTCGTCGTCGTCGTTGGTGCTGACGAAGTGCTGGCCCATCACGACCGAGTAGCCGAAGTATCCGCCGACGCCGAGGAGGACCAGTACGGCCAGCAGCACCAGGAAGGTGCGCAGCCGCTTCCGCTTCGGTCGGGTCGGCTGCTCCGGCGGGGTCTCGGGTCGAGACGGCCTCGGCAGGGTCGTCGCCGAGGCGCGGGCCGCTGCCGAGTCCGGCGGCGGCTGCTGCTCGGAGCCGTCGCCCGCGGCGCCGCCCACGATGGGATCGTTCTCGCCGAACTCGACGTCGACGACGTCGGCGACGATGCACGTGACGTTGTCCGGCCCGCCGCCCTTGAGCGCCAGCTCGATCAACCGGTCCGCGCAGGTCTGCGGGTCCTGGATGCGCATGGCCTCGTCGAGCGTCTCCTCGCTCACCGGGCCGGAGAGTCCGTCCGAGCACAGCAGATAACGATCGCCCGCCCGCGCCTCCCGGACGGTGAGCGTCAGCTCGACGTCGTTGCCGGTCAGTGCGCGGAGCAGCAGAGAACGCTGCGGGTGGTTCGCGGCGTCCTCCTCGCTGATCCGGCCCTCGTCGATGAGGGACTGGACGAACGTGTCGTCATGAGTGATCTGGGCGAACCTGCCGTCGCGCAACAGATAGGCGCGCGAGTCGCCGACGTGGACGAGCCCCAGCCTGCTGCCCGCGAAGAGCACGGCGGTCAGCGTGGTGCCCATGCCGTCGAGGTCTGGATCACCCGCGACCAGTTCGTTGAGCATGCCGTTGCCGTTGCTCACGGCCTCGCGGAGTCGACCAAGCAGATCGTCGCCCGGCTCGTCGTCGTCGAGCGGGGCCAGCGCGGCGATGACGACCTTGCTGGCCACCTCGCCCGCAGCGTGCCCGCCCATGCCGTCGGCCAGGGCGAGAAGTCGTGGGCCTGCGTATACGGAGTCCTGGTTGTTGGAGCGAACCAGGCCTCGGTCACTTCGGGCCGCATAGCGGAGGACAAGGGTCATGAGTGCAGCTCGATCACCGTCTTGCCGATACGGATCGGGGCTCTGAGCGAGACTCGGGTCGGACCCGTGACCTTCGCCCGGTCGAGGTAGGTGCCGTTGGTGGAGCCTAGATCCTCCACGTACCAGTCCGTTCCTCGGAGTACCAGACGCGCGTGCCGAGTCGAGGCATAGTCGTCGTCCAACACCAGCGTCGAGTCGTCGGCCCGGCCGAGTGTGATCGGCCTTCCGTCCAACGAGATCCGGGTGCCCGCGAGAGCCCCGTGGGTCACGACGAGCTGCCGAGGAGATCGACCACGACCCGCCTTCTGCGGTTCACGTCGTCCGCCGGGGACCTGCACTCGAAGCCCGGAGGCCGCGTACAGATCCGATCGGACGACCCGGAGCGCGGCCAACACGAACAACCAGAGCAGGGCGAGGAATCCCGCCCTGGTGAGCTGGATCACCAACTCTGGCATGACCGACCACCCCCGCTACGGAGGGGATATGCGCCTTCCACCGTTCTGGATGCTCCTACTCCATGCCGCCCACCGAAGTCTCGTGGTCGCGACTCCATGCCGCCAACCGAGTTCTGGCGGTCGGGACTCCATGCCGCCACCGAGGTCTCGTGGCCGGTCGTGCCTGCGGTGTCCTCAGCCCTGGCTGCGGAAGACCAGGGAGGAGTGGCCGATGCGTACGACGTCGCCCTCCGCGAGCTGCCAAGTCTGGACTGAATTTCCGTTGACCGTGGTGCCGTTCGTCGAGCCGAGATCTGCAAGGGTCGCACTCTGCCCGTCCCAGGTGATCTCCAGGTGCCGCCGGGAGACTCCCGTGTCGGGCAGTCGGAACTGTGCGTCCTGCCCCCGGCCGACGACGTTGCTTCCCTGCACGAGCGTATAGGTGCGGTTGGAACCGTCGTCGAGCTGCAGTGTCGCGGTGATCTGCCGAGGGCCGGTCTGCACGGCGGGGGGAGCATATCCGCCCTGCTGCTGGCCGTAACCCTGCTGCTGGCCGTAACCCTGTTGCTGCTGACCGTAGCCCTGCTGACCGTAGCCCTGGTCGTACCCCTGCGGCTGAGCGCCCTGGTCATAGCCCGGCTGCTGACCGCCCTGGCCGTAGCCCTGGTCATAACCCTGCGGCTGCTGGCCATAGCCCTGGTCGTAGCCCGGCTGGCCGCCGTAGCCCTGTGGCTGCTGGCCGTAGTTCGGGTCGTAGCCCTGCGGCTGCTGGCCGTAACCCTGGTCGTAGCCCGGCTGGCCGCCGTAGCCCTGTGGCTGCTGGCCGTAGTTCGGGTCGTAGCCCTGCTGCTGCTGGCCGTAACCCTGGTCGTAGCCGTACTGCTGTTGTTGTTGGCCGTAACCCTGCTGGTCGTAGCCGTACTGCTGCTGGCCGTACGGGTCGCTCTCGGGGTACTGCTGGCCGGGGGGCTGGCTCATGGGTGGGTCTCCTGCGTTGCGAGGTGGTGCCGCCTGGCTGCCCGCATCCGGGTCGACAGACGAACTGGTTCGGAACTGTCCCGTGTGCAGCGTTTCAGAGCGCTCCAGGGAGACTACGACGTCACCATAGGTATCCCACCCTTGTTCGGCGAGGTGCTCCTGGACGCAGTCGGCGAGTAGCTGCTTGACCCGCTGCTCGTCACCGGTGAGTCGCTCATGGTCACTGGGTCCGAGCGTGACCACGTAGTGATTCGGTGCGAGCAGGCGGCCACCCGCGAGCTCCTGAACATGGCCGTCGGCCTCCCGCTGAAGGTTCTGAGCCAGCTCCTGCGGCACCACGTTTCCACCGAACACCCGCGCGAAGGTGTTCCCCACCATGCCTTCGAGACGGCGCTCGAAGCGCTGCACGAGGCCCACGGCATACCTCCACCCGATACGACTACTTGACCCGATCGTATCCGTGCGCGCAGCGGTCCACAGCCTCTAGTGCAAAGTGCCCCGCAGAACGTGTGCTACGCTTTCGCCGCACCCAGCAAGCAGGGGTGAAAGTCACTCGGGCGAGTGGCGGAATGGCAGACGCGCACGGTTCAGGTCCGTGTGTCCGCAAGGACGTGAGGGTTCAACTCCCTCCTCGCCCACCATGTTCGCTGGCCCTTGGGCCAGCTTTCCGGTTTTCCTTGTATCTACCGGGGGGCCGAGCCCCCCGAGACCCCCACGATGCCTGCTCCTCGGCCGTTTCTGTGGTTGCGGGTGTGTCTACTAGCGGGTGCCTGGGGCTCGGCCTTTGGCCTTCGTGTGCGGTCTTCGGCCTTGGCCGTCGGTTTCGTTGGTGCGTCGCCTTTGTCTGGGGCTCGGCCATCGGCGCTCGTGGTGGTAGTGCTTCTCGTCCTGGCCTTCTCGTCGGGGGCGGGTTCAGGGTAATGCTTCGGGTGGCTGGTCGTCAGGGCTGAACGGGTGTTCTCTCGGCTGACGGTCCAGGCGCGGGCCCGGGCTGTGGTCTGTGCGGGTTTCTGGTTCGGGTGTGGTGTGAGGCCTGCGTGGATCTAGCCCTGGAACTCGAGTTCGTGTTGTGAGGGCTGGGACGGTCAGGGTCCGTCCTTTCCTACCTCTCAGGTGTCGGTTCAGAGGGCGTCTCGGTGGGCTTGGGTGACGGCTACGGAGCGGTCGCGAGTCAGCTGTCTGCCTGGGGATTCGCGTGGTTCGGGGTCGGTGCCGGGGCGGGTGCCTCGACGGGTCGGCCAGGATCGGAGGTCGCGGAAGGCCATGTGGCCGGTGCGCGGACCTGGAGCCACCGACGCCGGTCCTGACGTGAGCCCGCTCACGTGGCCAGGTCCCTCGTGGCGCTCATCACCGGCGGGATGAGTATGGCCCTGTGCGCCGACCAGCAGGAAGGGGCGAGCAGGCCCGTCCGGCCCGCCGACGGTCGGCGTGCCGTCCTGGTTCACGCCGCGTCGATCCGCTTGTCGGACGCCGTCGTGGTCAGGGTGGCCGAACCGCCCGGCGAGTGGCGTCATCGCGATCCGGGACTCGTCGATCCGGCCTCCGCCCGCGTAGGCCGGGTGATCGGCGGTCGGCTCGTTGATGACGTACGACGCGTCGGCGGTGCGGCCGACGGGCAGTTTCGCACCCGGCTCTTGGGAGGACCCCTCCTCGCCCCTCCGTCACTCGCCCGCCAGGAGTTCGACGGTCCCGTCATGCTGGTGATCTATCCCGGCGACCACGTACCCGTGGGGGCGAGGTCCTCGCCCGGCAAGGTCAGGGAGTCCCGGCTCAGGACCGCGTTCGACGACAGGACCCCCAGCGGACGATCAGCCGGGGTCGACGACGGTGCCGAGCGACGTCCGGACAACGGTCTCGCGGACGAGCTTGAGATACTCGTCTTGGACGGGTGTGCAGGTATGACGGAGAGAAACAGGAGGACGCCGGGGTGCTACAGGGCGATGTCGGGCTGGAACTCGGTGGTCGGATCGCGGCCGCGCTGCGCACGGCACTGGACGTGTCGATCACTCCTGAGGAAGCCCTGATCCGACCCTCCGGCAGAGCAGGCGTCGACTATCAGTGCAACGTGGCGATGAGCCTGGCCAAGCGGATCGGCCGGAAGCCGAGGGAGGTCGCGGAGGCCGCGGTCGAGCACTTGGCCGCAGACGACCTGGTGGCGAGCACCGAGATCGCAGGCCCGGGGTTCATCAACATCGTGCTCCGCGACGACTGGCTCGGCGACCGGCTGACCACCCTGCTCGGCGACCCGAGAGCAGGCGTGCCGGTGGTCGACGCGCCTCGGCGGTTCGCGATCGACTACTCCAGCCCCAACCTGGCCAAGGAGATGCACGTCGGCCACCTGCGGTCCTCGATCATCGGGGACGCCCTGCTTCGACTGATCGAGTTCATCGGCCACGAGGTCATCCCGCACAACCACGTCGGCGACTGGGGAACCCCCTTCGGCATGCTCATCGAGCACCTGCTCGACGAGGGCTGGACGGCGGACGGCGCTCAGACTTACGCCATCGCCGACCTGAACAGCTTCTATCAGCAGGCTCGCCTCAAGTTCGATGCCGACGCGGGCTTCGCCGATCGGGCCCGGCGGCGCGTCGTCCTCCTCCAGGGCGGCGATGAGCAGACCCTCGCGCTGTGGCAGGGGTTCGTCGACGAGTCCACCCGCCATTTCGAGGAGGTCTACCAGCTGCTGGGGATCTCGCTGCGGCGCGAGGACCTCTACGGCGAGAGCTTCTACAACCCGATGCTGGACGAGACGGTCACGGAGTTGACGGCCAAGGGGCTCACCGAGATCAGCGACGGCGCCGTCTGCGTCTTCCCGCCCGGTTTCACCAACCGGGAGGGCGAGCGGCTGCCGTTGATCGTCCGCAAGTCCGACGGCGGTTACGGCTATCCGACCACCGACCTGGCGACCGCGCGGTACTGGGCGGACGATCGCGCGGCGACCGACCTGCTCTACGTCGTCGGCAACCCGCAGGCCCAGCACTTCGCGATGGTCTTCGCCGTCTGCAGGCAGGCAGGCTGGCTGACCGAGAAGCATCGGGCCGAGCACGTGGGATTCGGCTCGATCCTCGGTTCCGACGGCAAGACGATCCGCACCAGGGCGGGCGGCTCGGTGAAGCTCGTCGAGCTGTTGAACGAGGCGGTCGAGCGGGCGGGTGCCGTGGTGGCGGAGCGCACCGAACTCGACGCCGAGGCCAGGGCGTCGGTGGCGCATGCGGTGGGCATCGGCGCGGTGAAGTACGCCGACCTCTCCAGCGATCGGGAGAAGGACTACGTCTTCTCCTGGGACAAGATGCTGGCCATGGACGGCAACACCGCCGTCTACCTCCAGTACGCCAACACGCGGATCCTGTCGATTCTGCGCAAGGCGGGCTCCCGGCCGGCACCCGGCACGCCGGTGAACCCAGCAGACCCGGCAGAGCGGGCGTTGGCGCTGGCGCTGCTGCGCTTCCCCTCGGCGGTGTCCGCTGCGGTGGAGGGCCTGGCGCCGCACCGCATCTGCGGGCACCTCTACGAGATCGCCACGGCGTTCTCGGGCTTCTACGAGCGGTGTCCGATCCTCGCGACGAACACGCCGGAGGACGTCCGGCAGTCGCGGCTGGTGCTGGCAGCGCTCACCTCGCAGGTGTTGACGCTGGGACTGTCCCTGCTCGGCATCGAGGCTCCCGAGCGACTCTGAGGTTCACCGGCTCCTTCATCTTTCGGGCTGTTCTCCTTGCATCGGGCCGACTCCGGCCCGATGCCTGCCCCGGCGCGTTACTCCGACTCGCGGAGTCCGACTCACACGAACGGCGGCATGTGGGGCCGAAGACCGCCTACCGGTTATCGACCGGTCATCGACCGCTCGCCGCCGTCGGTCGCATCGGCAGCCGGTAGTCGGTCGTCGCTTTCTCCTCAACTGGTACCCCTGCTCTGAGTAGAGCAGAAATGCGCGACTCACCCATTGTCGTGAAGTATCGGATAAGGAGGCATGTCCGTGAACCGCTCACCAGGGCACGCGACCGGAAACAATGCCGACGTGTTGCCCGCCAGGCAGGAGCCGGACGTCGCGCTTCCCACCCCGGCGGAACACCTCGCGGTGGCCGCAGCCGATCTGCTGGGATGGCAGGGCGTCGTGTTGCCCGCCCTCACGCTCTTCGGCAGGCGCGTCATCCCTGTCGCCGAGCTGATTCACGAGGCGCATGCGGAGCGGTTGTGTCTCGGCTATGCGCCGGTGGTCGACCGGGCCTCGGTGGAGACCTGGGTCTGGCCCGAGCTGACCGCGCAGGTGCCGCCGCCCGCCGTTCGGATCGCGGGCATGCTGTCCCTCGGCAGGCACTGGCGTACGGGCCTTGCCTCGGTCGCCCCGTTCGCCCGGTTCTGCGGGGCTGCGATGGTGCTGCCCGACGGCGTGCTGGGTCTGGCGGACTTTCAGGACAACTGTCTCTCGCGTGCACAGCGGCATGAGGTCACCGTGCTGACGACCACCGCAGCCGACGACGGCCTCGACGTCGCTCAGTCCGCCTGGCCGGAACTGGTGGACCCGACCGTCTCGGTGACGGGGTTGTGGCTCAACGAGGTGATCTATGAGCGGATGCTGGCCGAATAGGTCGGTCGCCGCTGATGCTCCGGTCCCGACGTGGAGCGGAGCGCATCGAGACGCCCAGCGCGCATCGAGAGTCGGAGCGCGCGCCGAGCGGTGACGACGGGCTGTGAGACGGCGCCCGCGACGAACCCGCACTACTGTGATCGTCGTGCATGTGGTGATCGCGGGTGGACACGGAAAGATCGCACTTCGACTTCAACGACTGCTGAGTGCGCGAGGTGACAGCGTCATCGGCCTGGTCCGCAACCAGGACCATCTGGACGAGGTGGCCGACACCGGAGCGCAGGCGGTTCTCTGCGATCTCGAGCAGGCATCGGTGTCCTTCGTCGCCGACACTCTCGATCGCGCCGACGCGGTGGTGTTCGCCGCAGGCGCCGGGCCGGGCAGCGGTGCGGCCAGGAAGGACACGGTGGACCGAGCGGCCGCGGTGCTGCTCGCCGACGCGAGCGTGTCGGCAGGCGTGCGGCGGTATCTGCTGGTCAGCTCGATGGGAGTGGATCGGGCGACTGATCCCGGCATCGACGAGGTGTTCGCCGCCTACCTGCGGGCGAAGAAGGCAGCCGAAGAGGAGCTGCGGACGAAGGACTTGGATTGGGCCGTCCTGCGGCCGGGCTCCCTGACCGACGAACCGGGGACGGGGCTGGTGCGGCTGGCGTCCTCGACCGAGCCGGGATCGATCAGCAGGGACGACGTCGCCTCGGTGCTGCTCGGGTTGTTGGATCGTCCGGAGCTGGCCGGGGTGACGGCGGAGCTGGTGAACGGTTCGACGCCCATTCCGGAGGCGCTGGCCGCCCTGTAACTCCGTGGAGGTCGATCCCGGCGAAGCCGAGGACGGAGTGTCGAGCCGCGCAACGGAGGAAGATCGACGCGGCTGGGGTCTCGGCGGTAGTCGCCCCTGCGGCTCCTCGGCGAGACCGGGTTCGTCGGGAGAAGAATCGGCGCCTCGCCGGGCCGACTCCGCCCGACTCGTGAGCTTCTTGTGTGTTCCTGTCGCGCTTACTCATAAGAGTGCGCGATGGACACGTTCCGCAGTCATAACGGCCATACCGGGCGACTTGTTTCATTCCCCTGGGTGGTCAGGTGCTTACCCAGCAGGTTCGACTCCGCTGCGATCCGTTGCGACAATGCTTCTTCGCGTGACAACCGCTGTCGCGGATCCGGTGGGGGAGGTATGCGCGCGTGATGGGTCAGGACGGGCTCTTGTTGTCCTGGGAGCATTCGGCCACTGAGACTGCGCCTGCGAGAACAGGCCCGAGCATTCCTCGACCGGACGCGTTGAGACCGGCTCCGTTAGCCCGAATGGCGGCAGAGGAGGTGCTCACCGGGGAACAGCTCAACACACTTCTGCGCGACGGCGGCTATCCGCTCACCGTCGTCGAGAATCGCACCGGCATCCTGCTCACCGGTCCGGGAACCGGCGCGGGAATCCGAATCCGAGGGCCCGTCGACCGCTTGGCGTTGTACCGGGTGCTGGTGCGGTTGCGGCAGACCCGATCACGGACCGACCTCGACTGGCAGCAGGACACCGTCGGGCAGGCCGAGGCGGGCGGTGTCTTCCGGGACAGGACCGTCGGGGATCGACGCCGGTTCGACGTGCTCGGTGAGCGCCACGTCGTCGCGAGCGAGTCGGATCTGCTGCCTGCGGTGCCGCGAGGTCCGTTCGCGCTGCCCTGCGCGATGCTGCCTGCCGATCGAGTCGACACCCTCGTGCCCCGCGCGGCGCTGCCCGAGTCGTTGACGGACGAGGCGCGACGCAGGCTGCACTTTCTGACCAATCCGGACGGGACCGTCACCTTTCCCCTGGTCGGGGGTCCGGACGTCGCCGCGAGCCGGTCACCGATCAGCCACCGCACCCTCGTCGCGGAGCTGACCTCCTCGAGCGGGACCCTGCTGCTGGCCGAGCCGGATCTGCGGGGCGGCCGGGGGCCTTGGCGGGTCGAGCTCGAGACCGAACCGGGCGCGGCGCCGCTCCTCGGCGGATCGCAGCAGATCTGGCCCGCCGAGAACGTCGTTCGCAGGCAGACGCAGAGCACATTGGACCGCTGCTGGTCGCTGACGGAGATCCTGCGCACCGATCCGCTGCTCCGGCTCTACGCGGCAGGCAGGCCCGCGCTGCTGGCCTTGGTCGACGCCGCGTCCGGCGCGACCTCGGTGCTGCGGTCCACCCAGGTCTACCCGGCGCATCCGGAGTTCCCCGGCGGCACGCTGTCGGTCAGCATCAACGCGCTGATCAGCGGGCAGGACCGGCATTCCCCGACGCTGCTGCAACGGGCGCTGGAGAATCGCTTCGAGCGCTCCGAGAGCGAGCTCGACCATTTCATCGAGTTCGTCGTACGTCCGATCGTCACGGTCTTCCGCGTCCTCGTCGACCGGTACGGGTTCGATCTGTCCGCCCTGCACGAGAAGAACGTCGCCGTCGAGCTGTCGCCCGAGCTGCACCTCACCGGCAGGATGGTGCTCCTCGACCCGGCGGCGCCGTCCGAGGCGTTCGGTCCAGGGGACGGCGAGGCGGGCGACGGGATGCGGGCGCTGTACGACCTGCTGGGCGTCCTGGCCGTCGCCTTCCGCCGCTGTACCGGCTGGTTCGATCGGTACCCCGCCGCCGAGGTCCGGCGGGCGGTGACCGCCGTGCTGGTGGAGGAGCTGCGATTCCTTCGCCCGGACACCGCGGCTCGACTCGACACCGACCATCCGCTGCGTCGGTTCGTGCACAGCGTGTCGACCACGCAGGACGAACAGCTCAAGGACGTGCTCGCCGAGGTGCGCGGGCGCACCCAGGCCCGACGGGCCGGGCAGACGCGGCATCGACCGTCGGTGCTGATCCAGCTCGGCTCCTCGGAGTCGGAGGGCTCGCTGCCCGGACTGCGTCGATTCCGGTGGGACGTGTCCGACGCGGGCGGTGAGGTGTTCCTCGCCAAGGGCGGGGAGATACGTCAGACGGTGGCGCAGATCAAGAGCAGGCAGTGTCTGGAGACGGTGGCGGTCATCGCCGACTCCTCGGCGAACTGGCCGCTGCTCGTCCGTGAGTTCCCGCAGGCCGTGCGGCTCGTCGTCGGCCCGTCCTCGGCGGGCGTCTCGGCGGCCTCCTCGATCAGCCCGACCATCCAGAACTTCGAGACCACCCCCCGGCCCGCCGCGGAGACGGCCGAACAGCCCCGCCTCTCCTATGCCTGCTCGCTGGCGGGTCTGCGGATCGGCGAACTGCGAGCCAACCGGCCCGCACGGGGGCAGGCGGTGCGGCTGTCCATGGCGGAGAGCAGGTCCATCGTCGATGCGCTGGTCCACGGTGCCGACAGCGCGGCGGTCCGGGTGGCGGCGAACGCGCGGCGGCATCTCGCCGATCGACTCGACGCGGTGGACTCCGAGCGGGAGCAGACCGTGTTGTTGATCCACCACCTGCTGACCCGCAAGCAGTTCATCAAGGGTGCCCGGTCCAACTACCCGCCGGAGCAGGCGATGCGGGACATGAGCCCGTTCCTCGCGCGGGACGCCCCGATCCGCATGGTCATCACCGGCTTCCCGATCAAGCACGGTCAGAACGGCCTGAAGGCCTCGGGCCCGCTGCCCGACCTGGCCGAGCTCGGCGTCCTGGTCCGGCTGCGAGAGCTCGCGAAGGCGGTCGCGCAGATCTATCCGCCCGGGGTGCGGCTGACGGTGTTGACCGACGGCCAGCACTTCCACTCCCGTCCGGACTCGGCGACCGCGGCCTATCAGCGCAAACTCCACGGCTACCTGTCACTGGTCGGCGCGGAGGACGTCATCGAGCTGACCGACATCGACGAGTTGGCCGACCACCGACTCAGTTCGGAACGCAAGGCAGAGCGGCGTGGCCGCATCCGCCGGTATCACCGGGGTCTGGTCGCCCTTCTCGCAGGCCTGGACGTGGCCGAGGATCCCATCGGCACGCTGGCGGCCGTCGCCCGCCGAGCCGCTCTGCCCGACCACAGCGTCCTCGATGCCGGGCTGGCCCACGATCTCCTCGCGGCCCTGCCGGACTTCTTCCATTCGGCTCTCTACTCGACCGCGCCCGACGTCCCGCCGTCCGTGGACTCGATGAACTGGTCGGCGAGGGTGTTCGCCGATGTCTTCGACGTACGGGAGTCCGCTGCGGACGCAGCCGTGCTCGACGCGCGCAGGCAGGTGTTGCGGCGGGCCTGGCGGTCGGCCGTGCGTTACGTGGTCGTTCGGCGGGCCGACCACGACTCGAACTACGAGGACGTCTTCCCGGCACGGGTCCGATTGACGAACGTGCCGAGGCCGGGGCGATGCGGCTTCTCCGGTCTCGGCGGCTCCGGTCTGCTGCCGTGGCACGGGACCGGTGCCGTCGACCGGAAGGGCAACGTCTCGACGGACTTCGCGGTCTCGCTGTACGACCAGGCGTTCGTGCCCGTGTACTCGCCGCTGCTCGGCAGCAGACAGCCCTGGATGATGGTGCCGATCACGGCCGCTCGGGTGGTGCCCGGCGAGTTCGGCGCGCGCCTGGACCCCGCGTTCGCCAACACCATCCGGCTGCGGCGGAGGTGACCTGAGTCGTGCGGGCAGCGGCCGTCGGCGACGGCGCCGTCGCTCGTCGCAGCCTGTCCCGATGCCTTTCGCCGATGCCGCCCGCCGACGGTCGTGATCGACGGAAACCATTGGCAGCACAGGGAAATCGAGGCCGCCGCCCACCCATGAAGATCATTTATCACCCGGTCGGCTGATAGGTCAGGTCCTCCGCCTGCCGCCGTGAGATGCCGATATTCACTCCGTGAACGGCCGGGTCGTGGCGCGTCGGCGCGTGCGGACGGTCGTGTCGCGCGGCCCGGTTCGGGTCGAGTCCGCCCGGCGTGATCATGCCCGGCGGTAGCTGCGCGTCGCGTGCTGAGGAGTGGTAACCGTGGAATCGTCTGCACTCGCCGAGTGGACCTGGCCGCTCAGGGACACCTCGTGGCCGAGCGGGTCCAGCTGTCGTCCGATAGGGCGGGAGGCGCGGCACTCCGAGAAGCCTGCGTTGCTGCGGATGCCACGTCGGGACAGTCGCTGCTCCTCGTGCCTGGCGGGAGTGCATCGGTGGCACCAGGAGTCGGTGGAGAACACGCGGACCGCGGTGCTGCTGCGTTTCGAGTGCTCCTGTGAGGACTGCGGGAAGTGCACCGACGGAATGGTCCTGGTGACACCGCATCGCGAGGGCGAAGGGCGGCATCGCGCCAGGCGAGGCGTGCACCTGGCCGGATGAGCGTGCATCCCCCTCTCGGGCCGCTTCCGGGTGGGGGCGCTCGACGTCGTCACCATCGTTCACCTGACGGACGGCCGACACACCTGGCCGTCCGAGTCGGTGCCTCGATGGAGATCGACGGATTTGATTGATCAGCCTGTGCTGATACGGCGGCTCGACCTCCGCGTCTGCCGCCGCGCGGTCGGACTCGTCGGCCTGCGGGGACCCCGAGTCGAGATCGACGCGCGGCCCGACGCCGCTGCCGGGCCGCCGTGCCGGGTCGTCCGCAGGTTCGTGTCATGTCGTTGGCTGGGCTTCGGTTTCGGTTTCGGCGCGACTCGGACACCGCTCGTCGCGGGGCTGGTCATTCCGTCGCCGGATTCAGTCGTGCCGACAGATAGCCTCGGATCATGGCCTTGGCCTCGTCGACGACGTGTCCGTCCCCGATCGGATCGCGACGGAACGCGAGGTTGAGCACCGCGTCGGCGGCCTCGATCGCCACGGCCAGCGGCAGCCGCAGGCGATCGGCGGCGATCTGGAACCGAGGCGCGAGCAACCGGGTGAGTCCGTCGGTGATCAGCGCGTTGTTCTCTTTGCGCTCGTCGAGGAGTTGCAGGTCCACGGCGTCACCGAAGTGCAGTCGGGAGAATCCCGGCACGGTCCGATGCATGGCCACGTACACGTCGAAGACCGTGTCCACCGCTCCCCACCAGTCGCCCGGCGTGCTGGTGGCGAGCTGTTCCCGCACCCTGACGAGGAAGTCGTCGAGGTTGCGACGGGTCAGTTCCGCGACGACGGCCTTCTTGTCGGGGAAGAACTGATACAGCGAGCCGACGGCGACGCCTGCCCGCTCGGCTATCAGGGTGGTCGTGACACCGTCGTAGCCCAGCTCGCTGACGAGTTCGGCGCAGGCGCTGAGCATTCTCTCGACCCGTTGTGTGCTGCGTTGTTGCACGGGTCGCCTACGGAGCGAGGTCGGGGCGATGGTCACAGCAACTCTCCTCACGGTGCGGTCGGTGGATCCGCTCGGGTCCGGCCCTTTTCACGTGAGCTGCGTCTCACCTAGTATGCGAAGTAGTTTCGCGTTCGGGAGGGCGGCTCAGCAGGCGGCTCCTCCCCTCTCTAACGATCTCCTTCGCATGGGGCGACGGTGCGCTACCAGATCGAGCGAATGAGACAGGAGGCGCCATGACATCGATCTCGTCGTCATCGCGATGGACCGACGCGGATCTCGGCCGGACCCAGATCCGTGACACCCATCGAGTCGACCTCAGACCCACCACCCGCGACGTGTTCGCCGATGCGAGGCCGATCGACTTCTCCCGCCTGAGCTGGCGGGACGTGGGCAGGCCGTTCCGGGTCGAGAACTGGTCTCGCGAACGCCGTGAATGGGAGACCGAGCACGACGAGTCGCTCCCGATCCCGTTGGCGTGGCAGATGTTCAACCGATCCTTCCAATCGCTCTTCGACGCCGATCCGGTGCAGGCCAGGGTCGCCGCGCTGCGCAGCGCAGGGCTGAAGCTGACCGCCATGCAGATCAAGGCCGCCTACGCCGCGATGTCCGAGGTGGCCAGGTGGACGATCTGGAACCAGGCGCATCGAGTCGGGGACACGGTATGGGACCCGAGGGCGAAACGGTCGTTGTTCAGCGGCCTGGACGTGGAGCGGCCGAGAATCCTGTTCCTCGGCGCGGCAGAGGGCTACGAGGCCATGCTGCTCTCCGCGATGTATCCAGGGGGCGAGGTGGTACTCGTCGACTACGACGAGTACTGCGTGACGGGCCGTTTCGGGGCCTTCCCGACCGACTATCCCTTCCTGGGCACCGATCCGGCCACCGGGGCGCCCAAGGTCTGGCACCGCGATGAGATGGACATCTCGTACCTGGTCTCCGACATTCGTGATCTCGACTTCGGCCCCGAGTTCGACATCGTCGTGTCGATCGGCCTGGTCGAGCACTTTCCCGACCAGTACAAGCCGATGGCCTTCGACTGGCATCGGCGCTTCCTCCGGCCCGGAGGCTACGCGATTCTCACGACGCCGAGGATCGCCTTGCGTACCAAGGCGTTCTACCGCCTGTTCGGCGACCTGATGAACTTCTCGTACCGCGAGCTGCAGAACGTCGCTCAGCTCGGCCTCTACGCGTATGAGAACGGGTTCGAGGTGCTGCGGCACGGGGAGATCAAGACGCACAACGGGATCGTCTGCCGGGCGCGGTGACGGCAGCTCGGCGACGAACTCATCGATGCCGGATCGGTGACGCTGACGAAGGTATGACGAGAGGCGGGTGGCGTGGGCGGCCACCCGCCTCTCGTGGGGCGGTCACGTCGTGTGGGCGTCGACGGACTCGGCCCCATCTCGTGATGGGCTCGGGTTGGGCTGGCCTCGATGTCCGTGTGAAGGCAACGGACACCGAGGCCGGTTGGAATCCGCGGACCAACACTGTCGGGGGAGGGACGTGAGTGTCGGCCCGCGGAAGTCTCGGGCTCGGCTTCGCGCTCGATCACTGCGTCCGTGGGATGTCGCCGTGACCCGGATGCGACTGCGACCGGGATGTGGCTGCGACGGAGCGGACGAGAGACGTGCTGCGGTTCTGCCGATGAAGATCACTGTGCAGTTGTCGGTGTCGCCGTGCCCGGCGAGGTCTTTCGGTGACCGGTGGCCCGCCGTGCACCGTCGGGGGCCGTGCGGTGGCGGACCACCGGTACCGAGGCGGTTGATCGAACTCGCTCCAGTCGGGGGTTGGCACGAGGTCGAGACCGCCCGTCTTCGATGTTCAGGCAGCTCCGACGGACACGGGGGACCTGCCTGGAGTTCCGACCTGGGGCAGTCCGGCGGGCTCGGGTGCCGGACTCGACACACCCTCCGGTGCCAGCCCGCCCATCACCAGGTGTTCGTAGGCGGCTCGCCACACCTCGCATGGCGCCTGCTGCTGTCGCCAGCGAGTCGAGCACTCGCGGCAGTTTCCTCGGTTGTCCGGCTGATGCGCGTTCAGCAGTTCGCGCCAGCACTCGGTCAGACGGGGCAGCTCCGAGCGAGCCACCGACAACAACGATGAGGTGTCGGCGCGCTCAGCAAGCCGGGTGAGCATGTCGAGCCGTTCCCAGACTGCCGTCCGCAGGACACGGCCTAGAATCTCGTCCACCGCAACGTCACCTTTCCGCCAGCTCGGCGGCCTCTTGCAGCACCGTCCGAAGTCGACTGACCTCGGACGCAGTCAGCACGGCCGTCTCACCGGGCGGTCCGAGCAGGACCACCCTGCCGTGATCGACGAGCACGGTGATGACGCAGGCGCGGTTCGCCACGTCTCGACAGTCCACCAACCAGTGGGGCCTGCCGCCGTGCGGTTCGACGGACCCGCTGTCGCCGAGGTCCCGCCCGCCGTCGTGGTGCCTTGACGGCCCGCCGCTGTTGTGGATTGACGGCCCGCCACTGCTGTGGATTGACGGCCCGCCACTGCTGTGGATTGACGGCCCGCCGTCGTGCAGTCCCTCGGCCCTGCTCGAAGCCGAGTCCGCACGGAGGCTCTGGCGACGGTCCGCCTGCTCCGTGTCACCCCCCGCAAGGGGGCCGATCTGACTCGTCAAGCTCACGACTCTCGGTTCCTCACTGTCGATCGCACCGTGTTCCGCCGTTCCGGGTACAACCTTGATTCACAGGCGTTGTCATGGGGAGACCGATTGCGTTGATCGGCTGCACTTCGACGACAAGCGGTCAGCGATGTTCGGCGGGGCCGATCAGCTCCACCGATCGGGACTTCACCGCGGCACAACGTGGCCTTACTCTGCGGGAGACGCCCGTTGGAGCGGGAGGGGGTTCAAATGAACACCATCGGTTCGCGTAGCTCTCTTGTTACATCGGAGTTCTGGGAGAGCCAGGAGATGCGCGAGGCGCTGCTGAAGCGCGAGATCAGCTCCGTCTACAAGCTGCTTCGCAAGCATGGGATCTCTCAGCGTCAGATCGCCGCCGCGACGGGCCAGTCGCAGTCCGAGGTCTCGGAGATCCTCAAGGGCAGGCAGGTCATGGCTTATGACGTGCTCGTCAGGATCGCGGACGGACTGGGGGTGCCTCGGGGGTTCATGGGCCTGGCCTATGACGAGGGCACTGCGATCAAGGTCGTCGGCACGTCCGGTGACCCACAGTCGGAGGAGGACGAATCGGTGAAGCGCCGCAAATTCCTGGCGCACGCTGCCGCCGTGACCGTCGGCGCGGCCGTCTTCGGTGAAGACGAGGGCTGGGCACCTGCCTCTGATCAGACCCCGATTCCGGGGCGGATCGGAGTGACCGACGTACGTCAGATCGAGGCGGCGACCAGTGCGCTGCGCTCCTTGGACTCTCGACACGGCGGGGGATTCTGCCGAGACGCGGTGATCGCCCAGCTTCGGTGGGCACAGCAGCTGCTCAGCGCGCAGCGCCGGGACGGGATCGAGAATCGACTGTTCGTCGCCATCGGCGACCTGCACAACCTGGCGGGCTGGACCTCCTTCGACACCGGGCTGATCGACTCCGCGCGCGGTCACTTCTCGCGTGCGCTGGAGTTCGCTCGCCGGGGCGGGGACGACTCGCTGGTCGCGAACGTGCTCTATCGCACGGGACGGCTGTACCTGCACCACGACGAGCCCAACGAGGCGCTGAAGCTGTTCCAGCTCGGGCAGATGGCGGCGCAGAACACCGGCTCGCAGCTCACCACCGCGGTCCTCTGCGCCAACGAGGCCTGGGCTTACGCGAAGCTGGGCATGGAGCGACCCGCCAAGAACCTGGTGAACATGGCCAAGGACATGTTCGAGCGCAGCGAGCGCACCGACCCGCCGGGCTGGGTGCGGTTCTTCGACGAGACCGACCTGTTCGCGATGATCGGCGCGATCCACACCGAGCTGGCGACCAAGGACGACGCCGACCCGAAGCACAGCAGGATCGCCATCAACTCGCTGACCAGGGCGATCAACGACTACGGCGGTGTGCCGACCAGGAACGTCGCGTTCCAGTGCACGATGCTGGCGCTCAACCACCTCATCGAAGGCGACACCGACCAGGGGGCTTCGATGGGCGCCCTCGCGCTCGACGCCAGTGAGCACGTGCGCTCGAAGCGGGTGTTCGACCGGATGCGACCGCTCGAAGACCTCGCGCAGAAGCGATCCGCCAACCCGATGAGCAGGGAGCTCGCGGAGCGGATCAGGAGTCACCGAGTGGCATGACGGTGATCGCGGAGAACCGACTCGACGGTCGTTTCACGATCGCCAAGCTGACCGTCGCCCTGGGCGAGGTGTGCGCCCGAGTCGGGCTGGACCCTGCCGGAGCGACCCTGCTCCGCTTCACGAACAACGCGGTGTTCGAACTGGCCGATCGGCGACACGTCGTGCGCATCGTCGCCTCGGCCCGCCTGCGGCATCGCGCGGAGAAGGTCGTGCGGATGGCCCGGTGGCTCGCCGAGAACGGCGTCGCCGCAGTCCGGCTGCCTGCGGGTCTCGACCAGCCGATCTACGCGGGCGGACAGGTGGCGACGGTCTGGGAGGCGATTCCCCATGTGGGGTCGCCTCCCGGTGCCGAGGAGCTCGCTCGGCTGCTGCGCGACATCCACCGGCTGCCCGCCCCGGACTTCCCCCTGCCGACCTGGCGACCCCTGGATGACGTGCGTCGCAGGCTCGCCGACGCCGAGGAACTGTCCGACCGCGACCGCGGCTTTCTGGAGCGCCGTTGCGCCGACGTGGCGGAGCGGCTGCTGGATCTGCGATTTCCGCTGCCGCAGGGAGTCCTGCACGGTGACGCCCACCTCGGCAACCTCATCCCCGGCCCGGACGGCACGGTGATCTGCGACTTCGACTCGGCGTGCGTGGGTCCGAGGGAATGGGATCTGACCCCGCTCGCGGTCGGGGCGCAGCGCTTTCTGCATCCGGAGGAGCAGCAACGGCTGCTGGCTCACGAGTACGGCTTCGACATCACCCGATGGTCGGGGTTCTCCGTACTGCGTGACGTGCGGGAACTCAAACTGACCACCAGCGTGCTGCCGATTCTGCGCAGCAACCCCGGCGTCCGAGCCCAATTGCAGCTCCGCCTCGACTCGCTGCGTTCTGGTGACGACAGCGTGCCCTGGACGCCTTATCGTTGATCACCCGATGTGGGTGAGCCGTCCGGGTGAGTAACAACGGGGCGTCCTTCGGCGATGGCCAGGCTGTCCGACCGAAAGAGCGTCCCTGCCGTGTCACGGCGACCGTTCATCGACTCCACCGCACCGTCTGCGGTCGTCGTCGCTGGTCGGACCGTGGACGGGCAGGGCGGTCGCATGTAGGCGAGGTGGCTGTCGGTGGCGTGGCCCAGGGAACGTCGGGTTCGACAGGGTTCGGCGCAACGGCGCGCGCTGCGCACCGCCGCGATGCTGGATGAACTGGTCGATGCGCAGCTTCCCCTGGTCGTCGGGCTCGCCGAACCCTCGGCACGACGTGCGGCGGAGTACCTCGCGGCACTGGTCATGCTCGGGCAGGCGTACCGCTGGTTCGCAGCGGGCTGGATCGGCAGGCGAGAACTGCACCGGCGCGGGCGGGAATGTGTGGCGACCCTGGAACGGATGACGCGCCGCCCCGACGCCGCCCGCGCACTGCGGCATATCGGCAGGTTCTAGAAGCGGGGCCCTCGCCTGCCGGGACCCGGCGGCTCGCCGCCGTCAGCGGCGCCGGGCGGCTGGGGCGCTGCCACTCGCAGCAGGCCGGAATCACTCGGCCGTGATCACCAGCCCGTCGGTATCAGACGAGACGGGTCGGCTCGGCGGCTACGCGATCGCGAGCACGGCAGCAAGTCCGAAGGCGAGCAGCATGACGCCGAGTTCGACGGACGCCCAACCGATCAGGCCTCGGCCGTGGTGCCGGACGACTCCGGGGACGACCCGGAATCTCAGCCGCGCCCCGAACACGGCGAGCAGGACGAGCGCGCCGGTCTTCGCCAGGATGAGGGCGCCGTATCCCGTGGTGAACAGCGCGGAGATCGTCAGATCGATGCGGATCAGCGCACTGAGCAGACCGCTCAGCGCAACGATCCCCAGGCACCAGCCCGCCACCGTGGAATAGCGGGGCAGCACCCTGGCGGCCAGGCCCCGTCGCGGCGCCACGAACAGGATGACCGCGGCCAGGCCGCCGACCCAGATCGAGGCCGCTCCGGCGTGCACCGCCGCCGAGGCCACCGCCACGGCGTCGAGGCTGGTCACCGCCGCGTGCCCGGTGAGCGGCAGTGCCGTCATGCCGAGCAGTGCGATGAGCAGCGGCGCCCACCTCGGAATCGCGCGATGCCGTCCGAGCACGGCCAGCACGCCGCAGGCCACCGAGGCGCCGACCACGACGAGCAGAGCCCGCCCCGCTGCGACGGCGTCCAGGTAGTCGATCAGGCGGGGCAGGGCGATCGTCAACCCGTCGCCGGAGGCGGCGCCCGCCTGGGCCCACAGCAGAATCAACGCGAGCAGCGCCCACGCCGCGGCCACGGCGACAACGAAGCCGCCCGCGGTGCGAGCCGCGGTGGAGGCCGCCTTGGCGGCGGTCGCCGTCGTGCCGTGTCTGGTCGACGGGCGCAGCAGCAGACCGAGGACGGACAGGCCGACCACTGCGGTGCCCGCGATGTCGACGGCCAGGCGGAGGGCGGGCAGCCCGAGCCCGTCCGCCGCCAGCCCGTCGGACCGGTCGAACGCGGTGGCGAGGGCGAGGCCGAGCGCCAGCCCGACCAGTGCCCCCGCCCCGGCGGTGAGCAGCGGAGACCGGAGCGAGCCCCGATGTTCCGTTGACCCAGTAGTACTACTCACCAGTGTTGCTCACTACTTCTATGGGATCGATCCGGCCGCCTGCTATTTCTCGGCAGGGCCGCCGCCGCTGAAGCGGATACCCGCAGCGACTCCGACGGCGAGGAGTACGGCCGCACCCACGATCCACGGCCAGACCGGCATCTCGCCCGCATCGGCCGACCCGTCGTCGGCCGGGTCCGTCACTGCGTCCTCGGCATCGCCTGCAGGCTGCGGGGGAACCTCGCCGCCACCGGCTTCGGTCAAGGTGAAGGTCGTGCTGCCCCGAACCGTATGACCGTCCGCCGAGAGGACCCGGAAGCCGATCGTGTACTCGCCTGCGGGCCCGAGCGGATGCAGCGTCGTGCTGACGGTCTCGCCGTCGACGGTCGCCTCGCTGGTCTCCTCCCAGCGATTGTCGTCCGGACCGGTGACGGTCACCGTGTTGAAGCCCGGCTGGACGTACTGATCGAAGACCAGCTCCACCGTCTCCGGTGCGGTGTCGATCTCGGCGGCGTTCGCCGGACTGCTGTCGACCAGGACGTTGTGTGCCGAGGCGGGAGCGGCCGTGCCGACCATGCTCAGGCCGATCACCGCCGCCGCCAGCGCCCAGGCCGGTCCGCGCCGCACGATCATCGCCTCTTCGAGCGGAGCATCGCCCCGATGCCGAAGCCGACGCCCAGCGCGCCGACTGCGAGGCCGCCCCCGCCGAGCAGCCGTGCGGTGTCGTCCTGCGCGCCGCTCGCGGACCCGTTCTCGGTGTCCTCGGCGTGGTCGTCCGACTCCTCGCCGCCGGACACGGCGGAGTCGACGCCGTGACCGTCGCCCCCGTGACCATGCCCCCCGTCACCCTCGACGAGGGTGACCACCGGCGCCGGGCGGGCGGGTTCCTCGCCGTCCTCGGCCGGGGGCTCGTCCCAGGACACGACCTCGCCGCTGTCGTAAGTCTGCACGGCGGGCAGGACGAGCTGATCGGCGTCCGTCGGCAGCCCGCCGAGACTCAGCCAGAACTCCTGGAACTGGTCGGGACCGATCTCCGCGCCGTCCTCGGCGGTCCAGGTGATGGTGCTGACCGCGGGTTCCTGTTCCGCCTCGGCGGACTCCTCGAACCGCTCGACCTCCACCGTCCAACCCGGCTGCGGGCGGGTGCGGACCGAGCTGAGCGGGTGCTCGGCGGGGAAGGTGACCGAGACGCTCACCGTGCTTGCGTCGGGCCGCTCGTTGGGCACCCGCAGCGCGAGGGTGGCGTGCCCGCCCTGCGCCGCCTCGTCGGGGACGGCGGTGACGTGGGCGAAGGCCGTGCCCGCGCCCGCGAGGCCGAAGGCCCCGGCCAGCGCGAGTGCTCCGCCGAGCCGGCGGGCAGTGCAAAATGTCGACATGTCGCTTTCTCTCCTGGCGGCAGTGGTCCCGTGCCGTGTCGACGGGACCGCGGTGATGTCCGTGCGGAGAGCGCAGGCGGGCCGCGTCGGGTGTTGGCCCGACGGGCGAGTACTCGGGCATGTCGAGACTGACCGATGGTCAGCGGTGCGATGTCCGACGACCGGGGTGTGTCGACGACCGGTCCGTCGATCAACAGCAGCCGGAGCCTGGCCACGCTGCGGGCGAAGGCCCCGAGACCCCGGCGCAGCACCTGCTCGGCGTGAGTCAGCAGCAGCGCGCCGATGATCGTCGCCGCCGCATGCGCGCCGATCATGAGCAGTGGATCGAAGCCCGTCGTCTCCGCCGCCGCAGGATGGCCGTGATTGCTCAGCGCCTCCAGCAGCAGGTGCATCCCGAGCTGTGCGAATGTCAACGTGAGCAGGGTGGCGGGCAGACTCCGGCGGCGGCCCGGCGTGGCGATCAGCCCGGCCGCGAGCAGCGCGGTGAGGATCAGCGTGAGGCCGAGGTTGGGCGCCGTCCCGCCTGCCAGGGCATGTGCGGACACGGAGAGTGAGGATGCGATGCCTGCCGTCAGCGTGCCGCTGAGCGTGCTCAACGCGCCGCGACCACCGCCAGACACCCCTCTCACGCTGGCAAGCCTATGTGTCGTTTCGATGACACCCCGCGTGGGTCTGGTTGCTTCTGCGAGCGCGGTGAGCAACTGTTGAGCCCCTGACGGCATGCTTCTCACTCAGAGCACGCGATGGGTGCTCTGAGTAATGGGCGTGCCTCCCATGGAGAGGAGGGGCGCCCCTGACCGGGCGTCGCACATGAAGTGACGACAGAAGACCCTGATAGCGATCGATCAACCGACACCGCCGAAGCACCGGCCACGTCGCACACCGCGACGAGGGCCGCGCGTCCGAAGACCGACTGGGTGGTCTTCGGTGTCTCGGCGGTGCTCGCGGTGGCGTTCCTGGCCTGGGGAATGCTGGACACCAGCGGACTCGGCGACTTCTCGAGCTCCGCACTCGGCTGGCTGATGACCAACACCGGCTGGGTGTTCGTGCTGGCGGCCTCCGGCTTCGTCGTGTTCATCCTGTGGTTGGCGGCAAGCAGATACGGCAACATCCCACTCGGCCGTGACGACGAGAAGCCCGAGTTCCGGACCGTCTCGTGGATCGCGATGATGTTCAGTGCCGGTATGGGCATCGGTCTGATGTTCTTCGGTGTTACTGAACCGCTCTCGCATTACACGGCGCCCCCGCCCGGCACCGTCGCAGCCGAGACCAACGAGGCGGTCTCGACCGCGATGGCGACCTCGCTGTTCCACTGGACGCTGCATCCGTGGGCCATCTACGCGGTGCTCGGACTCGCGATCGCCTACGGCACCTTCCGTCGTGGCCGCAGGCAGTTGATCAGTGCCGCCTTCGCACCGTTGTTCGGCAAGCGGATGGCAGACGGTCCGATCGGCAGGCTCATCGACATCCTGGCGATCTTCGCCACCCTGTTCGGCTCGGCTACCTCGCTCGGCCTCGGTGCGCTCCAGATCGGCAGCGGGTTGCAGGAGGTCGGCTGGGCGAGCAACCTCGGCACCACCGTCCTCGTGTTGATCATCGCCGTGCTGACCGTCGCCTTCATCGCCTCGGCCGTCTCGGGCGTCGCGAAGGGCATCCAGTGGCTCTCGAACATCAACATGGTGCTCGCGGCCGTGCTCGCGTTGTTCCTGTTCGTCGTCGGCCCGACGGTCCTGATCCTGAACCTGGTGCCCACCTCGATCGGCGCCTACTTCAACGACCTGGCCACGATGGCCGCCCGTACCGACGCCACCGGCGGCGACGCCGTCAACACCTGGCTCTCCGGGTGGACCGTCTTCTACTGGGCCTGGTGGATCTCCTGGGCGCCGTTCGTGGGGCTCTTCATCGCGCGAATCAGTCGGGGCCGCACCATCCGCCAGTTCGTCAGCGGCGTGATCCTGGTGCCCAGCGCCGTCAGCCTGGTGTGGTTCGCCATCCTCGGCGGCAGCGCGATCTACGAACAGCAACAGGGGATAGACCTCGCCAATGCGGGCGGACAGGAGGCGCAGCTCTTCGGGCTGCTGGCCGCCTTCCCGCTCACCGAGGTGGTCAGCGTCCTGGTCATGGTGCTGGTCGCGATCTTCTTCGTCTCGGGTGCCGACGCGGCCTCGGTGGTCATGGGCACGATGTCCGAACGCGGGTCCATCTCGCCGAGTCGACCCATCGTCATCTTCTGGGGCGTGGCGACCGGAGCCGTGGCGGCGATCATGCTGCTGGTCGGCGACGGCAGTGGTGATGCGCTGGCCGGACTGCAGAACCTGACGATCCTCGGCGCCGCACCCTTCGTGCTGGTGATGGTGCTGCTGTGCGTGTCGCTGGCCAAGGATCTGCGCAGCGACCCGATGGTCCGCCGCAGTGAGAAGGCCGAGGCCGTGATGGAGCAGGCCGTGATCCACGGCAACCAGCGCTTCGCGGGCGATTTCCAGCTTCAGGTCGGCGCCGCCAAGAAGGGCGACACCGGTCAGCCGGGCGTCCCGGGCGCCACGCTGCCCGGCTCCTCGGCGGACGAGCCGCCGAGGAGCGGAAGCGATGAGAACAGAGACGGTTCCACGTGAGTCTCTGGGAGTACGTCAGCTCGCGTTGGGAACAGCTCGGCGTCGATGCCCTCCAGCACGCCAGTGCCGTGGTGCAGTGCACCTTGATCGCGGCGATCATCGGCGTGCTGATCGGCGTCGCCGTCTATCGCAGCCCGGCGGGCTCGTCGGTGGCGACCGCCCTGACCAGTGCGATCCTCACCGTGCCGTCCTTCGCACTGTTCGGGCTGCTGATCCCGGTGCTCGGGCTCGGCGTGCCGCCGACGGTGACGGCGCTGGTGCTCTACGCACTGCTGCCGATCGTGCGGAACACGATCGTCGGTCTCGGCGCGGTCGACCCTTCGGTGGTCGACGCGGCGAGGGGCATCGGGATGAGCCGGTGGAGGGTGCTGACCAGGGTCGAGCTGCGGCTCGCCTGGCCTGCGGTGCTCACCGGGATGCGGGTCAGCACGCAGATGCTGATGGGCATCCTCGCCATCGCGGCCTACGCCAAGGGCCCCGGCCTCGGAAATCAGATCCTGACCGGGCTGGCCAGGGTCGGAAGCGCGAACGCGGTCAACTCGGCCGTCGCGGGAACGCTCGGCATCATCGCACTGGCCCTGTTGCTGGACGCGCTGTACATCGTGATCGGCCGATTGACCACGTCAAGGGGTGTCCGTGTCTGAATCGAGCAGTACAGCCGGTGCGGGAGCGCAGTCGGGCTCGAGGGATGGGGACAGTGTCGAGATCCATCTCGACGAGGTCACCAAGCGCTACGGCAACCAGTCGGCACCCGCCGTCGACTCGGTGACCATGACGATCCCTGCGGGCGAGACGGTGGTCTTCGTCGGTCCGTCGGGCTGCGGCAAGACGACCACCATGAAGATGATCAACAGGTTGATCGAGCCGACATCCGGTCGGATCACCATCGGCGGTCGGGACGCGCTCAGCCTGAACCCGGACGAACTGCGCCGCAGCATCGGTTACGCCATCCAGCAGGTCGGATTGTTCCCGCACCTGACGGTGGGGGAGAACATCGGCGTCGTGCCCGGCCTGCTCGGCTGGGACAAGGCGCGAATCCGGGCCAGGACCGAGGAGATGCTCGACCTGGTCGGCCTCGAGGTGGGCGAGTTCATCGGTCGCTTCCCTCGGCAGCTCTCCGGCGGTCAACAGCAGCGGATCGGCGTGGCCAGGGCGCTGGCCGCCGATCCGCCCGTGTTGCTGATGGACGAGCCCTTCGGCGCGGTCGACCCGATCACCAGGGGAAACCTGCAGGACGAGCTGATGCGGCTCCAGGCCGAACTCGGCAAGACCATCGTCTTCGTCACGCACGACTTCGACGAGGCAGTCAAGCTGGGCGACCGGATCGCCGTGCTCGGCGATCAGTCCAGAATCCTCCAGTACGACACCCCCGAGGCGATCCTGGCCAACCCGGCGGACGACACGGTCGCAGGCTTCGTCGGCGCGGGTGCCTCGCTCAAGCAGCTCACGCTGCTGCGGGTGCGGGACATCGAACTGGAAGAGGTGCCGACGGCGACGGTGGAGGAGACTCCGGAGGCGCTGTCGGCCCGGCTGGGATCGCGGCAGGGCGCCGTGGGGCTGGTGCTGGACCGGCGACGCAGGCCGATCCGCTGGGCCACTCGGCGTGAACTGAGCAGGGCGGGCACGCTGGCCACGGTGGGACGGCCGGTCGCCGACAGCGTCGACCGGGCCTCCACCCTGCAGGACGCGTTGGAGGCGATCCTGACCGACGACGACGGTTACGCCGTGGTCACCCGGTCGCGGGGCGAGTACGCCGGGGTGGTCGGCATCGACACTCTGATGGCCACCATCCGGCAGCTGCGGGAGCAGCACGAGGGTGACGACGGGGCCACGTCGTGACCACGGACGTCGCACAGGGTGCGACGCCGGAGATGGACTCGGGCTCGCGGCGCGCGGATCGGCTTCGGCTGTTCATCGAGCCTGCGATCGTGTTGGCCTTGGTCGCCGGAGTGCTCGTCTGGGCGTTCACCAGGGAACTGGACGACATCGAGGCCCGCAACATCAACTTCCCGGTGCTCCTCTCGCTGACCTGGGAACACATCCAGATCACCGTCATGGTGACCTTGATCGTGCTGCTGGTGGCGGTGCCGCTGGGGATCCTGGCGACCAGGCCGTGGGCCAGGTTCGTCGCACCGGTCATCTTGATCATCGCCAACATCGGTCAGGCCGCACCCGCGATCGGCATCCTGGTGTTGTTCTTCCTGTGGACCGGGCAGACGGGGTTCTGGATCGTGGTGCTCCCCACCGCGCTCTACGCCCTGCTCCCGGTGCTGCGCAACACCATGATCGGCATCCAGCAGGTGGATGCCAGCCTGCTGGAGGCCGGTCGAGGCGTCGGCATGTCGAGCTTCACCGTCCTGCGCCGTATCGAGCTGCCCCTGGCCGTCCCGTTCGTGCTGGCGGGCCTGCGCACCTCCCTGGTGCTGGCCGTCGGCGTCGCGACGCTGGCGTTCTTCGTCGGCGGCGGGGGACTGGGCGAGCTGATCGACGCGGGCTACAAGCTCGGCAGGCCGTCGATCCTGGTGGTGGGTGCGACGCTGGCGATGGCGTTGGCATTGCTGGTGGACTGGCTCGGCGGGCTCGCCGAGCGGCTGCTCGGACCGAAGGGACTGCGATGAGTCGGACGCGTAACCGCGTCGCCCTGTGGGGGACGACGATGCTGGCCTCGGTGTCGATGCTCGCGGGCTGCGGGCTCAGCTCCGGCGCGGCCCTGGCCCTGGAGGTCGGGCCGGGCTCGATTGAGGCGAATCCCGCGTTCGAGGGGGCCGTCTTCACGGTCGGTTCGAAGGACTTCACCGAGAACTGGCTGCTCGGATACATCACCTTGTTCTCGCTGTCCGCCGCAGGGGCCGAGGTGCGGGACCTGACCAACATTCAGGGCTCGAACAGCGCGCGGGACGCTCAGGCGGCCGGGCAGATCGACATGATGTGGGAGTACACCGGCACGTCGTGGATCTCTTACAACGGCAACGTCGATCCGATCCCGGACGCCGTGGAGCAGTACGAGGCGGTGGCCGAGCTGGACCAGCGGGAACATCAGCTGGTGTGGACGGCGATGTCCCCGGTGGACAACACCTACGCCTTCGCGATGAACCGGGAGAACGCCGAACGCCTCGGGGTGGAGACGCTCTCTGATCTCGCGGTGCTCGCCGAGGAGGACCCGGCCGAGGCCACCTTCTGCGTCGAGACCGAGTTCGCGAGCCGGAACGACGGGATGCCGGGGGTGCTGGAGACCTACGGGTTCACCGTTCCGCCGGAGAACATCAACACCCTCGGCATCGGGCCGATCTACCAGGCCACCGCCGACGGCGAGGTCTGCAACTTCGGCGAGATCTTCAGCACCGACGGCCGCGTCCTCGGGCTCGACCTGGTGGTGCTCGAGGACGACCGGCAGTTCTTCCCCCGCTACAACGCCTCCGTCGTGGTGCGGGAGGAGGTCATCGACGAGTACCCGCAGGTCAGGGAGGTACTCGACCCGGTGGCCGAGCGGCTGAACAACGATGTGATGCGGGAGCTCAACGCGAAGGTCGACGTGGAGGGCCAGGACCCGGACCAGGTGGCCAGGGACTGGCTCATCCAGGAGGGCTTCGTCACGGCGGCAGGGTGAGGACACCGTGAACGGCAGCGGCCCGGCAGGAGCGCGGGTTCACATGGTCGTCGCAACGCCTCGATGTGAGGGGTTGCGACGACCATGTCGTTTTCGGGGGATGGTGGGTGTCCGGGTGACGGGGAGGCCCGCTCCTGCGGGAGATTCGCTCTCCGGGCGCCTCAGCCGGTCTTAGAGCGGGCTCCACTCGGTCGGGACTACCCCTGGCGGCGCCGGTCGTCGGCGCCACGTCCGCGTCGGGCGTCCGGGCTGATCTTCTGACGGCTGCCTGCCCGGCACCTGGCCGAAGCAGGCGCCAGGCAGGCGCCAGGCAGGCGACGGACGCCAGCGGACGCGACAGCGGGCAGCAGGGTCTGCGGGCCCCTTGGTGTGATCGCGTCGTGGTCAGCCCGCCGTCGTGCGCGTGCCGTCGGAACGGGCCGATGCGGCGGGCCCGGCGCCGTCCGTGGTCGATCCGGGGCGCGTGCCGAGGCCGAACCGCCGCAGCAGTTCGTCCTCCACCTGCGCCAATTCGGCGTCTACTGCCCGGTGCGCCGCCCGCCGCCGTTCGCCGGGCATCCGCTCCGCTGCCCGGACTGCGGCGAGGAGCTGCCGAAGCCGGGGCTCGATTCCGACGGCGAAGCGGGCGTCCTCGTGCTTTCCGCCGTCCTGCTCGCGGAGCGAGGCGAGCGCCTCCGTCACGCCGACGATCCGTGCGTGCAATGCGGCACCCTTGCCACTGAACTCGGCCAGCCGCTCGACCGGGACGCCGAGCCGCCGGGCCCGCAGCCGATCGACGGCGTCGCGGGCCGAGGCCGCCGCGCCTGCGGCGAACGGCAGCAGCACCGGCGCCGCGACTGGGATCAGCACCTTCGCCAGACTCGCCAGCCGCCTGCCGCGTCCCTTCGAAGAGGGATCGTCCTTCTTTCGTCGTGCCATCGCCCTGAGCACCTCCGCCTTCCTGCCTGGAGCCCCCGTCCTGGAGCACCGGCTGGGACTGCCGCCTGGCGAACACCAGCTGGAGATCGCCAATCGTGCCAGATCAGGCCCCGGGCGCGTGCAACCTCGGGTATCGACCCGGCAGGCCGGGGCTTGCGCTTACGCTCGATGGGTGACGGACACGGTGCTTCTCGACGCGGGGGTGGTGACGCGGTGTCGACGTCGGGTTCATCTGGAGAACGACCCGACGATGACGGACACGCCCAAGGCAGGCCCGGACACGGCGGCCGAGCAGCGGATGGCCGACGCGGCCACCCACCGGGCGAACGTCGGCAGGCGGCTCGCTGACCTGCACCAAGCCGACTGGGTCGAGATCGCCCGCGACCTGCCGTCGAGCGTCAGAGCCCGCGCCACGCTCGACGCGATGGAGGCCGAGGCGTCGTTCATCTGGGGGGCGCAGCTGCCCGGCGACCCCGACCACGGGCGACGCGGCGGCATCGACCTGCTCGTGCGGGCCGACGGCCGTTATCTCCCCGTCCTGGTGGTTCGGCACAAGGTGAGCGATCCCGGTTCCGGGGTGCGCACCAGCCCGCTGGAGACCCCGACCTTCGCCGCCGCCCGGCCTGATCCGAGGCGCAAGGCGCGGCCGCAGGCCAGGGACCAGCTCCGGCTCGCCCACATCCACCGCCTGCTTCAGGCGGTCGAGGCTCGGCTGGTCGGGGACCGTGCAGAGCAGGATCGACCACGGTCGGGCAGGCGCAGGTCGGTCGGCAGCGCCGCGCCGGGCGGACGGAACCGTGCCGTAGGCGGTGTCATCGGGATGGACGCCGACGTCGTGGTCTGGCACGACCTGGAGGCACCCAACTGGCCGGGCGGCCGGACGGCGCTGGACGAGTACGACCGGCGGTTCGCCGACCGTCTCGCCGTCGCAGCGGCGGCTGCCGCCGGTGACGAGCCCCTGGCCCGGCCGTCGCGCATTCTCGAATGCCGTTCCTGCCCGTGGTGGCCGGTGTGCGAGCAGGCGCTGCGCGCCGATCGGGACGTCAGTCTGGTGGTTCGGGGCGAGGACGCGACGGCGTTCCGCTCCATCGGGGTGCGCACCGTCGACGGGCTCGCCGCCCTGGACCCGCAGGGCAGGCCGCCGGTGCCGTTGATGGGCGCCGGGTTCGGTGACTCCGTCGTGCTGGCCAGGGCGTGGCTGCGGGGTCTGTCGATGATCCGCCGAGTCCGTGACGTCCGGGTGCCGCGCGCCGACGTCGAGGTGGACGTCGACATGGAGAGCTTCGGCGACGGCGGCGCGTACCTGTGGGGCGCGCTGCTGTCCGGTTCCGACGTCGGCGAGCCCGCCGGGTACCGCGCCTTCGCGACCTGGGAGCCGGTCCCGACCTCGGATGAGGCCAGGTCGTTCTCCGAGTTCTGGGCGTGGCTGCGGACGATTCGGATGCGGGCCGCGGCGCGGGGCCTGACCTTCCGGGCCTACTGCTACAACGAGCTGGCGGAGAACCGCTGGCTGCTGTCCTCGGCGAGCCGATTCGAGGGCGTGGCAGGCGTGCCCGCCGTCGCCGAGGTTCGGGCCTTCATCCAGTCCGAGGAATGGGTCGACCTCTTCGCGATCGTCCGCGAGCAGTTCCTCTGCGCACAGGGGCGGGGACTCAAGACGATCGCGCCGGAGGCAGGGTTCTCGTGGCGAGATCCGGAGGCGGGGGGCGAGAACTCGATGCGCTGGTATCGCGACGCGGTCGGCTTGGACGGCCTCCCACCGGACGCGCGCCAGCGTGATCGGCTGCTCCGCTACAACGAGGACGATGTGCAGGCGACCTTGACCCTGCGTCGCTGGATGACCTCGACCGCCATGACGCAGGTGCCCTACGCGGGGGATCTCTGAAGTCGGGGGATCTCTGAGGCCGGGGGCATCGCCGTCGCTCGGGATCGCCCGGCTCCGCCCCGAGGGGCCTGCGGCCGGAATGCACGATGCCCCGACCGCGCGAGATCGCGAGCAGGCCCGCCACGGCGATCGGGCACCGCTCGGCGGCGCAGGTGCCCAGGCAGGCCCGAGGACGGTCGTGGTTGGTGCTGTCGATCGCCGACGGCGCCGCGTCGGCCTGCTGCGGCGACGCGGCGGTCCCGAGATAGATCAGTGTTCGGTCGGCGAGTCGCTTCAGCGCGGCGGCATCCGCAGCGCACCGTCGAGCCGGATGGTCTCGCCGTTGAGGTAGTCCTGCGCGATGATCGACAGGGCCAGCGTCGCGTAGTCCTCAGGGTGACCCATGCGCTTGGGGAACTGGAGGTTCGACTCCAGCTTCTCGCGGAACCCGGGCGTGATGCCTGCCATCATCGGCGTGCTGAGGATGCCGGGCGCGATGGTCATCACCCGGATGCCCAGCGAGGCCAGGTCACGGGCGGCGGGCAGCGTCATCCCCGCGACGCCGCCCTTGGACGCCGAATACGCGGCCTGCCCGACCTGACCCTCGAACGCGGCGACCGAGGCGGTGTTGATGACCACGCCCCGGTGACCCTCCTCGAGCGGCTCGGTGGCGGCCATCGCCTCGGCTGCCAGGCGCATCACGTTGAACGTGCCGATCAGGTTGATCTCGATGACCTTGCGGAACAGCTCCAGGTCATGGACGCCCTTGCGGCTGAGAATGCGACCGGCGTCGGCGACGCCCGCGCAGTTCACCGCGACCCGCAGCGGCAGGCCGGAACCCGTGGCCGTCTCGACGGCGGCCTGCACCTGTTCCGCGCTGCGCACGTCGGCGGCGAGGAACCGGACTCCGTCGACGGGGGCCGCCGCATCGACGGCCGAGGGCAGATCGAGGGCGAACACCGTGGCGCCGCCGGCCGCGAGGGCCCGTGCGGTGGCGCCGCCGAGCCCGGAGGCTCCGCCGGTGACGATCGCTGCGGTGTCCGTGATCTGCATCTGCTCTCCCTTGAGCCCGTAGGTCCGTCTGCCGGGACCGACCGAGAACGACACGAGATCCCCGTGCCGACCGGCGCGAGGCTCCGAGGACTCAGCGACGGCCGGGCGGACAGATCTGGTCGAGTTCGGCCAAGTCTGCCAGGGTCGGCTGCCAGTCCCCGGCGACGGCGTTCATCTTGATCTGTTCGGGCATGGTGGCGCCCGCGATCACCGAGGCTACTGCCGGTTGCGCGGCCAGCCAGCCGATCGCGACGTCGGTCATACTCAGATTGCGTTGATCGGCGAAGTGGCGGATCGCTTCGATCCGATCCCACGGCGCCTCGGCGAGCAGCCTGCCTCGGCCCGCGAGCCTGGTCCCCGGCTGGGTCTCCCCGCCTCGACGGTATTTTCCGGTCAGCAGCCCGTTGGCGAGCGGAAAGTATGGAATCAGGCCGATTCCGAACCGCTCGCAGACCGGGACCACCTCGCGCTCGGCCTCGCGCTCCAACAGGGAGTAGTGGTTCTGCGCTGCGATGGGGCCCGTGAGCTTCGCGGTCTCGGCGATCCACGCGGTGTCGGCGATCTGCCAGCCCGCGAGGTTGCAGTGCCCGATGTAGCGCACCTTGCCCTCATGGATCAGGTCGTCCAACGCGGACAGCGTCTCCTCCAGCGGCGTTGCCAGATCGGGTCGATGCAGCTGATAGAGGTCGATCCAGTCGGTGCCCAGCCTGCGCAGTGACGACTCGACGGCGCGTTTGATGTAGCGACGTGAGCCGCGTGAGCCGAAGTCGGGGCCGTTGACCCCTTGCATGTCCATGCCGAACTTGGTGGCGATCACCGCCCAGTCCCGGCGGCCGGACAGCGCCTGCCCCAACAGTTCCTCGCTGCGGCCTCGGGGGGCGCCGTAGACGTCGGCGACGTCGAAGAAGGTGATCCCGACGTCCATCGCCGCGTTGACCACCGCGCGGGTTCCGGACAGCGTCTCCGTGCTGGTCCCCGGTCTGCCTAGGTTGTTGCAGCCCAGCCCGACGACGCTGACGGTCAGGCCTGAGTCACCCAGTCGTCGTTGCTCCACGGCTCAAGACCATAAGGTGTCAGGTCTTCCGGCAGGTGCGGTGCCATCATTCCCGTGCGTGTATCGCCGCTGCCGCGGTCGATGAATGCGCGGGCCGTGAAGGAGGATCGAGTCTCGTGAGTGAGTACTACACGCCGGGCGAGGTGTCGGTTCGCTTCGGCATGAGCCACGACACCCTGCGCTATTACGAACGGGCAGGCCTGCTCACGGAGGTCGAACGCTCGCGGAGCGGTCACCGCCGCTACCGGGCATCGGATGTCGAGCTGTTGAACCTGGTCCGCTGCCTGCGTGAGACGGACATGCCCATCGCGAGGCTCCGAGAGTTCGCGGAACTGGTGCGGAGCGGCGAGCACACGATCCCGGAACGCGTCGACCTCTTGGAGACGCACGCCGCCAAGGTCGCCGAGCAGATCGAGGAGCTGCGCGGCAGGCACGCTGCGATCAACCGGAAGATCGGCTACTACCGGGGTGTGCTGGGCGAGTCGGGCGAGCGCACGGCGTCGGCGGGCTGACTCGACCGGCGAGGCGCATTCCGATCGGCGCGGACCGCCTGCGACGCGGGGGTGGGCGGCCGGCGCGCGGCCTGCTGCCGCAGCAGCCGCACGGTGAGTCCGCCGGAGCCGATCGGCTCCGCCGATGTCGGGGCGCGCATCCAGACCACGCGAATTCCTTAACTCGTCGTTAGGGATCACGCAGCGTGCCGCTAGGTCGATCTCCGCCAATGTAGTCATCACCAGCGGAGAAGCGACGAAAGGACATCTGATGCGCAACCCGAAGATCATGGCAGCGATCATCGGAGCCGCCGGGCTCCTGGCGATCGGCGGCACCGCCATCGCGTTGGACGACCGGAGTTCGAACGAGGTCAGCCCCAGCTCCTTCACCACCCAGCAGGTAGACGACTGGGACGACCGAGACGGCCGGGATGACCTGGACGACCGTGATGACCGCGACACGGGCGGCCGGGACGACGTCCGCAGCCCCGACGCGGCCGGGGGCTCGCAGATCTCGCGCACCGAGCCCGCCATCGGACGTGACGAGGCGGTACGAATCGCCGAGGAGCAGGCGCCCGGCGCCACCGTCGTCGAGGTCGACCTCGGCTCCGACGACGGCAGGCTCGAGTGGGACATCGAGCTGCGACAGGACCGGACGGAGTGGGAGGTCGAGATCGACGCCCAGACCGGTGAGGTCCTCGACGTCGAGCAGGACCGGGACGACGATGACGACGACGACCGGTACGACGACGACCGCGACGACGACGACAGGTACGACGACGACCGCGACGACCGCGACGACTGGGACGACTGATCGACTCCGGTGCGGGGCGCGGCACCGTCTGCGATTCGGAGACCGACCGCCGCCGAGGCTCTCCCCCCGAGAGCCTCGGCGTGGCCGCTTCGGCGTCGCCGACCACGGGCGGTTCATGGACACCGCCCGCCCCGACGTCCGCGAGAAGGCAGCGATCAGGATGGACGCGACCGAATCGACCGAACCGTTCCGAGTCCACCGTTAGGGTGTTGACATGTCCAGGCAGCGGAGCGATGAGACCGCGCCGATTCCTCGCGTGCGACTCCCCGAGGTCCACGAGGCATGGCTGCCTCGGGAGCACGACCTGTACCGCCCGCGCCACGGCGGCCGCCAACTCCTGGCGTTGCTGGCCGCCCTGCTCTTCTTCGGCGCCCCGGTGTTCAGCTACCTGTTCGGTGCCAGAGCGACCGAGATCGAGAACCGGGCGCTGGTCGACTTCCCGAACGTCATGCACGGCTGGGGCTTCTTCACCGAGTTCCCGCAATGGTCGATCGACTACCTGCCGTTCCGGCAGTCGGCCATCACCATCGCCGACGGTGTGAGCCACACGCTCTTCGGCGAGTCCGTGTCACTGGACGGCGCAGGGGACGACGCGGGCAGCGGCCCCATCGCGCCGAACGGCGGTGGTGATCGCAGGGTGGTCTATCCCAAGGCGATCGAGGGCCTGGACGACTGGATGTACCTCGGCGCCGACGTCGACAGCAGGTGCAACAGCGAGCGCTCGCTCGACGAGGTGATCGACGCGGTGCAACGACTCAGGACGGGCATCGAGGCATCGGGCCGGGAGTTCGTCCTGGTGATCGCACCGGACAAGACGACGATGGTTCCGGAGAACCTGCCTGCCGACTATGCGGGCCGGGACTGCTCGACCGAGGTCGGCGCCGAGTTCTGGGAGCGGATCCCCGCCGAGACGGGAGCGATCGACCTTCGTACGCCGTTGGCGGAGGCTGGCGATGCCCTGGGCCGCCCCGCCTATTACCCACTCGACTCGCATTGGATGGACGAGGGTGCCATCACGATGCTGACGAGCGTGGCCGAACACCTTCGTCCGGGGTCCACGGCCGCAGTCACCACCACCGAGGACGCGCTCTGGCACAGCGACGCCGATCTGCCCGTGCTCGTCGGGCGGCATGCCGAGCGCGCCGGGATGACCTATCGGATCCGACCGGACGGCGTCACGGACAACACCCACGGGCTGAACTACAACCTCGACCAGCCGGAGCACTTCGGCATCGGGCCGCTCGCGGGCATGGTCACCGAGCGAACTGCGATCATCGGTGACTCGTTCCTCGCTGCGGCCAGCCGTTACGTCTCCGGATTCTTCAGCGACGTGACCTTGCAGTACTACGGAACGCTGAGTGACGACCCTGACTCGGTGATCCAGATGCTCGTTGAGCAGGACGTGATCGTCATCGAGGTCGTCGAACGCAACCTGGTCGGCGGCACCGCACCGTTCCTGGACAGCGCGACGATCGGTCGCATCAACGCGGAGTTGGCTCGGAACCCGATCTCCTGACCGCTGCGGTCCCCTCGTCGGCGTCCCGGCGGGACGCCCGGCGGTCGCGACGACGTTCCCACCTTCGATGCAGTCGTACGGGCGGCATCTCGACGCAGCGGTGCAGGAGTTCCGTGGCGACCACCACGGCGGTCATCGAGACGAGGATCGCCAGGCCGGGACCGAATCGCGGAGTCATCAGGCCCATGATCGGATAGATGCAGGCGGTGTGGACCAGGTAGACACTGTAGGACCGTTTCGACAGCGCCGAGATCATCGGCGCGGTCGCCAGGCGCCCGCTGCTGTTCATCACCAGCATGACCACCAGGACCAGCAGGAGCAGAGTGCGAGTGTGTGCGACGCCGGTGGTGATGTAGTCCTGGAGCAGGTCGGCGCTGAGGAACAGCCCGAAGTGCGCCAGGCCGAGGCCGACGGCGGCCGGAAGCGGGATGCGTCGGGAGTAGGCGAGCGCGATGAGCTGGCCGATGAACAGTACCGGCAGGTAGCTGGTGAACATCCCGATGCGAAAGGCGATGATGCCCTCGTGCGCCGCCGCCCAGGACTGGGCGACCGAGATCAGCGCCGCCCCCAGCAGCGGCGGAAGCCACGCCCACCGACGTAACAACGGGATCGTGCAGGCGATGTAGGTGTAGAAGAGCAGCTGCACGACCAAGGTCCAGGTGACGCCGAGCAGGACCACCGAAGGCTGTTGGAAGTAAGTCGTCAGCGTCAGGTTCGTGAGGATATCGGCGGGTCCGCCCGTCGAATCGCCCTCCGGGCTGACCAGTTCGGCCTGTACCAGGAAGTACATCGCGATGGTCACCAGCCACATCGCGGGCAGGATGCGCACCAGTCGCCGTGCCAAGAACCGGGTCGGCGACTCACGATCGGCGACCCTCGTGATCACGATGCCGCTGATCAGTAGGAATGAGCCGACACCGACGAAGGACAGGTTCAGGTTGAGATTCAACGGGGTGGTGAGTCCGCGATGCACGATGGTGTGACCGGGCCACAGGATCTCGTTGGACCCCAGCCAGATCGCGAGATGGGTGTACACCACGGCGACGGCCATGAGCACGCGGAGCAGATCAAGCCCGGCGTGGTAGTCCTTTCGCCGCGAGCGCGGGGTCGGCACCGCTTCGGCGCGGGCCTTCCCATCGCCCTCGTCGGCACCGTTCTGGTCGGTACGTGCCCTGCCGGTTCCGGCCAGGGCGGGGATCACCTCGGTGATCGCGTCGTCGTCGATGCCACCGCCTCGGGCGCGTCCCGGCCGGGTGCCCGCGCTGACGGCCTGTCGTCGAGGACCCGAACTCGGGGCTCGTACCGGAGGTGTGCCGGGCGTACGCGCGTCGACGACGCGGGGGATCGCCTCGGTGATCGCGTCATCGGGACGTGCCCGAGGTGCTCGGCTCCCCTCGTCGCGCGCCTGGCCTGGCCGGGCGGTCATGTCGGCGCTCCCTCAACGGTGAGACCGGCCCGGCGCAGACGAGGCCTCCTGAGCCTCGACACCGGGGACGGCTGCGGACATCGGCGCGGTGGCGATCGCAGCCGTCTGCCCGCTGCGTGAATGATCTCGCCGATCATGACCCTCCCGACAGCCGGCCTCGGTCGAGGAGTCGTCGCAGGCTGGTCTCGATGAACCGGTGATACCCGTCCGCCGCCGCCAGGGTCGCTCCCACGCCGATCGCCACGGCCACGACGGCGGGCAGGGTGGCCAGCGCGGACTGGCTTGCCCACCCGATCGTCGGAGTGAACAGCAGCAACGCATGACGGCGGTCGAAGAACCAGCGGAACACTCCGTGCTCGCCGAATCTCGGCGGATGCGTGAGCAGCAGCAGGAAGAGCAGCACCGCGAAGACGGCACTCAACGGGTACCACCAGTGCAGCAGTTCGCGGTAGGAATGCTCTGCCCAGGCCATCACCTGGAAGGTGGTCATGCCCAGCAGCACGCCGAGCCAGAGCGGGACGGTGGAGTATCGGACTGACCAGGCGATCTGGCCGATGATCAGCACCGGCAGCAGGAACGCCAGCAGGCCGAGTGACCGCAGCGGTCCCTCGGGGGTGCCCACCCCGATGAACACCGGCACGGCGCACAGAAGGATCTGCCCGAGGATTGCCCACGCCGGATGGAGCCGGGCGAGGGGGCGACACAGCACGGCGACGATGAGGAACACCAGCACCGAGGTCAGCACCGCCACGAAGGGCACGGCCTCGACCGAGGCCGTCACCGGCGCGATCAGCAGCGCGGCCGCGAGGAGACTGCCGCCGTCCGGATCGGCACCCGCAGGCGCCGTGTAGACCTCCCCGCCTGCCAGGACGACCAGGAAGGCGATGCCCGCAGCGAGGGCGGCGAGGGCATAGAAGGTGACGAGCATGCGCGCCGCGAGACGCCCGAGTGACTCCAGGTCCAACGAACGCCCGCCGAGGTAGCCCGCGATCAGCAGCAGCAGTGCGATGCCGACGAAACCGAAGTCGGAGCCGATGCCCAGCGGCTCGTTCACCCACCGCCGCAGCACGACGACGAGATCGAACGCCTCACCCTGTCGGTTCGGCCATAACGCGACGAGATAGCTGTACAGGACGAGGACGACGGCGACGGTGCCGAGAACGCTCAGCCCCGACGCGTCTCGGGCCGTCGTCGCCGTCCGTTCAGTCCGCTCCGAGACGGGTCCGGTCTTGGACTGAGTCTCCGCCGCCGTCATCAGATCAGGACGCCGACGGGTCCAGCCACAGCGTCGAGAACCCCGTGGCGCTGCCGCGCGCGTCGTCGATGATCATCGCGTCGTCGGGGAGCGCCTCTCCCGCGACGTCGCGAATCCGATAGCCCAGCTCTCGATACTCGGCGAGCACCGATTTCGGGTCGTCCGTCAACTCCTCGATCTGCTCCGGGCAGAACTCACAGACGACATGCGGCCGGTCGCGGGTCAGGATGTCCCGAAGCCCCGCGAGCGCCCGATGATCCCGGCCCTGAAGATCCACCTTGATCAACGAGATCCGTGCCTCGATCACCTCTGCCTGCGAGCCGAGCGCCACGGCGGGCACCGTCAGCGAATGGTTCTCCGCCCACTCGCTGACCCGGAAGTCACCGCTGTTGTCGGCGTCGGCGGCGAGCAGGGACAGCTTCGTCGAGGTGTCCCAGGCGGCGACCGGGAGCACCACCACACGTTCGGCCGCAGAGGGCGCGAGATTCGCGCTGATGTTGCGGCGCAGGTACTCGACCGTGTCGGGGTTGGCCTCGACGGCGATCACCCGATGCTGCGGGTACTGCGTGAGCAGGCGCAACGAGTGGTAGCCGACGTGCGCGCCGACGTCGAGGAAGGTGCCCTCACCCGCCAGCCGAGCGATCAGTCGGGCCTCGTCCAGCTCCCAGCTTCGGTGATACCGAATCCAGGGCAGGACGACCTCGTCCGTCGGCATCAGCAGCGCGCCCGCATCGCAGACCACGACCTCCGACCCCGTCGGGACGGCACTGTGCCTGGCCGAGATGAGCGCGTGCAAGGCGTCGAGGTCACGCTGAGCCTGGGCCAGTTCGACGTCGAGGTGATCCGCGCGACGGTCGCGCTCGGCGAACATGGTGAACGACTGCTCGCCCGTCTCGTCGACACGCCTATGCAGTCCTTGCAGTTCAGCGGAGTGCCCGGCCTGGGTAGAGCCGAGGGCGAGACGCTCCTCCTCGGACCGCTGCGCCTGCTCGTCCAGCCTGGTCTCCAGCTTGCGCAACACGTCGTCGTGACCGCGCAGCGCCGTGCCGAGTCGGTTCGCGACGGCTCGTACCTCGGACTTCACGTCCTCGTCGCCGACGATCTGCCGCTGGTGGAGTTCGGTCAGCTGGGACGTGATGCCGTCGATGCGATCATGCGCGGCCTGCAGGCTGCTCTCCACACCGTCGGTGACGGCGCCGAGGACTCGACGCTGATGGACGTCGTAGTGATCGACTGCGCGCAGCACCGCGCGCCGAAGTGCAGGCGCCAGCGGATTCCGTGACGGCATCTCCGTGTCGGCTCGCCAACGCAGGGCCTCTCTAGCCCGGTGCAGCGGCTCCATCGGACCAGGTTCCCGCTCCTGGGTCGGCTGCGCAGTGCCCGAGCCTCGGCCGCGCCACGTGGCGTAGGCGCGCTCGAGCTGCTCCCGCATCCAGGTCGCGGTGGTGTCGAGACTTCTGGTCGCCAGCAGGTGCGCGCGGGCGGCCACTCCGCGGCGGCGGGCCTCCTCCGGGTCGTCCACCACCTCGCGCATCGCCTCGGCCGCAGCGTCCAGGTCGGGCTCGGCCCAGATCGCTGAGGCATGATAGGGCTCGCAGCGCTCGCCGACCGGGACCGTGGTGAACGGAATCGGCCACCCGGTCTCCGCCGTCATGAACTCGGTCGTGCTCGAGTAGTCGGTGGAGATCGTCGGGAGTTCCAGCATCATCGCCTCGGCGACGGTCAGCCCGAAGCCCTCGCTGCGATGCAGCGACACGTAGCAGTCGCTGTCGGCGTACAGGGCGCGCAACTCGGCGACCGACAGGTAGCGCTCCAGCAGATCGATCCGCGCATCGGCACCCGCCAGGGAACGCAGCCGTTCGGCCGCCTCCGGGTGGAGCGCGCCGTTGATCGCCTTGATCGTGAGCCGGACGTCCTGTCGATCGGGGAAGGCACGCTGGAATGCCGTGACCAGGCCCCAGGGGTTCTTCCGCTCACCGACGCTGTTGAAGTCGAAGGCGAAGAGGAACCGAACAGGTTCGCCCTCCTCACGATCCCGCCGGATCGGAGCACCGGTGTCGCGCACCGGAACCGGGATCGTGTGCACTGGGACGGGGGAGTGTCGGGCGATGGCCTCTCGACAGAAGTCGCTCACCGTCCAGATCTCGTCGACCATTCCGAAGGAGGCATGCAGAGATTCCGGAAAGTCCTCCAACTCCCAGGCCCACAGACCGATGCGATAACGGTCGCGCACCGCGTTGGGATGGGTCGCGCTCACCGCCGGAATCTGATCGGCGTTGACGCAGATCAGACTGACCGGGAATCGCGGATCGCCCAGGGTCTCCGGTGCGTCCAGGTCGGTCCGGTTCGAGACGAGCTCGTCCTCGACGACCGCGGCGATCGGGACGTCGGCGCGACGGATCGCTTCGTGCACGATCCTGGCCATCTCACCGAGCCCGAGTTCAGCCGTCAGGTAGCCGAGCAGGTTGACGCCGAACCGGTCCAGGGGAGCGCTCGTCTTGGGCGAACTGGTGGGCAGCGCCCACTCGGCGATCTGCTTCTCCTTGGTGCCGGAGTTCAGACACCAGTGCCGGTAGCCCTCGGCGTCGGCGCCCCACGGCTGGGGGAAGGCCACCTGAAGGTCGGGCCGGGACTGCCAGACGGCCATCGTCCATCTGCTCAGCCCCGCCGAGGCCTGCTGTGCATCCTCCGGCGCCGTCAGCCAGTCCCGGAACGCCTTGCCGCCGTCGACGCCGAATGCATGCGGCGGAGCGGGCGGCAGCGGTTTGCGGCTCGGCGTGCCGGTGGCGCGCTCCGACTTGATCCAGCCCGCGCGGAACACCCGGCGCATGACCGGCGTGATCCGTGCCCCGTCGCCGAGCGTGTTGTAGCGATAGGGCACCGACTCCACCGAATCGGCGTAACCGGCGGCCAGCAGCGCCTGTCCGTAACCGTCGCAGAGGGCCCGCAGCGCGGGGTGATCAGAGAGCAGGGTGCGGGGCTTGCGTGCGCAGTGAAAGGTCAGCAGCCAGGGCTTCTCCGGTCGGTAACCGCTGAAGTGGAAGAACCGCAGCGGTCTGCCTGCTGCGGTGTATCCCCCATCGGGGCCCTGTTCGATCGGCCGCTGCCAGACGTTCCAGTACGCCACGTTGAGACCGGGATCGCGCCAGATGTGGTGCGGGAACAGCGCGGGCGCCTGATCCACCCAGCGCTGATCGGTGAAGAGCTGCTTCTCGGGAGCCGCGATGGCATCGTGTCGCAGGCGGGAGGCCCAGAAGTCCAGGAACCCCTCCGAACCCGCGCCGACGGCGATGAAGCCGAGGTTGTAGATCCCGGTGCCCATGATCACCGCATCGTCGGGCTCCAGGCCGTCCTGGGGGATGGGCTCCAAGGTGTGCGGCGTGAGCACGATGGAATTCGACGCGGCGAGCTCGACCACCTCGCCGAACGGGCTGAACACCTGGATGTCCGGATCGAGGTACACGGCGACGTCGGCCCTCTGGCGGAGTGTGCGCAGCAGGTAGGGCTTGACCGCGGTCGCCAGCTCCATGACCGTGTACGAGGTGGCCATCCGCAGATAGTCCTCGTCGTCGATGCCGAACCAGTCCGGGCCGACGATGGTCGCGTGCTCGTCCTGCTCCTCGCCGGGTTCACGATCGATCACTGCGATCACGAAGCCGTGCTCGGGGTGATGCTCCCGGAACGACCGGGCTAGCACCCGCGCGGCGGGCAGATAGTTCTTCGCGACGATGGTGCAGGCCAGTGCCGTGAGTTCACTCATTGGGCACCTGGGACACCATCTGCTGCGTCAGGACCTCCTGGTGCTTGTCGCTGACTGCCTGCTCGCTAGGGCCGCTGACCTGGATTCGGACCAGCAGGTCATCGCTGACGTAGTGCGTGCGGACCATCGAATCCTCGTCCTCCGGGGCGGCCCGCCAGGCCTCGTTGACGCCGGGCACCCCGTCTCGGAGTTCCAGGCCGTAGTTCTCCTGCAACGTGGTGAGTTCGTCACGGCTTGCCGCTGCGGACTCCGCGTCGGCCATCTCGACGACGAAGACCACCACCTGGGTGCCGTCGTCGAAGTGGGAGACCAACGCGCGTGCATCGGCTGCGCCGCCCGTGGTGAAGACCCCGTCCTCGCCCTCGGTGAGGGTCTGGATGCTCTGGATGCCTGCGTAGTCGGCGATCTCCGCCTTGTCGAGCTCTTGCGCACCACCGATGTCGGCGGGCAGCAGCGGGTCGCGCGGCTCGCGCTCCTCCTCCGACGTGGGTGCGGTGGAGGGATCGGCGGTGTTGGTCTGGTCGGTGTCGCCGCCTGCCTGCGGGGAGCCGTCTCCTCGGCCCCAGAGCATCCAGGCGCCGAACGCGATGCCCGCCAGTACGACCACGGCCGCGATGATCGCCACGATCTTCGGCGCCTTGCCGCCGCCGTCGCTTTCGAAGGCCTCCGGCCCCTGCCGGATCCAGTTGTCCGAGGAGTTGCTCGCCATCGGGGGCAGATCCGAGCCGGCCCACGGCGGCTGGCTGTCGCCGCCCGCCCAGGGCGGCTGTGTCACGCCCGGGGGCGGCGCGTTGTAACCGCCCTGCGGGAAGCCGCCGGGCGGCGACTGCGGGGGCGGGCCTGCGGGATAGCCCTGCTGTGGATAGCCGCCCTGCGGTTGTTGTTGATTGAGGCCGCGTACGACCTGGGTTCGATCGGCGTCGCTCTGACCGCCCGCCTGGCCACCCGCCTGCTGGCGCCAGTCCTGCCGGACCACCTGTGTGGCATCGCTCGGAGGGGTGGCGCCGCCCTGCCGTTGATCGTTCTCTGAATTGGGGCCTATCAACTGAGTCGACTCCATCGACGAGGGGGCCTCGTGGCCGGTGCTCTGGGGGGTGCCTGTGACGCCCTGGCCGCCTGCCTGCAGCTGGTCACGGCGGGCGCGATATTCCTCGGCGGAGATCCGGCCCGTCGCGAGATCCGCGTCCAGCTTCTGCGCCTCTTCCTGCCAGGTCACCCTGACACCCCCTTTCCTCACACGTCAAGCATGCCTATTGTCCACACCCCACCAAACCCGCGATGAGGCCGCGATCGGGTGTCACCAATCTGTGATGAGCACCCGGTTAGAGGTGACTCTCAGTGCTTCAGTTCCAGTGCCGGGTAGCTGCATCGAGCCGATCCGGTGGTTCGTTCACTCCATGTCGCGCCGCGATGCGGGCGGACGTCACCGTTGTGGTGTCGAGACGACACGTGACGCAGCCCCAGGAGCGAACGCGATCAGTGAGAGCGGGACAGCCGTCAATTCTGCTCCAGCGCCTGCATGGTCTCATCGGCGAGGGTGCGGAACGCTGTATCGACCGGTTCGCCCTCGCCGTTCGTCGGCCCGGCCACGCCGATGCGGACCACGTACTCGCCCGAGACGTAGACGGCCCGATGGATGCTCTGTTCCTCGCCCACCTGCTCGAAGATCCGGACCTGGGCGGGAACCCCTTCCATCGCGACGGCCGAGAGTCCGAGTTCGGTCTGACCGAAGCTCAATGCCTCGGCGCCGGCCAGCGCCGCATCGGCCGTCGGGGCGACCCCGACGAGGACGCCGAACGCGTTGTCGCCGTCCACCGAACCACGGAAGAAGATCTCGGCGATGCCGTGATCGCCGAGTGCGGCGGCCTCGCTCTCGCCGAGCACCCCGGCATTCACCGCCGCTTCGCGGCTCATCGCCTCGGGATGCGGGGCAGGCGCGCCTGGCAGGACGGGGAAGTTCGGCTGGGCGTCGCCCGCCGGCGGCGGTGCAGCCTCGTCGCCCTGGCCCTGCGCCTGCCCCTGGGGCGGGACCGTCGCATCGCCTGCCCCGGAGCCGTCCTGGCTGAAGAACCAGAATGCGCCCGCCGCGAGCACCGCGACGACGACGATTGCGACCACCAGCATCGGCAGGAGTTTCCGCCGTGGTCGGGCGTTCTGCGCGTTGAAGACCTCCTCGGCGCGGCCCGCGTAGGGGCCCTGCCTGCTCGACTGATCGGGGCTCGGCAACGCCAGAGCCTCCTGGTCGCTCTGATGAACGCTGGGGTGGTCCTGCATGACCGCGCCGAGCCTGGCGCCCAGCGTCTGCGCCTGCGGTGCCCCGTCGGACGGTGCCGAGGGTCCTGTCGCCCGCACCTGGGGATCAACCGCGCCGGGCTGCCCGGGGGGCGGCGTCGTGGCGGGTGCGGTGGTGCCGGTCACGGGTGCTCCCGTCGTCACGTGGCCGGGGGCCGGGTGCTCCTGGACCTGCGTGGCCGGAGTGGGGTCTCCCGGAACCTGCGCCGACGCGGCGGCTGTCGTCGCGGACGATGAGTCGCCGGGCGTGGTCGGCTGCGCCGATACAGCGGCGTCGTTCTGGCTGGTCGCGCTCTCCTGCCCGGTCGTCTTCTGAGCAGGCGGCTGCGCTGCCGGGTCCTGCTGCGGCTGAACCTGTTCTGTCCGCGCCTGCTCGATCTGTTCCTGCTCAGCAGGGGCCGGTGCCTCGGCGGAGCGGTCCGCCTCGGGTGCGCTCGTGCCTGACGTGGCCGAGGCGGCGGCTGCGCTGCCCGCGAACGCCTGGGCGATGGACGCCGTGCCCGCGCCTGCCTTCGACGTCGTCGATGCCGCCTCCTGCGTGGGGGAACCCTGCGCGGCGGTCTGCGTGTCCGTCGAGAGTGCGGCGATCGGCTGATTGCGGAGCGTGAGCTGGGTGTCGAAGGGCGAGCCTGCTCTGCTGCCTGCCGCGATGGACAGGACCGCGTCTCGTTGATCCTGATGCTCGCTCTGCGAGATGTCGCCTGCAGCGAGAGCGGTATCGAGTCTGCGCAACTCGTCCTGCCAGGTCATGACTGTGCTCCTTCGCTGCTTCCACCGAACCTGTCTGTGAAACGGCCCGGGTTGTTCATCGCCTATTCAAACTTCGATATAAGCAACCGACGTCGTGATGTGATCGAGATCAAGGTGCCGCGGTTTGTCGGATCATCTTGTCCATCGGGTCGACAGTTGTCGAGAGACGATGTCGAGCCTTGCCCCTGCGCGGTCGGACCGGGGACGGCCGTCGGTCCGCCAAGAAGATCACAGCAGGTCAGGCCGGAGCAGGGCGCACGAGGGTGCCGGGAGGGGTGCAGACGGTGCGTACAGTGGTGGTATGGCGTTGTTCGGCGGAGCCAAGGGACGGATCGTGTCTTCTGACGAGGCGTTGCCGGGTCGTGACACTCCGTTGACGATCACTGGGCGACACACGGTGTTCCCGGATCGTCAGATCGCCGGGCCCTTCCCGGAAGGGCTGCAGACAGTCGTGTTCGGGATGGGTTGTTTCTGGGGCGCCGAACGGATCTTCTGGCAGACGAAGGGCGTCTGGTCGACCGCGGTCGGGTACGCAGGCGGCAGCACGCCGAATCCGACCTACGAAGAGGTCTGCAGCGGTCGTACCGGCCACACCGAGGTCGTTCTCGTCGTCTTCGACCCGGCGGTGATCTCCCTGCCCGATCTGTTGCGGGTGTTCTGGGAGGGCCACGACCCCACACAGGGCATGCGGCAGGGCAACGACGTCGGCACCCAGTACCGCTCGGCGGTCTACACCTCGGACGAGTCACAGCAGGCAGTGGCGACGGCGAGCCGCGACGAATACCAGCGCGCGCTCACGTCGGCGGGACACGGCTCCATCACCACGGAGATCGCGCCGCTCGCCGACTTCTACTACGCGGAGGATTACCACCAGCAGTACCTCAGCGACGCCAAGAACCCCGGCGGCTACTGCGGGATCGGGGGCACGGGTGTCGCCTGTCCGGTGGGGCTCGGCGGAGCCGGGGCGCAGCACTGACCCTAGGTCCGTGCGGCGGGGTCACTGCAGCCGCCGCCCGGGCGGTCCTGGTGGCCCGGGCAGCGGCAGAGCCAAGCCGGACCTCGGCAGCGTCGGCGAGGTCAGACCTGTCCTCATCACCTGCTGTAGTGGTAACGGCAGGCCGCGATTCGGATCTCGTCGTCGGCGATCCGGTAGACCAGTCGATGCTCCTCGGTGATCCGTCGCGACCAGTAACCGTGGAAGCCGTGCTTCAGCGGCTCCGGCTTTCCCATCCCCTCATTGCCGTGACGAGCTATGTCCTTGATCAGATCGTTGATCCGTTTGAGGACCTTGCGATCCTCGGTCTGCCACCAGAGGTAGTCGCCCCACGCCGACTCGTCCCAGACCAGCTTCATTCGGCGAGTTCGTGCTGCGTCCCGCCGCCCGACTCCAGCCGTTCGATGGCGGTGAGCAGGCGTCGCGCGTTCTCCGGGCTACGCAGGAGGTAAGCGGTCTCCTTGAGCGACTGGTAGTCGTCAAGGGAGACGATCACCACCGGGTCGTGGCCCGCGCGGGTGATCACGACCTCCTCGCGGTCTGCGACCACTGCATCGAGCGTCGCAGCGTAGTTTGCCCGAGACTCCGAGTAACTCATGGTCTTCATGAGCCCACCTCCTAGTATGTACAAGATAGCGTACGCCCGATGTGCTCGTGGTGCCAACGGCGCCACGAGCGGACGGTGGGCGGGGCCACACGGTGGCTGCGGCGAGCCCGGTGAGAGCGGCCTGCTCGTGCCGGTATCGAGAGAGTCGCTGATTTGCCCGACGGAAGCCGCGTCTTCTCTCCGTCAGGCCGTGCCCTCCAGGACGACGAAGAACTCGCCGATCTCGCTCTCGCAGGATGCCGTCACCCTGGACGGATGATCGTCGGGGTCCAGATCGACGCAGGTCCAGTCCGTGGCCTGCCCGCCGTCGTCGAACCGGGTGATCACCTCGCGGGCGGCGACGCAGCCGACCTGGTTCGCGGGCGCCGTGCCGTTGACCTCCGACGGCAGCCCCGCCTTCGTGACGAGCTGCCGCAGTTCGCCGTCGAGAACGGGCAGCCCGCCGCACTGGACGTCCTCGGCCGCTGGCTGGACGCGGTGCAGGATGCGGGTGGTCACGATGGTCAGGTTGACGTCGTCGTCCTGGCCGCAGAGCACTCCCTGGGTCGCCGCCGCCGTCGAGTCTGCCGCACACGTCCAGCCGTCGATCATGGCGCGTTGCCCGACACCGTGGGCGCCGCTTCGGTGGTATTCGTCGGCGATCAGTCGGGCCTCGGCACAGTCGACGCTGCGCCCGTCCTCATCCGCCAGCGCGGTGACGGCGAAGTCGGTGTCGTCCGGGGCGCGTACGGTCTCGCAGACCAGATCCGGGCCGGTGGGCCGCACTTCCACTGCTGGGCGCCGTGCCACCGGAACCGACGCCGACGCGCTGATCGACTCCATCGCGGAGTCGACCGGCAAGCTGCTGATCAGCTCGGCCGACGACCGTTGTTCGGAGTCCGGCTCGGCCGGCCCGAACTCTGCACAGGAAGCCGCCGTCAGGCAGCCCGCCGCCAGAATCGCGACTCGCCACCACATCCAGGTCGACATCGTGGTCTCCTCACTGATCGGGCATCGATCAGGTTAGAAGATAACCATCGGCGTCGGCGGGCCGTCTATGCGCGATTCGTCGCATCCCGGCGAGAATGTCAGTGAACCTGCAACCTCAGCTGCGGATTCTGCGTACTACCGGCAGTCCACGATCACCTTCGGTGATCGGGCGATCTGTCGGGAGTGTGCATGCAGGCAAGACGATCATCATGGAGGCCGCCACGGGTTGGCGGGAGGGGCGGTGTCCTCCTCCCCTTCCCGAACTCGATGGCGCAGCATGCGGAATCGACGCCGCCGTCGGGGTCTTCCCGGAACGCCGGGGACCCTCACGCTGGTCACCGATGACAGGGTCCCGATCCGCACTGGCGCCGACGAGTCCGTTCAGGTGCTCGGCGTCGAGCCGGGGCCGGGACGCGAGACCGTCGACTTTGGGGACCGATCGGTCGAACGCACCCGGAGTCGTCCTTCTCGGTGCTGGGATCGGATGCGGAGCATCAGCTGTCCGTGCGGGCGGATCGCGAGCTGGCCAGCCTGCGCGTGGGCACTGGTTACCGGGTTGACTGGGTCTTTCGAAGTGGTCCGGTCGACGGCGAGTCCGCGATGCTGCCGCTGATCGATCTTCGCTACGACCTGGCGTTGAGTCTGCGTCTCGTTGCGGGTGCATGCGGCCGACGAGGGTGCGGGCGACTCCTACACGGAGACTCTGATCGCGGCCTACGAGGTTCGCTGAGGTGAGGCGGGCGCCGGCATCACGGCTCGCCACCGCATCCGTACCGACACCCGGCCCGAGGGTCGGTCGGGCGTCCTTGATCAGTTCGTGACCGAGCCACAGGAGTGACGGCTGTTCGAGAACGTGCCGGCGGTCGATCGCTGACGGAGTCTCCCCCCGTCTCCGATTGCGGCGGGGTGGTGCAGGACAAGATTCGATCACGGAATAGTTGCTGATCAACGGCCTGGCTGTGGTCGATCTCCTCATCGGAAGGCCCGGCAGATCGGGCCGATGGACGGAGCCGTCGCCGCATCCGTCGAATCGGCAGTGCAACCTCGCTCTCTGTCGTTACGTGTGGTGACTGCAAGTTCGCGATCACGCCCTCGTGGTCGCGGCGATCAGTCAGGAGCTGATGTGCAGGGAAGACGATCAACTAGTCCGCCCGTGGTGGTGGGCACGGCCTGCGCCGTATTCCTGGGGTTGGCGGTGGCGGCATCTCCGACTGCGGTCGCGCAGGTTGACGGGCAGGCACCGAGCGCGGCGCCCGGTGGCACGCCGGGGGTCATCACCCTCGTCACTGGTGACACGGTCGCGGTTCGCACCGACCCGGACAAGTCCGTCCAGGTGACCGGCGTCGAGCCGGGGCCGGGGCGCGGCTCGATCGAGTTCACGCGGCTGGAGATGAACGGCGAGCATTTCGTCTATCCGTCGGATGCCCTCGGGCTGTTACGGGCAGATCGCTTGGATGAGGCGCTGTTCAACATCTCGCTGCTCGCCGAGCAGGGATTGCACGAGCCGGACGTCGACTCGGTCCCCTTGCTCTCTACCTCGGAGGCCGGGGTGAGCACCTTCTCTGCGGCACCTGTCTGGGCGGAGGTGACCCGGTCTTTCCCCGACCTGGGCGTGACCGCGTTGGCGGTCGAGAAGACCGAGGCGGCCGACTTCTGGAGCGAGTTGCTCGCAGCCGAGCCCCGGGCTGAGGAGTTCTCCGCCGCGGCGGGTCCGGTGGAGAAGGTCTGGCTGAATCAGCGGTTGCAGCCTTCGCTGGATGAGAGCGTCGGCCTGGTCGGCGCCCCGTCGGCGTGGGAGGCCGGGTTCAGTGGCGAGGGGGTGCGGGTGGCGGTGTTGGACACCGGATACGACCCGACTCATCCCGATCTCGTCGACAACGTGGCCGGGGCCGAGAATCTGATCGAGCCTGGGGCGGAGGTCACCGACCCCGTCGGGCACGGCACGCATGTCGCCGCGACGATCGCGGGTTCCGGTGCGGCGTCGGACGGCCGTTATCGGGGTGTCGCTCCGGATGCCGAGCTGCTGCACGGCAAGGTGTGCGAGCTCGACGGCTGCCCGACGGACGTCATCATCGCCGGGATGCAGTGGGCCGTCGATCAGCAGGCCTCGGTGATCAACCTGAGCCTCGGCAGCTACCCCTCGGACGGCACCGACCCGCTCTCGCAGGCCATCGACGACCTCACCGCATCCTCCGGTGCCCTGTTCGTGGTCGCGGCGGGCAACCGGGGAGGAGATTCCACCGTGGAAGCTCCCGGTGCGGCCGACTCTGCGTTGACGGTGGCGGCCTCGACCAAGCAGGACGAGCTCGCCGAGTTCTCCAGCCGGGGACCGCGGTTGATCGACTCGGCGGTGAAGCCAGACATCGCCGCTCCCGGAGAAGACATCACCGCCGCCAGGGCGGCGGGAACCGATCTCGGGGGGATCGTCGACGACCAGCATGCCAGGTTGTCGGGTACGTCGATGGCGACACCGCACGTGGCAGGTGCCGCCGCGATCTTGGCCCAGCAGCGCCCGGACTTCTCGGCAGCCGAGCTGAAGTCCGCCTTGATGAGTTCGGCACAGCCGTTGGACGACGTCTCCGTCTACGGGCAGGGCGCTGGGCGCCTCGACGTCGCTCGCGCGGTGGATCAGACGCTGCGTGCTCAGCCTGCTTCGTTGTCGATGGGCAAGGCATTGTCTCCCGTCGAGGAGGCCGAGCCGGTCACGATGCCGGTGACCCTGCACAACGACGACACCGAACCGGTCGAGCTGGCACTGAGCATCGAGGCGGCGGCCGATGCCGCACCCGCTCCGGAGGGCCTGTTCGACGTCGACGTCTCGACGATCACAGTTCCCGCGCAGGGTGTGGCGGAGGTGGATGTCACCGCAGACTTCGCCGCCTCGGCGGAGGCACCCGGACCGAAGGGCGCCAGACTGGTCGGTGCCGGGCCCGACGGTCAGACGATCCGGGTGGCCTTGGGTGCCGACATCGGACAGGACGAGGCACGGCTCGATTACACGGCGATCAACCGGGCGGGTGTGTCAGGTGACAATGTTCAGGCCATGGGCTTCGCGCAAAGCGTAGAAACCGGTGAAAGCTATACCATTGGAGGCCCTTACTCAAGCATTGTGGTGCCCAAGGGTCGATATCGTGTGGTTGCTCAGGTGACCGATGATCTGGTCCTGCCGAGCGGATCTTCGTACACAGAGGCGTTCACCTATCTGGCCCGAGAGGTGACGCTCGACGATCACTTCACCGTCACACTTGATGCGCGGGCTGGCGAGCCGGTCGAAACCGAGCTTGACGACCCAGAACTCCGACTCACTCCGCAGATGGTGCCATCCTTCGGCATCCGGTCGAAGGTCGGCGCTGCGCCGGCCTCCCTATCTGGGGCCATCCCCCACCCTGGGCGGGACTTCGTGGTCCCAGCCGAACCGCTCGACGGGCTCGGGATGTACTCCACCTCGCTGTGGGCGCGGCCAATGCTGACGGGCGCGACCACCGATCCAGAGCCACTGTCCGTCGAGCTGTCTGAATTGGTGGTGAGCGACCCCGCCGACCGGTTCATCGGCGAGCTGACCGCTCCCGTGATCGATGTCGGCGCAGCGGAGGACGTGGCCGAAGTGGAGGTGGCGGGAGCCATCGCGCTGCTCACTGTTCAGGGAGTCCCCGGCGAGGAGGTCGCGGCCCGGGTGACCGAGCTGATCGAGGCAGGCGCCGAGGGCGTTCTCTACAACGGATTCCAGGATGTCGAGTACGACTCGGCGTGGCAGGTGCCGGTTCTCCAGGTAGACGACTTTTTGGGGCTCCTGCGCGATCGGATCGCCGAGGGACCGACTGAGTTCACCATCATCGGCCGGGAGCAGGGGTCGGTTCGGTACCTGCTGCACGACGAGACCGAAGGCGTTGGCCTGCAAGGCATCACCTGGTCGCACCGGAAGGAGGACCTGACTCGGGTCCGCATGCGGGTACACGCGCCGGCCTCGGAGGGCGCCGCCGTGTCGGTGGCCTCTTTCGCGGACTTCGGTGATGGGCTGGTCGGGCTGGACTCTGTCGTCTACGCCCCTCTTGAACAGGGCCTCTACGTGACACCGGGCTTCGAATGGTTCCACAGCGCCCGGATCGGCACCGATGACGCGTACCAGCCTGTCGGCATTCACGAGACACTGCCGGCCCGGTATGAGGCGGGCGGCGACTATGAGGTCGATCTGCTTTCGGGCCCCTACGGCGTCGACCTGGGGGTGCCGCACCGGGACAGCGTGACCTACGAGCCCACGCCGTTCGTGGCCCGGACGGATGATGAGATTCGGATCGACCTGCCGGTGTTTCAGGCGAATTCGCCGAACGGATCGATCGGCGTCGTGGAATCCTGGGCCAATACCGGTGAGACGGTGTTGATCAGTGATGGCATCGAGAGCGGTCGATCGAACAGCCCCGGTATGGGCGTATTCGAGGTGCCTGCGCAGGATGCGGAGCACCGGCTCACGGTGCGGGCGGATCGCGAGCTGGCCGGTCTGCGCGTCGGTACCGGGTATCGGGGTGACTGGGTCTTTCGTAGTGGTCCGGTCGACGGCGAGTCCGAGGTGCTGCCGTTGATCGATCTTCGTTATGACATGGCATTGAGTCTGCTGCACACCGCGCAGGCTGGTGAAGACGTCACCTTCGGCGTCGCGGCCGGTTATCAGGCCGGCTCCACCGCCGACGCTGCCGGTGTTGCGGACTTGCGGGTCGAGTTCGCGACCGATGGCGAGGCCTGGCAGGAGGCCGTGGTCACCGAGGTGGATCAGGGCTGGACCGTGACGGTCCCCGGCCAGCAGGCGGGGCCTGTGTCGCTGCGTCTGCATGCGGCCGACGAGGGTGCGGGCAACTCCTACACGGAGACGCTGATCGCGGCCTACGAGGTTCGCTGAGGTGAGGCTGACGTCGTCTCGGCGGGGGTCCTCACGACCCTGCCGAGGCGGCGTCCGCCCGACGGGCGGCCCGGTCGCGTTCGCGGCGTCGATACCAGTCGTTCACCGGCAGCTCGACCAGTCGATAGAGCAGCTCCGCGCAGACTGCGGAGACCAGCACCGCCGCCAGGACTGCGACGCCTGCACCAACCCGCGGGCTGAGGGCCGCCAGCACCGCGAAGCCGACCGGCATGTGAATCAGGAAGATCGAGTACGTCCGCTTCGCCACCTCGCGCACCGCTCGCGACCGGGCCAGACCGCCGCTCGTGCCGAGCAGCAGGACCGTCAGCAGGATCATCATCAGCAGCGTCCGCTCGACCGGCTCGCCGTACGGGATGGTCTCGTGGTTGAGCCCTCCCCAGATGAAGAGCAGATAATGCCCGCCGCCCACGGCGAGACCTGCGGATGCCCGCAGCCGCCCGGAGCGCACCAGCGAGATGCACTGGCCGATGAACAGCACCGGCAGGAAGGTCGCCATCGTCCTGAGGTGGTTCAGCGTCGCGGTGGGCGTCTCCACCGTCAGCGCAAGCGCGATCGCGATGATCACTCCGGCGATGACCGGGCCGAGCCACGGTCGTCCGCGTCCCGGCCGGATCATCGCGGCCGTGAACAGATAGAAGCTGAACTGGAGGGTGAGTGTCCAGGCCACCGGGAGGACGACGTTCTGCTCGGTCAGGAAGTGGTTGGCCAGGGTCAGACTGCCGATGAGGGAGTTGCCGTTCGCCGTCATGTCGGGATTGCCGCCGGGGAAGAACCCCGCCAGCACCAGCAGCCAGCTGACCACCACGGCGATCCAGAACGCGGGGAGGAGTCGGAACGCCCGCCGCGCCAGAAACTGTCCCGGCGTCTCCTTCTCGGTGACATAGCTGATGACCAGGCCGCTGATCAGGAATAACGACGACAGGCCGACCATGCCGAGGTTCGGCAGGAGCCGGAGCGATGCCATCGTGTCGTTCACCGCGTCGCGGAAGTCGAGTGGGAGTCCGCGAGTCGCGGTCCAGTCCATGAAATGGCGATAGACGATGAACAATGCTGCGACGGCTCGTAAGACGTCCAGGCCGTAGAGGTATTGCCGCGTCGATGCCGGATTCGGGGACGGTGGAGTGCTCACCTGTAGATCCCTCCGGGCGCGGCATGCCTTTCATCTGTGCCCGCTGACGCGAAAGAGGCTCGATCGAATTCGATCGAGCCTCTTGTCACGAGCGGACGACGGGATTCGAACCCGCGACCCTCACCTTGGCAAGGTGATGCGCTACCACTGCGCCACGTCCGCACGATGTCCGCCTGCGGGGGTGAACCCCGTGTGGTGACAATACTCTAGCCCGCCCCGCACCGGACGTCTGCACCGGGTCGGTGATCGGCTCAGTCGTGGGCCTTCGGCCCCGCCCGGTCGACCGTGACCCGCAGAATCACCCGCTGCTGGGTGCGCATCGCCTCGCGATACTCGGCCCAGTCGGGGTGTTCGCCGGAGACCTGGCGGTAGTACTGCTCCAGCAGCGGCATCGCCTCCGGAAGTTCGAGGACCTCGGCTCGGCCGTCGATCTGGAGCCAGCCGCCGAAGAACTCGTCCGGCAGCACGCACAGCCAGACTCGGGCGTCGCGTCGGACGTTGCGGACCTTGTACGTCGTCCGCCGCGTGCTGATCAGCACACGGCCGTCCTCGTCGACGGCCGTGAGGACCGGAGACATCTGCGGGGTTCCGTCGGCCCGTGCGGTGGCCAGCACCGCCCGATGCTGCTCGCGAATCTTCGCCAGTGCGACCTCGTGCTCCACGTCGGCCTCCGTCTGCTCGTCGCCGCGCCAGAGCAGGCGCTGCTCATCCTCCTCCACCCTCTCAGATGAGAAGATCGGCGAGGCGGGTCTTCGAGGCCGCCGCGAGCGCTGGGCGAGTCGCTGCCGACGCGGTACGGTGGGTCTACGCACGGTAATCGACCCCGACTACTTCGTTGTCTCTTGGTGGTGGGTGGCCCCTGCCGCCACTGCCCGCTGGAGGCGGCATGAACAAGATGGTGCGCGGCGCCGACGGCCGGATGTGGAGCATCCAGGGCGAGATGGAGTGGACGCATCCTCTACAGCTCGACGAGTTCGAACACGACGTGAGTGGTGGTCGAGGTCCCGGCATCCTGTTGTCGATCGTGCTCGGTGTGCTCGTCCTCATCCTGCTCCTCTGGCAGCCGCCCGAGGTGATCGTCCCCGCGTGGCTGATCCTCGCGCTGTTCCTGGTCCTGATCTTCTTCCCGGCCCGGTGGGTGCTGCGCAGGCCGTGGACGCTGGTCGCCGAGACCCGGCCCGGCGCTGATGACGAGGAGCATCCGCAGGAACGGTGGGTGGGCGTGGTGCGCGGGGTGTTCCTGGTGCGCCAGGAGGCGGCGAAGATGGCCAGGCACATCGAGGTGTATTCCGAACCGGATCAGGACGGCACGCTGCAACCGGTCGACTGACCTGGTCGGTCTTCGGGTGCGGGCCGCCTCACTTCGCCTCCGTGCGACCGGCCCGCTCGGCCCGGTCGCCTGCGGTGGTGGGACTCGCTGCCGTCGAGCGCCTTCGCGCAGGCACCGCCCACCTCGCCGTCCTCGGGCTGCCTGGGGGCTCGCTCCGCACCGCCGTCGGTGCACCGCCCTGGTCATCGCCGGGTGCGCAGCGCCGGGTGGGCGCACACTGGGCAGGTGCCTGAGCTTCCGGAGATCGAGGCGATCGTCCACTACCTGCGGGAACATGCGGTCGGGCGGACGATCAACCGGGTCGACATCGCGTCGCTGGCGGCATTGAAGACGGCCGCGCCGCCGTGGACCGAGCTGCACGGCAGGCCGGTGCGGCAGGCCGACCGCCACGGGAAATTCCTCGATCTCGACTGCGACGGTCTGCACCTGGTGATCCACCTGGCGAGGGCGGGCTGGCTGCGCTGGGCGGACGTGCTCGCCGCCGCCCCGCCGAGGCCTGGTCGGGGTCCGCTGGCCGTCCGAGTCCACCTGGGCCCGCCGGGCAGCGGGCCGGGATTCGACCTCACCGAGGCCGGAACCAGGAAGGGACTCGCGGTCTGGGTGGTGCGCAGCCCGTCGGAGGTGCCGGGGATCGAGAATCTCGGGCCGGATGCGGCGACTCTCGACCAGCCGGGGCTGGCCGAGGTGCTGCGTGGACACACCGAGCGACTCAAGACCGTCTTGACCAGGCAGTCGATCCTGGCGGGACTGGGCAATGCCTACTCCGACGAGGTGATGCACGCTGCGCGGCTCTCGCCTTACGCGACAGCGGGCCGCCTGACGGCGGAGGAGATCGACCGGCTGCACGCCGCGCTGGAGATGGTGCTCTCCGACGCGGTACATCGCTCGATCGGTCTGGAGGCGGCCCGGCTCAAGAGCGAGAAGCGCTCCGGTCTGCGGGTTCACGGGCGTACGGGGCTGCCCTGCCCGATCTGCGGTGACACCGTGCGGGAGGTGTCCTTCGCCGACCGCTCGTTCCAGTACTGCCCTACTTGCCAGACCGGGGGGCGGACGCTCGCCGACCGGCGACGTTCGCGGTTCGTCAAATAGCGCGCGGCGGCGGGTGCGAGCCCTCCAGCCTGGATCGATGAGTTCGGTGCGCGGGCTCGCCACCGCCCGGCCTGGCTCGAAGGCGACCGGCAAGCCTGCGCAGACCGGGGACGGACGCCTCAACGGGCGATCGACGAGACGTCGCCTCCGAGCCGGTCTTTGATCCCTGCGCGGGGCCGGGCGTGGTGACCTGCGGCGGCGTCGTCGGTCACCATGCCGCCGTCATGGCAGCTCAGCCACGCCGATCCCCGCCCACGACGGAGCGGGATCGAAGACAACCTCTCCGGCGTGCGGAGCGCTTCCGCCGTCAGCGGACCTGACCGGGCTGTCGGGGCCTGCGCCTGCCGGACGATGCCGAGTCATCCTGGACTCGCACCACGTGAAAGCGAGCCGTGTTCCGTACGTCGATCGGGTCCAGGAAGCGCGACACCCGCCGGATCAGCCGAACGGAGAGCACCGCCACCGCTGCTGCGGTCAGATTCAGGGCCAGGTGCAGCAGGACGCCGTCGGCCATCGCCTGGGCGCCCTCGCGGAACCGCCAGAGGACGACGACGAGACCGAGCAGCAGGTTGATCGACCACACGGCCCACCAGAGCGCCACCAGTCGGGTCGGCCGAGGCCGCTCGTCCGGCGGTCGCAGGGCGGCGGTGTGCTCCAGCTCGGCCAGCACCGAACCGGGAACCACGAGGTTCATCCCCGGTATCAGAAAGCCGAGGGTCGCCTGCCACACGGGCCTGGACGGTCGGACCGCCGCCAACTCAGCGGCCGCCTCTCTGGCCCGGACGAGCCACAGCAGGCACGCGCCGAGGGCGCCGATGCTGAAGACGAGGGCCAGCAGCGCGCCGGTCTGTACTGCGGTGTCGGAGAGTCGCACCGTCTGTACGGTCAACGCCCCGCGCAGGCCCGCCGCCAACAACAGGTATCGCCAGGCCTCGGCGGCTGCGGCGAGCACCAGCAGCACCGCCGTCGCCCAGAGCATGCGGATCGCGGGCACCGCGACCAAGCGGGCACGGGTGCTCGCATCGAGGGTCGGTGTCGCCATGGTCGGCACCGAGGTCGGCGCGCGCCAGCCCAACAGCGGCAGGCCCCAGCGCGGCGGAGCGGGATAGGAGGGCGGTCCCTGGTACACCGACGGGGGCGCGGTTCGCCGCCGAGGGTGATCCTGATCGGGTGGGACGGCCACCCACCTCATGCGCTGCCCTGGTCGCGGGTGCACGCCGTCAGAGGATCTCTGCGTCGTTCCCGGACTCGGACACGACCGACCGGCCCTCCGCCGACCAGGCCTTCATTCCGCCGTCGACGTTCACCGCGTCCCACCCGTTCTGATTCAGGTAGGCGGTGGCTCGAGCGGATCGGCCGCCGGATCGGCACACCACGAAGACGTCGTTGTCCGAGGGCAGTTCACCGAGCCTGGCTCCGAGCTCGCCGAGCGGGATGTGCAGGGCGCCGGGCGCGTGACCTGCCTGCCACTCGTCGTCCTCTCGGACGTCGAGCAGGACGACGTCCGGGTTGGGCAGCTCGTCGGGAAGATTGCTGATCGCCACACTGGGCACCTGTACTGGTTGCACGAGTCGATGCTGCCACGAACCGGGGTCGGCGTGCTGTGAGACGGGTCTGCTCACCAGTGTCCGGTACGGCTCTTGTGGTCCGGGCAGTGTCGGCGACACTGGGCCGATGGAACCAACCCCGTTCGTCGGGCCGGATTTGACGACGCCGAATCCGACACGGATCTATGACTACTCGCTCGGCGGCGCGCACAACGTCGCCGCAGATCGGACAGTCGGCGACGCCATCATCGCGGCGACGCGGAACGGGCGGCAGGTGGCGCGGGCGAACCGTGACTTCATGCGACGTGCCGTGCGGCACTGCCTGACCGACGGGGTCACCCAGTTCCTCGACCTCGGTTCCGGCATCCCGTCGGTGGGCAACGTGCATGAGATCGCCAAGGCAGCCGACCCGTCGTCCCGCGTGGTGTACGTGGACAACGAGGCGGTGGCGGTCAGCCAGACGCGCGCGGTGCTGGCAGGCGTGGATCGCACGGCGATGGTGCAGGCGGATCTGCGGAACGCGGCCGCCGTCCTCGAGGCCGCCGAGACCCGCGGACTCATCGACTTCGATCGGCCGGTGGCCTTGATGACGGTCGCCGTCCTGCACTACCTCGGCCACGAGGAGGACGTGCTCGCGGTGCTGGCGCCGTACCACCGGCTGCTCGCGCCGGGCAGCTACTTCGTCGTCTCCCACGCGACCGCCGACGGACGCGAGGAGGAGGCGGCCGCCGTGGCCGCCCGCTTCGAGGCCACCACGCACCAGATCCACTATCGCAGCCGGACGGAGGTCCGGGAGCTGTTCGGCGGGTTCAGCCTGGTGGACCCGGGGGTGGTGTGGACCTCGGAATGGCGGCCGGACGACGACTCGGACGACGACACTCCGCCGAGCGACTCGGCCTGCTGGGCCGGGGTGGGACGCCTCGACTGAGGGGACGAGCACGGGGCGGGCTCGCCAGGCCTGCCCGACCCGTCCGTAGCCGTCGATGCCTGCGCAGGCACCTGGGGATCACGCGGGGGAGTGAAGGCTCAGGCCCACGCGGATCAGTGCTCGGCCGGCCGGCCACGTGGATCAAGACCTTGCAGTCGAGCAGCTGCTGATCGAACTCGGGGACGGCCTCGCGCGGCGAGACGGTGCAGACCGGTCGTCGCCGCGCCCTGCTGTGCTGAGATGGACGACGCCTGTCCTCCCCTCCAGGAAAGGGGAGGACAGGCGCGGCGCTGGAGATCCCGGCTCTGCCGGGCCCTCTGCTCAGCCCATTTCGGCCAGCGCGAGGCCCACCGCCGCCAGCTCCTCGGTGGTCAGCGGCACGACTCCCGTGCCCGCGTCCTCCGGGAGGCCCCCCATGGCGGGATCGTCGGCGGACGATTCGAAGTCGGTGCTGAGGTGGCCGTCGGCGTCGATCGAGACGGAGTAGTTCGCGGGGTGGAAGACGTCGACCCCCTGACTGGGGGAGTTCGCGTTGTAACCGCCGCTGACGACGCCGTAGATCTGCACCACCGTCCCGTCGTCCAGGGTCATCCGCTGAGCGACGACCTCGCACGACGGCGCTCGGCTGACCTTGTCCGCTGCCGCGCGGTCTGCCGCCTCCGTCGGACTGCCGTGGTGCGGCAGCGCCTCCAGGTAGATCGATCCGGGCGTCTCCGTGCCGACCAGGTCCATGTTGACCGCGACACGCGGCGACTGGTACTTCTCGCTGTACTCGGTCGTCGCGAACGTGATGGCAGGCTCGGACTCCGGCTGCTGGTCTACCAGCGCGGCCCGGAGCAGGGGCTCGATGACGCCGGCCGAGGGGATCTCCACCTGCGGGAGCGGACCCAGGTCGGCGGGAACCTCGTCCCCGTACTGGTCGAGCAGCGGGCATCCGTCGACCAGCGTCCAGCCCGGCAACGGCTCCACGGCAGCCTGTTCCCGCTGGGGTGATCGCTGGTAGTCCGTCTCCTCGCCGTTGCTCGCGGGTGTGAAGAGCCCGCCGCCGAAGCCCCCCGCCAGCACGGTGCTCAGTCCGATGCCTGCCACGACACCGGCGGCCCCGAGCAGCGTCGCACCGCGCCGGACCGCCGCCCGCCGCCTGCCCTGCCTCATCACCTGATCCACGCCGACCTTCGGCATCGGGGCAGGTCCGTCGACGCTGTCGCGCAGCGCCGCTCCCATCGCCTCCTCGTCGTCCCAGACGTTCTTTCTCACTGGATCCCTGCTTCCTGCGGCCGACCGGCCGACTCGTACGCCCGGCGCAGCGCATCCAGCCCGCGCGCGGTCTGACTCTTGACCGTCCCCGTGGAGCACTTCAGTGCCTGCGCCGTCTGCTCGACGGAGAGGTCCTGGACGAACCGCAGCACCAGGGTGGCGCGTTGCCGATACGGGACCCGTTGCAGCGCCGCGATCAACTCACGACGTTCGTCCCGGCCGCCGGGCTCGACATCAGGTCTGTCGGGCGGTTCGGCCACCGGCCGTTCTAGCTGCCTGCCACGCCTGCGGGCGTCGAGGAAGAGCCGCGTCATGGTCGTGCGCAGGTAACCGGACGCACTGTTCCTGCGGGCCCAGGACCATCGGGCATAGACCCGGACGAATGCCGCCTGGGCGATCTCCTCTGCCTCCGACCAGTCGCCGCACAGCGCGTACGCCGTTCGTCGTGCCGTGTCGAAGCGCGCCGTGAAGAACTCGGTGAAGTCCTCCACGTGCTCGTCGCGTCCGCGCACCGATCTCCTCCTGGCTGTGCTGAACCTGCGGTCATGTCCACTACGCGGATTCCGCCGGGAAGGTTGCACGAATCTCGAAGATCATCGATGAACGTGGAGTCGAAGCTGGTCGCCGAGGACCGGGCGAGACGGCCGAGGGCCCGACCGCGCGGCGGCGGTCGGGCCCTCGTGGACGGGTGAGAAGGATCAGTGTTCGGTGGCCTTCTCCGCACCGAGGCCGGTCAGCGAACGCACCTCCATCTCGCTGTACTTCGCCGGATCGGCGGGACTCTTGGACAGGACGGTGCCCAGCCAGCCGAGGAAGAACGAGATCGGGATCGAGACGATGCCCGGATTGGACAGCGGGAAGAGATCGAAGTCGGCCGAGGGGAACATCGCGCTGTCGCTGCCGGATACGGCGGGAGAGAAGACGATCAACGTGATGGTGATGGCCAACCCGCCGTACATGCTCCAGAGCGCTCCGGTCGTGTTGAAGCGGCGCCAGAACAGCGAGTACAGGATCGTCGGGAGATTCGCCGACGCCGCCACGGCGAAGGCCAGTGCCACCAGGAAGGCGATGTTCTGCCCGTTGGCCACGATGCCGCCGAGGATGGACACCACGCCGATGACGACGGCGGTGATCCGGGCGACCCGTACCTCTGCCGCCTTGTCGTCCGCCGCTCCGCCCTTGATCACGTTGGCGTAGATGTCGTGCGCGAAGGAGGCCGACGCGGTGATCGTCAGGCCTGCGACGACGGCGAGGATGGTCGCGAACGCCACGGCCGCGATGAAGCCGAGGAGCAGCGGGCCGCCGAGTTCCGCCGCCAGCAGCGGCGCCGCCGAGTTCACACCGCCAGGGGCGTCCTGGATGCGCTCCGGTCCGACGATGGCACCCGCGCCGTAGCCGAGCACCAGGGTGAACAGGTAGAACAGGCCGATCAGCCAGATCGCCCACTGCACGGAGCGGCGGGCCTCCTTCGAGGTCGGCACGGTGTAGAAGCGCATCAGGATGTGCGGCAGCCCGGCCGTGCCCAGCACCAGCGCCAAGGAGAGCGACAGGAAGTCGATCCTGGTCAGTGCCGAGGCGCCGTAGGCCATGCCGGGATTGAGGACGTCCTCGGTGCCTGCGGCGTCGACCGCCGCGCCCAGCAGGCTCGACAGGTTCATCCCGTACATGCTGAGCACCCACACGGTCATCACGGCGGCGCCCGAGATCAACAGGGCCGCCTTGATGATCTGCACCCAGGTCGTGCCGCGCATCCCGCCGATCAGGACGTACACGATCATCAGCGCACCGACGATCGCGATGACCAGTGCCTGCCCGGCGCCGCTCTCGATGCCGAGCAGGAGGGCGATGAGTCCGCCCGCGCCTGCCATCTGGGCCAGCAGATAGAAGAAGGACACCACGAGCGTGGAGATGGCCGCGGCAGTGCGCACCGGTTTCTGCTTCATCCGGAAGCTCAGCACGTCCGCCATCGTGTAGCGGCCGGTGTTGCGGAGCAGTTCCGCCACCAGCAGCAGCGCGACCAGCCAGGCGACGAGGAAGCCGATCGAATACAGGAAGCCGTCATAGCCGTTGACCGCAATGGCGCCCGCGATGCCGAGGAAGGATGCGGCGGAGAGGTAGTCGCCGGAGATGGCGACGCCGTTCTGCGGGCCGCTGAACGCTCGCCCGGCCGCGTAGTAGTCGGCGGCGGTCTTGGTGTTGCGGCTGGCCCGAAGCACGATCACCAGGGTGACCGCGACGAAGAGGCCGAAGATGCCGATGTTGAGCCAGGGGGATCCGATGTCCCCCTGCGCGAGGATCACGGTGTCGGCGTCGGTCATCGGTCGCCTCCCTCGGCTTCTTCCCGAATCCGGTCGGCGAGCGGGTCGAGCCTGCGGTTCGCGAAGCGCACGTAGAGGGTCGTGATCAGGAAGGTGGAGACGAACTGGAGCAGGCCGAACACCAGGCCGATGTTGATGTTGCCGATGACCTTGATGCTCATGAAGTCATGCGCGAAGTCGGCCACCAGGACATAGAGCAGATACCAGGCGAGGAACAACGCGGCCATCGGGAAGACGAAACGGCGAAGCCTGCGGCGCAGATCGACGAAATCCGGACTCTCCTGGATGGTGCGCCAGGCGTCTGGACCGGGCGGCTCCGGGGGTAGGGGTGGCGGTGTCTCGCTCACAGAACCTCCCTGCTGGCTTGGGTGTCCCACATGGTTGTGTCGCGTTGATCACATCGGAAGCCGCCAAACGGGGGGCTTACTCGCCTGACTCGGAGGAATCTGACAGCACAGGGTGTTTCCATCTACGCTGCGTTACGTGATCGCGGGCAAGTCATCACTCTTTGGATGCACCGGTTTAAATCCGACGAGTGAGGGTGTTCGCGGTGGTTCGCGCCGCGGCGCCGGGCGAGGAGGTCGGACGACTGGTCCTCCTCGGCAGGTCGATGCCGTGGATCGCCGCAGCCGACGGAGCCACGACGACCCTGTCTCAGCCCGCCCGGTTCCCGCCCCGTCGTGCCTGTTCTCGCCGTCGCCGCCCGCGTGCCGACGTGCGTGGCCCTCGGACCCGGTCAGTCCTCGCCTGCGGGCCGGTGATGTCGAGGCCCGTTCGACCGAGGGGGGTCCTCCCTCGCCGGATCGTCGACGAACCCGAACCGCTCCAGGTCCCGATCCCTGATCAGACCGAGCCGATCCGGCGCGTGCATCCGCAAGAGGATGCGCGACACCTCCGATGACACCTGACGGGACGTCGCCCGGCTCACCACGATCATCGTCAGGAACGCGATCGGCACCGTGATCAAGGCGGGCTGGGCGGTCACCGAGCTCAGCCAGCCCGCCGACGCAGGCTCCAGGATCACCGTCAGCGTCACCGCCAGGACGGCGAGTCCACCACCCACGATCATTCCCGTCGCCGCGCCGGTCGCCGTCAGGCCGCGCCACCAGATGCCCAGCACGAGCAGCGGGCAGAAGGTGGACGCGGACACGGCGAAGACCATGCCCACCGTCTGGGAGATGCTGAGATTCGCGAAGTACATGACCGCGATCAGCGGCACCAGCGCGGAGATCACGGTGGCGAGCCGGAAGTCGTTCAGTGCCCCGCGCCGCAGGACGTCGGTCGCCAGGACGCCCGCCACGCAGCTCACCAGCCCCGAAGCCGTCGAGATGAAGGCGGCGAACGCGCCTGCCGCCGTCACCGCGCCGAGCAGCATTCCCGGCCAGCCCGCCAGCATGGCGCCCGGCAGCAGCAGCACGGCCGCATCGGTGGTGCCGGTGACCAGTAGTTGCGGGACGTACAGGCGGGAGAGCGCGCCGAAGATCGTGGGGAACAGATAGAACAGCCCCAGGAGCATGAGGACGAACAGGGTCGTCCGGCGGGCCGCTCCGCCGTTGGGATTGGTGTAGAAGCGGACGAGGATGTGCGGCAGGCCCATGGTGCCGAGGAACGTCGCGAAGATCAGCGAATAGGTGGCGAAGAGGCTCGGTCCTCCGCCGTCCTGCGGGGTCAGCCAGGAGGCGTTGTCCGTGGGCGCACCCAGCACCACCGGCACGTCGGAACCTGCCGGGAAGGTCAGTTCGGTGTCCGCTCCGACGCTGTGCTCCCCCGGCGCCCAGTAGACGGTGCCCGCCGCCCGCTGCCCGCCCACCACCCCGTCGGCGTGGAGATACAGCGGCCGGGAGACGTCCAGCGTCACGTCGGTGCCCACCGTGATGGCGGTCGCCGCCTCGAACCGAGGCGGCAGCGGCTCGGCGAGCCCGCGGCGAGTGCCCTCCTGATTCGCGACGAACACGATGACCAGGAGGAATGCCGGTAAGGAGATCGCGAAGAGCTTGACCCAGTACTGCACGGCCTGCACGAGCGTGACGGCTCGCAGGCCGCCGCTGAGGACGTTGACGGCCACCAGGAGGGCCACCAGCGCGGTGCCCGCCCAGAACGGCAGCCCGGTGACCATCCGCAGGGTCAGCCCGGCACCCTGGAACTGGGGGACGACGTAGAGCCAGCAGATGACGACGACCGTGAGGGTCGCCAGCCTGCGCAGGCCGGTGGAGCCCAGCCGAGCCTCGGCGAAGTCCGGGAGCGTGTAGGCGCCGGATCGGCGCAGCGGCGCGGCCACGAACATCAGCAGCAGTAGATACCCGCCCGCGAACCCGATCGGATACCAGAGGGCGTCGACGCCGTCTTTGAGGACGAGCCCGGCGATGCCGAGGAACGACGCGGCGGAGAGGTACTCGCCGGAGATCGCCGCGGCATTGCGTTCCGCGCCGATCGTCCGGCGGGCCACCAGAAAGTCCGAGGTCGTGTGCACGGACCGAGAGCCGAAGATGCCCAGGGCGAACGTGACGACGGCCATCACCACGATGCCGACGGTCGCCCAGGGAATCAGCTCCACGGCATCGCTGCCTGGTCAGCTGGGCGGCAGGCGGCCGCGACATCGGAGGCCGTCCCGGCGAGGGCGGGCCGATGTCGGACGAGGAGTTCCATCGACCAGCCGGATGATCCGAGTCCGCGCCGTCCCGACTCGGCCCGGCCCCGCCGCCGATGCGACGCGCTCACCGTCGAAGGGCGACGCGGCGACATCAGTTCTCCACCATGTCGACGAAGTCCCGCTCATGTCGCTCGGCCTGCACGCTGTAGGCATAGCCGACCGCGATGAGCAGCGGGAACGGCAGGACGCCCAGCAGTACCCAGGAGAGTCGGATTCCGCCGACCGACAGCGTCGCGAACGCGGGGAAGAGCCAGAAGAGCACGGGAAGACTGCCGAGCAGTCCCAGGGTGAGCAGCGTCAGTCGTAATGCGGTGCGGAGCTGCGCGCGGATGAGATTGCGCACCAGCGCCTCACCGACGCTCGTCTGCTCCTCCAGTTCCGAGATCTGTCGCAGCGGGCGGCGGGTGGCGCGGCGATCCGCCAGCACCACCTTGACCCGGCGAAGGCGGCGACCCGGCGGCGCCTCCAAGGTGTCCGGGTCGGGCAGTTCCGCCCGATCATCGTCCGGGGGGATCATCGACCCGGACCGAGTCCTCGCTTGGGCGACCGGACCAGCCGGTCCTTCAGCTCCCTGGTGTGTCTGCGACTCACCGGCAGCTCGATGGCCGTCTCCCCGCTGCCCAGCCGCACGGAATAGCCCGACGAGGACATCTGGAGCTCGCTCACCAACGACAACGAGACCAGATAGGACCGATGAATACGGGCGAAACCGACCTCGGACCAGCGTTCCTCAAGCTGAGAGAGCGGAATGCGCACCAGATGACTGCCGTCGACGGTGTGCAGGCGCGCGTAGTCGCCCTGCGCCTCCACATAGCGGATCGAGGAGCGCGGGATCAGTTTCGTGGTGCCCGCGAGTTCGACGGGAATGACCTCGTCCTCGGCGGGGGTCACCGTGCCGGGGCCGCTCTCCGGTTTGCGCAGACGCTCCGCGCGTCGCAGCGCCTCGTCGACTCGCTCGGCGTTCGGCGGCTTGACGAGGTAGTCGGTGGCGCCGACGTTGAACGCCTCAAGGGACTGGTTGTCATAACCGGTCACGAAGATGAGCGCGGGGGGCACCCGGAATGCGGTGAGCACCTTGCCCAGCTCCATGCCGTCGAGCCCCGGCATCGCGATGTCCAGGAACACGACGTCCACCGGAGACAGACCCGCCCTGGAACGTTCGCGCAGTTCGGCGTCGTTGCTGCGGAGGACACGAAGGGCATCGGCCGAGTCGAAGGCGGTGAGGATGCGACGTACCCGATTATTGCGACGCAGACAGTACAACAACTCGTCCAGGCCGCGATCCTCGTCGTCGACCGCGAGGACGATGAGTCCCGTGCCGTTGTCTTGAGTGCTCACTATGCCTTCATTTCCTGCCCAGACGTGTCGTGGCCGTCCATGACCGAGCGTCTACTCGACAGTGTGACAAGGCGCCTGCGGCCCTGACCATTCCAGGCTCCTCTACAGCCCGAACCGGTTCCACATCGCGCGCTGTTCGAGACCTTCGATCACCTGAAGCAGCCCGGTCGCCGGATTCGAACCGCCGAGGGACAGGTTTGCTCCGCTGCCGATGCCGAGCCGGGAGAGGAGGTTCCGCCTGGGCTCGGCGACGGAGATCTCCGCCTTGGGGAACCGACGGGAGATCACGTCGCGCAGTGTCCCGACCTCGTCCACCAGGCCGAGTTCCCTGGCCTTGGCCCCGGTCCACACCTCGCCGGAGAAGAGCTCCTCCTCGCTGCCGTTCAGGCGGTCGCCGCGCCGCTCGCGGACCCACGCGGCGAACTGCTCGTGCAGATCCGCCTGCAGTCCCGTCAGCCACTCCACGTCCTCCGCCTTCTGCGGGGAGAACGGATCAAGCCGAACCTTGTGCGCGCCTGCGGCATGAACTCGCCGCTCCACGCCGATGCGCTCCAGCAGCCCGGTCAGGCCGAATCCGCTGCTGATCACTCCGATCGAGCCGACCAAGGACGTCGGATGCGCGTAGATCTCGTCTGCCGCGCAGGCCAGCCAGTAACCGCCGGATGCGGCGACGTCTTCACAGAAGGCGAGCACCGGAACCGGCCTTCCTCGGTGGGCCTTCTTCTTGGCGAGCCCGATGATGCGGTCCGCGATCAACGCCGACTGGGTGGGAGATCCACCGGGCGAATTGATCTCCAGTACCACCGCAGCCAGTCGGTCATGGGCGAAGGCCCTGGTCAGTGCGGTCTCCACCGTGTGGAGGCTGAGTGCGCCCCTCGCCGTGGGGCCTGGGTTCGGCGTGATGACGCCGTGCAGCCGGATCACGGCGACCACCGGTGCACGTTCCCCGCGTTCGCCGAGTCTGCCCGGCAGCGGAAGGCGGGCGGCCAGTTTGTCGGTCACGCTCATGACCCGACCCTAGCTCGAAAGTCGACGGATGATCGAGACCTTCTGTCCGGTCGCGCGTGGTTCGTCCTCGGTACGTCGTCTGGGTGACTCCCGAATGACTTGGGCGGCTGGCTGGTCCGCTCCGATCGCGAGGCCCGTGGCGGCACGCGAGACACCTCCCCTTTCGACGAGGCCGAGGACCATCGGATGCCAGGATGCCCCGATCGACGACCCGAGACGTCCCGTTCGTTCACGGCGTCTGGACGGAATCGCGCCGCCGTCTCCGACGACCCCGACGGTCTCGGCCGCAGCCCCGCCTTCTCAGTCGCCGCTGCGCTGGATCAGCGCGGCCATCCGTGCCTTGGCGTCCTCGGTCGCAGGTTCACCGGGAACCGCCAGCTCGGTCCTGGTCCGCTCCGCGGGCTCCGCGTCGGACACGGGTTCGTCGGCGACCGAGGCCTGCGGTGGGTCCACCTCGTCGACCGGCGTCTCCGGAACCTCGTCGGCCTCCGGCGCTGTCGGCAGCGGCCGAACCCCGGGGCTGAACTTGGGCACCCGCATCGTGACCCGCATCCCGGCGCCGAGGTTGGTCTCCACGATCAGGCCGTACTCATTGCCGAACACCGACTGCATCCGGTCGTGGATGTTGCCGAGGCCCACGTGAGCACCGGAGAGGTGGGCGTTGGTGAACTCCTTGTTCAGCCGGTTCGGGTCCATGCCGACGCCGTCGTCCTCGACGCTGATCAGGGCCTCGGTGCCGTTGTCGGCCGCCTCGACGGTCACGGTCCCCCCGCCCCGCTTGCTGGCCAGTCCGTGACGCACCGCGTTCTCGACCAGCGGCTGCACGACCAGGAACGGCACCACCACCGGCAGCACCTCGGGGGCGATCCGCAGCTGGACGCGCAGTCGGTCCTCGCCGTAGCGGGCGCGTTCCAACGTCAGATAGCGGTCGACGTTGCGCAGTTCCTCCGCCAGCGTGGTGAACAGTCCGGTCGCGCGGAACGAGTATCGGGTGAACTCGGCGAAGTCCTGGAGCAGATCCCGCGCCTCCTCCGGATCGGTCCGGATGAAGGAGGAGATCGTGTTCAGCGCGTTGTAGATGAAATGCGGCGAGATCTGGGCACGTAAGGCCTGCACCTCGGCCTTGGCCAGCCGTTCTCGCGACTCCTGGAGTTCGGCCAGCGCCAACTGGGTGCAGACGTAGTGCCCGAGTTCCTCGGCCGCGTTGATGAGTCGCTTGCCTCCGGTGTCGGCCACCACCACCAGCGAACCCTTGATCTCGCCTTCCACCAGCAACGGGATGATCGAGGCGTGCCGCATCGGGCAGGCCTTGTGCGTGCAGTCGAGATCGGCGTGGTCGACGTGGGCGCGCTTGCCGTCGGAGACGACTTCGCCGACCTTGTCTGCCAGGTCGTCGTAGTGATAGTTGGCCTCGCCGTCCCAGCTGATCAGGCCCGCTCGGTCGGTGAGGCCGACGGCCACGCACTGCAGCAGTTCGCGGAGGTGCGGAGTGGCCCGGTTGGCGGCCTCCTCGGTCAGCCCCTCCCGCAACTCCGGCGCGGCCTGGGAGACCCGGTGCAACGCCCGCAGCGTGGCATCCTCGACAGAGGTGCTGACGCGACGGGCGCGACAGAGCATGACGAACATGCCCAGCACGCCGATCACGGCAAGCGTCGTGAGCACTGTGCGATCGGTCAACAGCTCACTCACGGGTCCCATGCTCCGATGATCGGTGCCGACGTGGCAATCCACTCAGGTTTTGTCGCCCGAATGGAGCAATCCACGATGCAGGCCCGTGCGGTACCCGCCTCGTCACCAGGGACTCTCCAGTCATCGGCTCACCGGAAGATCATGCAGACCTCTGATGACGAACTCGTCGCGTCGCCGAGGTGTGCCTGCCGACGACAGCGTCGGGAGCCTGCGTAGCAGGGCTGCCAGCGTCGCGGTCACCTCGATCCTGGCCAACGGGGCGCCGAGGCAGTAGTGGATGCCGAGGCCGAAGCCGATGTGCGGGTTGGGATCGCGCCCGACGTCCAGCCGATCGGGCTCGTCGAAGACCAGCGGATCGCGGGCGGCGGCGCCGAGCAGGGCGGCGATCCGCTCGCCGGGGGCGAGGACGACACCGGCGATCTCGACCTCGTCGACGGCGGTGCGTTCGAAGAGCTGGAGCGGCGAGTCGAAGCGGATCAGTTCGTCGGCGGCCGTCGACAGCAGCGAGGGGTCATCCAGCAGCCGTCGCCACTGCGCCGGGTATCGCAACAGCGCCGACACGCCGTTCCCGACGACGTTCACCGACGCCTCATGGCCGGCCATCAGCAGCAGTACGGCGGTGCCGATCAACTCATCCTCGGTGAGCCGGGCGCCGTCGGCGTCGGTGACCGCGACCAGGTCGGACACCAGGTCGTCGCCCGGCGTCCTCCTGCGCAGCGCGACCAGTTCGCGGAGGTAGTCGACGAACTCGCGGGCGGCCTGCTCCGCTGCCTGCCTGCGTTCCTCGGCCAGGTCGAACTCGTACATCTTCACGATCGCGTTCGACCACGGCTGGAGGAGCCCTCGATCCGACTCCGGCACACCCAGCAGCTCGGCGATCACCGCGACCGGCAGCGGCGCCGCGACCTCGGCCAGCAGATCACCGGAGCCGGTCGAGTCGATCCGCTCGGCCAGCCCGGCGACCAGCTCGTCGGCGAGCTGCTCGACCCACGGCCGCAGCCGCTCCACATGGCCGCGGCCGAAGGCGGCCGAGACCAGTCGACGCAGTCGGGTGTGGGTCGGCGGCTCGTTCTCCAGCAGGGATGTCTGGTGGAGCAGGTTGAACGCACCGAACTCGGCGGCGGGCTCCGCGTCGGTCCAGATCCGGCCGAGGGACCGATGCCGCAGCACGGCGGACGCGGCGGCGTGCGTGACGGCGAGATGCAACCCCATGCCGTCGTGGCGGTGCACCGGTCCGGCCGAGCGCATCGCCGCGAAGGTCGGATACGGGTCGGCCAGGAAGGTCGGATCGGTCGGGTCGAAGGGCTGCGCGGCGGCAGGCTGGGCGGCGCTCATCGGGACACCGTAAGCCGCCGACCGCTCAGTCTCGGCATCGGTCAGCCCAGCTCACAGTGCTGCGGGCAGGTAGGCATGGCCGCTCAGGCGTTGTTGCATCCCTTCGGCGCCTGCCTGTTGGTTTCCGAGGATCGGTTCCTGTCCGCGGCATGAGGTCTGCGCAGTTGCCGTGCCGGGCGCGGTGGAGGGCGGCCGTCGACCGTGCCTGCCCGATCGCCCGTTGACCTGAACCAAGGTTCAGATGTTTGGCTCGCTCGTATGCCTGCAGAGAGCGTCGCCGCGCCCGTCGTCCAGGACGAGACCGTCGATCACCGTGCGGACCTCGCCGCCGTCACCGAGGTGATCCACGACGTCGAGACCGCCTTCAACACCAACGACCCCGACCTCATGACCGCCCACTTCACCGAGAACGCCTCGGTCGTCAACGCCATGGGAGTGCTGCTGGCGGGCCGCCTCGAGCTGCTGGCCGCGAATCGTCGAGGTCTCGCCGGGTTCCTTCGCGACGAGTACGTCCGCTACGACGTCGGTGACGTCGTCTTCCTGCGGCCCGACATCGCCATCGCCCATAAGACCGCGAGGGCGACCACCGCCGAGGGCGAGCCGCTCGACGTGAAGCCGACGATGATCGCCCTCTACGTCCTGGTCAAGGAGGCGGGCCGGTGGTGGGTGGCGGCCAGGCAGAACACCCTCGTGCCCGCGTGACCATGCCGGACTCGGCTGCTGCGGTGACGGAATGTCGGGGGCTCGCCGGTCGCGATTGAACACCAGCCGACCCAGGTGGGCTTCGGCGCCTCGCACTCGCGGGAGTGCCATCCGGGGTTCGCAGGCACGTCGGTGAAACGCCACCTGTCCGCCACCTCGGCGGCGGAGGATCTCGCTGTGTCGCCAGCCGTCGTCGCTCATCGCGGCGCATCAGCCGATCGCGCCGAGCACACCCTCGCCGCCTACACGCTGGCCGTGGAACAGGGGGCCGACGCACTCGAATGCGATGTCCGGCTCACCAAGGACCGGCACCTCGTCTGCATCCACGACCGCAGCGTCGACCGAACCTCGTCGGGTCGAGGTCTGGTCAGCGAACTCACCCTGGCCCAGCTGTCCGCCCTGGACTACGGCAGTGGGCAGCCCTCCGCCGCGCCGTCCGCCCCTGCGGATCGGTCCGGCGGACGGCCCGCCGCCTCCGCGACCGGGCTGCTGCGATTCGAGGAGCTGCTCGACCTCGTGGTCACCGCGCCTCGGCCGATCCGGCTGTTCGTGGAGACCAAACACCCGGTCCGGTTCGGCGGGCTCGTGGAGCGGGCCCTGCTGCACACCCTCGCCCGGCACGGCCTCACCCGGCCCGCGTCGAAGGACGACTCGCCCGTGGTGATGATGTCCTTCTCCTCCCGTGCGGTGCGGCGGGTCCGGGCACAGGCGCCCGCGCTGCCGACGGTGCTGCTGTTCGACCGCCTCAGCCGTTCGACTCGCGACGGCACCCTGCCACCCTGGGCCGACTACACGGGTCCCGGAATCCACCTGCTGCGGTCCGATCCCGACTACGTCCGGCGGGCCGAGGCGCAGGGAAACCCGACCTACTGCTGGACGGTCGACGAGCCTGCCGACATCGAGCTGTGTGACCGACTCGGCGTTCGCTTCCTCGCGACCAACCGGCCTGCCGCCACCCGGTCCGCCCTGCGCCCTGCTTCGTCGACTACCGTTCCCCACGCGTAACGAGGGAATCACGGGAGGGGCGCCACGTGGCCAAGCGCACAGCGATCAAGCGTAGGGATCGGGCGAGTGCCCGCGAGGATGGACTCAACCCGCGCAGGCCCTGCGAATGCGGTTCCGGCAAGCGGTTCAAGGCCTGCCACGGCACCGACGGCGGCGCGGCTGACGTGATCATCACCAGGCCGTTCGAGGGGCTCGCCTCCGAGTGCGAGCTGATCGCGCTGCGCGAGTTCGTGCCCAGCGCCACCGCAAGGCTGCCGCTGATCGACGGCGTCTCCGCCGTGGACGTGACCCTGGCCTCCGTGCTGCCGATGGCCGCAGCGGCCATGCGGCGCAACGACGACCAGGCGCTGGTCGGCCTCCAGGTCCAGACCCGATCCGGCGACCTCAGCCGCGACCTCGCCCGCGCGGTGCGCTGGGTGGCCGAGGCAGGCGTCGGCGACATGCTGCCCGTGGTCGGACCGGATGACGACCCGGCCGGACCGCGACTCCAGGACCTGCTGACCGCCGACGCGCCGCTGGACGTCGAACTGCACTCCGACTTCGCCTGGTGGATTCCCGAGGGCACCGAGGCGACCCCCGAGGTCACCGTCTCGCTGGAACGTGCCAACGAGGCGATCATGCCGACCGAGCGTCTCGACGGCCCCGGCATCCGCGCGGCGTACTGGGTCGACGCGGGCGAGAAGGCGCACCTGCGCTGGGTCCGTCCCGAGCCGGAGGAGAAGCTGCTCGCCGCGATGGCCCGACTCGCCGCCCGCGACGCGCTCACCTTGGGCGAGGGCAGCCGCTACGCGGGTTCGTTCCGGGCACACGGCCTGCTCGTACCGGTGTGGGATCTCGACCGCGAGCTGCACGCGCGCGAATGGGAGCAGCCCGCTGCCGACCTCGGTGACCGGTTGACCGAGGCACTCGCCACCCTGGACGACACACCGCTCAACGAGTCCGAGCGGCGCGCGCGGGCGGGGCTGATCGGCAGGCAGATCACGCTGCGCTGAGCGCGGTGGGATGCGACCTCGTGGTCGGCCGGGCGCGGATCAGGCCCGGCCTGCAGGCCGCGTCTCCTCGACGGGCCGAGAAGTCGCAGGCCGAGCGGCGAGCAGCGCCCGCCAAATCGTGCCCGGTCGATCCGGCCGGCCCCTCGCCCGTCGGGGCCGGGCGGCCTGCATCGATCTCGGTGTGCCGTGGGCCGAGCCTCGTCGCTGATCAGATCCGGGGCCCGATCGAGGACAGCAGGATCTCCACCTGACCGATGAGCATCGTCCGGTCGGCGGGTGCGAGGGTGAACCACTCCCGGCCGTCCGGTTCGGTTCTGTGCTGTGTCAGATAGCGGCCGTCGGCGGTGTCCAGGAACTCGACCCGGTACGCGGCATCGGTGGTCCGGCAGGCAAGCGGGTCGAAGCCGGTGGCACTGATCTGTCCTTCCCGCTCACGCGGTGCCGTGAGAACCCGCTCCAGCACTTCGGCATCCTCGTGGCGCAGCCCTGCCGAGGCAATCGCCGACGGCAGCCTCGCCGTGTCGAGAATCCCCTCGTCGGTGGCCCGCTGGATGTAGTGCGAGGGGAGCCGCACGACCGTGCCCTGCCCGGCCTGCACCGGCGGCAGCACCTCGATGACGACTCGGGCCAGCGATGTCGGCCGGATTCGTTCGATCGTCATCGACAGGTCCGTCTCGGTGGTCCCCGATGACTCCGACTGCGTGGCCAGCACGGCGAACTCTCCGCTCGCGGCGGCGATGGCGTTGAGCCTGAGGCTCTTCACCAGGAAGGAACCGGTCACCGAGCGACTGGGCCGGTGCAACGCGTGGAAAGCCGTCGCCAGGAAGGGGATCGGCTCGCCGCGATCGAGCAGACCCATCGCGTCCAGCTCGAGCCAGGCCTCGCGGTGCGAATCGCTTCGTTCGGCGTCGGGCGCGCCGAGGTCCGATGCGGGTGTGAGCGGGGCGATCGTCGTCCGAAGCCGGGTGCGGAGCGCGTCCACGGCGAGCGCGGACAGAGTGAATCGTTCTGCCATGGCGCTCATCGACTCGCCGGGGGAGCATTGCCGAGTCGTGCGGAGTCCGCCGCCTGCGCCGCACTCGCGGTGTCGATGCCGCGCGTGATCTCGACGAGGCGACCGGGATGCTGCAGACGGTCGCCGGGCACGGGCAGCCTGTCTCGGGCGGGCCTCGGGCCGGTCGGTTCGGGCGATGCTCGTTCGCGGGGGATCTCGCAGGCGTCAAACACAGTCACAGTGCTCGCCTCCCGTGGCGTACTCCGGGCGGCCGACCAACAGCCCGTACGTGATCTTCGACCGAAGCTATCAGCCTGCGAGTAGCCGATCAGGCACACTGCGAAGTCAGGCCGCAACATCACACCTTCAGCGCAGTGCAACGCTGGTGAAGTGGGCTCGGCGGTGTTCGGTCGACAGCTGCCCGCCTCGTCGACGACGGCCCCGCCTGCCGGGCCGTTCCTGCTCTCGCCCAGGCGGCGGCATGATGCCCCGCCTGCCGACACCGCCCGACCGACTCCGTTCGGCAGATCGTGCGCGATCAGAACCGACCGAGGGGCGGCCCCACAACGACGAACGCCGGTTCAGGGACGCTCGCCTCTCTGGCGGGTGCGCCGGGAGCGTCGTCGGAGCCTGGCGGTGGTCGGTCCCCCGGCTCCGAGTCTGGGTGATCCGGCCGTGCTCGAGTCCAACGAGAATCAGCGCCGAGGTTCGACCGTGGACAACAGCGCGTCGACCTGGCTCGCGAGCATCGCGCGGTCCGACGGAGCGATCGTGAACCAATGTCCACCGTCGTGGGACGGCTTGTGCTGCATGAGATAGCGACCCTCGGCGGTGTCCAGGAAGTCCACCCGATACGCGCCGTCGATAGTGCGTCCCGTCAGTCGATCGAAGCTGGTCGCGCTGATCTGGCCCGCCCGCAGGCGTTGCGCGGTGAGCGTCCGCGCGACGACGTCGGCCTGCCCTGGTCGAAGTCCGGTGGCGGTCATCGCCGATCGCAACGCGGCCGTCGACCGACCACCCGCCTCGGCCGCCCGCAGGACGTCGTCGGACGGCAGACTCACCGACACCCCACGACCTGCGGGAACCTGCGGAAGCACTTCGACGACGGCGCGGCCCAACGACGTCGACCAGATCCGCTCGATGGTCAACGGTCGCTCGGCCTCCGTGCTGCCCGCAGGCTCCGTCTGCGTCGCCAACACCGCGAACTCGCCGTTCGCCGCCGAGACCGCGTTGGCCCCGGTCGTCCGGTCGATCATGTAGGCGCCGTACACCGCGCGCATCGGTCGGGACAACGTGGCGAAGGCATCCGCGAGAAACGAGACCGGCTCGCCGCGCTCCAGCAGACCGAGCGAATCCAACTCGGCCCATGCCCTGCGATGCAGGTGGCGGCGTTCCTCCGCCGACTCGCCGAAGCCGACGGTGTAGAACAGCGGCGGAAGTCGCGTCGTCAACCGGGTTCGCACGGCGTCGACGGCGAGCGCGGTCAGTGTGAATCGTTCAGTCACTTCTCATCTGTCCCTGGGTGGTGCCTCGTCGCCGAATACAGGCGGTGCGACCTTGGTGCCGTCGGTGAAGATGTCGTCCATCTCGATGAGGTAGTCGGCGCGCTTGTGTTCCTTGTCCTCATCGCCTTCGCTGTTGCGCCCGCCTGCGCCACCGCCGCCTGCCACCCCGCCGCCGGGCATACCGCCTGCGCCACCGCCGGTAGGCCCGAAGCCACCGGGCATGCGGCCGCCACCGGTGCCACCGACGCCGGTGGCACCCCCCGGCCCGAAGCCGTTGCCACCGGGTCCGCCGCTGCCTGGCCCGAATCCGCTGCCGCCGGGTCCGAATCCACCGGGAGCACGTCCGCCGGCGGGGCCCCCGAATCCACCGTGCCGTCCACCGACGGGGCCACGCCCGCCGATGCCGCCAGGCCCGTTCCCGCCGATGTTGCCGCTTGGCCGGCCGATGCCGCCAAGCGGCGGGAGAAGACCGCCGCCAGGTGGTCCGCTGGGACCGGGGGCGCCGATGACCGGTGGTGGGATCGGTTGTCCAGGTGTAGGCGGCTGCGGGACGGGGTAATGGAAGTCTGGCCCGACCGGGGGAGGCCCGGTCGGCGGCCGATACTCCGGCGTACTGCCGTTCCCGCCGCCGGATCCACCGTCAGAACCGCCACCGGGAATGTTGGATCCGCCCCTGCCACCGGTGTCGGTACCGCTGTTGGCATCGGTACCGCCGTTGGGCAGCGAAGAATCTCCGAACGTGGCAGGCATGCCGTCGTCGGCTCGGCCCAAGTTCGGCTCGGCGATGGTCACGAGCGTGTTCGGAGGGGCTTCAAATCCGCGCGAGGATGCCAGGTTGGCGTTCGTGTTGGACTGATAATTCTCCATGATCTCGCGTGCGCGCTGGTTCTCCTGGTCGTACGCATTTCGCTGGTCGGTATATCCGGTCATCCCGGGCACGACCGTGTCAAGGAAGTCTTTGCTCGGCTCCGGTGAGCCGGTGGGTGTCAAGAATTTGGCCGTTGCCTGGTAATTCGCTTGAAGTGCCGTTGCGCTCGCGATCTGACGGGCTTGGCTGTCGGCTTCAAGTGCATAGACTGCTAGTGGCGAGACGGCCCCACGCGATTTTTCCCCAGCGACACCTTGGTGAACCTCGTTGGAAGTCGAAAGCGACGACTCGATGTATTGTCCAAGTTCCAGGAATCGGTCTGCTATTCCTTTCCAGGAGACTTCCATGTCTTCCGGGCTCGCACCTGCCGGATCGGAGTTCAGGGCTGCTGAAATTGCCTGGGCGTTCGTGTGGTCCCACGTTCGGTCGCTCGGGTTGGCTTGGTATGCCATTTGACTCCCCCCTTCTGGCTACTGCCCCAGGTTCTCGACCGCTGCTTCGGCTACTTCGGACGCCCATTCACATGCATCAAGGTCGTCCATTCCTCCACGGTCTGCGCTGACGACCAGAAGCTGATCGTCGGAGAGTCCCAGTAGAATCTCGCAGCTCAACTCGGTTGCGACGATCTTCGTTCTGATAGCCGGATGCTCGGCAATTTCTACCGGCTCGAATACCTGATACTGGTCTTCCTGTGCATAAATAGCTGACAGGGTGGTTCCTTCTTCTTCGGGGAACAGGGATACGGTTTGTCGCGTCTCGGTATTAGTCCACCGGCATAGCGTGGTCCCGAGTTCTGTTGTGTCTTCCACTCCTTCGGCGGCAAATCCGAGTTCGGTGGCCTGATCTGCGGTGAGTAGATCGCATGGAAGGGTGTCATCGATGTTCTTGGGGTTTGCAACTCGGGGCACCAGCGGGTCGAATTTTGTTGCCTCTGCAGTCTCGCTGGCGCGTTCCCCTGCTGTCTCTGATGTTCCAAGTGGGCTCGGCCGTGCATCTCCTTCGCTTTCCTGTCCGCACCCTGCGAGCGTGAAGATGGCCCCGGCTGCCAATGCGAGGTAGATCGCACTCCGGTTTTCAATTGTCCTCATGGCGAGTATCCTTCAGATCGCGAGGTTTGGCCCGGCGACGGTAGGCCTGTCGGCGATCTCTATGGCGTCTGCCGAAATTGCATTCAGTTCTTCGGCGCTATGATAGTTGAGCAGTGCCTTCTCCAGTGCTTCGATCTGTTGTTCGATCGCCTCCCGGTATGCAGTCGCGGCCTGGAAGAGTGACCCGGTGTTGGTGTCAACAGTCATCTTGCGCATCTCGTCGGTGGCATGGCTGCTGACTCCATCGGACCCACGGAAGCTGATTCGGGACAGCTGGCTTGCACTAGTGAGGATTTCTGTGACCTTCAGCGACGCCTCGCGAAGATTCGCCAGAATCTGTGGGGCGTTCAAGGTCGATCTGGTAGCCGTCGGACATGCGTGTCCTGTCCTCCCCGTTGCGTGCTCGTAGGCGGGCCGTCCCCACGGTCCCGTCCACGATCTTCGTCTCGAAGCTAGCAGTCGCTCAGTAGTGCGTCTGCCACACTCCGAAGTCAACCCGCAAGATCACACATTCAGCGCAGTCCGCGCGTCCGAACGGTCGGCTAGGCGTGCCGAGGGCACCTAGCGGGGATGCCCGGTGACCGGAAACAGGGCGGGCCGCCTGCCGTCGTCAGGCGCTACCGGCATGATCACCCTGACCAGCCAGGGCCGACCAGGAGAGGCGAGTCGCGATGGCCGATGCCGACGAGTCCACCGGGCACGGCGACGCGGGAGGGTTCCGACTCGACCCGGCGCAGGACGCGGCGGCCGAGCCCGTGCCAGGGGGGCGGGAGCTGTTGACCGGCGGTCCGGGAACGGGCAAGACGCTTGTCGCTCTGCACCGGATTCACCGGTCTTGGCGGGGTGATCGAGCGGGCAGGCTGTTGTTGACGACCGACACGTCGGCCGGAGCAACGCGACTCGCCGACGGGCTGGTCCGGCTCGCGGGCCGGGAGATCCTGGACCGGGTCGACGTACTCGATGTCGACACGGTCGCTCGACGAACCTGCGTCGGCATCACCGGCCGAGCCGTCCGAATCGAACGGGACGAGCCCACCCGGTGGGCGCACGTGCTGCAACGGGCTGCGGAGCTGGACGACGCCGAACGCAGGCGGTACACCCCGGACTTCCTGGCGGCCGAGTACCGGCTGGTGATCGTCGGGCGCGACCTGCGACGGCTGGACGATTACCTGACCGCCTCGCGAGCCGATCGGGGCGTGGTCCTCGACGGACCGGCGCGAACCCAGGTCTGGCGACTGGCGACGGCGTTCGAGGAACTGCTCGCCGGGCGGGGTGTGGCGAGCCGGGATCGGACGGCTGCTCGCGCCGCCGAGTTCGCCGAGGCGGCGCACGGCCCGGCGGCTCCGAGGGTGGGCGGCTATCGACACATCGTCGCCGACCTGGCACAGGAGTTCTCTCCCGCGCAGTGTCGGCTGCTGCGTGCCCTGGTCGCTGACGAGACGGGAAGTCTGCTGCTGTGTGTGGACGATCGGCAGCGGATTCACGCGCCGGGCGATGCGGCAGGTGCGTTCGCGGCTTCCGGGCGGCTGCTGCGCCTGAGCACCGGTCATCGGAATACCCGAGAGATCATCGAGTTCGCCACCTCGGTGCTCGATCCGGACGACGCATCGCCGAGCACCGGCGAGGTGACTCGAACCGACCAGACCGGCCCCGAACCGATCCTGTGGGCGTTCGACTCGACCACGGAGGAACGTGATGCCGTGGTCCGAGTCGTGCGGCGGTGGCGTACGGAGGTGCTCGCCGACCAGCCGCCGTGCGCGGTGCTGACTCCGTCGACGCGACTGCGGGACCAGGTGGATCGGCGGTTGCGTGCCGCGCGGGTGGGCACCGTCGTCCTCGGCTCCGATGAGGACATCGAGGAGAATCGGGCGGTCAGGGTCGGCGTCCTGACCTCGGCGGCAGGCCGAGAGTTCTCGCGTGTCGCGCTCTCCGGCATCGGGGCGGAGTCCGTGCCGCCTGCCGAACTCCTCGACCACATCGATCCGGGAGACCGTCCCGAGTTGCTGCGTCGATGGCGAGCTCTGCTCTATACGGCCTGCACGCGGGCGCGGGACCGCCTGCTCGTCACGTGGACGGGGGAGCCGTCCGCTTTGCTTCCGCAGCCGGCCGCGCCGGAGACCCGGTCCTCACCGTCGGAGCAAGACTGACCACTCTGTCGTAGCGGGTGGGCAGCGGCGGCAGCCGGTCCGGCGACAGTGCGTCCACCAGTCCGGAGATGGTCGGTGCCCCGGCGTTCGCAGCGTGCGTCGTCTCGGGTGACCGGGTTGCCTGCGTCGGGATGAGGCCTTCGGCCCGAGCCGCCGTCGACCCGGTCGCGTCGGGCGCCCACAGACGGTCTGTCGTCCGGCCGCACGGTCCGATGGCGGACGTCTGTGCCGAGGAGGACTCGGCTGCGTAGGTCTCGCCAGGCGCCCGCACTCCCGCAGGGGGTGAGCTGCCGGGCGCGGGCGACGGCGAGTGCTCGGGCTGCGAAGCCCGGTTCCCGATCAGAGCGCCCCGCCCGCAGCCTGGGGTGCGGTCGGGTCCGCGCCTGCGTCGCCGACGGTCTCGCGAGCCAGGAAGTTCTCCACGTCGAAGAGGTTGCCGTTCGAGCGTTCCACGACGTTGAGGAGCGTGGACATCTGCGAGACCTCTTCCACCTGCTCCTTGAGGAACCACTGCATGAACTGCTCGCCGAGGTAGTCGTCCTCCGACCTCGCGGCCTTGGCGAGCGCCACGATCTCTTCGGTGACCGCACGCTCCTGTTCGAGCGCCAACGCGATCAGTTCCCGGACCTCGCCGAACGAGTTTCGGACTGGTCCGACGTCGGGGATGGTCACCTCGATGTCGTTGTCGAGCAGATAACGGACGATCATCAAGGCGTGGTTCCGCTCCTCCAGCGCCTGCTGGTAGAAGTGCCGCGCGAGCTGCGGAAGGTCGCGGGCGTCGAACCACACGGCCACCGCGATGTACTGCTGCGAGGCGGTGAACTCGTTGCGCACCTGATCTTGTAGCAGGGTATGGAAGTCGGTTGCCTTTCGCTGAATCTGCTTCGCCGTGATAGCCATGATTCAAGGATAAACCTTCTTTGTCACTCGGGCGACCGCATGAGAAGCAGCTCACGACTCCACTGATTGCCGAGGAAAGGCTAGCCGAAGTTAGCCCTGCCTGACCTTACCTGGCAGGTCAGGGGTGGTTGGAAGCAGTTAGCCCTATTGTCTCAGCTATTCGAAAAGGCGCGAGATCAGCTGATCTGATCCCGCGACAACGGGCAGGACATGCAGCGCGGTCCGCCGCGACCGCTGCCCAGTTCGTATCCGGAAATGGGGAGCACCTCGATTCCGTTCTCCTCGAGTCGGGTATTCGTCTCCACGTTGCGTTCATAGGCGACCACGACGCCCGGTGCCAACGCGAGGGTGTTGTTCCCGTCGTCCCACTGCTCGCGTTCGGCGGTGACCGGGTCCAGTCCGGTGTCGATCACCCGGAGTCGCTCGATGCCCATCGCCTCGGCTGCGGCGGCGAGGAACGGTACGGGACCCGCCACCGCAAGGCCGCCCTCCTCGGTCGGGCGCAGCGGATAGGCCGACAGGGTGTCCTGGATGGCGGGGTACATCACCACCGCGTCCACGTCGACCATCGTGCACACCGTGTCCAGGTGCATCGAGGCCCGTCGCTGTTCGATGGGCACCGCCAGGACCGTGTGCGCCAGGCCGTCGGCGAAGACGGATCTCGCGAACGACTCGGCCCCGGCAGGCGTGGTGCGCTCGCCGACGCCGATGGCGAGCACACCGGGAGCGAGCAGTAGCACGTCGCCGCCTTCCACCGGCGCGGAGTGTGCGCCGTAGGCGCGGCCCGCCGAGGCGAACCGGGGGTGATAGGCGTAGATCACATCGGTGATCGAGGTCTCGCGCCGCCGAGCAGGCATGGTCAACGAGGTGATCGCCACCCGGTCGGCGACCCATACCGAGGAATCTCGGGTGAACAGCAGGTTGGGCAGCGGCGTGACGGCGAAATCATGCGGATGCCGCATCCGGCGCACCAGCGAGGCGCCCTCGGAGGCGGGGAGTTCCTCAAAGGTCATGCCACTCGTCAGGACGTCCACCAATGCGTCGGCGGGCAGCGACGTCAGGTGGGAGCGAAGCGCGTCGGCCAGTTCCAGGCCGAGCCGGTGCTCTTCGACTGCTGCGTGAATCCCTGCCGTGCGTGCACGTTCGTCGACCATGGTGTCGGTGAGCAGCTCGGTGAGCAGCAGCACCTCGACACCTCGAGACCGCAAGAGATTCGCGAATGCATCGTGTTCGTCTTGGGCTCGATCCACCCAAGGGATCCCGTCGAACAACAACTGGTCGTTGTTGCGGGGGGTGAGGCGCTTCAGTTCACTGCCGGGTCGATGCAACAGGACCGAGCGGAGCCTGCCCACCTCGGAATCAACACCGGCCAGCGGGGACAGGGGAGTGGGGACCTGGAGGTTCACGTCGACCAGCCTAGAAGGAAACGGAGCAAATTGCTGCTCTGACCCGGTCCTCATAGCTACAATCGTTGCTATCAGAACGGAAGGCCATCGATTCATGAAACATTCAGACGGTCCGAGGCGCGGTTTATTGCGTCGCTTGATGCCGATGATCGGAGTTGGTTTGTCGGTGGTGGTGCTGGCGGTCGGGCTGTGGGCCTTCCAACCGTGGCGGCTGTGGACGTCGAGCACTGTCGACGAGGCGCGGCCGACGGTCGGCCCCACCTCGACATCGTCGATGCCGATCGAATCCGAAGAACCGATGGCGGGGTCGTCCGCAGACCCGGTCGAGCCCGAGCCGGAGACCGCCGGACCCGCCACCCCCACGGAGCCGATCGTGCTGGCGACCGGGGAGTTCGTCTCCCAAGAGCACGAGACGAGCGGCACGGCCGAGGTACTCGAGCTGCCCGACGGTTCCAGGATCGTTCGGCTGACCGGCCTTGCCTCCAGCGACGGCCCGGACTTGCGGGTGGCGCTGACCGACCAGGAGGCGGGTGGTGACTGGTTCAAGTACCGCGACAACAGGTATCACGAGCTCGGCGTGCTCAAAGGGACACACGGCAATCAGAACTATCCACTGCCCGGTGATCTGGACATCGCCGGGCTGCGTAGCGTGGTGATCTGGTGCGAGCGGTTTTCCGTTGCGTTCGGCTCTGCGGCGGTGGACCTCTGAACCTCGCCGCCGAGGCAGCGCGACGTCGGATCAGATGCGCCGAAGCCCGACGATTGGCGGTGCTCGTCGTGGGCTAATCCGAGGCGGTGCTACTGGTGACAGACATCGACGACCTGGCCTTGGCTGCGGCACGGCGTCGGCTGGGAACCACCGCAGTCGACGAGACGGTGAATGCGGCGCTCCGACTGGCAGGCGGGTTGCCCAGGCCCGATGAGACCCAAGCCGTCGTCGGTGACGTCGGCTCCGAGGCGGGTCGCTCGCCAGGGCGACTCGCCGAGGACGTTCTCGATCCTCGGGCAGGCACCGGTCCCTGACTCAGTGGTTCGACGCAGGCCTCGGCCCGATGCCGGGGCCGAGTCACCGCAGCCAGGAGATGTCGTCGGCGAGCAGCGCATAACCGACGAAGGCGACGATGTCGATCATCGCGTGGCCGATGACCAGCGCCCACAGCCGATTGGTCCGCTGCCAGTACCGGCCGTAGATCAGACCCATCACGATGTTGCCGAGGAAGCCGCCGAAGCCCTGATAGAGGTGATACGAGCCGCGCAGCACGGCCGAGACGAGCAGCCCTGCGTTCTCCGACCAGCCGAGCTGCCGCAGCCGAGTGAGCAGGTATCCGACGACGAGGATCTCCTCGGCCCAGGAGTTGCCCAGCGCCGACAGCACGAGCACCAGGCTCCGCCACCACTGTTCGTCCAAGGCCGACGGCACCACGGTGAGGTTGATGCCGAGCGCCCGAGTGCCGAGGTAGAAGGCCAGCCCCGGTACCCCGATCAGCGCCGCGAGGCCGAGCCCGTGCATCAGGTCGCGACCTGGCCTGGCGCGGTCGAGGCCGATCCGCCGCAGCGCGATGCCGCCGCGCCAGATCAGGTAGACCCCCAGCGCCCCCCAGGAGAGGAGTTGCAGCACGCTGGTGAGCTGTCGGGCGAAGTCCAACAGGCCCAGCGCGGCCTGCGGGACGTTGATCGCCACTTCCTGCTCGTTCAGCGGCTCCGGTCGCAGCAGCCGGTCCAGCAGGGAGAGCAGACTCCGCAGTCCGGAGAGCCCCAACGTCGCGGTGAAGACGATGACCAGTTCGATGACCACCGCACGGCGTTCGGCCGGATCGGCGATGACCGCCGGATCGTCGGGCCGTCGCGGCCTGAACCAGCCGAGCAGGGGACTGGGCGAACCGGAGGGCACGTCGGAGACCCCTAGCTCAGATCTGGCGGGCGAGGAACGGACAGCCGACGAGCCTGCGCAGTTCCGCGGAGAGCTCGGTGACGTCCCGCACCGGCCTGGCGAAGGCCAGCCGCACGTCGTGATCACCGTTGTCGTCCTCGATGCGCAGCCGCAGCCCGAGCCGGTCCAGACCCAGCGGCCGCACTCGACCGCCCCTGATCTTCTCGGGGAGATGCCGGGCGAGCATGTCGACGACGTTGCGATGTGCGCCTTCGAGGTGCCGCAGCCAGCCCGCCTCGAAGCGACAGAACGGGTCCGGCGTGGCCGAGGCGAACTCGGCGACCTCGAGCGGGCCGCTGCTCTCCGCATCGGCGAGGACCAGCGAGGCGACTCGTAGCCGGAGGACGACCATGTCGTGCCCGACGTCGAGCAGCCGGGGATCGGGTCGGGATTCGGCGATGTTCACCGCGACCGCGCGGGCCGCTGTCTCGGGCAGCACGCTCAGCAGGCCGCTGATCCACAGCAGCCCTCGTACCGGTTCGCGTAGGGCGACGGGTGCGGTGTCGGCGACCTCGATCATCGCGGCGAGCTCGCCGCCCGCTCCGTGCAGGGCCAGGCCGACCAGCGGATGCCTGCGCGAGAGGAGTGCGGACACGGCGCCGTCGGGATGAACGTGATGCAGCACGGGATTCACCCGGGCCGCGCTCTCGATCGCGGGCAGGATGACGGCGCGTCCTCGGGTCGCCATCGACCTGGCCCGCTCCGCCGCAGTGGGCGACGGCGGCCTGCGACTCGTGTTGATGTCCACTCTCGCCTCCAGGACTCTGCGTCGGTGTACGGCCCTCACGTCCGCCGAGAGTGAGGATCAGCGTAGATGAGCTGCCTGCGACGACGCCGTGGTTCGCCGGGTCCGCGATCGGGACGGTGACGAGGATCGACGGCAGGTTCTTAGGGGAGCCTAAGTTATTTCTGCTCGGGATGGAAGCTCGCCACGCCGGCTCTCGACAAGGAGGGGCGAAGCGGACGAATACGTGCTCCGCCGTCTAGCCGACCTCGCCTTACCCTTCGACGGCGGCCTCGGTGCGCTGCGATCGACCCGACCGGGTGACCGCGGCGCCGTCGCTAGTCCGTCCAGTCCGGCCCTCGCCTGGCCCAGGACCAGGCGTAGCGAGGGTCCTCGCAGGCCTCGGCCGCCTCGCCGAGCTCCAGCGGGCGGAAGGTGTCGACCATGACGGCCGTCTCGTCGAAGTACTCCACGCCGAGCGAGGCCTCCACCGCACCCGGCTGGGGGCCGTGGGTGCAGCCTGCCGGGTGCAGGGACAGTGACCCGAGGCCGATCCCGGACCCCTTCCGCGCCTCGTAGTCGCCGCCCACGTAGAACATCAGCTCGTCGGAGTCGACGTTCGCGTGGTTGTAGGGCACCGGGACGGCCTGCGGGTGGTAGTCGACCTTGCGCGGGCAGAACGAGCAGACCACGAAGTTGGGGCCCTCGAAGGTCTGGTGCACCGGCGGCGGCTGATGGATCCGGCCGGTGATCGGCTCGAAGTCGCGGATGTTGAAGACCCACGGGTAGAGGCAGCCGTCCCAGCCCACCACGTCGAACGGATGCCTGGCATAGGTGAGACGGGTGAGTCCCGCTCGATGTCTGACCAGTACGGGGACGTCGTCGCCGTCCACGAGCAGGGGGCTGTCCGGGCCGCGAAGGTCTCGTTCCGAGTACGGCGAGTGCTCCAGGAACTGGCCCTTGGCCGACAGGTGACGGCGCGGCGGTCCGATGTGGCCGGTCGCCTCCAGGATCAACATCCGCAGCGGAAGTTCAGGTTTCACCCGATAGGTGCAAGAGGTGGGCAGCACGACGTAGTCGCCCTCGCCGACGGCGAGCGCACCGTAGATCGTCTCGACCGTGCCGCGTCCGGACTGGACGTAGATCAGCTCGTCCCCGACGGCGTTGCGGTACAGCGGACTCACCGAGTTCGCCACCACGAAGCAGATCGAGACGTCCGCGTTATGAAAGAGTTGCCTTCGATGCGTTACGGCATCGGAGTCGCCTGCATCGGGCCAGCTCAGGGCCTGGGTGCGGAAGTGTCGCGGCTTCAGCGGCAGGTTCGGCGTGGAACCACGACCTGTCTCCTCGACCGTCTCCGCGTTCACGACGGCGGTGGGAAGATGGCGGTGGTAGAGCAGCGAGGAGTCGGCGGAGAAGCCCTCGACACCCATCAGTTCCTCGGCGTACAGGCCGCCGTCTGGCCTGCGGAATTGGGTGTGTCGTTTAGGGGGAATCTCGCCCACGGCGCGGTAGTGCGGCACGATCTGCTCCCGGCGTTCGTTATACGGACACCTTTGTTCATTCTGTGGTACGCACTAGCCTCGCAGCCGTGTCAAGCGCCGTAGAACTCCATGCGCCCGGTCCGCGCGGTATCCCACCCCTGTTGGCGAGGTTGGTCGATGACGCCGCACTGTTCCCACCTGGCAGCGCGAGCATGCCGGATGCGGTACGCCGCCACCTCGAGGCCAGGGCAGGAGGAACGGCCGGTGTGCTGGGTCTGTTCCTCTGTCCGGCATCGAGGCTGTCGGAACTGATCACCGAGCTGATCAAGGCCAAGCCCATCCGCCCGGTCGCCCTGTCATTGGTGATCGACACCGGCCTGGGAGGTGTGCCCAAGGCCGTGTCGATCGTCGAGTCGCGCAGCGAGCTGCTCGCGTTGCGGATGGTCGAGATGCCCGCTCCCTCCGATCTCGACGCCGTGTGGCTGGAGCGGGTCTCGGAGTTCGTCCCCGAGGACGTCATCCGGGTCATCGAGCCCCGTCGCGGCGGGGCGGGCTGGCTGGAGAGCGTGCGGCGGGTGGCGGAGCACGGGTCGTGGCCGAAGCTGCGGTGCGGTGGTCAGACGATGGAGGCGTTCCCCGGCGCCGATCAGGTGGCCGACTTCCTCGCCGTGGCCAGCACGACCGGCCTTCCCTTCAAGGCCACCGCAGGCATGCATCACGCAGTGCGCCATACCGACGAGCAGACCGGCTTCACCCACCACGGATTCCTCAACCTGATCGTCGCCACCGCGCGGTCGTTGTCGGGCAAGGACGTGCGCGAGGCACTGCTGAGCACCGATGCCGAGACGCTGGTCGGTGAGGCGAAGGCACTCGGAGACGAGGCGGCCGCCGCGGTCCGGTCGGTCTTCGCCTCCTACGGCTCCTGTTCCCTCACCGAGCCGGTCGAGGACCTGGAACAGCTCGGCCTCCTGTGAGGACCTCGCCCGCCGTGCGCGCGGTCTCCGCGTGCGGGAGGACGGCGCAGGCCGAGGGCGCTGCTCGGCCGTCGGCCGACGGGGGCAGTGGCAGGCACGACGGCGGTGGACCGCCGTGTGCGCGATCACGCTCTGAGCGAATCCGAGAGGAATCGACGAAAAGAGGTATCCACGATCTGGCCTCTCGAGAGAGGCTGAGCAGGTGAGCTGGATCGACGTGCCCGGATTCCACGCCGCCGCACCGTTCGGGCCGCAGACCCTGCCCTACGGGCTGGTGCGGGTGGACGACCGCTGGACCCCTGCGGTCCGAGTGGGTGACCACGTGCTGCCCTTGCGCGGACTGGCGGGTGCGCTGGGGCCTCGGCTGGCGGGTCTGGTCTCCGAGGACTCCCTCGATCCGCTGCTCGCGCGGGAGGCGGCGATCTGGCGTGAGCTCCGCGAGCGGCTGCAGGAGCTGACCGGCGGGTCGACGGCGCCGCGCGGCGCGCGGCTGATCTCGCTCGACGAGGTCCGGTCCGCCCTGCCCTTCACCGTCGGCGACTACGTGGACTTCTACTCCTCGCGCCACCATGCCGAGAACGTCGGCCGCATCCTGCGCCCGGATTCGGCGCCGCTGCTGCCGAACTGGACGCACCTGCCGGTCGGCTATCACGGTCGGTCGGGAACGGTGGTCGTATCGGGGACCGACGTCGTCCGTCCGCACGGACAGCGTCGCCCGCCGGGCGCCGAGCTGCCCGTCTTCGGGCCGAGCACCCGGCTCGACATCGAGGCCGAGGTCGGCTTCGTCTGCGGCGGCCCGGTCGGGGGCAGGCTCTCGACCGCCGAGGCCGAGGAGCACGTCTTCGGCGTGGTGCTGGTCAACGACTGGTCGGCCAGAGACATCCAGGCCTGGGAGTATCAGCCGCTGGGGCCGTTCCTCGGGAAGTCGTTCGCCACCTCGATCGCGGGATGGATCACCCCGCTGGCCGCCTTCGACCACGCCAGGGTGTCGCCGCCCGCACCGCCGCATCGGCTGCTCGACTATCTCGTCGAGGACCGGCAGGCCGGGTTGGATCTGCGGCTGGCGGTCAGCTGGAACGGCACGGTCGTCACCCGGCCTCGGTTCGCGGAGATGTCCTGGTCGTTCGCCCAGCAACTCGCCCACCTGTCGGTGAACGGCGCTACGGTGCGGCCGGGGGACCTCTTCGCCTCCGGCACGGTGTCCGGGCCGCTCCGGTCCGAACGCGGCTCCTTCCTGGAACTGAGCTGGGGCGGCGCCGAGCCCGTCGAGCTGGCCGGCGGCGCGCGACGAACCTTCCTGGAGGACGGCGACTCGGTGGTCGTCACCGCGACGGCTCCGGGCCCGGAGGGTTCGGTGATCGGACTCGCCGAGGTGGCGGGCACCATCCGACCTGCGGCGTCGGCGTGAGCGTGAGGACTGAGGCGATGGTGGCACCGGCCGCGCGGCGGCGACCTCCCGGCGGGTCGACGACACCGGCAGAGGGCGACGACGTACCGGCGGGCAGAGAACGCTCGCTGACCCTCGAACGCGGGCTCGCCCTGCTCCAGGCGGTCGCGGACGCGGAGTCCGACGCCCCGAGCATCAGCGACCTGGCCACGGCCATCGGCGCCAGCCGGGCGGCGGTCTATCGGATGCTCGGACCGCTGCAGGCTCGTGGGCTGGTCCGTCGTGAGGGCTCCAAGGTCCGGCTGGGGCTGGGGGTGCTGCGGCTGGCCAACCGGGTGCTGCCGCAGGTGCGTTTCGCCGCGCTGCCGTCCTTGCGGATCCTGGCGGAGCAGGTGGGCGCGACCGCGCACATCACCGTCGCCGACGGGATGGACGCGCAGGCCGTCGCCGTCGTCGAGCCGTCCTGGACGGCCTTCCACGTCTCCTACCGGGTCGGCACCCGGCATCCGGTGCGCTTCGGCGCGGCGGGCCGGGCGATCGACCTCGCACCGCAGGACGCGGCCTGGGTGGTGTCCTGCGGCGAGCTCCAGACCGGTGCGCACGGGGTGGCGGCACCGGTCATGGGCGTCGACGGGCTGCGCGCCAGCGTGGGCGTGGTGGCGCTGGCCCCGCTGGACGCCGAGGTGGTGGGTCCGCAGGTGTTGCGGGCCGCCGAGGACATCGCCGCAGCCCTGAGCTGACGAGGGCCGCCCGCGCGGTCCGTTCCGCGCAGGCGGTGCCGAGGGGCGGCCGGTCGACCTTGCGGGCGGTGTACGGACGACCGGGGCCGCCTGCGCGCCGGTGATCGAGCGGCCCGAGACGGGACCTTGGTCCCGTCCGGACGGGACTCTCGAACCTGAAGATCACTCATACACCGCGGCTAGGTTCGCCACGTGCCCTGAAGGAGGCAGCGTGGAGATCCTCGACGTCGCACGGTGGCAGTTCGGCATCACCACCGTCTACCACTTCCTGATGGTGCCGTTGACCATCGGACTCGCCCTGCTCGTCGCGATCATGCAGACGGCCTGGCATCGCACCGGAGACCCCAGGTATCTGGCGATGACCAAGTTCTGGGGCAAGCTGATGCTCATCAACTTCGCCATGGGCGTGGTCACCGGCATCGTCCAGGAGTTCCAGTTCGGGATGAACTGGAGTGCCTATTCTCGGTTCGTCGGCGACGTCTTCGGCGCCCCGCTGGCGATGGAGGGCCTCGTCGCCTTCTTCGTCGAGTCGACCTTCCTCGGACTGTGGATCTTCGGCTGGGATCGGCTGTCGAAGCGACTGCATCTGGCCTCGATCTGGGCCGCCGCGCTGGCCACCGTCGCCTCCGCCTACTTCATCCTCGCCGCGAACTCCTGGATGCAGCATCCCGTCGGGGTGGAGATCGGACCGGACGGCGACCCTCGGCTGAACTCCATCTGGGAGCTGTTGACCAATTCCACCGTGCTCGCCGCCTTCCCGCACACCCTGGCGGGCAGCCTCGCGGTGGCGGGCACCGTCCTCATCGGAATCTCGGCCTGGCACCTGGCCCGCAGGCATCGGGACACTCCGATCGACGACCCGGACCGTCGGGTCTGGCACACCTCGTTGCGACTGGGCGGCTGGGTCGGCTTGGCGTCGTTCGCCGCGGTGGCGGTGTCCGGCGACTTCCAGGCCAAGCTGATGTTCGAGCAGCAGCCGATGAAGATGGCGGCGGCCGAGGCGCTCTGCGAGACCGAGGAGCCCGCCGGATTCTCGATCTTCGCCATCGGCGACCTCACCGACCCGAGCTGCGACAACGTCGTCAGCGTCACCGTGCCCGCCCTGCTGTCCTTCCTCGCCGAGGGCGACTTCGAGAGCGAGGTCCAGGGCATCGAGGACCTCATTCCCGCCTACCAGGAGCAGTACGGGTCGCACTATCCCGACGATCCCCGGCTCGGCGAACTCGCGGGCATGCCCATCGACTACGTCCCCTCGCTGCCGGTGACCTACTGGGGCTTCCGATTCATGATCGGCTTCGGGACGATCGCCGCCGCCGCGGCTGCTGCGGCACTCTGGTTCACCCGAGGCGGCCGGGTGCCCCGGTCGCGGTGGTTCGCGCCGGTCGCCCTCGCCTCGATCGCCACCCCGTTCCTCGCGAACACCTTCGGCTGGATCTTCACCGAGATGGGCCGCCAGCCGTTCGTCGTGGTCCCGAACCCGACCGGGGTGGACGGGGTGTACATGTTCACCGCCAGCGCCGTCTCGGCGGGCGTGTCACTGGGTGAGGCGGTGTTCTCCCTGGTCGCGCTGACGCTCGTGTACGCGGCACTCGCGGTCGTCGAGCTGTTCCTGCTGATCAGATACGCCAGGGCAGGTGTCGGCGGGGTGATGCGGCCGCCCTGGGAGAAGCCCGATCCGCCCGACGACGACCCGTCCGGCCCCTCGGACTCCGGGGACGACGACGGGGACGGCGACGCGAAGGGAACGGGGCAGGATGTCCTCTCCTTCGCCTACTGAGCCCGGGATCGTCGAATCACGATCCCGCCGGGATGCGGCCTGCGAACGTGTTCGGGCCGGGCGGGTCCGCGTCGGGACCGGTGCACGTCCTGCGCACCGCAGATCCACCCGCGCCGGATCCTGCCGCGCCGGATCGTCCGCCATCGGGGCCGGTCCGCGACGTCGAACCGATCGCCGCCACCCGCATCGCACTGTTCGAGCCGGGAGTTGACCATGGATCTGCCCACCGTCTGGTTCTTCCTCATCGCGACGCTGTGGCTCGGCTACTTCTTCCTCGAGGGATTCGACTTCGGCGTCGGGATGCTGCTGGGCATCGGAACCAGGGACGAGAAGGAACGTCGGGTCCTCATCAACACCATCGGTCCGGTCTGGGACGGCAACGAGGTCTGGGTGATCGTCGCCGTCGGGGCGACCTTCGCCGCCTTCCCCGACTGGTACGCCGCGCTGCTGTCCGGGGCCTATCTGCCGGTGTTGTTCGTCCTGCTGAGCCTGATCGGTCGGGGTGTCGCCTTCGAGTACCGAGGCAAGGTGGACAGCGTCCGATGGCGGCGCAACTGGGATCGGATCATCCAGATCGGGTCCTGGGTGCCGCCGCTCGGTTGGGGATTCATCATCACCGCGACGGTCACCGGGCTGCCGATCGACGTCAACGGCGATCTCCGCGGCGGACCGATCGACCTGGTACGCATCGAGACGCTGCTGGGCGCCCTCGCGCTCGCCGGGTTCAGCCTGCTGCACGGCGCGGTGTTCCTCGGATTGAAGACCGACGGCGACATCCGATGGCGGATGCAGCGGTTCGCCCGTCGCTACGGTGCCCTGCTCCTGCTGCCCGGTGCAGCTCTGCTCGCGATCGTCCAGATCCGGCATGGCTCGGCCTGGACGGCCGTGGTCGCCGGGGTGGCGGTCCTCGCCTCGGTCGGTGCCCTGCTTCTGTTGCCGAGGGGAAGAACCGGTCAGGCCTTCACCTTGTTGGGAGTGATGCTCGCCGCAGTGGTGGTGGTTCTGTTCGGATCGCTGTATCCCAATGTCATGCCGTCCACGATCGACTCGATGTTCACCCTGACGGTTGCCGAAGCAGCCTCCAGCCCCTACACACTTAGCGTGATTACTTGGGTCGCCGCATTCGGGACGCCTGCGGTGCTGATCTACCAGGGCTGGACCTACTGGGTGTTCCGACGTCGGATCAGCACCGCGCACATCCCCACGGTGCGCGTGCCGTGAGGGCGTCGACCACGGGCGTGGCGGCCGTGTCGTCGGGGGACGCGGCCGCTCAGTCCACCCGAGGAGCACGGGCGAAGGCACGGGCGGGCGGGCGCGGGCCGGTGGCAGGGCTGGCGCTGCTGCCGAGTTCGACGCGGCGGGCGCTGCTGCTCACCGGCCTGCTCGCGGTGGGCAACGCGGTCGCGCTCGTCGTGCAGGCGGTGGCGATGGCCGAGGCACTCGGAGCCGTGGTCACCTCGGGTGCTCCGGCGGCCGAGCTCACCGGCACGCTGTGGGTGTTGGGCGTCGCCATCCTGGTCAGGGCCGGCTTGAGCTGGGCGACCGAGTCCGTCGCCGCCCGTGCCGCAGGCGCGGCACGGCGTGAGCTGCGAGGTGCGCTGCTCGACGCGGCGCTCCGGATCGGGCCGGAGTGGATTCACGGCGGCGGGTCGAACTCCGAAACGACCGGGTCCGACGCGACGGCGGCAGGCGGCAGGCCCGGGTCGACGGTGCGGGGCGGCGCCGCGCATCTCGCCTCGATCGCGACCACCGGTCTGGACGCGCTGGACGCCTACTTCATCCGGCTGCTGCCTGCGCTCGTCACGGCGGCGGTGGTGCCGCCGCTGGTCGGCGGTTGGATTCTGCTCACCGACCCGCCCTCCGCGGTGCTAATTTTGCTGACCGTCCCGCTGATCCCGCTCTTCGCGGTTCTGATCGGCCGTTTCACCGAGGCGCGGTCGGCCAGGACGGCCGACGCCGCCTCGCGGCTGTCCGACCGGCTGCGGGAACTGGTCAAGGCGCTGCCGCTGCTCACGGCGTTCCGCCGGGCGGAGGCCCAGGCTGCGGTCGTGGAGCGCGTCGACGAGGAGCACCGGCTGGCGGGAATGGCGACCCTGCGCGTCGCGTTCCTCTCGGCGTTGGCGCTGGAGTTGATCGCGTCCATGTCGGTCGCACTGGTGGCCGTCAACATCGGACTCCGGGTGGTGGCGGGCGACGTCGAGCTGACGACCGCGCTGGTCGTGCTCATCCTGGTGGCCGAGTGCTACCTGCCGCTGCGGGCGGCCGGGGCGGCGCATCATGCCGCCGAGGACGGCGTGGAGGCCGTCCGCCGCGTCCACGACGTGCTCGACCTCGCCGACTCGCTCGCGCCGGAGCCGAGACCCGGTACGCCCGCCCCGGCCGGGGCGGATGCGGTGTCCGCCGCCGCGACCCGACCGACGGGTGGCGCTTCCGTGACCAGACCCGCAGCCGGACCCTCGGCGGGGATCACGGCCGACATCGACGTCGCGACCACGTCGGCTTCGACGGCCCACGCGGGGGAGCCCGTCGTCGCAGGTTCGGGGCTCGCCGCTGACGGCTCACGGAGTGTCGCCGCGGAGGGGACGGGTGTGCTCGCCGCGGAGGAGCGGGATGCGCTCGCCGCGGAGGAGCGGGATGCGCTCGCCGCTGAAAAGTCTGGGCGGCTCGCCGCCGAACTCGCCAGGCACGGCCTTCGAGTCGCAGGTCTCCGGGTGCGCAGACGGGATCGAGACGCGCCCGACGGACTGAGCTTCCATGCCGAACCGGGCAAGATCCTGCGGCTGGATGGGCAGAACGGCATCGGACCCAGCGGCAGCGGAAAGTCGACCACCTTCGCCGTGCTGCTCGGGCTGCTGCCCGCCGACTCCGGTGAGGTGTGGATCGGCGACGTCGAGGTGTCGGGCTGCGACATTCGGGAATGGCGACGCACCGTGGCCTGGGTTCCGCAGCGGCCCCGGTTCACCGAGCCGACCGTCGCCGAGGAACTGGCCCTGGCGACGGTCGACCAACCGGGCGGACCGCCGAGTCAGCGAGAGCTGATCGTGGCCGCCCGAGCAGCCGCCGCGGGCCACCTGCTTGGCCGATCCACCACGGCCCTCTCGCTGGGGGAACGGCAGCGGGTGGCGGCGGCTCGCGCGTTCCTGCGGATGGCCCGAGGTGCGCGGCTGCTGTTGCTCGACGAGCCCACTTCGCACCTGGACGCCGCCACTGCGGGCACGGTGGCCGCGAGCATCCACCGGTTCGCCGCCGAGGGCGCAGTGGTGGTGCTGGCGAACCATCGGCCGACCGACGCCGGCACCGCCGTCGAGGCGACGCGCCCGGTGGCCGCGGCCGCCGCACCTCGGCCCGCGCAGCCGGGCAGGCTCTGGGACCTGCTGGACCGTCGGTGGGCGGCGGCCGTGGGGCTGGGCGCCCTCTCCGTTCTCGCCGGAGTGGCGCTCACCGGCGCCGCCGCCTGGCTGATCGCCACCGCCGCCGACCATCCGCCGGTCCTCACCCTCACCGTCGCTGCGGTCCTGGTCCGCACCTTCGCCCTGTCGAAGGCGATGCTGCGGTATCTGGAGCGGCTGTTCACGCACGATGCGGCGTTCCGGCTGGCGGGAAGACTGCGGGTCTCGCTGTGGCGATCGTTGGTGCACTCGGGCCCCGCGCAGGTGAATCACCGGGGCAACGCCGAGGCGCTGCGCACCCTCGTCACGGACGTGGACGTCGTGCGCGATCTGGTGCCCCGCGTGCTGCTGCCACCGTTGGTCGCCGGGGTCGTCGGCGTCGCCGTGGTGATCGCGCAGTGGTCGCTGCTGCCTGCGGCGGGCGCGGCCATGGCCGTCGGTCTGCTGATCGCCTCGGTCGGCGGCGGGTGGGCCGCGGCGGCGGTGCAGCGGCGTGGCATCGCGGTGCCCGCCGTCCTGCGCAGGCGGGTGGCCGACGGAGTGCTCGGACTTCTCGACGGCGCGGCCGACCTGATCGCGATGGGCGCCGATCGGCACCGCCGCGATGCGCTGGACCGTGCTGATCGAGAACTGACCAGGGTGAGCAGGCGGGAGGCCGTCGGCGTCGGCGCGGCGGCCGCCGTGGTGGGGACGGCGACGGGTGCCGCCCTGCTGGTGTGCCTCGTGGCGGCCGCCGACGCGGTCGCGGCGGGTGCGCTGAGCGGACCGTGGGCCGCCGTGGTGGTGCTGGTCGCCCTGGCCGCAGGCGAACTCGTCGCGACCGTGCCCGCTGCCTGGCAGCAGGCCGACGTGCTGCGCAGTGCGCAGGGCCGACTCCTCCCTGCCGAGAGCCTCGATGTGACCAGGCCGCGCGGGGACACCGCACTGCGACCGACCTCGGACACGGCCGAGGTGCGACTGGTCGAGGTCGACGCCCGGTGGCCGGGTGCGGCCGAGCCTGCGCTGCGCGGCGTGACGACGGAGCTGCCGCCGGGCTCCAGGGTCGCGGTGCTCGGCCCGTCCGGTGCGGGGAAGTCGACGCTGCTCGCGCTGCTGCTCGGCTTCCTTCCTGCGGAGCAGGGCATGATCAACCGTCCCGCCAGGGTCGCCTGGTGCCCGCAGGACGCCTCGCTGGTCTCCACCAGCATCCGAGAGAACCTCCGGCTGGCGGACCCGACCGCGGACGACGAGCGACTGCGGGCCGCCCTGCGATCGGCGGGACTGGCCGACTTCGTCGACCGGCTGGACACCGTCGTCGGCGGGGACGGAATCGCGTTGTCCGGTGGCGAGGCGGGCAGGCTGTCCTTCGCCAGGACGCTGCTCGCGGCGCGGGAGGCCGACCTGGTGCTGCTGGACGAGCCGACGGCATCGCTCGACGCCGAGGCCGCTGCGCGCATCCGTACCGCGATCCGTTCCGAACTGGCCGAGCACACCGTCGTGCACGTGACCCACCATGTCGAGGAGGCCGAGGACGCCGATCTCGTCCTGGAGGTGCGCGACGGCACGGTGCGTGCCTATCCCGAGCTGAGCGCACTCGCGTTGTCCAGCCAGCCGCTCTCGATGGAGATCGGCCTGCACAGCGGCCCGGTGGTGGTCCCGGTGCAGCAGCCGAGGGCGGACTAGTCGAATGCGACTGTCGAGCCGGGCGCGAGGAGCTGCCAGGGAGTCCACCGGGGCCACCGCCGCTGCTGGATTGGGGGCGGCCCCGCCGTCGGGCGACGACGCGGCAGCCGCCCGCCCCGTCGCTGCTCGGGCGGCCTGCGGGGATCGCAGGCGGGCTCCTATCCTGAGCACGACCATGGACTCGTCTCTCGCGGGCCGCACGCTCGCCGCCGCGACCGGGATCACCACCGCCGCGCTGGCCGGTGACGATCCGGACCTCGTGCTGCCGCTGGTCGTCGAGCAGGCCGCCGCGCTCACCGGCGCCGACCTCGGTCTGGCGATGGTGCGTTCGTCGGACGGGACGCTGACGGTCGAGGCAGCGCACGGTGGTGTCGACGGCGGCACCCTCGAGGGTTCCTCGTCGGTGGGCGACCCCGTCGGCGCGGTGCTGTCGGCGCGGTCGACGGCGGCCAGGGTGGCGCGTGGCGGCGTCCCGGTGGTGGTCGACGAGCTGACGTCCGACCCGAGGACCGCGCCGTTCGTGCCGAAGGCGCTGCGCGGATACGGACCCTTCGCGGTGGCACCCTTCGGCACCAGGGAACGGCGGCTCGGCGCGCTGGCCGTATACCGCAGACGCGGAGCGGCAGGCTTCTCCGCCGAGTCGGTGGAGGTCCTCACTGCGTTCGCCGCCCAGGCGGGGCTGGCTTTGGTCCTGGCGGAGGGGACCACTGCCCGACGCCGGGTGGCGGTGTACCAGGAGCGCGAACGCATCGCGCGGGACCTGCACGACGTGATCGTGCAGCGGCTCTACGCGGCGGGCATGCAGCTGGACCTGCTGGGCAGGGGCCTGGCCGGGCGGTTGGAGTCGGGTGAGGCGCAGCGACTCGCGGAGACCGTGGACCAGCTGGACACCACCATCGGGGAGATCCGGGCCACGGTGCGCGCACTGCGTTCGGCGGACCCGGCCGAGTCCGCCCCCAGCGGCCTCGCCGACTCGGCGCGGGCGGAGGCGGCGACGGCGGGAGAGCTGCTGGGCGTCGCCCCGACCCTGGAACTGACCGGCCCGGTGGACGACGTCCCGAACACGGTGGCCGACCACGCCAGGGCGGCCCTGCGAGAGGCGTTGTCCAACGTCGTGCGGCACTCCGGAGCGGGGCGCGTGGTCATCCGGCTGCGGCGAGACGAGCACGGGCTGCGCGTGCAGGTGGTCGATGACGGCTGCGGCATCCCGCCCGGTGTCACCCGGCGAGGCCTGCGGCATCTGGAGGAGCGGGCCGCGTCGGCAGGCGGGCGCTGCACGGTGGTCTCCTCTCCCCGATCGGGAACGGATGTGACCTGGACGGTTCCGCTGCCGTGACGGCCAGCGGGCGCGACGACGACTCGGTCCGGGTCGACGATGTCCGCCGTGCCGCTGGAGAGCGGCCGAGCCGATGCGCAGGCGGCGGGAGGATTCAGCGTGCCTGTCGGCGAGCCAGCCAGGCGGCGGCCTGCGTCCGCCGTTCCATGCCCAGCTTCGCCAGCACCGCCGTCACGTAGTTCTTCACCGTCTTCTCGGCCAGGAACAGGCGCAGGCCGATCTGACGGTTCGTCAGCCCCTCGCCGATCAGTTCCAGGACGCGACGCTCCTGCTCGGTCAGGACGGCGAGTTCGTCGATCGGCGCCGGTCGACGGAGTCGGTCGAGCACTCGGGCGGTGGTGACCGGATCGAGCAGGGATCGGCCCGCCGCGACCTCGCGGATCGCCGTCACGAGATCCTGGCCCCGGACCTGCTTGAGGAGATAACCCGCCGCTCCGGCCTGGATCGCCTCGACGAGCAGGTCTTCGTCGTCGAACGCGGTCAGCACCAGGCAGGCGGGCGGGTGCCGGCTCGCGCGCAGCTGCCTGCAGAGGGCTGAACCGTCCCCGTCCGGCAGGCGCATGTCGACCAGGGCCACCTCGGGCCGGGCCGCCGATGCCACCACGAGCGCCTCGCCGACGCTGCCCGCCTCGGCGACGACCTCGATGTCGGACTCGGCGGAGAGCAGGTCCCGCAGTCCGCGCCGAACCACCTCGTGGTCGTCGACGAGCAGCACGCGGATGGACACCTGTCCACCGTACGGAGTGGCGATCGGGCTCCGACATCAGCTCGAAGAATTTCGCGGAGTCGGGAACACCGGGCAAAGTTGAGTCGTTGAGGCTCATGTAAAGCGAGTGCAGCAGTGCGAGAAGGGATGAGTCCATGGCCATCATCACGCGAAGGTCCGGCTGGGAGACGTTCGGCGGCCGGGGCCGCGAACTCGACGCGACGTTCGATGCGCTGGTCGGCAGGGCGTTCGGCGCCGCGCAGACCCGCCGCGCCGACTACTTCACGCCAGCCGCCGACGTCAGCCGCGACGGCACCGACGTCCTCATCACTCTGGAACTGCCCGGTGTGGACATCGATTCCGACGTGGCGGTGGAGGTCTCCGCGGGCAGGCTCCTGATCAGCGGGAGCAGGCGTGCGGCGCGCGAGACCGACAAGGGCGACCGCATCGCCAAGGAGATCCGCGTCGGGGCCTTCCGGCGGGAGTTCACGATCCCGGAGCACGTGACCCCCGATCAGGTTGAGGCCTCCTACGACCGCGGCCTGCTTCAGGTCCGGGTCAGCCGCATCGTCCGGCCGGAGCCGACCACCACCAGGGTGACGGTCCGACAGGGCGCGACGGTCGAGGCGCCCGCCGACGGCGAGCAGTCCTCGGGCCAGGACGGAGCGGCCGTCGTGCCGAGCGGCGACTGAGGTGCGGTGGCTGCACTCGCGGCGGAGTCGGCGCGCAGCGCCGACTCCGCCCTGGGCGGCCGCATCCGCCGGCCCTCCGGGGTCGCCGGCCCTCCGCATCCGCCGGCCCTCCGGGGTGCTCCCGACGACGGCGTCGAGCTTCCGGGCCCGGAAGCTCGACGCCTGCTCGGCCGCCGTGCCAGGTCAGGGCCGGTGAGAAGCAGGCCCGGCAACGGCGGGCCGGAGTCTGGGGTGACAGCCGAGTCCCGCCTGAGCGGCGGGTGCGCTGCTGACGGCCGGGTCTGCGATCCCGGTCGGGTCTCCGGTCGCGTTCTGAGAGCCGGGCAGGACTGGACTGGTCGGCAGGAACACGGCAGGGCCGACGACCGGACTCGGAGCAGCAGGCGCGGACGTCGCCCCGGTCGCGCGTGATCGGTCGGCGCGAGGCTCAGCCTCAGATCGGCCGTACCCGGCTGAGCGGCGTCTCCCCGGAGGTCCCGCCGGACGCAGCACGACGGCCCGGCAGCTGTGCTCTGAACGCCTGCGGCCCTGGTCGTGAACCGGCTTGAGCGGGACTGTTAGAGCGGCACCTGCACCACGGAGAGACGGCCCGGCGCAGTCAGCGCCCGCCGTCCTGTCCGACAGAGCAGTCCTGTCCGACAGGGCAGTCGCTCTGCGCAGGTCTACCGATCACGGAGCCCGTGCTCAGCGTCGTAGGGCGAAGACCTCGTCCCAGGCCGCCGCCACCTGACGCGCGCAGGTCGCCGGGTCCACTCCGCCGATCCCGGTGCCCAGTCCAGGCATGGCGATCGTGCGGACGGCCCGTCGGACGGGGATGCCCTGTTCCAGCGCGCCCTCCGCCCACAGCCGCAGGATCGCCCGTGCGGCGAGATAGGGATGCACCGTGTCGGCGGCGAGCTGCTCGCCGGGCTCTCGCATCGTGGGTGCGCTCACCAGCCATCGAGGCGATCCCGCGCCGGTCGGCACGAGCAGTGCCTCGCCGACAGGGAGTTCACCGCCGTGATAGGCGAGCACGGCGCTGCGTACGTTCTCCTCGGCCATCGGGAACGTTCGCGCGTACAGCGCGTCGATACCGCCCCGCATCCAGCCGTAGGAGTTGGCCGGACTGACCACGGCGTCGGCTCCGACGTCCAGCACGGAGCCCACGTGCACGGAGATCCCCGGCCTCGTGGCGGCGATCTCGTGCCAGGCGTCGGCGAGCCCTGACTCGACCGCGCACAGGACGAGGTGCAGGGCCTGTTGATCTACCGAAGTGGTGCCCACCGAACCGACGGTCACCCTGCAAGCATTACAGGACACCACCGTCTCACGTAACCTGGGCGCCCGACCGGATCAGAGTGATCTAGGTCCTGTCACCGTGGGTGCCGATTCCCTGGCAGTGCGTCAGGGCGTATCCCCCGATCGGGCAGAGCGGGTCGCCGTGGTGCAGGGCATCCAGCGTCGAACCCTGCCCGTAGGGTGGCCTGGTGCGGCGCATCCTCTACCTCGGCCCCGAGGGCACCTTCACCGAACAGGCAGCCAGGACACTCGTGAGCCGGGTCTACCCGGACTCCACCTTCGGTGCCGATCCGACCGCCCTCTCCGGCCAGGCCCGGTCCGACGTCGACCTGATCCTGGAACCGGCCGTCACGGTGCGGGCTGCCATGGTCGAGGTGTCCGCAGGGCGGGCGGAGGCGGTCGTCGCGCCCGTGGAGAACTCCGTCGAGGGCTCCGTGCCCGCCACTCTCGACGCACTCGTCGCCGCCGATCCGATCGTCGCGGTCGCCGAGACGGTGCTGCCCGTCCGGTTCAGTGTCCTGGCCGCCCCGGGAATGACGGCGGAGCAGGTCCGCACGGTGGCGACGCATCCGCATGCCGCCGCCCAGGTCCGGGAATGGCTCGCCCGTGAGCTGCCGGACGCCGTCGTCGTGTCCACCACCTCGACCGCTGCCGCCGCCGTCGAGGTGCTCGCAGGCCGCGCCGACGCGGCCGTGACCGCGCCGCTGGCGGCCGAGCGATACGCGCTCGACGTGCTGGCCGCCGACGTGGCCGATGTTCGGGACGCGGTCACCAGCTTCCGCCTGCTCCGACTGCCCGGCAGGATGCCCGAGCCCACCGGCGTCGATCGGACCTCGCTGGTGGTCACCGTCGACGACCGGATCGGCACCCTCGCCGATCTGCTCACCGAACTGGCCACCAGGGGCGTGAACCTCACCAGGATCGAGTCCCGGCCGACAAGGAGCAGACTCGGGAGCTATCGCTTCTTCCTGGATCTCGACGGCCATCTCGCCGAGCGGCGGGTCGCCGACGCGGTCGCCGCGCTGCGTCGTCGTAGTCAGGAGGTCAGGTTTCTCGGATCATTCCCGCGAGCGCTTCCTTCGGGATGCGCGGTCGCCGCCGTGATCTCGCCGCCGGAGTCGGTCTCCGATGCGGCCTTCGCCGACGCGGCGGCCTGGGTTCAGTCGCTACAAGAGAGGAGTCGGGCATGAGCGGCCTGCGATTGATGCTGGTCAGGCATGGGGAGACTGAGTCGAATGTCCGACTCGCCCTCGACACCGTCCCGCCAGGACCGCCGCTCACCGACGAGGGCTTCCGACAGGCGGAGCGACTCGGCGAGGACCTGGCCGTCGAACCGGTGACCGCCGTCTACGCCAGCCGGGCGTTGCGCGCCCAGCTCACCGCCGCTCCGGTGGCCGCCCGACATGATCTCGACGTCGAGGTGCTGGACGGCGTGCACGAGGTGTTCGTCGGCGACCTCGAAGGCGCCTCCGATCTCGCCTCGCTGGCCCGCTTCGCCGAGGTGTACGCCCAGTGGCAGGAGGGCGACCTCGGACGGGCGTTCCCCGGCGGGGAGAGCGGCAGGCAGGTCGTCGACCGGTTCCTGTCGGTGATCGACAAGCTCAAGACCCTGCATCGGACCGGGACGGTGGTCCTGGTCAGCCATGGGGCTGCGCTGCGGCTGGTCGGCGGCTGCCTCGCCGAGAACGTGACCGGTTCGCTGGCGAATGCCACGCATCTGCCCAACACCGGACGCATCGTCATGAGCGAGGACGACGCCGCGACGTCGGGATGGCGTTGCCTGGAGTGGACCGGCCACGAGATCTCGGTCTGAGCGTCGGAACACCAGTCTCGACCCGCGCGCCCGGCCTCGGTCTCGCGGCGGGGGTCTCTCGGCGGGTGCGAAGAGCAGCAGGCGACGGGGGTGCGAGTCGCGGGACGGTGAGCTGACGACGGCGCGCCTGCCTGCACCACCGGTTCGGCAGGCGGCCGCAGGGCGCGCCCTCGGCGCGCTCGACCCGCTGCGATCGACCCCGGCAGCAGGTCCTTCGCCGGGACGTCCCCGCGTCGCTGACGACCCCGGCCCAGAGTCCCCACCGGGCGGCGGCGGCTCAGCCCCAGCCGAGTTCGTGCAGCCGCTCGTCGTCGATCCCGAAGTGGTGGGCGACCTCGTGGACGACGGTCACGGCGATCTCGTCCACCACCTCCGCCTCATCGGCGCACATCGCCAGCAGCGGTTCCCGGTAGACGGTGATCCGATCGGGCAGCACGCCGCCGTAGGTCGAGTCCCGTTCGGTGAGGGCGATCCCCTCGTAGAGTCCGAGCAGGCTCGGCTCCTCCGGGTTGTGGTCCTCCACCAGCACGACCACGTTGTTCATCGCCCGGGCGAACTCGACCGGGATCAGGTCGAGCGCATCGGACACGAGTTCGTCGAACCGGCTCCGCGACATCTCAACCGCCATCGCCGGTGCCTCCCTCGGCGCCGGTGTCCTCGCCGCCCTCGCCGCCCTCGGGATCGGTCTCGTCGGGTTCCTCGTCGGTGTCGTCACCGTTCTCGTCCGACTCGGGCGCCCCGGACTCGTCCGGGTTGCCGTGCATGGGCGGCCCGGTCGGATTGGGCAGTGGCGCGCCCGGCGTGACGGTGTTCTCCTCCGGGGCGGCCTCCTCGTCGCTGACCTCGAACTCGCCCCGCACGCTGCCGGTGATCGGCGCTATCCCGCTCTCATCGGGCAGCACCGCCGCCACGTAGCACTTCACGTGTCGGGTCCCTGCCTCCCAGCTCTCCAAGGGGAGCAGGTCCCAGGCGTAGATGAGCCCCTGTTCACTCACCGGCCCGCCCGCGTAGTCGGTGGAGGCCTGCCTGCACAGCGGTTGCAGATACTCGTCCTGTTGGGCGTCGGAGGGGTGCACGTCGAAGCCCTCGGAGAGGTCGTAGACCTCGATGATCTCCTGAGAGTGCGGCTCGGCGCAGTCGACCGGGTCGGTGACGGCGCCGCCGTTGATCCCGAGGCACACTCCCGGCTCGTGCACGTTGGCCTGGTCCAGGGTCGCGACCTCGCCGACGATCGGATAGAGCCCGCCGGAGGTCGCGGGCCACTGGAGCCCGCAGTGCATCGTCCGGTCGCCCTCCTCCCAGCTCTCGGCGCTCGGCGTGAACGCGTTGACCCGGAACCGGCCGTAAGGGTCGAGCAGTCCGTCGAGGTAGTCGGCTGCCTGCGGCAGGCAGTGGGTGTCCTTGAGCGCCAGCCAGATGTCGGTGTCCGGGAACGGCGCGTCCTCGCCGTAGGGCTCCGGCTCGTCGGCGGAGTCGGACGGATCGGTGCCGGGCTCGCCGTCCTCGACACCGCCCGCACCTGCACCGCCGCCCTCGGGCTCCGTGCCGTCAGCGCCCTCGTCGTCCGCAGCGTCCTCGGCAGGGAGCGTGGCGAGGTCGATGGAGCCCGAGACCTCGAAGAGATGTGGCTCCGCGCAGGTCACGGGGCGGATGTCAGAGGCATCGGACTCGGCCCAGGTCAGGCACTCACCCGGCTCGGTCTCGAAGAGCAGCGCCGCCTGCTGTGGTTGTTGAGGACCCGCTCCGGGCCGGCCGCCGCCACCGCCCGGCCCGCCGCCCGACCGATCGCCGGGGAGCAGGGAGAGCGCTGACGCCGTCAGGACGATCAGCGCGCCTGCGGCGGCGCCGATCATCACGAGTCGCGTGTTCATCGCGCCGGGTCTGGGCCGCGATGATTCGGGAGTCTCGGTTGCATCGGACATCGTGTCCATCATGCCTGGCGGCTGTCCGTCGTACGGTAGGTGGCGGAGGAGGACGCGACACCGCTTCTTGCTCCATTCGGGTGAAACATGTTTCCTGTAATCAGGAGTTGACGTCTCAAGTGCCTGTAAGCGGTCCTCGGACGTGGTGAACGGACACGGGACCGAGCGGCTCTCAAGGGTCAGCTGTGTCTGGATTTCGGGGGAGTGACTGATGACCAACGGCGACGAGAACAGAGTCGACGGCCCACAGGAACCGGCCGACGCTGCTGCGGGCGGACCACCGAAGCCCCGGCCTCGGATGTCGGGCGGCGGGCCGGGGCGAGGGCGGATCCGGCACCAGGAGGCAGGCACCACCACGCCTCGCGAGCCCACGCTGGCCGAGAAGCGGGCCCGCCTCGCCGCGGAGCGCAGGCAGCGGGAGGCGGAGGAGCAGGAGTTCCAGGAGTCCGAACGCAAACGGAAGCTCCGCAAGCGGGTGATGATCGGCGGCGGCGTGACCCTCGGCGTCGTGGCCCTCATCGCCGTCGCCTATGCCTCGCGTCCCCAACCGGTGACGGCGTACTGCGTGGACGAGAACGGCGTGGAGGCCGAGGACGAGCGGGTCTGCGACCCGGCGTACGCCCAGCAGCAGGGCGGCACGGTCGGCCCGAGCGGCATCATCTTCCTGCCCGGTTTCGGCGGCGGGGGAAATCAGTACCACTACAACTACGGCGGGACCCCTGGGGCCGGGGGGACGGTGAGCGGGGGGACTACGGTTCGTCCTGACAATGCCGAGATCCGGAGCAAGTCCGGGTCCACGATCCAGCGCGGCGGCTTCGGCACGGGCCGCGGCAGCGGGGGGAGCTGACACGGTGCACCGCGAGACCTCGACGCCACGGCCGGACTGGCGGGAGCGAACGGCCGAGCAGGGCCTCGTCTTCGGCACTCCTTCACGCGGGCCCGGCGGCGCCCCCCGGCCCTACTGGGACGAGTCGGTGCACTACGTCTTCAGCCTGGACGAGGTCCTGTCGATGGAGGCCGACGTCGAGCTGCTGCACTCCATGTGTCTCGAGGCGGTGGACAACGCGGTGATGACCGACCGGTACCGGGACTTCGGCATCTCCGAGGAGGCCTGGCCCGCCGTGGTCGAGTCGTGGCGGCGCCGCGATCCGCATCTGTACGGCCGGTTCGATCTGCGTTACGACGGCAGCGGTCCCGCGAAGATGCTCGAGTACAACGCGGACACGCCCACCTCGCTGCTCGAGGCGGCGGTGCTTCAGTGGCACTGGCTGACCGACACCCGCGAGGGTGACGATCAGTGGAACTCGATCCACGAGAAGCTGGTCGAGCGCTGGGGCGAGATCGCCGACATGCTGCCGTCCAACGAGGTCCACTTCAGCTGGTCCTCCGGGGACACCAGCGGCGAGGACCACGTCACCGCGGCCTACCTGCAGGAGACGGCCGCCGAGGCGGGACTGAACACCATCGGGCTGGCCATCGAGGACCTCGGCTGGGACACGCTGCTCGAACGCTTCGTGGATCTGGAGGAGGCGCCGATCTCCACCATCTGCAAGCTCTACCCGTGGGAGTGGGTGGTGGACGACGTGTTCGGCAAGCACGCGATCACGTCGCTGCCGGAGACGCTGTGGGTCGAGCCGCTGTGGAAGATGCTGCTGTCGAACAAGGCGCTGCTCGCCGTGCTCTGGGAGATGTATCCCGGCCACCCCAACCTGCTGCCCGCGTTCCTCGACGAGCCGGGTTTCCTCACCGAGTACGTCCGCAAGCCTCGACTCGGCAGGGAGGGCGCGAACATCAAGATCGTCGCGCCGGGGATCGAGCAGGAGACCGGCGGGGTGTACGGCGAGGAGGGCTTCGTCTACCAGCTCTTCGCGCCGCTGCCCGAGTTCGACGGGATGCGGCCCGCGTTAGGCGCCTGGGTCGTCGGCGATCAGGCGGCCGGGCTCGGCATTCGCGAGACGGTGGGCCTGGTGACCGATGACGGGGCGTCGTTCGTTCCACACCGCATTCCCGGCTGAGCCGGCTGCGGACACGGCATGACGGACTGGGCCTGGGATCTTCGGCATCCCCGGCCGAGCCGGATCTCGATGATGATGCGACGATCGTCATCGCGGTGCGACAAATCAGGCGAACGGCTGCTCGCGGATGTCCGCCTCGGTGCGCCGTTCGACCCATGATCATCATACCTGGTGATGATCTTTCGCCGTCTCCCGGCGAACCGCTTGCAGACGAAGACACTCGATGATGACGAACCATCGGCCGGGACGAACCACCTGGCTGGTTCGAGGAGGTAGAACCCGGTGGCCACCACCAACGTCGCCCAGACGAGCCTTGCGTTGCAAGAAGGCTTCCTCGGTTTCCTCGGCGCGGGCGTCGGCGCCATCGCCCTCTACGCCATCCTCGGCCTGCTGCTGATGCTGGTCGGCTTCTACGCGATCGACCTGACCACCCCCGGCAAGCTGAGCGAGCTGGTCAGGGCGGGCAAGCCCAACGCGGTCGTGCTCACCGCCGCCGGACTGTTCAGCATGGCCTTCATCGTGGTCGTCGCGATCTTCAACGCGTCCGGCGGATTGCTGGAGGGCCTGCTGGCCGCGCTGGTCTTCGGCCTCGTCGGCATCGTGGCGCAGGTGCTCGCGGTCCGGGTTCTGGAATGGGTGGCAGGCATCCAGATCGGACAGCTCATCCACGCCGACGCGCTGACCCCCGCCAGCTTCGTCGTCGGTGCCGCACACCTCGGACTGGGCCTCGTGGTCGCGGTCGCGGTCGCCTGAGCCTCCCGCGCGGGTGCGTCGGGACTCGGGCGCTCCGGGACTCGGCGGTCAGGGCGGACGCGGACCTCGCTCGGCGGGTTGTGCGAGACGGCGCCGGTCAGGCCGGCTCGGTCACCCGCGCGACGAGGTCGCGCTCGAGGGTGGCTCGTACCAGGGCGGCGGCGAGCCTGGCGTAGTCGTCGGGCTCGACCAGCCTGGCGAGGCGGTCGGGATCGGTGGGCAGCCCCAGTCGTTCGGCGCCCGCCTGTGCCTTGCCGTCGAAGTACGGACGGAGTTCCGGCCACACGGCCTGTGCCTCGCGGCAGAAGACGTCGGCGCCGACCGGGCCGAGCCGAGGGAACTCGCGGATCAGCTCGGGCATCCTGGCCGGATCGCGTGCTGCGGCATCCCGCAGTCGACGCAGGTCGTCGTGGTATCGCTCCCGCATCAGCTCGGCGCCCCGATGCAGCGCGGTGGCGGTGCTCTCGTCATAGCGCACGTATCGAGCCCGCCCCAACGCGTGGATCAACTCTCGCCTGCTCGACTCGCGCACGGCCCGTGGCGTGCCCATCCCGCTGTCGGCGATCTCGCGGGCGGCGGCCACGGCGGTGTTCGCCCGGATCGGCACCGACACCAGCTCGGCCAGCATGAGCAGTCGATAGAGCGCGGCAGGCTTGTCCGCGACTCGGATGCCCGCCTCCTCCGCATAGGTACGGCCCGCCTCGGTCAGCAGTCGGTCGACGAGCTCGCGGTCCCCTGCGGCGGCCTGGCCGGAGCCGTGGCCCGCCTGCTTCTTCTTCGCCATGCCTACCTCCTTCGAGTCTCGCCTCTGGGGCTACCCGCCACACTCTTGGGCGACACCCGTGCAGGTCAGGCCGCCTGGTGGCGGTCGCGCGGAGCTGCTTCGGCCGGGCGGCCTCCTGGTGCTCGGGTGCCGGGAGCCGGGCCCGCCGAGCCGTGACCTCGGTAGGCGGGCGAGGCGGAGCGGGGGATGCCTGACGGGGCATCGGACGACAGGCAGGCGCCGCCCACCCGGTCGGCGGCGGGCCATCGGGCGGGGCCGGTCGGCGGCGGGCCGATCGGCGGTTGCTGACGTAGCCTGCAAGGCATGTCCGTCGACGTGTCGGAACAGGCGCTGGCCGGTCTCGGTGCGCGGGTGCGCGGGCTGCGGACGCGTCGAGGCCTGAGCCGATCACAGCTCGCCGCACGCAGCGGCCTGAGCGAGCCGCACCTGTCGCGGCTGGAGAACGGGGAGCGGCTGCCCTCCCTGCACATGCTGGCCAGGCTGGCCGCCGGACTGGACGTTTCGCTGGCCGAACTGCTCACCGATCAGCCGCCGGGGCCTGCTGCGGTCGTCATGCGGGGCGACAGCGTGCCGACGGTCTCCGCAGGCGGACTGTCGACGCAGGTGCTCACCCCGAGATCGGTCGTTCCGGGGATGTACGCCACTCGCTACCAGCTCGAACCCTCCGCCGAGACGACTGATCTCCTCATCCACGACGGCAACGACTGGATCTACGTGCTCAGTGGAGCACTGCTCATCGACTTCGGGACGGATTCGATCAGTCTCGCGCCGGGGGACAGCGTCAGCTTCAGCTCGCGGGTGCCGCATCGGCTGCGCGCCGAGAACGGCAGGCCAGTGGACTTCCTGGCCATCGGCCATACGCTCACCAGCTGACGCCTGATCGCATCGGATGTCGGTGCGGCGACCTGAGGGGAGCAGGCGCCGACCTGATCCGCCTGCGGGCCCGCGTGGCAGGGCGGCCTCTCGCGTGGCCGCGACGCATCACCAGGTGTTCGAACGCAGCGAGGGCAGCACCTCGGCCGCGATCTGCTCCAGCACCGATTCATTGCCCGCGTACACGCCGTCGGACCGGGGCCAGTGCGCCACGACGTCGGTGAAGCCCAGTTCGTCCGCGCGGCCGACCACGTCGCGAAACTGCTCCACGCTGCCCATCGAATAGGAGGTCGCGGAGTCCACGCTCAGGTACCGATCGATGCTGTCCTGCCTGCGACCGGCGGCGTCCAACGCCTCGCTCATCCGCCGCGAGAGCACGTCCACCGAGCGCCACCAGTCGGCTCGGTTCTCGGTCCGGTCGCCGTTGGTCAGCCAGCCCTGGCCGAAGCGGGCGGCCAGCCGCATGGATCGGGGCGCGTTGGCCGCGATCAGGAACGGGACTCGAGGCTGCTGCACGCACCCCGGTGTGCTGCGTGCCTCGACGGCGTGGAAGTGCGTGCCCTGCCAGGTGGTCTTGTCTCGGGTCAGTACCGCGTCGAGTAACTCGACGAACTCCTCGAACCGGTCGGTCCGGTCGCGGGGCGTGCCGTGGTCCGTGCCGAGGACCGAGAGGTCGAAGCCGGTGCCGCCCGCGCCGATGCCGAGTTGCAGCCGCCCGTCCGAGACGTCGTCCAAGGCGGTCACCTCGCGAGCGAAGGCGACCGGATGTCGGAAGTTCGGCGAGGCGACGAGCGTGCCGAGTCGGATTCGGGAGGTGACCATCGCCGCCGCCGTGAGGGTCGGCATGGCGCCGAACCACGGCTCGTCCACCAGAGAACGCCAACCCAGGTGATCGTAGGTCCAGGCATGATCGAACCCGTAGGTCTCGACGGCCCGCCACTTGGGTTCGGCGATCCACCACCGGTACTCGGGAAGGATCACGATGCCGATTCGCACGCGGGCTCACGTTACGGGCCGCGCAGCCGGTTGCAAACCACCATCAGACGATCACCCGATGAGAGCAGAGCCGCTGCGGACTCGGCCCATGGCACCGGACCAGCCGTGACCAGCGGTACTCGTTCGCGCCTCATTGGGCCTATCGGGTGTAGCGGAATGAGACCGACTAACGAAAGTGACCGCAGACACGATACCCCAAGTGGATACCAAGCCGATGTCCATTGGGGAGGTACAGCCGAATGGCGCTTCGACTGACCGCCATGCTCGCTGCCTTCGTGTTCGCAGTGGTGGCCGCGTTCGGGTTCGTCCTGTTCAATCTCGTCGACTCCGCACCGACGGTCAGCATCGAACTCGTGAGCAACGAGGAGTGACCTATGCCGAGGTGGGGCGGCCACGGTGTGGTGGACCTCTCCGGCTCGGCGGCGGCGTGGACCCGGCGGCGGCTGCGAGTAGCCGACGAGCTGCGGTATCCAGCCGCTGATCAGCCTGATGGCGGGCACTATGACGGAGTGCGAACCCCCAGACTCGTCGCCTCGGACATCGACGGAACACTGCTCGATCCGTTGGAGCGACTTCGGCCGAGAACAGCCGACGTGATCGGAAGACTGAGTGCGGCAGGCGTGCCCTTCGTGCTCGCCACCGGACGCTCCCCGAGGTGGGTGACCCCGATCAGCAGGCTCATCGGCGTCGCAGGCCCGGCGGTCTGCGTGAACGGTGCGGTGATCCTCGACACCCGTGATGATCGAGTCGACCGCGTGTACACCCTGGACCCGATTCTGCTGGGCGACCTCGGCGAGGCGCTGCAGACGGTGCTTCCCGGCTGCGGCCTCGCGGTCGAGCGCGTCGAGGGCGAGGGACGGGCCGACTTCATCGAGGAGTTCCGTGCTGGGCCGGGCTACCTGCACCCCTGGCCGGAGTCGCTCCTCATCAGGACGTCGGTCGCCGAGCTGTTCGCCCGACCTGCGGTGCGGCTGATGGTCAGACACGACTCGCTGAACAGCACGGAGATGGTCGACGCCGTGACGGCGCTCCTCGGCGACGCGGTCGACGTCACCTTCTCCACCGACCTGGGTCTGATCGACCTGATGCCTGCCGGGGTGACCAAGGCGAGCGGTCTCTCGGAGGTCGCCGCCGGGCTCGGCCGCACCGCCGAGGACGTCATCGCCTTCGGCGACATGCCGAACGACCTCGCGATGCTGAGCTGGGCCGGGCACGGGGTGGCCATGGCCAACGCCCACCCCGCCGTACTGTCGGTGGCCGACGAGGTGACGGCGAGCAATGCCGAGGACGGCGTGGCGAAGGTCCTCGAACGCTGGTTCTGAGCGAGCAGGCTTCGCGCGGTGCCTGCCGGACCGGCTGCGGCGCGGCGCGCGTCCGCATCGTCGCCGACGGCGTTCGACCGCCTGGGCTGCGCAGAGCGCTCGCGTCGTTACGATGACCGAGTAATCCGCCGCCTCGGAGAAGGATCTGTCAAGCCATGCGCGTTCTGGTAACCGGTGGGGCCGGGTTCATCGGCTCCACGCTCGTCGACCGGCTGCTCGCCGATGGTTGCGAGGTCGCCGTCGTCGACGACCTCAGCCGGGGAAGGCGGGAGAACCTCACTGCCGCGCTCGACACCGGCCGCGCCACGCTGCACGAGCTCGACATCGTCGATCCCGAACTGATCGAGCTGGTCGCTCGCGTCCGTCCCGAGGTCGTCTTCCACCTGGCCGCGCAGATCGACGTCCGGGTCAGCGTGGCCGATCCGCTGCTGGACGCGCGACAGAACGTGCTCGGCACGATCACCGTCGCCGAGGCGGCTCGACGCGCCGAGGTGCGCAAGGTGGTCTTCTCCTCGTCGGGCGGCTCGATCTACGGCACGCCGGACACGCTGCCCATCGCCGAGACGGTCCCCGTCGATCCGCAGTCGCCGTACGCGGCGGCGAAGGTGTCCGGCGAGGTGTACCTGAACACCTACCGAGGCCTGTACGGGCTCGACTGCACCCATCTGGCGTTGTCCAACGTCTACGGGCCTCGACAGGACCCGCACGGTGAGGCGGGCGTCGTGGCGATCTTCGCCGAGTCCCTGCTCGCGGGCCGCCCCACCAAGGTGTTCGGCGACGGCGGCAACACCCGTGACTACGTGTTCGTCGGCGACGTGGTGGCCGCCTTCGCCGCTGCGGCGGGCGAGTCCGGCTCCGGCAGGCGTTACAACATCGGCACCGGCGTCCAGACCTCCGATCGTGGCCTGCACACCCTGGTGGCCGCCGCCGCAGACGCACCGGACACCCCGGAGTTCCATCCGGAGCGACTCGGCGACCTGCGTGCCTCGGCGCTGGACTCGACCGCCGCCCAGCGTGAGCTGGGATGGAAGCCTGCGGTCGACGTCGCCGAGGGCGTGCGTCGCACGGTCGAATACTTCCGCCGCTGAGTCGGCTCCCCCGGACAGATGCTGGCGGGGCCGAGTTCTTCTGCCCGGCACCTCTGCCTGCCGAGTTCGGCGACCGGTCGTCTGCGGCACCCAGCACGCCTGCGCGACGTCGGGGGTCGACCGGCCGGGCCGCCGCGGCCGCGAGCTGCGGGGAGCATGTCGGGCCGTCGGCCCGCGAGGGACCGGTACGGACGCGGAAGCGGGGACGACCGACCTCGGTCGTCCCCGCTTCTCGACGTCTGGTTCGTGCGACCACCCGCCCCGAGTCAGGACGCGCTCGGGACGTTCTTCTCCTCGTGGTCCAGCGCGGGCGGCTCGGCCGACTGGACCGCGATGGCCCGGGCCAGGCGCGCGTGGCGGAGTTCCAGCTCCTTGAAACGCAGGTAGGTGTTGACCATGGCGAAGGCGAAGGCCACCACCAGGCCGTAGAGCAGCAGGTCGGTGCCGCGACCCACGCCGACGAGATCGGCCACCACCGTCAGGGCGTCCGGCCACAGGACCGCGAGCACTCCGAAGAGGATGAACAGCACGAAGCCGATCTTCACGCCTGCTGCGGTACGGGTGGTGCCGTGGTTGCGCAGGAAGAACACCATCAGCACGAGTACCGCGCCGATCAGCAGAATCTGAATGATCATGAAGTCACCGCCTCGAACTGCGCAGGGCGCTGTCGAACAGGATGTTGACGCCGTTGATCAGGGACTGACCCTTGGCCATCGAGTACTCGGTGTAGATGATGGTCACCTTCTCCTCGGCGACTCGCCAGCCCTTGTGGTCGATGATCGCCATGATCTCGGAAGCGTGTCCCATTCCGTTGATCGTGATGTCGAGGCCCTCGGCCACCGTCTTGTTGAAAGCGCGAAGGCCGTTGTGCGCGTCGGTGAGCTTCATCCGTCGGGTACGCGGGCTGAGTGCGACGACGGTCTTGAGCACCACCCGCTTGATCCACGGAATGTGGCTGGTGTCGCCGTGGAAGCGGGTACCGACCAGGATGTCGATGGGCTCTTCGCGGAGCCGGTCGATCATCCGGACCACGTCTTCGACCTGATGCTGCCCATCGGCGTCGAAGGTGACGAAGAATCGGGCTCCCGGCTGGGTGCGGGCGTATTCGATGCCGGTCTGCAACGAGGCGCCTTGGCCGAGGTTCACCGGATGGCGCACCAGATGCGCGCCGGACTTGCGAATCTCGGAAACGGATGCGTCTCGGCTGCCGTCGTCGACGCAGACGATGTTAGGGAAGGTCAGTCGCGCCTTCTGCACGACGTCGCAGATCACCTGAGCCTCGTTGTAGACAGGGACGATCAGCCAGACATCGTCGTATTCAGACATGCCAGAGCTCCCGGGTCGTGGAGAAGATGTCGCGCCTGGACTCTCAGGCTGCCTGTCGAGGCGCCAGGCCGCTCTGCGCGAGGCGATGTGAGCTTACTCCAATGGGGTCGAGGGTCTTGACGGCCGCCCCGATCATTCACTCGGTAGCGGGCGTGGCCGATGGTGCGAACGCAGCCGACGGGCCAGCCCCACTCCGGTGAGCAGCACCACGACGAGCGGGCCCGCGAGCTGCGCGATGACGGCAGCGGTGATGGGGTCGCCTGGCAGCGCCAGCAGGCCGATGAGCAGCAGCGTGCCCAGTACCCAGGCCAGTGACACCGTCTGGTGCATTCCCATCGCCACCAGCGCGGGCTGGAGGATCTGCGCCAGCATCAGCAGCACCGTGGAGAGGCCGAGCAGGCCCATCACCCCTGCCGACGGCAGCGTCTGTGCGCCGAAGAAGGTCACCACCAGCCACGGTCCGACGAGCGCGGAGAAGACCGCGCCGGGCAGGCCGACCACGCCGACCGCGATGAGGATGATGCCGACGCGCTTGCGCACCACGTCGTACTCGCCGTGCACGGCGGCCTTGGTGAGTACCGGCAGCAGCATCGCCTGAATGGGGCTGAAGAGCAGCAGGGGGATGCGAGTGAGGACGAAGGCGAAGCCGAATGCCGTGGCGGTGGCCCGGTCCTCGACGAGCCTGCCGTTGACCACCAGCGGTGCGAGGTTCGCGACGAGCTGGGCGAGCAGCGTCGCGACGCCGAGGAAGACCAGTCCCTTGGCGATCCGCCCGACCGTGTGACCGGCGACGACCTCGGCGACGGCCGTGGCATGGTCCACGGACTGCCGGCTGGTTCCGGCGTGGGTCGCCTCGTCGGCCGACGCCGTGGGCGCCGGGATCTGATCCTCGCGGGTCAGGTCGGCCGTGACCTCGGCTGCCGTGTCGGCAGGCACCTCGGCGCCGGGCACCCCGACCGTGAGTCCGCTCTGTGGGCGAGTCCCCGCTGCCTGCGCACCGGATGCCGACGATTCGGTCGTCGACGGCTCCACCGCCGGGGGCGGGCTGCCTGCCGCGACGGCGGCCGAGGCCAGGTGCTGCCCGGCCTCGGCCTCGGGATCGGCGGGGGGCGCGGTCGGTGCGGCACCCGCGCGGGGATACCGCGAGAACTCCCGGCGAAGCCAGGGCAGCGCGACCAGTGCGGCGAAGCCGCCACCCGCGACGAAGGCGAGGCCGAACAGCGACTCGGTACTGAGGCCGAGCAGCACGATGACGACACAGCCGATCAGCCGAGACAGACCCTCGGCGGCCAGGGAGGCCGAATAGCCGGTGAACTGCTGGCTGGCGCCCAACAGGCCTCGGGTGAGGAACATGGCGGCGGACATGGCCACCGACAACAGCGTCAGGACCAGCAGCATGGGGTTGCCGCCCAGCAGCCGATCGATCAGCAGTGGTGACGCGGCGAGCAGCACGACGACCGTCAGACCGGCCAGTGCCAGTCCCAGCAACCCGATGCGTCGGATACCCGACCGAGGGTCCACTCCCGTCGCCAGACCGCTGCTGACGACACGGTTGGTCTCCTGTTCGAGCGAGACGAACAGGCCGGGCCCGATGATGCTGACCATCATGTAGAGGGACTGGAGGGCGACGGTCTGGGCGGGGGGCATGGTGTTGCCGACGATCGCCAGGAAGCCGAATCCCGCGATGCCGACGATCACCAGCCCGATCCCCATCAGGATGGCGGATCGAGAGGATCGGACTGATCGAGTCACGGCGACAGCTTAGAGCCTGTTTTTGATCCGCCTGAAGTCGTGAGCGGGGATCAGCGTGGATGAGCTGCCAGGCGGAGGAGAGAGCCATAACGGAGTTATGGTGACCGACGACAGCGCCGCAGATCGCCACGCTGGCCCCGCGCAACTCCGAAAGTGGGGATCAAAAACAGGCTCTTAGATGTGGCCTCACCCCGGCGGACCCGGTGGACGTCTTGCGGCCGCGCACGGCGTGGTGGCGGGGTCAGACTGGCCTGCTGGGCCCGAAGGCATGCCTGCTGAGGTTGCGCATGCCCTCGCGGTGTCGGTTCTTCACGGCTTTGGGCAGCAGCGACAGGGCGTGCAGCCGTGAGGAGACGTGAGTCCTGGCGACCTTGGCCGCGCGGGTCCAGCCCTGTCGCTGGAGCCTGCCCGCGACGTCGAGGAAGTAGTTGCGCTCCTCGATGAAGCGGGTTCCCGCCATGGCACGCCAGGAGGAGTCGCTCGCCCGGTGCCGTCGGTACTGGAAGCACACCGTGTCGTCGACGACGAGCTGATCTCCGCGTTGAACCAGGTCCATGACCAGGGCGAGATCCTGGACGACGTTCAGTCCCTCGCGGAATCCGACCGTCGTGATCGCGTCGGCTCGCCAGGCCAGCGAGGGAAAGTACAGCCAGTTGCCTCGCAGGAGGCTGACCGCCAGGTCTTCGCCGCAGAAGATCTGCCTGCCGTGTCCCTTCGGGGAGTACAGCCTGCGCTTGGCCTCGTCGACCAGTGTCTTCGCGGGCTCGCCGTTCTCGTCGATCAACTCGACGCCGGGCTGGATCACCGAAGCGTTCGGCTGGGCCTCATGGGCTGCGCGCACGGTACGCACATAGTTGGGCAGCATCACGTCGTCCGCGCCCATCACCACGACGAGTTCGTGCTTGATGAGCCCGATGCACTTCTGGAAGTTGCGGTTCGCGCCGAGGTTCTCCTCATTGCGCAGGTAGGTGATCCGGTCGTCCCCCAGCGACGCGAACCAGCCGGGGATCGAGTCGTCGGGGTAGCCGTCGTCGACGACCGTCAGCCGCCAGTCCTGGTCGTCCTGAGCGAGCACGCTGCGCACGGTCGTCTGCATCAGGCCGACGTCGCCGTAATACGGAAGCATGATGTCGAGAGGAGAGGCCACTGCGCCACTGTATGTGATTGACGAACCGGATGCTGAGAAAGTCGAATGGGAACAAGATCGATTTCACTTGGCCATCACGTTGATTTGACGTCGATTTAGCCTCGTGCGTTGGTTTAGGTCATCGATGTAGTGGCAGCTGGCTCGAAAGTGTGGACGAGATGAGTTCGGCGTGGACCACTCCTCGACACGAGCGGTCCGTGAATGCGTCGGGCGGGCGTCGGCCCGGCGATGCGGGTCCCTGTCGATCTCGACCCCGAGTGGGTGACGGGCCGCCGCCATGCCCAGGCCCGCTCGGGGACGGCTCGCTGGTCAGGCGCCTCACCAGCATGAGAGCAGGCACAGTTCCGCCGCGTTCCTGCCGGCCTCGCGGGGCGTGCGGGATCACGTCGAGCCCGCACGTCGTCCGAACGCCCCTGCGCAGGCCCAGGGAATCGAAAGGGAGCGGCCGTCGGTGAAAGAGCCGGAGAATCGCCCGTTATTTCCGATTCGGATACCGATTCGGGTGACGTGATGCCGATTTCGCGTCGTTTCGGTGATCCCGGGCTGGCCGTGTGACCGGGGTGAGATCAGGCCCCGGTGTGATTTCCTCCACTCGAACGTGTTTAATCGCCGACGGGATGACGGTCAGCAACGAATACCTGTGGTGGATTCGACCGTGTGCGTGGCGCGTCCGGAGACATCTGACGGTCCACAACGGATAATCCCGCTCGCGATGAATGCGGATGACGAGCCGCCGCCAGGTCGTTCGCCGTCCGGCGGCCCGAAGCGGCTCGAGCAGGCCCGATCTCAGGCGGCGTTCCGGTCGCCGATGCCCTGCTTCCCCCGGCCGGTCAGGCGCGGCCTCTCGCGCATGACTTCGTCGAACGGAGGCGGTTCACCCGCACGGCGGCAAGCGGGCCGCCGCCGGATCGAGCGGCGGCGGCCCGCCTGTTCCTGACGGGGCAGCTCAGCTCGCGCAGGCGGTGATCCGGTAGAGCTGCAGGTCCCCGTCCTCGGCGACGAGCTCGAAACCGGGTGACTCCGGCGCGTTGTCGATTCCGGGGTAGTTCGCCTGTCGGGAGTCCCACGGCCAGAAGTAGTCCGGCGAACCCTTGATCAGATACTCGACGCCCTGATCCTGCACAGCTTGGCAGGCGCGTGGGTCTTCGCCCACGTCGGCGAGATGAGCGGCGAGGTACTCCTGATCCTCGCTCCACTCGAAGACAAGGTGCGGATACAGGACCCGACGGCCCTCCGTCGCCCACAACAGCGCGCTGCCGTCCCACGGCTGGTTGGCGACCGTCGCGTCCGAGGGGACGATCGCGGCCACCTCCTCGAAAAACCGGCGCTCCTCGGCGTTCACCAGGTTCATCGCCGGGTCGGGGACGCCCTCCGGGTAGAGGCGGGCGATGAGGTGCGGGTGGTCACGCGCGTACATGCCGCCGGTGAGAATGACCAACAGGACGCCGAGCAGGAGCGTGACCGGGCCGCCCGTGCTGGTCAGTCTGCCGACCGCGCCTCGGGAGGACCACTGGTGATCGGCGGCGGCCTTGCGGATCGCGGTCGCGATGCTGATCAGTCCGAGCAGCGCAAGCGGGACCGAGGTGATCGGCACCATCGCGGCGAGTCGGTGCGCGTCGTTGTACCAGACGGCGGTGAGCAGCATCGACAGATCGGTGTCCAGCGCGGCGGCGAACATGTAGAGCACCGCCGTGATGACGTGGGAGTAGACGAGCCAGCGATGGACGCCGGATCGCCAGGCCGACACCAGGCCGACGATCACGATGGCGGAGAGCAGCCAGGTCGCTGATCGGCCGGCGAGGCCGCCGAAGAGGACCTCGCCGAAGGCCTGGGCAGGTGTCTCGTAGGCGGGCCAGTCGTGTGAGCTGAGTTCGGCGTACATCGCCGTCGACCGGAAGACCGCCCAGCCCGTGAGGGCGAGTGCCAGCGGGACGATCACGACGGCGCAGGCCAGGACGTACCGCTTCGCCGTCATCAGCACCCGAGCCCGCCGGAGGATGGCGATGGCCACGGGGGCGATGCTCAGCGCGATCAGGCTGAACACCGAGTTCGGGTGGGCGAGGCCGCCGCCCGCCAGTGCCGCCAGGAGCAGCAGGACCGCCTGGCCCCGGCCCAGGGTCACCCGTTCGATCAATCCAGTCAGCGCGACCACGGCCGCCAGACCTGCGGGCAGCACCGCCAGACCTGCCAGGTTCGGCCAGATCACCCCGAAGCCGAGCAGGTTCCACGGGAATGACGCGAAGCCCATGCTGATCAGGCCGGTCAGGGCCATCGCGGGCATGGACGGGCCGGTGACCACCCGGACCAGCAGGAGACAGGAGAGCGGCCAGGCGATCAGCGCGATGACGGCCGCGGTGATGTTCGCTGCGGTGACCACGCCGACGCTGGTGAAGGGCTCGACCAGCGCGGCGAGGGCGTGGAAGACCGCCGGATAGAAGCCGCCGTCGCCGTTCGGATCGGTGGTGCCCCCGACGGCGAGGGTCGACGCGTTGCCGTCTTCCAGGATGAAGGTGATGGCGTTGAGGTGGAAGACGGCGTCGAAGGACTGCACGAGCCGGTCCGGCGAGCCCATGCCCACAGCCACGGTCACGGCGCCGATCGGGACCGCCAGCAGGATGCCCACCACGGCGGCGATCCGCACCGAGCGCGGATCATTCTCGGTGGCGAGCGGGGCGGGCCTGCGGCGAGCCAGCAGGAGGCGGATCACGACCGCCACGATCGAGGCGAGGATCGTGCCGCCCGCGACGACCAGCGGGCCCCAGGTGATGCCTGCGGCCCCGGCCGCGACCGCGATCGTCCCGATCAGCGCGAGGCTGCCCAGCGGGGCCGCTCCCCAGGCCGGAATGCCGCGAAAGCCCGCCGCATAGGCGAGGAGCAGACCGGGCGCCAACAGCCAGCCGAGTGCGATCAGCGCTGTCGGGACGGCTTCCAACCAGCTCATTCGTCAAGTCCCCATTGCCTTGGCGGCACGGCCTCTTTCCCCCAGGGCGTGCCGCGTGTGTTCGGCGAGATCGTCGTCGGGCCGCACTGCGTGCCATGCCGTCGGTCGGATTCTAAGCCGGCAGGCTGGATGGGCGATCGGTGCACAGCGTGAGTGGTACAGCCAACCGGGTGAACTGGAGCGGGGAATGTCGCACATCGTGGTGATCGGGGGCGGCATCGTCGGCTTGGCGGTCGCTCGTGAACTCGCCCTCCGACGGGGCTGCCGGGTCACCGTCCTGGAAAAGGAACATCGGTGGGCGCACCACCAGACGGGGCACAACAGCGGCGTGGTCCACGCCGGTCTCTATTACCCGGTGGGCAGCCTCAAGGCGCGGATGTGTCGGGCGGGGAACCGATCCATCGTCGACTACGCCCGATCCCGAGGCGTCGAGGTCAGGAGAACCGGCAAGCTCGTCGTCGCCGTCGACGAGTCCGAGCGTCCCCGGCTGCATGCCCTCGCGGAACGGGCCGTCGCCAACGGAGTGACGGCGCGACTGATCAGTGCAGGTCAGGCGCGGGAGTATGAACCAGAGGTCGACTGTGTCGCCGCGTTGCACGTCGCCGACACCGGCGTGCTGGACTACTCCGCGCTCAGCATGGCCATGGTCCGGGAGCTGGCCGATCACGAGGTCGAGCTGCGCCTGGACAGCGCGGTGCTCGGGATTCGGGAGGTGCGAGGCCGGGTCCAGGTCGCCACCCGGCACGGCGTCGACGCCTTCGATGGGCTGGTGAACTGCGCCGGACTGCACAGCGACGTCGTGGCGAGGATGGCCGGGATCGTGCCCTCGGCCAGGATCATCCCGTTCCGGGGCGAGTTCCACGCGTTGCGCCCGGAGCGGCGACACCTGGTGCGGGGTCTGATCTACCCGGTTCCCGATCCGACGCTGCCGTTCCTCGGCGTCCACCTGACCAGAGGAGTCGACGGCTCGGTGCACGCGGGCCCGAACGCGGTGCTCGCCCTCGCCCGCGAGGGTTATCGGTGGCGGGACGTGTCCGCGCGTGATCTGGCCGAGGTGGCGTCCTTCGCAGGCAGTTGGCGCCTGGCACGACGACAGCTGCGTACCGGGGCTGCCGAGATCCTCCGATCGTTGTCGCGACGTCGTTTCGCCCGCAGTCTGGCCCGGCTGGTCCCCGCGATCGAGGTCGCGGACCTCGTCCCGGACACGGCCGGGGTACGGGCGCAGGCCGTGCTGCCGGACGGCAGGCTGGTCGACGACTTCCTCGTGCAGACGGCGCGCCGCCAGGTCCACGTACTCAACTCTCCCTCACCTGCGGCGACCAGCGCGTTGGAGATCGCCCGGCACCTCGGGGACCGCGTCGCGGAGGCCGTCGGGTCCTGACCAGCCCGCGTGCGCGGCGGCCGCTGCCGAGCCGCGCCCGATCGACGCCGCCCCTGCCTGCCCGGGGGCGGTCGGCTGCCGACCGGGTGGCGGCCTGATCATCGAGGGACCGGCGACCGTTCCGCCTCCGCTGATCACCCGCACTCGCGGGGCCGGATCGGGCAGGGCCGGGCCATCACCGTGGGTAATTCCGCCCGGTTCCGCAGGCCGCGATCCCACCGCCTGTCGTCGAGCCCGGCGCCTGCTCCGCCGATGTCCTGCCCGCAGTTCACCGGATGGCCGACGTCGATCCGGGCGACTTTCTTCGGCTGATGCGGTCTCGGACTCCTCGGCAAGCCGATCTTCCAGGAACCGGAAGGTGGTGCGGCCTGTTTCCCGACGTCGTCCCGCCCGTGCCTCGGGTGATCCACAACGCATTGGCTGCTCGAAGCGAACGGGGGCGGAGCTGATCGATCTCGCGTATTCCATCACCGGTTCGGTCGGGCGGTTCGGTGCGGCTGCGATCCTGCTCCGATCGCAGCCGACACGACACGCCGCATCACGTTGTCGATCGGCATGTCTCGGTGATAACGCGGGTGGCCGATGGATTCGCGTGCGGGTGGACGACCGTTCGGCATCGGGGAACGAGTGGCTTCGCGGCAGGCCGCCTCGGGATTCTCCGGTGTGCTCCGGTGTCGCATTCTCCCCGCCATCGTCGTCCGGTGATGCTCAGCGGCACGCAGATCGGCCGCATCGTGCCGGAGTGCTGCGGCCTGCCTGCGGTCCTGGCAGCCCTGGCCTGCGGGTTCGTGCCCGACGAGCTGTCACCGTCCCGTCGGTACGAGGCGCGGACCGCAGCCGGGCGGGCAGACGATTCCTCGTGATCCGTCGTCGGGGAGATCGGATCGGCGGCAGGCCGTCGATCTGCATCGAGGTCACTCGTCGCCCGCTGTCCGAGTTCTCTTCCCGGCAGGCGAGAAAACCTGGCGTCCCGGGAGCGGCCCGCGCCGTATTCGTCCGTGCTACCGGGCCGGGCGAGTCGATCCGCCTGCGTCGTGCGCTCGCCTCGGTGAGTTCATCGGATGGAAGAGTGGGCATCGTCATCCCCGGACCGACCTGCCTTGCGCGGATGCCCGCGCGAACTCACGACTCGACGCCCGCCTGCGAATCGGAGTCACGGCGGTGAATTGCGGGACGCTGCCTGCGGCGGAGTGGTCGTCATTCTCCGGGGTAAATCATCTGATGAGCAACCGCTGCCTGGCGTAGTACTCCGGCCCGAGCGCCGGATGGACCGACGGGTCGGTGTCGGCCCCGTTGTCCGGATCGAGTGCGCCGCTCTTCTTCGGGTAGCGGATATTCCTCGCGCATTGATTGTCACGGAAGGTGATCGTTCGAGTGCTCCGCGGCCGGTGAGGTCGCGGTGAAATAGGCGATCAGTCGAATCGGAGTCCTGGGCGGTGGTTCGTCGGGACCGCCGACGATCGATCGGTGATCGTGTCGAGATCGGTCGATTCGAGTCATCAGACGGGTCGAGGAGGCCCGTCCGCGCCCTGTCTTCCTCCGGTGCGTCATCGCTCTGTGCGTCGTCGTCTCGGCGAGGACTCGGGTAGTCCATCGGTCGGATGCCGATCGCGGCCGGGCGGGTGATTCGGCAGGTGACGCGGCAGATGGCCTGCGATCTCCGTGGACATGGGCTCCCTCGGCGCGGCCGCTGTGCCGGAGCCCTCGACCGCCGCGCGGGGGCACCCGTCCCGGCGCCGGGCCCGTGAGGAGACGGTGGGTTCATGCGTCGACGACGCTATTAGTACTCTCGACGACCGTGAGCTTTGATGGCTATGACTTGATCGTTGTGGGTTCGGGTTTCTTCGGTCTTACGGTTGCCGAGCGGGCCGCCACCCAGCTGAACAAGCGGGTACTGGTGCTCGATCGCCGTGAGCACATCGGAGGCAACGCGTATTCTGAGGCCGAGCCCGAGACCGGGATCGAGGTGCACCGCTACGGGGCACACCTGTTCCACACCTCGAACAAGCGGGTGTGGGATTACGTCAACCAGTTCACCGACTTCACGGATTACCAACACCGGGTGTTCACGATCTTCCAGGGCCGGGTTTTCCCGATGCCGGTCAACCTGGCGACGATCTGCGAGTACTTCGGTGAGTACCTGACGCCGGAGCAGGCCAAGGCGCTGGTCGCCGAGCAGGCGGGCGAGATCGACACCAAGGAGGCCTCGAACCTCGAGGAGAAGGCGATCTCGCTGATCGGTCGCCCGCTGTACGAGGCGTTCGTCCGGGGCTACACCGCCAAGCAGTGGCAGACCGACCCGAAGAACCTGCCCGCCGCGATCATCTCGCGCCTTCCCGTTCGTTACAACTTCAACAATCGGTACTTCAACGACACCTACGAGGGTCTGCCCGTCGACGGGTACACCGCGTGGCTGGAGAAGATGGCCGAGCACGAGAACATCGAGGTCCGGCTGGGTGTCGACTTCTTCGACGTCCGCGACCAGCTGCCCGAGGGCGCTCCGATCGTCTTCACCGGCGCGCTGGACCGCTACTTCGACTACGCCGAGGGCGCGCTGTCGTGGCGGACGCTGGACTTCGAGCAGGAGGTGCTGCCGATCGGGGACTTCCAGGGCACCCCGGTGATGAACTACGCCGACGAGGACGTCACCTACACCCGCATCCACGAGTTCCGGCACTTCCATCCGGAGCGGGAGTACCCGACCGACAAGACCGTCGTGGTGCGCGAGTTCTCCCGGTTCGCCGAGGAGAAGGACGAGCCGTACTACCCGATCAACACCGCCGAGGACCGGGCCAAGCTGGAGAAGTACCGCGAGCTCGCCAAGCAGGAGGCGAAGCAGCGCAAGGTCCTCTTCGGTGGCAGGCTCGGTACCTACAAGTACCTTGACATGCACATGGCCATCGGTTCGGCGCTGAGCATGTTCGACAACCGCATCGCCCCCTACTTCACCGAGGGCCGCTCGCTCGACGGCTCGCTGGAGGACTGAGACGTGACCGAGCAACCCGGGCCGCCGAAGGCGACCCGTCAGCACGATCCCGCGCCCGCCGACGGCGAGGCAGGGGAGTCCGTTCCCGCCGCCGACGCCGACGTCATCGACAGCAAGGTCAGTGATCAGACCTCGGTCCGGGTGAGCAGCCGCTCCGGTGTCCAGCCGGCGCAGGTGCTGCAACGCCTTATCCTGCCGAGGGACGAGGACCCGCTCGACGTCCGTCCGCTGTACCTCGACGAGCCGGAGAATCTGCACACGCACGTCTCCGGCAGGCACGCGGTGACGGTGCCCCCGTCGGCGAAGGTGTCCTTCGCGGCGTACTTCAACGCGTTCCCCGCCAGTTACTGGAAGCGGTGGACGCGCGTCGACGAGGTGACGCTCCGGCTGTCGGTGAAGGGCACGGGGCGCGTCGACCTGTACCGCTCGAAGCCCAGCGGCGACATCGTCCACCTTGAAGGCCACCCGGTCCGCAGCGCCAAGGCGTGGAGCACGGTGGAGATCCGGGTCAGCCTGGCGCCGTTCGAGGACGGCGGCTGGATCTGGTTCGACATCTTCACCGACGACTCCCCGCTTCAGATCAAGGACGCCGCCTGGACCACTGACGAGGACCTGCCTCGGCAGAAGATGGCGATCGGCATCACGACCATGCGCCCCGTCGACGCCGTGATCGCGCTGCGGGCACTCGGCGAGGACCGGGACGTCCTCGACGTCGTCGAGAAGGTCTTCGTCGCCGACCAGGGCAACGTGAAGGTCCGAGACACCGAGGGCTTCGCCGAGGCGGCCAAGCTCCTCGGCAGCAGGCTCCAGGTCATCGAGCAGGAGAACCTCGGCGGCTCTGGCGGCTTCACCCGAGGCCTCTACGAGGCGATCGAGCACACCGACGTCGATCAGGTCATGCTGATGGACGACGACATCCGCCTCGAACCGGACTCGGTGCTTCGCTCCAACGCCTTCACCAGGGCGCTGGCGCAGCCGGTGGTGGTCGGCAGCCACATGCTGAACCTCCAGGCGCGGGCACGGCTGCACAGCATGGGCGAGGTCGTCGACCTCAACACCTGCTTCTGGCGTCCCGCACCGGGCGCCGTCGTGGACCACGACTTCGGCGAGGAGTCGCTCCGCGAGACCCCGGAGCTGCACAGCCGGATCAACGCCACCTACAACGGGTGGTGGATGTGCAACTTCCCGCGCGAGGTCATCGAGCGCACCGGGTACCCGCTGCCCCTGTTCATCAAGTGGGATGACGCGGAGTACTCGCTGCGGGCGGCCGAGCACGGCTTCCCGACGGTGAGCCTGCCCGGTTCGGCGGTCTGGCACATGCCGTGGACGGACAAGAACGACGCCACGGACTGGACGGCCTACTTCCACACCCGCAACCGGCTGATCCTCGCCGTACTGCACAGCCCCTACGACGTGCGGCGGACTCTGCTCAAGCAGGGCCTCAAGCTGTCGCTGCGGCATCTGCTGTCGATGGAGTACTCCACCGTCGCGGTGCAGCAGAAGGCGATCGAGGACTTCCTGGCGGGGCCGGACGGCCTTGTCGAGTCGTTGCGCACGGCGTTGCCGGAGGTGCGCACGCTGCGGAGCAACTACAGCGACGCGCAGGTACTGCCTTCGTCGCGCGAGTTCCCGCCGCCGACCTTCGACATGGTCCGGGCCGAGACGATGCTGAAGCCGCCGGTGAACCCCGTGGTCATCGCGGCGCGCGCCTCGAAGGCGCTGCTGCACAACCTTCGCGCACCGGAGACGGCGGCCAAGGAACGGCCGCAGATGAACGTGCCGTCGAGCAGCGCGCTGTGGTTCCTGCTGGGCTCGCTGGACAGCGCGACCGTGTCCAACGCGGACGGCTCCGGGGTGGCGTTCCGCCGCCGCGACCCGGAGGAGTTCCGCAGGCTGGGTGCCCAGGTGATCAACAACTACCGGCGCCTGATGCGGGAGTGGCCTCGGCTCAAGCGTGCCTACCGGGACGCCATGCCGGAGCTGACCAGCGCCGACTCGTGGAAGCGGGTCTTCGGCGACTGACGCCGACACCGGCGGCGACGGCCACCGACGGCCGAGGAGACCGCCGCCGCACGACTAGAGGGCGGTCGTGACCGGAGAATTCCCGGTCACGACCGCCCTTCGTGCACTTGGGCGGCGCCGGGGCCCGGATGTCCCCGGCGTCGACACCGCCCGGTCACCGTGCCCGGCACGGACGGGCCTAGTCGGTCTTGGCAGGCCTGCCGTAGGCGGCGGTTCCCCGGCCCAGCGCACTGAGATGCGCGGTCACCAGCTGAGCGAAGTTGACGATGATCTCTCCGCCGTCCTGCGTCGGCACCGCCTCGGTCGCGCCGTTCTGGACCAGCTCGACCAGCCGGGTACGCAGGGCCTGCGCGGCGTCGTCGGACACCGCGATGGTGAGTGGACCGCTGCCGTTGACGGGATGCAGGATCAAGGCCTGCCCAGGCGTGCTCATGGCTCCATCAGACCGGACCGGTCTGCCGGGGGCAGCAGTTTTCACCGTGGGCGCAACGGTCCGGGCGTGCGTGCCCTGCGGACGCGCCGGTCTCGACGGCGGGGGACACGCCGACCCGCGGCCATCGCGGCTCCTGACGCGTCGGCGGCGGCAGGCCTCGCGTCGATCGCCGGGCCGTCCACGCGGTCGACGACAGACGACGAGACCGCCTCGTCGCTGCGGACGAGACGGCCTCGCTGCGGTGCGGACGCCGCAGATCACTTGCGGAAGAAGTGCTCCCGACGACCTTGCCGGACGAGCTTGAGCCACTGGCCGAACGCCTTGGGGTCGCGACGGACGGCCAGGAAGTACAGGCCGAAGCGGAAGACCTCCAGCAGGCCGAGCCTGCGCATTCCCGGCTGCGACAGCAGGTAGCCCCGGTTGCGGTAGGTGTAGTAGCGCTTGACCGGGTCCTCGGGGTCCTGCGCGTGGAATCGGCCGCCGAGCATCGGCTTGAACTCGGCCGAGCCGTCCGGATGCACGAAGGTCGCCCGGAGCGAGGTGCCGAACGGCAGGCCGGAGCGCACCACCCTGCGGTGGATCTCCACCTCGTCGCCGCGGAAGAACAGCCGGTAGTCGGGCACGCCGACCACGTCGAGCGCGCTCGCGCGGAACAGTGCCCCGTTGAAGAACGAGGCGATGCCGGGGAGGAATGTGGTGCCCAGCTCGCGCCTGCGTCGCTTCCAGGTCAGGCCGCGCCGCAGCGGGAACGCCAGTAGATCCGGATCGTTGATGTTGACCACGACCGGCGACACGACGGCCAGCCTGCGCTGCTCGGCCTCCGACATCAGGGTCTCCAGCGCGGTCTCGTCGCCGGGCCTGCCGTCGTCGTCGCCCAGCCACACCCACTCGGCGCCCAGTGACAGGGCGTGCAGCATGCCGAGCGCGAAGCCGCCCGCACCACCGAGATTGCGGTGCGAGACGAGGTAGGTGGTGGGCAGCGGGCAGGACTCCACGATCGCGCGCGCGGGCTGATCGGGTCCGTTGTCCACGACGATGACGTGGTCGGGGCGATGGGTCTGCGCCGCGATCACCTTGAGCGAGTCGGCGAGCAGCTCGGCGCGATGTCGGGTGACGATGACCGCGACCACTGATCCCGGCGGCAGGGTCGAGGCTTCTCCGTCGTGCTCATCGGCACTGGCGGACGAGGGAGTGCCGTGTGTCATTCCTGCTCACCTGCACCGTTCACCGTGACCGGCGAGCTGATGCGCGCCAGAGTCTCCGGGGTCAGGCTCTCGAACGGGTCCTTGCCCTTGTAATGGGTGAGGACCTCGCGCAGCGAGCCGTGTTCGCGGATACGACCCTTGTCCATCCAGATCGCCGTGTTGCACAGTTCGACGAGGAACTCGTCGGAATGTGAGGCGAAGACGAGCATTCCGGATCGCTTGACCAGATCATTCAGTCGGTCGCGAGCCTTCTCCAGGAACGCGGCGTCGACCGCGCCGATGCCCTCGTCCAACAGCAGGATCTCGGGGTCGATGGAGGTGACCACGCCGAGTGCCAGCCGGACCCGCATACCGGTGGAGTAGGTGCGCAGCGGCATCGCCAGATAATCGCCCAGCTCGGAGAACTCGGCGATCTCGTCGGTCCGCTTCTCCATCTGCCTGCGCGACATTCCGAGGAACAGCCCGCGAATGATGATGTTCTCGTAGCCGGAGATCTCCGGGTCCATGCCCACGGCGAGGTCGAAGACCGGCGCGACCTTCCCGACGATCTGGGAATGGCCCCTGGTCGGCTCGTAGATGCCGGTCAGCAGCCGCAGCAGGGTGGACTTCCCTGCGCCGTTGTGACCGACCAGCGCCACGCGATCGCCGTCGCCGAGCGACAGGTTGATATCGCGCAGTGCTTCGATCTGCGGCACCTTCGTGTCGGTGCCGATTCTGCCGCCCGCCTTGTTGAGCACGGCCTTCTTCAGAGAACGAGACTTCGCGTCGAAGATCGGGAAGTCGACCGAAGCGTTCCAGACGTCGATGCTGACCACTTGTTACGGCCTCACTCAGACCCAGTAGGACACACGGGCACGGTAGTTGCGCAGGATGACCAGGGCAGCCCCCCAGCCGAGGACGGTGATGCCGCCGACGATGGCCCAATGGTGCCACGAGGCCCACTCGCCGAGCATCGGCTGCCGGATGATCTCCAGGAAGTGCAGGAACGGGTTCAACTGCACGACCCAGAGCTGGGCAGCCACTTCCTCGCTGCGGTCGGCGATGATGTCGTAGTTCCACACGATCGGCGTCATGAAGAACAACAGCTGCATGAGACTGCCGGTGACGGGCGGGATGTCCCGGAACCGGGTGGAGATGATGCCCACCAGGATCGCCATCCACATCGCGTTGATCGCCAGGACGGCGAACGCGGGAACGGCCATCAGACTGTGGAAGCCGAGCGGCTTCGGGAAGATGAACATCAGGATGACGTAGACGACCAGGTTGTGGGCGAAGAACAGCATCTGTCGCCACACCAGTCGATACACGTGCACCGACAGCGGCGCCGGGAGCTGCTTGATCAGCCCCTCATTGGCGATGAAGACCGAGGCACCCTCGTTGACGTTGCCCGCGATGAAGTTCCACACGATGAAACCGACCGTCAGATACGGCAGGTGTACCGCGAGGTCCTGATCGAACAACGTCGAATAGAGCACGCCGAGGGCGAATGCCGTGACGGCCATGCTGATCGTGATCCACAGCGGGCCGATCACCGAGCGGTTGTAACCCTGCTTGATGTCCTGCCAGCCGAGGTAGCCCCACAACGGGCGCTGCTGCCATCCTCGGCGCAGGTCGCCGAAGGCACGGCTCCAGCTTCGGTAAGAGGGCTGGGGCGGCTCGGTCGTACGCTCACGCGTGCTGGTTGCCTGCACGGGGGAGAGAGTACCGGCGACGGTGTGTGTGGTCCGTCGCCGGTAGGTCACGCTCCCGTTACTCCCTCAGATCACCAGTTCGGGTGACCCTTCAGCCCTGTGTTGCGATGTTCCGCCGCATTCACAGGTACTGACCCATGCCCCGCAGGGGGCTGGACTCACCCGGCTCGGTGGCTTTGGTGCCCGGCGGCAGCGCTCCGCGACGCATCTGCTCGAGTTGCGCCCTGGCCGCCATCTGCTGGGCGAACAACGCGGTCTGGATGCCGTGGAAGAGGCCCTCCAACCAGCCGACGAGCTGGGCCTGGGCGATTCGCAGCTCGGCCTCGGACGGCACCGACTCCTCCTCGAAGGGCAGGGACAGCCGCTCCAGTTCGCGGACCAGCTCCGGTGCCAGCCCCTGCTCCAGCTCCTTGATCGAGGAGACGTGGATCTCGCGGAGCCTGCTGCGGCTCGCCTCGTCGAGCGGCGCCGCCCTGACCTCCTCCAACAGCTGTTTGATCATGGTTCCGATGCGCATCACCTTCGCGGGCTGCTCCACCAGGTCGGCGATCTGCTCCCCGTCGTGTTGACCGAGTTCGTCGGCGTCGGCCTCGACGCCCTCCTCGGTCTCCAACGGCAGGCCGTCGTCGCCGATGAGGACGACCCGGTGCCGCTCGTCGGCATCCACCTGGTCGGGGTGGCCCTGTCCGTTCTCCCTCTCGCGACTCATGTCCCCATCCTGGACCCGGCACATATCGGGCGTGTCAAGAGCCCGACCGGAGTCGCCTCGCCGCGCCGCCTGCGGCCGTGTCGACGTGTCGTCGGTCTCACCACCCGCGTCCTCGTGCTCCCGCGCACCGTCTACCGGCCCGGATGCTCCCTGTCGTCTGCCTGCGGCGGTGCTCGCAGCGGGCCTGCTCCTGCCGGGCGGCTCGCTCGGGCGGCCGGGGCGGCGGATCACGTCCGAGCCGGGCCGCTCGAATCGGCGCGGGCCGGGAGCGTGGGCGCCCGCTCGCGGCGTGTACTTTCCGCGGGTCCACCGGTCCTGACCCGCGCAGAAGCCGTCGGCAGCGGCTCCGTACGGTGTTCGTATGGCGTTCGACGTCGCACGAGTGCGCGGACTGTTCCCCGCGCTGGGCGATGGCTGGGTGCATCTCGACTCGCCTGCGGGCATGCAGGTGCCGGAGCAGGTCGCCACCGCCGTCGCCACCGCACTGCGCGCTCCCGTCTCCGGTCCCGGCGGACTGTTTCCTGCGTCACAACGCTCGGCGGCGATCGTGGAGGCGGCACGTCGCTCGATCGCCGACCTGGTGGGGGCCAACCCGGCCGGGGTCGTCCTGGGGCCGAGCGCGGCGGTGCTGCTCCAACGGCTCGCCGAGGTCGTGTCGGAGAACTGGGTGCTGGGCGACGAGGTCATCGTCTCTCGGCTCGACCACCCGGCGAACGTCGCGCCGTGGCGGCGGGCCGCTCAGCGCAGCGGGGCGGCCGTCCGGTGGGCGGAGGTCGACATCGAGACATGCGAGCTGCCGGAGTGGCAGTACCGCGAGCTGATCGGGGAGCGGACCCAGGTGGTGGCCGTGACCGCGGCCTCCGGCGCGGTCGGCACCAGGCCGGACATCCGTCAGATCGCCGAGTTCGCCTCGGCCGCCGACGCGCTCGTGGTGGTGGACGCCTCCTTCGCCGCACCGTTCCTGCCGCTGGACATCACCGCGATGGGCGCCGACGTGGTCGCCGTGTCGGCGACATCCTGGGGCGGCCCGCCGGTCGGGGCACTGGTGTTCCGAGATCCGGCCCTGCTGGACCGGTGGTCCTCGGTCTCCCTCGACCCGGCCGCCCGAGGCCAGGAGCGCCTGGAGCTGGGGCCCCATGCCTATCCGCTGTTGGCGGGACTGGTGGGCTCCGTCGACTATCTGGCGGCCCTCGACGACACGGCGAAGGGGCCGAGACGCGAGCGGCTGTTGACCTCGCTCGGTTCGGTGAAGGCATACCAGGCCGGGCTGTTGGCGAGCCTGACGACCGGGTTACGCGCCCTGCCGAGGGTGATGGTGATCGGCGATGCCATGCGACGCGTGCCCACGATGGCGTTCACCGTGAACGGGATCAAGGCCCGTGACGTCGTCGACCACCTGCTGCGCTGCGGGGTGTGCGCCTTCTCCGATCCAGGGACGCACGACGTCTTCGCGGTGTTGGGCGTCGGCGAGGTCGGCGGCGCGGTGCGGGTCGGACTCGCCCACTACACGACGGCCGTCGAGGTGGAGCGGTTACTCAGGGCGGTCGACGAACTCGCCTGAGGTGCAGTCTGCCTCGCCTCGGCGTCCGCTCCCTCGCATTGCGGCGTCGCCTCGGCCGTGTCGGCCCGCAGGCCCCGCCTGCTGGATCTCGTGACCTGCACCGGCCGCCGCGCTCACCGGCCCGACCGTGCCGCCTGATCGCTGTCGTTGATCCTTTCGTGGCGTTGCCATAGTGGGATCCGGTTTCGCTGGGTGTGCCTCGGTGCGCATAAGCCTGCCTGCGTTGATGCTTCTGGGCGCATCCCCGATCAGATGATGGTCGTCGCGCCTGATGGTGCGATTGAATGGCGTGGTCAGGCCTGCGGCGTCGACCACGGGCATCGAGGGGCAGTGGCGTGCGACACGGGGGCAGGTGATCGGTGGACGACTCCTTTCACCAGGCAGTCGCCGACCTCGCCGCCTGGCAGCGCCTCGGACCCCTGTTGACCGATTATCTGCCCTTTCCCGCAGGCTCTCTGCGCCCGACCGCGATCGTCGCCCTGCTGGACGAGGTGCTGATCGGCGATCGCAGTGTCGTGGTCCAGTGCGGCAGCGGCTCCTCCTCGATCCTGTTGGCCAGGCTGCTGAGCAGGCGGGGCTTCGGGAGGCTGCTGGCGCTGGAGCATGACGAGCGGGCGGCGGCGTTCGTCACCAGCCAGTTACGGCGAGAACGGCTCTCCGAGGTGGCGAGGGTGGTGCACACGCCGTTGACTGCTCATCCGGCCGCCCTCGGCGGGCTCGCCTGGTATGAGCCGTCGGTCGTCTTCGAGATGGTGACGACCTTCGTCGACCGCAACGGCCTCGTCGACCTGCTGCTGGTGGACGGCCCGCCGAGCGCGGATCGAGGCCCGAGTCCGGACCTGTCGCGGTATCCCGCGCTGCCGGTGCTCCGGGGCGCGTTGTCGCCCGGTGCGACGGTGCTGGTGGACGATGCGGATCGGCTGAGCGAACAGGCGGTGCTCGACCGCTGGTCGCGGGAGTTCGGTCTGCGGTTCCGCCACGACGAGACGGCCGGACTGGCCGTCGCCGTCGTGCGGATCTGACCGACCGAGCCTGTGCAGGCGACGGGCGCGCGAGCCGTATCGACGAGGAATGCCGCAGTGCCCCGCAGACGCGTTTCTGGCGGTGACGTCGGTCCGTGGGCGTGCCGGGCAGGGCTGTCGCGCCACCCGATGCCGATGCCGCCCGGCTCGGAGCTCGCCCGGTGCGTCCACGACCGCCCGCCTGCATTCCGCTGCGGACGCGCGTGACCGTGCCTGCCGACCGGACGCCCGCAGTCGGGAGTCAGCGGACCAGCAGCAGCTTCCCGACGACCCCGCCCGCCTCCAGCAGCTCGTGGGCGCGGGCGGCCTCGGCCAGCGGCACGCGATCCTGCACGACCGGCCGAATCCGCCCGTCCTCGACCAGCGGCCACAGCCGCTCGACGACCTCCGCGACGATCACCGCCTTGCCGCTCGGACCGGACACCGGGCGGGACCGCAGTCCCGTCGCGCTGATGCTCAGCCGCCTGGGGAGGAGCGCGGCGAGGTCGAGTTCGGCCTTCCTGCCGCCCTGCATCCCGATGATCACCAGCCGCCCGTCGGCTGCGAGGACGTCGATGTTGCGACTCAGGTACTTGGCACCCATGTTGTCCAGGACGACGTCCGCGCCATGCCCGTCGGTGGCCCGACGCACTTCGGCGACGAAGTCCTCCTGCCGGTGATCGATCGCGATGTCCGCGCCGAGTTCCCGGCATCGCGCGACACGATCGGCCGAGCCTGCCGTCACCGCGACCGTCGCGCCGAGGGCCTTGCCGAGCTGGATGGCGAAGGTGCCGATGCCGCTCGCGCCGCCGTGCACCAGCAGCACGTCGCCTGCCGTCAGCCTGCCGACGCCGACGATGTTGGACCACACGGTGCAGGCGACCTCGGGCAGTCCCGCCGCCGTGACCAGGTCGACGCCCTTCGGAACCGGCAGCACCTGGCCTGCCGGGACCGCCACCCGCTCGGCGTAGCCGCCGCCCGCGAGCAGCGCACAGACCTCGTCGCCGACCTGCCAGTCGGTCACGTTCGCGCCGAGGGCGCTGATCACACCGGAGCACTCCAGGCCCGGGATCAGGGTGGCGCCCGACGGCGGGTCGTAGAAGCCCTGTCGCTGCATCAGATCGGCTCGGTTGACCGCGCTCGCCGCGACATCGATGACGACCTCGCCCGGTGCGGCGCTCGGGTCGGGCTGTTCGACCCATTCCAACGTGTCGGGGCCGCCGGGCTCCCGGATCATGATCGCTCGCATCCCCTGACGCTAGTTGCTCCGGGCTGACCGAGCGTGCCGACGCCCGCCGAGGTCCGTATGAAGTCGATGAACCGGCCGGAGTCGCAGTGATCGCCGCCCATGACCTTCGATCCGTGACGCGTGCGCGGTCTCGCGCTGCGCACCCTCCGGCTGGCGGCGCGCAGGCGACGACACCGGACTCCTCGAACTGATCGTCTGCGCCGAGTCCGGCATCCACCCACCGTCGGAGCTGTTGTCTCGCCGAACCCTCGTTCGCTCGTCGTCGGCCGCAGGCTCGGCTGTCTGCCAGGGACGGGGGAGTTCATGCTGCGGGGCGGCCCGACCGTCGAGCAGCGGTTGCGGCTCACCGCCACCTGGTTCCAGACCTCTCGGCCAGCCTGGACGACGGAGGTCACGGGATTCGCGGGCTGCGCGGCGATTCTCGGGGTGCGGACACGGCACGACCACCCTTGACTCGCCCAGATCCACCGACGAAGGTGACCAGCGGTGGCCGAGTCCGTCCCCCAGCGTGACGTCGACGGTGCGGCCGCCGTCCACTGCCGGGTCCTACACCTGTACTGGTCACACTGAGGGGAATCGTCTATGTCGATCACCAGAAGCGGCGCCAGACCCGCCGCCGTCGTCCTCGCCGCTTGTCTGGGTCTCGGGCTGGTGGTCTCGCCCGCCGTCGCGGATCAGCAGGACACTTTCGCGGTGCGCTCCCTGCCGCAGGACGTGGCGAACTCCGTCAACCTGACGGGCGTCAACCGCCACCTGATCGCCTTGCAGCGGATCGCCGAGCAGAACGGCGGCACCAGGGCAGACGGGGAGCCGGGCTACGACGCGAGCGTCGAGTACGTGGTGGGCAGGCTCCGGGCCGCGGGCTACGACGTGAGCACCCCCGAGTTCGACTACGAGCTCTTCGTCGCCACGACGGAGCGGCTCGCCGTGGCAGGGGAGAGCGTCGAGGTCGAGGCGCTGGAGTACACGCCGAGCACCGCGGAGGGCGGGATCACCGCGCCGCTGGCAGTGCTGCCCGCAGGCTCGGAGCTGGGCTGCACCCCCGAGGACTACGCAGGCGTCGAGGCAGCGGGCAGCGTCCTGCTGATCCGTCGGGGCGAGTGCGACTTCGCGCTGAAGGCGCGACTGGCCTCTGAGGCGGGCGCGGCGGCGGCGCTGATCGCCAACAACGCGGAGGGCTCGCTGAGCGGCACGCTCGGCGACCCGTCGCTGGCGACCATCCCGACCGGTGGAGTGACGCGCGCCGAGGGCGACGCACTCTTCTCCCAGGCGGGCGACGAGGTCGACTTCGAGCTGATCGCGGGCTTCGAGACCAGGACCAGCCGCAACGTCATCGCCCAGACCCGCACCGGCCGGACCGACAACGTGGTGCTCGCCGGGGCACACCTCGACTCGGTGTACGCGGGCATCAACGACAACGGCACCGGCTCGGCCGGTCTGCTCGAGACGGCGATCCAGCTTGGCGGCGCGCCCGACGTCGACAACGCGGTGCGCTTCGCCTGGTGGGGCGCGGAAGAACTCGGACTGCACGGCTCTACCGAGTACGTCCGCTCCCTGGACTTCGAGCAGCAGCTGGACATCGCGCTGTACCTGAACTTCGACATGATCGGCTCGCCGAACGCCGGCTACTTCGTCCTCGACGGCGACGGGTCGGAGGGTCTGTCCGCACCGGGTCCGTACGGATCGGCGCAGATCGAACAGGCCTTCGTCGACTACTTCTCCGACGGCGGCGTCGAGACGGAGGGCTCGGACTTCAGCGGGCGATCCGACTACGCCGAGTTCATCGCGGTTGGCATCCCCTCCGGTGGTCTGTTCACCGGCGCGGAGGGACTCAAGACCGAGGAGCAGGCCGAGAAGTGGGGCGGTGTCGCGGGTGAGGCCTACGACCCGAACTACCACTTCCCGGAGGATGACCTCGGCAACGTCGACCGGGTCGCTCTGGAGCGCAACGCCAAGGCCGTCGCCTACGTGACCGCGGCATACGGCGAGAGCACCGAGACGGTGAACGGCGTGCCGCCGCGCGCCGAGCGGGCTGCGGTCCGGGCGGCGACGCGTTCGACGGCGTCCTCGCCCGCCGACCGGGCGGACCTCGTCACGAGCTGAGCCTGCTCGAGACGCCGGGCGCGGGACTACCCGGTCGCGGGACGCGACGATGACGGCTCGGCGCCGAGAATCCTTCCGACTCGGCGCCGAGCCGTTTCGCGTCGCCGCCCGATCGCCGTCCCTGCCATCGTCGGTGATCGAGTGCCGAGGAGCACATCGCCCGTTCACCTCCGTGTCCTCCCGACGTCGCGTCGTTCTGTCAGGGTCAGGCCGCGACCGGGTGGGTCGCCTGCGTGCGGTCGAGCGGCCTCGGGCGGGTGGAACAAGGGCAGGGAGTGGCCGTGGGTCTCCGAGTCAGGCGCGGCGCAGTGGGATCTGCGGCGATACTCAGTGCCGTGGCGATCAGCATCGGAGCGGCCGCGGGCGGTGCGACCGCCGTGGCGTCGACGGCGTCGTTCTCGGCAGGCCCGGACACGAGCACCATGGCGGCCGACGGCGCCGCCCGCCCGACGCTGCCCGGCGCGACGCGGTTCGCGACCTTCAACGCCTCGCTGAATCGGCCCGCCGACGGCGAACTGCTCGCCGACCTGAGCGCTCCCGGTGACCAGCAGGCCGCCCAGATCGCCGAGGTCATCCAGCGGAATCGGCCCGACGTCGTGCTGCTCAACGAGTTCGACCACGTCGAGGGCGGTGCGGCCGTCGAGGCCTTCCAACGGAACTACCTGGCCGTCGGGCAACAGGGCGCGCGGGGAATCGACTACCCCTATGCCTACACGGCGCCGGTGAACACCGGGGTGCCCAGCGGGTTCGACCTCAACCGAGACGGCGAGATCGGCGGCCCCGACGACGCACTCGGCTTCGGCGCGTTCCCCGGTCAGTACGGCATGGTCGTCCTGTCCCGCCACCCCATCGACCTCGACGCGGTGCGCACCTTCCAGAACTTCCGCTGGCGGGACATGCCCGGTGCGCTGCTGCCTGACGACGTCGAGACCCCGGAGCCGTCGGACTGGTACTCGCCGGAGGCGCTGGACGTACTGCCGCTGTCGTCGAAGTCGCACTGGGACGTGCCGATCCGCATCGGCTCGCAGACGGTGCACTTCCTGGTCTCCCACCCGACACCCCCTGCCTTCGACGGTCCGGAGGGGCGCAACCGGCTGCGCAACCACGACGAGATCCGATTCTGGGCCGACTACGTCACCCCCGGCCTCGGCGAGTACGCCTACGACGACCAGGGTGGACGGGGCGGGCTGCCTGCGGGCGCCCGGTTCGTCGTCGCGGGCGACCAGAACGCCGACCCGATGGACGGCGACGGCGAGCCCGGCGCGATCGCGCAACTGCTGGACGCCCCCACGCTGGTCGATCCGTGGCCGGGCAGCCTCGGTGCGATTCGTGCGGCCTGGGAGCAGGGCGGCGCCAACCGGGAGCATCGCGGCCTGTCGTGGTTCGACACCGCCGACTTCAACGACGAGAGCCCCGGAAATCTCCGAGTCGACTACGTGCTGCCCTCTCGGCGGCTGGTCCCGGTGGGCAGCGGGGTGTTCTGGCCGCTGCCGGAGTCTCCGCTCAGCAGACTCAACTCGGCCTCTGACCACCACCTCGTCTGGGTCGATGTCCTGGCTTCTCGGGGCTGAACCGAGGCCGGTGCCGAGGCGCGTCGCTGCTCGGCCGGTCGCGACTCGGACCCGTCCCGGTTCGTCACCGGGCGCGCGGTGTCCCGCCGTGCGTGCGATGCGGTGCGAACGGGTGCCGTCGCGGCACAGCACCCGAGAGTGCGGGGTGGCGTCGTCGACCCTGGGGCCGACCGCGCTGCGAACCGGATCACCGGTAGCGGAGCGGGTTGAGCAGGGCGGTTCGGTGTCCGGATGCGCTACGCCAGGCGGGTGAACCTTTCGGCCCGATGCAGGCGGAGCCCTCGAGGGGGTCGTCGACCCTGCCTCGGCCGGGAGTTCATGGCGGGCCCGAGCGGCGTGACAGGCATGGAAACGCCTCGGCGACCAGGGCCGAGCCGGCCGAGCTGTGCTGGTACGGCTTGCCTGCGGGGCTCGCGGGCAGGCCGCGGTCCGCACTGCCCGTCACCCTGCGTGGGCTCGACGAAGAGATCGTCCGCACGCGGACCGGGAGCAGGCGGGCAGCCTCAGCCGCCTGGCCCCCTGCTCCATTCGTTGAGCTCCGTACCCTCGACCCGAGCCAGTTCATGTGCGGAGAGTAGTTGAACGGTGACTGTGAGCGGAGGTGGATCGTCCGGTTCCGAGCCGGAACCAATAACCTGGGGTGGTGACATCTGGAACGCAGGTCGAGCCGAAATGGCTCGACGACGATGAGATGCGGGCCTGGCGGAACTACGTCGTCGGCAGCTCCCTGTTGGAATACCACCTGCATCGCGAGTTGCAGGATGCACACGATCTGGCCTTGGCCGACTACGAAATCCTGGTCCGGCTCTCCGAACGAGCCGACCGCCGGATGCGGATGAGCGAACTCGCAGCCGAGGTGGCCTCCTCGAAGAGCCGGGTGTCGCACCAGATATCGCGCCTCCAGCACGCGGGCCTGGTGCACCGGATCGAATGCCCCAGCGACGGCCGAGGCGTCTTCGCCGTGCTCACCGAGCGCGGCCATGACGTCCTGACGAAGGCCGCGCCGACCCATGTCGACGGTGTCCGCAGGCATCTGATCGACCTGCTCGACGGTGAGGAGCAGGCCGTCCTCGGTCGAGTCTTCGCGCGCGTCACGCAACGACTGGGCGGGGAGCGGGGCTGAGCGGGCATTGACTACTCTGCAACACAGAGGAAGCGTGGCAGAGCGGCCGAATGCACCCGCCTTGAAAGCGGGAGACCTTCACGGGTCCGGGGGTTCAAATCCCTCCGCTTCCGCAGGTCACGCGGAGTGCGGTGACCTCAGGCAGATCACCGCACCCGCCCCCGTGTAGCAACGGGTGTAGCAACGTCTTCAGGCCAGTTCGTCCGATAGCCGGGTGAGGGCCTGTCGCTTGTCGTCGAGCGAGACGTGAGCGTAGATGGTCATGGTGACGTTGATGGTCGGGGTTGTCGTGACTGGTCATGCCGCCTCACCCCGCACCACCGAGCCGGAGTCCGCGTCATCGGAGCGGACCGGGAAGGCGTGCACCGTCGCCGAGACATCCTCGGCCGAAGCGGGTCCGGTGACGTAGTCGACGAGTCGATCCAGGTCGGTATCGGTGACGTGGAACGCGCGGACGCGGAGGGGTTCGCGTCGGTCGGTGTACTTCACCCACGCCACGCCCGGAGTCGTCTCTGAAATCTCGTGAGCAGCCGCGCCACGTTCCCGGACGCCGTCGCCCAAGACCATGTCCACCTGGCCGGGTTCGTCGACTCGCAGGGCGATCCGGGTGGGGAAGAGATGCCGGAAGGAGAGGACGTCCTTACGAGGGTCTTGCAACTCGCCGATGACGCAGACAGCGGGTGCGCGGCCTTGGGAGGTGATGGTCTGCAAGGCGGAGTTGGCGCGTTCTTTGAGTTTGCGGTCGGTCTGGTAGGCCACGACATCGGCCAACTCATCGACCACCAGGAGCAGGAACGGCTGACCGCAGTCGACAGACCACCCCCGCCGCTGGCCCCGGAACGACTCGGCCCGCTGCTTCACCTCGGCCGCGACCTCTTCCAGCAGCTCGACGGCGGCAAGTCCGTTGTCGAACACCAGGCGGTGGAACAGGTCGGGGGCCCTGCCGAGTTCCATCCGCCCTTCGGGTCGATCCTGTAGACCCGGACCAGTCCCGAGCGCAGGAGTGGGGCGAGGGACCAGAGCAGGGACCAGACCACCGAGGCCTTACCCGCCCCGGTCGCGCCGACGGCAAGGATGTGGGAGCCGAGGAGTCGGAGTAGCCACGGGCGGCCGGACTCGGTGAGTCCGACGGGGACTCGTTGTAGGTCGCGGGTGGTGAATCCGGCGGTGGTCTCGGTGGTGTTCGGGAGCGCGGGTGTGGACATCGGCCAGGCCAAGGGGTCGCCGTGCAGCAGGTCCAGGACGATCCGGCGAGGACCGATCACCCGGACGCGACAGGACCGGGCGCCGAAGGAGTGCGCGAGTGCTTCCGCGCAGGTCTCGAACTCGCCGGGAGCCTGCCCGTGGAGCAGTTGCACGGTGACCCGGTCGCGCCACCCGTCGGCACGGACCCGAACGAAGGTCGGGACGTGGGTCTTGCGTTCCACCGTGCGTTCGAGGTGGCAGAACCGCATCGTCCGATGCCATACCGGTGCGTACACGGTCAGCCGTCGCCACTCCGTGCGCACCTCGCCGAGGACCAGGCGCACGAACGACGGCCGGAACCGCCACCACCAGCCGAGCAGCACCAAGGCCAACACCGCACCGAGGACCAGGGCGACGGTCCAACCCCACCACGGCCCGACCACGACGAGCACCAGGACCACGAAGGCCACGACCGGATACCGGGCGGCCTTCCGCAGGACGACTGTCACCAGCCACACCGCGAGGCCGACGGCCAGGAACGGCACGGCCAGGACTAGTGCCCATCGGGGCGAGTGGGTCCACCACGGCACCGAGGCCGGGCGACTTCCAGGGGTGCGGGGTCGATCCACCTGCTGCGTTCAGGCATCCCGACCACCCCGCCCCGTGGTGTTCACGGCCGGGCCGAAGTTGAGTGGCAGCCACCCGAGGCAGCGCAGGCAGGTGGTGTGGCCGGGGCGAACTTGCCGAACTTGTGGCAGGCAGCGGGTAGGACGACCAGACGCGGTGCGGTGGGCATGAAGGTCGTCACGCCGCCACCCGCCCGGACTCGCCGGACTGACCGCCCTTGCCACCGGCAGGCTTGGCCCCGGTGTTCGCCGAGTGCATCGACGCCGCCCGCAGACTGAACGCCACCCGACCGTTCTGCTCATAGGCCGTCGCGGTCAACCCCTCGAAGAACGCCGGGCGAAACGGCGTCCCCGGCAACACCTCCGGCGGGACCGGCTGCACGTCCGCAGCGATCTTCACCACCACGCCGGTGTTCCGACCGTTCGCCGACGGGTCGGTGACCTGCACGTTCCACACCGGCTTGCCGCTGACCTTGTCCTTGGCCGGCCGCCGCTGACCGTTGTCGAAGTCCATCCCCTGTTCGACACCCAGCACGAACGCCCCCTCCGGGAACACGTCGTCGAAGGGCACCGCAAACCGGTAACCGTTGGGCACTGCCATGAGCGCTCTCTCCCTACTCGAACTGTCGGCTAGTCGTCTAGGTAAGAAGAAGTACATAGACGTCTAGAGGAGCTGCGATGAGTTTGTCGGGTTGTTCGCTACTGCAATCGGTCTAGCGTGCGGGGAAGTCGTACTCCAACACGAACGCCGAGGCGGCCTTCACCGTGTCGCAGACCTCCACCGCCGTGCCCTCGGCATCGAAGGCCGTACGGGTCAACGTGATCACCGGGGTGCCCGCACCGAGGTCGAGAGCCTTCCGCTCGTCTGGAGTCGGCATCCGTGCCGAGACCTCTTCGACGAATCTGGCCAGGGTGTGCCCGGCGTCCTCGATTCGACCGTAGATGCCACCAGGGCCGGTGTCCGTCGCGGCGATCGGCGTCCCCTTCGCGATCGACTCGGGGATGAACGACGTCGCGATCTCCACCGGACGCCCGTCGGCCAGGTATCGCCGGGAGCGGACGACGATGCGATCCCCCTCGGTCAGTCTCAATCGTCGTGCGATGTCGGCACCGGCCGGTTCGTTGGTGACTCGGATGCGGTCCACCTGCGGCTTCTGCCCCGCCGCCTCGGTCTCGGCGAGGAACGCGGACTTCCCCGCGTCGCGGTGACGTCGGGCGAACCGATCCGATGCCAACCGCCGTACCGGCGGAGCCGACCGAACGAACACGCCCTTGCCGTGTTCGGGGATGACCAGGCCCTCACCGCGTAGCTCCTGGACAGCCTGACGTACGGTCATCCGAGCAACGCCGAAGTGCTCGATCAACGCACTCTCCGACGGCAGCTTCTCCCCTGCCGCGAGCCGGCCGGACTTGATCTGCTGCCGCAGGATCGCCGCGATCTGCCGGTACGGTGGCCGGTCGTCCGTCCTGTCGATACCGTCCAGATCGAGCATCATCACTACCTCGCATAGACGACTAGAGCAGTATCATCCCACAGCGAGAGCCACCGAGGACAGAGCCCAAATGGTCGACACGCCCCGCCATTCCGTCAGCGTCGCCGGAGTCGTCACCCGCGACGACGGCAAGATCCTCGTCATCCGACGGGCGGACAACGGACGGTGGGAGCCACCCGGCGGAGTCCTCGAATTGAATGAGACCTTCGAAACCGGTGTACGCCGCGAAATCCTCGAAGAGACCGGCATCGAAGTCACCGTCAATCGACTCACCGGCGTCTACAAGAACATGACCCGCGGCATCGTGGCGCTGGTCTTTCACTGCACACCCACCGGGACGCCGACCGAGGACACCGACGGCGAAGCTCGCTCGATCGCCTGGATGACCGCCGACGAGATCACCCAGACCATGACACCCGCCTATGCCGTCCGCGTCACTGACGCCATCACCCAGTCGACGCCCCAGATTCGCGCGCACGACGGCACGTTCCTGATCGACGCGACACCGTCTTGATCTGATGCCTTGCCGAATCCGGCTCTAGGGGATCAAGGCGCCGCCTGCGGCGGCGCGCTGGACGGTCACCTTGGGTAGGCCGGGCGTCCGGCTCAGCCCTGCGGGCGCGCTGACGCGCGTCCTCGGTCTGGCCGACGCCCAGCCGCCCGCTGCCGGAGATGCGCCACCGCAGACGACGCGCGGGAAGGCCGAGCAGGACCCAGCTTCGACTCCAGTCCGACAGAGCGCCGAGCCGGTCAGCCTGGCAATGCCGGTCATGGCGCTCGGCTGCCGCGACGGCTCCGCCGCCTTGCCACCGGATACGGCTACCGGATCGAGCTGAAGGTGTAGCAACCGGTGTAGCAACGCATCGAGACGGACGCGGACGTGCGCGTACCGGCGTCCAGCGAGAACAGACACCGCCGGACGCCGATGAACAGGCCGATCACCAGCGACGCAGCCTTGAAAGCGGGAGACCTTCACGGGTCCGGGGGTTCAAATCCCTCCGCTTCCGCGGGTCACCGCCGGTACTCCTTGCCCGAGTGGCGGGGTGTGGGCCCCGGCGGTCTCAGTTCTCGTCGCAGTTCGTTCCCTGCGGTCGGCTGATCCGGTCGGTGATGTCGCGGCAGCAGACATCGACCGGTCTCCGCACCGGGGGTGGATTCGAGGAGCGGACCGCGTCCGCCCCCATCGTGAGCCCCGGCGGGCGGTTGCTGCCCTCCGTTGCCCGACGTCCTCCAGCGACGCGTCTGCATCCGGTCGTGCTGCTGCTACGTCGCGGAGCATGGCAGGCGACGCATCTCAGAGCGTTCGGCTGCTGCGGTGCCTCCATCGCCCACTCCCGCACGTCTCTGGAGGCCTCGGCGGCGGGCGGGACGATGTCGGACTTCGTTGCAGTCGTCGAGCAGTCAGGCCGCCTGCTGTGAATCCGACGACCGAATCGGGTAGCCCAGTGGTTGCCGGTCGCGACACGGGCCGGCACGGATGTGAGAGAGGAGTGTGACGGCATGACTCAGCGCAAGCGATACAACGTCGTCCCGCACGGTGCGGACTGGCAGGTCAAACGCGGTGGCAGAGTGCTTTCCGATCACCATCTCAAGACTGCGGCAGTACACGAGGGCGTCCGGGCCGCACGAGCCGACCAGGACAGCCAGCTGTTGATTCGACGTCGTAATGGGACCATTCAGGACAACCGCACCTACGGCCACGATCCGTTCCCGCCGAGGGGTTGACCGAGCCGGCTGCCTGGCAGACGTGACCCGTGAGTCCCGTCGTCGGCGAGGCTCGATCCTCCGTCGAGCGGGCCCGGAGGCCGCCTGCCAGGCCGCCTGCAGCGCGCCCCGTCGGGTGCTCCCCTACCTCGTGATCCGGGGCGTCCCGGATTCCTTCGGCCTGTCGGCGATCTTGACTGGGCGGCATGAGAATCAACAGCCGATCCCGTCGTCGAGTCAGGCGGAAGGCGGTGCTGCTCCCCGCCCTCTTGGCCGGTACGGCGGTGCTGGCTCCCGTCGCGGCGGCCGAGACGAGCCTCGCAGGCGATCCGGGGCAGCCGACGGACCCCATTCGATTGACGCTGCCCGCTCCGACCGGGGACTCTGACATCGGCTCTATGGAGCTGCACGTGGTCGACGAGACGAGGAATGATCCATGGGTTCCTGAGGTTCCTTATCGGGAGCTGATGGTCAGCGTCTGGTATCCGACCAAGGTAGCCGGTAGTGACACCGCACCATGGATGCCGCCGAACTCTGCGGAGAAGCTCCTGGCGGACGTGGAGGAGCGCACCGGGCTGCCGATGGATCAGGTCCGGCTCCCGGAGACGAGGGGACAGCTCGGCGTCGCAGTGGACGAGGTGCCTGGCGGACGACCGGTGGTGCTCTACTCGCCGGGCTCCGGGATGCCCAGAGCCGTGGGGACGTCCGTCGTGCAGGAACTCGCCAGTCACGGCTACGTCGTCGTCACCGTCGACCACACCTACAACGCGCGGCACGTCGAGTTTCCCGGTGGGCGAGTCGTTTCCGCGATCGATCTCGGTGACGACTTCGGCGTCCAGGCATCGGTTCATGCCGAGGACCTGAGCTTCGTCGTCGACGTGCTGACCGAGATCGTCGAGGACGGCGCCTCCGACGCCGTGCGCGGGAGGTTGCCCGACGGGCTCGGCGCGGCACTGGACCTCGCCGACATCGGGGTGCTCGGTCATTCCCTCGGCGGTTCTGCGGCCGCCGCAGCGCTGCACGGCGACGCGAGGTTCGACGCGGCGATGTCCTTGGACGGCCCGGTGTTCTCCCCGGTGGTCGAGGAGGGATTCGACGAGCCCTTCCTGCTTTTCACACAGCGGACCTACGAGGTCCCGAGCTGGTGGGAGTCCTGGGATGCCGTCTGGCCTCGGCTGCGTGGGAACGCCTGGCAACTCGATCTCGTGGACGCCAGCCACAACTCCTACACCGACTACCAGTTCCTCTATCCGCAGATCGAAGACGCCTTCGGGCTGCCGCCCGGGGGTTTCGTGCAGCAGATTGGCACGATCGATCCGGCGGACTCCTTCGACGCTCAGCGAGCCTACGCGCGCGCCTTCTTCGATCAGGAGCTGCGGGGGATTCCCGACGGGCTGTTGAACGGGCCGTCGCCGTTGTATCCGCAGGTCGAGTTCCTGCGCTGACTGACGGCCGACGGCAGCCGACCGGTTCCCGACCGGACGGGGCGGCTCCACGTCGGTCGAGGTCCACCGATGCCGATTCGCACGGTGGCAGCCGAGCGTCGACTGTGCCCGGCGATCCGTCCACCGAGGAAGCGGAAGAGCGGACTGCCCGCGCGGCGCCCGCCTGGCGGTCGGGTTCGAGCACCGTGGTGAAGACCGGCAGGAGTGAGCCTGAGCACCCCGCCGGGGGCTGTCTCGCTCATTCGGCGTGGAGCCGCGCCATTCGAGGCGCGCAGGCAGGCCGATGAGGGGCGAGCAGGGAAGACGACGGAGGGCGGGCGCGTGACGGCGCCCGCCCTCCGTCTGAGTCGATCCGTCGCCTGCCTGCTACTCCGACTGTTCCCGGAGCGCGAAGTTCAGCTCGCCGTCCACGTCCTTATGGGCGTCGAGCAGTTTGTCATCGAGGATGTCCGCAGCACGAGGGTCGAGGAACACCGAGGCGCCTGCCTGCGCAGGCACCGTCTGATCCCCTTCCTCCGCCGCGGCGACGAGCGCGAGTTCGAGAGCGGTCTCGGTCGCGGTCTCCTGGCTGGCCGTGATCCGCAGTCCGCCGTCCTCCGGCGCTCCGTGGTCGGCGAGCAGCGTGCGAATGGTCTCCGCAGCCGTGTCCGTGACGGTGAGCATGATCAGCTCCTTTCGACAGAAACACTGTTCTGCCTCTGGGTCGCGTCTGCCCACCGTAGCCGTTATGGGCCGGTCAAGAGGGCAGGCACGGGCCGAGCCGCCTGACCGGGGACGATGGTGGGCAGCTCGCTCAGCCGGTGAAGGATCGGGCGGCGGCGAGGAAGACGTCGTTCTCCTCAGGCGTCCCGATCGTCACACGGGCACCGTCGGCCGCGAACGGGCGTACGACGATCTTGTGCGTGAGGCAGTGCTCGTTGAAGGCCTCGGTACGTTCGCCCAGCGGGAGCCAGACGAAGTTCGCCTGGGTGTCCGGAACGGTGTAGCCCGCCTCCGTGAGGGCCGTGCGCACACGCTCCCGCTCGACCACCAGGGCGGCACAGCGGTCCATGAGCTGATCGTGGGCGCGCAACGAGGCGATGGCCGCCGCCTGGGCGGGCGCGTTGACGCTGAAGGGGACGTAGACCTTGCGCAGCGCCTCCGCGATGGTGCCGGTGGCGTAGCAGTAGCCGACGCGAAGGCCTGCGAGTCCGTAGGCCTTCGAGAACGTCCGCAGCACGGCGATGTTGTGTCTGCCCTTGGCGAATCGCTCCTCGGCGAGGCGGATGCCGTCGGGCACGTCGGGGTCCGTGACGAACTCTCGATATGCCTCGTCGAGCACCACGAGGGTGTCTTCGGGCACTCGATCCAGGAACTCCTCGAGTTCCGCCCGGCGGACGGCGGTTCCGGTCGGGTTGTTCGGATTGCACAGGAAGACGAGCCGAGTGGCGGGCGTGATGGCCTCGGCCATCGCCCGCAGGTCGAGCCCGAAGCCTGCGTCGAGCGGAACACGCACCTGACGGGCGCCCACGACGTGGGCCAGCACCGGATAGGCCTCGAAGGAGCGCCAGCCGAAGAGCACCTCGTCGTCCCTAGTGCAGGTGGCCTGCACAAGCTGCTGACAGAGGCTCACCGAGCCGCAGCCGATCGCGAGCTGCGGGGCGGGCACGTCGAGAAAGGACGACAGCTCCGCGACCAGCGCGGAACCGAAGTTGTCCGGATAGCGGTTGATCTCGCCTGCTGCGGCCGCGACGGCCTCGACGACGCTGGGCAGCGGCCCCTGCGGCACCTCGTTGCTGGCAAGCTTCACCGCACCGGGGATGCTGCGACCGGGCACATAGCCGGGAAGCTGCTCCAGGTCGGCGCGAATGCGCACGGTCATGGCGGACTCCTCGCTTCGACTCCCGGCACTGCCGGCCCTACGCTGCCCGACGCGCTCGGCGGGCGGGTCGGCTACCGAGACGAGGTTAGCTCTTTAGTGTCACGTAATAACCCGGTCGGCCGTCGACCGCCGAGGTCAGCTCGACCTGTTCGCCCGTTTTGCGGTCTTTCTGCCCGGGTGGTAGAGAGACTTGCGCTGAGTGTGTTCGTGATAGTGACTCGGAGTCGATATCGCGAGGCGGGAACAGGTCCGTTCCGTTGGTCACGTTGACGGATGTTCACCCCCGCGTGATTGGCTGACGCCATGACGCAGACGCGGATCGAGACCATCGCGCTGACCGACGGCAGTGACATGCGAGTCACCGTCGCGGAACCCGAGGACACGCTGCGTGGCGGCCTGGTGCTCTTGCATGATTCCTCCGGGGTCGACGAGCGGCTGAATGGGCTCGTTGCGGCGCTGGCCGTAGAGGGCTGGTTGACCGTCGCACCGCATCTGACGCCGTCGCCGGGCGCGCGGCAGGACGCCGAGCAGACGACACCAGAAGATCATGACGGGGATTCCGGCGTGGCCGATGCAGGCCAACAGGTGCTCGGCGACGTGGACGCCGTGTCGGTCTGGCTGGTGGACAAGGGTGTGCAGGCCGACCAGATCGGCCTCCTCGGCTTCGGTTTCGGCGGTGTGGCCGCCTTCACCGTCGCCGCGACCCGCTCGGTGGGTGCCGTGGTCAGCGTGGGCGCGGGCGGGATCATCGAGCCCGTCACACCCGGGATGGCCCCGTTGGCCGACCTCGCCGCCGAGCTGAGCTGTCCGTGGCTGGGCATCTACGGCGATCAGGATTCGGACGTCCCCGTCGACCAGGTGGAGAAGCTTCGCGAGGCCGCAGCAGGCGCTCAGGTCGCCATCGACGTGGTCAGCTTCGCGGAGGAAGGCCACCGATTCGACGAAGATCAGGACGCGGCGGCCGAGGCCTGGCAGCGCACCCTGAACTGGTTCGACGCACACCTTCGCTGACGATCCGCCGGTCGGCAGACGTTGCGGTCGCCGCTGTCGCGGCGGAAGGATCTTGGCGGATCAGCGGACATCGGCTAGGACGGTTGACTATGGCGGCAGACGAAGTCGAACCGAGGGTGCTGTGGCGACCGGACCCGGAGCGGACGGCAGGCAGCACCATGGCCGGCTTCCGGCGATGGCTGGCGGCCGAGTGGGACCAGCGCGGCGACGGCGGGCAGCCGCCTGCGGGACCTGACGAGCTGTACCGCTGGTCGGTGACCGACCTGGCCGGATTCTGGCGTGCGGTGGCGGACTTCTTCGAGGTGCGCTTCCACCAGCAGCCTGCGGACATCCTGCCCGACTCGACGATGCCGGGCGCCCGATGGTTTCCCGGCGCCACCCTGAACTACGCCGAACATGCCCTGCGGCGGGGTCCCGGCAGGCAGAACAACGACCTGGCCATCGTGGAGGCCCGCGAGGACGGGCGGATCGAGCGCTACACCTTCGGCGAGCTGCGAATCCACGTCGCCGCCATTCGCGCCTACCTGATCGACCTCGGAGTCCGTCGCGGTGATCGAGTGGTGGGCCTGCTGCCCAACTCGGCCCACGCGGTGGTCGCCTTTCTGGCCTGCGCCAGCCTCGGCGCGATCTGGTCGTCCTGTTCGCCTGACTTCGGCGTCCGAGCGGTGACTGATCGCTTCCAGCAGATCGAACCGGTGGTGTTGATCACTGTGGACGGGTACGCGTACGGCGGTAGAGGGTTCGACATCCGCGAGACGGTCCGGCGGCTGCGTGCCGAGATACCGAGCCTGCGCGGCACCCTGCTGATCCGGCGTCTCGACCGACAGGCAGACCTGCCTGATCAGCCGCATCCGGTGATCGAATGGTCGGAGGCGTTGCAGCGGTACTGGGGTGCACGTCCGCAGTTCGACCCGGTGCCCTTCGACCACCCGCTGTGGGTGCTCTACTCGTCGGGGACCACCGGCCTGCCCAAGGGCATCGTGCACGGCCACGGCGGCATCCTCCTGGAACATCTCAAGGCCCTCGGCCTGCACTCCGACCTCCGGTCGGGGGAGCGGTTCCTCTGGTACACCACCACCGGCTGGATGATGTGGAACTTCCTGGTCTCCGGCCTGCTGGTCGGGGCGACCGTGGTGCTCTACGACGGCAGTCCCGCGTATCCGGACACCGCGCGGCTCTGGGAGCTCGCCGAGAAGCATCGGGTGACCTACCTGGGCACCTCCGCCGGGTATCTCCAGGCGTGTCTCAAGAAGGACGTCCACCCGGCGGCAGGTCGCGACCTGAGCAGGCTTCGGGCGGTGGGCTCGACCGGTGCCCCGCTGTCCGTGGAGGGCTTCGACTGGGTCGCGCGCGAGCTGGGACCGCGGGTGCAACTCGCCAGCGTGTCCGGCGGAACCGACCTGTGCACGGCGTTCATCGGCGCCTGGCCGGATCGCCCGGTGTGGCTGGGCGAGCTGTCCGGCCCGTTGCTCGGCGCGGCCGTCGAGTCCTTCGACGAGGCGGGCCGCCCCGTGCTGGACGAGGTGGGCGAGCTGATCCTCACCAGGCCGATGCCCTCGATGCCGGTGGCCTTCTGGAACGACCCCGACGGGGCGCGACTCTCCGCCGCGTACTTCGAGGACTTCCCCGGCGTGTGGCGGCACGGCGACTGGGTCCGCGTCACGCGCCGGGGATCCTGCGTGATCTACGGACGCAGTGACTCGACCCTGAACCGGGGCGGCGTGCGGATGGGCACGGCCGAGTTCTACCGCGTCGCCGAGCACGACGACGGTGTCCTCGACTCCCTGGTCATCGACACCAGTGGCGCGGGGGAACCCGAGGGCAGGCTCCTGTGCTTCCTGGTGCTGGCGCCGGAGGCAGCCGAGGAGGACGTGGTCGCCCGACTGCGAGTCGCACTGCGCCGGGAGCTGTCGCCTCGCCATGTTCCGGATCTCTTCGTCGTCGTCCCCGCCGTTCCTCGGACGCTCAACGGCAAGAAGTGCGAGGTGCCGGTGAAGAAGATCCTCGCGGGGACGCCCGTCGAGCGGGCGGTGAGCCGGGACGCGCTGAGCAATCCGGAGGCGCTGGAACCCTTCGAGCGCATGGCGAGTCAGGCACGAGAGACATCTACGCAGGTCCCGGCCTCGGTGCCGCCGGTGAGTCTGGCGTCGGAGCCGCCATCGGCGCGGTAAGGGGGTACCGCTTTGCTTCTCCCCCATCGGGCTGTGTACTGTATGCCCAGACGGTAACGAGGTCCCGGGAGGCTTCGCCTAGTCTGGTCTATGGCGCCGCACTGCTAATGCGGTTGGGGGTTTAAGCCCCCTCCCGGGTTCAAATCCCGGAGCCTCCGCGCTGGTGGTTGAACCTGACCGCCGACAACTGAACATGCGCCCGTAGCTCAACGGATAGAGCATCTGACTACGGATCAGAAGGTTTGGGGTTCGAATCCCTACGGGCGCGCGTCTGGTTGAGACAGCAGAAGCCCCCGCCGATTCGTCGGTGGGGGCTTCTCGCTGTCCAGGTGGAGATCGCGCCGCCCTGTCGAAGGCCTTCCCGCCGCCGGGCATCGCACTGTGTTCTGCGTCATGTCGGTCCCGCCTAATCGCGCCGGGCCCGCCCGGTCCGTGAATCTCGCGCGACCGACGCCGGGTGTCCGAGATCACCGACTCGCATTCCTCGGCGCGTGATGCCGGGCATGAATGGTCGGGCCTTCGCTCTCGGGCCGCCGCCGAACCCCGGATGATCTTGTGGCCGGGATCTCGGTGTTCTCCCGCCTTCCGATGTGCTTGATGATCTGAACCGGCCCGAGGCGATCTCGACCAGATGCCTGCCGACGTGTGCGGCGTCACGATTGCGGGGTGTCCCCCGCTTGCCCGGTGACTCGCCGCGATGTCGGCGCTGAGGTTGTCGATGTCGACAAACGTGACTGGCGAGTGGATCGATCGGAGTCGTTGATCGAGTTCGAATACCTCGGCCTGCTGCTCCGATCAGCGGAGCAGCGGCCGCTATTCGTCAACTTTGGATGATGCGTATCCGAAGTCGGCGGAATCCTTCTAGTTGACCGTCGCCAGGGTGATGATCCGTCGGGAACCGGCTGCCGTCACGGTGCAGGAAGCAGCGCCCGCCGAACGTGTGGCGTGGATCTGTAACGCAGGCCCATTGGTGGCATTCGGTATCGGGTTGCCGACCCGCCCTTGCCGGGCCGACAGTCGTCCGTCTGCGCAGTATGGGTGTGACCAGGCGATGCGTGGTGAACGGCAGTGGTCGACGAGGTGATCAGTCGCCGACGGCGCATCGGCTCTCGCCTGTGGCGGTGCCCGGGGAGGTCTGCCCGTCGCCCTCTCGCATTCGTCGACGATCGTCGATAGCGTCGGGAATGTTTCAGCTGCGGCGCCGGATTTATCAGTTCGTTATCATTTGGCGGCTCAATTCGAGCTTGCGCTGCGGCGGTGCTTTCGGCGCGTGGGCATCGGCGGTAACCGACGGCAACGGTTTGCCGCCCGGCGGTCCCGCTTAGCACCCCCCGTTCTGCCGCGAATTCGGGTGGGAAGTAAAGTCCGCGTGTCCCTCGATTGTGGACGGCGATCGCCACGCACCCTGTCTCCCGATCTGGTCCGAGTCCTGGGTTCTCACACCAGGTGGACGTCGGCTTCGTGGAGTCGGTGTCGGGCGGATGTCGCGGTTCGACGACGAGGACGCCTCCGCCGGCGGTCGGCGGTTTCTGGACCCCAGGTCCAGGCGAAAGGAGAGATATGGGAATCCGGATGCGTGTCGCGCAGGCCGGCGCGGCGCTTCTCGGCGCTGCGGCCATTCTGGCGACCACCGCGCTGCCTGCCTTCGCGGCCACTCGCGGCGAGCTTCTCCCCGCGCCCAACCCCGATCCCGACCGTGGAACGCGGGTGAGCCTGGAGGAGGGCGGCGACCAGATCACGCGCCTGCTGAGCCTCGGCCTCGACGACGGCACGATCCTGCGCACCTACTGCGTGGAGCTGACCGTGGGCGCGCAGACCGGCGCCCCGATGGTCGAGGTTCCCTGGGACCAGTACCCCACCGACGTGGAAGGTGCCACGTTCGACGAGAACCGGGAGAACGTGCTGTGGATTCTCCAGCACTCCTTCCCGAGCCTGCCGGTGGACGCCCTCAATGAGGAGCTGGGCACCGATCTCGACCAGCAGGAGGCCATCGGCGGCACGCAGGCCGCTATCTGGCACTACAGCAACGGCGCGCAGCTCGACGGCGACAACGACGCCGACGTCATCGCGCTGTTCGACTACCTGACCGGCGAGGCGAACGTCGGGATCGGCGAGCAGCCCGCTCCCGCCCTCCAGTTCAGCCCCGCCGAGGTGCAGGGCGAGGCGGGCGGCCTGGTCGGCCCGTTCTCCCTGGAGACCACCGCCGAGACGGTCGAGCTGGCCGTGGACGCCCCCGAGGGCGTTCAGCTCGTCAGCAGGTCTGGTGACGCCGAGCCGGTCGCGATCCTGGACGGCGACGTCGCCACCGCCGACCTCGGCGAGCTGTTCCTCGACGTCCCGGCGGACGTCGCCGAGGGCAGCGCCACCATCACGGCGAACGCCACCGCCACGGTCGACGCGGGCAGGCTGTTCATCGGTGACGAGACCGCGAACTGGACCGATGTCCGTCACGAGGTCTCGCGTCGCGAGATGCGGACCCAGTCGCTGATCGTCGCGGAGTCGACTCCGACCCAGCTCGACAGCCAGGCCACCGCCGAGTGGATCGCGGCCGCTCCCACCACCGAGCCCACCCCGCCCGGCGAGACCACCACCCCGCCCGCGCCCAGCGAGCCCGGCGAGACCACCACCCCGCCCGCGCCCAGCACGACCACGCCTCCCACCACGGAGACCGACGTCGAGGGCGTGAACGACGAGGACGATCTCGCCAACACCGGTGCCTCGATCTGGCTGCCGATCATCATCGGCGTGGTGCTCGTCGGCGGCGGCGCAGGCGCCCTGCTGATGATGCGTCGCAAGAAGACCGGTGAGGTCTGATCCGACTAGGCCGAACCGGTGAAGTTGCGAGCCGGTTGCCGGTTCGCTTCACCTGAGTGATCCGGGGCCGCTCCTCCGAACGGAGGAGCGGCCCCTTTTCTCTGTTTCCCACTCTTTCGTGGCATTCGACCCGACTGGCTGACGCGGCGTGGTTACCCACCCTGGTGAGCGTCCCCTGCTCGGCTCAGCGCCCTGGGTCTTTCGGAGTAGCGTCGGCCGAGTGCTCTGGTCAGCGACCTGCCATGGCGGATTGGGTACCGGGGTGCGCGGCCAGGTTGCTCGTGGTTCGTCGACGAGATCGGGGCGCTTCCGGCGGGCTTCATCCGTATAGGTGGAGGGCCTTGGATTCGGGTACTCTCCGGCTCCAGAGCCACGCGCTTCGCCTGTGACAGCCCGGCAACGGGCCAGAAATAGGAGGGGTGTCAATGGGCTTGGACGACATGAAGAAGAAGGCGCAGGACCTCGGCGAGCAGCACGGCGACAAGCTGAGGGAGGGCGCCGACAAGGCAGGCGAGTCCGCCAAGGACAAGCTGGGCCATGAAGAGCAGGTCGACAAGGTCGTCGACAAGGGCAAGGACTACATCCCAGGTGAAGAGTGAACATTCCTGACACGACGGAGCGGGCCCCCGGCGAGCCGGGGACCCGCTCGTCGAACGCTGAGGCCGCCCCGTCCGCCCTGCCTGCTCGGATGTTGACCTGGCAGGGCGCCGACGGAGGCAGGCTGGAGTCCGCGCGCGTGCTGATCAGCGGCAGGCGACTGCGTGCCCTGGGACAGATCATCGTCGCGGGCACCGATGTCGCGCCTGCGGTGACGGTGTCCTACGAGCTGCACCTGGACGACCGGGGCGGCGTGCGCAGGCTGCTGGTGCACTCCGTCACCGCCGAAGAGGAGCGCCACCTGTCCATCAGCCACTCTCACGAGGGGATCTGGCTGGTCGATCGCGGCGACAACCTCACGGCAGGTGAGCAACGGGTCGAGCGGACGGAGTTGGACGGGGCCGTCGACATCGACCTGGCAGGCTCGGCGCTCTTCGCCACGATGCCGATCAACCGGTTGGGGCTGCGTGCCGAGGCCGGTGCGCACGACGTGCCGATGGCCTTCGTGAGCCTCCCGGATCTGGCGGTGGAGCCGGTGCGCCGCCGCTACGAGCTGGTCCGTGCCGACGACACGGCGACGGTGGTGGCCCTGACCTCGGGCGGGAACACGGTCGAAGTGGTCGTGGACGCCGACGGCTTCTCCCTCGATCACCCTGGGCTGGCTCGCCGGATCTGAGCAGGTCCGCCGCCTGCGCGCGGGAGAAGACGAGGCGCGGTGTTCGTCGGCGCCACCAACTCCTGTGGAGCACGGCACGCCGACGGCTCCGCCTCGGACTCGACTCGCGCCGTCGTGCACCAGGCGAGAGCCCAGGACGCCGAGCCGTACCCCGGCCCGGCCCGGCGGCAGGCCGAGGAGACCGGGGCAGTCGCGTGGGCATCGGACCGACCGGTCACGACTCGACGGCGATCGCGATGCCCTGGCCGACGCCGATGCAGGCGGTCGCGATGCCCAGTCCGCCGCCGCGCACCTGAAGGTGACGACACAGGTCGACGACCACCCGCGACATCGAGGCGCCGATCGGATGACCGTAGGACAGCGCGCCGCCATGCACGTTGACCCGCTGCGGGTCGATCTCCGGCAGGCCGTTCAGCACCGAGAGGACCATCGCGGCGAACGCCTCGTTGACCTCCCAGAGCACCACGTCGTCGATGGCGACGTCGAGCCGGGCGAGGAGCCTGCGCACGGCGGGGATCGGGGCGAGGGAGAACTTCTCGGGCGAGACGGCGGCCACCGCGCTGCCCAGCACCCGGCCGATCGGCGTCAGCCCGAGTCGCGCCGCGCTCTCCTCAGTGCCGATCAGGGCCGCCACGGCGCCGTCGTTGAGCGGAGCGGAGTTACCCGCCGTCACCGGGCCGTCCGCCGAGAAGACCGACGGAAGGCCCGCGAGTTGCGCCTCGGAGGTGTCGGCACGCACCGACTCGTCGCGACGCACGGTGTCGCCGTCCGGGGTGCGGACCGCGAAGGCGAATCCGTCGTGCACGCCCGCGTCCCAGGCGGCCACGGCACGTCGATGCGACCGCAGGGCGTAGTGATCCATCGCCGCGCGGTCGATGCCCAGCCCGACGGCGACCTGCTCCGCTGCCAGCCCGAGCGGCACCGTCCACGCGCCGGGCATCCTCGGGTTCACCAGCCGCCAGCCCAGGGTGGTGGTGGCGGTCTCCAGCCGATCCGGCAGCGCTCTGGTCGGCCGGGGCACGACGAACGGTGCCCGGCTCATGCCCTCGACACCGCCCGCCAGCATCAGGTCGGCGTCGCCGGTCGTGACGGCGCGGGCCGCCTGAACGATCGACTCGCCACCAGAGCCGCAGAGGCGGTTGAGCGTGACGCCGGGAATCGTGGCAGGCAGCCCGGCGAGCAGCGCGGCCATCCTGGCGACGTTGCGATTCTCCTCGCCCGCGCCGTTGGTGTTGCCGTACACGACGTCGTCAAGCTGCTCGGGATCGAGCGGCCCGCCCGTCTCCGCTCCGTGTCTGCGCAGGAGTTCCACCAGGGGGAGCGCGGCCAGATCGTCCACTCGCACGCCGGCGAGCGCACCCCGATAACGGCCGAAGGGGGTGCGGGCGGCGTCCAGGATCAGTGCGCTTCGCATGACCTCATCGTCCCGGAGAAGCCGACTTCGCGGGTGATCACGCGCCCAGGCGCAGCAGGCGGCTGGCGTCTCGACCCGCTCGGGCGGAGTCGCCGCATCCGCTCCTTCGGCGTGGTCTCCGGCGTGGTCGGGGGGCGCTTCCGTCGTCCAGCAGGCCGAGCCGCCCCACCGTCGTCGGACCCGGCAGGCATCGAGCCGACAGGCATCCGACATCGCAGCGGACCGAGCAGCGCCGGAATCGATCTCGGACCGAGTCCGCCTCGGGCACCGGAGCCCGATGGCGTGCGCCACGATCCTCAGTCGGTGAGCCGCAGTTGAACGATCGGCGCGACCTCCAGTTCACCGGCGGTGAGGCCGTGCACCCAGGTCCGCAGGATCAGCGTGTCGTGCGGATGATCCGAGACGTCCACGGTGAAGCTGTGCAGGCCGCCGACCATCGGGCCGTCCTCATGAGCGGGCACCCGGAGCAGCACGCCGTCGTTCGCGAGCACCTCGAAGCCCGCTGCGGGGAGCACTTGACTCGTCCGGCCTTCCTGGCGTCGCCCGTCGATGAGGATCGTGATCTCCAGTTCTCCCCGAGGCACCGACGCACCCGGCGACTGGATGTCGATCAGTTCGCCGTCACTGCGCACCATGGCAGGCGCGGTGGGCAGTTCTGGTGTGCTCGGCGGCGCCTGATGCAGCGGGTACGCCTCAGCAGGCTGACGGGGCGGGCCGGACCACACATGGAGCAGGCCGGTCAACGGCGGCAGGTCCTCGGTCGAGGCGGCGGTGAGGATCGCCGGATCGGCACGCAACGTGTCCACCGGCAGGTCGGCCCGAGCCCACACTCGTCCGGGTTCCGTCGACGGGATCTCCTCGAGCTCCACGTCTTCGCCGTCGAGGTGCAGAATGCCGTCCTCCTCCACGGTGTGCGTACTGACGAATTCGACTCGATTCGCCGCTGCCAGCAGGTGCGGGCTGTTCTCGACCGGCGTCGGCACCGGTTCGCCCAGCACGTCGCTCATCGACACGACGTCCATCCGGACGTCCTCGTCGACCGCGCTCATGCCGATCAGGTCGAGGCTCGGCTCGGCGCCGTTCCAGTTGCTGAACGCGAGACTGAGATCCGCCGTCTCCCACGGGAGAAGGACCGGAACGCTGGTCACCTCGATCCCGTCCTGAAGCATTACCAGCCGGGTGTCCTCGATGCGAAGCTCCCACAGACTCCGGACACCGGTGGCGGAGGAGAAGCCGTCGAGCTGTTCGACGTCGTTCCCCTCGGTCATCAGTCCCGGCGCGACGCTGAGCCTCGGCCCGTCCCTGGTCAGGATCAGCGCAACGCTGCCGGGTGGCATTCCGCCCGCGGTATCGGCCTGCCGGTCGGACGGTGCCGTCAGGAACTCCGCCCCACGATTCCCGTATCCGGGCGGGGTCAAGGCGATCGACAACCCCACGGTCTGCGAGTTGCTCATCCAGTGATTCGCGGACACCCCGCCCGAGCGCAGCAGGATTCGGCCGCGGATGCCGTCCCGGTCCGGTGCTTGCAGGACGAACGGGGCTCGATGGCGCAGCGACGACCTGCCGCACGGCGTCCCGCCGGTGAGACCGCCCTCGGGGAGCCGACGTGGCGGACACTCCAGGCTCGTCACCTGCCAATGGTCGCCGTCGAGGGTGTGTTCGTCGAAGTCATGGGTGACGGCGAGGCCCGCCAGGTGCGTCTCGCGGTGCGCCTCGGCCGGGCGTGCGGTGGCACGGACCGGAGCCGATCGCTCGCCCAGCGCGTTCACCGACCGGACCTCGACGGCGTACGGGGTCTGCGGGTCGAGATCACGGATCTCGGCGGCGGGGGAGGCGACGAGCAGTTGCCCCGTCTGTCCGCCGCCGCTCCAGCCCAGCTCGTAGCCGCTCGCCGCAGCCGGGTCGCCGCCGCCGGGCAGTGCCGAGCCCCAGCGCACTCGCAGGCTCTCGGCATCCCAGGAGTCGATCTCCAGCGAGTCCGGCGGAGCCGGAGCCGGGTGGTCCGGCCGGTAGTCGACCGCCTCGGCCTGCTCGGCGATCAGCGGGTTGGTGTTGTCCCACGACGGCGCGGAGACGGCGTCCACCTGATCGCGAAGCAGGAAGACGGCACCGCCCAGCACCACGAGGGCCGCGATCGGCAGGAGGACTACGGGACGTAGACGCATCAGCTCACCGGATCTCGTCAGTCTCGCCGGGGGAGGACTCCTCGAAGCACGTCCCCGTGGACGGTGCGCACCCGCCCGCCCGCCTCGCCGAGGGCACGTAGCTCGGCCGGTGCGTCGGGATCGAGGAACTGCACCTGGAACTCGCCGGTGGGCAGGGTCTTCGACTCGATCCACTGCGTTCGCGACAGGTGTCCGTGATTGATCGTGGCGGCCAGCGAGCCGGTCGTGGCCAGCGAGCCGCGCGCGACGCCGAGTCTGCCCAGCGCGTCGTCGATCGCGGCGAGCAGTTCGTCGCGGTTGCCCTCGCACATCGCCTGGACCAGGGCGGGCCTGCTGCCCGCGACCCTGGTGCCGTCGAAGAAGGAGCCCGCCGCCAGGCTCATCGCGAGCCCGCCGCCGCCGCTGCCGACCGAGGCCAGCACGGCGGCCAGGACATGCGGGAGATGGGAGATGCGCGCGACGGCCGCATCGTGTTCGCGGGCCGATGCAGCGACGACCTCCGCGCCGCAGGCCAGGGCCAGGCGGGCCGTGCGCAGCCAGTGGGCGCGGTCGGTGTCGTCCTCGGTCACCAGCAGCCAGGGCGCGCCCTGGAAGAGCTCGGCGGAGCCGCCTGCCCAGCCGGACACCGAACTGCCCGTCATCGGATGACCACCGACGTAGGGTGCCTCGGGCAGTCTGGCCTCGATACCGGCCGCCACCGGCCCCTTCACGCTGATCACGTCGGTCAGTCCGCAGTGCGGCGCGAACCGGGCGACCTGGCGCAGGACCGTGTCGAGCGCGGTCAGCGGGACGGCGATGACCAGCAGAGCGTCGTCGCTCGACGCACGGCGGAGCGCCTCGTCGACATCGGCGGCGACGTCGAAACCCTCGCTGCGAGCGGCCTCGGCGTCGGCAGCCGAGGCGGTCGCCCCGTAGGCCTGCCAGCCCGCCGCGTCGGCGGCTCGTAGTACCGATCCGCCGATCAACCCGAGTCCGATCACACACACCGCAGGCACGCCGGTCATCTTCCCCCGTTCGCGGGCGTTGTGTGAAGGGAACCCACATTCGACCCGGCGAACGACCGTCGTCTCGGCTGCCCTCGACCAGCCGGGCCCGGCGGCGTCGCGAGGCCGTGACGGCGGTCGTCGCAGGTGGCGCCCCGGTCGGCTCGTCCAGTACCCGTCCTCGGCCGATCGGCGTGGTCCCCGTCCGGGTTGTCTAGGACCGATGGTGCTTTCGTGTGACGCCGGGTGGGCATACCGTGGTGTCATGTCGGTGCAGGAGCCGATCCAGGGCACCGCCGTGGCGGTGCTTCGGGAAGACGGCCAATGGCGGTGCATCCGGATGCCCGAGTCGGCCCTGCTCGACCTGGACACGGCGATCACGGAGCTGCGCAACACGCGGTCGACGGGCGCGGCATTCGCACTGCTGAACGTCGACGACGAGTTCTTCATCCTGCTGCGTCCTGCTCCCGGCGGCGTGTCGATGCTGCTCTCGGACGCGACCGCAGCCCTCGACTACGACATCGCGGCGGACGTCCTCGACCTGCTCAGGGTCGACCTCCCCGACGAGGATGACGAGGAGCTCTGGCCGGAGGGCGACCTCTCGATCCTCGCGGACCTGGGCTTGTCCGACGGCGAGATGACGGTGATCGTCGAGGAGGACGCCTATCCCGACGATCAGCTGATGATGATCGCTCAGCGCTGCGGCTTCGCGACCCAGCTCGGCACCGCGTTGGAGAACCGGGAGAGTGTCTGAGCTCTACGAGCGCGAGTCAGATCGAGAACTGATCCGACTGGCCGTCGCCGAGGCCGCCCGCGCGGCCGAGGCCGGTGACGTCCCCATCGGGGCGGTGGTGGTGGACGGGCGGGGCAGGCTGCTGGCGGTCGCTCGTAACCGACGTGAGGCGACCGGCGACCCCACCGCCCACGCGGAGATCCTCGCGCTGCGTGCCGCGGCTCAGGCGCACGGCGACGGCTGGCGGCTGGCGGAGTGCACGCTGGCGGTCACCGTCGAGCCGTGCGCGATGTGCGCGGGGGCGGTGGTCGCGGCGCGGATCGGCAGGCTCGTCTTCGGCGCATGGGAGCCGAGGACCGGTGCGGTCGGGTCCCTGTGGGACGTGGTGCGAGACCGCAGGCTCAATCACCGGCCCGAGGTGGTGGGCGGGGTCTTGGAGTCGGAGTGCGCCGCGCTGCTGGACCGGTTCTTCGCCGACCGCAGGCGGGCTTAATTGGTGACGAATTTCACATCTTCGTGATGCGGTCTCCTCGGTTGGGCACCCGAGAGGCAGAGGCGGGCGTCACCCGGCGCCGAGGCCTAAACCGCGATTCGAGCGAGGGAGTCACCCGATGAGCGTGTTCGACAAGGCCAAGCACCAGGCTCAGGAGGCTGCGGGCAAGGCGAAGGAGGCCTTGGGTCGAGCCACGAACAACGAAGACCTGGAGAACTCGGGTAAGCGGGACAAACTGGAGGGCCAGGCCAAGAAGACCGGCCAGGAGGCCAAGGACAAGGCTGCGGGCGTCGTCGACGACGTCAAGGGCAAGTTCGACGGTGGCAACCGCTGAGTCGCTCGGCATGGTGATCGCCTGCCGCGCGTGACCACGGTTCGGCGCCGAGATCGCTTCTCGCGCCGCTGAGCCGAACGCCGCGTGCGCATCTCGCCCGGCGAGCACGCTGCGACGCTGCCACCATGAGGCCCGTCCCACGACGGTGGGGCGGGCCTTTCTGTGCGCGACCTCGGGGGTGGGCGAAGATGGCCGAGCATCGGGGCGGCGCGGCAACGGATCTTCCTGCCTGCGACGGGGTCGACCCGGCTGGCGAGTCGGCCAGGGGCAGCGGACGATCGGGACTGACCGACGCGGAGTTCGCCGTGCTGCTGCGCAGGCATTCCGGCCAGGTGTTCGGGCTCGCGCTGCGGATGCTGGGGGATCGGACCGAGGCCGAGGACGTCACTCAGGACGTGTTCCTGATCTGCTGGCGGAAGCTCGCCTGCCTCGTCGAGCCCGAGGCGATCGGGGGCTGGTTGTTCCGCATTACGCAACGGCAGTGTCTTCAGGTGTTGCGTCTGCGGCGTCGACGTCGCACCGAGCCGTATGCCGAGCTGCCGGAGCAGGGCGTCGTGTCCTGGCTGGACGGGAATCGATGCTGGGCGCAGCCGGAGCGGAGAGCGGAGGCCAGCGCGCAGCTTCGTGACCTCGGGGGCGCGGTGGGCGCCCTGTCCTCGCCGCAGCGAGCGGTGTGGCTGCTCATCGAGGTCGACGGCGCCTCGCACGCCGAGACCGCACGGCTGCTGGACCTCGACGAACAGGCCGTGCGGGGCAGGCTCTGCCGGGCGCGGAGTCGGTTGGCCGACGCACTGCGGGCCTGGCGCTGACCGCCGCAGGATGTGATCACGGCCCCCCGTGTCGATGCGAGCATCGGAGTTCGTTATTCTGGTGCACGGTAGCGTGTCCGAGCGGCCTAAGGAGCACGCCTCGAAAGCGTGTGAGGGTTTACCCCCTCCGTGGGTTCAAATCCCACCGCTACCGCTCGTGAACAGGCAGAACGCCGGGTGAGTCGATACTGACTCACCCGGCGTTCGTCGTCAGGTCTCAGTCTGGGTCTGGAGACTCGCCTCTGCCGAGCGTGCTCCACTGCTCGACCAGTGCGGCGGCCAGGCTCGTGATCGCCCCCTGCCGACTTCCGAGACCCTTAGCCGCCGTGTCCGCCCGCTTCGCAGCGGGCGACCGGGCCGGCCTCGACGGTGCGTGAACGATCGAGCCCGCCCGACGTGCTGCCTCGCCGAGGCGGACGAGATCAGGTGAAGCCGAGGCGGGCCAGCGGCTCCACGAGTTCGCGTTCCTCATAGGACAGATGGGACAGCAGCGTGTCGGTCAGCAGATCGACACCGGCCTGGAGGTTCTTCATTCCGTTCGCCGGATCGGCGACGAAGGCGACCAGCGCGCGATCCAGCCCTTCGAGCACGTCGTGGATGACGTGGTGCTCCTCCTTCAGCCGGTCGATGACCGGGGCGAGCCGGGGGTCCGCCTTCCGCAGGTGCGGGAACACGCTCACGTCCTCGAGGGTGTGATGCGTGGTGACGACCCGGCAGTACGACTCGCAGTAGACGCCCAGGGTCCAGTTGTTCTGCCGCATCGTCATCGTGTTGATGTGCGACCGGGCGCTGCCTGCGTCCAGCGTTCCCGCCGCGACCTGCTGGACGAGGTCGCGAATCTGGGCGAGCTCCTGGCGGAGGTGGTCGTGCACGTCGACGAGATGCCTGCCCGCCGCCTGCTCGTGCGCGGTGTAGCGCCGGTCAGGATCGGGTGCGGGCCCGGTCGGCCTGGTCGACTCGTCCCAGGCACTGCGGCTGCTGTACCGGACGCCGTCGTCCGGGGTGGGCGTGACGGCGAGGCCGCCGCCCGAGGAGGCGCGGGCGGGCGGGGTCGCCCTCGGCGGCGCCGAGTCGCGCACGGGGGTGTGCTCGGTTCGTGCGGCGTCGCCTCCGTCACCCCGCCCGCTGTCGGGTCCGCCCGGCGCCCGGCCGTCCGACGACGATCGGACGAGGGTGCGTTCGGCTGCCACGAGTTCGCGCACGGCGGGGACAACCTCGGCGGCGAACCGGCGGATCTCCTCCGGAGAGTCGGTAGCGAGGATGTAGGTGCTCATCCCCTCCGTGAGCGTGAGCTCGGCCAGCTGCTCGGCCCAGACCGATGCCGGTCCGTGCAGGAACGTGCCGTCGTCGCGTCCGAAGGTGCCCGCGATGTTGTAGAGCCGGGTGATCTCCGCAGGTGATCGGCCCGCCTTGACCGCGGCCTCGTCGATCACCGTGTTCATCGCCGACAGGGTCTCCGGCGCGGCATAGGGGCTGCTGGGGAGCCAGCCGTCGGCCAGTCGGCCGGTCATCCGCAGCATCCGAGGCTTGTAGGCGCCGAGCCAGATCCCGACGTCATGGGCGGGCGCGGGCCCCGACCGCCCGCCGGGCACCCGGTGATGACTGCCCGCCACCCGCACCCGGCCGCCCTCCGGCGCCCAGATGCCTCGGATGATCTCGATCGCCTCCTCCAGGGCGGTGACCCGCTCTGCGACGCCGAGCGTGGGGCCGCCGATGGAGGCGATCGCCTCGCCCGATCCGCCCGCGCCGAGGCCGAGCTCCACCCGCCCGCCGCTGAGGATGTCCAGGCTCGCGACGCTGCGGGCCAGCACCACGGGCGGTCGCAGCGGCAGGTTCGCGACGTTGGGCGCCACCCGCAGTGTCTCGGTGCCTGCGGCGATCACCGAGAGGAGCGTCCAGGCGTCCAGGAACTTCGACTGGTACGGATGGTCCTGCACCGTCACCAGGTCGAGTCCGACCTGTTCGGTGAGCTGCGCAAGCTGGACGACCTGGACGGCCCGCCCGGCGTTCGGGGTGAGGAACGTCCCGAAGCGCAGGTCGTGCCCGTAGTCGGTCATCTGTCTCTCCTTCGGCTGGCGGGTGGTGTCTCACACGTCAGACGGACGCGCCTGCGATCCGGTCTGCCAGCGAACGGCCGTGGGTGCGAGCCAGGTCGCGTGCGGCGTCGCGGGACGCCTTGGCCATGTCGACGAGCCCCTCCATACCGGGGGTGACCTCGGCGAGGGTGAGCTCCGCAGCGCTGACCTGGAGGTCGAGCCCGAGGACGTCGGACAGGGCACGGACCATCCACGGCGTGGCGTGGTCCCAGCCCTCCTTGGGCGTCCCAGGACCGTAGCCGCCGCCCTGTGCGGTGATGAGCACGGCGGGCCTGCCCGCGATGGCCTCCTCGCCGCCGGGGCCGAGCCTCGGGTCGGTGAGGATCAGGTCGACCCACGTCTTGAAGTGCTGCGACACCCCGTAGTTGTAGAGCGGCACGGCGAACAGGTACGCCTCGGCGGCCACGAGTTCGTCGGCCAGCGTCGTCGCCAGCGCGCGGGCCGCCCGCTGGTCCGCGCTCTGCTCCTCGACGGGCACGAAGCCCGACAGGGCGGCCGAGGCCCACACGTCCGAGGGGATCGGGTCGGCGGTGAGGTCGCGCCGCACGACGGGCAGGCCCGGCCTGGCGTCCTGCCAGACGCTCTGTGCGGCGTCGGCGATCTCCCTGGTCACCGAGCCCTCGGGACGGATGCTGGCATCGAGACGGAACAGGGACATGGACGGCTCCTAGGTCATCGAGATTGATCTGCTGTGCAGATGTGTTGTCTATCAGACGTTATCCTACGCAGAACATATTCCCATCAGATGGATGCCTTCGCGGGGGTAAGCTGGCTCTCATGGCGACTCCTGCCGCAGCGGAACCGGCTCGCGATGACGCGTGCGATGCCGCGCTCGAAGACGACCTGGGCTGGGCGCTCGGCGTCGTCTTCCGCTCGCATGTGAAGGCGGCCCACGCCGTTCTGGAGGACATTCCCGGCGGCCCGCGCGGTCACCAGGTACTGGCCTCGGCAGTGCAGGACCTCGGAGGCAACCAGGGCGCGCTGGCGGCTCAGCTCGGCATCGATCGGACCGTGCTGACGTATCTGATCGACGACCTGGAGAAGATGGACCTCGTCGAACGCCAGCCGGACCCGGCGGATCGGCGCAGCCGCCGAGTCGTCGCGACGCCGAAGGGCCGTGCGTTGTGGACGGACCGACAGGCAGCGCTGCGGCATGTCGAGCTGCGGGTGCTCGGCGCGTTGGGCGAGGACGCCGCACTCTTCCGCACCCTGCTGCAACGGCTGGCGACGCATGCCAACGGACTTGACCCGGTCGCCCACACCTGCGAACTGGTCGAAGAACTGCAGTAGCCGTTCGTCGTCGAAAGGGCGGCGAGGTTCTGATCCGGACCCGACGATCTGCGGATCTCGACGGCTGCGTGACGATGCTGGCGGACGTGCACCGTGCCGACGGCTATCCGACGGTGTGGCCTCAGAGCCTGACTTTAATCCCCACTTTCCTGTTGCGCGGGGCCAGCGCGGCGATCTGCGGCGTTGTCGTCAGTCAACATAACTCCGTTATGTCTCCTTCCTCCGCCTTGCAGCTCATCCACGCTGATCCCCGCTCACGACGGAGGAGGATCAAAGACAGGCTCTTAAGGACCCGGCCGGCTGGGTGCGGTCGCCGGGGCTGCTCCTCGGCTCCTGGGTGGCGTGCGGGCCCGTTGCGGATGAACTGCTCGGCCATGTCGCGCTGGTCGCTGCGGACGAGGAGATCGCGGGGCGGGCCTGGCTCCGACACGTGGGCCCGTCCGGCGCGCGCCCGGCAGGCATCAGCAGGCTCTTCGTCTCGCCCGCCGCCCGAGGCCGGGGTGTCGGGGCGCTGCTGCTCGACGCGGCCTGCGCCCACGCGCGTCGACACGGACTCCATCCGGTGCTCGACGTGATCGCTCGCGATAGAGCGGCCGTCGCCTTGTACACCCGGTACGGCTTTCGCCTGCTCGACGCGGTGCCGGTCGACCTCGGCGGCGTCGAAGAGACTGCCCGCTGCCTCGCCCTGCCCGGTTGAGTCCCTGCGCTGCTGTCCGGAACCGCATGCGGGGCCGCCCGGGCGTCGCCGCGCCAGGTCATCGGCATTGTTCGTGACTTGATCACAACGATCCGGTAGCGGCCGGTGCATCAGTTTCTGCGTAGTCTTCCTCGCGTTCACTCGCAAGGGTGAAGATTCCTCGACCCCTAGGAGCCAGGCCGTCGGCCGCCGCACGTCTGGCGGTGCCCCGGCTCCTCCCCGATTGGGAGGATCGAGTGAGTCTCTTGTCTTCATCCCGGCGCCGGTCTCGGCGCCGAGCCTGCGTGGGCGCGGCGGCAGGCTTAGCCGTCGCGGCGGGCCTCGCGCTGGTGCCGGTCGCCTCGGCGCAGTCGGTCGACGTCGTGATCGCCGAGGTCTACGGCGGCGGCGGCAATTCCGGGGCCACCCTGACCACCGATTTCGTCACCCTCGGCAATCGAGGGGCCGCCGAGGTGGCGGTGGACGACTGGAGCGTGCAATACCTGACCGCCTCGCCCGGACCGACGTCCCGATGGCAGGTCACCTCGCTCACCGGCAGCGTGGAAGCGGGCGGCCGCTTCCTAATCGCCCAGAGTCGGGGTGCGGGCGGATCGGTGGAGCTGCCCGCACCGGACGCCGTCGGCTCGATCCCGATGTCGGCGAGCACCGGCACCGTCGCCCTGGTGCGCGACGTCGAGCCGCTCACCTGCCGCACCGTTGCCGACTGCGCCGAGGACGAGCGGATCGTCGATCTGGTGGGCTGGGGTTCGGCCGAGGTCCGGGAGGGCACGCCCGCACCCGCGACGAACAACACCTCGTCGGTGAGGCGGGACGCCGAGCTGACCGACACCGACGACAACGCCGCCGACTTCACCGTCGGCACGCCTGCGCCGGTGAACTCGGCAGGGGAGGCGCCGGGCGAGGCGGAGGAGCCGGAGGTGCCGCCCGGCCCCGAGGAGCCGGGCGAGCTCCGAATCCACGACATCCAGGGCGTCACCCGTACCTCGCCGCATCTCGGTGACGAGGTCGAGGGCGTGCCGGGAGTGGTCACCGCCGTCGGCTCCGTCGGCTCGGCCCGCGGCTTCTGGTTCCAGGACGTCGACGGCGACGGCGACGAACGGACCAGCGAGGGCCTCTTCGTCTTCACCGGTGACACGACGCCGGACGTCGCGGTCGGCGACGAGATCCTGGTCTCCGGCCGGGTCGACGAGTACCGGGCAGGCGGCCAGGCAGGCGCCGCCCAGTCGATCACCCAGCTCGCCGCGGCACGGTGGACGGTGCTCTCCGGCGGAAACCCGCTGCCCGAGGCCGAACTGCTGGACGCCGATGCCGTGCCGCTCGCGCAGGCACCGTCCTCGGGCGGCGACATCGAAGGGCTGGAACTGGAGCCCGCCGAGTACGCGCTCGACTTCTACGCCTCGCGGGAGAGCATGGTCGTCCGGGTCGTCGACGCGCCCGTGGTCGGCCCGACCGACGCCTATTCCGCGCTGTGGGTGACCACCAAGCCGGACCAGAACCGCAGCGAGCGCGGCGGGACGGTCTACCAGGGCTACGACGACGCCAACACGGGCAGGCTGAAGATCGAGTCGCTCATCCCCTCCGACGAGCGGGCCTTTCCGATCGCCGACGTCGGCGACGAGTTGGCGGGCGTCACCGAGGGACCGCTGTACTACTCGCAGTACGGCGGCTATCTGATCAGGGCCACCAGCCTCGGCGAGCACGTCTCGGGCGGACTGACCAGGGAGGTCACCAGGTCCGCCGAGTCCTGGGAGCTGGCGGTGGCGACGTACAACGTCGAGAACCTCTCGCCCGCCGACGACCAGGAGAAGTTCGACCGGCTCGCCTCGGGCGTGGTCGAGAACCTGGCCTCGCCCGACATCGTGGCTCTGGAGGAGATCCAGGACGACAGCGGTCCGACGGACGACGGCGTCGTCAGCGCGGCGGCGACGCTGGATCAGTTCGCGGCGGCGATCGTGGCGGCAGGCGGGCCGGACTACGAGTGGCGCCAGATCGACCCGAACGACAAGCAGGACGGCGGACAGCCCGGCGGCAACATCCGAGTGGCCTTCCTCTTCGATCCGGAGCGGGTGTCCTTCGTGGACACGCCGGGCGGCGACGCCGACACCGCCGTCGCGGTGACCACCGACGAGGACGATCGTGCGGCGCTCAGCGTCTCGCCGGGTCGGATCGATCCGGCCGACGCGGCCTGGGCGGACAGCCGCAAGCCGTTGGTCGGGCAGTTCCAATTCGAGGATCGCAACGTCTTCGTCGTCGCCAACCACTTCGCCTCCAAGGGCGGCGATCAGGCCCTGCACGGCCGCTTCCAGCCGCCGAACCGATCGTCGGAGGTGCAGCGGCTGGAGCAGGCTGCGGCGGTCCGAGGCTTCGTCGACGAGGTGGCCCGGGTCGACCCGGCCGCGAACGTGCTGGTGGTGGGGGACCTCAACGACTTCCAGTTCTCCCCGGTGCTCGGCACCCTCACCGAGTCCGACGTGTTGATCAACCCGATGAACGGCCTGCCCGCGACCGAGCGTTACGGGTACGTCTTCGACGGGAACTCTCAGGCGCTGGATCACCTGCTGGTCAGCGGAAACCTGTCGACCCGGGCCGATTACGACCCGGTGCGGATCAACGCCGAGTTCGCCGACCAGGCGAGTGACCACGATCCGCAGATCGTCCGGTTCCGGCCGCTGTCCGGTGATGCCGAGATCGACGCCGCCGAGGAACAGGAGTACTACGGCTCCGGAGGTAGTGGTGGCGACGACGACGGGGCGGACGGGGAGGAACCGGTCGACCAGGCCACGCCGCCCGGCGGGGCGCCCGGCACCCAGCCGCCCGCCCTCGCCGGAGCCACCGGGCTCGCGAACACCGGCGCGGCGGGCACGGTGTGGCTGGTGGTCGCCGCAGTGGTCCTGCTGGCGGGCGGTGGAACGGCACTGGTGCTGACGCGCCGCAGGAAGCCCGGCGCGGATGAGCAGGCGGGCGAGTGAGCAGTCGGGGCCGTCCGTCGGGATGACCCGGGCGGTGAGATGACACGGAACGGGCCTCGGCGATTCATGCCGGGGCCCGGTCGCGTGTTCGGCGGGCGGGCGCCGGACCCCCTCCTGGCGGTGTGGTTCCGCGCGCTCGGGTCTACGCAGGCCGGGCGTGCCGTACGTTCGGCGCGCTCGGGAAACCGGCTCGCTCCGCAGTGCGCGGCGGACGCGGGCAGCGCTCGGGCGTGGCCGGAGGTCGTCGGGTGTGACTGGCGGGTCCGTGCCGACGGGACCGGGCGTTGCTTGGGCCCCAGTACTGGGCCGATCGGTGGACTGTGATCACACTCTGGGGTTGCATTGCAACGCGCTGACACGGGATTGCGATGCACAGCGTGGCGAGGATTCACCGGACCGAGTGCGCGGAGTACTCGGTCTCTGCCGCCGCAGCGACCTGGAGGACGGTGCATCATGCGCGACCAGTCGTTCGACCTCCGCACGTGTGGGCGGCCCACCCGATCCGGGCGGCCGTGTCGGTCGAGGCTGCACGGTTACGACCTCGCGTGTGGAATTCACGCCGACGAACACGACCGGGCGCTCGCGGCGGCGTACGGACGCGGCTGGCGGGAGGGGTTCTCCGCCGGACAGGACTCCGGTTCGCGATCGATGAAGGGCGTGGTCGAGCGCCTGCGGCAGGATCTCGCGGAGTCCCGACGTCGACTCGACGGGGGCAGGCGCTCCCGACAGGCCCAGGGACACCAGATCGTCGAGGTGGGCGGATATGCGTACTGCTGGCGGGGAACGCCTGCCTTGAAGCTGGGTGATCGCGTGCTTCTGCCGGAGAACCACGTCAGCAGACTGAAGTACGGGCCCGGCCCGTTCGAGGGCGTCGTCAGTGCGCTGGACAGTTCCTACGAGGGGGAGTTGGGCGACATCCTGCGGCGTTCGGTCGGGCTGTAGTGCCGGTCTCGTCGGCAGGGCCCTGCCCCGGCCGCTCCGGCGTCGACCAGCCGGACTCCTCGCCCACGATGAGAGGCGCGGAGATCACCAGGCCCAGGTGAACAGACGTCGTTCCCCGGAATCGCTCTCCCGCCGGGGCAGGATGCGGAGCCGAGCCGTCGAAGGCCGAGGCTCGGCACCGGCCCAGCCGAGAACCCGTCTCGCTCGGCGACTCGCCGTCCGTGCCCAGGCCGATCGGTCGGATCGCGGCCCGTCGCCGATCCGGGAGGCTCGGCGGATCTTCGGTGAGCCGACGGCCGCGACGGTCAGTCGGCCTGTTCCGCAGGCTCGGCGGCCTGCCTCCGGTCGGTGCGACCCGCTTCGCCGCGTGCCGGGACGGCGACACCGTCGGCATCGGCGACCACGACGGTCACTCCTCTGTCGCGGAACGGCTCGAGGTCGGCCTCCCGCGCGGAGAGGTCGGTCACCAGCGTCCATTGCGAGGGCATCGGAGCCCAGGCGTGGAAGGGCCGTCGGCCGATCTTGGCGCCGTGGGCGAGCAGGTAGACGCGGTCGCTGCGACGGGCCATGAGCTCTTTGAGCCGGGTCTGCCGGATGTCGGCCTCGCAGATGCCCTCCTGCGCGGTGACGCCGTCGGCGCCGAGGAAGACCCGGTCGAAGGTGCGGCGTTCCAATGCGGCCTCGGCGAGCGGCCCGATGAAGCCGAGGCTTCTCGGCCGGAGCACGCCGCCGAGGCATTCCACCGTCACCGTGTCGGAGACGGCGAGTTCCTGCAGGGCGGTCATCCCGGTGGTGACCACGGTGAGCGCGGGCACCGAGTGCAGTTCGTGCGCGAGCGCGCCGGTGGTGGTGCCCGCATCGAGCAGCACCGTCTCCCCGGCGCCGATCCGGCTTGCCGCCCAGCGCGCGATGGCCCGCTTCGCCTCGAACTGCTCGCCGACCCGTTGGCGCAGGCTGGACTCGGGATGCGCGACGAGCGCCATCGCGCCGCCGTAGGTGCGGGCGAGTGCCCCGGATCGTTCGAGCTGGGCGAGATCGCGGCGGATGGTCGACGCGGTGACGCCGAAGTGCGCGGAGAGTTCGTCGACGTTGGCAAGGCCGTTGGTGGCCATCTGGACGATGGATTCCCGACGGAGCTCGGAATCACGGGGCACGCGCTCGTCCCTCTCAGCTGACGGCGACCGGCGCCAGGTCGGCTGCCTGGCGTAGCGCCTCGATCATGCTACCGACCTCGGCGGTGCCGGTACCCGCGATGTCGAAGGCCGTGCCGTGGTCCACCGAGGTGCGGATCACCGGCAGGCCGACGGTGATGTTGACGCCTGCCTCGATGCCGAGCACCTTCACCGGCCCGTGGCCCTGGTCGTGGTACATCGCCACGATCAGGTCGTAGTCGCCACGGCCTGCCAGGAAGAAGGCGGTGTCGGCGGGGAGCGGTCCGCGCGCGTCGATGCCGTCGGCACGCAGCCTCTCCAGGGCGGGCACGATCTTCTCCTCCTCCTCGCCCTCGCCGAACAGGCCGTTCTCGCCTGCGTGCGGGTTGATCGCGCACACGCCGATCACCGGGCTGTCCACGCCGGAGGCGCGAATCGCCTCGTGGCCTCGGCGGACCGTCCGCTCGACCAGGCCGGGCTCGATCTTGGCGATGGCGGCGATCAGGCCGATGTGGGTGGTGACGTGGATGACCTTGACCTTCGGCGTCGAGAGCATCATCGACACCTCCTCGGTCCCGGTCAGCGCGGCGAGCATCTCGGTGTGGCCGGGGTAGAGGTGACCTGCGGCGTGCAGGGCCTCCTTGTTCAGCGGCGCGGTGCAGATCGCCTGCACCTTTCCCGCCAGCGCCAGCTCGGAGGCGGTCCGGATGTACTGGTAGGCAGCGTCGCCCGCGGTCGCGCTCAGCACGCCCCAGGGCAGGTCCGCAGGAAGCAGCCCCAGGTCGATGACGTCGATGCGACCGGGGGTGAACCGGGCGTCGTCGACCGACTCGACCGCGACCACCTCGACCTGTGCGTCCATCAGCCGGGCGGCGTCACGCAGGCGCTGCGCGTCCCCGATCACCAGCGGGCGGCACCGTTCGTACACGGTCTGGGTGGCGAGCGCGCCGACGACGACCTCTGGGCCGATGCCGGCTCCATCCCCCATGGTGATGGCGATCACGGGCGTTGGGGAGCTCACGGGTCCTCCTGATGATCGGTATGACGAAGATGACGGGCGATCGTGAGCAGGCTGTCCGGGCCGCCGTGGCTGCCGGGACGGGTCACGATCTCGTGGTGGGTGTCGGTGCGTGCGTGCACGGCGCCCGGATGGACCTGGCCGAGCAGATCGAGGCGGGTCACGCCGAGGGCGTCGAGCACCCGGCGGGCGGTCTCGCCGCCGGTCAGCGCGAGGCGGACCGGCGTGTCGTGCTCCGCCAGCGCGCTTCGGACGATCGCGGCGAGGTGGTCGGTGATCAGCCGGCCCGATCCGGGGTCGATCTCGTCGGGCGCGACCGCCGCCTGCCGGACGGCGAGCACGACGCAGCCGTGGTCGAGCCGTGCTCGGACGCACGAGCCGGTCTCGCGTCGGGTCGTCGGATCGACCAGGACGACCGCCGCGCCCGCGTGCTCGAGGATCTCGACCTGCCTGCGCGCGCCGGGCTCGGCGGAGCCGACGACGACCAGGACGGCGGCCGAGGGACGGGCGGCCGGGCTGTCGCCGCAGGCGCGCACGGGCGCGGGATCGGGTTCGGCTGCGGACCGGAGCCTGCCGAACGCCGCCGCCAGGCCTGCCGACCCGACGGCGATCACGTCGGGGACGCCTGCGCAGGCGGCGGCGATCAGATCGAGGTCGGCGTCGGTCTCCGCGTCGCACACCGCGATGTGTCGGGTCCTGGCGGCTTCGGCCAGGCCTGCGACGAGTCCGGCTGAGCGGACCGTGTCGAGGCCGAATCGGTCGGTCGGCAGCTCGCCGAGCGCCTCCTGAATCGAGGAGGGGCGCGGTTCTCCCGGTCCGGGAACGGGCGAGTGTGCGGCGAACACCACTCGGCCGTTGACGGTGGCCCGACCTGCGGCCGGCAGCGCGGGCGTGCAGACGATGAGGCTGTCGCGTCGATCGCGCAGGCCCCAGACCATCGGTGCGACGTTTCCGCGCAGCAGCGAGTCGATCTTGAGGAACAGCGGTCCGGAACGCGGGGTCAGGGCGCCGACGGCCGACCGGGCCTCGTCCGGAGTGGACTGTCGGATGTCGAGGTCGATCGCACACGGCCCCGTCGCAGTGGACCCCTCGGCCGCGAGATCTTGCGCGAAACGCGCAATATTGCCGACCGGTGGCGCGAGCCGCGCCGAGGGTTCATCGTGACCGCCGCTCAGGGCGAGTGCCGCTTCAGCTGCGCCGCTGAGGTCATCACACAAGGCCAGGCGTGGTCTCCCTGGTCTCATGGACACCTCCTCTCGGCCCGATCTGTCACGTGTTCTGCGCGAATCACGCTATCGGTGTTGCGCATATCACGCAAGCGTGCCTAGGGTGGCGCTCCAGCAGGTGGTGCTCCACGGGCGACGGCGCCCGAGGGCAACGGAGGTTGGCGAATGCAGACAATGATGTCCCGGAGAACGCTGCTCAAGGCATTGGGCGTCGCAGGCGGCGCCGTAGCCGCAGGTGCGCTCTCCGGATGTGCGGGTCCTACCGGCGGACCGCCGCCCGGCTCGGTGACGCTCGGCCTCAATCGGTCGCTCGTCTCGCTCGACAACAAGCTCAACCAGTTCGACGCCGCGGTCACGGTGCAGCGTGCGGTCCGGCAGGGCCTGACTCGCATCGGCCCGGACCTGGCACCGATCCCGGTGCTGGCCGATCGCTTCGAGTTGACCGCGCCGACCCAGTGGACGGTGCGGCTGCGGGAGGACGTGCGCTACTCCGACGGCACTCCGCTGGAGATCGCCGACATCGAGACGGCGCTGGCGATGTACCAGCAGGTGAGCGGCTCTTACCTGGCCGCGTTCTTCCCGGAATGGCCTGCGGTCGTGCCCATCGACGAGCGCACCTTCACCCTGGAGACGAACCGCCCGCTGCCCGTCCTCGACTACCTGATGGCCAACGTCCTGATCACGCCTGCGGCCGCCAACGTCCCCGAGGAACTCCAGTCCGGCGTCGGCAGCGGCCCCTACACCGTCACCGCCTCGAACCGGGGCACCGGCGACTACACGCTGCGCCGCAACGAGAACTACTGGGCCGACCGACCTCGGGTCGACCAGGTGCAGGTCCGGTTCATGCCGGAGGAGTCCAACCGCGTGGTCGCGCTGCGCTCCGGCGAGATCGACATCATCGACACGATCAGCCCCGACTCCGCCGAACAGCTGCGCGGGCTCGCGGACATCCAGATCGACCACGTCAAGGGCACCCGGCTCAACCAGCTCTTCTACAACTTCCGCAAGCCCGAGGACCATCCGCTGTCCAGGGCGTCCGTTCGCCAGGCGCTGTCCTTCGCGGTGGACGGCAGACGGCTCGCCGAGGACATCCTCGCCGGCTCGGTGGAGGCCGCCCGCGGGCCGGTGGCCGAGACGCTCAACGGATCAGTCGTGTGCGGCGAGTACACCTACGACCCCCGGCGGGCCAAGCAGATGCTGGAGGCCGAGGGGATCGCCGACGGCGATCTCAACCTCACGTTGATCTGGGAGACCGGCGAGTTCGCCAGCGACACCACCGTCATGGAGGCGGTGGTGCAGATGCTCGGCGACGTAGGCGTGTCGGTCCGGCTTCGGCAGTTCGAGCCCGGCGGCGACATCTCGGAGTGGCGGCAGGGGCGCGGCGGCGACTGGGACATCCTCGGCAACGGCTATGCCTCGCCGGTGGGCGCCGCGCTGCCGATCCTGCAGGGGATGTACGGCGGGACCCCGGAGCGAGAGCGCACCCGCGACACCTATCACGGCTACGTCAACCCCGAAGTCGTCGCGCTGCTCGACGAGGCCTACGCGGAGGTCGACCCCGACCGGCGACAGGTGATCACCGCCGAGCTGCAACAGGTCGTGTGGGACTCCTGGCCGAGCATGTGGGCCTTCGTCCCGAACTCGGTGCTCGCCTACCGGACTCGAATCAGCGACGTGGGACTGGAACCGACCAACTCCTACGAACTCGCGCGCATCGGGCTGGAGGCGTGAGGTGATCCGATACGTCCTGACCCGACTCGGCCAGAGCGTCCTGGTCGTCATGCTCACCGTCTCCACCGTCTTCGTGCTGATCCGGATGGCGCCCGGCGACCCGGCGACGGCCTTCGCCGCGCCGAACGCCACCACGGAGGACCTGGCCGAGATCCGCACCCAACTCGGCCTCGACGGCTCCATCCCCTCCCAGTACCTGACCTTCCTCGGTCAGTTGTTCACCGGGGACCTGGGCACCTCGTACTCGTTCCGCGCGCCCGCCTTCGAGGTCGTGCTCGACCGGGTGCCCTACACGATCACGCTGGCCCTGGCGGCGATCCTGTTGACCGCGCTCATCGCGCTGCCACTGGGCATCTGGATGGCGAGCCGAGCCGACACCACGCGGGAGACCGGCGCGAACATCGCCACCGTCGCGGCCCAGTCCATGCCGGAGTTCTGGAGCGGCATCATGCTGCTCACCGTCTTCTCCGTCCTGATCCCGGTGCTGCCGTCGTCCGGCTTCACCACCTGGGGCGGGCTGGTGCTGCCCGCGGTCACCGTCGCGCTGCTGCAGATCGCGTTGATCTCCCGGCTGGTTCGTCGCGAGATGGTGACCAACCTGACCTCGCCCTATCTGACGGTGGCCCGCGCACACGGCTTCGGCGAGCGTCGGCTCGTCTGGGGCTACGCGCTGGGCAACTCGATCATCCCGGTGCTCACCGCGCTGGGCACCCGATTCGCCGCGATGCTCAACGGCGTGGTCGTGGTGGAGGTCGTGTTCGCCTGGCCCGGTGTCGGCTCGCTCGTCGTGCGGGCGTTGGAGACGCGCGACTATCCGCTGATCCAGGCGACGGTGCTGGTCACCGCCGCGCTCGCGATCCTCGTCCAGCTCCTCATCGACCTGGTGTACCCGCTGCTCGACCCGCGGGTTCGGCTCGGAAAGGCCACGGCGCGATGACCACGACCTCACCTGAGACCCGGCCGAGCCGGGTGACCGCCCGACAACTGCGCGACGCGGGCGTCGCCCGCCGCGCGCGCACCGCCAAGGCCAAGATCCGTATCGGCGCCGTGCTCACCGCGCTCGTCGTGCTGCCGATCCTGCTGGCCGACCTGCTGCCGCTGCCGGATGCCAACGAGCAGGACCTCGGCAGCCGCCGCCTGCCGCCGCTGACCGACGGGCATCTGTTCGGCACCGACCAGCTCGGCAGGGACCTGCTGGCCAGAGTCCTCGACGGCGGCCAGGTCTCCGTCCTCATCGGCGTCCTCGCCGTGGTCGTCTCCGGCCTGATCGGCCTCGTCGCCGGGGCGGCGGCAGGCTACTTCGGCGGCTGGGTCGACGCGGTCGTCTCCCGGCTGCTCGAAGCGCAGATGTCGTTGCCGCTGCTGATGATGCTGCTGCTCGTGGTGGCCCTGTTCGGTCCGTCGATCCCGGTGATCACGGCCGTCATCGCGATCGCCCAGTGGCCGGAGGTGGCGAGGCTGACCCGTTCGATGGTGATGGTCGAACGTGAGAAGCCGTACGTGGACGCCGCCCGCACCCTCGGACTGACGCACTCCGGCGTGCTGTTCCGGCACCTCGTGCCGAACGTCATCCGGCAGACCAGCCTCGTCGTGCTGCTACTGCTGGCGCAGGCGGTGCTCTTGGAGAGCGCACTGAGCTACCTGGGCGCCGGGCCGGAGCGCCCGTACGCCACCTGGGGTCGGCTGATCTCCGACGGACAGGACTACGTCACCACGTCGTGGTGGCTGGTGACACTGCCCGGTCTGATGATCGTGCTGCTCGTGGTCGGCGTGAACCTGCTCGGCGACGGGCTCCGCGACCGCCCGCGCGCGAAGAAGGGAGCCACGACATGAGCAGGCTCGTGGAGATCGAAGACCTTCAGATCGAACTGGTCACCGCGCACGGGGTGGTGCGCGCGGTCGACGGGATCTCACTGCACATCGACGCAGGCGAGACCGTGACGCTGATCGGCGAGTCCGGCTCCGGGAAGTCGACCACGGCGATGGGCCTGCTGCGGCTGCTGCCTGCGGAGCTGGCCGTGCTCTCCGGCAGGGCGCTGCTGGCAGGCCATGACGTCGTGGCCGATCCCGCGTCGATCGCCGCACTCCGAGGCCGGGTCGTCGGGCTGATCCCGCAGGACCCGATGACCGCACTGAGCCCGGTGGAGACGATCGGCCGCAGGCTGACCGAACTGGTGCGACTCCACAACCCGGGCACCAGCCGCCGGGCGGGTCGGGACCAGGCCGCGACGCTGCTGGACCGCGTGCGCGTCCCCGATCCCGCGTGGCTGCTCGACCGCTATCCGCACCAGCTCTCCGGCGGTCTCCAACAGCGAGTGCTGATCGCCTGCGCGCTCACCGGCGAGCCGGAGCTGCTCGTCGCCGACGAGCCGACCAGCGCCCTGGACGTCACCGTGCAGGCGGGCGTGCTCGAGGTGCTGATGGAACTCCAGGAGCGGACCGGCGTGGCGATCCTGATGATCACCCACGACATCGGCGTGGCCCGCCTGGTCTCCGACCGGGTGCACGTGATGCGGGCGGGTCGGTTCGTGGAGAGCGGAGAGGTCGAACAGGTGGTGGACGCCCCGAGCCATCCCTACACCAGGGAACTGCTGGCCTCGGTGCCTCGGCTCGTCGCGAAGGAGGAACGGGCATGAGCGAGACCCCGATCCTGTCCGTGCAGAACCTCGTCGTGGAGTTCCCCGGCACGGGCGGCGCGATCCGCGCGGTCTCGGACGTCGGATTCGACCTGCACCGGGGCCGCACGGTGGGCGTCGTCGGCGAGTCCGGCTGCGGCAAGAGCACCATCGCGCGCAGCATCGTCCGCCTGCAACGGCCCACCGCCGGCCGCATCCTGCTGGACGGCGTCGACATCACGCAGCTGTCCGAACGCAGGCTGCGGCCGATGCGGGCCAGGGTGCAGATGATCTTCCAGGACCCGTACGCCTCGCTCGATCCGCACTTGGACGCAGGCGACATCGTCGGCGAGCCGTTGAAGCTGCGCGGCGTCCGCAACGCCTCGGAGCGTCGACGCGCGGCGGCCGAGCTGCTGGCGCGCGTCGAGCTGCCAGCGAAGGCGCTCGGGCGGCGGCCCGGCGAGTTCTCCGGCGGCCAGCGGCAGCGGATCGGCATCGCCAGGGCCCTGGCCTGCCGTCCCGACGTCCTGGTCTGCGACGAGGCCACCAGTGCGCTGGACGTCTCCGTGCAGGCCCAGGTCCTTCGGCTGCTCCAGGACATCCAGGCCGAGACCGGCGTGGCCTACGTGGTGATCTCGCACAACCTCGGCGTGGTGCGCGAGCTGAGCGACGAGGTGCTGGTGATGCGCCGGGGACAGGTCGTCGAGCACGGCCCGACGCATCAGGTGCTCACCGCGCCCGCCGCCGAGTACACCCGCGTGCTGCGCGACGCGGCACTTGATCCGGCGGCGATCACCGGTCGCAAACCACGACACCTGCTGGCCGCGATCCGCGCGGGCGGCTCCGAAGAGGAGAGGATCGCATGACCATCGGCACACCCAGGCTGGTCCTGGGGACGATGACGTTCGGGGACACCGTCTCGGCGACGGACGCCCAGCGGCTGCTCGACGCTGCGCTCGACGCCGGGATCACCGACGTCGACACCGCGAACGGCTACGCCAAGGGCACCACCGAGGAGCTGCTCGCGCCGCTGATCGCCGCGCGCCGCGACCGGATCACGCTGGCCACGAAGGCGGGCATGCCGCATCCGGACGCAGGAGATCACTCGCCGCTGTCGCCTGCCGGTCTGCGGGCGAGCGTCGAGGGGAGCCTGCGCAGGCTCGGCGTCGACCACATCGACCTCTTCTACCTGCACCAGCCGGACGCCGCCGCCCGGGTGGAGGACACCATGCGGGCCGTCGCGAAGCTGGTCGAGGAGGGCAAGATCCGCAGCCTCGGCGTGTCGAACTTCGCGGCGTGGCAGATCGTCGAACTGAACCGGGTCGCCGACCAGCTCGGCACGCCCGGCCCCGTCATCGCCCAGCAGCTCTACAACCTGCTGGCCAGGCGGATCGACGAGGAGTACGCCGCGATGGCCGCCGCGACCGGGCTGGACACCGTGGTCTACAACCCGCTCGGCGGCGGCCTGCTCACCGGACGACACCGCTTCGAGAGCACCCCCGGCAGCGGGCGGTTCGGCGACTCCGTGCTGGCCGGGATGTACCGGCAGCGCTACTGGGATGCCCAGCTCTTCGAGGCGGTCGACGCGCTGACCGCGATCGCGGACCAGGCCGGTCTGCCGCTCACCGAGCTCGCCCTGCGCTGGCTGCTGTCTCGCCCGGTCGTCGACGCCGTCCTGCTCGGCGCCTCCCGGCTCGACCACCTCACCTCGAACATCGACGCGCTGGGCCGAGGCCCGCTGCCCGACGACGTCGTCGCCGCCTGCGACGAGGTCGGTGCCCGGCTGCGTGGACCCATGCCCGCCTACAACCGCTGAGAACGAACAGGAGCCCCACTTCCATGAGCGCACTCGACTTCGCCCGCCGCATCCGAGGTCGGGAGCAGGCCGTCGGCTACTGGGTCGTGCTGGACGATCCGATCGCCACCGAGCGGCTCGCCCGACTCGGCTACGACTACGTGGCCGTCGACGCCCAGCACGGCCTGGTCGGGTACGAGGGCATCCGCAACGCGATGCTCGCCATCGACGCGGGCGCGACCTCCGCCGCGATGGTGCGGGTCGAGCAGAACGATCCCTTCGCCATCGGCCGGGTGCTCGACGCGGGTGCCACCGGCGTCATCGTCCCGCTGATCGACACGGCCGAGGATGCGGCGGCCGCCGTGCGCTCCACCCGTTACCCGCCGCACGGGCGCCGGTCCTACGGCCCGATGCGGGCTCAGCTCCGCGTCGGCCCGACGCCCGCCGTCTCGGACGAGGCCACGCTGGTCCTGGCGATGATCGAGACGCCGGAGGGCCTGGCCAACGTCGCGGAGATCTGCGCGACGCCGGGCCTGGACGGCGTCTACGTCGGCCCGTCCGACCTTCGACTCGCGGTCGGCGGCGCCACCTCGACCGACCCGGCCGTCGACGGTCCCTTCGAGGAGGCCGTCACCAGGATCGCCGAGGCCGCCGCAGCCGCCGGGATCGCCGCGGGCATCCACACTCCCGGCGGCGAGGTCGCCCGGCGTCGACTTGCCCAGGGCTACACCTTCGCCTCGGTGGCCTGCGACCTCGTGCACCTGGAGCAGGCGGCGAAGGCCCACCTGAGCGCCGCGCGAGGCGAGCAGTGAGCACCCTGCGCGAGACGGGGCCGGGGCTGGCGGAGGCAGGCCTCGTCGCCCCGGTCGCGCAGTCCCATGCGGCGAACCTCGCCGTGCTGCCCGACGGCGACCTCGGCTGCGTCTGGTTCGGCGGCACGCAGGAGGGCGTGCACGACATCCGGATCTGGTTCGCCCGGCTGGCCCAGGACGGCACGACGTGGTCCGACCCGGTCGCGTTGACCGACGACCCGGAGCGCTCCGAGCAGAACCCGTTGCTCTTCCACGCGCCGGACGACAGCCTCTGGCTGTTCTGGACCGCGCAGCACGCAGGCAGGCAGGACACGGCCGAGGTACGCGTCCGCCGGTCCACCGACAGCGGTCGCAGCTGGGACGAACCGCGTGTCCTGCTGCCCGCCGACGAGGTCGGCGGCGTGTTCATCCGCCAGCCCGTGCAGGTCACCGCCGAGGGCACCTGGCTGCTGCCGTCCTTCTCCTGTCGGGCGCCCGCGACCGGGACCTGGTCCGGTGGCGAGGACACCAGCGCGGTCTACGCCAGCACCGACGGCGGGACGAGTTGGAGCCGACACGACATCCCCGGCAGCCGAGGCGCGGTGCACATGAACGTGCTGCCCGCCGAGGACGGCTACCTCGCGCTCTATCGGAGTCGCTTCGCCGACGCGATCCACGCCAGCACCTCGCCGGACGGAGTGCGCTGGACCAAGCCCGTGCCGACGGCACTGCCCAACAACAACTCCTCGGTGCAGGCGACCCGGCTCCGCGACGGCAGGCTCGCGCTGGTCTACAACGCGAGCAGCGCGGCCGACGCCAGCCATCGTCGCGCGGGCCTCTACGACGAGGTCGACGAGCACGGCGCGCTGGGCGGTCGGGAACGGCCCGCCGTGGCCGTCGACCGGGACACCTCCGGGCAGGCCGAGGATCGACAGGCCTTCTGGGGCGCACCCCGGGCGCCGATCGCGCTGGCCACCTCGGCCGACGACGGACGCAGCTGGCAGCGGCATCCGGACCTGGCCCAGGGCGAGGGCACCTGCCTGACCAACAACTCCCGCGACGGGCTCAACCGCGAGCTGTCCTACCCCTCGATCGTTCAGGACGCGCGGGGTCGGGTGCACGTCGCCTACACCCGGCACCGCTCGTCCATCCGGCACGTCCGCATCGAACCGGACTGGCCGGGCTGGCAGGAGACACGATGAGCCTGACCCTGATCACCACCCCGACCTTCGGCCGCTACTCCTCGACGCCGTGGGACCTGCTGCGCGACGCCGGAGTCCACGCCGAGCGTCCTCGCGACGACGGGCCGCTGCCCCGCGCCGACCTGCTGGATCGAGTGCCTGCGGCCGAGGCGTTGATCGTCGGGCTGGACCCGATCGACCGGGCGGTGTTCGAGGCCGCGCCCCGGCTGAAGGTCGTCGCGAAACACGGCGTCGGCTACGACAACATCGACCTCGACGCCGCCCGCGACCACGGTGTACGGGTGGTCTACGCGCCCGGCAGCAACTCGCGGGCCGTCGCCGAGCTGACCTTCGGCCTGCTGCTGGACGTCGCGCGCGGGATCTCGGCGAACGACCGAGCGGTCCGGGCGGGCGGCTGGCCGAAGACCTTCGGCGTCGAACTGGCGGGCCGCAGCCTCGGCGTCGTCGGATTCGGCCGGATCGGCAGGCTGATGGCCGGTTACGCCGCCGCCTTCGGGATGACCGTCGTGGCACACGACCCCTTCGTGCCCGCCGACGGCTTCGGCGACGTCACCTCGGTCGACCTCGACGCCGCGATCGACAACGACGTGGTCAGCCTGCATCTGCCCGCCGTGCCCGGCTCCGGCCCGCTGCTCGATCGCACCCGGCTGGAGTCGATGCGGCCCGGCGCGATCCTGCTCAACGCGGCCCGAGGCGGACTCGTCGACGAGGCGGCGGCGGCGGAGCTGCTGCACAGCGGGCACCTGGCAGGCGCAGGCTTCGACGCCTTCGCCGTCGAGCCGATCGGCGACAGCCCGTTGTCGACGGCGCCGAACGTGGTGCTCACCGCGCATATCGGAGCGTGCAGCCGGGAGGCCAACAAGGCGATGGGCATCGCCGTGGTCGAAGGCGTGCTGAGCGTGCTCGGCGGCGGCGAGCCGCGTCATTCCGCCTTCTAGAAGGCCAGAACACCGAAGAGGACCAGCATGAAGATCGAGCGCATCAGGATCGACAAGGCCAAGTTCGACATGGTCGACTTCGCCAAGCACCCGACCGGCTTCTCCCTGGTGTACGAGCCGGGCAGCCGCAAGCCGACCAGCGCCTACGCCATCCGCATCTACACCGATGAAGGCGTGACCGGCGGCTACGTCGGCGGCAACGCGATCGCCGCCGCGCAGGTGCGCATGTTCGGCGACTACCTGATCGGCAAGAACCCGTTGCAGCGCGAGCTGATCTACAACGACGTCAAACGGCAGCTCCGCAAGTTCGACAAGATGGGCATGGGCTTCGTCGACATCGCGCTCTGGGATCTCGCCGGACACGCGCACGATGCCTCGATCCGCACGCTGCTCGGCGGCTGGAAGACCCGGCTGCCCGCCTACGCCTCGACCGCTGCGGGCGACCGCAACGGGGGACTGGACAGCCCCGAGGCCTATGCGGACTTCGCGGTGGCCTGCAAGGACCTCGGCTACCGGGCCTACAAGCTGCACGTGTGGGACGAGTACGAGGTCGCCGAGGTCGTCCGGACCATCACGAAGGTCCGCGAGGCGGTCGGTCCCGAGATGGACCTGATGCTGGACCCCGGCTGCAAGCTGGAGACCTTCGCGCACGCGGTCCAGGTCGGCCGCGCCTGCGACGAGGCGAACTTCCTGTGGCTGGAGGACCCGTACAAGGACACCGGCATCTCGATCTTCGGTCACAAGCGGCTCCGTGAGCTGATCCGCACCCCGCTGCTGCAGACCGAGCACGTGCGGGGACTGGAGCAGCACGTCGACTTCGTCGTCGGCGGCGGAACCGACTTCGTGCGGGCCGACGCCGAGTACGACGGCGGCATCACCGGAGCGGTGAAGATCGCGCACGCCACCGAGGGGCTCGGACTGGACGTCGAGCTGCACACCCCCGGCCCGGCACAGCGGCAGCTGATGGCCTCGCTGCGCAACACCAACTACTACGAGATGTCCTTCGTCCACCCGAAGTCGAGCGAGATCGGCCGCAGCCAGCTCGTCTACGCCGACGACTACCGCGACGGACTCACCGCCATCGACTCCGAGGGCTGTGTGCCGGTGCCCGAGGGCAACGGACTCGGCGTGACCTACGACTGGGACCTCATCGAGGCGAACACCGTCGAGACAGTGGAATTCTCCTGATGACCAGTACGACGGCCGGACCGGAGCAGCGCGATCTCTACGCGCTGCGTGCCGAAGACGTGCAGGAGCCGCCCACCACCTTCCGGGGTCGGCTGCGGTATCTCGGGCCGGGGATGATCCTCTCGGCGGCGGTGGTCGGCTCCGGCGAGCTGATCCTCACCACCTCGCTCGGTGCCCGGGCGGGCTTCGCCTTGATGTGGCTGATCATCGTCGCCACGACGGTGAAGGTCTGGGTGCAGATGGAACTCGGGCGACTGACCGTCTTATACGGACGGCCTGCGCTGGAGGCGTTCAGCGACGTCGCGCCCCGGACTCGGCGAGGCAGCTGGATCAACTATCTGTGGATCGGCATGGACTTCGCCAAGATGTTCCAGCGCGGCGGGATCATCGGCGGGACGGCGGCGGCCTGCTCGATCCTGTTGCCGATCGTCGGCGAGCCGTTGAGCCGGGAGTCCACCACGGTCTGGTGCGTGGTGATCGTGGTGGTCACGATCGCGATCCTCCAGAGCAGCAAGTACTCCATCGTCGAGACCGCCTCGGTGATCGCGGTGGCGATGTTCACGATGATCACCGTCGGGCTCGCCGTGGCCCTGCCCTTCACCGAGTTCGGCTGGAACATGGGCGACATCGCGGGCGGGTTGGAACTGGCCGTGCCCGTGGGGGCACTGGGGCTGGCCGTCGCGATGTTCGGCTCCACCGGCGTCGGCGCCGACGAGATGACCACCTACACCTACTGGTGCATGGAGAAGGGCTACGCCCGCTGGACCGGGCCTGCCGACGGCACCCCCGAGCGGGATCGACGGGCCGAGGGCTGGCTCAAGGTGATGCGGTTGGACGTCGCGGTGTCCTGGCTGGTCTGCACCGTCTGCACGGTGGCCTTCTACATCATCGGCGCGTCCGTGCTGCATCCGCAGGGCCTCGTGCCCGAGGGCAACGAGATGATCACCACCCTGTCGCGGATGTACACCGACACCATCGGCGGCTGGGCGGAGATCGTGTTCCTGCTCGGGACGATCGCCGTGCTGTTCTCGACCAACATCGGCTCGACGGCCAGCGTCCCGAGGCTCTGGACCAACACCCTGGGCATCATCGGAGTCCTGGACTGGAAGAACCCCGAGGTGCGCCGCAAGACGATTCGGCTGCTCACCTTCTGCTTCCCGCCGCTGTGGGCGTCGTTCTACCTGTTCGTCCAGTCACCGGTGCTGATGGTGCAGATCGGTGGCATCGGGTCCGGCATCTTCCTGGTCGCCGTGGTCATCGGTGTGTGGTATCTGCGGGCCAAGGAACCGGACAAGCGGTTCCGGCCCAATCCGTTCATCACCGGGGCGCTGGTGGTGAGCAGTATCGCAATCATGACCCTGGGGGTGTACTCGGCGTTGGAGGTGTTCGGCATCTCGATCGGATAAGGCGGGCCGGGGTTCACCTCCCCGATGCTGAACACTCAGGAGAGGCCTCCGGCGACGGGGGCCTCTCGTACTTTTCACCAGCTTCTCCGGGGCTCGAGCGTGTCCAGTTCGCTGCGGGGAGCATGGCGAGTGCCGACACCGACGTTCGCAGGTGCCGAGAGCAGCCGTAACTCGTGCACGGGCGGTTGCCTGCGCAACGGCCAACTGGTCATACGCAGGCACCGGGTCGCCCGACTGCGCCAGATGTGTGATCTTGGCCGTCGGCTGCAGACAGTGGCAGACACGCTACGGAGTGCCTGTTAGCTTCGATGCGGAGATCGTGGACGCCGACCGTGGGGACGGGCCGCTCACGAGCACGCGACGGGGAGGGGCGGCACTCATGTCTGACGGCTACGAGATAGACCTCGAGCGAGCGCCACAGATTTTGGCGAATCTGAAAGAGGCGCGGTGGGAGGTTATGCGGCTCCTCACGGCCGCTGGCCAGCTCGCAGCAATAAGCTTCCGCGGATCTGACATGGTCAGCAGGCATGCCACGGCCGAGATGCATGCGTTGACATTGGACCCGGCCAATGGATCACTGTTCCAGGCGGTGGAGTCGTATTTGCAGGCAATTGATGATCAGATTGCCAGCCTGGAGCAAACGCTCCTGAACTATCACACAATCGAAGAGCTCAACTCGATTACTGGTGTTCCCATAGGAATGTCAGAGGTGGGGGATTGATGGTAGTGATAATCCGATACCTCTAGGATGTATGGTGAATAGGACTTCGCGAGGTTTCCTTGCCTCATTTTTCATCACGATGGTGACAGTCTCTATTGGTGGGTGTGCACAAGAGCAACAAGGCAATGCTTCACCCACTGAAGTGGAGGTCAATGAAAGTATGTCGACCGAATCACCTCTTCCTGTGGAAGCTTCTTTGGCTCCAGGTGTCCCAAGCCCGAAGAATATCGACGGCTTGGCTCCATGCGATTTTCTGACATCGGATCAGGCGGCAGACTTGGACCTTCCCGCCGCAGGGCAGGAGGGTGCAACGCTGGCTGGATCTCCTGAGTGTCGGTGGGGGGATGTCAACGTAGGACTCACGGTGGCAATCTACGTTGAGACACACGATCTCAACCTATCTGGAATATATTCCCAAGAAGACAGTTTTGCGGTCTTTGAGCCCACGGAAATTGCCGGGCACCCAGCGGTCATGACCAGCCGGGTTGAAAGTAATTTCGGTTGCGATACTTACTTCGGGGTGAACGATGATCAACTGATCGTGGTAAGTGCCAACGTTGGCAGTCGCGATGACCTGGAGCCGTGCGAGTGGGGATCAAGCGTTGCCGCTGCAATGGCCGAGAACCTTTAATGTAAAGATGATTTAATCTCGAGTGTCTTTGAAGGGGGAGATGGTGAGTTATCAGCCGAAGTCAAGTCATTATAGTTGGGATCACACCAATGCTCAGGCGATCTCGGCTGCACTGAAATCCGACCCGGATGGCGCAGATCCCGGGCTCATGAAAAGCACTTGGGATCACATAGCTGATCGATTCCTGGCAGTGGGAGAGTACATCGAATCATCGATGGCTGTCTCCCGGGAACTGTATCATGGTGCTGCTTCTGACCAGTTCAGGAATTCTTCCTCGCCTCTTGCTGTGTATGCCATTGAGGCCAGGGATCAGGCGGCCCAGGTGGCGATGGCAATCCAGGCGCAAGCTGCCTATCAAGCGGTGGCGAAGGCGATCGTTCCCATTGGATCGCCGAAGCCCGAAAAAGGATTTATTGATTCCATAACCTTTGGTCTCAATGGCCATAATGATGAAGTGAAAAAATACGATGAAGAAAATCAGCGCGCACGCGATGTGATGACTCATTACCAATCCAGTACAAATTCGACTCTTGTCGCATTGCGCGGTTTTGATCCCCCTGTGAATACGCGTGTCACCATCGCCGACCCCAGCCTACGTCGGGCTGATGACGGGATGCCGTCGACGTTCGGGGATTCTTCGCTGCCCGGTGGTGGCACCGACGGCGGTGGGTCCGGCGTGCCCGGTGGCGGGTCCGAGGGCGGCTCCCATGGCGGGAGTCACGGCGGGGGCGATTACGGCGGCGGCTCCGGTGGGTCTGGTGGCAGGGGCGATGGGCCCGGCTATTCGGCTCCGCCCACGATCGGGCCTGACTTCAATAGTCCCGGTCCGGTTCAGCCTTCTCCGATCGGTGCGCCGCTCGGGCCGCCGAACGCTGGTCCGCCGCCCGGATACTTCGGTCCGCCCGGCGGCGGCCCTGTCCCGCCTAGCGGTTTCGGTGCGCCGCACGGCCCCAACGGCAACGGAGCCAACCCCGGTGGCCGAGGACCCGGCGGCGTTGGCGGTCACGGCCCGGGTGGCCCTGGTGGCTGGCCCGGCGGCTTCGGCGGTCTTGGCGGCGGACCCGGTGGCGGTCGGATCCCCGCAGGTTTCGGGCCTGGCAGCGGCGGTGGTTTCGGGCCTGGTAGCGGCGGACCCGGCGGTGGCTTCGGGCCCGGTGGGTCTTCCGGCGGCGGGCGGCTGCCCGGCGGCTTCGGGCCCGCAGGCGGTGGCGCAGGCGGGATGGGCGGCGGTGTGGCAGGCGGCGGCGGTGCTGGTGGCCGTGGTGGCGCTGGCGAGGAGGACAAGGAACACCAGCGCGCCGACTACCTCATCGAGATGGATGACGTCTTCACCGACGGCACCAAGGTCGCACCGGCCGTCTTCGGCGACGAGCCTCCCTCGGGGATCCGGTAGGTCGTCGCGGAGCGAACCGCGGCGGTGTCCACGTACCTGATCGACCGTACGACCGGTATGAACATGGCGTCGGCGAGGCGGTTCAGGATCGCGAAGTCGCGGCATCCTCGGCGGCACCGTCCCCGCCTGAACGGAGACGAGGCGTCATCACGTGGGTGTGCCGCGCAACTCTCCAGCACGGGTGTGGTGCCGTGCCGTCCTCGAATGCCGACGCGGTGATGTTCCCGGAAAGGGAATTCGTCTGCTGGCCCGCTGCGGGATGTTGCCCCGCATCCATGGCGCCAACCTCGAAAACCAGCAGTGGCCCGAGCGCATGGATACGCTCGGGCCACTGGTCTGGGCGGAGGATACGGGATTCGAACCCGTGAGGGTTTTAGCCCAACACGATTTCCAATCGTGCGCCTTAGGCCGCTCGGCCAATCCTCCGAGAGAGACTCTACCCGATCGGGTCTGCAGGCCGTAAACCGCCCCGGACCTGCACGGATGCGGAGGCGCTTGCCGGGCACAGTCGAGCCTCGCTGACCTCGGGTGCGTTCCTGGCCATCGGTTGAGAGTTGTCCCACCGCAGCGGGACGGCCGTGCGGCGGGCCCGCCAGGCAACGGGCCCGCCTTGGGTCAGCCTGTGGGCACCACCGACCGCCGGGAGCGGTACTCGTTGAGCATCACCGCGAGGATGATCACCGCGCCTTGGATCGCCTGCTGCCAGTATGCGCTCACCTGGAGGGCGATCAGGCCGTTGGTGATGACGCTGAGCAGCACCGCACCGAGCACGGTGCCGAGGATGGTGCCTCGCCCGCCGAAGAGGCTCGCGCCACCGATCACCACGGCACCGATGGCGGTCAGCTCGTAGCCGACCCCGGCGCTGGGCTGGGCGACCGAGAGTCGGGCGGTCTCCAGCAGGCTCGACAGCGCAGCCAGCGAGCCCGCCGTGGCGTAGACGAAGAGCTTGACCCGTTCGACGCGGATGCCGGACAACACGGCGGCGGGCTCGTTCGAGCCGGTGAAGTAGACGTGGCGGCCCAGCGTGGTCCGGCTCAGCACCAGATGCGCCGCCACCGCGACCACGGCCGCGATCCACACCGGGATCGGGATGCCCAGCCAGGAGCCCTGGCCCAGCGCCAGGAACGGCGGGGCGAAGCCCGTCTGGGTCGAGCCGCTGGTCAGGCCCAGCGCCAGTCCTCTGGCGATGCCGAGCATGCCCAGGGTGATGATGAAGGGCGGCACCCTGGTCAACACGATCAGCACGCCGTTGAGCACGCCGCACGCGAGGCCGGTGAGCAGCGCGAACGGGATGGCCACCACGTAGGGGAGATCCGCGACGATCACCCAGTATCCGGTGGCCACCGAGGTCAGCGCGACCACCGAGCCCACGGACAGGTCGATACCGCCGGTGGCGATCACGAAGGTCACTCCGACGGCGATGATCACCACGAGAGCGGCCTGCCTGGCCACCACCACGAGGTTGTCCAGCGTCACGAAGCTGTCGGTTCGCACCGCCAACAGGACCAGTAACGCGATCAGCACCAGCACCAGGCCGGACTCCCGCGCCCGCAGCGCCCGCTGCCAGAAGGGCGCCGCCGAGGGGGTCACCGCCTGCTCGACCCGGGCGGGAGGGTCCGGTGGTGTCTCGGACTTCGTCTCAACCATGGATGGACTCCTCCTCAACCGGCGGATGCCGTGGTCACACCGGTGGCCAGCGCCACCACCGTCTCCTCGGTGGCGCTCGCCGCGTCCAGCTCGCCGACCGAGCGTCCCTCGTGCAGGACGACGATCCGATCGCTCATGCCCAGGACCTCCGTCAGCTCGCTGGAGATCAACACGATGGCGACGCCCTCGGCGGCCAGGCCTCGGATGATGCGGTAGATCTCGGCCTTCGCGCCGATGTCCACGCCTCGGGTCGGCTCGTCGAGCAGCAGCACGGTCGGGTTCACCGCCAGCCACTTGGCCAGCGCCACCTTCTGCTGATTCCCGCCGGAGAGTGCCCCGGTGATCGACCCGACGTCGGGGCAGGCGATGCGCAGGTCGGTGCGGAACCGCTCGCCGAGTCGTCGCTCGCGCGCCGCTCGGAACCACCCGCCCGGCGCCACCTGCTCCGGGACCGTCACGGAGATGTTGTTTCCGACGGACTTGTCCAGGAACAGCCCGGACAACGCGCGGTCCTCCGACAGATAGCCCAGACCCGCGCGCACCGCCTGCCGGGGATGTCTGAAGGTCACCGAGGCGCCGCGCAGCCGGATCTCCCCCTCGAAGCGGGCGGCGCCGAACACCGCCTTGGCCGTCTCCGTGCGGCCGGAGCCGACCAGACCCGCCAGGGCGACGATCTCGCCCGCGCGCACGCGAAAGGAGACGTCGTGGACACGGGTCCCGCTGCGCAGTCCGCGCACCTCCAGGACCACCTCGTCGCGGGCCGCGTCGGAACGTTCGCCGTAGAGCCGGGTGATCTCCCTGCCCACCATGCGGGTCACCAGCGCGTCCGAGTCGGTCTCGGCCACGGCAAGGACGCCGTTGTGTCTGCCGTCCCGCAGCACGGTGACCCGATCGCAGACCGCGAAGATCTCCCGCATCCGGTGGCTGACGTAGATCACCGACACGCCGGAGTCGCGCAGCCTGCGCACCACGTCGAGCAGCAGGTCCACCTCGTCCTCGGTCAATGCCGAGGTCGGCTCGTCCATCACCACGATGCGGGCCTTCGCGGCCAGCGCCCTGGCGATCTCGACGAGCTGCTGTCGAGCCAGCGACAGGGTGCTCACCTCGGCCCACGGGTCGACCGCGACGCCCAGTTCGGCCAGGGCCGCCGTGCTGCGCCTGGTCATCTCGGCTTTGTCGAGGAACCCGAGCCGCGTCGGCTCGGCCGCCACCAGGATGTTCTCGGCCACCGAGAGGTCAGGGGCCAGGGTCAGCTCCTGGTGGATGACGGCGATGCCGTTGGCCTTGGAGACCCGAGGATCGGTGATCCGGATCGGCTCGCCGGACAGCTCGGTGGTCCCCGCGTCGGGGAGCACCGCACCGGCGAGGATCTTCAGCAGCGTCGACTTGCCCGCGCCGTTCTCGCCGACCAGGCCCATGACCTCGCCCGCGCGGACCTCGAAGTCCACCTCGTCCAGGGCTCGCACGCCCGGATAGGTCTTCACGACCCCGGTCATGCGCACGGCCGGGCTCGTCATGAGACGACCTGTTCGAAGTCGTCCAGCGTCTCGAGGGTGACCGCGACGACGCCGGTGTCCAGTTCGGTCTCGTCCGGCGTCTCGCCGTTCGCCATCGCCACCAGCATCTGCAGGCCTGCGGCCGACATGCCGTAGGGCCGCTGGGAGACCAGGAGCTGGATGCACTCGGCCCGCATCAGGTCTCGGGACTGCGGAATGGCGTCGAAGCCTGCCACCAGCACCTCGCCGCAGCGGTTCTGCTGCTGGAGCGCGACGGCCGCGCCGGGGGCGTCGCCGCCGTTGACCCCGATGATCGCTCGGACGTCCGGGTGGACGGACAGGATGGCCTCGGTGCGACTGGTCGCCTGCGCGAGGCTGTCGTTGGACTCCTCGATCGCGACGATCTCCATGTCCGGCTCGGCCTCGATCACCTCGCGGAGACCGGTGAGTCGCTGTTGGGAGTTGACCGCGCCGAGCGAGCCGACGATGACGGCGACCTCGCCCTCACCGCCGAGTTCTTCGACGAGGTTCTCGCCGAAGGTGCGGCCCGCCTGGGTGTTGTCGGTGCCGATATAGCCCTGCACGTCGCTGTCGGGAACGGGGGAGTCCCAGGCGATCACCTGAATTCCTGCATCCCGGGCGGCGGAGATGGTGGCCTGCACCGAGGCGGGGTCATTGGGGGATATCGCGATTCCCGCAGGTCTCCGGGATACGGCCGCCTCGAACATCTGCACCTGCTGACCGACGTCGGTCGTCTGCGGGCCGATGAACTCGGCGCTGACGCCTAATCGTTCCGCAGCGGCGGACATCCCCAGTCTCGCGTCGTCCCAGTACGGGTTGTCCAGGGATTTGGGCAGGAAGATGTAGAGATCCTCCGAATCACCCGTGACGTCGGGAATGCCCAATTCGGCGGCCAGGTCCGCCGCGTCCTGTTGACTCGCGTCATCGGGGATCGCATCACGCTGTTGTGCCAGATAATCGGAATTGGAGCCGCAACCGGTCGCGACGAGGGCGACCAGGACGACGGAAACCGCGAGCGGGAACGGTCGCACCCTCGCACATCCCTTCGGTGACCACGCTGTTCCGAGATATCGGATGCTGTCCGAGATACTGTCGCAAAGCTAGGCCAGTCGTGAGTGGTCGTCAAGAACCGGATTCGCGGTCAGGACTATGCGGCTAGGCCGTTCGGCCGAGCAATCACGTCGTCGGGCCTGCTGGGAACGCGGGAACAACGCAGGGACACGGTGCGGCGTGCTGCGGGGCGAGCCGGCTGGACGTCGGGTTCCGGTCCGCTGTGACCGGCGCACGCCGCATTCATCCCGGGATTCCGACACGGATTGGTCGCGGCAGGGGTGCCCGGTCGTCATACCGACGGGCTAACCGTCTCACTCATCCGGCTCTTGTCCTGCGACTCGGGACCCGGCTGATCTCCCAACGGGCGAAGGTGAATCGCGAGGTGATCGGTCCGGTGTGAAGGAGCTGCTCGATGCACGAACGACGTCGAAAGCCCGCGGTGCTGCTCACCGCCCTACTGCTCTGGGCGGGAGTAGTCATGTCGGATGCCGCTGCGGCCGAATCCGCAGGCTCGGCACGTGGTGCCGCCGTCTCTGATGCTTCGCCACGCGGCGTCTCGGTATCTGATGCTTCGGCACCCGATCCCTCTGTGCCGCAGGACTCCGAGTACGTCTTCACCACCTTCCACTACGACAGCGAGACCGATCTGCACATCTATCGGTCCGCCGACGCACTGAACTTCGAGGCGCCCGCCGCGCCCGCCTACACGCCGACGAACAGTCTGCTGCGGGACCCGAGCATCATCAGGCATCGAGACGGCCGCTTCTACGTCGTGCACACCACCGGCTGGGACACCACGAACTTCGCCATCGCCGTCAGCAGTGACCTGCGCTCCTGGCAGCACCTGACCACCGTCGAGGTACCGGTCGCAGGCACGAACAACACCTGGGCGCCGGAGTTCTTCGTCGACCCGGTGGACGGCTCGGTGAGCGTGATCGTCTCGCTGGCGGCCGAGTACCGGACGGCCTTCCGGCCTTATGTGTTCACGGCGCTGGATTCGTCGCTGCGGCGGTGGAGCAGCCCGGCGGCCATGGCGGGCATCGCGCCGAACTACATCGACACCTTCGTGGTCTACCACCAGGGCGAGTACCACGCGTTCACCAAGAACGAGACCGACAAGCGGATCGAGCACGCCGTCTCGCCGAGGCTGGCGGGGCCGTATGAGTTCGTGCAGACCGGCGACTTCGCGGGCTGGGGACGGGCCGAGGGCCCCGCGATCACGACCCTGCCGGACGGCCGCTACCGGATCTACATGGACGCCTACACCTCGGACCGGTTCCTCTACAGCGACAGCTCGGATCTGTACGAGTGGACGGCGCCGCGAGAACTGCCGGGCGGGCTCTCCGGCTTCGTTCGGCACGGCACCATCCTGCGGCTGAACTGAGCGGCCGGTCGACGCGCGGCGAGGCGCCCGGTGCTTCGGGCGGCTCGCCGCACCGATGGTTCGGCGGCTCGCCGCTGTAGCGATCGGTCGGCTCGGCGTTGTAGCCATTGGGCGGCGGCGTTGTAGCCGCTGGGCGGCCCGCCGCTCTACCCGCTGGGCGGCCCGCCGCTCTAGCCATTGGGTGGCCCGCCGCTCTAGCCATTGGGCGGCCCGCCGCCCCCCGCCGCCCCGCCTCGCCGACGAAGGTCGCTACACTGTTCGAGGACCCCGTGCGGCGTCCATCCTGTGAACTCCCCCAGGGCCGGAAGGCAGCAAGGGTAAGCGGGCTCTGGCGGGTGCACGGGGTCCCCTTTGCGTCTTCACGCCGTTCTCGGCCACGCCGTGCGCCCCGTTGTCCGGGTTGCGCCGTGGCGGGCATCACCCGCCGGGATTCGGCGCTCCGGCGACGGCCGTCGCCGAACTCCGAGTCACGACACGACGACCGTGCGTGCCTCCCCGCTCTCGTCGCCGGTCGACAGGCTTGTCACAAGCCTGTCGGAGCGGCCGCGTAGCCTCGTCGTGTGGCGCTGGCCCTTTACCGCAAATACCGTCCGGCGACCTTCGCCGAGGTCGTCGGTCAGGAGCATGTCACCGAACCGATCCGCACGGCGCTGTCAGCGGGCCGGATCAATCACGCATACCTGTTCTCGGGGCCGAGGGGCTGCGGGAAGACCTCGAGCGCGCGCATCCTGGCGCGCTCGCTGAACTGCGTCGACGGTCCCACCCCCGACCCGTGCGGAACGTGCTCCTCCTGTGTGGCGCTGGCCCCGGAGGGCTCCGGCAACGTGGACGTCGTCGAGCTCGACGCCGCCAGCCATGGCGGGGTGGACGACGCGCGTGAACTCCGGGACCGGGCCTTCTACGCGCCCGCCGAGTCCCGCTACCGCGTGTTCATCGTCGACGAGGCGCACATGGTCACGACGCAGGGCTTCAACGCCCTGCTGAAGATCGTGGAGGAGCCCCCGGAACACCTGATCTTCATCTTCGCGACCACTGAGCCGGACAAGGTGCTGCCCACTATCCGCTCGCGCACCCATCACTACCCGTTCCGGCTGATGCCGCCCGCCACCATGCGGAGCCTGCTGGAGCGGATCTGCGCGGAGGAGGGCGTCGCCGTCGAGCCCGCCGTCTACCCGCTGGTGATCAAGGCGGGCGGCGGCTCCGCACGGGACACCCAGTCGGTGCTCGACCAGCTTCTCGCGGGTGCCGGGCCGGCGGGGGTCACCTATCAGCGTGCGGTCACCCTGCTCGGGGTCACCGACGCCGCGTTGATCGACGAGATGGTCGACGCACTGGCCGCCTCGGATCACGCCGCCGTCTACGGGACGGTGGACCGGCTGGCCGATGCGGGACACGACCCCCGCCGCTTCGCCGCCGACCTGTTGGAACGGCTTCGGGACCTGGTCCTGCTCCAGGCGGTCCCGGACGCCGCTGCGCGCGGCCTGGTGGACGTTCCGGCCGATCAGCTCGCTGTGATGATCCGCCAGGCGCAGCAGTTCGGCGCGGGCACCCTCGCCCGGTTCGCCGAGGTCGTGCACGCCGGGCTCGGCGAGATGCGCGGCGCCACCGCGCCGAGGCTGCTGCTCGAACTGCTGTGTGCTCGGATGCTCCTGCCCGCCGTCTCCGACACCGAGGCGGCCGTGTTGCAGCGGCTGGAGCGGGTGGAGCGGCGGATGACCGTCGCGGCTCCGGTCGCCGACACCGTGAGCCCGGCTCCCCGCCCGGCCGCCGCCCAGCCGCCCGCCGCAGCGCCGCCGCAGACCGCGCAGCCGCCCGCCGCGCCGAGAGTCGTCCGTCCGTCGGAACGCGTCGTCGCAGGGCAGCCGCCCTCGGACGCGGCTGCGGACGTCGACGCCGCGCGGGCCGACGAGCCGCCGCGCCCGGCCGTCCAACGGCCGACGATCCAGCGTCCTGCGGTCGAGGCCCCGGCCGAGCACGCCGGTCCGACTCGATCGAGCGGGCCTGCGGCCGAGGCGACCGCGCCGGACGTCGTCGAGTCCGCGCCCGCCGCGCCCGTGGCGGAGCAGTCCCCGCAGGCGGCGGAGGCCGCAGGCGGCATCGACGCCGCCGCCGTCCGGCGAGTCTGGACGACGCTGCTCGGTGCGGTCCGGGACCGGAGCCGAAGCCTGGCCGCGATGCTGTCCGACGCCACGGTCCATGCCGTCCAGGGCAATCTGCTCGTGCTCACGCACATGTCCGCCCCGCTGGCCCGGCGCCTGGCGGACAGCAAGAACTCCGAGGCGATCGCCTCGGCGGTGAACCAGGTCCTCGGCGGGGCGTGGCAGGTGCGCTGCGCACCGACGGACGAGGTCGGTTCGATCGCGCCGGGCCAGTCCCCGCCGAGTCAGGCCGCGCCGCCCGTGCGGGAGGCGCCGCCGCGCCGCGAGGTGCCTGTTCGGCCGTCACGATCGCCGGGGGGCGAGCAGCCCGCAGGCGAGGCGCGCCCTCGCCGGGTGGACACCGTCGACGCGGACGGGGTGCCGCTGCCACCAGAGCCGCCGGACATGGAGCCGCCGGAACCCGACCCCGCCGACTCCCGGTTCGCCGCCGAGCCGACTCGCCCTCGGCCCGACCCCGCCCCGCCGGATCGCCCCCGGGAGGCTCGTCCGACGGCCGCCGCCGGATCTGGCGACACCGGATCGAACACCGTCGGATCGGCCGCAGGGTCGGATCGGCCGCAGGACCCGATGCGACAGGCCGAACAGCTGCTCACCCAGGAGCTCGGTGTGAGCAGGCTTCGTACCTGACAATCGCCCGGCGGCGGGCAGGCGAGCGGTCGGCTTCGGCCTGTCGAAGACGGTTCTCGTCGGTCTCGTATGCCAGGCTCGTTCCCGACTGATCGACTGCTCGGCGGGCGTACCCCGGCGGGCACGGGCTTTCGACGACCGGGCCGGTCAGGGGTACCGGCGGCGACTCGACGGCGGCGGTACCGCCCCGTCCTGCCGCCGCTGACCGCGCGAGGCTCGTCGAGAACACGGCAGGGCGCACCGAGGGCGGCCGGTGCAGGGCGGCGCCATCGCCACGCCGCATCGGAGCGCGCAGAACACGCCGTAGGCTGACGAGCAGTCCCCGCCCGTCGTGGAGAGGAACCAGACAAGTGCAGCCCGGTGGACCCAACATGCAGCAGATTCTTCAGCAGGCACAGCGAATGCAGCAGCAGGTGCTCGCGGCTCAGCAGGAACTCGCCGAGGCCGAGGTCACCGGCAGTGCGGGCGGCGGCCTGGTGACCGCGACCGTCAACGGCTCCGGCGAGCTTCAGACGGTGAACATCGATCCGAAGGTCGTCGACCCCGACGACACGGAGACGCTCGGCGACCTGGTCGTGGCGGCGGTGCGAGACGCGAACCGGCAGGCCCAGGAGCTGGCACAGCAGAAGCTCGGCCCGGTGGCAGGCGGACTCGGCGGTCTGGGCGACCTCGGCGGCCTCGGTGGTCTCGGCGGCGGAACCGGCGGCCCGGAACTGCCTGGATTCCCCCAGTAGCCGACAGCACAGCAGGCACGTCGAAGGCCTTCCTCGGCGTTGTCGTCGCCTCGCGCCAACAGCCAGGTTAAGGAGAGGTCGGGTTGTACGAGGGTCCGGTTCAGGATCTGATCGACGAGCTGGGGCGGCTGCCCGGCATCGGTCCCAAGAGCGCCCAGCGGATCGCCTTCCACCTGTTGTCCGCCGAGCCCGCCGACGTGACTCGGCTGCAAGAGGTGTTGCAGCGGGTCAAGGAGGGCGTGGTGTTCTGCGATGTCTGCGGCAACGTCTCCGAGGAGCAGACCTGCCGGATCTGTCGGGATGTGCGGCGGGACCCCAGGGTGGTGTGCGTCGTCGAGGAGCCCAAGGACGTTCCCGCCGTGGAGCGGACTCGCGAGTTCCGGGGGCGCTATCACGTCCTGGGCGGCGCGCTGGACCCGCTGTCCGGAGTCGGTCCGGACCAGCTTCGGATCCGCGAGCTGTTGGCCAGGATCGGCAGCTCGGTGGACGGGGTCGAGGTGAACGAGGTGATCATCGCGACCGACCCCAACACCGAAGGGGAGGCCACCGCGACCTACCTGATCCGCATGCTGCGCGACTTCCCCGGTCTGACCGTCACCAGGCTGGCCTCCGGCCTGCCGATGGGCGGCGACCTGGAGTTCGCCGACGAGCTGACCCTCGGCCGGGCGCTGTCCGGACGCCGCACGGTGTGACCGACAGCGGGGAGGCCGACCGTGAGCGGACCGGGCGCACCGACGGCGATGGTCCGGCCTTCCCGGCGGACCGGGTGGCCGGGCTGATCGACGCGGTGCTGCGGCGCCCGGCCAGGCTGGGTCGGGTGCGAGTGCTGGCCGTCGACGGGCCCTCCGGATCGGGGAAGTCCACCCTGGCGGATGCGATCCTCGCCGCCCTGCCTGCTCGCGGAGTCGTCGGCGGCCTGGTGCGTTCGGACGACTTCGCCACCTGGACCGAGCCCGAAGGCTGGTGGGACCGGCTCGAACACGGAGTGTTAGCGCCATTGCGGGCGGGCAGGCCGGGAGGTTACCGGCGCATCGAGTGGACCGATTCGGGACCACAGCCGGGCGGATCGGTCGAGGTGCCGATTCCCGAGGTGTTGGTGCTGGAAGGCGTCACGACGGGACGACGTGCCGCCTCGGAACTGCTCTCCCTGCTGGTGTGGATCTCCTGGGGTGATGAACAGCACAGACGTGAGCGAGCGGTGGCCAGGGACGGTGAGGTGATCCGCACGCCGATGCACGGCTGGCAGCGCTTCGAACGTGCCTGGTTCGCCGAGGATCGGCCGTGGGAACGCGCCGACGTCCTCGTGACGGACGGCAGTTGGTTGACTCCGCACGTTTCATCGGATCGTCACAGACAGTGAGGGTGACCGGCGAAATCCGGTGGCATAGTTCAGCGTGTCGGGATCGTGACCCGGTCACGCTACGGATCGGTAGCGCCTAAGGGTTATCGTCTGCGACCAACTGTGAGTTAGCCCGAACACTGAGGTGCGTGATGGCCACATCCCGAACGGCCCTGAGGTCGCGGCTCCTACGGCTGAGCGCCGTGGGCCTCGCCGGAGCCCTTGTCCTGTCCGCCTGTGCAGAGTCGGAGCGAACCTCCGACGGTGACACGGGTGGCAGCACGGGCGACACATTCGTCTTCGGTGCCGCCGGGGCACCCGCGCTGTTCGACCCGTTCTTCGCCAGCGACGGCGAGACGTTCCGCGTGTCGCGGCAGATCTTCGAGGGCCTGGTCGGCTTCGAACCGGGCGGCGTGGACGTCGAGCCCGAGCTGTCCACCGACTGGGAGTCGTCGGAGGACGGCCTCACGTGGACCTTCAACCTCGAAGAGGACGTCACCTTCCACGACGGCACCCCCTTCAACGCCGAGGCGGTCTGCTTCAACTTCGACCGCTGGTACAACCAGGAGGGCACCGGGCAGAACCCGGCGATCTCCTACTACTGGAACAACACCTTCGGCGGCTTCTCCGACGGTGCCTCGCCCTCGCTGTTCGAGTCCTGCGCAGCAGAGGACGAGAGCACCGCGGTCATCCAGCTCACCAGGGCCACCGGCAAGTTCCCGGCGATCCTCGGCCTGCCGTCCTTCTCCATGCAGTCGCCCACGGCGCTGGAGGAGTACGACGCGGACGACGTCCAAGCGGAGGGCGACAGCTTCGTCTTCTCCGAGTACGCCCGTGAGCACCCGACCGGCACCGGTCCGTTCCAGTTCTCGTCCTACGACGAGGGCAACGCGACGATCGAGCTGAACCGCTACGCGGACTACTGGGATGCCGACGCCGCGGCACAGGTCGAGAACCTGATCTTCCGGATCATCCCGGACGAGACCACCCGGCGCCAGGAGCTGCAGTCGAACGGCATCGACGGCTACGACTTCCCCAACCCCGCCGACTACCAGACGTTGCAGGACGGCGGCTTCCAGGTCGAGGTCCGCGATCCGTTCAACATCCTCTACCTGGGCATCTCCCAGAAGGAGAACGAGAGCCTGCGTGACTTCCAGGTCCGGCAGGCCATCGCGCACGCCATCGACCGCGAGGAGCTGGTCGCCGCGACCATGCCCGCGGGTGCCGAGGTCGCGACCCAGTTCTACCCGAACACGGTCGAGGGCTACGCGGACGACGTGCAGACCTACGAGTACGACCCCGACCTGGCCGAGTCGCTGCTCGCCGACGCGGGTGCGTCCGACCTGACGGTGGAGTTCCACTGGCCGACTGAGGTCACCCGGCCGTACATGCCGAGCCCGCAGAACATCTTCAATGCGGTCTCGGAGGACCTGGAGGCCGTGGGCATCACCGTCGAGGCCGTCAGCACCCCGTGGAACGGCGGGTACACCGAGCGCACGAACCAGGGCGACGCGCAGCTCTTCCTGCTCGGCTGGACCGGCGACTACAACACGGCCGACAACTTCATCGGCACCTTCTTCACCGATCTGGAGGGCCAGTTCTTCACCGGTGAGTCGGAGGGCGGCGAGGAGCTGTCCGAGGCGCTCCAGGCCGCCGATGCAGAGCCGGACCCCGACGCCCGTGCGGCGCTCTACGAGGACATCAACCGCAACATGATGTCCGAGTGGCTGCCCTCGATCCCGCTGTCGCACTCGCCGCCCGCGATCGTCGTCGGACCGAACGTCGAGGGCCTGATCACCAGCCCGCTCACGGCGGAGGAGTTCAACACCGTCACCGTGACCGAGTAGATCAGCTTCGACACCGAACCCCACCACAAGAGGCGAACGCGTGCTCCGATACACCGTTCGGCGGCTGGCTCAGCTGGTGCTGGTCATCGCCGTGCTCTCGGTGCTGCTGTTCGGCTGGCTTCGGATTCTCCCGGGAGGGCCTGTCTCGGCCCTCCTGGGAGACCGATCCACCCCCGAATCCGCAGCGCAACTTCGAACCGAGCTGGGCCTGGATCAGCCGATCTTCGTGCAGTACTTCAGCTTCCTGGAACGTGCCTTCACCGGGAACTTCGGCACCTCGACCGGCGTCCAGCGCGGCGTGCCCGCATTAGAGGTCTTCCTCCAGCGGTTCCCCGCGACCCTCGAGCTGGCGTTCATGGCGATCCTCATCGCGATCGCGGTGGGCATCCCGGTCGGATACCTCGCGGCGCGTCGGCGCGGCGGCTGGCTGGACAACCTGAGCGTCGGCTGGTCGCTGATCGGCATCGCGGTGCCCGTGTTCTTCCTGGCGTTCCTGTTCAAGTGGATCTTCGCGGTGGAGCTGGGCTGGCTGCCCGCCTCCGGGCGGCAGAGCACGGGACTCGACGCGACCAGGATCACCGGGTTCTACATCCTCGACGGCCTGATGACCAGGGAATGGGATGCGGCCTGGGATGCCTTCCTGCATCTCATCCTGCCCGCGGTCGCGTTGTCGACCATCCCGTTCGCGGTGATCTTCCGGATCACCCGTGCCGCCGTGCTCGACGTGCTGGACGAGGACTACGTCCGCACGGCGCGCTCCAAGGGGCTGGCAGGCTCGGTGATCCGACGTCGGCACGTGCTGCGCAACGCGATGCTGCCGGTGGTCACGACGATCGGGCTCCAGACCGGCGCGCTGCTCTCGGGAGCGGTGCTGACCGAACGTGTGTTCAACATATCCGGGCTCGGGCAGGCGTTGGCGCTGGGCTTCGAGCGTAAGGACTTTCCGGTGCTTCAGGTCGTGATCATCGCTGCGGCGATGGTGTACGTGCTGGTGAACCTGGTGGTCGATCTGTCCTACGCGGCGATCGATCCCCGGATCAGGACGCGGTGATGGCGATCGGCAACGCTCGCAAGGAGCGAATCGACTCTCTGGCCGAGGCGGGTCCCGCCGACGCGGGGACCAGTCTGTTGGCCTCGGCGTGGCGGCGACTTCGTCGCAGCCCCACCTTCCTGGTCGGTGTGACGATCATCGGCCTGTTCGTGCTGCTGGCGCTGCTCGCGCCGCTGCTGGCCCCGCATGACCCCGGTGCTCGGCTGCTGGCCGACCAGGTGTCGGCGGCGACGAACAGCATTCCTCCCGCGCAGGACGGCCATCCCCTCGGCGGCGACCAGAACGGCCGAGACCTGCTGTCCCGGCTGTTGCTCGGCTCCCAGCAGACGCTGCTGGTGGCGCTGTTCGCCACGTTGATCGGCCTCGGCGGCGGGCTCACGCTCGGCACGCTGGCAGGCGCGTTCGGCGGCTGGGTGGACTCGCTGGTCATGCGGATCGTCGACGTGATGCTGTCGGTCCCGTCGCTGCTGCTGGCCGTGTCGATCGGCGCCCTGTTCGCGGGGCAGACGCAGTTCACCGTCATCCTGGCCGTGGCGATCGTGCAGGTCCCGGTCTTCGCCCGGCTGCTGCGCGGCGCGATGCTCGCGCAGCGATCCAGCGACCACGTCCTCGCGGCGCGGGCGCTGGGTGTCAAGCGGGGCGCGATCGTGTTCCGGCACATGTTGCCCAACGCGCTCGGCCCGGTGATCGTCCAGGCGACGTTGGTGCTGGCGGTCGCCATCATCGACGCCGCCGCGCTCTCCTTCCTCGGGCTCGGCGCCGCCAACGACGCCATCCCAGAGTGGGGACAGATGCTCGGTGGGGCGCAGACGATCATCGACACACATCCACACCTGGCGTTCTATCCAGCGAGCTGCATCATCCTGGTGGCGCTCGGCTTCACCCTCGTCGGTGAGTCGATGCGGGACGCGCTTGACCCGAAGAGGCGGCGGTAAGGATGGCACTGCTCGAAGTTCGCGATCTCTCCGTCACGTTCCAACGCAAGGGTGAGAAGCCCTTCACCGCGGTCGACGGCATCAGCTTCGACGTGGAACCCGGCCAGACCGTCGGCCTGGTCGGCGAGTCCGGCTGCGGCAAGTCCGTCACCTCGCTGGCCATCATGGGCCTGCTGCCCCAGCACGGGGTGACGGTCGGCGGCAGCGTCGAGTTCGAGGGCACCGATCTGCTTCGGCTCAGCGACCGCCAGATGGACGAGCGGCGCGGTCGGGATCTGGGAATGGTCTTCCAGGACCCGCTCTCCTCGCTGAATCCGGTGGTCCCCATCGGGCTCCAGGTGACCGAGGTCTTGGAGCGGCATCGAGGCATGGCCCGCAAGGCGGCCAGGGTCGAGGCGGCCGAGCTGCTCGACCGGGTCGGCATCCCCGACCCGAAGCGCAGGCTCGACGAGTATCCGCATCAGCTCTCCGGGGGCATGCGGCAGCGTGGGCTGATCGCGATGGCCCTGGCCTGCAAGCCGAGGCTGCTGATCGCCGACGAGCCCACCACGGCGCTCGACGTCACCATCCAGGCGCAGATCCTGTCCCTGCTGGCCGGACTGGTCCGCGACACCGGGACCGCGCTGATCATGATCACCCACGACCTCGGCGTCGTCGCGGGCCTCTGCGACGAGGTGAACGTCCTCTACGGCGGACGGATGGTGGAGCGGGCGGGCCGACATCGGCTGTTCGCCGAGCCGCGACACCCGTACACCTCGGGGCTGCTCGCCTCGATCCCCCGGCTGGACTCGACGCGCGGGGAACGGCTCACCCCCATCGAGGGTTCGATGGCGGACAACCTGCCGTGGCACTCCGCCTGCGCCTTCGCCCCGCGTTGTCCGAACCGGCTGGACGTGTGCGAGCAGACCACGCCCGCGATGGAGTCCGACGGCGATCGGCTGCTGCGCTGTCACAACCCGATCAAGCGGCGGAACGAGAAGCAGGAGGTGGCCGGATGAGCACCGCCAGCACCACCGCAGACCCGGGTCCGGCGACGGACGAGACGGCGGCTGCGCAAGATGCCGACCAGTCGGAGGTCCTGGTCTCCGTCGAGGACCTGAAGGTTCACTTCCCGATCAAGCGCGGCATGATCCTGGACCGCACCGTCGGCTATGTCTACGCGGTCGACGGGGTGGACCTGACGATTCGCCGAGGCGAGACCTACGGCCTGGTCGGCGAGTCCGGCTGCGGGAAGTCCACGCTCGGCAGGGCTCTGCTGCGGCTGGTGGACGAGACCACGGGGCGGGTCGTCTTCGACGGCACCGACCTGTCCACGCTCAAGGGCGAACCGCTCCGGCGGATGCGCAAGCGGATGCAGATGGTGTTCCAGGATCCGCTGTCCTCCCTGGACCCGCGTCAGTCGGTCGAGTCGATCCTCGTGGAGGGTCTTCGGGCGCACGGCCTGGACAAGAACCGCGAGGAGACCCACAACCGACTGCTGACGCTGCTCGCGGCGGTCGGCCTGCCGGAGAACGCACTGCGGAAGTATCCGCACGAGTTCTCCGGCGGTCAGCGGCAGCGGATCGGCATCGCCCGCGCGCTGACGGTCAACCCGGATCTCATCGTGGCCGACGAGCCGGTCTCCGCGCTGGACGTCTCGGTGCAGGCGCAGGTGATCAACCTGCTCGGCGACCTTCAGCAGGAGTTCGGCCTGACGTACCTGGTGATCGCCCACGACCTCGCGGTCGTGCGGCACATCTCCGACCGGGTCGGGGTGATGTACCTCGGCGGGATCGTCGAGGAGGCCACCTCTAACGAGCTCTACACCGAGCCGCTGCACCCGTACACCCGCGCGTTGTTGTCGGCGGTTCCGGTGCCCGACCCGGCGTTGGAGGACCGGCGGGAGCACATCCTGCTCTCCGGCGACCTGCCCTCGCCCGCCGCACCGCCCAGCGGCTGTCGGTTCCACACGAGGTGTCCGTGGCGGCAGGAGACTCGGTGCGACACCGAGCGTCCCGCCCTGCGGGAGCTGGCGCCCGGCCACCGGGTCGCCTGCCACTTCGCGGAGGACATCCGCGACGGCAGGATCAGTCGTCACGAGGTCACGCCGGAGGCGATCGATCCCGATCTCGCGCAGAGCTCGACCGACTCGCCGTTCGGACCAGCCTCGGTCACGGAGGCGTTGGACCACCACTGATCGGCTGATCCAGAAGCACACACAGATGACGCCCGACCCGGGCCAGCCGGGTCGGGCGTCACTGTGTTTGGGTCCGGTGGCCACCGGGAGGAGAAGGGGTCCGCCGATCTCCTAGGCGGAGCGACCGGCGATCAGGACGGCACCTGGGCATCGGCGGTGATGAGCTTCTGCGCGTCGGAGGCGCGGTCGAGGGCCTGCGCCAGGCCGACGGCGTCCGCCGGACCGAGGACGGCGGTCTCACCGGGCGGGGTCACGACCGCGACGCGGTCGCCCAGCACGAGGACGGTGAGCTGTCGGGCCCGGCCTGAGGCGTCCGAGCAGTCGACCCACCAGCGCAGTGTCTCGTCCGATCCGGCGTTCATGCCGTCTCCATTCATCGCTAGTAGGGCCGCAACAGAACCAGAATTGTATTCACAGTACTGGCGTCCGGTGTCATGGTGATCGTCCGGTCGGTGTCTCGGCCCGCCCTGATCAGCAGAATCGACCGCCGTCGCAGGCGCGGGCCGCCGCGAGTCGACGAGGCCTCGGCGCTGATGCCGCCGGATGCCGGGGACCGGTGTCCACAGTGGATGTCCAGCCCGCCTGCATCCGACGTGGCAGGGCATTCCTGGCCGTATCGGAGTCGGTGTCTCCCGGCGGCCGCGACGGTCAGCGGTGCGCGCGGTTGACGGCCGAGACGACCGAGCGCAGCGCGGCCGTGACGGTGGAGGTGTCCACGCCGACTCCCCACAACAGCCGGTCGCTGACCGCACATTCCACATAGGACGCGGCCTTCGCGTCGTCCCCGCCGGTCAGTGCGTGCTCCACGTAGTCGAGGACCCGGACGTCATAGCCGATCGTCGCCAGCGCGTCGACGAACGCCGAGATGGGACCGTTGCCGGTACCCGTGATCTCGCGCTCCTCGCCGTCGACCACCACGGTCGCGGTGATGTGGTCGTCGTCCCCGCCGCTCACCTGGTGCCTGCTCAGTCGCAGCGGTGCCGTCGGCTCCAGGTACTCGGTGGCGAAGACGTCCCACATGGCCTTCGGGTCGACCTCGCCGCCCTCGGAGTCGGTGACCGCCTGCACCAGCTTGGAGAACTCGATCTGGAGCCTGCGCGGCAGCGACAGCTGGTGCTCGGTCTTCATGATGTAGGCGACGCCGCCCTTGCCGGACTGCGAGTTGACCCGGATCACGGCCTCGTAGCTGCGGCCGACGTCCTTCGGGTCGATCGGCAGATACGGCACGGCCCAGCGGAAGTCGTCGATCGACGTGCCCGCCGCCTCGGCCTCGGCCCGCAGCGCGTCCAGCCCCTTGTTGATCGCGTCCTGGTGGCTGCCCGAGAAGGCGGTGTAGACCAGCTCGCCGCCGTAGGGGTGCCGCTCCGGCACGGCGAGCTGGTTGCAGTACTCGACCGTGCGCCGTACCTCGTCGATGTCCGACAGATCGATCTGCGGGTCGACGCCCTGGCTGAACAGGTTCAACGCCAGCGTGACCAGGCAGACGTTGCCGGTCCGCTCCCCGTTGCCGAACAGGCAGCCCTCGATGCGGTCGGCGCCTGCCTGGTAGCCCAGCTCGGCGGCGGCCACTCCGGTGCCCCGGTCGTTGTGCGGATGCAGGGACAGCACGATCGAGTCCCGCCGGGCCAGGTTCCGATGCATCCACTCGATGGAGTCGGCGTAGACGTTGGGCGTGGCCATCTCGACCGTCGCGGGCAGGTTGATGATCGCGGGCGCCTCCGGCGTCGGCTGCCAGATCTCGATCACGGCGTTGCAGACCTCGACGGCGTAGGACAGCTCCGTGCCGGTGTAGGACTCGGGCGAGTACTGGAAGCGGAACTCGGTCTCCGGGTACTTCTCGGCGAACGCGGCGACCAGCTCGGCGCCGTCGGTCGCGATCTTCTTGATGCCCTCCCGCTCGCTGCGGAAGACCACCCGGCGTTGGAGGATCGACGTCGAGTTGTACAGGTGCACGATCGCCTTGTGGACGCCCTCGACGGCCTCGAACGTCCGCTCGATCAACTCGGGCCGGGCCTGGGTCAGCACCTGGATCGTGACGTCGTCCGGGATCGCCTCGTCCTCGATGATCTCGCGCACGAAGTCGAAGTCCGTCTGGCTCGCCGCGGGGAAGCCGACCTCGATCTCCTTGTAACCCATCCGCACCAGCAGGTCGAACATCCGGCGCTTGCGAGCAGGCGACATCGGGTCGATCAGGGCCTGGTTGCCGTCCCGCAGGTCGACCGCGCACCACTGCGGAGCCGAGCGGAGCGTGACGTCCGGCCAGGTGCGGTCGGGCAGCACGATCGGCTCCACCTGCTCGGCGAAGGGCAGGTAACGATGGAAGGGCATCGAGCTGCCCCGCTGCGGATTCCAGACGGGCTGATCGGCGGGCGCCGGTCGCGACGGGACGCGCAGGCGGCTGCGGCCGCTGCTGAAGGCGTCGGGCGCGGAGATGTCGGAGTGGCTGGTCATGACGGGGTGTTCTCCTACTGATGCCGGGTGCGACGACCGACGGCCTCGAACTCCGCGCCGGGGAGCCGGTCTGGTCAGACCCCGTCGCGGCGGCGAAGCAGGAGTGCGCGAGCCACGGACGAGAGGCTAACCGACCGGGCCGTCCGCGCGAAACCCCGTGGTCCAGATGGTGAGAGCAGTCGCACGACGGCCTCGGCTGGTCGAAGCCCTCGACCGGTCCTTGCGACCGCGCTCGGGCAGGCGGCACGAGCACTAGGCCGAACGGCGGAGTGTAAGTCGATCCGCCAGTGAGAAACACTCATCTCATGGCGGCATCGAAGCGTGGAAGCAGTGGACTGGCCGGGTTGATCAATGCTGTCGGCTTCGTCCTGGCAGCCGTGCTGGTCGCGAACGTCCTCCTCATCCTGCTCAACGTCGACACGAGCATCGAGGTGGTCGCGCTGATCGGCAATCTCGCGGACTGGCTGGCTCTGTGGTGGCCCGGCCTGATCCAGGTCGACGACGCGACCCTGCAGGTGTTGGTCGACTACGGCGTCGCGGCGCTCTTCTGGGTGGTGGTCGCCGGGATTCTGGCGCGCGCGTTCGGCTGAGCACGGCGACCCGACGGGGGCGCGGGGCGAATCGCGCCCTGAGCTCGCCGAGCAGGCACCGAGGCCTCCCGCGTCCCGTGTTCGACCAGCCGCCAGGGCACCCGTCCGCTCGGCATCGACGCCCGGTCGTCAGAACGCGGGTGTGCCCCAGGCCTCGCCGGAGACGAGTTCGTCCAGCGAGCGGCGTCGACGGGGCTTCGCATCGCGTTCCCGCAGGTCGATCGGGCCGGTCTCCGGGGGCGCCACGCGGCCCAGCGCGATGGCCACCCTGGGCTCGACGCTGTCGGGCAGCCCGAAGGCCTCGGCGATGGCCTCCGCGTCGAATCCGGCCATCTGGTGCGCGATCATGCCCTCCGCCACCGCCTGCAGCACGAGGTTCTGGGTGGCGAGCCCCAGGCCGTACTCGGAGTAGGGGAGCGGGTGGCCTTCCTCGTCGAGCACGACGGCGATGCCGATCACCAGCGCCGAGGCGGCAGGCGCCCAGGCCTTGTTCCCCCTGGAGAGCGAGTCGGCGATCCGGTCGAAGGTCTCGCTGCCGCGAATCCCGACGAGGTAGCGAGCAGGCTGACTGTTACCCCAGGACGGTGCCCAACGCGCGGCCTCGAACAGCGGCCGCAGCTGCTCCAGCTCCAACCCGGCCGTCGGATCGAGGTTGCGCGGGCTCCACCGGTCGGCGATGAGCGGGTGCAGTTCCACGCTGCTCTCCCCTCGGCGATCGGAGTTCCCGATCGGCGGTGTGCTCGACTCGCTCACCTGGGCAGTCCTTCCTGCTCGACGGACCTGGCGGGGCCAGCGTAGCCATGGGCGCGGCGGGGCGGCGACGTCGCTCACTCTGCGGAACCCGCAGGCACGAGCCCGCCTGCGGCCATCCCAGACTGAGGGGCGATCTTCCGGAGCCCGGCATCTCGGGGCCTCCCCGGTCGCCGGAACTCAGATCGCGTACGGCCAGGCGACGAGTGCGTAGGCACCGAACCAGGAGCCCGCCAGCGCCGCAGCGGCGACGACTGTCAACGCGGTGCCGGGTCGTCGTCGACCGAGGCCGATGGCGACGGGGATCAGCAGGGTGAAGGCGGGCAGCAGCAGCCGCGCCTTGGAGTTCATCAGGCCGTTGGAGCCGATGTCCATGACGAGTACGCCCGCGCCGTAGACCACCAGCGGCCATGGCAGCCGCATCCGCACCGCGACCACGGTGGAGACGATCCCCGCGATCAGCAGGGCGATCGTGCCGATCTCCAGCACGGACCGGCCGCTCGCGAGCACCTCGGTGGTGAAGCGCAGGGTTGCCGCGCCGCCGTCGAATCGGGAGTCCCAGCCCTCCTGCTGCACGTCGAACCAGCCGGTCGGGGAGCCGGTGCGCAACGCGACCCAGCCGAGATAGCCGAGCATCCCCAGGGGCGCCAGCAGCCCGGCGGCCCAGGGCCGCCAGCCGTCTCGGCGATGCAGCACGGCGACGAGAGCGGCGAGACCGACGGCCAGGATCAGGGCGGCGGCCGTGGGCCGGACCAGCCCCGTCGCAGCGCAGCACAGGCCGGCCAGCAGCCAGCGTCGCTCGACGACCCCGACGAGCGCCCAGGCCGCCAGCGCGCAGAACAACGCCTCCGAGTAGGCCATCGACAGCGCGATCGACAACGGCGTGCAGGTGAAGAGCGCGATCAGGATCAGTCCGACGCGGCGCGAGTCCGACACCGAGGCGGCCAGCCGCATCAGGGCATAGGCGCAGGCCACGCCGCTCAGCAGACTGACAAGCAGCGCCGTGGGGACGGGCTGGCTGCCCGGCATGGCGTCCAGCAGTCGGATCAGGGCCGGATAGCCGGGGAAGAACGCCGTCGAGGTGTCCTCGGTGCGCCTGCCGAAGGCGTCGTACAGCTCCGGCGACACGTCGGAGTACCCGCGAGTCGCGATGCTCAGGTACCACTGACCGTCCCACGCGGTCCGCGCGTCGATCGGTGACACTCCGTGTCGATCAGCCGCCCAGCCGAGCACGATCAGGCCCAGCTGGCGAAGTGCGAGGTAGACCACAGCGGGCGCCGCGAGCATCGCGAACCGGGCCGGTCGGGGATGCGCCGTCGCCCAGCCGGACAGCCGCTCGGCGATCGACGGTCTGCCCTGCTCAGACCCCGGACTGCGGGTGGGGTCCGAGCGTGCGTCTTCGGCCGTCGACGTGGCGGACAAGCCGGTCCTCCCCAGGGTCGGTTGATCAGGGGGTCAAGGCTAGTCGGAGGCCTTGGAACTCGGGTTATCCGTGAATTCTCTGTAGGCTGACCTCGCAGCGGAGCGACCCGTGGGGGCTCGATGCTGTTCAGGTCGAGTCGACATCCGGGGTCGCATCAAGGCTGATCTTCAGGAGGTTCGAAGACGTGGCGCTCGTCGTCCAGAAATACGGCGGATCCTCTGTGCAGAGCGCCGACCGGATCAAACGGGTGGCCGAGCGCATCGTCGAGACCCGCAACGCGGGCAACGATGTGGTCGTCGTGTGTTCGGCCATGGGCGACACCACGGACGAGATGCTCGAACTCGCCAAGCAGGTGTCCCCGAATCCGCCGGAACGCGAGATGGACATGCTGCTCACCGCCGGTGAGCGGATCTCCAACGCACTGGTCGCGATGGCCATCCACGCGCTCGGCGCGGAGGCCAGGTCGTTCTCGGGTTCCCAGGCAGGCGTGATCACCACCCCGGTGCATCAGAAGGCCAGGATCATCGACGTCACCCCCGGCCGGGTCCAGCAGGCCCTCGGCGAGGGGGCGATCGTCCTGGTCGCCGGGTTCCAGGGCGTCGCGCAGGACACCAAGGACATCACCACCCTCGGCAGAGGCGGCTCCGACACCACGGCCGTCGCGCTCGCCGCGGCGCTGAACGCCGACGTCTGTGAGATCTACACCGACGTCGACGGCGTGTTCAGCGCCGATCCTCGGATCGTGTCCGACGCCAAACACCTTCAGACCATCACCTACGAGGAGATGCTGGAGATGGCGGCCTGCGGCGCGAAGGTGCTGATGCTTCGCTGTGTCGAGTACGCCCGCCGATACGGCGTACCGGTGCACGTCCGTTCGTCGTACAGCAACAAGCCCGGCACCGTGGTGTCCGGCTCAGTGGAGGATCTGACCGTGGAACAGGCGATGATCACCGGCGTCGCGCACGACCGCTCCGAGGGCAAGGTCACCGTGGTCGGCGTGCCCGACACGCCGGGTGTGGCAGGCCGGATCTTCCGGGTCGTGGCGGACGCCGAGATCGACATCGACATGGTGCTGCAGAACGTCTCCGGCAGCTCTTCCGGGCGAACCGACATCACTTTCACCCTGTCGAGGGACAACGGCCCGACGGCGGTCGCCGCGTTGGAACGGCTTCAGGCCGAGGTCGGCTTCGAGCAGGTCCGCTATGACGACCGGGTCGGCAAGGTGTCGCTGGTCGGCGCGGGAATGCGCTCGCATCCCGGGGTCACCGCGACGTTCTGCGAGGCGCTGGCGAACGCGGGTGTGAACATCGAGATCATCAACACCTCGGAGATCCGCATCTCGGTGTTGATCAGGGACGACGATCTGGACGTCGCGGTCAGGGCGATCCATGAGGCCTTCAAGCTCGGCACTGACGAGGAAGCCGTCGTGTACGCGGGTTCGGGTCGGTGAGGGGAGTAGTGAACAGTCAGGTGACACAGACGACTGACGGCGACACGGGGCGGCCGACGCTGGCCATCGTCGGCGCGACCGGCGCCGTCGGCTCGGTGATGATCGACATCCTGGACAGTCGCGAGTCGGTGCCGTGGGGTGAGATCCGGCTGATCGCCTCGGCGCGTTCGGCAGGCAAGAAGATCACGGTGCGCGGGCGCGAGCTGACGGTGCTGGCGCTGGCCCCCGAGGTCTTCGACGGGGTCGACGTCGCCTGCTTCGACGTGCCGGACGAGGTCTCGGCCGAGTGGGCGCCCGTGGCGGCCTCCCGTGGCGCGGTGGCGGTGGACAACTCCGGCGCCTTCCGCATGGACCCGGAGGTGCCGCTGGTGGTGCCGGAGGTCAACGCGGACGACGTCGCCAGGCGGCCCAAGGGCGTCATCGCCAATCCCAACTGCACCACGTTGTCGATGATGGCCGCGATGGGCGCCCTGCACCGGGAGTTCGGACTCCGCGAGCTGGTCGTGGCGTCGTACCAGGCCGTCTCGGGTGCAGGCCAGGCAGGCGTCGACCGGCTGTACGCGGAGCTCGCCGCCGTGGCGGGCAAGGACGTCGGCGTCCGCGCCGGGGACGTCCGGGAGGCACTGACGGCCGCAGGCCTGGTCCAGGCCGACTCGCCGTTCCCGGCGCCGTTGGCGCTCAACGTCGTGCCGTGGGCGGGCTCGCTCAAGGACGACGGCTGGGCGTCGGAGGAGATCAAGGTCCGCAACGAGTCGCGCAAGATCCTGGGCATTCCGGATCTGAAGGTCTCGGCGACCTGTGTCCGGGTGCCGGTGGTGACCACCCACTCGGTCGCGGTGCACGCCGTGTTCGAGCGTCCGGTGACGGTGGCCCAGGCCCGCGAGGTCTTCGACGCGCAGCCGACGGTGGTGTTGATGGACGACCCGGCGAACGGCGTCTACCCGACGCCTGCCGACGTCGTCGGCGGCGATCCCACCTACGTGGGGCGCATCCGGCAGTCGCTGGACTTCCCGAACGCGCTCGACTTCTTCGTCTGCGGCGACAACCTCCGCAAGGGTGCCGCCCTCAACACCTACGAGATCGCCGAGCAGGTGGTGGCGGACTGACGTCTGCCGCACCGCCGGCGCGAGGGTTCCTCAGGTCGGCCGCCGGTCCTCCCGGCGGCCGACTTCTCGTCTCGGCTCCGCGGCGGTCCGCCGGGGGGACCGCCCGCCCGTCCGATGCAGATCAGAACCACCCATTTTCTTGACTTGTTCCAGTTTAGGTGGTGGACTGTCGGTCGTATGGCTCCCACCACGGCACCCAGGCAGGGCCGCAACGCGGCTCCCGACCCGCGCGACGCACTGCGCGGCGTCGGTCTGCGGGTGACGGCTCCTCGGCTGGCGGTGCTCGAATGGCTGGCCCGGCATCCGCATTCGACCGCAGAGCAGGTCGCCACCGCTGCGCGATCTCGGCTCGGTGTGGTCTCCACCCAGGCTGTGTACGACGTGTTGCACGCCTGCACCGCTCACGGTCTGCTCCGGCGGATCGAGCCTGCGGGACACCCGGCCCGCTTCGAGACCCGCACGGGCGATAATCATCATCATCTGGTCTGCAGGCAGTGCGGACGCACTGCCGATGTCGACTGCGTACATGGTGACTCGCCATGCCTGGAGCCCTCGGACACGGCGGGTTTCGTCGTCGACGAGGCGGAAGTCGTCTTCTGGGGCCTGTGTGCCCCCTGCTCGGCCGGTTGACGGCCGGGCAGTCTCACCCGGAAGCGAACAAGGAGGTTGGGCGCGTGACCGACGCACGCTTCACCACGAACAACGTGGGCATCCCGGTGGCGAGTGATGATCACTCGCTGACCGCGGGCCCGAACGGCCCGATCCTGCTGCAGGATCACTACCTGATCGAGAAGAACGCCCAGTTCAACCGCGAGCGCGTGCCGGAGCGGGTCGTGCACGCCAAGGGCGGCGGCGCCTTCGGGTTCCTGGAGATCACCGAGGACGTCAGCCAGTACACCAAGGCCGCGCTCTTCCAGCCCGGCGTCAAGACCGAGGCCCTGACCAGGTTCTCGACCGTCGCCGGTGAGCTGGGCTCCCCGGACACCTGGCGTGACCCGCGCGGCTTCGCGATCAAGTTCTACACCAGCGAGGGCAACTACGACCTGGTCGGCAACAACACGCCGGTCTTCTTCATCCGGGACCCCATCAAGTTCCCCGACTTCATTCGCTCGCAGAAGCGGCGGGCCGACAACGGTCGTCGGGATCTCGACCAGCAGTGGGACTTCTGGACCCTGCAGCCGGAGTCCGCGCACCAGGTGACCTGGCTGATGGGCGACCGGGGCATCCCCAAGACCTGGCGGCACCAGAACGGCTACGGCTCGCACACCTACCTGTGGGAGAACGCGGGCGGCGAGAAGTTCTGGGTCAAGTACCACTTCAAGACCGACCAGGGCATCGACTTCCTCACCTCCTCCGAGGCGGCCACGCTCGCGGGTGAGAACGCCGATCACCACATCGCCGACCTCTGGGACGCCATCGTCGCGGGCGATCACCCGAGCTGGACGCTGCACGTCCAGGTGATGCCGTACGAGGACGCCGCGGACTACCGGTTCAACCCCTTCGACCTGACCAAGGTGTGGCCGCACGGCGACTACCCGCTGATCAAGGTCGGTCGCCTCGTGCTGGACCGCAACCCGGAGAACTACTTCGCGCAGATCGAGCAGGGCGCGTTCGAGCCGACCAACCTGGTGCCGGGCATCGGACCGTCGCCGGACAAGATGCTGCTCGGCCGGATGTTCTCCTACCCGGACGCGCACCGCTACCGGATCGGGCCGAACTACGCCCAGCTGCCGGTAAACCAGGCCAAGTCCCCGGTGAACTCGTACGCCAAGGACGGCGCGATGCGCTACTCCAACCCGAGCGACCCGGTGTACGCGCCGAACTCCTACGGCGGACCGCACGCTGACGCGCAGAAGGCGGGCGAGACCAGCGCGGCGTTCGGCGTGACCGACGAGATCGTCCGGTCGGCCTACCGGCTGCACGCCGAGGACGACGACTTCGGTCAGGCAGGCACCATGGTCCGGTCCGTGCTCGACGACGACCAGCGGGCTCGCCTGGTGGCCAATGTCCAGGGCCACCTGAGCAACGGCGTCTCGAAGCCGGTGCTGGATCGGGCGCTGCAGTACTGGCGGAACGTCGACAAGGGGCTGGGCGACAAGATCGCCGCCGCCTTCGACGGAAGCTGACTTGACCCCCTCGATCCTGTGGGACCCCCAGCCGCAGGATCGAGGGACCTGAAGGACGGCGTACTGCCGTCCGGCGGCCCGGCGAGCTCCCCCCTCTCGCCGGGCCGCACCTTCCGTCTTCGTCACCCGCAGGACGGGCGAAACCCGGCGGCCGCCGATCTCTTCGAGCCCCGCACTCGCTTCGATCGGTGTCGGAACCGCAGGTCAGGGCTCGCGGGGCTCCCCGAAAGTGGTGGAAATCCCGACGCTCCGCGCGGGATCTTCACTCTTAACGGTGAAATCATGCCCATTCTTTAGGCTGAGTGAGATTCGCCATACGCTCTTCGTGTTCGAGTGCGGGAACGGCTCGGGCCGAGCGGCCACGCCGTCGCCGCGTCCGCGAGATCTTCGGCCCTCGCATCGCCTGCCGCCCGAGACCGATTGCCGACCTCGGCCCCGATTCAGGCCAGCGGCTGCAGGCCCGGCAGGTAGCCGGACTCCTTGCACCAGGGGCAGGGCCGCAGGTGATGGACGGTGCGGCCCACGTTGCCGAGCAGCGCCAATGCGGGCTCCACGATCTGGCCGCTCCCCTCGCAGCTCGGGCAGACGGTGGAGAGCTTGGGCCGCGGGTCCGGCAGGGTCGACTCGTAGTGCTCCTCGCTCACCCCTGCACAGTAGGCCCGGGTCTGCCCCAGCCCCAATCCTCGGGTGGGGCTGGCCGCCAGGACGTCGCCAGGCGATCCACGGCGAACATGAAGGGCATTGTCGCCGGGCGAGATCGGGCCCGAAGGCTTGACCTGCAGTGAGCTTGAGGTTTTAGGCTGTGGGGGTGAGCCGAACCGTGTCGATCGCCGTGGGCGATACGTCGAGTCCCGCACACCCCGCCGACCGGGCGCGACCGGCGTGACCATCCGGGTGGTGGGCATCGGCGGATCCATTCGCTCGGATTCGCAGTCGGAGCGCACCCTGAGCGCGGTCCTCGCGGGCGCCCGGCAGGCAGGCGCGGAGACGACCACCCTCGCCGGAGCCGACCTGGTGCTGCCCTTCTACGACCCCTCGGTGACCGACCGCACGGACAGCGCCCGACGGCTGGTGGACGTCCTGCGCAATGCGGACGGCGTGATCCTCGTGTCGCCGGGGTACCACGGCACGGTGTCGGGGCTGGTGAAGAACGCCCTCGACTACGTCGAGGACCTGCGTGGCGACGCACGACCGTATCTCGACGGCCGCGCCGTCGGCTGCGTCGGCACCGCACAGGGCTGGCAGGCGGCGGTCAGCACGCTGACGGCGCTGCGGTCGATCGTGCACGCGCTGCGCGGCTGGCCGACTCCGCTCGGCGCCGCCCTGCACGCGGGCGAGGTGCGGTTCGACGAGGACGGCGGCTGCACGGACGCCAAGACGGCGGGCACCCTGCACACCATCGGCGAACAGGTCGTCGACTTCGCCCGACGGCGCCACGGCTGACCGATCGGCGGCGCCTTGGCCGCGCAGGCAGGCTCCGCCTGGGACGGGCCCCGCGCGACCGGCGCGCGGGGCCCGGTACTGACTGGCGAGAGGGTGCTGCGGAGCGTGGTCGATGCAGGCCGAGCCGATGCGTCACGCCTACGCCGCGCCGTCGATGTCTGCCGTCGGCCTCTCGACGGCCTGACGAACGCATAATCGCGCGGCCGGACGGGTACCCCAGCTCCAGCGCAGGAGGCCGGTGGTCGGCCCGTGCGAGAAGGATCCTCGTCCAGCGTCGGGAGGCCGTCACGATGACCCCGCTGTACATCGCAGAAGCCGTGTCCATCGGACAGGGCAGGGACGGCGAGGTTCGGTCCTCGGACGGTGTGATCGACGAACGACTGGCCAGTCCGACCGAGCTGGGCGGCCCCGGCGGCGCCGCGACCAATCCGGAGCAGCTCTTCGCCGCGGGCTACTCCGCCTGTTTTCACAGCGCTCTGCGTGCGATGGCGGCCAAGTCCGGCACGCCGCTGCGAGCCAGCGAGGTGACGGCACGGGTGGGCATCGGCAAGGACGAAGCCGATGGTGGCTTCCAACTGTCCGTCACGCTGGAGGCGAAGCTGCCCGAACTCAGTCAGGCCCAGGCTGACGAGGTCGTCGAGGCCGCGCACAAGCTCTGCCCCTACTCGAAGGCAACGCGGGGCAACATCGACGTCACGGTGTCCGCCGTCGCCTGATCCAAGGCGGCAGACGTCCGTATCCATCGTGGGCATCGTGAACTCCACTGAATCCGTCACGAGAAGGTGTGAGGACCCAATGACCAAGAACTCGATCACCAGCCCGTTGACCAGCCCGCTCGGTGACGGTGAGCGTGACGTGACATGTCATGCCCTCCAGGCCACCCTGCTCGAGCTGATCGACCTGCATCTGCTGGCCAAGCAACTGCATTGGAACGTCGTGGGAGCGAACTTCCGCTCCGCGCATCTCCAGCTCGACAAACTCGTCTCGGTCGCGCGGGACTTCGCCGACGACGTCGCGGAGCGGATGTCGGCCCTGGCCGTGTCGCCGGACGGCCGGGCCGCCACGGTGGCCCAGGGCAGCGGGCTCCGCCATGTGCATGCGGGCTGGCGCAGCGTGGAACAGGTGGTCGGCGATGTCGTCGAGGCGCTCAGCGAGATCGTGCATCGCCTGCGCGCCCGCATCGACGAGACGGAGAAGACGGACCAGGTGACCCAGGATCTGCTCATTCAGATCACCGCGAAGCTGGAGAAGGCCCGGTGGATGTGGCAGACGCAGCAGCAGAAGTAGGCGCCAATCGAACGAACGACGAGCTTTCGGGCCGGACGCGATCGCGTCCGGCCCGAATCGTATGCGGGGCCGCCTGCCGGGCGTCGGCGTGTCCGACGTCTGCGGTGACGGTGTTCCGCAGTCCCGGCGGTGGGAGTCCGTCGGTGACGCCGTAGCCGCGTGACGGGATGCCCGCGCGGCGGCCGACTCAGTGCGGCCGACTCGGCCGACGACACGACCCCCGACCCGGCCCTGAGCAGCGGAGGCGCGGAGCGCCGTTCCCGTGCAGGCGCGGGGCACGGTTCGGCTGCACCCGCGATGCACCCCGTTCTGCCCCGACGTGCCGGGTACCGCCGTCCGTTCGGGCAGCCGAACCTGCCCTTTCCGGCGCCATGGCGGCAGGCCGCGCAGTCCTGATCACAGCACCCTTGACATGGCCGACTGGTCTAGTCCATTTTCGTGATGCGGATCACCTCCGCGTCCGGACTGCCTGTCAAGGAGACGACATGCGTACTCGGGTCCGAAGTCTCATCGCCTCGGCAGCGGGGGTCCTGCTCCTCCCCCTGGTCGGAGGCGGGCCTGCCGTGGCCGATCAGCCGACCATGCCCGGTGTCACGCAGGCCTGCGAGGCCCCCGCCTGGAACGCTGGCACGGTCTACGTGGCAGGCGACCTCGCCTCGCACGCCGGTTCGGAGTGGCGCGCCAAGTGGTGGACGCAGGGCGAGACGCCGGGAACCACGGGCGAGTGGGGCGTCTGGGAGAACCTCGGTCCCTGCGGAGATCCGGGCGACCCGGGCGACCCGGGCGATCCCGCCGATCCGGGGGCCATCGCGGTCGCGCCCTACCTCTACTACGGCTGGGGAAACCCGCCGAGCGCCGTCGAGGTGATGAACGCGACCGGCGTCGAATGGTTCACGATGGCCTTCATCCTGTCCTCGGGCAGCTGCACCCCGTCCTGGGACGGTCAGCGGCCGCTCACCGGCGGCATCGATGAACAGCGCATCAACGAGATCCGGGCGGCGGGCGGCGACGTCATCCCGTCCATCGGCGGGTGGAGCGGGAACAAGCTCGGCGAGTCCTGTCAGGACGCGACCTCGCTGGCCGCCGCCTATCAGCAGGTCATCGACGCCTTCGATCTTCAGGCGATCGATCTCGACATCGAGAACACCGAGTTCTACGGCGATGCGACGCAGCAGCGCAACATCGACGCACTGGCCATCATCGCCAGGGACAACCCGGATCTGCTGATCTACATCACCATGGGCACCGCCGTCTCCGGTCCGGACGCCAACGGCCTCCGGCTGATCCAGAAGGGCGCGGCGGCCGGGCTGGACGTCGACGGCTGGACGATCATGCCGTTCAACTTCAACGGCGGCACGGAGATGGGCCAGGACTCGATTCGCGCGGCCGAGGGCCTGCAGAACGCCGTCCGCGCCGCTTACGGATACTCCGAGACCGAGGCTTACCAGCGCATCGGCATCTCCTCGATGAACGGCACGACCGATCAGGGCGAGATCGTCACCCAACGACATTTCCGCGAGATGCTCGGCTACGCGCAGGAGCACGGACTGGCCCGGCTCACCTTCTGGTCGGTCAACCGCGACCGGCCCTGCACGGGTGGCGACGCCTCGGCATGCAGCGGAGTCCCGCAGCAGCCCTGGGAGTTCACCGGCATCCTCGCCGAATATCTCGACTGATCTCCTCCGGCCTTCGCTGATCCGGTCCTGCAGCCCGCATTGCTCGTCCTGTCGGGCGATGCGGGCTCGGCGGACCCGGCACGCCCGCCCCGCGTCCCTGCGCGCGCCAGGCGGGAGTGATTCCGGGTCGCTGCCTCGTCACCGTCGGATTCGACGGCGGTGACGAGGCAGCCACGCCTCGAGCGCTCGTCGCTCAGGCGACCGGAGAGGCCAGGCCGAGGGCCCGCCGGGCGAAGTGCACCTCGGCGACCCATTGCCGCAACGACTCCGCCACGACCAGCGATCCGTGGCCCGCATCGAAGCGGTACACCTCGTAGGGCACACCGCGCTGCGCCAGCCGGTCGAGGTAATTGTCGATCTGACGGATCGGGCAGCGCGGGTCGTTCTCGCCCGCCAGCACCAGCACCGGAGCGCGAACTGCGTCCACATAGGTCAGCGGCGAGCACTCCTGATACCGGTCGGGCACCTCGGTGGGTGACCCGCCGAACAGCGCCCGGTCGAAGGCGCGCAGCGGCTCCATCTCGTCCTCATAGGCCGCCAGGTAGTCGGCGACGGGGACTGCCGACACGCCTGCCGCCCAGCGCTCCGGCTGCGTGCCCAGCGCGAGCAGCGTGAGGTAGCCGCCCCAGGAACCGCCCTCCACCACGCACTTCTCCGGGTCGGCCAGCCCGGTGCGCACCGCCCAGTCGTGGACCGCCGCGACGTCCTCCAGCTCGGTGAGACCGGGCCTGCCCTCGATGGCGTCCCGCCACTCGGACCCGTACCCGGTCGAGCCCCGATAGTTCACGTGCACCACCGCGAACCCCGCGTCGACCCAGAGCGCCCGGTTCGCGGAGAACCGGTCCTCGTCCTCGGCGTGCGGCCCGCCGTGCAGGCTGAACAACGTCGGGAGCGGCCCGTCCGGCGCGTCGGCGGGGCGGGTCACCAGTGCGTGGATCTCGCCGCCGGGGCCGGGCACGAACGCGTCGGTCAAGGCCACCGACGGCGGCGCGGGCTCGCCGGGAGGTGTCAGGACCACCTGGTCGGTGCCGTCGGTGAACAACGCACGCACCACGGAGGGAGAGTGGGAGCTGGACCAGCCGTACTCGACCGTTCCGTCGGGGCGCACGGCAGCGGAGCCGACCGTGCCCGGTCGGGTGTTCAGCCGGGTCAGCGTCGCGTCGGCGATGTCGTAGCGGTACAACTCGCCGCGCGCCCGGTACTGATGTGAGATGAGCAGCGAGCGGCCGTCGGGGTACCAGTCCGCGGAGAGTTCGCCGGGCAGGTCCAGCCGCAGCTCCGACTCGGTGTCGGTGTCGAGATCCCAGATCAGCAGCTCGGGCCTGCCGCGCCGTTCGTGCGACACGAGCAGCCGCTGATCACCGGAGATCGGCGAGAACACGATCGCGTCCAGTCCCTTGCCCTCGCCGTCCCACTTCTCGGCCAGAACCGTGCTGTCGCCCGCCTCGGATCCGTCGCCCAGCCGCAGCACCCGCAGCGCCGGATGCCGGGAGTCGCCGTGCTCGGAATGCGAGATCGCGAGCAGCGTCTCGTCGTAGGACAGCGCGGCGGCACCTGCGTCGTGCTCGCTCTGGTAGACGACGGCCGCGCTGCCGCGGTCGCCCTGGACGCCTCGGCTCACCCAGATCGTGGTGCCGTCGTCGGTCGCCGTGGCGGAGGCGACCACGTCAGTTCCGATCTCCAAGCCTGCCGGGTAGCCGTCGTGCACCCCCGGCAAGGCCTGCTGCGCCTCCTCAGCGGGCGCCCGCCCGCTGAACGGTTCGACCATCCACTGGCCGAATTCGTCGCCGTCGGTGTCGGCGAACCACCAGATCGTCTCGCCGTCGGGACTCAGCGTGGCGTGGATCGTGCCGTTGGGACGGTCGGTCACCTGGCGATGGGTGTCCGTGGCTCGGTCCCAGGCATAGACCTCCCAGACACCACTGACGTTGGAGACGTACAGGTTCCGGTCGGGCGCCAGCCTGGCCCAGTCCGGTGTCGAGTTGCGTGCCGAGGTGAATCTGGCCCGCCATCGGGCCTCGGCCTCGGGGTCGGCGAAGAGCTGTTCGGGGATCTCGGCGTGGGGATGGGTGCTCACCACCCCGATACTGCCGGACTCGAAGCCGTCATCGGAGTCCGCCCGCGTGGATGATTGCCGCAGCGCTGGTCCGAGACGCGGTTTGAAGAAGGACACCGGCGGCAGGGGGAGACGGCCGTGCTCTGCGTGGCCAAGGCAGCATGCGGGAGAAGCGAGTACTCCGCCGTCGGATCGGCCCGACCCCCGCGAGAGGGACGCGACCATGGCATTCGCGCGGACCCGAGTTCGGTACCGTCGCACGAGTCGTCCACCTTCCGTGGCGGACGACCTCGGGCGGTCGACGAGCCGTCGTCGAGACCGGCGTGTCGTCCGATGTCGGCCACGCCGTCCCGGCGGGCCGTCGTCATGCCGCGCCGAGTCTCAGGAGGGAGCGCTTCCCGACCCGGCCCGCACGTTCGGTGCGGCACTCAGCCTTGAGCCGTCGTCACTCGACGACGATCGTCACCGAGGTCGTCTCGGCCCGATCCGCCCGTACCTCGTCGCTCGTGCCGCTCAGACCGTCATGGGCTGCCAGGGCGTCCGGATTCGTCTCGGAGTCGCACGTCGTCGAGAAGGTGTAGGCACCGGCGGGCAGCGTCCAGGTGAAGGCGCCCTCGTCGTCGGAGATGACGGCCATCTCCGGGATCTCGGTGGCGCCGTCCACGGCCGTCGGGACGATCAGGCACCCCGGCACCGCCGCGCCCGTCGTCGTCTCGACCCGGCCCTGGAAGGTCGCGGACGTGCGAACGCCCGAACCTGTGTCGGTGTCGGTGTCCGACACCGGCCGCGCCCCGGAGTCGGATCCCCCCGAACATGCCGCCGTGATCACGACGGTGAGCAGGACGAGGACGGCGCCGGCGAGCGGACGGCGATGCCGGGGCGCCATCACCGCACCCCGTCGATGAACTCGAACAGACTCTGAGTGATGCGAGTCCCCTTGTTGTAGTCGACCTGCGGTGTGCGGCCGTTGGAGTGAATGGCGATCGCGCTGAAGGCATCATTGTAGACCGGCGAGCCGCTCTGGCCGCCGACCGTGTCCACCGTGTAGTGGAGCTTGTTGCCGAGGGACTGTCGAATCGGTCCGCCGTGAAACCACATCGTGCCCGCGGGCTTGTCACCCGGATAGCCGCGAATCGTGATGTGGGTGCCGTCATAGGAATTCGACTGCCAGCGGAAGCCGAACCAGCCGGTGGTGTTGCCGATCGTGCAGTTCAGCTTGATGACGCCCCAGTCCTGGTTGGTGTTGCTGCTGTCGATCCAGGTCTGGTCCGTCCAGAGCTGAGTGCGTCCGCAGCTCCCGTACGGGAGTGAACTGCCGTTGCGGCCGGGAAACACCTGGACGTTCGTGTAGAAGTCGCCCGCGCTGCCGGTCCCGCCGGGATGGAGACAGTGACCTGCGGTCAGAACGGTGTCGGACGAGACGAGGAAGCCGCTGCAACCGCCACGTCCGGTCGCGGTGGTGTGTACGACGGCTCGGCTCGGGAAGGTCGTGGTGACGCTCACCTGAGACCGCTGATCAGGATCGAAGATCGACAGCGGCTGGCTCTCGCCCCCGCTCGACGCGGGTGGTGCGCCGTCGAAGGAGACGCCCGTCCCGGCGTCGGCGAGATCGCCGGTTCCGGTGAAGAAGGGGCGGTCTGCGGCCCATTCTGCACGGCGTGTCGGCAGATCGAGCGGACTCAGTACTCGGCCGTCGATCTGCTGTCCGACCGGTTGCGCGACACCGAATTCCGGTTTATTCGAATCGGCTTCCTCGGCGGCCAGAGCGGTGGTCGTCCCCGAGGTGAGTGCCACGGTCAGAGCCGTGCATAAGATCATCGACGCAGAACGAAGAGAACTCTTCATAGCCAGGTATCCCCCAATACTCGGCAGTGTGTGATGCAGCGTCCGATCGATCGGAATTCGAGGGACGTCCCCCTGCACCATTGATCAGAGTAGCGACGTCCGCCGGTCTGGACAAGGCCCGATCTTCTTATTCGACCGCGCTGTGGAGTCATCGGCGTGCGAATGGTTGATCGAGGCGGTACGGAAGGCGGATTCGGCGTGGCGAGCGTCGCACGCGCTTGATCGTGATCTGTCGTGATCAGAACCCTCGTGGACGTCTCTGCGCAGCGGCAGGTGTCTGATGAGTCGTCGACGTCGGCGAAGCCCGTGGTGCCGGGGGTTCGACACGGTCGCAGGGTGATGGGTCCGGCGGCTGTGATCGAGTGATGGTCGCCGTGATCGCGTTCGCGGTGATCAGCCGGTCGCTGCGACTGCTCCCGCCGCCGTCGTTCGAGGCCACGGTGCCGACAGCGCGACGTCGTCATCCGGGCCGTTCGGGCCGGTCGGGCAGCAGGCGGCGGATGCGAGCCGCAGGCACCCCGTGCGGGGTGAGACGAGCTCGGCCATCTCATCGCACCCCGCACGTCTTGGTCCGCTGCTCCGTGGTGTGGCGGCGTGTTCCGCCGCCTGCGGTTCAGGCCGCGTCGCAGGTCAGGTTCTTCTGGGGCATCGTGCCGTCGACGAGGTATTTCGTGGTGATGTTGAGTGCGCAGGGGTTGTCGCCGAGGACGTAGACGCCGTGGCCGCTTCCGTTGACGCTGACGAGTCGGGATCGGTCGCCGAACTTCTCGTCGAGGAGTTCGCCGCCGCGCAGCGGGGTGACCGGGTCGCGTTGGTTCTGCACGATGAGGACGTTGGTGGGGCCGTCGTCGTTGACTGCCACCGGCGGTTCGAGCGGTTCCTGCCAGTAGGCGCAGGGCGTGATGTTGGCGGCGGCCGCGCCGTAGAGCGGGTGCTGCTCGCGGTCTTCTGCGACGGCGCGCTGGTAGGTCTCGACGTCCTCGGGCCATTCGACGTCGTTGCAGGTCACCGCGAGGAAGACCGAGAAGTTGTTGTCATTCTCCGAGGTCGCCGCCGTGCCTGCCTGCAGACCGACCGCAGGCACGATCTCCTCGGCGTCGCGCAAAGCCTGCGCGGCCTGCGTCGCGTCACCGGATTCGAGCAGCGACTGCCAGGCCTGCGCCGTCGTGCCGTACGACGACTCGTCGTAGAGCGTGACGAAGGCGAAGAGCCGGAAGAAGCTGCCGTCCAGCCCGGGCATCGGGGTCTCGTCGAGTCGTTCGGCGAGGGTGAAGTAGGTCTCGCGGACCTCCTCGGGCGTGCTGCCCAGGCCGTAGCTGTCGTGCCGGGCGGCGGCCCAGTTCGCGAAGTCCGGGAACGTCTCCTCCATCCCCAGGGCGAATCGGCGCATGCCGTCGTGGTCGAGGTGGGTGTCGCCGATGTTGCTGTCGAGCACGACCCGGTCCGCAGTCGCCGGGAACATCGAGGCGTACGCCGCGCCCAGCGCGGTCCCGTAGGAGAACCCGAGGAAGCTGGCCTTCTCCTCGCCGAGCGCGGCCCGGATCTGGTCCAGGTCACGGGCCTTGTTCGCCGTCGACAGGTGCCGGAGTCGTCCTTCGTCGTCGTTCGCGGCGCACTGCTCGGCGACGCCCTGGGCGATCCTCGCCTGATCGACGACCGCCGCCTCGTCCACCGCATACGGCGGGATGTTGGCGTTGTACTCCTGATCGTCGGTGAAGCCGCAGCTCACCGGCGCCGAGTGCCCGATCCCTCTGGTGTCCATGCCGATCAGGTCGTAGCTGTCCATGACGCCGGCGGGCAGACCCTGAGAGGTGAGGAGCAGGGGCAGGTCCAGGCCGGACCCGCCGGGACCGCCGGGGTTCAGCAGCAGGACGCCGCGTCGCTTGTCCGGGTTCGCACTGGCCAGCCGGGAGATCGTGATCTCGATCTGCTCACCGTCGGGGTCGCTGTAGTCCAGGGGCACCGGCACGGTGGCGCACTGCAACTGCGCCAGATCGTCCGGAACATCCTCGGGACACGTACCCCACTGCAGCTGCGTCGTCCGCTCATCACCCGGCTCGGCGGCCACCGCAGGCACCCCGACCAACGTCCCGGTGAGTCCGAGCACGGCCAGCACGGTCGTTCCTCGGCCGACAGCACGTCTTCGATTCACGTGTTCACACTCCTGACAGTCGGTTCTGCTGCCGGCACTGCACACCGTGACGCTGGGGCATAGTCAAGGTCGGCACGCCTGCGTGGCACACCGGACCGAGCGCCGTGGGGAGCCCCTGGCCGAGGCCGTCGGGCCCGCAGGCCCGCTAGGCGACCTCTTCACCGTGGTCCGGGTCGTCCACCTGCTCGCGGGCCCGCTGCCGTGATCGCGATGTTCCTGCCGTCGGCCAACGGCTGCTTCCGGCGCCCTTGATCGCCGCAGGAGTGCGATCGGCGGGGAACGCCTCGGCCGCAGCCCCGGTGCCTGGCCGTCGGCGCTGAGCCGACCGACAACGCGAGGGACGGCGGCTCATAGGACGGAGTGCATTCCACGGCTCGTGTTCGTCCTGGACGGCCTTCTCCAGACGAAATGAGGGGCGAAGGCCGGACCTGTCTCTCAGACTTCTCCTAGAGACAGAACAAGGGCGGGTCCGCATGCAGCGGACCCGCCCTCATCTATGCTCTGACCTGGCCTTTCGGCTGGTCGGGGTGACAGGATTTGAACCTGCGACCTCTTCGTCCCGAACGAAGCACGCTACCAAACTGCGCCACACCCCGCCCGCCGCACGATTTCCCAGGGGGTCATCGTTCGACGAGACACAGTCTAGCTGATGTCCTGCCCACTTCCGAAACCGGCAGGTACCTGGGTTGCTCGGACGCTCGGATGGTCGGGGGACTCACGGGGCACGAGGGTCAGCAGACTCGCTTCCGGCCTGCACGCGAACCGCGCCGGAGCGTAGGGCGAAGTGCCCAGACCTGCGGAGACGTTCAGCCAGGTGTGTGCACCCCACCGAGAGACCCCTCGGGCCCGCGATCGGTCGATCCCGCAGTTGGTGACTAGCGCCCCGTAACCGGGAATGCGCAGCTGGCCGCCGTGGGTGTGCCCGGCAAGGACCAGGTCGTAGCCGTCGGCGGCGAAGGAGTCCAGGACGTGCGGCTCCGGCGAGTGGGTCACGCCCAGCCGAAGCCTCGCCTTCGGGTCGGGGATGCCCGCGATGTCGGCGTAGCGGTCCCGCCGAAGGTGCGGATCGTCCACGCCGGCCGCCACGATCGTGTTGCTCTGCACGCTGAAGGTGCGCCTTCGGTGCGTCAGGTCGAGCCAGCCGCGCTCGGTGAGAGCCGCCCGGAGGTCGCGCCACGGCAGCGGCACGCCGTGAATGCGCTTCGCCGTTCGGGCGGGAAGCAGATAACGCGCGGGATTCTTCGGCTTCGGTGCGTAATAGTCGTTGCTGCCGAAGACGAAGACGCCACGTCGATTCAACAGCGGGCCCAACGCACGCAGCACCGAGGGCACCGCCGCCTGATGTGCCAGGTTGTCCCCGGTGTTGACCACGAGGTCCGGCTCCAGTTCGTCGAGCGCGGCCACCCACCGCTGCTTCGACTGCTGGTTCGGCATCATGTGCAGGTCGGAGATGTGCAGGACGCGGAGTGGTCGTGCGCCGGGGGACAGGACTGGCAGCGTCGCGTGCCGGAGGGCCCACGCTCTGCGCTCGATTCCGACGGCATAACCGAGGGTGGCGACGCCGAGCGCTGCGGTCCCGATCAGGGTGCGGCCGATGGTGTTCATCCCGCTCAGCCTAGAAGGCTCGACGCGGCGACGCCGAATCCCGGCGTCCCGGCGAAGCAGCCACTCGCCTCGGTCGCGACCCGCACTGCGGGCCCAGAGCGGTCGAGGCTCGGGCGGAACTCGTGAGCAGCGCGCAGGCCCGACCGATAGGTTCTTCCCCATGGCAGAGCTGAAAGCACGACTGAGGGCGGAGCTCGTCACCGCGATGAAGGCACGAGAAGCCCTCGTGGTGTCCACCCTGCGGATGGCGCTCACGGCGGTGACCACCGAGGAGGTCGCGGGGAAGAACGCGAGAGAACTGACCGACGACGAGGTGCTCAAGGTCCTTGCCAAGGAGGCCAAGAAGCGCGATGAGGCAGCCGAGGCCTTCGCGGCGGCCGGGCGCTCCGAGAAGGCCGAGACCGAGCGCGCCGAGGGCGAGGTGCTGCGTCGTTATCTGCCTGCCCAGCTCGATGACGCCGAACTCGCCGTCATCGCCGAGCAGGCGGTGGCGGAGGTCACCGAGGCGCTCGGCGAGCGTCCTGGCCAGCGTCAGATGGGCCAGGTGATGAAGATCGCCTCGGCGAAGTCGGCGGGTAGGGCCGACGGCGGTCGGGTGGCCGCAGCGGTGCGAGCACTGCTCCAGGGCTGACCTTCGCGATGGACCGACGCTGTCGCGGATGACGCCGAGCTCGGCCGCCGGACGACCACGTCGGCGGCGTCCTTCCCGCTCGCAGGCGGCCGAACGGCCCCGGGCACCGGGCTTCGCTTCGATGCGCAGGACTCCGACGACGTAGTCGTCTGCAGGCCGGGGCCGTCCGAAACGTGCTCGCCTGTGTACTGCAGCCGGGGAGTGGAACGGTCGCACGCGATGCGTCGGCGATCGTGGCCTCAGCGAACCGTCGGGGCCGGCCGGCGGCGGGCACCGCGTCCTGCGGTGAGCTGCTGCCGGTCGGGCGGGGCCGTCCGGGACCCGTCGGCGGCCTGCCCGCGGCTCAGTGCGCGGCCGGACCTGCCGCGCGTCGATGTCTGATCGCCGAGGTTCTCGTCTTGATACGCATCAGACGATCACTGACATAGTCTTCCGCCCGTGATCCGCCCTGTGCGAGACGCGTTCACCGGCCTGGGAATCGCAGGTCGCGGCTACGCGCTCATCTTCAGCTCACGCCGCCATCTGCTTCGAGGCGCCGTGCCCGCCCTGCTGACATCGCTTCTCTACCTCGCCCTGTTGATCACACTCGTGATCTTCAGCGGCGACATCACCGCCTGGCTGACCCCGTTCGCAGACGGCTGGGGTGAGCCGCTGCGGTCGCTGACGCGGATCACCGTCGGGATCGTCGCCTTCGCCGCCGTCATCGCGCTGGCCCAGACCATGTTCCTGACGGTGACGCTTCTGATCGGCGGACCGATCTACGAGTCGATCTCCGAGGAGATCGACGAGCAACTGGGCGGGGACGTCGGCGAGTCGCAGACCGGCTGGTTCAGCTCCCTGGTCGCAGGCCTCGGCGACGCCCTTCGGATGCTGCTGCGCTCGTTGATCTGGGCCGTCGTCCTGCTGTGCCTCGGCTTCATCCCGATCCTCGGCCTGATCGTCCCGCTGCTGGCGGTCCTGGTGGGCTCCTGGCTGCTCGCGCTGGAGATCACCTCGCTGCCCATGGGCCGACGGGGCATCGGTCTGGTGGACTGCCGCCGGACGATGCGACGACGGCGGATGCTCGCCCTCGGCTTCGGCCTGCCCAACTACCTGCTGATGCTGATCCCCTTCGCCGCGCTGATCGTCACTCCGGCGGCGCTGGCAGGCGGGACGGTCCTCGCCCGCACGCTGCTGGACGAGGAGACCGTCGCCGCCTGAGACTCCAGGGCCGCCGGGCTCAGTCGGTGCGACCGTCACCCGCCTGCCGTAGTCGGGTCGCCTGCTCGGGCGGCGCCGTCCATCGTCACCCGTCCGGGCCCTGCGCCGGCGGCTGGTCGCCCGGCGGGTCGATGTCGGGCGGCGGCTCGCCAGGGGGCGGCTGCTCCGGTGGTTGCGGCGGCTGCGTCGGGGGCGGCGGCGGAGGTGGCGGCGCGCTCGGCGGCGGTGGCTGTGGCGGTTGTCCGCCGTCACCGCCGCCCGGCGGCTGCGTGGGCGGCGGGGCGCTGCCCGGCGGCGTACTCGGTCCGGCGCCCTGCGAGGGCGGTGTCTCGGCCGACTCCGACGCCCGGCCGGTGCTGACCGAGATGGTGATGGTGTCTCCCGGCATCGCGAAGCCCTGCGGCGACTGACTGATCACGATGCCCCGAGGCTGTGCGTCGTCGACCGACTGCTCAGAGACCGAGAAGTCAGCCTCCTCCAGGACCCTCCTGGCCTCACCGGAGTCCATGCCGACCACGTCGGGGGCATGCGAGTCCCCGCCGCCGTCGGCGTACCTCGGGTCGAGCTCGGGAAGTTCGGCGACCGGAAGCGACTCGTGAATCGGCGTCATCGCCGAGAACCAGGTCCTCGCCGGGACACGACCGCCGAAGATGTTCCCGCCGCCCCCGCACAGCCGAGGCGGCTCGCCGTCGCAGATGCCCTGGATCTCCCGGCCGTCGTTGAAGGTCAGGACCGCGCCCGCCATCTGCGGGGTGGCCCCGATGAAACCGGCGGAGTAATAGTCCTGCGCGGTGCCGGTCTTGCCCATCATCGGGCGCGTCCAGTCGACCGCGTTGGCTGCGGTGGTGGCGGTGCCGTCCGTATGGTCCTTGGCGAGTCCGTGGAACAGTCCGTCGGACAGCTTCTCGTCGACGGCCTGTTCGCAGGGCGCCTCGGTGATCGGAACCGGATTGCCGGAGCGATCGAGGACCTCCTCGATCGGCGAGGGCGGACACCACACGCCGCCGCTGACGATCGTGGCGGACACGTTCGCCAGCTCCAGCACGCTCGTCGGAGTGAAGCCGAGGGTGAAGGCTCCCATGTTGTGCTTCTTGAGGAAGTCGCCCTGCGACATGTTCCGGTCTTCGGTCTCGGCGTCGATGTCGACCGGATCGCCTCGGTGGTTCACCCCCGCCATGCCCTCGCGCATGCCCAGCCGTTCGGCCATGTCGATCGACGCGTCCAGGCCCACGCGTTCCTGCAACATCACGAACGACGTGTTGGGAGACTGCGCCAGCGCGTCCTGCAGGGACATCGCGGCGGGATAGCCGTTCTCACCGTAATTGGAGACCGTGTATCCGTCGCCGTTGTTGATGTAGGTCATCGCGGTGTAGGTCTGCGGTGCCTCCACCTCGTTGTAGATTCCCATGCCCTTCTCCAGGGCGGCGGCCGTGGTGAACACCTTGTAGATCGAGCCCGCGCCGAACTTGGTCATGTCGCTGGGCAGGGCGTACATCGTCTCGCCCGACTCCAGATCGAGCCCGTAATCGCGATTGGCTACCAGCGCGCGGACCTTGTGGCTCTCGGTACCGGGCTCCACGATCGCCATGACGTTGGCGATGCCGGGCGTGTCCTTGGGGACCTCCCGCATCGCGGACTCCTTGGCCCCGTCGTTCGCGGCCTGGTCCAGCGTCGTGCGGATGGTGTAGCCACCGCGTCTGAGCTGGTCCTTCGAGAAGCCCGCCCGCTGCAGATAGTCCAGGACGTACTCGCAGAAGAAGCCGTCGTTGGGACCGGCGCCCACGCAGTCGTTCGGCGGCCTGCCCAGTGGTTCGGCCAGCCCGAGCGGCTCGGCGAGCGCCGCCTGCTCCTCCTCGGGAGTGATCCTGCCCTGCGCGGCCATCAGCTCGATCACGACGTTGCGCCGGACCAACGCCTCCTCGGGGGCGGTGCCGGGATTGAGCGCGCCGGGGCTGTTCACGATGCCCGCGAGCATCGCGGACTGGGCGATGGTCAGCTGATCGGCGGTGGTGTTGAAGTAGGTCTGTGCGGCGGCGGCGATCCCGTAGGTCTGGTTGCCGAACGGCACGACGTTCAGATATCCGGCGAGGATCTCCTCTTTGTTCAGGTGCTGTTCGAGCTGGAGCGCGATCCTGATCTCCCGCAGCTTGCGAGCGGGCGTCTGTTCCTGCGACTTCGCCTGTTGTGCCGGATTGCCGTTGGACACGACATGCACCAGATAGTTCTTCACGTACTGCTGGGTGAGCGTCGACCCGCCCTGCGCGATCGACCCCTCCATCTGATTCGTGATGGCCGCCCGGATCGTCCCGCGCCAGTCGACGCCCTCGTGGTCGTAGAAGCGCTGGTCCTCGACTGCCACGATCGCGGCCTTCATCGTGTCCGCGATCTCGTGCGGTTCGACGATCACGCGGTACTGATCGAAGAGGTAGGCGATCTCGGCGCCGTCGGAATCGGTGATCGTGGTGAGCAGCGGCGGGTCGGTGCTGACCAGGTCGGCCGAGATGCTGTCCACCGTGTTACTGGCCTGATTGGACACCATGCCCAGGCCGCCTGCCACGGGAAACAGCACACCCGCCGTCAGCACGCCTGCCAACGCACAGAAGCCGAGGAGCTTGAGGAGCCGAGTCCTGAGGTGCACGGACCCAACAGTACTGCGGTACGGGCGGTGTGCTAATGGACCAACGAGCGCATGCCACCCGAATAGATGACTAAGGGTGCCACTGTGAGTTACCTTGAGTAATTGTTGAGGTACCCGGTGATTTAGATGGAACCGGCGGGCTCTACAGTCCGTCAACGTCTCACGACAGGGAAACGCAGAACGTGACACTGATGTGGAACGTTGCTCACAGCGGGTGCCGGGGGGTGCCCTAAAGAGTCGGAAGACGGTAGGAGCTGGGGGACATGATGTTCGACCAGGGGGACTGGCGGATCAAGGCGGCGTGCCGCGACGAGGACCCGGACCAGTTGTTCGTACGTGGAGCGGAACAGCGTAAGGCCAAGCTGGTCTGCCTCGGCTGTCCGGTACGTACTGAATGTCTGGCCGAGTCGCTGGACAACCGGATCGAGTTCGGTGTCTGGGGCGGGATGACGGAACGCGAGCGGCGTGCGCTGCTCCGGCGCCGTCCCGACGTCCTCTCGTGGGCGGAGCTGCTTCAGGAAGCGCGACGCAATCACTCCGACATGGAGGAGTACCAGGTCTCGTAGGTCCGTTCGGGCTCGGCGTCGCCACGACGTCAGCCTGCGGACTCGGCCGAGGCCAGTCGGTTGCCGATCTCATGAAGACCGGTGAGATCGTGCACGTCGTCGGGAAGCGCGGGGACACCGACGACGGCCACCTCGGGGTGTGACTTGGTGAAGCGGGACAGCAGCCGCAGCTCACGCTCGGCCAGCGCCACGCGGTCCGCGTGCAGCCGGAGCACGGCTTCGGCCAGCGGGCTGCTGTTCTGCCGCGCCAGGTCGTCGGCGGCCGACAGCGAGGTCGTCGCGGGCAGACTCGCGATGATCGGATGGGTTCGATTGATCACCAGGCCTGCGAGCGGCATCTGTTCGCCCGCGAGCCGGTCCACGAAATAAGAGGCCTCCCGCAACGCGTCCGGTTCGGGAGTGGCGATCACCAGAAACGCCGTCCCAGGTGACCGCAGCGTGCGGTAGGTGTGTTCGGCACGTTCGCGGAAACCGCCGAACATACTGTCGAATGCCTGGACGAATGCGGAGGCATCGGCGAGGAGTTGACCACCGACGACGGTGGACACCGCCTTGCTGAAGAGCGAGAACCCCGCGCCGACCAGTCTGCGGATACCGCGCCCGCCTGCCCTGGCGGGCGCGGAGAGCAGCCTGATGAGCTTGCCGTCCAGCACCGTGGACAGCCGTTGTGGAGCGTCGAGGAAGTCCAGTGCCGAGCGGCTCGGCGGCGTGTCGACGATGATCAGATCCCAGGAGCCGTCCTGGGTGAGCTGGCCCAGCTTCTCCATCGCCATGTACTCCTGCGTACCGGAGAAGGACGTGGAGATCGTCTGATAGAACGGGTTGGTCAGGATGGCGTCGGCCCGCTCTCGGCCTGCGTGGGCGAGCACCATGTCATCGAAGGTGCGCCGCATGTCCAGCATCATCGCGTGCAGTTCGCCGCGGGGCTGGTAGCCGGGGATGCGTACCTGTCTGGGCTGGTTGGACAGCTCCTTCAGCCCGAGTGACTGGGCGAGCCTGCGCGCCGGGTCGATGGTCAGCACCACCGTCCGTCGCCCTCGGTCGGCCGCGCGCAGCGCCAGCGCCGCAGCGGTCGTGGTCTTGCCGACCCCACCCGAGCCGCAGCAGACCAGCACCGTCGTCGCCGGATCGTCGATCAAGGAGTCGACGGCCAGCCCCGGTGGGCGGCGGCGCGGTCCTCTTTGCGGTGCGTCCGGCATCTGATTCACCGAACTCCCTGGTCTCGCAGTGCCCTGGCCAGCTCGAACAGCGTCGTCCGGTTGATCCCGTCGGTGAACTCGGGCAGTTCGAGCGTCGGAAGGTCGGGCTGTTCGAGCTCGAGCCGCGCCCTGGTCGCGGACTGCACGCCGATCGCGTGTTCGATCGTCTCCGCCACGAGATCCTCGATGGTCGCCTCGTCCAGGTTCAGCCCGGCCGATTCGAGTCCGGCGCGCACTCTGGCGGGATCGACCCGGCCGCCTGCCGCCGCCGTGATCGATCGGACAGGCAGCCGAGGCGGACGCACCCGGTTGACCAGCACGGCACCCGGCCGGAGGTCTGCGGCGTCGAGTTCCGCCACCGCCTCCAGGGTCTCGCGCACGGGAAGCTCCTCCAAGAGACTCACCAGGTGCACCGCGGTGTCGCCGGAGTGCAGCAGTCGCACCACGCCGTCGCTCTGGCTTCGAATCGGGCCGACCTTCGCCAGGTCCGCCATCGCCCGAGTGACGTCGAGGAACTTGACCACTCGTCCGGTCGGCGGCGCGTCCACCACCACTGTGTCGTAGACGTGTCGTCCGCGCTCGTCGATCCGACGCACGCATTCCTTGATCTTCCCGGTGAGCAGCACGTCACGGAGACCGGGCGCGAGGGTGGTCGCGAACTCCACCGCGCCCATCCTGCGCAGCGTCCGACCGGCGAACCCCATGTTGTAGAACATCGTGAGGTACTCGAGCAGCGCGGCCTCGGCGTCGATGGCCAGCGCGAGGACCTCGCCGCCGCCGGGGCCGGTCGCGAGGTGCTCTTCGGAGTAAGGCAGGGGCGGCGTTCCGAAGACGCCCGCGATGCCCTGTCGGTCCTCGACCTCCACGAGCAGCACCCGGCGGCCTCGGTCGGCCAGTGCGAGGGCGAGGGCAGCCGCCACCGTCGTCTTGCCCGTGCCACCTTTACCGGTGATCACGTGCAGTCGGACTCGGGCAAGCTGCTCTGTCCATCCGGCGGTCGACGCCCTCACGCGGTCAGCCTAAGGGGGTCGGGCAGTGGGTCGGGAACGTGTGCGTCCCTTTCCCTGACTCGTGTCTCGCCTGTTGGTGAGGTTTCAGTCGTCGATCAGGGCATCGGCTACTCGGCGAGCGTGATCACCGTCACGGCGATCGCGGTGGCCGCGACGAGTCCCCAGGCGAAGGTCGGCGACAGCACGGTGGCGACCAGAGCCACGCAGACCGCGAGGAGGGCGAGCGAGATTCCCCCAGCTCGCAGCACGTCGATCCGCGTACTGCCTCGTCGATCCCGTGCCTGGGCCATGGCTACCAGCACCAAGATCAGGCCCCCGACCACCATGAGTCCGGTCGCAATGATCCGCCACGTCTCCACTCCTCAACGCTAGCCGGATGCGAGACGCCGCAACGCGTCCGAACGGCCGTGTCGATACACCCATTCGTGGGGAGGGCACCGCGAGCTCGGATCAACAGATACCCTCCGTCAATGACAAAGTGGGAGTACGCCACGGTCCCGCTCCTGATCCACGCGACCAAGCAGATTCTTGATCAGTGGGGCGCGGACGGCTGGGAGCTGGTGACGGTTCTGCCCGGCCCGACCGGTGAGCAACTCGTCGCCTATCTCAAGCGACCGAAGGGGTGATGGTCGGGTGACCGAGCAGCATCGGCAGTCCTGGACGGCACGTCTGGCCGAACTCGGCATCGAGCTGCCGCCCGTCGCGGCGCCGGTGGCGGCCTACGTGCCCGCCGTGCGATCCGGTTCGCAGGTCTACACCTCCGGCCAGCTGCCGCTGGTGGACGGATCGCTCCAGGCATCCGGCAAGGTCGGCGCCGAGGTCAGTCCGGAGGAGGCCAAGGCCTACGCGAGGACCTGTGGGCTCAACGCGCTGGCCGCCGTGCATGCACTGGTGGGACTCGACTCGGTTGTCCGGGTCGTCAAGGTCGTCGGCTTCGTCGCGTCGGCCGAGGGCTTCACCGGCCAGCCCGCAGTGATCAACGGAGCCTCAGAGTTGTTCGGCGAGGTGTTCCCCGAGACCGGCGGCCACGCGAGATCGGCGGTCGGGGTGGCCGAGCTTCCGCTGGGCGCCCCGGTCGAGGTCGAGATCATCGTCGAAGTCGCCTGAACCTGAACGGAGAAACCCGGTGGTGGGGACGCCCCAGACGCTGTGCCATGAGCTGCTGTTCCGGTTGGCAGGCAGGCTGGACGACGACGAGCTCTGGCGATACCGGGACTGGTTGGACGGCGGCGCCGAGGCGGTGATCGCCCGTGCCCTGCCCCGGACACTGTTGCACGATCGGATCGGTCTGACCGCCGAGGAACACCGGCTGCTGACCGAGGCGCTGGTGCCTGCCGGAGCCTCGCCTGCCCTGTTGGCAGGCGTGCTCTCCCTCGAATCCGAGCCGCAGACCAACTTCCGATTCACCTCCGTCACGCCGTCGGGCACGAACGCGGGCGACTCGGCCGCCGTCGTGCTCGGTGCGGTGCTGCGCGGTCGGGCCAGCATCGGCGAGGTGCGTTCTACGTGGCGGATGACCGGAGAACCGGCGGATGATCCTCGTCGGGTGCTGCTGGTCAGCGCCGCCGCCGAGCACGTCCGGCTGACCGCCGAGCTGCAGCGAGTGCTGCGGGCGCTCGGCGAGCACGACCCCTGTGTGGAGGTGGCGCTGCCGGAGCAGCGGCTGCCCTCCTATCACCGGGCCGCCTGGGCCGACTCCGAGGTGGTCCTGACCGGACCGGCGCGTTTGACCCACGCTTGAGCAGCTCACGCTCGATACCCGTCGTTGCCCGGCGGGGCGGAAGGAGAGATCCGGCATGGCTGACACCTCGCTGACCAGGGAGGGGCTCGGCGGCCAGGCGCTGGACGTGTCGAGCCGCATCCACGACCTGTTACTCGCGATGGCGGGGCGCATCGACGACGACGCCCTCGTGCGTGCTCGCGAGCTGCTCGCCCTCGGCGAGTTCGATCGCGCGACCGACTTCCTGACGGGTTGTCTGGTGGCGGGCGCGGTGCCCGTGACCATTCCGGAGCGCGACGAGCTGTCCTCGTTGCTGGTCGAGGTCCGGTCTCCTCCTGCGCTGGCCGCACGGCTGAACCTCATGGAACAGCTTCCGTCGACTCAGCACCGGTTCACCTCGGAGTCCGAGCCGATCGCCGAGCTGACCGAGGTCCTCTCCCGGCTTGCGGGCAGGCTGCCTGCCCTGAACTGGGTGCGCTGTGTCTCTCGACTGACCCCCGCCGGACCCACGCCTGCGGGCGGGACGCAACGGGTGGTGCTGGCCGAGGTGGGGCGGTCTGGGTTTCCGCACGCCTTGGCGTTTCTGCTGAGCCAGGAGCTGCTGGATCTCGGCGTGTCGGCGATCGTCGACACCTGGCGAGAGGGCAGCGGGCTCTCGGACTATCACGCGCAGGCGTTGTCCGCCGCCGTCGAGGTTCCGCTGCCCACCCCCGCCGTCGGGCCGGGACCGTCCGCCGCCGCGTCGCCGAGGAGCTACGTGGCAGCCGAGCCCGCCGTCGCGCCCGCGCCCCCGGCGCCGCCGTACCCGTCGGACGCGGAGTCGCCGAACCGCAGCACGGGCGACTCGCACTGGCGTTCCACCACCGGATCTCGGGGCACCGACTGGTCCTCTCGTCGGTCCACGCGGTCCGCCGCCACCGCGGATCAGGTGATGGAGTCTCCTCGGGAGTCCTCCCGCTCCGCCGGAAACTCCGAGAGCGGCGGGGCCGAGGCAGCCGATGACGACGGCGGTGGTGCCGATCGACCGTCCTGGATGCCCCGTACCGCGCCGAGACCGGACCCCGCCGCGTCGAACGACGTCGATGAACGCTCCGTGGCCGTGGAGCCCGTCGTCGATGTCGCGGCCGACGTCGACGATGCGGCCGATGTGGTCGCCGAGGTCGTTCGGCTGCCGAGACCGGACGAGGCAGGCGTCTCCGACGCAGAGATCGACGGATTCGACGGCCCCGACGCCGTGGTCGAGACCCGGTCGCGCAGGTCGTCCTGGGCTCGGCGGCAGCCGTCGGTCGTCACGCCGGACACCGGGCCGGAACTCGTCGACGAACCCGCCGGGAGCGCCTCCGGTGCGATGAGCGACGAGCCGACCCGGACCTTCTCCACCGCCGAGACCTTGACGGATCGGGACTCCGACGTCGCGGCCGACTCGGGGTCCGTCGTCGACTTCACCGGAGACCCGGCTCGTTCTCCCGGCGTGGAGCGGCCCTTCGCAGACGACCCCGTCGAGTCCGACCCGGGCGCCGACTCGTCGAGCGCCGGGCCCTGGAACACCGGGCCCGCTGAGGCGGAGTCCGCCGACGGCGGCGCGGACTCGAACGGCGGTGCGGACTCCAAACTGACGGAGAAGGAACGTGATCTCCTGCGCAAGCTGCACGAGGAACTCGCGCAGCGTGAGCAGGGCGGCTCCAGCGAGGAGCCGTCGGCGGAGCACGGCGGCTCCTCGACGTCCTCCGGACGCAGGCACGCCGTGAGCAACGTCGAGCAGACCGGTCCGATCACGCGGATCACCGGGATGGACGGCATCTCCCATACGGCGACCGCAGGCGTGCCGCACCGACCGAACAACGGCTACCCGCCCTTCCAGGCGCCGAACTGAGGGGAGACGCCTCCAGCCGGGTCGCCGGGCTCAGGCGTGGGCCAGTTCCCGCGCCGACGCGAGGATGCGTTGCAGATGCAGGCCCCTGCGCACGTCGCAGGGGTGTTCGTGCAGCCCGCTGTGCACCATCGCCACGAAGTCGTCGAGCAGCGCCGCGTAGCTGGTCGCGGGCTCCATGGTGGTGCCCCGGAACTCGCGGTGGCCGTGTTCGCCGAACACCGTGAGCTCGTTGATGGACGGGCGCACCGGGGTGTGCAGCGACAGGGACGCGGTGCTGCTCGCACCGCTCTGGTGCTCGAGGACGAGCTGCCACAACCCCGCAGGCGTGCGGTGCGCGGCAGCGACGCCGGTGACCGGCCCCAGCGCCGCGTCGATCAGGTCGACCGCGTGCGGTCCGATGTCGAGCAGCCCGCCGTCTTCGGCATGGCGCCAGCGTGAGCCTGCGAAGCGATCGTTGAGCAGGCCGCCGGAGAGCCAGCGGACCGAGCCGCCCTGCCAGCCGGGAAGCTCCGCGATCTCGCCGAGCCAGGACCGGACGTCCGGCGCGAATCGCCTGGTCAGCAACACGAGCGTTGCGAGGTCGTTGTCGTACGCGGCGTCGGCGAGCCGCTCGGCGGCGGCCAGCGACGTGGCGAGCGGCTTCTCCAGGATGAGATGCCTGCCGCGTCGCGCCGCACTCTCCGCCAGTTCGGCCTGCACGTCCGGCGGCACCGCGAAGGCGACCGCGTCGACCGAGTCGAACAGCGCGGCAGGGTCGTCGGCGACCTCGGCGCAGTAGAGCCCCGCGATCTCGGCGGCGGCGGCAGGCCTGCGCGCCCAGACCGAGGTCAGTCTGGTGCCGGGGTGATTCGCGATGCCCGGAGCGTGCACCGCCCCGGCCCAGTGGCCCGCGCCGATCAGCCCGACCCGAAGCTGCTGATCCGTCGTCTGCTCTCGTGCTTCCACATCATCATCCTGCCGGTCCGCGTCCTCGAACGACACCGCGTGTGGGGAGTCGTCTCGGCGATCTCGGGACGGCTCCGCGGCGACGGCGTGCGCGCCGCCCTCACCGACCGGGCTCCCACCAGGCGGCAGGAACGAGGATCTCGAAGCCGTCGTCGTCGCGCAGCCGAAGTCCCGTCTCGGTCCGCTCCGCCCGCAGATCCTCGGCCACCGCGACCGGCACCGGGATGGCGAGCCCGTGGAATCCCCGCTCGCCGAGACGCTCACCGATCCACACGGTGCTGGTGGCGCTGACCAGGCTGCGTGCGGTGCGCAGCTCGACCGTCGGCATGCTCGGCGCGGAGTCGGCGGCAGAATCGGTGTTCGGGTCCGGCCTGATCCCGGGGTCGGTGACGACCAGTTCGATGTTCTCGCTCCGCCACGGCACCAGGATCGCGAGTCCGAGCAGGACGGTGAGGATCGTGCCGAGCACGCTGCCCGCGATGATCAGGGCGATCCGGCCGAGACACCCTCGGACGCCCGGTCTCGCCACCGGCGTCGCGATCTCCTCGATCTGTTCGCTCACCCGCCCATGATGGAGGGTCATAGAGTGGCGGAGTGCCGGAACTGCCCAAGGACTTCTTCCTCCCAGCCGAATTGATGCCCGACGTCGTTCCGTCGCCGCCTGCCCGGCCGAGGGACGCCGCGACGATCGTCCTGGTGCGGGACGGCCAGGCCGGCCTCGAGGTCTTCCTGCTGCGCCGCGTCACCACGATGGCCTTCGCGGCAGGCATGAGCGTCTTCCCTGGCGGACGGGTCGACCCGAGGGACTCTGATGTGTCGGTCGCCTGGGCAGGCCCCGAACCAGCCTGGTGGGCGCAGCGGTTCGGCTGCTCGCCTGAGCTGGCCAGGGCGGTGGTCTGCGCGGCGGTCCGGGAGACCTTCGAGGAGACGGGGGTGCTGCTGGCCGGGCCTGCCGCCGACCGACTGCTCGCCGACACCTCCGGTTATGCGGAACACCGGGCCTGCTTGGAGAGCCGAGACCTCTCGCTGGCCGAGTTCCTCGCCGAGGAGCGGCTGGTGCTGCGTGCCGATCTGCTGCGACCGTGGGCCAACTGGGTGACTCCGATCGTCGAGCCTCGTCGCTACGACACCCGGTTCCTGCTGGCGGCTCTTCCCGTCGGCCAGCGGGCCGACTGGGCGACCTCCGAGGCGGACACCGGCGGCTGGCAGCGTCCGGCGGATGCGCTGCGGTCCTGGGAGGCCGGGGAGATCGCCCTGCTGCCGCCGACGTGGTACGTCCTTGCGGAGCTGGCCGAGTGCGACTCGGTCGAGACGGCTTTCGCCGCAGAGCGGACGGTGGACCGCATCGTTCCGAAGATCATCAGGGATGGTGCCGTGCTGCGGCTGCTGATGCCGGGCGACCCCGACTACGGGGAGGATGCCACGACGGTCGAAACCGGGTCGGCCTCCGCGGGCGGGACGGTGCCGAGATGACCGTCTCGACGAGCGGAGCCTGCGCCGACGGCGCGGCCTATGGAGTGTTGCGGCCCGTCACCGCGGTCGCCTCCGTGCTGCTGGCCCGCAACCCCTCCCCGATGACCTTGGCGGGAACCAACACCTGGGTGCTCCGGGCGCCAGGTGCTGCCGACTGCGTGGTGGTCGATCCCGGCCCCGACGACGAGGATCATCTCGATCGCATCGCGGCCGCCGGGCCGGTGGCCGCCGTGGTGCTCACCCATCGGCATGCCGACCACTCCGACGGAGCGCCGCGCTTCGCCGAGCGGACCGGGGCGCCGCTGTTCGCGGCCGATCCGGCCCTGCGCCTCCCGCTTGCAGGCGGGGAGAACGGCCTGGACGACGGACGACTCCTGCGGGCCGCAGGCCTTCGACTACGCGTGCTCGCGACGCCTGGGCACACCTCCGACTCCCGCTGTCTGCTGATCGAAGGCGACCACTCGGTGCTCACCGGCGACACGGTCCTGGGGCGGGGTACCACGATCGTGGCCCATCCCGATGGCCGCCTCGTCGACTACCTCGACTCGCTGCGCAGGCTGATCGACCTGCCTGCAGGCACGGTCGGGCTGCCCGGCCACGGACCGGAGCTGCCGGACGTCAGTGCCGTCGCCTCGGCCTACCTCGACCATCGCCTCCGGCGACTGGACCAGATCCGCGCCGCGCTGGCCGAACTCGGGCCGGACGCGACGGCACGTCAGGTCGTCGAGCTGGTCTACGCAGACGTCGACCGGGATCTCTGGCCCGCTGCCGAGTGGTCGGTGGAGGCGCAGCTCGTGTACCTGCGAGAACACGGCTGACCACTCGGGAAGGCAGGTTGGGCGGCGCCTGCGTTGCCGTGGCTGTCGGTCTCGCCTGGCCTGCCTGCCCACTACGCGAGCAGGCACCCGGTGCGGACGACGGTCAGTGCCCGCCGCCTCGGGACGGCGCGACGAGATAGGTCAGTTCGACCTCGTCACGCCGCGCCTCACCGGTGAGCACCGTGCCCCGCCGATCGATGTCGGGCACGGCCAGCCGGACCTGCTCGCCTGCGAAGGCCTTGAGCCCGTCGGCGAGGTTGCGAGCCTGGAAACGTCGGGTCGGCCTGCCGCCGTCGACGACCGCCTTCACCATCTCCTCCGACTCGCCGGTCTGCGAGTCGACCCCGCGCACGCGCAGCTCGGCGTCGCCGACCTCGAGACTGATCAGACCGTGGGGCCCGGTGTAGGGCAGCGCGCGCCGGACCGCGCCTGCGAGCACGTCGGCCTCCACCCACGCGGTGGTGTCGGGTGTCACCGACAGCAGACGGTCGGTGCTGGGGAACGGGGTGGCGAGGAGGGCCGTGATCAGACCGGACCGCTCCCAGGTGAGCGCGGCACGGTCTTCGTCGGCATGCAGCCCGACCTCGGCACCGTCGGGGATCCGTCGCAGGATCTCGGCGAGGGTGTTGGCGGGCAGCAGCACGTCGATCGGCGTCGTGTCGACCGGTCGCCACGGCAGCCGGGCCGTGGCCAGCCGAAATCGATCGCTGGCCATCAGGACGAGTCGATCACCCTCGGATGCGATGCGGACCCCGGTGAACACCGGCAGCGCGTCGTCGCGGGATGCGGCGGCGGCCACCGGCGCGAGTGCCGCCCGCAACGCGCCGCCCGCGACGACGCCGAGCCGGGCAGGCGGAGCCGGCACTCCGGGATGGGTGTCGAGATCGAGCAGCGGCAGCGCGAACCTTGCCTGCGGCGTGCGGACCGCCAGCCGCGAGCCTTCGACGACGAGCCGGATCTCCGGGGTGTCGACGGTGCGCAGGGTCTCGGCCAGCGGCTTGGCCGGGACCAGGACCTCGCCGTCGACATGACACAGGGTGGGCGCCCAGAGGCGGATGCCGCGCTCGCGATCGGTGCCGGAGAGCGTGACGCCCTCGGCGTCGCCACGCAGCACTATCCCGGTCAGCACCGGTTCGATCACGCGGGTGGGCAGCAGTCTGGTCACGTCGGCGACGGCGGAGGCCAGGCTCGCGGTCGGCGCGGTCAGGTCCAGGTCCATCCGCGAAGACTAGGCAGGAGGTACGACGATCCGAGCCACGCGAGCCACACCTGTGCGGAGCTGGCCCGGCGGACGGGCGTCGTGCGCCGTCGGCCCGCCCCGGCGATGCGCGCCGGACTGCACACTGTGGATCGAGTCTGCCTGAGGACCGAGTGCGCCGAGAACCGAGGGGATGTCGGGATCAGACGGACTGCGGCGCCGAGGCACTCGGGTCGGCGTCCGGCGCACCGGCGCCCGCCGCCTGACCGGGTCTCGGGGTGGCGGTGACCACCGTCGTCCCCTGTCGTTCGGGCGGCCTGCCCGAGACCGTGTGGCGGAGCAGCCAGACGATCAGCGCGATCACCACGCCTGCGGCCGAGGCACAGAGGAAGGCGACGGGCGGACCCGCGCTCTCCACCAGGGCGCCGCTGATGCTCTGGCCGATCGCCAGCCCCAGCGTGACGGAGGTGATGACCCAGCCGAACGCCTCTGCGGCGGCGCCGGGCGGGGCCGCCGCCTCGATCGCCAGCGAATGCGCGGTCGACTGCGGCGTGATCAGGGTGCCGACCAGGACCATCACCATGGCCAGCCCGATCAGTGATGTCGGGATCGCGAGCAGCGCGCTCAACAGCGCGAAGCCGCCCAGCAGGACGGGCAGCCGGAGATACAGCGGGCGCGGCCACGGGCGCATGCCGTACAGCACTCCGAACAGGACCGAGCTGACCGACCAGAGGCTGAGGAGCAGGCCGCCGACGCCGGGATGTCCTGCTGCGGTCGCCGAGGCCGGGACGGCGACCTCGATGAAGCCGATCACCAGCCCGAAGCCGAGGGCGGTGAGTGCGACGGTCCGCACCGCAGGGCGGGCGAACGCCCCGAGCAGGCCGCCGCTGTGCGCGGGTGCGGTCTCGCGGCTGCCCCAGGCACGCACGGTGCGCGTCATGGCGAAGGCGACGGAGCCCAAAAACTGCGTGGCGACGCCGATGACCAGCCCGGTGCCCGGCCACGGCGCGGTGACGAACAGTCCCGCCAGGCCCGGACCGAGGATGAAGAAGACCTCCATGCTGATCGCCTCGTACGAGTAGGCGGCGGTGCGCGCGGGACCGGGCGGCAGCAGCCGATGCCACAGGGCGCGCGAGGCGCTGCCGACCTGCGGCTGGCTGAGCCCGAGTGCGAGGGCGCATCCGACGAGCGTCGGGACCGGGGCCCGCAGCTCGATCGCGGCCACCTCCAGTACCGCCAGAGCGGCGAACACCGTCGAGAAGACGAAGAGGGGCCGGGTGGGACCGAAGCGGTCGACGATCCGGCCCTGCGCGACGGAGCCCATCGCCACGCCGATCAACGCCGCGCCGGAGACGAGTCCTGCCGTGGCGAACGAACCGGTCTGACTCTGGGTGTAGAGCAGCAGCGAGATGCCGACCATGGCGATCGGCAGCCTGCCGAAGAGCGCGGCGATCACCGGACCCGTGGCTCCGGGGGTGGTCAGTGCGCTCCGGTAGTCGGCAAGGCTGGCTGCATCGGACACCTGCCTAGTGTGCCGCAATATGGTACGAACGTACCAGTAAATAACGAGGTGTGTTCAGTCACGAACAGCGGTAGGCTGACGGCCCAGCCGTGCTCAAAGTCTCGAATCGATAACACTCCCCGGATTTTCTCTCCCTCGGACGCAACGTCTGACCGGGTTTTCACGTCTTCTGAGAAAGAAGACATCCGGACCTCGTGAGAGCCCGCTCTCGCGTCTACGGCAGGATCTCCTCTGTAGGGACCTTCCTTCGGCCGAAACGGATCGGGGCCGTCGCCGGAGGGTGGGGGAGCGTGGCTCGTCGGGGGACGGGCTACGCCAGAGAACGGAAGGACCGGTGCGCCACGTCGGGGGTGGCGCCCGGTCCTTCCGTTCTTCTCTGGTTCTCTCGTCGCCTACCGTGCTCGTCGAGCCAGCCGCTCCGGGTCCAGGATCAACACGCTCTTGCCTTCCAGGCGCAGCCACCCACGGTGCGCGAAGTCGGCCAAGGCCTTGTTCACCGTCTCCCGCGAGGCGCCCACGAACTGGGCGATCTCCTCCTGGGTCAGGTCATGGGTCACCCGCAGCAGCCCTGCCTCCTGGCTGCCGAAGCGCTGTGCGAGTTGCAGCAGCGCCTTGGCCACCCGGCCTGGCACGTCGGTGAAGATGAGGTCGGCGAGCATGTTGTTGGTCCTGCGTAGCCTTCTGGCCAGCACACGCAGCAACTGCTCGGCGATCTCCGGCCGCTTGCTGATCCATTCCCGCAGCGCGGGTCGGTCCATGCTCAGCGCCCGCACCTCGGTGACAGTGGTCGCCGTGGACGTCCTCGGACCTGGATCGAAGATCGACAACTCTCCGAACATGTCTGAGGGACCCATGATGGCGAGCAGGTTCTCTCTGCCATCCGGCGATTTCCTGCCGACCTTCACTTTGCCGGACTGGATGATGTAAAGCCGGTCGCCTGGCTCACCCTCAGTGAAGATGACGTGGCTACGGGAGAACTCCACCGGCTCCAGCGTCTGAGTGAGAGCCTCCACGGCTCCAGGCTCAACACCCTGGAAGATGCCCGCACGGGCCAGGGTCTCGTCCACCTCGTCCCTCCTGTCGAGACGCGGCGGTCACCTCAAGGCGGACACTCTCCGTTACGAGTGCCAGCCTGGTGCCGCCGATCGCTCCGTGCAGTCTAACTGCGCGGTAACAGAGACCGCGTTACCTGCGGTCTGTAGTGCGCGGCGGCCGGGTCTTGGAGTCAGCGGGGCCTGCGGGCCTTGAGCCTGCCGGAACGGCCCTTCCTGCGGAGTCGGAAGAGTTCGAGTGCGCGGCCGATCCCCTGGCCTGCCAGGGCGCGAACCTCGTCGGGACGGGCGTTGTCCAGGAGCTCCTCCACGTCGTCCTCACGGACCGAGACGTTTCGGATGCCGGATTCGACGCGCTCCATGAAGAGCGCGAAGAACATGATCACGAGCGGAACGGCGATGACGAACCAGGCAGTCATGATGTTTCGATAGTGACTCATCACGCTGGGTGGCGTCGTTCGGGGTCCGCCGAACCCGCCAGTGGGTGATGGCTTTGCCCCCGGATGGTGGAGGCAGGACATGGCAGCCGACCCCGCCCGTAGGCTGTGGGCGTGCAGACCAGTGCTTCCCGCGCTCAGCCCGTCGCCGGGTCGGGAGGTCGGGCGCCCGAGAGTCGCCTCGCGCTCGTTCGGCGGGCTCGCCGGATGAACCGCTCGCTGGCCGAGGCCTACCCGGACGCGCATTGCGAACTGGACTTCCGTACCCCGCTCGAGCTGGCCGCCGCCACCATCCTCTCCGCTCAGTGCACCGATCGGCGCGTGAACGAGGTGACGCCGACCCTGTTCGCGGCCTATCCCGATGCTGCCGCCTACGCGGGCGCCGATCGAGCGGAGCTGGAGGAGATCCTCCGGCCGACCGGCTTCTTCCGTAACAAGACGACCTCGTTGATCGGGCTCGGTACCGCGTTGGTCGAACGTTTCGACGGCGAGCTGCCGTCGACGTTGGCAGAGCTGGTCCGGCTCCCCGGCATCGGGCGCAAGACCGCGAACGTGATCCTCGGCAACGCCTTCGACGTGCCTGGAATCACGGTGGACACCCACTTCAGCAGGCTGGTGCAGCGCTGGGGCTGGACCACCCTCACCGACCCGGTGAAGATCGAGCACGCGATCGGCGAGCTGATCCCTCGACGCGAGTGGACGATGCTCTCCCACCGGGTGATCTTCCACGGACGCCGGGTCTGCCATTCCCGTCGACCCGCCTGCGGCGCCTGCCTGCTCGCCCGATCCTGTCCGTCTTTCGGAGTCGGCACTGTCGAGCCGGAGCAGGCCGCGCGCCTGGTCAAGGGGGTCGAGGCGCCCCACCTGCTTCGGCTGGCCGGGTTGGGCGACGCGTCGGTCGAGGAGGCCGCGACCTCCGCGAAACCCGTCGAGCCTGCGGCGGCATCGCCCGCGAGGGAGCCTGCGGCGGAGACGCCTGCGACAGACTCCGGGCCTGGGCCCGCGCGAACGACAGGTACCGGCGAACCGACGGGGGCCGAGGACCCGGACCCGACCGGTGACCAGCGATGAATGCGAACATCCGGTGGTCGATCCTGGTACTGGCGCTCGCGGTGGCGGGTGTGGTCGCGCTGTGGCCCCGCGACGAGGGCTTCGGCCCGGCCGCGAACCCCGATCGACAGGCACAGGACGCAGGCGGCTCCGCCGACCAGTTCGATCAGGAGCCGCCCACTGCGGTGCGAGCCGCCGACCTGAGCGGGATCGAGGTCACCGATCTCGCGGACGGCACGACGCAGGATCTCGGCGAGCTGGTGGCCGAGGGACCGGTGCTGTTAAACGTGTGGGCGACGTGGTGTGCGCCCTGCCTGGAGGAACTGCCGGTGCTGGCCGAGTACGCCCAGGAGCCCGATGCCATCCCGGTACTCGGCATCCAACGGAGTAGCGATCTCGACGCCGGCCGCGATCTCCTGGCCGAACTCGGCGCCGAACTGCCCTCGGTGCACGATGCGAACGATCTGGCGATCCGGGCGCTGCGCGCGCCGGTGATGCCTGCGAACTATGTGGTGGATGAGGCGGGCGCCATCCATCCGGTACATCCGCCCGCGCCGTTCGAGGACACCGAACAGGCGCGGCAAGCCGTGGCGCGTTATCTGGAGCAGAGTTGATGACTCAGGAAGGTCGGGGACGCACCCAGTCCAGGCGTGGTGGGCCGCTGGTGGATCCTGCGCAGGGTCCTGGCTGGTTGAGCAGGTTGATCGCCTCCAGCGGACGCGTGGATCCCGCCATGCTGGCCTCGGTGCCGCCGCCCAGCGAGGACAGCCCACGGCCTGCCTCGGTGCTGGTCCTGTTCGGCGAGGACGGCGCGGGCCCCGGCACCGGGCCCGACGTGCTGCTCCTTCGCCGAGCCGACGGCCTGACCCATCACCCCGGACAGGTCGGCTTCCCCGGCGGAGTGGCCGAGCCGTCGGACAACGGTCCCGTCGAGGTGGCGCTGCGGGAGGCGGCGGAGGAGGTCGGCGTTCTGCGTCAGGGCATCACCCCGGTCGCCCTGCTCCCGGAGCTGTACGTTCCCCGCTCGAAATTCCTGGTCACGCCCGTGCTGGCCCACTGGTCACAGCCCTCGCCGGTGGCGCCGGTCGACTTCGGTGAGACCTCGGCGGTGGCCAGAGTCCCCCTCGGTCACCTCGCCGACTCCACCAATCGCTTCCAGGTGCGGCATCCCTCCGGCTACGTCGGGCCGGCCTTCCTGGTTCCGGGAATGCTCGTCTGGGGCTTCACCGCAGGGCTCCTGTCGAGCCTGTTGTCCCTGGGCGGCTGGGCCGAGCCCTGGGATGCCACCGATGTCCGTGATCTCGCGGACGCCTGGCGCGAGGTGGACGCGGGCCCGACACCGGACGGCGAGGGGGTCTGGTGAACTGGATCGACGCCGCCGTCATCCTGATGGCGGTGCTCGCGGCCGTGTCCGGCGTCCGACACGGCATGGTCGTCGCGGTCTGCGCCTTCGCCGGGGTGATCCTCGGCGCCGTCGGCGGCGTGCTCCTGGCTCCCGCCCTGGCCGATCTGGTCGACGCGCCCAACGCCAGGCTGCTCGTGGGCCTGGCCGTGGTGCTCGGGCTGGTCGTGCTCGGCGAGGTCCTCGGCGTCTACCTTGGCCGGTCCATCAAGAGGCGGATGACCTCGCCGAAGCTGAGCTGGGTGGACAACGTGCTCGGGGGCGTGGTGCAGGGGCTGGCGGTCTTCGTCGTCACCTGGCTGATCGCGCTCCCGTTGACCTCGGCGGGCACCGTGCCGTGGCTCGCGGGTGCCGTCAACCAGTCGAGGGTGCTCGGCGCCGTCGACGCCGTGATGCCGCCCGCCGCCCGCGCGCTGCCTGACGAGCTGCGGAGACTGCTCGACGGCTCCGGCTTCCCCGGCGTCCTCGAACCGTTCTCCCGGACTCCCGTCGCGCAGGTGGAACCGCCCGACCCGGCGTTGCAGAACAGCCGGACCGTGCAGACCGTGCGGGAGAGCGTGGTGAAGGTCCACGGCACGGCGTCGTCCTGCTCTCGGGTGCTCAACGGCTCCGGATTCGTGGTGGCCCCGCAGCGGGTGATGACCAACGCGCACGTCGTGGCAGGCGCCGAGCAGGTCTCCATCGAGGTCGGGGAGGCCCGGCTGCCCGCGACCGTCGTCCTGTACGACCCGGAGAGCGACATCGCGGTGCTCGACGTGCCCGACTTCTTCGGGACTCCGCTGGAGTTCGTCGAGGCACCTGCGGCCGCCGAGGACAACGGCATCGTGCTCGGCTATCCGCTCGGCGGGGATTATCGGGCGTCCGCAGCTCGGGTCCGGCAGCTCTTCAACCTGCGTGGCCCCGACATCTACGACAGCACGACCGTCACCCGCGAGGTCTACACGGTGCGTTCCGATGTCCGCAGCGGCAACTCGGGCGGACCGCTCATCGACGTCGATGGCCGGGTGCTCGGGATGGTCTTCGGTGCGGCCGTCGATGACGAGGAGACCGGGTTCGTCCTCACCAACGAGGAGATCGCCGACGAGGTCGCCGCAGCGCCGGGGCTGACCCGGCCCGTCGACACGGGGGGCTGCTCCTCGTAGCCCACCGTCGTCGGCGCCGGGATCCCGGGCCGGTCAGTCGTGCAGTTCGCCGGTCAGGAATTTGATCAGCAGGCGGTTCGTGGCGTGCGGTGCCTCCTGGTGGGGGAAATGTCCCACCTCGGGCAGCTCGCGGTAGATCGAGTTGGGCCCGGTCCAGGCGGTCGAGGCGGCTGACGTGCTCGCCCGCATCCACGGGTCGAGCCTGCCCTGCACACGGAGGACGGGGACCGGCAGCCTGCGGTCCACCGCCTCGGCGAACCGGCCGCCCTCGCCGCGCAGCTGGGAGCGCACGGCCCAGCGGTAGTACTCCAGCGCCGAATGCGCCGCGCCGGGAACGAGCATCGCGGCCCGATTGCGGCGGACGACCTCCTCGAACTCGGGTGCCGTCTGCCACTTCGGACCAGACCAGGAGCGAATCAGTCGCTCGACGGTCGCCGCGCCGTCCTTGGTCAGCCAGGCCTCCGGCAGGGTCGGGAGCTGGGCGCGGAAGAGATGGCCTGCGGCGGTGAGCTGAGCCCGTTCGGCCTGCCGCCACGGCCGGGTGAGGCCGAGCGCCAGCGCGCGGCGCAGTGCCAGCGGATGCGGCGCCGACAGGACGCTCAGCGAACTCACGAGCCGAGGATGCAGTGCCGCCGTCGTCCAGGCGAGCAGGCCGCCCCAACCGTGTCCGACCAGGGCGGCACGTCGCTCACCCATGGCCTTGATCAGGCCTGCGAGGTCGCCTGCCAGCGTCCAGCCGTCGTAGCCCCTCGGCGGTTTGTCCGAGTCTCCGTAACCGCGAAGATCGACCGCGACCGCGCGGAATCCGGCGTCGGCCAGCGCGAGCAGTTGGCCGCGCCATGACCACCAGAACTCCGGAAAGCCGTGGACGAACAGCACCAACGGGCCCTCGCCCGCCGAGGCGATGTGCAGCGAGATTCCGTTCGCCGAGACGTCGTGGTGCGTCCACGGTCCGCTGACGCGGGTGGTCGAGGGATCCGGGAGCGGGCGCACCGGATTGCGGACGCTCAGCGGACCGACTCGGGTCGGCGCCCGCCCAGGTGGTCCTGGACGTCGGGACCCGTCGAGCCCGGCCCGTCTCCGGAGTCCATCGGGTCGTTCCGGCCGGGACGCAGTGCGGATGCGGTGTCGCGGACGGAATTGATGGTGCGCTCCGGCTTGCGAATGCCGCGGACCTTACGGAAGCCGAGGAAGGCGAGTGCGCCCGCCGCCAACAGCATCAGCAGGAACACGATGCCGAAGCCCGCCCAGCGGGGCAGCCAGACGGACAGCAGCTCCGCAGCGGTGAAGAACAGGAAGAACGAGCTGAAGGCCAGCACGGTCAGCGCGAGGATGAAGAAGACGCTGCCGCGCAGCCCCTTGCGCACCTCGGCCGAGATCTCCTGCCTCGCCAGTTCGACCTCGGCCCTGATCAGGGTGGAGAGGTGCACACTGGCCTCACGGACCAGGCCGCCCAGCGAGCGGTCACCTGGGCCCGCGTGGGTCTGATTCTCCTCCGACAGCGGGATGGAGGGGATGGGCGGCAGGCCCTCCCAGTCCTGGTGTCTCTTGGGGTCGTGCCCTGCGCTGCTCACCGAGCCATCGTCCCATGGAGCCGACCGCCTGCCGTGATGACACGGGACAATCGCGTCGATCTACTCGGTCGTCCGGCCGTGATCAGGGCCGATCATCCTGTGCCGAGTGCAGCGGGAGTGACCGCGCGCGCCTCGTCGAGGCGCCGGTAACGGCGGACTCACCACCGCAGCACGACGGCCGAGGCCACGGCGGCGAGCCTCGCGGCGATCAGCACCGACGCCTTCGCGCGTTCGGCCTGCGCGTCGGCCGACGCCGGCTCCGCCGTCAACAGGGCCACGCCGAACAGGGACATGGCGCTCACGTCGGCCCAGCGCAGCCCGACTCGATGCTGCGGCGATGCCCGGTTTGACGGCGGGCCAGGAGAAGCCGGTGGTGCCGACCAGAAGCCGGTCGATCGACGGACGCCGTGGCGCGCCGCTGGTCACCTTAACCGTCGACCGTGGACCGAACACTCGGGTGATCTACACGGCCTCGGTCGGGCGCGTCCTGACGCGTCGTCGCCGTCCGTACTGGTCCTGCCCTCGGCGCGCTCGTCCTCGCCCATCCGGTGATCAGCCGCGTGGCGTGCGTCATCGAGGCGAGGATCGGGGCAGACGACCGGCGTATGTTGCTGGCGTGTCACAGCAGAATGAGGAGACCGCCGCCCAACCCGGCCTGGCCCGATGGCCGATCCTGGTCGTCATCGGGCTCATCGCAGGCGCGCTGTCGGGTCTGTTCGGCATCGGCGGCGGGGTGGCGATCGTGCCTGCCCTGGTGGCCTGGTGCGGGCGAGATCAGCGGTACGCGGTGGCGACCTCGCTGCTCGCGCTCGGCCCGCTCGCGGTGGCGGGGGTGATCGGCTATTCCGCACACGGACAGGTCGATCTGCGCATCGCGCTGCCGCTGGCGGCGGGCTCGATGGTCGGTGCCTGGCTCGGGGCGTTCCTGCTCACCAAGATGCCGTTGGCCTGGCTGCGTTGGTTCTTCGCACTCATCGCCGTCGCGACCGCACTGCGGATGCTGATCGACCCCGGCGTCTCGACGGGCGTCGTGTCGCACGAGTGGTGGCGACTTGCGCTGCTGCTGCCCGTCGGGGTGCTGATCGGCGTGATCGCCGCGCTGGCGGGGATCGGTGGTGGTGCGGTGATGGTCCCGGTCATGCAGATCGGCTTCGGCATACCCGCCGCCCTGGCCAAGGGAACCTCGCTGCTGGTCATCCTGCCGACGTCGATCCTGGGCGGCTGGCGCAACCTGCGGCACGGCAACGGCTCGCTGCGCGACGCCATGTGGATCGGCTGCTCCGGAATCCTCGCGACGCTGGCCACCACGCAGTGGTCGGTCGTGATGAACCCGCTGCTGTCCGACGTGCTGTTCGGGCTGTTGCTGGTCTTCGTCGCGGTGCGCACGGTGTGGCAGGACATCCGGCGGCTGCTGCGACGGCGCGGCTGATCGTGGGAACCGGCGCGCGGCCGACGTCGTGCGCGGATCGACGCTCCCCGGCGCAGGATCGGCAGGCCTTGCGAGGCGGACCGGCCGCTGTGCATCCGCCCGCAGGCGCAGTGCGCCATGCGCGCCGATCGGGACGGCGCACCGTGTTGTGTCGTCAGACGTGCCGATTCGGGCCGGATCGGTTTCGATGAGGCCGGGCCACCGGCGCCCCGACTCGAATCCACCAGAGGTGTGGCTCGCCAGGTGCCGTGACCTGGCCGCTCACGACCGTGGTCGTCGCGCGGCGTCTCGCTCCGCACGCTGTCGACGTCGACGCTCCTGCCTCTCCGCGTTGATCTTCTCGATCTTCTCCTTCAGACGCCGATCTGCCTCAGCGCTCTCCGTTCGCTTCGCGACCTCCTTGAGCCCCTCATAGCCGCCCTTGATCGCTCCGTAGTCGTCCCCGGGAACTGTTGATCGTCGGCTGCGGGCTGACGTCGGAGAACGTCGCATTCCCCGGTGCCTGGGCGTTCTGGAAGAAGCTCCCGATCTGCGTGCCGATCTGGTGCGTGCCGCTGCCGAGCTCGTCCAGTCGCGTGAGCAGATTGGACAGCGCTGTCCCCAGCTTGTCCATCCACTCCCGGACCTTGTCGGCCCACTTCAATGCGATGCGGACTCCGTCGGCGATCATCCCGCCGACGGCGATGCCCGCCGTGAGCAGAGCGGCGATCCCCCACTTGACGAAGGCTTCGGCGATGTCGCCGCAGACCTGGGCGATCAGATCACGCACGATGCCGCGCACCGCGCCCACCACGACGCCTGCGCCCTGCACGGCGCCCGCCATGCCCGCCGCCGCAGCGCCGACCTGCTCGATGCCCTCGTAGGTGGACGCGGTGGCGTCGAGTGCGTCCTTGCCGAGGTGAACGGTTCCTGCGCTGATGCTGAGGACCCCCTTGACCAGGGCTCCCTGTGCGACGCGGCCGATGGCGAGGAACTGCCCGAAAATCCCGAACGCGTTGTTGTCCAGCGTCTCATCGGCGGCGCCATCGGCTGTGTCCATACGAGTCGCGAGGTCGAGGATCTTGCCTGCATGGGCGCGGATGAGCTCCGGCTCGGCGTCGAATGCCTCGCTCATGATCGCCTCAGGAAGGAGCCGCCGAAGTCCTCGTCATCGTCCCCCGAGGATTTCGGCGGCCCTCCCGCCTGCTCGTCTGTACCGTCGCCCGCGTATCCCTGCGGGAGCTGAGACTTGACGAAGTCCAGGGTCTCGCCCTCGCCGAAAACATCCTGCATGACCTCGACGACCTTGCCCCGCCGCGCCCGCTGAGCCCGTCGGGCACAGTCGAGGATCGCGGCGGAGAGGCTGCGCGGATCCTGGCCTCGGACAGCGTCGGTCAGTCGGAGATCCAGCAGGCTGCCGCTCGGGTTCACTCGGACGGTCACCGTGCCGTCCGGTGAACTCGCGGTGCCTGCCACCGGACCGATGTGATCCGTGACGTCGTCGGCTTTCGCTCTGGCCTGTTCCAAAGTCGCATCGGGTACCGAGTCCTGTTCAGCCTGTGACGGAGCTGAGCTCGGATCGGTTCCTCGGTTGGAGGATTCAGCCCTGCGCCTCCGCGATCGACTTCCCTTCGCGTGCACCCGCCTCGATCGCGGCGCAGCAGTGCTTGATCCATGCCGCGATGCCGCCGGGCTCGCCGCTGGCGAAGCCGAGAGCCGCCGCCCGATACTCGGACAGCCTGCGTAGGTGAGCGACCTCCGGCACGCCCAGCCCCTTGGGGTCCAGGCCGGTGCCGATCGCGGTGAGTCGGGCGGCCGCCCTGGCGACGATGCCGTCAGCGGTGCCGAAGGCACTGAGGGTCAGCAGCTCACCGTGCACGATGGACACCAGGACGGGGCCCGGGACCGAGGTGCCGCCGGTGACCAGCGTGGCGAGCAGGTCGAGCCGCGCCGAGACCGACGGGTCGGCACGCGGCCTGCCGAGGAGGTCCGCACGCTCGGCCGGAACCAGGTCGGCGGCGGCGAGCAGATGCAGTCGCGCCAACGCCTGCAACGGGGCGCGCTGCCAGGTGCCCAACAACATCCCGATCGACTCGGCGACCCGAAGCGAGCCCGCGGTCATCGGATCGCTCACCGGGCCCTCGGCGGGCAGGTCGACGTCAGCGCCGTCGATCGCGGCCGAGGCGCGGGCGGCCCGGACGGAGGCCTCGGCCGCGGAGACGGGCCACCCGCGCCGGTTGGCCGGATGCGCGTGCACCGCATCGACGGCCTCCCGCGCGGCCGAGACCGACTCGGCGACTCCGGGCAGATCGAGCAGAGGTCCTAGAGGATCGTCCACGGGCGCGGACAGTACTCACCGGCCGAGAGCGTCGAACGGTATGGGCACATCGTCGGTGTCGGATCGGACCGGGCTCCCGCCCTGTGCGGGCGTGACCGGTCGTCGTCGGGGCGCTTCTCCACCGCCCGCCGTGATCCGTCTCGAGGTCGTGACGGCGCACGAGGCGCGGGAGGCTAATCGCGCCCAGGGCGGGTTCGCCGCCGAGAACGCCGACAAGCTGCTCGGATTCGCGGACTACTCCGGGAGTGCGGCCGACCCCGGCGCCTGGGAGGCGGCGGCGGAGGAGGCAGCCTCCTCGGTCGACATGGCCACCGCCGAGGAGGTCACCGGCCGCCCCGCCCACACCTTCGCCGACCAGGCGCGCGATCACGTCGACGACTTCCGTCGAGCCGAGCCGGAACCGTCCTGAGCTGCCTGTCTTCGTGGGCCCACCGCCGTGTCGATCCGGCGGAGCGGGTGTCGCGCACCAGTCCGGCAGATCAGCGTGCAGCGGGGCACTGGTCTGGACCTCTGGGTACTTGTCCTGTCCCGAAAGCCGCGTTCGGTCTACGGTCAGCACCAACAGATGTTCGTTCGATCACTCAGGGAGGTCCTTCGCGATGACCCAGCAGACCGGTGCTGCCGAGTCCGGGCCCAGCAGCGCCGCAACCCTGGACAACCTGCTCAGCGAGAACAGGACGTTCCCGCCCAGCGAGGAGTTCGCACTCGCCGCCAACGCGACTCAGGCCCTGTACGACGAGGCGTCGGCCGACCGGGAGGCGTTCTGGGGCGTCCAGGCCGAACGACTGCACTGGGACACCAGGTGGACGCAGGTCCTCGACTGGTCGAACGCGCCCTTCGCGAAGTGGTTCGTCGGCGGAAGGCTGAACGTCGCCTACAACTGCGTCGACCGGCATGTGGAGGCCGGGCACGGCGACCAGGTCGCGATCCATTGGGAGGGGGAGCCCGGCGACACGCGGACGATCACCTACGCCGACCTGCGGCGCGAGGTCGCCAAGACCGCCAACGCCCTGATCTCGCTCGGCCTCTCCGCAGGCGACCGGGTCGCGATCTATCTGCCGATGATCCCCGAGGCCGTCTTCGCGATGCTGGCCTGCGCCCGGCTGGGGCTCACCCACAGCGTGGTGTTCGGCGGTTTCTCCGCCGAGGCGCTGCGCACCAGGATCGACGACGCCGAGGCGTCGCTGGTGATCACCAGCGACGGCCAGAATCGACGCGGCAAGGTGCTCGGCCTGAAGGAGAACGTGGACACGGCGGTGCGTGACGCCGACTCCGTCCGCAACGTCCTGGTGGTCCGCCGCACCGGCAATGAGGTCGACTGGGACGACAGCCGCGACGTGTGGTGGCACGACCTCGTCGACGGACAGTCCGAGGAGCACACGCCGGAGGCCTTCGACGCCGAGCATCCGCTCTTCATCCTCTACACCTCGGGAACCACGGGGAAGCCCAAGGGCATCCTGCACACCTCCGGCGGCTACCTCACCCAGGCGGCATACACCCACCATGCCGTGTTCGACCTTAAGCCGGACACGGACGTCTACTGGTGCGGCGCGGACGTGGGCTGGGTGACCGGCCACTCCTACATCGTCTATGGACCGCTGGCGAACCGGGCGACCTCGGTGATGTACGAGGGGACTCCCAACACGCCGCACGAGGGCCGCTGGTGGGAGATCGTTCAGCGTTATCGGGTCTCCATCCTTTACACGGCGCCCACCACGATCCGCACCTTCATGAAGTGGGGGAGCGAGATCCCGGCCAAGCACGACCTCTCCTCGCTGCGCCTGCTCGGCAGTGTCGGCGAGCCGATCAACCCCGAGGCCTGGATGTGGTACCGGGAGCACATCGGCGCCGCCGCGACCCCGGTCGTCGACACCTGGTGGCAGACCGAGACGGGCGGCATCATGATCTCGCCGCTGCCCGGCGTCACAGCCGCCAAGCCAGGGTCGGCGATGGGCGTGCTGCCCGGCATCTCGGCGAAGATCGTCGACGAGAACGGCGCCGAGGTCAGCAGGGGCGGCGGGGGATACCTGGTCCTGGATCAGCCGTGGCCGGGGATGCTGCGGGGTATCTGGGGGGACGAGCAGCGGTTCCGCGACACCTACTGGTCGCGCTTCCGTGACGAGTCCGGCCCGATCTACTTCGCAGGCGACGGCGCCAAGTACGACTCCGACGGTGCGATCTGGCTGTTGGGCCGGGTGGACGACGTGATGAACGTGTCGGGGCACCGAATCTCCACCACCGAGGTCGAGTCGGCGCTGGTCTCGCATTCCTCGGTCGCGGAGGCGGCGGTCGTCGGCGCGGCCGACGCCACCACCGGTCAGGGGATCGTGGCGTTCGTGATCCTCCGAGGCGGCGATGCCGACTCGGCGGATGAGGGAGCCGCGCTGGTCAAGCAGCTCCGGGACCACGTCGCGAAGGAGATCGGCCCGATCGCCAAGCCTCGGCAGATCCTGGTCGTTCCCGAGCTGCCCAAGACGCGCTCCGGGAAGATCATGCGGAGGCTGCTGCGCGACGTTGCCGAGAATCGCGAGCTGGGCGACGTGACGACCCTCCAGGACTCGTCGGTGATGAAGCTGATCTCCTCGGGGCTGGCCAAGCCCGGCGACGAGGGCTGATCACCGGGTCGTCTCGTCGGTGGAGGGCGTGCCTGCCCGGCCGGGTGCCAGGCTGGGGCGCCCTCTCCGCGGGTCCGCGCCGAAGCGGGTCCGGGCCTGCGGTGCGGCCGTCCGTGCGGTAACTCGGGTGACGGACGGCTCGCGATGGGGGATGCTGGAGACATGAACGAGGACCTGCCCATCGTCGGCTCGACGGCCATCCCGGCCGCCGAGCTGCGCTGGCGGTTCTCCCGATCCAGCGGCCCCGGCGGGCAGGGCGTCAACACCACCGACTCCAGGGTGGAGCTGTCCTTCGACCTCGCCGCGACGACGGTGTTCAGCCCGCCTCGTCAGGCACGGGCCCTCGACCGCCTCGCAGGCAGGCTCGTCGACGGCGTCATCACGATCACCGCCTCAGAACACCGCTCTCAACTGCGCAATCGCGAGGCGGCCATGGCCCGGCTGGCCATGACCCTGCGCGACGCCGTCGCCCCCGACCCGCCGAGTCGGCGGCCGACGAGGCCCTCGCGTGGCTCGAAGCGACGGCGCGTGGATGAGAAGAAGCGGCGAGGCGACGTCAAGCGGCTCCGACGCAGCGTCGAGGACTGAGACCGGCTCGGACGGGCCTGCTCGGGCGGGCCGCCGACTGGGACGACACCTCGCAGCGCCTGGCGGAGTACCGCGCCGCTGCGTGACCGACCTGCGTCGAGCCCTGCGGGGAGGACGCTCCGTTCTGGCCCCGCTGCGCTGCGACCACGCCGTCGTGGGCCGACGGCCGGTCAGAACCGCCGGTTCGCCAGGACCGGAATCGTCTCCCTGGCCCGCTCCGTCTCAGCGACGTCCACCTCGGTCACCAGGAGCCCCGGTGCGGCGCCGAGCTGTTCGCGGATCTCGCCGAAAGGGGACACCAGACTGCTGTAGCCGATACCGGTGGGGGCTAGCCCCGCCGGTCGTTCGCCGGTCGTGCTCGGGTCTGCCTGCCCGCAGGCCAGCAGCCAGGACGTCGAGTCCAGTGCCCGCGCACGACACAGCAGCTCCCACTGCTCTCGCTTGCCAGGCCCCCAGCCCCAGGATGCGCCGACCAGCATGACCTGGGCGCCCTCGTCGGCCAGGGCATGAAAGAGACCGGGAAAGCGCAGGTCATAGCAGGTGGCGACCCCGAAGGTCACGTCGTTGACCGTGAAGGTGACCGGCCGTTCTCCCGGCGCGACCGTGTCCGACTCGGCGAAGCCGAACGCATCGAACAGGTGGATCTTGTCGTACGCCGTGTCGATCCCCGGCCCGGTGACCAGCAGCGTGTTGCGCACCCTGCCGTCGTCGGCGGGCACGAACATTCCGGCGATCACCACCACCCCGGCCGTGTTCGCGATGGCGCGCACCTCCGTCGCCCACGGCCCGTCCAGCGGCTCGGCGACCGGCCCCAGCGGGATGCCGAAGCGCGCCATCGTCGCCTCGGGGAACAGCACCACACGGGCCCCTTGCGCGGCGGCCTCCGTCACCGCCGCGCGAACCGACCCGAGATTGACCTTCGGGTCGGTGTCGGCGGTCAGCTGGCTCAGTGCGATCCGCACTGGTCCTCCGATCAGTTGGTGGGCTGCGCCAACGTCGTCAGTGCCTCCCGGACATGCCCGTCGGTCTGTAGCAGCGCCGTCCTGGCCTCGGCGACGTCGACTCCGGTGAGCAGCGTGACGAGTGCGGTCTTCACCTCGCCCGCCGCCTGTACCAGAGCAGTCTCGCAGGTCAGTTCGTCCGCGCCGGAGGCCTCTTGCAGGATGGTCAGCGTTCGGCCTCGCAGCTTCGCGTTGGACGCCACCATGCTGATCATCAGGTTCGAGTAGGTCCGGCCGAGCCGCACCATCACGGCGGTGGAGAACGCGGTGAGGATCAGCTTCTGCGCCGTGCCCGCCTTCATCCGGGTGGAGCCCGCGATCGCCTCCGGCCCGGTGTTCACCGCGATCACCACGTCTGCGGCGATCCCGACGGCGGCGGCGTTCGCCGGGTTCGCCGAGACCAGGCCGGTGGATGCTCCGAGGGATCTGGCCGCGCTGAGCGCACCGAGCACGAAGGGGGTGCGGCCGGACGCGGTCAGACCGAGCACGAAGTCGTTCTCGCCGACCTGACGGCGGATCTGCGCCGCCCCCTCGTTGACGTCGTCCTCCGCACCTTCCACTGCGTGGACGAAGGCGGAGGGGCCGCCTGCCTGGTGCGCGACGAACCAGCCCGAGGGCATGTTGTACGTCGGGATCAGCTCGGCCGCGTCGAGCACGGCGAGCCGCCCCGACGTCCCCGCGCCGACGTAGTGCACCCGGCCGCCCGCGCGAAGAGCCTGGACGGCGAGGTCCACCGCGTCGGCGAGCTGCGGAAGGACCTCGGCGACCGCGGCCGGCACCAGCCGGTCCTCGTCATTGATCAGCCGGAGGACCTCCAGCGAGGAGACTCGGTCGATGTCCAGCGTGTTCGGGTTGCGCGACTCCGTGGGGGAGTCCACTCGGATGCAGCTCAGATGCGCTCGTGTCCTCATCGGTTACCGTCCCTCGGTCGGCGCCTGCCATCGGGTCGAGCTCCCAGTCGTTGACCTGCGACTGCTGCGTAGGTCACCTCCAGGGCTTCCTGCGCGGTCTCGTAGTGCTGCTGGGCCACCCCGATGAACAGGTAGTCGATCACTGTCAGCTGGGCGATCCGGCTGGACATCGCGCCGGAGCGAAACGTCGTCTCACGGGCGGCCGTCGTCAGCACGTGGTCGGCTGCCTCCGCGATGGGGGACCGCGGGTAGTTGGTGACCGCGACCGTCTTCGCGCCTCTGGCGCTGGCGACCCGCAGCGAATCGACGACGTCGATGGTCGATCCCGTGTGGGAGATGCCGATCGCGACGTCGTCCGGGCCGAGGACGGCTGCCGAGGTCAGCGCGATGTGCTTGTCACTCCACGCGAAGCAGGTCCGTCCGATGCGGTGCAGCTTCTGCTGGAGGTCGAGCGCGACGAAGGCACTTGCGCCGACGCCGTAGACGTCGACCCTGGAGGCGCGGGCGACCGCGTTCACCACCTCCTGCAAGGTGGCCACGTCGATCTGCTCTGCGGTCTCCTTGACCGCTCTGGCGTCCGCGTAGGAGACCTTGTCGATCACGTCCCGCAGGCTGTCCTCCGGCCCGATCTCGCCGCCGAGCTGCTGTTCGTCGCGGCTCGCGGTGCGTGCGGTCTCCGCGGCTAAGGCCAGCCTGAGCTCGGGGTAGCCACGGATGCCGATGGCCTTGCAGAACCTGGTCACCGTGGTCTCGCTGGTCCCGGCTGCCTCGGCGACCTCGGTGATGCTGCGGTGCGTCACGTCGGCCGGGTTGTCCAGGACCACCTGGGCCACCCGTTGCTCGGCGCGGGCGAGGCCGGGCAGAAGAGATCTGATGCGAACCAGTGGGCTGCCCTCTGCTGCCGCGCCCTCGGCATAACGCTTAGTCACGGTGGGAAACTTACTAACAGCACGTTGCCCAGGTCAACGCATGTGTCCATGTCGTCACCTGTCAGTTACCGCGAAGCGCGTGAATTCCCCACATCCCCAGGTCGGCCGCCCCGAGAGGCTGATCCGACGCCATGGGTATCGAGGGTGGGTCCGGTGTCGTTATCAGCCGTTTCCATTTGGTTATCCAGTCGTATGCAGGGCCTTCGCGGAGATCGTTGATCGACTCCGGGCGTGTGGGTCGAGGAACCGCCAGGCGGAGCGGCAAGCCGGTCGTTCGACCGGTCGGTTCGCATTCGGGTCCACTCGGGTGAATTTCGTGTGAGAGTTCCCAACGTCGACCAAGCGGGCCGGGTAGAGATCGGTTCGCGGAGTCGCGGGTGCGCCCGATCTCTGCGGCATGTCCGGTGATCTCTCGTGTGCGGCCGGTGGAGAACGCGCGGACGATCGAGTGGCCGGTGGATCGACGGTCCCGCGAACTCTCGGGCGGCACTCGCCTCCGAACGCTCTTCGGTGGTCGTGACGGAGGTGGCGGGGGTGAGGAGGAGGCCTGCGGCGTGCCGCCGGGCCTCGTCGGCCGGTTCTCCTTTCGCCTCGCTCGCTGCCGGGTCCACTGCAGACCGGCGGGCCTCGGCGTGCCGGTCGGACGCACCGTCCGCGGCATGGCGCGGACCGGCCCCGACGGGGCAGCGGGGTCGAATCTCGCAAAGTGGACGGACTGCCTGGTGCAGGTGAGACCTCTGCCCGAAGTCACCCGTCCGAGTGGGACCGGCGGTGTAGGATTCGAGCCCGTAATCCTCTGTGCGAGTGGGAACCGGACGCGGTGCAGGTGCGTCTCAGGTTGCGTTCGTGATTCCGTCAGCGAGCCCTGGGGGGCGTGGCATGAGGTCGATCAGTGGTACCGCGTTTCAGGAGGACGCGCTATGAGCGGGACGTTTGAACTTGATCCGGAGCGGCTGCCGCAGGCCATCGCGGATCTTGAAGAGGCGAGGAGTCGGATCATCGACATCGCCCAGGAAGCTCGAGAGCTCGGGTTGGAGACACCGAACCAGGGCTCCGACGGTGTGAGCAGCAACGCGGGTCTGCAGATCTCCCGAGTGGCAGGTGGGCAGGACGGCGCACTGTTCAACGCGAACGAGGCTTACCTCGAAGCGCTCAATGCGACGATCGACAACTTCAAGGCGATGCTTGCCGATTACCACAGTGTCGAGGACGCCAACCAGCTCGGACTGCAGAACATCGATGCTGCTGAGTTCAGCGTGAGCGAGACCCCGAGTGAACGCAGGGAGCGGGAGTTTTACGAGAACAACCCGCATATTCCGCCGGGCGCGCGTGGCTGAAGAGGTTGATCGTCGATATCACAGGGGTTTGGAGACGATGACATCTAAACGGCCGTTGGCGGTTGCTGGTGTGGTGATCGCGGCCTCGTTGATGATTGCGTCCTGTTCAACTCAGGATGACGGAGTGGCGACACCAGGAGATCAGGACTCCGCCGCCGTGGAGACGACCGAGCAGTCTCCGGCACCGCCTGCGGAGTCGGGTGATTCCACTGGTCTCGCACCGTCCGTGTCCGAGCCCAAGGACCTCGCTGGTCTCGATGTGTGCACGTTGCTGACGCCTGAGTCGGCTGAGGGGCTCGGGTTTGGACCTGACGGCGAGCCACGTACTACCGGTGGGGGCAGCGCCTCGTGCTCATGGGACTCTGCGGAAGGTGCTCGGGTCACCCTGGTCGCTGACGTAGATCGACAAGGCCTGGACGAGGTCTACTCGCGTCAGTCGCTTTACTCGGATTGGGAAGAGTTGGAGATCGCGGGCCATCCGGCCGTGCGGGCCAACGAAGGTGAACCGACCTCGATGTGCGGTTATATCGTGGGTATTGCGGACACTCAGTACCTTGACATCAATTATTTCAGTAGTGGCTCGGATGGCGACGCTTGTGCAGGCGCACTGGCCGTTGCCGAGTCCATTGTCCCGACGCTGCCCGATGCGAACTGAAGGGGGAAGGGTGAGATGAGCGAACTCAACCTACAGACGACCTGCCTCTCTTGGGCGGGCAAGGACGCCAAGACCATCCGAGCTGAGGTCTACGGGGGCGGTGGAGGAAGCGGCGCGGGGCTCCAGGAGGTCGCGGGCCGGTGGCGTGACCTGACCACGAAGTACGCCGACGTGGGCAGCTACATCGAGACCTCACTCCAGAAGGCCCAGTCCGCGCACACCGGCGCGGCGGCAGACGCATCGGCGGCCGCCGTGAACCCGCTTGCGAGCTATGCCATTCAGGCACAGGGGCAGACCGAGGCGATCGCGGGCACGATCGACGTTCAGCTCGACTACCGGCTGAACACGATGACCAGCGTCCCCGAGGGCCAGGAGGAGCCGCAGAAGAGCGGCTTCATCGAGAACGTGCTCCCCTCGAGCATCACCGGGCACGGCGACCGCATGGACGCTTACGAGGCCGAGAACGACGAGGCCCGGCAGGTCATGCAGGGCTACCAGAACAACACCAACCAGAACCTGATGTCCATCACTCCGTTCGAGGAGCCGCCGGAGGCCACGTACAGCCTGGCGTCCAGCAGTCCCGGCTCCCTGGGCACCGGGTCCGGCGGCACCGGTGGTGGCATCGGCGGCGGCACCGGTGGTGGAGCCGGTGGCGGTATCGGCTCCGGCGGCGGTGGTGGTGGCGGATGGACGCCGCCCGGCTCCGACGGTGGTGGCGGTATCGGTGGTGGCGGCGGTACTGGTGGTGGCGGTGGCGGCGTGAACCCGCCCACGATCCAACCGGACTTCAACAACCCGATCCTGCCTCCCCCGAATCAGCCCCCGGTCGTGCAGCCGCCCATTGGACAGCCGCCCATTGGACAGCCGCCCATCGGGCAGCCCCCGTTGGGCCCACCGGTGATCGGCGGCCCCAACGGACCCAATGGCCCTTACGGTCCCAACGGTCCGCAGGGCCCCAACGGCCCCAACAGCCGCCTCCCCGGCGGCCCCAACGGTGGTCCCGGCGGTCGTGGATTCGGCGGCGGTCCCGGCGGCCCCGGCGGCGGGCGTGGCGGCTTCGGACCCGGTGGCGGCTTCGGACCCGGCGGCGGCTTCGGTCCCGGTGGGGCAGCCGGTGGATTCGGTGCTGGTGGTCCTGGCGGCGCGGGCGGCTTCGGCCCCGGTGGCGCAGGCGGCCCCGGTGCGGGTGGTGGTTTCGGCCCCGGCGGCGCCGGTGGTCCTGGTGGTGTCGGCGGCGCAGGCGGCGGTATGGGCGGCGGCGCTCGCGGCAAGAACAGCGAGGGCGAGGACGACAAGGAGCACAAGCGCGCCGATTACCTGCTGGAGACCGATGACGTCTTCGGCGATGGACAGCTCGTCGCACCGCCTGTCCTCGGCGAGCGAGGGTAGGTAGTCCGTGCCCAACCACGGTCAGATCGTGTTGCCCGCCCTGGCGGTCGACACGATCTGCACTCGGCTCAATGTGAAGCTGCCTGCGCTGCTCAAACCGATCGGCTTCGGGGACACCGAAGACGAGCGTCGCGTGCTGCATCAACGAGCCTGGCGAGATTTGGAGTCGCGAGGACTGGTCGAGTACGGCGAGCTGAACAGGTTCCTGGAGGACACGTTCCGCACGCTGGCTCGGCCGGCCCTCGCGGTCTGGGCGACCATGATGGTCGATCGACAGAACGGCATCGACGCCGTGGCTGCGGCCGACGGTGACTTCGCGGTGCTGGCCAAGGTCGAGGCGGCGGAGGGGACACCGAGAACCGAGCTGTCTCTCACGCTGGAGGCGACCAGGCCCACCGGGCTGGCTTACGCGGCGGTCGGGCTGCTGCCCGAACACCCGGCCGGTCGCGGCCACTCGATCAGCCATCCCGCCGAGCAGATCGAGCAGGCGGCCACGAGCGGGGCACGCTCGGCGACGCAGCTCCGCGCGGCCTTCGCGAACGCGGGCCTGCGCGGAACCGACGCCGAGTTCCTGGCCGAGGTGCTGTCGGCGGAGCGGAAGCGGGCGGGCGAGTTCACCGCGCGCAGCTTCGATCCGCTCAGCGGCAGGCTGCGCAAGTCCGAGTACCGAGTCGACTTCATGGACAACGCCACCGGCCGCTTCTTCCTGCAACAGAAGACGGGATCGGACGGCAGGCGGTGGTTCACCCTGGCGCCGTCGGACAAGAAGCGGTTAGGCGCTCAGGTTGCGGAGTTGTGTTCGCTGGTCGCGCCACGGAATTGACGCACCTCATGGCTCTCGCCGAAATGCAGGCTGAGCGGGCAGCAGGTCCACGATGACATTCGACGGGGACCATCGACATCCAGTCGGTGGTCCCCGTCGTCGTCCTGAGCCTGCGTTCTGACTCAGCGGATGCCCGGGGGCTCCTGTTCTCGAGTCATGTCCGGGTCACCGCAAGCGGGCCGGGGTTCGAGCTGCGGCGAGTCCATCGGCCACCGCCACCCGTGCCGGATTGATCGACCCCCAGTCCCGGGACGGATGCACCCGATTGGTCAACAGCACGGCGATCGACCCGCCTGCCCGGTCGATCACCATCGACGTCCCGGTATACCCGGTATGACCTGCGGCAGCGGGGCCCGCCAGCCCGCCCATGTAGAAGGACTGGTTCAGCTCGAAGCCGAGACCACGCGGATGATCGGGGAAGTCCGGGTTGTGGTCGGTGAGCATCTGCCGAACCGTTCCCGCCCGGAGAATCCGTCTGCCGTCGTAACAGCCCTCGTTCAGCATCGTCTGGCCGAGGATCGCCAGGTCTCCTGCGGTGCCGAAGACCCCGGCATGGCCCGCCGTGCCGTTCAACGACCAGGCGTTCTCGTCATGCACCTCGCCGTGCACCATGCCTCGGGGCGGATCGGCCTGGAACTCGGTGGCGGCGATGCGCGGCAGGTCCTCCGACGCCGGTCGGTATCCGGTGTCGGTCATGCCGAGCGGCTCGGTGATCCCGGTGCGCACGAGGTCCGGCAGCGTTCGGCCGGTCACCCGTTCCACGAGCACCGCGAGGGCGATCATGTTCAGGTCGGAGTAGATGTAGGCGGTGCCCGGCGCGGCCTGCAGCTCGGCGGTGAGGCTTGCGTGCAGCCTGCTCGGCACATCGGGCCAGTCTCGCCACAACAGGAGGAACGGCGGAAGTCCCGAGGTGTGCGTCAACAGCTGGCGAACGGTGACCGACTCCTTGCCCGCTGCGGCGAACTCGGGCAGGTACTCGGCCACCGGCCGATCGAGTCGGATCCGTCCCTGTTCCACCTGCTGCATCGTCACGATCGAGGTGAAGAGCTTCGACAGGGATGCAAGGTCGAAGATCGTGTCCTCGGACGTCGGGATCTGTTCTGCGGCGGGCAGCTCGGTGCCGTCGCCGTCGGCGTACCGCAGTGCGTGGCCGGTCGCCTCGCTGGTCGTCACGATCCCGTCGTGCACCAGGACGACGACCGCACCGGGGTAGAGCGGCCGTTCGGAGCCCGATCCGCTCGTCCAGCTCCGTACCGCGTCCAGCGCCTCGTCGATCGGAGCAGGATCCAGCCCGGCCTCGCCGGGTGTTCCCGGCCGGAGCGGGGCGCAGTCTGTCACGGCTCGTCCGGTCGTCGACTGCGTAGGCTGCTCGGCGAGCGCGGCGGGCACCATCGCCGCGCCGAGGACGGCTGCCGAGACGAGGACAAGGGGCAGTGCTCGCATGACCACCTCATCGATAGAGCAGGTAGGGCTCGCGACGAGCGCGGAAGGCCGCGACGTCCGCATCCCAGGACTCGACGATCTCGGCAGGTGATGCCCCGGCGTCGACCATCAGCCGGAGACGGTCCGACCCGGCGAGCCGGTCGATGAACTCGTCCGCCCGCCAACCCCATTGCTCCGGGTACAGATCCCGAGCCGTCGTGATCATCGATACCGCCGTGCGCAGCGGGTCGAATTCGGCGGGGGACGTGACGTGCAACGCGACGCCTCCGCAGTCGGTGCCTTCGTGCTTGCCGAAGGAGGGAACGAAGTACGTCTCGCGAAATCGGACGCCAGGCAGGCCCGCCTCGTTGAGTTGTTCGGCCCAACGCCAGTCCAGGCCGGGCGCGCCGATGGTCTCGAACGGGCGAGTGGTGCCTCGGCCCTCGGAGAACAGGGTCCCCTCGAACAGGCAGGTACCCGCGTAGACGTGGGCCGTCTCGATGGTGGGCACGTTCGGGCTCGGCGGCACCCACGGCAGTCCTGTCGAGCCGAACAGCTGATCCCGTCGCCAGCCCTCTACCTCGATGACGCGGAGTTCGTCGACTCCTCGACCCGCCTCGTCCGGCAGGAACTCGGCATTGAAGAGCCTTGCCAGCTCGCCGATGGTCATGCCATGTCGAGAGACGATCGGTTGACGTCCCACCCCTGAGGCATAGGCGGGGTCCAGTTGCGGACCGGCTGCCGTGCCGCCGAGCGGATTCGGCCGGTCGAGTACGACGAACGCGGTACCGGTGAGGGCTGCGGCGTGCATCGCCGTGTACATCGCCCAGATATAGGTGTAGAAACGCGCTCCGACGTCGGCGATGTCGAAGACCACCATATCGATGTCGGCCTGTCGGTACATCGCGGCGACCCGGTCTGCTGCCGCACCGTAGACGTCGTAGACGGGGACCCCGGTGCGCGGATCGGTGTAGTCGCCCTCCGAACCGCCTGCCTGCGCTGTGCCGCGGAAGCCGTGTTCTGGGCCGAAGGCGGCCACGAGATCGACCTCGCCGCCGTCCACGACCGCGTCGACCACGTGGGTGAATCCGGGCAGCACGCCGGTCGGGTTCGTCAGAATCCCGACGCGCCTGCCCGCCAGCTCGCGCCAGCCGCTCTCGGCGGCGACCTGCGCGCCGACCCGAACGGAACCTGCTGCGGGTGTGACCCGCGACGGCGAGGCGAACGCGCTGCCGCTGACAGTCAGCGCAGGCACCGCGAGGGCCGAGGCGGTCAGGAATCCGCGTCTTCCGAGGTTGCCTGCCCCGGTCGATCTCGCCGGGTCCGATGCGTGTCTCACCCAGTCACCGACCAGGTCAGGCCGTGGCCGAACGGGTAGCTCGCGGTGTCCGGGTCGTCCGGGGCGGGGACGGTGACCGGCAGCGTGCCCACCGGTGCGATCTCACCGAGCACGACGCGGGTCAACGACTCCATCGCCTGCGCGCCGATCGAGTGGGTGGCGAGCCAGGTGGTCGCCTCCTCGACGTATGCCGCGTCGTACGGGTCGCGAGTGGCCACGGCGATCAGCGAGGCGTCGCTCCCGGCCAGACTGCGGACGAGTTCCCGCTGCCCGGCCCGCGACTCGTTCCATGCGGCGTTGGTGAGGGCGATGGTCATGTCGTGCTCGGCGGCAGCGCCTACCGCCTCGTCGATCTCGGCGGCGGTGGGGGAGGCGCTCGTGAGGTGCTGTCGTACCTGCACGCCACGCTGGGACAGGGAGTCGGCCAGGGCGGCGAGTGCCGTCGTGTCCGGCCCGGTGACGAGCGCGGATGCGGGTGCGTCGGCAGGCAGCAGACCTGCATCGTTGCGCATCGCGATCGTCGTGTGATCGGTGATCTGCTGCGCGGCGGCCAGGTGGTCGGCGTTTCCGACGAACTCGGCCACCCGGTCGACGTCGACGAGAGGGTCGCTGATGACACCACGCTGCCACTTCATCGCCAGCACCCGGCGGACGCTCTCCTCGATTCGCGACTCGGTCAGCTCGCCCGACTCCACTGCGGCTAGGACCGCATCGACGGCGACGTCGAGATACTGCGGCATGAGGAGCTGATCGGCGCCTGCCTGGAGGGCCAGCACCGGGATGCGCTCGTCGGCGACCTCATTGCGGACGCCCTGCATCTGAAGGGAGTCGGTGCTGATGACCCCTTCGAAGCCGAGCTGATCGCGGAGGAGGCCGGTCAACACGGTGGGGGACAGCGTCGCGGGCAGACCGGAGTCGTCCAGTTCGGGCATCAGGATGTGGCCGGTCATGACGGTGTCCGCGCCTGCCGCGATTGCCGCCGCGAACGGGGGAGCGTCGAGCTCCTCCCACTCCTCGCGGGTGTGGTCGATCTCCGGCATCGCATCGTGGCTGTCCTGGTTCGTGTCACCGTGGCCGGGGAAGTGCTTGATCGCCGACGATACGGTCAGTTCGCGTACCGCCGAGTCCTGGTATCCCTCGACCTGAGCGGTGACCAGTTCGGAGACCAGGGCCGGGTCCGAGGAGAACGAGCGGACACCGATGACCGGGTTGGCCGGGTTGACGTTCACGTCGGCCACCGGTGCGAAGTCCTGGTTGATGCCGACCGCTCGGAGCTCCTGACCGGTGATCGCCGCCGCCGTCCGTGCATCATCCCGGTTTCGGCCTGCCCCGAGGGCCATGCTGCCCGGCAGCTGGGTGGCGGGTTCGCGGAATCGGGTGACGATGCCCTGCTCCTGATCGGTCGAGATCATCAACGGGATCTCGGCGCCTGACGAGAGGGCGGCCTCCTGGAGCCCGTTGGACAACCCGGCGACCTGGACGGGATCTTCGAAGCTGTCGGTCCAGTTGAAGTAGATGACGCCGCCCAGGTGGTACCGCTGCACGACTTCGGCAGGGGTCTCGACGCCGAACTCGGTGACATTGTCGGGGTGCGCGCTGTCGGCGGAAGGACCGTAGGCGTAGGTCACGAAGATCTGGCCGACCTTCTCCTCCAGACTCATACCCGCGATCGTGTCGTCGATCCAGGCCTGCATCTCGTCGCCGTCCGACTGGTTCGCCACCGGCACGTCCGCAGGCTCCTCGTCGACGCCGGACCGCACGGGACCGAGCGTGCTCGAGCCGACCGCCACGGCGGCTGTCATCGCGGCGGCGGCGAGCAGATGAACTCGGTTGAGTCTCGGCATCACTGGCTCCCCTCAGCGGCCGGCCTGGTCGAACGGATGGGACTGGACGCCACCCGACGATGTGCCGGAGTTCTCTGCAAACTACCCACGGGCAACTGAAGGGTCAACGATCTGTACACGTCCGTTGACATGGCGTGCAGACCGGTCGTCGGTGTGTCTTGACGGCCCGTCCTGGCCGAGTCGATGAGGCGATCGCGCGGCCTCGAATACCGCGTTGAGGCCGCAGGGACGAGATCCGGGAGCGGCGGTGTGCGGGAGCGCCAAGGCGCGGACATGCCGAGGGCGCCTCCTCGAAATCGAGAAGGCGCCCTCGGCTGGTGCGAGTTGTCCGGTCACCGAGCGTGCAACAAATGTCGTACTTTCGGGGCTAGGCGTCCAGCGTCCTGATACGCAGCCCCTGGTCGACGAAAGCCTCCCGCGGCGTGCTGAGCGTGGGTGATCCGGTACTCGCACACGGAGCTTCTACAGGGAGAACGAGGCTTCTCTTCTGCCGCGTTCCTGGCCGTATGAAGGTCCGCACCACCTTTGTAGTCCGTGTCGACGGTCACAGCAAGACACTCGATCGAGTGCACCGGTTCAGGCACCCTCTGCGATGACTACGCCCGCATCCAGCGGTTTTCTTCACTCGTAAGGGTGCTGGCGTTGATGCGGTGCGGATGGTGCGATGGCGGCGTCCGGCGAGTGCCCGGCCGGAGGTCTGTCGGTGACCGGCTTGGTCAGTTCCCGCGTCGTCTGCGAAGGCGTCGATGTCCGTACCAGGCGACTCCGGCCGCCGCGACGGCACTGAGTCCGATGGCCGCAGCCGTGACGGCGGTACCCGAGGGCGTGGGAATCCGGGCTCGCAGTGACACGGTGTGATCGAAGGTCAGCATCGGCCAGCCGCGCTGAACCACTTCCTTGCGCAGCGCGCGATCGGGGTTGACGGCCGTCGGGTGCCCGACCGCCTCCAGGAACGGCAGGTCGCTGATCGAGTCCGAGTACGCATGGGAGTCGGCGAGGCGATAGCCGTTGCGCTCGGCGATGGCGGTCAAGGCCGCAGCCTTCTGCCTGCCATGGCAGAAGAAGTCGAGTTCGCCCGTGTACAGCCCGTCGGCCACGGTCATCCGGGTTCCTGCGAAGTGCGTGATGTCGAGCATCCTGGCGATCGGCTCGACGACCTCCTCGCCGGAGGAGGACACCAGCACCACGTCGTGTCCCTGCTCGCGGTGGTCGGCGATCAGCTGGGTCGCCTCCTTGTAGACGAGCGGGTCGACGACGTCGTGCAGTGTCTCTTCCACGATCGCCCGGACCTGCGCGACGTCCCAGCCAGTGCAGAGGGAGGTGATGTGAGCCCGCATCCGATCCAGCTGGTCCTCGTCGGCACCCGCGAGCATGAGGAACTGTGCGTAGGCGCTCTTGAGCACCGCTCGACGGTTGATCAGCCCCTGCTGAAAGAACGGTCTGCTGAAGGCGAGCGTGCTCGACTTCGCGATCACCGTCTTGTCGAGATCGAAGAAGGCGGCGATCCGCGTCGGGGAGTCGCTCCGTTCGACCGTGTCCTGAGCCGTCACGTGGCCAGCATAAGCGGCCCTGTGTGCAGGCTCCGTTTCGACGGATCGCGACCGTCGGAGCCTTCTGTGCGGGCGTGTCACCCGTTCGCGGAGTCGGATTCTGATGAAGTCGTGGCAACTGCTGTCAGTTAGTGAACGAGGCACACGAAAGTGGTCGGTGGGAAGTACAGTAAGGGGCGTCCGGCCTTGAACCGGACGGGTTCAGCTCAACCCCCCGGAGCTGAACTCTCGCGACCCCCGCCCCTCCCCCCGGCGGGGGTCGTCCCCTTTCTCCGGCCCGGTTGTGCCGTTGCTGCCCTGCCCTCGGCCTCTCCTCGGACGCTGCCCCGTTGCCGCAGCCCGGCGTGTCGATGTCCGCCTCGGTGGGCGGCTGACGTTCTGCGGCGTAGGCGATCCGCTCCCATCGGGTGGTTGACGTGTCTGACCTCGGTGCCTTGCGTGCGATCCCCGAAGTTGTCCACATGGGGGTCGGTCATCCACAACTTGATCTTGAACGCTCGCGGCGAACGTCGGACTGGGACACCGTGGTCCTCGAACGCGGCGTCGAATCCGGCGCCGCCGAGCCTGACGAGATCACCGGGAGTCGCAATGCAGAACGATCGAGTGCTGGTGCTCAGCCGCGACGGCGAACTGCTCGACGAGTTGCTACGGATGGCCGCCGCGGCGGGCTGTGAGGTCCAACGCCTGCCCGATGCCGTCGCCGCCCGCGCGCCATGGAAGGCGGCGTCCCTGGTGGTGCTCGACGCCATGAGCGTGATCGAGGTTGCCTCGGCGGGGCTGCCACGCCGTGCAGGCGTCGTCGTGGTCTGTGTGACGCCGCCTGCCGAAGAGGTGTGGCACGCCGCCGTGGCGCTCGGCGCCTGCGCGGTTCATCTGGTCCCGAGAGACGAGGAGCGGATCGTCGCGGCGTTCGCCGATGCGGTCGAGCGTCCTGGGAGACGCGGCACAGTGCTGGCTGTTCTGGGCGGTCGAGGAGGTGCGGGCGCCTCCGTCTTCGCTGCCGCCCTCGCCAGGGCCTCGGCGGGCCGATCCGAACGAGTGCTCCTGGTGGACGGAGACCCGGTCGGCGGCGGGCTCGACCTCCTGCTGGGCGCGGAGGAACGGACCGGGCTGCGATGGTCGGGGCTCGGGGCGGTCGGCGGTCGTCTCGCCGCCGCCACGTTGCGGGCGGCACTGCCCAGTCAGGAGATCGGCGATGGCGCGGTGACGGTCCTGTCGTGTGATCGAACCGACGGCGGGGAGCCTACGGCGGAGGGTGTCGAGGCCGTCGTGACGACTGCCTGCCGATCCGGTGACACGGTCGTCTGTGATCTGCCCCGATCGTTGCCAGCGCACGCGATCACGGCGCTGACCAGGGCTGATCTCGCAGTGATCGTCGTGCCTGCGGAGGTGCGTGCGTGTGCCTCGGCGGCAGCTCTGCTTGCTCGGCTTCGGATTCACGACCCACCGCTGCGGCTCGTGGTGCGCGGGCCGTCCCCTGGCGGTCTCACGTCGGCCGACGTGCAGCGTGCCCTCGGCGTCCCGGTAGCGGCCGCGATGCGTCCGGAACCCGGTCTTGCGGCTGCATTGGAGCACGGTGGGCTACGACTGCGTGCCGACGGACCGCTGGCGAAGTCCGCAGCCACGGTGCTCGACCTCGTTCGGCAGAACGACACGAGAGGTGCGGCATGACGACCTCGGAGCGCGTGAGATCGGAGCGTGTGCGAGTCGGCCCGGCGGACGGTGCGGAACTCACCGACGTCGGCTCCGCACCGGCCGGGCAGGTCTCGGATCGGGTGGACGCCGAGCTGGTGGATCGGGTTCGGCGCAGACTAGCCGAACTCGACACCATGATCACCCCGGCCGTCGTTGCCGAGGCGATCCGGCGCGAGGCGGGCGGCGTCCTCGGCGACACCGAGGTGCTGCACGCCTTGCGACTGCTGCGAGACGAACTCGTCGGCGCGGGCCCGCTCGAGGGCCTGTTGAGACAGCCCGACGTGACGGACATCCTGGTCACCGGGCCAGGTGAGGTGTGGGTCGATCGCGGAGGCGGGCTGACCCGCGCATCGATCCGGTTCGCCGACGAACACGCCGTTCGGCGGCTCGCCCATCGGCTCGCGGCCGCGGCAGGCCGCAGGCTCGACGACGCACAGCCCTTCGTCGACGCGTGGCTACCTGCCTGTCTCGGTATCGGAGACGTTCGACTGCACGCCGTCATCCCGCCGATCTCGGCAGGCGGGACCTGTCTGTCGCTGCGAGTGCTCCGGCCTGCCGTGCACGATCTGCCGACCCTGACCGCGATGGGCACCTTCTCGTCCGAGGTGGAGGGACTGCTGCGGGCACTGATCGCGGCTCGTCTCGCCTTCGTCGTCGTCGGCGGCACCGGCTCGGGAAAGAGCACGCTGCTCGGCGCACTGCTCGGCATCGTGCCCGCCGCCGAGCGAGTGGTGTGCGTCGAAGACGCGGGTGAGCTTCGACCAGACCACCCGCACTTCGTCTCGCTGCTCGCTCGGCCGCCCAACGTCGAGGGTGCTGGGGCGGTGACCTTGCGGGACCTCGTTCGACAGGCGCTGCGGATGCGGCCGGACCGATTGGTGGTCGGCGAGGTCAGAGGGCCGGAGATCTGCGATCTTCTCGCTGCGTTCAACACCGGCCACGACGGTGGATCGGGGACCATGCACGCCAACTCACCGGGGGAGGTTCCCGCACGGATGGAGGCCTTGGCCGCGTTGGGCGGGCTCGATCGGCCTGCGTTGCACAGTCAGCTTGCCGCGGCGGTGCAGGTGGTGCTGCACATGGCGAGGGGGCCTGCAGGCTCTCGGCGACTCGAGTCGATCGGCCTGCTGCGGCGCGACGGCGATCAGATTCGGGTGATCGACGCGTGGCGTCGAGACGGCGAGCCCGCACCTGGCCATGTCGCCTTGCGCAGGCTGCTGCACGGCAGGGGAGCGCAGACGCCATGGTGAGTGCGGCACTGCTGACCTGGAGCGCCGCACTGCTGACCTGGCCGGGGCGATCTGCTCGGTCGAGGGTGCGACTCCTGCGGCCTGCGGTGGATCGGCGGCCCGCATCGCGACGTCGCAGCCCGCGTCTCGGTCGATTCTTCGCCGTCGGCATCGGCCTGGGAGTGGGCTGGATGTCGGCCGCAGTGGCCGGTGCGGTGGCGGGGGCGATGCTGGCGGCGACGTGGTGGAGTCGCCTTGCGGCTCGAAGGAGTTGGCGACGCGGCCTTGCGGAGGTTCGAGGGTGGGCCGATGCACTCGGCATGATGAGTGCGGAGCTGCGTGCAGGCGCCGCACCGGCCGAGGCGGCAGCAGGGGCGGCACGGGATGCCGAGCCCACGGTCGCGGGAGTTCTCGTCGCGATCGCGTCCACCGCAAGGCTCGGTGGCGACGTTCCGGCCAGGCTGCGTACCGCAGCCGTCGACCGACCACGGTGTGCGGAGGCGCTGGCCCGTCTCGGACGGAGTTGGGCGGCGGCCGAACGACGGGGCGTGCCCTTGGCCGAGGCGCTCGACGCGGTTCGCCGAGACCTCGACTTCCGGGTCAAGACGGCCAACGGTCTGGCGGCGAGGATGGCAGGTCCGCGTGCTACCGGCGTGGTGCTCGCCTCGCTGCCTCTCCTCGGCGTGGCGCTGGGCGAGGCGATGGGTGCTGGTCCGTTGGAGGTTCTCTTCGGCGGCGAACTCGGACGACTCCTGCTCGTCGTCGGCGTCGCTCTGGACTGCCTCGGTGTCTGGTGGATCGGACGAATCACGGTGCAGACGGGGTGGTCCGCGTGACCCTCGGGTCGATCCTGCTGGCCGCAGCACTGCTCGCCGCACCGGGGGTCTCGGGTGTCCGGGGCAGGCTCGCCGTCGTGTCGGGCGTCGACGGCGGAGGGCGGCGGAAGGCCGTGACGGATCGGCACCTGCTCCTGATCGCGATGTGCTCGGTAGGCGTATCGGTGGCGCTGCTGTTCGGCGGGATCGTCGGTCTGGTCGCGGGTACGGCGGGCGCGGTGGTCGTGTGGTGCGGCGGGCGCCGAGTGGCGCGCGGCGCCGTCCGTGCCCCGCCCGACCCGGCTCGTCTGGCCGCAGGGTGGGACGTTCTGGCGGCAGGACTGCGCGCGGGGCTGACTGTGCCTGCCGCGCTGCACCTGGCGGCGGAGGAGCTCATCGAGCCCACTCGAGGGGTGTTGTACCGGGTTGCCGAGCTGCTCACGTCAGGGGAGGACCCGGACACGGCCTGGCAGCCTGCGGTGGATCATCCGCCGACCAGGGAGCTCGCCCGTGGCGCCCGACGGACGGCGCAGTCCGGCAGCGCGCTGGCGGGACTGGCGGTTCGGCTCGCCGACTCCGCTCGGTCTGCGGCGGCCGATGCACTGGAGGTGCGAGCTCAACGTGCTGCGGTGCTGGTCACCGGGCCACTCGGACTGTGCTTCCTGCCTGCCTTCCTCTGTCTCGGGATTCTTCCGGTCGTCATCGGCCTGGCCACAGGCCTACTCGAATCATGGTGAGACGGGCGTCCTCCGCTCCGAATCGCCTTCCTCAGCCAACTCGAGTTGGAGATGGAGACAATGCGCGTGAGGCCCTTCTCGACCGTAGTTCAGACACTCGTCCCGATGCTGCGTCGAGACTCGCGCCGTGCGGTCCCGCTGCCGTCCTGGCACGCCGCAGGCTGTGTCGTCGGGGGTGAGCGAACAACGGGCGGACGACATCGCGAAGCGGCTGCGGACGGCGCGATCGAACGATGGCGACCGGATCGTCCTGCGGTGCGCAGACTCATCCTGCTCCTGCGCGCCGACGAGGGAATGAACACGGTGGAGTACGCGGTGGGAACCATCGCAGCTGCCGGATTCGCCGCCCTCTTCTACACGATCGTGACCGGTGATTCCGTCAGGTCGGCGCTCACCGCGTTGATTCAGCAGGCCTTGTCGGTGAATCTGTGATGAGTGGCCGAGCCGACCCGGATCGCCGATGTCGGGGTACGCCGCGATTTCCCTGGCGTGCCGACGATCGAGGTGCTGTCACGATCGAGGCCGCCTTCGGCATCTGCGCGCTGCTGGTGACGCTGATCGGCGGGCTCGGCGGGCTGTCGGCCGTCACAGCACAGATCCGCTGCCTGGACGCCGCGACGGCGGCGGCCCGCCTGGTGGCGCGAGGTGCCGATGACGCGGCGGTGGCGGCGGTGCATCGCATCGCGCCGAGGGGAGCCGAACTCGACGTGGCGATCGTGGGGGAGGAGGTCGAGGTGACGGTGGGTGTGGCTGCGGTTCCGTTGATTCCCCAGATCCGGCTGCGAGCCGTGGCCTGGACGCTTGCCGAACCGGGCGTCGTCGCGACCGAGCCGGGCAGCCCAGCGGCCACGGACGCTACCGACTCCCCGAACGGCTCAGCAGGCTCAGATGTCCCGGAACGCCGGCAGGCCCCGGAAGGCCCGGCTGTTCCGGACGCTCAAGACGGTCAGGACGCGATCGACGGGCGCCAGACTGACGACCAGGCTGCGGCAGGCGACCCCGGCCCGGCAGGCGACCCCGGCCCGGCAGGCGACCGGGCCGACCCGGGTGGCCGCCACGGTGCGGCAGGCCAGGGGGATGCCGACGGCGCAGGAGAGGACTGGTCCGGCGGCACTATCAGCGCACGAGGTGATCCAGGGGACGGCGGTGATGATGCACGGGGTGACCCGAAGGTCTGGAACACGAACATCGGCGACACCGTCGCCAAGGACGCCGATGTCCGGGACCTCGGTACCGGCGGCGGAGGTTGACGACTGCGGCGCGGCGACCCCGTTGGCGCCTGCGCTGTTGGCGGCCCTGATGCTGGTGATCCTTATCGGACTGCACCTCGGCTCGGTCATCGTCGCTCGACACCGGGCCGAGGGCGCCGCCGACCTCGCCGCGCTCGCGGCGGCGGGACGGTCCATGGCAGGCGAGGCCGTCGCGTGTGAGCGGGCTCGGCGGGTCACCGATCGGATGGGCGTCCGGTTGGAGCGTTGCGCGCTCGCGGGTTTCGACGTCGTGGTCGAGGTTCACCGTGACGTGACCGGTCCGTTGCCGGTGCCCGGTATCGTTGCGGCAAGGGCCAGAGCAGGCTGGAGATGAGCCGCCGCCCGTCGCAGCGCAGGCAGGGGAATGGTCGCCGTACGAGTAGCCCGCCGCTCTCGCCTCGGGAGTGCCACGCGATGAATGGTCGTCGAACAGCGATGAACGGTTCTCACACTTTCTGAGCGTGTCGAAGCGGGCGGTCGACGACAAGCGCGCATCTCCGCGCCGCTCAATCAGCGCAATACATTCGCCGTTCACTTCGTACCAGTCGTCGACAGACCATTCTGTCGGGCATGACTCGTGTCGTTGAGTAGGAGGCAGGACGATAGCGGTGTTCTCCCACGGAAGGTGTTAAGAAGATGGACTGGTCGGCGAGCTGGCGGGATGCCTTCCGTATCGAACTCCGCGCGGAGGCGATCGGTCTGGCCGGTCGGGACTGGCCGGTCTTTCCCGGCACGTACCTCGACGACACGCTCCCCGTCGGTGAGCAGTGGGTGGGCCGAGCCGGGCACACCCAACACGGCCCCGCCCCGGTTCAAGAAGACTGGCAGACCCTGCTGCCCGCTTCGCTGGCCGACAACGTGTCCTGGTGGGCCGCCCGTCCGTACAGCCTGCTGCTGGCCACCGGTTTGGGAATCGACGTCATCGAGGTCGACGCCGCCCTCGGCAGGCCGGTGGCGGGTGCACTGCGGCGTGCGGGCCTGCTCGTGCCGACGCTGGCCACCCCCGACGGCCGCTGGCTGTTCCTCGTCGCCTCGGGCGCCCCGCTGAACCTTGAACTGGCCGAGCGGGAAGGAGTCGTGCTGCACGCGAAGGGAAGCTGGGTGCCGTTGGCGCCCTCCCCCGTGGTGCACGGCGTCGTCCACTGGCGAGTCAAGCCGGAGACCTGCGACTGGACCCTGCTGCCCTCCGCGCAGGTGCAGGAGACGATCGCGGAGGTGGCGTTCGGGCTGGACCCGATTCGCGACGATCAGGACGGACTGGTCGGCGCCGAGCGCTGATCAGCGGGCGTCGTCCGCCGAACCGATGACTGAGAGCACCGCGTCCAGAACCAGTACAGAGCCGGCCTTGTCCAGAGGTTCGTTGCCATTCCCGCACTTGGGCGATTGAACACAGGACGGGCAACCGGCCGGGCACTCGCAGGCTGAGATCGCCTCTCGAGTGGCGGACAGCCAAGGGACCAGTGCGGCGAAGCCGCGATCGGCGAAACCAGCTCCTCCAGCGTGACCGTCATGTACGAACACCGTCGCTTCACCGGTCTGTTCGTGGAAGGCGGTGGACACGCCGCCGATGTCCCAGCGATCGCAGGTGGCGAACAACGGCAACAGGCCGATCGCCGCATGCTCGGCTGCGTGCAGCGCGCCGGGAGTGCGCGCCGGATCAAGTCCGGCGCCCCCCGGCGCGCGGCCGTGTAACAACTCGTCGTGCATCGAGTACCAGACGGCTCTGGTGTGGAGTCGATGCTCGGGAAGGTCGAGCGCGACCTGGTCCAGCACCTGACCAGACGGCAGCCTGCGCAGGTACCCGACCACCTGCGAGGTCACGTCGACCTCGCCGAGACACACGGTCACTCCGCCAGCGTAGGTGCGACGAAAAAGCTCGCGGACGACCGAGATGTCGACGGTCTCCCGGGCCGACGTCGTCCAGTCCGGTGCCTCCGCGTGCACGAGCGCGATGCCGTCGGCGAGATGGAGTTCGTCCACCACGAAGGACTCGCCCTGGTGCAGATAGACGGCGCCGGGGTGCACGGTGTGGCAGGCGGCCACCGGGTCTACGGTGCCGAGCAGCCGTGCGGTGTCGCCCTCGACGACGACGATCTGCTCCCCGCCCGCGCCGCGAATGTCGACGTCATGATGTGGTCGTCGTTGCTGTGTCCAGAACCATCCCGTCTTCCTGCGTCGCAGCAGTCCGTCGGCGACAAGGCCCTCCGCGATGGCAGGCCCGTCCGCGCCCGCCAGTTCGGTGAGGGACGCCTCGGTGAGCGGGAGTTCGGCGGCGGCGCAGGCGAGTTGCGGGCCCGCCACGTAGGGGTTGCCGGGGTCCAGCACGGCCGCCTCGACGGGACTGCTCAGCAGCGCATCGGGGTGGTGCACGAGGTAGGTGTCCATCGGGTCGTCTCGCGCGATGAACACCACGAGTGCACCGTCGCCCCGTCTGCCCGCCCGCCCGGCCTGCTGCCAGAACGACGCCAGGGTCCCCGGATAGCCCGCGATCACGACCGCGTCGAGACCGCTGATGTCGATGCCGAGCTCGAGGGCGTTGGTCGTCGCCACACCGAGCAGTTCGCCGGCGGAGAGCGCCTGTTCGAGCGCTCGGCGGTCCTCCGCGAGATAACCGGCCCGATATGCGGCGATCCGGTCTGCCGCAGTGGGATCGACCTCGGCGACCAGCCGCCTGGCTTGCAGTGCGGTGGTCTCCGCCCCGCGTCTGGACCGGACGAAGGCGAGGGTGCGGGCGCCCTGTAGCACCAGGTCGGCCAAGAGCCCGGCCGTCTCGGCGCCTGCCGACCGTCGGATGGGGGCGCCGTTCTCGCCGGTGATCTCCGGGAGCAGCGGCGGTTCCCACAGGGCCACGGTCCGACCGCCACGCGGGGAGCCGTCGTCGGTCACGGCGACGCAGGACGCTCCGGTGAGCCGGGAGGCGAAGACCTCTGGCTCGGCGACAGTGGCGGAGGCCAGCACGAATACGGGATCGGCGCCGTAGTGGCGGGCGACCCGACGCAGCCTTCGCAGCAGCAGCGAGACATGTGAGCCGAAGACGCCTCGGTAGGCATGGCACTCGTCCACGACGACATAGCGAAGCCTGCGAAACAGCCGGGTCCAGCGTTCATGCTGCGGCAGGATCCCTCGATGCACCATGTCCGGGTTGCTGAAGAGCCAGCGTGCGTGCGACCGGGCCCAGTCTCGTTCGACCTGGGAGGTGTCACCGTCATACCGGGCCGCGCCGATCTCGTCGAAGCCGAGTGCGCGGACGGCGCGGAGCTGGTCGGAGCACAGTGCCTTGGTGGGCGCGAGATACAGCGCCGTCGCCTTCGGGTCGTGCAACAGGCCGGACAGCACCGGGAGCTGGTAGGCCAGCGACTTCCCGGACGCCGTTCCCGTGGCCACCACGACGTGGTCGCCCGCCCAGGCCGCGTCGGCGGCGGCTCGCTGATGGCTCCACGGTCGGGAGACGCCGCTGTCGCCGAGCGCGTCGACGAGTGCCGGGGGAACCCAGTCGGGCCAATCGGTCTGACGCTCGGGGCGGTCGGGCAGCTGGGCGACGTGAGTCAGCGGCGAGGCCTCGCTCGGCATCCCGATCGTGACCCGTTCGAGCAGGGCGTGCCCACGCTCACCCACAGTCATACGGCCACCCTTGCACAGCGCCGAGACTGATCGACTTCGGGCTGGGAGCTGCTTGATCGATCTCGTGATCGTATCCGAGATGAGCTGAACGCCACACCGTGAGTTCAGACACTCTCGCCGGGAATAGACTGCCCGCCTTCCCGTGGGTAACCAGTCGAATCTCGCTTGTGACCGAGTCCCGTGACCGGGGTCTCAAGATCGAGTGGGCAGTGGGTGGCTCGGACGCACGGGAGGGACGCGGTCGCCCTCGTGGGCGGCTCGGACCAACAGCAGCAAACCAACCAGGAGGACGGATGTCCCGGCTCAACCTCGCCCAGGTCAACTGGGCGCAGGGCCTAGAGCTCTCCGGGGGGGACTACGGCGTGGTGGCCGTGGTCGCCGTGGTCGCTCTGGCTGCCCTGCTCGTCGGATATGTCCTGCTTCGGGAGGTGCTGGCCGCCGGCCAGGGCAGCCCGAAGATGCAGGAGATCGCCAGAGCAGTGCAAGAGGGCGCGTCGGCCTACCTCAACCGGCAGTTCCGCACGCTCGGCATCTTCGTCGTGATCGTGTTCGTGCTTCTCTTCGCGCTTCCCGCCGAGGACATGGGGGAACGGATCGGAAGATCACTGTTCTTCCTCGTGGGCGCGGCGTTCTCCGCGGGCATCGGTTATCTCGGCATGTGGCTGTCCACCAGGGCCAACGTTCGAGTGGCCGCTGCGGCGGGGGAGCCGGGCGGGCAGGAGAAGGCCACCAGGATCGCCTTCCGGACCGGTGGCGTGGTCGGCATGGCCACCATCGGCCTCGGGCTCTTCGGTGCGGCCCTCGTCGTGATGGTCTATGCGGGCCAGGCGCCGAAGGTGCTGGAGGGCTTCGGCTTCGGTGCGGCACTGCTCGCCATGTTCATGCGGGTCGGCGGCGGCATCTTCACCAAGGCCGCCGACGTGGGCGCCGACCTGGTGGGCAAGGTCGAGCAGAACATCCCCGAGGACGACCCCCGCAATGCCGCGACCATCGCCGACAACGTGGGTGACAACGTCGGCGACTGCGCGGGCATGGCAGCCGACCTTTTCGAGTCCTATGCCGTCATGCTGGTCGCGTCCCTCATCCTGGGCAGCGCCGCCTTCGGCGTGCACGGACTGCTCTTCCCGCTGATCGTTCCCGCCATCGGCGTGTTCACGGCGATCATCGGCGTCTACATCACCACCGCGAAGCAGGGCGAGAATGGACTGCGGGCGATCAATCGCGCGTTCTACATCTCGGCGGGCATCTCGGCGGTGCTGTGCACCATCGCCGCGTTCGTCTACCTGCCGGGCACCTTCGCCGAACTGGGCAGCGGCCAGACGGGCGTGGCGGGCAGCCCGGCGTTGATCGCGGCGGTCGCCGTGATCATCGGCATCGTGCTGGCGGGCGTGATCCTCTGGCTCACCGGCTACTTCACCGGGACCGAGCACCGTCCCGTCAAGGACGTGGGCAAGAGCTCCCTCACCGGTGCGGCGACGGTGATCCTCTCGGGCATCTCCGTCGGTTTCGAATCCGCCGTCTACACGGCACTCGTCATCGGCGGCGCGGTCTACGGCGCATTCCTGCTCTCCGGATCGATCGCCGTCTCCCTGTTCGCGGTGGCGTTGGCGGGCTGCGGTCTGCTGACCACGGTCGGCGTCATCGTCGCGATGGACACCTTCGGGCCGGTCAGCGACAACGCGCAGGGCATCGCCGAGATGTCCGGCGAGCTGGACGACGAGAGCGCGCGGATCCTGACCGACCTTGACGCCGTCGGCAACACGACCAAGGCGATCACCAAGGGCATAGCCATCGCGACCGCGGTGCTGGCCGCAGTGGCCTTGTTCGGTTCGTACACCGATGCCATCGCGACCACGCTGGCCTCGTTGGGCGAGTCTCTCGACGTGACCGCGTTCCTGGTCTACGCGCCGAACACGCTCGTCGGGCTGATCGTGGGCGCCGCCGTCGTCTTCATGTTCTCCGGCCTCGCCGTCAACGCGGTGTCCCGCGCGGCGGGCGCGGTGGTCTACGAGGTGCGCAGGCAGTTCCGCAGCGACCCCGGCATCATGGCGGGCACCACGCGGCCGGAATACGGGCGAGTGGTGGACATCTGCACCAAGGACTCGCTGCGTGAGCTGGCCACCCCGGGGCTGCTGGCGGTCCTCGCGCCCATCGCCGTCGGGTTCGGCCTCGGTGTCGGGCCGCTGGCGGGCTACCTGGCGGGAGCCATCGGCGCAGGCACGCTGATGGCCGTGTTCCTGGCGAACTCGGGCGGCTCGTGGGACAACGCCAAGAAGCTGGTCGAGGACGGGCATCACGGCGGCAAGGGATCCGAGGCCCACGCGGCGACGGTCATCGGCGACACGGTGGGCGACCCGTTCAAGGACACCGCCGGGCCCGCGATCAACCCGTTGTTGAAGGTGATGAACCTCGTCGCGGTGCTCATCGCGCCCGCCGTGGTCACCTTCTCGATCGGGCCGGACGCGTCCCCGGTGGTGCGCACGATCATTGCCGGGACCGCCACGGCCATCATCGTCGTCGCGGTGGTGCTGTCCAAGCGCCGTTCGACCATGATCGGCGAGGACGAGAACGAGCACCAGCGGGTGTCGCCGGGCGTCGCCTCCTGACAAGAAGCCCCGAGGACCCTCGGGATCGACCACGGCAGGCCCGTCTTCGAGTTTCATCGGAGACGGGCCTGCCGTCGCCTGCCGTGCGGGGATGAGCACCCACGGTGACTGATCGGGTGCTGCGGGTTCTCAATCTCGAACGACTGTTCTACTCTGTCGGCGTGCCGCAGGCTCAGTTGTCCTTCTTCTCTGCGGAGGCCAGGCCACCGAGGATCGCCGATCTCGGCGGGCTGTTGTGCGCGCAGGGGCAGACCGTCGGCTTCGGCCATGGCACCGCCGCCAGGATCTCGGTGATCACCGAGGAGGAATGGCGAGTGCGGGAGCTGCGTCTGCTGTGCCTGGCTCGCGGGGTCGACGTGGAACTGGGCCGGTCTGACGAGGGACGCCCACTGCTCCGCACGGCCTTTCGCACCGACCTCGCCGGGCTGGCCGGTCGCTGGCTGCGCGGGGCGATGAAGTCGGTTCCGGCGGGGCTGGAACTGCACGGTCCCGCGTTGCGCGTGTGGGCTGCCGCCGCAGGCAGGCGGGACGGCAGCGGCTATCTGCTCGGCCTCGATCCCCAGGTGCCCGACACGCACGGCCCCATCGCCCAGGCCCTTGCTCGCAGCGGTCTGCCAGCCAGTCTGCTCGGCACGCGGGCAGGCGGTCCGGCACTGCGTGTCACGGGTCGACGCCGTCTTGCGCGGCTCGCCGAGCTCGTCGGCTCCGTGCCGACCGGGGTCGGCGATGTGGACGAGGTGCTGCGTTCCTGGCCCACGGCGTGAGAGGGTGAGCCGCCTCCGCCGGGTGGACGACGCGCCGCCGACCGTGCCATCGTCACTTAAGGTGACGATGGAACATGCTGCGCCTCACACCCGTTGAACACCCGAGATCGAGCGCAACCGGGTGCGGGTACGTCACCCTGGGCAGCGGTGGGAGTACTTGTCGGTGCACACTGGCGAGTCCGAGGCTGGACACGAACGCCTTGACAACGAGCACGGTAGGCGGGTCGCACAGATCGGCCGTCTGGGTAGAGAGCGGGAGAGCGTGGCAGGGTCGACACGGGCGAGGAAGGGCGGCGCCGACGGCTCAGGGGGTCGTCGGCTGGTGATCGTCGAGTCGCCTGCGAAGGCGCGCAAGATCTCCTCTTACCTCGGCGGCGGTTTCATCGTCGAGTCCTCGCGGGGGCACATCCGAGACCTGCCACGCGGCGCCGCCGACGTGCCTGCGAAGTACAAGGGCCAACCGTGGGCACGCCTCGGCGTGGACGTCGACAACGACTTCGAGCCCCTCTACATCGTCACGCCGGACAAGAAGTCCACGGTGGCCGAGCTGCGGGACGCGCTCAAGGGCGTCGACGAGCTGTATCTCGCGACGGACGGCGACCGGGAGGGCGAGGCCATCGCCTGGCACCTGTTGCAGGCACTCAAGCCGAAGGTCCCGGTCCGGCGGATGGTCTTCCACGAGATCACCGAGCCCGCGATCAGAGCGGCGGCGGAGAACCCCCGCGATCTCGACCAGTACCTGGTGGACGCCCAGGAGACGCGGCGGATCCTCGACCGGCTCTACGGCTACGAGGTCAGCCCGGTGCTCTGGAAGAAGGTGATGCCGAAGCTGTCCGCCGGGCGGGTGCAGTCGGTGGCCACCCGTGTCGTGGTGGAGCGGGAGCGGGAGCGCCTGCGCTTCGTCTCGGCGTCGTACTGGGACGTCGCGGCGGTTCTGGACGGTGGCGAGGCGGTCACGCCGCGCACCTTCTCTGCGCGGCTCGTCGCGGTCGACGGCGACCGCATCGCGACCGGTCGTGACTTCGGCTCCGACGGCCGGGCGAAGTCCGAGGGCGTCCGAGTCCTCGACGAGGCGACCGCTCGCGGACTCGCCTCGGCGCTGGCCGACGTCGCGCTACAGGTCGCCGCAGTCGAGGAGAAGCCCTACACCCGCAAGCCGTACGCGCCGTTCATGACCTCGACGCTGCAGCAGGAGGCGGGCCGCAAGTTGCGGTTCTCGGCAGAGCGGACGATGCGCACCGCGCAGCGCCTCTACGAGAACGGCTACATCACCTATATGCGAACCGACTCCACGACGCTGTCGGACACGGCGATCTCGGCGGCGATGTCGCAGGCCACCGAGCTGTACGGCGCGGAGTACGTCTCGCCGAAGCCTCGCCAGTACACCCGCAAGGTGAAGAACGCCCAGGAGGCGCACGAGGCGATTCGTCCGGCGGGTGAGGTCTTCCGCACTCCCGGTGCCGTGGCGAAGGAGCTGGAGACCGACGAGTTCCGGCTGTACGAGCTGATCTGGCAGCGGACCATCGCCTCCCAGATGGCCGACGCCAAGGGCACGACCATGAGCGTCCGCATCCGCGGATCGGCCGCGACGGGTGAGGAGTGCACGTTCGCCTCCTCCGGCCGCACGATCACCTTCGCGGGCTTCCTGAAGGCCTATGTCGAGTCGGTGGACTCCGAGGCGGGCGGCGAGGCGGACGATGCCGAGCGCAGGCTGCCGGTGCTCACCGTCGATCAGCAGGTCACCGCAGCAGAGCTCAAGCCGGAGGGACACAGCACCAACCCGCCTCCCCGCTACACGGAGGCCAGCCTGGTGAAGACCCTGGAGGAGCTGGGGATCGGCAGGCCCTCCACCTATGCCTCGATCATCAGCACCGTTCAGGACCGTGGGTACGTCTGGAAGAAGGGCTCCGCCCTGGTGCCCTCCTGGGTGGCCTTCGCCGTGGTCGCGCTGTTGGAGCGGCACTTCGGCAGGCTGGTGGACTACGACTTCACCGCCGCTCTCGAAGACGAGCTCGACGGCATCGCGGCGGGCCGCCAGGACCGCACGGGTTGGCTGTCCGGCTTCTACTTCGGCGGCGACGTCGGCCCGGAAGACTCGATCGGCCGGGCGGGCGGGCTGAAGAAGCTCGTCGGCTCCAGCGTCGAGCAGATCGACGCTCGTGAGGTCAACTCGATCCCGATGTTCGCCGACTCCTCCGGTCGGACGGTGGTGGTCCGTGTCGGCCGTTACGGTCCGTATCTGGAACGAGCAGCAGAGAACGCCGAAGGGGAGTCCGGCGAGCAGCAGCGGGCGAACCTGCCGGACGACCTGCCCCCGGACGAACTGACTCCCGAGATCGCGGAGAAGCTCTTCGCCACCCCGATGGAGGGTCGGACGCTGGGCACCGATCCGGTCAACGGTCATGACATCGTCGCGAAGGAAGGCCGCTACGGGCCCTACGTGACCGAGCTGCTGCCGGAGGGGACCAAGGGCAAGCCGCGCACCGGGTCGCTGTTGAAGTCGATGACGGTGGAGACGGTGTCGTTGGAGGAGGCGCTGAAGCTGCTCTCTCTCCCCCGGGTGGTCGGGGTCGATCCGGATTCGGGCGAGGAGATCACCGCGCAGAACGGCCGTTACGGACCGTATCTGAAGCGGGGCACCGACTCGCGTTCGCTGGAGACCGAGGATCAGATGTTCACGGTCACCTTGGACGAGGCTCGCAAGATCTACGCCGAGCCCAAGAAGCGGGGCAGGCGGACGGCGACGGCCATCCCGCCGCTGCGGGAGCTGGGTGCGGACCCGGCGACGGGCAAGCCGATGGTGGTCAAGGACGGCCGGTTCGGCCCCTATGTGACCGACGGCGAGACCAACGCCTCGTTGCGCAAGGGCGATGCGGTGGAGACGCTCAGCGATGAGCGAGCGGGTGAACTCCTGGCCGAGCGGCGAGCCAAGGGCGGCACGACGAAGCGAACGAAGCGCAAGCCCGCAGCGAAGAGTGCCCCGAAGAGTGCTCCGAAGGGCTCCCCTCGGAGTTCGACGAAGAGCTGACGAGGCTGCGGTCTGCCCTCGCGTGGCGGGCTCGATCGGGCGTACCGTTGACGGGCGGTATGCACACGGTGATGACCAGGGAGTTTCCCGTGGCGAGTCTCGATGCACTGTCCGGACCCGACGGAACGCAGGCCATTCCGCCGCCAGGGGTGTTCCCCGACGCGGTGGGCGGGCTGGCTCCTGCGTCGATGTCGACCGGCGCGGGACACCGTCGGGTGGTGGTGCCACCCGTCGTGGCTCCGCCGCCCCGGCCGGAGTTCGCGGAGGCGGGGCCGAGCTGGGGTATCGGGTCGTCACACTCGACGTCGAGAACGGCCGCCGGGCGAGGTGCGCGGCACATCGCCGCCCCGCCGGTGGTGCCCGATGGCGGCGGGCTCCTCGCGCGAGCTCAACGACTCACGCCGGGGCGAGCGGCGGATCAGGGTGTCGGCTGGCTGGTGGTCGCCGCAGTCGCACTGGGCGTCATCGCGATGATCTTCCTTCTGCTCTTCGCCGGCTGAAATCGGACTGGTGAATAGCAGACCGGACGACCGGTGAAGTGATCATGAAGTCGCGGTTCGCTTCCTGCCTGAGGTCGTCTGCTGACTTTCCGGGTCTTCAGCCTTTCTGCGAGATGTCCTGCACCCGGCGTCAGACTGGCCAGCCGACGAACAGTGCTCACCCTCTGCGTTGGGCGCTTGCGTGCTGTTCGGGGCCGACATCAGGCTTCCGGTGAGGTCGGGGCGGCTCTCAGCAGATCCGGCTGCTCCAGCGGATACTGTGTGTCAAGTTGCGCGCTCGTCGGGGTAGCTCACAACTCTAACGAGAGCAATCGAATAACAAGATCAACTAATCCGGCTAGGCTTGGCTCCGGTCGATGGTGGAGATACGGGAAACGGGGGTGGTCAGGATCAGCGGGAACCCGGCGGAGGCCTCGACCAACGGTGTGCCGCAGTCCTCGAATCCCGGTTCGTCCACCGTTCGTCGGGTACGCGGAGTCCTGGCGATTCCGGCATTCCGCAGACTGTGGATCGTCTCGGCGATCTGCAGCATGGGTGACTGGCTCGCCCTGCTGGCGCAGACGGCACTCGCGACTCACCTGACCGAGAGCTACACCGCCCAGAGCTTCGCCTTCGGCGGCGTCGTCGCGATGAAGCTGCTGCCCGCGATGGTGCTGGCGCCGCTGGCAGGCACGCTCGCCGACCGGTTCGACCGTCGCAAGGTGATGGTGACCTGCGACATCCTCCGTGCGGGGATCATGCTGTCGATCCCGCTCGTCGGCGAACTGTGGTGGCTCTTCGTCGCGATCTTCCTGATCGAGATGTGCTCCCTGTTCTGGATTCCCGCCAAGGAGTCCTCGATCCCCAACCTGCTGCGCAGGCCGGACCAGGTCGAGACGGCCAACCAGCTGAGCCTGGCGATGACCTATGGCGTCTCCGTCATCACCGCGACCGGGGTGTTCACGCTGCTCTCCTCGGTGGGCACCCTCTTCAACCTCTCGTTGAACTCCACCACCACCGTCTACACGGCGATGTTCATCAACAGTCTCGCGTTCCTCACCTCCGCCATCGTGGTGGCCACCCGGATTCCCGAGATCTCGGGGCGACGGGCCAAGAACGTCGTCGTCGACGACGTCACCACGACGGCAGGCGAAGCAGCGAATGCGGCCGTGGACGGCGCTGCGAAGCGGGCCGTCGGCGGCGCGACGGCGATGCACGTCGACGGCGCAGGGAAACGCCCCGGCGTGCTGCGGATGCTGCGGGACGGAATCCAGTTCATCGGCACCACGCCGCTGATCCGGGGCCTGGTGCTCGGCATCATCGGTGCGATGGCGGCCGCAGGCGCCGTGGTCGGTACGTCGAACCTCTACTCCCAGAGTCTCTCCGCAGGCGACGCCGGTTACGGGATGCTGTTCAGCGCGGTGTTCGTCGGCCTGGCGCTCGGCATGGCGGTGTCGCCGAAACTGGCCCAGCGGGTGCCGCACAACCGGTTGTTCGGCAGTGCGATCGTCTGCGCGGGACTGGCACTGATCCCGGTGGCCCTCGCGCCGCATCTGGGGATCTCACTGGCCGTGGTGCCGTTGGTGGGCGCCTCGGCGGGGGTGGCCTTCCTGACCGGCCTCACGATCGTCGGCACGCAGGTCGAGGACGAGATCCGCGGCCGCACGGTCGCGGTGGTGCAGTCGCTGCTGCGCATCGTGATGTTCGGCGCGCTGACCCTGGTTCCGGTGCTGATCGGCATCCTCGGCCAGCGTTCCCTGGACTTCTTCGGCACCCAGGTGCAGGTGGACGCCACCCGGCCGATCCTGTTCGGCGCCGGGCTCGTCGCCGTGGGGCTGGGCGTGCTGGCCTACCGGCAGATGGACGACCGGCGGGATCAGCCGATCATGGCCGACCTGCGCGAGGCGTTCCGCAGCGGCGGCCGCCGCAAGGGAGTCGGCCTGCTGATCACCATCGAAGGAGACGCCGCGGTCGACACGGCGACCCAGACCAAGCACCTCACCGACTGGTTGCAGTCCTTCGACGACCATGTCGTCCTCGCCAACGATCCCGCCTTGGACGAGGGGCGGCTCGGCCGGATGCTGGGCTCGGTCGAACTCACCGGATCGCGAGCACACGCCCTGGTCGCCGCCGCCGTCCGCAGCGACGTCGTCGAGCAGGTGATCCGGCCCGCACTGGACTCCGGCGCCGTGGTGGTGATGGAGCGCTACGTGGACAGCCCGCTGGCACACTTCGGCGCTGCGGGCGGTCTGGACCAGCGTGACCTGGAAGGGCTCGCCGAGTGGGCGACGGGCAAGCTCCGTGCCGACGTGACGGTGTTGCTCGATCGCGATCCGGCACAGGTCGGCGTGAACCAGCGCGCGGAGCAGCAGCTCGGCGCCGATCACCACTGGCGGGTGCAGAACCTGCTCGCCGAGATGGCCGCCGCGAATCCCGATCGGTACGTGGTGGTCGATGCCGACGGGACCGAAGCGGAGATCGCGGCCAGGGTCCGCACCGCGCTGGAGCCGATGCTGCGGGCGAAGCGCGGTCTCGGCCGTGGCCGCGGCCATGAGATGAGCGACCGGCCCGCTGACGTGGGCACCGGAGGCACGGGCAGCAACTCGGAATGACGAGGTCGCTCCGGCGGCGTCGGGGTGCTCGCCGATAATGAGGGCCGAGTGCGCGTCCGTCGGTGTTCGCGGCGCCGCAGACCTGGCGAGAGGGGACGGGTGGCTGAGTGACGAGCGAGGACGAGGCCGGGAGCGCCCCGGACTCCGGGGTGTGGGCTGACCTGATCGGCCAGCCCGAGGTGGCAATCGAGCTGGCCTCGGCGGCGCGGGCGGCCGCCGACCAGGTGGCAGGGCGGAGTTCCCCGCCCGGAGCCATGACGCATGCCTGGCTGTTCAGCGGCCCGCCCGGCGCAGGCTGCGCGACGGTGGCGAGGGCCTTCGCCGCAGCCCTGCAGTGTGTCGGCGGCGGCGATCCCCCCGGCTGCGGAGAGTGCGCAGGCTGCCGGACCGTCCTGGCGGGCACCCACGCCGACCTGCGACTGGTGGTGCCAGAGGGGCTGTCCATCTCGGTCGCGGAGATGCGCGGCCTGGTGCAGACCGCCGCCAGACGACCCACCAGCGGGCGCTGGCAGGTCGTGGTGGTCGCCGACGCGGACCGGTTGACGGAAGGCGCGGCGAACGCCCTGCTCAAGGCCGTGGAAGAGCCTGCGTCGCGCACTGTCTTCCTGCTGTGCGCGCCGTCGGACCACCCCGAGGACGTCTCGGTGACGATCCGTTCGCGGTGTCGGTCCGTACACCTGCGGACCCCGTCCCAGGCCGCAGTGGAGAAGATGCTCCGCCACCACGACGGCGTCGACGGCCAGACCGCCGCCTGGGCGGCCTCGGTGTGCGGCGGCCACGTCGACCGAGCCAGGCGGCTGGCCACCGACGCCGACGCCCGAGCCCGCCGAGAGGCGGTGCTGGCGATTCCGCTGGGGCTCCGACAGCCTGCGGACGTGTTCCGCTGTGCGGACGACCTGGTGAAGGCGGCGGAGTCCGAGGCAGGGGCGGTCAACGAGGCCCGCAACGAGAACGAGAAGGACGAGCTGCGCACCGCGATGGGCGGCGGCGGGACCGGCAAGGGGACTGCTGCGGCCGGGCGGGGCGCCAACGCCGCGATCCGGGAGCTGGAGAAGCGCCAGAAGTCCCGGTCGACCAGGATGCAGCGCGACTCGCTGGACCAGGCGCTCATCGACCTCGCCTCGTTCTACCGAGACGTCCTGGTGTCGAGCAGCGGTGCCGAGGCGACCCTCAATCATCCCGACCGGGCGGCCGACATCCGCCAGGCGGCCGCGTCCTGGACGCCCGAGTCGACCCTGCGCAGGCTCGAGTCCGTGCTCGAATGTCGGACGGCACTGACCCGCAACGTGAAGCCGAGAATCGCGATCGAGGCGATGGTCACCACCCTCCGCCTGGGCTGATCGCGGTCGGCGGCCCCCCGGCGCATCGGGTGCCCGCAGGCCGCTACACTGTGAGTGCTTCGCCGCCTTAGCTCAGTCGGCCAGAGCAACGCACTCGTAATGCGTAGGTCAAGGGTTCGATTCCCTTAGGCGGCTCCAGCAGTGACCAGGCCCTTCCCGGATTCCGGGAGGGGCCTGTGTCGTGCTGGGGTGCGTGCTCTCCACGGAGGCCGAGTCTCTGCGGCAGGCGGCACACACGTGCCTCGTGATCAGCGAGACGACGGCGCGTCGGAGCATCTGCGGCTAGGGGTGGGGCCGGGCCCTGCTGACTGGCCAGGCGTAGGACAGGGCGCGCAGCAGAGGAGCGGATCGGCTCGCGGTGGAGGCTGTCGGCGGGCTGCTGAGCTCGATGACACCGTGGGCGTCGACTGAATTCTTGCCTGCCGAGCGGCCTGCTGCGTCTGAGCCGACGGTCTTGCCTGCGTCCGGAGTAGGGACGTGCCCTGCCCAGCTACCCGAGCGGGCGGTTTCCGGGCCGTGCAGTGTTCGGCTTCCGTGCGGATCGACGGCGTCGTCACGACTCCGGCAGCACGCGGGCGAACATGATCATGTCTCGGTTGTGCTCGCCGATGCGGAGATAGGAGTGCAGCGTGCCCTCCTCGTTGAACCCCGTGGCCCGGCAGACGGCCTGCGACTCCTGGTTGTCGACCTCCACCAGGGCCTCGACGCGGAGCAGGTCGAGATCGCGAGCGAGTTCGACGACCAGCCGGACCGCCGAGGTGACCAGGCCGCGTCCCCGGTGGCGGGGCAGCAGCCAGTAGCCGACGGCGGCTCGTCGATGCGTCCAGTCGATGCTGTTGAGCGTCACCATTCCGACCGCCTCACCGACCGCCTGATCGACGATCGCCAGCGGGAGCCCGCGACCTTCGGCCGCCTGGTTCCACTGGCGGTGCAGCCAGAACGAGCCTTCGGCGGGGGAGCAGTCCGGCGGAATGGAGGTGATCAGCGGGATGTAGGGGTCCCTGGCGGCTTCCGTGATCGCAGGCAGATCATCGATCTGCCAGGCGCGCAGCAGGACGCGGTCGTCGCGTCTGATCGGCAGATCGCGGAGGTTGACGGTTCTGGCCTGCGTTCTCGTCCGACTCGTTCCCGATCGAGTCGTGCCCAGGTTCCGCCCGTCGCTCATGATCGCCTCTCCTGCGCCCGCTGTCGTGGGGATCATCCTTGCATCGAGAACTCGTGATCACTACGGACGAGCGTCGCGATCCCGCCGGGCCTGCCAGGCGGTGCTGCGCCGTCCAGGGGCGGTACGGCCGAGGTGCGGCAGACAAGGCGAACGGGTGATCTTCCTGCCTGCTCCTCGGCGACGTTCCCCGGCCGTCACCAGGTGAGACGGGGCTGAACGCGATCACTGCCGAGCAGCCGTTCACCTGCTGTTGCGCCGGTCGGCGGCTGCGCTTCCTCGGTGCGTGATCGACGGTACATCTGGGTCGCTGATCGTGGTGGCCGCGTCCGGACGGACGTGTACTTCGTCGCTTCGCCTGGGAGCCGCACCGTGAGACAGACCAGATGGACCGCCGCCGCGCTCGCAGCGCTGGTGGCCTGCGGCGGCCTCGCCGCATCGGCATCGGCCGGGGAGAGGACCCCCGACCACAGCTCCGTCGGGACCTTCGACGTCATGAGTGACATTCAGGGCGGACTGCAGGCCTTCCGGGACGTGCGGGAGGCAGCCCACGAACTGGCGCCGGACTCGAAGGCACTGGTCATCAACGGCGACATCGTCGACCGGGGTTACGACTTCGAGTACCAGGAGGTCACCGACATCATCGCGGAGACTCCCGGGCCGCAGACCACGCTGTCCAGCATCGGCAACCACGAGGCCTACGCGCCCGCGTGGTGCTCCCCGACCGCCCTGTGCCAGCCCTCCTGGCCGAACGGCTTCACCGAGGAGGAGCTGTACGAGTCGTTCTTCGCGTTCGCGGGCCGGGACGAGGTCTACGCGGAGCAGGTCGTCGACGGGATTCCGCTGCTCGCGCTGGGCACCGAGCGGCTGATGTGGTGGGAGGACCCCAACCTGGACGACCACGTCTATCTGAGTGACGAGCAGCTCGACTGGCTCCGTGCCCGGCTCGACCACCACACCCGCGACGGGCGCCCGGCCTTCGTCTTCACCCATTACCCGCTGTACGACACCGTCACCTCGTCGGACGGCACCTCCGGCGAGTTCCATCTCCAGGACGAGGAGCTTCGGCAGGTCCTCGGCGACTACCCGCAGGCGGTGCTGTTCAGCTCGCACACGCACTCCTCGCTGCGGGACGACAAGTGGGCGAGGCGGGTCACCGTGCCCGGCGGCCACCCGGACGGCTTCACCGCCGTCAACACCGGGGCCGTCCTCAACCGGCAGGTCCTTCAGGTGAGCCTCGGCTCCGACGGGGCCCGTATCCGGGCTCGGGACGTCGCCGCCGACGAGTGGGTGCAGGACCTCGTCATTCCGACCGTGGACCCGAGGCTCCCGGCAGCGGGACTGCGCGTCGACCCGGTCTCCGAGCACGTCGCCCCCGGAGCCTCGGTGGAGGTGACGGCCGAGTTCGCCAACCTGAGCAGCCGACGGCTCATCCACGTCAGGCTGGAGCCGGTCGTGCCCGAGGGCTGGGCGGCCGAGCGCATCGCCGAGTCGGGACGTCGGCACCTCGGCCGAGGCGAGACCGCGTCGGCTACCTGGCGACTCAGTCCGGTGGACGGCGTCGAGCAGTCCGACGTCCTCGACTTCGCGGTGGACGCCGAGTACGGGCGAGGCAGCAAGGCAGGCAGGATCAGCGAACAGGCCTCGATCGAGATCGTCGAGGCGCCCAGCGGGACGTCGTACGTCTCCGACCTGCCGTTCCTCTCCTCGTCCAACGGCATCGGCCCCGTCGAGCGGGACCTGAGCAATGGCGCGATCGGCGAGGGTGACGGTCATCCGCTGACTGTGAACGGCGTCCGTTACGACAAGGGCCTCGGCACCATGGCCCCGTCGGAGACGGTGGTGCACCTGGGCCAGAACTGCACGCGATTCGCCGCCTCGGTCGGCGTCGACGACCGTGCTCCGCAGTCTTCGCAGAACCGGCCCGACGACGGCCGAGGCGACGGCGGCGACGTGGTCTTCCAGGTGTGGGCCGACGACGAGAAGGTCTGGGACAGCGGCGTCGTCCACGCGGGAGAAGGCGCCCGCGACATGGACGTCCACCTCAACGACGCCGAGACGCTGCGGCTGGTCGTCACCGACGGCGGCGACGAGAACTGGTGGGACTACGCCGACTGGGGTCTGGCCCGCGTGACCTGCGGCGGCTGAGGCCCGGGCGGCGTCACCACCGTCTCGAATCCTGTCGCACCACGGCGAGGGCGTCCCCACGGGCGCCCTCGCCCGCTTTTCGGCCGGGTCTCGTCGAGGCGGGGCGTCGTCCGTCGAACGTGGGAGGCACGCCCGCCGCCCTGACCGGATGTCCTCGCCGTCGTGGGAGTCTCGCGCACGGCCCCACCGCGCGTGAGCGGGCTCGTACTGCTCGAGTTCTCTTCGGGTCGTTTCGGCTCGTCATGCCTGCTCAGCGGCGGTATGAAGGCGCCGTCCGACCGTCTCGACCGCCGACCCCCCGAGTGGTGGGCACCCGGCGTGAAGTGTGAAGCTGTAGAACCGCCGAATCCTGCCTTCGGCCGGACCGCGCGCTCGACCCGGGGGCGGCGCGGCACACACTGGGACGCCAGGAAGAGAGCACTGTGTCGGATCAGTTCGTCCACCTGCACGTACACACCGAGTACTCGATGCTCGACGGGGCCGCCAAGGTCGCACCCCTGTTCGCCGAGGCCGCCAGGCTCGGGATGCCCGCCGTGGGCATGACCGACCACGGCAACATGTACGGGGCGGACGAGTTCTACCAACAGGCGAAGAAGAAGGGCATCAAGCCGATCATCGGCATCGAGGCCTACATCGCGCCTGCCAGCCGCTTCCACAAGAAGCCGGTGTTCTGGGGCGAGTCGGGGCAGCGGTCCAGCGATCAGTCCGGTGAGGGCGGCGACGTCTCCGGTGCCGGTGCGTACACGCATATGACGATGTTCGGCGGTAATGCCACCGGCCTGCGTAATCTCTTCACGCTCTCCAGCCGGGCCAGCATGGAGGGCTACTACCGTAAGCCCAGGATGGACCGCGAGCTGATCGCCGAGCATGCCGAGGGGATCATCGCCACCACCGGCTGCCCCTCGGGCGAGGTGCAGACCCGGCTCCGGCTGGGGCAGCCCGCGGCGGCCATGCAGGCCGCGTCGGACTACAAGGACATCTTCGGCGCCGACAACTTCTTCCTCGAGCTGATGGACCACGGGCTGCCCATCGAGCGCTCGGTCCGCGAGGGCCTGCTGCACATCGGCCGTGAGCTGAACCTGCGTCCGCTGGCGACCAACGACTCGCACTACGTCACCAAGGACCAGGCGGACGCGCACTCCGCGCTGTTGTGCGTCCAGGCAGGCAAGACCCTCAACGACCCGACCCGGTTCAAGTTCGACGGCGACGGCTACTACCTGAAGTCGGCCGCAGAGATGCGCGCCTACTGGGACTCCGAGGTCCCCGGCGCCGCGGACAACACCCTGCTCATCGCCGAGCGCATCGAGTCCTACGACGAGGTCTACGCCCACCACGATCGGATGCCGGTCTTCGAGGTCCCCGAGGGCCACGATCAGGTGAGCTGGCTGCACCAGGAGGTCATGACGGGCCTGCGGTGGCGGTTCCCCGACGTCATCCCGGACGGCTACGTGGAGCGGGCCGAGTTCGAACTCGACGTCATCGCGCAGAAGGGCTTCCCTGCCTACTTCCTCGTCGTCGGCGACCTCGTCAAGCACGCCAAGGAGGTCGGCATCCGCGTCGGCCCCGGCCGAGGATCGGCTGCGGGATCACTGGTCGCGTACGCGCTGGGCATCACCAACCTGGACCCGATCCCGCTCGGCCTGCTGTTCGAGCGGTTCCTGAATCCCGAGCGCGCGTCGATGCCCGACATCGACATCGACTTCGACGACCGCAGGCGCGGCGAGATGGTGCGCTACGCGACCGACAAGTACGGCTCGGACCGGGTGGCCCAGGTCATCACCTTCGGCACGATCAAGACGAAGGCCGCGATCAAGGACTCCGCGCGAGTCCACTACGGCCAGCCCGGCTACGCCATCGCCGACCGGATCTCCAAGGCGCTGCCGCCGCCCGTCGCCGCCAAGGACATCCCGCTGTCCGGCATCGTCGACTCCAGCCACGAGCGCTACGCCGAGGCGGCGGAGGTCCGCACCCTGGTCCAGAACGACCAGGAGGTCTCGACGATCTTCGAGACCGCCAGGGGACTGGAGGGCCTGATCCGCAACGCGGGCGTCCACGCCTGCGCGGTGATCATGTCCTCCGAGCCGCTGATGGAGGCGATTCCGCTCTGGCGGCGGGACGACGGCGCCATCATCACCGGCTGGGACTATCCGTCCTGCGAGGCCATCGGCCTGCTGAAGATGGACTTCCTCGGTCTGCGGAACCTGACGATCATCGGCGACGCCATCGAGAACATCAAGGCCAACAAGGGCGAGGACATCGACCTCGACCGGCTGCTGGTGGACGACAAGGCCACCTACGAGTTGCTCGGTCGAGGCGACGCACTCGGCGTGTTCCAGCTCGAGGGCGGCGCGATGCGCGACCTGCTCCGGCGGATGCAGCCCACCGAGTTCAACGACATCATCGCGGTCAACGCGTTGTACCGGCCCGGTCCGATGGCGATGAACACGCACAACAACTACGCCGACCGGAAGAACGGGCGACAGAAGATCACCCCGATCCATCCGGAGCTCGAAGAGCCGCTGGCCGAGATCCTGGGCGAGACCTACGGTCTGATCGTCTACCAGGAACAGATCATGCGTACCGCGCAGAAGGTCGCCGGGTACTCGATGGGTCGCGCGGACGTGCTCCGCAAGGCGATGGGTAAGAAGAAGAAGGAGGTGCTCGAGCAGGAGTTCGAGGGCTTCCAACAGGGCATGCGGAGTCAGGGCTACTCCGACGAGGCCGTGCAGACGCTCTGGGACACGGTGCTGCCCTTCGCCGGGTACGCGTTCAACAAGTCGCACGCTGCGGGCTATGCGCTGGTGGGCTACTGGACCGCGTATCTGAAGGCCCATCACCCCGCCGAGTACATGGCGGCGCTGCTGACCTCGGTCGGCGACAACAAGGACAAGTCGGCCATCTACCTGTCCGAGTGCAGGCGGCTGGGCATCAAGGTCCTCGCGCCGGACGTGAACGAGTCGGTGCACCGGTTCGCCGCCGTCGGCAGCGACATCCGCTTCGGCCTCGGCGCCATCCGCAACGTGGGCGCCAACGTCGTCCAGTCGGTCATCGATCGGCGGGCCGAGAAGGGCCGCTACACGTCCTTCACCGACTTCCTCGACAAGGCCGAGATCGCCGTCTGCAACAAGCGAGTGGTGGAGTCGCTGGTCAAGGCGGGCTCCTTCGACTCCTTCGGCCATTCGCGTCGGTCGCTCATCGAGCATCACGAGGCGGCGGTGGACGCCGTGATCGGCCTCAAGCGTCAGGAGGCCCTCGGCCAGTTCGACCTCTTCGGCGGGGGTGACGACGGCGAGAAGTCCGCCGACGCCTCGCCGCTGGCGCATCTGCACTTCGCGCCGGAAGAATGGCCGCGCAAGCAGCTCCTGGCCTACGAGCGGGAGATGCTGGGCCTGTACGTCTCCGCGCATCCGCTGGACGGCGCGGAGCGCATCCTGCACAAGCATGCGCCGAGGACCATCGCGGCGATCCTGGCCGACCCGCCCAAGGAGGGCGAGATCGTCCTGGCCGGGATGATCTCCTCCCTGGAACGTCGGGTGAACAAGCAGGGCGAGCCCTGGGCCATTGCCACGGTGGAGGACCTGGACGCCTCGGTGGAGGTGCTCTTCTTCGCCAAGAGCTACAGCGTGCTGGCCGCCGATCTGGTGGAGGACTCGGCGGTGGCGATCAAGGGCCGGGTCAACTGGCGCGAGGAGAAGATGTCCGTGTTCGGCTCCGGCATCGTCACCCTGGACATCAGCGAGGCCGAGTCCAATCCGGGCGCCGCGCCGCCGGTCACCCTGCTCTGCAACGTCGAGAAGCTGAACCGCGACGTCGTCCTGGAGCTCAAGCGGACGCTCGCCGCGCACCGAGGCGACGTGCCGGTGCGTCTGACGCTGTCGTATCAGACGCAGAAGGAGACCTACCTGGTGAACGACTATCCGATCGAGATGACTCCGGCGTTGGTCGGCGAGCTCAAGGCCATTCCGGGGGTCGCGCTGGGAGCGTGACCCCCGCCTGCCCTCCTTCGCTGCTCGGGCGGAGGAGGGCGGGGCGGTCGGGGTCGATCGGCAGGCCGGGCCGCGGTGTGGGCGCCGGGCCCGCACGCGGCACTACGCCGAGCCTGCGCTCCCGGCCCGCGCGGGCGGAGGAGTCGCGGTGATTCCGGCCAGGACCGGCGGCAACGGACCCCGGTGCAGGACGCCGAGCCGCTGGGTGGCTCGGGTGAGCGCCACGTAGAGTTCGGCCGCGCCTCGGGGGCCGTGGGCGAGAATTCGCTCCGGCTCCACCACCAGGACGGCGTCGAACTCCAGTCCCTTCGTCTCCGACGCGGCCATCGCGCCCGGCGTCCCCGGCGGTCCGATCACGACACTGGTGCCCTCGCGCCCGGCCTCGTCCCGGACGAACTCCTCGATGGCGGCGGGCACCTCGTCCTCGGTGACCTGCCTGGCCCACGGCCCGACACCGCATGCGCGGACCGAATCCGGCGGCCGGACCCCTGGCGCGAAGTCGGCGAGCAGCCCGGCGGCGACGGCCATGATCTCCGCCGGGGTGCGGTAGTTCATCGACAGCGACCGGTACAGCCAGCGGCCGGGCACGTACGGCTGGAGCATCGTGTCCCAGGACGTCGCGCCTGCCGCCGACCGCCGCTGGGCGAGGTCGCCGACCACTGTGAAGGAACGGCCGGGGCAGCGACGCATCAACACCCGCCAGTCCATCTCCGACAACTCCTGTGCCTCGTCGACCACGACGTGCCGGTAGGTCCAGTCCCGGTCGGCGGCGGCGCGTTCGGCGAGTTCACGGGTGTCGCGCTCGAGGAATCGATCGGCCAGGTCCTCGGCGTAGAGCAGGTCCTTGGCGAACAGGTGGTCTTCGTCGTCCATCGAATCCTCGCGGCCGACCAGGATGTCCAGCACACCCGCGGCGTATTCGGCCTCGGCCTGCTGCTCCCGCTCGGCGGCCCGATCGGCCTTCTCGGCGGACGGGTCGGGGCCCAGCAGATCGATGAGTTCGTCGAGCAGCGGCACGTCGGACACCGTCCAGGCCTGGCCGTCGGCCCGGGACAACGCCGGGTCCGCGCCCGCCGTGCTCAACCGCTCTGGTGACGTGTACAGCTGCGCCAACAGCGTCTTCGGGGTCAGCGTCGGCCAGAGCTCGTTCAGCGCGGCGGTGAAGACGTCGTTCTCGGCGAGTTCCGTGCGCAACTCGGCCCGGAGGTTCTCCCATGCCTTGCGGTCGTCTCTGGTCAGCCAGCCTCGGCCGATTCGGGCGATCGCCCGCTCGGTGAGGGCCCAGGTGATGATCTCGGTGAACACGGCGCGTGCTTCGTTGTGCGGCAGCCCGCTTGCCCGAGCCTCCTCCCTGGCCCATGCCGCGATCTCGGCGTCGAGCCGCACCGTGGCGTCGGCGAGTTCGACGGACACCGGCTGCGCGGGCAGCCGCTGTCGATCGGCGACCGCCGCCGCCAGCACGGCCAGGATCTCGCGCGAGCCCTTGAGCCTGGCGGCCTCCGGGGCGTCCTCGGCGGTGACGCGCAGTCCCGGCACGAGATCGCCGGTGGTCATGAACACCACGTTGGACTCGCCGAGCGACGGCAGGACTCGGCCGATGTGGTTCAAGAACGCCGGGTTGGGCCCGACCACGAGGACGCCGTGACGTTCCATCCGCTCCCGCTTCGTGTAGAGCAGGTACGCGACGCGGTGCAACGCCACCACGGTCTTCCCGGTGCCGGGGCCGCCCTCGATGACCAACACCCCCGGATGGTCGAGCCGGATGATCTCGTCCTGCTCGGCCTGGACCGTCGCCACGATGTCGCGCATCCCGTTCCCGCGTGGCGCGTTGACGGCCGCGAGCAGGGCCGAATCGCCGCGCTCGCCGCCACCGGGGCGGCCGAGCACCTCGTCGGTGAAGTCGGCGAGGTGCCGTCCTCGAGTACTGAACTGGCGCCTGCGCCGCATGCCCTCCGGGCGGGCGGCGGTGGCGAGATAGAACGCGCGTGCCGCGGGCGCCCGCCAGTCGAGCAGCATCGGCTCGTACTCGTTCTCCGCGTCGAAGATGCCGATCCGGCCGATGTAGCGATGGCTGCCGGATCGGGTGTCCAGCCTGCCGAAGCACAGGCCGTCGTCCGCCACGTGCAGCCGCTTCACCTCGGCGGCCAGTGCGCGCACTTCGACGTCCCGTTCCACGGGTGTGGCGCCGTGCTCCCGCAGCGCGGTCTGGTACACGCCCTTCATCCGCGCGCGCTCGGCGTCGAGCCGCGCGTAGAGCCCGGCCACATAGTCCCGCTCGGACCGCAGTTCCTCTTCATACCCTTGAGCTGACACATGCCCCTCATAGCTGCTTGCTGATGTCGAGTTCGACGTTCTTTCATCGGCGTGGGGAAGGTGTGCCGATCTTCTTCCGTTCGCGGGTGCGTCGGCGGCTGCGCCGTGCGTGCCGCCCCGGTTCACACCTGTCATGATCCATGAGCCGACGACACATACCCATTCTCGTGACAGCCGTTTTCGCAGCTAGCGACTCCGGCGGGCGATTGTGCAGCATGACCAGGGTCTTGCCACAAGCCCCCCGGTGCGCTATAGATTGAAAATGGAAAAGGGTGGACGCCCCCTTTTTCCGGACCGAGCGATCTATCTGATCGAGATTCCGGCCGTGCGCGAGAATTCGTGAGCCTGACGGTACTTCTCGGTGTCGGCGAGTGACCGTGCGAGTACCGTCCGCCATCCTCTTCGTATCTCCTGTGGCGATCGACACCCGTGCCGTTCTCGGCCGAGAACAGATCGACGTCGCCACCTCGTTCTGGTGCACGTCTCGAACCGGTGCGGCGGCGGTCCCGACGTTGCGCGGCTGGTCACCGGCAGGCGCCGTCGCCTCACTTGTCCTCGGATGGTGGCGACTCCTTCACCGATTCGAGTGATTTCCACGGCGTGTCGAAGGTCCTTCCGCGTGTTGCTGCGCAAGATCAGCGGGTCACCGAGGGAAACGCCGTGCAGAGGAGTCGAACGATGCGGATGCCGCGAATTCTGGGCGCCGTGCTGGCCGCAGTGGTCATGCTCAGCGCTGCCTTGGCGGGCGCGGGCGGCGCGACGGCGGCGTCTCGGACGGCCCCGAGGATCGTGGGCGGCGTTCAGTCGGCGGAGAACCAGTCCTTCATGGTCTCGATCCAACGGCCCGCCGAGGGACGCGAGCACTGGTGCGGCGGCGCGCTGGTCGATCCGCGCTGGGTGGTCACCACGGCGCACTGCCTTCAGGGCGACCTCGGCTCCTACACGGCACGGATCGGTTCCAACGATCGGAGTGCGGGCGGCGAGTACCTGCGGGTGGTGGAGATGGTCGCCCATCCCGACTGGGACGGGCTGCACGGCGACATCGCCCTGATGCGGCTGGAACGCGCCGCCTCGGCCAGGCCGATCGCCGTCGCCACGTCCTCGCCGAAGCACGGCGACGCCATCCGGCTGCTCGGCTGGGGCAAGACGTGCAACACCTACGAGTGCTCGTGGGAGTACCCGAGGATGCTGCGCGAGCTGGACCGGACCGTCACCTTCGACGCCATGTGCTCGCGGGCCACGATTCACAGCGGCACCGAGTTGTGCATGGACGTGACGAACCAGGCCACCTCCTGCTACGGCGACTCCGGCGGTCCCGCAGTGGAACGGCAGCCCCTCGGCGGCTGGTCGCTCGTCGGGCTGGACAGCCGAGGCGGGACCTCGGTCTGCGGTGAACTGGGCCTGATCTACACCGACGCGACGGCGTACCAGAGCTGGATCAGGAGTACCGTCACAGGCTGAGGTCCGGCCGTTTCGGCCCGCCTCATGTCGCTCGTCGTAGCGCGCTGTCCACTCGCCGCAGTGAGAGCGGCGTCATACCTGATTCGGTTGAAGTCACGACTCTACTGAGCGGAAGCTTGCGTCATACAACTAGTTGGATGACGCAAGCAACAGGAGAGTCCATGGACACCGCTGCCGCCTCCGTGCCGCGGGCTGCCGACGCCGGGGTCGACTCGACGGGAGTCGACGCGGTGGAGGTCGTCGGGCAGGCCATCACCCGCGTGGTCCGGATGTCCAACTGCGTGTTGGCGCAGACCGGACGGTTCGGCGCGCCGCCCGGCTGGGAGAAGGCCACCTACCTGGTCCTCTTTCATCTGGAGGGCGGTCCGCGCCGATCGGGTGCCGTGGCCGAGGCGCTGTTCCTCGATCCGTCCACCATCAGCAGGCAGGTCGCCACGCTGGTGAAAGCTGGGCTGGTCGAGCGCAGCGCCGATCCGGAGGACGGCCGAGCCAGTCTCTTGACGATCACGGAGCAGGGGCGGTCGGTGCTCGAGCTGCACCGTGCCGTGCGTCGGGACCTTCTCGATCGGATGATCACGGACTGGCCGTCGGGGGACCGGCATGAGCTGGCTCGCCTGTTGACGCGACTCGCGGACACCTTGGAGACGCGGCTGCCCGCGTACGTCGAGTCCGTCATCCAGGCTCGTCATGAAGGGGAATCCTGATGTCAGAGGCACTCGCCCCGCCGGGGCAGGCCGCCAAGTCCGGTGACGGGGGGCTCACGCACCGGCAGATTCTCACCGTGCTGTCCGGGCTGATGATGGGCATGTTCCTGGCCGCCCTCGATCAGACCATCGTCGCCTCGGCCATGCGCGTGATCGCCGACGAGCTGCACGGACAGACGGCGCAGGCCTGGGCCACCACGGCTTACCTGATCACGGCGACGATCACGACGCCGCTCTACGGCAAGCTGTCCGACATCTACGGGCGTAAGCCGCTCTACCTGACCGCCATCGGGCTGTTCCTCATCGGCTCGGTGCTGTGCGGCCTGGCGCAGTCGATCTACGAGCTGGCCGCGTATCGCGCCGTGCAGGGGCTCGGTGCAGGCGGTCTGATGTCGCTTGCGATGACGATCATCGCCGACATGGTCGCGCCGAGGCAGCGGGCGCGCTACCAGGGCTACATCCTCGCCGTCTTCGGCGTGTCCAGCGTTCTCGGCCCGGTGGTCGGCGGCTTCTTCGCCGGTCAGGAGAGCCTGTTGGGCATCGCGGGCTGGCGGTGGGTGTTCCTGGTGAACGTCCCGGTCGCCCTCATCGCGCTGGTGGTGGTGGCCAAGGTGCTGAACCTGCCGCACAACCGGGTCGACCATCGCATCGACTACTGGGGCGCCGCCGCGCTGGTCCTCGCGCTGGTGCCGTTGCTGATCGTGGCCGAGCAGGGCCGCGAATGGGGCTGGGGAGCGGGCATCTCGCTGCTCATGTACGTGATCGGCGCCGTCGGCATCGTGGCGTTCGTGCTGGTGGAACGGCGGATGGGCGACGAGGCGCTGCTGCCGCCGAGACTGTTCCGCAGCGGCACCTTCCGACTCGGCAACCTGCTGAGCTTCGTCGTCGGCGTCGGGATGTTCGGCGGCATGGTCTCGCTGCCGTTGTATCTCCAGATCGTCAAGGGCCAGTCGCCGACCGACGCCGGGCTGCTGATGCTGCCGCTGACCTTCGGCATCATGACCGCCACGCTGGTGGTGGGCAGGTTGATCGCCAGGACGGGGAAGATCAAGATGTTCCCGGTGCTGGGCGCCGGAGTGATGGCCACGGCCCTGCTGTTGTTCGCCACCATCGACGCCGACACCTCGCTGGTCCTGCTCGGCGCGCTGATGGTCCTCTTCGGCGTCGGCCTCGGGCTGTCGATGCAGACCTTGACGCTGCTGGTGCAGAACGACGCGCCGCCTGCGGACAACGGTTCCGCGACCGCGGCGGTGACCTTCTTCCGGCAGACCGGCGGTACGGCGGGGACGGCGATCTTCCTGTCGATCCTGTTCTCGGTGCTGGCGAGTCGGATCGCCGACGCGTTCACCTCGTCGGTGAACGATCCCGCGTTCAACGCTGCGCTGCGCGACCCGCAGGTGCTCAGCGATCCGGCGAATCAGGAGTTCATTCAGAGCGTCCAGGGCGGGGGGACCGCGCTGGACCTGAACGACACCTCGTTCCTGGGCACCATCGACCCGAGGCTGGCCGCCCCGGTGCTCGACGGGTTCGCGAGCGCGATGAGCACGGTCTTCCTGGTCGGCGGCCTGGTGATGCTCGCCGCGTTCCTGCTCAGCTGGTTCGTGCCGGACGTCGAACTCGGCAACCAGTCGGGCATTCAGCGCATTCAGGCGGAGCGGGCCGAGGCCGAGCGCGTCGCGAGACAGGCCGATGGCGAGGCCGGGCCGGCCGAGACGGGCGAGGGGTCGGACCGGGCCGGCCGGGGCGAGCGGGCGTCGGCGTCGGCGGGCGGCGGCGGCCGAGGCAGGGCAGCCGAGGGCTGAGGCACTCGGCGGCGGGACACCCGCCTGCAGGCGAGCAGCGCTACGACGGCGGCCCCCGAGTTCCTTCGGGGGCCGCCGTCGTGCTCGCCAGCGTCAGAGCTTGGGTGCCTCGTGCTTGCCCTCGTAGTAGCCGGTGTCGAGCGCCCGCTGGTAGGAGCGTTTGATCTCCAGCTCCGCCTCGGTCCGGCCCACCCAGGTGGCGCCTTCGACGCTCTTGCCCGGCTCGAGCTCCTTGTAGACGGTGAAGAAGTGCTGGATCTCCATCCGGTAGAACTCCGCGAGATGATGGATGTCGCGGAGGTGCTCCGATCGGGGGTCGTCAGCGGGGACGCACAGCACCTTGTCGTCGCCGCCCTTCTCATCCCGCATACGGAACATGCCGATGGCACGGGATCGGATCAGGCAGCCGGGGAACGTCGGCTCCTGGACGATGACCATCGCGTCGAGCGGGTCGCCGTCCTCGCCGAGCGTCTGCTCGACGAAGCCGTAGTCGGCGGGATACTGAGTCGCGGTGAAGAGCGTCCGATCGAGGCGGATCCGTCCGGTCTCGTGGTCCATCTCGTACTTGTTCCGCGCCCCTTTGGGGATCTCGATGGTGACGTCGAACTCCACTCGGTTCCTCGCAATGTCATCGCTGGCTTGCATCGACCTGGGTTGCATGGACATCGTGTGATCCACAGTTGTCGGGCCTGCGGTCACCCCAGGCCCTTAGTCTGAAGGACGAGACCCGACGGAGTCGCATCGAGAGCCCTCGTCGGGCATGTGAAATCCATCCCCATACTCGCCGTGGCAACACCAGACTGACGGTCATAGGAGGTCGCGTGTCCGAATCCGGACACCCCCCGCAGCACGGGCCAGCCACACCTCGGCGCAGTGAGCCGCAGGGAGCGCCTGAGCAGGCCGGGGCATCGCACCCGCCGTCTTCGCCGAGAAGCGAGGGGTCGTCTCCGCAGCCGCAGGCGCCGACTGATGGTCAGACGAGACGGCCGTCACCGGCGGGCCAGGCCCGGCAGCGCCCAGGTCAGTCGGGCCAGCCTGGTCAGTCGGGCCAGCCCGGCCAGTCGGGGCAGCCCGGCCAGTCGGGGCAGGTACGGCAGGATTCGGTGCGTACGGGACGACCTCCGCAGGCGCGTCCTGCCTCGACCCCCGGGGCCGCATCGGAGGCCGCGCCGAGCGCGAGCAGGCCGGAGGCTGCTCGACAGGCTCCCCTCCGCACGGGAGCGTCGACCGACGCGGCAGGCTCCAGTCGTCAGCCGGATCAGGCGGGTCGATCAGGACAGCCGGAGCGGATGTTCGGCAGTCTCGCCACGCCGGACGCGGCCGGTCCTCCCGGCACGCGGCCCGCCCCGCCCGGCGAGCAGCGGTCCGGACCGCGCAGGCCGCCGCCCGTGCCGCAGGCTGCTGCGCACCGTCCGCAGGACTACCAGCACCGTCCGCAGGACCATCAGCAGCGAGGGCCGGACGGTCCGCAGCGGCCTGCCGGGCCTGGGCCCGCCCCGACCGCACCGCCACAGCGTCAGCCGCCGCATCGGGGACCCGCACCCCGGCTCGGCCCGCCGCCTCAGGCACGGCCGCCGCAGCGGGGGAACGCGGGACAGACCAGCATGGCAGGCACCCTCGGCGTCGAGAGCGCCGTGCCGCGAGACCAGCCTGCCGACGCAGCGGGCCAGGCCACCACCGTGGCGCTGCGCAAGCCGGGAACCGAGCTGCCGGGGGAGTCCTCGCCTCGTTCGCACGGCACTCGGTTCGAGCCTGCCGAGGAGCCTGCCGTCCGGCCTGAGCCGGACGACTCCGCGCAGCACGACCTCGGCGGCCCTCCGACGAGTGTTCCCGGCGGCTCGCCCCCAGTTGACTCCCCGCCTGCGGGGCCGGAGAACGAGGACGAGCCCCCACGGCGACGCCGTGGTCTGCTCGTCGGCGCGCTGGTGGCCACCGCCGTGGTGGCGCTGGCGGTGACCTCGGTCTTCACCGTCGATCCCGTCGGCCGGATCTTCGGCCTCGGTGGACCCGCGGTCCTGCCCACCTCGCCCGCACCCGCCCCGATCACCCCACAGCTCGTGCTGCACGGGGTGGACCCGGCGGCCGCAGGACCCACCGAGGAGGGCCTCTCCGCAGCGCTCGCTCCGGTGGTCGGTGCGGCCGGGGTCGGGACGCTGCACGGTGTCGTGGTCGACCCGGCCTCCGGCCAGTCCCTGTGGTCCGCCTCGCCCACGGAGCCTGCCGTCCCCGCGTCGACCACGAAGATCCTCACCTCGGCGGCGGTCCTGCTGGCGTTGCCCGCCGACCACACCTTCGACACGACCGTCGTCGCGGGTGCCGAGCCGGGGACGGTGATCCTCGTCGGCGGCGGCGACTTCGCACTGACCGCGACGCCGGAGGGCACCACCACGCTCTACTCTCCGGAGCCCGCTCGCATCGCCGACCTGGCGGCTCAGGTGCTGGAGAACTCCGGCGGGGAGCCGATCACCGAGGTGCTGGTGGACGTCAGCCGATACTCCGGTCCGGCCCGAGCCACCGGCTGGGACGACTCGGACGCGCCGTCGACCTACGGCGGCTTCGTCGAGCCGCTAATGCTGGACGGCGGCCGGTCCGATCCGCTGGTCGAGCCGTCCGTGCGGCTCAGCACGCCTGCCAGTGCCGCAGGCCAGGCGCTGGCCGACGAGCTGGGTGGGGCGACCGTCTCGGTGGCCGAGGAGCCCGCCGCAGCCGAGGCCGCCGTGCTGGGGGAGGTCCAGTCCCCGCCGCTGGTCGACCTCGTGGAGGCCATGATGTTGGTGTCGGACAACGTCGCGGCCGAGATGCTGGCCAGGGAACTCGCCCTGCACGAGGGCGAGGAGCCCACGTACGAGGGTGCGGCGGCGGCCATCACCACGGTCCTCGGCGAGAACGGCTTCGACGTCTCCCAGCTCTCCCTGTTCGACGCCAGCGGTCTCAGCCGAGACAACCTGATCACTCCGAACCTGCTCGGCGACATCCTCTCCGTCACTGTTCATCCGATCGACGAGTCGGACCAGGCCAGGTCTGCTGCCCTGCGCCCGATGCTGACCGGCCTGCCGGTCGCTGGCGCCAGCGGCACCCTCGCCGATCGCTATCAGACCGGGTCGGCGGCGGGCCGAGGCTGGGTGCAGGCCAAGACGGGCACGCTGAGCAGCGTGAACACCCTGGCCGGAGTGGTGACAGATCAAGAGGGAAAGCTACTGGTCTTCGCCCTGCTCTCCAGCGGGACGAGCGTGCTGGAGGGTCGCCCGGCACTCGACGCGGTCGCCACGGCGCTGCGTGAGTGCGGATGTCGATGAGTGCGATCGTTCGGTAGCGTCGGCACCGTGAAGGCCGAGTCGATGGTGCGGGAGCTGGAAGCAGGGATCGACCGGGTTCCGGTCGCGTGGGGCGTGGCGGCGTCGACCGCTCAGCGTCTGATGCGACCGGGGCCGGTGCTGCCGCTGCCCGAGGCCGAGGCCACGGTGGCCAGACTGCGCGATTTCAGCGTCAGCGCCGAGGCGCACGTCCGGGACGTCACCGGTCTCGGTGCCGGACTGCCGCTGCGCAGCGGCGAGGTCGTCGACCGGCCGGGCTGGGCCCAGGCCGCCGTGGTCGGTCTCGCCGCGCTCATGGACGACGCGATGCCGGCGGACGACTCGGCCGGGGTGCTCGCGGGCGTCGCAGCAGGCACGGCGGGCGTGCAGACCGGCATGGTGCTGGCCTACCTCGGCAGCAGGGTGCTCGGGCAGTACGACCCGTTCGGCGGTGCGGACGGGACCGGCAGGCTGCTGCTGGTGGCCCCGAACGTCGTGGCCGCCCGGCAGGCGCTCAACGTCTCCGCCGAGGACTTCGAGATGTGGGTCTGCCTGCACGAGGCGACGCATCGCCTGCAGTTCACCTCGGTGCCCTGGCTGCGTACGCACTTCGCCGCCGAGGTGGGCGGACTGCTCGGTTCGATGGACGACACCGTCTCGCAGGTCGTGACCCGACTGCCCGAGTTGATCCGATCGGCCCGGCGCCGAGGAGCCGACGGCGAACCCGTGACGCTGATGGAGCTTCTGCAGTCTCCCGACCAGCGCGTTCGCCTGGACCGGCTGATCGCCCTCTCCACCCTGCTGGAGGGCCACGCCGATCACGTCATGGACGCCGCCGGACCGGCGGTCGTGCCGTCGGTGGCCAAGATCCGAACGAGGTTCACGGCCCGGCGCCGGGGCGGCGGACTGCTCGACCGGGTGCTGCGCGTCGCGCTCGGCGTGGACGCGAAGGTCCGGCAGTATGCCGACGGCGCCCAGTTCACCCGGCACGTCGTTGACGAGGTCGGCATGGCGGGCTTCAACGAGGTGTGGCGCTCACCGGAGACGCTGCCGAGCCGGGCCGAGATCAGCGAGCCGAGGACTTGGCTGGACCGGGTGCACGGCTGACGCCGAGCCGTCCGTGCGCGCGATACGGCCGTCGAGCGGATACCGGCGAGGGCGGACTCGCGGGCCGACGTCGTCGACGGTCGGGCCGGTCGGGCCACTGATCGCCCCGGTCCTGTCGACGCGTCCGCCCCGGCCATTCCGACCGCCGATCAGGTCGTTCCTCGGGTCGTGCCGCTCTGGGTGACGCCGGTCGGTGCGGGCGCGGCCGCATCGTCGGTGCCGACGCGGCGTCGTGCTCGATTCGACAGGGTCTCCTCCACGAGCGGCCGGAGCAGGCCGACGAAGTGCAGGAAGGCCTCCTCGGTGAACTCCAGATCGAGCCATGCGCTGTTGGACAGCGAGACGTAGACCTTGCCTGCCACTTCGCTGGTGCAGGTCTCCATGTCGAATCCCTCGGAGATCATGGCCCTGGCGGTCACGTAGGTCGGTTCGCGATCGGTCATGGCTGTTCTCCTCATGATCGTCGATTACGTCCTGCGAGCACCGCCTGTCACGGTGCTGCCAGGACGCCTTGTGGGGATATGTTGCCCACTTGGCAGCCTTAAGGCGAGATTCTCGCCTTAAGGTGGACCTGATCGAGTGAAGTCTTTCGCCAATGCGGAGGCTGTCGGGTTGGGTCGGTGCCGAATTCGTCTAGGCGGGGAGATCGGGCAGTGGGTATCGCGAAGACGACGGTGGAGCGGCGGCAACTAGGGCTGGCCGTCAAGCGGCTCCGCGAGGCGAGCGGCCTGACGCAGCTCGACCTGGCGAAGCTGGTCGGCAAGAGCGTCAACCGCATCAGTCAGGTCGAGACGGGGAAGGGGTCGCTCGCCATACCGGAACTCTCTCGACTGCTCGACGGCCTGAACGTCGATGCGACTGAACGTACGACGCTGCTGGATCTGGGCGCTCAGACACGGCGACGGCAACGTGGGCGGGCCTACACCGACCTGCTGCCAGGGTCCTTCGGGCGGATTTCGGATCTGGAAGCCGACGCCGAGGCAATCCATTCTTATGAAGTGGGGTTCATTCCCGGCCTGCTGCAATCGGCCCAGTATGTCCGTGCGGTGATCGAGAACTGCGACGGCGTCTGGTGGGAGTCGGCGCCTGCCGAGGTCGAACGTCGGGTCGAATTCCGGCTGGAGCAGCAGCGGCGTGTGCTGCACGCTACGAGTGAGAAGAAATTGAACTTCATCGTCACCGAGGACGCTCTCGCTCGGGAGGTCTCGAGCCCTGCGGTGCTTCCTGGGCAGCTGATTCACCTGTTGCACCTGTTGGAACAGCATCAAGGACTCGACATCAGGGTGCTGCCGGATCACTGTCCGGCGAATCCGGCATTCGGCGGCGGCATGATCGTGTTGGAGTTCACGGGCCTGGTGCCCACCATCGGCTTCACATCCACCGTGTACGGGCCGTGTACTTACTACGACGACTCGGCCGACACCTCGGCGATGAGCCGTGCGTTCGAGCGACTCGCGACGCTGGCGTATGACCGCGTGAAATCCAGAGAACTGATCATCGCGAACTTGAAGGAGCGGGGATGAGAGGCGCTGACACCGGCTGGTTCACCAGCACGCGCAGCTCGGGTGCGAGTAACAACTGCGTAGAGGTTCGTCGGCGGAGTGACCGGGTGTTAGTCCGGGACTCCAAGAATCGGTCTGGTGCGGTGTTCGCGTTCGGGCGAGGGGAGTGGGGTGCCTTCCTGTCTCGGTTGAAGCGAGGCTGAGGATGTGCACGGCCGATGTCCCGACCCGTCGCGACCGCAGGGATAGTCACCAGACATGACCGCAGGCACGCCCGAGCCGACCGACTCGCCGCAGGCTGCCGCCGTGGAGTCAGGCCCGGCCGCCGCGACGCCGGACCCGGCTGCCGCAGGCTCCGCCGGGCCGCCCCGGCCCGGCGCGGCGCTCGACGAGGTCCGGGCCGCCGTGCGCAGGCTGCTCGACCGGGCTCCCGAGCAGGCCCGGCTGGCAGGCGTGCTCGGCGTCGCCTGCTCCGGCGGGGCGGACTCGCTCGCGCTGGCGGGGGCGACGGTCCAGGCCGCCCGGCGGTTCGGCCTCGCCGTGCACGGGCTCGTGGTCGATCACCGGCTCCAGCCGGACTCGGCCTCGGTGGCCGCGACCGCGGCCGAGCAGCTCGCCGCCCTCGGCTGCGCGGAGGTCAGCGTGCTCGACGTCACAGTCTCCGGTGCGGGCGGGCCGGAGGCCGCCGCCCGGCGGGCGCGCTATGCGGCGCTGAGCGAGGCGCGCACCCACCCCGATCAACTCGTCCTGCTCGGTCATACCCGGGACGACCAGGCCGAGACGGTGCTCCTCGGGCTCGGGCGGGGCTCCGGCCCGCGCTCCATCGCAGGCATGCGCCCGCTGGACCCTCCGTGGGCCCGTCCGCTGCTGGACTGCGCCCGCGCGACCACCCTGGCCGCCTGCGCGGATCTGGGCGTCCGGCCCTGGGAGGACCCGCACAACACCGAGGCGCGGTTCACGCGGGTCCGGCTGCGCCACGAGGTGCTGCCCCTGCTGGAGGAGGTCCTTCATGGCGGAGTGGCAGGCGCGCTCGCCAGGACCGCCGAGCAGGTGCGGGACGACCTCGCCGCGCTGGACGACTGGGCCGAACGTGCGCTGACGCAGGCGCGTGACGAGTGTCACGTCGATTGGCTGACGGTCGACTCGCTGGATCCGCTGCCCGCCGCCGTCCGGACGAGGGTGCTCCGGTCCTGGCTCCGAGGTCTGGGTGTCCGCGACCTGTCCGCCGGGCAGCTGCGCGCGGTCGACGAGCTGGTCTCCCGGTGGCGCGGCCAGGGCGGTGTGTGGCTGCCCGGCGGGTTGGTGGCCGCGCGAGCGCATGGCAGGCTTGCCCTCCGGACGCCGGATCGACGTCACGGCGGCGATCGGCTTCCGCCTCCGGCCGAACCGCACGGCCCGAGTGCCGCACCGCTTGAGTAGAGAGGGGAAGCCGAGCCGTGTACGACGGCGACATCGCTTCCGTGCTGATCACCGAACAGCAGATCCAGGAGAAGGTCACCGAGCTGGCCGCCGAGTTGGCCGCCGAGTACCAGCGGGAGGACGGGTCCTCCGACCTCCTGCTGGTCGGCGTCCTCAAGGGCGCGGTGATGTTCATGACCGACCTGGCTCGCGCCCTGCCGATCCCCACCCAGCTCGAGTTCATGGCCGTCAGCTCCTACGGCTCCGGCACCTCGTCCTCCGGCGTCGTGCGCATCCTCAAGGACCTCGACCGCGACATCACCGGTCGGGACGTGCTCATCGTCGAGGACATCATCGACTCGGGCCTCACGCTGTCCTGGCTGTTGAAGAACCTCGCGTCCCGGTCGCCTCGGTCGTTGGAGGTGTGCACGCTGCTGCGCAAGCCGGACGCGGTCCAGGTGGACGTCCCCGTGCGCTTCGTCGGCTACGACATCCCCAACGAGTTCGTCGTCGGCTACGGCCTGGACTACGCCGAGCGCTACCGGGACCTGCCCTACGTGGGCACGCTGGAGCCTCGGGTCTACTCCGGCTGAGCGGTCTGCCGCCGGTGGTGGGCTCGGCACAGGCGTGTCGTGGCCGCCTGGCGGCTCGCCTTCGACGTCCCCCGGATGTGACGTGAAGCGCTCATCCGGTGGACGTCGGGAACTTCTCCGGCCGCCCTGCGTTGAGCCACCGTGAGTGAGCAGTGTTCGGGGGGTGTCGGCTCTGCCGGCCTCCCCACCGCTCGACGCAGTTGATGAGGCGCCGGGCGGTACGCTGGTCGGAACGGGGTCCCCGTCACGTCGGCGGGTTGCCCACCCCATGCGTCTGATGGAGGGTCGAGGCCGAAAGGCGGCCGTAGCCGAATGGACCGTAAGCGCCTGCTCCGTAATCCGCTGCTCTGGATCATGGCAGTCCTGCTGCTGTGGCTGGGGCTCAGCGCCCTGTTCGACGACACCCGTGGTTACGAGCAGGTGACGACGTCCACGGCTCTGGAACAGATCACCAGCGGCAATGTCCGCGAGGCCGTGCTGGAGGACCGTGAGCAGCAGCTCCGGTTGACGCTGGAGAACCCGCTCAACGGGAACACCCAGCTCATCAGCCAGTTCCCGGCCCAGGCCACCGATGACTTCACTCAGGCGCTCATCGACGCCGACATTCCCGATGACTGGGACACCACGGTCACCCAGGACTCGCTGCTCTTCCAGGTCCTGATCTACCTGATCCCGCTCGGCCTGCTCCTGCTGCTGCTCATGTGGATGATGAACAACTCCCAGGGCGGCGGCAACCGGGTCATGAACTTCGGCAAGTCCAAGGCCAAGCAGCTCAACAAGGACATGCCGCAGACCAGCTTCTCCGACGTGGCCGGTGCGCAGGAGGCCGTCGACGAGCTGTACGAGATCAAGGACTTCCTCCAGTCGCCGGGCCGATACCAGGCCCTCGGCGCGAAGATCCCCAAGGGCGTGCTGCTCTACGGCCCGCCCGGCACCGGAAAGACGCTGCTCGCCCGCGCCGTCGCAGGCGAGGCGGGCGTGCCGTTCTATTCCATCTCCGGTTCCGACTTCGTCGAGATGTTCGTCGGCGTCGGCGCCTCGCGAGTCCGTGACCTGTTCGAACAGGCCAAGCAGAACGCGCCCTGCATCATCTTCGTCGACGAGATCGACGCGGTGGGCAGGCAGCGCGGCGCGGGCCTCGGTGGCGGGCACGACGAGCGTGAGCAGACGCTGAATCAGCTGCTGGTCGAGATGGACGGTTTCGACTCGCGCGGCGGCATCATCCTGATCGCGGCCACCAACCGGCCGGACATCCTCGACCCGGCACTGCTGCGTCCCGGCCGGTTCGACCGACAGATCCCGGTCGCGGCGCCGGACATGGCGGGCCGAAAGGCGATCCTCCAGGTTCATTCGAAGGGCAAGCCCCTTGACTCCGACGTCGACCTGGTCTCGCTGGCCAAGCGGACGGTCGGGATGTCGGGCGCGGACCTGGCGAACGTGATCAACGAGGCCGCGCTGCTGACCGCCCGGCAGAACGGGCAGCTCATCAACGGGGCGTCGCTCGAGGAGTCGGTCGACCGCGTCATCGGCGGCCCCGCGCGTCGCAGCCGAGTCGTCTCCGAGAAGGAGAAGAAGCTCGTCGCGTACCACGAGGGCGGTCACGCGCTCGCGGCCTGGGCGATGCCCGACCTGGAGCCGGTCTACAAGCTGACGATCCTGCCCCGGGGCCGTACCGGCGGTCATGCCCTCGTCGTCCCGGAGGACGACAAGGAGCTGATGACCCGCTCGGAGATGATCGGCAGGCTGGTGTTCGCCCTCGGCGGACGCTCGGCCGAGGAGCTGGTCTTCCACGAGCCGACCACCGGCGCGTCCTCGGACATCGACCAGGCGACGAAGATCGCCAGGGCGATGGTCACCGAGTACGGCATGAGCGCCCGCCTCGGTGCGGTCAAGTACGGCAAGGACGAGGGCGACCCGTTCCTCGGTCGGTCGATGGGCAGCCAGCCCAACTACTCGCTGGAAGCCGCGCACGAGATCGACAAGGAGGTGCGCGCGCTCATCGAGGCCGCGCACACCGAGGCGTGGGAGATCCTGCGGACCTACCGGGACGTCTTGGACGACCTGGTGCGGGAGCTGCTCGACAAGGAGACCCTCCAGCGCCGTGACCTGGAGCGGATCTTCGCGGGCGTGGAGAAGCGGCCGAGGATCACCGCCTTCAACGACTTCGGCGGCCGGACGCCGTCCGACAAGCCGCCGATCAAGAGCCCTGCGGAGCTGGCGAAAGAGCGCGGCGAGCCGTGGCCGCCGCTGGTCGAGGAGGCGCCGACCCCGGTCGGCTCGGCCGCGGGTGGTGGCGACCTGCCCGGCGGTCCGCCCGGATCGCACCCGGAGGGCAGGCTGCCCGGCGACGGGCACTCCCCGCGTGAGGGACTGCCCCCGCACGACGCGGAGCCGCCTCGGGCCTACCCCGGCGAGCCGGAGCCGGACCCGGCCACTCGGCAGCACCCGGTTCCCTCGGGTGCGGGTGCGCAGGAGATGAACCACAACGGCAGCTCCAACAGCGTCGGTTCCGGCCCGCCGAACTACGGTGCACCGCCCGGATGGACGCCCGCGACCTCGCCGTCCGGCCCGCCGAGCTCATGGACGCCGTCCTGGGAGCGCCAGTCCGGACCCGCCTGGGAGCGTCGGGACGAGTCGGCCCCGAGCAGCGGTCCCGACGGAACGGAACGGATCAGCCGGGACGATCTCAACGCCAGGCCGCCCGCCGACGACGAGGACCGGGGAGACGGTGGTGGTCGCTGACCCCGCCGATGCGGAGGATGCGATGACCGACCTGATCAGCGAGTACGACACGGTCGGTCAGGCGTCCGACTCGTCAGCTCGGCCCGCGTTCGACCGGACGCGGGCCGAGGCGGCGGTCCGCGAACTGCTCCTGGCCTGTGGCGAGGACCCGGACCGCGAGGGGTTGCAGGAGACGCCCGCTCGGGTCGCCAGGGCATACCAGGAGATGTTCGCGGGCCTGTTCACCGATCCCGACGCGGTGCTGGACAAGACCTTCGACGAGGGGCACGACGAGCTGGTGCTCGTCACCGACATCCCCGTCTACAGCTACTGCGAGCACCACCTGCTGCCGTTCCACGGCTCCGCGCACGTCGGGTACATCCCGAACACGGAGGGCCGGGTCACCGGGCTGTCCAAGCTGGCGCGGGTGGTCGACCTGTACGCCAGGCGACCGCAGGTGCAGGAACGGCTCACCTCACAGGTGGCGGACGCGCTGGTGCGCAAGCTCAATCCCCGAGGCGTCATCGTGGTGATGGAGGCGGAGCATCTCTGCATGTCGATGCGCGGAGTGCGCAAGCCCGGCGCGCGGACGACGACCTCGGCCGTCCGGGGCCTGTTGCGCTCCTCGCCGTCCTCGCGTGCCGAGGCCCTCGATCTGATTCGGAGGCATTAGGCGTGCACCGGCTGCTGCCCGACCCCGGTCGCTGCACGGTGATGGGCGTGCTCAACGTGACCCCCGACTCGTTCTCCGACGGAGGCCGATACCTGGACCGGGACGAGGCGGTGGCGCACGGCATCACGATGTTCCACGCGGGCGCCGATCTGGTCGACGTCGGCGGCGAGTCCACTCGGCCCGGCGCCGATCGAGTGCCTGCCGACGTGGAACGAGATCGGGTGGTCCCCGTCATCGCGGAGCTGGTGGCGGCAGGGGTGCCGGTGAGCATCGACACGACCCGATCCGCCGTGGCAGAGGCCGCGGTGGCGGCGGGCGCGATCCTGGTGAACGACGTGTCGGGCGGTCTGGCGGACGATCGGATGGCCAAGGTGGTCGCCGACGCCGACGTGCCCTGGGTCCTGATGCACTGGCGTGGCCACAGCAGGCAGATGCAGGAACTGGCCGTCTACGACGACGTCGTGGTGGAGGTGCGCCGGGAGCTGTCCGCCAGAGTGGACGCCGCGGTGGCCGCCGGCGTCGCCGAGTCGGCACTGGTACTCGATCCCGGTCTTGGATTCGCCAAGACCGGCGTGCACAACTGGCAGCTCCTCGGGGGGCTGGGCGAGTTGCGCTCGCTGGGACTGCCGATCCTGATCGGTGCGTCTCGCAAGCGGTTCCTCGGCGCGGTGCTGGCCGACGACGCAGGCCGTCCTCGGCCCGCCGACGGCCGCGAGGTGGCAGGCGCGGTGATCTCGGGTCTGTCGGCGCGAGCCGGGGCCTGGGGCGTTCGGGTGCACGACGTGGTCAACTCCCTGGACGCGGTGAAGGTGGCCGCCGCGTGGACCGAGGGGAGCAGAGGATGACCGATCGGATCGTTCTGACGGGCCTGCGGGTTCGCGGCAGGCACGGTGTCTTCGAACATGAACGCCGGGACGGCCAGGAGTTCGTCGTGGACGTCACGGTGTGGATCGACACCGCCCGTGCCGCGCAGACCGACGACGTGATCGACACGGTGGACTACGGCCTGCTCGCTCGGCGGGTGGCCGAGATCGTCGGCGGCGAGCCGAGGAACCTGATCGAGACGGTCGCCACCGAGGCCGCCGACTCCGTTCTCGCCGATGCGCGTGTGCACGCCGTCGAGGTGACGGTGCACAAGCCGGAGGCGCCGATCCCGCTGGACTTCGCCGACGTCGCGGTGACCGTGCGTCGGTCGCGGCGGGCGGGCCGGGGGCGGGCGGACTGATGAGCCGCGCGGTGCTCTCGCTCGGCTCCAATCTGGGCGACCGCCTGGCCATGCTGCGGCTCGCGGTGACGGGTTTCGGCGCCTCCGTGCAGGCGGTGTCGCCGGTCTACGAGACCGCGCCGTGGGGTGTGCTGGACCAGCCCGACTTCCTCAACGCGGTGCTGATCGTCGAGGATGCCGACGTCGACGCCTGGGGCTGGTTGCGCCGGGGGCAGGCGCTGGAGTCCGAGGCGGGACGGGTTCGGGAAATCCGGTGGGGGCCCCGCACGCTGGACGTCGACGTGGTGACCGTCGACGGGGTCCGTTCCGAGGACCCCGAGCTGCTGCTGCCGCATCCCGGCACGGCGGACCGGGCGAGCGTTCTGGTGCCGTGGCATGACCTGGAGCCTGCGGCGGTGCTGCCGGGACGGGGGCCGATCACGGCGCTGCTGACGAAGCTGGACACCTCCGGGGTGCGTCGCGTCGAGGCGGGGCTGCCCGGTGCGTCGGAAGTGCTGTGAGCCCGAGGAGCGGACGGCGATGCGAAGGGGGCGCGGATGAAGTTCACCCGGATGCGTGATCTCGCGGCGACCACGATCATCGTGGGGCTGCTGATCAACCTGATCGTGCAGGTCTCGTACGGGTCTTGGCCGCCCCTGCCGCTGTTGGCGGGCAGCCCGCTGCTGGTGCTCGCCGCCGTCGAGACGGCGTTCGGCTTCTCGCTGCGGGCGCGGATCGGGCGCCGCCGGGACGCCCCGCCGGTGGACGCTCTGCTGGCGGCGCGTGCGGTGGCCCTGGCCAAGGCGACCTCGGTGGCGGGCGCGGCCGTGCTGGGCGCCTGGTTGGGCGTCGTGGGGTATCTCGTACCACGGGTGGGCTTCGTGGTCGCCGCAGGCGCCGACATGCAGGCGGCGATGGTGGGTGCGGTCTCGGCTGCGGCGGCGGTCGGGGCGGGTCTGTGGCTCGAGTACTGCTGTCGGACGCCCCAGGACTCCGACGACGATCCAAGGGACGACTGGGGAGACGACCGGAAGAACGGCTAGCGTCGGCATCTCCCGCTGGTCGGGCCCGCCGCCTGCCTGCCTTCGTACTGCCGTGCGCCGCGTCGTCCCACGCCGACGTCGTGGTGCCGCAGGGGGACGTCGTGGTGCCGCAGGGGGACGGCTGCTCGCTCGTGGTGGTCGGCGGCCTCGGTTCTCTCGAGTCTCTCGAGCCTGGCTGTGCGGTCGACCGTGGGCCGCCGAGGCCTGCGATCCGAGGGATCGACGGTGAGCGTCGAAGGCGATGAGCATCGGGATCGTCGTCGGGTCGAGGCGCCTCGTCGGCGCCATCCACATCGGACTCTGCGGTCACCGACCGCGCCACGCCTGCGTTCCGCGCTGGTGGGGTGGGGTGGTGACGATGAGCCCTGGCGAGGAGGTCTCGCTCAGATAACCGACGGGTACCGTATGGGCCATGGTCGGCTTGTCGGATACGGATGGCGAGCGCCGTCGCATCGGCCGAGGAACCATGATCTGGGCGCTCGGAGCGGGTCTCGCGCTCATCGCCACGGTGGTCCTGATCCTCGGCGACGACGAGCGCCTGCTGCGACTCGGTCTGCTGGCCGCACTGTGGACCGCCCTGCTGGGTGCCTTCGCCGCCGCCCGCTACCGCAAGGACGCCAACGCCCGCACGGGCGAGGCCGATCGGCTTCAGCAGATCTACGAGCTCGAACTGGAACGGGAGATCTCCGCACGCCGCGAGTACGAACTCGAGGTGGAGGCGGAGACCCGCCGTCAGGTCGAGGACGAGGTTCGGGACGAGTCCAGGCAGGAACTCGACGCCCTGCGCACCGAACTTCGTACCCTGCGCGAGAACCTGGAGGCCCTGCTCGGCGGTGACGTACTCGTCGAACGCGTCGCGCTGCGCGCGGAGTCGACGCGGCTGCGGTCGTTGTCGGATCAGTCGCGGGTCATCGCCGCCCACGACGAGGAGATCCGCAGCATCACCACCTCCAGTTCGTCCTCGGTGGTCTCGGCGGAGGAGACGCAGATCATCGACGCGCTGGTGACCGTGGACGGCTCCGTCGCGGAGATCAGGTCCGGGGACGGCCGTGGCGCCGGGCAGGCCGGGCGCGGCAGGCCGGGCCGCGCCGAACGCGCGCATCCCGTCGAACAGTGGCGAGCGGGCGCCGGTGCACCGCATCGGGAGGACTCCGGACGCCAGGCCACCCGGCGTCCGTCGCAGCGGACACCGGCGCAGGTTCCGCCCCAGCCGAGGTCGAACCCGCCCCGACCTCCCGAGGTGTCGGAGGAGCCGAGTTCCCGCCCGACGAGGATGACCATCGACGCCGAGCCCGTCGCGCCGCCCAGGCCCGAACGTCGAGATCCGCCGCCCGCACCGGCACGGAAGCCCCCGGCTCCGGGGCGAGACGCACCGTCGCGTTCTCAGCCGCCGCCCGCCGCCCGGCGCGGCCCGCAGCCGCCACCGCCGCCGCAGGAAGCGTCCGGTCGGCCCGCCGCGCGGGGCGGCCCCGCGAAGCGGCCCGCCCGCGAGGAGCCGACTCGCCAGATCAGCAGGCCGCCCCGCCGTACGTCCGGCCCGCCGCCGGTCCCGGCGCCGCCGCCCGAGGTGCTGGACGAGGAGAGCGCCCTCACCGAAATCGGCGGCTGGCAGCCCGAACCCGAGGTGGAGGTGGAGCCTGCCCCCACCGGTCGTCGGGCGGCTCGTAGCAGGCGGGCAGCTCCCGATGCCGATGACGACGCAGGCGCCCACGCCTCCGGTCGATCGGTGAGCGAGCTGTTGGCGGCGTACGGCGAGGACCAGCCGCGTCGACATCGGCGCCGCGCCGAGTAGAGACCACGTCGCGCCCCGGCCGACGCAGACCGTGCTCGGCTCTGTCGTGACGACGCTGCCGTCGGGCGCCACCTCGGCCACCGCCGAGCGGTCGGAACAAGCCACACCGGCAGCGTCGTCGCTGCGCTGGTGCGGCTGCTCTGGGGCAGCCGCGACTGTCGTGCCCGGCCACCGGGACCGTTCTTCGCCGGTCGTCCGGCGCACGGGTCTAGCTGCCTGCTCGTGCTTCTCCGTCGAATCCCTCCTCAGCTCTGTGGCGGGGCTGTGCCGATGGCGAGGGCCGATCGGTGCGGCGCTGCGCCTGCGTCGGCCGCGGGGCAGGCCGATGACCGGCCTGCGGCGGTCCGCCTGCCTGGAGGGCTGGTGCTGCTCGTCATGACGTGCGTCGCGCTGCCGGGGTGGTGCCGGGACAACAGGCGGCCCCGGTGGGATGGCTGCGTGTGGGCCCGGTGGTGATCCTCGGGGGAGCCGCCGAGCACCCCGCTGATGCCTGACGAGCGTCGTGCGCCCGCCCGGCAGTGAGATCCCTGGACTGAAGATCCGCCTGCCTCGGCTGCGGTGCGCGCTGCGGTCGACGCCGGACTCGGGCCGATGCCGGGCCGTCGACGTGCCTGGCCTCCACCGCCAAGTCGGTGACGAGTCCCGGTCCTCGCGGCCACGGTCGGTGGTCGTCACGGCCGATCGGGCTGTTTCGCTCGGCGATCGGTGGTGATCGCCGCCGAGGCGTCGGACCCGCTCGATACTGGAGAGCGGGCCGCGCTCGGCACGGCGGTCCGTCCGTACCGGTGCCGGGCGACGTCGCCCGAGGCGTCACGGGGAGGGCCGATGTCGGAACCGGGCTCGATCGCCGCCTGCTCGCCATCGTCGGAGGTGACCGGGTCGCCACCGGGGGCCGATGCGGGCGGCCTGCCACCTCGGGCAGGCGCGGACTCACCGCCCCCCGACAGGGCGAACGGTCCGGCCCATGCGGCGGTGGTCGGGCGGCGGTCGCAGACCGCGCGGGAGACGGCATCGGCTGGTGACCTGGCAGCTTGCCCGCCTGCTCGGGCCGGAGTCGCCGTTCCGCAGACTCGTACCGGGCATGACGCGCGGCAGTGCCGGTCGCACCCCGGCCAGTCGCCGCCCCACAAGACCCACGCAGGCAAGACCCACTCCGGTGGGGCGGCGCCGCGAAGCGGTCGGACCGGCGGGGTGGAGTCCGGTCTGCACGGCGGGCCGCGCAGACCGGACCCGCTCCCGAGAACCGACGGACTCCGGAGCACCGGAGGCGAGTCCGGCGTGGTCAGGCTCGGCAGACCCCGGCCCGGCGATCTCCGATCCGACGGCGGGCAGCCAGGACCGGCGATGCCCGTTCGGCCGCGCGTGGTGCGCCTCACCGCCCTCACGCTCGCCGGGCTCGCCGCGGCTGTGCTGGCCGCCACCATCGTGGTCTGGTGCTGGTTATGGCTTGACGAGGCCGTCGCCTCGCTGCCTGAAGTGCTGTTTTTCGGTCTCCTGGCCGTCGTGCCTGCATCGGGTGGCGCGCTGCTGGGGACGGCGGCAGGCGCCGTCTGGCGAGGCCGTCGCTGGGGACTGAGCCTGTCGGCGGGGGTGTGCGTGCTGGTGGTGATCGGCGCGATCTTCCTGTCCGCCGACTTCGTGTACCGCTCGATCGTCGGGTTGACGGTCGACGCGGCCTCCTGGTGGCTGCTGGCCGTCCTCCTCGCAGTGATCGTCTTCGCCGTCGCAGCCGCCGTCCTGCTTCGGCGACTCCGACACACGCTGTTCGTGGTCGAGACGGAGCGTCGCGGTCGGCCGACAGGGGCGAACCGCTGATCCCGGCGAACTCCACTCGTCCGGTTGTCACCCGCTTCTCGAACCGCACGAGTAAGTCGTTCGGCTCCTACAGTTACCAGCTGTGACCTGCGAATCCTCGTCTACGTCACAGCGGCTGACGCGCTCGCAGTGCGGCAGGCGTCGAATCCTCGTCTGGCCGGTGACCGGCCTGGCGCTGCTGGGTCTGTGCGGCCTGGTGCTGCTCGGCGTGACGCATGCCCGCGTGGGCGCGGTGGCGATGCTGGTGGGCGCGGCCGCCGCCCTGCTGCCGGTCGGCCCGGTGATCGCGACCATCCTCTGGGTGGATCGCTGGGAGCCGGAGCCGCCGAGGCTGCTCCGCACGGCGTTCCTCTGGGGTGCCTGCGGAGCGACCATCACCGCGTTGCTGATCAACGACACCGCGCAGGTGGTCGGCGAGGCACTGCTGGGCGCGGGCGGCGGCAACGTCGCCGCGGCCCTGGTCTCGGCCCCGTTGTTCGAGGAGGCGGCCAAGGGACTGTTCGTGCTCGGCGTCTTCCTCCGCCGCCGACAGGAGTTCGACGGGATCGTGGACGGCATCGTCTACGCCGGGATGACCGGAGTCGGCTTCGCCTTCACCGAGAACATCACCTACTTCGGGCTGGCCTTCGTCCAAGGCGGTTTCGGCGACGCGACCAGCGGAGTCATCGCGGTGTTCCTGCTGCGCGGCGTCCTCTCGCCGTTCACCCACCCGCTGTTCGGCGCCATGTTCGGCATCGGCCTCGGCATCGCCGCGATCACGACGCGCAGGCGGCTGCGTGCGGCGGCTCCGCTGATCGGCTATCTGGTCGGGGTCCTGCTGCACGCCCTCTGGAACGGCGCGGCGGTGCTGGGCGGCGGCCGGGTGTTCCTCGACGTCTACTTCCTGGTGATGGTGCCGATCTTTTTGTCCACCATCGCCCTGGTGCTGTGGCAGCGTCGTCGGGAGCAGCGGATCGTGGTCGCCCAGCTTCCCGGGTTCGCCGCCGAAGGCTGGATCGCCGCCAGCGAGATCGGCCTGCTCGCCAGCCTGACCGGTCGAAAGGGGTGGCGGGCGGCCGTCCGTCGTCGCTCCGGGGAGGCGGCGGCCAAGGCCGTGGCCGACTATCAGGCGGCCGTCACGGAACTGGCCTTCCTCCGAGACCAGAGGGCCAGGGGACGGCCGGTGCAGGCGCCTGCCGCCCGACTCGGGCATGCCGTCGACCACCTCCTGCGCACCAGGGAGGCCGCGCGTCGATCCCCCGAGGCGCTGGACGTCGCCGCTCGGGACGCCGCGGGCATCCGCAGACTGGCCAGGCCACGTCGCCGTGTCGAGTACGCCGTCACCCGGCCGATCGGGGATGCCGCCAGGCAGCACGCCGCATCCGCCGCCTCGACACCTCGGATGACCGATGCGCCCCGTGTCCCGGTGCGACCCGTCGAGGCGACGTGGCCGGGGGGCACCGGCCCCGGGGCGCCGTCTGTGCCGCGCTCCATACCGCCGCAGCCGGCACCGCAGCGAAGCGGAGTATCGGTACCGCAGCGAAGCGGAGTATCGGCACCGCAGCGAAGCGGAGCGTCGGCACCGCAGCGAAGCGGAGCGTCGATACCGGAGCGAAGCGGAACGGCTCGCACCGAGGTCGGCGGAGAGCCGATCGCGACACCCGCCGGGCAGCCGGACGGTGACGGGACGTGCGTGCCGACCTCGACGAACTCCGGGCCTGCCGCGCTAGACCGCCGCACTCGACCGCCCGAGCCGCGTCGGCCGGGGTTCGCCGCTCTTCGACCGGAGTCTGTTGTGTCGGGCGTCCAGCGACTCGATCCCGCCGGTCCGCCTCCCCCTCGGATTCCGGATCTCGCCGGACCCGGTCTCGCCGAGGACACCGCACCGCTTGCGGACCCACTCGGCACGGACCCGGCCTCGACGGAGACCGCAGGCGCCACGCCTGCGCCGCGCGTGCCGGAGACGGCGGAGCCGGTCGACCCGGCGGGCGCTCGGTCCGCCGAGGCCTGACCGACCCGCGTCGTCGAGCTCGCACGCCGAACCCCGCGTCGGGTCGGGCGGTGAACCTGCTCACCTGGACACGGCGAGCGAGTCCTCCGCCCGCTACGCTCGCCGCCGTCCGGTACCCGCAGGACGAACGGCGGGACCGGAACGGCAGGAATGGAGTTTCCACCCACATGATCGACACCACGCAGGTGCGGCCTGCCAGGCTGGCCGTCGGAGTCGTCTCCGCAGGCCGGGTGGGCGCGGTGCTGGGCGCCTCGCTGGCCCGCGCAGGCCACGTCGTGGTCGCCACGTCGGCCGTCTCCCGTGACTCGCTGCGACGCGCCGAGGAACTGCTGCCCGGCGTTCCGGTGCTTCCTCCGGACGAAGTGGTCGCCATGGCGGACCTCGTACTGCTCGCGGTCCCGGACGACGTGCTGCCCGGCCTGGTCAGCGGCCTGATCGCCACCGGATCGCTGCGGGCGGGCCAGATCGTCGCGCACACCTCGGGCGCCCACGGGGTGGCGGTGTTGGCGGAGGTCGCGAGGATCGGCGCGCTGCCGTTGGCCCTGCACCCGGTGATGACCTTCACCGGACGCAGCGAGGACCTGGCGCGACTGGCGGCCTGCTGCATCGGGATCACCGCATCGGGTGAGCGAGACTCGCCCACCGATCCGGGCTGGAGCGTCGGCGAGGCGCTGGTGGTGGAGATCGGTGCGGACCCGGTGTTCATCCCGGAGGCGGCCCGACCGCTGTATCACGCGGCCCTCGCGCACGGGGCGAACCATCTGATCACGTTGATCACCGAATGCGTCAGCCTCCTCTCGGCGGCCGGGGTCGCTCAGCCGGAACGACTGCTGGGGCCCTTGTGCAGCGCGGCACTGGACAACGCACTCCGCCACGGCGACCGGGCACTCACCGGGCCGGTGGCCAGGGGCGACCTGAGCACGCTGCGCGCCCACCTCGACGTCCTCGGCGAGGTCGCGCCTGAGGTGGTGCCGAGTTACCGCGTGCTCGCCGCCCGCACGGCCGAACGGGCGCGGGCGGCCGGAGTGCTCCCCGAGACCGCCGCCGCCGAGGTCGCCGACCTGCTCGATGAGGAGAACCGATGACCGACGCCCCGGCCGCTGCCGCGCTCTTCCAGCCGGACGGCACCACGGTGCACGACGACCCCGCGCAGCTCGCCAGGGTGACGCGGGCCTTGCGGGCCACCGGACGCAAGATCGTCCTGGTCCCGACGATGGGCGCACTGCATCGCGGGCATCGCGAGCTGATTCGGCGGGCCCGTCGCATTCCCAACACCGTCGTGGTCGTCTCGATCTTCGTCAACCCGCGCCAGTTCGGCGCGGGAGAGGACTTCACCCGCTATCCGCGCGACCTGGACGTCGACGTCGCGGTCTGCCGGGACGAGCAGGTCGCGCTGGTCTTCGCCCCCACCGTCGAACAGATGTACGGCTCGGGCGCCTCCGTCGCGGTGACGCCGGGCGCGTTGGGCTCGGAGCTGGAGGGCGCGAGCCGACCCGGCCACTTCGACGGGGTGCTGACCGTGGTCGCGAAGCTGCTCAACATCGTCCGGCCGGATTACGCCTTCTTCGGTGAGAAGGACTATCAGCAGCTCGTGCTGCTGCGGCGCATGGGGCGAGAGTTGAACTTCGACGCCTCGATCGTGGGCATCCCGACCATCCGTGAGCATGACGGCCTGGCGCTGTCCTCGCGGAACGCCTACCTGGACTCCGACGAGCGCGCCGCCGCCGTCGTCATCTCGGCAGCCCTGGCCGCCGCGGTGCACGCGGGCACGGCAGGCGCCGACGCGGTGCTGGCCGCCGCCCGGTCCGTGCTGGCCAGTGAGCCTGCTCTCGACCTGGACTACCTCGAGCTGCGCGACGTTGAACTGAATGCCGCCCCGGAGCGAGGCGAGGCACGACTGTTGGTCGCGGGGCGGATCGGCGGTGTTCGACTGATCGACAACACCGCAGTCCGGCTCGGCGAGCCGGATACCTCGGCGGGCCGAGCCATCGATACCGAGGCGGGGCGAGCCCCGGACGAGACGGAGCCTGCCCACGCGGGCAGCTGAGAGTCCATCGGCCACCGCGCCCTCCTCGGGCGCGGCAGAGGGGAGAGCAGATGTTGCGGACGATGCTCAAGTCGAAGATCCATCGCGCCACCGTCACTCAGGCGGATCTGCATTACGTCGGCTCGGTCACCGTGGACGAAGACCTGATGGACGCCGCCGACCTCCTGGCGGGGGAGCAGGTGGCCATCGTGGACGTCACCAACGGCGCCCGGCTGGAGACCTACGTCATCCCCGGCGAGCGAGGCACCGGGGTGTTAGGGATCAACGGCGCCGCCGCCCACCTGGTACACCCCGGCGACCTGGTGATCCTCATCGCCTACGGGCTGATGGACGCGGCCGAGATCCGCGAGCACCGGCCCTCGGTGGTCTTCGTCGACTCGCACAACAAGGTGGTCACCCGAGACGACGACCCGGCGGGAGTCCCGGCGGACTCCGGGCTGAAGTCGGGGGCGGTGACCGCGGGCCCGCCGGTCACGGGGCCCGCGACCGGCACGGGCAGGCCTGCCCAGGCCGCCGAGGACCGAGCGGCAGGCGCGGAGACCGACGACGCGGCCCGGCTGGACGCTCTGCTGCAGTCCGAACGCTGACCCGGCCACGAGGCCAGCGCGCGCACGAAGGGAAGGACCTCCGGTGCTGTTCGCCATCGACGTCGGGAACACCAACATCGTGCTCGGCCTGTACGAGGGCGAGGGTGCGGACGCGCGGCTCATCCGGGACTGGCGGATGCGCACCGACGCCAGGGCCACGGCCGACGAGATCGCGCTGACGATGCGGGGACTGCTCGGCGATCATGCCGAGGAGATCACCGGCATCTCCGCCCTGTCCACGGTCCCCGCCGTGCTGCGTGAGCTGCGCGTGATGCTCGCCCGCTACTACGCCGACGTGCCGACGCTGATCGTGCAGCCGGGGGTGCGCACCGGGGTCCCGCTGCTGGTGGACAACCCCAAGGAGGTCGGCGGCGACCGGGTCGTCAACACGCTGGCCGCCCATCACCTCTTCGGCACCGCCTGCGTGGTCGTCGACTTTGGCACCTCCACCAACATCGACGTGATCTCGGCCAGGGGCGAGTTCCTCGGCGGCGTGTTCGCCCCCGGCATCGAGATCTCGGTGGACGCGCTCGCGTCGCGGGCGGCCCAACTGCGCAAGGTCGAGCTGATCCGTCCGCGCCACGTGATCGGCAAGAACACCGTCGAATGTCTGCAGGCGGGCATCCTCTACGGCTTCGCCGGGCAGGTCGACGGGCTGGTGCGGCGCATCAGCGCCGAGTTGGCCGCGACGGAGCGAGGACCGATCACCGTGCTCGCGACCGGCGGGCTGGCGCCCCTGGTGCTCGGCGAGTCGGAGACGATCGCCGAGCACGTGCCCGATCTCACCCTGATCGGATTGCGGCTGGTCTACGAGCGCAACGTGCTCTGAGCGGCGGCCCGCGTCGCGCTCGGCCGCGCCCGCGAGCGGTACCGTCGATCGATGCCGGACGGCAACCCGTCGTCCGGGCGTGTCCGCCCGACGCCTACGCTGTGTCTCCGTGAACGCCATTCCGGAGAACGACGCCACGACCAGCGAGGACACCCTTCCCGAGCAGATGCGTATCCGTCGGGAGAAGCGGTCGCGGTTGCTCGAATCCGGCACGGAACCGTATCCGGTCGTGCTTCCGGTCACACATGCTCTCGCCGACATCAGGGCGAAGCACACCGGACTCGCACCCGACACTGCCACGGGCGAGATCGTCGGCATCGCGGGCCGGGTGATGTTCCTGCGAAACACTGGAAAGCTGTGTTTCGCCACCTTGCGTTCCGGCGACGGCTCCGAACTGCAGGCGATGCTCAGCCTCGGTCAGATCGGCGCGGAGGCATTGGCAGCCTGGAAGGGCGATATCGATCTCGGCGACCATGTCTTCGTACACGGCGAGGTCATCACGTCGCGTCGAGGCGAGCTCTCGGTGATGGCCGATGAATGGCGGCTCGCCGCGAAGGCACTGCGGCCGCTTCCGGTCGTGCACAAGGAGCTGAGCGAGGAGACGCGGGTTCGGCAGCGTTACGTCGATCTGATCGTCCGGCCGCAGGCGCGGCACATCGTCGAGGTCCGGGCTGCAGTCGTGCGCTCGCTGCGGGAATCCTTCCACCGGCACGGTTACACCGAGGTCGAGACCCCGATGTTGCAGACGCTCTACGGCGGTGCGGCGGCTCGGCCCTTCCAGACGCACTCGAATGCCTTCGACATCGACCTCTACCTGCGAATCGCGCCGGAGCTGTATCTCAAGCGCTGTGTGGTGGGCGGAATCGAGCGGGTCTTCGAGATCAATAGGAACTTCCGCAACGAGGGCAGTGACTCCTCGCACTCGCCCGAATTCGCCATGACCGAGTTCTACCAGGCGTATAGCGACTACCACGGTATGGCGACCCTGACCAGGGAACTCATCCAGGACGCGGCCAAGGCGGCCTGTGGCGGGGAGGTCGTCACGCTGGCCGACGGCAGCGAGTACGACCTGTCCGGGGAATGGACCTGGCTCAGCATGTACGGGTCTCTTTCCGAGGCACTCGGCGAAGAGGTGACGCCGGACACAGCGGTGGCGCGGTTGCGGGAGTGGGCGACCAAGCACGAGTTGGAACCGCACCCGGCTCATGGTCACGGCAAGCTGGTCGAGGAGCTGTGGGAGCATCTGATCGGGGATCAGCTGCACGAGCCGAGCTTCGTGAAGGATTTTCCGATCGAGACCTCGCCGTTGACTCGGCAGCATCGCACCGATCCCGGTGTCGCGGAGAAGTGGGATCTGTATATCCGAGGCTTCGAGCTCGCCACCGGCTACTCGGAACTCGTCGACCCGGTCGTGGAGCGGGAACGCCTGGAGGCCCAGGCCCTGCTCGCGGCGGGCGGCGATGTCGAGGCCATGCGGCTGGATGAGGACTTCCTGCGTGCGCTGGAGTACGGAATGCCGCCTAGTGGGGGCGTCGGAATGGGCGTCGATCGTTTGTTGATGGCGTTGACCGGTGCCGGTATCCGGGAGACGATCCTGTTTCCGCTGGTCCGTCCGGAATGAGCCGTCGCCGATCGGCGGCTGCGGGCGCTGATCGGCCGGACGGAGTCCTTAGCGTCCGTTAGATCTAAGGGTGACCAGATCCATTTCTGCGGTAATATCGGCCGAAATGAGGCACGTGGGCAGCCTCGTCAGATCTTTTCGGTGGAAGGACATGGGTCATGGCACAGAAGGTCACCGTCACACTGGTCGATGACTTGGACGGTTCCAAGGCAGATGAGACGGTCGAGTTCACATTCGACGGAGCCGCTTACCAGATCGACCTTTCCGCGACGAATGCCGGGGCACTGCGGGATGCGCTCGCCGGTTTCGTCGGACACGCTCGCCGCTCCGGCGGCCGCAAGCGCAACGTGCGTCCCGGCGCTCGTCCGGACGGCGGCAGCACGGCGGCGGGTGATCGCGAGCAGAACCAGGCGATCCGCGAGTGGGCGCGCAAGCGGGGCATGAAGGTGTCGGACCGAGGCCGCATCCCGGCCGAGGTCATCGACGCCTACCACGAGGCGAACTGACTCCACGCCCTGGAGCAGACGGCCTGCGTCGCCAGGCCATGACGGGCGTCGTAGCCGCCACCGCGCCGCAGAGAACCGCCGGGTGCGTACCTGGTGAGGACGATGGGCACGTCCTCTCGGGGCCGCTCGTCGGGTTCCCCGGTGCTTCTTTGACGCCTGTGCGACAGGTCATGCGTGGACGAGACGGGCTCGTCGGCCGGCCCTGGCGGGTCTCGACCCGCCGAGCAGGCGGGCGGGCCCGTTGCCGTTTCTGGCCGCCGCCGAGCTCGTCGTCGAGGCCGTCGCCCGGTTATCAGCCCAGCTCGCGCACTCGCCTGGCGCGTTCCTCCGCACCGACGCGGGGACAGGTGGTGCAGGCCTGCGGCGAACCGGGCAGGGCGTAGTGGAAGCAGCAGCTCTCCCTGCGTCGCGTCCAGCGGTCTTCGCCGTCGGCGCCGGGGACTCGATACATCGTCGAGAGAGCGGTGAAGGGGTCGGCCTCCGTGCCGAAGACGAGGGCGGCATCGGCGACGCCGCGGTCCTCGTCGCCGCACATCTGGCCGCTCAGCCACAGTGTGGTGTCGAGCACGTCGGTTGCGGCCGCCCAGAGCATCCGCCTGCCGAGGCGGGTGCCGGGGGCGAACGCGGCCACGAAGCGCGCGGCGTGACCGGCGAATCGGGCGCGCAGCAGTACGGCGAGGGCCTGTTCGTCTGCCACGACGGTGGCCGACGGGTCGTCGGCGTCCGGGTCGTCGGGCAGGCAGGCGAAGGCATCGCCGGTCAGCGCGATCCCGTCGAGGTGCGGCCTGCCTGCGGCAAGGCGGAAGGCGGTGTCCTCCGGGCGCAGCGACGGCACGCGACGCGCCGTGTGAAAGAGCAGTGCGCCGAGATATCCGGGCACGCTCAGATACCAGGACATCACGTAGCCCGCGGTGGTCCGCTCGGGTGCCGCGCCGTAGTTCTCGGTGAGCCAGCCGCCCAGCACCTCACGCCATCGGGTGAAGGCCGCCGGGTCGTCGAGCAGCGAGGAGCAGCGCGACCAGTCCTCGCCGATCGAGGCATCGCCGTGTCGGGCCTCCAGCCATGGCGGGAGGCCGAGCCGCGCGACGGACTCGGCCAGTGCCGAGCGCCGACCTGCGGCGATGGCCGGGCCGCGAGGCGCTGACCTGCGAAAGGCCGTCGTCATCGGCCTGCTCCACGGCCTGTGTCGGCGGCGCTGATCGGCACGATGTCTCACCTTCGTCGATGACGACCCCTCGGAGTCCGGCGTCGTCTGCGGGAACTTGTCAGGCTTGCCTAAGCTTATCTGGTCGGCCGATCCGGCCTCCGCGACGGGAGCGGACCGGTGGGCGGCGCGCACGGCCGACACGAAGCGTGTTCGCTCTCAGCGGACATCGCCCCTGCGGGGGCCTGACCAGGAATGGGGCCGGGTCACCCTGCGTTGTGGGGGGTGCGAGTGCTGCAGAACGGCGCACCAGAAGCCGACACGAACTCGATGTCACGGTAATGCCGACTACAGTGGTTGTTAGGGTGCCGACCCCGTCACAGAGCGCCAGGGACCGATTCACTGGTGTGTGGCCGGGCGAGAGCCGCTGCCGCCGCTGTCGAGGAGTGCGAATGTTCGAGAGGTTCACCGACCGCGCGAGGCGGGTGGTCGTCCTGGCCCAAGAAGAGGCCAGGATGCTCAACCACAACTACATCGGCACCGAGCACATCCTCCTGGGCCTGATCCATGAGGGTGAGGGTGTCGCCGCCAAGGCGCTGGAGTCGTTGGGGATCGCCCTGGAGGGCGTTCGCCAGCAGGTTGAGGAGATCATCGGTCAGGGGCAGCAGGCCCCGAGCGGCCACATCCCCTTCACGCCTCGGGCGAAGAAGGTGCTGGAGCTGTCGCTTCGGGAGGCTCTGCAACTCGGCCACAACTACATCGGTACCGAGCACATCCTTCTGGGTCTCATCCGCGAGGGCGAGGGCGTCGCCGCGCAGGTGCTGGTCAAGCTGGGTGCCGACCTGAACCGAGTGCGTCAGCAGGTCCTTCAGCTGCTGTCGGGCTACCAGGGCAAGGAGCCCGCCGAGACCGGTGGTCGCGGCGAGGGCACTCCGTCGTCTTCTCTGGTGCTCGATCAGTTCGGTCGCAACCTGACCTCGAGCGCTCGGGAGGGCAAGCTCGACCCGGTCATCGGCCGGGAGAAGGAGATCGAGCGGGTCATGCAGGTGCTGTCCCGCCGCACCAAGAACAACCCCGTCCTCATCGGCGAGCCCGGCGTGGGCAAGACGGCCGTCGTCGAGGGCCTGGCACAGAACATCGTCAAGGGCGAGGTGCCCGAGACCCTCAAGGACAAGCAGCTCTACACGCTCGACCTCGGCTCGCTGGTCGCAGGCTCCCGGTACCGAGGCGACTTCGAGGAGCGCCTCAAGAAGGTGCTCAAGGAGATCCGCACGCGCGGCGACATCATCCTGTTCATCGACGAGATCCACACCCTGGTGGGTGCGGGTGCCGCCGAGGGCGCGATCGACGCCGCGAGCATCCTGAAGCCGATGCTGGCCAGGGGCGAGCTGCAGACGATCGGCGCCACCACGCTCGACGAGTACCGCAAGCACGTCGAGAAGGACCCGGCGCTGGAGCGTCGTTTCCAGCCGATCCAGGTGGGCGAGCCCACCATGGAGCAGACCATCGAGATCCTCAAGGGTCTGCGCGACCGGTACGAGGCACACCACCGCGTCTCGATCACGGACTCGGCGCTGGTGGCCGCCGCCACCCTGGCGGACCGGTACATCAACGACCGCTTCCTGCCCGACAAGGCGATCGACCTCATCGATGAGGCGGGCGCGCGGATGCGCATCCGCCGGATGACGGCGCCGCCGGACCTGCGCGAGTTCGACGAGAAGATCGCCGACGTGCGTCGGGACAAGGAGTCCGCGATAGACGCGCAGGACTTCGAGCGGGCCGCGCGCCTGCGGGACGAGGAGAAGCAGCTCCTCGGCCAGAAGGCGGAGCGCGAGAAGCAGTGGAAGTCCGGTGACCTCGACGTGGTCGCCGAGGTGGACGACGAGCAGATCGCCGAGGTCCTGGCGAACTGGACCGGCATCCCCGTCTTCAAGCTGACCGAGGAGGAGACGACTCGGCTGCTGCGGATGGAGGACGAGCTGCACAAGCGGATCATCGGCCAGGAGGACGCCGTCAAGGCCGTCTCCCAGGCGATCCGCCGTACCCGTGCAGGCTTGAAGGACCCGAAGCGGCCCTCCGGATCGTTCATCTTCGCCGGCCCCTCGGGTGTCGGTAAGACGGAGCTGTCCAAGGCGCTGGCGAACTTCCTGTTCGGCGAGGACGACGCGCTCATCCAGATCGACATGGGCGAGTTCCACGACCGCTACACCGCCTCCCGTCTGTTCGGCGCACCCCCCGGGTACGTCGGCTACGAGGAGGGCGGACAGCTGACCGAGAAGGTGCGGCGCAAGCCGTTCTCGGTGGTGCTCTTCGACGAGATCGAGAAGGCGCACCAGGAGGTGTACAACACGCTGCTTCAGGTTCTGGAGGACGGCAGGCTCACCGATGGTCAGGGCCGCACCGTCGACTTCAAGAACACGGTGATCATCTTCACCTCCAACCTGGGCACGCAGGACATCTCCAAGGCCGTCGGCCTCGGCTTCTCCGGTGGCGGCACCGAGAACTCGAACTACGACCGGATGAAGCAGAAGGTCAACGACGAGCTGAAGAAGCACTTCCGCCCGGAGTTCCTCAACCGGATCGACGACATCATCGTCTTCCACCAGCTCACCGAGGACGAGATCATCCGGATGGTCGACCTGATGATCGCCAGGGTCGAGGTTCAGCTCAAGAACAAGGACATGAGCCTCGAGCTGACCGCCAACGCGAAGAGGCTGCTCGCCAAGCGCGGCTTCGACCCGGTGCTCGGTGCGCGGCCGCTGCGGCGGACGATCCAGCGGGAGATCGAGGACCAGCTGTCCGAGAAGATCCTGTTCGGCGAGCTGGAGGCCGGTCAGATCATCATCGGCGACGTCGAGGGCTACGAAGAGGGCAAGAGCGACGACAAGGCCCGCTTCACCTTCCGAGGCGAGCCGAAGCCGTCGAAGGTGCCGGACGTCCCGCCGGTGGAGCTGTCCAGCTCGACCGGGGTGGGTCAGGACGCACCTGTGGAGGGCGAGTCCGAGTGACTCGATGAACTAGCTCCTCCGACGGGGCCGATGCCGAGCAGGCATCGGCCCCGTCGCATGTCCGGGGCCCGATCGAGGCGTCAGTGCCTCAACCGGGCGGTATCGTCGTACGGGACCTACGGCAGCAGCAAAGGCAGGAATACGCAGGGGCGGAAGGCGCAGGCGTTGATGAGCCGAGGACGCCTCGAAGGCGGCTCGGCAGGACATCACCGAGCGGGTCGGGTCTTGCGGTCAGCCGGAGCACAGTTCGCAGGCCGGCTCGGCCTGCCGGGACGAGCGCGGCGATCGATGGTCGAGAATCAGCGGCATGGCAGTGCCGACGGATCGAGGTCCCCGCGAGCAGACCGACGAGGACGACCTCGTCGACGCAGGCCGCCGCAGGCCTGGTGGGCGGGTGACGACCTTCCTGCTGATACTGCTGACCGTCCCGTTCGTGCTCATCGCGATCAGTCGGCTCATCGAGGTGGGCGGTACCCGCGCCTTAGTCGCCGCAGCCGCACTCACGCCGTACACGGTTCCGGTCGGCCTGTTCCTTACCATCGCGGGCTTCGCCCTGCGTCGATGGGCGGTGGCGCTGGTGGCGGGCCTGCTGACGGTGATCATGGCGGCGGTGGTGCTGCCGAGGGCCACGCCGGACGCCCGGCCCTACGTGCAGGGCGAGTCGGCACGAGTGCTGAGTCTGAACATGCGCTACGGCAACGCCGACGCCGAGGCGGTTCTCGAACTGGTTCGCGATCATCAGGTTGACGTGTTGAGCCTGCAAGAGCTGACGCCGACGGCGGTGGACGCGCTCGCCGACGCGGGAATCGACGAGGAGCTGCCGCATCGCGTCATCGACGCGCGAGCCGGGGCGCCGGGCTCCGGCATCTACTCACGGCATCCGGCCGAGCGGGTCGGGACCGCCCCTGCCACGAACCGCCAGCCGATCGCCAGGGTGCGGCTGCCCGAGGGCGCCGAGCTGGAGGTCGTCGCCGTGCATCCGCTCTGGCCGGTCGGAGCGGACACCACCGACACCTGGCAGCGAGAGCTGGCCAGTCTGCCTGCCGCTCCCCCCTCAGGGCCGATCCGCGTCCTCGCCGGTGATTTCAACGCCACGCTCGACCACGGCCCGCTGCGCAGGCTGCTGGGTACCGGCTATCAGGACGCCGCCGATCAGACTGGTGACGGGCTGCGGCCGACCTGGCCTGCGCCGGGCACGGTCTTAGGGCCGCCGCTGACCATCGACCACGTCCTGGTGGACCGTCGGTGTGCCGTCGAGGACTTCGGCGTGTTCGACGTCTCCGGCAGCGATCACCGGGCCGTGCTCGCGGAGTTCGTCGTGCCGGTCTGATCCCTGCTGCGTGGCAGGCTCCGTCGCGCTGCCCGTGACCACGCCCTGCCCGTGCCCACGTGATGCCCGGGCCGGTTACCAACGCCGACAGCGCCCGCGGGCCCGTGCGGGGCTGCGGGATGCCGGGAACGGGCGACTCAGGCTCGAAACGGGACTCAGGCTCGAAACGGCGCGGGCAGCAGCTCGTCGACGGCCGCCAGCGCATCCGCCGCGCTCATCCGCAGTGCGACGCCCCGGCCGTGTCGGACCTCGGGTTCGACCGGGTTGATCCTGATCAGCGCCCCGCTCGCGGCGCTGGCCAGTTCCGCCTGCCTGCGCACGGTCGGCACTGCGGTGCCCGCACCCAGTTCGATGACCACGAGCTTCGAGGTTCGCAGGCCCCGTCGCCACCGGCCGACCTCGTCCAGCCGCAGCCCACTGCGTTCGCCCACCCAGTGCGCGTCGCCGAACATCAGGATGTTCGGCCGTGCCAGATCCCCGCAGTGCGGGCAGGCGGGCAGCGGCCCGATCGCCCGCATCGTCACGGGGTCGACCTCGACGGTCACGTCGGCCGCGGACCAGGACTGCGTGGTGCAGGGTCCGGAGCACTGGAGGTGGTGAATCGAGCCGTGACATTCGGCGATCACGTCGTCGGGAAAGCCTGCCCGGTGAAACTGGCCGTCGACGTTCGAGGTGAACACCCGCAGGCCGCCCGGCAGCGCCGCACCCCAGCGACGCAGGGTGGCGAAACCCGCATGCGGCCGGGTGCGGCGGTACAGCGCGAGCCGATGACCGTAGAAACCCCAGGCGAGGGCTGGATCGGCGGCGAAGTGCACGGGATCGGCCAACTCGGCGAAGCTCAGGCCGAGATCCCGGTACGCCGGGTAGGCCCGCCAGAAGCCTTCCGGGCCTCGGAAGTCGGGCAGGCCGGAGTCGACGCCCATCCCCGCGCCCGCGCACACCAGCAGGGCGTGGGCGTCGGCGATGAGGCCCGCCGCCGCCGAGACCCCGGCCGCCTCCGCCATGGTCACTCCGCCGTGGGCGCAGCCTGCTGGATGACCTCGAACTCGAGCAGGCTCGATCCGGAGGCGACCGGCTTGGCCCGCTCACCGGCGTGCGCCTCCTTGGCGGGCCCGCCCGACCAGGCCTGGAACGCCTCTTCTGACTCCCACTTGGTGTAGACGAAGTACCGGTTCTCGCCTGCAGTCGGCCGGAGCAGTTCGAAGGCCAGGAAGCCGGGGGCGTTCTCCACCGCGCCCTGGCGGGCGGCGAACCGCTTCTCCAGCTCGGGGCCGCTGCCCTCGGGAACCTCGATAGCGTTGATCTTCACGACTGCCATGCCCTCGACGGTACCGCCACGCCGTGCGGTGCAGACCGACACGGCGGTCTGCCCGCTGCCGGCTGGACCGGCGGCCGCCGGATATCCGGTGTGTCACCCGCGCGTGACGAGCTGCTCCGTTCGGCCGGTGCGGCTGTCGGTGATGCCGACGCCGCCGACGCGGGCGTGGACGGCGCGTACCGGATGCAGGGCGGCGAATCCGGCGGCGAGCCGATCCCCGGGGACGCCCTCGGTCAACGGGCAGTGCGGCACCCACGCGCCGGGCAGGTAGTAGGCCGACGGCTGGCGGACTCGGCCCGCGAGCACGTCGTGCACCGCCGAGTGCACGGCGAGCAGTTCGGCGTCGACCACCGCGCCGAGCATCAGGACCGGCTCCGATGTCGTGAAGGTTCCCAGCGTGGTCAGCCAGAACGCGGGCAGCGACAGGGCGGCCAACTCGGTGCGCAGATCGCGTCGGACGGCGGCGGGCACCTCGGCGGCCGAGGCGAACCGGACATGCGGTCGGCGGCCGGGCGCGGCATCGGCGGCAGCCTGGGGGTCCGCTGCTCGGAGGTCGGCATCCGCCAATCGCTGCCACAGGGCGCGAATGCGCGCTTCGGAGTCAGCGTCGAAGAAGAAGTCCAGCGTGACCGCCACGGAGCAAGTCTGCCGCAGCGCCCTCCGACCGGGGCACGCACCGGCAGGGAGCCGCAACGGGGCCTCGCCGCGCGGATGCACGCAGCGCCGCAGGCCGGACTTGGTTTCGACCGGCCGGTGGCCTCGATGGGCAGCGGCTTCGGCCGGCAGCGGACGTCGAGCAGTCTCCTGCCGCTGCCGCCGTCGGTCGGAACGTCCGCAGCGCGACCAGGCGCCGCCTGCTCGACCGTCTGCTCAGCCGTGCTGCCGGTGCCGTCGTCGCGAAGGCCTGGCTGTCTCGCCCGGCGCGTTGACCTCCACCTCGCCGGGATGCGGAATCGCCCCCGTGCAAGGCCGGCTCGTGCGCAGGCGGTCGGTCAGGCCTCGCCGGGCAGCGCGAACAGGCCGTCCGCCGTCTGCTCCATGAGCCCGTCCACCAGCAGCGAGTCCAGGCAGCGGTCGCGTTGGCCGTCCTGGCGCCAGACCAGGTCGAGCTTGGCGCGTTCCACCGGGCCCGGCGCCGCCCGCAGGACGTCCAGCAGCAGCCCCCGGACCTGGCGATCGGTGCCCGCGAACCGTTGCGCCTGCCGAACCGGGCCGGCGTAGGCGGGTCGGCCCGCACGCTGCCAGGCGCAGTCGGCGAGCACCGGGCAGTCGACGCAACGCGGTGTCCTCGCGGTGCAGACCAGCGCCCCCAGCTCCATCAACGCCGCCGAATACCGTGCGGCCTCTGCATCGGGACGGGGCAGCAGCGCGTCGACGTCGGCGAGATCGCGAGTCGTGGACGGGGGTCCTGCCTCCGCCGCACCGTGCACGGCCCTGGCGACGACCCGGCGCACGTTGGTGTCCACGACCGGTGCGCGCAGGCCGTAGGCGAAGGCCGCCACCGCTCGCGCCGTGTAGGCGCCGATGCCGGGCAGGGCCAGCAGCGTGTCGACGTCGGAGGGCACGACGTCGCCGTGGTCGCTCGCGATGGCCGTCGCAGCGGCGTGCAGGCGTAGCGCACGACGCGGGTAGCCCAGTTTGCCCCAGGCCCGCAGCACCTCGGCAGGCGTGGCCGCTGCCAGCGAGGACGGCTTCGGCCAGCGCTCAAGCCACTCCAGCCAGATCGGCTGCACCCTGACGACCGGGGTCTGCTGGAGCATGATCTCGCTGACGAGGACGCCCCAACCGGTGGTGTCGGATCGGCGCCAGGGCAGATCGCGGCCGGTCTCGTCGAACCAGTCGATCAGCGTCTCGGGGGCTAACACGTTGGTCTTCATCGCCGTCCGATCCTGACAGCCCCCGCCATGGTGATCGACGCGGCCCCCGACGGGCGCCGAGGGCGGTCATGGGAGCCGCCGACGGCCGCCCGCCCGCACCTGTCGCGCTCGTCGGCCGTTTGGGCCAGCCGGGTGACCGCAGGCACATCGCCACGCTGCGTCGATGTCGACGGCTCGGGCAGTGGAGTGAAGTGGTGTGCAGATCTGGTCACATTCGGTAGCTAACGAGCAGGGCACCGTTACGCCTCGTTTCGCTTGGCTAAGAAAAACTGCCCTGCCGGCTGGATACCGTCTCGATGACATTCGTCGGGCTGTGCCCGGAGGTGCTGGAGGAGCAGGTGAAACAGGCGAGACTGGTCGCCTCCGCGTTGATCGCGGGGGTACTGGCTGCCGGATCGGTCTTGACGGCGACTCCACCAGGGGCCGCCCAGCAGACCGGCGCGGTGGACTCGTCTGCTGCCGAGCAGGTGTCGAAGTACCCGACGGGCCTTCGCGCCGCGATCCAACGCGACCTCGGCACCGAGCCGATCACCTACGCGGCGAACTCCCTGGCCTCGGCTGCGGCATCGGCCACCAGCGAGGAGCTGCGCGACCAGCTGGGCGACAACTTCGGCGGGGCCTGGTTCGACGCCGCCTCCGGAAAGCTGAATGTCGCGGTCACCAGCCAGAGCGCCGCCGACGCAGTTCGACAGAGCGGCGCAGAGGCCCACATCCGAGGGATCAACGAGGCCCGTCTCACCCAGGTCGCGGGCGAGATCCGGCAGTGGGTCAACGAGCTCCCCGCAGAGCGGCGCGATCTCGTCTACGGACTGTCCACCAGCGCCCGAGGCAGCTCCGTCACGCTGGTGCTCTCCTCGTCCGCCGAGGGGCGCAACCTGGCGTCCGAACTACCCGTCGATCGCGGGGCCGAACTGGACGTCGACTTCGTCGCCCAGCGCCCGGACCCCCAGCAGGGCGGCGAGCTGCGCGGCGGCCAGGGGATCATCGCCCAGGACTCCGACGGCGCCGAGGTGGCGAACTGCTCGCTCGGCTTCAACGCCCTCGACGCCCAGGGGCGGGCGCTCGCGCTGACCAGCGGCCACTGTCTGTCCGGAGCCGAGACCGTCGTCGCCGAGGCCGACGGCAGCGAGATCGGCACCGTCGACCGAGTGGTCTGGGACAGCGTCTCCGACGGCGGCGAGGGCGACGACTACGCAAGCGTGCGCATGACCAACTCGGCCTTGACGCTGCGGCCGGAGGTCGTCGACTGGCAGGGCGGCAGCCTGCCAGTGGAGGGCGTCGTCGAGCCGATCGAGGGAATGCAGGTCTGCAAGTCCGGCCGCACCACTGAGTGGGAGTGCGGCGAGATCCAGCAGGTGGGCGTCGAGGTCCGGGTCAACGACTTCGACGGCGGCGTCAAGGCGCAGCGGATGTTCTGGTACGACGCCTGCACCGAACGCGGCGACAGCGGCGGCGCCGTCCTCGCGGGGACGCTGGCGGTCGGACTGCACGCCGCCGGAGCGTTGACCGCGACAGACCAGCGCTGCCTTTCCACGGTGGGTGAGGAGGACATCGCGTTCGCCGAGCCCTTGAGCACCGACGTGCTCGGCGACTTCGGCGAAGAGCTTCGGCTGCTCACCACGACGGCCGACACCGACGGTGATGGAGTCCCCGACCACGAGGAGCTGGCCGCCGACCCGACCGTCGTGCGGGACGACAACGGGGATGGTGTCCCCGCCTACCTCGATCGCGACGAGCCGGTGCTGAGCGTTCCGGTCGTCACCTCGCCGGAGGACGGATCGCGACACACCGACCGCAGCTTGCCGATCACCGGCACCGCGAAGCCCGGTGCCGCCGTCACCGTCACCCATCAGGGTGAGGCCCGACAAGTCGAGGCCGACGGCGAGGGGCGCTGGCAGCTGCCCGCGCTGAGCGAGCTGCCGCTCGGGCATTACGAGGTCACCGTCGCGCAGTCGTGGACGGCGCCGAACCTCTCGGAGTGGGATTCGGCGGAGATGACCACCGGCTTCTTCGTCGCCCCCGGAGAACCGACCATCAGCGCACCGCAGGACGGCACGCAGAGCACCGAGGCCCGCCCCATGATCCTCGGCAGCGCGGAGCCTGCCGCCGTCGTCGCGGTGATGATCGACGAGGTCGAGATCGGCTCCTCCGTCGCCGACGATGCCGGCGACTGGTCGGTGACCGTGATCGATCCGCTGCTGATCGGCACGCACGTCCTGAGCGCCGTGCAGGTCGTCGACGACGTGCGGTCGAACCCGCGCACCGTGCACTACACGGTGCTTCCCGGCGACGGCCTGCCGACCGCGACGCCGTCCGAGCCCGGCCCGCCTGCCGGCCCACCGCCGACGGGCGGTGGCGAGGACCTCGCCGACACCGGTGCGTCGGCCGTGGTGCTGTTAAGCCTGATCGGCGCGGCGGGACTGATCACCGGAGCAGTGCTCGTGCTTCGTCATCGGCGCCGCCTGGCCGGTCCGGCCGACACGGGAGATCTCGACTGACGGGCACTCGACCCGACGGGCCGTGACCGACCCGTCGGGTCGTTCTCGTCCTGCCTCGCCGAGGTGGCGGAGACTCCGCCAGGCATCGCAGGCGGATGTTCGCCCGAACCGGGTGCACCGTGCACGGGCAGCCGCAGCGCCGGATCAGCCTCGCCCGCGCCACCCCAGCGGAGCGGCGCAGGCCCGGGAGCTGTGACCCCCGAGTCAGGCCTCGTCCCGGCCGCCTGCCGCCGATCGCGGGCGGGTCAGTGTCCCCGGCGAAGCTCGGCCAGTGCGGACCGCAGGTCCGGCACCACCACGGCACGCAGCTCAGGCGGCAGCGGGCCGGAGTCCGGCGGAACCAGCGCCCTGGTGAATCCGAGCCTGGCCGCCTCGGCGAAGCGCCTGCCCGCCCCGACCACGGGACGCACCTCGCCTGCCAGCCCCACCTCGCCCACGACGGCCAGGTCCGGCGGCAGCGGCTGATCACTGGCCGCCGAGGCCACCGCCAGCGCGACCGCCAGATCCGAGGCGGGCTCGGTGACCTTCATGCCGCCGACCGTCGCGGTGAAGACGTCGGACTCGCCCAGCCGCACCCGGCCACGTCGTTCCAGCACCGCGAGGACCATGGACACCCGCGCGGAGTCCAGGCCGCTCACCGCTCGGCGCGGCATGGCCAGGGTGGACTTCGACACCAGGGCCTGTACCTCGGCCAGCAGCGGTCGCTTTCCCTCCACCACGACGGTGACCGCCGTACCCGCCACGGCGGTCTCCCGCCGGTTGAGGAACAGTCCGGACGGGTCGGCCAGCCCGACGATGCCGTCGTCGCGGAGTTCGAAGCAGCCCACCTCATCGGCGGCGCCGAAACGGTTCTTCACGCCTCGGACCAGCCGGAGCGTGGAGTGTCGATCGCCCTCGAAGTGCAGCACGACGTCGACGAGGTGTTCCAGGACGCGCGGCCCGGCCACCGACCCGTCCTTGGTGACGTGGCCGACCAGCACGACGGGGAGCCCGCGTTCCTTGGCCAGGGCGGTCAGCGCGACGGTCACGGCCCGCACCTGGGTGACACCGCCCGGACTGCCCTCCACCTCGGGTGACTGGACGGTCTGGACGGAGTCGACGATCAGCAGGCCGGGCCGGACCGCATCGACGTGGCCGAGTACGGCCGACAGATCGCTCTCGGCGCTCACGTACAGCGACTCGTGCACGTTCCCGGTGCGCTCCGCCCGCAGCCGGACCTGGCCCGCCGACTCCTCGCCGGTGATGTACAGGGCGGGCCCGCCGGGCCCGGCGGCCCACTGGTGGGCGACCTCGAGCAGCAGGGTCGACTTCCCCACGCCCGGCTCGCCCGCGAGCAGCATGACCGCCCCCGGCACGATGCCGCCGCCCAGGACGCGATCGAGCTCAGGCACACCGCTGGGCCGGGCCCTGGCCGCCTCCACGTCGACCTCGGCGATCGGCCGGGCAGGCAGTGCCGGGGCGCCTGCCGCAACCCGGTTGAGGCTCGATCGGGCGGGCGCTGCGGTCTCGGTGACGCTGCCCCACGCCTGGCATTCGGGACAGCGACCGACCCACTTGGGCACCTCGAGACCGCATTCGCCACAGCGGTACCTCGGACGGGCGGGCTTCGCGCTCTTGGTCGGGGCCACGGATCAGGAGACTAGGCCGCCGCTCTGACGGGCGGTGCCTCGCCGCCGGGTGTCGACGGCTGCCTGCTGCCGTACGCCCCGTGCTGCGGGCCCTCAGACCGCAGGAGCGACCGTGGTGCCCGCCGGGTCGGGCGAGGCGGCAGGCGGGCCGCACACCCTGGGCAGCCGCCGCCCGGTCTGTCCTGCCACACCCCCGCAGCGCAAGCAGCCCGGCCGGGCGGCGATGGTGCTCGCCGTCCGGCCGGGCGCGGTTGCTGCGTGTTCAGTTCCCGAAGCTCGTCGGACCACCGTCCGCCGAGCACCGAGGCTCAGTCGTCGACCGAACCCCTCAGTGCTGGTCGTCCTGCGTGTTGGCGCGCGGCTCGGAGGGCGCTCCCATCGGCACCTGGAGCGAGATCGGCCCCGCGTTCTCGAAGACGAACACGATCTCCAGGTTGATTCCCGGCTGGAGGTCGTTGATCAGGTCGGTCAGCGTCACCGTGATCACGTCGTCCTCGAGCGGCAGCCTGTTCTGGGCGTTCGCCTGGCTGGACGGCGTGCTCGTCGAGGTCGCGTCGTCGGTGGCGTCGTCACCCTCGGTGTCAGCACCCGCGGCATCGTCACCCGCAGCGTCGTCACCCTCGGTGCCTGCCGCATCGCCCTCGACGTCACCGTTCTCGGGGTCGACTTCGACGGTGGACGGGCTTGTCGAACCCTGTTCCTCCTGCTCAGCGAGCCTGCGCTGCGCGTCGGTCCAGTCCGCCGGGTCGACGGTCGCCACGACCGTGGTCCCGCCGGGGATCTCCGTGTCGCCCTCGACCTCGACGAGCGCGGCCGAAGGGCTGGTGATCTCGACCAGCCGGTCCGTCGTCCTGCCGGTGTTCACCAGGGTCATGCTCAGCGGAATACTGGAGCCCGCCGGGTAGAAGTGGTCCTCGCCGACCGGGAAGAGGAGCTGTGCGTCACGCACCGCCATGTCCCCGACGTCGCCGTTGATGCCGTTGATGACCGGTTCCTTGCGGGAGGTCTGAGTGATCTGACCTGCACTGCAGCCGCTCACAACCAGGGCGAGGCCTGCTGCCAGCGCTGCGGGGATCAGGCGTCCTCGGGACGGGCGGCCTGCGCCGAGCCCATTCCGCACCGTCTGCTCTACGCGTCTCAATGCGGGTCCTCCTCGTAGACCGTGCCCAGACCAGGCTCCTGACGGGCCCGAGCCCGTGACCTCCTGCGCAGCCTAACCAACGCCGCCAGGCGCCGTGACATCAAGTCCCGACGAACCGTCCGAGGTATTAGTCCACAATGGACCGTCTGGTGGATCTTCTGCCGACGCCCTTGCATGGCCTTCGGCCGTTTGTCAACCCCGGACACTGGCGCTGACCTGCGCCGAAGGTTGGTCGGTCGGCCGGACGTGAATTGTCCTGCGTGTTAAGATGGCACCAGCGAAAGGGGCAGAGGACACATGGTTTTCAAGGTCGGAGAGACCGTCGTCTACCCGCACCACGGTGCCGCTCTCATCGAAGCAATCGAGACCCGTGTGATCAAGGGCGAGGAGAAGAAGTATCTCGTCCTGAAGGTAGCGCAGGGCGACCTCACCGTGCGCGTTCCCGCAGACAACGCCGAGATCGTCGGTGTGCGGGACGTCGTGGGACAGGAGGGCCTTAATCGGGTCTTCGAGGTGCTGCGTGCTCCCCACACCGAGGAGCCGACCAACTGGTCTCGGCGGTATAAGGCCAATCTTGAGAAGCTCGCCTCCGGCGATGTGAACAAGGTTGCCGAAGTGGTGCGCGATCTCTGGCGGCGTGAGAAAGATCGCGGTCTGTCCGCGGGCGAGAAGCGCATGCTGGCCAAGGCACGACAGATACTGGTCAGCGAATTGGCCCTGGCCGAGGGCACCGACGAAGGCAAGGCCGAGACTCTCCTCGACGAGGTCCTGGCGACCGCTTCGTGAGTCGGACATCCTGAGTAAACCGAGAAGTAGCTGACAGTGAGTGTCATCGCGGTCGTGCCTGCGGCCGGACGTGGCGAGCGGCTGGGCGCCCAGGTGCCCAAGGCGTTGGTCGAGGTGGCAGGCGAGCCGTTATTGGTACATGCCGTGCACGGCCTGCTGGCTGCGGGGTGTGTCGACCACGTGGTGGTCGCCGCACCTGCGGCCGAGGTCGGTGTGGTCGTGGCGGCCGTACGGCGCTTCGAGTCCCAGGTCAGCGTGGTGGTGGGCGGCGCTGAACGTGGCGACTCAGTGCGCCTCGCACTGCGCGCGGGCCTGCGGACGCTGGCCGACGTCGATGTGGTTCTGGTCCACGATGCCGCGCGCGCCTTCACCCCGGTCGAGGTCATCCGCTCCGTGGTCGACACGGTGCGGGCAGGCTCGGCGGCTGTGGTCCCCGTCCTGCCGGTGTCCGACACCGTCAAGCAGGTCGATGCGACGGGTCTGGTGATCGCCACCCCCGATCGAGCTGGGCTGCGGATCGTGCAGACCCCGCAGGGCTTCGACGCCGCCCTGCTTCGCCGTGCGTACGGCATCGCCCCGGAGGACGACGAGTCGTCCCCGCCGTCGTCCGTATCGATCCAGGCCACGGACGATGCCGGGCTCGTCGAGCAGCTCGGCGTGCCCGTGCAGACCGTGCCCGGCCATTCACACGCCTTCAAGGTGACCACCCCCTTCGACCTCGCGGTGGCCGATGCGCTGCTCACCGGGCAGGCGGGCGACGGGGTGGGGGCAGACGCTCGTCGAGCCGAGCGTGCCGCCGCCGAGTTCCGAGCCCATCGAGCGGGAGACGCAGGATGACCATCGAGCTGCCCCGAGTCGGCCTCGGCACCGACGTGCATCCCGTCGAGGCGGGCCGGGACTGCTGGCTGGCCGGCCTGCACTGGCCCGACGTCGCGGGCTGCACCGGCCATTCCGACGGCGACGTCGCGGCCCACGCCCTGTGTGACGCGATGCTCTCCGCCGCCGCGCTCGGCGACCTCGGATCGGTGTTCGGCACCTCTTCCGCGCGGTGGGCGGGTGCGCACGGCGTCGAGCTGCTCGGCGAGGTGCGGCGGCGTTTCGAGGCGGCGGGCTACCGACTGGGCAACGCGGTCGTGCAGATCATCGGCAACGCCCCTCGGATCGGCCCCCGGCGCGAGGAGGCGCAGCGCGTGCTGTCCGACGCCGCAGGCGGGCCGGTGAGCGTCACCGCGACGACGACGGACGGACTCGGCCTCACCGGCCGAGGCGAGGGGGTCGCCGCCGTGGCCACCGCGCTACTGGTTCCGCTGACCGTCTGACCGCAGGCACTCCGCGACGACGGAAGACGCCTCGTCGCCACTCGGGTGGCGTGCAGCACAGCGCCGGAGAACGGATGCTCGTCGCCGCTGCGGTGCCAAGCAGGTCTCCAGAATCCTTGCGCTGCCCCTCGTGATCGGCCCGCCGGACGCCGTACGGTGGACCGGTGGCGATTCGTGGGGTGCTGTTCGACTTCTCCGGAACCCTGTTCCGGCTCGAACCCGGTCCGGCCTGGTTCCGGGGGCTGACCGAGGGGGAGTCGGGCTCGCCGCTGTCGCCGGACGCCGAGGCGGCCCTGATCGTCGCGCTCACGGCTCCGGCTGGCGAGGCGGCCGGACTGCCCGAGTCGCTGGCGGACGCCTGGCGACGCCGCGATCTCGACCCGGCGCTGCACAGGGCCGTCTACGAGGCGATCATCATCGGCGCAGGCATCGACGAGGCGCTGGCCACGCCGCTCTACCGCCGACTGATCCACCCGGATTACTGGCGGGCCTACCCGGACACCGAACGGGCCCTGCGCGGCCTTCGCTCCGCTGGAGTCGGCACCGCCGTGGTCAGCAACATCGTCTGGGACGTCCGGTCCGCGCTGGCGAGGATCGACTCCGCCGACCTGATCGACGAGTACGTCCTCTCCTACCTGGAGGGGGCGATGAAGCCCGACCTGAAGCTCTTCGCCCTCGCCTGTGACCGGCTGGGCATCGCTCCCGCCGAGGCGCTGATGATCGGCGACAGCCCGGAGGCCGACGGCGCCGCCGCCGAGCTGGGCTGCCGGGTGGAGATCGTTCCACCGCTGCCTACCGAGGAACGACCGGACGCCCTGTCGGCCGCATTGCGCAGGCACGGACTCCTCGACGATCACGTCTGATGGCGTCGAACCCCCGGTTCGTCAACCCTTTCCGCCTGGCGCAGTGGTGATTCCGTACCATTTCGGCTGTGAGCCTGCACCTGCATGACACCGGCACCCGAACAACTCGGGAATTTCGTCCACTTCAGGACGGCGTGGTGTCGATCTATGTCTGTGGGGCGACGGTGCAGGGGATTCCCCATATCGGCCACGTGCGCAGCGGACTGAATTTCGACGTACTGCGTCGGTGGCTGATAGTCGCGGGCTATGACGTGCTGTTGGTGCGCAACGTCACGGACATCGACGACAAGGTCCTCACCAAGGCCGCCGCCGCGGGTAGGCCGTGGTGGGAGTGGGCCGCGCGATTCGAGCGGGCCTTCGAGGACGCCTACGACGCGCTGGGCTGCCTCGCGCCGTCGATCACGCCGAGGGCCACCGGTCACGTGCCGCAGATGATCGAGCTGATGCAGCGGTTGATCGATCGAGGCCACGCCTACGCCGCGGACGGCGACGTCTACTTCTCGGTGACGAGCCACCCCTCCTACGGTGAGCTGTCCGGTCAGCGCCTGTCCGAGATGCAGCAGGGCGAGACCGCCGCGACCGGCAAGCGCGACCCGCGCGACTTCACGCTCTGGAAGGCCGCCAAGCCGGGAGAGCCCTCGTGGGAGACGCCCTGGGGTGCGGGGCGCCCCGGCTGGCACCTGGAGTGCTCGGCGATGGCCACCTACTACTTGGGGCCCCGGTTCGACATCCACGGCGGGGGCGCCGATCTGGTCTTCCCGCACCACGAGAACGAGGTCGCCCAGTCGACGGCGGCAGGCGACGGCTTCGCCGAGTACTGGCTGCACAACGCCTGGGTGACGATGAGCGGCGAGAAGATGTCGAAGTCGCTCGGCAACACCGTCGGCATCCCCGTGATGCTGGAGCGGGTGCGCGCCCCTGAGCTGCGTTACTACCTCGTGTCGGCGCACTATCGGTCGAACCTGGAGTACAGCGAGGAGGCTCTCGCCGAGGCGGCGAAGGCCTATCAGCGCATCGAGGCCTTCGTCCGCAAGGCGGTCGGGGCCGCAGGCGAACTGCCGGTGGCCGACGCCGGGTCGTCGACCTCGGCGGCCCGTGTCGAGTTCAGCGCCGCGATGGACGACGACCTCAACGTGCCGAGGGCACTCGCCGTCGTGCACAACCAGGTTCGCCTGGGCAATCAGCTGCTGGCCGACGACTCGAACGGCGACGACGGCGGCAGGCTCGCGGAGCACGTCGCCCTGGTGCGGTGGATGCTCGCCTGCCTCGGTCTCGACCCGCTCGGCGCGGAATGGCACACGGCGGCAGGCAGCACCGAGGACCGGGCGGTACAGGTGCTCGGCGATCTCGTGGAACAGTTGTTGGCCGAGCGGCAGACCGCTCGGGCAGCCCGCGACTTCACGAGCGCCGACGCGATCCGCGATCGACTGCTCGCTGTCGGGGTCGCCGTCGAGGACGGTCCGGACGGGCCGACATGGACTGTGAAGGACGGCAACTGATGGCGGGCAACTCTCAGCGGCGCGGCGCGATGCGCAAGCCCGGAACGAAGAAGGGCGCCGTGACGGGGTCCGGCGGCCAGCGTCGCAAGGCGCTGGAGGGCAGGGGTCCGACGCCGCGCGCCGAGGACCGGCCTTATCACCCCGCACATCGGCGTGCCGAGTTGGCCAATCGCGCGGAGGCCAAGCGGGTCCAGCGCGGCAAGGCCGCGGCAGCGGCTCCGGAGACCATCGCCGGGCGTAACCCGGTGGTCGAGTGCCTGCGGGCCGGGGTGCCTGCCACGGCACTGCACATCGCCACCGGCATCGACACGGACGACCGGGTCGCGGAGGCCGTGAGCCTCGCCGCAGATGCGGGCATCTCGGTGCTCGAGGTGTCCCGCACGGAGCTGGACCGCATCACCCAGGGCGCCATGCACCAGGGGATCGGCCTTCAGGTCCCGCCGTTCGACTATGCCCACCCCGACGACCTGCTGGCCAAGGCACGCGAGTCGGGTCGCCAGCCGCTGCTCGTGGCGCTGGACGGGGTCACCGACCCGCGCAATCTCGGCGCTGTCATCCGCTCGGCTGCGGCGTTCGGCGCCGACGGCGTGGTGGTCCCGCAGCGTCGTAGCGCCGGGCTGACGGCAGTGGCCTGGCGAACCAGCGCGGGCACGGCGGCGCGGCTGCCGGTGGCCAAGGCCACCAACCTCACCAGGACCCTGAAGGACTGGGCCAAGCAGGGCCTGATGATCGTCGGACTCGACGCGGACGGCTCGATCACGGTCGACGAGCTGGACCTGGCCACCGGTCCGCTGGTCGTCGTCGTCGGCTCCGAAGGGCGCGGCCTGTCGCGGCTGGTCCGGGAGACCTGCGACGCGACGGTGTCGATCCCGATGGCCTCGGACGTCGAGTCGTTGAACGCCTCGGTCGCGACGGGCGTGGTACTGGCCGAGGTTGCTCGGCGTCGGCGCATCTCCTGACGCCGGAGTTCCCCAGGTCGCCCATTTCGGGCACCCGGCGGCTGCCGGTCGGTTAGAGTCGTTCGCCAGACGTCGATAAGGCCGAGGATGTCGTTCGCCAGTCCGCTGTTCCTGTGGTACTTCATGCCTGCCGTCCTGCTGGCAGTGCTGATCGCACCCCGGAGTTGGCGCAACGGCGTCATCGCGGTGGCGAGCCTGGTGTTCTATGCCAGCGGCGCGGGCGGAACCACGCTCCTGCTGCTGGCGTGCATCGTGGTCAACTATCTGGTCGCGCCCGCATTACAGCCGGACGAATGGGATCTGGAACGGCGGCGTAAACGCTGGCTGCTCATCGGCGTGATCAGCTTCAACCTCTCGATCCTCTTCGTCTGGAAGTACGCCGGCTTCGCCACCGAACAGGCCGCCGTGCTCGCGAGCTGGTTCGGCGCCGACCTGCCGGTGGTGGAGCTGGCGTTGCCGATCGGTATCTCCTTCTACACCTTCCATCACATCTCCTATGTGGTGGACATCTATCGGGGCGAGCGACCCGCGCTGCGCAATCCGGTCTCGTTCGTCACCTATATCGCGATGTTTCCGCAACTCGTGGCCGGGCCGATCATCCGCTATCGCGAGATCGCCGACCAGCTTCCGCAGCAACGCAGTCACCGGCTGGACGACATCGCCGCCGGGCTGCCCCGGTTCGCGCTCGGTCTCGCGAAGAAGGTCATCGTCGCCGATTCGCTGGCGCCGGTGGTCAACGCGTGTTTCAACACGCCCGCTGAGGATATGACCTTCGCGATCGCCTGGTTGGGGGCGATCGGTTACACCCTCCAGCTCTACTTCGACTTCTCCGGCTACTCGGACATGGCGATCGGCTTAGGCCGGATGCTCGGATTCCGCCTGCCGGAGAACTTCGCCCGGCCCTATTCCTCGGTGACCGTCACCGAATTCTGGCGACGGTGGCACATGTCGCTGTCCCGCTGGTTCCGGGACTACGTCTACATCCCGCTGGGCGGCAATCGGCATGGGGCGGTGCAGACGTATCGCAATCTCTGGATCATCTTCCTGCTCACCGGGTTCTGGCACGGCGCCGCCTGGACGTTCGTCCTGTGGGGGGTGTTCCACGGCGCCCTGCTGGTGTTCGAGCGGGCCACCGGGCGCGATCGTGCTCCCGCAAGCCAGGGCGGTCGAATCGCTCGCAGGCTGCTGACCACGGGCCTGGTCACGATCGGCTGGGTCGTGTTCCGGTCGCCGGACATGGCTGCGGCGATGAACGTGCTCGGGAACATGCTGGTGCCCGATCTCGACGGTCTGTCGATCGAGGTCGGCGATGCGCTGAACAACCAGCGGCTGCTGATCCTGGTGGCGGCGCTGAGCGCGTTCTTCCTGCCCGCCAAGTCGGTGACCGGCCCGTACCTGGAGTCGGCGCGGTCCCGGCCTGCGGCGGTGCTGCGGGTGGCGCTGCTGACGGTCGGCCTCTGGTACGCGGCGATCCTCGTGGCCACCGGGACGTTCAGCCCGTTCCTCTACTACCAGTTCTAGCGTCACGAGCCTCTGAACTGGGATTATGCTCGTCTTCGCTCGGTGAGGCCGTCTCCAGGCCGTCAGCGTCACCAAGTCGTGCGTCGAGCGCTCGCCGAGCCCGCTCATGGCTGGACGGCAGGAGGTGGGTGTAGGTCCGCAGTGTGAAGCCGGGATCAGCGTGGCCGAGATACTCGGACAGGGCCTTGACCGACTCGCCGCTGTCGAGCAGCACGGAGGCGTAGTAGTGGCGGAGTGCATGAGTGCCGTCCTTCCTCTCCGGTGTGGTCATTCCCGCGCGCTGTAAGGCGGGCTTCCAAAGGTCACGGTTGAAGGCCTGGCGCCAGTACGCCTGTCCGCAGTCGTCGGTCATGAGCAGATCGGCGGTGACGGGTTCTCCGGTGACGTCGTTCCACGGCAGAGTCACCTGTTGTGCGGGGAAGGCCTCCAGATGCGCGTCCAGCCGTCTCAACGTCCCGGCAGACAGTGGCACGGTCCGACTCTTCTCGCGCTTCGGCCGACAGAAGATCAACTTCCCGTTGACCTGTTGTATCTGCCGGACCACGTGCAGGACGTTGTTCCGCCGATCGATGTCCTGCGGAGACAAGCCGAACATCTCACCCTGACGAAGCCCGCACGCCGCCCCCAGCGGCACGGTGATCTGTGCTCGATGGGGGAGGGCGAGGAGTACGGCCTTGACACGGGCATCGGTCCAGGGGACGACCTTGGGCGGTTGGGGCTGTGGCTTGGTTATCGACGCGGCCTTGCAAGGGTTCGTCCGAATCCGCTTGTCATCGACGGCCGCGCTCAAGATCGACGAGACGTGGATGAAGCAGACAGATCGGTAGCTGGGTGCCGTCCGTCTGTCGGTCATCCATCGAATCCACTGGCGGATTTTGCTCGGGTTGATCGCGTGTAGCGGTAGGTCGCCGAGGAAGGGATACACCTGGCTTCGCAAGCGGGAGGGCACGTTGACCCGTGTCGTGCTCTTGAAGGACTGACCCGCCAGCCACTCTTCGGCGTAGTCACGAAAGAGGATCTTGCCCGCGTCGGGTTCGAGGTAGGTGCCCTGCTTCTTGTCGTTCTCGACTGAGATGAGGAACTGCTCGGCCAGACGCTTCTGGCGATCGGGAAAGGACTTGGACCTTTCCGTACCAGCAGGATCGAAGTACCGAACGCGGTAGCGGAGTCCTCGGCCGTGCAGGTCGGTCTTGACTCGTTGGTTCTTACCGGGAAGATCTGGGTCGGGGATCTCAGCCCACCAACGGTCTTGGATGTGGCCCATCGGTGTGTCTCCTGTTCGTCGGATTGCGGAAGGATCGGCTCTTGTCACGCCGCAGCGGTGTCGGTGCTGGTGGTGGCCCAGGCGCAGACTTTGGTGGGGTCGTAGCGGAGGTGGCGGCCGATCTTGCGGACGGGTGGCCCCTCGCCGCGCCAGTTCCACTGGTAGAGGGTCTTGACCGGGATGCCGAGGTAGGCCGAGACGTCCTCGACGGTCCAGAGTGGTTCGAGCCGGGTCGTGGTCATGGCGTTGTTCCCCCTGGTGGTCAGGCTGCGTGTGGAGTTGCCGAAAGTTCTGTGTGGCCGCCTGGTGGTGGTTGTGCGGCCAAGAGTGCGCGGTCGTATTCGGCTTTCCAGGTGAGGCGTTCGGAGATGGCGTGCATGAGGACGTGTGCGCGTGGTGGTACGCCGGGGTCGCCGGGTCGGACTTTCTGCCAGACCAGCCGCGAGGTGTCTTGTGGTGGTTTCTCGATTCCGGCGGCGGCCAGGGTCTCGACGACGAAGCGTTTCCGGTCCGCTCGGTGGTCTGCCAGGGACTTGCCGGACCACTTCCGAGAGACGAGGACTCGGCGTCCGGGGAGGCCGAGGGTGGTGCGTCGGTGGGCTTTGCCTTTGCAGTGCGCCGAGGCGATCTGGGACCGGGCGCCGAGGGGTTGGATGCCGTAGCGGAGCCAGATCGGGCACCGGGGGGAACACGGCGTCACGGCCAGCTCGGCATGAAGCCGGTCGGCGTGTTCGCGCTGCCGAGTCGTGTCCTGTTCGACGACTTCGGAGACGGATTTGGTGAGGTATTTGGTCAGGTAGCCGATGTGCCGTCCGGCTTCCGGGGTGCCGCCGAGGATGCCCTTCGAGTGGACTTGTTCGCCGAAGGTCGAGACGTGCGCGGGTGCGTCCAGTTCGGCGACGGCCTCATCCCAGGTGGGCAGTGGTAGCCGGGTGTCGGGGTCGGTGAACGATCGCCGTTCGTGATCCCAGACGGGCAGCCGGTCGCCGTCGTAGACGAGTTGGTCGTGGTTGGGCCACCACACCTGGTGGTACGTCGCCGCTGTGACGTCTTTGACGACCGAGTGGGGGATGGTGCCGCGTAGTGCGGCGTGCAGGTGTGGCGCCCCGCGTTTCTGCGGTTCCACCGTTGCGAAGTACTGCACGTCCCAGCCCACACAGCGGCGAAGGTTCTGCCACCACCGGTCGACCAGGGCCGCGAAGTGGACGACGTCGCGTGCGGCTCGGCGGTAGTCGTAGGTGGCGAAGTCCACGGGGGTGCCGTCCTTGCGGACTCGCCCGTAGGTGTCGAGGGTGAGCGTGAGGAACATGGAGGGTCGGAACTTCCCGGCGTACTCGCGGCCGAGGGTGCGTTTTTCCACGCGCCGTCGAGGCAGGTTCGGGGCGTCCTGCCGACGACGGGTGGACCGCTTGCGTACCGCCGTGACCGGGGCGTCCGGGTTGGGCAGCTTGCCTCGGACGCCGAGGTTGCGGAGGTCGGCGTCGGCAGTGTGGATCGCTTCGCGGAGTTCCTCGGCGTCGGTCTCGGCACCCTCGGTCAAGGCGGTGCGGTACTCGGCGACCAGGTCCGCTCGATAGGCCACGAGAAGTTTCTGTTGCTCTGTGGCGGGTTCTTGGGTGAAGTCGGGTTCGTCGTCGAGGTGCCATCCTTCGCGGCACTGGGTCTGCCGCAACGCCCGAGCCTTCCGCGCACACGGCCCGCACTGGGTTTCCACGGTGGAGCCGCACGGGACACCGACGTAACGCATCTCCCCGGTGTCGTAGTCGATCGTTTCCATCATGAACGGCCGGATGCAGACGCCGTGGTGATCTGCCGTGGCTTCCAGGACCTTCCCGGCGAGGGGTTGGCGCATCCGCTCGGCACGGGTGAAGCCCTGCACGTCGCCGGGAACGGTGGTCAGGTCGGTGCTCATGCGGCCTCACCCCGCCTCACCGAGTCTGCGCTCGGAATCTCTGGCCGTGTCGGGAAGGTGTGCACGATCGCCGACTGCTCGGCGGGGGCCGCCCCGGTGACGTAGTCGACGAGTCGATCCAGGTCGGTATCGGTGACGTGGAAGGCGCGGACGCGGACGGGTTCGCGTCGGTCGGTGTACTTCACCCACGCCACGCCCGGAGTCGTCTCGCTGATCTCGTGTGCCGCCGCGCCACGTTCCCGGACGCCGTCGCCCAAGACCATGTCCACCTGGCCGGGTTCGTCGACTCGCAGTGCGATCCGGGTGGGGAAGAGATGCCGGAAGGACAGGACTTCCTTGCGGGGGTCTTGCAGTTCGCCGATGACGCAGACGCCGGGTGCCCGTCCTTGGGAGGTGATGGTCTGCAAGGCGGAGTTGGCGCGTTCTTTCAGTTTGCGGTCGGTCTGGTAGGCCACGACATCGGCCAACTCATCGACCACCAGGAGCAGGAACGGCTGGCCGCAGTCGACAGACCACCCCCGCCGCTGGCCCCGGAACGACTCGGCCCGCTGCTTCACCTCGGCCGCAACCTCTTCGAGAAGTTCGACGGCTTCTAGGCCGTTGTTGAACACGAGGCGGTGGAACAGGTCGGGGGCCTTGCCGAGTTCCATCCCGCCCTTCGGATCGATCCCATACACCCGGACCACCCCCGACCGCAGCAGCGGAGCGAGAGACCACAGCAGGGACCAGACCACCGAGGCCTTACCTGCCCCGGTCGCACCGACAGCCAGGACATGTGAGCCGAGGAGCTTCAGCAGCCACGTCTTGCCTGCCTCGGTCACCCCGACCGGAACCCGCTCCAAGTCCTTGGCAGTGCAGCCCGCCGCGTCGTCGGCGGCGTCAGGCAGCGGAGGAGGCGATACCGGTCGGGTCAGCGGGTCACCGTGCAACAGATCCAGGACGATCCGACGAGGACCGATCACCCGAATCCGACACGAGCGGGCGCCGAACGAGTGCGCGAGAGCCTCGGCGCGTACCTCGAACTCGCCCGGTGCCTGCCCGTGCAACAGGCGCACGGTGACCCTGTCCCGCCACCCGTCGGCCCGGACTCGGACGAACACCGGGACGTGGGTCTTGCGGTTCACGGTCCGTTCCAGGTGGCAGAACCGCATCGTCCGATGCCACACGGGTGCATACACGGTGAGCCGTCGCCATTCCGAGCGCACCTCAGCCAGCACCAGACGCACGAACGACCGGCGGAACCGCCACCACCAGCCGACCAACACCAGGGCGAGGACCGCCCCGAGGACCAGGGCCGCAGGCCAACCCGACAAGCGCCAGACGACGAGGAGCACCAGGACCACGGCGAAGGCCACCGGATACCGGACAGCCTTCCGCAGGACGACCACGACCAGCCACACCGCCAAGCCGACCGCAACAAGCGGCGCCACCAGGAGCAGTGCCCAGCGGGGCGAGTGTGTCCACCACGGCAACCTCGGCCGGGCAACCTCCAACGGTGCCGGGTCGATCCACCGACTGCGCTCAGGCATCCCGACCACCCCGCACGGTGGTGTTCACGGCCGGACCGAAGTCGAGGGGCAGCCAGCCGAGGCACCGCAGACACCAGGTGCGGCCGGGGGCGAACTTGCCGAACTTGTGGCAGGCAGAACACCTGCGGGGAACTGACCGTCCGTGAGAACTTGACACGCTGGGTGGTTGCTCTAAGCTCATAGTTGTTCACTCCGATTAATAGAGGTTGAAGTGGACAGCGCAGAGGCGGCCGGTTTCCAGGCCTATAACCGCCTCTGCGCCTTTCCTTTCCCACACCCCCGCTTAGTTCAGCGGGTGGTCTTCTCAGTCACTCGGGTGACAGTTGCGAAACGCCCCCGGTGACACCCCCATCGGCCGCACCGTGGCCCGGCAGTCCTCGCACAGCCACCGAGGCGTCCGCACCCACGCACGACACCCCGAACGGGCACAGAACCGACCGACGTGACGCCGCCACCAGGCGAGCAGCCGTCTCACGACCGCCACCCCGGATCAGGCCGCTCCTCCGAGGTCATCCCTGGCTGTTCGGGGTCTTCCGGCCAGGCGTGACGACCCTGCGGCACCACGTCACCAGGCCGCGCGTCCTCGTTCCACTGACCCCGAATCTCCCGGTACCCGGAGGTCATCCCGCCCGGCGGTCGTGGTTCCTGCACGACCAACGAGCCCGCACCCAGCCCCGCTGTCTCCTCCAGCCACTCGATGGCACGGTTCGCCGAGAAGGCGACGGCCCGCAGCAGATCAGCAGTCATCGCGCGCCCCGCCGGGTGCGTCAACACCGGGACCTCCACGTGCACTGAGCCCAGGTCCATCAGGAAGATCGGTCCGTGACCGGGGAGGTTCGCGAAGAACACCGCAGTCGAGCCGGCCTCGGGGATGGCCACCAACCGGGGAATAGGTTGCTGATTCATCGTTGCCTTCCTTTCCTGGGCTTGCCGCGCGGGTAGAGGCAGGGCTGTATGCAGGTCACTTCCACGGCGTTTCCCCCTCTGGCGCTGGAGCGATCCGACGATGCGTGCGCTGGCTTGGTCTGGTGATGTCTCGCGGCGGCAACCCGCCCGGCGACGAGGAAGATCGAGCGAGCCAGTCACGGGACTGTTGGTCGAACGCCGATGCGGCGGCGTCCAAGGCAGCGAGCACCCACCACGGCAGTTGTGACGATCCTCGGTAGATCGCGCGCCACGCTGCCGCCACAGCAGCGGATGCCTCGGCCATCTCGCGTGCTGCTTCGACGGTTCGATCCAGGGCCACCCGGTCGGAAGCCGCCCCATATCGGCGATAGGCCGACTCCCAGGAACGGACCTGCTGCGGAGATACCGCGTGCAACACGACGGCACGTCTCCGAGTCACGCGGCTTTGGCTGCGGATGAACCGGACCCCGACGAGCCCGCGCCAGACACAGCCTTGCCGTTACCCGAGCCCTGACCGGTACCGGCATCGACAGCACGGAACCTCGATGCGCGGAACGCGTACGCCTGGTACTTGAACTCACCCGTGCCACTGAGCCGAGGCTCGGCGGTGAGTCCGTCCAGCGCGATCGGCCGGATGCCGGGAAGCACCTCCGCCGACGTCGGGACGGGCGCAACCTCGCTGAGCAGCGTCACGCTGAAGGACGCCCGCTTGGCGTTCGTCTCACCAGGGTCGGTGACCGAGAGCCGCCACTGACGTGCTCCGCTCACCTCGTCGGTGCGCTGGCGAACCGGGCGCCCGCTGGCCTTGTCTTCTCGCGACTGGTACTCGGTATCGGGAACGATCTCCCCGACCATCACGAGCCCTTGCGGGAACGCTTCATCGAAGTCGATGGGGAAACGATGTCCCTTGGGAATCGCCACGGCGACCACCTCTCGTCTGGTGCGGCTGTTCTGCGGCACATCCCTAGATTCGGCTGATCTCGGTCCGCTCACGACACCGTCCGTGTCCCGTGAAGGCCACCTTGATCCCCTGTAGTCCCGTCTTTGACCCGTCTGGCTGCTAGGGTGGCGTCCTCAGTGGCCGATCACGGAGGGACGCCCAGATGGTCAAGGCCCCGATCGCACTCAAGGTCTTACTCCGTAAGCGGCACTTGCAGGGACACACGGCCTTCTGCAAGGAGTACGACAAACAGGCCAAAGCGGCAGCGCCTGATCTGGTGCGAAGTTGGCCCAGCAAGACGCAGTTCTACCGCTGGTTGTCCGGCGATCTCCGGGGGCTGCCGTACGCGCATCACTGCCGAATCCTCGAACTCATGTTCCCCGAGTGGACTGCCGAGGCCCTGTTCGAGCCCTATGAAGGAGGGATCGAGTTCGTTCCAGACCCGGCGGACAGGATCGCTACTGTGCCGGGACGCTCGCCGGTCGTCGCACAGGCATCCGTGCATGGGATGGAGGACGTCGCCGCCGTGTTCGGATCCCGCCCGGAGTTCGCCCAGCAGATACCGCCGCACCGCCTGTTTGACGGCGCGGAGAGTATTCGCATGGCCGGGCTCTCGCTCAACGTCTTCTGCCAGCAGTACAGCGACCGGTCGATTCTCGAGATGATCTCGAACGGCGGTACCGTCGAAGCCCTGTTCCTGGACCCGGACGGCGAGTACATCAAGATTCGGAATGAAGACGAAGGGCACCCGGTCGACACGCTGTCATCTCTCACAGCGGCCAATGTCAGCGCCCTCACGCGACTGCGGACGAAACTTGATCCCGCAGTTCGGGAGAACTTGCAGATTCGCGTTTATGACGAGGTGGTTCGATTCAACATCACCACTATCGATGATCGAATCTGCATTGTGCAGACCTACCTTCCGAACTCCCGAGGCGTTGAGTCGCCGACGTTCGTCATCGAGAAGCGGGACGACGTCGCCGGCCTTTTCGCCACTTTCACCCAGGTCTATGTTGATCTATGGGGTCGCGCCCGAGAGGTTGCCGAGTGAAGAGCTTGACCGATCTTGCCTCGATCGCAGACGAGGCGATTTCCATCGCAGGTTCCCTGCTCGCGCACGGTGCGCCAGGGGTCGTCAGCGCAAAGAGCGACCGAGATCTGGTGTCCGAACTAGATCTCGAGATCGAACGGCGAGTCCGGAAGTTCCTCGCCGAGCAGACTCCCGAATGTGGCTTCCTCGGCGAGGAAGAGGGGGGTCGAGGTGTCGACTACGAGCACGGTGATTTCTGGGCATTCGACCCCATCGACGGGACTTCGAACTTCACTCACGGGCTACCGCTCTGCGCTACCTCGTTGGCTCTCATTCGTCGCGGAAGCCCCGCAGTAGGAGTGATCGACGCTCCCTTTCTCTCCCGCCGGTACCGGGCTGTGAAATCGGAGGGATCGACACTCAACGGAGAACGAATCAGGGTGAGCGACACCGACGATCCAGCTCAGGCCATCGTGTCCATCGGCGACTACGCGACAGGCGTAGAATCGGCCCAGAAGAACTCATTCCGATTCGCTCTCACACAACGTCTGGTAGCCGTAGTCGAGCGGGTCCGCATGTTCGGGTCCGCCGCGCTGGACCTCGCCTTCGTCGCGGATGGCAGCACCGACGCCATGGTGATGACCTCTAACAAGACATGGGACACCGCAGCGGGTGTGTTGATCGCCGCCGAAGCCGGCGCGACACTCACTGACATCGAAGGCGCGGCCTACACCCTGACATCCAACTCGGTTATCGCACGCACGCCGAAACTCGTTCTCCCGATCGGCAGGTGACAGAGTGAATCGTTGCCGAATCCAGCTCTAGGGGATCAAGGCGCGTCGCCTGCGGCGACGCGCTGGCCGGTCACCTCAGGCAGGCCGGGCGCCCGGCTCAGCCCTGCGGGCGCGCTGCCGCGCGTCCTCGGTCTGGCCGACGCCCAGCCGCCGGGTTCCGGGATGCGCCACCGCAGACGACGCGCGAGAAGGCCGAGCAGGACTGAAAGGCCGCACCGGTCCAACAGAGCGCTGAGGGGGTCATCCTGGCCGAGCTGGTCATGGCGCTCGACTGCCGCGACGGCTCCGCCGCCTTGCCACCGGGTTCCCATCACCGCCATGTTTGGACATGCGGAAGGGACGGCACCGTGAGATCAACAGTGCCGTCCCTCAGGCCGTCCCCAGGCCGTCTAGCGTCGGAAACCGCTCAGAACGAGTGAGAACGGGTGAGCACGTTCGCGCAGGTCAACGGTTTGAGAACTCAGGAATCCGCAGGTGCGCCGTCCTCGTGCTCACTACTACCAGTTCTAGCCCGTGCGGTGCTGAACACCGCGTTTTCGGCTCCTTAGGTCGCTCCCGGCCCGCGCGTTCGCCGATGGGCCTGCGGTACGACGGTGCTCGTCGCCTGCACCGTCATCGGCGTCGACGGCACTGCGCTCGTCCGTGTGCTCGGCTGTCGGCTCGGCCGGATCTCCGGCTCGGCGCGTCGGAGGCAGGTTCGGCAGCAGCGTGGTGCGGACCGCCTCAGGCCGGGGCGACGGCGTAGACAAGGAACACGACCCTGGGTCGGTCGCCTGTGACCTCGTGTCGGCGGGCGACGACCTCGCGGAAGCCCGCCGCGAGGGCAAGGTCGGCGGCCTGCTGCTCGTCGGCCGGAATCGGCAGGTCTGGGGCGACCAGTTCGGCGAAGGCGCCGGATGGCCGGAAGTATCCTGCGGCGGTCAGGGTGAAGGCGGCGCGCCCGCCGGGGCGCAGGACTCGCAGCCAGTCGTGGAGGGCTGCCCGGCCGAGGAAGTGCAGCGCCGAGGCGCACAGCACGAGGTCCACGCTGCGCGCGGCGGCGGGCGCAGGGATGCCGGGGGCGCGTTGCCAGCTGATCCGGCCGGCCGGATCAGCCATGGCAGCGGACTCTCGCGCTCGGTCGATCATGGCTTCGGAGACGTCGACGGCGACGACGTGTGCGGGGTCCAGGTGTCGTAGTGCCGCGAAGGCTGCGGCGCCGGTGCCGGTGGCCACGTCGAGCACCGTCAAAGTCGCAGTGGTCGCAGCGGCTGGGGGCAGCCCGGCGACGAGTGTCTCGGCCAGCGCGCTGTGCGAGCCGTCCTCGTCGTAGCCGGGGGCGAGGGCATCGAATGCTGCGGCCCGGTTTGTCACCGACCGATTCTAGGCGCCGATTCTGCTCGGTAGCCATGGAATTCTCGGTGGCTGCACTGCGCCGATGACATTCCGCTAGGTATACCGATCGGTGTGTTCCCACAGAACAGCATGCGGTGTCGGGGCCTGCGGACAACGTCGCCCTCACAGGTGGTCGCGGATGGCGTGCCCGGCGAATCGGCACGGACTGATCGTGTGGCCGGGCTGAATCGTCCGTTCCCCGCCGCGTGCCGTCGGAGATCGGCGGAATCGGCGGCGAGGAATCCGACCGCGGCTCGGCGATGTCGGGGTCCCCCGCGTCGTCGCGGCGGCGACCCCGGCACGTTCCGACTCGGTCAAGGCTTGCTGCGGGTTGTTCGTCGGGGCCGCGTAGATGGCTACCGTGTACAACGTGACGCTCCAGGAGGGCACTCCAGGCGAGGTGCCGGAGTCGTCGGTGCTGCCTGCGGTGCACGAGTCCTGGCTGCCGAGGGAACACGCGCTGTACCGGCCTCGACATGGCGGACGACAGCTCACCGCGTTGATCGCGGGGGCGGTCTTCTTCGCGGCACCGTTGGCGGCCTACGCGGTGGGAGTCCGGGCCGCCGAGATCGAGAACCGGCCGTTGGTGGCCCTGCCCACCCCTGCGGACGGCTGGGGCCTGTTCACCGGGATGCCGCAGTGGGCGGTCGACCACCTCGTCTTCCGGGAGGCGGCCGTGCAGGCCGCCGACGTCGTCAGCCGGGGGATCTTCGCCGAGCCGAGGGGACGCAGCGGTGCTCCGGTCGAACTGCCGGGTCCGATCGCTCCGCCCCCCGGCGATCAGCGGTCGCCGGGTTCGGGTGCCGAGGAACCCTCCGACTTGACCGAATCGCTGATCCTGGCCGAGTCCAGCGAGGTCATCGAGGGCAAGGACGGCTGGCTGTACCTCGGATACGACATCGAGGGGAAGTGCACCCCGTATCGGGATCTCGATCAGTCCATCGCGAGCCTTCGAGAACTGCGTCGAGTGGTGGAGGCTTCCGGCCGCGACCTCGTCATCCTGATCGCTCCGGACAAGTCGACGGTGGTGCCGGAGCACCTGCCTGATGCGTATCCCGACCTCGACTGCGCGCGACAGGCGACCGAGGAGTTCTGGGAACGGGTGCCTGCGGAGACGGGCGCGCTCGACCTGCGCGCCGAGCTGCGGCGACCCGAGATCGGCGACGGCCGTCCCGCCTACTACCGGATGGACACCCACTGGACGGACGAGGGCGCGCTGGCCGCGCTTCGCGCCGTCGCGCAGGAGATCGACCCCGGCGGCTCCGAGAGCTGGGTGATCGATCGTGACGGGACGGCGGCGCACACGCCCGACCTGGCGGTCATGCAGGGCAGGCCCACCGAGGAGAGCGGCATGCGCTACCGGCTGCGGCCGGACGGCGAATTGAACCGGACCGGGCCGAGAATTCACCGCTTCGAGCAGCCGGTGCGGTTCGAGGGGGAGCCGATGCCGGGGATGATCGCCGAGCCCGTCGCCATGCTCGGCGACTCCTTCATGGTCTCCACCAGCCGGTATCTGCCCGGCGTCTTCTCTGACCTGAGCCTCGTCAACTACACGGCCGCGCAGAGTGATCGGGCGGCGATGCTCGACATGCTGGCCGACGGCGACGTGATCGTCGTGCAGTCGGTGGAGCGGCTCATCGCGGGTGGTGTCACGCCGTTCCTTGATCCAGGGGTGATCGCCGACATCGGGGCGGCGCTGGCGGCGCGGCCCCGGCCCTGAGTGCTCGACCGTCGCCGGGGCGGGCGGTGATCCCTGCCGTCCTGTTGCGGCGGGCCCTTGTGGCGATCTGCGTCCTCGTCGGTCGCCATGGCTCCGTGCCGGCTTCCTCCGGCCCCGTGCAGCTGATCCACGCCGATCCTCGCTCACGGCGGGGCTGGACCGATGACAGGCGCTCCTGGCGCGGGTCCGTCAGCGGCGAGGACCGGCGGTTCGGCTCACGCCGTTCCGACGCGGCGCAGCCGGTAACGCCCGATCAGCCTGCACACCAGGTAGATGGTGAAGGAGATCGCGGTGACGAAGCTGCTCACCGGAGCGCCGGGCGCGAGCGAGAGCACGATTCCGCCCAACACCGCCGCCTCGGCGAAGATCACCGCGAGCACGGTCGCCGTCACCGGGTTGGCCGTCACGCGAGCGGCGGCGGCACCAGGGGTGACCATCAAGGCGAGGACGAGCAACGCGCCGACCGTCTGGACGCCCAGGGCGGTGGCGACGCCGACCAGCACCGCGAAGACCGGCGTCAGCCAGGCCAACGGGACGCCTCTGGCGAGCGCCACCTCGGGGTCGACGCTGGCGAACAACAACGGTCGATACAGCACCGCGAAGACCACGATCACCGCGATGGACGCCCCGGACAGCAGCGCGAGATCGGTCGAGTCCACGCCGACGATCTGCCCGACCAGCAGGCTGAACTTGCTGGACGCCCGCCCCGGATACAGCCACAGCAGCAGCACGCCGAGACCGAGGCCGAACGCGAGCACCGCGCCGATCACCGAGTCCTGCTCGTTGCCCCGCCTGCCGAGGACGCCGAGGATCACTGCGGCGATCACCGCGCCGGCCAGGGCGCCGACGCCCACGCTCAGCCCCAGCAGCAGTGCGGCGGCGGCCCCGGTGAAGGCCAGCTCGGCCGTGCCGTGGACCGCGAAGGACATGTTCCTGGCGACCACCAGCGGGCCGAGCACGCCCGAGACCAGCCCGAGCACCGCGGCCGCCAGGAGTGCCTGTCGGACGAAGTCCAGCTGGAGCAGCCGGAACATGGTCTCGAGGTCGAAGAGGGCGGCGAGATTCACGGAGTCCCTTCCGCGGGGTGGTGGTGGGCGGCACCGTTCTCGCCGCCGACGACCAGGATTCGATCGGCGAGCCGGATGACCTGGACCGGCGTCCGGTACAGCTCGGACAGCGTCTCGGAGGTCATCACCTCGTCGGGGGTGCCGATGCGGAAGCGACCGTCGACCAGGTAGAGCACTCGATCGACGACCGGCAGCACGGGGTTGATCTCATGGGTGACGAACAGGACGGCGGCGTCCTTGCGTCGTGCGGAGTCGGCGACCAGTTCGCTCACCATCCGCTGGCTGGCGAGGTCGAGGGAGAGCAGCGGCTCGTCGCACAACAGCAGCGCCGGATCTCCGACGAGGGCCTGCGCCACCCGGAGTCGCTGCTGTTCGCCGCCCGAGAGCAGTCCCAGCGGCCGATCGCCGAACGCGTCGGCGCCGACCGACTGCAATGCCGCGTCGACGCGGCGCCTTCGCTCGGCGCGTCCCCGGAATCCGAGGCCCCAACGGTGCCCGTCGAGACCGAGCCCGACCAAGTCGCGGCCTCGGACGGTCAGCGTCGGCTCGATGGTGCGCTGCTGCGGGATGTACCCGATCCGTCGATTTCCCTTACCTGCGGGAAGACCGCCGATCTGCACCGATCCGCTGGTCAGCGGCTGCAGGCCCAACAGCACGCGAAGCAGGCTCGTCTTGCCGGAGCCGTTGGGGCCCAGCACCGCGAGGAACTCGCCGGGGGCCACCTCCAGATCGAGTCGGTCCCACAGCGTCCGCTCGCCGAACGCCAGGGTGGCCGACCGCAGGCGCAGCGCGGTGGGGTCTTGGGAGCCGGATGTCATCACTGTCCTCGTCCTTGCGGCGGCCGCCCGGTGGCGGCCGGTGCTCGACCACGTGGCGGCCGAGTCCTGCACTGACTGCGCAGCGCTCGAATCCTGCCCGCACCGCTGCGCGGTCGCCTCGTCCCCGGATCGCCGAGCGGCTCGATACGCACCGCAGGCGAGGCGTGGAGACCACCCTCAGGGCGTCAGCGCAGTGGACAGGGCGTCTACCTGACCCGTCATCCACGCGACGTAGTCCTGCTCGCCTTCTGGCAGCGTCTCGGTGAACTCCACCACCGGGATGCCCGCCGCCTCGGCCCGCTCGCGGACCTGGCTGGTCACGGCCGTCTCCGTCTGTGGATTGAACACCAGTGCGTCGATCCCGCCCCCGTCGACCGCCTCGTTGATCTCGGCGATGGCCGCCGCAGGCGGGTCCGTCTCGGCGTCCACGGCGCGCAGGAAGTCCGGCGGCGTGAGGTCGTGCAGACCGGCGCGGGCGAAGAGGTACTGACCGAGCGGCTCGGTCGACAGGATGTGCGCCTCGCCGTCGAGTTCGGTTCCGACGGCATCGATGTGGCTGCCCAGCTCGTCGATCTCGTTGTGGAAGGCCTCGGCGTTGGCGGTGTAGGTCTCGGCGCCGTCCGGATCGAGTTCGCCGAGCTCGTGGGCCACCGCCTCGGCCACGGCGCCGACGGTGGCGACGTCGTACCAGACGTGCTCGTTGCCGTCGCCGTGCTCGTGTCCGTCGTGTCCGTGCCCGTCGTCCTCGTCGGCGTGCCCGTCCTCGTCGGCGTGCTCGTCGTCGGCAGCGCCCTCGGTCTCGTCGTCCGGCGGCGCGGGCACCGGCTCGCCGCCCGGCCCCGTCGCACTGTCGTCGTCGGGGGACTCGTCATCGGTCCCGTGGTCGTCGTCCAGTCCGAGAAGCTCCGCGGCGTTCACGGTGGGCTTGTCCGACCCGACCGAGTCCAGGATGCGAGTCATGAACTCGTCGTAGCCGCCGCCGTTGAGCACGACCAGGTCGGCGTCCTGCACCTCGGCCGCGTCACGCGGAGTGCCCTCGTAGGAGTGGGGGTCGGCGGAGGGGTCGTCGATGAGCGCGACGACCTCGACCTCGTCCCCGCCGACCGCGCGAACGACGCTGCCCCACACGTTGGTGGAGGCCGCCACCCGGAGCGACCCGCCGTCGGCCCCGCCCTGCTGGGCGGACTCGCCGTCACCGCACGCCGCGAGCGTCAGCACAGTGACCGCCAGGCCGCCCACCAGGGCACCGGGTCGCCTCGTCCGGGATCTCATCGCGTCGGCCTCCTGAGACTGACTCTCGAAAATGGAAACGATAGTCAATCCAGTGTAGCCGCTAGCTGTACTCCGTTCGGGTGGCTGTGACGCAAGCCTGTCGCCGAACGGAGCAGCGCGGAGCCCCCGCCGGTGTGGTGTTACTTGGTGGTGATGCGGTGTCCGGTGGTGGGGTGGAAGAGGTGGGTGTGGTCGGGGGTGGTGAGGGTGGCGGTGACTTGTTGTCCGATGGTGGGTGGGGTGCGGGAGTCGACGCGGACGATGAAGCGTTCGGGGGTGTCGGCGGTGGTGGTGCCGTAGACGTAGGCGTCGGCGCCGAGTTCTTCGACGAGGTCGACGGTGAGGGTGATGCCGGGTTCGGTGGTGGTGAGGTGGAGGTTTTCGGGGCGGATGCCGATGGTGACGGTGTCGGTGTCGAGGGTGGTGCGGGTGGTGGTGGTGAGGGGGATGGTGAGGCCGTCGAGGTGGGCGCCGTCGGGGTGGAGTGTGGCGGTTTTGAGGTTCATGGCGGGGGAGCCCATGAAGCCGGCGACGAAGGCGTTGGCGGGGGCGTCGTAGAGGGTGCGGGGGGTGTCGCATTGTTGGAGGAGGCCGTCTTTGAGGACGGCGACGCGGTGGCCCATGGTCATGGCTTCGACCTGGTCGTGGGTGACGTAGATGGTGGTGGTGTCGAGGCGTTGTTGGAGGGCGGCGATGTTGGCGCGGGTTTCGACGCGGAGTTTGGCGTCGAGGTTGGAGAGGGGTTCGTCCATGAGGAAGACGGAGGGTTCGCGGACGATGGCGCGTCCCATGGCGACGCGTTGGCGTTGTCCGCCGGAGAGGGCTTTGGGTTTGCGGTCGAGGTAGGGGGTGAGGTCGAGCATGCGGGCGGCTTCGTCGACCTTGGCTTTGATCTGGTCTTTGGGGATGCGGCGGAGTTTGAGGGCGAAGCCCATGTTCTCGGCGACGGTCATGTGGGGGTAGAGGGCGTAGGACTGGAAGACCATGGCGATGTCGCGGCCTTTGGGTGGGGTGTGGGTGACGTCGCGGCCGCCGATCTGGATGGCGCCTTCGTCGATGTCCTCCAGGCCGGCGAGCATGCGCAGGGCGGTGGACTTGCCGGAGCCGGAGGGGCCGACCAGGACGAGGAACTCGCCGTCGGCGACCTCGAGGTCGAGCTGGTCCACGGCCTTGACCGGGGGCGTTCCCGCGAACACCCGAGAAGCACCCCTGTAAGCCACATCGGCCATCTGCTGCACCTTCCACGCGATAGGTAGCGAACTCCGACCTGCCGGGCTGGACCCCTGCCTGCCGGTTGGTCCGGTCGACATTCCGCCCGCAGCATCGTTGCCGCTACGTGAGGTTCTTGTTCGATTACCCTTTGACGCCGCCGGCCGCGAGGCCGGACACCAGGAAGCGCTGTACCAGGTAGAAAACCACGACCGCAGGGATCGCGACAAGGATTGATGCGGCAGCGAGATGTCCCCACTCGGTCCGGTTCTGCTGGACGAACACCTGCAGGCCGACTGCCAGCGTCTTGGACTGGTCGGCCGCCGAGAGGAGTGACGAAGCGAACGCCACCTCGCCCCACGCGGTCAGGAAGGCGTAGAACGCGGTGACCGCCAGCCCCGGCCGGGACAGCGGCAGCACCAGCCGCCAGAAGACGCCGAAGGGCGACAGGCCGTCCACCCGGCCCGCCTCGTCGATGTCCACGGGAATCGTGTCGAAGTAGCCCTTGAGCATGTAGGTGCAGAAGGGCACCGCCGTGGTGCAGTACACGAGCACCAGACCGATGGTCGATCCCTGGAGCCCCAGCGCGAGCAGGATGTTGTACAGCGGCACGATCAACACCGCGAACGGGAACATCTGGATCAGCAGGAAGCCCAGCAGCAGGCCTCGGCGGCCGGGGAAGTTGAACCTGCTGGCCGCGTAGGCGGTCGTGGAGGCGAGGAAGAGCCCGATCACGGTGGTCAGTCCGGCGATCACCACCGAGTTGCCGAACCAGGCGAGGAAGTCGCCCTTCTCGCCCGCGAGGATCGCCCGGTAGTTGGCGAGGCTGGACTCGTTGAACAGCGTCGGAGTGGGTTCGATGGCCCGCGAGTCGGGCTTGAACGAGGTCACGAGCACCCAGAAGACCGGGAAGACGGCGATGAACGAGGCGACGATCAGCGTGCCGTGCAGTCCGATGCTCGCGAGTCGGGACCGCCGGGTCCGCGTGGATCGCCTCGGCGCGGCTGCCTGCCTGCTGACCTGTAAGGATGCGGCGTCGATGCTCACCAGACCTCCCCCTGCCGCTTGAGCGCGCGGCGATACACGGTGGCGAAGACCAGCAGCACCGAGAGGATCAGCACGCCGTAGGTGGAGGCGATGGCGTAATCCCTGGTGGCGCCGGAGAAGAATCGTTCGAAGGCGTAGGTGATCAGGATTCGGGTGTTGGGGTTCGGCCCGGTGATCAGGTAGATCACGGCGAACATGTTGAAGGTCCAGATGACGCCGAGCAGGATCACCGTGTTCGACACCGACCGCAGCGCGGGAACGGTGACGTGGACGAACCGCTGCCACGGCGTCGCGCCGTCGATCTCCGCCGCTTCGTACAGGTCGGCCGGGATGGCCTGGAGGCCGCCGAGGAGCGCGACCATCATGAAGGGCACACCGAGCCACACGTTGACGATGATCACCGCGACGAGTGCGATGTTCGACTGGCCCAGCCAGACCGGCGTCGGCAGCCCCACCGACTCCAATGCCCAGTTGATCAGGCCGTAGTCGGCGTTGAAGAGGTATCGCCACGAGAACGCGCTGATGAAGGCGGGCACCGCCCAGGGCAGGATCAGCAGCACCCGGTACATGCTGCGGAACCGCATGGGGCGATTGAGCAGCATCGCCAGACCCAGGCCGATGACGTAGTGGAAGAAGACGCCGGAGAACGTCCAGATCAGGGTGCGGACCAGGGTGGCCCAGAACGCGCCGTAGGCGGGCTCGCCGGAGAGCACGTTCAGGTAGTTGGCCAGCCCCACCACGTCGTAGGTGGAGGGCCGGTCCAGGAACGGGTTCGCGATGTTGCCTTCGTTGATGTCGGTGAAGGTGAAGAAGAGGCCCTGCCCCAGTGGCAGGAGCACGAGAACGCTGATCACCACCACGACCGGCAGCACCATGGCGTAGGCGTACCAGTATCGGTCCAGGAACCGACGCACGGTGTCGTCCTTCCTTGCTCGTCGGCGAAGTGAAGCGGCAGCGGAGTGAAATGGCAGCGGCGGCGTCGCGCTCGCGCGAGGGTGTGCGACGCCGCCGAGTCGAGCCTGTGCCTGGTCCGGTCGCTGGGTGTCCGTCTCGGGCGCCTGCCGCGTGCGGCGCGGGAGAGACCTGCGGCGCGGTCGTCTAGTTGGCGGTGTACTCGGTCAGGATGGTGTCCTGGTAGATCGTGGCCACCTCGTCGAGCGCGTCCTGCGGCTCGACGTTGCCCGCCAGGATGTCGGAGTAGGCGATCTTCAGCGGGTCGAACAGCTCGCCGCCCTCGGGAATCCAGGGCCTGGGGTGCGCGCGCTCGATCACCGGGGAGAAGGCCGAGACGATCGGCTGGGCCGAGACGGCCGGGTCCTCATAGGCCGACTCGCGGGTGGGCAGCAGACCGAGCTCGGTCGCGACGGTGATCTGCGATTCGGTGCTGCTCAGGCACGCGATGAGGTCCTGTGCGGACTCGGTCACCGCGCTGCCCTGTCGGATCACGTAGTCGTGACCGCCGACCGGGGAGTTGCCGTCGCCGTCGGCGGGCCCGGGCACGGGGGCGATCCCCAGGTTCTCGGGATCGGCGAACGCCTCGCCCTCCAGCAGCTCGGCCACCGCCCACGGGCCGTCGATGATCATCGCGACGTCGCCCGCGACGAAGGCGGCCTTCATGTTGCCGTAGGAGTTGCCCTGGTCCAATGCGGTCTGCGCGGCGCCGTCGTCGAGCAGTTCCTTGGCGGTGGCCAGGCCTTCGACGGCCTCGGGGGAGTTGACCAGGATCTCCTGCGCCTCGGTGTCCACGAGGTCGCCGCCCGCGCCGTAGATGAAGGGCAGCGCGTAATAGGCGTCGTTGTTCAGGAAGATCGCCGACTCGCCGCCGAGTGCGGGTGCCGACTCCGCCAGCTCCGCCCAGCTCGTCGGCGGCTCGACCTCGGCCTCGGCGAGCAGCTCCCGGTTGTAGAGCAGGGCGAGCGTGTCGGTGACCTGGGGAACGCCGTAGGTTCGTCCGTCGTACTGCGTCGAACTCCACGGGGTTGCCAGGAAGTCGGCGGAGTCGGCGAGGTCGGTCTCGGAGAGGTCCTGGATCAGGCCGCCCTCGGCGAGCTGGGGGACCCAGGCGACCTCGGCACGGAAGACGTCCGGCCCCTGCCCGCCCTGGGCCGCGTTCCGATAGTTGTTCAGGGCCTGATCGAAGGCCACCTGCTCGATGTCGACCTGATAGCCGCCCGCCTCGCCGCAGTCCTCGGCGAGCTGGGCGAAGACCGGCGACTCGGCGGGTCCGCTGGTGTCCCAGAAGACGACGGCTCCGTCACCGCTGCTCGCGTCGCCGCCGGAACCACAGGCGGTGAGTGCTAATGCCGAGGCCAGCCCCATGACGGACATGGTGCTGAGAGTTCTACGTCGCATCGTTGCTGTCGTACCCTCCCGAGAGGACCTGCCGCGCGCATCGCAGAAGGTCGATGACTGAAAGCTTTTGCAGATTCGTTGACGCGGATTGCACTCCTGTTGCGTAGGTCACGTCAAGGGACTGGCGGTAACCAACTGGTAACGAGGCTGCCCTGAGCTGAGTGTGCGGGTCTCCGGCTCGCGATTGGCGGGCAGTATGGGGCCGGGTGGTTGCAAAAAATTGCGACGATCGGCAGGCTGCTCTCATCGGGTTGGTGCGATCAGGGAGAGGAGGCGGCCGAGTGGCTGGACTGTCGGAGATCGCCAGAGCGGCGGGGGTCAGCGTGTCGACGGTGAGCCGGGTGCTCAATCGCCGGGCAGGCGTCAACCAGGACACTCGGCGACGCGTGCTCACCGTGTTGGCGGAGATCCCCTACACCTCGCGGGGAATCGGGGCGCTGCGGCGGACCGGAGTCATCGGTCTGCTCGTTCCCGAGCTGTCCAACCCGGTGTTCCCTGCCTTCGCCGAGGCGCTGGAGACCAGGGCGGCCAGTGCGGGCTACGCATCGATGCTGTGCAACACCCGCTCGCTGAGTCCGCAGGGGCTCGGCGAGGAGGAGTACGTGCGCATGCTGCTCACCCGAGGCGTCGAGGGGATGATCTTCGTGTCTCCCGACATCACCAACCAGGAGAACGCCGCCGATGGCGAGGCCGGTCGAGTGCGCAGTCACTACCGCAGGCTGGTGGACGACGGCGTGCAGCTGGTGTTCGTCAACGGCGGCGCGGCATCGCTGAACGTGCCGGACGTCCGGGTCGACGAGCAGCTCGCCGGCTACACGGCCACCCGACACCTGCTCGAACTGGGCCACCGGAGCATCGGCTTCGTCAGCGGCCCGGCGTATTCGCTGCCCTCCCGGCTCAAGCACGCGGGCTGGGCGGCGGCGATGGAGGAGGCCGGGCACGCCTCGCGGCCGGAACTGGTCGCCCATGCCCCCTACGGCGCGACCGGGGGTGCCAACGCACTGCGGGAGCTGCTCGGCCGCACCGAGGTCACCGGCGTCATCTGCTCCTCGGACCACATGGCGTTGGGCGTGGTCGCCGAGGCACGGCGACAGGGCCGCTCGGTGCCCGCCGACCTCTCGGTGGTCGGCTTCGACGACAGCGCGTTGGCGGCGTACTGCGGCCCGCCGTTGACGACGCTGGCGCAGCCGATCGGCGAGATGGCGGCGGCCGCGGTCGCGGAACTGGTGGAGCGCCTGGAGCCGGAGTCCGACGCGGACGCGGACACCTTCAGCCGGGTGTTCCGTCCTCGCCTGGTGGTCCGGGAGTCCACCGCACCGCCCGCCAGGTGAGGCACCTCGGCGAAGCGCCGGGCGGTGGGAGACGGCTCCCCCGGGCCGGGCGGATGCGCCCGCCGCGCGACAGGCAGGCCGGCCTGTCGTGACCGGGAGAGCGGAGTCTGTCGACGTCCGAGTCGATCCGACGCGCCCGCGCCGAGGGTGCGCGACATCCGCACGGCGTTCTCGAGCCCGATCGTCCTGCGGTGCAGGCGAATCAGTCGACGGCGACGTCCGACCACTCGGCGGGGCGGACGGTTCGTTCGGAGTGTCGCGGCAGGCCGTGCCGTGTCGCGAGATCCCGGTACTCGGCGGCACCCCCGTAGGCCAGCAGGAATTTCGTGATTCACATATCGATCTATTAGGCAAATTGGTCTGAACCACTATTCGCCCAACCGGGGGTGCTGAACTGCGGAAATGCATTCGTTCTAGTGGTGAGCGTCGCGCATGCTTCACCTGTTGGTTCTGGACCGTTACGGTCACTTCATGGCGCGGTCAATGAATGCCCGCCGCCCGGCTACCTTGGCTTCGTTGGCGGCAGAACTCGGGGTCTCACGGACCACCGTGTCCAATGCCTACAACCGCCCTGACCAGCTCTCTCCTGAGCTTCGTCGGCGAGTCCTGGAGACCGCGCGGCGTCTAGGTTATCCCGGACCCGACCCGGTGGCGCGTTCACTGCGGACGCGAAAGGCCGGTGCAGTCGGACTGCTGCTGACCGAGAACCTCTCCTACGCCTTCCGCGATCCGGCGGCGGTGAGCTTCCTGGAGGGGCTTGCCCTGGCCTGCGAGACGGCGGGCCAGGGACTACTGCTGGTGCCCGCGAATCCGGAACGCGAGGATGTCGCGGCCGTACAGCGGGCAGGCGTCGACGGATTCGTCGTCTATTCGGTTCCCGACGACGATCCGCATCTCGCCGCGGTGCTGGAGCGGCCGGTGCCGACCGTCGTGTGCGATCAGCCGGAGTTGGAGCTGTTCGACTCCGTCGGCATCGACGACCATGCGGCGATGACCGAGGTCGCCGCGCACCTCATCGCGCTGGGGCATCGGCGAATCGGCGTGATCTGCATGCGATTGAGCCGTGATCGCAACGACGACGTCGTTCCGCAGACCAGACAGCGCGGCGCGCACTTCCACGTGCAACGCGCGCGCCTGGCCGGGCTCGCCGAGGCATTCGCCTCCGTCGGCGTCGACTGGTCGGGTGTGTCGGTGGTCGAGCGCTTCGACCATGACGTCGAGAACGGCGCCGCCGCTGCCGCCCAGCTCCTGGATCGTGATCCGCAGATCACGGCGGTGGTCTGCACCTCGGACATCCTGGCGCTCGGTGCGATTCAGGAGGCGACTCGCCGAGGACTGCGCGTTCCGCACGACCTCACCGTCACGGGCTTCGACTGCGTGGCCGAGGCGGAACGGATCGGACTCACCACCGTGCGCCAGCCGGTGCGGGAGAAGGGCCTCGCGGCGGGCAGGCTGCTCACCGACCCGACCGATCACGGCAGGCCGCGTCGGGTCACGCTGCCGACCGAACTCATCATCGGAACCACCTCGGCGGCGCCGAGGACGGCAGAAGAACGCTGGTTCGGTCCCTGACCTCCGATCCCCGAAATCTGGCACTGCCCGGCACTGACCGGCACGTGCGGTCCGGCGGGAGAACCGAGCCTGCTGAGGAGGGCTCGATCCGAACGCCGGCTCCCAGCCTGCGCGCCTAAGCCCGTCGGCTGCCGACAGCGCTTGTCTCCGATCGCAGGGGGCCGGCGGGTCGACTTCCACGTGCCCGCCCGCACCCGACATCAGCCCTCGGCGAGGCGGCGGTCGGCTTCGGCAGCGGCCGCCGGTGTGTTCGGCTCCGCTCACCTGCGGTGGTCGGCGGACCGGCCTACCCGCGCGCTGCGGTGCAGCCGGACGCTGTGAAGGTGTCGTCGCCACGGGCGGCGGTCTCGGCCGTCGCAGGGTCGGCGCGCGACGACGTCGGCGTCGGGTCGTCGTGGTGACGACACCGGGGCGGCGCCCGGCCACCGTCGTCGGTTCCCACCCCGTCGGTCGAACCTCTCCCGCCCGACCTCGAGTCCGCCCGCGTAGGCGGCTGCTCCGCCGACCACATCCCGTCGTCGGCGTGTCCCGACTCCTCGGCGAGCTTCCTGCCGCGCCCGTCGCAGAACCGCTCGGCCTCCCCACAGACGGCGAAGAGCCCCGGACCGGCGTCGGCCGATCCGGGGCTCTGCTTCGTCGGTGCGTCGGTGCGTCGGTGCGTCGGTGCGTCGGTGCGTCGGTGCGTGTCAGGCGGACAGCAGCCGGGCACAGCGGATCAGGCCCAGATGCGAGTACGCCTGCGGGTGGTTGCCCAGCGAGCGCTCCGCGATCGGGTCGTACTCCTCCGGCAGCAGGCCCGTTGGGCCCGCCGCGTCGACGAGCTGCTGGAACAGCTCCTCGGCCTCGGTGCGCCTGCCGGTGAGGAGGTAGGCCTCGACCATCCAGGTGGCGCACAGGTGGAAGCCGCCCTCGGTGCCGGGCAGGCCGTCGTCCCGCTTGTACCGGTATACGGTCGAACCGCTTCGAAGTTCGGCCTCGGTAGCCGTCACCGTGGCATGGAACCGGGGGTCCGAGGGCTCGATCAGCCCGGCCAAGCCGATGTGCAGCGTCGCGGCGTCCAGGTCCGTGCCGTCATAGGCGGTCGTGAAGGACTGGACCTCCTCGTTCCACCCGTGCTTGAGCACGTCCTCGGCGATCTCGCTGCGCAACGCGGTCCAGGCCGGGTTCACCTCTCGATCGTGCGCCTCGGCGAGCTTCAGCGCCCGGTCCAGGGTCACCCAGCACATGACCCGCGAGTACACCCGGTGGCGCGGCGCGTGCCGCTCTTCCCAGATGCCGTGGTCCGGCTCGTTCCACCGTCGCGAGACCGCCTCGGCCATGGACTTGACCATGCCCCAGTCGTCGTCGGTGAGCTTGCCGCGTACCTCGGTGAGCTGGACGACGAGATCGACCACCGGACCGAACACGTCGAGTTGAACCTGCTGGTTCGCCAGGTTGCCGACGCGAACCGGTCGCGAGCCCGCGTAACCCGGCAGCGTGTCGATCACGGCCTCCGGCCCCAGTGCGGTGCCGTAGAGGGTGTAGAGCGGGTGCAGTCGCTCCGGACCCGGCAGTGTGTCCAGAATGCGGTGCAGCCAGCCGAGATACGCCTCGGCCTCCACCGTGGACCCGAGCGACACCAGCGCCTGAGCGCTGAGCGCCGCGTCGCGAACCCAGCAGTAGCGGTAGTCCCAGTTTCGGATGCCGCCGATCTCCTCGGGCAGCGACGTGGTCGCCGCCGCGAGGATCGCGCCGGTCTCGCCGTGGGCGAGCCCGCGCAGGGTCAACGCGGAGCGACCGACCAGTTCGCGCTGAACCGGCGGCAGCTCCAGGGTGTGCAGCCACTCGGACCAGTAGCGCCCGGCCCGGTCACGACGCGCGGCCTCCGAGGTCTCCGACGGCGTCAGATCGTCGGTCCCGCAGCGCAGCTCCAGCACCACCGGCTGGTCCGCTCCGGGGTGGACGACCGCGCGGGCCGTCTCGTGGATGCCGTCGGTGTGGATCTCCCACTCGACGCCCGGCGAGTACAACGCGATCGGGTCGGAGGTGCCCAGCACCCGCAGACCGGCGTCCTCGCGCACCAGCCGAACCTGGACCTGGCCGAACTCCGGCCTGGGCGCGAACTCGACGCTGGCCGAGGTCGTGCCGCTGATCAGCCGGGTCAGGTCCGTGCGGTGCGCTTCGCAGTCCTGGTGCAGGTAGTCGGTGACCAGCAGCCGCGACCAGCGCGTCTCGACCGTCATCGTGCCGGGGAGATACCGCTGGCCCAGGGGCAGACCGTTGCGTTCCGGCTTGATCGAGAAGTGTCCGGCACCGGGTCCGCCGAGCAGGTCGGAGAACACGGCGGCGGAGTCGGGCTCGGGGTGACACATCCAGGTGAGTCGCGCATCCGGCGTGAGCAGCGCGACCGAACGCTCGTTGGCGAGCATGGTCAGCCGCTCGATCGGCGGCGCCTGCTCGCCGAACAGCCAGGTGCGTCGCTCCTCCAGCAGGAAGGCGAGCACCGTGGCCACGGCAGGCGTGTCGTCGATTCGATAGCCTGCCGCCGTGTCACCCGGTCCGACCTTGATGCCGAGGTCCGGGCCCTGCAGTCTGAGGAACGCCTTCTCGTCGGTCACGTCGTCGCCGATGAACAGCGCGGCTGTCGCGCCGACCTGATGGCGCAGGACGTCGAGCGCATTGCCCTTGTCCGTCTGCACCACGGCGAGTTCGAGGACCGCCTTGCCCTCGGTGGTCTCGACACCGTCCCAGGTGGCCGGGTCGGCCCGGATGATCTCCATGACCGCGTCGGCCACGTCCGGCTCGGCACGGCGAACGTGCACGGCGATGCTCGCAGGCTTGATCTCGAGGTGAACGCCCTCGTAACCTGCGGTGATCTTCTCAATATGCTTCTTGAGTCGAGTGAGCAGCGCCGTCGCCTCGGCGTCCAGCTTGTGGACGAAGCCGACGTCGAACTCGGAGCCGTGGCTTCCCACGAGGTGGACCTCGGCGGGCAGGCGGGACAGCGTGGCCAGATCGCGGAGAGCCCGGCCCGAGATCACCGCGGTGGTCGTCGTCGGCAGAGCCGCGAGCGATCGCAGTGCATGGACGGACTCTGGCAGTGGTCTGGCCTGGTCGGGGTTCGCGACGATCGGGGCGAGCGTTCCGTCGTAGTCACAGGCGATCAGCAGTCGGGGAGTCCGAGCTGTCTGAATGATCGCGCGGCGAAGATCGGCGGGGAGGGCCTCGGCGGTCAACGCCTCCTCCTCACGGCATCAGGGGTGGACTGGTGAACTGCGGTCAGGGCGTGAGTTGCGTTCCCAGCGCCTCAAGAAATGACCTTGCCCAACGATCGACATCGTGGGTGAGAACCTGACGGCGCAGTGCGCGCATCCTACGGCGACCTTCCGTCGGATCGACGTTCAGGGCGGCGACTAGAGAATTCTTCACCCCATCCAGGTCATGGGGGTTGACCAGGAACGCACTGGTGAGTTCTGCGGCGGCTCCCGCGAACTCGCTGAGCACGAGCGCGCCGCCCAGGTCGTGGCGGCACGCGGCGTACTCCTTGCAGACGAGGTTCATCCCGTCACGGACCGGCGTCACGACCATGACGTCGGCGGCGCAGTAGAACGCGGCGAGTTCGGTGCGTTCCACGGAGGAGTGCATGTAGTGCACGGCCGGGTGGCCCACCCGGCTGAACTGGCCGTTGATCCTGCCGACCTCGCGCTCGATCTCCTCGCGCATCTTCTTGTAGTGCTCGACCCGCTCCCGGCTGGGAGTGGCGAGTTGGATCATCACGGTGTCCTCGGCGTCGAGCCTGCCCTCCTTGAGCAGCTCGCCGAAGGCGTGGAGCCGGACGTCGATGCCCTTGGTGTAGTCGAGCCGGTCGACACCCAGCATGATCCGGCGCGGGTTGCCGAGCTCGGCGCGGATCTGCCTGGCGCGCGCCTGCGTCTCCTTGCTGCGCGCCAGGGCGTCGAAGCCGGTGGCGTCGATGGAGATCGGGAAGGCCCCGACCCGGACCGGGCGATCACCGACCTGCACCACGCCGGGCCGGTTGCGGACGCCCACGCTGCCCCTGCTCGGTTCGAAGCCTGCGAGCCGTCGCGCCAGCCAGAGGAAGTTCTGCGCCCCGCCGGGACGGTGGAAGCCAACCAGGTCGGCGCCCAACAGGCCCCGCACGATCTCCGCGCGCCAGGGCAGCTGCATGAACAGCTCGACGGGCGGGAAGGGAATGTGCAGGAAGAAGCCGATGCGCAGATCGGGTCGCAGCTCGCGGAGCATCGCGGGCACGAGTTGGAGCTGATAGTCCTGAATCCAGACCGTCGCGCCCTCGGCGGCGACCCCGGCGCAGCTCTCGGCGAACCGCCGATTCACTCGAACGTATGACTCCCACCAGGAGCGGTCGAACACCGGGGGAGCCACCACATCGTGGTAAAGCGGCCAGAGCGTGGCGTTGGAGAAGCCTTCGTAGTAGTCCCGGAATTCGGCGGAGCTGAGCGACACCGGATGCAGGTACTTGTCGGAGGCTTCGAACGGCTCGACGTCGACGTCGGCGACGCCCGGCCAGCCGACCCAGGCGCCGCGCCTGGCTCGTAGAAAGGGTTCCAGGGCGCTGACCAGCCCGCCGGGGCTGTGTCGCCATCGTTGCGTGCCGTCTTCGGCTTCTTCGAGATCTACCGGAAGACGGTTCGCGACAACGATGAAATCCGCGCGCGGAGAGATGCTGCTCGCGCTGCTCACCGTTCGCCTCCTCGGTTCCAGGGGAGCGATCGGCCGTGCCCGACTGACACGGGACCGGCGACGCTGCGCGGACGCTCCGTGTGTGAGAGCTATGTGGACGAGGCTAGTCCTTTCCTGACTGTCGAGCTGATCGAGTTGTCCTCGTCACATGTCGCTGAGTAACCGATTGCTCCAGTCGGTGGAACATCTGCTCATTCGAGTCGGCGCGGCGCCGGGTTCAACGGACCGGACATCCTCGGCCCGGCCAGCCGTCGCTCCAGCCTGCTCAGACCACGCTGGACGGGGTGCGCCAGGAACTCGCCGAGCACCACCCCGGCACCCAGGGCCAGCGCGATGCCCGCTGCCATGATCAGATCCGGAACGGCGCTGGTCACATCGTTCTCCGCCGCGAGCTGGTAGAGCGCGCGGTAGGTGGACAGCCCGGGCAGCAGCGGAGCGATTCCGGAGACCACGATGACGAGCGCGGGGACGCGGAGCCTGCGGCTGAGGACTCCGCCGCAGAAGCCGACCACGGCGGCGGCGCCCGCCGCGGCGGGGATCGGACCGACCAGGGTCGACAGGATCAGTCCGCTGTACGCGGCCTGTCCGATCGCGCCTGCGCCTGCGGCGACGAGCAGCGTTCGTCGCGGTGCGTAGCTGGCGAGGGCGAAGCAGGCGGCGGTGGCCGCTGCCGCGATCACCATCATCGGCACCTCGCCTGCCACCGGTGGCAGGCGCTCGGCGACCTGGGCCTCTGAGGCGCCCAGCGCCACTCCCACCCGCAGGGCGAGCACCACGCCGGTGACGAGGCCCGCCGTCATCAGCAGCGTCTCGCCTGCCCGGCCGGTGGCCGTGACGTTGTAGCCGCTCACCGCGTCCTGGGCGACGCCGACGACGGACAGCCCGGACAACAGCACGACGAGGTTCGCCGCCACCGCGAGCGAGGTGGTGGCGTCGCCGAGCAGATCGGACTCGTAGACGGCCATCGCCGCGCCGGTGGCGATGGCGCCGCCGACGATCTGTTGGAAGAAGAAGGGCAGTGCTCGGCGATTGAGCAGCCTGCCCACCTGATCGATCACCACGGTGATCAGCGCCGCGAGGATCACCAGCAGCGGACCGGCGCCGATGAGCACCGCGATGGCAGCGGCCATGCCGCCCCAGGCCAGCGTCGAGACCCAGCGCGGGTAGGGGTGCCGTGCGGTGGTGATCCGCTGGAGCTCGGAGTGCGCGTCGCCGACGCTGATCTCGCCGGAGGTGATCTGGCGGACGAGGTCCTCGGTGGCGGAGAGCCTGCTGTAGTCCATCGACCGGCTGCGCACGACCCGCAGCGTGGTGATCGGGGCCTGGTCGACACCGAGGTGACAGCACACGGTGATCGAGGTGTAGATGACGTCGACCTCGCAGTGCGGCAGGCCGTAGGCGTTGGTGACCGCCAGGATCGTCGCCGTGGCGTCGGCGGCGCCCGCGCCGCTGGCCATCTGGACCTCGCCGATGCGCAGGGCCAGATCGAGGACCAGATGGATGGTCGGGATGGCGGGAAGGGCGGGCCCGTACTGGACGTCGTGCTCGTTCGCCGCAGGCACCGGGTTCTTCCGGCGCAGTACGTCACGAGCCCGCTGGGCGAGACCCACGGGCCTGCCTCCTTCTCTTGCTACACCGCAGTCGTCGCCGCCTCGGCGGGAAAGAGTGACTCTCGATCGACGTCGACTTGTGGGGAATGTGTGCTGGGAATCCGTCGCCTGCTCGGAATCCGATGACCGGTCGCCACTGACCGAGGACGTCGGGTCCTCCGGATGGCACGCCCGTGAGCACGGGGAGCCGCCCAGGTCATCGGCGTGGACGCCGCGCCCGTTGCAGGTGGTCGATGGTGGCCTTGGACACGTTTTGACCGTCGGGACGAAGTCGTGATCGAGAGCTCCGAAAGAACTGGTCTCCACGCTAGGCTTCGGTGGGAAACGCACAGGTCAGCCGACGTGTTCCCATGCGCACGGGTGACAGAGGACTCACTCGGGCGGGTCGGTCGTCGGCGGACGTGCCCCGCGTGTCGGGGCCGGGCAGGATGGGCATGACGAACCCGGCGGCCTACGATGTGACCGACCGCCCGCAGGGACGGCACGCCGACGTAGCTCAACTGGCAGAGCACTTGTCTTGTAAACAAGAGGTCAGGGGTTCGAGCCCCCTCGTCGGCTCCAGACAGTCGCGGCGATCGAGACGTCGCAGGCGACCACTCGCTCACCCGCATCAGGCAGACTCGACGGGCATCGAGGACGCAGGCTGCCGCGCCGTCTCGTCGCACCACGATCGGACCGCACGGTGCGTGCCGCTCGACCGCCCGAGTCCTCCTGCCCCGGTCGGTACCCCGTGATCCGAGATCGCTCCCGATCATGATCGATCAATGACGACGGCTTCACCCCGCTCGTGGTAGAACCACGCTGTTCTGCTCCCGTGATGTCGAAGTGATGAGGAACTTGTATGTCCTACCGCGCGGCGCCCGGTCGGTACGAGGACATGGTCTATCGGCGTACCGGTGCCAGCGGCCTGCGGCTGCCCGCGCTCTCGCTGGGTCTGTGGCAGAACTTCGGCGGCGAGCGGCCCTACGAGGCGGCCCGCGCGGTGGCCCGGCGGGCGTTCGACCTGGGCATCACGCACTTCGACCTCGCGAACAACTACGGGCCGCCGTACGGCTCTGCGGAGCAGACCTTCGGCAGGCTGCTGACCGACGACCTCGCGCCGTACCGGGACGAGCTGATCGTGTCCACCAAGGCGGGTTACGACATGTGGCCGGGTCCGTACGGCGTCGGCGGCTCGCGGAAGTACCTGCTGGCCTCACTCGACCAGTCGTTGGCCCGCACCGGACTCGACTACGTCGACGTGTTCTATTCACATCGATTCGATCCGGACACTCCGTTGGACGAGACGATCGGCGCCCTGATCTCCGCCCATCAGCAGGGCAAGGCATTGTACGTCGGAATCTCGTCGTATTCGGCGACGGCGACTCGGGAGGCCGCCGACATTCTGCGGCGGGCAGGCATTCCGCTGCTTGTTCACCAGCCCTCGTACTCGATTCTGAATCGGTGGATCGAGCCCGAGCTGCTGCCCACGCTCGGTGAACTCGGCGTCGGCTGCGTCGTCTTCTCGCCGTTGGCGCAGGGACTGCTGACGGATCGCTATCTCGCAGGCGTTCCCGCTGATTCGCGGGCGGCGCGGGGCGGCACGCTGTCGGCCGAGCAGTTGACCGAGGAGCAGCTGGCGCCGCTGCGCCGGTTGAACGACCTGGCGCTCGGCCGGGGACAGACGCTCGCCCAACTTGCGCTGACCTGGGTGCTGCGCGATCCCAGGGTGACGTCCGCGCTGATCGGGGCCAGTTCGACCGCCCAGCTCGATCAGAACATCGGAGCGCTCACGGCCCCGCCGCTGACCGACGCCGAACTCGCCGAGATCGACGCTGCCACCGCCTGAGGCCACTGTTGCGGGGGGTGCCTGTGAGTTCTATTCTCCAGTGTGCTATTAACACTGGTTTGACGCCAGGGGCAACCTTTTTGTTGTGCTTGTCACCGGGGTATCTGCGAATCCCCAGGTAGATGCGCGGTCCGTGAGTCGTTGACCTGGCACTTTTCGGCGGCTCTGTTACGTTGACTCATCATGACCAAGGCTCATCAAGCACGACCAAGTGATGAAAGCGGGTCAGGGGCGCGCGCGATGATCGAGGCGCCGACACGGACCGACGGTGCCGCAATGTGGAGAATTGCGCGTGATTCCGGCTCGCTGGACCTGAACTCCTCCTACGCCTACGTGCTGTGGGGTCGAGACTTCGCGGCCACCTCGGTGGTGGCGCGGATCGGGGATCGCCTCGGCGGGTTCGTGACCGGGTACCGGCGGCAGGACGCGCCGGAGGTCCTCATGGTCTGGCAGGTCGCCGTCGACGCCGAACATCAAGGTCAGGGCCTGGCGGGCCGCATGTTGGCGACTCTGGTGGACCGGGTGGTGGCGGACGGAGTGCGCTTCGTCGAGACCACGATCACCTCGGACAACACGGCTTCGATCCGACTGTTCACCGGTCTGGCGCGAGAGCGCGCCACCACGATCGAGCGGCATGATCTCTTCGCCGCCGAACTGTTCCCGGCAGGCCACGCCGCCGAAGATCTTTATCGCATCGGCCCGTTCGGGGCTGTCCCGCCCACTTTATGAAATCTTTTCGCAGCCAGGCTTCAGGCGTCCGCATCTGCGGGCGCCTCGGCCGGGGGTGGCGCTGCTGTGCATGTCGGGGATCGATCTGTTCCTGGTCCAGTGTCGTCGCATTCGGTTGGTAACTGTTGACCCCAGATCGGACGGAGTATCGTGAACGTCTTCGAAACCTTGGAATCCGAGGTTCGCAGCTATTCGAGGAGCTGGCCGACGGTCTTCGATCGGGCGAGCGGAACCTGGTTGTACGGTGCCGACGGAACGCCGTATCTGGATTTCTTCGCCGGCGCGGGCGCGTTGAACTACGGGCACAACAACCCGATCTTGAAACGTGCCTTGATCGAATACCTGGAACGCGACGGGGTGACCCACAGTCTCGACATGGGGACCGTGGCCAAACGTGACTTCCTCACCACTTTCAAGGACGTGGTGCTGTCGCCGCGCGGCCTGGACTACAAGGTCCAGTTCCCCGGTCCCACGGGTGCCAACTCGGTCGAGTCGGCTTTGAAACTCGTCCGCAAGGTCACCGGACGCGAATCGATCATCAACTTCACGAACGCCTTCCACGGTATGACCCTGGGCGCACTCTCGGTCACGGGGAACTCGATGAAGCGCGGCGGCGCGGGCATCCCCCTCGTCCATGCGACGCCGATGCCCTACGACAACTTCCTCGACGGGCGGACCCCCGACTTCCTGTGGTTCGAACGGCTGCTCGAGGACAGCGGCTCCGGGTTGAACGAGCCCGCCGCCGTGATCGTGGAGACCGTGCAGGGCGAAGGCGGGATCAACGTCGCGCGGCTCGAGTGGCTGCGGGCACTGTCCGAGCTGTGCAAACGCCACGAGATCCTGCTCATCGTCGACGACGTCCAGATGGGCTGCGGCCGGACCGGGCCGTTCTTCAGCTTCGAGGCGGCCGGGATCGTCCCGGACATCGTGTGTCTGTCGAAGTCCATCGGCGGGTACGGCCTGCCCATGGCGCTGACCCTGCTGCGTCCCGAGCTGGACGTCTGGGAGCCCGGTGAGCACAACGGCACGTTCCGGGGCAACAACCCGGCCTTCATCACCGCGACGGCGGCCCTGCAGGAGTACTGGACCAGCGACCTGCTGGAGAAGGGCACCCGTGCCAAGGGCGAGCACATCGGCCGTGCGCTCGAGGGCCTGGCCGAGTCGATCCCCGGTGTCGAGGCCCGAGGCCGAGGCCTCGCGAGGGGCCTCGCCTTCGACGTCCCTGAGCAGGCAGGACAGGTCTGCCGGGCCGCCTTCGAGCGCGGGATGCTGATGGAGACCTCCGGACCGGAGAGCGAGGTGGCGAAGCTGATGCCGCCGCTCACGGTCAGCGACGAGGAGGTGGAGCGCGGCCTGTCCATCGTCACCGATGCGGTCCGCTCCGTCTGTGGGGCGGCGGGCTGACCGGCCGCCGCACCCGTTGATCTGATCCGATTCAAGTGCTAGGAGTGACCACGTGATCGTTCGTTCGCTAGGTGAGATCGAGGACACGGAGCGGGACGTCAAGACGCCCAACTGGCGCAGCAAGCGCATCGTCCTCGCGAAGGAGGGCGTGGGCTTCTCGGTTCACGAGACCACCATCTACGCGGGCACGGTGAACGACTTCTGGTACGCCAACCACGTCGAGGCGGTCTTCGTCGTCGAGGGGCGTGGCGAGCTGACGGACAAGGAGACCGGCAAGGTCCATCCGCTGGCTCCCGGCACGCTGTACCTGCTTGACGGCAACGAACGGCACCAGGTTCGCGCCGAGACCGACATCAAGACGGTGTGCGTGTTCAACCCGCCGGTCACCGGCGCGGAGGTGCACGACGCCGACGGCGTCTATCCGCTGATCGTCGAGACCGCCTGAGCGCTCCGCCCGAGGAGACCCGACACATCCGACCACTGCTGGAGGCGATTGCTCACAGACCCCGGAGGGTATGAGATCCGGTAGGAGACCGGACATGCCGCAGACCCGAGGCTTCCTCCCACCACGAACCAAGAGAGCGGTTCGCACACGTGATGCGAACCCCTATCGGCAATTCGCCACGGAGATTGGAGAGCGCATGACTGTCGTCGACGTCGAGACCGGGGATCTCTATCCCACCCGAGTGGGTGCCGAGCCGTCACTCGTCCGCCGCCAGGACCCGGTGGTGTGGCCGGGCGTGCAGTCCGGCCCGATCGACCGCCAGACCTTGGCGAGCTACGACGAGAAGGGCTTCCTCACGGTCGACGGCCTGCTCACGCCCGCCGAGGTGCAGGAGTTCTGGCAGGAGCTCCAGCGGCTCTCCAACGACGCCGAGGTCAAGGCGGACGAGCGGACCATCGTGGAGAAGGCCTCCGACGAGGTCCGGTCCATCTTCGAGGTGCACAAGATCAGCGAGGCGATCGGCAGGCTCGCCGCCGATGAGCGGGTGCTCGATCGAGCCAGGCAGATCGTCGGCTCCGATGTCTACATCCATCAGAGCCGGGTGAACTTCATGCCCGGGTACAAGGGCAAGGGCTTCTACTGGCACTCGGACTTCGAGACCTGGCACGCCGAGGACGGGATGCCCCGGATGCGCGCGGTGAGCATGTCCATCGCGCTCACCGACAACTACCCGTTCAACGGCGGGCTGATGCTCATGCCGGGTGCGCATCGGACCTTCGTGTCCTGCGTCGGCGCGACGCCGGAGAACAACTACAAGGCCTCGCTCACGGAGCAGGAGATCGGTGTTCCTGACGAGAACAGCATCACCAAGCTGGCGGCCGAACACGGCATCGAGCAGTTCACCGGCTCGGCGGGCTCGGCGTTGATGTTCGACTCGAACTCGATGCACGGCTCGGGCAACAACATCACTCCGTTCCCCCGCTCGAACATCTTCCTGGTGTTCAACAGCGTGGAGAACCGGCTGCACGATCCTTATGGGGCCGCCGCGCCTCGGCCGACCTTCATCGCGGACCGGAACTTCATCCCGGTCCAGCGCTGACCCGGACGGCGGGCGGTGCGGTTCGTGCCAGGACGGGCGGACCGCACCGCAGGCGCGGTGGCTGCGCAGGCGCAGGCGCGCAGGCCGACCCGCTGATCACGACGCCGGGCTCTGCCGGGCGTAGCCGCACCTGTACCTGTGGCGGCCGGTACCGATCGGGCCCGCCGCACCACGACGATGTCGGGTCGAATGCCGAGGCGGGCGCGGCGCATACCGGCTCAGGCACCCCGGCTCAGGCCACCAGGTATCGGCCTTCCTCGAACTCCTCGCCCGCACACGTCGCACCGAGGTCGTAGCCGATGTCGGCGATCACGTCGGCGAGTTCGAGCCGGGCCAGCCACGGCTTGGGCAGCACGGCGGTGCCGTGCAGCGCGCCGAGGATGTTGCCCGTCAGCGCCGCCGTCGAGTCGCTGTCGCCGGAGTGGTTCGCCGCCAGCCGCAGCGCGTCCGGGAACTGCGCGGACTTGCGATGCGTCAGCGCCGCGTACACCGCGATGGCGAGGGTCTCCGGGGCAACCCAGCCCGCACCCAGGTCGGCGATGGAGTCGGCCGACGGGCCGCCGGTGTGGGGCGGCCTGCCGAAGGCCCGCGCCTCCCTCGACGCCCTTGCGTCCTCGTTGTCCCGTTCGGCTGCGCGGGCAGCGGCCGCCAGCAGGCCTGCGGTGGTCGGATCGTCGCGCAGCACCCGCCCGGTCACCTGATCCACCGCCTCGCTGAGCGTGCGGCGGCGGACGGCCAGCAGGTGCACCAGCAGTGCCAGCGACCCTGCGGGCGCCCAGCCTTCGGGGTGGCCGTGCGTCAACGCGGCGAACTGACAGCCCATCCGGTAGGCGAGTTCACCCGTCGGGGCGAATCCTGCGGGCGCCGTGCGCACCACACCGCCGCAGCCGTTGGCCGTCTCGTACTGGATGTCGTCGGTGGGCGGGTGTTCATTGGCCAGCGCACGCAAGGTCGCCAGGCCGGGGGACCGGTTGGCGTAGAGCCTGCGCTCGGCCAGCAGGCCTGCGGGATTCTCGCCGGGGCCCTTGCCCTGCTGCGTGGACAGCCAACGGCGATACGCCAGCCACACCTCGTGTGCCGGGTTCCAGGTCTGGAGATGCTTGCCGCGTACCCAGGCGCTGATGTAACCCTCGGCCGTGAACAGGGTGAGCTGGGTGTCGTCGGTGATGAGCGCGGGCTTGGGCAGCTCGACGATGCCCTCCGGCCCGTAGGCGCGATGGATCTCGGAGAGGCGGGAGAACTCCACCGGAGCACCGAGTGCATCGCCCATGGCGCCCGCCAGCAGACAGCCTGCCGCACGGTCCACCACGGTGGGCTGTGCTGCTGTCACGTTCCCCTCCCTGCGCCGCCAGTGCCCGCCGCCGCGACGCCGGGCGCGCGGGACACGACAGTAGCCTCTCTCTAACGGGTGAATCGCGGTCCGCTGGCAGAACGGGGCCGCCTGCGTCATGGTCCTCGGCACCCTGATCGAGCCTCGGCCGGTCCGCGACAGGATTCCGTGGTTTCGGTCCGAAGCAGGCGACCACGATCTACGTTGGCGGTGCGCGGCGAACGGCGCCGGCAGAGCCAGGTCGAGGAGGCAGGTCGTCCATGGACGCTCGGACGATGCCTGCTGCCGGATACGGCCTGGAGTTCCGCCTGCTCGGGGCCTTCGAGGTGCTCAGCTCCGGTAGCCCGATCCTGCTCGGCAGTCCCGCGATGCGCCGCCTGCTGGCGCTGTTGACCCTCAACGCCAACCAGGTCGTGTCGGTCGACCGCATCATCAGAGTGCTCTGGACCGGTGACCCGCCCGCCAGCGTTCGGACGATCCTGCAGGGCTATGTGTCACGGCTTCGTAAACTGATCGGCGGTGCCGCCGCCTTCGGCGACGACGTCGAGATCGTGACCCGTTCGCCCGGCTACCTGTTGCGGACCGACCCCGACCGCATCGACCTGCACCGCGCCAGGGAGCTGGCCAGGAGCGCGGCGGAGACGACGGGGACCGCACGGGTCGTGGTGCTGCGGGCGGCACTGCGACTGTGGCGCGGCCCCGCGCTGGCCGAGATGGAGGCGCTGCCGCTGCTGCGGGCGACCTCGATGTCGATCGAGGAGTTCCGGCTCGGTCTGGTGGAGGATCGGATCGAGGCAGAGCTCGCCGTCGGCATGGGCTCCGACCTGCTGACCGAACTCAACGAACTGGTCACCCAGCACCCGCTGCGGGAACGCCTGACCGATCAGCTCATGCTCGTGCTCTATCGCACCGGCCGACGGGCCGACGCCCTGCGGCGTTACCACGAGCTTCGGGAGCGCCTGGCCGAAGAGTTCGGCGTCGATCCCTCGCCACAGCTCCAGCGCACCTATGAGCGCATCCTCCGCGACGAAGCCGTGCCCGATGATGCGAGCCTCCCGGCCCAGGACGTGCGCCCCGGTCCGGTGGACTCGGAACGCGCCGGGACCGTCCAGAGCCTCGCGGTGATTCCCGCTCAGCTGCCGCCCCAGATCGGCGGCTTCGTCGGGCGTGAGGGTGAGCTGGCCGTCCTGGACTCGCTGCTGCCCAGCCGCCATCACGACGTCGGCTCGCGGATCGCGGTCGTCAGCGGCGTCGCGGGCCTCGGCAAGAGCGCACTCGCCGTCACGTGGGCGCACCGAGCGAGCGCCGCGCCCGCCGCGGAGTTCCCCGACGGCCAGCTCTTCGCCTCGCTCCGGGGCGTCGACCCCTACGAGCAGCCGGTGGCGCCCGCCGAGGTGCTGCGGCAGTTCTTGATCGGCCTCGGGCTGACCGCCGACCGGATCCCGGCGGGTCTCACCGAGCGCGTCGCGCTCTACCGATCGATCACCGCCAAACGCCGGATGCTGGTGCTGCTCGACGATGCCGTCGACCATCAGCAGGTGCAGCCGCTGCTCCCGGCCGCGCAGTCCTGCACGGTGTTGATCACCAGCAGGCGGATGCTGGACGGACTCCTGGTCACCAACGGCGCCAGGCTGATCCGGCTCGGTCCGCTGCCCGATGCTCAGGCCGGGGAACTCGTCAGCCGGGTGGTCGGCGACGTCGAGCTGACGCAGTCCGAGCTGGATCGACTGGCGAGTCTGTGCGGGAACCTCCCGCTCGCCCTGCGGATCGCGGCGGCCAGACTGGCAGGCGACGCCGAGGTGACGGTGAGCGAGCTGATCGACGAACTCGCCGATGAACGTCGCCGACTCGGTGCACTGCGGGCAGGCGACTCGCAGATCAGCGTCCGAGGGGCCTTCGAGCTGACCTATCGCAGGCTGACGCCGGAGGCGGCCCGGCTCTTCCGCCTCGTCGGCGTGCATCCCGGTGTGGAGATGAGTCGATCGGTGCTGGCCGCGATGGCCCAGACGTCCTTCGCCGCCGTCGCGGAACAGCTGCACGTCCTGGAGTCGGTGCACCTGATGTCATCCCTGGGCGACGGCCGATTCGGCACCCACGACCTGATCCGGCTCTATGCCAGACAGCTCGCCGCCGACGATTTGGGTTCGGCGGAGCGCCGGGCTGTGACGGAGGCACTCGTCGACTTCTACCTGGCGGCGGCCGAGTGCGGTCGTGACCTGATCCGCCCCACCACGGGCAGCCCGTCGTCGGAGTGGACGGGCGAACTGCCTGCGATGGGGACTGCGGAGCAGGCGGTCGGCTGGTTCGACCGCGAGTGGACGAACCTGCTGCACGCGGCAAGGACGGCGTTGCGGGAGGGCAGGAACGAGGTGGCGTGGCGGATCGCCTGGGCGGCGGCGCCCTACGTGCTGTTCCGGCATCTGCTCGACGAGTCGACCGAGTTGTTCGATCAGGGACTCGCCGCCGCTCGCGCGGCGGGCGACCGGCTCGGGCAGTGCCTGATGCTGCGGTGTCGCGTCAACGTCGACCTCTACCGCTCGGCGCAGTCTGAGGAGGCGCTCGGACATGCCATGGAGGCGCTGGCGCTCGCCGAGGAGCTGGGTGATCCCGCGATCCTGGCCCCGACGGTGAGCAGTGTGTTCACCGCACAGACCCGGCTCGGCCACTATGAGGAGGCGCGGCGTGGCGGCGAACGTGCGCTCGCCCTGTACCGAGGACTCGGCGACCTGACCGGCCAGGCGATGTCGTTGAACAACCTCGCGATGATCGACCAGTCGTGCGGCCGCACCGAGCGAGCCTACGAGCGGTGCCTGGCGGTACTCGACCTCTACCGACGCATCGACGAACCAGCCAACGAGGCGGTCGTTCTCAACAACCTGAGCGAACTCGCCGCCGAACTCGCCGACTGGCAGGCGGCCGAGAGCTTCGCCAGACGGGCCCGGTCGGTCTCGGTGTCCTGCGGGGCGTCGGTGCAGGAGGCGAAGGCGCTGAGCCAGCTCGGCGACGTGCACCTTCAGAACGGGGACGTCCTCTCGGCGAAGTTCCGGTGGGAGCAGGCCCTCACGCTCGTGCACGGCAGCAGCTCGCCGATCCGGGCCGAGGTCGAGCAGCGACTCGCCGAGCTGGCGGCCGAGGAGTAGCCCCGCCTCGGCAGTGGCGAGGCTGCCCGCTGGAGTCTGCCCACGTCCGCATCGGGCAGGCTGGGGGCGTGACGGAACATCTGGATGAGCGGAGCAGGGCGGGACGGGGTTCCGCAGCGGCGGCGGACGCGGACTCGCTGCCCCGGTTACTGGGTGGCAGGCGTGGTGCCGCCGACGCCTCGGTGCCGCCGTTGGTCTTCGTCCTCGCCTGGTGGCTCGGCCAGGGTTCGGTGCCGATCGGCGCCGGTGCCGCGCTGGCGGCCGGGCTGGTGATCGCGGTGCTGCGGCTGCGGCGAGGGCATCGGCCGGTGGCCGCGCTGCTGGGAATGCTGGGCGTCGCGGTCGCAGGCGCCGTCGCGCTGTACACCGGGCGGGCGGTCGACTACTTCCTGGTGCAGCTCCTCTCGAACGCGGGCAGCGCACTGGTGTGGGCCTTGAGCATCCTCGTGCGACGCCCGCTGCTGGGCGTGATCGTGGGCGTCCTGCTGGGGCAGAAGATGCGGTGGCGTCGGGATGCCGACCTGCTGCGTGCCTACGGTCGGTCGAGCTGGGTCTGGGTCGGGCAGTACCTGACCAGGCTGGCGGTGTTCCTGCCGCTGTGGATCGCCGAGCAGGCTGGCGCGCTCGTCGTCGCCAGGGCCGTGCTCAGCCTTCCGCTGGTCACGCTGTGTCTGGCGGTGAGCTGGGCGGTGCTGCGGCGGTCGCTGCCGTCGGGGCATCCGGGGCTCCGGCATCCGCAGAGCGGAGAGCGGGCAGGGGACTCCGCTGTGTCGTCCACCACAGGGCAGGACGGGGCGATGTCGGGGCAGGCGGTGTCGGACGGGGCTGATTCGAGCGGGGCAGCCGACCGTCTGGACACGGAGGCCGGTGTCGGATCGGACTGCGGTTCGGCGGTGTCGGGGCAGGCTGCGGGCCGTTCCCAGCCCCAGACGTCCCAGGCTCAGCCCCGGCTTGCGGGGCCGCAGTCCGAGAGATCCCTGCCCGAGACGGCGCCGGGCGGGACGTCTGGGGCCCAGACCCCCTGACCAGTGCTTCTACCGGGCTGGTGGACGCACGCCGACCCGTCGGCATGCGTCGCGTGCTGTTCTGTAACGGCCTGCGTGCCAGGGACCCTAGAATCACGTCGCATGCGGCGGAGGACTGCTCTGGCGGTTGTTGGGGCTGTCGCTCTGGCCTGGGGCGAGTGGATGAACCGGCGATGGTCGCGAATTCTCGTGGCCGAGGGCGTGGGCGCTGCTGAGAGCGTGGTCGTGGTCGTCCTGGGTTATCGGAATCCCCAGCCGACGGCGAACCTCATCAACCGCTGGCGAGTCCGTGCCGGAATTCGTTCCATCCCCGCTGACGGCGGGCCCGGCACTTGCGTGATCTTCAGCGGCGGCGCGGCGGGCGGAGGCGTTGCGGAGGCTCGACTGATGGCTGACTACGCGAAGTCGGCACTGAGGTTCGACGGCACAGTGCTGTTAGAGAGCGAGAGCCTGACGACCTGGCAGAACATCACGAACATCATCCCGCTGCTGGCGGACGCCGACCGCATCAAGATCGTGTCGCAGCCTGCACACGCGCTTAAGGCCCGCGCGTACCTGCGACGGCAGCGTCCTGACCTCGCCGAGAGGCTCGTGCGCGCGGAGGACTACCGCCCCGGCGAATGGCTGATCGCCAAGCCGCTGCTGGCGCTGTACGGGCTCCGGATCCTCCGCGGCCTTCGGAAGGACGAGCGCACTGCCTCGCCGTAGCCGGGTCGTCTGTGGCGGGTCGGTGGGTGGCGAGGTCGACTCCGTCGGGTCGCGTTCGGCAGTTCTCGCGCGTCGCAGGCCGAGACAGGGTCACGGCGAGGCGGGAGCAGCAGGCGACGCTGGCGGCCCCACGCCCGATGCCCTGTCGGCCCCCGCACCCGCGCCTACCGAGGTGGCCGTTCCATCCGCCTGCGCCCCGGCTCGCGGCGTAGCGGCCGGAATACCCCGCGCCGTAAGTCGTTGGTGGACCAGCCGCGCTGTCGTCGGATCGCCGATCGAGTCCGCGACGGCGAGCCAGGCAGCCCCGGTGGCCGCGTCGGGCGGCCCGTCGGATCGTGCGTCAGGCAGCACGCCTGCCGACTCCGCCAGCTCCGCCCGCACCTCGGCCTCGATCGGGCTGCCTGAGGTGAGCAGGCTGCCTGCCAGGATCACCGGGCTCGTCTCCCCAGGAATTCGCAAGCTGCGGACGAGCGTCGCGAGTTCGGTCGCGCCCCGGTGGACGATCCGGACTGCAGCAGGGTCGTCCGCCCGGTAGGCCGCGCTCACCAGCAGGGCGTACTCGGCCAGTCGGACCGGCGGTGCGGAGTTGACCGAGGTGATCAGCCTGCGGCGGGCCTCGCCGTTCCAGGCCGCCCCGTCCGGCGCAGGCGAGTCCGCTCCCAGCGTCGCGTCCAGCACCGAGCCCGCCAGCTCGCCATGCCGGTCGCGGCCCTCCACCGCCCGCAGCGTGTGTCTCACCGCCTCCCGGCCCAGCCAGAACGCCGAACCCTCGTCGCCGAGCAGCCAGCCGTGTCCGCCCGCGATCCTGCTGAGGGCGTTCCCGTCGATCCTGGCCGCGATCGCGCCGGTGCCCGCGATGAGCACCACGCCGGTGGCTGCCTCGGTCGCGGCCGCGAACGCCGTCTCAACGTCGCTGAGAACCCGCAGACTCGCGGCCGGACCTGCGGCGGCGACCCACGCCTGCTGAAACGCCCCGGCCACCGCCGGATCGCTGAGCCGGGAGACGCCTGCCATGCCCAGCACACCCGCCACCACCCGATCGGCGCCGCCGTCGCTGAGCAGCCGTTGCAGGACGTCGGTGAGCCGGGCCGTGGCCACCTCCACCGGATGGGCGTTGGGGTTCGCGCCCTCGCCCCGAGCCCAGGCGTGTCGACGGCCGTCGGCCGAGGCGAGCACCGCTGTGGTCGACGTGCCGCCGATGTCGACGCCGATCACCAGATCGGGCGGTTCTGCCATGGCGCTGCCCCTCACCGCGGGCGTCGGGGTCGGCGTCAGTCCTCCGCCGATCCACGCAGCGCCTGCTCGATGTGCGTCAGATGGGTACGTGCGTGATAGCGGGCGAGTTCGGCCTTCCCGGCCGCCAGCGCGTCCACGATCAGCCGATGCTCGTCCAGCGTCTCCCCTGTCTTACCGTCCTGCGCGAGCCGCCGCCAGAGGCTCGCGTCGACGGTCGGGCTGTGCAGCGCGGCCAGCAGGCTGCCCAGATAGGCGTTTCCCGCCGTCCTGGCTATCTCGTGATGGAAGTCGAGTTCGTGGCGGACCAGGTCGGGGACCGGGTCGTCGGGGCGGATGGACGAGCACAGCGTCCGCAGCCGGTGCAGCACCGGAGGCGTCATCCTGGCCGAGGTCATCGCGGTCGCCTCTGGCTCGAGGATACGTCGGACCTGGAGCACTTCGAGCGCGGAGTCGTGGTCGCGGTACATCTCCAGGGCGAAGGCCAGCGAGTCCAGCATCTCCTCGGCCCGCAGGCTGGCGACATAGGTGCCGCTGCCCTGCCGGACGTCGAGGATGTGCACCAGCGCGAGCGCGCGCACCGCCTCGCGCAGCGAGTTGCGGGACAGCCCGAGACCGTCGGCCAGCTCGGACTCCGGTGGGAGTCGGGCGCCGGGCACCAGTTCGCCGCGCTGGATCATCTCGCGCAGCCGGGCTATCGCGTCATCGGTGACGGCCATCGGAAACCCCCGTGCGTTGCCGTACCGGGCAGGGCATCCGCCAGGATAAGCCGATCCGATGCGCCGAACGGCCTGATCAGGTGGGCTGTACGGGTGATGCGGGGTTGCTCCGATCGGGGTAGTCTGCGAGGGCCCGTCTCACCCCGCCCCCTCGGTGAGGCGGGCTTCTCCGCGCTCGGACGCCTTCGCTGCCGAGGCGGCCGGAGATGTCGTCGGTCGTCCCGTCCTGGCAGGTCCGCAGCCTGCCGCCGAGCGGCTCGACGGCCCGCGCCGCGCTCTTACTTGGGATCGACCGTGGTCGAGCCGTAGTCGTTGGTGACGATGAGGACCACGCCGGGACCGAGGTCGGCGATCCCGTCGAACCGCGGCTCCACCCGGATGCCGAAGGCGCTGCCGATCTCGCCTGCCGCGCCCTCTTCTGCGGTGCCGGGGCGGTAGTAGGCGGTGGTGGTCTCGATGATCCCGGCCGAGTAGTTCTCCACCTCGGCCACGTCCCAGCCCGCCTCTTCGAAGTCCTCTGCCGCGTCGGCCGCGAGACCCCGGATGGTGCTGTTGTTGAAGATGCGCAGGGGAGTGTCGGTGGAGGGAGAACCCAGTTCGGCGTCGCTGCCGCCTGCGCCCGAATCGCCGTCCTCGCCGCCGCCCGTGCCCGAGTCGGGCCCGTCGGCGGGGTCTTCTGCGTCTGCGGAGCCCTCGGAGTCGTCTGTGGAGCCCTCGGAGTCGCCGTCGTCAGAACCGCCCGCGTCGCCCTCGGTGGGATCGGTGACGTCCTCGTCGGTCGACTCGCCTGCCGTGGCGTCCGACGAGCTCGTGGCGGGCGGGTTGCTCTGCTCGGCGAGCGAGTTCTCGCCGCTGGTCAGGCTCATCACCCCGACGACCAGCGCGATCGCGGCCAGGCCGAACATGCCGAAGGCGACCCCCCGCAGTGGTCGTGCCGAGCCGGAGGGCTCCACGCTGCTCATCCCTGGCCTCCTGCATGCTGCTGCACAGTGTTCAACGTCTAACCGAGATCAGTGAAGGTCGAGGCTCTGTCGTCGGGCCGCTCTGGATCTCGCCCGCCCGCCACGCTGTCTGAGAAGTCTCTTGACCAGCATCGGGTCGGCCTGTAACGCTTCCTTGCGGTCGAGCAGCCCGTTCAAGATCTGGAAGTAGCGGGTCGCCGACATGTCGAACAACTCGCGGATCTTCTGCTCTTTGGTGCCTGCCTGTTTCCACCACTGCCGCTCGAACGCCAGGATCGCACGTTCCCGCGTGGTCAGCTCGGCGTCGTGCCGAGGGGCAGGCGGATACGCCTCTGCGGCCTCCATCGGGCTCCTCGCCTCGTGATCGTGGACATCGTGATCTCGGACGTCCGGGTCGTGGACGTCGTGGTCGGGCAGTGGTGGGGCGGCGGATCGAACAGGCGGTGACCTGAACCGGCGGTGGTCTCCTGCGGAGTGGGCGTCCGAGCAGGCGACACCGTCTCCTGTGGTCGGACGGTCGTTCTCCGGACAGGCCATGGTGCATCGACCTCTTTCCTCGACCGACCGGCCGTCGTGCTGACGACACCCGCTGCCGACACGGGCATCGCCGATGGACAGACTCTGCCGTGGAGCCGACATCGCCTGCCGGTACCGGACGGCATCGCTGTCGTCCGGGCCCTCCTCATTACATCACGTGTCGCCCACCAGATCGCGAAGATCGAGCCGCGTCCTGCGGCTGTCGTCCTGGCCGCGCTCGAGGTGCCCACCAGTGATCACCCGCCGTGAGCCGACGGCTCGCGTGCACCCTGCGGCGCACCCGATGGAGGGGATCGAAGACAACCGCTGACGACCCTGTCCTCGATCCCCTGTCTTCCTGTTGCGTGGGGCAGGCGCGGCGATCTGCGGCGTCGTCGATCACCCTGGCTCCGTGCCTGCTTGCTCCGGTTGCCGGGCAGCTGATCCACGCTGATCCCCGCTCACGGCGGAGTGGGATGCAGCCGGCCTCTAAGCTCTCGACATGGCGATTCATCCGATTCGGATCGCGGGCGACCCGGTCCTGCATCAGCCCACTCGTCCGGTGGAGACCTTCGATGACGAGCTGCACGTGCTGATCGAGGACATGTTCGAGACGATGGCGGCGGCCGAGGGCGTCGGTCTAGCCGCCAATCAGATCGGTGACGACCGCAGGCTCTTCGTCTATCACTGCCATGACGACGAGGGCACCTGGTACCGGGGAGTCGTGGTCAACCCGGTGCTGGAGACGTCGCCCAGACCCGAGTCGATGCCCGATCCCGAGGAGGACCTCGAAGGCTGTCTCTCCGTCCCCGGCGAGGTCTTCCCGACCGGCAGGGCCGACTGGGCGAAGGTGACGGGCCAGGACGCCGACGGGGCACCGGTCTCCGTCGAGGGCAACGGATTCTTCGCTCGCTGCCTCCAGCACGAGACCGACCACCTCGACGGTCACCTCTATCTGGACCGGCTGATCGGCCGGAACAAGCGCGAGGCCAAGCGGATGCTCAAGGTCAACGAGTGGGGAGTTCCCGGGCTCTCCTGGAATCCCGCCGAACAGCAGGCCGAGTTCGTGGCCGAATCCCGCTGACCTGCGACGGATTCCTTCCTCGCCACACATCCCGCTCGGGCACCCGGCGGTGTTGTCCGGCCCATCGCGGCCGCCGGGCCTTCGCCGTGGGCCGAGCCCGACGGCGGCCGGACGTGCGCCATGGCGCCGCGGTGCTCCTGCCTGCGACGAGCGCCCCGGCCGCCGTCCGGGGGTTTACGTCGGACCGCTTCGATGACTAGCCTTCGACGCGCAATCTCATAACTTCACATCGCGGGAGCTCGCGCCGAAAGCGGGCTGAGAGGGCGGCTGGACCTGTTCGGGTCCGGTGCCGCCGACCGCACGAACCTGTCCGGGTAATGCCGGCGTAGGGAGGAATGCCATGTCGGCGTCAGCAGAGTCAGCAGGTCAGTCTCCATCGCACACTCGTCAGCAGGAGCGGTCTGCTTCGGCTGAAGTAATCGCCGCCTCGGCGGGAGAGAGTGCCTCGGCGGGAGTCGTCGCCGCCTCGGCGGGAGAGAGTGCCTCGGCGGGAGTCGTCGCCGCCTCGGCGGGAGAGAGTGCCTCGGCGGGAGTCGTCGCCGCCTCGGCGGGAGAGAGTGCCTCGGCGGGAGTCGTCGCCGCCTCGGCGGGAGAGAGTGCCTCGGCGGTCACCACCGGCCCGATCATCGGTTCGCGCAAGGTCTACCTCGACACTCCGTCTGGGCTTCGGGTACCGCGACGACGGGTCCTGCTCACCGACGGGGCGCACCTCGACGTGTATGACACCTCGGGGCCGTACACCCACGACGAGCCCGACATCGACCTGCACCGGGGGCTCCCCGCGCTGCGGGCGGGCTGGTCGGCCGAGCGCGACGCCGACGCCGCATCGACGAACGCGGTGCAGACCCAACTCGGTCTGGCGAGGGCGGGAGTGATCACCAAGGAGATGGAGTTCATCGCGGTCCGCGAGGGCGTGTCCGCCGACCTGGTCCGCGACGAGGTGGCCCGAGGTCGGGCGGTGATCCCGGCGAACCGCTGCCATCCCGAGTCGGAGCCGATGATCATCGGCAAGCAGTTCCTGGTCAAGATCAATGCGAACATCGGCAACTCGGCCGTCTCCTCGTCGATCGCCGACGAGGTGGACAAGATGGTGTGGGCCACCCGGTGGGGCGCCGACACCGTGATGGACCTGTCCACCGGCAGGCGCATCCACGAGACGCGGGAGTGGATTCTTCGCAACTCGCCGGTGCCCATCGGAACCGTGCCGATCTACCAGGCCTTGGAGAAGGTCGGCGGCGATCCGACGAAGCTGTCCTGGGAGGCCTATCGGGACACCGTGATCGAGCAGGCCGAGCAGGGCGTCGACTACATGACCGTGCACGCGGGCGTCCTGCTGCGTTATGTGCCGCTCACCGCGCGCCGAGTCACCGGGATCGTCTCGCGCGGCGGCTCGATCATGGCGGCCTGGTGCCTCGCCCACCACCAGGAGAGCTTCCTCTACACCCACTTCGACGAGCTCTGCGAGATCTTCCAGCGTTACGACATCACCTTCTCGCTCGGTGACGGACTCCGCCCCGGTTCCATCGCGGACGCCAACGACGAGGCGCAGTTCGCGGAGCTGCGGACGCTCGGCGAGCTGACTCATCGGGCCAGGGCCTTCGACGTTCAGGTGATGATCGAGGGACCCGGCCACGTGCCGATGCACAAGATCGCGGAGAACGTGCGGCTCGAGGAGGAGCTGTGCGGGGAGGCGCCGTTCTACACGCTCGGTCCGCTGGCCACCGACATCGCGCCCGCCTACGACCACATCACCTCGGCGATCGGCGCGGCGATGATCGCGCAGGCCGGGACGGCGATGCTCTGCTACGTCACGCCGAAGGAGCACCTCGGGCTGCCGAACCGGGACGACGTCAAGACCGGGGTGATCACCTACAAGATCGCCGCGCACTCGGCCGACCTGGCCAAGGGCCATCCGCACGCGCAGGAGCGCGACGACGCGCTGTCCAAGGCACGCTTCGAGTTCCGGTGGGTCGACCAGTTCAACCTGTCGCTCGACCCGGACACCGCCCGGTCGTTCCACGACGAGACGCTGCCCGCCGAACCGGCGAAGACCGCGCACTTCTGCTCGATGTGCGGGCCGAAGTTCTGTTCCATGAAGATCACCCAGGACGTCCGCCGCTATGCCGAGGAACACGGGATGACCTCGCCGGACGCGATCGAGGCCGGGATGCGGGCGAAGTCCGACGAGTTCGCGCAGCGCGGTGGCCAGGTCTATCTGCCGGTGGTCGGACCGTGACGGGGCGGCGGGCCGAGCCGGGCGCGGTTCCCCCGCCGGGGGCGACGCCGAACACGGCACTGACCATCGCGGGATCGGACTCGGGCGGCGGGGCGGGCATTCAGGCCGACCTGAAGACCTTCCTGGCCTGCGGTGTGCACGGGATGACGGCGCTCACGGCGGTCACCGTGCAGAACTCGCTCGGGGTGACCGACTTCCTCGCCCTGCCGCCGAGCCTCGTCGCCGCACAGATCCGTGCGGTGGCGCCAGACCTGGGCGTCGGGGCGGCCAAGACGGGGATGCTCGCCTCCGCCGAGATCGTCGACACGGTGATCGAGGCCTGCGGTCAGGCGTCGATCGGGGCGGGCCGGTCGACGCCGCTGGTGGTCGACCCGGTGGCGGCCTCGATGCACGGCGACTCGCTGCTGGCCCTCGACGCGCTGGCGGCGGTGCGAGACCGGCTGCTGCCGATCGCGACGCTGGCCACCCCGAACCTGGACGAGGTGCGGCTGCTCACCGGAGTAGAGGTGACCTCGCGTGCCGGGTTGCGCAAGGCGGCCGAGGCGATGCACGAGCTCGGCCCGTCCTGGGTGTTGATCAAGGCGGGCCATCTTGCCGAGGACCCCGAGTGCGTCGATCTGCTCTTCGACGGCGCGGAGTCTCATGAGCTGCCCGGGCCGAGGATGCGCACACCACACACCCACGGGGGCGGGGACACCCTGGCGGCCGCGGTCGCCTCGGCGCTGTCTCGCGGGTGTTCGGTGCCCGAGGCGGTGCGGTTCGGCAAGCGCTACATCATGCGTGCCGTCGCGGGGGCGTATCCACTCGGCGCGGGCACCGGCCCGGTCTCGGCCTTCTGGCGTGTCTCCGACGATCCGGTCTGACCTGGGCAGCCCGCAGGCGTTCCGGCGGAGTCCGATCGGCTCAGCGGGATGGTTCCGAACGGAGCCACCCCGCGCGCTGCCACCACATTCGTCGATGATTCATGGATCATCGGACCCGTGGCTGGTCGGGTCTTGACAGACGTATGGATTCCGGTATCACTGCCGCAGTCGGGCACGGTGCCGATGCGGCAGGTGGTGCTGACGACGCTGGTCATCGGCATCGGCGCGCTGCCCGCAGTGCTGCTCGGCTTCGGCGGCGCGGCGATCGCGGGCGCGCTCGTCGCCGTGTTCAGCCTTGTCGTCGCGGGCGGCGGGCCGCTGCGCGCCGACCTGCGAACCCTCTCCTGGGCGGGGCCCGCGCTGATCGTCGTGATGGCGGCGGGTTCCCTGCTGAGCGGGGTGACGGCGGTGGTCGTCGTCTTCCTCATCGTGTTCGGCTCGGGAATGCTCGCGACGCTGGGCAGGCATTACGCGGTGGTCGGGCAGAGTCTCGCCGCCGCGTCGCTGGTGGCGATCACCGGCGGCATCAGCGCCGAGGACGGCCCGGCGCTGGTGTTCTTCACCGGCGCGGTCGGGCTGGCCCTGGCCGTCGCGCTGCGGGTGTCCACCGGCCGCGACGATCCGTCCGGCCCGACCAGGGCGATCGTCGCGGGTACGCTGACCGACCGCGACCCCGGCTCCCTCGACTATGCGACGCGGATCTGGCGGTCGGACGGATCACCGGAGTGGCTGGGCCGAATCCTGGTGGGGACCGCCGAGTACCGGGCAGGCCGGGCAATGCTGGCGGTGCAGACGGATCAGGCCGACGGCGTCGAGGAGGAGCGCCTGCAGGCCGTTCTCGACGACGCCGAGCTGGTGGCGACCGAGCTGGCCATCGCGGTACGGGCCAGGGCGTGCACCGGGCTGCCGTCGCTGGCCAGGCTCGATCCGGCGGCCAGGGCGATACATCTGCACGGTGACGCCGAACTGCCGGACTCGGTGGACACGATGCGCGTCGGTCTGGAGCGGATTCGGATCGCCGTGCTGGAACGGGTGCCCGGCCGGGCGCCGAGGGCCTCGGCGCGGGCCGCGATGCACCGAGCGATCGGCGTCCTGCTCGCCCACCTGTCGTTCCGCTCCTCGCTGTTCCGGCACTCCCTGCGCTGCGCACTGGCCGTCACCGCGGGAATGGTGGCGGTCCTGTGGCTGCCGGACGAGTCGGCCGCGCCCCTGCTTCTGGTGCTGTACGCCGTGTTGCAGCCGATGCTGCGGGACACGATGGAAGGCGCCCTGCAACGAACCGGGGTGGTGGTGTTCGTCGTCGCGCTCCTCGCGGTCGTCGCCGCCTTCCTGCCCTGGCCGGGCGTCCTGCTGCCGTTCGGCCTCGTCGCGATGATCCTCGGCGCCTCCCGACTGCGGACCAGCCTGCCGCTGTTGTTGTTCTGCTTGCTCGGCGTGATCGTGGTGGTCCGGGTCCTCCAGGAGGACCGTGCGCCGACCGCACTGGCGATCAACATCACCGCCATCAGCGCGATCGGTGCGACGATCGCCCTGCTCGTCGGCTTCCTCAGCTATCTGGTGCTGCCCGGCAGCATCACGCCGGACGTGCCGGGCACCCTGCACCGGGCGGTATACGCGGTGCGCGACCTGGCCGCCGGAGCGCACGGCGCGCTGGACACCAGGGAGGGCCGACGCGCGCTGCGCTCGGCGAACGTCGTCGCGCTGCGCAGGACGCAGGACCTGCTCGGCTTGCAGGCCCGGCTGGAGGAGGCAGGCCCCGAGGCACAGTGGACGGTGCGTCGCGCTGCCTCGGCGGTGCACGCGCTGCGGGCCGCACTGGCCCAGATGGCGTTTCGGCCCGACGACGAACGGGCGAAGGCGCTGCCCGCGGCCGTGACTGCGGAACGGGTGCTCGACTACGAGAGCAGACAGCCTGCCAGGGTCGACCTCAGCAGCCTGGCCGGGCCGACGTTGCTGGTCGCGCCGATCCTGGAGGCCACCCTGATCGCCCGCTCCGCCATCGAGGAGGTCCGCGCCGTCGACTGGAGCGAGCCCAGCGCCTTCGACGCGGACGGCGAGTCGCTGGGCATGACCGCCGATCCACGGCAGCCCGACCGATGGAGCCTGGCACGGGAGGACGCGGTGCCGTCGGTCGACGACTGACGGCGGACGGCGAACAGCTGCGCCATGCAGGTGCGAGGTGTTCACATCGAGCAGGCTCACCATCGGGAGTCTGCTCAGCTCGGTGGGCGTTCTGCGGGTGGTGAGTCGAGTCTGGTCTTCTCCTCTCCTTCGGCTCGGGCCGGCGTCTGGCTCGGGATGTCGAACCAGGCGATCTCGCCTGGATGGACCCGTTCGCCACGATCGGCTTTTCTGTTGCACTCGCTGACGATGTACTCCGCCGACTCCTCTCGGCTCTGCCGCCAGGGCGCGAAGCCGTCTGCGGTCAGATCTCCCGGAACTATCCGACCTTCCATGACCAGCTTCTCAGCGACGGTGGCTGCTATTCGCAGCCGAGAGAAGTGGTCTGGTGCCTGGTGGCGCACGAAGTAGATGATCTCAGGAACGCTGATGTAGTCGTCTTCGGCGGCTTCCAGGACGCCTTCGACGGTGTCTCGGTCGATCACTTTTTCCAGCCTGCCCGGTTGACGCGAATCTCGACCCTTTTCGATTCGCCGTCCTGATGTCCACGGTCGGGTCGGGCGAACTGGTGGACTTCCTTCGGTATCCGATCAGCGTGCCGTCGGACTACCTCCACGTGATCACGATCGGTGATCGATGGTGGCTGTTCGTGCCGGTGCCACGTCAAGAGTGTTCACTCGGGCGGATGGCAGCCCAGCCACGTCACCCCGCCGTCACCCGGCCGCCGTCCGGTCGTCGCGGTCCGGGCTGGAGGCGTGGGCCCAGAAGCGTCGGGGAATCCGGCCCGCCAGCCGGGCGTCCCGGCCTGCCGCGACGGCCGCCCGCATCGCCCTCGCCATCCGGGCCGGTTCGTTCGCCCTGGTCACCGCCGTCGCGAGCAGCACTGCGTCGCAGCCCAGCTCCATCGCCAGCGCCGCGTCCGATGCCGTCCCGATCCCGGCGTCCAGGATCACCGGCACGGTGGCGCGCGCGACGATCAGCTCGATGTTGTGCGGGTTGCGGATGCCGAGACCGGTCCCGATGGGCGAGCCCAGCGGCATCACCGCCGCGCAGCCGACGTCCGCCAGTCGGGCGGCCAGCACGGGATCGTCGTTGGTGTAGGCCAGGACCACGAAGCCGTCGGTGACGAGCTGATCGGCGGCGTCCAGCAGTTCGACCGGGTCGGGCAGGAGCGTGTCGTCGTCGGCGACGACCTCCAGCTTGACCCAGTCGGTCGCCAGGGCCTCTCTGGCCAGCCGGGCGGTCAGCACCGCCTCGGCCGAGGTGCGGGACCCGGCCGTGTTGGGCAGGACGTCGATCGCCAGCCTGCGCAGCAGATCGAGCACGCCCGCCCCGCCCGAGGTGTCCGTGCGACGCATGCTCACCGTGGTCAGCTCGGTGCCGGAGGCCACCAGCGCCCGCTCCAGCTCGCCGAGTCCGGTCGCGCCGCCGGTGCCCATGATCAGGCGCGAGGAGAACTCCCGGCCTGCGATCGTCAGGGTGTCGTCCACGTCGGTCAGCCTCCCTGCACGGCGGTCAGCAGCTCGACGGTGTCCGCAGGTCGCAGCACGACCTCGTCCCATCGCGCCCTCGGCACCACGACACCGTCGACGGCGACCGCCACGCCGGATCTCGGTGCGTCGCAGGCACGGACGGCGTCGGCGACGGTGGCGCCGTCGGCGAGTTCGCGGTCGACGCCGTTGATCAGCACGTTCATCAGTCGGATTCCTCCAGGTCGGCGTGGGATGCCGCGATCGTCGGCTCGCCCGGACTCGATGCGGACCGGAGTCGGGCGGGGTCTGCCGCGCTCAGGACGGACGCCGTCGGCAGGCCGAGCAGCGCATCGACCACGGCGTCGGCCGTGATCGGGGCCAGCAGGAAGCCGTTGCGGTGATGGCCTGCGGCCACCAGCAGGCCGGGCGCCAGCTCGCCGATCAGCGGCAGGTTGTCCGCTGTCGCGGGACGGAGTCCGGCGGCACATTCGAGCAGTTCGTACTCGGCGATCGCGGGCAGCAGGACCTCGGCGTCGCGCAGCAGGTCGCGCACCGAGCCTGCGGTGACGGCGGTGTCGAAACCCGCCTCGTACTGGGTGGCGCCGACGACGAGCCCGTCCTCGTCGCGGGGCACCAGGTAGACCGGTCTGCCCCGGACCCGCCCCCGGACGGTGCGCCGAGGCGGCGGCAGCGTCCCCGGCCTCGCTCGCAGGCGGAGGACCTCGCCCTTGACCGGGTGCAGCGCGCCGCGAAGCCGTTCGTGCAGGCCGGTGCTCCACGGGCCTGCGGCGATGACGACGTGATCGAAGTCGAGCGGCTCGGCGCCATCAGGGCCCGTCAACCACACCCGGCCGCCTGCCGAGGCAGCGCCGGGATCGCCTGCCGGTCTGCTCGGCGCTCCATCGCCCGGGCGGCTTGCTGCTCTGTCTTCGGGGTGGCTCGCTGCTCTGCCCGCTGGGCGGCTTGCCTCTCTGTCGACTGGGTGGCTCGCTGCTCCATCTTCTGGGCGGCTCGCCGCTCTGTCGACTGGGTGGCTCGCCGCTCCATCCTCTGGGCGGCTCGCCGCCGACACCGCCTCACGGGCCAGGAATCGGACACCGCCTCGGTCGCAGGCTGCGCGCAGTGCCGTCAGCAGCATGCGGTTGTCCACCGCGAGATCGCCGGGGACCGAGAGACCCGCGCGGACGGCCGGGCCGAGCGCCGGTTCCAGTCTGCGCATTTCACGGCCGTCGAGCCGGTCGACTTCGCGGCCGAGATGCGCCAGATAAGCGGCGAGCCGATCCAGGTCCGTCTGGTCCGCGCGATCGGCGGCGACCACCACCGTGCCCTCGGTGCGCAGACCCGGCTCCCGGCCGGACGACGCCGCCAACTCGGCGGCGAAGTCAGGCCAGGCTCGCAGCGAGGCCGCGCCGAGTTCCAACAGCGCGTCCTCGCCGGGCCAGGCCTCGGACACCGGCGCCAACATGCCGCCCGCCACCCACGAAGACCCGGAACCCGGCCGCGGATCGATCACCGTGACGTCAAGACCTCGGGCCGCGGCCCGCCAGGCCGTCGACAGCCCGATCACGCCCCCGCCGATCACGGCGAGTCGTCCTCGGTTCGACCGAACACCCATCACTGTTGACACCACGCTCCCTGCGCCGGCATGACCCGGATCAGGTTCGACGGTCGGGGTCGGCAGACCCCCTCTCAGCCCTGTTCCCTCAGGGCTCCCGTGCGGACCGGCCCTCACCGTAACCCGCCGGGACGGCCCTCGGCCACCATTCGCCCTCGCCGAAGCAGGAATCGACGGCACGCTCTGAAGAGCCTGTTTCTGATCCCTGCTGTCGGAGTCGCGCGGGCAGGCGCGGCGATCGGCGGCGTCATCGTCGGTCACCCTGGCTCCCTCGAGTCGCCTGGCAGCTCAGCCACGCCGATCCCCGCTCACGACTCCAGGGGGACCGAAGACAGGCTCTTATGCTGGGCGGCATGCCTGGGATGAGTGCCGCACAGCGGCGAGACCGGCTGGCCGACGCGCGGCTGTACCTCTGTACGGACGCCCGTCGCGAGCGCGGCGATCTCGCCGAGTTCGTCTCGGCGGCGCTGCGTGGCGGTGTCGACATCGTCCAGCTACGGGACAAGGGGCGGCCTGCGGAACCGTTGGAGGCTACGGAGGAGCTGGCCGCACTGGCGGTGATCGCGGAGTGCTGTGTCGAGTACGGCGCACTGCTCGCCGTGAACGACCGAGCCGACATCGCCCTGGCCTCGGGCGCCGACGTCCTGCACCTCGGCCAGGGCGACCTCCCGGTGAGCTGGGCTCGACGGGTGATCGGCGACGAACCGATCATCGGCCGATCCACCCATGACGTGAGGCAGGCGGCCTCGGCGGCGACGGAACCCGGCGTGGACTACTTCTGTACCGGACCGTGCTGGCCGACCCCGACCAAGCCCGGTCGGACCGCACCCGGACTCGACCTCGTCCGATCGACGGCCGCGCAGTCCGTCGACGGCAGGCCCAGGCCGTGGTTCGCGATCGGCGGCATCGACCTGCCGCGCCTTGACGAGGTCCTTGCGGCGGGCGCCGATCGAGTGGTGGTCGTCCGGGCGATCACCGAGGCGGCCGACCCCGAGGCTGCGGCGCGGGCGTTGTCCACCCGGCTTCGCGAGGCCTAGGACGTCGCGGCGAACCAGCAGGCTGCTTCGCCGCGAGGACCCCGCGAGCGGCTCCTCCCGACCCGCGCGGCGCGCAGCGGAGCGAGCCGGGAGGACCCCGCACCCGAACGCTGCCGGGCTTCTTCGTCGCCTTCGCCGGATGCCGCAGGCCGCCGGGTGCTCACCAGCGGCCTGCGGCGCCGCACCTCGGCGTCAGAGCAGCCGGTCGGCGAGTGCGCGATAAGCGGGCAGCAGTTCATCGTCCCGCTCGGTGAGCACCTGGAGGCTGACGTGATCGGCCCCCGCCGCGATGTGTTCCTCGACCCTGGCGGCGACTGCGTCGATGTCGCCCCAGGCCACCAGCGCGTCGATCACGCGATCGTTGCCGCCGTCGGCCAGCTCCTCGTCGGAGAAGCCGAGACGGCGCAGGTTGTTGAGATAGTTGGTCAGCGACAGGTACGGGTTCGCCACCGGGGGACGGCCGATCGCGCGGGCCCGCTCCGGGTCGGTCTCCAGGACGACCTTCTGCTCCACGGCCAGCGTCGCAGCCGAGCCGAGGATCTCCCGTGCCTGCCGGGTGTGCTCCGGGTTGGTCAGGTAGGGCAGGGCCGCCGCCGTCCGATCACCGGCCAGTTGCAGCACCTTCGGGCCCAGCGCCGCCAGCGCCCGAGCCTCGACGCCGACGCCCTCGGCGTCGAGTTCGTCGAGATAGTCGACCAGCGTGGCGTACGGCCGTCGATAGTCCGAGGTCGCCTCGGGATGGCCGATTCCGATACCGAGCAGGAAGCGGTCGGGATGCCGTTCGGCGATCCGGTGGTAGGAGGCCGCCACCTGGTGAGCGGGCACCTGCCAGATGTTGACGATCGAGGTCGTGACCGTCAGCCGCTCCGTCGCGTCGAGCACCGACTCCACGAGTCGGAGGTCTCCCGGCGGTGAGCCGCCGATGGACAACGCGCCGAAGCCGAGGCGGTCCAGTTCCACCGCGAGGTCCTCGGTCACCCCCGGTGCTCCGCGCCAGATCCCGATCCTGCCCAACGTGACACCCATGTGGCGTCTCCTTTCCGTCTCCACGTGCAACGCGGACGGCGTCGGATTGTTACCCGCCGTCCACTGGTTGGGAGATTCTTCGCACGGATCGGGCTCGCGATGAGTGATCTCCAGGCCCGCAGGGCGGACGTGTCGGCCGTCCGCAGCCGAATTCGATAGACGGTCGCCGCCCTGCGCTGGTTGACTCGCTCGGTGATCCGAGCGGACGTCTTCCGAGATCAACCCGTCCTCCACGGCCGGTCGATCCGGCTCGAACCTCAGACGGAGCGACATTTCGACGGCATCTGGCGGATGCTCGGGGACGAGGAGTCCAACCGGCTGACCGGCACGCATCAGCAGTTCACCGAGCCGCAGATCCGGCAGTGGCTCGCCACCAGACGGGAGCACCATGACCGGGCCGACTGGGCGGTCGTCCGTCGCGCGGACGGTGCCGTGGTGGGCGAGGTGGTCCTCAACGACCTGGACCCGGACAACGCCTCGGTGAGCTTCCGGATCGGGCTGCTCGGCCCGGAGGTCTTCGGCCGGGGTATCGGGACCGAGGCGACGCGGCTGGTCGTGGCCTATGCCTTCGACGTCGCGGGCCTGCATCGGATCAGCCTGGACGTCTTCGACTTCAATCCGAGGGCGCGTCGGGTCTACGAGAAGTGCGGGTTCACCGTCGAGGGCGTGCACCGCGACGCGCTGCGCTGGGAGGGCCGATGGCACGACGCCCTCTTCATGGCGATGCTGTCCACCGACCCGCGTCCCGAGGAGTCCGCACCCGCCTGAGTCCACCGACGGCGGCACCGGTCCGCATGATCCGGGCCGGGTTGGTCGGCCGACGCGGCGACCACACGCGGAGCGTGGTGGACATCCGGTCGACGACGGGTGCCTGCCGAGCCGTTCGCCAGGCTCGGCGGCCCCAGGCAGACACCTCGTCGACGGATTCCGGCCCGCCTGCCTCAGCCGATGTTGATCGCCAACCCCCACTGTTGCAGCGCCGGAGTCACCGGTTGGAAGTAGCTGCGGGTCGTCGTGCCGCCGACCAGCGTCCCCACCGCCCGACCGTCGGCGATCAGCGGGCCGCCGGACTCGCCGGGATACACCGGGATGTTCGTGGCGATCAGGCCGGTGACAACCCCACCCGGCATCGAGACGGTCTGATTCAATCCGGTGATCGAGCCGCAGCGCCAGCCGCCGACCGGGCCGGAGAAGCAGACCGGGGCACCGGTAGGCGGTGGACCAACCCCGGTCACGACCTCGACCGTGCCGTCGTGCCGATCGATCTCCGGGGCGAGGAGCACCGATGTGGCCGTCCGCACCCAGGCCATGTCGGAGCCGGGGAAGACCGAGCCCGCGACCGTGCCGATGCTCTGGCCGCCTGCGGACACCGGGGCTCCGGTCGAGCCGCAGTGCCCTGCGGTGAGGAAGCCGCCCTCGACGGTGAACCCGACCGCACAATGACCGCCCGCGATCTGGACGGCCTGACCGCCTCTCAGGACGAGTTGCGCCTGCTCGGTAGAGCCGGTCGCCGCCGCGACGGCGGTCCCGCTCCCCAGGGTGAGAAGGCAGAGCAGCCCGAGGGTGAGCAGACAGGACAGTGCGCGACGCAGCCGAGTCCCCACGCCGCTCAACTCGTCACCAGTGCGACGCCGAGTGCGTTCAGGATGGGGTTCACCGGCTGGAACATCGTGGTTCCTCCGGTGGCGCAGTTGCCGGAGCCGCCGACCGGGATGCCCTGGGCCTGCGAGCCGGTGAAGACCTGCGATGCGGCGGTGCTGCCGGAGTCAGGGCAGATGTTGGTCCTGGTCAGGCCGTACACCGTTCCCCACGGGAAGCTGACGGTCTGATTCTTGGCCTGGAGCGTCCCGCACATCACCCCGCTGGTGTAGCCGACTCGACAGACCTGCCCGCCGACGGGCGTCTCCACCGAGCCGGTGATCGGGACGTTCCCGGCGCCGGGATTGATCACCCAGCCCTGGAGGGTCACGTTGGACAGCGTGGTGGCGTAGACCCAGGTGTTGCCTGCGTAGGCGATGTTCCCGATGACGGTGGACCCGACGCGCACCACGGCGGGCGGCTGGCCGCAGCTCGCCGGGGCGAGGAAGCCGCCGGTCACGGTGAAGGACACCCGACAGGGTGATCCCGTTGTCCCGACGGACACCAGCGAGCCGCCCGCGATGGGCACGAGCTGGTCGACGCCGGGTCGGGTGTTCTCGTCGGCGGGACGCGTGGTCTCCGCCAGGGCGCCCGGAGCGCCTCCGAGGAGGAGGGCCAGGGCGGTGAGTGCGATCAGGACGCGGTGGAGGGTTCTCATGACGTGCTCCAGGAGGTGTGGCGATGCGCTCGACCGACGACGTCGATGTACGGCGGTCGTGGTGTTCGGGGCGGGGCGGGCAGATGAGGGGGAGGCTGAGCGGGGTGTCGGCGGCGGCCGAGTCCCGTGGAGCCGTCGGCGTCGCCGCGCAGCTCGTGGCCGTCCGACCGATCGCGGCAAGCGCGGGTCGCTCGGGCGAGGCCGGCCGGCCGTCGATGCGGCCGGGGGCGTCCCCGCACGACGTCGCGTCGTGCGGGGACTCCCCTCTCGGAACGGCGAGCCCGCAGGGAAGGCTCACCGACGTCGCAGGCCGGTCATCATCCCGTGGTCAGGGTGAGGCCGTACTGGGACAGGATCGGGTTGACGGGCTGGAAGTAGGTGATTCCGCCGATGCTGCAGTTGCCGGAGCCGCCGGAGGTGACGCCCTGTGCCTGGTTGCCCGTGATGAACGAGCCGCCGGAGTCACCGGGCTGGGCACAGACGTTGGTCCTGGTCAGACCGGTGACGGTGCCCTGCGGGTAGGTGACGTTCTGGTTGAGGGCCTGGATCGAGCCGCACCACCAGCCGGTGGTGGAGCCGGAGCGGCAGACCGAGCTGCCCGGGAGGGCGACGGTGGAGCCGCTGACGACCACGACGTTGCCGTTGTACTGGTACACGTACGGGTCGGACTGCCAGCTGGCGTTGGTGCGGACCCAGCCCATGTCGCGGCCGGGGAAGATCGAGCCCGCCACGGTGCCCTGCGCGGCACCGTTGTAGCCGGTCGTGGAGACGCCGACGCCGCCGCAGTGTCCGGCGGTCACGAAGCCGCCGGTCACGGCGAAGCCGACCGAGCAGCGGCTGCTGCCCGGGTAGTACGGGTCGCCGCCCCAGATCTCGAAGAAGGGCTCCGGTGCTTCGGTCGACTCCACGACCGTCACGGCCGCCTTGTCGACGCCCGCCTCGGCGACCAGGGCCTCGCCCGCAGCGGCGCTGCCGATCGAGGTGGTGAGGACCACGGCGTTCTCGGCCGGGTCCACGTAGAAGCCGGTGACCCCGGCAGGCTGCTCCTCGACCGCGTTGAGGGCGTCGGTCACGCCGTTGAGCTCGCTCTCCGAGAACGTGACGACCTCGGCGGTCGCGCCCTCGGCGCGGACCTCGGCCGCCGCCTCGGCGGAGGTGACTCCGACGACGAGCGATCCGGTGGCGTCGTCGAACCGCGCGCCGCCGAACACGTCGCCCAGATCGGACTTGAGGGTCTCGGCCAGCTTGCTCGCGTCGGCCTCCTGGTCCAGCCGGGTGAGGGCCTCGGCCTCGGTCAGCCCGAGGTCGCGCTCCATCGCGGCCAGCATGTCCGGCGAGGCGGTCGCCGTCGCCGTGCTGCGGGACTCGGTGTCCACCGAGGTCGCGGTCGCGGTACCGGGTAATACGATGGCGACGGCGGTGCCTGCCGTCGCGATCACTGCGGCGGCCAGTCGGCCGACCGTGATGCGCTTCATCTGTTCTCCCGTTGTTGTGGCGATCCGGTCGGTGCGTCGATGTGTGGCCCGGCCGGAGACTCGGGGTGCCCGCGAGACGGGACCTCGGTGATTCCCGAGGCGCCCCAGGACGTCTCGGGCTTCTCGGTCGTCTCGCGTGGTGTTGTTCCGGCGAGTGCGCCGGTGACGGAGGCCGTCCCGCGAACGGGGGACCCAGGCGGGACGGCCTCCGCGAGATCACCCTCGGTCGTCCTCAGCGACGACGCGAGTGGCAATACCGGGATCAGCCCCTGACGAGGGTGAGGCCCCAGCGGCTGAGGATCGGGTTGAGGGGCTGGAAGAAGGTGGTGCCGCCGATCGAGCAGTTGCCGGAGCCGCCGGAGGTGACGCCCTGCGCCTGGCTGCCACTCAGCCACGAGCCCCCGGAGTCGCCGCCCTCGGCGCAGGCGTTGGTGCGGGTCATGCCACGGACTGCGCCCTGGGCGTAGTTGACCGTCTGGTTCTTGGCCTGGACGGTGCCGCAGCGCCAGCCGGTGGTGGAGCCGGACCGGCAGATCGATGCGCCGATGGCCGACTCGGTGGAGCCTGCGACCGCGACGGTGCCGCCGTTGTAGCGGTTCACCACGCCACGGGGGACCCAGTTGGAGTTGGTGCGGACCCAGCCCATGTCGCTGCCCGGGAAGACGGAGCCGGCGACGCTGCCGGAGGCGACCCGGTTGCTGCCCTGGGTGGCCGTGCCCACGCCGCCACAGTGCCCGGCCGTGACGTACCCGCCCTGGACGGAGAAGCCGATCGAGCAGCGACTGCCGCCGAAGTAGTACGCGTCGCCGCCTCGGACGTCGTAGAGCGTCTTCGGCTCTTCGGCGTTCTCCACGATCGTGACGTCGGCCTCGGTCAGGCCGACCGAGGTGACCAGGTCGGCCCCGGCCTGCGTGGCGCCCTCGACGTTCTCGGAGACGGTCATCACGACCGTGTTCTGCTCCACGTCGACGTACCAGCCGGTGACGCCCTCCGGAATCGAGTCCAGCTGCGTGTCGAGCGCGGCGGTCACGCCTTCGAGGCTCTGCAGGCTGTCGTCGACGACCTCGCCGATGGCGCCTGCGGCGCGCACCTCAGCCAGGTCGGCGCTGTCGGTGACGCCGACGACGAGGGTGCCCGCCCCGGCGTCGAATCTGGCGCCGCCGAAGCTCGTGCCGAGGGTCGAGCGCAGGCTCTCCTCGATCTCGACGGCGTCCGCCTCCTGAGTGAGCCGGGTCAGCGCCTGTGCCTCGGTGAGACCGAGGTCGCGCTCCATCGCGGAGAGCATCTGCGGGGACACCGCCGAGGTCACCGAGTCCGTGGTGGGGTCTGCGGCGGCGGCGGGCAGGGTGAGGGCGGCCGTGGTACCGGCCGCCGCCAAGAACGCGGCGGCGATCCGCGCCGCGCTGAGCTGCTTCATCTTGTGTCTCCCATGGTCTTCTCTGCAGGGACGCACCGGGCGGGTGCAGGGGTCGGCAGGGTTCCGCCCGGCTGTCGGGGGCGATGCACGTGGCTCGAATGCCGAACCGGAAGGGATGTGACGGGACGACTGCCGGTCTCTCGCCGACTGGCGGCTCTCGTGGAGCGCTGCCCGCGAACGACTGGACGGAGGTCTCATCGACGTCCTCTTTCGTTGCTGTTCGGATCCGGTCACGTGAATTGAGAAGCCCCCTGTCATGGGAGTTTTGGCCGATGATCTTGTTACGAATATCCGCCATTCGAGGTTAAAAGTGTCATAACAGCCGGCAACTAGATAACGGAAAGTAATGCCGATGAAGATCAAAAGTGCTGGTCAGGGGCCATGGAGCAATCGATCGATGCTCTCCGTGGGTTTTCGTGCCGCCGATCGATCCAGTCGCGGCACGTCCGTTCGGACCAGCCCAGGCAGCACGACAGAGCGCCCTCACCCGAATGGATGAGGGCGCTCTGGTGGGAGTCGCCGGAGCCGAAAGGAGAAGGCCGTTTCGGCCGGATCAGATCGAGATCAGCCGGTAGTCAGCGTCAGGCCGTACTCGGAGAGGATCGGGTTGAGGGGCTGGAAGAAGGTCGTCCCGCCGAGGGAGCAGTTGCCGGAACCACCGGAAGTGACGCCCTGCGCCTCGGTGCCGCTCAGCCACGAGCCGCCCGAGTCGCCGCCCTCGGCACACGCGCTGGTCTGGGTGAGACCCGCGACGGTGCCCTGCGGGTAGCTGACGCTCTGGCCCTTGCCCTCGATCTCGCCGCACTGCCAGCCGGTGGTGGAGCCGGAACGGCAGACCGACGCGCCGACGGCGGCCTCGGACGAGCCGGTCACCGTGACGGTGCCGCCCTCGTAGTCGTTGACCAGCGGGGTGGGCGTCCAGTTGGAGTTCGTCTCGACCCAGCCCATGTCCGCGCCGGGGAAGGTCGAGCCCGCGACGGTGCCCAGTGGGCTGTTGTCGCTGCCCTGCGTCGCCGTGCCCACGGTGCCACAGTGGCCTGCGGTGACGTATCCGCCCTCGACCGAGAAGCCGATCGAGCAGCGGCTGCCGCCGAAGTAGTAGGGGTCGCCGCCGATGATGTCGGCGAGTGGAACAGGGGAGCCCGCCTCCTCCGCGATCGTCACGGCGTCGCTCAGCGCGCTCGCTTCGGCCACGAAGGCCTCGGTGGCCGCGTCGATGGCCGAGGAGTCGAGGGTGACGACCACGCTGTTGTCCGCGGGGTCGACGCCCCAGGAGTTCACGCCTGCGGGCACGTCGAGAGCGTCGATCTGAGCCTTGATCGCGTCCAGCTCGCTCGCGCTGAACTCGACCACGGTGGGAACCGCGCCCGCCGCTCGCACCGCGTCGGCCGAGGCGGCGTCGGTCACGCCGACCACGAGCTTCCCGAGCTCCGCGTCGAACACCGCCCCGCCGAAGGTCGTGCCGAGCGTGCCGCGCAAGGTGGACTCGGCGGTGACCGCCACGGCCTCCTGAGCGATTCTCGCGGTCGCCTGCGCCTCGGTGAGTCCGAGATCGCGCTGCATGGCGGCCAGCATCTCCGGGGCCGCCGTGGTCTGGGGAGCCGAGCCGTCCGTGTCCGAGGCGGGGTCTGCCACCGCGGGGAAGGACAGCCCGACGGCGGTTCCCGCCGCGAGGACCATCGCTCCGGTAACGCGAGCCGCGAATCTGCGATTCATCAGTTGTCTCCTCGTGGATACGAGTGCTGGGACAACCCCGCGGGCAGGGACTCTGGCAGGGGCCTGCCCGCGGGAACTTCTCGACGTGAAGGCCGACCGCGTCGCGTGTCGGCCGATCTCCCCGTCCTGTCTCGACGTCCGGTTCGGACTGCCTCGTCAGGGTCTTCGAGACCGGGTCGACGCGCTCAACGAGCCCGCCGCCTGAGCGAATTTCTCAGACCATTTCGGGTGAACCGTCACCCGTTAGGGGTGAAGTTATGGCCCCGTAACCTCCTGGTGAAAGCCGCCATTCGGGGGAACAGGGCGATCTTTGGCGTCCATTTGACGTACAGGGAGTGATCTACCCCCCGGTAGATTCACGGAAGGTGACGGCCGGTCGCCCGCTGTTGTTGCCTGGCAACCTATGGGCTGACGCAGTCCGTCAGAAGTAGACGTACCAATCCCGCTCGTCGTCGGTGCCCGCGCGCGAGCCGCGCCGAAGGAATGATCGCCTCGGACGAGGCGTCGCCGAGGGGAGCGCGACGTCCCCCGGAACCGGTCGAGACGAACGTCACGTCGATCGCGGCCGCCCGGTGTGACCCCCCGGCGCGTCCGCGTCTGCTCAGTCGCGCCTGCTGCCCGGCAGCGGCGGGTTCAGCCTGGCGACGAACTTGTACCGATCACCCCGGTACAGCGAACGGACCCACTCGACCGGCTCGCCGGTGGTGTCGAAGGAGTGCCGAGACAGCAGCAGCATTGGCAGTCCGATGTCGGAGCCGAGCAGCTCGGCCTCCTCGGGGCTGGCCAGCGCCGTCTCGATCGTCTCCTCGGCGTGCCCGAGCTCGACGCCGAACCGCTCGCGCAGCACCTCGTAGAGCGACCCGCCGTTGGCGATGTGCCTGCGCAGTCCCCGGAACCTGCCGAGCGCGAGGTGGGTCGTCTCGATGGCCATCGGCTCCCCGTCGGCCAGCCGCAGCCTGCGCAGCCGCAGGACCTTGGCGCCCGCCTTCACGTCGAGCAGCCTGGCCAGCTCGGTCTCGGCGGGCAGCTCGTCGGACTCCAGCATCCGTGAGGCGGGCTGTCGTCCCTGCGCCCGCATGTCCTCGGTGTACGACGAGAGTTGCAGCCGCTGTGCCACCTTCGGCTCGGCGGCGAAGGTGCCCTTGCCCTGCACCCGGAGCAGCCGCCCCTCCACGGTCAGCTCGGCGAGCGCCTGCCGGACGGTCGTCCGTGACACGTCGAAGTCGGCCGCCAGCGATCGTTCGGTGGGAATCGGGGTCCCCGGCGGCATGGAGCGCAGCAGGTCGAGCAGGTGGCGTTTCAGGCCCCAGTACTTGGGCTCCCGTTGGACGCGGACCGGCGATCCGCCTCCGCCGCCTGCGGGCGTGGTACCGAGCATGGCCTCCTCCTCGCTGTGAACCGCATGTTCATATCGCATGTTGCATCTCCATGATGCGGTTCTCCCCGAGTACGACCAGATCACGTCCCGCTTCGTGGTGTGCCGGACGACAGCATGCCTGTGCTGTGATGACGGTCAGTCTGCCGCACGCTCCGGCCGGGGGTCGCATGATCCACGGCGCGCGGACGCCGCTCGCCTCGGCACCGTCTCGGCGGGCCGAGCGAGCCGAGCGCCGACGTGGCGGTCGTCGGATCGCCCGGTGTCGCGTCGTCTCCGGGCGGGCGCCGTGCGTGCGGAGCGTGGGTCGGGCGCAGAACCCGTGGTCGGGGGCCACGGGCGACCACGGAGTTCCCCGCCGCCGGGTCGCCCTATTGCAACGTCTTCGGCAACGGTCTTGACATGCCTTGTGACGCCACCCACCCTCGTCACATTGGTCTACACCACTGTTGGTGGTTCTCGGATCTACTGGGTCGCCCGCGATGTCGTCGGGCGGAAGGGCGGACACACATGAAGCGCTGGACGACGATGGCGGCGGGGGCGGCCTCGGTGGCCCTGCTCGCCACCGGCTGCGCAGGCACGGGCGGCGGCTCGAATGACGGCGACGCGGAGACACTCACGGTCTGGACGATGGACGGCTCGCTCAGCGACGAGCACGCCGCCGCCCTGCACGCTCAGTTCGAGGACGAGCACGGCGTCGAGATCGAGCACGTCGTTCAGCAGTGGAACGGCATCCAGGACCTGCTCACCACCGCGCTCGCGAGCAACAACCCGCCGGACGTGATCGAACTCGGCAACACCCAGAACCCGGCGTACTCCGCCGAGGGCGTCTTACTGGACCTGAGCGACTGGAAGGCCGATCTGGCCGGGGATCAGTGGCTGGAGGGTCTCGCCGTCTCCGGCGAGTACGAGGACGCCGTCTACGGCGTGCCGCTGCTGGCCGCGAACCGGGTCGTCGCCTACCGGACCGACCTGTTCGAGCAGGCCGGGGTCGAGCCGCCGACCTCCTGGGACGAGTGGATCACCGCCATCGAGACCCTGGAGGACGTCCACGGCGACGACAGCGCATTCCAGTCGCTCTACCTGCCCGGCCAGTCCTGGTACGCCCTGCTCTCGCTGATCTGGGACAACGGCGGCGAGATCGCGACCGAGGCCGACGGAACCTGGACCGGCACGCTCGACTCCCCGGAGGCGATGGCCGGGATCGAGGCCTACCGCGAACTCGTGGAGACCTCCGACACGACGGCCGCGATGGACACCGACGAGGCCGAGCCCCAGCAGTTCGAGGTCTTCGCGGGCGGGCAGGCAGCTCAGATGATCGCCCTGCCGTGGGAGGTCGCCAGCGCGATCGAGGCAGCTCCGGAGCTTGCCGAGAACGTGTCGGCCTTCCCGATCCCCTCGATCGACGGCGGACCCGCCCCGGTGTTCCTCGGCGGTCAGAACCTGGCCGTCCCGGCAGGCACGAACAGCCCCGAGCTCGCCAAGTCCTACCTGGAGATGTTCACCAGCCCCGACTACCAGACGATGCTCGCCGAGGCAGGCGCGGTGCCCGGCGCCTCCACCGACACCAGCCCGCTGGAGAGCAACCCGACCACCGCCGCGATGGCCGAGGCCTCGGCACAGGGCCGCGCCGTCCCCGCCTCGCCCAACTGGGCCGCCGTCGAGGTGCAGAACCCGCTCAAGACGATGCTCACCGCCTACCTGACGGACACCGCGTCGCTAGAGGACGCGGCGGCCGATGCCTCCGCGGCGTTGACCGAGACGCTGAACGACTGAATCACCTGCGATGACGACAACCATGATCGAGCCGGCGGCCGAGACCCGAACTCCGCGCCGCCGGCTCGAACGGCTGATGCCCTATCTGCTGCTCGCGCCCGCACTGGTCACGCTGATCGTCCTGCTCGGCTATCCGGCGGTGTCGGTGCTGACGACGAGCTTCCGCGAACTCGGCCGGGGCGAGCTGGTGCGCGGCGAGGTCGTCTGGACCGGCTTCGACAACTACGTCGAGGTGCTGGGCGACTCTGAATTCTGGCTGATCACGCTGCGCACGGTGCTCTTCACCGGCACCTGCGTGCTCCTGACCATCGGCCTCGCGCTGCTGCTCGCCCTGCTGATGCGGCGACTGCCCAGCGGCGTGCGGCTCCTGCTCCAGGTCTCGCTGCTGCTCGCCTGGGCGATGCCGCAGCTCTCCGCGACCACCGTCTTCCAGTGGATCTTCGATCAGAACTACGGGATTCTGAACAAGACGCTGGTGGCGATCGGGCTGGACGGCTTCGAGCGCTACTCCTGGTTCACCACCGGGCTGTCCACCATGGCGATCATCGCCACGCTGATCGTCTGGCAGGCCGTGCCCTTCGTGGCGATGACGCTCTATGCGGCGCTGGTCGGCATCCCGCAGGACCAGTACGAGTCGGCCGGGCTCGACGGAGCGAGCGCCTGGCAGACGTTCCGCAATGTGACGCTGCCGCCGCTGGCGCCGATGCTGGCGCTGGTCACGTTCATGTCGATCCTCTGGGACTTCAAGGTGTTCGCGCAGGTGTGGGCCTTCCGCCAGGGCGGCCCGAACGGCGGGAGCACCACGTTGCCGGTACTCCAGTACGTCGAGGGCATCGCCAGAGGCAACTTCGGCGTCGCCGCCGCCATCAGCGTTCTCATGGTGATCGTGTTGATGGCGATCAGTGCCCAGTACCTCCGACTGCTGCTGCGTTCCCAGGGAAGTGAGCAATGAAGCCCCGCAAGGCCACCAGGACCTGGCTGTCCGTCCTGGCCGTGGTGATCGCGGTCGTCTATCTGTTCCCCGTCTACTGGATGGTGAGCAGCTCGGTGAAGCCCGCCGGGCAGATCACCTCGCTCGAGTACGACCTGATCCCTCGGGGATTCACCCTCGACCACTACGTCACGGTGCTCGCCGAGTCGGACTTCCTGATCTATCTGCGCAACAGCGTGATCGTGACGCTCTCCGCGGTGTTCCTGGCGGTGATCGTCGGACTCTTCGCCGCCCTGGCGCTGTCGCGGTTCCGGTTTCGGGGCCGCAAGGGCTTCGTCCTGATGGTGCTGATCGTGCAGATGGCGCCGTTCGAGGCCCTGTTGATCCCGATGTTCCTGTTCATGCGGGACACCAACCTGCTCGACACGCTGCCCGCGTTGATCCTCGTCTACTGGGTGATCACCATGCCCTTCACCCTGTGGACGCTGCGGAACTTCGTCAACGGCATCCCGATCGAGCTGGAGGAGGCGGCCATGGTGGACGGCTGCGGCCGGTTCCAGGCGTTCTGGAAGGTGACGTTCCCGCTGCTGGGCCCCGGCCTGGTGGCCTGCTCGGTGTTCGCGTTCATCACCGCGTGGAACGAGTTCCTCTACGCCCTGGTCCTGATGCCCAGCGGCAGCGGCCAGACCCTCCCGATCTTCCTTCAGTCGTTCCAGTCCGTCTTCGGAACCGACTGGGGCGCCACCATGGCGACCTCGACGCTGTTCATGCTGCCGGTGGTCGCGTTCTTCGCGATCGTGCAGCGCAACCTGGTCTCCGGCGTGACCGCCGGTGCCGTGAAGGGATGACGCCGTGAGCGACGCCGAACTCCGGCGACTGATCAAGGGCGTGCTGCTGCCCGGCTTCCTGGGCAGCGGCCCGCCGCCGGACTGGGTGCGGGCGTGGCTGGACGCCGGCCTGGGCGGGGTGGTGCTGTTCGGCCGCAACATCGTCGACGACGAGCAGGTCGCGTCCCTCACCGAGGCGCTGCGCGACGAACGCGAGGACGTCGTGATCGGCATCGACGAAGAGGGCGGCGATGTCACGCGGCTGGACGCGGGCACGGGTTCGACCGTGCCGGGCAGTCTCGCACTCGGCGCCGCCGCCGACGTCGAGCTGACCCGCGCGGTCGCCGAGTCCATGGGCAGGCGGCTGGCCGACTGCGGGGTGACGGTGGACTTCGCGCCCAGCGCGGACCTGCTCTCCCCCGCGGGCGATCCGGTGATCGGCGTGCGGTCTTTCGGGTCCGACCCGGCGGCGGCCGCCGCGCAGGTGACCGCCTTCGTCGAGGGCCTCCAGGCCGCCGGGGTCGCCGCCTGCCTCAAGCACTTCCCCGGCCACGGCGCGGCCGAGTCCGACTCGCACCATGCCCTTCCCGTGCTGCCCCGCACCGAGCAGGAGATGTACGCGCGGGATCTGGTGCCCTTCCAGGCGGGCATCCGGGCCGGGGCTCGGGCGGTGATGACCGGGCACCTCGTGGTGACGGACTGGGGACCGGAGCCCGCGACCCTCAACCCGCGAGTGCTGGGCGGGGTGCTGCGGACCGAACTCGGGTTCGACGGGCCGATCATCACCGACGCCCTGGAGATGGCGGCGATCTCCGGGCACAGTCCGGACGCGATCGCCCTGGACTCGCTGGTGCCCGAGGGCATCGGCCGGGGTGCGGTGCTGGCCCTGGCGGCCGGGGCCGACGGGCTGTGCCTCGGCGGCGAGCTGGCCGACGAGAGCGTCGCGCTCGCCGCCCAGGAAGCGGTGGTCGCCTCGGTCAAGGCGGGCATCCTCACGGAGGAACGCATCGCGGAGTCGGTGACCCGGCTGGCCACGATCGGCCTGGCCGCGCCGCGCGGTGGATCGCGCAGCGGCGCCCGGATCGCAGACGACGTCGGCCTGATCGCCGCCCGCCGGGCACTGCGGGTCAGCGGCGATCTCCGACTCGCCTGCCCGCCGCTGGTCGTGGACCTGGCCGTGGCGCCGACCATCGCCGTCGGCGACGTCCCGTGGGGCCTCGGACCGGTGCTGCGGGAGACGCAGGGGGCGGCCTCCGACGTCCGCGTCCTGCGACTCGTCGAATCCGACCCCGAGCGGGTGATCGCGGCGGCGGCGGGCGGCCCGGTGGTCGTCACGACCCGAGACGCTGCGCACCACCCCTGGGTTCGCGAACTGATCGGGCGACTGGTCGACGCCGGGGTGGAGCTGGTACACGTCGAGACGGGAGCGCCGGGACCGTCGCTCGGCGAGTTCCCCCGGATCGACTCGCACGGCGGTTCGCTGGTCTGCCTGCGTGCCGTCGCCGAACTGCTGGTCGACGCCCAGGCGTCGCCGAAGGGATCGTCATGACCGACTCGCCTGCGGGCACCCACACCGCCGCCGAGATCGCCGAGCAGCCTGCCGTGTTCGCCCGCCTCCTCGCCGCCAGGGCCGCGACCTCGGAGGTCGCCTCGGTGATCGCCCGGCGGCGTCCCCGGTTCGCGCTGCTGGCGGCTCGCGGGTCCAGCGACCACGCGGCGTTGTACGCGAAGTACCTGATCGAGGTGCTGCTGGAACTGCCTGCGGGCCTGGTCTCGCCGTCGACCACCACCCTCTACGGGGCCCGCCCCGACCTCAGCGACGTCCTGCTGATCACGGTGAGCCAGAGCGGCGGCTCGCCGGACCTCGTCGAGGTCACGGAGCGGGCCCGCGCTCAGGGCGCGTTGACGGTCGCCGTCACCAACACCGCGGAGTCCGACCTGAGCGGCGTCGCCGAGCTGGCGGTGGACATCCAGGCAGGCCGGGAGGTCGCCGTGGCGGCCACCAAGACCTACAGCGCGACACTGCTGGCGCTGTACCTGCTGGTGGACGCGGTGCGCGGCGGCACGGGCGAAGAGGCCGCCGCGCTGCCCGACCTGGCCGCCGCGACGCTGGCGGACTCGGCGGACCCGGTGGCCGAGGCGGTCCGGCGCTGGCGTTTCGTCGATCGCGTCGTGACCACGGGCCGGGGCTTCTCCTCGGCGACGGCGGCCGAGGCGGCCCTGAAGCTGGCGGAGACGAGCTATCTGTCGGCGCGGTCCTACAGCGGTGCCGATCTGTTGCACGGGCCGGTCGCCGCCGTCGACGAGGAGACTGCGGTGCTCGCCGTCGCGGGCGAGGGGGCGGGCGGCCGGGCCACCTCGGCTGTGATGGAGGTCGTGGGATCTCGTGGCGCCGACGTGGTGGCGGTCGGATCGGCCGCTCACACACTGGCCGCCTCGGTGCATGTCGGCGTACCGGCGACGGCGGAGGAGGTCGCGCCGATCATCGAGGTGCTGCCGGTGCAGCGGCTGGCGCTCGGCCTGTCGGTGGCCCGAGGCTTCGACCCCGACCGGCCGCGCGGCTTGAACAAGGTCACGAAGACGCGCTGACCCGGCGCGGCGGTGGCCGATCACGGGCCTGCCCGCGTCCGACGGCGGTGTGTCGCCGAGGCGCGGGCCGCTGCGCCTGCCTGCTTGCCTGCCCCTGCGTCAGCGAGGCCCGCCGACCGCGTGATCGGCGGGCCCGGCGGACGCGGCGGGAGGAGGACGTGGGTCGGGCCGGACGCACCCCGGTTCCTGTCGTCACCGAGGCAGGATCGCCGTACGCCTGCACCGCCCGCGATCACCGCCTGCCGCCGCTCGCCGCTCCTCGCCTGCACTGCCGACCGGTGTGCCGAGGCCGTCCTCCACCGGCGTCGTGACGAGTCCGCCCGATCGACGTCCGCAGGACATCGCTGTCGGCGGCACGGCCTGCGGTGCGCCGTCGGCACAGCGCTGCGGCTGACCTCGGCCGGCAGGCTGCCGATCCTGGCCCGTCGGTTCGCGCCGGTCCGGCCGATCTGGCGCGCCGGGGCCGCCCGGTCGACCGCCCCGCAGGAATCGCTCACGCGAGTCCGGAGGTCGTTCCGTCTCGACCCGGCCGGTGCCTGCGGCGCGGGTGTTCGCGTGGACGTCGCCTGCCTCGGCGCCGTCGGTGTCGATGATCTCCGCGTTGCCTGCCTCGGCGTTGAGGAGATCGGCATTGACGAGATCGGTGTCGCCGAGACCGGGCAGGCTCGGCCGATCGTCGCCCGACCCGGCGCAGACAGGCCCACCGCCTGCGCCGGACTCCGGGACGTGGTCTTGGTCTGTGGCGGGCCCGCTCGCCTGCGGTCCCTCGGTGAACAGCGCAGAGGTCGAGTGCAGGCCGGGATCGCCGCTGTCGGCGTCGAGCTGGTCCAGGAACGGACGGAGGTTCCGAGTGAGATGACGGTGGATGTCGCGCAGCTCGTGGGAGCGGAGTCCGCTCAATGCGGCGCGGAGTCGGGCGGCGATGTCGTCGGGCGGTGTCATGCGCGCGGGTCTGTCCGCGCGAGGATCATCAACGGAGAGCCTCCACCAGATCACGTTGGGTGATCACCATGGTGCCCCGCGAACCCGGCCCGGCGTCAAGGAAGATCGCCCGACCGACTGACGTTTCCGGCGGTCTGCGCTGCCGTGTGCCGACCGGGAGCATCCGTCGCCGCCCTCGTGGGAGTGCGAGGAGTCACGCGGCGCCCGCCTTCGTCACCGGCCCCGTCATTTGGGCGGCGGCCCCCCGACGACGACCGCCGAGGACCGAGGGCGCAACTCCGGGGCACCATGGCCCGGACGCCGACGAAAGGTGTAGCCCACTCCACTGTGCCGGGCGCAAGCCGAGGTCAGACTGATCAGCGTCACTCGAGCCACAAGGAGATGAACCTCGTGCGGGAACGGCTTGCCCAGGTGGGACGCGCCACCAGATACTCCCTGGCCACCATCGTCTCCTTTCCGATCGCGTTAGCGCTCTTCTGCCTGCTCATGGTGAGCGCGGCGCTGATCCCCGTCGGAATCGGCATCGTCACCACGCCGCTGCTTCTCTCGGCGACGCGGGCGGTCAGTAACGGGGAGCGTCGCCGGGCGGGTGCCCACGCCGGTCGACCGGTGACCACGAGGCCGCTGGATTCAACAGGCACGGGACTCACGGCCTTCCGTCAGGCGTTGAGCGATCCGCTGATCTTCCGGGACTTCGCCTGGCTGTTCGTCCGGTTCACCGCAGGCTTCATCCTCAGCGTCACCGCCCTGATGTTCCTGCTGATGCCGGTCATGGTCCTGAGTCTGATCCCGACCTGGCACCTCTTCAGCCCGCCCCCCACCGTCCTGGGCATCCCGATCATCGGCTGGTGGCAGGCGGTCATCTTCCTGCCGATCCAGGCGCTCGTCCTCACGCTGCTGGTGCCCTTCGTCGTGCCGTGGCTGGCGGGCGTGCAGGTTCGGCTCGATCTCGTCCTCCTGTCCTCGGCGACCCGGCGGGAACTCGCCGATCGGGTGGAGAACCTGACGGAGACCCGCGAGAGCGCTCTGCTGGCCCACGGCGCGGAACTGCGGCGCATCGAGCGCGACCTGCACGACGGCACCCAGGCCCGGTTGGTGAACATCGCTCTGCGGCTCGGCATCGCGGAGCGGACCTTCGCCGACGACCCGGCGGCAGCAGTGAAGCTGATGCAGCAGGCCAGGGACGGTGCCGAGGAGGCGATGACCGAGCTGCGGGACGTAGTGCGCGCGATCTACCCGCCGATCCTGGCCGACCGGGGTCTGCCGGGGGCGCTCAGCGCGTTGGCGGCCCGCTGCACGGTGCCCACGACCTTAGACGTGGCAGACGTCGCAGGCGATACACCCGGCACAGGCGTGGGGGACCTCGCCGATGTAGAGCTGGCCGCTGCCGAGTCGGCGCTCGGCCGGATTCCCGCCGCCGTGGAGGCCGCCGCCTACTTCGTGGTCGCCGAGGCACTCACCAACGTCGGCAAGCACAGCGGCGCGCAACTCGTCACGGTGTGGGTGCGGCGCGTCGGCGACGCCCTCTACGTGGCGATCAGCGACGACGGCCGGGGCGGCATCGACGAGACGGCGGGCACCGGGGTCGCGGGCATCCGTCGTCGGGTGGCGGCCCTGGACGGCGCCGTGACGGTGGAGAGCCCCCGTGGCGGCCCGAGCACCATCACCGTGGAGCTGCCGTGCGGGTCGTGATCGCCGAGGACAACGTGCTGCTCGCCGAGGGGCTGAACCTGCTGCTGAGCTCGGCGGGTTTCGAGGTCGCCGCGACGGTGTCGGATGCGCCGAGCTTCCTGGCCGCCGTGGCCGAGCATCGGCCCGACGTCACCGTGGTCGACGTGCGGCTGCCGCCGACCTTCCGCGACGAGGGCATCCAGGCGGCGCTCGCCGCCCGCCGGGCGGGTCCGGGCCTGCCGGTGCTGGTGCTCTCGCAGTACGTGGAGCGCACCTACGCGCGGGAGCTGCTCCGGGACGGTCGGGGCGGGGTCGGCTACCTGCTCAAAGATCGGGTCAGCCGGGTCGAGACCTTCCTGGACGCGCTGCGCCGGGTCGCGGACGGCGGCACGGCGATGGACCCGGAGGTCGTCGCGCAGCTGCTGGTCCGGCGGGACGGCGACCCGGTGGACACCCTGACGCCGCGCGAGCTGGCGGTGCTGCGGCTGATGGCGCAGGGCCGGGACAATGCGGCCATCGCCGCCACACTCGTCGTCACCGAGCGGGCCGTGCACAAACACATCGGCAACATCTTCCAGAAGCTCGGCCTCACCCCCGACGAGAGCGGACACCGCCGGGTCCTCGCCGTCCTGCGCTACCTCGGGGGCGACCGGGATCAGCCCGCGCCGGGTGTTCCCGGCAGGTGAGGAGCACTGCGCCTGCGTCCTCAGGGGCTCGATCGGACCGGCCTGCGGTGCAGGCCGGTCAGTCCACCGGGTGCGTCGTGTAGCCGTAGTGGCAGGGGCCGACCGGATGGCCGATCGGGAGCAGCTCGCCGGGCAGCGGCGGGATGTCGACGGCCGCCCAGTCGGGGAGATCGTCGGGATCGACGGTCACCGCGCCGAGATCGGTGACGCGCACCTGCTCCCCGTCGACGTAGGTCGCCATCGTGAAGCCTGCGAGTCCGCCGTACCGCTCGAACCAGTGGCCGCAGGCCCAGCGCAGCTCGTCCGGGTCCGTGACGACCAGCTGTTCGAGGTGGCCGGTCGAGCTGTGACCCGCGTCGTTCTCGACGAGGTAGTAGCTGTACCCGATCGTCGACGGGTCCGGCTGCTCGCCCTCGATCACCTCGTCGAGCAGCGCCGTGCCCGCCTCGGCGGCCGGGTCGGACGAGTCGACGGCCAGCACCCCGGCGTACAGCTCGCGCACCTCGGCGATGCGGCGGTCCACCGCCTCCTCGGCCGAGTCGGAGTCAAAGGACGGCTCGCCGTTCAGCATGGCCGTGATCTGCTGGACCAGTTCGCTCGCGAGCAGCGTGGCGGCGATCGTGTCGTCGGGCCGCCGCGCCAGCGCGATGCGCAGCCACAGCTCGCCGGGCCAGCGGTCGTCGGCGCTGTCGCCGTCGTCGAGGGTGGGCTGGAGGCACAGCAGCCTGCCCAGCTCCCGCGCGGCCTCCTGATCGCCGTGCTCGGCGTCCCCGCGCAGTGCGTCCATCGTCTTGTCGATGCTCGTCATCACCGGCCACGCTACCGGGTGACCAGCGGTGGTCGTCGCAGTCGGAGAGGAGACCACGGCCTACCGGGCGGCGGAGCGTCGCGACCTCGGCGGATCGAGCCCCCGGAGGCCCGTGTTCGACGAGTCGGGGCCCGGACCGGGAGGTCAGCCGAGGAAGCCGCCGAGGAGTGTCCCGATCAGCACCGCGACCGCGCCGACCAGCAGGTTGAGCCCGATGTTGGCCGCCGCGAGGAACCGGTGACCCTGCTCGGCGAGTGCCACCGTCTGCGCGGCGAACGTCGAGTAGGTGGTGAGGGCACCGCAGAACCCGATGCCGAGTACGGCGCCGTTCGTCGCGGTGGTGCTCAGTGCCCCGATCAGGGTGAGCAGCAGGGTGCCGACGCCGTTGACGATCAGGGTCGGCCAGGCCACCCCGGGCCGGTCGGCGGGCAGCAGGACGTGCACGAGATGTCGGAGCACCGCGCCCGCCGCCCCGGCCAGCGCCACCAGCAGCACGGTCATCGAGCCCGGACCATGCGCAGCCCGACTGCCCGGCCCGCGACGGTGGCCGCCACGGCGGCGACGAGCGTGCCGACGAGAGAGAGCAGCGCCGTGCCGGTGTGCCCTGCGACGATGAGTCCCTGGACGTCGACCGCGTAGGCGGAGAAGGTCGTGAAGCCGCCGAGCACTCCGGTGCCGAGGAAGGGCCGCCACAGCCGATGTCGATCCTCGGCGGCCAGCACGGCGGTCAGCACGCCGATGAGCAGGCAACCGAGCACGTTGACGCCGAGGGTGCCGACGGGGAGTCCGCCGCCGACGGGCTCCGCGAGCAGGCCGACCCCGTAGCGCGCCAGGGTGCCCAGCGCCCCGCCCGCCGCCACCGCTGCGAACACGGAGGGACCGCCGAGATCACGCATGATCCCTCGACTCTAGCGGCGGCGTCGGCAGGGGGCCTGCTCGTCCGGGCCGTCGGCGGCTCGCCGACCAGCGCGGATGAGCCGGGGGACGGCGGGAAGTGAATCCGACCGTCGGCGAACTCGACCGGAGCCCGAGTGCAAGCTGCGCGCTTGCTGTAGCTAGCACTTGGGGTTACCGTGGAGTACGTGCGGAGGGAGTGAACCGGTGGAACGAGTCGACAAGGTGGTCAATCAGGCGGTCGCCGACATCGGGGAGTACATCCGCACCCAGCGGAACAAGGCGCAGATCTCGCTTCGCCAGCTCGCGAAGCAGGCGGGCGTCTCCAATCCCTACCTGAGCCAGATCGAGCGGGGGCTGCGGAAGCCGAGCGCGGAGATCCTGGCGCAGATCGCCAAGGGGCTGCGGATCTCTGCGGAGACGCTGTATCTCCAGGCGGGGCTCCTCGAAAGCCGAGGCGGCGGGCCGGTCGCCGACGCCATCCACGCCGATCCGCAGCTGACCGAGCGGCAGAAACAGGCGCTGCTCGCCGTGTACGAGTCTTTCCTCCAAGAGAAGGAGTGATCCGAAGCGATGCCCACCCTGCCCGATTCAGAAGACGTGAAGAAGGTTCGAGAGCAGGCCGACTCGGCTCTCGGCACCGCTGCGGAGCAGGCCCGCACCCCGCTGCTGGCCGCGCTCGGCGCGGGCGACCTCGCGGCCAAGGCCGTCGTCGACCTGCTCGGCAAGGTCCGCGACCGCGTCGCCGAGGGCGCCGAGACCGCGCGGGCGAACGCGGGCGAGCTGCCGAACGACTTCGAGGAGCTGCGCCAGAAGCTCGACCCGGCTGAGCTGCGCAAGCTGGTCGACGCCTACACGCAGGCGGCCCTACAGCTCTACGGCCACCTCGCCGAGCGGGGCGAGGCGACGCTGGGCAGGCTGCGCTCGCGGCCCGACGTCCAGCGGGCGTGGAGCCAGGTCGAGGCGGGCGTCGGCACGGCCCAGGAGCGGGTCGAGCACGCCGTCGACGACGTGCGTGAACTCGCCGACGACGTGCTGGGAAAGGTGACGCGTAACACGCGATCGGTCGGGGAGAAGGCCGCCGCCGCCACCGAGCAGGCCGCCGAGGACCTCGCCGAGACGACCAAGGAGCAGTCGGACGAGGCTGCGGAGGCGGTGCTCGACGCGGGCGCCAAGGCAGGCTCCGCCGTCCGCAGCACCGCGCGTAAGACCGCGAACCGGACCGCGCCGAGGAAGAGCAGCACGACGACGAAGCCCAGGTCGGAGACGAAGGCCAAGCCCGCCGCCACGAAGGCCGCGAAGCCCAAGGCCCAGGACGAGGACGGCGGCGCAGACACCGCCTGATGATCGAGCGCATCGACACGGCCGCCCGCTGCCGGCGAGTGGGCGGCCGTCGGCGGTGTGCGTGCCGCCCGCCACGCTGTGCGGCCGGTTGGTGAGAGTGCCGCCGGGCATGGGAAGGATCTGCTGATGATGAGAGCAGGCGGCGTCGCGTCGTAGGGTGGTACCCATGTCCGTGAGTTCGGCGCTCGTGCCGCAGATGTGGATCATCTTCGCGATCTGGCTCGCGGGCATCCCCGCCGGGTTGTTCGCCTTCGGCCATGCCCTGTCACAACGTGCCGATGCGTTCGTCGCGGCCGACAAGCTGAGCAAGAACGCCTGGCTGGGCATCACCGGCGGCGCCACCGCCGCCCTGGTCCTGTTCCGACCCTCCGGCACGGGAACCATCTTCTGGATCGCGGGCCTGGTAGCGGCGCTCGTCTATCTCGTGGACGTCAAGCCGAGGATCACCGACGTGCAGCGCGGCCAACGCTGGTGAGGCGAGGCTCAACCGCTCGGCGGCTAGGCGACCGCACGGCCGGACCCGCCTGACGGGCCCGGCGGCACAGCCTGCGCTCGACGACCGCACTGCCCGGCCGACCGTCCGATCAGCCCGAGGGCACCGTGGCGCTTGCCCGTGACCTTCGTCCGAGGCGGCCTGCGGCCCGGCGAGCGCGATCGGGGCGGGAATCTCAGCGGCGTAGCCGGTTGAGGAGCGTGACGAGAACAGCGCGGTCTCTGGGCGGCAGTGCCGTACTGGGCAGCGAATCCGACGTCACGGTGCGCAGGGTGTCGATGACCGCTTCGAGGAATTCGATGCCGAAGTCGGTGAGTGCCAGTCGTTTCTCGTTGCCTCGGCCGGTGACGGTGAGGTAGCCGCGGTCGGCGAGGCGGGTGACGCTGTGGTCGAGGCTGCGGGGTGGCAGGTCGAGTGCGGTGTTGGCGATGGCCTTGCGCATCGGTCGGGGTGCGCGGGCCAGCAGCCGGAGAAGTCGGTAGTCGTAGACGGAGATGCCGTGGCAGTTCCGGAGCGCGTCGGCGGGTTGCACGGTCCAGCGTTGGACGGCGGCGATCAGCGTCTCCCACATCACCCAGGGTTCGGCCGCAACCGTGCGCGCGCCGACGGCGACGTCGAGCGGCACCCGGCCGTCGGGCGCGGCCTGCCTGCCCGTGACGACCGGCGACCGGGACGCGGTCGTCGACGTGGCCGCCGCTCGGGCCGATGCCGGCCTGATGGCCTGGGGGCCGCCCGAGGTGGTGTCGTCTGCTGTGCCTGCGTCTGCTGTGTCTGGGGGCGCTGTGCCCAGGGGTGTGGTGCCCGGGTGTGCTCTCCCGCCGGGGAGGGTCCTCTCGGGCCCGGTGGTGTCCCGCCGGGTGGTCTCGGGCCGCGTGGTGTGTTGCGTGGTGTCGGGCCGAGTGGTGTCGACTCGGGCCGTGTCGATGGGATCGGTCTCGGACATGCGTGGGGTGTCTCCTGAGGATCGTCGCAGGGGGATCGCGTGCGGTCTCCGCTGGTCAACCGTCGCGTTCTCGCCAGACTCGACGAGGTCGGCTGCCGGGTCGGGCAGGCGGTCTCGGGTGGTGGTGGGGCGTGGGCCTGATCGAGTCGTCGGTGGTCATGGCGGTATCGCCGTGAGCAGGCGCGGGGTCCACGACGGGGTCGTGGTGTGTCCCAGACACAGCGGGCAGCGCTGTTCGTCGTAGAAGCACATCCGCAGTGGACGCCGGTTCATCGCCCGGAACTCCACGTCCGGGGCGCAGAGCGGGCGGATCGGGTCGTAGCCGTTCCACGCGGCCTCGGCGAGATGCGAGTCTCCGGAGCGCACTGTGCGCACGAACCAGGCCAGGCCCGTCATGAGTCCTCCATCGGGAAACAGTTCGGACAGCGCAACAGCCGCACCCACTCCGCCACCGACACCAGCACCGCCCCGCACACCGCGACGTTCACCGACTCATACGACTCGTCCCGGCAGTGCTCCAGCCGACGGAACCGCCCCGCCCACCGCTGCGGAGGTGCCGGAGCCGGCGGACTGGCCGAGCCCGGCGGCTCGTCTCCCAGCGTGGGCGCACGCACCGGCACCGCCTCGTCGGCGGAGCCGGCCGAACCGGCGGTGTGGGTGGAACCGGCGGTGTGGGTGGAACCGGCGGTGTGGGTGGAACCGGTGACATGGGCCGAGCCGATGGCGTTGGCCGAGCCATCGGCGTTGGCCGAGCGGGCTGCGTGGCCGGAGCCGGGGGCGTGGCCGGAGCTGGGGGCGTGGGCCGAATCGAAGGAGCGGGCGGAGTCGGCGGCGGCGCTCATGGGTCCACCGCCGGGAGGCGGGCGGCGTGGAGGCCGGGGCGGAGGTAGGGCCGGATTCGAGCGGCGGCGCGGACGCGGGGGAGCCGAAACCGAGGGGACTGGCCGAGAACGAGCCGGTCGCGAACCGGTTCGCGGCTGAGAGGCGGGCCGGACCCAGGCACGGGCGACCCGAGCAGGCGGCGGGCGCGCATGATCGCCGCGACCAGCCCGGCGCGGGTCCGCAGCAGGTGACCGAGCCGAGTCAGCACCGCCGCCACCGGCTCGGGTCCGAGGGCGGGCCTGATCAGCGCGCCACGACGGTTCGGCAGGCCCCAGGCAGGCCGAGCCGGTTGCGGTGTCCACGCGGTGCGGCCGGTCACGTCAAGGTCCCCGAGAACGCGCGAGTCCAGCCCGGCTGCGGCCCACCGCGCGTCGGACTCGCGTGACAGAAAGGCCGACCGTCGACACTGCGCGGCGACCACATCCAGCCGCCGCACCACGGCGGCCCGCCGACGCCGAGCCCGCTCCCGCGCATCGGCGTCGATGCCGCTTGCGGCGGTTCGCCGCCCGCCCGGCTGCCCAGCCGGGATCGGCGGTGCGGCAACTCGACGTCCCGATGCGTGATGTCCGGATGCCTGGGGCTCGGGTGCCCGGTGCCTGGGTGTCTGCCGGCCGGCCGCTTGATGTTCCGGTGCTCGATGTTCCGGCGCCCGATGCGCCGGTGCCCGGCGCGCAGCGGCGCGCTGGTCGGCGGCTCGGAGCCGTGCCCAGTCCGACCGCGACGGCGACCGCCGAGCCGGATGCGCGGCCCGCCACCATCGCCAGACGACGTCCACCGTGGGCAAGCCGATGCACAGGGCGAGGAGCAGAGCGAAGAGAGCGTCGGCGGTGGCGGTCATGACGGCCGTCCGGCGGCGCGAGGCAGACCCGGCCTGCGGAGCGTAGGCAGCGGAGGCGGCTTCCCGACGGCGGCCGTCTGCGGGGAGCCGGGTGGTTGCTGGTCGTCGGGCAGTGTCGTCGTCATGGCTCCTCGTCTCCGTTGTGGCCGGTCTCGGGGTGGTCGCTTCCAGTGGGTCGATGGGTTCCAGGCCGCTGATCGCAGCGCATCTCGTGGGCGTCGGACGTAGGAAAGTCCGCGTCCTGACGGCCACACCAACAACAGGTGCGCGTGAGCCGCCTGCTGCGGTCCTGCTCGGTCTCGCCCTCGCGCCTGCGCATCCACGGCTTCATCAGTCACCGCCGGGGAAGCAGCCGGGGCAGCGAGGCAACCGCTCGCCGTCATCGGCGGGACGGATCACGGCGCCGCAGACCGCGACGTCGACAGCTCGGTAGGTCGGGTCGTGGCAGTGGGCGAGGGCGACAGGCCGGACCCCTGCCCACCTCGTTGCGGTGTCGCCTCCGAGAGCGGTCATCGGACGGCCCACCAGAGTTGAAGCGCGGCATACCAGGCGCCGAACGCTGTGAGGACGATTAGGACGACGGTCATTCGCTCACCCCCGTGAGACACGCCCCGAGCTGGGGCGCCACACAGCGATCGTTCGCCACAGTGACACCTGATGCAAATGGTCGCGGTCCAGCAAATCTGTATTGGAGGAGTTACCATGTGTCACATGAGGCGCGTGACTAGAACTCCCAGGGCCAGGGCTGTCGGACACGCACTGCGCACCCTGCGTGAACAGAAGGGCCTGTCCGCCCGTGAGGTAGGCCGACGAATCGGCATTCACTCCACCATCCTCGGGAGGATCGAAGGCGCCACAAAATGGCTTTCACCTCGTGATTTGTCGAGTCTCCTCGGCGCACTGGAAGCTTCACCCGAAGAGAGGAATCACATACTCGGGTTGGCTGAGGGAAACGGTCGTCCCGGATGGACGGTCGGCCATGTGCCCGAGCAGCTCGCAACGCTGCTCATGTACGAACAGGACGCAACGGCGATCACCGAATGGACGATGACCCTGGTGCCCGGTCTGCTCCAGACTCCCGCCTATGCCCGCGCAGTCATCCACGGTGGTGTCGACGGCGCGGACGACTCGCTCGTGCTCACGAGAATGGGCCGTCAGCAGGTCATGCGCGGCGTTTCGGCCCCGACGGTCGAAGTAATTCTCGATGAGTCAGTGCTGTGGCGTCGGATCGGTAGCCGCGCGACGATGGCCGACCAGCTCCAAGAGATCACCGCCCGTGCCAGCCGGGGCGAGTTCGAGGTTCTGGTCCTGCGGAACGACGCGGGGATGCTCGACGCGCACGCGGGAAGTTTCACGGTGTGGGAGTTTGCGGATGCGCCGCCGATCGCCCATCTAGAGCACATGACCCACGGAACATTCCTCGATGCGGCTGACGAGGTTGCCCACTTCCTCGAAGCGCGTCGTAGCCTGCGAGCGGCTGCGATGACCCCGGCTGACTCACTGAAGGTCATCACAGCCGCCGCTGATCACCACGCTGGAGGCGAGGCATCACCATGACGGTACAACCCATGAGTGGGTGGAGAACGTCGGCACGGTCGGCGAAACAAGGCAACTGCATTGAGATCGGCCAGGCCTCAGGCTTGGTCGGCATCCGGGACACGAAGAACCGGGACGGCGGCACCCTCGTGGTCGACCGGGCGGCCTTCGGCGCCTTACTCGCGTCGATCCGGGCCGACCGGCTCCGCTGAGCCCACGGCGGTCACCCGGCCACGCGGGTGCCGCATCAGAGCCACTACACACGCGACAGCATTCCGCCCCGTTACCGCGAGGCGTCGGGGCGGAATGCTGTCAACAGCGTCCCGACGTGTACTCGGGGCGGGGCTGAAGGTACGGGCATCAGGTGCTGTCAGGCGTCGTCCTTGTCGGTGCCGACAAGATCCTTGACCTTGTCGTCGCCTTGTGGCAATGATTCGTATCACGGTCGAACTCATCCTTCGGCGGCTTCGCCATCGGTGACTGAGACCTCTTCCCGCCGTCCTTGTGCGGTGAACGTCGCCTGGACCTTGGGAAGGTGTTGCTTCACGAGGTGGACCAGGTGAAGCGTGCGCCGGAGTCGCTCACCGTGGACGGTCGGCTCGGTGGGAGCCGTCCAACGCTCCTCCCCACCACAGAGGTTGCACGTCTGAATTCCGTCATTAACGGAAAACTCGAGCTGGATGGGGTGTACACGCACAGTTGCCATGACCTGGAGCTTACGGAGTTCGATGTCCGTTACAGGCAGAGGATGAGTGCGGGCAGAGCGATGCCGACCTGTGGCGTTCAGTAGGCGGGGCGTGGTCAGGGCTGCGGCTTCTGCGGCACTGTCCAAGATCATCATCAGGGAGCGAGGCAGCATGACGGTACTGCACGGCTGGCGGAAGAGCAGCCGGTCTGGTCAGCAGAGCTCCTGCGTCGAAGTCGGCTACGCGCCTGGTGTGGTCGGCATCCGGGACACGAAGAACCGGGACGGCGGCACCCTCGTGGTTGACCGGGCGGCCTTCGGCGTCTTCGTCGCGTCGATCCGGGCCGACCGGCTCCGTTGAGTCACTGGCGGCCACCTGGTCAGCGGGTGGCCGCCACCCGCGTGGCGGTCGGGGAGCGGGCGCCCGACCGCGCAGATTATCGACACAGTGATCGAAGCTCGGGCCTATTCAGGTCGACTTCCCGGCGATGCACAGCGCACAGTAAGAGGCCGACAGGACTGCGTGCGATACTACAAGCTCCAAAGTATTGAGCATTGGGGGCGATAATGGATGAGCTGGTGTACCGCTCGACAGATGCGCGTTTGACCGTACGTCACGTGCGTCTGTCCGGGACCAACGAGCAGATCGGCGAATCGCTTGGCGACATTGCTCGCTCACGATATGGAGTATCGGCGCAGGACCTACTGCTGCCTGAGGAATTAGTCGCCAGTCGGCGCGAGTGGGCATCCCGCCATTATCCGGAGCTGCTGGTGCGCGGCGCGGGGATCGCCCGCTCCTTCGGTCTGGACCCATCGGACCCACGGGTCGATGCACTCGGCGTGGGATACAACGTGCAGTTGCCAGTGCCCCCGCAGGTGATGGGCTGTTCGGTGGTCGCCACTCCGACGACAGATGCCGGCCTCGTGGTGCAGCGCAATTTCGATTTCGGTTTTCTCTCGCTACCGGAGATGATTCTCGGTCCGGGTGCCCCGGAAGCACCTGCCATGCTGAGTGAGCCTTACCTGATGGAGGTTCACCCGACTGACGGAGGAATGAGTGCACTGTTCATGTGCGCCTTCGATCTCTGTAACGGAGTGATCGACGGCATCAACGAAGCCGGCCTCGTGGTCTCGATGATGCAGCTTATCGACCAGACTAGTCCGGTCTTCGCGCCTCCTGCCGTCGGGCCGGGATTAAACGAGTTCGAGGTGCTTCGCTTCATTCTCGATCGCTGTCGCACCGTCCAGGATGCCCAGCGGGTATTCGAAGAGCAGCAGCCATACTTGTCCTGGTTGCCCTGCCATTACGTCATCGCCGACGCCGGGGGTGCCGTGATGTTGGCCGAGCCCGGCGACGACAATGTGATGCAGATCCGGATGGCGCGGGGCGAACCGATGTGCTCGACCAATCACAGCCTGCTCCGGCCGTTGCCGGACTCGGCGCAGAACGACCCGGAGGTCCGTGGTTCGCTTGATCGGCTGAACCTGATGGAGACCGACCTGATTGTTGAACCCGCCGGATCATTCACCTCCGAGCACCTTGCCTCCGTTGCGGAGAAGGTCGCAGTGAGTACGCTACGGCCAGAAGACGGGTCGGTACTCGGCGGCACGCTCTGGTCGTCGTCGTATCGACCCGAAGAACGTACTCTGTCTATTCGATACTGGTCGGGGCCAGGGGAACCCGGCGGCTGCCCGGACTTCTCCCCCGAGATGCACTTCGAACTCGCCTCTGCAACGTGACGTCTCGGCCGAGTCCGCTGCCCAGTACTCGGCCGGATCACATCGAGTGATCTATTCCATTGGCAGTAGGCCGCACTGAGCGGCGGAGCTGTCCAGAATCCCCATCCCGGCTAGGAGCAAGGCGAGTGCGTTTTCTGGGGGATCGCAGAACAACTCACTCGCCATGCCTCCTCGAGGTACCTGCTGGGAAGCCTGAGTCTGGTTGATCGTACCGCGCTGTTATCTCTCTTCGCGAACGCCAGCTGACGCTTCTGCCGACCACGGGTCACCACGCCATCTCCAGTGCGGTCTGGGTGACCTCCGTCTCGTCCGCAGGATACGGGGGAGGGGAATTGTCATGGCCATCTCGAACCGGAGCTGCCGAGCCTCCTGCGTGGACCCAAACTTCAGAACATGCAAGTATTGTCGGGAATTATCCCGTCGGCCCGATAATTGACACTCGACACGACGGGTGATTCTCGTTTGATCCGTTCCGCCAGGACCTTCCCGCGCTCACGCCAGTCCTCTTCGATCTCCTCGCTCGGGAAACCTGAATTCCGGTAATCGTCCGGCTTATATGTCGCCTGGTACTCGGCATCCCAGGCGATAATCTCGACGACTAGATCGGCAGGAAGCTGCAGCTCCTCCGCTGCCTCCTCTATCGGGTGGCCGTACTCCTCGGGGTCGTCTGCATAGTAATAGAAGGGCTCCTCCTGCCAGCCGACCAGCAATGATACGTCAATAGAACGAGACAATCTAACTCCCTGTGCGCGAGGGATCAGAATACGCAAGTGTGCGGCGGAATCACTCCGTCGGCTCGGTAGTCTACGCTCACTACTACGGGTGATTCCCGTTTGATGCGTTCTGCCAGTGCCTTCCCGCGCTCGCGCCAGGCTTCCTCGGCCTCTGGCGACGGAAACCCAGACTCCAGCCCGCGCGAACCGGTCGGATCGTATGTCGCCTGATATTCGGCATCCCAGGCTGTGATCTCTGTGACCAGGTCAGCTGGCAGCTGCAATTCCTCCGCAGCCTCTTCGATGGAATGGCAGTACTCTTCTGGATCGTCCCAATCATAGTAAAACGGGTCCTCTTGCCAGCCGGCGAGAAATCCTACGTCAACAGATCGAGTCATCTCAGCTCCCATGCGGAAAGAGTGAATGCTGCGGTTGAGTGATGCTGAACGCGAACTGCTGGCGGACCGGTTTCCGGAGGAAGACCATCTCTCTGGCGCAAGGCCGCCCGATGGCCGCACTCCTCGGGCAGTGGGGTCAGAACATGCAAGAATAGTCGGGAATCACCCCGTTGGCCCGGTAATTGACGCTAGACACTACGGGCGATTCACGTTTGATGCGTTCCGCCAGCGCCTTCCCCCGTTCGCGCCATGCTTCCTCGACCTTGACGCTCGGGAAGCCTGAATTTCGATGATCATCAGGCTTGAACGTCGCCTGATACTCGGCATCCCACGCTACGATGTCGGCGACCAGGTCGTCGGGAAGTTGCAATTCCTCTGCGGCGTCCTCGATTGAATGTCCGTACTCTTCCGGGTCGGACCCGTGGTAATAAAAGGGATCTTCTTCCCAGCCGACCAACAGTGCCACTACAATAGAACGAGACAATTTAGCTCCTATGAAGACGTCTGCGGACTTTATGCTTGAGTGAGATCGGATGTGCGCCTACGATCAACCCGTCGCGGGTGACAGTGATGGCAATACGTCGCCTTTCGCCTTTGAATACCACCTCATACACTCGGCGGTTGACGCCACTATATCCAACGACCTCACCTCGTTCGAGAGCGGCGAACACCAGCGGAATGATATCTTCTCTAGGTACCCGCATCTTGCCGAACTGTTCTACGCGTCGCCAATCCAGAATGTGCTCTTCGCCGCCATCTGGGTTCCGTCCCTCCACCCAGACGATCCGCCCGTCCGGCAGTTTGCTGATGCGGGTGACGTTCTGCGGGTTGATCATCACGCCCGCGCGTTCTCGGTCGGCGATCCAGTCCGCTTCCTGTTCCTCTCGCGCGGTGGCGCCACGGTCCGCCGGTCCGTCGTTGCCGGGCGGCGCGCCCGCGCCCACCTCACCGTCGCTCCGCGATGCTCCCGACATCGACCCGACCAGGTCGGCCGCCAGCGCCGATTCCGTGTCCTGCGATGGAAATGCAGTAGCCGTCGATGATGTCCTGTGCCTGGACTATGGCCGTATGGGCCAGCCGTACGTCGTCGCCGGCCTCGGCTCCGAGTCTGCGCATCTCGTGCACCTGTGGCCAGACCGACCCGGCGGTGCCTTGGTCGAAGATCTCTCTCCCCTCGCTGATCGCCGTCTCTGCCACTACTGCCGCGTTCCGTGCCTCCGACAGCAGGGCATGCGCTCGCCGCAACTGCTCGACCACCTCCGTTACGGACATCGCACGATCCCTCACTCTCAGTGCCCGTCGCCATGGTGCCCGATCGTCGAATCGAAGTCGACCGAGTTCCGCAAACCTGTGGACAACTTGTGCGACCGAGCGCACACCGGCCACCGGTAGCCTGCCTCCTCTGACGCGGGGTGGGCGCGGACGGGAACTTTCCACCGACCGGACTATTGGACTCCGCGCGTCACCGTCGGATCAGTAGATCACCGTGCCGCGCGGGATGCTGCCATCGCCGAGATACTCGGCGCGGGCCACGGCAGGGCACTCCCTGTTGATGCTCGCCGCGAGATCCTTAGTTCGAGCGGGCCTGGCTTGTTCGGCTTCGGGCGTGCAGTGTGGGCTTTCTACGCCTCACGTACCTCGGTGGCGTGCTGGTGGTTGCCGTGGCCGAACCGGGAGCGCACAGCCTGTACGGCGCGGCTGGACGCGGTACCGTCCCCGAACGGCGTCGGGAGGCTCGCTAGGCGGGCGTTGATCGCCGGGGCGTTGCGTATCCAGGTCACCAGGGTCTGGCTGATCCTCTCGTCGCAGGGGAGCATCCTGCTGCCGAAGGCGTGCTCGACTTCGGGGCGTTCATTACTGCATCGGATGATGAGGATGGGGCGTTTGAGGATCGTGGCTTCTTCCTGGATACCACCCGAATCGGTAACAAGACCCGCTGCGTGGCGAATGAGGGCGAGCAGCACCGGATAGTCGAGTGGTTCAGTCCGCCGGAGCTGGCAGGCGAGGTGGTCAAGCCCGAACGTCCTGATGTTGCGCCGCGTCCGGGGATGTTGGGGGAACACGACTGGCATGGGTGATGCGACCAGTTGACGCAGGATGGCGGCGAGATTGACGGGGTTGTCGGCGTTTTCTGGTCGGTGGATGGTCGCCAGCACGAACCTGCCGGGCGTCAGTCGGAGACCGGAGAGGATGTGTGCCTGTTTCTGTGCGTCCGGCAGTGCGGTGGCAACAGCCTCGACGATGGTGTTGCCAGTAATCTCAATGCGCTCCGGGACAATGCGTTCGGCTAAGAGGTTGTCCCTGGCGAGTGAGTTCGGGGCGCAGCACAGGTCGGCGAGGTGGTCGATGAGCACGCGGTGGTGTTCTTCGGGCATTGCGCGGTCAAAGCTGCGCAGACCGGCTTCAAGATGCACGAGCGGCGTGCTGGTGGCATTCGCGGCTAGCGCTCCGGCCAGCGCCGACGTGGTGTCTCCCTGCACGAGCACAGCGTCCGGTTCGTGCAGAGTGAGGACCTGATCGAGAGCGGTCACCAGGTCGCCGAGCTGGTGGCCACGGCTGATGTCGCGGTCGACGTGGGCGTCGAGCACGATGTCCGGTGTGATCTGCCCGGCCATGCCAGCGCTGAAGTGCTGGCCAGTGTGCACGACGAGTGCCTCGCTACCGAGGAGTTCGGCGACCGGGCCGAGCTTGATGGCTTCGGGGCGGGTGCCCACGACGACGGCAATGCGCACAGAACGATCGCTGGCGGTCACCAGAACACGTGCGTCCGTTCGCCCGCGCAGAAACGACGTGCGGCGACGAACAGACGCAGGTAGAGCTGGTCGAGTTTGAGGTAGTTGGGGATCAGGTCGGCCGTGGTCAGAGTCGCCTCGCTGTACTCGAGGCCGTTGTCGGTGCGAGTGGCGTAGCGGGCGGGCACGGCGTCGGTGGCGCCGTCGGCAAGCGTGATCGCGTCGTCCAGCGCGATCTCCACCAGGCCGGACACTTCGGCGTCGGCGAGCGGAATCTCTTCTAGGGCCACGTCCAGGGGGATCAAGTGCCAGTGCTGGAACTCCCGCTCGATATAGTCGGGGGCGAGGGTGACGGCTGTCTGTCGCAGGCCGATCGGGTACAGGTCGCCGTAGGTGATGTGCAACCCAAGCTCCTCGTGGACCTCACGCACGCCTTCGGGAATCGTCTCGCCAGCCTGGTAGTGGCCGCCTACGGTGATGTCAGCGTAGTCCGGTCGATCGAAGGTGTACCGCCCCGGAGCCTTCTTCTGAAGTACCACGCGTTGGGTAGTGGAGTTGATCGCGAGCGCCGAAAAGGTGCGGTGCCACAAGCCCTTGGCGTGAGCGATCTTCTTGTCCTCTGTGCCGATGTGTTCATAGCGGTCGTTGAAAACGTCGATCAGTTTCACAGCTGTCCTCAGTGGCGGTCGGCGAGTTCGGTCTGGAGTTGCCAGTAGGTCTGGAGGGCCTCGAGGTATCGGCGTGGCTCACCGACGGTGACCCAGCGTCCGGTGATCCGGTGTACCCGTACGTCAGCGATCTGGGCGAGTTCGCCGACCGCAACGCCAAGGTCGAGTTCTCCCCGAGCCCGCTCTGTCGGGACGAGCAGTTCGAAGATCGAGGGTCGCAGGATCAGCCGGGAGACGACCGCGAGGGGCTCCGCGACGGTTGCGGGGTCGGGCCGTTGTCGGATGCCGATCACACGGTCGGGATCGTCGCGATGGATGTCGACGACACCGAACGACGCGATGTCGGCATGGGCAACCAGTTGTGCCGCGATCACGGCGTCGGCCCCGTCATCGGCTAGGACCCGCATTGCGGCGAGGTCGTGTCCACCCAGCACCACATCGTCACCGAACGCTACGCCGAACGACTCTTCTGCGGCGAGCCTCTCCCGGACAGTGAGCAGCGGTGTGCCATTGCCGTAGCCGTGCCCGAGGTCCTCGGCGACCGCCTCCACCGGCACGCCATCCTCACGCAACACGTCCACGTAGGCGGACACGACAAGGTCATCGGGCCGGGTCGCGACGATGACGGTGGCGGCTCCGGCTCCCACACATTCGGCGATCACGTGGTCGAGGGCGGGGCGATGCCCGACCGGCAGCATCTCCTTCGGGACGATGGCGCTAAACGGCCGGAACCGCGTCGCTTGCCCCGCTGCGGTCACCACCGCCGTCCAGCCCATGCCCTTCATCCAAGACCTTCCGTCGCGTTGTTCAGGGCGCGGACGAGATCACCCACGGCGTTCCGCACGCCGAAACTCATCTCAATGCACGGTACGGTCGTTGCGAGGTACTCGATAGCGGCGCTTGCCTGGTTATCAAGCTGCACGTCCGTCCTGCGGCGAGGGACCAGCCAGGGCCGAACCCAGAACTCATCCCGCGGGGTGAAGCAGTTCGCCGCGATGACGCGGCGGGCTGCGGCCATCGGCAGGCGACGCGCGCGGGCCGGTTCGTCAGTGTCCGCCAGTCTGGGAACCACCACCAGCCGCAACGTCGACCGTGCGATCAGGCTGGCGCCGAACGCTTCGGCGAACTCCCGAGCGGTGAAGGCGTGCTTGACCACCGAACCGAAGTCCGCAGGCATCCTGTCGAATTCGCTTCCGTCGGCGGTTCGGCGGTGAACGAGGTGCTCCAGCTCAGGAAATGCCTGGATCGTGCCTCTTGCGGTCGGTACGGGCAACGGCACAGCGATGACGTGATCTCCCTGGTAGACGACAAGCCGATCATTGGACAGCAGGGCGGCCCCGGGCGACCGGAGAAGGGCCGCCGTCACAGTGGTCTTGCCCGCACCACGAGGTCCGCAGACCATTACGGCTACGCCGTCGACATCGACACCGGCCGCGTGGAAGATGACTCCGCCCGCGTCCTCATAGGTGCGCAGCATGGCCTCCCGCACAAGCCGGATCGGATAGCGATGTGCATTCCCGGTGCCAGCATGGACAAACAAGTCGATGTCCTGCCCTTGCACGGCCACGGCGTACGCACCCGGTTGGTGTTCCACGTTGTCCGTGGCGATGACGTAGCAGCGGCGACCGGTCGCCTGACGTGCCTCCTTCATCAGCAGTCCGGTAACCGGCTCGACGATGCCGGTGGTCGGCGAGCGCCTGATTACCTCGGCAACCTGGCGGAAGGCCGCGCCGTCGGTGTGTACGCGGATGTTGAACGCGGCCAGGACGAGTTCTCTCGGCGGCGTTGTCAGGAAGTCCGACAGATACGCGCGCTGTGCAGACAGCCATTCGGGTGGTGCAGCGATCGTGAACGCCACATCCCCAGCGTGGCAGCCCCATGTGGACAGGTTTCTTGATGGATCGGCTGACGAGTTCACGTGAGGACAAGCTCCTTCACAGTCTGAGCGACCTGCCGGATGCGGTCAGCCCGCTCTGCCTCGGAGAGATCCCGGAACGCCCGAACGGAAGTCAAGGTGAAGAAGTCATGGACGCTCGCGGGCTCGGCTTCTCCTGCCAACCCGCGCAAGGCCAACATGGCCCGCGCCTGGAACCACGACGCGGGGAACGACGTCTCGACGAGCGCGGCGAACTCCTGCGGTACCTGGTGGGCGAGGTCCTGTCCTCGGTGACCAGCCAGGCTGATATCGGAGCGCAGCAGTGCACGTGCGGCATAGCCGATCAGCGCGTCGAGGATCACCGTGGTGTCGAAGCACAAGGCGGTGAAGAGCACGTCGAACAAGTTCGACGGCTCCGGGCGCACACTCGGAATGAGTGGCGGCAGTACGTCAACCAGCACGACGCGATCGTCAGCGAGGCAGAAGTTGGCCAGGTTGCTGTCTACGCGGGCATCCGTGGAGTCCAGAGCACGCACCCAGCCGGCGATCTCTATCACGGCGTCGACGAAACGTGAGGGGTCGACGCCAGCGTGGTCGAGCAATACGGGTCCGGTGACCCAGAGATGTCGCACCGCCAGCGGCCGAGCGGATTCCACCGACAGGCCCGGCGGCAGGGTCACGCCGGCTGCTCGCAGCCTGGACAGGTAGACGTTCATCCCACTCGCGCCGACGTGCTGCGCTACCGCTGTGAAGCGAGTTCCTGCCGGGTGCTGGCCGTTCAGCACCTTGATCACGTCCTCGCCGTCGCGCCGATGCGCGGCGAAGTCACCTTGGCCGGTCATCGAGAGGGGTCCCTGCTACGGAGGAAGGCTTCGGCGTCGACCACCATCGCGCGGAACTCAGCGAGCAGATCGAGCCTAAGACCGTCAGCCAGCGTGGTGGCAGCCGTTACTGCGGTGGCGCTGGCCGTCTGGATCGATGGCGGTGTGCCCGTGGGTCGGTGGCGGAAGCCGTCGTGAATCATGGCGGCTTCGGCGAGTTGGCCCAGAGTGATCAGCAGGCGTAGGAGTTGCTCGACTTCGCCGTCACGGCCCGCCGGTCGGGCGGCGGGGAGGCTGGCGGGCTCCGTATCCGCCAGCGTCGGCACGCTGAGGACGGCCAACAGGACGTCGGCTAGTTCGTCTCCGGTGTTGGTGATCGGCCGTTGCGGATCGTCGAGGTGGGTGGTGTCGGTTCCCCACTGGCGAAGCAGGCACAGGGCGAGGTGCCCGAGTTGAACGGTCACCTCGGCGGCGGCCGTGGTCGCGGTCCACGGTTGCGGCGCGGTGCCTGCGAAACCTACGCGGAGCCGGCGCACGTCGGCGAGCACGCAGGCCAGGTTCTCGGGTGTCATCCGGCATCACCGATGACCAGCGGTAGGGCACCGGCCGTTCCACTGCTCCAATAGGGGTCGCTGTGCTGGCGGGCGACGCGGACTCGGATGCCGAGATCGTGCGTCAGCGCGGCAGCGGTGTTGGTGGGTAGGACCGCATGGATCACGACTTCTCCACGAGGATGGTCGAAGGTGAACTGCGTGTCGGCGTACCCACGTCGGTCCAACGCAGTTCGGATGGTCGCGTCCGTCGGGGCAGGGCGGCGGAGGATGTCAGCCTCGCAACGGAGACGTTGGGCGTTTGGGCAGTGGTTGCGTGCCGTGCATACGTCGCTGCCAAACACCCCGAACCTGTCGGGTTGGCCGAGCACGTAGGCCAAGGCACAGGAGTTGGTGTGGAACAACGGATGATCTGGACGGCGCTGGTGGGTTGCGTGAATGAAGTTCCAGAACGCTCGCGGGTAGACACCTTCGGCTGTGGTGACTCCTGGAGTAGTGACCAGCGCTGGCCACAGCCCGGCTAACCGGGGCAACGCAGCGGATTCGACCTTCAAGCCGGCGGCCATGGTGCACCGCGCGTAAGTCGCCGCCCAATCGAAGACCGCTTCCATCGTGCCTGTAGTAGCCGACTCCGGGAACGCGGGACGCCAGTAGTGCACAACTGGGACGCCAGCCTGCGCCAGCCGCGGAAAATTGGTCTTCAACTCTTCGTGTCGAATGCCGCGTTCCACATCGCGCCCCAACCCGGAGTAGCTCAAGTACACAATCGTTCGCAATCCGGCCTGCCGGGTCGTCGTCACTGTGTCGAGCGTGTCATCAGGGATCGGGCACTTGGTGATGAGAACGATGGGGTTGTGAATCTTCTTCTGGACCAGCACGGCTAGCAGATCGGCGAGGTGCGCACGGGAATCGGGCAGTGCCATCACGTCGGTCCACGTGTATAACGCGATGGGGCGAGCTGGTGTGTAGTACGGCGACGCAGTGAGCAAGTCGACAGTTTCCGCTGGGTCGACCAACTGCTCGGGCCGGACGGCAGTCTGGCCTCGCTCGTTCAGGAAACAGTACGAGCAACTCTTCGGGCAGCCCTGGATGGGATTCACTGCAATCCACGTTGCGTGCTGGTCTACGATCGCGGTCTGCGTACGCGGGCGCTTGGCTTGGCGGTCACCGGCATCGTGGTAGGTGTTCACCTTCTTCACACTCCTCGCCATCCGATCATTCCGTGCTTACCGAGAGATCCAGGTCTTGTAGCGAGAGTTCCAGGCGCCGAGGCCTACGGCTCCGCGCCCAGCGTGCACAGGCGGCGACTCGGGATCAGGCCCCTGCGGCCCGTCCGGTCGAAACGTTGCCAGGGTTGGGATTGCTGTTCTCCGCGTTCCCAGCGCCCGATTCGCCTGGCGTATCCCGCGTCATCTCTAACCAGGCGGTCCTGGTAGATCGCCGCAATCGATCTAGTTATGGTCGGCCGCCAGCGCCGATTCCGTGTCCTGCGATGGAAATGCAGTAGCCGTCGATGATGTCCTGTGCCTGGACTATGGCCGTATGGGCCAGCCGTACGTCGTCGCCGGCCTCGGCTCCGAGTCTGCGCATCTCGTGCACCTGTGGCCAGACCGACCCGGCGGTGCCTTGGTCGAAGATCTCTCTCCCCTCGCTGATCGCCGTCTCTGCCACTACTGCCGCGTTCCGTGCCTCCGACAGCAGGGCATGCGCTCGCCGCAACTGCTCGACCACCTCCGTTACGGACATCGCACGATCCCTCACTCTCAGTGCCCGTCGCCATGGTGCCCGATCGTCGAATCGAAGTCGACCGAGTTCCGCAAACCTGTGGACAACTTGTGCGACCGAGCGCACGCCCGGCCACCGGTGGGAAGCAACGCGCCTGATGGGCGGGGCTGCTGGCGCATTCGGTGCTGACGCAGCGGGACGACGCAGACCTCAAGCAGGAAGGCGGAACGACACGCTCCCGGATGGTGAGTGGACACACGATCGGACACGGCGGAAGTCGGCGGGAGCAGACCCGCCGGCTAGCCTCTCGGCCATGACCTTCCCCGAGACCTTCGGCGGGCTGGCGCTGATCCCGGCCCTGGACAACCTCGACCTGCTCGCCGATCCGGTCGCGGCCGGGCTGCGGGCGCTGCCCGAGGCCTCGGCGGCCCGCTGTGCCGTCGTCGCGATCGATCCGGAGTTGGCCGACACGGCGGCGTTGACCGAGCACTACGGCCTGTCGCTCGAGTCCTCGGCGAACTGCGTGGTCGTCGCGGGCAAGCGCGAGGGCGAACGTCGGTTCGCGGCCTGTCTGATCTTGGCGAACACCCGCGCCGACGTGAACGGCGTCGTCAAGCGGCGCCTGGACGTGCGCAAGGCCTCGTTCGCCCCGCAGCAGGACGCCGTCGACCTCGCGGGCATGGAGTACGGCGGCATCACCGCCGTCGGCCTGCCCGCCGAGTGGCCGCTGCTGCTCGACCCGGCGGTGGTGGCCGCCGAGTGGGTCGTCATCGGCAGCGGCCTTCGGCGCAGCAAGCTCGTCGTGCCCGGCGCCGTCCTGCCCGAGCTGCCTGGTGCGGAGGTCACTCCCGGCCTCGGTCGCCCGCTCGGCTGACCCGGCTGGAGCGGGGCTGCCGACCGCGTCGGCGAGCGGTCCGGCTAGAAGACCACCGTGCGGTTGCCGTGCATCAGCACCCGATCCTCCAGGTGCGAGCGCAGTCCCCTGGCCAGCACCACCTTCTCGATGTCGCGGCCCTTGCGGACCATGTCGTCGATGGAGTCGGTGTGGTCGACCCGGATCACGTCCTGCTCGATGATCGGGCCCGCGTCGAGTTCCGCCGTCACGTAGTGGCAGGTCGCGCCGACCAGCTTCACGCCTCGGACGTGCGCCTGGTGGTAGGGCCGGGCGCCGATGAACGAGGGCAGGAAGCTGTGGTGGATGTTGATCGCCCGGCCCGCCCATGCCGCGCACAGCTCGACCGGCAAGACCTGCATGAACCGCGCGAGGACGACGGCGTGCGGGTCGTGGGAGTCGACGATCTTGCGGATCTCGGCGAAGGCCGCCAGCCGGGCCGCCTCGTCCGTTCCCGCCCGAGGGAATCGGACGTGGTGGAACGGGATGCCGTGCGCCTGCGTGACGGCGGCGAGGCCGTCGTGATTGCCGATGACGGCGCTGACCTCGACGTCCAATTCGCCCGCCGCCACCCGCCCCAGCAGGTCGTACAGGCAGTGCGCGGCCTTGGACACCAGGATCACGACGCGCTGTCGCTCGCCCGTGTCGCTGATCCGCCATTCGGTCCGCTCGCCGAGGCTCGCGGCGACCGGGGCGAACCGCTCGCGCAGCTCCTCCGCGGTCAACGCCAGCGAGTCGACGCGGACCTCCTGGCGGGTGAAGAACCAGTTGGTGTCCGGATCGGTGTGGTACGACGCCTCGACGATCCACCCGCCCAGTTCCGCGAGGAAGCCCGCGATCGTGGCGACGATTCCCGTGCGGTCCGGGCAGCCCAGGGAGATCACGTAACGGCGTTCAACTCTCGACACGGTCAGTGAGTGTGGCAGCCCCGCTGACCAGGCTCGTCGGCGCGGGTGGCCTGACGGGGCGCGGCCGAGTCCGATCTCGTCGGAGCCGGGCGAGCGCTGGTGATCAGCTCAGCGGCGTCCTCGGCTCGATCCCCTCCATCATGAGCGTCAACATCCGGTCGGCCACGGCCCGGTCCGGCTCCGTCCGGTCTCCGTCGCGGTGCTCGGCGGCGGTCAGGATTCCGGCGACCAGTCTGATCAGCTCGGGCGCCGTCAGGTCGGCGCGGATCTCGCCTTTCTGCTGGGCGCGGGTGAGCAGCGAGGCCGCCGCCCGGTGCAGCAGGTCGTGGCAGGACACCTCGTCGCCGGACTCGTCGTCCTGGAAGGTGATCAACGCCGTGGCCGCGACGCCGTGCACGACGCCCGCGTCGGCGAGCGCCATGCCCAACCACGTACGCAGGGCCGCGCCGGGGGACGGCGCGTCGAGCAGGTCCCGGGCCTGCGCGCACAGCCTCTCGATCCGTTCGCGGAACACCGCGTCCAGCAGCGCCTGGCGAGTGGGGAAGTGGCGGTACAGGGTGCCCGGCCCGACGCCTGCCCGGGTGGCCACCGTGTCGAGCGGGGCGCCGACGCCCTGTTCGGCGAAGAGCTCTCGGGCGATGTGGATCAGCCGTTCCCTGTTGCGTCGAGCGTCGGCGCGCAGGGGCCGGGGAGTGCCTGCGGTCGACGGGGTGCCATGGGTGGTCATCGGACTCCCGCAATTATCGGAGAGTGTCTCCGTATATGCTCCGTCGTAGCGGAGACACACTCCGTTTCTTCCGATCCCGGTGGCAGTTCCACCGGGATGCCTGCCCCGCCATCGTCCCCGACGCCGGGTGACGACGTCGCGGAGCAGGTCAGGAAGGGCAGTCTCGACGCCTGTCCTTGATCCCGCTGGAGTCGTGAGCGGGGATCGGCGTGGACGAGCTGCACGGCGGCCGGAGGGACCGATGGTGACCGACCGACGCCGCAGCTCGCCGCGCCTGCCCTGCGCAACAGGACAGCCGGGATCGCAGACAGGCTCTGAGGAGGAGAACGCGATGACCGAGCACGGAGTTCGCCGCCTGCCCGACCTGGGCCGAGTCGGTGTCTGGACCAACGGCACGGCCTGGCAGTCGCCCGAGCGCAACGCCGAACTCGCCGCCGAGGTGGAAGAGCTGGGTTACGGCGCGGTCTGGTTGAGCGAGGGAGTCACCCGCGACCCCTTCCTGGACGCCGACGCCATGCTCCGCGCCACGAGCAGGCTCACCCTCGCCACCGGGATCGCCGTCATCTCGCTGCGGCAGCCGTGGGCCGTCAACGCCCTCACCGCTCGGCTCGCGGACGCCCACCCGGATCGCTTCCTGCTCGGCCTCGGCACCAGCAACGCCGCCTTCGTCCGGGACCTGCTCGGCCTGCCGTTCGACAAGCCCCTCGCCGCGATGCGCGACTACCTGACCGGCCTCGACGCTGCCCGCGCCGCCACGGCCGCCATGGGCCTCGACGTCGCAGGGCCCAGACAGCCCAGGGTGTTGTCGGCCCTTGGGCCGAAGATGCTGGCCCTGGCAGGCAGCCACGCCGAGGGGACCCACACCTACCTGGTGCCGCCCGAGCACACCGCGCTGGCCAGGCAGACGCTCGGCCCCGGCCCGCTGGTGGTGCCGGAACAGGCGGTGGTGCTCAGCACCGATCACGAGGTGGTGCGGCGGCGGGCCCGAGCCCACGTGGGCAGCTATCTGGCGCGGCCCGCCTACCCGGCCAACTGGATCAGGCTGGGCTTCACCGAGGACGACCTCGTCGACGGCGGCAGCGATCGGCTGGTGGACGCCGTGGTCGTGGGCGGGGACGCGGCGGCGATCCGCGCCCGAGTGCAGGCCCACCTGGACGCGGGCGCCGACCACGTCTGCATTCAGGCGCTCGGGGACGACTCGACGACCGTGGACGTCGACCAGTGGCGAGAACTGGCGCCCGCCCTGCTCTCCTGACCGGCGAGTGCTCGATTCCGTCGGGTAGAACGGGCCTCGTTTCCGGCGGTGCCACGGGTTGTCGAGCCTGCGCGGCCGAGTGCACCTCGGCTTCTCGCCCGGCGGGAGGTCGACGGAACTCGGATCGCGGCGGGCGCCCCGCGCCTGCCGCGCCGAGTGGACCGCCTGCGCCCGGCCGCCGGGCCTGGCCTGCCGGGCCGCGTCGGCGGCGTCGATCACACCGTGCCGCGCCGCCGAGGCGGTCAGGACACGGGCGCCACACTGGACCAGTTCAGGGTCAGCTCCCCGAGCCGACTGCGGCGTCGGACGTCTCGCAGCGGCCAGCCCCGGTCGGCCAGCCTGGACACCGTCTCCACCCAGCGCGCCCTCGGCCCGAACGGACTCACCGGCGCCGCGTTGGCCCAGCAGGCATCGAGGTCGGTGAAGAGGGCGTGCACCCGCTCACCCGGCACGTTGCGGTGGATCAGCGACTTGGGGAGCCGCTCGGCCAGGTCCGACGGCCGTTCGATGTCGGCGGGGCGACACGCCAGGGTGAGGGTCGACGGGCCTGCCTCGGTGAGCGTCACCCAGCAGCATCGACGGCCGATCTCGTCACAGGTGCCCTCGACGAGCAGCCCGCCCGGCGCGAGCCTGCCGAGCAGCGTCCGCCACGCCTCGGCCGCGTCGGCCTCGGAGTACTGGCGCAGCACGTTGAACGCCCGGATGAGGGCAGGCCTGCGACCTGCGAGTTCGAAGCCGCCTCTGGCGAACTCCAGCGCGGGCGGCCGTGCCGTCGGCTGCGCCGCCGCGACGCGCTCCTGATCGATCTCCAGCCCCAACACGCGCAGGTCGGCCCGTACCGCGTGCAGCCTCCGCGCCATCTCCAGGGTGGTGACCGGTGAGGAGCCGTAGCCGAGATCGACCACCAGCGGATCTTCGGCGGCGCGCAGGGTTCGCGTCACCGCCGCAGTCCCCGTCATCCACCGGTCCACCCGGCGCAGCCGGTTGGGGTTGGTCGTCCCCCTGGTGGGCAGCCCCAGCGTTCGAGCCCGCCCGGCCGCCAGCCGGGGCACCCGTTTCGCCATCGATCGCGTCAGTCCGTCGGCCTGCCCGCGATCACGTCGAGCGTGAATCGCGATTCGGCGTTCAGCAGCTTGCTGACCTCCTCGGCCACCAGACCCTCCACCATGCCGCCCATCAGCGGAATGCGGGCGGTGACGGTGCCGGTGCCCAGCATCTGCGCCCCGATGCCGTGCGCCTCGACGAGCATCCGGCCCTCGATCCGGACCCGTGCGCCCTCGACCTCGGCGATCACGACGCCCTCGTACCGCTGATCGTCGACGCGGGTCCACGTCTCGGTGCGGTCGATCACGATCCCGTTCGGGGCTAGCGAGCGCACCGCCTTGGGCAGATCGCCTGCGGAGATCCCGTGCCGCAACTGCACGGTCGCGCCCGCGTCGTCGGCCTGTCTGCTGATCAGTGCGGCGTTCGGGCCGCCCAGCCGACGCAGCCTGCCCGCCAGGTACTCCTCGTCGACTAGGAGGAGATAGAGCTTCTCCGGCTTGAGGTCATCGGTGCGCACGCTGAACTGGATGGGACGGGCCATGGCACGAAAGGCTACCGTTGGCCCCCGTGACCACACCGTTGTCGGGGTCCGCGACAGGCGTCGCCGCCCCGCTAGCCGACGTGCCGCTCGCCGATCACACCACGCTGCGGCTTGGAGGCCCTGCCGCAGGCTTCATCGAGGCCAAGACGTCCGCCGAGGTCATCGAGGCGGTCACCGCCGCCGACGCGAGCGCGACGCCCGTCCTCGTGCTGGGCGGCGGCTCGAACCTGGTGGTGTCGGACGACGGATTCCCCGGCATCGTGGTGCGGATCGCCACGCGGGGGCGGCGGTTCGAGCGGGTTTCGGCCGGCGGAGTCGGCGAAGGAGATAGAGCGGGCGGAGCCGGCGAAGGCAATAGAGCCGGCGGAGCTGGCGAGGGCGATAGAGCCGGCGAAGGCAACAGAGCAGGCGAACACAGCGGACCCGGCGGAGCGCGTGCCGTGGAACTCGTCGTCGAGGCGGGGGAGGACTGGGACGACGTCGTCGCCGACGTCGTGGCGCGCGGACTCTCCGGGCTGGAGTGCCTGTCCGGGATTCCCGGTCGGGTCGGCGCGGTGCCGGTGCAGAACGTCGGCGCCTACGGCGTCGAGGTGTCGGAGCTGCTGACCTCAGTCGACCTGCTCGACCGCCGCACGGGCGAGTCGCGCACCGTGCCTGCGGCCGAGCTGGGACTGGCCTACCGGACCAGCGTGCTCAAGGGCCAGGATGACGCCGTCGTGCTGCGAGCCCGGTTCCTCCTGCACGAGGATGCCGAGTCCCGGCCGATTCGCTACGCCGAGCTGGCCCGCACGCTCGGCGTCGAGGTCGGTGCCCGAGCGCCGATCGTCGAGGTTCGCCGGGCGGTCCTGGGACTGCGGGCTGGCAAGGGCATGGTGCTCGACCCGACCGATCCGGACACCTGGAGCGCCGGGTCGTTCTTCACCAACCCGCTCGTCGCGGGCGCCGATCTGCCTGCGGTGCTGGCCGTCATCGCGGCCGAGGTCGGAGCGGACGTGCCGGTGCCGCAGTATCCGGCGGGCGAGGATCAGGTGAAGCTCTCGGCGGCCTGGCTCATCGAGCGGGCGGGATTCCACAAGGGACACGCGGGGCCGAGCGGTCGGGTGGCTCTGTCCGGCAAGCACACCCTGGCGTTGACCAACCGAGGCGGCGCCGCGACCGAGGAGCTGCTCGCGCTGGCCCGCGAGGTCCGCGACGGCGTCGAGACCGCCTTCGGCATCGAACTCCACCCGGAGCCGGTGCTGGTCAACTGCGCGCTCTGACGACTGCTCGCGGCAGCAGCCGACGGCCCCCGGTGGTCTGTCACGGCGTGGGCAGCGCTGGCAGCGCCTCGTTCAGCTTGGCCTTCACCGCGTCCGGGGCGGCCTCGCGCACCATGGGGCGGACACAGCGGCAGCGGTCGAGCCGGGCCTCGACGACGCAGAGATAGACGCCGATCACCCGCAGGGCGAGCGCCACGTCTCGCAGATTGCCGAGTTGGTGATCGGCGTACTTCTCCGCGAGGGATGCGACGGCCCTGCGGACGACCTCGGGCCGGTCTCGGAGGGCGCGTCGCACGACGCCCTGCACGTCGCGCACGAAGCGGTTGCGCAGTCGACACAGCTCCTCGGCGACGTCGGCGAGCACCGGACACACCGTCGCCCCCGCTGATACCAGCGCCTGCCAGTCGGCCGCACCCGCCAGCGCCCTCGATCGCGCCCGCACCCGACCCTGCCAGGCGGCGCGGGCGGTATGCCGCTCGATGACGGTGCGCGTCGCCGCCGGGCCGCGCGGGCCCCGGCGTCGCGACGGGGTGCGGATGCCGGGTGGCTTCGTGGCCGTCGAGCGGCCGCCCGTTCTCGATTTCGATCGGCGGACAACGGGCGCGGGTTTCTGCCGAAATGAGGCGCCGAGTGAATCGTGCAGATGGCAGCGGCGGTGGAATGTCGACGTGCGGTCGACGGGATTTCGACACGGGGTGCCGTCCTGTGTCGGATGGCCGCAGCGGCGAGGAGGTGGGCCTTTTCGCGCCATTCGACGATTCTGCTGGACTGCCCGCAATTCGTCTGTAGTCATCTCGGGTGATGACGGTCCGCCTGTCGGCCGGCCAGCCTGCGCCCCGGGCGCCAGGCCCGACGCCTGCCTGCCCTGGTCGGCGGCGGCCGGTAGCTCACTGTGCGTGTCCATGGCGGGCATTACTCCTTATGGGTGCAGACAGTCCGCAGCAGGGCTAAATCGTTGGTTGAGTGTCAGTCCGTTCGGGTAGAACACCGGCATGAACATGATCGAGGGGCGAGACATCGTGGATCGTGGTATGGGCACAGGGGTGCCGGTGGAGCAGGCGGACGGCCTGGTGGTGAACACTCGCCGTGGTCGCTCCTTGGCCGTGCTGGTCTCCGTCGACGAGCTGGCCGCGCTGGAGGACGACCTGGAACTCAGCCTGGGCAGCCGCATGGTCGCCTGACGATTCCCCGCTGAAGAATCGACGCCGGGTCGCCTGGGTGGGTGCCACCGCGACCTGCGTCGTCGCCTTTGGACAATCGTCGAGGCGATATTCGATCCTGTTTCATCCCGGTGCCGTGTCGAATCCGAGCCGGATTCTATGCCGTCATTCCGGAACACCGGCGGTCTTCTCACCGACATGAGCGTGGCCGGATACTGCGCAGGCTCGGCCACCGATGAGCCGCTGTGCCAGTCGTGAATCTCGGCGAAGCTCGGGGACCCCCGGACCCCGAACCTGGGTGACGCCGCTCTCGAGCTGCCGCAGCGGTCGGCCACGGCCGGCGAGCGAATCCCCGGCAGCCGAGGCGGCGGTGGGCGGCGGTGGAGGGCGCCCACACGGCGGAGTCGTCGCCAGCCGCTCCCCAGGCCGAGGAGTAGCGGCCTGCTGCCGCCGCCGCACGAGTCCGCCCTGATGGTCGACGCGAATTGTCGCCCTTGCCGGGTACAACGGAGGAAAGGCGATGAAACACGGACGGCGATGTCAGGAGTGCTTCAGTGGTCGCGGAATACCGTCGAGGAGTCTCTCGCTTTGCCGATCTCGTCGCGCCGGTCGCCCCGGTGCGCTTCGCCGAGGCGTTGCTCGGCTGGCTCGCCGACAGCCACACGGCCGCGCGGGACCTCCAGGAGCTGCGGCGACGCCATTCGAAGGCCGACTGGGCGAACACCCACAGCTTCGGCACCGACCGTTATCACTATCTGGTCGGGACGGCCGAGGCAATGGCCGAGGAACTGAGCGGTGTCGAGTCCGACCAGTCGCGGCAGTCGTTATTCCTGTGCACTCCGCAGGCGTTGATCTATCAGTGTCGGGCCAAGGGCGGCTCGCCGGACGAACCGCTCCTGCAGGAGGGATACGTTCAACGCAGCCTGGCCATGCCCGACGTGGACCCGGCCGACCTCGATCCTGGATTGTTCACCCCCAAGTTCGCCGTCAGCGGCGGACGCGAGGTGATCTTCCTGCTGTGGACGGGTTCCGAGGAGGGGCTCGCCGAGGCGTGGGTGGGACAGGGCAGCCGCAATGCCCAGCACGGCATCGCCTGGACGTGGCTGCATCCCCTGCGGGACGTGATCGACGGGATCGGCTCGGCCGCGCCCTCGACGACGATTCCCGACGGGCCTACGCAGCCCATGCTGGACCTGCCGGAACTCGATCTCTCGCCGCGTGGCGAGGAGGCCGCAGGCGCAGCGGACCCCGCCGCCGACGGTGACGACCCGCAGGCCCGGCCCGAGGCCGGCTGACGCCGCTCAAGATCCACTTCCGGCCACCCTCGTGGCACGGCGCGAGCCGCCACGGGGGAGACTGGTCGCCGGCAAGAGTCTGTCTTCGATCCCGCTGGAGTCGTGAGCGGGGATCGGCGTGGCTGAGCTGCCAGGCGGAGAGGGAGCCATGACTCCAGTCATGGTGACCGACGACGACGCCGCAGATCGCCACGCAGGCCCCGCGCAACGGCAAGGCGGGGATCAAGGACAGGGTCTAAGACGAGCGGCGACCACCGGGGGCGGCATGACGATCACGGGTTCCCCGCGAGAGGACCGGCCGTTCGACCCGGCGCGGCTCGTGCTCGGTCGACGGCTCGCGGGGCTGCACACCAGGGACCTCGCCGCCGCGATCGATCGCGTCCCCGCCACCGTCGCGCGGTACGAGTCCGGCCTGGCCACGCCGCCGGCCGACGTCAGAGAGCGATGCGCCCAGACGCTCGGCCTGCCGGTGAGCTTCTTCGAGCCGGGCCGGCCTCAGCTGCGGCTGGACACCGGGCGGGCGCACTTCCGCTCGCTGCGGGCCACCACCGTGGTGGAGCGTGATCAGGCGTTGGCCCAGGTGGAACTGCTGTGGGAGATCGTCGTCCGCGTCGAAGAGGTGGTGAACCTGCCGCCGGTGGACCTCGACGCCGTCGCGGCGGACAGCCCGGCGGCAGCGGCGCGGGCGGTCCGGCACGCCTGGGGATTCGGTGACGGGCCGCTGCCGCATCTGGTCCGGCACCTCGAGGCCCGTGGCGTGGTGGTTACCCGGCTGCGCGGTGCCGGGGCGGCCCGGGGCCCGGCCGCCAAGGGCTCCTCGACGCCTGCACAGGCAGGCTCGCCGGGATCTGCGGCCTACGCGCGACCGAAGTCGGGCAGCTCCCGGCGCGGACGCAAGAACATCGACGCCTTCTCCGCGCCGGTCGACGGCAGACCCATCATCGTGCTGACCGACAAGGGCGACGTGCTGCGCCGTCGCTTCTCCGTCGCCCACGAACTCGGCCACCTGATGCTGCACCCGGACCCGGCCCCCGGCAGTGCACATCACGAGGGCGAGGCCAACGCCTTCGCCGCCGAGCTGCTGATGCCGGAAGCGGTGTTCGGCGACCTGCTTCCCGACCCCACCGACCTCGTCGCGCTCGCCGAGCTGGGCGGTCGCTGGGGGGTGTCCATCGCCGCGATGGCCTATCGGGGCCGCACGCTCGGCGTCTACTCCGACTCGGTGTTCCGACAGCTCATGGTGACGCTCACCAGGCTGGGCTGGCGGTCTGGCGAACCGGTTCGGGGGGAGCATCCCGGCGAGGAGCCCGCTCTGCTCGTCAAGGCCCTGGACCTGGCGGCCGATCAGGGCCTCCCGCTGTCGCTCCTCGCCGAGCGGCTGCGGATCGGCCTGCCCTGTCTGCGGGAGCTGCTGGGCATCCGGGTGAGCCGTCCCCGGCTTCGGGTGATCTCCTCGTCCGGCTGACCCCGTCACCGGTCGGCGTTCGCCGACTGCCTGCAAGAGCCTGTCCTTGATCCCCGCCTTCCTGTTGCGCGGGGCCAGCGCGGCGATCTGCGGCGTTGTCGTCAGTCGACATAACTCCGTTATGTCTCTTTCCTCCGCCTGGCAGCTGAGCCACGCTGATCCCCGCTCACGACTCCAGGGGGGACCAAAGACAGGCTCTAAGGGCCGACGGCGCCTCGCCCGCCCCGGGCCAGGGCGAAGACCGTCGGGGGTCCTCGCCCGGCCCGAGGAGCGGGCGGCGGCGCGCAGACTGTTCACGCGCAGTTCCGGGACACGAGCAGGCGTGGCGCGCGCACTCTTCGTCGGTCAGGGCATCGCGTGCACGCCGAACCGGGCGCCGAACGGATCGGTGATCATCGACAGCCTGCCGAAGGGGAAGTCCTCCGGGGTGCTGGCCTGACCGCCCGCCGCGACGACCCGCTGCACAGCCGCATCAACGTCGGAGACCTCGAACGTGGTGTCCCAGCCGGTGGGCATCGTGCCGTCGGCGGCGAAGATCCCGCCGACGTCGTGACCGTCCGGCCGGATCAGGGACAGGAACTCCATGCCGGGAATCTGCGTGTTGCGTTCGGGTGTGAAGCCGAAGACCGAGGCGTAGAACTCGGCGGTCGGCTCCGGGTTCTGGGTCATCAGGTCGTTACGCACCAGCGAGTTCGGCTCGTTGACCAGCTGCGCGCCGACGAGAGCCCTGCCCTGCCAGAGACCGAACTGGGAGCCTGCGGGATCGCGCACGATCGCCATCCGGCCCTGGTCCATCACGTCCATCGCCGGATTGACGATCGTGCCGCCCGCCGAGACGACGCGTTCGACGGTGGCGTCGCAGTCGTCGGTGGCCAGGTACACGCTCCACCAGAAGTCGGCGGCGTCGGCGTCCGGATTCGCCATGAGCCCGGCGACGGCCTTGCCCCGAAGCTGACAGATCGTGTAATTGCCCGTCTCGGGCGGGCCGGTGACGAACTCCCAGCCGAACACGGCGCGGTAGAAGTCGATCCCCCGCGCCAGGTCGGGGATGCCGAGGTCGATCCACGTCGGCGTCCCGGTGGGCTGGTTGGCGGTGACCTCGCTCATGGCTGCTCCGATCGGCCGAATCGATGCTGTCGGGCGAACGGTAAGCACGCCGCCCGGCGCCGCGTCGGCTGAGCTGCGGTTTTCCGCCGGTACGGATGAGCTGTGTCGCGCAGGCGGGGTGGATTAGCGCCGATCTCGGCGACGGTAGGACCGCCCTGCACCGATCGGCCGTCCCCGAACCCGTCGGCACTGAGCCGCCCGTGACCGGCAGGCCGCCGCGCCGGGCGGGCGGTCACCGCATCGAGCGCGGTGACCCGACTGGACGCATCCTCGGCCGCGATGGCCGAGTCCGGCGGACGGACCGTCCCGTGCTGTCGGCGGCCGGGCGACTCAAGAAGGACTCCCCCCGGCTCACCGCCGCTCGCCCTCCGCGCTGCTCAACTCTCCCGGACGGCTCGCATCGCGGAGTGCTGTGCCCGCGGCTTGAGGACGATGGAGTCGATGTTGACGTGTGCCGGGCGGGTGACCGCGAAGCCGATGGTCTCGGCGACGTCCTCGGCCGTCAGCGGCGTCAGGCCCGCGTAGACGCCTGCCGCGCGCTCGGCATCGCCGTCGAAGCGGACCAGCGAGAACTCGGTCTCGACCATGCCGGGCAGGATCTCGGTGAACCGGACCGGATCGGCGAGGTGCTCGCCGCGCAGCGTGCGGTGCAGCGCACTCTCGGCGTGCTTGGCGGAGGTGTACCCGGCGCCGTTGTCGTAGGCCTCGATCGCCGCGATCGAGGTGACGGTGACGACGTGGCCGTTTCCGGAGGCGATCAGGGCGGGCAGCAGCGCCTTCGTGATCCGCATCGTCCCGATGACGTTGGTCTCCCACATCCAGCGCCAGTCGTCCTCGTCGGCCTCGGCGACCGGCGCCAGGCCTCGGGCGCCGCCCGCGTTGTTCACCAGCACCCGGGCGGCGGGGATCGCCGCGACGAAGGCGGCCACCGAGTCCCGATCGGTGACGTCCAGTTGCAGGGCGGTGCCTGCGATCTCCTCGGCGAGGCGGGTCAGTCGGTCGACCCGGCGGGCGCCGATCACGACGTGGAAGCCCGCCTCGGCGAGCGTGCGGGCGGTGGCCTCGCCGATACCCGCGCTCGCCCCCGTGACCACGGCGACGGGGCGGTCGTCCCGCCCGGAGGGGGCGCCTGCCGAGGTCGTCACGTCGTTCGCGGGCTTGAGGTCGTTCGCGGTCTTCATCGCGTCTGCCGCCGCGACGGCGGCGGTGTCGGTGTCGCTGGCGCGGTCTGCCTCACTCGTGTTCACGGCTTCCGATGGTGCCCGATTCGCCGCCGCCGCACCGACCACCCGGCGGTGTGACGCGCGACACCGCACGGTCGCCTGCGGCTCGACCGGCGCAGACCCCCTCGTGCGCCGGTTCGGCCGAGCGGCGGTCGTGGCCGGGGACCAGCCTGCGCCGGCCGGGCTGCGCAGGCACTCAGCGGACGCGTCGGCCCGCCTGGACCGGGGGGCCGTCGATCGCGCAGTAGTGGCCGCGGGGACGCGCGGTGCCGGGCCGGTCGGGACGGTCGCTGATCAGCAGCGCCCCGATCAGCCCGCCGAACACCAGCAGCGCCGCGCACAGCACCATCGCGATGTGGAAGCCGTGGGTGAACGCCGTCGCGTCCTGGTAATCGTCGCCGCTGATGCCCGCAGCCATCGGGAGCACCGCCACGGCGAGTAGTCCCGAGGCACGGGCGATCGCGTTGTTGACGCCCGAGGCCACCCCGGCGTGCCGGGTCTCGGCGGCGGTGAGCACGGTGGCCGTCAGCGGCGCGACGATCAGGGCCAGCCCCAGGCCGAAGACGATCACGGCGGGCAGGACGTCGCGCGGATAGGACGAGCCCGGACCGATCCTGAGCATCAGCAGCACCCCGCCCGCCGCGAGCAGCGGACCGCCGCTCAGGAACAGCCGGGGACCGAGTCGATCGGCCAGCCCGCCGACCCTGGCGGAGAGCGCCAGCATGATCAGGGTGACCGGGAGCAGCGCCGTGCCCGCCAGGATCGGGGAGAACCCGGCCGCGACCTGGAGCTGCACCACCAGCAGGAAGAACACCCCGCCCAGTGCGGCGTAGACCGTCGCCGTGACGAGGTTCGCCGAGGTGAACTGGCGGTTGGCGAAGATGTCCGGCGGGAGCATCGGGTATCGACGTCGACGTTCGGTGGTCACGAAACCCGCCAGTGCGGCGATGCCGATCACCGCGCCCACGCCCACCGTCGCCGACCAGCCGCCGCCCGCCGCGATCAGGGCGAACGTGGCGCCGCCGAGCCCGAGGACGCCGAGCAGTCCGCCGAGGACGTCCAGCCGGGGCGCCGCCGCCGGGTCGCGGGACTCCGGCACCGCCCGCAGCACCAGGGCCACCACGGCGGCGGCCAGCGGAAGATTGATCAGGAAGATCCATCGCCAGCCGGGGCCTTCGACGAGCCAGCCCCCGAGGAACGGGCCGATGGCCGTCGCGATCCCGCCGAAGCCCGACCAGGCGCCGATGGCCTTGGCCCGGTCCTCGGGATGAAACGACGCGGAGATCAACGCCAGGCTGCCCGGCGTCAGCAGCGCCCCGCCGATGCCTTGCAGGACGCGCGAGGCCACGAGCATCTCGACCCCGACGGCCACCGCGCACAGCGCCGAGGCGACGGCGAACCAGACGATGCCGACGACGAAGACCCGACGGCGGCCGTAGCGGTCCCCGAGCGAGCCGCCGAGCAGGATCAACGAGGCCAGCGTCAGGGTGTAACCGTTGACCGTCCACTGGAGGTCGGCGAAATCGGCGTCGAGATCCCTTCCGAGGACGGGGAGGGCCACGTTGACCACCGTCGCGTCGATGCCCGCGATCGCCGAGCCGAGCACGGTGGCGAGCAGGAGCAGCCTGCCGGTGGCGGTGCCGAGCCTCACCTGCCCCGGACGTGCTGCCGCGCCTGCCGCCATGCGAGACCTCGCCTCGTGCGATCCCCGGACCGATCGACCCCGTCAGTGCTGCTCAGCGCCGGGTGATCTGAGGCTACGGCCACAGCCGACTCCCCTCAATTCGTGACGGGCGTCCCGCCCGCGCCGCCTGCTCTACGGTGCGGACGGCGACCGGGTCGCGAGGCAGGCTCAGTTCGTGGGCAGCTCGGCGATCGGGACGGCGTCGGCCATCAGCTCGGCGCCGCGCTGATTCGGGTGCGAGCCGTCGCCGACGTCGAGATCGGATCGCAGTCGTTCCGGTCGCTCCGGATCACGGACCACGGTGTCGAGGTCGACCACCAGATCGAAGTGTGTCGAGCGATGCAACGCGGCGTTCAAGGCGATACGGGCCGTCTCGACCTCCGGGCTGAACGATCGGTGCGCCCCGAACGGGGTCACCGTGGTCACCACGACGAACAGGCCCCGCGCGCGGCTCTGATCGGCCATGTCCTCCAGCGCGGCCAACACCGTGGGGGTGTCCGCCCCGTTCCGGAGATCGTTGCCGCCCGAATTGAGGATGACGGTGCGTGCGCCTGCCAGCGAGAGGACGTCCCGATCGAGCCGGTCGAGCTGGCTGCTGCCGCCGTAGGTCGTCGAGGTGATGATCTGATTGCCGGAGATCGAGGCGTTCGCGACGGCCAGCGTTCGCGGCCCCGAGACCTTCGCCAGTCGATCGGAGAGCAGGTCCGGCCAGCGTCGCGAAGCGGCCATGTCGGAGCCGACCCCGTCGGCGGTCGAGCTGCCGAGCACCACGACGGTGCCCCGCGCCGTGCCGCCGTAGATGACCGCGGCCCCGACCACCGGCCTGCTTCGATGTCGCTCGAACATCGCGCCGCCTGCGTCCATGCTGTGCTCGCCCGTCGCGAGCCAGGTGGGCTCGCCGGTCATCGAGTGCAGGGTGACCGGCCCGGTCGGGCCCGGCAGGTGATAGCTCACGACGAGCCGCGATCCGTCGCGGACGGCGAAGGGCACCGGGTCGGTGTAGACGCTCTCCCCGGCCGGGATGCGCAGTGCGGTCTGGCCGTCGTCGCGCAGCCGGACCCGGCCGCCGAGCGCGATCGCGGGCCCGTCGTTCAACGGCCTGGCGAGGGTGACGGCCTCCACGTCCAACGGCGTTAGTCCGTAGGTGTTGTCTAGTCGTAGGCTGATCGCGTCGCCGCCCGCGCTGACGCGGATGACGGTGCGGACGGTGACATCGGTGAAGCCGAGCGACTCCGGCTGGGCCTCCTGCGGAGGCTGCGGCGCAGCGGACCAGGTCGTGATCCCCGCCTGCGGATCGAGTGCGACAGGCAGCGCCTCCTTCGTCGGGCCCATCGGGAGCACCGACAGCACGGCGAGACCGCCGAGGACCAGAGCGGCTGAGGTGAGCCTGCGCATTGTGGGTCTCCTGATGGTGTGGTCGTGCCGCACACGGCCGTCGGGGCGCGCGTGCCATGCCCGCGATCTCCGCCGGGCGAGGTGTCCGACGTCTGTCGCACGCCCGCGGCAGGCAGATCGATCCTGCCGGTCGGGAAGCTCTGCCGGAAGAGTGTCGTTGAGCAACAGGGCGGGCTTCGTTCGGAGTCGAAGCCGAGTCAGAAGAAGCACGAGGAAAGGATGATGCAGCGTGGCCGAACTCGGCGCGTGCGTCCCGTCGGCAGCCGGGGCGAGCGGAGACAGCCAGGTGAGGTCATGGGCGAGGTGACCGAGCTGAGGAGCCCGGCCAGGTCGCGGAATCCCCGTCGGGTCGCGGTGCTGTCCCTGCACACCTCTCCGTTGGAACTGCCGGGCGTCGGCGACGCGGGCGGCATGAACGTCTATGTCATGCAGACCGCGTTACGGCTTGCGGGTCGGGGTGTGGAGGTCGAGGTCTTCACCAGGGCGACCTCCTCCGACCTGCCGCCGGTGGTGGAACACGCCCCCGGCGTCCTGGTCCGCCATGTGATGGCGGGACCCTTCGAGGATCTGAGCAAGCAGGAACTGCCCGCCCAACTCTGTGCGTTCGCCGCAGGCGTCCTGCGGGTCGAGGCGCAGAGCGAGCCGGGGTACTACGACCTGGTGCACTCGCACTACTGGCTCTCCGGTCAGGTCGGCTGGCTGGCCAAGGAACGCATGGGGGTGCCGTTGGTGCACACGGCACACACCCTGGCGAAGGTGAAGAACGCCGCGCTGGCCGAGGGCGACGAACCGGAGCCTCGGGTCAGGGTGATCGGCGAGGAACAGGTCGTGGCCGCCGCGGATCGGCTGGTCGCCAACACGGCGTTCGAGTTCGACCAGCTGGTGTCCCTCTACGGCGCCAGATCGGAGTCGGTGGCCACCGTGCCGCCCGGTGTCGACCTGCACACCTTCGCGCCCGCCGACATCGGCCGGGCACGGGCGGAGTTGGGCCTGGCGGCGGACGCCGTGGTGCTGACCTTCGTCGGGCGCATCCAGCCGTTGAAGGCGCCGGACGTCCTGGTGCGGGCGGCGGCCAGACTCCTCGCCGAGGAGCCCGCGCTGCGGGAACGGCTCGTGGTGCTGATCGTCGGCGGCCCCTCCGGCACCGGGCTGGAACAGCCGGAGGCGTTGCAGAAGCTGTCCGCCGAACTCGGGATCGGCGATGTGGTGCGGTTCCTGCCGCCGAGGTCGGGCCCGGCGCTCGCGGCCGTCTACCGGGCGTCCGACGTGGTGGCCGTGCCGAGCCACAACGAGTCGTTCGGCCTGGTCGCCTTGGAGGCGCAGGCCTGTGGAACGCCGGTGGTGGCCGCAGCCGTCGGGGGGCTGCCGGTGGCGGTGGCCGACGGCCGGTCCGGCAGGCTGGTGTACTCGCACGACCCCGCCGAGTGGGCGCGGATGCTGCGCTCGGTCGCCGTGGATCGGGAGCACCGGGCCGCCCTGGCGGCAGGCGCACTGGCCCACGCTCGCCGATTCTCCTGGGACAGCACGACGGACTCGCTGATGGCGACCTATCGTGAGGCGATCGGAGCCTTCGGTGAGGACGGTGTCCGCCGACTCGGACGAGAGGGCAGGGCAGGGTGAGCGACGCGGATACGGACCGGCGACAGGGGATCGAGGAGCTGATCGCCGTCGTCTTGGACGAGCGGGAGCTGACCTATCGGCGCGAGGGCGCCGGTCGGTTCACCGTCACCCTGCCCGGTGTGCGGAAGCTGGAGACGACCTGCCTGCTCACGGTGGGCGCGCAGGCGCTGCGGGTCGAGGCGTTCGTCTGCCGTGCACCCGACGAGGCCCACGAGCAGGTGTACCGCTATCTGCTGCGGAAGAACGCCCGGCTCTACGGCGTCCACTATTCGATCGACACGCTCGGTGACATCTACCTGATCGGACGGATCGGACTCTCCGCAGTCGACGAGGAGGAACTCGACCGAGTGCTCGGGCAGGTGCTGGAGACGGCGGACGGGGATTTCAACCTGCTGTTGGAGATCGGCTTCGCGAGTGCCATTCGGCGCGAGTTCCAGTGGCGGACCTCGCGCGGCGAGTCGACCCGGAATCTTGCGGCCTTCGACCATCTGTTCCGGGATCCAGACCCAGGCTGAGCTGGGCTGTTCGGCGCGGGAGCGCCGGACAAGCGCGGAGCGGCTTGGGAGAGAGGGGGAGTCGCGAACTCAAGCCGCCCCGCGCCAGGTCCCGTCTGTCGGATCGCTGAGCGGGGGGCACTCAGGACTCCTGACGGGGTCTGCGGTCCGACGGGGGAGGCGAACCGCAGGAGCTCTCGTCGGATCGGGGAGTGCGTGGGAGCCGATCCGGGAGAGCATTATCAACTTGGCAGAAGTTTCACATCCGGCACAAGGGGTTGGCACTGCTCCATTCGAGTGTATCGATCAGGGTTGTGTAACGGATCTATTGCATCAACTCGGACGGTAGTCAACATTGGTGAGCTGGCTCACCATCCATGGGGCGATCAGGCGAGAGCACATCGATTCAAGAGCACTCTGAGTGATGATTTTCGGCGGCTCGCGACCCTTTCCTTGTCGTCCTGGTGGCTGCCTGCATCCTCGGCGGCAGGCCTGGCAGGCTGGGGCCCATGACTTCAGACGTGGGCACTCTGGTGCTGCTTCGACACGGCGAGAGCACCTGGAACGCCGAGAACCTGTTCACCGGGTGGGTCGACGTGCCGTTGTCGGAGAAGGGACTGGTGGAGGCCCGCCGAGGCGGCGACCTGCTGACGGCGGCGAACCTGCTGCCCGACATCGTGCACACCTCCTTGCTGCGCCGCGCCATCGGCACCGCCAATCTGGCACTGGACGCGGCCGACCGGCACTGGGTCCCGGTGCGGCGAGACTGGCGCCTCAACGAGCGGCACTACGGAGCCCTCCAGGGCAAGAACAAGAAACAGACCCTGGAGACCTACGGCGAGGAGCAGTTCATGCTCTGGCGTCGCTCCTACGACACGCCGCCGCCGGAGATCGCCCTCGGCGACGAGTACGGCCAGGACGCCGACCCGCGCTACGCGGACCTCGGTCCGGCGATGCCGCGCACCGAATGCCTCAAGGACGTGGTGACTCGGCTGCTCCCGTACTGGGAGGAGGCGATCGTGCCGGATCTCCGGGCGGGCCGCACCGTCCTGGTCGCTGCGCACGGCAACTCGCTGCGGGCCCTGGTCAAGCACCTGGACGGGGTCTCCGACGAGGCCATCTCCTCGCTGAACATCCCCACCGGCATTCCGCTGCGCTACGACCTCGACGCCGACCTCACCCCGGTGCGTCCCGGCGGCACCTACCTCGACCCGGACGCGGCGAACGAGGCCATCGCCGCCGTCGCCAATCAGGGTCGCTAGTCGTCGCGCCCGGCTCGACGTCGACTCGCCGAGGCCTGCCTGCGCGGCCTCGGCCCGACACCGGCTGCCGCCGCGACATCGGCCGTTCACTCTTTCGAGGAGAACTCAGGGTGAACGGTCGGTGTCGCAGCGTCGAACATCTCGCCTCGGGACTGTCGAAGGCGTCACGTCTGCGCCGTTGACCCTGGGCTCATCGGGTGTCGGCGTGCTTACGATTCGGCTGTGGGCACGGTGGGTTCACTCGCGCTGTCGATCGGTCTCGTACTGGTCGGCGGCATCATCGGTCTCCTGATCGGCAGGCGGGCACGAAGGCCTTCCGCCAGAGACCGCTCCGTCGTCACGATCGCCGAGCTGCTGTCGCGGCTGATCGGCTCGGCCAAGAACGGCGTCGTCGTGCTCAATCGCTTCGGCGACGTCGTGATTCACAACGAGCGTGCCGTGGATCTGGGCGTGGTCCGGGCCAAGGTGCCCGACGCCAGGGCCAGGGCGGCCGCCGAGCGGGCGCTGATCGAGGACCGGACCGTGACGGTCGACCTGTCGCAGCCGACCAACCGGGGGCGCGCGCCGCGTGCCGTGGTCGCCGAGGCGAGACCCCTCGGCGACGGGTTCATCGTCGTCGACGCCGTCGACGAGTCCGAGGCGGTCCGGCTGGAGTCGACGAGACGTGACTTCGTGGCCAACGTCAGTCATGAGTTGAAGACCCCGGTCGGCGCGCTCGCGCTGCTCGCCGAGGCGATCCTCGACGCGGCGGGCGAGCCGGAGCAGGTGCGCCGCTTCAGCGGCAAGATCCTGCACGAGGCGACCCGGCTGGGGACGCTGGTCACGGAGCTGATCGCCCTCTCTCGGTTGCAGGGCGCGGAGCGGCTGCCGGAGTTGACCGCGCTGGACGTGGACGACCTCGTCCAGGAGGCGCTCGGCCGATGCAGGCTCGCGGCCGAGTCCGCAGGCATCGACGTCACCACGGACGAGGACATGGGCCTCGAGGTGGACGGCGACCGGATGCTGCTGGTCACGGCGCTGTCGAACCTGATCGACAACGCGATCTCCTACTCGCCGGAGGGCAGCCCGGTCAGCGTCAGCCGCAGGTTGGTGGCAGGCCACGTCGAGATCTCGGTGACCGACCGGGGGATCGGGATCGACCCGGAGCTCCAACAGCGCGTCTTCGAGCGGTTCTTCCGCGTCGACCAGGCACGATCCAGAGCCACCGGCGGCACCGGGCTGGGTCTGGCGATCGTCAAGCATGTCGCGGCCAATCACGGGGGGTCGGTTCGGCTGTGGAGCAGTCCCGGCACCGGATCGACGTTCACGCTCAGCGTGCCCGCGAAGGCCGCGCCGAGTCACGTTCCAGCCGAGCCGGGGGCGGCAGGCGCAGGTACCACAGGTGTGGAGGCGGCGGAGGTGGGCTCCGTCGCGATCGGCTCGGTCGGCGAGCGTCGGTCGACGGCCGTCCAACATGAAGGAGTGCAATGACGAGGGTGCTCATCGTCGAGGATGAGGAGTCCTTCTCCGAGCCGCTGGCCTTCCTGCTGCGCAAGGAGGGCTTCACCGCGGCAGTGGCGATGACCGGGCAGGAGGCGTTGGTCGAGTTCGACCGCAACGGCGCGGACATCGTGCTGCTGGACCTGATGCTGCCGGGAATGAGCGGCACCGACGTGTGCAGACAGCTTCGCCAGCGGTCGGGCGTCCCGGTGATCATGGTCACGGCGCGCGACAGCGAGATCGACAAGGTCGTCGGCCTGGAACTCGGAGCGGACGACTATGTGACCAAGCCCTACTCCGCCCGAGAGCTGATCGCCAGGGTGCGAGCGGTCCTGCGGCGCGGCGGCGACTCCGACGAGCTGCCGTCGCAGGTCCTGGAGGCGGGTCCGGTCCGGCTGGACGTCGAACGCCACGTCGTCACGGTCTCGGGGACGGAGGTCAGCCTCCCGCTGAAGGAGTTCGACCTGCTGGAATACCTGCTGCGCAACGTCGGGCGGGTGCTGACCAGGGGCCAGCTCATCGACCGGGTGTGGGGAGCGGACTACGTCGGCGACACCAAGACGCTGGACGTGCACGTCAAGCGGCTGCGCTCCAAGATCGAACCAGATCCGGGGAACCCCACCTTCTTGATCACCGTCCGAGGCCTGGGATACAAGCTGGAGACCTGATCGGTGACGGTTCGCGACGACCTCGGCCATGCCGGGTGACCGCGACGGCGGCGCTACCGCCTGGCTACCCGCCACTGCGCACGACTCGCCGGTAGCGAAGCGGTAACGTTGCACGCCATGCGCCCAGCGGTGCGTGACGTCGGGTTACCTGACGACGGCCTTCGACTCTGCGACGTGCCTGAGGCCGGGCGAAGACGACGTGGTCGGCCGAGCGGACCCCTGCTCGACTCGACGCGGTCCGAGACGGCGGGGCGACGATTCGGCGGCGGTGACATCGGCCACCATGCGAGCGTCGCCCACCCGAGCGACGAGCGACCTGTGGACGTTGCCCGGCGGGGGCATGCGCAGCGTCTGGATGAGGTCTGGATGAGACTGATGGGAGTGTGCGGACAACCGTGATGACCCCCGCATCAGGGCGACCCACGCGACAACCGTCGTGTTCCACTGGACGCACAGGCCCGACCGGGGCACGGTGGATCCAATGAGTGGGGACGACCGATCGGACCAGGACGCCCCCCGCAGCGTCGCCGAGCTGCTCGCCGCCTACGGCAGCAGCGAAGGCAAGAACGCGCAGGGGGGCGGAAGGCGTCGGCGGCGACGAGCCGAGGACGCCTCGGAGGCGGCTCCGCAAGAGATCATCGAACGGGTGCTCTCCGACAGCGGCCGGATGCGCCGCATCCGCGACGATGAACTGGAGCCGCCGCCCGCGACTCCACCGCCGCCCGCCGCGCAGCCGGGACCGCCCGGCGCCCGCCCCGACCCGAGCGCAGTGCAGGGCCCGCCGCCCGCCGCCCGGCCGCCCGGCCCGGCGCCGCAGCCGCCTCGCTCCTACGAGGGCTATGAGGACCCGTACGGCGCCGTGCAGTACGGCGGCGCTTCGGCGACCCCGTACCCGGACCAGGCCTACCCCGAGCAGGCCTACCCGGACCAGGGCTATCCCGACCAGGCATACCCGGCCCAGGCCTACCCCGAGGAGGGCTATCCCGATCGGGGCTTTCCGGCGGATCATCCGGATCAGGCCTACCCGAACCGGGACTACCCGGAGCGGGACTACGACGACGGACCGGGGCCGGACGCTCGACAGCCTGCCGGGCCGCCCCCGCCCCACGCCGCGCCTGCGGGCCCTCGCGGCTATCCGGGTTACGCGGACGACCTGACCGCGACCACCCAGCATCCGGTGATTCGGGACGAGCCCGACGCGGACCTGACGACCTCGGTCGCGGGCAGGCTCGGCGGTGGTGACGATGCGCCGCCGACGCGTCGCGAGCCGATGACCGAGCAGCTTCCCCGCATCGCGGTCCCGCCGGACTTCGACGACGAGTCGGACGCGGTCGCCGGGGCGGGCACCACCGCGTCCGAACAGACGATGGCGGGCACCGACTGGTTCGAGGACAGCTACGCGGGCGGCCAGATCCCGCCGTACCAGGACCCGCCGGAGGACGACCACTTCCCGGCGGCGGCCTCCGCGACCGCTGTGTCGCCGATGCCCGGCATCGCCCCGCCAGTGCCCGGCGTCTCCGCGTCCGAGGAGACGCAGCAGCAGCGGATCGTCGACGGCGGGGACGAGTACCTCGACGACTTCGGGGGGCTCTACGGGGACCGGATCGACGGACACCCCTCGGAGACGCCCGCGCCGTCGGACCCGGCCGACGAGCGCTACGACGACTACGGCGACCTCGACGACGCGGAGGACGACGCGGCGTTCGACGGCCGCGCCACCCGCGCCGCCCGTGACGACCTCGACGAGTACGACGACTACGAGGACGGGTCCTACCCCGAGGACGGCACCTACCGCGACGGGGACGAGGCAGACGCCGACGCCGAGGAGGAGGAAGAGCGCCGCTCGCCGCTCGTCGAGTGGCTGGTGATGGCCGGACAGCTCATCGGCGGCGTGGTCGGCGGCGGTGCGCTCTGGCTCGCCTTCCAATGGCTGTGGGAGAGCATTCCGCCGTTGGCACTGGGGCTCGCGCTGCTGGTGACCACCGGGCTCGTCTTCGCGGTGCGACGAATTCGCCGGACCGACGACCTGAACACCACGTTGTTCACCGTGCTGGTCGGGCTGATCGTGACCGTCTCGCCCGCCGCCCTGCTGCTACTCGGGCTGTGAACACGGCGGCCGGGCACTCCGCGACGGGCGGACCGAGGCGACGCCGGATTCCGGTCGGGCTGTCCACCGCATCGGTCTGGCCGCAGCCGGTCGAGGCGGCGTTCGGCATCGCCGCCGACCTCGGCTACGACGGGGTCGAGTTGATGGTCTGGGCCGATCAGGTCAGTCAGGACCCGGCGGCCGTGCTGCGCCTGGCCCGAAGCCACGGCGTGCCGGTGTTGGCGGTGCATGCGCCCTGCCTGCTGATCACCCAGCGGGTGTGGTCGGCCGACCCGGAGGAACGGCTGCGCCGGGCCGTGTCGGCGGCGGGCGACCTGGGGGCGAGCACCGTGGTGGTGCATCCGCCGTTCCGCTGGCAGCGTCGCTACGCCGACGGCTTCGCCGACCTGGTCGAGGAGCTGTATCAGAGCAGCGGCATCGCCGTGGCGGTGGAGAACATGTTCCCGCTGCGCCCGCCGAACCCCCGGCGCTTCGGGTCCAGGATGCAGGCGGCCCGGCTCCGGCCGATGGCCGCGCCCGCGCCGTTGCAGGTGTCGGCCTTCCGGCCGTCGCCGGACCCGACTGACGAGGGACATCGGCACTACACGCTGGATCTCTCGCACACCGCCGCCGCGCACGTCGACGCGATGGAGCTGGCGGCCAGGATGGGTAGTGGACTCCGACACATCCACCTGGCCGACGGCAGCGGACTGGCCAAGGACCAGCACCTCCTGCCGGGTCGAGGCGAGCAGCCCTGCGGCCTGCTCTGCGAACATCTCGCGCAGAGCGACTTCGACGGCACCGTCGTCGTGGAGGTCAACACCAGAAAGGCCCGGACGCCGGAGGATCGGGCGGCCGAGCTGGCCGAGGCCCTGGCCTTCGCGCGGCTGCATCTCTTCCGGGATTCCCTACAGTCCTGAGCCCGGTCACCGATCCGTCCCGAGGCGAGCGGCCGAGGCGGACACCCGGGTCGACGGCGGCGAGCACTCGCGCGTGGAATCCGCGCGCCGAAGGGACAGCCGGGGCCGCCGATTCCGCCCGCCGGGACTGGTCGCTCTCCGGCATCGCGCGCCCGGCGTCCGGCCCGGCCGGAACGCTCGCCGACGGCGCCGTGCGCGGCCCCGTGCGAGGCGGGCAGGCGGTCGCCGTGCTGGTCACAGGGTGTGTCGGCTCCGTCGCGCCAGCTGCTCGTCACCAGCCCGGATGACGCGGCACGATGTTCGGCGTCGTACAGTGCCGCTCGTGAACCCGCTGCGCAGTCTGATCCTCGCTGCGGCAGGCAACGATGCCCTACGCCGCCTGGTCGCCACCACTCCCGTCAGCCGTGACGTCGTACGTCGCTTCGTCGCAGGAGAGACGACCGCCGACGCGGTGGCCGTCGCTCGCGACCTCGTCGACTCCGGGCTGACCGTCACCCTCGACCACCTCGGTGAGGACACCACCGACAAGGCGCTGGCCGAGTCTTCCGTTCGGGCCTACCTCGACGTCCTGGACCGGCTTCGGGAGGAGGGACTGGCCTCCCGCGTCGAGGTCAGCGTCAAGCTCTCCGCCGTGGGCCAGGTCCTCGACGAGCGACTGGGTCTCGACAACGCCGCGCGGATCTGCGCGGCTGCCGAACAGGCGGGGACCACGGTCACCCTCGACATGGAGGACCACACCACCACCGACTCCACGCTGCGGGTGCTCGCCGAGCTGCGCCGGACCTGGCCGAGCACCGGCGGGGTGCTCCAGTCCTATCTGCATCGGACCAGGGCCGACGCGCAGGCGTTGGCGGGCGCGGGTTCGCGGGTGCGGCTGTGCAAGGGCGCCTACGCCGAGCCGGAGTCGGTCGCCTTCCCCACCATGCACGAGGTCGATCGCTCCTATGTCCAGTGTGCGAACGACCTCCTCGCGGGCGAGGGCTACCCGATGTTCGCCACGCACGACCCCCGGCTGATCGAGATCGTCTCCGAGCAGGCGCGGCTCCACGAGCGGGCACCCGGCAGCTACGAGTTCCAGATGCTGCACGGCGTCCGTCCCGACGAGCAGCTTCGGCTGTCGGCGGCAGGGGAGACCGTGCGGGTGTACCTGCCGTACGGCCAGGAGTGGTACGGCTACCTGATGCGCCGACTCGCGGAGCGCCCGGCCAACACCGCGCTGTTCCTGCGGGCGTTGACGTCCCGACGCTGATCAGCCCTGATCGGTCGTCGAGCCGATCTCGTGGGCTCGCCCGAGCTCGACGGACCGATCCCTGGCGGCCTCGATGGCGTCGAGCAGTGCGGCCCGGACCCCGTGCTTCTCCAGCTCCCGGATCGCCGCGATCGTGGTGCCCGCAGGCGAGGTGACCGCCTCCCGCAGCATCACCGGGTGGCCCTCGGCGCCGCGCAGCATCGTCGCCGCGCCGACGGCCGACTGCACGATCAGCTCGGCGGCCATCGCCCTGGGGATGCCCACCAGGATGCCCGCGTCGATCATCGCCTCGACGAGGTAGAAGAAGTAGGCCGGGCCGGAGCCGGACAGCGCGGTCACCGCGTCCTGCTGCCCCTCCGGCGCCCTGCGGACCTTGCCGACGCTGCCGAGCAGCTCCTCGACGAGATCGAGCTGCTCGTCGGTGGCGTGCCGCCCGGCGGAGATCACGCTCATTGCCTCGCCGACGAGCATCGGCGTGTTGGGCATGACCCGCACGACCGAGGTCCCCTCGGGCAGCCTCGCCTCGAACAGTCCGGTCGGCAGGCCCGCGCACAGGGACACGACCAGGCTGCGCGGCCGGTCGGAGCCGCCGCGGTGGGCCAGTCGCGGTTCGAGTTCGTCCAGCAGGGGCTCGATGTCCTGCGGCTTGACCGCCACGACCAGTACGTCGGCCTCTTCGGCTGCGGCGGGCACGTCCACCGCCCGCACCCCGTAGCGCTCGGCCAGCTCGGCGGCACGCTGCGGATGACGTTCGGTGAACAGCAGGTCCGAGGCGCGGCGGCCTGCGCTCAGCAGACCGGACAGCAGCGCCTCACCGATCTTCCCCGCACCCAGCACGGCAATCTTGGTCATGGCGCCACAGCGTGCCGGCCGCCGCCGACCCCGCGCCACTCGCCGCGCAGCCGATACCGGCCGGGCAGCCCCCGGCTCGGCACCCAGCTGATCCCCCGCCTGCGGTGACGATCCCTGCTCGTGCGGGCCGGCCCCGGGTGTCGGTGCCGGGCTCGGTCGCCTGCGGGGACCGCGAGACGGCGGCGGCCGGCCCGGCGGGGATTCGTTCGCAGCGCGTCACACGGTCGCGTGCGGACCGCAGTGGGTCGACCAGGGCCTAGGGCGGGTCCCCTGCGCGGGAATGCCACCGGGGTGCTCAGCGCGATCTGAGAGCCTGTCTCTGGTCCCGCTGGAGTCGTGAGCGGGGATTGGCGTGGCTGAGCTGCCAGGGGACAGGAGCGAGCCAGGACGGAGTGATGGCGACCGGCGACGCCGCAGATCGCCACGCCTGCCCCGCGCAACTCCGAAGGCAGGGATCGCAGACCGGCTCTGGGCCGTCCACAGCGCGGGGCGGCCGTGCCTCGGTCGCCGGCCGCTCAGGGTGGCTCTCCGGCCGTTCGGTGGGCTCTGTCCGGAGCCGCCGAGCACGCGGCACCGAAGCCGTCGCGGGCGAAAGCCGTGGATGCCGTAGCCGCCGGAGTCCGGCCCCCAGACCCGGATGTCGGACCGGCAGGCGGCGACGCCGGAGAACCCGCCGTCGTTCACCGGACCGGGTCTGTTCGCCGGATCGGGGCTCGACGTCACCCGGTGGCGTCGTCCTACCCGGGTGGTCGCGTCGCAGTCGGCTGCCCGCCCTGCCCGGTCCACGTCGTCGCCGCCGTCGGGCACCCGCCTGTCGCGTAGGCAGGCGGACCGGGGCCGAGACCGTACTGCCCTGGTGGTGCCCCCGCGAGCCGTCTCGACTGTCGCAGCCACCCCAGATACCCCGTTACTCTCGGAGGAGCACATGCGTGTCGATACCGTCGGGAGGGGAAGCCCGGCGGCGCGACAGGTGCTGAAGGGTGCGATGACCCATGTCCATGCAGGAGGAGCACACAGAGGGACTCGGACAGGTTCGGTTTCTGACGGTCGCGGAGGTGGCCGCGCTCATGCGCGTCTCCAAGATGACCGTCTACCGACTCGTGCACTCGGGCGAGCTGCCCGCGGTGCGGGTGGGCCGGTCCTTCCGCGTTCAGGAGAAGGCAGTACACAGCTATCTGGACCGAGCGTATTTCGACGCGGGATGAGGTCGATGCGGCCCGGTCTAGAAGATCCGAAGCTCACAGGTACCCTGGAAGGCCGTTCGTGTCGTGTGCCTGCAACCTGCTCTGAGCGCACCAGCACGAGCCAGGTTCGACCACTCACAAGGACAGCGAGGAATCCCGGATGGGCTCGGTTATCAAGAAGCGCCGCAAGCGGATGTCGAAGAAGAAGCACCGCAAGCTGCTTCGCAAGACCCGTGTGCAGCGGCGCAAGTTGGGCAAGTAGACCCGAGCCGCGCCAAGCGCCCGCACCTTCCACGGTGCGGGCGCGCTCATGTCCGGCGCCGGTTCGTCGGCGACGACTTCTCCTCCTCGGTAGCATCACGGTGAGTCCGGCGCCGAGGGAGGAAACGTGATGAAGCCTCGCGTGGTGCTGGTGACCGGCGTCGCGGGCTTCCTCGGCGGCAGTCTGGCGGCGCGGCTCGCGCGAGATCCCGAGGTCGAGCGGGTGCTGGGAGTGGACGTCGTGCCGCCCGCACCCGAGCTTCGACATGCCCTGGGCCGGGCCGAATTCATCCGGGCCGACATTCGCAATCCGTTGATCGCCAAGGTGGTCGCCGCCGCCAGGGTGGACACCGTCGTGCACACCGCCGTCACCCCGTCGGCCTCGTCGCGAGGCAGCCGATCGGTGATGAAGGAGATGAACGTCCTCGGCACGATGCAGCTCCTCGCCGCGTGCCAGACGGCGCCGACCGTCGATCGGCTGGTGCTGAAGTCCTCCAGCGCCGTCTACGGCGCCAGCTCCCGCGACCCGGCGATGTTCACCGAGCAGATGGGCCCCAAGGAGCTGCCCTCCGGCGGCTACGCCAAGGACGCCGCCGAGATCGAGGGCTACCTGCGCGCGTTCGGCAGGCGCAGGCCCGATGTGGACATCACCACGCTGCGGTTCGTCAACTTCATCGGGCCGAACATCGACACGGCGCTGACCCGGTATTTCGCCCTGCCCGTCGTCCCGACGGTGCTGGGCCACGACGCTCGCGTGCAGCTGCTGCATCCCGAAGACGCCCTGGCGGTGCTCGAACGCGCCACGCTGTGTCGGCTGCCGGGCGTGTTCAACGTCGGCGGCGACGGCGTCATCATGCTGTCGCAGGCGGTGCGGCGGGCCGGGCGGGTGCCGTTGCCGGTGCCGAGCACCGCCGTGCGGCCGGTCGGCAATCTACTGCGCGGCACGCGGCTGCTGGATCTCTCCCCGGACCAGGTGCGATTCCTGAACTTCGGCCGGGTGCTCGACACGACGCTGCTCAAGGAGCGCTTCGGCTTCACCCCGAGGTGGACCACCCGTCAGGCCTTCGACGACTTCGTGACGAGTCGCGGGCTCCGCCCGGTCGTCGATCAAGAGTGGCTCGCGACGGCCGAGCGCGGCATGCGGAATCGAGCGGCGGCGGCACAGGCTGATCGGACCGGTTGACCGGCGAGCCCGGCTCGATCGGCTCCGAGGTTCGGGCGGCAGAGTTGCCGCACACCCTCCATACCGGGTTCTCGTCGGTGATCTCAGCGCGAGGCCGGAGCGGGGGAAGGTCCTCCAGCGGCGGGTGACCGATGCGGGACAGACGACCACAGGTGGCGACTAGGAGGAGGCAGACGGTGGCCGATGCTCGGGTGATCCCGTTGCATGCCGTCGATCGTCGGACGACGTCGACGGGTACGGGATCGCAGCGACGAGTCAAGGCGGTGCCCGATCTCGGGGCCGCCGGGTCCGGCGCCGAACTGCCCGGCTCGGCGTCCGAAGGGCAGCCGTCCGGGACGCAGACCGGATCTCCGACCCCCGCCGAGACGAGCGGAACCGGCCACGAGACCTCCTCGGCGACAGCCGGCGGGGCTCGGCCGCCGGATCCCGCCTCCGCCGGACCAGGGGACGCTCGGGCCACGGGCGTGCGGGACCGGGCCACGGGGCAGGCCAACCCGGATCCCGCCCACGCAGGCGCCTCCCGAGCGGAGTCCGGACACTCGGGCTCCGGGGCGGGCTCGAGGGCTGCAGGCGCGGGGTCCGCAGATGCGGGCTGGGAGGAGCGGGCCGCCGAGGCGCTGGCCTTCCTACAGCGCAGGCTCACCGGCGACTATCGGGTGGACGACTTCGGCTTCGACCCCGACCTGACGGACTCGGTGTTCCTGCCCCCGCTGCGCCCGCTGTACGAGAAGTGGTTCCGGGTGGAGGCGCTCGGGCTGGACAACATCCCGACCGAGGGCGGCGCACTCGTGGTGGCGAACCACTCGGGCACCGTGCCGCTGGACGCCTTGATGACCACGGTGGCCATCCATGATCACCATCCGGGTAGACGGCATCTGCGGATGCTCGGCGCCGACCTGGTGTTCCGGCTGCCCGTCGTCGGGGCGATTGCCAGGAAGGCGGGGCACACGCTGGCCTGCAATCCGGACGCGGAGCGGCTCCTGCGCGCGGGCGAGGTCGTCGGGGTCTGGCCGGAGGGCTTCAAGGGCATCGGCAAGCCGTTCCGAGACCGGTACAAGCTGCAACGCTTCGGTCGGGGCGGCTTCGTCTCCGCCGCGCTGCGCACCGGGGTGCCCATCGTGCCGTGCTCGATCGTCGGAGCCGAGGAGACCTATCCGCTCCTCGGCGATCTCAAGCCGCTGGCGAGGCTGCTGGGACTGCCCTACTTCCCGGTCACGCCGCTCTTTCCCTGGCTCGGCCCGCTGGGGGCGATCCCGCTGCCCTCGAAGTGGTACATCGAGTTCGGCGAGCCGATCGTCACCGCCGACTTCGGCGAGGACGCCTGCGAGGACCCGATGCTGGTGTTCAACCTGACCGATCAGGTGCGCGAGACCATCCAGCAGACGCTGTATCGGCTGCTGGCCCGCCGGGGCGGCGTCTTCACCGACTGATCCGACCGATCTCGTCGAGGCCGGGTCTGCCGATGTTCGGCGAGCGGAGGCGCGTCGGGGCGGCGCCCGGCGTGGCGGGCGGCCTGGTCAGACGCGGGGGCGCTTGCGATACCGCAGGCCTGCGGCGACGGCACCGGCCAGTGCGCTCGCACCGAGGACCGAGTTGACCCCGATCCGAGCCGCACGCCTGCCGGTGCGGAAGTCTCTGATCTCCCAGCCCTGTCGCCGCGCGTGCTCCCGCAGCGTCTGGTCGGGGTTGACGGCGACGGCGGTGCCCACCGTGGTGAGCATCGGGATGTCGTTGGAGGAGTCCGAATAGGCGCTGCAGCGGCGCAGGTGGAGACCCTGTGCCGCAGCGAGCGCGCGGACCGCCTGGGCCTTCGACCTGCCGTGCAGGAGGTCACCGACCAGCCGACCTGTGTACACGCCGTCTCGGCTCTCCGCGACCGTGCCGAGCGCACCGGTCAACCCCAGCCTGCGCGCGATCGTCTGGGCCAGTTCGACGGGGGTGGCGGTGACCAGCCAGACCCGCTGCCCGGCGTCCAGATGCATCTGGGCGAGTGCGCGGGTGCCGGTCCAGATCCGGTCGGCCATCAGCTCGTCGTAGATCTCCTCGCTGAGCTGGAGGATGTCCTCGACCTTGCGACCTGCCACGAAGGACAGTGCTTGTTCGCGGCTGGCCTGCACGTCCCCGGGATTCTCCCGTCCGCCCACCCGGAACTTGACCTGCTGCCAGGCGAACCCAACCAGATCAGAGGTGGTGAAGAACTTGCGAGCGGCCAGACCTCTGGCGAAGTGGAACATCGATGCGCCCATCATCATCGTGTTGTCCACGTCGAAGAAGGCCGCAGCAGTCAGGTCGGGGCGCTGAAGATACTGGTCCCCCGCCTCGGGTGGTGGGGACGTCGCGGCCGCCTCGGCTGAAGCCTGCCCCGCGCGCGCAGCCCGCTCCTCCAGTTGCCGGCTGTTCTCGCGCTTCCGCCACAGTGGCACCGCAGCGCCTCCAGATCCGGTGGTCCCTCCGCCTCGAATCGGACATTCGAGGTAATGCGGCTCCTAGCCTAGCGATCGACCTGAGAGCCCGTCTTCGATCCCTGCTTTCGGAGTTGCGTGGCGATCTGCGGCGTCGTCGTCGGTCGCCATGACTTCGTTATGGCTCGATCCTGTCGCCTGGCAGATCATCCGCGCCGATCCGCGCCCACGACTCCAGCGGGTCGAAGGCAGGCTCTGCAGAGCCCGTCGCCGATCCCCGCTCGCGGACCGAGCAGGATCGCAGGCAGGACAGGAGCCGTGACGCGTCTTCCCCGCGCCGGGTGTGCGTGGAAAGGGTGTGATCATCGCAGGCTCGTGCGCAGAAGTCCCGCCAGGCGCCGCACCGCGCGTTGCTGAAGGGCACGGACGGCTGCCTCGTTGCGGCCGAGCAGGTGGGCGGTCTCGGCGACGGACAGGCCGTAGAGAAAGCGCAGTCGCAGGCATTCCTGCTGGTCGGCAACGAGCCTGCCGAGTTGGCCCGTGACCTCGACGAGGGTCATCCGCGCAAGCACCTGTTGTTCTGGGTCCAAGGCCAGGTGATGCGCGGGGAGTCGGGAGTTGGGGTCCTCCGTGGGGACCTCCAGGCGGTGTCGGCTCGACTTCAGGTGATCGAAGACGAGGTTCCTGGCGATGGTGACGAGCCAGGCGCCGAGGTCGCGACCCTGGTAGCGCAGTGTTCCGATGCGCCGGAGCGCGCGGAGGAAGGTCTCGCTGGTCAGATCCTCGGCGAGGCCGTGGTCCCCGAGCCGATGCAGCGTGTACCGGTGGACGAGTCCCGCGTAGCGCCGGTAGATCAGGGCGAAGGCCTGGGGGTCGCCTGCCTGGGCGGCCCTGACCAGTTCCCAGGCATCCGTCTCGGGCTTGGGCATGAACCCTCCCCGACATCCATATTGCAATGAGTGACTGAATGTGTGCTCAATGTGACCGACGCCTGGATTCTGTCGGCTTTCCGGTCGCTGCGTCCACTTCTGCCCGGTAAATCACCAGGTAGTCCATCCATGGCGCCCGCTGCCTACCCACGGTGACGAGAGTTGTTCTCAGCGCCGTCTACGCCTCGGACCGGGGGATCTGCGTGACCCTTCGTCGGTTCGGGCGGGTGCGGACCGTAGCGGTGAGTCCGCGCGGGGTGGTCGCCGGTCCGGCACCTCGTCCGGCGCGACGCCTGTTCTGGGCACACCTGTCCGAGATGTCCGGCTGCGGGTCCATCGACGGTTCGCCTCACCTCGGGGCTGTGCGGCGTGGCGGGTGGCGAGCCCGCCCTCGCTGCCGTGCTCTCGGTGCGGGCGAGGCCCCTCGGCGGCGGACGTGCCCTCGGTGTCTGCGTGCTTCCGCCGCCGCGACCGGGAGACCGGGGCGACGTGACTCCTGCGGCGCCGGTCGAACCTGAGAGCCTGTCTTTAATCCCCACTTTCCTGTTGCGCGGGGCAGGCGCGGCGATCTGCGGCGTTGTCGTCAGTCAACATCACTTTCGTTATGCCTCCTTCCGCCGCCTGGCAGCTCCACGCTGATCACCGCTCACGACTCCAGGGGATCACAGACAGACTCTTAGTTGGACTTCCAAGTGTCGGTCGCCCCACAATCAGGGGTGACCCGGCGGCGAGGCCTGCACCACGAGTGCGAGTCGACGCCGAAGAGCAGACGAGTGGTGGAGGTCGGACGCTGTGAGTGCGCCCGTCGTTGATCATCGATCGCCCGATCCCGAAGCAGCCGAGCTGATCGCCTTGGTCCGAGAGATCGGCCGCCGCGAACTGGCACCACAGGTGAACGAGGCCGAGGCCGAGCACAGATTCCCCAGGGACCTGTTCCGGACCCTCGGCAGGGCGGGCCTTCTCGGGCTGCCCTATCCCGAGGACCACGGTGGTGGCGGCCTGCGGCAGGAGCTCTATCTCCAGGTCGTGGAGGAACTCTCCCGGTACTGGCTGGCCGTCGGCCTCGGGGTCAGCGTGCACACCCTCGCCTGTCACGGACTCGCCTCCTTCGGCACGCCGGAACAGCAGGCCAGGTGGCTGCCGGAGATGTTGGGTGGCGACCAGCTCGGCGCCTACTGCCTGTCCGAGCCGCATGCGGGCTCCGATGCGGCCGCCCTGCGGACGCGCGCGGAGGTCCAGCCCGACGGCGGCTACCGGCTCACCGGCACCAAGGCGTGGATCACGCACGGCGGTGTCGCGGACTTCTACCTGGTGCTGGCCCGTACCGGCGAGGCCGGACCGAAGGGGATCAGCGCCTTCCTGGTCCGGTCCGACGACGAGGGGATCTCGGCGGCCCCGCCGGAGCGCAAGATGGGCGCCAGGTCCTCGGTGACGGCCCAGGTGTCCTTCGACGGCGTCCCCCTGTCCGCCGATCGGCTGATCGGCGCGCCGGGCGGGGGCTTCGGCGTGGCGATGTCCGCGCTGGCCTGCGGCAGGCTCGGCATCGCGGCAGGCGCCGTCGGAGTCGCGCAGGCCGCCCTGGACGTCGCCGTCGCCTATGCCAGAGAGCGCACCGCCTTCGGTCGCTCGATCGCCGACTTCCAGGGCGTCTCGTTCCTGCTCGCCGACGCGGCGGCGGGCATCGAGGCGGCACGGCAGCTGTACCTCTACGCCGCCCGTCGCAAGGACGACGGCCTGCCCTTCTCCACCGAGGCCGCGATGGCCAAGCTGATCGCCACCGACACCTGCATGCGGGTCACCACCGACATGGTCCAGGTGCTGGGCGGCGCAGGCTACGTCGAAGATCACCCGGTCGAGCGCTACATGCGGGAGGCCAAGATGCTCCAGATCGTGGAGGGCACGAACCAGATCCAGCGACTGGTGATCGGCCGCGAACTGGTACAAGGATGAGATGTCCGCTCATCGGGTGACCCTGCTGGTCAGAGAGTCCTGTCATTCCTGCGTCGAGGCCGAGGCCGACGTCCGGCGCATCTGCCACGAGCTCGACGTGCCCTGGTCGGCGGTGGACGTCGACACCGACCTGGAGCTGCGGGGGGAGTACGGCGACCGGGTGCCGGTCATCCTCATCGACGACGTCGAGCACGGGTACTGGCGCGTCGAGGAACCCCGGTTCCGCGCCGCGCTGGCTCGCTGAACACTGGACCGTCGGCACCATCCGCCCGGTCGGCGCGAGCCGATCGGGCGACTCGAGTGAACCGCCGGGGCCGCTGCGACGAACATTGAGGCGTGGACCACGACAGCGATGAGCTTGCGAGCGGACGACCTGCCGGAGACGACGGCCCTCCCGTAGCCGAGGGCGGGCCGGGCACGGCCACGCCTCGGCGTGGCGAGCCGCTCGGCGCCGGTGTCGCCATGATGATCGCCCTGGCGGCGGCGGCTGCGGCCCTGGCCTCGGGCCACCTGGTCGCGGGGCTGCTCGATCCCAGCTCCTCGCCGTTCCTCGCCGTGGGCAACACGGCGATCGATCTCACACCGGCGCCGGTGAAGGACTTCGCCATCGCGGTGTTCGGCACGGCGGACAAGATCGCGCTGCTGGTCGGCATGGCGCTGGTGATCGCGCTGGCAGCGGTCGGTGCGGGGCTGGCGTCTCGACGCAGCGCCTTGGTCGGCACGGCCGCGATCGGCCTGTTCGGCCTGCTCGGCACGGCGGCGGTCCTGGTGCGTCCCGACTTCGGTCCGCTGTCGCTCGCCGCGCCCCTGGTGAGCCTGGCCGTGGGCGTCCTGGCCTTCCGACTGCTGCACTCCCTGGCGGCCTCGGCGGCCGAGGCAGAGGTGCGGGCGATGCCGGGAGAGCAGTCGGCAGGGCCGGACCGGCGGCGGGTGCTGCTCTCGACCGGTGCCGTGGTCCTCGGCGCCGGTGCGGCGGGCCTGGGCGGTCAGGTCTTGGCGGGCGGCATCGATCCCGAGGCACAGCGGGCCGAGATCGGCGATCTGGTCCCCGAGACACCTGTGCCCGCGCTGCCTGCGGGCGCGGACTTCGCCAAGGTGGGCACGCCGACGTTCATCACGCCGAACGAGGACTTCTACCGCATCGACACCGCACTGCGCGTGCCGAGGATCAGGGTCGAGGACTGGAGCCTGCGGATTCACGGGATGGTGGATCGGGAGCTGACCCTCACCTTCGACGATCTCCGGAGCAGGCCGCTGGTCGAGAAGACGATCACCATGGTCTGTGTGTCGAACGAGATCGGCGGGGATCTGATCTCCACCGCGAACTTCATCGGCGTGCCGCTGCGGGACGTCCTCGAGGAGGCAGGCGTCCAGTCCGGCGCCGAGCAGCTCTTCAGCACCAGCTCCGACGGCTGGACGGCCGGGACCCCGATCGACGTCCTGCTGGAGTCCGACCGGAACGCGTTGCTGGCCATCGGGATGAACGGCGAGCCGCTGCCCGCCGAGCACGGATTCCCGGTCCGCATGGTCGTTCCCGGACTCTACGGATTCGTCTCCGCGACCAAATGGCTGGTCGATGCCGAGGTGACCACCTTCGACCGGCCTGCCTACTGGGAGCAGCGCGGCTGGGCGCGGGAGGCGCCGATCAAGACGCAGTCCCGGATCGACCGGCCGCGGCCCTTCGACGAGGTGCCGACGGGGCGACTCACGGCGGCGGGCATCGCGTGGGCACAGCACACCGGCATCGACCGGGTCGAGGTCCGACTCGACGGCGGTGCGTGGCAGGAGGCGCTGCTGTCGACCGAGGTCAACGACCAGACCTGGCGGATGTGGCGCATCGAACTCGACGTGCCGTCGGGCAGCAGGCGGATCGAATGTCGTGCGACGGATCGCAACGGCCAGACCCAGCCGGAGGAGCGCGTGAATCCGGTTCCCGACGGCGCCACCGGCTGGCATTCCGTGCTCTTCACGGCGAACGGCTGACGAACCGTCCCGACCGACCCTTTCGGGTGTTCTCGACGCATCGAGTGTGGTGACGGGGCGCCGAATTCGACCGGGTTCGACGCCGCCCGCCGAAGGTTCTTCGACGAATTCGGCCGCCGATGTCGGATGACCCCGCCGACTACCGCGTTCGGTTCTGACCCCGACGCAGTTCGTCCGGCGGCACGAGTCCGAGATTCCGCGACGGCGGCGGTTTCTCCCGCGCCGTTCGTCGCATGGGCGATCCTTTCGGCTGTCCGGCGGCCGAGATTCGTCGCGGAAATTCCCGCGACTGGGCGAACCGAATCGGCGAGGGCGCCGAACACCACTTCAGACAGGCTCGGAGAAGCCGACGCAAGAAGACATCTCGCAAGGAGTGATCCGCAGTGCGTAAGACCAGGCAGAACGTGATCGTCGGCGTGTTGGCCGCTCTGGCTCTCACGGTGACGGCATGCAGCAGCGGTGAGGACGGGGCCGACGACAGCGGAATGGCGGGCGCCGCCACCGCCGAGGAGACCACCGAGCAGACCGACTCCTCCGACGACATGGGCTCGGACATGGAGCCTGCCGCCGGCGCGGGCGTCACCACCCCCGAAGACACCTTCGGCCCGGCGTGCGCGGACCTTCCGCAGGGTGACGAGCCCGGCTCGCTCGACTCGATGGGGCCGCAGCCGGTGGCCGACGCGGCGAGCACCAACCCGGTGCTGACCCAGCTCGTCGCCGCCGTGGGCGCGGTTCCCGGCCTGGCCGACAACCTCAACGGTGCCGACGCCCTGACCGTGTTCGCCCCGGCCGACTCGGCCTTCGACGCCCTGGGCGAGGACGCCTTCAACGAGCTGGCGGCCGACCCCGACGCGCTGAGCGAGATCCTCAGCTACCACGTCGTCGGTGAGCGTCTCGACGCCGAGGGCGTCGCCGAGGCGGGCACCCTCCCGACGCTGCAGGGCGGCGAGTTGACCATTGAGGGCGAGGGCGAGTCGATGACCGTCAACGGTGCGGCGATCGCCTGCGGCAACATCCCGACTGCGAATGCCACCGTGTTCGTCATCGACACGGTCCTCACGCCCCAGAGCTGATCTCGCGGCCGAACCCGTGCGCATGGCCCGGCCGGCCGAAGGGCTTCTGACCTGCGCATGAGTCGCCCGGCCCTGCGGATCTCCCGCTGATTCGCACCGTGCGCTGTCCAGCGGTCGCGGGGGGCGGACCGTCGGATCGGATTCCGCCTTCACGCCGCGTCACCGATGAGTCGATCATCGGTGACGCGGCGTTCGGCCGTTCAGCGCAGCGCGCGGCGCGTTCGCTTCCGCAACTTTGTGCATGTCTTCACAAGCGGTTACCGTGTAGTCGTCACGGCGTCGCGGCGGCTCGCTCGCTCACAAGCGGAACGACTGTCGCGTGACGCCCGGTGAGCGAGCGAGGAGAGTCAGCGTGGCAGCGCAGCGGGATGCGGGTGATGGCTTCACCACGGACACCGCCGCGCCGGGCGTGACCCCCGTGGAGACCTCGGTGGTCCGAGAGCGGGCCAGGGCGATTCCCGAGGCGGCGGTGGCGCGACTGGCGGTGTATCTGCGGGTCCTCTCAGATCTGTCTCGCGACGGAGTGACCAAGATCTCCAGCGAGGAACTCTCCGTGGCGACCGGGGTCAACTCGGCGAAGCTGCGGAAAGACCTCTCGTACATCGGTTCCTACGGAACCAGGGGCGTCGGTTACGACGTCGACGTGCTCGTCGGTCAGATCGAGCGCACGCTGGGTCTCACCCGGCAGCACAGTGTCGCCGTGGTCGGCATCGGAAATCTGGGCCACGCCCTCGCCAACTACGGCGGATTCCCCGGTCGCGGATTCCCGGTCGCGGCACTGTTCGACGTCGATCCGGACCTGATGGGCGTCCCCGTCGGGGGGATGCCGGTGCATCACGTTGATGACATCAGACGGGTCTGTGCCGAACTGGAAGTCACCATCGGCGTGATCGCGACGCCCGCTCAGGGGGCGCAGAACGTCTGCGACAGTTTGGTTCAGGGCGGCGTGCGGTGCATCCTGAACTTCGCACCCGTCGTTCTTCAAGTCCCGGACTACGTCGAGGTGCGCAAAGTCGACCTAGCTGTGGAGTTGCAGATCTTGTCCTTCCATGTGGCCAGGCGGGCGGATCAGGAGCAGGACGCCGCGCTCTCGGCGGCCCACGCCTCGGATCAGGCAGGCGTCGCGAGCGTCCCCGGCGTGGTGATCCCGCGATGAGTCTGCTCGCCATCGGGATGTCGCATCGCAGCGCATCCCTGACGCTGCTCGAGCGCGCCGTCGTCGCCGCCCCGGACACGGAGAAGCTGCTCGACGAGCTGCTGCGCTGCCCCAGCGTCAACGAGGTCCTGCTGCTCTCGACCTGCAACCGCGTCGAGGTCTACGCGGTGGTGGAGTCCTTCCACAGCGCCGTCGAAGAGGTCACCGGGGTCATGGCCCGCCATTCCGGCGTGGACGGCACCGAGCTGACCGACGGCATGTACGTGCACTATGCCGCCGCCGCCGTGGAACACCTGTTCACCGTCGCCGCGGGCCTGGACTCCATGGTGGTGGGCGAGGAGCAGATCCTGGGCCAGCTGCGCGGCGCCTACACGACCGCGGAGTCCGCGCGAACCGTCGGCCGAGCCCTGCACGAGGTGTTGCAGCAGGCACTCCGGGTCGGCAAGCGGGCGCACACCGAGACCGAGATCGGTGCCGAAGGCGCCTCCGTCGTCTCCGAGGCCCTGTCCGACGCGGCCGCCCTGCTCGGCGCGCTGACCGGGCGGCGGGGCCTGGTGGTCGGTGCCGGGTCGATGGGCGGGCTGGCCGCCGCGCACCTGCGCAGGGCGGGCATCGCGGAGCTGGTGATCGCGAATCGCACCGCCGACAACGGCGCCCGGCTGGCCGCCACCACCGTCGAGGCGGGCACGCCCGCTCGCTCGGTGGGGCTCGATCGGCTCTCCGTCGAACTCGCCGAAGCCGACGTGGTGGTGGTCTGCACCGGATCGCTGGAGACCGTCGTCGACGTCGACACCGTGCGGGCCGCGCTGGCCCGCCGGGCGAACGGCCTGCCGCTGGTCTTCTGCGATCTCGGTCTGCCGCGAGACGTGGACGCGGGCGTGGCCGAGCTGGAGTCGGTGTCGGTGGTGGACCTCGACACCCTGCGCGACCGGCTGCGCGGACGCGGGGATGCCGACGCCTTCGCCAAGGTCGGCGCCTTGATCGCCGCCGAGGTCGAGCACTACTTCGCCGCCCAGCGCTCCGCCTCGGTGACGCCTACCGTGACGGCGCTGCGCAGACAGGCGGCCGAGGTGGTCGACGCGGAACTGCTCAGGCTGGACTCGCGGCTTCCCGACCTGGCCCCCGACGTGCGTGCCGAGCTGAGCCGAACCGTTCGACGCGTGGTGGACAAGCTGCTGCACACCCCGACGGTGCGGGTGAAGCAGCTGGCGGCAGGCGCGCAGGGCGTGGGCTACGCCGATGCGCTCCGCGAACTCTTCAACCTGGATCAGCAGCTGCCGAACGCGGTGAGCGCGGCGAAGACGGGGCACCCTGAGGACGCGCGAACGGCGCGGGACGGGGTGAGTCGGGTGGAGTCGGCTGACGTGGGTGGGTCGGACGGCCGAGCCGTCGCAGGGTTGTCGGACGGCCGAGCCGTTGCAGGTCCTCGGGACGGCCGAGCCGCCGCGAATCCGTCAGGCAGCTCCGCCGCCTCGTCGAGCGTGCTGCCGGAGGTGCGCTCCGTGGCGGATGCGCCCACGACGGCGGTGCTGACCGAGGTCGCGAACGTGCCGACCGCGACGGTCGCCGGGACGACGCAGACCGGCGTCGTAGGCGGAACGGAAGTGGTTTCGGCGCTCGACTCGACGCCGGACGCGCCCGGGTCCGACGAGGTGACCGAGTCGTCTCGGGCATCCGCAGCAGACGAACAACGGCGACGTGGCGAGAGCAGCTCGGCGGAGCGGCATCCGCAGGAGCGCCCCGACGTGGATGGTGAGCAGCGGTGAACCGCAGGATTCGCATCGGTACCAGAGGAAGCAGGCTCGCACTCGCGCAGTGCGGCTGGGTCGCAGACCAGCTCACGGCGGCGGGAGCCGACGTCGAGCTGGTGAAGATCAGCACCCCCGGCGACCGCTCCATGGCGCCGATCGCCGAGATCGGCGTCGGCGTGTTCACCTCTGCCCTGCGCACGGCGCTGCACGACGACGAGATCGACGTCGCCGTGCACTCCTTCAAAGACCTGCCCACCGCACCAGACCCCGGCCTCTCCGTGGCTGCGGTGCCGCGACGGGAGGACCCGCGTGACGCGCTGGTCGCCCGCGACGGCCTGCGCCTCGTCGAGCTGCCGCCGGGGTCGACGGTGGGCACCGGCTCCCCGCGGCGGGCCACCCAGCTGGAGGCCCTCGGCCTCGGGCTCCAGGTGCGCCCACTGCGCGGCAACGTGGACACCCGACTTCGCAAGGTCGCCGACGGCGAGCTTGACGCGATCGTGGTCGCCCGCGCCGGGCTGGCCCGTCTGGGCCTGCTCGACGTCATCACCGAATCGCTCGATCCACTGCAGATGTTGTCGGCCCCTGCGCAGGGTGCCCTTGCCGTGGAGTGCCGCGTCGACGACGTGGACATCGAGCACCTGATCCAGTCCACTCTGGACGACCCGGCCAGTCGTGCCGCGGTGACCGCCGAGCGCGCCCTGCTGGCCGCGCTGGAGGCCGGTTGCAGCGCGCCCGTCGGTGCACTGGCCGAGGTGGTGGAGGACCTCGACGACGAGGGGCGCGTAGTGCTGCGTCTGTCGTTGCGAGGAATCGCGGCGACATCGCAGAACGATGTGCTTCGAGCCTCCGCCATCGCTGAGACGACCGCAGCAGAGCAGCTAGGCCGCGACGTGGCCGCGGAGCTGTTGGATCTCGGGGCCGCCGTGCTCAGCGGCCCCGAGCAGTAAGGGAGTGGGGAGTGCCCTGATGACCCGTGCACGCAAGATCCCCGGACGTATCGCCTTCGTGGGCACTGGCCCCGGAGACGCGGGACTCCTCACCGTCCGGGCTAAAGAAGTACTGAAAGCGGCCTCGCTCGTGGTCACCGATCCCGACGTGTCCGCCGAGGCGGCCTCGCTGGTCTCGGCGGACGCCGAGGTCCGGCCCGCGGTCGGCGATCCTGCCGACGTGGCCAAGGACATGGTCGCCGAGGCGAAGAACGGTCGCCCCGTCGTCCGCCTCGTCTCGGGTGACCCGTTCACCGCCGACGCGGTGGTGCGGGAGGCTCAGGCGGTGTCGCGCACCACGATCGCCTTCGACGTGGTCCCCGGCGTCGCCGGTGCCACGGCGGTGCCCGCCTACGCGGGGGTGGCGCTCGGGGCGGTGCACACCGAGGCCGACGTCCGAGGAACGATGGACTGGGCGGCCCTGGCCGCAGCACCGGGAACCCTGGTGCTGCACGCCTCGGGCAGTCACCTGGCGGAGGCGGCGTCGTCACTGGTGGAACACGGCCTCGCGCCGCAGACCCCGGTGGCCGTCACGGCCGACGGAACGACGTTCACGCAGCGCACGATCGACACGACGCTGGCCTCACTGGCCTCGGTGGCGGGGGACCTGCTGGGTCCGCTGGTGATCACCGTGGGCTCTGCCGTGGCCGGTAGACAGAAGCTGTCCTGGTGGGAATCGCGTGCCCTGTACGGCTGGAAGGTCCTGGTGCCGCGAACCAAGGACCAGGCGGGCGCGATGAGCGACCGGCTCCGGGCGCACGGCGCGATCCCCGTGGAGGTTCCGACCATCTCGGTCGAGCCGCCGCGCAGCCCGGCCCAGATGGAGCGGGCGGTCAAGGGACTGGTCGACGGGCGCTACCAGTGGGTGGTGTTCACCTCGACCAATGCGGTTCGTGCCGTGTGGGAGAAGTTCCGCGAGTTCGGCCTGGACGCCAGGGCCTTCTCCGGGGTCAAGATCGCCTGTGTCGGCGAGTCCACGGCGGAGAAGGTGCGGTCCTTCGGCATCATCCCCGAGCTGGTTCCCTCCGGGGAGCAGTCCAGCGAGGGTCTGCTGGCGGACTTCCCGCCCTACGACGACATCCTCGACCCGGTGGACCGGGTGCTGCTGCCCAGGGCCGACATCGCCACCGAGACGCTCGCGGCGGGTCTGCGCGATCGAGGCTGGGAGATCGACGACGTCACCGCGTACCGGACGGTGCGGGCGGCTCCGCCGCCTGCCGACACTCGCGAGATGATCAAGACGGGCGGGTTCGACGCGGTGTGCTTCACCTCGTCGTCGACCGTCCGCAACCTGGTCGGCATCGCGGGCAAGCCGCACTCCCGGACCCTGGTGGCCTGTATCGGCCCGGCCACCGCCGAGACGGCGACCGAGTTCGGCCTGCGGGTCGACGTGCAGCCCGAGGTCGCGCAGGTCTCCTCGCTGGTGGACGCACTGGCCTCGCACGCGGCTCGACTGCGTTCCGAGGGCGCCCTGCCGCCGCCGCGTAAGGCCAAGCGGGCTCGCCGCTAGCGGTGCGGCGGCGCTCGACGATGCCGTGTCGATGAACGGATCGTCCGGTCCACACCGGTGGGCGGGACGGTCCGTTTTCGTCTCGGTGCCGTCGACGTCCTGGCGAGGTCCTGCCGGAAGAACACGACGTCGTAAGGAGTCGACATGTTCCCGACGCACCGTCCTCGGCGGCTTCGACGCACCCCGGCGGTGCGTCGACTGGTCGCGGAGACGAGCGTGGCACCACGGCAGCTGGTGCTGCCGATGTTCGTCAAGGAGGGCGTGACGGCTCCCGTGCCGATCGCCTCGATGCCCGGCGTGGTCCAGCACGATCTGGACTCCCTGCGCCGGGCCGCCGTCGAGGCGGTCGAGGCGGGCGTCGGCGGGCTGATGCTCTTCGGCGTGCCCACCTCGCGGGACGCCGTCGGCTCTGCGGGCTCCGACCCGGACGGCATCCTCAACCGCGCGTTGGCGGCGGTCGCGGCCGAGGTCGGTGACGCGACGGTGGTCATGTCGGACTGCTGTCTCGACGAGTTCACCGATCACGGCCACTGCGGCCTGCTGGCCGCCGACGGCCACGTGGACAACGACGCGACGCTTCTCGCCTACCGGGAACTCGCCGTCGCCCAGGCGCGGGCGGGAGCCCAGGTCGTCGGGCCGAGCGGCATGATGGACGGCCAGGTCGGGGCCATCAGGGAGGCGCTGGACGAGGCCGATCTCGCCGACACCGCGATCCTCGCGTACTCCGTCAAGTACACCTCCGCCTTCTACGGCCCGTTCCGGGACGCCGTGGAGTCGCAGCTCGTCGGCGACCGGCGCACCTACCAGCAGGACCCGGCCAATGCCAGGGAGGCGCTGCGAGAGGCGACCCTGGACCTCGCCGAGGGCGCCGACGCGGTGATGATCAAGCCTGCGATGTCCTATCTGGACGTCGTACGCCAGGTGGCTGAGATCGCCGACGTTCCGGTGGCCGCGTACCAGATCTCCGGTGAGTACTCGATGATCGAGGCCGCCGCCGCCAACGGCTGGCTGGATCGACGCGCCGCCGTGCTGGAGACGCTGACGTCGATTCGGCGGGCGGGCGCGGACATCGTGCTGACGTACTGGGCGGTCGAGGCCGCTCGCTGGCTGCGCGAAGGCTGATTCCCAGGCGGGCGTCGGCGCGTCGTGCGCCGATGCCGAGACGGTGCAGGCCGACGGCTCGACGCGGTCGGACCGGACGAGGCTGATGCGGGTTGCTCGACTGGGCTGCGGTCTGTGATGACTGTTCGCCTGTGACCCGATCCAACGATATGTTGAGCCGATGATCACACCGGCCGACCCGGAGTCCTCTCGGCAGCCCGACTCTGCGCAGGATGGCCCCGCCGGCGCCTCGGCCGGGGCGGACCGAGCGGCCGCTGTCGCGCGGGCATCGGCTGCGGGCGAGGCGGCCTCCGCCGCAGGTGCTCCTTCCACACCCGAATCCGGGGCGGCCGCTGTCGCCGCCGGGCCGTCGGCTGCCGGGCAGGCCGCTGCCGCCGGGCTGCCGCACGCCGAGCCGTCGGACACCGAGCCGGTTGTCGCCGAGGAACCGGGCCCCGTGTCTCCGCCCGGCCTCGTGTCCGACCCCGACCCCGACCCCGACTCCGGCTCCGACCCCGACCCCGATTCGGCAGTCGACCCCGACCGCGACTCGACGGTCGATTCCGGACCAGGCACGGACTCGGCAGACCGCCAGGCGGCAGCGGACCCGACCGGCTTGGACGTGGTGCCCGAGTCGGCGGCGACCGATGCGGCAGCGGTGCCCCACTTATCGACGCCCGACTCCTGCGCGGTGCCCGATCCCGACGGCGACACTCCACCGCCGCCTGCGCCGGGCGTCCCGGTCGAAGTGAGCGTCGCGACCGGGCTGCTGGGCGTCGGGCTCGTCCTCCAGCTGATCGTGCCGGTGCAGACGCTGCTGGCAGGCGTTCCTGCCGATCACTGGGGCCCGGTGGCGCTGGCCTTGTTCCAGTGGTTCGGCTTTCTCGCCGTGTACGCGTTCTTCGCCGTCTCGGCGTATCGCGGTGCGCACTGGGCCCGAATCCTGCTGCTGGTCCTGGCCGCCGTGGCCGTGTTCGGCTTCCTCGCGGACATGGCGGAGCGGGTCTTCGGCCTTGCCGCGATCCTGCACTGCGTCGCGGTGCTCCTGCTGTTCCTGCCCGGAGCGCGAGCCCATTTCGCCTCCGACGACCACCCGCCACGCTGATCGGCCACGCTGCCTCGTCCCGCAGCGGATGATCGACTGCGGGCATCGGCTGCCCGAACTCACCATGCCCGCCGACCGGACGACGGCGACTTCTCGGCCCGATCGGCACGAATGATCGGCACCCGTAGGCGCCGGAGCACTGCTCCTAACGGCGGCCCGCCCGGCACGATCGGGCAGGTCGGCGCCGCGAGAACGACCCGGAGCGCACGGCGCAGCGCCCGCCGGGAGTCACGAGCGCACTGCTTCATCCGAACCGGTGGTCTTCCGCTCCGATCGATCGTCGACTCCACCGGCGCGCGGGAGCAGACGGCGACGTGGAGTGCGTCGCGGACGCCCCCGGCCGTCAGCCGATCACCCTGCGGCGACGCGGTGTCGAGCCCCCGATGAGCCGGGCGATCTCCGGTGGGGGACGCCGAGCGCGTTCCCGAGACACCGGCCGCTGCCGGATCAGGCCGCGTCCGTCCAGCCGGTGGACATCACCGCGAGCGGCTTCTAACGTTCAGGCGTGTCCGCACCCAATGATCCGGATCGTCCTGGTTCGCACGAGTCGATCCCCTCCGCACAGTCCTATCCCGCTGCGCCCGCGTCCAACGCCGGTGTGCAGACGATTCCGGTGCCGAGAGAGGTCACGATCTCTTTCTGGATCTGGATCGTGACGGCGGTGATGATCTTCAGTTCGGTGCTCTCGCTCTTCGGTCAGCGCGACGAGATCAGGGCGCAGACGATGCAGGAGAACCAGGGCAACCTGACTCCGGAGGAGGTCGATCAGGCTGTCACCCTCGCCTTCGGGCTGTTCTTCATCGTCTACCTCGCCGTCGCCCTGCTGTTCACCCTGTTCGCCTTCAAGGCCAAGGCCGGTCGGAACTGGGCCCGGATCGCGTTGGCGGTCGTCACCGGACTCAATCTCGTTGCCTTCATCAGCGGTCCGAACCAGGGACATGTGATGAGCCTGGTGTCGATCCTCGTCTCGGTGGCCGCCGTGGTGCTGCTGTACCTGCCCAACTCGAGCGCGTACTTCGCGCTGAAGAAGGGCATGACTCCGCCGCGCGGTCGGGTGATCTGAGCGCCGGACAGGCGGCGAGTCGAACCCGGCCCCAGCGGCCGGTCAGCGGAATGGGTGCGCCCGACCGGTGTGCCGGGAACGACGCATCGGGATTCGCACCAGCGGTTGCATGCTGCGGAGGGTCACGACGGCCGAACGGCCCGGCGTGGTCGGCGGGTGAGTCGTCCTGCCGTGGCCGGTATCACGGCACGGCCGCCGAGCCCGGTCAGCGGACTGGGCGCACCCGCACCGACGTGCCCCGCTCGTCGTCGCAGGCGCCGGGGCTTCGGCACACCGCCGCACCGCGACCGCCTCAGCACGCCGTCGGGTCGCGCACCGTAACCGACGGGCCTGCTCGGACCAAACCGCGAGCTGCCCGATGTCGGCACGACTTAGTCCCGTTCTCACCATTCCGGTGGACGAGTGGACAAGTGCTTTCTACTGTGCAGCACGTGAGCACGCCATATGGTCAACAAGGTCAGGGACAGCCGCAGGAGTTCGGCGGCCCGGCCGCACCGTCGGGTCCGGGCGGTTACCCGCCCGCGCCGCCGCCCGGACCTCCGGGGTCCTACCCGCCACCCCCCGGCGCGCCTGGTGGCTACCCGGCGCAGTCCGGCCCGCAGGGCCCTCCCGGCTACGGCAACTTCCCGGGCGGGATGGAGCAGCCGTCGGGACCGGGGCAGCGTCCCACCCGGCCGCGCACCGTGAACATCGCCTTCATTCTGTATCTGGTGAACTCGGCGCTCGGCATCCTGGGTGCCGTCATCCTCATGGCCACCATGGACTCGCTCATCGTCGCCGAGGCCCGCGCCGCCGGGCTGGACAGCGAAGCCGAGAGCGTGCTGGAGACCTTCCGGGCCGCGATGATGATCACTGCCGTGATCGCCCTGATCTTCTCGGCGGTGTTCCTCCTGTTCGTGTTCATGATGCGGAACGGACGGAACTGGGCCCGAATCCTCCTCACCGTGCTGTCCGGACTCGCCTTGCTCTCCACGATCGGCAGCCTCGGCGACACCGGTTCCAACGGACTCCTCGTCGGCCAGACGATGCTCTCGATCGCGCTGCCGATCGGCGCCATCGTCGCGATGTACCTGCCCGAATCGAACCGTTACTTCAAGTCCAACTGAGCCTCCTCGGCGCTCGGCGGCCGAGCATCATCGGCCCCATCCCGGTCGAGATGCGAGGCCGCCGAGTACCCGCCCCGATCGTCGAGCGGCCCCGCCTTCGACCTACGACCGGGTGTGACACGCCACTTCCTCGAGTAGTAGTCGACTCCGGGTCCGCTCGGCAGCCGGGCCCCGTGGTGCTCGTCCGGCGTCGGCAGGCCCGAGATCGGCTCCAGTGCGGACACGAGTTCGTCCCGGTCTGATCAACATCGGGTCCGAGGTCGGCTGGTCTTCCTACCGTGGCTACTCGTGAATGAGCCAGCCGGTCCTTCAGGACCAGGCACGACCGAGCCTGCACATCCGGACCACGGCACCTACGCGGTCGACGCACCCCCGGAGCCGCCGGGCGCACCCCCGGCGCCGGGGGCCTGGCCCGCTGCGCAGGCCTACCGGGGATACCCGAACGCCATGGCGCCGCCCCAGTCGGTCCTGAGGTCCGCCCCCGTCCGGCCGCGTTCCGTAGACCTCGCGTTCTCCGTGCACCTTTGCGGCTCGGTGCTCGGCCTCCTCAGTGCCCTGCTCGGTCTCGTGATCCTGGACGAGCAGATCCGTGCGGACCTGGGTTCCGACGACCTGGGGATGCCGAGTCTGGACGCCGCGGTCGAGCTCATGAGGATCGTGGCGGTGACGATGACCATAGTCGTCGTCGTCATCTCCGTGGTGTTCCTCTTCTTCGTGTTCGCGATGCGCAACGGACGAAGCTGGGCCCGGATCCTGCTCACCGTGGTCGGCAGCCTGAACCTGCTGGCCAGTCTCGGGTACCTCGGCCAACTGGGCGTGCAGTTCGGCATCGGCGGGGTGGGCGTCGTCGTCGCCACCGTGAACATCCTGATCCTGCCTGTGACGGCCCTGGGGATCATCGCGATGTACCTGCCGGAGTCCAACCGCTATTTCCAGTACAACTGAGCAATGGCAGAACCCGCCGAGGCACCCGTGGTGCTCCCGCCGAAGGTCATTCGCATCGCCGTCGCACTGTGGTACGCGCTGGCCGTCTTCCTCACCCTGCACGCCCTGTTCCTCTGGCTGCGCCCGCAGGGCATCGCCGAGCAGCTTCAGCGGCGGTCCGACGTCACTCCGGCGGAGGCGGCCGACTTCGCCGCAGACCTGGTGTTGGAGAACCTGCTCGTCACGCTGTTCTTCGCGGTGCTCTACTGCGGGTTCGCCTTCCTCCTCGGTCGGCGACGCCGCTGGCCGAGGATCGCGCTGACCGTCGTCGGCGCCCTCCAGCTCTTCCTCCAACTCGGTGCCGGGTTCACGCCCGTGGGCATCGTCGTCCTCCTGCTGGTGATCGGCGGCCTGGTCACCGTCTGGCTGCCGAAGTCGTCGATCTGGCTGAACGGGCGCGATCCGGAGCAGGCGGCCTGATCCGAGCTGGATCAGGTAGCACTCCGCCGCCTCGTCTCGGCCTGCTCACGGTGTGATCGAGGCGGGGCCCCAGCCTGCGGGAGCGGTGCGGCAGGCGGATGCGACTCGGCACGTCCGAGGCCTGCGCACCCCGGAGTGACGATCGCTCCTGCCGCACCGATGATCCGTGCAGGCGGAGTGCCGAACCCGGTGATCGACTCCGTCGCAGGCACGACCCCTCGGGCAGGCGACACATGGCAGACTCTTCGGTCATGACCGCTCCGCACCCGACGAACACGATCGGTGACCACCCGGTGGGGGCACATCGCCTGCACCAGCCGCGCCGTGCCGTGCTCGCCGTCGGCGAGGTGATCCTCGCCGTCGGGCTGGTCGTCCTCGCCGTGTGGCTCTGGCGGACGGGTGTGCTGCGCGACGAACTGCCCACCGGGGAGGGAGAGTCGAGGGTGCTGCTGCGTTACGTCGGCGACCGGCTCGCCCTGTCAGTGGGTGCCGGGTGCCTGGCAGGCGTCCTGCTGCTCGACTCGATTCGTCAGTTCACCCTCGCGATCCGGACTCGGCCGAGGCCCGAGCCCCTCTTCGGGCCGGTCCCGCCGCCGAGCTGACCCGCTGCCACCGGCCGGTCGGGGGACTTGCGAGACTGGTCCGGTGACTCAGGTGCCCGATCCTCCGACGTCCGCGCAGCCGGTGGCCCGTTCGCAGGCCCTGTTCGACCGTGCGAGCGGGGTGACCCCCGGCGGGGTGAACTCGCCGGTTCGTGCGTTCCACTCCGTGGGCGGCACGCCGCGCTTCATGGTGCGCGGCGCAGGCGCCTACCTCTGGGACGCCGACGACAACCGCTACGTCGACCTGGTCAGCTCGTGGGGCCCGATGATCCTGGGCCATGCCCACCCGGCCGTCGTCGACGCGGTGCGGACGTCGGCCGCCGCCGGTCTCTCCTTCGGCACGCCGACGGAGGGCGAGATCCTTCTCGCCGAGGAGATCATCGGCCGGGTCGACCCGGTGGAACAGGTCCGGCTCGTCAACTCGGGCACCGAGGCGACGATGAGCGCCATCCGACTGGCCAGGGGCGTCACCGGCCGAGACAAGATCGTCAAGTTCGCGGGCTGCTACCACGGACACGTCGACGCGCTGCTCGCCGCCGCAGGCTCCGGCCTGGCCACCCTCGGCATCTCCTCCACGCCGGGAGTCTCCTCCGTTCAGACGGCGGACACGATCGTCCTGCCGTACAACGACGTCGCGGCGCTGCGGGCGGTGTTCGCCGAACACGGCCGAGACATCGCCTGCGTGATCACCGAGGCCGCGGCGGGGAACATGGGCGCGGTCGCTCCGCTGCCCGGTTTCAACGCGGAGCTGCGCACCCTGTGCCACGCCTCGGGCGCGCTGCTGATCATGGACGAGGTGATGACGGGCTTCCGCGTCTCCTCGGCGGGCTGGTACGGGCTGGAGGGCGTGGCGGGCGACCTCTACACCTTCGGCAAGGTCATGTCGGGGGGGCTTCCCGCAGCCGCGTTCGGCGGTCGGGCCGACGTGATGTCGGCGCTCTCCCCGGTCGGACCGGTCTACCAGGCAGGGACCCTGTCCGGGAATCCCGTCGCCGTCGCCGCCGGACTTGCGACGCTGCGCACGGCCGACACCTCGGTCTACGCGCGGCTGGACGCCAATGCGCGGCGCCTCGGCGAGTTGTTCGCCGACGCGTTGACCGGCGCCGGAGTGGCCCATCAGATCGGCTATGCGGGCAACCTCGTCAGCATCTTCTTCTCCGACTCGCCGGTACACGACTTCGCCGGTGCCCAGGCCGCCGAGACCTGGCGATTCCCCGCGTTCTTCCGCAGCCTGCTCGCGGCAGGCGTCTACGCCCCGCCGAGCGCCTTCGAGGCCTTCTTCGTCTCGGCCGCACTGGACGACGCCGCGTTCGAGATCATCGCCGCCGCACTGCCCGCCGCCGCGACCGCGGCGGCCGAGGCCCGACCGGAGGGAGATCGGTGAGCACCCGCACCGTCGTTCATCTGCTTCGCCATGGTGAAGTGCACAATCCTGAGGGCATCCTGTACGGAAGGCTGCCCGGCTTCCGGCTCTCCGAGCGCGGCGAACGGCAGGCCGAGACGGTCGCCGAGTTCCTGTCGGGGCACGACATCGTGCACGTGGTGACCTCGCCGTTGGAGCGCGCGAGGCAGACGGCGCTTCCGCTGCTGGCTGCGCACCAGCTCACCCCCTCGATCGACGACCGACTCATCGAGGCGGACAACCTCTTCGAGGGCCAGCGGGTCTCGGTGGGCGACGGCGCGCTGCGGTCGCCGAAGAACTGGCCGAAGCTGCTCAACCCGTTCCTGCCGTCCTGGGGCGAGCCCTACCTGAAGATCGCCCATCGGATGCTGGCCGCCGTGCATCGCGCCAGAGCCGCCGCCGAGGGGCATGAGGCAGTGTGCGTCTCGCATCAGCTCCCGGTGTGGACGGTGCGACAGTTCCTCCAGGGCGATCGGCTCTGGCACGACCCGAGGCATCGGCAGTGTGCGCTGGCCTCGTTGACGAGCCTGGAGTTCGAGGCGGAGCGTCTGGTCGGAATCAGTTACCGCGAACCGGCCGGGCCGTCCGGCAGTCAGGTCGCAGGCGCATGACCAGGCGCTTCCGGCTGGTCGGCCTGCTCGGAGCAGTACTGCTGACGCTCGGTGCATGCAGCTCCGGGCAGGCCGACGACGTCCCCGGCTCCGGCCGATATCAGTTCGTCGCCCCCGGCGGTGAGACGCGCATCCGCTATGACGAGGCGGAACGGCAGCTCGCGCCGGAGATCAACGGCGACGATCTGATGAACGAGGGCGAACAGATCGGCGCTCAGGATTTCGAGGACGAGGTGGTGGTCCTCAATATCTGGGGTTCGTGGTGTGGTCCATGCAGACTTGAAGCCTCACACCTGCAATACGTATATGAGGAGACCGCAGAAGACGGCGTGGCGTTCCTCGGAATCAACGTCAGAGACAACGTGCGTTCGGCGCCGATGGATTTCGTGTCGAATCTCGGAATCACCTATCCGTCGATCTACGATCCCTCCGGACGATCGCTGCTCGGGCTGCGTGGCTATCCGCGCACTGCGGTGCCGTCGACGATCATCCTGGATCGCAGTCATCGAGTGGCCGCAGTGCTCTTGGACGAGGTGCTGGCCGAGGATCTGCTGCCGATCGTGGCGGAGATCGCCGCCGAGGAGTGACGGGTCGGGGTGGGTTCGTCGGGTCGACAACGGTGATCAGTCCTGGTCAGCGGGAACCGAGGAAGGCTCCCGCCTGGGTCTTCTCTCCAGACTCAACCACTCCGGAATCGACGGGGCGGGCTCGCCGACCCCCTGTCTCGCAGTCGTGGCCTGCCGTACGCGGTACCAGCGGGCGGGCCGGGCCGCGTGCGGTGTCGGGGCGGGCCGTCGGCGCGAGCAGGTGATCAGCTCGCCTGCCTCGGCGGGCGCGTGGCGGACGGTGATCGACATCGACCACGGCCCCTCCCCGCCGCCGGGCCGCCTTCGGACGGTGCGGAACGGTCGGTGCGCCGGGTCCATCGAGAGGGTGTGGGCGGGCCCTATCGGACCCTGCGAACTCGGACACCGCGAACTCGGACCCTGCGAACTCGGACCCCGCGAACTCGGACCCCGCGACGAGCAGGCCGCATCTCGTGCTTCGGTGGCATGGCCTCGCGCGGATCTGTGCCGGTCCCGGTGACCCCCGCCGTTCTCGGTGCGCTGTTCGGCCCCGCACGCGGGGGCGAGGCTCGTGGTGCAGCATGATCTCTGGAACGGTCGCGCTCTGCCGAGAAGACGGCAGGGGAGCACGGGCGACCGCGTGGCGCGGCCTCTCTCGGCCTGAGCGGGCCGAGGGCGGACCGGGTCCGCCCGATCGCCGGGGCCGGGCCACGGCCCGACCCGCTCATCGACGGGATTCGGCCTGGCGCGGGGTTCGGCGGGTGCCTCGCCCGCAAGCCGCGTCGGGGCGTATTCTCTCAATCCCCGGTGCGTCTCCTTCCAGTTCTTTCGATGCGGTCCGAATAGCATCGAACCCAGGGTAAGGCCGATGAGTATCGGGGAGTCGACGAGAGCGGTCATGAGTGTTGTCCTCGGCGGTCGTATCGAATTTCGGGTCACGGTGTGGGTGGTCGAATTCCTGCCGCGAGCAATCTTGGTAGGCCGTGACCGCTGGAGAAAATGGTTGCGGGCGATCACAACACGATTGAGTGGTCATAGCGCCACGGTCGGTCGAACGTGATCGCGCAGCGCTGTCCTGTCGACCTCACCTGAAGGGGGTCGGTGGCACTTCTGCCGTGGCCGGCCGATGACTCGGGCTGCCTGCGCCGGAGCTAGAAGAAGTCGAACATCCGCTGCACCATATCGACGGCGCGGTCGAACAGGACCGCGAGGCCTGCGAGCGCGTCGATGCTGAAGAAGGCGATGACGCCGACCGCGACGATGGTGATGAGCAGACAGCTCCACAACGCCTTGAAGGGCCAGAGGAGCACCGAGACGATGCCCTTCAGCAGGAAGCCGACGGCGGTGAACGGCGCCATCAGGATGCGGCCGAGCTGACCTCGGCCGTCCCCGTCGTCGGCGTAGCGCCGGGGGGCGGGCTCCTCACGTCGAGGTTCGGGCTGCGGTGCGATCGTCGGCCGCTGCGCGGGCCGCCTCGCTCGAGGCGTCTCGCCGCGTCGAGACACCTCCGGTCGCCGGGCAGGAGCGTGCTCTGCCGAGTACGGGTCCGCGTACGCCCCCGAGTGAGGCTCCGCATACGGCTGGGAGCGGGGCGCGGCAGCGGACTGGACGTGCTGCGCTCCGCGCGCGGAGTACGGCTCGGAGAAGCCGACCGGCTCCGGCTGGTACTTCGGCGGCTGATCCGTCTCATACGGCGGCGGCTCATTCGCCACGTCCGCCGGGTACGACGTGGGGATCGGGATGCCCGCCAGCAGCCGCGTCCTGGGATGCCCCGGGCCGTTCTGGGCGGGGGGCGCCTGTGACGGTGTCCCCGCCGCGCCCATCGGCTGGACGCGGGTGCCGTCGAGCATCGCTCGCGTCTCGGCGCTCTTCTGCGCGAGCACCGTGGTCACCTGAGCGGGCAGCCAGGCGTGATCGAAGCCGGTGTCGATCTGGGCCAGGATCTCGTCGGGGCGCGGACGATGCACCGGGTTCTTCGCCAGGCAGGTGCCGATGACGTCGCGGAGCGAGGGGGGCAGGCCGTCGAGCGTCGGTTCGTTGTGGACGACTCGATACAGCAGCGCCGTCGAGTTTCCCTCGCCGAAGGGACTCACGCCGGTGGCTGCGAAGACGATGACGCAGCCGAGAGAGAACATGTCGCTCGACGCGGTCACCCGCTCGCCGACGGCCTGCTCCGGCGCCATGAATCCGGGCGTCCCGAAATGCGTGCCGACCTGGGTGAGCGAGACGGCCTCGGCGGCCCAGGCGATGCCGAAGTCGATGACTCGCGGTCCATCGGAGGCGAGCAGCACGTTCGTCGGTTTCACATCACGATGAATCAGTCCGCTCTGATGAATCTCCCGCAGTGCCTCGGCGAGCCCGGCGGTCAATACCCGCAGGGACGATTCCGGAAACGGACCGAAATCACTGACCGCCTTGAGCAGCGAGGGTCCCTCGATATAGGAGGTCACCAGCCAGGGCGGCCGGGCATCGGGGGCGGCCTCGATCACGGCGGCGGTGAAAGCGCCGCTCACGGCGGCTGCCGCGTCGATCTCACGCGCAAAGCGCATTCGAAACTGCTCGTCCTCGGAGTGCTCCTCGCGAATGACCTTGATCGCCACCGGCCTGCCGCCCGGAGAACGACCGAGATACACCCGACCCATTCCGCCTGCGCCGAGCAGTCCGAGTACCCGATAACGGCCGATCTGTCGCGGGTCGGTCGCAGAAAGTGGTTCCATTGAACTGTTCCCCACTCCGACTCGACGATTATCACGGCAGGTTCACTCTTGTCGGTCAGGCTACCAGCGTGTCCCTCGTGCCTCGGCGCTTCGGCCCTCGGCACGGACTCCGAGGGCGTGACAGCGGCCACCGGCCCGGTCGGCAGGCGCCGCGCACTCGACGACGTCTGATTCGGCATCGTCGCAGGCCCTTAATGCGCCCGACGCGAGGTTCGGGGCGATCGGCAGGCGAGTCGTCGGCGAGCCTCTGACGGCCCGGGCGCTGCGCGGGCGAGGCCGGGCTGCTCGCGGCGAGCCCTCGGCTCTTGTCCACCCCGTGCGATCCAAGGCGAGGGCAGACACGAGCGGCGGCCTGCGTCGTCCATCGGCCGCGACCGGTCGCGACCCGACACCCGACACGGGGGTAACCGGCGTCTCGTCGAGGAGGAGCCGACGGAAGGGCCACTGAGTAGGGTGCCTACCCTCGATGCGTGGACCCCTCCGAGTTCGTCATCTCCGGGCCGCTGTTGCTGGCCACGGGAGTCGCCGTGCTTGCAGGTCTCGTGAGTTTCGCCTCGCCGTGCGTGATTCCGCTGGTTCCCGGCTACCTGGCCTATCTCGCGGGGCTCGTCGGCGCCGAGGCGCCGCAGACCCGGCCGGTCCCCGCAGGCGGGATCGCCGCGCGCGACGAACAGGCGGCGGAATCGACCTCCTCGGGCGCCGCCGTGCCCGATTCGGTCGCGGCCGCCGAGCACAGATCCGGCAGGCTTCGGGTCGCGGGCGCGGCCGGCCTGTTCGTCCTCGGATTCACCGCCGTCTTCCTGGCGAGCACGGTGTTCCTGCTCGGCCTCACCGACCTGATCTTCGCCAACCAGCCGCTGCTCCAACGGATCGGCGGGGTCGTCACGATCGCCATGGGACTGGTGTTCCTCGGCTTCGTCCCCGCCCTGCAACGCGACGTGCGGGTGCATCGTCGGTTCGGGACCGGCGTCTGGGGGGCTCCCCTGCTCGGCGGCGTCTTCGGACTCGGCTGGACGCCGTGTCTCAGCCCGACCCTGGGCGGGGTCATCGCGGTCGCCGCGACCACCGACGCCGACGGCGGAATGATGACCAGGGGGATCGTCCTGGTGATCGCCTACTGCCTCGGTCTCGGCCTGCCCTTCGTCCTGCTCGCCCTGGGCGCGGGCTGGGCGGTGCGTACCGGCGACTGGTTGCGGCGCAACAGCAGACGGATTCAGATCGGGGGCGGCGTGCTGCTCCTGATCGTCGGGATCATGCTGGTCACCGGGTTGTGGGGCGTGTTGATCAGCCTGATCCAGGGACCCATCGGAAGTTTCGAGCTGCCGCTGTGACCGTGAAGACTCGCAGGAAACCTCCTGCGCTCCTGGCCTTCCTCCGGAACACCTGGCGCGGCCTCACCACGATGCGGACCGCACTGACCCTGCTGTTCCTGCTGGCCTTGGCTGCCGTGCCGGGTGCGCTGCTGCCCCAGGAGTCGACCAACATCAGCCTGGTCGACGACTTCTACGAGGACTACCCGACCATCGCGCCGATCCTGGCCCGGCTCGGGATGTTCGACGTGTTCGCCAGCGTCTGGTTCGCCGCGATCTACGTGCTGCTGTTCATCTCGCTGATCGGCTGTCTGCTGCCGAGGACCTTCGACCACGCCAAGTCGCTGCGGGCCGAGCCGGTGCTGACGCCCCGTCGCCTCGGCAGGCTGCCCCACCACCGGATCGCCGCCGTGACCGACGACGTCGAGACGGTGCGCGCCCGAGTCGACGAGCGACTCAAGGGCTGGCGGACGGTGCATCGCACCGAGGCCGACGGCGTGCACACCGTCAGCGCGGAACGCGGCTACCTTCGCGAGCTGGGCAACCTGGTGTTCCACTTTGCCCTGGTCGGGCTGCTGGTCTCGATGGCGGCGGGGCGACTGCTCGGGTACGAGGGCCAGGTCATCGTGCGGGCCGACGGCGGCGAGTTCTGCAACTCCGGCATCTACAACTACGACTCGTTCCGGCCCGGCATCACCGTCGACGGCACCCAGCTCAACCCGTTCTGCATCCAGGTACACGACTTCACGGCCGAGTACACCCACGCGGGGACGGCGACGTATTACGAGTCGAACGTGTCCTACCAGGAGGGCGCGGATCTGGAGACCGGTACGTGGCGGGACCACCTCCTGCGGGTCAACCATCCGCTGCGGATGGCGGACGACCGCGTCTACCTGCTGGGCAACGGCTACGCACCGGAGTTCACCGTGACCTTCCCCGACGGGGAGGAGCGGCTCGGCGACGTGCAGTGGCGACCGGTCGAACTGACCACGATGCTCTCCGAGGGCGCGACGAAGTTCGACCCGCCGAACACCGTCGACGAGGACGAACGTCGGGAGAACCAGCTCGCGATCACCGGGCTGCTCGCCCCGACCCCGATGTTCACCGAGGAGGGCCTGCTCACTTCCGGCTTCCCCCAGCTGAACGAGCCGATGGTCGCGGTCGATGTGATGCGCGGCGACCTGGGGAACAACTCCGGCCGAGGCCAGTCGATCTTCGAGATCGATCAGGACATGGTCGATGAGGGCGAGCTGGTGCGGGTGGCCAGGGAGAACCTGGCCGTCGGCGAGGAGATCGAGCTGGCGGACGGCACCACGGTGCGCTTCGACGGCGTGGAACGGTGGGCCTCGCTCCAGGTCTCCTACGACCCCGCCCAGTTCTGGGTGCTGATCTCCAGTCTCTTCATCCTCGGCGGCCTCGGGCTCTCCCTCATCGTGAAGCGGCGACGGCTGTGGGTGCGGATCACCCCGCAGAATCCGGGCGACGGAGCCGGTCGTACCGTGGTCGAGTTCGGTGGGCTCGCCCGCACCGACCAGGCCGGATACGGCGAGGAGTTCGGCAGGGTGACCACGGAGCTGCTTGCCAGGCTCCGTGCATCAGATTCTGTGGAGCTGCTTGCCAGGCTCCGTGAATCAGGCTCTGTGGAGCAGCCTGCGTCGCTCCGTGAGTCAGATGCAGTGGAGCAGCCTGGGCCGGTCCGTGAATCAGACGCCGTGCCGCCGTCTGCCGCGCGCGACGAACCAGATCCCACCGAGACCCCGGACCAGGCCGGCGACGCGGCCTCGGCCGATGCGACAGGGGCGGTCCAGAAGCCGCCCGCGAGTGAGCCGGATTCGGCTCTGGGGAAGGACGCCTGATGCCGGTCGACGAGACCCTGTCCGTCTACAGCGACCTGTGCCTCGCCAGCGCGCTCGTCATCTACGTGCTGGCGTTGCTGCTACAGGCCGCGGAGTACGGCTTCACCCGCAAACCCAAGACGGCCAAGACGTCGGCGCTGGTGGGGGCGGGCGGCACGACCTCGACCACCGACGCCGACGCGACCACCGCCGGCTCCGACACACCCCCGTCCCGACGTCCCCTCGCGGAGCGTCTCGGCCGGATGGGCGTCTCGCTGACCGTGCTCGGCGCGGTCGTGCAACTCGCCTCGCTGGTGCTGCGCGGCTTCGCCACCGGCCGCGTGCCGTGGGGCAACATGTACGAGTACATCTCGGCGTTGTCGCTGGCCGCCGTCGTGGCCTGGCTGTTCGTGCTGCGCAGGCATCCGATCCGGGTGCTGGGCGTGTTCGTGCTGCTCCCGGTCTTCATCCTCTACTTCGTCGCAGGAACGGTGCTCTACGCGGAGGCCGCACCACTGGTGGCCTCGCTTCGCTCGATCTGGATCGTCATCCACGTGTCGGCGGCGATCGTCGGCAGCGGGATCTTCCTGGTCTCGGGAACCGCGAGCGTCGCTTATCTGATCAAGGCCGCGCATCTGGCAAAGCCGAAGCGGTTCGCCTTCGTCGGCGAGAAGCTGCCCGACATCGCCGTCCTGGACCGAGTCGCCTATCGCAGTGCGGTGTTCGCGTTCCCGATCCTCACCTTCGGGATCATCTGCGGGGCGATCTGGGCCGAGGCGGCCTGGGGCCGGTTCTGGGGCTGGGACCCCAAGGAGACGGTGGCCTTCATCTGCTGGGTCGTCTACGCCGGATACCTGCACGCGCGGGCGACCTCCGGCTGGCGCGGCACCCGAGCGGCCTGGGTGAACGTCATCGCCTTCGCGCTGAATCTGTTCAATCTGTTCTTCATCAACCTGGTGGTCGCGGGTCTGCACTCCTACGCAGGAGTAGGTTGAGATCTACTCTTGACAACCCCTGTGTCGACGGCCCTGCTTCGGTGGGGCTACCGTCGTCGCGGATCGAAGAACGCCCGATGTGCTGGGTATGGAGGGACCGAACGGTGACCGGACGGCAAGACGAGCCCGAGTCGCCCACGGAGTCGATGTGGCAGCCGCCCGTCAGGGGGCAGCAGCGGGCCGAGGGGCACGGCTACTACGGGGAGCAGGCACCCGCAGCATCACCACCGGCGGATTCGGGCGGTTCCGGCCCTTATCCGGTGGAGGGGGCCAGTTCCGGACCGTATTACGTGGACCAGGCTTCCGGCCCCTATCCGGTGGAGGGAGCCTCCGGCCCGCATCCGGTGGAGCCGGTCTCGGGACCCTATGCCGTCGACCCGGCGTCCGGCCCGTATCAGGTCGATCCGGCGGTCGCGGGCGGCTATTACGCTGATCCCAGCGTCTCGGGACCACACCAGCAGCCCCCGGCCTATGGGATGCCCGGCACCGGCCATGCACCGCAGTACGGGGCTTACCAGCAGCAGGGGCAGCCGGGCAGGCAGCAGAACCAGGCCTCCTCCCCGCAGGACCTGTCCTCGGCGCGACTGCTCCGCCAGGGCAAGCGCCCGCCGCAGGGCGGCTGGCGCCGGATGCTCTACAAGGCGAGCGGCCACACCCTCAACCTCGGGGAGAGCCCGGCGGAGCGTCAGCGACGTGAGCTGATCGCCAGGATCAACCAGCCGTTGCAGGGCTGCTACAAGATCGCGATGCTGAGCCTCAAGGGCGGTGTGGGCAAGACCACCACCACGGCCACGCTCGGCTCGACCTTCGCCTCGCTGCGTGGTGACCGGGTGATCGCGGTGGACGCGAACCCGGACCGGGGCACGCTCAGCCAGAAGATCCCGCTGGAGACCACGGCCACCGTCCGCCATCTGCTCCGGGACGCCGCCCGCATCCGCAAGTACAGCGACGTCCGCGCCTACACTTCGCAGGGACCCAGCAGGCTCGAGGTGCTGGCCAGCGAGCAGGACCCGGCCGTCTCCGAGGCCTTCAGCGAAGAGGACTACCGGCGCTCGGTGACGTTGTTGGAGCACTTCTACAACGTGGTGCTCACCGACTGCGGGACCGGGCTGATGCACTCGGCGATGCGCGGTGTGCTGGACATCGCCGACTCACTGATCATCGTGTCGTCGGGCTCCATAGACGGGGCACGCAGTGCCTCGGCGACCTTGGACTGGCTGGACGCGCACGGCTACCGGAACCTGGTCTCCCGCTCGGTCGCGGTGATCAATTCGGTGCGGCCGGGCTCCGGCAAGGTCGATCTGGACAAGCTCACCCAGCACTTCGCTGCGCGGTGCCGCGCGGTCTGCCGGGTTCCGTTCGACGCGCACCTCGAAGAAGGTGCGGAGATCGAGCTGGACCGCCTCGCCCCGGACACCCGTCTCGGCCTGTTGGAACTCGCCGCCACGGTGGCCGACGACTTCCCGCAGGCGATCAGCCGGTCTCGAACCAGCTGACCGGCTGCGGGGCCATCCCGGCGAGCCTCGGCGGATCTCCCCAGCTCGAACCCGCCCGCTCAGGCGGGCGGGTTGCCCTCATCCTGATCGGATCCGCGCTGTTTGCGCATCCGGTCCTCCCACTGCTGCTGATCGAGCCTGCGGAGGAAATCCGGATCGTCGTCGGGCGCCACGGGGCCCGACTGCCGGGGTCGTGACACGCCGACCCGTTCCGATGCGAACGCACGCCACAGCAGTACGGCGACACTGAGCACGCCGATCGCTGCGAGCAGATACAGCACAGGCGCCACCTCCTTCTCCTCCTGCGAGGTTAACCCGTCTCACCACGATCGCCGCCGGCCCCCACCGGGAGCGGGGAGTGAAAGGAGAAGGAGGGCGCGTGTCCGCCGCTGATGTCGACCATGGTCTCCGACGGCGGAGGTGTCGCCCGGCGCGGAGATCAGTTCATCGCCACCGGTGAGCTGGCCTCCCTGGTCAGATTGGCCAGCAGCGCCTTGACCTCCGACTCGCGGAACCGGCGGTGCCCGCCCGGCGTGCGAATCGATCCGATCCGACCCGCGGTGGCCCATCGCGTCACCGTCTTGGGATCAACGCGGAACATCGTCGCGACCTCTCCGGGGGTGAGCAACCGCTCGGCGGAGTACTGCTCGGTGTGTTGAACGGACCCAGTCACAGGTGACCTCCCTGGAGTGCAGCGCTCACCCTGTTCGTCGGGTCGCCTGGTGCCCGGCGGTGAGCGCTTGATGAATCCGGCGTTACCGACACAATCCTGACAGCTCGCCCCCCAGGTACTCGAACGCTTGTGCGTAGGTAAAGGCCAGGTAAGGGACGAAACACTCGGTTCGGACGGAAGGGGACGAGAGTCCGCCCGTCGTCCAGGGTGTCTCGGCGTGCCGGGGCCCGTCCGCCTGCGTCGGCGAGCACGAGGAGAATCCCAGAGCATGGACAGTGTGGACCGGCGGATCATTGCGGCGCTGCGGGCCAACGGGCGGGCTACCTACGCCGATCTGGGCAGGCAGGTGGGGCTGTCCGCCTCGGCCGTTCATGAACGGGTCGGCAAGCTGGAGTCCTCCGGGGTCATCACCGGCTACCACGCCGTCGTCGATCCCAGGACGGTCGGGCTCGGCGTGACGGCGTTGGTCGGCATCCAGCCCAGCGACGCAGGCGATGACGAACGGATCGCCGAGGCGCTGGGCACGCTCGCGGAGGTGGAGTCCTGCTACGCGGTCGCGGGGGACGAGGCCTTCGTCGTCAAGGTGCGGGTCGCCACCATGGACGACCTGGAGCGAGCCCTCGGCAGACTCCGCCGTATCGAGGGGGTGGCGCGTACTCGGACCACCGTCGTGCTCTCGACGCGCTTCGAGGGGCGCCCCAACGATCCCGACGAGCAGTGGGCCGCCGCTGGGCGCCGGACCGATCCGTAGGCTCGGCGGGGTGAGCTCGAACGACACTGCGTCCGCCACGGCCGTCGACGACGCGGGGAAGGAGACGACGATGACCGAGGACACCGCGACGCGGAGCACGCTCGGCACCGACCTGTTGCTGTACACGGTCGCCCGACTGCTGGCGGTGGCCGTTCCCGCTGCCGTTCTCGTGCTGCTGAACAGCCCGGTGCTCGTGGCGCTGGCGGTCGGGCTCGTGCTCGGTCTCGGGCTGTCGCTGGTGCTGTTCCGACCGCTGCGCGCTCGGATCTCGGTGGGGCTGGCTGATCGCGCCGCCCGGCGGGCCGCCGCCCGCAGGAAGCTGGAGGCTCAGTTGCGCGGCGAGGACGAACGGACCGCCTGAGTCCGCTGCTCGCCTCGACGGCCGGTCGCGGGTCGCGGTCGGCAGCGCCGACGGCGCCGCCGAAGAGGAATCGACCTCGTTCGACGCCGACCCCATCGCGGCGGTGATTCGGTACCACCGGACGCCCCCGACTGCCGCGAGTCGATGGGCGGCCGAGACCCGGTGACCGCCGTCGACCTGTCCGGGGCACCTCGGCACCTCGAGGGGTGCCGGTCGGCTCTGAAGAACCACTGCCACCTGCCGGTCTCGGACCTCGGGCACCCGCTGCGCCCGCCCGACTGTGCCGTTTTCTTTACCTTCCGATGGTGCCGTCGCACGCTGCCCGAGTCCGGCGGTGCGGGCCTCTCCCCATCCCGTGCACTGCGGGTCGAACGACCGACACCGCGATTCGTCGGTATCTGGTTTCACCCATTGGAACCAGTGTTGGAATCGTCGCGTCTAACCTCCGCGCCGGTGAGCCACGGGCGCTGGTGATGTCGATCACAGGAGGATCTGAGGACTGATGAGCGACGACTTCGAAGTCGAGCCAGAGGAGCTTCGCGGGTACACGGGACTGACCGATGCGACTGCGGGCCACTTCACCGAGATCGGCGCCTATGCGGCGAACAAGGGCGCTGACACCAGCGGATTCACTGGTCTGTTCGTGATCCTTCAGCCGCTGGTCATCGCCATCGGCAGCCTGTACGAGGGCTGCATGGAGGACGCGAGCGCGAAGATGCGCAACCTGTCCGCCGCGTTGAACGACACGGCAAGTGATTACGAACTGGTCGAGCGCGGGGAGCAGGGCAGCATGTCCGCGCTGACCGATCAGGCGTCGCAGATCACGCCGAGCTGACTGAGCACTGGGGAGCAGAACACATGAGTTACGCACCGGCGGAGGCGATCGTGCTCGCCGAGCCATCGGCAGGCGATTCGGCCATCAAGGACAAGGTCGAGGGCGCGAGTCTCCAGGTTCAGGCCGTTGACTGGATCTGGCAGCAGGTCACCGGTCAAGGCCTCGTGGAGATGGTCATCACGCCGCTGCTCGGTGACTTCGGCAAGATGAAGAACAACGGCGAGGCGTGGAAGAACGCGGCCGACGCGCTGCAGGTCACCAGGAACAACCTCAACACCGGTCTCGACACGCTGTTGCAGACGTGGAAGGGCCCTGCCGCCGACTCGTTCAATGCCAAGATCGGGCAGAACTGGACCCTGAGCATCGAGGCAGACGCTCAGATGGCGAACCTCGCGGGCCTGGCTTTCGACCAGTGCGCGAAGACGTCGGAGAAGATGTGCGACGAGGCCCTCAAGCTCGTCGAGAAGCTGGTGAACAAGCTCATCGAGGCCATCGCGCTCGCCCCGATCCCCGTGGTGGGCTGGGCCAAGGCCGTGAAGACGGTCTACGACGCGGTCACCATCGTCAACTCGATCCTCAACATCATCTCGGCGATTACCTCCATGGTGGAGAGCACGATCACCGTGATCAACGGGCTGATCGGACTCGGCTCGGCCGTGATGCAGGTCGGTGATGTCAACGACATCAACAGCGCCCTCAATGTCGCGAACCAGACCGGTGACAGCGTGGCGCAGGTGGCCGAGGGCACCCAGGGCTTCAACTCGGCGCAGGAGAACCTCCAGACCGAGGTCGGTGGCAACACCCGAGCCGACGGTACGGTCGACAATGAGGGCAATCTCAATCGTGCGGCCGACAGTTTCGAGCAGAATTACGGGGCCTACCAGCAAGAACGTCAGAACGCGAGTTCCTGACCTCGTCGGCAGCAGGGTAGCGATCGACGGAGCCGATCCGTCGAACGGAGGATGGCAGTAGTGGACCACCAGGCACGACTGGCGCATTTCGCGGCGGCACGCAGCCAACTGGATCAGATCGAGGCCGAGGCCGACGCCCGGATGGCCGAGATCAAGCAGCAGCAGCTCCCCGAATCCGGCCTCACCGAGGCCGAGATCGCCCAGATCGAGCAGTTCGCCAGGAGCAAGGACGCCCCTCCCGAGTTGGCGGCGCTTCAGGCACGGATCGACAAGGGCGACCTGTCCTGGGGGGACATCGCCGACGGCAGCGCGGTGCAGGATGAGCAGGTGCAGCGGGCGCTGGCCAGCGGTGTGCCGAAGCTCCAGCAGGCCTACGCGATGATTCAGGAGGGGCACGAGCTCGACGACATCCTCGACGCGGGCGACCCCTTTGCCGGGCCGAACGCGGCGGGCCCCGGTCCGGTCGCGGGCGGCGGTCCCGTTCCGAACACAGGCGGCGGCCCCGCCTCGGACCCCGGTCAGAACCCGCCGCGTCGCGGCGACGACGACGATGAGGGCGATGAGGGCGGGAGCGTCTTCCGCCGAGGCGGCTGGTGATCCAGGCTTCGGGCCGCTCCGCAGGTGTCACGAGGGCGTCGTCGGCGACTGACCAGAGGTCCGCGCCGGGGGCTCGACCGGTGACGCCTGCGGGGCTTGGTGCAGTGTGTTCTGCGGGGCTCGCCCCGGTGTTGTCTGCGGGGCTCGCCCCGGTGTTGTCTGCGGGGCTTGCCCCGGTGTTATCTGCGGGGCTTGCCCCGGTACCCCCTTCCCGACCCATGGAACGGAGCGTTCGATGACCGGTGCGGCAGGCGGCTTCGGTGCGCGACTGAAGAACTCCTCGCCCGCGGGGCGGGTGCTCATCGGGTTGGCCCTTCTGTTGGCGGCCCTGGCGGTGGGCGCCTACCTGATCGGGTCGATGGGCGGCACGCGACTCCAGGGCACCACCAACGCGGCCGATGCCGCGAGTGTGACGCCGTATCAATGGGACTCCGCCGACGACCTGCACGTGACCTCCACCGCGCGCGGCGTGGGGTCGAACTGCACCGTCGAGCCCGCCGACGGCGGCGAGGTGCGCGACCTGGCGGTTCCCCCCAACCCGCAGGCAAGCAACCCCAGCCGGAGCCGGGCCTATCTGGTCGAGTCCGCCTGGTTCGAGGGCACGGCCGAGGTCTCCTGCCAGCAGAGCGTGCTGATCAGGACGGGCTTCATCGCCGCGGTGTCCGACGCGACGGGGTCGCGCAGCTTCATCACGACGGCGGCGATCGTGGTGGCGATTCCGTTCATCGCAGGCCTGTTCGTCGGCAGGCGACGGACCACCGGCGGCCAGGCGGCCTGAGCCGCCCGCGCAGGTGGCGGCCGGTACCTGGCGTCGCGCGAGGCGGGGTCGGCGGGTTCGCGCCCATCGGTCCCGTTGAGTGCAGTCCCCGAAGCTGCGGCAGGTCGTCGACCGAGGACGTCAGTCCGTCCGATCCGGACCTATGGTCTCTTCTCGGGTAGTACAGTCCCGCGCGTGGCCATCGTCGATCGTTGTAGCGCGGTGAGTCGGGCCTGGGTCAGCGAAGCGGTCCGCATCATCGAGGCGGATGCGAATCGCAGCGCCGACACGCATCTCCTTCGCTATCCGCTGCCCGCAGACTGGGGAATCGACCTCTATCTCAAGGACGAGTCGACGCATCCCACCGGCTCGCTCAAACATCGCCTCGCGCGATCCCTCTTCCTCTATGCGCTCTGCAACGGCTGGATCACCGAGGGAACCGCACTCGTCGAGGCCTCGTCCGGCTCGACCGCCGTGTCCGAGGCGTATTTCGCGCGGCTGCTGGGGCTGCCCTTCATCGCGGTGATGCCGAGATCGACGAGCAGCCAGAAGATCGCGCTGATCGAACGCGAAGGCGGTCGCTGCCATTTCGTCGACGAGCCCGACGCGATCTACCGCGAGGCTCGCCTACTCACCGCTGAGCTCGGCGGACACTATCTGGACCAGTTCACTCACGCGGAGCGGGCCACCGACTGGCGCGGCAACAACAACATCGCCGAGTCGGTCTTCCAACAGCTCGCCCTGGAGACGCACCCGGAGCCGTCGTGGGTCGTGGTCGGTGCGGGGACCGGCGGGACGAGCGCCACCATCGGCCGCTACATCCGCTATCGGCGGCATGCCACGCGGCTCGCCGTGGTCGACCCGGAGCACTCGGTCTTCTTCGACGCCTGGCGCACCGGCGATCCCGGACTCGTCGGCAGTCGTGGCTCGCTGATCGAGGGGATCGGCCGTCCGAGAGTGGAGCCCTCGTTCGTCGGACAGGCCGTCGATAGGATGATCAAGGTTCCGGACGCCGCCTCGATCGCCACGATCCGCTACGTCGTGGAGCCGCTGGGCAGGCGCGTCGGCGGTTCGACCGGAACCAGCCTGTGGGGCGCGTTCCAGCTCATCGCGGAGATGCGTGCCCAGGGACGCACCGGGAGCCTCGTCACGCTGTTGTGTGACGGCGGCGAGCGCTACGCCCAGACCTACTTCTCGGACGACTGGGTGAGCGGGCAGGGGCTGGAGCTGGCTCCGCATCTCGAGGTGTTGCGCCGGTTCCATCAGACCGGTGAATGGACCGAGTCCGCGTCGCGCTGATCGGCGCCGGACCGGGGGTTATGGGGGAGAACGTGAGTAGCAACACCACGAGCAGTCGTGGCCTGGGGGTCACGGTGATCGTCGCGCTGGCGGCGGCGCTGACGGTGGCAGGCATCCATCTGATCGGGACCTATCTGCCGACGGTCTTCAGCAGCACGGCGCTGCGGACCGCCACCGGCACGGTGCACGACCGGTACGTCTCGGTGCCGGACGAGATCCTGGAGACCGACGTCCCGAGGTACCGCTGGGCGGGCGGCGAGCTGTATCTCGCCGCCGACGAGGACGGCGCACAGCGACGCAGTCTCAACTGCATGTTCCGCCCGGACGACGGATCGACGTCCGAGTGGGTCAGTCTGGAGTTCCGGCCGGAGCACGCCGGAACGCTGGTCTATCGGGGCACGCCGCCCGCCGCCGCGCCCGCCGACATGAGCTGTGTGAACGACGCTCGGGAGCAGGTGCTGGTCTACACCGGAGCGGACATGGACCGTGCCGCGACGGTCGCCGACCGCTGGTGGGCGGTCGTCGTCGGCCTCCAGGCCTTCGGCGCCGCGATCCTGGTGATCGTCATCGGCGTCGTGATCGGCCGCGTGCGTGGCCGGGCAGGGCAGCGGTAGGCCGAGGGGACGAGTCGTCCGGCGAACCGGGATGTCCGCAGCGGGGATACCCGGCGCAGGTGCCCAGGACAGGGAACGACGAGACATGACTTCGGCGGGCGACCGGTGACGCGCTGACGCGCGTCGATCGGATGCAGGCCCGACCGCTGATGTCGGAGATCGAAAGATCGGGAACCGTCTCGATGCGGTCTTCGTCGGGATATCGGGGCGACGGCTTGAGGGGGCCGTCGAGGCAGTACGTTGTGGATGAAGAATCTGGTGGGGAAATATGAGTGACGAATTCGAAGTCGCAGCCGACGAACTGCACAATTACGCGGGGAGCCTGGACGGGCTGCACGGCGGAATCGATGCGATTCGGAATTACATGTATGAACAGGGCTGCAATAAAGACGGTTTCACCGGTTTGTTGATGGTGTTGCACCCGGTCATCGATTTAGTGGGAGATCTGTTCAACGAGACGCTCAACTTCGGGCAGGACCGGTTGTCCGGCACCGCAGAGGGCATTCAACGCAACGCCGAGACCTACTCGGAGGCAGAGGCGCGCATCGAGGGGCTGTTCAGTCAGATCCTGGACGGGCTCTCCGCCACCCGGGACGCGGTGGCCGACGGGGCGGCGGCCGTCGACGCCGCGGTTCCGCAGGCCGTGCAGGATGCGGGAGCCCAGGCGTGGAACTCGCACGTCGAGAGCAGCGCCGCCAGCCGGAACGGGGGCGCCTGATGTCGTACCAGGACGCGGGTGCGGTAACCGAGGCACTGCAACCGCCGGAGCAACCCGGCGGCGAGTCGATCCAGGACATGGTTCGGGAGGCGGGCTGGCAGGTCTCGGCGGTCGACTGGGTCTTCACCCAGGTCACCGGTGAGAGCATCGTCGAGAAGGTGATCATGCCGATCACCGGGGACTTCAACCGGATCGCCATGAACGGCGAGGCCTGGCGTACGGTCGGCACCGCCATCGGAGCCCTCGGCGACACGATGGAGAGCAACGTCGGAACGGTTCGCGAGTCGTGGAACGGCAACGCCGCCGTCCAGCACGAGATGTTCGTCCGCACCGTGTGGAAGGGCGGACTGTTCGTCGAGGCGCAGATCGCGAATCTGGTCGGCATGGCCTTCGACAAGGTCGCCGAGGGCTCGCGGCTGCTCTGCGCCAAGGCGCTGGATCTGCTCTCGTGGCTGGTAGACAAGCTGATCGACGCGATAGCCAAGATCTGGATTCCCGCCTACGGCTGGGTGAAGGCCGCCCAGCTCGTCTGGGACGCCTATCAGCTCTACACCAAGATCATGGACATCATCGAGGCCGTCAAGGCGATCATCGAGAGTGCCCAGTCGATCATGCAGTCGGTGCAGAGCATCGGCTCCCAGCTCGCGCAGATCAAGGACGTTCGCAGCGTGGACGATGCGATCGCGCTGGCCACCGGCATCGCCTCCGACGCGCAGAGCATCGCGGAGCAGACGAACTCGATCCGCGACAACGCGTCGCAGATCAGCAGCGATCTCAACGAGGCGAGCGGCCATGTTCGCGACGTCGCCCAAGGCACCCGGGAGCTGCCCGGCAACCTGCGCGACGGCTGGAACGAGACCAGGGACAACTGGGACGAACAGCAGCAACGGCTTCGGGACGCGCCCGGCGAGGCCTGGAACGCCGCCAGGGAAGGGGTCACCGACGGTGCCCAGAACGCGTGGAACTCCACGCGGGAGGGCGCAGCGAGCGCCTGGGACTCGGTACGGGACGGTTCGGCCGCCCAGAACGCCTGGAACTCGGCGCGGGACGGTGTGACGAACTACGCACAGGAGCAGTATCAGGAGCAAGTCGGCCAGTACGTCGACGCGGCTCGGGACGCACCCGGCGCGATCCGCGACGGGGCGCAGAACGCCTGGAACTCGGCCTCCTCGGCGCCGGGGAACGTCGCCTCGGCCGCGCAGAGCGTGTGGAGCGACCCGAGCGGTGCAGCGTCGCAGGCCTGGAACGCGGGCACCGGCGCCGCCTCCGAATGGGCAGGCGCTGCGGAGCATCGGGAGAACCTCGGCGAGACGGGTTCGAACGCCCGCGATGCGTGGGATGCCCTGCGCGGCAGGTCGTGATCCGCTGCGCAGGGCGTGGCGAAGACTTCGGGAGTGAGTCATGACGAGTCAATTCGATCCTGAGGCGTGGAAGACGCCGCAGGTCAGAGCCGCCGAAGCCCAGATGGCCGGGTCGATGGGCAAGGCGAGGGAACTGCTGAAGGAGTTGGAGAAGCTGCGTCCCCCGCCGCCGACGTCGATCTCGGAGGACGACGTGCGGCAGCTTGCCGAGGCCGCCAAGAAGAGCGATGCGCCCGCCGAACTGCGTGAGCTGGCGCAGAAGGTCGACGGCGGCGCGCTGAGCTGGCGGGACGTCCTGGAGGGGCGTGCATACGACGATCCGGACGTGCGGCTGGCGATGACGGCGCAGATCGGCGAGGCGCGCGAGTTCTTCCGACAGTTCCAGGAGGGCTTCACCCTGGACGAGGTGATCGAGGCTCGCCGGGCGTCCGAGGAGAGCCAGGAGGACGAGGACGGCGGCACCACGTTCCTGCGCTGATCCTGCGGTCCGCCCCGTGCTGGGCAGGCGGGGCGGACCGGCAGCGGGCAGCAGGCATTCGGCGGGGAGGAACGCCCCTCGACGGTGAGGACCGCACGCCTGCGGGGGTCTTGGTCCGGCGCGTCGCCCTCGGCTGTGTGCGGACGAGGGTGCGCGGCCCTGCTCACGGACGCAGGCGAGCCCGCCCGAGTCGGTGTGTGCGTCTGTCCGCGTCAGGCCAGTGCGAGGGCGACGGCGGTCGCCACGGACCAGAGCAGCATCGCCAGCCCCGTCTCTTGAAGCACACCGACCAGCCGCTTCCCCGTCGCGCCGCCCAGCACCGCACGCAGCGCGGGCAGCACCAGGGGCACGGCGAGGAAGCCGAGCAGCGCCCAGGTGTTGCGGAAGCCCGCGATGGTGGTGATGAGGAACGGCACGGTCACCAGCGCCAGATAGAGGTTTCTGGTATCGCGATCTCCTAAGAGCACCGCCAGCGTCCGCTTGCCCGCCGCCGCGTCGGTCTCGATGTCCCGCAGGTTGTTGGCGACGAGCACGGCGCTGGAGAACGCGCCGACCGCCACCGCGGCTCCGATGTCGATGCCGCTGACGCGGCCCGCCTGGAGGTAGACCGTGCCCAGCACGGCGACCAGGCCGAAGAAGACGAACACGGCGACCTCGCCGAAGCCCGCGTAGCCGTAGGGCCGTTTCCCGCCCGTGTAGAACCACGCCGCCGCGACGCAGACCACGCCGACCGGAGCCAGCCACCACTGCGCAGACGCCACGGTCAGCGCCACGCCGCCCGCCGCAGCCAGCCCGAGACTGATCACTGCGGCGAGCAGGACATGCTTCGGGTTCGCCACGCCCGAGCCCACCAGCCGCAGCGGCCCGGTCCGCACGGTGTCGGTACCTCGGATGCCGTCGGAGTAGTCGTTGGCGTAGTTGACGCCGACGATCAGCGCGACGGCGAGGCCCAGCGCGCCGAGCGCCATCCACCACACGAACTCGCCGAGCCCGATGGCCGCCCCGGTGCCCACCAGCACCGGGGACACGGCGTTGGGCAGAGTCCTCGGGCGGGCTCCCTCGATCCACTGTGCGACTGTCGCCATGGCCTCATCCTCTGTCATGGCCTGCGCCGCTCCTAGAGCAAGGCCGTCTTCACCACATCACGGATTCGCGGTTCGGCCGGATGGACCCGCCCCGCTGCGCCGCGTGGACTTCAGACCCCTGATCGGGAATACCCGCGGACGGCGGAGTGCGCCGACCGCGGCGATCGGGGAGCGTTCCAGGCGTCCACCGTCCCGCCGAGGCGAGTGGTGCACCCGGAAAGCCTCGGCTCTCAGCTGTCTCAGCTGTCTCAGCTGTCTCAGCTGTCTCAGCCGTCTCGGCCGTCTCGGCCGTCTCGGCGGTCGAGCAGCAGCGCGCGGACCGCCAGCCGGTCGACCTTGCCGGGACCGCGTACCGGTAGCGAAGGGGCAACACGGCAGATCTTCGGCGTCGAGGCCGCGCCCAGCCGGTCCCGGACGGCCGCCAGGAGCCCGGCGGTCTCGGGTGGACTGGCGGCGTCGACCGGCACCACCACGGCGGCGACCAGCTCCCCCCACTCGGGGTCGCCCAGCCCCACCACGCAGGCCTCCGCGACACCGGGCTGCGCGGTCAACACCTGCTCCACCAGCACCGGGGCAATCTTGACCCCGCCGCTGTTGATCAGGTCGTCGGCGCGTCCCAGGACCTGGAGGACGCCGTGTTCGTCGACCTCCCCGAGATCGCCGGTCTGGAACCAGCCGTCGACGAACGCCGCCGCACTTCCCTCGGGATCGAGGCGGTAGCCGAGGGCCAGCATCGGGCCCGCGAGCGCCACCGGCGCCGGACCGGTGCCCGGAGCAGGCCGGACACCGACGTCGGCGAGGGGCAGCCCGTCGTAGACGCAGCCGCCCGCGGTCTCGCTCATGCCATAGGTCGTGCGCACCGCGACCCCCTCGGCCAGCGCCCTGGCCAGCAGCGCGGGCGGGGTGGCCGCCCCGCCGCACAACACCGCGTCGAAGCGACGCAGGGCGGCCAGGCCCGCGCCGCCCTCGGTCACCAGCCGGGAGAGCTGGGTCGGCACCAGCGAGGTGTAGCAGCGTCCGCCGTCCGCGAGCGTCGCCTGCGCCGCAGCAGCGAAGCGGTCGGGACGGAAGCCCGCTGCCGAGTCGAGCACGACCGGCGCCGCGCCCGCGAGCAGCGAGCGGGTGACCACCTGGATGCCCGCGATGTGTCGCACCGGCAGCGCGAGCAGCCAGCGACCGGCTCCGCCCAGCCGATCGTGGGTCGCCGTGGCGGAGGCCCGGAGGGCGGCGGCGGTGAGCAGCACGCCCTTGGGGGTGCCGGTGGATCCCGAGGTGGGCACGATCACGGCTACGGCGTCGTCGTCCACCGGCTGGTCCGGACGCAGCGCGGCCACGAGTCTGGCCCGCTCGTCCTCGGGGTCGGCAGGCAGCGGCAGCAGGGCGGGACCGCCGTCCAGTGCCCGCGCCACGGCGTCGACCACCAGCCCGGTCGTCCGCGCCGTGTGGTCGGTGTCCAGGGCCACAAGCGATTTTCGTGTCACCGCCGGCTAGCCTAGGCGGGTGACCGATCCCGCGCACTCCTCCATCGAACTCGCCTGTGACTGGCGATCCGCAGGCGAGTACCAGGACATCCGGTACGAGGTCGCCGAAGGCATCGCGAAGATCACGATCAACCGCCCCGAGGTTCGCAACGCCTTCCGGCCGAAGACGCTCTTCGAGTTGTCCGACGCGTTCAACCGGGCCCGCGACGACGACCAGATCGGTGTGATCATCCTCACCGGGCAGGGCGACCTGGCGTTCTGTTCCGGTGGTGACCAGCGCATTCGTGGCGATGACGGCTACATCGGGCATGACCCGAACGACCCGGTCGCCACCAAGGGCATCGGCAGGCTCAACGTGCTCGATCTCCAGGTGCAGATCCGGCGGACCCCCAAACCGGTGATCGCCATGGTTGCGGGCTACGCCATCGGCGGCGGACACGTCCTGCACATCGTGTGCGACCTGACCGTCGCGGCGGACAACGCCCGCTTCGGCCAGACCGGGCCGCAGGTCGGCTCCTTCGACGGCGGCTACGGCTCCGGCCTGCTGGCCAGGATCGTCGGGCAGAAGAAGTCCAGAGAGATCTGGTACCTGTGCAGGCAGTACGACGCCGCGGAGGCCGAGGAGATGGGGCTGGTCAACACGGTCGTCCCGCTCGCCGAGCTGGAGCGCGAGACGGTGAACTGGGCCCGGCAGATGTTGCGCCACTCGCCGCTGGCACTGCGGATGCTCAAGGCCTCGCACAACGCCGTCGACGACGGGCTGGCAGGCGTGCAGCAGCTCGCGGGCGACTCGACGCTGTTGTTCTACATGACCGAGGAGGCCCAGGAGGGGCGCAACGCCTATCGGGAGAAGCGCGCTCCCGACTTCGACAAGTTCCCGAAACGACCGTGAACCCATCCACCGCCCAGGCGCGGGTGATCGTCGACGAGCTGATCCGGCACGGGCTGCGCACTGCGGTCCTGTGCCCCGGCTCCCGCAACGCCCCGTTCTCCCTGGCGTTGGCGGAGGCGGCCGGGGCAGGCCGGCTGGAACTCCACGTCCGGGTCGACGAGCGGGGCGCGGGGTTCCTGGCCCTCGGCGCGGCGAAGGCGACGGGTCGGGCCTCGGCGGTGTTCTGCACCTCGGGCACTGCGGCGGCGAACCTGCACCCTGCCGTCGCCGAGGCCGATCGGGCGTGCGTGAGTCTGTTGGTGGTCACCGCCGACCGGCCCGCCGAGCTGCGGGCGGCAGGCGCCAACCAGGTGATCGACCAGCATCGGCTCTACGGCTCGGCCGCGCGTCTGTTCGCCGAGTTGGGCGTGGCGGAGAACCGGCCGGGACAGCAGGCCTACTGGCGCAGCCAGGTCAGCCGGGCCTGGCATGCCGCAGCCGGGGCCGCCGGGCCTGCGGGACCGGCGCAGCTCAACGTCCCGTTGCGCGAGCCGCTGCTGCCCGTCGGCGACGGGCAGTGGTGCGAGCCGCTGGAGGGTCGTGTCGACGGCGGTGGCTGGACCAGGCGGGTTCGTTCGGCGGCGAGTGCGCCCCTGCGGCCCGCGACCGCGCGCGGTCTCGTGCTGCTCGCCGAACCCGACGGCACCGTCGACGTCGCGTCGATCGCGGCCTGGGCGCAGCGCAACGGCTGGCCGTTGCTCGCCGAGACGGGCGGCGTCGGAGTGCCGGGCGCGACGACCCTGCCCGCCGGGATGCACCTGCTGGCTGACCAGGCCTTCCTCGCCGACCATCGGCCGGAGCAGGTCGTGTGCGTCGGCAGGCCGACGGTCTTCCGGCAGGTACAGGCCCTGCTGGCAGACCGGGACGTCGACGTGCTGCTGCTCTGCGCATCCGAGGCGGTGGCGCCCGCCAACGACGTCCTGGCCGTCGGCGACGGCATCGTCGACTCGATCGTTCCCGCCGATCCCGGCTGGCTGGCCGCTTGGCAGCGAGCTGACCGCGCCGCAGCCGGTGCGGTGGCCGCGCTGCAGGCGGAGCAGACGACGTCGACCGCGCTGCGGTACGCGACGGAGCTGGTCGACGCGCTGCCTGCGGGGGCCCTGCTGGTGGTGGGATCCTCGAATCCCGCCAGGGACGTCGCGCTGAGCGCTCGAGCCCGCCCTGACCTGCGGGTGCTGCGCAACAGGGGTGCGGCCGGGATCGACGGCACCGTCTCGACCTCGGTCGGCGCCGCCCTGGCCTTGTCCGCCCGCGCTGCCTGCCCTGCGGTCGCGGAACTCGCCGACGCCACCGGCGCGGCCGTCGGAGACCAGCCCGGCCCCGTCGCCGATCCGGCCGACGACACCGCCCCGGCTGCCGTGCCCGCCTGCTACGCCCTGCTCGGCGACCTGACGTTCCTGCACGACGTCAACGGCTTGCTCGTCGGCGCGGCGGAACGGCGTCCCGACCTGACCATCGTGGTCGTCAACGACGACGGCGGCGGCATCTTCGAGCTGCTCGAACAGGGAGCTCCCGAGCATCGGGAGTCCTTCGAGCGAGTGTTCGCCACGCCGCACGGTGTGGCGCTCGCCCCGCTGTGCGCGGCGTACGGCGTCGAGCACACCCTCGTCGAGTCGCCCGCGCACCTCCGCGATGCACTCCGACCGCGACCGGGCCTGCGGGTCGTCGAGGTGCGCACTGATCGCTCCGTCCTGCGCACACTGCACGCCGCACTGCGCGCCTGCGTCACCTCGGCACTGCGAGCCGCAGACTGAGGTGTGGTCGCCGCCGTGGCGACCAGCTGCCGACCGGGCCGGACGACGCCGTCGATCAGGCCGACTCGAGGGCGTCGCGGATCGGGAGCATCTTCGCGGCGGCTTCGCGCACCTCGGCGTCGGGGTCCGAATCGGAGACGATGCCGCAGCCCGCGAACAGACGGACGAGTGAGCCGCGCAGCTCAGCGCAGCGCAGTGCGATGCCCAGCTCGCCGTCGCCCCGGGCGTCGATCCAACCGACGGGGCCCGCGTACCGGCCTCGGTCCATGGCCTCCAACTCGGCGATGAGCGCGACGGCCTCGGTTCGCGGCGTGCCGCCGACCGCAGCCGTCGGATGCACGGCGTGACCGAGGCGCAGCAGGGCGCCGGGGCCGGTCGTCTTCGCGGGGTCGAGCCTGCCGCTGACCTCACTGGCCAGATGGGCCACGTTCGGCAGTCGCAGCACGCTCGGCGTCTGAGGAACGTCCAGTTCCGTGCAGTAGGGCCGCAGCGTCTCGGCGAGGGAGCGGACCGCGAACTCGTGCTCACTGCGGTTCTTCGCCGAGTCCAGTCTCGACTCCGCCGACTCGCCGGACCCCGGCCACGCGGTGCCCGCCAGCACGCGGGACTCGACCGTCTCGCCGGTCTTGCGCAGCAACAGCTCCGGAGTCGCGCCGACCAGGCCGTCCACGGCGAACGCCCAGCAGCTGGGGTACCGCGCGGCCAGGTTCTGCAGCAGGAAGCGTTGATCCAGCGGCGAGTCCGTCTCGGCGACGAGATCGTGCGCGAGCACCACCTTCGCCAGCTCGCCCGCCCGCATGCGCTCCACCGCTCGCGCGACCGCCTTGCGGTAGTCGGTGACCGAGAGCCTGCCCTCCGAGTAGCGGGTCACCCGCACCCGACGCACCGGCTGGACGATCGGCGTGATCGGAGCGTCGTCGCCCTCGTGGAGTTCGGTCCGCCAGGTGGCTCCGTCGCGTCTGCCCACCACCACTCTCGGCACGATCAGCACCGAGCTGCCCGGTTCGTCGGCGAAGCTCATGCTGGCGAAGGCCACCAGACCGGTGCCGGGACGGCCGATCGTGTCCTCGACCTCCGCGGTGGCGACCAGCTCGGACCACCACCGCTCGGCCGCCGCGAAGCGGTCTGCTCCCTTGACCTCGATCCGGGCGGCCTCACCCCAACCGACCAGGCCTTCTCCACCGTGAACCCAGGAGAACACCGGTTCGGGGTTGGGGAGCATCGCCAGCAGGTCAGCATCCGAGTCTGCTGCCACTGTGCGTGCTCGCAGCCTGCCCACAAGCGCCTGACGGGAGGCAGTATTCACTCGTTGAGGGTAAAAGGCTCCGTCGTGAGACTGCTAGTCGGCTTGACCACACCACGAGGACGGGCGACGCCACCGCCGAGACCTGCCGGGAACGACCAGACACCGGCTGAGGGCGACTAGAGTTCGCTGTCGTGTCGGAGTCGAGGAGATCCGGGCGCGGTGGTCGGCGAAGCGGTTGGTCCCGACTCTCCCGGCCCCGTCGGTGGACCACGATCATGCTGCTCGGCCTCGGGGTGCTCGTCACCCTCATGAGCGTGTTGCTCGTGTCCGGGGCGCGGGTCAGCGATGCCCGCATCGAGGCCGATCTCGGCGAGACCACGGCCGAAGTGCTCTCCGTCTCACTGCCGAGGACCCTGATCAGGTACAACACGCCAGAGGGCGCCGTGCACAGTCCACAGACCGGGGTGCTCTATCCGGCGGGGCTGACCGAGCGGGACCTGGTGCGCGTCGAATACGACCGGGAGGAGCCGGACCTGGTCCGGGTCGCGGGCCGGGACTTCGGCCTCACGCTGCTGCCCGTGTCCATCGTGCTGCTGTCGACCTGGGCGGTGCTGCTGACCGCCGTCTGGCTGGTGTGCCGCTCCCGGCCAGCGGCCGAGCCCGCTGCGTCACGGGGAACGGCGGACCGGACCGACCCGCCTGCGGACTAGCCGCTCCGCCGCCTACCCGCCCCCGACGCGCAGGCGGCGGACCGGCCTTGCGGCTCACTGGTCGAACAGTTCGCCGCGCAGCTCGTCGTGCCTGGTCCGCGCGCAGGCCAGCAGCGTGCCCCGACCGGACGCATCGCCGATGGCATCGGCGATCAGCCCGTCAGCCTCTCGCACGATCAGCGGCAGCGGCGTCCACCACCGCGCCGGGGGCGGTGCGGCGATGACCACCGCGTCCGCGCGCCCGGTGGCCAGCAGCGCGGTCTTGTACGGCACGCCGCCCACGTCCTCCGGCCACAGCACCCGGTCCGTCACCGGGTCGCCCTCGCGCCGAGCGATCCGAGACGGCCGGGCCCGCTCCAACGCGAGATCGGGCCCGGCGAACAGCCGGGTGCCTCGCCCGCGTCCCGCGTACAGCAGCTCCTGCTGCATGGGCATCACGATGACACCGGCCACGGCTCCGTGAGAATCCTCACAGGTCAGCAGCAGCGTGAACAGCGGGATTCCGCCCGCGAAGAACGGGACGCCGTCGAGCGGATCGATCACCCAGCGCCGCCCGCTCCGGCCGGGCTCGCCGTCGCCGAGCCTGCCGAGGACGCCGTCGGCGGGCGCCTCGACGGCGAGTCGCGCCCGAATCGACTCTTCGACGGCACGCTCGACGTCGGTCACGCCGTCCTCGTCGGTGACCGTGGCCCGTCTTCGATCGCCGTGAAACTGGTCCGCGGCCAGTCGACCTGCCTGGTGGGCGAGTCCGGCTGCGGTCTGCAGCAGGTCGAGGTCGGCGGTCGGCGCGGTGGGGGCGGTCGTCTCGGTCACGATCTAGGGACGGTCGGGGCACGCCGGGGGTTGTCGTCGCGTCCGGGTGTCACGCCGAGGCAGTCCGCCTCCTCGGCCGCGGGTCCGAGTGCAGGAGGGCAGGCGACGCGGCAGCCGACCGTAGAGCCTGTCTTCGATCCCCCTTCGCCGCGGTGGCCCCGCGCAACAGGAAAGTGGGGATTAAAGACAGGCTCTTAGGCGCCGGGGCCCGCGAGCGTGATCGAGATCGGGCCCCGCAGGCGTGCCAGGCCGGACCGGCGTCAACGGCCAGGCGGGGAATCTGCTTGTGACAGCAACGCTCCATCGCGTGGCTCAGGTGTAACATGAGTGGCACGGATCACGCGGTAGGAGGTGCGCCGTGGCCCTAGCCCGACCCGTCGACGAGTCGGCCCTCGAAGCAGACTTCCAGCACCTGGTCGAGTCGGAGAGCCGGATCGAGCCACGCGACTGGATGCCCGACGGCTACCGGGCCACTCTGATCCGACAGATCGCGCAGCACGCGCACTCCGAGATCATCGGGATGCAGCCGGAGGGCGTCTGGATCTCGCGGGCGCCCACGCTGCGTCGTAAGGCCGTCCTGCTGGCGAAGGTCCAGGACGAGGCGGGCCACGGGCTGTACCTCTACGCCGCCGCCGAGACCCTCGGCGCCGAACGTGCGGAGTTGACCCGGAGCCTGATCGAGGGCAGGCAGAAGTACTCCTCGATCTTCAACTACCCCACGCTGACCTTCGCCGACGTCGGCGTCATCGGCTGGCTGGTGGACGGCGCGGCCATCTGCAACCAGGTGCCGCTGTGTCGCACCTCCTATGGCCCCTACGCGCGCGCGATGATCCGGATCTGCAAGGAGGAGTCCTTCCATCAGCGGCAGGGCTACGAACTGTTGATGACCATGATGGGCGGTACGACGCGTCAGCGAGAGGCCGTGCAGGACGCGGTGAACCGCTGGTGGTGGCCGTCGTTGATGATGTTCGGCCCACCAGAGGGCTCCTCGCCCAACACCGCGCGCTCGATGGCCTGGCGGATCAAGCGCCATACCAACGACGAGCTTCGCCAGCGGTTCGTCGACATGACGGTCCCGCAGGCCGACCGGCTCGGGGTGCGGCTGCCCGATCCCGAACTGCGCTGGAACCCCGACCGCGAGGCGCACGACTTCGGCACGCCGGACTGGGACGAGCTGTACCAGGTGGTGCGCGGCGACGGACCGTGCAATGCGGAGCGGATCGCCCATCGCAGGCGGGCACACGATGAGGGCGCCTGGGTGCGCGAGGCGGCCACCGCGCACGCGGCCAAGCGCGCGGCGGGCACCGCGCGGGTCGACGCGGCGGAGGCCGGGACGTGACGGAGCCGACCGCCGGGCGGGACGCCGGACCGCCTCGGGCGGGCTGGCCGTTGTTCGAGGTCTTCGTCCGGGGCAAGCGCGGCCTCAACCACGTCCACGTCGGATCGCTGCACGCACCCGACGCCCCGATGGCTTTGCGTAACGCCCGCGACCTCTACACCCGGCGCAACGAGGGCGTCAGCATCTGGGTGGTCCCCGCCGCCTCGGTGACCGCGTCCAGCCCGGACGAGAAGGACGCGTTCTTCGCGCCCAGCGGCGACAAGATCTACCGCCACCCGACCTTCTACGCGATCCCCGACGACGTCCCGCACCTGTAGACCTGGGAAGAAGGAGGTCCGAGGAGGTGTCCTTCGACAACGCCTACGAGGCGCTGGCCGACGAGCACGAGGACACGCGCTGGGCCTACGGCACGGGGTTCGACGACGCGCTGACCAGGGTGGACCGTGCACTGCCGCCGGGCGTCGACCCGGCCGAACTGGCGCAGTACTGCCTGATGCTCGGGGATGACGCGTTGATCCTGGCGCAGCGGCTTGCCGAGTGGTGCTCCCGAGGTCCGGAGCTGGAGGAGGACGTCGCCATCGCCAACATCGCCCTGGACCTGCTCGGCCAGGCGCGTCTGCTGTTGACGAGGGCCGGTGAGGTCCAGGGCGCCGGGCGCACCGAGGACACGCTGGCCTACCACCGGCACGCACCGGAGTTCCGCAACGTCGTCCTCGTCGAGATCGACTGTGGTCCCGGCCCAGGCGGCGACTTCGCCGCGACGATGGTCCGGCTGCTGGTCTTCGCCACCTGGCGGCTGGCCTGCTTCCAGCGGTTGACGGCCTCGGCGGACCCGGTGCTCGCCGCCGTGGCGGCCAAGGGCGTCAAGGAGTTGGCCTACCACCGCGATCACGCCGCGCAGTGGGTGGTCCGACTCGGCGACGGGACGGCCGAGTCGGCCCGCCGGACCGGGCAGGGGCTGGAGCGGGTGCGGCCGTGGCTCGGGGAGCTGTTCGTCTCGCATCCCGTGGAGCAGGGCCTCGCCTCGGCCGGGGTCGCGGTGGACCCGGAGAGCCTGCGCGAGGAGGTGGCGGAGATCCTGCGACAGGTGTTGCACGCCGCCGACCTCGACGAATGGACGCCCGGTGTCGTCGCGGCCGCCGTGCCGGACCCGACCGGCAGACAGGGCCGATGGGGGAGGCACACCCCGGCGCTGACCGACCTGTTGGCCGAGATGCAGTACGAGGCCAGGGCCGACCCCGAGGCGGTGTGGTGATGACCGAGCCGACACCGGATCGGGTGCGAGCCGTCGCGGAGTCCGTCGCGGACCCCGAACTGCCGATGCTCACTCTCGCCGACCTCGGCGTGCTGCGCGACGTCGAGATCCGCCCCGACGGACGGGTGCTCGTGACGATCACGCCGACCTACTCCGGGTGTCCCGCCATCGCGGAGATGCGTACCGACCTGCGCCGTTCCCTCGTCGACGCGGGCTGCTCGGAGGTGGAGGTGCGTACCGTGCTGACTCCGGCGTGGACCACCGACTGGATCAGCGAGCGCGGCAGACGCACGCTGCTCGCACACGGCATCGCGCCGCCCGGCCCGGTCGGGGGTCGCGCGGCGGGCCCGGTGCCGCTGCGGCTGGCGTCGCCGCCGCCGCGTGTCCGTTGCCCGCGCTGCGAGTCGGTCGACACCGAGGAGCTGTCGCGGTTCGGCGCGACCGCGTGCCGGTCCCTGCGACGCTGCCTCGCCTGTGCCGAGCCCTTCGAGCACGTCAAGGAGCTGTAGTGGCCGCCGCAGATCCGTCAGCGGGCAGCCCGGGCGCAGGCAGCGCGGCTGTTGCGCCGAGTCGCCGGACGGCGTTTCGGACGTTGACGATCAGCCGGATCGACCGGCTGTGCCCGGATGCCGTGGCGGTCTCCTTCGCCGTTCCGCCGGAGTACGCGGCCGAGTTCGACTTCCGGCCCGGCCAGTACCTGACGCTGCGGCGGTCGGGCGCTCGGGCCGATCGCGCGGCGGACGGCGTCATCGAGGGTCAGCCGACGGCGGCGGGGCAGGCCGGGACACGGTGGGCGGACTCCCGGCCGGGAGAACCGGTGGACGAGGCCCGCCGGTCGTACTCGATCTGCTCGGGCGCAGGGGAATCCCCTCGGATCGGCGTCCGAAGGGTCGACGGCGGAGTGTGGTCCTCCTGGCTGGTCGAGAAGGCCAGGGTGGGCGATCGGGTGGCGGTGCTGCCTCCGCAGGGCCGGTTCACCCCGGACCTGGCCGAGCCTGCGCACCACGGCTTCGTGGCCGCAGGCTCCGGGATCACGCCGGTGCTGTCGATCCTGACCAGTGTGCTGGCCCGGCCGGGGCATCGCGCCACGCTGCTCTACGGCAACCGGCGCGGCGACACGGTGATGTTCGCGGAGGAGCTGGCGGATCTGAAGGACCGGTATCCCGAGCGGCTCCAGGTCGTGCATCTGCTCAGCCGGGAGCCCACCGCCGTCGAGCTGTTCTCCGGCAGGCTGGATCGGGATCGGCTGTATCGACTGCTCACCTCGGTGGTGCCGACCCCCGATGTGGACCGCTGGTGGCTGTGCGGGCCGGTGGGGCTGGTCGAGGACGCGGGCGCGGTGCTCGGCGAACTGGGGGTCCCCGGCGATCGGGTTCGTCGCGAGCTGTTCTACGTCGACGCGCCGCCGCCCGCCCCACGTCGTCGGGCCGCCGACGTGGCGAGCGGCCCGACCAGCCGCGTCACGGTGATCCTGGACGGTCGCAGCACCGAGATGACCCTGCCCGCCGACGAGCCGGTGCTCGATTCGGCGCAACGGATCAGGGCCGACCTGCCCTTCGCCTGTCGCGGCGGGGTGTGCGGCACCTGCCGGGCACTGGTGGTCGAGGGTGAGGCCGCGATGCGGCGGAACTACGCGCTGGAGCCTGCGGAGATCGCGGCGGGCTTCGTGCTCACCTGCCAGGCCGAGCCCGCCTCCCGGGAACTCGTGGTCGACTACGACGCCTGACGCCGGACTGAATCGCGACGACGGAAGCCTGCCGCGCGACCGATCCACGCCGACGCGGCAGGCTGGGCGATCATGCGGCCCGGTGCACTGCGGCACCGGGCCTGCGTGACGCTCCGCCCGCCGTGGGGACGCCGACGCCACGCAGGGCACGTGCCGGGCGCAGACCCGGTCCGCGAAGCTCCGTTCGATCAGCGCAGGTGCAGCTGGGTGAAGACGAACCAGGACAGCTCGATCCGCAGCTGCCGCGAGAAGGGCAGCGGCTCGCCGTACTCGCTGCCGTCTGAGCCCGCCGAGCCGACCTCCTTCAGCACATGGTTGACGCCGTAGAGGGTGGAGTTCGTGGTGTGGCCCGCCGGACGCTCGGCGAGTCCCGCGCGGACCAGGTCGACGTCGGAGCAGGCCACCTGGATGTCGGCGGTGGCGCAGGCGAGGTAGACCGAGACGTCCGTGGGCAGCGTGGCGGCCAGCTCGCTCGGGTCGTACTGGTCGGCATTGTGGAGGAACCGCTCGTTGTACGGGTTGAACAGGGAAGCCAGCTCCGGCGGCACCGAGTCGGGCAGCCTGCCGTCCGTTCGCAGCGACTCGACGATCTCCTCAAGGGAGGCGAGCAGGGCGTCGGCCTCTTCCCTTGGCAGCACGCCCGCTTCCACCCCGGCTTCGAGCTGGGCGGTGAGCTGATTGGTGATGGTGGTCAGGTACCGCAGGCTCGCCGGGGTCAGCAGCCCTACGGAGCTGATCGGCGGCACGTCGAGCGTCTCGTCCTGTGCGAGCACGAGCGCGATCAGCCCGCCTTCGCTGTGTCCGGTGACCATCAGGCGGTCCTGATTCACCTCCGGCTGGTCGGCGAGGAATCGCAGACCCTCGGCGGCGTGTTCCACATAGGCGTCGAAGTCGACTCGGCCCGGGTCCTCGGCGTACGGGCCCATGCCGGTCTGCCCGCTGCCGAGCTTGTCGTAGCGCAGCGAGGCGATGCCGTTCCTGGCGAGCGTGTCGGCCAGATTCCGCAGCGTGCCGACATCACCGGAAATCCCCGAGCTGTTCCCTTCGCGGTCGGTGGGGCCGCTGCCTGCGATCAGCAGGACTGCGGGCACCGGCTTCCTGGCGTGCGTGGGCACCCGCAGGCTGCCGTGCAGTTCCAGGCCGTCCGAGGCGGTGAAGGTCACCTCGCGGTCGGTGCCGGTGCCGCCGGTCGCGGCGGGCGACTCGGATTCGGCGTACGCCGCGACCGAGCCGGTCAGGGCGATGGTGACCGCTGTCAGCACGCCGAGCAGGGGCGACAGCGGGCGGCGTCTGGCGGCGCCTAAGCCTGCCCTCGAGGCGGCTGCGTCAGCACGGTCAGAACTCGTTCGATGTGTACGCATCGTCGGTTCCTCTTTCTCGCGGCTCGTCGTGGCGGCGAAGGTGACATCGCCGAGATTCCTGTCCGGAGGCCGTCCCTCGCTCGCAGACGTGGCAGCGAGAGACGATCACCGAGCCGCATAAAGAGATATCATATAAATAGCACCCGTGGCAGCGGTTCACGGCACTTCGCCGCGTGAGGGCAGGTCAGAGCGTCGCGCATCGCCACCACTCGGAGACCTCCGCCGCCACCCCCGGCGCGGCGACCAGCAGGACGTCCGGGCCGAGCGGTCCGCCGGTCCGGTCGTCGGCGGACGCGGGCCACGAGATCACCGCGCCCGCCTCGCCCGCCAGAGCGAGCGCGCCCGCGACGTCGCGTTCCGGGCAGCCGTGCAGCACGGCGGCGCTCACCTGGCCCAGGGCTACCTGGGTGATCGCCAGTGCGGAGCAGCCGAGCACCCGGACCCCGGCGTGTGCCTGGGCGGCCAGGCGGGTGAACTCGACCATCCCCGGCCACAGCCCGGTGCGCGTGAGTTCCGTGCACACCACCGCGCCCGCCGTGGAGGTCCGCCCGCCGCCGAGCGTCACCGGGGTGCCGTTGGCTCGCATGCCGCGCCCCCGCGCACCCGCGTAGACCTGGCCTCGGAAGGGGTCGGCGACGGCTCCCACCAGCGGACCGGTCGCGTCGAGCATCGCCAGGCTGTAGGCGCACCACGGCACGCCCGCCACGAAGTTCGCGTTGCCGTCGACGGCGCTGACCAGCCACCGCAGTGACACCGGTCCGGATCGGGCGCCGAGATCGACTGCCGGAGCCGGGGTCGGGCCCGCATCCGCGCCGAACAGCGGGATGTCGGGGAAGTGCTCCGCGAGCACCCGGCGGGTGTGCCGCTCCAGCGTGCGATGGGTGTCGGTCACCCAGTCGAACGGCGAGTCGCGGGCGGCAGGCCGGGCACCTCGGCCCGCCTTGGCGATGATGACGTCGGCGGCGTCGCCCGCGAGGCGGCCTGCGATCTCCAGCGCTCGGGACAACAGCCCGGGGTCCATCGGCTGCCCTGACACGGACGGCATGAGGGTCATGCCGCCTTATCGTGACGCTCGCCGGTGTCTCCGATGCGACCAGAAGATGACGTGCGCCAGATCACTGAGCCAAGAGTTCGGATCATCGACGTCTCGGTCATCGCGCCGCCGCGCGGGCCCGTGCCTCGGCGGGCGACCGAGGGCGCCTTCACGTCGACGGTCGTGCGGGGGCGTCCGTCGAGACTCGCCGACGCCGCCGCCCGCGTGTCGTGGCGCGGCCGATGACGTCGATCACAGCAGATCACCGGTGGTCACCGGGCGGTCGCTGCTCGAATCGCCGCCGCCTGCGCCGTCAGCCACGCCCGCCGGACGCCGCGACCACGCCGGGCCCCAGTAGGCTGAGCGTCGTGGTGAGGGCTGGTCTGGACAAGGATCCTCGGGAAGTCGCCGACATGTTCGACGGCGTCGCGGAGCACTACGACCGCACCAACACGGTGCTGACCGGTGGGATGGACCGCTATTGGCGCCGGGCCGCGTTGCAGGCCCTGGCCGCGGCTCCCGGCGAGCGGATTCTCGACCTCGCCGCAGGCACCGGAGTCTCCACCGTGGAGATCGGCCGCTCCGGCGCGTGGTGCGTCGCCGCCGACTTCTCGTTGGGCATGCTGCGCCGTGGCCGAGGCCGGAACGTGCCGATGGTCGCGGCGGACGGGCTGGCGCTCCCCTTCGCCGACGGCTCCTTCGACGGGCTGACGATCATGTTCGCCATCCGGAACATGGCCGACACCGAGGCGGCGCTGCGCGAGATGTACCGCGTGGTGCGGCCGGGCGGACGCCTGGTGATCTGCGAGTTCTCCACGCCGACGATGCCGTTGTTCCGCGAGGTCTACTTCAAGGGCGTGCTGACCGCCCTGCCCTGGGTCGCGAACCTGGTGTCCTCGAACCCGGTGGCCTACTCCTACCTGACCGAGTCGATCCGCTCCTGGCCAGACCAGGAGGGCCTGGCACGGCTGATCGGCGCCGCGGGCTGGGAACGGGTCGCCTGGCGCGACCTCACCTTCGGCGCGGTCGCCCTGCACCGGGCCACGCGTCCCGCCTGAGAGCCTGTCTTTGATCCTCCTCCGTCGTGAGCGGGGATCAGCGTGGATGAGCTGCAAGGCGGAGGAAGGAGGCATAACGGAGTTATGTTGACTGACGACAACGCCGCAGATCGCCGCGCTGGCCCCGCGCAACTCCGAAAGTGGGGATTAAAGACAGGCTCTGAGCCCCGAGGTGAGTTCGGCGTGAGGTCTTCGTGAGTTTCGTCTCGATCTCGCGCCGGTCCGCCCCGGCCGCGCAGGCCTCCCGAGTCGGGCCTCGACGGCGGGACCGGATGGACCGCGCACCGTCGGCGACCGGGTGACCGCGCGTCCCCGCTTGCCGCTCCCGGCCGCCGCCTCCCGGCTCGCGGCGTGATCTGACCTGGTCGCCGGGGGCGGGGAGTTCGTCGCAGACTCCTGCGATCCGGGCCCTCGGCCGTCTCTCGATCCCGTTCCGGTCGCCGTGGGCGGGCTACACCCCGGCGACCGGTCGAGGCGGGCCGGCGGCCTGAACGGGGGTCGACGCCGTGACCTAGACTTCCCCGCAGACTTAGTGAACTCGTTCACAAGGAGTGGAATGAGCGGGGGCGATGACGTGACCTCATCGGAGCAGGCCGGCAGGCGTCGCGACGGTGACGACGCCCAGGTCATCGTGGTCGGGGCGGGTCCGGCGGGCGCGACCATGGCCGCGTACCTGGCCAGGGCGGGTGTCGACGTCCTGATGCTGGAGAAGTCGACCTTCCCCAGGGAGAAGGTCTGCGGCGACGGGCTCACGCCTCGCGGGGTGAAGCAGCTCATCGACCTGGGCATCGACACCAGCGAAGAAGCGGGCTGGCTGCACAACAAGGGCCTGCGCGTCCTCGGCGGCGGGGTGACGCTGGAGCTGGACTGGCCGCAGTTGGCCACCTTCCCGCCCTACGGCGTCGTCCGCCCGAGGCAGGACTTTGACGACCTGCTCGCAGGCCACGCCGTCCGTGCGGGTGCCAGGATGCAGCAGGACACGACCGTCACCGGCGCCATCGTCGAGGACCGCACCGGCCGGGTCACCGGCGTCCGGGCCAAGACGGGCCCGGAGCGGACGCTGGTCTCCTACCGTGCGCCGCTGGTGATCGCGTGCGACGGGGTGTCGGCCCGGCTGGCGTTGTCGGTGGGCATCGACAAGCAGGACAACCGCCCGATGGGCGTCGCCGTCCGCCGGTACTACCGCAGCCCCCGGACCAACGACGACTACCTGGAGTCCCACCTGGAGCTGTGGGACCGCAGTGACGCGGCCAATCCCCGTCAGCTGCCCGGCTACGGCTGGCTGTTCCCGGTCGGCGACGGCACGGTGAACGCCGGGCTCGGCATCCTCTCCACCTCCAAGGCCTACGGCAAGACCGACTACCGGGCGCTGATGAAGACCTGGCTGGCGGGCACGCCTGCGGAGTGGGGCTTCCGCGAGGAGAACGCCGTCGGCAAGATCCAGGGCGCCGCCCTCCCGATGGGCTTCAACCGGACCCCGCACTACCAGGCCGGGCTGCTGCTGGTCGGCGACGCGGGCGGGATGGTGAACCCCTTCAACGGCGAGGGCATCGCGTATGCGATGGAATCCGCCAAGCTGGCCGCCGACTGCGTGATCCACGCGCTGGCTCGACCCACCGCCGCCTCGCGGGAGCAGGCGCTCCGGCACTACCCCGTCGCGCTCAAGCAGGCGCTGGGCGGCTACTACCGGATGGGCAACATCTTCTCGAAGCTGATCGGAAACCCGCTGGTCATGCGCACCGCGACCCGGTACGGGATGCCGATCGAACCCCTGATGCGACGGTTCGTGCTGAAGCTGCTCGCCGGCCTCTACGACCCGAAGGACGGGGACGCGATGGACCGGTTGATCACCACGGCCACGCGTCTGACGCCCAGCGCGTGAAACCGGCAGGCAGGCAGCGGTTCGGCCTGCGGAGCACAGTCATCACTTAGGGCTGCCTAACAAGAACAAGACCGAAACCCACCCCTTAGGGTTCCAGCGGATGGCGGCTCAGCCACCCTGGATGGCAAGGATGAAAGGACGGCGGACGACGTGTTGGAGTCTTACCTCCCGCTCGTGTTGCTGTTCGCGTTGGCGGCTCTGTTCGCCTTGTTCTCGGTGACGGCAGCTCCTTACATCGGGCCGCGCCGCTACAACAGGGCCAAGCTCGACGCGTACGAGTGCGGGATCGAACCCTCTCCGCAGCCGGTCGTCGGCGGTGGCAGGGTCCCGGTCAAGTTCTATCTGACCGGCATGTTGTTCATCCTGTTCGACGTCGAGGTCGTCTTCCTCTACCCCTACGCCGTGGCCCACGAGGCACTGGGTGTGTTCGGACTCTTCGCGGTCGGGACCTTCCTCATCGCCGTCACGATCGCCTTCGTCTACGAGTGGCGACTCGGCGGCCTGGACTGGGATTAGTCGAGCAGCAGCGGTCGTCGGGGAGGAACGCGAGAGACCATGGGACTTGAAGAGAAACTGCCGAACGGCATCCTGCTGACCAGCGTGGAGAAGCTGGTCAACTGGACGCGGAAGACGTCGATGTGGCCCGCCACCTTCGGGTTGGCCTGCTGCGCGATCGAGATGATGACCTCAGGCGGATCGCGGTACGACATCGCGCGCTTCGGCATGGAGCGGTTCAGCGCCACTCCGCGTCAGGCGGATCTGATGATCGTCGCGGGCCGGGTCACCAACAAGATGGCCCCGGTGCTGCGGCAGATCTACGACCAGATGCCGGAGCCGCGCTGGGTGCTGGCGATGGGCGTCTGCGCCTCCACCGGCGGCATGTTCAACAACTACGCGGTGGTGCAGGGCGTCGACCACGTCGTGCCGGTGGACATGTACCTGCCCGGCTGCCCGCCCCGGCCGGAGATGCTGCTGGACGCGATCCTCAAGCTGCACGCGAAGGTGATGGACGAGCCGCTCGGTCCGAAGCGCGCCGCCGCGCTCGCGGAGAGCGGCCACCGCACCGAGCTGGTGCCCTCCTCGGTTCGTTACGCGAAGAAGAAGTGAGCGGGTGACGCACTCGTGAGTGACGAGATCGACAAGAAGCTGCCGGACCGAGGTCCGCTCGCGGGCGACGGCAGGACCAGCTCTGCGGACATGACCTCCCGCGACGAGGCCGAGCACGAGGCGCGCGGCGGAGTCGTCGCGGGCCGGGCCCGCCAGGGCATGTTCGGCGTGCGCGGCAGCGGTGACACCACCGGTTACGGCGGACTCCGGCTGCCCGCCTACGTCCCCGCCGCCGCCCAGCGCCCGTTCGGCGGCTGGTTCGACCAGTTGGCCGACGAGCTGCTCCTCGCCTTCGGCGAGCGCGGCATCCCGGCGGACGCGATCCAGCAGATCACCATCGACCGAGGTGAGATCACCTTCTACCTGCGGCGCGAGCACCTGCTGGAGACGTGTAGGACGCTGCGCGACGACCCGGCCCTGCGGTTCGAGCTGTGCAGCTCGGTGTCCGGAGTGGACTACGGCGTCGACGTGCCGCTGCGCCTGCACTCGGTCTACCACCTGACCTCGATGACGTACCGGCGGCGCATCCGCCTGGAGGTCGCCGTCGACGTCGACGACCCGCACATCCCCAGCGTCGTCGAGGTGTACCCCACGGCGGACTGGCAGGAGCGCGAGGCCTGGGACATGTTCGGCATCATCTACGACGGACACCCGGCGCTGACCCGAATCCTGATGCCCGACGACTGGGACGGCCACCCGCAGCGCAAGGACTACCCGCTCGGCGGAATCCCGGTGGAGTACAAGGGCGCGGAGATCCCGCCGCCGGACCAGCGGAGGTCCTACTCATGAGCAGAACCCACAGCACCAGCCCCGAGGCAGAGGGCGGCGACACGGTCGCCGACGTCACCACGGGCACCGACACGAGTCCGACGGGACAGACCAGCGGCCGCGATCCCTACGAGGCCACCTCGCGGCGGACCACCGAGGGCCAGGTCTACAACGTCAGCGGCGGCGACTGGGATGAGATCCCCACGTCCTCGGAGCACGACGAGCGCATCGTCATCAACATGGGTCCGCAGCACCCGTCCACGCACGGCGTGCTGCGACTGGTGTTGGAGCTCGAAGGCGAGACGGTCACCGAGTCTCGCGCTGTGATCGGCTACCTGCACACCGGCATCGAGAAGAACGCCGAGTACCGGACGTGGACGCAGGGCGTGACGTTCGTGACGCGAATGGACTACCTCGCGCCGCTGCACAACGAGACCGCCTACTGCCTCGGCGTGGAGAAGCTGCTCGGCATCACCGCGCCGCGCAGGGCCGACATCATCCGGGTCCTGCTGATGGAGCTCAACCGGATGAGCTCGCACCTGGTCTACCTGGCCACCGGCGGCATGGAGCTCGGCTCCACCACCGGCATGGTGTTCGGCTTCCGGGAGCGCGAGGAGGTCCTGCACCTGCTCGAGTTCCTGACCGGGCTGCGGATGAACCACGCGTTCATTCGGCCGGGCGGGACCGCGCAGGACCTGCCTCTGGGGTACGAGCAGAAGATCCGCGACTTCCTGAAGCTCATGAGCATGCGGATGAAGGACTACGACAACCTGTTCACCGGCCAGCCGATCTGGCGGCGCAGGCTGGGCGGCGTCGGATACCTCTCGCTGGACGGCTGTCTCCAGCTCGGCATCACCGGCCCGATCCTGCGGTCCGCCGGACTGGCCTGGGACCTGCGCAAGGTCCAGCCGTACTGCGGGTACGAGGAGTACGAGTTCGACGTCCCGACGCTCACCGAAGGTGACGCCTTCGCGCGGTATCTCCTGCGCGTCGAGGAGATCCACCAGTCGATGAGCATCATCGAGCAGACACTGCCCAAGCTCGCGGAGACCGAGGGCGAGCCGGTGATGGTCGCAGACGGCAAGGTCGCCTGGCCCGCCAAGCTCACCATCGGCCCGGACGGCCTCGGCAACTCGTTGGAGCACGTCCGCAAGATCATGGGCCAGTCGATGGAGTCGTTGATCCATCACTTCAAGCTGGTCACCGAGGGCTTCGACGTGCCTGCCGGTCAGGTCTACGTGCCGGTCGAGTCCCCGCGTGGCGAGCTGGGCTACCACCTGGTCTCCGACGGCGGCACCCGACCGATGCGCGTGCACGTCCGGGAGCCCAGTTTCGTGAACCTCCAGGCCTTCCCGGCGATGACCGAGGGCGGCCTGATCGCGGACGCCATCGTGTCGGTGGCCTCAATCGACCCGGTGATGGGTGGTGTGGACCGGTGACGAGTCATTCCGAGCAGGCCGCCGAGACGGGCGCGCCGACGAGCAGCACGACCGCAGGCGCGGCGGAGACCGCCCGGCCGATCGACAAGCCCGACGCGGCACTGTTCGACGGCATCCGGGAGAAGGCCGTCCAGGTCGTCGCCCGCTATCCGCAGTCCCGATCGGCGCTGCTGCCGCTGCTGCATCTGGTGCAGTCCGTCGAGGGCTGCGTCACGCAGGCGGGCATCGCGTTCTGCGCCGAGCAGCTCGACCTGAGCACGGCCGAGGTCAGCGCGGTGGCGACCTTCTACACGATGTACAAGCGTCGTCCCTGCGGCGAGCACCTGGTCAGCGTGTGCACCAACGCGCTGTGCGCCACGCTCGGCGGCGACGACGTCTACGCCAGGCTCAAGGAGCGGCTGGGCGTCGGTCACGAGGAGACCTCGGGCGAGCCGGGCACACCGGGCTCGATCACCCTGGAGCACGCCGAGTGTCTGGCGGCCTGTGACCTGGGACCGGTCCTCCAGGTGAACTACGAGTACTTCGACAACCAGACGCCGGAGTCGGCGCTGGAACTCGTGGAGGCGCTGCAGCGCGGTGAGCGTCCCGCTCCGACCAGGGGCGCACCGCTCACCGACTTCAAGCAGGCGGAGTTGCAGCTCGCGGGCTTCTTCGACGGGCGTGAGTCGGACCTCGCGGGGCCGTCGGCCTCCGACGAGACGGTGCGGGGCGCACGGCTCGCGGCCGAGCGGAGCTGGACCGCGCCGCCGATGCCGGAGGACGTGGAACTTCCTCCGGTTCCGGAGAAGAAGTGATGCGCGAACCGCGTGGTGTCAGACGCCGGTCAGGCAAGCGCCGGGTGGGCAAGCAGGGAGTAGAACGGCGATGAGTGAACCGAACTCGACGAAGACCTCGTCGAACGGGGTAGCACCCCTGACCCCGGTGCTGACCCGTCGGTGGCTGTCCCCCGAGTCGTGGGGGCTGCGCACCTACGAGCAGTTGGAGGGCTACTCCGCGCTGCGCAAGGCACTGGACGCCCACCCCGATCAGCTCGTCACCTTGATGAAGGACTCCGGGCTGCGCGGGCGTGGCGGTGCGGGCTTCCCCACCGGCATGAAGTGGGGCTTCATCCCGCAGGGTGACGGCAAGCCGCACTACCTGGTGATCAACGCCGACGAGGGCGAGCCGGGCACCTGCAAGGACATCCCGCTGATGATGGCGGACCCGCACTCGTTGGTCGAGGGCGTCGTCATCACCTCGTATGCGATCCGGGCGAACTTCGCCGCGATCTACGTCCGGGGCGAGGCGCTGCACTGCATCCGCAGGCTCACGGCCGCGGTGAACGAGGCCTACCGCGCCGGCTATCTGGGCAAGAACATCCTGGGCTCCGGCTTCGATCTCGACGTCGTGGTGCACGCGGGTGCGGGCGCCTACATCTGCGGCGAGGAGACCGCCCTGCTCGACTCGCTGGAGGGCAAGCGCGGCCAGCCGAGGCTGAAGCCGCCGTTCCCGGCGACGGCGGGGCTCTACTCCTCGCCCACTGTGGTGAACAACGTCGAGACGATCGCGAGTGTTCCCTACATCGTCAACGGCGGCTCCGACTGGTTCCGCAAGATGGGACGCGAGCGCTCGCCGGGCCCGAAGATCTACTCGCTGTCCGGCCATGTGGAGCGGCCCGGCCAGTACGAGGCGCCGATGGGCAGCACGCTGCGGGATCTGTTGGAGCTCGCGGGCGGCATGAAGGACGGCATCCCGCTGAAGTTCTGGACCCCCGGCGGCTCCTCCACCCCGATGTTCACCGCCGAGCACCTCGACGTGCCGCTGGACTTCGAGGGCGCGGCGGAGGCCGGGTCGATGCTGGGCACCACCGCACTGCAGATCTTCAACGAGACGGTCTCGGTGCCGTGGGCCGTGATGAAGTGGACCGAGTTCTACAAGCACGAGTCCTGCGGAAAGTGCACCCCCTGTCGGGAGGGCACCTACTGGCTGGTGCAGATCCTCCAGCGGATGGTCCGCGGCGAAGGCCGGGAGTCCGACATCGAGACGCTGCTCGACGTCTGTGACAACATCCTCGGCCGTTCGTTCTGCGCGCTGGGTGACGGCGCCGTGAGCCCGATCACGAGCGCGATCAAGTACTTCAAGCAGGAGTTCCTCGACCTCTGCGAGAAGAACAGGAATGGCACCGCGGCAGACCCCGCGAGTCCCGCTCTGGCAGGAGCCCGCTGATGACCTCTGTTGTGAACAAGACCGATGCCGCGCCGGTGCCCGAGGGACACGTCCGGCTCACCATCGACGGCATCGAGGTCGACGCGCCCAAGGGCGAGCTGCTGATCCGCACCGCGGAGCGGCTGGGCATCGTGGTGCCCCGGTTCTGCGACCACCCGCTCCTCGACCCGGCGGGCGCCTGTCGCCAGTGCCTGGTCGACGTGGAGATGGGCGGTCGGAAGATGCCGAAGCCGCAGGCCTCCTGCACGATGACGGTGGCCGACGGCATGGTCGTCAACACCCAGCGCACCTCGCCGGTGGCGGACAAGGCGCAGCAGGGCGTGATGGAGCTGCTGCTCATCAACCACCCGCTGGACTGCCCGATCTGCGACAAGGGCGGCGAATGCCCGTTGCAGAACCAGGCGCTCAAGCACGGCCGCACCGACTCGCGGTTCCACGAGCACAAGCGGACCTTCGCCAAGCCGCTGGCCGTCTCCAGCCAGGTGCTGCTGGACCGGGAGCGCTGCGTCCTCTGCCAGCGCTGCACCCGGTTCTCCAAGGAGATCGCGGGCGACAGCTTCCTGGACCTCCTGGAGCGCGGCTCCCAGCAGCAGATCGGCACGGCGTCGACGGCGGTCACCGAGGGCGGCATCACCGCGAGCGGCGGCCTGACGCTGCTGGAGGGCGGGGAGTCGACTGCGGTCGCGGGCGGCGACCAGAGCTACTTCTCCGGCAACACGATCCAGATCTGCCCGGTGGGCGCGCTGACCAGCGCCGCCTACCGATTCCGGGCGCGCCCCTTCGACCTCGTGTCGACGCCGGGCGTCTGCGAGCACTGCTCCTCCGGCTGCGCCGAGCGCACCGACTGGCGGCGGGGCAAGGTCACTCGCAAGCTCGCGGGCGACGACCCCGAGGTCAACGAGGAGTGGCTGTGTGACAAGGGCCGGTTCGCCTTCCGCTACACCACGGCGGCGAATCGACTGCGTCGGCCGCAGGTGCGCGACGCCGAGACCGGCCTGCTGCGCGACGCCTCGTGGACCGAGGCGCTGCGGGTGGCGGCCGAGGGCCTGACCGCCGCGCGGGACGGCCGGGGTGCCGCGGTGCTGACCGGCGGCAGGCTCACCGTCGAGGACGCCTACGCGTACAGCAAGTTCGCCAGGATCGCCCTGAACACCAACGACATCGACTTCCGCGCCCGGCCGCACTCGGCCGAGGAGCTGGCCTACCTCTCCTCGCAGGTGGTGGGCAGCTCGCCGGAGTCCGGCGGGGTCACCTTCGCCGCGATCGAGGCCGCGCCTGCCGTGTTGTGCGTGGCCTTCGAGCCGGAGGACGAGGCGCCGATCGTCTTCCTGCGGCTGCGCAAGGCCGCGCGGAAGAAGGGCACCAAGGTCTTCCACCTCGGCCAGTGGTCCACGCCCGGCGTGCGCAAGACCACCGATCGACTGAACCCCGGCAGGCCGGACCCCGGCGGCGGGCTGCTCGCCTGCGTCCCCGGCGGCGAGGCGGCGGCGCTCGACGCGCTGCCGACCCACGCCGAGGACGTCGAGAGCGCCCTGGCCTCGTCGAACGCCGTGATCCTCGTCGGAGAGCGGGCGGCAGAGGTGCCGGGACTCTTCTCCGCGGTGCTGCGTCTCGCCGAGCGCACCGGGGCGAAGGCGGCCTGGATTCCGCGTCGTGCCGGTGAGCGCGGGGCGCTGGAGGCGGGCGCGGTCCCGACCCTGCTCCCCGGCGGCAGGCCCGTCACCGACGAGGCGGCGCGCAACGAGGTCGAGCTGGCCTGGGGACTGCAGGCGGGAACCCTGCCCGCCGCCCCCGGACGCGACACCTCGCAGGTCCTCGCCGCCGCTGCGGCGGGCGAACTCGACGCGCTGGTCGTCGGCGGTGTCGACCCCGACGACCTGCCGGACCCGGAGCTGGCCGAGCGGGCCCTGAACAAGGTCGGTTTCCTGGTCAGCCTGGAGCTGCGCTCCAGCGCGGTCACCGAGCGCGCCGACGTCGTGCTCCCGATCGCTCCCTCGGTGGAGAAGTCGGGCAGCTACCTCAACTGGGAGGGACGCGCGCGGCCGTTCGCCACGACGATCGAGGGCACCGGCGTGCTGCCGGACTGTCGGGTGCTGGACACGCTGGCCGTCGAGATGGATGCCGATCTGTTCACTCAGACCTCGGCTGCTGCGGCGGGCGACCTCGCCCGGCTCGGCCGCCACGACGGCACCAGGGCACCGGCACCGACCGTGTCGCCCACGACCCGGCGCGCGCCGACCGCCGACCAGCTCAGCCTGGCGACCTGGCGGCAGATGCTGGACAACGGCTCCCTCCAGGAGGAGGAGCCCAGCCTGGCGGGCACCGCCCGCACCCCGGTCGCGCGGCTCTCGCCCGCGACCAGCGCCCGGCTCGGGCTCGCCGAGGGCGATCTGCTCACGGTGCGCACCGAGCGGGGTTCGGTGGCCCTGCCGCTGAGCCCGGCTGACCTGCCCGATGACGTGGTCTGGCTGCCCGCCAACTCCGGTGACTCGACGGTACGGCGCAGCCTCGCAGCCGGACACGGTTCGCTGGTCTACCTCGACGGGGTCCAGAACGGAGGAGCCCGATGAACCCCGCAGCCGAGCTGCTGGTCGACGACCCGATCTGGCTGATCCTGATCAAGGTCGTCGTGATCTTCGCGATCCCGATCGTGATCACCATCCTGATGATCTGGGCCGAACGTCGCATCATCGGCCGGATGCAGCAGCGCCCCGGCCCGAACCGTGCAGGCCCCTTCGGCATTCTGCAGTCGCTGGCCGACGCCTTGAAGCTCGCCTTCAAGGAGGACATCCGGCCCGCGATGGCGGACAAGTGGGTGTACTTCCTGGCGCCGATCCTCGCGGCCATCCCGGCGCTGCTGGCGATGGCGGTCATCCCGCTCGGCGGCGAGGTGACGATCTTCGGCGAGCGCACCGTGCTCCAGGTCGCCGAGGTCCCGGCGGGCGTGCTGGTGGTCCTGGCCTGTGCCTCGGTCGGTGTCTACGGCATCCTGCTGGCAGGCTGGGCGTCCGGTTCGCCGTATCCGCTGTTCGGCGCGCTGCGCTCCGCCGCCCAGGTGATCTCCTACGAGATCGCGATGGGTCTGGCGATCGTCAGCGTCGTCTTCTACGCCGGATCGCTGTCGACCTCGCAGATCGTCGAGGCCCAGATGCAGCAGGGCTGGTTCGCGATTCTGCTGTTCCCCAGCTTCCTCATCTACCTGGTCTCGATGATCGGTGAGACCAACCGGGCGCCCTTCGACCTTCCCGAGGCGGAGTCCGAGCTGGTCGGCGGCTTCCACACCGAGTACTCCTCGCTGAAGTTCGCCATGTTCTTCCTCGCCGAGTACGTCAACATGGTCACGGTCTCGGCGCTGGCGACCACGATGTTCCTCGGCGGCTGGGCCGCCCCGTGGCCGCTCTCGCAGATCGGCGACGGCGTCCTCAACACCGGCTGGTGGCCGCTGTTGTGGTTCGCGTTGAAGCTGGCCGCCTGTCTGTTCCTGTTCATCTGGGTGCGGGCCGCACTGCCTCGGTTCCGGTACGACCAGTTCATGCACCTGGGCTGGAAGGTCCTGGTGCCGTTCGCGCTCGGCTGGTTCGTGTTGGTCGCGGCGATCCGCGTGCTGCGCAACTCCGAGGGCGTCAGCCCGATGCACATCATGATCGTGTTGGGTGTGCTGCTGGTGATCGTGGTCGCGGGCAGCTTCCTGATCCCGGATCGGGCGGCTCCGCAGGACGAGGGGCCACCGGTGTCGGGCAGCGGCTATCCGCTGCCGCCACTGGACCTCAAGGTGCCCGACGTACCTGTTCGGCGCAGTGTCTCCGCGACCTCGGGCGACGAGCCCGCAGGCGTCTCGGGCGGCACCAGGCGCGGCGCGACTCGCTCCGTGGGCAAGGCGGACGACTCCGCTTCTTCCGCACCGGCCAGCTCCCCCAAGGAGGGCGGCGATGGGACTGTTTGATCCCCTCAAGGGCTTCGGCGTCACCTTCTCGACGATGTTCAAGAAGGTGGCCACCGAGGAATACCCTGAGGTCAAGAAGATTCCGGCGGAGCGTTTCCACGGCCGCCACCAGCTCAACCGGCACCCCGACGGACTGGAGAAGTGCGTCGGCTGCGAACTGTGTGCCTGGGCGTGTCCCGCCGACGCGATCTTCGTGGAGGGCGGCGACAACACCGAGGAGGCCCGCTACTCGCCCGGTGAGCGTTACGGCGCCGATTACCAGATCAACTACCTGCGCTGCATCGGCTGCGGACTCTGTGTCGAAGCCTGCCCGACTCGGTCGTTGACCATGACCACCGAGTACGAGGTCGCCAACGACAACCGGCAGGACCTCATCTTCACCAAGGAGGACCTGCTCGCTCCGCTGCTCGCGGGCATGGAGCAGCCGCCGCATCCGATGCGTCTCGGCAAGGACGAGCAGGACTACTACGTCCACGGCCCCGAACTCGCCAGGAAGGCCGGCGTTCCGGCAGGCGCCACGGTGGAGACCGGTTCTGAGGAGGCCCGCCGGTGAGTCTCGACATCCTCACCGCCCTGCCCGCTTCGGTGTCCGGCTCGGTGCTCGCCGCGGTGGCACCGGGTCAGGCGCCCGCAGCGGACGTGATCGGCACCGGGGAGGCCGTCGCCTTCTGGATCCTCGGACCCGCCGCACTGCTCGGTGCGCTCGGCATGATCTTCGCCCGCAACGCGGTGCACTCCGCGCTGTGGCTCGTGATGACGATGCTCTCGCTCGGTGTGATGTACATGGTCCAGCAGGCGCCGTTCCTCGGCGTCGTGCAGATCATCGTCTACACCGGCGCGATCATGATGTTGTTCCTCTTCGTCCTGATGCTCGTCGGGCGAGACAGCGCGGACTCGGTGGTCGAAGTGCTGCGCGGCCAGCGACTGCTGGCGGCGCTCTTCGGCATCGGCTTCGGCATCCTGGTCGTCGGCGCACTGGCCCGCTCGCTGGAGTCGGTGCAGTCGGTGGGCCTGGAGCACATCAACAGCGCGCCGGACGGCAACGTCGCGACGATCGGTGAAATGCTGTTCACCGACTACCTGTTCCCCTTCGAGCTGACCGGGGCTCTGCTGGTGGTCGCCACGGTGGGTGCGCTGGTCTTCGTGCTGGTCGACAAGCGCGACAAGGTCCGCCTCACCCAGCGGGAACGGGCCGACGCCCGCTTCCGGGGCGAGCTGTCCCGACCGTCGCCGCTGCCCGGCCCCGGCGTCTTCGCCACGGCCAACTCGGTGGCCACTCCGGCCCTGCTGCCGGACGGCTCGGTGGCGCCGGAATCGCTGTCGGCACTGATCGAGTCCACTGCGGTCGATCGCCTCGACGCAGAGGCCGCGACCGTCTCGGGTAGCGTTCCCGCGCCGGACGCCGGGGAGTTGACCTCGGGCGGACGGCCTGCGGCGCAGCAGCCGACGACGGACGCCGAGTCCGAGGACGCGTCGGCTGGATCTGACTCCACTTCGGCTGAGGGCGCCTCGGGTGAATCTGATGCCGCCTCGGGGAAGAGCGCCTCGGCGGGGTCCGAAGGTGCGTCTGCGGAGTCTGATGCCGCCTCGGCGGGAAAGAACACCTCGGCGGGATCTGATGCCGCCTCGGCGGGAAAGAACACCTCGGCGGACGCCGAGGGGACCGACACCAGTGGTGAGGAGGGTAGGGCGTGACACCGACCTACTACCTGCTGCTCTCGGCGCTGCTGTTCACCATCGGCGCCGTGGGCGTGCTGGTGCGACGCAACGCCATCGTGGTCTTCATGTGCGTGGAGCTGATGCTCAACGCCGTGAACCTGACGTTGGTCACCTTCGCGAGGATCAACGGAACTCTGGACGGCCAGATCATGGCCTTCTTCGTCATGGTCGTCGCGGCGGCCGAGGTGGTGGTCGGCCTGGCCATCATCATGTCGATCTTCAAGACGCGTCGATCGGCCTCGGTCGACGACGCCAACCTGTTGAAGTACTGAGGGGTCGAGCGTGGAGACGTTCCTGGCCGCCCAAGGCTCGCTCGCCGAACCGAGCATCGCCGAGGGCGTGGCTCAATACGCGTGGCTGCTGGTCGCGCTGCCCCTGATCGGCGCCGTGGTGCTGCTGATCGGTGGGAAGCGCACCAACGCCTGGGGGCACCTGCTCGGCTGTGCCACGGTGATCGCCGCCTTCGTCTACGGGCTCGCGGTGTTCCTGTCCATGGCAGGTATGTCCGGCTCCGAACGGGTTCAGGAGCTGCACCTCTACGACTGGATTCCCGCCGGTGCGCTGAACGTCGAGTTCGGACTTCGCATCGACCCGCTGTCCATGGTGTTCGTGCTGCTGATCACCGGCGTCGGATCGCTGATCCACGTCTACTCGATCGGCTACATGAGCCACGACAGTGACGGCGGAGTCGGCCGGTCCAACAGCGAGCGTCGGCGGTTCTTCGCCTACCTCAACCTGTTCGTCGCGGCGATGCTGATCCTGGTGCTCGGCAACAGCTTCGTGACGCTGTACCTGGGCTGGGAGGGCGTCGGTCTCGCTTCCTACCTGCTGATCTCCTTCTGGCAGCGCAGGCCCGCAGCGGCGAGCGCCGCCAAGAAGGCGTTCCTGATGAACCGGGTCGGCGACGTCGGCCTCGCGGTGGCCATCTTCCTGATGTTCCGCGAGCTGGGCACGACCCAGTACACCGAGGTCTTCGCCAGGGCAGGCGAGCTCTCGCCCGGCGTGCTGCTGGCGATCGCGCTGCTCCTGCTGCTCGGTGCCTGTGGAAAGTCTGGTCAGTTCCCGCTGCAGGCCTGGCTTCCCGACGCGATGGAGGGCCCGACTCCGGTCTCCGCCCTCATCCACGCCGCCACCATGGTCACCGCGGGCGTCTACCTGATCGCCCGCGCGAACCCGATCTACACGCTGACCCCCGACGGCAGGCTCATCGTCACCGCGATCGGTGCGCTGACGCTGCTGATCGGCTGCATCATCGGCTGCGCCTACGACGACATCAAGAAGGTGCTCGCCTACTCGACGGTCAGCCAGATCGGCTACATGATCCTGGCGGTCGGCCTCGGCCCGGCAGGTTACGCGCTGGGCATCTTCCACCTGCTGACCCACGGCTTCTTCAAGGCCGGGCTGTTCCTCGGGGCAGGCTCGGTCATGCACGGCATGAACGACGAGGTCGACATGCGGAAGTACGGAAACCTCCGCAAGTACATGCCCGTCACGTTCATCACCTTCGGGCTCGGGTACCTGGCGCTGATCGGCTTCCCGTTCTTCTCCGGCTTCTACTCCAAGGACGCCATCGTCGCCGCCGCGTTCGCCGAGCCGGGCTGGCGCGGCTGGGTGTTCGGCGGCGCCGCCGCCCTGGGCGCGGGCCTGACGGCCTTCTACATGACCCGGCTGATGCTGATGACCTTCTTCGGCCCGGAACGCTGGAAGGACCAGAAGTCCGCCGACGGTCGGGACTTTCACCCGCACGAGTCCCCGGTGTCGATGACGGCGCCGATGATCGTGCTCGCGGTGGGCTCGGTCGCGGGCGGTTTCCTGCTCCAGTCCGGCGACTGGCTGATCAACTGGCTGCAGCCGTCGCTGGGCACGCTGGAGGAGCACCACGGCGTGCTGCCGCACTCGGTGATCCCGTTCATCGTGGTGGGTCTCTCCGCCCTCGGCGTCCTCGCCGCCTGGCTGGTCTTCGGCGCACGTCGCGTGCCCGCCGTCCGGCCTGCCAGGGTCTCGTTCCCGGTGCGGGCGGCCCGCGCCGACCTGTACGGGAACGTGCTGAACGAGGCCCTGTTCGCCCGCCCCGGCACGTGGTTGACCCGCGCCCTGGTCTACGTCGACAACAAGGGCGTCGACGGGGTCGTGAACGGTGCCGCCGCGTTGCTCGGCGGCTCCTCCGGACGGCTCCGCCGGACTCAGACCGGTTTCGTCCGCTCCTATGCGTTGAGCATGTTGGGAGGCTCGGTCCTCGTGATCGCGGCTCTGTTGATGGTGAGGTTCTCGTGATCACGAGGTCGAGTGACAACCCTCGAGTCGAGAACGTCGAGAACACGGTGGCCGAGAACATCCTGGCCGAGAGCATGAGGGAGGAAAGGTGAGCGGTTCGATGGTGCTCCTGGCGCTGCTGATCCTGCCGCTCGTCGGCGCGCTCGTCGTCGCCTTCCTGCGTGGGAACGAGCGAAACGCGAAGATCACCGCCTTGGCCTTCTCGCTGGTCGAGTTGGTGCTGGCCGCGCTGGCCTGGACGGCGTTCGACCCGGGCGGCCCCCGGCTGCAGCTGACCTCCTCGGTCGACTGGATCCCGGCGTTCGGCGTGCACTTCTCACTCGGGGTGGACGGCATCGCCCTGGTGATGATCGCGCTGATCGCGGTGCTGGTGCCGATTGTGATCGGTGCCTCGTGGGAGGACAGGCTGCCGGAGGGACGCACCGCGGCGGGCTACTTCTCGCTGCTGCTGGTGATGCAGTCGCTGATGGTCGGCGTCTTCGCCGCCACCGACGTGCTGCTGTTCTACGTCTTCTTCGAGGCCGTCCTCGTGCCGATGTACTTCATCATCGGCCGGTTCGGCGGCCCGCGCAGGCAGTACGCGGCCGTCAAGTTCTTCCTGTACTCGCTGCTGGGCGGGCTGATCATGCTCGCGTCGGTCATCGGTGTGTACGTGGTCAGCGCCGAGGAGCTCGGACAGGGCACCTTCGACTGGGAGACCCTGGCCGCCACCATCTCCGACGCGCCGCTGAGCACGCAGATCTGGCTCTTCCTCGGCTTCTTCATCGCCTTCGCGATCAAGGCGCCGCTGGTGCCGCTGCACACCTGGCTGCCCGACGCCGGTGCCGAGGCGCCGGTCGGAGCGGGCGTGCTGCTGGTCGGCGTGCTCGACAAGATCGGCACCTTCGGCTTCCTGCGTTACTGCCTCCCGCTGTTCCCCATGGCCAGCCAGGAACTCGCACCGTTGATCCTGGTGCTGGCGGTGGCGGGCGTGTTGTACGGCTCGCTGCTGGCCGTCGGCCAGAGCGACATGAAGCGGTTCGTCGCTTACACGTCGGTGGCGCACTTCGGCTTCATCGCGCTGGGTATCTTCGCCTTCAGCACGCAGGCCCAGACCGGTGCGGTGCTGTACATGGTCAACCACGGCATCTCCACCGGAATGCTGTTCCTCGTGGTGGGCATGGTGATCGCCAGGGGCGGCTCGCGGCTCATCCAGGACTACGGCGGTCTTGCCAGGCTCACCCCGGTGCTGGCAGGCCTGTTCCTAGTGGCGGGGCTCTCCTCGCTCGCGCTGCCGGGCACGAACTCCTTCGTCAGCGAGTTCTTGGTGTTGATCGGGTCGTTCCCGCGTGAGCCGGTCTACACCGTGCTCGCCGCGATCGGCATGGTCCTCGCCGCGCTCTACGTCCTCTGGGTCTACCAGCGGATCATGCAGGGGCCGCTGCGCGGCGACGCGCTGATCGGGCTGGCAGGCGGGCCGGGAGCCGCGGTCGACCCGAACTCGGAGTCGCTGCTCACGAAGCTCAAGAGCAAGGTGCCCGATCTCAGTGCGCGCGAGATCGGTGTGCTGGCACCCCTGGTGGTGTTGATCGTGGTGCTCGGGTTCTACCCGGCCCCGGTGCTTGAGGTGATCACTCCCTCGGTCGAGGCGACGATGACCGAGGTCGGCCTCAGCGATCCCGTGACGGGAGCGGATTCCACGGTCGGACCCGCGGCAGGCGGACCTGAGGCAACCGGTCAGGAAGGCGACTGAGGTGTTGACAAGCGTGTCCGTTCTCGCGCAGAGCGAGAACGTGGAGAGCTACTCGATCGACTGGTGGGCGATCAGCCCGCTGCTCGTCGTCTTCCTCGCTGCCTTCGTCAGCGTGCTGCTCGAGGCATTCCTGCCGAGGTCGAGACGATGGGCCGCCCAGGTCGGGCTGTCGATCGGAACGCTGCTGGTCGCGGCGTTCGCGATGATCCTCTACATCAACGAGGGTCTGCGCGTGGGTCTCGGGCTGTCGGAGGAGGTTCCCGTCGACCCGGCCTTCGCCGACGTCGCCCACCAGGTGGCGCCGGTGACGACCTTCAACGGGGCACTGGCCGTCGACGATCCGACGCTGTTCCTGTGGGGCACCCTGCTCGCCCTGGCGCTGCCGTCGTTCCTGATGATCGCGGACCGTTCGGTGGAGCCGGGCGGCGCGTTCGTCGCCCAGGCCGCGTTGCGACCGGGCTCCACGCAGGACCGCGCGCAGACGACCGCTCCGGGTATGCAGACCGAGGTCTTCCCGCTGGCGCTGTTCGCCCTCGGCGGCATGATGGCCTTCCTGGCGTCCAACGACCTGCTGACGATGTTCGTCGCGCTGGAGGTCCTGAGCCTGCCGCTGTACCTGATGTGCGGACTGGCTCGGCGACGACGGCTGATCTCGCAGGAGGCGGCGGTCAAGTACTTCCTCCTCGGCGCCTTCGCCTCGGCGTTCTTCCTGTACGGCATCGCGCTGCTCTACGGGTTCGCAGGCTCCGTGCAGCTCTCCGCCATCGCCCAGGCCACCGCGGGCACCGACCGGTCCGAGACCCTGCTGTTCGCCGGGCTGGGACTGCTGATCGTCGGTCTGCTGTTCAAGGCATCGGTCGGCCCGTTCCACTCCTGGACGCCCGACGTCTACCAGGGCGCTCCGACCCCGATCACCGCGTTCATGGCGGCCTGCACCAAGGTCGCCGCGTTCGGCGCGATCCTCCGGGTCCTCCAGGTCGCTTTCGAGGCGTCGAGCTGGGAGTGGGAGGGCGTGCTGTGGGCGGTCGCCATCGCCTCGATGGTGATCGGCGCCGTGCTGGGCCTCACCCAGACCGACATCAAGCGGATGGTCGCTTACTCATCGGTGGCCCACGCGGGCTTCCTGCTGGTGGGTGCGATCGCGCTCACCGAGGACGGCCTCGCGGGCACGATGTTCTACCTGCTGGCCTACGGCTTCACCACCGTGGCGGTGTTCGGCGTCATCACTCTGGTGCGGGACTCCGATGGTGAGGCTACTCACCTCTCCAAGTGGGCCGGACTGGCGAAGCGGTCACCCTTGGTAGCCGCTGTGTTCTCCTTCCTGCTGCTCGCCCTGGCAGGCATTCCGCTCACCAGCGGATTCATGGGCAAGCTGGCGGTGTTCTCGGCGGCGGTGGCGGACGGAATGGCTCCGCTGGTGGTGGTGGCCCTGATCGCGAGCGCCGTCGCCGCGTTCTTCTACCTGCGTGTCATCGTGCTGATGTACTTCAGCGAGCCTGCTTCCGACGGTCCTACGGTGAGTGTGCCCGGAGCCTTCACCACGGCTGCGATTACGCTCGGTGTGGTGGTCACGCTGCTGCTCGGCGTGCTGCCGACGTTGGCCCTGGACTGGGCAGGCATTGGTGGGTTCATCTCATAGGACCTGTCGGTGATCCTCCTTCGTCGCTGTCGGGGATCAGCGCCGACGAGACGCGCGGCGACACGCCGCGGCTCGTCGCGCTGTCCCCGATGACGCCGGAGAGCGGAGATCTGCGACAGGCTCGTGAACCATGAGCCCTTGGCGAGAAGGCGGCGGTGACGTGGCGGGCACGGGTCGGACTCAGGTCGGTGGAGGTCGAACCTCACAACTGGACATCGCGGACGCGGGACTGGCGGAGGACGTCTCCGCGAGCCTGGCCGAGGTCGAGGATCTGCTGCACGGCTTGCTGCGCAGCGATCTCGACTTCGTCACCGAGACGGCGCTGCATCTGGTCGACGCGGGCGGGAAGCGGTTCAGACCGATGTTCACCCTCCTCGCCGCGCAGTTCGGCGGGCAGGGCAGACCGGACGTGATCAAGGCGGCCGTCGCGGTGGAGCTGGTCCACCTTGCGACGCTGTACCACGACGACGTGATGGACGAGGCCACGATGCGGCGCGGCGCGCAGAGCGCGAACGTCCGCTGGGACAACGCGGTGGCCATTCTCACCGGCGACTACCTGTTCGCCAGGGCCTCCTATCTGGTGGCGGACCTGGGCACCGAGGTGGCCAGGATCATCGCCCAGACCTTCGGCGAGCTGGTCACCGGTCAGATGCGGGAGACCGTCGGGCCGAGCGCGGGAGCGGACCCGATCGAGCACTACCTGCGGGTGATCACCGAGAAGACCGGGTCGCTCATCGCGACGGCGGGCCAGTACGGCGCGATGCTCTCTGGCGCCCCGGACGAACAGATCGCGGCCCTGCGCAGGCTCGGACAGCTGATCGGCATCGCCTTCCAGATCTCCGACGACATCATCGACATCGACTCGCCTGCGCAGGAGTCCGGCAAGGTGCCGGGCACCGACCTGCGCGAGGGCGTGCTGACCCTGCCGATGCTCTACGCGCTTGCCGAGGAGTCGCCCCAGACCGCGCGGCTGCGCGAGCTGCTCGCAGGCCCGGTCGGCGACGACGAGCTGGTGCAGGAGGCGCTCGACCTGCTGCGGGCCTCCTCCGGGGTGACGGCGGCGCGCAAGACGCTGACCGACTACGCCGATGCGGCACGGCAGGAGTTGGCGGTCCTCCCCGCCCATCCGGCGCGGGATGCGCTGGGCAGCCTCATCGAGTACGTCGTGGCGCGCAGCAACTAGTGGTTGGCCGCGCCGGCTCCGCCCGGCGCGCCGTCGGTGGTGCCGGTCGGTGCGGGCCTGCTGGTCGGCGGACTCCGCTATTCAAGGACTCCGCAGTTCAAGCGCCGCGGATCTGCGCAGCGCCGAACGGGACGAGCGCGATCGGGCGGGCGCCTGCCGATCGGATGACGAGGCCGGTCAGAGCTGGTCGGGCGCGGAGACGGTCGACTCCGTCTGTCGCCGGGCCGCTGCTGCGGCGGCACCCGCCCGACGCGCCGTCCGCAGGGCGTCGATGCTGAAGATCGCCAGGGCGAGCCACACGAGACCGAAGCCGATCCAGCGGGAGGCGGGCATCGACTCGCCTGCGATGAGCACGGCCCAGAGCAGCTGCAACGTCGGCGCCAGGTACTGGAGCATCCCCATCACGGACAGCGGGATGCGTTGCGCGGCGAAGCCGAACAGCAGCAACGGGAGCGCGGTGACCGGTCCCGCCGCGATCAGCAGCGCGCTGTGCAGCGGCCCCTCGGCCAGGAACGTGGCAGCGCCGGTCACCTGCAACCACACCAGATAGGCCATGGCGAACGGAGCCAGCACCATGCTCTCCGCGGTGAGGCTGTTCAACGAGTCCAGCGGGACCGTCTTCTTGAGCAGCCCGTAGACCGCGAAGCTGCCTGCGACCACGAGCGCGATGACGGGCAGCCTGCCGTAGTCGAGCGTCACCACCAGCACCGCCGTCGCAGCCACGCCGAGGGCGATCCATTGCACGCCGCGCAGTCGTTCACCCAGCACCAGGACGCCGAGCAGCACGCTGATCAGCGGATTGATGTAGTAGCCGAGGGAGACCTCGATGACTCGCTCGGCGAGTACCGCGTAGATGTAGACGCCCCAGTTGACCGCGATCAGGATCGCCGCCACGGAGATCAGCGCCCACCGACGCGGACCGAGTCCGCGTAACGCGGACAGCCTGCCCAGGAACAGGCAGACGACGACCATCAGGACCAGGGTCCAGGCGAGTCGATGCGCCAGGATCTCGACCGGCGCGGCCTGATCGACCAGTGCCCAGAAACCCGGTGTCGCGCCCCACAACACGTAGGCACCCGTTCCCGACAACAGGCCGAGGCGACGCCCTCGCCCGGAACTCGCCGGGTCGGTCGTCGCGCTGTGATCAGGCGTCGTGGAGGGCACGGCGGCGAGCCTACGCCGAGGAGGATTCGCGTTTCCGCGATGGAATTCCCGGGACATCGCCACCCCGATTGCACGTTCGACCGCGATTCCTGGAAGGCTTGGGCACCGCTGAAGGGAGCCGGTCTCGGATCCGCGCGGGAATGGGCTGCGGTGGTGTTCTGACGTGGATCTTCCGGCCGTCGTCTCGGCCGGAGAACCGCAGGCGACGACATCGTGCTTGACGTGGCGACCGGGTCTGCTTCGATGGGGCCGGACCGCGTGGGACGGATCGGCGCGATTCGGCGAGACGGTCGACGAGACGACGTCGACCACCGGGCGGCAGCTCAGACTGCCGTTCACGGCGGATGGTCATGGCACCGCGTTCAGGGCCGTGCACGGCTCGGGGCGTGGCCGTGCAGCTAGGAGGGACTTCCTGTGACCTCGATCTTCGGGCAGGTATGGCTGTGGAGCCTGCTCGCCTTCGCACTAGGAGCCTTCGTCACCTGGGCGCTCCTGGTCCGCCCTGCTCGACAACGGCTCGCGCGACTCGACGGCGACCGTGCGGCCGGTGCCGAGCTCCAGCGCGGCGAGGAGACGGGGGAGGAGCCACGCCAGCCGAGGGAGCCCCGGCGCGATGCCGACTGGCTGCGCGGGGACCCCGACGGCGACGACCTGCTCGCGGGCCTGCGGGGCACCTCGCCCGACCCGACGCAACGTGAGCCGATTCCCGAGACCTACGAGGAGTTGTGGGAGGCCGCGCCGGAGCCCGTCCCGCACCCGCCGTTGCCGCCGAGGGCGCCGGAGCCGCCGCGTGCCGCGCGACCCGAGCCGACCCGTGCCGATTTCTTCACCGAGCAGCAGCCCGCAATTCGCCACGAGCAGCCCGACGAGTATCAGGATCAGCAACGCGCCGCCCGCGCGGCGGGCCCGCTCGACCAGTACCAGGGCCCGAGGGCCGAGCCGCAGGACCAGCGGCGGCGTCCCGAGTCGCGCGCAGACCAGACGGCAGTGATCAACAAAGCCGGACTTCCCGGCGCGCACGACGCTCGCCGCGCTGAGCTGACCAGTCGCCAGCAGCGGCCCACGCTCGGTGCGGGCGCCGGGGCTCGACCGCAGTCGGCGCGCGCCGGTCGACGGGACGAGGCGATCGGCTGGCCCGACGAGGGCCGAGACCTCCCCTCGACGCCGGAGGCGCAGCCGCACGACCCGTTGCCCGGGGCCGATCCGGACACCTGGCGGCCGTCCGAGCCGCGCGGCCTTGCCGAGCCTGCGCGTCCCCACCACGACACCCGACGCGGCCTCCCGACCCCTGAGGTCGGCCCGGTGGGAGCCTCGGCGGCCCCTGCCGAGTTCGACGCCTTCGAGGCCGCCTGGCCCCAGGGCGAGGACGCCGGACCGGGCGACGGGCCCGGCACGGGCGGCAGAGACGAACTCCTCGGCGACTTCCCCGACGCCTTCCCGGACGGTCCGTCGGCGGAGGACGCGGCCGCGAGCCACGGCGGCCCTGCGGCGGAGCCGTTCGACTCGGCTGCATCGTCGTCGGCACCGGAGTGGGCTCCGGGGGCGCGGGCAGATCAGGTGGACGAGCCGCGTACCGACTTCTTCCGTCGCGCCGACCTCGCCGCCGAGCAGCCCGCCGTCGAGCACGAGTGGCCGTCGTCGCAGGGTGCCGACTCGACCGAGCCGTCGGCGGACGCGGACGCGACGGCCTGGCCGTCGACCCTGGACGAGCCTGCCTCGGGCCGGGCCTTGGAGACGGACCCGGTCGACGAGGCGCAGGCCTCGGAGTCGGCGGCGCCCGCCGAGTCCGACCGTGAGCAGCGGGTCTTCGATCGTGACGAGGTTCAGGAGGACTCCGCCTGGCCCGAGGCCGCGGAGTTCCAGGACCACCCCGCCGATCAGGACCTCCCCGCGTCCTCGACGGCGCTGACCGGCCCGTCGGATTCGCCGGACCTGCCGCCGGTCTCCGACACCGCAGAGCGGGACCGAGGGGCGACACCCGAATCGAGCGCGGCGGCCGTCGAGGAGGACCACGTCTCCGTCGGGACCGATGGGCCGGGCGAGCTGCTCGACGAGGCGGCCGATGAGCACCTGGATCGCCCGCAGGACGCCCAGCCCGCCGCTGTCGACGTCACCGACCGCACGGCAGACGTGGAGGCTGCGGCGGACGCCGGGCCCGACGTCGGTCGGGAGGAGATGAGTGAGCAGACCGCGATGATCCCGATGGTGTCGATCTCCGACCACGACCACGACCACGATGCCGGCGCCGGCGCGGTCGGTGCTGCGGACTCCGCCGATCAGGACGACCCGTCGGAGAGCCAGGACACCGTCTCGCGGTCGGGTTCCTCAGCGTCGTCGAGCCTGCCTCCGGTCGGCCGATCTGCTGCGATCAACGAGAACAGGCCGACCACGAGCGACATCCCGCACGTCGCGGGGCGGCCGGCTGCCCGTCAGCTGCCGGTCGCGGCGGACCGCTCCGATCCGCTGATCGGTCTGGACGACCTGGAACTGGGCGATGCGACGCCGTCGACCGGCGATCGGGCGGGGGCGCCCGCCGAGGCCGTCGAGCCGGAGCGGGAGCGGTCCCTGTTCGAGCCCGTGCTGGAGGCCGACGGCGCCGCGCCGGGTCCCGCGCCCAGCGGCGGCGCTGCCGAGTTCGTCTGGTTCGCGGGTCGGGGGCAGGCGGGCAACCAGAGCGGTACACCACCCCGGCCCGCGTCGCCGGTCCCACCGGGGCCGCCGCCCGCCATCCCGAGGCCTGCCATCCCCACCCCGTCCAGCACATCGGGCCGGGAGCCCTGGATTCCGATCCAGGACCTGGAGGGCAACGAGCTGGACGCGGCGACGCTCACGCCGAAGGGCGCTCAGCCGTTCGGGCCGGGTTCGGCACCTGCCGCGCCGGACGGATCGGCGCCCACCGCCGACTATCGGGTCAAGGCGAATGCGAAGACCCGTATCTATCACACCGATCAGTCGCCGCAGTTCGGCACGGCCAAGGCCCAGGTCTGGTTCCGCAGTGAGGCCGACGCCCAGCGCGCGGGCTTCGCGCCATGGCACACCCGCAGGTCGGGGTCTGCCGGGCGTTGACCCGACCTGAGCCGGGGCGGGCCCGTGCGGGGCGCCCGCCCCTCCGCTCGGTGAACGAAAGGGCCGGGCCCGTCACCCGTTGCATGACCCGCCGTGGCAGTCGGTCGGCCGGTCCCGGCCGGGAAACCGGGGCCGGCCGCCCGCCGAGACCGGCCCCGCGTCGCACCGGGGCCTCGACTCAGCCCACGACCGTCCAGGTCTCCCGGCCGTGTAGCAGCGCGGCGAGGTCCGGTGTCTTCGCGGCGGCCTCGGCGACCTGGGCTCTGGCCTGATCGTCGTAGGTCGGCCGGGACACCGCACGGAAGACGCCGGTGACCGTCGGGTCCAGATCCTGGCCGCCCAGCCGGGACAGCGCGAACGCGTATCCGGGGTCGGAGCGGGTCACGTCATGGACCACCAGCGCCGCGCGGTCCACCTCCGAGGTCTTGACCACCCGCAGTTCGAAGCCGTCGGCCACCACCCCGTACTCGCCGTCGGCGCCGAAGACGATCGGCTCGCCGTGCCGCAGCGGGATGATCCGCCGCTCCCGTTCGCCCGGCTCCTTGAGCACGTCGAATGCGCCGTCGTTGAAGATCGGGCAGTTCTGGTAGATCTCGACCAGTGCGGTGCCCCGGTGCTCGGCCGCCGCGCGCAGGACCTCGGTGAGCTGTCGGCGATCCGAGTCGAGCGCCCTGGCCACGAAGGTCGCCTCCGCGCCGAGGGCCAGCGACACCGGGTTGAACGGGGTGTCCACCGAGCCTGCGGGGGTCGACTTGGTGACCTTGCCGACCTCCGACGTCGGCGAGTACTGGCCCTTGGTCAGTCCGTAGATGCGGTTGTTGAACAAGAGGATCTTCAGATTCACATTGCGGCGCAGCGTGTGCACGAGATGGTTGCCGCCGATGGAGAGCGCGTCGCCGTCGCCGGTCACCACCCAGACCGACAGGTCCGGCCGCGAGGTGGCCAGCCCGGTCGCGATGGCGGGCGCCCGGCCGTGGATGGAGTGCATCCCGTAGGTGTTCAGGTAGTACGGGAATCGCGAGGAGCAGCCGATCCCCGACACGAAGACGATGTTCTCCTGCCGCAGCCCCAGTTCGGGCAGGAAGGAGCGCACGGCGGCCAGCACGGCGTAGTCGCCGCAGCCGGGGCACCAGCGCACCTCCTGGTCGGAGGTGAAGCCCTTCGCGGTCTGCTTCTCGTCGGTTCGCGGGACGCCCTCGGTGCCACCGATCAGCGGCAGCCCCAGGTCAACAGCCGTCATCTGTCCTCCTCGAAAGCAGGTGCCCGGCGCGAAGTCGGGTCGTGAGGTCGGGCTCTCGTCGAAGCGGACGGTGGCCGGGTCCGCCTGCACGGTCGCGCGTCATGCGTCGACCTGCCGGATGACACCGGTCAACACGTTCTGCAACTCCTCGGCCTTGAAGGGCAGCCCCGCCACCTTCGTGTGGCTGACGACGTCGATCAGGTGACGTGCCCGGATCAGCATCGCGAGCTGACCGAGGTTCATCTCGGGGATGATCACCCGGTCGTAGGCGGCCAGTACCGTACCGAGATTGCCCGGCATGGGATTGAGATGACGCAGGTGCGCCGACGCGATCGACATCCCGGCCGCCCGCACTCGACGGCAGGCCGCGCCGATCGGGCCGAAGGTGGAGCCCCAGCCGAGGACGAGCACGCGAGCCTGTCCGTCCGGGTCGTCCACCGTCAGATCCGGCACGGTGATGCCGTCGATCTTGGCCTGGCGCAGCCGGACCATGCGGTCGTGGTTGTCGGGGGAGTAGGAGATGTCTCCCCGGCCGTCGGACTTCTCCAGGCCGCCGATCCGATGCTGTAATCCCGAGGTGCCCGGCACCGCCCACGGACGGGCCAGCGTCTCCGGATCGCGCAGGTAGGGCCAGAACTCCCCGGAGCCGTCCGGCGCGTTGGGCTCCGTAGCGAAGGCCACTCGGAGGTCGGGCAGGTCGTCCACCTCGGGGACCAGCCAGGGCTCCGAGCCGTTGGCGATGTAGCCGTCCGAGAGCAGCAGCACCGGCGTCCGGTAGGTGAGAGCGATCCGCACCGCGTCGAGCGTGACCGCGAAACAGTCGGCAGGGGAGGCGGGGGCGAGCACCGGGACGGGTGCCTCGCCGTTGCGGCCGAACATGGCCTGCAACAGGTCGGCCTGTTCGGTCTTCGTCGGCAGCCCGGTCGACGGGCCGCCGCGCTGGATGTCGCAGATCAGCAGCGGCAGCTCGGTCATCACCGCCAGCCCCACCGTCTCGGCCTTGAGCGCGATGCCGGGGCCGGAGGTGGACGTCACGCCCAGCGCCCCGCCGTAGGCCGCCCCGAGTGCCGCGCCGATGCCCGCGATCTCGTCCTCGGCCTGGAACGTCGTGACGTCGAAGTTCTTGTGCCTGCTCAACTCGTGCAGGATGTCGGAGGCAGGCGTGATCGGGTAGGTGCCCAGGAACACCGGCAGTTCGGCGAGCCTGCCCGCCGCGACGATGCCGTAGGCCAGCGCGGCGTTGCCGGTGATCTGGCGATAAGTGCCGGGGGCCAGCTTGGCGGGTGCGACCTCGTAGGTGACGGCGAAGGCCTCGGTGGTCTCGCCGTAGTTCCAGCCGGTGCGGAACGCCACGACGTTGGCCTCGGCGATGTCCGGTCGGCGTCCGAACTTCTCGCGCAGGAAGCGTTCCGTGCCCTCGGTCGGCCGGTTGTACATCCACGACAGCAGGCCGAGGGCGAACATGTTCTTCGACCGCTCCGCGTCCTTCTTCGACACGCCCAGCTCCGTCAACGCGGTCCTGGTGAGCGTCGCCATGGCCACCTCGTGCACCTGGAACTCGGCGAGTGAGCCGTCCTCCAGCGGATTCTGCGCGTAGGCGACCTTGGTGAGGTTGCGCTTGGTGAACTCGTCGGTGTTGACGATCAGGATGCCGCCCTTGGGCAGGTCAGCGATGTTGGCCTTCAGGGCGGCGGGGTTCATCGCGACGAGTACGTCGGGACGGTCACCGGGGGTGAGGATGTCGTAGTCGGCGAAGTGGAGCTGGAAGCTCGACACGCCGGGCAGCGTCCCGGCTGGGGCCCGAATCTCGGCCGGGAAGTTCGGCAGTGTCGCGAGGTCGTTGCCGAACGCGGCGGCCTCTGAGGTGAAGCGGTCGCCGGTGAGCTGCATTCCGTCGCCGGAGTCACCCGCGAAGCGGATGACGACGCGATCGAGCCGTCTGCCCGCCGGGCGGACGGCCGATCCCGTTCCGGGGCCGGCGTGGCCTGTGTCGTCGTGATCGGTCACCGTCATGGCTCGATTCCTCACGGCTGTCGGGGACAACGGCGTGGTCGGGCGGGGAGGGCATGGCGAACTGGGTGTCCGGCCCGCAGGCGGTCCGACAGACGTGTGACGGCGCTGCCGGGACAGGCTGGAGCGTAGAAGGCGGCACTCGACGCGGGATCGGGCCGGCAGGCTCAGGTCGTCGCGGCTCCCCCTTGAAGACTCCTGCCCGGTCTCGCCGGTGCATGCTCGTCTCTCGCCACCCAGCGTACCGACGGTTCATGGCCGAACGCTTGGATCATTCGGGGCTTATCGCGCCGGTCGTCCCTCCTGCCGTGCGCCCGTGGCGCCCTCCGGCATCGCAGGCCGTTCCAACAGTTTGGACAGCACCACCGTGGAGACGGTGCGGTCGATGAAGTCGACGGCCCGCAGCCGCTCCAGCGCCGTCTCGAGATGCTGGATGCTGGCCGCGCGCAGGTGCACGATCGCATCGGCCGCGCCGGAGACGGTGTAGGCCCCGACCACCTCGGCCAACGGTTCCAGCCCCACCCTGATCTGACCGGGCGCGACATTGCCGTGGCAGTAGACCTCGACGAACGCCTCGGTGCCCCAGCCGAGTGCCTCGGGATCGACCACGGCCGTGAAGCCGCGCAGCACGCCGAGGTCGAGCAGCCGGTCCACCCGTCGTTTCACCGCGGGGGCCGACAGACCCACTCGGGCGCCGATGTCGGCGAAGCTGGAGCGGGCGTCGGCCACCATGCACGAAATGATTCGATGGTCAGTCTTGTCCATACGAAACATTCTGCCTATGAAGACGCAATAGTGCGGCGTTGTTCGTGCGTCTTCGAGGATTTACATTTCGATCCATGACGGTGGCGGATGTGCGTGGTCTCGGCTCCCTCGACCAGCGGAGCGGTCTCACGGTGCTCCCGGTGCCTGCGGCACCCGACGAGCCGAGACTGCCGCGTGCCCGGCGGTACCTGATGTGCCCGCCGGAGTACTTCGAGGTCGCCTATGCGATCAACCCGTGGATGAACCTCGGGGTGGTGGTGGACCGGGCCGAGGCGATGCGCCAGTGGCAGGAGCTGCGCCGCACCTACGAGCGACTCGGCCACACGGTGGAGGTGATCACCCCGGAGCCCGGCCTGCCGGACATGGTGTTCGCGGCGAACTCGGGCACCGTGGTGGACGGGCGGGTCCTCGGCGCTCGGTTCCGCGCGCCGGAGCGGGCCGCCGAGGCGGAGCACTACCGCCGATGGTTCGGGGAGAACGGCTTCCGGGACGTGGTCATGCCCGCCTGCACGAACGAGGCGGAGGGCGACTTCACCTGGACCGGTTCAGTGCTGCTCGCCGGGACGGGATTCCGCACCGACCCGGCCGCACACGGCGAGGCCCAGGAGGTCCTGGGAGTCCCGGTCGTGTCGCTGCGGCTCGTCGACCCGCGCTACTACCACCTCGACGTCGCACTCTTCGTGCTGGCCGAGGGCGGGCCGGGCCGATCGCCGTTGGTGGCCTACCTCCCCGACGCCTTCTCACCGGGCAGCAGGCGGGTGCTCGCCAGGCTCTTCCCGGACGCCGTCCTCGCCACCGAACAGGACGCGGCCTGCCTCGGGCTCAACGCCGTCTCCGACGGCAGGCACGTCGTGCTGCCTCTGGAGGCGACCGGCCTGGCCGACCAGGTCGCCGCCCGAGGATTCGAACCGGTGTTCGTCGACGTCAGCGAGCTGCGCAAGTCCGGGGGCGGCCCGAAGTGCTGCACGATGGAACTGCGGGCCTGATCGGGTCCGACGGCGGGGCGACCGGCGCCTGACCGGGGCGGGGTGGCCGCCCGACGAGTCTCGGCTGCCCGGCAGGTGCGCAAACCGGTCGTGAGCCGGGCTGAGGTGCACGGGGGCGGCCCGCGACCTCAGCCTGGCGTCCCGTTCGCCTCGGCATCTGGAATCCACGCGGTGGCGGTGAGACCGCCCACCTGCTCGGCGGTCAGCTTCAGCGTCCCGTCGTGGGCTTCGACGATGGCTGCGATGAGGGTGAGGCCCAGCCCGTGGCCCTGCCTGCCGTTGCGGTCGGCGGACCGCCCCGCGCCCCGGAAGAAGGGCTCGGTGAGCAGCGCGAGCGTCTCGGGCGGCACGACCTCGCCGCTGTTCGACACCGTCAGCACGGCGCCACCCCGCTCGCGGGGGGCAGGCCCGCAGGTGACGGCGACCGAGCCGCCTCGGTGGTTGTGGCGCAGCGCGTTCTGCAGCAGGTTCATGGCGAGCTGCCGGAGCAGGACCGCGTCGCCGCACGCAGGCGCCTTCTCGACGTGCGTGGTGAGCGTGATGTCCACCTCGGCCGCCTCCTGACGAACCTCGGGCAGGGCCTCGGTCGCCACGTCGGCGAGGTCGACCGGTCCCGTCGACAGCGGGCCCCGGCCGATCTCGGACAGGTCGAGAAGCGCCTCCACCGTCTCGATGCTGCGTCGATTGGTGGCCTGCAGCCGGGCGATGAGCGTGGGGACGTCCTGGTCGTCGAGGCTGTCGGCGGCGACGTCGAGCATCGCCTTGCTGGTGGCCAGCGGGGTGCGCAACTCGTGCGAGGCGTCGGCGGCGAAGCGCTGGTGTGCCCGGAACGACCGGTCCAGCCGTTCCAGCATGGTGTCGAAGGTGTCGGAGAGGTCCTTGAACTCGTCGTCCGGGCCGCGCAGTGCCACCCGGTGGTCGAGCGAGCCGGTCCCTGCGCGCTGCGCCGCCGCGTTGAGCTGCTGGAGCGGTCGCAGCATCCGACCCGCGACGAGCCAGCCGACCCACGCACCCACCACGCCGATGACCAGCAGGACGGCGATCGAGACCACGAAGAGCGTGTCGAGCACGTCATCGCGATCACGGAGGGTGAGTGGCGAGGATCTGGTCACGTCGACGATGGCGACCTCGGTCGAGTCATTCCAGGGTTGTGCGGACCCTGCCGCGTTCGGGTCCAACCCCGTGGGACCGGTGGGACCGGTGGGACCGCTGGGACCGCTGGCGGGATCATCGACCCGCTGCGGCGTACTGATCGCGTAGGTCGGCACATACCGCATGAAGACGTTGATGAGCGTGACCATCGTCGCGCCGATGAACAGCAGCAGGCCGGTGTAGGTGAGGGTCAGCCTGGCTCGCACGGTGAGCCGGAATCGTCGGGAGGCCGAGTGCGTCGAGTCGGCTCCGCGACTCGGGTCAGGTGGTCTCCTCCGTCCCCTGCCCGGGTGCCGACTCGTCTTCGAACTCGGCTGGTCGTCCGCCGCCGCCGTCCGCTCACGCACGGCGGGCCGGCTCCTCGACGCGGTAGCCGACACCGGACACGGTATGGATCACCCAGGGGGTGCCGAGTCGCTTGCGCAACGTGGAGATGGTGACCCGGATGGCGTTGGTGAACGGGTCCGCGTTGCGATCCCAGGCCTTCTCCAACAGCGTCTCCGCGCTGACCACGCCGCCCCGCGCCGACAGCAGGATCTCCAGGACGGCGAACTCCTTGCGACTCAGGCGTACCAGCCTGCCGTCCCGGTAGACCTCGCGGCGGAACGGGTCGAGCCGGACGCCCGCCAACTCCAGCATCGGCGGGTCCGCCCGGCCGGTCCGGCGGTTGAGCGACCGAAGCCGCGCTACGAGCTCGGGGAAGTCGAAGGGCTTGGCGAGGTAGTCGTCGGCACCGATCTCGAAGCCTGCGACCTTCTCGTGGAGCCTGCGGGCGGCCGTGAGCATGAGCACCCGGCAGTCCCAGTCCGAGCGGGCGATCCGGCGACAGACGTCGTCGCCATGGGTGCCGGGGATGTCCCGGTCGAGGACCACCACGTCGTAGTCGTCCACCTCGAGGGCGGCGAGGGCGCTGTCGCCGTCGTGCACGGTGTCCGAGGCGATCGCCTCTCTCCGCAGCCGGGTGGCGATGGCCTCGGCGAGGTACACCTCGTCCTCGACGATGAGCACGCGCATCGGATCTCCTGTTCTCGTCGTCGAGGCGCGGCTGGCAGCTGCCGGTTCGCACTCGTGCCCGGTGGGCGGGCTCGGACCGAGTACAGCATCCGGCGTTTATGGAAAAGGTAAGCGCAGGTACAGACGATCTCACAACATGCGCGGCGCTGAACTGTGCACGTCGGCGACACCACGGCAGGCGAGTGCCTGCCCACCCCTCGAGTGTCGCGACGTGAAGGAGTCTGAGGATGCGCATCAAGAACCGGTGGACGACCAGGAGCGCCCTGCTCGCCCTCCCACTAGCCGTCCTGCTGCTGGGGGCCTGCGGCGGCACGGCGGAGGAGGACGACGCGGCGTCCTCGGGGTCTTCCGAGTCCTCCTCGGGGCCCACGGGCGGCGACTCCGAGGCCGCGACGGACGAGGACTTCATGGAATGGCAGCTCAGCCACGCGAGCTGCATGCGGGACAACGGCATCGACATGCCCGACCCCGAGGGGGACGCCGGGTCGCTCAGCATCGAACTCGAGTCCGTGGACACCGACGCCTGGATGGCGGCCAGCGAGATCTGCCGGGAGGAACTCGGCGACCCGCCGATGGTCGACGACGGCCGGACGCCGGAGGAGCGTCTCGAGCAGCAGCTCGAGACGGCCGCATGCCTGCGCGAGAACGGATTCGACATCGCCGACCCGCAGCCGGACACCGCGATGGAGATTCCCGCCGACGCGCCGGACGAGGTGCTGAGCGAGTGCGGCATCGGCATGTCCACCGGCGCAGGCTCCTGACGCGGGCGGCGGGCATGAACGACGAGCAGAACGACGAGCCGCGCGGGCCGGGCGAGTCGCCGGGCAGGGCGGACTCCACCGAGGTGCGCCCGGACGAGCCGCGCCGAGACGACCTCGGCTCGGGGAGCCCGCCTGCCACGGAACCGTCGACGAAGGACCGGCCTGCGAGGCGGTCGCGTCGTACCCGAGCCGCTGCGGAACCGGCGGACACGCGAGCCGGTCGGCGGCCACGGCGTCGGATCGTCGTCGGGGCGCTCGCGCTGCTCCTCGTCGCGGGCGGTGCGGGCGGTGTGTACGCCTTCGACCGTGCCCAGGCGGCCGGGGACGACGCCGACGCCGCACCGCCGCGCGCCGACGTCGTCACCGAGACGATCGTGCGCGGCGATCTGACGGGGAGCACCCGCGCGCAGGGCAGCCTGGAGCACTCCGGCGGCAGCGGCATCAGCGCCGCGACGGCGGGGACGGTCACCGAGCTGCCCGATCCCGGGCAGCAGCTGGGGCTCGGCGACGTCGCGTTCCGCGTCGACAACCAGCCGATCCTCCTGCTGCACGGGCGGCTGCCCGCCTGGCGCCCGTTCGCCTACGGCATGGACGACGGGCCGGACGTGCGGCAGCTGGAGGAGAGCCTGGCCGCGCTGGGCCACTTCGACGGCGAGCCCGACGACACCTTCGGCTGGCCGACGGCCTCGGCGATTCAGGCCTGGCAGGGCGAGAACGGACTGCGGAAGACGGGGGAGATCGAGCTGGGTCGGATCGTCTTCACCTCGGGTGACGTCCGGGTCGGCTCTCTCGGCGTTGCCGTGGGCGACCAGGTGGGGCCCGGCGTCGAGGTCCTCGGGGTCACCGGACTGGACAAGATCGTCAAGATCGACCTGGAACTGCGGCATCAGGCGCTCGCGGTTCCCGACAAGCCGGTGACCGTGAGCCTGCCCGGTGGCGAGGACGTGTCCGGCTACGTCACCTCGGTGGGGGTTCCCACCGAGACCGAGGGGCCGACGGGGACTGCCGTGCGCCTGCCCGTGACGGTCACCCTGGACGACGCCGAGGCTGCGGCCGATCTGCAACAGGCGAGCGTGACCGTGGAGTTCGCGAGCGAGACCCGCGAGGACGTGATCCACGTCCCGGTCGCCGCGCTGCTCGCGCAGCCCGGTGGCGGCTTCGGGGTGGAGGTCCGGGAGGCGGACGGCACGATCGACCTGATCACCGTCGAGACCGGCATGTTCGTCGACGGTCGTGTCGAGATCTCCGGCGACGGGCTGGCCGAAGGCCAGGAAGTCGTGGTGCCTTCGCTGTGAACTCGATCATCGAACTGCGCGGGGTCTCCCGCGACTACGGACGCCCGGCGGTCCGAGCACTGAAGGAGGTGTCTCTACGCATCGACCGGGGGGAGCTCACCGCCATCCTCGGCCCCAGCGGCTCGGGGAAGTCGACCATGCTCAATCTGATCGGCACGCTCGATCGGCCCAGCCAGGGCACGGCCGTCATCGACGGACAGGACGTCGCACGGTTGTCGGACTCCGCCCTCTCGGCCCTGCGTGCCCACCGGATCGGCTTCGTCTTCCAGCAGTTCCACCTCGCCGACGGCGTCACCGCGATCGACAACGTCGCCGACGGGCTGCTCTACACCGGAGTGCCTCGGCGGGTGCGGCGGCGGCGCGCGCTCGAGGCACTGCACCGAGTGGGCCTCGGCCACCGCGCCGACCACCGTCCGAACCAGCTCTCCGGCGGTGAGCGGCAGCGGGTGGCCGTCGCCAGGGCCGTCGTCGGCGACCCGCCGCTGCTGCTGGCCGACGAGCCGACCGGCAATCTCGACACGACATCGGGCGCCACGGTGGTCCAGCTCCTGCGCGACCTCAACGCCGCAGGCACCACGGTGGTCGTGATCACCCACGACGTCGAACTGGCCGCGATGCTGCCTCGTCGCATCAGCCTTCGTGACGGTGAACTCGTCGACGATTCGGCTGCCATGCCGATCGGGCCGACGTCATGACCGCGCGGTGGGGACGATCGCGGCTACGGGGCGGCGACGTGTTCCGGCTCGGCACGAGCGGAGTGCGGTCCAGGCCTGCTCGGGCGATCCTGTCCGCGCTCGGGATCGCGATCGGCATCGCGGCGATGATCGCGGTGGTCGGCATCTCGACCTCCAGCCAGGCCCGGCTGGACGCGCAGTTGGCGGCGCTCGGTACGAACCTGCTGACCGTCACGCCGAACACGCAGGGGTTCAACCGGGATGCGACCCTGCCCGCCGAGGCCGTCGAGATGGTCAGCCGGATCGAGGGGGTCGACCAGGTCGGCTCGGTGGCCGCGATCGAGGACGTCAACGTCTATCGCAATCACCTGGTCGACCCGGCGGCCACCGGCGGCATGATCGTGAACGCGGCGCACCCGAGCCTGCTGGAGGTGACGGGCGCCGAGATAGCCGCCGGTACCTGGCTGAACGAGGCGACCGGCGAGTTCTCTGCCGTCGTCCTCGGTGCGACCGCCGCCGAGCGGCTCGGGATCGTCGAGCCCGGCAGCCAGGTCTGGCTGGGCGGGCATTATTTCACCGTCATCGGCATCCTCGCGCCGGTCGAGCTCGCCCCCGAGCTCGACACGGCGGCGCTGATCGGGGAAGCGGTCGCCACCGAGCTCTTCGACTTCGACGGCAGCCCGACGACCGTGTACGAGCGGTCCGTCGATCACGGCGTCGAGGCGGTTCGTGAGCTGCTGCCCGCGACGGTGAATCCGGCCGCGCCGGAGGACGTGGCCGTGAGCAGGCCGTCCGACGCCCTCGCCGCTCGCGATGCGGCGGACCAGGCTTTCACCGGCCTGCTCGTCGGCCTCGGCTCGGTGGCGCTGCTGGTCGGCGGCATCGGGGTCGCCAACACCATGATCATCTCGGTGTTGGAGCGACGGCGGGAGATCGGACTCCGGCGGGCGCTCGGGGCGACTCGTGGACACATCCGAGCCCAGTTCCTGACCGAGGCGCTCGTCCTGTCGGCGCTCGGGGGCCTGGCAGGGGTCGTCATCGGAGTCGGGGTGACCACGGCGTTCGCGGTGTCGCAGGGGTGGCCGATGGTCGTCCCGGTGGAGGTGCTCGCGGCCGGTGTCGCGGCGACGGTGCTGCTGGGCGGACTGGCCGGTCTGTATCCGGCGGTGCGCGCGGCGCGCACGCCGCCGACGACGGCGCTGAGCGGTTAGACCCGCCGATCTTCGGCGGCCCGGCTCGGCGGCTTCGGCCCGGCGGGCCGCCGGATCGGTGTTCGGACCCGGGGGAGGTCGGGGGCCCGGGAACGGGGCCGGGAGCGGAGGTACTCGTGCCGTCGGCACGGCGGCCTTCCGGTCCCGGCCCCGGTCGGGTTCCGCCTGCTGTCGCCATCTCGGGCGCGGGAGCCGGGTACTTCGGCGGGTGTTCGGGGTGGTAGGCCTGCTTGTCGTCGTGGCCGGGCCGCCGTGCCTGCCGTCGGACGACCTGCGGCATCGTCCCGCCGAATCTGCGGTTCGTGGGCCGGGCGACCGAGGCGAGCCGCCGCGCGGTGACGGCGATGTCGAGTTGCGGCACGGGTTCGAGCTGCGCAGGCGGTTCCTGACGGCCGACGAGATCGGAGCCGTGCGGCGTCGAGGCCGGGGCGGTGCTGGTGTGCCTGCCGAGCGGGCAGCGGCCGCCGGGCGGCCGGGGGCGGCATCGATGTGATCGCGGCCTGCGAAGGACGTCGACGGCGAGCGGGCCGCCGGGGCGGAATCGGCCCGATCCGGTCAGGCCGGGCCCCGACCGGGTGGCGGCGGGCCCGGCGATGCGGCCGGTCAGTCCGTCACGAGCGCGAACTCCTCGATCAGGCGGTTCTCGTGATGTACGGCGACGCGGTTGGATCGGGTCCAACTCTGTTCGATCGACACGTTGACGGCACTCTCGTCGGATAACCGGGCGTCGAACTCGGTGATCAGCCGGGCGGACTTGGTCTTCACCAGCTCGCGCCCGTTCAGCAGCACGCTGAACCGGGAGACGAGACTGCCGTCCACGATGGCCACGGCGACGAGGTCGTCGCCGATCTGGATCTGTCGCCTGCGTCGAAACGTGTCCACTGCGAACCTCGATGTCATCGTGCGGTGACCTCTCGATCCTTTACCTGCGATTCTCCCATCGGTCCCCGTCAACTCGGACCGTGCCGGTCACGACTCGGTGATGTCCACGATCTCCCCGGCCGCACCACGTCGTCGGTCCGGCACGTCCGGTCACGGCGTGCCTCGGCTGTGCCCTGGGGGAAACCGGACGGCCGAGCCGCCGGGAGGCCGCTAGCGTCGGAGCAATGAAGGTCGTGGAACTGCTGCCTTGCCTGCATGTGCTCGTCTTCGACCACGGACAGGCCTACCTGTGGAGCGACCCGGACTCGCTGACCTTGATCGACACCGGTCACGCGGGCTCCGGCGCCGACATCGCCTCGGCGATTCGCGACCTCGGCAGGCGGAGCGAAGAACTGGACCGCGTCATCCTGACCCACTGGCACCCCGACCACACCGGCTCGGCGGCCGAGATCGCAGCCTGGCACGACGGGGTCACGATCCTGGCGCACGGTGCCGATGCTCCGGTGATCCGGGGTGAGCAGGCCGGACCGCCGCCGGACCTGCTGGACTGGGAACGTCCGTTGTACGACCGGGTCGAAGCCGCCGTCCCCGCCGCACCTCTCGCGCGGGTCGATCAGGAACTCGCCGACGGAGAGCTGCTCGACTTCGCGGGCGGCGCGGCGGTGATCGCCGTCCCCGGCCACACCGAGGGCAGCATCGCGATCCATCTGCCCGTGCACCGCGTGCTGTTCACCGGCGACACGGTGGCGAACGTGAACGGGCAGACGATGCTCGGCGTGTTCAACGTCGACCGAGCGCGTGCCGTCGACTCGTTGCACACGCTGGCCGCCCTCGACGCCGACCTGGTCCTCGTCGGCCACGGCGACCCGATCACCAGCGGCGGAGCGGCCCGGCTTCGGACGGCGGCGGCCGAGGCGACGGCCGAGGGCTGACTCGGCGCGAGACGCGAGGGCGTGCGGCCGCGAGGGTGCGAGGCGTGCGTCGCGAGGCCCGCCAGAACCACGGCGACTACGACGACGGTGTCCTGCGTCCCGAGCCGGCAGCGGGACGCCGAGGCTGACGGTGCACCAGACGGGATGACGACGTCCCTTCCGCCTGACCGGACCTCGCCCATGAGCAGCCTTCGCCCGCGACGTTGTTCCGCCCTGACCGGATGGCCCGCCCCTCCGCGATATTGCGCGCTGGACGGGCCGGGCGGGCGCCAGATCACACCCGCGGGTCGGCCAGGACTTCGCCCAGCGCTCGGGCGTACATCCGTCCGGGACTGGGCGCCGATGGTGGACGGAGGAAACCGGGCAGCATCGGGGGACTCGCCGCGAACGGTGCCAGCCTCGCGTACAGGGCGTTCGCATCGGCAGGCCGGTCCTCGGGCTGCTTCTCCAGCAGATCCAGCACGATCCGGTTCAGCTCGGCGGGCACTCCCGGCACCGGCGGCGGAGTCTCCTTCACCTGCCGCTCGAACACCGCGTATGCGGTAGGACCGGTGAAGAGCTGCCTGCCCGTGAGCATCTCGTGCAGCACGCACCCCAGGGCGTAGAGGTCGCTGTGCCCTCCGGCGACGCCCCGCTGGATCTGCTCCGGCGCCATGTAGGCGGGGGTGCCGAGCAGCTGCCCGGCCCTGGTGAATCGTGCCGCATCGGACTCCCGAAGCATCGCGAGTCCGAAATCGAGGACCGTCACGCTCCCATCTGGGCAGAGCATCAGGTTCGTCGGCTTGAGATCGCGATGACAGATCGACAGCAGATGTGCCGCCGAGAGCACCGCGCAGGCTTGAGCGCCGATCGAGGCGGCCCACGCGACCGGCAGCGGACCGTGCTCGGCGACCAGATCCGCGATCGTGACACCGTCGATGAACTGCATGACCTGGAAGAGTCGCTGGTCGAACATGCCGAAGTCGAAGAGGATCGGCGCGCCCGCGTGCTCCAGGCGCGCCAGGATGCGTGCCTCTCGGATGAAGCGCTGTTCCGACTCCTCGTCCGGTCCTCCGGGCAGATACAGGAACTTCACGGCGACTCGGCGGTCGAGGTGTCGATCATGAGCGCCGTATACGGCGCCCATGCCACCTCGGCCGAGCGGAAGCTCCTCCAGCTCATATCGGTCGGCGACGAGCATGCGCCCTCCCATGAACCGCGCGATCCGACACCGTCACCATCTGCGCACGCCTCGAAAGCCTGGAGAGCCTGTCGTCGATCCCTGCTTTCGGAGTTGCGCGGGGCAGGCGCGGCGATCTGCGGCGTTGTCGTCGGTCACCATGGCTCCCTCCTGTCGCCTGGCAGCTCAGCCACGCCGATCCCCGCTCACGACTTCAGAGGGACCACAGACAGACTCTGACATCAGCCTGGCCGCAGATGGCCGTCGGCGAGGCCGTCGAGGCCGGAACGCACCAGGGCCGCTCCCAACTCGGCGGTCTGCCGTAGGGAGTCTTCGAGATCGGCCAACGCCCGGAATGCGCGACCATAGTCCTGTTGCTCGGCCAGCGGCAGCCTCGGCACCCGGACTCGACGTGCGTCCAGGCGACTCGATCCGGACGTGGCGAGCCTGCCCGCGTGCCGAAGGAACCCCGCGAGGAAGTCGGGATCGAGCCGGTCGGGATCGACTCGATACGACGTGAGGTGCGGACCCAGCACCGCACCGCTGTCGGCGACCACCCGCACCGGCCCCGTCGGCGCGGTCACCACGTCGCCGGGCTCCACCGGCACCAGTCCGCTGATCGAGCGGGTCAGCCCGGACGGCGTCTGCCCGGTCACCAGATCCTCGCTGGTCAGCGCCGGGACGTCCCCGGCGTTCAGCGCCATGCGAGGCGGCGCGGTCTGCACCAGGATCGAGCCCGCCTTAGCCAACTCGCCGACCGTGGTCATCGGCAGGACACGTTGCTCGTCGAGAACCGCCAGCGCAGGCGGCTCGACCGCCGTCGAGCGAAACCGCTCGAGCGCCGCCCGGAACTCGGCGCCCACCTCGGCGGTTCCCCGCACGCGATGTCGAGCCGGGCTGACGTCGACGTCGTCGTCGAGTAGGTCGATGATCGCCACCAACGGATCGTGCGCCGAGGGTGCGTCGGCCAGCACCCGGTCCCAGGCGGCCTCGATCCCGGCGAAGTCGCCGTCCGACTCCAGCAGCAGAAGGTGCTGGGGGGCGCGATCAGTCGGCTCGGGCCGCCGCAACAGCCACAGATCAGACATCCCGGTGCCGAGACTGACCACCGCCCGCAACGCGCCCGCCCGCAGCAGGTTGCCGCGAATCCGCCTGCCCGGCCTGCGACTCGCCGCCGAGGGCGGCATCAGGATCGCGACGAGCCCGCCCGGTCGAACGCGCGCCAGACAGTGCTGCACCCAGGCGAGTTCCGGCTCGCCACGAGGGGGAAGTCCATACTCCCAGCGAGGATCGCCGGTCAGCTCGTCGTATCCCCAGGCGCGGTCGTTGAACGGCGGATCGCAGACCACGGCGTCGATGGTGTCGGCCAGGTGGGCGCCGATCTCGTCGTGACGCAGCGAATCCCCCGCGAGCACCGTCGCGTCGACGTCCCGGAGTCGCAGCCGCACGGCCGTGATGACCGCTGAGGACTCGTCGATCTCCTGACCCAGCGCCCGCCCTGCCGGGACGGCATAGAGCAGATTGCCCAGGCCGCAGGCCGGGTCCAGTACCGTGCCGTCGGCGGGGAGCACCAACCGTGCGATCAGGCTGCACAGCTCGTCGGAGGTCGCGAGCAGCCTGCGGGAATGTGCCTGCTGGTAACGGGTGCACAGGAACTCGAACGCGCCGAGGAACCCGTCGGCGGCCGCCAACTGGGCGAGCAGCCGAGTGGAGTCGGCGTCGACGGCTCGCTGGACGAGTGCCCCGCCGGGAAGCTGCTCGCTCTGCCGGTCGTCGCCGTCGCGCAGCCGCAGGAGTAAGGCACCGGCGGCGGCCACCGACTCGCCGAGCCGAAGATCATCGGCTCTCGCCCGCAGGTGTTGCCAGACCCGATCGCCCAACGACACGGCGACCGGCTTCCCATGGCGGCGCAGCCAGGACTCGACCTCCCGCAGGAGGAACAACGGGCTCGAGGCGGTGCCGCCGACCGGTTGCGGGAAGTCGTCGTGACGCCGGCGCCAGTTGCTCACGGCTGCTCGACCCATGCCGACGAGCCGCGCGATGTCGCCGGTGCTCACCGTGGCATCTGAGTTCACGAGGACCAGCCTAGTTCGCGGCGCGAGAACACCCCACAAGGTCAATGCTTGTGAACTGTGTCCACAACTGTTCTACTGGGTTCATGATGCACGGTTCTCTGGGGCGACTCAGCTATGCGGGCGGTTCCGACCCGGGGCGGACCCGGTCGGTGAATCAGGACTCGGCATACGCCAGCCCTCGGCTGCTCGCCGTCGCCGATGGAATGGGCGGTCACGCACACGGCGAGATCGCCTGCTCGGTCGTCGTGGCCGCGATCCGCGAACTCGACACGCGGCTGCACGGTCTGCGGCCGGGTCACTCGGACCTGCTGCGCGTGCTCGCCGAGGGAGTGACCGACGCCTTCGCGAGGCTCACGGCGATCGGCGAGGCGAGACCCGACACGGCAGGCATGGGCACGACGCTGACCGCACTGTTGTGGGACGGCTCGCGGCTCGGCGTCGCGCACATCGGCGACTCCCGTGCCTACCTGCTGTCAGGTGGTGTGCTGCGGCGGATCACTCGAGACCACACCCTGGTCCAGTCCCTGATCGACGCCGGTCAGCTGACGCAGGCGCAGGCCGAGGAACACCCCCGGCGGACGATGGTGGTTCGTGCGTTGCAGAGCGGTGGTCCCGAACCCGAGCCGGACCTGTTCTTCCAGGAGGTATCGGCAGGAGACCGCCTCCTGGTCTGTTCGGACGGCCTGACCGCCGTCGTCTCCGACCGGGTGATCGCCGAGACGATGTCGAGCAGCATCGATCCCCGGCAGGCGGTCGCCAGACTGATCGATCTGGCCAATCGGGGCGGCGGCCCGGACAACATCACCTGCCTCGTCGCGGACGTGGTCCCGGTCGATGCCGATCCCGGCGTCGGCGGGGGAGTCGCCGGTGGCGGTGGGGGTGCGGTGACCGGGTGGGAGGCCCGCCCCGATGTCGGCAGTGGGGTCGGCAGCGCGGGCGGCAACTGGAGCGGCAGTGGGGTCGGCGGCGGGGCTGGCAGCGGGGTCGGCGGGGTCGGCAGCTGGGGCGGCAGTGGGGTCGGCAAGGCCGACGTCGGTGGCGTGGCGGGAACCGCAGGCGTGGGCGCGGAGGCGGAGGCAGAGGTGGCGCTGCGGACCGGCGGCGACGTTCCTGCCGAACCGGGGAGCCTCGTCCTCGGCGCCGCGGCATCCCGACTCGACACCGCCGAGTTCCCCGCGCTCGGCGCGAGAGCCGCCGGGGCCGCGACCGATGTCGCAACCGGCGGGTCCGGCGCAGGCGGGTTCGGCACCGGCGGGGGCGGCGCTGGAGGGGGCGGCGCAGACGGGAACGGCGACTCTTCGGCTGTCGTACCGCTGCGGCGAGTCAATCTGCCCGGCCGAGCCGGGGAAAGCGGCGGCCGCATCGACGTCGGCTCAGCAGTCTTCGGTTCCGTCGACGGCTTCTCCACCGCCGAGGTCCCCGCCGCCGAGGTCCCCGCTACCGAGGTCATTGCCGCCGAGCTCTCTGCCGCCGACGTCACTGCCACCAGGGTGCCCGCAGGCAGCGCAGCGGCGGGATACGAGGCCGGGGCCGGCGGCCCCCGCCCTGCGCTCGGCCCGGACACCGGCTGTGAATCCGGCTCGGACTCTCACCCCGCCAGCGGGTCTGCCGGAGCAGGTTCCGGCTGGTCGGCGGTCCCCGCCGAGTCGGACGGCAGCAGGCTCCGGACTGTGGGACACCGGGACCTCGGGTTCGGGACCGGTGACGCTGCCTGCGAATCGAGCGGCGCCGGTCTCCGCCCCGACGGCTCGCCGCCGCCCGGGGCAGGACCCGACGGGCGAGGGCCAGACAGGCCTGGGCCCGGCGATTCCGGGCCCCGCGATTCGGGACCCGGTGGACAGGCTTCCGTGGAGAACACCGGGGAAGAACGGACGAGGTCGCGCAGGCTGCCGCGCTGGATACGCCGCTTCCTGGGCGACTGAGCGACCCGAACCCGGCTGGCGACGGCCTCGGACTCGGCGCCGGGCTCGGCGGCCGGGCGTGTCTTCCACTTCGGCTGTGATCGGTGAATCCTGCCGTTGGCCCTGAGACGGGGCACAGCGCTGTAATGGGGCACAGGCTGAATTGCGGCACAGCGCTGCAACGGGCACAGCGCTGCAACGGGCACAGGCTGGGAACCGAACTGGGCCGGAGCCTGTAATCAGACGCAGCCTCGGCTGGTACACGGCCTCGGCGGCACCGGCGCGGCACCGGCACCGGCACCGGCACCGGCGCGGGACCGGCCCGGCCGGTCGGCCGGGCCGGGAGCGTGAACTCGGCACCGTAGAGCTCCGTTCGGTCCCTGCACCGAGGCCGGGGCGCCGACGGCCGAGCCGCGCCAGAGCCTGCCGCCTCGAGCCGCCTCGAGCCGTCCCGAGCCGTCCCGAGCCGTCCCGAGCCGAGCCGGGCTGGGCCGGACCGGGCCGGCTGATCGCCGCTGCGCAGCGGGCTCGGCTCGACGTCATCGCGGCCGGTGGCATCCGGCCTGGCGTTCCCGTCAGGCCGGCCGCCCGTGGCCGAGCGGTGGTTCTTCGTCAGCGAACCGCAGCGACCGCTTCGACCTCGACCAGTTGATCGTCGTAGCCCAGGACGGTGACGCCCAGCAAGGTGCTCGGCGCATCGTGATCTCCGAAGGCCTCACGGACGCACTCCCACGCCGTCACGAGGTCGGCCTGACGGCTGGACGCGACGTAGACGGTGCTCTTCACCACGTCGGACAGGTCGGCGCCTGCATCCTTCAACGCGACACGGAGGTTGCGCATCGTCTGACGAGCCTGTTCTGCGTAGTCGCCGATCGCGACGGTGGCTCCCTCCGCGTCCAGCGGGCAGGCACCGGCGGCGAAGACGAGACGCGCCGGTGCTTCGACGGAAGCTGCATAGGCGTATTCGGCGACATCGGACAGTTCTGGACTGCGGATCAGGCGTACTGCGCTACTCATAGGGCCAACCTAAGTGCGGTCTCCGGGATGCTGCCACCGAGTTCTGTACCCGGTCTTCCCGGAATCCGCTGACGTCAGGTCAGGCTCGCTGTCACGAAGCGGAGACGCTCCTCGACGGAGGCCCGCGGGAGCTCTACCAGCTCGTAGCCGTATTCGGTGTAGGTGGTGACCATCGATGCGTAGGTCTGCTCGGCGACCTCGACGGACTGCCTCCTCTCGACGTCCGGCGTGTAGATCTCGGGCCACGGCGGTGCTATCAAGACCCGCTGGTGGTAGCGGAAACGCTGCGCTGCGACGTGTACGTGGTCGGGGACCGGGCGTCCCTCCAACCGGAGGTAGCCGACGATGTCGGGGACGCCTCGGTCGAAGAAGACCGTGCCGCGCTGCTCGGCGGCCAGCCGATATGACCGCAGTTCCCAGCAGAGCATCGCCTCGGCGAACAGATCCTGGTCGAGCCAGGGCAGCGCCCGCCCGCCGATCGCGGATTGATCCCGAATGACTCCCCGCCCCGCCTCGTCACTGCGAGCGAAGCCCGCACGATGCAGTGCGTCGAGCAGTGTGCTCTTTCCCGAGCCAGGGCCGCCCGTGACGACGACGAACCTGTCTGTCGCTGATGACACCCGACCATGCTTCCTTCCGCTCGCGAACGTGGTGGGCTGTCCGATGCGGCGGTGCGCATCGACCCGCGTAGGTCGGGCAGACATCACGCCGAGACCAACGCGGACTCTGTCGAGGGGGACGGATCGATGCGCCCATCCCTTGTGTTGGCAGAACGGTCCTCGATTCCAACCGCGCCGGGCCGTCGCCAGGTTGATTCTGACCGAGCCCTCGTCGGTCAGATGGCGTCCAGATCGTCGGCCCTGGTGTTTTCGGTGAGGGCCATGATGCGGATCACCGGGGCAGCACTCTTCTCCGCCAGCACCTCAAGGCGAATGCTGTTCACGTGTCGCTTGCGGTGCTCCTCCCATTCTGCGAGGGCGAGCTGAACCCGGGGCAGCGATTCGACCAGGGTGCCTGCGAGCGGGATGTCATCGATCACGACGTAGTCGGTATCCGGCATGGAGTCGAGCATGGCAGATCCGGAGTGAGTATCGAGAACGTCTGATCGTCCGTCGCCGAGAGACGCGGATCGGTCGGTGTCGCGCCGCCCGTTGCGGGCCCCTGTTTCTTGCGGTCGACAATTCGTGTGATTCGTCGCGCAACGCAACGAAAGATCACGCTGGGTGTCACGGAATTCCAGCCCCCGCCGGGCGCCGATTCGGCGGCCAGGATGATCTTCCTCAAGTGACGCTATCAGGCCTTCGTGATGCGAGGAAGGCGTCCTGGTGGTAGTAGTGCCTGCGGATCGCTCCCACCATCAGGACTCCCTCCGGCCTGTGTAGCCCCCTGCCTAGCCTTCTCCGGGCTTATGGCAGCGGATCGGACTGACAGGTCGTTCCTTCGGCGGGCAGGGTTCCCTCGAGGAGGTAGTCGCTGGCCCGCTCTACCGTGCACCGGGACTGTTGCGAGGCGATGTGGCCGGGCCCTTCGTTGACCAACAGCCTGCTGCCGGTGAGCAGGTCGGCAGCGCGTTCGGCACCTGCAAGGGGCGTGGCCGGGTCCAGCCTGTTGTTGACGATCAGGATCGGCGTCGCAGTGTCGGTTCCCCAGGGACCGTCGAAGCGATCGGCCGAACTCACCGGCCAGACCGCACACGTGCTGTCCTCCCACGCCTTGGTCTCGGCGAAGCGTGGCGACTGCGCCGTGCGCTTCTCGACGGCGGAGAGGAACGACTTCGGGGAGTCGGGATTCGTGCTGTCAGTGCAGGTAACCGCGTGGTACGGGTCCTGAATCCCGCCGTAGGCGCCGAACAGCGTGCCGCTGCCGTCCAGAACGTCCTCAGCGATCAATCGGCCGGACTCCGAAGCGGGATCCGCCACCGCCTCGTCGACGGCGGCCAAGGTCGGCGCCAGCACCGATGACCAGACCGTCGGCTGGTAGAGGAAGGCGGCGGTGATCTTCGTCAGGTAGCTCGCGGTCAGCGTCGCCTCGCGGCCGTCGTCGGTGACCAGCTCGACCGGGTCTGTCGCGAGTTCAGCTCGAAGTCGGTCGAAGGCCCCGACCGGGTCTCCCGCACCGAAGGTGCAGGGGAACTCCTCCGCCGCGCACCGGTCGGCGAAATCCTGGAACACCGCGTCGGTCTCGATGTCCGAGCCGATGCGGGCCGATCGCAGCTCTCCGGGCAGGACGCCGGACTGTGCCTCGGAACCCAGCACGCTGTCGAGGACGGTCCGGCCGACGTGCTCGGGAAACAGGTGGGCGTAGACGGTGCCGAGATGTCCGCCGTAGGACTGCCCCAGGAAGTTCAGCCGTTCGTCACCGAGCGCGGACCGGACCAGGTCGAGATCACGAGCGGCGCTGGGAGTATCGAGGTGCTCCAGCAGCTCCCCCGATCTGTCTATGCAGCGGTCGGCGTACTGCCGATCCCGGTCGATCCGCTCCGCCCGTTCTGCCTCGGTGGTCGGATAGAGGGGCAGGCCCGCGTTGAACTCGGCTGCGTCCTCGGGGGAGTCGAAGCAGCTGACGGCGGGCAGGCTCTGTCCTGTCCCACGTTGGTCGACCGTGACCAGGTCGTACCGAGCCATGACCTCCGCAGTGACCGGAGCGGCGACCTGTCCGGAGCGGATCAGCCGGAGATAGTCGCCGGAGCCGTATCCAGGGCCGCCACGGTGCAGCACCAGCGAGCCGAGGCGGGAGTCGGAATTCGTCGCAGGTGCACGGGCGAGCGCCAGTTCGACTGTCGTGCCGTCCGGTTTCGAGTGGTCCATCGGCACGGCGATCGTCGCGCATTCCAAGGTCGCGTCGTCTGCACAGGGCGACCATGCGATGTCCGACCCCGCAGCGGACTCCGGGGCCAGGCCCCATGCCGATGCGGTGGTGAACACGGCGGCCGCCGTGGCGATGGTGAGAAGTCGGTGGGGTATCGACCAGGCGTTGTGAGTCATGGAGAAAGGGTCACAGAACGTCACAGTGCGGCGGTAGTGACAAGTGTCATCAAGATCGATGACAACTGTCATAAACTTCGCGTAGATCGTCTGGCGGTATTGAGTCCCGGCCCTACCCTGCCACGCTAGAAGAACGAAGGGGACATATCTCCTCGGAAGTCCTGGCGAGACAGCCTGTCCGTCACCGACCGTCGATTGCTACTCGACGACACGGCCGGAACGGGCGGGTTCACGCCGCTGCGGCCTGTCGAGCTTCGCCGTGCGCTGCTCGCACGATTTCTGCATCGGCTGCTGTGATCCGGACGGCAACCCGGGACGGCGGGCGGCCGATGAGCCGCCTGCCCAACACCACCGACCAGCTCTTGAAGACCTGCCGGCCGGGCCGCCGTTGAAAACCTGCCCGCAACGCCCGGACCGAATGCCGCGACAGCGCCGATTGACTCGCTCGCCGTCGCCGGGGTCGCGACACCTTCTGCGCCACCGCGCCCCCTCGCGGACTGCCGGTCTGACGACGTGCAGCGAGGTTGCCGCGAGCTTCCCGAAGATCGCTGCGGCGGTGTCGGATTCCAGAAGTTGATGGAGATCGGGTCGACCCGTGGTCAAGGATCGGTCTCGACATCGGCCGTCTCGGCCCGCGAGAGGGCGTCGGCGCTGCACAATGCGGGCCACAACGGCGTGCACGGCGCCGCCGTCGACCAGGACGGATCGATTCAGCCCGAGGGAGCACCGTGGAGAACCCCTGCACGTCCGGCACCGCATCATCGGCCGGGGCGGCGGACGACCGTTCGTCGTCCGACCGCGCCGATCGGCGGGCGGGCGCGATCTACGGCCTGGCCTACGGCGATGCCTGGGGCTTCGGGGTGGAGTTCGCGTCCTACCAGCGAATCGTCAACGTCTACGGCAAGCGGGGCCCGGAGTTCCCCCGACTCGCCGCGATCACCGACGACACGCAGATGAGCATCGCCGTCGCCCGCGCGCTTGACGACACGGCCCGTGCAGGCGGACTCACGCCGCTGCGACCTGCCGAGCTTCGCCGTGCACTGCTCACCCGATTCCTCCAGTGGCTGCATGATCCGGACAACAACCGCGCGCCCGGCAACGCCTGCCTCACCGCCCTGTACGCGGTGGAACGGCTCGGCACGGACTTCTGGGCCACCGCGTCGGTGACGAACTCCAAGGGCTGCGGCACCGTCATGCGCGCCCCCTGGATCGGCGTCGATGCTCGGTTGACGGACGCGGAGGTCGGTGACGTGGCCGCCCTGCAGTCCGTGCTGACTCACGGGCACGCCACGGCGACCGTGGCGGCGATGATCACGGCCCGTGTCACCAGAGAGCTGTTCGCAGGCCGGGTCGATCTCGCCGACGCATTCGACTGGACGGTCGACCACGTTGCCAGCCGTCCCGGTTTCGACGTCGACGTTCTCGGCACGGTCTGGGAGCGAGAAGGGCGTTCCAGCGCCCAGGAGTATCTGGACGTGGGCTGGGCCGAGGTCGCGGGCGTGCTCGACCGGGCACGACTCGGTCTCCAGCCGTTGCGGCAAGAGCCCTGGGAGTCCGATCCGTGTCAGTACGGCGGCGACGGCTGGACGGCCGAGGAGGCATTGGCCACCTCGCTGCTCATCGCGACCGCATTCGCCGACGACCCGGAGAACGGGCTTCGCCGCGCGGCGGCCACCGGTGGTGACTCCGACTCGCTGGCGGCGGTCGCGGGCGGTCTGCTCGGCGCGGGGTGCGGCATGGTCTGGCCGGAACTCTGGATCGAACGCCTGGAACCCCGCTACCGCGACGAACTCGCCTCGATCCGGGAGCAGTGACCCGAGACGACGGACAGCCCGCCACCGGGCTTCGAGTTCGCATCGCCTGCGCACCACCGGAATCGTCGCCACCGTGACACTCGGCCCGCCGACTCGACGGATGCCCACCATCGGTGCGAGGACGAGTCGCGGTCGGTCGGCGGCGCGCCCGCTTGCGGACACGGCCTGAGCTGCTGGAACCCCTCCGGAACCCTCAGCGGAAATCGTTGAAGGTTCCAGTGACTCTCCCCGCGTCAATGGAATCAGTGACTATTACTATTCACTGGCACCACTCAGCTGGGCGGATCTGAGCACTTCGCGCGGCCCTCCTGACACCCGCCGTAGCCGAGCTGCCTGGCAGTTTCACGGTCTGCGATGCATCGCGAGAGCCGTACACGGTGTCGAGATCCGCCTGCGGCGCCGAGAACCGTCCGATGATGTCGCCGAATGACGCCATCGGCGCGGGCCGGCTCGCATCCGGACGGCGAGCAGGGACAGCACGTGCGGACGAGGCCACGCTGCGGGCCTTCGGCCGGGAGTACCGGATGACCGGTGGGCTGCGCGGCATCGAGGCGGGACGTGTTCCAGCAGCGACGAGGGAGACGTCGGTCACCCGATCGCGGGGTCTGCTGCCCAGGCGTGGACTTCGCAGGCAGGGCGGCGGCCGTCGGCGCCTCCCCCGGTCCGGCACAGCGAGCCTGCCGGGGAACGACCCGGTCGCCCGGATCGTTGACCAGGGGTAGCGGTGGTGAAGACGAAGGAGTTTCGACAGGCCTGGCCGTACCGGTCAGTGCGACACGACGACCGGAGGCGAAGCGACGTGCACAAGCATTGGAACGGAGTGAAGACCGCTCTGCTCCTCGGCGGCCTCGGCGGGATCGTCGTCGTCATCGGCGGAGTCATCGGTGGTCGAACCGGCTTGTTCGTCGGCCTCGGGATCGCCCTCGTCACCAACGGCTATGCCTACGTCAACTCCGACAAGATCGCGCTTCGGGCGATGCGGGCCCGCCCGGTGTCCGAGGCGGAGCAGCCTGCCATGTACCGGATCGTGCGCGAGCTGGCCACTGCTGCCCGGCAGCCGATGCCTCGGCTCTACGTCAGCCCGACCGAGGCGCCCAACGCCTTCGCGACCGGTCGTAATCCGCGCAACGCCGCAGTCTGTGCCACGTCGGGCATCCTGCGGCTTCTGGACGAACGCGAGCTGCGTGCCGTACTCGGACACGAACTCGCCCACGTCTACAACCGGGACATCCTGATCTCCTCGGTGGCGGGCGCCCTGGCCAGTGTGATCACCTTCCTGGCCAACTTCGCGATGATCTTCAACTTCATCGGTGGCGGTGGCGGTGCGAACCGGCCCAACCCGTTCGGGCTGCTGTTGATCGCGCTGCTCGGCCCGATCGCGGCGGGCGTGATCCAGATGGCGGTGAGCAGGTCCAGGGAATATCAGGCCGACTCGTCCGGCGCCGAGCTGACCGGGGACCCGCTCGCGCTCGCGTCTGCATTGCGCAAGCTGGAGCTGGGCACTCGCGCGGCCCCGCTGGCTCCGGAGCCTCGCCTCGTCGCCGAGTCGCATCTGATGATCGCGAACCCGTTCCGCCCTGGCGAGCGAATGGCACGGTTCTTCTCCACGCATCCGCCGATCGAGGATCGCGTCCGCAGGCTCGAGGAGATGGCGGGTCGCCAGCTGCCCTGGTGAGGGCGAGCCGGGGTGCCTGCCGATGGCCGCCGTGCCCGCCGAGTCATCCGGGGGAAGCCGTTGGCTGCCCCCGAAACCTGCCGCCGAGCAGCGAACAAGGGGACTGGCATGAACTCGCGGTCGCCGTCGGGTTCATGCCGACCGGCGAGCGTCTCACCGCGCGGGTGACCGCTTCAGGAGACGTCGTCCGTCGTGCTGCCCCCGGCCGCGATGGCCATCACATACTGTCCGTAGCCCGACTTGGCGAGCTTGGCTCCCAGCGCGTGGCAGGCCGCAGCGTCGATGTAGCCCATCCGCAGGGCGATCTCCTCCAGACAGGCGATCCGGACTCCCTGCCGATGTTCCAACACCTGTACGAACTGGCCTGCCGCCAGCATCGAGTCATGCGTTCCGGTGTCGAGCCAGGCGAATCCGCGCCCGAGGTCCACCAGTTTCGCCCGGCCCTGACGCAGGTAGGTGAGGTTGACGTCGGTGATCTCCAGTTCGCCGCGTGGCGACGGTCGAAGGCCGCGCGCGATCTCCACCACGTCGTTGTCATAGAAGTAGAGGCCGGTGATGGCCTTGTTCGACTTGGGGGTGGCGGGCTTCTCCTCGATGCTGATCAACCTGCCGTGCGCGTCCACCTCGCCGACGCCGTAACGCTCCGGATCCTGCACGGCATAGCCGAAGAGCACACAACCGTCCAGATCGACGACCTGCGCGGCCAGCATCCGGGGAAAACCGTGGCCGTAGAAGATGTTGTCGCCGAGAACCAGCGCGACCGAGTCGTCGCCGATGAAGTCCGCGCCGATCACGAAGGCCTCGGCGAGCCCGTTCGGCTGGGGCTGCACCGCATAGTCGAGTCGGAGACCCAGCTGTTCGCCGTTCCCGAGCAGCCTCCGGAAGAGCGGCAGATCCTCCGGAGTGGAGATGATCAGGATCTCTCTGATTCCCGCCAGCATCAGCACGGACAGCGGGTAGTAGATCATCGGCTTGTCGTAGACCGGAAGCAGTTGCTTGGACACCGCCTGTGTGATCGGGTGCAGCCGTGTGCCGCTGCCGCCCGCGAGCACGATTCCCTTCACCGCAACTCCCTGCCTCGTGTCCGCTTCGCCGTCCGGCTGGTGGCCGAGGCGCTCGGAGCGAACGGCCTGCCGGTCCAACCCTAGCTCCCACGCCACGCGTTCAGGGCCGCACAGCGCAATCAGCCACCTGCCGATGACGATCACGTGCGGATGCCAGTGCAGCCGTTCGCGGCGGAGACCTGGTCGCTGCCGATGCTCGCCGCCGATGCCCGACGAGTACGCAGCCGAATCCCGGCGGAGCGGCTCGCGACGGCGACCGTCGAACTGCTGATCCGCATCCTCGGCCTGCTGCCCGGGCGGATGGGCTCGTCGGGAGAACGGATCGAGCGGCCGAGGGGGCTCAGCCTGCCGCCGCGGAGGTCCGATACTGCGTGGGGCTGAGCCCGTGCTCGCGCTTGAACGCGGTGCTCAAGGCGAAGGAACTGCTGTAGCCGACCTTCCTGGCGACTGAACCGATCGTCTCGTCGGGGCTGCGCAACAGATCGGCGGCGACGGCGAGGCGCCACCCGGTGAGGAACCGCATGGGCGGTTCGCCCACCTGCTCGTGAAAGCGTCGCGCCAGTGAGGCGCGGGACACACCGGTCGCGGCGGCCAGCGTCGCCACGGTCCACGGTCGGGCAGGCTCGTTGTGCAGGATGCGCAGTGCCGGTCCGACGACCGGATCGGACTGGGCGCGGTACCACGCGGGCGCCCGTGCCTCTGGCCGGTCGAACCAGGCGCGCAGGACCGCGATGAGCAGCAGATCGAGCAGCCTGTCCAGGACGGCGGTCTGTCCGGGGGCGTCCTTCACGATCTCGTCGCTGAGCAGCGGCAGCAGTGGGCAGTCCCACTCGTCGTCGCGGAGCACGACCAGGCCGGGCAGCGCGGTGAGCAGCCGCCTGCTGACCTCGCCGTGCATCTGATACGTGCCGGTCAGCATCATGGTCGACCCGTTCGGATCGGCACCCCAGGTGCGGACGCCGAGGTCTCGCAGCCCGAGCAGCGGCTCCCCCGCCGGGGTGGTGCAGCGCTGTCCCGGATGGATCACGGCCTGCGGTGGCGTCGCCGGGTCGTCGGCGACCGTGTACGGACCCGGCCCCCGGACGATCGCGACGTCGCCTGCGGCCAACTCGATCGCCGAACCCGTGTCCGGCACCACCCAGGCCTGTCCCCTGACCACGGACACCAGCGTCAGCGGCGCGCGATCCTCGATCCGCAGGGACCAGGGTGGATTCAGCACGGAGCGGAGGAGGAAGGCGCCCCTGGCCCGCGGACCGTCCAGCAGCCCTGCGAGTGCATCCATACCCATGCGCCGGACTTTAGACGATGAATGATGTATTCAAGACAGTCGGCTATGGATCGTCTCATTCGATCGGGCTTCACTGAGGACATGACAGAACACGCTTCGCAGCGACGTCCGATCCTCGTCCTCGGCGGCACCGGCAAGACCGGCCGTCGCGTCGCCGCCCGACTCGCCGACCTCGGCCTGCCGGTACGGATCGGCTCTCGATCCGGTCGGCCGAGCTTCGACTGGGCCGACCAGGCCACCTGGCCTGCGGCACTGCCGGATGTGGCGGCGGTCTACATCGTGTACTACCCGGACCTCGCGTTTCCCGGCGCTGCGGAGACCGTCGAGGCCTTCGCGAACCTCGCGGTGCGCAGCGGAGTCCGGCGGCTGGTCCTGCTGTCCGGCCGAGGCGAAGAGGGCGCGCTGCGCGCCGAGCAGGCGGTGCGGGAGACGGGCGCCGACTGGACGATCGTCCGAGCGAGCTGGTTCGACCAGAATTTCAGTGAGCACTTCCTGCTGGACCCGGTGCTCAGCGGGGAGATCGCGCTGCCTGCCTCGGCAGTGGCCGAACCGTTCGTCGATACCGAGGACGTCGCGGCGGTCGCCGTCGCCGCGCTGACCGAGGAGGGGCATGCGGCTCGGCTCTACGAGGTCACCGGCCCACGCCTGCTGACCTTCGCCGATGCCGCAGCAGAAATCGCCGCCGCCACCGGTCGGGACATCCGATTCGTCCAGGTCAGTCCGCAGGAGTATGCGGCTGCGGCGGCGACCCACGGCGTGCCTGCCGAGGAGGTGAGCGCCCTGACCGAGCTGTTCACCACCGTCCTCGACGGGCGCAACGCCTACCTGGCCGACGGTGTCCGCCAGGCACTCGGCCGGGAACCCGTGGACTTCGCCGACTATGCCCGTCGCACTGCGGCCACCGGCGTCTGGTCGGTGTGACCACGGCCGCGACTCCGCACGGTGCAGGCCGAGTCAGACGCTGACCCGAGCCGGACCACCCGTCGACCCGCTCAGGTGAGGAGATTCTTGTGCCACCACTGCTATCGACGCTCGTGCTCATCGGCGCGACCCTGGCCATGGGACTGACGGCGGGCCTGTTCTACGGCTTCGCCTGTGCCGTCATGCCGGGACTGCGAACGGCGGACGACCACACGTTCGTCCGAGCCGTGCAGCGGATCAACGTGGCCATCCTCAACGGCTGGTTCGCCCTCGGCTTCGCGGGCGCGCCGCTGCTGATCGCCTCGGCGGCGGCGCTGCACCTGCCCGGCGCCGCACCCGAGGTGTCGGGGTGGATCCTCGCCGCGCTCGTCCTGGACCTCACCGTGATCGTGATCACCATGCGCGTCAACGTGCCGATGAACGATGAGCTCGCGAAGGTGGCCTGCTCGGCGGGAGCGGCAGAACTCGCGGCGGCACGCAGGCGATTCGAGGCGAGGTGGGTGCGGTGGAACGGCATCCGGGCGGTGGTGTCGACGGCGGCGGCGGCCTGCCTCGTCATCGCACTGTTCCGGTATGGCGGTGTGGCGGTGATCGCCTAGCGAATCCCGGCCCGCAGGACACGGCACGGGCCGGGGCGCGCGTCGCCGGTCGCGACCGACCCGCGCGGCCGCCCCAGCCGCGACGGGGGAACGGCGAATCAAGAAGACGCGGGATGAAACACCACCCGCACGAGGAATAGTGCTTTCACCGTACCGGTGGCACCCGTCAACGAACTCGGGCGAACCTGCCCGGAGTGACCAGATGAACGCTCCAGAGCTGATCGCGATCGCCGTCAGCCGCCGAACGCACCAGAGAACTCCGGGCCGGTGCCATAGAATCCGATGGTGTGTGACGAGTCGTACGATGAGATGATGCTGACGGGAATCTTCGTCACGTTCGCGTTATTTCCGTATTCGTCGCCATCCTGGAACTCGTCAAGGTTCACTGTGACATCACGGCCGAATCCTGCATAGCCAGGAGGGCTTGCCGCCGCTGTGCCGGCCAGTGCAGGGGTGGCAGTGCCTGCGAGGATCGCGCAGGCCAGCGCGGCACCCGCCGCGATGCGGGAAGAAACACGGAACACGAACTATTCTCCTTCTTCACGACCAGGATCAAGCTGGTCGGCAGTCTGACTGATGATCTACTTGAGCGCGAATCACTCTGCGGCGTCACCCTGACGAGGGCGAATCGGCCGGGTTGGTGCACATTTGTCTATCAATTGATTGAACCGCAACGGACTCGTACTCGCCTGCGTCCGTCGCTCGTCGCCAGCCGTTCAGGACGAAGATTCCCCGACTCGGTCCAGAACCGGCTGACCCCTGCCTGACCATGGCGGCGCCGCTGTCGACATTCGGGTGTCGTCGTCTTGCGACTGCCACCGCGTCAGCCGACGCGGGAACAAGACCGCGCGGCCAAGCGAGGGATCATCAATATATAGCGCCGATCTCTCCTGGTGAAAGCAGCGACGTGCCGTCGTCCGTGTGGACCCGGGGATCGTGAATGCCGGAGCGAGACGGCGAGGCGAGCCTGCGATGTCGGGCAGGCTCGTGGGATCGTCCGCACTACTTCGACCCGGCGGATCTCACCCGCACCCTGCCCGACGACCCTCGTCTCGCTGCCTGCGCTCGCGTCGCACCGGCCTTGGACAGGTCGTGGAGTCTGACGAGCGTGGGCAGGGTTCAGGCACGCCCCACCCGTAGGAAGCCGCCTGAGTGCCGGTAGCAGCCGGACATCACTCCGGAGAAACGACGAACGCCCCGATGACCGTGTCGCATGAGGTCATCGAGGCGTTCGTCGTGGTGTGGCGGGTGAAGGATTCGAACCTTCGTAGGCGTAGCCGACGGATTTACAGTCCGCTCCCTTTGGCCGCTCGGGCAACCCGCCAGACCGATCGGCGCACCGACCAGCGAGACACAGCATACATACCAACGGGGCATGCTCTGCGTCGGGTGCCCACCCGAGTAGCGTTCTCGTAGTCCTGGCCCGTCAAGGAGCCGGTGACCAGTCTTCTTCTTCGGAGGTGTGGACGTGGCCGACGCGTCGTTCGACGTGGTGAGCAAGGTCGACCGTCAGGAGGTCGACAACGCGCTGAACCAGGCGGGCAAGGAGCTCGCCAACCGCTTCGACTTCCGGGGGACCGGTGCGAAGGTCTCGTGGTCGGGTGAAGAGGCGATCACCATCGAGGCGGAGACGGAGGAGCGCTGCACCGCCGCGATCGACGTCTTCAAGGAGAAGCTGATCAAGCGTGGCATCTCGTTGAAGGCGTTCGAGGTCGGTGAGCCTGCCGTCTCCGGCCGGATCTACCGGGTGACCGGAACCCTGGTGCAGGGCATCTCCACGGAGAAGGCCAAGCAGATCGCCAAGAAGATCCGGGACGAGGGCCCGAAGGGCACTCAGGCCCAGATCCAGGGCGACCAGCTTCGGGTCACCAGCAAGAAGAAGGACGACCTGCAGGCCGTGATCAGCCTGCTCAAGGCCAGCGACTTCGAGTTGGCGTTGCAGTTCACGAACTACCGCTGACTCGTCGGTCGCCGTCTGGGCTCCGGGCAGGTCCGCCCGCAGGCTCGGGATCGAACCGAGCCCGGTGGGGCGGCGACGTGGGGCTTTTCGGGGGTGGGTCGTGTCGGCGATGATGCGCAGGCTGAGCCGCCCCGACGGATCCGGGGCGTCTCGCGGTCTGTCGGCGGCCGTCGGCGCCCTAGGCAGGTCGTCTCCCCGGAACCCGCCGCCGGGGCGCGTCGCCGCCGGCAAGGATGCCGACGGGAACGGACTCCTCGATCATCGGGCTGGAGCCTGTCCGCCCGACGTGGCCGTGGCCTGCGGGGTCCGTTGCGGACGATGCCTCCGGCGCCGGGGGCCGTCATGTCCAGGCGACCGACCAGATTCCAGCCTGGTGGGAACCCGTGCCGGGAGCTCGCTGCCGTGACTGTGTCGGGGCGAGGACGGGCGGTCGGAGCGGACGGTGCGCCGTCGATCGGGAGCAGGCCGACGCTGCACCGTTGATCACTGTGCGGGGCGTGCGGAGGTTTCCTGCGGGCCGGGGTGCGTACCGGGGGTGCACGACGTGGCCGCTTCGGTACGGGCCGTCGCCGCCGGTGCTGATCTTCTTCGCCGATCGAAAGCAGCGACTAATCGTCTCGCCTGTCAAGAAAAGGCGCGCTTCGGGGGACTCGAAAAGCGTTCGCGTAATCGATTGACCGACCTTTTCTCGGTCTCGCTTCCGGCGCGTCCCGCAGCCATCATGATGCCTGCGGCCCGGCGAATGTCCGGCGGGGGATCGAGTCAGGTGAATCCTTCTGACCAGGGATTATGCTGGCGGTGCTCGGGCGTGCACGGATCGTGAGTCAAGATCGAAAGGCAATCGCATACCGTGACGCGACATTCCGGTCAATAGCCGTGAGTAGTTTCTCGGTCACGGCAGGAAAGGCTGAGATCTAGCGCTCTGTCCGGAAAGAAGCGAGGACTTTTATGGTAAAACATATGTGACCTCGTGGGTCGGCCTGCGCGAACCTCGGCCTACTCCGCGCGCCCGGCGGGGGCATGAGGAGGATGGCATGTCCGACAGCCCTGGCCAGGTCTCCGAAGCGGAGTCGCCGGAGTCGACAGGCTCTCCGCAGCGTGTCGAGGAGCATCAGCGGTCTTTTCGCTGGTTCTCCAGTGGACTGCTGGCCGTCGGCATCCTCTTCTCCGTCTTCGTCAGCGCCATGGTGCCCGGTGACTTCGGCTCCGACCTCTACTGGACGGCGCCGCTCCTGGCCGTCGGCTTCCTTCTCGCCGAGCGCTTCACCATCCACGTCGACGTCAACCGGGTCGGCTGGACGGTCTCCTTCACGGAGATCCCGCTGGTCATCGGCCTGCTCATCGCGCCGTTCGAAGTGGTGCTGATCGCTCATCTGCTCGCGGGCATGAGCATGCTGATGGGCACGCTGATCAGCAGGCGGGCCTACAGCCACGCGGTCTACAACGCGGGGGTGATGTGCCTGGAGGTCGCGGTGCCGTTCGCGATGGTCGCCGTGCTCGGGCAGCTCCTGGAAGGGGTCGGCCCCAGCTGGCTGCCGGTGATGCTCGGCGCGTTGTTCTCCCCGCTCATCAGCATGTTGCTGGCACTGGCCGCGATGCGGGTGCTCGGCGGCGAAGTCCGCTTCTCCGGTGCGGTGCGGATGGCCGCCTACATCCTCGCGGTGGGACTGCTCAACACCTCGGTGGGCCTGGTCGGATTCGAGCTGGCCGACCGAGCGCCGTGGGGATGGGCGCTGCTGGTCTTCCTCTGTCTGGCGGTGGCCGCCTTCTACCGCGCCTACTCGGGTCTGCTGCGCGAACGCCGTGACCTGGAGGCCCTCAGCGACGTGAGTCTCACCGTCGCACGATCCGGTCAGCACGTGGCGGGCAGGCCTGCGGGCGAGCGGTCCATCGCCGTCGCAGACTCACGAGACGAATGGCAGTCGATCACCGACCGGATCAGGGATCAGCTCAACGCCACCCGGGTGGTGCTGCACCTGCGGCTTGATCCCGACGGTGATCGGTTCAGCGTCGTCTCCGGGGAGGCCCTGCCCGTAGGCGCGCTCCCGAAGGGAGAGCTTCGCGACGACCCGCTGCTTCAGCTTCCCGGCACTCAGGTGCGCTACTTCCGGGCGATCGACGCGGTGGAGGAGATCCGCTCCGCATTGCAGAGCCGAGGCGCCTACGAGGCGCTCGTCGTGCCGTTGCGCGGGGCGCACCAGCTGCTCGGCGCCGTCGAGGTGCACGACCGGATCAGTCGGTGGCGGGGATTCGGGCAGGCCGACATCCGCCTGCTGCGCACGCTGGCCAGTCATCTCGCAACCACGATGGACAATCGCAGGCTGCTGGGCAGGCTGCGGCATGACGCCTATCACGATCCGCTCACCGGACTGCTGAACCGGCCCGGGTTCCGCGAGGCCGCAGACGCACGCATCCAGCCGGGGCGGCAGGCCTCGATACTGCGCCTCGACCTCGACGTGCTGTCCACGGTCAGCGATGCGCTCGGACATGCCTGGAGCGATCGGATGGTGGTCGCCGCGGGCGGGCGCATCCGCGACGTCCTCGGTGCCGACGCCCCGCTGGCCCGGTTGGAGAGCGGCTCCTTCGCGGTGTTGGTCCTGGACCGGAGCGACGAGGAGTTGGCCGAACTCGCCGAGCTGCTCCTGACGGAGGTCGTCCGCCCCTATCCGGTGGAGCGCCTGACGGTGGAGGCCTCGGCCGTCGTCGGCTACGCCTGCCTGGACGAGGAGCCGACGGAGGAGGAGTCGCCCGCCGACGCGCTGCTCCAGCAGGCGGACGTCGCCATGCGGGCGGCCAGGACCGGTGATGCCGGGGTCCGTCGATACGCCCCGAGCATGGGGCAGATCTTCCTGCGGCGCTTTCAACTGGTCACCCAGTTCCGACAGGCCCTGGACACCGGCCAGGTCGAGGTGCACTTCCAGCCGAAGATCGCGCTGCGCAGTCGGGCGGTCGTCGGCGTGGAGGCGCTCGTACGGTGGGTTCACCCGGAATTCGGCAGGCTGGACCCGGACGAGTTCGTGCCTGCGGTCGAGGCGACCGGACTGGTCGACGCGCTGACGTCCTTCGTCATGGAGCGCGCCCTGATCGAGGTGCGCGGCTGGCTGGACCGAGGCCTGCGGATCTCGGCGGCGGTGAACCTGTCGGTGCGCAACCTCGCCGATGAGAACTTCCCAGAGCGGGTCGGCGAGGCCCTCAGCAGGCATGAGGTTCCGCCGCAGCTCCTGACCTTCGAGCTGACCGAGTCCGGGGTCATGTCCGATCCCGAGCGTGCGCTGCCGGTCCTGCGCAGGCTGCATGCGCTTGGTGTCGTGCTGGCCGTGGACGACTTCGGCACCGGCTACTCCTCGTTGGCCTACCTGCGACAGCTGCCGGTCGACGAGGTGAAGATCGACAAGAGCTTCGTGTTCGGCATGGGCTCCGATCTCTCTGACATGGCGGTGGTCCGGTCGATCATCGAGCTCGGTCACTCCCTCGGCCTCGTCGTGGTGGCCGAGGGGGTCGAGGAGGACGCGGTGCGGGATCAGCTCGTCGAGATGGGCTGCGACATCGCCCAGGGCTATCTGATCTCTCGCCCGCTCCCGCTGGACCGCTTCGAGGCCTGGTTGCAGGCCCGTACGGTGCGGGTTCGCGGTCTCTACGATGAGACGGTGCTCACACTGGTCAGTTAGTCCAGGTGGGCGAGGTACCCCCGATTTCTCAATCCGGGCGGTCGTTGTGTAAAGTCTGGATCGCTCCCAGCCGAGCAGGCCCCAATAGCTCAGTCGGCAGAGCGTCTCCATGGTAAGGAGAAGGTCTACGGTTCGATTCCGTATTGGGGCTCCACGATCTCGTCGCGGCACTGGTCAGTTGAGTGTCGCGGCAGAGTCGTGTGTGTTGCGTCATGTTTGCTTGGCGGTGTAGCTCAGTTGGTAGAGCAAACGGCTCATAATCGTTGCGTCGCCGGTTCAAGTCCGGCCACCGCTACCAAGTGAGATGGTCCACGCCCACATCAGTGGTCGGCCATCTCGATCCCGCGAGACCGAGTGAGAGAGAGGCTCCCCGTGGCCGCCACCGACGTTCGCCCCAAGATCACGTTGGCGTGCGAGGAGTGCAAGCACCGTAACTACATCACCCGGAAGAACCGGCGGAACGACCCGGACCGTTTGGGCATCAAGAAGTACTGCTCGAACTGCAACACCCACCGGGTGCACAAGGAGACCCGCTGACCGGATCGGTGCACCTGCACCCCCGTCGTCACGACACGACCAGACCAAGGCCCTCGCCGATGCGGCGGGGGCCTTCGTCGTGTCATGGGCAGGCTGCGGCTGGGCGGGCCGGACCACGTCGGGTCGGGTCGCGGGGGAGCAGGACGTCGCCGAGGAGAACCTCGCCGAGGAGAACCTGACAGCGTCCCCGGCGACCGCCCATCGGTACGGTAAGGCCCGTGGCCCTGGATCAAGCCTTCATCGGACGTGTCTATCCGCCTACTGCGCCGTACGAGGTCGCGCGGGAGAAGATCCGCGAGTTCGCCGTCGCGGTCGGCGCCGCCGATCCCGTGCATCACGACGTCGCGGCGGCGGTCGCGGCCGGGCATCCCGATGTGATCGCTCCGCCGACCTTCGCCGTCATCCTCTCGATGGGGGCGACCTCGGCGCTGACCGAGGACCCCGAGCTGGGACTGGACTACAGCCGGGTGGTCCACGGCGACCAGAGCTTCGTGCATCATCGCCCCATCCGAGGCGGGGACCGCCTCCTCACCACGACGACGGTCGAGAGCATCGTCAGCCGGGCGGGCAACGACATGATCACCGTCCGAGCCGACATCAACACCGAGGACGGCGAACTGGTGACGGTCGCTCGCTCCATGCTCGTCGCCAGGGGCACCGCAGACACGCCCGCGCCGGGTTCGAACGGATCGGCTTCGACCGGGAACGGTGCCGGAGATCAGGACGCCACCGGCTCGGCCGGTGCCGCGAGCGAGTCGGAAGGGGCCAGGGCATGAGCCTGCGTGCTGCGGCGGACGTCGAGGTCGGCGAGCTGCTTCCGGAGTCGCGCGTGTCGGTCAGCCGGGCGGACCTCGTCCGGTACGCCGGTGCGTCCGGCGACTTCAATCCGATTCACTGGAACGAACGAGTGGCCCGCGAGGTCGGCCTTCCCGACGTGATCGCCCACGGCATGTTCACCATGGCTCAGGGTGCGCGGCTGGTGGCCGACTGGGCGGGCGATCCAGCCGCGGTGGTCGAGTTCGGGGTTCGCTTCACGCGGCCGGTCGTGGTGCCGGACGACGAGGACGGCGGCCTGATCGAGTTGTCCGGCAAGGTCACCGGGCGCGATGACGACGGCACGCTGAAGGTCACCGTCACCGCGCGCAGCAGGGGACAGGCGGTGCTGGGCCGGGCGATCGCGCGGGTTCGACTGGCCTGATCGCAGGCACCTCGGCGGCTCGTGACGCCGCGCCCGCCCGGCCGCTCCGGTGCCCGCCCGTCGGCGTACTGCTGACCGCCGACGTCGGCGAGCGGGACTGCGCGGGCCTGCTGCCTGCCGCAGGCGGGACGGCCCGGCTGCGGCCCCCGCCAGGCAGGTCGCTGCGCGGGCCCGGCCTGCGGCGGTGGACTTCGAGCGAGAACGTCGGATACGCGGGGGCACGGGCGTTTCGCCATCGGCTGGAGACACGACACCGCCGGGAGCGAGTGCTCCCGGCGGTGTCGGCGGCCCGACGGGGCCGTTGCCGCATGGGTTCCCGTGGGTCGTGGCGCAGGCCAGGTCGAGTGCCGTGCCTGCCGTTCGTGATCTAGCGGGCCTCGGCGAGCAGCGCGCCCATCCGCTCGACGCCGGTCACCAGGTCCTCGTCGCCGAGGGCGTAGGACAGCCGCAGGTAGCCGGGCGTGCCGAAGGCCTCACCGGGCACCACGGCCACCTCGGCGTGCTCCAGGACGACCTCTGCCAGGTCGATGCTCGACGTGAGCCGCCTGCCGCGCAGCTCCTTGCCGAGCAGCTCCCGGACCGAGGGGTACACGTAGAACGCGCCCTGCGGGGTGGGGCAGGCCACTCCGGGGATCTTCGACAGCAGGGACACGATCGTCTGCCGCCTGCGATCGAATGCCGTCCGCATCTCCGTCACCGCGTCCAGCGGTCCCGCCACGGCGGCCAGGGCCGCCCGCTGCGAGACGTTGGCGACGTTGGAGGTCAGGTGCGACTGAAGGTTGCCCGCCGCCTTGATGACGTCCTTCGGGCCGATCATCCAGCCCACTCGCCATCCGGTCATCGCGAAGGTCTTGGCGACCCCGTTCACCACGATGCACCGATCGGCCAGCTCCGGGACGGCGACCGGAAGCGAGAGCGCCTGCACGTCGTCGTAGACGAGGTGCTCGTAGATCTCGTCGGTGATCACCCAGATGCCGTGCTCCGCCGCCCAGCGGCCGATCGCGGCGACCTGCTCCGGCGGGTACACCGCACCCGTCGGGTTCGATGGCGAGCAGAAGAGCAGCACCTTCGTCGCGGCCGTCCTGGCGACCTCGAGCTGCTCGACGCTGACCAGGTATCCGGTCGACTCGTCGGTGGGCACGACCACAGCGGCACCGCCCGCGAGAGTGATCGCCTCGGGGTAGGTGGTCCAGTAGGGGGCGGGCAGGAGCACCTCGTCGCCGGGGTCCAGCAGGGTGGCAAAGGCCTGGTAGACGGCCTGCTTGCCACCGTTGGTGACCAGCACCTGACTCGGCTCGACCTGGTACTGGGAGTCGCGCAGGGTCTTCTCGACGATCGCCTCGCGGAGCTCGGGCAGGCCCCCCGCCGGGGTGTAGCGGTGATTCCTCGGCTCGGCGCAGGCGGCCTCGGCCGCAGCCACGATGTGCGGCGGGGTCGGGAAGTCCGGCTCACCCGCACCGAACCCGATGACTGGTCTGCCCGCTGCCTTGAGGGCCTTGGCCTTGGCGTCCACTGCCAGGGTCGCGGACTCGCGGATGCCGCCCACTCGTGCCGAGATTCGGGGGCGGAGCGGGCTGGGAACTGGGCTGTCTGTCTGTGGAACGGCCATGCCGGAATGCTCCCAGACCTGGCCTTCTGTCGGTGAGCCTGCCCCTGGAGTCGCGGTCATGACGGTCTGCGGGCAATGGGGTTGGAGTAATGCGGGCCGCGTACCGTACACTTCCGATCCTGGGCAGGCTCACCGCTTCAGACCCGGCTGCGTCATGGGTCGGCGACGGTGCGCGAGGTTGTCCGGACGGCGGTGGACCATCCGGTTCGGCCGCCAAAGGGGTGTAGCTCAATTGGCAGAGCAGCGGTCTCCAAAACCGCAGGTTGCAGGTTCAAGTCCTGTCACCCCTGCGTCGAAGCCGACGGCTGAGCGGAGGAGCGCAGCGTGAGCGAGGACCGCGAGCACAAGCGGGACGGGGAGGGCGACGACGCCTCCCGGCCACGCAGCGCTGCCGAGCGTCGCGAGCGCCGCGCCTCCGGGCGCCCGGCTGCCAGGAAGGACCGACGCGGCGGAGACGCCGAGTCGTCCAAGGGCGAGGTAGTGAGTTCGGGCGCCACCCCGAAGAAGGGGCGGCCGACCGAGTCGCGCGACGGCAAGGGCAAGCGCCCTTCGCTGCCGCGTAGGCTTGGTCGGTTCATCCGCGAGGTCGTGGCTGAACTCCGGAAGGTCATCTGGCCCACGCGCAAGCAGATGGTGACCTACACACTGGTGGTGCTGGTCTTCGTTTCCTTCATGGTGACGCTGGTGGCGGGACTGGACATCGCCTTCAGCCAGGGCGTGTTGTGGCTGTTCGGCTGATCTCGATCCGTTGCGGATCGCAGGTCGGTGGACGGGCCGCGACCGCGACACACGAGAGGAAGCGGGACCGACAGTGACCTCCAACGAGGACAGCCAGGAGCTGGCCGGCCTGTCCGACGCGCAGGTGCACGCCAAGGACGCCGATGACGACTCGACGGCTGTCGAGTCCGCCGAGGCCGGCGAGACTGCCACGGAGGCCACCGACGGTGCTGCTGCCGGAGCGGCCTCGACAGGCGAGGCGGCCGAGGAGCCCCAGGACGAGCCCGAGTTCGACCCGGTGGCCGAGATGCGCGCCGCGCTCGCGAGCGCGCCCGGCGAGTGGTACGTCGTGCACTCCTACGCCGGTTACGAGAACAAGGTCAAGACCAACCTCGAGACCCGGGTCCAGACCCTCGACGTGGAGGACTTCATCTTCCAGGTCGAGGTGCCGACCGAAGAGGTCACCGAGATCAAGAACGGCCAGCGCAAGCAGGTGCAGCGCAAGGTGCTGCCCGGCTACATCCTGGTCCGGATGGAGCTGAACGACGCCTCCTGGGGCGCGGTGCGCAACACGCCTGGTGTCACCGGCTTCGTCGGGGCCACCTCGCGTCCCTCGCCGCTGACCCTGGACGAGGTGCTGAAGTTCCTCGTCCCGCAGGTCGAGGAGGCCAAGCCGGAGAAGGGCAAGGCCGCCGCTGCGGCAAGCAAGTCGAACATCGAGGTCGACTTCGAGGTCGGCGAGTCGGTGACCGTCATGGACGGGCCGTTCGCCACCCTGCCCGCGACGATTAACGAGGTCAACGCCGACGCACAGAAGCTCAAGGTGCTGGTGTCGATCTTCGGCCGCGAGACTCCGGTGGAGCTGTCGTTCAACCAGGTCTCCAAGATCTGACCACGGCGACATTCGTTCGCCTGCTCAAGACCCCGCCGCGTCCCTGCGGCGTCGGAAATGTGGGAGGGCCACGCGCTGGCCCGTCACCACGACTGATCCAGAATCGAAGGAACAGAGGACATGACCAAGCGCAGCAAGGCTTATCGTCAGGCAGAAGAGCTGATCGACCGCGCGCGGCTCTACTCGCCGCTGGAGGCGACCAAGCTGGCCCAGGAGACCGCCAAGGCCAAGCAGAACTCCACGGTCGAGGTGGCGATCCGGCTCGGCGTCGACCCGCGTAAGGCCGACCAGATGGTGCGTGGCACCGTCAACCTGCCGCACGGCACCGGCAAGACCGCCCGCGTGATCGTCTTCGCGACGGGGGACAAGGCAGCCGAGGCCGAGGCCGCAGGCGCCGACGCGGTGGGCACCGACGAGCTGATCGAGCGCATCCAGGGCGGTTGGCTGGACTTCGACGCCGCGATCGCCACGCCGGATCAGATGGCCAAGGTCGGTCGGATCGCGCGCATCCTCGGCCCGCGTGGCCTGATGCCGAACCCGAAGACCGGCACCGTGACGCCCGACGTCACGAAGGCCGTCACCGAGATCAAGGGCGGAAAGATCACTTTCCGGGTAGACAAGCAGGCCAACCTGCACATGGTGATCGGCAAGGCGTCGTTCGAGACCGACAAGCTGGTCGAGAACTACGCGGTCGCCCTGGACGAGGTGCTGCGGGCGAAGCCCTCGGCAGCCAAGGGCCGCTTCCTGAAGAAGATCACCTTCTCCACGACCATGGGCCCCGGCATCCCGGTCGACCCGAACCGCACCCGCGACCTGCTGTCCGACGAGGCCTCTTCCTGAGGTCCTACGCAGGCTGACCACGTGATCGGGCCCCCGCCGCATCTGCGGCGGGGGCCCGATTCGTCTGTGCGGGTCCTCGATCGCTGCGGGTGCAGCAGGAGCTCCCCGGCCAGCCGAAGGCAGACCGGCCGTCCGGGGCAGGTGCTCGGTGGGCCTGACGGTCGGGCCTGGGCATGGGCAGGACGGGGGGGACCGGGCAGCGGAGCCGCGTCGGCGTCGTTCCGACTCCGACGCGGTGCGGCCGGGGAGCGCTCGCCGATCACTGTGCAACCAGCGGCCTGCGGAGCCTGCACCCGTGCCAACCCGAGCCCCGACGGGGGCGGGCCGTCCCGCCGTGCGACGTCCGCGCTCGCGGCTGCGGCCCGTGCGGGTCGCACGTGAGCTGATCGAAGCGGGTGACCCGGTCGCCGCGCCGTCGCCCACCGGTCCCCAGGGTGCGTCGGCCTGCTCAGCCGCAGTCCTCCTCCTGGTGATCGGTGATCAGCCAGGATCGGGTGTCGTCCTGGTACGTGAGCTCGAAGATTCCCAACGGCGGACCGCCGTTGACGGTCATCTCGCAGGAGCTGATGGTCGCGACGCGTCCCGTCGGACTGTTCGCCGAGTCGGGGAAGCCGGGGCTGCGGTAGCCCATCTCGACGTCCTCCCCGAGTGCCTGCACCGCCGACACGCAGTCCGCGGCGCCGAAGGCGGTGGCGAAGGCCGCCGCCGCCTCGGCCGAGAAGAGGGCGCAGCCTTCGGCGGCGGGCCCGAAGAGCACGTAGGTGTGCAGTAGCCGGATGGTCTCCGACGGCCTGCCGGTCACGGTCGGATCGGCGGCCTCCGACGGCGGCGCCGAGGCCTCGCACTCTTCCTCGACCGAGTAGCCCGCCACCTGCCAGCCGCCGTCGGGGTGCCGGGTCAACTCGAACGTGCCCAGCGGTGTCCCGCCCCGGACGGTCATCGACCCGCAGGAGCTGATCTCCTTGCGGTCGCCGTCGACCTGTCCCGCGTCGGTGCCGAACTCGGGGCTCGCGTACCGCTCGGCGTCGGTCACCTCGCCCGCCAGCCCCCGGACGGCCTCGGCGCAGTCCGCCGCACCATGAGCGTCGGCGAACTGCGTCGCGGCCGAGGCGGTGAACAACGAGCAGGGACGTTGATCGCCCTCCTCGTGGTGCCCGATGTAGTGATAGACGGTGCGGACCGTCTCGCGCGGGCTGGCAGGCCGGACGCTCCCGCCGGTGCCGAAACCGGGGCTCTGCCCGCCGGGACCGCTTGCGGACCCCCCGCCGCCGAACATGCACTGCTGCACCAGCAGGGCGACGATCACCAGGATCACGAACATCAGCAGCTTGCGGACAAGCTTCCTGCGCAGCAGACGTCGCCAGAGCGGGACGGGCTTCTCCGGCGCCTTCTCCTCGGTCTGGGCCGCCTGAAAGCGCTGATACTCCTGGAAGCGGCGGAAGTCCTCGAACTCACGCCGCTGCACGGCGTCGAGCTGATCGGGACCCTCGGTGGGGCCTGCGGGCAGCGCGGCTGGGCGCGGAGGGACCTCGTCGGAGTCGTCGGGGCGTCGCAGTTCGGCCACGTCCCCATCATGCCGTGCGTGATCGGGTGCAGGTAGTGACTTGCCGAGCCCGGGGCGCGGCTGGGACGTCGAGGCCGGTGTGTGGAGCCTGCGGGCTTGCGCTGCCCTCCGCCGCCTTCTGCCGTGATCGCTGGCCGTGACTTTCGGCCGAGGCAGGCGGGGCGGTTGCGGCGCGGGTCGACAGCCTGCCGAGAGGGCCTCGCCGGGGATGCCTGGACCGTGCGCTATCCTTGACGCCAGTTCTACCGAAGACCGCTGGTTTCGTGGCCGCAGGCGACTGCGACACGACGAAGGCCCGTCGCAGACGGGCGGCCCGCGCAGGAGGAACGAGGCTCTTACGGGTCAGCCCTGATGCGGCTGCCGTTCTCACGCCCCGTGCCGTCCAGCGCCGGGGCGTTCGTCTTCTCCGCGTGGTCTTCGCTTCGGAATCAGCAGACCCGAGCACCTGTCGTTCGGTTCGCCGAACGACATTCGATGCGCAGAGAGGAGGCGACATGGCCAAGTCCGACAAGGTCGACGCGGTCACCGAGATCTCGGACCGGTTCCGTTCTGCCTCGGCAGCGGTGATCACCGAATATCGCGGGCTTTCCATGGCACAGCTCAACGAGCTGCGCCGTGCACTGGGCCAGGGCGCCACGTACCGGGTCGCGAAGAACACGTTGGTCAAGCGTGCCGCGGTGGACGCCGGAGTGGACGGTCTCGGCGACCTGTTCACCGGTCCGACCGCCATCGCCTTCGTCGAGGGCGAGCCCGTCGACGCTGCCAAGGCCCTGCGTGACTTCGCGAAGGACAACAAGGCGCTCGTCATCAAGGGCGGGTACATGGACGGCCGCGCGCTGTCCGTGGACGAGGTCAACCAGATTGCCGACCTCGACTCCCGTGAGGTGCTGCTGGCCAAGATGGCGGGTGCGCTGAAGGCGAACCTGTCCAAGGCCGCCGCCACCTTCGCGGCACCGGCCACCAAGGCGGCCAGGCTCTTCGTCGCCCTGGAAGAGAAGAAGCCGGCAGGCGAGGCCCCGGCGGCCGAGGCCGCCGACGCTCCGGCCGAAGCCTGAGCACCCACCCACACCACCAGCCCGTCCGGTAGTCCTCGTACGCCGGCCGGGTGAGCCAGAAAGGAACCGCCACCATGGCGAAGCTGTCCAACGCAGAGCTGCTCGACCACTTCAAGGACATGACCCTTCTCGAGCTCTCCGGCTTCCTGAAGGAGTTCGAGGAGACCTTCGACGTCACCGCCGCCGCGCCTGCCGCCGTGGTCGCCGCAGGCCCGGCCGCCGCCGCTGAGGCCGTCGAGGAGCAGAGCGAGTTCGACGTGGTCATCGAGGCTGCGGGCGACAAGAAGATCCAGGTCATCAAGGTCGTCCGCGAGCTCGTCAGCGGCCTGGGCCTGAAGGAGGCCAAGGAGCTCGTCGAGAGCGCGCCCAAGGCCGTCCTCGAGGCCGTCGCCAAGGACGCTGCCGAGTCCGCCAAGGAGAAGCTCGAGGCTGCGGGCGCCAAGGTCACCGTCAAGTGATCTAGTGCTGTTGCACACCGCGTGTCGGGGGGTGGATTCCAGGTGGAACCACCCCCCGACATGTGTCCACCGCCGAGTCGGCGGGCCGTCCGGGACGGACGACGGTGACACGAGGTGACGGTCTGCTGGGCCACGCGAGTGATCGGCGCGTGCCGTCTTGACTCAAGCGCGGACCGGAGTCACTCTGTTGTCGTGCGAGTGGCGGCGTGGCCGTTGCCACTCGACAGTCGCCGGGATTGCGGCTAGACTGGCTCTTTGCGCTGCCCACTTTCCGCCTGTCCTCTGTCGGGGCGTAGGATGTTGGGCACCACTGCACCCTTGACAGCTGTGTTAGTCGGCTGCTAGCGCCGCTGCTTAGCCAGCTACCAGTCCCTGGAAGGACGCATCTTGGCAGTCTCCCGCGCGACCCAGGCCACTGCTGCGACCAACTCCATGTCGGGGATCCCTGGGGCACCCAAGCGGGTCTCGTTCGCGAAGATCCGTGAGCCGCTCGGGGTGCCTGATCTGTTGGACCTTCAGGTCCAGTCCTTCGAATGGCTCACCGGGGCCGAATCCTGGTTCCAGCGCCGCATTGACGCGGGCGAGGACCTCCCGGTCGGTGGGCTTGAAGAGGTCTTGAACGAGATCTCCCCGATCGAGGACTTCTCCGGCTCGATGTCTCTCTCCTTCTCCAGCCCGCGCTTCGACGAGGTCAAGGCCTCGGTCGAGGAGTGCAAGGACAAGGACATGACCTACGCGGCGCCGTTGTTCGTCACCGCGGAATTCACCAACAACACCACCGGCGAGATCAAGAGCCAGACGGTGTTCATGGGTGATTTCCCGATGATGACGAACAAGGGCACGTTCATCATCAACGGCACCGAGCGAGTCGTCGTCTCCCAGTTGGTCCGTTCGCCAGGCGTCTATTTCGATCACGCCGTCGACAAGACGACGGATAAGGACGTCTACAACGTAAAGATCATTCCCAGCCGTGGAGCCTGGCTGGAGTTCGATGTCGACAAGCGCGACACGGTCGGTGTCCGGATCGACCGCAAGCGTCGTCAGCCCGTCACGGTGCTGCTGAAGGCCCTCGGCTGGAACGCCGAGCGCATCCGGGAGCGCTTCGGCTTCAGCGAGACGCTGATCGCCACCCTCGACAAGGACCACACCGCCGGGCAGGACGAGGCGCTGCTCGACATCTACCGCAAGCTGCGTCCTGGCGAGCCCCCGACCAGGGAGAGCGCGCAGACCCTGCTTGAGAACCTGTTCTTCAAGGACAAGCGCTACGACCTCGCCAAGGTCGGCCGATACAAGCTGAACAAGAAGCTCGGCATCAACGAGCCCGTCCAGGCGGGCACGTTGATCGAAGAGGACATCGTCACGACGATCGAGTACCTGGTCCGCCTGCACGCAGGCGACGACAAGATGCTGGTCGGACAGGGCGACGAGGTCGTCGAGGTGCCCGTCGAGAGCGACGACATCGACCACTTCGGCAACCGTCGCCTTCGCACGGTCGGCGAGCTGATCCAGAACCAGATCCGGGTCGGCCTGTCGCGGATGGAGCGGGTCGTCCGCGAGCGGATGACCACGCAGGACGTCGAGGCCATCACGCCGCAGACCCTGATCAACATCCGGCCCGTCGTGGCCGCGATCAAGGAGTTCTTCGGCACCTCGCAGCTCTCCCAGTTCATGGACCAGACCAACCCGCTCGCGGGTCTGACCCACAAGCGCAGGCTTTCGGCGCTGGGTCCGGGCGGTCTGTCCCGGGAGCGCGCGGGCATGGAGGTCCGCGACGTCCACCCGTCGCACTACGGCCGCATGTGCCCGATCGAGACGCCGGAAGGCCCGAACATCGGTCTGATCGGCTCGCTGTCGTCGTACGGCCGGGTGAACCCCTTCGGGTTCATCGAGACGCCGTACCGGAAGGTCGTCGAGGGTCGGGTCACCGATCAGGTCGACTTCCTGACGGCCGACGAAGAGGACCGCTTCGTCAAGGCGCAGGCGAACACGCCGATCTCCGACGACGGCACCTTCCTCGAGGACCGGGTCCTGGTCCGCCGGAAGGGCGGCGAGCTGGACTACATCCCGCCGTCGGACGTCGACTACATGGACGTCTCGCCCCGACAGATGGTGTCCGTCGCCACGGCGATGATCCCCTTCGTCGAACACGACGACGCCAACCGTGCCCTGATGGGCGCGAACATGCAGCGCCAGTCGGTGCCGTTGCTGCGCAGCGAGTCGCCGCTGGTCGGCACTGGCATGGAGCTGCGTGCCGCCGTCGACGCGGGTGACGTCCTGGTGGTCGACAAGGCAGGCGTCATCGAAGAGGTGTGCGCCGACTTCATCACCGTCATGGCCGACGACGGGACTCGGCAGACCTACCGGCTGCACAAGTTCCGCCGCTCGAACCAGGGCACCTGCACCAACCAGAAGCCGATCGTCTCCGAGGGTGAGCGCGTCGAGATCGGCCAGGTCATCGCCGACGGACCGTGCACCGACGAGGGCGAGATGGCCCTTGGCAAGAACCTGCTCGTGGCGATCATGCCGTGGGAGGGGCACAACTACGAGGACGCGATCATCCTGTCGCAGCGCCTCGTGCAGGACGACGTGCTCACCTCGATTCACATCGAGGAGCACGAGATCGATGCTCGTGACACCAAGCTGGGTGCCGAGGAGATCACGCGGGACATCCCGAACGTCTCCGAGGACGTCCTCGCCGACCTCGACGAGCGCGGCATCATCCGCATCGGCGCCGAGGTCCGGCCCGGCGACATCCTGGTCGGCAAGGTCACCCCGAAGGGCGAGACCGAGCTGACTCCGGAGGAGCGTCTGCTGCGCGCCATCTTCGGCGAGAAGGCCCGCGAGGTGCGGGACACGTCGCTGAAGGTGCCGCACGGGCAGAACGGCAAGGTCATCGGCATCCGGGTGTTCAGCCGGGATGACGACGACGAGCTGCCCCCCGGGGTGAACGAGCTGGTGCGCGTGTACGTGGCGCAGAAGCGGAAGATCCAGGACGGCGACAAGCTGGCCGGTCGGCACGGGAACAAGGGCGTCATCGGCAAGATCCTGCCTGCCGAGGACATGCCCTTCCTGCCGGACGGCACGCCGGTCGACATCATCCTGAACACCCACGGTGTGCCGCGACGGATGAACATCGGTCAGGTGCTGGAGACCCACCTCGGCTGGATCGCGAAGCAGGGCTGGGACATCGAGGGCAACCCGGACTGGGCGGGCCGCCTTCCCGACGAGCTGTACTCGGCGGAGCCGGGTACGAACACCGCCACCCCGGTGTTCGACGGCGCCAGGGAAGAGGAGATCACCGGTCTGCTCGGCTCGACGCTGCCCAACCGGGACGGCGAGCGGATGGTCAAGGCCGACGGCAAGGCACGACTGTTCGACGGGCGCAGCGGCGAGCCGTACCCGTACCCGGTCGCGGTCGGCTACATGTACATCCTGAAGCTGCTGCACCTGGTGGACGACAAGATCCACGCTCGGTCGACCGGTCCATACTCGATGATCACTCAGCAGCCGCTCGGTGGTAAGGCACAGTTCGGTGGCCAGCGGTTCGGCGAGATGGAGTGCTGGGCCATGCAGGCCTACGGCGCTGCGTACACGCTCCAGGAGCTGCTCACGATCAAGTCGGACGACGTGGTCGGTCGGGTCAAGGTCTACGAGGCCGTGGTCAAGGGGGAGAACATCCCCGACCCCGGCATCCCGGAGTCCTTCAAGGTGCTGCTCAAGGAGCTGCAGGCACTGTGCCTGAACGTCGAGGTGCTCTCCACCGACGGCGCCGCGATCGAGATGCGCGACACCGAGGACGAGGACCTGGAGCGGGCTGCCGCGAACCTGGGCATCAACCTCTCGCGCAACGAGTCGCCGTCTGTCGACGATGTCGTGAACTGACCTCGCTGACGTCGGGCGGGGGTCGATCCGGGTATCCGGATCGACTTCCGCCCGACCTGGCCCTGCCCCACAGGTCCGTCAAGGATCTGAACCAACTATCAGGGGAGAAGAACCGGCGTGCTGGACGTCAACTTCTTCGATGAACTCCGTATCGGCCTGGCCACGGCAGACGACATTCGTCAGTGGTCCTACGGCGAGGTCAAGAAGCCCGAGACCATCAACTACCGCACGCTCAAGCCGGAGAAGGACGGGCTCTTCTGCGAGAAGATCTTCGGTCCCATGCGGGACTGGGAGTGCTACTGCGGCAAGTACAAGCGCGTCCGATTCAAGGGCATCGTCTGTGAGCGATGCGGCGTCGAGGTGACCCGTTCCAGGGTCCGTCGTGAGCGCATGGGGCACATCGAGCTGGCCGCCCCCGTCACGCACATCTGGTACTTCAAGGGCGTGCCGAGCCGGCTGGGCTACCTGCTCGACCTGGCGCCCAAGGATCTCGAGAAGATCATCTACTTCGCGGCGTACGTGATCACCTCGGTGAACACCGACCTGCGTCACAACGACCTTCCCACGCTGGAGAACGAGTTCGGCGTGGAGCGCAAGCGGGTCGAGGAGAAGCGCGACGCCGACATCGAGGCTCGGGCGCAGAAGCTCGAGGCCGACCTCGCCGAGCTGGAGGCGGAGGGCGCCAAGAGCGACGTCCGCCGCAAGGTCAAGGAGGGCGGCGAGCGGGAGATGCGCCAGCTCCGCGACCGCACTCAGCGAGAGCTGGACCGGCTCGACGAGATCTGGACGACCTTCACCAAGCTGGAGCCCAAGCAGCTCGTGCCCGACGAGCTGATCTACCGCGAGCTCTACGACCGGTACGGCGACTACTTCACCGGCGGCATGGGCGCGGAGGCGATCCAGTCGCTGCTGGGCACCTTCGACATCGGCCGCGAGGCGGAGATCCTTCGGGACACGATCCGCAACGGCAAGGGGCAGAAGAAGCTCAGGGCGCTGAAGCGGCTCAAGGTCGTGGCGGCCTTCTTGGCCACCGGCAACAGCCCGCAGGGCATGGTCCTCGACTGCACCCCGGTGATCCCGCCGGACCTGCGTCCGATGGTTCAGCTCGACGGCGGCCGGTTCGCCACGTCCGACCTGAACGACCTGTACCGCCGGGTGATCAACCGGAACAACCGTCTCAAGCGACTGATCGACCTCGGTGCCCCCGAGATCATCGTCAACAATGAGAAGCGGATGCTCCAGGAGGCCGTCGACGCGCTGTTCGACAACGGCCGCCGTGGTCGCCCCGTCACCGGCCCTGGCAACCGGCCGTTGAAGTCGCTGTCCGACCTGCTCAAGGGCAAGCAGGGTCGATTCCGCCAGAACCTCCTCGGCAAGCGCGTCGACTACTCGGGCCGTTCGGTCATCGTGGTCGGCCCGCAGCTGAAGCTGCACCAGTGTGGTCTGCCCAAGCAGATGGCCTTGGAGCTGTTCAAGCCGTTCGTGATGAAGCGGCTGGTCGACCTGAACCACGCTCAGAACATCAAGTCGGCCAAGCGGATGGTCGAGCGGCAGCGCGGCCAGGTGTGGGACGTCCTCGAAGAGGTCATCACCGAGCACCCGGTGCTGCTGAACCGTGCGCCGACGCTGCACCGGCTGGGCATCCAGGCCTTCGAGCCGCAGCTCGTCGAGGGCAAGGCGATCCAGCTTCACCCGCTGGTCTGTGAGGCGTTCAACGCCGACTTCGACGGTGACCAGATGGCCGTGCACCTGCCGCTGTCGGCGGAGGCGCAGGCCGAGGCTCGCATCCTGATGTTGTCGAGCAACAACATCCTGTCGCCCGCGTCGGGTCGTCCGCTGGCCATGCCGCGACTGGACATGGTCACCGGCATCTACTTCCTCACCAAGGTCCGTGAGGGAGCACCGGGCGAAGGCCACGCGTACTCCTCGCCGTCCGAGGCGATCATGGCCTACGACCGGGGTGCCCTCTCGCTGCACGCCAAGGCGAAGATCCGCGTCACCGACCGGGTCCCGCCGCGTGGGCAGGAGCCAGAGGACTGGGAGCCGGGCAAGGCGTGGCTGGCCGAGACCACGCTCGGGCGGGTGCTGTTCAACGACCTGCTGCCCGCCGACTACCCGTTCATCGACGAGCTGCTTCCGAAGAAGAAGCAGGCCGCGATCGTGAACGACCTCGCGGAGCGCTACCCGATGGTCGTCGTGGCGCAGACGCTGGACAAGCTCAAGGACGCGGGCTTCCACTGGGCCACCCGCTCCGGCATCACGATCGCCATCTCGGACGTGGTGGTTCCTGCGGACAAGCAGGACATCCTCGACAAGTACGAGCTGGAGGCCAGCCGTATCGAGAAGCGCTACCAGCGTGGCGCGCTCTCCTACACGGAACGCAACAGCGAGCTGGTCAAGGTCTGGCAGCGGGCGAAGGACGAAGTCGCCGAGGCGATGGAGAAGAACTTCCCCGAGGACAACCCGATCCCCACGATCGTGAAGTCCGGTGCCGCGGGCAACATGACGCAGGTCGTGCAGCTGGCCGGTATGCGTGGCGTGGTGTCCAACACCAAGGGCGAGTACATCCCTCGGCCGATCAAGGCGAACTTCCGTGAGGGCCTGTCGGTGCTGGAGTACTTCATCTCCACGCACGGCACCCGAAAGGGACTCGCCGACACCGCGATTCGTACCGCCGACTCGGGTTACCTGACCCGGCGTCTGGTGGACGTCTCGCAGGACGTCATCATCCGCGAGACGGACTGCGGCACCGAGCGCGGCATCATCATGCCGATCGGCGAGAGTGGCCCCGACGGCAAGCTCGTCTGGGACGTCCACGTCGAGACCAGCGTCTACTCGCGTAGCTCTGCGGAGGACGTCACCGACGAGGACGGCAACGTGCTTCTCGCACGTGGTTCGGACCTCGGCGACTCGGCGATCGAGACCCTGCTCACCGCTGGCGTGTCGAAGCTGAAGGTGCGGAGCGTGCTGACCTGCGAGTCGGCCGTCGGGGTGTGCGCGGTCTGCTACGGCCGTTCGATGGCGACCGGCAAGCTGGTCGACATCGGCGAGGCAGTGGGCATCGTCGCCGCACAGTCGATCGGTGAGCCCGGCACGCAGCTCACGATGCGTACGTTCCACCAGGGTGGCGTCGCCGGTGACGACATCACCACCGGTCTGCCTCGTGTGCAGGAGCTCTTCGAGGCCCGCATCCCCAAGGGCAAGGCGCCGATCTCCGAGGTCGACGGCCGAATCCAGATGGAGGAGGGCGAGCGCTTCCGGAAGATCACGATCATTCCGGACGACGGCAGCGAGGAGATCGTTCACGACAAGCTGTCCCGGCGGCAGTGGCTGGCCACCATCAAGGTGGACGACAGCGAGCGGCCGATTCAGGACGGCGACCGCGTGACGGTCGGCCAGCAGCTGCTGGAAGGTGCGGTCGACCCCCACGAGGTGCTCCGGGTCATGGGCCCCAGGGAGGCTCAGCTTCACCTGGTGCGCGAGGTGCAGAAGGTGTACCGGACGCAGAGCGTGTCGATCCACGACAAGCACATCGAGGTCATCGTCCGGCAGATGCTCCGACGGGTCACGGTCATCGACTCGGGCTCCACGGAGTTCCTGCCCGCCTCCTGGGCCGAGCGCAGCGTGTTCGAGGCTGCCAACCGTCGAGTGGTGGCGCAGGGCGGCGAGCCTGCCTCGGGTCGCCCGGTCCTGATGGGCATCACGAAGGCGTCGCTGGCCACCGAGTCGTGGCTGTCGGCGGCCTCCTTCCAGGAGACGACCAGGGTGCTCACCGATGCCGCGATCAACGGCAAGAGTGACAAGCTGGTCGGCCTGAAGGAGAACGTGATCATCGGTAAGTTGATCCCGGCAGGCACGGGCATCAACCGCTACCGGCACATCCAGGTGCAGCCGACCGAGGAGGCGCGGGCCGCAGCGTATGCGATCCCGTCCTACGACGACGGCTACTACACCCCGGACGTGTTCGGCACCGGCACCGGTGCGGCAGTGCCGCTGGACGACTATGACTTCGGCCGCGACTTCCGCTGAGGTTCGTACGCTTCATCCGAGGGCCCCGAGGCAATGCCTCGGGGCCCTCGGCCTGTGTAAGAGCGACGTTCGGGCACCTGCGCGCCCGGCGGCCCGGTCGCCACGGCCCGGACAGCTGTGCCTACGGCCGGATCGTCGCTCGTGTCTGCCTGCATACCTGCGTGGTTGCGCGGCGGACAGGCTGCCGAGCCGATCCGGGCTGCACGACGTCGGACGCAGGCGACGGTCGACGGCGGCCGATGTGACGGCGGCGATGACACGCCGTCAGCCCCAGTCCGAGGCGGCAGCCGGACGAGGCGAGCCCACGCGTCGGGCGCAGGCAGTTCCGTCTTTCTCGACGTCAGCGGGCCATCGCCGCAGGGCTGGTGGACATCGGGCGCGACGGGACACCGGCGATCCTTCCGGTAACCGGAAGCACGGTCGACGCTTCTGCGACTGATCTTGCTTGAATACGGGCGCGGACCGGAGAAGATTAGGTCGTCAGTTCACTCGTCAAGAAAGAGGCGACTCCGATGGCGAAGGTCACGCCAACCGCAAAGAAGCTGTTGCTCGGCCGCGAGATCGCCTACCTGCGAGATCGGGCAGGGCTGTCCCAGAGCGAGGCCGCCGCGTTGATTGAGAAGCGACAGAGCCAGTTCACCGCCCTGGAGTCCGGCCAGGCGAGTATCACGCCCGGCGACCTGCGACTGCTGCTCGGCGGGCTGGGGGTGACCGAGGAGCAGCACATCAGCGCCCTGCTGGAGTTACGCCGAGGCAATCACCAACGGGGCAGATGGACCGGCATTCGCAGTCTCTACAACGAGGACTTCCGGACACTGGTGGATCTGGAGGAGCACTGCGACCTGATTCGCACCGTCGAGTGCGAGGTGCCGCCGGGTCTGCTGCAGTGTGAGGCGTTCACCCGCGCGCTCTACTCCTACGCGCACACCGGACCCGATCTCGACGACCGGGTTCAGGCGAGGCTGGCGAGACAGGCGATCTACCACAAGCCGGAGCCCCCGCAGGCGGCGTTCGTGATCTCGGAGTCGGCGCTGCGGCGGCAGTACGGCCCGCCCGAGGTGATGCGTGAACAGATCGACTACATGATCGCCCTGTCGACGCTGCCCAACGTTCGTCTCCAGGTGCTGCCCTTCAAGACCAGGGTGCAGAGTGCCTCGATCCGTGACGGCTTCGTGCTCCTGCGAATCCCCTCTCCGGGTGTCGCCGGTCCCTTGGAGTTCGCCTACACCGAGAACGAGGCAGAACTGCGGTACCTGGACGACAAGCGGACGGTGACGATATTGGACACTGCCTGGGCCCGATTGGCAGGCGCGGCACTGAGCTTCGACGACTCCCGCGAATTTCTGCGGGTGGTGGCGGATGAGTACTGTTGAGAGGCCGTCACCCATGACCAGCTATGGAGCCCAGGACATGAAAGCCAAGCCGACTGAGTTCTCTCGGTTCGACTTCCGTACGTCCAGTTACAGCGGTGAGAACGGCAACAACTGTGTCGAGGTCGCGCGGCTGACCGACGTGGTCGGCCTTCGCGACAGCAAGGTCGAGTTCGGCTCCTCGCACGACGTGGTGCTTCGGGTGTCGCTGTCGGCCTTCGCCGGCCTGCTGACCGCAGTGAAGGACGGGCGGTTGAGTCGCTAGTCGCCTATCGGGGCGGGCCCGCGCAGCGCCGCGCGGAGTCCCCGATCACCGTCGATCGCCGGGCAGCGGCAGGCACCGAGTACGGGCTCCCCTACTGGTCACGCCGAGTGGAACAGCGCCGAACCCGGACGGACACCAGGACGATACGCACCGTCGAATACAGCACCGCCGCGATCGGCAGCACGATTCGTAACAGCGGCCGGTCGACGAAGTAGAAGGCGGCCGACGCTCCGATCACCGCAACCGTGATGAGCCCGATGACGACCTCACGGCCGATCGACTCGGCGAGACGACCCATGACGAGTTCCGCGAAGAGTCTGTTCATTCGCTTGCTCCTCTCCAGCTTGGGCGGCTGACGTACGACGAGGTCATGACCGCGGCTCCCAGCGGAAGGCCTTGTGGATCACCACGCCGAAGAGCGCGACCCACAGGGCGGTCCCGCCGACCGCGACCAGTTCGACGTCGGGCAGACCTTCGGGAACGACCAGCAGCGAGCTGCCTGCCCACCCGGCGGAGACCAGCTCCAGCGGTCCGGTCAACGGCATCGCCAGCCCGAGGAGGACCAGATTCGGATCTGAGGACAGGCGCAGGTACATGCCTGCCAGCGCCGCGATCAGCAGCGGTCCGGTGGTGAGCTGGGCCAGCTCCACCGTGCGGGTCAGCGTCGCTGTCGCCAGTCCTGCCAACACTGTCAGGCCGATGCCGGCCACGACGCCCGCGATCACGGTTAACGGCTGAGCGGGCAGCGGTGCGCCCGCGAGTAGACAGATGGCGAAGAGCACGGCCGCCTGCCCGAGCGCGACCAGTGCGATGGGCGCCAGGATGCCCGCGAGCACCCCGGTGTCGGTCAGCTCACTGGTGCGGAGCCGCTTGAGGACCAGCGCCTGCCTGCGCGCGGTCACCACGATGGTGCTCACCAGATAGACCGAGAGGATGAGCAGCATCAGGAATCGCTCGCCGAGGACCGCGCCCCATCGTGGGTCGGTCGGAGCGGGAGCCTGTAGCCAGGTGAGGAATCCGAGTCCCAGCGGGACGAGGATGGTGGTCATGGCGATCAGCGGCCGTCGGAACAGCAGCCGAAGCTCGACGATGCTGAACCGTCCGACCAACAGGGCGGTGCTGGACATCTGATCTTCCTTCCTCGGGGTGATCGAACGGGTCACTGGGTACTGATCTGGAGGAAGATCTCCTCCAAGGACGCGTTGACCGCGGTGAGACCGGACAAGGCGACGTCGTGGTCGGCGGCCCAGGCCAGCAGGGCCGTCAGATCGGCTTGCAGCGTGCTGGTCTCGACCCAGAGCCGGGTCTGCTCGTCCTCGGCGACGAGTTGGACGCGGCCCTTGAACGCGGGCAGAGCGGCCGTCCAGACGGAGGGCATGGTCGCGGCGATGCGGGACGGATGTCGGGCCAGCAACTCGGGAACCGAGCCCTGCAGGTGCACTCGCCCCTGGTGCATGATCGCCACTCGATCGGCCAGGCTCTCGGCCTCGGCCAGGTAATGGGTGGTCAGCAGCACTGTGCAGCCCGCGTCGCGCAGGTCACGCACCGTCGCCCAGAGCCGTTGTCGGGACTCCGGGTCGAGGCCGGTGCTCGGTTCGTCGAGGATGATCAGCGAAGGCCTGCCCCAGACGGCTAGGGCGAAGTCCAACCTGCGGCGCTCACCGCCGGAGAGCCGCTCCACGGCGACGTCTCGCCTCGCGTCCAGCTCCACGAGGGCGAGCACAGCGTCGACGTCGTCGTCCCTGCTGCTCAGCCCGGCCCACATCCGCAGGGTCTCGACGGTCGTCAGCTCGTTGATCAGCCCGGCCTCCTGGAGGAGGATCCCCGTCCGAGCAGCCAGCGCGCGGCGATCACGGCAGGGGTCGAGCCCGAGCACCCGAATCGTTCCCTCGGCGGGGCGGCGGAAACCCTCGATCAGTTCGAGCGTGGTCGTCTTGCCTGCGCCGTTCGTTCCGAGCAGGGCGAAGACCTCGCCGATCCGCACATCGAGGTCGAGTCGGTCGACGGCGGTGAAGTCGTCGTAACGGAACGTCAGACCGGCCAGTTCGACCGCCGCCCCGGAGTCCGAGCCGGGGGCTCGTGTTCGGTCCGCGGCGCGGCCGCCGGGGGCGGAGTGCGTCATCGATGTCATGCGTCGAGCGTCGCCTGCGGAAGTCGTCGCTGGTAGTGGCAAGTGTCATGAAAAACCCATGACACTTGTCAGCAATCCGTATGACAGTTGTCATGAGCTTCGGTGAAGCCACGGCACGTCCCGGATCGTTCATTACGGTGAGTGCATGACCGCAACTCCGCCGATCGAGGTGCTGCGTCGTCGAACGGCAGTCGCCATCGTCAGCTCGGCCGCCACGGCCGCCATGCTGCCGGTGGTGATGATCCTGTTCCGAGGTGCGAGCGGGCCCGTCGGCGTCGTGCTGATCCTCGGTTCGGTGCTGTTCATGCCGCTGCACTGGTACTGCCTGCGATCCGGCCTGCGCGCACCCGCGACGCCGGTGGACCTGCGGGTGACGGTTCCGCTGCTGGGGCTGGCGGTGCTTCTCGCGCTGCTGGGCAGTGGTCAATCCGATGTCGGCTGGCTGTGGTTCGTCATCATCGGATTCGCGGTCGCGGATCTGGCGATCGGCCGCCCCATCCGGATCGTCCGCATCTTCGTCGCCGTCTTCGGCTGCCTGGCAGGCGCGTGCGCGGTGCTCCTCGCCTGGCTGCAGGATCCTGCCGATCCCGGGCGGCTGGCCCTCATCGGCGGGCTGGTGCTGTTCCTGGTCAGCGGAATGGTCTACAGCGAGCCGAGTTCACTGAGCACCTGGCGTTCGACGATGGAGCTGGACATCGCGCGACGAAACTCGACGGAGGTCGGCGCGCAACGCGAGCGACTTCGTCTCTCGGAGGATCTGCACGACATGCTGGGGCACACCCTGGAAGTGGTAGCGCTCAAGGCCGAGCTGGCGACCCGGCTCGGGACCGTCGACCCGGAGCGGGCCAGAAGCGAGATGGCCGAGGTGCAACGCCTGGCCAGGACGTCGTTGCAGGAGGTTCGCGGTCTCGTCCGAGATCGACAGGAGACGGACCTGGTCGTCGAGCTCAGCAGCGTTCAGGCTCTGCTGAGCTCGGCGGGCATCCACTGCGACATCCGGGGCGAGGCCACCGACTTCGACCAGTTGACCCGTCAGCTCTTCGGCCGGGTCCTCCGTGAGTCGGCGACGAACCTGCTGCGACACGCCGAACCCGCCCACTGTCAGATCCACCTCGCCGACAGGCGAGGACACGCCTCGATGATCGTGATCAACGACGGCGTGGCCGATCACCACGACGAGAAGACCGAGGGCACGGGACTCGCCGGACTAGCCAGAAGGCTGGCCGAACACGGCGGCACCGTGGCCGCCGGGCCGGGCACCGAGCCGGGCACATTCCGGGTCGAGGCCTCGTTGCCCGGTGTGTCCCTGCGGGGTGCGCGATGATCCGCGTGGTGCTGGTCGACGACGAGCGGCTGACGAGGGACGCGGTGGCCGCGCTGCTCGCCCTGGAGTCGGATCTCGACGTGGTCGGGCAGGCGTCGGACGGGGCGGCTGCGGTGGCACTGGTCTTGGAGCTGGTTCCCGACATCGTCGTGCTGGACGTCGAGATGCCCGGACTTCAGGGCCCGGACGTGGTCGAACGTGTGATGGCCTCGGCGAGCGGAATCCAGTGCATGATCCTCACCCGGCATGCGCGACCCGGTGTGCTGCGGCGCGCGCTTGCCGCAGGCGCACGGGGATTCCTGCCGAAGAACGTGCCCGTCTCGCAGCTCGCGGATGCGATCAGGAGGGTGCATTCCGGCAGACGCTACGTCGACGAGTCCATGGCCGCGGAGGCGCTGGCCGAATCGCCCTGCCCGCTGACCGATCGCGAGCGCGAGATGCTGGCGATGGTCACGGATTCCCGGACGGCCGCCGACATCGCCCGGCTGGTCCACCTGTCCTCCGGGACGGTCCGCAACTATCTCTCCTCCGCGATGAGCAAACTGGCGGCTCGGACCCGAACCGAGGCCGCTCGTATCGCCCGTGATCACGGCTGGATCTGATCAACGGGCCCGCGCCTCGACTGTCGTCGCGGTCCTGGTGCTCCTCGGGCAGGCTCGGGCGCCGAGTTCGGCAGTCCGGCGGTAGCGGAGCCCGGTAATGCCGCAGTGCCGGACTGCCGCAGCGCCGTGCGCCTGGTGCTTCTCGGGCAGCTCGGCGGAGAGCCGTGTCGCCGAACTCCATCGCCTGCGCGGCTCGACAGCCGAGCCCGACCTCGGCGGTCCGGTGGCGGGTCGTCGGAATCCGCCGCCGTGCGCGACGACGTCGTGTTCAGCCCCGAGGTGTGTTGGCCGGCATGGTGGGGGGATGAGCGAACTGACCTTCGGCGAGGAAGCACAGAGTCTGATCTCGGCATACTCGGACCTGCTTGTGCAGGCGGGCGAGGCGGGAGCCGAGCCGGACCCTGATCGCCAGGCGATGGTCGAGGCGCTCGAGGTGGGCGAACGTCTCGTCGAGCTGCTGACCGCGCGGGCCGACGAGTATCGGGAGTCGATGGCGTCGTTGCGGAGGCGACTGGAGCAGCCTGCCGGGTGAGAACCGAGAAACGCAGGCGGCGGCCGGGCGGGCACCGGATCACTCCTGCGCGGGATCTCGACAGAGACCAACCGGTCGAGTGCATTCGCCCCTGGGCAGTCCGGCACCGGTGGGAGCTCCGACGGGAGGCCCGTGGCGAGAAGGCCCAGCGGGCCGGGCCGACGCCGGACGTCACGGCCTACGCAGAGGCGACCGGCGACTCAAGGGCGGTCCATGCGGTCACGGAGCCGCTGGACGTGTTCCTCGACAGACCGCTGGTGTTCTGCGGAGGCCTTCCGGTCTGCGCGGGCTAGGGCCAGCGCCGCCTCGGCCGACAGCTGGGCGCACATCATCATGTCCAGGACGGCCTCCCGACGGTCCTCAGTCTCGGCCGCGACGAGCATGGGCCGGAGGTGCTCCACCATGCGCTCCATCTCCCCGGCCGACGCCACCAGCGCGTCGCGGGCTGCGGCCATCGCGGCGCGTCCTCGGTTGAAGTGATCCATGGCCTCGTGCCGTCGCTGTGGGGAGAGCTGGTCGAGACTCCGCAGCAGTTCGTCGCTCAGCTCGATGTTCCAGATGTCCTTCTCCGCGCTCATCTGCTCAGCCTGGCACGGGGACGTGCTCGTGCGCGCCTGAGTTCTGCCCTGACTTCGGTCCTGACTTCGGCGTAGGCTGATCCACAGGTGCCTGACACTGCGGGTGACCCACCCCGTTTTGACCCGTCCCAGCGGGTGCGGGTATCTTTGCTGCCTGGGCCCGACTTGTGTTGGGCTGGTCTGTGTGCCTGTGATCGTTGGCTCATCGCCTCCGTAACCACAGGACGGTGGAAGTCTTCCGGGTTGGCCGAGGGTTTCACGCCTGTGGGCGTGGAAGCGGGCGACACGCCCGACCTCGGGTTACGGGGGACAGCCGCGTGACTCCAGACACGACCCGCAAGGGTCGGATATAGCCTGAGGTGCTCAAAGGAGCATCTTTACGTAGCGAACGGAAGAAGTAGCCGGTCCATGCCCACGATCCAGCAGCTGGTCCGCAAGGGCCGCCAGGACAAGGTCGCGAAGACCAAGACCGCGGCGCTCAAGGGGAGCCCGCAGCGGCGCGGTGTGTGCACCCGCGTCTACACGACCACCCCTAAGAAGCCCAACTCGGCGCTGCGCAAGGTCGCGCGTGTCAAGCTGACCAGCGGCATCGAGGTGACGGCCTACATCCCCGGTGAGGGCCACAACCTGCAGGAGCACTCGATGGTGCTCGTTCGTGGCGGCCGTGTTAAGGACCTGCCCGGTGTTCGTTACAAGATCATCCGTGGCTCTCTTGACACGCAGGGCGTGAAGAACCGCAAGCAGGCCCGCAGCCGGTACGGTGCGAAGAAGGAGAAGAGCTAACCATGCCCCGCAAGGGACCGGCCCCCAAGCGGCCGCTTATCTCCGACCCGGTGTACGCCTCGCCGCTGGTGACCCAGCTCATCAACAAGGTGCTGGTCGACGGCAAGCGTTCAGTGGCTGAGAAGATCGTGTACGAGGCCCTGGAGGGCAGTCGCGAGAAGACCGGCACCGACCCGGTCGTCACGCTCAAGCGCGCGCTCGACAACGTCAAGCCCGCCCTGGAGGTGCGCAGCCGCCGTGTCGGTGGCGCGACCTACCAGGTGCCGGTGGAGGTGCGGGCGAGCCGCTCCACCACGCTGGCTCTGCGGTGGCTGGTCGGCTTCGCCCGTCAGCGTCGTGAGAAGACGATGGTCGAGCGCCTGACGAACGAGCTGCTGGACGCGAGCAACGGACTCGGGGCGAGTGTGAAGCGCCGCGAAGACACCCACAAGATGGCCGAGTCGAACAAGGCCTTCGCGCATTACCGCTGGTGATCGAGGATGCCCGACACGATCGACTTCGTCGGTCACGGCTCCGCCTCGGATCGGACATCCGATTCGAGGCCTGCTGTTGTCGGGCCTTCGGCCACCCCTAGAGACAGCTAGACAAAGCTGATCAGGAACGGGGAAGACTCTCGTGGCACGCGACGTGCTGACTGACCTGGCCAAGGTCCGCAACATCGGGATCATGGCCCACATCGACGCGGGCAAGACCACCACGACCGAGCGGATCCTCTTCTACACGGGGATCAACTACAAGATCGGCGAGGTGCACGACGGCGCGGCGACGATGGACTGGATGGAGGAGGAGCAGAAGCGGGGTATCACCATCACCTCGGCTGCCACCACCACCTTCTGGGCAGACCACCAGATCAACATCATCGACACTCCCGGGCACGTCGACTTCACCGTCGAGGTGGAACGGTCGTTGCGCGTGCTCGACGGCGCGGTCGCGGTGTTCGATGGCAAGGAAGGCGTCGAGCCGCAGTCCGAGCAGGTCTGGCGGCAGGCGGACAAGTACGAGGTTCCGCGAGTCTGCTTCGTCAACAAGATGGACAAGCTCGGTGCGGACTTCTACTTCACCGTGCGCACCATCGAGGAGCGCCTCGGTGCCCGCCCGCTCGTCATCCAGCTGCCCATCGGTGCTGAGAACGACTTCGCGGGTGTCGTCGACCTGGTGAACATGCGCGCGCTGACCTGGCGTGGCGACGTTCAGAAGGGCGAGGACTACACCGTCGAGGAGATCCCGGCGGATCTGGCCGAGAAGGCCGCCGAGTACCGGGAGAAGCTCGTCGAGGCCGTGGCCGAGACCGACGAGGAGCTCATGGAGCTCTACCTCGGCGGTGGCGAGTTGTCGCTGGAGCAGATCAAGGCGGGCATCCGCAAGATCACGATCGCTCGTGAGGCCTACCCGGTGCTCTGTGGCTCCGCGTTCAAGAACAAGGGCGTTCAGCCCATGCTCGACGCGGTCATCGACTACCTGCCCTCGCCGCTGGACGTGCCGCCGATGGAGGGTCTGCTGCTCGACGGCGAGACTCCCGCCACTCGGCAGCCCAACGTCGACGAGCCCTTCTCCGCCCTGGCATTCAAGATCGCCGCGCACCCGTTCTTCGGGAAGCTGACCTACATCCGGGTCTACTCGGGCAAGGTCAGCTCCGGCACGCAGCTCGTGAACGCCACCAAGGACCGGAAGGAGCGCATCGGGAAGCTCTTCCAGATGCACTCCAACAAGGAGAACCCGGTCGAGGACGCGCAGGCGGGTCACATCTACGCGGTGATCGGTCTCAAGGAGACCACCACCGGTGACACGCTCGCCGACCCGCAGAAGCCCATCGTCCTCGAGTCGATGAGCTTCCCGGAGCCGGTCATCCAGGTGGCGATCGAGCCCAAGACCAAGAGTGACCAGGAGAAGCTGGGTACGGCGATCCAGAAGCTCGCCGAGGAAGACCCGACGTTCCAGGTCAAGCTTGACGAGGAGACCGGTCAGACCATCATCGCCGGTATGGGCGAGCTGCACCTCGAGGTGCTGGTCAACCGGATGAAGAGCGACTACAAGGTCGAGGCGAACATCGGTAAGCCGCAGGTGGCCTACCGGGAGACGATTCGCAAGACGATCGAGAAGGTCGAGTACACCCACAAGAAGCAGACGGGTGGCTCTGGCCAGTTCGCTCGAGTGATCGTGAAGCTGGAACCGTTGGAGAGCACCGACGGTGCGCTCTACGAGTTCGAGAACAAGGTCAGCGGTGGCCGGGTGCCGAGGGAGTACATTCCGTCGGTCGACGCGGGCGCCCAGGACGCGATGCAGTACGGAGTGTTGGCGGGCTACCCGCTGGTGGGGCTGAAGTTCACCCTGCTGGACGGCGCCTACCACGAGGTGGACTCCTCCGAGATGGCGTTCAAGATCGCCGGTTCGATGGCGATGAAGGAAGCCGCTCGCAAGGCCTCCCCGGCACTGCTCGAGCCCATGATGGCTGTCGAGGTGACGACCCCTGAGGATTACATGGGCGACGTCATCGGCGACCTGAACTCCCGCCGTGGCCACATCCAGGCCATGGAGGAGCGCAGTGGTGCGCGCGTCGTCAAGGCGCTCGTTCCTCTGTCGGAGATGTTCGGGTATGTCGGCGACCTGCGTTCCAAGACGCAGGGTCGGGCGAACTACTCGATGCAGTTCGACTCCTACGCCGAGGTTCCGACGAACGTCGCAAAGGAGATCATCGCGAAGGCGACCGGTGAGTGAGTCTCACCTGTAACGCGGCCTGCCGAGGAGTTCTCCTCGGCTCGGCTGCGGGTGAGCGGCTCGACCAGCCGACGCAAATCCAGCGGTAAGTGCTCCGGTGCCCGTCGGGCTCCGGAGCCCTCCGAGGGGGAAATGTCATCGGCCGCCTCGTATGGGCGGCGAAAATCGAAACCGTCGAGCACATACAACAGTCCGTGCGGCGGAAAGATTAAGTCCAGGAGGACAAACCAGTGGCGAAGGCGAAGTTCGAGCGGACGAAGCCGCACGTCAACATCGGCACCATCGGTCACATCGACCATGGCAAGACCACGCTGACCGCGGCGATCTCCAAGGTCCTGCACGACAAGTTCCCGGACCTCAACCCTCTGATGGCCTTCGACTCGATCGACAAGGCGCCCGAGGAGAAGCAGCGCGGCATCACGATCTCCATCGCGCACATCGAGTACCAGACGGAGAAGCGTCACTACGCGCACGTCGACTGCCCCGGCCACGCCGACTACGTGAAGAACATGATCACGGGTGCGGCGCAGATGGACGGTGCGATCCTCGTGGTCGCCGCCACCGACGGCCCGATGCCGCAGACGCGTGAGCACGTGCTGCTGGCCCGTCAGGTCGGCGTTCCCTACATCGTGGTGGCCCTGAACAAGGCCGACATGGTGGACGACGAGGAGATCTTCGAGCTCGTCGAGATGGAGGTCCGTGAGCTGCTGTCGGCTCAGGAGTTCCCCGGCGACGACCTCCCGGTCGTGCGCGTCTCCGCGCTCAAGGCGCTGGAGGGCGACGCCGAGTGGAGCGCGAAGCTCCTCGAGCTGATGGACGCGGTCGACGAGAACATCCCGGAGCCGGAGCGCGAGGTCGACAAGGCGTTCCTGATGCCGGTGGAGGACGTCTTCACCATCACCGGTCGTGGCACCGTGGTCACCGGTCGTATCGAGCGCGGCATCGTCAAGGTGAACGAGGAGGTGGAGGTCGTCGGCATCAAGGAGAAGTCCCTGAAGACGACCGTCACCAGCATCGAGATGTTCAACAAGTTCCTCGATGAGGGCCAGGCTGGCGACAACGCCGCTCTGCTGCTCCGCGGCATCAAGCGCGAGCAGGTCGAGCGCGGCATGGTCGTCACGAAGCCGGGCTCCAACACCCCGCACACCAGCTTCGAGGCCGAGGTCTACATCCTCTCGAAGGACGAGGGTGGCCGTCACACGCCGTTCTTCAACAACTACCGTCCCCAGTTCTACTTCCGGACGACGGACGTGACCGGCGTGGTCACGCTGCCCGAGGGCACCGAGATGGTCATGCCCGGCGACAACACCGCGATCTCGGTGGAGCTGATCCAGCCCATCGCGATGGACGAGGGTCTGCGTCTGGCGATTCGTGAGGGCGGTCGCACCGTCGGCGCGGGTCGCGTCACCAAGATCAACAAGTGACTCACCGTGGGGAGGGCTCCTGATCCAGGGGCCCTCCCCACCCCCGATTTGGAGGCCTACCTCGGGGTATGGCATCCTGTAAGGGTTGCTCGTCGGAGGCTGTCGGTGAAGCATTGCGAACCGACAGCCTCGGCGCGAGCGCCCCGCGTCCGCAGCCTTGAGGATCGACTCGAGATCGGTGTCGGCCGGGGCTGCACGAACGCAGGTCCATCAGCGGACCCTGCGGGGTGCAGGGGGTCGAGAGATCCACACCACCGATGACGTCACAGGCATCGGTCTGAGCATCGGGCGCGACACGCCCGACCGCGTGGACCGGGTGACGGTGACGACTGGCAGTGTTTTTTCCTGAATAGGGTGTCTCCTTACGCAGGGGAGCAGCACGGGCCGGGAGGATCCAGGTCGGGATCAACGCGAGGCAACCGCAGCGTGTTAGTCAGAAGCGGCACGAGATTAGAGGAACGGCAAGCCACTATGGCGGGACAGAAGATCCGCATCCGGCTCAAGGCCTACGACCACGAGGCGATCGACGCGTCCGCGCGCAAGATCGTCGAGACCGTGACGCGCACCGGCGCTCGGGTCGTCGGACCTGTGCCGCTGCCCACCGAGAAGAACGTGTACTGCGTCATCCGCTCGCCGCACAAGTACAAGGATTCGCGCGAGCACTTCGAGATGCGCACGCACAAGCGTCTGATCGACATTCTCGACCCGTCGCCGAAGACGGTGGACGCGCTGATGCGCATCGACCTGCCGGCCAGTGTCGACGTCAACATTCAGTGATTCGGGCGCTAGAGCGGCGGAGATAACGAGACCCATGTCTGACAAGCAGATCAAGGGGATCCTGGGCACCAAACTTGGTATGTCCCAGGTCTTCGACGAGAACAACCGGATCGTACCGGTCACGGTCGTCAAGGCCGATCCGAACGTGGTCACCCAGATCCGGACCGACGAGAAGGACGGCTACTCGGCCGTCCAGCTGGCATACGGCGCCATTGACCCTCGTAAGGTCAACAAGCCCGAGACCGGCCACTTCAGCAAGGCGAAGGTGACCCCTCGCAGGCACCTGGTGGAGCTGCGCAGCAGCAACGCCGGTGAGTACGAGGTCGGCCAGGAGGTGACGGCCGACGTGTTCGATCAGGGCACGCTGGTCGACGTCGTGGCCACGAGCAAGGGCAAGGGCACCGCCGGTGTCATGAAGCGACACGGCTTCGCGGGTCTGAGCGCCAGCCACGGTACTCAGCGCAAGCACCGCTCGCCCGGCTCCATCGGCGGCTGCGCCACTCCCGGTCGCGTCTTCAAGGGCGTCCGGATGGCCGGACGCATGGGCAACGTGCGGGTCACCACGCAGAACCTGACCGTGCACCGGGTCGACCTCGAGGCGGGACTCATCCTGCTCAAGGGTGCGGTTCCCGGCCCGAAGGGCGGCCTCGTGCTGGTCAAGAGCGCTGCTAAGGGCGGTGTCTGATGAGCGCGAATGTTGAGATCAAGACCCCGGACGGCAAGGCCGACGGCAGCATCGAGCTGCCCGCCGACGTCTTCGACGTCCAGGCGAACATGGCCCTGATGCACCAGGTCGTGGTCGCGCAGCAGGCGGCGGCTCGGCAGGGCACGCACGACACGAAGACCCGCGGCGAGGTTCGCGGCGGTGGGCGTAAGCCGTACCGCCAGAAGGGCACCGGCCGCGCCCGTCAGGGTTCGGTTCGTGCGCCGCAGTTCGTCGGCGGTGGTGTCGTGCACGGCCCGACTCCGCGCGACTACTCCCAGCGGACGCCCAAGAAGATGAAGGCCGCCGCTCTGCGCGGTGCCCTCTCCGACCGGGCCCGCGAGGGGCAGCTGCACGTGGTCACCTCGCTGGTGGACGGCGAGAAGCCCTCGACGAAGTTCGCTCGTCAGGCGCTGCGCACGATCACCGAGGCCCGCCGCGTGCTGGTCGTCCTGCACCGTGAGGACGTCCTGGGCTGGCAGAGCCTGCGCAACCTTTCCGACGTGCACCTGATCGCTCCCGACCAGCTCAACACGTACGACGTGCTGGTCAACGACGACCTGGTGTTCACGAAGGCGGCTCTGGAGAGCTTCCTCTCCGGCTCGGCCCGGCGGTCTGGCAAGGCCACCGCTCGGTCCGGCGCGAGCGCCGACGCTACCGAGTCCGACTCAGATGGGGAGGCTGGGAAGTGATCCCCGACCCTCGCGACATCTTGGTTGCTCCGGTCGTCTCCGAGAAGAGCTACGGCCTTCTCGAGGAGAAGAAGTACACCTTCGTGGTGGTTCCGGACGCCAACAAGACGCAGATCAAGATCGCCGTCGAGCAGGTCTTCGGCGTGAAGGTCGCGAGCGTGAACACGCTCAACCGTCAGGGTAAGCGCAAGCGCACCCGCACCGGGTACGGCAAGCGCAAGGACACCAAGCGGGCGATCGTGACCTTGCACCCGGAGAGCAAGCCGATCGAGATCTTCGGCGGGCCGTCCGCGTGACGCGGCCGGACCGAACCGGACTGAACGACTGAGGACTGCACAGACATGGGCATCCGCAAGTACAAGCCGACGACACCGGGTCGTCGTGGTGCCAGCGTGGCCGACTTCGCCGAGATCACTCGGTCGACGCCGGAGAAGTCGCTGGTCCGTCCGCTGCACGGCCGCGGTGGTCGTAACGCGCACGGAAAGATCACGACCCGGCACAAGGGTGGTGGCCACAAGCGCGCCTACCGTCTGATCGACTTCCGTCGGTTGGACAAGGACGGCGTGCCTGCCAAGGTCGCGCACATCGAGTACGACCCGAACCGCACCGCCCGCATCGCGCTGCTGCACTACGCGGACGGCGAGAAGCGCTACATCATCGCCCCGGAGAAGACGCGCCAGGGCGACGTGATCGAGAGCGGTCCCCGGGCTGACATCAAGCCGGGCAACAACCTGCCGCTGCGCAACATCCCGACCGGCACCGTGGTGCACGCCATCGAGCTTCGGCCCGGCGGCGGCGCCAAGATCGCCAGGTCGGCGGGTGCCAGTGTGCAGCTGGTCGCCAAGGACGGGCCCTACGCCCAGCTCCGGATGCCGTCCGGTGAGATCCGCAACGTGGACGTGCGTTGTCGCGCCACGATCGGTGAGGTCGGCAACTCCGAGCAGGGCAACATCAACTGGGGCAAGGCGGGACGGATGCGGTGGAAGGGCAAGCGCCCGACCGTCCGTGGTGTCGCCATGAACCCGGTCGACCACCCCCACGGTGGTGGTGAGGGTAAGACCTCCGGTGGTCGCCACCCGGTGAACCCGGCTGGTAAGCCCGAGGGTCGTACGCGTCGTAACAAGCCGAGTGACAAGCTCATCGTCCGCCGACGCCGCACCGGCAAGAAGCGCTGAGCAGGGAGGGAGTGAAGGATGCCACGCAGCCTGAAGAAGGGCCCGTTCGTCGACGACCACCTGCTCAAGAAGGTGGACGTACTGAACGAGTCCGGCAAGAAGACGGTGATCAAGACCTGGTCCCGGCGCTCGACGATCATTCCGGACATGCTCGGGCACACGTTCGCCGTGCACGACGGTCGCAAGCACGTCCCGGTGTTCGTGTCCGAGGCGATGGTGGGTCACAAGCTGGGCGAGTTCGCCCCGACCCGCACCTTCAAAGGTCACGTCAAGGAAGACCGCAGGTCTCGCCGCCGCTGACGCGGGCTTCGACGCGAGATTCACGGACTAGCAAGAGCAAGGGGAAACAGCGATGAACGCCCGAAACGACGCTGTGGCGCCGGAAGGCGAAGAGACGCCGTCGCGTGCCGTGGCGCGGGCCCGCTATGTCCGCGCCACGCCGATGAAGGTGCGCCGCGTGGTCGATCTCGTCAGGGGCCGTCACGCTCAGGAGGCCCTGGCCGTGCTCCGGTTCGCGCCGCAGTCTGCCAGCGAGCCGGTCGAGAAGGTGCTTGCGAGCGCCATCGCCAACGCCGAGAACAACCTCGACCTCGATCCGGAGACGCTCTGGATCAGCAGCATCTACGTGGACGAGGGGCCGACGCTGAAGCGCATCCGGCCGCGGGCTCAGGGCCGCGCGTACCGGGTCCGTAAGCGGACCAGCCACATCACCGTCGAGGTCGAGTCCCGGCCGCAGGCCACGGGCCGGACTCGCAAGTCCAGCGTGAAGGGAAGTGCCCGGTAGTGGGTCAGAAAATCAACCCGCACGGCTTCCGGCTGGGGATCACCACCGACTGGAAGTCCCGCTGGTACGCCGACAAGCAGTACGCCGAGTATGTGTCGGAGGACGTCAAGATCCGCCGAATGCTCTCCAAGGGCATGGAGCGGGCAGGCATCTCCAAGGTGGAGATCGAGCGCACCCGAGACCGGGTCCGCGTCGACATCCACACCGCACGGCCCGGCATCGTGATCGGCCGCCGCGGCGCGGAGGCCGACCGCATCCGCGGTGAGCTGGAGAAGCTGACCAAGAAGCAGATCCAGCTCAACATCCTTGAGGTCAAGGGTTCCGAGTCCGATTCGCAGCTCGTGGCGCAGAACGTCGCCGAGCAGCTCTCCAACCGGGTGTCCTTCCGGCGCGCGATGCGTAAGGCGATGCAGTCGTCGATGCGCTCGCCGCAGGTCAAGGGCATTCGGGTGCAGGTGAGCGGCCGCCTCGGCGGTGCGGAGATGTCGCGCTCGGAGTTCTACCGCGAGGGTCGGGTTCCGCTGCACACGCTGCGTGCGGACATCGACTACGGCTTCTTCGAGGCCAAGACGACCTTCGGCCGTATCGGCGTGAAGGTCTGGATCTACAAGGGTGAGCTGGTCGGCGGCCTGAAGGCTCGCGAGGCTGCGGCTGCCGAGGCTCGGGCACCTCGCCGGGACCGTTCGGATCGGGCGGACCGCCCGGACCGGCCCAACCGTCGTCGCTCCGGTGCGTCCGGGACGACCGCGGCAGGCACCGAGGCCGGACGGGCTGCGGCCGAGACGGCGGAGAAGACGGCGGTCGCGACTTCGCCGTCCGCCGGCGAGAAGACGGAGGGCTGAGAAGTGCTCATCCCGCGTAAGGTCAAGTTCCGTAAGCAGCACCGCCCCGACCGGAGCGGCGCAGCCAAGGGCGGGACGCGGGTCACCTTCGGTGAGTTCGGGATCCAGGCTCTGGAGCCCGCTTACGTCACCAACAGGCAGATCGAGTCCGCTCGTATCGCCATCAACCGGCACATCCGTCGTGGTGGCAAGGTCTGGATCAACATCTTCCCGGACCGCCCGCTGACCAAGAAGCCTGCCGAGACCCGGATGGGTTCCGGTAAGGGTTCGCCGGAGCAGTGGATCTCCAATGTGAAGCCCGGCCGGGTGCTGTTCGAGATGACTTACCCGAACGAGACGGTCGCTCGCGAGGCGTTGCTGCGCGCGATTCACAAGCTTCCGATGAAGTGCCGCATCGTCACACGTGAGGGTGGTGAGTTCTGATGGCAGCGGTCAGCACCGCAGCCGAGCTGCGTGAGCTCACCGAGAGCGAGCTCGTTCAGCGTCTTCGGGAGGCCAAGGAGGAGCTGTTCAACCTCCGCTTCCAGATGGCGACCGGACAGCTGGAGAACAACCGTCGGCTGCGCGTCGTGCGGCATGACATCGCCAGGATCTACACCGTGATGCGTGAGCGCGAGCTGGGCTTGTCCGTCTCGCCGGACCAGGCGGACGCGACCACGAGTGAAGGTGCGGCATGAGCGAGAACGAGCAGAAGACCGAGACGCGGAACAACCGCAAGGTTCGCGAGGGTTACGTCGTCTCGGACAAGATGGACAAGACGGTCGTCGTGCAGCTTGAGGACCGTAAGAAGCACTCCCTGTACGGCAAGGTTCTGCGGAGCACCACCAAGGTCAAGGTGCACGACGAGCAGAACGCCGCAGGCGTGGGCGACCGGGTCCTGCTCATGGAGACTCGACCGCTGTCGGCGACCAAGCGCTGGCGCATCGTCGAGATCCTCGAGAAGGCCAGGTAGGAATCGCGGCGCTTCGGCAGGGTGGTCTCCTGCCGAAGCCGTGCCTGTCAGTAAGGTGCGGCGTCGGCGCCTGGTCCGAGACTGTCAGAGGTCTCAGACCGACCAAGAGGCACTACTAGAGACGACCGCGCCCGTCGGGTCGGAAATCCGGCGGGCAATACGCAGGTCAGGAGTTGACGTGATTCAGCAGGAGTCGCGGCTCCGCGTCGCTGACAACACCGGAGCCAAGGAGATCTTGTGCATCCGGGTGTTGGGCGGCTCGGGGCGGCGGTACGCGGGCATCGGCGACATCATCGTCGCGACCGTGAAGGAAGCGATCCCGGGCGCCAACGTGAAGCGTGGTGACGTGATCAAGGCCGTCATCGTGCGCACCGTGAAGGAGCGCCGTCGTCCGGACGGTTCCTACATCCGGTTCGACGAGAACGCCGCGGTGATCATCAAGGCGGACAACGAGCCGCGCGGCACGCGCATCTTCGGCCCGGTGGGTCGCGAACTGCGTGACAAGAGGTTCATGAAGATCATCTCGTTGGCGCCGGAGGTGCTCTGATGAAGGTGCACAAGGGCGACACTGTCGTGATCATCGCAGGCAAGGACAAGGGCGCCAAGGGCAAGGTCATCCAGGCCTACCCGCAGACGTCGAAGGTCCTCGTCGAGGGCGTCAACCGGATCAAGAAGCACACCAAGATCAGCCGCACTCAGCGTGGCGCGCAGTCTGGTGGCATCGTGACCCAGGAAGCGCCGATCCACGTCAGCAACGTTCAGGTGGTGGACTCGGACGGTACCCCGACCAGGGTCGGCTACCGGACGGATGAGGACGGGCGCCGGATTCGCATCTCGCGCCGCAACGGTAAGGACATCTGATCATGACGACTGCTGAGAAGATCGTCCCCCGGCTCAAGCTCCGGTACCGCGAGGAGATCGTCGGTGCGTTGCGCGAGGAGTACGACTACTCGAACGTGATGCAGGTCCCGGGCGTCGTCAAGGTCGTCGTGAACATGGGCGTCGGCGACGCGGCCAGGGACGGCAAGCTGATCGAGCCCGCGATCCGCGATCTGGCCACCATCACCGGTCAGCGTCCCGAGGTGCGGCGCGCGCGTAAGTCGATCGCGCAGTTCAAGCTGCGTGAGGGCATGCCGATCGGCGCCAGGGCGACGCTGCGCGGCGACCGCATGTGGGAGTTCCTGGACCGGCTGCTGACCATCGCGCTGCCGCGTATCCGTGACTTCCGCGGCCTGTCGGACCGCCAGTTCGACGGCAACGGCAACTACACCTTCGGGTTGAGCGAGCAGTCGATGTTCCACGAGATCGACCCCGACTCGATCGATCGCCCCAGGGGCATGGACATCACGATCGTCACCACCGCGATCAACGACGAGGAGGGGCGGGCGCTGCTGCGGCACCTCGGTTTTCCCTTCAAGTCCGCTGACAGCGGACGATGAGGACAAGGACGAGGAGAGCCGATGGCTAAGAAGTCGCTGGTCGCCAAGGCGGCGCGGAAGCCGAAGTTCGCGGTGCGGGCGTACACCCGTTGCCAGCGCTGCGGTCGCCCGCACGCCGTGTTCCGTAAGTTCGGCCTCTGCCGGGTGTGCCTTCGCGAGATGGCGCACGCAGGCGAGCTGCCGGGCGTTCGCAAGTCCAGCTGGTGATCGGCACGCCCCAGCGGCGTGACGACCTACCGGCACACTGACCATCCCAGTTCGCTCCAGGCCCAGCCGATCGGCTGGGAACCAGGGCGAGAAAGGTTGACCAGGTCACCATGACCATGACCGACCCGATCGCAGACTTCCTGACTCGTCTGCGTAACGCGAACTCGGCATACCACGACGAGGTCGTGTTGCCGCACTCCAAGCTCAAGGCGAACATCGCCGAGATCCTCAAGCGTGAGGGCTACATCTCGGGGCATCGCGTCGAGCAGGGTGAGAAGTGCCAGAACCTGGTCGTCGAGCTGAAGTACGGCCCGAACCGCGAGCGCAGCATCGCGGGTCTGCGGCGCGTGTCCAAGCCCGGTCTTCGGGTTTACGCCAAGTCGACCAACCTGCCCAAGGTGCTGGGCGGTCTCGGAGTGGCGATCATCTCCTCCTCCGGCGGTCTCGTGACCGATCGGCAGGCGGGCAAGCAGGGAGTGGGCGGGGAAGTCCTCGCCTACGTCTGGTGAGAAAGGGGGTATCGGAATGTCGCGCATCGGAAAACTGCCGGTAACCGTGCCCTCCGGCGTCGAGGTCACCCTCGACGGCCGCATGGTGACGGTCAAGGGGCCCAAGGGCACCCTGTCCCACACCCTTGCCGAGCCGATCACCGCTGAGCGGTCGGAGGACGGCGCGGTTGTGGTGAAGCGTCCGGACGACGAGCGGAAGAGTCGTTCGCTGCACGGGTTGAGCCGCACGCTGGTGGCCAACCTGATCACCGGGGTCAGCCAGGGCTACGAGAAGAAGCTCGAGATCCACGGCGTGGGTTACCGCGTCGCGCTCAAGGGCGGCGAACTCGAGTTCGCCCTCGGCTACAGCCACCCGGTGAAGATCACGCCTCCGGAGGGCATCAGCTTCGTGGTGGAGAACCCGACTCGGTTCTCCGTCCAGGGCATCGACAAGCAGCGGGTTGGCGAGGTTGCGGCCAACATTCGCAAGCTGCGCAAGCCTGACCCGTATAAGGGCAAGGGTGTGCGGTACGCGGGTGAGGTCATCCGCCGCAAGGTCGGAAAGACGGGTAAGTGAGCATGAGCGAGACCACTGCAACCACCGCTGCCAAGCGCAAGCCTGTCGGCAAGGACGTCTCCACGGTGCGTCGGGTGGCCAGGGCACGCAGGCACTTCCGTATCCGGAAGAAGGTCGCGGGCTCTGCTGAGCGTCCTCGTCTGGTCGTCACTCGGTCCTCGCGGCACATCGTCGCCCAGGTGATCGACGACCTCGCGGGCGTCACGCTGGCCTCTGCGTCGAGCCTGGAGGCCGACGTCCGAGGACTGGACGGCGACAAGAAGGCCCGTGCGGCCAAGGTCGGCGCGTTGGTCGCGGACCGGGCCAAGGGCGCGGGCATCCAAGGGGTCGTCTTCGACCGCGGCGGCTACGAGTACCACGGTCGGGTGGCCGCACTCGCCGACGCGGCGCGCGAGGCGGGGCTGGAGTTCTGAGAGACATGCAGAAGATCAAGCAGAACGAGAGGGTCGTCTGATGCCAGGACGCACACGTCGTGAGGGCGGTGGCGAGCGCGGAGAGCGCCGCGACCGTCGGGACGGTGGCCGCGGCGGGGCGGCTCAGGAGAAGACCCCGCATCTGGAGCGCGTCGTCGCGATCAACCGGGTGGCGAAGGTCGTCAAGGGTGGTCGTCGGTTCAGCTTCACCGCGCTGGTGATCGTCGGAGACGGCGACGGCATGGTGGGCGTCGGCTACGGCAAGGCCAAGGAGGTGCCTGCCGCGATCGCCAAGGGTGTGGAAGAGGCGAAGAAGAACTTCTTCCGCGTCCCTCGGATCGCGGGCACCATCACTCACCCCATCCAGGGTGAGAAGGCGGCCGGTGTGGTGCTGCTTCGCCCGGCGAGCCCCGGTACCGGTGTCATCGCCGGCGGCCCGGTGCGTGCCGTGCTGGAGTGCGCAGGCGTCCACGACGTCCTGAGCAAGTCGCTCGGCAGTGACAACGCCATCAACGTCGTGCACGCCACGGTGGCCGCGCTCAAGGGCTTGCAGCGTCCGGAGGAGGTGGCTGCTCGCCGCGGCCTGCCTCTCGAGGACGTCGCCCCGGCAGGAATGCTGCGGGCTCGCGCCGGACAGGGGGTGTGAGGCTATGTCGCAGCTGAAGGTGACGCAGCTTCGCAGCACCATCGGCACCAAGCAGAACCAGCGGGACTCGCTGCGCACCCTCGGGCTGCGCAAGATCCGGCAGGAAGTGGTGCGCGATGACACTCCCCAGGTCCGCGGTCTGATCCACACCGTGCGTCACCTGGTGAAGGTCGAAGAGGTGAACTGAAGCAATGGCCATCAAGATTCACCACCTGCGGCCTGCTCCTGGTTCCAAGACCGCGAAGACTCGCGTCGGTCGTGGTGAGGGTTCCAAGGGCAAGACCGCTGGTCGTGGTACCAAGGGCACGAAGGCCCGGAGCAATGTGAAGGCCGGGTTCGAGGGCGGTCAGCTTCCGCTCCAGATGCGGCTGCCGAAGCTCAAGGGCTTCAAGAACCGCTTCCGGGTCGAGTACCAGGTCGTCAACATCGGCGATCTGGCGAGGCTGTTCCCCGAGGGCGGCACCATCGGCATCGCCGAGCTGGTCGCCGCGGGAGCCGTCCGGAAGAACGAGCTGGTCAAGGTGCTGGGCAACGGCGACCTCGGCGATGTGAAGTTGAGCGTCACCGCGAACCGGTTCTCCGGCAGCGCGATCGAGAAGATCACGGCGGCCGGTGGGAGCACCACCACCGTCTGAGTTCTTCATCGAGCACGACGAAACGGCTCGCAGGTTCTCCTGCGGGCCGTTCGTCGTCGGTGGGGCGGGTCAGAACACGCAGGAGCCGCTGGGAATGCTGCCGTTCCCTCGGTAGTTGACGCGGTTGGTGACGGAGGATTCGCGTTTGATGCGGGCGGCCAGTGTCTGGCCCTTCTCCAACCAGGCGATCTCTGCTTCAGGGCTGGTCCAGAGTGGCTCTTGGGGTGTGTCGTCGTTGTAGACGGCCTGGAACTCGTCGTCCCATTCGGTGAGGTCGTGGACGAGTTCAGGACTGAGGCCGAGGAGTTCGGCTGCTTCGTCGATCTCGTGGTCGTATTGGGGCGAATCGCCGACCCAGAACCAGAAGCACGGTTCTTCCCAGCCCGCGTGGAGGACGACGTCATAGCCTGCCATGGGTGCTCCTGTCTTCTCAGAAGACGCACTCACCATCGGCGATGGTGCCGTTACCGAAGTATTCAACCCTGGACACGACCGGGGATTCGCGTTTGATGCGGGCGGCGAGTGTCTTGCCCTTCTCTAGCCAGGCCTGTCTGGCCTCGGGGCTCGGCCATTCGGAGTCCTGCGGGACGTCGATGTTGAGGACGTCCTGGTATTCGTCGTCCCAGTCGGTGAGTTCGGCGGCGAGGTCATCGCTCAGTGACAGCAGCTCAGCGGCTTCCTCGACCGAGTGTTGGAGCATGGGAGAGCGGCTGGTTCGGAACCGGATGCAGTCCTCGCCCCAGCCTGCGTGCAGAGTGACGTCATAGCCCGCCGTGTCACCGGTCATCAGTGGATAGTTCCTTCTGCCACGGATCGAAGAGTGAGAAGTACGACCGTCCGTCGGTCTCCTTCGACGGAGGGGAGCTGGCACCCGTCGCTGTCTGCGTCAGAACACGCAGGAGCCGCTCGGGAAAGTACCGTCACCTCGATAGACGACGCGGTTGGTGACGGGCGATTCTCGTTTGATGCGGGCGGCTAGTGTCTTGCCCTTTTCCAGCCAGGCGGTCTCTGCTTCAGGGCTGGTCCAAAGTGGTTCCTGGGGAGTGTCGTCGTTGTAGACGGCTTGGAATTCGTCGTCCCACTCCGTGAGGTCATGGACTAGTTCGGGGCTGAGGCCGAGGAGTTCCGCGGCTTCGTCGATCTCGTGGTCGTATTGGGGTGATTCGCCGACCCAGAACCAGAAGGGCGGTTCCTCCCATCCTGCGTGAAGGACGACGTCATAGCCTGCCATGTTTGCTCCTGTCTCGGTGTTGCCGAAGTACCTGGTCGAGGGGTATCGGATGTGCGCCGACGATGTAGCCATTGCTGCTGACGGTGATGGCGATTCGTCGAGGCCCATCGCCGATGTCTACTTCGTAGACCGGTCGGTCCCTGCCGCTATAGCCGACAACGCGTCCTCGCTCCAATGCAGCAATGATCAGCGCCGGTAGCTGTTCTCGTGGTGTCCCGAGGTATTCGAACTGCTCGGGCCTGCCGTCGCTCATGACGTGTCCCAGCCCGGAGTTTTTGGTCCCGGTCTCGAGCCAGACAAGGCGGCCGTTCCGGAGGCGAGTCATTCGGACGATCTTGTCTGTGCTGATCTTCGTGCCACTACGGCGTAGCTCGGCGATCCAGTCGGCATACTTCACTCCAGGATCGGCCGTGTGGTCGGGAGGCGGTGGCGGTGGCTGCGGTCCTGTCGACGGTTCGGCGGAGGAGTGCGGGGCACTCGGCGGTCCGCTAGTCCCTCCGCCCGCCTCCGCGATGCCGTGTCCCGCGATGGAATGGCAGTAGGCGTCGATGACGTCCTGGGCCTGGCGGAGCATGGCATCGGCGGTCTGGACGTCGTCGCCTGCGGCCCGTGCGTGGTGGGTGATCTGGTCGACGTGCGGCTGTGTCGATCCGGCCGTGGCCGCGCCGACGATGGCGGCGCCGTCCGTGATCGCGTCAGCGGCGCGGGCGGCCTCGCGGCGGGCCTGAGTGACGAGTGCGTAGGCCTGCCGCAGCTTCGCCACGATCTCGGTGACAGACAATGCCGGACCCCCTACGGTGTGTGATCACGCCGTCATGGTGCCCGAGGTGCGGCTGCCAGGGTCGCACGGGGTGTGCCTGCGCGCGTACGCGAGTGACCGCGTGTCTGTGGGCATCGACCGCCCCGCCGAGGGCTAGCGAGGCGCGTAGGTGCCGTCCTTGACGGCTGACATGAAGGCGGCCCACTGGGGGTGGGTGAAGGCGGTGGTGCCCTGGTCGGGGGTGACGCTGTTGCGGACGTAGACCGCGTCGTCGGTGAACATCGTCTCGACGCACGTGTTGCCGTTGTGGGATCTGGTGGAGACGAACCACTCGTTGGTGTTCCGTGCCATGGCCGGCTCATTTCAGCTCGCGATGGACCCGGCGGAGGAACGCGGTGCTCTCCTTGAGTCCCAGGGCTGTCGCCTTGAGCAGGTCGAGATGGTGCGCCGCGCGGGCGACCTCTGCTCGTCGATCCTGGAAGACGTCTCGCCCGTGGCTGTCCATGATAAGTATGTCGGGTGCTGGGGAGGGAAACCGATGCCAGGTCACGGTGATCCCGAGAAACGGATGTGGTCCAGCCCCGAAGGGCAGAACTTGGATGACGACGTTCTCCAGGTCCTCATTCGTCTTGATCAGGTGAGCAACCTGTTGGCGCATGGTCTCGGTACCGCCGATGCCCGTGCGGAGGGCGGCCTCGCCGAGGATGCACCAGTACCTGAGCGGCGGACGATCGTTCCTGGTCAGGACTGCCGCTCGCTCCAGGCGGAGATCGACGAAGCGAGCGACTTCGTCGGGCCTGTTGTCGCGACCCCAGCGGAGGGTCGCTTCGATGTAGGGCGCTACTTGAAGCAGACCTGGGATCAACTCGGAGGAGTAGAAGACCGAAGACGTCGCCTGGGACTCCAGATCAATGGCTCGACGCAGGTTGGTCGGGGTCACGGCCGTCGTGTACGGGCTCGGCGGACGACGACGCCGTGTCGTACGCGCAAACTCGATCAGCTCAGCACGCTCATCCTCACCGATCGCGTACCTGTCGAGCAGCTTCTCCAACTCGACGGGTTTGGGCTTGGACCTGCCCACCTCGAGATCGCCGATCTTGGAGAGACTGCATCCGAGTAGGTCGGCAGCCTCTTCTCGCGTCACGCCCGCCTTCTCACGCATTCGTCGCAAGGTTGCCGCGACCTGCACGTGCTCGGTCCTGACTCGCCTGTCGCTCAAGATCCGTCCTCCCTGCCACGACGCTTGTGCGGAGAAGCTCAGCCTGTTCGCTGACCAGACTCAAGTCTCGGCACGGGATTCACGCCAAAGGATTAACGTCTAATTCTGGCACGTAGTTTAGCCTCGACGTGAGGAGATCGGCTGGTCCGGAAGCCGATCATCGTCCCGAGGGAGTGAGACATGACCACCTTGATCGACGACACGGCCACCACCGGCGGCGCCTGGGCGTACGTTCACGACGGCGACCGGCTCTACTGCAAGGCAGACAGCACGAGCGGCGCCATCGACCTGACCTTCCTCGGCGCCATGGAGTTCACGGTGGGGATGTCCGAGGAGGCCGCCTGCCGCTGCCGAGACATGCTCGACACCGCGATCACGGAGCTGCGGGCCGGGACCGTCGAGGCATCCGGAGACGCTGAGAGCGTGGCCGATCGGTCGAGGGGAAGCGCCTGACGGCGGGTGGGCAGCGTAGTAGAGGTCGATGGGCGGGCCGGCCTCCAGCCGACGGCACCCGGGCTGCGGTGCTGATCACAGCGCACTCATCCAACCCGCCGTCTGCGGCAGGGGCGGGATCGCTCGCGATCTCGCCCCGTCTGCGGTGGATGTCAGGTGAGGGGCGCTGCCCGACTCGCCTTCGGTCATCGTGTTCGCCGGCCCCGCCGAAGCATTGGCGGGCGTCCCGTGCGGCCCCGTAGAGATCCACCGCCACTCCTGGCATTTTCCCACGAAGGAGAACAGTGAGCGAGCCCCTGATCTGGCTGCGCGGTGACAAGGCGGGCATCGGCCCTTTGCGTGCCGACCTCGTGGAGGACTACTGGCGGTGGGAGCAGAGCATCCCCACCATCGTCGGATACAACCGGCGAACACCCCAGCCGATCGAGACCACCCGGCTGATTCTCATCGAAGGCTACGACCGAGCCTCGGACCGAGAGATCCGGTTCACGATCTACGACCTGACCGGAGCGACACCCAGACCGGTCGGTATAGCCCAGGTAGTGACCGATCAGCCACGCGCAACGGCGAGTACATCGTGGCCATGGGTGAATCCCGGGAGAAAGGGGTGGGTTCCGAGGCGACCGGGCTCGTGTTGGACTACGCCTTCCACGTCGCCAACCTGGCATGCGTGTACTTGAGCGTCATGGAACCGAACCAGGGAGCGATCCGCGCCTACGAGCGGGCGGGTTTCAAGCGGCAGGGCATCCGCCGCAACGCGAATATGTGGCTTGGTGAGCGGGTCGATGAGGTGCTGATGGACGCCATTCCAGCCGAGTTCGAGGGTCCCTCCTTGGTCAAACAGATGTTCCGCTGAGGCGATCTCGGCGAGAATCCGCGGTAGGTAGGCGTGGTACGGACGCTTCCTGGCGATCTTCGCCTGGGCTCCGTCCGAGTGCGGCCGAGGACATGCGGCGGGAGCCCGCCGAAGGGCGATGAGCTGTCCCGACAGTGGGCGCGAGGGCGAGGCGTCCGCCCTGCCGTTCGTGGTCGTGGACGGCGATGGTGGGCGATGGGAGCCGGTCGTCGCGTACGTGGCTTCTCACCTGGGCGGACCGGCGGTGTGCGACCTCGTCCGGGACGTGTGGATGAATCGTCCCTCGACGAGTGGTCCCAGCTCCTCGCCTGACCCGTCAGGCCCGGCGTCCCGCTGCCGATAACCATCTCGGTAGGAAGTCGGATGAAGGAGCGGACATGACCAACGCGCAGTCGCTCGAGGATCGGATCGCCACACGGATTCAGGCGTCGTCGTTAGGGGTCGCGGTAGCCGATCCGGTGAACGGGCCCGATCAGGGCGTCTACATCGACAACCCCTACAACGCGATCAATCCGAGCGTGCAGACCAGGTTCGGCAAGGACCCGAGGAAACGGATCGTGCAGTACGCGCCCGGGTCGGACACACTGCTGTCGGTCATCCCGCCGATCAAGGCGAAGTCCCTCGGCTACGGCGACACTCCGCCCTCCCACGCCGAACGCGTCAAGGCCTACCTCGACTGGGGCGCAGCGCGGGCCGTCGGGCACCCCTTCATCGGCGTCTGTGAGAGCTTCAACACCGTGGTCATCGCCATCCTGGCGGCCAAGAACAGCCCCCTGGCCGACGGCACCGTGATCGAGTACATCGGTGTGAAGCAGGGCAACCTCGGACACGCCATCGCCGTCATCGGTCGCGCCAACCAGACGGAGTCCGTCGGCCAGACGATCCCGGCCCCAGGTCTGTGGGGTGCCGACTGCATCGTGGTCGATCAGTGGTACGCCCTCCAGGCAGGCACCGTCCCGGTCTTCCACGTCGCGGGCCCGCACGCCGACACCGACTACGTCGCCTTCCTCACCACCGGCACCACCCGCACCGGCCTCTACGGCACCTTCACCAAGGACGGCACCCGCGCCAACATCAACCTTCGCTCGTGACACTGCGGGTCTCCACGACGGGCAGGCATTGACGAAACGGCGGTCGATGCCACCCGATCTCGCCAGGAGCCGGACCGGACCGCAGACAGGGGCCGGTTCGGCTACCGGGGTGACTAGAGACCTACGAGGACCATCGCCGATGACGGCTTAGCGGGGCGCTCCGGGCTCCTCGGGCTTGCGCACCAGCAGTTGCGCCTGCTGGAACTGCCGCTCGCCCTCCCGCGGCTCGCGCACCAACCGGGCGACCTCGACGAACCCGGCCTGGCGTGCCGACTCCGCGAGGCTGCCGGGCGACCATCGATAGGCGAGCGTGACCTTGTGGTCGAATTCCTGCGGCAGCGGGTCGTCACCGGCGAAGAATCCGAGCAGCAGGTGGCCGCCCGGCGCCAGCACTCGCCGGAACTCGGCGAACACGGCAGGCACGTGCTGCGGTGGCGTGTGGATCACGGAATAGAACGCGAGAATGCCGCCGAGAACCCCGTCATCGACGTCCAAGGCGGTCATCGAACCCTCGTCGAACCGCAGATCCGGATGAGCCCGGCGGGCCAGGGCGACCATCTCGGAGGACAGGTCGATGCCGAAGGCGGTCGCCCCGAGCGCGTGCAGATGCGCGGTCACGTGGCCGGGGCCGCAGCCGACATCGGCGACCGGTCCGGCATCGTGGGCCCGCACGAGTTCGGCGAAGGCGGCCAGCATCGCTCGTTCCATCGGCAAGGTCTCGAGCACGTTGCTGAACAGTTCGGCGTACCGGGGCGCAACGGCGTCGTAAGCAGCCCTGATGTCGTGCACGACAGCGGGTTCGGTCACGGCGCGAACCGTACCGTCGTCGGTGCCCACGGCCCGGCGCTGGGCTGGTCCGGCTTCTCCACGGTCGCTGCTGTGCCGATCTGATCCTTCGAGCGGGACGGCGTCGGCGGCGGAGGATCGCCCCGCGATCTGATCGATGGATGTCGCGTCGACTGCTGTGCTCGGACGCCCGCCGGAGTTCGTGACACGCGCGGCTTGCGCCATCGGCGTCTCGGCTTCGCCTCGGCGCGGAGCAGGTCGGTCCGACGGGCACGGTCGTGACCATCGAACTCGACGACGATCGGCCCCCGCCTGCGCCCGAGGTCCGTGTCAGCCGACCAGAGCCGCACCTGATCATCTCTCGGCGATCAGAGGGGAAGCCGGCCCGCCTGCGCGTGGCCGTCGACGACAATGATCACCCGACCGGGCGAAATCAGGCGGTGATCCTCCCGGCGAGTCGGCCCCGGCCGGACATCGCACCGCCCCGAGGCCGGGGAACGCCGGAATCCTGGCCTGTCTGCGGCTGCCTGCCTCGCGTCACGCCTGGTCGCTCACATATCCGCTCACGTATCCGCTCGTCGGGCCGTGCCCCGATACGCGGTCTGGCCCCGCCGGCGGCCGTCAGACGTTGCCGCCTTCGGCGGTTGACACGGCGGAACCCGTGTCTAGCGCGGCTGATCACCCGCAATACGTCCGCGCACCTTGTGGGGCATGACCACCCTGCTGTTAGAGTCGGCACACGCTTCGTGCCTGGAGGCACGCAGTGTTCCTGGCGTGCGCGCCAGGCCCGTGTACTGCCGGCACCGTGCCGGCCTATGCCGATCGTCGGAATGAGAACCCGACGACGCCGAGGAGGTCACGCGTGCTCAGCGCCTTCCGCTCGGCTCTCACTACGCCGGACTTGCGCCGCAAGATTCTGTTCACTCTCGGAATCGTGGTGATCTACCGGCTGGGGGCGAACGTTCCGTCGCCTGGGGTCTCCTCCACGAACATCCAGGAGTGCCTCAGGCTGGCTGAACAGGGCGAGAACCAGAACCTGTACTCCTTGCTCAACCTGTTCAGCGGCGGTGCTCTTCTTCAGCTGTCGGTCTTCGCGCTCGGCATCATGCCGTTCATCACCGCGAGCATCATCGTGCAGCTTCTCGGCGTCGTGATTCCGCGCTTCGAACAGCTTCGCAAGGAAGGCCAGGCCGGTCAGGCCAAGCTTCAGCAGTACACCCGCTACCTGACCATCGCCTTCGCGGTCCTTCAGGCCACCACCGTCGTCGCCCTGGCCCGCTCCGGCGCCCTGTTCCAGGGCTGCAACGAGCGCGTCATCCCCGACGACTCGATCTTCAGTCTCGTCGTGGTCGTCATCGTCATGACCGCGGGCGCCACCCTCCTGATGTGGATGGGTGAGCTGGTCACCGAGCGCGGTGTCGGCAACGGCATGTCGCTGCTGATCTTCGCCTCGATCGCGGCCCGCATCCCGGCTGAGGGTGGCAACATCCTCCAGACCGCAGGCGGCGTCGTCTTCACCGTGGTCTGCGTGTTCGCCCTCGCGATCATCGTCGCGGTCTGTTTCGTCGAGCAGGCACAGCGCCGCATCCCGGTGCAGTACGCCAAGCGCATGGTCGGCCGCCGGATGTACGGCGGGACCTCGACCTACCTGCCGCTGAAGGTCAACCAGGCGGGCGTCATCCCGGTCATCTTCGGCTCCTCGCTCCTCTACCTGCCGCAGCTGCTGTCGCAGCTCTCCGGCGAGGACAACTGGTGGCGACGGTTCGTCGACGAGTACCTGGTGCCGCAGTCGAGCTGGGTGCACATCAGCCTGTTCTTCCTGTTGATCATCTTCTTCACGTACTTCTACGTGTCGATCACGTTCAACCCGGATGAGCGCGCCGACGACATGAAGAAGTTCGGCGGCTTCGTGCCGGGCATCCGTCCCGGCAGGCCGACCGCCGAGTACCTGAGCTTCGTCTTGTCCAGGATCACGTTGCCCGGCTCGCTGTACCTGGGCATCGTGGCAGTGCTGCCGAACTTCTTCCTGAGCGTCACCGGTGACGGGAACAACCAGAACTTCCCGTTCGGCGGCACGGCGGTACTGATCATGGTCGGCGTGGGCCTCGACACTGTGAAGCAGATCGAGAGCCAGCTCATGCAGCGCAATTACGAAGGGTTCCTCAAGTAGTGCGACTGGTTCTTGTTGGCCCGCCTGGCGCGGGCAAGGGCACGCAGGCGGCTGTGCTGAGCGAGGCGCTGGGGATTCCCCACGTCTCCACCGGCGAGCTGTTCCGTGCCAACATCGACAATCGGACGCCGCTGGGGACCGAGGCCAAGCGCTACCTGGACGAGGGTTCGCTGGTTCCGGACGAGGTCACCAACGAGATGGTGCGGCAGCGCCTGCGGGAGTCCGATGCGGTGGGGGGGTTCCTGCTCGACGGGTTCCCCCGCACCATCGGGCAGGCCGACGTGCTTGCCGGAATCCTCAAGGACCAGGACGAGCACGAGCTGGACGCGGTGCTGGAGTTCAAGATCCCCGAGGAGGAGGTCGTCTCCCGGATGCTCGCTCGCGGGCGGGCGGACGACACGGAGACGGTCATCCGCAAGCGGCTGGACGTCTACCACGACAGCACCGAGCCGCTGCTCGACTACTACCGGGACAAGCTGGTGGTCATCGACGCCCTCGGCACGGTGCAGGAGATCTCCGATCGCGCCCTGAGCGCGTTGCGAGCCAGGCAGGGCGGCTGAGTTCGGATGCTCAAACGGGGTAGCGGGATCGAGCTCAAGACCAGGGGCGAGATCGAGGCCATGCGTGCGGCCGGTCTCGTGGTCGCGGGCGCCCTGCGGGCGGTCGGCGCGCAGGTCCGGGCGGGGGTGAGCACCGGCGAGCTCGACGAGGTCGCCGAGCAGTTCATCCGTGACGCGGGCGCCGTGCCGTCGTTCAAGGGCTACCACGGCTTCCCCGGATCGATCTGCACCTCGGTGAACGAGCAGGTCGTGCACGGCATCCCCTCGCGGGAGCTGATCCTCGCCGACGGAGACCTGATCTCGGTCGACTGCGGCGCGATCCTCGAGGGCTGGCACGGCGACTCGGCGGTGACCATGGCCGTCGGCACCGAGTCGGCGGCCGATGCGCTGCTCTCCGAGGCCACCCGGCTCTCGATGCTCGCGGGCATCGAGGCGGTCCGGGTGGGCAACCGGCTCGGGGACGTCTCGTGGGCGATCGAGGTCGCGACCGTCCAGGCCTGTGAACGCGACGACCGCGAGTACGGCATCGTCGAGGGTTACGGCGGGCACGGGATCGGCTCCGAGATGCACATGGAGCCGTTCGTCCCCAATCACGGCAAGCCGCGTCGGGGCCCGAAGCTCAAGGTCGGCATGGCGCTGGCCATCGAGCCGATGCTGACGCTGGGCACTGCTCAGACCAGGGAACTCGACGACGAGTGGACCGTGGTGACGGCCGACGGCTCGCGTGCGGCGCACTGGGAGCACACCGTCGCGGTCACCGAGGACGGTCCCTGGGTGCTGACGGCGCCGGAGGACTGACGCCGCCGCGCTCAGGTTGATCCCCGGCGGGTTGTCGGCAGGCCTGCTCGCCGGGTGGCGGGCCGGGGGAACCGCTCGGTCTCGTCGAGCCTCCTCGGCCTGCGCAGCCGGCTGCCCTCGAGCCCGTACCGACCCGGATGGTCCTGAGGTCGCGGTGTCGCAGTGAACGTTGTCCGGTCCGACTTCCTGCGGATACCGTGTGAGGATCATTTGTTCGGCCTTTGCTCGGGTTTCGGCCCGAAGCCCGTCGAGGACGAGGGAAACTAGTCCCGTGACCGAGCCACCCAGCCGCGAGGAAATGCGCGCGTCCGACCGCGACCGGAAGCGGACTCAGGAGCACCTGCACTGGGCTCACGCCGAGGGCCTGATCGACCTCGGCGAGTTCGACACCCGTGTGCGGGCTGCCTGGGACGCCAAGACCGGCGGTGAGCTGGCGAAGGTGACCCGCGACCTGCCGCCGGCCCGGCCGCAGGGCAAGGACCAGGCGAAACCACGCAGGCGGGTCTTCAGCGAGGACGCGGGCGGTGTCGCATTACGCGTGCTGACGATCATCTGGCTGAGCGCCACCGTGGTCAACCTGATGGTGTGGGGCCTGATCGACCTCGGCTCCTTCGAGCTGTACCCGTGGTGGCTCTGGGTGGCGCTCCCACCCGGCGGCGTCCTCGGGGTCCTCTACGCGACCGGCATCGGCAGGCCGCGACCCGAGTGACGCCACTGGCGCCATTGTGACGTCGTTCGGTATCCTCGGTGATGTCACACGGGTGATGTGATGGCATCAACGGGGCGAACGGGGTGGTCAGGGTGAGTGCGTCTGGCAGAATCGACGTCGTGGGCGAGTCGCACTCCCAGGACGAGCTGCGCGCGTCGGACACCGACCGCGGGCAGGTCGTGGAGCGCCTGAGCGCCGCGCACGCCGAGGGCAGGCTCACGATGATGGAGTTCGACGACCGGACACGCCAGGCGTGGCAGGCCCGCACCTACGGCGACCTCGCCGCGATCACCGCCGATCTTCCGGTGCCGACGCAGTCGGTGACGCCGATGACGCCCGTGACGTCCTCCTCGGTGCCCGTGGCGGCGGAGTCGGTGTCGAAGGAGGTGGACGCCTCCTTCGTGGCCGCCCGTCGGAAGGAGACGGCGACCTGGGCCTCGGTCGTCGGCGTCAGCCTGAGCATCTGGCTGGTCATCGGGATGACAGTGACCTGGGTGTATCCGTGGTGGCTCTGGATCGCGGGTCCCTGGGGCATCGTGGTCGCGCTGAAGTGGATCAACGGGCCCGCGTTCGAGTCGGAGCGTTCCGGCAGGTCAGGGCGCTCCGGGCATCGCGGCGGCGCGGGCGACGGGCATCGAGGCCACCGGTCCCGGTGATCAAGAAGCCTGCCCGATTCAGGCGTCGTCGCCGCATGTGTTAGGGGCCGTTGTCGGTCCGCTTCACGCGGCGACTACACTGGCTCAACGGCGCATTCGTCGCGCTGGTCCATCGTGTCTCTAGAGTGTTGCGTGGTGGCGGTCGCCCCCTTGTGACATGTCGTGTCCCGCCCCGGACGAGTCCGGGGCTGCCGACATGAGACGACTCGCGGTCCTCACGACGGGTGCCCGCCCTCCTAGGTCCTCGGCCTGCTCCTTCAAGCCGAGACGGGAGGGGCAGACAACTGACACCGTCACGAAACGCGGAGGACATGGGCAAGAAAGACGGGGCCATCGAGGTCGAAGGTCGCGTGGTCGAGCCGCTCCCCAACGCGATGTTCCGTGTGGAGCTGGAGAACGGACACAAGGTTCTGGCCCACATCAGCGGCAAGATGCGGCAGCACTACATCCGCATTCTGCCCGAGGACAGGGTGGTTGTGGAGCTGTCGCCCTACGACCTGTCCCGTGGGCGCATCGTCTACCGCTACAAGTGACCTCTGTGCCACTCACAGGTGCCCGGATGACCATCCGGGCTAAGCGGCATCGCTCTCGACGATCAACGCGGCGAGGGCGCATCGAGCGCAGCAGGAGAGCACGACCGTGAAGGTCCAGCCGAGCGTCAAGAAGATCTGTGACAAGTGCCAGGTGATCCGGCGGCATGGCCGGGTCTTGGTGATCTGCGACAACAAGCGTCACAAGCAGCGCCAGGGCTGAACCAGCCCCGACAGGCTCCACCACAGGTCTCTTCAGACGACCGACAGTCAAGAGGCCTCCCCACACCTGTCGCCGGATCTTCGGATCCGGTCGACTCGCCCCCGGACTCCAGGCCGGGGCCCGCTCCTTTCGCGAGGAGCGGGACGGTAGGGGAGCAGACCTGGAGTGACATGAAGGAGAACGCGCCGTATGGCACGGGTTTCTGGCGTCGACCTCCCCCGCGACAAGCGGATGGAGGTCGCGTTGACCTACATCTTCGGCATTGGCCGGACCCGTTCCCGAGAGCTGCTGGCCGCGACCGGGATCAGTCCCGATCTGCGTGCCAGGGACTTGACCGACGAGGACGTCGTCAAGCTCCGGGATCACATCGAGAACAACTACAAGGTGGAGGGTGACCTCCGCCGCGAGGTGGCTGCCGACATCAGGCGGAAGGTCGAGATCGGCTGCTACGAGGGACTGCGGCACCGCCGCAGGCTGCCCGTTCGTGGCCAGCGGACCAAGACCAATGCCCGCACGATGAAGGGGCCGAAGAAGACGGTGGCAGGCAAGAAGAAGGCCACCCGGAAGTAGCAGCACCTCGCGCGCAGCTAGGAGAGCACACCAGACATGCCACCCAAGTCTCGTTCCGGTGCCGGGGTCAAGAAGGTCCGGCGCAAGGAGAAGAAGAACATCGCGCATGGTCATGCGCACATCAAGAGCACCTTCAACAACACGATCGTGTCGATCACGGACCCGACCGGCGCAGTGATCAGCTGGGCGTCCGCAGGCCACGTCGGCTTCAAGGGCTCCAGGAAGTCGACGCCGTTCGCCGCCCAGATGGCCGCCGAGAACGCGGCCCGCAAGGCCGCCGAGCACGGCATGCGCAAGGTCGACGTGTTCGTCAAGGGCCCCGGCTCCGGCCGGGAGACCGCGATCCGGTCGTTGCAGGCTGCCGGTCTCGAGGTCGGCACCATCCAGGACGTGACCCCCCAGCCGCACAACGGCTGCAGGCCGCCCAAGCGGCGCCGGGTCTAAGAGCGCGGGAAAGGAGACAAGACACTCATGGCTCGTTACACCGGACCCGCGACTCGCAAGTCTCGTCGACTGAAGGTCGACCTGATCGGCGGCGACCAGGCCTTCGAGCGTCGTCCGTACCCGCCGGGACAGCACGGCCGGGCGCGGATCAAGGAGAGCGAGTACCTGCTTCAGCTTCAGGAGAAGCAGAAGGCTCGCTTCACCTACGGCGTCCTGGAGCGGCAGTTCCGCAAGTACTACGAGGAGGCCTCGCGGCGTCCTGGTAAGACTGGCGAGAACCTGCTTCAGCTTCTCGAGGCTCGCCTCGACAACGTCATCTACCGCTCCGGCCTGGCCCGGACCCGGCGGCAGGCGCGTCAGCTCGTGAGCCACGGCCACTTCGTGGTGAACGGCAAGAAGGTCGACATTCCCAGCTTCCAGGTGTCGAAGTTCGACATCATCGACGTGAAGCAGAAGTCGCTCGGCACCACGCCGTTCATCATCGCCAAGGAGACCCTGGGCGAGCGGATCACGCCCGCGTGGCTGCAGGTCGTCCCGAGCATCCTCCGGGTGCTCGTGCACCAGCTTCCCGAGCGGGCGCAGATCGACACGCCGGTTCAGGAACAGCTCATCGTCGAGTTCTACTCGAAGTGATCGTTCAGCGGGGTGGGCGTCACGGCGCCCGCCCCGCTGAAGGCACGTCTGGCGACGGTGCGATGAGTGCGCCGCCGCGTCCCCGGTTCCATCGACGTCAAATAGCGGGCGTCGTGAGGAGAGGAAACAAACACAGTGCTGATCTCTCAGCGGCCCACCCTGGCCGAGGAGTCGGTCAACGAGACCCGCTCCCGGTTCGTCATCGAGCCCCTTGAGCCGGGCTTCGGCTACACGCTGGGCAACTCCCTGCGGCGGACTCTGCTGTCCTCGATTCCCGGTGCTGCGGTCACGAGCATCCGCATCGACGGGGTGCTGCACGAGTTCACCACGATCCCGGGCGTGAAGGAGGACGTCACCGACGTCATCCTGAACCTCAAGGAGCTGGTCGTCAGCTCCGAGGAGGACGAGCCGGTCACCATGTACCTGCGCAAGCAGGGCCCTGGTGCGGTCACCGCTGGTGACATCGTCCCGCCTGCGGGCGTCACCGTGCACAACCCCGATCTGCACATCGCCACGCTGAACGCGAAGGGCAAGCTGGAGATCGAGCTGGTCGTCGAGCGCGGCCGGGGCTACGTGCCTGCCGTGCAGAACAAGCAGGCGGGTGCCGAGATCGGTCGGATTCCGGTCGACTCGATCTACTCGCCGGTGCTGAAGGTGACCTACAAGGTCGAGGCGACCCGTGTCGAGCAGCGGACGGACTTCGACCGGCTGATCCTGGACGTGGAGAGCAAGCCCTCCATCACGCCGAGGGACGCCGTGGCGTCGGCAGGCAAGACGCTGGTGGAGCTCTTCGGACTGGCTCGCGAGCTGAACTCCGATGCCGAGGGCATCGAGATCGGCCCGTCGCCCGCCGAGGCGGACACCATCGCCGCGTTCGCGATGCCGATCGAGGACCTCGACCTGACGGTGCGCTCGTACAACTGTCTCAAGCGCGAGGGCATCCACACGGTCGGCGAGCTGGTCGGACGTAGCGAGGCGGACCTGCTGGACATCCGCAACTTCGGTGCGAAGTCCATCGACGAGGTCAAGATGAAGCTGGCGGGGCTCGGGCTCGCGCTCAAGGACAGCCCCCCCGGATTCGACCCGTCCGCCGCCGCTGCCGACTACCCCGCCGAGGGCTGGTCGAGCAACGGAGACGGCACCGACGGTAACGGCGATGACGGCCAGGACTACGCCGAGACCGAGCAGCTGTAGATCCGCTGACTGTCCCGCAGAGGACAGCCGCGGACAGTCGAGGATCTTGATAGAGGAGCAAGGATGCCCACCCCCACGAAGGGCCGCCGTCTCGGCGGTTCGCCCGCCCACGAGCGGTTGATGCTGGCCAACCTGGCCACCTCGCTGTTCACCCACGGGCGGATCACCACCACCCAGGCGAAGGCGAAACGACTGCGTCCGTTCGCCGAGCGGCTGATCAGCAAGGCCAGGCGCGGTGACCTGCACAACCGCCGCGAGATCATGAAGGTGATCCGCGACAAGGACATCGTGCACAAGCTGGTCGCCGAGATCGGTCCGTTCTTCGTGGACCGCGACGGCGGTTACACGCGGATCATCAAGGCCATGCCGCGTAAGGGCGACAACGCCCAGATGGCGGTCATCGAGCTGGTGAACGAGAAGACCGTGACCAGCGAGGCCGAGGCCGCGCGCGGCACGACCTTCGCGTCGGACGCCAAGACCGAGACCCCGGCTGCGCCCGCTGCGGCGCAGGACTCGGACAAGGCCGAGGAGACCGAGTCCCCGGCTGCGGAGGCCACGACCCCCGCAGCCGCCGAGGACGAGGGCGCCGAGGACAAGAAGGACTGAGCCATCACGTCTGCTCAGCGCGACACCGACGAGCCCGCCGTGCCCTCCGGGGACGACGGGCTCGTTCGTGTTCGCCTGGACCTCGGCTACGACGGCACGGACTTCTCCGGGTGGGCTCGGCAGCCGACTCGACGGACCGTGTGCGGGGTACTGGAAGACGCGTTGTCGTTGTTGACCCGGCTCGACGTCCGTGTGACGGTCGCCGGTCGCACCGATGCCGGGGTCCACGCCGCAGGCCAGGTCACGCATCTCGACCTGCCTGCGACTCATCCGTTGGCTTGCACGCCCGCCGAGCTGCTGCGGCGGCTCAACCGGATGCTGCCCGGCGATGTGCGGGTGTTCGCCGCCAGGGTGGTGCCCGCCGAGTTCGACGCCCGCTTCGCCGCGTTGCGCAGGCACTACGTCTATCGGTTGTCCGATGCCCCGTGGGGCGTCGATCCGATGGCTCGGCATGACACCCTCGGCTGGCACGGCGGCCTGGACGTCGACGTGCTCAATGCCGCGTCGGCTCGGCTCCTCGGCGAGCACGACTTCGCCGCCTTCTGCCGCCGCCGCGAGGGCGCGACCACGGTGCGGGACCTGGAGCGGCTGCACTGGACGCGGGTGGCAGAGCATCTGGTCCATGCGGAGGTCTCGGCGGACGCGTTCTGCCATTCGATGGTCCGCAGCCTGGTCGGGGCGTTGCTGGCCGTCGGCGACGGACGAAGGCCGGTGGAGTGGCCCGGCAGCCTGCTGACGCTGCGGCGGCGCGCGGACGAGGTGAGCGTCGCCCCGGCCCACGGACTCACCCTGGCCAAGGTCGACTATCCCGCCGACGCCGACCTCGCCGCCCGTACGGTGCTCACCCGTCGGCTGCGGGTGTGAGTGGCTGTCTTCTCCTGGGTATCGGGGGCCTGCGGGCCTGAGCTCGGGCGGCTTGGATGCCGTCCGTGAGCCGTGAGCCGTGAGCCGTGAGCCGTGAGCCGTGAGCCGTGAGCCGTGAGCCGTGAGCCGTGAGCCGTGAGCCGTGAGCCCCAGGTCGGTGTCCGCGATCGACAGCTCGACCGCCGTCGTCCGTCTCAGGCCGCGTCGCATCACCTTGGCCAATCTGCCTGCCGCCGAATCCGTCGACCGCCAATCCGTCAGCCGCGAACCCGCGAACCCGCACAACGCCGGCTGACCAGCACCGCCGCCCCCATCGGTGCGCGGTACGCGCCGATCAATCGATCCCGGGTCCCCGCGCCATCGCGCAGGGGGCGCCTTGAGCCGCAGCGCCGAGCGCCCCGACAGGTAGGGCTGGCCACCCCGTGAACAGGCATCCTGGGCTGCTCGTGTGTCGCCGTCGTCGTTCGTAGTCTCGATGCCAGACAACCTGGTCAACCGCGCGGCGGTCGATGTCACCGCCGGGATCGCCGGGCATTCGTGCATCGCCGCACGGCCTGATCCGCGACCGAGGTTCCCATCTCCGAGGCATCGCCTCGGCCGCACGCCTGGAGAGCGAACATGACCGTGTCCACTCGGCGGGTCGCCCGGCCCGCGTCTGCGCCGTCGCGGAAAGCGCCGGCCGGTGCGGAATCCCCGGCCGGGCATCCCGAGTTGGAACCCGCATCCGGTCTGATGCGTGCCCTGCTCGTCGGCTACGTCGGTCTCCCGTTGGCGGCCCTGCTGGTCGCGGTGCCCCTTGCCTGGGCATGGGGGCTGCTCAGCTGGGTCGACGTCGGGATCTTCCTCGTGATGTACCTGGTCTCCGGCCTCGGCATCACAGTCGGCTTCCACCGCTACTTCACCCACGGGTCGTTTCGTGCCAGGCGGCCGCTGCGGATCGCGTTGGCCGTCGCGGGCAGCCTGGCGATCGAGATGAGCGTGACGGACTGGGTCGCCACCCACCGCAAGCATCACCAGTTCGCGGATCAGGTGGGTGATCCGCACTCGCCGTGGCGGTTCGGCACCGGTGCGAGGGCCTTGACCAAGGGCCTGCTGTTCGCCCACGTCGGGTGGCTGTTCACCACCGAACGGGGTGATCGGGAGCGGTACGCCCGCGATCTGGTCGACGACGCCGACATCAACCGCGTCAACCGACTGTTCCCGGTGTGGGCACTGACCTCGGTGTTCTTGCCCGCACTGGTCGGCGGCCTGATCACCTGGTCATGGCAGGGTGCGCTGACCGCGTTCTTCTGGGGCTCGCTGGTCCGCATCGGCCTGCTCCAGCACGTCACGTGGTCGGTCAACTCGATCTGCCATGTCTTCGGCGACGAGACCTTCACCGTCCGGGATCGGTCGCGCAACGTGTGGTGGCTTGCGGTGATCTCCTTCGGCGAGTCCTGGCACAACCTGCACCATTCGGATCCCACCTGCGCGCGACACGGCGTCCTTCGCGGCCAGCTCGATCCGAGTGCACGGGTGATCCGCTGGTTCGAGCAGGCAGGCTGGGCCCATGATGTCCGATGGCCGAATCCCTCGCGGTTGGCTGCCCGCCGGATCGCCTGAGGCGGCGCGGGCACTGGTCCCGGCATCGGGGACGGTCCGGGGGTGGCGACACGGCCACCCCCGGCGCCTGCCTCAGAACCTGTCTTTGGTCCCTCTGGCCCCGCGCAACAGGAAAGTGGGGATTAAAGACAGGCTCTCAGGCGGCTCGGGTTGCGGTGAGCCAGTCGCTGACCACGGTGTCCAGGACGTTCAGCGGCAGCGGCCCGCTGCCGAGCACCACGTCGTGGAAGGCCCGGATGTCGAAGTCCGCGCCCAACTCCTCCTCGGCGCGGGCGCGGAGCCGGTTGATCTCCAGCCTGCCGACCATGTACGACAGCGCCTGACCGGGAGCGGCGATGTAGCGGTCCACCTCGCTCTCGACCTCCAACAGCCCCATGGCGGAGTTGTCCATGATGTAGTCGATCGCCTGCTGCCTGCTCCACCCCAGCGCGTGCAGGCCGGTGTCCACCACCAGGCGGGCGGCCCGCATCGAGTCGAGCGCCAGCATCCCGAACTTCGACAGGTCGTCGGAGTACAGACCCATCTCGTCGGCCAGTCGCTCGGTGTAGAGCCCCCAGCCCTCCAGGTAGGCGTTGAGCGGGGCGAGCCTGCGGGCCAGCGGGAGGTCGGACAGCTCCTGCGCGATGGTGATCTGGAAGTGGTGGCCGGGTACCGCCTCGTGGAATGCCGTGGCCTCGGCCGTGTAGCGATACCGCTTCTCGGCCTGGTAGGTGTTGGCGAAGTACGTGCCGGGCCTGCTGCCGTCCAGTGCCGGCGACAGGTAATAGGCCAGCGCTGCGCCGGGCGCCTCCGCCTCGGGCACCGGCTCGACGAGACAGCCCTGGCTGGGCAGTCTGCCGAACCAGTCGGGCGCGACCTTCTCGGCTCGACTGATGGCGGCGCGGGCGGCGTTGATCAGCTCATCGCCGTCGGCCCAGCGCAGTGACGGGTCGGTGCGCAGCCGCTCGAACACCTCGGCGAGATCGTCGGTGCCGAACACCTTCGCGCCCAGCGCCCGGTACTCCTCGGCCAGCGCGGCGATGATGTCCTTGCCGGTCTGGTGCAGCTCCGCCGGGGTGCGATCGGTGGTGGTGTGGGACTTCGCCAGCACCCGGTAGGCCTGCTCGCCCTCGGGCAGCCAGCACAGGCCGACCCGGTCGACGGGCCTGCCGTGCGCCACGACCTCCTCGGCGAGGACCCGGCGGTACTCGGCGAACGCCGGTCGGACCGTGTCCGCCAGGATCTTCTGCCTGCGGGACTCGAAGGCCGGATCGGCCTCGGCCGGTGCGGGCTGCGCCATCGGGTCGGCATCCGGATCGGCGAGGTAGCGATCCAGCATGGCGATCGTCTTGGTCACCAGGTGCTCCACCGGTACCCGGCCGGAGGCGATGCCTGCGCGATGCCCGTCCGCGAGCGTCGCAAGGAAGGCGGGAATGGCTTCGAGCCTGGCGAGATAGTCCTGGGCCTGGGCGGTTCCCGGCAGGGTGATCATCGGCAGCAGGCTGAACAGCTCGCCCGCAGGAGCGAAGAAGGAGTCCGTGATGGTGAACTCTGCGCTGCGCAGGTCGCCGGTCTCGATGGCGGACTCCGCCTGCTGCCGCACGACGGCCACGGTGAGCCGATCCTCGGCGTCGAGGGGGGTCAGGTCGATCTCACCGGCTCGGCGGGCCACGTCGGAGAGCCGGGCGCGCAGGGACTCCCAGGCGCTGTCTCCGTGGTCGGCGAGCCGGGTGTTGTCGTGTCCGGAAATGCCGAACAGGGTCGGGCTGAGCGGGTCGACGTCGAAGAGGACGTCTGTTAGTTCATCGGCGAGTCTGCGAGCCTCGGTCATCTTCTCCCCAGCCGTCGGTCGAGCGTTCCGGCAAGGTTAACCAGGGCCGCGGACGGCCGGCGACGACGAGGGGCGCTCGCCGCCTGGGATGGCGTGCTGCCGACGCGGGCCGAGGCATCGCCTGCCACCGCGGCGAGGGACCCGAGGGGATCAGGCGTCGAGGTAGGCGATCACCGCGCGGACCCGACGGTTGTCGTCCTCCGAGGGGGGCAGACCCAGCTTGCTGAAGATGTTGTTGGTGTGCTTCCCGACCGCGTTCTCGCTGATGAACAGCCGCCCGGCAATCGCGGCGTTCGACCGTCCCTCGGCCATCAGACCGAGGACCTCCCGTTCGCGCGGCGTCAGCCGTTCCAGCGGCTCGGGCTTGGTGGCCAGCAGCTGCGAGATGACCTCGGGGTCCATCGCCGTGCCACCGCCCGCGACCCGGCGGATCGCCTCGACGAACTGGCTCACCTGGGAGACCCGATCCTTGAGCAGGTAGCCCACGCCGCCGTTGCGGTCCGACATGAGCTCGCGTGCGTAGAGCTGCTCGACGTACTGGGACAGCACCAGCACCGGCAGACCCGGCAACTGACGACGGGCTTCGATGGCGGCCCGCAGGCCCTCGTCGGTGAAGGTGGGCGGCATCCGCACGTCGACCACGGCGACGTCGGGTCGATGGGTCACCAGGGCACGCAGCAGCGACGGACCATTGTCGACTGCCTCGACGACCTCGAAGTCATAGGCCGTGAGCAGCCGGATCAGGCCCTCTCTGAGCAGAACCAGGTCTTCGCCGAGGACGACACGCACACGGACTCCAGGGTGATGAGAGAACTCGTCCGGGCGCGGGTCCCGGCTGTATCGAGAGTGTTCAGCATGGGCGGACCGGGGGTCACTCCGGCACGCACGGCAGTTCCATCGACACGATCGTCGGTCCGCCGACGGGGCTGCTGATGTGCATCGTCCCGTCGAAGGCGTTGAGCCTGCGTTCGATCCCGTGCAGCCCGCCTGCGGAGTCCTGCACGACGCCGCCTCGGCCGTCGTCGCCGACCAGCACACTGAGTGAGCCTCGGACGTGGCGTGCGCGTACCCATGCCTCGGTGGCGCCGCTGTGCTTCGCAGCATTGGTGAGCACCTCGGCGACCGCGAAGTAGGCGGCCGACTCCACCGGAGCGGGCAGCCTGGCGGGCAGCACGACGTCGACCTGCACCTGAAGCGGGCTACCGATGGCGAGGGCCTGGATGCCGCCGGTCAGGCCTCGGTCGGAGAGCACCGGGGGATGGATGCCGCGGACCAGGTCCCGCAGCTCGGACAGCGCGAGGCTGGTCGACTGGCGGGCCTCGGTGAGCAGCTCCTGCGCGACGGCCGGGTTGTTGGACAGCATCTCCTCGGCCATCCCGAGGCTCATTCCCAGCGCCACCAGCCGGGCCTGGGCACCGTCGTGCAGATCCCGCTCGATACGCCGCAGCTCCGCCGCCTGGGTGCCCACGGTCTCGGCGCGGGAGCTGGCCAGCGCGTCGACCCGCAGCGACAGGCGGGCGCGCTCGCTGATGCCGAGCATGACTGCCGCCAGCCGCGCGTAGCCCACCATCATCTTTGGCGCCAGCCACCACCACAGGCCGAAGGAGATCAGCGCGAACACCCAGTACAGCAGGGTGTTCTGGGTGCGGGAGACCTCGACGGGCCCGAGGTACAGGTCGAGAACGCCCTCGGGGACGATCTGCACCAGGCCCGGCATGATGCCGTAGAAGATCGTGGACGCGAACAGTGCGAGCGACACGAGGGAGATCGCGAACCCGAGGATGGCGTTGATCCACAGCCAGGCGTAGTCCCGGTAGGTGGCGGGATCGCTGCCGATCACGCGGAGCCTGCTGAACAGGTTGCCCTTCGGGATCGGCCGGTACGGGCGGATGACCGACGTGCCCAGGATGTGCCCGGCCCAGAGCCGATAGACGTCGTTGTAGCCGCGGATGGAGTAGGCGAATCCCACGACCAGCGGCAGGCCGACCGTCAGGACCAGCAGCGCACTGCTCACCGTCATCAACACGATGAGCCCGATGCCCAACAGCGAGTAGACGGTGAAGATGAACGACCAGCCCAACAGCGGAAGCCGCTTGACTCTCCGTGTGGTCGCGGTGGTCATCTCGGGTCCTCTCGGTTGGGCGCGGCCGGCGCCGGACCAGCCGCGTGCGCATCATTCTCGTACAGTCGCCTGCCCGAATCAGGGTGCCTAGCCACTCTCTTTGGGCGCGGCGGGCTGCCCTCGCCGCAGGTGCGGACGGGCTCAGCCGGGCAGGTCGTGATCGCCCGCGTCGATCAGCATCCTGCGCAGCGTCAGCGTGCGCTGCTGGTCGTCGCATTCGACATAGACCTGCAGGGCCGACCGCCATGCGGACCGTGCCTCCGCCCGCAGATTCGCCGCGTCCAATGCGAACCCGAGATGCTGGAGCGCCATGCCCTGACCTCGGCGGTCCTCGGTCTGCTGGAACAGCTCGGCGGCCTGTCGGTGCGCGGGGGCGGCCTCGGTGAACTGCTCGGCCTCCTGGAGCGCGAGCCCCAGGTTGTTCCAGGCGATGCCCTCGCCGTGCCGATCGTCGGTCTCGCGGAACAGCGTGGTCGCGCGCTGATGTGCCTCGATGACGTCCTCGGATCGGAGCAGCCGCATGATGCTCAGGCCGAGATTGCTCAGCGTGCGGCCGGTTCGCGAACCGCCCGCCGCCGCCTCGTCCGCGTGGTCGACCCGAGGCCCCGACCTGTCTGCCGCCCGATCGGACGAGCCGCTACGGCCGCCCTCGGCCCCGGACATGCCGTCCTGTTCCTGGTGGCGCAGCTGCCGAAGGGCGACTCCGAGGTTGTTCTGCGCGACGGCCTGTCCGTGTCGGTCCCCGAGTCGTCGATAGAGGTCCACGGCGGCCTGGTGGGCGCTGACCGCCTCGGGGAGCTGTCCGATCTCCTGGAGGGCGATGCCGAGGTTGCTCAGGGCGATGCCCTCGGCGTGCCGATCGCCGGTCTCCCGACAGATCACCAGGTCCAGGCGATGTGCGGCCACCGCCTCCTCGATCCGGGAGAGCCTGCGCAGACAGAGACCGAGATTGCTCAGGGCGAGGCTCTCGGCAGGGCGGTCGCCCACCTGTCGATAGAGGCTTGCCGCGGCGCGATGTGTCTCGACGGCGTCCTCGAACCGCTGGGACTCCTGGAGGGCGATGCCGAGGTTGTTCAGTGCCGCCGCCTGTCCACCGGGATCGTCCAGTTCCCGGTAGAGGTCGACGGCCGTCTGGTGGGCGGTCATGGCCTCGTGCAGGTGTCCCGTCTCCTGCAAGGCGATGCCGAGGTTGCTCAGTGCCACTCCCTCGGCGTCGCGATCCCCGGTCTCCCGACAGATCGCGAGGTCCTGGCGATGTGCGTCGACCGCCTCGGGGAAGCGTCGAATCTCCTGGAGCGCGATGCCGAGGTTGTTCAACGCGGTGCCCTCGGCGTGCCGGTCGCCGATGCGGCGACAGATGGCGAGATCCTGTTGATGCGCAGCCACGGCCTCCTCGAAGCGCCTCGCCTCCTGGAGGCCGGTGCCCAGGTTGTTCAGCGCAGTACCTTCGGCCCGGCGGTCCCCGAGGCGGCGGGCGGCGCGGACGGCGGTTTGGTGGGCGGTGATCATGTCGTCGAAGTGCCGCTGGCGGTGCAGGTACCGGGCCAGCCGTAACGGCAGATGCAGGGCGACCTCGGGATGCGACGGGAGCGCCAGGACCACGGCCGCGAGGAGGTTGCCCCGCTCCTCGTCGAGCCAGCGGCGCGCGGCCTCATGAGTCGGGAATCGGGGCGTGGTCGCGGGCGCGCCGTCGAAGTGCGCGGCGGCGGCGTCCGCGGACGTGAGGTAGTGCTGGAGCATTCGCGTGATCGCGAGCGCCCGTTGGCGTTCGTCCCCGGTTCCGCCCTCGTGATCCCGGAGCTTCTCGGCGGAGTGGAGGCGGATCAGGTCGTGGACTCGCCACCGCCTGCTGCTGGTGCGCTCCAGCAGATGTGCGCCGACCAGGGCGCGGAGTGCGGTGTGCGTCTGCTGGCGAGGCCGGTCCGCGAGCGCGACGGCGGTGTCCAGTGCGAAGTCGGGTCCGGGATTCAGTGCCACGAGGCTCAGAAGGCGGGCCTGGTCGGCGGGCAGCCGATCCCAGGAGAGGTCGAACGCGGTGCGGACGGCGCGGATTCCGTCGGTGAGGACGTCCAGTCGAGTGGCGCCGTCACGGAGCTCGTCGACCATGTCCGCCAGGGTGAGGTCTCGCTCGGCGACCAGGATGCCCGCGACGATGCCGAGGGCGAGCGGCAGCATGTCGCAGAGCCTGATCAGCTCCCGCATCGCTGCGGGCTGGGCATGGGCCCTGGGATCGGCGGACCAGGCCTTGACCATCGTCGCGGACACGAGCGCGACGGCGGTCTGCTCGTCGAGCAGACCCAGCCGCAGGTTCTGGTCGGCGACCACGGCGTTCAGCGGCTCGCGAGTCGTGATCAGGACCCGATGCAGTCGCTCCGCCGGGAGCAGCGCCTCGATCTGCTCCTGGTCCGCGACGTTGTCCAGGATCAGCAGCAGCGCCCTGTTGCGGGTGGCCAGTCTGCCGAGTTGGCGGTGGTACTGGGCGAACTGGCCCGCCGGAGTCGGGTCGAGGGTGGCCACGCCGATGGCGCGGAGCAGCGGACCGACGAGGTGGTGGGCCAGGACGCGACGCGACGCATAGGAGTCGTAGCCGTGCAGGTCCGCGAGCAGCGCACCCGCCGGGAACCACTGCTCGTCCACCGCGATCCTGGCGACATGACGAACGAGCGCGGTCTTGCCGATCCCGCCCATCCCGGCCACCGCGGAGACAACGGTGGTGGTGACCTGTCGTTCCTGGTCGGGACTCAACGACGAACGCAGGAGCTCGACCTCGGCTTCTCGCCCCACGAAGAGGTCCGGCCTGCCCTCTGACAGGCCGCGTAACTGATGCACCACGGCGATCGGCGGAGACTCGACGGAGGTCTCGCCGATCACGATGTCCCGCTGTGCCTGGTAGACGCGGGATGCGTCATGACCTTCTGCGGAGTACGTCCCGCCGTGATCCGGGTGATCCGGCGGGCGGTTCGATGTCACGGGGGGCCCTTCACCGGGTCCGATGCTCGTACGGCCGGCTCAATCGTCGGTGACGGTCAGGTCACCGACGACTTGAGGGACCGAGCACCCGAGACGGAGTTCGGGGGCGGACTCGCGGATCAGACTGCCGACTCGGCGACCCGACTCGGCACGGATTCCCGATGCCAGCGTGCTTCCGGCGGCGGCAGGCGTGGTGGCGTTCATTCCAGGACCTCCGGGCGTCGTGACGGATTCGGCAAATCTCGGTGTGTCTAATGCGTGGGTCGCCGGGTTGTCGGAGAAGACGGTTGTGCGGCAGGCGAGGTGGGGGGAAAGCCGCAGGTTCGGTTGATCGGACAACAGATCAGGGGTGTGCGCGGCTAACGTGTTCAGTGCGGAAGCTTTCAGTGCAGCCACCTCCGGTCCTGAGGCGCCTCGCCTGCTTACCCTGATGGAGTAACCGTCGGGCGGGCTTGTCAATATTCGAACGATCCGGCAACGTAGATTGTTCCAAGTTCGTGGCCGCTTAACCAGAAGCAGTCGTCCGTTCGCTGACACGATCTCGTATCGGTATCGGTCCTGTCGTCGCGCGAAGGATCGCCGACGGCCGCATCGTCGCAGGTCGATGCAAGTTGATGAACGATCTACGACCTAGGTGCGGATATCGCGGTGGCCGTGGAGCGAGTGTGCAGGAAGTCGTGATCCACGATCGGGTGAACTCGTGAGATCGCCACCGCGATGATCGTGTTCATCGTCCTTCAGCGGCCCGGACAAGGCCCGACGGCCGAAGCCCGCGACGTCCTAGAAGGGGATCACGGCGGCACGCGGCTGGCGCTGAATCGCCTGATTGGGCGCTGACCGGCAGTCGGTCGGCCGCACGTCGGACTAGCGAACCGGTCGGCCCGACCATCCGAGGAGAGTTGATCCGACGTGTTCGCGACCTGCGTCGTTCCGGTGGAGAAGTCAGCGGCGATGAATGGGCTTGACGAACACCGCCAATTCCTGTTCCTCCGGTGAAATCAGTTCGAACGTTCGATAGAAGGCGCGTGACTTCCGGCCGTCCTCGGTCGATCCTCGATCAGTGGTGAGGAGGAAGGATCGACAGTGCGGGTAGCGCTCATCGAGATGTTGGAGAAGGGCTCGACCGATGCCCGGCCGCTGGGCGGCGGGTCGCACGAGGAGGTCCTGGACGTAGCAGACGGTCTCGTCGTCCGAGACCGTCCTGGCCAGTCCGAGCAGCTCACCCGACTCGTCCCGAGCGGTGATGACGAGAGGAGAGCCGGTCAGGCTCCGGACGAGCTTCGCGAGGTCTCGGGTATAGGCAGACCAGCCGACGGAGTCGTACAACTCCCCGACCTCAGCGGGGTCGAACGACGTCCTCAGGGAGATGATCACCTGCGCCGGCTCCTCGATCAGCCTGCTGGACGAGGCGACCCTCGCCGCGTGTGGATCGCCCTCACGAGGTGATCACCGCCTTCGTCCGGCGACGGCGACCTGGGCCGGGCGAGTCGATCCTTGGTGGGACGCGGGGCGCGAGGGCCTGCCGAGGCGAGGCTCACCAGTAGGCGATCCGCAGCGTAGACGCCCACGATCCCGGTGCGCTGCCCAACCTGCCGTGCTGTCGCCTGCTGATCGAGACGCCGGTGTCCGGCTGGCGCGACAGCCCGCCGTGGCGGCAGGCGGGCGGCGACCCGCACACCGGGACAAATTCCAGGATCACTGCTCGTTGATGGTCATGTCGCCCGCAGACTGATACACCCGGCTGTGATCATGGGAGGTGGCGGTCATCGTGACCTGGCCGATCCGTTGTCGGCGGCCTGTCGGAACCAACGGCTGCAGACGCTCGTCGAGGAGCAGGCGCAGTTCCGCCTCGACCGTCGGGTCGTCCCTGATCAACCTGGCGAGCTTGCGCTTCCACTCGACCGCCAGCTCTGCCATCGTCGCGGCGCCGTCCGAGTCGTTCTGGGGGGCCGCGAGGATCTCGTCTCGGACCTCCACCAGTTCGGCTTCGATGGTCTGCACGTCGGAAGGGCGGAACCGCCGCCACCAGTTGGTGACCTCGTCTACTGCCTGGCGCCACGAGTCGGCGGCCACCGCGTCGACGATGGCGGTGCCCGCAGCGGCGGCGACCGTGACCTGATTCATGTCGTGTCCCCTTCGCCGTGCGGCCGTCCATATCGCGGCGCCTGCCGACTGCGCGGCGGCGGCCTCCCCTGTCGATGTTACGGAGGTGAATCGAGGCAGGGAGCGCGCGAGATCACGCCATCCGGGTGAGAAGTACTCGATTGACAGGCCTGCGGAGCGGGCTCGACCGTTATCGCGGGCGGGGCGATGCCCGGTGAACGACGCCCCGAGGCGCGCGATCAGCTCCTCCCATCGGCAGGCACCGGATCGCTCTCGGCGATCGTGGGCACCCGATCGCAGGCCTGCGGCATCCCGGCAGGCTAGACCTGCCGGGGCGAGACGTGGCGGGGCGAGACCTTGGCGGAGGGAAGAGTTCAGTCCTCCGCAGGAGTCAGCACGAAGACGGGGATCTCTCGCGTGGTCTTCTGCTGGTACTCCGCATAGGGCGGGAACGCATCGACAGCGCGCTTCCACCACACGGCCTTCTCGTCGCCGGTGACCTCCCTGGCGATGTAGTCCTTCTTGACGGTCAGGTCCTGCAACTCCGCCCTCGGCTCCGAGCGGAGGTTGTAGTACCAGACCGGATGCTTCGGCGAGCCGCCGAGTGACGCGACCACCGCGTAGGAGCCTTCGTGCTCGACACGCATCAGCGCGTTCTTGCGGAGCCTGCCCGACCTGGCCCCGAGCGTCGTGAGCACGATGACGGGCAGTCCCTGGAGCGTGGTGCCTTCGGTTCCGCCAGACGATTCATAAAGCTCCACCTGTTCGCGAGTCCGTTCCGACGTGCTGGGTGCATACTCACCGGTCAATGGCATGTCACTGCCAACTCGTGCTCCGCGGCTCCTATTCCGCCCTCACCCGATCGGGGACAGGTGCGACGGGCCGACGGATTCGGACCGGCTTTGTCGTCATATGCGTGTGCCGGGTTACTCCGAACGCGCGGGTGACCGCGTGAGTGCATAAGTCGAAATATTGATCGGCACGGCGTCGGTGATCTCCGCGCTCGGCACCAGACGCGGTGGCCAGAACGCCGCTGGGAGTGGCGGCCTTGCGCTATCGGGTTGTCGTGCCGTCTTCCGGTGTCGTACTCGTCGGCGTCGCGGCGATCGTGCGCCAGATCCGCTCGGAACGGATGTCTCCGCGCTCGGACCAGACCAAAACGATCCCGAGACGACGAACGGCGGAGCATCTGAAGACGCTCCGCCGCTGGTCAGCGTGGTGGCCCCGGCTGGAATCGAACCAGCGACACCCGCTTTAGGAGAGCGGTGCTCTATCCCCTGAGCTACGAGGCCGTGTCGTGCGGTGGTCGTGGCGGGTTCCGAACCCCCGTCACGTCCCTCATCATCCTAGCGGCCCGCAGTCGAGGCGAGGAACCCGGTTGCCGACACCGACCCACGGTCGGGTCTCGATGCGGCGGTACTGCCGTGGTTCGGCGGAGCGCGACGTAGTCCCGCCCCCTCCTCGGCGGTGAGCATGGTGTGGCGGGCCCGCCGAGGGGACGTCGTGGACCAGATGATCGGCTCGCTGCAGGCCGCACCGAGGCATGAGCGGGCGGGAACGGCGGCGCGAGTCAGCGCGTGGTGAGGGTGCTCGCGGCCCTGGTGTTCAGCTCGTCGCCTGTGGAGGGCTGGACCTCCACGCGATTGCGGCCCTGCCGCTTGGCGCGGTAGAGCGCATTGTCCGCTGCGGTGAAGAGCTGATCGAGTTGTGCGGGTCCGGCCGCGACGCCGATGCTGACCGTGGGCGGCCTGGTCGTCTTGCCGAGCACGAGGCGCCAGTCGTGGCCGTGGACGGCGGCCCGGATGCGTTCGGCGACGGTGGGGCCCGCCTCGGTCCGCTCGTCGCTCACATCGACGAGCAGGATGACGAACTCGTCGCCTGCCCAGCGCGCGACCAGGTCGTCGGCGCGGCACTCCCGACGCAGGAGTTGCGCGATCTCGCGGAGGGCGGCGTCGCCTGCCGCATGACCCGCGTCGTCGTTGACGTCCTTGAACCAGTCGACGTCGACGAGCACCAGCCAGGGCACCCGTCCTCGGGAGGCCGTGCGCTTGATCAGGTGTGGTGCGGTGCGCTCCAGCCCGAGCCGGTTCACCAGCCCGGTCAGCGGGTCGCGCGCCGCAGCCTCCTGCGCAGCGACGGCGACCCGTTGGGCCTGGACCGCCAGCCTGCGCTGCTCCAACGCCTGTCCTAACGCCTCCTGGAGCGTGTCGAGGATCTTGCCGCCCGCTGCCATGCCCCGCCGGAGTGCCTCGGCCTCGCCGACGTGGTCGCCGAGATCGGCGCAGATGTCGGCCAGGTCCTGGGTGACGCGGCGCAGCATGATCGTGTCGCCGACTCGGTCGGCCTCGGCGACCGCACGGCTGGCCAGGGTTCGTGCTGCGGGCAGCGCACCCTGGGTGCGGCGAACACCGGAGAGGACCCAGTTGGCGACGGCCAGGCCCCATCGGTCTTCCGCGATCTCGTTGAGGTGCAGGGCCCGCTGCGCCAATTCCTCCGCTTCGGCCAGCTCGCCGAGTCCGGCCAGCGACCTGCTGTACGCCGCTAGCAGCGCTCGGTGCAGGAAGCCGTTTCCGACCAGGGACAAGGCCTCGTCGAGCATGCCTCGAGCCTCGGCGAAGATCCGTTTCGCGTCGTCGGCAGGTGCCTCGGCGGCGCGCATGTTCAAGGTGCCGCCGAGCCGTTGCATGCAGTGCGCCAGGGTCTCGGCGTGGCCTGCGCGGCGGGCCAGTTCGACCGAGACCCGCATCATGTCCAGTGCGGCACGGCGGTGCCCGATGCTCTCCACGAGATAGCCGAGCATTCCGATGGTCTGGGCGGCGGCAGTGCCCTCCGGGCGCTCTGCGTCCAACTCCACCCAGGCCTCGGCCGCGAGTTCGAGCGCCAGTGGGATCCGGCTGAGTCGGAAGGCGACCACGGCCCGATGCACCAGCACGGTGGCGCGTCGCCAGCGATCATCCTCGCCTGGTGGCATTCCGGAGACGACCTCGTCGAAGAGGGCGTTCGCCTCCAGTACGCGTCCGGACTCCAGCAGCAGTCGCACCTCGCGGTCCTGCTGCGGAAGGTGTTCCGCCAGGGGCGAATCGTTGCGATCAACCACGGACTTGACATCTCCTGCCAGCCTGCCTGATCGGCATGGGCCATGCTTGCTGCGGTTTGGGACAGGCTACCCGGATGGGCGACCCGCCGTATGCGGTGCCGTCCTTTTCGACTGCCATGCCCGTCTTGCGGTTCCAACCAGCCTGTGCTTTGTGTCGTAATGGCGAAGTTTCTTCGCGTCGACTCGGTGCCCGAGGGCACTACCAGCGCAGTTCAGGTCTCCGGTGTGTCGATGTTCGGCCGTCCAGGGGCAGTCTCGGCAGCGGATCGGGTACTGGCGAGCGGCTGGGGCGCCGCTGTTCCGCCCGCTTTTGCAATGGAGAGCAGTTGCTCAGCGCCATCTAGGTATACCGCTGATAGGGTGAATCACTAGACCGAAGGTGTAGGTTTGAACTCGCTTTGCTTACGCCACGCTGTAGGAAACTTTCAGGTTGATCAATTCGAGTTGAGAGTGCATCCCGAGATCGGGGGAGTTCGCACGGCGCCGGTCCGCCTGTGGCGACTGTTACATTCGCTCGCCAAGCCGACCGTGGAGTGGCCTCATGATCAAGTACATCGCGCTGTACCGGAGACCGACCGACGGCGGTTTCGATGATCGCTACTTCGCCGAGCACCTTCCGCTGGTGGCCAGGACTCCCGGCCTGCTGCGGACCGAGGTCGCGAGGATCGACCGGGTGCACCTGGCAGGGTTCCTCGGCGACGTCGAGCCCTACCTGATCGCCGAGATGTTCTTCGCCTCCGTCGACGAGATGCGGGCCGCCTTACGGTCGCCGGAATGGCGTCGCGCAGGCGAGAACCTCGCCGAGATCGGTGGCATCGAGCTTGTGACGATGTTCTCCGCCGAGGTCCTCACCGAGCCTGCTCGCGAATCCTGACCCGTCGCGCCGTCGACCGGCTTCCGCGCACGGCTCCCTGATCAACCGCCGCCGGCGGCGGTCGCGGTCCGGCGCCCGGTGTGGTCGAGGACGTGGCCGCAGGTCGGGCGGCACGGCCGAGAATCGGCAGCAGCGGGCTGTTCTGCCGCACCGCGCGCCGATCCGTACGCTCCGATTCCGTGCTTCTCGTGTTGGAGTTCCTCGGCGTCGCGGCCTTCGCCGTGTCGGGGGCCTTGGCGGCGGTGCGAGCCAGACTCGACCTGTTCGGCGTCGTGGTGCTGGGCATGGTGACGGCACTCGGCGGCGGTGTCATCCGAGACCTGATGCTGGACGTGCATCCGCCCACGACGCTCCAGGACTGGCGCTACCTGCTCGTCTCCGGCGCCGCCGGGCTGCTGGCATTCCAGTTCCACCCGCAGCTCGCCCGGCTGCGACGCGCGGTACTGCTGGCCGATGCGGTCGGACTCGGACTGTTCGTCACCTCGGGCACGGCGACCGCGCTCGCACTGGGCGCTCCGGTCTACACCTCCTGCCTGATCGGCCTCATCACCGGGATCGGCGGCGGAATCCTGCGTGATCTGCTGCTTCGCGAGGTTCCGCTGGTGCTGCGCCGGGAGATCTACGCGGTGGCCGCACTGGTCGGCACCGTCGTCGTGGGGGCGGGTGAGATGCTCGGCCTGCCTGCCGGGCCGGTCGCCCTGATCGGCTCGACGCTGGTGGTCGGGCTTCGGGTCCTCGCGCTCTGGCGACGGTGGAACGCCCCGTTGCCGAAGGACCCCACGCACTGACGGTGTCTGCACCACCGACCGTGCCTGACCTCGCAGGTCTGCTGTCGGACCGTGCCCGTCGTTGATCCGCCCGCAGCGGTCGACACGGATCGTCGGCGCGTTCTCAGGTCGCTCTCAGGGCGAGAGGTGACACTGGCGACATGCGCATCCTCGTGGTCGACGACGACCGTGCCGTACGCGAGTCGCTGCGACGGTCTCTGCAGTTCAACGGTTATCAGGTCGAGCTTGCCGCTGACGGCCGACAGGCCTTGGACGCCGTGACCGGGGAGCGACCCGACGCGATGGTCCTCGACGTGATGATGCCGCGTCTCGACGGCCTCGAAGTCTGCCGACGACTCCGAGGGACCGGCGACGACCTGCCGATCCTGGTGCTGACGGCCCGCGACGCGGTGTCGGATCGCGTGGCGGGTCTCGACGCGGGGGCCGACGACTACCTGCCCAAGCCCTTCGCCTTGGAGGAACTGCTGGCTCGGCTGCGGGCCCTGCTGCGCCGGGCCACGCCGGACCCCGACGACGGACAGGGCGACCTGCCGCCGCCGTTGTGCTTCGCGGATCTGTCGCTCGACGTCAGCACGCGAGAGGTGCGGCGGGGCGAGCGATCGATCAGTCTGACCCGGACCGAGTTCTCCCTCCTCGAACTGCTGCTGGCCCACCCGAGACAGGTGCTGACTCGCAGCCGCATCCTGGAAGAGGTGTGGGGATACGACTTTCCGACCTCGGGGAACGCGCTGGAGGTCTACATCGGGTACCTGCGGCGCAAGACCGAGGGAGCGGGGGAGTCCCGGCTGATCCATACGGTTCGCGGCGTCGGCTATGTGCTCCGGGAGACGGCTCCGTGACGGTCGGATTCGCCGACGAGGAGCACAACCGATCGCCCAGCAGACTGGAGAGCTGGCGACAGCGAGTCGCGCTGCGGACCAGGGTCACCCTGCTCGCCGCGATCTGTGTCGGCGGCGCGGTGGCGCTGACCTCGCTCGGCGCCTACGTGACGGTGTACAACAGCCTCTACGACCAGCTCGACGCGAGCCTGTTCGAGCGGGCTACCCAGGCGGTGGAGGGTCCTCGCGTCGCGAACGCCCGGCTCGAGTCCGCACCCGCCGCGTTGTTCGCCGCCGCGGATGTGCGGATCGCCCAGGTCTACGAGAGTGGCGACGTCGTCTTCGGCGGGGACAAGGAGCCGCCGGTCGGGCCGAACGAGCTGGCGGTCGCCCAGGGCAAGCTGTCGCACTCGCTGCGTACCGACGTCGCCTCCGACTGCCGAGTGATCACGCTGCCCATCCAGCCGGGTGCGAGCCTGGTGGTGGCGCAGCCCTTGGACGACATCAAGGCCACTCTCAGCAGGTTGACTCTCGTGCTCGCGGTGGCGGGCGGGCTCGGGGTCGGTGTCGCCGCGGCTGCGGGCACGGCGGTGGCCAGGACCGCGCTGCGTCCCGTAAGCAGGCTGACCGCCGCGACCGAGCGGATCGCCCGCACCGGCGACCTGCGGCCGATCACCGTCTCCGGGGACGACGAACTCGCCCGGTTGACGACCAGCTTCAACTCGATGCTCGGCGTGCTCACCGAGTCGCAGGAACGGCAGCGCAGGCTGGTGGCCGATGCAGGCCACGAATTGCGGACTCCGCTGACGTCCCTGCGCACCAACATCGAGCTCCTGCTGGCCTCGAACCGTCCGAACGCGCCGGAACTCGCCGAGCAGGATCGCGAGGAGATCTACGACGACGTGCGTGCCCAGATCAACGAGCTGTCGACCCTGGTGGGCGACCTGGTCGAGCTGGCGAGGGAGGACGCCCCGCAGATCGTGCACGAACCGGTCGACCTGGTCGAGGTGATCGAACGGGCGGTCGACCGGGCGCGGCGCCGTGCGCCGGACATCGAGTTCGAGGTCTCGCTGACCCCCTGGCTGCTGCTCGGGGACGCGAACGCGCTGGAACGGGCGGTGCTGAACCTGCTGGACAACGCGGCGAAATGGAGTCCGACGGACGGGGTGGTGCGGGTGACGCTCGCCGAGGAGATGGTCGGCGGGGTCGCGCTGGCCGTCGCCGACGAGGGGCCGGGCATCGCGGAGGCCGACCTGCCGCACGTGTTCGAGAGGTTCTATCGTTCCTCCGAGGCCCGGACTCTGCCCGGTTCCGGCCTCGGGCTGGCGATCGTCAAGCAGGCCGCCGAGCGACACGGCGGCAGCGCATCGGTGGGGACGGCGCCGCATGGTGGTGCCCTCTTCACGCTTCGGCTGCCCGGCCGCGCCGGTTGACCGGGCAGGATGACAGCCTCCTACGATCCGTCCAGGGGTCAGCAAGTGCTTTCACGGAGGTGACCAGGTGCGCCGGACCAGTGCCCGCATGGCGGACGGTCGGGAGATCATCTACTTCGACGAGGATGACGCCGCACCGACGCGGACCGCCGTCGACGCGCGTGAGCTGCCCGCGCGAGATCCGCGCCCCGAAATGAGGTGCGACCCGTTCACCGGCGAGTGGGTGGGGATCGCCGCCCATCGCCAGTCCAGGACGTACAAGCCGCCCGCAGACGCCTGCCCGTTGTGCCCGAGCGCGCCCGGCAGGCCCGCCTCGGAGATCCCCGAGTCCGACTACGACGTCGTCGTGTTCGAGAACCGGTTCCCGTCGTTCGCCCAAGACCTGCCGGAGACGTCGTCGGTGGTGCTCCAACGTGACGGCGAGCCGCTGGTCACCTCGTTCCCTGCCACCGGCCGCTGCGAGGTGGTGTGTTTCACCTCCGACCACACGACCTCCTTCGGGCAGCTCCCGGCCAGTCGCGTGCGGACCGTCGTCGACGCCTGGGCGGATCGGACCGCCGCCTTGAGCGAGATGCCCGGCGTCGAACAGGTCTACTGCTTCGAGAACCGCGGCGAGGAGATCGGCGTCACGCTGCATCATCCGCACGGCCAGATCTACGGATACCCCTTCGTCACGCCCAGGACGGCGCGCCACCTGGAGATGGCCGGGCCCTATCTCATCGAGCACGGCAGACATCTGGTCGGCGACATCCTGGCCGCCGAACGGGCCGCCGGGACTCGGGTGATCCACTCCGGCGAGCACTGGACCGCCTTCGTCCCGCCTGCGGCCCGGTGGCCGGTGGAGGTCCAGCTCATCCCGCATCGGCCGGTGCCGGACCTGCCCGCACTCTCCGCCGACGAACGCGACGAGTTCGCCGAGGTCTATCTCGACGTCCTGGGCAGGCTGGATCGGCTCTACGACCGGCCGCTGCCCTACATCGCGGGCTGGCATCAGGCACCCGTGCGCACCGATCGGGAGTTCTCCTGGTTGCGAATGGAGCTGTTCTCGATTCTTCGGGGCCCGGACCGGCTGAAGTATCTGGCAGGCTCCGAATCCGGCATGGGCGTCTGGATCGGGGACGCGACGCCGGAACAGACGGCACAGCGACTGCGCGACTTGGGCTGAGCGTAGTCGGCGTGGTCGGCGTGGTCGGCGGACGGAACGGCGTTCGACGGCCACGTCGATTCGACGCCACGACGACGTCCGGCCGTGGTCTGGGGCGACCGATCGATTGTCGCCGCAGGTGACGACGGCGTTCATTCACCTTCGTACGGGTGACGCCCGATCAGGGCAGTGCGGCGGCTGGTTTTTCACGAGCGTGCGAACAGTGGGAAAACCAAAGGATGATCTCAGGCCGTTCTCAGCCTTTCGGTGCACAGTGGGCTCATGAGCGAGCACACCTCGAATGGTCCGGGCAGCGAGCCGGAGCCGACCGCCGGGGGCCAGGACCATCTCGGGTCGAATGCCGCCGGTGCCGACACCCCCGCGCACGGAGTCCCGATTCATCGTGAGCCCGGCGTCAGCGCGGACACCGGTCCCGAGGCAGGCGCCCCGCAGGGGCAGGCGGCCTCCGCAGCCGAGGAGCGCGACGGCGGGAGCAGTCCCGCAGGCACCCCCGCGAGCGGCACCTCGACGGGCTCGTCCCCGCTTGATCAGCAGGCTCAGCCTGGCGGCGTCCGCGACCACGGCGGACCGCCTCAGCCTGGTCAGTCCTCGGCGTACGGCGCGGTAGCCGCCGCCGCGTCACACCAGAACCAGCCGAGCCCCGAGCGCGGCGGTGCGGGCGGCTTCGGGAGCACGGGCGGCCTCGGCAGCACCGGCGGCTTCGGTAGTACCGGTGGCGGCCTCGGGAACACCGGCGGGCTCGGTGCGCCGCCGTTCGGTGCCCAGGTCTCCGGCGGCACTGCCGGCCCGCAGCAGCCGGGCGGCCCGGATCAGCCTTCGGCGCCCGGCGGCGGTCAGCCCCCCGGCGCAGGCGGACCGGCCGGCGTTCCCGGCGGGTACCCCGGTTACGGCCAGCACTATTCACACTCCTATCGCGATCAGCCCGCCGGGCGGCGGCCGAAGGGACGAGGCAGCGTCGTTGCAGGGGTCGTCGCGCTGTCATTGCTGGTCGGCGGGGTCGCGGGCGGCGTCGGCGGCCTCGTCGGATACCAGCTCGCCGACGGCGGCACCTCGGTCAACTCCCTCGACCAGGAGCCGCCGCCCGCCAGGAACGCCTCCGACGCCCCGGAGGGCTCGGTTCAGGAGGTGGCGGACAAGGTGCTGCCCAGCGTCGTCCAACTCCAGGTCCAGAGCCAGCAGGGCGCCAGCGAGGGTTCCGGGATCATCCTCAGCGACGACGGCTTGATCATGACTAACAACCACGTCATCGCCCCTGCGGCGGGCGGCGGCGAGATCGTGATCGCCTTCGAGGACGGCACCACCGCGCCTGCCCAGATCGAAGGACGCGATCCGACCTCGGACCTCGCCGTCGTGCGTGCTGAGGGAGTCTCCGGCCTGACCCCGGCGGAACTCGGCCGCTCCGACGATCTGGCGGTCGGGGAGCAGGCGGTGGCGATCGGATCGCCCTTCGGTCTGGTGGGCACCGTCACCTCGGGCATCATCTCCGCGCTCGACCGGCCGGTGGCCGCAGGCGGCGAGTCGCCGTCCGACGTGGCGACGGTCCTCGACGCCGTGCAGACCGATGCGGCCATCAACCCGGGCAACTCCGGCGGACCGCTGGTCGACATGCAGGGCCGGGTCATCGGCGTCAACTCGGTGATCTACAGCCCCCGGGGAGAGGGACAGCAGCAGGCGGGCTCGGTGGGCCTCGGCTTCGCCATCCCCATCGACCAGGCACGGCGCATCGCCGAGGAGATCATCGACACCGGACAGGCGACGCAGGCGGTCCTCGGCGTGACGGTCACCGATCCCCGGCAGGGCTCGGGAGCCGAGATCGCCGAGGTGTCGCCGGACGGTGCCGCGGCCGAGAGCGGACTCTCGGCGGGCGAGATCATCACCAGGGTCGACGATCGACTCATTCAGGGCCGCGACGCACTCGTGGCGGCCGTGCGCTCCCAGGACCCGGGCCAACAGGTGACACTCACCGTGCTCGACTCCGGGGGCGGAGAACGCAGCGTGGACGTCACATTGGGCAGCCAGACGGTTGGTGAGTGAGCGAATGAAGACAAGTGATGTGGGAACCGGCGACACTGCCTCGACGGGCATGACGGTGACGGTCAGCGGCCAGTCGTTAGTCGCCGCGGGTGACATTAACGGCGGCCTTGCGCAGATGTCCGATCTGCTGTCGAACGTGCCCACTACGGTGATCGGTATGGAACGCAGCGCGCAGCGTCTCGGCCGTGCCCTCGTCGTGGTCGTGGACGACCGGGTCACCCAGGGGGAGTACGAGGACGTCACCGGCCCGTTGGTCACCGAGCTTCTGGAGGAGACCGGCTTCATCGTCGACGGCAGTGTCGTCGTACCTGGTGAGCTGGTGGACATCCGCAACGCGCTGAACACGGCGGTGATCGGCGGGGTCGACCTGGTGATCACGGTCGGCGGCACGGGAGTGTCTCCGCGAGACGTCACGCCCGATGCGACGGCTGGCGTACTCGACCGGCCGGTCCCGGGGATCGCGGAGGCGCTGCGTGCCTCCGGCCTGGCGGCAGGCGCGGTCGACGCAGGCATCTCCCGCGGCCTCGTCGGTGTCTCGGGCAGCACGCTCGTGGTCAACATCGCGGGCTCGCGATCCGCCGTACGCGACGGAATGGCCACGCTCAGCCCGCTGGTGACCCATGTCATCGAGGAGCTGTCCAGTCTGGAGACGCCCTGATCAGTCGAGTCGGTTCACACCGGGCTCCGGCCCCGCCGCAGTGGTGGGTACGGAGCCCGGAGTGCGTCCGGGGCCGGTTCGTTGCGTTCTCCTGCTGTGGGGCACGGCTTCGGCAGACGGCCGCCCGCCGAGGCGATGTGACACCACTCACGGATCCCGCCGGAGAGTCGGCGGCTTCGAAGGTCGGCGGCCCAGGGCCGGTGTCGTCGGCGTCGCCGAGGTGACCTCTCAGTCGTCCTTCTTCGTGCTGCCGTCCGGGTCGAGCACCTTCTCGACCTTCTCGCTGACGGACTCGATCTTCTCGGTGTACTTGCCGCCGGTGACGTCGTCGGCCTTGTCCGCCACCACGCTCACACCCTTGGCCGCGGCGTCGCCTGCCTTCTCCGCGACGCTGCCCGCCTTCTCCCGAGCCTGTGCAGCGAGTTCCTTGGCCTTGTCCAGGAAGTTGCTCATGGCGCCTCTCTCTCGTCTCCGGTGTTACCGGGTCTCGGCATCATTATCGATGTCGTGGCCGTTCTCCTCCGCCGGTTGACGAGACCGGCCGGGAACGGCGAAGCGCCTTGCCGGGGACGCCGACTCCGCCAGACTCTCCCGAGCGGGCAGGCCCGGCTGCGGCGGCGGCCCCGACGACGTCAAGGCTGTCCGGTGCTGAGACTCGACCCGGCACGTGCCGCCGCAGACGCAGGTGGCTTGAGCCGCGTCCCACACCGTCAGACGCCCGCCTGACGGCCGTCCCCACGGCGGATTGCCGCCTGTGCGGGCTGCACCGCTCCAGGCAGACGCCTGGCGACTCCGGTATCGCAGGACCGACGTTCCCTTTGCGTGGAACACCAGGCCTGGCTCACGCCCGGCCGGGCAGGCGCACCCTGCAGTCGTGCCCGTCGCCGTCGCCGTCCCCCACCGCCCCACTCGGCCCCCCGCCGCGACCGGGTCATACTTGAGCCATGGAGACTCCGCAGAACGGGAAGGCCGCCCCGACGCCGGACCGCGCGGCCTACTCGGCTCGGCGGATGCAGGAGGTGTTCGGGGACGTCCTGCCCGCCACGACGGCGGACGAGCGGGACGAGCGGGACGGTCGCCCAGGCCACGGCGACGACTGGTACCGGGACAACCGACCGCCCCACCACGGCTGAGCCGAGGCGCTGCTGGTCAGCTCTCCACCCGCTCCGCCTGTTCCTGACGCTGTTGTGCTCGCAGGAGATCCCGGATCTCGGTGAGCAGTTCGACGTCGGTCGGCTCGGCGGGCCCGGGCTCCTCGCCACGCTTGCGCCGCTGCTGAAGCTTGTTCATCGGCAGCACGAAGATGAAGTAGACGACGGCCGCCACGATCAGGAAGTTCAGCGTGGCCGTGAGCACGGCGCCGAAGTCGATGCTCAGGGCCGAGCCGTCCGGGCGGGTGCCGATCCTGATCCCGAGGTTGCCGGTGTCGGCCGGGCCGATGATGTCGACGATCGGCTGGATCAGGTTCGTCGTGAAAGCGGTGACGATCGAGGTGAACGCGGCGCCGATCACGACGGCGACCGCGAGGTCGATCACATTGCCACGCATCAGGAAGTCTTTGAAGCCCTTGAACATCTGGTCGCTCCTCTGGCAGGGACTCGTTCGCTGGGTACGGCGGCCTGTGGTGAGGCGTCGCCGTATCAGTGCCGCCGAGAACGGTAGTCAATCGATCCGGGACGCTTAACTCCGCCCAGCGATGAACAATCAACGCAGTGTGATCGTCAAGTCTTGAAGTACGGAGGCGGCGGCCACGACCGTGGCGACGTCACCGGGTAAGGCGACGATGACCAGCCTGCCGTCATCCCCTGGTTCGCCCGGTGGACGCACCGCGATGACCACGGCGTTCTCCGCCAGCACCGTCCCGGCGCCGAGATCCGGATCGACGCCGACCACGTCCACCCGACGACCGGGATGCAGGAGATCGGCCAGCCCGCCGTCCGCAAGGCGAACGCCCACGGCAGAAGCGGTGTGATCGCCCGCCGCGAGGGTGGTCACCTGCCTGCCCACCAGCCGGACATCGGTGATCGCCTCGCCGCGTCGCGCACCGCCCGCGAGGACCCGGCCGACGATGTCGTCGCTGCCGGTCAGCAGCCCGTCCGGAGCCTGGTCGTCCGGTATCCGGCCCTCGACGACGTCCTCGCCTCGGAGGGCGGTGCCGGGAGCCAGGTCGCGGACTGCGAACAACGCCGGGACGGTGTGCTCGTCGGCCGAGTCCGCCGAGCGGATGGTCAGCGCGGCGGCGAGCAGCACGAGGGCGGCGGCGAGCACCCGTCGAAGAAGCATCATCCGTGCCCATCGAGCACTGGGAACGAGGCGCGACAGCCGATCACGAAGCCCCGGACCCAGCCGTTCCTTCGTCGCCATGACGCCTCCCGTGACTCACCGTTCTGACGTCGGCGACGTTAGGCGGCCTGATCACGCGGAGCGAGCGAGTATGCACGGGCCTGTGGATAACTCGAGCGATGTGGACAACTCCGAGGCGACCGCAGGCGAGAGACCGGCGGATGCGCGGGCTCGCAGCCGGCGGGCGGCCGCCGTCCAGCACCCCAACCGGGTGGACCCTGCGGGCAGACCTCGCTTCTCGATAACCCGACCGAACAGACCGTGCCGAGTCGTTGAACAGGAAGAACGCGTCTCGCCGCCTGCCGCGGCGGGTCGGACTGATGCCACCTGCGCACGGGCATGGCGCCGGTCGCGCTGATGCTCGTCCGTGGCGCAGGAGCAGCCACCGGCAGCGACCGGCGGGCGTCTACCGCCGAGCCGGCCGGCGGCGTGGCGAGGCTCCTCGTCGGCAGGATCAGATCGACGCTGCTTCGGTGGTCGTCAGCTCTGCCGGGCTGTGGCGGGCGGGCAGCACGGTGCTCGGCCCGTCGGGTCGGGCGACCGCGCCGACCCTCGCCTCATGGTCCGAGGGGCGCGGCAGCCTGCCGTGTCAGGTGATGGTGCCGAGATGGAGACGACGGCTGCCCGGCTCAGCTGGACGCGGCAGCCTTGGCGGCGCCGTTCGAGCCCGCCGCGCCGCCTGCGGAGCCGGAACCGCTCGCACCGCCGGACGAGGAACCGGATGAGGAACCGGACGAGGAGCCGCTGCTCTCGCTGCTCTTCGGCGTGGCGGTCTCGGACTTCTTCTCCGAACCGCCGGACTCCGCCTTGACGGTCGAGGTGGAGCCGTCGCCGGTGCCGCTGCGGCTGTCGGTGCGGTAGAAGCCGCTGCCCTTGAAGACGATGCCCACCGAGGAGAAGAGCTTGCGCAGTCGGCCCTGGCACTCCGGACAGTCGGTCAGCGATGACTCGCTGAAGCGCTGCACCGCCTCGAAGCGGTGGTCGCAGGCGGTGCACGCATACTGATAGGTGGGCACAGCGTTTCCTCCGGACATCTGCCGGCACTCGTGGAGTGGGAGTGCCAGATTAATAATGCGCCTTTCCTCGGGGACTATGCAAACCTCGGGCGCCTTCGGCCTGCCGTGGAAAGGCGTCGCAACCCGCCGCCGGGGGTCAGCACCGACGTCATCAGCACGTCGTGCGGCTCGGCGGGCAGCAGCGCGTCGACATGTTCCTCGTCACGAATCACCGCGGCGACCGTCGCCGTCGCTCGCACGCCGGGCAGGGACCGGTCGTAGTAGCCGCCGCCCCGCCCCAGCCGCACACCTGTCTGATCGACTGCCAGGGCGGGCACCAGGAGCAACGAGGCCCAGACGACCGCCGCGGTGCCCAATGGAGAGCCTGCGGGCTCCTGGAGTCCGAACGGCCCCGTCCTGAGTCCGTTCCGCCCGGTGAACTCGGCCCAGTCCAGTGCCCCGGCGCCCGCCACGATCGGCAGCAGCACGCGGACGCCTGCCCGCCGGAGCGAATCCAGACCGTCGATCGAACCCGGCTCGGTGCGTACCGGGAGATAGGCGCAGACCGTCTCCCCCGCCAGGCCGTCGGCGAGTTCACCCAGGACGGCGGCGAGCGCCTCGGCCTCGGCGGCACGCGTCGCCGCCGAGACCGCCCGTCGCGCCGCGACCAGCGTGTCGCGCCACTCGTCCTTGGTACGGGTCGTGGGCGCCACGGCCTGGTCCGTGAACGGATGTCCCGACTCCCGGTTCGCGCTCATGCCTCGACCCTAGAGGCCGCCGGGCGTGTCCAGCCCCGGCTCCACCGCGAACCCCCACGATGTCGACCGTCTCGGCCGTCCCGCCGCGGCGATCAGGGCATTCATGGTGGATGGGGGCAGGACGGCGGAGCACCGGCGGGCCCTTTCGGGTGAGTCGGAGCTGCCGACTCGTCGCTTCCTGTGTATCGGCGATCATGATTCCGTCATCGGCGACCAGGGGTGCCGCTAGGCTCCCTCCATGAGCCCGACGACTGCCTTCCGCACAGCCATCGTGCCCGCCGCAGGCCTGGGAACACGCTTCCTCCCCGCCACGAAGTCGGTGCCGAAGGAACTGCTGCCCGTGGTCGACACGCCCGCCATCGAACTCGTCGCGGCCGAGGCCGCCGAGGCAGGCGCCGAGCGGTTGATCATCGTGACCTCGCCGGAGAAGTCCTCGGTCGCCGGGCACTTCCAGCCCCGCCCTGACCTGGAGAAGACGCTCGCCGATCGGGGCAAGACGGAGCTGTTGGAGAAGGTGCGGCGCGCACCGAGCCTGTTGAAGGCCGAGGTCGCGATTCAGGAGCAGGCGTTGGGCCTCGGCCATGCGGTCGCGTGTGCCCGGCCCAATCTCACCGAGTCGGACGACGCCGTCGCCGTGCTGCTGCCGGACGACCTGGTGCTGCCAACCGGGGCGTTGAGCGCGATGGCGAAGGTGCGGGAGCAGTTCGGCGGCAGCGTGCTGTGCGCCTTCGACATCCCCCGCGAGCAGATCTCGGCATACGGGGTGTTCGACGTCGACCCGACTGACATCGAGGACGTCCTGCGGGTCAAGGGCATGGTCGAGAAGCCTGCGCCGGAGGCCGCGCCGTCGACCTTCGCCGCCGCAGGCCGGTACCTGCTGGACCGGGCCGTCTTCGACGCGCTGGATCGCATCACCCCGGGTGCGGGCGGTGAACTGCAGCTCACGGATGCCGTCGCGCTGCTGATCGAGGAGGGCCATCCGGTGCACGTCGTCGTCCACCGGGGCGGCCGCCACGACCTGGGGAACCCTGGGGGCTTTCTGCGTGCCGCAGTGGACTTCGCCCTAGAGAACCCCGAGTATGGCCCCGAGCTGCGGGAATGGTTGAGTCAGAGGTTGTCCGACGCCGCGCGGTGATCGCGCCGGGGCGGCGGGACTCCTAGACACCGAGGGCAGTGCCCTCGCGCACAACGGTGAGGTCCGATAACGATGAGGTCGGTAGACGAGCAGTTGGCCAGGGTGCTCGCCGCTGCCGTGCGGCCCTCCCCGGTCAGGGTGGCCATCTCGGAGGCACAGGGGCTGCTCTGCGCCGAGGACGTGGTGGCCGAACGCGCTCTGCCCGGGTTCGATCAGGCGGCCGTGGACGGCTACGCCGCGCGCAGCGTGGACGTGCAGCAGGCCGCAGAGGAGCCGATCACCATGCCGGTGGTCGGCGAGATCGTCGCGGGCTCGCGGCAGCCGCGAAGACTTCAACCCGGCCAGCTGGTGCGGGTGAACACCGGCGCTCCGCTGCCGACGCTGGCCGACGCGGTGGTGCCCCTGGACTACACCGACGAGCATCCCGCGAAGGTCACCGTGAACCGTTCGGTGCCCTCGGCCGCGTTCGTGCGGCGCGAGGGCGAGGACGTGCAGACGGGGGACGTCGCGGTGCGTCGAGGCGCGGTGATCGGGGCGGCACAGGTGGGCCTGCTCGCCGCCGTCGGCCGGAACAAGGTCCTGGTGCATCCTCGGCCCCGAGTGTCGATCATCTCGGTGGGGGAGGAACTGGTCGACATCGATCGGCCCCCCGGCGGGGGACAGGTCTACGACGTCAACACCTACGCGCTGGCCGCCGCCGCCAGGGACGCAGGCGCCGAGGTGACCAGGGTGGGCATCGTCAGTGCCGAGACCAGACGACTGCACGAGGTCGTCGAGGGCAGGCTGCTGCTCTCCGAGGTGGTGGTCATCGTCGGCGGCGTCGGCGGCACGGTGGGCAAGGACGTCCGGGCCACCCTCGCGGAACTGGGCGACATCGACATGACCCGCGTCGCCGTCCACCCCGGGTCCACGCAGGGCTTCGGCCGACTCGGTCCCGACCGGGTGCCGACCTTCCTACTGCCCGGCAACCCGGTGAGCGCACTGGTCGTCTTCGAGGTGCTGGTCAGACCGTTGATCCGGGCCGCGCTGGGCAAGAGCAACCCGTACCGCCGCGTGATCAACGCCGAACTGCTGTCGCCGGTCTCCTCGACCAAGGGACGTCGTGGATATCTGCGCGGCCAGCTTCTGCGCGACCGGGGCAGCGAGCAGTATCTGGTGCAACCGGTCGGGGCGGGCGGGTCTCACCTGCTGGCATCGCTGGCGGAGGCGAACTGCCTCATCGTCGTCGACGAAGACGTGACAGAGCTCACCGCAGGCGAAGAGGTCCAGGTCAGCTTCCTGGCTCAGCGGGCCTGATCGCGCCTGCGCGGAAGCAGGTCGTCTCCGTACTCGACCGCCGCTCGCCGGGAGTCTTGGACCTTGCGGGGACTGCTCACCCACGCCCCGACGTCGCCGTGCGGCGGGCTGTGCTGACGTGCCGTCTCGGCTGCCGAGGCGATACCGGCGTTCGGGTGAAAGGGCGGTGTCTCACGACGGTGAGCGGCCCTTACCTGCCCGCGATCGACATACTGGGGCGGTGCAGGGCGACGGACATCCTGGCTGGCCTGCCCGGTTGGGCGGCCTGACGGTCCCGGCGGGGACGGTGACGTTACGGAGTCCCCGATTGTGGGACGGACCGGACTGGAGCCGAATCCGACTCGCGGAACGCGACCATCTCCAGGCCTGGGAACCGTCCTCGCCGGAGGGCTGGGAACAACGCAACGCCCTGTTCTCCTGGCCCGGCCAGTGGGCGGGGATGCGTCGGCTGGCCCGGCACGGAACGGCTCTTCCGTTCGTCATCCTGGTCGACGGGGTCTTCGCCGGGCAGGTCACGGTGGGCAACATCGTTCGAGGAGCGCTCTGCTCTGGATGGATCGGGTACTGGGTGAGCCGACGCCTGACCCGAGGCGGCGTCGCCAGCGCCGCCGTGGCGTTGGCCGTCGACCACTGCTTCGGCGCCGCCGGTCTGCATCGGCTGGAGGCCACCGTGCGTCCGGACAACGAGGCGAGCCTGCGGGTGCTGGAGAAGACCGGCTTCCGACGAGAGGGGCTCTTCCGGCGCTATCTCTACGTCGCCGAGATGTGGCGTGATCACGTGTGTCTGGCCATCACGGCGGAGGACGTCGCCGACGGAGCGGCGACCGCCTTGGTGCGTGCAGGCCGGGCCGACTGGGAGTGATCGTCGACATCGCCAGAGATCGGGTCCGATCACCGGCACGGATGATGTGTCGTTAATCTCAGTCGACAGGCAGGGTCGAGCAGCGTCGCCGAGCGCGGACCTCGCGCGGATCAGGTGGGTCGGCCCGCCTGCCGCGTGCCGTCCGAGCAGCACGGAGAGTGGGTGTTGGACGGCCGTGCCAGTAACCCGAATGGGCGATCATCGCCACATTCCATAACGGGCTGCGAGTCGGCGCGCCTCCGACATGGGTGTGACAGCTGTGGCTAGCGTGACGAGGGAATACGTGTGTCGTTCGTGGGTGGGGGGAGGTGACGGATCATGCCGAGTTCGCTGATCTTCGCAGCGTTGGCGCTGGCCTGGCTCGTCGTGCTCGTGCCGATGATCGCTCGGCGGCGTCAGGAGGTGGTCCGGACCGCCGACTCCGCACTGGAGGCCAGAGTCCTTCGTCGAGGAAAGAACGCGTCGGCGGCGGGTCGTCAAGAGGCCGCAGGCCGTCAGGATGCGTCGACCGGGGGCCGTCAGGACGGCCTTGCGGCGAGCCGCCGGGGCGCATCGGGGCGTTCACAGGTCGTCGACGATCCGGAGGAGGACCCTGACATGGCCGATCCCGACGCGCACTCCGGGAGGGAGTTCGACGGGGAGCGCGACGACGAGTTCGGGGACGAGTTCGACGACTACGACGACGAGAGCGGCGACGACGAGGACTGGCGTGCGCTGCACGGCGACGACGTCCGCGCAGGCAGGCGCTACCGGCCGGGGCGGGGCGGGTTCGATCCGGAGGCGGCGGCGCGACTGGCAAGGGCGAAGTACGCATTCCGCCAGCGGATCGTCCTGCTCCTGCTGCTCGCCGCGATCACGACCGCGGTTCTCGCGGGCTTCCTGTCGGCGTGGATCTGGTGGGCGCATGCCGCCGTCGACCTGACCTTCATCGGCTACCTCAGCTACCTGCGCAGGCAGGTACGCATCGAGGAGGAGGTGCGCAGGCGTCGCACCGCGCGGGTCGCCGAGGCACAGCGCCGGGAGCACCTCCTGCACGGCCAGGTGCGATCGGTCGGCGACGTCGGCCCGGTCGGTGAGGACGGCCTGCCGACCAGGTCGGGCGGGATGATCGCGCAGGGTGCCTCCGAGCTGTCCCGTCGTCCCTCCCTCGAAGGCACCTACGCCCTCGAGCTGGACGACGACGACCCTGCCTTCGACGACCTGGACTCGCCGCTGCCGACGACCTTCCGTCGCGCCGTGGGTGAATGAGCGCTGTTGTGACACGTGGTGTTCAGGGGGGTGCGAACAGGCCGTGTCGCCCCTGCTATGCTTTCTGAGCACCACGAACAAGGGGCTGTAGCGCAGTTGGTAGCGCGTCTCGTTCGCATCGAGAAGGTCCGGGGTTCGATTCCCCGCAGCTCCACCCTAGAGGTCTGGCTAGAACAAGTGCCTGAATGAGGGCCGCAGAGTAGGACCGCGACGCTTGACCGCGAGCATGGGCCACCCGCATTGCGGGTGGCCTTTTCGTTTGCGGGCTGTGGGTTGGTCCGTGTGGTCTGCTGGCTTGGATGGTGTGCAGCTCCCCGGAGGTTGGGTCACGTCGTCATGGGACGACGCGGAACGGCGCGGGCCTCGGCGGCGGATGTGCCTGCTGACGCCCGAAGGGCCGCTGAAGCTCGGCGGGTCGTTGCGCGGTCTGCTCCGGCGCCGCGTTGGGTGCCGAGGGCGGCGCAATGAAAGCCGCGTTGTCGGTGCGGTTCGCGGCGGCGGTGGTGGGCGAGGAACGCTATCGCGAGCAGTGGGAAGCGGATGTTGTCGGGCGCGCGAACCTGGCAGGTCGTCCTTGAGTGTGGCGTTCGGTGCTGTGCGCGCTATAGCCGTTGTGTCGGCGTTGCTGGTCCTGGTCGGGGTTGCACTGCTGTTCGCATAAGCAAATGGCTCCGTGTCGTTTCGGCAGGTCCGGGCTTAGCCTCGGGCGGTGGCGAACGAATTGACTATTCCGCTCCTGCCCTGTCCATCCATCGACGAGATCGCGTCGTTCTACGAGATGCTCGGCTTCGAGATCACCTATCGGCAGACTCGGCCGAACCCGCACATCGCGGTGCGACGGGAAGACATCAATCTGCACTTCTTCGGGATGGACGACTACGACCCGGCGCAGTCGTACAGCACGTGCGTGGTCATCGTCGCGGACACCAGCGAGCTGTTCGAGGCCTTCGCGGCGGGGATGCGGTCCGTGCACGGAAAACTGCTCGTCTCCGGCATCCCGCGCATGACCCGACCTCGGCTGCGCAACGACCGGTACACCGGGTTCACGGTCGTCGATCCGGGCGGCAACTGGATCCGGATCCACAAGGCCGCCACGGAACCCGAGGCGCAGACCAAGCTCGCCAAAGCCATGGAGAACGCCGCGAGGCAGGCGGATGCGCGCGGCGACGAACGCCAGGGGCTGAAGATCCTGGAAGGCGCGTTGAAGCGGGCGACCGGCGACGAACCGGAGTTTCAGGAGGTGCGGGAGTACCGCGACGAGCTCCTCGAGCGGATCAAGGGGTCTGAGCCGCGTCCAGGCGCTTGAGCGCGGTCCTGACCACCTCGGGGTCGTAGGTCGGCCAGCCAGAACGGGGGAGTGAGGTGCGCAATTTCCCACAGCCGTACGGTGCCGTCACCGGCGGTGGCGAGAGTCTGTCCGTCAGGACTGAACGCCACCCCAGCCAGGCCGTTGGGAGGGCCTTGGATGGTGAGGTGAGGGAGTTCTTCGGCGGCGGCGTACAGGGCACCTATGGCTTCGTGGGTAGGGGAGGTGTCGTTGGCTTGGAGGGCTGCCCCACGCCCCGCCTTGAGCAGACCACCATCACCATCACCATCACCATCCGCAGCCGGGACCGACTCGAACGTGATCGCCCCGCCACCGTCGAGCGGAATCCGAGCAAACCCGTCCATCTACGCCCCCTCGATACCCGCCAGAAAACACCGAGAGTTATCACCGGGTGACCTCCACGGCAATCACCCGGTTGCCGCACCGCGGCACCACGGCACGGGCACCGCGGCAACGTCCCGACCACGCCGCACCCCGGAATCCGCGGCCACAGGGGACCTGCTCCTGCCTTCGGCCGGTTGCGGTTCGCCACCGTCCCAGCCCGTCCACAGTGGATGGATACGTGGCCGGACGCTGGGACGAAACCGGAGGATCCCCCACTCGTTACGGCGGTGCCTGGGCAGGCGCACGATTCCATCCGGAGCTGCTGGGAGGCCCACGAGGCTCGGCTGAGCACAGCCGGGACCGGCAAAGTGCGGACCGGCCGGAGCGCGCAGGCTATCGGCGATGCCGTCGTCGAAGAACTGGTGCTTTGCGGTGTGGATTGAGCGTCGATCCATCGCGACCAGCCGCTACCCCCCCCCGGTTCTTACCATGAGAATGGCAGGCCGTGGGATCTCGTGATCATGGGCGAGGAGGCGCCCGTCGCCGCAGTCGAAGTCACGACCGATACCGGGCCGTCACGCAACACCTGGTCGCCGCGCGGCGGCACTTCTCGCGGACAGCGGTCACTCCAGCCGGGCCGTCACGAAGCAGCACGGCCTCACCCCGACCGCCTCCGCCGCCCTCCAGCCATGGGCCGTCGGGACCAGGCGTGGGCTGCGAGTCAGAGGACTATGTCGGCCAAGCGGCTGATCTCGTCGAGGTCGTCGGTTCCGGGGCCCAGGATCAGTTCGTCGGCGCCCAGGGCCTCGAACTGCTTGACGGCGTCGCGCAGTGATTCCGCATCGGTGTGCACGTTGCCGACGACGATGTCCTGGAATTCGCCGGTAGCGGCGTAGTAATCGGCGATGTTGGCCCGACCTCGGTCGGGATCGCCTAGCGCGAAGTAGTTGAGGCCGACCAGCCGGGGCTGGCCCGGCCGCCCGGCGGCCTGCCACGCGGCACGGGCGGCGTCGAAAGCGCCGGACGCCAGGGCCGCAGGCACCGATCCGGCTATGTAACCGTCCGACGACTCGGCCATCCGGCGGTAGGCGGCCGGGGTAGCGGCGCCGAACAGCAGCGGCACCTGCCGTCCGCCGGCCGGAACCGCCGGGTTCGGGCTTCCCGGAACGGGTTCACCGGCCCATATCGACCGGTAGGTTGCCAGGTCGCGGTCCATCCGGGCGCCCCGGTCCCGGGGTCCGTGCCCTGGCACGACGAAATCGTCCTCGCGGATGCCCACCCCGATGCCGAGGGTGAGCCTGCCGCCGGAGACCCCGTCGATCGACGCTGCTTCCTTGGCCAGCAGCGTCCCCGGCCAGGTGGTCGCCAGCAGCACCTGACTGAGCAGCCCGATCGTGCTGGTGGCCCCGGCGGCTGCGGCCAGCGCGACGGTGTCCATCACGCTCGGATAGGCGACCCGGCCGGTGGTACCCAGGGTGGCGAAACCCGCTTCCTCTGCTCGGCGGGCCCAGGCGGGAATCACCGGGGCGTGGACGTCGCGGACCTGGTTGGGTAATCCGATGCCGATGCGCATCGAGGCGCTCCTTAGCTGGTACGGGTGCCGACCTAGTTCGGGCCGTGGACCGGCTCGCCCCGTGATCCTGGCCAGGCGCCCATACACCGAGGTTGCAACCGTCAGACAGCGCGCGCCGGGGAGGTCAGGACGGCGACGGCGTCGTGGAGTGTCGGCGGCTGTGCGGGAGGGGCGCCTTCGTACCAGCCGTGCGGAGTGATCGACTGGAGGTAGGTGCCTGCCGGCCGGATGCCGCTGTGTGCCTGGTGAAAATGGACGACGTTGCGGAGCAGCGCGGCGCCGGCCGCATCGCCTGCCGCGTCCAGGGCCAGGGCGCCGTTGTGCAGCACGGCCAGCTGGTTGCTCAGATCGCCCTCGTTGAGGAAGCGCCGCAGCGAGGTCCGCAGCAGGGGCAGCGCTTCGCCGTCCCCCGCGTCGACCATGGTCTGGGCCAGCATCAGCTCGCTGAGCGCGGCCGTCCAGACCAGCCCGGAGGCGTCGGCGAGCCGCACGGCGGCCCGCAGCCGGTGGCGGCCGTCGGCGATCCGGTCGGCCATGACGAGGGCAGCGCCCCACGTCATCGCGGTGGCCGCGATCAGCCAGGTGGTCTGCGTCTCGGTGGCGATGGCGTGCGCCTCGGCCGACGCGGTCAGCGCGATCGCCGGGTCGCCTCCCGGCAGCTGGACCAGAGCCTGGTAGTAGCGGACCTCGGCGAGCAGGCTGCGATGCTCCGGTTCCGAGTCCACCGCCAGGAACGCCTCGGACAGCATGCGCCGTGCCGTGGTGACGTCGCCGGTGAAATAGAACAGGCCTGCCGACGAGGCCTTGGCCCGCACGACGTCGCCGAGCGGGGCGTCCGGCGCGGCGGCCAGGGCTGCGGTCAGCATCCGGTTGCCCTCGGTGAGCAGGCCGCTGCGGATCCAGAACCACATGAGCCGCGCGGCCGTCCGCAATGCCTCGACCGGGGCATGCGTCAGGTCGTGCGCGAGCCCCGCACGCAGGTTCGGCAACTCCAGACGCAGCGCGGCCATCGTGGCCGCGGATCGCACGCCCTGCAGATCGCCTGCGGCCCGGGCGACCAGTTCGCGGACCCAGACGGCATGGGCGGCCCGGGTCGCCGTCGGATCTCCGTCCACGGCCCGGCAGTACGCCCGGATCGTCTCCAGCATCCGGTAGCGCGCCGTGCTGCCGCCGGTCTCGGCGGTGACCACGGACTCATCGACCAGCGTGACCAGCGCGCTGAGTCCGGCAGCGGCGGAGGCCGCGGCCTCCAAGGGAAAGCCACCCTCGTACGGCCAGAGCTGCACCGCGAGGTCACGCTCGTCGCCGGAGAGAAGATCGAAGCTCCAGGCGATGGCCTCCTGCAACGTCGCGTGCGGGGTCATCGTGCCGAGCGGAATCCGGCCCAGCACGGTGAAACGGTCGTCCAGCTGCTCGATCAGCCCCCGTACGCCGAAGGTCCGCACTCGCGCCGCCGCCAGTTCCAGGGCCAGCGGCAGCCGGTCCAGCGCATCGGCGAGGCGGTGCAGATCCCGGCCGTCGGCGTCCTGCTCGAACCAGCCGGGCCTGCCCGCGCGGATGCGATCGGTCAGCAGCGTCACGGCGTCGTCGGCGGCCAGCGGCCCGAGCGGCAGGATGTGCTCGCCGTCGACGCCGAGTGGGCTGCGGCTGGTGGCCACCACCCGCAACGTGGGAATCCGGTCGAGCAGGTCGACGACGAGCCGGGCCACCTCGCCGGTGAGGTGCTCGCAGTTGTCGAGCACCAAGGGTGTCCCGTGCAGGCGCAGCCGCTTGACCAGTGCCTCGTACGGGTCCTCGGCCAACCCGGTGACGCCGACCGCTGCGGCGACCGCCGAGACCAGGGGGGCGGGGTCGGCCACATCGGCGAGCCGGACGACGGCGTCGGGCCCGGCCCATTTCACGGCCAGGCGGGTCTTGCCCGACCCGGCGGGCCCGACGACGGTGACGAGCCGATGCATGCCGACGAGACGGTCCAGCAGGGCCAGCTCGGCGTCGCGGCCGATGAACGACGACAGCGGCCGATCACCGGGCGTCACAGCCGCGACGCCGGTGGCCGCCAGGGCCGGGTCCTGCGACAGGATGCGGCTTTCGAGCTGCCGCAACTCCGGTCCGGGGTCGACACCCAGTTCCTCGGCCAGCAGGGTCCGGACCCGGCGCACCGCGTTCAGCGCGTCGGCCTGGCGTCCCGAACGGTAGAGCGCCAGCGCCAGCAACTGCCAACGGCGTTCGCGGTACGGCGCGGTGTGCACCAGCAGTTCGAGCATGGCCACCGCACCGGCGTGGTCGCCGGTGGCCAGTAGCGCCGAGGCGCCCTCCTCCTGGGCGCTGTCGCGCTGTTCCAGCAGGGCGGCACGGATCGCAATCGTCGACTCGTCGTCGGCCAGATCCTCATACGGGGTCCCGCGCCACAACCGCAGCGCCGCGTCGAAGGCCTCGTGCGCATCGGCGGGGCGGTCGCCTGCCACCAACGCACGGGCGCGGACGAGGTGGCCGCGAAACCGTTCGACGTCGGTGTCGGCGGCAAGGAGCCGATAGCCGCCTGCGGAGCGCTGCAACGCCGTGCCCGGCAGCACCCGACGCAGCCGGGAGACGTACACCTGCAGGGCGCCTGCGGGATTGCGTGGCCTTCGGTCACCCCACAGTCCTTCGACCAGGCGGTTCTCCGAGACCGGCCGCCCTTCCTCGGCGATCAGGATCGCCAGAAGCCTGCGGGGCAGCCTGCCCCCGACGTCGACCGGATGATCGTTCGCACGGACCTCGAGCGGACCCAGCACCGCGAACGTCAGCACTCCACAAGGTAAGCCTATGCCGCCGGCCGCGCCAAATGACGCGGCGGCCGCGCCGTATCCGTGTTGTAGGCGGTGTGAAAGGCACGGCCGCGAAGCTGCTCCCATGCACAACGAGAAGATGGCCGACAGCCGCGACATGATCGGCGCGCACGACGCCATGCGGCGGCAGTTCGGTGCCATGCCCGTGTTGATCGCAGGCGTGCAGGCGGGTGACGCGGAGGGCACCGCCGTCGTTGCAGGCCACGTCCTGATGATGGTCGACTTCCTGCACGCCCATCACACCAGCGAGGACGACCATGTGTGGCCCCGGCTGCGGGAGCGTTGCCCCGACGACGTCGCGCCCCTCATCGAGACGATGGACCGGCAGCACGCCTTCATCGACGACGAGCTGAAAGCGCTCGCCGCAGGCGGCAGGCGTTGGCGGGCCTCCGCCGACGCCGGCGACCGGGATGCCGTCGCCGCCGTCGCGGAGCGGCTGTTGCCCCCGCTGTACGAGCATCTGGCGTTGGAGGAGCAGCGGATCCTGCCGCTCATCGATCGCCACCTGACCGAACGCGAGTGGAAGGCGACCGTCGAGGCGTCCTTCGGCAAGGTGACCTTCGTGCGGCGTCTGCTGATGCTGGGCATGGCCCTGCACGGGGCGAGCGAGGAGCAGGCCCGGCTTCTGCGTGCCGCCGTCCCCGCCGTCGTCTGGCATGCCGGTCGCCCGCTCGGGACCCGGCTCTATCGCAACCACCGTGAGCGCCTGGCCGCCGCGAGCCGGGGGTCAGATCGCTGATCCTCGACCACTCGCTCACCCGTGAGCTGCGGCTGTGATCACCACGTTGTCGGGTGCCGATCCTCGCCTTGGGCGGTGTCCAGGGCAACCACGCCGTCCTTCGCGACATCCTGCCCGCCAAGGGGACCGACGTACGCGTGATCGAGGTCGCCGACCGCGGCCACCACGTCCCAGAGGAGCAGCCGCAGACGATGATCGACGAGATTCGCAGCGTTCCTCGGCTGAACTCTCGGGTCGGGGCTCCGCCATTCCGCTACGGCACGAGATGCCCCGCCGCGCGGAAGAGCTCATACCACTCGGCGCGGGTGAGCGGGATGTCCGAGCCCCGGGCGGCGCCCGCGACCCGCTCCGGGTTGGTCGTGCCGAGCACGACCTGCATCTGGGCCGGATGCCGGGTGATCCAGGCGGTCGCGATCGCGATGGGTGGCACGTCGTACTGCTTGGCCAGACGATCGATGACGGCGTTGAGCTCCGGGTACTCGGGCGAGCCGAGGAAGACCCCGGTGAAGAAGCCCGCCTGGAACGGCGACCACGCCTGGACCGTGATGTCGTGCATCCGGCAGTAGTCGACGATGCCGCCGCCGTCGAGCGTGACCGACTGCTGCTCCGCGAGCATGTTCGCCGCGACGCCCTGGGCGATGAGCGGCGCGTGCGTGATGGACAGCTGGAGCTGGTTGGCGACGATCGGCTGCCGCACGTGCTTGCGCAGCAGGTCGATCTGGCGCGGAGTGTGGTTCGAGACGCCGAAGGCACGTACCTTGCCTGCGGACTCCAGCTCGTCGAAGGCACGTGCGACCTCGGCAGGCTCGACTAACGCGTCCGGCCGGTGCAGCAGCAGGATGTCGATGCGGTCGGTGCGCAGCGCGGCGAGGGAGCCCTCGACCGACTTGACGATGTGGTCGTAGGAGAAGTCGAAGTACGGCCCCTCCCGGACGATGCCGGTCTTGGTCTGGATGGTGACGGCGTCGCGCTGCGAGGGCGTCAGGGCCATGGCCTCCGCGAAGCGGCGCTCGCAGCCGTGCTGCTCGTGGCCGTAGACGTCGGCGTGGTCGACGAAGTCGATGCCCGTGTCACGCGCGGTGCGCATGAGCTCGCGCACCTCGTCGTCGGTCTTGTCGGCGATGCGCATGAGGCCGAGCACGATGTTCGGCGCGACGATGTCGGTTCCCGGCAGGGTGAAGGTCTTCACAGGTGTCCTCTCAGCGGCCCGCCACGGGCCGCGCTGGGGCGCTGGACAGGGGGAGATCAGCCTGCGCTCGACGGCTCTGACAGCTCGGCCAGCTCGTCGGCGGTGAGTTCGAGTTCGACCGCTCGCGCCGAGTCCTGGATGCTCGCCGGGCGGGAGGACCCCGGGATGGGGATCACGACCGGGGCGAGCGACAGCTCCCAGGCCAACGCGACCTGCTGCGGGCTCACGCCGTGGGCTTCGGCGACGCGCTGGAACGGCGCGTGCAGGGCGCCGACCTCACCCGCCTTGCGGATGCCGCCCAACGGCGACCACGGGAGGAAGGCGATGCCCAGGGAGGCGCAGTGCCGGAGTTCGTCGAGGCTGGAGCGGAAGGCAGGGGAGAACTGGTTCTGCACGGAGACGAGCCGCCCGCCGAGCACCTCGTTGGCCTCGTCGATCTGGGCGATGGTCGCGTTCGAGATGCCTGCCTGGGCGATCACGCCCTCGTCGAGCAGGTCACGCAGGGCGCCGATCGAGTCGGCGTAGGGCACCTCGGTGTCCGGGCGATGGAACTGGTAGAGACCGATCGCCTCGACGCCGAGCCGCAGGGCCGAGGCCTTGGCCGCGCGCTTGAGGTATTCGGGACGGCCGTCGTGGGTCCACGATCCGTCGCCGGGACGCAGATGACCGCCCTTCGTGGCCACCAGCACGTCGTCGGTGTTCCCGCCGTAGGACCGCAGGGCGCTGGCGATCAGCTCTTCGTTGTGGCCGACCTCGCCTGCGTGCAGGTGATAGGCGTCGGCCGTGTCGACGAGGGTGACGCCTGCGTCGAGGGCGGCGTGGACGGCCGAGACCGACCGGGTCTCCTCGGGCCTGTCCTCGATCGACATCGGCATCCCGCCGAGCCCGATCGCGCCGACGGTGCGGTTTCCCAGGGTGCGTTGCTGCACGAGTGAGCCTCTCCGCTCGAATGATCGTCTGCATTCGACGGTAGGTAGCCTGCTGACAGAAGTCCAACAACTAATTCTGATGAGATTGAGAACTGGGATCGATTAATGGACCTCCGTCAGATGGAGTACCTCATCGCGCTCGCCGACGAGCAGCAGTTCACGCGCGCTGCGGCGGTCTGCCGGGTCTCGCAGTCCGGACTCTCGGCGGGCATCCGCAACCTCGAGGCCGAACTCGGGACGCCGTTGTTCACCCGCACCACGCGTCGGGTCGCGCCGACCGACGCCGGTCTCGCTCTGCTGCCGTTCGCTCGGACGATGCTCGCCCAGGTCGCGGCCGGGCGTGACGCGGTCATCCGCGCGACTCACGCGCTCTCGGGCCGACTCCGGGTCGGAGCCGAGCAGTGCCTCGGCGTCGTCGACGTCCCGCCGCTGCTCGAACGGTTCCACCGTCGGTACCCGCTCGTCGACATCCACTTCACCCAGGCCGGGTCCCACGACCTCGTCACACAGATCCGTGCCGGTGAGCTCGACGTCGCCTTCGTCGCGACGACGGAGCATCTGGCGACGGTCAGCCCCGTCGAGTTGGGGAGGCGCGCGGTCGTGCTGCTGACCCCGCCCGAGCATCCGCTCGCGGTCCGCACCCACGTCGAGTGGGCGGAGTTGCGCGACCGCGAGTTCATCGACTTCCGGGAGTCGTGGGGCGTGCGATCGCTCAACGAGGCGGCCTGCTCGGCGCACGGTGTCGGCAGGCGAGTGCGGTGCACCGTCGACGACATCCACACCCTGCTCGACCTGATCCGTCGCGGGCTCGGCATCGCCCTCGTGCCGAGGCATGTCGCGGCGAAGCCCGAGGCCGTCGGACTGACGACGATCCGGCTGCCGCCCGCCTCGACTCCACAGTGGATCGTCTCCGCGATCACGGCGCAGCAGGCCGAGGCCTCGGCCGCTCAGCTGCTCGAGCTGGTCGATGGAGATCTGGCCGCGACGAACGAGACCGAGTCGACGAACACCGCCCCCGGTTCGTAGCCTCCTGGCGGGCATCGGCGGGGCATCCGACGACACGGTGCGCCTGCCCAGACCGGCGAAGGACGGCCGGGTGAACAACTGCTTGATCGAGCCTGGCGCCGCTAGGTTGGGGCACCCGTACCCGGGGCCGTCGCGCCGGTCCTCCGGGCCGTCAGCACCGTTCACGTCGAGCCATGGGCGAGAGCTACGTCGAGGCGTGTCCTGATCGTGGTGCCGGAGACGAGCGCCACCGGATGCGACGTTCGGCGGCTGCACCGCTGATCAGCGGCTCGCCGAGGTTCAGCCAGACGTCTGCATCCCGGGCCTGCTCGGCAGGGTGCGCGGCGAACGGCCGGGAGACCGCAACGGGTCTAGTCGTCGCGAGGCGCGACGTTCGGGACGGCGTCCCCGGCGTCCGAACCGGGCCCGGTCATCGCCGCGATGCGGCGGGCGAGCAGCGCGGCGGCCTCCCGCAGCTCCGGGGGGTCCAGTATCTCCGCCTCGAACCCGAGCCGGGCGACGTGCATGATCAACCAGTCCAGGTCGTCGCCGCCGACCACGAGCAGGCACCATCCCGCGCGATCGTCTTCGACCCGAGCCACCTGCGGCGGCACCAGTTCCCGCACCCGGTCGGGCTCGGCGTGCACCCGCACGCGGGCGACGTATCGGTACGGCGCCGCCGTCACGGACCGCTGCACGTAGGCGACGGGATCGGGATGCTCCCTCGGCCGAAAGCGCCAGGTCGTCCCGGCCACCTCGCTCATTCGATCCAGCCGGAAGGTGCGCCAGTCGTCGCGGTCGACGTCCCAGGCCATCAGGTACCAGCGACGGCCGGTGGCGACCATCCGCACCGGCTCCACCGTGCGTTCGCCCGCCGCGCCGTCGCGGCCCGCGTACCGGAACCGCACCCGCATGGCGTCGCGGCAGGCCCGTGCCAGCGTCACCAGCAGGTCGGCGTCGATCTCGACGCCGGGGCCGGTGAGGGTCTCGGTGGCGCCGTGTACCGCGCGGACCTCGGCGCGCAACCGGGGCGGCATCACCTGGTCGAGCTTCGCCAGCGCCCGCAGCGCCGCCTCGCCCGCGCCTGCGACCGTGCCGCCTGACGCCATGCGGAGGGAGACCGCCATCGCGATCGCCTCTTCGTCGTCGAAGAGCAGCGGCGGCAGGCGGGTGCCTGCGCCGAGCTGGTAGCCGCCGCCGACGCCCGAGATCGCGTGGACGGGGTAGCCGACCGCGCGCAGCCGCTCCACGTCGCGGCGCACCGAGCGATCGGTGACCGCCAGGTCGGCGGCCAGCTCGGCGGCGGTCCAGGACGTCCGCCGCTGGAGCAGCGCCAGCAGCCGTAGCACCCGTTCGGTGGTCGCCTCAACGGTCACATCGCGCATCGTTTCACGAATCACGGAACGATCCTGTCCGCTATCTGCGGGAAGGTGTCAGCATGACGGATCTGCCCTTCAACTTCCTGCTCCGAGACCAGACCGACTGGCACTGGACGAATCAGCTGCGTCATCGGCTCGCCGGACTCACCGACGACGAGTACTTCTGGGAGCCGGCAGCCGACTGCTGGAACGTGCGTCCGCGCGGCACCGGATCGGCTCCGCTACAGGTCGGGTCCGGTGCGATGACCATCGACTTCGCGATTCCGGAGCCGTCACCGCCGCCCTTCGCGACGATCGCCTGGCGGCTCGGGCACGTGATCGTCGGCGTGCTCGCGGTGCGCAACGCGGCGCACTTCGGCCGCGAGCCCACCGACTACCAGTCGTTCGAGTACGCCCCGACCGCAGCGGAGGCGTTGGCCCAGCTCGACGCGGAGTACGCCACCTGGCTCGCCGGCGTCGAGTCGCTCGGGGAGAGCGGCCTCGCGCGGCCCTGCGGCGAAGCGGAGGGAGCATTCCACGCAGATTCGCTGGCCCGCCTGGTCCTGCACATCAACCGTGAGCTGATCCACCATCTCGCCGAGGTGTGTCTGCTCCGTGACCTCTACCTGCACACCCGACAGGAGACGAACTGAGATGGCTCGCGAAGTCCAGATCACCTTCGACTGTGCCGACCCGGCCGCACTCGCGGCCTTCTGGGCCGAGGCCCTCGGCTACCGGCTGCAGGACCCGCCTGCGGGCTTCGAGTCGTGGGACCAGGCGCTGGATGCGTTCGGCGTGCCGCCCGAGAAACGCAATGACCGCTCGGCGGTGATCGACCCCGAGGGTTCCGGGCCTCGGCTGTTCTTCCAGCGGGTTCCGGAAGGAAAACAGGTCAAGAACCGCCTGCACCTTGATGTGCGAAGCGCGCCAGGACTTGAGGGCGAGGCACGGATGGCGGCGCTGGAGGTGGCGGCGGAACGGCTCGTCTCTCACGGCGCCGCCCGGCTGCGCAGGCAGGAGCCCGCACCCCCGCTGGAAGCGGGGTACATCGTGATGGCCGACCCGGAGGGCAACGAGTTCTGCCTCGACTGAGCTGCGCAGCGGGTCGGTCAGCACGGCACGCCGGTAGGCCATGGGGCGGGAGAGCTGCTGTGACCGCCATCTGCGGGTCTGCCTGCCCACAGATGGCGGCCGCGGCTCTATGCTCGTTCGTCGAGGATCAGGGCAGCGTTGCGATCGCGTCGATCTCGACGAGCGCGTCGGGGAGCGCGAAGCCCGCTACGCGGAGCACGGTGATGGCGGTGGGATGCTGCCCCCAGACTTCTTGAGAAGCGGCGAATCCGGCGTTGACGTCGGCATCGGCGTGGAGGTAGATCGTGAGCTTCGCGACGTGTTCCGGAGTGGCGCCTGCGGCGTCCAGGACGGCGAGGACGTTCCGCAGCGCCTGGGCGGTCTGCTCGAAGACTCCGCCGGTGATCGTTCCGTGGGCATCGGTACCGTTCTGCCCGCCTACGTAGACGGTGCGCCCGGCTTCGGTGATGATGCCCTGGGAGAAGGCCGGAGAGGTGTGGAGTCCGGCGGGGTTGAGGTGCGTGAGCGGCATCGGGTGTCTCTACCTTCTCACTGCGATCGGTGGTTTCGGACCTTGGTGCGGTTGCCGCAGCGGCGCATCGAGCACCAACGGCGAGTACCCGGCCGGGAGGCGTCGTAGAAGATCAGGGCACAGTCGTCGGCGCCGCAGCGGCGGATTCGCTTACTGCCCTCGCCGAAGACTGCGATGGCATCACGCGCGACACCGGACAGTGCCGCAGGAGGATCGGGGCGGGGCGCTGTCGTGGTGCCTCCGTCGAGATGTGGGACTGGCGCGGGCGTTCGGGAAGCGGTGTTGACGGCGTCGATGTCCTCGGGTACGGGCCGCTGTCCGTCAGCCAGGGCCGTGGCGATCCTGCTGATCGACGTCCGTAATCGCAGGGCAGCGGTGAGGTCGTCGTCAGTCGGGTCGGACGACAGCGGGCCGAAGCGCTCGTCGAGCCAGGTGTGCAGGTCTTTCGGGTGATGCAGAAGTTCCCAATCGGGGACCCCGTAGCCGTAGTCGCCCGTGTAGCCGAAGTCCAAGGCGAGTGACCCGGAGTCAAAGAACCACCGCGCTCCGTCGGGCGGGGTGAGCCATTGACCGGTACTCATGTAACCACTATAACTGGTTGCATGCCGACGGGGTTGACGAAGGACGCAGGATGGCAGCTCGGCGTGCGCCGTACCGTCCCGGTTCCGTCTGACGTGGTCTGGGATTACCTGACTCGCGAGGGCCTTGTCGTCTGGCTGGGCGAGACCGTCCTCGGGGCCACGGGCGAGTGGTACGAGACCGCCGACGGCACCCGAGGACAGCTGCGCAGCCGAAGCGAGGGAGTGCGGCTCAGGCTGACCTGGCAGCCGACGGGCTGGGCGCACGATTCGACGTTGCAGCTCACCCTCCAACGGGCGGTGTCCGGTACGACGATCGCCATCCATCAGGAACGCCTCCGCAGCGCTCAGGACCGTGCCAGCCTGCTGATCCACTGGCGGGCAGTCCTCGGCCGAATCGTCGAACAGCTAGCCGTGCGCTGACTCGCGAGGAACCCCGGCAGTCGCGGCCTCGAGCCCGACGGCCAGACCTGCGGCGCCTGAATCCGTCACGTCGTAGTCCTCGCTCATGTCCTTGACGGCACTGTCTCCGTTCGGCTGGCTCGGTGCGGACGCCGGATGTCCATCGTCTCAAGCTGCTCCGATGGCAGCCATGGCTGCGCGTTACTGCGATCGCTGCGCTCTGTGGGCCACGGCTCTCCAGATCGCCTGTCTGCCGTGCACTCAGGCCCGCCCGCCCTTGTCGGCGAGAAGGGCGGCTCCGCCGTAGAGCGCATTGACCGTGCCCGCCCACTTCGTCAGGCCCGCGTCGCTGAGCGGATCCGCGCCCAGGGTCTCGCCGATCCGGTTGCGCAAGAGGACCAGCGACAGATCGTGGGCGAGCAGGACGGCCGCCAGCTGCTCTCGATTGACGCCTGCCGCGATCGCGCCCGCCTCGTCGAGGCGCGCTACGACCTGTCTGCTGAAGTCGCTCAGGTCCGCATACGCCTCGCGGGCACGGGGCCCGTCGCCGGTCAACAGGCGCGACAGGTATCTCGTGACGGCCGAGCCGCCCAGAATCTCGACTATTGATCGAACCTGCACGGACTGTTCGAGCACCGTGGCGTGCAGGGCGTTGCGGACCAGTCCGATGACGTGCTCGTCGACGGCAGCGATCAAGCCGTCTCGGGAGCCGTAGTGCTTGATGATGAGCGGCTGTGACACACCGCTTCGCTCGGCGATGAGACGAAGCGGAACGGCGTCGGGGCCGTTCTCCCCGAACAGCTCGACGGCGACGTCGCGGATGATCGCCCTCGCGGTCCTGTCCTCTGGTGAATACATATTCACCATGGTAACTTCGCGTTCACTGCCGCGCGACGGTGGCGGCATGGAGAGGAGCGTGTGGTGCCTGCCGTGTCTGTGGAGCCGGGACGCGGGTCCCCGCTCGCCAGGATGAACGCGGTCCTGGTTGCGCCGGGAGCGTCCAGCGTTGAAGCGTGGCTGAGCTACGGTGCCGCACTCGTCGGCGCTGCCTTCGGGCTGGTCGCCGGCGCGGTATCGGAGTCGACTCCGCTGCAGCTCGTGTTACTCGTGCTCCTGGGCTTCGACCTGTTCGGCGGTGCCGTCGTCAATGCCACGGCTGCGGCGTCGAGACGGTTTCACGGTGCGCAGTCCTCCCGCGTTCGACGATGGGGATTCGTCGCGGCGCACCTCCACCTTCTCGGTGTGGCCCTGATGTTCCCGGACTATTCCTGGGCTGTGGCGGTGTTGCTGTATTCGGTGATCCTGCTGGCCGCTGCGCTGATCCTCCTCGTGAACGAGGCACTGCGACGGCCGGTGGCGTTCGCGGCCTGCTCGGTGATCCTCCCGCTCGTCGCGGTCGCGACGGCCACCGGCGTGCCCGCCGAACTGTCCTGGATCGCGCCGCTGCTGGTGATCAAGCTGCTTCTCGGTCACCTCGTGCCGTGGGTGCCGAGCAAGCGATCCGAGACGTCGAGCAGGCGGCGATGCTCGCCGGTGAAGGGGGACGCATGAAGGTCGTGGTGGCGGGCGGCACCGGAGTCCTCGGCCAGCGAATCTGCTCCGAGGTCAGGTCCGTGTCACCCGATGCCGAACTGCTCATCGGCACCCGCCGGGTGGGCGGTGCGGCAGGACTTGCGAGGGATCTCGGCCCACCCGCCCGCTCGGTTCCGCTCGACGTGCGCGACCCGGCGTCGATCCGGCGGGTGGCCGATGGGGCGGATGTGGTGATCGTCGCGGTCGCTCAGGACGCGCCGCTCGTCCAACAGGTCTGCCTTGACCTCGGTGTCCACAGTGTCGATGTGGGGGTCGGGGCCGATGTCGCGGAGCAGGTGCGAGCCATGGACCGCCAGGCAGTGGATGCCGGGCTCGCCGCTGTCGCCATGGCGGGGCTCTTCCCTGGGCTTTCCGGTCTCTTGGTACGGGAGGTGGTCGGCGGCCTCGACACGATCGAGAGCGTCGACGTCTTCTTTCGACAACACACCAACGCGCGGGTCGGCCGCGCGGGCACCACCGACATGTTGAGGATCGTCTCGACTCCGGTGCGTCGAGGGACGTCCGTCGTCCGAGGCTTCCTGCGTGGTTCGCACGCGGAGCCCGGGTCGCGGCTGATCGAACACCCGGAGCGCAGCATCATGACGTCGGCTCTCGGGCCTGCCCGTGTCGATTACTGGACCCGCTGGAACAGCCGGACATTCGACGCGGTCGTGGCGACGCTGGTCGCCGTGCGGGCCCTACCCCGCTTCGCTTCACAGATAGCACGTCTGACCAGGCATGATCCGGACATTCCCGAGAACGTGGAGCTGCGGGTCCTGGGGCGGGGCGCACTCGCGGGCCGACCGGCGGAGCAGGTGGTCACCCTCTCCGCCCTGTCCGACTACGGTGCCACGGCAGGGGTTGCCGTTGCGCTGAGCATGCTTGCCGTGCGCCGGAAGATCACCGGAGCGGGTGTCCCCTTCGCACTCACGACGCTGGACGAGGTGCTTGCGGCGATGCGGGACGGGCTCGTGACGGTGCGCGGAGGCTGAGGGCCTCGTCTCTCGACGAGGGCAGGACGAGACGGCCGCCCGGGGCTCTCCGCGCGCGTCGAGTCGGCCGGACGACGCAGGCTCTCCTTCCGCCCGGTGATCCTGCCGCAGGCGAGCGGTCACCCGACCGGGTGCGCCGTTTGCCGCGCAGCTGCCGTCGTCTGTGTCGGTCTAGCCTGGCCGACGGTCTCTCTCACCGAGCCGCCGCAGGCTGCTCCGGTGTGAGGGCGACGACTTCGAGGAAGAGGACTCCGCGTCGCATGAGTGCCACGAGGCTGACCAGGGACGAGCGGCGGCTACAGCTGCTCACGACGGCGTCGGAGATCATCCGCGTCGGGGGGCCAACGCCCTGACGCTCCGCAGGCTCGCCGAGCGGGCCGGTGTCTCCCGGCCGATCGCCTACGACCACTTCACGACGCGCGAGGGGCTGCTCATGGCCCTGTATCAGCAGTACGACGAGCAGATCGGGCCCGCGATCCGGGCGGCGTTGCCTGCTTGATCGGGCTCGGTGACCGACGTGGTCTCGGTGTTGAGCGCCGCCTACGTGGACGGAGTGCCCTCGGCGGGGCCGGAGTGCGCGGCAGTGAGCGCTGCGCTCGCGGCCAGCGCCGAGACTCGAGACTTCCAGCGGCGGTCGCAGGACTTCTACCTCGAGGGGTCCGCCGGACGCTCGCACCGTTCGTGTCGTTGTCCGGGCCGCGCGGGCATGCTGTGGTCACCGGGGTCCTCGGTGTCATCGAGGGGCTCGCTCGTGCCGCCGCCGACGGGCGATTCTCGCGGGCGGCGGCGGTCTCGGTGTCGACGACCATCGTGGTCGGGGCGCTGAAGCAGTACGGCGGACTTCGCGTCTCGTCGGCCGATGACGTGCAGGCCGAACGAGCGAGGAGGCGAATCGGGCCGCCGAGCGCTTCGCGACCCTGGGCGCTCGGTATCTCGACGGAGCGCTCATGGCTCGTCCCGAGCACGTCGGCGACCCGGCCACGGTCCTGGTCTACAGCGGCTCCGCCGAGGTGTTCGAAAGTCGGTCGGCGGTGCTCGCCGGATTCGGGAGCGCCTCCGATCTCGGGCCTGCGGCGGGCACCGCCTCGCTGTACGACGTGGCGATGCTCGGCTTCGCCTGGTCCACGCTGCTCGGGTTCCTGAACACCGCCGTCCTGCTCGGCAGCTCGGGCGTCCCGGCGACGACGGTGACGCCCCTGCTGACCCGCTGGCTCGCCACGACGGTCGTCGACGTCATCGAGGACTACGCCGGGCAGATCGACGCCCGCAGCTACCCCGGCGACGAGGAATGGCTCGAACTCGACTTCCCGCTGATGGGCCAGCTCGTCCAGGCGAGCCGGGAGCGGGGCCTCGACACCCGGCTGCCGAGGCTGATCGAGTCCCTGACCTCGGACGGCATCGCCGAGGGGCGCGGCAGGGAGAGTTTCGCCGCCCTGGTCGAGGTCCTTCGCAGGCCGTCGGCCGAGGCCTGAGGCCGCGCATCGCTGCGGGCGGGCCTGCGATCAGCTCGCGATCGCGACCGAGGCCGCGAGCGGCGCCCGCTCGGACAGGCAGCGCAGGATGCAGTCGGCGAGGTTCGCCCTGGAGATCCGGTAGCCCCGTGGGACGTTGCGATCGACCGCGCTGCGGTAGGGCTCGGAGCGCGGCCCGTTGGTCAGCATCGGCGGACGGATGATCGTCCAGTCCAGGTCCGGGGTGGCGCGCATGACCTCCTCCATGGCCGTCATGTCGGCGAAGGTATGGCGGAGGACTCGTTGCAGGATCGGCTTGGCGAGGACCCGGGTCAGCAGGTCGTCTCCTTCGGTGGCCAGTCCGCTGGCGCTGACCGCCACGAGTCGCCGCACGCCCTCGGCCCGCATTGCGGTGATGGCGGCGGTGATGCCGTCCGTGCAGACCGTGGTCGGCGCGCGGCCTGCCCGGCTGCCGAGCGTGGACACGACGGCGTCGCGCCCCGCGACTGCGGGCCGCAGCGCCGCCGTATCCATGGCGTCGGCCCGGACGACGGTCAGCCTCGGGTGGACGAGCGTGATCCCGGCCGGGTCTCGGACGACGGCGATGACGTCATGGCCCGCCGCACATGCCTGGCCGACGACCTCCAGTCCCGTGCCGCCGGTCGCGCCGAGGACCGTGATCTTCATGGGCGCGGTCTGTGGTTGGTGAGTGTTCACTCACCCAGTTTGGGTGAGTGAACACTCACCTGTCAAACCGTCGACGTTCACTCGGCGGTCGTCGAACCGCCGTGGCTGCTGCGACGCCGTGCGCCCCGGGCGGACCGGCCCACGTCGCGGCCTCCCGCCCGCAGGTGGTGTACCCGACGCAGGGAACCGCCACGGGCCGGGATGCTCAGGCCTCCCCGCGCGTCATGGCGATCAGTCGGTCGAGCACGCCGGGGTCCATCCGCAGACCGTCGTGCTCGTGCTCGTTGGTGACCCAGGTGCGCAGGCCCTTGACCTGCTCCGCCGTCTGCAAGGACAGCTCGCGGTCTACGTACATGTCGTCGTGGTAGACGGCGGCGGCCACCGGAACCGTGTTGTGGCTGAGCGTGTCGTGGTCGTAGAGGCTCGGCCAGTCCGTCCTGGCCGCCAGCGCCTCGGCCGCCGCCCGCAGCGGCACCAGCGCGGGGTCCTCCTCGAACATCCAGGGATAGATCATCTCCCCGGTGAAGCGCACCGAGGAGCCCTCGTCGAGATCGAACTCCGGGAACTCCCGCCGGAGGCGATGGGCCGACCAGAGCGATGCGCCGCCCTGGCAGTAGATCGACTCGTGCAACAGCGCGTAGAGCGGGTCCGTCGCGAAGGAGACACTGTCGTTCACGCCGTGCCGGAAGGTGTCGGAGAGGTCGCGGCCGCCGGGGGAGGCCACGAATGCCTCCTCCAGCAGGTAGTGCAACCGGTCGAAGGTGCTGGTCTTGCCGAACTCGATCCCGAGGGTCTGAAAGCGACGCGGGGTGAGGCGTTCCCCGGTCGGCAGCAGAACCTCGTGCTCGGCGAGGTGGTCGAACACCGACCTGACGATCGACTCGTCCTGCGGATACCGCGCGAAGTACTCCGTGTTCTTGCGCAGCACCCTCGGATACAGCGCGCGGTAGACCTCGTCGGGCCCGGCGTCCAGACCGACGAGGCCGCCCGTGACGAACGCGGCGGCCAGGCCCTCGGGAGCGATCGACAGATAGGTCAGGGTGCAGAAGCCGCCGAAGCTCTGGCCCAGCACGCTCCACGGCCGATCGCCGATCAGATGTCGGCGGAACGCCTCGGCGTCCCGCACGATCGAGTCCGCCCGAAAGTGGCGCAGGTAGTCGGCGACCTGATCCCCGGAGTCGAAACGGGCGAGCGTCTGCCGGTTGGCCGGGGTGCTGCGCCCGGTGCCCCGCTGATCGAGCAGCAGCACCCGGTACTCGCGCAGCGCCCGGCGGAGCCAGGTCGCCGCGGGCGCGGGCCGAGTGGCCTTGCCGCCGGGACCGCCTTGGAGGAACAGCAGCCACGGCAGGTCCGCATTCTCGTTGCCCGAGGCGACGACCTCGCGGCCGAACACCGAAATCTCCTCGCCCGTCGGATCATCGTGGTCCAGCGGAACCTCGATGCTGTGATCGACGCAGGCGATGCCGGGGCTTCGATAGCTGATCGTCATGGTTCTCCCGAGTCGTGATCGGTCACGGTGCCAGGCGGTCACGATGCGACGGCACGATGCGACGTGGGCGGCGAATCGATCTCCACGGACTCGCACGCTACGGCGTCCCGGCCGCCCCAGCGGTGCGGCAGCCTGCGGCGTCGGGAATCGCGGCCACCGGCACGTGCGGCCACCGGACCTCGGCGCGCGGGCGGCCTGCCGCCGACCCCGCCGTGCGTCGAACCACAGACCTCGGACGGCCGGCCGGTCCCGCTCGGTCCGAGGGGGACCGCGGCTGTCATCCGATCGGATGACAGCGTCCTCGCCGGTCGGGTGGTGAACGGGTCAGCGCATCGGACGACTGGGCGGTATCCACGCGGATTCCTAACGTGACGATCATGACCAATCACCGTGTCACCACCGGCGCCGAGCCTGCACGCGCCGACGACGCACGTGCCGACGACGCAGCCGTCCGGGCCGCGCCGGTCTCCTCCGCGCAGCGCGTCCTCGCCCCGGATCTCGCCCGAGGGCTGATGCTCGTGCTCATCGGCATCGCCAACGCGGCGGTCTTCCTGTACGACCGGCCCTACGGTCATCGGCAGCACATCATCGAGGAGAGCCTGCTCGATCGGATGGTCAGCACCCTGGTGGTCACCGCCGTCGATGCCAGGGCCTATCCGCTGTTCGCCCTGCTGTTCGGCTACGGCATCGTGCAGATGATTCAGCGCAACGCCGCCCGAGGCACCGCCGAGACCCGGTCCAGATCCATCCTCCGGCGGCGCAGTACCGCATTGATCGGCTTCGGCCTGATCCATGCCGTGCTGTTCTTCCCCGGTGACATCCTCGGCCTCTACGGCGTGCTCGGCTTCCTGCTGCTCGTGCTGATCAACAGGAGCGATCGTGCGCTGCTGCGCCTGGCCTCGGTGTGGCTGGTCATCTCGTGCGCGGTGCAGGGCCTGGTCTACTCGTATTCCAGCGGAGGCGAGGGCCGAAGCTACTTCTTGTCCTTCGAAGTCGATTCCTGGGCCGAAGTACTGCCAGTGCGATTCGTGGACTGGCTGCTGACTCCGTTCGGACTGCTGCCGGTGCTCGCCACCGCGTTGCTGGGCGTCGTGGCCGCCCGCAGGCGCGTCCTCGAAGAGCCCGGCAGGTATCGCGTGCTGCTTCGGCGGGTCGCCGCCGTCCTCGTGCCGTTCGGCCTGCTCGGCGGGCTGCCCAGCGGTCTGATAGTCGGACAGTTCATCCAGGTCGACTCGCCCCTGCTGGTGCTCGGCTTCTCCCTGCTGCACTCGCTCAGCGGGGTGGCGGCCGCCGTGGGATACCTGGCACTGATCGCGCTGGTGAGCCTGCGACTGTCGGCGACCCCCTCGGGGATGGCGGGTGCGCTCACCGCGCTCGGGCGGCGGTCGCTGAGCGGGTACCTGTTCTCCTCGATGGTCTTCATGATCGTGCTGGCGCCCACGACCTTCGGCCTCGGCGCGGTGTTCGGCTCGGCAGGCGCCCTCGCGTTGGCGGTGGCCACCTGGCTCGTGTCGCTGGTGCTCGCCTCGTGGCTCGACCGACGTCGGCGACCCGGCCCGGCGGACGCGCTGCTGCGGCGACTCTCCTACGGGGCTAAGTGAGAGACTCGCACCGTGGCGGAAGAGGACGACACGCCGGTCACGACGGCCGCATCGCAGTTCCAACGCCGATGGAACCGAGGCTGGGAACGCATGCTCTACGTGATCATCGCGGCGGTCACGGCGCTGGCGCTGCTCGACCCCGACCGGCTGCACGGCGAGCCGCTGATCCTGCTCGGACTGGTCCTCGGCTTGCTGGGCTGGCATCTGTGGTTCCTCAGCCTGCATCCGCAGTGGCCGGAACAGCGACTCGGGCCGATGGCCGTCTACTTCGCAGGCCTGCTGGGGCTCAGTGCTCTGCTGAGCACGATGCACCCGGCATTCCTGCTGTTGACGGCCGGGGCCTATCCGATGGCCTTCGTCGCGCTGCCGGGCCGGTGGGCGTACGTCGGCGTGCTGCTCACGGGAGCGACGCTGACCGGTCTCCTCGGCGGGCTGCCGCCCGAGGCCGCGACGATCGGGCAGACGGCAGGCACCTCCCTCGTCGCAGGCGGCATCGGCTGGGCGATCCGACGGCTGGAGTCCGAGGCCGAGCTGCGGCGGCAGGCGACGGAAGATCTGGCGGGCGCCCTGGTCGACCTGCGGACGGCGGCAGAGGAGCAGGACCGGTTGCGGACGCGGATGCTTGATCGCGAGCGGGAGTCGGCCGTGACAGCGGAACGGGCGCGGATGGCGGGCGAACTGCACGACACGCTGGCGCAGGGGCTGGCCGGGATCACCACCCAGCTGGAGATCGCGGAGGAGCTGTTGGGCGAGGAGCACCCGGCGCGACGCCGCATCGGTTCCGCGCTGGGCCTGGCCCGCTCCAGCCTCGTGGAGGCGAGGCGGTCGGTGAACGGGCTGCGGCCGGGGCCGCTGGCCCAGGCGCCGCTCGTCGAAGCGGTCCAGGCGGTGCTGGACGAGTGGCAGGTTCGCACCGGGGGCGCCGCGCGGTTGCGCATCACCGGGGAGCACGAGCCCGCGGACCCCGCCGTCGAGCGGGCGCTGTTGCGGGCGACGCAGGAGTCGCTGGCCAACATCGAGCGGCACGCGGCGGCCACCGAGGTCACCGTGACCCTGTCCTATCTCGGCGACCTCGTCGCGGTGGACGTCGTCGACGACGGCGTCGGCTTCGCGCTCGACGACCTCGGGTCGCCGTCCGAATCGGGCGGCCACGGCCTGCAGGCGATGCGTGATCGGGTGGAGGCGGTCCAGGGCAGCCTCGCCGTGGAGTCCAGACCGGGGGAGGGCACGATGATCAACGCGACGATCCCGCTGCGGCCTGGCAGCGCGACGAACGGGGCAGGCGCATGACGGGGCCGGTCATCCGCGTCCTGCTCGTCGACGATCATCCGATCGTCCGGGACGGGCTCGGCGGCCTGATCGACACCCAGCCGGATCTCGCGCTCGCGGGCGAGGCCTCTGACGCTCGGGCCGCACTCGCCGCCGTGACCGCGTCGCGCCCTGACCTGGTGATCACCGATCTGCGGATGCCCGGCGGCGACGGCATCGAGCTGATCGGCCTGCTGCACGACCACGACCCGACGCTGCCGATCATGGTGCTGAGCACCTTCGGCTCGGCAGCCGACGTCACGACGGCGATGGCGCGGGGCGCGACGAGCTACCTGCTCAAGGACTCGACGCGCCAGGAACTCTTCGCGGCCATCCGGGCGACCAGCCGAGGGGAGTCGGTGCTGGCGCCCCCGGTGGCCGCGCTGCTGGTGACCGCGTTCCGTCAGGGCAGGGACACCGAGTCCGCGCCGAGCCCTCGGGAGCGGGAGATCCTGGCCCTGGTGGCCGACGGCCGGGGCAATCAGCAGATCAGCCGTGCCCTGCGTATCTCGGAGGCCACGGTGAAGACCCATCTCACCCGGCTCTACGCCAAGCTCGGCGTCGCCGATCGCGCTGCGGCCGTCGCCGCCGCCTATCGGCGGGGCTGGCTGACCGACGTGGACGGCGCGGACTAGACGCCAGGCACCAGCCGGGTCGAACCCCGCACGGGTGGGCGGGCTCGCCGCCTGCCCCGCCCGCGTCAGCGCCAGGAGGGCAGCCAGAGTTCGGCGTTCCAGCGCCAGGGCGTGATCGAGTCGCCGTTGAGGATCGGCCACAGCCAGAGGAAGTTCGCCACCACCAGCCCCAGATACAGCCCGACGACCAGCAGCCCGGTGCCGCGTCGTTCGGCACCCGCTCTGGCGCGGCCGAGGATCTCGCCGAGGATCAGGGTCAGGCCCAGCACCAGGAACGGCGCCATCGGCGTGACGTAGAAGAAGTACATCTGGCGGTCGAGGTTCATGAACCAGGGGAGCCAGCCTGCCGCGTAGCCGACCAGGACGGCGGTGTACCGCCAGTCGAACCTGCCCAGCGCCCGCCACAGCGCCCACCCGAGGACCGGCAGCGCCAGCCAGTAGATGGCCGGAGTGCCGATGAGCATGACGGCCCCGACGCAGTCGGACTGGCCGCAGCCAGCCGCGCCCTCGCCCGACTCGTAGTAGTAGAGCATCGGACGCAGGCCCATCGGCCAGGTCCACGGCTTGGACTCCCAGGGATGCGGATCGGAGCTGTCGGTGATCAGCTCATTGTGGAAGTCCAGGACGCTGGCGCTGTAGAACCACAGTGCCCGCAGCGCGTCGGGGACGAACCAGAAGGCGGACTCGGTGCCGACGTCCTGCCCGACGGCGTGGCGGTCCAGGCCGGTCTCGCTGGTGAACCAGGCCCACCAGGTGGCCAGGTAGGCGCCGATCGGCAGCGCGATGAAGGTCCAGAGCGCGGCGGGGAGATCCCGCAGCGCGGTCGCCCGGAACGGCCCCCGGATGCCTGCCGCGCGCCGGGCGGAGTAGTCCCAGAGAACCGAGACGACGGCGAAGGCGACCAGGTAGTAGGCGCCGGACCACTTGACGCCGCAGGCGAGGCCGAGCAGCACCGCCGCCCCCACCCGCCACCAGCGGAAGCCCAGCCTCGGGCCGAAGCGACTGTCCTCGATGCGGCCCTCGCGGACCACCCGCATCAGCCGTTCCCGCATCTGGTCGCGGTCGACCAGCAGCGCGCCGAAGGCGGCGAGCACGAGCACGGCTTGGAAGATGTCGAGCATCCCCATCCTGGACTGCACGTGCATGACGCCGTCGCAGATCAGCAGGATGCCTGCGACGGCGCCCAGCAGGGTCGATCGGGTGAGTCTGCGGGCGATGCGCACGATCAGCAGCACCGAGATCGTTCCGGCGGCGGCGGCGGCGAAGCGCCAGCCCCAGCCGTTGTAGCCGAACATCCACTCGCCGATGGCGATGAACTGCTTGCCGAGCGGCGGATGAACGATCAACCGGTACCCGGGGTTGTCCTCGTAACCGCCGTTGCGCAGCATCTGCCAGGCATGGGGCACGTAGTGCTTCTCGTCGAAGACCGGCGTGCCGTGGTCCGTCGGGTGCCCCAGGTTCCAGAACCGGACGATCCCGCCGATCAAGGCGAGGGTGAGCGTGACGATCCAGCCGCGCAGCCGATCAGTCGGGAGCGGGCTCATCAACCGCCGAAGAGGGTCGGTGGATCGTCTCTCGTCCGGGCGCTCCTGCTCGTCCGGCCCCTCCTTCGGGGGACCCTCACCCCCGTCGTCGACACCGTCGGTCGCGGCCGGGCGGTCGATGTCGGTGTCCGGCATCAAGACGCTCACGGCGCTGATCGTAGGCTTGTCCGAATGGGTGAGACATCTGGATCGGGTCGGTTGATGCTCGCCGCCACCCCGCTGGGAAACCTGGACGACGCCTCTCCTCGGCTGCGAACGGCGCTGGCCGAGGCCGAGGTGATCGCCGCCGAGGACACGCGGCGACTGCGGCAGCTCGCCGCCTCGCTCGGCGTCACCGTCGGCGGCCGGGTCGTGAGCTGTTACGACGCGGTGGAGGCCTCCCGTGCGCCCGGGCTGATCGAGGCGATCCGGGAGGGCCAGACGGTGCTGCTGGTGACCGACGCCGGCATGCCGAGCGTGTCCGACCCGGGATTCCGACTGGTCGCGGCGTGTGTGGCGGCCGACCTGCCGGTCACCTGCCTGCCGGGGCCCTCGGCGGTGACCACCGCGCTTGCCGTCTCCGGCCTGCCGTCGGACCGGTTCGCCTTCGAGGGCTTCCCGCCCCGTAAACCGGGCGAACGGCGCCGCTGGTTCGCCGACCTGGTCACCGAGCGACGGACCGTCGTGTTCTTCGAGGCGCCGCACCGGCTGGCCGCGACCCTCGCCGCAGCGGCCGAGGTGCTCGGCGGCGGCAGGCAGGCCGCGGTGTGTCGGGAGCTGACCAAGACCTACGAGGAGGTCCGCCGGGGCGACCTCGCCGAGCTGAGCGCCTGGGCCGCCGACGGAGTGCGGGGTGAGATCACCGTCGTGCTGGCGGGCGCCGAGGCGGTCGAGACGGACCCGGCGGCCCTGGTCGCCGAGGTGGAGAGCCGGGTGGCCGAGGGCGAACGGCTCAAGGACGCCGTCTCGGTGGTCGCGGCGGCTGGCGGCGTCGGGCGCAAGGAGCTGTACGACACGGTGTTGCGGAGCCGGTCCACCGGACGGTGAGCCGGTGGCGTCGGGTGGGCCGTGCTGTTCCGGGGCGGCGTCCGGCGGACCCGGCGCGGGGTCGGTGCCGGGCGCCGGGCACCGTGCTCGGCGGTGGACACCGGCCTGCTCAGCGCCCCAGCAGGGCCAGCAGCGGCGCGGCCTTGGTCAGACACTCCGCCCACTCGGCGTCCGGGTCGGAGTCCGAGGTGATGCCGCCGCCGACGCCGAGCACCAGCTCCCCGCCGCGCGGTCCCAGCCGATGCTCGAAGGTCCGGATGGCGACGTTCAGTTCCAGGCCCGCCACCGGTGAGATCAGGCCGACCGCCCCGCAGTGCAGGCCGCGCGGCTCGGCCTCCAGCTCGTCGATGACCTCCAGCGCACGGATCTTCGGCGTGCCGGTCACTGAGCCGGGCGGAAAGGTCGCGGCGAGCAGCTCGGCGTGACTCAGCCCCGCTCGCAGTGCCGCGGTGACGGTGGAGACCAGATGCCACACCCCCGGATGCGGCTGGACCGCGAGCAGTTCCGGCACCCGCACGCCGCCCGCGCTGGCGACCCGACCGAGGTCGTTGCGGACCAAATCGACGATCATCACGTTCTCGGCGACGTCCTTCGTCGAGGCCCGCAGCCGCGCCGCGTTCACCTCGTCGGCGGGGCCGCGCCGGGGCAGCGTGCCCTTGATCGGGGCCGATCGTGCCTGGTCGCCGCGCCTGGCGAGGAACAGCTCGGGGGAGAAGGAGATCGCCGAGCCTGCGTCGCCGTCGGTCAGGAAGGCCGCTCTGGCGGGATGCAGGGTCGAGGTGCCCTGGACGAACAGGTCGATCGGGTCGCCGTGGAAGTCGAGCGAGAAGCGGCTGCAGATGTTGGCCTGGAAGATCTCGCCTGCTGCGATCGCCTCGATGCAGGCGGCCACGGCCTTGCGATGTCGGGCCGCGTCCGGCGTCCGCAGCTCGCCGACCCTGCGGTGTGACGGCGGCGGATCGTCGGCGTGCAGTAACGCTTCGAACTCCTGGGCCGCCGCCTGCGCCGCCGTTTCGGTGATCCCGTGTGGTGCGTCGCCGATCAGCGCCTCGGACCACCAGCCGCCGTCGTCGTGCCGGAGGACTTCAGCCGTCCAGCCCCAGGCGGCCTGCGGGCTCAGACCGGGCCGAACGGGGTGATCGATCCGGCCGATGAGGCCGCCGCCGATCACTCCGTCGTCGGCCCCGTGCCGATCGATGTCTGCGGGCATCGCGGGCAGCAGCGCCGCCGGGTCTGCCGTCGACAGCGGGACGGGCCGCACCGAGGGCACCAGGACGGCCGCCGAGCCGAACCAGTCGCCGATCAGGGCGGCGGGGTCGGGCAGCCCTCGCGCCCTGGCCCGCGCGGCCAGCCTGCGCAGCATCCGTTCGGGTGACACATCGACTGCACCCAGCCGGGTGCGGTGCGTCCGCATGGGCCGATCCAACCCGACGCGGAGTGGATCTCCCGCACAACCCGGTCGACGGAGGCGGGCCCGGCTCGTGGACGAGCGTCGTCGTGCCTGCGGCGGCCCGGCTGAAGTTCGTGCTGCGGCGGAACACTCGGGTGCCGAACCACCGGGCGAGGAACAGCAGGCCGACCCCCGCCAGCTCCCGGTGCTCAGAGATGCATCCCTCGCCGTTCCCACTCCGCGAGAGGCGCGGCGCTCAGTACATGGCTGGTCGGGTCGACGCCGGGAGATCGACGGACGACGCTCGCAGGCCGTGCAGCTCCTGACGAACCTGGTAACCGTTGGTGCGGCCGAACGACCGGACCAGGCCGAGCATCAACAACCGGGTGGCAGACACGGCGTCATCATGCCGGGCACCGCAGGTCGCCTTCGGCCCGGCGCGCAACCCGATGGCGGTGCGATCGAGGCTGTTCGTAGTCTTTGACGCATGAGTGCCCCCGTGTTGACCGCGGTGGCGTGGCCGTATGCCAACGGCCCCCGCCACATCGGTCACGTCTCCGGTATCGGTGTCCCCTCCGACGTCTTCTCGCGCTACCAGCGAATGGCGGGCAACCGGGTGCTGATGGTCTCGGGGACCGACGAGCACGGCACGCCGATCCTGGTGCAGGCCGACAAGGAGGGCCTCACCCCGCAGCAGACCGCCGACAAGTACCACCGAGTCATCAGCGAAGACCTGCGTGACCTCGGCGTCACCTACGACATGTACACGCGGACGACGACCCGCAACCATTGTCACGTGGTGCAGGAGTTCTTCCTGGCGTTGTACCGCAACGGCTACATCCTGCCCAGGACGACCACCGGCGCGATCAGCCCGTCGACCGGCCGCACACTGCCGGACCGCTACGTCGAGGGCACCTGCCCGATCTGCGGCTACGACGGCGCCCGAGGCGACCAGTGCGACAACTGCGGCAACCAGCTCGACGCGGCCGACCTGATCCGGCCGGTCTCGCGGATCAACGGCGAGACGCCGAAGTTCGTCGAGACCGAGCACCTCTTCCTCGACCTGCCCGCATTCGGTCACACCTTGGGCGACTGGCTGGCCACCAAGACCGACTGGCGCCCCAACGTCCTGAACTTCACCCGCAACCTGGTGGACGACATGCGTCCTCGGCCGATCAGCCGCGACCTGGACTGGGGCGTGCCGATCCCGCTCGACGGCTGGCGCGACCAGCCGCTCAAGCGGTTCTACGTCTGGTTCGACGCAGTGATCGGCTACTTCTCCTCCAGCGTCGAGTGGGCCCGCCGGTCCGGCGACGAGAACGCCTGGAAGCAGTGGTGGCAGGACCCGGCCGCGCAGATCGTGCACTTCATGGGCAAGGACAACATCACCTTCCACGCCCAGATCTGGCCCGCGCTGCTGCTCGGCCAGAACGGGGCAGGTGACAAGGGCGGCGAGCCGGGCACCTACGGCACGCTGAACCTGCCGACCGAGATCGCCTCCAGTGAGTTCCTCACCATGAGCGGCTCGAAGTTCTCCAGCTCGCGCGGCACCGTCATCTATCTGCGGGACTTCGTCCGGCAGTTCGGTCCCGACGCGCTGCGGTACTTCATCGCGGCGGCGGGACCGGAGACCCAGGACGTCGACTTCACCTGGGAGGAGTTCGTCCGGCGCACCAACTTCGAGCTGGCCAACGAGTGGGGCAACCTGGTCAACCGGGCCGTGTCCATGGCGGCGAAGAACGTGGGCGCCGTTCCGGAGCCCCGCGCCGTGCAGCAGGCGGACGAGGAGCTGAAGGCGCAGGCCCGCGCGGCCTTCGACGTGGTTGGCGGGCACCTGAGTCGCTCGCGGTTCCGCGCCGGCGCCGCCGAGGCGATGCGGGTGGTCGGCGCGGCCAACAAGTACATCTCCGACCAGGAGCCGTGGAAGCGCAAGGACGACCCGGAGCGGCGGGACACGATCCTGCACACCGCGCTTCAGGTCGTTCAGGACGCCAACACGCTGCTGACGCCGTTCCTGCCGCACTCCGCGCAGAAGGTGCACGAGCTGCTCGGCGGGACGGGCGTCTGGGCCTCGCAGCCGGAACTGCGCGAGGTCACCGACCTCGACGACCCGACGCGCGAGTACCCGATCCTCACCGGCGACTACACGCAGGATCAGGCCGCGTGGAAGTCGGTGCCGATCGAGGTCGGCCGTCCGCTGGCGAAGCCGACGCCGTTGTTCGCCAAGCTCGATCCGGAACTGGGCGAGACGGGGCCGGAATGGGCGCCGATCCAGAAATGAGCCGCTCGACGAACTCGCCGCGTCGTCCCGGAGCACCCCGGTGAGCAGCAAGCGCGACAACACGCCGCCGTCGGTGCCGGAACCCCTTCCGGTGCCGACGGTGGACGCGCACACCCACCTGGACGCCTGCGGGGCGCGAACGCAGGCCGACGTCGTCGCGATGGTCGACCGCGCCGAGGCCGTCGGCATCGGCCGGGTGATCACCGTCGCCGACGACGTCGAGTCGGCCCGCTGGGTCGTCGAGGCGTCCGGTTGGGATGAGCGGGTGTTCGCGGCGGTCGCCCTGCACCCCACCAGGACGGCGGACTTCACCGAGGGGCAGCGCCAGGAGTTGGCGGCGCTGGCGAAGGCGCCGCGCGTGGTGGCGGTCGGCGAGACCGGCCTGGACTACTACTGGGACTATTCGCCGCCCGCCGCGCAGCACGAGGCCTTCCGCTGGCACATCGCGCTGGCCAAGGACGTCGGCAAGGCCCTGATGATCCACGACCGCGACGCCCACGAGGACATCCTGCGGATTCTGGCGGAGGAAGGCGCCCCGGAGACGGTCGTCTTTCATTGTTTCTCCGGCGACGCCGACTTCGCCCGCCGCTGCGCCGAGGCCGGATACCTGCTTTCCTTCGCGGGCACCGTCACCTTTCGCAATGCTGCCTACCTGCGGGAAGCCGCCGCAGCCGTACCGGTGGAACAGTTGTTGGTGGAGACGGATGCGCCATTCCTCACTCCGCATCCGTTCCGGGGGCGGCCGAATGAGCCGTATTGCGCGGCGTACACGGTGCGTGAGCTTGCCAGGGTTCGAGGGCTCGACGAGGCGGAGCTGGCTGCCGTGCTCACGGCGAACGCCGAACGCGCATTTCGTCTGCAATCTGTGAACTCGACATCACCGGTGGTCACCGACGGGTGATCGGTGCTGTGATCGGCAACACAGCACCGGTCGGGGTCTTGGCGTGGACCGGGAATTCCCGTTACGGTGCCGTGATCGTGAATAGCCGGGATGGGGAATTCTGGTGAACCCTCGGCAGTGCGGGTGAAGTCGGGGACGCGCACGCTGCGGTGAACATCCCTGTGCCGACTGATTCGAGCGCACGGACTTCGACGGCGCGAATCGGTCCGGCACACGGCGAAAGACTCCCCTGCCCGGACCGACGACGGCTGGACTACAGGTGAAGAAACGCACGTTGTTGCGTGCCATGGTGATCGCCGTGCTGGCCATCCTGATCAGCGGCTCCGGCACCGCCATCGCGATGGACAAATCGGTCGCGATCACCGTGGACGGCGAACGACAGTCCATCCGCACCTTCGCCACGACCGTGGCCGGTGCACTGGCCAGCGCGGGATTCGAGACGGGTGCCCACGACGCGGTGGCCCCCTCGGCCGACTCCGCCGTCGCCGACGGCAGCGCCATCGTCCTCAAGCGCGGCAGGCTGCTCACCCTCCAGATCGACCGCGAGACCGAGGAGGCCTGGACGCAGGCACTCACCCTCGGTGAGGCGCTGGAGGAACTGGATCTACGGGTCGACGACGACGAGATGTCCCTCCCGAAGGACACGCCCATCCCCTTGGAGGGCCTGTCGGTCGAGTTGAACATCTCGAAGCTGGTGCAGATCGTCGACGGTGCCGAGGAGATGGTGCAGCTGGCGACCAACGAACACACCGTCGGCGAGCTGTTGGAGGCCGAGGGACTGGGCCTCGAGGACGAGGACTCGGTGACCCCCTCGCTGGACACCGAGCTGGAGAACGGTCTGCTCATCGAGATCACCAGGACTCGAAGCGAAGAGCACACCGAAGAACGCGAGATCCCCTTCGAGACCGAGGAGGAGGAGGACCCGGAGCTTCCGGAAGGCGAGACCGAGGTCGATCAGGAGGGCGTTCCCGGCGTCGAGCTGGTCACCTACCGCGTGGTCACCGTGAACGGCGAGGAGACCGAACGCGAGGAGATCTCGGCAGAGACGATCACCGAGCCCGAACCCGAACTCGTTCGCATCGGCACGATGGAGCCCGAGGTTCCCGATCTCGGCGACACCGAGGTCTGGGAGCGGCTGGCCCAGTGCGAGTCGACCGGCAACTGGCAGATCGTCAGCGCCAACGGCCTGTACTACGGCGGACTGCAGTTCGGCCTGCCCACCTGGAACGCCTACGGCGGCGGCGAGTACGCCACCTATCCCAACGAGGCGACCAAGGAGCAGCAGATCGCGGTGGCGATCCGGCTCCGCGACGCCAACGGCGGTCGCTACAACTCATGGCCGCACTGCGCGAGTCAGCTGGGGCTGCCGCAGTGACGTCATCCGATCGGCTCGCCGAGGTGGCCGCTGCTCGGTCTGGCGAGGTGATGTCTGCTCGGGCCGCCGAGGTGTCCTCGACTTGGCCGACCGAGGCGACAGCACGGATGCCGTAGCCTCCGCGCGTGAGCGAATCGCAGAAATCGGCCGGATCGAGCGCCCTGCTCGGTCCGGCCGATGTTCGTCGGCTGGCCGATGAACGGGACGTCCGCCTGAGGAAGAAGCTCGGACAGAACTTCGTGCACGACCCCATGGCGTCGAAGGCGGTATGGCCGCTTCGATAGGCGGCCGTACTGGTGTTCCCCTCCCGGTCGAGTCGTCCAGCTCTGCCGGAACGGTGCGATCGCTGCCCCAGCCGTACTCGCACGACGCGAACCGCGGATCACGGTGTGCCTGGTCCAGTGCGGCCGTGCGGGATCGCCGAAGAACTTCGCCGCGTGGTGACGCTATGTCAGGTGCCGAGGTGTCCGAGTGCGGGGCCGTCCGGGCTGTCGAGCCACACGCGTTGCTCGTCGGCGGTGACGGTGAGGCCGAGGCGGTCCCAAGCGGGTCGATCGTGGGCGTTCCAGATCTGAGTGGTGCGCTCGACTGCGTCCCACAGCCGGGTGGGTCCCGCCTGCGTGACCGCGTGTGGGTGGGCGTCGGTGGTATCGATCTCGGCCCATGATCCGTCGCGGGCGGACAAGCGGGCGGCGACCGGGCGGTAGTCGTCGTCGAGGAGGTAGCCGACGTCGATGGGTGTACCGAGGGCCAGGCACGTCAGAAACCAGGGGACGGGCTGTTCCCAGGCGACGGCGGAGAGGTTGGTCATGCTCCGCACAGGTGTGCCGCCTGCGCGATCGGCGGCCGGCGGTGGGTCCGGCTGGTCGGGGTGGCGCATGTCCATGAAGCACGCTCGGCCGGCGTCGAACCTGCCTTCGGAGATATCGCCCCTTTTGCGCAGCAGCACGAGGTTTCCTGCAGCGGGGTTGACCTTGATGTCGGTGAGGATCGCGCCGCCGTCGGCGAGCTGGTGGAACCACGCGGGCGGGATGTGCGACACGGCAACGGTGGAGATGATCCGGTCGAACGGCCCACGGTCGGGGATGCCGTCGATGCCGTCTCCGGTCCACAAGTGGGGCAGGTAGCCCAGCGACGCGAGTCGGCGCTGCGCGGCATCCACGTAGTCGACGTCGATGCTGGACACGTACTGGTCGCCGAGGCGGGCGCACAGGAGCGCGGTGTTGTAGCCGGTGCCGGTGCCGATCTCCAGCACGTTGAGCCCGTCGTGCACATCGAGGAGTTCGAGCATCCGGGTCATCAGGCCGGGCATCGACGAGGATGACACGCCGCGGCCGTCGTCGACATCGGTGACCAGCGCGACGTTTGAGTAGACCATGTCGAATGCCTCGGGGTGGTCGACAACGATCTTGTTCCAGTCGCCAGTCTTGCTGTCCTGTTGGAAGTACTCCGGCACGAACACGTGGCGCGGGGTCGCCCGGAAGGCGGTCTGCCACCGCGGCGAGGACAGCTTGCCTTTCGTGGTGAGCTCGTCGGCCAGCCGGGAGAGCAGCAGTTCCCAGTCGACGCTCATGTCGTCCCCTTCGCGAGCAGGTCGGCGAGTTGGTCGGTGATCGGCGCGCCCACGACGTCTTCCAGCCATCCGTACTGTCCTCCGGCGTTTACCTCCAGGAAAGACCACCCTTCGGGGCCGATCACGAAGTCGAGCGCGCCGTAGACCACGCCCAGGTCGTTCATCAGCCTGCGGACTCCGGTGGCCACGTCCCCGGGCGGCTCGATCAACTCGTAGCGCAGGTTGTCGTAGTCGGTTCGCCAGTCGACGTAGCCGGTGGCGCTGTCGGTGTGGATCGCGACGGCGGTCAGTTTGTCGCCCACGACGACTATGCGCGCCTCGTGCGATTTCGACACCCACCGTTGGAACAGGTGCGTGGTCGTCTCGATGCCGCTCAGGTCGGCCAGGTCAGCGGCGTCCAGCACGCGCGTGTAGGCGAGTTTGCGCCCGCCGCTCTCCACAATTGAGTTCGAGCCGAGCACCTTCGTGACCGTCGTGCCGCGCCCGGCAAACTGGCGGACCGACATGGGATCGTTGGTGATCATCGTGTCTGCGACCCGCAGACCGCAACGTTGGGCGAGCGCGAGCTGCACGGGCTTGTAGGCGGCGTCGGCCAGCCGCGCCGGGTGGTTGATCCACAACACCGGCAGCGAGGTCAACACCCCACCGAGTCCGTACTTGGCTTCGAGATTGGCGAATCCACGTTCGGCTGCAGTCATCGCGTTCGGGAACGTGTACGCCTTCGGGGATCGGAACCACGCGGCGGTGATGCCGTCGAGGTCGATCGTGCGGTACGGGGTGCGCAGCTGCCCCGACCACTTGCCGCCGGTCAGCTCAGCCGACACGCTGAGCTGACCGGGGAACCACGCGGTATCGACGCGATGCACGACGGTGTCCCGCTCCTGAAAGGCACACACCATCGCATCCGCGCTCGGATCGCGTTCGTCCGCGAGGATCAGAACGGACATCAGACCGGGAATGGCTCGTCGGGCACGAAGTCGTAGCTGAAGTCCTCCGAGGGGCCTTCGTCGCCATCAAGGTTCGTCTTGTTCTTCACCGTGGGTGGACCGGCCTCGATCAACGGACGCCCCGAGGCATCCACCGACATCTGCGAGCGGTGGTCGTAGCGAACCGTCCGCGCGCCCCCTGCCGTGGTCGGCGGCTGAGGTTCCATTCCACGCAGCGCCCACGGGCGCACTCCGGCGTGCGATGGTTCGTCGTCGCTGGTCCGGTCGAACGGCGCGCCCAGCGGGAACTGTGCGCTGTGCGAGGCCACCGGGTCAGCGGCGAACCGGTCACGAACTGCTGTCGACATCTGATTCCCTTCACGTCACGTAATCACGTTGTCGTTCTCGGATCTCGGGCGTCGGGACCCACAGACGCCAGCCAGCCGATGGTCAACTCCTCTTGGTGCTTACTCGACACTTACACGATCCGTATCCAAATGAGTACGGACTGCACCTCTCGGCTTGACGGGGTGATGTCGGCTTGGCCTGCCGGGTTGCTGCTGGCTTGGCCTGGCGGGGTGACATCGGCTCGGCTCGGCGGGGTCGCCTCGGTGATGCCGTAGCCTCCGCGCGTGAGTGAATCGCAGAAGTCGGCCGGGTCGAGCGCGCTGCTCGGTCCGGCCGATGTTCGTCGGCTGGCTGCCGAGTTGGACGTCCGACCCACCAAGAAGCTCGGCCAGAACTTCGTGCACGACCCGAACACCGTGCGGCGCATCGTCTGGGTGGCCGGGGTCGGCGCCGAGGACGTCGTGCTGGAGGTCGGCCCGGGCCTCGGCTCGCTCACCCTGGCGCTGCTCCCGCACGCCCGCGAGGTGGTGGCAGTGGAGATCGATCCGGTACTGGCGGAACGGCTGCCCGCGACGGTGGCCGAGCGCGCCCCCACCCTGGCCGAGAAGCTGCGGGTGGTGACGGCCGACGCGATGCGCGTCGGGGCCGAGGAGCTCGGGGAGCCGACAGCGCTGGTCGCGAACCTGCCCTACAACGTCGCGGTGCCCGTGGTGCTACACCTGCTGGAGCGGCTGCCGAGCCTGCGCACTGGATTGGTGATGGTGCAGGCCGAGGTGGCCGACCGGCTGGCCGCCCAGCCCGGCAGCCGGGTCTACGGGGTGCCGAGTGTGAAGGCGGCCTGGTACGCGGAGGTTCGGCGTGCCGCGAACGTGCCGCGCGGCGTCTTCTGGCCAATGCCCAATGTGGACTCCGGCCTGGTCGCGTTTCGCCGCAGGGAGACGCCGCCCTCGGAGGCGTCGCGCACCGAGGTCTTCGCGGTGATCGACGCGGCGTTCTCGCAGCGGCGCAAGACGATGCGCTCGGCGTTGGCGGGCTGGGCCGGGTCGCCTGCCGAGGCGGAACGACTGCTGCGCGCGGCGGGCGTCGACCCGTCGATCCGGGGCGAGCAGCTCACGGTCACCCAGTTCGCCGCGATCGCGGCGGCTCGGTTGGCGGGTGAATGAGCGTCCGAGGGCCGGGATGTCGTCGACTCGTCTGGCAGCGCGCGTGACGGAGTCCGATTCTGTCAGGTGCGGCCGTCGTAGCTCCAGGTTCGGCCGGTAGCTCGGTACTGCCCTCGACGTCCCCGCCCTCCTCGATCACTCCAGGGTTCAGCGGGATGATCACTTCGTCCGAGCCGCATATTCATGCGGCGGTCAACGACGAGACAGTGGACGCCCCGCGAGCGAGAGTATGTCAACGGCACAGCGACTCGGGTCGGCCCGAGGCGGCGGCGTGTCTCATCCTCGAAGCGCTACCCCTGCTTCGCTCTCACCGAACGTCCGGCCAATAGGGCGCTGCGTGGCGTGCCGCATCTCGGATGGCTCTTCCATCAACTCGGTGCCGGGTTTCCGGGATACCCGCTGCGGGCCATTCGATAACCAGGTCAAAGAACTCACCGGGCGGGTTCGGTGTGAGCCAGAGCGGATCGTGAATGCTGAGAACGTCGCGGCGTACCGACCAGCCGTATCCCCTGACTGGTATTAGTAGGGGCTTGCCTTCGGGAAGATGCTGCCCGTTGTGGTAGTGGAATAGATGGTACTCGAGGGTGGTGGCCTTGCTTCCGTCCTGAAATTGTACGCCGATGCGCAATAGTTCATCGGGAATGGGTGATTCCCTTGCATAATGGTGCGAAGTCAAGGTCTCGAAGAATTTACTCTCAGGAGATCCCAGCCAATCGTCCTTCAGCTTCTCGCCACGGCGTAGTTTGGCGGTCACATCTAGAACGCATCCCTCGGCGTAGGCGCGGACCTCGGAGAAGACGATGATCGCATCCTCGGATCGGGCAACGGCTTCGTGAAGCGGAATCACTCCGCCGAAGCTGTCCGCCGGGGGCTGAAGCCAGGCGGGCTCCTCACGTCGTGTCGTCGGACGTTGGATGGAAGAAGGCTGCTCGCGCGGCTCGAAGAACATCCAACAAGGTTACAGGAGTGATGGTTGGGATCGGGCAGTCCAACTACTTGCCCAATCTAGATGCTTTTTCAAGCAACTAATTTCTGGTTGCATTCAGCGTGACCCGAATGGCGAACATGGTAGCCCTGAATAGCTGAGTGGATTACGGCCAAGTGCGAGTGGGGTGTTGCAAATCGGTCACATTCTGGTAGCTGGCAAGTGGGTAAAAGCTACGTTGGCTGCACGTCTCGCGATCTTGCGCAGTCGGCATCGCGTGAGCCTGCTGGGCGGATATTAGCTCGGTCGAACTTCAACGACGAAATGTGGGAAATTATTGATACGACGGTTAGGGATCGCGTTCTCGGCGGTCGTGGTGTCTCGCGGTTTGATGACGGCGCCCGCAAATGCTGTTGAAAGAGTACCGGTGGCAGGCGTGTCTTATGTTTCGGCGCGTACAGGGCACGAGACTATGGCCGACGCCCGTCCCTGCAACATTGCAGAAAGGCCTCGTCAGATCCGGCTTGTCCTCGGTCCGGGCGCGGTGATATGTTACGGAGGCACTGTAGGGGTAGTCGACGTTGATTTTATCTGGGCGACTGGGGTGGCCTCAGGAGATTACCGAATTCATGTGTGGGATTCGTATGGCGGAGGCGAAAGTTTACGCGGCGGTGAATTCCGGCGCCTCGATTTTGCGGTGTCGGCAATCACAATACGCCAGGGCGATTGACTTCAAGTTCTGATCGCCGCAGTTGACACGACACTACGCTGTGTCAACTGCGGCGACACGCATTTCTCTCTAGCGGTCTTGAGTTAGACGTCATGCGCGATGCGATGGGGCAGGCTGGCGGTCACGTCGGCTCAGGTCCGGTGGACTCAGCGGGTATGTCGCTAGGCCTTGAGCAAGCCGAGGAAGTCGCCGAAAACGACCGGGGCGATCCGTAACGTGCCGCTTTGTCGGTCCTTGGTGTCGTGGATGAGGACGAGGGCGGGTGCCTGACCGATTTCGACGCAATCGGACGGTGAACCACTGCGGCTCGACTTTTGTTCGTTGGTCTGTGGCCGTCCAGGGTCAGCGATGAGGACCTCCTCGTCGTTCGTGCAGGGCGGCGCCGAGCGGATGAACCGCTGCGACGCCGCTTCCGGACCTGCCGGCCCTAGCTGAGTTCGGCTCGCTTGACCGAGGCGACGAACGAGCTGAAGGTGGCCGCGTCGATGTGGAGCGTTCCGCCGTCACGGTTCTTGGTGTCGCGGATGTCGACGACGCCGGGCGCGTGGCCGATCTCGACGCACGTTCCGGTGTTCTGTGACCGGCTGGACGTCCGCCAGATGGTTTGCCGCTGTTCGGGTTCCGTCACGGTACCGAGGCGAGCCCCGTCCTGACAGTTGCCGCTCGGCGCCGCGCAGTACGAGGCGGCGTCAGCGGAGTCGGTCGGCTTTCACCGCAGCTAAGAACGCGGCGAAGCCTGCGCGGTCGACGTCGAGTGTGCCGCCGTCACGGTTTTTGGTGTCCCGGATGCCGACGACGCCGGGAGCTTGGCCGATCTCGACGCAGTTCCCCCCGGACTTGCTTCGGCTTGATTTTCTCCAGTTCATGGCAGTCACTCTCGCCATCAGCCCTCCATCTCTACCGCTGTGTGTTCAATGATCGCCGCTGAGTCGGCGGAGGTCATCGCCATCTCGACCAGGGTAGAGATCGAGCTGACATGCTGGCGGACGTCATCCTCATCGTCGAGGATGACCGCTGATCGTTGATGTTCGATCTGCACCAGCGGTTCCCCCGTGTCGAAGTGTGCCACTGCATACGATCCGCTGAGCCCAAGGTGCTCTCTCGACTCCAACGGCGTCACATGGATGGTGATGTTCTCTCGGTCACCGAGGCGTTGGAGCTGACGGAGTTGCTCAGCCATGACCGCACGTCCACCGACCGACCTTCGCAGAACCGACTCGTCAAGTATCGCTGTGTACTCGATTGACGTGTCACGCGTGAGGATCGCCTGTCGGGCGAGTCGCGCGGCAACTCGGCTCTCGAGTTCATCCGGATCGCTACACGCGAGCCGGATGATCGCGTGAGCGTAGGCCGCAGTCTGCAACAGCCCGGGCACCACGTCGAGTGACCAGTCAGTGATCGCGGAAGCGTCCTGCTCGAAGCCGATCCAGCTTTTCAGCTGTCTAGGCAGCCCAGGAGCGCCTACTTCCCACCAGCGCGATTCGGTGGCGCGGCGCGACAGCGCGAGGACGTGGGCCGCTTCTTCGCCGCCGATCTCTAGTGCGACGAGCAAGGCGGAGGTCTCTTCGGGTGTCGGGATGCGTTGGCCGAGCTCCATGCGGTTGATGGTTGATCGGGATAGATCTGGCAGACGGTCGGCCAAGTCTCCCATCGTCATGCCCGTCGCTTGTCGTAGACGCCGAATCTCGGCTGACAGACCGCGTGATCGCGCTGTGCTCATGACCACGGAGCGTACGACGAGCCACGGAACCGAGGGCACCACCCAGTTGTGTGATTGGATAAATCCAAGATTTCTGGTTTTATCCAAGCATGGATCTGGGGGGTCGTTGATGTCTCTGATTTTGCTGATCACTGCGCTGCCCGGTCTCGTCGCGTTCGTCGCGATGACCTGGGCGGCTGTCCAGCGCCGGCGCGAGAAGAGCGCGCCGGTGGGGTCGCGGTACGGGCGCCGCAGTGCGAGCTGCGCGCGGCCCTCGCGATCGGCCCTCGCCCCTGCCCACGGGGCGCAGGTCGGCGAGGCGGGAACGGTTCCGAGTGCCGTTCCCGCCTCGTCCCTGACTGTCGGCGGTGCGTCGTGATTGCGCTCGTCCTCGGCGGTTCGGCCTTCGTCGTCGTGGGATTCGCCCTGGCCTACTGGGGTTATCGGGCGCCCAAGCCCGCCGCGCGGGTGCGCTCGCTGTCGGTGATGTCGATTCTGGCCCGCTGCGCCGTCGAGGCGTCACAGCAGGCGGCCTACCGGCCCGCGCTTGCGGGCCGAATAAACGTGGGGGTGGGGTCATGACCTTTCGTGATCCGGCGGGCTGGTCGGTCTCTGTGCCTGCCCGGCTGTCCGGCGCTGAGCAGGGGGAATCAGTGATGGTGAGCTGCAATCGAGTGCGGCAGCACGTGCTCGTCGAAGGCACACGGAAAACGCTCAAACCCGTGTTGGCCGCGCTCACCGTTTCTGATGCCCGCCTGCTGTTGACGGCCCTACGCCCGGCGGGCCAATCCTTGACCGTGCCTGCGGTGGGCAACGGGCTGGTGCGGCGCAGGCTGGTGGTGAACCCGGCCGTCTGGTACGTCGAACTGTCGATTCACGGGGCGACACAGGTGATCGGGCGGTGGCGCATCCATTCGGATCGGATCGCGGAGGTCGGATTCGCCTTGGCCGAGTCCATCGCGCTGATCCGTGCGGATGGGCCGCTGACCTACGGGCAGGCGACGGATTCGACGGCGACAAAGGAACTGATCGCCGAGGTTCCCGTGTTCGCCTCCTCATGGAATGACGGCCAGGCAACGGATGCGCAGCCAAGGGTGACCCGGGCGGCGGGAGCCGGGTCGGTCGGTGGGGCGTCCGCGGGCGATTCGGTGATCGGCCGTGCGTCGGTCGGCGCTGGTCGGTTCGGTGTCGCTACTTCCGGAGACGGCGGTGGCAGCCGATGAGGAGGACGTCGACCGCACGTTCCTGGTTCGTCCGATCAGTGCGGATGGGGGACACGCATCTCGGGTGGATCGAGCTGCGCGCCAGTTCGGTGGTGGTGTGGCCCGCGTGCGCGCGGCGCAGGTTCGTGGCGCTCAACCGGTGGCCGATCGACGAGTGCTACTACGACGACCAGCCCTGCGCGGACTGCCTCGCCATCCTCGGCCCGCCGACATCCGCGCCGCCACCGCCACCGGCCGCGCTGTCCGTCGTCCCGGCCGTGGTGGACCCCGTGCCGCCGTGCGCTGTGGTGCCGGAGCCTCGTCGTGCCCTGGCGGTGATCCGATGATCTCGGGACTGACGATCACCACGATCTCCGTCATGGGCACCGTCCGACACCTCCGCGCCGCCCGCATACGTCCCTATCTTCATGCGGCTCTCTGTGCGGCGGTGTCGCGATGAGCGAGCCGCCGGGCGACCGTGACGGCAGCGGGACCGCCGGTGCGCAACACCGAGACGGCACCGATCCCGTCTTGGATTCAGGCAGCAGATCTCTCAGCACCGGCGCGGATGTCGCCGTCGCGGCGGAGCCGGTGCTCGTCGATCAGATCGCCGTGCCGAGTGCTGGACTGTTCCTCCAGCAGCACAAGGTGTTCGTCGACGAGGGAGAGACGTTGCCCGTCGACGGCGATCGGGCGGTGGCGCTGTGCGGGGCGTGGGTCCTGATCGGACCGCCGCCTGCCGAGGTCGAGCCCGGCGTGCCGGGAACTCACGTCGAGGACTGCCCCGGCTGCCGGGCGATCCACCTCGGCGAGGCGGACATCCCGGCCCCCGACGACGCGATCCGCTGGTTCGTCCGCCGGGTTGGCACGCTTCCCGTGCACGTCATCGTCGGCGACGGCATCACCGCGACACAGCTGATCGCCCGGTGCGGCAGAGCCTTCCGACTGGGCGAGCCCCTCGAACGGCTCGCGGGCGGCGACGGCGTGCCCTGCACCGCGTGCCTGCTCGCCTCGTTACCGGACCCGCCTGTGGCGCCGTCGGGCCCCAGCCGCGTGGCGCCGCCAAGCCTGATCGTCTCGTCTCCGGCGGTCGCCGAGCCGTCGACCACGGTCCGCCCGACACCGGCTCACGCCGTGGAGAGAACACCACGATCCGATACTGTGACGCAACGGGTCTGATCGATTACTGGGGGAAGTCATGTCGGTGCCCGCATTGCGGGGCGAGTTGCACGCCCTCGTCGAGGGGTTGGAAGCCTTCTCCGTCGGACCGCTCACCGAGGCGGGCCTGCGGGCGGCGGGCACGCTGCGTCGGGTCCTCGCCACCAGTGAGGCGGCCTCGGCGGGGGCGGCCGTCCGGCGGGTGGCGCTGGCGGGACTCGGTGTCGAGGAGTGTGCGGCGAGCATCCGGGGCGGTACCGGCGTCCTACGCGCCTATGCGGCGGCCCTGTGATGTCCGAGATCGAGGAGGCGGCGGCAGCGTTGGCTGCGGTGCAGGCGGATCTTCCGGTGGCGGCGGCGCTGGCCGAGGCCGACCGGATCGACGAGATCCTCCGGCAGGTCGCCGTCCTGGCGAGCGAGTCGCGTAACCCGCTGCTCACCGAGGCGCGCGAGAAGCTGACCCACGCCCGCGACACCCTGCGCCGCACAGCGGGCCACTGGGGCGCGGCGGGCAGTCATCTCGACGAATACGTCGTGGACGTCCTGGGCCTCACCCCGGCGGTAGGAGCGATGCCCACCGGCGCCCCGGTCGTCGATGTCGCGACGATCGACCGGGCCACCCCGCCGGGCTGGCCGGACGAGCCGCGCGGGATCAGCACCCAGAAGCAGGCCAGGCACGTGCTGGGGACACGGGAGTACGCACAGCGGAAGGATGGGCCACACGGGGAGTCGGCCTTCTTCGACGTCGAGTCCGCTGATCGACTCGGCCGGGAGGCATGGGAGAAGGGTCTTCCGGCGGGCAAACAGAGGCGCCACGTGCGTGACTATGACTTCGGTTATCCCGTCGGAGTGGACGGGCAGGGCTGCTACCAGACCCGCGTGCGCGCGCACTTGGATCGGAAAGGTCGGCTTCACGCACACCCCAGTGGGCCAGTCATCACCCGAGTACGTAAGGACCTTTCATGACTGAGACAGGCCTCACCGACTTCATCACCGGGGCATACGGCGGAGATCTCTCGAATCCCGACTTCTCCTTCGTTCGTAACCAGATGGAGACCCGCCCCTATGACCCTGCCATCGAACAGGTTCGTGCACTGGGTTCAGTGCAGGTCGCTGAATCGACTGATCCGAACTACGAGGTATGTTTCGGCTACGAGATCGTTGACGGGGGACGTATCTGGGTGCTGGAACTCTCCATGCTCGGCCCATTTGCGGTGTTCGCGCGGGCAGGCGGCGGCCAGTGGCATCGGTTGATCTACCCTCACGATGACGACCTCGAACCAGTTGAACATGCGATTTTCGCCATCCTCGCTGCGTGGCACATCGAATTCCCAGACAGAGTGGAGCTTGAAAAACCGTTGGACATGGCGCTGGCCTTCACCGACCCGGAGAACGTGCGCGTTTACCATGCGCTCTTCTCCGACGAAGACTTCGTGCCATGGGAATTCTCGCCGCTGTACCCGGAACTTTCCGCGAGGCCGCCGGATTGAACAGAGTTCAGCCGTGTTGGCGTCGGCTGATCAGGTGCCGCGCTGCCGGGATCAGCAGTGAGTCCGACATTTCGTGTGGTGGAGCAGTGTGAGTGATGGGGGCTGCCCACGCGGTGGCAGCACGCTGGCTCGTCCGTCAGGCCTGGGACAAAGGCGGATCGGTCAAAGGAAGAGATAATGTTCGGGAGTATGACTTCGGTTACCCGATCGGTGTTGACGGGCGCGGTAGATATCAGATGCAGGTGCGCGCACATCTCGATAACAAGGGGCGCCTTCACGGTCATCCTTGCGGACCTGGAATCACTCGTATTCACAGGGAGGCGCTATGAAACTCGAGGAAGTCATCAGCTTGATCACCACGTCGTATGGGGGCGATCTGAGCAGTCCGCACTTCTACTTCGTGGACCCGGCCATGGACCGGCGGCCTTACGATCCCGAGATCGGCTTGATCGGTGCCATCGACGGCGTGGAGATTCGGGAGTACTCCGATGCGAATACCTACTCGTCCTTTGCCTGCCTCATCAGTCATGGTGGCCAGGAATGGGCGTTGGAACTGTCGATGCTCGGCCCGATCGGTGCGTTCGCCCGGCTCGGCAAGCACTACTGGCACCGCCTTCTGCTGCCTGACGACCAAGACCTTCAACTGCTCGAACGCCGAATCTTCGGCATCCTCGCCGAGCAGAAGATCACCGTTGGACATGAATCTGGACTACGCCGATCCCGAGAACGTGCGTGTCTACCACGCACTCTTCTCGGACGAAGACTCCCTCCCGTGGCAGGCCTCTCCGTTGTATCCAGAGCTTCCACAGCGAGGGACTTATTGATCGAATGGGCGTATCGAGAGATGTTGGAGGGTGCTGCGGAGCTGGCGAGACGGACATCTTTATCCTCATTGCTAATTCCTACGGCGGCAACCTTGCTGATCCCGACTACTCCTTCATCACCAGTCAGATGGAACTGCGTCCCTATGACTCGCTGATTCAGCAGCTCGGCGCGCTCGACTCCGTCCAGCTGTCTGAGCACACCGATACCATCAACTACGTGGCCTTCGCCTACAAGGTCGATCATCCGCAACAGGAATGGGTCTTGGAGCTGTCAATGCTGGGACGGTTGGCCGTCCTGGCGCGTACCGGGGAGCATCAGTGGCAGCGCTTGATGTATCCCGGTGACCAGGACCTTCATGCAGTGGAGCAGCAGATGTTCGCCCTCTTTGCCGAACACCAGATCGAATTTCCCAGTAGGGCGACGTTGGAGCTGCCCATCGACATGACCTTGGACTACACCGACCCCGAGAACGCTCGCGTCTATCACGCCCTCTTCTCCGACGAGGACTTCCTCCCACAGCAGTTCCCGCCCCGCTGTCAACGGTGATGCGTGCAGGTCATGAGAGCTGTCCCGCGAGGAGTTCTTCGGAGCGTTCCCACAGGCCACGCGCGAGGACGGCATCGCCCGCCTGCGCGTTGCGCGGCGTGACGGCCCTGCGCCGGTAGTAGTAGGCCCCCGACTGCCAGTCCGTTCCGGGGACGCCTTCGGCAAGCCACACGATCTGATCCGCGCGTTGCTCGGGCGTGGGCAGCAGGGCGCGTCCGATCAGCGGCTTGGTGCTGAGCGATCGGACGAAGCGCATGACCGGGCTGGTGGTGTCGGCGGCGAAGTTCGTCTTGACGATGCCCGGATAGAACGAGGCCGCCGAGATGCCGTCGGCGTGGTAGCGATGCAGTTCCGTGGTGAACAGGATGTTCGCCGGTTTCGCCGCGCCGTAGGCGTGCACCGGGTCGTGATCGCGGTCGTGATCGAGATCGTCCAGGTGGATCTTCTTGACGAACCGCACCATGCTGGAGGTCTGTAACACCGACGCGCGTTCGGAGATCAGCGTGTCCAGCAGCCGCCGCGTGAGCAGGAACGGCGCGAGATGGTCGACCTGGAACGTCTTCTCGAAGCCGTCCACGGTCTTCTTCCGTGTGCCGACCACTCCGCCCGCGTTGTTGGCCAGCACGTCGATCTTCGGGTATGCGGTACGAAGTTGACCCGCGAGGTGCTCGAGGTCGATGAAGTCTGCGACGTAGCTGTCCACCTCGATGCGCCGGCGACGGCGCGGGTCTTCTCGGCCGAGCGCCCCACGACCACGACGGTGTGTCCGTGAGCGTCCGCCCCGAGACCGTGCAGATCATCGCCCGCTCAACGGGCGGCTGCCCCGCGATGCTGCGTTGTCGGGCGGTCGCGCGGTCCGGTCACCATTTCGGGCCCGGACCGTCTCCCACCCTCTCGTGAAGCCTGCGAGCCGAGGACCGTCACCACTTCTCGATAAGGGGGTCGTCGTGTTCGCGCCGATCCCATTGTTCAATGAAGCGGCCGAGGCGGGCCGGGCCCCCCACACTGCGAACGGCCGAGATCTTGTCGTCACGAATCTCCAGGACCACCACCGCCAGAACCCGGTCCCCGAGCGTGGCGATCATTGCGGGAGAGCCGTTGACCACGGCGGCGTGGATCGCTGGAGAGCCGCCTACCAACTTCCGCTTCGCCGCAGTCGGCTTGAAACCGGCTCGCACGATCGCAGCAATACGCTCGGGATCTGCGTACCGCACCAGCTTCATGGTCCAGTTGGCGCCGTCGGCGATCGCGGTCGCATCCTCGGTCAGCAACGCCACCAATTGTTCGGTACGGCCCGAGGAAGCGGCGTTGACGAACGCCTCGACGATACGGCGCGCGGCTGCGCTGTCGACTTCACTGATGTTGCGCTCGGCGGTCACATGACGCCGGGCCCGGTGGGCGTGTTGCTGGCTCGCGGACTCGGTGATGTCGAGGATCGCGGCGATCTCGGCGTGGGGGAAAGAGAAGGCCTCGCGCAGAACATAGACGGCTCGCTCGATCGGCGGGAGGCGTTCCAGGAGCAGCAGGACCGCCATTGTCACCGATTCTCGCTGCTCGACGGTGTCCGCCGGGCCGAGCATCGGATCACCATCGAGGAGCGGTTCCGGCAGCCAGTCGCCGACCGCCCGTTCATGGCGCATCTTCGCCGAACGGAGTCGGTCGATGGACAGGTTGGTGACCACCTTCGTCAGCCACGCCTCGGGTACCTCGATGTGTGCCCGATCTGCGGTCTGCCAGCGCAGGAACGCGTCCTGCACGGTGTCCTCGGCATCGGCGGCCGAGCCGAGCAGCCGGTACGCGAGTGAGGCCAACCGATCCCGGTTGGCCTCGAAACACTCCACGGTGGCAGCGTCCATCAGCGCGACTCTAGGTGCCGAACGCGCTCACTGGAGCGATCGGACACGATGCTCAGATGACGTTTCCGGGTCGGCAGCCCGTAGGTCGGGCGGCGCACGCTCCACAGGACACCTCGGAGCACGCCGGACTTGAAGGTCCCGGTCGGACGGCCGCGCAGGGACCAGGTCCTCGACTGTGCCTCGCCGTCGACGATCTGAAGGATCGCGTCCTTCTGTCCCAGGCTGAGGCAGTTTCCGAGGTAGGTCAACGGAACCTTCGAGATCACGCGACCGGTCAGGTCTCCGATTATCGCGGCCGTCGCCTGCCTGGCGGTGAGTCCCGCCGAAGCGCAGGACATCGGCAACGGCCGACCGTTCTCGCCGATGGCATAGACGCTGTCACCTACGGCGTAGACCTCTGGGTGTGAGACCGACCGCATCATGCGGTCGACGGCGATCCGACCGTCGGCTGCGACGTCGAGACCGCTGGCGGCGGCGATGGGGTGGACGGCGAAACCGGCTGCCCACACGATCGCGTCGGCAGCGAAGGTGGTGCCGTCCTCGGCGACGGCCCTCGTCGCCTCGACGTGGTCGATGGTGGTGTGCTCGTGAACTGTGATGTTGAACCGGTCGAAGACCCGCAGCAGGTGACGGCGAGCCTTCGGGCTCAGCCAGGCCCCCAGTTCCCCGCTGGTGGTGAGGGTGACCCGGAGTCCGGGTCGTGACTCGGCGATCTCGGTGGCCGCCTCGATCGCGGTCAGGTTGCCGCCCACGACCAGCACCGTCCCCTGCCCATCCAGCTCATCCAGTCGCTGACGCAGCCGCAGCGTCGGCTGTCGCTCGGCGATGTGGAAGGCGTGCTCGGTGACGCCAGAGACGCCGTGGTCGGCCGCGGTGCTGCCGAGCGCGTAGAGGAGGGTGTCGTATTCGAGCGTGCTGGTGCCCTCATCGTCGGTCACGGTGACCACCCGGCGCTCGACGTCGACGGCGGCGACGCGCGCCACTCGGAGCCGGATGCCCGTGTTCGCGAACATCGTCGCCAGTTCGTAGCGGCGTAGGTCCTGGCCTGCGGCGAGCTGGTGCAGGCGCATCCGCTCGACGAAGTCGGATTCGGCGTTGACGGCGGTGATCTCGACGTCGTCGGGATGGAGATGGCGGGCCAGGCATCCGGCGGCGAAGACTCCGGCGTATCCGGCCCCGAGGACGATGATGCGATGCCGCATTTCTCTGCTCCTGTCTCGTGCGTTCGCACCTTGAACGAGGTGGCATGCAGGTTCCTGACAGGGCTTCACTGTGACGTGAGTCACTGCAAGTGATCGTGTGGTCGGTGCTGATGCGGTTCGATCAGCGGTCGACGCGGCCTCGGTGCCGGTTGGCCTGTCCGGCGTGACTGGGGCCGCACGCCGAGTGCAATCGATGCTCGCCGCGATCTGTCGCCGGGCCTGCGGTGTTCTTCGCCACGCAGGCGCGGCCCGCCATCGTGCCTGGACATCGCGCCGCAGCGCTGCGGTCGTTGGTCGAAACGGGTGTCGATGCGCAGGTGTGGCCGGAATCTACTTGCGCGGGAACTGGCTCGTCGGTTTTACTCAAGAGGACCGACCATCCTGAGCGGCTGAGAGACCTGGCTCGAAGACGCCGCAGCAACCACCCACCCGTTGGGCAGGTGCTAACGCCAGGACCGATGGAGTCGTAGTGTTAGTTCAGTTCATGCTCACGCGCCGACGTGTGGTCGACCAGTGTCGTCGAACCGCTTCCGGCTGTCGGGTTTACCTCGTCTCATCGCGAGTCTGACCCCCGGTAGTCATCGCCCCTTTCTTTCACCGCCCCGTCGTCGGGGCGGTCTCAGCGTGCCGCCTGCGAGCGGCCCGGCGTCGTGGAGCAGAGATGATCACTGTCGAGAAGCTGACCAAGACCTTCCCCGGTAAGAAGGGCGTCGTGCACGCCCTGGACGGGGTGACGCTGTCCGTTCCGGAGAGCACCGTCTGCGGCGTCGTCGGCCCCAGCGGCGCGGGAAAGTCCACGCTGGCTCGCTGCATCGCGCTGCTGGAGCAGCCCGACAGCGGCTCGATCACCGTGGAGGGCACCGACCTGGTGTCGCTGCGGGGCCGTGACCTGCGGGCCGCCCGCCGTCGCATCGGCGTGGTGCCGCAGGGCGACTCGCTGCTGCGGCAGCGCACTGCCGCTGGCAACGTGGCTCTTCCGCTCGAGAGCGCGGGTGTGAGCCCCGCCGCTCGGCGGTCCAGGGTCGTCGAGCTGTTGGATCTGGTCGGCCTGACCGACAAGGCGGGCAGCTATCCGGACCAGCTCTCCGGCGGCCAGCGCCAGCGGGTGGCGGTGGCCAGGGCGCTGGCGGCCCGGCCGTCCGTGCTGCTCGCCGACGAGCCGACCTCCGCGCTGGACCCGGAGACCACGGGATCGGTGCTGACGGTGCTCGATCGCGTGCGTGCCGAACTCGGCGTGACCGTGCTCGTGGTCACCCATGACATGGCCGTCGTCCGCCGGATCTGCGACGACGTCGCGGTGCTGGACGACGGGCAGATCGTGGAGCACGGCAAGGTGCTCGACCTGCTGACCGTTCCCGGCAGCCGGATCACCTCCTCGCTGCTTCCCGAGATCGACCAGGCGTCGAGCCTGCGGGGGCCTGCTGCCAGGGCCGACGTCGTCGCCGAGGTGGTGCTCGTCGGGTTCGCCGCCGTCGGGGCGCTGCTGCCGGAGGCGGCCAACCGGTTCGGCGTGGACCTGTCGATCCTCGGCGGCGGACTCACGCGGCTCGGCGACACCCCGGTGGCGCGGTTCCGCATCGGTCTGACCGGCGACCGGTCCGAGGCCGCGCTGGCCTGGCTCGCCGACCACGAGGCGACGGTCCGTCGCACCCCACAAGAGATTCCAGGAGTAGCCGCGTGAGAGAACCGACCCCGTGGGATCGGGTCTTCGACCTGGTGTCAGCCGCCACCGGAGACACGATCTACATGGTCGGCATCGCCACCGTCCTCGCCGCCCTCGGCGGCATCCCGCTCGGGGTGCTGCTGCACATCACCTCGCCGACGGGCCTGAGCCCCCGGCCGGTGCTGCATCGGGTGCTGGGCGTGGTGGTGGACATCGGCCGTTCGCTGCCCTTCGTGGTGCTGCTGGTCCTGCTGGGGTCGGTGACTCGCGCGCTGGTCGGGACGACGATCGGACCGACGGCGGTGATCGTCCCGCTCACGGTGGGTGCCATCCCGTTCGTCGGCAGGCTCGTTCAGGCGGCGTTGCGCGAGGTCAACGCCTCGGTCGTGGAGGCCGCGATCACCACGGGGGCCAGTCGGACCCGCATGGTCCGCAGCGTCCTGCTGCGGGAGGCGGGCCCGGCGCTGGTGGCCGCGATCGGCGTCACTGCGGTGACGTTGATCGGCTACTCGGCGATGGCGGGCGTCATCGGCGGCGGCGGACTCGGCGACGTGGCGATCCGCTTCGGCTACCAGCGCAACGACACGCGGATGCTGTGGGCATCGGTCGTGGCGCTCGGCGCGCTCGCCTGGTTCACCCAGCTGCTCTTCGACCGGCTCGCCCGCGCGATCGACCGACGGCGGTCCGCGCTGAAGATCTGACGCCCCGACGGTGCAGCCGCCCTGCTGGGGCTGCCCGCCGTTCTCGATCGCCCGTCCGGCGTCGAAGCTGGTCAGCGGACTGCTGAGTCTGTCCATTGTGGACTCAGTACTGACGCGCGACTGATGTCGCGCGATGAAGACGACACACGTTGCAATCCGAGAAGTTCCTCAGAACGGAGACATCGCCATGCGCATCAGACGTCGGGTCAGAGACGTGACCGTCCTGCTGGCGGCCTCGGCCGCGGTCCTGGCGGGCTGCGGGAGCGAGAACGCATCGACCACCGACGAGGGGGCCGCCTCGACCGACGGCCCGTTGCGGGTCGGCGTGAGCCCCGTCCCGCACGGCGAGATCCTGGAGTTCATCGACCAGGAGTTGGCCGCCGACGCGGGGCTGGAGCTGGAGGTCGTCCCCTTCAACGACTACGTGCAGCCGAACACGGCGCTACAGGACGGGTCGCTGGAGGCCAACTACTTCCAGACCGTGCCCTACCTGGACAACTTCCAGATCGAGCACGGCGGCGAGTACGAGTGGATCGAGGCCGTGCACCTCGAACCGCTGGGCCTGTACTCGGACAGCGTCGAGTCGGTCGACGACCTGCCGGACGGCGCCACGATCGGCGTGTCCAACGACCCGGCCAACCTCAACCGCGGCCTTCAGCTCCTCGCCGACAACGGCCTGATCTCGCTCCGCGAGGGCACCGAGGGGCAGGCCACCGAGGCCGACGTCGAGGACAACCCGAGGAACTTCGAGTTCGCCCCGCTGGAGGCCGCGCAGCTCGCGGTGAGCCTCCAGGACACCGACGCCTCCGTGATCAACGGTAACTACGCCATCGACTCGGGCCTGAGCCCGGCTGACGACTCGATCCTGCTGGAGGAGGCGGAGGGCAACCCCAACGCCAACGGCGTCGTGACCACGCCCGAGCTGGCCGACGATCCCAGGATCGCGACGCTCGTCGAGCTGCTGACCTCCGACGAGGTCCGGCAGTTCATCGAGGAGAACTACGACGGCGGCGTGCTGCCGTCGTTCTGAGCACACTGAGTCCATCAGTGCCCGGTCGACCTCTCTGCAACACGATAAGAAGCCGTTCGATCGGCCGCCGTCCGTCATCGCCTGCATTGTCGAAGAGAAGCACCGCAGGCGTCGGGCAGCCTGCCCGTCGAGTAGAGCGGCGGCCGGGAAGACGTCTGTCCCGTAGACGATGACACGGCCTGCACCCGACCGGAATGGTCGGGTGCAGGCCGTGTCGTCACGGCGCCGTGCTCATGCGGGCGCCGGTGCGAGACCGGGTGGTCAGCCGGTGGTGATCCCGTAGGACCGCAGCATCGTCTGCTCCACGGTGTTGCCCGCCGCGTCGGCCGCGCTCGCCCGCAGCGAGACGAAGCCGTCCTCGGCCGGGTGGGTGAGCAGCGCCGTCGCGCCGTCCTCGGTCGAGGTCACCTCGACGGCCGTCCAGGTGGCGCCGTCGTCGTAGGAGACCTCCAGGGTCAGCTCGGTCGGCTGGTCGTCCGCGAGGCCGTTCACGTGCAGGCCCAGCGGATACTCGACGCCCGCGGGTGCCTGTCCGAGCTCGTCGACCTCGCCGCTGAAGCCGACGCCCAGCAGTGGCAGGCCTTCGGGCAGCTCGCCGTCGACGGTGTCGGAGGCGAAGGTCCACGACGCGTCGATCTCGGTGCCGTACACCGACCAGGGCAGGTCGCGAGTCGCGGTGACGTCCGCGGTGAACACCCCGTCGCCCGAGGGCACCGCGAACAGCCCGCCGAGTGTCTCCTGCGTCTCGATGACCTCGCCGTCCTTCGACAGCGTGGTGGAGGCGACGATAGCGGAGGTGCCGAAGGATTCCCCGTAGTAACTGACGGGATCACCGCTGGGGGCGATGACTCCAGGGTTGAGGAGGATCTCGTCGCCGAGCCGCTGCCCAGCGGGGTTCGCCTCGGTGCCCACGCCGACGCCCAGCGGTGCGCTGTTCCACGTCACCGTGCTGTCCCCCGGCTCGTGCGTCTTCTCCGTGGAGTAGTCCTCGCTCGCCTCGACATTGATGAACGTGAGGGACTCGAGCCAACGGATGTCGCCGGTGCTGAAGAGTTCAAGCCGATGGGTGGGCACCTCGATCGGAGAACCGAATCCGACACTGAGGTCGTCCTCCGGCAGGATTCCTGCCGATCCCCGGTGGCCTTCCGCCGCGACGCCCTGCGCGTGGTAGTCGTTCTGCACGATCGACAGATCGGCATCGTTCGCCTCGAGGATCGGTGACTCCGGAATTCCCGCATCGTGCAGGATGAGGTTGTAGCCATATGGCTCGGCCGTGCCCTCCGGTGCGACGAGCCTCGGGCGGTAGGCGAACCGCAGGCCGCTGTCGCCGGGGTCGCCGCTCGGCACCGCGAACTGGTCGACCTGCACGTCTCCGACCATCGAGCCGATGCCGGTTCGTCCGACGAACAGTTCAGTGACGGATCGCTCGGTGACGGTCTCCCGCTCGGTCTCCACGACCACCGGGACAGCCTGGGTGCCGTCGAGGCTGATGGACGTGTCCGAGGTGAGATCGATACCCAGTTCGGCCACGGCGGTCATCGAGCCGCCGATGACCTCGCCGTCCTCCTCGGCGTACTCGCCCAAGTGGGCGATCACGTCGTAGAGGCCTGCGGGGAGGCGGGCGGTGATGTTGCCCTCGGCGCCGGGATCGATCATGGTGCTGTCGCCGGTCTCGCGGTTGACAGCGGCGATGGCGGGGAACTCGGCCGGGGTGCCGGACTGGGTCGTGGCCTCGATGGACAGGTCGTAGCTTTCGGGCTCGAGGAAGGCGCCCGCCGCCGTTGAGACCGTGGTGTCGCCGTCGGTGCTGGTGGCCAGGACCGAGCCGCTGAGGAAGCCGAGCTGTGCATTGGCCGAGGGGTCTACGGTCAGCTCGACGGTGGTCTCGCCGCCTGCGGGCACGGTGATCTGCTCGGCGCTCAGGCTGAACAGCCCGTCCGGCGCGGGTGTGCCGTCGGCTCCCGCCGCGTCGAACGTCAGGTCGAAGACGGCGTCTTCGGTTCCGGTGTTGGTGTAGGTGAGTTCCCGAGTCGCCGGCTCCTGGTCATGCGGGTACGGGAACGCCCCCAGGCTGAGTGAGGAGGGCGAGGCGAGGACCTCGGCCGACACCGCAGCGGCGAGGTCGAGCCTGCCGGAGCCTTGTCCGGTGACGCCGATGCCGTCCAACGGAACGGAGGAGCCCGTCAGGGCGGCCTTCAACTCGTCGGCCTGCCACTCGGGGTGTTGGGCGGCGAGCACGGCGGCAGCACCCGCGACGTGCGGAGACGCCATCGAGGTGCCGCTCAACGACGTGTAAGGATCGTTATCGGTCGTGCCGCCCGCACGGGCGGAGATGATGTCCGAGCCGGGCGCGGCGATATCGGGCTTGATCGCCTTGTCACCGAACCTCGGGCCCCGACTGGAGAAATCGCTGAGCTCGTCGGTCTTGGTGACACTGGCAACGGCCAGCGCGGCATCAGCCGCAGCCGGCGAGCTCACCGACTCCTCGGCGCCGAAGTTGCCCGCCGCGATCACATACAGCGTGCCACTCTGCTCGGTGAGGGTGTTCACCGCGACCGACAACGGGTCAGTGCCGTCGCTGGGTCCGCTGCCGAGGCTGAGGTTGGCGGCGGCGACGCCCTGTTCGGCCGCCCACTCCATGCCCGCGATGACGGCGTCGTCCGTGCAGTAGCCGTAGTCGTCACAGACTTTGCCCACGATGAGGCTCGCGTCCGGGGCGACACCCCGGTGCGCACCGTCAGAAGCCGCACCGGTGCCCGCGACCGTGGCGGCGACATGCGTGCCGTGGCCGTTGCCGTCGTGAGGTCCGTCAGGGTTGCCGGTGAAGTCCTCCGCCTCGACCACCACACCTTGAAGGTCCGGATGCTCGGCGTCATAACCACTGTCGAGCACCGCCACCGTCGCACCCGCACCGGAGTAACCGGCCTCCCACGCCTCCGGAGCACCGATCTGCGCGTTGCTCTCCTCGTCGAAGACCTCAGCCCGACCGTTCAACCACACCCGGTCAACCCCGCCCGCGAACGTGGTCTGCTCCGCACCGAGCACCTCCCAGACCTCCGCAGCGGAACCCGACTCGGTCTCCACCACCACGCCGCCCACACTCGGCAACTCCCGCACGACCTCCGCACCCACCGCAGACAACGGATCGGCAAGCGGACGATCGACACCCGACTCGTACGACACGATCAACGGAAGCGGACCCGCATCACCGAAACCCTGCTCGAGAAGACCGGTGACATCGAAGAGTCGTTCGTCCAACCGACCCGACTGAACCAGACCGAACGCATCAGCCGGAATGACCGAAAGAGCATCACCCTCAGAAATTCGATGGAAAGGAACGTTCGATCGACCGGCACCTGGCAGCACCGTGACCGACGGCCGACCATCCGACATCTTCGCAACCCGAAGTCGATCGCCGGTAATCAAAGTCAGGATCTCGGACTCCGCATTCGCGATCGGGCTCGCGCCCGTGCCCCTCTCACCTGTGGTCTCCTCGGCCCCCGCCTGCACCGCGCCCGCAGCAAGACTGGAACTCAAGGCCAGCCCTAACACCACTGCGGGTACTTTTCTGTGCCTCATCGCCACCGTCCTTTCAATCGGCCGTTCGACCGTCTTTCCTTTCGGGGAGAAGCATTCCGACGGTCATTCGACCGGTAATCAGAGATTAACGAACCGATCACGAACATAGCGGTCATTGCCCGCAGTGCAACTTACCGGTGATTCAGATCACTTTTCAGATAAACTTCCCGGAAATGGCCGATAAGTTCTCGATCGCGGCGTTGTCGAGGCAGTTGCCGTTGCGGGACACTCGTGATCGCGGTCTCGCGCTCGGTTCGCGGATCACCGACGTCGCAGCCGGGTCTGCTCCTGGTAGAACGTCGACCGGGCAGGCCTGGCGACCAGCAGCAGCACGTCGGAGTTGAGGGAGACCACGACACGGACCTTCACCGTCGTTCCTACGGCCCAAGACCCGCAATACCTTCGACGTGTGCGTCGGCAGGCGTGGCCTGGACGGTGCTCGCGGGCGCGGGCGTCGTCGGGTGATCGGCGGAACCGATGCGCGCGAGAACGGGCCTGCCGCGCGGGCGCCGAGACGCGCGGCCCTCGATCGGGCACTCCACGGTCTGGTTGACTCGGCCGCTTCCGAGGGCGTCGCAGGCCGCGCGCGGGACGCTGACACCACCAAGAAGGTGCCACTGGGTGGCCGATCGATGACTATCGGTGATCATCGGCGGTTGATCGAACACATCCTCCGGAACCGCCCGTAGGCTGCAGGGGTGCTCGCAGTCGTGCCACCCCCGATAACGGTTCGCGCCCCGGCCAAGGTCAATCTGCACCTCGGCGTCGGCGACCTGCGTGACGACGGCTATCACGACCTGGTCACCGTGTTCCAGGCCCTGTCGTTGACCGACGAGGTCACCGTTGCCGTCGCCGAGGAGCCCGGCGTGGAGGTACACGGGGAGGGCGCCGACGCGGTACCCACCGGCCCCTCCAATCTGGTGTGGCGGGCGGTCCAGGCCCTCGCGCAGCACGTGGGGCGCGACCCGGACGAGCCGAGGGTTCGCGTGGTGATCAACAAGGGCATTCCAGTCGCGGGCGGCATGGCGGGCGGCAGTGCCGACGCGGCGGCCACCCTGGTCGGGCTTGCCTCACTCTGGCGGCTGGACATCGGCCGGGACGAACTCGCCGACGTGGCGGCGACCATCGGCAGCGACGTCCCGTTCTGCCTGCACGGCGGCAACGCCCTCGGCACCGGGCGTGGCGAACGACTGGTTCCGGTGCTGTCCCGACACTCCTTCCACTGGGTGCTGGCGCTGGCCAGGCGCGGCCTGTCGACACCGACGGTCTTCGAGGAGATGGACCGGCTGCGCAGCGAGGGGCGCCCGCCTCGGATCGGCAGCGTCGAACCCGTTCTGGAGGCGCTGGCCTCCGGCGACCCTCGACAGCTCGCCCTGCTGCTCGGCAACGACCTGCAGGCCGCCGCCGTCTCACTCCGGCCGACGCTGCGTCGCACGCTGCGGGCGGGCGTGAACGCGGGCGCGCTGGCAGGCGTCGTCTCCGGTTCCGGCCCGACCTGTGCCTTCCTCTGCGAGAGCGCGGCCTCGGCGGTGCAGGTCGCCGCCGAGCTGTCCGGGGTGGGCGTGTGCCGGACGGTCCGCGTGGCGCAGGGCCCCGTTCCCGGCGCGAAGGTCGTCCAGCGTGAGGAGCAGTCTCGGCCCACTCCACCGCCGGTGCACGCATGAGCGGTCGACACCGTGCGCCGTCACCAGCGCAGCCCCGCAGGCACCTCGTGCTCGTCCACTCGGAGCGAGACGCACAACGGCAGGACGAACAGCAGCACGGCGCTGAGGAGGAACGGCGCCTGGACGCCGAGGCCGCCCGCCACCGCGCCCCCGACCAGCGCCCCGGCTCCGGTGGCGACGAGGCCGCCCAGCCGGTCGACGCTCGTGATCCGGCCGAGCAGGGCGTTGGGCCCGACGCTCTGCCGCACCGACGTCGCCACGATCGTCCAGACCATGAACATGGCGTTCCCGGCGGACACCACCACGAAGGCCAGCGCGAGCGAGGCCGTCACAGCCTGTAGCACGTACATGGCGCCGATGAGCAGGGGCGCGGCGCGGATGATCAGTCGTCGACTGACCCGGCCGTCGAGCCGCACGGCCAGGAAGCTGCCGAGGAACGCGCCGACCGCCTCGCCGACGAGCAGCAGCCCGTAGCCGACGGCGTCGAGCCCGAGCCAGCGCGTGGCGAACAGCACGAAGACGCTGGTGATCATTCCGACGCAGAAGCTGATGATGGCGCCGATGACAGTCACCGAGCGCAGCACGCGATGTCGGAAGACGTGGTGAACGCCGATGCGCAGGTCGGTCGTTACGCTGTTCTGGCCGAGTGCGTCGCCGCCGTGTGCCGCAGGCGCCGCCGCGACCCTGATCCAGATCAGTAGGACGGCCGAGACGACGAAGGTGCCCGCGTTGACGAAGAACGGCAGTGCGTGATCCACCGCGAACAGCACACCGCCCAGTGCGGGGCCGACGAAGGCGATGCCCAGCGTCCAGGACGACACCAGCAGGCTGTTGGCCCGATTCAAGGCCGATCTGGGCACCACCTGCGGCAGCACGGCCTGCGCGGCGCTGTCGAACACCGTCTGCGTCGAGCCCAGCACGACGGCCACCACGTACATCGGCCATAAGGCGGCGAGGTCATCGGCCACCAGGAGTGCGAACCCCAGGATCGCCGCCGCCCGCACGAGATCGCTGAAGATCATCAGGGCCCGGCGTCGCATCCGATCCGCCGCGACTCCGGAGAACAGGATGACCAGTGCCGCAGGCAGCACGGTGGCGACCTTGAGCGCGGCGACGGCCTTCTCGTCGGAGGTCAGCTGGACGGCGAGCAGCTGGATGGCGGGCAGATAGAGACCGGTGCCGAGCGCGGAGATCCCGGTGGCCGCGAGCAGCGCGAGGAAGCTTCGATTCCGCGTGAGCGGAGGCTCTGCTCGGGCGGCACCGCTGCTGGTCACTGACTCGGCTTTCGTGAAGACAGGGGCGGCGTCCCCGCTGCGAACGACATCGTCTCCCGTGTCGCGAGACAGGGCGCGGCCGAGACGAATCAGGGCGATGTCGAGGATCGGCGCGGTGGCCGATCGGCGTCGGTGCGTCCGATCAAGGGCGGTGCCTGATCAAGGGCCGTGTCAGGCGACGTCCGGGTCAGAACAACGGCTCCGAACAGGGGCCGTATCCGAACAACGGCGTGTCCGATCAGGCCCGATCAGGGGGAAGTCGTGGTGACGGTGCTCAAGTCATGCCTCAACTCCGGTGCTCACGGCCACGGGATGTCAGTCTCCCGAAAGCAGGCGCCACAAGCTGATCACACTACGGAGCAGGCATCGACGCACGCAAGGGTCGAGACGGTCTAGCGCGGTGGGCTCTCTGGCCCAGCTGACGTCGCTGACCTGCGATGTTCGTTACCTGGCCGGACGTGCGCGGCCGCGCAGGCCGCAGACCCTCGTGCTTGACCTCCAGTCGAGTGGAGCTTGCATCCTCTCGTCCGTGACGGACATCGGAGCAGGCGGAGCCGGGCGCATCCGTATCTGGGACTCGAAACCTTTCCGCAGACTCTGGATCACCGGCCTGTTCAGCTCGCTGACCCAGTGGACGATGCAGATCGCCCTGACGGTCGGGGTGCTGGCGTCCCATTCGGGCTCGACGCTCGCCTGGATGCTGCTGGCGGGCACCGTGCCGGGCCTGCTGATCGGACCGTTCGCGGGTGCGGTCGTCGACCACCGTGATCCCCGCCGGGTGGCCTGCGTCGGGCTCGCCGTCCAAGCCGTGATGACGCTGGGCATGGGGTTCTTACTCGACCACTCGCTCGTCGCCGTCGCCTGCTGCCACGCGACGGCCTCCATCGCGCATCGGTTCCCGCCGATCGCCCTGCAGCGGCTGCGCTACGCGGCGTTGGACGAGACGCGGTGGCCGCTGGCCAACGCCGCCGTGTCCCGCATCATGGCCCTGACCCTCATCCTCGGCGCGCTGCTCGGCAGCACCGGGGTCACCGTGCTCGGCGTCCTCCCGACCTTCGCCGCCGCCTGCGGGATGGCCGCCCTCGCCGCCGCGCTGGTGTGGACGGTGCCGGGGGACGCCGACCACGGGAGGCCCTCGGCGCGCGGCGGAATGCGGTTCGGCGGCGGACTCGCCGCCCTGCGGCGGTATCCGTCGGCAGGTGCCGTCATCGTCCTGTGCACGGCGTGGGGACTGATCGGCGGCGGGCTCACCGTGCTCCTGGGAATCCTGGGCACCGAGCTGACCGACGACGGGCGGGGCGTGGGAGTCCTCCTCGCCGTCTACGGCACGGGACTGCTGCTCGGCACACTGGTCGTCGGGCGTCTCGCCCCGCGCGTCCTGTCTCGCGCCAACGTGGGCGCCTATGCGGTCCAAGGGCTTGTCTGGGCGGCGGTGGCGCCCCTGAGCGCGCTGCTGCTGCCCGTGTCGGCGGCGCTCTTCGTCATGGGGATAGCGGGCGGATTCATCATCGGCCTGGAGATCACGCTGTTGCTGCGGGACGTGCCTCGCGAGCTGCACGGCCGGGTGCTCGGCATCTACCTCGTCGCCGACGGGGCGTCCGGACAGCTTTCCCTCGCCCTGATCGGCGCCGCCCTCGGCATCGCCTCGGCCCAGCAGATCATCGTGGTCGGCGGCCTGCTGTCGGTCGGCGTCACGGTGATCGCGGCGCTGCTCTTCCGGACCGCCCCGCCTCGACCCGCAGCCGAGGCGGCTGTGTGAGAGCACGGTGCCCGGCGCGGATAATGCCGGTGGACGGCCGACACGGTCGTGAAGAGCGACGAGACGGAGTGTGGTCCCGACCGATGGTCAACCTGGTGAACCTGTCCGAGGTGTCGAAGTCCTATGGCGTGCGCGCGCTGCTCGACAGCGTGTCGCTGGGCATCGGTCGCGGTGAGCGGGTCGGCGTCGTGGGACTCAACGGCGGCGGCAAGACGACGCTGTTGGAGGTGATGGCGGGCATCGAGCCGCCGGACTCCGGTCGGGTCGCCCACAGCTCTGACCTGCGGATGGCCGTGGTGACCCAGCGCACCGAGCTGCCGGAGGGCTCGACGGTTCGGCAGGCGATCCTCGACCCGCTCGGCTACGCGGCCGAGCACGAATGGGCCTCGGACGCGCGGGTGCGCGGCATCCTCGACGGGCTGGGCATCACCGCCAGAGGCCTGGACACGCCGGTCGGCACCTTCTCCGGCGGCGAGCGTCGTCGGGTGGCGCTGGCCGCCGCCCTCGTGCAGGAACTCGACCTCATCGTGCTGGACGAGCCGACGAACCATCTGGACATCGAGGGCGTCCGCTGGCTGGCGGACCACCTGATCGCCAGACGCTGCGCGCTGATCGTCGTCACGCACGATCGCTGGTTCCTCGACACGGTCTGCACCAGGACCTGGGAGGTCGTCGGCGGCGGCGTCGAGCAGTACGAGGGCGGCTACGCCGACTGGATCTTCGCTAGGGCGGAACGGGCCAGGCAGGCCGACGCCGCCGAGGACCGACGTCGCAATCTGGCCCGCAAGGAACTCGCCTGGCTGCGCCGTGGTGCGCCTGCGCGCACCTCCAAGCCCCGCTACCGCATCGACGCCGCCGAGACGCTGATCTCCGACGTGCCGCCGCCGCGCGACACCGTCGAGTTGCTGACCTTCGCCAAGCGGCGCCTCGGCCGCACGGTGCTGGAGCTGGAGAACGTCGACCTGCGGGCAGGCGACCTGACGATCGCCGAGGACGTCACCTGGCGGATCGGGCCCGGCGACCGGGTCGGGCTCGTCGGCGTCAACGGCTCCGGAAAGACCACCCTGCTCCGGATGCTCGCGGGGGATCGGGAGCCCGCCTCGGGCCGTCGCATTCAAGGCCAGACGGTGCGGCTGGCGCATCTCACTCAGGAACTTCACGACCTGCCCGCGAAGCTGCGGGTGCTGGAGGCCGTCGAGGAGGTCGCCACCCGCGTCACCCTGGGCAAGCAGGATCTCTCCGCCGCGCAGCTCGCCGAGCGGCTCGGCTTCCCCAAGGGCAGGCAGTGGACGCCGGTGGGCGACCTCTCCGGCGGCGAGCGACGCAGGCTCCAGCTGGTGCGCCTGCTGATGGCCGAGCCGAACGTCCTACTGCTCGACGAGCCGACGAACGACCTCGACATCGACACCCTGCAACAACTGGAGGACCTGCTCGACTCCTGGCCGGGCACGATGGTGGTCGTCTCGCACGACCGGTATCTGATCGAGCGGGTCTGCGACAAGGTGGTGGCGCTCTTCGGCGATGGAGTGGTGACCGACCTGCCGGGCGGAATCGACGAGTACCTGCGTCGGCGGGAACGGATGCTCGCCCAGCCGAAGGCGGCGGCCTCGGCGCCTGCGGGTTCTACGTCGGGCGGAGCCGCCCCGACCGAGTCCGAAGGAGCCGCCCCAGGCGCGGCCTTGTCGGCTGCGGACACCAGGGCGGCGCGCAAGCAGCTCGCGAAGCTGGAGCGCCGGATCGCGACCCTGGACAAGAAGGAGGCCACCCTCAACCAGGCCCTCGCCGACGCGGGCAGCGACACCGGGCGCCTGATGGACCTCGATGCGGAACTCCGCGAGGTCAAGGCGGAGAAGTCGCAGATCGAGGAGGAATGGCTGCTGGCCGCAGACGCGCTGGAGGGGTGAGAGGCGGCTGACGACGGGGGGCGCGGCTCTCCCGGGCGCCCGGCGAATCCCGACAGCCTGTGAGAAGACCGGACCTGCCTTGGCCGGACCGGTGGCACGGTGACTCACCGAGCAGACGCGACGCGTGAGCTAACGTGTCGTTTTGGTCACCGAGGTCGGTGTGTGGATTCGGTAGGGGTACGAACGGCTCAGCCCGAGGTGCTGCGGTCCACGACGGTGGCAGATCTGGCGATCATCGAGCTTACGAGGTCTTCGCCGGCACAAGATCGTGTTCTCGCCGGTCGAAATCTGCTGATGATCCACCTGCACGACCGCGCTGGCATCACCCACATCGACAGCGCCCGGTCATCCCTGACTCAACCGGTGATTGACCTCGGCCAGCCACTGGCGGTCCCAGGTGAGGCGGCTGGCGCGCAGGTCGTCCAGTACCTCCTCGACCCATCGCAGCTCGGCCTCGGTGAGGGTACGCAGGTATTCGTGCTCGAGAAAGAGCAGCCTCGGCAGGCCCAACCGTTCCGCTGCGGCGGCTTCGTCGTCGGCCCGGTTCAGCTTCTCCTGGAGCGTACGCACCCGTTCGGCCAGCAGTTCGATCGCGAGTTCCGGTGTGAGGCTGGGCAACGCTGCGATCGCGACCGGGAACTCCGGGAACTCCCGGGCGGGTGCGCTCAGCATGGTGCGCAGCCACGCATCGAGAGTGGTGCGGCCGGACTCGGTGAGTCGGTAGACGGTGCGTTCGGGACGGCCTGGTTCCTGCTCGACCCGATGCACCTCGATCAACTCCTCGCGCAGCAACCCGTCCAATGTCTGATAGATGCTGTTGCGCTGAGCGATGTTGACGATCCGATCCTTCTGCCGATCGGCGATCAGACGTTGCATGCGGTAGGCGTGCATCGGCTCCTCATCGAGCAGCTGCAACACCTGCACTGACAGCGGTGATCGGCGTCGAGCCCGCGAGGTCATCGGCACTCCTGCTTTCCTGCTGCGCGTCGGAGGGTTGGCCGCCCTCGCCATTCTATGTATAGTCATATTATGACTATCGATCGTGCGACCACGGCATTGATCATCGGCGGAGGAGTGGCGGGACCGGTCGCTGCGGCTGCCCTGGCTCGGGTAGGGGCGGAGCCGATCGTCCATGAAGCCCACGCGGGTCCGGCGGATCAGCTCGGTGCCTTTCTCACTGTGGCACCCAACGGTCTGGCCGCCCTGCGGGCCGTCGGGATGGTGGAACGGGTTCGTGCTGCCGCCAGCTTCGCCACCACTCGTACCGAGTTCGTCAACGGCAACGGACGCCGCCTCGGTCTGCTCGGGGATGAATCTCAGTTGGCTCCGGAACTGCGTAGCGTGACGATCACCCGTGCGGCCCTGCAGCGCGTGGTCACTGACGCAGCGATCGAGCAGGGGGTGAGCTTCGAGTACACCAAACGGCTGCGAAGCTATACCGACGACGGCGACCAGGTCACCGCCACATTCACCGACGACACCAGCGCCGCAGGCGATCTGCTGCTCGGTGCCGATGGCATCCACTCCGCAGTGCGCCAGACGCTCAGTCCCGATGCGCCGCAGCCCACCTACACCGGCCTCCTGGGGATCGGCGGATTCGTCCCCGCGGTGGACATCCCTGCGACGCCGCATGAGACGGTCCGCATGGTCTTCGGTGCCCGGGCGTTCTTCGGCTATCAGTGCGAGCCCGACGGACGCACCTTCTGGTTCGCGAACCTCGGGAACAGTGAGCGCAGCGTCGAGGAGATCGCAGCGCAGGGCGATGAGACGTGGCGGGCGCACGCATTCGAGCTGTTCGATGGCGATCTAGTTGAGCTCACTCGGATCATGGAGGCAGCCGATCTCGGTCAGTTCCGGCCGAAGGGAACCTACGACCTCCTTTCCCTGCCCCGCTGGCACCGGGGCCGAGCTGGGCTCCTCGGAGACGCAGCACACGCTGTCTCCCCCTCCAGCGGGCAAGGCGCATCTCTGGCCTTCGAGGATGCCCTCGAACTAGCTCGCCAGGTGCGCGTCCACGGCGGAGCACCCGCGGCGCTGGCGGCCTACGAACGGGCCCGCCGCGATCGGGTTGAGCGGATCGCAGCCGTGGGCCGTAGGCGCGGGGCGCAGAAGGCGGGCTCCGCGCACCCGATCGCCCTGGCGATACGTGATACGTCGATGCGCATGGCCTTTGCGATGATCCGTCGGTTCGGATCTCAGCGGTGGATAACCGATTACCGCACCGATCTCGCCGACGCCCATCAGGAGATCTCATGAACGCACGCCCCTCGTATCTCCCCGCTGTGCACTGGCCAGGGCGCAGGGTGGCTGCGGCCGTGGGATTCTCCGATTCGTAATTTCAGGGCGACCGATAGCGCCTTCGCTGCCGACGGTGTCTCAGGCGGTGCCGTCTCGGCAGTCTCGCCATCTCGATGAGGTGGCGAAGCTGATCAGGCCGTCGGCGTCACCGACTCGCAGGTGCAGCGCGGCCTCGCCGATGACGGTGTGCCGATCACTGCAAGTCATCCGCATCGCTCGCGCAATCCGGAAGCTCACGAACCCGGAGTGATCGGTGCACGTGTCGATACCCGGTGGCCTGGCCCGCGTGGCGGCCGGCATTCTGGGCTGCCTACTGCCGGGCGATCGCGGGGCATGGGCTCGGGGCCGGTGGACTCGACCGGGCCTGTCGACCTGAGCAGCGCCGATCGAGACCGGTCTGAGCGCACCGGACCGGCTGGGCTTCAGACCGATACCGAGAATGTCGATCCGGCTGAGCGTTACCAGGAGTGGATCGCCGAGCTGCGGGGACGCGGTGTGCACGTCGGCCCGGCCACGGTGGTCCGAATGAGCAGACTGCGGAACGGGCGATTGGTCTGGCTGGAGAAGGGCGGCTCGCGTGGGAGGGCTCGGGCATATTCATGACCCAGCTAGAATCAGGGATTTCCGTTCCGTTGGAATCCGTGAAGAACAGATCGTCGACCTGTTGTTTGCTCTTCTTGAATGCGGGAGCTGCGGGCCTGGGATCAGGAGTATCAAGATGCCTTCGACCGGGCGGACTTCTCGACCGCCGGGTTCGCTTCCCGTGAGGCGGAGAATGTCTGGATCGAGAAGAGTCGGCGGTTGGCTGAGCGGCTCAAGGCCGAATCTCCGGTCGTCTCTCGTGTCTACTATCGAGCGAACGGTGTGATACCCAAGGGAGACTGTGTGTTCTGACCCGCCACCCCGCCCCACCGCTCAGCGCGTATGAAACCGGTTCTGCGCCGCTTCGAGTCCCTCGGTCATCAGGGCCTCGACCGCGTCGGCGGAGTGGTCCACGAAGAAGGGCAGTTCCTTGCGCTCCACCGTGGAGAAGTCGCGCAGCACGAACGCCGCCGGGTCCATCCGGCCGGGCGGCCTGCCGATGCCGCAGCGCACGCGCAGGTAGTCCTTGGTGCCGAGTGAGGAGGTGATCGAGCGCAGGCCGTTGTGGCCGTTGTCGCCGCCGCCGAGCTTCATCCGCACCGTGCCGAACGGCAGGTCCAACTCGTCGTGCACCACGATCACCGAGGCGGGCGGGATCTTGAAGAACCGGACCGCGCCCGCGACGGCGCCGCCGGAGAGGTTCATGTAGGACTTCGGCTTGGCCAGCGCCGCCCGGCGGCCCGCGAGCCTGCCCTCCACGAGTTCGGCCGAGCTCTTGTGGCTCTTGAACTTCCCGCCGACCCTGGTGGCCAGCTCGTCGAGCACCATGAATCCGATGTTGTGGCGGTTGCCCGCATACGAGGGTCCGGGGTTGCCCAACCCGACGACGAGGGCGAGCTGCTGTTGATCCACTGACTTCTTCTCTCCGGCTCGGGCCGCGAGGGTCTGCTGCACACGGTCCAGGAACGCGTCGACATCGTCTTCGTGATAGCCGCGGGTGCCCCAGGGCGACCGCGAGAACGTGACGGTCTCGACCTCGGCAGAGGTGAGGCTCTCCCGCCCCTCCTGCGGCCGACCTTCCAGCGTGCGGGCGACCTGCTCGAGGAAGGCGTCCACCTCGCCGACGTGATAGCCGCGCCGGAGCAGGTCTGCTCGCGCGAAGGTGACTTCGCGGACCTGCGCTGCGGTCAGTTCCATGCCGGTCCCCTCGACGGGACGAGGGCGGCACACTCGCGCTGGAGTGTGCCGCCCTCGTCGACGCGAACTTCCTCGGGTGGCTCGCCCACCGGTCGACGCCGCGCGTTACGCATGCGCCGCGTCGGCTCGGATCAGCTCTCCGATGCCTCGCCGTTCTCCTCGGCGCCCTCGGCTGCCTCGGGAGCCTCGGCGTCCATCTGCGCTGCGGTCGGGGCCGCGTTGACGGACACGATCAGCGTCTCCGGGTCCGTGACCAGCTCGACACCGGCGGGCAGCGCGACCTGGGACGCGAGCACGTGCGTGCCCTCGGTGGCGCCTTCGACGGAGACCTCGAACTGCTCCGGGATGTTCAGGGCGTCGGCGGCGACCTCGATCACGGTCACGTCCTGGTTGACCAGGGTGCCGGGGCCTGCGTCACCGTTGACGATGACGGGGACCTCGATGCTGACCTTCTCGCCGCGCTGGACGAGCAGCAGGTCGACGTGCTCGATGTAGTTCTTCAGCGGGTGGACCGTGACGGTCTTGGTCAGCGCCAGCTCGGGCGTGCCGCCTGCGAAGTCCAGCGAGAGCACCGCGTTACGGCCGTGCTCGCGGACCACCCTGGCGAACTCCAGCGCGGGCAGCGACAGGTGCTTGGGGTCGGAGCCGTGACCGTAGAGGACGGCCGGGATCTTTCCCGCGCGACGGGTGCGGCGGGCGGCACCCTTGCCGAACTCGGTGCGCGTTTCAGCGGCAAGACGTACCTGGGACACGGGATTGCACTCCTTGCGACATCGGGTGACGTGAGACGGTGGGCGGCTGCGGCGGTGAGGCGCGCGAAACGAGACACAATGCGGCCGAATCAACCGCCGCGTCAATCACGCCAGGTGAAGAACCCGGCCTCGCCGAGGCAACCTGAATAGTGTAGGCCGACCGTTCACGGCCCGGTACTCGGGGTGCCGACGGTCGCGCCGGGGGCGCGAACGCATCACGGCGCGGAGCGGCCTGCTCACACCTTAGTGGGTACGAACGTGGCGCCGCCGAGATCGAGAGAACGACGGATCGGCGGCTCTGACATCGGACCCGGTGCCGTCGGGCTCCGCGAGACCGGCCCGGGGAGGCAGGCCAGGGGAGAGCGGATCGCGGCGGAGCGGTGCGCCGCCCCGAGATGAGGAGACGCCGCAGGTCACGACCCCTACGGTGCGAGCCCCGCCCCCGCGGGCCCCCGGTACGCCCCCGAGGCGCACTCGGTGCCGACGCCGCCTGCCTGCCGCCCGTGGCGGTGGCGTCGACGACCACACCGGGAGGGCCGCCCGCCAGGGGCGCAGTGGGCCGTGTCAGCACGCTCGGTGATCATTGTGGACTCACCGTGTGCCGACGGTTAATTTCTCCCTATGTCAGCAGACGTCGAACCACTAGAGGCCGTCCCGCCACAGGGTTGGCGGGCGCGACTGCGCCAGGTCGGGCCCGGCATCATGGCCGCGGCGACCGGCGTGGGGGCCGGGGACCTCGTCGCGACCCTGGTCGCGGGGGCGCGGTTCGGATACATCCTCTTCTGGGCGGTCATCGTCGGCACGATCTTCAAGATCGCGCTCGCCGAGGCGACGGGGAGATGGCATGTGACGTCCGGGCGCACGATCCTGTCCGGATGGCGTCAGCTCGGCCGCTGGGCACTGGGGTACTTCGGCATCTACGCCGCCATCTGGGGCTTCGTGTACGGGGCCACGGCGATGTCGGCCTCGGCCCTGCCGCTCAACGCGTTGTTCCCGGTACTCGACGTGCGGTACTGGGGAATGATCTGCGGCGCCCTCGGCCTGGCGATCGTGTGGTTCGGCCGCTATGCGCTGCTCGAGCGGATCATGACGATCTTCGTCGGCATCATGTTCGTCACCGTGGTTGGCACCGCGATCCTGGTGGTGCCGAACATGACCGCGCTGGCAGGCGGACTGCTGCCCCGGCTCCCTGAAGACTCCCTGATCTACGTGCTCGGCCTGATCGGCGGCGTCGGCGGCACGATCACGATGGCCTCGTACGGCTACTGGACGATGGCCAAGGGCTGGCGGACGCCGAAGTGGCTCGGCATGATGCGCTTCGACAACACCGTCGGCTACATCACCACCGGCGTCTTCGTGGCCTCGATGCTCATCGTCGGTGCCGAGCTGCTGGCAGGCATGGACCTCCGGTCGGGAGACGGCGGGCTGCTGACGCTGGCCGACGTCCTCGCCGACGACTACGGCCAGTGGGCGCGCATCCCGTTCCTGGTCGGTTTCTTCGCCGTGGCGTTCAGCTCCGTGATCGGCGTCTGGAACGGCGTCAGCCTGCTGGTCAGCGACTGGTGGCGGGTCTGGCGTCTCGGGAAGCACGAGAGCGAGAAGGTCGACGACGAGCGGCACTACGACCAGTACGCGGGCGCCCGCACCCCGATCTACAAGGGCTACCTGCTCTGGCTGACCTTCCCGCCGATGACGTTGTTGTTCCTGGACCAGCCGTTCCAGCTCGTCATCGTCTACGGCGTCCTCGGGGCGTTGTTCATGCCCTTCCTCGCCGGGACGCTGCTGGTGCTGCTCAACTCGAAGTCCCTCGATGCCAGGTATCGCTCGCGCTGGCTGTCGAACACGCTGCTCGGACTGTGCGTGCTGTTGTTCGCGGTGATCTCGGTCAACCAGATCATCGGCGCCTTCTCGGGCTGACGGCTGCCGGATCGAAAGACGGGCGGGGCGGTCCTGAAGAGGACCGCCCCGCCCGCTTTCGTGTCGCGCCGATCCGTCAGGCGTTGCCGCCGAACAGACTGGTCACCGAGTCGTCCTCGAAGACGGCCTGGATCGCCCGCGCCAGCAGCGGGGCGATGGAGAGCACGGTCATGGTCGGAAACCGCTTCTCGTCGGGGATCGGCAGCGTGTTGGTGAACACGACCTCGCGGGCTCCGCAGCCTGCGAGCCGCTCGGTCGCGGGCGACGAGAGCACGCCGTGCGTCGCGGCGATCACCACGCCGGAGGCGCCCGCCTCCAGCAGCGCGTCCACCGCCTTCACGATCGTCCCACCGGTGTCGATCATGTCGTCGATGACGACGCAGAGCCTGCCCTTGACCTCGCCGACGATCCGGTTGGCCACCGCCTGGTTGGGCTTGAACGGGTCCCGGGTCTTGTGGATGAAGGCGATCGGCCTGCCGCCGAGCTGATCCGCCCACTTCTCCGCGAGACGAACCCGTCCGGCGTCCGGCGAGACCACGGTGATCTCCTCGTCCGCGTAGGTCGTCGCGACGTGCTCCGCCAACAGGTTCTGCGCCAGGAGGTGGTCCACCGGTCCGTCGAAGAACCCCTGGATCTGCGCGGTGTGCAGATCCATCGTCATGATCCGGTCCGCGCCCGCGGTCTTGAACAGGTCCGCGATCAGCCGCGCCGAGATCGGCTCACGTCCCCGGTGCTTCTTGTCCTGCCGCGCATAGGGGTAGAACGGCATGATCACGGTGATGCGCTTGGCGCTCGCCCGCTTCAGGGCGTCCACCATGATCAGCTGCTCCATCACCCACTGGTTGATGGGCGCGGTGTGGCTCTGGAGCACGAAGGCGTCGGAACCCCGCACCGACTCCTCGAAGCGCACGAAGATCTCGCCGCTCGCGAAGTCGTATGCCGACTGCGGGGTCACCGAGACGTTGAGGTACTTGGCGACCTCGTCGGCCAGCTCCGGGTACGCCCGCCCGCTGAACAGCATGAGGTTCTTCTTCGGCGTTCCTGGTTTCGGGCTCATGTTCGCTCCCCGGTCTCGTCCTGCGCGGAATCACGGCTGGTCTCCGGGGCCCTCGCCCGTGCTGCGGCGTCGGCGGCGGGGGTGCCCGGCCTGCGCCGGGTCACCCAGTCCTCGATGTTGCGTTGCGGGCTGCCGGAGACGGCGAGCGCACCGGGCGGCACGTCCCGCCGCAGCACCGTTCCCGCGCCCGTGTAAGCACCGTCGCCGACGGTGATGGGCGCGACGAACATGTTGTCCGAGCCGGTGCGGACGTGGGAGCCCACCACGCTGCGGTGCTTGGCGATGCCGTCGTAGTTGACGAACACGCTGGCCGCGCCGATGTTGCTGTGCTCGCCGATGGTGGCGTCGCCCACGTAGCTCAGGTGCGGGACCTTGCTGCCCGCGCCGATGTCGGAGTTCTTCACCTCGACGAAGGTGCCGATCTTGCCGCCCGCGCCGAGCCGGGCGCCGGGTCGCAGGTAGGCGAACGGGCCGACCGAGGCGTTCTCGGCGATCTGGGCCTGCGTGCCGTGGGTCCGCACGACCGAGGCGCCCGCCCCGATCACCGTGTCGGTGAGGTCGGTGTCCGGGCCGACGGTCGCGCCCTCGCCGACCGAGGTGGTGCCGCGCAGCCGGACGCCGGGCTCCAACAGCACGTCCCTGGCCAGCTCGACGTCGATGTCCAGCCATACCGAGGCCGGGTCGACGACGGTGACGCCTGCGCGCATCCAGCCCTCCACCAGCCTGCGGTTCAGCTCGGCTCCCAGCCGGGCCAGCTGCACGCGGTCGTTCACCCCCTCGACCAGCCAGCGATCCACACAGGTCGACGCGCCCACCCGGCCGCCGTCCCCGCGCGCGATGGCGAGCACGTCGGTCAGGTACAGCTCGCCCTGGACGTTGTCGGTCCGCAGCCTGCCGAGTCCGTCGCGCAGCACTGCCGCGTCGAAGGCGTAGACGCCCGAGTTGACCTCGGTGATCTCGCGCTGGCTTTCGGTCGCGTCCTTGTGCTCCACGATGCCGGTCACCGCGCCGTCGGCGTCCCGGAGAACTCGGCCGTAACCGGTCGGGTCCGGCAGCTCGGCGGTGAGCACCGTCACCGCGTTGCCCGCCGCCGAGTGCTCGGCGAGCAGGGCGGCGAGGGTGTCGGTGTCCAGCAGTGGCACGTCGCCGTAGCTCACGAGGACGGTTCCGGTGAGCCCCGCAGGCAGCTCCGCGAGCGCGCAGCTCACGGCGTGGCCGGTGCCCTTCTGCTCGTCTTGCACGGCGGTGGTGAGCGGTCTGCCGATGCGGTGACCGACCGCGTCGAGATGGTCGGTCACCTGCTCTCTGCCGTGTCCGACGACCACGACGAGGTGGTCGGGGTCGAGGCCGGATGCCGCGTGTACCGCGTGCTCCACCAAGGCACGTCCGGCGATTCGATGCAGCACCTTCGGCGTCGCGGATCTCATGCGGGTGCCTTCACCCGCCGCGAGGATGACGGTGCTGATCGGGCCGGTGGACTCGCCGGAGGAGGCTCGGGGGGCTGGGCCGCCCTGGAGCATCAGTGCTTCCCTTCCGCGCTGAATAGGTCACCGTGGGTAGGTTCCGGCCGCCCGGGTTCCTGGAGTCTCGTCGTCGTTCCCCGCAGATCCCGTTGACGGGCAGCGGCGAGGGCGCGACCGGACTCCCTGAATCGGCGACGGCCGGACCAGGCACAGAGGCAGGCTCGTGCTCGGCACGGATGCTGCCGATCCTAAGGGCTGTTCCGGAGTGCTCCCGGCTGCCCCGACGCGAAGGAGGGGATTCGGCGAGCGTGGTCGGCGTCGCTGGTCAGGAGGGCGTGTCGGGTTCCACGACGTCCTCGAACCCGAGCGAGACCGTCGGACGCTGGGCGAATACCCGACTGCCGCCCCCGCGCTTCGCCTGATACATCGCGGCGTCCGCACGGGTGAGGGCGTGCCCGCTGCCCTCTTGATGTGTGACGGCCACGACTCCGACCGACAGCGTGACGCCCCGCGACAGGTCCTGCGGCAGTTCGCGCACGGCCTCCACCGCCCGCCCCAGCGCCGCCTCGGCATCGCCGAGCGTCGTGGCGGGCATGAGGACGACGAACTCGTCGCCGCCGTAGCGCGCGACGACGTCGCCCGCTCGGAGGGTGTCGCGCAGCGTGCTGGCAACGACGCGCAGAACGTCGTCGCCCTCGGCGTGCGAACAGCGATCGTTGACACCCTTGAAGCCGTCGAGATCGCAGAGTGCCACCGACAGCGGATGCGCGTCGGAATCGACGATGAGCAGGTCCATCCGCTCGTCGAGCGCGCGCCGATTGGCCAGGCCGGTGAGCGGGTCCTGGAGCGCCTGCCGGGTGATGTCCCCGTGCTGCCTGCGAAGCCGTTCGTGATCCCGGCGGGAGATCAGCGTGGCCATCCGCACCTCGCGCAGCATCCACAGCTCGCTCTCCAGCGCCGCGTTGTACTGGCTCAGCGCGGTGGTCGCCGCCGGTCCGTCGTCCGGGCCGCAGAGCCGGGCGAACTCCCTGATCAGCGAGAGCTGCAACGGCGGCTCCGACGGGTCGCCGACCATCTCGCGGCGGGCGTGCCGGAGCACCTCCAGCGCCTCGTCGTGGTCGCCGTCGTGTTCGAGGCAGCGGGACAGCGCCAGCGAGGTGATCAGCAGCTCGCGCGGGTAACGCGACCGTTGGAGGAGCTTGTCGAGTCGGGGGACGTGTTCGCCGCCGGGCTTGGCCAGGGCGTGCGCGGAGCCGACCACGGGCACCTGGTCGGCGGCGAGCTGATCGCGATGACTCCTGGGATGCAGCGAGTCTCGCCACGGGGTCTCCACCGAGACCGCGATGGCCGAGGCGAGGGCGAACCGCCCGGCCGCGTCGTCCATCCGATCGGCCCGCTCCAGCCGGAGGCCCCAGCCCACCAGCATCCTGGTCCGATTGATCAGATGCACCGAGATCTGATGCGGTCCGCCGCTGCTGCGGATGAACTCGTCGGCCCGCGTCATCTCCTCGTCGGCCATCTCGTAGACCCCGAGTTGGGTGAGCACCAGGGCGATGTCCTGTAGCGCCAGCGACACCTGCCGTTCCCACGCGCGTCGGCCCATCAGCGGATCGGGGGAGAGCTTGCCGTTGAGCATCGCCAGGGCCTTGGCGGTCTCGTCGAGGGTGACCTCGTGGTTGTTCACCAGTATCATCCGGCGGGCCAGCAGCGCGCGGCCGTCGGCCTCCATCACCGTCAGCCCGTGGCGCCGGGAGTGGGAGATCAGCTCGTCGAGCAGTGGGTCCGCCAGTTCGACGTGTCCCTTGGTGACCAGGCGGATGACGGCCGAGGCTCTGAGGAGCTGGGCGACCAGGCTCGGCTCGCCCCGTCGACGTCCTTCGTCGAGAAGCTCGTTGATCTCGTCGGCCGTGGAGAACTGCTGCTGCTGATCGTTGACCTGCGAGGCGACGATCAGCTCATGGGCACGCGCGATCAGCCAGGCATCGGATCGCTCGCTGGGCTCAGGCGAGACATCTCGCTGTCCGACCGACTCCCTGTGCAGTGCTCTACACCCCCTGGCGGCCATCCCCTGCCGAGTACTTCGACGGTGCCGAGTGCTCCCTTGGGCGTCTGATGCAGGTCGGGCACCGACCTGCGACGCTCCGCCGCCAGGATTCGAACCTGGACTATCGGAACCAAAATCCGAGGTGCTGCCGTTACACCACGGCGGACCGCACGACGGGGCGTCGTGCACGGCGTCACGACATGAAGTCGCGCCCGTACATGGTGACATGACCGGGGTCCGCCGGTCATGGCGGCTGCCCGAACGTCTCCTCTTTCCTGGCCGGTCTCGTCGGGTTCTCGGCGAGACCGGCGAATCGGAGCCGAAGCGACGACGGGTCCGGCGCCCACGGCCGGACGGGTTCGTCGGCTCGTCCTCGTCGGGTCGTCGGCGTGACGTCATCGGGTCTGGAGACCTGCCGTCGCCGTCCGCGTCGTTGGTCGAAAACGCGGCCGTGACGGCCCGAACCGCCTCGCCGAGTCGGGACCCGATTACGAAGCTGATTCAGGTCTGTTCGGACGGCCGACCAGCGGGTAATCCGATCTGGCCGCCGGGACTGGCCAAGGTGTCCGCCGTAACCTACGCTGGCGTAGGTTACGGTTCCGTAGCCGTAACTTCGGTGCACTTCGACCGCTTCGCCGATGTGATGAGGGACGCCCATGACGAGTACGCTCGATGCCCCTAGGACCGAACGAGGCCGATCACCGAAGCCGGTGATCTCCGGGCGACGACGCGATTCCGCGCAGTTCGGCATCTACGTCTTCGTGATCCTTCCTTTCCTCGCCTTGTTCGCCGCGGTCCCCTTCGCCTGGGGCTGGGGGCTGAGCTGGGTGGACGTCGGCCTCGGCGCCGCGTTCTTCGTCATCTCGGGCCTGGGGATCACCGCGGGCTTCCACCGGTACTTCACGCACGGCTCGTTCAAGGCGAATCGGCCGCTGCGCATCGGCCTCGCCATCGCGGGCAGCATGGCGCTGCAGGGCCCGGTGATCACCTGGGTCGCCGATCACCGCAGGCACCACGCGTTCTCCGACAAGGAGGGCGACCCGCACTCGCCGTGGATGTTCGGCACGTCCCCGGTGGCCCTGGCCAAGGGGTTCTGGCATGCCCACATGGGCTGGCTGTTCGAGCGTGACCTGACCAACACGCAGCGGTTCACCCCCGACCTGCTGGCCGATCCCGACATCGCCAGGGTGCAGCGTCAGTTCGGCCTGTGGACCGTGGTGAGCCTCCTGCTCCCCGGCGTGCTCGGCGGTCTGATCACCTGGTCCTTCTGGGGCGCGTTCACCGCCTTCTTCTGGGCGGGACTCGTCCGGGTCGGACTGCTGCACCACGTGACCTGGTCGGTGAACTCGATCTGTCACATGGTCGGCGAGCGCCCGTTCCAGGCCAGGGACAAGTCGGCGAACTTCTGGCCGCTGGCGATCCTGTCCTTCGGCGAGTCGTGGCACAACCTGCACCACGCCGACCCGACCTGCGCGCGCCACGGCGTCCAGCGCGGTCAGATCGACATCACCGCCCGGCTCATCTGGATCTTCGAGAAGTTCGGCTGGGCGACGAAGGTGCGCTGGCCCACCACCCAGCGGCTCGCCAGGATCTCGGCGAACGAGGAATGATCGAGTCGGTCCGCAGGCCAGATGCTCTGACCTCCCACGAGGCTGCCGGGCCACCCCTTAGGCTGAACCAGATGTCGGGGCGACGAGCGCGGGTGCAGACCGGGTCGGAAGCGGTGGCGAGACCGCCGCGCCCCGCCAGAGTGCGGATGACGGGCAAGGAACGACGGCGGCAGCTCCTCGACGTGGGCCGGGAGCTGTTCGCGGAGAAGGGCTTCGAGGCGGCCTCCATCGAGGAGATCGCTCATCGGGCAGGCGTCAGCAAGCCGGTCGTCTATGAGCACTTCGGCGGCAAGGAGGGCATCTACGCGGTCGTGGTGGACCGCGAGATGGAGCAGCTCCTCGACCGCATCGTCTCGGCACTCTCGGCAGGCCATCCCAAGGAACTGCTCGAACAGGCGGCCGGGGCGCTGCTCGACTACATCCAGGACTCCAGCGACGGATTCCGCATCCTGGTGCGTGACTCGCCGGTCGCCAGCGCGACCGGCACTTTCTCCAGCCTGCTCAACGACATCGCCAGCCAGGTCGAGGACATCTTCGGCGAGCAGTTCGGCGCCAGGGGCTATGACACCGCCCTGGCCGCGCTCTACAGCCAGGCGCTCGTCGGCATGGTGGCGCTGACCGGCCAGTGGTGGCTGGAGGTGCGGACGCCGCCGAAGGACGAGGTCGCCGCGCACCTGGTGAACCTGGCGTGGAACGGCCTCTCGCGCCTCGAGCTGCACCCGGGCCTGCGCATTCGTGAGGATTGAGCCCGGCGGCAGACTTGTCGCCTGCGGGGACCGTGGGACACTGGACCTAGACCGACGGACGCCTGCGTGAGGAGGTGACTACTGTGAGTAGTGCTCTTTCGCATCATGATGATCCGTACTCTCTTGGTGACTGGGAGGGCCTGGAGCACGATCCCGAGGGCCCGAGGATCGAGCTGATCGGCGGCAGGCTGCACGTGACCCCCGCTCCGGCGCTCAGTCATCAGGCGTTCAGCGACGAGATCAGACGACTCGTCGACGATGCGCTCTGGGAGCACGACCGGCCCGACCTCATGGTGATCAGCGCCATCGGCGTCCGGCTCGCGCCCGGCATGGGATTCATCCCGGACCTCGCCGTCATCCGTGCACCGCAGGACGGCGCGACGAAGGTCGTGGCCTCGGACGTCTCCCTCGTCGTGGAGATCGTCTCGCCGCGCACCCGCAGGCAGGACCGGATGTCCAAGCCCGCCGCCTACGCGGAGGCGGGGGTGCCCTACTACTGGCGCGTCGAGCCGACGGTGGGCGAGCCGCCGACCGTCGTCTGCGGGGAGTTGGTCGACGGCGGGTACGTGACTCGCGTGATCATCGACGCCGACAACCCGGCGATCGTGACCTCGGCACCGGTGCCGGTTCCCGTGGACGTCGACCGCCTCTATTCCAGGGTCTTCCGCCGCAGTTCAGGGGTGTGAGCCCGGCACACTCGGCCTGCGATCCGCCGCCCTAGACGTCCGAGTCCGCGCAGTACGGACGTTCCTCGGGCAGTAGCGCCTCGGCTGCCGCGTGATCGCCCGCCCCGACCAGCCGGTGGATCTCCCTGGCCGTGGGGGTCACGTCCCTGAGCGAGACGATCCACTCGTCGACATACCGGGGAACCGCCGCCCCGATCAGACCGATCTGCACGGCTCGCCGATCCAGTCGCGCCAGGTGGAGATCGCGATCGGAGTCCCACTGGACTCGCACCGGACTCGCCGCGAGCCTGGCCCGCCAGGCCGCGCGATCGGCGTCGACGCCCGCGCGAAACGAACTCGGGCAGGAGTTGCGCAGTGCCCACTCGAAGCCGGACCGCCGCAGAGTGATCGCGAGGACGACCTCCTGGTCGGGCTTCGTCGCCCAGCCGCTCCGGTACATCATCCACAGGAACGACGGCTTGATCCAGGTCATCCGGCTCCGAGAGAACGGAGCGACGAAGGTGCCCGCCGCCAGCGCGGGCCGGGCGACTCGGGGCGAATACGCCTGGTAGACGACGATGGTCTCGTCGTCGTAGGCGGCGCGAATCCGGTGTTCCACGGGTCTGATGATCTATCGTCGCGCGGCGTCGGTCAGCTGATTTTCTTCCGGCCTCGCCCCGAGGCACGCCTGGTCGGTACGGGCCCGGGCGAGCGGGCGAGGGCGGTCCGTGAGAACGGACGGATACCGGGGCGGGGGAGAGGGCCCGGCCGATCCCGCCTGCCGATGTGCCGACCTTCGGATCTGAGACCCCGGCTTTGATCCCCGCTGTCCTGTTGAGCGGGGGATCATCTGCGGGCGTCGTCGTCGATCACCATGACTCCGTTCCTGACTCCCTCCGGTCGCCGTGCAGCTCATCCACGCTGCTCCGCGCTCACGACGGAGCCGCGCTCGCGACGAAGCGGGACCGAGGACAGACTCCGCACAGCGGCCGCAGCGCCGTCGCCACCCGGCAGCGCCGGACTGATCCGGTCGTGTTGCCGGGCAGCTGACGGGCCGGATACTCGGCCGGTATGAGCAGGTTGCAGCGGTATGAGCGGGTCTCCGCGCCGGTGCTGACCGTGCTGGCCCTGCTGTTCCTCGCCGTCTTCGCCGTCCAGGTCGTGTGGCTGGGCGCGCCTCGGTGGTCGCAGGTCGCCCTCGGCGTCGCGAACCTGCTGATCTGGCTGGTGTTCCTCGCCGACCTGATCGTGCGCTGCACCCTGTCCGAGCATCCCCTCCGCTTCCTGCTCACCCATCCGGTTGATGTTCTGGTCGTCGTGCTGCCGGTGCTCCGCCCGCTTCGGGTCCTGCGGGTGTTCGCGGCGGGCCAGCTGCTGCTGAGCCGTAAGGCCGGGGTGCTGCGAGCCGGTCAGGCCGTGGTCTTCGCGGTGGTCGTGCTCGTGGTCGTCGGCTCCCTGGCCGTCCTCGAGGCCGAGCGCTTCGTGCCCGGCTCGAACATCCACACCGTCGCCGACGCGCTGTGGTGGGCGATCACCACGGTCACCACCGTGGGCTACGGCGACGTCTACCCGGTGTCCGACGTCGGTCAGCTCGTCGCCGCGGCGCTCATGCTGGTGGGCATCTCCCTGCTCGGCGTGGTCACGGCGGGCATGTCCTCCTGGTTCATCTCCTCCTCCCGCGAAGGGGCACAGCGGTCGAGCGACGTCGTCATCGCGGCTCGGCTGTCCGGGCTGGAGAACGACCTCGGCAGACTGCTCGCCGCACAGGGCCTCGACCCGGCTCCTCGGCGGGGTGACGGCACGGCGCAGGCGGCTTCGTCGTCGACCGCTTCGGCCGCCGCCGCGCCGGAACCGACCCGCCGGGCAGACCTCACACAGGCGACGGACCGCTCCGCGCCGACCGCAGGCGCCGCTGCCGACTCCGCACCCGCTTCCTCGGCGGGGCCCGGCGACTCCCGGCCCGCCGACGCGCCGCCCCCGGACCCGCCCGCCGACTCCCCGCCCGCCGCCGGGCCGGTGTGACCTCGCACTCTCCGCTCGATGGGCCGCCCACACGGCGGCGCGGACACGGCAGGCGCAGGCGGTAATCCGCTGCCCCGTGCGGCCCGCCACCCGTACCCTGGACGGCGAGACCCCTCCCCGGCCTTGTCCAGGGCAGGGGTGTGTCGTGTTTGTCATCGCCTGAGGAGATCTCCCGTCGTGTCCGCTCCGCTCGCCGGGCTGCTCACCGCCCTCCTGGGCAGCAAGCCCTTCCAGAACCTCGTCGACGCGGCGGGCTCGGCCACCGTCGAACTCGGCGGTCCGCCCGCCCTGCGCACCCTGGTCGCCTCGGCGCTGGCCGCGGAGCAGGGCGCCGATCGCCCGGTGCTGCTGGTCACCGCGACCGGCCGCGAGGCCGAGGAGAGCGCCGCCGTGCTCGGCGACCTGATCGGACGCGACGTGGTCGCGGAGCTGCCCTCCTGGGAGACGCTGCCGCACGAACGCCTCTCGCCCCGCGCCGACACGGTGGGCCGCCGACTCGCGGTGCTGCGCAGACTGGCCCACCCGGAGCAGGACTCGCCGGACACCGGCCCGCTGCGGGTCGTCGTCACGACCGTCCGGAGCCTGATCCAGCCGCTGGCCCCCGGCCTCGGCGAGGTCGCGCCGGTTCATCTGCGCGTCGGTGAGGAACACGACTTCGCGAGCCAGGTCGAACGACTCGCGAACCTGGCCTACAGCCGGGTCGACATGGTGGAGAAGCGCGGCGAGTTCGCCGTGCGCGGCGGCATCCTGGACGTCTTCCCGCCCACCTGCGAGCACCCGCTGCGGGTGGAGTTCTGGGGCGACGAGGTCTCCGAGATCCGCGCCTTCGCGGTCGCCGACCAGCGCTCGCTGCCCGAACCGGTCGCGGAGCTGCTCGCCCCGCCCTGCCGAGAGCTGTTGATGACCGCTTCGGTTCGGGCCCGTGCCGAAGCTCTCGCGGCGGACCACCGGTCCGACGCCCAGCTCTCCGAGATGCTGGACAAGATCGCGGCGGGCATTCCCGTCGAGGGCATGGAGGCCCTGATCCCGGCGCTCTGCGAGGGCGAACTCGCGTTGCTGCCCGACCTGCTGCCTCGCTCGGCCCACGTCCTGCTGGCCGATCCCGAGAAGATCCGAGGCCGGGCCGCCGACCTGGTCCGCACCGGTCAGGAGTTCCTGGAGGCCTCTTGGATGGCGGCGGCGGGCGGCGGCGGTGCCCCCATCGACCTGGGCGCCTCCGCCTATCGGGACCTCGACGAGATCGAGCAGCACACCACCGCCTCCGGCCGCCCCTGGTGGACGCTGAGCCAGCTTCACCTCGACGCCGAGGACGGCGACGCGGGCGCCGAGATCGACCTGGTCGGCGGCGTGCGCGCCCTCCAGCTCGACATCCGCCCCGTCGAGGCCTATCGCGGCGAGGTCGAGCGCGCGTTCGCCGATCTGCGTGCCCACACGGCGGCGGGCGGGGCGGCCGTGCTGGTCTTTCCCGGCGCGGGAACGGCCTCGCGCGCCGCCGAGCAGCTCCGGGACGCTGACATCCCCGTCCGGCTGATCACCGACGGACTGCCCGAGGCGCCCGCGACCGGGCTCGTCACCATCGTGCGCGGCACCATGGAGGACGGGTTCATCGCGGCGGACCCGCTGCTGGTGGTGCTTACCGAGGCCGACCTGACCGGCGGGCGGGGCGGCACCTCCACCCGCGACATGCGGCGGATGCCGTCTCGGCGGCGCAACGCCGTCGACCCGCTGGGCCTCAGCGCTGGCGACTACGTCGTCCACGACAAGCACGGCATCGGCCGCTACGTGGAGATGTCGCAGCGCACCGTGGCGGGCGCGACCCGCGAGTACCTGGTTCTGGAATACGCCTCCAGCAAGCGGGGCCAGCCCGGCGACCGGCTGTTCGTGCCGACGGACCAGCTCGACGAGGTCTCCCGCTACGTGGGCGGGGAGCTGCCGACGCTGAACCGGCTCGGCGGCTCCGACTGGGCCAAGACCAAGACGCGGGCGCGTAAGGCCGTCAAGGAGATCGCCGCCGAGCTGGTCCAGCTCTACGCCGCCCGACAGTCCGCCCCCGGCCACGCCTTCGGGCCCGACACGCCCTGGCAGCGCGAGCTGGAGGACGCGTTCCCCTACACGGAGACCATCGATCAGCTCGCCGCGATCGACGAGGTCAAGGGGGACATGCGTCGGCCGGTGCCGATGGACCGGGTCATCTGCGGCGACGTTGGCTACGGCAAGACCGAGATCGCGGTGCGGGCCGCGTTCAAGGCGGTGCAGGACGGCAAGCAGGTCGTCGTCCTGGTACCTACGACGCTGCTCGCCCAGCAGCACCTCAACACCTTCAGCGAGCGGATGCGCTCGTTCCCCGTGGTGGTGAAGGGGATGTCGCGGTTCACCGACAAGATGGAATCCGACGAGGTGATCAACGGCCTCGCGGCGGGCGACGTGGACGTGGTGATCGGTACGCATCGGCTGTTGCAGACCGGCATCCGCTACAAGGACCTCGGCCTGGTGATCGTCGACGAGGAGCAGCGGTTCGGGGTCGAGCACAAGGAGCACATCAAGGCCCTGCGGACGCACGTCGACGTGCTGACCATGTCGGCGACGCCGATCCCCCGCACGCTCGAGATGAGCCTCGCGGGCATCCGGGAGATGTCGACCATCCTCACGCCGCCGGAGGAACGGCATCCGGTGTTGACCTATGTCGGCCAGTACGACGAGAAGCAGACGGGCGCGGCGATCCGCCGGGAGCTGCTGCGCGACGGCCAGGTGTTCTACGTGCACAACCGGGTCTCCTCGATCGAGAAGGCCGCGAAGCGGCTTCGGGAGCTGGTACCGGAAGCGAAGATCGTCATCGCCCACGGCCAGATGAACGAGGACCGGCTGGAGAAGGTCATCCAGGGTTTCTGGGAGCGGGAGTTCGACGTGCTGGTGTGCACGACGATCGTCGAGACCGGCCTGGACATCTCGAATGCCAACACGTTGATCGTCGAGCGCGGCGACATGCTCGGCCTGGCGCAGCTGCACCAGCTCCGGGGCCGGGTCGGCCGGGCACGGGAACGCGGATACGCCTACTTCCTGTACCCGCCGGAGAAGCCGCTGACCGAGACCGCGCACGATCGGCTGGCGACCATCGCACAGAACTCGGAGCTGGGCTCCGGCATGGCGGTGGCGATGAAGGACCTGGAGATCCGGGGCGCGGGCAACATCCTCGGCGCCGAACAGTCCGGGCACATCGCAGGCGTCGGCTTCGACCTCTATGTCCGGCTCGTCGGCGAGGCCGTCGCGGCGTTCCGCAAGCAGGCCGGGTCCGACGCGGGCGGCGACGCGGTGGAGGAGCCCGCCGAGGTGCGCATCGACCTGCCGGTCACGGCGCACATTCCGCACGACTACGTGGCGGGGGAGCGGCTGCGGCTGGAGGCGTATCGCAAGATCGCCTCGGCGGCGGGCGACTCGCCGCTGGACTCCCGCGAGCGGGTCTCCGCCGACGCCGAGGCGTTGACGGCGGTGCGGGCCGAACTGGTCGACCGCTACGGGCCGCCGCCGGTGGAGGTCGATCGACTGCTCGCGGTCTCGGCGTTCCGGCAGCTCTGCCGCCGGTACGGCGTCACCGAGGTGACCTTGCAGGGCAACGCGCTCCGCTTCGCCCCGATGGAGTTGCGGGACTCGCAGATCGTGCGGCTGGAGCGGCTGTACCCGAAGGCGACCTACAAGCCTGCGCTGCGGCTGGTCTCGCTGCCGCGCCCCACCGAGGGCGGTGCGGGCGGTCGGATCGGGGCGCCGCCGCTGCGTGACGAGGCGCTGCTGTCCTGGGCGGAGGGTTTCCTCTCGGCGATGGCCGGGGTTCCGGCGCCGGCTGCCGCATCTGCGGGCAACCGTTCGTGAGAGGGTGTTCTCGTGAGGACTCTTCCGGGACGCCCCGTTCGGTTGATCGTTGCGCTCTCCGCAGTGACGGGCCTGCTGCTGACGGGTTGTTCGACCCAGCCGAGCAGGACCGGTGCGGCAGCGATCGTCGGTGATCACGCGGTGATCTCGCTGGACGACGTGCAGACCCGGCTCGACGCGATCTACGAGCGCGAGCCGGACCTGCGCTCGCAGCTGATCGAGCAGGGCCAGATCGACGACGTGTCGCGCAGCATCGTCACCCTCTCGGTGCGGCATCGCCTGATCAGCGAGTTCGCCGAGCAGGAGGGCATCTCGGTCGACGAGCGCGAGGTCGACGCGATGATCGAGCAGAGCGGCGGTGCGCAGGCTGCGGTGATGGGCACGCCCTTCACCGAGGAGAGTCTTCGTTCCGACGTCACCGATCAGCTGTTGCTGAGCCAGGTGGGCGACGAGTACCTGGGACGGGTGCGGGTCGTCTTCGACTTCGTGCAGGCCACCAGCCGCGAGCAGGCGGTCGAGCTCGCCGAGCAGCTCGCGGCCGAGCCCGACCGGGTCGCCGAGATCATCGAGGAGAGCAGCGCGGCCGGGCTGCCCGGCGGCATGCAGCAGCCGCTCACGCCCGCCGAGAGCCCGGCGCTGGCCGCGACGGCCCTGTTCGGCACCGCCGAGGGCAATGTGGTCGCCTTCGAGACCCAGCCGCAGAGCGGTCAGTGGATGGTCGCGGTCATCCACGAGCGCGAGATCCTGGAGAACGCCGACCCGGCGGCAGCAGGCCAGGTCGACCCCTCGATGAGTGCGCAGTTCGGTCTCCGGATGCTGGGTGCGGCCTCGCAGGACGCGCAGATCGAGGTCAACCCCCGTTACGGCGTGTGGGACCCGACGACGGTGCAGGTGGCGCCGTCCGAGGGCGAGGCAGGCGGACTGATCTTCCCGGTGGCCGGGTCCGCCCCGCGCGACTGACCGGCAGGCTCTCGGCGACGACCGCATGACGACGACCTCGACGAACCCGCCGCCCGGGTCACCGTCCCTCGCGCCCGGCACCGCCGTGGTGGTCCGCACGCCACGGCTCGGCGCCGTGCTGCCCGCCGCCGCCCTGACGCTGCTCCGGGGTGCCGCCGAGGTGTACGCCGATCCCGGCCTGCCGTCGGAGGTCCGGCGGCAGCTGGACGCCGCGGTGCCGCCTCCCGTCGCCGAGCTGGTGGAGCGGGCGCGGCGGGCGGCGATCGTGCTGATCACCGACGTCGTCGAGTCCGAGCACGCCGAGGCGCTGTCCGAGGCGGGTGCCCCGGTCGTCGTCGGCGTCGAGCCGTCCGGCGCTCGACTCCTGGACGCGGTCGAGGTGATGGACCGGCTCCGGTCGCCCGGCGGCTGTCCGTGGGACGCCGAGCAGACGCACCTGTCGCTGCGCCAATACCTGGTCGAAGAGGCCTATGAGCTGCTGGAGGCTCTGGAGGACGAGGACCGGCCTGCCCTGCGGGAAGAACTCGGCGACGTCCTGCTCCAAGTGTTGTTCCACGCGCGGATCGCCGCCGAGGACACCCACGAGCCCTTCGACGTGGACGCGGTGGCGGCGGAGCTGGTCACCAAGCTCGTCGGCAGGCATCCCCACGTCTTCGCCGAGTCCGATGACGAGGTGGTCGACGCGGCGAGCCAGCAGGGCCGCTGGGAGGAGCTGAAGCAGGTCGAGAAGCAGCGCACGTCCAGCATCGACGGCGTCGCGCTCGGCCAGCCCGCCGTCGCCCTGGCGGCGAAGCTCGCCCAGCGCACCGGGCGGGCGAGACTGCCCGCCGATCTGCTGCCTGCCGGTGACGCCGTCGGCGAGCGACTGTTCCGCGCCGCCGCTCTCGCCCGGCGCGAGGGCGGCGATCCCGAGGATGCGCTGCGGGCCGCCGCCCGCGCATTCGCCGGGCGCGTGCGTGCGGCGGAGGACGCGGCCAGGGCAGCCGGACTGGACCCGGCCGCGCTGAGCGAGGCGGACTGGCGAGAACACTGGCCGGGAGAGGCCTGACCCGATCGCCGAGGCGGCTCGGCTCCTCCCCGCCGCGTTCGCGCTGCCGGACCTCGGCGCTGACCCGCTCAGGACACGAACTGGCTGAGAATCAGGACGACCGCCAGTCCGGTGAGGCCGACGGCCGTCTTCATCACCGTCCACGACCTCAGCGTGTCGGCGACTGACATGCCGAAGTACCGGTTCGCCATCCAGAACCCCGAGTCGTTCACATGCGAGAACGCCGTGCCGCCACAGGCGATGGCGATGCAGGTCAGCGCCAGCATGGGACCGCCGAGGTCCATGCTCTCGGCCAGTGGTGCGGTCAGGGTCGCCCCGGTGATCATCGCGACGGTGCCGGAGCCCTGGGAGATCCGGATCAATGCCGAGGTCAGGAAGCCGAACAGCACGATCGGGATGTTCCACTCCTGCATCGCGTCCGCCAGCACCTCGCCCAGCCCCGACTCGACGAGGAAGCCGCCGAACACGCCGCCCGCCCCGGTGATGAGGATGATCACGCCTGCGGGCGCGAGGGCCCTGGTCGCCATCTTCTGCAGCTCGTCGCCGGACGAGCCGCGCCGCACGCCGAAGAAGTAGAGCGTGTAGAGGCAGGTCAACAGCAGTGCGATGACCGGGTGCCCGATGAAGGCCAGTGCGGTGTGCGGGGCACTGCCCTCCTGCAGCAGCAGGCTTCCCGTGGTGCCGCCCAGGATCAGGACCAGCGGCAGCAGCAGCGCGCCCACCACGGAGAGGAAGCTCGGGAGTTCTCGGACGGGCTCCTCAGCGGGTGACGGCGAGCCGGGCGAAGTCGGGCCTGCGGACTGCCCGGAGCCCGAGGTCGAGTCGGCGTCCGGAGTCGCGGCGGCGGGCGCGCCATCGGAGGACCTCCCGCCCGCCACCACCGGGCTGGGCGCCGCGATGTCCTCGGGCACCGGGACGAAGATCCGCTTCGAGATGAAGCGGCCGAAGATCGGTCCGGCGACGAGCATCGCGGGCAGTCCGCAGATCACGCCGAAGAGGATCACCAGACCGAGATCGGCGTTCATGATCCCGGCGGTGGCGATGGGGCCCGGCGTGGGCGGGATGAAGGTGTGCGTGACGCTCAGACCGGCACACAGCGGAATCCCGTAGAAGAGCAGGGACCGGCCGGTCCGGCGCGCGATGCTGTAGAGCATCGGCACCAGGATGACGATCGCGACGTCGATGAACACCGCGATCGACACCAGGAACCCCGCGAAGCCCAGCCCCCAGGCGACGTTGCGGTCGGAGAACCGGTCGATGAGGGTCGTCGCGAGGCGCTCGGCGGCGCCCGCCCGTTGCAGCACCTCGCCGAAGATCGCGCCGAGCCCGATGACGAGTGCGACCTGACCGAGGGCGCCGCCCATCTGATCGACCATGAGATCGACGAGTGCGACGGGCTGCATGCCGGTCGACAGGCCGAAGCCGATGCTTGCGATCAGCAGCGCGACGAACGGCTGGAACTTGAACTTGATGACGAGTAAGAGAAGCAGGCCTATCGCGAGACCGGCGGCGGTCAACATCCAAGCAGTGCTCTGCATGACATCCTCGTTGATGTGTCGTTTCGTCGTCGGCCTGCCGCCGATCAGTGCTCGCGGGGGACCGATCCGCGTCGGGTCTCGGCCTGGAGGAAGCGGAAGTCGCAGCCCTCCTCGGCCTGGGTGACCTGTTCCAGATAGAGCCGCCGGTAACCCCGCCCGCTGCCCGACGGCGGCGTCGGGATCTCGGTCGGCGCGGCGGCGCGGCGGCGAAGCTCCTCGTCGGACACCTCGAGTTCCACGATCCGGTCGGCGACGCTGAGTCGGATCGTGTCGCCGTCGCGGACGTGCTTCAGCGGCCCGCCGATCGCGGCCTCCGGCGACACGTGCAGCACGATCGTGCCGCCCGCCGTGCCGGACATACGGCCGTCGGAGATGCGCACCATGTCCTTGACGCCTCGGCGCGCGAGCTTGCGGGGAATCGGGATGTAGCCCGCCTCCGGCATGCCGGGGGCACCCACCGGGCCGATGTTCTTCAGCACGAGGACGTCGTCCGGCTCGACGTCGAGATCCTCGCCGTCGATGCGCAGCGCCATGTCCTTCGAGTTCTCGAAGACGACCGCGCGGCCGCGATGCTCGAGCAGGTTCTGGTCGGCGGCGGCCTGCTTGATGACGGCGCCTGCGGGCGCGAGATTGCCGCGCAGCACGGCGATGCTTCCCGAGGGGTAGATCGGGTCGGTACGCGGTCGGATGACCTCCTGCGGGAACGGCGCGGGCGCGGCGGCCAGCTCCTCGCCGATCGTGCGGCCGGTGATGGTGGGTGCGTCCAGGTTGAGCAGGTCGCGCAGCTCGGCGAGCAGCCGAGGCACGCCGCCCGCCTTGTGCAGGTCCTCCATGTAGTGGGTGCCTGCGGGTTTGAGGTTGACCAGGACCGGGGTCTGCCTGCTCATCGCGTCGAAGCGGTCCAGGTCGAGGGTGAAGCCGAGCCTGCCCGCCACGGCGGCCAGATGCACGATGCCGTTGGTGGAGCCGCCCACGGCGAGCAGGACGCGCAGGGCGTTCTCGAAGGCCTCCTCGGTGAGGATCTTGTCGATCGTGAGGTTCTCCTCGGCGATCTCGGTGGCGCGTCGGCCGGTGAGTTCGGCGATGCGCATCCGGTCGGCCGTGACGGCGGGCGGTGTGGCGCTGCCGGGCAGGGCGACGCCTGCGGCCTCGGCGATGCAGGCCATCGTGCTCGCCGTGCCCGCGACGGAGCAGGTGCCCACACTGCCGACCAGGCTCGGGTTGACCTCGGCGATCTCCGCGTCGTCGATCTCGCCGCCTCGGTACTTCCCCCAGAAGCCTCGGCAGTCGGTGCAGGCGCCGACCCTGGTGCCGCGATGCGATCCGGTGAGCATCGATCCGGTGACCAGGGTGATGGCGGGCAGTCCCGCGGAGGCCGCGCCCATGAGTTGGGCGGGCACCGTCTTGTCACAGCCGCCGATGAGGACGACGGAGTCGACCGGGAGGGCGCGGAGCATCTCCTCGGTGTCCATCGACATGAGGTTGCGCAGGTACATGCTGGTGGGCTGCGAGAAGCTCTCGTGCAGCGAGATGGTCGGGAACTCCACCGGCAGCCCGCCCGCGAGCAGCACGCCGCGTTTCACGGCCTCGATGAGCTGGGGCATGTTGCCGTGGCAGGGGTTGAAGCCGCTGCCGGTGTCGACGATGCCGACGACGGTGCGATCCAGCGCGTCGTCGGTGTACCCCGCTCCCTTGATGAAGGCCTTACGCAGGAAGAGCGCGAAATCGGCGTCTCCGTAGTTCGTCAGCTTCCCGCGCAATCCCGCAGGCCCCGGACCGCTACCCGTCATCATTGACCTCATTATCGATAATCTCGCCGATGAAATGCCCGCATGGAACCATGCCTCCGGACGGTGCGCAAGCATCGTGAGAGGCTGATCAGCGTCGGAAGAGCGTGCGATCGATCGAAGGAGGTGCCGGTCAGTGCCAGGTGCGACCTCGCCGAACTCGGCCGTGCCCGATGCCAGGGTCGACCTCGCCGACCTCATGGAGGAGGAGATCGTCCTCGGACTGCGGTACCCGAGGGAACGGCTGGTCGAGGACGAGCTGATGAGCCGGTTCGCGGCGAAGCGGCACGCGGTGCGCCAAGCCCTGCACGACCTGGAGAACCGGGGCCTGGTGGAGCGACGGCCGCACGTGGGCGCGTTCGTCCGGGCCTACACGGCCAAGGACGTGCGCGATCTCTACGACGTGCGCGAACTGCTCGAGGTGCACTGCGCGCGACTCATCGCCCTCCCGGCCGACCCGGCCCGCATCGCGGAGCTGATCGACGTCCAGCGCCGGCATGACACGGCCGTCGAGCACGGCGATCTCCGTGCCGTGGTCAAGGCCAACATGACCTTTCATCAGCTGCTGTTCGCGCTGTCCGACAACGCGGTGCTCGTGGAGGCGATCCGACGGCACGCCCAGATCGCGCACGCCATCCGGTCCGTCACCGTCACCGAGCCGGACTTCCTGCAACGCAGCCGCACCGAACACTGGACGATGATCCGCGCGCTTCAGGATCAGGACTCCGATCTGCTGGCCGAGATGTGCCGAGCGCATCTGCTGCCTTCGCGCGACGCCTACCTGCGGCGCGTCCTGGACATCACCCCCGGTCCGTCGGCAGGCAGGCCGCCGCAGCGCTGACCGGACCTGGCCGGAGCGAGCGAAGGCTTCGGTGCATTCGGCACGGCCGATGAGCGGATTGTCATGATCTTGTTGGACCACGCTGCGTAAGGTCGAGCGATGAACGCCGGATACCTTCGCTCTCCCCACCTGCATGGCGAGCTGATCACCTTCATCGCCGAGGACGACGTCTGGCTGGCGCCGATCGACGGCGGTCGGGCCTGGCGGGTGTCCGCCGACCGCGCTCCCGCAGCAGGCCCGCGCTTCTCGCCGGACGGCTCCCTGCTGGCCTGGACGAGCAGGCTCGACGGCGACAGGCCGGAGGTCCAGGTCGCGCCGACCTCGGGCGGAGCCACCCGCAGGCTCACCTACTGGGGCGGCATGAAGACCTCGGTACGCGGCTGGCTGCCGGGGGAACAGCCCCTGGTCCTAGCGACGACGGAGGTGGGCGAACCCTCCATGCGGCAGACCTGGCTGCACGCCGTGCCGCTGGACGGCGGCCCCGCCGTGCGACTGCCCTACGGACCCGTCGGCGAGATCACCTTCGCTCCCGGAGTGCGGTTCGGTCCGGAACCGGCAGGCGCCACAGGCTCGGAGTCGGTTCCCGGCACCGGTGTCGCGCTCCTGACCGGGGGCGGAGTCCTGCTGTCCTCGGTGCTGGCCAGCGAACCCGCCCGCTGGAAGCGCTATCGCGGCGGGGCGGCGGGCAGGCTGTGGATCGACCGCACCGGCGACGGCGAGTTCGTGCGGCTGCTCCCCGAACTGGCAGGCAGCATCGTCGCTCCACTGTGGATCGGCGACCGGGTCGCGTTCCTCTCCGACCACGAGGGCATCGGCAACGTCTACTCCTGTCTGCCCGAGGGCACCGATCTACGCAGGCACACCCACCACACGGACTTCTACGCGCGCAACGCCACCTCCGACGGCAGCAGGATCGTCTACCAGCACGCGGGCGAGCTGTGGCTGCTCGACTCGCTGGACGGCGAGGCGCGGCGACTGGACGTCCGCACGGGTGGTCCCGCCGCGCAGCTCCGGCCACACCTGATCGACACCGCGCGCGACCTCGGCTCCCTCGCGGTCGACCACACCGGGCGGTCCAGCGTCGTCGAGGTGCGGGGCACCGTGCACCGACTGACCCACCTCGACGGACCCGCGACCGTGCTGGCAGCCGAGCCGGGAACCCGCGCCCGGATTCCCGCCATCCCCGCAGGCGTCGAGTCCGACGGCGTCAGCGCGGTGTGGATCACCGACGCGGACGGCGAGGACGCCATTGAGCTGGCTTCCTCGGCGTCCGAGACTCCCGGCACACCGGGGCGGCGGCTCGCCCACGGCGAGCTGGGCCGGGTGCTGGAGCTGGCCGTCACACCCGACGGCAGCACTGCGGCCGTCGCCGCACACGACGGCAGACTGCTGCTGGTCGACCTGACCGACGGCTCGGTCCGCACACTGACCACCAGCCGGGAGGGCGACGTCTCCGGCCTGGCCTTCTCCCCGGACTCGGACTGGCTGGCCTGGTCGGAGCCCGGCCCGTACCCACTGCGCCGAATCCGTCTCTTCCGCCGCTCCGACAATGAGAACGCCACGATCGTCGACGTCACCGATCTCCGGTTCGTCGACCTCGAACCGGTGTTCACCCTCGACGGCAAGCACCTCGCCTTCCTCTCGCTGCGGACCTTCGATCCCTTCTACGACGAGCACGACTTCGACCTGGCGTTCATCGCCGCCTGCAGGCCCTACCTGGTGCCGCTGTCGGCCCACACCCCCTCGCCGTTCGGCCCGAGCCTGCACGGCAGGGCCGCCGGTCCCGTTCCGGAGGGCGCCGCCGACTCGGCGGAGGTCGACGTGCCGCCCCGCACCGAGGTCGACGTCGCAGGGCTTGCGCAGCGAGTCGTGCCGTTCCCGGTTCGTGCGGGTCAGTACCACTCGTTGGCCGCCGCCAAGGGCGGCCTGCTGTGGATCTCGGAACCGCTCACCGGAACCCTGGGCGACGCGCAGTCGCCGGTGGACGCGCCGACGTCGCGGTCGGAGCTGATCCGCTTCGACCTGGTCCGCAACAAGACGGAGGTCCTCGTCGACGGGGCCGACGACTTCCGCGTCAGCGGCGACGGCACCCGGCTGGTCGTCACCGACGGCCCGGCCACTCGGGTCGTCTCTGCCGAGCGCAAGGTCACCGGAGACGGCACCGGCCCCGACGAGTCCCTCGTGCTGGACCTGGCGCGGCTGCGGGTGGAGGTGACGCCGATCGTCGAGTGGCGGCAGGCCTATGACGAGGCCGCCCGGCTGATGCGCGATCACTTCTGGCGTCGGGACATGGGCGGGGTGGACTGGGCGGCGGTCACCGCACGGTATCGGCCGCTGGTGGACCGCCTCGGCAGCGCGGACGACTTCGTCGACCTGCTGTGGGAGGTCCAGGGCGAGCTGAACACCTCGCACGCCTACGTGCTGCCGAGGGATGCCGAGGGCGACCCGAAGTCTCGACAGGGTCTGCTCGGCGCCGATCTGCGCCGCACGGCCGACGGGCGCTGGCGGATCGAGCGCATCCTGCCCGGCGAGACCTCCGACACGAAGGCCAGGTCGCCGCTGACCGCGCCCGGTGTCGCGGCCCGCCCTGGCGAGCTGCTGCTGGCCGTGAACGGCAGGCCGGTCGACCCGACGACGGGCCCGGCTCCGCTGCTGGTCGGCACGGCCGATCAGCCCGTGGAGCTGCTCATCGGCCCCGCTGAGGACGCGCCGACGGTGGCGGCGGGCAGCGACGAGTCCGCAGCCGAGACGAACCCGTCCGCCGCGCCTCGTCGGGTGGTGGTGGTCCCGGTGAGCGACGAGGAGCCGCTCCGCTATCAGGACTGGGTCGCCCGGCGCCGAGCCCACGTCCGCGCCCTCTCCGGCGGCCGAGTCGGCTACCTGCACGTCCCCGACATGCAGGCCCTCGGCTGGGCGCAACTCTTCCGTGATCTGCGGGTCGAGACGCAGCGCGAGGCGCTGATCGTCGACCTGCGCGAGAACCGGGGCGGCCACACCTCCCAGCTGGTCGTGGAGAAGCTGGCCGGGAAGGTCATCGGCTGGCAGGTCGCCGACGACGGGACCTACGGCTGGACCTACCCGCAGCACGCGCCGAGGGGACCGCTGGTCGCCGTCGCCGACGAGTTCTCCGGCTCCGACGGCGACATCGCCAACGGCGCGATCAAGGCGCTGGGACTCGGGCCGGTGGTCGGTGTCCGAACCTGGGGAGGCACGGTCGGCATCGACATGCGCTACCAGTTGGTCGACGGGACCATGGTCACTCAGCCGAGGTATGCGACCTGGATCGAAGGCCAGGGCTGGGGGATGGAGAACCACGGCGTCGACCCGGACGTCGAGGTCGTTCGAGCTCCCCAGCACTGGGTGCGGGGCGAGGACCCGCAGCTCGACACAGCCGTTCGGATCGCGCTGGAGACCCTCGCCGAGCGACCTGCGGCGGTGCGTCCCGCCCTGCCGCCGATCTGACCGACCCGGACGGCCACGGTCCACGATGCACTTCCCCGGGCGATGTGACGGCGTTCGGGGGAGTGCATTGAACTGTTCGGTCTATTCTCGCCGGATGGTCGACGGGCTACCGTCTCGTGGGTCGTGTGCGAACTTCGGAACAACCCCTGACGGCGGTCGCGCTCGGTCGGCGAACGGAGCCGAGCGCATACCCGCGGCGGACTAGGAGGACGTACTCGTGTCGATCTCGTCGTCTGAGCCGGAACCGTCACCCGAGCCACCCGCCCGGGGGCGCTGGACCCGGTTCGTGGTCGCCGTCGTCGGACTGGCGGTCATCGCCGTCGTGGTCAACATGATGAGCGCTCCCGATCAGGGCGAGGGCGACCGACTCCAGGCCATGGCGCTGGCGATGCCGCGCAACGCGCCGCCGGATCGGGGAGCGGCCGTGCCCGAGGTGGCCCCGGTGGATCATCTGCGGCCCATGCGGCTCGACGAGCGGCCGCAGGAACAGCTCGCCGACTGGGCGGACAGCCTGGCCGACCCGCTCAACATCCCCAGAGCGGCGCTGGAGGCCTACGGGTACGCGGCGGAGGTCGTCCGGATGGAGAACCCCGACTGCGGCATCACGTGGACCGTGCTGGCCGGGATCGGCCTGTCCGAGTCCAATCACGGTCGCTTCGCAGGCGCCACCCTCGACGAGACCGGTCGCCCGTCGACACCGATCATCGGACTTCCGCTGGACGGGAGTCCCGGCGTCAAGGAGATCCGCGACACCGACGGCGGCGAACTGGACGGCGACACCGTCTACGACCGGGCCGTCGGGCCCATGCAGTTCATCCCGACGACCTGGAAGCGCTGGGGCGCCGACGCGGACGGCGACGGCGTGGCCGACCCGCAGGACCTCGACGACGCCGCGCTGACCGCCGCGCGCTACCTCTGCCATGCGGGCGGTGACCTCACGGAGTCGACCGGCTGGTGGCGGGCGGTGCTGACCTACAACGAGAGCCGCAGCTACGCCGAGGGCGTGCTGGCGCAGGGTGAGGAGTACGGCCGGATGAGTCGGGCGGTGCTGTCGAACGACTGAGGAGCGGGCAACATCGGGTCCGTCCGCGGCCGATGCCGAGGCCTCGCCGTGCGGGGTGTCGGTCGGCTGTCCCGCCGGGATCGCGCGCCCGGCGGAGTCGCCGGTGTGGGCTGCCTGTTTTCGGCCGGGCGGGAAATCGGACATCTCCCGGCCACGTAGCCTGAGCACGTGCCCGACATCTGGTCGCAGATCAGAGAGCAGCGGCCGCCCCCTCGTCGGTCCAGATGGCCCGGCCTGATCGGTGGTCTGCTGGTTCTCGGCTTCGTCGGGGGCTTCGTCGCCCTCGGCTTATGGTTCGTCAGCAGCGACCGATTCAACGTCGATCTCGACCTGAATCCCGGCGTGGCAGGCCCGCCCAGAGTGCCGGTGACGCCTGCGCCCGTCGAGCCCAGCGAGTCGGCGCCGCCGCCCGCCGTGGTGCCCGCGCCCGATCTCGCGGCGATCGAGGCGGCTGCCGACGCCGCCGAGACGCCGCAGGCGGCGGAACCGGCCGAGCCCGAGGCAGGCGATCCCGAGAGTGCGCAGGACGGTACGGAACCCTCGCTGGAAGAGCGGGACCCGTTGGGCGCCTGGGCCCGCGACATGGCCACGGTCGTCGACGCTCCGCCGCGTGCGCTGCGGGCCTATGCCAACGCCGAGGCCCGACTGCGGGTCGAACAGCCCGAGTGCGGAATCTCCTGGACCACGCTGGTCGGGATCGGCCGGGTCGAGTCCGATCACGGTCGGTTCGGCGGTTCCCAGCTGGGCGAGGACGGCCGACCGACCATCCCGATCTACGGCGTGCCGCTGGACGGCTCACCCGGCGTGATGGCGATCCCCGACACCGACGGCGGCGCGATGGACGGCGACGACGTCTGGGATCGCGCGATGGGCCCGATGCAGTTCCTGCCCACCACCTGGGAGCTGGTGGGCCGGGATGCCGACGGGGACGGCGTCGCCGACCCGCAGAACATCGACGACGCCGCGCTCTCGGCGGCCACCTACCTCTGCTCGGCCCAGCGCGACCTGACGACCGGAACGGGCTGGTGGGCGGCGGTGCTCACCTACAACAACTCCGTCGACTACGGCAGGCGGGTCTTCGGCCTGGCCGAGACCTACGCGGGTTACCGCCCCGAGGAGCAGGCGGAGTCGTGACGTCGCAGGCGGTGGGGGCGGCCGGTCGCGCCCACGCGCGTGATCGCGTCCTCTCCGGGCCGCGATGCTCCTGTGGCTGGTGTGCTCCCCGTGCCTGCGGGGGCGACTCCGGTCGGCTTCGGCTCGGCGCGGACGACTTCGTGTCGCCGTCTCTCGTCGGGGCCGGTCGGGTCAGGCGTGGGCGGTGGCTTTCCGTAACCGATCATGTCGGGAATGCCACCGAACGGTCATGTGTCCTGAGTCACGATTGCGTCGCGCTCGGGTGCGGTGCCGCCTGTTGTCACGCCTGGATCTGCTCGCGTCGAGATTCGGACATATCGGTCGCGACGTAGCCTTGCCTCGTGTCCGACTTCAGGTCGTCGCTCAGGGAGAACGGGCTGCTGTCTCATCCATTGAGATGGGCGGTCCTGGTCAGTGGGCTGTTCGTCCTCGTCATCGTCGGGGGCTTCTTCGCGGTCGCTCTCTGGTCCATCGGCGAGCGAGTCGCCCGCGAACCCGAACCCGAACCCGAGCTCGGTCAGGAACAGCGTCCGGTGGAACCGCCCCCCAGGGTTCCGGTGGACCCGGCGCCCGTCGAGCCGGACGTGGCCGCGCCGCCGCCCGCCCTGATGCCCGCCCCCGATCTCGAGGCGATCGGCGCAGGCGGCGACGGACCGGGCGACTCTCCCCCGGAGACGGCCGATCCCGAGGCGGTCGAGTTGGGCCTCTCCGACAGTGATGTCGCCATGCGGGCGTCGACGGACCCGTTGGACGTGTGGGCCCGGGAGATGGCCACGGTCGTCGACGCCCCGCCCCTGGCGCTGCGGGCCTATGCGAACGCCGAGTCCCGCCTCCGGGCGGAGCAGCCCGCGTGCGGCATCTCCTGGACGATGCTGATCGGGATCGGCCGAGTCGAGTCCGACCACGGCCGGTTCGCAGGCGCCGAACTCGGCAATGACAGCCGACCGAGCATCCCGATCTACGGGGTGCCGCTGGACGGCTCGTCCGGCGTGCTGGCGATTCCCGACACCGACGGCGGCGAGCTGGACGGCGACGACGTCTGGGACCGCGCGATGGGTCCGATGCAGTTCCTGCCCGAGACCTGGGAGCTGTTCGGCCGCGATGCCGACGGGGACGGCGTCGCCGACCCGCAGCGGCTCGACGACGCCGCGCTCTCGGCGGCCACCTACCTCTGTGCCGCGGATCGCGACCTGACCAGTGGGCCGGGCTGGTGGTCGGCGGTGTTCTCCTACAACAACTCGGTGGACTACGGCCAGCGGGTCTTCGGCCTGGCCGAGACCTACGCGGGCTACGTCCCCGAGGAGCCGTGACGGGCGTGCTCCGGTCGCCCTCTCGGCGATCCGGCCGGGAGTCGTGACCTGGAGCACGTGGTCGATACTGGCCGTCACGGCACAGGAACATGCAGGTCAGGAAGTATCGGCCCCGCGCATGCGGGGATGGCTCCAGCGGGGAGGCGAACGGGCCGACGATGGTGCATCGGCCCCGCGCATGCGAGGGCGGCTCCTGGCCGATCAACTGCGCGAACCTGGCGAGCGCATCGGCCCCGCGCCCGTAGGGACGGCCCCAGGATGGTGATGCCGTCGAGCACGGCGAAGGCATCGGCAACCCACACTCGGGCGGCTCACGGCGGCTGACCGCCCTTCGTCGTTGATCACCTCTTCGTTCGTACGACGAGGGGCTCTGGCCGTCAAGGGACTCATAAGCCCCTGGCCGAACCGGCCCTCTTCCTACGAAACGGCCTGCTGACAGCGCCGCACCGCCGCTGCCACCCCCGCACGCGGCGGGGGTGACTCGGCGGCGTCTCGACTCGGTGTGTCGTGCGGTGAGGCAGGATCCGCTCCAGTGCAGGCGGCCTGTCGACCGCCGTCGAGGAGCGTGCCCGCCGACCTGGCGCTCAGCGGTCCTGGAGGGCCACTCTGGCGCTGACCTCGCCCAGGGCGTCCTGATACTCCGGCGTCGGGTTCATCACGGCCGCCATCCGGATCTGCGCCAGTGCCTCGGTGAGTCTGCCCTGCCGTTGCAGGGTGCGGCCGAGGGCGAGGCGGGCGTAGTGATCGGCGGGATCGAGCTCGATCGCGGTGGTGAAGGCCTCCTCCGCCCGGCGGAACTGGGCGGTGTGCAGGTAGGCCCGGCCTGCGAGAAGCTGGACGCTGTGGGCGGCAGGGTTCTCGGCCAGCACGGGACGCAGCGCGCGCAGCGCCTCCAACGGGCGCCGATCGGCGAGCAGCGCCTCGGCCCGGCGGAAGGCGTCGAAGATGTCCTCGCTACTCATGGTCGACTCAACGCTACGCGGCACGAAGCTGTTCCACCTCCGCCATCCGGCTGGCCTGGGCCGGCCCGCTGGTCACCCGGAGTGGTCTGCCGCCGCCCGCACGGGGCTAGGCGCACCCGTCACCGAGCCGACACGGGTACGACGGGGACCGACGGCGGCCCGCCGCGCCGACCCCGACCGCCGCCCGTTCGACGGCGTGTCGGCGGTCGGCGCGGCGGGCCTGCCGACCAGCGGGCACACTTGATCGATCACCCGGCCCGGACCTGCGCCGAAGGGGCGCTGTGACGGGGGAGACGCCTGCCTTCGGCAGGGCCGGTCCACTCGCGGGCTAGGCTCGACGCCGATCAGTTTCACTCAGGGTGAGGAGCACAGGTGGCAGTCATCGAACAGGTCGGCGCCCGAGAGATCCTCGACTCGCGCGGCAACCCCACCGTCGAGGTCGAGGTCGCACTGGACGACGGCACGGTGGCCCGTGCGGCGGTGCCCTCCGGCGCCTCCACCGGAGAGCACGAGGCGGTCGAGCTCCGCGACGGCGACAAGGACCGGTACAACGGCAAGGGCGTCGAGAAGGCCGTCACGGCGGTGCTCGACGAGATCGGCCCGGAGCTGACCGGCATCGAGGCCATGGAGCAGCGGATCGTCGACCAGAAGCTCATCGACCTGGACGGCACCCCCGCCAAGTCGCGGCTCGGCGCCAACGCCACGCTCGGCGTCTCGCTGGCGGTGGCCAAGGCGGCGGCGGACTCCAGCGGTCTGGAGCTGTTCCGCTACGTCGGCGGCCCGAACGCGCACCTGCTTCCGGTGCCGATGTTCAACATCGTCAACGGCGGTGCCCACGCCGACAACGACGTGGACATCCAGGAGTTCATGATCGCGCCGATCGGCGCGGAGTCCTTCCGTGAGGCGCTGCGCTGGGGCGCGGAGGTCTACCACTCGCTGAAGTCGGTGCTCAAGAGCAAGCAGCTGGCCACCGGACTCGGTGACGAGGGCGGGTTCGCCCCTGACCTCGGCAGCAACCGCGAGGCGCTGGACCTGATCACCACGGCGATCGAGAAGGCGGGCTACCGGCCGGGCCGGGACGTCGTCCTCGCCCTGGACGTCGCCGCCACCGAGCTGTACTCCGAGGGCTCTTACACCTTCGAGAAGCGCACGCTCTCCGCCGAGGAGCTGTCGAGCTACTACGCCGAGCTGGTCGCCGCCTACCCGCTGGTGTCGATCGAGGACCCGCTGTCCGAGGACGACTGGGAGGGCTGGACCCACCTGACCGCCCAGATCGGCGACAAGGTGCAGATCCTCGGCGACGACCTCTTCGTCACCAACCCGGAGCGCCTGGCGCGCGGCATCGACGAGAGCGCGGCCAACGCGATGCTGGTCAAGGTGAACCAGATCGGCACGCTCACCGAGACGCTCGACGCGGTGGGTCTGGCTCACTCCAACGGGTTCAAGACGATGATGAGCCACCGGTCCGGCGAGACCGAGGACACCACCATCGCCGACCTCGCGGTGGCCGTCGGCAGCGGCCAGATCAAGACCGGCGCCCCCGCCCGCAGCGAGCGGGTCGCCAAGTACAACCAGCTCCTGCGGATCGAAGAGGCGTTGGGCGACGCCGCGCGGTACGCCGGAGAACTTGCCTTCCCCCGCTTCACTCCGGGAGCCTGAGGCATGGCCAGGCGCGAGCGGGACCGACCGCGTGGGCGAGGCGAGTCCCCTCCCGCTCGGTCGGCCGATCGCGCCCGGCGCACCACCAGGAACAGACAGGTGAACATCGCCAGCACCCTGCGCCGCCGGGTCCGCCGCCGCGTGAGCAGGCGTACCGGCACCGGCGGCGCCTTCGGGCTCGCCTCGACCCGGCGCGCGGCGATCCTCGCGCTGGTGGTGTGCGCGCTGGCGCTGAGCGTTGCGGTGCCGCTGCGCACCTACTTCACCCAGCAGGCCGAGATGACCGAGGCGGCGGAGCTGCGCGGCAGGCTGGAGCAGGAACGCGGGGAGCTGGAGCAGCGACGCGACCAGCTCTCCGATCCCGCACACATCGAGGCGGAGGCACGGCGGCGGCTGCGATACGTCCGGCCCGGCGAGACGCCGTACATCGTGCAGCTCCCCGCCGAACAGCGAGAACAGGCGGCGGACTCCGCCGATCAACAACCGGAGCAACAGGACGCCCCCTGGTTCGCCAGGCTGTGGCGTTCCATCACGGGAGGCGAGGAATGAGCGTCGGATCATCGGTGCCGGGCGCGACGCGGGCCACGGACGGCGATCGTGCCGCCGTCGCCGCTCAGCTCGGCAGGTCGCCGCGTGGGCTGCTGTCGGTGGCCGCCCGCTGCCCCAGCGGGCATCCGGCGGTTGTGCTGACCAGCCCTCGCCTCGAGGACGGCAGCCCGTTCCCGACGCTCTACTACCTGACCTGTCCGCGACTCACCGGCCTCGCCAGCACCCTGGAGACCTCGGGGTTGATGCGGGAGATGACCGAGCGCCTCGATGCGGACCCGGAGCTGGCCGCCGCATATCAGCGGGCGCACGAGTCCTATCTGGCACAGCGCGACGCGATCGAGCCGTTGGGCACCGAGGTGAGCGCGGGCGGGATGCCGACGCGGGTCAAGTGCCTGCACGTGCACCTGGCTCACCGGCTCGCCGTGGGTCCGGGCGTGAATCCGTTCGGCGACGAGGTACTGGACCGGCTGGCCGAATCGTGGCCCGCAGGCGACTGCGCCGGGCCTGCCGACGGCCGGGACTCCGCCGCACCCTGATCACGGCTGCATCGTGGGCGTTGTTCCACTGTGATCATCGTTTCACGGTGATCGTGCTGCACCGAGCCCGTGCTTCACTGTGTGTGCGCTTCACCGGGAGCAGACGATTCCGGCGGTGAGATGGGTTCGTCCGAGCAGGAGCACGGGGCCGGTGGACAGGGCGGTGCCACTTTCGTCCATCGGGGCGGATGTTCGCCTCCGGTAGGCCGGTTCTTCCGCCGAAGGTTGAGAACCTCGGCCCGGTGAGCTGAAATACTCGGTGTCTTCGGTGATCGGCTCGGCGCGCGAGGAAGGTGCAGTCCTGGTGACAATCCCGGCGCAGCAGGCTTACGACGACTCGACCCGCACCTGGTGGCGATCGCAGCGGAGGTCGAGTCGCAAGGTCGCCTCGGCGGCCGTCCTGTTCGCCGTGATGTTGTTGCCTGCGACGCTCGGCGCCGTCGAGTCCTCGCCGGTGTTCCCCCGGCAGGACAGTGACGTCGCGGAACTCGCACTGTCCGATACGGACAGTCTGATCAACCTGTTACGCCACCGCGACGACGACGGCGGCGGTTACGGGGTCGGCGGCCGTCTCCCGGGCGGCACTCAGATCAGCCCGGAGTACAGCCAGGCTTCCTCCGGACCGGGATCGCGTGACGACGACGACAGCTCGGTGATCGGGCCCGGCGCGAACGCGCGAGGCATCCCCGGCGTCGTCCTGGAGGCCTACCTCGCGGCCGAGGACACCCTCGCCGAGACGATGCCCGGCTGCGGCATCGAGTGGTCGCTGCTGGCCGGGATCGGCCGGATCGAGTCCAATCACGCACGGCACGGGATGGTGGACGCCGAAGGCACGACGCTGTCGCCGATCATCGGACTCCAGCTCAACGGCGGCCCCGGCGTCGCAGCCATCCGCGACACCGACGGCGGCAGGCTCGACGGCGACACCGTATGGGATCGCGCGGTGGGGCCGATGCAGTTCATCCCCTCCACCTGGGCGGGCTACGCCTCCGACGGCAACGGCGACGGGGTGTCCGACCCGCACAACGTGTTCGACGCGTCGCTGGCCGCAGGTCGGTACCTGTGCTCCGGCGGCCTGAACCTCCGCGACCCCGCTCAGCTGCGCACGGCGATCTTCCGCTACAACCGGTCGGACGTGTATGTGGGCAACGTCCTCTACTGGGCACGGGCCTATGCCGACGGCGTGAACCCGCTGGAGAACGTCACGCCGCCCTCGGGCGGATCGGACGGGGGATCGAACTCGAACCCCAACCCGCCGCAGAACGGACCGGACGCGCCGAACCAGCCGCCCGCGCCGCCGAACCCGCCCGAGCCCCCGAACCCGCCTCGGCCGCCCTCGTCGCCGGAGCCGCCGCCGTCCTCGTCCGACGAGCCTCGGCCGCCGACGACCACCTCGCCACAGCCGCCGTGGACGCCCGAGCCGCCCGAGCCGACGGACCCCACGGACCCGACCGAGCCCACGGACCCGCCGGACCCGACTGACCCGCCGGACCCGACTGACCCGCCGGACCCGACCGAGCCGTGTGAGCCGCCGGTCACTGATCCGGAGGACCCCGAGAGCCCGGAGAACCCCGAGGACTCCGCCGAGACCACCGAGCCGCCCGCGCCGGGTGACCCGTGCGTGCCGTGCGACCCGGAGGAGCCCGGCGAGTCCGAGGGCACCGACTCGGCGGAGTCGAGCACCGAGGAGTCGACGGAACCGCCTGAGGAGTGCGAGCCCACCGAGCCGCCGTCCGAGCCCGGCTCGGACTCGGCCCCCCAGGGGTCCGTCGCGGGCACGGTGTCCTCGGCGTCCCGCAAGACCATGTCCCGTTCGGAGCGCGGCTGACGATCCGCCGGGTAGCGCTGTGACCGTCGGAGCCGACACCGGCTCCGACGGCGCCGGGCCGGGCACCGACGCAGGCGGCACGCGGCCGAGCGGTGCATTTCAGGGCCGGAGCGGCTCGGCCGTGTCGCCTGGCGGGCCCGGCAGCGCCCTGCGCCTGTCCGCCCGTGTGTGCCTGCCGCCGTTCGTCCCGTCGTCACCCGACGCCGGTGCGAGGCGCCCGGTCGAGCCCGGGTGGCGCGCCCGCGAGGCCGCGCCGACGCCACGACGGTCCGGGAGACGGCAGCCTTCGTCCGAGCCCCGGCCCGGCACCGCGACGGCGGCGCCCGTTCCCGGTGCGACGGCGGCGGCGAGACCTGCCCGACGGCGTTCGCAGGCCCGGTCCCAGCCGTCACCGAGCCTTCAGCAAGGCTCGGTGACGTGAGCGCCGAGCCTCGAGCCCGTGCTCAGCCCTCGGCGATGGACAGGGCGATGCCGTCGAGGATGTCGTGCTCGCTCACGGTCAGGCGGTCGACGCCGGAACGCGCGGCGATCTCCTCGGCCAGGGTCGCCACCACGATCGCCCCGCCCGCGATGACGTCGACGCGGCCCGGATGCATCGAGGGCACGGCGGCGCGTTCGTCATGGGTGGCCGACACGAGGTCGGTGGTGGTCCGCTCGATCTGCGCGGCGGACAGCTCGGAGAGGTGAATGCGCGCCGGGTCGTACTCGTCGAGATCCTGGGCTATCGCGGACAGCGTCGTCACCGTGCCCGCGACGCCGACCCAGGTGCGGGCGTCCCGGACGTCGACGCTGTCGAAGGCCTCGGCCAGCGTCGCGGCGGCGACTCGACGCGCCTCGGCGACCTCTGATTCGGCAGGCGGATCGGAGTGCAGACACCGCTCGGTGAGTCGCACACAGCCGACGTCGACCGATCGCGCGGCGATGACGTCGGCGCGGACGCCGTCCCAGGTCCCGTAGACCAGCTCGGTCGAGCCGCCGCCGACGTCGGCCACCACGAACGGCCCCTGCTCGGCGGCCAGATCGCCGACCGCTCCGACGAAGGACAGCCGGGCCTCCTCGTCGCCGGAGATCACCTCGGCGTCCACTCCGAGGGTCTCGCGCACCATCGAGAAGAAGTCCTCCCGATTGGCGGCGTCGCGGGTCGCCGAGGTGGCCGTCATCCGCACCCGGTCGACGCCGGAGTCGCGAATCCACTCGGCGTACTCGGCCAGCGCCACCCTGGTCCGCTCGACGGCCTCCGGTGCGAGTCGGCCGGTCGCGTCGACACCCTGGCCGAGTCGGACGATGCGCATCTCACGGCGCACGTCTCGCAGCATCGTGCGGCCTGTCTCGCTCCGCGTCACGTCCGCGATCAGCAGTCGGATCGAGTTGGTACCGCAGTCGATCGCAGCGACCCGAGCCATCGCGGGCTCCTCCCTCGTCGGTTCACGTCCGTGACAGTGTCTCCTGACGCGCCGCGCCGCCCGCGCCGGGGAGCCGCGCCCGAGACGCCGGGCCGGTGGTGCCGTACGGACGCCCGACGCAGGCCGGGCCGACCCGGACCAGCCAGGTCCGGGTCGGCGGTCCGTCGGGTGCAGCGCGGTCAGCGCGTGACGAACTCCGCGAGGTCGGCGGACTGCGCGATCCGACTCGGCTCGTGGACGTACATCATGTGGCCCGCCTCGTAGTAGCGGAACTCGATGTTGTCCTGCAGCTCGGCCGGGATCTCCAGGTGCGCGAAGACGTGTTCGGCGGCGAAGTACGGCGTCGCCCCGTCGTGATAACCGTTCGCGACGTGCACCCGCAGGTGCGGGTTGGTGCGCATCGCGGCGGAGAGCCGGGGTGCCACGGTGACGAACGAGCCCTCGAAATCCGAGTACGACCAGGGCTGGACCCGGCGGGTGAGGATCTCGTAGGGCAGGTCGTTCTCGTAGCCGAGATCGGCGCGCAGGTAGTGGTTCAGCGCCGCGCCGTACGGGCCCACGATCGCGTTCATGCTCGGGTCGGCGCTGAACAGCTCGCCGCCGGAGTCCGGCTCCCAGCCGACGAACCGGCCGTCGAGCCTGCCCACCACCTGACGTCGGTGTCGCAGCAGCTCCGTGAAGAACCGGACATGCTCGATCCGCAGGTTCACCCGGTCCACGTAGTCCTCGCTCAGCCCGGTGAGGCCTGCGATCCGTCGGACCGCCTCCGCCCGCTCCTCCTCGCTGAGCCGGGCGCCTCTGGCCAGGGCCCACGGGTAGTCGCGCTCGGCGTAGTCCTCGGCCTCGGCGACGACCTCGGACAGGGGGCGGTCGCCGTGCAGGCCGTGGTAGTGCGCGATGGCCGCATAGGTGGGCAGGAACAGCGGGTAGGGCTGGTCGTTGCCCGGCTGGAAGCGGATGGTGCCCATGTCCAGGACCGTGGAGATCAGCAGCAGCCCGTTGAGGTACATGCCGTAGCGGGACTGGAGGTGATCGGCGAGCGCGGCGGCCCGCAGCGTGCCGTAGGACTCGCCCGCCAGGTACTTCGGCGACATCCAGCGCTTGTTGCGGGTGGTCCACAGGCGGATCACCTCGGCGACGGCCTCCAGGTCGCCCTGGAAGCCGTGGTATTCGCTGGGCTTGCCGCCCTTGATCGCGCGGGAGAAACCGGTGGACACCGGGTCGATGAACACCAGGTCGCTGTGCGCCAGCAGCGACTCCGGGTTGTCGGCCAGGCCGTAGGGCGGGGGCGCCAGCTCGCCCGCGTCGCCCATGACGACCTTCTTCGGGCCGAGGACGCCCAGGTGGAGCCACACGCTGGAGGAGCCGGGACCGCCGTTGAACGCGAAGGTGATCGGCCGGTCGGCGGGCTGCTCGCCGTCGAGGGTGTACGCCGTGACGAACACCTCCGCCTTGGCCTGGTGGCCGTCGAACTTCCCGTCGGTGTGCACCTCTTCGCGCAGCACGATCCGGCCTGCCGTCGCGGTGTAGGCCAGCTCGGTGCCGTCCACGGCGAGCGTGTGGCTGGTGGTGACCAGGTCGTCGGTCGGCTCGGCGGGGGTCGAGGCCGTTGCCTCTGGGCCTGCCTCGACGTCGTGGGCTGTCTCCTTCTTCGCCATGGCGGCAGCCTACGGAGCAATGGTTAGCAAGCCAAAGGGTAATGTCCGGGCTCGGCCAGCGGATGATCTCCGGGAGGCGAGTGGGGACCTCCTCGCTCGTATCGGCAGGTCGGGCTCTCGGAGGTCTGCGCTGGGAGGAGTCGCGCCATGTGGGAGTCCGGACGAGGCTCGCGGAATGATCGACCGGGATCGAGGCCGTTGTCCTGGGCCGCTGCCGTGACGGGTCTCGGGCATGCGGCCTTCAGCGTCTACTGGGGGCTGGGCGGCACGTGGCTGCTGGACACCGTCGCAGGCGGTGCGGCGGTTCCCACCGAGGCGAACAGCGCCTTCCTCGCCCTCCTCGTCTGGGCGGCCGCGCTGATCAAGATCGGCGTCGCCGTGGCACCCCTGGTCCTGCTGTACGTTGAGCTGCCCGGACTGCTGCGGCGTGTGGGACGTCTGCTCAGCTGGGTCGCCTGCACGGTGCTCACGCTCTACGGCGCAGTCTTCACCGGTGCCGCCCTGCTGGTCCTCGGCGGAGTGATTCCCGCAGGCCCGGAGGTCGATCGGACGGCGCTCGCCTGGCACGGCCTGCTCTGGGACCCGTGGTTCCTCGGGTGGGGCGTGCTGCTGGGGGCGGCCCTGTGGCGGACGAGGGGAGAGCGGGCCGCCGTCTGACGAAACCCCGAGGACGGCGGACGCACTGCCGACACCCCGGCGGACCCGCGATGATGCCGGGATGAGTCGAATGCGACCCGGCAGACTCGCACCCGGCGTGACCAGCCGCGCGGAGCTGGACGAGCTGGTGGTGCGGTGCGATGCCTGCCCGCGCCTGGTGGCCTGGCGAGAACAGGTGGCGCGGGATCGACGTCGGGCCTACGCCGACCAGACCTATTGGGGCAGGCCGGTGCCGGGCTTCGGGGTCGACGACGCGTCGCTGGCGATCGTGGGCCTCGCCCCGGCCGCCCACGGCGGCAATCGCACCGGACGGATGTTCACCGGCGACCGTGCTGGTGACGTCCTCTACGCCGCCATGCACGAGGTCGGACTCGCCTCCGCGCCGGTCTCCACGGCCCGCGACGACGACCTGCGGTTGATCGGCACCCGGATCACCGCCCCGGTGCACTGCGCACCGCCCGACAACAGGCCGACGCCGGAGGAACGTGATCGATGCGGGTCGTGGCTGCGCCGAGAGCTGGAGCTGCTGCGGCCGACCCTGCGCGTCGTCGTGGCGCTGGGCGGCTTCGCCTGGCAGGCCGTGGTCCCGATCCTGGCTGCCACGGGCTGGCGGGTGCCGGTGCCTCGCCCGAAGTTCGGCCACGGCGTGCGCGTCGTCCTGCCCGCCCGGGACGACGGGCCCGACCTCACGGTCTTCGGCTGTTTCCATGTCAGCCAGCAGAACACCTTCACCGGCAGGCTGACCCCGGCGATGCTGCGGACGGTGCTCGCGGCGGCGGGACAGGCCGCCGGACTGCCGACGACGGCCCGGTAGATCGGCTTCGGAGCCTGGGGCGAGGGCCGCCGGGTTCGGCCGACGGCGCGGCGAGCTCAGGGGACGGCGGTGATCGCCGACGGCGGTGACGGGGACGCCGCCAGGTCGAGACCGCTGCCTGCCGCGCCGAGTCCCGATCTCGTCGCGACCGATCTCGTCCCGCTGCTCGTACTCCCGGCCACGAGGCAGGCGGCTCGCCTCGATGACCCCCGCGTCGGCCCCGCGCGAGGCCGACGCGTCAGTCGACGGACGGCGGCGTGCGGGCCGCCTCGACCCGGCGAGCCCACCGTCGAGCCGATTCCGGCCAGTCGGCGGGCGGACGATGCCGGACGTCGGCGACCAGCGCGCCGAGACCGACCGTACCCAGCCTGGTGTCCACGACGGTCGCGTCCGGCCGGAGCGCGGGCTCCAGCCCCACCCCGTCCAACGCCTCGGCCGCCAGCGGCAGCAGCCGCTCCTGCCCGGCCGCGCCGAGCGCGGACCAGTCCGCGATCTCCTCGTTGCCGGTGGCCGCCCGGAGTACGGGCGGATCGGGGTCGGGGTGCTCGGCGAGGTAGGCGTCATGCGGACGGCGCAGCTGCGTCGAGAGGAAGACGATCGCGATCGAGCTGACCGCGAGTCCGCCGCCGATGATCGCCGTGAGCGTCGAGCCCAGCCACCACCCGATGAGCAGGGTGACGAGCCCGGCGCCGCACTCGCAGCCCGCGATGACGCGAAGAATGCGCGGGCCGCGCAGGTATTCCGGATCACCCGGCAACGCTGGGCTCACCACTGCCCCCTTCGAGGTCTTCGTGCTGCCGCTCGGGTCGTCCCGCCTGCGGCCGTGCCGCCGATCATGCCGGAGAAGTCCGTGGTCGGGCGATAGAGTGACGAGATCCGTTCGACGATCGGAGTCCTGATCCGAGCTCGCCTAGTCCTGCTGATCTCGGCCGTCATCCTCGTACTGGTGGCCATGGCGGCGGCACGGGGCCGCAGCGGGATTCCGCACAGCGGCGGCGGGCTCGTGACGGCGGCGACGACCACCCCGGCACCGGCCTCCGCGCGGCCGAACGCCGACGAGGTCTCGCCGCGCCCGGAGCCGAACGAGTGGATCGGTGCTGGCTTCGGTCTGTTCCTGTTGGTGATCCTCGCCCTGGTGATCGTCGGTCTCGTCGGCATCCTGCTCGCCTTCCGCCTGCCCGAACGGAGACTTCGGGGCCGCGGTGCGCGTCGGCAGGCGGAGGGCGACGACGTGTCGCCCGCCGCCGGGGCTGCGTCGGCGACCGGTGCCCACGCGGCGCTGCGTGTCCTGGACGCACCGGCCGCGGGCTCGCCGGGCGATCGCGTGATCGAGGCCTGGCGGGTCTTCGAGCAGACGGCCGCCGAGGCGGGGACCCGACGGCTGGCCCCGCAGACGCCCACCGAGTTCGCCGCCGAGCTGGTCTCGGCTCGTGCGCTGCCCGCCGAGCCGGTCGCCGAACTGCGGACGCTCTACCACCGCGCTCGATTCGACCCGGCGTATCGGACCTCGGACGAGGACGTCGCCAGGGCTCGCGCGGCGCTGGCCGCACTGGCGGCGGCGCTGGACGACGCCGATCCGAAGCCTGCGCATCTCGGCGGGGGTCGCCCGTGAGCCCGAGAGTGACCCTGGCGGCAGGCCTGCTGATCCTGGCGGCGGCGACGGTTCTGCTGGTGATGATCGCGGGCATCCCCGTCGGCTGGGCCGTCGCGGTCGCGTTGCCGCCGCTGTGCTGGCTGCTGCTGAGCCTGCGGGTCGGGCGGACCGCCGAGGCGGTGTGGCAGCCCGCGCACTCCGATGAGGACTCTCCTCGGTTCGTGCAGGCCGCCACCCTGGCAGGCCGGTTCGCGGAGGCCTCGGCCGATCAGCGCCGCTTTCGCACGAGACTCCAGCCCCGGCTGCGCGCGGTGGTGCTCACCGCGCTGCGGGGACGTCGGGAGACGGCGGGCGTGACCGATCTCGACGACCCGAGGGCGATCGCCGCCCTCGATCCCCGGCTGCATCGCCTGCTCACCGACCCCGCCGCCCCGCTTCCCCCGCCTCGGGTGCTGACCGAGCTGCTCGCCGAGCTGGACGAGGATCGCCGACGGACGGCCGGGAGAGCCGGGGGCCGCCGTGCCGAGGGCGAGGGCACGACGTGGTGGCCGAACACCGCGCGGGCCCGGCGTCGTGGCCACGCCGTGCGGGCAGGCGCGACCGACGACCGCGGCTGAGAAACCAGTTCCGCGAAGCAGGAGAGGACAGATGCCAGAGGTGACCGAGATCCCGGAGCCGCCGGACGTGCCCGCCATCGCCGCCGTCGTCGCGGAGGTGTCCGCCTCGGTGGAGTCCGTCGTCGTCGGCGCGGGCCGGAGTCTGCGACTCACCATGGCGGCCCTGCTCGCGGGCGGGCACGTCCTGCTGGAGGACGTGCCCGGCCTGGGCAAGACGCTGCTGGCGAGCAGCCTCGCCCAGTCGCTCGGCCTGGACTTCCGCCGCCTCCAGTGCACCCCCGACCTGCTGCCTGCCGACGTCACCGGCTCCTACCTCTACGACCCCACCAGCCGGGAGTTCGCCTTCCGGCCGGGTCCGATCTTCACCGGGCTGCTGCTGGCCGACGAGATCAACCGGACGCCGCCCAAGACCCAGTCGGCGCTGCTGGAGGCGATGCAGGAGCGGCAGGTCACCATCGAGGGCACCACGATGCGGCTCGCCAGGCCGTTTCACGTGTTGGCCACGGCGAATCCCGTGGAGTACGAGGGCACCTACCCGCTGCCGGAGGCGCAGCTCGACCGCTTCCTCCTGCGGTTGGACATCGGCTATCCCGCGGCGGATGAGGAGGCGGAGGTGTTGCGCCGCAGACTGGCCCGGCGACGCGAGGAGACCTCGCTGTCCCCGGTCATCGACGCCGGGGAGTTCACCGCGCTTCAGGCGGGGATCGAGACCGTCGACGTCGACCCCGACGTGGTGCGGTACTGCGTCGACCTGGCCTCGGCCACCCGGTCGCATCCGGCCGTCGAGGTCGGTGCCTCCCCGCGCGGCGCCCTGGCCCTGGTGCTGGTCGGGCGGGCCCTCGCCGTGCTCGACGGACGGTCCTTCGTGCTGCCGGAGGACGTCAAGGAATGTGCGGTGCCTGCGCTGGCCCACCGGCTGACCCTGCGACCCGAGACTTGGACGACCGGCGTGACCGGCGTCGAGGTGGTGACCGAGCTGCTCGGGAAGGTGGCCGGTCCGGCCACCGGCAGGCTGCGGGCGAACAGATCGTGAGCACGGCGTCGGGGGACACGGCGCGGCTCGCCCGGCTGCGTGCGGGACTGGGCCGACGAACCGGCAGCCGCTGGCAGCCCACCGACACGCTGTATCGAGGGCTGGTGGTCGGCACCGGGCTGATCTGCGTCGGAGTGCTGCTGCATCGGTTGGAACCGGTGATCCTCGGCGCCCCGCTGCTGTTGTCCACGCTGCTCGCACTGACCGTCGCTCGATCGCCGGACGAGCATCCGACGCTACGGGTGACTCCGCCGCCTCGGGTCGCCGAGTCGGAGACGGCGACCGCGCGGATCGAGGCGGCCTGCGGCGCCGAGTGGGCGGCCGTCCGGCTGCCCACGGCGGGCCGCAGGCCGCGTCCGGCGCAGCCTGCGGCCGAGCCTGGCGTGCGGGGCCGACTCGCGGCGGCGGCCGAGAAGCTGCGCGCGCTGTCCGCCGAGGCGGGGGAGACCGTCCACGTGCTGCCCGGCGACGGCGGCCCGTGGCGGGTGGAACTTCCTCGACGTCGGTGGGGCGAGGCGGTGGAGATGCGGCCCGACCACCTGTTCGCCGGGCCGGACGCGGTGATCGTCTACGGGCCGGTCACCGGCATCGAGGTTCGTCGCATCGTGCTGCCGCCCATCGTCGCCCTGCCTGCAGGCCCGTTGCCGCCGAGAGCGGCGGGGCTGGTGGGCGTGCACCGATCGGCGCAGCCGGGCGACGGCACCGAACTCCGCGACATCCGTCCGTTCCGCGCGGGCGACCGGCTGCGGCGGATCGACTGGCGGGTGTCGGCGCGCAGCGGCGCCTTCGACGACACCAGGGGCGCCGCAGGCTGGCATGTGCGGGAGCGCCACGCCGAGGCCGACGCCGAGGTCGTGCTGGCCGTGGACACGCGGGTCGACGTCGGTGCGGAGATGGGCGAGTGGATGGCCCATTCCGCCGCCCGGTCCACGACGGGGAGCCTCGACGCGACGGTCCGGGCGGCGAGCGCCCTGGCCGCCGCCTACCTGCGCCAGGGCGACCGGGTCGGCCTGATCGACCTGGGACGTCCGCAGCTCTCGGTGCCGTGCGCGGCGGGACGACGTCAGCTGCTGCGACTGCGCGGTGCGCTGGTGACCAGCGCGCGGCAGGCAGGCTGGGCCGCACAGCCGATCCTGAGTCCACGCCAGGTCCCGGCGGGCGCGGTGCTCATCGTGCTGTCCCCGTTCCTGGACGACGCGGTGGTGACGCTGACCGGCCAGGCGGTCCGCCGGGGCCTGGTCTTCGGCGTCGACGTGCTGCCCGCCCCGCTGAGCGCGGACGCCTCGACACCGTGGGGCGAGGCCGTCCGGACGGTGCTGTCCCTCGAACATGCCGGGCGGCTCCGGGCCCTGGCCGAGCGCGGGGTGCGGGTCGTCGAGTGGGACTCCGACGGTGCCTCGGCGATGGCCGTGCTGCGGGGTGCCCGCCGTCGGGGCGGTCGCCGGTGAGACGAGTGCGGTCGATGCGGCCGGGAGCCCGGCGAGCAGGCGTTCGAACGGTCTGGACGACGCGGGGAGGTCCGGTGTGAACCAGGAGGTCGGCGGGGCTGCTGAGATCAGCGAGGTCGGAAGTGGTGCCGGGGCTCGACAGGCCCGCCTCGGCCTCGCGTCCGGCGCAGCCGGGCGGGCGTCTGGTGTCGGCGCGGGCTCCGGCACCGAGCCGGGTCCGATCGGTGTCCGCCGAGCGCCCGGCGCATCCTCGATGAGCCCGCAGGAACCCGCCCCGGTGACGGGCGGGGTCGGAATCCCCGGCTGGGGCCTGCGCCTGCTGCTCGCGGCCTGTGCCGCCGTCGTCTGCGTCGTGGTGTCATCCGACGGGGCGGGACCCCTGGTGACCTGGGGTCTGGTGATCTCGGCTGCCCTGACGGCCGGACTGCCCGCCTCGGCATCGCCTGCGGTGTTGATCGTGGTCGCGGTGGTCGGCGTGACGTCCAACGGCGGTGACCCGCTGCGCCCCGAGGTCCTGTCGCTGATGCCGTTGCTGCACCTGACGCATCTGCTGGCGGCGGTCACGGCCGTGCTGCCCTGGCGGTCGCGCGTCCGAGCGGCGGCGCTGCGGCCTGCCCTGCTGCGGGTGGTCGTCGTCCAACTCGTCGCCGCCGGGCTCGTCCTGGTGGTGTGGACGCTGCCGTCGACGGTGCTGCCCGCCTGGCTGGAGGTCGCCGGGCTGGTCTCCGCCGCAGGTCTGGCCGTCGTCGGGGTGTTGGCGCTGCGCCGATCGCCGAACCTGCCCAGGGACATGCCTAGCGAGCGGAATCACAGCTAGGGGTGGTACGTCAAGCCGTCACGGCTCGCTGGTGGCAGCATCGTTGACATGGCTGGTAAGAAGGCTTCACCCACCAAGATCGTGATCTTGGGCGGCGGATATGTCGGAATGTACACAGCGTTGCGCCTCCAGGCCAAATTGAAGGCGGCGGAGGCGTCGGTGACGGTGATCGACCCGCAGCCGCACATGACCTATCAACCCTTCCTCCCCGAGGCCGCCGCCGGGTCGATCGAGCCGAGGCACGTGGTGGTGCCGCTGCGCCGCACGCTGAAGCGGTGTCACGTGGTCACCGGCCGGGTCGCCAAGGTCGAGCACGACAAGCACACCGTCACGGTGGACATGGCCGAGGGGCACGTCGAGAAGCTGGAGTACGACGTCCTCGTGGTGGCCCTCGGGTCGGTGGCGCGCACGCTGCCGATTCCGGGACTCGCCGATCAGGGCAACTCGTTCAAGACCGTGGGGGAGGCCATCTTCCTGCGCAATCACGTCCTCTCCCGGATGGACGACGCGTCGTCGATGGCGGACGGCGAGCGCAGGCGTCGGCTGCTGACCTTCATGGTCGTCGGCGGCGGCTACGCGGGCATCGAGGCGCTGGCCGAGCTGGAGGACATGGCTCGGTACGCGACGCGCTACTACAAGACCATCAAGCCGTCCGATCTACAGTGGATCCTCGTCGAGGCCACGAACCGGGTCATGCCCGAGGTCAGCCCGCGGATGGGCGTCTACACGGTGGAACGGCTGGAGGAGCGGGGGATCAAGGTCTTCCTCGACACCAGGGTCGACGACATGACCGGCGGCGACGTCCGGCTCAGCGACGGGACCACCTTCGCCACCGACACGATCGTCTGGACGGCAGGCGTGAAGGCCAATCCGGTCCTCGCCGAGACCGATCTGCCGCGTGACGAGCGCGGCCGGGTCCGCTGCACCGCAGACCTGCGGGTGGAGGGGCTGACCGGGGTGTGGGCGGCGGGCGACTGTGCTGCGGTGCCCGATCTGTCCAAGACCGAGCAGGACCCCAACGCGACGTGCAGCCCGTCGGCGCAGCACGCCGTGCGGCAGGCCAAGCAGCTTGCGGACAACCTCGTCGCCTCGCTGCGGGGCCGACAGCCCGCACCGTATCGACACAAGTACGCGGGATCGGTGGCCAGCCTCGGCCTGTACAAGGGCGTCGCGGACGTCTACGGGATCAAGTTGAAGGGTTTCCCCGCCTGGTTCATGCACCGCACCTACCATGTCAGTCGGATGCCCACCTTCAACCGCAAGGCGCGCATCGTGATCGACTGGACCCTGGCGCTGCTCTTCCGGCGCGAGGTCATCTCCATGGGGCAGCTCCAGGAGCCCAAGGCAGAGTTTGCTCGTGCGGCGTCGAAGTGACCGCCCGCGTTCATCACCCTGATGGCCCAGCTCTGCACGAATGGAGGACGATCTCCCGTTGTGTGCGGCAGTGCTGACACTTTCCGTGAGTATTACTGCATTCGGCTCGTCCTATTGGGCCGAATAGGCGAAGGTGTCCTAGTGCTCGCTTGACACTGAGTAAGGTGCAGCTGAAACTATCTCTGCCGGTCCGTCGCCGGCTCTCGCTGTCGAGGATGGGGGTGACCGTCATGACGCTCAAGGAACTGGCTGAACTCATCCGTCGGGGCGAGGTGACGGACGGACCGTTGGCGGAGTACCAGGAGGCCTTCGACAGGGAGCGGAAGATCTTCCGTAAGAAGGACGACTGACGTGGCGGACGCCGAGTGGGAGCAGGCAGCGCTGCCGCTCCCGCCCGACGCCACCGCCGACGCCGTCTCGATCAAGCCCGTCTCGACCCCGCTGGCCACGCCGCTGCTGTTACAGGGCCAGGAGTATCACTACCGCGCTCCCAGCGCCTGCCTCGACTTCCAGGAACGGATGTATCGGGCGGGTCTGGTCGAGCCGGGGGACGGCAGCCCGGTGCCCTGCGTGCTCGTCCTCGCCAGGGCGGCCGACATGGAGATGAACGAGCTGTCGCTCACCCTCGCCGAGCACGACATCCGGATGGTTCGGATCGACGCCGATCGGTGTCTCGACCTTGCGCTGACCGTCTATCCGGACACCCCGCTGATCGAGCTGGATCAGTGGCTGCTGCGCCCGCTGCTGGTGTGGCGCCGCCACTTCGATCTCACCGCGCTGCCCATCGACCCCCGGTCGCTCTACGGCTCCTACACCCTGGACCAGTGGGGCGCCGTCGCCGACTGGCTCACCGTGCGGTCGGACTGGGGCCACGTCAACGAGCCCCGCCGCAGCGCGCGACTCGATCGGCTGACCCAGCTCGCCGACGCTCAGGCCGAGGGGCTCGCCGTACCGAGGACCGTCGTCACCACCCGCCCGGCGCGCAATCGACCCGGTGGCGCCCGGTGCATCGTCAAGACCGCGGGACGACACCTGCTCGAACCCCGGCCCGGCTCGCTGCAGGGCCTCTTCCCCCGTCCGCTGGACACCAGCCGGGCAGGCGAGTTGAGCGAGCCCGCCCCGGTGATCGTGCAGCAGTACCTGGTGGCCGATGCCGAGCTGCGCGTGTTCGTCGTCGGAGACGAGCTGATCCCCTACCGGGTGGACAAGATCGATCCGGCCCAGCTCTGGCAGGATCCGGACGCCGTCGCGGTCACGGCCGTCGAGCTGGACCCCGTCGTCGCGCGGCGCCTGCGTGCGCTGGCCGCCCGCTGGAAGCTGGACGTCGCGGCCTTCGACCTCTTACAGGTCGACGGCGAGCATGTCTTCCTCGAGGTCAACGTGAGCTGCGACTGGCGCTGGTTCGAGAACCGCGCTGGTGAGACCAGGGTCTCGGACGCCGTCAACAGGTGGATCATCACTCGTTTCGACGATCTGCGACGCGCCGAGCGCGTCCGGTGACCGGAGCGCAAGAGAGTACGCGACGAGCGTAATCCCGGAAACGTTTTCACAGAAGTTCCACATAACCATGTTCGACAGCTTCGAGTGGTACTACGCTTTCGCCCGATCAGTGTCGTCATGGTCGCCCCATGGCCGCGCGATGCGGGTCGAGTCTCGTCGGGCCGGAGGAGGTGGTGCCTGAGCTGTGCGGGCAACGTCGAACGCGTAGCGCTGTCGGTATTCGGTGACCCACCGGCCGGGTGTCGTCTCTCGCCCCCGGTCGTCACACGCGGGCCGTGCCCGCAGTGGTGGTCGCCGCGTTCAGCGCACCGACGCTCTCGACGAGCAGCCAGGCACTCAGCGAAGGCGACTCCATGCTCCGCGCTGCCCCCGTAGCCCAATAGGCAGAGGCAGGCCCCTTAAAAGGGTCCCAGTGTCGGTTCGAGTCCGACCGGGGGCACCAGCATCCTTGGTGGTGCGCCACGCGACGACGTGGTTGGTGCCGATGAAGCAGCAGCTGCGCACCGCGTGAGGGGGTCGGCCTCCACGCGGCGCAACTCATTCTTCGGCATCCAGGCTCTCGCCATTGATCCCTGTACCAGCCTGTTTCACCCTAACGAGTGTGATCGTCCCCGCCGCTCGGCGTGTATGACGCGAAGTCGGCCCTGCGGGCCGTCGCACGGGGTAGTCAGCGTTATTCATGCCGCTGACCACACCTGCCGCATCCGACGGCGTCGCGTCGCCACGGGCGTCCTCCTCTGCCGCGCGTGCGCGGTTCTGGCCGATCTCGGTGATCGCACTGTCGGCCGTCGTGCTGATCTTCAACGTCGTTCGACTGATCGGCGACTCCGCACTGGTCGACGCAGGCGTGTACTTCGGCGGCGCCCGCCTGCTGCTGGAGGGCGGCGATCTCTACGGCACCCGGATCGCGGTCGCAGGCATTCAGCTGCCCTTCACCTACCCGCCCTTCGCCGCGATCCTCTTCGTCGGCGTCTTCGCCGCGTCGCTGACTCCCGGTGTGTACCTGCTCACCGCGCTCGGCCTCGGTGGTCTGTTCCTCGCCTTGTTCCTGGTCGCCCGGCGGTTCGACGAAGGTCTGCTCGGCCCGCTCGCCTCGGCCTCGGCGTTCACCGCCGTGGCGACCTTCCTCGAACCCGTCGCCGACACGCTGGACTTCGTGCAGATCAACACGATCCTGCTCGGCATGGTGGCGCTGGACTGCCTCGGCCGCACCCGGCTGCTGCCGCGCGGCGTGCTGGTCGGGCTGGCGACGGCGATCAAGCTGACCCCGGCCGTCTTCGTGTTGTTCTTCCTCGCCAGGCGAGACTGGCGCTCGGTCGGCTGGACGGCGGCAGGCTTTCTCGGCGCGACCGGCGTCGGCTGGCTGATCGCACCCGCGGAGTCCGCCGACTACTGGTTCACCGTCCTGGCGGACTCGGGGCGGATCGGCGACCCGGCGTATGTGGGCAATCAGTCGCTCCGAGGGCTGCTGAGCAGGCTGGTGAGTGACGAGACCCTCGTGCAGGCGCTGTGGGCCGTCACCACGGCCCTCGTGGTGGTGGCGGGCTGGCTGCTGGCGGCGAGGCTGCGCAGCCTCGGACAGGACGTCCTGGCGCTGTGTGCGGTCGCCGCGGTCGGGCTGCTCGCCTCGCCGGTCTCCTGGTCCCATCACTGGGTCTGGGCGATGCCCGTCCTGCTCGTGCTGTGGTGCAGGCCCGCCGGGATGCCACGGGAGGTGACGACGCGGCAGCCGTCGATTCCGTCTGCGCGCTCGGCCCCGCCCGACTCCCCGTCGTCGACCGCTCCGGCGGCGCGGGCGATGCGGGTCGCCGTGCCCCGACCGTCGCCCTGGTCCGCTCCGGTGCTGCTTCGGCGCGGGGTCTGTCTACTCGTGATCGCCTACCTGATCCTCGGCGTGCACTGGTGGCTGCCCCACCAGCGCGACGAGCACCTGACCTGGTCCGGCTGGCAGCAGCTCGTCGGCGGCGACTACGTGATCGCTGCGCTGATCGGACTGGTCGTCCTCGCCGTCCTCGCGCGGCGCTGGGGCAGGCCCGCCGCAGACGTCGGGCCGGACGGGTCTGCGGTCGGCTCGGCGGCTGTTCTCCCCGGCGCTGGTCAGGCGAACCTCGGCCAGGCGGTTCCCGATCAGGCGGTTCCGGCTCAGGCGGTTCCCGATCAGGCAGGTCGGGAAGCTCGACGGTCCAGCACAGAGCCGAGCGTTTCGGAGCCTGCGTCGAAGGACCTGACCACCGCCGTGCGGCGGGGGCCTGCGACGACCTCGGGCCCGCCGACCCTGCCCGCCCCGCGCAGCGCAACGCCCGGCCTGCCGCAGGAGTCCCGGCGCGCGCCCACGCCGGAGGCCTGACCTCGACGCTGGCCGGCCGGGCGGCGCGGCGCCGTAGGGCGATCGCCGCTCGGCCGAGCCCGGCCAGGATGACGACGTCCCCTTCCGTTCCTGACCGGACAGCTCCCATTCCGGTCAGAGCAGAACGAGGTCGTGGGCGAAGTGTGGTGCCAGCCCGATCCGGCGCGGCACAGGGAACGTGCCTGCGCGGGGGGTCGTGGCCGGGATGCCGAGGCGACGGGCGGGTGTCCCGCAGCCCCGCAGCCGCTCGATCCGTCGAGCCGGTTCGCAGGCGATCAGGCGATCGGCGTCGCCACGACGATCCGATTGTCCTCGTAGCCCAGCGCGCCGCCCTGCCAGCGTCCGCCGCAGGTCACCAGCACGATCCGATGCGGTCCGTCCTGGCCGAACAGCGCGGCGGCCCTGGCGGGCAGGTCGTCCTTGTGGACGGTGTGCACCTCGGAGATGGCGAAGCGCCAGGCCCGGCCGTCCTGATCCATCACCGAGACCTCGCGGCCGACCCTCGCGTCCCACAGCTCGGCGAACGGGCCGCGCCTGCCCTGCCAGTTCACATGGCCTGCGAAGACGGCGGCACCGGATCGGGCACCGAGTCCGGTGCCCCACCAGGTCGCCTCGTCGATGCCGTCGGGAACGGGCAGCACGCGATCCGCGCCGACCTCCTGACGGACGAGGTCGGCCGTGCCGCCGTGCGGCAGCAGGATCGTGCCGGGTCGTTGGGCCACGCGGGCAGGCGCGTCCGGAGCGGGCGGGTCCGGCGCCGCCTGCGGTGGCGGGGGAGGTGACGGGGGAGGCGGTGCCTGTGTCGCGTCCTCGCGGTCGGCGGCGGCAGGCGCCTCCACCGGCTGGTCTTCCTGCGGCTCGCCGCCCGCCTGTTCCGGCGGCACACCGAACCGCACCTCGGCGGCGCCGGGCATCGAGAGGTTATGGCCCAGCACGCTCGACAAGGGCTGCTGGACGGGATGGGCGGTGCCGGGCACCTCCATCGCCGATGGGCCGAAGAGCAGCAGGCCAGCGATGCCGACCGCACCGCCGACGGCCGCCACCCCGGCCGCGCGTCGCCACGCGGCCGGGGTGGTGGAGTCAGAGCTCAAGGACACGCGGACCGCCTACTGTCGTCGGCTGTCCCGTCCGGCGATCCTGCGATGCCAGACGAGTCCTGTCAGCGTAGCGCCGATCACCGCGAGCACGCCCAGGCCGATCAGTGCCGCCGGGTTGGCCTGGGTGGTCGTGGCCGCCGCCGCCGACACGCCCTGACCGACGTCGCCTGCCGGGATCGTGCTGGGCACGGTCGGCGTCGGGTTGGGCTGGTTGGCGATGGACAGACTGAGCGTCTGCCCCGGCTCCACCGTGCCGCAGACGGTCGGCGGGTTGTCCGGATCGAACTGCTCTTCGTATCCGGGTGGCGCCGCCGTCTCGACCAGACAGATCTCCTGCGGTGTCTGGAGATCCTCGATGACGGCGATCCCGTCGGCGTCGGTGACGACCACCAGTGCCTCGCCGTCCTCACCCACCAGCGGTTCGCCGTCCTGACGGATCGCCGGGGTCGTCTCGTCGGCGCCGGTGATCCGCAGCGAGACGTCCGCGACGGCCAGCCCGGTGGCGGCGTCCACCTTGGACACCTCGACGATGCCGGGGGCAGTCCTGGCCTCCAGCGCGGCCTCGACGGTCACGGTGTCCTCGCCGCCGGTGGTGACGACGCGCTGCACGTTGTTCGACGCGTCCGGCGGCACCCGCACCTGCGGCTGCGCCGCCGGGGTCTGCACGTTGGCGACCACGGAGGGGTTCGGCCCGGTGGGGATCACGTCGAAGACCAGCGGCGAGCCGTCCTCCGGCGTGTTCAGGTACTGGGTCGTGGTGCCGTCCTCGTCGCCCTCGAGGTCCTCCTCCTGGAGCAGGACCGTGCGCGGCGGCTCGACGATCTCCGGCTCCGCCAGCTCGGCGTCGGTGAGCTGGATCTCCACCGGGATGCCGCCGACGCCCTCGCTCGCGGTGTTGAGGACCTCGATCTGCCAGGAGTCGGCCGTCCCGATGATCTGGTCGCCCTCCGGCGCGGTCAGGTCGACCGTCCAGGGGCCCCGGTTGATCTCGGCGTCGGTCTGCATGTGGTCGATCACGGCCCGGGTGGACTCGGGCAGTTCGTTGTAGTGGAAGTCGACGTCGTACCCGATGGTGGTGTAGCCGTTGCTCGGGTCGAGGTCGGCGTCGGTGCGCGGTGACGCGGTCCAGGTGTGCATCAGGTGAGCCAGCGCCGCCGACTCGTCGTCCGACTCCGTGCCGCTGTAGCGCAGCAGCAGGTACGAGATGTTCGACGCGATCTCCGGCGCCAGCGGGTCGCCCCACTTGGTCAGCAGATCGTCGCCGTCCACATACTCCTCGCTGGAGTCGGGCGCGCGGAAGGCGTACTGCACGCACCAGACGTGCTCGCCGTTCCACAGATAGGACCCGACCCAGTCGTAGTCCTGCGGCTTGCCGTCGTAGGGCTGGGGCGCGGTGCGATACCCGAGTCCCTCCTCGACCTGAGCGACCGCCGTGCCTGGCACGGCGGCCAGTCCTATGGCGGTCAGCATCGAGATGCCGGCAAGACCGGCGACCAGTCTCCTCCGCATGAATTCTCCTTGGGTGCGCTGCTGGTCATGTCGTCGCTGATCGGTTCTCGCCCGTCTCACCGGGTGCAGGCGGGCGGCGGGTTCGGGTCGTCGAGTGACGCCGAGTGGTCGGGGCCCGCAGACGGTTGCTCGAAGGCGGGGATCGGTCGACGGCTCGTCGAGCGCGCCGACACGCGACGTCACGATGCAGGGACGCTGTGATGCTCGTCTGGTTACTCGCCGTGTCACAAGCCTCCTTTAGGAGGAAGTTTCCCAAGATCGGGACTGGCGCGCGGTCATCGGCTGTCGTCGGATGTCACCGTGATGGACGAGTAACGCCACGACCGGCCCTGCCCCGGCGGGCACCCTGCGCTGTTCGGCGTCTGCCCTGCAACGACGAGGTCACGGGTCGGTGACGTGATGTGCTCGTCGGACCTGCGGATACCGGGGACTCGACCCGACCGAACCGATGAGTAAAGTGGCTTTTACTCAAGAGTGGGAACCGGGCGGCAGGTTCGGCCGTTGAACCCGGTAAAGCGTGAGCACGTTCCAGGAGGACCAGGTGCGCACAACCAGCAATCCCGCGTTCCGCAACCTGCCCAAGGGCGGCGGCTACGCGAACTTCGACAACTACCCGGGTGCCCAGACACAGGGCTACGGGGGGCAGCAGGGCCCGCCCGCCGCCGCCGACCGGCCGATGACCATCGACGACGTGGTCACCAAGACCGGTATGACGCTGGGCGTCCTGGCGGTCACCGCCGTGCTGACCGCGCTGACCCAGGCCTACTGGCTGGCCATCCCCGGTCTGATCGCGGGTCTGGTGCTGGGTCTGGTCAACGCCTTCAAGCGCAAGCCGAGCCCCGTGCTGATCCTGCTGTACGCGGTGGCCGAGGGCATGCTGCTCGGCGCGATCAGCGGCATGGTCGCCAGCTTCAGCGATTCCGGCGGCGCGATCGTCGGCCAGGCAGTGGTCGGCACGCTGGGCGTGTTCTTCGGCATGCTGGTGATCTACAAGACCGGTGCGATTCGCGTCACGCCGAAGCTCACCCGCTGGGTGCTCGGCGCGTTGATCGGCGTCGGCGTGCTCATGCTGGCCAACCTCGTCGCGGGCTTCTTCGTCCCCGGCGGCATGGGCCTGCGCGACGGCGGAACGCTGGCCATCATCTTCAGCCTGGTCTGCATCGGCATCGCGGCCTTCGTGTTCCTGCTCGACTTCAAGATGGCCGACGACATGATCCAGCAGGGCACCCCCTCGGTGTACGCCTGGCAGGTCGCCTTCGGTCTGACCATGACGCTGATCTGGCTGTACATCGAGATCCTGCGTCTGCTCTCGTACTTCAACGAGTAAGTCGCTCGACGACTGCCGTGAGCCTGCGAAGGGCCGCCCCCGGTGTGGGGGCGGCCCTTCTGCCGTTCCGGGCTGTTCGATGCCGGGGCCGTCAGCGCCGGTCGGTCGTCGGCGATGCTGCTCGCGGCGAACCCGCGCCTGCTTCCTGCCCGCGCTCTGGCGAGTTCAGGACAGGCGTTCGATCACCATCGCCATGCCCTGGCCGCCGCCGACGCACATCGTCTCCAACCCGATCTGCTTGTCGTGGAAGCGCAGCGAGTTCAGCAGCGTGGTGGTGATCCGCGCCCCGGTGCTGCCGAAGGGGTGACCGATCGCGATGGCGCCGCCGTTGACGTTCAGCTTCTCCAGCGGGATGCCCAGCTCCCGATAGGAGGGGATGACCTGTGCCGCGAAGGCCTCGTTGATCTCCACGAGGTCGACGTCGTCGATAGTCATCCCCGCCCGCGCCAGCGCCTGCCGGGACGCCTCCACCGGGCCGAGTCCCATGATCTCCGGCGAGAGCGCCGAGACTCCGGTGGACACGATGCGGGCCAGCGGGGTGATGCCGAGCTGCCTGGCCTTCTCGTCACTGGTGATGACCAGCGCCGAGGCGCCGTCGTTGAGCGGGCAGCAGTTCCCTGCGGTGACGCGGCCGTTCGGCCGGAACACCGGCTTCAGCTCCGAGACCTTCTCGTAGGTGACACCTGCCCTGGGGCCGTCGTCGGCGGCCACCACCGCGCCGCCGGGCACGGTGACCGGGGTGATGTCGGTCTTCCAGAAGCCGTTGGTTCCGGCCTGTTCGGCCAGGTTCTGCGAGCGGACGCCGAACTCGTCCATCTCCTGCCTGCTGATGCCCTTGACCAGGGCCAGGTTCTCGGCGGTCTGACCCATCGCCATGTAGACGTCGGGCAGCTGATCGGTCTCCCTCGGGTCGTTCCACTGCTCGGCGCCCTGCTCCGCAGCGGTCTCGCCCCTGGCTATCGCGTCGGTGAACAGCGGATTGATCGTGTCGGGCCAGCTGTCGGAGTTCCCCTTGGGGTAGCGGGAGACCGTCTCGACCCCCGCGCTGATGAAGGCGTCGCCCTCGCCCGCGCGGATGGCGTGCAGGGCCATCCGGGTGGTCTGGAGGCTGGATGCGCAGTATCGGGTCACGGTGGTGCCGGGCAGGGTGTCCTGACCGAGCAGCACCGCGACCACGCGGGCCATGTTGAAGCCCTGCTCGCCACCGGGCAGGCCGCAGCCGAGCATCAAATCGTCGATCTCGGCCGGGTCGAGCTCGGGAACCTGGGCCAGGGCGGCGCGGATGATCTGAGTGGTGAGATCGTCCGGCCGCAGGTCGATCAGCGAGCCCTTGCGGGCGCGGCCGATCGGGGAGCGGGCGGCGGCGACGATCACGGCCTCGGGCATGACGGAACTCCTTTGTCCCCGAAAGACGGTCCTTGTTACCGAAGAGTAGGACCTCCGGCGATCTCATGCCGTGACCGGCGTCACCAATCTCGCCCGATCAGCCGAACGCCGAAGCCGGATCACCGCCTGCACACCTGAATGCGCGGCCCGGTTGCGCCGTCCGCCCGCCCTGCTCCCTCAGCTGGAACGCCCGAGACGACGGTTCAGCCGATGCACGATCCGGCTCGTGGGTCGGCGGGCCTCGGCCGCGGCCGACCGGATCGGCGAGCGCGGCAGCGGGCCGCCGTCCCACATGCCTGCGGCACTGCACAGCGCGGGGAGCAGGATCGCGGCCGCAGTCTCGTACCCGGCGGCCGACGGGTGGAAGTTGTCCGCGCTGAACAGTTCGGCCGGGCGGGTCAGGAACTCCGGCGACAGCAGATCCGCCAGGGGCACGGCGATCCCGCCCGTCCGTTCGACCTCGACGCGCTGGCCCTTGGACAACGCCAGGCTCCAACTGCGGACGATGGAACGCAGCGGCTGCGCGATCGGCCGGATGGCCCCCAGATCGGGACAGGTGCCGACCACGACGCCGACGCCCGCCTCATGCAACCGCTCGACGCCGACGCCGAGCAGCGCGATCGACGTCCGCAACGGCAGCCTGGTCGTGACGTCGTTCGCGCCGATGATGATCAGCGCGACGTCGGGCGGATCGATCAGGGCGTCGTCCACCTGCTTGGCGAGATTCAGACTCGTCGAGCCGCTGACGGCGTGCGTGCGCAGCAGCACCGGACGCTCCGACTCCTCGGCCAGTCCGGTCGCCATCAGCACGCCGGGCAGTTCGGCGGCGACGGACACGCCGAGGCCCGCCGCCGAGGAGTCGCCGAGCACCGCGAAGGTGAGGACGTCCGCGCCGGACGAGCCTGTTCGGGCGGCAGCGGGCTCCGCCCCGACGCGCGCGGCGTGCTTCTGCCTGCCCGCCGTGGCCGCCGCCGACAGCCCGTCCGCCGCCGTCTCGCCGGCCGGACCGTCCTGCGGGTCCGCAGTCGCGTGTCGCGGACCGGGCGAGCCGCTCTCGCCCGCCGGGCCCTCGCCCGCGCCCCGCTGCCTGCCGCCCTCGTCATACGGTCCCGAGCCGTCGGGCAGGTAGATCCCGTCCGCTCGGAACGGATCGGTGGTCGGAATCCCGATCACCCGTCGTGCCAGTCGGGACTGTCCCGACAACAGTCCGTACGCGGCGCCGGTCAGTCCGCCCAACGCCCCGGCCGCGAGCGCGGCGCTTCGCACCACTCTCGGTATCAACATCAACCAGCCCCCTGTTCCGCCTCTCGTTGCATCATCCTCGTTTCTCGTGCACCTGATCTGTCGTATCGATGAACAAGCCGGTCGGCGCGGCGGGCGTCGTGGGCGTTACTCCGGTTGCTCTAGGCTCGGCCCGATCTCGACGACGACGGGGAGGCTGCCTGCGATGGAGTACGCCGAGCACGTGACGGACCTGGTGGGGAACACGCCGCTGGTCCGATTGGGGGCTCTGTCCGACGGCATGGCGCCGCTGGTCCTCGCCAAGGTCGAGTACTTCAATCCGGGCGGGAGCGTGAAGGACCGCATCGCCCTGCGGATGGTCGAGGCGGCCGAACGGTCCGGTGAACTGGCTCCCGGCGGCACCATCGTCGAGCCGACCTCGGGCAACACCGGCGTGGGGCTGGCGATGTTCGCCCAGCAGCGCGGCTACCGGTGCGTGTTCGTCTGCCCGGACAAGGTCAGCGAGGACAAGCGCAACGTGCTCAAGGCCTACGGCGCCGAGGTCGTGGTCTGCCCCACCGCCGTCCCGCCGGAGCACCCCGACTCGTACTACAACGTCTCCGACCGACTGGTCACCGAGATCCCCGGCGCCTGGAAGCCCAACCAGTACGCCAACGAGGAGAACCCGGCCTCGCACTACGCGACCACCGGCCCGGAGCTGTGGAAGCAGACCGACGGCAAGATCACGCACTTCGTGGCGGGCATCGGCACCGGCGGCACCATCTCGGGCACCGGCCGCTACCTCAAGGAGGTCTCCGGCGGTCGCGTCAAGATCATCGGCGCCGACCCGGTCGGCTCCGTCTACTCGGGCGGCACCGGCAGGCCGTACCTCGTCGAGGGTGTCGGCGAGGACTTCTGGCCCACCACCTACGACCGGGAGGTCTGCGACGAGATCATCGCGATCTCCGACGGCGACTCGTTCGACGTCACCCGCAGGCTGGCCCGTGAGGAGGCCCTGCTGGTGGGCGGCTCCTGCGGCATGGCCGCCGCCGCCGCATTGCAGGTCGCGCGCCGGGAGGGCCCGGATGCGGTGATCGTCGTGCTGCTGCCCGACGGTGGTCGCGGCTACCTGTCGAAGGTCTTCGACGACTCGTGGATGGCCTCCTACGGCTTCCTCTCGCCCGACCACGCCGGGGCGACGGTCGGCGACGTGCTGCGTCGCAAGGACGGCACGATGCCGGACCTCGTGCACGCCCACCCCAACGAGACGGTGGCCGAGGCGGTCGCCGTGCTGCGTGAGTTCGGCGTCTCGCAGATGCCGGTGGTCAACGCCGAACCACCGGTGATGGCGGCCGAGGTCTCCGGCGCGGTCAACGAACGGGAGCTGCTGGAGGCCCTGTTCACCGGGCACGCCCAGCTCGCCGACCGTGTCGAGCAGCACATGTCCAAGCCGCTGCCCACCATCGGCGCGGGGGAGCCCGTCGGCACGGCGATGTCCGCACTGTCCGATGCGGACGGTGCGCTCGTGCTGGTCGACGGCAAGCCCGCCGGAGTGGTGACGCGACAGGACGTTCTCGGCTTCATCGCAGGTCGCCCGTGACCGTTTCCGCCTGCTTCGGCGCAATCCGTGACTGTGGGCATACCTTCATCGGTTACCGTAAGGACGCTCGTCGGCGGCTGACGTCACACTGACGGCGCTGTCGAGGGCTCGTGAACCCGACTTCGTAAACACCCTTAGGGGGTTGAACACCCGATGAGCGCTCCGCAGCCGCCCCAAGGCGCGCAGCCGCAGCAGCCCGGGCAGGGGGGCGAGCCCAGCCAGGGCCAGCCGTCCAGCCCGGCAGAGACACCGGCGGGCAATCAGGTCGTCTCGACGAACCTGGACTCGGGCGACGAACCGGAGCGCACCACCGTCGTGCGCCCCGGCCAGCAGCAGGCGGCTCCGGCCACTCCCGCAGGCGGTACTCCCGCAGGCGGCAACCCGGACGCCACCCAGGTGGTCCGGCCTGGCCAGGAGGCCGCTGGGGCGTCCAACCCGGACGCCACGCAGGTGGTCCGCCCCGGCCAGCAGGGCGCCGGTGCCGCAGGCGCCAACCCGGATGCCACCCAGGTCGTGGCCGGGGGCGGTGCGCAGCCCGGCCAGTTCGGCCAGCCGCCGCAGGGTTACGGCCAGCCCCCCGGCCAACCTGGCCAGTACGGCCAGCCCGGTCAGTTCGGTCAGCCGGGTCAGCCGGGGCAGTTCGGCCAGCCGCCGCAGGGCTACGGCCAGCCGCAGGGTTACGGCCAGCCGCCGCAGGGCTATGGCCAGCCTGGTCAGCAGCAGGCCTACGGGCAGCCGGGCCAGTTCGGCCAGCCGCAGCCGGGCCAGCTCCAGCAGCAGGGCTACGGGCAGCCGCAGCAGTACGGCCAGCCGCCGCAGGGTTACGGCCAGCCTGGTCAGCAGCAGTGGGGTGCCAATCCCTACGGCCAGCAGGGCGGCTACCCGCAGTCGTATCCGGGCGGCACCGGGACGAAGTTCCTGCCGATCGCGATGTGGGGCAGCGTCGGCGTCGGCGCGCTCGGCCTGCTGCTGTCGCTGATCGGCCTGATCGGCCTCATGGGCGCGAGCAACGAGATCTCTCAACTCACGGGGGGCGATTTCAGCGTCCCCATCTGGCCGGTGATCATCGTGCTGGTGCTGTTCGCCGGCATCGGCGTCGGCGGCTGGTTCGCGGGCCAGGGCAAGGAATGGGGGCGTCTCCTCGTCACCATCGCCGGTGGTCTCAGCGTGGCGCTCAACATCTTCTCGCTGACGATCATGTTCAGCGGAGGCGGTCTGTTCCAGATTCTGCTTGTCGGCGCTGCGATCGCGCTGTGGTGGCTGCCGCAGACCGTCCAGGAGTTCAAGGTCAAGCAGCAGCTCAGCGCACAGCCGCAGCAGCAGCAGCAGAGCGGCGGCTTCCCGCAGCAGGGCCCCGGACCGGGCTACTGAGCCTGCGGGCAACCTCGGTGCCGAACGCGCCTCACGACGGCCTCCGGCCTCTCGGTCGGGGGCCGTCGCGCGTCTGTCGGGACCTGCACAGGCCCACCCGTCTTCTCCTGCGCACCGCAGACCTCACGGAGCACGGGTCGGGCGAACTCCGCCGGACATCGAGGACGGCGGGCCCGTCTCCCCGGCAGGCGAAGCGGTGCGGCCTCCGCGCCGGAAAGCCGATCCGGCCCGCCACCACGCCCGCGCGCCACCCTCCGTCGTCGGGCTGCTCCGTTCGGCGGACCTGACGGCGCTACCCTTGACAGATGAGTCAGCCCAGCGTTGCGCGCCACGGGTTCGCCACCAACGCCATCCACGCGGGTCAGGAGCCTGACCCGACCACCGGTTCGGTCATCGTGCCGATCCATGCGACCTCCACCTACGCCCAGGACGGCGTCGGAGGCCTGCGTGGCGGCTATGAGTACTCGCGAACAGGAAACCCGACCCGCACGGCGTTGGAGGAGTGTCTCGCGGCCCTGGAGGGCGGCAGGCATGCGCGGGCCTTCGCCTCGGGCATGGCCGCCACCGACACGGTGCTGCGGACGCTGTGCAAGCCGGGCGACCACCTGATCATCCCGGATGACGCCTACGGCGGCACCTTCCGGCTGATCGACAAGGTCTTCAGCAAGTGGGGCATCACCCACACCCCGGTCGCGGTCTCCGACCTGGACGCGATGCGGGCCGCGATCCGCCCGGAGACCAAGGCCATCTGGGTCGAGACGCCCACCAATCCGCTGCTCAACATCGCCGACATCGCCGGGCTCGCCCAGCTCGCGCGGGAGCACGGCACGCGCTTCGTGGTCGACAACACCTTCGCCACGCCGTACCTCCAGGCCCCGCTCGACCTCGGTGCCGACATCGTCGTGCACTCCACCACCAAGTACATGGGCGGCCACTCCGACGTGATCGGCGGCGCCGTCGTCACCTCGGACGAGGAGCTGGACGCCGAGTTCGGGTTCCTGCAGAACGGCGCGGGCGCGGTGCCCGGTCCCTTCGACGCCTGGCTGACGCTGCGCGGGCTCAAGACCCTGGCCGTGCGGATGGACCGGCACTGCGACAACGCGGAGCGGATCGTCAGCCTGCTCCTCAGCCATCCGGCGGTGACCTGGGTCGGCTACCCGGGGCTGGCCGAGCACCCCGGCCACGAGGTTGCGGTGAAGCAGATGCGGCGTCCTGGCGGCATGGTGTCCTTCCGGCTGGCAGGCGGCGTCGAGGCGGCGCTGGCGGTCTGCTCGAAGACCCGGCTGTTCACCCTCGCCGAGTCGCTGGGCGGTGTGGAGTCGCTGATCGAGCACCCCGGCAAGATGACGCACGCCAGCACGGCGGGCTCCCAGCTCGAGGTGCCTGCGGATCTGGTCCGGCTGTCCGTCGGCATCGAGGACGCCGACGACCTGATCGCCGACCTGACTGAGGCACTGGGCTGAGCTGAGATTCCGGGCCTGCCTGTGCTGGTCTTCTCCAGTGCAGGCAGGCCGAGCCCTCGGTGGTTAGGCGCGGTTCGGCGAGACGCGGGCCTCCGCTGACGTGCTCGGCTCAGCGGACCGTGCTGCCCAGCCTGCGGGAGAGTTCGGTGGCGCCGTCGCGGACCAGACGCTCCCACTCCGGCCAGGACTCCTCGCGGTGACGCACGGTGGGCACCGAGATGCTCAGCGCCGCCACCCAGACGCCCGCGTGGTCGGTGACCGGTGCGGCGACACAGCCGACGTCCGGGTTCGACTCGCACATCTCGTAGCCCACCCCGGTGCGGCGCACCTCGGAGAGCTGGGCGCGCAGCGCCGCCGCCGAGGTGATGCTGCGCGGGGTGAGCGGGTGCAGTTCATGTGCCCGGAGTAGTGCGTCGGCCTCTTCGGGGGGCAGCCCGGCCAGCAGCACCTTGCCGACGGCGGTGCAGTGCGCGGGCAGTCGCCTGCCCACTCCGGAGATCATCCGCACCGAGTGCGTGGAGTCGATCTTGCAGATGTAGACGACCTCCAGGCCGTCCAGCACCGCGACGTGCACCGTCTCGTCGCACTCGCGGGCGATCCGGCGGGCGACCGCGTCGCCCTCCGTGGCCAGGTCCAGGTCCTGCTGATAGCGGGCGCCCAGTTCCAGCAGCCGGAAGCCGAGCTTGTACTGCGTCTCGGCGCCGGGCTGGCGATCGAGATAGCCGCGTGCGACCAGCGTGGTGACGAGTTCGTGGACGGTGCTGCGCGGCAGCCCCAGCCTGCTCGCGACCTCCGGCGCGGACAGCGTGGACCGCTCGCCGAGGAACAGCTCCAGGATGTCCGCCGCGCGCATCACTGCGGGAACGTGTCGCGCCATATGCCTCTGTCCTGCCTTCCACCTCGCCGACCACTCCAGCCTACCGAGGCGTGTTCGAGTTCTCGGACGAGGACGGTCGAATCGGGAGAATCGCTGCGGTCTTCGCTGCTCTGTGACGTGCAGGTTGCGCTGCGATGCGCATTCGATGTCCGAGTTATCGAACCGGCGGCTGCCTGGTGGACGCGCGGGGCCGCGCGGCGCATCTCCTGAGATGCGCGGGGCGCTCTGCGTTCCCGCCTCGGTCGTGCTGGCCGGGTCGGCTGGGTCGCCGCTCGCTGCTCGCCGTCCGGCGGCCTGCGCTCGCGCGGAGACGGCCAGGGGCCGGTCCTTGCGTGCCCCCCGGGGTGGCGGCCTCTCCTCGGCGGCGCCTCGCGACGGTGCGTCACCGCTGCGCTGCGCAAGCCGCGCGTGGAGGGGCTGCGGCGGCGCCGTGGGGGTCCTGCGGGGCTTGTCGCGTGGCTAAGCGGTCGGCGATCGCTCGGAGGTCTCGTCGTTGTGGCCACGTGGGTGAGCTGGTGTTGTGACGGTCTGTGGAGTTTCGGGTGGGTCGTTATGGCGTGGCGGGGTGCTGGGTCACAGATGTTGGAAGCGGTGGGTGACCGGCGCTTACGGTCTGGCTTGTACGTCACGGTCCGGTCACGAGATAAGCATCAGGTAGAGGCCCTCCGGGTGTGGGAGTGAGTTCCCCCGGGATGTGTGGGCCGGTCGGTTTTCCCCCGCCGATCGCAGTGGCTGTGCCGTTTCCCCGAGACGCTTTGAAAGGTTGACGATGCCCCGTACCACTCTGAACGGGCAGTTCACCACCCCGGCGACCCTGGACGGCACGACTCCCGGCACTTCCCGTACCTCGCGTTCCGGCCGTTTCTTCCGTCGCGGCGCGGGCCGCGCGGTGGTCGCCTCGACTCTGGCGGGTGCGTTCCTGTTGGGTGGCCAGCCGATGCTGGCCGGTGCCGCCGAGGACGGCGGTCCCGACAACTTCGTGGAGGTCCAGAGCACGGAGTCGGTGCTGCCTGCCTTTTATGACAATCCCGCTCGTGGGCTGACGTCGCTGGTGAATGAGACCAAGGCGGAGGCCGATCGGGTCGCTGCCGAGGAGGCTGCGGCTGCGGAGGCGGCGGCGCGTCCGGACTTCGTGAAGCCTGCGGAGGGCACGTTCACCTCTGGTTTCGGTGGTCGGTGGGGCACCACGCATTACGGTGTCGACATCGCCAACTCGATTGGTACGCCGGTGGTGGCGGCCACCGAGGGCACCGTGATCAACGCGGGCCCGGCCACGGGCTTCGGCCAGTGGGTGCGGGTGCAGGCGCCGGACGGCACGATCACCGTCTACGGCCATGTGGAGTCGTTCACCGCTGCGGTGGGCCAGCAGGTGGCCGCGGGCGAGCAGATCGCCACGGTCGGCAACCGGGGCCAGTCCACCGGCCCGCACCTGCACTTCGAGGTCCAGGTCGGCGGTCAGAAGATCGACCCCCAGCCCTGGCTCGCCGAGCGCGGCATCACCCTCCAGTAAGACCACCGAACACCCACACCGAGACGCCCGCCAGGACACCCTGGGCGGGCGTCTTCGTGCGTCCAGACCAGGGCAACCCCCGCTGCCCTCCCCGAGGGAACGGGGGTTCTCGGCTGCATAGGGACAACCCTGCGTCAGGGGCGCGCGTCCGCCAAGCGGCTCGCAGGTGGTTGAGGGTGCCTGCGAGTCCCTTGGGGAGTGGGGGCAGGGTGTCAGCCGATGACGGATGCCCGGCGCCTCGTCGGGCTTTGACACCTCGCCGCCGTCGGCTCTGCCTGCACCTCACGCAGGCAGGAACAGCACCTTCTTCAGCGTCGGCGGTCGGTCGGCGAGCAGGGCCATGCCGCGTGCGTAGTCGGTGAGCGGGATGCGGTGCGACACCAGGCTCGGCAGGTCGAGAACGCCCGCCCGGAGCTGGTCGATCGCGTGCGACCAGGCGGCGGGCCCGGCGCCGAAGACGCCCCGCACGGTGAGCTGCTTGAGCGCGAAGACGTCGGGGTCCATCTCGATCGAGCCGCTGCCCGCGATGCCCTCCAACAGCACGGTGCCGCCCCGGCGGGCCAGGTCGAACGCCAGCGGGACCATGACCGCCGCGCCGGTCGCCTCGAACACGAGGTCGGCGCGGCCCGCGACGGCCGAGAGCCCGCCCGCGTCGCCGGAGCGGACGCAGCGCGTGGCGCCGAAGGACGCGGCCAGGGCGAAGTGCTGATCGCCGCGTCCCACCACGGTCAACGACTCGGGCTGGTAGGCGGCGAGCATCTGCACGGCCAGCAGGCTCAGCGTTCCGGTGCCGAGCACGGTGAACCGGCCGCCGGGCCTGGGCTGGGCGGCCAGCAGGCCCGCAGCGACGCAGGCGGCGGGTTCCAACAGCGCACAGTCGGCGAGTTCGGTGCCTCGGGGCAGCGTGGCGGGCAGCAGGTGCACCAGTCTGCTCGGCACCACCAGGAGGCTGCTGAAGGCACCGGGGTGGGTGAAGCCGGTCTCGGCGTAGTCGGCGGTGCACAGGGTCGGCTCGCCCGCGCGGCAGCGCGCGCACACCAGACAGGAACGGAATCCCTCGGCGACGACCGGCGCGCCGATGGGCAGGTTCTCCACCCCCGGCCCGACGTCGGCGATCCGGCCCGCCCATTCATGGCCGGGAATCACCGGATACCGGACGTAGGGCGCGGGGCGGCGGCCCTCGAACAGTTCGACGTCGCTGCCGCAGACTCCGGCCGCCGCGACCTCGATCAGCACCTCGCCCGCTGCGGGAGCGGGCACCTCGTGCTCGATCAGCCCGTGCCGCTCGGGCGCCTCGACGCGCACGGCCGCGCAACGGCGGGGCGTGGCGTGGTCGGCGGCGTGCGGAGTGACGTCTGCGTCGCTCATCGGGCACTCGCTCCCTTCCTCGGCTGAACAGCCGGTCTGCCGTTCTCGGCCTGCGCTGCGCGGTGGCGAGCGGACGGACCTCGCGTCGTTGTGCCGGGAGGTTGGGTCGCCCGCGCGGCACCGCAGGCACGCGTTCGAAGGAGATCACAGGAAACCGCAGAAGAGAAGTCCGAAATATCGAACATGTGTCGAATAGTCGACGTCGGGGGCGCCGCCTGCGGGCAGATCGGCCCGATCCGGTCGAACCCCGAACTCCGATTCCGTCTCATCGGGGTGCGACTGACCAGGCAAGCAGGGGGCTTGACGTCGCCGCCGTCTCGGCCGTAGCTTCGTGTTCGGCTGGACAGATATGGTCCGAAATATCGAATGGATGCCTGTGGTGACTCCAGACGAACCACGTTCGACCCCCCAGACGTCGCCCGCGTCGGCGCCGTTGGCCCGACTCGGCTACCCCGCTGCCGACAACGGACTGCCCTCCTCGCCGTTGAGCTTTCCCGACGGCGGTGCCTTCCGCGTGGAGATTCCCTCCGTCGAAGGACCGGCAGCCCTGACCGCCGTGCTCGACGAGGCCGCCGCGCGTTCCGTGCCGATCCACCGGGTCAGCCAGGGCAGCGGCGTGATGATGCAGACCGATGCCGAGATCACCGAGATGGTGCAGGCCTGCGACGCGGCGAACATCGAGCTGTGCCTGTTCCTCGGCCCGAGGGCGAGCTGGGACGCAGGCGGCGGACGCTTCACCCCGGCCGGAAACCTCGGACCGAGGGCACGCGGCGCCGAACAGCTCGCGCAATGCCTGGAGGACGCGCTGCGCGCCGTCGAACTCGGGGTGCGCTGCCTGCTCGTCGGCGACGAGGGCGTGCTGTGGGCGCTGCACCGGCTGCGCACCGCAGGCGAGCTGCCCGCCGAGCTGACCCTCAAGGTCTCCGCGTTGATCGGGCCCGCGAACCCGGCGTCCTTCGCGCTGTTCGAGAACCTCGGCGCCGACTCCGTCAACGTGCCGGGTGATCTCAGCCTCGCCCAGCTCACGGACCTGCGGGCGGCGGGCCGCAGCGCGATCGACTTCTACCTGGAGTCGCCCGACAACCTCGGCGGCTTCGTCCGGCACTACGACGGACCCGAGCTGGTCCGGCTCCTCGCGCCGGTCTACCTCAAGTTCGGCCTGCGCAACGCGCCCGACATCTACCCGTCGGGCGGGCACCTGCGCGCCGCCGTCGAGCAGTCCGGCCGGGAACGGGTTCGCCGCGCCGAACTGGGCCTCGCCTTGTTGGAACGGCGCGGCCTCCTCGATCAGATGTCCCCGTTGGGCAGCAGGCTCGTCGGCCCGCTGAGCCGCTTCGCCCCGGCCCCCGCGATCTCGGACGCTGCCCCGACCACCGCCACCTCGGCCGCCGCGACGGCGGGCGAGCCGAGCCCGGCGGCCCAGAGATGACCGGGCCCGCCGTGAGCAGGCGCGGCCTGCTCACGGGCGCTCTCGGGATCGGCGCCCTCGGAGCGCTGTCGGGCTGTAGTGCCCGCACCTTCTTCGGCGGCGCCGAGGCCACCCTGCGCTACTGGAACCTCTACGCGGGCGGCGACGGCGCGATCATGCAGGAGATGCTGGACGGCTACCGCGAGGCCTACCCGGACGTTCCGTTGGAGGACGTGACGCTGGAGTGGGGCGAGCCGTACTACACGAAGCTCGCGATGGCGGGCGCGGGACAGCGCGCACCCGACGTCAGCGCCCTGCATCTGGCCCGGCTCGGCGGCTACGCGCCCGCAGGCCTGCTCGACCCCTTCGACGAGGAGTTGCTGGCGGAGGTCGGCATCCGCGAGGAGGACTTCCCGCCCGAGCTGTGGCGTCGCTCCCAGCACGACGGCCGCATCTTCGCGATCCCCTTCGACACCCACCCGTTCGTCCTCTACTACAACCTCGACGTCTGTCGGGAGATCGGCCTGCTCGACGCGAACGACGAGCTGCGCTCCCCAGCGGGCCCGGAGGCCGTCGTCGAGGCGTTCACCGCCGCGCGGGAGGTCACCGGCAGCCACGGTCTCGCCGTCGAGACCCTCGGCCCGAACTGCATCACCCCGTGGCGACTCTGGTACACGCTGTACCGCCAGCTCGACGGCGAACTCCTCACCCCCGACAACCTGTCCTCGGCGATCGACGACGACAAGGCGTTGCAGGCGTTGGACTTCATGCGCCAGATCACCGAGAGCGGCGGCGCCGCGCGCGAGATGGACATCAACGGCTCGGTGGCCATCTTCGGCAACGGTCAGGCCGGCTTCCACATGAACGGCGAGTGGGAGCTGACGACCTTCCGGACCACCGGCGTGCCGTTCAGCATGGCCCGCTTCCCGAAGGTCTTCGACACCGACGTCGCCCAGGCCGACTCGCACGTCTTCGTGCTGCCCCACCAGAGCGACCGCTCCGATCGCGAGCACCAGCGCCAGACCTACGAGTTCATCGCCTACATGCTCCGCGAGAGTGCGGCCTGGGGCGCGAGCGGGCACATCCCCGCCTATCAGCCCGTCGCCACCAGCCAGGAGTTCCTGTCGATGCGCCCGCAGGCGCTCTACAGCTCGGTCGCCCAGGACGTCCAGCTCGACCCGCCGGTCTGGTTCGGCGGCTCGGCATCACTGCTGTGGATCCAGTTCGGCTCCGCGTTCTCCGCCGTCCTCACCGGCCGCTCCACCCCCCGTGAGGGGCTCGACGAGGCGAAAAGCGCACTGCAAGGACTGCTCGACACCCCTGACCCGACTCGCTGACCACATATCGGAGGTACGGCCATGGCAGTGCGCAGCGTCGCGCGCCCGAGCCGTCGTGACTCGTCCGGGTCCCCAGCACACGGGACGCCTCGACGCCGTCGGGACTGGACGGGACTGCTGTTCGTGCTCCCCTTCCTCGCGTTCTTCGTCGCCTTCCTGGTCTGGCCGCTGCTCGCGGGCCTCGGGACGGCGACCACGAGCGCGGGCCTGTCCAACCCTGGCGAGTTCGTCGGACTCGACAACTTCGTCGACGCGCTGCGTGATCCGGACGTGTGGACCTCGCTGGGCAACACGCTCTGGTTCACCCTGCTCAGTACGCCGCTGCTGGTGCTGGTCGGCCTCGTCCTCGCCCTGCTCGTCCATCAGCTGACGCCGGGCCGCTGGTTCTGGCGACTGTCGTTCTTCGCGCCGTTCCTGCTGCCCTCCAGCGTCGTCGCGCTGATCTTCGTGTGGATCTTCCAGCCCGATTTCGGCATGGCCGACGGGATGCTGGCCGCGATCGGACTGAATCCGAACATCGGCTGGCTCAGCGATCCGTCCATGGCGATGTTCTCCATCGTCCTCACCACGACGTGGTGGACGGTCGGCTTCAACTTCCTGCTCTATCTGGCGGCGCTCCAGTCGATCCCGCAGGAGTTCTATGAGGCCGCCGCCATCGACGGCGCCGACGGGTGGCGCCGGTTATGGAGCATCACGTTGCCGCTGCTGGGGCGGACCACCGGCCTGGTGGTGGTGCTGCAACTGCTGGCCTCGTTGAAGGTGTTCGACCAGATCTACCTGATGACCAGCGGCGGGCCGGGCGACGCGACGATCCCCGTCATCCAGTACGTCTACGAGATCGGCTTCACCAACTTCCGCATCGGCTACGCCTCGGCGATCTCATACCTCTTCTTCGCGCTGGTGCTGGTGATCGCACTCGTGCAGCTCCGACTGTTCGGCAACCGCAAGGAGTCCGGCCGATGACCGTCGACGCCCCCGCAGTGGACCGTCCCGCCGGAGACTCGGGCTCCGAGCAGCCGCCGCCCGGCGGCCGTGAGTCGGGCTCGACGACACCTCGCCGCCGACGCCCGATCAGCCTCGGCACGATCGCCCTGTTCCTGGTGACCGCAGCCCTTGCCGTGTTGTGGCTGATGCCGCTGGCCTGGGCACTGCTCACCTCGCTCAAACCGGAGGGCGAGACCACCGCGATCCCCTTGCGCTGGCTGCCCACCGAATGGACGCTGGCGGCCTACGAGTCCGTGATCGGCGGCAGCGACGTCGGTCTCTGGATGTTCAACAGCATCTTCACCGCGACGGTGACCACCGTCCTGGTGGTGCTGGTCTCCAGCATGGCGGCCTACGGCTTCGCCAGGACGACCTTCCCCGGCCGGAAGCTGCTGCTGGCGCTGACGGTGATGGGCATCATGGTCCCGCCGCAGGTGCTGATCGTCCCGCTGTTCGCCGAGATGGTCGCCCTCGGTCTCGTCGACACCTACTGGGGCGTGATCCTGCCGCAGGTGGTGGCGCCCGCGATGGTGTTCATCCTGGTCAAGTTCTTCCAAGGCCTCCCGCACGAGCTGGAGGAGGCCGCGCACATGGACGGCGCGAGCCGGTGGCGCATCTACTGGCAGATCATCATGCCGCTGTCGCGCCCGGTGCTGGCCGCGGTGTCGATCTTCACGTTCATCACCACCTGGAACAACTTCCTGTGGCCGTTCATCGTCACCACGGACCCGAACGCCATGACCCTGCCCGTCGGCCTGATCGCCGTCGAGGGCGGTTACGGGCTTCGCTACGCCGAGATCATGGCCGCCTCCATGATCGCCGCACTGCCGTTGCTGATCATCTTCGTTCTCTTTCAACGCCAGGTCGTGCGCGGTGTCGCGCACACCGGTCTTTCCGGCCAATAGGCCAGAGCCGACCCGCTGGAGATGGATTCCCGAAGGAGTGAAGACATGTCAGCAACGGAGAGACCGCACCATCGCCGATCACGCCGCGCGTTCCGCCCCGCCACCGTGCTCGCCTGCCTGGCGATGCTCGTCGTCCCGGCACTGCCCGCCGCCGCCGTCGACCAGACCCGGCGAGCGGGCCACGTCTCGACCACCACCGGAGACGACGGCCTGCTCGGCAGCCTGCCCGTCGGGGACGTCGTCGATCCGGGCCCGCAGCAGAACTACCCGCTGCCCGGCCTGGTCACCGGCGACCTGCGTGCCCACGACCCCTCCATGGTCCGCACCCCGGAGGGCTACCGCCTCTTCGCCACCCACGACGGAGTCCAGCTGCGGACCTCGCCGGACCGCGTGAACTTCCAGCGCAATGCCGCCGCGCTGGCCTCCATCCCCCAGTGGGTGTACGACCGCAGCCCCGGCGGCGACGTCTGGGCGCCGGACATCTCGTACCACAACGGCACCTACTGGCTGTACTACTCGGCGTCCACCTTCGGCAGCAACAACTCGGCCATCGGCCTCGCCACCAGCACCAGCGGCCAGCCGGGCAGCTGGCAGGACCGGGGTGTCGTCTACTCGACGAACTCGGGGTCGAACCACAACGCCATCGATCCCTCGCTGCTGGTCACGGGCGGGAACTGGTGGCTGTCCTTCGGCTCGCACTGGACCGGCATCAAGCTGATCCGCATCGATCCGGCCACCGGCCTGCGGCACAGCACCGATCGCACGGTGCACAGCCTGGCCTCCCGGCCCTCGGCGGGCGGCGCGGTCGAGGCGCCCTACATCCTCGAACACGACGGCGACTACTTCCTGTTCGTCTCCTTCGATCGCTGCTGCGCGGGGACCAACAGCACCTATCGGATCATGGTCGGCCGCGCGGACAACCCCACCGGCCCCTACCGCGACCGCAACGGCACTGCGATGACCAGCGGCGGCGGCACCCAGATCCTCGCCAGCCATCAGAACATCATCGGCCCCGGCGGCCAGAGCGTGCTCCGGGACTCCGACGGCGACCTGCTCGTCTACCACTACTACGACGCGAACAACTCGGGCATCGAACGGCTGGGAGTCAACCTTCTCGGCTGGGATGACCAGGGTTGGCCGTACGTCTACTGATCTCGGCGCGGGTGCGGGCAACCTCGTGACCAGCAGGTCCCGCACCCGCTCCGCGTCCGCCCCACCGAGTCAGTCACCCTCGAAACGGAAAGGCAGCCATGCGCAACCCCACCGAGTCCGGTTCGGCGACTGCCACCGCCTCCTTCACCCTGCACCCCGACTTCGCCGTCGGCGAGGTGCATCCCCATCTGTTCGGCTCCTTCGTCGAGCACATGGGGCGCTGCGTGTACACCGGCATCTACGAGCCGGGGCACCCGTCGGCGGACGAGGACGGCCTGCGCACCGACGTTCTCGAGCTGATCAGGGAACTCGGCGTCACCCTGGTGCGGTATCCCGGCGGCAACTTCGTCTCCGGCTACCGCTGGGAGGACGGCGTCGGCCCGGCCGAGGGCAGGCCGCGCAGGCTGGAGCAGGCGTGGCGCTCGGTGGAGACCAACCAGTTCGGGTTGTCGGAGTTCATGAACTTCACCCGCAAGAGCGGCGTCGACCCGATGATGGCCGTCAACCTCGGCACCCGAGGCGTGGAGGCGGCCCGGCAGCTCGTCGAGTACAGCAACCACCCCGGCGGCACCGAGCTGTCCGACCTGCGGCGTGCGCACGGTGACGAGAAGCCGTTCGACATCCGGCTGTGGTGTCTCGGCAACGAGCTGGACGGCCCCTGGCAGATCGGCCACAAGACCGCCGAGGAGTACGGCAGGCTCGCCGCCGAGACCGCCAAGGCGATGCGGCTGGTCGACCCGGACCTGCGGCTGGTGGCCTGCGGCAGCTCACACTCCGGCATGCCGACCTTCGGCTCCTGGGAGGAGACCGTCCTCGGCCACACCTGGGAGTACGTCGACTACATCTCCTGCCACGCCTACTACCAGGAGTTCGACGGCGACGTCGACAGCTTCTTGGCCTCCGCCGTCAACATGGAGCACTTCATCGAGAGCGTGGTCGCCAGCAGCGATCACGTGGCGGCCAAGCTGCAGAGCTCGAAGAAGCTGATGATCTCCTTCGACGAGTGGAACGTCTGGTACCAGTCGCGCCAGACTGCCGAGAAGCCCGAGCCGTGGTCCGTCGCGCCGCGGCTGATCGAGGACAACTACACCGTCACCGACGCCGTCGTGGTGGGCAGCCTGCTGATCGCGCTGCTGCGGCACTGCGACCGGGTCACCGCCGCGTGCCTCGCCCAACTCGTCAACGTCATCGCCCCGATCATGACCGAGCCGGGCGGCCCGGCCTGGCGGCAGAGCAGCTTCTACCCCTTCGCCGACGCCGCGAAGCACGGCCGAGGCCGGGTGCTGCGCGTCGAGCCGGCCAGCCCCACCCACGAGACGGCGAAGTACGGCGAGGTCGACCTGCTGCACGCCACCGCCGTGCAGGGCGAGGACGGCACGACCACGGTCTTCGCCGTGAACCGGTCCACCACTGAGGACTTGGAACTGGCCGTCGACGTGCGCAACCTCGGCGACGTCCGCGTGCTGGAGCACCGGGTGCTCGCCGACGCGGACCGGCACGCGAGCAACACCCTGGCCGAGCCGGACCGGGTGCGCCCGACCACGCGCGAGGGCTCGACGACGGCCGACGGCCGGTTGAGCGCCGTGCTGCCGCCGTTGTCCTGGAACGTCATCCGGCTGGGCAGCTGATCCAGGCCGACAAGGGCATGTCACCAGAGTCGTCGACGCGCCGAGGCCCGGGTTCTCAGGTCTTGGTCGTGCGAGAAGGAGAAGGGTGTCAGTGAAGATCTCCAACGTCAGCACCGCCGTGCTCGGCACGCCGTGGCGGAACCTGACCTACGTCATCGTGGAGACCGACGAGGGTCTGCGCGGCGTCGGTGAGGTGCGGATGCTCAACCACACCGACGCGCTGATCGGCTACCTTGCCGAGGCCGTCGGGAATCACGTGCTGGGCAGCGATCCGTTCGACATCGAGTCGCTGGTGTCGCGGATGTACCACAACGACTTCGGCCGGGCGGGCGAGATCGTCATGTCCGGCATCGCCGTCATCGAGATGGCCTGCTGGGACATCATCGGCAAGGCGCTGGACCAGCCGGTGTACCGGCTGTTGGGCGGCGCGGTGCGCGACAAGATCAAGGCCTACGCCAACGGCTGGTACACCGTGGAGCGGACGCCGGAGGAGTTCCATGCCGCCGCCCGCAAGGTCGTCGACTTCGGTTACCAGGCACTGAAGTTCGACCCCTTCGGCCCCGGCCGGATGGAGTTGGACCACGCCGAGACGGTGCGCTCCATCGAGCTGGTCGAGGCCGTGCGGGACGCGGTCGGCCCCGAGGTCGAGTTGCTGGTGGAGATGCACGGCCGCTTCACCTCGGCCACGGCGTCCCGGATCGCCCGGCTGCTGCGCCCGTACGACCCGGCGTGGCTGGAGGAGCCGACCCCGCCGGACGACATCGAGGCGCTGGCGAAGTTCTCCGCGACCGCCGAGGCACCGGTGGCGACGGGGGAGCGGCTGCACACCAGACACGAGTTCCGGCAGCTCTTCGCCTTGCAGGCGGCCGACATCATCCAGGCCGACATCTCGCACTTCGGCGGCATCCTGGAGTTGAAGAAACTCGCCGCGACGGCCGAGACCCATCACATGATGGTGGCGCCGCACAACGTGGGCGGCGCGGTGCTCACGGCGGCCAACCTGCACCTGGCCGCCTGCACGACGAACTTCAAGATCCAGGAGCACTTCAACGACTTCGCCGACTCCTTCGTCAAGGACGTCGCACCGGGCAATCCCGAGGTCGTCGACGGCTACTTCGCCCTGCCCACCGGGCCGGGCCTGGGCATCGAGCTGGATCTGGACGCCGTGGCGGAGCACCCTCGGCAGAAGGTGAACTTCAACCTGTTCAAGGACGGGTGGCAGCGAAGGGACACGGTGACGTCGTAGTTCGCGGGCGGTCCTGCTCGGACTGTCGGTGAGCGGTCGTGGCGATGGAGTGCGTTCTGGCGCGCCCCGTCGCCACGGCCGCTGCTGTGCTGGGGTCGTCGGCTGCTCGGTCGGGGGCTGGCGATGCTGCGATCAGTTCGCGCACTTCACGGATGCCACGAAGGCGGCGAAGGCGTGCTGGTCGACGACGAGGGTGCCGCCGTCGGGGTTCTTGGTGTCTCTGATGCCGACCAGGCCCGGCGAGATGCCGACCTCGACGCAGTTTCCGTTTCCGGCGGTGCGCGTCGACGTCTTCCATCGGGCAGGTGCAGGTCCCTTGTTCATTGGATCACTCCTGTTTGCGAGTGGCAGCAATCTTCTGGATGAAGGCGGCAAATGTCCGCTGGTCGATGACGAGGGTGCCGCCGTCGCGGTTCTTCGTGTCGCGGATACCGACTAGGCCCGTACCGAGCCCGACCTCGACACAGTTCTCGCCGCCGGACCGTCTCGCGGTGCGCCAGGCAGACAGGGCGGGCTGTAAGTCAGCCATGACTACTCCATCTCCTTCACAACGTGCCGGATGAGGTCGGCGGACTCGGCCGGGCTCATCGCCATTTCGGTCAGCGTAGAGTGCGCTGCCAGGTGAGCCTCCACCTCGGCTGGATCATCGACGATGACGGCTGATGAGATGTGCTCGATCTGTACGAGCGGGTCATCCTTGTCGCTGAACTGCAACGCGATGAACGACCCGATCAAGCCGCGGTGCGCTCGAACCGTCGCCGCCGTGGGCAACACCTGCAAGCTGATGTTCGGTCGCTCTGCCGTGCGAATCAGATGCCGCAGTTGATCGACGAGGAGCGTGGCGCCGCCGATCGGCCGGTGAAGAACTGCTTCGTCGATGACGACGTCATAACTCACCGTGTCTCGGGACAACAGCGTCTGACGTGCCATACGGGTCGCAACCCGCGCCTCGATCTCTGCTGGGCGGCTTGCCCATGCGCCTGCAAGTTGCCGCGCGTACTCCGCCGTCTGCAGCAGTCCTGGCACGACGTCCAATGTCCATTCGACGATGCCGCTGGCCTGATCCTCCCAATCGATCCACGACTGCATGAGCGGTGACAGCCCTGGTCTGTCCCCTTCCCACCAGTGACTCTCGCTCGCCCGGCGAGCGAGGTCCATCACGTACGACGCGGCGCTACCACCGACTCCCATTGCGGCGAGCAATACGGCTGTTTCTTCTGGAGTGGGTACGCGCTCGCCAGTCTCCATTCGTCCGATGGTCGACCGGGACAGATCAGGAGTGCGGGCGGCAACGTCGTCGATCGTCATCCCTGCGTCGGTGCGCGAGCGATGGAGACTTGCCGCCAGCCCTCGCGATCGGGCGGTTCGGTTGGTTCGGGATCGCGCTCGGCTCATGGCGATCAGCGTAGGAGAGCTCAGTCCCGCGCTGGATCACCCGATCGAGACGGTGGGATATCCCACAAGTCGTGGTTCTATCTTGTTATGATCGGGAATATGCACACCTCACGGTTTCTTGACTGCATCGCCGCAAGTCACAGTGACGCCTCATGACCGCCCTCACCGTCGTTGGCCTGACGCTCCTCACCAGCGGAATCCCGCTGGCCGCCTACGGCTACCTGACCCCTCGGCCCCGGCCGCGCCGTGCGCGCACGGTCTCCGTGTCCTCGATCCTCGCCCGGTGCGCCGTCGACCGGCCGCCGCCGGGCTACCGCACGGCATTCGCCGGAACCCTGGAGCTGGGGGTGCGGTCATGACGGCGACGCACGACCCACGCCCCGTCCCGGCGGAGTGGCTGGGCTTCCTGGGCAGGCATCCGGCCGCGCTGGTCGTCGGTGCCGTCGGGCGAGTGGTCTCGCTGGAGGGAAGCCGTGCCCACAGCGGTCGGGTCGGCGCGGAGATCACCAGAGCCGTTGCCGCTCAACTGATCGAGACTTGCACCGACGGCACCCGCTGCGAATGGGCGGCGTGGTGGCAGGGCGTGACCCGCGCCCTTCGCGCCGGGCCATCCGGCGCGGGCGTCGAGATCTCCGTGTTGGAGCACGGGACGATGCTCGGCCGCTGGCGGGTGACGTCGTCGCGGCTGCCTGCGTTGACAGCGAGTCTTCGCACCGCCATTACCGAGGCGGGGAAGCCGTGATGCGCCCGGAATGGTTCGTGCGGTCAGTGCGGCAGGGCGACACCCACCACGGGGTCGTCGAGCAGTGCGGCGGGACGGTCGTCGTCCGGCCCGCCTGCGGAGGAGAATCGTTCACCGCGCTGAACCGGTGGCCGATCCACGAGTTCTATTACGACGACCAGGAATGCCCGGACTGCCTCGGCTCGTCGCTCCGACCTCGCCTCGTGCTGGTGGCGGCATCATGACGCCATCCCGAGACAACCGCACGACGCGGATCACCGCGCTGCTGCCGAATCGGGCCGCACGAATCCGGCCCTATGTCCTGGCGATCACCGGAGGCCCGCGATGACCGAGGAACGAGAGATCGCTGACGAGCCTCGACTGATCGAGCAGGTCACCCTGCCTACGGTCGGGCTCGTGTGCCAACGCCATGCGATCTTCGTCAACACTGGCGAGACCCTTCCGGCCGAAGGTGAAGCGGCGCTTGCACTCTGCGGCGTGCGCGTCACCCTCGGGCCTGCTCCCGAGGAGATGCTCCCCGGCGTGCCCGCCGAGGTCGTCGACTGCGCTGATTGTCAGGGGATCATCTGGGACGAGCCCGACCCACGCCCTGCCCATGCCCGACCGCGCCTCTACATCCGCCGTGTCGGCACCGTGCCGGTCCACATCGTCGACGTCGAAGGCCTCACCGCCACCACGATGACCAGCCTGTGCCGCACCGTCTTCCACCTCGGCGAGGCGCTCGAGCAGCTCGCGCCCGGTGCAGGCGCGCCCTGCACGGGGTGTCTCCTCGCCTCGTTATCGAGACCGGCCCTGCTCGCTCCTTGACCCTGGACGCCATCTCGTCACGGGACCGAGCACGCTCACCTGTTCGGCGCTGTCGCCGTCGTCCGCCGTCCGGCAGCATGTCGGTTCAGCCATGGGGATGACGGTCATCGAACCGGGGGAGGCGGCCCGAGAATGGCGCGGAAACTGACGCTGGTGTCGAGGAATGACGGATCGGACGCCTTCTGGGTGGTCGATCAGGCCGGAAACAAGCTGGTGGGCGAGGCGATTCCCAGCGACGTCCATCGTGGACGATGGCGGGCGGCGGTAGCCGATCCTCGGCAGGGATACAGCTTCGTCTGCGTGACCGAGCGCGGCGAGACCTTGGTCGACTATTCGCAGGTGGGCACCGAGACCTTCAGCAGCCCCCAGGACGCCATGGCCGCCGTGGCGCGACACCGGATCGTCTGACCCAACGACTGCGCCGGACGGCCTGCCCGGCGGCCTCGACCCGAGGCCGCATCGGGCCCGCGAACTCGGGAGTGGCACCGGCGGACCAGGGTAGGCGGGGATCGCGGCGGTGATGCTCCGACACCGCGACGACACCGCAGTGCTCCGAATCGGCGGCGGCGCGCATCGGCGCCCGTCTGCCCAGGCCTTCGCAGTACTGAGCCCCACGCGCCCCTACACCGCCCGTCATGGACGCCGAACGAGCAGACCTGCCCTCATCGGCGATCCCCCCGTGATCGGCGACCCGGCGCGATGCTGCGTGCGAGTCGCCGATCACGAGATCCGCCGAGCCGCCACCAGCGCTCGAGCACGGCATCAGTGTGCGAGCGCCGAGCGCCGCGCGCTGGCGACGGCTGCCACCGCCGCAACGGAAGTCAACGGAGAGATGACGTATACGAGGAGCCCGCGTAGATCGCCTATCGGCACCAACGCACCGGTCAGCACCGCCTGCAGGCTGGGAGTCAGAGTATGCAGGGCGACCACGATCCCGACCGTCACGATGATTCCGCGCCCGGCCGCTTGACGCTGAGACAGCAGTAGCACCCCCACGACGAGTAGGGCCATCTCGACGACGGCGAGCACCAGGTTCGTCCACAACAGCGCGATCGGTGCTCCGCGTTCGTCGAGGGCCCCGGCGGCCTCGAACGTGAGGAACAGCAGGCCCGGAATACACAGCAAGGGCAGCACCAGCGCGGCTGTCGATGCGGCCCTGTCCTGCCTTCTCGCCGTCGAGCGGCCCGAGTCCCGGTGAGGGTGTCCGGTCTGAGCATCGAGCAGCCGTGTGCCACCGCCGCGCCGCTGCTGCGCGGTCGGTCCGGAGCCGAGATCGATCGTGGTCTGCATGCGACGTTCATCGATCATCGTCGAGATCGTCGGTGGGAGCCAGCGGGTCGTCGTCCGACCGAATTCAGCGAGCTCGTCGATGATGTCGGCCACACTGGGGCGGCGGCCGGGGTCCTTGGCCAGGCAGCGTCGCACCGTGCCCGCCAGACGGCTCGGCAGGCCGACGAGGTCGGGTTCGTCGTGGACGATGCGGTACACGATCGCCTCGGCAGGGCCGGTGCCGAACGGACTGCGACCGGTGGCGGCGAACGCCAGGATGAGACCGAGCGAGAACACGTCGCTGGACGGACCGATCTCCTGACCGCGCGCCTGTTCGGGAGACATGAACGACGGGGTGCCGACGACGACGCGGGAGAGGGTGTGGGAGGTGCTGTCGAGCGCACGCGCGATGCCGAAGTCGATGACGCGGGGACCATCGTCGGCGAGGATCACGTTCGACGGCTTGAGGTCTCGGTGAACCAGGCCACAGGCGTGAATCGCGGCGAGCCCCTCGGCCAGTCCGGCTCCCAGCAGGGCGACCGCCTCAGTGGGAAGCGGTCCGTGCTTCTCGACAGCCTGCTGTAAGGACGGGCCGGGGATGTAGGCCGTGACCAGCCACGGTGGGACGTCCTCGGGGCCGGCGTCGACGACCTGGGCGGTGTAGAAGCCGCCGACCCGCCGGGCGGCGTCGACTTCCACCGCGAAGCGGCGCCGGAATTCGACGTCCTCCGCGAGTTCGGCACGCACCAGTTTGACCGCCACCTGACGGCCGCTGCGGGAGCTGCCCAGGAAGACCTGCCCCATTCCGCCGCCGCCCAGTCGCCCGCGAAGGCGATAGGCGCCCACCTGGCGTGGATCACCGTCGCGCAGGGGATCCATCCGGGGTCCTCCTCAGTCGTATGCGTGCTCTCTTCGGATCGGGCCGATTCTTCCAGGGATCAGGGATCAGGGGTCAGGGTCAGGGATCCCAAGGGCATGCTCTCGACAACGGGTACCGAGGGACGACGCATCGGACACCCACCGGGCGGTGGGTCGCGCTCGAAGCGGGCGGGCGAGGCGTTTCCCGCCGACGTCCATCGTGGCTGCGGCAGATCCTCTGCACGGAGCACCGGTTCGCCTGGATGAGTGCGACGGCACGTTCTCGATCCCTCGCAGGCGGGTACGGAGACGTTTCACCGTGCGTGGGACTGGGCACCGTGTCCCGGGACATCGGATCAGGCGGTGATCTCCTTTCTTGCCTAGGCAGATGCCCGGCACGCTGGGTGAGGTGGCGAAGGATTACGAAATCCACAACGAGGCGAGGGACTCGATCCCTGGGAACGTCTTCGGGTCGGCGCCGTGCACGGCGATGTCGTTCTCCTCCCACCATCGGCCGAGACCCGCACTGCGCTCGTCAGGAACCTCGCCTAAGGGTGCGCGCGCTGAGTGCGAGGGGAGGTGCGGATATGGGGAATTCGTGGCCGAGACGCACTAGAGGTGCGCTGGCACACCGCCGCCGAGGATCTGCCCGATGAGTGGGAGGACATCACCGGCAGCCCGGACGCGCTCCTCGGGCTGCTCCGGGAGACCCCGCAGGGCTCCGCTGGCCCGTGTCCGAGCACTGGCCACGGCGTCGAGTGGACGGGGACGGCTGCGCTTGATGCGGTCGTAGGCGCCGAGGGTGCGATCGGCCCCGCGCGCGGCACTGACGGCCGCTATGAAGCTCCGCTCAGGGGTGTCACGATCGACCGCCCGGCCGGCCTCGACACGCTGGCCTGACCGAACGCACCGACCACGGCGGGCACACCAGCAGCCCAAGCACGTACACGGCTCTGGTCCATACCGAGACTCCGAATGGAGCAGTTTCATTCCTGACTTCGGTGGACACCTGATCACCACGCATATCGCAGGAGGGGAGGTGTTCGACCACATGACCGACTCTCAGACCAGGTCGCACTTCGCGACGGCATCGGTGCGATCAGCCACCGCTACTGCTCCGGCCCCGGACGGCTCGCTGACCTCGACCGTCGATACCGGCCAGGGACGTCAGTCCCCTGGGCCTGCGGCTGTCCTGTCGCCTCCACTCGCAGAGACACCCTCGGGCGCCGCCACCCGGATCAACCCGCTTACCCAGCCCGACCGCAGTGGACTTCTCCAAGCCGAGCGTCGGCTGTCGACAGTGGTGAGTAGGGGAGTCGGGGACCCGAAGCCGAGTCCCAGACCGTGAACCCGCCTAGCGGGGTCGCCCAACACCGGAGATCAGTTCTCGACGGAGAAGTTCTAGGAGAAGAGCAATGTCTCAGAAGTACACGGTCTCTACCGTCGCCCTCATCCTCCTCGTCATCATCGGAGTGTTCATGGCATTGGAGGTCTTCTCGACCGAAGTCGGTTCCCTCTCGATCGGAGTCGTCGGTTGCGGGGCGGCATTGGCCTTTTTCATGATCAACAGAAAGCAGACGGAGTGATCGGATCTAGGTGGTTCTGAGAGGTCGCCCTCGGCGGATTGCGGCCGTTCGTCACGGGGCCGATCCTCGATTGCGGAGTCCCGCGAGCCTGCCTGCCTGGAGGCAGGCAGGACTCCCGTCGCCGTCGCTGTTCGGGAGATCGAGCGCCGGTCGTCGCAGGCTGATCGGTCCCGGGGCCGCTCTTCGGACGCGCAGTGATGCTGGTGACTTCGTTGAGCGACGGGAGACTGTTCCTCGAAGATGCCTACGCACGCGGCGTACTGCGTCAGGTGGGTGCCGTCTACCAGTTCCGGCCCGCCCGACTTCGAGATCACCTCGCCCGTCAGTATCGAGCCCGAACCGGCCGTGCGGCGGTATGAGGCGACGCAGGTCGGCGGTATGGGGATAGTCGATCCCCGTGACACCGCAGGATGATCGGCGACTTCCGGCGAGCCGCCGACCACGACATCCTCGGTGTCACTCCCGCCCGGTGAGCCCCGCGAACGGCAGCACCGGCACGCCCGATACCCCCGGTGTCACCGCGAACAACGCGCCCGCGTCGGTCTCCGGATCGCTCAAGCCGTCGCGAGACGTGGTGATGTACAGGGTGTCCAGGGCGTCCCCGCCGAACGCACACGCGGTGACCTGCCGCACCGGCAGCTCCACGACCTCCTCCAACGTCCCGTTCGTCGAGTAGCAGTGCACCGCCGAACCGCCCCACAGCGCCACCCACAGCCTGCCGTCGGCGTCGATCGCCATGCCGTCGGGCGAGCCGTGCTCGGAGTCGATCTCGATCAACGGCCGGCGATTCAGGAACTCGCCCGCGCCTGAGTCGAAGTCGAAGGCGTCGACCCGGCCGGTGGGGGTGTCGATGTAGTAGACGGTCTCGCCGTCCAGGCTCCAGTTCAGGCCGTTGGAGATCGTCACCGGCTCCAGCACCACCGAGACCGAGCCGTCGGGGTCCAGCCGGAACAGCCTGCCCCGGTCCGGCGTCGCGCCGTAGGCCATCGACCCGACGTAGAACCGGCCCTGCGGATCGCAGCCGCCCTCGTTCATCCGCACCGACGGGTCCGACCACACCTCGGGCAGCCGCTCCGGGCGGTCCGAGCCGGGCGGGATCAGCGCGAAGCCGCGTTCGACGGCGACCACCAGCCCGCCGTCCCGGACCGGCCGCACCACCGCGGCGACCTCGCCCACCTCGGTCCTGTGGACCTCGTCGAAACTCGGATCACTGGTCAGCACCCCGCCCGCGAGCATGTCCACCCAGTGCAGGACGCCACGCTGGGGATTCCACACCGGGCCCTCGCCGTGATGGGCAAGGGGGCCGGTGACCGTCGTCGCCTTCATCTGTCCTCGTCCTCACTCATCGACTCTCCACGATTCGGTCGGTGACCGACGACGGTGTCCGCCGAGATCACCTCCCCGCACTGTAGAGCCTGGCTGCGGCTCCTCGGCGGTGGGCGAGACCAGCGGTGATGCGTCGACGAGCCGGGCACGAGACGGCTGCGTCAAGGTCGGCGAGGGGCGGCCGAAGCGCCTCCGGGAGCCGTGCGCGGGACTCGACAGAGGTGATCCAGCGGGAAGGACGCCGGGCGGGCGGCCGCGACTCGGCGGGGGAGACGCCCAGCCAGCGCTGTCAGTGCGCAGGCGATGCGGCGATCAGCGGTGCAGGTCGGCGGGGACCTTCGGCGTGTCCCGATCGGTTCGCTCCGCGCGATTGCGCAGCCGAGGGGAGGTGGGCAGCTCCTCGGCGGTCAGGCAGGAGTCGACCAGCTCCGTCACGCCGTTGCGCTCCTCATAGCGCGGGGACGGATCGCAGTCGATCCTGGAGACGGTGAAGAACGCCGCGCCCGTCAGCGCCGTGGCGGCGAGCACGCTCATCACCAGGGAGGACACTCCGGCTTGTCTCGCCCCGAACACCGCCGTCCCTCTCCTCGTCGCAGCCAGATCCACTCCGATGGCGGATCACTCTTCCGAAGCGTACTCGTGACTATTCATCGCTTCCCACCATCGGGTGATGTATGGCAGTCGACTCCGACGACGGGTGATTCGCGTCCTGCTCGCCCCCGATGTCCCGGATCGCCTGGCAGGATGGCCGGCCATGGAGCTGGTCAGCGTCGATCGGATCAAGGCCGCCCGAAGCCTGTTGGCCGGGGTGGTTCGCGAGACTCCTCTGCGACCCTCGCGGGCGTTGGGGGATCGGTGTGACACCGAGGTGCATCTCAAGTGCGAGAACCTCCAGCGCACCGGCTCGTTCAAGATCCGAGGCGCCTATCACCGCATCCACAACCTGTCGCCGGAGCAACGGGCGCGCGGCGTGGTGGCCGCGAGCGCAGGCAACCACGCGCAAGGCGTCGCCCTGGCGGCCTCGCTGCTCGACATCCCCTGCACGGTCTTCATGCCGGAACAGGCCTCCCTGCCCAAGATGTCGGCCACGAAGGCCTACGGCGCCGAAGTGCGGCTGGTCGGGGCGGTGCTGGAGGAGAGCCTGGCGGCGGCGACCGAGCACGCGCGGCGGACCGGGGCCGAGCTGATCCACCCCTTCGATCATGAGGACGTCGTCGCCGGGCAGGGCACCGTGGGGCTGGAGATCCTCGAACAACTGCCCGACGTGCGGACCATCGTGGTCGCCGCAGGCGGCGGCGGGCTGGTGGCGGGCATCGCCGCCGCCGTGAAGCCGCAGCGACCGGACGTGCGGATCATCGCGGCACAGGCGGCGAACGCGGCGGCCTGGCCCGCCTCGCTGGCCGCCGGGGCGCCCGTCCGGCTGGCCGAGATGCAGACGATGGCGGACGGCATCGCCGTCGGCGAGCCCGGCGTGGTCACCTTCCGCCATGTCGCCGAACTCGTCGACGACGTGATCACCGTCAGCGAGGAGTCGCTGTCTCGGGCGCTGCTGCTCTGCCTCGAGCGGGCGAAGATGCTCGTCGAACCTGCGGGGGCCGCGGGCGTGGCGGCGATGCTCGATCACCCCGGCCGCTTCGAGGGGCCGGTGGCCGTGGTCCTTTCCGGCGGCAACATCGATCCGTTGCTGCTCCTGCACGTCATCCAGCACGGCATGACCGCAGGCGGCCGGTATCTCGCACTGAAGGTGCGCATCCCCGACCGGCCCGGCTCGCTGGCGGCCCTGCTCACCGAGGTCGGCGCCCTCGGCGCCAACGTGATCGACGTGGAGCACTCCCGAATCTCCGGGGCGCTGGCCCTTGGCGAGGTCGACGTGGCACTGAACCTGGAGACGCGGGGTCCCGATCACCGACGCGAGGTCGTCCAGCGTCTCGGGGCCGGGCACACGATCCTGCTCTGACGCCGCACTGTCCCTGCCAGCGACTCGTCGTCGAATCGTGCTCGCCTGTTGATGCGATCGGGTGGCGACTCTCCTCCCCGCTGCTCTGCCAGATGGTGGAATTCGCACCCTCCTCGCCGGTGATTGCGCCGAAGCAATACTGCGGGAGTCACGACGTTGCTACCTTGCGTGTCGGTCGAGGCGGTCTATCGCGGGGAGGCGGGACGTGTCCGAAGGCTTCGATGTCGATCCCGAGGCGTTACGCGGCACCGGGGACGGACTGATCGCCCTGGCGGATGACATCGGCGCGTCGGTCGGCGAACTCAGCGGCGAGTCCGCCGCCCTGGGCGGCCTCAACCAGGGATTCGAGGCCAGCACCACGCTGATCGATGCCGAATCACAGTGGCAGGCGGCGGTCGAGACCCTCGGCGCGCGCACTGCGGCGGGCGGCGGCCTGCTCAAGGAGAACGCCGACGAGTACTCGCGACTCGATGAGGAAGCGCGCATCTCGTTCGTGCTGGAGTGACCACAGGTCTGGGGGACGATCGGCCGGGATGGTGGGTCCCGGCCTGGGCAGGCCTGCGCAGTCGGGCCACAGGGGAGAGAGTGGATGGTCTCGTTCGGAGACTTGCGCCGTGCGGAGCCGGGCCGTTTCGAGAAGGCGGCCGAGAACTGGTCGGATCACGCCGACCGGTTGAGCCACCACGCGGATGATCTCGCCGCGAAGGTCGTGGAGCTGGACGGGTGGCACGGGGAGGCGGCCGACGCCGCCCGCGCCCACTTCGGCCGACTGCACGAACAGTTCACCGAGGCCGCCGACACGATGGCGCAGATCCCGCCGATCCTGCTGGACCTGACGGATCAGACCACGACGGCTCGGGATCAGCTGTTGGATGTGGTGCGTCGCGCGCAGGAGGTCAGCCTCACCGTCTACGAGGACGGGCGGATCAGTGCCCCGTCACAAGGCCCTGGGCATCAAGGAGATTTCGACGACGCGGTCGCCGTTCGCGACGAACTGGTCATGTTGCTCGATACGGCCCTGCGGGACGTGTCCGAGGCCGACCAGACCGCCGCTGCCGCGCTCGCAGAACTGCTGCCTGAGATGGTCGGCCTGACCGCCCAGGCAATCGGAGCTGAAGGTCAGGTGCCGCGCGACTCCATTCCAGGGCCGAACACCGACCCAGCAGACGTCAAGGACTGGTGGGATTCGTTGAGTCCTGCCCAACAGGAGTCGTTGATCTACGCTGACAGTGATCTGGTCGGCGGCCTGGACGGCGTCCCCGCGGAGGTGCGAGATCGGGCGAATCGACTGCTGCTCGAGGAACAGCGAGCGGAGCTGGAGGACCGCCGGGAGCAGCTGGAGGCGATGACTGACCGGGGGCCTCGCAGCCAGCGGGAGCTAGATGACATCAACGAAACGCTCGCCGCCTTGGAGGACATCAGAACGCGGCTGGAGGTGCCCGAATCGGAATCTGCAGTACCGGCGTTCCTGATGAAAATCGACATCGAAGGGAACGGTCGGGCCATTGTCGCCGCTGGAAATCCAGATGAAGCGGATAATGTCGTGACTTCGGTTCCTGGAATGACAACGGATCTAACGTCCGTTCGGATGCAGATGGAGAGGTCGGATGTGGTGCAGATGACGGCATCGATGGAGGACCGTGCGGCGGCCACCTCGGTGATCACCTGGATCGGATACGACGCTCCGAAAAATGTTGATGCGATGGAATCAGATAGTGCGAGGAATGCGACGGCTGCCCTAATTTCATTTCAGGAAGGGCTCCGTGCTACGCATCATGGCGAGCCGTCCAATAATACAGTGATGGGCCATAGTTATGGCTCAGTGGTCATCGGGCACACTGCCTCTAGTGGTGGGATAGCTGCTGACAACCTGATCTTCGCGGGCAGCCCTGGCGTGGGTGTGGACCACGTCAGCGAGTTGGGAATTCCTGCGGAGAACGTGCACGCCACAATGGCAGACGATGATTTTATCGGTTCCATCGAGGCCTTCGTGCACGGGAGGAGCCCTGCTGATGAGGCGTTCGGTGGGCAGGTGTTCGAATCTCCGACGCAGGGCGAGTGGTCCCCGTTAGGGACTCTCGACGCACATTCTGCATATTGGGACCCAGAATCGGATTCTTTGGAGCGGATGGGGAGGATCGTTGTCGGCCAGTAATCTAAAGAGGAAGCTGGCTCGAGGGAAAATCATCCTGGTTGCATTGGGTGTTCTTGTGGTCATTGTGTCCGGGTTCTTGATTTTCAGAAAAGAGGTAGGTCCGGTGCCTACTATGACTGGAGTAGAAGCGGCGGAACGTGCGGAACGTCACATTCAGCGCGCCGTGGCCGCGCTGCCGGAGCTGCGTCTTACGCAGATTGGATCTCCGATGTCTGTCGAGTGTCAGGACCCTACTGATCGCGGCCCGCTGGGCCGCAGTCAGTTCACCACGCGGTACTTTCTCGATGAACTCCCTCGGGAGGACAACGACTCAAACGTAGAGGCGGTGTACCAGCACTGGATTGAAAATGGCTATCAGGTGCTGGTGGATGATCGCCCCGACCGCATCTTCATCTCGGTGCAGCACGAGGATGATGCCTTCCGTATGTCGATCAGGGCGAGCGTGCAGGGCGATCTGTCCCTCGGCGCCTCGTCCCCCTGCATCTGGCCGAACGGAACGCCGGAGCCAGCGGCGCCGTAGCCGAGTCTCCGCGACACCGCGAATCCCCGCAGACGCGGGCCCGGAACCGGTGATCACCACCCGCGTCCCAGACCCGCGCCCCTAGCCGAGCCGTCGAACCTCAGAGATTCCCCCGCCGGTCCTGCTCCCGCTCGATGGCCTCGAAGAGGGCCTTGAAGTTGCCCTTGCCGAAGCCGAGCGAACCGTGCCGTTCGATCAGCTCGTAGAACACGGTCGGCCGGTCGCCCACTGGCTTGGTGAAGATCTGCAACAGGTAGCCGTCCTCGTCGCGGTCGACCAGGATGCGTCGCCGCTTCAGCTCCTCGATCGGCACCCGGACCTCGCCGATCCGCGCGCGCAGCTCGGGGTCGTCGTAGTAGGAGTCGGGTGTGTCCAGGAACTCCACGCCCGCCGCGCGCATCCGGTCCGCCGTGTCTAGGATGTCGCCGGTCGCCAGCGCGATGTGCTGGCAGCCCGCACCCTGATAGAACTCGAGATACTCGTCGATCTGGGACTTCTTCTGCGCCACTGCGGGCTCGTTGAGCGGGAACTTCACGCGATGATTGCCGTTGGACACGACCTTGCTCATCAGCGCGGAGTACTCCGTGGCGATGTCGTCGCCGACGAACTCCGCCATGTTCACGAAGCCGAGCACCCGGTTGTAGAACGACACCCACTCGTCCATCCGACCCAGCTCGACGTTGCCCACACAATGGTCCACGGCCTGGAACAGGCGCTTCGGCGCATCCGGCGGCCGCTGGAGCGTGCCCTGCCTGGCCACGAACCCCGGCAGGTACGGGCCGGTGTAGCGGGAGCGGTCGACGAGGGTGTGCCGCGTCTGTCCGTAGGTGGCGATGGCGGCCGTGCGGATCGTTCCGTGCTCGTCGCTGGAGTCCTGCGGTTCGACCAGCACCGTCGCGCCCTGCCGCCGGGCGTGGGCGATGCACTTGTCGACATCGGTGACCTCCAGCGCGAGGTCCACGACGCCGTCGCCGTGCTCGCGGTGGTGATCGAACAGCGGGCTGTCGGGGGCCACGCCGCCGCGCAGCACGAAGCGCGCCGAACCTGACTTGAGGACGTACGCCTTGTGATCACGATTGCCCGTCTCGGGCCCGGAGTAGGCGACGAGTTCCATGCCGAAGGCCACTTGATAGAACAACGCGCTCTGGGTCGCGTTGCCGACGACGAACACCACGGCGTCCATCGCCTTCACGGGGAACGGGTCGCGGCTCTCGTCGTAGTCCACGAGTCCGACGAGCTGCCGAAGCTGGTCGAAACTCACGTCGTCGATGCTCTGCTGATCCAGGATCTCGGTCACGGGGTCCTCCGTCACGGCCGTCGAATCCGATCTGCGGTACAGCCAGCATGGGATCGCGATCGCAGTCTGAGCAATAGCGGTGGATCCTGCTATACAGATTGCTCAGCTCCACCCGGATCGGCTCACTCGGTTCGAGCAATCTGCCCAGATGGGACGTCATGAGTCGCAGCGGAGAAGACGACGCACTCGACGCGCTCGACGCACGCCTGCTGCTGTTGTTGATCGACGAGCCACGCCTCGGCGTGCTGGAGTGCGCCCGACGGCTCTCGGTCGCGCGGGGCACCGTGCAGGCCAGGCTGGAGCGGCTCACCCGACGCGGCGTGTTGACGGGCTTCCCGCCGCGCATCGACCTCGCCGCGATGGGTTATGGGTTGACGGCTTTCGCGATCCTGGAGATCTCCCAGGGCAGGCGGGGCGAGGTCGCCGAGCGGCTGACCGAGCTCGACGAGGTCTGCGAGGTCCACGCCACCACCGGACAGGGTGACCTGCTGGTGCGCATCGTCGCGCGCTCCAACGAGGACCTCCAACGGGTGATCGACGAGATGGTGGACGTCGAGTGGGTCCAGCGCACTTCGACGTCGATCGCGCTGTCCACGCCGGTCGCGCCGCGCGTCCGGCCGCTGCTGGAACGCCTGGTCCGCGACGCCGCGAAGGACTGAGGGACCATCGGCGCCGGGCGCCGGGCGGCGGGTCTCGCGGTGCGCGGACGGCATCACAGCCGAGGCCCCGAACCGCATCGACGCAGATGCGGGCCGATGAGGTCGCTGTCGTCTCGGCTGCGGAACGCGCGGTTCGAGTCGATGCCGCGTCGAGCCGAATTCAGCCGGCCCGGGCCCGCCCGCCGCAGTCGCCCACCCCGCTTCTCAGATCAACGGGGCCGCATCCCGAGAAGGGATACGGCCCCGAGGGATCGTCTGATGGTGGTCAGCCTGCGTAGGGCACCGCCTTGACCAGGGTGACCTTCATCGTGCCGCCGTTGGGCAGCTCGTACTCCCTGGTCTCGCCCTCCTTCGCGTCCAGCAGGGCCTGACCGAGGGGCGACGACGGCGAGTAGACCTCGAGGTTGCCCTCCCCGCCCTCCTCACGCGTCGCGAGCAGGAAGGTCTCGGTGTCCTCGTCGTCCTCGTAGCGGACGGTGAGAATCATGCCGGGCTGCGCCACGCCGGACTCGGTCGGCGTCTCGCCGACCTTGGCCACTCGCAGCAGCTCCTGGAGCTGCCGGATGCGCGCCTCAAGCTGACCCTGCTCCTCGCGGGCGGCGTGGTAACCGCCGTTCTCCTTGAGGTCGCCCTCCTCGCGAGCGGCGTTGATCTTCTCCGAGATGACCGGGCGGCTCGCGATCAGGTCGTCAAGCTCCTGCTTGAGCCTGTCGAAGGAATCCTGGGTAAGCCAGGTCACCTGGGTGTCGCTCACGGTCACCACTCCTCGTTCTGTCCCGAACAGGCGCCAGCCCGTCCGCAGTCATCCGGACTCCCGGCCGGATACGGAAAAACACGGCCCACCAGGGGACCGTGCTGTGCTTCGAGGCTAGCACGCCAAAAGAGGCCCGTCGCTCGTTTTCCTGCGTCGGGCCGGGCCGTGAGCTGCGGTTCACCCGCTTGGCCGCATCCCCCCTCCAGGTGGAGTCAGCGCAGTGTCGATCAGGTATTCCGGCACGTCATACGAACAGCCGAACACCTCGCCGATGACCGGCGGCTGCGATGTGCGGAGCGTCGTGGTGTAGATCATCGAGCCCTCGGCGGGCGGGATGTAGACCTCGCGTCTGCCTACCTCGTCGCCGTTCTCCGCGCGGCTCTCCAGGACGCACACGGCGGGTCGGGATGGCTCGTCCCGAACCACCTCGAAGCTGAGATCGAGCGCGTCGTCCGAGGTGATGTCGAAGGCGATCTGCTCCGCCCGAATCGGCGGACTCCCGTAGTTGCGGTACGCCACGACAGAGGCCACCAGGCCGATGCCCACCGCGACGATGAGCGATCCGATCAACACCCATCGTGACGGCCTGCGGGTGGGGGTGCCGTAACGGCCCGCTGGCCGCTGGCGCAGCGTCGTCGACGGCGGGGTGTCGTTCACGGCCTATGCATACCTCAAGTGCGGATCGTCAGAGACGGCGGGAACAATGGCATCGTTGCTCGCGTTGACGAGTATCCCCGGACCGCCCTGGGAGGCTGCTCGCCGGGGGGCGGTTACACCTGCAGGAGGGACGACGGTCGCACCATGGCTGAGAAGCTGCGATTGATGACGGTGCATGCTCACCCGGATGACGAATCGAGTAAAGGCGCAGCAACCCTGGTGCGTTATGTCGCCGAGGGCCACGACGTGATGGTCGTCACCTGTACCGGTGGCGAGGCGGGCAGCATCCTCAACCCGGCCATGGACCGTCCGGAGATCGCCGAGAACATCACGGCGGTGCGTCGCCAGGAGATGGCGGCGGCGGCAGAGATCCTCGGCGTCCAACATCGGTGGCTCGGCTTCGTCGACTCGGGGCTTCCCGAGGGCGACCCGTTGCCCCCGCTGCCCGAGGGCTGCTTCGCGCTGGTCGACCTCGACGTGTCCACCGAAGAGCTGGTCCGCGTCGTCCGCGAGTTCCGGCCGCACGTCATGGTGACCTACGACGAGAACGGCGGCTACCCGCACCCGGACCACATCCGCTGTCATGAGGTGTCGATGGCCGCGTTCGACGCGGCGGGCGACCCGGAGCGCTTCCCGTCGGCGGGCGAGCCGTGGCAGCCCAAGAAGCTCTACTACTCGCACGGGTTCTCCCGCGCGAAGATGACGACGTTCCACGAGGAGCTGATCGCGCGCGGCATCGAGTCGCCCTACGGCGAGTGGCTTGCGAACTGGGACGAGTCGCGGCCCGACGTGATGGAGCGGGTCACGACGCGGGTGCGGTGCGAAGAGCACTTCGAGGCCCGCGACGCCGCCCTCATCGCCCATGCCACGCAGATCGATCCGAACAGCAGGTGGTTCGCCGTGCCGCTGGACGTCCAACGCGAGGTGTGGCCCACCGAGGAGTACGAACTCGTGCGGTCCCTCGTCGACGCGACCCTGCCGGAGGACGACCTGTTCGCAGGCGTACACGAGAAGGTGACGGTGTGATCGCCGGCGCGGGCGCGCTGGCGTGGTCGGCGCTGGCCTTCGGCGTCGACGACCCCGGCGGGCAGGGTGAGGACTTCGGCAAGTCGTCGCCGGTCGGGCTCGTCCTGATGGTGCTCTTCTTCATCGCGGTCGGGTTCCTGGTGCGGTCGATGACCAGACATCTGCGTAAGCTGCCCGCCAGCTTCGACACCCCCGAGGGCGGCGCGGACGGCAATGCCGACTCGGCCGCAGATCCGACGGCAGAGCGCGACGGCTCGGCCGAGTCCGCTCGGGTCGGTACGTCGACCGACGGCGCGAGCACCACGCGAGGCGCTGCCGGGAGCCGCGACTCCGGGTGATTGCACACCACCGCCACTGCCGGTTCCCCGCCCAGGGATTCGGCGTGGCGAGTGGGTACGACCGCGGGTGAAGCGGATCGCCGTCCTGAGCAGGCGCTCGGCCCTGTCCTCCCGGTGGAACGGTTGGACGGTAAACCGCCTGCGAACGAGCGTCCTGCTGGGGAAGGATGGCACGGTGCTGCTCACCGTGACCACGACTCATCAGCCCGCGACGGACCTCGGCTTCCTGCTGCACAAACATCCGGACCGGGTGCAGAGCTTCTCGGTGTCTGCGGGCTCGGCCCACGTCTTCTATCCACGGGCCGACGAGGCCGGTTGCACGGCCGCACTGCTGCTGGAGGTCGACCCGATCGCGCTGGCCCGGCGGGCGGGCCGGAGCGGACGTCAGGCCGCCGGGCTGGACTCCTACGTCAACGACCGGCCCTACGCCGCGTCCTCGATGCTCGCGGTCGCCCTGGGCTCGGTCTTCGGCACCGCGATGCGGGGCCGTTGCGAGGCACGACCCGAGCTGGCCGAGAGCGTGCTGCCCCTGGAGATCGAGGTCCCCGCCGCGCCCGTCCGGGGCGATGCGGGCCTGCCGCACCGGCTGTTCGCCCCGTTGGGCTGGCAGGTCGACAGCACGACGCCGCCGCTGGACGAGCGCCTGCCTGCCTGGGGCGACGCGCCCTACGCCCGGCTGCGCCTGACCGGTTCGATGCGGCTCTGCGACGCACTCAACCAGCTCTACGTGCTGCTGCCGGTGCTCGACGCGGGCAAGCACTACTGGGTGGCCGAGCAGGAGGTCGACAAGCTGCTGCGTGCCGGGTCGGGCTGGCTGGCCGGACATCCCGAGCGCGAGCTGGTCACCGCTCGATACCTGGCGCATCGCGGCGACTACGTGGCCTCGGCCCTGGGCAGGCTCGCCGACGAGGTCCCCGAGGACGAGGAGCCGGACCCGGTCGCCGACGTGCTCGCGCACCGCACCGCCCGGCGCGGCGAACATGCGCGGCAGCGGCGGCTCGCGGCGGTGACCGCGCTGCGCGCGGCCGGGGCCGCCCGCGTGCTCGATCTCGGCTGCGGCAGCGGGGAGCTGGTGGCCGACCTGCTGGCCGACCCCGGCTTCACAGCGGTCACCGGCGTCGACGTCTCGATGCGCTCGCTGCGGATCGCCGAACGACGAATCGGCGTCGACCGGCTTCCGGAGTCTCGGCGTGCTCGGCTGACCCTGCGCCAGTCGGCGCTGACCTACCTGGACGACGATCTCGTCGGCTACGACGGCGCGGCGTTGATCGAGGTCGTCGAGCATGTCGACCCCGCTCGGCTGCCCGCCCTCGAACGGGCCGTGTTCGGCCATGCCCGGCCGGGCACCGTCGTGGTGACCACCCCGAATGTGGAGTACAACGTGCTGTTCGACTCCCTGACATCGGCGGGATTCCGCCATGCCGATCACCGATTCGAGTGGACCAGGGGCGAGTTCGCGAGCTGGGCACGGCAGGTCTGTCATCGACACGGCTACCGCGTTCGCTTCGACGGGGTCGGGGCGACTCATCCGGATCTCGGGCCGCTCACCCAGCTCGCCGTGTTCAGCAGACAGGACGATCGGGGGCCCGTGGCCTCCGCGCGGTCCTCGGCGAAGGAAGGGGCGTCCGCATGAGCACGATCGCAGTGCCGCAGACCGCTCTCGTGGTGCTGATCGGCGCCACTGGCGCAGGCAAGTCCACCTTCGCGCGTACGCAATTCCGACCGTCGCAGGTCCTGGCCAGCGACGCTTTCCGCGCCCTGGTCGGCGACGACGAGAACGACCAGTCGGTGACGGTCCCCGCCTTCGAGGCCCTGCACCACGTGGCGGGTGCCCGGCTCGCTCTCGGGCGGCTCACCGTGATCGACGCGACGAACGTGCAGCGACAGGCGAGGGCGAGCCTGGTGCGTCTGGCCAAGGAGCACGACGTGCTGCCGGTCGCCATCGTGCTGGACCTGCCCGAGGGCGTCTGCGTCCGGCGCAACGCCGAACGCGCGGATCGCGACTTCGGCGCGGACGTGGTGCGTCGGCACCGAGCCGAGCTGCGGCGGTCGATCAAGGGACTGGCCAAGGAGGGCTTCCGCCGGGTCCACGTGCTGCGCAGCCCCGAGGAGGTCGCCGACGCCGAGATCGTCCTGGAACCGCTGCGCAACGACCTGCGGGGCGAGACCGGCCCGTTCGACGTGATCGGCGACGTGCACGGCTGCCGGGCCGAGCTGGAGGCCCTGCTCGGCGACCTCGGCTACCGGCTTCGTCGCGACGCCGAGGGCCGGGCGGTGGGAGCCGAGCACCCGGCAGGGCGGCGGGTGGTGTTCGTCGGCGACCTCGTCGATCGGGGTCCGGACACTCCCGGCGTCCTGCGACTGGCGATGGGCATGGTCTCCGACGGCACGGCCCTGTGTGTCTCGGGCAATCACGAGGCGAAACTGCTGAGAGCCCTGCAGGGCCGGAAGGTCTCGATCGGTCACGGCCTTGGCGAGTCGCTGGCCCAGCTCGCGGCGGAGCCGCCGGAGTTCACCCGGCGTGTGCAGGGCTTCTGCGACTCGCTGCTCGCGCACTACGTGCTCGACGAGGGCAGGCTCGTGGTGGCGCACGCGGGACTCCCGGAGCGCTATCACGGGCGGGCCTCCGGGCGGGTCAGGAGCTTCGCGCTGTTCGGGGACACCACCGGCGAAACCGACGAGTACGGGCTGCCCGTCCGGTATCCGTGGGCGAACGACTATCGCGGGTCCGCGATGGTGCTCTACGGGCACACGCCCATCCCGCAGGCGGAATGGGTGAACAACACGCTCTGCCTGGACACCGGCTGTGTGTTCGGCGGCAGGCTCACCGCGCTGCGCTATCCGGAGCGCGAGCTGGTCTCGGTGCCCGCCCAGCAGGTCTGGTACGAACCTGCCCGCCCGCTGTCCTCGCCCGCGCCCGCCGCCGAGGCAGGCGCGGACACCATGCCTGCCAGGGTCGAGCCCGACGTCCTGCGGATCGAGGACGTCGCGGGCAGGCGCACCGTGCAGACCGCGCACCACGGCCGGGTCACCGTTCGCGAGGAGCAGTCGGCGGCCGCACTGGAGGTGATCAGCCGGTTCTCTCTCGACCCGAGGTGGCTGGCCTATCTGCCGCCCACGATGGCCCCCTCGCCGACCTCGGCACGTCCCGACCTGCTGGAACACCCGGACGAGGCCTTCGCGGCCTATCGCGGGGCCGGGGTGCGCCGGGTGGTCTGCGAGGAGAAGCACATGGGCTCCCGTGCGGTGGTCCTGGTGTGTCGGGACGCCGAGACGGCGCGGCTCAGGTTCGGCATGAGCGACGAGGAGCAGGCGGAGATCGCGGGCGCGGTCTACACCAGGACGGGCCGGTCCTTCTTCGGCGTGGCGGACACCCGACGGCTGCTCGACCGGGTTCGGCGAGCCTGCGAGACGGCAGGGCTCTGGGCCGAGCAGGCAGGCGGGTGGCTGCTGTTCGACGTCGAGCTGCTGCCCTGGAACGCCAAGGCGGACGAGCTCATCCGGGAGAACTTCGCCGCCGTCGGCGCCGCCGCAGAGCTTGCCCTGCCCGCCGCCGTCGCGAGCCTCTCCGCTGCGGCGTCGCGAGGCGCCGACGTGGCGGAACTCCTGGCTCGCACCACGCGACGTGCCTCCGATGCTGCCGCGTTCCGCGAGGCCTACCGCCGCTACTGCGCGCCGATGTCGGGGCTTGACGACGTCCGCCTGGCGCCGTTTGAGCTCCTGGCGGCCGAGGGCTCGACCTTCGAGGACCGGCCGCATGACTGGCACCTGGCCGTCGCGGATCGGCTGGTGGCGGCCGCGCCTGCGACCTTCCGCACGACCCGCCGCGTCGAGGTCGATCTCGACGATCCCGCCGCCGTGGAGTCGGCGGTCGCCTGGTGGACGGACCTGACCGCCGAGGGCGGCGAGGGGATGGTGGTCAAGCCCGCCGACAACCTCACCAGGGCGAAGGATCGCCTGGTGCAGCCGGGCCTGAAGGTGCGTGGCAGGGAGTATCTGCGGATCGTCTACGGCCCCGACTACCTCCAGCCCGCCAACCTGACCCGGCTAAAGGACCGGAAGCTGGACACCAAGCGATCGCTGGCCCTGCGGGAGTACGCGCTGGGGCTGGAAGGCCTGGCGCGGCTCGTCGCGGGGGAGCCGCTGTGGCGGGTGCACGAGTGCGCCTTCGCGGTGCTGGCGCTGGAGTCCGATCCGGTCGATCCGAGGCTGTGAGCGGGGCGGAGAGGCGACTTGCGCCTACTTCCGAAATAGTTCAGAATTGCGGTATGGCCTCTGACGTGCACTGGAGTGAGTTGCAGCGTGATCCCAAGGGCGTGGCCAAGCTGACCGAGGAAGGCGACGTGCGGGTCCATAGACGAGACGGGCCCGATCTGCTGCTGACCCGAGAAGATCGGGCCAACAGCAGGGCGGAGGGTGCGCTCGATGCGGCCCGGCTGGTACGGGGCCTGCTGTCACAACTGGATGCCCCGAAGTTGGCGAGTGCGGCGGCTGTCGAGTTCCCCTGGGTGGACGTTCTTCCAGAGCATGCTCGCCGAGCCTTCGTCGAGGACCTTGCCAGGGCATTTCGGGTATCGGCCGAGGTCGGACGGTGGACGGTGGTCGCGCAGACGGTGCGGGAGTGGAAGGCAACCGCAGTCATCTACGCGGACCCGGAGCTGTCCGCTCAGTTGTCCGGTCCGTTGGACGGTGACTTCGGTCCGGTGCCGAATCCGATGGAGACGTGAGCAGTGTCAGGAAAGCGTGGTGATCGCGCAGCACCGCCTCGACGCCCGGAGGGGTGGCTTGTCCGGTTTGCCACCTCGGAAGCGGCGAAAGGGTGGGAGGAGTTGTGTCGAGATGCGCCGTCGAACACCTGGGAAGCCTGGGTCATCCTTTCAGAACGGCCGACGAATCCGGAGCGGCCTGAACGGCAGCATCGACTGCGTGGTGAGTTCTCGACCCGCGTCATCCGGGGCCGGGTATTTGACCAGTGGCAGTACGAGGCGACCTCGGGCGGTCGGGTCTGGTACTGCCCTGATCAGGCGCAGCGTGTCGTCTGGCTGACCCTGGCGGGAACGAGGCACCCGAAGATCACCGACTAGAGGCTTCGGCGGCCACGTCGTTCGGCGCGATTCGTGGTCTGGCTGGACCAGCCCGTTCCTCGGCACGGCTCACCGCCCGAACACCCCCGAGGGCGGCAGCGGTGAGGCCGTGGCGTCGGCGTCGCCGACGGGCGTCGCGGTGCCGATGAACTCGGCGAACGCCGCGCCCTCGAGCAGCCGGGCCGCCGTCGGGTCGCCCGCCGTTCGTCTGGTCAGCTCGGCCACCGGCAGCGGCGCGGCTGAGCCCACCAGCACCAGGTTCGAGAACCGCCTGCCCCGCAGCAGCCCCGGCTCGGCCATCAGCAGAGTCTCGGGAAAGACCGAGCGCAGGGTGGCCGCCTGCCTGCGGGCGAAGGACAGCGGCGGGCCGTCGGCCACATTGACCGCGTAGACGCCGCCGGGTCGCAGCAACCCGGCGGCAGCGGTGACGAACTCCGCCGAGGTCAGATGGGCAGGCGTGCGGGCCCCGGCGAAGACGTCCACGATCAGCAGATCCACCGAGTCCGGCCGCTGTCGGGACAGCCACTCCCGTGCGTCGGCGCCGCTGACTCTGATCCTCGCCCGCTTGTCCCACGGCAGCTCGGTGCGGACGAACTCGGTGAGGGCCTCGTCGTACTCCACCACTCGCTGTCGGGAGCCCGGTCGGGTGGCGGCGACATAGCGCGGCAGGGTGAGCGCCCCGCCGCCGAGATGGACGACGTCGAGCGCCGCGCCCGGCTGTCCGACCAGGTCGACCACGTGCCCGAGGCGTCGGACGTATTCGAAGAGCAGATAGCTCGGCTCGGCAAGGTCGACGTGGGACTGCGGGGTGCCATCGACCAGTAGTGTCCAGGCGTCGCGGCGATCCGAGTCCGGCCGCAGCACGGCCTCGCCGCCGGTCACCGTCGCGCTCCTGGCGTCGGCCGTCCACCGCGCCCGACCCCTGGCCGCCGCTCGTCCCGCGTTCATCCGCCCAGTGTGCGGCATCCGATCGGGTCGGCCTCGACGGTGCGGGCGCTCGAACTCCTCGGCGCGCGCAGGAACGGCGGATCTCCCGCCCACCGGACCTGCACACCGGTGCGGCCTCGCCGACGGCGAACCGCACCCGGGACGACGGCGGCAGACTGCCGGGTCGGCACCGTGCTGCCGGGGCGGCGCGCAGGCGGTTGCGGTGCTGATACCGGCTCCGGCCGGTGTGGTGGCCGCAGGCAGCCGTCACCGGCGGCCACCCTGCCTGGTTCCGGCGGCTTACCGGACGGCCTCGGCGAGTTTCTCGATCTCGTTCAGGTCCGGCACGGCTGGGTGGAAGATCAGCTCATCCGCCCCGATCGCGGAGAAGGACTCGATGGCGGCCTGGACGCCTGCCGCCCCATGGTGGACATTGCCCGCGATGAAGTCGGCGGTATCGCTCCCGACCGCCGAGTAATAGTCACGGACGTTGTCCTGCCCGGTGGCCAGGTCGTCGTGGGCGAAGTAGGCGATGGCCACGAGTCTCGGCGAGCCGTCGCGGCCTGCCTCCTTCCATGCCTGCCGCGCCGCGTCGAAGCTGGGTTCCACCATCGGGGCAGGCACCGAACCGGCGACGTATCCCTCGCCCCATTCGGCCATCCGCCGGTACGACGCGGGCGCCGATCCACCGAAGAGCAGCGGAACTGCGCGAGTGCCGGTGGGTACGGCCGAATTGGTGCCCCGCCGACAGGCCTGCCGCTCCAGACGTCCTGGTAGACCGCGAGATCGCTGTCGATGCGCTTGCCGAGCCCCTTGGCGGGCAGTCCGTCGACGACGAAGTCATCGGGTCGGTTTCCGCCGATCCCGACGCCCAGTGTCAGCCGTCCGCCGGACAATCCGTCGATGCCCGCCAGCTCCTTGGCCAGCAGAACAGGCGGCGTGGTGGTGGCCAGCAGGACGGTGCTGGTTAAGCCGATGGTCTTGGTGACGGCGGCCGCAGCGGCCAGGGCGATGGTGTCCAGCACGGCCGGATAGGCGATTCGACCTATCGTGGCCAGCGCGGAGAAGCCGGCTCGCTCGGCTCGCGACGCCCATTCTGGAATTATCGTCGGGTTCACGTCGCGGATCTGATTGGGTATTCCGATGCCGATCTTCATGGTGTGCGTATTACCTTCCTGGGCGATTGAGATCCAAGGGGTCGAGTGTGCGGGCCGAACTCATGTCCCGGGCACGGTGCCGCCTTTCATGATTCCGTTTGTCGGATGACGTCCGTCATCGGGAATGTTCCGAGTGCCGGTCCAGGCCGGGGCCGAGCACTGCCGTCACCGGCGTGCGGTCGGTGTTGCGGAGCCTGCCCGGTGTGCGGGATGCGAGCAGGCCGCCTGCGAGGGCTGGTCCGCGTGCGCTCCGTCCACTCGGGAGAGATCGCTGCGTGGCGCATGTCACCGGGCCGGTCGGAGCCCGCAGCGGATCGTGGGACCGCCCGCCGATGCCTGCGGCGCGGAACGTCGAACTCACGGGAGTGTTCACGGGCACCGCAGCTGCCGACGAGGTTGCGTGATCATGCCGCGAGCATCCCTGCGCCCCGCCAACAGGGGCAAACAACCAGTAAGTCACTAATGTCTTGTAAGTTGGTAGGGTCTCGCGCGTGGTGACCAGAGAACCGCACCGGGGGCCCGCGTCGCAGGCAGGCTTCGATGCGGCCGACGAGGAGAAATGTCGGAGTTTCCTCGACGCGGTGGAACTCGTCGGCAAGAAGTGGACGGCAGTGATGCTGCTTGCCGGAGTTCAGGGCGCCCGCCGCTTCCGCGAATACCGCAACCATGTACCCGGCATCTCGGACCGGATGCTGGCGCAGCGATTCCGTGAACTCGAAGCCAACCGGCTCATCGAACGGACGGTGGTGCCGACGACTCCGGTGCTCGTCACCTACGTTCCGACTGAACGGGGCCGAGGGCTCCTCGCCGCGCTGCGGCCTCTCATGGAGTGGAGTCTGCTCGATCGTGACCGCTGCGATCATCGGTAAGCCGCTGTAGCGGGAAAGCGAGAACCTGTCCGCCGCGCCGTGCGGCGCCGTCGGTGACGCGCTCGACTTCGCGCGGCCGGGGCCGCCGGGCCTGCGCATGCGGGAGGACCAGGCGACCGGCACCGAGCGCGGCCCTTTCCCTGTCTTCCGCGCCGCAGGCTGCCAGAGTAGGGCTCATGGCGAACCGCTTGGCAGACGCGACGAGTCCCTACCTGCAACAGCACGCCGACAATCCGGTGGACTGGTATCCCTGGGGCGAGGAGGCGTTCGCGGAGGCGGTGCGGCGGGACGTGCCGGTGCTGCTCTCCGTCGGCTACGCGGCCTGTCACTGGTGTCATGTCATGGCGCACGAGTCCTTCGAGGACGAGGCGATCGCCGCCCTGCTGAACGAGAACTTCGTCAACATCAAGGTCGACCGCGAGGAACGGCCCGACGTCGACGCCGTCTACATGACCGCGACCCAGGCGATGACCGGCAGCGGCGGCTGGCCGATGACCTGCTTCCTCACCCCGGAGGGTGAGCCCTTCCACTGCGGCACCTACTACCCGCCGACCCCGCATCCCGGCATGCCGTCGTTCCCGCAGCTCATCGACGCGGTGGCGGCGGCCTGGCAGGAGCGGCGCGGGGAGGTCCGCGAGGCGGCGACGCGGATCGTGGCGGGCCTCGCCGAGCAGACCGCGCCGCTGCCCGCCGCGCCCGTGGACGAGACCACCCTCGTCGAGGCGGTGGCCACCCTGACGGCGGTCTTCGACCGTACTCGCGGCGGGTTCGGCGGGGCGCCGAAGTTCCCGCCGTCGATGGTGCTGGAGTTCCTGCTGCGTCATCACGAGCGCACCGACGACCCCGGCGCGCTCCACCTGGTCGAGCAGACCTGCGCGGCGATGGCCCGTGGCGGGTTGTACGACCAGCTCGCGGGCGGATTCGCCCGTTACAGCGTGGACGCGGGCTGGGTCGTGCCGCATTTCGAGAAGATGCTCTACGACAACGCCCTGCTGCTGCGGGTGTACGCCCATCTGGCTCGGCGAACCGGCTCGGCGCTGGCGGGCCGGGTCGCGGTGGAGACGGCGGAGTTCCTGCTGACCGAGCTGCGCACCGGCCAGGGCGGCTTCGCCTCGTCGTTGGACGCCGACACCGACGGCGTGGAGGGCCTCACCTATGTGTGGACCCCGGACGAGCTGATCGAGGTGCTCGGGGAGCAGGACGGTCGCTGGGCGGCGGAGTTGCTTGCGGTGACCCCCGAAGGCAGCTTCGAGCACGGCAGTTCGACCTTGCGACTCCTTGCCGACCCGGATTCCGTGCCTGCCGCAGGGCCTGCGGGGGATGCTCCCGCCGTGGCGGCGGCCGCCGAGTACGGCGGCGAGGCGCGGTGGCAGCGGATCAGGACCACGCTGCGGGCCGCCCGGGATCGCAGGCCCCAGCCTGCCAGGGACGACAAGGTCGTCACCGCATGGAACGGCTTGGCGATCACCGCTCTGGCGGAGGCGGGCGCTGCGCTGGATCGGCCGGACTGGGTGCGGGCCGCTGTCGAGGCCGCCGAACTGCTGCTGAACCTGCACCTGATCGACGGCAGGCTGCTACGCAGCTCTCGGGACGGGGCGGCGGGCAGCGCCAGGGGAGTGCTGGAGGATCACGGCTGCCTGGCCCAGGGGCTGCTGGCCCTGCATCAGGCCACCTCGGAGCCCCGCTGGCTGACCGAGGCCGAGACCCTGCTCGACGTGGCCTTGCAGCACTTCGCCGACCCGGAGATCGCTGGCCTGTTCCACGACACCGCCGACGATGCGGAAGCTCTGGTGCGCAGGCCCTCCGATCCGGGCGACAACGCGAGCCCGTCCGGTGCCTCCTCGCTGGCCGAGGCCCTGGTGACCGCCTCGGCGCTGACCGGCCCGGTCCGGTCGGGCGCCTACCGAGCCGCGGCGGAACAGGCGATGGCCAGAGCGGGCGTGCTGATCGCCAGGAGCCCCCGATTCGCCGGGCACTGGCTCACCGTCGCCGAGTCCCTGGTCGCGGGCCCGCTGCAGATCGCGGTGGCGCTGGCTCCGGCGGACGCCGAGGGAGAGGTCCTGTTGTCGATCGCCCGCTCGCTCGCCCCCGGCGGCACGGTGGTGGTGGCCGGACAGGGCGCGGACCCCGGCGTCCCGCTGCTTGCCGATCGCGCACCCATCGACGGCGCCTCGGCAGTGTTCCTGTGCCGGGGTTACGTCTGTGACCTGCCCATGACACGTCCCGCCGAACTCAGCGCCGCCCTCACCCGCTGACCGGGAACAAGACGACGAGCCGCCGTGTTGGATGGGATGTAATTAAGTAATCCTTGCAACGGAGGTTCACATGTACGCACGATTCATGGCCGCCGGACGCGGTCCGCACGGCTGGGGCGGCGGTCCCGGCCACCGCTCAGGGCGCGGCAAGGGCGGCGGGCGCGGGCGTGGCGGCTGGCAGCAGGCCGAACTGCCCTCGACCGACGACGCGGCCGCCTGGTTCGCAGGCCGTCTTCCCGACGACTGGTTCGTCGGGGCGCCGGAACTCACGGTGGACCGGGAGGAGATCCTGCTGGTCGGCGAACTGCCCGCGCTCGACGAGGCCTTCTCCGACGACGCGGCACGCGGTGCTGCCGAGTCGGGTCGGATCGCCCGCTTCCGCGAGCAGACCAGGGAGGATCGCATCGAGATCGCCCGACAGGCCGAACACCGCTACGACCGGAAGGTCGCCTGGGGCGCTCGCCTCGGCAGTACCGAAGAGCACTTCACGACGGTCTCGGTGCCGGTGATGACCAGGCTGCGTCAGTCGGAGCGGCTCGTCCTCGACACGCTGGTCGATGCCGGGGTGGCCCGTTCGCGATCCGAGGCCCTGGCCTGGGCCGTGCGGCTGGTCGGCGAGCATGCCGACGAGTGGCTCGGTGAACTGCGTGAGGCCATGGCCGAGGTCGAGAAGCTCCGGTCCCAGGGGCCCGATCTCGGATGACCGACGCGCGGGGATCGCGGGGTCGGCGGCACGCATCGCCGACCCCGAGACGGTCGTCCTCCGGCTCCGGCCCGGTGGTGATCGATCGGCCGTGCGATCCCACGAGCCTGCCCGGCTCGCGAACCTCGGCGCGGCGGGCCCACGGTGTCGGCGACGATCCGCCGCACCCGGCTCAGGCGTACAGCACCAGCCAGATCGCCACGTAGTGGCAGAGGGCCGCGACGACCGTCGTGGCGTGGAAGAACTCGTGATAGCCGAACACCGACGGCCAGGGGTCCGGCCAGCGAGTGGCGTAGAACACCGCGCCGACCGTGTAGAACACCCCGCCGACGATCAGCAGTACGAGCGCCGCGACCCCGGCGTTGGCCCCGATCTCGGGCATCACGAAGACCGCGACCCAGCCGAGCCCGATGTAGATGGGCACGCCCACCCACCGTGGCGAATGCGGCCACAGGAGCTTCAGCGCGACGCCTGCCGCCGCGCCGCCCCAGATCACCGACAGCACGATGACCCCGGTTCCGGGGGACAGCGCCAGGAAGGCGAACGGTGTGTAGGTGCCCGCGATGAACAAGAAGATCATCGAGTGATCGAGACGCTTCATCCACGCCCGGCTCGACGCGCTCGACCAGTGGCGTCGGTGATACAGCGCGCTGACGCCGAACAGACCGAGGACGGTCAGCACGTAGATGGTCACCGATACCGCTGCGCGTCCGGAGACCGTCGCCGCAGCCATCACGATGAGCGTGCTGCCCGCGAGCAGTGCGGTGAAGAAGGACCAGAAGTGAATCCAGCCGCGCATCCGAGGCTTCACGAGCGGCTTCGGCATGGTCGGTGTCGTCACGCGACACAGGTTACGGGACCGTAGGTTACGGAACGGTAGCGTGTGGGCGGCGACACTGCGAAGTGGCGTGCCGGGGTGGGCGCGGTGCGCCGTGCCGTCGGCTCTCGCCGATGGCGCCGCACGGCCCTTCGCCGTTCGCGAGGCCGTTCGCAGTGTCGTTCACGAAGCCGTTCGCGAGGCCGTTCGCGACTGCCGCAGCGGTGACGCCGCCCGGTCGAGGACGGGTGGCGGCGGACACCCGATCCGGGCTGCCCGCACATACGACGTCGGGGCGCCGGGCCCGAAGGCCCGACGCCCCGACTGGTACACCGACTCAGTCGTCGATGAAGGTGTGGTTGCCCACGTCGTTGATCTGCGGCGCGTTGGTGCAGTGGCTGATCTGCGGCGAGGCGATCGGGATGATCGCGCCCAGGATCGCGACGTTGTTGCCGCACAGCTGGATCGGCAGCACGCTGAGCTGGTTGTCGTTGAGGATGTTGATGCCGTCATTGTCGTAGCTTCCGGCGTGAGCGGCCGGAGCCAGCATCAACAGTCCGGCTGCAGCAGCGGCGACAGCGCCTGCCTTCTTCAGCACTTGGATTCACTCTCCTCAATTATTTGAGATATAACTCGGGATTCCCGGTGCACCGTCACCCGAGGCGTCCGAAGACGACTCGGGCAGTAGAACCTCGCGGTTCCACAGTCCCCGTCAGGGCCGTCGTGACCGACGTCGCGGGGTTCCCGTCGTTCGGAGACCGCCCAGCCGGGCTGAATGCGGAAATCCGCGACAGGCGTTTTCGGTCTCCGAGCCACTCCCGGCGACCGGTTCGGGGTCCGATTCATGGGCAAGCCATGGACCGGTGTTCTCTTGTCGAAACCGAAAGCTACTAGGTGTTTTCCCATGATGGGAAATCGAGTCACACTATTGTGTGAAATCTGATTCGGGTAGGTGCGAAGATCATTCAATTGGGTGAACTCTATAGGGTGTAGATCGACGGAAAGGTGTATTTCACTCGATAGTGATCGGTGCAGGTGATCGGTGCATCGTCGCCGATGGGTGTCGGTCCGAGCTGGTCAGCCTGGGCTGGCCGGGTCTGCGTCGGTGTGATGACTTTGGTATAAGGCGGCTCTCGTGGAACAGGGGGTCCGGCCCGTAGGCTCCCCGGTCCATGGACGGCAACCAGCTCGTGCGCGAGTACCTGCTGCTCGGACTGCGCTTCGACCGGCTGGTCGAGGGATTCGTCGACGCCTACACGGGAGATCCGCGACTCCGGCGTCAGGTGGACGGCGAGCCGAGGCCCGTTCCCGGCGTACTCGCCTCGCGGGCCGCCGAGCTGCGTGCGGAACTGCCCTCGGTCGGTCTCGACGTAGGCCGAACCCGATTCCTTGCCGCACAGCTCACCGCACTCGAATGCTCGGGGCGTCGACTGGCGGGGGAGCCGATCGGATTCGTCGACGAGGTCGAGGCCTATTTCCAGGTCCGGATCACGCCAGGCGACCAGGACGTGTATCGGGCCGCGCACGTCGAGCTGGACTCGCTGCTGCCGGGAAGCGGGTCGTTGCCCGATCGACTCGCCGAGCTGCGACGGCGCGACGAGGTCCCGCCGCATCGACTCGAAGGCTGTGTCGTGGAACTCTCCGGCGCGCTCCGCGAACTGGTCCGAGGTCGATACGGCCTGCCCGATCAGGAACGGGTCGAGTACCAGGTGGTCAGCGACAAGCCGTGGAGCGGTTTCAACTACTACCTCGGCGACTACCGCTCGCGGGTCGCGATCAACGCCGACATCGGCCATCGGATGGCCCACCTGGCGCACCTGGTGGCGCACGAGTCCTATCCCGGTCATCACACCGAGCACTGCCGAAAGGAGGCGGGCCTGCTCGGCAGGCAGGGCTTCGAGGAGCAGGCCCTCTTCCTGGTCAACACCCCGCAGTGCCTGATGGCGGAGGGACTGGCCGATCTCGGCCTGCACGCGATCATCGGACCGGGGTGGGGGCCGTGGACGGCCGAGATCATGGCCGACCTCGGGCTGCGGATGGAGGGCGAACTCGTCGAACGGGTCGAGACGGCCAGGGCCGGGCTGCTCGGCGTGCGGCAGGACGCCGCGTTGATGCTGCACGATCGGGGCGCGGACGAGGAGGAGGTCGTGGCGTTCCTCCGTCGCTGGCTGCTGATCTCGGACCGTCGAGCCCGCCAGTCGCTGCGCTTCATCGCCGATCCGCTGTGGCGGGCCTACACCACGACCTACGTGGAGGGCTACCGGCTGCTGCGGAGCTGGCTCGATCTGAGACCGGCCGCCGAACCACTGGCCTCCCGGTATCTGAGACTGTTGGACGAGGCCCTGGTGCCGGAGTCCGTCCGGGTGGAGACAGCCGCCGCCGAACGGGTGAACGAGACGAGCGCCGAGCGGTGGTGACGTATCGGGCATCTGCGCCTGTGACGGCTGTTTGTGCCCGCAATGAGGTCGACGTTTCACCTGTTCGGGCCTGTCCGAATGGTTTCCTGCCCTGGTTTGGCCTGCACGTAGCGTGCGGGTGTCTATCGACCGAATCACCTGTGTGGCCCGTGCCGGCAGCCCCCGAGCAGAGGTAGCGTCCGAAGAGGCGAGTCGTGACGGAGGCGGCCCGCCCCGGGAGGCTCACGTCGTGGCTTTGACGGGTACGACAGCGGATGGCAGGCGGCAGCCCTGCCGATCCGGTCGTTCGGGGCGGACACGGGGCGGTCTCTCGTCCGCCGGTGTCCGTTGCGGACGGCGACGGCGTACCCGAACGGTCGCCGAGCGCGCCCGGCCCACCGAGATGCGGCCGCGTCGCCGTGGTCGCTAGGGAGTTGCCGTGACTGCACCCCGTTCTTCGAGGCGGTCCGCCAGCCGTACCTCCAGCAGCGTGTCGAACACCCCGGAGGTGACGGCCGAACCCGCCAGGCGGGCCACCCGCGCACGCGGGACCCGCACGAAGGATCGCACCGCCACCTACGTGCTCGACACGTCGGTCCTCTTGTCCGATCCCTGGGCGATCACCAGGTTCGCCGAGCATTCCGTGGTCCTGCCGCTGGTGGTGATCAGTGAGCTGGAGGGCAAGCGGCACCATCCCGAACTGGGCTGGTTCGCCCGCGAGGCGCTTCGACTCCTGGACGACCTGCGGCTCCGCCACGGGCGGCTGGATCGTCCGATCCCCGTCGGGGAGGCCGACGGCACACTGCACGTCGAGCTGAACCACACCGATCCCACGGTCCTGCCGCCGGGCTTTCGCACCGATTCCGGTGATGCACGCATCCTCGCCTGCGCGTTGAATCTCGCGGCGGAGGGCAGGCGGGTCACCCTGGTGACCAAGGACATGCCCCTCCGGGTGAAGGCGGGCTCCGTCGGACTGGTCGCCGACGAGTACCGGGCGCAGAACGTGGCCCCTTCCGGGTGGACCGGGATGGCCGATCTGGACGTCGAGCACGAGCTGATCGACGCCCTCTTCAAAGAGGGGACCGTGGATCTGGACGAGGCACGGGACATGCCGTGCAACACGGGACTCCGGCTGCTCTCGGGAACGGGCAGTGCACTGGCCAGGGTGACGGCGGAGAAGCGAGTCCGGCTGGTCCGAGGCGACCGAGAGGCCTTCGGCCTGCGGGGTCGCTCGGCCGAGCAGCGGATCGCGCTCGACCTCCTGCTCGATCCGGAGATCGGGATCGTGTCGCTGGGCGGCAGGGCAGGCACCGGCAAGTCGGCGCTGGCGCTGTGCGCGGGGCTGGAATCGGTGCTGGAACGGTCGCAGCATCGGAAGGTGGTGGTCTTCCGACCGGTCTATGCGGTCGGCGGTCAGGAGCTCGGCTACCTGCCCGGCAGCGAGAGCGAGAAGATGCAGCCGTGGGCCGAGGCGGTGTTCGACACCCTCGGCGCCCTGGCGGGGCAGCACGTGATCGACGAGGTGGTGGATCGGGGGATGCTGGAGGTCCTGCCGCTGACCCACATCCGAGGCCGGTCACTGCACGACTCCTTCGTCATCGTCGACGAGGCCCAGTCCCTGGAACGCAACGTGCTGCTCACCGTGCTGTCGCGGCTGGGCAGCAATTCGCGGGTGGTGCTCACCCATGACGTGGCGCAGCGGGACAACCTCCGCGTGGGCAGGCACGACGGTGTCGCGGCGGTGATCGAGAAGCTCAAAGGCCATCCGCTGTTCGCCCACGTCACGCTCACGCGCTCGGAGCGATCGCCGATCGCGGCCCTGGTGACCGAGATGCTGGAGGGGGACTCGCCGCTCTAGCCGGAACTCCCCGTCGTGACGCCGGTGCCTCCTTCGCGCCGGCGTCACGCAGGTCCGGCCCCGTGACGTCCCCGGGTTCGGCGGGTGGTCTCAGAGCCTGTCTTTGATCCCCAGTTTCCTGTTGCGCGGGGCCAGCGCGGCGCCTGCCCTGCGCAACAGGACAGCAGGGATCACCTACCGGCCTCAGATATCGGCGGGGTCGTGGCCCCGCCCGATCACCACCCGGCGGGCAGCGGGCGACCCTCGGCGAAGCCGGCCGCGGACTGGATGCCCAGCAGCGCCCGCTCGTGGAACTCCTTCAGGGTTTGCGCGCCCGCGTAGGTGCAGGCGGAGCGGACACCGGAGGAGATCTCGTCGATCAGGTCCTCGACGCCGGGCCGCTTCGGGTCCAGCAGCATCCGCGAACTGGAGATGCCCTCCTCGAACAGACCCTTCCTGGCCCGGTCGAACGCGCTGTCGGTGCGCGTGCGGGCACCGACGGCACGCTTGGAGGCCATGCCGAACGACTCCTTGTACGCGCGGCCGGACTCGTCGCGGCGCAGGTCGCCGGGCGATTCGTAGGTGCCTGCGAACCACGAGCCGATCATCACGGAGGAGGCCCCCGCCGCCAGGGCCAATGCGACGTCGCGCGGATGCCGGACTCCGCCGTCCGCCCAGACGTGCCTGCCGAGCGCACGCGCCTCGGCGGCGCACTCGGCGACGGCGGAGAACTGCGGCCTGCCGACGCCGGTCATCATCCGCGTCGTGCACATCGCGCCGGGACCGACGCCGACCTTGATCACATCGGCTCCCGCCTCGACCAGGTCGCGGACGCCCTCCGCGGTCACGACGTTGCCCGCCACGAGCGGGACCTGCGGGTCCAGCGCCCGAACCGCCTTCAGCGCGCTGAGCATCTTCTCCTGATGCCCGTGCGCGGTGTCCACGACGAGGGTGTCCACCCCGGCCGCCAGCAGCGCAGCTGCCTTCGCGGCCACGTCGCCGTTCACCCCGACCGCCGCCGCGACCCGGAGGCGTCCCGCCGCGTCCAGGGCGGGTTGATAGATGCCTGCGCGCAGCGCGCCGAGGCCGGTCAGCACTCCCACGAGCCGTCCGTCGGAGTCGACCGACAACGCGGCGGTCGCCTGCCTGCCGTGCAGCCGGTCGAAGACCTCGCGCGGCTCGGTTCCGGTGGGCACGACCACCAGCTCCGTGTCGAGCACCTCGCCGAGCCGGGTGAACCGGTCCACTCCCGTGCAAGCCGCCTCGTCGACGGTGCCCACCGGTCGCTGATCGTCGTCGACGACCACGACGAGGCCGTGCGCGCGCTTGGGCAGCAGATTGAGCGCGTCGGCCACCGAGTCGTCGGTGCGTAGCACCAGGGCCGTGTCCCACACCGGGTGCCGGTGCTTCACCCAGTCGACGATCTCCGCGACTGCGGCGGGCGCCACGTCCTGCGGCAGCACCACCAGACCACCGCGTCGGGCGACGGTCTCGGCCATCCGCCTGCCTGCCACCGCCGTCATGTTGGCCACCACCAGGGGCAGCGTCGTCCCGGTGCCGTCCGACGTCGACAGGTCCACGTCGAAGCGAGACTCGACCCCGGAACGTCGAGGCACGAGGAAGAGATCGTCGTAGGTCAGGTCGTGGGCGGGGCGGTGTCCGTCAAGGAACTGCACACCGGAAGCTTACGGGCCGTCGACCCCGGGGTGTCCGATCCGCCGTGGGCCGGGACCGGATCCGTCCGCCCCCTCGGACACCGTCGCGACGACCTGCACCGCCTCGCGCAGCCGGTCCGGGGTCAGCCCCGCGTAGCCGAGGACCAGGCCGGGGAACAGCACCGAGGGCGGCAGGCCGCGCAGATAGTCGGAGAGCGGCGGAACGAGCACGCCCGCCCGAGCCAGCGCACTGCTCAGCCTGCGGTCGTCGACGCCGTCGGGCAGCCTGGCCACCAGGTGCAGACCGGCGGAAGGGCCGACCACCCGCCAGCCCGGCAGCCGGTTCGCCAGCGCCTCGACCAGGGTGTCCCGGCGATGACGGTTGATGCGCCGGGTGCGACGCAGATGCCGGTCGTAACCGCCGTCACGCACCAGCCGGGCCAACGCCGCCTGATCGATCGTGCTGGAGCCGAGATCGCGCAACAGCTTGATGCGCGCCAGGTCGTCCCGGATGCCGAGGGGCGTGACGAGCCAGCCGAGACGCAGGGCAGGGGCCAGGGTCTTGGACACGCTGCCCAGATAGGCGACGTGGCCGGGGGCCAACGATCGCATCGCGCCGATGGCGGGCCGGTCATAGCGGTGCTCGGCGTCGTAGTCGTCCTCCAGGATCAGGCCGTTCACCCGGCGTGCCCACTCCACCAGCGCCAGCCTGCGCTGCGGAGCCAGCGCCACGCCGAGCGGAAACTGATGTGCGGGGGTGACCAGTACTGCGCGGGCCGAGGTCGCGGCCAGCACGTCCACGCGAAGCCCGTCCTCGTCGACCGGGATCGGCACCACCGACAGGCCGGACCCCGCGAACAGCCGGGGCTGTCCCGGATGGCCGGGGTCCTCCACGGCGATCTCTCGATGACCGTGGTCGGACAGGTGGGCCGCGAGCAGGGAGAATCCCTCGGCCGCACCCTTCGTGATGATCACTTCGGCCGGATCGGCGTGCACGGAGCGCACGCGTCCCAGATAGGCGGCGAGTTCCTCCCGGAGAGCGCGCAGGCCGACCGGATCGGGATAGCCGAGAGCATGGTCCGGCAGCTCGGCGAGGCCGGCCCGCACCGCCGCCACCCAGGCCGCGCGGGGGAAGGCGGAGAGCGCGGGCAGGCCCGGCCGCAGGTCCCAGGTCTGCTGCGCGGCACGCGGGCCTGCGACCTGCGACGGTTCGGCGCCCTCATCCACCACCCTGGCCACCGAGGTGCCCGATCCTCGGACGGCGATCAGGTATCCCTCGGCCACGAGCTGGGTGTAGGCACTGGTGACGGTTCCTCGGGCCAGTCCGAGCTGTGCGGCGAGATCCCGGCTGGACGGCAGCCGAGTTCCGGCGGCGAGTCGTCCGACGCGGACGCCGTCCCGGAGCGCGGCCTCCAAGGTTCGCTCTCGGCGGCCCCTGGTCGCCGTGGACATCTCGGGCAGCAGCAGCTCCCGCAGAGTGGTCCATTCTGCACGCATGGGAGTGGACCTTATCTCTGGACCACTCGCCGGACACGCTGGCGCCATGACCGCCGGAGCCCTCGTGCCACCCGCAGCGCCCCGCTCGGCCCGTTCCCCCGGCGCCGCCGTCGGGCTGGGGCTGGCGGGCATCGTCCTGGTCGGCGGCTCCGTGCCGATCACCGGCCTGCTCGACGACTATCCGCTCTTCGCCGCCCAGTCGCTGCGATACCTGATCGGAGCGCTCTGCCTGCTCGGCCGGCTGCTGCTGCGAGGCCGCAGCCCCGGTGATCGAGGGCCTGCCGACCGCAGGCAGGCAGATCGGGGCGCGGAGGATCGGGCGCGGCGCGGGTGGCGCCTGCCGGTGCCCGGCGCGCGCGACCTGCTCGCCCTCGCGGCGGTGGCCGCGTTCGGCATGGTGGGCTTCAGCATCTTCGTGCTGCTCGCCCAGCGACATGCCGATCCCGGTCTGGTGGCCGCCATGGTCGGGTCGGCCCCGTTGCTGATCGGCATCCTCGCTCCGCTGATCGCGGGACGGCGGCCGGGCCGGGCGGTGATCCTCGGCGCCGCGCTGGTGGTCGTCGGGGCGGCGGTGCTCTCCGGCGGCGGCTCCTGGCAGGGGCCGGGTCTGCTGCTGGCCGGTCTCGCGTTGGCTGGTGAGGCCGCCTTCACGTTGTTCGCGGTCGGACCCCTTCGTCGACTCGGGGCGATGGCGACGGCGGCGTACGCCTGTGCGGTTGCCGCGATCGGTGCGGGGCTGGTCAGTGTGGTCGCCGAAGGGCCTGCGGCCTGGCGGCTTCCCTACCCGGCCGAGGCCGTCGCCCTGCTGGTGCTGGGCGTGCTGGTCACCGCGGTGGCCTTCGGCTGGTGGTTCCACTGTGTGTCGACGGTCGGCGCCGATCGCGCGTCGGTGCTGATCGGCGCCATGCCGGTGGCCGGGTTGGGGGTTGCGGTGCTGCTGGGTGCGCAGGAGCTCGCGGCTTCGGCGCTGCTCGGCGCGGTCCTGGTCGCCCTCGGCTGCGTACTCGGGCTGGGGGTGCGTCGACCTCGCCGAGGCGGCGACGGGGCGTGCTGAGGCGATCAGGGCGGAGGCGGCGGGACCGAGTAGGAGGGCCGGTGGTCGAGCCGTGTCGAGTCGGGCCCGTGTCGCGTCGGGCCGTGCTGAACCGGGCGGCGGCCCCGCTCACGGATGCGACGCGTCGAGTTCCATCGGGGGCGCGGCCGGTCTGCGAGGATCGTCCGGGGCCGAGATCGTCCGGGTCGCCTCGGGCGGAGGCCGTCGTCCGGCTCTCTGCGGCAGCCGAGGCCGCACCGGTCCTCCAGGGCCGCTCGGTGCGCGCCCGCCGACGAGTCGTCCGGAATGACGTGTGCACCGCCGCCCGGCGGCCTCGAGGACGGCGATCCGGCCGAGGCCGCGACGAGGTCGCAGAGCAGTCCCGCCGCGCGGCATGGGCGTCGTACTCCGCTAACCCGACGTCCATCTCGTCGTCGGGTGACGCTGTCACGCTCGCGAGGCAGGCGCGGCAGACTCGCGGCGCCTCTCCACGGCACGAAGGGACTCGTCGATGGTCAGAACATCAACGCTCACGGTGTCATTGCTGGTCGGCGCGGTGCTCTTCACCTCGGGCGTCGGGCAGGCAGCCGTCGGGCAGACCCGTGGCTCGGCGGCGGACGCGGCCGGTGCCGATCGGGCGGCCGAACAGATCGCGGGCGAGGCCGACGCGGCGGGCGGCGTACACCGCAGGTCGTTCGACATCCAGGCTCATCGCGGCGGGATGGCCTACCTGCCAGAAGGCACCCTGCCCGCGTTCGAGAACGCCCTGCGCATCGGCGTGACGACGCTGGAACTCGACATCCAGATCACCGAGGACGGTCGCGAGGTCGTCACCCATGATCGGCTGATCAACCCGGCGAAGTGCCGGGACACGGCGCCGGTGGTCGAGGGCGACCCCGACTTCCCCTACGCGGGCAAGTACGTGCACACGCTCACCTTCGCGCAGGTGCGCACGCTCGACTGCGGATCGCAGACTCAGCCGGACTATCCGGAACAGCGGCCGAGGCCCGGCGAGACGATGCCGACCCTGCGCGAGGTCTTCCAGCTCGTCCGCCGATACGGGGCACACGACGTGCGCTTCAACATCGAGACCAAGGTGGAGGCAGGCGCCCCTGAGGAGACCGCGCCGCGCGAGGAGTTCGTCCGCGTCGCCGCCCGCGAGATCCGCCGGGCGGGGATGCTGCGCCGCACCACGATCCAGAGCTTCGACTGGGGCGCACTGATGCTCATGCGGCGAATCGAACCCCGACTGCCGTTGATCGCCCTGACCGAGCCGAACTTCCTCCAGGTCGGCGAGCCCGGCCGGTCGCCGTGGCTCGGCGGCCTCGACATCGACGACTTCGGCGGCAGCCCGGTCCAGGCCGCCCGGTCCTTCGGAGCCGGCGCACTGTCCCCGGTGCACGGCACCCCGCAGCACGGTGTCGTCGGTGACCCGGACTACGTCCCCTTCACCACCAGGGCGATGGTCGAGGAGGCTCATGAAGCGGGCATGAAGGTCGTGCCCTGGACCATCAACGACGAGGCCACCATGCACAAGCTGATCGACGACGGGGTGGACGGCATCATCACCGACTATCCCCGGCGGCTGCGCAGCGTCGCCGCCGAGCACGGCTTCGAGCTGCCGAAGCGCTATCGGCACGGACACTGCGGCGGACGCGGCTGAGCATTGCCTGCGCAGACAGCGCGAACGGGCCGATCTGATCTCCAGCCAGATCCCAGACCGGCCCGTTCGCCGCTGATCGAGCAGGAGAGATCAGCGGGTGCTGTTGGTCATCCGCAGCACGTCGAGCGCCTCGTCGAGCTGCTCCAGCGTGAGGCTGCCCGCCTCGACGTGGCCGCGTTCCAGCACGACCTCCCGGATCGTCTTGCGCTCCTTGAGGGACTGCTTGGCGATCGAGGCCGCCTCCTCGTAGCCGATGTAGCGGTTCAGCGGGGTCACCACGGACGGCGAGGACTCCGCGTACTCCTTGGCTCGCTCCTCGTCGACCTCGGTGCCCACCACGACCTTGTCGGCGAGCAGGCGGGCCACCGCCGCGAGCAGCCTGCAGGACTCCAGCACGTTCCTGGCGATCACCGGCAGCATCACGTTGAGCTGGAAGTTGCCCTGCGAGCCTGCGAAGGTCACGGCGGCGTCGTTGCCGATCACCTGCGCCACCACCATCATGGTCGCCTCGGAGATGACCGGGTTGACCTTGCCGGGCATGATCGAGGAACCGGGCTGGAGGTCCGGCAGCCGCAGCTCGGCCAGGCCGGTCCTCGGGCCGGAGCCCAGCCAGCGCAGATCGTTGGCGATCTTGAACAGCGAGACGGCGACGGTCTTGAGCTGCCCGGAGACCTCGACGACCCCGTCCTGAGTGGCCTGCGCCTCGAAGTGGTCGCGCGCCTCGGTCAGCGGCAGCCCGGTGATCGCGGCCAACTCCTCCGACACCGCCGCGCCGAACCCGGCGGGAGCGTTCAGCCCCGTGCCCACGGCCGTGCCGCCGATCGGCAGCTCACCCAGCCGGGGAAGGCTGCTCTGGAGCCGCTCGATGCCGTAGCGGACCTGGGCCGCCCAGGCCGCCGTCTCCTGGCCGAGCGTGATCGGCACGGCATCCATGAGGTGGGTGCGGCCGGACTTGACCACGCTGGCCCACTCGTCGGCCCGCTTGCTCAGCGTCGACGCCAGGTGCTCCAGCGCGGGGATCACGTCCGTCACGACCGCCTCGGTCGCGGCGACCCGGATCGTGGTGGGGAACGTGTCGTTCGAGGACTGCGAGGCGTTGACGTGATCGTTGGGATGAACATCACGTCCGGCGTGCCGGGTGGCGAGCGTCGCGATGACCTCGTTTGCATTCATGTTCGACGAGGTGCCGGAGCCGGTCTGGAAGACGTCGATCGGGAAGTGCGCGTCGTGCAGCCCGTCCGCGACCTCGCCCGCAGCTGCGGCGATGGCCTCGGCCAGGTCTGCGTCCAGCACGCCGAGCCTGCCGTTGACCCGGCCTGCAGCGGCCTTGAGCAGCCCGAGTGCCCGAATCTGGGCCCGTTCCAGGCCTCGTCCGGAGATCGGGAAGTTCTCCACGGCCCGCTGGGTCTGTGCTCGCCACAGGGCTTCGGCGGGCACCCGAACCTCGCCCATGGTGTCGTGTTCGATGCGGAACTCGCCGTCGTTGGCCGGAGCGCCACTCTGCTGCTCTGTCATGGCTCCTGTTTGTACCGGTTGGGTGCATCGCTGGGCACCGCGACGTCCAACACATAGCCTGGATGTAGTCCACACCACAGTGCCGGCGGACAGGCTCGGAGCGGAGCGGCGATGGCGGCAGACCGGGACCACGAGGTCGATCTGCTGGTGCTCGGCGCGGGTCCGGCCGGACTCTTCGCCGCGTACTACGCGGGCTTCCGAGGGCTGTCGGTGGCGATCGTGGACGCGCTGCCGGAGCCGGGCGGCCAGATCACCGCGATGTACCCGGAGAAGATGATCCTCGACGTCGCGGGCTTCCCCTCGGTGCGCGGCCGCGATCTCGTGGCGGCGCTCGTGGCGCAGGCCGATCGGGGCGCCCCGGCGTATCTGCTCGGCAGGCAGGCCCGCACGCTGGTTGCGTTGCCTGCGGGCGGCAGTCGGGTGGGCCTCGCTGACGGCATGCGGATCGACGCCCGTGCCGTGCTGATCACGGCGGGCCTCGGCGAGTTTCGGCCCCGCCCGCTGCCCGGTGCGGGGGAGCGCGTCGGCGACTCGGTGCTGCACTTCGTGCCCCGACCGACGACGCACGAGGGTGAGGACATCGTCGTCGTCGGAGGTGGCGACTCCGCGTTCGACTGGGCGGAGGCGCTGCATCCCATCGCCCGCAGCGTCACCCTGGTCCACCGGAGGTCTCGCTTCCGGGCCCATCCGGCGATGGTGCAGGCCGTCCGCGAGCGGGGCGTGCCGATCATCACGGACGCGGAGGTGCACGAGCTGCTCGACGGCCCTGCCGGGTTGAGTGCGGTGGTGATCAGGCTCGCCGACGGTCACCTCAGATCGCTGCCCGCCCAACGGGTGATCGCCGCCCTGGGCTTCGTCGCCGATCTCGGGCCCATCGAGACCTGGGGGATTACCGTCGATCAGCGGACGATCCCGGTCGACAGCACCATGCGGACGTCGATGGAGCGGGTCTATGCGGCCGGGGACATCGCGTCCTATCGCGGAAAGGTGCGGCTGATCGCCACCGGCTTCGGCGAGGCCGCGACCGCCGTCAACAACATCGCGGTCGCGCTCGACCCCGAGGCGCATCTCTTCCCCGGACATTCCAGCGAGGCGTGACGGCCGAGAGGATCGCGCGGCCGCCACGCCTGCCCAGGATGAAGATCAGGCGCTGATGTGCGACTGGATCCAGCCGTAGTGGGCGCTGACGTCGGTCGCGATCGTCACGCCCTCGCCGCACCAGGGCGAGCCGCCGTTCTCGCCGGGGTACCCCATCCGAGCGGTGAGACCCGCCAGGTAGGTGAAGCCGCTGCGCTCGGCCAGCACCGGGCCGCCGGAGTCGCCGTAACAGGGGCCGGTGCCCGCTGCTGCCACGTGGCAGAGCTCGGTCTCGGAGTTGAAGCCGCTCTCGCAGCCGAGACGGTTGTCGATCAGGACGTCCAGTTCCTGGAGGATGTCGGCCTGGCCGCAGCCGCCCGGCTCAGCGCACTGCTGTCCCCAGCCCAGCAGCAGACCGTACTGGTCGTCGGTGGGACGACGTGCCTGCAGCGTGATGGGCTGGGCGTCGGGCACCGGGCTCTCCAGGCGGAGCAGCGCGATGTCCATGTCGATGCGGGTGACCTCGGAGTCGTCGTAGTCCGGGTGGATGACGATCTCGGTGAAGTCGACGACGGTGCCGCCCTCGTGGCCGTTGATGCTGCCCACGCGCAGGTTGCTGCCGTCGGCCCTACCGCCGTAGACGCAGTGCGCCGCAGTCACGACCCAGTTCTCGTCGACCAGGCTGCCGCTGCAACCGAGGGAGCCGTCCGGACGGACCAGCGTCGCGATGAACGGGTAGTCCTGGGTCGCATCCCGGCCGCCGACGATCATCGTCTCGATGCGGTCTGCGTCGGAGGCCTGCGTCTCGGCCTCGACGGCCGGGGAGGTGCGCGTGTCGGCGTCCTCGGTCGCGCCGGCGGGTCCCGCCGTGGCGATCAAGACGGGAGCGACGGCGGCGGCGAACAGCGCCGCGACGGACTTTCGGAGTCGCATGAACCCTCTTCTCGTGAACGAACCTGTGTCGACAGGGTCAAAGAGGGCGGTAAAGATCTGGTTGGCGTCGCAACCGGGTGGTGGTCGTGTGCGGGCGGCACCGCCGGAGGCGATCTCATCCGGCGGTGCCGGGTCTGGTCAGCCGGTGATCAAGAGAGGGTGACGGTCAGGCTATGGCGTGGAACACCAGAGCGCCGAGGGCGAAACCGGCGATCGTGGCCGCGATCGCCACCGGTATCGCACTTGGCGAGGGATCGGTCGCCTTGGCGTAGCCGACGATCGCCAGGATGAACGCTGCGGGCCCGAACAGAATCGGACAGAACAGGGGCGCGATCGCGGCTAGGACGAAACTGATGATCGTGCAGACCCCTGGCGCTGGAGACCGATCCTGCTGACGGTCCGGGAGACGATGCTGCCTGCGTCGTTCTTCCTCCAAGTCCTCAAGCGGCAAGATCTTCTTGTCGCTTGAGGTCCCTGGCGGAGAATTGATCGAAACCGGCCTGGTGATCTTTCTGTTGAACTCTGCTGAGAAGGCTAAGGACGGAGCAGCGCCGATGGTCCGATCGGCCTACTCCGGCTGAGCAGGTGGAGGCGTCGACGGCGGCGGTGCCACTGAGGCGTGGTGCCACCAACACTGGGGGCCTCGATCACCCGCCGGCGGCCCTGACCGCCTGGCAGTCCGAACGAGCCTCCGCACCGACGGCTGCGGCTTAGGACAGCGGCACCTCATAGTCCGGCTGTTCGCCTGCCGAGCCGAAGTCGACCGAGGCGTACTCGCGGAGCTTGGTGATCCGGTGGTAGCCGTCGATCAGCCGCACGGTCCCCGACTTCGAGCGCATCACGATCGACTGGGTCGTGCAGCCGCCTGCGCGGTAGTGGACGCCGCGCAGCAGGTCTCCGTCGGTGATGCCGGTGGCGCAGAAGAAGACGTTGTCACCGCGCACCAGATCATCGGTCTCCAGCACCCGATCCAGGTCGTGCCCGGCCTCGACAGCCCTCGCCCGCTCCGCGTCGTCCCTCGGCCACAGCCTGCCCTGCATGGTCCCGCCGAGGCACTTCAGCGCCGCCGCCGCGATGATCCCCTCCGGCGTCCCGCCGATGCCCAGCAGCAGGTCGACCCCCGTGCCGGGGCGGGCAGCCGCGATCGCGCCCGCGACGTCGCCGTCGGAGACGAACCTGATCCGCGCGCCCGCCTCCCGCACCTCGCGCACCAGGTCCTGGTGGCGCGGCCGGTCCAGGATGCAGACGGTGACGTCGGAGATGCCGATCTGCTTGGCCCTGGCCACCCGACGGATGTTCTCCGCTACGGGGGCGGCGATGTCCACCGAGGATGCCGCCTCCGGGCCGACGGCCAGCTTCTCCATGTAGAAGACGGCCGAGGGGTCGTACATCGCGCCTCGTTCGGCCACGGCCAGCACGGCGAGGGCGTTGGGCATGCCCTTGGCCATCAGCGTCGTCCCGTCGATCGGGTCGACCGCCACGTCACAGTCGGGTCCGTTGCCGTCGCCGACCTTCTCGCCGTTGAACAGCATCGGGGCCTCGTCCTTCTCCCCTTCGCCGATCACGACGACGCCCCGCATCGAGACGGTGCCGATCAGCTTGCGCATCGCGTCGACGGCGGCCTGATCGCCCCCGATCTTGTCGCCACGGCCGACCCAACGGCCCGAGGCCATCGCCGCAGCCTCGGTCACGCGGACCAGTTCCATCGCGAGGTTGCGGTCCGGCGCCTCCGGGCGGGGTGCGGCCGGGTCCGGCTCGGCGAGTTGGTTTGCTGCGGGCGGCGGCGTGCTCATGGCGTCTCCCGAGATGGCGTTCCTACTCGATTCAGAGCAGGAGGGTGGGTCGATGTTGGCAGAGATCACAGGACCGTAGGGGGCGGACGTGGCAGTGGATCGAACAAGGTGGTGCGACACACTCGATCGATGCGCTCCCTCAGGCCATCGGGTGTCGCGAACCGCCGGATCGCGGGTCGTTCAGGCGGCAGGTCGGGGGCCTGCGATGTCCTCGCCCCGCCAGCCCGGACCCGTGCTCGACGCATCGGCCTTGCTCGCTCCGTGCGACGCCTGGGCGGCGGAGGGCGTCCCAGCTGCGCCCGGCCCCGCCCACCTTCCGCCGTCACCGGCCTGCCTGCGGCGTCGTCGACGGCACCGGGGCCGGTCGGCTCCTCGGCGCTTGAGACGATGGGCGATGTGACAGCGCCGAAGACGACCCCGCCACCGCTGCAGAAGCCGAATCGGGCGTCGCTGACCGGCAAGGACATGGTCGGATCGATGCTGTTGCTCGCGACGCTGATCCTGCTGGGAGCCGGTCTGCTCGGCAGGTGCTCGTTCAGCCCCACCGGACCCGATCCGGCGGCCATCCCGGCGCCGACGGTCGACGTGGCCGAGGGGCTGGGCCGCGCGGCCGACCGGGTGGACTTCCCGGTGCGGCTGCCCGAGGCGCCGGCGGACTGGCAGGCGACGACACTGCGCGTCAACGAGATCGATCCCGCAGGCCGCCACGCCGTCCGCGTCGGGTGGCTGACGTCGGAGGGGGCCTATCTGCGACTGTCGCAGTCCGACGCGGACGAGGGGACCCTCGTCGGCTATGAGACTCGGCAGGCTGCGGCAGGGCAGGGCGTGGTGACCTCGGCGGGCTCGGAATGGGTCCATTACCTGGGTGAACGCGATGAGACGGTGTGGGTGACCGAACTCGATGACAGTCTGGTGCTCCTCACCGGCACCGGAACGGAGGCGGACTTCCACACCCTGGCGGAGGCCGTCGTCGCGGCGGACGTCCTTCCGACGAGCTGACGCTGTCGACTGGGCGATTCGGATGGCGGGGGTGATCTCGCCGCGGGCCGATCTCGGTCGTCGATCGACGCCGGTCGCATCGTGCAGCGTCGGTGCGGTGTCGACCGCACCCCGCTCGGCCTGCCTGCGCGGCCTGCCGGGCTTGCGTCCGGAGCACCGGGAGAACGCGCGGCCGATTGACTGCCGCCCGACCAGTGGATACTCGCCTGCGGCGTGAACGGTTCCCCTTGCGTGCCTGCCTCGGCTTCGGCCGGGCTTCGGCGGCGTCTGCTCGGCACGCCGACCGCGACGACGAGCAGCCTGCCCGCCTCACCAGCGGCGGTACTGCCAGAACGGTGCCCCGCCTGCGCCGCGTGGGATGAGTGTCGATCCGCAGGTGCGGTGCGCTGATTCGAGGGCCTGACGCGGTGCGGGTAACACTGGCGCCGTCCGCGACCAAGAACTGTCGTCAATGGCCACGGCGATCGGGTGACGGAATGACAGCAGAACGATCCGAATCGGATCTTGCGCGACTATCGCGCGATCAAGACGCCTTTGAGCGCTTCTATCGAACACACGTGGACTCGGTCCAGCGGTTCATCGTCCGTCGCGTCGACGACCCGCACCTCGCGGCCGACCTGACCGCCGAGGTGTTCCTCGCCGTGATCCACTCGGCCCACACCTACCAGGCTCGCCGTGGTAGGGAGGCCGCCTGGTTGTTCGGGGTGGCCCGCAACGTCGTCTCGGCAGACCGGCGTCGCAGGGCACGGGGGCTGGCCGTGGTGAGTCGCATCGCGGGCCGCGAACTCGCCGATGAGGACGACATCGCCGCACTCGTGGATCGGATCGATGCCGAGGCATCGGCACGCAGGCTGATGCTCGGGATGGACCGACTCTCCGACGGCGAGCGAGCGGTCCTGGAACTGACGGCCCTCGACGGGTTGTCGATCTCGGACGCCGCGCGGGCCCTCGGCATCTCGTCGGTCGCGGCCAGGGTGCGCCTGCACCGCGCCCGCCGCCGGATGCGCAACCACCTGTCCTCGACCGCGAACACCACCACCACGACGACCGCAGCGGAGGCACGGACATGAGCAGTGACCGGAACGGCACCCGTCGATTCGAAGAGCGTCTTCTCGTCGAGCTGAAGCAGGTGGTCTCGGAGCAGGCCGGTCGGCAGCCAGTCACCGCTGTGACACCGGCAGCGGGCTTCGCCGCTCGTGTTCGACGTCCTCGACTGGCGGCGGCCGCAGGCCTCACCGCAGTCGGAACGACCGGCGCCGTGGCCTTGATGCTCACAGTGGGCGGCGCGAGCGCTGCCGCCTTCTCCGTCGAGGAGCAGGACGACGGGATGGTTCGCATCGAGATCTCGGATCTCCGGGACGGCGACGAGTTGGAGAGCGCGCTCGCCGAGGCGGGGATTCCGGCCACGGTGGACTACCTGCCGGACGGCATGATGTGTCGACAGCCGAGGTTCGCCATGCACGGCGCCCCCGACGACGCTCACCACGGCCTTCTTCCCGGCGAGTCGGGGGCGGTCATCAGCGAGGACGGTGTGACCGCGTCGGCAGGCGGAGAGAATTCGCCTGAACCGAACGTCGACGGCGAGGCGAACGAAGCACCAGAAGCAGGGCTGCCTGCTGAGGGAATCCCGCCGGGCGCGACCTCGGTCGAGATCGGGATGGGTGAAGACGGCACGCCCTATGCCAGCTTCGCCCTCAATCCGGCGGACTTCCAGAACGGCCGTTCGCTGGTGATCGAGACCACTGGCTCGGAGGACGTCAGCAGCCTCTCGATCGCGATGGGCGAGGGCGAGGTCTTGCCCTGTGAAGAGATCGAGGTTCCGGCCGGACAGTTCCCGCCCGGCGACGGCGACGCGGTCTCGGAAACGGAGGACGTGGTGGAGGGGCACCCTGGTGAGAGCTCGGAAGGGGCCCAGAGGTAGGACCCGATGCAGGAGACGGCGGAGGTCGTCTCGACGAGGTCTGCGGGTTGAGCAGGGACTCTGACTGACGGGTCGCGGCGGGGTGGGAGACGCCCGCCGCGCCCGCCACCGGCGTCCAGTGGGGTTCGCACCGGTCTCGGAGCGCTCTTCGGGGGGCGCTCCGAGACGACTGCCTGTGGCGGACACGGTGCCTGTGGCGGACACGGTGCCTGTGGCGGACACGGTGTCCGTGTCGGTCCGAGGTGGCTGCGCTGCTGGTCAGATGGCTGCGCAGGCCGGCATGACCTGGCCGGACCGGGTGGCTGCGCCGGAGATTCGCGGCGGGCTGGATACGTCGGGGGGTCGGCTGGGGCACGGCAACGTGTTCGTGCGGCTGCCGGGCGCTGATCCGAATCGGGGAGCGTTGCGCGTTCACCGCCCGGTGTTCGGCAATCCCGGCTGGGGCGAGTAGTCCTGACCCGCCCGAACAGGTGGGCTCGCGTGTGCCCGGGGGGTGCGTCCGGGTGTTCGCCGCTGCGAACCTGCCGGGCTGATCACCGAGCGGCCTGCCGGATTCCGGGCGGCGGGGGCGGCGAGGCTTCACCGTGACTGTGACCGCACCTCAGCGCACCGCACCGCACCGCACCGCACCGCCGAGATCGTCCAAGTGGTTTCACACTGCCGGATACACGGGACCTGGGCCTGTCGGCCTCGTCGTCGGGTGAGTCCGCAACGAGCCTGTCATCGGCCGGTCAGGCAGGCGCAGCAACACGCGGCCCGGGTGCTGCCCGCGCGGGCCGAGTCCGGGACCGAGCCTGCCGTGACGATCGCCAGGGAGATCGGGTGATGACGGTCTACCGCGATCGAGCGGCGATGCCTGCACCGCGACCGGTTCGACCGTGTCGCCTCCGAGATCGTGCGTGCGCGGGTCGCTGTCGGGCACGGGCGGAACCTCCACGCCCGACGTCGGCCGATCATTGCCCAGAATTCCGTATCACCCGTCCGAGCGCACTGTTCGGCCTGAGTCGGACCGCCATACCGACGCTGTCGTGTCTTGTCGCTGAGGGCCGGAGTGCCTGTCGTCGACCGGTGGGGACGGAGGGCACCTCGTCCACCGCGAGGACGGGAGCGTCGAGGACATCCCGGTGGCCGTCTCGACCGCACCGTCGCCGGAATCGTCCGCGAGAGAGTCCTGCCGTCCGGTGCGCGGGACCTCTCTGCTCGGCGGACGTCGGCATCAGAAGGCGTGAGACCGGTGGTCGGGCAGGCTGTCTGCCCTGCCTGCCTCACCTGGTCCGGGCGCTCAGCGCTCGGTGTCGTCGGGGGGCGTCACCGAGGCGAGGGCGCGCTCCACGCGTTCCCGCGCGCCCGCGAGTCGCCGCTCGCAGACGGTGGCCAGGGCCTCGCCTCGCTCCCACAACGCCAGGGAGTCCTCCAACGACAATCCGCCTGCCTCCAGCCTGCGCACCACTTCGGCCAGCTCGTCTCGCGCCTGCTCGTAGCCCAGCGCGGACTGCTCGGCATCCGGTTGCACGGCGTCGGCCGTCGACTGCTCGTCTTGTTCGCTCACACCGTCGAGCTTCCCAGGCGCGTCCCCAAGGAGACCACTGCGGTGGCCACGGTCTGGTCGTAACCGCTGACGGCCTCCGCGAACTCCTCGCCGTCACCCTCCTCGACCGCCGCACCGATGCGCAGCGCGGCCGCAGAGACCCGCCTGCCGTGCGCAGAGTCGTTCCATCGGTCCTGGCCCGCGGCCGAGGACAGCGCGGTCGATAACGCGAGGAGCCGAGCACTCAGGTCGCGACGCGCCGGGGAGTCACACCCGGCGAGCAGTCCCACCCAACAGTCGGCCGCCGTGCGGTCGGCCTCCTCTGCTCTACGCCGTACCGTCTCGTCCGCGGGCGCTCTCGCGGGATCATCTGACCCGGTCGTCGAGGTCCTCACCGCAGCCAAGGTGAGGGGAAGAAAGGTGGGCTTGCTCGCCGGGTAGGGCACCACTACCTCCGGTCACCGCTGTCGGTCGGTTGTGTCACGACGGCTCGCACCGCGCCGTCGACCACCCGCACCCGCAGCACCGTTTCCGGCGCGGCGTCGGCGATGGATGTGAGCACCCCGGCAGCTCCATCCGCGTCAACACGTTGTACGACCGCATAACCACGAGCCAATGTGGCAGCGGGTCCGAGAGTGGTCAATCGGGATCGGGTCGCATCGAGACCAGAATCCGCGGTCGACAACCCCGTCAGCACCGCACGTAGGCTGCGCTCGCGCAATGTTGCCACTTCCTGCGCCCGATGTGCCAGTGGAGCGAGCGGAGACGCCAACACCGGCCTACTGCGCAGCGAGGTCAGCAACCGGGTCTCCCGGTCCACCCAGCCGTGCAGCGCCCGACGTCCTCGGTCCCGCAGCAGGCTGATCCGCGCGACCTCCTCCGCCATGTCCGGCACGACCCGCTTCCCCGCCCCCGTCGGGGTCGAGCAGCGAAGATCTGCGACGTGATCCACCAACGGGGTGTCCGGCTCGTGGCCGATCGCGCTGACGACGGGCGTCCCGCAGGCCGCCACGGCGCGACACAGCGTCTCGTCAGAGAACGGCAGCAGATCCTCCACACTGCCGCCGCCGCGTGCCAACACGATCACCTCCACGTCCCGGTCGGCGTCCAACTCACGCAGGGCCGTCACGATCTGTGGCACCGCAGTCGTCCCCTGCACCGCCACGTTGCGCACTTCGAAACGCACCGACTGCCAGCGTGCGGTGGCGTTGGTGATCACATCGTGTTCGGCGGCCGAGGCCCGCCCGGTGATCAGCCCGACCTTATTCGGCAGGAACGGCAGCCGTCGCTTCCGCGCCGGATCGAACATGCCTTCGGCGGCGAGCAGCCTGCGTAGTCGCTCGATGCGGGCCAGCAGTTCGCCGATGCCCACCGCCCTGATCTCGTCCACGCGCAGACTCAGCGTGCCCCTGCCGAGATAGAACGTCGGCTGACCATGCACGACCACGCGCGCGCCGTCGGTCAGCGGCGGGCTGGCCGACCGCACCAGCCCGGCGGGGCAGGTCAGGGTGAGCGACACCTCCGCAGCCGGATCACGCAGGGTCAGAAACGCCGTTCCGGTGCCGGGGCGTGCCGAGATCTGGGTGATCTGACCCTCCACCCAGACCGAGCCGAGGCGATTGACCCAGTCGGAGATCTTGCGGGCGACGGTGCGGACCGGCCAGGGATCGGCAGGCGAGGTGGGCGGGGCAGGCGTGGACGGGGAGGCAGGGCCCGAGGCTCCCGAGTCCGGCGGGGCAGGCGGGGTCACTCGGCGCCCACCGTGACCAGTCGGTTCGACAGCATCCGGACGTACGCGGGCCGTGCCTCACCCGCCTGTTCGTAGGCGAGCAGCGCCCTGAGCTGCTCCGGCGAGAAGCCCCGAAGCCTGCCCCTAAGCTGGGCGAGGCTGAAGGCGTCGTAGCCGGTGACGGGCGCATCGGACGGGTGCGGGGAGTCCTCCTCGGGGACCACGGCCCCGGCGAACCGGCCTCCGGCGGAATCGCTGCGCTGCGAACCAGGGCGGTCGGCGTCCGCATCGCCGTCGCTGCCTGCGTCGCGGCTGCTGCCGGTGGGGGCCGCCGACGACCGGGTGGACGCACGGCCGGATCGAGCGTCACGGCCTGCGCGAACGTCACCGAGAACGGGGTCGCTGAGGGCGGACTCACCGAGACCGGCGTCATCGGCATCGTGGTCATCGGTGTCCGGGCGGGGGGAGCCCGCCCGGAACGCCGACGGCACGTCATCGGCGGGCAGGTCCTCGTCGAACGTCGCCCACTCGGGATTCTCCTCTGGGGTGCGCAGCCCGGACAGTGCCTCGTCGCCCTTGATGGCGAGTTCGGTCACCTGCTGCTGGACCCGCATCGACAGGGCGAGGGCCTGACTGACCACCGTGACCGGCAGTCCCGCAAGCTGCTCGGGCAGTCTGCGGGCCTGCTCGACGGCGGTCACCGCCAGACCCGCAGCCAGCCGAACGGGTAGTGGCAAGTTCGTCATGCTCTCAGCGTGCCGTAGGTGGGCGCGGCTGCACAGCGCGAACCGGCAAAACCGGCGTCATCACCGCCAGGCGGCAGGGTGGGCTCCACCGGGGGAGGTCCGTAGGCTGGGGGCCATGACCGCCTCGACGCCAGAAGCCTCTTCCTCGCAGCCTGCAGGTCAGCCTGCGGAGGAGCAGGCCGAGACGACCGCCCGTAAACGTGTGCTGCTGGCCAAGCCGCGTGGTTACTGCGCGGGCGTGGACCGCGCGGTGATCACCGTCGAGAAGGCCCTCGACACCTACGGCGCCCCGGTATACGTGCGCAAGGAGATCGTGCACAACAAGCATGTCGTGCAGACTCTGCAGGACCGAGGAGTGATCTTCGTCGACGAGACCGACGAGGTCCCGGAGGGCGCCCTCGTGGTGTTCTCCGCCCACGGGGTCTCGCCCGCCGTCCATGAGGAGGCGGAGCGGCGTGGGCTGCGCACCATCGACGCGACCTGCCCGCTGGTCACCAAGGTCCACCAGGAGGCCAGGCGCTTCGCGCGAGACGACTACGACATCCTGCTGATCGGCCACGAAGGGCACGAGGAGGTCGAGGGCACCGCAGGTGAGGCCCCAGATCACGTGCAGCTCGTCGACCGGCCTGAGGACGTCGCCAAGGTCGAGGTCCGCGACCCGTCCAAGGTGATCTGGCTGTCGCAGACGACCCTGAGCGTCGACGAGACCATGGAGCGGGTCGACCAGCTCAAGGAGCGCTTCCCCGAGCTTCGCGACCCGCCGTCCGACGACATCTGCTACGCCACTCAGAACAGGCAGGTCGCCGTCAAGGCGATGGCCGCCGAATGCGAACTCGTGCTGGTCGTCGGCTCGCAGAACTCGTCGAACTCCAAGCGGCTCGTCGAGGTGGCGGTGCAGTCGGGCTCCGACGCCGCGTATCTGATCGACTTCGCGCGTGAGATCGACGAGAGCTGGCTGGACGGTGTCACCACGGTCGGTGTGACCAGCGGCGCGTCGGTGCCCGATGTCTTGGTGCTTGGCGTCCTGGACTACCTGGCGGAACGCGGCTGGGGCGAGGTCGAAGAGGTCACCACCGCCAACGAGAAGATCACCTTTGCACTGCCTCGCGAGCTTCGACAGGCGATGTCCGACGTCCGTTGAGGCGTCCTGCAGTGCCAGCGGACCCGCAGCCTTTGATCTTGGGCTGCGGGCTGCGGGCCGGTCCGGCAGGCGGCCGGGTCGGGTGGTCGGTCGACGGCCGTTCGGCTGGCTGCCGTCTCCGTTGACGGGGGTCCGCCGCCCGCCCGCCTCGGCCCGGTCGAGCGCATCAGCTGTCCGGCCTGATGAGGCATCTGACCTGGTCGCCCTGCCTGCGGGGTCAATTTGCCTGGTCGATGGGCGAGCCTGGGCGGTCTAGCCCGGTTGGTGGTCTAGCCCGGTTGGTGATCGGGGCAGGTCGGTAGTCGCCTCGAGTGATGGCATTGCCTGTCCGGTATTCGGCCCTGGACACGCTGGTCGGTCTGATCGGACCGACTCTCGGCTGGTTGTGATGGTTGATCGCCTGCCTGGCTGGTCGTCGATCAGCGCAGGCAGGCGGTTCGGCCATGGTCGGATCAGATCAGTCGTCGAGGTCATCTCGGCGGCGGGGCTGCCGTCGCCGAGGTTCTGGTCTGGCCCGCCCGCCTGCCGCGTCGGGCTGGTCGGGCTCCCGAGGCGCGCGTGCGGGCCGCCCCGTACGGGGCTCCTGCCGAGCTGTCCGACTGCCCTGCGGCCTGCCCGCCGCACTCGTCCGGCGGGGTGCCGACGAGCGAGGCTCCCCAGCGGGTCGTTCCCCCGGCTCATCATCGCGCGGCCTGGCCGGGCGGCTCGGTCGCCGGGGCACGCCCGCCTTGTCCGAAGATGCGCGAGCGCCCTTCGGCGCCGCGCCCGCCGCACTCGCGGACCGTCCGGCTGCCCGTGCCTCTGAGGACGGCCGCGGCCTGCCTTCTGCCTTCGACTTCGATCCTGCGGACCGTGCTCCTCCTTCTCGGCGGGACTCGTCGGACCGGTCCGCGCCGGTCCGAGACTTCCTCGTGGGTCGTTTCCGGGCGTCGGCGGTCTTCTTCCTGACCGGGGTGGACTCGTCCTCTGCGTCCAGCAGCGGCTCTCGTTGCAGAAAGTAACGGGCAAGCCCGATCCCCACGGTGAGCACGGTGGTGATTCCCATCACCGGAAAGGCGTCGATCAGTGGCAGTCCCAGGTTCAGGACCATCCCCGCCATGCCGCCGCCGGCGGAGCTCCCCGTCAACCACAGGATCAGCGGGAGTGACACCCCCAGGATCAGGGGCGGCTGGACGATCGGCCCGAACAGGCTCTGCCGCTGAACCAGCGCCACGGCAAGTACGCAGCCGAGCGCGTAGATCACCTGGGAGACGAGCCGGGGCCCGTCAAGGAACAGCACGTCGACGAGGGTGCCGATCAGGGTGGACCCGAGCGCGACCAGGATCGCCATCCACCAGGTGATCCCTCGGGAGTCGCGGAATGCCGATCGCTCGGCCCAAGGGATCTCTGTCGGCTCTTCGTCGGCAGACAGCAGCTGTTCACGGTCGCGGGAGGCGCTCACGGCGTCCACCGTAATCTGTTCACCGTATGGATTCGGTCGGACTGGCGAGTTCACCATCCGGGCAGGTCGGGTGAATGTCGTCCTTGGCCGTTCAGTCCAGATTCATCAGTCGTCTCCATTGGCGCCGATCGGTTCGTGCGACGGCTCGGGCAGCGACTGCCGCTCGGCTGGTATTAAGGCCGCGACCGTCTCGTCTCGCCGGACGGAGGCGAGCCCCGTGGGGCTGGCTGCCGCCTCCTGTAGTGGCTCCGTGGCGGCCCTGAAACCCTCCAGTGCGTCGAGCTCCCTCCTCCGCGCGGACAGGAATCTCTGCAGATGGGTGCTCGACAGATTGACCGCGTCGACGGCGGCACCCGCCGACCGGTGCGCCGCAGCGGCCTGACGTCGGACCTGCTCGACGTCCTCGGCCAAGGCGCGCTCCGTGGCCGAGAACAGTGCGGCGGAGGCCAGCACGCCGAAGCCTGTCGGACCACACAGGAATACCCGGCGGTCGAGCAGCCATCGCAGCAGGTGCGGGTCGGTGTCGAGAGCGGCAACGACGGCCGCGTCGGAGGGGACGAACATGATCGCCCCGTAGATGGCGTCGGCCCAGCGTTGGTATTCCCGTCCTGCCAGTTCGGCGGCGCGGGCGCGAATGTTGCGGGCATGGACGCGCAGTGCGTCGGCCCGCTCCGTCGCGTCGTCGGTCTCGACCGCCTCCACCCAGCAGGCCAGGCTGGTCTTGGCGTCGACCGGGACCTGCCTGCCGTCGCCGACCGAGAGGACGAGGTCGGGCCGTGCCGAGCCGCCGCCCGCCAGGTCGGTCTGGACCGTGAAGTGCAGACCTTCGCGCAGGCCCAGAGCCTTGGCCGTCTCAACGAGCATCTGCTCGCCCAACTCGCCTCGCCCGCTGATCGAGGCGAACGCGACCTCATAACGGCGCAGCGCCGCCTGGTGCTCTGCGGATCTGGTCCGTTCCGCGCCCACCATGTCCATCGCGGCATCGGTGCGCCGCACGCTGTCGGTGTAGAGCCGCCACACCAGGGCGAGAGCGCCCGCGAGAGCCAGCGCGAGCACGATCGCCGCAGTGCTGATCACTACTGCGGACATGTCCAACCTCCTGCCGGTCTCGTCCCGAGTGGACGAAGTCGTCCTGGACCGATCATGGCCCACCCGAGGTGGTGGATGCTCGTGATCGGACTGTCGAACACACGTTCGAGTGGATCTCGGGGGTTGAGAGTGATCTGCGCGCCGACGGCCTCTAGCGTGACGGCATGCGCATCCTCCACACCTCCGACTGGCATCTCGGCCGTACGTTCCACGGTCGAGATCTGCTCGGCGATCAACGGGATGTGTTGGCAGGACTGGCAGAACTGGTGCGGGCGGAAGGAGTCGACGTGGTCGTCATCGCGGGCGATCTCTATGACCGTGCCGTGCCGTCCGGCGAGGCGGTCGGCGTCTGTCACCACGTCCTCGCGGCACTGCGGGACGCGGGCGCCACCATCGTGCTCACTCCGGGAAACCACGACTCGGCTCCCAGACTGGGGGCGTATGCGGACTTCGCCGCGGCAGGCGGGCTGCATCTGCGGACCCGCATCTCCGGGCTGGACGCTCCCGTCGTCCTCGACGACGAGCACGGAGCGGTGGCCTTCTACGGAATTCCCTACCTGGACCCGGACCCGGCCCGGCACAGCATGGAGCTCGACGGGCGGCGCATCGAGGCAGGCCACACCGGCGTCCTCACCGAGGCGATGCGACGGATCACCGCCGATCTCTCGGCTCGTGGTCCCGGAGTGCGATCCGTGGTGCTGGCACACGCATTCGTCACCGGCGGCCAGGGCAGCGAGTCGGAGCGCAAGATCGCGATCGGCGGGGTCGAGCAGGTGCCCGCGTCGGTGTTCGCGGGAATCGACTACGTCGCACTGGGCCATCTACACGGACCGCAGACCCTGCGACCAGAACTCCGCTACTCGGGGAGTCCACTCGCGTACTCGTTCTCCGAGCGGGCACACCGCAAGTCGGTGTGGCTCGTCGACCTCGACGCCGACGGGCTCGGCGAGGTGCGCCGACATGAACTGCCGGTTCCGCGCAGACTCGCGATGCTGACGGGCAGGCTCGACGATCTGCTGGCGGACCCGGAACACGAGGCCCTGGCCGAGTGCTACCTCTCGGTCACCCTGACTGATCGCGTTCGCCCCCTGGAGCCGATGCGACGGCTCCAGGAGCGCTTTCCCCATGCCGTGCACCTGGACTGGCAGCCTGCGGGCGGGCTGGTGAATGCCGGGCTGCACTACTCCGAGGCCGTCCGAGGCAAGAACGATCGGGAGCTCGCCGCCTCCTTCGTCGCCGACTGCCGAGGCGCGCAACCCGACGAGGTCGAGCTGCGGCTGCTCGATGACGCATTCAATTCGGTCGGCGGAGAGCAGGTGCGATCGTGAGGCTTCATCGGTTGGCGATGACGGCGTTCGGCCCGTATCGGGGCACGGTGCACGTCGACTTCGATGCGTTGAGCGCGGACGGCCTGTTCCTCCTGCACGGCGAGACCGGCGCAGGAAAGACGACGCTGCTCGACGGCGTCGCCTACGCGTTGTTCGGGCAGGTTCCCGGTGCGAGAGGCCAGGTACGCAGGCTGCGATGTGATCATGCTGCGGACACCGTCGCGACCAGAGTGGAACTGGAGCTCACTATCCAGGGACATCGCATCAGAATCGTTCGCAGTCCCGAGTTCGAGCGACCTAAGAAGCGCGGCTCCGGCACGACCACAGTGCAGGCGAAGGTGTCGCTTGGCTGGCTCGGCAGCGTGCCCGTCGGCTACCCCCCGGACGGTCTGAGCCGGATCGACGAGGTGGCCAGGACGGTCGGCAGGCTGATCGGGATGACCTACACCCAGTTCTTCCAGGTCGTCCTCCTCCCGCAGGGCGAGTTCGCCCAGTTCCTGCGAGCTGAGACCGAGGATCGCGAGAAGCTGCTGGAACAGCTCTTCGGCACTCAGCGATTCGCCGACACCGAGCGCTGGTTCCGCGAACGGCGCACGGCGCGACACCAGGACGTGCAGACGGCACGCCGAGGGGTGGAGCAGTTCGTCGCCCGGATAGCTCAGGCGGCGGGAACGGAGCCGCCGCAGGACGACGAGCCGGTGGCTGCGTGGGTGGACGCGGTGCGGGGGCGAGTCGTCGAAGAACGGAATGAGGCAGGAGAGTCGGAACGGCTCGCCGCCGACCGACGGCGACGTGCGGAACAGGCGGCCGTCGACGGGGCGCGCCAGGCTGCCGCTGCCGCTCGTCGACGAGAACTCCTCGCCCGGCTGGACGAACTCGCCGAGCGGCACGACGAGCGGGTGGCGTGGGCTGAGGAGCTCGCCGATGCTCGCCGGGCCGCACCGGTCGCCGCCGAGGAGCAGGAGCGACTCCGGGCGGCGACCGACCTGCACGATCGGCGTCAGAGGGTCGCGGCGGCACAGGACGAGGTCCGCGCCGTCGCCGCCACGTGGCCGGAGAACGCAGGCGACGCCTCGGTCACGGAACTCGTCCCATCGGTACGGCCCGACGAGACGACGGTGGAACGGTCCTGTTCGGATGCCTTCGTCGTCGACCAGGATGAGAGTCCTGCCGACCGGTCCTCGGCGGCGGATCTCCGCGCGTTCGCGGCCGCTCGTCGGGAGGAGTCGGGCAGGCTGGCCGGGCTGGTCGCGGAAGCCGAGCGTCAGGAACCGGATCGGCTGCGGCTGGCCGAGGCCCTCTCGGACCGGGACCAGGCCGAGAAGGCGTTCGCCGAACTCGAACGTCGTGCCGAGCAGCTGCCCACCGAGTTGAATGAGGCGCGGCGCGAGCTGGCCGAGGCCACGGCCGCCTCGGCTGCCCTCGACGGGCTCCGGACACGACATGACGAACTGACCCGGCTGTGTGCCTCCGCACGTGAACTGCCCTCGGCCGAGGAGCGTCTGGTCGCGGCTCGACAGGCCGGGCAGGACGCCGTCGACGCTCATCAGATCGCGCGTGAGCTGTTGCTCGATCTGCGGGATCGACGGCTGGCAGGAATGGCTGCCGAGCTGGCGGGGGCACTGGTGCCGGACGGGCCCTGTGGGGTGTGCGGTTCGCGCGATCACCCGGCACCTGCCGAGCACACGTCCCTGGTCACCGAGCTGCAGGAGCAGACGGCCGTCGACGCAGAACACCAGGCTGCGCTGGCCAGGGAGGCGGCCTCTGCGCGTGTGCAGGCCGAGCTGCTCGCGCGGGACACGATCCTCGAACAGCTTGCCTGCCGCAGCGAGCCGGAGCTGTCCACGGCACTGGACGAGGCCGCGACGGAGCTGTCTGTCGCCGTAGACCTGGCGGCCCGCGAGAGCGAGCGAGCTGATCTCCTGCATCGTCTGGAGCAGGAGTCGGCTGAACTGCATCGCGATCGATTGACGGTCGAGGGCGAGCTTGGTTCGGTTCGCAGCAGGGTGGAGCACCTGGAGCAACTCATCGCCGAGCGGGCCGACCGGCTCACGGCGGCTGCGGCCGGCTTTCCCGACGTCTCTGCGCGGCGGCGGGTGCTGCTGGCGACCGCCGAGGTCGTCGACAAGCTAGCCGAGTGCACCGTCGCTGCCGTCGAGCCGGCGGAGCGACTGCGCGATCGGTGCGATCGGTTGCGCGCGGCGGTCGCACAGGCGGGATTCGACGGGGTGGACGATGCCCTGGCGGCATCGCGCGACGAGCCCGCCATGACCCGACTCGACGAAGCCCTGCGGTCCGTCGATCGGCAGGAGACAGCGTTGCGCGCCGAGCTTGCTGATCCGGCGCTCCACGAGGCCGAGACCGCCGAGGTTCCGGACGTCGAGGTCCTGACAGCAGTGGCGGACAGTGCGCGCCGCACGGCGGAAGAGGCCGTCGCCCGGTTGCGGGCGGCCGAGGCGGCCGATGAGGAACTGGCCGGGCTGGCGGCGCGATGGACCGAGGCTGCCCGAGAACTCGCGCCGGTGGAGTCGGATTTCGCGACCCTCTCGGCCCTGACCGATGTCGTGAACGGGCGCGGCCAGAACAGCCGGAAGATGTCGTTGCGGTCCTATGTGCTGGCCGCTCGGCTCGAAGAGGTGGCGGTGACGGCCACCCGCAGGCTGCAACGGATGAGCCAGGGCCGGTACTCCTTCGTGCATTCGGATGCGGGAGGTGCCCGAGGAAAAAGGGGCGGCCTCGGGCTGGATGTCGTCGACGACTATTCCGGCCGAGCGCGCCCGGCGAAGACCCTCTCCGGGGGCGAGTCGTTCCTGGCCTCACTGGCCCTGGCGTTAGGCCTGGCCGATGTCGTCGCGGCGGAGACGGGAGGCGCACTTCTCGACACGTTGTTCGTCGATGAGGGCTTCGGGAGCCTCGACCCCGACACCTTGGACCTCGTGATGGACACGCTCGACGAACTCCGCGCGGGCGGGCGCATAGTGGGGCTCGTGTCCCATGTCGAGGAGTTGCGGCAGCGCATTCCGACCCGCTTGCGGGTGCGTCGTTCCCGTACGGGGTCCACCCTGGAGATGGAGACCGCCTGACACGAGAAGAGACGGTGACGACGTGACGACGGCAGGCAGCGGACGACGAGGTCGCATCGTGGACGGAACGCGGTCCATTCTGGGGCGACCTCGCCGGGGAGTCGGGACGCTGCTCGCGACAGGTGGGCTCGTCGCGATGGTGATCGGAGTGGTGACGGCGTGGGGTGCCGCGTCGTCGGGGCCGATCGCGGTGGCCACCGCCTTCACCCCGCTCGGCATGGGAGGGGTGCTTGCCTTCGCCGTGGGCATCCTGCTGGCCGCAGGCGGTAGACGGTGGCCGTTGGGCCCGATCGCCTTGGTCTGGGCGGCGTGGGCGCTCGTGGTGTTGACGGTCGACGGTGCCCGGCTGGGCACGGAGGCATTGGGGAGTCCGGAGGCCTGCACGGTCGAAGTGCAGGATCGCGCGCTCGGCGGCACGGCGACCGGCGAGCCGGCTGTCCGAAACTGGCTGGCCTGTCCGGAGGATGAGGGCTTCTACCTGGTGACGGCTGAGAACGCCACGACGGTCGGCGGGCAGATCGAGGTGCTGCGTACCTCGGGCGATGTGTGGCCGCCGGTACCGACGACACGGCACGAGGTCGGCGGTGCGGCGATCTCCGTTCCGGTGGCAGTCGGCGGCATGGTCCTGCTGGTCCTGCTTGCACGGGGACTTGGCCGCCGGGACCGCCAGGTCGATCACGATCGGTGATCGGTGATCGGTGATCGGTGATCGGTGATCGGCTGCGTCGGCGTCGGCGTCGATCAGTGTCGGTGTTGCTGCTGGCGGGCATCGCTGTGACTGGCATCGGTGTGACTGGCGTCGGTACGGACTGGAGCCGGCGAAAGTCGGTGTTGACGGATGTCGGTGTTGACGGACATCCGCGCCGACTGATCCTGGTCTCGACTGATGCCAATGCCAATGCCAATGCCAATGCCAATGCCAATCCGATGCCGATGCCGATTGCGGTCAGCGCTGACCGGACCTGCAAAGACGCGTAGCAGTGGGACGATCCCGGCCCGGTGACTAGACCGAGGCGCTGCTCAGCCCAGTTCAGCCCAACTGCGCCAGCCCGACTCGATGCGATTCTGGCTGGCTTGGCAGAACGGTCCGACTGGGTTGGATCCGGCTGGGCTGGGCTGGGCTGGGTCTGGCGGGGTCGGTCCGGCTCGGCTCGATCGTGCGTAGCTCGATCCGGCCGGGTCGGCCCGGCGTAACTCGACTTGCCAGAGGTCGGCCGGCTCGGTTCTGACGGGTCGGCCCGCTCGCTCTTCTGCCCCGCCCTGGACCGCATCGACCTTCGCCCATCTTGCCTCGTCGGCCCCGTATGACATGCCTTTCCCGGCTCGCCTGCCTGCCTCGCTCGACCGCCGGTTCGGCGCTCGCCCGACCGCCGGCCCGGCGCTGGATGCCCTGGTGACGACGAGCACTCCCGGGCCGCCTCTACACTCGCTTGTCGTGAGTCTCACCCTTGGCATCGTCGGTCTGCCCAACGTCGGCAAGTCCACCCTGTTCAACGCACTGACGCAGAACGAGGTGCTGGCGGCGAACTACCCGTTCGCCACCATCGAACCCAACGTCGGCGTGGTGCCGCTGCCCGATACCAGGCTCGATCGGCTCGCGGAGATCTTCTCTTCGCAGCGGACCGTCCCGGCGGTCGTCTCTTTCGTCGACATCGCGGGCATCGTCAAGGGCGCGTCCGAAGGCGCGGGGATGGGCAACCAGTTCCTGGCCAATATTCGTGAGGCGAATGCGATCTGCCAGGTCATCCGGGTGTTCGACGACCCGGACGTGGTGCATGTCGAGGGGACCGTCGACCCGGCCGACGACATCGAGACGATCAACACCGAGCTGATCCTGGCCGACATGCAGACGGTCGAGAAGGCGCTGCCCCGGTTGGAGAAGGAGGCGCGCACCCACAAGGATCGGCGGGCTGCCCTCGCAGTGACACAGCAGGCCCGCGACATCCTGGATGCGGGCCGAACTCTGTTCTCCGCTCAGGCGGAGATCGACCTCGCTGAGCTGCGTGAGCTGAGCCTGCTCACCGCGAAGCCGTTCCTCTACGTCTTCAACGCCGACGAGGCGGTGCTGACGAACGAGACGCGGATCAAGGAACTGCGGGAGATGGTCGCCCCCGCCGATGCGGTCTTCCTGGACGCCAAGGTCGAGGCGGAACTGCTCGAGCTGGACGAGGAGTCGACACGCGAGCTGCTGGAGTCGATCGGCCAGACCGAACCCGGCCTGTACTCGCTGGCGCGCGCAGGTTTCCACACCCTCGGGCTCCAGACCTATCTCACCGCCGGGCCCAAGGAGGCCAGGGCCTGGACCATCGGCCGTGGCTGGACTGCTCCGCAGGCGGCCGGCGTGATCCACACCGACTTCGAGCGGGGCTTCATCAAGGCGGAGATCGTCTCCTTCGATGACCTAATCTCCGCCGGATCGATGGCTGAGGCGAAGGCCGCGGGGCGGGTCCGGATGGAGGGCAAGGACTATCTGATGGCCGACGGCGACGTCGTGGAGTTCCGATTCAACGTCTGATTGAGGCCGATCTCCGCTGGTCACCGGCTTAGTGGTCGGTCGCATTCGTCGGCCGTTCGGCAGCGCTCACGAGAACGGCGCCGAGCGCGGCCTACGCTGCCGGGCATGTGGTCCGCTGCGGTCGGCCACCGCTGCGCGTCGGTGTTCAGAGTGATGGGCGCGTCGAGTCGACCCAGCGCCCGGTGGACCCTGACGATGTCCTACCCCGCAGAGATCAGCCCGTGCGGAGAAGGTGTCGGAGATCGTGCAGCAGGCCGGGCGCCCGGTGTGCGCCACCACCAGCCGACGGTGTTGCCGATCTCGGCGCCGTGTTCGGGGGCGAGTCGGTCGGCGAACAGGTCCGCGGCAGTCCATGATCTCTTCTCCGCCGGTGGCATGGCGTTCGATCGCGGATCGTGTGCGCGGCGTCCTGTCGACCACGAGACGCCGGTCAGCCAGCCGGTGTGACAGCGCGACGATGTGGCGTAATCGCAGGCTGACGACGGTCGCTCGCGCTGGGCCGACGCAGTGGGTCGGGCGGCCACAGCTCCCTGCACCCTGCTGTTCGGTGCGGCGAGGCCGGCCGGTGCCGAGGTCCCGTCGTCAGGTCCGATCTGCCCGGCGCGACGCATCCGCCGCATGGGCCGCGCGGGTACTGCCATGGTCGAGATCGCCTGACCCGTCCGTCGGACGTCTGGAGGCAGGTGGCCACCGATCGGGGACGTCTGGTCGGAGCCGTGACCATCGGTCCGCCTTCGGCGGCTTGCGGCCCGGCAGCCGGGTGCTGTCCAGGAGGCCGCTCCACCTCGACGGCAGCGGCAGCCGGCCGGGTGGGGCCCCGCCGAGCGGGTATCTGTTCCCGGCAGTCACCTCGGGACGGCTGATACCAGGCCATCCCGAGGAGCCGACCGAGTCTGATCAGTGGCGGGTTGACTGCCGTCGTGGCTTCATCGTTGCGGTGTGTCCCCGGTTCGAGCGGAGCCGCTTGGCGAGGGTGTCCGACCCGTCGTCGGTGCTGATCACCCGGTACAGACCGATCCATTGTTCTGCGGACAGCCGCCGAGGGAGCTCCGCCCCGGTGAATCCTTCGCTGCGGAGCCACCGGTTGACCAGGGGTTCCGGGGCCAGCCGCGTGAGGATGCCGCGTAGGCCGGTGCCCCGGCCGGTGAACACCGACCGCACCAGCCGCTGGTAATCCGAGCGCTCGTCGCCTGGTGCCAACGACTCCACCCTGCGCCGCATGATCAGCAGACCGCCGTCGACGGCGGGTATCGGGCGGAAGGCGGCGGCGGGTACCCGGCCGGCCAGCGTGAACTCGTACCAGGGCCACCACAGCGCCGTGAGCATCGTGGTGCCGCCGACGCCTGCGCGTTTCCGCGCCACCTCCCACTGCAACAGCAGGACGGCCGTCCGCCAGTCACGCAGGTCCAACAGTCTGCGCAGCAGCGGCGTGGTGAGGTGGAACGGGACGTTGGACACGATGTGATGGCCTGGGCAGGCGGCCTGATGGGTCAACAGATCTGCGTGGACGACCTCGGCTCGGTCGCCGAACCGCCTGCGCAGGGTCTGTACTCGACGCGGGTCGATCTCGACGGCAGTGACCGATCGCCCGGTGCTGATCAAGGCATTGGTCAGTGCGCCGTCGCCCGCGCCGAGTTCGAGCACCGGGCCGGGGGCTTCGGCGCGGATCAGTTCGGCGATGCGGGAGATGACCCGGTCGTCGACAAGGTGATTCTGGCCGAGTTCATGGCGGCCGGGCAGGCGGGGGTTGTGCTTCGACATGGGATCCCGATTCGGTGGCTGCGTCGCGCGACACACCGATGCTGAGTCGATCTGTCGCGCGCAGGGAAAGACGACGCGGCACGACGGCGGGGAGTCCTGGCAGCGGGCCGAGAGCGGCCCGGCAAGGATGAAGACGACATCACTGCACCTGGCGGACATCCGGCTCAGGTGAACAGCAAGCGCACCGCCGTCAGGCCGTGCGCAGCCGAGTCAGCGCGTTGAAGCAACCCATGGCGAGGACGGTAACAGGGGCTCCGGAGCTGGCCAATCGATTTTCGGCCTGCCGGGCAGCCGCACAGAGCACCGTCGGCTGCCCAGCCCACCGGGCAGTCCACGGTGATCAACCGCGTCATTCGGGGCCGCACGGCGACGAAGCGGCCGACGATCTGCGCAGGCGTGCCGTCCCCGTCGGCCTGACGTCCGCTGTTTCAGTCGTCCGCCGTCGGCGCGACCCGATCCGACCCGATCCGATCCGACTCGGCGCGATCCGACACGGCGCGGGCGCGACCCGACACGACATCGACCCGATGTGGCCTGGCCTGGCGCCGCCCGTTGTCCGCCGCCACCCACCCACCCTGACAACAGCGGTGCACAGCGCAGGGCATCGCCGTCGACGTGGCGGGGCCTCGGCCCGGACCCGGCCGCCCTCACCTGACGCGCACCGGCCCGGCTCGACCCCGAAACAGCCGAACCCGGACCGACTCCTGGCCCCGTACTCCCCGCGGGCAGTCACGTCATGCTCGGCCCACGGAGCAGACAGCCGGGTCTTCGGGCGCTGCACGGCGCGGCGATCACCGCACCGCCGGGATCGCGGTCTCAGTCCGACCTCGCAGGCCTCGCCGTCGGGTTCGGTGCCACCGCGCGGGCCGCGGCCTGCTTGATCTCCTCGGTGACGGCGGGCGGCTGGTACTGGTGCCTGCGGATGTGGGCGAGGAAGGCGGGGTCGGGTGCGAGGTCGTGCTTCTCCAGGTAGTACCGGACCGCAGGCTGCCAGAGCCAGGTGCCGTCGGTGAGCCAGGCGACCGGGACTCGGCGGGGCTGTTCTGGGTCGAGCTGGTCCGGGACTCGGCCCCGGCCGGAGAGGACGACCTGCCCCGCGACGAGGTAGGCGATCACCCGTTCTTTCTCTTCGGAGGTCAGCGGCTCGCGGTGCACCACAGGGGCGCCGTCGTCGGCCCGACCGTCGAACACCCGAGCCTGGAAGAAGTCGAAGGACTGACTCGGCGTGGCGGCGGCCTTGCCTGCGGCGACCTCGGCGAGGTACGTCTGGATCTCTGGTGACGTGGGGAGGCGGTGGCGTCGAACCTTCTCCTGGGTGATCACGGCGTAGGCGACCCGGAGGTTGGTTTCCGGGACCTCCGCCGGGACCTGGAAGCCGTTGGCGCGGATGTGCGCCATCAGGCCGGGGTCCGGCGCGACGCCGTACTTCTCCAGGTAGTAGGCCACTGAGGAGAGCCATACCCATGCCCCGTCGGTTCGCGCGACGGTGCGGGGCACCAATTCCTTCTTCGCGGCGAGCAGATCGTAGAATCCGCCGCTCTCGACCACCTGAATCGTCGGTGCTGTTCGCAGGTAGGCCAGTACTGCGGGCACCTCCTCGGCGGGAACCGGGGGTCGGGTGATGACGGGTTTCCGTTCGGGAGTCATCCCGTCGAACAGCTTCGATTTGGTGATCGTCGGCAGGGCCTGCTGTTCTTCCGTGGCGCCGCGTTGCAGCCAGTTGGGGGTGGCATCAGCCGAGCGTGGGTAGTAGGCGAGTTCTGTCTGGAAGTCCTCTTGTGTCGGATAGTCGAACCAGTCAGGTTCGCGTTCTCGGTCGTATTTGACCGAGTAGGTGCCGGGGTAGGTGAAGAGTGCGGCGAAGTACGTCCAGATGCCGACTCCCGGTTCCACTGTTCGGTCAGCGTCGCGGCGAATGGTGACGACGGCGCCGGCGATGCGTCGTCCGGTGCACCTTCGAGAGGGACATCGGGGGCGTCGGCGCTCGGGGTGTCCGGGTCGTGCCACGTGACGGCGGGCGGCGGCCCGGCTACGTCGTCGGTGCGGAATCGCTGATTGCCGTAGCCGTCGGCCACGTCGTAGACGACTCCAGGGTCCAACGTCAGGTCGATGGCCCCCAGGACCGGCCCGGTGGCTCCCTCTGGCGGGAAGTAGGCGTCGGGACTGCGTCCCAGGCTCTCGTTGGGCACCGTGGCGTTGACGTATTCGAGCCTGGCCGTGCCGGTCTCCGGGTCGACGTCGCCGACGAAGAAGTCACCGAGAGGCCTGGTGCGCAGGTCGCCGTCGGCGTCCTCGAATTGGATCTCCGCTCGATACCAGGTATTCGGATCGGGGTCGGGCACCACGTCGCCGAACCGTTGATTCGCGTCGAGTAGCACCGGCACCGGCGGAACGTTCCATGCCCATGGGATGCACCTAGTGTCTTCGGGCCGCAGCAGGCCGAGTGGACAGCGAGTCGGAGCGAGTGAGCCCGGTGGCGGCGGCTCCGGACGGCATAAGGCCCGGTTGAGACGGACGGGGCGGCGTGCGACGTTCGTCGCGCCGTCGGGTTCAGTGGTTCGGGCCTGCTCGGCCGTCGGCCAGCGCTCGCCACCACAGGGGCACGGCCCCCGCCGGGTGGGGATGGCGTGCCAGCTCGGCATCCAAGGAGGCGGCCGAGGGCGGGGAGTGCCAGGTCGTCTCGTCGTCGAAGGCGAGCCCGGCCAGGCTCCCGTCCGGTCGGATGCGGAGGCCTGCCGCGAGCCACGCGCCCCGGCCCGTCTCCGCCGACAGCTCGCGGAGCTCGGTGAGCGCCTGTCCGACGGGTGCCTGCGGTGAGAAGAAGCGGATGGTGCCGTCCTCGTCGACGCTGCGACAGGTCAGTTCACCGTGCCCGCCGACCTGGCGGAACTCGACGTCGACCGCCCGCCACGGCGGCGCAGCGGAGGCGGCGACGGCGGTCGCGACGGCGTGCCGCAGCGCGGCCTCGGATCTGTCCGGGCCCGGGACGGCCTCGGCGCGACCGGTCTCGGTCCGCTGCTGCCACAACGTGGTCAGCTGAGCCTGCGTCGCGGAGCCGAAGAACCCCGTGCGTTCGTAGACGGTCAGGCCGAGTTCCCGCGCGCGCACGACGTCCTTGCCGGTCCAGGAGAGCCGGAGCCTGCCGTCGTCCTCGCCCGTGACGAGGTAGCGCTCGCCGTCGACGAGACAGTAGGTGCTGAGCGAGAACCGCTCGGTCAGTTCGGCTGTCGCGACCTTGCCCACCACGCGGCCACTCGATCTCGCCTGGAAGCCCGGAGGCACCGGATCGCCCGCGAGGATGGTCAGCACGACGCGGCCGGGTCCCGCCGTTGCCACCCGGAACACCTGACCACGCCAGACGCCGTACGGGCCGTCGGGAAGCCCGACGGAAGGCGCGGTCATGTCCCGCTCCGGAAGGAGTCGGCGCTCTCCTGATCCATCGACTCCCAGGTGTCGGCGGAGGCGTCCAGATTGGTCTTCAGGCCGGCCAGGCCCGTCACCAGGCTGACGAAGGCCTCCAGCGCGCCTTCGGAGTTCGGCACGTACTCGGTGGAGAAGGTCTGGCCCGCCTCGTCGTCGCCCCAGCAGTTCCCCTCGGCGCTCAACGCGTTCTCCAGGCTGCCACGGGCCGTCTCCAACGAGTCGGAGGCGCTGGTGAAACCGGTCGCAGCGGTCCGCAGCGCGGCGGGGTCGACCTCGTAGCCGCCGCTCATCGGGTGTCGCCTCCGGTCAGCCAGCTCTGCGGCGCCTCGTCGTCGACCTCGTCACGAGCAGGCGGCGCGGGGCGGGGACTCGTCGGCGGCGGGGCCGATTCCGGCTGTTGGGTGCCCGGCCGGGTGAAGGGACTGACCAGGTCGCGGAACGACGGAGCGCCCTCGACCAGGTCTGCGAGGTCGGGGGTGCCCTCCTGGATGGGTGCCATGATCTCGGCGACGCGCTGCCCGACCTGCGTCGAGGCCTGTCGCACCATTTCGGTGGCGGTCCGGCCCAGCTTCTCGGGAGTACTGCGAGCGAAGGCGCTCGGCGCGAACTCCAGGCGGGTCAGCGTGCCGCTCGCGTCGACCGTGGCGGTGACCAGTCCGTCCGGCGAGCTGACCTTCGCACTGGCCGCCGCCGCCTCGGCCTGTGCCTCCCGCAGTTGATCGGTCTGTCTGCGCAGCTGACCCATCAACTGATCGACCTGGTCGCGAACGGCCGCGTTGCGAGCCTCCAACCGGGCGCGCCGATCCGCAGGCCCCGTCATGGCCATCTCCACGTGAGGACAGACGTGTCTGACCACTCCGGAGTTGACGTTATCGCGCGTTCTGCGGCTGCGGAGGCGGTTCGTGAGATGCGTCCAGGCGAGTGACCAGGGATTCGTCCGTTCAGCCGAGCGGCTCCCGTCCCGCCGGCCGTCGATCACCGATCGACAGGCGGTCGGTCGGCCGCCGGTGGCGGGCGGGACCGCAGGTCGAGGAGGCCGAGCGGCGGCCGATGAGCGCGTCGCAGGCGCCGTCGTCCGGCCCGACCAGGTGAGACAGGGGACTTCGTGATGAAGCCGCGACGGCCCGGATCGGGGACGGGCCGTCGCGGCAAGACCGTTTGCGTGCCAGCCAGGCGTGCCAGTCAGGCGAGTGACGGGCCGCTTCAGAACTGCGCGGTCTCCGTCGAGCCTGCCAGCGCCGTGGTGGAGCCGCCGGGTGCCACGGCGTTGCTGATCAGGTCGAAGTAGCCGGTGCCCACCTCCCGCTGATGGCGAGTCGCGGTGTACCCGTCGGCCTCGGCGGCGAACTCCGCCTCCTGGAGGTCGACGTAGGCGGTCATGCCCTCGGTGGCATAGCGCCTGGCCAGCGAGAACATCCCGTGATTGAGGGAGTGGAAGCCCGCCAGCGTGATGAACTGGAAGCGGTAGCCCATCGCCGCCAGCTCGCGTTGGAAGCCCGCGATCGAGGCGTCGTCCAGATGCCTGCGCCAGTTGAACGACGGCGAGCAGTTGTAGGCCAGCAGCTGGTCGGGGTACTCGGCCTTGATCGCCTCGGCGAACCGACGGGCGGTGTCGAGATCGGGCGTGCCGGTCTCCATCCACAGCAGGTCGGCGTAGGGCGCATAGGCGAGGCCTCGACTGATGCACGGCTCGATGCCGTTCGTGACCCGGTGGAATCCCTCCGAGGTCTGCTCTCCGGTGAGGAACGGGCGGTCGCGGTCGTCGACGTCGCTGGTGATCAGCGTCGCGGCCTGCGCGTCGGTCCTGGCGATGATCACGCTGGGCACGCCTGCCACGTCGGCCGCCAGCCGGGCGGCCCGCAGCGTGCGGATGTGCTGCCCGGTGGGGATGAGGACCTTGCCGCCCAGGTGTCCGCACTTCTTCTCGGCGGCGAGCTGGTCCTCCCAGTGCACCCCGGCTGCGCCCGCCTCGATCATCGACTTCATCAGTTCGTAGGCGTTGAGCACGCCCCCGAAGCCCGCCTCGGCGTCGGCGACGATCGGGGCGAGCCAGTGCGGCGAGTCCGCTCGGCCCTCCGACCAGCTGATCTGATCGGCTCGCAGGAGCGCGTTGTTGATGCGCCGCACCGCCGCGGGGACGGAGTTGACCGGGTAGAGGCTCTGATCGGGATAGGTCTGCCCCGCGAGGTTGGCGTCGGCGGCCACCTGCCAGCCGGACAGATAGACGGCCTTCAGGCCCGCCCGAACCTGCTGCACGGCCTGGTTGCCGGTGAGGGCGCCGAGAGCGTGGACGTGACTCCCGTCCGCCTGGTTCAGCAGGTCCCACAACCGCCGGGCGCCCAGCTCGGCCAGGGTGTGTCGTTCGACGACCGAACCACGCAGGCGGACCACGTCCTCTGCCGTGTGCTCTCGGCGGGTGGAGCGCCACCGGGGATCGGCGTCCCACTGGATTCGTAGTTCGGTCACCGCGTTCTCGCGCTCGATCCGGGCGTGATCGCCGTTCGGACTGCTGGTCATGGTGTCCGCCTTCCGTTGCTCACCCGCTGTTCGACAGATCACCAGCATCGGCCGGATCGGGTCGGTTCCACCAGGATCGCGCTATGGAAAGAACGGCATAAGTTCTTCTATCATCAAGCCATGGCTGGCTTCGGTTCGGAAGATTCCATGAAATTGGCTGCGGACCGCGACCTCATCACCCTTGGCAAGCGGCTGCGGCATCTGCGGGGGCGACGCGGGATGACGCTGGCCGAACTCGGTGAGCGGGTCGGACGGGCGCCGTCGCAGCTCTCGCTGCTGGAGAACGGCCGCCGGGAGCCGAAGCTGTCGCTGCTGCACCGGTTGGCGGACGCCCTCGGCGTGTCCATCGAGGAGCTGCTCTCCGGGGAGGCGCCGACCCGGCGAGACGAGCTGGAGATCGCCCTCGACGAGGCCCAGCGCGATCCGCTCTACGCCTCGCTGGGACTCGGGCAGCTCAAGGTCGGCAGGCGGGTGCCCAACGAGGTCCTGGAGCACCTGCTCGGTCTCTACGACGAACTGCGCAGCCGCAACGCGCGCCGCGCCGCCACGCCGGAGGAGGCCAGACTGGCCAACGCGGCGCTGCGCAGCCGGATGCGGGAACAGGACAACTACTTTCCGGAGGTCGAACTGGCCGCCGCCCGCACGCTGGCTGCCGTCGGGTACACCGGGGGCGCGTTGTCCGAGGGCACCGTGATGTCGATCGTCGGCCACTGCGGATTCACCGTGCGCTACGTCCCCGACCTGCCCAGGACGGTGCGATCGGTGACCGACCTGCGACACCGGCGGATCTACCTCAAGCGTGAGTCGGTCGGGATGCACAGCCCCCGCACCATCCTGTTGCAGACCCTCGGCCATTTCGTGCTCGGGCACGCCCAGCCCAAGGGCTTCGCCGACTTCCTCTCCCAGCGCGTCGAGGCGAACTACTTCGCCGCCGCGACGCTGATTCCCGAGTCGACGGCCGTTCCCTTCCTCACCCAGGCCAAGACCGATCGCGATCTGGCGGTGGAGGACCTGCGGGACGTGTTCTCGGTGTCCTACGAGATGGCCGCGCACCGGTTCACCAACCTGGCGACCCGCCATCTGGACCTCCAGGGGCACTTCGTGCGCAACGACGAGACCGGCATCATCTACAAGGCGTACGAGAACGACGGCCTGATCCTGCCCACGGACCCGTCGGGGGCGATCGAGGGACAGCGGATGTGTCGGCACTGGTCGGGCAGGCGTGTCTTCGGCTCGCCGGATCGATACTCGATCCACTACCAGTACACCGACAAGCCCAACGGGACCCACTGGTGCGTCTCGCACGTGGACCCGAGTCGGGAGCGGAACTTCGCCATCACCCTCGGCGTCCCGTATGCCGACTCCCGCTGGTTCCGTGGCCGGGAGACCACCAATCGGGCGGTGTCGCGCTGCCCGACCGGGGAGTGCTGTCGCAGGCCGCCCTCGGAGTTGGCGGCCCGGTGGGAGGGGCTGGCCTGGCCGTCGGCGCGGGCGAACTCCCACGTGCTGGCGGCGCTTCCGCCGGGCGCCTTCCCCGGGGTGGACGAGACCGACGTCTACACCTTCCTGGAACGCTACGACGCCGATTGACCGGGCGAGGTCGTGAGCCGAGTGCGGGTGCGGCCCGGGCCGACGGGGTCGACGACGCGGGGTCCGGCGACCGACCTGTGCGGCCTACGGGCGGGCAGCAGCCGCAGACCGGACGACGCGCCGGTTCGTTCCCCGCGCCGTCCGCGCTGCGCCGCCTGTCTGCCCGCCCGCCGCCCTGTCGGGCGATCGGTGTCCCGTCAGGCGATCGGCGCCCCGCCGCCTGCTCGGCGAGCGGCGAACACCGCAGGCAGCAGCGCGGTCCCCACCGTGATGAGCAGGCAGCAGCCGCCCACGACGGCGAAGTCCCCCCACGGCAGCACCAACGGCGCCGAGGGCATCGCCTGCCGCGCCGTCATCCAGGTTGCGACGGACGCCGCAGCGGCGGCCAGTCCGCCGAGCAGCACGCCGACGAAACCGACGGACAGCGACTCCCAGGTGATCATCCGCAGGATCTGGACTCGGGTGGCGCCCAGCCTGCGGAGCAGATCGAACTCGCGGCGCCTGCTGCCGAAGGACATCAGCGCGGTGTTGGCCACCGAGATCAGCGTGTACGTCAGCACGAAACCGGCCAGCACCAGGGTGACGGCCCGCTGAGCGACGCGATCCGGCTCCATCAGCTCGTCGAAGTACGCATCCGTGGTGAGCACCCGAGCCCGCGAGCCTGCGAAGCGGTCGGTCAGGTCGCCGAGGACCGATGCGGTGAGCTGCTCCGACTCCGCGAGCACCCACACCGAGGACGTCTCGGTCCCTGCCGCATGGTCACGCACCAGTTCGGGCGGGACGATCACCGGCAGATCGCCCACCCCGCCGCCTTCGAACAACGCGGCCACCCGCACGGGCACGCGCACACCGTCCGGGAAGGTCATGCTCACCTCGTCGCCCGCCGACCAGCCCAGCTCGCCCGCCGACGCGGCGTGCAGCGCGACGGCCCGGCCGTGCAGATCATCGAGCGAGCCCGCAGTGATCCTGACGTCGAAGAACCGCTCGATCGCGGCCGCCTCGACGCCCAGCGTCTCGCGGCCGTCCATCGACCACGCGCCGTCGATCCTGGTCAGCGCGGTCCGAGTCGTCGCGACGACCGTGGTCGACGAGACGCCTGCGACGCCTGCCGAGACGGCCGCCGCCTCCCCGACGTCGACGTCCGGACCGGGTTCGACGAGGACGTCCCCGGCATAGAACTCCCGGCTCTCGGTCTCGCCCGCGACCGACAGGACGTTGAGCGTGCCCAGCGCCGACACCGTCAGACCGACGGCGAGCAGCACGGGCGCCGCAGTGCCCGCACTCCGCCTGCTCGCGGTGCGGACGTTGCCCGCCGCGAGCGAACCGGTGGCGGCGGTGAACCGGGCAGGCAGTGCCGTCACCAACGCGGTAACCGGACCCACGAACACCGGGGCGAGCAGCGCCAGGCCCACCAGCAGCGGGTAGCTGAAGCTCGTCAGCAGGACGACGCCGGTCACACCGCCCTCGACGATGCCGTACCCGGCCAGCCCGATGCCGACCGCGAGGGAGGACAGCCCCGCCGCCCACCTGGCCGGTCGCATCCCGACGGCCTCCACGGCCGATTCACGTAAGGCCTCGATCGGCCGGATCGCCGCAGCCCGCCGCGCGGCGCTCAGCGTTCCCAGCAGGGCCACGCCCGCACACATCCCGACCGAGACGGCCGCCGCGCCGCCGAGCGTGTCGGCGGACAGGACCACCTCGAAGGAGCCGGGCGCCAGATCGCGCGAGACCAGCACCGACACCAGCAGCGAGGCGCCGGGCAGCCCGAGCAGCGTGCCCGTGATGCCCGCGGCCATGGCGACGAGCAGCCCCTCCAATAGGACCAGTCGGCGGATCTGCCTGCCGGTGGCACCGATCCCGCGCAACAGTGCGAGTTCCCGCTCCCGGCGGCCGACGGCGAAGGCAAAGGTCGCGGCCACGACGAACACCGAGAGGAACGCGGCGAGGCTCGCGAACAGGCCCAGCAGGGAGGTGATCTCGTTGATCAGCTGCGCGTCCGCGCCGTCGAGGTCGCCCGCGCGAGTAGAGAAGATGACCAGGGTCGCCGAGGTCAGCATCGCCACGCCCCCGGTCAGGGCGATGAAGGAGCCGACGAAAGAGCCGATTCGATGGCGCAGGGTCTGCCGTGCGATCCCGAGCATCATCGCGAGCCCTCCCGCCACGTCGGCTCGGAGCCGGCAGGCGATCCGGCCTGCTTCGCCCCCTCGGCGGCGGTCTCGAGGCGAGTCAGCTGCTCGGCGATCCCCGACGCGTCCGCACCGCGCAGTTCGGCGGCGACCCGGCCGTCGGCGAGGAAGACGACTCCGTCGGCATAGGAGGCCGCCAGCGGATCGTGCGTCACCATGACCACGGTCTGACCTGCCACGTCGACGAGTTCGCGCAGGAGTCCGAGGACGACGCGGCCTGCGGCTCGATCCAGTGCCCCGGTCGGCTCGTCCGCGAAGAGCACCTCCGGTCGGGTGGCCAGGGCCCGCGCCAATGCGACCCGCTGCTGCTGTCCGCCGGACAGTTCGGTGGGCCGGTGGGCGGCGCGATCCGCCAGGCCGACCCGATCGAGGACCGCCATGATCTCGGCGCGTCGCGGCCGGTGCCCGGCGAGCCGCCGAGGCAGGGCCACGTTCTGCGCGGCGGTCAGGGCGGGCAGCAGGTTGAACTGTTGGAACACGAAGCCGACCCGCTCTCGCCGCAGCAGGGTCAGCCGCTCCTCCGACAGGGTGGCGAGGTCCACGCCGTCGAGCAGGACGGAGCCCTCGGTCAGCGTGTCCAGCCCGGACGCACAGTGCAGCAGCGTCGACTTCCCGGAGCCGGAGGCCCCCATCACGGCGGTGAACGATCCTCGGGGGAAGTCCAGGCTCACCGCGTCCAGCGCGACGACCCTGGCACCCCCCTTGCCGTACACGCGGCCTGCCGAGATCGTCCGCAGGACGGCATCAGATCGACTGGGTGAGTTCATGCCGGTCAGCGAAGCCGACGCGCCGCACTCCGCACACTGGTCGTCGATCGACTCCTCGAGGTAGACCCCGCACTACCCGGCAGGTCGGTCGTGGACCAGTGCCTCCCGGCGCCGGGGGCGCCTACGGTGTCCGCGTGCCTCCCGCCCCGTCGCCGAGCGGCGCCTCCAGCATCGGCATCGACGGGGTTCGTGCTGCGCCGCCGTCGCCGCCGGAGTCGGCCTGGGCCGCCGTGCGGGCGGCCCCGCTGCGCTACCTGGCGACCCGCTGGCCCTGGACGTGCCTGCTCTACCTGTCCGCCGGGACGCTGGTCGCGCCGGTCTGGCTGTTCTTCGCACTGGCGCTCGGCTTCGCGGGCATCGTGCTGACCCCGGTGGGCGGCGGGCTCGTGCTCCTCGCGGTCCTCGCGTTGTTGGGGCTGCCCGTGGCGGCGTGGGAACGCCGTCGGCTGTCGTGGATCGATCGTGAGCCGCTGCGCTCCCACCACGTGCCCGCCCCGGGCCGAGGCCTCCTCGCCTGGTGGGCACTGCGTCTTCGGGAGCGGGTGACCTGGCGCGAGCTGGTCGCCGTGCTGCCGATCACGACGCTGTTCTGGGTCTTCGAGCTGGTGACCCTCACCGCCGTCCTGGTGGGCGTGGTCACGCTCGTCGGCGTTCCCCTGCTGGCGTTGTTCGGCCCTGCCGACGGGGTGTTCCTCGACGTCCCGATCACCGAGTCGGCGATGCGGTGGCTCGGGCCGCTGCTGCTGCCCGTCTTCCTGGCTCTCTCGGCTTACCTGGTCACCTCGGTCGCCGCGATCAGGGGACGGCTGACCAGGCTGCTGCTCGGCGGGGCGCAGCAGGATCTCGGCTCGGAGCTGGTCGAGCTGCGGCGCTCCAGAGCCCGGCTCGTGGACGGCTTCGAGGCGGAGCGCCGCCGGATCGAGCGCGACCTCCACGACGGCGCGCAGCAGCGACTGCTCTCGATCCACCTGAGTCTCGGGATGGCCACGGTCGTGCTGGAGGAGGAGAACGCGGGTGGGGAGGCCGTCCGGCTGGTGCGGGGCGCGCAGGACGCGGCGCGGGAGGCACTGGCCGAGTTGCGCGAGGTGGTGCGGGGCATTCATCCCAGAGTGCTCACCGATCGAGGGCTGCCCGCCGCCGTCGCCGAGCTGGGCGATCGGCTGCCGATCGCCGTCTCGGTGCGGATCGACCTGCCGGTCCGCCCGCCCGCCTTCGCCGAGGTCGCGGCCTACTTCGTGATCGCCGAGGCGTTGACGAACGTCGTCCGGCACAGCGGGGCGCCCGCTGCCGCCGTCACCGGGGGTCTCCGGGGCGCGCTGCTCGTCGTCGAGGTCGTCGACGAGGGCGGCGGCGGCGCGAACCCGACGGCGGGCACCGGACTCCAGGGCTTGGTGGACCGGGTCGCGGCGGTGGGCGGCAGACTGTTGCTCGCCAGCCCGATCGGGGGACCCACCGTCCTGCATCTGGAGATTCCGTGTCAGCCGAGCCTGGAGCCGATCGCCTGAGTGATCGCGAGGGCGAGGGCCTCTCCGTCGCCCTCGCCGAGGACTCCGTGCTGCTGCGGGACGGCCTGGTACACCTGCTCGGTCGCTTCGGTCATCGCGTGACGGCCGCCGTCGGCACCGCCGAGGAACTGCTCGCCGCCGTCGCGGACACCACGCCGGACCTGGTGCTCACCGACGTGCGAATGCCCCCGGGCCACTCCGACGAGGGACTCCGGGCGGCGATCACGCTGCGCTCGACCCGCCCAGGGCTGCCGATCATGGTGCTCAGCCAGTACATCGAGCAGACCTACGCCGCCGAGCTGTTCGCAGGCGGCGGGCCCGGACTGGGCTACCTGCTCAAGGACCGGGTGGGCGACGTCCGACAGTTCGTCGCGGCCGTGCAGCAGGTGGCGGCGGGCGGCACCGTCGTCGATCAGGAGGTCATCCGACAACTCCTCGCCCGCAATCGGGACACCTCGCCGGTCGCCCGGTTGTCCGTCCGGGAGCACGAGGTGCTCGGGCTGATGGCACAGGGCCACGCGAACGGCCTGATCGCCAGGGCGTTGACGGTCAGCGAGGCGGCGGTGGCCAAGCACATCGGCAACATCCTGGCCAAGCTCGATCTGCCGCCCCAGGAGCAGGGACATCGCCGGGTGCTGGCCGTGCTCGCCTATCTCCGCAGTCATGGCATGAGCGGCTGACTCCGCGCCGGACCCGGTCGAGGGTGACGGACGAGTTGCGCGGGAGCGGCAGGCGGACTCCCATTAGGGCATGGCTGACCTGTTGAGTGACGACGAGATCGACAAGGCCCTCACCTACCTGGCCGACTGGCGGCGCGACGGCACGGAACTGGTTCGACGAGTCGACCTGCCGTCCTTCACCGAGGCCGTCGCGGTGGTGAACCGAGTGGCCGAGATCGCCGAGAGCGAAGACCATCATCCCGACATCGACATCCGCTACTCGACGTTGGTCTTCCGCCTGAGCACCCACTCCGCCGGGGGGATCACCCGGCTGGACGTCAACTTTGCGCAGGAGATCGACAACGTGGTGGACGTGGCCCGCGGTCAGTGAGCCCGCGTGCCGTCGGCGTCGGCACCTCGGCGGAGGGGGCGGCCTCCGCCGCGCGCGGCCTGCCTCCGTCTCGGGCCGCCTTCGCCGGTCCTCCGACGATCGGTGTCGCACCACCCGGACGGCCCCTCGCCGCCCGGGTTCGACGGCCCGCGTCTGACGAGTCGGAACGCCGCGTAACCTGGGCGATGCCACGGGAGTCCGGTGCGCCGGGCTGAGAGGAGGGCGTGACTCGACGTCGTCACGACTCGCAGATCGCGAGACGGGATGGAAGTCGGGTCGCAGACGAAGCCCTCGACCGTCCAGGGGTGGACGCGGTGGACCGCGCCCGCCCCCGCACCTGATCCGGATCATGCCGGCGCAGGGAGGTGCCCTCGTGACGGGTGGACGGCCGGCGTCCGCGAACCGTCATGAGGAGGACTTCGTGTCAGGAAAGGTCCGTCGCGTCGCCATCGCGACCGCGACGTCGGCGCTCGCCGTGTCGGTCGTCGCGAGCTGCTCCCTGGTGGGCGGCGGCTCCGACCGGGGTCCCGACGACCCGACGACCCGCCGCGTCGTCCTGGTCACCCACGACTCCTTCGCCTACGACGAGTCCGTCGTCGCCGAGTTCGAGGAGTCCAGCGGCATCGAGCTGGACATCCGGCAGAGCGGCGACGCCGGGGAGCTGACCAACACGCTGGTGCTCAGCCGGGACAACCCGATCGGCGACGTCGTGTTCGGCGTCGACTCCACCTTCGCCTCCCGCGCGATCAACGAGGGCGTCTTCGAGCCCTACCGCAGTCCGGAGGCGGCGGCGGGCGCCGACCGATACCGGGTCGCAGGCGCCGAGGACTCGGAGAACGCCGACGTCCTCAGCGCCGTCGACGTCGGCGACGTGTGCCTCAACGTCGACGTGGAATGGTTCGCCGATCCCGCCAACGGCCCCGTCGAGGCTCCGACGGGCTTCGACGACCTCGTCGATCCCCGCTACCGCGATCTCACGGTGGTGCCGGACCCCGCGACGTCCTCGCCCGGCCTGGCCTTCCAGCTGGCGACCATCGAGCACTACGGCGAGGACGGCTGGGCCGACTACTGGGCCGAGCTGCGCGACAACGGCGTGCAGGTCACCGGCGGCTGGACCGAGGCCTACACCCAGGAATTCTCGGGGTCGAGCGGCGCGGGCCCCCGCCCGATCGTCGTGTCCTACGCGTCCTCGCCCGCCGCCGAGATCGGCGAGGACGGCGAGCCGCGCACCACCGCGCTGCTGGACACCTGCTACCGCCAGGTCGAGTACGCCGGGGTGCTGGCCGGGGCCGCCGAGCCGGACGGGGCTCGCGAGGTGATCGACTTCCTGCTGTCGGAGCCGTTCCAGTCGCAGGTCGCCGAGTACATGTACGTCTATCCGGTGCGGGAGGACGTGGTGCTGCCGGAATCGTGGGAGAGCGCCGCACCACTGCCTGCGGACTCCGCGACGCTGCCTGCCGACCAGGTGGACGCCAACCGCGCGGACTGGGTGGAGGAGTGGCGCACGATCGTGCTCGGCTGAGTCGATCGCGCTGACCCCCTGCCATGAAGCAGACCTCGAAGGCGACAGATCCGCGCGTGAGTCCGGCCACGAGCCTCGGCACGGCAGCTGGCCCGCCGAGCCGACGACACGGCCGGTCCCGGCGGCTCGGCCTGCTCGCCGCCGCCGCCCTTCCCGTGGGCTTCCTGCTGTTCTTCTTCGCCTGGCCGGTCGTGGCGATCCTGCTGCGCGGCCTCGGCGAGGGCGGGCTCGCCGAGACCCTGTTCGACGTCCGGACCTGGCGGATCGTCGGCTTCACCCTGGGACAGGCCGCCGCCGCCACCCTGGTGGCCGTGCTGGCCGGGCTGCCGTTGGCCTACCTGCTGTCCCGGCTCGACGTGCCGGGACGCGGGCTGATCCGGGTACTGGTGACGGTGCCCTTCGTGCTCCCGACCGTCGTGGTCGGCATCGCCTTCCGGGCGCTGCTCGGCGACGGCTCGCTGGTGGCGATCGTGCTCGCCAACGCCTTCTTCAACGTCGCCGTCGTGGTGCGGACGGTCGGCGGGCTCTGGTCGCACCTCGACCGTCGGGCCGAGGACGCGGCGAGGGCGCTGGGTGCCTCGCGGCTGCGGGCCTTCACCTCGGTGACGTTGCCTGCGCTGCGACCGGCGCTCGGCTCGGCGGCGGCGGTGGTGTTCCTGTTCTGTTCGACCAGCTTCGGCGTGGTCCTGGTGCTCGGCGGTGCTCGATTCCGCACCCTGGAGACGGAGATCTACCTCCGCACGGTGCAGCTGCTCGACCTGCCTGGCGCGGCGGCGTTGTCGTTGATCCAGCTCGCGGCGGTCGTCGCCGCGCTGGCGGTGGGGGCGGCGGCTCGACGACGCCGGGAGACGGCCCTGCGCCTCCGGCCCGCCGCCGACACGCTGCGCAGGCCGCGCGGCGGCGACTGGCTGGTCGTCGGCGCCGCGCTGTCGGTGCTGATCGGGCTGTTGATCCCGGTGGTGACGCTGGTGATCCGGTCGCTGTCGACCTCGGAGGGATTCGGGTTCGCGGGCTACCGGGCACTGGCAGGCGAACCTGCCGACGGCGTACTCGCGGTGTCCGCCCTGGACGCCGCCATGAACTCGCTGCGGGCCGCGACCGACGCCACGATGCTCGCGATGGTCTTCGGGGTGCTGGCGTCGATCGTGCTGGCCAGGACACGGCGTCGCGGGCTCGCCCAGCTGCTGGACGGCCTGCTGATGCTCCCGCTGGGCGTCTCGGCGGTGACCGTCGGATTCGGCTATCTGATCACGCTCGGCTCGCTGCCCGACGAGCTGCGCGGCTCGTCGGTGCTGGTGCCCTTCGTGCAGGCCCTGGTGATCACGCCGCTGGTGATCCGCATGCTGCTGCCGGTGCTGCGCGCGGTGGACGAACGACTGCGGCAGGCCGCCGCCTCGCTGGGGGCCTCGCCGTGGCGGGTCTGGCGGGAGGTGGACCTGCCCATGGCGGCTCGGTCGTTGATCGCCTCGGCGGCGTTCGGCTTCGTGGTGGCGCTGGGCGAGTTCGGCGCGACGAGCTTCCTGGTGCGCGCGGAGACGATGACGCTGCCGGTGGCGGTGGCGCGCCTGATCTCGCGGCCGGGTGAGCTGAACACGATGACCGCCTACGCGGCCTGCACGCTGTTGATCCTGGTCACGGCCGCGATGGTGGCGATCGTGGAGCGGATTCGCATCGCGGGCGGCCCGAACGCCTTGGGAGAGTTCTGATGTCTCTGGGACTGCGCGGCCTGTCCGTGCACTACGGCTCGACGGTCGCGGTGTCCGAGGTGGACCTGACGGTGGCCGACGGCGAGGTGGTGGCGCTGCTCGGGCCGTCCGGCTGCGGCAAGTCGACGCTGCTGCGGGCGGTGGCGGGGCTGGAACAGCCCGCCTCGGGCGTGGTGTGCTGGGACGATCGGGACCTGGCGGACGTGCCGGTGCATCGCCGAGGCTTCGGACTGGTCTTCCAGGACGGCCAGCTCTTCCCGCATCGCGACGTGGCGGGCAACGTCGCCTTCGGGCTGCGGATGGCGCGCATCGACCGCGAGGCTCGGGCGGACCGGGTGACGGAGCTGCTCGGGCTGATCGGCCTGGCCGGATACGAGGCCAGGGCGGTGGCCAGCCTGTCCGGCGGCGAACAGCAGCGGGTGGCTTTGGCGCGGGCGCTGGCTCCGCAGCCTCGGCTGCTGCTGCTCGACGAACCGCTGTCCGCGCTCGATCGCGTGCTGCGGGAGCAGCTCGCGATCGATCTCGCGGCCCTGTTGCGCACCACTTCGACCACGACGCTCGTCGTGACGCACGACCATGACGAGGCCTTCACCCTGGCCGACCGGGTCGCCGTGATGGACGAGGGCAGACTGCTCCAGATCGGTCCGCCCGACGAGGTCTGGCGCAGTCCTGCCTCGCCCGCCGTCGCCGCGTTCCTCGGCTGCACGACGCTGCTGCCCGCCGAGATCAGCGCGGGCGTGGCGCGCTGCACACTCGGCGCGGTGAGATTGCCCGGCGGAGGAGACCAACCCGCCGGGGACGTGCTGCTCGGCCTGCGGTCGACGGCCCTGGCCGTCGACGCGGCGGGGGAGCTGACCGGCACGGTCGTGCAGCGGGTGCACCGCCATGACCATGTCCGCCTGCTGGTGGAGCTGCCTGCGGCTTACCGAGGCGGTGGTCTGGTCGGTGCCGACGGCGACGGCCGCGTCGAGGCGGTGGCGCAGGTCGCCGACGCCCCGTCGCCCGGCGACCGGGTGCGGCTCGCGTTGCGGGCGGAGGGCGTCGCGGTGGTGGCGGGGGTGTCAGTCTGATCTGTCGGTAGCCCTGTTCCCGAGATACAGCGCCTGATGGAGGTCTCCACTACGACGAGTCTTTGAGGTCACCTCACGCCGCGCTACGCAGGAGTCCGATCTCATGGGCAAGCTGGTCGGTGTCGCTGGTGGAATGTCGGCGCGCTTGCACGTGAAGGGGCTCGAGGTGATCGAGGATGCGGGTCGAGCGCAGATCGCGGACCACATCGAGTGCATCGGCGCCGATCCGGGTTCCGTTGGGCAGGTCGCCCTCGGCGAGAGTGCAGGTGGCCAGCCAGGCCAGGTTGAACGCGCGCTGTCGCACCCGGCTGGCTGGTGCCTCGGTGAGCGCCTGGTCGAGGCGGATGATGGCGTCGTGGCGGTGTTTCGAGTTGGTGCGGCCGAGCGCACTGAGGACGCGAGCGACGTTGGTGTCCAGCGCCCCTCGATCGAAGAAGCTGACGAACTCGGGATTGTCATCGGCATCGACATGGGCGTACTCGTCTTCGGCCCGCCGGAGCGCGGCAAGAGCTTGGCGTTGATCGGCGAGGTGGGCGTAAGCGAGTCCGGCGTCGGCGTGCAGGAGCGCGAGCGCGGCGGCGGAACTGGAATCCTGTGCGGCGATCTGGCCGAGTTGGAACAGCTTCAGCGCTTCGGCGGGGTCGCCGTTGTCCAGTGGCACACGGCCGAGATGGTGCAGGACGATGGCGGTGTGGGCGTGGTTGTCGGCGTCGCGGGTATGTCAGACGGCCTGTGCGAGGTAGCCACGTGCCTCGTGAGCGAGCCCGAGGTCGTGCGCGGTCCAGCCTGCCAACGTCTTCAGATCGGCTACGGCGGAAAGCAGCGCGGGCCGGACACGATCGGAAGCGGCTGCTGACAGCAGCGATTCAGCCCACTGCATCTGCGCCAAGACGGCATCGCGGCATGATCCGCCGCCATGTGAGGCGTCGTAGGTGCGCAGTGCGCTCGTAAGAGCCTTGAGCTGGGTGACCTCGGTGGCTCCGACCCGCCGGGGCGCGGGGGTCAGTTCCGGGGACACGGTGAGTAGATCGACTTCGGCCGTCGTCAGTGTGGCACCGACGACGAGTTTGCTGACCACACCGAGGAATGTCCTGCGTTCCATCGGGTCATCGTCCTTCTCGATCACCGCTGCTGTCGATGCTGCCAACAGACGGGTCACAGCGTCGGTATACGCCAGGCCCATGTATCCGCGAGGGATGCCGAAGCCTTCGGCGATCCGGACGAGAAGGTCGTACGCCTGAACCTGCCTGCCGCCTGCGATCTCGGAAACGTCGGATTGGCTTTGCCCGGTGAGTTGGGCGATGCGGCGTTGCGCGATTCCGGCACCGCCGAGCAGGCGATAGACAGTGCTGATGTCGTGGCGGGCCAAAGCGGTTCGGATCTGCGGGCGCTCCCACAGACTCGGATCGATCGGCTCGTCGGCGGGCAGGACGTTCATCACGGCCTCCACTGGTGCTGGCTGCGGCTTCACGGTAGCGAGCAGCCACGGTGAATGCAGACACCTATCGGGCAAACCGATCGGCCTGACCGGTCACCGCGAGCCCAGCGAAGCCAAACACGTGCGCCTCTCGCGCGAACTAGGACTAGTCCTGCATGGTCAGAAGGCCCCAGCTTGATTGGTTCACATGGGGGCGGTCTCCCGAGGACAGGAGGTGAACAACCGTGATCAGTTCGATCTTGCGGGTCACCTCGCCAGACGCGGCTTCGACGATCTGGTGGAAATCGTTGCCGCGTGCAGCTGAGGTGGTCAATGCCTTCGACCAGGTACCGACCGGTCACGGCCAGCACTCCGAGCTCGCGACTGACCGCTCCCGCGGTAGAGGCTCCTGAAACGGGCGGATGGCATTGACGCCCAGCCCGGCGCTGTCCCGTCAGTGACTGCCACCAGCCTGAATCCGCCTGGTGTCACCTGAGAACGGAGTTCGTATGACCAGCACGCTCGCTCGCCCACTCCCGAACGTTGTCCTGCCCGAGGAATCGCAGACGACCGGAGACGTGGGCCCAGTAGGAGCGACGTTCCAGCAGGTCGGGGTCCGCAGCGGTGTAGGCGTAGGCCAGCGCGGAGAGCCAGTCCCGATCGCAGAACACCGGGCTGTGGCAGCGGGCAGTCTGGACCTGATGGTGTTTGCGCAGCCAGTTGGCCTGGTGACCGTCGTCGTCGTCGACGGGCGGGTGCGCCTCGATCGGCACAACGGCACCGGTCGTGGTGGTGTATTCGCCGATCACCAGGTGGTTCTCGGCCGCCAAGGCGGTGGCAGCACCCGCCACGTCCTGCCGACTGCCGACCCCGTGCTCATCCTGGCGTTGGACGCCCCGTTCCTAGGGATCCCGCCGCTGCTTGCGCCGGAGACGCTTCCGAACCTGGTGCTGGTGCCGCGTTCCACCGCCCGCATCCACGCCCCGACCGATCGCGAGCGCATCGCCTGGGAGTCCTACGGGTTGCTCACCGCAGCCGAACACGGCAGCACCATTGCCACGATCTCCCAGTTCATGCATACCCACCTCGGGCGCGAATACCACATCCCCGACCACGCGCTTCGCGGACTGCCGGATGGGCTCAGCCCCTCGGACTGGCAGCTCAGCCTGCCCGCTGATCTTCCGGAACCGGCGTCGGCCGGATTCTTGTTCTCGATGGGCCGCGCCGTGCCTTACAAGGGATTCGATGACCTTCTCGACGCACTCACCGTTCTGCGCGCACAAGGCACCGCAGTCCCACACCTGGTGCTCGCTGCGGTCACCGACCATCCCGAACCCGGCGACTACCAACACCAGCTCGCCCGCACCATCGCCCGGCGGTGTCTGGACGTCACCCTGCTCACCCGGTTCGATCCCGACATCCGCTGCATGCTCGTTCACCCGGCCCTCGCCGCAGTGGTGGTGCCTTCGCGCGCTGAACCCTTCGGCCGTGTGTGCCTCTGGAGTCCTATGCCGCCGGAGCCGCTCCGGTCATAGCCACCACCGCTGGAGGGTTGGCCGAGCAAGTCGTCGACGGACGCACCGGATTCTCCGCCGCACCGAACAATCCAGTAAGCCTGGCCGCCGCCATCCGGCGTGGGCTTGCGCTCACTCCGGCCGGCCGCGACCGGATGCGTGATCGGGGCCGTCAATTCGCTGCGGCACACCATGACCACCCGCAGGCCGTCCGGATCTTCCTCGGACAGGTCGCACCGTGGCTCACCACGTCCGTCAGTCAGTCCACGTAGGACGCGGGCGCGGTCGGGTAGTAGACCGGGAGTCCCCACCAGTGCGCGGCGATCCGCGCTGCTGCCTGTGCCTGTGCTTGTCCCGACCGGCCCCACCTCAACAGACCGGGTGCCGTGTCTAGCGAGGTCATCAACCGGCCGAACAACCGACCACCATCAGGATCGGGGTGACGTGGACGGAACTCGCCGATCCGGCCGACGGCACGCACCAATGCACGCCAGTGGCCGTTGCGCTGCACCTGTTCATAGCCGAGGAAGACCACATCGACCACCGTGACCTGGGATTCTTCCAGTGCCTCGCGCACGAGCGTGGCCACCGGGTCCGCATCGGCAAGCTCGGGGGAACCGCCGGGCAGATTAAATCCGTCCCCGGTTTCCTGCACCAGCACTCGGCCCACATCGTCCAGCAGCCAACCGTAGACCTGTGCCACCGGCAATCCGCCTGGAACCGGCTTCGGACACCATGCGAAGTCGCGCTCGGCGATCGCTGCCATGACTGCCGATCGTAGCCACCGATCCGCAGCCCAGCGCCGAGCCTCGCCGATCGACCCGGTGGACTCGCTGCGTACCACGTGCACCACCACGCTGGCGGTGACGCACGACCACGATGGTGCCCTCATCTTGGCCGATCGAGTTGCCGTGATGCACGAGGGCAGGCTGATTCAGATCGGCCGTCCGATGAGGTCTGACGCAACCCATCCCGACGGCCGCTCAGCCGGTCAGCACGACCGGGAGGACGACGAGTCGGTTTCCCTGAATCCCGCCCAGGCCCGACTGCCGGAGTCCGCCGTGCGGGACGGTGAGCCGGGCCCGAGGGAAGTCCTGGCGAAGCACCGTGGCCACCGCGCGCAGTTCGAGCAGCGCGAGCTGCGCCCCGATGCAGAAGTGGGCGCCCGCACCGAAGGTGAGGTCCGGGCCGGGGGAGCGAGCCGGAGCGGTGTCGATGCCCTGGATGTCGATGAGCACGGGTGCCCTGGCGGGCAGGCGCACACCCGCGAGTTCGATCTCCGTCGTGGTGAACCTCCAGAGGGTGAACGGCGCAGGCGGGTTCCGCCGCAGCGTCTCGCGGACCAGCTCGTCGACGGAGCCCGGCCCCGAGGCTAGGACGTTCTCGTTCCCCCCGGCGCCGGGGTCGTCGCGCTCGCCGAGCAGTCGCGCGATCAGGAAGCCGATGGAGGCGTCGGTGGTGAGCTGACCGGCGAAGATCAACCCGAACAGGTGGTAGTGCAGCTCCTGCGGCGTCGTGCCCGCAGGCATTCGATCGCGCAGTTCGGCGGCGAGGCCCCTCCCACCGTCCTGGAGTCCGGCGGCGGCGAGACCGGCGATCGCCGCGATGGCCTCCTGCTGCGCGTCCGGCTCGTCGTCGAGCATCCGTCGGCAGGCGTCGATGGCCTCGTCGAGGCGATCGAGCGGGATGCCGAGCAGGTCGAGCAGGACGGTGAGGGGATAGCGGATGGTGAAGTCCGCCATCAGATCGACCACCGCGCCGTGCGCGGCGATCCCGGTGAGCAGCTGTCTGGCGATGGCGTGAATCCGGGGGGACTGTTCGCCGATCCTGCGGGCGCTGAAGAGCGGAGCGTGGGCGCGGCGCAGCCGAGCGTGCTCGGGACCGTCCAGGGTGGTGAGGGAGGGCTGCTCTGCGGCGGTCTGCTCGAGCCCGGCGGTCATTCGATCCCAGTACAGGGGTGCCATCGCGGGGTCCTTGACGATCTGGGGATGAGCACAGACTTCCCTGGCCAGGGCCTCCTCGGTCACGATCCACGCCGGGCCGCCTGCGGGGGCGGTGACCTGGACGATCGGCCCGGCCTGGCGCAACGCGGTGCGCACCGGGTCGGGCGCGGTGATGCTGCGCGTGGTCGGAGTGAACGGTGCGATGTGGTCGCGATCCGGGACGGCGGTCATGGTGTCTCTCCCTCGGGGCGATGCGGGGTCGGGTGCAGCGGTCTCGTCGAGACGAGGTGACGGGCGAGATCAGGACCGGGCTCGGTCGGCGGGCCGGCCGGCCTCCCTCGGCCTCGGCATGGTCGCGGCGGGGATGAGCGTGGTGGCCACCAGACCGAGTACGAGCAGACCGACGGCGAGGTGGCTGACTACGGAGACGCCCCGGGACATCGCCGCGTCGGCGGCCTGGGCGACCGCGACAGTGTCCGGGTCGGCGGCCAGGCGCGCGATCACCGCACCCGCGCTGTCGGTGACCTGGGCGGCGAACTGATCGGACTCGCCGGGCGGTGTCCCGGCGGCGGTCAGGCGACGGTGTAGGTCGCCGCTGAGGGTGCTGAAGAACGCGGTGGTCAGCGCCGCGATGCCGAGGGCGGAGCCCAGCTCGCGCGCGGCGCTCGACACGGCGGAGCCCTGGTTGGCGCTGCGGGCGGGCACGTCGGCGAGGACGACGTTGGTGACCTGGGCGGTGGCGAAGCCGACGCCGACGCCGTAGACGAACAGCGATGCCGCGATCACCCACCACGAGCTGTCGGTGGCGGCCGTCCAGCCCAACACGGCGAGCCCCGCGATCTCCAGGGCCAGCCCGAGACGGACGAGCCCCAGCGGTGAGACGGCGGACATCCCGAACGCAGCACCGCTGGCCACGAGACTCCCCACGGCCAGCGGCAGGAGGGCTAGGCCTGCCTGGAGCGCGCTGTAGTCGAGGGTGAACTGAAGCCACAGCGGCAGCACCGCCACGATCCCGAACTCGCCCATGCTGATGATCAGCGCGGCGATGCTGCCGTTGCGAAACGAGCTGATCGAGAACAGCCGTGCGTCCATCAGCGGCTGTCGGGTGCCTGCCCGGCCGAGGGCGAGCTGCCGCCGCACGAAGAGGACCAGGGCCGCCGTCGCCGTCAGCAGCGCCACCAGGACCGGGGACGGCCCGCGATCCCAGGTCAGCCCCGCGACCGTCAACGGTGTGACGGTGGTGAACCAGCCGTAGACGCGACCCTCGACGAGGGCGAAGGCCAACAGGCCGAGCCCGATGATCGACAGCACTGCGCCGGGGACGTCGATGCGACCCCGGCTGCGCGGTGACGGCGGAAGGAACGCGCGGACGCCGAGCACGATCAGCACCCCGAGCGGGATGTTGATGCCGAACGCCCATCGCCAGGAGATCTCGGCGAGAAGGCCGCCCAGCAGCGGACCGAGCGCCGCGGCCGCTCCGATCGTCGATCCCCACACTGCGAAGGCCCGCCCTCGGTCCCGACCGGTGAAGGCGGCGTTCATCAACGCCAGCGACGTCGGCAGGATCAGTGACGCCGCCGTGCCCTGAAGGACTCGCGCCGTCAGCAGCGCCTCGCCCCCGGGTGCGAGTGCCGCGAGCACACTCGCCGCGCTGAACGCCGTGACGCCGACGAGGAAGACCCGCCGGGCGCCCACCAGGTCCGCGATGCGGCCGACCAGCAGCAACAGCGCGGCGAAGACGATGACATAGGACTCCTGGATCCACTGGACGTCGCTCGAGCCGATGCCGAGGTCGTCGATGATCGACGGGACGATCACCGTGACGATCGTGGTGTCGACCACGATCAACGCCACCCCGAGAGTGACCGCGATCAAGCCGAGCCAACGATGCATCGGCGGGTGCTGGGCGGTCATATTTCCCCTTCGCCATGAAGTAACTTCACCATGAAGGTAAATCCGAGGACGGTAGATTGTCAACGCGCGCAGTCGGGTGTGGACGGCGGCAAAACGGGAGGCGGAACGGCGGATGACAGCGGGACCACGGCCGGAGGACGTCGGCGCGCACTCCGCCCGGCTCATGGACGGGCTGCGGGCCTTCGGCGCCAACTACACGGAGTTCACCGGCCGATTCGCCACCTGGCTGGGGCTGCACTCGACCGACGCCACCGCACTCGTCGAGATCCTCTACGCCGAGGACAAGGGCACGCCGTTGTCGCCGAGCCAGGTCGGCGAGCGGCTCGCGCTGACCTCGGGCGCCACGACGAACCTGCTCAACCGCCTGGAGCGGCTCGGCCACATCGTCCGCACCAGGGAACACGCCGACCGGCGCATCGTGACCCTGCGCAGCAGCTCACGCATCGAGGGACCCGCCCGCGAGTTCTTCGCCGCCCTGAGCAGCAGGCTCGACAGCCTGGTCGCCCAGTACCCGCCCGAGCAGCTCGACGAGTTCGACGGCTTCCTCCGCCGCCTCCGCGACACGATGAACGACCTGCTCGCCGAGCCCGTTCCGCCGAGGACTCCCGGCGAGGGCGAGGTGGAGGGGTCTTAGAGCCTGTTTTTGATCCCCCTCCGTCGTGAGCGGGGATCAGCGTGGATGAGCTGCAAGGCGGAGGAAGGAGACATAACGGAGTTATGTTGACTGACGACAACGCCGCAGATCGCCGCGCTGGCCCCGCGCAACAGGAAAGCGGGGATCAAGAACAGGCTCTTAGGGTGCGTGGGGTCGTCGGCTCCGTCAGCGGGTACGACCGTGGGCGGTGCGCCTGCGATGGGGGTCGTAGTCGCGAGACCTGATCGGGGACACAGCGAACGCCCATGAACGTCGAGAGATCCGCGAGGGTCGCTGCCCGATGGCCCGATCCTTCAGCGGCGACCGCGTCTCCTAGGTGGAGATCCGCACCGCGTACTCCTTCACCTGCCCGAACAGCCGGAGCAGTTCGGTAGGTGCTGCGGTGAGGAGTCGGCTGCGTAGTCCGGTGGGTGCTAGCGCCAGGAGACGAAATCTCTGCCGCAGCACCCAACGCCCGAATCGACCAGGTCCGAGTTGGCTGTGCAACAGCGCCGGGCCGATCTCCTGCCACCTGCCGACGACGTCGCGCATCTCCTGCTCGTATCGGGCGAAGCCCAGTCGGTGATCGCCGTCCGCAGCGGCCAGCTCGCCTGCCAGGACGTGCGCCCCCATGATCGCCAGCGTCGCCCCGCAGCTGACGGCGCCGCCGGTCGCGTAGCCCGCGTCGCCGACCAGGGTCGTCCGCCCGCGCGACCAGGTGTCCATCCGCACCTGACTGACGGCGCCGAAGCGGAACGCTTCGGCGCCCGCACGATGATCGAGCACCTTGGCTGTCTCCTCGTCCGCATCGGCGAAGGCGGCGTGGATCAGCCGTCGCTGGTCAGCGGGGTCTCGGAGGTCCGACTCCGGCTGCTCGTCTGCCAGGAAGACGGCCACCGTCAGTGCTCGACCGGAATCGTCGCGGGGATATCCGATGACGGAACGGCCGGGCGAGTGCTGCATCGAGAGACGGTCGACCGCGCGCGATTCGTCCAGATGCCTGATGACGCATTGATACGCGCCGAGATGGCGTTCGTGCCGGGCGCTCGCGCCGAAAGCCAGCTCCCGCACCTTGGAGTGCAGTCCGTCGGCGCCGATGACCAGGTGGAACTCGCGTGGGTCGCTGCGGTCGAAGGTGACGTGAACCCCGTCGGAGTGTTCTTCGAGGTGTTGGATCGAGTCGTCGAAGAGGTGCTCGACGTCTGGTGTGGATCGTCGATGCAGGATCTCGACCAGGTCGTCCCGCATGATCTCGATGTGTCGATCGGAGCTGCCACCCGTGATGGCCGTGATATCGACATCGATCGCACGGCCCTTCGGACCGAGGTGGGAGATCGTCTTGATCGCGGTGCGCGCCTGCCACACCGAGCCGAGTACACCGAGGTCGTGGAGGACGTCGACGGCGGGGCCGTAGATGTCTGCCTCGACGCCCGGAACTCCCGGTGCGGGCATCCGGTCGACGACGGTCGGATTGAATCCGTGCCGTCTCAGCATGCAGGCCAGGACCGGCCCTGCGATACCCGCGCCGGAGATCAGGATGTCGGTATTCGTGGGTGCCATGCCTGGTGCTCCCTCAGCGCCGCGCATCTTCGGATCTTTCACCGAGAAGGTGAATTGTGCGTCGATGCGCGGGAACGACCGCAGCCGGGATCCCCCTGTGAACGCCTCCGTCTCTTGTCTGCCCGGATTCCCGCCTGCCTCGGCGACCGACCCCCGACGACCGGTCGCCGAACCCCGGCGTGGCTGCCCGATCACGAAGAACCACAGCCGGAGTTGCCCGCAGGTCCCCCGGACGATCTGCGGGCACAGCACACGCCCGTCCCCGACGGGGCTCGCTCGATTCGGCCTCTCAGTAGTCCTTGGAGTTCATTCGCCACACCGTCAGCGAGAGGCCGATCAGGATGTAGCAGCCTGCCCGCCAGAGACTCGTGGTCAGGTCTGTGAAATCCATCGGATCTTCGATGACCGTGAGCTGTGCAGGCATCCAGCGATGGGTGAGGACCGCCGGATGCAACCACTCCAACGACGGAAACCCGGTGACGAGCTGGAAACCGATGAACCCGCCCATCACGCTGGCCGTCACGACGATCGGTCGTTCGGTCGCCGAGGACACGGCCAGCGCGATGGCGCCCACCGCGAAGACCTGGATCGTCGCCCAGCCTGCGATCAGCGCGATCCGCAGCAGCGATTCCCCGAGACCGACCGTGGCGCCGGAATCGGTGATCATCGCGTCCCCGCCTAGAAGCAGGATGCCCACGATCAGGCCGACCACGACGACCACAGCCACTGACAGCGCGCTGAAGACGAAGAGGCTGATCGTCTTGACCAGGACCAGCCTGCCCCGGCTCACCGGTGCCAGCAGCAGCCCCCGCAGGGTGCCCGCAGCGGCCTCGCCCGCGAAGCTGTCCGCCGCGATCACGCTGATCAGCAGTGGTAGCAGCAGCGCGAGCGACATGGTCAGCGCCATCACGCTGAGCAGCGCGCCGCTGCCGCTCACCGCCTCCATCAGGAAGTCGCCGCCGGGCTCGTTGCGCGACAGAACCGTCGCCACGCCCATTAGCACCGGGATCAGTGCGAGCAGGCCGAGTGCGACCAGCGTGCGCGGCCTGCGGAGCATCAGACGCAGCTCGGCGGCGAGCAGCCTGCCGAAGGGCGCGGCGGCGCGACCTGTCGCGACGGGGAGCGCGCTGGTCAGTGGTCGAATTGTCCCGGTGGCACTCATCCGGTCGGCTCCTCGCTGTCCGATTCCGTGACCAGGGCGAAGAAGTCCTCCAGCCCGGTGCGGTGGGGACGCGCCTCGTAGATCGCGATGTCGGCCCGCGCCAGCGTCGCGATCACGACGGGGGCGGTGACGTCGATGAGTTCGGCGCGCAGCCCGTCGCCCTCGCTGCGGGCGGGGATGCCTGCGGCACGCAGAGTCTCGACGCCGTGCTCGGCGTCGGGTGTCGTCACGAGCAGTGTCGCGGTGCTCGCGGCCAGCAGCTCGTCCAGGCCGCCCTGCGCCACCAGAACACCGCGATTGAGGACGGCGACGTGCGTGCAGGTCGCCTCGATCTCGGCGAGCAGGTGCGAGGAGACGATCACGGTGGTGCCTGCCTGGTGCAGTTCGGCGATCACCTGTCGGATCTCCCGGGTGCCCGCCGGGTCGAGCCCGTTGGTGGGTTCGTCGAGCACGACCAGGCTGCGCGGCACCAGCAGCGCCGCCGCGAGCCCCAGCCGCTGCTTCATCCCGAGCGAGTAACCCCGGTAGGCCCGATCGGCCGCATCGGTGAGCCCGACCCGCTCGATGGCCTCCGTGACCGCCTGCCGCGTGTGCCGCGTCTCGATCAGCGGCTCCGCCGCCGCAGCTCGGCGCAGGTTGTCCCGCCCGGAGAGGTGCGAGTGGAAGCCGGGACCCTCGACCATCGCCCCGACCGTCGGGAGAACCTGACCAGTCTCCTCGGGCATCGCGTGACCGAACAGTTCGACGGTGCCCTCGGTGGGGCGGATCAGGCCGAGCAGCATCCGGATGGTCGTCGTCTTGCCCGAGCCGTTCGGACCCAACATGCCCAGCACCGAACCCGCCGGGACGTCCAGGTCGACCCGATCGACCGCCACCGTGCGGCCGTAGGTCTTGCGCAGGCCTCGGGTGCGGGCCGCCCACCGGGTGCCCTCGGCGTGGTCGGTCGGCGCGGGGGTGGAGCCGGCCGAAGCCGACTCCACCGAGAGGTCCGAGGACGTCACCGGGTCTCCTCAAGCGCCTCGGTGAGCACCTGCGCGGGAACGGCACCGGCGGCGATCCGACCGTCGTCGGTGACGATCGCGGTGATCACTGCGGTGCTGAAGAGCTGACCCTCGCCCCACTCGCCGCTGACCGGCTCGCTGAGGCCCTCGGGCAGCTGCTCGAAGTCGATGTCCTGGCCTGCCGCGCCCTCGGCCTGATCGAGCTGGAACACCAGGACGGAGTCCCAACCGTCGCCGAAGACCTCCCACTCGGTCGCGGCCCCGGTGTCTGCGGGGTCGGTGGCTGCGGGGTCGGACTCCTCGACGGCGTCGAGCTCGGCCGGGTCGTCCGAGTGCGGCTCGAGCTCATCGAGGTCCTGCACTGTGGCGCCCTCGGGCGGCTGGAAGGTGAAGTCCTCGGGGTCCTGCTCGCCGAACTCGACGTCGGTGAAGCCGAGCTCCAGGACCGAGTCGTCCGATCCGTTGCCCAGCACGGTGACCCGCAGCGGCACCCGCGTCTCCGAGTCGACCGCCACCCGCACCTCGCGCAGCAGCGTGCGCTCCTCGGGGCTCGGGGCCAGCGCCAGCTCATAGGCGTCGCGGCCAGCGACCGAGGCGGTGCCGTCGACGGTGACGCTGCTGATCTCGCGCAGCTGCTCCACGGCGGAGCGCGCCACGGCCGTCGGGTCCTCCGGCACGACCTGGTGGCCCTCCGGATCGGGCACGCCCGCCATGCCCTCCGACGACTCGGACGTCATGGAGCTCTTCACGACCGTCTGCTGGTCGGCGTTCCATTCCCAGAGGGTCTCGCCGTCGTGGACCGTCGTCGTCGTCCCCCTGCCGGTGCCCATGATCATCCGGAAGCGCTCGCCGCCGTCGCTGGCGATCTGCGCCTGAGTGCCGGAGAGCGACTCGAGCCCGTCCATGGCCCCGCCTGCCAGCCCACCCACCGAGGGCAGCCCCAGGTTGTTCTCCAGGGCCACCGTGCCGGCGAACGCCGGGGTCTCGGCGGTGAGCATCGACTCGACCAATGCCTCGGGCGAGATCTCGGGGAGCGAGGGTGCCTGGTCGGCGCCTGCGGGCATCGCCAGCCAGAACAGACCGGCCGTCCCGGCCAGCACGCCGGTCGCGGCCGCTCCTGCAGTCATCTTCCGTTTCTGCATCAGTTCCTCCTGAGCTGTCCTCGACGCTGTCGTCGTGGTGCCATCAGCCTGGACGGCGCTGCCTGAGAAGGCGCTGAGACGAGCAGTCCACCGGCGGCCGTCGAGATGCGACGGCGACCAGAACGACGGTATCACCGCAGGTCAGTGCAGGTCTTATGTGATGAGTGTCGTGCTGAGAGTCCGCTGAGGGAACTGGATCACCTCGCCGCCTCGTGACGTCGATCGATGCCGTCGTCTCCAGGTATCGGAGCCGGCCGTTCTCAGCAGTCGAGTCCGCCCGGCACAGCGGCACCGCCGCCGGGACCGGGCCTCGGCGGACCGGAGATCCTTCGCTGAGGATGAGCTGAGAGGAGCACGGCCGCGCCTGCCCGAGGGTGCATTCTGAGAGACGTGCAACCACGTGTGCTCGTAGCCGATGACGAACCCGGTGTTCGCCGGGCACTGGAGCGAGGCCTCGGCGCGGAGGGGATGGACATCGTCACCGCAGGCACCGGCCCGCAGGCGCTCCGGCTGGCCCAGACGGGTTCGTTCGACGCGGTGCTGCTGGACATCATGCTGCCGGGCCTCTCCGGCTATCGGGTGCTCGAGCGGCTCCGCGCCGCCGGGATCGCGACGCCCGTCATCCTCGTCTCGGCCAAGGACGGCGAGGTGGACCAGGCGGACGGACTCGACCTCGGTGCCGACGGGTACGTGGTGAAGCCCTTCTCCTTCCTGGTCCTGCTCGCCCAGCTCCGCGCGGTGTTACGGCGGGCGGGCACGCGGACGGAGGAGACGGTGATCAGCGTCAGTCACCTGCGGCTCGACACCGCGACCCGGCGGGTCAGCTGGCAGGACAGCGAGGTCTCGTTGAGTCCTCGGGAGTACGAGGTGCTCACGGTGCTGCTGCGACGGGTGGGCTCGGTCGTCACCAAGGACGAGCTGCTTCAGGAGGTGTGGGGCGACTCGGAGGCGGTCACCCGCAACGTCGTCGAGGTCTACGTCGGCTACCTGCGACGCAAGCTCCAGGCCGTCGGTGCGCAGGAGGTGGTCCGCACCGTGCGCGGGCACGGCTACCTCGCCGACGAACCAGACTCGTCGCCCGGCGCCGCCCGACCGGAGCGCGGTGGCACCCCGCGCGGCCGATGAGGGTGTCCCCGCTGCGCGGCTGGTGGCGTCGACGCTCCCTGCCCGCCCGAATCACGATGATCACCAGCTCGGTGACCGCGCTGTTCCTGGCGTTGATCGTCGTGGGCAGCACGGCGGTGATCGGCCAGGTGGTCGTGCGGTCGGTCGATCCCGATCTCCAACAGGCCCTGCTCGCCGCGTCGAGTCGGGTCGGCGAGGGACTTTCCCCCGAACAGCCGAACAGCGTCACGAGCATCCGCGTCCTGGACACGGCGGGCACCCCGGTCGACGGACAGCCCGCCCCGCAGCTCTCCGCAGCTGAGCTGGAACGGCTGCGCAGCGGCGAACTCGTCCTCAACAGCACTTATGACCCCGCCCGACGGTGGACGGGCAACGTGGTGCCCACCCCCGACGGCACGCCGCGCCTGGTGCTGGCGGCCACCGACCTCGTCGGCTTCGCCGCGATGCTGCGATCCGGGCTGATCCTGGTCTCGGTGAGTGCCGTGCTGGCCGTGGCGGCGGTCGCCGTCGTCACGGTCTTGTCGGTCCGAGGCTCGCTGCGCTCGGTCCGTCGGATGCGCAACGCCTCCGTCGGCCTGCCGACCGGCGCCCGACTGCCGGTGCCGAACACGCGCGACGAGCTGAGCGCGCTCGCCGACTCCTTCAACGACCTGCTGGCCCGGCGCGACGAGGCGGTGGGCAGGCTTCGGCGCTTCACCGGGGACGCCGCCCACGAGCTGCGCTCGCCCGTCACGTCGATCCGGGCGCAGGCCGAGGTGGCGGTGCTGCATCCCGATCCGCAGCACTCCATGGAGGTGCTCGAAGAGGTCGTCCGAGAGACGGAACGCCTGACCATGCTCGTCGAGGACCTGCTCGCCCTGGCGCGCTCCGACGCGGGCGACGTCCGAGAGACCCGTGCCGTCGCGCTGCCGCAGATCGCCCGCCGGGTCACCGACCGCCATCGTGGCGGCCGGGTCCGGGTGGTGCTGTATGCCCCGGTTGCGGTGTCGGTGCTCGCCGATCCGGTCGAGGTCGATCGAGTGCTGGAGAACCTGGTGGCCAACGCGGTGCGCCATGCCAGGCTGCTGGTCCGGGTGACCGTCCTGCCCTTCGGGCGCTTCGGCAGGCTGCTGGTGGACGACGACGGGCCGGGCATCGAGGCCGAGCACCGCAGCCAGGTGTTCGATCGCTTCTACCGCCTGGAGGGCGACCGGGCGCGGGAGACCGGCGGGACGGGCCTCGGCCTGGCGCTGGTGTCCGAGGCCGTGAGCAGACGCGGCGGATCGGCCTCGGTGCACACCGCGCCAGAGGGCGGCGCCCGCTTCCAGGTGACCTGGCCCACGGCCATCTGATGAGCCGGGCGCCCGTATCGAGCGGGCAGGGGGAGCGCCGTCGCGGTCGCCGGGACGGCGCGAGACTCTGCGATCAAGTGACGTGGATCACGTGGTAGAGAATGACTTCCGCGTCTGACGAACCTGCACGTCAGCAAGTATCGGCCCCGCACACGCGGGGATGGACCGCCCGGCAGCCCGGCCCGGCCGAACAGCTCGCCATCGGCCCCGCACACGCGGGGATGGACCCCGGCCCATCTCGACACCGACGCCGCGAACGGCATCGGCCCCGCACACGCGGGGATGGACCGGCCACGCCTGCCGCGCCCGCCACTTCCGAGGAATCGGCCCCGCACGCGGGGATGGACCGCTCACGCGGCAGCGCGAGACGCTGGCGCGGCGATCGGCCCCGCACACGCGGGGATGGACCCGACGCGGCCTACGTCCCGCGCTACGTTGGCCCGTCGGCCCAGCAGCACCAACACGCACGGCTGAGCCCCACGGCACGGGCCTGTGCCCGCCTGGGAGCCATCCCGGCCGCACTCGGGTCCTCGCCGTGCGCCACGGCACGGTGGCGGCCAGGGGGCGGGCAGGCGTACCGGGCCGGGCGCCCCCATCCGAGGCGCGGCGGTGGTGTAAGGATCGCGGGGTGCCGTTGCTGCGAACCTCCACGCTGATCGAGGCCGAGCCGCCCACCGTCGCCGCCGCCCTGCGGATGAATCTCGAGGCGGCACGCACCGAGGCCGCCGGGGTGCGCATCGAGACGGCGGGCGGGCGTGCCCTGCTGGGTGAGGGCGACCTGCTGAGCTTCGACGTCCCCACCTGGCTGGGGGCCCGCGTGCCGGTGCGGACCAGGCTGACCACGGTGCGGCCGACCGAGCTGCGGGCCGAGGCGGTGCCCGGGTCGCGGTGGCAGCTCGACCATCGGATCACCCTCGCGGTGACCGGGGCGGGCACGCTGCTCACCGAGTCGCTGCGCTGGTCCTGGACCGGTGGAGCGCTGGACGGGCTGCTCGACGCCGTCGCGGCCCGTCGAATGATCCTGCGCCTGTTCGCCGCCAGGGAGACTTCGGTCCGGGCGGTCGCCGGGCGCCTGCGGGACGCCGAGGTGGTCGTCGGCGCCGCGGTGCTGCGGGGCGCGACGGTGCTGGCCGCGCAGCGGGCGAAGCCGTCCTCGCTGGCCGGGCGCTGGGAGCTGCCGGGCGGCTCGGTCGAGTCGGGGGAGACGGAACAGGACGCCGTGAAACGGGAATGCCGGGAAGAACTGGGCGTGCGGGTTCGGGTGGGCGCCCGGATCGGCCCCGACCTGCCGCTGCGGGACGGGCGGGTGCTGCGGATCTACCTCGCCCAGCTCGAGAAGGGGCAGGCTCCCGCACCGGACCGGGCGAAGTACGACGGAGCAGGCTCGGACGGCCCCGGCGTGGTCGTGCCAGGACCGGCCGGGCCGGGCGACGGCGGCCAGGGGCCTGCGGGCTCGACCCCCGTCGCCGCCGACCCGGTACAGTCCGAACCCGGTGACCTCGCCGCGGCCCGCCCGCCCGCAGGCTCCCGCCCGCCGGACGATGGCGCCGGGGGTGCCGCCGCCCGTCCCGAGGCTGCGGAACCGGAGGCCCGCGAGCACCGGGAGCTTCGGTGGCTGCCCGCCGACCGGCTCGGCGAGGTCGACTGGCTGCCCGCCGACCTGGACGTCCTGCCCGACCTGGGGCGACTGCTCACCGAGCGTGCCGCACGACGTCGCACGAAGGAGGGAATTCCGCGCTGAGGAACCACGCCGCGACCCGGCTGGGAGCGGTCGGAGCGCGGCAGGCGAGCCGGGGGTCCGCCGTCCGGGGCGCGGCCCGTCCGGCGGCGGTGACCGGCGGATTTCGCGGCGGCGTGACCAAGCAGGCAGCGGGCCGGTCGCCTGGGCGCGGTAGTCTGTGCTAGGCCGCGAGTGCGCATCGCCGGCGGCCGCAGAACCATCTAGCGAGTCAGCAGCGACTCACAGCCGAGTCGTCGAGACTCACAGCCCTTCTCCACCCCCAGCAATTCATCAGGAGCTTCCGCGTGCCCGCCTCCAGCGTCGCCACCGCCGAGCTGACCAGGACCGATCTTCGTAACATCGCCATCGTGGCCCACGTCGACCACGGCAAGACCACGCTGGTCGACGCGATGCTGCGTCAGTCGGGTGCCTTCTCCGACCGCGCCGAGCTCGTCGACCGAGTCATGGACTCGGGCGAACTCGAACGCGAGAAGGGCATCACGATCCTCGCGAAGAACACGGCGATCCGCCGGGAGACGCCGCAGGGTCCGGTGACCATCAACGTGGTCGACACCCCCGGCCACGCCGACTTCGGCGGCGAGGTCGAGCGCGGCCTGTCCATGGTCGACGGCGTCGTCCTCCTCGTCGACGCCAGCGAGGGACCGCTGCCGCAGACCCGGTTCGTGCTGCGCAAGACGCTGGCCGCCGGACTGCCCGTCGTCCTGGTCGTCAACAAGGTCGACCGCCCGGACGCCCGGATCGCCGAGGTGGTCGAGGAGACCCACGACCTGCTGCTCGACCTCGCAGGCGACCTCGACCAGGTCGATCTCGACCTCGACGCCCTGCTTGACCTCCCCGTCATCTACGCCTCGGCTCGCGCCGGTCGCGCCAGCCTGACGGCCCCGGAGGACGGCGGACTACCGGACAGCGAGGACCTCACTCCGCTGTTCGACGTGCTCATGGAGCACGTGCCCGCCCCCACCGGCGACCCGGACGCGCCGCTGCGCGCGCTGGTCACCAACCTGGACGCCTCGAACTTCCTCGGCCGGATCGCGCTGTGCCGGGTGCACGCGGGACGCATCCGCAAGGGCGCGACCGTCTCCTGGTGTCGTGAGGACGACACGGTGTCGCGGGTCAAGGTCACCGAGCTGCTGATGGCCAAGGCGTTGGACCGCGTTCCCGCCGAAGAGGCCGTCGCGGGCGACCTGGTCGCCATCGCGGGCATCCCGGACATCACCATCGGCGACACCCTCGCCGACCTGGAGGACCCGCAGCCGCTGCCCAGGATCACCGTCGACGAGCCCGCCATCTCGATGACCATCGGCGTGAACACCTCGCCGCTGGCCGGTCGCAACGGCGGCACCAAGCTCACCGCGCGGCTGCTGAAGAGCAGGCTCGACTCCGAACTGGTCGGCAATGTCAGCGTGCGGGTGCTGCCCACCGAGCGGCCGGACACCTGGGAGGTGCAGGGCCGAGGCGAGCTGGCCCTGGCCATCCTCGTCGAGCAGATGCGGCGGGAGGGCTTCGAGCTGACCGTCGGCAAGCCGCAGGTCGTCACGCGGATGATCGACGGCAAGCTGCACGAGCCGTTCGAGCGGCTCACCATCGACATCCCCGAGGAGTTCCTCGGCGCCCTGACCCAGCTCCTGGCCAACCGCAAGGGTCAGATGGAGCAGATGGGCGGCCACGGCAGCGGTCGGATGCGGCTCGACTACCTGATCCCGGCCCGAGGCCTGATCGGCTTCCGCACCGAGTTCCTCACCGAGACGCGCGGGACCGGCATCGCCAACCACGTCTTCCACGGCTACGAGCGCTGGGTCGGCGAGCTGCGCACCCGGCACAGCGGCTCCCTGGTTTCGGACCGGACCGGCGCGGTGACGGCGTACGCGATGATCCAGCTCGCCGACCGGGGAACCTTCTTCGTCGAGCCCGGCGTCGACGCCTACGAGGGCATGGTCGTGGGGGAGAGCCCCAGGGCAGAAGACCTGGACATCAACGTCACGCGCGAGAAGAAGCTCACCAACATGCGCTCCTCCTCCGGTGACGAGCTGGAGCGGCTGGCCAGGCCGCGCAAGCTCGGCTTGGAGGAGGCGCTGGAGTTCTGCTCCTCGGACGAGTGCGTCGAGGTCGCTCCGGAGGTCATCCGGGTGCGCAAGCTGATCCTCGACTCCACGCAGCGCGGTCGGGAGCGGGCCCGCAGCAAGGCCCGCGACGCCTGAGCAGAGCAACGCGCGGCGTCCTGGGACGTCCTCTCACAGAGTGCTCCGGCGGTGTCCTGGAACACTCCGGGCCTCTTCGAGGGTCCGGTCGGCGTCGGTCTGGCACCCTCGACATCGTTTCACGCCGGGGTTGCCTGCGGCGGCCCTCGCTCCGGACGGAGTGAAGGCCGCCCGGCTCTGATGAGGAGGTTCGCGCGGTGGCTCGTTCCGCAGGATTTCGCGGGGGTCGCGCCTGGCTCCTGCGACGGGGACGTGCCCTGTTCGCGCACCGCAGACCCGCACTCGTCCCGCACGGCGAGTTCCCGCTCGGCCCGGTACGGGCGTCGGTCCGCTCCACGAGGGCGGCACTGCCCATCCGGGCCCGAGCGGCGGCGCGGCCCGGCCTGCCCGCGTCGTGGCGAAGGCCGCCCGGCAGGGCGGGACTGACGTCGATCCTGTTGATCGGGCTGCTCACCGCCTGCACCACGCCGCCGCCCCCGCTGGTCGATCCGACCGAGGTGTCCGCCCTTCCCTCGGAGGAGATTCCCAGTGAGATCGTGATCGGGGTCGACAGCTTCTCCGGCGGCTTCAACCCGCACCGACTGGCCGACCTCTCCACGCCCACCACGGCACTCGCCAGCCTGCTGCTGCCCTCGGTCTTCCGACCGGGGCCCGACGGGCTGCCGAGACTCGACACCACGCTGATGAGCGGCGCCGAGGTCGTCGACTCCGCTCCCTTCACGGTGCGATACGACATCCGGCCGGACGCCTCCTGGTCCGACAGCGCTCCGATCGCCGCTGAGGACTTCGTCTATCTCTGGGAGCGGATGCGTTCCGAGCCCGGCGTGGTGGACGCGGCGGGCTATCGGCTCATCGAGGACATCATCCCCGGCGACGGCGGCAAGACGGTGGAGGTGATCTTCGACCAGCCCTATCCGGGATGGCAGTCGTTGTTCACCCATCTGCTGCCCGCACACCTCATCAAGGACGCCCCCGGCGGCTGGCAGCGGGCACTGGCGCAGCGATACCCGCTCTCCGGCGGCCCGTTCACGATGACGGCCTTCGACCGGGGGCGGGGCGAGATCGTGCTGGAGCGCAACGACCGGTACTGGGAGCAGCCGAGTGACGTGCTGCGGCTCGTCCTGCGGGAAAACAGTCATCCGGGCCTGACCGACTCCCTGGCCAGCGGAGACAACCAGCTTGCCGTGCTCGGCGCGGACGCGGTGGCGCTCAACATGATCGCCGAGGCCGAGGCGGAGCCGCCGCTGGAGACACGCAGCCTGCCGCGCACCGAGACGGCTCAGGTGCTGCTTCGGCCCGCGAGCCCGGTGCTGGCGGACGACGAGCTGCGTCAGGCGGTCGGCGCCGCGCTCGACCGGGACGCGCTGATCGCGATCGGCACGCGCAGCGGACCCTCGGCCGACCTGGTCGCGAACTCGCAGGTGCTGGCGCCGTCGGAGCCCGGTTACACCCCGACCCGGCCCAGGGGCTCGACGCTGGGTGCCGGGGACCCGACTCGGCTGCACGATCTGCTCGACGACGAGGGATACGCCGTCACCGACGGCTGGTGGGAGCGCGACGGCGAACGGCTTCGGCTGGTGGTCGCGGCGCCCGCCGATCAGGAGCCCTACAGCTCCCTCGCCGGGCACGTCGCACGCCAGCTACGCGATGTCGGAATCGAGGCCGAGGTCGTTCGACCCCCCTCAGCGGAGCTGTACGACGAGATGTTGCAGCAGGATGACGGGACCGTGTCGTCGCAGGACGGTGCCGACGAGGATTCGTCGACGGCCGACGAGGAGTCCGGCTCCGCGTCGGCGGACATCGCGGTGGTGCCGATGGGTCTCGGGGCCGATCCGGCCGCCACGCTGGCGACCCGGCTGGGCTGCCCGGTGCCGATCGAGGACTCGAATGCGCCGCCGCCCGTCAACCTCGCCGGGTTCTGCGACGAGGAGGTCGATTCGGTGCTCGACGCGGCCCTGACCGGCCGGATTCCGCTGGCAGAGGCCCGCGCGGAGCTGGAGCCGATCCTTTGGGACAGCGCCGTCGTCCTGCCGCTCTTCCAGCTCGCCGACACGGTCGTCTTCGGTTCCGGGATGAGTGGCGCCGAGACGTGGCGCCCCTATCTCGGACCGTTCGCGGGTGCCTCCCAATGGCAGCGGGACGGCAGCTGACCGCGCGGCCGCGATCGGTGTTCCCGCTCAGGCGAACAATGGGCTACCGTCGGGTAACCTGACGGCAAAATTGTTCAAAAAACGGACATGCCCGTTCGGTCAGCGGCCGCATACCGTGTGCAATCACGGAGTTACCTTTTGGTCACGATCGGTCGTCTACGGGTGGCAGGCACCCTGCCGAGTTCCTAGCGTTCCCGCCAACGGTGCGCGGGTGACCACACCATGCGCGCTGATGTCTCGGGTCGTGACCGTCCTTCCAGTGGCGGGGAGCGATTCAGTGCTAGGAGGGCACGAACCATGAGGAGAAGGAAGACGGTCGCCGCGATCGCGGTGTCCGTCAGTGCGGCTCTTGTTCTGGGAGCCTGCAGTGGCGGGGGCGACAACGGGGGCGGCGGAGGCGCCGGACTCGACGACAGCAGCCAGACCGGTGCGAAGGGCGACAACGGCGACGGTACCTACAACGCGCCTGAGGTCGAGCCGGGCGGGCCCGTCTCGATCACCCACGATGCGCCGTTCACCACGTACAACAACTCGGCGGCGTCGGGCAACAACTTCAACAACACGCTGGTCCTGACGTCGGTGCTGACCACCCCGTTCAAGATCGACGACCAGCTCCAGATCATGTTGAACGCCGACGTGATGGAGTCCGCCGAGGTCATCCAGGAAGACCCGCAGATCGTGGAGTACGTGATCCGCGAGGGCGTGACCTGGTCCGACGGCGAGGCCTGGGACTGCGACGACTTCTACCTCAGCTGGCTCTCCCGCAGCGCCACGATCCTCGACGACGCGGGCGACCCGCTGTTCGTGCCCGCCAGCACCAGCGGTGCCGAGGACGCGACCTTCACCTGTGAGGACGACCTCACCGGTCAGCTCGAGTTCGAAGAGGCCTACGCCGACTGGCGTGGCGAGTTCGAGGCCGTGTCGATGCTCCCGGCGCACATCCTGGAGCAGGAGAGCGGCATCGAGGACATCACCTCCATCAACAACGACTCCTCGCTCGACGACAAGATGGCCGTCGCCGAGTTCTGGAACAACGGCTGGAACGGCTGGACCGAGGAGCTGTCCCCCGGCTCCGGCCCGTACATGATCGAGAGCTTCACCCCGAACTCCGCGATCACCCTGGTCCGCAACCCGGAGTGGATCGGCAACCCGGCAGGCCCGGAGAGCGTGAGCTTCCAGGCCATCGCCGACGCGTCCGCGCAGCAGAGCGCGCTCCAGGACCAGCAGGTCCAGGTCATCCAGCCGCAGGCGGACAACAACGTCGCCGAGCAGCTGCGTGCGCTGGCCGACCAGGGCATCCGTTACGAGGCGGCCGAGGGGCTGACCTTCGAGCACCTCGACATCAACCTGGACCGTCCGCTGTTCCAGGACGAGGCGGTCCGCCAGGCCTTCGCCGCCTGCATCGACCGTGACGACCTGGTCGACAAGCTGGTCCGCGGCGTGAACCCGGAGGCGCAGCCGCTGGGCAGCCTGTTCTTCACCAGCGAGGAGTCCGCCTACGCGGACCACTACGACGACGTCATCCTCGGCGACGCTGAGGCCGCCATGTCCATCCTCGAAGAGGCGGGCTGGACCCAGGGCTCCGACGGCGTCTACGAGCAGGACGGCGAGCGGCTCTCCTTCAGCATCAGCCACACCTCGATCCCCCGTCGTAACGAGACCGTCGCCCTGATCCAGTCGCACTGTGCGGACGCGGGCATCGAGATCACCGACGACAACGACGACCAGTTCCTGGACTCGCGCGTCAGCGAGGGCGACTACGACGTCGCCCTGTTCGCCTGGGTCGGCACCCCGTTCAAGTCCTCCAAGGTCTCGATCTACTCCGACGGCGGCGGACAGAACTGGTCGGGCTGGGAGACCCCGGAGGCGACCGAGCTGCTCCGTTCGGTCAACACCGAGCTGGACGACGACGTTCGTGACCAGGCACTGGTCGAGGCCGACGAGATCTACTCCGACCTCGTCTACTCGCTGCCGCTGTTCTCGGTCCCGAACAGCTGGGCCTACAACGAGAGCGTCGACAAGGTGACCTACCAGGGCTCCGACGGCGTTGCGTGGAACGTCTGGGAGTGGGAGGTCTCCCCCTGACATCGCGTCCCCGGCCGGGGTCTCGCCCACCAGGTGAGGCCCCGGCCGGGGGCCGTGCAGGCGGTGCAGGCACACTCACCGTCTGCAATGGCGTACTCGGTGCCGTGTGGCACCCCGGATGATCCCGGCCCAGTCCCGAGGAAGAAACCGTGTTCCGTTATGTGATTCGACGAATCCTGATTTCGATCCCCATTCTGGGGATCGGCTCGTTTCTGGCCTATCTCATGGTCGCCGCCGCCGGGGATCCCATCGCCGAGATGCGGATGAACCCGAACGTCTCCGAAGAGGTCATCGCCGCCACGGCAAGAGAACTCGGCCTTGACCAGCCGATCCTGGTGCGTTACTGGGACTGGCTCGTCAACTTCGTGCAGGGCGACTGGGGCACCAGCGTCGCGCTCGGGTCCGCGCAGGTGGACGTCTACGACCAGGTGATGCGCGCCTTCGGCGTCACGTTCCGCCTGGTCCTGGGTGCTGAACTGCTGGCCATCACCCTCGGCATCGCGGTCGGCGTCTTCACCGCCGTCAAGCAGTACTCGATCTTCGACTACGCCGCGACGACCGTCGCGTTCATGATGTTCTCGATGCCGTTGTTCTGCGTCGCGATCCTGCTCAAGACCTACGGCATTCAGTTCAACGACCTGTTGGTCTCCCTGGGTGGCGAGCGCTGGCTGCGGACGATTCCCCCGGCTCGAGGATTCCAGGGCGACTTCGGCGAGCAGTTCTTCCAGTACACCGGCACCTATCTGCTGCCGACCATCAGCCTGATGCTGATCAGCTTCGCGGCCTACAGCCGCTTCCAGCGCAGCGCCATGTTGGAGACCCTCGGTTCCGACTACGTGCGCACCGCTCGCGCGAAGGGCCTGCGCCCCGGCCGCGTCATCTTCCGGCACGCCTTCCGCAACGCGCTCATCCCGGTGACCACCCTCATCTCGCTGAACTTCGGTGCCGTCCTGGGCGGCGCCATCATGACCGAACAGGTCTTCGGCTGGAGTGGGATGGGCAACCTGCTGGTGAACGCCGTCCAGCAGCACGACGCGCCCATGCTGATGGGCTGGTTGATGGTCACGGCCATCATCACCGTGCTGTTCAACCTGGTCGCCGACATCGTCTACGGCTTCCTGGACCCGAGGATCCGCATTGGCTGAGATCGTTTCCACCACGACGCCGGGCACACCCGGCGAACCCCCGTCCCAGTCCGCGGGCGAGTTCGGCACGGCGGCACGCAAGCAGTGGCAGATCGTCCTGCGGCGCTTCATGCAGCACAAGCTGGCGATGATCAGCCTCGTGGTGCTCGTCCTGCTGATCCTGTTCGCGCTGATCGCGCCGATGTTCTGGCACTACAGCTACACCTACACCGGCGGCGGACGCTTCGAGGACCCGAGCCCGGACCACCCGCTGGGCACCGACCAGATCGGCCGCGACATGTTCGCGGTGCTGCTGCGCGGCACCCAGTTCTCGCTGTTGATCGCGATGGTCGTCGCGCTGATGGCCACCGCCATCGGCGTGCTGCTCGGCGCCACCGCAGGCCTGCTCGGCGGCTTCGTCGACAGCCTGGTCATGCGGTTCGTCGACCTGATGCTGATCATCCCGCAGATCGCGCTGGTGGGCATCGCCGCCGCGATCTTCGGCGGCAGCTGGTACCTGGTCGCCATCGCGCTCGGCCTGTTCAGCTGGATGTCGGTCGCCAGGATCAACCGTGGCCAGACCCTGTCACTGGCTCAACGGGAGTTCGTCGAGGCCGCCAAAGCGATGGGTGCGAGCAACACGCGGATCATCCTCAAGCACATCCTGCCGAACCTGACCGGCATCATCACCGTGAACGCCACGCTCGCGGTCGCCACCGCCGTGCTGGCCGAGGCGGCGCTGTCGTTCATCGGTCTCGGCGTGCAGATCCCGGACACCTCGCTCGGACTGGTCATCAACGCGAACTACAACCAGTTCCTCACCCGACCCTGGCTGTTCTGGGCGCCGTTCCTCGCGATCCTGCTGATCTCGCTGACGATCAACTTCATCGGTGACGGCATCCGGGATGCGTTCGACCCTCGGCAGACGAAGGTGCGTGCCTGATGACCCAGTCTGTTTCCGAAGAGCTGCTGTCGGTGAGCGAGTTGTCGGTGGGCTTCCCCACTGATGACGGGACCGTGCACGCGGTGCGGAACCTGTCGTTCTCCCTGCGGCGAGGCGAGGTCCTCGGCATCGTCGGCGAGTCCGGCTCCGGCAAGTCGGTCTCCTCGATGGCGCTGATGGGGCTGCTGCCCAAGACCGCCAAGGTGACCGGCTCGATCCGGTTTTCGGATCAGGAGATCGTCGGCATCGAGCCCCGGAAGCTGGAGAAGATCCGGGGCAACGACATCGCCATGATCTTCCAGGACCCGATGACCTCGCTGAACCCGGTGTTCACCATCGGCTGGCAGTTGTCAGAGGCCTACCGCGCCCACCACAAGGTCCCGAAGAAGGTCGCCTGGGCCAAGGCCGTCGAGGTGCTGGAACTGGTCGGCATCCCGCAGCCGGACCGGCGGGCCAAGCAGTACCCGCACGAGTTCTCCGGCGGCATGCGGCAGCGTGTGGTGATCGCGATGGCGGTCATCAACGACCCGGACCTGATCATCGCCGACGAGCCGACCACGGCGTTGGACGTCACCGTGCAGGCTCAGGTGCTGGAGACGCTCATCCGCATCAAGGACGAGACCAACTCGGGCATCATGCTGATCACCCATGATCTCGGCGTCGTCGCAGGCATGGTGGACCGCGTGCAGGTGATGTACGGCGGCACCATCGTCGAGTCCGGCGCCGTCGACGAGGTCTTCGAGACGCCTCGGATGCCGTACACCGTGGGTCTGCTCGGCTCGATTCCGCACCCCGACCAGCTCGGGCAGCCGTTGACGCCGATCAAGGGCACGCCGCCGTCGCTGCTGAACCTGCCGACCGGCTGCACCTTCGCGCCTCGGTGCCCGCTCGCCGTGGACGAGTGCCGGGCGGCGGAGCCCGAACTCCTGACGATCGGCGGCGGAAAGCACTCCAGCCGGTGCATCCGCTCGGCGGAGCTCGGCAGCCTCGACGAGGCCAAGGAACTGTTCATCCACGAGGAGATCGGCAACATCGAGAACCCCGCCGTGCTGGTCGAGGTCGACGCCGACGCAGGCACCATCGACACCGACGAGTCGACTCCGCAGGAAGAGGGGAGCAGGTGATGACCAGCTCGAACGTGACCGGCGAGACCACCACGGACAGCACGGGGACACCGGCGGAGACCGGCGAGCCGTTGCTCTCGGTGTCCGACCTGGTCAAGAGCTTCCCGGTCCGGGGCGGCGGGATCATCCCGCGCGTCGTCGGACAGGTGCAGGCCGTGTCCGGGGTCTCCTTCGACCTGCGTGCGGGCGAGACGCTGGGTCTCGTCGGCGAGTCGGGCTGTGGCAAGTCCACGACCGGCCGCGCCATCCTGCAACTGCACAAGCCGACCTCCGGCTCGGTCCGCTTCGAGGGGCGGGAGCTGACCAGGCTCACCACCTCCAGGCTGCGCGCGGTGCGTCGGGACATGCAGATCGTCTTCCAGGACCCCTACGCCTCGCTGAACCCGAGGTGGCAGGTCAACGACATCGTCCGGGAGCCGCTGGAGATTCATCACCGCAGCATGGGTGACAAGAAGATCCAGGAGAAGGTGAACAGCCTTCTGGAGCTGGTGGGCCTCAACGCGGAACACCGCAACCGGTACCCGCACGAGTTCTCCGGCGGGCAGCGGCAGCGGATCGGCATCGCCAGGGCGCTCGCGTTGGAGCCCAGGCTGCTCGTGTTAGACGAGCCGGTGTCGGCGCTGGACGTGTCCGTGCAGGCGGGTGTGGTCAATCTGCTGGAGGAGCTTCAGCAGCGCCTGGGGCTGGCCTACCTGTTCATCGCCCACGACCTGTCGGTGGTGCGACACATCTCGCACCGGGTCGCGGTGATGTACCTGGGCAAGATCGTGGAGATCGGCACCAGGGAGGGCATCTACAAGCGGGCCTCCCACCCGTACACGCAGGCGCTGCTCTCGGCCGTGCCGGTGCCGGACCCCAAGGTCGAGCGGGCCAGGCAGCGCATCGTGCTGACCGGCGACGTCCCCAGCCCGGTGAATCCGCCCTCCGGCTGCCGATTCCGGACCCGGTGCTGGAAGGCGCAGGACATCTGCGCCGTGGAGGAGCCGCAGCTCCTCCCGCACGGACCGACCGGGCAGCTCTCGGCCTGCCATTTCGCGGAGATCAAGCCCGAACTGGTGGGCTGAACCGACGAGTGCTCCTCGACCGGCCCCGGCGACGCCATCGGCGCGCCGGGGCCGTCGTCGTGGAAGACGGAGCAGGCGACTGAGCCGTTCGGCAGCGGGGAGCCCAGCAGCGTCCTCCCGCCGCGTCGAGCGCCTACCCACTCCGATTACCCTGCGATGGTGACGACCGCTCCCGGCTTCCGACTGACGGCTGTGCCCCGGCTGCTCCTGGTGCATGCGCATCCCGATGACGAGAGCATCTGGACGGGCGGGACGATTGCCCACTTCGCGGCGCGCGGCGTCGCCGTCACCGTGGTGACCTGCACCCTGGGTGAAGAAGGCGAGATCATCCCCGCCGGGCTGCGCGGGCTCGGCCCCGAGGCGGCCGATCAGCTCGGCGGCTACCGGGTCGGTGAGCTGCGCTCCGCCTGCGCCGCACTGGGCGTGACCGATCACCGCTTCCTCGGCGGCCTCGGTCGCTGGCGGGACTCCGGGATGCGCTGGGCCGCCCCCGGCCGGGCCGAGCCGAAGCTGTCGCCGCATCCGAGGGCCTTCGCGATCGGCGACCTGGACGAGCAGGTCGCGGCGTTGACCACGATCCTCCAGGACGTCCGACCGCAGGTGGTGATGACCTATGCCGCCGACGGGGGCTACGGCCACCCGGACCACGTGCGGGCGCACCAGGTGACGATGGCCGCCGCTCGCGCCGCTTCCCACGACCTGAGCGTCTTCCACGTCGTGTCCGCTCGCAGCGAGATCGAGGCAGCGGTGGCGGAGCTGGCGCAGGTGTCGCGGGTGCCCTTCACGCTGCCCGCGCCCGGCGAGCTGGCAGGCGTCGAGGACGCCGACATCAGCCATCGCGTCGACATCGCCGAGAACCTGCCCGCCAAGCTCAACGCACTGCGCGCCCACGCCACCCAGGTACAGGTGTGGCAGGACAACGCGGGCACCGCCGTCTACGCGCTGTCCAACGGGGTGGCCCAGCCGGTGCTCACCCGAGAGTGCTTCAGCCACGCCCTGAGCAGGCCTGCCGGGCACGTGCCGGTGTCGATCGATCAGGAGCTGCTCGGCGCGGGCATCCAGCCGGAGATCATCGCCCCGCCCGAGGGGCTCGCCGAGGCCGCCGCCAGGGACGCGCGGGCGGCGAAGGACGGCTCTGCCGTGCGGGCGCACTGATGCGGGGTTGGGCCGACCGAGTGGTCTTCGCCGTGTTGTTGATCGACGCCGTCCTGATCGCCTTGATCGGCATGTTCTTCCTGCCGATCCATCTCGGCACCCTCCAGATGCCGGTGACCGCACTGCTGACCGGGGTGGCCAACCTGTGGCTGGTCCGCGAGGCCGCCCGCCTCTCGACGCGGCTGCGGGTGGTCGTCGCGCCGTTGGGAGTGTGGCTGGCGGTCGTGGTGGTGTTCGCCATGGTCCGGCCGGCAGGCGATGTGGTGCTCGTCGACGACTGGCGGTCGTTCCTGCTGCTGGCCGCAGGTTCGCTGCCTGCGGCGATGGCGGTGGGCACACTGATGGCTCGGGGCCCGGCCGTCGAATCGTCCCCCTGAGAGCCTGTCTTCGATCCCCACTTTCCTGTTGCGCGGGGCCAGCGCGGCGATCTGCGGCGTTGTCGTCAGTCAACAGCCCGCCCGCCGAATCGGTGTGGTGACGACGTGCCGGGCGGGCTGAGCTGATCGGGTTGGATTCGGCCGTCTCAGCGGGTCCGAGGCGATCATCGACAGCGGTCGGTGACGGCCCCGTCGCTCGAAGATCACTCGAGCCGGTCCATCTGTCGGAGGGGGCCTGGATGTCCGAGGCCCGTCCGGGGGATACTGGAGACACTGTGCATTGTGAGCCGCATGGGTGCACCGAGGAACGAGCAGGAGAGCCGCCGTGACTTACACGATCGCCGAGCCGTGCGTCGATGTGCTCGACAAGGCGTGTATCGAGGAATGCCCGGTCGACTGCATCTACGAGGGTGAACGGATGCTGTACATCCACCCCGACGAGTGTGTCGACTGCGGGGCGTGTGAGCCCGTCTGCCCGGTTGAGGCCATCTACTACGAGGACGACGTCCCGGATCAGTGGAAGGAGTACACCAAGGCGAACGCCGACTTCTTCGACGAGATCGGCTCGCCCGGTGGCGCTGCCAAGATCGGGAAGATCCCCTCGGACGTTCCGCTGGTCGCGGCGCTGCCCCCGCAGGCGGAATGACCGGCTCGGCCGTCCGGCGGACCCCGGGTGACCGGCTGCCGGACTTCCCCTGGGACTCGCTGACCGAGTACCGCGTTCGTGCCGAGGCCCACCCGGACGGGCTGGTCGACCTCTCGGTGGGCACCCCGGTCGACCCGGTGCCGCCTCGGATTCAGCAGGCGCTGACCTCGGTCGCGGACCAGGGCGGCTATCCGACGACGCACGGCACTGCGGCGTTGCGGGAGGCCGTCGTCGGCGGGCTCGCCAGGCGACACGACGTCACCGGCCTCGACCCGCAGGACGTGCTGCCCGTCATCGGCTCGAAGGAGCTGGTGGCGTGGCTGCCGACCCTGCTGGGCCTTGGTGCGGGCGACGTCGTGGCGATCCCCGAGCTGTCCTACCCGACCTATGAGGTCGGGGCGAGACTGGCAGGTGCCGAGGTGGTCCGGCTCCGCGACGGCGAGGAACCGCCGCCGGGAACGGCGCTGGTCTGGCTGAACTCGCCGTCGAATCCCACCGGACGAGTCCTGGACGTCCCTGCGCTGCGCGCCTCGGTCGCCGCCGCGCGGGCGGTCGGAGCGGTGATCGCCTCCGACGAGTGCTACCTGGCGCTGGGCTGGGAGGCCGAGCCGCGTTCGGTGCTGCATCGCGAGGTCGGTGCGGACCACACCGACGTGCTGGCGGTGCACTCGCTGTCCAAGTCGGCGAACCTCGCGGGGTATCGGGCGGGCTTCGTCACCGGAGATTCGGCGCTCGTCCGCAGGCTCCTCGCCACCCGCAAGCACGCCGGGATGATCATGCCGAGGCCGGTGCAGGCGGCGGTCGCCGCCGCGATGGCCGAGGACGACCACGTGGTGGAACAACGTCGGCGGTATGCGGCCCGACGTGAGCTGCTGGTGCCCGCCCTCCGCGACGCGGGCTTCACGATCGAGCATTCCGAGGCAGGCCTGTATCTGTGGGCGACCCGGCATGAGGACGTCTGGCGGTCGGTCTCCTGGTTCGCCCAGCGCGGCGTGCTCGTCGCGCCCGGCAGCTTCTACGGCCCGTCGGGCGGGGCACACGTCCGGGTGGCGCTCACCGGAACAGATGAGCGGATCGCCTCGGCGGTGGACCGACTTCGCGTGGCCTGACTCCCGCACGACGCCCGCCCCGGCCCGGCAGGCTCACTGGTCTGTCGCAGGCCGGGCCGGTGCTCGGCGGGCCGGGAGACGGACGAACACCGCCCGGCGTCCCAGACCTGGACGCGGGCCCCGAACAGCTCGGGTCCCCTCGGACTCGGGCGGGCGAACAGGGAGGCAGTGCAGCGATGAGCACCGTTCCGGTCGTGGCCGTCACCGTCGGCGATCCGGCGGGCATCGGCCCGGAGATCACCGCCAGGACGCTGGCCGAACTCGATCACGACGCCCCGGCGCGAGGGGTGGCCGTCGGTGATCCCTCGGTGCTGCGTCGTGCGCTCGCCGCCTACGGGCTGGACGCCGAGGTCAGGACCGTGACCTCCTGGGACGTCGAGCCCACCGGCCCCGGCGTCGTGCACTGCTGGGACATCGACGTGGTCGGGGACCGCGAGGTGCCCTACGGCGAGGTCTCCCCGTTGGCGGGCGCGGCAGCCCTGCGTGCCATCGAGGTCGCCACCGAGGCGGCACTGGCGGGGCAGGTCGCCGGAGTGGTCACCGCGCCCATCAACAAGGAGGCGATCTGGGCGGCGGGCTCGGAGCACCTCGGTCACACCGAGATGCTTGGCACGCTCACCGGCAGCACCAGGAACAACACGATGTTCGTGGTGCGGGGCAAGAAGATCTTCTTCACGACCCGGCATCTCTCGCTGCGCAACGCCCTGGACCAGCTGACTGAGGAACGGGTGTTCCACGGCATCCAGGAGGCCCTGACGGCTCTGCGGGTCTTCGGCCACGACGAGCCGAGGCTCGCGGTGGCGGCCGTCAACCCGCACGGCGGGGAGAACGGCGCCTTCGGCGACGAGGAGATCGTGCACATCGGGCCTGCGGTGGAGCGGGCCAGAGCACAGGGCGAGCAGGTGTTCGGGCCGGTGCCCGCCGACTCCGTGTTCCACCAGTTGCTGACCGGGCGCTACGACGGGGTGCTCTCGCAGTACCACGATCAGGGGCACATCCCGGCGAAGACGCTGGACTTCGACGGAACCGTCTCAGTCACCGTGGGACTGCCCATCCTGCGCACCTCGGTCGATCACGGCACCGCGTTCGACATCGCGGGCCAGGGGATCGCCGATCACGGCACGCTGCGCTCCGCGTTCCTCGCCGCCGCCGAGTACGCGGGTTACGCGGATCGGATCAGGGCCGAGTACGGGAGCTGACCGGCTCGCCGTGTCATGCCTGCTCGTCGGCTGTCCCGTCCTGCCGACGGCACGGGCGGGCAGGCCGGACCCAGGTACGGGTGTGGGTCTCCCACACTGCCTGTCAGTTCGTCGCCTGCCTGCTGGTCCCCGCTGCACGGCTGCTCCACTCCCCGCGATGCGGCCCGGTCGGCGGCGCGCCGACCAGGCGCGGCGACGGCGGAGGCATGCCGGACCCGCAGGCCGTCGGGAACCCGTTCCGGCGGCGCTCCCGGCCCGCTGCGGCCTGCGGGGAACGCCCGGGCACTCCCTGCTGGTCCTCGCCGACCCTCAGTCGTTCGCGTGCAGAGCCGCGTTCAGCTCCACTCGGGTGCCGGTCTTGGGGAGCACCTGGACGGCGCCGGTGGTCGAGTTCCGGCGGAAGAGCAGGTCGGAACGGCCGGAGAGGTCCCGTGCAGCCACCACCACGCCGTCCGGCAGCGTCACCTTCGTGCCCGCCGTGACGTAGAGACCCGCCTCGACGACACAGTCGTCGCCGAGGGAGATCCCCAGACCCGCGTTCGCCCCGATCAGGCAGCGGCGGCCCACCGAGATCGTCTCGCGACCACCGCCGGAGAGCGTGCCCATCACCGAGGCCCCGCCGCCGAGGTCGGAGCCGTCGTCGAGCACGACACCGGCCGACACGCGGCCCTCGACCATCGACGCACCCAGCGTGCCCGCGTTGAAGTTGACGAAGCCCTCGTGCATGACGGTCGTGCCCGATGCCAGATGTGCGCCGAGCCGGACACGGTCGGCGTCGCCGATGCGCACGCCGGTGGGCACCACGTAGTCGACCATGCGCGGGAACTTGTCCACCGAGTAGACCGTGACCGGGCCGCGCGCCCGCAGCCGAAGCCGGGTGGCCTCGAAGTCCTCGACGGGGGCCGGGCCGTGGTTGGTCCACACGACGTTCGTCAACAGCCCGAAGACGCCGTCGAGGTTCAGCCCGTGCGGTCGCACCAGCCGGGAGGACAGCAGATGCAGCCGCAGGTAGACGTCGTGCGCGTCGACGGGCGGCGCGGCCAGCGAGGCGATGGCGGTGCGGACCGCGACGACCTCGACTCCTCTGGCGTCGTCGGTGACCAGCAGCGCGGCACTCGCCTCGCCGAGGGTCGCGACGGCCTCGGCGGGGTCGAGGCGCACGGTCGTGGCGTCCCCTCGGTCTGTCTGCCCCGTCGTCACCGGCCCCGTCTTCACGACGGGGAACCAGGTGTCCAGCACCGTCCCGTCGGCGGTGATGGTCGCCAAGCCGACGCCGTGGGCACCGATGTTCTGCTGGTCCGAGTTCTGCGCTGCGGTCGTCACGGCGCACACGGTATCGCCGATGGCGCCGCACGCGCCTGGCACCCGTGGTCCATCGGACGACGACGTCCCCGGCCGAGCGGATCGGTCTGCCCCGGCCGTGAGCAGGACACGACGCCGCGTCGCTCGCACCAGGGCCGGTTCGACGGCCGGAGTTATCGCTGCAACGGCGAGAGGTCGTGCTGCCCGCCCCCCGGGGTCAGGGAATCTCCGGATCGAAGGTCCAGGCGATGTCCATCGCGGCCAGATTTACCTCATAGATCGACCTCGTGCACCTGCCGACCAACTGGATCTGACTGCTGTTCTCCTCCAGCCGTTCGGAAGGCGAACGGGTGTCCGACGGCTCGGCCGTGGCCCGATCCGGCGCGGGAGCGGTGCTCGGCTGCTGCTCAGGAACAGAAGGCGTGGGGATCGGAAACGGCAGGATGCCTGCTGCGCCGCCGCCCCCGGGCGGCGGGACGGCGTCGTCCGCTTCGGTCTGCCCGGTCGACGAGCCCGGGTCGGTCGTCTCCCCTTCGGTGGGCGCCGCACAGCCCAGGCTCTCGTAGTCATCGACACCCTCGCGAAGACGTTCGATGGCCTCCGTCGTGCGAAGTCTGAACTCCAGTCCCTTCTCTGGCACTGCGATCTCCAGATCGTCGACCAGGGCGGCGTGCGCCTGGAGGAAGTCGCCGCACTCCGGGAAGACGGCCTCGAGTTGGGGCTGCTCGCTGCAGGGCCCCTCACGAAGGTCTCGCGCCCGCTCACAGAGTTCGTCACAGATCTCAGCCCAGGCCAGCTCCTCCGCACTGTGGCGGGGCTCGCCGCGATCGGCCTGATTCGTGGTGGTGCACGCTCCGACGAGTATGAGCAGCGGAAGCAGTGCTGAGAGAAGGCCGGTGCGCGGTGACCGCATGGTTCGTCGACTCCTTGGCGGGTTGCGGACGGTGACCAGAAGCTAGCCGCCCGGCGGGGCGCTCCGCAGCAGACCCGGCGGAGATCCTCCGGTCGGACCAGCGCGGGCATGTCGGCGGCGGCCCCGCCGACCCGGCCGGTACCGTGCAGGGTCGTGACCGTCACCGTGCCGTCCCTTGACCTGACCGCCGACCCGGTCGAGCTGACCGCCGCCCTGGTGGACATCCCGAGCGTCTCCCGCGACGAGGCGAGAATCGCCGACGCGGTGGAGCAGGCCCTGCGCACCCAGGCACCACACCTGGAGGTCGTGCGCAACGGCGACGCCGTGCTCGCCAGGACCAGGCTGGGGCGGGCCTCCCGCGTGGTGCTGGCGGGCCACCTGGACACGGTGCCGATCAATGACAACCTGCCCCTGCGCCGCACCGGCACGGGCGACGACGAGGTGCTGCACGGCTGCGGCACGGTCGACATGAAGAGCGGCGACGCCGTGATGCTGCATCTCGCCGCCACCGTCGCCGAGCCACGGCACGACCTCACCTTCGTGTTCTACGACTGCGAGGAGATCGACGCCGCCTTCAACGGGCTCGGCCGCATCGAGCGTGAGCTGCCGGACTGGCTGACCGGGGACCTCGCCGTGGTCTGCGAGCCGTCCAACGCGTTGATCGAGGCGGGCTGTCAGGGAACGACCCGCGTCGAGGTTCGGACGGAGGGCGCCAGGGCGCACACCGCCCGCGGCTGGATGGGTCGCAACGCGATCCACGCGGCGGGCGAGGTGCTGCGCAGGCTGGCGGCCTATGTGCCCAGGACTCCCGAGATCGACGGCTGCCGCTTCCACGAGGGGCTGCAGGCGGTCGCGATCGGCGGCGGCGTCGCGGGCAACGTGGTGCCGGACTCCTGCGTGGTGACGATCAACCACCGCTTCGCGCCGGACCGCACGCCGGAGCAGGCCGTCGACCACCTGCGGGAAATCTTCGACGGCTTCGACCTCACCGTCGTCGACGGTGCGGCCGGCGCCTTGCCCGGCCTGGACGCCCCGGCCGCGAGCGAACTCGTGGCGGCGGCGGGCGGCGAGGCCACGGCGAAGCTCGGCTGGACCGACGTCGCCCGCTTCGCGGCGCTGGGCATGCCCGCAGTCAACTTCGGCCCCGGCGATCCCACCCTGGCGCACACCCAGCATGAGCACGTACGAGTCGCCGACATCACCCGGTGCGCGCGCGTGCTCGGGGACTTCCTGCGCTGAGGGCGGCGCGTCCGCTCGGCGGATCTCCGTAGCCAGGTCGGGTCTCGGTCGATCCCCGAACGACTGCGGTCCGCGGCCAGGCATGGCGAGGCCACCGGGCGTCGGCGTCGGCTGCCGTCGACCTCGCGGCGTCGTCCGGCGCCTGCCCGTGCTGGGGCCGCCTGCGGCCGGGGCGCCGCCGGGGAGGGACGAGAGAGCCGACCGCGCACGGGAGCCGACCTGCGGGCGGCACCGTCCGCGCCGGACGTTCTCGCGCACGACGATCTGGCGCCCGACGATCTCAGCCCGCACGACGATCCGACCGCGCACGCGGCGGCTCGACCGAGGGCGGGCGACCCGGAGCGTCGGCGCGGGCCGTGCGAGACAGTGCAGCCCTGCTCAGGCCCGCTCGGGCCGTGCTCAGCCCGCCCCCGCCCCCTGCGGCAGGTGACAGCCGGTGGACACACTCAGCAGGGTGTTGGCGGCGGTGCCGAAGGTGTAGCGGGCGCCGAAGGGGTCATGGCCGACGATCTCGTGATCGCCGACTCGGTCGACGATCACCTCCGGCTCGCCGAAGTCGTACTCGCCGCTGATCTCCGTGACGATCGCGACGGCCTGCGGCCACTGCGCGTCGGGCAGACTCCCCAGGAAGTGCCGTCGATCCAGACTGCGGCTCTCCCCGCCGACGTGCGGGAACTCCGCGCAGCCGGACCGGGTCATGTTCTGGTCGTTGACCCACTCCCACGGACCCAGCTCCTCGGAGAGCCGGGTGGTGATGCGCTCCTGCATCTCCTCGTAGCGTTCGGTGATCTGCTCGATGCTGGGCCTGCCCAGCAGGACCGCACGGTCGTCGTTCACGGTGTCCTCTTCTCTCGTCGACCCGCCGCAGCCCGCGAGCAGCGGTGCGACGATCAGTGTCGTGGCCAGGACGGCAGCCAGTCGGATCGACCTCCACATCAGTACGTGCCCGGCACCGGTCGCGACAGCCAGTCGCCGAAGCCCCGGCCGTCGTCGTGGACCGCCCGGTCCTCGTTGCCGCTCACGATGACGCTGATGTTGTACTGACTCGTGCTGTCGGGAGCCAGGTAGGCGCTGTGGCCGACCGACTCGGTCAACCGCCTGCCGTCGGGAAGCTGCTCCTCGCGAGCCGACAACCCGGTGACGCCGTCGAGCTGGTTCGGGTCGATGCCGAAGGGTGCCAGCCCGCCGAGGTCGGCCACGGCATCGTTGCGCGCCTCGATCACGTAGGCGCTCTCCGGCGGTATCCGCAGATCCGTCACATCCGAGGTGCCCAGGCCGGGCGAGCCGAAGAAGATCGCGTCGTCGACCCCGGTGTCCTGTTGGAGGGCGTATCCGGTGGTGGTCGAGCCGTAGGAATGGCCGAGCGCGGTGAGGTGCGGGTTCTCGGTCCGCGAGGCGTCGATGCCCCGATAGAAGTCGGCCAGCTCCTCGGCGCCGCGCTGGGCGGGTTCTCGGCTCCACACCGCGTCGGCGGGGCTCAGCAGGTCCCAGCCCGCCTGCGGGGCGTCGTAGCCCAGCCAGGCGACCGTCGCCACCGAGCCGCCGTCGCCATAGCGCAGCGACTCGTCCTCGGCCTGGCGTTGCAGCTGCCGCATCTGATCGTCATAACCCTCGAGGCTGCCCTGCACCGTCGTGGTGAAGCCCGGGGTGAGGACGGCGACGTGGTCGGCGGTGTCGACGTCGCCCACGGCCACCGCCGCCCGCGCCTCGTCATGGGAGAGGTCGAACAGCAGGAGCTGACGGTCCCCTCGGTCCAGGGTGTTCTCGATGGCGTCCACCGCCGCGAGCTTGTCGCGGGCCTCGTCGAGCCGGTCGTCCAGGTCGGTGAACCAGCCGCCGAGCAGCCGATCGTCGAGCTGCCGCTCCAGATCGGCGATCTCTGCCGCCAACCGGTCGCGCTCCCCGTCAAGCCGGGCGCGATTCGCCTCGTCGCGCACGGCGGCGGGCAACCCGTCCAGGTTGCCGATCAGCTCCGGCGAGTTCGCCAGCAGGTCGGCTCGCTCCGCCTCCGACAGCGAGTCCCACCACCCCGCGTTGGCGGCCGGATCGGCGTCCTCGGGTGGACCGAGAGTGGAGAGTCCGCCCTGGTCGGAGCCTGCTGCATCCGCATCGGCCAGCGAGGTCGACTCGCCGTCGTCCACGGTGTCGGTCACGGCAGCACGCAGTACGGCGGCCAGATCCGAGTCGATGTCGGCCGCCCGTCGTACCACCTGATTGACCCGTTCGATCACCTCGGCCCTGATCAGCTCGCGCTCTCGGCGCACCGTGTCGACCTGGCTCGGGGCGACCTGCGGCGGCGCGACGTCGACGACGATGCCGTTCTCCTGGACCTGGAACCCGTTGACCCGCGCCAGCTCCTCGGCGTCCGCGAGCGCGGCCTGCACCGCCACGAGGGCGTCGGCGGCCTCCGCGGTGCCGCGCCGAACGGCGGCGAGCCCGGCGACGAGCCTGCGCATCTCCTCGCTCAGCTCGTCATGCCGCCGACTCGCGGCCTCGGCGGCGGCACCGCTCCAGCCGTCGGGTGATCTCGTGTCGCCGAGTTCGTCGTCCAGCCCGACCAGGGTGTCCCGGTGTCCGCTGAGCTGCTCGAAGACGGCCTCCAGCCCGGAGGGCTGCCAGCGGCGCACCTCGACGAGTCCGACCATCATCGCCCCGCTGCGGGGAGTCGGTCGCTCGCGTGGCGCAGGTCCTGCTCGGCCTGATCCTCGCTGTCCTGATACTGCGCCGCCGAGGCGTCCAGCGCCTCGCCGTGCTCGGCGACGTCGCCGCTCCAGCCCGTCAGCCTGCTCCGCCAGCGTTCGGCCAGCTCCGTCGCCGCCGCCGCCGATCGGCTGCCGGGCATGGCCTGGGCGACGGCGTCGGCGGAGGCGCCCAGCGGCACGCCCGCCGCCTGCTCACCCGCTGCCCGTGCCGTGTTCGCCGCCGCGCGTAGCGCCTCGATCGTGATCGTGTATTCCACGCCGCTCCCTCCGCCTGGCCAGAAGCTAACGGGCGAGAGCCGCTCGGGTCGGGAGAATGCGCAGATTAGGGGTCGGCGTCGAGGCCCCGGGTCGCGCGTTCCGACGGTCGATCGATCGCGTGCGGGCCTGCGGCGGCGGTGCGCGGCGACGTCCGCGCCGCCTGCGCGGTCGCCGCCGGGACGGCGCCTCGGCTGCTTCGTCGCGGCGGACGTGGCCGCTGACCTCGTCGTGCCTGCGCCGCTCGCGCGGCGCCGGGCCCACGACGCGGACCTGCCTCGTGGAACTCGGACCATGCGTCGAGATCGGGCGGCCGTGCCTGCGCTCAGTGGACCGAGGACCTGCCGACCTTGAACTGGGTGGTGATGCGCACGATCCGGGACCCGGAGTACACGGCAGAGGCCTTGGTCGCCTCACTGACGGGGATGGTGCCCTGGCCGTCGGCGTGCGAGGGGCCGTAGGGCGTGCCCACCTCGTACTGGATCGGGTCGGTGTAACCGGGAGTGACCAGGATTCCGCCGAAGTGATGCACCGTGTTGTACAAGGCCAGCAGGGTCGACTCGCGGCCGCCGTGCAGCGTCGCGGTGGACACGAAGCCGGAGTACACCTTGTCCTCCAGCAGGCCCTGCGCCCACTGCGGTCCCAGGGAGTCGATGAACTGCTTGAGCTGGGCCGCCACGTTGCCGTACCGGGTCGGGGTCCCGAAGATGACGGCGTCGGCCCAGAGCACGTCGTCGGCCACCGCCTCGGGGATGTCCTGGGTGGCCTTCGCATGGGCCTGCCAGGTCGGATTCGAGGCCACCGCCTCCGGTGGAGCCAGCTCTTGCACCCTGCGAAGGCGGACCTCGGCGCCCGCCTGCTCCGCGCCCTCGACGACCGAGCGCGCCAGGGTGTAGACGCTGCCCGTCGCGCTGTAGTAGATGACCGCGACCTTCGTCGGCTCGGGACCGCTCATCGTCACACTCCAGCCGGTCGGGTCCGAAGACCTCGGTTCGTGCCGTTCCCTCCCGGAGTCTGCCTTCGGTCCGGCCGCGCCGCGAGCGGGAGCCCGACGGGGGAACGTGGCCCGACATTCGGCGGACAGACGCCCGCCGTCGTCGTGGCGGTCACGCTCTGCTCCTACCCTGATCACATGAGCGTTATGGACTCCGATTCGACGACGAACGGCGACCGCTCCGGGGAGACCGGACTCGGCACGGAGGAGAACCCGCAGGAGAAGCGGCGCGGCCCGGTGGTGTTGCGACGCGGTCAACGCGACGAGTCGACCACGACCGATCAACGCCTGCTCGACTCCCGAGGCCCGTCGGACTGGGTGCACACCGACCCGTGGCGGGTGCTGCGGATCCAGGCCGAGTTCGTCGAGGGCTTCGGTTCGCTCGCCGAGGTGCCCAAGGCGGTCACGGTGTTCGGCTCGGCACGCACCCCGCGTGACCACCCCGAATACGCGATCGGCCGCAGGCTGGGCGCGGAGCTGGCGGGCGAGGGCTTCGCCGTGATCACCGGTGGCGGCCCGGGCACCATGGAGGCGGCGAACCGGGGTTGTCAGGAGGCGGGCGGCTTCTCCGTCGGGCTCGGCATCGAGCTGCCCTTCGAGCAGGGCCTCAACCCGTGGGTCGACCTCGGCGTGAACTTCCGCTACTTCTTCGCCCGCAAGACGATGTTCGTGAAGTACTCGCAGGCGTTCATCGGTCTGCCCGGCGGCTTCGGCACTCTCGACGAGCTCTTCGAGGCACTGACGCTCGTCCAGACGAAGAAGGTCACCAAGTTCCCGGTCGTGCTCTTCGGCCGGGACTACTGGGGAGGCCTCTACGACTGGCTGCGCGACAGCGTCCACGCGGGCGGCAAGATCGGCGACAAGGACCTGGCGCTGCTGCACGTGACCGACGACGTCGACGACGCGGTGCGCGTGGTGGGTGAGGCCTATCAGGCGTGGGAGGACGTGCACTGAGGGCGGGACCCCGCCGCCGGCCGACCGCTCGTGGCAGCATCGAGAGGTGCCTACTCTGCGATTCGGAACCCGCCAGATCGTCTCCGATCGAGCGCTGGTGATGGGCATCGTCAACCGCACCAGAGACTCCTTCTACGACCAGGGCTCCACGTTCGCCACCGATGCCGCGCTGGCGGCGGTGGCACGGGCGGTCGAGGAGGGCGCGGACATCGTCGACATCGGCGGCGTCCGCGCCGGTGCGCAGGGCGAGGTCGTCGACGTGGCGGCGGAGATCGAGCGGGTGGTGCCGTTCGTCGCCCAGGTGCGTGAGCGGCATCCCGATCTCGTGATCAGCGTGGACACCTGGCGGGCCGAGGTCGCCAGGGAGGTCTGCGCCGTGGGGGCAGACCTGCTCAACGACACCTGGGCCGGGGCCGACCCCGGCCTGGCCGAGGTGGCGGCGGAGTTCCAGGTGGGGCTGGTGTGCTCGCACACCGGCGGCCTGCCGCCGCGCACCGACCCGCACCGGGTCCGTTACGTCGACGTGGTGGCCGACGTCATCGCCGAGGTGGTGGGGCGTGCGGAGCAGATGGTTCGTCTGGGGGTGCCTCGTGAGGGCATCCTGATCGATCCCACGCACGACTTCGGCAAGAACACCTGGCACGGACTGGAGCTGCTGCGCAGGCTCGGCGAGCTGGTCGACACCGGCTGGCCGGTGCTGCTGGCGGTGTCCAACAAGGACTTCATCGGCGAGACGCTCGGCGTGGGACCGCGAGACCGGGTCGACGGGACCCTCGCGGCCACCTCGGTCGCCGCCTGGCAGGGCGCGGCGGTGTTCCGGGCGCACGAGGTCGGCCGCACCAGGCAGGTGCTGGAGATGGTCGCCTCGATCGAGGGCAGTCGCCCGCCCGCCGCCGTGCTTCGGGCGATGGCCTGACCGGCGCAGGCGAGCACGACTGCGCGCGGCTCGGCGGGTGGTGCGGCCGCCAGGTGTGCGGGCCGGGCCGCGTGTCCGTGTCTCGGCCTGCGAGGCCGCCGACCTCGGCGTGGCCGCCGGTGTTCGGCGCGCTCCCGCTCAGGCTCGTGCTGCCTTGTCCTGGTGTTCGGTGGGCTCGGTCGGTACGACGGTGATCTTGTTCTTCTGACCGATCATGGTGAACCCGGAGTAGGCACCGCCGTCGACCATGGTGTCGTCGATCACCGTGTTGCTGCGGCGGTGCAGCTCCGTGGTGGAGAAGCCCCGCTGTCGAAGGTGCGTGCTGATCGCGGCGAGCGCCCGGTGCTGGAGGATCTTGCGATAGCGGAAGCTGTCCGACTCCTGGAAGTAGGTGCCTGCCCGGCCGGTGGCGGCCAGCTCACGGAGGCTCACGGCGGCCCCGAAGGTGTGCTCGTCCGTCGGGCGGTGGCGCGGCCCGATCAGTTCCCCGAGGTATCGGCCGATCCCCGCCACGCGCCGGGCGATCGAACCGGGCAGCAGGAGGGTGCTCCGTGCCGCTCTGCCGAGCGCCCCGAGCACCGTTCGCTCCTGCCAGTCGTCCGAGGTGAACCGATCATCGATCGGCGTGAGTCGGAACGAGTTCCATTCGATGTACAGGGTCTTGTCGTCACAGCCGATGTGCAGGAATACCGAGATGACCAGCTGCCGGTCCCAGCTCTCGACGCGAAAGCACTGGTAATGCCTGATCCATTCCCGAGAGCCGTCGGCCAGGTTGTTCAATTCCTCCTCCGGCATACTGCTCGCAGGCATGTGCTCGGAGGAGGGCAGGATCGCGGTGGCGAGTCGATCCCGTCGATGTCGTAACAGCGCCGCCGCCGAGACGATGGCCTGCGGCTCGCCCGCGATGGTGCGCAGCCGCAGGTTTGGCGCCAGTGCGTCCGACTCGCGCAGCGAGCGCATCTCCTCGTCGACGGCCCGGTAGAGATCACGGGGACGCAGCGGCTCGCGAGGCAGCCCGGCGGCTGGTTCGGCAGGCACGAGCTGCAACGCCATCGACCAGGCCTGATCGAGGTCGCCGGACCCGACGAAGGCGCGTTCGCCCGCGTAGACGGTGATGTTGTTGTGCGTCATGCCGTCCCCTGCGTCGGCGGTCCGCTGGTTCTGCCGAATGGTCTCCAGCCTGCCACGATGACGCGCCGCCGCCCCGCCGGAGTCGATCGACGGATCGGTCGTCGGAGTCTCTGCGGGCGTGGTGTTCGTCGGACTCGTGGCGGTCTCCGGCTCCATGGGGGCGGCGGGCGCCGCCGCACCGAACCGGTGCCTGCGCAGGCGCGACTTCAGCGTGCGGTCCACTACGAGCTGGTCGGCGAGCAGGATCCCGAACGTGGCGAGCACCAGCAGTGGACCGACGACGCCGAGGTCGATCTGCGGCGCGACGTCGATCTCGGCGGTGCCGAGCGCGACGTCGACGACGAGCAGGGCGAGCGGCAGGAGGCCTGCGGCGACCAGGACGATCTTCACCTGGTGTCGGCCTCGGTCGCGGAGTGCGGTGGTCTTCGTTCGGGCCTCTGCCGCGCGCACGAGCGTCCTGGCCAGGTATCCCGCGCCGACGAGGACGCCCCAGAGGAACAGCAGGGCGGAGTCGAGAATCCCCATCAGCAGCAGGAGCGCCAGCAGCGCGACGTCTCGCAGCAGTCGACGGCTGCGGGCGGTCAACGCCGCCTGAAGCACTGCGGCGGAGTCGACGCCGGGGGAGGGCGGCAGGCTGCGGCGAGGCTCGCCCAGGTAGTGCTCGATCGCCAGCTCGGCGAAGTCCGCGTCGAGGTGGGCCGCCGCGGACAGACATCGAGTGGCGTCCTGCGAATCGTCCGGTTCCCGGTCTCGATCTGCGGGCGGCAGCTCGTCAAGGGTCGTCGAGTCGTCAATGGTCATGGCAGTCCCAACGCGAGCGAGTGAAGACAATCGTCGGCTGGTCGTAACGCTACGACTGCCTTCGTGCGGAATGAAATGTATTCCGGTGTTGTCAGGCTATCGGATTACTTCGCGCGGCGGATTCGGTGGTGCTGTTCACTCGACGTCAACAGTATTGGTCTTTTCGAGTGGCACTTTCCTTGTTCGGACAATGATTTCCCGATGATTGATCGCCGAGTTCGCGTTCGCGCGATTGTTTGCTTGCGCAACAGTTCTGTGGTGCCCTTCCGGCGGCGGCCGGCCGATGTCGCGGCGCGCGATGGCCGTTGACAGTCGCGTCGTCGCTGGTAGGAGGTGCGCGAGTCCTGGGATGGCCGGGTGCCCGGCAAGCGGGCGGGATGCTACCAATGAGTAGCGTTGCTACCTGCGCTTCGTGTGACGTTCTACACTCTTGTTGTGAAGTCGGACGCGCTGCGCGGTCATCTGGACGCACTCCTGCTTGCCACCCTGGACGGCAGACAGTTGCACGGCTACGCGATCATCGAGGCCCTGCAGCTCCGCAGCGGCGGTGCCCTGGACCTGCCGACCGGAACCGTGTATCCCGCCCTGCGCAGGCTCGAACGCGCGGGCTACGTCGGAAGCGAGTGGAGCACCGTCGGCGGCAGGCAGCGGCGTACCTACACTCTGACCTCGGCGGGCGAACGCGCGCTGGCGGCCGAGCGGACCGCCTGGCACGAGTTCACTCGGGCCATCGAAGGCGTACTCGGAGGCGGTGCATGGCCTGCGCGGGCATGATCGAGGACTACCTCGACGCGCTCGACCGCAGGCTGCACGGCCCTGGATCGGTGAAGTCCGAACTGCTCACCGAGGTACGGCACAGCCTGGAGGACGCCGCCGAGTCCTACCGGGACGGCGGGCTCTCCACGGCGGGTGCCGAACAACGCGCCATCCGTGAGTTCGGTGGTGTCGAGGCGGTCGCCGAGGACTATCAGGCCGAACTCGCCGTGAGTCACAGTCTCGGCACCGTGCGGACGCTGCTGGCCGCAGTGGTCCTGCTGGTCCTGATGTGGGAGGTCGGCAGGCGGCTGATCATCGGTCCCTGGGAGTCGTTCCCCGGACCGCCGCTCAATCCGCTGGCCGGACTCGCCTTCGGCATGGCGGAGCGGCTCGGCGTCGTGCTCGGCGTGATCGTCGCCGTTCTGCTGCTCTGCGTTCGCCTGCTCGGCAGACGCACCTCGGCCCGCGCCCTCAGCAGTCTGCTCACCCGGTTCAACGTCCTGGCGGTCCTGATCTACGGCACCACGCTCTTCCTGGTGTGTGCGTTGGGGATGTTCCTGCGTCCCGAGGTCTTCCAGGACACCGGGATGGTCGTCATCATGACGATCACCGTCCTGGTGATGAGCAGGCTCGGCTGGCTCGCCGGGCGCAGCCTGCGGCTCTGACGCCGTCCCTCGCCTCGCCTCGACGATCCCTGCGTGACCGGCCGGGTGCCTCATGCCACGATCTGTGGCTGTGACCACGTTGCTCATCTACCTCGCCGTCATGTTGTTGGTCGCCGCCGTGGTGTTCCTCCTCGTGTCGGTGGTCTTCGGCAGCGGTGAGGAGCTGGCTCCGCTCCCGCCAGGCGTCACTCCGACGACGTTGCCCGAGACGTCCCTCGCCGGTGCGGACGTCAGGGCCTTGCGATTCCAGCAGGCCGTTCGGGGGTATCGCATGACCGAGGTGGACTGGGCGTTGGAGAAGGTCGCCGTCGAGGTCGACGTACTGCGCACCAGGGTCGCGGAGCTGGAACGGGAGTTGGCCGAACACCGCTCGGACTCGACGGCCCGCGCGGCGGGCGTCGCTCGGGAGGAGACGGACCTGGAAACGGGTTCGGGCCGGGGAGCGAATTCCGGCGCGGTCCACGGCCTGCCAGCCGGGGCAGCCGGCGCCGTGGCTCCCGCAGAGCCGGACGCCTGGGCCGGTTCCGCCGAGGAGGCGGAAGCCTGCACTGAGCGAGATCGCGGCGCGAACGCGGACCACGGGGTCGGACCGCACCTGGACGCCGAGCCGGCTGCGGGGACGGAAGCACCGCCTGCCCCGGCCTGCGACGAGGGACCGCGGCGCGACGAGGAACGGAGGAGCGGGTCATGAGCACTGCCGACGTGGCGTTGCGGGTGCTGGTGCCCACGCGGGCCGAGAAGGCGTGGGCCGCCGCGACCGACTGGGCGCGTCAGGGTGAGTGGATGCTGGGCACCGAGGTGGATGTCGTCGGCGGCGACGGCGCGAGTGTCGGCTCCACGCTCGCCGCCTTCACCGGATTCGGGGGCGTCGGATTTATGGACCGCATGGAGATCACCGAGTGGGACCCGCCGAGGGCGGTCGGGGTGCGGCACACCGGACGGCTGGTCCGAGGCGAGGGCGGATTCCGCATCCTGCCGCACGCGGGCATCGACCGCTGCACATTCCTGTGGGAGGAACGGCTCACGTTGCCGCTGGGCGGTGTCGGTGGCCTCGGCTGGGCGATCCTGCGGCCCGGATTCGAGTGGGGGCTGCGCCGATCGCTCGCGAGCTTCGCCCGATTCTGCCGGGACTACCCGAACTGAGGGGTTCGACCGGGCTCGGGGTGCGGACCGTCCGTCGGTGCTGCCGGGCCGGTGGGATGTAGACCAGTGGGGGTCCGCCTGAGCTGGAGCCGCCCTGCCTGCGGAGTTCTGATCGTCGCTCGCCCCCGCCGACCTTAGTCACGGCGTGCGTCGCCGAGCTTTCGCCTGCCGAAGTCGACCCGGTCTCGGGGCGGCGCGGGCGGTCCGCGGACCTGGCGGAGTCGAGGTCGTGAACAACCCACGTCGGGCCCGGCCGCTGATCGGGCCCGGTGTCCCGCCGATCAGGCCGGTGTCCCGGTGTCGGCCTGCCGTCCCGGCAGGCACCCGGCGTCTGACCACCGTCGGGTCGAGGGTTCGGACCCGCCGGATGCGATGCGGGGCCTCAGCCCGACCGGGCATCGGCGAGCAGCTCGTGCAGGGCGGCGGCGATCTTCCGATTGTCGGCGGGCGTCACCGTCAGCCAGTCTTCGCCCTCCGACCTGCGGAGCAGCTGGAGATGGCGGCCCGCCTCGGTGTCGTGAAACGCGACGACCCGCCTTGCGCGTTTGCGAGTGCCTGGGGCGACGAGAACACTCGCGCCGAACTGGCCCTGTCGGATCGGCCGGGCGGCCATCCGCGCCAACGCGCGGGCAACCGCCGGTGGTTCGCCGTGGGCCGCGAGCCGTTCGGCGAACAGATACTGATCGTTTCCGGCCTCCTGGGTCGCCATCGCAAGGGCCTTGCCTCGGACGCTGAGGGACTTTCCCTCGGCGGCCCGCTCCTCGCCGGACAGCGCGACGATGGTGGTCACCACCTGCCTGCTGTCCAGGGGGGTGAGCCGCACATCGTCGCCTATCCGAACGGCCGACACGCCGGCAGTCCCCCTGGCCGCCCCGATCGCGTTCACCGGTCTGTCCAGGGCGAGAGCCGCGTCGACCGACCACTCATGGCGGACCAGCAGCTCCAGCGCCGTGGCGAGCGTGGCGACGGGCTCTCGATCACGGACCAGTCCTCGCCCCGCCAGTGCAGTCAGGTGGTCGGTCACGATCTGGCGCCGCTCGGTCCAGGTCCGTCCTGGACTGGGCAGACGTAGCTGAACGGGTGTCTCACCGAGGCCGAGGAGCTCCCAGCAGACGTCGAACTCCACGGCGGAGAGCGTCATGGTGCGCTCGGTGGCTGGTGTGCCGATCATCGGGTGCGTTCGGGAGTGTCGTCGCCGAAGACTGCCGGTGCGACCGGGGGGAGGTCGTCCAAGCCGAAGATCTCGTCGCTGGGAGCGGCGAAGCGGTCGCTGTGCTCGGCGTCCTCCGCACCATCGCCCCGGCCGCCGGGTGCTCCGGCCCCGCCACCACCCATCATCCCGGCACCCGCGCCGGGGCGGCCGGTGCCGCTGGACGCTCCCGCCGTTCCCGGCCCGAAGCCTGCGGGTGTTCCCGGGCCGACCCCCATGCGGCCGGGAGTCGGCTGGCCGCTTGCAGGCGAGCCGGGCCCGCTTCCGAGGCCACTGCCGAATCCGCTGCCGGGACCGAAACCACCGCTACGCGGCCCGCCGCCGACACCGCCGCCGGGAGAGCCGAATCCGCCGCCGATCGGACCGAATCCGCCAACCCCGCCGCCACCGGAGGGCGGCGCGGTGATCGGGCCGCCGCCGGGAGGCCCGAAAGAGGGCGGGGTCGGGCCGGGGGAGCGCAGATCCGGGCTGATCGAGGGCGCCTCCGGCACGCCGATCCTGCCGGGCGGGGCCGGTTCGGCGGGCGGGGTCGGGGTGAGCGGCTGCTGGCCGCTCGGGGGCGGTGTCGTCGGCTCGAAGGGCGCGGGCGGGGTCGGCTGGACCGGGGACGGTCGAGGCGTGTCCTGCTCGGGCGAACCCGGGGCCGACAGTCCGCCGCGCTCTGCGGGCGGCGTCGAGTACGACCCGCCGTGATCGAGACCGGCACCGGGTGTGTCGGATCGGCCGGGCGTCGCCGAGGGCGACCCTGCGGCGATCTGCGGCGGCACCGGGATCGAGCTGATGTTGTCGGCGGACTCCCTGACGGTCGCCTCGTAGGCGTACAGCGCGCGATTGGCGGCGTCGGCCTTGCCCACCTCGGCACGGAGCGCCTCCACCTGATCGTTCATTCCGCCGTACGGCCCGGAGAAGGCCGCCCCCAGCGCATCGCCGATCGTGGGCGGGGTCACCTCGACCGGGGGCTCGATGGTGTTGCGAGTCTGGGCGAACCCGGCACCCGAGACGATCATCCCCATTCCCGCGGCCTGTGAGGCGTCGCTGCTGCCCAGACTCCACGCGGCAGCCTGCGAACCGACGGCGCCCAGCGCGCTGGCGGCGGTGCCCTCCCATTCCAGGCCGTCCGGGCGAAGCGCGGCTCGCAGCATGAGATCCGACTCGGCCATCGCGTCGGCGAGTTGACTCAAGGCCGTGCGAACCCCCTCCGCCGCATCGGGACCTTGTTCCGCGTGCATCCATTCGTACTTCTCCTGTTGGGAGAAGCCTTCGTAGCGGTTGTAGCGGATCTGATCGCCTGAACCTGCCTCGGTGTACATGGTGTCTTTCCCCCGGTGAATATGGTCAGTTGCCGTGGAGTTGGATGAGTGTGTCCATGGCCATGCTTGCGGCCCGTTGGACGTTGTCGCAGTTGCTTTCGAGTCCGCTTTCCCGGTCAGAGAATTGGAGGCCGAGGGATTGTCCTGGTGCGGTGCTGACCTCGATGAAACAATCGAGGTCGTCGGCGTCTGCCATGAGGTGGTTGAGTACGGCGGGAAATCCGTTGACGTCGGTGATCTCGGTGTGGGTGTTCGGGCTGCCGATCAGACGATCAGCAGGAACAGACGGCGCGAGTGCTACAACCACGCTGTGACGAGGGGCAAATTGATTCTTTGCGAAGCGGCAGGCACTCGTCTCGTCCTGGCCGTAGTCGTCCATGATGGTGGGTTCCCAGTCGAATTGGAGTTCGTCTTGTTGTTCTGGGGTGAGGAGGGTGCAGGGGTCGGTGATGGGGTTGAGGTCGATGTGTTGTGGTGGTGGTGGGAGGTGGGGGGTGGTGTTGGTGGTGGTGGGTGTGGCGGGTTGGCCGGTGACCTCGGTGGTGCAGCCGGTGATGGTGAGCAGGGCTGCGGTGAGGAGAGCTGCTGTGATGCCGGCGGTTCGGTTCGTCATGTGGTCCCTCCGGGCAGGGTGCGGCCTGCGGTGCGGACCGAGTGGGTGATCTCGTCTTCGGTGTAGCCGTACTGCCGGGCGGTCTCGGCGAGGGCGTCGGCGCCTGCTTCGAGGTTGTCGACGTACTGCTGACAGCGGTTGAAGTAGGAGTCGGGGTTCTCGCGGAGTTTGTCGGTGACGACCCGGGCGAAGTCGATCGACGCGGGATCACCTCCCATCGGCTCCATCCGCAGGCGCTGCTCGACGGCTTCGAGTACCGAGTCCAGCCTGGCTGCTTCGTCGAGTAGTGCCTTTCTGGCGTGGAGGACGTTGTCCGGGTTGACGGCCAGGTTGATGGTGGTCCCGCCGGTGGTCCCGCCCTCGCCGAAGTCGATGCGGTTGTTGTAGCCCTGTTGACCTGCTCGGCCCGCGCGTTCGATGCTGTGCTGGATCAGGTTCTCGATCCCGCTCATCCCCGTACCCCTTCATGCTGCTGCCGGGCTCGCGACACTCCCGACGAGCAAGGTAGCAGTCCTGAGTAGACGTCAAGCATGAACGACGCGAATCACACCAACGGAGTAACCCCAGCCGATAGGATGTGAAAGGGACCTCATTTTATGTTGATGGGCCTTCCCTTGGCGTGCGGATGGTCGGATTTCTCCGACTGGCGCTGTTCGATACATCTGTGTCCGATAATCGAATGCGATGAGTTCTTCGGCGACGCGGCCGCGGCCTTTTTGGTCGCTGCTTTGTCGGCCAGGATGTCCGTGCCGATTCTCGTGACGTCATCGGGGAGGTAGCGTGACAATCCGATGCAAGTCCACCACTTAGGTCGCATCGCCGATGGGGAATCTCGACCTGAACATCTCCGACTGCGACGTGATCGCCGCTCGTGTCCACGGAGCGCATTGCTGGGCGGCTCGCGAGTTCGACTTCGACCTTCTCTGCCCCGTGGCAACCCGCCGTCCAGGCCTCGCATGGTCGCCTGCCGGGGAAGACGCCCACTGAGATGGTCCCGTCGGCCGCGATGATCCGGCAGATGACTCTGCTGGTCACCTTGTCGAACTCGGTGACGCCCAGCGCAGCTGCAACGGCCTCACCAGAGGGGACGGCGTAGGTATAGCCGGTTCCCCAGATGTCGCGTCCGGAAAAGTCGAAGAGCCCGGGACGATCCTGGAGAAGGTTCGAGGCTCCACCACTCGTGGCAGCCTGCCGCGCTGGTCGTCGTGCTCTCATAGTGCGCCAGATCTGTGGTCGGCGGCATTGTCGGGGGTGTGGGCGCTGCGTTGCCTGATTGACGGTCGTGCAGTTCGCGAGCAGCGCCGAGCCGGTCAGCGTGATTGCGGTGGTGCGGCGGGGTGCTCGGGCACGTGGTCGGCAGGTCATTCGGTCATCCCCAGTTCGGTCCGGCGGCGAGGCCGTGCAGTCGTGCCCTGGTCGCAGTGCCTCGGCGTAGCAGCAGCAGGCCGGAACGGAGTCCGTCGAGAAGGGGGTGGTGGCTAGGCTCCGCGTATGGCAGGCAAGCGGCCGACTGTTCGACATCGGCGACTCTGTGCAGAGCTTCAGCGGCTCCGGGAACGTGCCGAGGTTCCTTCCGAGGTCGTACTCAAGGAGACCGGCTGGTCGCGAGCGCGGATGAGCCGCAAGGAGAACGCCGAAGTCACCATCAGTCCGTCGGAGGTGCGGGACCTGTGTCGAATCTACGGGGCGGACGTGGACCGAACGGAGTGGTTGACGGACCTGTCGAGGCGAATCCGTGCGCAGGGCTGGTGGGTGGCCTACTCCGACGTCTTGACGGACGCGATGGCTGATTATGTGGAACTGGAATGTGAAGCTGCTGAGATTCGGTACTTCGAGGTCGATGTGATCCCGGGTCTGCTCCAGACCGAGCGGTATGCCCGGGAGCTTTTTGCGGCACGGGATGCCTCGGTCCCTTCGGCTGCGCTTCAACGGCGGGCGGAGATGCGCCTGCGTCGCCAGGATCGGATATCGTCTGGCGGCGTTGTACTGTCGGCGGTCATCGATGAGACCGCGATACATCGCGCTTTCCATTCGCCGGCAGGCGAACAACAGATCGATCATCTTCTTGCCGTCTCCGAGCAGTCGAATGTGACTGTTCAGCTGCTCCCGCTGGATGCAGGCCTGCACGCGGCAAGTGGTGCGCCGTTCACCTGGCTTGGATTTCCGCAGTTCTACCAGCCGGTGGTCTGGCTCGACTCGCTGGCTGGAAGTCTCTGGATAGAGGAGGACTCGCAGGTCTGCGACTATGACTCGACTCATGCGAGGCTGACAGACATCGCGCTCAATCCGAGTGAGTCAAAGAGGCTCATCAGACGTCTTATGAAGGAGGCGCAGTGACTTTACGCTGGAAGAAGAGTGCGCGGAGTACTGCGAACACGAACTGTGTCGAGATTGGATACGCGTCGAATAACTTCCTGATTCGCGACACGAAGAATCGGGATGGTGGAATGCTGTCCGTTTCCGGTGCTGAATTCTTTCGGTTCATCGGGTTGATCAAGGCGAGACCGTTGTCGGGGCCCCGGTGACCGGCACGGCGTCCTCGGGTGATCGCGGTGAGCGACCCGGCCGAAGATGAATCAGATCCGCGTTCGCGGATTGGCGAGACAGCTGGTCGGCTTCCCGACATGACTGCGATCTCGACCGCCTTCGGCATCGTCACTCGCGACATCCCGACCTCGGTGGCCTTCTATCGACTGCTCGGCTTGGACATCTCCGAGCCGACCGAGGACCCGCATCACTCCGCCGCGCTGCCAGGGGGTGGGCGGTTGATGTGGGACACCGAGGAGTTGATGCGCCAGATCAAGCCCACCTGGCAGCCGCCAAGCGGCGGGCCGCGCCTCGGTCTGGCGATCGGGCTGACAAGCCCCGACGAGGTGGATGCGGTTTACACCAGGGTCGTGGCGGCCGGCAACGCAGGCGCGGCTGCGCCGTGGGATGCCTTCTGGGGCCAGCGCTATGCCCAGGTGGTGGACCCCGACGGCGTGATCGTCGACCTCTTCGCCGATCTGCCCTGAGCCGAGGCGGTGCCTCGGCGAGGATGCCGAGGTGCTGAACCGAGTGCGACGACATCCTACGTCCTGGACCTCGGCCCCGGCGCGGCTGTGAGCGACCGCGACAGCGAACCTGCGTCGGGGACGACGTCGGGGGACGGCCTGCCCGCCGGATCGCTCACCTCGCCTCGGCGGCCAGTTCCCGGAGGGCGGCGGCGATCTTCCGATTGTCCGCGGGCGTGATCGTGACCCACTCCTGGTCGCCCGTCCCGCGCCGTAGCTGGAGATGCCGGCCGGCGGCGGTGTCGTGGAACGACACGACACGGGTGGCTCGTCGTCGCCCGCTCGTCGTGACGGCGCTCGCGCCGAACTGGCCCTGTCTGATCGGTCCGGCGGACAACCGCGCCAGCTCGGCGGCATCGGCGGCCCGTTCTCCTCGGGCGGTCAGTTCCGCCGCGAGGAGTTGCGGGTCGCCGCGCGCGATGCGTGCGGCGGCGGTCAACGCGACGACGCGAACGCTGGCCGACTCGCCGACGCCCGGTGGAACGTCACCCGCGAGACCGAGCAGCTCCGGGATCACTTGATGATCCTCTAGCGCTGCGAGCCAGACTCGATCTCCTCTACGCGCCGCCACCGCCCCCTCCGATGCTCGTCCCGCACCGATCGCATCGACGATCTCCGGCAGCGCAAGGCGGGCGTCGACGAGCCACTCACCTGCGGCCAGCAGTTCCAGGGCCGAGCCAAGGGCAGGGGCAGGCTCCCGGCCGGGGAACAGACCGCGCGCGGTGAGCGTCGCCTCGGCGGCTCCGACGACTCGCCGCCGCTCTGTCCTGGTGCGGCCTGGACTGGGCAGCCCAAGCTGGACCGGTGTCTCGCCGAGGCCGAGCAGCTCCCAGCAGACGTCGAACTCGACGGCGGACAGCAGGAACGTGGCCTGCCTGCGCGACTCGGCGATCACTGCGGCTCGCCGGACGTGTCCGCGCCGAGGACCGCAGGGGCGAGCGAGGCCAGTCCGTCCACGGTGAACAGCGCCGCTCCCGTGGTGTCGAAGCCTGCGTGATCCGGTTCGACGTCCTCGGCCGGAGCTGCGGCGGTCGCGCTCGACTGCCTGGCGGCCTGCGGGTCGAAGCGGTCCGGCTCAGCGGCACGCGGGCGGGCCGATTCGGCGGCTCCGCGCGGGCGCAGGCGGGAACCGGGGGTGTCGCCCGGCGGGCCTGCGTTGCCGAAGGACGACGGCGTCGAGACCGTTCCGTTCGACAGACCGAGGGCGGCCGGGACGCCCGCGACGGCGGCGAAACCGAGTTCGCCGGACGCCTCCTCCGCCGGGTCGCGGCGGTGTGTCGGCCCGCTCCCGGTGTTCGTCGGCCGGTCGGCCGCACCGCTCGCCGCGTCGTCTACCCGGCCGGTGCGGCCTGCGCCGTTCCCCGCCCGCGCGCCGCGCCGGTCGTCGGGCACCGGCTGACCGCTGCCGAGCGTGCCGGCGCCGAGCGTGCCGCCGCCCGTCGATGGCGGCGACCCGGTGCCGGTACGGGGTCCGCCGATCGGCGGCGCACCTGCCGGGCCTGTGGACGCGCCGCCGATCAACGGCGCCTGCGGGGGCGGAGCGAGCAGTCGGACCGCTGGCGTCGGCAGGGGAGCCGACGGCGTCGCCGCAGTCTGCTGCGCAGGGAGGGCGTATCCGGTCGGCAGCCCGCCGGTCCGCGTGGGCGATACAGCTGCGGGCGGCTGCGCGTCCGAAACGGGCGTCCTCGACTCGGTCCGAGCCGAGCCGGGGTCGGCCGCCCGAGCGCAGGGGTGGCCCGCCACGCGGTGGCCGTCCCCGTGCCCGCGGCCTGCGGGGCTCCTCGTGGTCGCCGATGCGCTCACCGAGATCGCGATGACCGGCGGCGCGGCGAGCGAGGGCAGCGAGCCGATGGCGTCGCGCACCGTGTCCTCATAGGCGTACAGCGCCCGATTCGCGGCGTCGTCCCTGGCCCGGTCGGCCTCCGCGACCTGCGTGCGATCGAACTGTCCGCCGAACGGACCTGTGAGGACGTCGATACTCGCACCGCCGACGACCGACCCGGGCGTCTCCACCTGGACCCGTACGGTGGCGAACCCCGCGCCCGCGACGGCGACGCCGATGCCTCCGTCGTGCGCGGAGACACCACAGACCAGACTCCAGTCGGCGACCAGCGCGAAGGCCGCGCCCGCCGAGACAGCAGCGGCGCCCTGCCATTCGATGCCCAGCGGTCGCAGTGCCGAGCGGAGCGTGAGATCGGACTCCGCCATCGCGTCGGCCAGGATGCTCAGGCCCTCTCGGACTTCTTCTGCCGCAGCAGGGCCGTGACCGTGTTGCACCCAGTCGAACTTCTCGTGAAGCGAATAACCTTCATATCGGTGCGAGGGGATTCCGGATTCGGATTCCCCGTCCTCGATGTCCATCGTCGTCCCGTTCCCTGGATGCTCGCCTGCCGACCGGACCGCAGGCCTTCTGCCGGTCACCCGACGGCCTGCCTCGGCACCGGTTCGGGAGCGTGATCGTCTTCGTCGCAGGTCGGGGCCGGTTCGTCTGGGTCGACTACTCCATTCGCCGCGTTCCGATCCCGACCGACTTCACCGCCCCGACGTCGATGCCATCACCTCGAACCCACGCCGGAGTCCGTTCTCGATCCCCGGTGCGTCTTTCGCGGCCGCAGTGCATTCGCCGTCGGTCAAACTAGCAGTCATGGCGCCCCTGGAATGGTGATTCGCGAGGTCGACGCGTGGCTGTTCGGGAGAAGTGCTGCGAAATTCCCGGCGGGTCGACTCGGCCACCGGAGAAATGGCATTCACCTCTATTCGCGGGGTCGGCCCGGCGACCTCGCGAGCGAGGCGGTCGGCCTGCCGCGTCCGAGACCACTGTCCGGCGTCGCGGCAGCCGCCGGCCCCGTCTACGGATCGAGCGGCGGTCGCGGGAGGGTCACGAGCGCCTGCGGCGGCCAGCCTTGTCCGGCGGCTCGGACGGCCCCCGGCCCCGACCAGGAGCCCGTCCGAGACGACTGGTCGTCTCGGACGGGCCGGCTGTCTCGACGGTCAGCGGCCGAGGAACCTCGGCTCGCGCTTGGCGACGAACGCGTCGACCGCCTCCCGGTGATCGACGGTCTGCCCCGCCTCGGCCTGAGTCCGGGCCTCGGTGGCCAGCGCCGTGGTCAACTCGCTCGACGCGGCGGCCCGGAGCGTCTGCTTGATCTTCGCGTAGGCCGTCGTCGGACCCGCCGCCAACCGGCCCGCCAGCTCCCGCGCGGCGGCCACGGCCTCGCCGTCCTCCACCAGTCGATTGATCATCCCGACCCGCAGGGCCTCCTCGGCCGTCACCGGCTGCCCGAGCAGCATCATCTCCATCGCCCGTCCGTATCCGATCAGCCGAGGCAGCGTCCAGGAGGCACCGGAGTCGGCGGTGAGACCGACGCCCGCGAAGGCCATCAGGAATTTGGCCGACCGGTCGGCGATGCGCAGATCCGCTGCGTAGGCCAGCGAGGCCCCTGCCCCGGCCGCCGTGCCGTTCACGGCCGCGATGACCGGTTTAGGCATCGAGGTGACGAGTTCGATCAGCGGGTTGTAGTGCTCTTCCACCGTGTGCAGCGGCGCCTCGTCGCCTGCCTGGAGCAGCGCGATGTGCTCCTTGAGGTCTTGACCAGCGCAGAACGCGCGGCCCGTACCGGTGATCACCAGCGCCCGGACGGCATCGTCCTGGGCCGCATCGCGCAGCGCGGCCAGCAGATCGTTCTTCAACTGCACCGTCAACGAGTTGAACGCGGCGGGCCGGTTGAAGGTCAGGACGCGCACACCGTGATCGTCTTCGATCAGTAAGAGCGGCCGGTCCCCTCCGCCGCCGGGACCGCGCTCGCCTGCCGACCCCGGTCGGGCGACGGGACTCGGCTCCCCGCCTGCGGGGCGGATCTCCTCGGTGGCACGAAGACCGTCGGTTCCACGGACTTCCTCGGTGGGGTGGGGAGACGCTGGTCGATCGGGCACGGTGGCACTCCTCTCCTAATCCTGCCGCCCCTCACCCTGGTCAGGTGATGAGTCGGCGGGTGACCCTGCACTGCTCGCCAGACACAGCCGAACGAACCGATCCGCCGCCGGGGCCAACCGAGCGGTGTGTCGGTCGAAGAACGCGGCGGCCAGGTCACCGCCCCATTCTCGAGGAAGCACAGTGGCCGGGAGACCGGGATCACGGAACAGGAAGCCGCGCCAGGCGTGCAGCAGTTCGAGACCGGCCGCGAACGCCGCCGCGTCGTCGGCCGCGTCGACGACGGCGAGGCGGCCCTCCCAGTCCTGGATGAACGCCGAGTAGTCCTCGGCCAGGGCATCGAGGTTCCACGCGCGACGCGCCAGCTCTCCATCGTCACCCTGATGAGTGCCCGAAAAACTGCTCGCGCGCGTGGACTCCACCGCCAGGACGTCCGACAGCTCCTCGGCGGGACGGGGTGCGACCCAGGTCACCGGACCGAGTTCTCCGTATCCCAGCAGCCGAAGTGAGGAGGTGAGCCGGTCGCGGGCAGGCCGCCCCGGCAGCCCCTCCAAGACGAGGATGTGCCAGCGGCCGTCCCAGTCGTCGGGACGGGTTCGGTAGATGCGCGCGGCCGCCTCGTCCAGGCGACGTTCGGCCTTGGCCGTCAACGAATAACCGGGCCCGTCGGGCAGCCGTACCGGCGTCAACCAGCCCTGACGCACCGTTCTGGACACTGCGGTCCGCACGGCGGGGGAGGCGAATCCCAACGGCTCCAACAGCCGTACCAGCGCAGCGATCGTCGCGGCGCCGCCCCTGCCGCGCAGGTGACCGCCGAAGAGATCGAACAATGCTGACCGAGCTCGCACGACAGCCGAGTCTGACACCCGTTTGCCCGCTCGACCAGCGTTGTGTGCATACGCTCTGCGATGCCAAGCCGATGGTTCGGTTTCACGGTTGCGTCCAGATGGGGGAGAATGCTCGCGTGCCCGACGAGCGGTGCGGTGCGTCGGGCGGGGAAGTGTTGATGGAGGGAGCACGCTATGGCGGCCATGAAGCCCCGGACCGGCGACGGTCCCCTCGAGGTCACCAAGGAGGGACGCGGCATCGTGATGCGGGTCCCGCTCGAGGGTGGTGGGCGCCTCGTCGTCGAGATGTCGGCAGAGGAGGCCAGTAACCTTGGCGATGCACTGAACGCCGCCGTGGGGTGAGGCGAGGCCGACACGACGCGGTCCGCCTGCCGTGGTCGGCCTGAACTGCCCTCAGCGGAGTCCCGGCCCCGGCTTCCTCGACAGGATGCCGGGGCCTTCGACTGCCCCATTCGACTTCACGCAGGAGCTGCGTTGTCTCTCGACACCCTGCCCGACGTCCCCGTGTCGCCACCTCGGCTGCGCGTGCTGATCGGCGCCCCCGCACCCGCGTCGATCCACGCCTGGCCGGTGTTCTCCGCCGAGACGCCACGCCATACCGGTGAGACGGAGGCCGACGCGCCGCTGCCTGCGCGCGGCGCGGATCACCTGGTCGAGGACTGCGCTCGTCTACGAGTCGCGGGATTCCGCGGCAAGGTCGGCCGGGTCGAGCGGATCGGCCTCGGCGAGGCCCCGCCGAGGTGGATGTTCGGGGTCGGAACCGGCTCGCCCGCTGACTGGCGTGCCGCAGGCGCCGCCGTGCTGCGCAGCGCCGAGGAGCACGATTCACACGCCCATGAGGCGGGCCTCGACTCCGTCGAGGAGGTCAGCCTGCTGCTCCCCGCATCCCTGGACGACGCCGAGATCACCGCGCTCGTCATCGGCGCCTCCCTCGGCTCGCATCGGTTCACCGTGACCGGGCGGGAACGCCCGCCGAAGCCGACGGCCGTCACGTTCGTGCTGCCGGCGGAGACGCCGGAGGAGACGGTGGCGGCGGTGACCTCCGCAGTGGACCGTGCGGTCGCGGTGTCCTCGGCGACCGCCTTGGCCAGAGACCTCGCCAACGCGCCGTCGAACGTCAAGAACCCCGACTGGCTGGCCGAGGCGGCGGTGGCGGTCGGCGCGGGGCATCCGGATCTTGCGGTGACCGTCCGGGACGAGCAGTGGCTGACCGAGCACGGCTTCGGCGGTGTGCTCGCGGTCGGCGGCGGCTCCGCGAGCCCGTCCAGGCTGATCGAACTCGCCTGGCGGCCGGCCGGCGCAGCCGACGGGCCGCACCTGGTCTTGGTCGGCAAGGGCATCACGTTCGACACCGGCGGAATCTCGCTCAAGCCCGCCGACGGGATGCATCTGATGCGGACCGACATGGCGGGCGGGGCCTCGGTGATCGCCGCGCTGATCGGCATCGCGACGTTGCGGCTGCCGATCCGGGTCACCGGTCTCGTGCCCAGTGCCGAGAACCACGTGTCGGGCGCCGCCTATCGGCCGGGCGACGTGGTGACGCACTTCGGCGGCCGGACGAGCGAGATCGTCAACACCGACGCCGAGGGCAGGCTGGTCCTGGCCGACGCGCTCGCCTACGCCGTCGATCGGCTCGATCCGACGGTGCTCGTGGACGTCGCGACGCTGACCGGCGCGATGAAGATCTCGCTCGGACTGCGCACCGGCGGCCTGTTCAGCTCCGACGACGCCCTCGCCGACGCGGTGACCGCGGCGGGCGAGCGGGTCGGCGAGGCCTGGTGGCGGATGCCGCTGCTCGCCGACCACGCCGAGGACGTGCGCGGCGACTGGGCGGACGTCCGGCAGGGCCCGCCCGGTCCCGGCGGCGTGATGGCGGCGCTGTTCCTGCGCGAGTTCACCGCCGGACTGCCCTGGGTCCACCTCGACATCGCAGGTCCCGCCCGAGCCGATCGTTCTTACGCGGAGGTCAATCCCGGCGCGACCGGCTTCGCCGCCCGCACACTGATCGAACTGGCCGCCTCGCAGGTGCCGTCCTCCTGAGCACCTGTCTGTGATCCCCACTTTCCCGTTGCGCGGGGCAGGCGCGGCGATCTGCGGCGTTGTCGTCAGTCGACATGACTCCGTCATGTCTTTTCCTCCGCCTGGCAGCTCATCCACGCTGATCCCGCTCACGACTCCAGGGGGATCGAAGACAGGCTCTGAGCCACGTCGCGGCGTCGGTGTCCGACGGCCGCCGGGTGCTCTGCCTGCGCGGTTCTCGGGCGGTGTCCGGTGCGGTGTGCAGGCTCCAGAGGTGTGCTGCCTCGCCGGACGTCGCCGCAGCCCGTTGCTCAGGTGACGCCCCGGCCCCGCCGGGCCCGTGCTGGGCCCGGCGAGGACGGCTCGCGCGGGGCGCGCCCGTGCCACGAGAGCCTGCGATGCAACCGAGCCGCGTCGCGGCGGGCGTCGGTCCGCCGTCGGGAGCGGCTGGGACGCGGCTGGGGAAAGCGGACGGGACGCGACCGGGACGCGGCTGGGCACCGCCGGCGGCGGAAGCACGTCAGGAGCGCCGAGGCGTCACGGAGGCGGGGCGTCGGTGCGGCCGCCTCCACCGCTTCGAGCCGCCGTGTCGCCTGCCGGTGAGCCACCGGATCTTGGGTCGTCAGGCCGAGTGAGGGGCGGCGGCGTCGCGTGGTGGCGGGCGGCGATGGCGAAATCACGGAACGCGCGGACCGCCGAGGTCATCGGGCGACCCGCGAGCCAGACCAGCCCGATCGTGCGGCCGGATCTCGGGCTGAGTCGGACCTCCACCACACCCGGCGGCGGACCGGCGTCGGCTACGGGCACCATCGCGATGCCGAGCCCGGCCGCCACCAGACCGCGCACGGTGTCGGTCTCCTGGCCCTCGAACGTCAGCACGGGGGTGAAGCCCGCCGCCGCACACAGCTCGTCGGTGATCTGCCGCAGCCCGAAACCGGGTTCGAGGCCGACGAACTCCTCGTCGGCCAGCTCCCCGATGCGGACCCTGCTGCGGCCTGCCAGGCGGTGCCCGGCGGCGACGGCGAGGACGAGCGGCTGCTCGAACAGCGGGGCGCAGCGCAGATCCGGATCGTCGGTCGGCAGCGGCGAGGTCAGGCCGAGGTCGACGCAGCCGTTGCGCAGCTGGGACAGGATCGTCTCGTGCGGCGCCTGGCCGAGGGTGAAGCGCACGGACGGGCGCTGGAGACGGAAGCCTCGAAGCAACTCGGGCACCTGCACCCCGCCCATGGTGTGCAGGAACGCCAATGCCACGCGCCCGCGATCGGGATCGGCCTCGTCCAGCGCGCGACGGCAGCCCGGCTCCAGGGCCGCGAGGGCGTGTTCGGCGGCCTCGGCGAGCAGTTCGCCCGCGCGGGTGAGGCGGATGCCGCGGCCCTTCCGCATCACCACGGGAGTCCCCAACTCGGTGCCGAGCCTGGCGAGCCACCGGCTCACGGTCGGTTGGGGAACGTCCAGCAGGGCCGCGACTCGGGTGACGTGTGCCTCGGTGGCGACCGCGCGCAGCAGGGCCAGTCTCGGGGCGAGGTCCCGGGCGAGCCGTTCGGCTGACTCATCCATCTATGAATGGTAATGCGCAGAAAGATTCATTGGACGGGGGATCGCGGCCGTCCTACGGTCGGTTCGTGGCTGTCTCCGACGATTCGGGAGTCGACGGCCCCGGCGACTCCGTTGCTGGGCGGTCGTCGGGGCCTCACGGCTCACCTCGGGACCACGGCGCGGGGCCTGCACAACCCGCTTTCGGCGGCGCGGTGCCGGACGCAGGCAGCGCCCGGCGACGCGCCCGCCGAATCGGCGTGGCGATGCTGGTCGCGGGCTTCGCCGTCTTCGCCCTGCTCTACTCGGTCCAGCCCGTGCTGCCGCAGTTCGCCGAGCAGTACGGGCTCGGTCCCGGCGGGGCTTCGCTGGCGGTGTCGGCGGCGACCGGCGGCCTGGCCGTCGGGCTGCTGCCGCTGGCCGTGGTCTCCCAGGCGCTCGGTCGTCGACCGGTCATGATCGTCTCGGTCTGCGCCGCCGTGCTGATCGGCGTGGTGGTGCCGCTGGCGGACTCCTTCCCGATGCTGGTCACACTGCGTGCGGTGCAGGGCCTGGCGGTCGCGGGGCTGGCCTCCGTCGCGATGGCCTACCTGGCTGTCGAGACTCGGGCGGCGGGTCTCGGCGCGGCCATCGGCCTCTACGTCGCGGGGAACAGCCTCGGTGGGATGTCCGGGCGGCTGATCACCGGCGTGATCGCCGATCTCGCGAACTGGCGGATCGGCGTCTGGGCGGTGACTCTGCTGGCTGCGGCCTGCGCGGTCGTGTTCGTGCTGGTACTGCCGCCGTCGCAGGGGCCGAGGCCCGCCCCGCTGCGTCGATCCGCAGTCCTCGGCGGGCTGCGGGCCGCGGTGACCGATCCGGTGCTCTACGGCCCCTACCTGGTAGCGGCCCTGGGAATGGGCGGATTCGTCTCGCTCTACAACGTGCTGGGCTTCCGGCTGCTGGCTCCGCCGTTCCTGCTGGCTCCGGCGGTGGTAGCGCTGGTGTTCCTGGCCTACGCGATCGGCAGCATCACCTCGGCGACGGCGGGACGGGCGGCGGATCGACTGGGCAGGCCGCGGGTGTTGATCGGCGCCTTGGCGGTCACCGTCCTCGGGGTGCTGGTGACGCTGCCCGACCAGCTCGGTGCCGTCCTGCTCGGCCTCGGCCTGTTCACCGGCGGATTCTTCGCCGCACACGCCGTGGCGGGCGGCTGGGTGAGCGCCAGGGCGAGCGGGGCGGCCAGGACGCAGGCGCCTGCCCTGTATCTCCTGGCCTACTACCTCGGCGGCAGCGTCGGCGGAGTGATCGGCGGCCTGGTCTACGGCCGTTGGGGTTGGGCAGGCCTCGTCCTCGTCGTCTGTGCGTGGTTCCTGCTCGCCTCGACGGGGGTGCTGCTCGCCGCCCGTGCCCAACGACGAGCCCGACGGGACGCAGCGGGGCAGGCGGATTCCGACGTCGGCAGGCAGGCGCGATCGAGGAGCAGTTCGGCAGCCCCGACGAGGGGCTGAACCGGGGCTCGACGTGTCGCAGGTCGTCTGCCGTTCCGGCCCGCCCGGCCGGCTCGCCGCGCGGCAGGGCGGGCCAGGCCGCACGCCCGTGGACCGGTCCCGGGCACCGGATGACGAGCCCGCCCGAGCGGCGGCCGGGCTCAGCCCGCCAGGGCAGCCCGATAGACGGCCACCGTCTGCTCTGCCACGCCTGCCCAGGAGAAGTCCGTCACCGCGCGCCGCCTGCCCGCCGCGCCCATGGCTGCCGCGCGGGCCGGATCGGCGAGCAGGGCGTTGACCGCCTCGGCCAGCCCGTGCTGGAAGGTCAGCGGGTCCTTCTCGTCGAGATGCACCAGCAGCCCCGTCTCCTCGTGATCGACGACCTCGGGGATGCCGCCGACGTCCGAGGCCACCACGGCCGTGCCGCAGGCCATGGCCTCCAGATTGACGATGCCCAGCGGCTCGTACACCGACGGGCAGACGAAGACCGTGGCATGGCTGAGGACCTGGCGGACCTCCGCCGGATCGAGCATCCGCTGAATCCAGAAGACACCGGGGCGCGTGGCCGCCAGCTCGGCGACCGCCCGCGCGATCTCCTCGCCGATCTCCGGTGTGTCCGGGGCGCCCGCACAGAGGACGAGTTGCGCCTCGGGGTCGAGGTGATGTGCTGCGGCGACCAGATGCGCCACGCCCTTCTGCCGGGTGATCCGGCCGACGAAGGCGACGATCGGCCTGCCAGGGTCGACCCCCATCGCCTGGAGCGCGTCCGTCGCCGTCACCGGGTGATAGGCGTCGGTGTCGATGCCGTTGCGCACCACGTGCACCCGGTCCGGGTCGAGAGCGGGGTAGCAGGAGAGCACGTCGGCTCGCATCCCGTCGCTGACGGCGATCACCGCGTCCGCGGCCTCGTATGCGGTGCGCTCCACCCATGAGGACAACCGGTACCCGCCGCCGAGCTGCTCGGCCTTCCACGGCCTGCGCGGTTCCAGCGAATGGGCGGTGACGACGTGGGGAACGCCGTGCAGCAGCCCCGCGAGATGGCCCGCCAGGTTGGCGTACCAGGTATGGGAGTGGACGAGGTCGACCGACTCGGCGGCCTGGGTCATCGACAGGTCGACCGAGAGTGCGCGCAGTGCCGCGTTGGCCGCCTCCAGGCCGGGCGCGGGCGCGTGGGCGCGGGCGTCCTCGCGCGGCTCGCCGAAGCAGTGCACGTCGACGTCGATCAACTCCCGCAGCCGGGGGACGAGGAAGCCGACGTGGACGCCTGCCCCGCCGTAGACCTCGGGCGGATATTCACGGGTCATCAGTCCGATGCGCACAGGAGGCGACACTAGATGGCCCGCTTGAGTGAGCGCACCCAGGTGATCGGGTGAATGCTGTCGGCGCGTCGTCTCGTCAACACGAGCAGGTGAAATCGCGCCAGGATGTGCAGAGGACGCAGAATATGAGGACAACTCAGCAAACAGGCAACCCGCAGACTGGATAGACAGGCGTCGGGGCGACTAGGGTCGGTGATCGTGAAGGGGCAGCCCAGCGTACTCGGGATCGTGCTCGCGGGCGGCGAGGGCAAACGGCTGTGGCCGCTGACCGCGGACCGGGCGAAACCGGCGGTCCCCTTCGGGGGAAACTATCGACTCGTCGACTTCGTGCTGTCGAATCTGGTGAACGCGGGCTACGTCCGCCTCTGCGTGCTCACCCAGTACAAGTCGCATTCACTCGACCGGCACATCTCCACGACGTGGCGACTCTCCGGGGTGCTCGGCGACTACATCACGCCCGTGCCTGCGCAGCAGCGGCTCGGACCTCGCTGGTACACCGGCAGCGCCGATGCCATCTATCAGTCGCTGAACCTGGTGTATGACGAGCATCCGGATCACATCGTCGTCTTCGGCGCCGACCACGTGTACCGGATGGACCCGGCGCAGATGGTCCGCCAGCACATCGAGTCCGGTGCGGGAGTCACAGTGGCGGGCATCAGGGTGCCGCGCACCGAGGCCAAGGCATTCGGCTGCATCGACTCCGACGCCGACGGCCGGATCACCAGCTTCCTGGAGAAGCCCGCCGATCCGCCGCACGTGCCGGACGACCCGGAGGTCACCTTCGCGTCGATGGGCAACTACGTCTTCTCCACCGAGGTGCTGCTGGACGCCCTGCGGGCCGACGCCGCCGACCCCGACTCCGTCCACGACATGGGCGGCAACATCATTCCGATGCTCGTCGACCGGGGCGTGGCCACCGTCTACGACTTCAGCGACAACGAGGTACCCGGTTCCACGGAGCGGGACCACGGCTACTGGCGGGACGTCGGAACCCTGGACGCCTACTACGACGCCCATCGGGATCTCGTGTCGGTGCACCCGGTCTTCAACCTCTACAACCAGCAGTGGCCGATCCGCACCGCCACGCCGCCCCTGCCGCCCGCGAAGTTCATCGAGGGCGGCACCGCACGGGAGTCGATGGTCGGCCCCGGCTCGATCATCTCCGGCGGCGACATCCGGGGTTCGGTCGTCAGCGCCGACGTGATGGTGGACGACGGTGCGATCGTGGAGGACAGCGTGCTGCTGCCCGGAGTCCGGATCGGGCGCGGTGCGGTGGTGCGACGGGCGATCCTGGACAAGAACGTCGTCATCGCGCCCGGCGCGCGGATCGGCGTGGACCCCGCGCGGGATCGGGAGTCCTACACGGTGAGCAGCGGCGGGGTCGTCGTCCTCGGCAAGGGCGCCCGCGCGGAGCGCTGAGCCGATCTGTCGCGGGCAGCGGCAGCGTGCGGGCGAGACGTTGACCATGCCACTCTGGGCGCGGCCGAGGGTGTCGTGTCCGGTCGTCCTGTCTCCGCTGCCCGTCGGAACCGTCGGGCGCCTGAGGAGCGCGGCCGGTTCGACTCGCACGGCTTTGCCGAGCCAGTCGGGGACAGCCCGATCGCCTGCGCCTGGCGACCTCGATCTGTCTCGGCCGATACCCGGGTGCCGCCCGGACCGACGCGGGCGGCCTCCCGCACGGTGGGCTGCTCGCCGTCTTGTCGGGCCCCCGCGCCTGGAGATCTCGGGGCGCCTCCGATGTCAGGGCGCCTTGGCCGCCAGCAGCAGGCCGTCACCCAGCGGCAGCAGCAGCGGCGCGAGCCGTTCATCGGAGCGCACCGCCCTGGCCACCTCCAGCAGCGCCTGTGCCTCGGGATCTCGCGTGTCGGGATCGGTGAGCAGCTCCCGATCCAGCATGTTGTCCAGGACCAGCACGCCGCCGGGCCGGAGCAGCCGCAGCGCCTCCTCCAGATACCGGGGGTAGTCGGTGATCGCGCTGCCGACGAACATCAGGTCGTAGGCGCCGTCGGCGAGCCGGGGGAGCACCTCCAGACCGCGACCCATGATGAGTCGGGTGCGCCCGGAGGGCAGCGAGGCGTCGGCGAAGATCCTCCTGGCGACCCGTTGATACTCCGGATCGACGTCGATCGAGGTCAGCACGCCGTCCGGCGCCATGCCGCGCAGCAGACACAGGCCGCTCACCCCGGTCCCGGTGCCCACCTCGACCACGGCCCTGGCCTGTAGCGCCGTGGTCAGGAACCGCAGTGCCGCGCCCGTGCCGAGGCTGATCGGCGCACACCCGAGTTCCACACCGCGCGCCCGAGCGGCGGCCAGCACCTCGTCCTGGGCGAGGTACGCCGCAACGTAGTCCTGGACCGCATCGGCGTCGGCGATCGGCGTCTCGGGTGTCACAGCATAGGAGGTTAGCGGCGTGGCCCCGGAAAACAGAGGAACGCGCCAGAAGAGTGCAGGCTCACGGCCGGTCCGTCTCGGTCACGGACGGTGTCGTGGGCAGTCTCTCAGGCTGCTCTCAGGCGGTTCTCATCGTCGTCTCACCTGGATGCCGGACAGTGTTATCCGGCGGACTCGGGGAGAGTCGAGGGCAGCCTAGGCCCCCGCAGGCGTGTTCGCGCGACGTGGGAACACCACGGGTCGCTCCGTCGTTACATGGGGCAGTGAGAGCCCTGAGGAGGTGTCCTGTCCGACGATGCCAGCACACTCGAACACCGAAACGGCCCGTCCGGTGGTCAGCCTGTCCGATGAACAGGCGACAGACTGGACCCCGCCCACCTGGGCGGAGGTCGTCCAGAATCATGCCGATCGGGTGTACCGGCTGGCGTTCAGACTGACGGGCAACCAGCACGACGCCGAGGACCTGACCCAGGAGACCTTCATCCGGGTCTTCCGTTCGTTGGCCTCCTACAAACCCGGCACGTTCGAGGGCTGGCTGCACCGCATCACCACGAACCTCTTCCTGGACATGGCACGCAGGCGCGCTCGGCTCCGGATGGAGGGCCTGCCGGAGGACACCGACCGGCTGCCCGGCGGCGGCCCGAGCCCGGAAGAGGTCTACAGCTCGATGCACCTCGACCCGGACCTCCAGGCCGCGCTCGACGCGCTGCCGCCGGAGTTCCGGGCGGCCGTGGTGCTGTGTGATGTGGAAGGTCTCTCCTACGAGGAGATCGGCGCCACGCTCGGGGTGAAGCTGGGTACAGTGCGGAGCAGAATCCATCGCGGGCGACAGGCGCTCAAGGAGGCTCTTGAGCATCGTCGCGAGCGTGCCCAGGAGGCGTCCGTATGACGGAACTGCGCGGTTTCGCGCTCCCGGAGCAGCATCTGGCTCTCGATGCGCTGGTCGCATTGGTGGACGGGGAGCTCTCGGCATCCGCACACGATCGAGCGGTGAGTCATCTTGCGCGCTGCCCGGCATGTTCCGGCCGGGCCACGGCGCAGAGACAGGCGCGTACGGCAGTACGCACTGCGGCTCCCCCGATGATGCCGGTAGGGCTGCTGGAGGCCTTGTGCGCCATCCCGCAGCATGCCGATCTTCCCTCCGGACCGGACGAGCTGGCGGTGACCCCGGACGGCAAGGTGGTCACCGTCCGCTCCACCGGCAGCCCGCCCGCCGGTCGCACCCCCGGTGACTCGGCGGTCCTCGGCTCCGGCCCGGCGCTGGGCTCCGGCCCTCGCCTCGGCGAGGGGTCTGCGGTGCTCGGCTCCGCCCCGAGGCCCTCGGCCGAGCGGGCCGCAGGCTCGCGACTCGGCTCGGAGCGCCTGCGGGCCGTGGACCGCCGGGCGCGCAACAGTGCGAGCGTGGTCGTCTCCGGTCTGGTCCTGGGGGCCGTGGCGCTCGTCCTGCCTGCCGAGCAGCCGGAACGCGTCACCGGCAGTTCCACCTTCGGCGCCGAGGAGAGCGCGGGCGGCGCGAGCGCGGGCGGTGCGCGTCGACCCGTCTACGACATGGGCGCCCTTCCGGAGACCGTCCTGCCGGTCGTCACCCCCGCCACCGCACAGCAGCCCGCCGCACCCGAGGTCGGTCCGCAGTCCGTGACCACTTCACCCGGCTCGCCTGCGGAGCGTCCCTCCTCGCCGCAGCCCGGGCCACGCGCCGCGTTGGGGACCGGCCTGCTGCCCTTCCTGGGCGGTCCGCCGAATCTCGGCGGCTGATCGCGCGGTCGCACCCGTTCCACCACATCGGTTTCACCTCCGGTGGGAGAGTCTTCTCTCTGCCTGATCTGGAGAGTCTGTCTTCGGGCCGCTCCGTCGCGGGCGGGGATCGGCGTGGACGAGCTGCACGGCGACCAGCGGGAGCCATGACTCCAGTCATGGTGACCGAGGACGACGCCGTACCGCGCCTGCCCTGCGCAACGGGACGGCAGGGATCGAAGACGGGCTCTCAGGCGGTCTGCGCGAGCAGGATGGCGGGGAGTGAATCGAGGCTCTTAAGCTGACCTGGTGGGCGAGCCCCCTGCTCGCTGCCGCTCGCCGGTCCTCCGTCGTCTACCGCTCGGGGAAACATGAGTTCGCAGTCGCCTGCATCGCCGTCGGGACATCAGCCCTCCGGACCGGAGGGCGCCGCCGCGGATTCCGGCGTGCCGAGGCTGGCACCGAGACCGCAGGTGCGTCCGCCGGTCGACCCGGCCGAGGCTGCGGTCTTCGCCAGACCAGAGGGCGTCACGACCGCCTTCGATCATCGGACGCAGGCTGCCTCCTCGGCGCGCGTCGAGCTGCCGACCGCCCCGCCGCCCTCGGCCTTGATCGAGGCCTTCGGCAGACCGGCGGGCGGTGGTGCCGGGCTGCAACGCCCGCCCGGCGCTCGAGACGTCCGGCCAGGCAGCTCGGATCGGGCCGAACCGGTCTTCTGGTCCACCGAGGGCTCGGTCTGGCGCGATCCGAGCTCCACCGCCGTGCTCGGCCCGCCTGCGGTCGCCGCCGAGGACGCTCAGCCCGCCGGTGACGCGTCGACGCTGCCGGAGGGGTCGAGACTGAGCGCTCGCGAGGTCCTCTTCGGCGGCAGGGTCAAACCGCGCGCACTGCTGCTGCTCGGGGCCTTCGCCCTGGTGATCGGACTGGTCGGCGGTCTGATCGGGCGGCTGGCGGTCGAAGGGGGCAGCCTGCTGAGCGGGCCGGAGGTGCGGCTCGCCGAGGTTCGGCCCGGCATCGAGCGCGAGCCGGGTTCGGTCGCCGAACTCGCCGGGCGGGTGCGGCCCGCCGTGGTCTCCGTTCAGGACACGGTCGGCAACATGGGATCGGGGGTGGTGATCGACGAAGGCGGATACCTCGTCACCAACGACCATGTGATCGCCGAGTCGGCGGACGACCCGGAGTCGAGTCTCACCGTCATCTTCCACGAGGGCAGCCGTGCCGTGGCGGAGATCGTGGGGCGCGACCCGAGCACTGACCTGGCGGTGCTGCGCGTGGACGTCGACAACCTCACGGTCCTGCCGATGGGCAGCTCCGCAGACCTCCAGGTCGGCGACTCGGTGCTTGCGGTGGGCAACCCGCTGGGCTTGTCCGGCACCGTCACTGAGGGCATCGTCAGCTATCTGGACCGGCCGATGCGGCTGGACGCCACCGACGGCAGCGAGGTCGTGTTCGGGGCGATTCAGACCGACGCGGCCATCAACAGCGGAAACTCGGGCGGCGCGCTGGTGGACTCCAGCGGCACGCTGATCGGCATCAACACTCTGAATCGGACGCCGCCGATGGCGGGGCAGGGGCAGAGCGGTTCCATCGGCCTCGGCTTCGCGATCCCCGTCGACGACGTCCGCCGGATCTCGGAGGAGCTGATCCGCAACGGTGAGATCCACCATCCCGATCTCGGGGTCAACTCCAACAGCGTGATCACCGACGACCTCAGCGGCGCTCAGGTGGTCAACGTACGAGCAGGCAGCTCGGCCGATCAGGCGGGGCTCGCGGAGGGCGACATCATCATCCGGGTCGGCGATCGAGAGATCTTCGGTGCGGAAGAGCTGGCGGCGGCGATCCGAGAGCAGCAGATCGGCGCGGTGGTCGAGCTGGAGGCGGTGCGCGGCGCCGAGGTCCTGGTGATCCCGGTGACCCTCCAGTCGGACGAGGACAGTTGATCGTCGGCGGGTATCGGTTCTGAGCGGCGAAGCGGTTAGGCTGTCGAGGACGTCCCAGGGGGTGGCGAGTGTTCGACAGTGTGGGCTGGGGTGAGCTGATCGTCCTGCTCATCATCGGGCTGTTCATCTTCGGTCCCGACCGGCTGCCCGAGGCGGCGGCCTGGCTCGGGCGCTCGGTGCGCAAGGTGCGGGATTACGCCACCGGCGCCCGCCAGCAGCTGCGTGATGAACTCGGACCTGAGTTCGACGACCTCCAGAAGCCGCTGAACGACCTCCGGGGCCTGCGCAATCTCAATCCGCGCAGCATGGTTACCGAGCAGGCCCGCAAGCTGTTCGACGAGGAGCCGACGCCGCGCAATCGGACGAACGGCGCGAATCGCACGCCTGCGGCTGCTCCCCGGCCGGTGGAGCCCGCCCTGAAGCCCGGTGAGCGCCCGCCGATCGATCCCGACGCCACCTGAGCAGACTCGCCTGGTCGCGACCGGTCCGCTCCTGATCGGCCGCATCGACGCTGAAGACAGCTGCCGAGCCCGCACCCGGTCCGCCCGAATCCGCGAGCGCTCGGCCTGCGGAGGCTTCTCGGCGAGTGTCCATCGACCCGGGCGGGCCGTTCGGCCGCCGCCCCGTCTCGGACGTCGAACCCGGGCGCTCTCCGAGACGCCGCGCGCCGCGCGCTGACGGACCCGGCTCAGCCTCGTCGGTGCGTCGGGGCCGAGGCACGGTGACCGCATTCGCGGTGCGAACCGGCTTCGGCGAGGCGCAGCCCCGGCGCGCGTTCCGCGCCGGGGCCGAGGTGCGCCTCGACGCGGCGGCCGACGGGCGACCGCCGCGAAGGCGAAACCTCAGCGCTTGACCGGGGTGACCGACAGCATCTGGCCCGCGAGCCCCCTGGCCCGGACGGTGAGTCGCTTGGCGATGTCCGACAGCACCACCGAAGCGGGGGCGGTCGGCTCGGCGAGTACCAGCGGCGTGCCCGCGTCGCCCTGCTCCCGCAGGCGCTGGTCCAGTGGCACCTGACCCAGCAGCGGCACCTCGGCACCGACCGAACGGCTCAGCGAGTCCGCGACGAGCTTTCCGCCGCCGGACCCGAAGATCTCCAGCCGCGTCCCGTCGGGCATCTCCATCCAGGACATGTTCTCCACGACGCCCGCGACCCGCTGTCGGGTCTGCAGCGCGATCGCGCCTGCCCGCTCGGCCACCTCGGCCGCCGCCTGCTGCGGTGTCGTCACCACCAGCAGTTCGGCGTTCGGGACGAGCTGCGCGACGGAGATGGCGACGTCGCCGGTTCCGGGCGGGAGGTCGAGCAGCAGGACGTCCAGGTCTCCCCAGAACACGTCGGAGAGGAACTGCTGGAGCGCGCGGTGCAGCATGGGGCCGCGCCAGACCACCGGAGCGTTGCCGGGGGTGAACATGCCGATCGAGATGAGCTTCACGCCGTGGGACTGCGGCGGCATGATCATCGACTCGACCTTCGTCGGCTTGCCGCCCGCGCCGAGCATCCGGGGGATCGAGTGACCGTAGATGTCCGCGTCCACCACGCCGACCGACAGACCGCGCTGCGCCATGGCCACCGCGAGGTTGACGGTGACGCTGGACTTGCCGACCCCGCCCTTTCCGGAGGCCACGCAGTAGACGCGGGTCATGGAGCCGGGCTCGGCGAAGGGGATGCGCGGTTCGGCGGCGTCGCCTCGGAGCCCGCGACGGAGTTCCGCGCGCTGCTCGTCGTTCATCACGTCGAGTTCGACAAGGACCTCGCGGACACCGGGGACGGCACTGACGGCCGTGGTGACGTCCTTGGTGATCCGGTCGCGCATGGGACAGCCCGCGACGGTCAGGTAGATCGCGACGGACACGACGCCGTCCGCCGCGATGGAGACGTCTTTGACCATCCCCAGCTCGGTGATGGGCCGGTGGATCTCCGGGTCCTCGACCCGGCCGAGCGCCTCGTGCACCGATGCGGACGAGGGGGTGGTGTCTGCGGGCTGCACAGTGGTCACTGCTGAGCACCGACCTTCCGGTACGGGATTCGCGTCTCTCACCCCGGCCTCGGGCAGCTCTCCTGCCTCCGGCCTGGGGTCGGGCGTCGCCCCTGGACAGGGGTCGAGCCGCTCAGCCCCATGCTACGGGCTGGCCCGACGGCTCCTCGTCGCCCTCTCGGCGATCTTTCTCGTCGATATCGTGCATCCGACTGGACGCGGTGAGTAACATCGACTTCTGTGGCGGATACCGGTCTTGCCCGATTACCGACGGACGAAGAGATGGCTGCGTGGCGTGCCTTCCTGCGCGCGCATGCGAGGGTCACCCGTTCGTTGGAAGCGGATTTGATAGCGGAGCAACGACTCTCGCTGGCTGCCTACGAAGTACTACTCCAACTGGCGGAATCCTCGGATTGCCGGCTTCGGATGACGGAGTTGGCCGATGCCGTGCTGCTTTCCAGATCGGGTGTCACCAGGCTGGTTGACCGGCTGGAACGTGCCGGACTCGTCCGTCGGAGTCGAGTCGACACGGATGGCAGGGGCGTGCTGGCGGTCCTCACCAGCCATGGCCTGGAAAGGCTGCGGACGGCCACCGAAACGCATCTGACGGGAGTGGTCCGATATTTCAGCTCGCAGCTCGCCCGCTATCAGTTGAACGTGCTGGGTGATACCTGCATGAAATTGGCAGAGGGAAAAATTCCTTCGCCGGCAGGCGAGGTGGACCCCACGACGATCACCGCTGCTGACAGCGGTGGGTAACCACCAGGTCAGCTGCGGGCCCTCCAGGGCGGCGCGGGCGGGTCCGGCTCCGCACCGAAGCCTGACCGCGCCGCGCCCGCTGCGGTCCTCCTAACATTCGCCGGGACGAGTCAGCCCCGAGGAGAGCGAGGATCACCGTGGTCGAGCGCATGCGCCCCCGTCGTTCATGCCTGGCCGTCCCCGGTTCGAGCCTGAAGATGATCGACAAGGCCAGGGGTCTGCCGGTCGACGAGTTCTTCCTGGATCTGGAGGACGCCTGCGCGCCCCCGGCCAAGGCGCAGGCACGACGCAACGCCGTCGAGTCGCTGACCGAGGGCGGCTGGGGCGGTCGCACCAGAGTGGTGCGGATCAACGGCCTGAGCACCGAGTGGGCCTACCGGGATGTGATCGAGGTGGTCGAGGGGGCAGGCGCCGATCTCGACTGTCTGCTGCTGCCCAAGGCGGAGTCCGCAGAGCAGGTCCGGTGGCTCGACGTGCTGCTGACTCAGATCGAGCTGGCGAACGGCCTCGAGGTCGGACGGATCGGCATCGAGGCGCAGATCGAGAGCGCGGGCGGCCTGGTGGCGGCCGACGAGCTGGCCCGGTCCTCGCCTCGGCTCGAGGCACTGGTGTTCGGGCCCGCGGACTTCATGGCCTCTCTCAACATGCGAAGTCTCGTGGTGGGGGAGCAGCCGCCGGGATATGACCGGGGCGATGCCTACCACTACGTGTTGATGCGGCTGCTCGTCGCGGCCAGGGCGGCAGGCATCCAGGCGGTGGACGGCCCGTATCTCCAGATCCGGGACGTCGACGGCCTGCGGCGGGTGGCCGCGAGTTCGGCCGCACTCGGCTTCGACGGCAAGTGGGTGCTGCACCCCGGCCAGGTCGACGCGGTCAACGAGGTGTTCTCCCCGAGCCAGGCGGACTACGACCACGCCGAGAACATCCTGGACGCCTACGCCTGGCACACCTCGGCGGCGGGCGGCGCCCGAGGCGCCGTGCTGCTGGGCGAGGAGATGATCGACGAGGCCTCGCGGAAGATGGCACTGGTGATCGCGGCGAAGGGGCGGGCGGCCGGACTCGTGCGTCGGGAGCCGTGGCGGCCCGAGGACTGATCGGACGGCTCGGCGTCGACGGCGGACGGCCGAACCGGGCCGGGCGATGACGGGCTCGGGGGCACCAGGTGGGGCGGGCGCAGGACGTCCGCTCGCCGGGCACCGGTGACGGCGGCTCCTCCTGAACCGACCCCGATGTGCACGGGCGACGGCGGGTCACGTGCGATGCGGTCGGGGGCCGCGAGCGCGCGGCGGCGAGTGTCCGGAGCACCCCGTCAGGGCCGAGACGACCCGCGTGGTCCCGCCTGCGCCACGCGGGTCCGGCGTCCGCCGCTGCGAACCCGAGAGTGCGTGCTCTGCCTGCCCTTTCGGGCGGCAATACGTCACATCGGGGGACGCCGTCGGGCGGAGTGGTCGCCCCCGCGAGCAGCATGGATCATGGGTATGTCTGATTCGTCGTTCTGTCGGGGGCGGAACTGTCAGGCGTGCCGATCGTTGGCAGGATGCAGGTTCTCACGTTCATGAGGGGAGACATGGTGACAAGTCCGTTCGGCGGTACCGGTGGCGGCTCGCCGGGAGCGCCCAGGCTGCCCACGCCCCCCACCGGGTGGCCTATCGGGTCCTACGCCACCTACGAGGAGGCGCAGCGGGCGGTGGATCACCTCGCCGACGGTGACTTCCCCGTCCAGGAGGTCACGATCGTCGGCGTCGACCTGATGCTGGTGGAGCGCGTGACGGGCAAGCTGTCCTGGGGGAAGGTCCTCGGCGGCGGCGCGGCCTCCGGCGCGTGGTTCGGCCTCTTCGTCGGTGTGCTGCTGAGTCTGTTCGGCAGCCCGGACGGCTTCATACTCGGCCCGATCCTCGTCGGCCTGGCCACCGGTGTGCTGTTCGGCGTCCTCTTCGCGGCGGCGACCTATGCCTCCGCCAGGGGACGGCGTGACTTCATGTCGGCCAGCCAGCTCGTGGCCGGTCGCTACGACGTGCTCTGCCAGCCGAGGCACGCGGAACAGGGGCGGGACATCCTGGCCAGGCTGGCGATGGGCCCCCGACGCACCACTTCCTGATCGACCCTCTCTCCGGACCTACGGCCCCGTTTGATAACAGGCTGGTGGCAGCCGCAGGCAATCCGCCCGGGGTTGTTGCGAGCCGTGATCTTCGGGCCTAGGTTTTACCCACCGTTCCCGAGGTGTGCGGGTTTTCACACTTCGTTCCTGGTTCTACCCCCGAAGGGGTGAGCCGCGGGATGGGCACAGTGAGGTGCCGGCCGTGTGTGGTGGTCCGGGTCGTCGATGACCACCCGGTTCGACTTCCCTCGGTGCGGCGGGAAGGAGACAGGGATGAACGGTCCCGCGACTCGGTCGCGGTCTGGGAGGGCGAAGGGGCGAAAGGCGGCCGTCGCCGCCACGGCTCTGCTCGTCGCACCGCTGGCGGGTTGTGCCGCCGGCGCGGACGACGGAATCACGATCAACCTGTATTACGCCCCGGAGCAGAACTTTCAGACCGTCGTCGACAACTGCAACGAGGAGGCCGACGGGCGCTACCGCATCGCCTACAACATCCTGCCGCGCGGCGCGGATGATCAGCGCACCCAGATGGCTCGGCGACTCGCCGCCGAGGACACCAGCATGGACATCCTCGGACTGGACATCACCTGGACCCAGGAGTTCGCGGGTGCGGGCTGGACACTGGAGTGGACGGGCGAGCACCGAGCCGAGGTGGAGGACGGCACCCTGGAGGGGCCGCTGGAGTCCGCCCGCTACGAGGACCGCCTCTACGCTGCGCCGAAGAACACCAACGTCCAACTGCTCTGGTACCGCACCGACCTGGTCGACTCGCCCCCGGAGACCTGGGGCGAGATGATCGAGCTGTCGCAGGAGCTGCGGGACGCGGGCGAGACCTACCAGGTCAACGCCACCGGCGCTCAGTACGAGGGCCTGGTCGTCATCTACAACAGCATCGTCGCCTCCGCAGGCGGCTCGATCCTCTCCGAGGACGGGACCCAGGCGGTCTTCGACGAGGGCGCGGTGCGCGGCCTCGAGGTGTTGCAGGACTTCGCCTCGGCGGGCGTCACCGACCAGTCCTTCACCAATGCGATGGAGGACGAGGCGCGGCTGGCCTTCCAGTCCGGCAACGGTGCGTTCCAGCTGAACTGGCCGTACGTCTACCCGGCCATGCAGTCCGAGGCCCCGGAGCTGGCGGAGAACGTGAGCTGGGCGCGGTATCCGGGTGTCGAGCCCGGCGTGCCGTCGCGGGTCTCCATCGGCGGCTTCAACCTCGGCATCAGCCGGTACACCGAGCATCCCGACGAGGCGTTCGAGGCCGCGTTGTGCCTGCGCAACGCGGAGAACCAGCAGTACTCCGCGATCAACGACGGCGTGCCGCCGACCATCGAGAGCGTCTACGACGAGCCCGAGATGGAAGACGCATACCCGATGAAGGACGTCATCCTGGAGGAGTTGCAGGATGCGGCGAACCGGCCGTTGACCCCGGCCTACCAGAACGTCTCGACGGTGCTGGCCGCCACGCTCTCGCCGCCGGGGAACATCGTTCCCGAGGCCACGGCCGAGGAACTGCGGCAGTCCGTTCAGGACGCCCTGGAGTCGAAGGGGGTCCTGCCGTGAGTGAGCCGACCGGTACCGCCGATCCGCAGCCCGCAGTCGCCGCACCCGGCGCGGTCACGACGTCCCGCCGCCGCAAGGCGCCGTTGTCGGAGGGCCGCAAGGCCGAGCGAAGGCTGGGCTGGCTCCTCTGTGCGCCTGCCGCGCTGGTGATGGTGCTCGTCACAGCCTGGCCGATCATCTACTCGGTGTGGCTGTCGTTGCAGCGCTTCGACCTGAAGTTCCCGGATGAGCGTGAGTTCATCTGGTTCGAGAACTACGTCACGGTGCTGACCAACGGCTACTGGTGGGGTGCCTTCGGCGTCACCGTGCTGATCACCCTGGTCTCGGTGGCGATCGAGCTGGTCCTGGGCATGGCCCTGGCCCTGGTGATGCACCGGACCATCGTCGGACGCGGCCTGGTGCGGACCTCGGCGCTGATCCCGTACGGCATCGTCACCGTCGTCGCCGCCTTCTCCTGGCGGTACGCGTGGACGCCGGAGACCGGCTATCTGGCGAACCTCTTCGGCGGGGGAGCCCCGTTGACCGAGCAGGCCAGCGCGCTGGGCGTCATCATCCTGGCCGAGGTCTGGAAGACCACGCCCTTCATGGCCCTGCTGCTGATGGCGGGCCTGGCACTGGTGCCGAACGACCTGCTCAAGGCGGCGGCCATCGACGGTGCAGGCGGCTGGCAGCGCTTCACCAAGGTCATCATCCCGGTGATGAAGCCCGCGATCCTGGTCGCCCTGCTGTTCCGCACCCTCGACGCGTTCCGCGTCTTCGACAACATCTACGTGCTCACCTCCGGAGCACAGGACACCTCCTCGGTGTCGATGCTGGCGCAGACGAACCTGATCAAGGGGCTGAACCTCGGCATCGGCTCCACGATGTCAGTGCTGATCTTCATCGCGGTGGCGATCATCGCGTTCATCTTTATCAAGCTGTTCGGCACCTCCGCGCCGGGCAGCGACAACGAGGGGAGGCGCTGATGGCCGCCTTCGGCGCGACCGCCACCAGGAACCGCAAGCTCGGCTGGACGCTGATCAACGCCGTCGTCGTGGTGTACGCCCTGGTGCCGGTGCTGTGGATCGCCTCGCTCTCGTTCAAGACCCCCGGCACGATCACCGACGGGAACTTCATCCCCCGCGAATGGACGCTGGAGAACTACGCGTCGATCTTCAGCACCGGACAGTTCATCCGTGCGCTGGGCAACTCCATCGGCATCGCACTCATCGCGACGCTGATCGCCGTGGTGCTCGGCACGATGGCGGCCTACGCCATCGCCAGGCTGACCTTCCCCGGCAAACGGCTGCTGGTCGGGGTGTCGCTGCTCATCGCGATGTTCCCGCAGATCTCCCTGGTGTCGCCGCTGTTCGAGATCGAGCGGGCCCTCGGGCTCTTCGACACCTGGCTGGGACTGATCCTGCCGTACATCACCTTCTCGCTGCCGCTGGCGATCTACACGCTGTCGGCCTTCTTCCGGGAGATCCCCTGGGAGCTGGAGAAGGCGGCGAAGATGGACGGCGCCACGCCCGCACAGGCCTTCCGGCGGGTCATCGCCCCGCTGGCGGCGCCGGGCGTGTTCACCACGGCCATCCTGGTGTTCATCTTCTGCTGGAACGACTTCCTGTTCGCGTTGACGCTCACCTCGACGGAGTCGTCGCGGACGGTGCCGGTGGCACTGTCGTTCTTCACCGGAGACTCGCAGTTCGAGGATCCGACCGGGTCGATCTCCGCGGCAGCCGTGGTGATCACGATCCCGATCATTCTGTTCGTGTTGTTCTTCCAACGCCGCATCGTCGCCGGGCTGACCTCCGGCGCTGTGAAGGGATGAGGTGACCAGTGGCTGAGATCGTCCTGGACAAGGTGACCAAGCAGTATCCCGACGGCGCGGTCGCGGTGAAGGATGTGGACATCGAGATCGCCGACGGCGAGTTCGTCATCCTGGTCGGCCCGTCCGGCTGCGGGAAGTCCACCACGCTGAACATGATCGCCGGGCTGGAGGACATCAGCGCGGGCGAGCTGCGGATCGCGGGCGAGCGGGTCAACGACCGCGCGCCCAAGGATCGGGACATCGCGATGGTGTTCCAGTCCTACGCGCTCTACCCGCACATGACGGTGCGAGAGAACATGGCCTTCCCGCTGCGGCTGGCCAAGGTCGACGACGCGACGGTGAACAGCAAGGTCGCCGAGGCGGCCAAGACGCTGGACCTCACCGCACATCTCGATCGCAAGCCCGCGAACCTCTCCGGCGGGCAGCGGCAGCGGGTCGCGATGGGGCGGGCGATCGTCCGCAGCCCCAAGGCGTTCCTGATGGACGAGCCGCTGTCCAACCTCGACGCCAAGCTGCGCGTGCAGATGCGGACGTCGGTGTCCAAGCTGCAGAAGAAGCTGGGCACCACGATGGTCTACGTCACCCACGACCAGACCGAGGCCATGACCCTCGGCGATCGCGTCGTGGTGATGCGGGGCGGTGCGGTGCAGCAGATCGGCTCGCCGCAGTTCCTCTACGACCACCCGGCGAACCTGTTCGTCGCCGGGTTCATCGGCTCGCCCGCGATGAACTTCCTGGCAGGCGAGATCGCCGACGACACACTGCGCACGCCGTTGGGCTCGGTGCACATCACCGACCGGACCCGGCGGCTCCTCGAGGCGTCGAAGGCGCCGCGCGAGGTCATCCTCGGCGTCCGTCCGGAGCACTTCGAGGACGCGGCTCTGATCGAGGAGTCGGTGCGGAGCAAGGGCGGGCTGTTCACCGCCGAGGTCGACGTGGTCGAGTCGATGGGTTCGGACAAGTACGTCTACCTGGCGGTCGAGGAGCGGGCGAGTTCCGCGGAACTGGACGAGCTGGCAGCCGACGCGGGGACCTCGGACGTCCCCTCGTCGGAGGGCCACCTCGTGACCAGGCTCTCCTCGACCTCGACGGCCAGGGAGGGCGCGACGCACGAGGTCTGGTTCGACGCGGACAAGATCCAACTGTTCGACCCGGCCGACGGTCGCAACCTGACCCGCGAGGCCTGAACCGCTGATCGGCCCATGCCGAGGTGACGGCGACGGGCGTCGTTCGACGACCAGCTCTGGTCGGTCGGGCGAGGCCCGTCGCCTGAGCGGCTCGCCCGCCGCCGCTGTCAGCGTCGCGCGACGCTGCTGCGGACGGCCGCGATCACCTCGTCGTCCCATCGATGGGTCCGCATCAGCCGGTAGCGTTCCTCCCCCACCGCGAGGTAGGCCTCGGCCTCGGTGCGGTCGCCGATCAGGTCGGCCTGCCGCAGCATCGCGATAACGGGGATGAACTCCTCCTCGTACCAGCGCAGCGCCACCGCCTGGCGGTCGAGGAACCGTCCCTCGTCCTGCATGACCCGGAAACCCCAGGCCTCGACGGTCTCGCTCAACTCCGTGTACCGCCAGGCGTCGGGGAGGGAGATCGCCGCCCTGGCCTCGCCCCGCAGCGGCACTCGTTCGAGGAACAGCCTGCGGTCGTTCTTCACCATCAGGTCACCCCGGAAGCGGATGTCGCCCGCGTGCAGCATGGTGACGACCTCGGTGACATAGGCGTCGATCGTCTCCAGGCCCTGCGCCAGCGCCACCGACACCCGGTGGTGGCCGTCCTTGACGAAGTGCAGGTCGCCGATCCGGTAGACGTCGATCGGCGGCACCGACTCGCCGCGTCGCCGAGCCAGCGCCAGCCGTTCCCATCGCTCCCGGACTCGAGCCGAGGTCGGGCGGAAACGCCGGTCGAAGTCCCGCGTCCGGTCCACGCTGCCGACGATGGAGTCCAGCCGCAGCACCCGGAGGCCGATCCTGCGCTGCCCGCGCTGGCCGAGGGCGGACAGGACCTCGTCGAAGGGCAGCATCACGTTCACGTCGTCGGGCTCGCGGCGCAGCCACATGGCGAGCCGGGCCAACACCTGCCTGCGGCGGACGCGCAGGAAGTCGTACTCCGCGTCGGCTCTGGGGAATCCGGTGTCACGACGCATCGGGCTGCTCCTCACCACGGGCCGACCTGGCACGTCCAGCATGCGATAGCCGACCGCGTTGACCACTCGGGTGCCGTGCAGTTCCCGATCGCCCACCGGCTCACCGAACGGATGGATATGGCCGTGGATCAACAGTCCGGGACGAAGCCGCCGGACGGTGGAGTGCAGGCTGCGGAAGCCCCGGTGCGGCGGGTCCCCCCGGTCGCCGCAGCCTCGGGGCGGGGCGTGGGTGAGCAGGACGTCGACTCCGCCGCCGTCTCGGAGCCTGCGCAGGGCGACGCGCCGGGACAGTCTTCTGCCCCGGCGCGCCTGTTCTCGCTCGGTCCACTGATCGGGACCCGGTCGGTAGCGGATCGAGCCGCCGAGCCCGGCGATCCGGAGCCCGGCCACGTCCACCACCCGGCCGTCGGCGTTGACCGCACCCGGCGGGCCGGGCCACGTGACGGGCATCCCGGCGCGCAGCCACAGTCCGCGCTGCCGCCGATAGCCGGTGAGATCCCGATCATGATTGCCCGGCACGAAGACGCACGGAACTTCCAGCCGATCGCTGAGAGAGGCCAGGTAGTCGAACTCCGAGATCGCCCGCGCCCAGGATCAACTCCGCACCCAGTCTGCGGAGGTCGGTGGACCAGAACCGTTCCACCACCTCGTCGGCCACCGCCAGCACCCCGGCCATGTGGCTGAGACTACGGGCGATCCGGGGCGGGTGGTGGTGATCAGTCGCCGAACCAGCCGCCTGCGGGCTCCTCGAGGAAGATCAGCTCCTCCGCGAAGCGGACCATGCTTTCCTGGCCGCCGATCTCACGACCCTCCTCCGAATTCTCGTGATCCTGGAACGTCGTCTCCAGCCAACGTCCATCCGAGAGTTGGACCTGCAACACCGCGGACAGCGGCCCTTCGCTCGTGTCGCGGGCAGGCCAGAACGTGCCGTCGCGGTCACCCACCCGGACCGGTGTACCCGCGCCGTGCTCGGGAAGTCGATCCGGACTATCGGCGACGCGGGTCCACAGCGACAGGCTGGGCGACATGGGGTGGGCGTCCGGGGGGGTCAGGGAGAGGGTTGCCCCCCAGGCATCGTCCAGCCGCATGACGCCGCTACCGCTGACCGTCAGGGTAGGCGGGAGCCAGCCCGGTTCCAGCGCGGCGTGGAACGGCGACTCCCCGCCAGGGCGGACGGATTCCGCCACCCGGTAGGCCACGTCCTCGGTGTCGGCGCCGGGGATGTCGCCGACCCTCACCGTCAGCACGGTCGAGTCGTCGGGCATCCACACCAGGTTGCTGCTGTGTCCTGGTGCGGAGTCCAGCATCGCGGGGGAGCCGTTGACGGTCGGGTCCCCACTCTCGGCGAGGTCCTCGGCCACGGTGTCCCAGTTGATCTCGTCCGGATCATATGCCGTGAACCGCACCACGTTCTCGATCAAGTCCTCCGGATCTCCCTGTTCGATCCCCTCCAGCGGCGCCCACCTCTGCGTCTGGGGAAACCCGCCCTCGACGTCGACGTTGCGGGAGACCTCGACGAAATCGTCCGGCAGCCAGCCCACCGTGTATCGCATGGGGATCGGCGGCGGGCCGGGCGGCTCGGCGACACGGGATTCCACGGTCTGTCCCGCAGGCGGTGCAGGCGCGGCAGCGGGTGGGAAGGCGCGCAGGGCGGTGGGTACGGCCAGCGCCCCGACCACTGCCACTACGGCGAGTCCGGTCAGGGCCCTTCTGCGCCGCCGTCGAGACCGCAGGGCAGGCAACCGCGCGGCCACCGGCTCCGCAGACGGAGCCTCCTCCGCCTGCCGTTCGAATGCCGCCTCGATCAGATGCTCGGTCCGTGAACCTTCCATGTCCGTCACCGCTCCTTCCCGCCGATTCGAGTGGAAATGGGTGCTGCCGATTCCGTCCCGCTGCGCAGCGTGGCCAGCGCGCGGGAGATGTTGCTGCGTGCCGTGCCCTCGGAGCAGCGCATGATCGACGCGATCTCCGCATGGGCGAGACCCTCGTAGTAGCGGAGCACCAGCGCGGCCCGCTGCCTCGGCGGCAGCCGCGCGATGCGGGTCAGCATCGCGTCGCGCTCGTCAAAGACCACGATCGGATCGTGGCCGGTCTCGACGAGTCCGCTGAATGATTCCGGCGGGACGCTGACGTCCCGCGTGGCGCGTCTGCGACGCCAGGACAGGAACTCGTTGGTCACCATCCGACGCACGTAGTGCAACGGCGAGTCCAGCGCCCCGATCCGTCGCCAGCGACTCTGGGCGCGGATCAGCACCTCTTGGACGATGTCCTCCGCGAGATGCGGATCGCAGGACAGCACCGTCGCATAGCGCAGCAGATCGCGAAGTCGGGTGGCGACGAAGTCATCGAACGTCACATGCCTGCCTTCCTGTTCCGGTCGCCCCTCACACGCGGGCAGCCGCCGGAACGTTGAACCGGACAGCCGAACTTCCTCGCCCGAGGCGTTGTCGGATGCGGAGCGTGACGCCCACGTACGGCTAGGGTGATGGCCATGCTGGTCGAGCTGTTCCGTGACGCGGCCCGTGCCTGTCTGCCCGCCAGCCCCCTGACCAACCTGCTGCTCGACTCCGTCGCCGACGACCTCGCCGAGAGCGGGCCGATGACCTCGGTGGTGTGCGGCCTGGAGCTGGGCGGGGCGGGCAGCGTCCCCGGACTGCGCTTCGCCGCAGCGGTGCACCACCTGGTGTTGTCGGGCCGGGCTCCGAAGCTGGCTCGCCACTACCCGACCGCGGGCGGTCGACTGGACCCGGCGACGTTCTGGCCCGCCGCCAGGGCGGCGATCCTCGCGGGATCCGACGGCGTCCGCGAGCGCGCCACGGCCACGGCGGTGCAGACCAACGAACCGGGCAGGATGGCGCCCTGCCTCGGCGGCCTCCAGGTGGCTGCGCAGGAGGCCGCCCGCCGGGTCGGCCGGTCGACTCCCTTCCCGATCCGGCTGTTGGAGATCGGGGCCAGTGGTGGGCTCAACCTCCGGCCGGACCGGGTGGCCCTCGAACTCGACGGCACCGTGGTCGGGGACGAGACCAGTCCGCTGCGGCTGGACCCGGCGTGGACGGGCAGGCCGTCCGCCGACCTGAGCGCGGAGCTGCGCATCGTCGAGCGAGCGGGCTGCGACCTGCACCCCTCCGACCCGAACACCGAGGAGGGCAGGCTGCATCTGTCGTCCTTCGTCTGGCCCGACAGCCTCGAGCGCTGGGATCGGCTGCAGGCCGCGCTGCGCCTGGCCTCGACGGACCCGATCACGGTGGATCGGGCCGCCGGACCGGAGTGGCTGGCGGACCGGCTCGCTGATCTCCCCGCCGACGTCCTCACCGTGGTGTGGCATTCGGTCGTCTGGCAGTACGTCTCGGCACGGGACCGGGCCCGAGGTCGCGAGATCCTGGCCGAGGCGGCAGCCCGGGCGACCGATCGCGCGCCGCTGGCCCTGCTGGTCTACGAGTCTCGTCGCATGCCGCCGGGCGCGCCGATGCCTTATCGCTTCGATCTGCTGCTGCGGCTGTGGCCGTCGGGACTGGCCGGACGACTCGGCACGGGCGGCGGCCACGGCATCCCGTTCACCTGGCTCGGCTGATCGGCCGGGCGCGGCGCCTCCCGGGGGCGAGGTCGATCACGCGATGGGCGGCGGCGCCGTCGGGATCGAGCCGCCCGACCGAGCGCACTCGCCACCGGCGACGGTGCGAGGCCTGGTCAGCCCCAGTCGGGTACCCCGTCGACCGCGATCAGCACGGTCACGGCGGTGATCCAGAGCAGGATGCCGGCCAGGGCCCAGAAGCGAAGGCTGCCGATGAGACGGATCACCGTGTCACCGTCCTCTCTCTCGTGGTCTCGGGTGCGCTCGACGGCGGTCTACAGCCAGCCGTTGCGGCGGAAGGTGCGGTACAGGGTCAGACAGCTGGTGAGGATGACCAGCAGGACGACCGGATAGCTGTACTGAAAGTGCAGCTCGGGCATGTAGTCGAAGTTCATGCCGTAGATGCCCGCGATCATGGTGGGAACGGAGATGATCGCCGCCCACGAGGTGATCTTGCGCATGTCGCTGCTCTGGCGAAGCGTGATCTTGGCCAGCGCGGCGTCCACCAGCGTGGTGAGCAGCTCGTCGAAACCCGCGACCTGCTCGGACACCTTCGTCAGGTGGTCCTCGACATTGCGGAAGTAGGAGCGGACCTCCTCCGGCACCAACGGGGTGTACCCGTCCGCGAGTCGACGCAGCGGCGTGCCCAGGGGCTTCACCGCGCGACGAAGCTCCATGACCTCGCGCTTGAGCAGGTAGATCTGCTCGGCGTCGACCGTGGTCTTCGGGGCGAAGACCTTCGTCTCCATCTCGTCGATGGCGGACTCCATGACGGCGCCGACGGCGAGATAGCTGTCGACGACCTGGTCCGCGATCGCGTGCAGCACGACGGCGGGCCCCGAGGCCAGGTGCTCGGGGTCGGCTTCGAGTGCTCGCCGCATCCCGGCCAGCCCGGAGTGACTGCCGTGCCGGACGGTGACCACGAAGTCGCGACCGAGGAAGACCATCATCTCGCCGCCCTCCACGACCTCGCCTGCCTGGCCTGCGGGCTCCGTCACATAGCGGACCGTCTTGAGCACCATGAAGAGCGTGTCGTCGTAACGCTCCAGCTTGGGACGCTGATGCGCGTGGACGGCGTCCTCCACGGCCAGCTCGTGCAGCTCGAAGGTCTCGGCGACGCCCTTGATGTCGTCTTCGGTGGGTTCGTGCAGCCCGATCCAGACGAACCCCGCTCCACGCCTGCGGACCTCCGCGACGGCCTCACCGTGGGTCCATCGACCGGGCAGCCGGCTGCCGTCCACGTAGACGGCGCAGTCGACCACCGAGTTCAGCCCGGCGGGTTCGGGCGAGGGCAGCCTGCGAGCAGCGGGAGAGCGCGTGCTGCGACCGCGCAGGACGAGCGAGGGGAGAACTGCCATCATGACCTCCGGTGCACCAGGGGAGGAGCCTTCTCGACTGCTCGGAATCGAGCGGTGGAACGAGAGGCGCCCCTGCCGGTGACCGGGAAGTCAGCGCTGGCTGCGAGTCTTCGAGGACAGGGACGCGGGTGTACTGCTGGGCGACGGACTATCGGCGCTGCTCAACGATCCCCACCTCCTTGCGCTCGGCCGTCGTCCTGGACGGCAGGTCAGCTCTGGTCGCCCGCCCAGCGTACTCGGGTGCCGGGCAGACTGGGGCGGCCCGGTAGGCAAGGCCGAATCCCGCCTCGGGCTCACCCGAGGAGCTGCCCGTCGTTCGGGCCCGTCAAAGGAGACGTATGCACGGTACGGAACTGGAACTGGTCCGGCGCAGACTCCGGGACTTCGCCGAGTCCGACCGGACCGCCGCCTCGCCGCTCTATCGGCACCTGGCCGCGCACGCCGCCGCCGACCCCGAGGTCTCCAGTCTCCTGGCGACGGCTCCGCCGCAGTCCGCCGTTCCGCCACTGCTGCTCGCGGCGGCGCATCGGCTGATCCAGGCCGAGCCGTGGCTGACCCTGTCCAACTACTACCCGACGCTCGGCGGGACCTTCGGCGTCGATCAGCAGACCTGGGGCCTGTTCCGCGACTTCCTGCTCGAACGGTCGGACCGGGCGACCCGGCTCATCTCCACCCGCACCGTGTGCGACGAGGAGGTGGGCCGGGCGGTGCTGATCTATCCGGCGCTGGCGATGATCGCCAAGCAGGCCCGCGCCCCGCTGGGACTGCTCGCCGTGGGCTCCGGCTCCGGGCTGCTGCTCAACCCGCACCGCTACGGCTATCGGTACCAGGGGGCGGGCGTCGGCGAGGTGGTGTCGGGGCCGAAGAAGACGCCCCTGGTGCTCAGCGCCGCCCTGCGGACGGCCGACGGAGTCTCCCTGCCGCCGTTGCCCGCGAAGCTCGCCGTCGCGGCCCGGGTCGCCCTCGATCGGGTCACGATGGACCTGGCCGATCCCGACGACGTCGCCTGGATGGAGGCCTGTGTCTGGGCTGATCAACCTGATCGGCTCCGCCGCTTGGAACTCGCTGTGTCCATTCAGCGCCAATCGCCCCCCGAACTGGTGATCGGAGACCCGGTCGAAGGATTGGCCGACGCGGCCGCCCGAGTTCCTCGCGAGGTGCCGCTGGTGATCATCCAGGGGCGCAGTCTCGCGGGCGAGTCCGCCGAGCGGCGCGCGGACTACGCCAGGCGGCTCGCGGAACTCGGCGCCGGTCGTCCACTCTGGTGGGTCGGCGTCGAGCCGGACTTCTCGACGCTGCGGGCGATTGCTCCGTCCCTCGCGCCTGTCGAGGCGCAGGCGCCGGGAGTCGATCATCTGTTGGCGGTGGTTCGGTGGCGGGACCGGGTGCCCGAAGCGACCGTCCTTGCCCGAACGGATGCACACGGTCGGCGCATGGACTGGGGGCTGATCTGACTTTGGGTAGTCGAATCCGCCTCGCTCGCCAGTTGTTCGCCGGTCAGTTAATCAATTCAGCCCAGAGGTGGCTGCGGTGAGTGTTCTTGTCCGCGCCGGAGCGGCTCCGGGACGCCCCCGAGGTGTGTCGAAGATCGCATTTCGGCGGACGTCGGAGCCTTTCCGGTGCTTCGACCTGGACTTTCGTCGATCGAAGCGGACAATGTGGACGAATGCCCAAGATTCACTCCGTCGGGGCGCCGGCGGCGGGCTCGTCGCGGGCAGGCGCGGTGCCCCTGGCGGCCGGACGGGCCGTCTCACCTGGACTCGCGTCTGGTCTAAGGGGTTCGATCAAGATCACTTAGGGCGACCGTCGGGTGATCGACTGATCGAGTGATCGCGGCTTCGGGGACGATCTCCGCGACGGTTGCTGACCGGCGGTGGATCACCCGAGTGACAGATCGTCCGTATAGTTCACCCGGATCGCCCATTGGCACGGAGCGTAATCAGGTTCAGGCTGGTGTGCGAAATCCCGACCCGAGCGCGGGACATGTCTGCCGGCGGGCGGCAGAGTGCGGTACAACGGATCAGCAGGGCGCCTGCAGTGGTGCAGCTAGCAGACGGGGATGGTCGTCGTGAACCTCAAGAAGATCCTCATGTTCGCTGGGATCGCGTTGCTCCTCTTTCTCCTGATCACCCAGCCCAACGAGTCCGCCAACATGGTCCAAGGCATCCTCGCCACGCTCCAGGGCGCAGCCGAGGCGATCATCACGTTCGTTCAGAATCTGTTCTGAGCAGGTCGGCGCACCGGCTCCCGGGGCCGGTGCCGACCTGGAGCGAGGAGTCGTGGCACTGTGCTTGCACCCAGAGATCCAGACGAGTACCTGCTTGAGAGCGAGCGACGCGTCATCAGAGTGCGCAGGCACTGGGCGAGCATGCTCTGGGACATCTTCGAGGCCACGGCGCTGCTCGTCGGCTTGATGCTGATCTCGGGCCTGATGCCGCCCGGCACCGCGCTCATCCAGAACATCCTCTGGTACGCGGGCCTGCTCGTGGTGCTCCGCTTCTCCTACTACGTGATCGAGTGGTGGGTGGAGCGGATCGTCGTCACCGACAAGCGGTTCATGCTGACCACCGGCGTCTTCGAGACCAACGTGGCCATGATGCCCGTCACCAAGGTCACCGACCTGACGTTCCGCCGCACCCTCATGGGTCGCTTCTTCGGGTACGGCACGCTGGTGATCGAGTCGGCGGGCCAGATCCAGGCCTTGAACAAGGTCGAGTACTGCCCCAACCCCGAGGAGATCAACGACGCGATCTCCGAGCTGGTCTTCGGGGACAAGAAGGCTCAGTCCGAGCGCTTCTCGATGATGAAGGCCCGTCGCGCCGCGCTGGGCCGACGTCGGGTCGGCGCCCGGCGGTGACCGCCCCGGATCGGGGCGTCGTTCACCCCGGCGAATCCCGCTGAACGACACTGTCCGGGTGCGCATCGATCTGCATACCCATTCGACGGCGTCGGACGGCAGCGACGCTCCCGAGGAACTGGTCCGCCTTGCGGCACTGGCCGGCCTCGACGTCGTGGCGTTGACCGACCACGACACGACCGCAGGCTGGGACCGGGCCACCGCCGCCCTGCCCGCCGGACTGCGGCTCGTTCCCGGTGCCGAGCTCTCCTGCGCGGCCCGCGACGAGACCGGCGGACCCGTCACGGTCCACCTGCTCGCCTACCTCTTCGACCCCACCGCATCGGAGATCGTCGAGGAGCAGGCCCGGCTGCGCGCGGAGCGCCGGACCAGGCTGCGGCTGATGGCGGAGCGGATGGTGGAACAGGGACACCCCATCGACGTCCCCGCGCTCTTCGCCGCTCTCCCGCCCGATGCGCCTGCGGGCCGACCTCATCTCGCCAGGGCGCTGATGCAGGCAGGCGTGGTCGAGAGCGTGGACGAGGCGTTCCGGCGTTTCCTGGGCACCGGCGGACGATTTCACCTCGGCCGCACCGACACTCCGGTGCTGCGGGCCGTGGAGATGATCCGCCGTGCAGGCGGGGCGACCGTGTTGGCGCACCCCTTCGCGAGGAGCCGAGGCCCGGTGGTCGATGCGCAGACCATCGCGGAGCTGGCGGAGGCCGGTCTCGCGGGCGTCGAGGTCGACCACCCGGATCACGATCTGCCGACCAGGCGAGAACTGCGCGGCCTCGCGGGCGAACTGGGCCTGTTGACCACCGGTTCCAGCGATTATCACGGGACGAACAAGACCCTCAGCCTCGGCGAGGAGACCACCGACCCGGCGCAGTTCGAGGCTCTGGTTGCACAGACCAGCGGCACCGAGGTGCGGGTCGGTCTCGGACGGTGACGATCCCGCCGATGTCCACACCCGCGCTGCCGGCTACGGTGTCCTGGTGCAGTTGGGCCTGGAGGGAATGCCGAGCAGACTGGTACGGGTGACCCCGGCCAGGCTGGCCCGCTGGGCGGACTGCCCTCGTCGCTATCGGCTGACCTATCTGGACCGCCCGGCGCCTGCCAGAGGCGGCGCCTGGGCACACAGCACCCTCGGCGCCGTCGTGCACAACGCCTTGCGCGCGATCTTCGCGATGCCTGGTCGAGGCCGGACGCTCGCGGCTGCGTCGGCGGAGATCCGACGACACTGGAAGAGCGACGGCTTCCGGGACGCGGCGCAGGCCGCCGACTACCGCGAGCGGGCGGAGAACTGGGTCTCGGACTACGTCGAGGACGCCGACCCCGATCTGGAACCCGTCGCCCTGGAGCGCTGGGTCTCCGCGTCTGCCGGGACGATCGTGGCGGAGGGGCGCGTCGATCGCATCGACGCCCGCGGCGGCGAACTCGTCGTCGTCGACTACAAGACCGGCAGGCACGGCGTCACCGTGGACGATGCCAGGGACTCCCAGGCACTGGCCCTGTACGCGTTGGCGGCGCGACGGACCCTGCGCAGACCGTGCAGGCGGGTGGAACTCCACCACCTGCCCACCGGTTCGGTGCAGTCCTGGGAGCACGACGAGTCCTCGATGGACGAGCATCTGAATCGGGCCTCGGCGACGGCCGAGCAGTTGCAGTCGGCCTCGGACGATCTGAGCGCGGGCGGCGACGCGGACCGGCTGTTTCCGACGAGGGCAGGCCGTCGATGCTCCTGGTGCGAGTTCCGGAACTCCTGTGCGGACGGCCGCGCCGCCGCGCCGCCGCTGGACTCGTGGGCGCTGCTCCGACCGTGAGCAGATGATCATGGCGATGACTTCGGGTTCGAAGACGGTGAGAATGACCGAGCAGGCGAGCATGGCGGGCAGGCTGTTGCGCGGGGTGAGCGGCGCGATCACTGCGGGGCTCGTGATCCTGGCGCTGACGATGATCATCGCCCAGCTGGTGGCGACGAGAGCCAGCTATCCGGGACCGGGGTGGGCGGTGGTTGTCGTGCACCTGCTGTTCGCGATCGGTGCCGTGCTGCTGCAACGCGCCTCGGACCGGCGACGGACCGCGGTTCGCTGGTGGGGCCCGCTGATCGTCCTGGTCCTGGCAGGCGCGCTGCTGTGGTTCTGGTGGTGGCAGTGACCGCTCTCGCGGTGCTCTGACCCGTGAGGGCGTGGCCGACGCCGCGGGTGTGCCGTCGTCGCGGATCGGACAGCTCTCCCGGCGGCAGTGCCGGGGTGGCGTGTTTCGAAGAGGGTGGGATCGGGCGAACCGTTCATGTTCGGCCGGACCGTGCGTGGGGCACCGCCGGCTTCTCCCGCCGTCTCGTCGTCGAAGGACGTCGATCGGTGCCTGGTGACGAGCGGCTCTGGTCGGTCGGCGATGCGACCGCGCCTCGGCTGCGATCGGGACGACGGCCGAGCCGTGCGCGGCAGACGGACATCGGTGTCGAGACTCGCCCGGCGCTGCGCTGATCGAGGCGGACCCCGGCGGTACCGGGTCTCGATGTCCCGGATGCACCGGAGAGCATCGCGCGCCGCCGAGCATCGTGTCGCGCCGAGCAGGCGAACTCTTGATCGGATCGCGCGCCGCCGACCCGCGACGATGCCGATGCGCGCGAGTCCTGTCCGGATGAGCGTGGCCGGTGAGAGGTGCGTGGCAGGCAGCCCACTCGGCGTGACCAACGGCCCGCCTGCCGCGGATCTGCGGAGCTGTGCATCGAGCGGTGACGCTGCGTCGACACTCGAGGGTGGTCCCGCCGTCAGGCGATCCAACGCCGCCAAGTGGACAGCAGCACCGCCAGCAGGCCCGCCGGGTTCTCCGTGTTCGGACTGTGCCCGGCGGAGTCGATCAGGACGAACTCGCCGTCGAGACGCCGGGCCATGTCTCGCTGGGTGTCGATCGACCAGGCATCGTCGTCCACACCGGACGACACCAGGACGGGGGTCCCGGCCCTCGTGAGCGCGGTCGCCAGCTCGGCGACGCGGTCGGGTTCGTGTCGCAGTCCGTCGGCCATGCCGAGCAGGCTCGCGGGCGACGAGGCCAGGAAGCGCCTCCGCAGGTACGCCCGCAGCTCGGCGGGCTGTGCCTGGCGGGCGGGCGACGCGGTGTCCTGTGCGTCGCGCAGACGCTCGGCGGCCTCGATGCCGTGTTCGACCAGGATGGGCTCGCCCAGGTCCAGGGTCTGTCGCCGAGGTCCGGGCGGCAGGGCGCCCGGACCGGTGTCGAGCAGCACCAGGCCGTCGACCGGTGCGCCCGCCAGGACCGCTCCCCGTGCGACCAGTCCGCCGTAGGAGTGGCCCAGCAGGATCAGCGGCCGTCCCGCTACCCGCAGATCCTCGATGAGCTTCGCGACCACCTCGCCGAGCGGCAGGGGCAGATGGTCGGCTCGATCCGGCAGGGCCTGCGATTCGAACTGGCCGGGCAGGTCCACCGCCACCGTGTCGAAGCCCGCCTCGGCCAGCGGGTCCAGCAGCGGCGCGAAGTCCTCCTTGGCGCCCGTGTAACCGGGCACCAGCACGATGGTCGCCTTCGGCGTCCGGCCGGTGGCCGGGCGGGCGCGCAGCGCGGCCAGTTCGCCGGGCCCGCCGGGCAGCCTGACGTGCTCGGCGTGGTGCGGGGAGATCTGGGAGGCACGAAGGACGGTCACGCATTCGAGTCTGCCGCATCGACTCGGCGATCGGGAGAGGTGTTCGCCTGCCCCGAGCCGCCGCGTCGCGACGCGGCATCGAACGGCCTAGCCCGCCTCAGCGCAGCGCGACGAGCGTGTCACCGCGTTGTTCGAGCAGGATCGGACCGATCGAGTCCATGACGATCGGCCCGTCGTGGTCGCCGCGATCGACGGGGAAGTCACCGAGCCGTTCGCCGGTGGCCGGGTCCAGCACGGCGAGGCCGTCGGGGACCGGGACGAGCAGGACTCCCGCGAACGACGTGCCTGCGCCCATGGTTTCCGACATCGTCCAGAGCAGGCGGCCGTCTTCGGCGGACAGCGCCGCGGTCGAGCCGCCCGCATGCCAGAAGACGTGCTCGTCGGTGATCGTCGTGAGCGGCACCGACGACGTGGACTCGGCGAACTGCTCCCCGGTGAACGGCAGCGGGAAGTGGTCGGTCCGGAGGCCCTCGGAGTCGTAGACGGTCAGGGTGGGCGGGCTCGGCGTGGCGATGACGGTGAACACGTCGGAGGTCGCGACCAGCGCCGCGTCCGCCTCGTCCAGCGGGACGCTGAAGTCCTCCTCCGGCTCGTCGTTGTCCTCCGGCCTGGCCGACAGCACCGTGAGCCGCTCGTTGGCGTCCTCGGCGCAGCGCTCGATGACGGCGAGTCGGGCCTCGCCCGCGGCGAAGGCACGGTGTTCGCAGTCGACTCTCGGCTGCCGGTCGGGATTGACCAGCGCGGGAACTCGGCCGTACTGGAGGGTCCGTACGAGGTTGGAGCCCCACACCTCGGTGATGTGCCTGCCGGTCGCGGTCAGGTAGGTGCCGTCGCCGAGCAGCGAGGTGCCCGGCTCGGCGTCGGTGTTGCGCTGGGGGCCGCGCTCCCCGGTGTCACCCTCCAGCGAGGTGACCTCGCTGCAGTTGCGCGATTTCCGATAGACCGCGACGGCGCGGTCCCACTGCGCACCCACCGTGCACAGGGGCAGGTCTCGTTCGTAGCTCCACCGCTCCTCGCCGCTGAACGGATCGAGTCCTCGAACGGCGCTGCCCGCACCGACGACGACCGAGGGGCCCGCCACCGCAGGTCGATCGGTGGCAGGACTCGGTGCGCTCCACACCTCCGCGAGGGAGGGGGGAAGGCCGGTGGGCGGGGCGGGAACCTCGGCGGGCTCCGACGCCGTCCGCAGCGTGGTCGCCCGCAGGTCTCCGGTGTGCCACGACACAGCCCCCACCACGAGGGCGGTGACGACGATCAGCCCGACGACCAGCACGTCGACCTTCGTTCGTCGTTCTGGTCGAACCATCTCCCACCCCGGCTGTCCTCGCCGCGAGGGTCCTCATCGCCCCGCGCTCGACGTTCAGTCTGCCGGTCGCTCCGCCGAGGCCTCGGTGCCGGTGTCACCCGCGCCGTCGGTCTGCCCGCCCCGACGTCGCCGCCTGCGCCTGCGCGACCGCTCCGGGGAGGACGACTCCGGTCCGGAGTTGTCCGGCGACCGGGTCTCGCCACCGTGCTCCTGCGACTCGTCCACCGAGACGCCGCCACGCGTGCGGCGCCGGGACCGGCTCCGCCGGGGCGAGCTGCGGGGGATCTCCTCATCCGCTGCCGCCGGGGTCTCCGAGGGCCGGTCTTCGGCGGATCGGGTGCCCTCGCCTGCGCCGCCTCGGCTCGGCTTGCGCCCACTGCGCTGCCTGTTGCGTCGCCCGCCGGAGCTCAGCTCCTCGACCGGCTCGGCGTCCAGGCCCTCCCTGGTCCGCTTGCCCAACGGCAGCCTGCCGCTGACGGACTCGGGGATGTTGATGTCGGTGAAGAGGTGCTCGGAGGTGGAGTAGGTCTCCACCGGCGCGGGGATGCCCAGCTTCAGCGCCTCGTCGATGAGCTTCCAGCGCGGTTCCTCGTCCCAGTCCACCAGCGTGACCGCGACGCCCTCGCGCCCGGCCCGTCCGGTTCGACCGATCCGGTGCACGTAGGTCTTCTCGTCATCGGGACACTGGTAGTTGATGACGTGCGTGACGCCCGCGACGTCGATGCCTCGTGCGGCGACGTCGGTGGCGACCAGGATGTCGACCTTGCCCGCTCGGAAGGCGCGCAGCGCCTGCTCGCGGGCGCCCTGGCCCAGATCGCCGTGCACGGCGGCGGCGGCGAATCCGCGTTCGCTCAGCTCGTCGGAGATCTTCTGCGCCGTCCGCTTGGTGCGGGTGAAGATCATGCTGAGCCCGCGGTCGGCTGCCTGCATGACGCGCGCGAGCAGCTCCACCTTGTCCAGCGCGTGTGCCCGATAGACGAACTGCCGGGTGCGCTCGTGGATCGCGCCCGCGTCGACCTCCTCGGCCCTGATGTGGGTCGGCTGAGTGAGGAAGGTCCTGGCCAGGGTGATGATCGGACCGGGCATCGTGGCGGAGAAGAGCATCGTCTGCCGCTCGTCCGGCACCATGCGCAGGATGCGCTCGATGTCCGGCAGGAATCCCAGGTCGAGCATCTCGTCCGCCTCGTCCAGGACGAGGTTGCGGATCTTGCCCAGCACCAGGTGACGCTGTTCCGCGAGGTCGAGGAGCCTGCCCGGCGTGCCGATCACGATGTCGACGCCGGTGCGCAGCGCCTGGATCTGCGGCTCGTAGGGCCTGCCGCCATAGACGGCGAGGGTGCGGACGCCGAGGTGGCGGCCCGCGTCGTTGATGTCGCGCGTGACCTGGAGACACAGCTCGCGGGTCGGCACGACCACCAGTGCCTGCGGCGTCCCGTCGCCGGGCAGCTCGGCGCGCTGCAACAGTGGGATGCCGAAGCCCAACGTCTTGCCGGTGCCGGTGCGGGCCTGCCCGATGACGTCCTCGCCCTGCAGGGCGAGGGGCAGGGTCAGTTCCTGAATGGCGAACGCACGTTCGATCCCCGCCTCGGCGAGGGCTCGGACGATGTCCGGGTGGACGCCCAACTCCGCGAAGGTGGACGCTTGTACGGGCGTCTCGGCCGCGGGTTGCAGCGGATGGGACGGGTCTCCCTCGGGGAGGCCGGTCTGGCTGTGATCCAGCCTTCTCAGGTCGGTGTCATCGTTTTCGTCGATGTCCGGGCGCTCATTCTCTGTGCGGATGGTCAGGGGGATCGCCTCTCTCGTACCAGCGCGCACGGCCCTGGTGAAGCCGCTCGACCGTCGTCGGCACATTCGAGAGTCTCGTGTGCCGGGCGCGGGAGGGCCGAGACGACAGTGCGCGCGCCCTTTCGCGTGACGGTTGACCGCCACCGCTTGTTCCTGCACGACCGCTCGCTGCCGCTCTCGCGACGCCCGACCCATCCGATGGGCCGACCCGTGGCGCGGCGAACTGCCTCTGCATCGCAACCCAGCCTACCTGGACATCCCATGCCGATGAAGCATCAGCTGCGCTCGGGTCTCGCAGGTGTGACGCAAGCCCTCCGATGGCTAGGGTGCTAGGCATGACCGAGGCTGATCAACAGGCGGTGTCCGGAAGCTCACCGGGCGAGGCCATTCCCGAGGGCGCCATCGACCTGCTCGGGGTCATCGCGTACGGCGAGCTGTCCGCCTTCGACCGACTCGCAGAGGACTCCAGGATCGCGCCGACGCTGGAAGGGCGAGCCGCGCTGGCCAGCATGGCGGCGGCCGAGATCGGTCACTATCGGACTCTCGACGAGTACCTGGCGGGTCGGGGGCACTCGCTGCCCGTCGCCATGCGGCCCTTCATCGCGCCGATCGACCGGTTCCATGCCTCCACCGCCCCGAAGACCTGGCTGGAGTCGCTGGTCAAGGCGTATGTCGGCGACGGGCTGGCCGCCGACTTCTATCGGGAGATCGGCAACCTGCTCGATTCGCCGCTCAAGGAACTCGTGCAGGAGGTGCTGGCCGACACCGGGCACTCGGCCTTCGCCGAGCGGGAGGTCCAGGCGGCGTGTGCGGCGGATCGGACCGTGCGAGACCGGCTCACACTGTGGGGCAGGCGACTGCTCGGCGAGGCCGTCACGCAGGCTCAGTACGTGGCCGCCGAGCGAGACGGTCTCACCGAGCTGATCATCCGGGGCAGCGGTGACCTGGCAGGCATCGGGGCACTGCTGCGCAGGCTCCAGAACAGCCACACGAAGCGGATGGCGGCGCTGGGCTTGGGCTGAGGTGCCCGCGGGCGTGGCGGGCCCCGGCCGGGGTGCACGAGTTCTTCGTGTCTGCGGCGACCGACGAGTCGGGCGTGTCTCGTCGGGATCGGGGAGTCGGCCGGGACAGACGGTGCGGCTGGGACAGACGGTGCCGGGGTTTCCCGTCAGACGCCGTCTCGACGTGTCGGGGCTCGCTCAGGACGCCGCCGCAGGTGATCGATCGAATCGGCGATCCCTCGAACGCGGCTGATCGGGCAGGGCCTGCCGGGACTGCGGACGGCAGCCTGCCTGCGCGTCACCCGCCGGTCGTCGTGACGGCTGCCGGGCGGACCGCCTTGACGGTGTCTGGGGCTGCGCGTCGCCCGCGCCGTGCTGGACTAGCCTGGCCGGGAAACCGTGCAGTTCGACGACCGGAGGTCGGCGTGGAGGTAAAGATCGGCGTCGCGGACAGCTCTCGGGAGCTAGTCCTGACCAGCTCGCAGTCGCCGGATGAGGTGGAGACGCTCATCACCGATGCACTGGGTGACAAGCAGGGTCTGCTCACCCTGGTGGATGACAAGGGCAGGCGGTACGTGGTCCCGACCGGGCGGATCGCCTATATCGAGATCGGCCCGAGCGAAGCGCGACGGGTCGGCTTCGCCGTCAACGGCTGAGCAGGCAGGTGACGGCCGCGACGGCAGGTTCTGCCATGCCGCGCGGTCCTCACCGGCTCAGGCCGCCGCAGGCGGGTCGCATGACCCGACCGGGGTGGTCCGCAGCCTCGGCAGCCACCGGGTGCTGCGCTCGGCCTCGGCGCACCCGGCAGCGTCGGCCGCACGGCCCGGCGTCGGCTGAGACGCCGCAGGCGGGCACCGCACACCACGCGCCGCGGCCAGGACACGTTCTGCCCGCCGCAGCACGCCTCAGGCGGGCGCCGCAGTATCTCTCGCCGCCGGCCTTCCCACTCGGTTCTCGCCCGCAGACCGGCACTGTGTTCCGGCAGCGGCTCGCCGCTGTGTTCTCCGCAAGCAGCTCAGCCTGCGGTGTCGCGCTCGGCGGCTCGCCGCTGTGCCGCCTTCGGCGGGATCGCCACTGAGTATCTTCTCGGCGGCGCACTGCTGACGGTTCCTCGGGCGGCCGGCCGCTGAGGTCGTCTCTGGGCGGCTCGCCGCTGCTGATGTCTCGTGGGCGGCTCGCCGCTGCTGGAGTCTCGTGGGCGGCTCGCCGCCGTCGCTCGCCGTGGAGACGACCGGCGCCTGCCCATGGCGGGCCTGGTGACGTCGACTTCGCCGCAGGGGACGGGGCGGGCGGTACCGGCTCGCGACGCTGCGAGCCAGCTCCCGGCGCCGGTCAGCCCGACTGGAGCGGGAAGCCCCCGATGCCCCGCCAGGCGAGGCCCGCGATCAGCGCGACGGCGTCGTCCTGGGGCAGCGCACGGCCGTCGTTCAGCCAGTAGCGAGCCGTCACCTGGCTGAGGCCTGCGAGGCCGACCGCGAGCAGTCTGGCCCGTTCCTCGTCCAGTCCGGCGTCTGCGGTCACCGCGCGGGTGATCGTCTCGACGCATTGGGACGTCGCGTTCTCGATGGCCTGCTCCACGGCGGGCTCGCCACGCAGGTCCGACTCGAACACCAGCCGATAGGCGTGTCCCTCGCCGTTGACGAAGTCGAAGTAGGCGGCCACCGCCGCGTGCACGCGCAGCTTGTTGTCCGTGGTCGACTCGATGGCCGCGTCCAGCCTGCGCACGAGCTCGTCGGCCTGGGTCTCCAGCAGTGCCAGATACAGGTCGAGCTTGCCGGGGAAGTGCTGGTAGAGGACGGGCTTGCTGACGCCCGCGCGATCGGCGATCTCGTCCATCGCCGCGGCGTGGTACCCGTTCGCGACGAACACGTGTTGGGCGGCGCTGAGGAGCTGTGCGCGCCGTGCGGTGCGCGGCAGCCGCACTCCGCGTGCGGTGTGTTCCGTCTCCGGCGCCGTCTCGGTCATCTGTGCCTCCCGACAAGTTCTTCCCCCGGCAGTGGCAGTCTGACTGACTCGACCGGGTGGTCGTGCCCACTTCGGCGGTGACACGGGGCTGTCATTCGCCGACCGGTGGAGCCCCACGACCGTACTCGTCGGTAGGTCACCACGCGTAGTGCACGCGTGGTCTGAGTGGTCCTCGCGGCTTCGGGATGAATCGGTGGCCGTCGTCCAGCATCCTGAAGACGTGACGCCTCCACAGCCGCAGCACCCGCCGCCGCGATTCGGCCAGGAGTCCCGGCCTCGACGAGCGAGCCGGTCCGCAGGCGAATCCCCCACACCGGGCGCCGGGCCGGGAACCTCGTCGGGGCCGACGGCGGAGAGCACGGCGAAGGCGAGGTCCGGATTCCGGCTGCCGAACTGGGCCGCCCGACGGGCGACGCACCGGCCGGACCTCACCTGGGTCCCCTTGTCGGACGTGGAGCTGCCGCCGCTCGATCTGACCCGACGTCCCTGGCCGGGCCGCACGTTGGAGGTGGCGGGCACCCGGCTGCACGTCAGGGAGACCCCCGCCGAGACGCCGGACGCGCCGACCGCCGTCTACCTGCATGGACTCGCGGGCTCGGCGTCCAACTGGACCGACCTGGCAGGCCTGCTGCGGGTGCGGCTGAACGGCATCTCGGTCGATCTGCCCGGCTTCGGCCGCTCGGCGCCGCCCGACGGATTCCTCTACACGCCTGCGGCACATGTGCGGATGGTGGTCCGGCTGCTGGAGAGTCGCAGGGCCGAGCCGGTCCACCTGCTGGGGAACTCCTTCGGCGGCCTGGTCGCGGCGATCGTCGCGGCCACCAGACCAGACCTGGTGGCCACCCTGACCTTGATCTCGCCTGCGGTGCCCGACCTGCGGCCGAGTCCGGACCGGCTGTCCGATCCGCGCTTCCCGCTGACCTACCTGCCGCTGGTCGGAAAGCCGGTCCGGCGGGCACTGGCCGCGATGACCCCGTTGGCGCGGGCCGAGCAGATGATGCGGGTGTGCTTCGCCCGACCCGACCTGGTGCCGCGTCACCGGCTCGAGGAGTTCGCCGCCGAGATGGCCAGGCTGAGCCGCACCTCGTGGGCCGGGCCCGCCCTCGGCCGTACGACGATGGCGATGATCCGGTTCTGGCTGGCCAGAGGAGACCGTTCGCTGTGGCGGGTGCTGCCGAGGGTGTCGGCGCCCACGTTGGTGATCTGGGGCACAGAGGATCGCCTGATGAGCGCCCGCAAGGCGGTCCGCACCGCGACCGCGCTCCCGCACGGCAGGCTGCTGATGCTGCCCTACACCGGCCACGTCGCCCAGATGGAGCAGCCCGAACTGGTGGCGAAGGCGGTGCTGGGGATGGTCACCGCACCCTGGTTGCCCGAGACGGTGAGCTCGGAGGCCTCGACGCGGATCGTTCCGGAGCCGCTGACCGACACGCCCGTCCTCGGCGGTGATGAATGGGGTCGTTCCGGAGGTATGGCAGTCTGATTTCGTGCCGCCGACCACGCAGGGATCACGTCGCGACGCCGACCCTCGTGGCAGGTCGCGCGTCCAGAACTCCACCGAACCGCGACGGCGGAACGGCCCGTCGAGCGACGAGGACGACGACGCGGGCTCCTTCGACGGACCCGCCGAACTCGAGCCCCTGGCGGCCTCCTGGCAGCCGGTGCCTGCCGACGAGCGGCCGTCGGCCGTGGAGCAGGACGACGCGCGCGGCCTGCGGTCGATTCACCGCCGCTTCGGCTGGCGGCTCTACGCGGTTCCCCTGCTCGTGGTGTTGACCGTCGTCGTCGTGCTCGATGTCCTTCGCACCCCCGCCGACTCCGCGTCGGCGCCTAGCGACGTGGCGACGCAGGAGCCCGGCGGCGCGGGCGGCCCGACGGCCGGGTCCGGCGAGGAGCCGAGCCCGTTGGAACCGGTGGACGTGGAGATCGCGAACGCCGAACTGCCCGACGGCGAGGCGTTCGCGACGACGGGTTCCGGAGACTTCCGACTGTTGGCGGGCACGACCGACGTCCTGGGCGAGGCGGGCGACCTGCACACCTACACGGTCGAGGTCGAGGAGGGTCTCGACGTGGCGGCGGACGAGGACGCCTTCTCCCTGATGGTGGACCAGACGCTCGTCGATCCGCGCAGCTGGCCGGGGATGGGCGAGGTGACGATGCAGCGGGTGGACGATCCTGCGGCCGTCCCCGACGTCAGGATCACCCTGGTCTCCCAGCAGACCGCGGCGGCGGCCTGCGGCGAGGTGCTGCCCTTCGAGGTCTCCTGTCTGGTCACCGAGGACGGCGGCGACCGGGCCTACCTGAACGCGGCCCGCTGGACTCGCGGTGCACACTCTTACGAGTCGAACCTGGCCGACTTCCGCCATTACATGGTGAATCACGAGGTCGGCCACCACCTCGGCCTGCGGCATGTCGCCTGTGGCACCGACGGCGATCTGGCCAGGGTGATGATGGACCAGGCGGTCAGCCTCGCCGACGAGGACCTGAGCCTGCTGGGCGAGGCGGGCGGAATCGAGGGCTCCGGGCCCGACGGCAGCGCGGTGTGCAGGCCGAACGCGTGGCCGAATCCGGTGATCGACGCAAACTAGGGCAGTGTGGCAGCGTGTCGTCAGGGTCGGGGGACCGTGCACGCTCGACGAGAGAGAGGAAGCCGTGACCTCGACTCATCGACGGCCCGCCGGACGTCGTGATCAGCGTGGCAGGCGTCGAACGGCGGCCGAGCCGCTTGCGGCGGACTGGAGCCCCGCCACGAGCCGGTCGGCGCGGGCGGGCGATGCCGACCGTGATCAGCCCGACCGATCCGACGGCGGCGCAGGCGGCTCACGGCGGGTGAAACGCGGTCTGCTCTCCGTCTACGGCTGGCGGCTCTATGCACTCCCGCTGCTGCTGGTGCTCTCGTTGTTCATCGTGCTCGACGTCGCCCGCGAACCGGATCAGTCGGGCGGCGGTCCAGTGGCCATCGGCAGCGCGGGCCAGGGCAGGCCGGAGCCGACGGACGAGTCCGGGGAGGCGGGGGAGGCCGCGCCGCAGGCCCCCGAGATCGGCGAAGAGGTCCCCGGCGCTCGATTCGACCCCTCGATCGTCGCCGCCGAGCTGCCGGGCGGCGGCCCGTTCCCCACCGTCGGCAGCGGAACCTTCCGTGTGCTGCCGGGGACGACGGAGCTGCTGGGATCGTCGGCCGGGCTCGTCTACGACTACACGGTCGAGATCGAGACGGGCCTGGACGTCCCCGTCGACGAGGACGGCTACTCGACCATGGTGCAGGACACCCTGTCGGACGAGCGGAGCTGGATCGGCAATCGCCACCCCGGCCTGACCCAACCGGTCGGGCTTCGGCGGATCGACGATGAGAACTCCGTCCCGGACTTCCGGGTGATCCTGGTCTCGCAGTCCCTGGCGCAGGAGCGGTGCGGCGGCGCCGTCGAGTACGAGGCCTCCTGCCGGGTCGAGGAGTACGTCTATCTCAACGCCGCGCGATGGGTGCGGGGGGCGCGGGACTTCCAGGGCGAGACGACGCGGTACCGGCAGTACCTGATCAACCACGAGGTCGGGCACGCACTCGGGCTGGGTGTGCACGTGCCCTGCGACGTGCACGGCGGGCCCGCGCCGATCATGATGCAGCAGAGCTGGAGCCTGTCCAACGACGTCCTCCACAGCCTCTCGCCGCAGGGCGGCTACGTCGCCGACGGCAAGGTCTGCGAGCCGAACGGCTGGCCGAGCCCCTAGCGCGGCTCGGTCGTCTTCCGGTCCTTCTCGCGCACGTCGCCTGCTGAGGGCGTCGTTCGCACCGTGAGCCTTCACTCGCCGCCGAGGTGCCCCGGTGACGTGCTGCGCCGACGCGGACGCGGCGGCATAGGGAGGCGTGCGCCACAGCCGCAGCGCCGTCCTGTCGACCTCCCCGCGACGCCGTCCTAGATGGTGGGAGCGGAATGTCGGATGCCTCCCGCCGCGTTGTATAAGCACAGACGGCGGCGAGCCGCCGAAAAGAGCACGGTGCGTGTGCTTACGTGTGCTTATCCGAGGAGGACCGCTGATGCCAGGGCCGTCACTACCCCCGCTGGTCGAACCTGCGGAGGAGCTGACCAAGGAAGAGGTCGCCCGCTACAGCAGGCACCTGATCATCCCCGACGTGGGGGTGACCGGGCAGAAGCGGCTGAAGAACGCGAAGGTGCTCGTGGTCGGCGCGGGCGGGCTGGGCAGCCCGGCGCTGCTCTACCTCGCCGCCGCAGGCGTCGGCACGCTGGGCATCGTCGACTTCGACGACGTCGACGAGTCCAACCTGCATCGGCAGGTGATCCACGGGCAGTCCGACCTGGGCAGGCCCAAGGCCGAGTCGGCGAAGGACTCCATCGCGGAGATCAACCCGTTCGTACAGGTCAATCTGCACAAGGTTCGGTTGGAGTCGTCCAATGCGTTGGACATCTTCCGGGACTACGACCTGATCCTGGACGGCACCGACAACTTTGCCACCAGGTATCTGGTGAACGACGCGGCCGTGCTGCTGGGCAAGCCGTACGTGTGGGGCTCGATCTTCCGGTTCGAAGGCCAGGCGAGCGTCTTCTGGGCCGAGCACGGCCCGCAGTACCGCGACCTCTACCCCGAGCCCCCGCCGCCCGGGATGGTGCCCTCGTGCGCCGAGGGCGGTGTTCTGGGCGTCTTGTGCGCCTCGATCGGCTCCATCATGGTCAACGAGGCCATCAAGCTGATCGTCGGCATCGGGGAGACCCTGCTCGGCAGGCTGATGGTCTACGACGCCCTGGACATGAGCTACCGCACGATCAAGATCCGCAAGGACCCGGCGGCGGAGCCGATCACCGAATTGATCGACTACGACGTCTTCTGCGGGGTGGTCTCCGACGACGCCCAGCAGGCCGCCGCCCGCCACACCATCACGCCGAAGGAACTGAAGGAGCGTTTCGACGAGGGCGCGGACTTCACACTCGTCGACGTCCGCGAGCCGCACGAGTTCGAGATCGTGCGCATCCCCGGCTCGGTGTTGATCCCCAAGGACCGCATCCTCTCCGGGGACGCCCTCGCGGAGCTGCCGCAGGACCGGCCGATCGTGTTGCACTGCAAGTCCGGCGTGCGCTCGGCGGAGGCGCTGGCCGCGCTGCATCGGGCGGGGTTCGCCGACGCGGTCCACGTCGGCGGCGGTGTGCTCGGGTGGGCGCGGGAGGTCGATCCGAGCCTGCCCACTTACTGATCCACGTGCGATCCCCTCGGTGATCGTCATGTCGGGGCCGTCGAGTGATCGGCGGCCCCGACGTGTGTTCGCCGACGGACGCGACACGTCTCGACCCGAGCCCGGTAGCGTCCCCCTTTGTGATGAGAAGACCGGACCCCCCGCCGACTCATGTTCGAGCGGCGTTCGGTGCCCGTGACGAGGAGCCGGAACCGCTGGACTCCTCTGGTGTGTGGCAGTGCGGCGAGATCATCCTCAAGCCGGTGGCCAACACGGCGGAGGCCGCGTGGGTGGCCAAGACGCTGGACGGCCTGCAACCGGAGAACATCCGGCTGGCCAAGCCGCTGCGCTCCACCGACGGCCGCTGGGTGGTGTCCGGCTGGACCGCGACCCGCGTGCTGGCGGGTGCGCCGGAGGCACGGCACGACGAGGTGATCGCGGTCTCGCTGCGGCTGCACCGGGCGACGGCGCGGCTGCCGAGGCCTCGCTTCGTCGACGAGCGCCGGGACGTCTTCTCCGTGGCTGATCGGATGGCCTGGGGTGAAGAGGAGCCGCAGCTCGACCTCGATCGTGGCGGCCGACTGTTCGAGGTCCTGTTGACCTCCCGCAGGCACACCGGCCTGCGGCCGCAGGTGGTGCACGGCGACCTCTTCGGCAACGTGCTGTTCGCAGGCGACGGCCCGCCCGCCGTGCTGGACTTCACGCCGTACTGGCGACCGGTGGAGTGGGCGGCGGCGGTCGTGGTGGTCGACGGGCTGGCCTGGGGCGGCGCCGATCCCGGGCTGATCCATCGCTGGGCGCATCTGCCGGAGTGGCCGCAGGCGTTATTGCACGCACTGCTGTTCCGGCTGGCGGTCAACGCGCTGCATCCTCGGTCCACACCGGAGTCGCTGGCGGGGCTGGAGCGGGCCGCGCAGTTCATCCTCGAGGTGTTGTGAGCCGTGCGTCGCCCGGGTGAGGGCGTGCCTGTCGTCCCGCTGAGACGGGCCTGCCGGGCTCCGGGATGAAGATCATCGCCGGGGTGCTTCCCGGCCGCCGTCGGCGAACACAGCCGCAGGCAGGCGCCGCAGGCGGGCGCGTCCGCCTGGCGATCCGGTCTGCGGCCTCGGCCGGCCGCCGTCGACCGTCCACAGTGTCCGCCCGTCGAGCGGCCGCGCATCCACATCGGATGCGTCGAGATCGCTGCGGGGCCCGCCGGACCCGTCGCCGACTGGTCCCGCTGTCACCGCCCCGGCAGGCGGCGGCCGTGCGGTGGCGACGGTCGAGGCAGGTCGGTCAGGATCGCCGTCGGGCGCGGCGGCGGGGCAGCTCCTCGACGATCGTGCGCACCAGCGCTCCGGTCCTGGCCCGATCCGGCATCAGACAGGGCAGTCCGGCCGTCTCCAGTGGTGCCGCCGTCACCGGGCCGACGCAGGCGAGTACGAGCTGATCCAGCGCCGCCTGACGGAACGCCGCCTCCTGTCCGGTGCGGGCCGCGCGCGACAGCAGGTTGGCGGCGGCGGGAGCGCTGGTGAAGGTCACGGCGTCCAGTCCGCCCGTCGCGGCGGCCGCGATCAATGCGTCCAACGGGGCCGGATCGACGGGATCACTCCAGCGGTAGACGGCGACCGGCAGCACCTCGGCGCCCCCGGCGCGCAATGCGTCCAGCAGCTCCGGCATCGGCTCGCCGTGGATCTGCACCACGACCCGACGGCCCGCCACCCCGATCTCGTGCAGGCGGTCGGTCACCTCGGCGACGGTCTCACTCGGCGCCGTCCACGGATCGGGCAGCCCGGCACCGCGCATCGCGCCCCTGGCCTTGGGGCCTCGGGCCAGCAGTTCGGCCGAGCGGAGATGATCGAGCAGGCGGTCCGCGACGCCCTGGCGCTGGGCATGGTCGATCCAGCCGCGGAATCCCACCCCGGTCACGGCCACGACGACGTCGACCGGTGCCGCGAGCACCTGCGTCGTCGCCTCGACGAGCAGTGGATCGTCGTCGAGCCCGATCGTGTGGATCGCGGGTCCGGATCGGACCTCGGCGCCCTTGCGTTCGAGTAGACCGACGAGTTCGGCCGCCCGCCGCTGCGCGGTCACCCCGATGCGGAAACCGGCCAGCGGCTGTTCCTCAGTCACTCGTTCAGGATGGCACCTCGACAGCGCCGAGACGCCGTCGACACCGATGCCGATCACCTCGCCGGACCTGATGCGGCCACGTCGGTCGCGGACCGACTGGCCGAGTCGGTCGGTCGATCGAGCCTGCGGCGGGCGTGCGGGTCCGCCAAGGTCGATGGCCGACCGGAGCGGCCGGACGATCGACGTCGGTGTGCGGCGCCTCGCCGCACGGCTGGTCAACCCGATGTCGAGCCTGCTTCGGAGTGCGGCCGTCCGCCGCACCTCGTCCTCGTGGCCGGGCCACTGCGTAACTCTCACATATCGAAATTTTCAAATCGCTTTTCTCACCTTTAGGATCGCCGGGACTTTGCGACCCTCAACGGACACGGGACTGGCGGGTGCGTGATGAAGAAGCCGGGGATGGACCTCACCGGGCTCGACCTCACCCAGCCCAACGCCGCTCGCGTCTACGACTACTTCCTCGGCGGCGCCCACAATTTCGAGGTCGACCGGCAGGCTGCGGAGAAGATCCTCCGCGTCAATCCCTGGCTGGCCGACGCGATCCGCGAGAACCGGCACTTTTTGCGGCGCGTCGTGCGACGTCTCACCTCGTCGGGAGTCCGGCAGTTCCTCGACATCGGCTCGGGCATCCCGACTGCGGGCAACGTTCACGAGATCGCCCGGCAGACCGCCCCGGACGCCACCGTCGTCTACGTCGACATCGATCCGCTCGCCGTCGCCCACAGCCAGGAACTGCTCACCGGCAGCGATGGGGTGAGCGCCATCCTCGGCGACGTCCGGGAACCGGGCCGCATCCTCGCCGACCCCACTGTCAGGGCCCTGCTGGACTTCGACCGACCCGTCGGGGTGCTCCTCGGCGGCGTCCTGCACTTCGTTCCCGGTGACGTCGACGCGATCCTCGATCCACTCCGCACCGTGCTGACCGAGAGCAGTCACCTGGTGATCACCCATGCCGCGACGACGAGCACGGTGAAGACGAGCGGCCGCTTCACGATGGACGGTGCGGGCCTCACGCTGCGCGATCCCGACGAGATCCGGGCGATGTTCGACGGCCTCACCCTGCTGAGACCCGGCGTGGTCGCCGTGCCCGAATGGCTGCCGGAGGGGGCGGGCGGGACCGATCCGGCGCCGGTCGACTCGCTGTCCTTCGCCGGAGTGGGTCGGAAGGACTGATTCAGCTCGCGGAGCAGCAGGCCGTCGGTGCTGGGCTGGTTCGGCGGACGGCAGCGGCAGGAGCGCGGCTCGGCCGGGGTGCTGATTCTGTGCGGGTGGGCCGCAGAGAAGTTTGCGCGGCTCGCCGCGGACGTGTTCGCGCGTTCGGACTCCCGACAGGCCCGCGCACCCCCGCCCGTCCGGGACACGCGACGATGAACGCCCTCCGAGCGACGAAGAGCGGTCTCGGCCTGCGGTACCTCGAATGCGGGCAGGACGACCCGGCATGACGGTTCCACACCGTTCGCGGCTGATCTTCGTCATGGGGTCGGCTGTGCGGTCACGGGTATTCGGGAGTGCTGATGAGCGACGAGGAATGGACCGAGCGGGTGCGCGAGGTGGTGGCGAGCATCCCGGCGGGACGGGTGCTGGCCTACGGAGAGGTGGGCGCCATCGCCGGGGCGCCCTCGCCGCGCTTCGTCGGCGCGGTGCTGTCCGAGGACGGCGCGGATCTGCCATGGCATCGGGTGTTGCGCGCCAACGGCACGGTGGCCTCACACCTGGCACACCGTCAGCTCGAACTATTGCGTGCCGAGGGGGTGCTCGCCGAGGACGGCCGCGTCGACATGGCTCGATACCGCTGGACCGAAGGGCTCGCCACGGCACCCGCCAAGGAGGAGGGACTCTGGTGAATCGGCGTGCGGGGGCGCGTCGGCCGCGCACCGCGCCGGGTCTGGTCGGGTCGGGTCGGGTCGGGTTGGGTCGGACCACGCTGATCAGTCGAGTACACCGGCGTGCGAGAGCCCCGGCGGCGGATCGGCTGCTGCTACGGCCGTGCCGCCTGCCCGCGCCGGGTCGGGCCGGTCGCGACGTAGCCGCCTGCGACGGGCTGCCTGCGAAGTGCTGCCTGAGCCGGGCGGCCGCCTGCGACGGGGTCGCCCGGCGACGGAGCCGGCGAGACCGTGCGGCCGGAGTCGTCGAATGTCCATCGTCGACCGGGTGAAGTCGAGGCGCACCGCCGCCGCCGAGGCGTGCGCCAGACCTCATGATCACGACACGCCCCATGCCGCGCGCGATGATGTCCGCCGAGCATGGTTGCATCCTCCGAGTGGAACGGACTTCGCCGTCACTGGTGCGGCGCCGGTGGACGTCCCGCCGGCAGACCGACTGGGATGCCATGGGCCGCCGGGTGCTCGATCACCCCGGCGGCCTGCTCCGCGTGCTCGGCGGGCCGGGCACCGGGAAGACCACGCTGATCGCCGAGACCGTCGCCGACCGGATTCGCGGCGGTGTCGATCCCGAGTTTGTGCTGGTGTTGACGGCAGGCCGGCCGGCGGCTCAGGCGCTGCGCAGCCGGATCGCGGCGCTGCTCACCGGGCCCGACCCGGAGAGCGGGCTGCCGAGGATCGCCCGCGAGCCGATGGTCCGCACCCTGCACTCCTACGCCTTCGCCGTGCTGCGCGCCCACGCCGGACTCGTGGGCCTGCCGCAGCCGAGGCTGCTGCCCGTCCCGGATCAGGACGCGATGATCCGCGAGCTGCTCCGGGGCGACGTCGAGGACGGTGCCTCGGACTGGCCCGCCGCCCTGCGCCCGGCGCTGCTGCTCCCCGACTTCGCCGCCGAACTGCGTGATCTCCTGCTGCGGACGGCCGAACGCGGCCTCGGCCCGGAACACCTCGTCGCGCTCGGGGAACGGCACGGTCGCCCGGAATGGGTGGCCGCAGGCCGATTCGGCCAGGTGTACGAGGAGGTGGCGCAGCTCGGCGCGGCCAATCCCGGTGCGGATCACGAGTCGGCACCCTCGCTGGACGCCGCCGAGCTGGTCTCGCAGGCCCTGCTGACCCTGGAGACCGAGGAGGACCTGCTCGCCGCCGAGCACGCCAGGGTCCGCCATCTGATCGTCGACGACGCCCAGCACCTCGATCCGCAGCAGTATCGGCTCATCCGGCTGCTGGGCGATCAGGCGAAGGAGCTGATCCTGGCGGGCGACCCGGATCAGTCGGTGTTCTCCTTCCGGGGCGCCGATCCGCGCTGTCTGCTCGACGCGGACTCCGACGGCGACCGCACGGTGGTGCTCACCGTCGATCACCGGATGTCGCCCGCCGTCCGGGGTGCCGTGCGGCGGCTGATCACCCGGCTGCCGGGCACGGGGCCGCAGCGCGAACTCGTCGCCCCTGCCGCGCCGGAGCCGCTCGTCGAGGAACCTCCTCCGGGGTTCCTCGACGAGGAGAGCCCGCCGGAGGTGCTCGACGACGAACTGCCGCCGGACCCTTTCGAGGAGGACCTGCCGCCGGACCCCTTCGACGACGAGCCGCCGCCGGACGACGTCGAGAACGCCCCGCCGTCGGATCGCGAGACCTCGGTCTTCGGCCGCCCGGCCGAGGACAGGGAGCCGTCGGACCCGCGCCTGCCGCTGGCCGCCGACGGGGTCGTGCAGGTGCGCCTGCTGGCCTCGGCCGCCCAGGAGGCCACCTGGGTGGCCGATCAGCTGCGTCGGGCTCGCCTGCTGCACGGCGTCCCGTGGTCCGAGATGGCCGTGGTCGTCCGATCCGCCGCCCACTCGCTCCCGGTACTGCGCAGGGCGCTGCTCGCGGCAGGGGTGCCGATGACGGTGCCGCTGGACGAGGTGCCGCTGGCGCAGCAGCCCGCCGTCCGCCCGCTGCTCCATCTGCTGCTCTGCGCCGATCAGCCGGAGCGGCTGGAACCCGACGGCGCCGCGATGCTGCTCGGCTCCCCGCTCGGCGGCGCCGACACCCTCGCGCAGCGCCGAGTCCGCCGGGAGCTGCGCAGGCTGGCGGTGGCCGCAGGCGTCGAGAAGGGCAGCGGCGAACTGCTCGTGGAGGTGATGAACGAACCCGATCGACTCGCCGGGATGAAGCCGGAGGCCGCCGCCCCGGTGCAGACGATCGCCGGACTGCTGGCCGTGGCCAGGGCCGCGATCGCCGACGGCCACGGTGTGGAGCAGGTGCTCTGGCAGGTCTGGCAGGCCAGCGGCCTGGAACGACACTGGGTGAGCCAGACCGAGCGTCGTGGCCCCGCCGCAGCCCAGGCCGATCGGGATCTCGACGCCGTCCTGGCCCTCTTCGACTCCGCCGCCCGCCATGTCGAGCGGCGGCCGGGACTCAGCGTCGCGGGATTCGTCGAGCGGCTGATGGTGCACCAGGTCCCCGGCGACTCGCTGGCCCCCCGCGCGCCGCAGGGCGAGTCGGTGGCCGTGCTCACCGCCCACGCCGCCGCGGGTCGCGAGTGGACCGTGGTGGCCGTGCCCGGTGTGCAGGAGGGCCGCTGGCCGGACCTGCGGCTGCGCGGCTCGCTGCTCGGAGTGGAACGGCTGGTCGACGTCCTGACCGGTGTGCCGCACGAGACCGTGTCGGCCACGGCTCCGCTGCTGGCCGAGGAACGCAGACTGCTGGTGGTGGCCGCCAGCCGGGCCCGACACACGTTGCTGGTCAGTGCTGTGCGTGGCGAGGACGAGCAGCCGTCCCGGTTCCTCGACGAGCTGGACGACGCCACGACGGACGCCGAGGCCGAGGCGCGGCCGCTGTTCCGGCCGCCTCGCGGCCTGTCGCTGCCCGAACTGGTCGGGGAACTGCGCCGGGTGGTCTGTGATCCGTCGACCGAGCCCGCCCGCCGCGATCGAGCCGCGCGGGCGCTGGCGCGGCTGGCCGCCGAACGCGTTCCCGGCAGCGACCCGGCCTCCTGGTACGGACTCGCGGACCCCTCCACCGAGGCGCCGCTCTGGGTCGACGGCGATCAGGTGCGGGTGTCGCCGTCCACGGTGGACGTGCTGACGAAGTGCCCGACGCGCTGGGTGGTCGAACGACACGGCGGTCAGGACCAGGCCGAGCTCGCCTCGGTGACCGGGACCCTGGTGCACGCCCTGGTACAGGCTGCGGGCGAGGGCGCCGATCGGGAGACGCTGCGGCGCAGTCTCGACGAGGCGTGGGCGGCGGTCGACGCCGGAGCGCCGTGGTTCTCCCGCCGGGAGCGGCAGCGGGTCGAGGCGATGCTCGACTCCTTCCTCGGCTGGTACGCCACGAGCCGCTCCGAGCTGAGCCAGCTCGCGGTGGAGCACGACATGGACGTCTCGCTGCCCGCCGACCCCGAGGGGCTCTGGCTGCGGATTCGTGGTCGAGTGGACCGGCTCGACTCCGATGCCGACGGCAGGCCGGTGGTGATCGACGTGAAGACCAGTCGGGGAGCGGTGTCGGCGAAGGACGCCGTGGACCACCCGCAGCTCGCGGTCTATCAGCTCGCGGCCTCCCTCGGCGCGTTCCGCGATCTCGGTGCCGATGTCGAGCCGGGCGGTGCGCGGCTGCTGTACGTCGCCAAGCCGGACGGCCGAACCGGTGCGGCCACCGAACGGGTTCAGCCGCCGCTGGATGCCGAGGGCGTCGCCCGGTGGCGGCTGACCCTGGCCGAGGCGGCGTCGTCCAGCCGGGGGCCGCGCTACGCGGCGACGGAGAATGCGGACTGCTCGCGCTGCCCGGTGCGCACGAGCTGCCCGCTGCATCCCTCCGGAAGGCAGGTGAGCGAGTGATCGGCAGCCGAGCGATCGGTGACCGGGGCACGGTCACCCCTGCCGAACTCGCCGAGGCGCTCGGTCTTCCGGTGCCCACTGAGGAACAGGCCAGGGTGATCGCCGCGCCCGGCGAACCCGCCCTGGTGATCGCGGGTGCGGGTGCGGGCAAGACCGAGACGATGGCGGCCAGGGTCGTCTGGCTGGTGGCCAACGGCCTGGTCGCCCCGGAGCGGGTCCTCGGCCTGACCTTCACCAGGAAGGCAGCGCGTCAGCTCGCCGACCGCGTCCGGGCCCGGCTGCGGCGGCTGGTGGGCTCCGGGCTGCTCGACCGGCTCGATCCGGGCGGCGGCCGCACCTCGGCGGTGCTCGCGGGCGAGCCGACCGTCCTGACCTATCACGCGTATGCGGGCAGGCTGGTCGCCGAGCACGGGCTCCGGCTGCCCGCCGAGCCCGGCGCGCGACTGCTCAGCGAGACCGCCGCCTGGCAGCTCGCGCACCGCGTGGTGTCCACCTGGACGGAGGACATCGACACGGACAAGGTCCCGGCCACCGTCACCGGCTACCTGCTCGGACTGGCGGGCGAACTCGCCGAGCATCTGGTCACCCCCGAACAGCTGCGCGCCCACGCGGCGGACTTCTGCCGTGTCGTGGAGGAGGCTCCTCGGGTCGCCAGGCAGCGGATGGCGTTGCCGCAGGAACTCCGCGACAAGCTGGCCGTCCAGCGCCTCCGGGTGGCGCTGCTGCCGCTGCTGGACGACTACACGGCGCGGAAACGCCGCGAGGGGGTGCTCGACTTCGCCGATCAGATGTCGGCCGCCGCGCGACTGGCCGACGAGCATCCGGAGGTCGCGGCGGGCGAGCAGGCCCGGTTCGGCGCGGTGCTGTTGGACGAGTATCAGGACACCGGACACGCGCAGCGCGTCCTGCTGCGGGCCCTCTTCGGGGACGGCGACCGACTGCCGGTGACGGCGGTGGGCGACCCGGCACAGGCGATCTACGGCTGGCGCGGCGCCAGCGCGGCGAACCTGCCTCGATTCCGCACCGACTTCCCCCGCGTCGACGCGCACGGCGAACCGGCCCCTGCTCGCGGTTACGGGCTGCTGACCAGCTTCCGCAATCCGCCGGAGGTGCTGACGCTGGCCAATGCGGTGTCCGCCCCGTTGCGGGCCGCCGGACTGGAGGTCGAAGAGCTGCGGCCGAAGCCGGGTGCGGAGCAGGGCGACGTGCACTGCGCCCTACTGTCCGACGTCCGACTCGAACGCGCCTGGCTGGCCTCGGCCGTGGCGACCCGGTGGCGGGCCGTGGTGGCGGAGACCGGCAGTCCACCGACCGCTGCCGTGCTGGTGCGGCGCCGGGCGGACATGGCCGAGCTGGCGGAGGCGCTCCGGGCCGAGGGACTCCCGGTCGAGGTCGTGGGGCTCGGCGGCCTGCTGGACGAGCCGGAAGTGCGTGATCTGGTCAGCGCCCTGCGGATGCTGGTCGATCCGTTGGCGGGGACGGCGGCGGCTCGGCTGCTCACCGGGGCGCGCTGGCGGTTGGGCATCGCAGACCTGGCCGCGTTGTGGGCCAGGGCGGGTCGGCTCGCCGACAGCGGTGATCGGAGGGAGTCGAGCGGATCACCGGTGGACGCACTGCCCGGTGAACATGCCGAGCAGGCCGGGCTGATCGACGCGTTGGAGGACCCCGGCCCCGCCACCGACTATTCGCCTGCGGGCTTCCGCCGGATCCAACGGCTGGCCAGGGAACTGGCGATGCTGCGACGGCGACTCGATCAGCCGCTGCCCGAGCTGGTCGCCGACGTCGAGCGGACCCTGCTCCTCACGGTGGAGAGCCTCGCCCGTCCCGGCAGCGTCGGCCGTGCTCATCTCGACGCCTTCGCCGACGTCGTCGCGGACTTCGCAGCCGCCAGCCCGGTCGCGGGCCTGCCCGCCCTGCTGGACTACCTGCGGGTGGCGGAGCGGGCCGAGGACGGCCTGGAGCCTGGCGAGGTGGAGGTCGCCGAGGACCGGGTGCAGGTGTTGACCATGCACGCCGCCAAGGGCCTGGAATGGGAGGTCGTCGCCGTCCCGCACGTGGTGGAGAAGGTGTTCCCCGGCGGGCGGCGCTCGGCGGACTGGCTCGGCTCGGTGGTCCAGCTCCCCGCCGAGCTGCGGGGCGATGCCGTCGACCTGCCCGAGCTGCGGATACCTGCGGGCGCCGACCGCAAGGTCGTCATCGAGTCGCTCGCGCAGCACTCGGAGGACTTCGAGCAGCGGCGGCTGCTGGAGGAGCGCAGGCTCTGTTACGTGGCGCTGACCAGGTCGGAGCGAACGCTGCTCGTGTCCGGACACTGGTGGGGCGAGACGGGGAAGAGCCCACGCGGGCCGTCCGACTTCCTGAAGCAGGTCAAAGAGGTGCTCACCGCCCGGCCCGAGGTCGGGACGGTCGATCGCTGGGCGGCGCCCCCGGAACCCGACGAGGAGAACCCGCTGGCGTCGACGGTCAATTCGGCGGAATGGCCGAAGGACCCGTTGGGCTCGCGGCGCGCCGACGTGCTCGCGGGCGCCGCGCTGGTGCGGGGCGAGCTGCGGGCTCTGCTGGACGAGCACCGGCTCGACCGGGCGGACGAGGACCGGCCTGCCGATGTCGGAGTCGCAGGCGGGCCTGCGGTCGCGGCCGGGCCCATGGTCGACTCCGGGGCGGGAACCGTGGCCGACCACGCGGGCGCCGACTCGGCTGCGGAGCCGGTGCTCGATGAGGACGATCCCGAGGGATGGCAGCGAGACGTCTCGGTGCTGCTCGCCGAACGGGCCTCGGCGGCGAACGCGGCCGATCAGGTTCTGCTTCCCGCACAGTTCTCGGTGAGCAGGCTCGTGGAACTGGCCGCCGACCCGGAGGGCCTGGCGCGCAGACTGCGCAGGCCGCTGCCGTATCCGCCCAGCCAGGCGGCTCGACGCGGCACCGCGTTCCATGCCTGGCTGGAGCGGCGCTTCTCGGTCACCCGGTTGCTCGACGTCGACGACCTTCCCGGCGCGGCGGACGACGACGAGGACGAGCCGATCGCGGCGTTGGCCGATCTCCAGGAGGCGTTCCTGGCGGGTTCCTGGGCGGACCGGACGCCCCACGCGGTGGAGGTCTCCTTCGAGACCGAGATCGAGGGGGTGGCGCTGCGGGGCCGGATGGACGCCGTGTTCGCCGATGCCGACGGCGGCTGGACCGTGGTCGACTGGAAGACCGGGGCACCGCCTCCTTCGGACCGGCTGCCCGCGCTCGCCGTGCAGCTCGCGGCCTACCGGCTGGCATGGGCGGCGCTCTCCCGCACGCCGCTGATCCAGGTGCGCGCGGCCTTCCACTACGTGCGCGCCGACCGGACCGTGCAGCCCGCCGACCTGCTCGATGCCGAGGGCATCCGGGCACTGCTACGAAAGATCCCCGATGCGGGTGACCCCTGATCGGGTGGACGAGCTTGTTGCGGCCTCGGTTGCTTAGGAACGATCTCGGGCGATGTCCGAGAACTTGTACTGGAAGCTGACCACGTCGCCCACGACGGAGGTTCAGGTCGCAGAAGATGTCGTGGCGCTGCGTGCGCCGCTGGTCCGGGTGGCTCGGAACGAGGACGGTGTGTGGTCCTTCTTCGGCCCTGGCGAGACAGACGGCCCCACCAGGGCCACCACCCTGGGCGGAGTCGTGGACGCGTGGCCGCATGTCGCGGGCCTCAGCGATCTCCGCACCGGCACGACCGCCGTCTGGCATTGGGGCCAGCACGGCTGGGCGGTGGGCGGCGGCTGCACCTGCGGCCAGTGCGGCGAGCCGCAGGCCGCCGACATCGACCGGCAGGTCTGGCCGGACGACGTCCCCCCGAACCGCCCGGTGCTGGTCGAGAAGTCCGTGCTGTCCGGACAGACGCCGCTCACCGATCTCCGAGGCGAGAGCGGCAACACGATCGTCCTGGGGCCGGGTGAGCAGCAGCGGCAGGCCGACGAGATGGTCGCGATCGCCATCGTCGACGTGGTCCGTCGGTGGCCGCACACTCTCCACGCCCTGCGCGCCCTCCAGGAAGGCCGGGGCATGGAATGGAATGCCGAGGCACTGAACTGGCAGGAGTACGAATTGGTGCCCGCCTGAGAGCCTGTCTTCGATCCCCCACCGTCGTGAGCGGGGATCAGCGTGGCTGAGCTGCCAGGCGGAGGAAAGAGACATAACGGAGTTATGTCGACTGGCGACAACGCCGCAGATCGCCGCGCTGGCCCCGCGCAACAGGAAAAGTGGGGATTAAAGACAGGCTCTGAGTCGAGCATCTGGTGTGTGACGTCTGCGCTGTCGATCTGATCGACGGCGCAGACGCCTTCTCCGGGTGATCTCGGCACCCGGTTCTCCGGAATCCTTTTACGCTGTTCGAACAGAACCGCGATTCTCTGGCGGCGGAGTCGTTTCCGCCGAGTCCGTCCGAGTCCGGCGCAGCCTCCGCCGGACCGCCGCTCACCTCGGCGAGGTCAGCACCTCGGTGACGACGCGGTGGTAGAGCAGCTCCAGCAGCCAGCGGCCGAACAGCGAGCCGCCGAACTCCGACGAGCGGTCCTCCGGCCGGATCGACACAGCGGGCTCGTGATCGATGCCGACGGCCACCACGCCGATGCCGTAGTAGTCCAGCTCCGCCAGCGGCCACGGATCGCTGGTCTGAGCTGCGGGAAGCACGACCGCGCACGGTGCGAGGGTCATCAGCGTCCCGCAGGAGCGCAGCGCCCGGCCCGCCTTCGACTCGGTGACCAGGACGCCGATGAGATCGACGGCGGGCACCGGGATCTGGTCGTAGTACGTGGGCTCGAACCAGGAACGGAACCACGACGGGTTCGGCTCCGGGGGCCAGCCGTTCTCCACACGCCAACGATGCACGTCGGCGCGTAATCCCACGACCGCGGACACCTGCTGGCCGAGCACGGTGACATCGGCGACGACATGACCGTGCCAACCGAGCGCCTGAGCTGCCTGCTGGAGTGACGGCACGGACGCATCTTAATCCCCTCGGAAGGCGGGTGGTCGCCGACGCGGCTCAATCTTGACCGAGCCGAGTCGGTGACATTCCGCATCGGAGTGTTCGGCTCGACGTGGTTCGGCCGGGCCGTTTACGCTCGGAGCCGTGCGGGCCGCAAGCCGATGTGCCCTCGACAGGCGACGGGTGGCGGTGACGGGTGTGACGGGCAGCAGAGCAATCGTCCAGGCCTCGGCCTGATGGGACTTCGCAGAGCCGCGATCGAACGAGACTTCGATCTTCGGCCCGATCACACGCTGGTGGGCGTCGTCCACATTCCCAGCGGCGGGGTCGGCCCGGTGCAGGCCATCGCCCAGCGCGTCATCGGTGCGCTGCTGGCGCTGCTGGCGACGGTGATCATCGTCTACCTGGATCGCGAGGGCTATCGCGACACCGCCGACGACTCGGTGTCGCTGTTGGACGCCTTCTACTATGCGACCGTCTCGTTGTCGACCACCGGATACGGCGACATCACCCCGGTCTCGGACTCGGCTCGCCTGATCAACATCCTGGTGATCACGCCGCTGCGGGTGCTCTTCCTGATCGTCCTGGTCGGGACCACGCTGGAAGTGCTCACCGAGCGGTCCCGGCAAGCCCTGAAGATCCAACGTTGGAGGTCGAAGGTGCGTGACCACGTAGTCGTCATCGGCTACGGGACGAAGGGCAGGTCGGCGATCAGATCGCTGCTCGGCGACGACGTGGACCCCTCGAACCTGGTGGTGGTCGACTCGGATCAGACGATGCTCGACGCCGCCGCCGCGCTGGGACTGGTGACCGTGCGCGGCTCCGGGACCAGATCCGACGTGCTGCGGGTTGCGGGCGTCCAGCGGGCCAGGGCCGTCGTGGTGGCCACCAACCGGGACGACACCGCCGTCCTGGTCACGCTGACGGCCAGGGAGCTGGCCCCGAAGGCCGCCATCGTCGCGGCGGTTCGCGAGGCGGAGAACGTCCATCTGCTGCGCCAGTCCGGCGCGGACTCGGTGGTCGTCTCCAGCGAGACGGCGGGCAGGCTGCTCGGGATGGCCACCACCACGCCCTCGGTGGTCGAGATCTTCGAGGACCTGCTCACCACCGACGAGGGACTGGCGATGGGGGAGCGCCCGGTCGATCCGGCCGAGGTGGGCGGTTCTCCACGTCACCTGACCGACATCGTCCTCGGCGTGGTGCGGCGCGGCACCCTGTACCGGATCGACGCACCGCAGGCCGATGCCCTCGAGATCGGCGATCGACTGATCTACGTGCGCAAGGTCACGCCGCCCGACGGCAAGGCCGACTGAGAGCCTGTCTTTGATCCTCCTCCGTCGTGAGCGGGGATCAGCGTGGCTGAGCTGCCAGGCGGAGGAAGGAGGCATAACGGAGTTATGTTGACTGACGACAACGCCGCAGATCGCCGCGCTGGCCCCGCGCAACAGGAAAGCGGGGATTAAAGACAGGCTCTGAGCCGTTCGGCGGGCAGGCCGTTCCGGGGCGAGATGACCACGTCGATCACCGCGCGGTGTGGCGGGACCGGGGTCGCCTCCCGCGCCGCCGTGACGGTGCGTGTTGAGCGGCTCCGGCCGGAACTCGGCGCTGCCGAGTCGACCCGGTAGGCCGATCGGCCGCCCTGGGTGACCGAGTCCTCGCCGTGCGCGGTCCGCCGCACGGCCCGACTCGCGCGTCTGCCACGATCTTCGCCGTGGCGGTTCGACAGGGACCTGGCAGGTCGGTGCTGACGATCATGGTCCTCGCCGTGCTCGGCATCGGCGTTCTCGTGGCGACGGGACGACTGCTCCCGTTCCAGGGCGCCTCCACCGACGACGTCCGGGCCGCGACCGCCGTCGTGATCCGGACTGCCGACTGCGGCGTCGCGGGTGCGCGAGACCGCGTCGAGGTCCAGCTCGACGCCGAGTTCCTGGAGGCGGACCTGGTGGCCTGCGGGCACACCGAGGGAGCGCGGCTGGAGGTCGACGTGATCGAGGCCGATCTCGAGTCGGACGAGGAGATCGAGGTATGGCTCGCGGGCACCGCGACCGGCGGGCCGGACCCCGGCGAGCGGATGTCGGCCGTGCTGTTGGCCGTCGCGGGGTTGGCCGGGGCGGCGCTGGCCGTCCTGATCGGCCGTCCGCGCAGGCGGTCGTCCCGCCCGGCTGCGGCAGGCGCTGTGGCCCCCGCACCGGCGGCGTCGGGCGCCACGACGCCTGATCCGGGAGTACCCGACCCCACCGAAGTCGATCCCACCGGAGCCCACCCCACCGGCTCCGAGCCCGCTGCCGCCTACGGCGCCGCCGCGTATGACACTCCGGGTGATGACCCTGCCGGGTACGCCGCTGCGGGGCACGAGCCCGCCGGATACGGCACTGGCACGTACGGCCCTGCGGTGCCCGATCTCGGCGTGTCTGATCTCTATGCGTCCGACTCCTCGACGACCGGACGTCTGCCGGTCCTGGATCAGTCGGTTCCGCCGCTGACCCGACAGCCGGAGCCGTGATCGTCCCGCCTCCCGCGCGAGCGGTTCAGCGGACGTCGGCAGGCGTGGCCAGCCAGGTGTTGCACTGCTGAGTGTTGTTGTTGTAGTAGCCCTGTTCCATCCAGCCGCCGTTGATCTCCGGCGCTCCGTGATCCGGCGGCGCGCCCCGATCCGGCCAGTCCCCACGATTTCGCGCGTCACGTAACGCGATCGACATCGTGTCGAGGTCGACGACTCCGGTGCGGGTGGTCGCGGCCAACAGCATTCCGCCGTAGCAGGTCGCCTGGAGTTCCAGCCTGCGCGAGATCTCCAGCCCCTCCGGGCTGTTCGGGCCCACCGCATAGCGTTCGTCCCAGGCCGCCTGCATGATGCCCGCCAGTCCCTGGACGTGGTGGCCGTACTCATGGAAGAGCACGCTCAGGTATGGGCCGGGGTGATCGCCCAGCTGCTCCTGATCGGCGTGTACCGAGGCGGACATGTACAGCGTGTGGTTCCCGCTGCAGTAATAGGAGGAGTTCGCCGTGCCGCACGGCGTCTCGACCGGGCCCGAGACGGTGATCAGCTCGGGCGGGGTGGCAGGCAGGTTGTTCGACTCCAGCGCGTAGCGCCACGCGTCCACCATGCACGGCAGCGCCGACTGGTAGAGGGCGTCCTGTCCGGCGTGATCACGGGAGAAGGGCGCGAGCGTGCAGGCGGTGGTGTCGGAGGCGTACATGCCGTCGGCGTTGATCGGGTGATCACCGAGCAGGTAGACCGGCTGCGGACTGCCCACCGGCTCCTCGTAGGTCGGCTCGGGCTCCTCGGTCTCGACCTCGGTGGTGGTGGGCGTGGTCGGCGGCTGCGGAGTGTTCTGGGCGGGGGGTGGTTCGGCGGTCGGCGCCGCCCTGGTGGGGCCTGCGGTCTGCCTCGAGGCGTCCAACGCCGAGTTGGCCATCGCGCCGATGACGCCGACCAGCGCGAGTCCTGCGACTCCGAGGCCCAGCGTGATCAGCAGCCCCGGCGCGCGAGACTGCTGCGGCACGGGACCTGCGATGCCGTCGGCGTTCCGCTGGTATCCGGTGTGAGTCTGTGCCCTGGATCGGGGGATCGGCTGCGGCGCGGTGGCAGGCTCCTCCGCCCGACTGCGGGGTGGCGGCAGCGGCAGCCGGATGGGCCCGGTCATCCCGGTGGTGCGTGATTCCGACGAGGTTCCGGCCGTCCCGGCCCGCTGCGTGCGGTGGCCGGGCCGGTGAGTCGACGGGGTGCCCGCCGCTGCCTCGCCGGACAGGCGGCCCCTCGGACCCGGCGCCGGGCCCGGCCCCGGTGCCCGTCGGGGAACCCGTGTCTCCGGGGAGTCCGGTGCCCCGGCGCCTCGGCCTGCCTGCGGGTCGGGCAGGGGCGACGGACCCTGGACCGGTGTCGGGCCTCTCGTGGCGGGCCGGGCAGCCGGCCGGATGGGGCGAGCGGCGGGCGGTGGTGCCACCGGTCGGGGTGGCGGGCGATGCCGTGATCCGTCGCCGCCCGGCCTGGGCCCGTCGCTGTATGGCGGTCTGAACTGCGACATCGGTACTGCGTCTCTCCCTCAACACCCGGCCGAGGAAGCGAACCGCCGATCGGCTCGGTCATCCGGCGCGGTGGCCTTCGCCGTGCGACCCGGCGTCTCCATCGGACTCCCTCCCGCGAAGTCCTACCAGCATTCGCCCAGATCGTGGTGCAGATCCGCGCCGTCGGCGCTCGTCGATCACGAGCATAAGGCGACTCCGCTATCCTCCGCAGCCGTGTTCTCTGTCCGGGGTCCTCTCGCCCTCATGACCGTCGTCACCCTCCTCGCCGCAGGCTCGCCCGCCGCGGCTCAGGAGTCGGATCAGCCGACCGCTGACGGCTCGTCGGTCGTGGTCGAGCTGCGCCTGGAACCGGACGGGACGCTGAGCGTCGAGGAACAGATCACCGTCCTGGGCGAGGAGGCGATCAGGCGCGAGTCCCCACTGCGGGAACTCGCCGGGGTGGACGTGGATCGCGTCTACGAGGTGCGCGACGTCGAGACGGACGGACCCGTCGAGGCCGAGGTCACCGGGCGGGCGTTCATCGTCACCGCGAACCAGGGGACCAGCACGCTGCGGTATCAGGTCGACGGGGCCGTCGCGGATCTCGCCGCGAGCCAGGAGTTCCGGTGGCAGGTCACGGGCGACTGGGACGCCGACCTCAGCCTGATCCGGGTGGCCTTCGTGTCGCCCTCGGCTCCACAGTCGATCACCTGCCTCGCGGGCGCGCCGTCCTCGAACACCACCTGCACCGTCTCGCAGATCGACGCGGGGCAGCTCGCCACCGCGCAGCAGACCGGACTCGACGCGGGCGACCGGCTCGCGGTCAGCGTCGGACTGCCCGCCGACGCGGTGCCCGCCACCGCGCGGTACGACGAGAACTTCAGCATCGCCAGGGCGTTCTCCCTCACCCCGTCGACCGCTGTGGTCCTCGGCGTCCTGTTCCTCCTGCTGCTCGTGGCCTTGGCGGTGCCTGCCCGGCGCAGGCGTCAGGACCGGGCGGCCCTGCGGTCCGAGATCGGCCCGGTGGACGTGCTGCTGACGGAGCCGGACGGCTCGGTCGCCTTCGCCTCCCCGGACGGGGTGCTGCCCGGCCAGGTCGGCACGGTGGTCGACGAGCACGTCGACGTGGTGGACATCACCTCCACCATCGTGGACCTGGCCGTCCGCAACTACCTGTGGATCGAGGAGCTGCACGTCGATCAGGACGTGCTGGACTGGCGCATCGTCCGCCGCAACCCGCCGGACGAGGCCCTGCACGACTACGAGCGCGTCCTCTACGCGTGCTTACTCGGCCCGGACACCGGGCCGGACCGCCGCGAGGAAGTCCTGGTCTCCGAGCTGTCAGGCGATGACGCACTCGACCTCGCCGCCGTCCAGAACGCGTTGTACGCCGACGTCGTCGAACGTCGCTGGTTCTCCGTCCGGCCCGATCAGGCCAGGAACCGCTGGTGGTGGGCGGGTCTCGGCGTCACCTCGCTCGGCGCGGTGCTCACCGTCCTGTTCGCCGCGCTGGGCGGCTCGGCCCTGATCGGACTCGGACTCGTCGTGATCGGACTGGTGATGGCGCTGGATGCGCGTCGGCTGCCTGCGCGGACCGTCCGGGGCAGCAGACTCGTCGCCCAGGTGCGCGGCCTGCGCGACTACCTCGACACGGCGTCCTGCATCGACATCCCCGCCGACGACCGGGAGATGGTGTTCTCCCGCTCGCTGCCGTACGCGGTCGTCCTCGGCGAGACACGGCGTTGGATGGGGGAGTTCGCCGGGATCGACGGCGGTGCTGACGGGACGCCCGGGCTCTACTGGTACGGCGAGGACCGGGGCGGCACCGCGTCGGCCAGCCCGGATCTGCGGCGGTTCGCCGTCCACTTCCCGAGTTTTCTTGCCGAGCTGGACGGGGTGCTGGCCGAAGCGGGCCACCTTCGTTCGCTGCGCTGATTCGCCCGTCCGGCGGTGTCGACGACGCCGTCCGCCGGACATCGCGAGTCGCTCCACGGCATCACTCCACGGGGTCGCGTGTGCACGTCGTAGGCTGCCGGAATGGTCGACCACCAGCTCCACAGATTCACCCTGCCCAACGGCCTGCGGGTGGTCCTCGCGCCGGATGACACGGCGCCCGTCGTCGCGGTGAGCGTGCACTACGACGTCGGGTTCCGCTCCGAGCCGGAGGGCCGCACCGGCTTCGCGCACCTGTTCGAGCATCTGATGTTCCAGGGCAGCGAGAGCCTGGGGAAGTTGGCGCACTTCCGCCACGTGCAGGGCTCCGGCGGGACCTTCAACGGGTCCACTCATCAGGACTACACCGACTACTTCGAGATGCTGCCCTCTGCCGCGTTGGAACGGGCGCTGTTCCTCGAGGCCGACCGGATGCGCGCGCCGAAGCTGACCGAGGAGAACCTGCGCAACCAGGTGGACGTCGTGAAGGAGGAGATCCGGCTCAACGTCCTCAACCGCCCCTACGGCGGCTTCCCCTGGATCCTGCTGCCGCCGGTGCTGTTCGACACCTTCCCCAACGCCCACAACGGCTACGGCGACTTCACGGACCTCGAACAGGCCTCGGTCGACGACTGCGCGGCCTTCTTCGACACCTATTACGCGCCGAGCAACGCCGTCCTCACGGTGGCGGGACACCTCGACGTCGCCAAGACCACCGACCTGGTGCACCGGCACTTCGGCGACGTCCCAGCCCGGCCGACTCCGGTGCGACCCTCCTTCGCCGAGCCGGTGCCCACCACCGAGCTGCGGGGCACCCACGTCGACGCGCACGCGCCGCTGCCCGGTATCGCGCTCGGCTACCGGGTTCCCGACCCGGTCACCGATCTCGACGCCTACCTGGCCTATGTGGTGTTGTCCCAGGTCCTCTCCGACGGCGACTCCTCGCGCCTGCCGCATCGGCTGGTGCACGGCGAGGCGCTCGCCATCGAGGTCGGCGCGGGCTGCGGTCTGTTCCAGCCGCTGGACACCAGGGACCCGGACGCCTTCGTCGCGACGATCATCCACTCCTCGGACGTGGAGCAGGCCAGGGTGCTGGCCGCCTTCGACGACGAGCTGGAGATCCTCGCGTCCGAGGGCCCGCACGTCGACGAGCTGGCCAGGGTGACCGCGCGGTGGACCTCGGCCCTGCACGGCGAGCACGACCGGCTCATCTCGCGGACGCTGGCCTACGGTGCCTTCGAACTGCTGCACGGGCGGGCCGAGCTGAGTTCCGAGCTGCCCGAGCTGATCGGCCGGGTGACTGTCGAGCACGTCGCCGCCGCTGCCAAGGCACTGCGCCCCGACGCACGCGCCGTGCTGACCGTCGAGCCCGCCGCTTCCGCTGGAGACGCCCTGTGAACACCACCACGCACCGCACCGCCGAGCAGATCGGCCGCACCGAGGCGGGTCCCCGCCCGCTCCCCGAGTTGGGGGTGGCCAGGCTGGACGATCCGCCCGTGCGGCTGGACGTCGTCCTGGAGAACGGGCTGCGCCTCATCGCCGTCCGGCAGCCCTCCGTGCCTATGGTCGAGATGCGAATGAGCATCCCGTTCGCGGGCGAGGCAGAACAGCACTCCGCCGTCGCGGAGCTGCTGGCGACCGCCATGCTGACCGGCACCGAACGGCGGGACCGTGTCCTGATGGACACCGACCTGGCAGCCGTCGGCGCCGACCTGCGCACCGTCGTCGACCCGGAGCGGCTGCGCGTGTCGGGATCGACGCTGGCCAGCGGGCTGGACATCTTCCTCGACGTGGTCAGCGACGCGCTCACCAGCGCGGCCTACCGCGAGGCCGAGGTGTTGGGCGAACGCGATCGGCTCGCCGAGCGGATCAACGTCGCACGATCCCAGCCCAGGGTGATCGCCAGGGAGGCCCTGCAGCGTCGGCGCTTTGGCGACCACCCCTACACGCGGGAGATGCCGCGCGCCGCCGACGTCCTCGCGGTGGAGCCCGCCGAGGTCCGGCTGCTGCACGGGGCCGCCGTCGTGCCGCGCGGCGCGACGATGGTCCTGGTCGGCGACATCGACCTCGACCGGATCGCCGACACGGTGTCTCGGGCGTTGGCGGACTGGCACAGCGACCGCAGCGCCTCGGTGCTTCCCCAGCTGCCGCTGGTCTCCGGCGGCGATCTGCTGCTGGTGGACCGGCCGGGTGCCGTGCAGTCCCAGATCCGGCTGTCGGCGCAGGCCATCACCCGGCTCGACCCGCGTTTCCCCTCGCTGCAGCTGGCCAACGTGGTGTTCGGCGGCTACTTCTCCTCGCGGTTGGTCGAGAACATCCGGGAGGACAAGGGCTACACCTACAGCGCCAGCTCGTCGTTCGAGTACACGCCGCAGGGCGCCGTCCTCGACGTCGACGCCGACACCGCCAGCGAGGTGACGGCCGCGGCCGTGCTGGAGATGCGGTACGAGCTGGGCAGGCTGGGGGTGGTGCCGCCGACGAAGGAGGAGCTGGACTCGGCGCGCGAATACCTGATCGGCTCGCTGCTGATCTCCACGGCCTCGCAGGGCGGCCTGGCAGGCACCCTGTCGGGACTGGCGTCGATCGGCGTGCCGCTGGACTGGCTCCAGGCGCATCCGGACCGGCTTCGTGCGGTGACGCCGGAACAGGTGGGCGACGCGGCCCGTGAGTTCTTCACGCCCACCGCGTTCACGGGCGTCGTGGTCGGCGACGCCGAGACCCTGGCCGTCTCGCTGCGTGCGCTGGGAGGCGTCTCCCTCCCGTGAATCGCCAGGCAGATCCCTTCGTCACATCGGGCGTGGCCGAGCACTTCGCGTTGCTCGGCCCGCCCGCGCTCTCCCGGTCGACGGTGGATCGGCGCGAGCCGGTGCGAGGCGACGACGCCGCGCTGGATCGCCTCTGGGCGTCCGGTCGGCTGATCGACGTCGATCAGCAAGGGCGGGCGTCGGTGAGTCCGTCCGGCACCGTGCTGACCTCGGCGACGCCGCGCGATGAGCCTCGCCCCGAGGGCGCGGTGCTGCTCGGCGCCGAGGACGAGGTGGGCTACTGGGCCCGGCGGGTGGTCGTCGAGGCGGACGGGCCGGAGGAGATCGGGCCCCAGGAGATCGGGCCCCGGTGGCAGGACCTTCGCCAGGCAGGCCCTCTACTGACCGACACCGACGCAGGTCTGCTCACCACCGCCGTCGGCCTGCTGGCCTGGCACGACCAGTCCGGGTTCTGCCCGTTCTGCGGGACGAGGACGCACGCGGTGCGGGCCGGGTGGACGCGGCACTGCGACGAGTGTCGACAGGAGCACTACCCGAGGACCGACCCGGCGGTGATCTGTCTGGTGCACGACGGCGCCGACCAGGTGGTGCTGGCCCGCCAGCCCACCTGGCCGCCGGGCCGGTACTCGGTGCTCGCGGGCTTCGTCGAGATGGGCGAGTCGCTGGAGGCCTGTGTGGCCAGGGAGATCGCCGAGGAGATCGGCGTGTCGATCTCCGACATCCGCTATCTGGGCAGCCAGCCCTGGCCGTTTCCCCGCTCGTTGATGGTGGGGTTCGCCGCCGTCGCCGATCCCTCTGACGAGCTGATCCCGGCGGACGGCGAGATCGAGGCGGCGCACTGGGTGTCGAGGCATCAGGTGCGGGACGCGCTGGCCGAGGGCGGGACCGCGCACGGCTTCACGCTGCCGGGAGCGGCGTCCATCGCACATCGGATGCTGGAGGCCTGGGCGTCCTGACGGCTGGGCGCGTCGGCCGATCCTGATGTGTCGGACCGGGATCGGCTTGCGGCCCCGATCGCGAGGCTGTGGGGTGTGCAGGCGGCCCGCCCGGTCGCCGGGGCGGTCTGCCCGCGAATCCGCCCGGTCGAGCGCGCTCGGCGGTCGGGCGCGTCGCCCGGCGACCCCGCCGCCTGTCGTGGCGAGCGGCCCGTCGAGACGGGCGGCCCGCTCCGCTGTCCGGCGGGTTTGTGACTTTCGGCGGAGGCGACCCGGCATGGGCCCCGCCTAACGTCCTCGCCGTGTCTGACACTTCGATCGCCACCGGCCGCCCGGCAGCCAGGACGGCTCGAGTCTCCACGGTCGACGCCGTTCGGGGGCTGGCCCTCTGCGGCATCCTCGTCACCAACATCCCGCAGATCATCCTGATGCCGAGAATGGTCGACGGCGAGCCGCTGCCGATCCCGACGGTGCTGGAGTTGACCGCCCACCAGCGGTTCTTCCCGATCTTCGCCTTCCTGTTCGGACTGAGCTTCGCGCTCTTCCTCGACAGTGCGGAGCGTCGAACCGAAGGCGGGCGCCGCCTGCTGCCGACGGTCCGGCGGCTGATCGCCCTGGCCGTGCTCGGCCTCGTGCACCAGCAGTTCCAGCCCGGCGAGGCGCTGCTGACCTACGCGATCGTGGGCGCGGTGGTGCTGGTGCCCGCGAGCCTGCTGCCGAGGCCGCTGGTCCTCGTCGGCGGACTTGCGGGCACGCTGCTCCCCGTGTCGATCTTCGGCGGGGGCGTCCTGCTCGTTCCCGGACTCTTCCTCCTCGGTATGGCCACCGCTCGCTACGGCATCGTGCACACCCTGGCGCGGCGCGGTCGTGCGCTTGCGGTGCTCTGCCTCGGCGCGGCGATCGTGGCGGCGGTGGCGCTGCCGATCCAGGCGGGCGATCTGATGAACAGCGGCTTCAACGCCTCGTCCGGCATCGCAGGCGTCGCGTTGGCCGTGGTGTACGTGACCGGCCTGCTCCTGTTGCTGCGGACGCCGCTCGGCGCGGGACTGTCGGCGGTCTTCACACCGCTCGGTCGGATGGCGTTGACCAACTACCTGTCCGCGACGGCGCTGATCCTGCTCGCCGCCGGGCCGCTCGACCTGTCGAACTCGACCCGCTGGGGCGTCATGCTGCTGCTGGCCCTGGGCATCCTGGTGGTGCAGTGCGCGGCGAGCAGCTGGTGGCTGCGCCGCTTCGCCTACGGGCCCCTCGAGTGGATCTGGCGCTGCGTCACCTGGTGGGAGATCGTGCCGAACCGGCGCGTCGCAGGCTGAGAGCCTGTCTTTAATCCCGCCTGTCCTGTTGCGCGCAGCAGGACAGCAGGAATCGAAGATCGGCTCCGAGGTGTTCGACCGCTTCGTGCGGCCGAGGTCGCGCGGAGCCCGACCGCCGCCGATGCGAGGATGCCGGGATGGGCGGGCAGCAGGAACCGGCGTCGGGACTCGATCCGGAGCAGCGAGCGGCGGTCCTGGCTCCGCGCGGCCCGGTCTGTGTGCTGGCGGGCGCCGGGACCGGGAAGACCCGCACGATCACCCGCCGGATCGCGTACCTGGTCCGGCAGGGGCACGTCGCACCGGGCCAGGTGCTCGCGGTCACCTTCACCAAACGGGCGGCCGCCGAGATGCGCACCCGGCTGCGGGCGCTGGACGCCACGGGGGTGCAGGCACTCACCTTCCACGCTGCGGCGCTGCGGCAGCTGCGGTACTTCTGGCCGAGGGTGATCGGCGACGACCAGTGGCGGCTGCTGGACAGCAAGCTGCCGGTGGTCGCGCAGGCGGCCAGGCGCGCGGGTGCAGGCACCGATCGCGAGACGCTACGCGACCTGGCGAGCGAGATCGAGTGGAGCAAGGCCTCGCTCATCACCCCGGAGGACTACCCCGCCGCCGTCGCGCGGGTGCACCGGGCCACGCCTGCCCCCGCCGAACAGGTCGTCGCCGTCTACGCGACCTATGAGCGGCTCAAGAACGAGGCGAGCGCACTGGACTTCGATGACCTCCTGCTGCACACGGCGGCCGTCATGGAGGAGCACGGCGACGTCGCCGAGGAGTTCCGTGATCGCTATCGCAGCTTCGTGGTCGACGAGTATCAGGACGTCACGCCGCTGCAGCAGCGGGTGTTGAACGCGTGGCTTGGCGAACGAGACGACCTGACGGTGGTCGGCGATGCGAACCAGACGATCTACTCCTTCGCGGGCGCTTCGGCGCGTCCGCTGCTCGACTTTCCGCGTCGCTTCCCCGAGGCTGCGGTGATCCGGCTGGAACGCGACTACCGCTCGACGCCGGAGATCGTGTCGCTGGCCAATCGGGTGATCGAGATGGCGCGGAACCGGCCTGCCGGGTCGCGGCTGCGGCTGATCGGTCAGCGCCCGTCCGGTCCGCCGCCCGCCTTCACCGAGCACGACGACGAGTCGGCCGAGGCGGCTGCGGTGGCCAGACGGATCAAGAACCTCCTCGCGGCGGGCACCTCGGCGGGCGAGATCGCGATCCTGTTCCGGGTGAATGCGCAGTCGGAGGTCTACGAACAGGCCCTGAGCGAGGCCGACATCCCGTATCAGGTGCGCGGTGGTGAGCGCTTCTTCGCCAGGCCGGAGGTCCGGCAGGCGATGGCGGCCCTGCGCACCGACGGCGCGCTGTCGGAGGATCGGCCGCTTCCGGTGCGGGTGCGGGCGGTGCTGGCGCGGCTCGGCCTCGGGGAGCAGCCGCCGGAGGGCGGCGCGGCGCGGGAGCGCTGGGAATCGTTGCGGGCACTGGCGGAGCTGGCCGAGGAGACCGCGAGCATCGCACCGGAGACCGACCTCGCGCGGTTCGTCATCGAGCTGGACATGCGTGCCGAGGCCCGGCATCCCCCTGCGATGGAGGGCGTCACGCTGGCGTCGCTGCATGCCGCGAAGGGCCTGGAGTGGGATGCGGTGTTCCTGGTCGGGCTGGCCGAGGGCACGCTGCCGATTCACCAGGCCGACGGGGACGACGCCGCAGTGGAGGAGGAGCGCAGGCTCTTCTACGTCGGCGTCACCCGAGCGCGGCACCATCTGTCGCTGTCGTGGGCACTGGCCAGGGCGGAGGGCGGCAGGCGCTATCGGCGGCGTAGCCGTTTCCTGTACGGGCTGGTTCCGGAGGATCATCCGTCGTCTTCGATCGGCAGGGCGAGTGCGGGCCGGGTGTCCTCGCGTGCCGAGGCGGCCCGGTGTCGGGTCTGCGCCTCGGCGTTGACGGCGACCATGGCGATCAAGCTGGGCCGGTGCGAACACTGCCCGGCCGATCTCGATCAGGATCTGCTGGATCGGCTGCGTGCCTGGCGCGGCGATCGAGCGCGGAAGCTGGGCGTTCCGGGCTTCGTGGTGCTCACCGACGCGACGCTGACGGCCATCGCCGAGCAGCGTCCCTCCGACGTCGCCGCGCTGGTGCGGATTCCCGGGATCGGCGCCACCAAGCTCGATCGCTTCGGCGGTGAGGTGATCTCCCTGGTGCTCGGTGCGGGTGCCGGCTCCTGATGATGTCACCTGATCGGACTAGTGGCGGGTGGGCGTCCTGCGGCGTCGACTCACCGCGTCCGACGTGAGCCTTCGGCGCCGAGCTGTACCGGGTCGCGAACGGTCTCGGTGCCGTCACCTGCGGAGATGTCGAGGGACTGCCGGGTGATCGGATGAATTCAAGATCATCAAGAAAACCCTCGGAAAATAAGTTGCGCGCGTCCGTGCGCGCCCCATAACCTGCATCAGGCAGGCCGAGAAGGCCTGGTGACGTTCTTCGATCCCCGGAAGGAGGCGGCCGAGATGAGGCAGCTCAACATCCCAGTGACCCCCGGCCGTCGGCTGTCCGGGGTTACTGCCGTGTTCTGGGGAGACGGTCGCGCGCGTCGCGTTCACGATCAGGTGGCAATGGCCATCTCTGGGTGGGCGCTGTCTTCGCGCGTTGCCAAGCAGGACACACGGCCGAACGGCGTGAGCCCGTTCGCCATCGAACGAACCCATCCTGTCCGCGCAGGAGCGCAGTCTCTGACCTAGTCAGGTAAGACTGATCGATCAGGCCGCGGACTCCAATCGGAATCCGCGGCCTTCTTGTCGTCTTCGGACGACTTGGGCTGTCGCGGGCCCGATGAGAATTCGATGAAGATCAGAAGGAGAACGCATGTCTACCGCGACCGTCTCTCTGGCGCGAGACGTTCTGCCGGGACCGAGGGAATCCGACTCCAGCGTGGTCGGTATGGGCGACCTGCTGGTCGCCGTTCCCGACGACGAGACCGAGCTGCCCTGCCGTGTTCAGGACCCCGACCTGTGGTTTGCGGAGAACCCGGCCGAGCTTGCGCGGGCCAAGCAGCTCTGCGAGACCTGCCCGATCATGGCCGCGTGTCTGGCCGGTGCGCTTGCCCGGCGGGAGCCGTGGGGCGTATGGGGCGGTGAGATCTTCGAGAGGGGATCGGTCATCGCCAAGAAGCGGCCTCGGGGCAGGCCGAGGAAGGCCGACAGCCCGATCATCACCGGAAAGGGGGCAGCGGCATGAACGACACCGCCTACCTGCGTGCTCGCACGGTCCACGTCCCCGGCGCCGACGTCATGACGCATCTGCCGGATGCGCTCACCCGCGCTCGAATACGAGAGTTGGAAGACGAGATACATCGATGTCGAATAGCGGCTCGATTTCGACGGCGCGGCCGATGGCGCAGGCTGTCGGCGTTCATCGCGAAGCGAGTCGCTGCCGCCGATCGCTCCTTGAGCTGAGTCGGTGAACCAGGCCGGGCGGGCCGTCGATCCGAGGATCGGCGGCCCGCCCGGCTTCGTCGTCTCCGGGGTGCGCACGGTGTGTTCGGTGACCGTCGGCGGGCCTCGGGCGCCGACCGACGGCGGGCGGGGCGTCGTCGCTCTGGTCCGGGCCAAGGTCCTCGACGGTCCCGATCGCGACGCCTTGTCCTCAGTGGAGTGGCAACAGCGCCATGACCAGTGCCGACGGCGCCTGGAAGCGATGAACCCGGCCGATCGGCAGGTTTGGACGGTCGACTGGCTGCCCCGTCGCGAACAGCTTCGGGAGGCGACGATGCGCGTGGTGACCTGATCCAGTCCGACCCCAGGCGGCCGGGTCGGTGGGGCCCGTTCCGGGGTGGGGGCGCTCCACCCGCAGGCGATGATTACAATGAACATATGTTCATTTAAAAATCGAGCCGAGTGAAGGTGTCAGTGCCCAGAACCAAGGAGCAGTACGAGGCCCTGCGGGTCGCCAGTCTGGAGAAGGTGCAGGCCGCTGCGGTCAGCCTCTTCGCCCGCCGGGGGTTCGCCGCCACGAGCATGCGGGACATCGCGCGGGTGGCAGGCATCAGCACGGGCTTGATCTACCGGCACTACGAGACGAAGGAGGAACTCTTCGGCGCGCTGGTCGACGTCGCGGCGGTCGGTCTGCACCGCGTCGTCGAGCAGTTCGACAGCGATGACTCGCCCGCCGAGCTTCTCGCCGAGTTCACCCGACTCTTCCTCGCCGACCTCACCGGAGACGGTGCCTTCGCCGAGTTCTTCCTGATCATGAACCAGGCGTTCGTGACGCAGGATGAATCGCCCCAGCTCCGACGGCTCCGCGCGGAGCACGTCCTGATGGTCGACGCCGTCATCGCGCTAATCGGCCGGGGCCAAGACCTCGGCGAGTTCACGAGCGGCGACCCGGCGGAGCTGGCGAGCTGCTACCTGGCCGCGCTCAGCGGACTGACGACGATGCGGCTCGTGCCGGGCACTCCGCTCGTCGTGCCCACCCCGTCGACCCTACTGAGCCTTCTGATCCGATAGGACGACCATGATCGAGGTAATACCGGCAGTCGAACTCGGCCAGAACAGTCGACGGACGATCGCCGAGATCTATTCCGACGCCTTTCGCGACGACTTCGCCTATTTCAGCAAGGACCTCGGGGTCCTCGCGGATGCCTTCGAGCACATGATGGTCCCGGAGCTCTTCTACGTCGCTCTGATCGACGGGACCCCGGCAGGAATCACCGCGTGCACGGACGGCAGACAGCAGTGCGTCACGCTGGACGGACGGCAACTGCGCAGGCACTTCGGGCTGGTCAAGGGATCGATCGCCTCCGCAGTGTTCGCGCGGGAGTTCTCCACCGCCGTGCCGAACATGACGCCCTCCAGCGCGTCGCTCGAATTCGTCGGGACGGCGGCGGCGTATCGGGGACGGGGCGTGGCGAAGGCGATCCTGCATCATCTGCTCGCCCTGCCGCAGTACGACGACTACCGACTCGAATACATCTCAGACATTAATGCGCCCGCCCTGGGCCTGTATACGAAGCTGGGATTTACCGAATACCGGCGGAAGAAGGTCCGACACACCAGGATGACCGGCATCAACCACTACATCTCCATGAAGCTTGTGCAGAGCTGACCTCGGTGACTGCCTGCCGAGGCCGGGCGCCGGGCGATCTCCGGCATCGACGGGCTCGTGGGGCCTCGTGGTTGTCGGACGCCTCCTTTGACGGTGCCTCCTCCGACGGTGCCTCCTCCGACGACGGCGATCGACACCGGTCGTCGTCGGCGGGCGGCTCCCGGCCTCGGAGAATCGCGGGACTGCGGAGTGCTGGGCATTCGGCAGGGATCGCGTCGACGGAGAAGGCGCCGCCACCGAGCCGCAGGGCGGGGATCGACTGGTCGGGCACCGCCGGAGGCCGCCCGCGAGTGCGCCGTCTCCGGCGGTCGGCGTCACTCCCGGGCGGGCGGCTCGAGTCGGGCGTCGCGCCGACGGCCTGTCCGAGTGTTCGGCAGGCGAGAAGGATCAGGACTGCTCGGCGAAGCCGGGCTGCCAGGCGGTGACGATCTGCCGGGCGGGCACCCTGGCACCCAGTTGGCAGAGGATGCCGGTCGCGCCCAGCGTCACGCGGTGGGTGATGAGGTAGTCGGGCGGCAGGTTCAACGACCGGCCGGTGCGGAAGTCGCTGCCCTGGAGGTTGCTCACCCGCTCGGCCTGCTTCTGCAGCCATGGCCGGGTGAAATGGAAGACCTCGCTGGTCAGCGGCTCGACGAAGGGTGCGAGATAGGCCAGCACGTCCTCCGCGAGCAGCTCACGATCGGGCTGAACGAAGTTCTCCGCACGCAGCAGGTCCAGCAGATCGTCCGATCGCTGCTCCAGCGCGAGCCGGACCATCCGGCCCAACGTCCTGGGCAGCCCGTCGGGCAGCCTGGCCACCGCCCCGAAGTCGAGCACGCAGATCCTGCCGTCCGCCTGGAGCATGAAGTTGCCGGGATGCGGGTCGCCGTGCAGGAGACCGGTTCGCGCCGGGGAGGAGAAGTGGAAGAGCGACAGCATCTGCCCGGCCTGGTCGCGATCCTTCTGGCTGCCGTCGCGAATGATCGACGCGAACGGGGTGCCCTCCACCCATTCCGACACCACCACCTTCGGCGCGCTGGCGATGACGTGGGGGATCAGCACATGCTCGTCGTCCTCGAATCCCGCCGCGAAGCGACGCTGATTGTCGGCCTCGCCCCGGTAGTCCAGCTCCTCCGCCATCCGCGCCTGAAGCTCGGCCAGCAACGGTTTGACCTCGGTGCCGGGGACGAGCATCTGGAACAGCCTGCTGAACCGCTGCAGCTGACGAAGATCGGCGAGCAGGGCCTCGTCGGCGCCGGGGTACTGCACCTTCACCGCGACCTCGCGGCCGTCGTGCCAGGTGGCCCTGTGCACCTGTCCGATGCTCGCCGCGGCGGCCGCCTCGTCGTCGAACTCGGCGAATCGGGTGGACCACCGACTGCCGAGCTGCTCGGCGAGCACGCGGTGCACGCTCTTGGCAGGCATCGGCGGCGCTGCGGACTGAAGCTTGGTCAACGCCTCCCGATAGGGCTCGGCCATCTCATCGGGAACGGCGGCCTCGAAGACGCTCAGCGCCTGGCCGAACTTCATCGCGCCGCCCTTGAGCTGGCCGAGGACGGCGAAGATCTGTTCCGCCGTCTTCGCGGTGACGTCGGCGTTGACTTCCTCGGCACTACGGCCCGCCAGCCGTCGTCCCCAGCCCGCCGCGACACGTCCTGCGGCGTTGAGCGGCAGGCTGGCGAGCTTCGCAGTGCGCTGTACGGTCCGACGTGGGAGGTCGTTCACGGCTTCATTCTCTCGCGATCTCCGGGGTGAACGCAGCTCTTCTCGGCGGCTGATTCGGAAAGCGATCGATCCGGACGCCCGGGCAGCGGTCGGTGAACCCCCTCGCGCCGCAGGGACAGTCGGGATGCGGCGGCCGAGGATGCCTGCGCAGACGTGCGGAGAACGGGTCGATCTCCACCGCCGCGTTCCACACCGACGGCGGGGCGGCGGCCGTCCGGCCGTGCAGGAAGAGCAGACTCTGTGCCACCGCCAGTGCCGCGACCGCCGAGGTGCCCGCAGCGTCCGTTCGCTGGGTGCGGCCCGCGAGCTGCGTCGCCAGTACGGGCCATTGTGGATCGGCTACGCAACGATGCCGGTCGGCGCACTCGAGGCAGCTCGATCGGCCGGGCACGACGAGCGGTCCGACCATGCCGCCCTCGGCGACCGTGACGAGCAGGTGCGGGGTCCGCTCGACGACCAGTTCGGCCACCACGGCCGGGTCCGGTACGAGCGAGTCGGTCAGCAGCACGAGGTCGGGCCTGCGACGGGCGGTCAGCGCAGTGGTCCTGGTTCCCGCCGCGAGTCGTTCGACCATGGTTCGGGCGGTCTCGGCGCGGTCCCTGCCCACGGTGTCCTCGGTGAGCGGGAGGCCGATGTCCTCGGGCGTGACCTGCCCGGACGGCTGGGGTCGTACCCAGCCGACGCCGGAGACGGCGAAAAGAGCCGTGACGGCGAGGGCCAGTCGACCGGAGCCGACGACGGCGACCGCGCTGTCCTGCCTGCGAAGACCACCCCGCTCCAGTTCGCCGCCGTCTCGTCGCCAGGCGGCGTCCTCGGTGCTGAGGCGTCGGGAGTCGGGACGGTGGCGCGTCGCGTCGTCCAGGACTCCCGCGGCGGCGAGCTGGCCGAGCAGGGCCAGGAAGGCGGTCGGATGTCCGCCCGAGGCGATGCACTCCCGCAGGAGCTCTTCGGTGGTGAACTCCCCGTCCAGCCGCTCTACTCTGGCGGCCAGCGTCGGCGCCACCCCGTCGACCAGCACGGCTCGCCGGGTGTCGGTGCCGAACTGCAGGCACTGGTCGTCGCGGCGGAGGGGGTCGAATCCCGGAACCAGCCGGGGGCGCTCGGGCAGCAGGCCGTCGGCGCGGAGCGTGCTCATGGACTTAACGATTAGCAGCGGGACGGGGCCCGGTGGTAACGGCTGTCCACAGGCCTCGGCGCTGCCGAGCCGCCGACGGAGGGCCTGCCGTCGACAGAGAACGTCGGGAGGAGCGGACGCAGGGCGGCGCCCCTCCCGACCGGCGGCCGGGTCAGGCTGCCTTCCCGAGGATTCTGGTCATCTTCGTACCGCAGACCGGGCAGATGCCCTTGGCCATGCGTCGGTTGTTGGACTCCTCGACCCTGCCCTCGAAGTCGCGCTTCGCGCGGCATTTGACGCAGTAGCCGTTGTAGGTCTCGGCCACGATTGCCTCCCTTGCTCGCTGTGCCCGTGCACGCGGTGCCCGCCGCGTGCCTGCGCCTGGTGCGGCGTCGGGCGAGAACCAGGCGCCACGCTACCTGTGCGTGGATGCTCAACCGCGCATGTGGGGTGTCGCGTGTCAAGTTTGAGCAGGTCACAAGGGCCGTGACCAAACAAGCATTCGGTCGAATGTCACAGTTGGTCGCCGCCTTTCACTCTCGCGGGCTCGGCAGGCTCCTTCGAAGGGATGGCGCGTAGCGACGCGATGACCTCCCGTCACCGACGTCTGCCCGGTCGCAGCGTGGCTCGCGCCACGGTCCCGGCGGGGACGCCACGCCGGGCGCATACCGTATGCGACGTGGGAGAGCCGCAGGTCGAGGTGCGCCGCAGTGCGAGGCGCCGCCGCACGGTCACCGCCTATCGGGAGGGCGAGCGCGTCATCGTGCTGCTGCCCGCCAGGATGTCGCGGGCCGAGGAGGAGCACTGGGTCGCCGAGATGCTGGGGCGACTCCGCCGCAGCGAGACGCGACGACGGTCGCCTGCCCGCGCCTCGGACACGGCGCTGCTGACCCGCTGTCGTGAGCTGATGCGCCGTCATCTGCCGGAATGCCCGGAGCCCTCGTCGATTCGCTGGGTGCCGTCGATGCGTACCCGCTGGGCCTCCTGCACGCCGAGCGAGGGGACGATCCGGATCGGCGAGCGGCTTCGCGAGGTCCCGAGCTGGGTGCTGGACTACGTGCTGATCCACGAGCTGACCCATCTGCTGGTGCCCGGTCACGGCCCGGACTTCTGGGCGCTGGTGCACCGCTATCCGCGCGCCGAACGGGCGGTCGGCTATCTGGAGGGCCTGGCAGCCGCCGCAGGCTGGGACGTCTCGGGAGACGACGAGCAGCTTCCGTCGGAGGCCTGACCGGCGGCTCCAGCGGCGCCAACTGCCCCGATCCGCCACTCGATCAGGTGGGTGGCGGCCCGAGGCGAGGTGGATTCATGTCTTGCGCGGTGGTTTCACGCCGATCGGGCGGGTCGTGGCGGGCCGAGGGCCGGGCGCGGACCGAGAAGAGCGCTTCGGCGGGCCAAACGGGCGTTCTTGCCCACCCGATCACGAAGGTTCGTCGCCGAATCGCAGGTCGCGGAGACACCGGTGCGAACCGTCGTCGTCGCGGTGAGCGGAAGGAGAACGCGGCGGCCGGGCGGGCGCCGGATCACTCCTGCGCGGGATCTCGACAGAGATCAACCGGTCGAGTGCACTCACCCCGGGGCAGTCTGGCACCGGTGGGAGATCCGACGGGAGGCCCAGCAGGCCATGAGCCGGGCCGAGCCGACGCCGGGCCGAGCCGACGAAGCCGGTGCAGCGCGCACGGCGGGACGTCCGCCCGCGCCCCGAGTCCGGGACGGGCTCTGCGCGGCTGTCTGACGAGCGTTCCCGTGTCGCCGCGGTCGTTGCCCCGGTCGTCTCCTCGGTTCAGCGAACCGGCTCGGTGCCGGTTCAACCGACCATCGTCCGACTCTCGCAGGCGGCGACGACGCGGATGCCACTCGGAGCGAACAGCTCGGCTCCCCGGTCGCGATGCCTCGGGCGGCAGACTGCTCGTCCGGACCGCGCCGGTCAGCGGCCTGCGAACGGCCGCCCGTCGTCGCCGGGATGGCGATGCCGACGCCGAGCCGTCGGGGCCACCGAAACCGTCCCGGCCGACCGCTCGACGCAGGCGGCGCCGCCGGGATCGTGTGCAGCCTCCCGATCACCAGGATGCCGAGCCGTTGCGCTGCCGTTCCGACGTCGTCAGTGCTCGGGGACCGAGAGCGGTGGTCGGACGCGGCCGGGGAGGATCGGGCGAGGCGAACGACACGTGGTGCCCTAGTCCGAGGTCACTTGTCGGAGTCATCCTCGGAATCGGGCCTGCTCCGCGGCGTGTCGCCCTCCGAGCTGCCCGCGCTCGACCCGCCTGCCCCGGACCCGCCCGCATCGCTCGAGGAGCCGGACTCGGACTCCTTCTTGCGGCGGGCGGCCTCCAACGCGGCGAGCGGGTCGTCCAGCTCGCCTCGGTGGGCGCCGAAGCGCTCGACGAACTCCACCGGCTCGGTGAGGTCCTCGGCCGTCGGCAGCAGGTCCGGGTGATCCCAGAGCGCGTCCCTGGCCTCCTTGCCGTGCCGGTCGGACAGGCCGCGCCAGAGCGTCGCCGCCGCCCGGAGCTGTCGGGGACGCAGGTCGAGCCCGACGAGGGTCGCGAAGGTCTGTTCGGCGGGGCCGCCGCTGGCGCGTCGCCGCCGCAGCGTCTCGCGCAGTGCGTCCGCACCGGGCAGCCGCTCGCCGACCGCATCGCCCACGACGACGTCGATCCAGCCCTCGACCAGCGCGAGCAGGGTCTCCAGCCGCACCAGGGCCTGCTCCTGGGCGGGCGTCCGCTCGGGTTCGAGCAGCCCGGAGCGCATCGCCTCCTCCAGCGAGGCCGGATTGCTCGGGTCGATCTTGGTGGCGAGATCCTCCATCGCGGAGACGTCGACCCGGATGCCCTGGGAGAACTCCTCCACGGCGCCGAAGAGGCCCTGCCGCAGCCACGAGACGTGGGTGAACAGCCGGTGGTGCGCCGCCTCGCGGGCGGCCAGGAAGACCAGGACCTCGTGCGCCGGGCGTTCCAGCCCGCCGGTGAATCGCTCGATGTTGGCGGGCAGCAGCGCCGCGACGCCCTCCTTGCCCAGGGGAAGCCCGATCTCGGTGGCGCTGAGCACCTCGGCGCCGAGCTGGCCGAGTGCGCCGCCGAGCTGCGAGCCGTAGGCCATGCCGCCCATCTGCCCGAGCATGTTGAGCAGCGGGCCCGCAGCCTGCTTCGCCTCGTCCGGCAGCGTCTCGACCCAGGCGGAGGAGATGCGCTGCACCACCGGGTCGCACAGCCGCTGCCAGGTGGGCAGCGTCTGTTCCACCCACTGCTTCGCCGACCAGACCTCGACCAGCCGCGCCCCCACGGGCAGCGTGGTCGACTCGTCCAGCCACAGTTCGGCCAGCCGCACTGCGTCACTCGCGGCGGTGCGCTGCGCCGAGGTCGGCGTCTCCCGGCGGCCCTGCGAGTCGAGGTGCTGGAAGGCCAGCTGCTTGGCCAGGTCGTAGTTCACCGGGCCGCCGCCGCCCTGGGACGCCTGGCTGAACATCTGTCCGAGCTGACTGAACATCTGCCCGAGCTGGTTCATGTCGAAGCCGGGCGGCATCCCCCCCGGCGGCATCCCGGGTGGCATGCCGCCAGGGGGCATCCCGGGCGGCATTCCGCCTGCGAAGCCGAACGGGTTCGCGCCTGAATTCCCGTCGGGGCGCTCGGAGGGCTTGTTGCGGTCCCCCCGGTCCTCGGGATCCGGCGGATTGAACCCAAACGGCAGATCGGTCATACCCCCACGGTACGCGGCGGGTCGTCGGCGTACGCGAGGAGAGGACGCACGCGGATCAGCCCGTGGCGAACACCGAACCGAAGACTCCGGTCATCCTCGGCAGTGTCATTTCCGTAGTCTCTGGTGCGTGAATCGCCGAACCTGGACCCTTGTGGTCAGCGCCCTGCTGGTCGCCGTATTCGGCCTCCTCGGTGCCTTCGTCAGGGTGCCCTACGTCGCGCTCGGTCCCGGACCGACCTACGACACGCTGGGTGAGATGACCCTCGGCGAGGGCGGCGAGGCCGAAGAGGTCATCTCGATCGGCGAGGGACCGGACGTCTTCGCGCCGGATGGTCAACTGCGGATGACCACGGTCTCGGTCACCACGGAGCTGTCTCTGTTCGGCGCACTGGGCCTGTGGGGGAGCGGTCGATACGCGCTGGCGCCGGAGGAGGAGTTCTACCCGCCGGACCGCACGCAGGAGGACGTCGAGAACGAGAACCGACAGGCCTTCGAGACCTCGCAGACCAGCGCGGAGAGCGCCGCGCTGCGCCACCTCGGCTACCCCACCTTCGTCTCCGTCGGCCAGGTCGTCGCGGACGGGCCGAGCGAGGGGGTGCTGGAGCCGGGCGACCGCATCCTCTCCGTGCACGGCACCGAGACGGTCGACGACCAGCAGGTGCAGGACTCGCTGACCGAGACCGCGCCCGGCGACGAGGTGAGCGTGGTGATCTCCCGCGACGGTGCGGAGCGCACCGAGACGGTGGTACTCGGCGCCAACGAGGGCCGGTCCCACGGCTTCCTCGGCATCGTTCCCGTCACCGAGCCGGAGGTCGACTTCGACATCGACATCGAGCTGTCCGAGGTCGGCGGGCCCTCGGCGGGCCTGATCTTCGCGCTCGCGATCGTCGACAAGCTGGAGGAGGGCGACCTCACCGGCGGCGCCACGGTCGCGGGGACCGGCGAGATCACCTCGAACGGCAGAGTCGGCCCGATCGGCGGCATCCAGTTCAAGATGCGGGCCGCGCGGGAGGAGGGCGCGACCGTGTTCCTCGTGCCCGCCGACAACTGTGTCGAGGCGGTGCCCAACGCGCCCGACGGTCTGCGACTGGTCCGGGTGGAGACGCTGGCGGGCGCGATCGACTCGTTGGAGAGCCTTGCCGAGGGCGGCGACGCTCCCACCTGCGGCTGATCGGCACCCGCCGTCGCGCCCGACCGCGGAGGCCTCGGCCGCGCTCGACCTCGCGACGCCGAGGGCTCGCGTGCTCGGCGTCGAATGACCGAACTCTGCGGCGCACCGGTGTCCCGCCGTCTTACTGTCGCGGACGCCGACCTCTCGCGCCGACGTTCCGCGACGGCCGGATCACGGGATCGACCGGTCGCCGTCGCGGAATCGGCGCGGAGCAGACATCGGCGCCGCCGGGGAATCAGGGCCGGAAGGTCGCCCGCAGCGCGTCGACGAGGTTGGGCGCCAGCTCGGGATGTTCGATGATCTCCTCGTCTCCTTCGCCCGCCGCCTCGCCGCGCAGTCGCAGGACGCACGCCGCAGTGCCGTCGCGCAGCACGGCGGCGACGACCCTGGCCTCCCTGCGGTGCGGGTGCTCCGCCGCGATGCGCCTGGCCAGTTCGGCGTCCTCATCGGTGGGGAGTTCCGCCTCGGCCTCCGGCGGCAGGACCACGATCTCCTGCGCCAGCGCGCATCCGTCCACGCCGTCCGGCCAGACGATGCCTGCCAGGGCCTCGCCGAGATCACCATCGGGCAGCTCGTCCTGGGCGATGGGCGTCAGCGACGCCGCGCTGTCGATCCGGTCCGCGAGTCCCGGTTCCCGCGAGAGCAGCTCTTCGGTTCGGACCAGGGCGAAGAGTTGGGTGGGCTGATCCCAGCCGCCGGTGGAGACGAAGTCCTCCACTTCGCGCGCGGCGGCGGGCAGCGTGGCGGACAGATCGGGAGCGGGCTCGTTGACCACGGTGCCAAAGTCCTTGTCAGTAGCCGGTGTCGTGTGAGGTCCGTGTTGTCATGGGGGTGACGGGAACTTCGGACCCTCGTCGTAGAGTTGGACATTGCAGGACGGACTGCTCATCACCCTGGGTCCGTCCGGTGGAACTGATCCCGATCCTGGAGCGTGCCCTGTGGCGATGCGGAGCCCGGTCAGTATGCCGAAGCTTTCCCGCCGGAGCCGAATCCTCGTCATAGTCGGTGCAATCCTGCTCCTGCTGTTGCTGAGCGGCTCACGACTTCTGAGTACCTACGTCGACTGGCTGTGGTTCGGCGAAGTCGGCAGACGCGATGTGTTCACCACGGTGCTGTTCACCCGCATCGCGCTGTTCTTCGCCGTCGGAGTGCTGATAGCCGGCGTGCTGGCGCTGTGTCTTTACCTTGCGTACCGCCATCGTCCGGTGTTCGCGCCGGTCGCGGGCCCCGATGATCCGGTGGCCCGGTACCGCTCCGCGATCACGGCCAGGATCAAGCTGGTCGGCATCGGAATTCCGGTGATCGCGGGCCTCGTCGCGGGTCTCGCGGCGCAGGCCAACTGGCAGACGGCGCAGCTCTTCCTGAACTCCACGCCGTTCGGCGACGTCGATCCCCAGTTCGGGCTCGACATCGGCTTCTACGCCTTCGACCTGCCGTTCTACCAGTGGCTGCTCAACTGGGGCTTCATCGCGATCGCGGTCGGCTTCGTCGGCTCGGTGATCGCCTCCTACCTGTTCGGCGGCATCCGGCTCGCGGGCAGGGGCGGCGACCTGACCGACGCCACCAAGGTGCAGCTCGCCGTGCTGGCAGGCAGCTTCGTGCTGCTCAAGGCGGTGGCCTACTACTTCGACCGGTACGCGCTGCTGTTCTCCCAGCGCAATGAGAACTTCACCGGCGCGAGCGCGACCGACCTCGACGCGGTGCTGCCCGCCCGGCTGATCCTGATGTGCATCGCGGTCATCTGTGCGGCGGCGTTCTTCGTCGGCGCGGTGCGCAAGAACCTGCAGTGGCCCGCCATCGCGACGGCGCTGATGGTGGTGTCCAGCGTGCTGCTCGGTGCGTTGTGGCCTGCCGCGCTGGAGCAGTTCTCGGTGCGGCCGAACGCCAACGTCGCCGAGGCGCCGTCGATCGAGAACAACATCGCGGCGACCAGAGCGGCCTACGGCATCGACGACGTCAACTTCGTCGACTACGAGGGCACCAGCGAGCTGTCTCCCGAAGACCTGCGTGAGGACACCGCGACGATCCCCAACGTCCGGCTGCTCGACCCGAGCGTCCTCACCGACACGTTCACCCAGCTCCAGCAGCGACGGAACTTCTACGGCTTCCCCGACCAGCTCGACGTCGACCGCTACACCGTCGACGGCGAGACGCAGGACTATGTCGTTGCCCTGCGCGAGATGAACACCGAGGGGCTCGCCGAGAACCAGGGCACCTGGATCAACCGGCACCTCGTCTACACGCACGGCAACGGCTTCGTCGCCGCGCCCGCCAACGAGGTCAACTCGGCGCTCGCCGACGCGGGCGGCCAGGGCGGCTACCCGAACTTCACGTTCAGCGACGTCAGCAACGACGGCAACGGCGACATCCCGGTGGATCAGCCCCGGACCTACTTCGGGGAGCTGGTGACCGACTACGCGATCGTCGGCGCCGAGAACCCCGAGGACGAGTCGACGCACCGCGAGTACGACACCGACAACAGCCGGTACCTCTACACCGGCGAGGGCGGCGTCGGCATCGGCAACTGGTTCAACCGGATCGTCTTCGCCGCCTATCACGCCGAGCGGAACATTCTGTTCAACGAGGCGATCGGCTCGGAATCCAGGATCATCTACAACCGGAATCCTCGGGACCGGGTGGCCGACGTCGCACCGTTCCTCACCGTTGACAGCGACCCGTACCCGGCCGTGGTCGACGGACGGATCACCTGGATCGTCGACGCCTACACGACGCTCGACAACTACCCGTACTCCGAGCGGACCCCGCTCGCCGAGGCGACCGCAGACAGCGTGAGCCAGGCGCCCGGTGTGCCGAGGCCGCCGGACCGGGAGATCAGCTACATCCGCAACTCGGTCAAGGCCACCGTGGACGCCTACGACGGCACGGTGACGCTGTACGAGGTCGACGAGGACGACCCGGTCCTCAACGCGTGGCGGGGTGCCTTCCCGGACGTCGTCCAGCCCATGGAGGAGATCTCCGACGAGCTGCGCGCGCACTTCCGGTACCCGGAGGACCTCTTCAAGGTGCAGCGGGACCTGATCTCGCGGTACCACGTCGACAACCCGAGTGAGTTCTACTCGAACGTCGGCTTCTGGAACGTGCCCTCGGACCCGACCACCGGTGACGACCCCGGCGACGCCAACACCCCGCAGCCGCCGTATTACATCCTCGCCGAGGACCTGGAGAGCGGCGACACGGCGTTCCAGCTCACCAGCGCCATGGTGTTCCTCAACCGGCAGTTCCTCTCGGCTTTCATGACGGTGAACTCCGATCCGGAGAACTACGGCGACATCACGGTTCTCACGTTGCCGGAGGACAGTCAGACACAGGGTCCACAGCAGGTCCAGACGCAGTTCGTCTCGTCGTCCGACGTCAGTACCGAGCTGAACCTGTTGAGACAGCAGGCGACCGACGTCCAGTTCGGCAACCTGCTGACCCTGCCGGTGGGCGGAGGTCTGCTCTACGTGGAGCCGGTCTACATCGAGCGGGTCAACCAGGAGTCCTCGTTCCCCCAGCTCGCCAGGGTCCTGGTCAGCTTCGAGGGCCGCGTCGGCTACGCCGCGACGCTCTCGGAGGCGCTCGATCAGGTCTTCGGCACGGGAGCCGGGGAGAGTGCCACTGATCCCACCGGTGAGGACGTCGAGGGCGAGTTGCCCGGCGGCGACGACGGGCAGGACGGTGGCGAGGAGACGCCACCACCCACCCAGGATCAGGGCGTGCCGCCCGGCGATGACGAGGACGGCGGCAGCGTCGACGTGCCTGCCGACCTCGACGAGGCCGTCACGGACATGAACGACGCCCTGGAGCGGGTCCGCTCGGCACAGCAGAGCGGCGACTTCGCCGACCTCGGCCAGGCCTACGAGGACCTGGCCACGGCGATCGAACGCTATGAGGAGCTGGCAGGCAGCGGCGGCGGCTGAGTATCGGCCCTGGTGCGGTGCCGATTTGGAGATCGGCACCGCACCCTGTAGGGTAGTAATTGCAACGCGGGGTGGAGCAGCTCGGTAGCTCGCTGGGCTCATAACCCAGAGGTCGCAGGTTCGAATCCTGTCCCCGCTACCAGTGAGAAGGCCTCCGGATTCGTCCGGGGGCCTTCTCGCATGTCAGGGGCCTGTTCACCGCGCTCTGGGCTGTGGTCCGGCCCCGGTCTCGGCCCCGGACACGTGCTCGTCGGGGGCCACGCCGTCGCGGTCCCTCGAGAACTCCGTGACCGTCTCCCGGTGGCGGTGGCGCGGTCCCGTCGGAGCAGCCTCACCGCTCTCGGTCAGTTCTCGGCCCGGCTCCGCCTCGATCGTCGCCGTGATCACCCGGCTGCGGTCGCTCGCCCGGCCGACGGCTCGCCGCCGACGGGCCGGGTGTGTCCGATGACCTCCATGCCTCGGCCTGCTCAGCTCGTGGTGACCGGCCGGTCGGACTCGTGGCCCAGCAGTTCCCTGGCGCGGATCACCAGCATCTCCCGCAGCTCGGGGTGCAACTGCGGCGACCAGTCGATCAGGAAGTCCTCCAGACTCTGTCTGCACGTCTCCAGGAGTCGCTCGGCGACCTGCGCGCCCTGTTCCGTCAGAATCAGGATGCCGTCCTGCGCGCTCGCGAGCCGATCCTGGATGAGCCGCTGGGCGAAGGGCCTGCCCTCCTCGACGGTGGTGCCCGCCCGCCTGGCCAGTTCCGTCCCGGTGCCCGGCCCGGCTCGATACAGGCTGCACAGCAGCCAGCAGGGGCCTGGCGGGAGGTCCACACCGGCGTTCGTCGCCAGTCGGCGGTAGTAGTCGCGTCGCATGTCTCGATCGGCGTGTCGACACAATGCGCGGTCCAGGCGCTCCCGCGAGCTCAGCGTCGAGGGCGCGGCGCCGACGCTCTCGCCGAGGTCCGCGGTCCTGGTCGCCTCGCGCAGTGGGACCTCCCGGAGGAACCAGGTGAGGATGAACGCGACCGCCGCGACGGGAGTGGCGACGAGGAAGACGTCCGCGATGGCGTCGGCGTAGGCGTTGATCGCCTCCTGGGCCTGCGCGGCGGGGAGCCTGCTCACCACCTCGGGGTTCGCCTGGAGGGTCTGGGCGTCGGCGCCCGGCGGCAGCGGTGACCGCCGGTCGGCGGCCGTGAGTTCGGCGGCCAGCCTGCTGGCGAACACTGCGCCGAACAGGGAGACCCCGAAGGAGCCGCCGATCGATCTGAAGAAGGTGTTTCCCGAGGTCACCGCGCCGAGATCCGGGTAGGGAGCGCTGTTCTGCACGGCGATGACGAGTACCTGAAGCACGCAGCCGAGACCGAATCCCAACAGGAAGAAGTAGAGGGACATGACCAGCGTGGAGGTCTGTGCGCTCATGGTCGAGAGCAGGGCCATGGCGATCGTGACCAGTCCGGTGCCCACGATCGGGAAGAGGCGGTAGCGCCCGTAGCGGGTGATGAGCTGGCCGCTCGTCAGGGAGGTCAGGAACAGCCCGCCCACCATCGGCAGCAGGTGCACGCCGGACATCGTGGGCGTCACCCCGTGGACGACCTGGAGGAAGAGCGGCAGGTAGGTCAGCGCACCGAACATCGCGAAGCCGACGATGAATGCGATGGCGACCGCCACCGAGAACACGCGGTCGGAGAACAGGCGCAGCGGCAGCACCGGCTCGGCCGCCCGACGTTCGGTCACCACCCAGAGCACGAGGAGTCCGACCGCGCCGATCGCCAATCCGATGATCACCGGTGAGCCCCAGGGCTGACTCGTGCCGCCCCAGGAGGTCAGCAGCACCAGCGTGACGGCCACGCCCGCCAACAACGCCGTGCCCAGGTAGTCGATCTTGTGCTGTTCGCGCACGGTCTTGGCGGGCAGCACGAGCGCGATGACGATCATCGCCAGGACGCCCAGCGGCAGGTTGATGTAGAAGACCCAGTGCCAGGAGAGGTGGTCGACGACGAAGCCGCCGAGCAGCGGCCCCGCGACGCTGGCGATGCCGAAGGTGGCGCCGAAGAACCCCTGGTACCTGCCGCGCTGGCGAGGCGACACGATATCACCGACGCTGGCCTGGGTGAGCACCATGAGCCCGCCGCCGCCGAGTCCCTGCACGGCGCGGGCCGCGATCAGATGGCTCATCTCCTGCGACAGCCCACACAGCGTAGAACCGCCGAGAAAGATCAGGATGGCGGCCTGGAAGAGGTGTTTGCGGCCGTACTGGTCGCCGAGCTTGCCCCACAACGGCGTGGAGGCCGTCGCGGCCAGGATGTAGGCGGTGACGACCCACGAGATGTGTGCCAGGCCGCCGAGGTCGCCGACGATGGTGGGCAGCGCCGTGGAGACGATCGTCTGATCGAGCGCGGCGAGGAGCATCGCCAGCATGAGCGTGCCGATGGCGAGGGGTACGCGGACGCCGGATGGCGGAGTGGTCGTCGTCCCGGAGCCGATGTCGGCCATCGTTCCTCCTCGTCGCCGGTGCGGATTGTCGAACACCTCTGCGAGCCGCGCGATCTGGAGGGCCGTGGTCAGCGTGAGTTGAAAGGGGGTGGGCCGGGCGGTTCAGAGTGGGGCTGCCGGGCTGCGGGCTGTGTGAGGCGGTGGGCTGCGTGGTCTCGGAGGGCGGTGGGCGGCGCGAGTCGGCACATGCGGTGGGCTGCGCGGTCTGTGAGAGCGGCAGGCCGCGCGAGTCGGCATCGCGACGGGCTGCGCGATCTGAGAAGCGGCACGTCGCGCGATTCGAGAGGGCGGGCCAGGCGATTCGGCGGGCGGCAGTGGCCGGGGTGTGGGCCGAGTGTTGCCGCCGGGGCGAGTCGCGAATCTGTGGCAGGGCGGGCCAGGCGATTCGGCGGCGGCCGAGCGGACCGCGTCGGGAGGGGGCGCAGGCTGGTCGGCGGCCGATCCCGATCGGCGTAATTCGGGCTGGAGCCGGGATGCACCCGACCGGTGGTGCAGACCGGGATGGAAGTGGCGCTGGGGACAGCAGTGGCGGCAGGCGGCAGACATTCGCTCCGCGACTCACTCTTTCGGGTCATACCCGCCTGGTGACCGGGGGCGTAGCGAGGACTTCGGCCACTGTGGACAGCATTGCGACCCCGTGGCACCGTGAAGGAGTGTCGGAGTTGAACGCCACCTCAGCCGCCTTGCTCGGTCTGCTACACGAGGGACCGATGACCGGCGGGGAACTCGTAGCCGCAGCGCGTGAGCGCTTCGGCGTGTTCTTCAGCGTCACCCGCAGCCAGGTATACCGCGAGCTGCCGGTGTTGGCTGAGGAAGGGCTGCTGAAGCTCGGGCGCCAAGGCCCCCGATCCTCTCAGCAGTATGTGATCACCCCCGTAGGCCGCCGGGCGTTCCGTTCCTGGTTGAACGCCGACGTCGGGCAGGACAGCGTGCGAAGCCCGCTCGTGTTGCGGCTCGCTCACTCCGGAAGCCTCACCAGTCGACAGCGGCGCAAGCTCGTCGAGGGAGCCCGGCCGATGGCCGTCGCCCGCCTCGATGCGGCGAAGGCCGCGGCCAAGGCGGCGGACGGTGACCCGTATGCCAAGGCGGCCGCAGACTTCGCCGTCGGTCACAGTCGGGCGTTGGTGAAGATGGTGGACGCCATTCCACTCGGCTGACAGCGGCGGCGATCCCGGTGCCTGACCTCCCACTTGAGCGAACCGGGCCGCCTGCCGCGTACCCTTCGAAGCCGTGAATCCCGATGTCGCAGCCGATCTCAAGGAACTGTCCAACACGCTCAGCAGCATCGAGGCAGTGATGGGCCTGGAAGACCTGCGGGCTCGCATCGAGGAGTTGGAGCAGGAGGCGGCGCTGCCCGGCCTTTGGGACGACGTCGAACGCGCGCAGGACGTCACCAGCCAACTCGCTCATCGTCAGGGGGAGCTGCGTCGGGTCGAGCGCCTTCGCAGTCGTCTCGACGATCTCGGCGTGCTCTATGAGCTCGCGGAGGAAGAGGGCGATCCGGGCTCGGTCGCCGAGGCCGACGCCGAGCGGGATCGTCTTCGGCGTGACATCGCCTCCGTCGAGGTCCGGACGCTGCTCTCCGGCGAGTACGACGAGCGCGATGCGCTGGTCACGGTCCGGGCCGAGGCGGGCGGTGTGGACGCCGCAGACTTCACCGAGATGCTCATGCGGATGTACCTGCGCTGGGCGGAGCGGCACGGCTACCGGACGGACGTCTTCGAGACCTCCTACGCCGAAGAGGCGGGCATCAAGTCGACCACCTTCAAGGTGGTCGCGCCGTTCGCCTACGGCACGCTGTCGGTCGAGCAGGGCACCCATCGACTCGTGCGGATCTCGCCCTTCGACAACCAGGGCCGCCGCCAGACCTCATTCGCGGGCGTCGAGGTCGTTCCCGTCGTCGAGCCCTCCGACCACGTGGAGATCGACGAGAAGGAACTGCGGATCGACGTCTACCGCTCGTCCGGTCCCGGTGGCCAGGGCGTCAACACGACCGACTCCGCGGTGCGCATCACCCACATGCCCAGCGGGATCGTCGTCTCGTGTCAGAACGAGCGCTCCCAGTTGCAGAACCGGGCGACCGCGATGGGCGTCCTGCAAGCGAAGCTGCTCGAGCGACAGCGGCGGGAGCATCAGGCCAAGATCGACGCGCTCAAGGGCGACGGCGGGTCGAGCTGGGGAAATCAGATGCGCACCTACGTGCTGCACCCGTATCAGATGGTCAAGGACCTGCGAACCGAACACGAGGTCGGCAGTCCCGGTGCCGTTCTGGACGGCGACATCGACGGATTCCTGGAGGCCGGAATCCGGTGGCGTAAGCAGAGCGAGTGATGGTATCGCGACGCTGCGCAGCCGAAGCAGCGTTGATCATCACGCCTGGTGACAGCTCTGGGCGATTCGAGGTACCACAGTGCCACGAGAGTAGGATGACGCCCCGTGATCCGGCTTGAGCACGTCTCCAAGGCGTACAAGACGTCGACCAGGCCCGCCCTCGACGATGTGTCGGTCAACGTCGACAAGGGCGAGTTCGTGTTCCTCATCGGGCCGTCCGGTTCGGGGAAGTCGACATTCCTCCGTCTGCTGCTGCGCGAGGAGCTGCCCAGCAAGGGCTCCATCCACGTGGACACCTGGAATCTGACGAAGTTGCCACGTCGTCGAGTCCCTAGACTCCGACAGCGCATCGGCTGCGTCTTCCAGGACTTCCGGCTGCTGGTGAACAAGACGGTCGCCGAGAACGTCGCCTTCGCACTGGAGGTGATCGGCAAGCCGCCGAACACCGTGCGCAAGGTGGTCCCGGAGGTCCTCCAGCTCGTCGGGCTCGACGGCAAGGCCGATCGGATGCCCAACGAGCTGTCCGGCGGTGAGCAGCAGCGCGTGGCCATCGCGCGGGCCTTCGTCAACCGGCCGCTGGTGCTGCTGGCCGACGAACCGACCGGAAACCTGGACCCCGACACGAGCCAGGACATCATGCTGCTGCTGGAGCGGATCAATCGCACCGGGACGACGGTGCTGATGGCCACCCACGACCACTCGATCGTCGACTCGATGCGACGGCGTGTCGTCGAACTCCAGCTCGGCAAGGTCGTCCGTGACGACGCGCGAGGCGTCTACGGCGTCGGTCGCTGAGCCCCGATCAGCCTGATGTCCTGACCTCGGCCCCCCCTTTTCCGCCCCGCCCCCGCCCCCGCCCCCGGATTCGAGGAACGCAGCCCCCCATGCGCGCCAGTTTCGTGTTCAGCGAGGTTCTCACCGGCTTGCGCCGGAATGTCACGATGACCGTCGCGATGATCCTCACCACGGCGATCTCGCTCGGCCTGCTCGGCGGCGGGCTGCTCGTCGTTCGCATGATCGATCAGATGGAGGACCTGTTCCAGGAACGGGTCGAGGTCTACATCTATCTGACCGAGGACGTCAGCGCGACCGACTCGGACTGCACGCAGGAGCCCTGTGCCAGTCTCTGGTCGTCGGTCCAGGCCTCCTCCGGGATCGAGACGGTCGACTTCGAGAGCCGTGACCGGGCCTACGAGCGTTTCGTCGAGCTCTTCCAGGGCCAGCCGGAGCTGGTCGACCTGACCCGTCCGGAGTCCCTGCCCGCCGCGCTGAAGATCAAGCTGGAGGATCCGGACCGCTATCCGGCGTTGGAAGCCGAGTTCACAGGCCAGCCGGGTGTCCACCGGGTCGCCAACCAGGCCGACTATCTGGACCGGTTGTTCGAGGTGCTCGCCGGGGTCCGCAACGCCGTGTTCGCGGTCGCGTTGATCCAGGCCGTGGCGGCGCTGCTGCTGATCTCGAACACCATCCAGCTCTCGGCGTTCACCCGACGTACCGAGGTGGGCATCATGCGGCTGGTCGGCGCGAGTCGGTGGTACACCCAGCTGCCCTTCCTCATCGAGGCCGTGGTCGCAGGCGTGATCGGCTCGCTGCTGGCCATCGGCGGCATGGTGGTCGCGAAGTTCACCTTCCTCGATCGAGTGCTTCAGGGGCCCATCGAGGCGAGCATCATCCCCCGACTCGGCATGGCCGATGTGCTGCTGGTCTCGCCGATCCTGCTGGGCGTCGCGGTGGCGATCTCGGCGGTGACCGGGTACGTCACCCTCCGGCTCTACGTGCGGACCTAGGCGCCGTCCTCGGCCGGGGTCCGTCCCGGCCTGCGTCTCGACGGGCCGTCTCTTCAGTTCACGAGAGACGGCCCGTCCGGCTTTCTCGACCAGGTGGGCGGGCACCGGGTCGACAGGGCGAGTTGTTCTCTGGGACGGGGGTTCGCGCGCTGCGGCGTCCTCGACGGCAATGCGCTGCCGATGGCGACTCGGTGCGGCGGGCGGTGCGGGAACGACGCCGCATCGGCGGCTCGCCCGGCGATCAGTGTCGCCGCCATCACGGGCGCGCTGCGGCGGCTGTCGAGTGGTCGGGATGTGCGGTGAGAAGTCATGATGTGATGATCGAACAGGTGTTCGATTTAGGCAAGATATCGATCGGGTGGAACACCTGCACTGCCGAGCCTCGGTCGGGATCGACCCCGGCTGCTGCCGGGTCTGTCTGGACTGCGCCGACGACGGCGGGGCGGTCGTGGTCGGGCGCCTGCGACGGACCAGGACGCCCGGACGGGGAACGAGGCTCCGATCTCCGCACGCGACCTGCATGGAGAACGAGAGATGTGTGACCCCACCCCTCGAGAAGGCGACGGCACGATGCGCAACTCCCGTCGCAGCAGGCGTCCTGCGTCGCCGCTGTCTCGGTGGCGCACCGCCGTCGCCTGCCGGGGCCGGCGGCACCAGAGGCGACGAGGCAGGACGTCCATGGCGCGTCGCGGCGCAGAGGGCGGCTCGTCGAGAACCACTCCCACCGGCTCGCGCCGTCGACGCAAATGCCGTTGCCGAGCGGGTTAGAGTCGTCGACATGGCCAGGGAACAAGGACGCAAGGTGATCGTGTCGAACCGGAAGGCCCGACACGACTTCCAGGTCCAGGACACCTATGAGGCGGGTGTGGTGCTGGTCGGCACCGAGGTCAAGGCGCTGCGCGCGGGACGGGCCTCGCTCGCGGACGCCTTCGCCACGGTCGACGACGGCGAGGTCTGGCTGCGGGGGCTGCACATCGGCGAGTACGAGCTGGGCACGTGGACCAACCACGAGCCGCGCCGGGCCCGCAAGCTCCTGCTGCACAAGGGGGAGATTCTGCGACTCATCGGCAAGACCAAGGAGAGCGGTCTGAGCCTCGTGCCGCTGGCGATGTACTTCCAGGACGGCAAGGTGAAGGTCGAGCTGGCGCTGGCCAAGGGTAAGAAGGCCCACGACAAGCGGCAGGACATCGCTCGGCGCGACGCCGACCGCGAGATCGCCAGGGCTTACGGGCGGGCCCGTAAGGGGCGCGTCTGACCTGCGGCGGACTCGTCGCTCCTGCGGCGGGCGCGGGCGGTCCTCGGTCAAGCGCTGCCCGTCCGACAACCGATGCCGCCCGGCAGGCAGCGGGGTGTCCGAGCCTCCGCAGACCGATGTCGGGCGGTTCCCAGCGCCTCCGCAGGCTGCTCGAACGCCGGGTCCGCTCCTGGCCGATGGCGTGGAAGTGCCAGGTCAGGGCGTTCTGCGGGAAATGGGAATGATCGCCGACCCTCGACACGTTATGCTGGGTGCAGTACCTACGAGGGGGTGAACGGTTTCGACTTCGGACGTTGAACCAGGAGAAGCGTGCAGGTGCAGGCGGGAGACCACCTTGAGCGTCGCCGCACATCAATAAGCGCCGACAATAAGAGTCGCGCCGAGTACGCCCTCGCTGCCTGAGCGAGGAATTACTCTGTCGGACCGGGAACGCCTCCGTCCCGGACCCCGGCATCAGCTAGGAGGCTCAACTACCAGGCTTGGCCGCGGGGCCTGGTAGGACACTTACAGCGGCTGGGCTCGTCACACCGGCTAGTTCGTGAGACCGGTGGAGCCGAGTAGAGACAAGACGGACTGCGCACGGAGAAGTCCTGGTGAGGCGACGGAGGACCCGGGTTCGATTCCCGGCACCTCCACCATCGCGACCCTGTTCTGACGCGGGCCCGCCCGGAGCCCGCCGGAGGGTTCGCGCCGGTGAAGACCGAGAAGGCTCCGACCTTGATGAGGTCGGGGCCTTTCTTGTCGCCTGCCCGGCCGGGGCGGTCGACCGCGCCGAAGGCAGGCGGACGCATCTCGGTCGCCGCGCGTTCTGACCGCTCGGCGGGACCCGCCGCATCTAGGGTGAGATCATGAGTACGCGCCGCGCGAGCATCGGAATGTGTTTCGACCGGACCTTCGAACCGTCGAAGGTCACCGAGTTCGCCCGCAGGCTGGAGGCGGGCGGCGCGGACCAGCTCTGGGTGATCGAGGACTGCTTCTACACCGCCGGGATCAGCCTGGCCGCCTCCGCGCTGGCCGTCACCGAGCGGCTGACGGTGGGTATCGGCATCCTGCCCGCCGTCGCCCGCAACGCCGCGATCACCGCAATGGAGATCGCCACGCTCTGCCGACTGGCTCCCGATCGGGTGCTGCCCGGCATCGGCCACGGCGTGCAGTCCTGGATGCGCCAGATGGGCGTGCGACCCGCTTCCCCGCTGACCGCCTTGGAGGAGGTCCTCACCGCCGTGCGCAGGCTGCTGGCGGGGGAGGAGGTGACCGTCGACGGGCGCTATGTCCGGCTGGATCGCGTCGCCCTCGACCAGTCGCCCGCCACGCCGCCGCCGCTGCTGGCAGGCGTGCGCGGTCCGAAGTCCCTGGCGGTCGCCGGTCGAGCCGCAGGCGGGATAGTGCTCGCCGAACCCGCGAGCCCGTCCTATGTCCGCGCCGCGATCGAGCAGGCGGGGAGCCCGGTGGACTTCCACGTCGCCGCCTTCTCCTTCCTGTGCATCGAGCAGGACCGGACCACGGCCTACCGGCGGATGGCGCCGTGGCTGGCCTCGCAGCTGGCCGACCCCTCGCCGGGGCTCACGGTGCTGTCCTTCTTCCCTGACCTTCTCGACCTCTTCACCCGCGACGGCGTCGACGGGCTGGGCACGATGCCGCCGGAGTGGTGGCGGGAACTCGGCCCGGTCGGCACCTTCGAGGACGCGGTGGCCCATATCGAGGAGCTGGAGGACGCCGGAGTGCACAGCATCGGGTTGTTCCCCCCGGCGGACGTCGAGGCCGCCTCGGCCATGGTGGAAGACGTGCTGCGCCTAGCCGCGCGCTGATCCGGCGCATCCGGTCACTGCGGTCGCGCACCGTCCGGGCCGTTACGAGTTCGTCGGCCCGCCGACGCGCGCTCGCCTACGCCTCGGCGGCGATGCTCCGCAGCGGGCAGCGGGCAGCGGGCAGCGGGCAGCGGGCAGCGGGCAGCGGGCGGAACGGGTGGTCGGCTGTTCGGTGGTCCCCGGTTCCGGAGCAGGTCTCGGCGCAGGACTGTTCCCGAGGGTCAGTCGCGCAGTCCGGGCAGTCGTCGCGGCTCTGCGGCGGCGAGGAGTGCCTCGACCACCCGGTCTCGACCGAGGATGACGGCGATGTCGACGACGGCGAGCACGGACTACGCCGACGGATACCGCGCCGGGTCGGGCCCCGCGCGACTGTGCCTGCTGAGTTCGACGGTGTTCCCTGCCGGACTCCCTGTCCCGGCGCTGTCGTCTCGCCCGCCGTCGACGGTCGTCTCACCTCACCGTGGCTGCCGGGCCCCGGATCGATCGCCATGGCCGAGCCCGGGGCGCGGCCGGGGCCCGCTCAGCGCGGCTCTCGGGCGAGGCCCACGGCGGCCAGCGCGCCCTGCGCAGCGGTGACGGCGCTGTTCATCGCGATCTCGCCGCGCATCCCCGGTGCGGCCACCATGTCGCCCGCGAGGAAGACGTCGTCGCCCCGATCGATCGCCGGGCGGTCTCGCCAGGTCTGACCGGGCAGGTCGAGCGCGCCGGTGCGTCCCCTCGCGGTGGCGGTGCGTTTCCAGACCGTGCGCTCGCGCCAGTCCGGCAGCGCGAGATCGGCGAACGTCTCGAGTCGCCTGCGGGCCTCGGCCTTCGACTCCCCGACGCGCACCGGCATGTCGAGCTGGAACAGCGACTCGCCGGGCGGGGCGACCGTCGGGTCCTGCATCGAGTAGCTCTCGTGGAAGCCGCCCTCGTCCAGGTCGAAGACCACGAAGTGGTCGCGCCGCCGGTCCTCGCGCACCGCGAGGTCCAACATCTCGCAGTGCCCGCTCTCCCAGCGCAGTGACTCGTCGCCGAGCAGGACCCGCGCCGAGGCCAGCTCGGTGGCCACGATGGTCGGTCGAGCACCGACCTCGGTGACGCGCGAGTTCGACTCGATGTGGACGCCGAGTTCCCGCGCCCGTTCGGCGAGTCGGTCGACGACGGACTGCCAGCCGCCGACGACCCACCGCACGGCGGGCGGCTTGGGCGCGAACACGCGATGCAGCAGGCGCCAGACGAAGGCTGCCGACAGCCGCCCGGTGTGCGCGTCGTAGGTGACCACGCTGATGGCGTTCGCGGCGGCGAGCGCGGCCTGCTCGCCGTAGTGCTCGCTTGCCCAGCTGTGGAAGTCCCGATCCACCGGTGCGGGCCGCCGCCGATGCAGCACCATCCGCAGGAAGCCTGCGGGCAGCCGAAGGCGGATGCGCCCGCCGGAGCGGAAGCCCGAGTGCAGGAGCGCCCGCGCGCGGGGCCTGCCGAGCCTGCCGACCAGACCGCGCTCGGTGAGCCATGTCCAGTGTGGCCCGTCGGCGTAGAAGACGTGGGCTCCGTCGTGCGCCACGTACGGCTCGTCGGTGGCGCGGGCCCGGCCGCCCGGGCTCCCGTGCGCCTCGTGCAGCGTGACGGCGGCGCCCGCCTCCGCGCAGGTGATCGCCGCGATCAACCCGGCCAGCCCGCCCCCGACGACGGTGATCTCTCTCGTCATGCCCGACTCCTCTTCTCGTGGCTCGCGGTGACGGAATGGAGACGAGACGGGGCGCGAAGGTGTGACGGCCGGGCGATGCCGCGCGAGTCTTCGGCAGGTTCGGCGTCTGAGGCGGTGTGCCCCGAGCGCGCTTCCTGCGCAGTACCGGCACGTCCTGCCCGGCGGCCGGATCGGTGTCGAGGTCGCCGATGGTGTCGCTGCCCGTGGTGATCGGATCGACCGGATCGACCGGATCGACCGGATTGACCGGATCGACGACGGTGACCGGCGGGCGAGCGACGTCGGTCGAGCCTACGGCCGATCGCGCGGCGAGCGAGTCGCCGCAGGCCGTCAGCCCAGCCGCGCCTCGTACCGGCGTCGAAGCTCCTCGGTCCGCTCGAAGGGCCAGCACTGCGGCCTGCCGTGCAGCGTCCTGACCAGCACCTCCAGGTGGGTCTGCCAGGCGGCGAGCGCAACTGCTCGCGTACCGGCCAGCGTCGCAGGCACCGTCTGGACGATCTGGATGGCGCAGCCGAACTCGTGGGCGTGGAACTCCCACCGGACCAGGCCTGCGGCCGCTCCGTCGTGCTCCCAGCGGTACTCCAGGGTCCGGCCGGGTTCGACCGAGGTGATCGGGCCGGCAGGCACGAAGCCGTTGGTGAATTGCAGCGGGGGAGTCGCTCCGACGTCGGTGGAACCGGCCTGCACTCCGGCCCGTCCCGGCTCCTCGTCCGCGCTCTCGGAAGCCTCGTCGCGTGCGGAATCCGGCGTCGCATCGTCCTCGTCCGCAGGGTCGTCCGAGGTGAGCATGGCCCAGACGTCCTCGGCGGACTGGACGAGATCCCGCGCGATGCGCAGTCGGAATCCGTCGGAGGTCTCGTCGACCTCGCCTTCGGCGATGCCGAACGCCTCGGTGTACTGCTCGCTGCGGTCGAACCACTGGTCGTCGGCCACCCTGGTCGTGGCGGTCTGCGGGGGACGGCCGTCGAGCAGATCGACGAGCAGGTCCAGGCAGGCGACCCAGCCTGCGGCGTGTCGGGCGGCAGCGAGTCGGTCGCCCCAGCCGTCGGGGCCGGTGAAGGTGTGGCTGAAGTACAGGATGCATCCGTGCTCGGCCGGGACGAGTTCCCAGCGCAGCACCTCCTGCCCCCAGCGGAAGACGAAGACCTTCGGCGGATCGATCTCGAGGATCTCGCCGTCGGTGTCGACGAACTCCCCGTCCTCGAAGACGAAGTGCATCTCAGCGCCCGCCCGCAGCTCGGTGCGCACGGTCGCCGGGAACCAGTGCGCCAGTTCGGCCGGGTCGGTGATGGCGCGCCACACCTTCTCCGGGGGGTGTGGCAGCTCGCGGCGCAACCGCAACTGCGGGTGGCCGTTGACGGTGTGCAGCGTCGGGTCGGGCGGGTTCATCGTGTCCTCCTCGGGGATCGCCGGGCCGGGTGGTGCGGTTGGTGATGGGGCCCGTCGGTCTGGGTCAGGCCGACGGCGCGGCGGGCTCGTCGGGCATCTCGTCGAGTCGTCGTTCGAGCGCGTCGAGTCGCTGGTTCCAGAACCTCCGATACGGCGCCAGCCAGGTGTCGATCTCCGCCAGCGGCTCGGGACACAGCCGATACCACCGGCGTTGAGCATCGTGACGGACCTCGACCAGCCCCGCCTCCCGCAGCACCCTGAGGTGCTTGGAGACGGCAGGTTGGCTGAGGGCGAGGCGGGTGACGAGATCGCCGACCGGGCGTTCACCTGCCCGGAGGATGTCCAGGATCTCCCTCCTGCGCGGCTCGGCGAGCACTTCGAAGGTAGTTGCCATGACGGTAATATACCTCGAGAGGCATATTGGGCCGACGAGTGCTCCGTCCCGTCGTCTGCCGGGCGATGCCCGATCCCGGCGGCCGCCACGCCTGGAGTCCTGCCGCAGTCGGGGCGCGGGCGTCGCGGCGGAGGCTGCCCGTGCAACTGCGGGCGCCCATCGGGCGGAGTCTCATCGAATTTCCGATGCGCCGATCGACTCAAGGCGCCACTTCCGTCGGTTCGGCACTCGGCCTCGTTACTCGCCAGTCAGGCCGCGATGCCGCGCGAATTTCTCGGATGCACACAGCGGCCGAGTTCGCCGAGTGAAATCCGTGTTCAGCGACGACCGGGTGTCCGAATCACCCTGTGTGCCCGCGTATTGTGGGAAACCGCAGGGCTGGCGCTGCGGTGTGGTCGGCGGCAATACGATGGTGGCCCTTATGTTTCTCAGCCGGTGGTTCTCCTAGCGTTTCCAGCATGAATCAAGGGAGTCATGCATGAATCTCATTCACCTGGCGGCGGAGTCTGCATCAGAGCCGCCGGGAGGGCTCGCAGGCTGGGCCATCGGCCTGATGGAGGCGTTGGGCGGCCCCGGCGCCGGACTGGCCATCGCCCTGGAGAACCTCTTCCCGCCGCTGCCGAGTGAGGTGATCCTTCCGCTGGCGGGCTTCACCGCGAGCCAGGGCAACATGAGCCTGGCGGGCGCGCTCATCTGGACCACGGTCGGCTCCGTCGTGGGTGCGATCGTCCTCTACTACGTCGGCGCACTGCTCGGCCGCGACCGCACCAGAGCCATCGCCGCCAAGCTGCCGTTGGTCAAGACGGAGGACATCGACAAGACCGAGGCCTGGTTCATCAAGCACGGCGTCAAGGCCGTGTTCTTCGGACGGATGATCCCGATCTTCCGCAGCTTCATCTCGATACCCGCGGGCGTCGAGCGAATGTCCATCGCGACGTTCATCCTCTTCACCACGCTGGGCAGCCTGATCTGGAACACGATCTTCGTGGTGGCCGGTTATCAGCTGGGAGAGAACTGGCACATCGTCGACGAGTACGCGGGCGTGTTCTCCCGAGCCGTCCTCATCGCCGTGGTCGTGGCCGTCGTCGCGTTCGTGGTGCTGCGCATCATGAAGAACCGCAGACTGAAGGCGCAGGGCATCGATCCGGCCGCCGAGCCGCCCGCCGACCCGGAGCGGACACAGATCATCACCGGCGACGACAGCACTCAGGTGATCGAGCGCTATCGCGACAACTGATCTCTCCACCGATCGGGCCCGTCCCCCCGTCGCGGAGGCGGGCCCGACTGCCCTCCGGCGGCTCGGGAGACCGGCAATGGTCAGGACTCCAGATAGCGCAGGATCGCGAGCACTCGTCGGTGGTAGCCCACGGCCTCGGACAGGCCGGGTCTGTCGAAGACCGCGTTGACGTGCTTCTCCACCGTGCTCCGCGAGACGTGCAGCCTGCGCACCACCTCGGGGTCCAACGCGGTGCCGCCCGCACCGACCTGAGCCAGCGCGTCGAGGAAGTCGTCGTGGTCCGCACGACGAGGCACGGTAGTTCAGCCGACGTAGGCAGAACCCGAGACCACTCGATTCGCCGGGGACAGTGCCTGCTCGTCTGCCGGGCGGCCGTACAGCGACGGGTGTGGTGGGGGACGGGTGCGGCGGGGCCGGCGTCGGGCCGACTACTGGTGTCTGTGGGGTCGGGCGCGGGCGCCTGGTGTCTCGGCTGGGCCTGCTGCGGGCGGCCGTGCTCTTCGCGCGTCGAGACGGGGCCGTCGCGGTCCGTCGCCGTCGTCGGTGCTGATCACCGCTGTTCACCTGGGTGACGGGCAGGCCACCCCGATGGGACATGTGTGTTCCACGTGAGCCTCATGTGGCTGCACTGTGATGGGCGGGCCCATCGAACCTGGAGTCCTTGATGCGACGTCTCTCCGTCGCGGCGCTGGCCGCGACGACCCTCGCGGTGCTCGCCGCCGCGCCCGTTCTCGCGCAGCCCGTTCAGCCCGACGTCCACGGGCCTGGACCGTTGTCCCTGTCCGTCCTCGGCAGCTACGCGAGCGGCGTGTTCGACGCCAGCGCGGCCGAGATCGTCGCCCATGACCCTCGGCTGCAACAGCTCTTCGTGGTCAACGCGGCCGAGGCCCGGATCGACGTGCTCGACATCGCCGATCCGACGGCGCCCGACCTCGTGTCGAGCCTGGAGACCGTCGGCGTCCCCACCTCGGACGGGTCCACGGTCGTCGACGGCGCCGTGGTGAACTCGGTCGACGTCCGGGCGGACGGACTCGTCGCCGTCGCGGTGGAAGCAGATCCGAAGACCGACCCCGGCTGGGTCGTGTTCTACTCCGACGGCGAGCCGCGCGGCGCGCTGCGAGTGGGATCGCTGCCCGACATGCTCGCCTTCACTCCGGACGGCGCCGCCCTGCTCGTCGCCAACGAGGGCGAGCCCGCCGAGGACTACGCGGTCGATCCCGAGGGCTCGGTGTCGATCATCGACGTGTCCGGAGACCTCGCCGACCTGACCCAGGACGACGTGCGCACCGCCGACTTCCGGGCCTGGGACCCCGACGGCGGCCGGGAGCTGCCCGCCGACGTCCGGGTGTACGGGCCGACGACCGATCCGCAGCGCCGGGTCTCGGAGAACCTCGAGCCGGAGTATCTCGCCGTCGACGCGACGGGCACCACCGCGTACGCGGTGCTTCAGGAGGCCAACGCGATCGCCGTGGTCGACATCGCGGGCGCCGAGATCACCGACATCCTGCCGCTGGGCGTCAAGGACCACTCGCTGCCCGGCGCCGAACTCGACGTCTCCAACCGCGACGACGCGATCAACATCGCGTCGTGGCTGGTCAAGGGCATGTATCAGCCCGACGGGATGGCCGCCTACGAGGCGGCCGGGGCGACCTACCTCGTCACGGCCAACGAGGGCGACTCGCGGGACTGGGCGGGGTACGGCGAGGAGTACCGCATCGCGGATCTGGTCACCGATGTCGCGCCACTGTGCGAGGACGCCTTCGCCGACTTCCCCGGCGGCCCCGCGGAACTCGTCGCCGAGGAGAACCTCGGCAGGCTCAACGTCACCGCCGCGAACGGACTGCGGGAGGGCGACGAGCCCTGCTACGAGGAGCTGCACTCCTTCGGCGGCCGGTCCTTCTCGATCTGGTCGACCGAGGGTGAACAGGTCTTCGACTCCGGCGCCGACTTCGAACGCATCACCGCCGAGCTGTACCCGGAGATGTTCAACAGCAACCACACGGAGAACACCTTCGACAACCGCAGCGACGACAAGGGCCCCGAACCGGAGGGCGTGACGACCGGCCGCATCGCCGACCGTACCTACGCCTTCATCGGTCTGGAGCGCATCGGCGGCGTGATGGTCTACGACGTCACCGAGCCTGCGGCGCCCGAGTTCGTGCAGTACGTGAACAACCGGGACTTCACCGTCGACCCCGAATCGGCGGACTGGCAGCGGGCGGGCGACCTCGGAGCCGAAGGACTCACCTTCATCGCCGCCGAGGACAGCCCGCTGCCGGACACGCCGCTGCTGGCGGTCGCCAACGAGGTGTCCGGCACCACCACGCTCTTTCGTATCGACGGCGGCGACGGCTCCGACGAGCCGGGCGAGCCGGGCGAGCCGACGGAGAGCAGCTCGCCGGAGCCGACGTGGCCGCCCGCCGAGTCCGGTTCCGCGAGCCCGGACTCCACGGCGCCCACGGGGGCCGACGGCGGTTCAGGCGGCGGTTCGGACGGCGAGGCCTCGGCACCCGAGGACCTGGCCGACACCGGCATCGACGGGATGGGGCTGCTGTTCTCGGGGCTGGTCCTGCTCGGTGCGGGAACGGGGCTGTGGCTGCTGGGCCGCCGACGGAATGCCGCCTGACTCGCCGACTGCGGTGAACGAGACGTCGCCGTCGGGTCCGCCGCCACGGAAAGGGGGACGCGCGTGATCGGGTCCGACGCTCGGTGCGGTCCCCGCCACGGACCGAGTGGATTCTCTGGAGTTCCTCGGCGTCGTGGTTCAGTATTCGACCTGACACCGTCTTCACCCTCGACCGTGTCTCGCGGCCGGTGTCCTCGCCCTCGTCTGTTGGCGAGTGATGTCGGGCCGCCGCCGAATGAAGATCATGAAGGAGTGCTGTGCACGCCCCAAGCCCTGTTCGCAAGCGCGCCGGTAGAGCCCTGCTCACCGCATCGCTGGCCACGCTGATGATGGCGGGTCTCGCGGCCCCGGCCGGTGCAGACTGGTGGGGCGACCGCCCCGCGTACACCCTCACCGTCCTGTTCATCAACGACGGCGAGTCCCAACTCCTCGGGGTGGACGCCGACATCGACGGCGACGGGGCGATCAGCCCCGACGAGGAGCGGGCCTTCGGCGGTGTCGCCAGGACCACCACGTTGATGAACCAGCTTCGTCGGGACGCCGTCACCGGCAGGCCGGACGCTGGAACGGCCTTCCATCGGGGCGCGCTCGTCGTCTCCGGCGGCGACAACTACCTGCCCGGCCCCGAGTTCGCCGCCAGCATCGACAAGGGCGCGCCCTACTACGACGCCCTGGCGTTCAAGGCGATGCGCTTCGACGCCACCGCCATCGGCAATCACGAGTTCGACTTCGGCCCCGAGGTCCTGGCCGACTTCATGAGCAGCTTCCGGGGCGGCACCAAGTTCGTCGGCTCCAACCTCGACGTCTCCGGCGAGCCCTCGCTCACCGGCTACACCCGCAACGGCACGCTCGTGACCAGTCACGTCTCCTGGCAGGCAGGCAAGCCGATTGGGATCATCGGCCTCACCACTCCTGAGCTGCCTGCGCTGTCCAGCCCGCGCGACGTCGAGGTGCAGGACGACCTCGCAGGCATCGCCAACGGACTCGCCGAGGGCTTCCAACGGCGCGGGGTCAATCAGGTCGTGCTGCTCTCACACCTGCAGGACATCGACAACGAACTGGCCCTGGCACCCGAACTGTCCGGCGTGGACGTGATCGTCGGCGCGGGCGGCGGCGAGATCCTCGCCGATCCGGAGGACGAGCTGATCCCCGGTGACGTGGCCGAGCGCGGCTTCCCCATCGTGGCCCAGGATCGCGACGGCCGGGACGTGCCGGTGGTGACCACCACGGGCAACTACAAGTACATCGGTCGGGTGGTGCTCAACTTCGACTGGCGCGGCAACCTGCTCGGCTACGACGACGCCAAGACCCAGCCGGTTCGCGTGTCCGGCGTCGGCGACGACGCGGTCCGGCCCGACCGCCAGGTGCAGCGCACCGTGGAGGAGCCGGTCGAGGAGTACATCGCCGGGCTCGCCGAGACCGTCGTCGCGCAGAGCGAGGTCCCGCTCGACGGCGTCCGCGATGCCGTGCGCAGCCGCGAGACCAACCTGGGCAATCTGCTCGCCGACGCCATGGTGTGGTCGGCGAGCGGCCAGGCCGAGGAGTTCGGCGTGCCGGTCCCGCAGGTCGGCATCCAGAACGGCGGTGGAATCCGCAACGACTCCACCATCCCAGCGGGCGCGATCACCGAGCTGAACACCTACGACGTCGCGCCGTTCGCGAACTTCGTGTCCGTGCTGCCTGCGGTCCCCAGGGACACCCTGCGGCAGCTTCTGGAGCGGGGCGTCTCCGGAGCTCCCGGTGCGGCAGGACAGTTCATCCAGGTCGCGGGCCTGCGGTTCGAGTACGACGTGACCGCCGTCGCGCAGGAGATCGACGCGAACACCGGCGAGATCCTCACACCGGGGGAGCGGGTCCGCAGTGTCGTCCTGGACGACGGAACCGTGCTGGTCGCCGACGGCGAGGTCGTCGAGGGCGACCCGATCGCGGTCGCATCCAACGACTTCTCGGCGCGGGGCGGCGACGGCTATCCGCTGGGCGGCCTGGACTTCACCCCGGTCGGCAAGACGTATCAGCAGGCGCTCAACGAGTACCTCCAGGACGGACTGTCCGGCGTGATCAGCGCCGAGCAGTACCCGGTGGGCGGCGAGGGCCGCATCACCGCGATCGGCTGACTTATCCGACGCGGCACGACGGCCGGGGCCCTGCTGGGGTGTCCCGGCCGTTCGCGTTCTGCGGCCGTCGGCGGGTCGGCGGGTCGGCGCGAGCCGGGTCGGCGGCAGTCGGTCGCAGGCAGGCGCCCTTCGACCGGCACCGGCTCCTCGGCTATCCGCCTCGGGACGTCAGCGGGCGCGCTGCGGCCGCCCGGCAGTTCACTGCCGAGCCGGGCGGGTGAGCCGCGCCGATGATCGGCGGTCCTCTCCTGGTCCCGGCCGTCTCTCGGGACGGCCGGGATCGGTCCGTCTCCAGCGGCGTCGTGGCCCGGCGTCGTTCGCGAGCTGATCGGACGGCAGCCGAGTCGACGCGCGGCGGGCCGACGGGTTCGACGGGTCGTGCTCGGCCCGGCCCGAACCGCCGGTCTCGGCAGGCAGCGGCTCAGGACTGCGGACCGAGTCGCCTCAGCGCGGTCGCAGCCTGCGGGTCGGCGTGGCCGTGGTGGGGTCCTCCGGCCAGGGATGCCGGGGATAGCGCCCGCGCAGTTCCGATCGAACCTGTGGATATCCGGTGCTCCAGAACGACGCGAGGTCGTCGGTGACGGCGGCGGGCCTGCCTGCGGGCGACAGCAGGTGCAACAGCACCGGCACCCGGCCGCCCGCGACCCTGGGCGTCTGAGACCAGCCGAAGGCCTCCTGCACCTTCACCGGCAGCACCGGCCGTTCGCTGCGGTAGTCGATGCGGACCTTGGAGCCAGACGGCACCTCGATGCGCTCGGGCGCCAGCTCGTCCAGCCTGCCCGCGACCTCCCACGGGATGATCCTGCGCAGGGCCTGCCCGGCGTCGACGCGGGCCAGATCGGCTCGGCGGCGGACTCGGGTCAACGCGGGGCCGAGCCAGTCGTCCAGGGTCGACGACAGCGCCTCGTCGCTCATCGCGGGCCACGGCTCGCCCAGGGCGTGATGCAGGAACGCCAGCCGATCACGCAGCGCCGTCGCGGCGGGCTCCCAGCGCAGCAGGCCCAGCCCCTCCTTCCGCAGCCCGGTGAGCACCGCCGCCCGCACCGCCGTCGGGTCGGGGTCGGTGAGATCCCGCTCCGTCAGCACGATCGCGCCCAGCCGCCGCACCCGCCGGGCCCGCACCTCGCCGTCTACCCAGCCGACCTCGTCGGCCTCGGCCAGCAGCGCGGGTGCGGCGGCCGTGGCCAGGTCGACGTCGGCGCGGGCGGCGAGCCGGACGGTGGCGTGCGGCTGTCCCGGCGATCGGTCGGCGACCGCGACGGCGAGCCAGGCGGCACCGGTCAGCGCACTGCCCGAGGGCAGGTCGACCGCGGTGCCGCCTGCCATCAGATAGGTGGAACCCGCCGCGCCGCGTCGTCGCGCCAGCCGTTCGGGGAAGGCCAGCCCCACCACGAGCGCGGCGGCCTCCGCCTGCGCGGCGCCGGACGACGAGCCTGCGCCCGACCGGGTGCGGTCCGCCCCGCCGGGATTCCGGTCGGCGGGGGACGAGACGTCCGACTCCGGCCTGCCCGCCGTCGGTCGTCCGGCGGCCGTACCCGGTCCGGTCGCCCTGCCCCGCGAACGCAGGCCAGGCGGCACGGCGTCGGCGACGAGCCGAGCCAGCCTGCTCGTCTCGCGTCGCAGCCGGGCCGAGCCGCCCTCCGCCGTGCGGGAGAGCCGCCAGGCGTCGAGCAGATCCGAGGTGCCCCCGGGCTCCTCGTCGAGCAGCGCGACGATCTCGGCTGCGGTGTCGGCGCCGAGCCGAGCCGCACCGTCCCAGAGCGCCCGCGCCAGCCGAGGATGCAGACCGAGCCCGGCGAATCGGGTGCCGCGAGCGGTCACCGTCCCGCTCGCGTCGAGGGCGCCGATCGCGGTCAACACGTCGCGGCCCGCCGCCAGCGGGCCCGACGGCGGAGCGTCCCACCACCGCAGGGCGGCGCCGTCCGGGGTGCCCCAGCAGGCGAGTTCCAGGGCCAGCCTGGTGAGGTCGGCCGTGCGGATCTCGGGCTCCGGGTGGCGCGGCAGGGTCGAGTGCTCATGCTCCGGCCAGCAGCGATACACCCGGCCGGGGCCCTGCCTGCCCGCGCGGCCCGCACGTTGATCGGCGACGGCCGCCGAGACCCGGCCGGTGACCAGGCCGGACAGGCCGCGCCGATGATCGGTTCGCGACGTCCTGGCCAGCCCGGAGTCGACCACCACCCGGACGCCCGGCACCGTGAGACTCGACTCGGCCACGGCGGTGGCCAGCACCACCCGGCGTCGAGGACCCGTCCGCAGGGCATGGTCCTGGCGCTCGGTGCTCAGCCTGCCGTGCAGCGGTAGTACGTCGACGTCGCCGAGGCCGCCGAGGAGCGCGGTCACTCGGCGGATCTCGCCCGCGCCGGGGAGGAAGACCAGCAGGTCACCGGTGTTCTCGGCCAGCGCGGTGCGCACCGCCCTCGCCACGGTGTTCTCGACCCGTTCGCGGCGGACCGGCGCGACATAGGAGGTCTGCACGGGGAAGGTTCGGGTGGTCGCGTGGATCACCGGGGCGTCGTCGAGCAGGCGGGCCAGCCGGTCGGTGTCGACGGTGGCGGAGGCGGCGAGCAGTCGCAGATCCGGGCGCAGCCCGGCGCGGGCGTCCAGCAGCAGCGCCAGGGCCAGATCGGCGTCCAGATGCCGCTCGTGGCATTCGTCGAGCAGCACGACGTCGACACCGGGCAGCTCCGGATCGGACTGGAGCCTGCGCACCAGTAGACCGCTGGTCACGACCTCGACGCGGGTCGCGGCGGAGCGACGTCGATCACCGCGCACGGCGTAGCCCACCGTCTCGCCGACGGCGTCCCCGCACAGCTCGGCCATCCGCGCGGCGGCCGCCCGTGTGGCCAGCCGCCTCGGTTCGGCGACGAGGACCCGGAGCCCGGCCGAGGCGAGCGCGAGCGGCACCAGCGTGGTCTTCCCGGTGCCTGGCGGCGCGCTGAGCACCGCGACGCCTCGATCGGCGAGCGCGGCGGTCACCGTGTCGAGCACGTCCCGAATGGGCAGCGCGGGCAGCTCGGCGGGGAGCACGCCGCCTCCTGGTCTCATGCCGACCACGGTAGGCGGCCGTGGCCGTGCTCCGACCGCGTGCGGCCCGTGACCGGGGCGACCGGGGTCCGAACCGGTGCGCGGGCGGCCTGGGGTGTCGGCGCGATGGCCTTGCTCGACCCGGTCACCTGGGAAGACGGGCCGATCCGGCGCCGAGCCCGCATCCGGCGTGCTGGCATCGCCCCCGCCGTGAGGGTGCGGACCGTCGACGGCGTCCGACCTCGTCAGGCCGACGATCACCGGGGTGGACCGGCCGCCGCTGCTCGTGCACGGTCGTACATGAATCAATTTCCAATCAAGGGCCGGCACCGGTATTCTTAGCCCTGCTAAAAAGCTAAGGAGGAAACAGGTGCCATCGGCGGCCGGGACGGATCAGCAGACGACCAACCAGCCGAACCGAAGCCCCGGCACTCGTGATCGATTTCCCGTCGAGATCTGGATCCTCGTCGCCTGCGGCTTCATCATCGCGGTCGGGTTCGGCATCCTCGCCCCCGCACTGCCCACCTTCGCGGCAAGCTTCGACGTCGGCGTCACGGCGGTCTCCCTCACCATCAGCGCCTTCGCCTTCATGCGACTGCTGTTCGCCCCGGCGAGTGGCAAGCTGGTCACCCGGTGGGGTGAACGGCGGATCTACTTCTGGGGCCTGGTCATCGTCGCGGTCGCGACCGGCGTCTGCGGTTTCGCGACCGAGTACTGGCAGCTGCTGCTCTTCCGCTCACTCGGCGGCATCGGCTCGACCATGTTCACCGTGTCCGGCGTCGCGATGCTCATCCGGCTCTCGCCGCCCGCGATGCGCGGCAGGGCCTCTGGGCTCTGGGCGACGTCCTTCCTGCTCGGCAACATCACCGGGCCGCTGATCGGAGGCGGGCTGGTCGAGGTCTCGATCCGGCTCCCGTTCCTGGTCTACGGGGTGACCGTGCTGGTGGCGGCCTTCGTGTCGCTGATCTTCCTGCGGAACTCCAGCCTGGCCGACCGGGAGACCCAGGACGAGACGGCCGAGCCGCTGCGGATCAGGGACGCGCTGCGGCACCCCACCTATCGCGCGGCGCTGGCGTCGAACTTCGGCAACGGCTGGGCCGTGTTCGGCGTGCGGATCTCGCTCATCCCGCTGTTCGTGGTCGAGGTGCTGCGTACCGGGGAGAGCATGGCGGGCTTCTCCCTCGCCGTCTTCGCGGCAGGCAACGCGGCTGCGCTGCTCTTCGCAGGCAGGCTCGCCGACCGGATCGGCCGCAAGCCCCTGGCGCTGGCCGGGCTGCTCGTGTCGGGCGGCGGCACGATCTGGCTGGGCTTCACCGGCTCCGTGGAACTGTTCCTGGCGGCCTCGCTGGTCGCGGGCATCGGCTCCGGCATGCTCAGTCCGCCGCAGAGCGCCGTGGTCGCCGACATCATCGGCAACCGGGGCAAGGGCGGCCCCGTGCTCGCGGGCTTCCAGATGTCCGCCGACGTCGGCGCGATCATCGGACCGCTGGTGGCGGGTGTGCTCGCCGACACCGTCTCCTACGGCGCCGCGTTCGGCGTGACTGGGCTCATCACGTTGCTCGCCGTGATTTTCTGGGCTCCCGCCCCGGAGACGCTGCCGAAGCCCGCCGAGGCAGCCGACGTCGACCCGACGACACCGGGGACGGCCACTGAGCTGGCCCCCGAGTCGGGCGCGCTGTTCGAGGCTCCGGAACCGCCCACCGGCGAGCGGGTCGGCGGCAAGCCGGGCCAGCCGGACGCCTGACCACACACCGTGACATCGGGCAGGCCGGGGCCTTCCCTGAACGAGAATCGGACGTGGCGCCTTAAGCTTGCTTTCAGTTTGTCTGAGTACGCTCGCGATTCTGTCCGGACCATCACCCGGCGTGATCGACGCCCGTCGCGACGACGAGGCCTCGTCGATTCAGGCTCGGTCGAGCGGCGCGGGGTTCCCGCCCGCGACGATCCTCCGCACGGTGGGCGTGCCGGACCTCGCAGCAGGTTGCAGGAAGGACGTGAACGTGGGCGGCGCGGAGCGCAGTGCTCGGAAGTACCGACAGCAGCAGACCCAGGCGGCGGCGGCCAAGGCGATGAAGTCCGCCAAGGGCGGGGGCGGCAAGAACACCGTCGTGATCGGCGTCGTGGTGGTGGTCGTCGTGGCCATCGCGGTCATCGGCGGCGTGCTGCTCACCCAGGATCGGGAGGAACAGCAGGCGGCCGACACGATCTCGGCCGTGCGGCTGGGCGACCATCCCGTGGCGCGGGAGGGCGGCTCGGTGCTGGTCGGCCAAGAGGACGCCGGCGTCACCATCGATATCTACGAGGACTTCCTCTGTCCGGGCTGCGCCCAGTTCGAGGAGGTCTACGGCGAGGAGATCGACGAGGCGTTGTCCGAGGGCACGGTGCAGATCAATTACCACATGCTCCCCATGCTCAACGAGTCCAACTCGGCACCGGGATACTCGATGCGCTCGGCGAACGCAGCCCTCTGCGCCGCAGACCAGGACGTCTTCGTCGACTTCCACGCCAGCCTGTTCGCGGCGCAGCCCGCCAGCGGCTCCACGGTGTGGAACGCCGATCAGCTGATCGACCTCGGCGAGGAGCTGGGCGTCGACGACCCGGCCTTCGCGACCTGCGTGCGCGACGGCGAGCACAACGCCCTGGTCGCCGACGAGCTGATCACGGCGGACGCGACCGAGCACCTGCAGAACGAGGAGGGCCGCTTCCACGGGACGCCGCTCATCGCGGTCGGCCGGGAGCGCTTCGACTACGCCGATTCGCAGTGGCTCGAGAACGCCATCGCCACCGGGAGCTGATCTGACCGCCCGGCCCGCGCGCCGAGGCAGAGCTTGATCGACGACGGGGCGCCCGCCACCTGGCGGGCGCCCCGTCTGTGCAGGTCAGAGTGTCGGAAGTGCCGAATCGATCGCGGGGTACCCCCGATTTCCATCCCGGTGTCGGGATGTTGTACTGTATGCATCGCACGGCACGGGGAAGCCCGAAAGCCGCTGCGGGGCTGTGGCGCAGCTGGTAGCGCATCACACTGGCAGTGTGAGGGTCAGGGGTTCGAGTCCCCTCAGCTCCACCATCACATAGCTTGACCGGGACGCCCGTTGACCTGCAAGGATGAGGTCGGCGGGCGGTCTTGTTTCTCCGCCCTGTGTGGACTGGCGCGTGCCGAACTGGAGCAGAACTGGAGCAGCGGTGTTGATCAGGCGAAACAGGGTCAGGATTCTGCTCCAGGTGCGATAACCCGAATGGGCGGTTCTGAGACGGCGGCCCGGTTCTCCGACAGTGCGGACCAGGACCCGTGAGACCTTGCGGCCGGCTTGACCGATCGGTTAGACCCGCCAAGCCTTCATCGTGGAAACAGCGGACGCAGCGATGTGCGCACTGCCAGCACACGCCGAGTTCGGCTGCTTCTTTGGTCGGGGCCAACCCGACTGGCTCTGATGGTCGCCTCAACCTGCCGCCGGGTACTACACGGCAGCCGCCCCAGGCGAACCGGTTGCTCTCGCCCAAATCGGTGCGGTGATCCGCAGCCGTTCTGGTGCTGCCAGCGGCGGCCGTCGTCGACGGGTACGTGACACCGCGTTTGGCGTTCTCCCTCTACACCTACCCCGAGCACCGCACCCACAGGTGATCGCGGTGGACACCGTGACCACCGACGTCGTGCTCACCTCGCTGACCGAGGCCCCGCAGGTGACCCGCTACAGCAACCTCTAAGAGCGGCTACGCTGTGGTGCCCTGAGCCCGCGAGACAGCGTTGACTTCCTGGAGCACGTGAGCGCCTAACTCACCAGCAAACAGGAACCCCATGATGACTATCCAACTGGAACTCGACCGCGCGGCCGTTCGCCAAGTCCTCTTACTCCATTGGCGACGAGAACTGCGTGGAGGTTGCGGTGACCTGCGACAGACACGCTGCCGTGCGGCACTCCCGTCATCCTGAGCTGCCCCTCAGGTCTACACCGAGAACAAGTGGACCGCGAAAAGACGGCCAGTTCGACCTGTCATGATCGACCGCGTCCCCACGAGTGGAAGGCATCCCATGGAGTTCCGTGCAATCGCGCGTGGTGCGGGCGCGTTCCAGCAGCCGGTGACGGCAGTGGAGGTGGAGGGTCTATGTCGTCGTGCGTTCGGTCCGGACGTGCGTGTCGTGTCAGCTGTCGAGTTGGGGAACGGCATGTACAACAGCATCTTCCGCGTCGAGCTGTGCGGACAGGGCCCGGTGATTCTCCGAGTGGCGCCGGAATCGCATCATCGTTACTCTAATTTGCTTGGAGCAGAACAGGAGTCATTCCATGTGAGGGCCAGGGGTTCGAGTTCCCTCAACTCCAATTATCGTTGAAGCCCTCCTGATCTGAGATTTTCATCCAGGTCAGGAGCGTTTTGCGTTGTCTTCATGATCTCATCGGATCATCTGCAGGTCGATTTTGGATCGGTTCAGCATGCGCCAATGAGGGAGTTTAGGCGATCGAACTTCTGGTTTGGTCAATTTGTGATGGGTCCTGGGCATGTGGAGATCGTCTAGCGGCGCGTACGGTCTTGTGTTGCCTGGTGAAAACCTGATCGCCTGGACGGTGGGTGTGCACTCCACTCAACTGTGGCGGTCGGCAGTAGTTGGTTCGAGTGTGGTTGGCTACGCTGCTTTCCTCCGCAAACCCGGTCTCGAGACCTCCGAGATGTCCAACCGGTGATGCGGTATCGACCTGACCGATGCTTGGGCGGTCGGTGATCAATCCGACGCTGAGATTAGGGCGCTATTAAAAAGCTGCCACGTTATCGAGGGATTCCGCTGCCGTGAAAAGTGATCGAGACGTCGTCGTTAGAATTTGTGGGAAGCCAGTTGATAATGCGTGTCTTCGCATTTGTGCGCGCTGCGCGAGTGGCCCAGTCGCGAGCGGTATCGCGATCAAGGCCATGCTTTCCATTTATTTCCCCTGCGACACGGATGAGCTGCCAGCCGTCTTCACATTTGCGCAGTATGAATCGTTTAGCGCTGATGGAATCGATGGTGTGCCAGGTGTGAAGATTGTTGGAGGTTTGCCTCCAGCCGATCAAACTGCTGGCTGGCAGGTTGATCGCGTCTTGTGCCCATTCCTGCGCGTCGAGCGGTGCTAGCGCTCCGTCAGTGATGGCGATCAGTTCGCCGACGAAGGCGTGATTCAGATTGAGGTGTAGGACGAAAGTATTCAAGGCCGTCGGAAGAGCAAGTGGCTGTTCGGAGAGGGGACCGGGCCCCGTTCCGGCGAGCGCAACCCAACCGACTGCAGCCTCGCCCGCACGGATTAGGGTGAGGAACTGGCCGAGCTCACGCAGATCGTGGGGGTCGAACGCGGTTGTCACAGCGAGTAGAATCCCGCCCAGACGTTTGACGGCTTCCCGGGTCGGGCCGTCGCAACCCGTATTCCAGGACTGGCCGGTGTCATCCAGACGGACTGTGATGCCCTCGGCATCCAGATGAGCGGAGATATCGGGGACGGGTTCTGTGGCGAGCAGGCTTTCTAGCCTCGATCGTGTAAGCCCTAACGACGAGTACGAATCAATGGTGTTGGACCGCCATCCGGTGGCCGTACATTTGAGCATCGTCTGCTCCAACGCGGGGTTGACCAGGAATATCGGGCGGTCGTCTGTGCTGTCAGCTTTGGCTTGGAGTAGAAACGTCTGGGTTGTCCACGACAGGAGGTCTTGCTGGCTGTGCATGGACCCAGAGGTCTCCCACTGTGGCTTTCGGCAGCGTGCGTGATGCAGGGTCGCCGAGGCGAGGACGATCAGATCAGAGACGGCGACTGTGGCCCTATCAGCGCCTAGCGCCCAGCCGCAGGTCTGGCAGTCCTGAGGCCACAGGTTGCGTGCGAGCGCCGCGAGGCCGTCGGGACCGAGCCTGGTTGCCGTGACGGGATCGACGATGAAGGGGTAGCTGGCCAGCATCTCGCCCAACCGCTCGTCAGCGGTGGTCTGGCGGCGTTGGCGGAGCCGCCTACCTTTTCCCATGACGCCCTACCTCCCTGTTTCGTCACTCAGAGTATCGGATCTCGCACGCGGGGTCCAAGACCACGTAAGACTTTCTTACTGTCGTACATCTCATCTGTGCCATGATGGGTAGGCGGAGGGGTTGCGCGCGGGAGGTGATCGGGTGGGTGACGAACAGTCACGAGAGGAGCTGCACACTCGTGCGCAGCTGCGTCGGAAGCGACAGCTCACCCTGCCTCCTGAGGTGCGTGATGCTCTTCACTTGATCGAGGGTGACGAGGTCGAGTTCACCGTGCATGCCGACGGTCAGGTCACGTTGCGTGGAATGACCTCCGTGCCTACCGACCAGCGGTGGTTCTGGACTGAGGAGTGGCAGAAGGGCGAGCGGGAGGCGAGCGAGCAGATCGCGGCTGGTGACCTGCCCTCCTACGATGACATGGCGGCACTGTTCGCCGACATCGATTAGGGCTGGGTTGTCCACGCTCATGCCGACGTTCACCCGCACCCCGCGGTTCGTTCAGGATCTGAAGAGGTTGGAAGCTGAGCAGCGGCGTCGCTTCCAGCAGACGGTGCTCGATGAGTTCGTCCCCGACCTCAAAGCGGGTCGGTTTCGTCCTGGTCTTCGGGTCAAGCGAGTGCAGGTCACTACTGGGGTCTGGGAGATGACTTGGGCGCCGAACGGTAGAGCGACCTTCGAGTACAGCGCTGAACGGCTTCGAGGTGAACCGCACGTGACCTGGCGCCGAGTGGGTACGCACGACATCTTCAACAGTCCCTAGTGCATGTCTTCTACTTGACCTTCACGGTTGTTCAGAGCTTGCCACCCGTCGACCTGATCCCGGTCGAACAGGAACCCGTTCTTCTCGCCAAGCGCGAGTAGCAGGTCACGCCGACCGGCGACCGTTTCCGGTTGTACCGCTGTGATCACTACGACGAGCGCGATCCCGATGTGCGGACCACCGAAGGCCACCCTCGCGGCCAGATCAGCGGCGTACGGGTCGGCGAGTATTCCTTGGGCGTCGTCGATCGCGACTACCAGTCCTGGATACTTGGGGCTGGGTTCGCGCCATCGTTCAGCGTCAGCTTGACGAGCTTCCACCTGCTCGGCGGCCCACGTGAGCAGGTCAACCGTATCGGCGGGCGTGCCAGCCATACGAACTGCTTGCTCACCCACTACTGATAGCAGATTGTTCCGATTCATCGGATCGGCCACAGCTATGTTGAAGATTGTTGAACACAACGCTTCGACCAGGACCAGCCGCAAGATGTTCGTCCTGCCAGTTCCGGGGTACCCTGCAATCAGGCCATTGATCGCGCCGACGCCGTGATCAGTCAATCGCCAGTACGTAGGACCGTCCATCCCCATACCGAGTTCGAACGATCCGGTAATCCTATCGAAGGTTGGTCCGCTGAAAGATGCCTCGGGTAGCCAGGCGAGATCGTCATGTTCGTCTGCCCCTGCTAAGTCGGATTCAATGATTCGAGTGGGGACAGACACATCTGGGGCAGGCAACTCCCGGTTCAGCCCTATGGTCGCCGTTGCTAGATCTCCGGCGGCCAGAACCCGTTTCACTGGTTCTGGGTTGGTCATCGCACCCGGATCTAGCGCGGTGGACACCGCGAGTACCACCTCACCGCGCTCTCGGATCAACCCTGTCAGCATCGAGTCCGCTGGATGGACTGGGCTTACCCAGAAGACGTCCCCGCACCGCACGATCAGACGGTCGTCTTCAAGCCAAGCGGTAGCCGAGCTAGTCGAGGCGCGATGCGGATAGGGTGTCGGAGGTGCTAACCCGCTGGGTCGCCAGTCCGCCACAGTGGTCGCGCGGTATCCTTCTGGTTTCGTGTGCGCCAACGTTACCTGCTCCAAACCTGGATTCACCAACAGCGTCGGTGCGAAGGGATCTCGAGCCGGATCACCGAATGGAACAGCCATCAAGCGGGTCACCGTAGTGAGATACCGACCTGTCCGGTCCACCCCCGCCCGCGTCCAACGCGGCTGCTGACAAGCAGCGTGATGCAACGACGCTGTTATCGACACCTCGTCGTCGACAACAACGACCGAAGGGCTTTCGGAACCAAGATCGCGTCCACAGGTCTGGCAGAGTCCCGACCACAAGTTGCGTGACAGTTCCTCCAAGCCAGCGCGGCCCAGCTCAGACTGTGTGAACCTATCGACACGAACACGTGCTAATGCCATCGAGACGCCTCTCTGAGCTGCTGTCGTTCGACCTCAAGCAATCGTCGGCCTCCAGATCATCAGTGAAGCAGGTCGGTGTCGTGTCGCGGAAGGCGAGTGGTCGTCCTGTTGACTCTTACCATTGCTTTTGGTGACGTTCATCACTGTTGATCCCACTGATAGTCCCTCAGCGACCTGAGACTCCCACGATGCGGTGGACGCCGCTGCGGCGATTGATATCTCGGCTCGCTACCGATAAGAAGGGGCCCAGGGCGCGGCCATCTCCGGCTCGAGGCTCGCGAAAGAGAACAATCCGACGAGAACGGAGTGGGGGCCAGAGGTTCGGGTCCCCTCAGGGCCACCATCTCGAGGCCCTCCTGATCTGGGAGGTTTTCCGGGTAGGGAGAGTTCTTTGTGTTGTGGGCGACGACCCCGAGCGATCACCTTCCGCCGGGCACCGAATCGACTGAGCATCGGCCTGTCGACGATGTTGGAGGATCGTTCTTGGCTCCCAAGACGCCGTCCACACCGTGGTGGAGCGGCCGGGATCGAGGTGCCTTTCCTGATCCGCTGATGGCGGAAGACTTTGTCGTCGTCGGCGAGGTCGCTACCACCCTCGGGCTCCTCCGGCGGGTTGCGCACCTGCGCTGACGCCACTGTTCCAACTCCGGCTGCGCCCTCCAAAAGACCGCCAAGTAATCCATCCCGCGATTCTGACCGCAGGCTGTAGGCGGCGGGGCCTAGCCCCTGCGGCATGGGGCATACCGGCCAACGGGAACGTCAAGAGGATACTGCTCGGAGCGGGGGAAGCCCTGGTCGTCAACCCGGCCATCATCATGTCGGGCACGCCTTAGAGCAAGGCCGGTAGCGCCGCCGCTCTGTAAGAGACCAGCTACGAACTCGGCGGTGTCTGCAATGGTTCCCGATCAACTCTCCGACCATCCGGAGCCGAACCGAGTTACTACTACCACTGGCTCAGTCCTTGTCGAAGTGCGCCTCGGCGGCCCGACGGATCTGCGCTAGGCGCTTCGAGACGGCGCTGTGGTTTGCGTACCCGAGCACTTCCGCGATCTCGGTCTTCCTGGTCACGCCGCTGTTGAGCAGCACAACGATCTGCCGGTTCCGGGCGTCCAGCAGCGCGAGGAAGTCGTTGGTGACCAGGTTGCCCAGCACCTCGCTTTCCGGCCCCTGAACCGGGATGGTGTCGGTCAACTCGACGAACTTCACCGTGACCTTGCGCCGTTTGCCGTGCAGCTTGCGTTCGAAGTCCTCGCGTGCGTACGACCAGTGGCTGGAGAAGTCGTCCTCGATGCGGTGGGATCGGACGGCGTCCAGGATGCCGCGGAGCTGGCCGGTCCGGTCGGCGGCTTCCACAGTCTCGACCACGGCGTCGTGGGCGTCGTCCTCACCGAACCACACGGGCCCACCCATCCTCGGGTTGCTGGCGATGGCCCCGGCGAGCACGCTGCCGTCCTCTAGGAGGACCGGGCTGGGAGTCCTGCCCTTGTCGACCTCGGGGAAGTCCCGCAGCCGCTCTTGGATCGTGGCGGTCACCGCAGGCACCCAGAAGTCCAGGTTGTGGGCCAACAGCCGAATCGGGTCGTCGGCCGAGAACGCCTTCATCTTCGACCCTGACATCAGGTGCGGCCAGACCGTCCACGCCCACGCGCGGGCCAGCCGGGCTTCGAAGTCGGTCGGGAGCAAGTCGTCGATGCCTGCCCAGTCAGCCATGAACGGCCACTGGCCACCACGCAACAGCGGGAGTCCGAACATGCCCAGGACGCGCTTGGGCAGCAGGTGGAACAGCGACGCGTACTCGAAGTACCGCGCCCGTGTCCGCGGCACGAACGTGACGTTGACGTCGCCGAGGTCGGCGATCTTGGCCATCGGCTTCGGCAGGGCGTCCAAGTCGAAGAAGCGCCGTCGGAACTGGGCCGCCTCCCACAGCATGTTCCACTGCGCGAGTGCGACGAAATCCCCGTCGGAGGCGTGGGGCATCGAGAGCGTCGCGTACTCCGGCGGAGCCGGTTCGAGCGGGCGGACCACGCCGCCAAAGATGAATCCGGCTGAGATGTTCCGCAGGGACGGGAACTCCTCCGTAGTGGCCTCGGCCTCGGGGATGAACACGTCATCGCGCCGCCACGCCAGCACCTCGGCCGCAGTCGGCTCACGATCCTCGCTCACCTCATCCTCTCCCGTTCGCCGCTCCGTGCGCTGACTGGTCCGCTCGTCGATCTGAGTCATACCTACATCACGACAGCCTCCGCCGGATCCGTTCCGAGCGCCGCGACAGTCACCGGACGTCACGCACTCCTCGCCTCCGACACGACCGGATTCCTCCCCGGCGCACCGTCAGCCGAGTTCGCATGGACAGCCGGCTCGGATTGAGCGACTTCATGGGGCGAACGGCACACGACTCGTCGCGCCGATCGCCTGCAATCGACGCGGTAGGGCCACTTCTGCGGATCGGCTGGTCGAAGGTCGGCCCTGGCCCGTAGCCCTGAGCTTCGTTCTCCGGTAATGGCGAGACGTCTGGGATGGATGGCGGCGCATCGCGGTGCCAGAGCTGGTGTCGACCGCCCGTGTAAGCGTTTCGGCCACGGAAGCTCCCTCCAAGAGCAGGTGCGGCGGCTATCACTCGGGCTTGGTGAGCGCCAGCAGCTCCTCCCAGCTCCCGGCTTTTTTGATGTTGCTCTCACCCGCGAACATGTATCGCCAGACGCCGAACTCGCCTCTGTCGCGGGCGAACTGTGCCCACTCCTCGGCAATCCGCTTCTTGTTGAGCACATCATCCCGGCCAGCGTCGCGGTCGGCTTTGCCTTCTATCACCCAGTACACGCCCTCAGTGTCGAGGACGACGAAGTCTGGGTAGTAGCGCTTACCGTTCTCCAGTTCGATGTACGCATCGCCCGGTTCGTACAGGCGCAACCACCAAACTACTGACTTGGAACCGTCGAACAAGTGGGCCAATTTAAACTCGGTGCTCTTGGCATCGAAGTTGACTGCGGGCTGGATCGACTTGCCCCAGCCGCCGTACCACCGGTCCTTGCTGAACGTCTCGTCCCATTTGCTGCCAGTGTCGCTGGGCATCGGCCGACGTACCGGAACTTCGACTGTGCGCCATCCCCAATGAGGGTTTAGACGACGTGCGTTGTAGGCCGCCTCAACCAGTTTGGCGATGGCAGACACCGCCTGGTGAGTGCGCCGTTCGCTCCATAGTGCCTCGTCGTCTTCGTCGGCGACGCCAGCCCCAAGCAGAAACTGCTTGGCGATCCGCTCGGCGGCGTTGAGCTCCGGGAACGACGCCTCCACCAAACCGAGGTCGAGGATGCGGTTCTCGATGTTTCGGCGGACGTCCCACACCGGCATGTACTGTTGAACTGCGTCCTCCTCTTCGACCTGCTGCGCACGAACCACGGTCTGACCCGCAACATCCCGTTCCACAAGCAGCGCTTGGCGCTTGAGGTAGACCGGGAACTCTGTCTGGAACGCGGCACCCTCCGCCCGGGCTGCCGAGTTCTGCACATAGCTGAGAGAGAACTGGATGGGCAGTACCTCACGTTCGCGACGTGGAAATTTGATCAAGGGTGCGCCGTCCACTCTGTCAAGGATCTTAGTGACAGCATGGTGGTCGTGCTGGTGCTGGGCTGTCGTGGCCTCGAAGGACGCGATCTGGAGCACGTCCGAGCCGTCCACGCGTTCGCCGTTGATGACTCGCTCTGGTCCAATCAAGTGCAAAATGCCCTGTGTCTCTGCCTCCTGGACACCTGATAGATCGGGCGGGCTCGCGCCGGAGGAAACTGGTGGCGTGGGCACGCTTCCTGGCGTCGGAGCTAGCTTCGGACCGCTCTCGGGGGGAACGACCCGCTGAAGCAGCGCATCCTTTTGCGCCAGCAGCTTGCGGTATGAATCATGGGCGACCAGATCGACCTGGTCGATCGCTGGCACACCCACTCGCTTGCCGAATGGTAGCCGCAGACCGCGTCCGAGCACCTGTTCGGTCAGTGTCTGTGAGGCGAGCGCCCGATAACCGACGATCACGCCGATGTTCTTGACATCCCAGCCTTCTTTGAGCTTGTCCACGCTCACCACGGCCCGCACCGGTGAGTCTGGGGACTCCACGTCCGCCAAATCCTTCAGCGCATCGTCGTCGGATTGCGAGGTGATCACCAAAACTCGGCCTTCGCCGGGCAGATAGCTGTCCCCTCGCAGAATGGTGGCGACCTTCTCTGCGTCACGGATCTCTTGGCAAACCACGAATAGTACCGGTGCAATCTGGGTCAAGTTGTTGGTCTCGGCCCACGTGCGCCAGACCGCCTCCTTGCGGTCGCGCAGGTGACATGCGTCCGCAAGCTGAGTCTCGATGTCCTTGATTCCATCCTCGCGATAGACGATAACCGGGATCTTCACCAACCCGTCCGCGATGGCCTCGGCCAAGCTGTAGGTGAAGATGACTTTGTCGCCATCAGCCTCGTCAGGGGTCGCAGTCAGGCCTACCAACGCGCGGGGACTCAAGTCGCGGATTGCCGAAGCGAACGCTTTGGCATTGGTGCGGTAGACATGATGCTCGTCGGCGATTACCACGAGGTCGTTCACTGACCGAAGGTGCTCGTAGAGTGGGCCACCAACGAATTCGTCGTCCTGACGCAGCTTCCGAGACGTGTTGGCGGTGGGCCGGATCAATTGCTGCACGTTGAACACGAACAACTTGAGTACGTCGTTGCTGTGAAGCGCATCTCCGACTTGACCCCGTGAGTAGTTCACCGAGGTGATCAGCAATGGCTGGTGTTCCGCGTGCGGCACGAATTTGGGGTGACCGGGAGTGAAGTTGCCGACCGTCTTGCTCTGGATCGTCGTACCCGGTGTCACGATCAGCACGTTCCGAACGCCCTGGACCGCGATGTACTCGACGAGCGCGGCGGCCAGGTAGGTCTTGCCCACCCCGGTGGCCAGGTCGCAGACGACCTCACGCCCGTTGCCCTCTTCGATCTCCTTCGCTACGGCCGCGAGGGCGTCAGCGTTCGGTTCCCGCAGGTTCATCCGCGCCTTGATCTCCTCGACCAGCGCGCAATTGAAAGGTACCCAGCTCACCGTACGATCTTCCCACGCTGGACAAGGTCCCGTGGCGCCTTGAGCAAGCGTGACCCGTTGCTCAACCCGCGAAGCACCTGCTCAGTGCCGGGTGCTGCCGCTTTGGTAACCACTGTCACTCGCTCGTCCGTCTCCAAGTAGGAGATGATCGAGGTCACCACGACGTCATCTACCACCCCATCCACAACCGCCAAGCGAGTACGCCCCTTCGTACCTGCGAACGGGCCATCAGGTTCGTATGCGAACCCGAGTTGTGCTGCGACGGCCCTTGCGAACTCCTCGCCCTTCGTCCAATCGGCGAGTAGCACCCGGGACCCAGCGCACTCATACATGGACGGGCCGAGCGTCAGTACCCGGAAGCCTCCCCCTCCGAACCAATCGACATCCTGCGTGACCCCACCGGAGTCCTCTCCGATAACGACCTTCTCCAGCCGAGGGCGGGTGAATGTCTCGACAGTCTTCGGAGATATCTCTACGGTCACCCATCGGCGGCGCATCTTATGAGCAACTGCGGCAGACGTGCCTGACCCACCGAAGCAGTCGAGTACGAGGTCGCCGGGTTTGGTCGTGATCGCCAGGATGCGTTGCAAGAGCCGCTCTGGCTTCGGTGTGGCAAAGACGGGAACGCCAGGCAGCAACTTACGCATTTCGCGACTGCTGTCACCGTTACTCCCCACGTCCGTGTAATTCCACACGGTGCGCGGGACGAGGTCCGCTACTTCAGACAGATATCGCTTGATCCTCGGACGGGCGTCTCCTCCGCCGCGCCACCAGATGCGTCCTTCTCTATCCAACTCTTCAAACTTCCCCTTTGAGATACGCCAGTAGCGTCCGGGGGGCGGGCGGAAAATATTTCCGGTTGGCCCGGTCACCTCGTATTTACCCAGCGAGTAAGCCTTGTTAGCGAATGGATCTCCGGGCGTCCATGGTCCCCGAGGGTCGTTGTCGGGATTCCGGTAGCTCGCATCGGACTCGGCGGTTCGTGGGAGTCGGTATGGCCTCCATGTCGATGCATCTTTCGCAAAAACATGAATGTAGTCCTGATCGACAGAGAAGTGCCTAGCGCTGTTGCGAGGACTGTCTGCCTTCTGCCAGATAATGGTCGATACAAAGTTCGATCTGCCGAAGATCTCATCCATCAGGACGCGGCAGTAGGCCATCTCGGCATCGTCGAGGTGCACCCAGACCGAGCCATCCGGTGCAAGCAACTCGCGGATGAGCAGCAGCCGTTCTCGCATCATGCCAAGCCAGATGGAGTGCTCCAAAGCGTCCTGGTATTGCTCGAATGCTTGACCAGTGTTAAACGGTGGGTCGATATAAATAAGCTTTACCTTGCCCCGATAGCGGTTGGCGTACTCGGGCGTTCGGCTGAGTGCGTGCAAGGCGTCATAGCTGTCACCTTGGATGAGGAGGTTGTCGTCCACACTTCCGGCAACCTCGCCAACCTGCCCTGCCGGGTGAAGCAACCGGACCTCAGTGACGCGTGGGTGACTGCGCTCAACCCACTCGTAGCCGCCGTTGCCGTCTGGCAGCAGTGCTTGATCTTTATTGACCCAAGACAGGGCCAGCCGGCCACCCATGCATTCACTCCACTCTTCACCTGCTGGACGACAGCCTAGCGTCGCGGGGCGACGCTCCCGTCCAGAGCGGCCGCTGGTGCTTCGGACCCAGGTCTTGCGGGCTCACCGTGGAGGGGCAACCCGAGGTGATAGAGACGATCTGCGTGTGGTCGAACCCCTTTGCGTACGACGCCCCGGCGGACACCGCTAGCTTCACATGGGAACCTTAGGCGAGGCGCGATCGATGTCCGCGCACGTACGGCACTGGTGATGTCCAGGACTATCGGTCAGCTCGGCTGACGCTGCAGTGGGGCGGCCAAGCTTCGGGATAGATCGCTACACGGTCGTCCTTGGAACACGGAAGGGGTCCGAGGTGTCGCTGTGATGCGCTCAGGCCCGGCTGGTTCCGGCTGGCCAGACCACAGTCACGGGCAGGCCCCGTTGTTGCGCGGCGATGACGACGTCGGCGGTGCCGCCGCTGCCTGCCGCTGGTCGACCGTCCCAGACCGCGATCACCTCGTCGACACCGCCGAGGAGACGCTCGGAGGCGGCCATGTAGGCGGCGCTGTCAGACGTGTCGAAGGGCATCGTGTGCACGGAGGACGCCCGGCTGAGCAGGCGGTCGAACTTCGCCGCGTTGTCGGGCTTGACCTTGCGCGTGCGGTAGTCGGCGGCGGGCAGCACGACCTCGACGGCACCCCCGAGCTCGAGGACCACCTCGGCGAACACCTGATCGGCCCCACGCGCCAGACACGTCACTCCGACCAGACCGCCCGGAGCCCGATCGCGGAGAAGCCCTCGGATCGCCTCGGCGATCGGCGGTTCGCTGTCGGCGGTCAGATTCGAATGTCCGGTGACACCGATGCGCATCGTCGCGAGGGTTCCCTTCAACTCGTCGTCAGCTCCCTCACGGCCTGACGAACGTCGTGGACGGCGGGGACATCATCGAACACGGCGGCCTCACGGTGAAACTCCCGTAGTTTCCGGCCGACCCGGCCATGAGCCAGGGTGGGGATTGACGGAAGGACCTCGGCGATGAGTTCGGCGGCCCGGTCAGGCTCACGGGAGATCACATGCGTACGAGCGAGACCGATCAGGTCGAACGTGCGGGTGCGGAGGTGATCTAACGGGCGCAGCCGCAAGGCGGTGTCGATGTACTCCTGTGCTGTGCGCGCGTGTCGCACGTCATGCGCGGCGAGGTCGCGGTAACGGGCTCCGACGACTCCGGCGAGTTCGGCGTCGTCCAAGCCGATGATGCTCGGATGGCTGTCATCCTCGTCGACGCCCTCGGCGTGATGGTCTTGGGCGGCGGTGACACAGCGCTGGAAGGCCTTCGCGTCCCCTTGCTGAGCGTGTGCCCATCCTTCCCGCGTAGCAAGGAGCGCTCGCAACCGAGGTGTCGCCTCCCGTCGTGTCAGGTACTGCGCGAGCTGAACTGCCTCCAATGCGTCCTTTGGGCGGCCGAGGTCGCTGCACTGGCGAGCCAGTGCAGCGAGAACGACTGCGACCAGCACACGATCGTTCGCCGCGTGGGCCAGCTGGACGGCGAGGAGGAAGTAACGCTGAGCGCTGTCGTGCAGGCCGTCGTCCCAGTTCATCGACGCCACGAGTTCGGCGAGCTCGGCAGCGACCCGGAAGGCGCGTGACGTCTCCGGGGTTCCTTGTGGCGCCTCGCGGAGACGCCGACAGAAGGCATTGAGTTGAGCCGCCACCATCCGAACATCGAGACCACCCGCACGGCGGTGCAGCCGGGTCAACTGCGCCACGATCTCCTCGGCGTCCACCAGCTCGGCCGTGGCGAAGGCATGGCCCGACGCTGATGCCGCGAGGACTGGACGAAGAACCGGCTCCAATGCCGCCGTGAATGCCGCCCCGGCCAGCGCGGCTGTGGTGGTCAATACCGTGCGTCGGGAGGACACCGCCAGATCCACCTCACTCTGATCAAGGACCTCGCGCACCAGGCTGCTCGCCTCCCAGAACACAAGGCGAGGACTGGACGATGGGCCGGAGGCCACTACGACGTCGCCGGTGCGACTCCGCCGTGCTCCGGCATCGCGTGTCATCGGCGATTCCTCGAGTGCCAGCAACTGCTCGAGTTCTTCCAGCGGGACCTGAAGCGCATTGGCGATTCTCGGCCGGCGCCACGGCTGGGGGGTCAGCTCGCCCCGCTCCCATCGCCCGACCGTGGAGAACTCCACCCCGACTCTGACAGCGAAGGACTCTTGGGAGTACCCCAGGATCTTCCTGCGTTGACTGAAGGCTTGACGCCGCGACATCGTTCCCCCTGACGGTGATGACTGCAGGTTAACCGCCCTCGGCGTACCACAGCGGCGAAGCCGGGGCGAATACCCATCGTCGCGGCGAACCAGTTCCTCAAGTTGGTCAGTGGCGTCACGATCCCAGCGCACGTGGATCCCCGCGCACCCGGATGGACGACGCCGCCGGCACTCAATCTCGCCCGACAGATGCTCGATGAGGCACGCGCGGGCGGAATTCACACGACATGAGCTGCTCGGCGGTCGGTTCTGCCCAGCGGTCGAGACTCGTTCGGGAGCACGGCGAGACGCACTACCGGTGCCGTCTCGTCGCGGTGCCGCTTGAGCGCATGGTCGAAAAACTCGACCGCCGGCAGCAATGCCAGCGGTGGGAACGCCGCTACCGCTACGGCGACACACTCGGCTCCGTCGCCGCCGCCACGTTCGCGCATGGTGCGAGGCAGATCCCGAACACGTTGGCCTTCGCCGCTCGTGACCTCGGGTAGGGACGACGCACTACTCACGCCGAGGTGCCGGCCGCAGCAGTGGCCCGAACATCGGGGTGTCGGTGTCAGGCCGTGCCGGTCCCTGAGGGCGAGTCAGCTGGTTGGGGCGGGTGGTGTCTCCAACCGATGTGTGGTGGTCAGGTCGTGAGGGTGGTAGCGGTGTAGTGGTCGGGGCGAGTTCGCGGGCTCGGGTGCGGTGGACGACGGCGCGGCGCCGGTCCTGGGTGGCTTCGGTGTGGAGCGGGTCGCCGTGGTCGGGTGTCGGATTGGTGTTGAGGGCTGTTGCGGCGCGGCGTTGCAGAGCGAGGGCGAGTCTGCGGTGGCAGGTGGCCTGGTAGTGGCTGGGGAGGTCGCCGAAGACGGTGAGTGCTCGGGTTAGTTCGGTGACAGCCGCGTGCTCGGGCGAGTTGGCCGTGTTGGGCTCGGGCGGTGGCCTGGAGTGCCGGGAGTCGAGGTGGCGGGTGAGTGCGGTCGCTTCGGGCAGGAGGGTCTCGGCTGTGTCGATGTCGCCGAGTTTCTGCCGGGCTGCGACTGCCTTGAGTAGGAGGCTGGCCTGGCCGAGTCGGTGTCGGCGGGTGTGGTCGGGGTCTTGAGCGGTCTGGGTGGCGCGGTGGGCTGCGGCGGCGCCGTCGGTGAACACGGTGGGCGTGACCAGGCGGCGATGATGCAGGAACAGCGGCCACAACGTCTCAGACAGCTGCCATGCCAGGCGTCGCGGTGATTTCGTGTGGCGGCCACGAGTGCCTCACGGAGGGTGTCGTACTCAGTCCGCAGCCAGCGCAGCGCGTCGGCGGTGTCGTCGAACGGACCGGGCTGGTCACGGATCTGAGTGACCACGGGTCCGAAGCGAAGGGGTCGTGGGTAGGACCATCAGGGAGGCGCGGGCGGCGCGCGGTAACACCGTTGTCTCGATCACGTAGAAGTCCACGAAGTCCTGCTCCGTTCAGGCTGAGTAGGTGGTTCTGCACGGCTGTGGCGACAGATGGGACCCGCCGACTGAGGGATCGGTGGTGGGCGTGGTGGCGCGGCCGGATCGATCTCCGGCGATCTCCCTTCGTGCGGTCAGGTCTTGTCTTGGCCGGTCGGGTTGTCCTCATCGGCGGCGGTGAGTGTGAGAGTGAAGCCTTTGCGCATCGTCACGATGCCGCTGGCGGCGGTGTCGAGTGCGTCGTGGGTTGCGGTGATCGCGATGATCGCGGCGGCGTGGTCGTGCTCGGCGGCGACAGTCATCGACAGTTCGACTTCGTGGACGTCGAGGCTGGTGCTGAGGGCCTGGTCGGCGATGATCGAGTTGTCGTAGAACGTCGCGGCGACCATCGTGAACCAGTCGTCGAAACGCTGCGGGTCGAACTGGTCGAATCGATGAACGAGGGTGATCTCGAACGTCCTCAGCGTGAACACCTCTTTCTGCGGAACCACATGCGGAGATTGCGGACATAGTTGCTGCCAGAGGGTGTCAGGTGGACAGCCCGTTGATGTTGGCCGCACGGGCAGCGTGCGTGGTAGTAGGTCTTGCCTTTGGTGACGAGCCAGCCGTCGCGCTCGACATCGCGAAGAACGGCTTCCAGTTCCTTGCGGGGGTGGCGTGGGCGGCTGCGGCGCGCGGCGGCCAGGACGTCGGACGTGCGCACATTGGGCGGGTTGCGTGCGGTGATGTTCTCGTCGGCGGTGGATGGCGTGTCGAGGTGATGGTGCTCAAAACGTGGACCTCAGCCTCCCTCTGATGTCACTGACGCTCTGCCGCAGGACTGCCATGTCCTCTCGTGCCTGGGCGGTGCTCGCCGCCGCACGTTGTTGGAGGGCCACCAGTTCCGGTTGCCACGGTGCATCGCCTACCGCTCCGAGGTTCTGCTGAATTAGCGCAATCTCGTTCTCCGCCAGACTGAGCGCGATCACCGGTCCCTCGGACTCGCAGAGTTCCAAGGCGTTGTCGAGTTCGGCGAATCTGCTCATCGATTGGGTGCTCGCTTTCTCTTCTTCGGTTGCTGAGCTGGCGCCGGAATCTGGTGGCAACGGTGCCGTTGGGACTACTTCGACCTTGCCACTGCAATTGAACGTCCGCCCCAGAGTGCGAAACAGGGCGCCCATGGGGCGCTTATGGGGCGTCCATGAGGCGAGAGGCATGATGACCTGCTGATATCCCGACCGGCACGGTTGTGGCGAATGGGTGAAACCGTGAAAGACTCTGGCTATTGGCAGCGAGAGTGAGAGATGCTCCACGGCGACTCGTGATCGCTGACTCCCCACTGGGGTACCCGGTGAGAGGTTGGCGGGTGACTTGTCGGACAGGGAAGACCGACCTCGACGGGGTCGAAGGTGGACGAAGCAGGCCGGCTTCGCTGAGGCCATTGCCGTACCTGTTTCGGCCGAGATGGAGTTGAGCGGATGAGCCGTGAGCATCAGGTTGTTGCCGATCTTGGCCCGGTGCGAGTCACAGTGGTCACCGACCACGTTGGCGTGGTCGACTACCTGCGCGCCTTCTATTCACTGGAGCCGAGCACAGCCCATGAGGAACTTTCGGGGTGGACGATTCAAGCCCGACTGGCCGAACCGGAACCGGGGATGGCCCTGACACCGTGGCGAGTCGGCTACCGCGTCGACCTGGAGTCCCAGCAGGCAGTGGTGTGTTCGTCCGATCCGAGTGATCTCGCAATCACGGTTCGGAAAGTGATCCGGGAAGTGTTGCTGGACTATTGCGAAGCGCGTGAGTACACGATGCTGCACGCCTCCGCCGTGGCTGACGGGGCGCGGGTCGTGATCGTGGTTGGGGACAAGGGTAGTGGCAAGACCACTCTGGCGTTGGGCGCAGCCCTGGGCGGCTCTCGGTTTCTGTCCAACGACCATCTCATCCTCTACCGCACACGGGAAGGGCTCGTGGTGACGTCGTTGCCGACACCGATCCCGGTCAAGATCGGAACCTACTTCGACTACGCGGACCGGCTCGGAGCTCCATGGGGGAACGAGGGTGTCGACATCGAGGAGTTCCGGCGAATGCCGTGTCAGCAGCGCTACGGTCACGATGTCCGACTGCTCTATACCTATCGCGGTCTGGGACAGCGTAACCCCCTGCACACCGTGTTAGCCGGCCGTCAGGTTGTGGTGGTGCTGGCCGGTTATGCCCCTGAAGGCCAGCCTGTCAGCGCCCCGACGGTGGTGGCAGATCCGGTGGGGGCGCTGTGGCCGCACGTCCGCTTCGACTGGGTATTCGACCCAGGGCTCAACACCCATCATCTGCCCCGCATCGAACGCGACCGCGATGCCTACGCCCGTGACGCGGCAGAGCGGCTTGCCGAACTCGCAGCAGTTTCGCGCGTGGTGACCTGGCGCCACCACGGCGCCCTCACACCGCTGTTGGCGGCCATCGCCGACCAACCGGAAGGACCACGATGAAGAGGATGCTCCCGCTGGTGAGCGTGATCGTGCCGACCCTCAACCGGCCGATCGAGCTAGGCCAGGCTCTGGCGAGCGTCGCCGCCCAGCAAGACGTCGACCTCGCCGAGGTGGAGGTCGTCGTCATCAATGACGGTGGGACGTCGGTCGAGTCGGTGATCGCCACAGCACGGGACTGGGGCCTGCCTGTCGTTGCGATGACTCATCCGCGCCGGTGCGGACTGCCCAGTGCCCGTAACACCGGCCTAGACCTGTCCAGAGGTCGATATGTGGCGTTCCTCGACGACGATGACGTGTTCCTGCCCCGCCATCTGGTCACCGCATTGGCCGGGCTGGAATCTGGTGCGGACGGGGTGGCCACGACCTGCCTGGTGACCGATCATCGGATCGATCCGGACCGCCCGGTGCGGGAGGCCGTGGTGTGGGATGTCGGGTTCGATCCGCTGCTGTTGGAGGTGTGCAACCTGTTCCCCGTGCACACCGCAGTCTTCCGTAGGCCCGCTACGGCCCGGCTGCATCCTGGGTTACCGGCGATTGAGGACTGGGACTTCTGGCTGCGCCTGACTCGGGAGCACGGCTACCGCTTCAGCCGCATCCATCAGCCGACTGTCGTCTACCATCGAGTGCCGCAGGCTGACAGCATGATCGGTGCCGTCGCCGAAGAAGCACCGGCGATGGCAGAGTTCAGCGCGTTGGTGCGTCGGATCTGGTTCCAGTGGCCGCCCACAACCGCACGGTCCGCGCGGTTCCGTCTTTACAGCGGCATCATGTACTGGAAGGTTCTCGGTGCTCTGGCGACCGGAGCGCCGCCGAACCCGCATTACTACCTGCACTCGATCCAGGCGATCGAGCACGCCTGGCACGAACCGCAGGCCGAAGCGGACCTGGTCGATCAGCTGGCCCGGACTGTGAGGGGAGAACACGCTGGTGACCGGCATGCCGCGTGACCTGAGAACTATTGATCTCGGCGGTGTAGTGCTGGGCGAGGTGCTGCGCGTCAGCGACAAGTCCCTGCTCGCGCTCGGCGAGCGCGACGGCCTGTCCGTAGTGATCAAGGTGTTGCTCACCGACGAGGAATTCTGGCAGGCCAAGTTCCACCACGAGACGCGGATTTATCAGGCGTTCGCAAGGAACCCACCGCCGGTTCGGGTGCCCGGACTACTGCACACCAACGGGCACAGCGTCTTGGTCGTCGAGCACATTCCCGGCCAGCCGGTGGACACCGAGCGTTACCCCGCGCAGCCCTTGTCAACAGCCGCACTCGCCACCGTGCTGGACACCGTCACAGCCTTCGCTGGCTGGACGCCGCCCCCCGGCGTGCTGGCGCCCGTGTTCGACTATCCCGACCGGGTGGAACGGTACTACCACTCCGGGTTCTTCGACGCCGACGACCGTGCCGCTCTGCACGCCCTGCTCGCGCTGACGCTACCGCCGTGGAAGGCCAATCATGGCGACCCGCTGCCAGCGAACCTGCTGCTCACCGAGCCAAGCGGATGTGTGCTGCTGGACTTCGAATTCACCGGCTTGTTCCTGCCCGGATTCGATTTGGCGCTGCTGCGCACTCTGCTCGTGGATACCCCGGGCGCCCACGACGCCGTCGACGCCCTAGTGGGAGAGGCTGAGATAGAGATGCCTTTCCTGATCAATCAGGCGATCGTGCTTTCGCGTGAGCTGCGCCTGCATACGGAGCTGCCCGACGACGAGTTTCGCGCCCGACGACTGGCCCAGCTCTACCCACAGTGGGACGCTTTCCGGGCACGCCTGCACAGGCGTCGGTGAGGGCGGTGCGCATCGCGTTGGTGCACCGGGATTTACACGCTACGACGAGGGGCGGAATCGGAACCCTCTACCGAGCGCTCGCCCTGCTGTTTCACGCCGCGGGCCACGAAATCGTTCTCATCACTCAGCACACCCCAGACCCCCTCACTCTCACAGGCATCCGAACGCTCGCGTTGCCCCGCACCGACGATCTCGGCCGCCATCGTCAAGCGGTGGAGACGGCACTGGCTGACGTGCGACCGGACGTCGTGGAATCCTCCTCGTGGGAGGCCGAAACCCTGCACTATGTACGACGACCTTCTCCGGCGCGGGCGCCGGTCGTAGTTCGCGGCGACCTCTCCGCGGCCACCATGCGCGCCTTCAGTCATCTGATCACCGCCGAACGTGAGTTGCTGTACGCCGCCGAGAAAGTGCTGGCAGTCAGCGAGTTCGCCGCCGGCGATCTGGCCGCCGCCTACGGCATCCCGCAGCCGGTGGTCATCGCCAATGGCGTCGAGCGCGACCGCTTCCTGCCCGGCCCCGTCACGCTCCCGACCGGCGGCCGGTGGATCACGCTCGCGGCCGACGCCACTGCGGCGACCAGCCGGTCCCTTGCCAGCCCGAGTACATCGTTGCCGCCGCCGTGGAGTAGCCCTGAGGGCGAGCGGCATCGCCTGGTGTGGGTGGGCAAGACGACACCCATGAAAGGGTGGGACCGCCTTGAGCGGCTGGCCGGTGAACTCGTCGACGTCGCGCATATCACGGTGCTGCTGGGGCACGCCCCGCCTTTGTCCCCGATCACGCTGTCCGGCGTCGAGGACACCGTGACGATCGTGCAGGACTTGCCCGCAGAGGATCTGCCGGGCTTCTATCGGGCGGGGGACTTCCTGCTGTCGACCTCGCGGTGGGAAGGATTCGGCCTGGCCATCGCTGAAGCGTTGGCCTGCGGCACCCCGGTGCTGCTGCCCGCCGACCTCGGCACCGCACCGGAGCTTCTCGCGGCTGGCGGCGGCCACACTTACCGCACCGCCGCTGATCTCCGTGCCATCCTCGCCGACGTTGCGCCAGCGGCAACGCTGCCCGCCTGGTTCGACTGGGACACCGCAGCGGCCGAGACACTCGCGGTCTACCGCACGCTGCACAAGGAAACGATGGTGACGTAAGCGATGCGCGTGTTGGTTCTCGGCCCGGATCACTCGGACGGCAGTCTGCCGCCTTACCTCGACGTACTGACCGCAGGCCTGCGGCACCACGGTGTCACGGTCGACCGGCACGGCTCCAGCCAGATTCCCTACGACCAGACCCGACACCGGTTCTGGCCGTTGGAGAGGATGCTCACCGAAGCACGTGCCCACGCCGACCAGGTCGATCTGGACAGCTACGACCTGGTGTCGCTGCACTTCGGCAACCTGGAGATCGAACAGCTCGTCCCCGCGTTCTGGGCAGATCGACGGGTTGACCGCCCCGACCCGCCGGTGGTGTACCACGTGCACACCCTTGCCCCGACCCTGTTACACGAGCACGTACCCGATCGACGCTGGAACAGCGTCGTTCAAGAGGCAATCCGCACCCTCGACGGCTACGTATTCTTCGGACAGTATGCGCGCCACCAACTGGCCGGCACGATGCCCGACGATGTTCCTGGCGGGATTGCCTGGCTGCCTACCACGATCCCGGTCGGAACTTCACCCAATGCCCGGCCAGCGCTCGCCGCAGCCCTGGACACACCGCCGGGGATACCGGTGATCAGCCTCTACGGTTACGCCGCACCGTGGAAGGACGCGAGCCTGCTCCGCTCCGTGCTCGAGCGGATGCGCGTGCCGGCACGGGTTGTACTGGCTGGAGATCTCTGGAATCAGCCCGAGCAGGCTGGTGTCGACCTGGGTGCCTTCGTGAAGGGGCCGATTCGGGTCGGTACTGGCGAGCTGGTCGTGGTACCTGGTTACCTCGGCCCGGCCGATCGGGCCGCACTTGTCCTGGCTAGCGCGGCCGGGGTGTTCCCTTACCGGTCGCACCCTAGCTTTCAAGGCAGTGGTGCCATCGCCGACTACCTCGCCCACGCCGTCCCCGTAGTGGCGACCGACGTCGCGAACCTGGCTGAACTCGTCGGCGACGCAGGCCGGATCGTGCCCACCGGCGATCCGGAGCTCATGGCGACCGCACTGGACAGCATCGTCGGCCATGGCGTTGTCTCGGTGAACGTCGCTCGCTGCGCCAATGCTCGTGCCGAGCAGTTCACCGGTGCTACCCACGCAGCGCGATGCCTGGCGATATACCAGCACGTGCTCGACGCCGACCGGCGGAGGAAGGTATGAAACCGACCCGATTGACCTTGGCTCGGCACGGAGAAGCCCACTGCAACGTCCATGGCATCATCGGCGGCCCGCGGGGCTGCACCGGTCTCACCGACCACGGCTACCAGCAGGCCCATCAGCTGGCCGACAGGCTGCGCATCGACCACGCCCAAACCCCGATCACCGCCGCTTACACCACCCCGCTTCGACGGGCGCGTGAGACGGCCGACATCATCGGCCACAGCCTTGGGCTGTCCATCACCACTCTGGACGATCTGCGCGAACCCGACTACGGCGACGCCGACGGAAAATCATGGACCGAAGTCGTGGCCGCATTCGGACGCATCCCCGCCCACCATCCCGACCAGCCCATCGCGCCCGGCGCCGAACCCTGGTCCGCCTATCTCCGACGTGCCAATGCGACCTTGTGCGACATCCTCCACCGGCACACCGAGGGCACCGTGTTGATCATCGGGCACGGCGAAACCGTCACCGCCGCAGCCCACCTGTTCCTCAATCTGGCCGCTAGCCTCCGCGCGAACACCGCGTTCGCCGTGCACTACGCCAGCATCACCCGCTGGGAACAACAACCACTCGCCTGGACCCGCCCCGAAGCCGGCTGGCGCTGGACCTTGCTGAACCACAACGACACCACCCACCTCACTAGGTAAGAGGCGAGGTGATCACGAGCCACCCGGACCCGTGTGGAGCCCAACGGCGGACTTCTGCAGCTCCGGATCGGCCAGTCTTCCGGCTGCTGTCCTACGGCGAGCTGGCAGTTCGGGGTGCGGCCTGCCTGTTGCTCGGGTCCCTCACGGTATGTATGGAACGTAGGAGTATGAGCATGGTGACTGCGGTGTTGTTCGACGTGGGCGAGACGTTGCTGGACGATTCGCGGGAGTGGGGTGCGTGGTCCGACTGGATCGGCGTTCCCCGCCATACGTTCTCGACAGTGTTGGGTGCAGTTACCGCCGCTGGCCGGGACAACGCCGAGACGTTCGAGTACTTCAAGCCCGGCTTCGACGTCGCGCGCGAACGGGCGCTGCGCGAGGAGGCTGGTCTCGGTGAGCGCATCGAGGACTGTGACCTCTACAGCGATGTGCGGCCCGGCTTGGCCGCTCTGCGAGCACGTGGCTTGTGGATCGGGGTGGCAGGCAATCAGACGGCTCGCGCAGCTGAGCTGTTGCGTGCGCTGGAGTTGCCGGTGGACTGCATCGCGACCTCCGGGGAATGGGGAGCCGCCAAACCCTCGCCCGAATTCTTCACCCGCGCCGCCCAGATGGTGCCCGACGGGCCGGGCGAGACGGTGTACGTCGGTGACCACCGGGATAACGACGTCGTGGCCGCGAGGGCAGAGGGGTTCCGCACGGCGTTGATTCGGCGCGGTCCATGGGGGTACCTGTGGGCTGACGATCCGCTGGTACGTCGCGATGCGGAGTGGGTGATCGATTCGATCCATGACCTGCCAGGTCTGCTGTTCTCCCGGTGAGCGGCTGGTGGTTGGCGGATCAACGAGCGCGGGCCCACGCCGCGAGGTCGAGCAGGCCAGTACTGGGCGCGTTGTGAGTGCGCAGCAATGTTGACAGGGACTGACGGACCTGCGGGTGGGTGCGAACGTGTTCGGGCGCGGCCTGCCGAGCGGTCTGAAGGCACAGGTAAGCGTCATCGTGGTAACCGAGGTCGAGTTGGGCACGGGCTAGATCGATGAAATAATGGGAGCGGCGCTCGGCTGGGAGCTCGTCGGGCGGATTCCAGGACGCCGCACGTTCGATACCCGGTGGATCTCGTAGTTCAACGGCGACCGCGAGTTCGTGTATGCGCAGGGAAGCCGGTCCGAACGCGGTGCCCAGGTAGATGCCCTCCGGCACGCCAACCGCAGCGCGACGAGCCTCACGCAGATGGTCGGTCGCCACGTCAGCCTTGCCCGCTCGGCCAGCCACCACCGCAGCGCGCATGTGCAGAGCACCGAACGCGGCCGACGAGGAGATCTGGTCGAGATCGGGCACGTGGTCAGTGGCAACGTCGAGAGCGCGGGCGGCGGTGTCCAGGTCGCCGGTGGCAAAGAAGCTTTCGGTGCGGACGTACGCCACGACAGCCAGCAACAGCGGGTCCTCGGCGATCTGAGCAGTCGAGCGCATCATGTCTATCAGCCGGGCGGACAAGTCCAGGTAGCCAGCCTTGAATGCAACGCCGTCAGCAGCCCGCAAGGCCAAGGTCAACAGGGCGGCGGCGTCGCGCCGACCTGCCGTGTCACCCAACTGACCGGCGCGGGCGAGTTCGGCGATGAGGCCGGGGAGGCGGCGGGCGAGACCGCCATAACGAGATTGAAGCCGATCGTCGCTGGCCCGGATGATCTCGCTGCGCAGGTCGTCCGGAGACCTGGTCGGTCCGTCGTCGGGCAGGTCCAACCGGTCAAGCGCACGGCGCAGGCGCGGGATGCCAGCATGGATGACGTCGACCTCGGGTACCGATTGGTTCCGGTGAACCATCCGCCCCGCCGCATTCGTCACCGGGCTCGACACAGACGAGCCCTGGGCCGTACTCGTGTCGGCCGCAGGTCGCCGAACGGTGCGCCGCAACAGGTCATCAAGTGCATCGAGTGAAATCTGTAGAGCGGCGGCGAGGCCGCGCCGCTGCCAGGGCTGAGGTGACTGGATCCCACGGTCCCAGCGTCCGATAGTGGTCCGCTCAACTCCCAGAGCCACGGCCAGATTCTCCTGGGTATAACCGGCGGCCTCGCGAGCAGCAGCAAGCGGGGTGACAGGCCGTGCTGCCATCGCGTGTACCCCTTCCATCCCCTTCCTTGCGCACAGTACTCGCCTAACTCCGCAGTGTAGGCAGGATCTCGCCTCACCTCTGCTTTTGGATTGTTCCGTCATCGACTGCAGCTGCCGATCCAGCCACGCACGTACTACATGCCTACGGAAGGTGCCGCGCACGCGGCGCAGACTCCTTACCGCGCGACAGTCCACTACAGCTGAGAAGCCCGAGGAAATCTTCGGCGCGGTCGAGGTGGAGATCGAGGGCGAACTGGCCCAGCTCGGCCCGACCGGGTACCGGCCGCTGCGGGTGCGCGACACCCTGTTCTGAGTGCCCCAAACGGCGACACCGTTCCGGCCCGGATAAGTGGCGGTTCCCAACGCCATTTGGCGGCTGATCTCCCACGCGTGCTCCGAAACTGTGCGAGGTGGCGGTGAACTGGCCCCGGTTCCCGATCGTCAGTGACGCCGGATGCGGTGATGACGACTCCCGGCCCGGGACGGGTGACTAGTCAACAGGAACGTTCGAGGACCACCGACCCACCACATCGAGACCCGGCGGCCACGACCCGATCGCCGGTCCGGCAGTGCGCAGCCGTCCGACCAACCAAAACACCGGTGTGGACGGTTGCCGATCGAGGAGGTTCGATGATGCGTCCGCCGATATGTCCAGGTCCCCTGGGCGCCCCGAACTTTGCGGACACCACCCCCGTTCGGGGGACGCGCCGCGACACACCGACCAACGGCGCAGCAACCCGTGATCAGGTCGCTACCGTTCGCACATGACTGCGTCGCAGACCCACTACACCGCCCACGCCACCCACCTGCTCCAGCGCATCATCCCGGAGTTCTTCCGTGACCTCGACGCGGACAACAGCGAGAAGCTGAAGCAGGCTTTCGACTCCGATGCGACGCTGCTTGTGGACGGCCGGCCCATCCAAGGCGCGGTCGCCATCGCCAACTATCTGGTGCAGTACAGGACCGAGCACGCGGTCCTCGCCGTCGACGCCCACCCGCTTGACGGGGAGAAGCACGGCGTGGAGATGCACGATTTGATCGTCCTGACGACGGGGTACGTCAGGCCCGTCGGGACGGAGTTGAGCCGGCCGTTCGCGTTCACGTTCCGCTTCAACTCCGGTAGCAACGAGCTGATCGCGAGTGGCGTCTACCGGATCACCCGATGACCCGGTCCGGGCCGTCTGCGACAGGCTGATAGTCGCGGAACGCCGGGGCGGATCCGCCGTGTCCTGGACCCCCTTGCCACCGGACGGGCAGAGCGGACCGCTCGTGCACCGGGAGCCGGGTGATCCGCTTCCCGCCCGCGGCGCGGGCCGGTCAGCCGCGTCGGCGGGGACCGGACAGGGCCTTGGCGGCCCGGTGCGCGGCGGCCAGGCCCGGTGTGACATAGCGCTGCACGCTGCGCAGGGACTTGTGCCCGGTCTTGGCGATGATCACGTCCGCGGAGACGTTGGCCTCGCCCAGGTGCGTGGCCGAGCTGTGCCGGAGTTGGTGGAGTCGGAGTCCGTCGCCGTAGTGCGCCAGCAGGACGCGGGCGCGGTCGTAGCCGGCCGTGCCCGCCCCGTCTCCGGGCAGACGTCCTTCGGGTCGGTGGTGGCGCGGTGGTGCGGTCCGGGCCGATACTCGGAGAGGAACAGCGGGCCCTCCGTGCGGCCCGCGATCAGGCGGGGCAGCAGGGGCTACTAGCGTCGGAAGTCGACATGCAGGAAGAGATCGCAGAAGTCCTTCTCCTCGCCGCCGCCGGTGAAGGACTGCACGTAGACGCGGAAGTCGCCCCTCGGGATCTCCTTCGGAAGGTTCATGGTCCAGGTCTGCTTCCACTCCCCGGCGGGCGGGTGGAGATCGCCGGACAGTTCCGCCCCGTACGCCTTGAGCAGCTCGGGAAGCATGTAGGTCCGTCGGAGCAGCGTGATCAACCCCAGCTTGACCTGGACCTGGCATTCGACCTCGGCCAGGTCGACCTGCTCGGCGAGCCGGGCGGTCAGGTCCCAGCGCAGTGGTTTCCCGGGCTCCGGGACCTCCGGGGTCAACGTGATGTCCTGCACCTGCAAGAGATAGGTCTCGTCGCTGCGGTCCTCGACCAGATCGGTAGCCATGCGCCGATAGTAACCGTACGCCTACTTCTAGTGTCCGGCTAGGGTTCGGGATCGGAACCGCCCCTTTGCGGAGGCGACCGTCGGCCGTCCGCGGCCGGGGACCGGCGAACCTGCGGCAGTCCCCGACCGGCATCGGCCCGCTCGGTCCACTGCGGATGATCCAGCGCAACCACGTGACCGGCGTCAAGCCGATGCCTTGCACTTCAGGCCGGCGTCAGGCGTTTTGGGCTCGACCGGTGGCGCCCAGGGCACGCCTGTTCTCCCTGCGGGAGCGGGGGTGGGTCCGACTGGGTCGATCAGCCGACCCGGCGACCACGGTCTCCTCGTGCGAGCGGGGTGAGCACGAGTACCCCGACGACATACCGGAAAGCCCCATATCTGCCTGCACAGAGGTTACCCAGTTCGTCATCGCTTCTAGACGTGGCGTGTGGAACACGGCCGAGGAGGGAACTCCAGATGAAGCCGGACATGACGACCGAGTGATGCCCCCCGTTCACACCAATTGTCTTGGAGCAGAACCAGAGCACGGGTACACGCGTAACGACGATCAACGGACACCCGACCACACCATGCAGCACCGTCTGACCTCACGATTCTCTATCATCGCAGGTCACGGCGCTGCGGAGATCGCGCTGGCAGTGTGAGGGTCAGGGGTTCGAGTCCCCTCAGCTCCACAATCACATAGCTTGACCGGGACGCCCGTTGACCTGCATGGACGAGGTCGGCGGGCGGTCGTGGCTTCTGTCCTTTGTGGACTGGCGCGTGCCGAGCCGGCGCAGAACTGGAGCAGCGCTGTTGATCAGGCGAAACTGGGTCAGGATCCGGCTCCAGCTCTACCCGACCGTCCCGGTGGAATGCACGAGACATCAGTGCCCTTTCTCGGGCGGACAGTGCGGATAGCTCGTCAAGCGGATCGGTACTGGAGTCGTCGGGCTCCACGTTCGTGGTGGCACCGACAGGCGGCGAGTGTCTTCTGAGGTGAGGCAGTACCTCGGCTAATTGCTCGCATCCGTTTCGGAGACCCGTCCCGGGTGAACAGTTGCGACGCCCTTACCTGCTTGAGCATTGCGTCCAGCATCCACCGACGGGCGCCCGTACCTGCCTGCGTAGGCCACTGAACGCTCCAGACGGCAGATCTGAGTAATCTCGGATAGGTGTGAACACCTCGCCGGGACGAGCGGCAGGGCGTCGACCTTGCCGGGGTGGAGGTCATCGTCGTCAACGACGGCGGGATGCCGGTCGAGAAGGTGATCGCCACAGCACGGGACTGCGGCCTGCCGGTCGCGGCGGTGACTCGGCCGCGCCGGCTTGGCCTGCCCAGCCCGCAACATCGGCCTGGACCTCGCGAGCGGCCGGTATGTGGCGTTCCTCGACGACGATATCGACGTCTTCGAGCGCATCGAACAGGACGTGTAAGCCCTCTCGGCGGAGAGGGAAATACGCCGCCGGATCTCCTGGACCTCGTCGACGAGGTCCTCGTGCCGTCCTCGGATCGTGGTCGGGCGTCCGCGATCCGGGCCAACTCCCATCGGTCACTCGGCAGAGCCGACCAGGTGACGTCTCGCCTCATACAGCAGCACGCCCGCAGCGACGGCCAGGTTGAGTGACTCAGCGGTGCCCACCATCGGGATTCGCACACAGTGATCACCGCGGTCGATGAGGTCTTCGGGGAGCCCGTCGCCCTCGCTGCCGAGCAGGATGGCGATCGGCGTGCGGTACTCGGTGGACCAGTGCTCGTCATCGGCCCGGCCGGAGGTGGTGACGACCTGCACGCCGTGCTCGCGGACCCAGTCGAAGAAGCCGTCGGCAGTCCGGACGTGTGCAACGTCGACCGCGAACAGCGATCCCATGCTCGCCTTCACCGCAGCGGGTGCGAACGGGTCGGTGCAGTCGCCGACCAGGATCACTCCTGCGCCGCCGACCGCGTCGACGGTGCGGATGATCGTCCCCAGGTTGCCGGGGTTCCCCACCTCGTGCAGGACGGCGAACACCGCACCCGGGGTGACTTCGAGTGTCTTCAGCTCGCTGGTCCGGCCCCGCACGATCGCGGCGAGCCCTGGCGGGCTGTCTCGGTCGGACAGCCGTTGGAACAGCTCCTTGCTGAGTCGTGCCACTCGCACGCCCCGCGCCTCCTGCTCGGCCACCATGGCACTCGCCGCCGACTCGCGGAGCAGGTCCGGGGCGACCAACAGGGTCTCGATCGGCCAGCCCGCTGCGACCGCCCGCCAGACAGGTTGGATGCCCTCGACGACGAAGGCGCCTTCACGCTGGCGACGCCGTCGGTCACCCAGCGCCCGTACCCGCTTGACCAGCTGATTCGACGCGCTGCTGATGATTTCGGTCATCTCCGGTCCGTTCCTTGCCATGATCCCTGTCTCGACACCGCACGGTATCTGTACGCGAGCTTCGTGCTGCTGGCGACCACACGGAAGGCGGGTGCCCGGCGCTCCGGAACCTGAGCGGGACGAACTGTCCGTGACCAGGCCTTAGCGTTCCCGGTGTCGGTTGGGAACTGCGCATTGGCGTTGCGGACGGTGCGTTACTATAAGTTCCGACACTGGTGGCGCGGCGATAAGGTAAGGGTGAAATTGCAACACATCGGAGCGCAGCATCCGCGGATTCGCCAACTCATATCGATTCAAAAGAATTCGGCACCGAATCCGCACAAACTCTTCGTCGCGGAAGGCCTGTGGGCGCATAACCTGCTGCTCAACAATGACGTGACGGTCGATGCGTTCTTCTGGTGCCCGGAAGCTGCTTACGGTGATGAGGCCCGCAAGCGTGCCGACGAGCTGATGAGTCGCGCCAATTCGGCGTACCAGATTTCCGCGAAGACGCTTGAGCGGATCTCCGAGCGGGACCGGCCGGACGGATTGATATCGCTTGCGGCCCTCCCGCGATATACGCCTGCGGACGTGCAGCTGCCGCCGAATGCGCTGGTGATCATCGCCGATGGCATGGAGATCCCCGGCAACCTCGGTACCCTCATCCGCACCTTCGACGCCTGTCGTGGTGATTGCCTGATACTGACGAACCGTCGCACTCGACTCACGCATCCGAAAGTGTTCCGGGCCAGCCAGGGGATGCTGCTGACGACGCCTATCATCGAGTTCGACCAGATCGAGGACGCCGTCGACTGGCTGCGCGAATGGGACGTCGAGGTGTACCTCAGCGATACCAGAGACTCGCGCAACTATCGGCAGTATGATTATGGGAAGGGTCGCACGGCGTTTGTTCTCGGCGCCGAGCGGTACGGGATACCGAAGGCGTGGAGCCAGCCCGACTTCAACCGGGTGTTTGTGCCGATGCTCGGCAATGCCGACTCGCTTAACGTCTCGGTCTCGGCGGCCGTCCTGTTGTATGAGGCAAGGGCGCAGAAAGAAGGCTGGTGACTTTCGGTTGCCCTGTGTGATCAACTGCCACGGTCGGACATGACGGTCGATCGTGGTGGATCACCTGCTGCGGACTCAATCATTGATCCCGAACCGCACCCCATCCCCTCCCGACACGCTATGGTTTGACGGTGTCGAGAGTCGGGAGTGGCTGGCCGAATGCGGGGTCGCTCCGGGCTACGGCTACATTCGTGACTGATGCCCCGCCCGGTGAGCGCCGGCGGCGGACGCGACGCGCAGGAGGTTGTCGACGATGGCAGTGTACGAAGGAGCAGTTGCCCAGGTGTGGGCCGACGTTATCGGGGTGGATGTCTCCGAGGTCGATACGGTCACCAGCTTCTTCGATGTCGGGGGAAATTCATTCCTGCTGATCAAGTTGGTCGACGAACTAAATTCGGTCCTGGGCATCGAGACGGACATCGTCGCATTGTTGGAATACTCGACGATCGAAGAGTTCGTCGCCCACTGCAACTCTCGGCTTGACCGTGCGGAGTCAGAGCCAGCTTGACCATAACCGGGCGTAGGCGCCGCCCTGGTCGAGAAGATCCTGATGGGAACCGACCTCGACGAGTCGTCCGTGCTCCATCACGGCGATCCGATCCGCGTCGTAAGCCGTGTGCAGACGGTGCGCGATCGCGATGACCGTGCGACCCGCAAGCACGGTCGCAAGCGCCCGCTCGAGACTTCGGGCCGAGCCCGGACTCAGCTGAGAGGTCGCTTCGTCGAGAATGACCACCGGCGGATCTGCCAACAACAGTCGGGCCAGGGCAAGCTGTTGCGCCTGGGCATCCGTGAGCGGCTCCCCGCTGGTGCCGACCGCAGTGTCCAACTTCTCCGGGAGGTCGGCGACCCAGCCGCTCGCGCCAACCGTCTCCAGCGCCGTCCACAGCGCGACGTCGTCGGGCTGTGGACGCACGTCCCGACCGGCCCGCGAGGTGGACATCTCGAGGTTGTCCCGGAGCGAGCCACCGAAGATGTACTGGTCCTGGGTCACCAGCATCACGTGCTGGCGCAGTTCGTGCAGCGGAATCTCGTGCAACGGCACGCCAGAGATGTGCACGGCGCCTGCACGTGGATGGTAGATCCCGGACAGCAGCCGGGCGAGCGTCGACTTGCCGCTTCCGGTCTGACCCACGATGGCGAGCCGCTCGCCGGGCCGCACCGTGAGGTCGATCCCGTGCAGCACGTCCGGCCCGTCTTCATAGCCGAACTGAACGGCGCTCGTGGACAGGTCGGCCGAAGAAATGGTGCGGTCCTGGCTCGTCGGTGCCGGCTTCGTCGTGGTGTCTGCGACGCCGAGCAGACGCGCCAGCGACACCTTTCCCTGCTGGAGCGTGGGCACCCAGTCAAGCAAGACCTCGAGGGGAACCATCGCCTGCAGGATGTACAGCGTCGCAGCGGTGACCTGGCCCAGGTCGACCCAGCCTTGGCCGTAGGCGTACCCGCCGAGCAGCAGGGCCAAGGTCAGCGGCGCGACGAAGAGGAACTCCTCGACCGGGTAGAGGACCGTCCGCAACCGCAGCGTCCTGCCGACGGCGCCGTACCAGGATCGGGTGTCCTGACCGGTGCGGCGCATCCGGTCGGCCTCCAGGCCGAATGCCTCGACGGTGCTCGCACCCGCAACGGTGGCTGACAGGCCTTCTGTGATGCGTGCCGAGGCTTCGGCTTCGCGGAGGTACGCGCCGTAACTGCGGGACAGGTACCACCGGTTGACGAGTACGAGAGGCGGCGCGATGACCAGCAGCGCGAACGCGAGCTGCCACGACACCAGCAGGATGGCACCGACACTGAGCACGATCCACACCACTGCTTCGGTGACCTGGGGTACCGCGAGCTGCATGGTTCGTCGCAACATGTCGACGTCCCGCGAAGCGCGCGTCACCAGATCGCCGTCGTCGGATCTCTCGACGTCGGCCAGGGGAAGCGCCAGCGCATCGTCGACGAACTTCTCCCGAATCTCGGCCAGGACCGTCGCGGCCAGTCTGCCCGCCGAACGGAAGGCGACACGGATCAGGAAGACCTGGATCAGAGTGAATCCGAGTAGGGCGCACGCGAGGACCGTCACGTGGCCGACCGTCGTGCCGTCGCGCACGGACTGAACCATGTCGCCCAGCAGTCTGGGCCCGACCAGACCGCTCGCTGCGGCCAACCCGTACTGCAGCAGAACCACGGCCAGATCCCGCTTGTGGCGACGCGCGAGCGTCCCCACGAAGCGGCGGATCGTCTTCTCGCCTGCTACGGGAAGCGTGCGCGCGCTCATCGGCCTGCCTCTAGTGCGTCGTTGCGCCTGACCAGATCCCGATATTCGGCATGGGTAGCCAGTAGTTCCTTGTGCGACCCCGTGGCCGTCACTCGACCGTCGACGACATAGGCGACGAGTCCGGCTTGCTGTAGCAACAACGGACTCACCGTGAACACGACCATGCTTCGGCTGTCCGGGAGAGCCTCGTGGTGCCTGGCCAGATTGGTTGCGATGGTGTGCTCCGTGTAGGCGTCGACGGCGTTGGTCGGTTCGACGAGCAAGGTGACGTCGGCGTCGGCCAGAATCGCGCGAGCCAGTCGCAGACGTTGTAGCTCGCCACCCGAGAACGTCCTGCCCCGGCCACGCATCTGCGTGTCGGAGCCGTTCGGCAGCGAATCGATGATGTCCGCTGCGCAGGAGACCTCGAGTGCGGCCGCGAGCTCTTCCGGAGTGGTGGTCTCCGACGGTGCGATCTCATGCTGGATGGTCCCGCCGAAGAACCGGTCGCTGTTGCGCGCCAGCAGCACCCGGGAACGCACGACAGCCAGCGGCAACGAAGCCAGCGGCTCGCCGTCCAACGTGACATCGCCGGAGTCGCCGAAGCGAGCCAGTCGTCGGGCGAGCGGGTCCGCTGTGGACGAGTCGGCGCACACGACTGCCAGCAACGTCGACGGCGGGACCTCCAGACCCGAGGTCCGATCGACCAGGTGTGCCGCGCCCTTGTTCTCGGCCGCCACCGTCGATCGCGCTCGGTCCGGTGCCTCGGTGTTCAGCAACGCCGTGACACGGCTGGCGGAGACCAACGCCCTGGTCACCTGTTTCGCGCCTTCCATGATGTCGTTGAGGGGGAGGGTGAGAAAGACTGCGAATGCGTAGAACGAAACCATCTGGCCGACCGTCACCTGCTGATCGAGCGCGAAGCGAGCCGCGGTGTAGGTGGCGATCGCGGCGATCAGGCCCGGCATGAGGACGCGCGCCCCGTCGAGATTCGCTTCGGCCTGCGCCACCTTGGTGTCCGCGACCCGCAACTGTGCGGAATCGGTGTGGAAAGCCGTCGAGAACTGCTTCTCCCCGCCGACCCCGCGCAGCACCCGCAGGCCTGCGGCGATGTCGACTGCTCGTGCCGACAACCGGCCTTGCTGAGACCGGTACTCGTCCTGATTCCGGTGCAGGGGACGCAAGAGAAGTCCGCTGAGCACGAGTAGCGCGGGAACCATGACCAGGACCATCAGCCCGAGCGGCACCGAGATCGTGAGCATGAAGATGGTGACCACGATGACGGCCACGATTGAGCCGAGGAACCGGCCTGCGTGTAGCAGCCCGTTGCCGATAGTGGTCACATCCGACGTCACCGTCGCGGTCAGGTTGCCGACATCCTGCCCTCGCGAGAGCGAGCCGCCGAGCTTGGTGACGTGCCGCGTGACCGCCTGCACGGTCAAGCCTGCGGACACGGTACGGCTGATGACGGTCTGTCGATAGAACGCGATTCCTGCGGCCGCTCTCACCACGCCGAGTAGTAGGATGACTCCGGACCAGTAGATCAGGGCGCCGCTGTCGCGGCCGGTGATGCCGAGGTCCAAGGCCTGGCCGAGGGCGACCGGAATGAATGCCTGGCTGGCATTCCACACTGCTGACGTCACCATTCCCCAGGCCGTGCTGGCCTTCTGACGCGAGACGAGCCAGAGGAGATATCTGGCTGCCGAGCGATGGTCGATTGCTTGCGCACCGAGCTCGGGGATGCGTCGCATGGCTGGAGGGGACTCCTCTATCGGCGTGTTGATCGTGCGGCAGCCTAGCGTCCGGCTACTTCGGTGGATAGGCCTGGCGGATGTCGGCGCGTGCGACGGGCCGCCCCGCTGTGCGCTCATCTCCCCGTCGGTCCGCCTGGTGTCGCTGACATCGTGGTGCCTGCGGGCTCCCATCCGTTTCACGCCGAGACGGCCTTGGCTGTTCGACCGACAGTAGATGAATCACGCCGAGACGGCCTTGGCTGTTCGACCGACAGCAGATGAAGAATGATCTTATATCGTGAGCTTTCGCAGTCTAGTGTGTTGACTCGCCGCCGGAGATGTTGTGACCTAGGGGAAGATTTGCCTCGTGAGTGGACTGTCCTTACTCGAACAGATCAGTGACATCGCTGCAAGTGACCCGCGTCGGCCTGCGGTGCGTGCAGGCGAAGGACTGCTCGACTACGGCGAAGTGATGTCGACGGTGACCGATCTGCGCGATCAGCTGCGCGCGCAGGGAGTCGGGCCGGAAGACGTGGTGGCAACCGTGTTGCCGCGGGGCGGTAATCCGATCATCGCCATGCTGGCCATCTGGATGGCGGGTGCGGCGTATCTGCCGGTCGACGTGAAATGGCCCGAGCGGCGGCGTGAGCTCGTCCTCGGCGAGGTGGCGACCTTCGCTCTGGAGATGTCCGACGGCGAGGCGCATGGTGGCATGCCGGGTGAATCCGGGTTCCGCATCCGACGCCTGCGCGAAGGTCACACCCGGGTCGACGGTGCGAGCGCGACCGAGCGGAATCTGGCCTATGTCCTCTGCACGTCCGGCTCCACCGGTACCCCGCTGGCCGTCGGTGTCGAGTTCGGCGCGTTGGACAACTACGCACGATACCTCCTCGACCTGGTGAGGCAGCCTGCTCTGCACTCCGAGGGCGACCTGCGGGTACTGCTGTCGGCCGATCTGGCTTTCGACGCGTCGCTCCGGCCCGTGCTGCTGCTCGCGGCGGGCGCCGAGCTCATCGTCGCGCCGGACCTGACGGAGGGCTCGTGGCAGGACCACATCGACTGCATCGCCGAGCACAAGGTCACGGTCCTCAGCGGCGTGCCGTCCTGGTACTCCGGGCTGTTGGGTGCGGGTTACGTACCCGGTGACTCCGCAGTGCAACTGGCCTTCATCGGTGGCGAGGCGGTGCCGAACGGCGTCGTGCGCCAACTGGCCGCGAGTCAGTCCGTCGTGGTGCAGTACGGACCTACGGAGACGACGGTCGCGGCGACGGGCGGTCGGCTCGTCGACGACGAGTTCCTGGAAGCACCGATCGGCGTACCCGTGCCGGGGGCGCAGATCCAGCTGTACCGCAACGTCGAGTTCGACCCGGCGATCGACGGCGAGCCTGCCTACCTGTATGTGGGCGGCGCGGGCGTCGCGCGCGGATACCTGAGCAACCCGCGGCTGACCGCAGAGCGATTCACCCCGAACCCCTCCGGCCCGCCGGGGTCGCGACTGTTCCGGACCGGCGATCTCGCGAAGGTGTCGCCGCAGGGCGCCTACAGTTTCCTGGGACGGTCGGACGATCAGGTCAAGATCAGCGGCAGGCGGATCGAACTCTCCGAGATCTCGACGGTCCTCAACCGGCATCCCGCTGTCGCCCAGTCGGTCGCCTTCGTCGACCGGGACTCCCCGAACCCCTTGCTCGTCGCCTGCTACGTCGGTGATCGTGGCGCGGCCGAATCGGGAGAGGAGGCCGGTGTTCGGGAATACCTGGCCCGCGAGCTCCCGAGCTACGAGGTGCCCGCCGTGGTTCGGCGCGTGGAGTCCATGCCGATGACCGAACGCGGGAAGGTCGATGTCCCGGCGCTCGCGCGGCTGGTGAAGCCTGCGGAGACCGACGCACGGGACGAGGAGCCCGATGATCCCGCCATGACCGACGTCGAGAAGAGGGTGATCGCGATCGTGCGCTCGACGTTGGATCTTCGGTGCTCGCTCGACGACGAGTTCTTCACGCTGGGTCTCAGCTCGCTGGACTCGCTGAACATCCTGGCCCAGATTCGCGAGGAACTCGGCGTCCGAGTGCGATTACGGGACTTCTTCCAGGCGCGCACCACTCGGAACCTCTGCAAGCTCATCGGGGACGTCAGTTGACTGGCGCGGCTGTGCGCAAACACGCCTTCCCGCTCGGTCCACTGCAGGAGCAGATCTGGCGCTTCTGGCGCCAGAACCCCCGGAGCACGGCATACATCATGCCGGAGGTCTATCTCTTCGACGGCGCCTTCGACGTCGCTGCCGTCACGTTCGCCTTCGACGAGACGGCGCGCCGCCACGAGTCCCTGCGAACAACCTTCCACGAGGTCGACGGCGCCGTCGTGCAGGTCGTCAGCCCCGATCCGGCGCACGCTCCGGTCGAGGTGCTCGATTTCCGGGAGCTGTCCGGGGCCGTGCAGGCCGAGCAGTTGGAACGCGCCATCACCGACGCGGCCAACTCGACATTCGACCTGACCCGCCTGCCTGCGATCAGGCTCACCGCCATCCTCCTGTCGGACAGACGGACGGGGCTGGTCCTGTCCGCTCACCAGATCATCTGCGACGGCAGCTCGATGGCGCTCGTCGTCGATGATTTCGGCGAGTTGTACCGCTCGGCCCGTGCGGGCACGACGCCGGAGCTCGTGCCGGTCACGCCGGGATATGCCGCCTTCGTGACGGAGCAGCTCGCGACCCTTGCCGACGACGCATCCCGCGACGACCTGGTGTCCTGGACCGAACGGCTCACGGGAGCCACCGGCAGCGTGCTGCCGGGAGACTCCCGGAAAGCGGTGGGCGATCCGGCGGCGTCGGACACCGACGATCTGTCCACCACATTACTGTCCACCACGCTCGACGACCGGCTGGCCGACGAGGTGGTGGCGTACGGGCGTCGTGCCGGGTCGACACCGTTCTCTGTTCTGCTCGCTGCGATGAACGTCATGATCGCCGCCGCCACCGGCGAGGGCGACGTGTGTGTCGGGACCGCGACGAGCTGCCGGACCCCGAAGTTCGCGCGCACCGTGGGAATGCTCACGAACCTGGTCGTGGCGCGCTCCCGGATCGATCTGTCTGGCACGTTCGCCGAAGCATCATACGAGGTGTCGCTGAACCTGCTGGATGCCATTGATGACCAGGACCTGCCGTTCAGCCGGGTGTCGGATCTGTGGCGGGAGAACGGATCCCTCGCCGACACCGAACTGGTCCGGACGACCTTCTCCGCAGGCGCCAGCGGTGGGCTGGCCCTGGGCGAGGGCAGTCTGTCGGAGCGGGTGGCGCGTACCTCGCAGGGGCCCTTCGCCCTCGGCGTCGTCTGCGACATCACCGAGGCAGGCATCGCTCTCGACTGGCAGTACGCGCTGCGCGCCTACTCGCCCCGGCTCTCTCTCGGCTATTGCGACGCGTATCAGCAGATCCTGACGATGTTGTTGAGGCAGCCCGACGCGGCGATGGACTCGCTCGGGATCACGGAGGTACTGCCTCGGGTCGACGCGGTCCCTGCGGAACGAGCCGACGGTCGGAGGCGCGGGGTGGGGGGAGAGGCAGATGCGTGAGCCGCTGGCCATCGTGGGCATGGCGTGTCGAGTCCCTGGTGCCGCCGATTACCGTGCGCTGTGGGCCAATGTCGAGGCAGGCTCGACGGGCATGGTGGAGGTCAGCGAGCAGGATCGTGAGCGCGAGGGGATCGTCCTTCCGCCGGACGTGAGACATCCTTACGTGCCCGTGGCCGCGCCGCTTGAGGACCACGACAGGTTCGACAACGCCGCCTTCGGCATCACCGCAGGCGAAGCCAACGGCGTCAATGTCAATCACCGCGTCATGATGGAGGTCGTCCTCGAGGCGTTGGAGGACGCAGGCTGCGACCCGCTGCGGCACTCCGGCAAGATCGGTCTGTTCGCCGCAGGCGGTGCGGCCTCGCCGATCACGGTCCTGGAGCGCATCGGCGACGCCCGGTGGGGCGATGCCGCGAGGCCGCTCAGGTCGTCGGAAGCGGTCAACTGGGTGTCGCTGCTCGATCACGACCTCCTGTCGACTCGGATCGCCTACGCCCTTGATCTCCGTGGCCCGTCCATGACGGTCCAGAGTGCCTGCTCCAGCTCGCTGGTCGCGCTGCACCTCGCCAGCCAGAGCGTGCTGTCCGGTGATTCCGATGTGGCCGTGGCCGGGGGCGTGAACGTCGAGCACCCGCATCGGGCGGGCTATTACCACCAGCCGGGCGGCATCTGGTCCTCGGACGGCCGCTGCCGTCCGTTCGACGCGTCCGCCGATGGCACGATCTCGGCGAGCGGGGCGGGCGCGGTGGTGATCAAACGACTCGACCACGCGCTCGCCGACGGAGACGCGATCCACGCCGTCATCCGCGGTAGCGCCATCAACAACGACGGCAGACGCAAGGCCGGGTTCACGGCGCCGAGTGTGAATCAGCAGAGCCAGGTCATCAGCGCGGCGCTGGCCGCTGCGGACGTGGCGAAGGGCGACATCGGCTACCTCGAGACCCACGGAACCGCGACCGAGATCGGGGATGTCGTCGAGTGGGCGGGCTTCGAACGTGCCCTCGGTGCCGAGGGCACGCGGTGCGCCATCGGCGCCGTCAAAGGCAACGTCGGCCATCTGGGTGCGGCAGCAGGCGTCGTCGGACTGATCAAGGCCGCACTCGTGGTCAGCCACGGTCGGATCCCGCCGGTCGCGAACTTCGTGCGGCTGAATCCGAGGATCACGGCGGGCCCCAGGCTGTTCGTGCCCGCAGACTCGACGGCCTGGGAGGACGACGGACGTCCGCGACGCGCCGGGGTGAGCTCGATGGGCGTCGGCGGTACCAACGCGCACGTCGTACTGGAGCAGGCGCCGGTGCGCGAGCAGACCGACGCGCCGGGCGACGGCGCGTACCTGCTTCCGGTCAGTGCCGCCTCGGCGCGCAGCGCAGAGAAGACGATGGACCGGGTGGCGGATTTCGTCACCGAGGACCCGGACTCCCTCGGCCGACTCGCCCACACGTTGACGACGGGCCGACGGGTGCTCGCCCACCGGCAGGCCGCCGTCGTGACCAGGCGCGATCAGCAGGTTGGCACGTGGCGGACGGCGGTTCGGCGGGCGAAGAAGAACCCCCACACCGTTCTCGTGTTCTCGGGGCAGGGGAGTGCACTCGGTGACCTGACGGTGGCCGAGGAGGAGATCGACGGCTTCGCCGACGCGTTCTCGGAGGCGCTGTCGAGCCTGGCGGTCGAGGACCGGCCGCTGGTGGCGGCCCGTCTCACCGGAGCGCCGGAGACCGAGCCCACACCGCGGATCACCGAGCTCGCGATGCTCGTCCGATCCGTGGCGATCGCGAGGTCGTTGCTCGGCGACGGCATCCAGCCTCGGTCCTTGTGCGGATACAGCCTTGGCGAGCTCGCCGCAGGCGTGGTCGGCGGAGTGTTCACCCTGGCCGAGGCTGCCACTGCGCTCACGGAGCGTGCCCGCATCCTGGCGGGTGCTCCGCCCGGCGAGATGATCCGAGTGCGGCTGCCCGAGGAGTCGGCGGCCCAGTACCTCAACGATCGTGTGTCGTTGGCAATCGTGCCCGGTGCCAGGGACTGCATCCTCAGCGGTGAGTCGCTCGCGATCGACGCGGTCGCGGCCGAGTTGCGGGCCGCCAAGGTCGCCTCGGTCCGGATTCCGGTCGCGCACCCTTATCACAGCGCGGTCCTGGAGCCGTTCCTTGAGAAGTACGCCGCGACCTGGGCCCAGATCGACCTGCGGCCCCCGACGCTGCGGCTGATGTCGCCGACGGCCGGCGGCCCACTCGACGAGGCGACTGCGCGGGACCCCGCATTCTGGGCAGGCCAGTTGGTCCGGCCGGTCCGGTTCGGTGACACGCTGAGCGCTCTGCGGTCCGACGGCGCGGATCTGGCCGTCGTCCTGGATTCCGGCACGGGCGTCACCCCGTTCGTCAAGGACGTGTTCGGTACCGACGCGGTGGCCATGACCACCGCAGGCCAGGCGGGGTACGACGCGAACTCGCGCGCCCGGCTTCTCGCGACGGCCTGGACGGCCGGGCACGACAAGGTGCTCCCGTCCACCGCCGAGCGCCGCGTGGAGGGCGCGCGAACCGCCGTCGTCCATGCCCCCACCTACGCGTTCGACCGGGACGACCGCGTCCGGGACGACGAGAAGAGGCACGAGCCCATGTCGGTGGAATCCAGCCCGGCTCGCGGTTCCGGTGGGCCACCGCTGCCGTCGCTCGCGCCTGAACCGGCGCAGGCCAAGGTTCAGGCGCCGGAGCCGATGTCGGCGCAACCTCCGCCCACCGCCGACCGCGACGGCATCGAGGAAGGCATCCGGCGGGTCGTCGCGAAGCTGGTCGGGCTCCCGCTGCACGAGGTGTCGCCGAGCACGTCCTTCATCAACGCCGGGTACGACTCGTTCCTGCTCATTCAGTTGGCGGATGCGCTGTCGGACGAGTTCAAGGTCGCCGTCGACGTCCGCCTGCTGTACTTCGAGCGGGACACGCCCGCCCTCCTGGCCGAGCACCTCGTCGACATCGTGCCTGCGAGCTGGCGCCCGTCGGGCGACGTGGCAGCGTCCGCCCCGGCCCCTGCACCGGCCCGCGTGCCTGCCCCCGCACCGGTCCGCGCCCCCGCGCCGCAGCCAGAGCCTGCTCCTCAGCTTGAGGAGACCGCCGACGCCCCTGCGGAGGAAGAGCAGGAGTGGGCCAGGCGTACCCCGGTGTCGAAACGAGTCACCGAAGAGGACCGGTACACGCTCGTCGACCAGCGGAACGTGGTGTTCTCGCTGCGTACGGGCCGCCGCGAGGTGAGCTATCCCGTGGTCGGGGTCAAGGGTGAGGGCTCGCACTTCGTCGACGTGGACGGCCGCGAGTACCTCGACCTGTGCATGGGCTTCGGCGTCACCATGTTGGGACACGCGTCCGAGCCGGTGAAGCAGGCTCTGCGCTCCTTCGAGCCCTCCGACCTGTTGCTGGGCCCGCAGTCGTCGACCGCGGGTGACGTCGCCCGAGGCATCGCGTCGTTGACAGGGGTCGACCGGGTCGGCTTCGCCACCTCGGGCACCGAGGCGGTCATGGCCGCTGTGCGCGCGGCTCGCGCCAAGACCGGGCGAGACCTGCTCGCGGTGTTCACCGGTTCGTTCCACGGCACGTTCGACGGAGTGCTGGTCGCTCCTCGGGCAGGCGGACTGCCGGGTGAGGCGACGACCCTCGGCCGGGGCACGCCTGCCGGGATGGTTCAGGACGTCCTCGCCGTCCCGTATGACGAGTCGGCGATCCCCATCCTCGAGTTCTACGGCGACCGCTTGGCGGCGGTGTTGGTCGAGCCGGTCCAGAGCCGACGCCCCGGCTACCAGCCCGGCGAGCTGTTGCAGCGGCTTCGCACGCTCACCAGCGAGCTGGGTGCCGCCCTGATCTTCGACGAGATCATCACCGGGTTCCGGTGCCATCCGGCCGGTGCGGCCGGCTACTTCGGTGTCCGACCGGATCTGGTCACTTATGGCAAGGTCATCGGCGGCGGCATGCCCATCGGAGTCATCGCGGGCGAGGCGGAGTTCATGGCGCCCATCGACGGCGGTCGCTGGCGGCAGGGCGACGCCGGGCTGCCGCATCGGCCGAGCATGGTGTTCTCCGGAACGTTCAGCAAACAACCGATGGCGATGGCCGTCGCGCAGCACATGGTCGGATATCTGCGGAAGGAGTCGCCTCGGCTGCAGGCCGACCTCACCCGGCGGACTGCCGATCTCGCCGAGGCGATCAATGCACACTCGGCGGCACACGGTTATCCGGTCACGGTCGAGAACTTCTCGTCCCTGTTCCGTATCAACGTCGGCGGCTCCGAGCGAGCGGAGAACATGTTCTTCCTTGGCCTGCTCGGCCGTGGTGTCTATGTGTGGGAGGGGCGCACCTGCTTCCTCTCCGCTGCACACGACGATGCGGACTGCGAGCGAATCGTGCGGACCGTCGCCGAGACCTCGGCCGAGATCGCCGCGAGCGGCCTCTGGCCGGGAATCGGAGCAGCGGTCGCACCCGCACGGCCGCTGTCGCCTCAACCACCGAGTCCCCCCGACGAATCGTCGCCGGTCGTCGGCCAGGCCCCGCTCACCGACGGTCAGAAGCTGCTGTGGATGAGCAGCGAACTGGGCGGCGATCGCGGCGCCTCGTATCGCATGTCCGACGTGCGCCGGATCGAGGGCGCGATCGACGAGAAGCGGTTGGCGGCCGCCATCGCCTCGGTCGCGCAACGACACGAGGCGATGCGGATCGGATTCGATCAGGATGGCGCGGCGCAGAACTCCGTCGCCCACGCCGTTCCGAAGCTGACCACGTGCGCCATGAGTGACGCGTCGCCGGAGGACGTCGAGGCCCTCCTCAGCCGGTTCGCGAAGCGGCCGGTCGACATGTCGGTCCCGTCGCTGTTCCAGTTCCACCTCGTTCAGACCGGCGACGTCTCGTTCCTACAGGCCACCGCGCCGCACGCGGTGGTGGACGGCTGGTCGTTCGAGGTTCTGTGGGCGGAACTGTCGTCCTGCTACCTGGGGGATGCGGCGAGCCACGCCCTCGCCACGCCTGCGAGCTTCCTGGAGTATGCGCGGTTCAAGCGAGCCGAGGAGGACGCACAGTTCGACACGAACGCCGCGCTGTGGCGCCCAAGGCTGGACAGCTTCTGGACGGCGGGCCGAATGATCGACGGTAGCGGGCCGTTCGTGCCGGTCACTCGCATCGATTCATTCTCCGAGACGAGTCTGGCTGACTTGCGCAGCGTCTCGCGCACCAGCCGGTCCACGATGCACACTGCGGCGCTGTCGGCGGTGACGGTGGCGTCGGCGCTGCTCATGGGCGTACCGCAGGCGATCGTGATGGCCCACCGGACCGGGCAACCGCACTACGCAGGCAAGCCGCTCGTCGGCTTCTGCGTGGACCAGCTGCCGGTCGTCGTGGAGCTCTCCGACGATCGCAGCCTGACGGACGTGACCAGGGACGTCCAGCTGCAGCTCGTGGACACCTCGAACGCCACAGCAGGCCTGTACCGGCTGCTGCAGGACCGGCGCTACCGCAGGCTTCCTGCCGCTCTCCTCGCGTTCGACTACGCGCACGAGAGCCAGGGGGACCTGTTCGGGTTCGCGGCCGCACCGGTGGCGATGCCGCGCGAGGCCATGCCCCGGCCGGTGATGGTGACCGTCGAGGAGCACAGCGCCGGCTTCGAGATCATCTCGGAGGTGTCGCAGGCCAGCGACCTCGCGCCGTACGCGGTGGACCTGGCAGTCATGGTGGAGCAGGTGCTGTCTAATCCCACCGTCCCGCTCGGTGAACTGCGCCAAGGCCGGTCTAGTCGTGGATCGAATTTCGATCAATCGAATGAGCGTGACAGTTAATCTATATCCACGACCTGAGGGTCATCGGAGGATGGGGGTCCAGATTGTCGAGCGACCGGACAGATACTGCGGTGCATGATTTAGACCATGCTCTTGGCACGGCGACTGCGGCGTCAAGCCCGGTCGAGTGTTACAACGAATGGGACCCGCTCGAGGAAGTTATTGTTGGAATTGTCGACAATGCCCATTTTCCGCCATGGCATGTCGCCGTCGGCGCGCCGCTGTCGGCGGCGCAACGCGAGATCTTCCAGCAGCGGGCCGGGCAGCCGTTCCCGGCCGACCAGGTGGCCGCCGCGCGTGATGAGCTCGATCAGCTCGCGGAGATCCTCGAAAGCATGGGCGTCGTGGTGCGTCGGCCGGAACCGCGTGATCACTCTGCCTCCTATGGCGTTCCCGGCTGGTCGAGCACCGGGCTGTACGACGCCATGCCGCGGGACCTGTTGCTCGTCGTCGGTGACGAGATCATCGAAGCGCCGATGGCATGGCGGTCGCGGTACCACTCTGTGTCGGCGTTCCGACCACTGCTGAAGGACTACTTCCGGCGCGGGGCGCGGTGGACTTCGGCGCCGAAGCCCGAGCTGCACGATGACCTGTACGTGGAAGACTGGACGGATCAGCCCGACGGCGAGCCGTTCCGTTCGGTGATCACGGAGTACGAGCCGACCTTCGACGCGGCCGACTTCATGCGCTTCGGCCGGGACATCTTCGCCCAGCGCAGCCACGTCACCAACGGGATGGGCATCGAATGGTTGCGCAGGCACCTCGGTGACGACTATCGCGTCCACGAGGTCACGCTCGAGGACGACCACCCGATGCACATCGACGCGAGCCTGGTGCCGCTCGCTCCAGGGAAGCTGCTCATCCAGGCCGAGCGGGTGCCGGAGGTGCCCAGCCTGTTGAAGGACTGGGAGGTGCGAGTCGCGCCCACGCCGGTCATACCCGACAGCCACCCGTTGTACATGACCAGCAAGTGGATCAACATGAACGTGCTGATGATCGACGAGGAGCACATGCTCGTGGAGGCCCAGGACGTGCCGATGCAGCGGCTGGCCGAGAGCTGGGGCATCACTCCGGTCCCCTGTCCGTTCCGCAACTTCAACAGCTTCGGTGGTTCGTTCCATTGCGCGACGACCGACGTTCGCCGCCGTGGCGAGTTGCGGTCCTACTTGTGAAGCCGGTGGGGCGCCTGGTGCACCGGCTCATCGAGGCGCAGGCCGAGCAGACCCCGGACGCGGTGGCAGTGGTCTGGGATGGCGGGACCTACACCTTCCGCCAACTCGATCAGCGGGCCACCGTGCTCGCCACCCTGCTCGTCGAGCGCGGTGTTCGGCCAGAACGCCTGGTAGGCGTGAGCATGGAGCCGTCGCCCCTGCTCCTCGTGGCGATGTTCGCGATCTGGAAGGCAGGCGGGGCCTACGTCCCCATCGACGCGTCGCTGCCGCGCGACGTCGCCGAGGGCATGGTCTCCGACGCAGGAGTGACCTTGCTGATCGGCAATGGTCCCGTCGCGGTGGATCTCGCCGGGGTGCATACGATCGATCTCGACGGCCTCGACCTGTCGAGTCCGCCCACGGCCCTGCCGTCAGTAGAGCTGCACCCGTCTAACCTCGCGTACTGCGTGTTCACGTCGGGCTCGACGGGTAAGCCCAAGCTGGTCGCGGCCGCGCACGCGAGCTTCGTCAACCACGCGCGGGCGCTGCGCGACCAACTGTCGCTGGGCCCACAGGATCGTTCGCTGCAGTCCACGGCGATGGCCTTCGACGCCGCGCTCGAGGAGATCCTCCCGGCGTGGCTGGCCGGAGGCGCGGTGGTGATGCCGGCACAGAGCAAGTTCACCAGCTGGGAGTTCACCGGGCTCATCGAGCGGCTGTCGGTGACGATGGTCAGCCTGCCCAGCGCCTACTGGCACCTGTGGGTCGACGACCTGGTGGCAGGCGTGGTGAGCCTGCCGCCGAGCCTGCGCACCGTGTTCATCGGCGGCGACAAGATCCTCGTCGACAAGCTGACGGCCTGGTACGGCGTTCCGGGTGCGGAACGGATCAACTGGGTGTCGGACTACGGGCCGACCGAGACGTCGATCAGCGTCGCCCTGCACCATCCCGCCCGCGACGGCATCGGCGGCTCCGACGGTTCCGACTATGCCCTGGTGTCGCTCGGCCGTGCGTTCGCGCAGGCAGCGCTGTACATCCTCGACGACGAGTTGCGGCTCGTGCCCGACGGCGAGCCCGGCGATCTGTGGGTGGGCGGCCCGCCGGTGACCCGCGGCTACTACGGAGCTCCGGCGATGACAGCCGACCGCTACCGTCCGGACCCGCAAGGGTCGTCCGGTGCGCGGATGTACCGGACCGGCGATCGCGCCGCCCGGATGCCCGATGGCACGCTCTCCTTCCTCGGCCGTTCCGATCGCCAGGTGAAGATCCGCGGGCAGCGGGTGGAACTCGGCCAGGTGGAGAGCGCGCTGCATCAACTCGACGGCGTGACGGACGCCGTGGCCGTCGTGGTCCAGAACCGGACTGCGGGGTCGTCCCTCGTCGCGTACGTCGAGACCGGGCCCGACGTCTCGGAGGCCGAGATCAAGGCCCGCCTGGTCGAGCGGCTGCCCGAATCCGCGCTGCCGACGCACATCGTGCTGCTGGACAAGATCCCGCGTTCGCCGCTGAACGGGAAGGTGTCACGAGCCGCCTTGCCGTCGATCGGCGAGGCACGAGCCTGCCGTCTCGACGTCGCGGCCATGACCACGCTCGAACGCGCGGTCGCCATGGTCGTCGCCGACGTTCTCGGCGTGTCGGTCAGCGACCGACACGAGGACGTCTTCTCCATCGGCGGGGACTCGCTGCAGGGTATGCAGATCCTGAGCCGGGTCGCCGAGGTGACCGGTGTGGCACTGACCTTCACCCAGTTCCGCGCGGCCCCGCACGTCGCCGGGATCGCCGCGTCGGTGACGCGGCTCCGCGGCGCAGGCGCCGCCGAGTACGCGATCGCTCCCGCCGCGAACCGCGAGGAGTGGCAGCCCGCGTCGCGTGGACAGCAGGCGCTCTGGTACCTCGACAAGGTGCACCGAGGTGCGCCCCTGTACGCGATCCCGGTCTGCTATCGGATCCGCGGACCGCTCGACATCGAACGCCTGGACGCCGCCCTGACCGCCATCGTCACCCGGCACGAGGCACTGCGGACGGTGCTGGTCCAGAAGGGCGGCACGGTGTGGCAACACGTCCGCCCCGCCGAGCCGGTCCGGACCGAGGTCGTCCGCGCCGACGACTTCACCGACGCCGCCGAGCGCGTCCAGACCGCGGCCGGGGGCACCTTCGACCTGGGCACGGGACCGCTGCTGCGCTCGTCGGCGTTCCAGTTCGACGGCGAGTGGTTGTGGCTGCTCGACGTGCACCACGCGGTGTTCGATGCCTGGTCGCTGGCCGTGTTCTGGCACGAACTCGCGGCGCTCTACGAGGGCCGACCGCTGCCGGACGTCGCCGTGCAGTACGCCGACTACGTCGTGTGGCAGCAACGCTGGTTGGCGGGGCCGGAGGCGGCAGCGCAGCGGGCGTACTGGTCGACACAGCTGACGGGCGCCCCTGAGCCTGCGCAGCTGGGAACGGGGCGAGCGGCCGGGGCCCGCGTGGGCACGGACGGCTTCGCCCTGCGGTTGCCGCCCTCGGCCATCGACACCGCGGCCGTCAAGCGCGTTGCCCAGGAGTGTCGGTCCACTCCGTACACCGTCCTTCTCGCGTCCTTCTTCCTCGCCCTCAGCCGTGCGATCGGCACGGACGAGCCGGTAGTCGGCCTGCCGGTCGCCTGCCGTAACCGACCAGGTACCGAGAACATCATCGGATACCTCGTGAACACGGTCGCGGTGCGCGCCCGGTTGAACCGGGCCATGAGTTTTCGCGATGTGGTCGCCGACGTCGACGCGGCAATGGCCGAAGCCCTGACGAACCAGGACCTGCCCTTCGCCGATGCAGCCGATGGAGCGTCGCGCAGCGCCCGAGCAGGCGCTCCGCCGATCTTCCAGGCGATGTTCGGGTTCCAGTCCACACCGCTCGACAGCCTCGACGGCATCGCGGGACTGACCATCGTCGAGCACTTCGTGCACTCCGGAACAGCCAAGACGGCACTGACCTGGACGGCGCGCAACGAAGCGACCGGTCTGGTCGGCGAGATCGAGTACGCCGCCGACGCCTTCGACACGGAGTCCGCCGCGCAGTGGCAGGCCGACCTGATGGCCACCCTGGACGCGGCGCTGGCCGAACCGGACCAGTCGATCGGCACGCTCCTCGACAGGTCCGTGCGGTGTGATCCCGGCTCTGTAGAACGTATCGGTTGAGTTGGAGAGGATCTGATCATGTCGCCGACTTTCTCTGACACCATGTCCGGTGGTCGAGGGGCTCGACATCGGTTCGCTCCGGAGATTCTCGACGCCGTCCGCGTCGCGTCTCGCCCGGACAACTGGCGCGGTCCCACCGAACTCGCCCGGCACTGGTTCTGGATCGCGTTCTGGTGTGCGGCGTCGGTGTGGACCTTCAACAACTGGACGCTCTGGGCGTCAATCCCGGTGTACCTGCTCGCTGCCTTCTTCATCGGCGGCCGCCAGCGCGCGGTGGCGGGTGTGCTGCACATGGCCACGCACCGTGCGTTCATGGCCAACCATCGGGTCGGCAGCGTCCTGGGCGCCGTCTTCGGCGGGTACCCGGTGCTGCAGAGCTTCACCGCGTACCGCGCATCGCATCTCGGCGAACACCACGGCCGCTTGGGCGACCCGGAGCGCGATCCCGACTACCGCCAGTACAAGGACAACGGCCTGTGCGGCGACAACCTGGGTCGCCCGGCGTTGAACCGCTATCTGCGCAAGGTGGTAGGCCCGAGGTCCACCGGCTCGTACATCCTCTACCTGCTGCGGCACCGGATCTGGTCGAGGGACGAGGCGCCGTTCGAGCGCGCCCTGCGCATCACCTTGCTCGTCGCCGTGCTGGCGTGGGCGGTGGTCGCCAACTGGTGGCTGTGGTTGATCCTGCTCTGGTTCGTTCCGCTGGTGACCACGCAGGTCTGGATCGGCGCGGTAGCCGAGTTGATGGAGCACTTCCCGCTCATCGAGAACGCGCCGCGCATAGACCTCTACATGTCGTGGAACCGGGACTACGGGTTCTGGACTCGTTTCCTGTTCGGCGAGACCGACGGCGAAGGATTCCACCTGGTCCATCACCTGTTTCCCAGGACGCCGATGTGGCGCCTGCGTGAGGTCGACGCCATCCTCGCGAAGGACCCGGTGTACGCCGCGCTTCCTCGGCTCAGCGGGGTGCTCGGTGGCATGGTGCAGATCTACCGGTCGCTGCCGCCGACCCCACGTCGACGCCCGCAGACGGGCGCGGTTCCGACAACCACGTAGTCGCGCCGCAGGGCCACAGCTCGCCGCGCTGAGATACGGATATACGGCGAACTCCACCTTCTTCCCCGGTGAGGAACCACATTGGATCACATGAGCGGCTCGACCTCGTTGGTCTCGCGGTTCGAACGACAGGCCGGATCCACGCCGGCGGCGATCGCGATCGACGACGCTGGTCAGCGTGTCACCTACCAGCAGCTCGACGCATGGTCGGACGAGGTCTGCGCCGAGCTGATGGCGGCCGGGGTCGTACCCGGCGGTCTCGTCGGAGTGCTGCTGCCCCGTGACTCGCGTTGGATCGCCGCGATCCTGGGCGTGCTGAAGACCGGCTGCGGTTACGTGCCCCTCGATCCGATGTATCCGGCCGAGCGACTGGCCATGATGGCGTCGGATTCGGCGCTCACACTGGTCCTCGGCGAATCCTCGGGGACGGAACCGGTCCTGGGCCTGCCGTGTGTGGCGATGCCTGCCCCGACTGCGCAGGGTCGGTCGACGGCCCACCCGCCCGTCGGCCCCGACGCACCGGCGTACGTCATCTACACGTCGGGTTCGACCGGGCGGCCGAAGGGGGTGCCGATCAGGCACCGCAACGTGCTCGCTCTCCTGGACGCCGCCCGCGCTCGAATGCCGTTCGCGGCCACCGACGTCTGGTCCTTGTTCCACTCCTTCAGTTTCGACTTCTCGGTATGGGAGATGTGGGGGCCGTTGCTGTCGGGCGCCCGCATCGTCCTCGTCCCGCAGAATGTGCGGCTGGACCCGCAGGAGTTCGTCTCCTTCCTGGCGAGTTCCGGTGTCACCGTGTGCAACATGGTTCCGTCGATCTTCCGGCATCTCGTCGCGTCGGGTGACGGTCCGCAGGACGAGCTGGCGCTGCGCCAGGTCGTCTTCGGTGGTGAGGCGGTCGACCCGGTGTCGGTCTCGGAGTGGCTGTCGGCACTGCCCGCCGACCGCCGCCCGGCAATCGCGAACATGTACGGGATCACCGAGTCGACCGTGCACGTGACGCTGCGACAGATGACGGCAGCCGATTTCTCGCGCTCCGCGCCGGGAACCCTCATCGGCACGCCGCTGTCCCACGTGCGGATGCGACTGGTGGACTCGCAGCTGCGGCCGGTCGAGCCAGGGGACGTCGGCGAGATCCTCCTCGACGGTGCCGGGATCAGCGACGGCTATCTCGGCCGCGCGGAGCTCAACCGCGAGCGGTTCCCCACCAGGATCGGCGACGACGGATCGAGCGAACACTGCTTCCGCACCGGCGATCTCGCCAGCTGGGACGAGGCCACGGGCAGCTACGTCCACCGCGGCCGCATCGATGATCAGGTGCAGCTGCGCGGTCACCGCATCGAGTTGGGCGAGGTCGAGGCGTCGCTGCGAGCCTGTCCCGACGTGTTCGACGCCGCCGTGGTGCTGCACAGTCCCGCCGGGCGCGATTCGAGCCTCCTGGCCCACGTCGTCGCGGCTCCGTCCACTGCGGCCGCCCCGCACCACACGCACGAGGCGGATGACCCCGAGCACGCACACCGGGTCGTGCGGGCGATCAGGCGCAGCCTGGCCGACCTACTGCCGCACTACATGATTCCGCAGCACATCCGACTGGTCCCGACCTTGCCGACGAGCGAAAGCGGCAAGGTGGATCGCAATGCACTTGTTCCGCCTTCCCACTCGGCTGAACAGTAATATTCTATCCGGGCGGACGCATTCGACGAGAATTCCGAGAGCTGGGGGGCTCGGCTGCGTCGGCGTAGTGATTTGCCAGCATTCGACGTAAGGAGAGTTGTGTATCGTCTCGACGGCAGGGTCGCGTTCATCACTGGGATCGGCCGAGGTCAAGGGCGCAATCAGGCGGTGCGGCTGGCTTCCGAAGGTGCGGACATCATCGGTGTCGACATCTGTCGTGATGTCGAATCCGCGGCCTATTCGATGGCGTCGGAAGACGACATGGCCGAGACCGTGCGACAGGTGGAGGCACTGGGCAGGCGAGTCGTCGCCCGGGTCGCCGACGTGCGTGATGGTGCGGCGTTGCGAAAGGCCGTGCAGGAGGGAGTCGAGCAGTTCGGCAGGCTGGACTTCGTGGTGGTGAATGCAGGCATCAGCACCGCCCAGTTCGGGATGACGACGCCGGAGCAGGAAGAGCAGGCATGGAATGACGTCATCGCCGTGAACCTCACCGGGGCCTGGAACACCGTGCAGGCTGCCATCCCGTACATGGTCACTCGCGGGCGAGGCGGTTCGATCGTCTTCATCGGCTCGACCGCGGGGCTGCGTGGCCAGCGGGCGGGCGGGTACACCGCAGCCAAGCACGGCGTCGTCGGAATCATGCGTGGGCTGGCCAACGAGCTGGCCGAGGACAACATCCGCGTCAACGTCGTGCACCCTGCGGCGGTCAACACCCCGATGGCGGTCAACGAGGGGATGCAGGCGTACGTAGACGCGCAGGCCCAGCAGGGTGGGGGTGACCAGAACGTGACGCTGTTGGAGCCTTCCGACATCACCGCCGCCGTCGCGTTCCTGCTCTCGGACGAGGCCCGCTACATCACCGGCACGGACCTCCCGGTCGATGCGGGGTTCGTGAACCGCGTCAGCTAGCGCGCAGCGACAGCAGGACGCTCTGCACTTCGAGTACCTCTCGTTCGGCGAGTGCGTCGAGGTAAGCGGCCCGCTCAGCCCGCCCGACGGCCAGCAGTGAATGCGGCGGTATCCAGCGGTCGCGGACCATGTCTCGGCTCAGCGTGAACGGCGACGAACTGTCGGTCGCCGTGCTCAGGTGCCAGCTGTCCCGGTCGGGGATCATTCGGCGGAGCAGGCCGTCGAGTGACCCGTCCGCAGCGGTGATCTCCGTGTCGAACCAGACCTGTGCGACGCCTCGCTGGTCGAGAAGGTCACGAAGCGTGGTGTTGATGAAAGCGAACGCGGTGGTGCTGTCCGGAGCGTTGAACGCGATCCGCGAATAGGTGGCGGGGTCGGTGTAGGTCGTGCAGTCGCCGACGACGTACCGGGCGTCGACACCGTTGATCGCGGCGTTCGCGGTGGCGTAGGCCACTGATCGGGCGCCGATGTCGACGCCCACCCGCTGCGGATGACCCGAAGCAGCCAGTTGGGACAGGAAGCCGCTCCCACATCCCATGTCGAGGAATGATCGGCCCGGCAGATCGAGGTCTTCGACGCCTCGGAGCAGTTCGATCGATGAGGCGTGCGGCGGCATGCACCCGCCGTCGGGCCAGTCTCGGGTGAAGCCGTCCGGACCGTGCTCGAACAGCCGGTCGGAGAGGAAGAACCCGTCCTGGTACTCGGTGATGGCGACGGTGCCGCGCCTTTCGCGATCCGGAAGGATCGTGACCAGCCCGAGGTCGACGAGCAGGGCGGCGAGTTCCGGAGCCAGGAGCCTCCACCGTTCCGCCTGCACCTGTCCACCCAGGAGGAATAACTCGAACAGGACCGCGGCAGGGTCGTCGATCAGCGACACTTCTCCGAGGTGGTACAGCGAGAACCGCCCGATGTCAGACAGGACGGTGTCGCTGGACGTATCGAGCGCGAGCAGGGTCGGCAGCTGATCGGTCCGGTAGTTCGCCGCGCGGAGCAATGCGCCGAGTCGGCCGAGGGAGTCGCGCTCGGCCCAGAACGTGTCCATATGAATTGCCCCTGGTTCGGTGAAGACGGCGCCCTTGGTCGGGCCTCGATGGCGGCGGTTCTTCAGCCGGTGTCGGCTATCCGCGAGCGTCCATCGCCTGCCGCACGCTCTTGGGTCGCATGTCGGTCCAGACCTCGCCGATGTAGTCCAGGCATTCGGTCTTGCTGCCCGTGTGACCGATTTCGTTCCAGCCGGCAGGCAGCGATCGACCGGCAAGCCAGATCGAGTACTGCTCTTCCTCGTTGACTACGACCGAGTAGGTCCGGTTGTCCACGTCGTTCTCGTTCACGAGCTGCCTCCGTGTGTTCTTCAACCAACGGCATGAGCTTAGCGCCCTGCCGAGTAGGTTACTCGCGCGCCAACCGAATTAACCAGGGCGCTAGACTGTCCGCAGGCAACGACTCCGGCCCGCACTTCTTATCCTCCCACCAACCACAACCGGCCGTGGCGGCTGGATGCACGTGAATCTTACTCCCGCCCCCGACCCGCATTCCGGCTGCGATGCGACCTGGAGAGACTCAAATGGCAGAGATCGATTCGATCACGATCGACGAGATGTACACCTCCCGCCACCTCGAGGTGGCCGACCGGGCTCAGTATCGCAGTTTTGAGCCCCGGCGATCCAGCATGTTGTACGAACTGGTCGACGATCTTGACATCGGGCCGGGGGATCTCGTGCTCGATATCGGCGGGCGCGACGCGTCGCATTCACTTGCGCTGGCCAGCCTGTTCGGCTGCGATGCCGTTTCGGTGGATCCAGTGGCGAGTAACAACGAGCAGGCGCGGGCCGCCGTGGCCGAGCATCCGTTGGGCAGCAAGGTGTCGATCCGGTCCGGCATGATGGAGGAAATCCCCGCTGCCGACGGCGAGTTCGACTTCATCTTCAGCCGGGACATGTTCTTTCATGTCGTCGATGCCGACCGGGCACTGGCCGAGGCCCGGCGCGTTCTCAAGCCCGGCGGACACCTGCTGCTGTATCAGACCTTTGCCACCGACCGCCTTGAGCCGTTGGAGAGAGCCGAGCTCTACGCCGGCCTGGTCGTCGCGCCCGAGCGCATGTCGCCGGACGACTTCCAGAAGCGGGCGTCGGCGGCCGGTTTAGTCATCGAGTCGACCGACGTCATCGGCTCCGAATGGCGTGAGGCTTGGGAGGAGGACGGCGAGGGTCTGACGTCCCGGCAGCTGTTGTACGCGGCCCGACTGATCCGTAAGTCCGAGCAACTACGGGCCGAACTCGGAGATGCCGACTACCGCGTCGAACTCGCCAACGCCCTGTGGGGCGTCTACCAGATGATCGGGAAGCTCGAGCCCCGGATCTTCCTGCTGCGAAACCCTGCGGTGTCCGACCAGGACAACCCGTGACGACCGTGGCATTCGGCGCGTCCCACTAGTGTCCGCGGGCGGTGAGAAACTCCTCCATACGCTCGAAGGCCTGCGGCAGTGCCGAACGACCGAGCCCGACCCGGAACCGGTTGTCCGTGGTGTCGAAGACGGTTCCGGGCAGCAGTAGGACACGCTGGTCGCGAACCAGATCGGTGACGAAGTCCTCGACCGGGACGGGCAGCAGCAGCCGTGGAAACGCGAGCATGCCCGCCGCCGGTGCCGCCCAGGCGAACGTGTCGGGATGGCTGCCGAAGAACGACTCGGCATGGGCGAGATTGGCCTTGATGATCGTCCGGCTGCGCTCGATCAGGTGATCGTGAGCTCGCAGCGCGATCAGCGACAGGATTTCGGCAGGCGCCGAGGAACAGACCGTCGTGTAGTCCTTGAGGGTTCGGGCCGTAGCGGTGATGGCCGGGTTGCGGGTCGCGAACCACCCGATGCGCAGCCCCGCCAGGGCGTACGCCTTGGACATCACACCGACGCTGACGGCGCGCTCGTCCAGATCGCAGGCCGCCGGGAGGGTATCGGCGTCGTCGTACTCCAGATGGCGGTACACCTCGTCGGAGACGACCGTGACGCCTGCGTCGCCCGCCATCGCGAGCAGCTCGGCGAACTCGGCGTGGCTGGGCAGCGCACCGGTCGGGTTGTGCGGGAAGTTGACGAACAGTGCGCGGGTGTTCGGCTGCAGTGCCTTCCGCACGGCGTCGATGTCGAGTCGCCACCCGTTGTCGGCGTCCAGTTCGACGCCGGTGATCGTGGCGCCGAGCGACGGCGCGATCCGGTGCAGTGACTCGAAGGCAGGCCACACCACCACCGCGTGGTCTCCCGGGCCGAGCAGGGTGTGCGCGAGCAGGAACAGCGCTTCGACGGCGCCGCCCGCGCACACGGTGACCTCGGTGGCCGCGGTCTCCGGGTACTGATCGGCGATCGCCTCGCGAAGCAGTGGATGGCCGGTGGTCTCGGTGTAACCGAGTTCGAGCCCGTTCCACAATGCCCTGGTATCGGCGTCGGCCAGCTCCAGCAGGTCGCGGAGGGACAGCGGATCGACGTCGGAGGCACAGGCGAAGTACTCCACCTCAGGGTCCCACCGGCCGAAGAAGCCTTCGATCTTGCAAGGATTCGGGATCACGTCAGCTTGGGTCCTTCGTCTGGCCCTCATGCAGCAGCGACCGGCGCCGGTCGAGGAAACCGAGCATGGCAGGGACCGGGCTGATGATGCGCGGCTGAGTGGCGAGTCGTTCCTGGTGGCGGGCGTTGATCGCGGGCATCTGCGACCAGTGGGTGGCCGGACTCAGGTGGTGCTCCTGGTGGTACCCGTCGTTGAACGTGACGAGGTTGTAGAACCGGCCGTAGTGGCTGACCGAGTCGGTCATGCGGGAGTCCGGGTTCGCACCGTAGTGACGGTAGTAGTTCTGCACGTTCACCAGCGTCAGTGCGCAGAAGAACGCAGGCAGGTAGACCAGCACCGTCCACTGCCAGGAGATCACCGCTAAGCCGACCAGCGCCAGGCAGTGGGCGGCCCGATCGATTTGGATCTGACGCAGTTCCCGCCTGTTCCGGTCCGGCTTCTTGGAAGCCAGCGCGAGTAGATTCTCCTCGCGTGCACCGACCCGCCACAGTCGAACGACCATCGCCAGCTCCCTGGCCCGGCTGATAATCGAATCCACGGCCCCGCGCAACGCGTAGGACACGAGCGGCTCGTGTTGGCCATTCTTGCCGTGGCGGTACGTCGACGAACGATCGCGGGTCGATTGACCGTCCTCGGGGCGGTCATTGTTGTACCGGTGGTGGTTGCGGACATGCGTCAACTCGTACGCCTGAACCGACTGGCCGATGTTCACCGAGTTGATGATCGACACGACCGCGTTGAGCTTGCTGCTCACGAACCAGGGCATGTGGGTGAACAGGTGGGATACGACAATGGTGTTGTAGGCCATCATGGCGGTGAGCAGGACTCCACCGGTGATTCGCCCCGCGAGCGGCATGAGGTTCCAGGTGCTCGCCAGCGTGAACGTGATGGCGAACTGCGCGACGCTGATAGCCGCCAGTATCGCGTCTTTGCGGCTGTGCTTCCAGATTGCCATTGACCGCCAATCCTCGGCGAAGTCGGGATCGAGCTGGGTGTCGAAGAGGCCCGGTGTTTGATCGAGGATGGTACCGGCTGGGTGGCAGCGCGGGTAGTGTCCTGACTTCATACGACTTCGGTCCCACCGGTGTGGCGAAGGGCGGAGATGACAACACATGACCAGGTGGGGGCGCATTCCCCGCAGATCGAGGGCGCGGTCCCATTGATCGATCGAACGACCGACACACTCCCCATCGGCCCGCTGCAAGAGGGCCTGTGGGTGTTCTGGCAACTGAACCCGGCCAGCGCGGCGTACAACCTCCCCGAGACCCTCCACGTCGAGGGCGAGTTCGATCTGGACGCCATCCGGTTCGCATTCGACGAGACGGTGCGGCGGCACGAGGCACTGCGCACGACATTCCATGAGACCGAGTCCGGTGTCGTCCAGGTCGTGTCAAGCGACCCGGGTCCGCTGCCCGTCACGGTCACCGACCTTCGCGACGTGCCGGCGGCCGAGCACGCGGACCGGCTCGCCGCCACTCTCTATGACGAGGCGAATGCGCCGTTCGACCTGGCTGCGGACCTGCCGATCAGGCTCGCCGTCATCCGCGTCGCCGAGGAGCGCACGTCGCTCCTCATCACCACCCACCACATCGCGTGTGATGGACCGTCGTTATCGCGTGTGCTCGAGGATTTCGAGGCGTTCCACCAGGCGGCACGACGCGGGACTCTTCCGGATCTCCCGCCCGCTCCCCCCGGCTACACCGAGTTGGTCCGGCAGCAACTCGCCGCGCTCGCGGGGCAGGGACTCCGCGATGAGCTCGACTACTGGCGAGACCGGCTCGCAGGCGCACGTGGCAGCGTGCTGCCGGGTGACGGCGGCAGCAGGTCGACGGAGGGCACCCATCGAACCTCTTCCGTGTCGACCGTCCTCCAGCCCGAACTCGCGGCCGAGGTGCTCGACTACGCCCGCCGATCGCGGGCCACCCCGTTCACCGTTCTGCTCTGCACGATGCAGATCATGATCGCCCACGCGTCGAAGGACCGTGAGGTGGTGCTGGGCACCGCGACGGAAGGGCGGTCGCGACGGTTCGTGGACACGGTCGGGATGCTCGTGAACACCCTCGTGATCAAGTCGACGATCGACACGTCTGCCTCCTTCGCGGCCGTGCTCGAAGCCGTGTCCCTCGACGTGATGGACGCGCTCGACTATCAGGATCTGCCTTACAGCCGCGCGATCGCCGAGCTCGACGGCTCCGGCCGAGGATCGGGCGACGACCTGATCAAAACCATGTTCACCGCAGGTGCGAAGGGCGGGTCCGCAGCCCGTAGCGAACGGGAGTCCGGAGTTCCGGCATACCGGGTCGAGGGCCCGTTCGACGTCATCACGTGGACCTATATCGAGGGTTCCGTGGTCGTCCTCGACTGGGAGTTCGCGCTGCGTTCGTACTCGCGCGAGACCGCAGCGGGTTACCGGGACGCCTACCAGGAGATCCTGGCCGCGTTGGTGCGCGATCCCGAGGCGCCGATCGATTCTCTCGGGCTGACCGACGTGCTTACCCGATTCGTCCCTGACGCGTCCCCGACTACGGTCGCCGGCTCGGCTGAGTCCGTGGCGTCCGACGCGGGAACGGCCGACGGGGCCGACGACACGACCCTGTCACCGGTCGAGACGGCCGTCGCGGCTATCTGGGCCGAGTTCCTGGAGGTCCCGGTCGAGTCGCCGTTCGACGACTTCTTCCAGCTCGGCGGCCATTCGATGGTGGCGAGCCGAGTTGTGGCGGTCGTCCGCCGGAAGGTTGCGCCCGTGACCATGCGGAAGCTGTTCGATCACCCGCGACTGCGCGACTTCTGCGCCCTGCTGGACACAGGCGGGTGAGCAGGCATGGCGGACATGACGATGCGTCGCTCAAAAACTGCTTGTGTGGTGTCGCAACAGGAGCGAGTTACATGATCTCCTCTGTTAGCATCGCCCGACAGCGCGTCGACTCGATGAAGGTGATATGTCGGACTCGGTGATGCCCCAGCGACGGGACCAGGGGACCGAAGTTGTGGCGACTGAGGCCGAGCCTCGATTAGCGCCCGTCTCGGTCGGTCAGGAAGCACTCTGGTTCATCGACCAGGTGACGCCAGGCACGTCTCAATACCTGATGACCTTTCCGTTCCGGATGACCGGTGAACTCGACGTGCCCGCGCTCGAGAACGCGCTCGACCGGCTCGTCGCCCGGCACGGAGCTCTCCGGACGACGTTCGTCGAACGCGACGACCAGGTGTGTCAGGTCGTCCATGACCACGTGCGCGTGCCATTGTTCGTCGAGGACGTGGCGGGCGGCGAATCCGGGGTGCGGCAACGGCTGTTACGTGAGGCCGACCGGGGCTTCGACCTGACGACCGGCCCGCTGTTCCGGGCGACTCTGCTCAGGTGCGGCGACCGGGAACACGTGCTGGTGCTGGCTACGCACCACATCATCTTCGACGGCGGCTCTCTCGACATCGTCGTGGACGAACTCGCCGAGTTCTACGCCGACGAGCTGGGTGCGGCCTCGTCGAAGGGGCAGGCAGGCCAGTACGCCCGGTTCGCGATCGATGAGCGGGCATGGCTCGACGGGGAGGAGAGTCGCGAGGAGCTGGACTTCTGGCGCGCGACTCTCTCCGGCGCCCCGCAGCTCACGCTGCCGACCGATCGCCCCCGGTCCTCGGCTTCGTCGGTCACCGGTGATCTCGCGCAGTTCACGGTCGGCGAGCAGGAGTTCGAGGGCGTTCGCTCGCTGCTCGCGCAGGAGCGGCTCACGCCCTTCATGTTCGCCCATGCGCTGCATCATCTGGCGGTCGCGCATCTGACCGGCCTGCGGGACATCGTCGTCGGCAGCCCGGTCTCCAACCGACCCGACGGATTCCGCGACGCCGTCGGCTACTTCGTGAACATGATGGCGTTACGGGTGGACTCGTCCGGCGAGCGCACCTTTCGGGATCTGCTGCGTCAGGTGCGGGGTGCCCTGCTGGACGCCTACGAGAACCAGAGATACCCGTACGCCCGTCTGGTCTCCGCCCTCGCGACCACGGAACGCGGGTTGCGTCCTGACCTGTTCGACACCGTTCTCCTCGTGGAGTACGAGGCGTCGGGAGAGGACCGATGGGGAGGTCTCGGCGTGACGCGTCTTGAGACCGACAACAGCACGACCAAGTTCGAACTCGGCGTGTCGGTCATCTGGGGCGACCGCGGCTTCGAGACCGACATCGCGTTCCGTACGGCACTCTTCGACCGAGCGACGATCGCCTCCTTCGCCGAGCACTACCGGTCGCTCGCGCTGCGGGCCATCGCCGAACCGGATGTCGAGCTGGCGAGCCTGCTGTCGGCCGACGCCGTTCCGTTCGACCGGGAGGAACCGGTCCGACGTCTTGTCGGTGCCGGGGCGTCACCCGCGTCGCGACGTGACGCGGCGGTCTCGGGTGGGTCGTCGTCGAAGTCGCCCGCTGCGCGCCGGGCGCCGAGGAACTCCCGGGAGGAGACCTTCGCCCGGCTCGTCGCCGAGGTGCTCGGCCGGGAGTCGGTCGGGATCGACGACGACTTCTTCGAACTCGGCGGGCACTCGCTGCTGATCCCGCGTCTGGTGTCACGGGTGCGGGCGGTGTTGGGCGTGGACGTCGCGATCCGGTGGGTCTTCGAGTCGCCGACGGTGGCCGGACTCGTCGATCGCCTGGAGAACCCGGTGCCCGACTCGCCGACGCGTTCCAACGGCCATGCTTCGAGCGTCCGGACAGACAGCCGGATTCAGGTCCGGCGTCTCGTCCCCGCGTCGCCGCCCGATGAGGTGGTCTCGGGCGGGTCGTCGTCGAAGCTGTCGGCTGCGGGCCGGGCGCCGAGGAACTCCCGGGAGGAGATCCTCGCCCAGCTCTTCGCCGAGGTGCTCGACCAGGAGCTGGTCGGGATCGACGACGACTTCTTCGACCTCGGCGGGCACTCGCTGCTGATCCCGCGTCTGGTGTCACGGGTGCGGGCGGTGCTGGGGGTGGACGTCGCGATCCCGTGGCTGCTCGAGTCGCCGACGGTGGCCGGACTCGTCGATCGCCTCGGCAGCCCGGTGCCCGACGCGCTGGCGCCGCTGCTCCCACTGCGCGCGGGCGGCGACCTCGACCCGGTCTTCTTCCTGCCGCCGATCGGCGGTCTCAGCTGGGCCTATGCACGATTCCTGCCCTTCATCCCGAAGGGTCGCCCGGTCTACGGCCTGCAGGCGACGCGTCTGATCTCCGGTGCGGACCGGCCGGGAACGCTGCGGCAGGTGGCCGAGACCTATCTCGATCTCATCACCGGAGTCAGCCCAGGCAGTCCGTTGTCGCTGGTCGGATGGAGCCTCGGTGGGGTCGTCGCGCAGGAGATCGCGGTGCTGGCGCAGGAGTCCGGACGTCCGGTGCGCGATCTAGTCCTGCTCGACGCCGTTCCAAGCGTTCCTCGGGTGATTCCTGCCGACGAGGCCGTCTCCTCGGAGGCCATGGAGGCGATCACGGACTCGATCCGCGGATCCGTCGGCAGCGAAGCAGACGAGTTGACCGAGTCCCTGTTCGGCGAGCTGCTGGACACTGCCACGCACTGCTTTCGCCTGTTGGCAGCTCATCGATCCCGACCGTTCGACGGCCACACCGTCAGTTTCGAGACCGACGAGACCGGGCCGCTACGCAGCCGGATCGGGATCACGTGGACCGACCTCTCGTCCGGTGGCGTCGACACGCATCGGCTGACGTGCCTGCACAGCGAGGTCATGGACATGCCGATCGTTCGCCGGACCGGCCCCGCCGTCGCAGGCATCCTGGCGCGGCCTCGGTAAGGATCCCCGCACCCTGCCCCCGCCTCGGGCGGTCGCCGAGCATAGAGAGGGACGTGCCCAGTGAGAACGCTGCATTCCTGGTTCACTGCCACTGCTGACCGGTTACCTGATGAGATCGCGCTGGTGGTGGCCGGGCAGCAATGGACCTACGTGGAGCTCGATCGGGTCGCGCGACGCGTCGCCTCGATCGTCGCGGATACCGTGCCTCGGCGCCCGGCCCGGGTCGGGCTGCTGGCCGCGCGCAGCGTGGGGGCCTATGCGGGCTACCTCGGCGTGGTGCGCGGCGGCAACGCGGTGGTACCGATGCATGTCGATTATCCTGCCGAGAGCAACCGCCAGGTCGTGGAGGTTGCCGAGCTCGACGCCCTGATCGTCGATGACGGCCGCGACCTCGAGTTCGCGAGCGGCTTCGACCTGCCGATCATCGAGGTCGGCAGCGAGGATGCCAGACGGTTGTCCGAGGAGCGCGTGGCGGACGCCGTCGAGGACGCGGAGGACCCGGAAGACATCGCGTACATCCTGTTCACCTCGGGGTCCACCGGCGTGCCGAAGGGGGTGCCGATCCGGCATCGCAATCTCGATGCCTTCGTCCGGTACCAGCTGGACCGGTACGGCATCGGTCCCGGCTGCCGTATGTCCCAGACGTTCGGGCTGACTTTCGACCCGTCGGTGTTCGTCATGGCCGTCGCGTGGGGGAGTGGCGCCACGCTGGTGGCACCGTCGCGCGCCGAGTTGGTCGATCCGGTCGGGTTCGTCAACGATCACGCCGTGACGCACTGGTACTCGGTGCCCTCGATCGTCTCGTGGGTGCACGACGCCGGGTCGCTGGAGCCGGGCAGCCTGCCCACGCTGCGCCGCAGCCTGTTCGCGGGGGAGCAACTGACCCTGGAGCAGGCGCGCGTGTGGTCGGACGCCGCGCCCAACAGCACGATCGAGAACCTGTACGGGCCGACCGAGAGCACTATCACGGTCACCACGTACCAACTGCCTGCCGATCGAGCCGCGTGGCCGCAGACCGAGAATGCAACGGTGCCGATCGGCCCGGTGTACCCGCATCTCGAGTACCGGATCGACCCGCTGACCGGTGAGCTCCAGGTCCGAGGGCCGCAGCGGTTCGACGGGTATCTCGACCCGGCGGACAACGCAGGCCGCTTCTGGGATCCCGATGCGGCCTGCGATGCCGGCTTGGTCGGCAGTGCCGCGTGGTACCGCACCGGTGATCGCGTGGCCGACATCGACGGTGATCTCGTTCACCTGGGTCGCCTCGACGACCAGGTCAAGATCATGGGCAGGCGCCTCGAACTCGGTGACGTAGAAGCCGCGTTGCGGCAGTGGGCAGGTGTCGGTGACGTCGTCGTGGTCGCAGGCCCCGGCCCGACCGAAGACCTTCAGCTCACTGCGGTATACACCGGCGTGGCCGTCGATGCAGGCGAGTTGCGCCGCCGACTGTTCCCGAACGTGCCGAGCCACATGATTCCCGCGCGGTTCGTGCACGTGGAAGCGCTGCCGCTCAATGCCAACGGCAAGATCGACCGCAAAGCCTGCCGGGCGCTGTGACTCCGGCCGACGGACCAGCACCACAGCACCCGGCCTCGCGGACTACTGGATACGGAATGGGTAACCCCGCTGGTTCTCCGTCGCGATTCGGTTGATGCCGTAGTCGTCGACGCCGGAGACGAGCACGGCGCCGTATTTCGAGAGATCGATCTCGCCGCCGTACTCGACCACGTCATCGGTGTTCGGGTAGACCTTGACCTTGGTCGGCACGTAGCGGGCCGCGAATCCCATGCGGTAGTCCCGCACACTACCCGTGTGTGGCAGGGACGCGTGCATGAGAGTGGACCAGAAGATGACCGACTCCCCACGCTTCATGACCAGAGGGAACGCTTGAGACTCGTCCGGCTTCCAGTTGGGATCCTTCTGCAGCTGCCGGTAGTCGTAGCCGAAGAAGCCCCGCTTGATTCCTTCTTTCTCCGTGCTATTGAGCGTTTCGGGTTGGAAGTCCATGGGCTTTGACTCATCGTAGTTCATGTGGTGGTGGGTCCCCGGCATCAGCTGGAGGCAGCCGTTCTCCAGCGTCGAGTCGGTGAATGCCGTCCACACCGTGATGGTGCCACCGAACGCAGGCTCGCCGTCCTCGGACGGCCAGGCGATCTGCGGTTTCTTGCTGGCGTTCGCGAAGGTGGCTGCCTGGTGCCAGTCCGTTCCCTCGTCGCCTGCGTACTTGGGGAAGAACTCAGTACGCCAACACAGGACATCGGGGCCGAGGATCGACGCCACCCGGTCGACGATCCTGGGGTTCATGATGTGCTCCGAGAGCAGATCAAGGTCTAAATGGCGGTCATAATTCGCAATGTTGGTCGCCGAACCCCGGGCTTCGGCGTCGTAGATAGCATGGGATCGATCAACCAGTTGACGTCTAATCGACCGCCACCGCTCCTCCATCTCTTCCGGCTCGTAGATCCGGACTGGGCCGATGTAGCCCTCCCGATCGAACTGTTCGCGTTGCTCTTGAGACAAAGCGAAGTCGCCACGTGCGTCGTTGTTCGTCATCGTGATCACTTTATCATCACGGGAGCCTTGAATCACCCCGGAGAACACCGCGCATTTCATTGATTCGTCGGTGGGCGGCAGGTGGGCGTGCGCCGTGTCGAGTCGGACCTTCCGCATCGGTGACCGCCGAACGGTGCGACAGCGCCACCTCAATGGCGTGCGGCGCGTTGCCGAGGTCGCCGGTCCCTCGGTGGGCGAGCGCTGGTCTCCGGTGTGCGGTCTGCCTGCGTCGACGTGGCCGGCTTCCGCCGGTCTCGCGGATCTTTCACCATGTCGGCGGATCTCGGGTCAAGGGCCATCGTTCATCGACTCGATCGTGTGGCGAACGATGACGTCTGGATCATCGTAGGGAGTCTGGGGGCGTGCTCGGCGACGACGACCCTCGACGGCCGATCGGCTGTCGCGTTCGAGTACTTCCGGTGGTCGTGGCCGGTGCCTGCGGAGTGTGGGAGAGGCGACGCGCTTCGGGGCGGTGAACGCGAAATGGTCTCGCAAATGGGACATAGTTCCCACCCGTACTATCGGGCGCGGCCGTACCGTGGGTCACCTGACCCCTCCGCGCGGCCCTGTCGTCACTGGAGAGTGAAACCTTCTATGGACTCGTCCGCGAGCCCGGGGTCGTCTGTCGACGACCCCGTTCCCAGTCCCCCGCCCCAGTCCTCGACTGGGGCCTGTCGCGATCGTTGCGGCGAGGTGATGTCGTGATCGCCGCCGCGTTGACACTTCTGCTGGGCATCATCGTCATCCTGGTGATCATCGCCGCGAACGGGTACTTCGTCGCCCAGGAGTTCGCCTACATGTCCGTCGATCGGGCAAGGCTGCGCGCACGGGCAGGCGAGGGCGACGCGGCGGCACGCCGCGCATTGCAGGTCACCCGCCGCACGTCGTTCATGCTGTCCGGTGCCCAGCTGGGCATCACGGTGACCGGCCTGCTGATCGGCTACGTCGCCGAGCCGCTGGTGGGAGAGTCCCTCGCGGCGCTCCTCGGCGACACGGGTCTGTCACCGGCGGTGGCCGTCTCCGTCGGAACCGTCGGGGCGCTCGTGGTGGCGTCGATGGTACAGATGATCTTCGGCGAGCTGTACCCGAAGAATCTCGCGATCGCAGCTCCGGAGCGGCTCGCGCTCGGCCTGTCCCGGTCCACGCTCATCTACCTGGCGGTGTTCGGGTGGCTGATCACGCTGTTCGATCATGCTGCGAACCTCCTACTGCGTATGGTCCGCGTGGAGCCGGTGCACGACGTCGACATCACGATGAACGCCGATGATCTCAAGCGCGCGGTGGCCGACTCACGGGCGAGCGGCGATCTGCCGCCGGAGCTGTCGATGCTGATCGACCGGGTGATCGACTTCCCTGGCCAGGACGTGGAGCACGCGATGGTGCCGCGTTCGCAGGTCGGGGTGGTGAGTGCTTCCACGACCATCGGCGAGTTGCGGCGCCTGATGGCGGGTGCCCACACCCGCTACCCGGTGTTGGACGGCGAGGAACAGCCCGTCGGGACCGTACAACTAGTCGACCTGTTGCGCAGTGACGCGCCAGACGATGCGCCGGTGACGACGATCATGCGTTCGCCGGTGCTCGTCTCGACCCTGATGCCGTTGCCGAATGCACTGGAGCAGCTCACGCAGGCGCGGAGTCAGTTGGCTTGCGCGATCGATGAGTACGGCGGGTTCGCGGGCATTCTGACGGTCGAGGACCTCGCGGAGGAGCTGGTCGGAGAGCTCACGGACGAACACGACGCGGCGGCCGCGCCCGGGGTGGTCGCCGAGGCGTCCGATGTGTGGCGAGTCGGCGGCGACATCCACGTCGACGAGGTCGAACGCGCCCTCGGGCATGGCCTGCCGCCGGGCGACTATGAGACCTTTGCCGGTCTGTTCATCGCGTACCACGGCGCGCTTCCCGCGGGCGGTGAAGCAGTGGAGGTGCCGCTGCCGGAGGACCCCGGCGACCTGGTCGATGCCGAGCCCGTGCGCAGGACGCTCCACATCGAGGTCCTCCACCTGTCCGGACATGTTCCCGGCGAGCTCCGCGCGCGACTCGTCGAGGAGCGCGGCACGGACGTCACGCGGCACATCAACGGCGACGAAGGGAACGGACGATGAGCGACGCACTCTCCGTCACCGTGATCACGGCGCTCCTCATCATCCTGAGCGCGTTCTTCGTCGTCATCGAGTTCGCGCTGCTCGGTGCGCGCCGTCACCGCCTGGAGGCCGAGGCGGCGACGAGTCGGTCCGCGCGTGCGGCCCTTCGCGGCGCGCATGAGCTCACCATCATGCTGGCCGTGGCACAGCTCGGGATCACCGCGTGTACGTTCGCGCTCGGCGCCGTCACGAAGCCGGCCGTCGACTACGCGCTGTCCCCGCTGTTCGCATCCTGGGGGCTGCCGAGCTGGCTCGCCGACGGCGGCGCATTCGCGTTGTCGCTGCTGTTCGTCACCTTCCTGCATCTCGTGGTGGGGGAGATGGCACCCAAGTCATGGGCGATCGCCCATCCGGAGACGGCGGCGAAGATCATCGCGGTGCCCTCGCGGGCGTTCGCATGGGTGTTTCGGCCTCTGCTGCTGTGGGTCAACGCCTTGGCGAACCGGCTGGTCGCCGCAAGCGGGATCACGCCGGTGGATCGGGCGGCGGTCGGTGGGCAGAACGTCGACACCATCCGCCAGCTGGTCGAGCACTCGGCCTCGGTGGGAACGCTCGAGGCCCCCTTCCGCACGCAGTTGTCCGACGTACTCGAGCTGGAGCGTTTCACCGTCGGTGATCTGGTCCAGCGGCGGGGCCTGTTGGCCTCCGTCGGCCCGGGTGCGTCGGTGGATGACGTCCAGCGTGCGGCGGCGCAGTCCGGCCACCTGCGCATCCTCGTGACGGACGAGCGCGGTGCGCCGACCCGATTGGTCCATGTCCGCGACTGCCTCCTGGAACCACCCGATCGGCCTGTCGACGGCATCGCCCGGCCGTTGCTGACCGTCGACGCTGCCACCGCTGTCTACGAGGTGCTTGCGCAGATGCGCGCGCGCAGCGAACAACTTGCGCTCGTCGCACGGGACGGCGAGGTCGTGGGGGTGATCACGATCACGGACATCCTGCGCCGCATCATGCCGCGCGACGGGTCCCGGCCGGTGGGGCGGGCACGTGCCCCCAGGCCTGCGGCATCTGCGGGGTGATCCGGACACGGGTCGATGCTGCGAAGAGAGAACGGAGACATCGCATCGGTCGCCGGGTTCTCGTCGGGGTCGTCGAGCAGCGTTGACGGGGTGGGGCGGCCGTGGTCGCCCCACCCGGTTCGGCGTCGCGGCTCGTCGTTCGCCGCCTGCGGTTGGAGGAGACGTTCTTCTGGCTCGGTGCCTGCGGCGGCGGGCAGCGCGAGTCCATCGAGACCAGTGGGCGCCGGGGAGCCCGTTCCGTAGGAAGCCCGGCTGGGGACCGGACGGCGCCCGCTCGATACCAGGGTCACCGGTGTCTACCTCGGCGTCGGCGCGTATCTGAAGACCACCCTTGCCGACGACGACAAGGACGAGATCCACAGCAGGTGGCAGGCAGGCTGCCTCGGCGACGTCCCGTCCGCCGAGGTCGAGGACGCCGTCTCCGCCACCCGGACGGGCTCGAGGGCACTGGCCGGAATCAGATGACCAGAGCCTCCATCAGACCCACGGCGGTTCGCTGATCCGAGCACCGGGCCAGGCGTGGGAGGCCGAGCATGTCGGTTCCACCGCCGTCCCCCCAGGTCAGCCGCCTGCCGCGGTGACAGGCGGCGCGACGACCGACAGAGCTTCGGGGCTCCGCACGGTGCCGTACATCCACCGAACGGTGGAGGCGCGAATCAACCCCAGCTCAGACGCCACGGTCGATCTGGCGGGGTGCGGTGCGCCCGTAACTTCGCAATATGTCCGCATTGGAAGTGCGAAATCTGCACAAGCGCTACGGGCGGCACGTTGCCGTCGACGACGTCTCCTTCACTGTTGAAGAGGGGGAGATCTTCGGCATCATCGGGCCCAACGGCGCAGGCAAGACGACCACCGTCGAGAGCATCGCCGGCCTGCGAACGCCCGACTCGGGCTCGATCTCCGTGCTGGGATTCGACCCGGTCAAGGACCGGGCGGAGGTGCGTGAGCGACTCGGCGTGCAACTGCAGGAGAGCAGCTTCCCAGACGCGATCAAGGTCACCGAAGCGCTCGAGCTCTACAGCTCCTTCTACCGGGACCCCGCCGACTGGCGCGAGCTCATGGAGCTCCTGGGTCTCACCAAGAAGCGCAACACGCAGTACAAGGCTCTCTCCGGCGGGCAGAAGCAGCGACTGTCGATCGCGCTCGCTCTGGTCGGCAATCCGAAGGTCGCGATTCTCGACGAGCTCACGACGGGACTGGACCCGCAGGCGAGGCGCGATACCTGGAGCCTCATCGAGCGGGTTCGTGACACGGGCGTCACGATCCTCCTTGTCACGCACTTCATGGATGAAGCGGAGCGCCTCAGCGACCGGATCGCCGTCATTCATGGTGGCCGGGTTGCCGCAGTGGATACGCCGGTAGGGCTGATTGCGCAGGCGAGCGCGACGCAGCAGGTCCGGTTCCGCGTGACCCAGCCGTTGGACAAGAGCGTCCTGACCGAGCTTCCCGACGTGACCGATGTCGAGGTCACCGAGGGCCGCTGGCTGGTCACCGGCAGGGGACAGCTTCTGAGCAGCGTCGCACGGGCTCTCGGCAGGGTGGAGGTCGTGGCGCAGGATCTCCGCGTCGACCAGCGCAACCTCGACGACGCGTTCGTGGCCTTTACGGGACGCGCCCCGGAATCATCCCCGGAACCCTCCGAGAGGAAGGCTGACTGATGCGCACTCTCCGGAAGATGATCAAGGTCGAGACGAACCTCTTCCTTCGAGACTCTGCCACCGTCATCTTCGGTGTGCTGTTCCCGACGGCACTCCTGCTCGGGCTGGGTGCCGTCCCGGCACTCAGGGAGTCGACGCCGGAGACCGGCGGGCTCCGGTCCATCGACATCTGGGCGCCGACCGCACTGGTGTTCGGGATGGTGATGATCGCCGTGCAGCACGTCCCGTCGGTGATCGCGACGTATCGTGAGCGCGGCATCCTGCGGAGGATGTCGACCACTCCTGCGCATCCCAGGAGCGTCCTGCTCGCGCAGATGATCGTCGCGTTCACCTCCGTGGTCGTCTCCGCGACACTCATGATCTTCCTCGCGTGGGTGGTGCTGGATATCGCGCCGCCCGAGCGACCCCTGGAGTTCATCGTCGCCTTCATCGTCGGCTATGCGGCGCTGCTCGGGCTCGGCATGATCTCTGCGGCCGTGGTTCGCACGAGCAGTGCCGCGAACCAGATCGGCACCCTCCTGTTCGTTGCGCTGATGTTCTTCGGCGGGGCCTTCCTGCCCCGTGTCGTCATGCCCGACGTGCTGCGCGAGGTCGGCGAATTCATCCCGCCCGGGCTGCAGGCTCTCACCGCGGCGTGGTCCGCCGAAGCGGGCGAGATCACCGCCACCGCCGGTGGCCAGCCCTTCTGGCTGCAGATTGCCATAATGGCGGGCATCGCACTGATCGCGAGCGCGGTCGCCGCGAAACTCTTCCGCTGGGAGTAGGTGTCGATGATGCGGGATGCCGGGGCCGTGGAGCGTCCGAACTCCGGGACGCACGAATCCGCCGTCGCGGAAGGCGCGGAGATCGCGAATCGCTCCCAGCTGGCCTGGAAAGAGGATCAGCTGCGGGTCTGGGACCTTCTGCAGTTGTTCACACCGTGGCTGCTGCTGACGATCTCGACGGCGATCTATTTCGCGTGGGTGCTGCCGGCCTCCGGCGAACGCTTCTGGCCCGTGGGCGCATCCGTCTTCGGGCTGGTCGTGGCCTCGGTGCTGTGGGTGCTGTTCGGGCACACGCTGCCCCTCAGGAGGAGGATGCTCCGGCCCGCGTCGGCGGGCATCTACCTCGTCGGGCTGCTGGCACTGTGCGTCACCCTCATGACGTACTCCGACATCTTCCTCGTCTTCACCATCGCGGGCTTCTTCCACGCGCACCTGCTCACACCGTGGCCGTTGGGGGTGCTCGGAGTCCTGGCCACCTCCGTGGCCCTCAACGGCTCGGCGATGCGGGTGTGGGCTGACCCGACCCCGGAGTCGCTCGCGGAGTTCACCCTGATCGTCGCCGTGCAGACCGCGGCGATCGCGGCGGGCATCCTGCTGACGGCGCGCAACGAATCAGCGGAACGCAAGCGGGAGGAACTGGTCGAGCGACTCGAGGCGGCACTGCACGAGAACGCCGGGCTCCATGCCCAACTGGTCGTCCAGGCCCGTGAATCCGGAGCCCAGGATGAGCGGCAGCGCTTGGCAGGCGAGATCCACGACACTCTGGCCCAGGGGCTCGCAGGCATCATCACGCAGCTCCAGGCCGCGGAGCGTTCCGCGAGTGTGCAGGGCGAGACGGAAGAGCACGTCGCGCGGGCACTTCGGCTCGCGCGCAGCAGTCTGACCGAGGCCAGACGGTCCGTGCAGGCGCTCGCTCCCCAGGAACTCGGGCGAGCGCACCTCCCCGACGCGCTGCGCACGTTGACCGAGCGATGGGCGGAGGACCATGGGGTGCGAGCGCAGGTGGAGGTCACCGGCGACCGAGAGCCACTGAGCCCGGCGATCGAGGTGTCGCTCTTTCGGGTCGCGCAGGAGTCGCTGACCAACGTGGCGAAGCACGCGGCGGCCTCGCGCGTCGGGGTCACGCTGTCGTACACGGGCGCCGAGGTGCTGTTGGACGTGCGGGATGATGGACGCGGGTTCGCGAAAGCGGCCGGTACCGGCTTCGGCCTGACGAGCATGCGCCAACGCATCAGAGGGGTCGGCGGTCACATAGAGGTGCAGAGCGCACCGGGTGAGGGAACTTCCGTCAGTGCGCGCGTTCCGGCGATCGCCCCCGGGGGTGCGGGGTCGAAGGGGGAGACCGACCGATGATTCGACTAGTGATCGTCGACGACCATCCGATCGTGAGGGGCGGTCTTCGCGACACCTTCGCGGACACCGAGGACATCATCGTGGTCGGTGAGGCAGGGGACGGCGCCGAGGGCATCGAACGTGCGAAGCTGCTGGCCGCGGATGTCGTGCTCATGGACCTTCGGATGCCCGGGATGGACGGCGTCGCCGCGACCGCAGCCCTGCGCGAGCGGGTCCCGAGTGCCCGAGTGCTGATCCTGACCACCTTCGACAGCGAGAGCGACGTACTGCCTGCGATCGAGGCTGGTGCGATCGGATATCTGCTGAAGGATGCTCTGCCCGACGAGCTGATGCGAGCCGTCCGTGCAGCCGCGCGTGGCGAGTCGGTGCTCGCGCCGTCGGTGACGCAGCACCTGATGGGGCAGGTTCGGCGGCCGGGCGCAGGCACACTGACCGATCGAGAGAAGGAGGTGCTGCAATTGGTCGCGAACGGCAGTTCGAATCGAGAGGCCGCTACAGCGTTGTTCATCGGCGAAGCGAGCATCAAGACCCATCTGCAACACATCTACGACAAGCTCGGCGTTCGCGATCGAGCCTCGGCGGTGGCCGAGGGCTACCGCCGTCGCCTGCTCACCTGATGCCCCCGCTGCCTGCCACCGCACGGCAGGACCGTCGCGAGCGGCATCGAGATCGGAATGGACGACGACGTTCGCCAGGTCGCGGTAGTGCGGCTCTTCCCAGCCGGGGTGTAGAGGTTGCAGGCGCCCACCCCGATGGTGATCGCCTCGTATGTGCCGTCGGCTTCCGGGTACGGAACGTGCCGTTCGAATGAGTTGCGTCGTCTCCCACGGTGCCCTCGCCGGGCGCGTCGGTGGCGGTTGCGGACATGACCATCTTTTCGAGCTGTTTCTGCGCCTGTCTTGGTGGTGTGTGCTCGCCGACCGCTCGTTGACGCACCGGGAGGCGGGTCTGGCGCACGCCATGCGCGCCAGACCCGCCGCCGACTCGGCAAGCTCCTGCGTTACACGCCGACACCACCGGTGGTGGGTGGCGTGGCCAGCAGTTGCAGCTCCCAGGCGAGCGCGATCCCGCTACCGCCACCGTGTTCGGCGAGCACCGGCGTGGTCACGGCTGCCCTCGCCTCGTCGGCCCAGTCGCGCTGCCATTCACCGGCCAGGACCGTCCAGGTGATGGGCACCACGCCTGCCTGCACCATGCGACGCACCGCCATGTCGTGCGCCTCGGCAGTGGCCCCGCCGCTGGCGTCCGTGACGACGAAGACGTCGTAGCCCTCACCCACTGCCTGGATGGCGGGCATGGCGACGCAGATCTCCGTCCACAGCCCGGCGATGATCAGCTTCTTGCGCCCGGTCTTCTCCACGACGTCGACGACGTTGCGGTCCTGCCAGGTGTTGATGAGTGTGCGGTTGATCGGCTTCTGGTCCGGGAAGACGTCCTGGAGGGCCTTGATGAGGTAACCGCCGCGTTCCTCGATGACCGTGGTCAGCACGGTGGGGACGTCGAGTCCCTTCGCGAGCTTGGCCAGGCCGACCACGTTGTTGACGATCATGGTCGATTCGTGGCTGTTGAGGTTCGCGAACTGGAAGGGCTGATGGTCGATGAGTACCAGGACGCTCTCCTCGGGGGTGAGCAGCGCTTCGAGTCCGGCCTTTGCGGTACGCGTCACGATGTCTTCTCCTGCGTGGACGAGTTCGACGTTCGACAGTCAGAGTCAGAGAGCTCGGGTGGCGCCACCCGGTAGACGAGCAGGCCGAGCCCGGACCGCGCGATCACGGGAATCGGACAAGACCCGGCTTGACCAGCCTTGACGAGGGCACTTGCGACGTCCTCGGCGTGTCGAGAACGACGCTACGGCGGTGATCGGCGGGCGTCCAAGACTTGCCAGGACGCCCGCCGATAGGATTCGTCTATCGATCCGCTCCCGCGTTCTGCGCTACTTCATTGCCGTAGCCGAGGAACTTCACTTCGGTCGCGCAGTCATCCGTCTCTATCTCTCCCAGCCGTCGCTGAGCCATCAGATCTGGAAGCTCGAGGAGGCCCTCGAACGCCGCTCTCGGTGTGTTCGAGCCGTCGGGTGCAGCTCACCGCTGCGGGTCACACGTTGGCTGAGGAGGCGCCGATAGCGCCGGCCGCCGTGGAACAAGCCGTCGCCGTCCTGGAAGACCGTGATCGTTTCGCCTGCCGCCACGTCGTCACCGGCAGTGTCGGCGGCAATGTCGACCTGGATGCTGACCACCGCTGGGTACGACGGTGATCTGAGCACGTGTCGCGACAGTCGGCTCGGCGTGCCGCGATCAGTCCTCTCTGCGCACCAGACCGATCCGGTAGGCGAGGACGACTGCCTGCACGCGGTCCCGTAAGCCGAGTTTGGTGAGGATTCGGGATACGTAGGTCTTCACCGTCTCCGTGGAGATGACCAGCTTCTCGGCGATCTCGGCATTGGACAGGCCTGCGGCGAGCTGTTGGAGAACCTCCAGTTCGCGGCGGGTGAGCGTCCGCACGACGTGGTCTCGTTCCGGGTGCGAGGTGTCGGTCGGGCGCAGTCGTTCGGCGAAGCGGCCGATCAGGCTTCGGGTGACTGCGGGCGCCAGCAGGGACTCGCCGCGGGCGATGGTGCGGATGCCGTCGAGCAGTCGGGCAGGCGGGGTGTCCTTGAGCAGGAAGCCGCTGGCGCCTGCGCGAAGTGCCTCGTAGACGTATGCGTCGACGTTGAAGGTGGTGACGACCAGCACCTTCGGCGGTGCCTCGACACCGGGGCCGGCAAGCCGCCGGGTCGCCTCGATGCCGTCCAGAACCGGCATGCGAACGTCCATCACGACCACGTCGGGGCGCAGCCGCCTTGCCAGCTCCACCGCCGCACGGCCGTCTGCGGCCTCACCGACGACCGTCATGTCGGTCTGTGTCGAGAAGATGGTGACGTACCCGGTGCGCACCAGCTCCTGGTCCTCGCAGATCAGGACGCGGATCGACTCGGTCATCCGGCACTGCCCGACGGGATCAGGGCATGGACGCGGAAGCCGCCGTCCGAGCGAGGACCGGCCACCAGGTCGCCGTCGAGCATCCGCACCCGTTCCCGCAGCCCGGTCAGACCGCGTCCTCCCGACGGCGCGACCGGTGTGTCGGCGGCGGTTCCTGTGGTGGTCACCTCGATCTCGACGTGCTCTTCGCCGTGTCGGACCAGGACCGTGGTCGGTCGCCCGGTCGCGTACTTGATGGCGTTGGTGAGCGCTTCCTGTATCACCCGGTAAGCGGCCAGCTCCACGTCGACGGACTGCGGCCTGCCGACGCCCTGCTCGGTCAGCTCGACGGGCTGACCCGACATCCGGGCGTGCTCGACCAGGTCGCCCACACTGCCCATGGTCGGTGTCTTGGCCGGGGTCGTGGAGTCGCCGGTCGCCTCGAGCACATCCAGCAGGGCCCGCAGCTCGGTCAGCGCCCGGCGCCCGGTCTCGCTGATGGCGGTCAGCCCTCCTTCGACGCGTGCCGGTGCGGTGTCGAGCACGAACTGTGCCGCGTCGGCCTGGACCACCATCGCGGTCACGTGATGGGTGACCACGTCGTGGAGGTCACGAGCGATTCGCGCCCGCTCGGCGGATGCGGCCACGGCTGCGGCCAGCCGCTCGCGTTCGGCTCCTTCGGCGCGCCACCTGCGCACACCGCTCCCAGCCAACCAGATCACCGCCGTCAACAGATAGAACGCGAGATAGTCGAGAAACCCCTGGGGTGACCCCAGTTCGTGCAACACGACCACGAGGACCACGTAACTCGTCGTCAGCACCGCACCCAGCCCCAGCCGGAACCGGACGAGGTGTGCTCCGGCGGCATACAAGGCGAGGAGGAATCCCACCTTTCCGAACGTGTCCGGGTAGCCCAGCACCTGACTGACCGCGAACGCACCGCTGGTGATCAGGACGCACGCGGCGGGCCACCGGCTCCGTACCGCCAGCGGCAGACACAGCGCCAGAGTCACAACCAGTCCGATCGCCCCGCCGGACGTGCCGACCTGCAGCCGGGGGAGATCGCCGATCTCCGGCCCGATGTGGGACACCGTGGGGACGAAGGCCAGTACCGCGACTCCCACCGCCAACGCGATGTCCTGGCGGGGAATCGGGTGATCGCGCCGCCGGACCATGGCGCGGAGGGATGCCGTGTCGACGAGCATCCTGCGCAGCCTAGCGGTGGCGCCATGGCGCCAGGTTCCCGCGCCTGCGCGCGGCGATGAGCATGGGCGTGGCGAGCAGCAGGCTCACGACTATGGGGGCGATCGACGCCTCGATGCCGAAAATACCCCCGGTCAACAGGTCCGGGCCGGTCGGCTGTGCGGTCAGCACCCCGACGGCCTCATGACCCGAGACGGGGATGCCGAGCAACGCCACGCTGGTGTTCCACGCGAAGTGCAGGCCGATTACCAGCCAGAGGTTGCGCCGCCACAGGAACGCCGCACCGAGCAGCACCCCGGCCTCGACGGCGATCGCGAACGAGCTCCACACCGTGGCACCAGGGTTGGCCAGGTGCAGGAGCCCGAACAGCACAGCGGTGATCGCCAGTGCCATCCCACTGCCCCACAGCCGTTCCAACGCCTGCAACACCAGACCTCGGAAGATCAGCTCCTCGGTCACCGCCGCCCAGAGTTGTACGACCACCATGCTCGCCACGATCGCCGTGCTGCCGCCGGACGAGCGGGTGAACGAGAACTCCGTGATCACCATGAGCACCGAGGCGGCGATGAGCACGACACCGAGTGCGCTGCCGATCGCCGCGTGGGACACCGCCCGCCTCGGCGCGATCTCCGGCACGCTCCGCCGCGCCACGTAGCGCATGACCACCCAGTAGACGGCGACGGCGGCCACGGCCCCGACGACGGCGAGCACCGGGTGCCCACTTGAGGACAGCGCCGACACTCCGCCGATGCCGACGGTGCCGACCAGCATCCACCCGAGCGGAGACCGCAAGACGCGGTGGAAACGCCCGATCTCGTGATCCGTGCGCTCGGCGGCTTCCGCGTCCACTCATGACCTCCGGCTGATCAATCGCCACCTGATCTGGTGACCCGGTGAAGGCTATGAGCGCTCGGCCGTCGCGGAATCCCCGCCGAGGGGACGATTCGGATAGCTCTCACGGGGGACCCCGGCGCACGAGACCGGCCACACCGAGGGGATTCGCGCCGCGCGGTCTCGCCATGGGTCTCTCCGCCGTTGCCGTCAGCGATCTCAAACGGATCGGTCCGCCCGACCGTGCCGATGAAGACTTCGTGATCGGGGACGAGTGGCGAAGGCGGTGAGTCTCGGTCGTCTTCACCCCACTCAACCGGGATCGGAACTAAAGCATGGCTGTGCGTTCCACTGCGTTCAACACGTTCATCGGAACCAGACGACCCTTCCGGAGCCGTTCCGATCAGTGGCTCAGATTGACCTGTACCCGGTGATGCTCGCCCTTCTCGATCAGGTCGACGAACCCGAGGGCATAGTCAGCGGCGGAGATCGCGCCGCCGTCGGGCTGGACCGCGACGTCGTCGCCGAGCCGGTAACGGCCGAGTCGTTCGCCCGGCATCCGGGCGCCGAACCGCAGCGCCGGGCTGACGAAGATCCAGTCGAGTGTCGCGGGTGCGGCCGGGAGATCCTCGAGGATGAGCGCCGCCCCGGAGCGGATCTCGTCGTGAAGTTCGGCGGGGATGTGGCTGAGGTCGGTGACGAAGCGATCCGCCCCGGGCGCGGGGCGCAGCGACGAGGCTCCGCCGACGACGTACAGGGGTGCGCCTGCGTCATCGGCCAGGCGCGCGATGGTGCGGTAGGCGTCGCGGAACGTGTGGGCCAGCGGGCCGCGTGGGGCGATGGCGCCCACTACGGCGTCCGCGCCCTCGATGGGCGCCGAGAGCGTTGCCTCATCGGCGGCGTCGCCTTGGACGTAGGTCACGTTCGGGAGTGGCGCCTCGGGGAGGGAGCGGCTCAGCGCGGTGACTCGGTGACCCCGTGCTGCGGCCTCCGCGACGATGGCCGAACCGGCATAACCGGTGCCGCCGAGGACAGTAATTCGAGACACGAAGTACCTTTCTGTGGAGTGCGTGGCGCCGGATGCGGCGCTGCGATTACCGTATGAGTGCAACTCTCCAATGGGAAGAAGGCACTTTGTGGTAACCACCCAGGCCGAGTCGGTGCTCCGTGGCAGCCCCTACCGCGCGGACTGCCCGACTCGCCACATCCTGGATCGCGTCGGCGACCGTTGGACGGTGCTGATAGTGGGCGCCCTCTGGGACGGCAACGCCCGCTTCTCAGAGCTGCGTCGACGCATCGAGGGCGTCTCGCAGAAGATGCTTACCCAGACTCTCCGCGGGCTCGAACGGGACGGGCTCGTGCACCGCACCGTTCACCCCGAAGTTCCGGTCCGCGTCGAGTACACGCTCACCGAGGCGGGCCGTACCCTGCGCGAACCGCTACGCGCACTACAGGAATGGGCGATCACGCACCTCGGCGATGTGTCAGCATCGCAGGAGGACTACGACCACGCGAATCGACCTCTTTCCGATTCCACGGATCGCGACAAGTAACGCTGCGATATCGGCGCTGTCTACTGCCGATAGTCACATCGCCGATGTCCAGGTCCGGCTCGAGGTGTCTCCACGGCCCTGCCAGGCGATCGGAGTCAAGCGGTGCGAGACAAACAGCCCCGGGCTGCGAGAGCTCACCGCTGAGCCAGATTCCCACTTGCCGCTCGCTGATACGGCGGCTGACGCTCGCGTCGGCGAATGGATGCTGTCTGATTTCTCTTGCCTGTGCTGACGGTGATGCGTCATCACTCGCGTGGTTGGTCCATGCCGCCTCCGTGTCAGGTGGGGATCCCGCCGAACCGATCAGATTGGCAGCTGACTCATCTGCATCGGCCTAGTCGCAAACCGTCAGAGAAAGAGAGCGAATCATGAGAGCGTTCGTCGTCCACGAATACAAGGGTCGGTTGTCGGAGGAGGACGTCCCCGAGCCCGTCGTCGGAGAGACGGATGTGCTCGTTCGGGTCGTCGCGGCAGGTCTGAACCAGCTGGACGAGAAGATCAGGGAAGGTGCATTCAAGCGGATCCTCCCGTACAAGCTCCCGCTGATTCTCGGGCACGACGTCGCGGGGACCGTGGTCCGTGTCGGGGCGAGGGTGCGCGGGTTCACGCCAGGCGAGGAGGTCTACGGCCGTCCGCGTGACGGGCGGATCGGCACCTTTGCCGAACGTGTCGCCGTCGACGAGTCCGACCTCGCTCGCCGTCCCGCATCCCTCGGCTCCGTGGCGGCGGCTTCGCTGCCGCTGGTGGCGTTGACCGCGTGGCAGGCGCTCGTCGAGCGCGGGAACGTGCAGGCAGGCCAGAAGGTCCTCATCCATGCAGGCGCAGGTGGGGTCGGTACGGTCGCGATCCAGTTTGCCAAGCACCTGGGCGCGACGGTCGCGACCACGGCGAGCGGTTCCAATGCCGACTTCGTTCGCGAGCTCGGCGCGGACACCGTCATCGACTACCGCACGCAGGACTTCGAGAAGGAGCTCTCCGGCTACGACCTGGTGCTCGACAGCCTCGGCGGGGAGAACCTCGAGAAGTCGCTGCGGGTCCTCCGTCCCGGGGGGAAGGCGATCGGGATCTCCGGCCCGCCGGACCCCCTGTTCGCGAAGACGGCCGGGTTGAACCCCGTGCTGCGGCTGGCGATCACCGTGCTGAGCGGCAAGGTCCGCAGGCAGGCGAAGAAGCTCGGTGTCAGCTACGAGTTCCTCTTCATGCATGCGAGTGGAGACCAGCTCCGCCAGATCACCACGCTCGTCGAGAGCGGCGTTCTTCGCCCGGTCGTGGGGAAGACCTACCCGTTCGATCAGACCCCCCAGGCGCTGGAGTCGCTCGCCAAGGGCGGCGCCAGGGGCAAGACCGTCATCACCCTCCCCGCCGATTGATCCACGTCGCATCGCACGAACTAAGGAGGGACTCGCGCTACACCGGGATGCGCGCCGCCATGATCTGATGCGCGGTCACAACGAGCTGATCACTCGGACGCGGTCGCGCATCGCGTGCTGGGCGATCTCGGCGGCTGGTCGATCCAGTCGAAGCCGTGCACGGCCGAGGAGCGTACGTGCAGTCCGCAGGGCACGCCTGCCCGGTAGAGCCCGCGGGCGTAGTCGACGCGGCCTGGAGGTCGATTCCGGTTGACTCCGCTGGGTCGATGAACCATTCACTACCGTCACGCCGACCGCGTCGTCGATGCGCTGCGCTCCCGCGTCGCGGAGGTCGAGTACCTGCTGGCCGAGGGCGAGGCCGCCAGGCGGCACCGCTCGACGTGAGTTTTCGTCCGTCGACGGGAACCGCGCGGCCACTGATGGCGTACATCGCGGTTCCCGCCGACCGTCCTGCGTCAGTGGGCGAGGGCGGGTCCGGCTGCGAGGCGGTGCAGGCCGAAGGGTGCGAGTTCGGCCGGACGGCTACCGGTTTCCGTCCAGGGCCGTGCTGCTGTCGAGCCACCTGCTCGCCGAGGACTCGCAGATCTGCGACCAGCGACACGACGGACCCGATGCCGCCGTGCGGGAAGCCCTGAACGGACTCGACGTGCGATCTGAGATCGGTCCGCGACCCCGGTCGACGGGGAGGAACCACCGTGCGGGTGCCCCGATGATCCACGCCGGAGCATCGGCGCCCCGCCGCTGGTCTGGACTTCCGGCACCGACGCGCCGTCAGCTGAGCAAGATCGCTTGCGTGACCTCGTCGGGATGGGTGAGCATGCCGTCGTGGGGTCCTGGCACGATCACCGGGCTCAAGCCGAGGCGCGTGGCGAACTCGGCGCCCGGCCGCGCCAGGACCTGGTCGTTCTCGGCGAGCAGATAAGCCAGGTCCACGTCGAGGGACGTGAGGTCGGGCAGGTCCAGGGCGTCGGTGTAATAGGCGCCGGGAGTGGGTTCGAGCAAGTCGAACAGCAGGTCACGAGTGGCTTGGGGAGCGTCGGGCGCGAGCAGGCCTGCCAGCTCCCGGGAGACGTCGACGGTACCGTCCGGGCTCGCCGCAATGGCGTCCCGGATCATCGTGGCGTAGTCCGGGTTCTCGTCCACCAGCGGCACGCCGCGGGCGGGGACCAGGGCACTGTAGAAGATCACCTTGGAGACCTGGCCCGCGAGCCGGTGCGTGGCGGCGGTGACCGGATAACCGCCCCAGCTGTGCGCAACGAAGGTGACGTCGGTGAGCTCGCGGTCGAGCACCGCCTGGACGGTGTGCTCGACCGCATCGGACAGACGCAGTGCGGCGCGCTCGTCACCGTCGGCGAATCCCGGCAGCGTGAGCGTGATCGCGGTGTGGCCTGCGGCGCGGAGCCGGTGGGCGACCGGCGTCCATTGCCAGCCGCCGTGTCCGGCGCCCGGTACCAGGACGAAGGTGGAAGTGCTCGTCACGAACTGTCTCCATTCGCAGGTCATGCCCCGACCGGAGGTGGTGGGGTCTGCCGACGAGATGCAGCCCGGACCAGAAAAGTTCGACGAGACGGAAAGAAAAACGGTCGGGCACGCACTCGTTCCCGCCGGATCACCCGCCATCCGGACCCGCGACTGCCTGCCTGCCTGCCGAGCCCTGGCATACTCGCGGTTGTGACGCCAGATGAAGAGCTGGTGGCGCTCGCCTTGGCAGGTGACAGCACCAGCTTCGGTGCGTTGTTCACCCGGCATCGCGCTGGCATGACCGCAGTCGCGATCGCCGTGCTCGGGGATCCGGTCGAGGCCGAGGACGCTGTGCAGGACGCCGCGCTGACCGCCATGAGCCGTCTCGCCGATCTGCGCAATCCCGCTGCCCTCGGACCGTGGTTGCGGACCATCGTCCGCAACGGCTGCCGGATGCGGCTGCGCTCGCCTTCCCCCGTTGCCCTCGACGAGCCGCCTTCAGTGTCCACCGATCCACACCAGGCCCTGGACCGCGCCGCAGCACGGGACTGGGTCTGGCATGCCATCCAGCGGCTCTCGCCACCGCTACAGGAAGTGACGCTCCTGCGGTACTTCACCGCTGCCCGTTCCTATCAGGATATGGCGCTGGCCTGCGGCGTTCCCATGGGGACCGTGCGCAGCCGGCTCAACCAGGCCCGCACCGTGCTGCTCCGGGAGCTGAGTGCGACCGAGCACACGTTCCCGGACGACGCGAGCGCGTTCGCCCGTGCCCGCGGGCACGAGGCCGAGTACACCATCGCCGCGGGCAACGCAGGCGAATTCGCCTCGGTGCTGCGGGACCGCTGGCATCCCGACGCCACCGCGAGCTGGACCGACGGGCGCCAGGTCCACGGCATCCGCGGGGTTGCCGACGTCATGGCAAAGAGCGTGGACTCAGGCATCCGGCAGCGGCTGGTCACCGCGGTCGCCGGCCGTGACGTGCTCGTCTGGCAGATCGACGTGCTCAATCCCCCAGGTGTGGCCGGCTGTCCCGCCCGGGCGTGTTGGCTGCTGGACCTGGATCGGGACCGCGTCCGCAGGCTCCGGCTGTTCCATCCGGCCTCGCCGGGTCTGTCGTGACGACCGGGCAGTTCCGGCAGCGCATGGCACGATCGCGCAGGTGCGCAAACCAGCGCAGACGCAGCGGGTGTGCCGGATCGCAGCCGACGAACGTCGGCTGATGCTCGAGGGCAGTCTCATGAAGCCTGGGCGACTCCGCCGAGACGATCACGGTCGGCCGGCTGATCCTGCGTGAACGCTAGGTCCCCTGACCTCCACAGTCTTGTCAGCGAGCAATGTCTGCGGACGACGCGGGCGTGTCTCGCTTGTCGTGTTCTCCGGCGGGTGCGAGCCTCCGGCCCCCGCGCAGGTGACGTCGCTCCCGGGCCTGCTGTGGTTGCGTTGCAGGACGACGCCGGGCAGGCCGAGGCGGCCCGTCAGGGCTGCTGCGGCATTGCCCAGCGCCGACGAGCCGCACCGCTCCGACTTCTTCGGACGCCCTCGACGCTCATCTCAGGCGCGGACGGTCGATTGCCGTGCGGCTGCTTATGCAGGCCGGATGACGACGGAGTGCACGAGTGTCGATCGTCGCCTCCTGATGCGCGGTCACAACGAGCTGATCCTCCGGACGCGGTCTCGCATCGCGTGCTGGGCGATCTCGGCGGCCGGGTCGATCCAGTCGAAGCCGTGTACGGCAGAGGGGCGTACGTGGAGTTCGCAGGGCACGCCTGCCCGGTAGAGCCTGCGGGCGTAGTCGAGGGTCTCGTCTCGCAGGATGTCGAGCTGCCCGACCTCGAGGTAGGTCGGCGGCAGCCCCGAGAAGTCCGTCGTCCGTGCCGGGGCCGCTGCCGCCGGTACCGCGTCGGTGCCGCGGGCGGTCCCGAGCAGGGCGGTCCAGGCGGTGCGGTTGCCCTCGTAGGACCAGACGACGTGCTCGGTGAGGGTCGGGTCCGGCGTCACGGTGCGGTCGTCGAGCGTCGGGTAGATCAGGATCTGTGCCGCCGGGCGCAGGCCGTGGTCCCTCGCGAGGAGCACTGCGCCCGCACCGATGCCCCCGCCCGCGCTGTCGCCCATGACGGCGATCCGCGCTGCATCCACGCCTGACCGTTCCGCGTTCTCGAACAGCCAGCGGACCCCGGCGAAGGTGTCGGCGGCGGGGACGGTTCCCTGGTGCTCCGGTGCGAGGCGGTAGCCGACGGACAAGAACGGGACGCCCGTGCGGTGCACGTAGTGGTTCACCAGATGCTCGTAGTCGTCGAGCCTGCCCGCGACCATCGATCCGCCGTGCACGTAGACCACCGCCGAACCGGGGACGGGGGTGTCCTGGCGCTCATGCCAGCGGAGTTCGACGGAGTGTCCGTCCTCGGCCGGTACCGAATGAACGGTGACGCGCACGTCGTCCGCGCGCGGGATCGCACCGAAGGCGGCGGCGAGTCCGGCGTCGAGTGAAGGCCGTAGCGCCAAGGCCTCCTCGTACGCTCGCGTGGCGTAGTCCTGGCTCTCGCCGGTGTGCGCGGATCCGACGGACGCCGAAGTGGTCTCGGTGGGGAGGCGGCTGATCACGATCCCATTCTCCCGCGACGCACGCCGCAGGCCCGCTGCCGAGGAGGCGACGCCGATCCGCGCCCGAGCGCGGTCGGCAGGCGCAGCGGGGTGCGGGGGAGACGCCGCGTGCCGCCGTGTCGAGGTGTTCTCGCAGGTACGGCGCTGTCTCGCAGGGATCGGCGGCTCCGATCGTGCGGAGCGTGATCCGGGGCGTTCGATGTCCTGGAGCGGCCCCTACCCGATTTATCGTCCCCGCCAGGCAGTGTTCTCTGCCCTTCCGACACGATCGCGGCGGCCGGTCGCACCTCTGGATCACTGCACGCTCGGCACGGAGGGCGCAGGCTCAGGGATGCGCGGGCGCAGTCGCGCAGCCGTGACGACAGTGGGCGGTAGCACTCACGCCGCGCCACGACGAACCACCCGGACGCCTCGATCGCCAGGACTCGGCGTTCTTCGACGACACAGCCCCGGATGCCCTCGGTCAGGTCGATGCTCGGGTGCCGGCTCAGCCCCCGCGTGCGGCTCATATCGGCCATGGGGTTGGGCGATTCGGGAACCGACGACCGTATGAAGATCGGCGGTGGACCCATCTGCTCCGCGGCGAGCCGATGGACCTCGGATACGCGGACCGTTCTCCCGGTTCCGGGATTATGGACTTGTCCCACGGAATTCCGGTCGGCGAGGACACGGCGGCGACATCGTCGAGGGCCGCAGCCGAAGAAGTCCGTATGACTGCTCCGCGCCGGTGCAGCGGGTCGGTTCCATCGCGAATCGGGTCTCGGGCGGATGGATGTTCCTGGGGCGAACGAAACTTCCCCGTAGTTGTTGAGGGCACGGTCGGGAATCGTCCTCAACGGGCCGCCGCACAGCAGGCAGGAATGGCGGACGTCGTACTCGGATGACGGGACAGGCGACATGAATGGAATCTTCGGGATAGGTCGGGCGGGGAAGGCGGCTGCCTCGGATCACCAGCTGAGTACAGGTTTCGTGTCCCGTCGGCGGGATGGCGATCGACCGCGGTCCCCGCGCTATACCGGGATGCGCGCCACCATGATGTCGCGGACGATCGCCTGATCGACGCGGTGTACGAAGCCCCGGTGGATCTCGCTGTCGAGCGGCTCCAGCCCGGCGGCCCGCAACACCTCGAGAACGTCGTCCCGGCCCGCGACGTTGGTGTTCCAGGAGATTCCGAGCGCGCCGCCCGGGCGCATCAGCTCGAGCCAGGAAGGCAGCGCGGCGTCCAGCAGGGCCAGCGGCCCGCGCCGCAGGCCGTCCTGACGGCTGTGGCTGCCGTGCTGAACGCCATAGGGCAGGTCGGTCACCAGCAGGTCGAACGACTGGGCCCGGAACGCCTTGCGGCCCTCCGTCGTATCCAGGTTGCAGACGCTGAGGTGCTGGACGTCGCCTTCCTTGTACCGACTCTTGTCCGGCGCCATCGTGACGGTGAGCTGCTTGCCGAGCACCTTGCCGTCGCGGCGCAGCCGCGCGATCTCGGCGCTGTGCTTGAGCCTCTTGTTCTTCAGATAGGTTCGGATGAACGCCGAGTAGGCGTCGAAGTCGCTCTTGTCGATGTCCACGCCGGTCGCGTCGTACCCGTACATCAACGCCTGGTTCAGCGTCGTGCCGCGCCCGCACAGCGGGTCCAGCACGGAGAAGCGCCGCGAGCGCATCCGGTCCCCGAACGCCGAGCTCCAGAGGGTGACATTGAGCAGCAGCTTGGTGAACTCCTGGTTGGTCTTGCCCGAATACTTGAGGATGGTGAGCAGATCGTCGTCGTATTCCTGTAGCGGATTCAGCGGTACGGGCGCGAGGAGTTCCCCCTCCCGCCGGAAGAGCGCGTAGACGGTCGACAGATTCGACAACAGGTCGGATTCGTCCTCGGTCAGCGGCGATTCGGTGGAAAACGTGACGTAGCCGATTCCGCCGATCGTCCGGTGCTCGATCGACTGCAGCCTTCCGGCGAGTACGGCCTGGTTCAGTACCTTCAGTTCGGCGACCATGAGATCGATCGCCGACCGGGCGTATACGCGGTTCGCCGAGGGCAGGAGAAGGGCAGCATAGGTGACCACAGGATGCCTCCACATCACGGCGCGCGAGGAGCAGACCTTATCAATGCTGGTCTTCCGCGCCCTGCCTCGGCCCACTGCCTCCGCCGGAAGGGCTGACTGCTCATGAGCACGGCAGCCGGCCGGCTGCTGCTGTCCGGGGCTTGCACTGGCACGCGGGATGCAGCCACACCGTGGCCGAGTGGATTCGGATGCTGCCGCACCGCCGTCGTCTCAGGTCGTTCTGGAGCACAGCCCGGACGGCCTCGGTAAGGCGAGCAGATCGCAGGCGGTCCGATCCGCAGGGGAAGGAGCGCCTCGGGAGCGCGCCGCAGCGGAGGTGCGGGTGCGCGGTGCTGGCGAGTGGTCCGCGCGGACGTGCCGCCACCGGCCGACGGAACGAATTCTCGTCGAATCGGCGGTGTGTCGAATCACGGGGAGCCGGTCATCGACTCGATCACGTGGCGAACGACGGTGTCGGGATCCTCGTAGGGGACCTGGTGGGTGGCGTGCTCGGCGACGACGACGCGACCTCCTGGCGCCAGCGCTGCCAGCAGGCGGTGGCTTCTGTCGACGTGGGCGCGATGGGCGTCCGGCATCCGGTCCGGGCGGCGACCTGCGGAGATGACGGTCGTCGGGACCTGCGGGAAGTGGACGTCTGAGCCGCCGAGGATCCCGGCCACCTCGGTGAGATGCGAGTCCATCCGGGAGAGGGTGTCGGCCAGTTCGCGAATCGCCTGCGGCGTTCGGTAGAAGCTGGTCGTCTGTTCGATCATCTCGTTCGTCGCCTCGGGGCCTGCGAGCCGGGCGCTCATCCGCAATCCGGGCCGGGTCTCGAAGAACCCGTGCGCGGACGCCCATCCCATGACACGAAGCTGCGCGACCGCGAGGTGTTGCAGTGGAACCCGCACGGCCTGCGGAGTGGGCGGCGGAGTGGTCGGCGTGGGGTCCACGAACACCAGGCCCGACAGTTCCCCTGGATGCCGTACGGCGTGTACTGCCGAGACGAGACTCCCGTAGGACCAGCTGACGACGATCGCAGGCTCGATCTCCAGGGCACGGAGCAGCTCGTGCAGGTCGTCCGCCATCGCCGTGATGGTGCGTCGTGGTGTCCCGGCGGATCGTCCGACGCCCCGACGGTCGTAGGTGACGACCGTGGCGACCTCGGCCAGCCGCTCCTCGACGACCGGCCCCCAGGCGCCGCCTACGCCCTGGCCGCTGCCTGCGGCCTCCAGCACCACAGTGGGCCCCGTGCCTCTGATCCGGACGCACAGGGCGTCGCCGCCCAGCTCGATCAGTCGAGGAACGTCGTGGAAATGCTTCGCCCATACAGTCGTCATCGGATCCCGCCTCTCCCCAGTCGAATTCTCATCGGATGGCCGTTCCGCAGGGGTTCTCGCGGACCGCTGCCCGGACGCGCTGAACGCAGCGTCGGCCCCGGTTCAGGTCGGTCCGAGTCGCCGTGCTCGTCACGCGACGCCTGTCTCCGGTTGATCGGTCCGGCGTCACGGCTCGGCGAGCATGCGAATGTGCCTCACACACGACACTGCTTTCCGCGCCTATCGCAGTAGCGGTGCGGACGCCCTCCATGGCAGTCAACCTAGGTTGACGCCGCCCTGCAAGTCAAGCGCCGGCCCGCTGAGCCTGGTCCTGCCTTTGACGTCGCGCCGATTCGACCCACCGACCGAGACGGGGACGGACCGCGACACCGGCGGTGGTCGACTTCGTGAGAACCGCACACGGCGGGGGTGGGACGGCCATGGCCGCCCCACCCCACGATCGGAGCGTCGTGACTCGTCTCGCCGCCTGCGGTTCAGGCTGCGTCGCAGGTCAGGTTCTTCTGGGGCATCGTGCCGTCGACGAGGTATTTCGTGGTGATGTTGAGTGCGCAGGGGTTGTCGCCGAGGACGTAGACGCCGTGGCCGCTTCCGTCGACGTTGACGAGTCGGGATCGGTCGCCGAACTTCTCGTCGAGGAGTTCGCCGCCGCGCAGCGGGGTGACCGGGTCGCGTTGGTTCTGCACGATGAGGACGTTGGTGGGGCCGTCGTCGTTGACTGCCACCGGCGGTTCTAGCGGTTCCTGCCAGTAGGCGCAGGGCGTGATGTTGGCGGCGGCCGCGCCGTAGAGCGGGTGCTGCTCGCGGTCTTCTGCGACGGCGCGCTGGTAGGTCTCGACGTCCTCGGGCCATTCGACGTCGTTGCAGGTCACCGCGAGGAAGACCGACCAGCTGTTGTCATGCGGCGAGGGCGCCACCGGGTCCGTCTGCGCGTTGCTCACCGGCGCCTCGGAGTGCAGCAGCGACTGCCAGTACTGCGCCATCCCGCCATACGACGCCTCCCGGTAGAGCGTCGCGAAGGTGGCCAGCCGGAAGACCTGGCCGTTGATCCCCTCCACGGGGGCCTCGTCGAGTCGCTCGGCGAGGGTGAAGTAGGTCTCGCGGACCTCCTCGGGCGTGCTGCCCAGGCCGTAGGCGTCGTGCCGGGCGGCGGCCCACTTCTCGAAGTCGGGGAATGTCTCCTCCATGCCCTGGCCGTACCGGCGCATGCCGTCGTGGTCGAGGTGGGTGTCGCCGATGTTGCTGTCGAGCACGATCCGGTCGGCGCGTTCGGGGAACATCGAGGCATAGGCGGCGCCCAGCGCGGTCCCGTAGGAGTACCCCAGGAAGCTGGCCTTCTCCTCACCGAGTGCGGCGCGGATCCGGTCCAGGTCGCGGGCGATGTTCGCCGTCGACAGGTGTCGCAGTCGTCCTTCGTCGTCGTTCGCGGCGCACTGCTCGGCGACGCCCTGGGCGATCGCCGCCTGATCGGCGACCCCGGCGTCGTCCACCGCGTACGGCGGGATGTTGCCTGCGTACTCCTGATCGCCTGCGAAGCCGCAGCTCACCGGAGTCGAGTGTCCGACGCCCCTGGTGTCCATGCCGATCAGGTCGTAGCTGTCCAGGACGCTGGCAGGCATGCCCTGGGTGCTCAGGAAGTTGGGCTGATCCAACCCGGTCCCGCCCGGACCACCGGGGTTCAGCAGCAGCACGCCGCGCCGCTTGTCCGGGTTCTTACTGGCCAGGCGAGAGATCATGATCTCGATCTGCTCACCGTCGGGGTCGCTGTAGTCCAGGGGCACCGGCACGGTGGCGCACTGCAACTGCGCCAGGTCGTCGGGAACATCCTCGGGACACTCGCCCCATTCCACCGGTGGAGCAGGCTCGTCGCCCGGTCCGGCGGCCGCGGCAGGCATTCCGAGCACTGTCCCGGTGAGCCCGAGTACGGCCGCCAGGATCACACCTCGCCCGACGCTCCGTTGACGATCCATCTGTTTCACACTCCCGACGAGAACGCACAGTGGGGCTGGTCGACTTTGCGGACCCGGCGCCCTTGAGCACCGTTCCGGCCACGCCAACAGGTGGACAGCCGCCCTTGCTGTCGCGTTCTCGATCTCGTTTCTGGTTGTTCGGGTACCGGAACGAGTCTGGCCGTCCGACGCTGCCCGCACATCGGACCGGCGGCTCGAATGGTCTTCGACGAGAGTCGAGGCGGTGATTCGACCAGAGTCGAGGACGCCCCAGCCCTCGGTCTACTGCGTCGGCAGGGAGGCGTCGCGATAATGACCAGGTGAAGACGGACGTCGCGCCACGACTCGGGGGGTGGCAGCAGGCCTGGCGGCTGGTGGCGGCTGCGGCACTGGGCATTCCCTTCTGGCTCGCCATCGGTGCGCAGCTGCCGCCGGGATGCGCGGCCGACACGTGTTCCTGGTTCGCCACCGTTGATCCGCTGGTCGCTCTTGGCTGCCTGACGGTGCTGCTGTGGCGGCGGCGGTTTCCGCTCGCCGTCGCCACGACGGTCGCCATCGCCTCGACCGCGTCGGCACTCGCCACCGGTGCCGCGCTGCTGGCGCTGTGCTCGATCTCCGCTCGTCGCCGTCCGGTCGAGATCGGGATCGTCGTGCTGGCCTACGTGACCGCGTCGCAGTTCGCTCTCGGGCTCTACCCGATCCGGGCCGTGCCTAGCGCGATCTGGCTGCAACTCGCACTCCCGTTACTGAGTGCGGGCATCGCGGTGGCCATCGGCGTGGCCATCGGCGCCCGGCGGGTCGAAGTGCAGTCCTTGCGAGAACGCGCGGAGAGCGCGGAACGGGAACAGACCGCACGAGCGGCGCAGGCACGGGCTCTGGAACGGAACCGGATCGCGCGAGAGATGCACGACGTGCTCGCGCACCGGATCTCGCTGGTCGCCATGCAGGCGGGCGTGCTGGACCACCGCAGCGATCTCACCGCCGAGGAGAACGGCGTGCTGATCCGCGGCATCGCCGAGGGCTCGCATCAGGCGCTGGAGGAACTACGCGACGTCCTCGGGGTGCTCAGGGCTGACCCGGGTGCCCCGGAACCGCCACAACCCTCCCTTGAGCGGCTCCCCGAGCTGGTCGCCGACGCCCGCACCTCCGGACTGGACGTCACGCTCACCACCACCGTGACCGCGACACCACCCGATGCCGTCGGACGAAACTGCTACCGAATAGTCCAAGAAGGATTGACCAACGCCGCCAAGCACGCCCCCGGCGCACGCGTACGCATCACCCTGGACGGAACGGCAGGAGACGAACTCCACATCAGCGTCCGCAATTCGCGGGCCACCCAGGAGATCGGCCGATCGCCGACGTCGGGATTCGGCCTTCTCGGCCTCACCGAACGAATCACTCTCGCGGGCGGAGAACTCGACCACCACGCGACACCCGACGGCGGATATCTCCTCACCGCGCGGCTGCCCTGGCCCAGGCCGTCATCACGAGAAGAGAGCACGAGTGGATAACGAGCGGGAGCCGGTTCGAGTCGTCATCGTCGACGACGACCAACTGGTGCGGATGGCGCTGCGGCTCGTCCTCGACGGTGAACCGGACCTGACCGTCGTCGGAGAGGCGGCCGACGGGGATGCCGCGATCACCGTGGTGGACGAGCAGCGGCCGGACGTCGTGCTGATGGACGTGCGGATGCCCGGCCGGGACGGCCTCAGTGCGACGCGGGAGCTGCTCACCCGGCCCGCGCCGCCGGGGGTGCTCATGCTGACGACCTTCGACTCCGACGACCTGGTGCTCGGCGCACTGCGCGCCGGAGCGCTCGGGTTCGTCCTCAAGGACACCCCGCCGTCGCGGATCGCCGAGGCGGTGCGGACCGTCGCGGACGGCAACCCCGCGCTGTCCCCGGCGGCCACGGCACGGGTGATCGCCGCAGCCACCGGGCCGCACTCCGCCGAGGCTCGCAGTCCGGCCCGCGACGCCGCCCGAAAACGGCTGTCCACCCTGACCGAGCGCGAACTCGATACCGCTCGGGCCATCGCGGACGGGCTGGGCAACCCGGAGATCGCCCAACGGCTGCACATCAGCATCGCGACCGTCAAAGCGCACACCGGCAACATCTTCGCCAAGCTTGCGGTCGACAACCGGGTGCAGATCGCACTCCTGGTCCGCGACGCCGAGCAGTGACCAGGGCAGGCGCCACGAAGCCGATGCTGTTCGAGGAAGCTTCGCCGAGTCGCTGACGTACACCGACCGGTGAGTTGCGTCGCTGTCGACCACCGGTCCCGGAGCGGCGAGGACGGTGACCGGCGAGCCGGCGTCACCACGGCGGGCGGCGTCTCGTCGGAGGAGATCCGCGGTTGTTCGCGGGCGGGGCTGCCGTGTTCCGACCGGCCCGACCGAAGGCGGGTCGCAACCTGACAGCAGGTGTCAGGTTTCCGCTTCAGACTGGCTCCGTCAGTCGGCCCCGACACTCGAGGTGGGCCGAGACCTACGGATGAACGAGGGTGCTTCCATGCGAGAGACCCCCGAGGACCTCACCGAACTGCAGGCGCTCCTGGACGCCTCGCTGCTCCGCTCGACCCCGCACCTGCGCTCGATCATCAACGCCGAGAGCACTCTGAGTGCGGAGCAGCTCACCGGGGTCCTCACCGGGATGTGCACGCTGGCGCTGTCCACGGTGACGGCGAAGGGCGAGCCGAGGATCAGTGGCGTCGACGGCCACTTCCTGCACGGGAAGTGGCACTTCGGCACGGCGGTAGACGCTGCCAAGGCCCGTCATCTGGCGGCCCGTCCCGCCGTCAGCGCCGCACACCTGCGTGGTGAGGACCTGGGGGTGTTCACCCACGGCGTGGTGGAGGTTCTCAACCCCAGGAACGGCCAGCCTGCCGAGGACTGGCCCGATCTTCTCGCCTATCTCAAGGGCTTCTACGGCGACGACTTCTTCGACTGGGACGAGGGCATCGTCTACTACCGGCTGCACCCGCACTGGATGACCGTCTACGCCGCCGACATCGCCAAGCTCGCCCCCGATCGAGGCGCCGAGGCGTGATCGGTTTCGTTCGCGGGCAGGCGCGGGTGCGCCCCTGCCCCGGCACTTTCGGACGTCGAGGCCGCCTGCCCACCTTCGGACGGCCTGCCGAATCGCGTGTCGATCAGCCTCGGCGACACTCGGACCGCCGTCGTGGAGGCGCCTCGGGTGTCACAGCACTCGCCATCCCGTGGCGGGCCGACGGCGGCCACGCCACCGCTGAGGACCACTCACCAGGGGCCCCGGGGGAGAGGGGGACGGCAAATTCGACAGGCCTCTCGATCGGCGCGTCAGGCGAGCACGGTCAGACGACGGGGAACGTGGTCGTGGTGAGCTGCTCGGAGACCTCCCAGATGCGTGCCGCGTCGTCGGCGCTGCGCAGCGGGCGGTACAGCTGTTGTTCCGAGGGCGGGCCGCCGAGGTTCCCGAGGCCTCGCGGGCCGTAGAGCGTGCCTGCCTTGGCGTCGGGGCCGGTTGCGGCCAGGAGGGCGGGCAGCTTCGCGGTCTCGACGGTGCCCAGCAGGATGCGGCGGGCCGAGAGTGCGCGGATCAGCCGGACCGCAGCCGTGTCCTGGCTGCGGCCGAGTTCCGGCCGAGCGGCGAGCAGACTGGTGGGGGCCACTCCGGGATGGGAGAGGTTGCTGGTGATGTCCCACCCGTGGGCCTTGCTGCGCCGGTCCAGCTCGAGGCCGAACAGGCCGAATGCGATCTTGGACTGGCTGTAGGCGCGCTGCCCGTGGTAGCCGCGCTCCCAGTTCAGGTCGTCCCAGTTGATGGCGCCGCTACGGGCCGCGATGCTGATCTGCGAGGTCACGCGGGCACGACCGGCGCGCAGCAACGGGAGGAGGTGGCCGACGAGGGCGAAGTGACCGAGGTGGTTGGTGCCGAACTGGAGTTCGAACCCGTCGGTCGTGGTCTGCCTGCTCGGCGGGGTCATCACGCCCGCGTTGTTGACGAGGAGGTGGACGGGCTGCCCCTCCGCACGGAGCGTCTCGCCGAGCGCCGCGACCGACTCCAGCGAGGACAGATCGAGACTGCGCAGCGAGAGCTTCGCCTTCGGGATGCTCTGGTGAATCGTCGCGATCGCATTCGCGCCCTTGCGAGTGTTGCGCACCGGCATGATCACCTCCGCGCCTGCCTCGGCCAGTCGGGTGGCGATTCCCAGGCCCATCCCGTCACTCGCGCCGGTGACGATCGCGCGCTTTCCGGACAGGTTCGGCACGGTGACGTCGATGGGCTGACGTGACATTCTTCTGCTCCTTCTTTCGGCACGGGCTGTGTCGCGGTCGTCGGTGCGGTACGTGTGTCGCCCGGATCTCGCCGCGACTCCCGCCGCCGCCGGGCGGACATCTCGGCGCAGGCGTCCCCGGCGCGAGCGTCGGTGATCACGGCATCGCGTCGCCTGCCTCGTGCTGGTCTGTGCTGGTCTGGGGGGGTGGTCGAGCACCACATTCGCACCCGACGACGCGTACCGCGGTGCCATCGTCTGGCGACCCCGCGTGTCGAACCGGGCCTCTCCGCGGGCTCGGTCCCGCTCGCTGCTCTCGTCCTCGGATCACGTCATCGATCCTGGGGCGACGGCGGCGTGGTAACCACGGCCTCCCGATCCGAGGCTCGCCAGGTCACGCCTCGCTCGGGAAGGGGGGATCGGCGGGCCGTGGCCTGCTGTGCTCGCCAGCGGTAGAAACGAGCAGGACCCCAGAAGGAGGAGCGTGTTGATCGACCGCACCGGGCTGGCGCAGTTCCTTCGCCACCGCCGTGAAGCGCTGCAACCCGAAGACGTCGGCCTGCCGCGCGGGCCGCGTCGTAGGACCAGCGGACTGCGGCGTGAGGAGGTCGCCTCGTTGTGTCATATGTCGGTCGACTACTACTCCCGACTCGAACGGGAACGCGGACCGCAGCCGTCGCATCAGATGCTCACCTCGATCGCCCAGGGGATGCACCTGTCACTCGACGAACGGGACCACCTGTTCCACCTCGCCGGGCACAACCCGCCTACCAGGGGCACGCTCAGCGAGCACATCAGCCCTGGTCTGCTGCGGGTGCTCGATCGCCTGAACGACACCCCGGCGGAGATCGTCACCGAGCTCGGGGAGACCCTGCGGCAGACCCCGATGAGCGTCGCACTGACCGGGGACACCACGCGCTACACCGGACCCGCCCGCAGCAAGGGATACCGGTGGTTCACCGATCCCGCCTCGCGAGAGATTCACGCGCCGGAAGAACATCCGTTCCTGACCCGGATGTACGCCTCCGGACTACGGAAGATCGTCACCCTTCGCGGCCCCGGCTCTCGGGCTGCGCACCTCGCCGAACTGCTCTTGGCCCAGAGCGAGGAGTTCCGACGGGTGTGGGACGACCACGAAGTGGGGATACGCCCGCACGAGTCCAAGTACTTCATCCACCCCGAGGTCGGCGCCTTGGAACTGACCTGCCAGATCCTGGTCGATCCCGGCCAGGTGCACTCCCTGCTCGTCTACACCGCTGTTCCCGGCAGCGAGAGCTATGAGAAGTTGCAGGTGCTGTCCGTCATCGGAGCGCAGTCACTTCGGTGACGCACACGGTGGCGAGGCGCCGTCGAGGGCCCATCCGCCGACGCGTGCTGCGGCGCGGGATGGAGCAGTCCCAGGGTGTTCACCCTCGCGGTGGGCCTGCGCAGGCTGATCCGCGATCCGATCTGTGCCTGCCGATCGGCGCGGTCGTGGTCGCCTGCTGCCCGTTCGCGGCCACGGCGACGGGCCACGGCCTGGTCTGTGCCGAGGCCGAACCCCCGACCTGCTGCGGCCGCGATGGTCGAGGGACCTGGACTCAGATCTCGGGCCCGGCGGGGAGGTGTGAAGCGCCAGCGGCCGGGGATCGGCTAGCGCAGCGGGGTCTGGTGGCGAAGCCTGTCGCCTCGCCACCAGACCCCGGACGCCGTCGGATGGTCCGGGCACGCCCGGCACGCGCCCGGATCACCGAGGCGGGTCGGATGGTCAGCCGGTGCGGCAGGTCACGCTGGGTCGGTTCCAGTTGCCCCCGTGCCGGATGGTGAAGCCGAACACGTTGCCGTTGCCGTTGGGACGCGCAGTCATCACATTGCCGCTGGAGTCCCAGGAGGCGTTGGTGTTCCAGGTGGCGATGACCTGCTGCGGGCTGTTCACCGTGACGGTGACGATCCAGTTGTTGGTTCCGGAGACGGTCACCTGGCCGTTGAACCGGTCGCCCCACTGCTGACCATCGGCATAGGTCGTGGTGCAGCCACCAGGGCCGGGCGGGTCGGTCGGCGGATCGGTGGGCGGGTCGGTGGGCGGCGCCTGGCCGCCGTTGAGCACCTCCAGAACGGCGTGGTAGGCGGCCTTCTTGCCACCGGAGTTGTCGAACAGCAGCGGGGTGCCCGAGGCACGCCAGGAGTCGCTGTCGCGGATGCCCCACACGGTGATGCCGGTGCAGCGGGCGACCGCCAGGCACGCCTGGGTCACGCCCCGGTAGTTGTCGGCCTGGCTGCTGCCGGAGCCCTCGATGTCCAGTTCGGTGATCTGGACGTCGACGCCGAGGTCGGCGAAGTTCTGCAAGGTGGTGTGGTAGTTGCTCGGCACCGGGCTGGCGCTGTTGAAGTGCGCCTGGAAGCCGACGCAGTCGATCGGGACGCCTCGGGACTTGAAGTCCTGCACCATGCGGTAGACGGCCTGGGTCTTGGCGTGCGACCAGTCGTCGGTGTTGTAGTCGTTGTAGCAGAGCTTGGCGCCCGGATCGGCCGCCCGCGCAGCGCGGAACGCGGCCTCGATCCAGTCGTTGCCGGTGCGCTGGAGGTTGGAGTCACGACGTGCGCCCGAGGAGCCGTCGGCGAAGGCCTCGTTCACCACGTCCCACGAGTGGATTCTGCCCCGGTAGTGGGTCGCCACCTGCGTGACGTGGTTCAGCATCGCCTGACGCAGCGCGCTGCCGCTCATGTTCTGCATCCACTGCGGCTGCTGGGAGTGCCACGCCAACGTGTGCCCGCGAATATCCATGCCCTGCTGGATCGCGTGGTTGACGATCCGGTCGGCGTTGCCGTAGTTGAACTGACCCTGCTGCGGTTCCAGGGCATCGATCTTCATCTCGTTCTCGGCCGTGACCGAGTTGAATTCGCGGTTCAGGATGCCGACGTAGGTCGAGTCCGAGAGCTTGTTCGCCGCCACCGCCGTACCGAAGTAGCGACCGGTCCGCTGCGCCGCCTCCCACAGCGTGCCTGCCTGCATGGGCTGTGGCGAATGGGCCTCCTCGGCCGCGTTGCGTGCCTCACCGGCCGCGAGGGCGCCGCCGGTTCCGGTCATCGCGGTCAGCATTCCGACCAGCATCAGCATTGCCGCCGCCAACGCCGTGGCGGCCACCGGTCCCATCCTTCGTCTCGTTCTGATCATGGTGCTCTCCTTTGAGCAGACCGATGGGGCGTCGGTGACGGGTGCTCACTCACCCCATAAACGACTCCTAAAGTTTCGGGAAAATGATGGAAACTGTCAACGGGCAATCCGGGCCTTCGTCGATTTACTTCCTCGAGTGGGCAGATGCGCGAATCGCCTGCGGCCACTTCGGCCAATGTGCGTTAGGCCTCGTGGATTAGCGGCTGTTCCGAGAAGGTCGTCGCGGTGTCGAGGTCGGCGGCTGGCGGCGGTCGCGACCGAAGACGGTGGCAGGTGGTCCGATACAGGAGTCGAAACTTTCTGTCCTGTGGGCGGGGGCTTTCTGCGTGCAGCCGATGCGGTGCGCGTCGTCGCCCAGCAGCAGAAGGGCGGTGCGCGAACCGATCGCAGCGTCTCTGCCGCGCTGGCGCGCGCCGCCCTCAGTCGTCGTTCACCCGACCACCTCGGCCATCCGCCCAGGGCGCTGTCTGACGGAATCCGCCGAACGGTGGCGTCGGCCCTGCGGATCGCCTTCGAAGGCCGTACCGGAGGCGGGGGAACCGGCTTCCTGACGGCCCCCGCGTTCCTGACGGGCGTGAGCAGCCCTTGGCGCCGCCCTGCCCTCCGCTGCGCGTTCGCCGCGTCGAGCAGCCGTTGCAATCCCGTCCTGTCCAGCTCGCCGCCGGAGAAGGCGACCAGTCGGTCCACCGGGATGGACGCCGTCATCCGCGCGAGGTCGGTGCCCAGCTCGGCACCCGAACCCGCTGCGGCCGCCGGATTCGCGCTGCCCAGGGCCTCCTCGATCACGAACCCGCACGGATTCCGACGGAGAGCCTGCCGCCGGTCCTGACTGATCCGGATTCCGGGGAGTCGCTGCATCCGCAACGCGCCAGTGCGCCCGAGAGCGTGGCGACGGCCCTCGCGACGGCGTCGGCCGCTCACACGTGTCGCCGATCAACTCACGGATGGTGCAGGCCGCGGACTCGATCAGGCGCCGTTCCCATCACGCATCGAGGCGGCGATCTTCTCGCCGACGAGGATCGCGGTCAGATTGGTGTTCGCTCGCGTCACCCACGGGAACACGCTGGCATCGGCGACACGCAGCCCGTCGATGCCGAGCACTCGCCCTGCCGGGTCGACGACGACCCCCGGATCGTTCGGGTCGCCCATCCGGCAGGAGCCGCTCGCGTGCACGGTGTCGGTGACGTTGGCGAGGGCGAACTCGGCGAAGTCACGGTCCGACATCGTCGCCGCCAGCGGAGTCATCTCCGCGCCGAAGCCCATGACGGCGGTGATCTTCCGCAGCTCCGGCTGCTCGGCGATCGCCCGCATCTCGTCGATCACGGCGCGGAACCGCCGCAGGTCGTCGGGGTCGGACAGCATGTTGAAGTCGACCGTCGGGTCGATGGTCGGGTCGGTGGCGGCGAGCAGGACTCGACCGGTCGAGGTGCCCCGGTTTCCCCAGCCGATGAGCCCGGCGACCGGGACGCCGATGCCCAGGGCGCCCGGCGTGGCCACCATGGCGTCGTTGACCTCGTCGCCGATCCCAGTGGTGAAGCGCAGGCAGAGCTGACCGCGTTCCGGGTGGCCGCCGTAGTCCGGCGGCTCGTGCAGGCCGAGGGTCATGACCATCCCCGGATGGTCTTGGAGACCGTGTCCGACGGGGAGGTCCGCGAGGGGTTCGATGCCCAGCCGTCGAAGGTCCGCGGCGGGGCCGATGCCGGAGCGCTGCAGGATCGCGGGCGAGTGGACGGCACCCGCCGACACGACGATCTCGGCCGCGCGGAACTCGGTGACCTCGCCGTCGACGATCGCCCGCACCCCGACGGCGCGGCGGCCCGCGAAGATGATCCGGTCGACCAGGGCGTTGCCCACCACATGGAGGCCGGGGCGCTCGCGGGCCGGTTCGAGGTAGGCGTCGTTGGTCGAGACCCGTCGCACGTCGAAGCTGTTGAACGCGTACGGGGACACGCCGGTCGAACCCGGCGCGTTGTGATCCGGCGCCCACGGGTGGCCCATCCGCTGGGTGGCCTGATCGACGGCCGACTCGACCGTGGCGAAGTCCTCGCGGCGCGGCCTGCGGATCGGGGTCGGCCCCTCGGCGCCGTGGTACTCCTCGCCGCCGAAGTCCCGATCGTTCTCCATCTGGTTCAGCAGCGGCAGGACGTCGTCGTAGCCCCAGCCGGTGCAGCCGTTCGCCGCCCAGCCGTCGAAGTCCTCCACGGTCGCCCGGATCGCGAACAGCCCGTTGATGGCGGAGCTGCCGCCCACGCCGCGCCCCCGGACATACGGAATCGGGGGCTGTGTCGCCGACCTGGTGGCCTGCAGATTCGGGAAGGTGTGGGTCGCCGCCAGCTGCAGCGCCACCTTGATCTTGCCGGGTTCGATGCTCTGCAGCTCGGCGGACGTCTCGGCGGAGCGGTAGTCCGGGCCCGCCTCGAGCACCAGTACGCGTCGGTGATCGTCCTCCGTCAGTCGGGACGCGACTGCCGCCCCCGCAGATCCGGCGCCGACGATGATCGTGTCGTACACAGAGCCTCCATTTTCCGTCGTCGTGGTGCGGGGCGTCTGGAGCAGTGGCGGTCGCCGTCGGCTGTCTCGGTGCGGGTTCTCAACCGTCGGATCGAAGCCGCGAGGGAACTGACTCGGCGCCTGCCCGCGCGAATCGCCTGGTGCGCCCGGCCGGTGAAGAACAGGAGAAACCGTGCCCTTGCGGCACACTCAATTGATTGCGAGCTACGTCACAGTCCAGGGCAGGTCCGGAATCGGCCCGGCCTGCCCCCCGCGCACCCGCGCGGAAGCCGTCTCCGCCCGCGGAATGCGGATCGCGTGCCTGGCGCGTGGCGAACCGGCTCGGCGGCTGGTCCGGCGCCCGGTACTCAAGTCGGAGAATGTGCAGCCGGGCGAGGCGCTGGTCCGGCGGTGGCGGCCGGTGACAAACCTGCTCCGACGCCCGGCGGGTTGCCGTCGCTGAGGCCTGCTGCGCCTTCTTCTCGCCTGGCCGGACGAGGTGCGATGGCAGGACTGTCGGACTGCGGGGTCGCAGGCTCGAGTCCGCGATGGGCGAGTGGGGCTCATCGAGATGCACCGACTGTCGCCGATGTCCTGAAGTCTCCTGGGCTGCCGTCGGCAGGCACGAGATCCTGCCGTTCTGGCCAGGCGTCGCCCGCACACCCCGGACTGCGCCCGGCGCGCCTTCTCCCCGGCCGCCGCGCCGGGCGATCCGCTGCGCCGCAGTCCGCACTCGGGGAATGCTGCCCGCGGGCTTCTTCGATCAGAAGGCGGCTTTCGCCCAGTCCGCGAAGGACGTCGTCGAGAGTCCGAGGGCACGAGCGAGGTCGGGATGTGCAGGCACGCCTACCTCGCTGGTGTACTGCTGCGACCGGACGAGTTCGTCGGGCAGGCCCTCGGCCGCCTCCGCCGGGTCGGCAGACAGGGTGACGGGCCTGCCGAGGACGTCGGAGAGGATCGCAGCCGCCGTCCGGGGGCTCAGCAGCTCGCCCGCCAGTTCCAGCTCCACGCCGTCGAACCGCTCAGGCTCGGTGAACGCGGTCGCGGCGGCGTTACCGATGTCCGCGACGGCGACGAAGGGCAGCGGCACCTCGGGATCGAAGGCGAGCAGCAGACGGTCCGGCCTGCCCTCTGGGTAGTAGAACGACGGGTAGACGAAGTTCTCCATGAACGTGCCCGGCCGCAGGATGGTCGTGTGGCGGAGCGCCGCGTTGCGTACCGCCTGCTCCGCCGAAGCCTTGCTGCCCCAGTAATGCCGCACGAAGGCGCCCCATCGCTCGACGTCGAAGGGTTCCCTGGTGCCTGTTCCGGATACCGAGGTGTGCACGATCTGCTCGACGCCGGCCTGCGCGGCCGCCTCGGCCAGGTTGCGGGCGTGCCGGACCTCCCGGTCGCCGAGTGGATCGGTGAAGTCGGGCACCTGCACCGAGAACACGCCTCGGGCTCCGTCCAGCGCCGACAGCAGTGAGGCCGGGTCCGTCAGGTCGCCGGTCGTGAGAATGGCGCCGGAATCGGCGAGTGCCCGCGCCTTCGGTGCGGCGGGATCGCGGACGAGGGCGTGCACCTGCTGTCCCGCCTGGAGCAGCGCCCTGGCGGCCGCGCCGCCCTGTTGACCGGTCGCCCCGGTGACCAGCACGAACGATGAATCTGACACGTCGACCTCCCGTAGCACGAAAAAAACGGGGTGGTACCCCGTTTCGTGATCGCCACGATATGGGGCGCCACCCCGTTTTGTCCAGGCTAATATGGGGCGTCCCTCCGTTTGAGTCGGGGAAGGGTGGTTGGCGACGGTGAACGAGGCTCCTCCGGCGCGTCGGGCGGACAGCAGACGCAATCGCAGACGACTGATCGAGGCGGCTGCGGCGGTCATCGAGCGGGACGGGGCGCAGGCCTCTCTTGAGGAGATCGCCCGCCGCGCGGGCGTCGGCTCGGCCACCCTGCACCGCCACTTCCCCTCGCGGCACGCCCTGCTCAACGCGGTGTTCCACGAGGGCGTGGAACGGCTCAGCCGTCGAGCGGGCGAGCTCGTCGACACCGTCGCCCCTCGCGAAGCGCTTACCACCTGGCTCGACGAGCTGACGATTTACACCACGACCACGTGCGGACTCTCGACGGCGCTGTTCTCCGGGCCCGACGGCGAGGCTCCCGAGGAGAACAGCTGTCACGGCCTGATGAATCACGCGACGGCGAGTCTGGTCTCGAACGCGATGGCGGCGGGCGTGCTGCGCACTGAGGTGACGCCGCGTGAACTCATCGTCCTGACCAATGCGATCTCGCTGGCCGCCGAAGGCGATCCCGGCAGCGCTCGTCGACTGTTGGAGCTGGCACTCGGCGGCGTCCTCGCGAGTCCGTCCGCCGCGCATCGCGAGTGACCCCCCGAGTCCGTCATCGATGCTGCGGGCGGCCTCTCGGGCTCGGCCACGCGGCCGGGGTGACGGTGCTTCGGTCGCCGACGTCGGCGATGTGCTGCAAGCGGACGACATCCGCCTCGGCGCAGCGATGCGGACGTGCAGGCTCGGGCCGCTTTCGCAAATTTGCTTCGGACTTTCGTTGACATAGATACGAAAGTCGCCCTTAGCTGTGTGCAACGCGGTCGTTGCGCAGCGGAGCGTGGGCCGCGCCCTGCCCGAGGAGGAAGGCCCATGCGGCTGCCCGTCGCCCTGCTCGCCGTGGTGCTGATGGTCGGGTTCCCAGCCCCGACCATGGCACAGCCCGACATTCCGCCGCAGGAACCGGGGGTGACGATGCGCGTCTTCGACGTGCAGGTCCCCTTGGAGGACTACTGCACCCTCAAACCCTTCCAGACACCCAACATCGACAAGCTCATGCCGACGATCGACTGGACGACCATTGAGGACTTCGGCATCGCCGACCGGTTCGTCACCGAGGTCACCGGCTACCTGAACATCGACACCGCAGGCACCTACGACTTCCGGCTCACCAGTGACGACGGCGCCAGGCTGATCCTGGACGGCACCGAGGTCATCGACCACGGCGGCAGGCACGGCGCGACGCCGAAGGACGGGTCGATCGACCTGACCGAGGGCTACCAGGCCCTGCACATCGACCACTTCGACGGCGACTTCGACCAGCGCCTGTTACTGGAGTGGCGGCCGCCCGGTGCGAACGACTTCACGCTGGTGCCCAACTCGGTGCTGAGCACCGACGCCGACGTCACGCGCGTCACCTCCCCCGGACGCAAGGAGTGCGAGGGGGTCGACGAGTCGCCCGGCGACGGCCTGCCCCTGACCGAGGTGCACCCGAACTACACCCTCCACAACCTGCGTCCCGAGGGATTCGAACCGCAGGTCAGCGGGATCGACTGGCTGCCGGACGACCGGATGGCCATCGCCACGTGGGGCGGCTCGCGCGACAGTGTGCGCGGCGAGGTGTACCTGGTCGACAACGTCGTCGGCGAGACCGATCCGTCCCAGGTGACCTACAAGAAGATCGCAGAGGATCTTCAGGAGCCGATGGGCATCAAGTACGTCGACGGCACGATCTACGTGTCGGAGAAGAACGGCTTGACCGCGCTCATCGACCACGACGGCGACGAGGTGACCGACGAGTACCGCACGGTCGCGACCTGGCCGTTCGGTGGCAACTACCATGAGTTCGCCTTCGGTCTGCTGTACGAGGACGATCACTTCTACGTCAGCCTCGGCATCGCGATGGTCCCCGGCGGTGCCACCGCCGACCCGCAGCCCGTGGAGAATCGAGGCACCGCACTCAAGGTTCACAAGGACACCGGTGAGGTGACCTATCTCGCGGGCGGGCTGCGCACCCCCAACGGTCTCGGCTTCGGCCCGGAGGGCGATCTCTTCATCACCGACAACCAGGGTGACTATCTGCCCACGTCGAAGCTGCTGCACATCAAGCAGGACCGCTTCTTCAACCACCACATGAATCCCGACGGCCCGTACGACGACCAGCCGGTGAGCGACCCGGTGCTCTGGCTGCCGCACGGCGAGATCTCGAACTCGCCGACCAACCCCCTGATCGTGCCCGACGGTGTGTTCGAGGGGCAGATGATCTTCGGTGACGTCACCTACGGCGGCCTGCAACGGGCCTACCTGGAGGAGATCGGCGGCGAATACCAGGGCGCGGTCTTCCGCATGACGCAGGGCCTGGAGGCGGGCACCAGCCGCATCAGCCTGGGCCCGGACGGTGCGATCTACACCGGCGGCATCGGTTCGGAGGGCAACTGGGGTCAGGCGGGCAAGCTGCGGCACGGCCTGCAGAAGCTGACCCTGTCCGGCGACGAGGCCTTCGACATGCTCGCGATGCGGGCGGTCGACGGCGGTTTCGAGATCGAGTACACCCAGCCGCTGTCCGAGGAGACCGCGCAGGACCTGGCGTCCAAGTACGACATCGAACAGTTCCGGTATGTGGCCGCGCCGCAGTACGGCGGCCCGAAGGTGGACGAGGAGACCCTGGCGGCGACCTCGGCGACGCTGTCGGAGGACGGCAGGACCGTGACCTTGTCGGTGGACGGCCTGCTGCCGGGTCGCGTGGTGCACGTGCACTCGCCGCGCCCGTTCGCCGCGGAGTCCGGCGAGGAGCTGTGGAGCACGGAGGCCTGGTACACCCTCAACACGCTGCCGGACGGCACGACGGCCCCGCCGGAGTACGAGGCGGAGTCCGCCGCGCTGGCGGGCGGCGCGGGCTACAACACCGAGCACGCAGGCTACTCGGGCTCCGGGTTCGTCGACCGCATGTGGGAGCCGGGCGCCAGCACCACGTTCGCCGTCCGGGCCGACGAGGAGGGCAGCCACGACCTCGCCCTGCGGTACGCGAACGGGCTGAACGTCGACCATCCGAATCCCACGACCAAGTCGATCAGCATGTACGTCAACGGCGAGAAGCACAAGCAGGTCTGGCTCGCCCACACGGGCGCCTGGAACCAGTGGGCGACCCATGTCGAGTCGGTGCCGTTGCGGGAAGGCGGGAACACGATCGCGTTCGTCCACGATGAGGACGACGAGGGCCACGTGAACTTCGACAAGCTCACCGTCACGCCCTCCGAGCGGATCACCCTGTTCGACGGGACGGACCTGGACGCCTGGGAGGCGACGGCAGGCGGCCCGGCGACGTGGCCGGTGGCGGACGGCTCGATGGAGTCCTTCGGCGGCGACATCCGCACCAAGGAGAAGTTCGGCGACTTCCGGATGCATGCCGAGTGGTTCCAGCCGCAGTACCCGCCGGAGGTGACCGGGCAGGCCAGAGGCAACAGCGGGGTCTACATCCAGGAGCGCTACGAGATCCAGGTGCTCGAGTCCTTCGGCATCGACCCGCCCGCGACGAACGATGCGGGCGCGATCTACCTGCAGAAGGCGCCGGACGTCAACGCGGCGACCGAGATGGGCACCTGGCAGACCTACGACATCGAGTTCCAGGCGGCGCGCTTCGACAGCGACGGCGACAAGGTGGCCGACGCCCGCGTGAGCCTGTGGTGGAACGGCGAGCTGGTGCACGACGACGTGGCGATCGAGGGTCCCACCGGGGCAGGCCAGCCGGAGACTCCGGCGCAGGGCCCGATCCGCTTGCAGGACCACGGTGATCCCGGCGAGAACCCGAGATTCCGCAACGTCTGGATCGAGCGCCTATGAGCAATGACGTGGTGACCGTCCGACCCGACGGGTGATCTCTGCTGCGGGTACGGGGTTGCGGTGGCCTGCGCGAGTGGCCACCACGGGGCGGGCGTCGAGTTCACGACAGCGCCCGCCCCGTGGGCCGGCTGACGGCGCGGTAGCGCTCAGTCCACCGGTGGCACACAGCTCGGGGCAAGATCACCGCGACTCCCTGTTCGGACCGTCTTGGACGGCGCCTGGTCAGCGGTTCTCCTTGGTGGCGTGAAACGATGGACGGCATCGACGCCGAACGTCGCCAAGGAGGTCAGATGAGTGAGCTGGGCGTGTTCTCGGAGTCGACCGGCTTCCTGTTGCACCGCCTCGGCATCGGCGCTGATCGTGTGATTGAGGAGACGCTGCGGCCGTATGACGTCCGGGCGCGGGAGCTGCGGGTGCTGGCGCTCCTCGGCACCGAGTCACGTTCGCAGGCGGAACTCGTCGGGCTGAGCGGATTGGACAGGACGACGATGGTCGCCGTCGTCGACCGCCTCGAGGAACGGCAGCTCGTGGCGCGGCGGCGCAACCCCTCCGATCGACGCAGGCTGGCCGTGTCGGCGACCGAGGCGGGCGCGGGGCTGCTCGCGGCGGCGGCGCGCGACCTCAGGGCTGCGGAGGCTGACTTCCTCGAACCCCTCTCCCCGACGCAGCAACAGCAGCTGACCACGCTGTTGGGCGCGCTCTTCGCCGCGCGGGCACCCCGCTGTTGACGGGAGCGCGGCGCGCACGATTCGTCAGCTAAGCTGATCGTCAGTACTGCTGACGATTGGAAGGCGAATCATGCCCGCTTCTGCACCACGTGTGCGCTCTGCCGTGATGACGGCCGTGTTCGTCGTTCTCGGATGCATCACCGCGACTCCGGTCTTCGCTCTGATCGACCCCGGCGTCCTCACCTGGACCTATGGTGTGGCGTCGCGGGACCCGATGATCGTCGGGCTGTTGCAGCACCGTGGAGTGCTGCAACTCGTCCTCGGTGCGGGGCTCGTGTGGGCTGCGTTCCGGCCTTCGGTACGGGTCGTCGTCGCGTCGGCCGCGATCCTCACGAAGTCTGTGTTCCTCGGTCTGTTGTTGCCTGACGCGAGCCTGCGGGCCGATCTCGCGGCGTTCAGTGTGTGGTTCGACGCCTTCTGCATCGTGTTCCTCGGCGCGTACGTCTTCGTCGAGCTGCTCCGCAGTGCGCGCAGCGGACGGAGCGACCGATGACCGTCCTCCTTGCGCGTGGGATCGCCTTCGTCGTGGCCGTCGCGACACTGACCGCCGTGATGCGTCCGGATCGGTGGGGAATCCACCATCTCTTCTTCGTCCCCGACCTCGTCCTCATCGGTCTGCTCGCCGGTTCGGCATTGCTGCCCGCCCGTTTCGCGCGCCGAGGGTTGACGATCGCCTATGCCTTCGCCGCAGGTGTCGTCACCACGGCCTCCTTCTCCTACGTGGCGCGCGATGCGGCAGCCGAGGGCGTGCCCACCATGGTGATTGCGGCGGTCTGCATGATCCTGGCCGTCGTGCTCGGAGCGCGGACGCCGCAGGGCGAAGCCCGCGCCGAGGTGACCCGGTGATCGCGGGGAGACGCGGGTGGTGGGCCGTCCTCGCCGGGGTGGTGGCGGTTCCGTTCCTCGCGCTGGCGGCGTTCCTTCTCCTCGTGCCCCCGCCTGTCGAGCCGTTCGAACCGGTGACCTGGGTTCCGCCTGCCCTTGTTCCCGCGGAATCGCGGGCTGCGATCGGCACCGATGTCGGCGTCCTCGTCGATGAGGACCTCAACGGGCCGGAGGACGTCGCGGTCGATGCCGATGAGCGTCTCTACGTCAGCACCCGGGATGGGCGCATTCTGCGCGTCGACCCCGATGCGGGGCAGATCGAGACCTTCGCCGAGGTCGGCGGCAGGCCGCTCGGACTCCAGTTCGCCGCGTCGGGGGAGCTTCTGGTTGCGAACCAGGGCATCGGTCTCCAGGCCGTGACCCCTGCCGGGGAGGTGCGTCTTCTGGCGGACTCGGCTGGTGGAGAGCCGCTCCGATCCGCCAACGACCTCGCTGTCGCCTCCGACGGCATCGTGTACCTGACCGACTCGAACGGGAAGTACACGCCGACGACGCTGGGCGCGCGCGCATCGTATTCGCTCTACGACTTCCTCGAAGGCCGACCTCAGGGGCGCGTGCTGGCCTACGACCCGGTCACGACCGAGATCCGGGTGATTGCCGAGGGTCTGTACTTCCCCAACGGGATCGTCCTCGCCGAAGACGAACAGTCCGTTCTGGTCGGGGAGTCGACGCGCTACCGCGTGACCCGCCTCTGGATCGGGGGAGACCGGGTCGGAACGGCAGAGGTGTTCCTCGACAACGTTCCGGGCATCTCCGACGGCTTCACCCGTGACTCCGACGGCCGGTTGATCCTGGCGACGTACGAGCGCGTCGAGGCACTCGACGAGGTGATCCTCCCGTCGGTGGTCGCCCGCCATGTCGCAGTGCGACTGCCTGCGGACCTGCTGAACGGCGATCCTCTTCCCGGTGCCCTGCTCGAACTGACCGAGGACGGCAGGATCATCCGGAGCCATACCGGCCTTGATCCGGCGGCGACGACGGTCACGTCCTGGCGTGGGGGATGGGTTCTCGGGGCACTGCTCGACGAGCCGCTCAGGTTCGTGAAGGTCCCATGAGTTCGAGGAGATCGGCGACGAGATCCCGTGGCGTCCGGCCATCACCGCGTTTGCCGAGATGTCCGGTAAGGGTCAGTTCGATCGCTCCGTGGGTGAGGGCGCGCAGCAGATCGGCGGGGCGAGCGGGGGAATCGCCGGGAATTCGGCCTTCCCGCTGTCCGACGGCGATGAGTGCGTCCAGGGCGGTCGTCGCGTGCGCGGCGGCCGCTCCCAGCTCGTCGGAGACGACGGTCCAGCGCTGATACACCAGTCTGAATCGCTCGGGATGACGCATCGCCCTGTCGAGGTAGTCCTCCAGCGCACCCTCCAGGGTGGCTGATCGGCCATCCTGTGGTTCCAGCAGATTCGCGTACACCTCAAGCTCTCGGGCTGCGACGGCGGCCAGCAGCGCCTCTTTGTGTGCGAAGTGCTTGTAGGGCGCGTTATGGGACACCCCGGCGAGGCGGCCGACCTCCCGCAGGGTCACCGCACCAGCGCCGCCCTCGTCGATCAGCCGGGTGGCAGCGGTGAGCAGAACCTCGCGAGTGCTCGGCATCGTGCGGTCACATCCGATCTGGGAACGAGGGGGCGGTCGCACCGACTGCGTGACCCGGGAGTTTCGGCCGTCAAGCATGGCAGAGCCGGCGTGCCCCTGCGTGCGGCACCGCATCCGTGCGAGACGGCCGAGTCGAGGTCGATGTCAGTCCATTCTCGCGGAACCGGTCGGAAGTTGACAGCGTCAACCTCGCCTTTCTAGGGTTGACACTGTCAACCTCGGGAACGGAGAGACTTCATGGCTCGCACTATGCGTCGTCGCAGGCTGCTCATCACCGGTTCGGCACTCACCGTCGCGCTGGCTGCTGCCGCGTGGTTCCTCACCCCGCCGCTCAGCCCGCCGAGTTATCGGGGCGAGCGCCCTGAGCTCCAGGAGGACGGCTATGTCTCGCGCACGCATTCGGTCTTCGTCGATGCGACACCAGCGGCCGTCCATGCCTGGGTCAACGATCCGGCGATCACTCTCGAAGACCTCGTCGACTTCGATGAGGGCGAGCCGGCAGTCATCGGTACGACCCCATTGGCAGGCAGTGAGGAGACTGGACAGCGGGCGGGTTTTCGTCGTCGCGTGGAGTTCGAGGACGGGCACTACCTTGCCGAGGAGATGCTGGTCGACACCGAAGAGCGGTTCCAGTACATGGTGTGGGGGTTCACCCGGCCCGCCCAGCGGATCGCCGTCCGGCACGGTGTCGCGGAGTTCACCTATCTTCCCGAGGGCGACGGAACCCGAGTGAACTGGACCTACTCGCTGCTGCCGACGGCGGGTGTGCTGCGTTCCAGCGTGGAGTCCTTCCTCGACTCCACCATGGACCCGATGATGACGGCCACTCTCGAGGGCATCCGACAGGGCGTGGAATCCGAGTCCGCGTCCTGACAGATCCGCAAGCCCGTTGGTTGCGGTTCACTGCGAGAACAGGACCGTCGGAGAGCCTGAGCGGCTGCGGACCCCCTCCGAGCGACTCGGCCAGGGCCGAGTCGCTCGCGGAGAAGTCTCGTCAGCGACGCGGCTCCCAGCGGAAGAACAGTGCGGCCAGGACGACGGAGACCACGACCCAGGCCGTCGTGGGGACGAGCAGGAGCAGGGAGTCCGACAGTGGTACGCCGCCGTTCCAGCCGTTGACGACCAGCTCGGCGGCTGAGCCGCCCGGCAACAGCCGCTTGAGCAGCGTGAGGTCCTCGGTGCCGCTGAAGCCCACCCAGCTGGCGAGGGCGATGGTGCCGACGCCGATGGGCAGCGTGGTCACCTGGGCGTGCTCCGGGGAGTTGGTGACTCCCGCCGTGGCCAGTCCCAGGCCGACCATCATGACCACCACCGAGAGGACGGCCACCACCAGGAGGGGGATGTCGGCGGGCGCCCCGGCGACCACGCCCAGCACGATCAGGACCAGGGCGGCCTGGATCAGCGAGATGGCGGTCACCGGGAGCAGCAGGCCGGACAGAATGCCCGCGTCGCCTGCCGAGGTGGACCGCAGCCGCTTGAGGAAGAGATTCTGGCGACGCGAGGCGAGCGTGGTCACCGCCGTGGTGTAGAGCCCGAATCCCGCTACATAGAAGACCAGGAGAGCCGCGATGACGCCGAGACCGCCGCCGATGCTCTCGAAGATCTCATGCTGATAGATGAAGAATGCCGCCATCGCCACCGGGACGAGGAAGATGGTGAGTAGCACGGAACGATTGCGGAAGATCTGAATCAGTTCGCTGCGAGCGATCGCGAGCATGGGGAGATCCTTTTCTGCGAGAGTGCGAAGAGAGTTCTAGTCGCTGCCGATGGCGCGGAAGACGTCGTCGAGCCCGGTCGGGCCCGCTTCGAGATCCCGAAGCTCCACCGCGTGCTCGTGTGCCCAACGGAGCAGGAGGTACAGATCCCGCTGCCGGTCGGGGGTCTTGATGAGGAACCGTCCGTCGCCCTCCCGCGTGGCAGGCAGCGGCAGTTGGAGCACGGGAGCGTCGCCGGGCAGGACGAACCGGATGACGGCGGGCAGCGTCCGCGTCAGCTCGGAGACGGTTCCCTCCTGATGGAAGGCCCCCTGGTGCATGAGGCCGATGCGGTCGGCGCGCTGCTGGGCCTCTTCCAGGTAATGCGTGGTCAGGACGATGGTGGTTCCGTCTTCGCGCAGTCTGTCCACCGCGTCCCACAGGTCGTCCCGCGACTGGATGTCCAGGCCGGTGGTGGGCTCGTCCAGGAAGATCAGCTCCGGCGTTCCGTACACCGCGGTGGCGAAGTCCAGCCGTCGCTTCTCGCCACCGGAGAGCTGCGACACCTTGGTGCTCGCCTTCCGGGTGAGGTCGACGATGCCGAGCACCCGCTCGACGGTGTCCGTGCGCTGGGTGAGCCTTCCGATCAGCCAGACCGTCTCCTGCACCGTCAGGTCCGGTGCGAATCCGCTCTCCTGCAGCATCACGCCCATCTTGGGGCGCACGGCGCGCCGGTCCTGCGGACTCCTGCCGAATACCCGTACGGTGCCGGAGGTGGCTTTGCGGTGGCCCTCGATGATCTCCAAGGTGGAGGTCTTTCCCGCTCCGTTCGTGCCGAGCAGTGCGTAGAGTTCGCCGCGCCGTACCTGAAAGGAGAGATCCTTCACGGCGTGGAAGTCGCCGTAGGTGAGATTCAGCCGTTCGACGTCGATGACCGGTGTGGTGTGCATGCCGTTCATTTCAGTCGTGGCAGCGTCTGATCGGCAGTGGAGCTGCGTCATGACTCGCCATGACATTTCTTCGGGGTCAGACATGACGTGGTGTCACTGGTGACTCCGACGGCGTCGGGGCGATACTGCGCGGGCAGACCCCGTCATCCGATCTCGGAGCCACCCATGGAGACCCGCCCCCTGCGCATCCTGCTGACGATCAACGTGATCGTCTTCGGCCTGGTGTGCGTGGCATTCCTCCTCTATTACGGCGGCCTTGATCTGTTCCCGGCGGAGCTGGGGCCGTGGTTCGAGGCCGAAGAGTGGACCATGTGGGCCGCCGCGTTCGTCACCGTGCTCAGCGGCTTCGCGCTCTCGCTGCTCGGGATGAAGAGCAGGCGGCAGGACGAGGACCGGTGAGGCCGAACCAGGGAGAGACATCCGCGATGTCCGAGCACATCGATCCGCCGAGGCGACGGCTGCGCAGGCTGAACGTCGTCGGCCTGCTCGTGGTCCTCGGTCCTGTGGGCGCGCTGCTGGTGGCGGTGTTCGCCCAGACCTGGATGAACGCCGTCGTGCTGAGTCTGGGTGCGGCGGCGGGGCTGGTGGCGGCGCTGCGGTGGGCAGTGGACGATCTCGCTCGCGTCGCGATCCCGTGCCTGCTCGTCACCGCGGCAGTGTGGGTCTACGGGGCGTCGGTCGGCGACGACGTCTCCCTCGGCGCGTTCTACGGCCTCACCATCGTGGGGCCGTTGGTCGTCTCGGCGCTGCCTCGCCGCCGGGGCCTGGCCACCCTGGTGCTGGCCGCCTTCGTCGGCGTCGTGGGCGCGCTGACGGTGGTGCGGTCTCCGGACGACGTGGTCCGAGAACTGGTCGGCAACGTCGGCTTCCCGGTGGGGATTACCGTGCTGGCGATCGGCTTCATGGCCGCCAACCGGGCATTCTATGAACTCTTCACCGAGGTGGAGGAGGCGCGAGATCGGGAAGGCGAGATCGCGGTCGCTAGGGAGCGCATCCGCTTCGCCAGCGATCTGCACGACATCCAGGGTCACACCCTGCATGTGGTGAAGCTGAAGGTCGCGCTGGCCCAGAAGCTGGTACGCATCGACGTCGATCGCGCGGAGGAGGAACTGCGCGAGGTGCACGCCCTGGTCGCCGACACCATCACCCAGACCAGGGAACTCGCCTACGCGCAGCGGCGGCTCAACCTGTCCGCAGAGCTGGAGAACGCGAAGAACCTCTTCGAGGCCGCAGGCATCCGGGTACGCGTGGTCCGGGAGGGCGAGGTCGACGAGCGCGCCAACGAACTGCTCGGCCAGGTCCTCCGTGAGACGACGACGAACATCCTGCGGCATGCGCAGGCCAGAGACGTGCGGATCACTCTGTCGGAGGCGGGGATCGCCATCCGCAACGACGGTGCGCCGGAGGCTCCCCTGCCGGACCTCAGCGGGCTCTCTACCCTCAGAGATCGACTGGCGGGCGACGGAGGCGAGCTGACGGTGGAGCAGAAGGACGGCCGGTTCCTGACGGCTGCGGCGTTTCCGCATCTTCGCCCCGAAGGGCGGGAGGACGGCTGATGACGACGGTGGTCCTGGCCGACGACGAGGCCCTGCTCCGGAAGGCACTGGCCGCGCTGCTCCCGCTCGAAGGCGACATCACCGTGCTCGCCGAGGCGGAGGACGGCGAGACGGCCGTCGAGGCGACGATTCGGCATCGGCCCGATGTACTGGTCATCGATCTGGAGATGCCCGGCGTGGACGGACTCGGCGCCGTCGCGGCGATCCGCCGGGTGCAACCGGACCAGGTGATCCTCATGCTGACCCGCCATGCCAAGCCGGGAGTGCTCCGCAAGGCGTTGAAACTCGGGGTCCAGGGCTTCGTCAGCAAGTCGGCGGAACCGGCGCACATCGCCTCGGTCGTCGCCACCCTGCACGGCGGCAGGCGATGGATCGACCCGGACGTCTCCGCGTCGGCCGTCGTCGACGACTGCCCGCTCACCGATCGCGAGCTCGACGTCCTGCGGGAGACCGGCGAGGGGTACTCGGCGGCCGCCATCGCCGGCCGGCTCCGCCTGGCCGAGGGCACGGTGCGCAACTACCTCTCCAGCGCCATGCAGAAGACCCAGACCCGGACCCGCCACGATGCGGCGCGGTACGCACGCGAACACGACTGGCTGTGAGAGGTCGGCTGCCGCTGCGTCGATCGACCGGCCGATCGGAGCCCGTCCGGGGCGGAGCCGAGGAACGGGCCGGGGACCGGACGACCGCCCGGCGGGAAGCGGTCGCCCGGCGGCCGCGAGGTACGGCCGCGAGCCGCACGGTCGGCAGTTCCGGACTCGGCTGTCGGGCCCGACCACGCCCCGGGCGTCCCGGTGTGGGCAGCACACCGGGAGCCGAGGCATCGCCGACCGGATGCGGCCCACGGCATGCAGGCGTGCGACGTCGAGCACTCTGGTGCGGAGTGCGCCGAGACGCTGCGGCGGGGAGTCGGAAGCACGCCGGTTCAGGCCGGGGCGCGCTGCCTGACGAGCGTGGCGACCAGGAACGCCCCGGTCGCCGCCAGGAGGACGCAGGCGATTCCGGCATAGACCTGTACACCCAGGCCGACCGCCTCGTGAACGGCGCCGAGCAGCTCCGAACCTCCGGCGGGCAGATCCTCGGCGACGGCGACCCCCTCGTGGACGCCCGCTCTGGCGGCCTCGGCGGCGGTCTCGGGAACGGCTGCGGGAGTGTCGGACAGTGCGTGACGGTAGGCGAGGATCGCGACCACGCCGCCCGCGGCGATGCCCAGTGCCGAGCCCGCCTCGCCTCCGACCTCCTGAGCGGAGGCTGCGGAGCCGGTCTTCTCGATCGAGGCGCTGGAGATGATCAGGTCGCTGAGCAGTGCACCGGCAACGCCCTGACCGAGGCCGACGATCGAGATCGCCGCCACGGTCAGGACGAGCGACGGGTCCGAACCGGCGGCGATGACGAGCAGGCAGCCTGCGCCGACGGCGGCGATGAAGATCCCCGCCGCCGCGACCACCGCAGGCCGCAGGCGCTCGGCGAGGCCGGGCGCCAGCATGGCTCCGGCGATGTTGAGCACGATGAAGGGCAGGGTCCACAGTCCGGCGTGCAGCGGAGAGAGTCCGCCGACCCACTGGAGGTACTGGGTGAACAGGTAGAACAGCCCGGTCACGCTGACGCCCATCAGCAGCAGCGTCGTCAGCGAGACCGCCATGCGCCGACTCGTCAGCAGCGCCAGGTCGAACAACGGCGCCTCGATGCGTCGTTGCCTGCGGACGAACAGGCTCATGACGCCGATGCCCGCGGCGGTGCTCAGCAGCGCGAGCCATAGCGTGCCGCCGCCGGTCTCGTGGCCTGCGGCGAGCTCTTGGAGGCCGTAGACGATGGCCAGCATCCCGCTCACCGACAGGACCACGCTGACCAGGTCGATGCGGGAGTGATCGCGCTCGACGCGCTCTGGCAGCAGCATCGTGCCGCCGACCAGGAGCAGGACGATGGGCGGGACGTTGATGAGGAATACCGAGCCCCACCAGAAGGATTCCAGGAGTGCCCCGCCGAGCACCGGGCCGACCGCACCACCGACGGTGAAGGTGCTGAACATGATCGCGATGGCCAGCCGCCGCTGCTTCTCGTCGTGGAACATGGTGCGGAGCAGGGAGAACAGCGACGGCATCAGGGTGGCTCCCGCGATGCCGAGGGCGGCGCGCGCGGCGATGAGCATCTCGGCGCTGGTGGAGAAGGCCGCCACCACGGAGAGCACGCCGAAGGCGGCGGACCCGATCAACAACAGGCGACGGGGACCGACCCGGTCGCCCACCCGGCCAGCGGTGACGAGGAAGCCTGCGATGAGGAAGCCGTAGACGTGGGTGATCCATAACAGCTGCGTGGCGCTGGGTTCGAGATCGGCGCTGAGCGCGGGCAGGGCGAAGAACAGCACCGTCAGATCGGTCGCCAGCGCCGTCATCGGCAGCGCCAGCAGGATCAGTCCGGCCCACTCCTTGGCGGTGGCCCGGACGGGTCGGTCCGGGGCCGTCTCCGGCGGCACGGGGTTCTGGACGTTCATCGGGTCGGCTCCTTCTGCTGGGTGCTGCTCGTCGGTCGTCCGGCGAGTCGGTCGGGGGACTCGGCAGCTCCGGCGGTCATCGCCGCGGCCGTCCTGGAACCGCGTGGGGAGCCGAGGTCTTCCCCGCGTTCGGGCACGGACGAGGCCCGGCGGATCAACGACATGGAGATCTCCTGCGTCGACATACGTTACGTGTCGTAATGTAACCCATGCGAGGGCGCCGTGGTGGCCTGATTCGTTACGGGACGACTCGTAATGGTCGGTAGTAGCCTGTCCGCATGGCGGAGGAGCACCGGGCGGAGGCACACCGAGAGCTGGAGCGCGGCGGGGAGACGCCCGAGGGGAACGCGCACGGTGTAGCAGGCCGACCGGCCGGGCGGCCCAGGGATGCGCATATCGACACCGCCGTGACCGCAGCCACGCTGGAACTGCTCGAGGAGCGCGGCTACCTGGGGGTCAGCCTCGGCGAGGTCGCGCGTCGTGCCGGGACCTCACGACCCGCGATCTACCGGCGCAGGCCGGGTCGGGCGGCACTGGTGCTCGCGGCCATCGAGAGCAGGCTGGACGTCCCCGCGCCGCCGGACACCGGGTGCACGCTGTGCGACCTCGGCGAGAGCCTCACCCTGTTCCTCACCGCCTACCGCACCATCCGGCCGGACGCGTTCAGTGCCCTGTACGCCGAGTGCATCCAGGACCCCGAGCTGCACGACCGCTACCTGCGATCGGTGATCGAACCCTCCCGCAAGGCCGTGCGAGAGACGCTCCTGCGCGCCGTCGATCGGGGCGACGTGCGTCGAGACGTCGACGTCGAGCAGCTTCTCGACGTCATCGCCTCCTTCGCCCACTACCGCGCGCTCTTCGGCAGACACCTGGACGACGAGAGCGCCGAGCAGGTCATCGAGACCCTCCTGCGGGGCGCCGCCATCGACTACGCGGAACTGTTGTCCCACAGCGAGGCACTGGAGCAGGAACACCTCGCCGCCGACGGTTCTCATCAGGTGTCCATCGAGGACCGATCGTCTCCTGCGGCAGGCTAGGGCTGCGCCGCCGGGACGGACTCCGGCCAGCTCGCCTCGGGACCGACCCGCCGAGCGAGGTCGATCCGCCTCCCGTGGTCGGGAGTCTCCGCTGCGGCACTCCAGTTCGGACCGTCGCTCGTCGAGCGACCAGATGATCATCGGCAACGCCGTGTCGAGCGTCGACGACGTTCCACAGCAGACACGTCCGCTCGTGACGGCAGGCACGGTCTCGGACCAGATCTAGACGGCGGCGGCCTTGACGTGCAAAGTTGCCTGAATGTTCGACAGAGTTGCACTTGAGTGTCTCTCAGCCGGTGTCAAACCTCCATGAAGATCGATCCATGAGTGCAGAATCTGACGACTCGCCTGCTGCCCGGCAGCCGTCGCGGCTCGTCCCGTTCAGGTCTGGAGGTGATCGGACACGCCCCGGCAACGGGCCATCCCCGTGTCCGGCAGAACTCGACCGAAGATCCTCCTCACGACAGGCAGGGCATATGACGAACCCCTCGAGTCGGCGCGCGGAACTCGAAGCACGCAACGCTGCCATGCGCGAGAACATGACCTCGCTGCTGGAAGGCATCGGCCGCCAGACCGAACAGCTCAAGCAGGCTCAGGAACAGGCGCTCGCCACGACCGGGCGGGCCACGTCACGGGACGGCCTGGTCACCGTGGCGGTCAACTCCGCCGGGATCGTCACCGATCTGCAGCTGAGTTCCGCAGCCTTCCGGTCCACGACCCCGCTGAAGCTCTCCGAGACCATCGTCCTCACGATGCAGGCGGCCGCGCGCAACGCACGCGCCCAGGCCGACGAGGCCTTCGCGCCGATCATGGCCGACATGCCGGATCTGCCGGACTTCTTCGCGGGCGCCCCCTCATTGAAGGGCCTGATCCCGCCTGCGCCGGAGGTCCCGTCCCGCGCTCCCCGCGACGACGATGACGACGAAGGAACCACTCGCGCCGCTGCGGACGACGACGAGGACGAGGACGACGACGACGCTCTGGCGTCCCGGTGGGAGGAGAGGTACAGCTGATGGCCGATGACATGCTCGTCGACTTCCACGCCGTGCGGGCGAAGTCGCCCAAGTTCGCCGCTGCCGCCGACCGACTCGACGCGGCCTTCGCTGCGCTCCAGAACGTACGGGACGCCGAGGGGGCCTGTTGGGGCGCCGACGAGTCCGGCGCGGCCTTCGAGGCCGAGTACACCACCGCCGTCGGGGAGGCTGACAAGGGCCGCGAGTTCCTCACCACCGAGCTCAACGCGACGAAGGACGCCCTCGACCTGTCTGCCGACCAGTGGGAGTCGGACGATCTCGTCTCCGCCGACAACCTGAAGAGCATCGGGAAGGCGTTATGACCATCACGATGCCGTCCGGCCTACAGGAACTCGCATCGGTCGTCGTGGGATCCGACTTCCCCGAAGGCGACGAGGACGCCCTACGGCGGCTCGGGGAAGCCTGGGCGACGTGCGCAAGCGAGGTCGAGGGCGTGCTCGGCGACACCCAGGCCGCCGTCGCCGACATGCTGAGCGCGATCGAGCGGGGCGACACCGCCGAAGAGTTCAAGAAGTTCGGCGAGGGTCTCACCCAGGGCGACGAGGCGCCGCTGCCGGTGCTCAAGATGCTGTGCGAGAAACTCGGCGAGGCCTGCGACAACGTCGCGCTCGAGGTCGAGTACACCAAGATCAGCATCATCGTCGCGCTGTCCATCCTGCTCGCTCAGATCGCCGTGATGCTGGCCATGGCCGTCATCACCTTCGGCGCCAGCACGGCCGCGATCCCCGCCGCGCAGGCCGCGACGCAGGGCGTGGTGCGCGCCATCGTGCAGGCGTTGTCGACGATGATCCGGGAGATCATCAAGCAGGTCGTGATCAACCTGGGCGTCAACCTCTTCATCGATGCGGCGATCCAGATCGGCCAGCTGGCGGCGGGCGACCGCAAGGACTGGGACACCAGCAAGACGGGGGCGGCTGCCCTGGCGGGAGTGGCCGGTGGCATCGGCGGCGGGGTCGCCTCCGGCGTGTTCGGCGGGATCGCCAAGAATTTCGGCGGCAAGATCACCGACAACCTGATCAAGCCCATCGGCGACAAGGTCCCCGGCCTCAACCCGGGCAGGGCCGACTGGGGCGGCGCCATCATCGGCGGGATGGCGAGCGGCACCGCAGGCGGCGTGATGGGGGGTGCGCTGAACAACCAGTTCCAGTCCGACCCGAACGACGACACGAATCCGCACAGTGAACAGTCCCTCGGCGCGGGAGCCTTGGGCGGCGCCATCGGCGGCGGCCTGGCCGGGGCCGTCGGCTACAAGTCGGGCCTCGACGGCATCACCGCAGGCTCGTCGTTCGACTCCACTCCCGGCAGCAGCCCCGGGTCGACGCCCGACCCTGGCAGCCCGCCGCCGTCGAGTCGCTCCGGTAGCGGGACCACGTGGCAGGATTGGGACGGCGCACCGCCGTTGACGCCGGACGAGCCCTCCCCACCGCCGCCTACCTCCCGGCCAGTGTCGATGCCTCCTGATCTCGAGAGCAGTGCGCCGGTCTGGGCGCAGGAGCCGAGGCCGGCTGCGTCGGGGCCTGGGGTGTCGATGCCTGCTGATTTCGAGAGCAGTGCGCCGGTCTGGGCGCAGGAGCCGAGGCCGGCTGCGTCGGGGCCTGGGGTGTCGATGCCTGCTGATTTCGAGAGCAGTGCGCCGGTCTGGGCGCAGGAGCCGAGGCCGCCTGCCACACCGCCGGCCGAGCCGAATGGCGGCGGGGCGGTCTGGCAGGAGTGGGACGGCGCGCCGCCGCTCGATCCGGACCCCACCCCCGCGCCCCCGCAGCCCGACCCGTCCACACCGCCTGCCAACCCCGGTCTGATGGAGGACTGGCGGAATCAGGACAACTGGAAGGTCCCGCCGATCGGCCTTCCCGTGCACCTGGTCCCCCCGAGAGACGAAGAGCACGGCCTGGACACCAGCCGCCTCGACGGGGACTAGCCCCCTGGTCCGGTAGACAGCCCCCGCCGTCCTGAGCGAGGTCGCCCGACCTCGCTCAGGACGGACCCCGGGCCGAGCGACTGATCATCGACACCGCTCGTGCCAGCGCCTCCCACGGCCGGGCGGCCGAGGTCTCGACGTCTCAGAGCCTGTCTCTGATCCCCACTTTCCTGCTGCACGACGGAGGAGGATCGAAAACAGGCTCTCAGAGTTCGCTGACGGCGGCGCGCAGCGCCTGGTCGAGGATGGCGACGCCTCGGGAGATCTCCTCGTCGCTCGCCGTCAGCGGCGGCGCGATCCGGAAGATGCCGCCCATCCCGGGCAGCGCGACGATGTTCATGTGCAGGCCGAGTTCGAAGCAGCGCCGGGTGACGGCCGCGCCGAGCCGATCCGCGCCGCCCGCACCCAGTACGTCGTCGCCGACCAGCTCCATGCCCAGCAGCAGACCCCGACCTCGGACGTCCCCGACGACTTCGTGACGGGTGGCGAGTTCGTCGAGGTCGCCGCGCAGCCGAGCGCCGAGTTCGCGGGCCCGCTCGTCGAGCCGGTCGCGGATCAGGACGTCCAGGACGGTGTTGCCGACGGCGGCGGGCAGCGGGTCGTTGACATGGGTGGTGAAGAACAGAAACCCTCGGTCGTGCGCCTGCTGCTCGATCTCCGCGGTGGTCAGCACGGCCGCCAGCGGCAGCCCCGCACCGAGCGTCTTGGACAGCGTGATGATGTCCGGAACGACGCCGTCGTGCTCGAAGGCGTACCAGTCGCCGGTCCGGCACAGGCCGGTCTGCGCCTCGTCGAGGATCAGCAGCATGCCGCGCTCCCGACACTTCTGCGCGAGGGCGGCGAGATAGCCCGGCGGGAGTTCGATGATGCCGCCGGAGCTGAGGATCGGCTCGATCAGACAGGCGGCGAGACTGCCGACCGACTGGGCGTCGATCAGGTCGAAGCCCAGGTCGAGCTGGCGGCGCCAGTCGAGGACGCCCTCGGCGTCGACGATGTCGGGGTGGAAGCTGTGGGGCACCGGCAGCGCGAAGTTGCCCGGTGCGGCGGGTCCGTAGCCCTTGCGGCCCGCGCTGTAGGTGGCGTTCGCGGCGGCCTGGGTCATCCCGTGCCAGGAGCGGGCGAAGGAGACGATCTCGTGCCGACCGGTGACGAGCTTCGCCATCCGCACCGCAGCCTCGTTCGCCTCCGCCCCGGTGGTGAGGAGCAGCGCCTTCTCCAGCGGAGCGGGCAGGCTCTCGGCGAGCCGTCGGCCGAGTTCGACGACCGGGCGGCTCAGCATGCTGCTGTGCAGGTGATCGAGACGGGCGACCTGCTCGCTCACCGTCTCGACGATCGCCGGATGCGAGTGTCCGAGGATCGCACTCATCTGGCCGGAGGTGAAGTCGAGCAGCTCGCGACCGCTCTCGGTGAACACCGAGGTGCCTGCGGCGCGAGCGATGACCTCCGGCAGGAAGGGGTTGCTGCCGGAGTAGCGGATGAGATGGCGGGCCGGGTCGGCGAGGGCTCTCTCGGTAGGCATGTCGCCGACGGTAGGGACGGACCGCTGCGCACGTCCATCGCACAGATCACACGCTTCTGTTCGGCAGAACCGTACAGTCGTGAGCGTGCTCAGCTCATGGCGACTGCGGCTGCTCAGCCTGCTCGACACCCTTGGCACCGTCCGCGCGGTCGCCGAGACCCTGCACCTGAGCGCCTCGACGGTGTCCCAGCAGTTGGCCGTGCTGGAGGCCGAGACCCGATGCACGCTGCTGGAGCGGACCGGCAGGCGCGTCCGGCTGACCCCGGCCGGTCTCCTGCTGGCTCGCCGGGGCCGCGAGATCCTGGACCAGATGGCCGAGGCCGAGTCCGAGCTGCGCGCCCTGAACGACGAGCCCATCGGCACCGTCCGGCTCGGGGTGTTCCAGAGCGCGATCTACACCCTCGCGGTGCCGACGGCGACGCGACTGGCGGCTACCCATCCGCATCTGCACCTCGAACTGATCGAGTCGGAGCCGCACGAGAGCGGGCCCGCCCTGCGGGCCGGGGAGGCGGACGTCATCGTGACCACGACCGACTACTCCGGGCTCGAGTGGGGGGCGGACCTGGAGATCATTCCGCTGGGGATCGACACGATCGTGCTGGTGCTGCCGCGCGGACACCCGCTCACCCGCCGCACGACGGTGAACCTTGCGGCGTGTGCGGAGGAGACCTGGGCAGTCGACCGACCTCGGTCGTACATGGCGGATTTGACCACGCGGCTGTGCCGAGAGTCGGGCTTCGAACCTCGAGTGGCCTGCCGGTTCAGTAACACGCTGATGCTGTTGCACCACGTCGAGTCGTGCCGGTCGATCGCTCTGCTCCCCGCGCTGGCTGTCACGCCGGCCCACGACGTCGTCACCAGGGAGCTGAGCACGCCGGTCCATCGCAACATCACCATCGTGGTGCGGCGGGGTGCCACGCAGCGCGCGGCGGTGAACGCGGTCGTCGCGGCGCTCCGCGATCATCCCGTGATCCCGGCACTGGCCGCGCCGAACCAGCGACTCGGCCGGGAGCAGGGCTAGCCAGGGAGCAAGGCAGGCCCAGGGGCAAGGCCGCCGGGACCGCATCGCCTGCGGCGGGGACTCAGAATACGACGTCGATGTCGCACGACGGAGTGACGACGAGCTGTCTCGACATTGCGAATTCCGCCGACGACAGCGCTCGAATCGATTGCTGTACCAAATCAGTCGATGATCTCTCTGCTGGGAAGCCCTCCGTGCGGTAAATGGCCAAGCCTATTCCATGGCGCCGTCCGAGAACGCCGGGTCCTCGTTCTGCTGAGCGGTGTTTGCGTGAATCGTGGTGCGGTACTGTGACTCGGAATTTGAGCATTCTCGACTCCGCAGTCACCGCTGTTTCGTGCCGAGCTTTCGAACTCCGCCGATACGTCATGCTGTCGACTTCGCCGCCACCCTGTGCGCGACTCTGTCGTGCGCCTGTCGGAATCGTCGGGAAGGCGCACAACTCGGGCTGATCCCGAGGTCGTGTCCCACGGACGACCGGGTCCGAGGGCTGCCTGCTGGGCCGTCTGGTCCGCCGTGCCTGGTGTACTCGACCTAATGCGAAGTGATCCGGACGGCTCATTCCGACGGAGCCGCCCGGGCACGGAGGCGGGCGGGTTCGATGATCAAATTCGCCCCCGCCGCAGCTCCGTACGAGGTCGTCGTGGGTCTCGGCGAGGAGATCGGTCCGGTGGACTGCGCGAAGATGATGAACTCGCCTTCGCGCAGCGCCCGCCGAGGGCGTTCTCTCTTCACCGGCTGCTCGCGCAGCCTCTCGTGATCTACCCGGCGGTGGAACCGGCGAATAAAAGACGACGCGAATGAATGCATCGATATGACGGCCTGATCGAACGCGGTGAATAAATGCCGAGGTGTTCGACGACCATTGGTCAGGCGGGTGAAAGGGCAGCCTGTGCTGTCCGTTCGGGCAGCCCGAGATGTGCCGGGGATACGGTGTCTGGCGACCGATTCGGATAGGGCAGGATCGGGCGGTGGTAAACCATGGGTAGCGACCTATGGCGCCGCTGAATCGGCCGAGATCCCGGGCCGGTCGACGGGATTTTCGGCGTCCACAACAAACGCAGGAAGGACTCGGCACAGTCGATCTGCTCACGACGCTCCTTGGTCCGTCAGCCCTGTTCGGGTAGCGCGTGTGGGCCAGAAGAGCAGGCTCGACGCGCTCCGTGAGGGCTACTGATCCATCGAGGAGATCCGTTTCGTCCCGGCCGTGTCGACGGCGAGGCGCGGCACACCGACGAGGAAGAAGCACGACACAGTGAATGATCACGCACCCCAGGCGACGGCGGCTGATCGGCAGGACTGGGTGATGTTGACGTCCGAGGAGTGGCGTTATCGCGAAGGTGAGACGCCGCCGCCGGAGGCGATCGTGGGGGCCTGGCCGCTCGACGCGGAGGGTGGCCTGGGGTTGTTCGAGCCCAATCCGGGCTTTCTGCCCTCCGGGCCGAGGGTTCCCACCGACCCTGCCGACGCAGCGATCCGGCTGGCGTTGGGCGGGGACGTGGATGCGGCCGGTCAGATCGTGCCGTTGTTGTGGAGCGCGGTGCTGGAGACGCCGGTGTCCGAGGACGGGAGCCCGCTGGTGGGGTCGTCGCCGGATGACGTGCCCTGTGTCGTCGTCGTGACCGCCGCGGTGAACCGGGCTCGCGTCGAGGCGCCGTTGTGGCGTCGGGTGTCGGCGGCGGAGCTGGTGGGTCTCCTGCCTGCGGCGACCGATGTGTTGATCAACCCGGACGGCCCGGCGGCCATGCGCCTGCTTGCCGACGTCTTCTGCGACGGCCCGCCGCCGGACGCTCCGCAGGCCGGACCTGCCTCGCAGCACAAGTCGGCCGAGGAACGACGTCGGCTACCGGACAGGGACTCGGGTACGGACTCGTCCAGACCTCGGCCCGGACACGTGGGCGTCTGGGGCGGTTCGCTGCCCGACGAGGTCGAGATGAACTCCCTCCCGCCGCACGTCGAGTAGGCGCGGCGACACCGCGTTCGAGCTCACCACCAGGCCGGTCCGCTCGACGGCTGGACGAATATCACAAGAGAGACGGACGATGAGTAATCCTTTGGTGGCTGATGTGGTGGATTCGACGTCGTCGACGTCGGGTCTGTGGCTGGTGGAGTCGGTGAACTCGACCAACACCGCTATTCAGAACGGGGACTGGTTGGAGGCCGGTCTGGGGGTGGCAGATCTGGTGCTGTCCGCGTTGGACCCGTTCGCGACGATCATCTCCAACGGGGTGGGGTGGCTCATCGAACACGTCGGGCCGTTGTCGGACGCCTTGGACGCGTTGGCGGGGAATCCCGACGAGATCCGCTCCCGCGCCGACACCTGGTCCAACGTCGCGGGCGAGGTCAACTCCGTCGCCACCGAACTCGGGAACCTCATCCAATCCGACGTCTCCACCTGGACGGGTGCGGCCGCCGACGCCTACCGCGACCGGGCCGCCGACACCGCCAACCTGATCCTCGCCGCCGGAGCAGCCGCGGGCGGCGCCGCCGAGGGCATCCAGAAAGCGGGCGAGGTCGTCTCGGCCGTGCGTGACGCGGTCCGTGACATCATCGCCGACGTCGTGGGCTCGATGGTCTCGTGGGCGTTACAGGTCCTGTTCACCCTCGGCATCGGGCTGATCTGGGTGGTTCCCAAGGTCGTCGCCAAGGTCGCTCAGACCGCTGCGACCATCGCCCAGCTCATCACCAAGCTCACCACCTCCCTGAACCGGCTCAAGCCGCTGCTCGGCACACTCGGCGACGACTTCGCCACCGCCGCCCGAGGCCTCAAGGCCATCAAACCCGGCGACAACCACACCCCCCGCGCACTCGACGCACCCACCACCACCCCGACCAACACCCCCAACACCACCCCCGACACCGGACCCCCCATCACCGCCGACAACAACCCCGCAGGCAGCCCACGACCCGACATCTCAGGCAGCAGCCCCGACGGAGCGACCGGCACCCGAGGCGCGCCCGACATCAGCCCCACCGGCACCCGAAGCCTGCCCGACGGCGGCATCGCGCCCCCGCGCGACGGCGTCCGCCACCCGCTCCCACCGAACTTCATGCAGAACTCCGTCACCATGTCGGATCGCTACTCGTACATGCCGGGGCTGGGCGAATCCTCGAGCTCTTCACGACCCTCCGCCGCGCAGTCGGGCCGGGACCGGTATGCGGCCGGCCTCGTCCTGCATTCCGACGGGACCGCGACGAGGAAGTACTTCCGCCCCGAGGACGTGACCTCGAAGACATTGCGGGACAGGAACGGCCGAATACTGGGAGTCTCGTTCTCCACCAACCGAGCGACGATGGCTTACGAGCGGGACTGGGCGAAGGCGGAACTTCCGAGGTGGGAGCGGGAATACCTCGAAACGTCCCGAGACGGATGGTATGAGAATCATTGGGCTCCGTGGGCAGGCAATCCCAGTTATCCCGGCCCGTTCGTCGCACTGACACACTCGAACGGACACAAATATAAGGTCCAAGCCCCGACCGGCCGCCACGGCGAGTTGGAAGACCTCTGGGTCTCACCGGAGTCGTACCATAAGATCCTGACCAGTCACCGGGCCTACCAGAGCAACATGGCACCCAATATCAATCCGCTTGTCATGGTGTCGTGTGACACGGGTGCGCCAGATATGGATGCTGCGCAGAGGTACACCCGAGCAGCACGCGAAGCCGGCGACAACCGGCCCATCTACGCCCCCAACAACGAGGCGAGTATCAACCTCCTGCCCGGTGGCCAAGCCTTCATCTCGGTGAAGGCGGACGGGACGGGACGCGGCGAATTCAGGCGGTTCTACTAGCCTGGCGACGCCCGACGGGGCCTGCCGAGGCATCGGGTGCCGCACCGGATGCGATCGTTCTTCGGTGTGCCAGCCGGATGAATGCCGCCGTATATGTGCAGCGGTCGTCGAATATCGCTGCGTTTGATTCCATCGATGGGGACCCCGGGTTTCTCGAATGCTGGAATGTCGAGGAAAGGGCATCCCGTGGTGTTCTTTCGGGCAGCTCCTGGTGCGCCGCCGATACGGTGTCGCTCGTCATTCTCGGATAAGGCATGATCGGTGGCGGTGATGTCCTCGACGACGAAACCTGGCGCGCCGGTGAACTGCTTCGAGGTCGGCGTCGAAAGAACCAGGAGATTGTCGGGGGTCGGACCCCGGAGACGTCGGGGCCCGACGACGGTTGTCCACTGATTCGAGCTACTGCGGCGAAGTGGGCATACCGACTGCGAGTCGACCGGAGTGGGGACTGCCATGGGTCTCCCGACTCCATCGAAATCTGATTCCGATGCTCGCCCGGCAGGTCGAGCACGTGTGCGACACCGGTGCATTCGCCGACGGGTGTGTCGGTGGTGGGCGGGTGTGTGGTGAGAGGGGTTGTTGGTGAGTAATCCGTTAGTGGCGGATGTGGTGGATTCGTCGTCGTCGACGTCGGGGTTGTCATTGGTGGCGTCGGTGAACACCACGACCGAGGCCGTGCAGAGTGGGGACTGGTTGGAGGCCGGTCTGGGGGTGGCGGATCTGGTGCTGTCCGCGTTGGACCCGTTCGCGACGATCATCTCCAACGGGGTGGGGTGGCTCATCGAACACGTCGGTCCGTTGTCGGACGCCTTGGACGCGTTGGCGGGGAATCCCGACGAGATCCGCTCCCACGCCGAGACCTGGTCCAACGTCGCGGGCGAGGTCGGCGCGGTATCGTTCGAGCTGGGCGCGTTGATCAACAACGACACCGCCACCTGGACGGGTGCGGCCGCCGACGCCTACCGCGAACGCGCCACCGACACCGCGAACCTGATCCTGGCCGCAGGCACCGCCGCCCAGGGTGCGGCCGACGGCATCCAGAAAGCGGGCGAGGTCGTCTCGGCCGTGCGGGATGCCGTCCGTGACATCATCGCCGACGTCGTGGGCTCGATGGTCTCGTGGGCGTTACAGGTCCTGTTCACCCTCGGCATCGGGCTGATCTGGGTGGTTCCCAAGGTCGTCGCCAAGGTCGCTCAGACCGCTGCGACCATCGCCCAGCTCATCACCAAGCTCACCACCTCCCTGAACCGGCTCAAGCCGCTGCTCGGCACACTCGGCGACGACTTCGCCACCGCCGCCCGAGGCCTCAAGGCCATCAAGCCCGGCGACAGCCACACCGCCCGCGCACTCGACGCACCCACCACCACCCCGACCACCGCCCGAAGTGGCGGAGACTCGGGACCGCTGCTCTCCGCCGATCCCGGCAGCGGCCGCGCCCCCGACATCACTCCCACCGCAGGCGCCCGAGGACTCGACGACGCACCCGGCGCCCGAGGCGCACCCGCCATCACCCCCACCGGCACCCGAGGACTTCCCGACAGCGGCCCCGCCCCACGCTCGGCAGGCGGCAACGGCTCCACGATCAGCAGCAGTTCCATGCAGTTCACCAACCGCCTGGTCGATCCTTACGGATATCCCATCGGATCGCGGCACTACACGAGCTCATCGGGCTCATCCGCCAGGCAGGACCCGGACGTCGTTCGCGGCGTCGCCATTGGACCAGACGGGCGCCCGGTCCGGCGGGAGTTCTATGCAGGCAGCGTGCGGCACGAGACACTGCGGGACAGACACGGCCGAACGATCGGAGTCGGTTTCCCGAGCAAGCCACAGGACTCGTACACGTGGCAGAGCTGGTCGCAAGGCCGAACTTCCTGGAAGCGGGAGTATTGGGAGCATCCCACCTGGACCAACGACCTGCATCGGCGGCCTGCTCCGTGGGCAGGCGACGTGGCCGCAGGATACCGCCCGTTCGCCGTGATATCGCACTCGAACGGGCGTCAGTTCACGGTCCAGGCTCCGACCGGGCGCCACGGTGAAATGGAGAACCTCATGGTCTCACCGGAGGACTATCGAAAGATCGTCACCGGCACCAGCGCCTATCAGAACACCATGACAGGAACCGGACACCCGCTCATCCTCATGGCGTGTAAGACGGGGCGGGAGGGCAACACCGGGGCATCGCGGTTCGCCGACGCACTGTATGCGTCCGGCGAACGGCATCGGGTCTTCGCACCCACGGAGGCGACTACCACCGGTGCGCATTCCCAGAATGGTGAACGCGTGGGCGCCTTCGTCGTGGACACGGTCCACCCCGAGGCACCCGGCCGATTTCGGGAGTTCTGACCAGGCGGACCCGATGACGGCGGCGGCCCGACGGACCGGAGCATCGAACGGTTGCCCTGGCCCGGCCGGTCCGTCGTCGATCGTCGAGCGCCCGGCCGGACCGTGTCCGACGGATCTCCGCCGCAGGCCTGGTGGCACCGGCCGCGCACCTCCTCGCCGAGCGAATCTCGCCGGGCCGTCGGATCGTGACATGTCTCTCGCACTCCACCCGCCTGCCCCGGCCTTTCGCAGGCTGCGCAGCCCGTCGCAGGGCAGGCAGGCGGGTCCGGCCGGTCGTGCCTGCCGCGCGACATCCGGTGCTCGCAGGCGACCTCACGGAGCGCCGACCCTCCCGGCTACAAGGCGTGCCCGCCCGCGACCTGGATCACTTGGCCGGTGATCCAGCGTGCCTGCTCGGAGGCCAGGAACACGCATGCGTCGGCGATGTCCGCCGGGGTGCCGACGCGCCGCAGCGGGATCATGTCGGTGGCGTCGCGGACCAGCTCCTCGCTCATCCAGCCGGTCTGCACCGGGCCGGGCGCGACGGCGTTGACTCTGATGCCCTGTGGTCCGAGGTCTAGCGCCGCCGCCCTGGTCACCGCCTCCAACGCTGCCTTCGAGGAGCCGTAACCGATCTGGCCGGGGAACGCGCGCGCGGCGTCGGTGGAGATGTTCACGGCGCAGGCACGTCTGCCTCCGCTTCGTCGGGCGAGTTCCGCGATCAGCATCGCCGGGGCCACCGCGTTCACCCGGTAATGCCGGTCGAGTCCGGCCGAGGTCAGCTCGGCGAAGGTGTCCGGGCTCTCGCAGTGCGCGGCGTTGTTGACGAGGACGCCGACGGGGCCGAGCAGCTGCTCGACAGAGTCGAACAACCTCGGCGCGGCGTCCGCTGAGGCCAGATCCGCGCCGACGGCGACGCCGCCGACCGACGAGGAGACGAGCCGTTCGGCGTCGTTCTTCGCCGGGCTCGCGTGCTCCCACCGGAGACTTGCGGGCGGTTCCGGCCCGTCGAAGTACTGCACTGCCACGTGCGCTCCCTGCTCAGCGAAGGCGCGGGAGATCGCGGCGCCGATGCCGCCTGCTCCACCGGTGACCAGGACGACGACGCCGTCCAGACCCGAGTCGATCACGAGTGTCCTTTCTCGGACGGACGCGCGTGGGCGACAGCGTCCGTCGCGGGTCGTCGGTGGTGTGCCTGCGCTGTCCGTGTGCCGACCACGTCGGATCCTCAGCCGGTGTTCGCGGCCGAGGCGGTCCGGTGCCCCTCGGGCTGCCCGATCGCGGCATACAGGTACATGTCCACCCGCCTGCCGCCGATCTCCTGATGGCTCCGCAGCAGCCCCTCGCGGACGTAGCCCGCGAGTTCGGCCGTACGCCAGGACGCGCGATTCCACGGTTCGATATACAGCTCGACGCGATGCAGCCCCGAGACGGACCAGGCGAAGCGGGTCAGCGCGATGAGCGCCTGGCCCGCGAGTCCGCGCCCCCGATGCCGAGGTGCGACGGAGTAGCCCGCCGACGCCCGACCGGCGGCGAGCTGCCCGAGGTTCAGCCCGGCGGTGCCCAGCGCCTCGTCGGTGTCCTTCGCCGCCACGCAGAAGGAATAACCGGCCCCGCTGTCCAGCCTGCCGATCTGCCGTTCGATGTACGCGAGGGCCTCCGCGCGCCCGGCGTCGCCCGGCAGCGTGCCGGTGTCCGGCACGTACGGATCGGTCGACAGGTCTTGGAGCATGGCCACGTCACGCTCGTCGAAGGCTCGTAGCCGCACGGCTCCGTACGACGGAGCCTCGGACGGCGGAACCAGGGGAAGCGCGGTCACGCGGACAGTCTTCCCTGCATCGGCAGACCGGGGCGACTCGATTTCTCCGGCGCCGTTCGGCGGCCGTCGCGGGTTGTCCCGAGGGCGCCCCAGAAAACACGACGATCCAGAGAACACGACGATCCAGAAGTCACGAGAACCCGGAGATCCGCCGATGCCGGTCGGCGCCGTCGCGGATGGTGTCGCTGCGCGGTCGGGCGGCGTCAGTCGACGTCGCCCTCGGAGGGGGCCAGGGCGAGCGATCCGGTGATCAGGGTGGTCAGCATGGTGTGGAGCGTCGACTCGAAGGGCAGCCGAAACTTCGCGAGTTCGGGATCGATCTCGTAGGCGGCGAGCATGCTGGCGGACGGCAGGCAGCTGACCCAGACGGCGCCTGCGGCCATGATGATCTGCCCGCACAGCGTGCCGGTGGTCTCGCCGAGTTCGGGGAGTTGCGCGTGCGTCAGGTCGGCAAGGGCGGCGACATTGGTGACGGCGGCCTTCTTGTACCGGCGTGCGACCTCGGGGGAGACGTTGTGTTCGAGGACGCCCGCCTGCGCGCTGAGCAGGTCGCACAGCTCGGGTCGCAGGCCCAGGCTGCGGGTGAGCGTGCTCGCGAGTTCGTCGCAGCGTTGCCGAACGGGCTTCTCGGCGGGGTCTCCGGTCGGCAGCTGGTCGGCGAGTTCGGCCGTCCACCGCGTCCAGGCTCGATCCAGCAGTTCGAGCAGGACCGCCTCGCGGGACTCGAAGTACCGCAGGATCGCCGACTTGGCGAGCAGGCTGCGGCGGCTCAGCTCGTTGAGGCTGATGTCGTTGACCGACATCTGGCCGAGCATCTGCGTGGCCGTGTCCAGGATCGCCTGCCTGCGGATCTCGCGGTTCTCTTCGCTGCGGGCGCGCTGGAAGGCCATCATGGCGGCGACTTTACGGTACCGATGGTCTGTTGACACCGTACCGACGGTCCCTTACGGTGATTCGCGTAAGAGACTTCCGGTACGTAAATCGGTGCCGGCAGCTCATCGGTGTCATCAGGGAAGGAAGCACCCATGTCGAAGGTCTGGTTCGTCACCGGCAGCTCCCGAGGCCTCGGCCGCGCGATCGTCGAGGAGGCCCTCGGCGCCGGTGATCGGGTCGTCGCCACGGCCAGGAGGCCGGAACAGCTGGACGATCTCGTGGCCCGCCACGGCGACCGGGTGTTGCCGGTGGCGCTGGACGTCACCAGCAGCGTCGACGTGGAGCGGGCCGTGCAGGCGGGCTTCGCTGCGTTCGGCCGCTACGACGTCGTGGTCAACAACGCGGGCTACGGCGACGTGGCCGCCGTCGAGGACGTGACCCTGGAGGACTTCCGGGCGCAGATCGACGCCAACTTCTTCGGCGTCGTGTATGTCAGCAGGGCGGTGCTTCCGATCCTGCGTGCGCAGGGCTCCGGGCACGTCTTCCAGGTCTCCTCGCTCGGCGGCCGGATCGGCACGGTCGGCCTGGCCGCCTATCAGAGCGCCAAATGGGCGGTCGGCGGCTTCTCCACCGTCCTGGCTCAGGAGGTGGCGCCGCTGGGCATCAAGGTCACCGTCCTGGAGCCGGGCGGGATGCGGACCGACTGGGCCGGTTCGTCGATGACCATCCCGCCGATCAGCGAGCCGTATCAGCAGACGGTCGGCAGTCTCGTCGCCATGCTGCGGTCCGCCTCCCTCGACGTCGCCGAGCCTGCCAGGGTCGCCGCGGCCGTCCGTGAGCTGGCGAATCGAGCCGACGCCCCGGTTCGCCTGCTGCTCGGGTCCGACGCGACGCAGTACGCCTCGGCAGCGGCCGATGCCCTCGACCGGTCCGACGAGCAGTGGCGCGCGTTCTCGGAGTCGGTGTCCGGGGCGAGTGCCTGACCGGCCCGGCCGCCCCCGGCCGATGCGGTAGGCGCGCCGACCGACCGGCATCGGTGCCCCCGCGAGACCCGGTCTGTGCCCGTCGCCCGTACCGCGCGGCGGCCGGGACGCGCCTGCGCCCACCGTGGGAGAACCGCCGGCGGCGGCCTTGTCGGGGCACCGTGGATCGAGCCCCCAGCCCGGTCGGTGCAGCAGCCGAGGCAGGACGGTGTCGCACACCGCGGGGAAGTCGTTGCCGAGGATGATCTGGAAACCGTCCACGCCGCCCTCGTCGAACCAGCGACGCAGCTGCTCGGCGATGTCCTCCGGGGTGCCGGTGAACCGAGCGTGCTCGAAGAACGCGTCGAAGCCTGCGGCCCCGGCCCGGCGTGCCTCGCGGAGGAAGGTCTCGACGTCGAAGGGCGAGTGGGCGCGGCCCGCCTCGGTGCGCCAGTCGTGGCTGCTCGGGAGGTAGGCGGCGTTGAGCAGCATGATCGGCCTGCGGGCGGGCCGTGCGGCGGGGTTCTCGGCGGACGGGGTCATGATCACGCCTCCGCAGCCCGGGCCGCCGCCTTGGCACGCGGCCGGGGAGTCGGTCCCGGGCCGAACAGCGCCACGAGCAGCGCGATCACGGCGCAGCCTGCCGCGCCCCACAACAGCCCGACGACGCCCGCCGCTTCGACGACGGTGCCGCCGAGGAAGGCGCCCAGCGCGACGGCGCCGGTGAAGACGCCGACGTAGAGCCCGGTGACGTGTTCGATCCGGTCCGGCGCGGCCTGCGTCATCCAGATCTGCCCGCCCACCGACAATCCGCCGTAGGCCAGCCCCCACAGGGCGATTGCCAGCCCGGCGAGCCAGGCGACGGTGCCGAAGAGTGCGAGCAGCGCGATCGACGCGGTGATGCCCACCGCCAGGCTCAGCACCGTGGCGCGGGCCCGGCGGGCGGCCAGGGCGCCTGTGGCGAAGTTTCCCGCCAGCCCGAAGACGCCGTAGACGAGCAGGAGCAGCGCCACGGCCGACGGCGTCAATGCGGTGCGTTCCTCCAGGACCGGGCGCACGTAGGTGTAGGCGGCGAAGTGCGCGGTGACCAGGAAGACGATCAGGATCAGACCCGCGAGCACCGGGGCACTGCGCAACAGCGGCTCCGGAGCCGAGGCGGACGTCGAGTCGTGCACCGGGGTGGGCTGGGGGAGTCGCGGCAGGGCAGGCAGCAGTGCGGCGGCGAGGAGCACGGCGGTCGCCGCCAGGGCCGCGAACGCGGCCCGCCAGCCGAAGGCGTTGCCCACGATCGTGCCGAGCGGCACGCCGATGACAGAGGCCGCCGCGACGCCGCCGACGGCGAAGGACACCGCCAGCGCGACGTCGCGGGGCGCCACGAGCCGGGTCGCGACGGCCGAGGCCAGCCCCCACACCACGCCCATGCCGAACCCGAGGATGATGCGGGAGACCACCAGCAGCCCGAAGCCCTGCGCGGCGGCGGTCAGCACGTTGCCGAGGGCCAGCACCACCATCGCGACGGCGAGCACCATGCGTCGGTCGAGCCCGCCGAGCAGCCGAGGGACCAGCGGCGCGGTGACGGCGGTGACCAGGCCCGTGATGGTCAGGCTGTATCCGGTGGTGCCCGGCGAGATGCGCAGGCCCTCCGCCATCGGGGTCAGCACGCCGATCGGCAGCATCTCGGAGGTCACCACGATGAACGTGCTCAGGCCGAGCACGGCGACCGCCGCCCACTGCCGACCGGTGGTACGTGCCGAACTCGCTCCGGTGGTGTCGACCGGCGTTGACAAACCCATGACGTCAGTCAACTGCGGGCCTCGGCGGCGAACAACGACGATCTGTTCAACGTTCGATCAGTCAGGGTGATCGATGGGCGGGGAGGGGAAAGCGATGAATCAGGTGCAGGTCCAGCAGATCGAGTGCCTGCTCGCGCTGGCCGAGGAGTTGCACTTCGGCCGCACGGCGGCCCGGTTGGGCTGTTCGCAGAGCCGGGTGAGCCAGTTGATCTCCGCCCTGGAGTCCAGGGTCGGGGCGCGACTCGTCGAACGGACCAGCCGACGCGTGGCCCTGACCCGGTTCGGCGCGCAGTTCGTCGAGGAGGTCGGCCCGGCCTACGCCGCGCTGGACACCGTGTTCAGCCGTGCTCGGGAACGCGCCAGGCGTGGTGCGCTGTGCGAGCTGCGCATCGGCTTCCACGGCAGCGTCTACGAGGAGATCACCGTCGCGTTTCGCAGGCTGCGCGCGCAGCACGAGGTGACGGTCCTGCTGAGCGAGATCCCGCTCGGTTCGCCGTTCTCGGACCTGCTGGACGGTCGGCTCGACGCCGTCGTGGTCGAACTGCCGGTGCGCGAGCCCGCGCTGACCGTCGGCTACCGCTTCCCGCCGCAGGACCAGCTGCTCGCGGTGGCCGCGTCCCATCCGCTCGCCGTCGGAGACGAGGTGCACGTCGAGGACTTGGCGAGTCTGGACGTCCTCTATCGCCGGGGTGACGCGCCCGACTACTGGCTGAACGCCCGCGTGCCGCCCGCTACGCCCGCAGGCATGCCGATCCGTTCCACCACGGGCATCGCCACCATCCAGGAGGGTCTCGCCCTGGTGGCAGGTGGCGACCACGCCATGCTGGTCTGCCGTCCGCTGGCCGAGCGCACCCGCCGCGAGGACGTGCGCTACCTGCCGGTCGACGGGTTGGCCGAGCCCTCGCAGTTGGGCCTGGTGTGGCGGACCGACCGCGCGGCGCCGCAGCTGACCACGCTCGCGGGGCTCCTGCACGACGCGTTCGCCCTCGGCACGAGCGTCGAGTCGCTTCCCCGGCCTGCCTGCGTGGGCGCGCGGTGACTCGGCGGGCGGCCGCACCCCTACCGACGTGCTGCGGGGCCGCCTCTCGCCGACGGCCGGTGCGCCGCGTTGCCGCCCTGCGGCCGCGCGCGGGGCGTGGTCCCCTGCTGCGTGGGCGAGGAGCGGCCTCGGCGGGTGGTGAGTGTCGCGACGTCGGGCGCGCCGGGATCAGTCGGCGGGCTTGTGGGCGTGCACCCGTTCGATCGCGCCGAAGGTCGTTCGGCGGGTCTCGACGACCGTCAGCCCCAGTGCGCCGAGATCGCGGACCGGGCGGCGGGTGTAGTGCTCGCCCTGGGTGGGGATGCTGACGAGTTCGACGAGGTGTTGCAGCAGCCGCAGCGGCCACGCGGACGCCGCGACGTGGTCGGCGAGCAGCAGCCGCCCGCCGGGGCGCAGGACCCGGACGGCCTCCGCCAGCGCGAGCCGGTGATCGGGGATGCAGCACATCGCGAACGTGCTCACCACCGTGTCGAAGGAGTCCGGTGGGAAGGGCAGCCGGGTGGCGTCCGCGACCCGGAGGTCGGTGCGGCGGCCCGCGGACTCGGCGCGACGCCGGGCGATGTCGAGCATCGCGGGGCTCCACTCGATGCCGGTCAGCTCGACCTCGGCGGGGTAGTGCGGGAAGTTCAGCCCGGTGCCCACGGCGATCTCCAGCGTGGCACCGAGGGCGCGACCGCAGACCCACGGCCTGCTGTCGCCGAGGTACTTCTGCTCCACCGTCGCACTGCGCCGGTCGTAGCCTGCGGCCAGGCCGTCCCAGCAGGCCACGAGCCGATCGGATCGTCTCCGCCCCGGCGTCACGTCGTGCTCCCGGTCGCGTCGACGTGTCCCGAACTCAGGATCTGTTCCAACGCGGTCTTGACGTCGTCGAATCGTTGGGCGCCGACCAGGCGGGCGCCGTGGGTCTCCAGCTCGGCGAAGTACCGGGCTGCGGCGTCGCCCGCTGCCTCACCTCGGTCGGCGTAGACGACGATCCGGGCCCGACCGTCGGAGGGGTCGGGCACCCGGCGGACGTAGCCCGCCCGTTCGAGATGCGCGACCAGTTCGCTGATCGCCTGGGGAGTCATGCCTGCCCGGTCGGCCAGGACGGTCGGCCTGGTGCCGCCGCAGTCGAGGTGCCGGAGGACGTTGACGACATGGGTCGGCCGCAGATCGGTGAAACCCTGACTGCTCAGGTGCGCGGCCAGTCCGGCCGCCACCCAGTCGAACAGCCCGCTGATCAGCTGGGGCAGGGGGGCGGGCGGAGCCGACGTCGGTGACTCGGTCATTGCGCGATCGTCCTTCCCAGACGGCCGGTGTGGCGGACAGCGGACAGCGGACAGCGGACAGCGGACAGCGGACAGCGGACAGCGGACAGCGGACAGCGGACAGCGGACAGCGGACAGCGGACAGGTACTTCGGAAACCTTTTCAGGATGCTTACTAAGGCTACCTGAATACTTGAGTGCGGCTGCTTGTCGGGGCCGAAGCGTCGTGGCCCCGAGGCCGAGCGGAGTCGGCGACCGGTCCAGCCGAGCCGAGGCCGCGTCGTCCGGCCGGGCGAGCGCATCGAGATCGGTGGCCCGGAGCCCGAACGTCCGGGGTGAGTCCCCGGCGGGGCCGGTCGGCTGTGCTGCCTCGGCTGCCCCGGGTCGCCGGTCGTCAGGTCGCCATCGGCGGCCAGGCCGCGCGCCCTGCCCGCCTGCCTGCCGGTCAGGCAGAGCCGCCCGTCTCGACCGCCGCTTCGGTCCGGCAGCCACCCCGTCCCGACCGCCGCCGGCGGTCCGGGCGCCGCCGCGTCCTCGGGTCACTCGGCGGGCAGCACCTTGCCGGGATTCATCAGCCCCGCCGGATCGAGAAGTCGCTTGACCCCGCGCATCAACTCGATCTCCACGGCGGGCTTGTAGTCGGCGAGGAGGTCGCGTTTGGACTGACCGAGGCCGTGCTCCGCGCTGATGCTGCCCGCGAAACGCGCGGTCGAGTCGTAGACGATCCGGGCGAGTTCCTCGGCGCGGGCGCGGAAGACGTCCGGTTCCATGCCGAGCGGCCCGCTCAGGTTGTAGTGCAGGTTGCCGTCGCCGACATGCCCGTAGGTCACGATCCGGATGCCCGGCACGGCCGCTCGCAGCGCCTCGTCGGTCTCCCGGACGAAGGCCGGGATGCTGCCGATGGGGACGGTCACGTCGTGTTTGAGGCTGGGGCCCTCCTGGTTCTGCGCCTCGGAGATCCCCTCCCGCAGGTTCCAGAGCGCGGCGATCCGTGCCGAGCCCTCGGCGACGACGGCGTCGAGCAGCAGCTCCCGGTCGAACGCCGCGCCCAGCGCGGTCTCGAGCGTCGCGTCGAGGCCTGCATCGGCCATCGGGTCGCTCAGCTCGACCAGGGCGTACCAGGGATGCGCGCCGGTGAACGGGTCCCGCGTTCCCGGCACGTGCCGCAGCACGAACTCCAGGCTCTGCGCGGACATCAGCTCGCAGCCGGTCAGCCGGGGTCCTGCGGTGGCCCGCAGGACGCCGATCAGGTCGACGGCGGCCTGCGGATCGGGCAGGGCGACCCAGGCGGTGGCGCGGCTGCGGATCGCCGGGAAGAGGGTGAGGACGGCGGCGGTGATCACACCGAGGGTGCCCTCGGAGCCGATGAACAGGTGCTTGAGGTCGTACCCGGTGTTGTCCTTGCGCAGCCCGCGCAGGCCGTCCCACACCCGGCCGTCGGGCAGCACCACCTCCAGCCCGAGCGTGAGGTCCCGCATCGTCCCGTAGCGGAGCACGGCCGTCCCGCCCGCGTTGGTCGCGAGGTTGCCGCCGATGGTGCAGTTGCCCTGGGCGCCCAGCGACAGCGGGAACAGCAGCCCCGCCTCCCGCGCGGCCCGCTGCACGTTCTCCAGGACCACCCCCGCCTCGACGGTGATGGTCTGGTTGGCCGGATCGACCTCGCGGACGCGCCGCAGCCGGGTCAGCGAGAGCGCGATCTGGGCGCCGGAGGAGTCCGGGACGGAGCCGCCGCACAGCCCGGTGTTGCCGCCCTGGGGGACCACGGCGACGCCTGCCCGGTGGCACAGGCCCACCACACGCGAGACCTCCTCGGCGCTGCCGGGGCGGACGACGGCGGCGGCGCGGCCCCGGTAGGCGTCGCGCCAGTCGGTGAGGTGACCGCGCATCCGGTCGGGGTCGGTGACCAGGCCCGCCGAGCCGACGGCCTCGTGCAGCCGGACGAGGAGATCTCGGTCGACGGCGTTGCTCACGGGGCTCTCCGATCGGTGCGCCGGGTCGTCCCGTCGGGCGACGGGGCCTCGTCCCGGGGCCGGGCATCCTCGCCGAGCAGGGTCGTCCTCGGCTGCGACGGCGGAGACGGGGACGAGTCCGAGGGTTCGACGAGCCTGCGCGAGTCGCTCTGCTGCCGAGGCCTGGTCCGATCCGAGCACCGGGCTCGCCGACGGCGCCACCTCGCGTAGTCGCGGCCCCCAGTCCGACATCCGCTCCGGGAAGCAGGTCGCCAGCACGTCGATCATCGCCGAGGCCGACGCCGAGGCACCGGGGGAGGCGCCCAACAGGGCGGCCAGCGATCCGCCCGCCGAGACGAGGGTCTCGGCGCCGTAGCCGACCATGGTGCCTCGGCCGCCGACGGTCTTCAACAGCTGGACACGTTGGCCTGCGGTGACGAGTTCCCAGTCCTCGGCGCGGGCGGTGGGCACGAACTCGCGCAGCGCGGCCAGCCGGTCGGCGGGCGACTGAGTCAGCTGCCGGAGGAGATAGGCCATCAGGTCCCGGTTGTCCCGCGCCGAGGCCGCCAGCGTCGACAGATTGTCGACGCGGACCGAACGGACGAGGTCGGTGAGCCTGCCCTCGCGGAGGAAGCGCGGAGAGAACGCGGCGAAGGGACCGAACAGCAGGTGCTCCTGCCCGTCCACCACTCGGCGGTCCAGGTGGGGCACCGAGAGCGCAGGCGCGCCCGGCGCGGCGTGGCCGTAGAGCTTGGCGGTGTGCGCGGCGACCAGCTCCGGTCGGGACGCGCGTAGGAACCGGCCGCTGATCGGGAAGGCGCCGAGCCCGCGCACCTCGGGCACCCGCGCCGACTGGAGCAGCGGCAGCGTGGCGCCGCCCGCGCCGACGAAGACGAAGCGGGCTCGCAGGCCCCGACGCCGGTCGGTCACCCGGTCCCGGACGGCCAGGTGCCACCGTTCGCCGTGCCGGTGGAGGGCCTGCACCTCGTGGTTCAGCCGGACCGTCGCACCCTGCCTCCGCAGGGCGGCGAGCAGCCCGCGCGCGAGGACGCCGAAGTCGACGTCGGTGCCCTGGGCGGAGCGGGTCGCCGCGACCGGTTCCCGCGCGGACCGGTCCCGGAACACCAGCGGCAGCCAGGAGGCGAGGACCGCACGGTCGTCGGAGAAGGCCAGATCGGCGAACAGCGGATGGCCGCGCACCGCCTCGAACCTGGCCCGCAGATACGCCACCCCCTCGGCGCCCCGGCCGAAGCCGAGATGCGGCACCGAGCGGACGAAGTCGCCGGGGGAGTCGAGCAGGCCCTCCTCGACCAGCTGCGCCCAGAAGCACAGCGAGGTGCGGAACTGCTCGGCGATCCGCAGCGCGCCCTCGGGATCGACGGAGCCGTCTGGCCTGCGTGGCGTGTAGTTGAACTCGCAGAGCCCCGCGTGGCCGGTGCCCGCGTTGTTCCAGGCGTGGGAGCTCTCCAGACCGGCATCGGGCAGCCGCTCCACCACCGTGATGCGCCAGTCCGGTTGGAGGCGGGCGAGCAGGACACCGAGGGTGGTGCTCATGATCCCCGCGCCGATGAGGACGACGTCGTGATCGTCGGTGTCCGGCACTGTGACTCCTCCTCCTGCGGCCTCGACGGATCGAGACGTGTCCATCCTGTGCCGGGCAGCGGGTCGGCGGCGCGACCGAGGCCCGGGCACAGCGGCGGCCGGTCCGCGCGAACCGCCGAACCGGGCCTGCGTGCCGGTCGTCGGACGCCGGGCGACCGGCGTGGCGGCGCCCTGCGGTACCCGACGCGCACTTCGGGGCGAGGGCGCCGCCCGACGCGCTCAGTACGGTGCGTCGATCTCCACTCGGTCGACGGTCCAGGCGCGGGCCTGCTCGCTGAGGGTGATGCCGAGTCCGGGGCGGTCGGACAGGTGCATCCGCCCGCCGGTGGTCTCCAGCCGCTCGTTGAACAGCGGGTACAACCAGTCGAAGTGCTCCACCCACGGCTCGTTCGGGTAGGCCGTCGCCAGATGGACGTGGATCTCCATGGCGAAGTGCGGCGCGATCTGGAGGTTGCGGTGCTCGGCCAGCGTCGCGAGCTTGAGGAACTGGGTGATGCCGCCGATGCGCGGGGCATCCGGCTGGAGGATGTCGACCGCGCCGTGGCGGATCAGCTCGTAGTGCTCCGCGACGCTGGTGAGCATCTCGCCCGTGGCGACGGCGGTGGTCAGCGACCGGGCGAGGGCGGCGTGTCCCTCGGCGTCGTAGGCGTCGAGCGGCTCCTCGATCCAGACGAGGCCGAACTCCTCCAGCGCGCGGCCGACCCGCATGGCGGTGGGCCGGTCCCACTGCTGGTTGGCGTCGACCATCAGCGGCACCGTGTCGCCGATGTGCTCCCGGACGGCGGCGACCCGCCGCAGGTCCTCGGCCCAGTCGGGCTGCCCGACCTTGATCTTGATGCCGCCGACGCCCGCCTCCAGGGTGCGGGTGGCGTTGTCCATCACCTGATCGATGGACTCGTGCAGGAATCCGCCCGAGGTGTTGTAGCAGCGCACCGAGTCGCGGTGGGCGCCGAGCAGCTTCGCCAGGGGGAGTCCGGCGCGCTTGGCCTTGAGGTCCCACAGCGCGACGTCGAAGGCGGCCAGCGCCTGGGTGGCGGCGCCGCTGCGCCCGACGGAGGCACCCGACCACACGAGCTTCGTCCACAGTCGACCGATGTCGCTGGGGTCCTCGCCGATCAGGTCGGGCGCGACCTCACGGGCGTGCGCGAACTGAGCGGGCCCGCCCGCCCGCTTGGAGTAGCTGAAGCCGATCCCCTCCGCGCCGCCCTCGGTGCGGATCTCGGCGAAGAGAAACGCGACCTCGGTCATCGGCCGCTGTCTGCCGGTGAGCACCTTCGCGTCGCTGATGCCGCCGGGCAGCGGCAGGGTCACCGAGGACAAGGTCACCGAGGTAATCCGATCGAGGACGGCGGGGGCGGCGCCTTCCCTCGCGGTGCTGGTCATGGAATGGGACTCCTTCGTCCGAGAACGTCGAGGGGACGGACTGGTGTGTGGTCAGCGGTCCAGGCACGGCCGCTTGGGATCGAACTCCCAGCCGGGCACCAGGTACTGCATCGCCACGGAGTCGTCGCGGGCGCCGAGTCCGTGCTCCCGGTACAGCTCGTGTGCGGCGGCCAGCGCGTCGGTGTCGAGTTCGATGCCGAGCCCTGGGGCGGTGGGCACCGTGATCTGCCCGCCGGAGATGCGCAGCGGGTCTCGGGTCAGTGCCTGACCGTCCTGCCAGATCCAGTGGGTGTCCAGCGCCGTGATCTCGCCCGGCGCGGCGGCCCCGACGTGGGTGAACATCGCCAGCGACACGTCGAAGTGATTGTTGGAGTGCGAACCCCAGGTGAGGCCGAAGTCGGCGCAGAGCTGGGCGACGCGCACCGAGCCACGCATGGTCCAGAAGTGCGGGTCGGCCAGCGGGATGTCGACCGCGCCCGCGCGGACGGCGTGGGCCAGCTGTCGCCAGTCGGTCGCGATCATGTTGGTGGCGGTGCGCAGTCCGGTGGCTCGGCGGAACTCCGCCATCGTCTCGCGGCCGGAGAAGCCGCCCTCCGGTCCCACCGGGTCCTCGGCGTAGGCGAGCACGTCATGCAGGTCGCGGCACAGCTCGACGGCGTCGGCCAGCAGCCAGCCGCCGTTGGGGTCCAGTGTGATCCGCGCGTCCGGGAACCGTCCGGCCAGCGCGCGCACCGCCTCGATCTCCTGCTCTGCGGGCAGCACGCCGCCCTTGAGCTTGAAGTCGGTGAAGCCGTAACGGGCCCGGGCCGCCTCGGCGAGCGCCACCACCGACTCCGGGGTGAGCGCCTCCGCACGGCGCAGCCGCTCCCACTCGTCGGCAGGCTCGGCCTCGGCGACATAGGGCAGCTCGGCTGCGGAGCGTCGATTTCCCACATAGAAGAGGTAACCGAGCATCGGGACGGCCTCGCGCTGCTGTCCGTCGCCGAGCAGCTCGGCGACCGGGACGCCGAGGTGCTGCCCGAGCAGGTCCAGCAGGCCGGACTCCAGTGCCGTCACCGCGTGCACCGTGGTGCGCAGGTCGAACGTCTGCTGTCCCCGCCCGCCCGCGTCGCGGGCCGCGAAGGTCTCGGCGACGGACCGGAGCAGGCGTCCGAGCCGGGCGACGGGCTGTCCGACGAGCAGCTCGCCCGCGTCCTCGATGGTCTGTCGGATCGCCTCGCCACCGGGCACCTCGCCGACGCCCACCCGGCCTTCGCTGTCGGTCACGATCGCGATGTTGCGAGTGAAGAACGGGCCGTGGGCGCCGCTCAGGTTCAGCAGCATGCTGTCGTGTCCGGCGACGGGAACCGCCTGGACGCGAGCCACGGTGGGGGTTCGGCCGGTCATGACGGTCTCCTCCTCGGTTGCGGGTGGGCAGATCGCCGGACTGCGAGGTCGTCCGGAGGGAGCAGCGGCACGGGGTGGGCGTCCTTGGTCCGACGGCTCCGTGCGGCACTCGGGTCGACGCCGCGCGCGGCCGGTGGTCCCGGTCACCGTAGGAAGGCCGACCGATGCCTGTCTAGAAGCCTTTTCGCATAACTCGATGCCGTCAGGGCATCAAGGCGACGGCGGCGGCCGCCGCAGCCCGGCTCGGCCGCTCGTCGAGAGCCGACTCGCCGGCGTGCGACCTCGCGGCCGACGTGGCTCGGCCTGCTCGGTAACGGTCGTCGCGGCCTGGTCGAGACTCAACCGATACCCGGCGGGCTCGTCGGCCCGCATCGTCTCGGCCGGTGTCCCGCGCGGTCCGCCGACCCCTGGGCGAGCCCTCGGGCGGTCTCCCCATCGAGCAGGCCCACCCCCGCTCGGCGGCCCAGGATCGCGGCGGAATCGACGGCGGCAGGCGCGTCGGCCAGCCGGGCCGAGCCCGTCGAGAGTGCCGTGGGTCGAGCCGTCGCCGCACCGGTCCGCGCGTGAGTTTCCCCGGGCGGAACGACGCGGTCTCTGGCGGCATCGCGAGGCGCCGACCAGCGACGACGGCGCTGGGCGACGCGATCCGGCACTGGGGGAACGCCCGCCCGCGCTGGTGATGACCAGGCGATTTCCGGGTGTGCGATGCCGCCTCGTCGATGCCGGGCCCGCCGAGACGATCCAGCGAGCCGACGGCGACCGGGCCCGGTGCGAGTCTCCCGCCGCGTCGCCGGTCCGCCGCTGGCTCGTGTCCGAGCTGCGACGCCCGCGTCACCCTCGTCGATCACCGGAGTCGCCTCGGGTGCTCCTCATGCCGCGAGAGTATCGATCCATACCGCATCGGATCTGGACAGGTATGACACCAGGTTCCTACTCTTCCCCCGTCCAGGCGCTCGTGACGCCACTCACAGCACCGGCTGCCGGACTGCCGGCTTCTCGAAGAGGAGAGACGACATGACCAGAAGCATCGGCCAGCGCCGGTGGGCGGTGACCGGCCTCGGGCTGGCTCTGACCGTCTCCCTGTCCGCTTGTGGCGGCAACCTCGGGGGCGCTTCCGGAGAAGGCGCCGACTTCCCCGACGGCAACCCGATCAGCATCTACGTCGGTCAGGAGCCCGGCGGCAGCACCGACCTCATCGCCCGTGCGCTGGCCGACGGAGCTACCGAGGATCTGGGCGTGGCGATCACCGTCGAGAACAAGCCCGGCGCCAACGGCACCCTGGCGGCCCAAGAGCTGGCAGGGGACGCGGCCGACGGGCACACCCTGATGATCTTCAACGGCAGCCTCGCCTACATCACGCCGCTCGCGGTCTCCGAGAGCGAGGCCGTCGACATCGCCGACTACGAGATCATCACCGGCCTGTCCCAGGACGACTACATCCTGGTGAGCGCGGCGTCCTCGGACTTCGCCACCGTCGACGACCTGGTCGACGCGGGCCGGACGATCACCTACGGCACCACGGGCGTCGGCACCGGCAGCCAGCTCTCCCAGGCCGCCCTGTTCGCACAGGCGGACGTCACCGCCACCGCCGTGCCCTTCGACGGCGGCTCGCCCACGCTGACCGCAGTGCTCGGCGGCCAGGTCGACGTCGGGTCGATCCAGCTCGGCGAGGCCATGGAGCAGATCCGGGCAGGCGAGCTGAACCCGATCGTCACCTTCGCGCAGGAGCGGCCGTCCTACCTGCCGGACACCCCCACCGCCGTGGAGGAGGGCTACGACGTCGAGGTGCAGCAGTCGCGGGCCGTCTTCGCGCCGAAGGACACCCCGCAAGAGGTCATCGACGCCCTGCGCGCCTCGTTCCAGACGGTCTTCGACTCCGAGAACTACCAGCGGTTCAACACCGACAACCAGCTCACGCCGAACGAGGTCGACGGCGAGGAACTGCGTGAGCAGTGGAGCACGAACCTGACCACCTACGAGGACATGGTCGAGGAGTTCGACATCGACATGGGCGGTAACCAGTGACCGGTCCCCTCGATGAGGCGGATCGCGGCGCTTCGCGCGTGACGGACACGACGGGCGGCCCGGCGAAGGCGGACGTGACCCCCACGCCCACGACGCGCACGGCGGCCGAACAGCGGCAGGCCGCCGAATCGCCCGCCGGGGAGACGCTGGTCGGAACGAGCCTCGGCGAGGCGGTCGCGGCCGTCGAGGAGGCGGAAGAGGAGTACCGCCCGCCGCCCATCGGCTTGGCGGGCAGGCTCGTCACCGCCGTCGCCGTGTTCCTGCTCGGCGTGGCCATGCTGATCGGCTCGGTGTCGCTCGGGGTGGGCACGGCCAGCGCACCCAGCTCCGGCATGTGGCCGATGCTGGTGAGCGTCGTGTTGGTCGTCCTCTCCGCCGCTCTGGTCGCGATGGCACCGAAGGCCACCGACGGCGAGCGGTTCTCCCGCACCGCACTGCTGGTGCTCGCGGGCCTGGCGACCATGGTCGGCTTCGTCGCCGTCATCGAGACCATCGGCTTCGAGATCCCGGCTGCCCTGCTCACCTTCGTCTGGGTTCGATTCCTCGGACGCGAGAGCTGGCGCACCTCGATCATCACCAGCATCGCCGTGACCGTCGCCTTCTATCTGATCTTCGTGGTGGCCCTCTCCGTTCCCATTCCGCACCTGTTCTAGGAGTGTCCGTGGACCTGTCACCGGTCTTGGACGGCTTCGGCGTCGTCCTAGAGCCGATCAACCTGCTCTACTGCCTGATCGGCGTGGTCGTCGGGATGCTGGTCGGCGTGCTGCCCGGCCTCGGCCCCGCCGCCACCATCGCCATCCTGCTGCCCGTCACCCTCGGCATCGAGCCGGTGACCTCGATCATCATGCTCGCGGGCATCTTCTACGGTGCCCAGTACGGCGGGACGATCACCTCGGTGCTGCTGCGGTTGCCCGGCGAGGCCTCCTCGGTGGTGACCGTCTTCGACGGCCATGCGCTGGCTCGCCAGGGCAAGGCGGGCACCGCGCTGGGCATCGCGGCGATCGGCTCCTTCATCGGCGGCACCGTCTCCATCGTGGCCCTGTCGCTGCTCGCCCCGGTGGTCACCGGCTTCGCCCTGGACTTCGGGCCGCCGGAGTACACCGCACTGGCGCTGCTGGGCATCCTGCTGGTCTCCACGATCGGCGGGGGCAACCGGCTCAAGGCCGTGATCGCCGCCTGCGTCGGCCTTCTGCTGGCCACCATCGGGCGGGACGGCTTCACCGGAGTGGAGCGGTTCACCTTCGACAACCTGTCGTTGGCCGACGGCCTGGACTTCGTACCGATCGCCATGGGCCTGTTCGGCCTCGGCGAGATCCTCTACAACCTGGAGGAGCGGCACCGCGCCACGCGGGCACCGTCGAAGGTCGCCAACGTGTGGCCCTCGCGGTCGGACCTGCGGCAGTCCTCCGGCGCGATCGGTCGCGGCTCGGTACTGGGCTTCGTGCTCGGCATCCTGCCCGGCGGCGGTGCCACGATCGCCTCGATGGCCGCCTACGCGGTGGAGAAGCGCCGGGCCAAGCGCCCGGAGCGGTTCGGCAAGGGGGCGGTGGAGGGCGTCGCCGGGCCGGAGACCGCCAACAATGCCGCCGCGACCTCGTCGTTCATCCCGCTGCTGTCGCTGGGCATTCCGGCGAACGCGACGATGGCGGTGATCTTCGGTGCGCTGCTCATCCAGGGCGTGACGCCGGGACCACGACTGGTCTCGGAGGAACCCGAGCTGTTCTGGGGCGTGGTCAACTCGATGTACATCGGCAACATCCTGTTGCTGATCATGAGCATCCCGCTGATCGGGCTGTTCGTGAAGATCCTGCGAGTACGGCCGACGATCCTGGCGCCCATCACGGTGCTGATCACGCTGGTCGGCGTGTACACGGTGCGCAACGATCCGTTCGACATCATCCTGGTGATCGTCTTCGGCGCGCTGGGCTACCTGATGAAGAAATGCGGTTTCGACCCCGGCCCGCTGGTCCTGGCCTTCGTGCTCGGCTCGCTGCTGGAGGACTCGCTGCGGCGGTCGCTGCTGATCTTCGACGGCGACCCGACCGGTTTCGTCACCCGGCCGATCTCCGGAACCCTGCTCGCGGCCTTCGTCCTGGTGGCCCTGCTGCCCGCGATCCGGGCGCTGATCCTGCGCCGCCGCGCGGCACGCGAGCAGGCCGAGATCAAGAACCGGGACGACGAGCTGGTCTAGCCGGACCCCGCGCCGCGAGCAACGCTGCTCGCGGCGCGGCCTTCGGCGTGGGCAGGGGCCGTCGGCGGTGACGGTCGGGGGCGCCCAGCCTCCGGTCCGGTGGTCGGGCGACTCAGACGCCCGCGACGGAGCTGATCCAGTCCCGGTACCGGGTGATGTCGGTGTAGAAGGAGACGGTGGCGCGGTCACTGGTCGAGGCGACGCCCACCTGGTAGTAGCCGCCGTCGACCGGGCTGGTCGCGAACATCGGGCCGCCGGAGTCGCCGCCCGCCGCGATGCCGTTGATCCTGGTGACGCCGATGGCGTCGCCGCCGAGCCAGTCCTGCGCGTCGAGCGTGTGCACGCGGGTGTCGGCGTACTTGAGGTACTGAGACTGGCAGCCCGACTCGTTGCCGGTGCAGGTCGCGCCCCAGCCGTAGAGCTGCACGGTGTCGTCGACCCTGGCGTCGCCCACCGTCCCCAGTGGTGCGTACACCGCGTCGACCGCCTGGTCGATGCGTACCAGCGTGATGTCGGCGACCGGGTGCGCGACGGTCTCGGCGACGCCGACCACCGTCCCGCCGCCGTTCGCGTCCAGGCTGCCGACCCGGAAGGTCGTCGCGCTGGGCGAGCCGACGCAGTGCGTCGCGGTCAGGATCCACTCGGGGGCGATGATGGTCGCCGAGCAGACGGGAGAACCGTTGCTGAACATCCGCGCCGCCCACGGCGCGTCGGTGGCGAACTCGCCGTCGATGATGAACGTCTGCGCGCCGTCGGTCTCGGGAGCCGCGACGGCGGAGACGGGAGCGACGGCGGGGACTTCACCGCCTGCGGCGGTGGCCGGTTCGGCGGCGATGGTGGTGGTGCTCAGTCCGATGACGGATAAGAGCGCGGTGGCGGCTCCGACCATCGTGGGAACTAGGCGATTCAGGCGCATTGACTCGTCACCTCGAAGTCTCGAGAGGGCAGGGGATTGCGACTGCATTCCCAGTCTCTTGGCTTCGCAACAACTCGGACACCACAAGATGGATGCCCGCCGGACGGCGGCTCGGGCTACTCCGAACAGACCAGCGACCGGACTGGGTCAGCTGTGGGATCGAACCGATTCGAGCTGGTGAGGGGGATTCAGCGGGTATCGCGCGGTCCGTCTGCCGGGAGCACGGTGACGGCGCACGGCGAGTCGAGTTTTCGGATCGGGGCCACGGCGGACCGGCGTCCGCCTTCGACATGTCGGTGCGTGACCACGGCCTGCTCGCCGCCCGGCCTGCGCGCCTGTGTCACGTTCGATCCTGATCGGATGGCCATTGCGGACGGGGAACCCGTACGCGCAGTTCATCGTGATGCTCGGCGATGAAGGCCTCGATCGAGCGCGGTGGGCGTCCGGCGGTGACCGCGTCCTCGACGAGTCCGAGCAGTACGTCGCGGCGCGGGTCTCGCGGGTGGAAGCGATGGCGGAACCCGGGGACGTACGCCTTCCTCCCGGCCGCGACGCTGTGCGCAGGATAGGACGCTCCCCGGCCACCGACCGGCACGTCCGACCGTCCAGGTAGATCGCCTCCGGCTCACCGGCCCACTTGATCCTGGCCATGAGGAAGCGCCGACCTTGTTCTGACCGGTCAGTGGCTGCGGGGAGGGCTGTCAGGCGTTGACCGCTGTGGCCGGTTGGCTGGTGGTAGTCGTGCCGTCGTAGCCGGTGGCCAGATCCGCGGTGAGGTCAGCGCAGACCCCGGCACCGGTGAACGCTGCGGCGAGGGCGGCGGTGTCGACGCCGGTGTGGGAGGCGAGATCGGCCAGGTCGGCCGGGTTGCCGCTGAGCAGGGGGCGCAGCGCGGGCAACGCGACGGCCGGGACGGTGATCTTCTTGCCCGCCGCCTGCACGGTCACGATGTCGTCGTCGACCGTTAGTTCCGGCGGGAAGTTGGTCACGCACACCACGGCGCGGGGTGGGCCGAAGATCCCGAACGCGGTGGTGTGCCGGGTGCGGGTGTCCTCGCGGTGGCGGGTGGCGAGGAAGTCCGCCGGGCTGCGCCTGTGCAGCAGGTCGGCGGCGACTGCCGCGAGCCGCTGGTGCTGGTCGGTGTCGGGCCGTTGGCCGAGGTCGACACGGAGCTCGCCGGTGGCGCGGGCTTGGTCGGCGATCCAGGCGAGGTAGTCGACACCGGTGCGTTGCGTGAGGCCGAAGGTGGCATGCAGGCTGTGCCCGTTCCCGCGTCCAGTGCGGGTGGCTTGATGCCACCAACCGCGTGGGATGTGCATGACGTCCCCGGTACGAAGGGTGCCGCTCCATACGATCTCGCCGCTAGGTTCGAGATTCGGTTCGGCGTCACGTTCCATCGGCGCGGGTCGGGTTGGGCCGCGCACCTCCCAGCTCTTGGTGCCGTCGAGCTGTACGACCAGGACGTCATGGCTGTCCCAGTGGATGCCCCACCCAGACGCTTCCTGGGTGGTCAGGTACATGTTGACCCGGGTGTGCTCGCCGCTCCACCAACTCAGGGCTCGGCAAGCGACCTCCAGGGTGGCGTCCAGTGGGGCCAGGTCGTCCAAGACGAGAGTGGCGCCCTGCTCCAGGTAGTGCCCGATGCGGGGCATGGCGGCCATGGAGATCCGGTGGCCGCGGCTGCTCGGGTGCTGGGCCAAGTACTCGCGCGGGTGCAGGTCAGCGCCGTTTCGCAGCATCCGCAGCTGCGGGTTGTGCAGTTCACGGCGGGAGATGAGGTCGAGCAGTCGAGCCGGAGTGAGGAGCCGCGCGCACAGTTCGGGGTCGGGGAGGGTACCGCGGGCGAACTCGCGGCCGAGCCGGTCTGGGCCGGCCCAACCGAAGGCGTGCTCGATGCCGTGCACAAGCCGATGATCCATGACGACGCATCCTCTCCGTTGGCTGTCGGGCTGGGAGCGGTCGGGGCGGGCGCCGCTTGGGCAGCCCGCCCCGACCTGGGGTGCGGGACGGGTCTGGTCAGCCGTCCTTGTTCTCGCCGCTGTCTCCGGTGGCGCCGTCGCCGCTGAGTGCGGTGCGGCCGGTGACGCTGATCAGGTTCTCGACGGTGATCTCCACGGGGTTCACCCCCTTCCCTGGTGTCGGGGTCAGGACAGGTCGATGATGAGCTCGCCTGCGGCCTTGCGGGCTGGCTCGGCCAAGGGGTGCGCGTCGGCGCGCGTGGCGGCCAGGCGCAGCAGATTGCAGGTCACCCAGAGACGGGCGATCCGGCCGGAGCGAGTATCGAGATCCGCAGCGAATTCAGCGAGGACTCGGTCGGCGACCGCCGGGACGGCGAGCGCGGTGGCCCAGAGACAGGCGGCGTCGTTGCCACGCGGGGCCAGTCCCCAATCCGTCCAATCGAGAATCACCAGGCGGGGTCCGGTGAGGTTGCCCCAGTGCAGGTCACCGTGAGAGGTGGTCCAGTCGGTGACCGTGGTGTCGATCTGGTGGACGTCCTCGCCGAGTACCTGGCTGATGCGCCGGGTGATCAGCTCCTGACGGCCCGACACGCGGAACGTGGTGAACCCGCCCAGCGCGGTCAGCGCGGCGCGCAGCTCCGCCCACCAGGCGTCTGGTAGTCCAGGGTCGGCGGCGAGGGTGGCACCGCCGGTGGCGATCACCGACTCGCCGACCAGTTCCATCTCCTCGGCACGCCACACCGTGGTGCCATCCGGATCGCGCCAGGTCGCGGACTGCACCCAGCCGGGCTTCGGCACACCAGAGATAACGGAGGCGGCCTCCGCGCCGACCCAGGATTGGGGCTGGATCCAGCCGGTTCCGCGCGAGGTCACCCGCACCCAGGTGCCGCGGTCGGTGCGATGCCCGGCGGACTCCGCCCACGCCCCGGTCGCGCTCGTCGAGCGGTCCAGTCGGACGTCGAGGCGCCGCTCGACCTCGGCGGCGACGGTCTCGGTCAGGTCCACAGTGGCTCTCCTTTATGTGCTGGTGTCTAGTAGACGGTCGGCGACCGGTGCCGACGATCGTGATTGCGGAGTGTGGGTGCGCCCGCACCGATCGTGGGCACGCTCTTGACCCGAACGGGGCTCCCGTAGTAGCGGCGCGGGGGTGATGATCGTGTCGTGGCCGATGACACCGTGGGGGACGTCCTGCGTGCCGAGCGCCTGCGCCTACGGCTTACGCTGGAACAGGCGGGCCGACTGATCGGGTTCTCCAGCTCGACGCTCTCCCGCATCGAGCACAACCTGCGGCGGCTGGACATCGAGGAGCTGCGCGCGGTCGCGTCCCGGTATGGCATCGCGCCGTCGCGGCTGGGACTCGCTACTGTCGACGATCAACAGCACATCGATGGAAGCGGTGGGCACGTGCAGCGCAGACAGTTCTTGACCGCCGCCGCCGGTCTGGCCGTCCCGTACGCCGTGCTGGCCCGCCTCGATGATGCCCTGGTCGCCCTGCCCGCTGCGCGCGGCCAGGTCACCGAGTCCACTGTGACCGCCAGCATGGCCGTCAGTCAGGCCCTGTTCGACCGGGCGCAGTACACCGCTCTGGTCGCGGGACTGCCGGGCCTGCTGGCCGCCGCGCACGAGCTGGCCGACGTCCACCAGGATTCACGCTCCCAAGCAACGGTCGCGGCCTGCTACAACCTCGCGACCCACACCTTGACCAAGCTCGGGCAGCACCAGGTCAGCCGCCTGACCGCCGACCGCGCCATGAACCACGCCCGCCGCGCAGACTCTCCGCTCGCGCTAGCCTTGTCGGCACGCGCGATCGGCGTGGTGCTGCGTCACGAGGGTCGGCCCCGCATAGCTCAACGGGTCACGCTCGGCGCGATCGGTGCTGTGCAGGCCACCGGGTTGACCGTTCCCGCGGAGCGCGCCGTCCTCACCCAGATCTTGTGCACCGCAGCATATTCCGCGGCCACCAACGGCGACCAGGATCAAGCCGTCGACCTGATCGGCGCGGCCGAGGATGCCGTGTGCGGGCTCGACCGTCCGGTCATCGTTGGCGGCAACGCGGTCACCCCGGCCCAAGTCCAGCTCTACAAGATCGGGGTACACCGGGCCGCCGGGGACTCCAGCCAGGCGTTGGACGCCGCTCGCGGGCTGAGGCCCGAGCATTTCGCCACTGCGGAGCGCCGGAGCCGCCTGCACACCGACCTGGCCCGCGCTTGGTGGATGCACGGCCGTCCCGAGCAGACCGCCGCCGCGCTGCTGGCCGCCTACCACGAGGCCCCCACCGAATTGACCGGCCGCCCGGCGATTCGCCATATCGGTCTCGACCTCGTCCGGCGTCACCCCCACACCTCTGGGGCCCGGGAGTTGCGGCTCGCGCTGCGATCCAGCGTGTAGGTGACCGGCCGCAGCACCGGCCTCTGGAGACCGCCAGCCGCCCCGCCCCCGAGACCTACACCGCCCCGCCTCGCCCCCGGCGTCGGCCAGAACACCTCCGGATGGACGCTTCACCTACAGGCCTGACCATATACATCGGACTTTCGACACGGCCCTTTGCCAGAATCGCCGTGCCCTCGTCACCAGCGCGGTGAACACACTCGGTGAGAGCGTGCCGCCGTCGCGGTCCTTGATGTCGCGGATCTCGACGACGACGCAGCTCTGGTCGCGGCCGATCTCCTCGCGGCTCGCGCCGGGGGTCGTGTGGGACGACGTGATCGATCAGATGGCCGCCACCCGGTTCGCGCTGACCGAGTCGCCGCCGAGGTCGAAGAAGTTGTCGCCGACGTCGATCGTCCGGCCGGCAGTCATGTGAGGTCGGTTCGTGCGCGTCGGATGAGGTCCAGTGACAGATGCGGGCTACAGGTCTGCCGGTGGACTGCGGCCCAGGTCTCGACGTGCGTACGCAGGATGGGATGCTCCCCGACCACCGAGATATGCGGGTCGCTGAGCCCGCGCGCACGACACGCCGAGCGGGAGACCGGCTCCACCACTCTCCCGTCCCGTGCGAACAGCGGTGTCATGTCGAACGGCTTGCGGCGGCCAAGCCTCTTCGTCATCGTCGCCGAACAGGGTTGGCTCGGCTGACACCACACCGCCGCCTGCCCGGCGAAGCTGACGACGCCGTTCGCCACGTGGCGGGGCCGCCGCCACGGCACCGCCACGCCCTCCGCCGCAAGCCTGCGACCGCGCGGACACACCGCGCCGCCGCACCGACTCCGGGCGTCGGTCCGCTCAGCCCTCCGGGTATTCGCGTGTCGGCTCGCCTGTGTAGTCGGCGAGCAGTGGGGGCGGCAGTGGGCCCTTGACCCGGCGGCCCGTGCCGGTCTCTTCCCAGGCGTGGGCCAGGATGCCGACGGAGCGGGCCAGTACGAAGAATCCTCGCGCCAGTTCGGGTTCGACGCCGAGTTCGGCGTAGACGATGGCGGTGACGCCGTCGATGTTCATCGGTGGTCTGCGTGTTCCGGTCGCCAGGGCACTCTCGATCGCGACCCCGGCCCGTAGGTACTCGCCGCTGAGCTGTCCGGCGGTGACTGCCTCCTCGACGAGTCCGAGCAGTACGTCGCGGCGCGGGTCGCGCGGGTGGAAGCGATGGCCGAAACCGGGGACGTACGCCTTCCTCGCTCGGTGCTCCGCGACGACCTCGGCCGCGACCTCGTCGACGTCGCGTCCCGTCTCCGCCACGGTGGCGGCGATGCCGTGCAGCACGGCGACGCACTGCTGACCCGCACCGCCGTGGGTGTCGCCGAGCACGTTGACGCCGTTGGCGATGGCCGAGTTGATCCCGACTCCGCAGGTCACGGCCATCCGCGCGCTCGCGATCGAGGGAGCCTGCGGGCCGTGGTCCACGCTGGCGACCAGCGCCGCCTGGAGCAGCCGCGACTGCGTCTCGGTCGGCAGCGCTCCCTTCGTCAGCAGCCAGATGGTGCTCACGAAGTCGAGCCTGCCGATGAGCTGTTCGATCGGGTAGCCGCGCAGCTCGATCTCGCCCGGGGCGATGCGGGTGACGGCGGTCGACCACCACGCGGTGGTGTCGGCGATGCCGGGGACCTCGGTCATACGGCGTCCTCCTGGTGCAGCCGGGCGATCTCGTCGGGGGCGTAGCCGAGCTCGACGAGGATGTCCTCGGTGTGCTGGCCGAGCGTCGGCGGGGGCAGCACGGGCCTGCTCGGGCTGCCGTCGAGGTGGATGCCGTGCCCGAGGACCCGCAGCGGGCCCGCTCCTGCCTCGCCGGGAAACGGCAGCTCGTGGACCAGCTCGCGGGCGCGGATCTGCGGACTCTCCAGCATCTCCGGCACGGTCAGCACGGCGGCTGCGGGCACGCCCGCCGTGCTGAGTGCCTCCTCCCAGTGCGCGGCGGAGCGGGTGGTGAGGGCCGCCTCGAGTTCGGCGGTCAGGGCGGCCCGATGCGTCTTGCGCGCCTCGCGTTCGGCGAAGCGCGGATCGGTCGCCAGTTCGGGACGACCGATGATCCGACAGAGCAGTTCGAACTGCTGCTGCTTGTTGGCGGCGATGTTGAGTTCGCCGTCGGCGGTGCGGAAGGTGCCGGAGGGCGCCGCCGTGCCGTTGTCGTTGCCGAGCGGGCGGGCCTGCTGATCGGCGATCAGGTGATTGGAGGCGACCCAGCCCATGGCGGTGACGGCGGTCTCCAGCATGGAGACGTCGATCATGCAGCCGGTGCCGGTGCGTGCGCGGCCGAGCAGCGCGGAGGAGATCGCGAAGGCCGCCGCCAGGCCGCCCAGGGTGTCGGCGATGGGATAGCCCGCCCGCAGCGGGGCGGTGTCGGCGGTGCCGGTCACGCTCATCATCCCCGAGACGCCCTGGATGATCTGGTCGTAGGCGGGCTTGGCGCGCAACGGGCCCGTCTGACCGAAGCCGGAGATGGCGCAGTAGACCAGGCGCGGATTGATCCGCTTCAGCTCGGACCAGCCGAAGCCGAGCCGGTCGAGCACGCCCGGCCGGAAGTTCTCGCACAGCACGTCCGCGTTCGCGACGAGTCTGCGCAGCACCTCCCGGCCGGACTCCGACTTGAGATTGAGCGTGATCGAGCGCTTCTGCGCGTTCTGGGCCAGGAACGAGGCGCCGAGCTCCTGCCGGTTCAGCTCCGCCGAGGCGCCCAGCCTGCGGGCGAGATCACCGCCCTCGGGGATCTCGACCTTGACCACGTCCGCGCCGAGCAGCGCCAGCTGGTAGCAGGCGTACGGCCCGGCGAGGACGTTGGTCAGGTCGAGGACCCGGACTCCGGCGAGCGGGCCGGACCCGGCCTCGGGCGGAGTCCCGGACGAATCGTCGTTCATACCAGTGCTTTCTCTTGACGACGTCGCCGAACACGCTGGATGAGCAGGCCGACGACGACGAGCGCGAGCAGGCTGTACAGGGTGATCGAGATCGGGCTGGAGACCAGCGCCGCCGGGTCGCCCTCGCTCACGGCCATCGCTCGCCGGTACTCGGTCTCGGCGAGCGGTCCGAGGATCACGGCGATGAGCACGGGCGCGACGGGCAGCCCGTACCGGCGCATCGCGAAGCCCAACAGGCCGATGGCCAGGACCAGCACGAGATCCAGGACCTTGCTGCTGGTGGCGTACACGCCCAGCATCGCGAACACCGTGATCCCGGCGTAGAGGTAGTGGCGGGGCACCTTCAACAGCTTGGCCCACAGGGGTGCGAAGGGCAGGTTGAGGATGAGCAGCACGACCATGCCGATGAAGAAGCTGGCCAGCAGCGCCCAGACCAGCTCGCTGGCCCGCTCGAACAGCAGCGGTCCCGGCTGAAGACCGTACTGACGGAACGCCGCCAGCAGGATCGCCGCGGTCGCCGACGTCGGCAGGCCCAGGGCGAGCAGCGCGCCCATCGCGGTGCCCGCCGTCGCGTTCCCGGCGGCCTCGGGACCGGCGACGCCCTGGATCGCGCCCTTGCCGAACATCGGTTTCTGCCGCCGGGAGTCCAGCTTCCGTTCGGCGCCGTAGGAGAGGAAGGTCGGCACCTCGGAGCCGCCGACCGGGATGATGCCGAACGGCACGCCGATCGCCGTGCCCCGGAACCAGGCGGGCAATGCCAGCCGGAACTCCCGCCGCGACAGCCAGAGCCTGCCGGTGGAGGGGAGCAGCCGGGTGTCCTCCTTGGTGCCCCGGCGGGCGGCGACGTTGAACACCTCGCCGAGCGCGAGCAGGCCGACGGTGATCACGACGATGTCGATGCCGTCGAACAGCTCGGGCAGCCCGCCGGTGAACCGGGCCGCTCCGGATGCGCCGTCGATGCCGACCACGGAGATGGCCAGGCCGATGACGAGCGCGGCGAGTCCTCGGATCACCGACTCGCTGACGACGGCCGAGATCGCGACGAAGGCGAAGATCGCCAGGGCGAGATACTCGGCCGGGCCGAACAGCGTGGCCAGCTGGGCGAGCCCCGGCGCGAAGAAGACCACCAGGATCGAGGCGACGATGCCGCCGATGAACGCGCCGATCGCCGAGGTCGCCAGGGCCTGGGAGGCACGTCCGCTCTTGGCCATCCGATGGCCCTCGATCGACCCGGCGATCGCCGTGCTGTTGCCGGGCGTGTTCATCAGGATGCCCGCGATCGAGTCGCCGAAGAGACCACCGAAGAGCACGCCCGAGAACATGATGAACGCGCCGATCGGGTCCAGCGAGAACGTGACCGGCAGCAGCAGCGCCACCGCCATCGCCGAGCCGAGACCGGGCAGCACGCCGACGGCGGTGCCGAGGACGGCGCCGATGAACACCCAGAGCATGTTCATCGGGGTGAGCACGGTGAGGAAGCCCTCACCGAGATTGACCAGTGACTCCATCAGAGAACTCCCGCCAGGATGCCGGGGGGCAGATTGAGGCCGAGGCCTGCGGAGAAGGCGAGCTGGACGATCGAGGAGATCGCCAGCGAGAGGAAGATGTCGAACACCACGCGGCGGCTGCCCAGCGCCCGGGCGATGCCCCAGAACAGCAGCGCGCCCGAGAGCAGCCAGCCCAGCGGGTTCAGCAGGATGATGAAGACGACGACGGTCGCGACGGCACCGGCCAGGGCGCGGTGGTTGCTCCGCACCCGAGTCGGCTCCTCGTCCGCCGTGTCCACGGCGGCGTCATCGTCGGCGTGCACGGCGTGCGCGACCGGCGGGACGTCGGCGGCCTGCGTCGGCTCGGAGACCTGCGCGGGTTCGGGACGGCGCAGGACGTCGATCGTGAGCAGGACGGCGAACACCACGCAGGCGATCGCGATGATCACCGGGAACAGCTGCGGACCCGGCGATGCGGTGTTGGCCGGCACGTCCATGGTGACCGTACCGACGCCGAGCACGATGCCGATGATCAGCAGCAGCAGCGGGATGATCAGCCCGGTGCGGCGGCGCAGGAAGTCTGCGGCGGTCCGATTCACAGTCCCAGCTCCTCGATGATCGCATCGACCCTGGCCTGGTCCTCGCGGATGAACTCGGTGAAGTCCTCACCGGAGAGGAAGCTGTCCTCCCACTTGTTCCGGTCCAGCGCGTCGGCCCACTCCTGGGTCTGGACGGCCTCGTCGACGACCGCGATGAGCTCCCGACGCTGTTCGTCGGTGATGCCGGGCGGGGCGACCAGGCCGCGCCAGTTGGGGAGAGCGACGTCGATGCCCTGTTCGATGAAGGTCGGGGTGTCGATCCCCTCGACCGGCTCCTCCGCCGACACGGCGAGCGCCCGGACGTTGCCCGCCTCGATCTGGTCGCGGAAGTCGTTGTAGCCGCTGACCCCGATCTCGACGGTCCGCGACAGCAGGGCGGTGAGCACCTCGCCGCCGCCCGCGTAGGCCACGTAATTGACCTGCTCGGGGTCGACGTCCGCCTCGCGGGCGACGAGCCCGGTCAACAGGTGGTCGGTGCCGCCGAGTCCGCCGCCGCCGACCGCGTGACCTTGCGGGTTCTCGCGCCATACCTCGAGGAAGTCTTCGAGAGTCTCGTACGGCGAGTCGGCCGGGACGACGATCACCTCGTAGTCCTCGGCGAGGCGGGCGATCGGCGTGGTGTCCAGCAGGTCGACCGAGGACCCGTTGACGTTGATGGCACCTTCCATCACGGTGCCGGTCATCATCAGCTGCGTCGGGTCGGCGCCGATTTCGACGAACTGCGAGAGACCGATGGTCCCTCCCGCGCCCGGCACGTTGATGACCTGGACGTTGTTGACGACGGCGCCGCCGCGCAGGGCCTGTTGGAACTCGCGGGAGGCGAGGTCCCAACCGCCGCCGGGAGCTGCGGGTGCCATGACCCGGAGGTTCGACCTCGGCGTCGCCCCGGAGGTCGACTGGCTCGCGTCGACGGCGGCGAATCCGGTCAGCACGAGGGTGCTGACCACCCCGAGGACCGAGAGAGCCTGGCGTCTGCTCGGCATGATCACTCCCTTGTGACCTGGGTTGAACACACGATGTCCACCTGGCGGACACTTATGACCGCCTGATGGTATAGTCACCGTTGGTTGCGTGCAACCATGTCGCGTCTCGACGAGGAGGGGCTGGGGATGAGGTCCGGTGGAGCCGACGCTCCGGAGGGCGACGGCGGCGGCATTCGCGCCGTCAGCCGGGCGTTTCGGGTGCTGGGGGCGTTCTCGGTCGACCGGATGTCGCTCGGCGTCGCCGAGATCGTCCGTGAGACCGGCCTGCCGAGGACCACCGTGCTGCGGCTGGTCGAGACCCTGCAGGCCGAGGGCATGCTGGAGTTCGGTGCCGACGGGCAGGTCAGGGTGGGCACCCGCATGATCGGCCTGGCCGCCTTCGCCGATGCCGCGTGGACGCTGCCTGCGGCGAGCCTCGTGCGGATGCGGGAGCTGGCCGCCGCGACCGGCGAGACGGTGAGCCTCTACGTGCGCCGGGGCCTGCACAGAGTGGTGGTCGGCCAGGCACCCAGTCCGAACATGCTGCGTCACGTCGTGCAGACGGGCGACGAACTGCCGATGTGGGGCGGCTCCGCAGCCCTGGTCCTGTTCGGCCTCGAGCCGCCTGCCGAGCGTGACGAGCTGATCGAGCGGACGGCCCGGTCACCGGAGTCGCAGAGCGATGCCGACACCATCCGGCGCGGCGTCGAGTCGGCCCTCGCGAACGGCTGGAGCATCTCGCACGGGCGGCGCGAGCCGGGCAACACCGGACTCGCGGTGCCGATTCCCGCCGATCCGGCCGCAGGCGCCGACGCACCCGCCCGACGGGCGGTGCTCGCCCTCGGCGGACCCACCATCCGGTTCACCGAGGACAAGATCCCCGGTTTCGTGGCCGCGGTCCGCGCCTGCGCCGAGGACATCGCCCGCACCGGACTGCCGCCCGCCCTGCACTGACGAGGTGACGGCCCGGCCGAGGCAGGCCTGCGCGGCCCGTGCTGATCTGCGCCGACGCCGCCGTCACCGCACGACGAGAAGGAGGATCGTGAACTCGATCAACGGCTATCCGTCCCCGGCCGACCTGCCGGTCGCCACCCTGTCCGACGCCATGGAACGGTTCGGGGTCGCCCACGGCATCCGGCCGTTGTGGCCCGGCGCGGCGCTGTCCGGACCCGCCTTCACCGTGTGGACCCGCCCCGGCGACAACAAGGGTCTGCACGCCGCGTTCGAGACCATCCGGCGCGGCGAGATCCTGATCGTCAACGGCGGCGGCGACGAGACACGGGCGCTGATCGGCGAACTGGTGGTGCAGAAGGCGCGGGCGCTGGAGATCGGGGGCATCGTCCTGGACGGCGCGGCCCGCGACGTGACCGAGCTTGCCGAGTTGGGCGTGCCGGTCTTCGCGCGGGCGGTCACCCCGGCCGGACCCTGGAAGACCGGGCCGTACCGGATCGGCGGGACCATCGCCGTCGGCGGCGTGCCGGTCCGACCCGGCGACTGGGTGGTCGGCGACGACGACGGTGTCGCGATCGTGCCCGCAGAGCAGCGTGCCGACGTCGTGCGGATCGCGCGGGAGCTGATCGAGGGCGAGGCGCAGCGACGCACCGCGAACCAGGGACTCGTGCCCCGTGGCTGAGTCGCCGATCGTCTGGATTCCCCGGCCCGTCCACGATGACGCGCTGGTACTGCTGCGGGAGCACGCCGACGTCCGCCTCGGTTACGGCGAGGAGGCGACGACGTTCGAGGAGATCGCGGACCGCGTCGTCGGAATCCTGCTCCGCACGGCGCGTGTCGACGGCGAGATGATGCGCCGAGCGCCCGCGTTGAGCATCGTCGCCCGCCACGGCGTCGGCCTCGACACGGTGGACCTCGTGACGGCCGGGCAGCGGGGGATCACGGTCACCACCACGCCGACCGCCAACACCCGATCCGTCGCCGAGCACACCATCGCGCTGCTGCTCGCCGTACGGCGGGGCATCGGGATCGCCGTCCGAGGCGAGGGCGACGTCCGAGCCTCGATCCAGGGGCGCGAGCTGGCAGGCTCGACGCTGGGCCTGATCGGCTTCGGGCGTATCGCGGCGAGCGTCGCGCACATCGCCCGCCACGGGTTCGGGATGCGGGTGCTCGCCTTCGACCCGATGCGCTCGGCGGAGGACATCGCGGCGGACGGTGCCGAGCCCGCGACGCTGGCGGAGCTGCTCGCCGCCTCCGATGCGGTGAGCCTGCACGTGCCGCTCACCCCCGAGACCCGCTCGCTGATCGGCCTCGACGAGCTGCTGGCCATGCCGAAGGGCGGCGTGGTGCTCAATACCTCGCGGGGCGGCACCCTCGACGAGGCGGCGCTGCTCACCGCGCTGCGACGGGGCCATCTGGCGGGTGCGGGCCTCGATGTCACGGTGGTCGAGCCGCTTCCGGCGGATCACCCGTTGCGGCAGGAGCCGACGGTGATCATCACGCCGCACGTCGGAGCGCAGACGGCCGAGGCGATGCGCCGGATGGCCACCGATGCCGCGAATCGGATCATCGAACACCTGTCGTGATCGCGGTCGGGGAGCGCGGGAGGTTCCACTCAGGATGACCAAGGCGGGGCCGCACTTCGTCCGATGACGACGGGCGCGATCCGCGCTCCTGCCGCGCGGGTGATCTCCTGGCGTCCCCCGGAACCGAGCTGGCGGCGCTGTGCTGACGGGCCTGCCCGTCGTCGCATGGTGATGGCGGCCGGGCGCTGGCCTGCCGCGTCACCTGTAGGCGGGAGCCGAAAGGCTCCGGCCGGCAGGGGTCGCAGGGGAGCCCTGCCTGCCGAACTACCGAAGAATCCGGCGGCGCCGCAGTCCGGGGCTGTCGATGTGGGCGGACGTGCGGGAGTCGGACACCGCCCGCACCGGGCACGGGCCGAGCGCCAGGAAGGACGGTCAGCGTGAGTGCTTCGCCTCCCGTTCCCAGCCTGCCGCGATGAGGACGATCACGAGATAGGCGAGGGCCGAGAAGGCGATGCCGATCAGGAACGCCGCGCCGGAGATCGCGCAGAACGCGGCGGTGCCCCCTGCGGCGAAGCCGATGATGCGGACGATGGTGGTCACCGTCGCCCCGCCTCCCTCCGGCACGGTCTCGGCGATGCGGGAGCCGAACCGGGCGGTGCGATAACAGATCCACACGATGGGGATCATGAGCAGGAACCCTGCACGCTGACTGTCGGCCACAGCCGTGTTCGAGATGAAGTCCCAGGCATAGATGAAGACCTCCGGGTAGCGGACGAGGAGGCTGTAGGCGCCTGCGAGGACGACGAACGTCATGAGCACGACGTAGCCCGTGCCCTGCCATCGCTGCTGCTTCGCCACGCGCGGCGTCGACCGCCCCGAGTGCCCCTGGTCGGCAGGCGTGCCTGTCGAGGGCTGTTCGGCAGCGGGCCGCCCGTCTGCTGCCGCAGGCCGTTCGGCCGCTGCGGGCTGCTCCTCGGCGGCCTCCTTCTTCCGCGCCGCTTGCTCCACCTTCGTGAGGACTCGGGTGTGACGAGCGGTCCTCGGCGCGGCGCCGGACTCGCCGGGCCGCCCGTCGGCGGAAGACGGGTCGACGACGGCCAGCGCCTCGGCGATCGACGGTCGTTCGTCGGGCTCCTTGCTCATCAGCCGAGTCAGCAGCGGCGTGAGCCTGCCTGCCAGCCGGGGCGGCGGAATCTCGCCGAACAGGACGGCCGTCAGCGTGGCGGCCGGTGTGTCGCGGCGAAAGGGGGAGATGCCCTCGACGGCCTGGTACAGCGTCACCCCGAGCGAGAACAGATCGCTGGCCGCCGTCGCCTCCTTGCCGTGCCACCGTTCCGGGGCCAGGTACTCCGAGGAGCCGAGGAATGCTCCGGTAGCCGTCAACGCCGTGTCGGTGTGGTGGACCGAGATCCCGAAGTCGGCGAGCAGGACCTCGCCCTCGGTCGTGATCATCACGTTGCCCGGTTTGACGTCGCGGTGCACGATGCCCGCCTGATGGGCCGCCCGCAGCGCCCGAAGCAGCGCAGTCGCGACGTTCGCGGTGTCCTCCACCGACAGCGGCCCATGCCGGACGAGATGTTCCTCCAACGAGCTGCCGTCGACCAGTCGCATGACGATCCACGGGATGTCGTCTTCGAGGACGACATCGTGCACGGCGACGATGTTGGGGTGGTCGCGTAATCGGGCGGCGTTGCGAGCCTCGCGTGCGGCCCGGGCCGCACGTTCGGTGTGTTCGGCGGCGGTGACCTCTCGAGGGAGCCGCAGCTCCTTGATCGCCACATCCGTGTGCAAGACCTCGTCGCGCGCCTGCCACACCCGGCCGAACCCGCCGGAACCGAGATCGGCGACCAGCCGAAACCGCCCGCCGATCAATCGGCCGGAGGCCGCCTGCTGCGTCACTGTCCCTCCAAGAATCGACACCGGATGGCGACGGGTCAGCGTACTCAGCGCGAGCGGTGCTGCGATGTCGAAACGGTGATCTCCTCCTCGCGGCCCCCGGATGTCTCCCGGGACGGATTCCGGTCTGACCCATCCGATCGCCGCGCATCGATCCACCCCCCTCGAACAGCACTACATGGCCGCCCGCGAGTGCGGCGGTCGTCGACTCCTCGAGTGTCTGCTCGGCCGATCTCTCGTTCCTCGTCGTGGTTCCGGCGAGGCGCCGAGGTGTGACGCGTTCGGGCGAATGACGGTCGGTCGGCCCGCATTCTTCGGTGCGTCGGCGGATTAGCCTTGAGCCCGGTATGCAGGCCTGACCTGCCGCCGGAACCACGCGGTGGAGATCCTCAGAGTCGGCGCGCCGTCGTCGACGTTGTCGACCGTCGTCCTCGGTGCGGTCCGGCAAGGCGAAGCGGACGTCGTTCCGGTGTGCTCGGACGTCCGTCGACGATTCTCATGGTGGTGTGCATGTCTAGTCCGTCGGAGCGACGAGCCGAGCTGGAAGGACGGATGGCGACGCTCAAGGAACAGGCCGCCGTCCTGACCGAGCAGCTCGCCAGTCAGACCGAACAGTTGCAGGCCGCGCAGGAGCAGGCCTCGGCGGCGCGCGGGGCCGCGACCTCGCCGGACGGGCTCGTCAGCATCACGGTCGACGCGACGGGCGGGATGGCGGAGCTGCGACTCGCGCCGACCGCCTTCGCCCGCAGCACTCCTGAGCGGCTCGCCCGCTCCATCTCGGACACCTTCGCCGCCGCCAAGGCCGGAGCCCAGGCCCAGGTCAGCGGCGCATTTGGCAGTCTCGCGCAGGCACCGGTGGTGGACCTGGGCGACGTGGTCGAGGGCATGCCGTCGCTGCGCAGCCTGTTCGAGACGGCGACTCGACCACTGCAGCCTCCCGAGGAACAGCCCGGCCAGGGCGCCCCGGCACCGACGGACCGGTCGGGGCCGCCGCCTGGTGGCTTTCGGACTCCGGGGCCGCCGAACGCGGCGCCGCCGCCGGGATTCGCGCCGCACAGCCCGCCGCACCACGGCCCGCCGCACGCTCCGCCGCCCGGGCCCTTCGGCCAGCCCGCTCCGCCGCCCGGCCACGGGCCCGCCCCCGGTCGGCCGCAGCCGCCCGGCGAACCGCCCCGGTCGGCACCGCGACGGCGGCCTGCGGACGACGAGCCCGATGACGACGACGGCGGCGGCTCCATCTTTCAGAGGGGGAACTGGTGAGTGACGGATACCGAGCGGATACGACGGCGCTGCGATCGGCGTCTCCGCAGTTCTCCTCGGCTGCGGACCAGCTCCGCGACGCGTTGGAGCGGCTGGAGGCGAGCATGTCCGCCGCCACGGGCGCGTGGGGCGGCGACGAGTCGGGAACGGCCTTCGGTGAGGCCTACGTGCCTGCGGCGACGGAGGGCACCAACGCCTTCACTACGTTCGCCGAGGGACTCGACGACATCAAGGTGAATCTCGACGCCTCGGCCGAGCAGTGGGATGCCGACGACCTCGCCGCCGAACAGGCATTCAGCCGACAGGCTGAGGGCCTGGGCTACTGACTGATCTCAGGAGCAAGTCATGGGAATGGAACTACCCGAGTCGTTGCAGTGGGTGGCCTCGGTCGCGCTCGGCGCGGACTGGCCGGAGAGCGACGAGGACAAGCTCCGCGAGCTGGGCGCGGCCTGGTCCACGGCGGGCACCGACGTCGCCTCGGTGCTGGAGACCGCCGGTTCGGCTGCTTCGGCCGCCGTCGGGACGATGCAGGGGGATACCGCCGAACAGTTCCAGGCCTACTGGGACGAGTTCGCGGAGCACCTCGGGCAGCTCACCGAGCTGTCCGAGCAGCTGTCCACCGGCTGCGACGAGATGGCGTTGGAGGTCGAGCACGCCAAGATCAGCATCTACGTCGCGCTGGCCGCGTTGGCGATTCAGATCATCGCGCTGCTCGCGGCGGCTGCGGCGAGTTTCGGCACCGCCTCGGCAGGCATTCCGGTCGCCCAGCTCGCCACGCAGTTCACCATCCGACAGATCCTGATCAAGCTGTTGCAGAACATCCTGCTCAGCGTGGCCACCAACCTGGTCACCGACTACGGCATCCAGGCCTTCCAGATGGCCAGGGGCGACCGCTCCACGTTCGACAACAGCAACTTCGGCAACCACGTCGTCAACGGTGTCGTCGCGGGCATCGGCCAGACCGCGGGCGGCGCCGTCAGCGGCTTCATCCCCTCGGGCGCCAGCCGGAGCTTCGGCGGGGCGGCGTTGCAGGGTGCGGCGTCCGGGGCTGCGGGCGGCGCGGTCGGCGGTGCCGTCGACTTCGTCGGCCAGGGCGTGACGCAGGGCCAGTGGGACCCCCGCAACATCGTCGGCGGTGCGATCACCGGCAGCGTCGGCGGAGCGCAGGGCGGCATGGCGGGCCGGACCGACGCCCTGTCGGCGTCGACCCGAGGCGAGGGCGGCTACAGCACGCCTGCGAACAACCCTGCGCACGCGCGGGAGGTCTTGGAGAACGACCTCAACTGGCGGGTGGGCAACCACACCCCCGAGGGTGCCCCCAACCCCTACGGCAGCCGGGTCCGGGAGGACGTCGGCGACATCGGCGCTGCGGTCACCGACCAGGCAGGCAGGCACAAGCCGCAGAACGATGACAAGGAGAACTCGCTGCCGTCCGGTGACTGATCACCGAGACGAGGCGGGTCGCCGGAGCCCTGGAACAGCGGTTACGTCCTGTTCCGGGCTCCGGCATCCCTGCCGACGTGGCGAGGCGGGCACCCCCAGGGCCCGCCTCGGCTCACTCGGCGGCGAGGGTGAACACCGCAGTCGCGTGCGGGCCGACGGTGAGTCGGCCCGCCTGCACCGGCCGGGACACCGGCGGCCTCGATCCCGTGGTGACGTCCACGAAGGACAGCGTCCCGCTCGCCTCGTCGAGGTCCAGGGCCACCTCGGCGGCACCCTTGTTGATGATCAAGATCTTGCGTTCGCCCTCCGTGGTGTGGACGGCCTGCACGAACAATCGTGCGTCGACGAACTGCGGGTAGCCCGCCCTCGCCTCGACGTGCGTGTCACCGGGCCCGAAGTGGTCCAGAAGCAGTTTCGTGACCTGGTAACGGGCATTGGGCTCGCCGGTGTCCCAGTCGACGAGCGTCACGCCGGGGATCATGCTCGGGTAGTCCATGAACTCGGCGACCCCGACGAGGTCGATGCCCAGCTCCACGCAGCGGGCCCAGAGATAGGCGTGCACCGATCCGCTGAGCGTCCAGTACCAGTCCGGGATCTGCGGGTCGGGGTTCATCAGATCGGCGAGGTAGGTGCCGATCTCGTTCAGGAATGTCTTCGTGTTCGGGGACAGTCGGATTCGGATCGAGTCGATGAACCTGACCTGATCGAGGAAGGCGTCGACCTGGGCGAAGAACGTGCTGTTCCAGGTCTCCTCGCCCGCGTTGCCCTCGGGGGAGAACGGATTGATGATCTGCGGCGTGGCGTAGAAGTGGTAGGAGACGGCGTCGAGCGGGATGCCGGACCGGTGGTTCACCGGGTCCAGGAAGTACCAGAAGTACTCCGGGTCGTGGTGCACATGGCTCAAAGACAGACCGACGAACCGCATCTCCGGGTCCAGCGGCCGTAGCCGCTCTACGACGGCGTCATAGAGGCGGGTGTAGGTCTCCGGCGATATCCCAAGGTTCCAGTCGGGCTCGCAGAGCACCTCCCAGTAGGCGAACCGATAGCGGTGGCCGGACTCGTGGCGGACCCCGTTCTCGTCGGTGAATCCGCCAGCGATGTACCAGCTCGCGACGCGGAAGAAGTAGTCCGCGACCTCGGTGAACGTCTCGTCTCGTAATCCGCTGCTGTTCTCGTACTCCCAGTGGATGGTGTCGGGGTCGGTGGAGTACTCGGGAGGAGTGGTGAGCATCCAGCCCGGGATGGTCGCGAAGTTCGCGACGACCGGGCGGCCTTCGCTCGCCTTGACGAAGTCCTCGACGAAGGGGTCGAGGTTGCCGAAGTTCCACGACGTGCCCGCCTCGGTGGGCGGCTCCAGCGCGGGCACCGAGAGCGTCGGATGCGTGAACCAGGGCAGGAAGCGCACGTAGTCGGCTCGCAACTCACGAAGCGCTTCGAAGACTCGATCATGAATCGGCGAGTCGCGCCGCATCGGCGGTGCGGTCCAGATGTGGGTGGTGAGCACGGTCTTCGACACGGAGGTCGGGTTGGTCCAGTCCACCGTTACCGAAGGGGTCGGCGGGACGGGGACGTCGATATCGGTCATGGCTGGGCGGTCCTTTCGTCGGCCTGCTGCTTTGGGCGCACGGCGATCAGCGCAAGCCCGGCAACCGAAGGCGCGGATGACGCCCTCAGGTCTTCGGTGTCGCCGGGGTGATCACCGGTATGCCGAGCATACGCACGTTCTATACAAACGTACAAGACGTTTGTATAGAACGCATGTGTGAGACGTTTGTGTGACTCGTGCCGGTACCATGCCCGCATGGGACAGCGAGACGACCTGTTGGCCGGGGCGCGTCAGTGCCTGATCGAGAAGGGCTACGCCCACACGACCGCGCGGGACATCGTCGCCGTCACCGGAGCGAACCTCGCCTCCATCGGGTACCACTTCGGCACCAAGGACGCGCTGCTCAACGCGGCCGTCATGGAGACGTTCACCGAGTGGGGCAGCTCCATCGAGGGCGCCGCCGCGTTCCTGCCGGGCACCACGCCGGAGTCCCGCCTCGAGGCTTTCCTGACCGGCCTGCTGGCGACCGCTCCTGAACAGCGGTCGATGATGGTGGCGAGCACTCAGGCCCTTGCCCAGGCCGAATTCGCCCCCGACGTGCGCGAGCAGCTGGCGGCGACCTTCGTCAAGGTCCGCAGTGACCTGGCCGCCATGGTGCTCGGGGTGGCACCAGACGTCGTGACGCAGGAGCAGGCCCGCACGACCGGCTCGTTGGCCCTGACCCTGATCAACGGCGCCATGTCGCAGTGGCTGGTCGACGCAGCGGCGGCGCCGAGGGCCGGAGAGCTGGTCGAGGCGATACGCAGTCTCGCCGGGTCGTCGCCGCGAGGATGACCGGCCGGGCCGCCGCCTGATCCTCTCGCGCTGAATCACCGCGTTGAGGACGGCAGCGACCGCAGGCGGCGGATCGCCGTCGAGTTCGGTGCGGTGGCAGCACAGTCGGACGCGGAGCCGGGCGGCCGGGTCGAGCCTGGTCCTCGGCGGGCCGCCGATGCCCCGTCGGATGAGGACGTCGTGCTCCACTGCGGAGTGGCAGGCCGAGTGCGCCCGCATCGTGGTGAGGTGTTCCGTCTGCAGACCGCCGACCCCTATCGACCCGCCTGCCCGGCACCCGGCCAACCCCACCCCAGACTTCTCGCCGGGCGCCCCCTAGTTCGTTGACCTGCCTCACCGGGGCTGAGCACACTTCCGGGCGAAGGATCATCCGGCGTTCGCCGGTGGCTCGACGGCGCCGTGCCGTCGCCGACCGCCCGTCGCCGTGGTGGACGGCCCGAGTCTCGGGCCTGCCCGCGCGAAAGGAGGAATCCGTGCCTGCGAAGGAGGAATCCGTGCCCGGCTCGTCGGATTCGGTGACGGTCGCATGAAGGCGCGGGAACTCACCGTCGAGGGAGCCTTCGAGTTCAGTCCCGACGTCTTCCCCGACGAACGAGGCGAGTTCGTCTCGCACTATCAGGAGCCCGCGTTCGTGGCGGCGCTCGGTCATCCGCTGTTCCCGATCGCGCAGGTCAGTCAGAGCCGGTCCCGCCGGGGCGTGCTGCGCGGCATCCACTTCACCAGGACACCGCCGGGCACGGCGAAATACGTCCACTGTCCGCAGGGCAGCGCGCTGGACTTCGTCGTCGATCTCCGGCTCGGCTCGCCGACCTTCGGTCGGTGGGACACCGTCGCGCTGAACTCCACGGACTACCGAGGCGTGTACTTCCCACCGGGCGTGGGCCACGCCTTCGTGGCGCTGGAGGACGACACGCTGATCCACTATCTGTTGTCCGAGAACTATTCGCCGGGCAACGAACTCGCCCTGTCGCCGTTCGATCCCGAGATCGGACTGGAGCTGCCCGAGCGGCTGCCCGTGATCCAGTCCGAGCGGGACCGCGCTGCCCTGTCGTTGGCCGAGGCCCGGGCACAGGGCCTGCTGCCCGATCACGCCGCGTGTCTGGAGATCCAGCAGGGCTATCGCGTGTCGTGATGTCGCGACGTCCGCGCGCGGGCGTGGGCACCTCGTCCTCGTCTGGTGTCGCGTCGACGACCGTGTCCGCTGTTCGCCCTGATCGTCGTGACCCGCGCCGGGCCGCCTGCCTCCGGGTCGCGTTGCGACGTCGTGGCATCGACGTCGCACCGCTGTCGAACCGCTAAGGAGCCCTCATGTCAGCCCCTTCTCGTCCGTCGGCGCGAGCGAGGATCGCCGAGCCGCTGAGCATCGGGGGAGTCCAGTTCGCGGACGTCACGGAGTTTCATCGATGGTTCGCCGGGGTGGCCGACCGCACGCACATGACGGTGGAGCGGCTCGGGCTGGCCGAGCTGACCGGGTGGGCGCAGGACGAGGCCACGGGCATCATCCGGCACCACAGCGGGAAGTTCTTCAGCGTCGAGAGCCTGGACGTCCGGGTCACCAGCGGCCCGGTGCCGCAGTGGTCGCAGCCGATCATCAACCAGCCCGAGGTGGGCATCCTCGGCATCCTGATCAAGGACTTCGACGGCGTGCCGCACTGCCTGATGCAGGCCAAGCACGAACCGGGCAACCACAACGGTCTCCAGCTGTCGCCGACCGTGCAGGCGACCAAGAGCAACTACACGCGAGTCCACGGCGGACGCTCGGTCCCCTACCTGGACTACTTCCGCAACCCGGCCGCCGCCGACGTCATCGCCGACACCCGCCAGTCGGAACAGGGCTCGTGGTTCTACCGCAAACGCAATCGCAACATGATCGTCCAGGTGCCTGAGAACGGCGCTGCCGCCGACGACCTCACCCTGGAGGACGGCTTCTGCTGGCTGACCCTCGGCCAGGTCTACGAGCTGCTCAGAGTTCCCGACCTGGTGAACATGGACGCCAGGACCGTGCTGGCCTGCCTGCCGTTCGCGGGCGTCGACGTCGTCGTCTCGGACAACGCCCCGGCGGAGCAGACGGCCTGCCTGACCTCGGCCGTCGGGGCGAGCACCGACTTCGAGTCGGCCTTGGCGCGGTCTCGGGTGGCCGAGCGCGGCCTGCACACGACCGGTGACGTGTTGAGCTGGATCACCGACACGCGCATCCGCACCGATCTGCACGCCGAGCGGGGTCCGCTGGCCGAGCTACGCGGATGGCAGCACGACGGTGCCAGGATCTTCCATGAGACGGGCCGGTTCTTCGACGTCATCGGGGTCGGCGTCGACGCGGGCGGCCGGGAGATCGCGAGCTGGACTCAGCCGATGATCGAGCAGATCGGCACCGGGGTGGTCGCGTTCCTGGTGAAGCCGATCGACGGGGTGCTGCACGTGCTGATGCACGCGCGCACCGAACCCGGATACACCGATGTGACGGAGCTGGCGCCCACGGTGCAGTGCGTGCCGCAGAACTACGACGTGCTGCCCGCCGCCGCCCGCCCGCCGTTCCTCGACGAGGTCCTCGACGCGGCACCGGAGAGGATCAGGTTCGACACGATCCTCTCCGAGGAAGGCGGACGCTTCTTCGGCGCCCGCAACCGCTACCTCGTGGTGGAGACCGACCTCGAGGCCCTGCCGGCGCAGGGTGACTATCGGTGGCTCACCCTGCACCAGCTCGCCGAGTTGATGCGGCACAGCTTCTATCTCAACGTGCAGGCACGCAGCCTGGTCGTGTGCCTGCGGAGTCTGGCTACAGCATCTCCAGGACCTCGCGGAGCGTACTGATCACCTCGTCCTGCACCTTCTGCGACAGCGAGGGATACATCGGCAGCGAGAAGATCTCGCCCGCCAGCTCCTCGGTGACCGGCAGTGCGCCGCGCTCGTAGCCGAGGTGGGCGAAGCCGGTCATGGTGTGCACCGGCCAGGGGTAGCTGATGTTGAGGTGGATGTCGCGTTCCTTCAGCCGCGCGATGATGTCGTCGCGTCGCGGGTGCCGGACCACGTAGACGTAGTAGACGTGCTCGTTGCCCGCCGCCACCGAGGGCAGCACCAGGTCGGTGTCGGCCAGGCCCTCGGCGTAGCGCTCGGCCACCGCCCGCCGTCGGGCGACGTAGTCGTCCAGCCTGGGCAGCTTGCGGCGCAGGATCTCGGCGTGCACCTCGTCCAGCCTGCTGTTGCTGCCGGGGGTCTCGACGACGTAGTAGACGTCGTCCATGCCGTAGTACCGAGCGCGCCGCAGATTGCGGTCGACGATCGCATCCGAGGTGACGGCCGCTCCGCCGTCGCCGTAGGCGCCGAGGACCTTGGTGGGATAGAAGGAGAACGCGGCCGCCTTGCCCATGGTCCCGGCGAGCCGTCCGTGGTGGCGGGCGCCGTGGGCCTGCGCGCAGTCCTCCAGGATCACCAGCCCGTGCTCGGCGGCGATGCGCTCCAGCGGGGCCATGTCGACGCACTGGCCGTAGAGATGGACGGGCAGCAGACACCGGGTGCGCGGGGTGATCGCCGCCGCCACCTGCTCGACGTCCATGAGGAAGTCGTCGCGTCGGACGTCGACGAAGACCGGAACGGCGCCGACGGCGTCGATCGCGACCACGGTCGGCGCCGCGGTGTTGGACACGGTGATGACCTCGTCGCCGGGGCCGACGCCCAATGCCTGGAGCGCGAGGCGGACCGCGTTGGTCCCGTTGTCGAGGCTGACGCAGTGTTCGACGCCGTGGTAGGCGGCGAACTCCGCCTCGAAGCCCCGCACACTGGCGCCGAGGACCAGTTGACCGGAGCCGAACACCGTCTCGACGGCATCGAGTATCTCGGCGCGCTCGTTCTCGTATTCCGGTAGATAATCCCACACTCGAGTCGTCATGGTGGCCCCTTTCCTGTTATTCGCAGGGAACATAATGGGCGCCGGAAAACCCGAGCAACCCCTAGCCGTCCTCGGCCGGCGGTCGGCCCCAGACCTGGTCGATTCCGCTTGTGTGGGCCGCGTCGGCGGGATAGCGTCCGCGCCCTTCGAAACAGGGAGCTCGTCGGGACCAGGGTGGACATCTGAGCTGGTGACGGTCCCGTGGCTGCGGGTGGGCCACCCTTGATCAGGAGATGTGAGCGCCGTCACCAATGGCCGCCGGTGGTTCGGCATTCGATTTCTCCAACGGCGTCCTTCGAATCTGATCTAGGGGTGTCCACCGTCGGATCTCGTCATTTAGCGTGACACTCGTCGACGTCGAGGCGGTTCGGCATCCGAAGAAATCGGTCAGTGCGGGCGGTCGGCTGCTGCGAAGCCTGCGACGGCCCGGTGCGCGTCGTGCGGACACCAGGACGAGGCCGCGTATGTCGGTCGTCGCGGGCACCAGAGGTCCGGAGCGTGATGCCCGGAGAACGGAGTGATCGAGATGGGGCAGCACTTCCTGTTCATGAGCCACCCGGACCACGGACACGTGCTCCCGAACCTCGCCGTGGTGACCGCCCTGGTCGAGAGAGGCCACCGCGTCACCTATCTGACAGGCGAGACGATGGTGGACCTCGTGACGGAGGCGGGCGCCACCGCACTGGTCTACGACTCCCGCTATCGGCAGGCCAACTTCACCGACGTCGCCTACGACCCGCTCTACCTGATGACGCTGCTGCTCAGCGAGAGCGCCGCGATGCTGGATCGGGCGGGTGACCGGCTGGTCGACGACCGGCCGGACGCCATCGCCTACGACATCTCCATGCTCTACGCGGGCCGGATCCTCGCCAGGAAGTGGAGCATCCCGGCCGTACAGCTCATCCCGATGTTCGCCTCCAACGGCAATTACTCCTACATCAACTCGATCTACAACTCCGACGGCGCCGAGCAGTCCATGCCCGACTGGGTGGGCGAGCAGCTCGCCAGGATCGCCGCGCTGATGGACACCCACGGGATCGAGGGTTCGCCGCAGGAACTGTGGTGGGAGGTCCCCGACTTCAGCGTGGTGAACATTCCGCAGTCCTTCCAGATCGAGGGCGACACCTTCGACGAGCGCTTCGCCTTCGTCGGCCCCTGCCTGGGGCAGCGGGCCTTCTTCGGCGAGTGGAGCCCGCCCTCGAGCGGCCTGCCGGTGGTGCTGATCTCCTTCGGCGCCGTCTTCAACGAGCATGCCGACTTCTTCCGCGAGTGCGTGCGAGCCTTCACCGGGGTGCCCTGGCATGCGGTGATCACCGTGGCGGGCGGGATGGACCCGGCGGAACTGGGACCGCTGCCGCCCAACGTCGAGGTGCACCGCTGGGTCCCGCACGTCGCGGTCCTCGAGCACGCCGAGGTCGCCGTCACCCACGGCGGCATGGGCACGGTGATGGAGGCCCTGCACGCAGGCACCCCGATGGTCGTCGTCCCGACCTCCTCCATCGACGGCGTGACCGCGAACCGGCTGGCGGAGCTGAGCCTCGGCCGCACCATGCAGCCCGAGGACGTCACGGCCGACCGGCTGATCACGGCCGTGCTCGACGTCGCGGCCGACGAGTCGATCCGACGCAGCACGCAGCAGATGCGCGAGCAGATCCGCGCGGCGGGCGGAGCGCCCCGGGCGGCGGACGAGATCGAGAAGTACCTGGCACGGACGGTCTGATGGCGGGCGTGATCGAGTTTCGGATCATGGGGCCGCTCACCGTCCTGCGCGACGGCGAGGCGGTGCGCTTCGACGGTGCGCGGGAGCGCGCGGTGCTGTCGATGCTCGTGCTGGAGGCCAATCGGGTCGTCAGCGTCGGCAGACTCATCGACGCCGTGTGGGCGGGCGCTCCGCCCAAGAGCGCCCGCGCTCAGATCGCCACCTGCGTGTCCAGGCTTCGCCGTGCCCTCGGCCAGCAGGCGGGCGGTCGGGCCACGAGCCGGGACGACGTGATCACCACCGCCAACCCCGGCTACACGCTCAACGCCGATCCCGACGCGATCGACTGGGCCCGATTCCGGGCGCTGGTGACCGCAGCCCGCCGGGAGGCCTCCGCAGGCGGCAGGCAGCAGGCGGTCTCGATCCTGCGCGACGCGTTGTCCCTGCGTCGCGGCGTCGCCTTCGAGGGCGTCCACGGGATGCGCTGCGAGGCGGCCGGGCTGGAGGAGGCCCATCTCGACGCGGTGGAGAGCTGCGTCGAGATGGAGCTGGAGCTGGGTGCTCATCAGAAGGTCATCGCGGAGCTGACTCCGGTGGTCACGGAGCATCCGTTGCGGGAACGGGCCCGCGTGCAGCTGATGCTGGCCCAGTACCGGGCGGGCAGGCGGGCGGAGGCACTGCGCACCTATCACGACGCGCGACGTCAGCTCATCGAGCAGATCGGCCTCGAACCCGGCCCCGAGTTGCGACAGCTGCACGAGCGCATCCTGCGCGACGCAGCCGACCTGACCCCGTCGCCCGTCAGCGCCCCCGGCCAGGACCGACAGTTCGTCGTCCCCTCCCAACTGCCGCCCCAGGCGCTGCCCTTCGCGGGCCGGGTCGAGGCGGAGCGGGAGTTGGACGCCGCCCTTGCTCCGCGCGCCGAGACGGCCTCGCCCTCGCCGGTGATCCTCGCCGGGCCCTCGGGCGTCGGCAAGACGGCACTGGCACTGCGGTGGGCGCATCGCACTCTCGACCTCTTCCCCGACGGTCAGCTGTTCGCCGACCTGGGCGACGGCGATCCGGCGTCGAGCCTGCGGCCGAGCATCGTGCTGGACCGGTTCCTACGCGGCCTCGGCGTGCCGGACCGGGCCATCCCGGCCGACCTGGTCGAGAAGACGGCGCTGTTCCGTTCCATGACCGCCCACCGCAGGCTGCTCGTCGTCCTGGACGGTGCGAGCGACGCCGACCAGGTGTTGCCGCTGCTGCCGGGCGGCATCCACTGTCGAGTGATCATCACGAGTCGCGACGCCCTGGACGACCTGGTGGCGCGGCAGGGCGCGTTCCGCAGCTTCGTCGGCCCCCTGCGCCCGGAGGAGTCCCGGGAACTGCTCGTCATGCTCGTGGGCCGAGCCAGGGTGGCGGCCGAGCCGTCGGCGGCGGGCAGGCTCGCGCTCAGTTCTCGCGGCTTCCCGATGGCGCTGCGCATGGCGGCGGCGCGCCTGTCCTCCCATCCACCGAGATCCCTGGAGGAGCTGGCCCCGTCGCTGCCGCTGCATCGCGAGGAGCTGGAGGACCTGCAACTGGATCTCGGCGGCAGGCGGACGCGGCCGAGCTTCGCCTAGGGGCGTGGCGCGCGGGTGCGGAACCCTGGATCGCTCGGGGCTCCGTAGCGTTCAAGGTCAGCATGGCACCCCTGCCTGCGAGTGCGGCGAGCATGGGAACAGTCCGCCGCTGGTTGTCTGGGTCGCAACCACAAGGGCCGGCAGGGGAAGGTCCGACAGAAGAGCGTGAGAGGCGGCTTTCTCGGGTGAAGGTCGGCGTTCATTGCCTGTGAGGCAGGGACTGTGGATTGGTCAACGCCGGTAATCTCCCGTGCGTGGAGTTGCTGGACTACGAGGACTACATCCGCGCCTTGCATCGACGGCGCATGTCGGCCGGAGTCCTGTTCCATCACGCCGATGGACGTGTCCTGCTCGTCGAGACCACATATAAGACCGAGTGGGAGATCCCCGGCGGCGCCGTGGAAGCCGAGGAATCACCATGGGCCACGGCGGCCAGAGAAGTTCATGAGGAACTTGGCTGGTCACGCAGGCTGGGCGGGCTGCTGGTCATCAACCACGTTCCCGCGTCCGGTGCAATGCCCGAAGGGATGGCATTCATCTTCGACGGTGGGCAGATCGACGACTCCGACGTCGCCCCGATCCAGTCGAACGACTCGGAGATCAGGTCCGCAGGCTTGTACACGCTCCACGACGCGGCGCAACTGGTGAAGACCGCACTGCACCGGACGATAAGCGTCGGCATGGCTGCGCTCAGAGGCGACGGCCGTCCCGTTCTGTGCGACGCCGGGCACCCGGCCGCCCCGACTGAGGAGACCTGAACGTGCCGCTCGCCGTGAACCTGGCACGGCTGCGCAAGGCGGGCAACCTTTCTCAAGCGGACGTCCTCACCCTCGGGAGATGGCCGCACTCGACATCCCCGCCAGCCTCCCGGTCGTCCAACACCGCCGGACGTCGCGACGCGCGGACGGAACTCCCATGCGGCACATGGTAAGCATCTTCCCGTCAAACAAGTGGACTCTCACCTACGAGGTAGGGCACTGATGGGCTACCTCATGCGTCGCGCGACCTCTGGCGACGTGGATCGCGCGGCCCACATCATCGAGCGGCGGACCGAATGGTTGAAGTCGCGGGGCTGTGATCAATGGTCTGATCCCGTCGGGCAACCGCGTGATCGCATGGCGGCTGCGATCGAAGTCGGCAGAATCTCGGAGGGATCGAGTGGTCCGCCGATCAGAATATTCGGCTCTGATCAGGCGGATAGGCTCATGTCATGCAGCCACTCGACCCGGACGACCCTCGGAGCCCCTCCGTCAAGATTGCGGCGATCATCCGCGCGGCGATCCTCTCCGGCGAGCTCGAACCAGAGGCGCAACTACCGACTGGGGACGAATTGGCGAAGTTCTTCGGTGTCACCGGAGCAACGGTCAGCTCGGCGATTCGCACGGTGCGGGACGAGGGTTTCGTGCAGAGTCGACCCGGAGGCGGTGTGTATGTGACTGGACAGGCAAGCCTGCCGGTCCCCGAGGGCCAAGTGCATCCGCTGGTCGGTCTGGGCGCCTTCCTGCATGAGGCCGGACACCTGAAGAACCTGCCTCGCTCCGGCTGGCAGCTTCTCGGCATCCAGCAGCCGGAGAGCGTGGCCGAGCACTCCTTCCGAGTCGGCATCATCGGAATGGCGCTCGCGGCGATGGAAGGCGCCGATCCTGGGAGAACCGCAGCTCTGTGCCTCATGCACGACGTACCCGAGACTCGCATCGGCGATGTGCCCTCCGTCGGCCGGGCCTACGTCACCACTGCCGTCCCACAGGCTGTGACGGCCCATCAGACGGCAGCACTGCCGGCTGAACTCGCGACCGTCTTCCAGGGGCTGACCGCAGAGTACGAAGACACCGAGACCCTTGGAGTCCAAGGTCGCCCACGATGCCGACAAGATCGAGACCTTGTTGCAGGCGAGGGAGTACGCGACGCAGGGGTACGCCACCGAGCCCTGGCAGGACACGTCGATCCAGGCGCTGCGTACCGAGTCCGCGAAACAGCTTGCTCAGGCGATCACGGCATCCGATGCGCGTGGCTGGTGGATGAACTTCGCGTCGAGCTATCAGGAACTGCGGGCCACCACCCGCGCCCGGCAGGGGCTGAAGCCGTGATCACCGTTCGGGCTGCGTGTTCAGCAGGCCCGATCACCCCCGGCAGAGCACCGCGTCGACGGCCTTGACCAGGTCGTCGGCGGCGGGGACGCCCTCGGCGCAGCGCCAGGCGACGTGGCCGTCCGGGCGGATGAGCACCGCGCCGGTGTCGGTGAGCCCGTACTCCTTCGCCCAGGTCGGTGAGGTCGGGAAGGCCGGATCGTCCGGCGAGATCAGCAGCACGTCCAGCGGGACGTCCAGCCGGTCGGCCGCCTGTGCTGCGGCGACGTCCCAACCGCTGCCCGCCGGGCTCAGCAGGGTGAGCGAGGTGCCCAACAGGTCCAGCGTGGACACCTGTCGTCCCCGGTGCGAGAGCCAGACGTGGGGCGCACGATGGCCGGGCCGGGCGGTCGGCAGATAGGTCTCGTACGGGTCTTCCGGTGCCGGGGCCTGCGTTCCGTCCGCGATGACGGCGGGCGATTCGTACCGGTAGCCCAGCACGAGGCCCTCCGCACGGCGCCGATGCGCCTGAAGGTCGCCCGCCTCCTGCATCGTGAGGCGGTCCTCCATCATGTCGATGGTGATGAGCGCGTTGCGCAGGCTCTCCTGAACCGTCCAGTCCGCGACCGGGCGGCGCTCGGTCGAGTAGGTGTCCAACAGGGCGTCCCCTGCCTCGCCGCGCAGGACCGAGGCCAGCTTCCACGCCAGGTTGTGCGCGTCCTGGATGCCGCAGTTCATCCCGAAGCCGCCCTGCGGCGTGGCCACGTGTGCCGCGTCGCCGACCAGGAACACCCGACCGCTGCGGAACTCCTCGGCGACCACGGCCTGCTGAATCCAGGGCAGCATCCCGACGATCCGCACGGGGAGGTCGGCGACGCCGACGGCGGCCCGCACCAGTTCGATGCAGCTCTCGTGGGTGAAGTCGCTCGCGCTCTCGCCCTGGTCGGGCTCGTAGCCGGTCTGCAGGGTCCACCGCCGTCTGTTGTCCACCGACTCCACCGCGCAGTAGACCTCGCCGTAGACGAAGTACAGCGCGCCGAGGCGATCGTGCAGCAGGGTGCCGAGGTCGGCGTCGAACAGGACGCTGACCATGTGGCTCAACGGCGGCGGGCCGGTCACGGCGACGCCCAGTGACTCGCGGACGCCGCTGCGGCTGCCGTCAGCGGCCACGACGTAGCGGGCGCGGACCTGCCGTTCTCCGTCGGCGTCGGCGATCGTGGCGGTGACGCCGTCGTCGTCGACCGCCAGCCGCGTCATCCGGGTGGCGAAGCGGACCTCGCCCCCGGGCAGCGACTCGGCCAGCTCGCGGAGGATGACCTCGAAGCCGTCCTGGGCGCAGATGTAGTTGTAGGTGGGGCTCTGGGGCGCGTCCTCGTGGATGCGCGCGACCTCGCGGCGGAAGTCGGGCGACGTCAGTGTCGGGCCGATGCCCAGCGCGAGGCTGTCGTCGCGCGGCAGCCCGGCCTCCTCCACCGCGGACTGCACGCCCCAGGACCGGACGATCTCCATCGTCCTGGTGGACACGAGCCGCGCCTTCGGGAAGATCGACGTCCCCTCGTGCTTCTCGACGAGCAACGAGGAGACCCCGTGCCGGGAGAGCTCGATCGAGGTGGCAAGGCCGACGGGCCCGCCGCCGACGATCAGGACCTCGACCTCGTTCTCTGTCATGCGGCTGAGGATCGCCGCTGCGATCTCGCTGGTCAATCGCCGAGTATCGAAACGAGAAGACCGTGATAACCGGCCCGGCTAGCGTTCGGTCTCAAGCGAGGCGGACATGACGCTTGAGAACTACGAGCCTGCGAACGCGCTGGTCGAGGGCATCGCTGCCCCTGCACGACCGGGGTCCGCGCCGCCAGACGCGTTCGAGGTGAATCCGGTGCGGTGCATCCCATCGACGGAGCCACGGTGAGGACGACGACGCCCCCGCCTGTCCGTGAATGTGACGAACCGCCGACGGCTGGAGACGAGGATGCTTTTCCCCGAAGGCTCGGTGGCCTTGGTGACCGGCGGTTCACGCGGGATCGGCCGCGCCGCCGCACTCGACCTGGCAAGCGAGGGCGCCCACGTCCTGGTGAACTACGCCCGCTCCGAGAGCGATGCGAAGGAGACCGTCGCCGAGATCGAGGAGGCGGGCGGCAAGGCCACGGCGATCTGCGCCGACGTCACCGACGAGACCGCGGTCCGCGAGATGTTCCAGACCGTCCGATCGGTGCACGGCAGGCTCGACGTGCTGGTGACCAGCGCCGGGATCACCCGAGACCGACACCTGGTCGCCATGAGCCTCGCGCAGTTCCGCGAGCCGATGGACGTCAACGTCACCGGCACCTTCCTGTCCTGCCGTGAGGGGCTGCGCATCATGCAGCACCAGCGCAGCGGCGCGATCGTGACGCTGTCCTCCTCCAGCGGCCTGGACGGCGGGTTCCCCGGACAGACGAACTACGTGGCGTCGAAGGGGGCGATCATCTCCTTCACCAAGGCGCTGGCCTACGAGGCCGCCCCGCACGGCGTGCGGGCGAACGTGGTCGCGCCCGGCTTCGTCGCCACGGACATGACCCGCGCGCTGTCCGGCCCCATCCGCAAGCAGTACGAGTCCCGAATCCGACTCGGCCGGATGGGACGCCCGGACGAGATCGCGCGACTCGTGAGCTTCCTGGCTTCCGAGAACGCCTCCTACGTCACCGGGGCGGTGCTCGTCGCCAACGGCGGCGGGCTCGGCTAGCGGAGCGTCACCCGAAACGACCGGCAAGGAGAGAAGATGACCATCGACGAGTTGCGGGCGCGTGCAGGCGAGCGGAAGCAGACCTGTGCCCAGATCAAGAAGATGATCGTGTCGCGGCTGGACCTGCCGATCGAGCCAGAGTGGATCAGCGACGACCAGCCGCTGTTCGGCCGGGGCCTCGAACTGGACAGCCTCGACGTCCTGGAGCTCTACGTCGCCATCGAGGCCGAGTTCGGTGTGGCGCTCTACGACAGCGACATGTCCGTGTTCGGCTCGGTCTCCAGGCTCGCCGACTCCGTCAACCCTGCGCTGCGGACGGCGCAGGCAGCCGTGGCATGACGAGCACCGACGTGGAGCCGGACGTGACTCCGGAGACGAGTTCCGCCGCGAGCCCGGAGGCGAGTTCGGCGCCGAGCGCCGAGAAGCCCAAGACGCTCACCAATCTCAGCAACGACCAGATCAAGGAACTGATCCCGCACCGGTGGCCGATGCTGCTGCTGGACCGGATCGAGAAGGTCGAGCCCGGCGTCGAGGGCGTGGCGATCAAGAACGTCGCCGGGACCGAGTTCTGGTTCCAAGGACACTTCCCGGACGAGGCGATCCTGCCCGGCATCGTCGTCATCGAGGCGATGGCCCAGCTGGCGGGCGTCGTCTTCTCGCTGGCAGGCGCGGGAAAGATCAGTTATCTCACCGGAGTCCGGTCGATGCGCTTCAAGAAGCGGATCGTGCCCGGCGACCGGATCGTGCTCTCCGCCGTGCGCACCGCAGGCGCGCGCGGTGTCGGCGAGTACCGCGTCGTGGCCAGGACGGACGACCAGGTCGCCGCCGAGGGCGTCATCACGATCACCGACCCCGGCGCCAACAACACGTTGAGAAAGGTGTGACGAATGGAATCCGCACTCACCCCGGTTCATCCTGAGGGAACCGTCTACGGCCAGGTGCTGGAGGCCTCCGTCCCGCTGCGCTACACGACGACCGAGGCCGAGTACGAGGCGATCCGCGGCCGGGCCGCCGTGCTGGACCTCGGCGGGTCGCGGCTCGTGCAGGTGCGCGGCTCCTCGGCAGGCGACTTCCTCCAGCGCGTGCTGGCCCGCGACGTCGAGTACCTGACGTCCGAGCGCTCCACCACGAGCCTGATCCTCGATGAGACGGGCGCGATCGTCGATCAGGTCGTGGTCTGGGGCCGAGAGGACGGCGCGATCCTGGAGAGCTCCTGCGGCGCGGGCACTCGGCTGATCGAGTACCTCCGGTCGCAGAACGCGGACGAGGTCGAGATCGTCGACCGCTCCGACGAGCTGACCGTCATCGCCGTCGAGGGCCCGTACTCCTGGGGCGTCATCGGCAGGCTGATCGACAGCGAGCTGGCCGCGCTTCCGCTGGACAGCGTCGTGGACACCCAGTGGGACGGCGCCGACATCCTGTTCGGCCGCACCGGTTCCAGCGGCGAGTACGGCTACAAGGTCGTCGCCGCGCACGAGACCGCCAAGAAGCTGTGGACGCAGGCCTGTGAGCACGCGGTCCCCGCCGGGCAGGACGTGCTGGAGCTGGCGATGCTGGAGGTCCGCCAGCCGGTGGTCCGCCACGAGGCGCCTGCGGGCACCGGGGTCCTGGAGGTCGGCGCGGGCTGGCTCGTGGACATCACCAAGGAGTCCTTCGTCGGGCGGGACGCCGTGCTCGCGGCCTTCGCCGAGCAGAGCGGCCCCCGGACCATCGGCTTCCGGGGCGGCGACGCCGTTCCCGCGCCGGGCACGCGGGTGCTGGCCGCCGGGCAGGACATCGGCGAGGTCGTGCACGCCGTGTACAGCGTCGGCCTCGGGGCCGCGCTCGGGCTCGCCAGGGTCGAGTCCGATCTCGCGGCCGCCGGGCTGGACCTGACGGCGGGCGACGCGGAGATCGAGACGCTGACCAGCCCGTACGTCTCGCCCAAGAGCTGGAGCATTCCGATCGTCTGATCGCTTGATCGTCTAGGAGGAACACGAGCATGGCGCTGCGACCAGTCGTCATCACCGGACTCGGTGTCATCTGTGCCATCGGCCGTGATCCGGTCGAGTTCTGGGCGCGGCTGACCTCCGGGGACAGCGGCATCACGCCGATCTCGGACGGGGCCTACGCGGCTTTCGACGCCCGCTTCGCCGGGCAGGTCCCCACCGAGTGGATCACTGATCAACTCCCGGCGGGCGACGCCGACCTCGATCGGACCGCTCAACTGGCCCTGGTCGCGGCGCGGCAGGCCGTCGCGGGCGCCGGGCTGGCGTCCGACGTCGTGGACGGCGACCGCTTCGGCATCGTGCTCGGCAAGTGTCAGGCGACGCCGGACGCCGAGGGCCGATACCAGCCGATGCACCGCACCGGCGACGTGGTCGCGGGCCGACTCGGCGCTCGCGGACCGCGCATCCTGGTGTCGACCGCCTGTGCGGCAGGCGGCAACGCGGTGGGCCTGGCCAGGGACAAGATCCTCACCGGGGAGGCCGACGTCGTGCTGGCGGGCGGCGTCGACCCCCTGCTGTTCGGCACCTACGCCGGGTTCGCCGGTCTTCAGGCGCTGAGCACCGGGCCGTGCAGGCCCTACAGCACCTCCGACGGCCTGAACCTCGGCGAGGGCGCCGCCTTCCTGGTGGTCGAGCCGCTGGATCGGGTGCTGGCTCGGGGCGGGACGCCGCTGGCCGAGGTCGCGGGCTACGGGCTCTCGGCCGACGCCTACCACGCGACCGCTCCCGATCCCACCGGTCGCGGCGGTGCCAGCGCGATGCGTCGGGCGTTCGCGGACGCGGGCATGACGGCCGAGGACGTCAGCTACGTCTCCGGGCACGGCACCGGCACGCCCGCCAATGACTCGATGGAGATCAAGGTCATGCGCACCGTGTTCGGCGATCGTGCCGGACAGGTGCCGACCAGCAGCATCAAGTCGTTCCTCGGGCACACCCTCGGTGCGGCGGGCGCCGTGGAGGCGGTGGCCAGCGTGCTCGCGCTGCGGCACGGGACGGCCCCGCCCACCATCGGCTTCGACGAGGCTCCGGAGAACGACGCGACCGAGAACGCGGCAGCCGACCCGGCGACCGCGCCCGCCGAGTCGGGCCCGCCGCCGTTGGACTTCGTGCCGAACACCGCGCGGTCCTTCCCGATCGACACGGTGGTCTCCAACAACTACGCGTTCGGCGGGAACAACGTCTCGCTGGTGCTCACCACCCCGCGTGGCGAACGGGAGTACGAGGAGCTGCCGCGAACGCCGGTCGTCATCAGCGGTCTCGGACCGGTGAGCGGACTGGGCATCGGCGTCGCGGACCTCGCCGAGGCGATCGCCACCGGCAGACAGGCCGCCGGGCAGGTCCCGTCGCTGACCGGGCGGACCTTCGCGCCGCGTTCCCTGTGGCGGCACATGAACGACCTGTCCCGCCTCGCCATCGCCGCCTCGCGGCTGGCCTGGGAGGACGCCGCCCTGAAGCTGCCGAGGGCTGCCATGGAGGACATCGGCGTGATCTTCGCGACCGCGGCGGGCTCCGTGGAGAGCACCGGCGGGTTCGACGAGAGCGTCGCGGCCAACCCGAACAAGCCCTCGGTGCTGAGCTTCTCCAACGTCGTGCTCAACGCCACGGGCGGCGCGGTCTGCCAGACCCTCGGTCTGCGCGGACCCACCACCACCATCTGCAACGGCGGCGCCTCCGCCTCGATCGCACTGGACTGCGCGGTCGAGACGATCCGGTCGGGCAAGGCCGAGGTCGTGCTGGTCGTGGCCGCCGACGAGACGGCGGAGCCTGCCCCCGAGGCACCCGGCACCACGCCCTACGGCCGGGATCACGACGGCACGATTCCCGGCTCCGGCGCGGTGGCCTTCGTGGTGGAGTCCGCCGAACACTGCCGGGCCCGAGGCGGCAGGCCCTACGCCGAGATCCTCGGCACCCGCCACGCGGCGAGTGACGGAGCCGACGGCGACGGCGAGCTGATCAGGCGCAGCCTCGACGGTCTGTCCGTCGCCGACGTCGGTCTGGTGGTCGGCGCAGGCACCGGCGGCAGCGCCGACGCCGACGAGGCGGCCGTGCTGTTCGACGCCGTTCCCGACGGGCTGCTCACCAGCCCGGTCGGCCAGACCGGAGACTGCCAGGCCGCGTCCGGCGCGATGAACCTCGCGGTGGCCGCCATGGCCGTCCGCGACGGCGTCGCACCCGCGCTGGTCGGGCTCACCAGCCCTCGATTCGGCGCCATGGACCGCTATGTGACCAAGCCGGAGATGGCGGGCGAGGTGACCTCGGCGCTCGCGCTGACCTCGGCGCCTGGTTCGCTGCGGGGCACGATCCTGCTGGGGAAGCCGTGAACTCGGCGCCGTTCGACCTCGCCGAGACCGACCGACTCCTGAGCACCACCCGGTCGGTCCGGCGCAGGCTGGACCTGGACACCCCGGTGCCGAGGGAGCTGATCGAGGAGTCGCTGCGCCTGGCGGTGCAGGCGCCGACCGCCGACAACGCGCAGAACTGGCGTTGGCTGGTGATCACCGATCCGGAGACCAAGGAGTCGCTGGCCGAGCTGTTCCGCCGGGCCTGGCGGTTCCACAAGGCCGAGATCTCCACGAAGTCGGGCAGGCGGCGGAACTCGCCGCAGGCCCGCCGCAACGAGGAGTCGGCCGCCGCGCTGCCTGCGGCCGTCGCCAGGGTGCCCGCGCTGATCCTGCCCTGTGTCGTGGGCAGGCCGCCGGATGCCGCGACGATCGACGCCGAGTGGGAACGCCTCAACGCGCACAAGCCCGCCGACGATCCGGCTCACCAGGTGCGGCTCGGACAGCTGCGGGCGAGCACGTTCTACGGCTCGATCTTTCCGGCGATCTGGTCCCTGCAACTGGCCCTGCGCAGCCGAGGGCTCGGCAGCACGATCACCTGCATGCACCTGCCCTTCGCGCGGCAGGCGGCGGAGCTGCTCGGCATCCCGTCCGGCGTGACGCAGGTCTGCATGGTGCCCGTCGCGTACACGCTCGGCACGAATTTCCGACCGGCGGAGCGCATCGACGCCGGCCAGCGCACGTTCTGGGAGGGGTGGGGGAAGTGACCCACGACGACGTCGACGTGGTCGTGATCGGCGGCGGCATCGCCGGATCGGCCTCGGCGAGCAACCTGGCCGCGCACGGTCTGTCGGTCCTGATGCTGGAGAAGCAGAAGACCTACACGGACCTGGTGCGTGGCGAGTGGCTCGCGCCATGGGGGATTCGCGAGACCCAGCTCCTCGGGGTCGACGACGCCTTCGCGGCGGGCGGTGCCTGGGAGATCCGCGAGTGGGTCCAGTGGGACGAGGTCGTGCACCCCGACGACGCGATGGCCGTGGACATGACCCGCTTCCTGCCGGAGGTCGGCGGCCCGCAGTCCTTCCCGCACTGGGGCGTCTGCGAGGCCGTGACGGAGCAGGCCGTGCGCCTGGGTGCGCAGGTGGTGATGGGCGCGTCCAAGATCGAGGTCACGGCAGGCCGGGAGCCGTCGGTGCGATACCGCACCAGCGAGGGCGAGCACGAGGTCCGGGCCCGCATGGTGCTCGGCGCCAGCGGCCGGGCCTGTGCGGTCGGCAGGCAGATCGGCGTCAGCACCACCACCGAGGTCCACCACTGGGGCGCCGGAATGCTCGTGGAGGGCTTGGACGACTGGCCGGTCGACGTGCAGGCGATGGGCACCGAGGGCGACGTCATGTTCATGGTGTTCCCGCAGGGCTACGGCCGGGCGCGGCTCTACCTGAACTTCGCCACGGGCGACCAGGAGAAGTATCGCGGTGCAGACCGCGTCGAGCGTTTCCTTGCCGCCTATGACCTCGCCGCACTGCCCGACGGCGGTAAAGCGGTTCAGGCAGCGAAACAGGCCGGGCCGTTGGTGGTGTGGCCGTCGGTGGTGAGCATCACCGACCAGAAGCCGTTGGCCGAGGGCGTGGTGCTCATCGGCGACGAGGCCGGAACCAGCGACACCATCCTCGGCACCGGGCTCTCCACGAGCCTGCGGGATGCGCGGATGGTGTGTGAGGTGCTGACCGGTGGCGACGACTGGTCGCAGGAGGCCTTCGAGCCGTTCATCTCCGAGCGCAACGCCCGGATGGAGCGACTGCACTACGGCGCGAAGATCATGACGAAGCTACAGGTGGAGTTCGGGCCGCACGCCGTAGAACGGCGCAGGCGGGCCCGCAGGCTGATGACCGAGAACGACGCCTTCCAGGTCACCGGCCTGCTGAACATGGTCGGCCCGGAGAACGTGCCGGAGTTCGGGTTCAGCGAGTTCTTCGCCGAGCGGCTGCTGAGGGAGACGGTGTGACCAACAAGAAGCTGCACGTCAACGGCGTCGACATCGCGTTCGTCGACGAGGGCCATGGCGATCCCGTGCTGCTGCTGCACGGCTTTCCCGACTCCTCCTACCTGTGGCGGAATCAGATTCCGGCCCTTCTCGACGCGGGATACCGGGTCATCGCGCCCGATCTGCGCGGGTTCGGCGAGTCGAGCAAGCCGCAGGAGATCGAGGCCTACACCCTGCGCACCATCATCAACGACGTGGTCGCGCTGACCCAGGCGCTGGACATCCAGAAGGCCCACGTCGTCGGCCACGACTGGGGCGCCGCGGTGGCGTGGATGTACGCCTTCCTCATGCCTCGGCGGGTCGACCACCTCGCCGTGCTGTCGGTGGGCCACCCGGCGACCTCGCTGACTCCGTCGATCGCGCAGCGGGAGCTGTCCTGGTACATGCTCTACTACCAGTTCCCCGGCGTCAGCGAGCAGCTGCTGCGGCGCAACGGATGGCGACTGTTCAAGCAGATCATCGGCGGCGAGGGCGACCACGCGCGCTACCTGCGGGAACTGGCCAAGCCGGGCGCGCTGACCGCGGGGCTGAACTGGTACCGCGCCAACCGATCGCCCGCCGCCGAACTGGAGCCGCAGGGCAACTTCCCGCCGGTGCTGTCGCCGACGCTGGGCATCTGGTCCAGCGGTGACAAGGCCCTGCTGGAGGAGGGCATGGCCGAGTCGGGCAGGCACGTCAAGGGACCGTGGCGCTACGAGCGCATCGAGGGCGCCAGCCACTGGATTCCGCTGGACGCCCCCGAGCGGGTCAACGAACTCCTCCTCGGCTTCCTGGGCACCCAGCAGGCCAGTGGGGCGACGCGGCGCCGCCGGCGGCTGTAGAGAGTGCCGAGGTTCTCCAGAGTCAGGAGGTCAGATCATGCTCGCGTTTCTCTTTCCCGGTCAGGGCACGCTCCGCGTGGGAATGGGGGCGCGGCTGCGGGCCAGGAAGGTCGCGGCCGACGTGTTCGCCAGGGCCGACGAACTCCTGCCCGCGCCGGTCTCGGCCCTCTGCGCGTCCGGGCCGACGAGCGCGCTGATCGCGACCGAGAACGCCCAGCCCGCCGTCACGGTGTGCAATCTGGCGGCCCTGGCGGTGCTGGCGGAGGAGGGCCACGAGCCCGAGATCGTCGCCGGGCACAGCGTCGGGGAGATCAGCGCGCTGCACGCGGCCGGGGTGCTCGATCTGGCGGGCACGCTCCGGCTGGTCTCCACGCGGGCGCGGCTGATGGCCGAGTGCGGCGGCCTCGGCGGGATGACCGCCGTGCGGGGGATGCAGCAGGCGGAGGTGGAGGCGCTGGTCGCCGAGGCGTCCACTCCCGACGAACCGCTGGTGGTGGGGCTGGAGAACGCGCAGGAGAACGTGGTCGTGTCGGGCTCCCGCGCGGCGATCGAGCGATTCGTGACCGCAGTGGACAGCCCGGGGAAGGTCCGCCCGCTGGAGGTCAGCGACGCCTTCCACTCGCCGCTGATGGCACCCGTCGCGCAGCGGTGGGCCGATGCGGTGCGCGCGGAGCCGATGGCCGCGCCGCGCATCCCGGTGATCCCCAATGCGACCGCCGAACCGACCACCGACCTCGACGTCGTGCGGGACTGTCTGATCGAGCAGCTCACCCGCCGGGTGCGGTGGGCGGAGACGATGACCAGGATCGAGGGCGCCACCTGCGTCGAGGTCGGTGACAGCAAGACCCTCACCGCCCTGCTGCGCGGCACCCCGACCCGCTGCGTCAGCATGGCCGACCCGTCGGCGGCACGCAGGCTCGTCAAGGCCGGGGCCGCATGAACCGGGCGGGCTCGGCCGTCGTCCGTTTCGCGGGGCTGACCGAGCCGCAGCAGCTCCTCGTGGGCCTGTCGGCTCGACGGCCCGCTGATACAGAGCCCGTCGCACCGGACGGCGCGGATGCCGGACGGGGTGCGGCGAGTCCGTCCGACCGGGCACCCGGCCGGGGCGAGCCGGTGTCGATCGACGAGGTGTTCACCCGCGCCGAGCGGCTGCGTTCCGGCGCGGGCCGCACCCTGGAGCACTGGGCGGGCAGGCTGGCGGCGAAGTACGCGGTGCTGCGCCTGCTGGCCGTGGCGGAGACGGCAGAGCACCTCGGTCAGGCGGAGGTGCTTCCGCAGCCGTCGCCGATGTGCGCGGCGACCGCCGCGTGCCTGCACGGCCATCCGCCGAGGGTCCGGCTCAGCGGCGATCTCGCCCGCCGAGCGGCGGAGCGCGGCGGAGAGCAGATCCGGGTGTCGATCAGCCACACCCGCGACACGGCGCTGTCGGTGGCCATCGCCTCGGCGCCCTTACCGGAAGACCACCATTGCGAGGCGGCGTGAACGTGGAACTCATCGAGATCGTTCGAGCGCACCTGGCGGCCTGGCAGACCGGTGACGCCTCGGCCGTCGCGGACTCCGTCGCCTCGTTCAGCGACCCGGACACCGAGGAGCCGATCGCCGGCGACGCGCTTCTCGCCCACGCCGAGCAGGTGCTCGCGCGGTTCGCCGGACTGCGGATCGAGATCGAGCAGCTGGTCCCCTCGGCGGAGGTCGTCCTGGTCTCCTGGCGGCTCACCGCCGATCACCGCTCCTCATACCTCGGGATGCCCGCCACCGGCGGCGCCGTCGCGGTGCGCGGCACCGACGTGGTCACCGCCGACGCCGACGGGGCGCACGTGGTGCGGACCTTCGACCGGCTCGCCGTGGCCGCCGCCCTGGGCTTCGAGGCTCGGTTCACCCCTGCCGCCGACGGTGATCGGGAGTTCGGCGTCAGCTCCCGGACCTCGGTGGGGCGCACGACGCCGCCGGGCGTGCTCGCCCTGACCTGGCTGGAGATCCGCGACGACGCGGAGGCCGCCGACGTCGATCTGCTGAGCGTGGAGGTCGTCAAGTCGCTGCGGGCCTCCCAGGGCTTCCTGGGCGCCTCGACCTTCGACATCGGCCGCCGGAAGTTCACCCTGACGGCCTTCGACCGGGCGGAGTCGGTGCGGGCCGTGCACGCCAGACCGCATCAACGGGCGATGCGCCGGTTCTTCAAGAGCGGACTCTGCACGCGGGCGCTGACCAGCATCTGGGAGCCCACCGCGATCCGGGAGTACGCGCGGTGCCCGGAGTGCGACTCGGTCGTCACGATGCACGGCGTCGAGCCCGGTGCCGCCGCGTGCGACTGCGGATGGGCCCCGGAGCCAGAACCCCTACTGTGACTGGAGCGCTTCATGACGTTGTTCACCGCAGACCACCGGCTTGACGGCGGTGCCGGGCCTACCGCAGTGTTCGTCTCCGCCCTGTTCGCCGGTGGCTGGATCTGGGATCACCCGTATCAGGCGCTGTCGGACGCGGGCTGGTCGGTCCTGCGCACCAATCAGCCCGTCTGCGCGGTGGACAGCAAGGTCGCGGGGTCGATCGAGCGGCTCGGCGACGCGATGCTGGCGGTCTGTGACGCGGCAGGCGTCGAGGACCTCGTGGTCTGCGCCAACTCGCTGGGCGGGCTCGTCGCGATCGATCTGGCCCTGCGGTTCCCCGACCGGGTGCGCGGCATCGTGGTCAGCGGTGCGCCCGGCCTGACCGCCGACCCGGACGTAGGACTCAGCATGGACCGTCGAGCCGGGGTCAAGCCCAGCGGACCCGAGTTCGAGGCGCGGATGATGGCGGCGTTGTTCCATTCCGGACGCCACTTCAGCGACGAGCAGCTCGCGGAGACGGGAACGCTGCTGGAGCAGCCGAACTCGATGCTGAGCATGGCCCGCAGCCTTCGTGCGACGCGGTCCTATCCGGTGCAGGCCGCGTTGGAGACGGTGCGCTGCCCGTCGCTGTACCTATGGGGCAGACACGATCGGATGACGCCGGTCGACGCCTGGGTCGACGTCGTCGAGGCCCATCCCACCAGCGACATGGTCCTCATCGAGGACTGCGGTCATATCCCGATGCTCGAACGCGGAGATGAGTATTCTTCTCATCTAGCGCGGTTCATGACAAAGTTCGCGAGCGTGCCTGCGTGACGACGGTGGCGGTACTGCTCGGGGTGGACATAGTGGAGAGAGGCCGACTGAGACGCATGCTCTCAGACCTCGGCGACGTCTACCTCCGACAGGTCGCCACGCCGTCCGAGCGAAAGCTGCACACGGGCGCCGCCGACGCCGCCCCCGACTTCGCCGTCAAGGAATGCCTGATCAAGGCGGTCGGCGGCCGTCCGGACGGATTCAGCTGGCATGACTTCGAACGAGCGTCTGCCGTCGGGTCCGTCCCGCCGCCTGCCCCTGCGGTCCCCGCGCAGGCCGAGGAGATCGACGACGAGGTCACTGCGCTGCTCGACGAGGCGGCGGCAGGCCTCGGCGCGGCCACCGGGTTCGCACTGACCACCACCGACACCTACGCCGTGCGCGGCGCGAGCCGCACCGCCGCACTGGCGCGGCTGGCACCCGGTCAGGGCGGGTTGAGCGTCACCGGCGCCGCCCGCTGGGGCCTGGACGAGAGCGTGCTCGTCGCACTGGCCGTGGTGACGACTTCCGCGAAGACGATGACCAAGAAGGGAGCACCAGGATGTCCTTAGCTCAAGCCCCTGCTGAGACGGTCGTGAGACCGGGCGAATCCATCCAGCAAGCGCTCGACAGCGCGGGGGCGGGCGCCACCGTCCGACTCACCGAGGGTACCTACGCCGAACATCTGTTGATCAGACACAGCGGGGTGACACTCGTCGGCGACGGCGCCGAGCGGACCGTCCTGATTCCCGGCGGGACGGCTCCCGACGGGATACCCGAGCTGACGGATGCCACCACGGAGGTCTCCAGCGGCATCGTCATCCACGCCGAGGGCGTCACCGGCATCACGCTGCGCGGCCTGACCGTGCAGGGCTTCAGCGGCGCGGGCGTGTACGCGCACACCACCTCCGACCTCGACTTCGAGGACCTCGTGGTGCGGGACAACGAACTCTGGGGCGTCTACGTCCGCGAGTCCGGCGGCGTGCGCGTGCTGCGCTGCACCGCGTCCGGCAGCCGATACGGCGGCATCGCCCTCAGCTTCTGCTCCCGCTCCGACGCGCTGATCGAGGACAACGACACCTTCGACAACGCCTTCGGGATCTTCGTCGACAACGCCTCGTTCGCCCAGGTACGACGCAACCGCAGTCACGGCAACGCCGCAGGCGTCCTGGTGCTCAACCAGGCCTACCCCGGTGAGCCGCCCGGTGGCGCGACCGACAACCTCGTAGCCGACAACGACCTGTATGACAACGGCCTGTCGGCAGGCGTCGAGCCCGAGGGGCTCGGCGCGGCGGGTCCGCCGATCTCCGGGGTCGGCGTCGGTCTGATCGGCGCCTGTCGCACCACGGTCGTCGGCAACCGCATCGTCGATCACCGACCCAGCGGGCCCTCGGTCATCGGCGGCGCGGTGGCGATGGCCTCCTCCACGGAGTGGGGCGGCGGCGAGGTCGCGGACAACAAGGTGCTGTGGAACCGCATCACCGGCAACGAGCCGCTGGACGTCGACGTCAGTGACGGCCTCGAACGCCAGTACTTCGAGAACAACGTCGTGGACCGCACCTCGCCCGAGCACATCGAGGGCTGTTCCTCAGGAGGCGCCCGATGACTCCCACCCTGGTGTGCGAGGGTCTGGAGAAGCGCTACGGCGACAACCTCGCCGTGGACGACGTGGGCTTCCAGATCGAGCCCGCGCAGGCGTACGGCCTGCTCGGCCCCAACGGGGCAGGCAAGAGCACGACGGTGTCCATGCTGGTCGGCCTGCTGCGACCCGACAAGGGAACCGTGCGGATCTGCGGTGCCGACCTGGCGGGCGACCCGATGAAGGCCAAGGCGCACATCGGGTACGTGCCGCAGGAGATCGCGCTGTTCCCCGAGCTCACCGGCCGGGAGAACCTGCGCTACTTCGGCAGGCTCTACGGCCTGTCCCGACGTGACCTGCGCAGACGCATCGACGAGGTCCTGGAACTGGTCACGCTGACCGACCGCGCCGACGAGAAGATCAGCGGCTATTCCGGCGGTATGAAGCGGCGGATCAACATCGGCGCCGCGCTGCTGCACGAGCCCAAGATCCTCGTGCTCGACGAGCCGACGGTCGGCGTGGACCCGCAGAGTCGCAAGGCGATCCTCGACGGCGTGGAACTCCTCGTCCAGCAGGGCATGAGCCTGCTCTACATCTCCCACTACATGGAGGAGGTCGAGCGGATCAGCCACCGGGTCGGCGTCATCGACCGAGGCAGGCTGGTGGCCGAGGGCACCCGTAAGGAGCTGGTCTCCCGGCTCGGCACCGCCGACCGCGTGGAGCTGGTGCTGGACGGCGACCTCACCACTGCGGCGGAGAAGCTGCGGACCGTGGAGGGCGTCACCGAGGCCGTCGTGGTCGACGGCTCGACCGTCCGGCTGGTCGCCAAGGACGGCAGACACCTGCTGCCGTCGCTGATCGGCGCCGTCGAGGGCTCGGCGGCCGTCACCGGCGTCGAGGTGGTCGAACCCGACCTCGAAGCGGCCTTCCTGCACCTGACCGGCAGCAAGCTGAGGGACTGATCATGCTGAGAGCACTGCTGGTGGTCAGCGGCCACGAGCTGCGCACCCGGCTTCGTGACGGCACGGCGCTGTTGATCGCCCTGGTCGCCCCGGTGGCGTTGGCCTCGATGTTCGGCTTCGCCCTCGGCGGCGACGATCCGCCGCTGCGGGCCACGATCGGCATCGTCGACCTCGACGGCGGCGAGTTCCCGGCCAGCGTCCAGAGCGAGGCGCTGGACTCCGAGGAACTCGAGGGCATCCTCACGTTAGAGGCCTTCGACGCCGAGGACGAGGCTCGCACCGCACTGGACGAGGGCGCGATCGGCGCCGCGATCGTGTTCCCCCCCGGCTTCAGCGACAGCGTCGGCGACGGCCGAGGCGGCGAGGTCGACGTCATGACCTCCGAGGCCGCGCCGTTGGCGGGCGTCGTCGCCACGAGCATGGTCGACCGGATCTCGGCACTCGTCGAGGCACGCACCCTGGCGGTGCGGGCCTCGCTGGACGCGGGCGTGCCCAGTGACGAGGTCGGGGAGTTCGTCGAGGCCAACGGCGCCGAAGGCCCCGCGCTGACCTTGAACAGCGACCCGATGACCGGGGGCAGCATCGACTCCTCGGTCTACTACGGGTCGGGCATGGCCGTGCTGTTCGCCTTCCTCGTCGTGGGCACCTCCGCGCGGAGTCTGCTCACCGAGCGGCAGAACGGGACGCTCAGCCGCATCAGGGCGGCACCGGTTCCACCGTGGACGGCCGTGGCGGGGAAGGGGCTCGTCGGCTTCGGCCTCGCGTTGACCAGCATGTGCGTCACGTGGGGCTCGTCGGTGCTGTTGTTCGGGACGAGCTGGGGTGATCCACTCGCCGTGTTCGCGCTGTGCGCCGCACACGCGCTCGCGGCGACGGCGATCACGATGCTCATCGCCAGCGGCGCCAAGACCGACGCACAGGCCGACGGCTTCAACCTGGGCATCGCCTTCGTCTTCGCGGTTCTGGGCGGCAGCCTCGTCCCGCTCTACAACCTGCCGGACGTCCTCCAGACGCTGGCGCTGATCACGCCGAACGGGTGGGCGTCCACCGGCCTGTCCGAACTCGCCGTCTCCGGCGGCGGCATCGGCGCGGTCGCGGTTCCTCTCGCCGTGATCGGCGGGATCGCGCTGGTCACGGGTGCGCTCGCCGCGCTCCGCTTTCGGAAAGGACTCTTCGGATGACGCTGCGTGCCGTCGGCGCGCTGGTCGCCGCCAACCTTCGCCGCCAGACCCGCGACCGGATGGGTCTGTTCTTCATGGTGGTGATGCCGTTCATCGCCATCATCTTCGTCGGACTCGCCATGGGCGGCAGCTCCTCGGGAGCACAGATCCCGGTCGGCGTCGTCGCCCAGGACGTCGACGAGACGGGCGAGGCGATCCTCGCGGAGCTGCGGAACAACTCCTCGCTGGCCGTCGAGGACGTCGAGAGCGCGGATGCGCTGGGCGACGCCGTCCGGCAGGGCTCACTCGCGGCGGGACTGGTGATTCCCAGCGGCTCCACCGAACTCGACCTGGTCATGACCCAGATGAACGGCACTGGAATGGCCGCCCGCAGCGCCATCGACGCCTCGCTCGGCAAGGTGTCGGCGGTGCTGGAGGCCACGCGGGCAGCCACCTCGGCGGGTTCGTCCCCTGAGCAGGCCGCCGCCGACGTCCGTGCCGCGCAGGAGGAGGCGGTCGCCGTCACGGTGAGCACCTCCGGCTCCGGGGACGGCACGCCCACCGGCTTCGCCTACACCGCGCCCGCCAACCTGCTGCTGTTCACCTTCATCAACTCGATGGCGGTGGCGGCGGCACTCGTGGAGAGCCGCAGGCTGGGCATGACGCGGCGCACCCTGGCCGCCCCGGTCAGTCAGCGGGCCGTCCTGCTCGGCGAGGCCGTCAGCAGGCTGCTCGTCGCGGTGGCGCAGGCCCTGCTCATCACCGTGGTGAGCAGCCTGATGTTCGGCACCAGCTGGGGCGATCCGCTGGCGGTCATCGCGATCGTCGGAGCGTTCTGCCTGGTAGCCACGGGCGCGGCGATGCTGGTCGGCAGCCTGGCGAAGTCGAGTTCGCATCCGCCCGCGATCGGGCCGCCCATCGGCATCATCCTCGGCATGCTCGGCGGCTGCTTCTGGCCGAGGGAGGTCGCGCCCGACGCGCTCAACGCGGTCGGCTACGTCTTCCCGCACGCCTGGGCGATGGACGCGCTGCTCACCCTGACCACGCCCGGCACCGGAGTCGGGCAGGTGATGCTCGAACTGGGCGTCCTGTTGGCGATGGCCGTGGTGATGATGGTCATCGCCATCACGGTGTTCCGCCGCCGGAACCTGGTCGTGAGCTGAGGCGATCACACCGCCGACACCCGGTTCCGGTCGGACCTGACGAGACCCCGGCTGCCGCCTTTCCCGGCGGCGGCCGGGGTCTTCGCGTGTTCGCCGAGGGCGGTTTCTCGCCTGTTCGGCGGGCCGAGACCGTTCGCCCGTTGGGCGGGCCGGGGTGCGGCGGACCTGTTGCGGTGCTCGGTCGACGTGCCGCCCGGTCTGCCGCGGTCGGCGGCCTTGTCGGGCTGGAGGACGGGAGCGGCACGTCGACCGTGGCCGGCTGTTTGCTGCCTGTCGAGCGGTTCCTGGTTCGGCCTTGCCGGATCAGGACCGCGGCGAGAGGGACTCCTCGTGCGCGGTCTCCTCGATCAGAGCAGCCACCGTGTGCTTCAGCGCCGCGCGCAGCTCGACTCCCGCCTGCCAGCCCGTCACCGTCCGGAATCGGGTCGGGTCGGCGATGATGCTGCGAAAGTCCATCTCCGTCGCGTGCACGGGGGCGGGCACCGACACGACGTCCACCGCAGGGCGACCGGTCTGCTCGGCGACCACCGCAGCGATTGCGGTGAACAGTGCGCGGACGGTCGTGCCTCGTCCGGTCCCGATCAGCCAGTGCGTGCCCGAGAGCGCGTCGGCATGATCGACGCAGGCCAGGACGGCCTCGGCGGCGTCCCGGACGTGGAGCAGGTCCCGTTCGGTCTCGCCGCCGTCCCACACGGTCAGCGGCTCGCCCGCCAACGCGCGTCGAGCCATCGCCGTCACCACGCCCCGGTCGGCGGCGTGCGGGGCGGCGCCGAACACCGTGGGCAGGCGCAGCGACACGCCTCGGAGCACGCCATCGGCGGTGGCGTCCGTCAACACCTTCTCGGCGGCCGACTTCTGCCGGTCGTAGACCGTCGCAGGCTCGTCCACCTCGGTGCCGTCGACGAGACCCGAGCCGCCTGCACCGAGCTGTGAGGTCGAGCCCGGCACCACGACGATCGGCGGCGGTCCCGGTCGCGGGTTCGACCGGAGGATGCGTACGAGATCACGGGTCACTCCGACGTTGGTCCGCTCGCTGTGCGGGTCCGCCTCGGCGGCCCGCCACGTCCCGCCGCCCGTGTAGAGCAGCAGATTGAGCACGACGTCCGCGTCCGCCACTGCCTCGGCCAACGCCCCGGTGTCGGTGAGATCGGCGGTGATCACCTCCGCGTCCACGGCTTCCGGCGGCACCGGGCTCGGCCCCCTGGCCAGCAGCCGCAGCCGGGCCGGGCGGCGGGCCAGCGCCGCCGCCACGGCCGAGCCGATGAAGCCGGAGGCGCCCAGCACCGCGATGCGCCGAGCCGGGTTCGCCGTCTCGGTGCCGTCGATGTCGTGCCGTGCTGCCGTGTCGACGAGTGCTGCCGTGTCGACCATGGAGCCGCCCGCGTGCTCAGACAAGGTGCACGGTCGGGACGTAGAGGATCCACTGTCCGCCGGAGTCGCGGAACGCCTGTTCCTTGGCCATGATCTCCTCGGCGTGGTTCCAGGCGAACAACAGCGCGTACTGCGGGTAGTCCTCGTGGAAGGCCGACGGCGGCCGAACCGGCAGGTGCGCCCCCGGCGTCAGCTTCCCCTGCTTGGCGGGCGTCGTGTCGCAGACGAAGGAGACCAGGTCCGGCCCGATGCCGAGGTAGTTGGTCACCGTCGCGCTCTTCGCCGTCGCCCCGTAGCCGACGACCCGGTTGCCCTTGTCCCGCTGCTCCCGCAGGAACGTGAGCAGGTCGTCCCGGTTCTTCTCGACCCGAGTCCGGAAGTCGGTCAGCGTCGCGAGATCGGTCAGCTTCGCGGCCTCCTCCGCCGCGAGCAGTTCGGTCACCGCCGAGGTCCGCTGCCGTGCTCCCGGCCGGGCCAGGGTGTAGCGGACCTCGCCGCCGTGGACGGCGAGCCGCTCGACGTCGACGAGTTCGAGGCCGTGCCGCCGGGCCATCTCGTCGACCGAGCGGGCGGTGAAGAAGTAGAAGTGCTCGTCGTAGATCTGATCGAAGGAGGCCCGCTCGACGATCTCGGCGAAGTAGGGGTCTTCGAAGACGAAGACGCCGTTCGGCGCGAGCAGCGTCGTCACACCCCGGAGGATCGACTCCATGTAGGGGATGTGACACAGGGTGTTGGCGGCGTAGATGACGTCCGCAGGCCCGTCCGAGGTACGGATGGACGTGGCGGTCGACTCCTCGAAGAAGGCCTTGCGCACCCGGATGCCCTTGGTGGCGGCCAGTTCGGCGACTCCGCCGGACGGTTCGACGCCGAGGTGCCGGACGCCTGCCGTGGCGATGGTGTGCAGCATCGTCCCGTCATTGGAGCCGAGTTCCACGATGAACGGGTCGTCGCCGGTCAGCTCGGTGTTCAGGAAACGCTGCGCAAGGCCTTCGAAGTGCGCCCGCATCACGGTCGATCCCGAGGACAGGTATGGGTAGTCCTCGTGGAACATCTTCTCCCTGGGGACCTCCTCCATGAGCTGCACCATGTCGCACGTCTGGCAGATCCCCACGGCGAGCCGGAAGAAGAACTCCTGTGCCTCCTCGCCCGGCGTCACGAACGCGTCAGATGCCGGCTGCTTCCCGAAGTCGATGAACTCGTTGACCGTATCTCCGCAGATCCGGCACGACGATGTGGTTGACATATGACACTCCTTGTAGTCCCTGATGCTGTCTCGGGCGTCCGATCCCGAGGCGAGTACGCAGGTGCGGGGGCATGGTCGGCGGCGGTGACCGATGTCGATCGATCCGGTGTGCCGCCGGAGTTCGGGGAGGGGCCCGGTTGTGCAGGCCCGCGCCTCGTGTCGGTGTCCGATCTGCGTCACTCGACGCCGGGTCGTCCGGCGCGAGCGCGATCAGACGTCACCTCGTGGCGGCCGCGTTCGTCACGGCGGGCAGGTCGTTCCTGCTCTTCACGCCGAGCTTGCGGTAGACCCGGGTCAGATGCTGTTCGACGGTGCTGACCGTGACGTAGAGCTGATCGCTGATCTCGCGGTTCGTGTGTCCGATCGCCGCCAGCTCAGCGACCCGGCGCTCCGATTCGCTGAGGGAGTGCAGTCCGATGACCTCGGCATCCCGACCCGTCCTCGCGGCTCCGACGTCCTGATCACCGGTGTGCGTGCCCGTGGGCGCGGGCAGGCGGCCGATGCCCGCTTCGGTCGCCTCCGCGCGTGGCCGGCCACGGGCCGGGTCCGAGTCGCCCGCCTGGCGCAGCTGGTTGAGGTCGCGCAATGCCCTGGCGAGTGTCAACCGGTCGCCGGAGCTGCGCAGACAGTCGATCGCCTGACGCAGCAGTGCGTTGCGCTGCGCGGGTTCGCTGCTGGCCGCCAAGGTCCGCAGCGAGATCCCCCTGGTCCGCTCGTCGACGGTCCCGACGCGCTCGAGCTGCTGCCTGACGAGATCACGAGCCACCCTGGGCCTGCTGAGCTGGAGGTTGGCCTCCGCAAGGCCGCTGCGCCACGGCACCAGCATGGGGAAGTCGATGTCCCATTCCTTCATCAGTCGGCCGCAGCGCTGGAAGTCGTTGATCGCGGCCAGCACCCGCCCGGCGGCCAGGTGATGGTGGCCTCTGGCATGCAGGTAACGCAGTCCCCACTGCGTGGTGAACGTCGATTCCCCGACCCGATGCCGCAGCGCCTCCGCAGCCCTCTCGTGCTGCTCCAGAGCGGTCGCGGCCAGCACCAGAGTCCCCAGCGGATAGCCGATCTGGACGCCCCAGCCGCGCGGGGGCAGCCGGTGGAACGCGGCCTCGGCGTGTTCGACTGCTGTGACGGCGTCGCCGCGCCGGAGCAGGATGTCCGCGTGCAGTGCGCCCAGGACGGCCTGCCACGTGACCTCGCCCCGACGATCGGCCTCCGAGGCGAGGCGTCGGCACCACCAGGCTGCGCGATCCGGCTGCCCGCCGTAGACCAGGGTCTGGATCGCCGTTGCCGCGATCTCCAGTGCCATGCCGCCGAAGCGGCAGCTCTGCAGGATGTGCTCGGCGCTGGCGACGGCTGCGCCGTCCCCGCCGTGCGCCCAGACGGTGGCCAGCATCCGCGTCGTGTCGACGAGCGGGTCCTCGCCCGCGGGCGGCGACGTCGTGCTGAGCGCGCCGAAGACGTCCTGGGCCGAGCCGAAGACCCACTCGTATGCGATGCGCAGCTCCGCCGACGTCTGCGCGTCGATCCCGCCAGGTGCGGCGAGCAGCGTGTCCAATGCCTTCGCCGCCGTCGTGCGGTTGCCGTTCCACACCGCGTGCCGCACCACGGTCACTGCATCGCGCGTCGCGAGCCTGCCGTCCTCCAGCGCGGGAAGCAGCTCGGCGAGGTGCAGCGCGGCCGCCGACGGATTCACGCTCCACAGCGCCCTGATCAGCGACACCGAGATCTTGAGCCGCTCGTCCTCGTGCTCGGTGCTGCGCAACGCCAGGTCGAGGCACCGCACCGCGATGTGTACCTCGTCGCCGATGAGTGCCTGTTCGGCGGCGTCGCGCAGGACGCCGACCGACCAGTCCGCGTCGACCTCGTCCGCCGCGATGAGGTGCGCGGCGACCTTCGGCGCCGCGGCGCCGTCCTGGTGCAGCAGCTCGGCTGCGTGCAGATGCAGGAGGGGACGCTCCACCGAGGGCAGGCCGTCCAACACCGCCTTGGTCGCGGCCGGGTGTCGGAAGGCACCGTCCTGCAACAAGCCCGCCGAGGTCAGGATCTCGACGATGCGACCGGCGGTCTCCGGGATCAGCCCCGCCAGCCTGCCGATCAGCGCGGGGGTGGCCTGGGTACCGAGCACGGCCACCGCGCGCGCCACCCCGAGCAGATCGGGGTCCCAGCGGTGCAGACAGGCCTGGACGGCCCTCGCGAAGGCGGCACCCACCACCGGCTGCGGATCGTCGTCGGCGGTCGATGCCGAGGACTCGCCGCTCTCGTAGTCCTCCAACAGCGCATTGAGCAGCATCGGGTTGCCGCCGGTGAGGTCCGCGTAAGCGGGCGCGAGGCGGCCGGCGTTCGTCGCGGACATCGACTCGCCCAGTAGATCGGTGATCTCCTCGATCGACAACGGCCCGAGCCTGATTCGGTGATGCCTGCGACGGGTGAGATCGGCATAGAAGAGCGGCAACGTCGTCTGCAGGTACTCCCATTCGTTCAACACGAGCAGGATCGATGCGGACTGCATTCGGCGGCGCAGATAGAGGAGAAGTTGTAAGGAAGAGCTGTCAGCGAACTGGACGTCGTCGATGCAGACGACGACGGGGCGCCTGCGCGCCAGTTTCAGCAGTGCGGCGCAGATCTCCTGGAGGATACGAGCCCCGGTGTGGTGGATCGACCGGATGTCAGGCCCGACATCCTCGACGGTGAGCGTCTCGGCAGTGACGAGTCGCGATACCTGGTCGGTGACCTCCGGCGGTACGTCGGAACTGTAGAAGAGCTGCTCGACCACACCCATCTGCAGGACGCATTCGGCGCGTGATCCGGTGGCGCTGAGTACGAGTGCACCGGATTCACTTGCGTACCGTGACAGTCGATGCAGTAATTCGGTCTTGCCACTCGCCGGACCTCCGGTGACGAGTGCCAATCGACCGTTGTGGGTGCTACTCTCGTCTAATAAGGATCTGAGTATTCGCAATGCTTCGCGGTGACCCGAATAAGCCATGCCGTTACCCCCAGCTGGCGAGTCGAGTGGGACGTCGTAGGGAAGTCGGCGATCGTAGACCGGCCACTGATCGGGTGCAGGAAATGGGTCGCCGACGGTATTCAGCACGATTCATAGAACGCCGTTGATGCCCCCAGATGGCCGGTCGCTTCCCGGCGGGAGCCTAACACACGATTGGCCGAGGTCAAGTGTTCCTAGTGCTGTTCTGACCAGCTGCTCGCCAGCCAAGGAGTTACCAGTGTGCACCCGGGCGAGCCGCCGCCGCAGATGTCTTCCGGGTAGTCGAGTAGCCGGTCAAGGATACGCTTAGTGAGGTCCACTGGATCTTCAACAATGGTAGCTGTCCTGGACAGCTAGTGGCTTCTGTGCTAGGGGGGAAGAGGTGGTCGACGTGATCGTCTCCGGTCCTGTGTGGCCGCCTGGTGGACGTCTTATTCGGGCGCCCCCGATTGCGCTCCGTGCACCTCTCGTCGAAGCGGTGAAGCATGGATTGCCGGTGGCCATACTGTTTATTGCCGAATGGTTACCGACGGTTCGTGCTCGGGTCGCCCGTCGTGTTGTCCGAAACTGCTGGGAACCGACTGCGGAAGGCGCGCGTCATAGTCGAGCCGGAGTGTTCCTCAACAGATAAAAGGAGTGTTCAGTGAAATCGGCTCACTACTCTCGTCCCCAGCCGGACGCGACGCCGCAGGCGCCCGGCGCGCCGACGGCGGCCCCATGCCTCGGCACGAAGCCCGTGCCGGTGTTGATCAGCAGCCCTGCCGCCGATGCGCCGACGTAGAGCCGCCCCACGCGGCGGGGTCGAGCCGTGCGACCACCACCGGGCGCGCGCCCGGCGTCTGCCGCCGACGCGCGGGCCTCATTCCGTTCGTACGCCGGGTGCGGCTGCACGTCCGATTGCGGCGCTAGGCTCACCGGCCATGCGTCGTGTCACCGGGAAACAGGTCGTCGACACCAGTGCGGCCGACTTCGACGAGCTGGTGTCACGACACGAGGGCGTCGTTTTGGACGTGGGCACCGGCGATGGCAAGCACGCCTACCACGTCGCCCGCCGCCGACCCGCCGAGCTGGTGGTCGGTCTCGACGCGGCGAAGGACAACCTGCGCCGGATCGCGGCCAAGGCGGCGGCGAAGCCCGCCAAGGGCGGCGTGTCCAACCTGCTGTACGTGTGGGCAGGCGTGGAACGACTGCCCGCCGAACTGCACAGCGTCACCGAGGTGCACGTCCTGATGCCCTGGGGCAGCCTGCTGCGCGGCATGCTCGGCTCCGACCTGACGATGCTGCGTGACCTGGCGGCCGTCTGCGTGCCGAACGCCGAGTTCCTGATCACCCTGAACCTGCATGCCTGGCGGCCCGCCGTGCCGGAGGTCGGGACGCATCCGGAGCCGACGCCCGCCTCCGCACTGCGTGACCTGGCCCCGGTGCTCGCCGCCCAGCGGTGGCGGCTCGACGAGGCCGACTACCTCGATGCCGAGGAGATCGACGCACTGGCCACCTCGTGGACCAGGCGACTCAACTCCTCCCGCGATCAGCTCGACGTCCTGGCGCTGCGCGGTGTGATCAACGCGAGGGACGCGGGCGGGGGCGACGGTGCATGATCGAGTCGGGCCGCCCCGGTGTTGTTCGAGGCCTTGTCATCCTCTCGTCCTGCCAGTCTGGCTGCCAGCCAGCCGCGGGCCCCGGCAACAGTGACGCCCTCGCGGAGCACGTCGCGGAGCACCGGCTCGTCGCTCCCGCGATGTGCCAGCTCCGCGACCGTGAACTCCAGGGGCCGGACGTCGTTGCCGATCCACCTGGTCACCTCGGCGGCGAGGTCGTCGACCTGGCCCTCCCAGCGATCATCGTCCACGTCGTCGGGTCGGATCAGCAGCGGATCGACGTCGCTCGTCGGCACCATCGAACCTCGGGCCGCCGAGCCGAAGATCGCAGCGTAGCGGGGCGGGGTCGACCACGACGTCAGGCGATTCCCGAGACGTTCGAGGAACGTCTCGCGAAGCCGAGCGAGCGCGATGACGTCTCCGCCGCGAGATGATCACGATTGAGGCGACAGGCGTAAGCGCTGCCGATCCTCGCTGTGTGCACGGTGCCCTGCTCGGTCAATCGTCTCAACACCTTGCGGATCCCCGCTTGGGAGAACTGCGGGAGCGCGCGGTGCAGCTGCCCGGTCGTGAACGTGACTCGATGCCGGGCCAGCACTGCCAGGATGTCGCCGTCGAGAGTGGCCGTGATCGTGGCGAACGGGCGGCTCAGCTCCATCGGCCCTCCCGGTCGCCTCGGTCAGACAGTGCGGCGTCCGCACTATTGTGCGGAAGGCCGCACAATAGTGCAGCCTTCGCATGGTGTGCCCCGCGTGCAGGCCTGCCCATCATCGTGGGCGCAGGCCGGGCCATGTCGGCCCCGATCGGGTTGCGCCGCTCAGCGCGAGGGACGTTCGTTGAGTGCGAGGACGAAGTCGTAGGCACTCCGGCGCGACCAGCCCGGCTGCGCGGCGAGGGCGAGGGCGATGGTCCTTGCGGAGACCGAGTCGGCCAACAGTGCGTTGACCAGGCTGGTCGGGTCCACCCGGGGGAGCAGGTCGGTGTCCTGCTCGGCGTCCACCCGACACAGCACGTCGCCCCGCTCCGGAGCCCGAAGCTCGGTGGCGGGCCCCCACCACGGTCGCTCGGCGCCCGCAGGCGTCGCGCTCACCACGGCCACCCGCCGGGGCCCCGCCTGCCGGTCGACCTCCGCCAGCACTCGGGGCAGCTCGGCGGCCGGTGCGCCGAAGACGACGGCGGTGCCGGGATGCGCGGCGACCAGCCGAGACACCTCGCGAGGCGGGAGTCGGCCTGCCGACAACACCGGCGTCGTCTGCGGTGAGACCGCCGAGACGGCCAGCTCCGGCGGCAGCCCGAGCACCTCCACGGCAGGACGGATCGGCGCGGCGAGGACTGCCGTCACCGACGGATCGGTGACGTCCGATGTGGACACGGCGAGCACTCGGCCGCCCGCCGCGAGGCAGGCCGCAGCCTCGGCCGCTCGCCCGGCTCGGGCGCCGTGCGCGGCGACGACCGCGCGAGCCGCAGCGTCCTCGGCGATCACCAGATCGGCGGCGGCGCACTCCACGGCCAGTCGATGCTCTCGGCCGGGCCCCGCGCGGAACCGGACCAGGACCCCGCCCGGCGGCCCCGGTGCGCGCTCGACCAGCACGTCGATCTCGGCCGTCGGCTCCGCCGCCTGCCGCATCAGCTCGCGCGGCAGTCCCGCCGCCGAGAGATCCGCATCGGTGGCCAGGGTGTCGGGGAGTCGCTCCGAACTGCGCCGCACCACCGCTGACGACCCGGGCTGCCACAGTGAGTTCCCCGTGGCGTGCACGACGGCCTCGACGCCGCCTGCGGAGATGGTGATCCGCAGCGGCCCGGCCACCGCGGACTCGGCGGGCCCGACGGACTCGGCGGCCACCCCGATGACGCAGGTCGCCCTGGCGGTGATGTCGGCGTCCGTCGAGAACTCCAGCGTCTTGGCGTGGGTTCCCCGGACGGCGGCGTGGCCTCGGCAGCGCAGCCGCAGGACCTCGATCGACATGATCAGCTCGCCTCCCACGCCGTGCCGTGCCCGCCTGGCCGGATGGAGCATAGCCGGCAGCCGGACGTCCGAGCGCCGGATGTGTCCGATCCGCCCGCCCGTCGGTGCCCCTCGGATCGGGGCCGATCCGTTCCGAGCGGACATGACCAGCCCACCAGACAGCCGTTCCTGCTGAGGCGGAACTGGGCTTGGGTTGGCAGGAGCGGGGGTGAATCCGGGTGTGAGAACGATCGCGCCTCGTGCTCGAAGATGCGAACGGGTGTCCCTGGCCCGGTACGGCAGCCTTGCCGATCAGGTCTGGCTGAGCATCGAGAACGGGCGACGTGAGCAGATCGCCACCCGTGGTCCGCTCCAGGGCCCGGCGTCGTGGAGGCGGGAGCGGATTCGCCCCATTCATTCAGACAGTCGACCGGCGCCGTTCCGGTCTCTGCTGGACATCGCCTGAGTAGACCGGCTCGTGACGCCGGGTGACCTGCGCCCGCTGCCTAGTCGCGGAACGATCCGTCGGCTCTGCGGGCGTGGAACTTGAGCCGGTGTCTGCACTGCGGACACCGCTGCTGGAAGACGCGGACCATCGCCAGCAGCAGCCACGCGACCCCCAAGGTCACCAGGTACAGCAGGCCTAAGGCCAGCTTTCGGCCACCCTGGACGATGCCCGGCTCCGTACAGAACCGGCAGTCACGACACCCCATGTCACCCCTTGCTCGTCGACCGGCGGTGAGCGCCCGGATCTTCGTCCATTCAATCCTGTCCACCGTGTCATGAAAACTCGGCGGGGGTCGGTCCTCTGGTCGGGCCGGACAGGTCGTACTCGATCTCTGCCGGTCACGAGGCCGTGGTCGGCGGGGTGGCGGCGTTGATCACCGCGGCGTCGATCGACGTGTAGTTGATCGACGAGGTCCTGCCGCCTCGGCGCGGACCGGTCCGAGGTCCGCAGGCCGCCTGATCTCCCGCGCAAGGCGGGCGCAGGCGCCGGGCGTCCGCGCGCGACCGCCGCGACAATTCTGCGCCTTAGGCAAAATTGCGGACCGGGCAATATTGCGCAGCCCGCAAGATTATGGTTAGGCTTCCGTCATGACCACGTCGCGGGACACCGGCCCAGGACTGCGCGAGCGCAAGAAGCAGCAGACTCGGGAGACGCTGAGCTGGGCCGCGCTTCGGCTGACGGTGGAACGCGGCCTGGACGCGGTCCTGATCGAGGACATCGCCGCCGAGGCGGGGGTGTCGCCGCGCACGTTCAACAACTACTTCGAGGGCAAGGCCGAGGCCGTCGTCTGGCGGCATTTCGACCGGGCGGCACGCATGGCCGATCTCCTCCGCGAGCGCCCGGCCGAGGAACCGTTGTGGGACGCCGTCATCCACGCCGTCCACGCCGTCCACGCCCACGCAGGCGACGAGCAGCGGAGTCCCGATCCGGAGTGGACCGCCGGGGTCGCGCTGCTGGTCGGCGAGCCCGCGTTGCAGGGCGCGTTCCTGAAGGCGAGCGCCGCCGCCGACCGGGAACGGGCGCTGGCGATCGGCGAGCGCACCGGCACCGACCCCGACAAGGACATGTATCCGACACTGGTGTCTGCCGCGATCGGCTCGGCGATCGACGTCGCCACGCGCCACTGGCTGCGAGCCGATCCGCCCGTTCCGCTCGGCGGGCTGCTGCGCGCCGCGCTCGCCGAGATCACGGCGGGCCTGCCGGAGCCCGGCCGCTAGGCAGCGCGCCCCGCCACCCTGACCAGCCTCGCCACAGGCTGCCTCTCCTCGCCGACGCCGAGTTCGGCGCACACCTCGCCCCCGGAACACGCAGCTCTGACCCCTACCGCCCGGACGCCCCGTCCGGGCGGCGATCTCGCCATGCCCTGATTCGGCAGGGCGAAGCAAGGAGGCATCCCGATGACCATCAATGCGACTGCCCGCGACGAGACCGAGCCAGACGAGCTGACCGCACGCGACTCGCTGTCGGACGTTTTGATCGTCGGCGCCGGGCCCAACGGTCTGCTGCTCGCCTGCGAGCTGGCGCAGGCGGGCGTGCGCCCGATCGTGGTGGAGCGCCTGACCGAGCCGTCGAGCAGGCCGAAGGCCAACGGCCTCATCGGCCGGGTCGTGCAGGCGCTGGACTATCGAGGCCTTGCCGGGCGGTTCAGCGGCCACGACCGATCGCCGTTCCGGCTGCCCGGCTTCCAGTTCGGCGCCATGCCGTTAGATCTGTCCACGATGGATGACCACGACCTCTTCGCCCTGCCGATTCCGCAGCGTCGGATGGAGGAGGTGTTGACCGAGCGCGCGGGGGAGCTGGGCGTGGAGATCCGGCGCGGTCATGAGCTGATCGCTCTGCGCCAGGACGCCGAGCGCGTGATCGCCGAGATCGACGGGCCCGACGGCCGCCACGAGATCGCCGCGCGATTCCTGGTCGGCGCCGACGGCGGACGCAGCGCCGTCCGCAGACTGAGCGGCATCGACTTCCCCGGCATCACCGACAGCGGCTTCGTCCAGCGCAGCGGGCAGGTCGTCATCGCCCCGCCGGTCGCCGTCCCCGAGTCGGGTGAGCTGGAGATCGCCGGAGTGGGCAGGCTGCAGCCCAGGACCTTCACCCGCACCGAGACCGGGATGTTCGCCTACGGCATGTTCCAGCCGGGGCTGTACCGCGTCACCGTATACGAGTCGGCCGCCAGGCCGGTGCCGGCCGGCACCGTCATGCCGATCGAGGAGCTGCGGGACGCGGCGCGGCGCGTGCTCGGCGGCGACGTTCCCATGAGCGAGCCCGCCGACGGAGTGCCGTCGATCCTGGAACGGTCGACCAGCGCGAACTCCCGGCAGGCCGAGCACTACCGGCAGGGTCGGGTGTTCCTGGTGGGCGATGCGGCGCATGTGCACTCCTCCGTCGGCGGCCCAGGCCTGAACCTGGGGATGCAGGACGCGCTGAACCTCGGCTGGAAGCTGGCGGCCGAGATCGACGGCCGGGCCCCGGCCGGGCTGCTCGACACCTATGAGAGCGAACGCCATCCGGTGGGACGTCGGGTCGTCATGCACACGCGCGCCCAGACGGCGCTGCTCGCGGCGGGCCCGAACGTCACCGCGCTGCGGGAGCTGTTCGGGGAGCTGCTCGACGACGAGACGAACGTCCGGCGGATCGCCGATCTGATGGCAGGCGCCGACATTCGCTACGACACCCGCCTCGGCGACGGCTCGCACCCGCTGGTCGGGCGCTGGATGCCGGACCTCGTCCTGCGGCGCGGCGACACCGCGACGAGCGTTGCCGCGCTGCTGCGCGACGGCAGGCCGGTGCTGCTGGACCTCGCGGGGCACGCCGAGCTGCTCGAGGTCGCGGCGCAGTGGGCAGGCCGGGTGGAGGCGGTCAGCGCCGTCATCGGGTGCGGCGACCGCGATGCCGGGGACGCCCCCGAGGCGGCGGCGCCTGCCCGCGTGATCCTGATCCGGCCGGACGGGTATGTCGCCTGGGCGGCCGACTCGGCGGGGCCCGCGACGGCCGAGGACCTGCGCGACGCCCTCACCGGCTGGTGCGGCGTGCCGGAGCGGTGTTGAGCACGACCGGGATTCCCGGGCAGGTGCGCGCCTGCGGCGATGGGGTGTCGCCTCGATCCGAGTCCGAGTCCGAGTCCGAGTCCGAGTCCGAGTCCGCGCCACGCCTGCCGCCCCGCGCCGGTCTGGCGACGGGGCGTGAAACCGCAACCGGGAGAGACCGATCTCCCGTCGACTCCGGCGAGGGGCAGGCGGCCTTCGCCGGGCCGACGCGACGGCAGACGTCGGCGTCCCCGCCGATCGACACGAGCACCTCGGGGGTCGGCGGGGCGGCATCGAGGACGGCGCGTCCGTCGCTCGTCCCGCCGCGACGCGGTTCAGCCGGGCACGTCCATGCGCTGCGGCGTCGAGTCTTCCGTGGACACTGCTCCGTCCCTCCACCTTCGCGACCAATCTGTTGTACTCCGCTCCCGTGATCGCGGCGGGCGGGCCGATCCCCGACCCGGCGGCAGGCGCCCGCCAGGGCGTCATCGATCCCGTCGACGTGGCCGCCGTCGCGGCCGAGGTGCTCACGGGGGAGGGGCACGCCGGGCAGACCTACACCCTGACCGGTCCGCAGCTGCTGACTCTCGACGAACAGGCCGAGATCCTCAGCCGACTCCTGGACCGGCCGATCTCCACCGTCGACCTGCCGTTGGCGGCGGCACGCGAGCAGTTGTTCGCGGCGGGCCGCTCCACCGCCGCTGCGGACATCGCGATGACCGGCGTCGCCTGGGTGCGGACCGGGCACAACGCCGTCGTGACCGACGACGTCGAACGCCTGCTGGGGGCGTCCGCCGACCGACTTCGAGTCCTGGGCGCGGGCCCATCGGGCGGCTCTGCTCGCGGGCGCATGACGCCCGGCCGACGCCCGGATCGTCGTCATCGATCCACTGTGGACCCGTCCTGCACTGGTCGGCCCTCTCCTTCCCTTGCCGTCCGCTGAAGTGATAGTCGACTGTCGATTAACTGGTAACGTCGATGCGGAGATCACCAGGGCAGGGGAAGGGTAGGGGCGATGGCCGGAGCGCCGGAGATGCCACTGCACATGCGACGGGTGCAGTTCGACCCGGTCGAGGAGCTCGGCCGCTCGCGGGAGACCGAGGGCGTGCGACGCCTGGTGACGTCGTTTGCGCCGCCGCTGTATCTGGTGACCAGGTTCGAGGACGTGCGGGAGGCGCTCGCCGACACGACCCGGTTCAGCAACGCCCAGTTGCAGCCGCCGACTCCGTCCGACGGGCCCGGTTACAGCGAGGAGGAACTGGCGGCGCTGCGGGCGGGGAACCTGCTCGCCCTCGACCCGCCCGACCACAGTCGACTGCGGCGGATGCTCACCCCGGAGTTCACCATGCGCAGGATGCGCAGGCTGGAGCCTCGGGTCCTCGAGATCGTGGACGCGGCGCTGGACGACCTGGAACGGGCGGGCCGTCCTGCGGACGTGGTGGAGTACGTCGCCCTGCCGGTGCCCTCACTGGTCATCTGCGAGCTGCTGGGCGTGCCGTACTCCGATCGCGCGGAGTTCCAGCAGCGCAGCAGTCTCATGCTCGATCTGTCGGCCTCGATCGAGGAGCGCAAGACGGCGGAGCTGGAGACGCGGGAGTACCTCGGACACCTCGTCGAGGCCGCTCGGCGGGAGCCCGGCGAGGACCTGCTGGGCATGCTGGTGCGGGAACACGGTGCCGAGCTCACCTCGGCCGAGCTGACGGGCATCGCCACGATCCTGCTGGTCGCCGGGCACGAGACGACGGCGAACATGCTCGGGCTCGGCACGCTGGCGCTGCTGCGGAATCCGGCGCAGGCGGCCATGGTGCGCGACGATCCGGGGCAAGTGGACGCTGCGGTCGAGGAGTTGCTGCGCTGGCTGACGGTCGTGCATGCAGGCGCGCCGAGGACGACGACGACCGAGGTCACGATCGCAGGCCACACCATCCCGGCAGGCGAGCAGGTGGTCCTGGCGTTGTCGTCGGCCAATCGCGACCCGGCGCTCATCGACGACCCCGATCGGTTCGACATCACCAGAGGGGCGCCCGGCCACGTCGCCTTCGGCCACGGCCTGCATCACTGTCTCGGGGCGCCGCTCGCCCGGATGGAGCTGCGCATCGCCTTCCCCGCCCTGCTGCGACGGTTCCCCGACCTCGCGGTCGCGCTCCCCGCCGAGGAGATCGAGTTCCGGGCGTCCCATGCGGTCTACGGCGTGCGATCGCTGCCCGTCACCTGGTGAGCGCACGTCGGCGGGCCGTGGTGCGGACGCGGGGCACCGCGCAGGCGTGACCCCGTCGGCCGGTCCTCGGCGTCGGGACGGCTGTGCCGACCACCGAGTCTCCATCGCTCACCCGACGCGGAGGGTCCTGCCTCGGCGAGGGACGCCGAGCCCCCGAGGTCGCCGGCGGTGCACACCGCACCGCCCCGGGCGCGGGCCGTGGCGGGCGGCCGCTCGGGGCGAATCGGGGCGGCTGCTCTCGCGCCGTCCCAGGGATTCGGTGGTCCGCCCGGCGGGCGTCGAGCTGTTAACGTGCGCGGATGCCGGTGCCGCACGAGCAGGTACTCCGGGCCGATGCGGCACGGAACTATGAACGCATCGTCGTGGCGGCGGGTCGGGCCTTCGAGGAGGCCGGGCCCGCCGTGACGCTGGAGGAGGTCGCGCGCCGCGCGGGTGTGGGCGTGGCGACGGTCTACCGCCGCTTCCGCAGTCGCGATCAGCTGGTGCGTGCCGTCTTCACCCACCTCCTCACGGAGGTCGAGCCCGCCGCAGTGGAGACCGACGACCCGTGGCAGGACCTGGTGGGCTTCCTCCACGCCACCGTCGACGTGCTGGCGGGGCGCGAGGTGATCCTCGCGCTGGCTCGCGAGGCCGACTCGATCGACGTGCGGGTGTTCGACCGCTGTGTCCGGTTGATCAGCAGGCTCGTGCAGCGTGCCGTGGCGGCCGGGCTCGTCCGGCCGGAGCTGGAGGCCAGAGACGTGGCCGCCGTCATCGTCATGATTCTCGCCGTGGTGCACCCCGACGACGTGGACGGCGCCGATCGCAGGCGCTACCTGACCCTGCTCACCGACGGTCTGCGTCCCGCGCCCACCACCCTGCCGCCTGCCTCGACCACGCGGACCTGGGACTGAGCAGGTCCGGTATGGGCCTCGCCTCCCGCGCCGAGAGGCGAGGTGGTCCGCGACGTGGAACGGACTCGGCGGCCTGCCTGTCGAGGCAGCAGCTCCGCCGGTGGGTCGGGGCCGCCTCCGGAACCTGCGTGACGGCAGCGTCCCGGCGCGCAACCGCGCGCGATCGCCGCCCGTGCCGTGGACGAGGACAGCCGTCGTCGCTCCTGCCTGCCCCGTGATCGGGGCGGCAGACCGACGACAACCAACCGACGACAACCAGCTGTTCCGACATGCCTGCGCCACGATCGCCTGAGCGAGCGCGGCGGGAACCGGTTCGCGGTCCGGTGCCGTCGGCAGGCCCTTCGCGGGCGGATGCGCCTTCCTGACCGAGGCACCCGGGCGGACCGCTGCGGACAGTGGTCGACCGGTCGCAGCAGGTCGACGGTCCGGCCTCGTCCTCGTCGCCGTCCGCAGCCTGCGGTACCCCGGAGCGGTATTCCCCGTCGCAGGGCCGAGGCTCTCCTGCCCCGTCGGCCACGAAGGCGGTCCCAGCCTGTGCGCCGCCGGGAACGCCGTCCGATGCGGTACCCCCCTTGGGTACATCGTCGCTGGTGACGGGGGTGGAAGTCGCGGCCTCAAAGTACCGGTACGGGGTATCCTCGGATCGAGGTGCCCCGAACGAGGAGATGGACATGCGTGGATACACCGAAGGTAAGGACGGCTACCTCAAGCGACTGCGTCGGATCGAGGGTCAGATTCGCGGGCTACAGCGAATGGTGGAGGCCGACGAGTACTGCATCGACGTGCTCACCCAGATCTCCGCCGCCACCAAGGCGCTTCAATCGGTGTCCATCGGCCTGATCGACGAGCATCTCAAGCACTGCGTCGCCGAGGCGATTGCCGAGGGCGGCGACACGGCCACCGAGAAGGTCCGTGAGGCCAGCGAGGCCGTTGCCCGGCTGGTGCGTTCCTGACTCTTCTTCCTGGTCGAATCCGCAGGTCACCGGCGTATCGGGGCTCGCCGGTCCCTGCCCGTGATCGAACGGGTCTCATCCGCGATCGGCCGCGTCCGGAGTGAGGTCCGCGCCTGCCGCAGGCGTGCCGTTCCTCGCACAGGCGCGCTCGGCACCGGCCTGCCGGTCGATTCGCCGCGAAGTGGCGGGTACCGCGATGACGCCGAATCCCGCCACCGGGTGCTCTCGTTCCCGGCCCGGTTCGGCGGCCGCTGCTCGGTCGTCGAGCGGCGCCGGGTCGGCCTGCGTGAGCGGCGTCCGACCTGCCCGCACGAGACTGCCGATCTGACGTGACCGTGCTCCTGTGTTCGCGCCGCTGAGCACTCCGGCCCGGTGTCGCTGCTCGGGCCTGCGCCGTGCCGCGCCGACGCGGCGGACCGGGACGCAGAGTCGGTGCCCGGATCGTCGTCCGGCGGCGCGACGAAGACGATCTCGGGCTGCGCGAATCGCCCCAGGCCGTCAGGCTGACCGTGATGACGGGTGTGATTCGTCCCCGGTCGCCTGGCTGCCGTGTCTGCGCCAGGCGGCCGGGCGGTGCCGCCAGAGTGAGAGATCCGCGTCAGGCGTAAGCCCAACATACCCCTAGGGGGTATGTTGGTCTGGGGCGAGGGAGGCAGTGATGAGCGAGCGTCACCAGAGCGATCGACGTCCGGCAGCGCGCGACGACGTGAGCGAGCACCGGGGCGGCGCGGCGAGCCGACGAGTAGGCGATGCGGAACCTGACGACGGCGGGATGCGCGGCGTCGCCACGGACCATCGCGCCGCTGACGGCCACCACGGCTCGGGTCAGCACGGCTCCGATCACGGCGGCTCCGGCCACGGCGACCACGCCGCCGCCTTCCGCGACCGGTTCTGGCTGAGTCTGGTCCTCTCGGTGCCGGTGGTCTTCGCCAGCCACCTGGTGGCCGAGCTGCTGGGTTATGAGGTCGCGCCGGGCGCGACCTGGATGCCGCCGGTGCTCGGCACGCTCGTCTTCGTCTATGGAGGCAGCCCGTTCCTGACCGGCGCCGTCACCGAGCTGCGGGCTCGGCAGCCGGGGATGATGACGCTCGTCGCCCTGGCGATCTCCGTCGCCTTCGTGGCCAGCGGGCTGACCACCCTGGGCATCGGCGGTCTCGACCTGGACTTCTGGTGGGAGCTGGTCCTGCTGGTGGTGATCATGCTGCTCGGACACTGGCTGGAGATGCGGGCGCTGGGCCAGGCCACCGGGGCGCTGGGAGCCCTCGCGGAACTCCTCCCCGACAGCGCGGAGCGCATCGAGGCAGACGGCACGATGCACCCCGTCGCGCTGACCGACCTGGCCGTCGGAGATCTGGTGCTGGTGCGCTCCGGCGGCCGGGTACCCGCCGACGGCGTGGTGATCGACGGCGCCGCCGACGTCGACGAGTCGATGATCACCGGCGAGTCCGCGACCGTGCGTCGGGCGGCCGGGGAGCGGGTGGTCGCGGGCACGGTGGCGACGGACTCCGCCCTGCGCGTCCGGGTCTCCGCCGTCGGCGAGGACACGGCGTTGGCGGGCATCGCGCGGCTGGTCGAACAGGCGCAGTCCTCGCGGTCCCGCGCGCAGGCGCTGGCCGATCGCGCCGCGGCGGCGTTGTTCTGGTTCGCGCTCGGCGCGGGCATCCTCACCTTCGTGGTGTGGTCGCTGATCGGCGAGGCGACCACGGCCGTGGAGCGCACCGTCACGGTCCTGGTCATCGCCTGCCCGCATGCCCTCGGCCTGGCCATTCCGCTGGTGATCGCGATCTCCACGGCGATGTCGGCCAAGGCGGGCATCCTGGTCAAGGACCGACTGGCGCTGGAGCGGATGCGGACCGTGGACGCGGTGCTGTTCGACAAGACGGGCACCCTGACCAAGGGGAGTCCCGCCGTCACGGAGGTCGTCCCGGTCGCGGGCGTCTCGCGGGCGGAGCTGCTCGCCCTGGCTGCGTCGGCGGAGCTGGACTCCGAGCATCCCCTGGCCAGGGCCGTCGTCGCGGCGGCTCGTGAGTCGGGCGAGGTGCCCGCCGCGCAGGACTTCCGCTCGCTCACCGGCCGAGGTGTGCAGGCCGTGGTGGACGGCGCGACCATCGCCGTCGGCGGCCCGGCCCTGCTGCGGGAACACGACATCGAGCCGCCCCCCGACCTGACTGCGGCGACCGACGAGTGGACCGGGCGCGGCGCAGGCGTCCTGCACGTGCTCCGAGACGGTGTGGTGATCGGTGCGGTGGCGCTGGCCGACGAGATCCGACCCGAGTCACGGGAGGCCGTCGCGGCCCTGCATGCCGAGGGCGTCCGGGTCGTGATGATCACCGGGGACACACGCGGCGTCGCGGAGGCGGTCGCGGGCGAACTGGGCGTCGACGAGGTGTTCGCCGAGGTGCTGCCCGCCGACAAGGACGGCGCCGTCGTGGAGTTGCAGCAACGCGGGCATCGGGTGGCGATGGTCGGCGACGGTGTCAACGACGCGCCCGCACTGGCCAGGGCCGATGTCGGCATCGCCATCGGGGCGGGCACGGACGTGGCCGTCGAGTCGGCCGGGGTGGTGCTCGCCTCCGACGATCCGCGTGCGGTGCTCGCCGTGCGCAGACTGTCCATGGCGAGCTACCGCAAGATGTGGCAGAACCTCGCCTGGGCCACCGCGTACAACCTGATCACGGTGCCGCTGGCCGCGGGCGTCCTCGCGGGCGTCGGCTTCGTGCTGCCACCCGCCCTCGGTGCGGTGGCGATGAGCCTGTCGACGATCGTGGTGGCGTTGAACGCCCAGCTCCTGCGGCGGGTCCGGTTGACGGAGGCGGCGGCCGGACGGTAGCCGCGCCGAGGGCAGGGCATCAGCGTGTCGAGGCCTGGCGGAAGCAGATCGCGGCGCAGATCCAAGGCTGCCAGCTCGAGCACCTCGCCGCGCGCGGGGATCGACGTCGGGTGGATCGAGGCTTCACGTTGTTCGTGGCGCACCTCGTCGGCTCCGCCGCTCCTGGCGTACCGGCGAGGCCGACACCCGGCCTGGCTGACTTCGGTGTCCTCACCCGGTCGAGCCGGACGGCTCCCACTCCGCGCAGTACTCGACGTGGATCTCGCGGCCGTCGGCCAGCGTGCCGTCCGTCGAGTGGAACGCGGTGCGCAGGCCTGGCCGCCCTGGATGCGTCGAGGCGTGGCGCGGCCCGTGTTCGGCGACATCGAGAAAGCGTCCGGCGGTCTCCCGGAACACCGGTGCGCTTCCGATGAGGAACAACGTCTCGGCATGAATCCGTTGGCGGAACCGGTCCCGGTTCTCCCGATGGTGCCGCGCCGCATGATCGACCGCGACCTCGCCGAGCCGCGCTGCCTCCGGCAGGCTCGCGGTCTGCGGCAGGCCGGTGTCGAGCTTCGCCCGCACCCGCCGCCAACGGGACGGCCGGAACTGTCGCGAGTGATGCAGCAGCACCAGATCGAGCCGTCTGCCCGGCTCGCCGTGCGCCGCAGGCCGGGGACCACCCCGGAGCGGCAGGTGGATCAGCGAGCGGGCCGAGCGCGCGGCGAGCAGCCACAGCCCGCCGAGCAGTCGGGCGCCCGCCTGATCGAGGTAGACGTGCAGATGTCGGTCGTGATCGACGAGCACGGTGCGGGTCGGCGGCGACGCGGGCCGGATGACGCGGATCTCCTCCGGTCCCGACCGGGCCCGGTGCACCCTGATCGGCAGCCTCATCGGCGTGCGGAGACGACGTCGACGCCGGTCATGGGCCGCGCGACCTCCTGGGGTCTCGAGTCTCGGGCTACGAAAGAGACGTCGCCGAGCGACCTCGGGTTCCGTCGCGCCGCCCGATGACTGTTTCCTCTGCCCGGACGGCGGCACCCCGATGTCCGCCGACCTCGTCGAAGGGGAGGAGTACGTCCTCCTGCTGACGGCTTTCGAGGACGGACGCCACGTCCTGGTCGACACCACCCAGGGCTACTACGAGGTCGAAGGCTCCAGCGCGGTGGCCCGGGAGGGCGACGAGGTCGCGCTGTCGGCCGAGTCCCTCGCCGCACTCGACCTCACCGGCTGAGGGCCCCGGACCGAGCTCGCCGCCTGCGGCAGCCGACCCGCTCATCCGAGCGGACCCTGGCCAGCGTCCGAGCCCGCTTCGAGTCACGCGCAGGCGGCGAGCCGGGATTCGTTCTCAGCGCCCGGCAGGCTCCTGGGTGTGCTGCGGAAGCGACTCTACGAACTCCGTGAGCACCTCGTACACCTCGTCGACGTCGGTGCGCACGGTGACGGAGGTGCCGTCGGTGAGCTGTATTACGAACTTGCCGCCGCCGGTCATGAGCGACTTCCGTTCGCCCCCGAGGATGTCCTGCGTCCGGAGCCACCGCGCGTCCGGCCTGGCGAACAACGCCTCCGGGCCGTTCGCCAGCAGATCGTTGAGTCGCTTGCGCCCCGCCTGCCCCGCCTGTCCCATGGCTCCGGCGAGACTCTGACTGGCCAACCCGCCTGCCTTCAACGGGATCAGCAGCAGGCCGGCGTCGGTCACGAAGCCGTCCCACATCTTCTTGAACGCCATGATCGCGGGTGCCACGGCCGTCAACCGAGGCACGCCTGCCTGCGCCTGTCGGGCGGGGTCCGGCGGTGCGGGCCTGCGCACGAAGTCCAGCGGAACGCCCAGCTGGTTCAGCTTCGCGACGAGCTGCCCGACCAGTGCGGGGTTGGCGACGGCCGGACCGATGAGATCGTCCGGCGACAGCTCGCCCGCCGGGCCGATGACCCGCCACGGACCGCCCCAGTTCAACTCGTGTCGGGCCCGGCCCTGACTGACCAGCGCCGCCACGACGACGTCACCGAGCAGCTCCGTCATCGCGCTGCGCATGGCATCGGCGGCCTCATGAGGATCGACGCCGTCCCGCAGCAGCGGCCCGAGCAGGCGAGGCGTCTCGCCGCGTCCCACCGCCTGCAGAATCTCGCCGAGGGTGCCGCTGGGCGCTGCGCCGGATTCGTGGGCCGCCCGCGCGAGCGTCTCGGCGCCCTTGAACGCCGACTCGGCCGCACCGACCCGGACGATGTCCGCCCAGCTCGCGCGCGGGCCGATCTCCCCGTTGATGTACAGCGCTCCCTCGGCGGCGGGCAGCACCTGCGCCGGGTTCAGCACGATCGCCCATGCCGGACGCGCGTCGGGCGGCGCCGGATTGTCCGGCAGCGCCTGGATCGCGGCGATCCGGCGGCGGATCGTCGGGTGACTGTCGAACACGGAACTCGGCTCGGTGTCCAGAACCTGCGGCTCGACCTCGGCCATGATCCGCTGCTGCTCGGGATGATCCAGGAAGGTGCGGAAGCCGAGCAGGATGTCGGGAGTGCGCTTCGAGAGGACGGGCAGGTGGAGGAATCGCTCGCCGAAGGCGTTCCAGAACAGGCTCATCGTCGCGATCTTGCGCAGGGCGTCGATCGCCGTTCGCTGCCCCGCCGCCGCCACCGAGTAGGCGTCCGCCTGGAGTTCCTGAGTGCGTCGAGCCGACTGCGAGATCACCCGGTACAGCCACGCGTACCCGTTGAGCACCCACCGGGCCGGTCCGGAGTCGAGACGAGACACCGTCCTGCTCAGCGTCTCGGCGCCCCGGTAGCTGATCGCGAGCATCCTGGTGTGGCCGCCGCCGTAATGGCCGAGTTCGTGGGCGAGCACCGACCGCAGCTCGGAGACGTTCAGCCCGGCCAGCAGCGGCAGCCCGATCATCATGTACCGCCTGCCGGCACGCAGACCGAGACCGCGCGCGTCCTCCTGCACGGCAGCGTTGATCTCCGGAACCAGGATGATCTCGTCCGGCGGGCGGGTCTGGGCGCGCGCGGCGAGTTCGTCGACCACCTGCCAGAGCGCGGGCTGCTCCTGACGGGTCATCCTCGGTCCGTCCGGCGGTGTGAGTCGCGTGCGTAGTGCCTGGACCAGGGCGAAGCCCAGCGCCACCATGAGCCCGAGGCTCACGATAGCCAGGTAGATCCCGCCGCGTCCGCCGACGACGATGCCCGCGACGACGCCGCCGACGCCGAGCGCGACGACGAAGACGGGGAACAACGCCAGTAACAGCACGGCGAGGAACGCGCGTACAGAGCCACGCATCTCGGCCTCCTAGGAGAAGGGAAGTGAATCGCGACAGTGCTCAACCGGGGCGGGTGCGTGCCGACGGGTGATGACCCGTGGCCGGGCACAGCCGATGTCGCGGTGGTGCGGGCGCCTACTGCCGTGGCGCCGCGTTGCGAGGGATTCTGCCCCGGACCGGGTTCTCGCGGGGCTGGTTCGCGGGAGAAACCCCCACCGTGATTCGAATGCGATGTCTCGGCCCGTGTCGGCCGGAGCCGTCATGACCGCCGCGCCGTGGTCTCGAGACCGATCACTCAGGCTGCTGCGACGGCCGGTCCTCGCTCCGGGGGCCGTGGCGTTGACGGGCGCTGCACCGCCGAGCAGCCCCGTACGTGCAGGCGAAGGCATCGCGGCGTCGGCGACGGGCGGGGAAGCCGCCGCAGAGTCCTCTCACACTGAGCGGATCACCTTCGCCGGGTTGCCGACCGCGACCACGTTCGGGGGCAGGTCCTTGGTGACGACCGCACCCGCGCCGACGACGGTGTTCTCCCCGATGGTCACACCCGCCAGCACGATGACGCCGCCGCCGAGCCACACGTTGTCGCCGATGGTGATCGGCTTGGCGGCCTCGATCTTCTGCCGTCGCGGCTCCGGGGCGACGGGGTGCGTCGGCGTGAGGAGCTGCACGTTCGGGCCGAGCTGCACGTCGTCGCCGATGGTGATCGTGGCGACGTCCAGGGCGACGAGCCCGAAGTTCGCGAAGCTGCGCGCCCCGATACGCAGGTTGAAGCCGTAGTCGCAGTACAGCGGCGCCCGGATGCCGGTGCCCTCGCCGATCGCGCCGAGCAGCTCGACGAGGATCTCCTGCCCGGCGCCCGGATCGTGCGGGCAGACCTCGCTGAAGCGAGCGACCAGGCTGATCGCCCGATCGCTCAATTCCGCCAGCTCGTCGTCGAAGACGTACGGATCACCCGCAGCCATGCGTTCGCGATTGGACCGGGTGTCCGCAACGCCCTGGGACTCCGCCTGCGTCATGTCCGTCAGCGTAGACATCGGCGGGGCCGACGTCGTCCCGAGAACGGGGGATGCCTGCCGTACCGTCAGTGACGGCCGATCCCGATGCCCGTGGGGCGATACCGCCGCCCGCAGCGGGCGCCGACGGCGGCGTCGCCCGCAGCGGCCCCCGAACCGTGCGGGCGACGCAGCGCCGATCGGCGTCACCGACCCTCTGCGGTGAGGAACTCCTTGCTGCGCAGGGCGCGGGAGGAGATGCGGACGTCGCCGATCCAGCCGTAGAAGCCGTGGCTGTACTGCTCGGCGAACTGGGTGCCGCCGATGGCGAACGGTCTGCCCAGCGTGGCGATGCCCTTCGACCGCTGGGTGGGGTTGCGGGCGATCCGCGACCCGTCCACGTACACCACGGTCTGTCGTCCGTCGTTGACGACGGCGATGTGCATCCACCGGCCCACCGGCAGGGCATGGCTCCACGAGGTCGGGTCGGCGTCCCGATCGGTCGGGTAGACGACGTACTGGAGGAACCGCTCACCGGACAGATTCAGGCTGCACGTTGGCTCGTCCTGTGACCAGCCACTGGTCTTGCCTGCGTCCCCGGCGCGACCCTCCCAGCTCAGCAGACCCATGAACGAGTGATCGCCCTCGAACGGATCGGGCAGCCTGGCGAAGAGTTCGATGGTGTAGCCGGATTCGAAGGTCATGCCGTTGATCGGCGCGTCCGCCACGGCCCGCAGCACCGCCCCGCGATCCGGGTTCTTCCCGCCGTCGAAGCGCAGACTCGCGTGGGCGGGCTGGTTCGGGTGGTGCTCGCCGGAGAAGGTCAGGACCTCGGCGGGGCCGTCGTGCAGTCGCGTCGCCACCAGGTCGTTTCCGTTGCCGGTGAGGTCGCGCGCCACCGTGTCACGGTCGACCGGCTCCCCGTCGGCCGCCGCGCCCGCGCCTGCCAGTCCAGGCTCGTCGAACCGCCAGTACGCGACGGTGCCTCTCGGCATCACCGCCTCCGCCGGACGCGACGCGGGCGGCGGAACCGGGGCGAAGCCCGCGAACCGCGCCTCGAAGTCGATCGACAGACTGAACCGGTCGACCTCGCCGGTCCGCTCGACCGTCTCGGCCTCCAGCGGGGTCCGCTCGTCCGCGTCGATCCCGAGCAGCCACGGCGAGAACGTCTCGACGTCGATCGTGTTGCGGACCAGGTCGAACGTGTAGAGCCGCAGCAGGCCGGCTCCGCCGTAGTAGACGTCCTGGTAGTTGGCGATGTGCACGTGCACGTCGTTGCCCGCGTCATTGCGCAGCACGGTGCGCCCCGACGGCCAGTAATGCCCGTTGAGGGTGAGGAACACCTGGTCGTGGTCCCGGATCAGTCCCTCCCACAGCCGCGTGCCGTGATCGGACAGGCGCGCGACGCCGTCCTCGCCCGCCGAGGCGAGGTCGTGGGTGGTGAGGATCGTGGGCAGCGTGGGGTGCTCGTCCAGCAGGGTGCGTGCCCAGGCCAGCCCCGCATCGGAGACTCGCCAGTCCAGCGCGAGGATCAGCCACTCCCGGTCACCGGCCCGCAGCACGTGGGCATGGTTGTAGCCGCCGGGGGAGGCACCGAGGAAGGTCGACGTCCGGCGGAGGCGATGCGGGCCGAACGCGTCGAGATACGGCGAATCGCCGCGCTGGTCGTCGGTGCTGCCGTCCACGTCGTGGTTTCCCGCCAGCACGCTGTAGGGCAGCTTACGGTCGAGCTCGCGGAACGCCCGGTCGGCCAGGTCGATCTCGTGCTCGCTGCCGTGCTCGGTGACGTCGCCGAGATGAGCGACGAAGACGATGTCGTCCTCGCGCCTGCGCTTCACCAGATGCCGGAAGGCCTCGCGCATCGGAGTCGGATCCGAGCTGTCTTCGTCGAAGAGGTACTGGGTGTCGGGCATGACGGCGATGCGGAAGCGTGGATTCTCGGAACCGCCTGCTCGGCTCGTGGTCACGTCTCGGTCAGGGCCGTCCTCGGCATGTGCGGCTGCGGGCTGCCAGGCGGTGGGAAGTCCCACGGCCGCACCCGCGACGGGGACGGCCACCGCAGCCTGGAGGAGGGCCCGCCTGCCGAGGCCGGGCTGCCGGTCAGGTGCACCGGTCGCGGCTGACTGCCTGCCGCCTGCGTCCTGGGCTGCGGGGGAGTTCGCGTCGGGGTTTGTGCGAGCAGAGTCGAGGCCTGCGGTGCTGTGCGGGTCGTTCACGTCCGTCTCCCAGGGTCGAGCGAGCGTCCCGCACACTGCCTCGCCCGAGTGACCCGCAGATGGCCGCAGGCCGAACAACGCCCGCCTGCCGCCGGAAGTGTCCATCCCCACCGTGCGGGCGACGGAGTTCGTGGATCACGATTCGAGCGCGGCGCAGGCCCAGCCCGTCGACCCTCTGCCGCGTCACCGATGCAGCGGCAGTCCCGTGAACGAGCTGTCCACCGCGTTGCGCCTGCCGTACCGGGGCAAGCACCACGAGGGTGAGCTCCTCCGTGGGCCCGCGCGGACTGCCGCCTGATCGTCCGCATCCGTTCGTGAGACGAACAGCCCTTCCGTGAACACCGCCACCACGAGGTCGCCGTCCACCGCCCTCGGACCCGGGCTCGCGGCAGGCCGTCGAGGACGGTGGCGTACGCAGCCTGCCCGCCGTGCTGCCCATCCGGCCGTGGTACCCGGGTCGGCGGCGGTCGCAGGTGCGGCCGAAGGGATTCCGGGATGAGTCGAGGACGGGCTGCCGGTCGGGGCCGCGATGCTCGCGCCGGCCGAGTCCGGAAGCTCGGTCCGCAACCACGCGCACCATGACTCCGGGAGTCTTGGGACTCGTCATCGACGGACGCCGGCCGGGCGTCTCATGGCTCCGCCGCTCCTCGTCGCCGGAGACAGGCCCGTCGCGTCGGTGCTCGATTCCCCACGCGAGACGCTTGTCGGCGCCGCGTCGGTCAGACTCGGGTGCGGCGACATCGCCGGGACGGGCTCGCGGGCGGCTGCGGACCCGCAGAATCCCGGTATCGCATGGCAGAAAGGTGGATCATGGCGCGCAAGCGGGTGCGACTCAGCGAGGCAGCGGGGTTCCTCGGCGACATCAAGAAGGGCTGGTCCGCCCAGCCCACCCGGCCCGACCTCCCTGCCGGGACGGCGGCGGCCTCGGCCGAGCATCGGCGCCGACTGGCCGAGGAGCTGCCCAGCAGGCGGCTGGCGCTGGCGGCGGGCCGGGCGCCGTTGCGGGCCAACGACACCTACCACGAGTTCCGCCCGGATAGTGACTTCGTCTGGCTGACCGGCTGCGACGCCGAGGGCGCGGTGCTGGTGATCACACCGACCGCGGGCGGACACGACGCGGTGCTGTACCTGAACGAGCCTGCCGGGCCCGAGGCGGCGGACTTCTTCGCTGACCCGCACCACGGTGCGCTGTGGAACGGCCCGCAGCCGGGTCTGGCCGAGTGGAGCGAGGCGCTGGGCCTGACCTGCCTGCCGCTGGACCGGCTGGCGAGCGCCCTGCGCGGCATGAGCCCGCCCACGCTGGTCGCCACGGGCGTCGATCCACTGCTCGACGCCCTCGCCGACGGGCGCGGCGGCGGCGAGCTGCGCCGGGCCTGTTCGGAGCTGCGTCGGATCAAGGACGACTGGGAGATCGAACAGCTTCGCGGGGCCGTGGACGCCACCATCGCCGCGTTCGGCGACGTGGCGGCGGAGCTGCCCAGGGCGATCGAAGGCGGCGGCGAACGCTGGCTGCAGGGCACCTTCGATCGCAGCGCCCGCAGCGCGGGCAACGGACCCGGCTACGCCACCATCGTCGCTGCAGGCCCGCACGCCCCGGTGCTGCACTGGGTCCGCTGCGACGGGGAGGTCCGGCCGGATCACCTGGTGCTGCTGGACGCGGGCGTGGAGGTGCGGTCCTGCTACACCGCCGACGTCACCAGGACCTTCCCGGCGGCGGGCCGCTTCACTGCTGCGCAGCGACAGGTGTACGACCTGGTCGTGGCCTCGCACCTCGCGGCGATCGAGGAGGTCCGACCCGGGCGGGACTACCTGGCCTTCCACGACACGGCGCTGCGGGTGCTCGCCGAGGGCCTGCACGACTGGGGACTGCTGTCGGTGTCCGTCGACGAGGCCCTGGACCCGGCCGGACAGCAGCATCGCCGCTTCATCGTCTGCGGGATCGGCCACTACCTGGGGATCGACGTTCACGACTCCCCGAACGCCCGGCCCTCGGCCTACCACGACGGCACGCTGGCGGAACGGATGGTGCTGACGGTCGAACCCGGCTTGTACTTCCACCCCGACGACACCGCAGTGCCGCCGGAGCTGCGCGGCATCGGCGTGCGGGTGGAGGACGACCTGCTGGTCACCGCCGACGCGCCCGACATCCTGTCGGCGGAGCTGCCGATCCGCTCCGCCGACGTCGAGCGATGGGTGTCGGACCACCAGGGTTGAGCGGGCGGGCTGCGGCGAGGCGGAGTTTCGGCGAGTCCTGCGCCCGGAGCTTGTCCTGCGGGTGGCGTGGCCGGTCGCGTTCTGGCGACATCGTCGCACCAGCCGAGCGGGGCAGCCGGGGACGTCGCCGCGCCGAGTTCTCGTTTCGGTACGGCCGAACGGTGGGCGTGCCGGGCGTCGCCTTGACGGCGGAGTGGATGTCCGACCTGACGTCGTGGTCACTCACGCCGTCAGCCTGCCCGGGAGGGTGCCGCTCACCCCGTCGGCGCCGACCACGCTGTTCGATGAACGACTGAAGGGCACCCCTCCCGACCAGGGAAGGGGTGCCCTCGGCGGCGCAGGTCGGCTGCCGTTGCCGAGAGATCAGCGGCCGCGCTGTTCTCCCCGATCACTCCCTGCCGACGCAGCCGCCGTCAGCGCAACCGTCGGGTGGTTCTTCGTCGGCTGAGACCGCCGTGTTCAGGGCCGGTGAACGGGCGTGCTGACGTAGTTCGGCACGCGGTCGTCGTCGGTCGCGGTCCGTGCCATCGCTGCGGCGGCCAAGGTATAGAAGGTGCCCGTCCGGTCGCGGAAGGAACCGACGAGCAGCCCGCCCGACATGGAGATCAGACTCGGATCTGTCGCGGACTCCACTGGGGACGTCTCCCACCAGGGGCGGAAATCGGTGCTGCCGGGCGCCACCTGTCCGGTGGCGTGGATGTAACCGTCGGTGCCGCGAGCCAGGAGCTCCAACGTTCCCCAGGGACTGATGGTCGCGGCGGGCGGCCCGGTGACGTGAATACCGGACAGAACCCTCCAGTCGCCTCCTGCCTCCCGCATGGACAACTGGCCGTCGTCCTCGACGGCGAAGACGGTGACGCTGCCGTCGGTCCTGGCGACCGCCGCAGGCGGGCTGCTGGTGGTCTTGCCCAGCGCGGTCCAGGTCGCGTTCTGCCACGTGTCGCCCCGCCTGCGATTCTCGACGAGTTCACCGGTGTCGGTGCGCACGACGAAGTGCAGATCCGCGCCGAGCTGGGTGATCGTCGGGGGCTCCGCAGCGAGTGCGGGCGTTACCGGAATCTCTCGCCAGCCGCTGAGATAGGTCAGGCCGGTCAGGGTCGAACTCCACAGCCTGCCGGTGTCGTCGACGGCGAAGGCAACGGGGTTGCCGTCCGAGTCGTGCGCGATCGTCGCGGCAGCTGGAGTGAGACCTCCCTCGGGTGCAGGCTCGGTCCAGCCCGCGCCCCTGCCGATCTCCGAAACGCTGCGGAAGCTGCTGTCGAGCTGCTGTCCCAGGATGAAGAGCCTGCTGTTGGCTCCCTTCTGCCCGATGGCCGGGACACCGTTGAAGGACGTATTCCCGAGGAACGACGTCCACCGTGCAGTGCCGCTCGTCGGGTCCGGCATGTCGCCATGATGCAGTCGCCGCTCGCGATCCACGAAAGAGAACTGGAGGTGACCGTCCGAGCTTTCGAAGAGGGTGCTGCGTGGTTGTTCGATCGGGGTCACCACAGGTCGGTTGACGCTGGGCGTCACCGACCATTCACAGGCGTTACTGGTGATGGCGGTGTCGAGATTGCTCGTCCACGCGATTCCGGTGTGGACGGTGCGATGGTCGATGGCGCCCCCTGAGTGCGGGAGGTATCGGCGCCACCGAAGATTTCCTGTGTTGACATCCGTTCCATAAAGGACGTCTCCGCCTGGGGAGACCACCCGCTGATACCGTTCCCAGCCGGGTCCCATGTATTGGCGTCGTTGCAACCAGCGTTGTGAGTCCGCGTCATAATGGTATCGGTAAAGATTTCCGACTTCGGTTCGAGCGTAGATCACTCCGTCGCCTGCGGCGGCGATCAGATCGAACTCGAGCCAGCCGGTGTCGATGATCTCCAGGCTGCGATTGAGATTCTCGTCCAGCGTCATCCGATGCAGTGTATTGTCGCTTCGGATGAAATAGAAGGCGCCCTGCGAGTCGACGGTGATCCTGTCCCGCCATTCTTCGCCGATGTAGCCGCCGAGATCGGTCTGGACGTCTCGCGAGTAGGCCTGGTCTTCCCCATAGCGCTCCCAGCCGTTGCCCAACCACTGGTAGACGCGGAGCAGGCCGTCGCCCTCGATCTCGAACATGCGGCCGTCCGGACCGGCCAGTGTGTTTCCCAGCCACTCGTTGCCGATGTGTCGAGCGGCGTCCCAGTCCTCCGCGCCTGCGATCGCGTCGCGATGGCCGTTGAGTCGAAGCTGCCCGGCTTGGTTGATGTCGAATACGGGCACGCTCGATGAACAGCGAAGTACGGGCTCGTCCTGCGCGACTGCCTGTTTGCCGGTGATTGGCACGCTGACGACAAGTAATGCTGCCGCAAGTCCAGTGCCGAGAAGTGCATTCTTTCTTGTCCTGGTTCTGGTCACCCTGTCGTATCCCCTTGGCTGCTGTGGCTGCATCGTCATGGCCATTGAGAATCCTGAGATTCGGTCTGTGTCAGACGCTACTACGGGGTCGCCGAACTCTGGTCGATGTTTTCTGTTCACACGATGGCTGGCGAAGTCGAAGAGTTATTTCCGGTATCAAATGCGCCACCATGCCGAAAGATCCAGCTTCCGTGACCTCGATCACGTAGGAAATGTCCCGGATGGGCCGAAAGAGTGATCGGTGCCGTTGGTGTCGAGGTGAGTCTTGTGCTCCGTCCAGCGCTCCCGCATTGTTTGCTGCGGCGATCTCGAGGTGGGCTCGATGATCGTTCGGTCACGGCTGTGCGGGGGTAATCTTGTCTGGGTTCGACGCTGCGCGTTCGGCTCCTACGACGCGGCGGCGGTCGCCTGTCGTCATCGGTATCGCGATGGCGACGGCGGTCGGACTGTTCGCCGGGCTGATCGGCCCTGCCGCGTCGGAGCTGGCGCTCCGCGAGCAGCAGGAGCTGCTGCGGTCGATGGTGGACCCGGCGTCCATCCCGTCTCCGGAGCAGGCCTGGGGCATGGCGGCGGACCTGCCGACTCAGGAGGGCGAGCGGGACGACGACGACCTCTGGCCTCGATCGGCGTTGGCCGACCATCCGCAGCTCGAGATGCCTCCGACTCCCGAAGCCGAGCCCAACACCGCGGAACCGGTGGCGGCCACCGCGCCCGAGGCCGCCGGTTTCGATCCGGAGACGAGCCGGGAGCTCCCCGACGAACGGGCCGAGCTGGAGCGCACCTTCGCCAACGCCGACGGGACCTTGACCACCGAGTTCAGCCAGGAGCCGGTGAACTTCCTCGACGAGCAGGGCTCATGGCAGCCCGTCGATCCGACGTTGGTGGAGGTCGAGGGCGGCGGCTGGCGCAACTCCGCCGACTCGGTCGACATCCGGATCGCTCCGGAGGCGTCGGGAACGATCTCGGAGTTCACCGTCGCGGACGGCGGCACGGTCGGGCTGGCGCTCGAGCAGGCCGACGCGGTCGCAGGCGTGGCCGACGGCGATCTGGTCGCCTATGCCGAGGTCCGGCCGGGTGTCGACGTCGAGATCGAGTCCCGGCCCGGCGGGGTGACTCAACGGCTGATCCTCCACAGTGCCGAGGCGGCACAGGACGTGGTGCTGCCCCTGCGCACCTCGGACCTGACGGCCTCGCTCGTCGACGGATCGGCCGTGCTCGCCGATGAGGCTGGTGCTGAGCAGGCGCTCATCGCCGTGCCGACCACCACGGATGCGAACCGGGACGACCGCTCCGGCGACTATCGGGACCCCGGCACCTCGGAGATCGAACTCGTCGAGGGCGAGGCGGGGGAGCAGGCTCTTCGGGTCGTCGTCGACTCTGAGTGGCTGGCTGATCCGGCCCGCGAGTTCCCCGTGATCGTGACCGCGTCCGTCGAGACGCTGGCCGACCACGACGGAGCGGGCAGCACCGACAGTGTGTCGGTGATGCGCGACGGCAGCGGGTCCACCTGGAAAGAGGCGAACGACGAGATCAAGGTCGGCACGGTCGGCTCTGGCGTGGACCGAATCCAGAGCGCCGGATACCTCAAGTTCGGTGGCGTGGAGACACGGCTGCGGAATCACCGCATCCTGGGCGCCCGGCTCAACCTGCACAACTTCCACTCGTACTCCTGCCAGCCTCGACGGGTGACGGTGCACGGCGTGACGGCACCGTGGTCCTCGGGAGACTCCCTCGGCTATCCCGGCCCGGCGCACGGCTCGTCGTTGGGCAGCGCGAACTTCGCCTACGGCCATATCGTCAGCGGGTCGACCACCTCCAACTGCCCGAACAGCTGGGCGGGAATCAGTCTCGGCTCCGGCGGGACGGACCTGATCCAGGGCTGGGTGTCGGGTTCTCGACCGAATCACGGTCTGACGGTGCGGGCCTCCGAGTCCGATGTGTTCGGCTGGAAGCGCTTCACCTCGCATCGCACCGCGAACCCGCCTCGGCTGTCGATCACCCACAGCCCGTACGACGCCGACTATCGCTTCGTCGAGGCCGTTCCCGAGCCGCCGGTGACGCGGACCCAGGGCGGGACGATCCAGCTCGAGGTCACCAACCGAGGCGCCCAGACCTGGACCCCGTCGACCTATGCACTCGAATACCGGCTCTTCCGGGCCAACGGCTCGATCATCAGCACCCGGCCCGCCGCCAGGTTGACGGGCGACGTGCCGCGCGGATCGTCGGTGACGCTGGAGGCGAACATCAATCCCCTAGAACCGGGGGATTACTGGCTCGACTTCACGATGCGCCGGACCGGCAGTACCTTCTTCACCGATCACCAGGTGCCCCCGGCCCGGCTGGCGCTGCGCACCTTCGAGATCCCCCCGGTGTTGACCGCGCAGTATCCGCACAACGGCCATCTCGCGCCGACGCTGACGCCGCAGCTGTGGGCGGCGGCGATCGACGTTGACGCGCCCCCGGACGCGTCGCTGGACTTCAAGTTCGAGATCTGCGGAGACGGCGCGTGCCACGACTCGGGCTGGCAGGACAGCCAGACCTGGACGGTGCCCGAGGGACTGCTGCGCTGGTCGCAGGAGTACACCTGGAAGGCCTTCGCAGGCGACGGCGCGACGGAGAGCGAGGCCGTCGGGGACAGCACGCTGATCACGGCCGTGCCGCAGCCGGAGATCACCGCGCACCTGGGCAACGCCCCGTACAGCGCGAACGTCCGCGACTTCGACGCGCAGGTCGGCAACTACTTCTCCTCCGCGATGGACGTGTCGGTCCGCACCGCCGGGCCTGCGCTCAATGTGCTGCGGACGTACAACAGTCTCGATCCGCGTCGGGACCTGGCCTTCGGTTCCGGCTGGGCGAGCACCTATGACATGCGGGTGGTGCCCGACGCGGACGGCTCGGGCAACGTCGTCGTCACCTACCCCGACGGCCAGCAGGTGCGGTTCGGTCGGAACCCGACCGGGACCTTCTCCGCGCCACAGGGCAGATACGCCAGCCTCAGCGCCGTGCCGGAGGGCGGCTGGGCGCTGTTCGACAAGTCTCGGACCACCTATCGGTTCAACGACGCCGGTCGGCTGACCAGCATCCTCGACGCGCACTTCCGCGCAATGAACCTCGGTTACGACTCGGCCGGTCTACTCCAGACGGCATCGAGCAGGCCGGGCGGCCGCTCCCTGCACTTCACCTGGGCAGACGGGCATGTGACCTCGGTGACGACCGACGCGGTCGACGGCGAGGCACTCCGATGGACCTACGCCTACGACGGTGACCGGCTGGTCGAGGTCTGCGATCCCACCGACGGCTGCACCCGCTACGACTACACCGAAGGCTCCCACTACCGGACCACCGTGCTGGACTCCAGACCAGACTCGTACTGGCGGCTGGGCGAACCGGGCGGAGCGGTGGCGACGAGCCAGGTCGGCCTGCACCTCGGGGAGGACGACGGAACGCACCACGGCGTCGAACTCGGGGTGCCAGGAGCGTTGAGCGGCACCGGCGAGACGGCCGCGCGCTTCGACGGCACCGCCTCCCGGGTGGCGCTCCCGGCGGGCGCGGTGAGGAAGAGTCGAGACCTCGCGATCGAACTGTGGTTCCGGACCACCGACAGCGGACCGCTGGTCGGCTTCCAGACCAGGGAGTTCGGCAGCTCCCCCGGTGGATCGCTGCCTGCGCTGTACGTCGGCACCGACGGGCGCCTGTACGGGCAGTGGTGGCAGGGCGAGGCCGAGCCCATCGGCACCACCGAGACGGTGAACGACGGCGAATGGCATCACGCGGTGCTCTCCGGTTCGCTGGCGACGCAGACCCTCTACCTGGACGGGGCGGAGGTCGGCAGCCGCGACGGCGAGATCGACATGTTCCACACCCACGGCCAGCTCGGCGTCTCCTACCAGGTCGGCGACGACGACTGGCCCGGCTGGCCCGGGCAGTCACCGTGGTATTTCGAGGGCGACATCGACGAGGTCGCCCTCTACCAGCGCCCGCTCGGCCTGCCCGCCGTCCAGGCGCACTACGCCGCCGCAGCCACCTCGGCCCAGCTCGTCGAACTGACGCTGCCGAGCGGCCGGATCGCCGGACAGATCACCTATGACGACGTCAACGAGCGGGTCTCCGAGTACACCGATCGGGACGGCGGGACCTGGCGTCTCGGGGTGCCCCACTACGGCGGCAGCACTGACAATCCGATCCGCAGCACCGACCTGGCCGATCCCGCCGGTCGTCAGCACCACTACGACTTCGACCCGCTCCACGGCCGAGCACTGCGCTACGTCTCGCCGGTCGGCCTGACCGTCCGCGAGGAGGACCTGCCGCCGGACGCGGAACCGGTGGACCCGCCGGACTGCGACCTCACCGAGGAGGGGTTCTGCAGCATCCCGGTGCGTCCGGGAGACGACTGGGGCAACGCCCAGCCCGTCCAGGGCCAGGGCGTGCGCACGCTGACCTACGACGAGTCCGGTTTCCAACAGACCATCACCGACGAACTCGGCCAGCAGGTCACCTTCACCAACGACGAACGAGGAAACCGGCTGTCCACCCGCACCTGTCGGACCTCCAACGCGGACTGCCACACGACGCGGTACAGCTACTTCCTCAATCCGGGGCAGATGATGGACCCGCGCAACGACCGGCTCATCGCCGTTCGTGACGGGCGATCCAGCGGCGCGGACGACGACCGCTTCCGCACCACCTACACCTACGACAACGACGGCGAGCTGATCACCGAGGTCGCCCCGGACGGCGGAACCACCCGCCACACCTACAGCGAAGGCGGCGAGGCCGCGATCGGCGGCGGCAACGTCCCGGCCGGAATGCTGCTCGCCAGCACCGATGCGAACGGAGCGGTCACCAGCCGGGCGTACTACTCCTCGGGCGACCTGGCCGAGGTCACGCTGCCGAGCGGTCTGCGCACCCGCTATACCTACGACGCCCTGGGCCGGACGGTCGTGGAGACGGAGTTCTCCGACTCGTTCCCCGACGGGGTCACCACCACGACGGCCTACGACGCGCTGTCGCGCCCGGTGGAGACGATCGCGCCTGCGACCACGAATGCGGTGCACGACACCGGTCACCTGCTGCACACCACCACGGCCTACGACGCCGACGGCAACACGGTTCGCGTCGCGACCCAGGACGGCCCCGAGGGCGATCCGCGCGTCAGCACGGTCGACTTCAACGAGCAGGGCCGCGCGGAGCGGGTCACCGACCCCGAGGGCGGCGAGACCAGCTATGGGTACGACCACTTCGGCAACAACACCTGGACCGTCGACGCCGCAGGCAACCGCTTCGAATACGCCTACACGCCGACGAACCAGATCGCCGAGGTGCGCCTGCGCGGATGGAACGGCGACCCCGAGGACGTCGAGGAGCAGCCCCAGGACTACCTGGTCCTGGAGGCGAACACCTACGACCGGAGCGGCCGCCGTGCCTACCACAGCGATGCCATGGGCAGGCTCACCCACTTCGAGTACTTCTACGACGGTCTCCTACGCCGCGTCACGCACCTGGACGTCGCCGACCCCGACGGCGGCGAGCGGGACATCGTCGCCCAGGAGAACACCTATGACGCGGCCGGAAACCTGATCGGGCAGGTCGACGCCGAAGGCCTCGACACCGAGATCACCGTGGACGCGGTCGGCCGGATCACCCGGACCGATACCGCAGGCCCCCGCCGTTCCTCGGCCTTCACCCATGACCCCGTCGGCAACGTCACCTCCGTGACCCACGCAGGCGTCAACTCCAACGTTCCCGGCCTCGGGGCGGCCTCGCCGCACGTCACCGAGTTCGAGTACGACGAGGCGGGCAGGCCGGTCACCGAGACCGTCGTCAACGACGGCGAACGGCTGACCACTCGGCGGGCGTTCGACCAACGCGGTCTCCTCATCACCGAGACGGACCCGCGTGGCGCGGTCCAGGACGCCGATCCGGCCGCATTCACCACCGATCTCGCCTACGACGAGGTGGGCAGGCTGGTGTCGGTGACGGCGCCGCCGGTCCCGGTCGAGAAGCCGGGGGCGCCCGCAGAGACGATCAGGCCGACGGCGGTCACCGGGTACAACGCCTTCGGCGAGGTCGTCGCCCAGCGCGATCCCAACGGGGAGATCACCGAGTTCGACTATGACGATCTAGGCCGGGAGATCCGGCTTTCGTCGCCGTCCTACCTTCCGCCGGGTTCCGACGAGCCGATCCGGTTGTCGACCGAGACCAGCTACGACGCGCTGTCCAACGTGCTGTCCGTGACGGACGGGGCGGGGAACTCGACCAGGTTCGTCTACGACCAGCTGTCCCGACTGACCGAGGTGCACGACCCGCCCCGCGTCGACGGCGCGGAGCCGGGGGTGTGGCAGTACACCTACACCCGCGTCGGCGAGCTCCTCTCGGCCACCGACCCGACCGGGGCGAGGGTCGAGGCGACCTACGACGATCTCGGCAGGCAGATCACGCACACCGCCTTGGAACGGCATCCGACCACCGGGGCCTTCACCACCGACCTTCGCTACGACGACGTCGGCAACCTGCTCAGCACCACCGATCCGAGCGGCGACACCACGACTTACGAGTACGACGTCCTGTATCAGCCGATCCGCACGATCGACGCGGCAGGCGTGCGCACCGAGACCGGGTACGACGCACTCGGACGGCCGCTGCGGGCCGTGGACGGAGCAGGCCGGGTCACCCTGGCCCGCTACGACCAGGCGGGGCGGATCCTGACCGAGACGAGCCGGGACCCGGAGAGCAACGCGCGGCTGCGCGAGACCTCCTTCACCCATGACGCGGCGGGCAACCAGACCGGTGTGACCGATCCGGTGGGGGCGACGAGCACGTTTGTCTACGACGCGTTGGGTCGGGTGGTCGAGCAGACCGAGCCGGTCGCCGAGGGCGAGTCGATCACGACGTCGTTGGGTTATGACGCGGCGGGGAATCCGACGCGGTTCACCGACGGCCGGGGTCATGCCACCTACACCGGTTACAACAGTCTCGGGCTGGTGGAGTCGGTGATCGAGCCTGCCACCGAGGCTCATCCGGCGGCGGCGGATCGCACCTGGACCACGGCGTACGACGTCGTGGGTGATCCGGTGCGGATGGTCTCGCCGGGTGGGGTGACTCGTGATCGGGTGTTCGACGCCCTGGGCAACCTGGTGCGGGAGAACGGCTCTGGAGCGGAAGCGCCGACCGGTGAGCGAGTCCTGGACTACGACGCGCTGGGGCGCGTGACCGCAGCGGGAACGCCTGCGGGGTTGAACACCTACGGCTACGACGACCGAGGGAACCTGGTCACGGCGGGCGGGCCGGGCGGGGTGGCGCAGTTCGGCTACGACGCCTCGGGCAGGCCGGTGTCTCGGATCGACGATGCCGGGCAGGCGACGTTCTCCTACGACGACGGCAGGCTGGCATCGGTGGCCGACGGGCTCACCGGCGTGGGGCAGGAACTGGGTTATGACGAGGCCGGGCAGCTGTCGAGCATCGACTACGGCGACGGCCGGGTTCGTGCGCTGATCTATGACGAGTTCGGCAGGCAGACCGGGGACGTCCTCACCGACGCGGGCGGGGCGGAGATCACCGCGATCGAGTACGGCTTCGATCTGGCCGACCGGCTGACGTCGAAGACGACCTCGGGGACCGCAGGGGCGGGGGAGAACACCTACGGCTACGACCTGGCAGGGCGGTTGACGTCGTGGGCTTCGCCTGCGGGCGAGACGACCGAGTACGACTGGGATGGCGCTGGGAACCGGATCGCGGTCGGGGACAAGACGGCCGCTTATGACGAGCGCAACCGCCTGCTCTCCGACGGCGACTACACCTATGAGCACACCGCCCGAGGCACCGTGGCCGGTCGGGACAGCTCCGGGTTGGTGGAGGAGTTCTCCTTCGACGCCTTCGACCGGCTGATCGCCCGAGGCGGCACGACGTACGACTACGACGCGCTGGACCGGGTGGTCGCCCGCAACGGCGTGGGCGGGTTCTCCTATGCCGGGCTCAGCATCGAGCCGGTGTCCGACGGCGCTTCGGTCTTCGGCCGGGGCCCAGACGACGAGTTGTTGGCCTGGTCTGATGCGGACGCGGTGGCGTTGGCGGTCTCGGACCGGCACGGGGACGTGATCGGCGGACTGCCGGTCACCGGCGCTGCCCTGACCGGCTCCCGCGCCTACGACCCCTTCGGTCAGGTCGTCGACACGGCCGGATCGACCGGGATCATCGGGTTCCAGGGCGACTGGACCGACCCTGACACCGGCATGACCAACATGGGCGCCCGCTGGTACGACCCCGCGAGTGCCGCGTTCCTGTCTCGGGACGACATCGACCTCCCGAGCAGCCCGTCGATCCTGACGAACCGGTACACCTACGGGGCGGGGGCGCCGACGAACTTCGTTGACCCGGATGGGCACCTACCTTGGGCTGTGTGGCTTGCCATCGAAGCCGCGAAACAAGCGGCGAAGTACTGCGCGAGGAATCCCAGGAAGTGTGCCGACGCAGGAAATTCGATTGTGGACGGGATCAGTAACGCCTGGGATTCAATGACGAACCGGAAGGTTCCCGGTTCGGCCAGCGCGGCTCCGCCTTCAACCAACGGGTGGTATGACCAGGCGAACAACAACTGCTTCCCGACGTGTGCAGCGTCTGGCAACAATGGTGGCGGGTGGGGACACTGGTTCACGAGTTTCTGGGCTGGGATGAACTGGAGTTCCGGCAGCGGCGGCGGATCTGGATTCTGGTACCTCTCCGGGCCTGGTTCCGGCTCCGGCGGTGGGACCTGGACCTACTATGTACCGCCGCCCCCGGACCCGGCAATCGAGGCACGCCGACTGAACCGCGAGAACGCAATCGAGAACCCGGTGGCGTTGCCGGACGGCTGGGACGACCCGTGGTACGGCGACGGTCCTGAACCGTCGGTGTCGACGTCGCCGTCGTTACCTGCGTGGGCGGTCGGGGATCTGTCGGACCGAGTGGAGGACGTGGCTGCGTCCTACGAGCAGTTGCAGCGTGATCTTCTCGATTCCTCGGGGCCGGTGATCACGAACATCTCCGTGCACGATCAGGCTCCGTCGGAGGTCTCCTACACCGATCCGACGAACCTCACCGATGCCGGCTCCTGCGATACGTCGAACAGCTTCGCTGCGGGCACCGAGGTGCTCATGGCGGACGGGTCGACGAAGCCGATCGAGGACGTCGGGGTCGGTGACGAGGTCCTGGCAACGGACCCGACCACGGGCGAGACCAGCGTTCAGCTGGTGACGGCAACGATCGTCGGCGACGGCGTCAAGCAGCTGGTCGACGTCACCATCGTCACCGAAGACGGCAGCACGGACACGATCACCGCGACGGCCGAGCACCCGTTCTGGGTCGCGGACCTGGACGCCTGGGTCAACGCCGAGGACCTGGAGCCGGGCCACCGCTTCGAGACGGCGGATCACCGGGATGCCTCGGTCTCTGTCGTCGATGCCTACGACGCGCCACGGCAGGTACACAACCTCACCGTCGGTCGACTGCACACGTACTATCTACTCGCTGGGCAGACACCAGTCCTCGTTCACAACAGCGGTGGCCACTCCCCAGACGACGGGATGGTGACTGTTGGACGTTGGATGTCTGGGGCAGAGCATCAGGCGATGATGGAGACCGGAATGGTTCAACGTGGTGGGGGTGGTTTCACCTACGTTGTGTATCCGGCAAGTCGTGACGCATACATATCAGCACGTCCGGGATCCGTTTACGCAGAATTCGACGTGCCACAATCTTCACTTATTCCTGGCGGCAGGCCGGGGGACTTCAAGATGTCAGATTCTGATACCATATTTGCTCGTCTGGCGCAGAAGAAGGGGAACCCTGTTCCTCAACTCCCTGAGGCGAAGAACATCAAGCTGGGAGGATGGGGATGTTCCTAGGTGGTGCGCTGTTGCAACGGGCACAGGAGTGGATCCGAGAGGAAATCCATAAGATAGAGGCTCTGCGGGATATTTCAGAGATTGAGACATTCCCTAATGAGGGTGAGCTGACGTCGGTGAGCTGGATCCTTGATGGCGGTAACTTCATGGCCCAGGTGGTGCTATGGGATACCGGGGAATTCGAGGAGGATCTGGCGAACGCGGAAACGGGTCAAGTTCGGACGCGAGGTGGCCACCTGGCGTCGCCTGGTGATCTCGAATCCTGCCTAGCGACTGCTCGTGATTGGGTTCTCCAGGACCCATGTCATCAAGGCCGCGGGGAGGGTTGAGTGAGGGTAGTCGAGTTCCTCGCAGAGGCGGCGCTGACGGGGAAGGTTGCCGGCCTTGGCCTCGGCGTCTCAGCGGAGCGGATACGTGATGTGCTGGGGAACGAGAGCGTCGCGGGCCGGACGAAAAAGTCTCTGCGGTTGGACTACGGTATTCTCGAGTTCAACTTCTTATCCGGATCCTGCGAGACGATCGGTATACAGGTTCATCGGCTAGTGCACGGCAGCGATGGATTGATTCCCGCCGCTCTGGACGTATCGTTTCGAGAGGTTGAGGGCGCTGTTCATCTCGGCCCAGTGCGCAACGAAATCGAGCGAGGTGGGGGCTACTCGTTGGAGGAATGTCAATCGCAGCATGGGTATCGGCGTTATCGCGTGGCCGGATCTCACGTGAACCTTTACGTCGTCGCTGAGACTCCGCCGGGTAGTCATCTTCTCGCAGCCGAAGATCTATGGTCTGTCTTGATCTCGAATAAGGGCTGATAGCCGCTTCGAGGGCAAGACTCGCCACGCCGGATGGCATCGGGGCGGACGGTGTGATTCCGAGCCGTTGGGCTCAGACTGGACGACGACGTCCCACACCGCGAGCGATGCGACCCCGCTCGGGGAGCTTCGGACTCCCCAGGCGGAGCATCGGCATCGGATCAGAGCCCGATTGCGGCGGCGCCCGCGCCGATCAGAACGGCGTCAGTGTCACCGTGATGCCGGTCGGGGCGTGGTCCTGGACATAGGAGGCGAACTCCGCGACGTCGTCGAAGGGGAAGCCGTAGGAGCGGCCGTCCACGGCGTTTTCGTGCAGCACCCGCGAGTAGTGATTGGACACGGGGGGTGCTCATGGCGGACGGGTCGACGAAGCCGATCGAGGAGGTCGGGGTCGGCGACGAGGTCCTGGCGACGGACCCGACCACAGGTGAAACCAGTCCTCAGCTGGTGACCGCGACGATCGTCGGTGACGGCGTCAAGCAGCTGGTCGACGTCACCATCGTCACCGAAGACGGCAGCACGGACACGATCACCGCGACGGCCGAGCACCCGTTCTGGGTCGCGGACCTGAACGCCTGGGTCAACGCCGAGGACCTGGAGCCGGGCCACCGCTTCGAGACGGCCGACCACCGGGATGCAGCGGTCACCGCCGTCGACACCTACAGCGCGCCACGGCAGGTGCATAACCTCACTGTCGACAGGCTGCACACGTACTATGTGCTGGCAGGAAGATCCTCGGCTCTTGTTCATAATTCGGAATGCGGACCTGAGCTTTCGATCGACGAGGGTCAGTTCGGTAAGAAGTGGGGAAAACATGCTCAGGACTACGGACTTAACCCCGGTGATAGTTCTTCGCGGCAGTGGTTCCGTAATAAGATCACGGAGGTTCGCGGGTCTTGCGATGAGGTGCGGCAAGGCGATTGGAATCCATTTATTGGTGGGGGAAGTGATTATTTCTTCTATCGTCGAGGAAGTGATCTTCTCGTGACAAAGAGCAGCGGGCAGTTTGTCACGATGTTTCCCATGAGTAAGCCAAATAGGTGGTTTGAGCAGGCCGAGGATTATCGGGGATGGTCGGCAAATGATTGAGCAGCGGGTTTCTGATTTTCTGAGGGTTGGGCAACGTATTACGTCGGCGTTCGGTATCACGTATCTCGCTAGGTGTGGCATATCTTCGTCGTTCGAGGCTGTGGAGTTCTTGCTTGACCAGGAGGATTCGGTTCTCCTTTATTGTGGTACAGATTGGCAGATGGGCATATCGGAAGGTCGATGGCCGCTGCTGCCTGGGTGGTGCTGGCCTGACGATAAGTGGAGCTATGAACCCATAATCGGAATCGGAGAATGCGGCCTCGGCGAAATACTGAAAATTTCGATAGTTGTCAATTCTGTTGACGAGTGGAATGGGATCACGTTAGATTTCCGCACCGCGCGTCTTGTCCTGTGGTCAGGTGAGTGCCTGTCCTGGGAGATCTCAGATAAGAATGTCTAATAGTCCTCCAAGTCGAACATAAAATGTGACGATGATCCTCGAAGCCGCTGCCAGCGCATCATTTCAGCATCGTTCACTAAAACGTTCCACCGACGTCCCACGCCGCGAGCGATGCGACCCCGCCCGGGGAGCGTCGGACTCCCCAGGCGGAGCATCGGCATCGGATCAGAGCCCGATTGCGGCGGCGCCCGCGCCGATCAGAACGGCGTCAGCGTCACCGTGATGCCGGTCGGGGCGTGGTCTTGGACGTAGGAGGCGAACTCCGCGACGTCGTCGAAGGGGAAGCCGTAGGAGCGGCCGTCCACGGCGTTCTCGTGCAGAACCCGCGAATAGTGGTTGGACACGGGCGTGCGGTAGAACGACGACGCATCGGTGCTGGGGGCCACCGGGTTGTCGTGCAGCGTCGAGCGGTTGAGGCCGGAGCCGAGGACGGCGGCCACCGGGCCGGTGACGCCGTCGTTCGGGGCGTCCAGTGCGCCGTTGCAGTACAGCACGTCGGAGGTCGTCGGCCTGCTGAATGCGGAGACGCCGCCGTCGAACTCGAAGACGTCGCCGTTGACCCGGCCGGTGAAGGTGCGGTTGTTGGCGTTGACGGTCAGGTTCTCCGATGAGTATTTGCTCCACACCTGGTCGATGTAGGGGTCGAAGTAGTTCGCGTCGAACAGGCCCGAGTTGATGCCGTGGCCCGGCGCGATCACCCGGAGGTCGTCGACGACCAGCTGGGCGAAGTCGGGGTCCTGTCCCACGCCCGAGAAGATTCCGGCGCGGCCGCCGTCGACGAGCGTGCCGGTGGTCTGCGACTGCTCGCCGGTGAGGTCGATGGCCAGCGGGACGCTGAACATGTCGACCATGGTGGTGTTGCAGTACATCCCGGTGTCGTCGAACGTGAACTCCATGCAGTCGTGCATGACCTCGTAGTTCGGGTCGGCCGAGACCCAGCCTGCCGGGTAGACGAGTGCGTCGCCGGGATTGACGCGGAACTTCAGCTTCTCGCCGAGGGAGAAGTAGACCCGGCCGGACATGCTGGACAGGTTGATCGTGGTGTTTCCGCTGCTCTCCAGGGGGATCGAGTAGTCGGCGTAGCCGTCCGGGCCGTTGTCGGCGAGGGAGACGGGAACGATCGCGCCCTCTGGCGTGATGCGGGACTGCCTGCCGGTGATGCGGTCGACGCCGACGATGTAGATGTGGATCGAGGCGTTGTCCCAGTTGCCGGTGTTGTTGACGATCGTGAGCGGCAGCGTGTGGGCGTCGACGGCGAGTCTGCGCACGCCTGCGGTGGTCGGTTCGGTGCTGCGGGGTCGCAGTTCGGAGGCGAGGGCGATTCCGCCGAGCGCTGACGCGGCGAGGCCGCCGAGGAACAGTCTCCTGGTCGCCATGCGAATCTCTCCTGATCTCCGGCCCTGAGGCCGGGTCTCCCCGCCCGCCGACGTCAGGGGGACGGCGGGCGGGGGAGCTGTGCTGGACTTGCCGGGGCTGCCGGGCAGGTCTTCTCGCGGTGATCACGCCGTGTCGAGGTCGCGGGCGAGATCCGGTCTTGGTGCCGGTCTTCCGCCGGGCGCCGAGCTGCGGGGTCTCCGCGTGGTGCGGGCGGCTCGGGCGGGGGCGCGCTGGGGAGGGCGCGCCGCCGAACCGCCTCCTGTGCTCATCAAGTCGCGATCACTCCTCGGTCACGGAACCGCATCGGACCTGCCGGCGCCCCTATGAGAACGCTCTCACCGCTGCCGATCAATAGGCCGGATGGTGTAGTGGTGCCGCCGTTCGGGGCAGTGACGGTCGATTGACCAGCGACGGCGCCGCAATTTCACCCGTCCGGCTCTTTTGTGAGCTGAGCCTCGACTGTCCGCGGCCGAGGCTCGGCCGTTCAGACGACGATGCGCCATCGACACGAGCAAGGCCTCGGCCGCCACCACGCCTCGACATCGCGCGGTGCAGCGGTGATCCGTTGCCGACGTGGTTCTGTCGTCGACGCGCTCCGGGACCGCAGACCACGCCGCTCCTGCCCGATCCCCGCGCCGGCCGTCGCACGATTGCGCCACCAGCACGGAGGGGGACGTCGATCAGCCCGACGCAGCCCCGCGCAGACCTGTCCGCCGCCGGATGATGCCGCCGCCACGCCTTGGCCGAATCCCGGCGGATGACTATCTTGCTGTCATGCACACCGTCGCGGTTCTGGCGATGGACGGCGTCGTGCCGGTCGATCTGTCGATCCCGGTGGGGGTGTCGGCCAGCCAGGCGGCACCAGCCCGCAGGCCTGTCGCCGCGCGTTCCGGGGTCGGCGACCGAGGGTGAGCGGCCACCACACCCGAGCAAGGCCGACAGCGGGCGGCAGGCGGAAAACCGGTGGGCACGGCCGACGCTGCCGGCCTACGGTCCGCTAGAAGACAGACGGGGCACCCGGCCTCGTCCGCCTGCGGCTGCCCTGCGGCGACTCCGCACGGCCGTCGCGGCGAACGGCTGCGCAATGAGGACACGGTGATGAAGGCCCTCTCCCAGGACGAGATCAGGAAGTCGTTCGTGAACTGCTCGAAGGGGGAGGCGAAGTCGCTGTCCCTGCCGTCGCGGTTCGACGAGATCGCCTGGGAGGTTCAGGACTTCCTCGGCTGGCGGGACGCCAAGGCGAGGGAACGCGCGTATCTCGTGGTGCCGCAGGGCGAGGAGACGATCGGGCTGGCACTGCGGGCGGCGCCTGCCCGCCGCAGCGGACTCCGGTCCAACATGTGCGCCTTCTGTCTCACCGTGCACAGTCTGAGCGACATCGCGCTCTTCTCGGCGCGGCGGGCAGGCGCGGCAGGCAGGCTGGGGAACACCGTCGGCACCTACGTCTGCGCCGACCTGGCCTGCCCGCTTTATCTGCGCGGCAAGCGCAAACCCGACATGCGCCAGACCAGGGAGAGTCTTACCGAGGACGAACTCCTCGCGCGGATGATGGGCAACGTGCACGGCTTCGTCGAGCAGGCGTTGCGCGCGGACGTCTGACGCGGCCTCCCGCCTGCCCGCGCAGCGGTCGATAGGCGAGCGGCCTGCCCGTGTCAGTGCGCGAGGTGCTTCAGTGCGACGGCTCGCCGGAGTACGGCCGCCGTCGGCGAGGGGCGGCCTGCCCGACCGGTTCGGGTGACTTCTCAGGCTGGTCTGCCGCCGACCGGAACGCCACTCGATCCTCCGTGACGGCGCGAGGGCGCGGCGTCCCACGCCTCCGCCGCGCCGCTCAGGGCGACCGAGCGAGCAGGACGAAGCGGTGACAGCTAGACCGACAGCGGGCGACCCCGCCGCATCTCCTCGTGCAGCATGCGCGACCGATCCGAAGGATGACGTCGAAGTCCGAGAGGTGCCACGGCGTGCTGCGCAGGAACAGCACCGGTGCACCGATGTCGCCAGGGTAGAAAGCGGTGCCGCCCGACGTCTTCGGTCTCAGCCCTCGGCGCGGAGCTCGTCGAGCAGCCGCCTGCCCTCGGCCTCGAAGCCGGGATCGTCGTGTTCGTGCGCCCAGACGATGGTGGTCAACGCGCCGTGGGCGTCCCGGCAGCGTTGGACGTGCAGTTCCTCCTCGGTGGGCCGCCTGCCGTAGCCCGCGTAGAACGCATCCCCCAGCTCGGGGCGCTCCCGCCACTGGCGATGCGTCATGCGGCTGGTTTCCTGGAGCCACCGGTCGAGACCGACGGCGCCGAAGTCGATCACGCGCAGGACGCCTGCCGCGTCTACCAGCCAGTTCCTCGGCTGGTAGTCGAGGTGACAGGGCACCGTCATCGGTGGTGGCAGTCGGGCCAGTTCAGCGATCCGGTCGGCGACGAAGTCGATCTCGGCCCGGCTCAGCAGGCCTGCTCGGGAGCCTGCCCCCGCCCAGCGGTCGAGGCTCGCGGTGAGTTCGGCCGCGTAGGCCGGGGCGGCGACCGGCGGGGCGCTGTCGTGCAACAGCCTGCTGAGCCTGCCCGCCTGCTCGTAGGACGCCGGGTCCTGGTGCGCCGGATCGGCGGGCATCGGTTCGCCGGGCACGCGCGTCATCACGATCAGCCGCAGGGCGTCGTCCTGGTGGATGAGTTGCGGGGCGTGCTCCCCGAGGATCGGCGCCAGCGTCCGCAGGGCCGCCAGTTCCTTCCGATACCGCGACGGACGCAGGATGCTCTTCGCGATCCAGCGTCGTTCGTCCTCGGCCGCCAGCTCGACGACCACCGCCTCGCCATGGGGCATCGAGCGATCGGCGACGACCTTGTGACGGCCGAGCAGCGGGGCGCAGTGGTCTCGGATCGCCGCGATGAGCATGGTTCGATCCGGCTGGTCGAAGGCCGAGATCGGGATGCGTTCGTCGCTCGCCATCGGAGGCGCGGCGTCGGCGGCGGGAGAGGGCACGGACATCGTGGCGGGCTCCGATCTCTGGACGGGAGTGGGCGGAGGCTGCGGACGTCGTGGCCGGGGAGCCCGCAGCGGGTTCGGACGGCGGAGCCGACCTGCGGAACGAACCGAGAGTCCACCGTGGGACGACGGCGGCAAGGCGAATGGACGACCCTAGCGGGCGCTCCGGGGAGAAGCGGCCCGCGCTCCTGGAGCAGGCGAGCGGGCGGTGCCGGAAACGCCTTCCGGTGCGTGGCAGGCCTGCTGCTCGAACATCGAGTCGTCGATGATCACCGCCTGCTCGGCCGGGTGGTCGAGCCCGTGGTCCGAATCGACATCGACGCCGGGGCGCACCGAGGCCAGAAGCTGACCGCAGTCGATCCTAATCTGGCCGCATGAACAGCACGATGGTCCGAACACGGGGCTTGACCAGGCATTTCAGCGTCAACAAGCAGACCGTCGAAGCGGTGCGCGGCGTGGACCTCCACATCGAGGCGGGTGAGACGGTCGCGCTGCTCGGCCCCAACGGTGCGGGCAAGTCGACCACTCTGCGGATGCTCACCTCCCTGTTGCCGCCCACCTCGGGACACGCCGAGGTCGCCGGGTTCGACGTGGCCGCCGAGCCACGGGCGGTGCGCAGGCGGATCGGTTACATCGGGCAGGGCAACGGTGCCGCGCACAGTCAGCGGGGCCGCGACGAGCTGATCAGCCAGGGCCGGGCGTATGGCCTGCCGATCCCGGCGGCCCGCCGCCGCGCCGCGGAACTCATCGACTCCCTCGATCTCTCGGCGGTCGCCGACCGGGTGGTCTCCTCGCTGTCCGGTGGTCAGCGGCGGCGGCTGGACATCGCGCTGGGTCTGATCCACTCGCCCACGCTGTTGTTCCTGGACGAGCCCTCCACCGGACTCGACCCGCAGAATCGGGCGAATCTCCGACAGCACATCCTCGATCTGCGAGCCCGGCACGGCACCACCGTCGTGCTCACCACGCACTACCTGGAGGAGGCGGATCAACTCGCCGATCGAATCATCGTCATCGACCACGGCCTGGTCATCGCCGACGACACTCCCGCGCGGCTCAAGGCGGAGCACGCGGGCGATCGGATCACCCTCGAGTTCGCCGACGCTCCGACGGCCGCGCAGGCCGCCGCGCACGCCCGACGTCTCCTGGGCCCGGCGCGCATCGAATGTCTCGGCCCGTTGCTCGTCGTCGAGGCCGTGGGCGGAACGGGGCTGGCCCCGATGCTGCTGCGCGGCATGAATGACGCGGGGCTGACGGTGTCCGCCGTGGAGGTCGCGCGCCCCACCCTCGACGACGTGTTCCTCAATCTGACCGGTCGCAGCCTCCGGGAGGACGGCTCGTCCGTCGAGGCCACCGACGTCCCGGCCCGACAGGGAAGTGCGGCATGAACACCACTCTGCTCGGTGACGTCGTCACCGTCTTCAGCCGCGAACTGCGTCCCGTGCTGCGCAGTCCCTTCTCGATCCTCGTCTCTCTCGTGCAGCCGCTGTTCTTCCTGGCGCTGTTCATGCCGCTGCTCCCGGAGGACGTCGGCGGCGACGTGGCGGCCCTCGCCTGGTTCGTCCCCGGCGTCATCGTGATGTCCTGTTTGTTTGGCACCTCCACCACCGGATCGAACCTCCAGTTCGAGATCCAGACCGGCTCGCACGAGCGACTGCTCGTCTCGCCGCTGCGCAGGCCCGCGCTGATCATCGGCCGGTCGCTCAAGGAGATCGTGCCGGTCTTCGCGCAGGCGGCGATCATCCTCCTCGTCGCGTTCCCACTCGGCTTCCGGCCGAACCTGCTGGGCGTGCTGGTCGGCCTGGTGATCCTCGGGGTCTTCTGCGTCGGGCTCGGTGCGCTGTCGTTCGCACTGGCCCTGGCCGCGCGGAATCAGGAGTGGATGTTCTGGACCGTGCAGCAGACGCTGCTGTTCCCGTTGATGCTGCTCGGCGGGATGCTGCTGCCGGTCGACGACGGTCCCGGCTGGCTACAGGCCGTCGCAGGCTTCAACCCGCTGTCCTACGTCGTCGAGGCGCAGCGGGCCCTGTTCGGCGGCGAGATCCTCTCCACGACGGTGGGCGCGGGCGCGGTCGCGGCCGGGTCGGTGGCCGCAGTCGGCCTGGTGGTCGGCGTGCGGGCGATGCGGCGGGCCTGAGAGCGGTTCGCGGACGGTTCCCGTTCGCCTGCGCGGCGACGGCGGTTCGAGCGGGTTCGCGCGGCGAATCCGTGATCGGCGGCGTGGTCGGTGCGGTGCTACTGGGCGAGACAGGACTTCGGTGCGCAGCGCCTTCCCCGGCACGGTCCTCGGCCGGGGCGGGCCTTCGGCGCCGAACCCGGCTGCACGGCGCGCGCCATCGCCTTGGCCCCGGAGAGACCGGACCTTCGCCGCCGTGCAGTCGGGCAGGGGCCTGTCCCTGGGCGAACACCAGGCTGACGATCTCGGCTGCCGGGGTCCGCCGGCCTGCTCCGGGTCGGAACGGGCGGCGCCGAATGCGGTGGCCGTCACTCGACGCCGGGGTACTTCTCAGCCGATTCTGCTGGTCTTGACCGCGCCGAGGAACGTCGTGAAGGCGGAGTGATCGACGAGCAGGGTGCCGCCGTCGCGGTTCTTGGTGTCGCGGATGCCGACTAAGCCGGGGGCATAGCCGATTTCGACGCAATCGGATGTGCTGCCACTACGCGACGCCTTACGCCACGCCGTGAGGCGTACCGTCGTCATGTCCGTGCTCCATCTCCGTGAGGCGATGCCTGATCAGCTCTGCTGAGGCGGTGGCGCTGAGCGCCACATCACGAACTTTAGCTGCGGCCTCGATGTACTCGGCCACATCCTCGGCGTCGTCTTCGTCGAGGAACAGCCCCGACGCGCGGTGTTCGAGGTGCACGACCGGATGTGTCTTCGGAAACTCCAGCACCACAAAGGAACCTTCCAACCCGTCGTGCCATTCGACGTCGAGCCGGACCACCTGAATGGTGATGTTCGGCCGGTCGGCCATCGTCAGCAGGTGTTGGAGCTGCGCGGCCATGACCTCGAAGCCTCCCAGCCGACGTAGCAGGACACCCTCGTCGATGATCGCGTGATAGGTGATCGCCGTCCTGTCCAAGATGGCCTGCCTGCCCATCCGCAATGCCACGCGGCCCTCGACCTGTGATTTCGGCACCCGGGCTCCACGCATGATGGCGCGGGCGTAATCGGCGGTCTGGAGCAGCCCAGGCACCAACAGCGGTGTGACCGTAGTGATCCGCTCAGCTGTCGACTCGAACTCGGCCATCGCCGTGATCTGCGGCAGCAGGCCGTCGATACCGACCTCCAGCCAGCGGGGTTGCAGGGCGTCTCGTGCCATCTGCACGATGCGCTCGCGTTCGCGGCCGGTGACGCTGAAAACGGTGAGGATCGATGCGACGTCCTCGGGGCTGGCGAGACGTTTGCCGGTCTCGGTGTGACTCATGGTGGTCGGCGAGTACCCGATCGCCCTCCCTACTTCGGCCAGGGTGAGGCTGTGCTTCTTGCGAAGCTCGCGTAGCTCAGCGCCGATCGCGCGAGCAAGTGCTTTGGACGCCATGTCCGCCTCCAGCGGTCGACTTTCACCCGGTTGAGCCGTTGAAAAACTTTGGCAAATAAGCGATATTTTGGCAAAGATAGCGTTTTCGCTGGTCGGAGTTGGCTCCGGCCAGACTGGAAAGGAGGCTACTCATGCCGCGACAAGCCTTGAGCGGCGACCTGCACTCCCTCGTGGCCTTCGTGGCGCGGGGCGTCATCGACACTGGCCGCAGGAGGGACGACGAGCCGGGGCCGCCGCGTCTGCTTCGTAGTGCGCCCGGCATGCGCGGGGGGAAGACCGAGCGGCTCCTCTTCGGTTCCGCCTCCTCTGACCGCCTTTCGCCGCAGGGAGGTGACACCGCGTGATCGGCCTGATCGCCCTCGGCGTACTCCTGCTCGCCGCAGGATTTCCCCTCGCATTCTGGGGATATCGCCCGCCGCCTGTTCGAAGCGCACACGTCCGCAGCGTCGCTCTCGCGTCGATCCTGGCCCGGTTGACCGAGGAGCGACTGGCGATGGCGGTGCGGTTATGACCCGGCTGGATGCATCGTTTCTTGATACCGATACTCGGAGTGGCAACATGTTCGTCACCACGGGCGGGCACGGCGTGCTCGTCGAAGGAGTCCGCCCGGGGGCCGACCCCGTGCGGGCCGCGATCAGCGCGACGGACGCGGTCGACGTGCTCGACTCCCTGAAGTCCGGGCGGACGATCGACCTGCCCGCGATCAACGGCGTCACCGGCACCCGGCGGCTTCAGGTCCGGCCCCGTCCGGACGGGGTGGAGATCTCCATCCGCAGCCGAGCCGCGGTGCTGGGCCGCTGGTTCGTCTACGCCGATCGTGTCGCCGAGCTGGCCGACGCACTGCGCCGGGCGCTGACCGCCGCCCGCGCTACGAACGGCATGGACACCCCGAACGGCATCGACACCCCGAACAGGTCCGACACCGCCGTCCGAGGTGCTGCCGATGTCCTCGTCGGGCTCGGCTCGGCTGCCGACGCCCCGCGTAGGGCGACTGCCCTGTCCGGCCATGTCGCGCCCGCCGCCGAGACCGCCTGCGGCGGCCGACGATGACGGGCGGCCCCTGGTTCGTCCGTGCCGTCGAGGACGGGGGGACCCATCGCGCCGAGGCCGAATACTGGACCGCCGACGGCCGCGTCCGTATCCGTCCGGTGTGTGATTCGACGACGGTGTTCACCGCGCTGAACCGCGAGCCCGTCGCCGTGCCCTACTACGACGAGCAGCGGTGCCCGGTCTGCCTGGCCGCCGCACCGGAGCCCCGCACCACCCGGCCACGCCACCTGGCGGTCGTCCGATGAGGACCCTCACGACGTGGACCGCCGTGGCGGTCGTGCATCGGTTGCGGGCGGCGCGGGTGCGGCCCTATGTCCGCGCGGTCACCGGGGGCAGGGGATGACGGGCGAGCGGGAGGTGACTGACCAGCCGATGCTGCGCAGCCAGGACGCGCTTCCCGTCGTCGGATTGATCCTGGATCGACATCTGGTGTTCCTGGACGTCGGCGACTCGGTCCCCCTCGACGGCGACGTGGCCGAGACCCTGTGTCGGGCACGAGTGACCATCGGCCCGGCGCCCGCCGAGGTGCTGCCGGGCATTCCGGCCACCCACGTGGCCGATTGTGCGGACTGTCAGGCCGTCGCCGATGCAGGATGCCGGGCCGACCTCGAACCGGCGACGGCATCGGTCGGCGCCGAATCCGTGGTGCGGGCCTTCGTTCGGCGGGTCGGTGCCGTAGCGGTGCACATCGTCGAACTCGACTCCGCCCAGGATGCGCCGGAGGTCCTGGTTGCGCTCTGCGGACAGGTCTTCCCGGCGGGGGAGCCGCTCGACAGGCTGTCGCTGGGGGACGGCGCCCCATGTTTTCGCTGCCTGCTGCGGTCGTTACCGGGCCTGACCCGGCCCCGCCGAGCCACCCGCGAGAGACAGACGCACCGCACCGGACGATCTTGTCGGCGTGATCGTTTCAGTGTCGATCAAATTTAGTTGTCATTTCAACTAGAGTGGAGCGGGCTGATAGAGCGTATGGCTCCTCCCAGGCCGATGGCGGGCGGTGGTGCGAGCCCGGTCCCGCTGTCCCGGCCATCGGTCGGGTCGAGTCGGCGAGAGAGTAGCCCGCACTTGTCCGAGGTCCTGGCATCAGTCCGCCTGGTCGATGCCCCTGGGTGCCGGACGACCACGTTCAGAAGCGGAAGCCGAAGAGCCCGCCGTCCTCGTAGGAGTCCCGGAGCCTCGGATCGACCACGTAGGCCGCCGGCGCGAATCCGCGATTCTCCGCCTTCGCCAGGTCGTCCGAATTGATGCTCGCCACGTACTGCATGCCTTCGTGTCGGGCGACTTCTGCGGCGAGGCCCAGGGCTGCGGCGATCTGTCGATCGTCGACGCCGTCGAACAGGTGGCTGTCGTGAACGAGGAAATCAGGCCCCCGGCCTGCTCGGTGTGCTACCACGGCGACGGCGAGATCAAAACAGAAGATCTTCATGTTGAGGATGGCGCGGCTCGCGTCGTCATCGATCCTCGGGTTGATCTTCAGGCTGCTGCGCCCTGGCTCGATCACGAGGTACGCGCCTCGGACGTCGCTGTAGAGCCGCTGGGCGTATTCGTAGAACAGCAGCGTCGCCTGGGTGGTCTGCTCGCTGCGCTCAGCGAGGTCATCCGCGATCTCCTGAGTGAGCGCGTCGCGTTGCGCTGTGATCTCCCGTTTACTTGCCTCCAGCGTCTCCGCAGCCGCCAGCCGGTGTCGGAGCGAACCTAGGTCGGCCTCTTCCTTGGCCGAGGCCTGTTGGAGCAGGTTCAACGCCTCCAATGCGCCACCCTCGTTCAGTCTCCGCAGGATGTGGCGCTGTTCCTCGCCCAGGGCAGCACGCTCCGCTCGCCTGCTCGCCAGCCGGGCCCGAATCGTCCCCAGTTCCTGACTCAGATACGTTCTGCGATTCCGGACCACCGCTTCGTGGAAGCTCCGGACGTCGGAGAACCGCTCGCGGATCTGGCCGTCGAAGACGATGCCCACCTCCGAATAGACGGTCTCCAGGTAGTCGATCTCGACATCGACGTCCTCGGTGAGCGCCGCTTCGAGTTGATCCAGGTTCTGCTGATCGATGGCGTCATCGATGCCGATCTGTTGGATTCGGCGAGTCAGCGCGTCTGCCGACTTCTTCAACTCCTCGTACTGCGGGACCACCCGGAAATCTCGGATCTGCTGTTCCAGATCGCGGATGCGGGATTCGGTGACGGTGATCTGACCGCGCAGTTCTGCGGGCTTCCCGACGATTCGGCCCCAGACCGGATCGTCGACGGCCTTCTTGAGCTGCGTCCGCGTCGTCTCCCGATCCTTGAGCTCGTGATACCGGCTCGCGAGTCTCCAGTCGAGTCCGAGCAGGTAGGAGAGGTTGGTGCTTGCCTCGGTGTCACTCTGGCGGGAGACCGCCTTGATCGGATCGTTGAAGCCGTGCGTGGAGACCCGGCGAATGAGAAAGGATAGTAGCGTTCGCCCGCTCACGCCGGGGTGCTCGGCAGGCAGGTGGAACAGTTCGGCCTCGATCAGCTGATTCCACTCCGCAATTTTGATTCGGCCGGTGGTGAGATCGAACAGCTGGCCCGCGCGAGCGCTGGATATGTCTGGTTCGAGGAGTACATGGTCCGGCTGACTTCCGGTGCGGCGGACGACGAGCGGTGAATTCAGATGCGGCCAGTCGATGCCCAACTCGAAGATGACGCCACTCAGCCTCTTGTGCAGCGCAACGTGGTTGCGATCGGTTCGCGACCCGAGGAGAAAGTGCAACAGTTCCACCATGCTGGACTTGCCTGCGCCGTTCCTGCTGTCGGTCTCTGTCGACTGCGGGGTGGTATCGGCTACCAGCAGGTTCAGACCAGGCTGGAAGCGTAGCGACTTGAACTCAGGATAGTCGGCGCTGAGGTGCCGCAGCATCGTCGACCCTCCTCTTGGTGAGTAGATCGTCCCGGAACTCGACTACACCCAGGGCGAAGAGCACGTCGAGCGAGAGGACGAACCAACCGAAGGAGATCGGAGCGGGGTGATGGTTGGCCGCCCGCCACTCGCGCAGCCTGCTCCAGGTCTGGCTGACGGTGAGCGGGGCGTCGAGCTGGCGGAGGATCTGGGCACCGACGGTGACCAATGCCCGATCCGGCGCTATTCCCTTGGTCGGCAGGATCATGTGGCTGCCTGTTCTGCGGTCGAACCTGACCAGTCTGCAGGCGGCGTCTCGAAGATGTGGCAGCGTTCGAAGAAGTACGCGAGTATTCCCCAGCCTGCCAGCGAGGTACTCGGCGTGGGAATCTTGTTCCCGTGGATGTGTTCCTGAAGGCGCGCGATGATTTTCTCGGAGTCGCGGTGCTCGAGCTCGCGGCGGGCCTCGTCGTAGTAGGCGGTGAAGCCTGCGGCTACCTGGTCCTCTGCGTAGGCGTCAAGGCGGCCCTGAAAGTATGCGCTGATCAGGTGGGTGCTTCGCAGCCCTATCACGAGGAATTCGCGGACCTCATCGCCGAGTTCGTTGAATTCGATCTTCGCGGCAGGCGGCGGCTCGACTCGGCGAAACTGATCCGGTTGTGGTCGGTTGCTCCGAAGATGCTCGATCAGTGGTGCGAGGTCGCTGATGCCGAAGACGAGGTTCTCGATCGGGATCTGGCAGTCGAGCAGCTCTTCGATCGCGACGACATCGAGGACCATGGCTTTGTACCACAGTTTGTCCGGTCCTAGTTGCTGGAATTTGACCGGGTGGTGGTCGAGCTGCGCCTGCTGAATCATCTTGCTGATCTCGGGATGTATTCCTCGTCGGCGATCGTTGTGCACGAAGACGAAGGTGGAGAACTGGCCTGATCGGTGTGTGACGGCACTGTTCAGGTCCTTGCGAAACTTCGACCTGACCTCCTCCGCGTTGAACACCTCGGGACCGTAGCAGGCGTAGAGACTTCCCTCGTGCAGACTGAGGCCATCAGCACCTCGGTCGCCGATGTTGCCGTGCGTTCGGACCGGCACATAGTCCGGTGCACTCAGCTCCATGAGGCGATGGAAGAACTTCTCGAACTCGGCGGTGTGGAGCTCCTCGACGACTTGCCGAAATCTCATCTTCGCGTAGATGCGTTGCACCGGCACCATCGCCCCCACTGCGCCCCCTCCCGCTCGACCTTCCCCGCACTCGAACTTAGCGCCCGGCGATTGTGACGTCGAGTATCGGATCGATCACGCATCGGAACGACGCTGCTCGCTCGTCGTGTCGTGCTGCGCTCCGGCTTGACCGCTCCGCCCGCTCCATTTAATAATGAACGAGCAGTTATTAATTGGGGAGGGCAGATGGCGGGCAGGCCGCGCACGGTGAGCGAGGAACGGATCATGGCGGCGGTGGCCTCGGCGGTCGGGCGGGTGGGTCCCGTGCGGCTGACGCTGGCCGAGGTCGCGCGCGACGCCGAGGTGTCCACCGGGGTGCTGGTGCAGCGGTACGGCAGCAAGCGCGGCCTGCTGCTGGCGTTCATCGGCTCGGGGCTGGCCCAGCGGGCATTTCACGTGCCGATGCGTGCGGCCTTCGCCGAGGCACCGGACGATCCGGTGGAGGGCGTCATCCGGGCGGTGGCGGCCACCGTCGGGCCGGATCGCAGTCCGGACGAGTTCGCCAACCACCTGGCGTTCCTGCATCTGGAGCTGGCCGACGAGGAGTTCCGCACGCTGCTCGGGGACTACGCCCGCGCGGTACAGGCGGAGCTGGCCCGGCTGTTGCGCACCGCCGTCGCGGCGGGGGCGATCAGCGAGGACATCGACGTCGATGCGCTGGCGGCTGCGCTGGACTCCGTCCGCAACGGCACGCAGATCACCTGGGCGATGACCAGGACGGGCCGTCTCGCCGATGCCGTGCGCCGCGACCTGACCATGCTGCTCGACCCGTACCGACGACGTGCCGAGGAGACGAAGCAGTGATCAAACCGCTCGAAGGACAGATCGCCCTGGTCGCCGGGGCCACCCGAGGCGGCGGGCGTGGGATCGCGACTCAGCTCGGCGCGGCGGGCGCCACGGTGTACGTCACCGGTCGCACCACCGCGCCGGGCAACTCGCCGATGGCGCGGCCCGAGACCATCGAGGAGACCGCCGAGCTGGTCACCGCGGCGGGCGGCCGGGGCATCGCCGTGCCGGTGGACCACCTGGAGTCGGATCAGGTCCGGGACCTCGTCGCCAGGATCGAGACCGAGAACGACGGCAGGCTGGACGTCCTGGTGAACAACGTCTGGGGCGGCGACCCGCTCACCGTCTGGGGAAAGCCGCTGTGGGAGCAGTCCCTGGAGACCGGTCTCCGGCTCCAGCGGCTCGCGGTGGACACCCATGTCATCACCAGCTGGCACGCGCTGCCGCTGCTGGTCGCCCGGGGCCGGGGCCTCGTCATCGAGATCACCGACGGGCTTGCCGACTCCGAGTATCGCGGCTCGTTCTTCTACGACCTGGTCAAGTCCTCGGTGATCCGCATCGCGCAGGCGCAAGCAGCCGAGCTGCGCCCGCACGGCGTCACCGCGCTGGCTCTCACCCCCGGCTTCCTGCGTTCGGAGTTCATGCTCGACCACTTCGGCGTCACCGAACGGACCTGGCGCGACGCCATCGCCAAGGATCCCTTCTTCGCGTTGTCGGAGAGCCCGGCGTACGTGGGGCGGGCGGCCGCCGCGCTGGCCGCGGACCCGGACGTCGCACGGTGGGCGGGGCAGTCGTTGGCCAGCTGGCAGCTGGCGAAGATCTACGGATTCACCGATGTCGACGGCTCTCGTCCCGACTTCGCCGCCTACTACGCCGAGACGCAGCAGCCCGAGAACAAGGGCGTGACCGTGGACCCGGCCGGTTACCGATGAGCTGAGCGGGGGCTGCGGCTGCTGCGGGGCGGGCCGGGTTCGGTGGTTCGCTCCGCACCTGCGGGCGGGGCCGTGGCGGAGCGGGGCCGCTGCGACCGGCACCACGCTGGGCCGGATCGCGTCCTCGCTCGCCATGTCACGGCCGGATGCCGTGCGGCGGGACTAGACGAACTCGACGTCGGAACAGGACACGAAGAACTCGCCCGCGAGCCTGCCGTCCGGAAGGCCGGGCCCGCCGTGGCCGCCCCAGACGGTGACGATCACATGCCTGCCGGTCTTCTTCTCGGGCACCGCCTCGGTGGCGTGGTGGGTGGTGCCGGGGTCGCCGTGGACCTCGGTCATGAACGGCACAGGCTCCAGATCGTCCCAGGACACCGCCCCCTCCGGGTTCCAGTCGTCTCTGGTGATGAACCACTGGTGCGTCCAGGTCGGGTCGACGTGGTGCGCGCTGCGGCGGTAGGTGAAGGAGTGCTCGGCGTCGGCGGCGGACAGGATCGTCCTCGGCCGCTCGCCCGCCTCGTCCAGGCCGGTGTACAGCGGGTTGCCCGCCGAGGCCACGTCCCCACCCCGGAAGAACTTCCGATATTCCAGATAGGAGCCGTTCCACGGCGGATCAGCCAGCATCGCCGTTGCCGGGGGCGTCACCGCCTGTCCGGCGGCGGTGTTCAGCTCGCGCGCGCGCCGACGGGCCGCCGCCGAGTCGTCCTTGCGGACGAGAAGGACGGCGCGGCTCACGGGGTGGTCCAGGCTGCCGTGCCGATCCGGTGCGGGGACCGGTGCCTGGACGAGGATCACGGCGGGAGCCACGGCGGAGTAGGCGCGGGCGTCGCCCGTGGTGACGACGACCTCGTCGGTGAACGGGCTCCAGGTGCCGTCGGCCAGCCTGGCGCGGATCGTCACGCGGTACTCCGGATCGGGATCGGTGCCCAGGCAGACCCAGTGTGTCCGGGCGGCCTGCCAGCTCGGTGCCCAGTCGGCCCAGAACAGGACCGCCGTCTGCTTGATCGCGCCGCCGTTGAGCCACACCTCGTAGAGGTGCGGATAGGGGGCCCGGCCGTCGTTCCAGTCGACGGGCGGCGGCCAGTCTCCGCCGCTGTTCCCACCGACCGTCCACTCCAGCTGGATTCCCTTCAGGACCAGTTCTCCGTCCGTGCGGTCGGCGGCGGTGGCCGCCAACGAGTGCGGCACCGCGAGGTCACGAGTGCGGGGATTCACAGCCTGACTCCTCTCCTTCGATCACGTCCGCCGGCGTGATGCGTCGATCACCGTGATGATCTTCGTGGCGGGGATGCCCTTGGGTCCGCAGGCGGCGCGGGCTGGTCGCTTTCTGACTCCATCGTGTGAACGCGGTGGTGGGACGGGGGTCGTGCCGTCCCGACCCGCCGCGTGAGTGCGAATCGGAGCGGGCGCAGGCCCGGCAGCAGCAGCCACGTGCAGCGACACCAGGTGGAGAAGCTCCTGCGGAGCAGCCTCGTCGGGAGCGGCCTCGTTCTCGGGGAGCGGCTCACCGGGAGCGGCCCGCAGGGAGCGGCTCAGCCGCAGGATTCCCGGCCGACAGTGGACTCGGCACAGTCTGGCCTTGGGCGGGCCGCCGCCCGAGGCTCCGACGGCCTCCCGCCGACGGCCGAGCGCCCGCCTGCGGTCGGCGGCCCCCCGAACCCGGCGCCCGCCCCACCGGCCGCGGTGTCCTCGGCTGCCGGTCGAGGAACCGTCAGCGCCGGGCCGGCGGTCGGACCTGCTTGGATGCCGGAATGACCGGGTCGAAGTCTCTCGAGGAACCGCTGCCGCGTCCCACAGAGACCGCCCGCTGGGTGCTGCCCGTGCTCGCCCCCGTGGTGCTCGTGGCCGCGCTGGCGGTCGTGCTGGTCGGGCCGGGCGAGGTCTGGCAGGAGATGTCGGCCGCCGTCCTGTGGGCCGTCATCCTGCTGGCCCTGTTGGCGCCGGTCGCCTATCTCGTGGGCAGGCGTGCGCCGGGTGCCCTGCTCGCGTCGGCGGTCGCAGGCGCGTTCCTGGCGCTCACCGCGCTGTCGACCGCTCTGCCGAGGATCGGTTTCTTCGCCGATCTGGAGTGGAACTGGCAGGGCAAGCTCCTGGATCTGGCCTGGGTCTGCCTGCTGTTCCTCGTGCTGCGTCGCTGGGCCACGACCGAGGCGGGGCTCCGATGGCGGCTGGAACCCGGTTCGCTGCGCCCGGTGTCGATCCTGATCATCGCCGCTTTCCTGCTGCCCGCAGGTCTGATGGTGCTCGGCGGGTTCACGGAGCCGGGCTCGGTGCCGAGTCCGAGCGTGGAACGGGTGCTGTTCGACGCGACCGTGCCGAACCTGACCGAGGAGCTGATCTGGCGCGGCGCCATGCTCGCCGTCCTGGATCGCGTGCTCGGCACGCCGTGGCGGCTCTTCGGTGCGCAGGTCGGCTGGGGCCTGGTGCTGACCAGCCTGGGCTTCGGGCTGGGGCACGGCGTGCTCTTCGATCCGGCCGAGGGGCTCAGCGTGGACATCGCGGCCGTCCTGGCCACCGGGATCGCCGGGGTGATCATGGCCTGGGTGCGCGCCCGTACCGGCAGCATCTGGCCTGCCTTCCTCGCGCACTGTGCACCTGAGCTCGGCGTCGACATCGGCTCGGCGCTCGCGCCCTGATCCGGCGGCTCCGAGCGATCGGCGCCGGAACACCGGACCTGCGAGGAGGACCGGACGTCGATCGTCCCGGCGCGTCGCGAACTCCGGCCCGCGACGCAGGCGACGCCGGCGCTCAGGACGATCGATCCTCCAGCTCCTCGGCCAGCCGGGTCAGCAGCGCGAGGGACTCCGCCGGGGCCAGCGCCGTCGCGGCCAGGACGGGCAGTATGGCGCTGAACACGGCGGTGTCCTCGGCACGGTCCAGCAGGCCGTGCAGCCTGCCGTGCTCGAGGTGCACGACGGTGGAGCGCAGCGGGAAGTCCAGGATGAGGAGGCCGCCGTCCAGCCGCACCGGGCCGCCCGCCGCCGACGGGACGACCCGCACGCGGACGTTGGGACGACGGGCCATCGCGACGACGTGTCGCAGCTGCTCCGCCATGATCCGCAGACCGCCGACCGGACGCAGCAGGACGGGCTCGTCGATGAACGCCTCGAACTGCACGGGTGCGGTCTCCCGAGTGAGGACCGCCTGCCGTTCGATGCGCAGGGCGATCCGCCGATCCAGTTCCTGTTGTTGGCGGACTCCGTCGGCGATGAACAGCTCCCGCGCGTACGCGCTGGTCTGGAGCAGCACCGGAGCCAGGACCAGGGCGATCTCCACGATGCGGACGGCCTCCGACTCGAAGGAGACCGGCCCGACGGACTGACGGGGGACGGTGCCGAGCCCCCAGCCGAGGGCCGCGCGTTCGTAGCCCCGGCGGCGCCGCGCCCGCAGGGCGTCCTGCCGGGAGCGGCGCACCGGAAGCGTCGCGAGATGACGTTCCCAGACCTCCACGGCGGCCGGGTCCACACCGTCGTCGGACGGGTGGCGTGGAGGGACGGGCTCGGGGCCGAGTCGAGTCCCGTCGACCTGCGGTGTCGCGCCGCCTGCCCCGACCTTCTCGGCGGTCGTCGAGCCGTCGCCCGACCCCGTCCCGGCTGCCCGTCTGGCACCCGGTCCGCCCGCGCTGCCCCCGCCCGAGATCGATCCCGGCCGTCCGACCATGGACGCCGGGCAGGGAGCCGTCGTCGTCGCTTCGTGCGATCGAGGTGCCGCCACGGCCACAGCGTATTCCCGTGCCAAACCTGCGGGAGCCGGTTCGCCCCGTGCGGCCGATGGCAGGGTGATCGTCAGGACTCGCGGCTGCCCTCGGTGCGGTCGTGGAGATACCGGGTGTGGCAGGCCTGCCTGGTCAGGGTCGGCCGCGAAGAAGGCCGCGAGGCGACCCGCCGCGACGGGCGGGTCGGTCTCGCAACCACCGGTGGGCGCGGTCGGCCGGGACGGGAGAGCGGAGTCAGCCGAACGTCTGATTCAAGCTGAACCAGTTCCCCGAGTCGTCCCGGAAGACCGCCTCGATGCCGTAGGGGCGGTCGGCAGGCTCCTGAAGGAATTCGACGCCGTTCGCGCGCAGGCGTTCGAAGTCGCCTCGGCAGTCGTCCGTCGCCAGCGATCCCGCCGACAACGCGCCCTTGGCGATGAGGTCGCGCAGCTGATCCCGGGTCTGATCGTCGTGTCCCATGCCTGCGTCCGCGAGGATGATCTCGACGTCGGGCTGATCGTGCGGCCCGACGGTCAACCAGCGGAACCCCTGGCCCGCGCCCTCGAACTCGCCACCCATGACGACGTCGGCGCGCACCTCGAATCCCAGCCGCTCGGTGTAGAACTTCTTCGCGGAATCCTGGTCGAGCACGTAGAGGCAGGTGTGGGTCAGGCGTTGCGACATCGTCTTCGCTCCTTGTTTCGATCGGTGTCACTCGACCGTAGGCAGGCCCGGCCTGCGGTGCTTCTCCCAGAGTGATCAGGCGTCCGGGCCGGGCCGCGACCAGGCCAGCACGAAGCAGCCGGGGATGACGATGTCGGTTGATCGCGCCCGATGATGCCGCTGGTACTCGCTGGGCGACCGACCCATCAGCTGGTGGAAGCGGGAACTGAACGAGCCGAGGCTCGCGAAGCCGACGTGGAAGCAGACCTCGGTGACGGTCAGGTTCGCCGCCCGAAGCAGGTAGGCGGCCCGCTCGATGCGCCTGCGGGTGAGATAGGCGATCGGCGTCTCGCCGAAGATCGCCCGGAACCGTCGGGAGAGATGGTGCCGCGAGTACCCGGCGACCGCAGCGAGCCGATCGAGGTCGAGCGGGGCCGCGAAGTCCCGGTCGATGACGTCCTTGGCGCGTCGCACCGCCCTCGTCGTCTCCCACACCGCCATCGGCACAGTGTAAGCGCGGCGAATCGGACATCCCGTCGTCGATCACGGCCGGGCGGATCGGCGCCGAGGCAGGCGATCTCGGTGCCCCGGCGGCGTTCGCGCGCGGCGGTGCGGCTGTCGGCGGGTCGGGTGTCCAAGGGCCTCGGCGGAGACGGGCAGCGTGAGTTCGTCCCGAGGACGGTGGGGCCGGGAGGACGGCGAGCATCCCGAGGTTCGTCGTGGCGACGGTGCTCGTGGTGTCGAGGCTTCGGGGGCGGCTCGTCGGCGGCGTCGACCTGTGCCGACCCGTGGCAGCCGATCAGCCCGGAAATCGATTGCCGGTGGCTCGGGTGCGACCTAGCCTCGCCGAGGTGCCCGAACCCCATGCCTCCGATGCTGCCCGTGCCCTGATCGCCTGCGGGCGGCGGGCCTGGCGGTCACGCTCAACACCGACATCCCCGACGTCACCGGCGCGGACCTGACGCAGGAGTACCGGCGGGTGCGGGACGCCTTCGGCTACGACGACGCGACGCTGGCCGAGCTGGCGCGGGCCGGGGTGGACGCCTCGTTCGCCCCGACGACCACCAGGACACGCCTGCACCGGGAGATCGACGCGTGGCTGGCTGCTCCGGCGGGCTGATCGCCGGAGTTCGTCGTGGCGGGCGGTGCAGTGCCACGGCGACGCGGCAGGCGGCAGGCGGTCCGGGTGTCCCGTCGCGGTGCCGCGAGGCGGGCCGCCGGTCAGATCGGGATGACCCGGATCAGTCGGTGCAGAGCCGCGAAGTCCTTCGGGTTGCGGGTGAGCAGCGGCAGGGAGCGGGCCGCTGCGGTGGCCGCGATCTGGAGGTCGACCCGACGGGGGACGGACTTCCGGCCGGTCTCGCGCACCAGAGTGGCCAGCACGCCGTACAGCTTGGCGGCGGCCGTGTCGAAGGGCAGCACGTCGATCCGCCGCAGCGCGGCGTGGTAGCGCTCGACCCGCGCGTGTCGCTCCACCAGGTCGGTGGTGCCCAACGCGTAGGCCAGTTCCGCGACGCTGACCGAGCTGACCAGCGGCCGTGCCGAGGCCAGCTCGCCGAGCTCGATGCGGTCCAGGTCGATGATCACCGAGGTGTCGAGCAGCACTCGTGCAGGCGTCGTCGGAGTCGTCATCGGGGGTACGAGCCGCCCGGCGCGCTGCGGTCGTTCCGGCGACCGGCGGAGTCGGCAGTCCCTCGGCCGACCACGGCGGCGAGACCCGTCGCAGGGGCGACGGTGTCGGCAGGCGATCCCTCGGCGCTCCCCGCGTCGGCACGCTCGCCGGAGCCCTCGCCGGGGTGTCGGGCGGGCCGGGCGGTGACGGCGGAGCCGTGCCTCGTCCCGCGATCCCAGGGGTTCTCCAGCGGGTCGTCCGCGCCGAATCGGGAGTCGGAGCGTCGTCGATCCCGGTCCCAGCGGGACGCGTCCACGGGCGGCAGGCTGCGGAACTCGGCCTGTACCGCGCCCAGCGTCCGGTCCGTCGTCGCGGGCCGTCCGCCGGGGCGATGCGGAACGAGATCGGCCACCGGTCTGCCTGCCTGTGTGACGGTGAAGCTTTCGCCCGCTTCGACCCGACGGATGATCTCGGCCTCGTCTCGGCGCAGCTCGCGCGAACCGATCCGCTGACTCATGCGCCTACCGTAGTCGGGGCGGCCCCGAAAGTGACAGAATCTCCACCCGGTACAGGAGAATCGGTACCCAGACCGTCGCTTAGCGCTCGCTCGGGGCAGTCGAGGCGGCCGACCCGACCTGGCCTGGGCTGATCCCGAGTCCCCAGCAGGCTCGGCTGACCGCGCTCGTCACCCGAACGGCGGTGATGTGATCATCGTCGTGACACGACGGCCCCCGGCGTCTCGTCGGCGGCATCCTCGGTGGAGTCGGCGGGCGCGCGGGGCGGATTCGTGCGGGTATCGACGGCGATCGGAGTCGGGTACATGGTCGACCACTACGAGCTGCTCGGCGTGCGCCGCAGCGCGTCGGCTGCGGACATCAAGACGGCCTATCGGCAGCTGGCCAAGACCATGCACCCCGACGCGGGCGGCACCTCCGGCGCCTTCCGGCTGCTCACCGAGGCCTACGAGACGCTGTACGACCCGGTGCTGCGAGCCGAGTATGACCGGTCGTCCACCCTGCGCCGCCTGCCGGCCTCCCGGCCGCACGTCGCCACCGAGCACGCGGCTCCGCTGCGGCGAACGCCGTGGCTGGGGCGCAACCGGAGCACCCGGAAGTGGGACCTCGGCGAGGACCCCGACTACGTGCCGCCGTCGCCGAGAATCGATCCGCGCGGCATCCCCTGGTGGGACACGCTCGACGTCCGTCGGGCCGTGCGGTACCTGCCGTCCACCGGACTCGGCCATGCACCGCTGCTGCTGCCGCTGTCCTGTGTGCTCGTCCTGGTGACGGTCGCTCCGATGCTGCTCGGCGCTCCGGTGACCCTGGTGGCCTGGCTGCTGCTGGTGTCCGGCGCCGTGACCATGACGATCCGCGCCGTCCGCAGGCAGGTCGCCGCCAACCGCCTCGACGAGGACTTCGTCTCGGAGTTCGGCACCGAGCGCGTGTTCGGCAAGACCGGCGACGAGCGGGAGGACATCGGCCGACAGCTGACCGCGGACCTGCTCGACCGATACCTGACCCGGCTGCCCGGCGCGCGGATCTTCCACGGGCTGGCCTGGCCGGGATCGGTGTTCGCCGACGTCGATCACGCAGTCCTCTGTGGACGAAGGCTGGTGCTCATCGAGTCGAAGAAGTGGCTGCCCGGCCACTACGTCGCCGACGAGGACGGCACGCTCTGGCGTAACGGCCACGTCTTCCGGGGCGGCTCGATCCGGTTACCCGAGGCGGTGGCGGCGTACCGCACGATGCTCCCCGACGTCGAGGTGCGGGGGGCGTTGCTGCTCTACCCCAGCCGAACCGGCCGGATCACCACCGACGAACCGCTGGACGACACCGCCGCGCCGATGAACCCGGAGTGGTTCCTGGAGGAGATCGGCGGCTGGCTCGCCGAGGACGCCGCGACAGTGGACCGCGAGCTGTTCCGCACCGTCCTCGCCCAGGTCGTCAGCTGAGGAGGCGGGCAGGCACCGCGCGAGGTCGGCGCGGCAGACCGCGAGGCGCACCGCTCGTCGCCGGGCCACGAAGAGCGCGTCTTCGCTCTCGGCGTCCTGCGCCGCTGTTGGTCGGTTCGGGGGCTGGCGCCCGCGCTGTGTGTTCGGTTCCGGGGGCTGGCGCCCGCGCTGTGTGTTCGGTTCCGGGGGCTGGCGCCCGCGCTGTGTGTTCGGTTCCGGGGGCTGGCGCCCGCGCTGTGTGTTCGGTTCCGGGGGCTGGCGCCCGCGCTGTGTGTTCGGTTCCGGGGGCTGGCGCCCGCACTGTGTCTTCGGTTCGCGGGCTGACGCCCGCTCACGCCACCAGCCCGTGCTCCCAGGCCCACGCCGCGATCTCCACCCGGTTGCGGGCGGACAGCTTCTGCTGGATGCGCGTCAGATGGCTCTTCACGGTCCCCATCGAGATGAACAGTCCCTCAGCGATCTCGGTGTTCGTCGCGCCCCGTGCGACCAGCAGCACCACCTCCCGCTCCCGTGGGGTCAGCGGCTCGATCAACTCGGGCGTCCGGTCCGGGCCGGGCCGCGCGAAGGCGTCCAGCAGTCGCACCGTCACCGTCGGCGACAGCAGCGCCGCGCCGTCCACCGCCGCGCGCACCGCGTCCACCAGCACCCGAGGCCCGGACTTCTTCAGCACGAACCCCACCGCGCCCGCCCGCAGCGCCCCGTAGACGTATTCGTCGAGGTCGAAGGTCGTGACCACGACGACCTTCGTGTCTCGCGTGCCCGGTTCCGCGGCGATGCGCCGGGTCGCGTCGATGCCGTCGAGGCCGGGCATGCGCACGTCCATCAGGCAGACGTCGGGCCGCAGCTCGCGTACGAGGGTGAGCGCCTCCACCCCGTCGGCAGCCTCCCCGACCACAGTGATGTCCTCCTGCGCCTCCATGATGAGTCGGAAGCCGGTCCTGATCATGGCCTGATCGTCGGCGATCACCACGCGAATGCTCATCGGACCGCCTTGGCCGTGCGAGGCAGGGTCGCGCGCAGTTCCCAGCCGCCCTCCGGCTGGGCCGCGCTGGACAGCGTCCCGCCGAGCATCGAGACCCGTTCCTGGAGCCCGATCAGCCCGAAGCCGCTGGAACGAAAGCGGACGCGGCCGGACTTCGTCCCGTCGTCGCGCACCCGGACGACGACGTCGTCACCCTCGGCGTCGACCACCACCCGCACCGAGGTGGCGTGGTGGGCGTGCTTGCGGACGTTGGTCAGGCCCTCCTGCACCAGTCGCTGCACCGACCGGCTCAGCTCGGCGGACCAGTTTCCCGGATCGACGCCGGGCCGCACCTCCACGCTCGTCTGCGGGCCGGTGGCGGAGTTCCGGGCGGCGAGTTCGTGCACGGCGGTCAGGCCCTGCGGCACGGTGCGGGTCTCCTCGGCCGCCGCGCCCTCGCGCAGCAGCCCCACCATGCGACTCATCGCGGTCAGCCCCTCCTGTCCGATGGATTCGATGTTGGCGAAGAGCTGCCTGCCGGTCGCCGGGTCGCCTTCGACGATCTCGTGGCCCGCCTGTGCCTGCACCACCATCGCGGTCACGTAATGCGCGACGTGATCGTGCAGGTCACCCGCGAGGTCGAGTCGTTCGGCGCGGCGGACCTGCTCGGCGGTGGCCGTCCGGCGCAGATCCTCCTCCCGCAGGTGCAGGCCGAGGAACATCGCGGCCACTGTCACCAGGATCAGCAGCAGTCCCAGCTCGGCCGTGTTCCACCACAAGGCCACCGAGCGCAGCAGCAGCACGGCCGAGGCGACCGAGGCCGCCAAGGCGACCGCCATCGCCGACCGTCGGGAGCCGTGCCGGGCGGCGCCGACGACGAGCACCAGCAGCAACAGCAGTTCCACGGTGCCGAAGGTGCGTTGCAGGATCGTCGAGTGGATCACCGCAGTGGCCGCCAGCGACAGGCCCGCGCCGACGAGAGCCGCCTGCGGGTGCCTCCCAGACCGGGCCGCGAAGACGATCAGGCCGAGCAGCACCACCGGCATCGCGGCCAGCGCCACGCTGGAGACGTCCGGCGCCAGCAGGGACACCTCGATCGCGTACATCATGGCTGCGAACACCGATATCGCGATCGTGCGACGGCGCAACCACCTGTCCTGCGGGCGCGGGAGCCTCATGGGCGCCGACCCTAATGCTCAGGCAGGCCCGGCGAATCAGACCTTCGGCCGAGGCGGCGCGCGTCGCTCCGTCGGCATCGCCGCGACGAAGAACGGCCCGCGCCCGCAGGGGAGGGCAGACCGCGCCGGGCCGGCGTGCGCGCGGCACGGGCCTGCTGCGAGCATCGTCGACGACCGCCGTCCCCGAACACCTCCGGGAGCGTCATGTCCGCTCGCCCGTCGCCCGCCGATCGCCGTGGCAGGCGCCGCCTCGTGCCGATGCTCGCCGCGCTGCTGCTCGGGGCCCCGCTCGTCGGGCTGCTGAGCGGCTGCGGGCTCTCCGGGCAGGTCTTCACCATCGAGATGCACGTCGACGGGCCCGACCAGCCGTCGGCGATCTACTACCACTTCGCCGGGACCGAGTGGGTGTACGAGTACCAACCGGCCGCGTCGTGGCGGAAGGCCGCGAACATCGGATTCGGCCAGAGCGATCTGCGGGTGACCGATCCCGCCGAGGGCATGGAGTGCACGATCTCCGTCAACGGCGTCGAAGTCGACCGCGCCGTGGCCGCCGCCGGGGACGAGGAACTCTGGTGTGGGGCCAACGCGCAGAGCACGGACTGATCGCGGAAGCCTGCGCCCGAGCCTCGAACCGAGCGGCGGGCTCCGGGGTGATCGAGCGCCTTCGCCCGGAGCGGCCGCCGATCAGCCGAGGATGTTGCGCGGTGCGGCGGCGGCAGGAACAGTGGCGGTCGAGGACCGCGATGCGCGGGGTGGCGATGCGACCCCACGCGTCAGGGCTTCCTGGGCGGCTCCCGTAGACAAGCACCCATGCTGACCTGCGCCTCGAGTGCGCCGCCGTGCCGTGTCGTCCGCTCGGTCCGGCCGCCGGGTCCTGTCGCCACGGCGATGAGCCCCCGCCGATCGGCTAGGACTTTCGGCTGACCCGACGCGCACATCCCGGCCGATCGGCCGATCTACGCACCGGGCCGCGCCCCGCATGCTGCTTTCCGAGACAGAGCACTTCTGATCAAGGAGGACCACGTGCGGAGCCGCCTCACCACAGCCGCGTGGGGAGCCGCGCTCGCTTCGACCGGGCTGCTGCTCGCGGGCTGCGGGCTGGTCGGCGCGACCTACGACGTCCAGATGGAGGTTCAGGGCTCCGGCACGGCGATGATCGGCCACGGCTTCGCCGGTGGCGAGGATCCGACGCTCACCGAGCAGGACCTGCCCTGGTCCATGGCGGAGTCCGTCGGATTCGGCTTCAACGATCTCCGGGTCTCCGACGCCGAGCCCGGCACGGTCTGCCGCATCCTCGTCGACGACGAGGTGATCGACGAGCAGACCGCGGGCGAAGACGGCAGCATCGACTGCTTCGCGAACAACCAGGACGACTGACATTCCGGCACTGACGAACACCCACGAACTGCCCCGAACCAAGAGAGGACACAGGCATACCGACATGTCGACGACGACGACCGCCACCGCGACCATCGTGACGACCCATGCCGTCAGCAAGGTCTATGGCACCCAGGACAACCAGGTCCATGCACTGCGCGCGGTGAGCACGGGCATCAACCAGGGCGAGTTCACCGCCGTGATGGGCCCGTCCGGTTCGGGCAAGTCGACTCTCATGCACTGCATGGCGGGTCTGGACCGGCCCACCTCGGGCACGATCGTCCTGGGGGGCACCGACATCACCGCGTTGTCCGAGCGCCAGCTCACCGACCTGCGCCGCGACCGCATCGGCTTCGTGTTCCAGAAGTTCAACCTGCTCAACGAGCTGTCGGCCCAGGACAACATCCTGCTGCCGCTGAGCATCGCGGGCCGCAAGCCCGACCGGGAGTGGGTCGACACGGTGATCAAGGTCCTCGGCATCCAGGATCGACTGCGTCACCACCCGTCGGAGCTGTCCGGCGGCCAGCAGCAGCGGGTCGCCATCGCCCGCGCGCTGGCCAACCGTCCCGACGTCGTCTTCGCCGACGAGCCGACGGGCAACCTCGACACCTCCACCGGTCGTGAGGTGCTCGCCTTCCTCCGCCGCTCCACCAAGGAGTTCGGTCAGACCGTGGTGATGGTCACGCACGACCCGGCCGCCGCCGCCGAGGCCGACCGGGTGGTGCTGCTGGCCGACGGCCGGATCGCGGGCGAACTCCGCGAGCCCAGCCGCCAGCAGGTCCTCGCCGCTCTCGACGACGTGAGCCGGTGAGACGAATGGGACTGATCAAGGCATCCATCGCCCAGATCCGGCATCGGCCGTCGCGCATCCTGTTGACCGGCGTCGCGATCGGCGTCGCGACGTTGTTCACCGCCGGGACCGTGTTATTCACCGACACGCTGCGCACCGAGTTCACCTCGGGATTCACCTCGGTGTCCGAGAACGTCGACGCCATCGCCAGCCCGGACTTCCAATACGCGGACGGACTGACGAGCGAACACTTCGACCAGGTCCAGGCCCTGCCCGAGGTGACCGAGACCGTGCCTGCGATAACCGGGTTCGCCACCGCTCCCAACAGGCAGATGATCATCGCGACCAGCGGCATCTTCGACGGTCCGCTCGCCGACACCGAGATCGTCGACGGGCAGGCGCCTGCCGGACCCGGTGAGGTCGTTCTCTCCTCGGCCAGTGCCGAGACGATGTCGGCCGGGGTGGGTGACACCGTCCCCCTGATCTTCACCCTGGAGACGCTCGATGGGAACCAGTCCACTCAGGAGCTGACGCTCACCGTCAGCGGCATTGCCGAGTCCGCCAACGCCTTTGACCTCGTCGCGATCGGTGACCCGGATTCCGTCCGGGAATGGCTCGGTTCCCAGTTCTGGGACGAGATCCTCGTCGCAAGCACCGACCCGGCCACCGCAGTGGCGGCCATGAGCGAGGTTCTCGGGGACGCCGCGAGCGTTCAGAGCGGCGCCGAGCGCCGCGCCAGTGACCTGGCCAACGCCGACGCGGGCGCCGACCAGGTGTTCATGCTGCTGTCGGTGTTCCTGTTCATCGCGTTGTTCGCCGCAGCGATCATCGTCGCCTCGACGTTCCGCATCCTGCTGGTCCGTAACCGTCGGCGCACCGCGCTGCTGCGTTGCGTCGGCGCCCAGCCCGGCCACATCCTGCGCGCCCTGCTGGTGGAGGCCGCGTTGTCGGGCCTGGTCGCAGGCGCGGCCGGTGTCGCGGCGGCGGTCGGACTCGGCTACGGGGGTCTGGCGATCGCCGGGGCTCTCACCGGCAATCAGATCTCCCTCGTGGTCTCGCCGATCGGCCTGGTGTGGTGCCTGGTGCTGGCCGTCGCGGTCGCGGTCACCGCCGCCGCCGTGCCCGCGATCCGGGGTTCCCGCATTCCTCCGGTCGCGGCGATGAACGTCGCCGCGCTCAGCGACAGCGGAACGGGCATCGGCAGGCTCCGCATGGTGTTCGCCGTACTCGCGGTCCTCGGGGCGGCCGGGTTCGCGGCGGTGCCGATCGTGATGCCGGATGCCGCCCAGCTCGGCATCCTCGCAGCGGCAGCCTCTGGCTGCGCCCTGTTCGTGGGCTTCCTCGCCTTCGGCCCCGCCGTGTTGCGTGGCGTGGTCGGTCTGCTGGAGAAGCCGCTGACCAAAATCGGCGGCATCTCGGGCCGGCTGGCGGTCCGCAATACGCTGCGGGTCCCGCGCCGCTCCGCCACCACGGCCGCGGTCTTCGCCCTGGGCGTCACGTTGGTCACGGCAGTCCTGGTCTCGCTGTCCAATATGCAGACGGGCGCGGAGAACAGCCTCGCGGCTGCTCGCCCCGCCGACGTGACGATCTCCAGCTACACCGACTATGAGGAGCCGTCGGCGATCACGTCAGAGGTGGTCGAGTCGCTGCGGAACGATCCGGCGGTGGGGGAGCTCGTCGAGGTCACCCAGACGCTGAGCGACCTCACCGTCGGAGGTACGACGGCGACGGACCTGACGGTCCGAGGCCTGGACCTCACGAGCCTGCCGGATGTGGTGCGTGCTCCCGCCGAGGGCAGCTTCGACGGCTGGGGCGCGGGTCAGGTCGGGCTGTACACCGAGACGGCGGCTGATCTGGGACTCACCGTCGGTGACAGCATGACCATCACCACCGACGGCGGGGACGTCACCGTCGAGGTGGCCGCGCTCTACGAGAACACCGGCACGATGGGCGTCGTCGTGGTGCACCCGGACGACATCGCCAGGATCGATCCGGACGCATCGCCGGTGGTGCTGTTGGCGAATCCGGCACCCGGCGTCGAGCAGGCGGACTTCCGCGCCGCCGTCGAGGGCCTGGTACCGGTGGACCCGATGATCCACTTGTCCTTCCCAGGCGACGAGAGGGAGATGTTCCAGGAGATCATCGACACCCTGCGCCTGGTCGCCCTCGGGCTGGTGGGCATCACGGTCCTGGTCGCCATGGTCGGGGTCGCCACCACGCTGTCGCTGTCGGTGGTGGAACGGACTCAGGAGCACGGACTCCTCCGGGCGCTCGGCCTTCGTGGCGGCGGCCTGCGGGCGATGCTCAGCTGGGAGGCCGCGATCCTCGGCGGCTACGCCACCGTCCTCGGCATCCTCCTGGGCACCGGCTACGCGATGTTGATCACGCTTGCGGACCCGCAGTTGGGTGCCGAGCCGAGCATTCCGTTCGACCAGCTCGGGCTTGTGCTGGTGGCGATGTTGGGGATGGCACTGCTCTCGGCGCTGATCCCGGCGGCCAAGGCGGCCAAGAGCTCGCCCATGCACGCGCTCGCTGACGACTGACGACTGACGACGACTCGGGCCCGCACCGGGCTCGTCGCACGAGAAGGGAGACGACAGTGGAGGACGACACGCCACGGCGCAGGCGGTATCGCCGGGACTCGCTGGCTCTCGCGGAGCTCGGGGCGGGCCTGGTCGGGACCACGCTGCCCAGGATCGAGGTCCGGCTGCCCCGCGCCTCGGCGGATCGAGCCGTCGCGGCCTGGCGGGCGCTCGACGAGCGTGAGGGCCCGCTGGGCGGGGAGGACCGTGAGCAGCGGCGGCAGCGTCAGCGGGCGGGCACGCTGGCCCTGATCGGCCTGGCCGTGGAGGAGCGGGGCCGTCGGGTCGGTGACCAGGTGATCGTCCTGTTGGACGCCGTGCTCGTCGTGCTGGCGATGGAGGCCGCCGACGACGAGCCGGAGCGGATGGTGGTGACCGATCCGGCGGTGGGAGCGCCGGGCGGGCACGCCGTCCGAGGGTAGGGGGCGGGGGAGGTCCGGATCGGAAGCCGAGTCGGGGGCAGGGATCGGGCGTATCGCCGTCGGGGCGGCGAGAGTCTCTGGTCGATGCCGTGCGGCTTCCGATCCGGCTGCCTGTCGGTGCCGCAGGCGGCTGTTCGGATCGTCAGTCGGTGATCGGTGCGGCGTGCGCCTCCGCGAATCCCGAGGCGGCCAGCCGATCGAGCGCCCGTTGCAGGACGAGGGTGTCCTCCAGCGTGCGGACCTCGGTGATCCGGCCCCAGCGCATCCGGACGAACTGATGGACGACGTTCTCATAGCGCGAGCCGTCGGCGAGGTCGGCCGTGACGGTGAGCACCGTCGCGACACGGGTCGACCAGGGCGGACCCGTCACGAGCACCTCCTCGACCCGGAACGTCGGGTCCGGCATCAGCCGGAAGCATCGCTCCCACCAGGCGCGCAGCGCCCCAGTGGTATGGCGGCTGCCGGCGAGGGCGTGCTCGCCGTGGAATCGGTAGGTGAAGCTCGGCGCCATCCCGTCGACCATCGGCTGCCAGTCACCGGCGCTGATCATGGCGAAGATCCGACGTACGCGACGTGCCACGAAGCGGTGGTACACCAGGACACCTCCAGTCTGTTCACCGTGCGAGCCCACCGTAGACAGATAAAGTTCAATAGAACAACTGACTAGGATGTCGAGGATGCGTCAGACAAGCTTCGCCGAGATGCACTGTTCTCTCGCCCGGTCGCTGGACCTCGTCGGCGACTGGTGGTCGCCGCTGATCCTGCGGGATCTCTTCCTGGGCGCGCGCCGCTTCGACGAGCTGGTCGGCGACCTCGGGATCTCCCGCAACCTGCTCACCATGCGACTGACCGCGCTGGTCGACGCCGGAGTGGTCGAGCGCACGCCCTACCAGGAGCGACCGGTGCGTCACGGCTACAGCCTCACCGAGGCGGGGCGCGACCTCGTGCCGATCCTGCTGGCGCTCACCGCCTGGGGCGATCGATGGGCGGGGCTGACCGAACCGCCGATCACCTTCCGACACCACGACTGCGGACACGCCTTCATTCCCACCGTCCGCTGCTCGGAATGCGGAGCCGAGATCAAGGCCGACGACGTCGATCCGGTCCCCGGCGGCGGTGCCCGCGTCGCACCGGGCACGCGGCTCGTCGGCGACTTCCTCGCCCGCCGCGCGCAGGGGGTCGAGTAGCTTCGATCGGGCGATTGGCTTAGCTCGAACGGGTCAAGATCGGCGGCTGAGCTGGACGAGATCAACTTCGATCGAGTCCTATGCTCGCCATGTCCTCTCGTATGTCGGCCTCGATCCTCGCGGCGATCGTGGCGACGACTCTGCTCGTGCCGCAGTCCGCCGCCGTCGCACAGGAGCCGACGGTCCGACTGCTCGGCGAACAGACGATCGCCCATCGGCTGATCTTCCAGGACACCGTCGTCGGCGGACTCTCCTCGATCGACCACGACCGTCGCACCGGGCAGTACGCCTTGCTGAGTGACGACTGGTCGGACCACAGCCCGGCTCGCTACTACACCGCCGAGATCGAGCTGGACGCCGACGGCCTGCACGGCGTCGAGCTGATCGACGTCACGTCCTTCCGTCGCCCTGATGGTCGGTTCTACCCGACGATCGACGAATGGCGCGTCGAGCAGCACGAGCACCCGGTGGCCGAGCGCAACGCCCTGGGCACGGTCGATCCGGAGGAACTGCGCATCGACCCGTGGACCGGTGACGTCGCCTGGACCTCCGAGGGACAGCGCAACGTGCTGCCGGGGCAGACCCCCCAGGACCCGGCGACAGTGCTGATGGACCCGGCGATCCGGCTGTCCACCGCCGACGGCGATTACCTCCGGGACGTGCCGACGGCCCCGCAGGAGAAGATGACCTTCGGCGAGTCGGGTCCTCGGGTGAACGACACCTTCGAAGGCCTGACCTTCGCGGCGGGCGGCGGCCTGCTCGTCTCGGCCCTGGAGTCTCCGCTGGAGCAGGACGGCCCGCCTCCCACGCCCGACCAGGGCGCCGTCACCCGGATCACCGTGCACGACCGGAGCGGGCCCGCGCGGGCCCAGTACGCCTATCCGCTCGACCCGGTGTTCACCGAGCCGGGGCCGGGAGCCAGGGGAAGCAACGGCCTCTCCTCACTCCTCGCGTACGACGCCGTCGACCCCACCCGGTTCCTGGCGGTGGAACGCGCCTACGTCAGCGACGCGGGGACCAGCGTCCGCGTCTACGAGTTCTCCACGGCCTGGGCCACCGACGTCCTGAATCGACACTCGCTCGCGGACGGCGACTTCCGGCCCGCGTCGAAGCGCCTGCTCGTCGACCTCGGCGAGGTGGGCGCGACGCTGGACAACATCGAGGGCATCACCTGGGGCCCCATCCTGCCCGGGGGAGAGCGGACGTTGCTGCTGGTCAGCGACGACAACTTCTCCTCAGCACAGTCCACCCGTATCACCGCCCTGGCGGTCGGCTGATCGTCGATCACCTGCGAACGGGTCCGGCGGACGGACCCAGGCGGCACGTCGAGCGTGACGTCGGTGCATTCGGGGCGCCGACGTCACGCTCGACGCAGGGTTTCAGCCCTGTATCGGGGCGTCGACCGGTCGGTGCGCGCCGACTCGGCTCTGCGCGCGCTGTCTGACCGGGTTCACCGCCCGGTGTCTCGTTTCTCGATTCGGCTGCCCTCGGTGCCGCCGCCCCCGGTTGCCCAGTCCTGGACGACCGGGATCGACACCGAGGTGCCCGCCAGCTCCAGCGTCATCTCCGGCCGTTCGCCGGGCAGGATCGTGTCGGCGGCGTCGGTGCCCGCGATGATCAGTGCCAGCCGATGTCCGGCGGGGATCACGTGGTCGGTGGTGGACAGTTCGAAGGTCCGCGAGTAGGACCGGTCCGGACGCAGCGGCACCCGGTAGCGAGGACTCTCGAAGCGACCGACGTCGGCGGCGGCCGACGCGATGATCTGGTGATCGACCCGCGTCGTCGTGGTCTCGGTGTCGAGATAGCAGGCGCTGTCGGCCTCGGTGCCCTCTCCCCAGCACGACCTGGTCTCCAGGGTGCGGATGCCCTGCCCAGGCCCCGCGTGATCCCGGATCGTCGCCGGGCCGTAGTCGACCAGCGCGGCGCTCACCCTGGCCAGCGGCGTGGAGGAGCGCACCCGCACGGTCACCGACGCCGTTCCGGACACCCGGGTCTCCTCGGCCAGCGGCTCGCCGAGGAACACCAGCCGGTCGCCCGCCTGCTCCTCCGGGTCGAGCGCCCGATCGTGCCTGCTCCGCTCGGGGTCGTCCACGAAGGTCCGGATCGCCGCAGGCTCGGGACCGGTCGTCACCAGCGAGTCCGCGCCGGTCCCGTCGCCGAGCGCGGGCCACAGCGTGTGCAGCCGCGTGCTCGCGGGCGGCCAGTCCGCCTCGTCGGCCCACTCGTCCGGGGCGTGCTCGATGCGGATCATCGGCTCGGTGTCGATGCCGTTGTCCACGTCGAAGAGATGGTGGTCGAACCAGCGGTGCAGGGTGGCCACGAACTCGGCGCGGTCGAGGTCGAACCCGTCGACGTGCCCGGCCTGATTGAGCCAGGCCTTCCGCTCGACGCCTGCCTCGGCGAGGGCGTCCCACCAGCGGCCGAACTGGCTGGGCGCCACGTTGACGTCGTGGAAGCCGTGCACCGCGAACACGCTCGCCCGCACTTGATCGGCGGCCAGCGTGTAGTCCCGCTCGATCCAGAAGTCGTTCCAGTCGCCGTCGGTGCCGCCCAACTCCTCCAGTTCCTCGGTCAGCGGTGCGCACAACACCTGGGCGCGCGGGTTGAGCCGATCGGGCGGCCCGCTGGACTGCGGGTACCCGGACCAGGTGCCGTGGGAGTTCCAGATCGGGTAGTACGAGCTGACCCCGCCGATCGGCACGACGGTGCGCAGTCCGTCGACTCCGGTCGTGGCCGCGCCGTTGGCCGCCGCCCCGTCGGCGGACTTGCCGATCATGCCGACCGCGCCGCCGGACCAGGACGCGGTCACCTCGGCGCCGCCGAAGGGAGCCTCGAAGCCTGCCGCCCGGCCGTTCAGCCAGTCGACGACGGCCGCGCCCGCGGAGATCGAGGCTTCTCCGCCGGTGTCCGGACAGCCGGAGGAGCGGTTGCTGCCGGTGTCGTCGACCAGGACGACGGCGTAGCCGCGCGGCACGAAGTAGTTGTCGTAGTAGAGCGGGAAGCCGATGGGAACGCCGTCGGAGTCGTAGGTCTTGAACTGGGCCTCGTTGCCTCGACCGCAGCAGGTGAAGTACGGGCTGACGTTCACGATCGACGGGATCTGCTCGCCGAGGGCCGCAGGCTCGGCGGGGCGGATCACGTCGGCGGCCACCCGGTCGTTCCTGCCGTCGCGATCGAGGTCCATGCCGAGGTCTACCCACACGGTCTCGCGGATCGCGTCCGCGTAGGAGTACACCGGCGCCGTCACCCCGTCGACCAGCACGGGGTCGAGGTGGGGTCCCCGGCCGGTTGTTCGGACCGGGTCGGCGGCCCGGCCTGTGGCGACCTGTTCCGAGGCAGGCGAGTCGTCGGGCGCGAGCACCTCCGTTCGTGGGTCCGGCGTCGTCGGAGCGGCTAGTGCCTCCGGGCCGAGGGCCGTCGATCCGAGGGCGGCGGAGGTCACCACGGCGGCGGAGAGCATCATCGTCGGAAATCTCGACCGCAGGTGTGTCATCGGTCTCCTCATCGGCTCAGTATCGAATCGGAGATCTCGGGTTCCTACGTCCATTCGGGTGGATGGTCGACCGTGCAACCATCGTGCGGTCCGGCGGGATCGGCGACCGGCCGGCGGGCCTCGCAGCTGATCGAGGAGCCGTCCGGCCCCGATCGTGCGCCGACCGACCGACAGATCGCACCCGCGCACCGCGCAGGTCTGCCGTGTCCTTCGCCCCCGACACCTGGCCGGACTCGGCGGCGGTGCCCGCGCGCAGTCGCCGCCCGTCACCCATGGTCGCCGCCGCCGCACGGTGCGCGGCGGCGGGATGACGGCGGGTCTGTCGTGCGTTGTGCAGTCAGGCGCTCGCGTGAACAGGCGCTCGCCGGGGCGCGTGCCGGGCGGCGGTGTCCCTTGAGTCCACCCGGCCCGGCGTGCCCGGCGGAGGCTTCATAGGGTGGACGCACCGGGACGACGGTCGAGGAGTTCACCTCGGCCGCCTCGGCGGTAGGGGTAAGAAGACGGAGGGCGCGAGGTGCGAGGAGAAGTCCGAGACCGTCGCGACCACGTCGTTTCCGGCTGAGCCGAGCGTCGACGAGAGTCGACGAGGGTGCCAGGGCAGCCGGCGAATCGGTGGACAGGAGAGGGTCGTAGGCATGAGCACGCACTTTGACGTTGTGGTCCTGGGCGCGGGGCCAGGCGGTTACGTCGCCGCGATCCGGGCTGCTCAGCTGGGACTCAAGACGGCGATCATCGAGGAGCGCTACTGGGGCGGGGTCTGCCTCAACGTCGGCTGCATCCCGTCGAAGGCCCTGCTGCGCAACGCCGAGCTCGCGCACATCTTCAAGCACGAGGCCAAGACGTTCGGCATCACCACGACCGGTGAGGTCGACTTCGACTACGGCGCCGCCTACACGCGGAGCCGCAAGGTCGCGGACGGGCGCGTCAAGGGCGTCCACTTCCTGATGAAGAAGAACTCGATCACCCAGTTCAAGGGTCGGGGCAGCTTCACCGACGCGAACACCCTCGAGGTGAGTCTGACCGACGGCGGCACCGAGACGGTCACCTTCGACAACTGCATCATCGCGGCGGGCGCCACCACCCGGCTGCTGCCCGGCACCTCGCTGAGCGAGCGGGTCGTGACCTACGAGGAGCAGATCCTCAGCGACACCCTGCCGGCGAGCATCATCATCGCGGGCGCGGGCGCCATCGGCGTCGAGTTCGCGTATGTGCTGCACAACTACGGCGTCAAGGTCACGATCGTGGAGTTCCTCGATCGCGTGGTTCCGTTGGAGGACGTCGAGGTCTCCACCGAGCTGGGCAAGCGCTACAAGCGGCTGGGCATCGAGGTGCTGACCTCCACCCGAGTGGAGTCGATCGACGACTCCGGCGACTCGGTCAAGGTCGTCGTCTCCACCAACGGGGAGCAGCGCACCCTGGAGGCCGACAAGGTCATGCAGGCCATCGGCTTCCAGCCGAGGACAGGCGGCTACGGCCTGGAGAACACCGGTGTGGCGCTGACCGAGCGCGGGGCCATCGACATCGACGGCCGGGGCCGGACCAACGTGCCGCACATCTTCGCGATCGGCGACGTCACCGCCAAGCTGATGCTGGCGCACGCCGCCGAGTCGATGGGCGTCATCGCGGCGGAGACCATCGGCGGCGCCGAGACGATGGAACTCGACTTCGTGATGATCCCGAGGGCCACCTACTGCCAGCCGCAGATCGCCAGCTTCGGCTGGACCGAGGCGCAGGCCAGGGAGAAGGGCTTCGACGTCCAGGTGGCGAAGTTCCCCTTCACCGCCAACGGCAAGTCGCACGGCCTCGGCGAGACCGCGGGCTTCGTCAAGATCCTCAGCGACGCGACCCACGGCGAGCTGCTGGGCGCTCACATCATCGGCCCGGAGGCCACCGAGCTGCTGCCGGAGCTGACCCTGGCTCAGCAGTGGGACCTCACCGTGCATGAGATCTCCCGCAACGTGCACGCGCACCCGACCCTCGGCGAGGCGGTCAAGGAGGCCGTCCACGGCCTGGCCGGTCACATGATCAACATGTGAGTTCGTCGCGGTGGCTCCACCGCGCCAGAGCCGAACCACTGCCCCCGTCGTGCCCGGTCTGCCCGTCTGGCAGGCCTCGGGCGCGGCGGGGGCGGTGTCGTCCGGTGCCCGGCCGGGCCTCCGAGGCCGGTGTGGCCCGACCCGGCTGCGCCCGTCCTGCCTCAGCGCGGCCGAGAGGGGCGCTCAGACGAGGCGGAACGGTCGACGGACGCGCGCGCCAGCCGGAGGGCCAGCGTGCCGTCGAAGACGGTCAGCGCGCTCATGCCGACCGCCCCGGCCTGCGCTCCTGCGAGGCCGTCCTGCCGGTTCGCCTCCGCGCGGTACCGGGTGGCAAGCACGAGGTTGAGCGCCGCTCTGGCGGCCATCCAGGGGGCGCGGCGGCGGGATCGCAGCAACCCCCAGCCGATCGCCAGGTCTGCCACGCCGATGGACCGGGCCGCCGTCCGGCTGCCGCCCAGCCGCAGGATCGCGGCGGTCCGCTCGGGCGCGACGGTGAGGGCCGCGCCGAGGGCGAGCGTGATCACGCCCACTCCGGTCGTCAGTCGATCGGTCAGGGCGTCGGTCACGGCGGTGTCCCCCTCGACTAGTTCGATGACGGCACCGTACGAGCAGGCCCGTTCCGTTCAGTCGGCGGGCCGAGCGGCCGTCGACGCCTCCGCGGCCTCCGCGTCGCCGAGTGCGAGAGTGACGGCCCGGCCGCCGCTCGACGCGCCGTCTTCGGCGCGGAGTGGAATAACGGCTGATCAGCGGGCTGAGGAGCGCGCCGATCCTCCCGGAGATCGGCTTAAGGGACCCCCCTGATTTCGGGGTTCTCCCGGCGTGCTAACTTTCTCCCTGTCAGAGAGAAGCGGTTCGAGAAAATGGAACCGGATCTGACACGGCGCGGGGTGGAGCAGCTCGGTAGCTCGCTGGGCTCATAACCCAGAGGTCGCAGGTTCGAATCCTGTCCCCGCTACCAGCAGACGCGGCCCCCAGGACATCGTCCTGGGGGCCGTTGTCGTGCGTGCGGTGGTTCGGCAGGCACCTCGTCGACTCGGCTGCCTGAACCGTGGTCGGCCGTCCGCGTCGACACCGGCGAGCCAGGGGAGCACTCCACCGCAACGCTGCTCGAACGCCGAGAGGCAGCCTCCGAGCGCTCGTCCGTCGTCCGCAGGGAGCGGTGTCGGGGTCGGGGGATCGGACAGGCGTCGGCGCGCCTGCCCGGTGCAGCGGGGTCCTCGGCCTCGATCGCGGCCTTTCCGTCGCTGCCGCCGCGTCCTGCGAACTCAGCCGCGCCGTTGGTCGCGCAGCGCCTGCGTGAGCGTCTCAGCATCGGTGCAGGCCACCAGGTATGGACCCTGGGCGACGTCGGCCTTCAGCTCGATGATCCATTCGGCCTGCTCTGCGGTGCGGATCTCGCCGACCATGGCCGTGCGGCCCGCGCGATGCACCAGCTTGACCACTGCGGTGACGGCCTCGCTGGTCACGGAGTCCTCGCACGGGTCGGCGGTCAGCTCGGCCAGCAGGCGATTGGAGATCCGCACCGGCGCGTCGGGAAGCAGCCTGAGACAGTGCAGGTCGAGATAGCTTGTGCCGAAGTCGCTGATCAGGATCACGATGCCCAGTTCGCGCAGCAGCGCGGCGTTCTCCCCGCCCTCGCGATCACTCCGGGAGACGGCGCCCGCCGGGAAGCCGAGCCAGAGCTTCGCCGGTTCGTACTGCGTCTCGTCGAGCAGCCGCCGCACCCGGCGCAGCAGATCGGGATCGCAGGCCTGGTCGGTGGTGAGGTTGATCACCAGCGGCGGCGCGTCATCGAACTCCCGCTGCCAGCGGAGTCCCTGCCTGCATGCCTCGTCGAGCAGCCAGCCGCCGAGCTGTCCGATCAGTCCCGTCTCGTTGGCGAGGCTGAGGCACTGCGCGTGGTCCAGCGTGCCGACCTCGGGATGGTCCCAGGTGACCAGCGCCTCGACGCCGACCACCTCACCGTCGGCCACCCGCGCCATCGGCTGGTACTCGACGCGGACCTCGCCCATCTCCAACGCGCCCGGCATCGAGGCCGCGAGTCGGTAGTGCTCGCGATGCACCTCGTCCTGCCGGGAGTCGAACAGGCTCCACTGCCCGTTGCCGACGGACTTCGTGCGATGCAGCGTGATGTCCGCGTCGCGCAGCAGTTCGGTGGTCACGATCTGTCTGGCGATCCGCTGGACGATGCCGATGCAGGCCGACACGGCCAGGCCGTTCTCGCGGTAGTAGGCGGGCTCGGTCAGCTCCGAGGAGATCGCCGCGCTCAGCGCGCCCGCGTCCGGCGTCTCGTCGGTGTTCTCGATCAGGATCGCGAACTCGTCGCCGCCCAGTCGTGCCACCATCGCGCGTTCCCCGCGGACCGCCGAGGTCAGGCGGCTGCCCACCTCCCGCAGCAGGAAGTCGCCCGCGGTGTGGCCGAGGCCGTGGTTGATCACGGTCAGTCCGTCGAGTCCGACATGGCATAGCGTGATCAGCGCGTCCGGTTTCGCGCGCGCCAGGACCCGCTCCAGATGGCTCACCAGGTACTGCCGGTTGGGCAGCGCGGTCAGCACGTCGTGCAGGGTCTGGCGACTGAACTCCTCCTGGAGGAGGTTCTGATCGGTCACGTCCTCGACCATGGTGACCAGGCCGCGCGGGCCGCCCTGGAAGTCGAACAGAAGTGTGGCCGAGATCCGGCCCCACACCGGCTCGCCAGAGGGATCGGTGAACCTGGCGTACTCCTGAATCCGAGGGACCTCGCCCGCGAGCAGCCGTGCGTAGTACTCGCGCACGGTGTCGATCTCTTCCGGATGGATCAGGTCCAGCAGGTTCAGCTCGGTCAGCGCCTCCTGCGGAGAACCCAGCATGGTCGCGAAGGCCTCGTTGACCTCTTCGATCTCGTTGTGCACGTCGCTGATGACGATGCCCAGCGCGGAGCCTGCGAAGATCTCCCGCAGCCTGGTCTCGCTGGCCCGCAGGTCCCGCTCTGCCTTGTTCTTCGCGCTGAGCAGGGCACGGTTGAGCTGCTCCTGCCGGTCGAGCACCTGATCGCGCAGGGCGACGGAGTACCCGGCGGCGAGTTCGCCGAGGAGTGCCACCACCTTGTGCGGCAGTCGATCGACCCCGCGCAGCCGAGGCTCGTCCAACAGCTGCGGGCCGAGCAGCGCGGTGGTGCTGCCGAGACTGTCCGGGCCGGTGAAGTGTCCCTCCACCAGCAGACGACCCATGTCGGTCGCGACGACCGTGCTGAAGGGCTCCGCTGCCAGCGCCCCGACGAGCCGGTTCAAGAACGTGTGGAGCTGCCGCTCGATGTCCGCGCGTTCCAGCGGGACATAGGTCGTCCGCGTCATGGCGGAGGCCCAACGCCGGACGAAATCAAGAGCCTGTGGGGAATCCACCTGGTTGCTTCTCCACCGTGAACATGCGGTTGATGCCGACTCGTCGGGCGACAGGCGAGGCGGTGCTGTTCTGCTCGTCAGGTCTTCAATCCGACACCAGCGTGTATACCGGAGTTCTCCGGGTGCGGGCCGACGGACGTCGGGTCTTCCGGCTGCCACTCGGGTGCCCAGACGAGGCCGGGCGCCACGAGTTCCAAGCCCGAGAACAGCGATTTCACCTGATCATGCTTTCGCATCGTGACCGGATTCGTGCTGCTCGCGTAGTATTCCACCAGGCGGTGCATTCCCTCGGTGAGCGACTCGTCTGTGACGTGCGAGATCGCGAGCATGCTGCCGGGCGCCATCCGATCCCGATACGCCGCGATGACGTCCAGCGGCCGATCCGAGTCGGGAATGAAGTGCAGCAGCGCCACCATCAACACCGCCACCGGCTGATCGAAGTCGATCAACGCTCTGGTGTGTGGGGGGACTCGAGGATGCTCGCGGGATCTCGGAGATCGGCGTGCACGACCTCGGCGAGGTCGACGTCCTCCAGGATCATCTCGCTGTGTGCGACCGCGACCGGCTCGTTGTCGACGTAGACGACCCTGCTGCGCGGCTCCACCTGCTGCGCGACCTCGTGCACGTTGCCGACCGTCGGCACCCCGGAGCCGATGTCCAGGAACTGTCGGATGCCCGCTTTGACGCAGTATCGCACCACTCGGCCCAGGAAGGCCCGGTTGATTCTGGCCACCTCGTTGACACCGGGCAGCGCGGTGGCCACCTTCTTGGCCAGCTCGCGGTCGGCCGCGAAATTGCAGTTGCCGCCGAGGTAGTAGTCGTAGACCCGCGCCGCGCTGGGCTTCTCCACGTCCACGACTTTCGGCAGGCCACCAGGTAAGGAAGTCATCGAACACCTCGATTCACGATGAAAACGATTGATCAGCATACCGATCTTGAACGACGTGTCGAGAGTCCGCGCCGAAGGAGCTAAATCACCCGTTCGTCGGTATTGCCCCGGCATTCGGCCGATGTTTAACGCGAGCCCGTACCTGGATTCCGCCGGGCGGGAACGATACAGGCAAGGCGGGACCGAGTCCGGCGCGCAACGCGATGACGGTTCTTCGACCGAGGCTCGCCGCGGCCGTTCCGGCGAAGCCGCCCCCCCCGGGGGAGCGAGGCCCCGACGTCGATCCGCCGCCGTAGCCGGGCCCGGTTGTCCTGCACGGCTCGTCGGACCGGTGATCGACACCACGCGGCGGGCAGGCGAGAGGGGACGGCGGCGGGTGATCCGGGCGGGAACGGACGCCGATGACTAGGCCGGCTACGGCCCGAGTGCGCCGGCCGTGAGGCAGCGGTTTACGATCCGACACGAGCGTGTGCGGTCCATCCGGTCCGCTGACGCAGGTGAAGACAGGTCTACCAGGCCAGTGCAGGAGGCACCGTGACGGCCGTCGCTCCCCAGCCGATTGCGACACGCCCGTATCCGGCGCGCAAGGCGCCGAAGGGCTCCTTCCTGCTGAGGTCGTTGCGTACCACCGACCACAAGCAGATCGGCATCTACTACCTCGTCACCTCGTTCGGCTTCTTCATGGTCGGCGGCGCGATGGCGATGTTGATGCGTACCGAGCTTGCGGTTCCCGGTATGCAGTTCCTCTCGTTGGAGCAGTACAACCAGCTTTTCACCATGCACGGCACGATCATGCTGCTGCTGTTCGCCACGCCGATCCTCTTCGGCTTCGCGAACTTCATCCTGCCGCTGCAGATCGGTTCGCCGGACGTGGCGTTCCCTCGACTCAACGCCTTCTCCTACTGGCTGTACCTGTTCGGCGGATTGATCGTGATCGGCGGGTTCCTGACCCCCGGTGGCGCCGCCGACTTCGGCTGGTTCGCCTACACGCCGCTGTCCAGTGCCATCCACTCGCCCGGCCTCGGTGCCGACCTGTGGATCGCCGGGCTGCTGGTGAGTGGTCTGGGCACCATCCTCGGCGCGGTCAACATGATCACCACGGTGGTCTGTCTGCGTGCGCCCGGCATGACGATGTTCCGGATGCCGATCTTCACGTGGAACATCCTGGTCACCAGTCTCCTGGTGCTGATGGCGTTCCCGATCCTGACCGCAGCTCTGTTGGGGCTGATGGCCGATCGGCATCTGGGCGCCCACGTCTTCGACCCGGCCAACGGCGGCGTGATCCTCTGGCAGCACCTCTTCTGGTTCTTCGGCCATCCAGAGGTCTACATCGTGGCGCTGCCGTTCTTCGGCATCGTCTCCGAGATCTTCCCGGTGTTCAGCCGCAAGCCGCTGTTCGGTTACAAGGGCCTGGTCTTCGCGACGCTGGCGATCGCGGCCCTGTCGGTGACGGTGTGGGCACACCACATGTACGCCACCGGCGCGGTGCTGCTGCCCTTCTTCGCCTTCACCACGTTCCTGATCGCCGTGCCGACCGGAGTCAAGTTCTTCAACTGGATCGGCACGATGTGGCGAGGCCAGCTCACCTTCGAGACTCCGATGCTGTTCAGCGTCGGCTTCCTGGTGACCTTCCTCTTCGGCGGTCTGTCCGGCGTGCTGCTGGCCTCCCCGCCGATCGACTTCCACGTCTCGGACACGTACTTCGTGGTGGCGCACTTCCACTACGTCCTCTACGGCACGATCGTGTTCGCCGTCTTCGCGGGCATCTACTTCTGGTTCCCGAAGATGGTGGGCCGGATGATGGACGAGCCGCTGGGCAAGCTGCACTTCTGGCTGACCTTCCTCGGCTTCCACGGCACCTTCCTGGTGCAGCACTGGCTGGGCAACGAGGGCATGGTCCGCCGGTACGGCGACTACCTGCCGGAAGACGGCTTCACCACGCTGAACATCATCTCGACGGTGGCCGCGTTCGTCCTGGGCGCCTCGACGCTGCCGTTCCTGTGGAACGTGTTCAAGAGCTACCGCTACGGCGAGATCGTCACCGTCGACGACCCGTGGGGTTACGGCAACTCGCTGGAATGGGCGACGAGCTGCCCGCCGCCTCGGCACAACTTCACCGAACTGCCAAGGATTCGGTCCGAACGCCCTGCCTTCGAGCTGCACTATCCACATATGGTGGAGCGGATGCGCATCGAGGCGCATACCGGCGGCAAGCACGGCCCCCCTGGGGAGATCGACGGCTCGCCCGCGCCTTCTGAACGGCTCACCCATGCTCTGGAGCCGGAAGACCAGAAGACCGACGACCCTCGGGACAAGTAGTCCCGTCGGCTCTCGCGTACCGCGTCGAGCAGTCTCTTCGTCGAGCCCCGTGTTCCGGCCTTCCCGCCGGGCACGGGGCTCGATCGATTTCAGCGGCCGGTTCTGACGTCGGCCAGGAGGAGCGGGAACGACAGTGACAGCGACAGGATCGACCTCAGTGCTGATGACCGTGACCGGCCTGGACAAGCCGGGGGTCACCTCGGTGCTCTTCGCCGCGTTGACCCGGCACGGCGTCGACGTCCTGGACGTCGACCAGGTCGTCATCCGAGGCAGGCTGGTGCTGGGAGTGCTGGTGGACACCCAGCACGATCCGGAGGGCCTACAGGAGTCCGTCGAACAGGCGATGGCCAGCGTAGGAATGCAGGTCGAGGTGGTGATCGGCGGCGCACAGGCGGAACATGCCCGCCATGTCCCCACCCACGCGCTGGTCGTGCTGGGCAGTCCGCTGAGCGCCCGAGCCTTCACCATGGTCGCGAGGGGACTGGCCGCCGAGGGCGTGAACATCGACTCGATCCGGCGCGTCGCCGACTACCCCGTCACCGGTCTGGAACTGCTCGTCGCGGCGGACGGCGGCGATGCGCAGTCCGACGCCCGGCTGGTCTCGGCGATGACCCGGGTGGCGACCAAGGCCGGGGTCGACATCGCGGTGGAGCGCGCGGGGCTGGCGCGGCGGGCCAAGCGGCTGGTGGTCTTCGACGTCGACTCGACCCTGATCCAGGGTGAGGTCATCGAGATGCTCGCGGCCAAGGCAGGCCGGGAGGCCGAGGTGCGTGCGGTCACCGAGGCGGCGATGCGCGGCGAGGTCGACTTCACCGAGTCGTTGCATCGTCGCGTCGCCGCGCTCGAAGGCCTGCCCGCCACCGTGCTCGCCGAGGTGGCGGAGCTGCTGGAGCTGACGCCCGGCGCGCGCACCACCGTGCGCACCCTCAAGCGGCTCGGCTTCCGCTGCGGCGTGGTCTCCGGCGGCTTCTCGCAGGTAGTGCAGTATCTCGTCGACGATCTCGGACTCGACTTCCATGCCGCCAACGAGCTGGAGATCGTCGACGGTCGGCTCACCGGCCGGGTGCTGGGCGAGGTGGTCGACCGGGCGGGCAAGGAGACCGCGCTGCGCCGGTTCGCGGACTCCTTCGGCATTCCGCTCGCGCAGTGCGTCGCGGTCGGCGACGGGGCCAACGACATCGACATGCTCTCCGCCGCCGGGCTCGGCATCGCGTTCAACGCCAAGCCCGCCCTGCGGGCGGTGGCCGACACGGCGCTGTCCGCGCCGTTCCTGGACGCGGTGCTGTTCGTCTTGGGCGTCACCAGGGCCGAGGTGGAGGAGGCCGACGCCGCCGAGGGCGTGCTGCGCCGGGTCCCGCTCGACTACTGAGCCGGGCAGCGATCACGGCGGCCGGGGGTCCGGGTGGGCCTCCCCGCCGCCGAGTCGTTCGTCGTCCGCCGACCGGGGTCAGTCGTCGATGCGACGCAGGGCGGCGCGGACGACCTCGGGGTCGGTGGTCGTCCAGAACGGCGGCAGCGACGCCCGCAGGAAGCTGCCGTAGCGGGCCGTCATCAGCCGGGGGTCCAGGATCGCGATCACGCCGCGATCGTTCGCCGAGCGCAGCAGCCTGCCCGCGCCCTGGGCGAGCAGCAGGGCCGCGTGCGTGCCCGCGACGGTGATGAACCCGTTGCCGCCGCTCGCCGCGACCGCGCGCTGTCGTGCCGAGGCCAACGGATCGTCCGGGCGGGGGAAGGGAATCCGGTCCATCACGACCAGTTGCAGGGCCGAGCCGGGCACGTCGACGCCCTGCCAGAGCGAGAGCGTGCCGAACAGACAGGTGCTCGCGTCCTCGGCGAACTTCGACACGAGTAGCGAGGTGCTGTCCTCACCCTGGCACAGCAGCGGGACGTCTAGTCGGTCCCGCAGCGCCTCGGTGGCCTGTTTGGCGGCCCGCATGGAGGAGAACAGCCCGAGGGTTCGGCCGCCTGCGGCCTCGACCAGCTCCGCGAGTTCGGTCAGGTAGTCCTCGTGGAGGCCGGTCCGTCCCGGCGGGGGCAGGTGACGGGCGATGTAGAGGATGCCGCTCTTGGAGTGCTGGAACGGCGAACCGACGTCCATGCCCTGCCAGGGCGTGTCGGCGGCGTCGGACGGCGGCGGGGTCGACGTCGCCGTTCCGGCGGCGCGCGCGGCCTGCGGTCCGGTGGGCGGCAGGCCCCACTGGCGGGCCAGGGTGTCGAAGGAGCCGCCCAGTGCGAGGGTCGCGGAGGTCAGCACCACCGTGCGCGGCCCGAAGAGTCGTTCCCGCAGCAGGCCGCCGACGCCCAGCGGCGCCACCCGGACCGTGGTGGGCGTCGCGTCGTGTGGATCACGTGGCCCCCCGGCCAGCCAGACGACGTCGTGCCGCTCGGCCTCCGCACCGTCGAAGGCCTCCAGAAGACGTTCGGCGGTGTCGTGGACGTCGTCGAGCAGGGCCAGTGCGAGCCTGCGCTCGGTGGCGCCGTCCACGTCCTCGCGCCGTTCGGTGCCCAGCGCGGTGATGCACGCGTGTGCCCCGTCCCGCACCGTCGCCAGCGCGGCCCCCAGCGCGGGCGGCAGCGCCTCCAGCCTGCCGTGCTGCGAGTCCTCGAACACCATCGAGAGGCCCTCGCCCGCCTCGATGAGCCGATCCACCACCTGCTGGTCGACCTGCCTGCCGCAGCGTCGCGCGGCGGCGACCACCGAGGCCGAGGTGATCTCGGCGGTGGCTGCCGAGGTGACTCGGTCCACCAGGTCGTGCGCCTCGTCGACGATCACCACGTCATGCTCTGGCAGCACCGGTGCGTCGCCCATGGCGTCGATCGCGAGCAGCGCGTGGTTGGTGACGACGACGTCCGCCCGGCCCGCCTGTGCCCTGGCGCGCTCGGCGAAGCAGTCGACGCCGACCGGGCAGCGGGACATCCCGAGGCATTCCTTGGCCGTCACCGAGACCTGCCGCCAGGCCTGATCGGTGACGCCGGGCACCAGTTCGTCGCGGTCGCCGGTCTCCGTCTCCGACGACCACTCGTGCAGGCGCTTGACCTGCCTGCCCATCGCGGAGACCTCGAAGGGGTCGAACAAGGCGGTGTCCTGCGGGTCCTCCGGCGCTCCGGAGTGGATGCGATGCAGGCAGAGGTAGTTGCGGCGTCCTTTGAGGATGGCGAAGCTCGGCTCGCGGTTCACCAGCGGCGTCAGGACCTTCGCCAGTCGGGGCAGGTCGCGGTCGACGAGCTGTCGCTGTAGGGCGATCGTCGCGGTGGAGATCACCACCGTCGAGTCGGCCTCGATGGCATGCCTGATCGCGGGGACCAGGTAGGCCAGCGACTTTCCGGTGCCGGTGCCCGCCTGCACGGCCAGATGCGCGCCGCCGCGAATGCTCTCCGCCACCGCCTCGGCCATCCGTACCTGACCAGGGCGTTCGCTGCCGCCGAGTGATCCGACGGCCTCGGCCAGCAGGGTGGCGACATCGGGTAGCGCGGTGGTGGTGACGGCGTCGGGCACGGATCAGGACGGTACCCGGCTATGCCGTCGCGGCCGGGCGCAGGTGAGGGTTGTCGCGGGCGGCCGGGCGGGAGTCGGAATCGGCCGTGATCGTGCCTGCTCCGCCGCGTGGCGAGGCAGGCGGCGCCGGGGTGCGGCCGAGACGGGTGCCTTACCCGGCCGCGCCCCGGCTCGCGGACGCGATCACACCTCGGCGAGGACCCGCCTGCCGGACTCGACGACGGCTCGGCCGTGCGCGACGGTGACGGCGATCGGCGTCCCGGCTCGCGCCGCGACCAGCTCGAGTAGCGGTTCGGCGAGGTCCGGCCACTCCGCCGCGGCCGTGTTGCCCGCCTCGGTCTTGCTGATCACCTCGCCCGTGCGGATGGTGTGCAGCAGCCGGGGCGGACCGAAGGCCAGCCAGATGACCGGTTCCGGCACGGCGGGCTCGTCGGGCTCGCGGCCCTCGATCAGCGCCTCGGCCTGGTCCAGCAGCGGCGCCCAGTATTCCCGGAGATTGGTCCGGCAGAACTCGGCGGCGGCGGGGACGTCGACGGTCGGGGTCGGCGCCTCGCCGTGCACGGTGACGCTGTAGCGGGCGAGTTCCAGCCAGGTCACCGGGTTGAGCTGGAAGCACCGTTCGTCGGTGTGCAGTTCGCCTTCCTTGACCCAGGGGCCGTCGCCCGCCGCGTCGGGGGTGCTCGTCAGGCCGCCTGCGGGCAGGTAGGTCGCCTGGACGGAGAGACCGAGGCCCTGGTGGGCGGTGTTGATCACGTCGAGATCGGCCTCGGTGGGCGTGCGGGACACCTCTACGAGGAGATCGAGGTCAGAGCGGCCGGGATAGTAGTCGGCGAGGACGGCCGAACCGGTCACATGCGCGGCCACCAGGAGACTCTCGGCGGCTTCGAGGCGGGCGAGGTGGGCGAGGGCGGCCTCGCGAGCGGCGGCGACAATCGACCGGGCGTCCGGCGACAGGGTGGACATGTAACCGGACCGTACTCGCCGTGATCATGAAACGGTGAGGGCGCCCGGTGCATTTCCCTCGATGGTCGTACCGTCAGGTGACGCTGCGGGAAGACGATCCGCTGTGTCGCCGACCGGCCTCCGGTCGACGTCCCGCCCTGACCTGCGTCGAGCGGTTCCGGTGGCGCCCGGCCTGCCGGACTCGGGCGATGTCGAGACTCCGCGATCTGACGGGGGCGCGCGGGCTGCGGGCCTTGGCGGCGGGCCGACCATGGGGCCGCTCGGGACTCCTGGTCGGCTCCCGGTGCGCCGACCTGCGTTCCGCCGAGGTGAGCCTGCCACGGCCAGGGGGAGCGGTGGGCCGGCCGTTCGCCACGCCGACGCCGACGCCTCGGAACGATCCGGGACGTCGGCAGCGCAGACCTCGATGCCTGTCTCGCCGCGCCGTGCGCCGCAGCGCTCATCGGCACAGCCCAGGCACCGAGGCCCGTGTCGGTCTAGCGCTGGAAACGGTTCACCAGTGCCCAGCTCGCGGGCAGCACGCCCGCCGCTAGCGCGATCTTGATCGCATCGCCGATCAGGAAGGGCACCACACCTGCGGCCAGGGCCGCGGGCAGGCTCATGCCGCCGATGATCATCAGGCCCGGCACGCCGACCGCGTAGATGACGAGGTTTCCGAGCGCCATCGTCCCGGTGGTCCGCAGCACCGTGCGGTCACCGCCTCGGCCCGCGAGCGCGCCGACCAGCGTGGCGGCCAGCAGCATGCCGAACAGGTAGCCGACGGTCACTCCGCTCAGCCCGGACGAGCCGCCCTCGAACCACGGCATGCCCATCGCGCCGACGACCAGGTACAGCAGCATCGTCAACGCGCCGCGCTGCCAGCCGAGCGCGGAGCCCACCAGCAGCGCGCCGAAGGTCTGGCCGGTGAAGGGGACCGGCGTTCCGGGGATCGGCAGCACCACCTGGGCGCTGAGCCCGATCAGTGCCGCGCCTGCCGCGACCAGGGCGAGATCGCGGGCCAGTGCACCGGGCACCAGATCAGCGAGTACTCGCGGCCGAGCGATCGATGCGGACGTTGCGACAGTGGACACGTGAACCTCCCAGCGACTGACCAGGCATTGGACAGATCGACTGCCGACCCTAATCGGGCAGGCCGCCCGCGCCATACCCCTGTGGTGACGGACACGTGTCGGCTCGACCCGGCCTCGAGCGCGCTGCCGCGAGGTCTCGACCGAGGTCGAGATCGTCTCGAGCCCGGAGCACGCGCGGCGGCGCGAGCCGGTTCTGGCGGGCCCGCCGAGGACTCTGGTCGTCGTCCTGGGCGGCCGATCCCCGGCGGCCTGAACTGCCGAAGGCGCAACGATTCCGACGGGTCCGGTGGCCTTCGTCAGGCCGTCGATCGACGGTGCCGGGCACGCGGGAGTCCGGGCGTCGAGCCGCAGGCCTCCTTCCGCGACGCCGGGTCGCCGACTGCGAGACGTCTCTCCCTCGCGGCTGACGGGCCGACCGCTGCTGATCTCGCGAGTGGCGCGGCGACCTCTTCGGCCCGACCGGAGATCAGGCGGCCGGACCCGCCGGGGTGCCGACGAGGCCGACGCCCGCGCCGCGCAGCTGTTCGATCGCCCGCTGCACGGACGGGACGGTGACGCCTGCGGTGAGGTCGAGCAGGACGGTGGTGTGCAGGCCCTCGTCGTGGGCGTCCAGCGCGGTGGCCCGGACGCAATGGTCGGTCGCCAGGCCCACCACCTCGACGGTGTCGACCGATCGCTCCCGCAGCCATGCCGCCAGCGTGCGGCCGTCCGGGTCGAAGCCCTCGAAGCCGGAGTACGCCGCCGCGTGGGCACCCTTCGAGAACACCGCCTCCACGGCGGCGATGTCGAGCGAGGGATGGAAGGACGCGCCGGGGGTGCCCGCCACGCAGTGCACGGGCCAGGAGTTCACGAAGTCCGGCTCGTCGGAGAAGTGGTCGCCGGGGTCGACGTGGTAGTCCCGAGTGGCGATCACGTGGTCGTACTCCGAGCCTGCGATGTGCCGGGAGATCGCCGCCGCCACCGAGGCCCCGCCTGCCACCCCGAGTGATCCGCCCTCACAGAAGTCGTTCTGCACGTCCACCACGATCAGTGCTCTGGTCACGTCCACCCCCGAGTCGGCCTAAGCCAGAAGGATAGTCGCACCCTTCGGCGCGACGGCCCGTCCGCTGTATCCATTCAGTCCTCTGTCGGGGGCCTGTCACGTGAGTAGGGGACGCAGGACACCCGGATGGTGGACCGACGTCCCGCACCACGCGACGCGGAACGTCGGAGGCACACCCGTCGTCACTCGACCAGCGACGACGCGCGAGAGCACGGTGCGAGACCTGCGTGTTCGACGACCGTGCCGATCCTGCCGAAGGGCCAGGCGGCGCGCGGGGAGGCCGGGTCGGACGGAGCCTCCCTGCCTCCCCGCGCCGTCCTCAGCCGGACCTCAGCAGCCCTGCCTGCCGCTGTCGAGCCCGTAGACCCGGCCGCCCAGGGCGATGTGGCCGACGGCGGAGACACAGCGGTTCGACGTCTTGTTGACCCCGACGGGCCCCGCGTAGTACTGGAAATTACCGGAGTCCGTGCGAGAGGAGACGTCGATCGTGCAGGGCCGTCCTTCGCCGCTGCTCTCCATGCACCGGTGGATCTGCACGGAGGTCGGCGCCGCCACGCCATAGGTCGAGCCCCGGTGGTAGAAGCAGGCGCTGTTGGTCCCGCCCTCGGAGCTGTTGTAGTAGATCGTCAACTCCCCGAGGCCGCTGGGCAGCGTCTCGGAGTAGCTGACCGTTCCCGAGCAGGAGGCCGCGGCAAGGCTCGGCCCCTCGCTCGGCTCACTCGCCGATGCCGCAGCGACGCCGCCCGTCGTCAGCAGAACGCCCACCACGGCCAGCATCGAACCCATTGATCGCGCGATCTTTCGCATGTCCCCCGTGATCCCTTCAGTCGGACAGCGGTCGACGTCCGGGGCCCCCTGCCCCGTGCGCGGTGACCGCGCCGCCCCGCTGCCGTGGATCATCGTGCGTCGGGCCGCGTTCGAGTGCAGCGAATTGACGTCGATTACTCTGCTCGGCCGCATCATGATCGGCTGATCAGGGCCGGACGATTCGGCCGGATGGACGCGCAGGGGGCTGCCTGCGGTGCGCCCGCCTGGCCCACACCAGCTGCCGTTTTGCCCGCGTCCTGCGGGGGAGCGGTCGCCGCCTGCGGAGCCGACGGCCGGTGGGGTGCAGACATCGACATTGCGGAGCCGTCCCCGCGTGCGCGGGGACGATTCGCCGTGGGCGGATACCGCAGCGGATCGGAGCCGGCCTCGTCGGCCGCGACCGTTCTCGACGGTCGCGGCCGACTCGGCGTGGCCGGTCACTCCGCCTGCGGCAGGATCACGAGCTTGCCGACGTGCCGCTTGGCGACGAAGTCGGCCTGTGCCCGCCGAAGCTCGCGGAGCGGGTAGGTCGCGGCGACCGACGGGCGGATCTCGCCTGCGGTGATGTGGCCCAGCAGGGCGCGGAACTGATCGTGGGTGCCGAAGGACGAGCCGACGATCTGGAGCTGCCGCAGGTAGATGGTGCGCAGATCCGCCTCGACGACCGGTCCCGCCATGGCGCCCGCCACGACGTATCTCCCGAGCGGCCGCAGGCTCCGCAGCAGCGCGGAGAACGCCGCGCCGCCGACGACGTCGACGACCACGTCGACCTGCCCGTCGCCGCCCTGGTCGAGGGACCTGACCTCCTCGTCGAGGTCGGCATGGCCCCGGACGATGACCTCATCGGCGCCGAGGTCGCGTGCCTGCTGCTCCTTGCCCGCGCCGACCACCGCGATCACCCGGCCGCCCCTGGCCTTCACGAGCTGGACGGCGGCGACGCCGACTCCGCCGGAGGCGCCGGTGATCAGCACGGTGTCCGCTCCGGTCACCCCGGCCCGGTCGAGCATGCGCAGGGCCGTGACGGAGGACGTCGGGAAGGAGGCCAGCTCGACGTCGCTGAGCGGGCTCTCCACCGGGTGGGCGTTGGTCGCGGGCACGGTGACCAGCTCCGCGAAGCCGCCGTCGCGCTCGGACCCGAGGTAGTCGGTGGTGACCAGCGCCCGCTCGTCGCCCTCGTAGAGCATCGGATCGATCAGGACTCGCTCCCCGATCCGGCCCGCGTCGACATCCGGCCCCACCTGGTCGATCCGGCCCACGACATCGGCACCCTGGATGCGGGGGAAGACCAGCGGCTCGCGTCGCCAGCCCGTCGTGGCGGCTGGGTCGTCCGCCGTGCCGTAGGCACCCTCGCGGGTCCAGATGTCGGTGTTGTTGATCGCGGCGGCGCCGACGCGCACGCGGACCTCGCCTGCGCCCGCCACCGGGTCGGGGACATCTTCGCGGTAGACGAGTCGCTCCGGTCCGCCGAAGCCGGTGAGCTGCACTGCACGCATGATTCCTCCTTGGTATACCGATCGGTGGGTATACCCACGGCATCATGCTGTGGTCTCCCTGTCAACTCACCGGTCGGTATAGTCACGGCATGGCGAGTATGAGAAGCGCAGACGAGCCTCTGACCCCGGCCGGTCGACTGCTCCTCGAAGTCGCCTCGAACCTCTTCTATCGGCGTGGCATCCACGCCGTCGGCGTCGACATGCTCGCCTCGGCTGCAGGCGTCACGAAGAAGACCCTCTATGCCTGCTTCGGCTCCAAGGACGCCCTAGTGGCCCGTTACCTGCGAGAACGGGATCGGCGGTGGCGTGAATTCCTGACCGCGCGAGTCGCCGAGCACGCCGATTCGCCCAAGGAGGCGCTGCTCGCGAGCTTCGACGCCCTCCAGGAGTGGATGGACCGCGCGGATCCGCGCGGTTGCGCCTTCGTCAATGCGCTCGCCGAGCTGCCCTCGGCCGATCACCCCGGCCACCTCGCGGTTCTGGAGCACAAGCGCTGGCTGCTGGACTTCCTGACGGATCTCGCCGTCGCCGCCGATCTCGCCGAGCCCGAGGACCTCGCCGGTCTGATCCTGCTCCTGCACGAGGGTGCGCTGGTCAGCCACGCCACCGGCAGCGTCCCCGACGCGCCGCGCCGGGCCCGCTCGGTAGCCGCCTCGCTGGTGGCCTCGGCGACCCGGCGCGGCTAGCTCTGTACCGCAGTCCACAGCTCAGCCCGTCGTCGACGTCCGGTGCCCGGCGGCTCCACGTGGATCGGTGCCGGAGTCCGGCGCGAGCGTCGACGTCCGCGCCGTCACGCCCGACGAACGAGACCGGCCTGCGCAGATCACGCCGATCGGCCGGGTTTCTTCATGCCGACCGGGCATGCCGACCGGGCATGCCGACCGGGCATGCCGGCCCTACCGGCCGCACCAGGCCGCCGACCACGCCTGCCCGCCACTCACCCGGCCGGCAGCCCTCGGGCGGCAGGGACGCCGAGCCCGCCGTCGTCGCCCACCACCGTGACTTCAACGTCGGTGACGGTCTGGATGAGCACACTGCGCACGGCACTCCGGGGGCACGCTGTGCACGGCACCGACGTGGCGCTCCGGCCGGCGACCGGCCGGGACGGTCACCCCACGAACGTCGTCGGCAGCACCGGCTCGCCGCGCGACAGGGTCAGGCCCTCCCACGGGACGCTGACGAGCGCCTGGCGTAGCCGCTCGCGCCCTTCCTCCAGCGTCGGCAGTCCCGGCACGCGGGCCCCCTCACGCCACAGCGGGATCTGGAGCCTGCGGTCGTGCTCACCCAGCGCGGGGACCTCGGCGTCCGGGTGCACCCGGTAGACGACCTCCTCCACGGCCGTCCCGGTGGGCCGATGCCTGCGCAGCGCGGCCTTGCGCCCGCCGATCGAAGCCTTGTTCTGACTGCGCTTGGCGACCGGCCTGCCGTCGACCTCGACCAGCTTGTAGACCATGCCCGCCGCAGGCGCCCCCGAGCCGGTGACCACCGAGGTGCCTACTCCGTAGCCGTCCACCGGGTCGGCCCGCAGTGCCGCGATGGCGTACTCGTCGAGGTCGCCGGACACCAGGATGCGAGTCCCCGTCGCGCCGAGTGAGTCGAGCTGCTCACGGGCCTGCCTGGCCAGCACGCCGACCTCCCCGGAGTCGATGCGGATCGCGCCGAGCCCCGGCCCCGCGACCTCGATGGCCGTCGCGATGCCCTCGGTGATGTCGTAGGTGTCCACCAGCAGCGTGGTGTCGACGCCCAGGACGTCGACCTGCGTCCGGAACGCCGCCGCCTCCGAGTCGTGCAGCAGCATGAAGGCGTGCGCCGAGGTCCCGGCGGTCGGAATGCCGTACCGCCTGCCCGCCTCGAGGTTGGAGGTCGCGGTGAAGCCAGCCAGGTAGGCGGCGCGGGCGGCGGCCACCGCCGACTCTTCGTGGGTGCGTCGAGAACCCATCTCGATGAGCCTGCGCCCGTTCGCCGCACTGGCCATCCTGGCGGCGGCCGAGGCCACCGCGCAGTCGTGGTTCAGCACGGAGAGGGCCAGCGTCTCCAGCAGCACCGCGTCCGCGAAGTCGGAGGTGACGGTGAGTACCGGCGAACCAGGAAAGTACAGCTCGCCCTCCGGATAGCCGTCGATCTCGCCCTGGAAGCGGTAGTCGGCCAGCCAGGCCAGCGTGTCCTCGTCCACCAGGGCGTTCTCCCGGAGGACCCGCAGCTCGTCGGGCCCGAACCGGAACTCGGCGAGGGCGTCCAGCAGCCTGCCGACCCCCGCGACCACGCCGTAACGGCGCCCGCCGGGCAGACTCCTGGCGAAGACCTCGAAGGAACAGCGTCGTGCGGCCGTGCCGTCGTGTAGTGCACCCGCGAGCATCGTCAGCTCGTAACGGTCGGTGAGCATTCCGGTGCTCGGTTTCCCCAGGCCAGCGTTCATGGGCGGAGCGTACGTTGCGAGTGCACTACACGAGGGATGTACTCGCGCGCGAGCGCAGGTACGCGCTCGACCTCTTTTCGGACGTGACACCATGGAGGAATGAGCACGCCAGTCGAACTGGAACAGACCCAGGTCGACCCGAGCGCCGAGACGCTCGGCGCGGAGGACAAGCCCTGGATGACCATAGTCTGGAACGATCCGGTCAACCTCATGTCGTATGTGACCTACGTCTTTCAGAAGCTTTTCGGCTACAACCGCGACAAGGCCACCAAGCTGATGCTGGACGTGCACCAGAAGGGCCGTGCGGTGGTCTCCTCCGGGTCCAAGGAGAAAGTCGAGGGTGATGTGGCGAAGCTGCACGCCGCAGGCCTCTGGGCGACCATGCAGCGGGACTCGTGAACGGCTGGTGGCGTCGAGGCGACGCCATCGTGGCCGAGTTCTCCCAGCAGGAGGCGGCCATTCTGCGCGGCCTGGTCGGCCAGCTGCGCGAGATGCTGACCGCGCGCGCCGAAGAAGCCCCGCAGGACGAGCTGTCCGCGCTGACCGGGATTCGCACCGGCCCCAGCACGCCCCCGGACGAACGGGTGCTGCGCAGGCTGCTGCCGGACTTCCACCGACCGCCAGAGGGCGAGGAGCTGACGCCCGGCGAGGCCGACTCGGCCGCCGCGCTGCGCTCGATGCACGAGCCGGAGGTCGTCGACCTCAAGACGGGCGTCGCCGGAGTGGTCCTGGCCACCTGCCCGCCCGACGGGGGTCGGATCAGGCTCGACGACGAGCAGGCCTCGGCCTGGCTGGCCGCGCTGAACGACGTCCGCCTCGCGCTGGGCACCGTGCTCGAGGTCAGTGACGACATGCCGGAGGAGTTGCCGGAGGACGACCCCCGCCAGCCGCATCTGAGCGTCTATCACTGGCTGACCGTCGTTCAGGACACCCTCGTCCACGGCCTCACCGTCGACTAAAGCCGCATGCGCCCCGACCCGAACCCCGGCCCGCTGGACGCGATCACCGACGTCGGCGGGCTGCTCGTCGGGCAGTACGGCCGCTCGGACGACGGCTGGGCCACCGGTTGCTCCGTCGTGCTGGTTCCGAATGGAGCGGTGGGCGGCGTGGACGTGCGCGGCGGTGGTCCCGGCACCAGGGAGACCGACCTGCTCGACCCGTCGAACCTGGTCAACGAGGTGCAGGGCGTGTGCCTCAGCGGAGGCAGCGCGTTCGGCCTCGCCTCGGCCGACGGCGTGCTGAGCTGGTTGGCCGAACGCGGGCACGGGCTGTCGGTGTCGGCCGAGCCGGGCCGGGTGGTGCCGATCGTGCCCGCCGCCGTGCTCTTCGATCTCGATCTCGGTGAGTGGGGGCTGCGGCCAACGGCCGATTTCGGCTACCAGGCCTGTGCACGGGCGACCGGCGATCGGCCTGCCGAGGGTTCCGTCGGCGCGGGCACCGGGGCGAGCGCCGGGACGCTGAAAGGCGGTATCGGCACCGCCAGCACCGTCCTCGCCGACGGGACGACCGTCGGTGCGCTCGTCGCGGTCAATCCGATGGGCGAGGTGATCGATCCGGCCACCGGGCTGCCCTGGTACGACGACTCCGGCACCCGCAGCGGGCTCGGGCTGATGGACCCGGACAGGGGAGAGGTGCGGCGGGCCGCGCCGCAGCAGGGCCGTCGTCCGCTCAACACCGTCATCGGCGTGGTCGCCACCGACGCGGAGCTGACCAAGGCCGAGTGCAGGCGGGTGGCCACGGTGTCGCACGACGGCATCGCCAGGGCGATCCGGCCCGCGCACTCGATCTTCGACGGCGATGCCGTCTTCGTCCTGGCCACCGGAGACAGGCCCGCAGCCGCACCGGCGGCGCGGGTCGTCGCGGTGGACGAACTCGCCCAGGCCGCGGCCGACGTCTTCGCGAGGGCGGTGGTGCGCGGCGTGCTGACGGCCACCGGGCTCGCCGGTCGTCAGGCCTATCGGGAGCGTTACCCGTCCGCCGTCGCTCGCTGATCCGCTGCGCCGTCGATCGTCGTTCGACTGCCCCGGAACTGGCCGAACTCATCCGCCTCGCTCCGCAGCGCCTCGGCTGAACCAGCCTCGGTGAACCGGCATCGGCGAACCCGCCTCGGCGGCCGCTCCGCGCCCCGACGGCACGGTGCCGTGCGAGCGCCCGGCCCGCCGCCCCCTCGCCGCCGACGTCACAGCCCAGGCCACTGGACCTGCTGGACGTGACACGTAGGATTGGCGGCGTGCTGGTGATCCGACGCGACCTCGTGGACGCGATGGTCGCGCATGCTCGGCGGGACCATCCCGACGAGGCATGCGGCGTCATCGTGGGCCCGGCGGGCTCGGATCGGCCCGAGCGGCTGGTGGAGATGGTCAACGCCGAGCGTTCGCCCACCTTCTACCGCTTCGACTCCACGGAGCACTTCCAGGTCTGGCGGGCCATGGATCAGGCGGATGAGGAGCCGGTGGTCATCTACCACTCGCACACCGCCACCGAGGCCTACCCGTCGCGCACCGACGTGTCCTACGCGGGCGAACCCGAGGCGCACTACGTGCTGGTGTCGACCAGGCACCCCGAGGAGCACGAGCTGCGCTCCTACCGGATCGTCGACGGTCAGATCACCGAAGAGCCGGTCGAGGTCGTCGAGTCCTACATGTTCTCGCACACGGGCGCCGACGACGTGCCCGACTGTCGCTGATCTCCTCGCGCCACGCCGCCTACGGCGTGTGCCCGGATCACGCTGGAACCTTCCTTCCGCCACGACAGGAGTCTCACCATGGCAGTGACCGTGTCCATCCCCACCATCCTGCGCACCCACACCGAGGGTGAGAAGTCGGTGCCTGCCGACGGCGCCACGCTTCAGGAGATCATCGACGACCTGGACAACCGCTACTCGGGACTCAAGGGCCGCCTGGTCAAGGAGGGGGCCCTGCACCGCTTCGTCAACGTCTACGTCAACGACGAGGACGTCCGGTTCTCCGGCGGGCTCGGCGCGGCGGTCAAGGACGGCGACAACATCACGATCCTGCCCGCCGTCGCAGGCGGGATGCGCTGATCACGCTGTCGAGAAGGGGCCCGGTGAGGACTGACTGATGGCTCGGTACGACTCGCTGCTCGACGCGCTCGGCGACACCCCGCTGGTCGGGCTGCCGCACCTGTCGCCGGGGCCGTCGGTCCGCCTCTGGGCGAAGCTGGAGGACCGCAATCCGACCGGCTCGATCAAGGACCGGCCCGCGCTGGCCATGATCGAGGCGGCGGAGCGGGACGGCAGGCTGCGGCCCGGTGACACCGTGCTGGAGCCGACCTCGGGCAACACCGGGATCGCGCTGGCCATGGCGGCCTCGCTCAAGGGATACCGACTGGTCTGCGTGCTGCCGGAGAACACGTCGGTGGAGCGCAGGCAGCTGCTCAAGGCCTACGGCGCGGAGATCATCTTCTCGGCGGCGGCGGGCGGCTCCAATCAGGCCGTGGCCACCGCGCGCAAGATCGCCGAGGAGCACCCGGACTGGGTGATGCTCTACCAGTACGGGAATCCGGCCAACGCCGAGGCGCACTACCGGGGCACCGGGCCGGAGATCTTGCGCGATCTGCCCGAGGTGACGCACTTCGTGGCAGGCCTCGGCACCACCGGGACGCTGGTCGGCGTCGGCCGTTACCTGCGGGAGCACAAGCCGGACGTGCAGATCATCGCCGCCGAGCCGCGCTACGGGGAGCTGGTCTACGGACTGCGCAACCTCGACGAGGGCTTCGTGCCGGAGCTGTACGACCCCGACGTGCTGACCGGCCGCTACTCGGTCGGCTCCTTCGACGCGCTGCGCCGCACCCGCGAGCTGCTCTCGACCGAGGGCATCTTCGCGGGCATCTCCACCGGGGCCGTCCTGCACGCCGCGCTGGGCGTCGCGGAGAAGGCCGCCGGGGCGGGTCAGACCGCGGACGTGGTGTTCGTGGTGGCCGACGCGGGCTGGAAGTACCTCTCCACCGGCGTCTACACGGGGGATCTCGAGGACGCGGCCGAGCGCCTCGACAGCCAGCTCTGGGCCTGACGGAGCCCGAGTCGGGACGGCGACGCCTCGACTCGGGACGGCACCGCCTCCGCTGAGCGGCGGATCGTCGAAACGAACCGCGACCCGATCCCGCGCGGGCCCGACCGGGATCGCATGGCGGCCTGCGTGCCGGGCGACAGCAGGCGACCGGCCTCGTCGGCCTGACCCGTCACGGGCCTCGGCTCCCACCGCTCACTCCGTCGCCGAAGGGGCTCAGCCGAGGAACAGGGTGTCGGGCAGCCCGACGTCGAGGTCCGGCAGCACCAGCAGCCTGCCGTCCTGCTCGAGCCCGGAATCCGTCGCGGGCGTCGCGGTGGTGACGTAGAGGTCGGTGAAGCCGAACCCGCCGAAGCAGCAGCCGGTCGGCTCGACGGCGGGCAGCTCGATCCGACGGTCCAGGGCTCCCGCAGGCGTGTAACGGTGGATCGCCGCGCCGCCTCGGATCGTCACCCACAGACAGCCTGCGGCGTCGACGCAGAGCCCGCTCGGCTCGCCAGGACCGTCCGCGACCTCGAATAACGGCCGCCGGTCCGTGCCTGCGCCCGTCGGCCGATCGAAGGTGAGCACGTCGACGCGCCGCGTGCCGCGCTCGACGACGTACATCGACCGCTCGTCGGGACTCCAGCCGAGCCCGGTGATCTCGGCGGCCGGATTCAGCGGCGTGGACGCGGCCCCGTCGGGCTCGATCCTGGCCAGCCAGCCCCGGCCTGCGGCCCCGGCCGGTGCGGTGGCGGGGTCGAGAGCGGACATCGGCGCGGGGGCCTCGTCGTTCGCGGACCGTGCCGTCGCGGGCCACCGGGTCGCATCGGCCGCTGCGGCGTGGCTGCCCGCCCACAGCCTGCCCGCCGGGTCGACCGATGCCATCCCGGGTTCGGCATCCGGACGGGCCCAGTAGACGAGCCAGCGTCGGGTGTCGTCCGAGTCGATCAGGGCGATGCCGTCTCGCAGACTCGCCACCAGACCGCCCCGCACCCTCGGGCGCACGGCGCCGACCCGCTGCGGCAGGTCCATGGTGACGTCGACGCCGGTGATGGGCTGATAGCGGTGCACGCGGGCGTTCGGCGTGTCCACCCAGAGCAGCGACTCGGCGGTGATGTCCCAGGTCGGGCAGGCGCCCTCGGCGGCGGCCTGCTCGACGGCCACCTCGCAGCTCGCATGATTCACCACGGCGACTGGCTCCTTTGGGATGTCCTGACGGCCGGCCGGGGTCGGCTGGTCGGTGCGGACCCCCTGCACGGGGGCTTCCGCCGTCGACCGGATCGACTGTTCACCCGCAATCGATATCAGTCGCCCCGTCGGCGCCGACGATGGGGGCCGATCATGGGCTGCCTGCGCCCACACGTCGCGGCATCGGACGACGTCGCTCGAGAGACGTGCTCGTCGTCACGGCGCGCGGGGAGCCGTCCTGGTCGCCTGCGGTGCGCGCTGCGGAAGGCGTCGACGGAGGCCTGTGACGCCCCGCACTGACCGCGTCGGTCCAGCCGCCGATCCGTCCGGAGACGAGCCGCTGCAGGCAGGAAACGGATCGGAGACGATCCGGGGCTTCTCAGGGCCGACCCCGATGCAGGGGTCGCGATCGTGCGTAGGCTCGTTCTCGTGGATGCTCTCGCTCATGCCAAGCCGCCTCGCCCGCCTGCCAAGCGGGTCCTCCCGCCGCAGCCGAAGCAGGCGGCGATCGTCATGGTCGGGTTCACGGCGACGTTGTGGGTGGTACACCTGATCAACGTGCTGACGAGCACCCCGCTGTCGCCCGGCGGACTCAACGGCCACGGCATCAGGCCCCTGGACTTCTCCGGCCTGGGCGGGGTGCTGTGGGCGCCGTTCCTGCACGGCGACTGGGCGCACCTGATGGGCAACTCGCTGCCCTTCCTGATCTTCGGTTTCCTGGCGATGTCCGGCGGCGTCGGTCAGTGGCTCGCGGTGACCTCGCTGATCTGGCTGGTCGGCGGCATGGGCGTCTGGCTGGCGGGCGGCATGGGAACCCTGCACATCGGCGCCTCCGGCGTCGTGTTCGGCTGGCTGGCCTTCCTGCTGGTGCGCGGCGTGTTCAGCAGAAGCCTGCCGCAGATCGGCGTAGCCATCGTCTTGTTCTTCTTCTACGGCGGAATCCTCTGGGGCGTCCTGCCCGGCCAGCCCGGCATCTCCTGGCAGGGCCACCTGTTCGGCGCCCTCGGCGGTGCGTTGGCGGCCTGGCTGGTGGCGAAGTCCCTGGCCAAGCAGCAGAGCAGGCCGACCCTGACTCCCGGGCTGAGCTGAGATGCCCGACCGCGATGCGCCCATCGGGGTCTTCGACTCCGGCGTCGGCGGCTTGACCGTGGCGCGGGCCATCGCCGATCAGCTGCCTGCCGAGCGGCTTCGCTATGTGGGCGACACGGCCAACAGCCCGTACGGCCCGTTGCGGATCGACGAGGTGCGCGAACACGCGTTGGCGGTCGCGGACAGGCTGGTGGCGGACGGGGTGAAGATCCTGGTCGTGGCCTGCAACACCGCCTCGGCGGCCTGCCTGCGCGACGCGAGGGAGCGATACCCCGTCCCGGTCGTGGAGGTCGTGCTCCCGGCGGTTCGGCGCGCGGTCGCCACCACCAGGTCGGGGCGGGTCGGCGTGATCGGCACGGCGGCCACCATCCGGTCCGGCGCCTACCCGGACGCCTTCGCCGCCGCCCGCGACATCACGGTGCACGGCGTCGCGTGTCCCCGTTTCGTCGACTTCGTGGAGCGCGGCATCACCTCGGGCAGGCAGGTGCTCGGTCTTGCGCAGGGGTATCTGGAGCCGTTGCAGGCCGCCGACGTCGACACCCTGGTGCTCGGCTGCACGCACTATCCGCTGCTCACCGGCGTGCTCCAGATCGCGATGGGGCCGGACGTCACCCTGGTGTCCAGCGCGGAGGAGACCGCCAAGGACGTGGTGCGGGTGCTCACCGAGACCGATCTGCTGCGCGAGGCCGACCCGGACGAGCCCGTAGATCGCGAGTTCGCGGCGACCGGCGACGCGATCTCCTTCCAACGGCTGGCCCGCCGCTTCCTGGGGCCCGCCTTCGCCTGAACCCGGCGCCCGAACCCAGAGCCCGAGCCGAGGGCAGGCGGCCGGGGCCGGTCCAACGACGGTCTGAGCAGGGCCGGGAGTTCGTTCGCGAACCCGGCCCGCTGTTCCTCGGCGGCCGCCGCGACTCGTTTCGCTCTGGTGTCCCGGCGCCGGGACGGGCAGGCTGGACGGGTGTTGTTGACCATCCTCGGCTGCTCCGGCAGCACACCCGGCCCCGGCGCCGCCTCCTCCGGCTACCTGATCGAGGCCGAGGGCGCGAGTCTCGTCGTCGACCTCGGCAACGGCACGTTCGCCGCGCTCCAGGGCCACCGGGATCCCTTCACCCTCGACGCGCTGCTCCTCTCGCACCTGCACCCGGACCACTGCGCGGACGTCAGCGCGCTCACGGTGCTGCGGCGTTATCACCCACGCCCGCCGTACGACCCCCGCCTGCACCGGCTGCCCCTGCACGCTCCCTCGGAGGCGGCCGACCGGCTCGGTGCGGCGTACGCCCCCTCGGCGGCCGAACGGGCCGAGACCGATCTCTCCGACGTCTACGACTTCGAGCCGCTCAGCGAGGGAACCCGGCGCATCGGGCCCTTCGAGGTGACCGCGTTCCCGGTCGCGCACCCGTGCGAGGCCTACGGCTTCCGCATCCGACATGAGGGGCGGGTGCTGGCCTACACCGGCGACACCGGGCCGTGCCCGCAGCTGCGCGAACTGGCCGCCGACGCCGACCTGGTCCTCGCCGAGGCCACCTGGCCCGACCACCCCGACGCGGTGCCCGACCTCCACCTGTCCGGCAGACAGGCGGGGGAGCTGGCTCGCGCAGCCGGGTCTCGGCGGCTGCTGGTCACCCACGTGGCGAGCTGGTTCGACGCCGACGAGGTCGTGGGGGAGGCGGCCGAGGCGTTCGCGGGCCCGACGTTGCGGGCCGTCGCGGGACATCGACACGAGGTCTGACCGCCGCGGCGGACTCGCCTCGAATTCGCCGAAGGCCGGGCGCGGCCCGTGTCTCCCTGTCTCGGGCTGTTCCGCCTGCCGATCACAGCCAGCCTCGGCGTCGGAACAGCAGGTACAGGACGACTGAGGAGCCGAGGATCGCGACGTAGGAGCCGATGAGCCCGGCATGATCGCCGTAACCGGGATAGGGCAGATTCTGGCCGAAGTAGCTGGTGATCGCCGTCGGGACGGCGATGATCGCCGCCCAGCTGGTGACCTTCTTCATCACCACGTTGAGCCGATTGCCCTGGAGGGCGAGCTGGGTCTCCCGCACTCCGGAGGCAAGCTCGCGCATCCCCTCGACCCACTCCGTCACCCGCAGCACGTGGTCGTAGACGTCCTGGTAGTAGGGCATCAGCCGCTCGTCGATCAGCCCGATGTCGCGGTGCATCAGCCCGAGCAGCACCTCCCGCATCGGCGCCGCCACCCGGCTCAGCCGCAGGAGGTTCTTGCGCAGCCGCAGTGATCGCCGCTGCACGGTGTGCAGCTGAGCAGGCTCCGCGAAGAGGAGGTCCTCCAGCTCCTCGACCTCGTCCTCCAACGCCTGCGCCGCGTCGAAGTGGCTGTCCACGACGGCGTCCAGCAGCGCGTACAGCAGGTAGGCGATGCCCCGTTCTCGGCCTGCCGCCGCCCACCGCCGCGCCACGTCGGTCGGGTGGAGGTTCGTGTCCTTGTGCACGGTCACCAGCGCGTGCGGGGTCACGAACACGGCCAGCTCCGACACCAGCAGGTCGTCCTGCTCGTCGAGCACCACGCGGTGCACGGTGAGGAAGAGATGGGAGTCGTAGCGGTCCAGCTTCGGCCGCTGCCGCTCGTCGCCCGCGTCCTCCACGGCCAGCTCATGCAGCCCCAGAGCCTCGCCGATGCGATCGATCAGCGCGGGATCGGGCGCGGGCAGGTCCAGCCAGTCCGCCATGCCCGGGTCGGCCAGCCGGGCGCCGAGATCGCCTTCCGTGAGGGGCTCCGTCACCCGCTCGCCGTTCTGGAACAGGGTGAACTCCGCCATGGTCACCGAGGCTAGCTCGCGGTGTCCGTCCGAGTGCGGACCGTGAGCTCGTCGATCGGGTGACGAGTTGGGCCGGGGCGCCGCCACCGGTCTCGGCGTGGCAGACCCGGCGCGACTGAGCCGCGACGTCGGCTCGGCTTACCGTCGCGGCCCCCGTCATGGCCGGTCAGTTCGATGGCGGTCGGTGCGTGCGGCCGAGCGGCGCCCTGGACCGGACGCGGTGCCGTCGAGTGAAGCCCGGCGACACGCCGATCGAATCGGGACCGCTCGATGGGTAGGGTGACCGGGTGGTACGTGCAGATGGTCGAGAGAACGACGCGCTCAGGGATGTCCGTTTCACCCGTGGCTACCAGGAGTGGCCCGCCGGATCGGTGCTGGTCGAGTTCGGCCGTACCAAGGTCCTGTGCGCGGCCAGCGTCCAGGCGGGTGTGCCGAGGTGGCGAGCGGGCTCCGGCCTCGGGTGGGTGACCGCGGAGTACGCGATGCTCCCCTCGGCCACACACACCCGCTCCGGCCGTGAGTCGGTGAAGGGTCGGGTCGGCGGCCGCACCCACGAGATCAGCAGGCTGATCGGGCGGTCCCTGCGGGCCTGCGTCGACCTCGCCGCGCTCGGGGAGAACACGATCGCGTTGGACTGCGACGTCATCCAGGCCGACGGCGGCACCCGCACCGCAGCGATCAGCGGCGCCTACGTCGCCTTGGCCGACGCGATCACCTGGCTGGAGGCGGGCGGGCTGCTGGCCGATCCCAAGCCCCTGTCCTGTGCGGTCGCCGCGGTCAGCGTCGGGGTGGTGGACGGGCAGGTGCGCCTGGACCTGCCCTATGAGGAGGACTCCAGGGCCGAGGTGGACATGAACGTCGTCGCCACCGACGCGGGCACCCTGATCGAGGTGCAGGGCACCGGCGAGGGCGGCACGTTCGCCCGCACGACCCTGGACACGATGCTCGACGTCGCGCTGGCGGGCTGCGCCCGGCTGAACGATCTGCAGAACGAGGCGCTCGCCGCGCCCTACCCCGGCGAACTCCCGCCGAAGGTCAACCGATGACGGCCCGGTCGGTGCGGCTGCTGCTCGCCTCGCGCAACGAGAAGAAGCTGCGTGAGCTGCGGCGCATCCTGCTCGCCGAAGGAGTGGCGGGCATCGAGGTCGTCGGCCTCGGCGATGTTCCCGAGTACCCGGAGGTGCCGGAGACCGGCGCGACCTTCGAGGAGAACGCGCTGATCAAGGCGAGGGCGGGGGCCGAGGCCAGCGGGCTGCCGACGGTGGCCGACGACTCCGGACTGGCGGTCGACGCGCTCAACGGAATGCCCGGTGTGCTGTCGGCTCGCTGGAGCGGCGGCCACGGCGAGGACGCCGCGAACCTCGAACTGGTCCTCGCGCAGCTGGCCGACCTGCCCGACGAGCGCCGTGGCGCGGCCTTCGTCGCGGTGGCCGCGCTGGCCCTGCCCGGCGACGGGGCCGACTCGGAGTACCTCGTCCGAGGGGAGTGGGCAGGCCGCATCGCGCGGGCGCCGCGCGGGGAGAACGGCTTCGGTTACGACCCGGTCTTCCTGCCCGCCGGGGAGTCCCGGACCTCGGCCGAGCTGACGCCCGAGGAGAAGGACGCGGCCTCGCATCGGGGCCGCGCGCTGCGCGCCCTGCTGCCGCGCCTGCGGTCTCTCACCACCGATCAGGGCGAGTAGAACGCTTCGGCGCCGTGCCGCCGATCCGGTGTGCCGGGGCAGCGTCCCCGGCACACCGACGCGCTCCCGCCCGAAAGGCGGCGTGCTCGGGCGTCAGGCCGACGCGGCCAGGCCCAGGTCGCGACGCAGCTTGGCGACGTGACCGGTGGCCTTGACGTTGTACATGGCCTTGGTGATCCGGCCGGACTCGTCGACGACGAAGGTCGAGCGGATCACCCCGGTCACGGTCTTGCCGTACAGCTTCTTCTCGCCGAAGGCGCCCCACCTGGTCAGGACGGTCTTGTCCGGGTCGGACAGCAGCGGGAAGGTCAGGCCCTGGTCCTCGCGGAAGCCGTGCAGCTTCGCGACCGGGTCCGGCGAGATGCCCAGCACCGTCAGACCGGCCTCGTTCAGGTCACCGAGGTTGTCGCGGAAGTCGCAGGCCTGCTTGGTGCAGCCCGGCGTGTTGGCCGCCGGGTAGAAGTAGACGATCACCGAGGAGCCTCGATGGTCGCGCAGTGAGACCGGGTTGCCCTCGGAGTCGGTGAGGGTGAAGTCCGGGGCCTCGTCTCCCTCGGCCAGGCGTGTCTGTTCGCTCATGGCCGCCGACGCTAGCCCGTCCGGCCGAGGCCGTTCGTCGGGGTCGTGCGGTGGCCTGCGGAACCGGCGTCGTTCGAATCCCGGACGTCGCTGCCGAGGGAGTCGCTGACCGACCATGCGGACGGTGGACCGAGTGACCGATTGGAACCTTGGACATCGGCGTGCAGCGTCGACAGCACCGCCCCCAGCAGTATCCCCACGATCGCGGAGGCGATCATCGCGATCGCGCTGACCAGGAAGAATCTCAGACCCATCGCTTTACATCCTGACTACTCGTGCCTTCCCCCACTCCGAGCCGGGCCGAAGACACCATCGTTTCCCCGTTCGGTGGGTCATGCGAGCGGACGGCGACTGATTAGCCGAGAAGAGTGATTTTCGGGGGACGTCACTCACGCGAATGTGTCGAGAAGGTGACGATGCAGGTAACGGATTGACATCATCACGGTTGGTAAACGCTTTCCTGTTTCCGGCGTGATCGACACGGCGCTCCCGGCGCGTGTCCGACCTCCCGCCGCGTGCCGCGTGTCCCGTAAGGTCCGCTGGCGTGAGAGCAGTGCGCCGCTTCACCGTGCGGGCCCAGTTGCCCCGGCCGCTCGCCGCCCTGAGCACCCTGGCCACCAATCTGCGGTGGACCTGGCACCCGCCGACTCAGGACCTCTTCGCCGAGGTCGATCCGCAGGCGTGGGCCCGCGTCAAGGGCGACCCGCTGCGGCTGCTGGGGGAGGTGTCGGTCGAACGCTGGAACGTCCTCGCCGAGGACGACGACTTCCTGGCGCGGGTCGCCGCCGCCGAGGACGACCTCGCGCGCTACTGCGACGACGACCGCTGGTACCAGCGCAGAGCGGGCGAGATCGAGGGGCTGCCCGCAGGCATCGGCTACTTCTCCATGGAGTTCGGTGTCACCGAGGCGCTGCCCAACTACTCGGGCGGCCTCGGCGTGCTGGCGGGCGACCACCTGAAGGCGGCATCGGACCTCGGCCTGCCGCTGGTCGCGGTCGGTCTGCTCTACCGGGCCGGTTACTTCGGCCAGGCACTCTCGCGGGACGGCTGGCAGCTGGAGCACTATCCGGTGATCGACCCGCGCGGTCTGCCACTGGACCTGGTCACCGATCCCTCCGGGGCGCCGATCCTCGTCCACGTCGGAATGCCGCGCGGCCGGGTGCTGCGGGCCAAGATCTGGCGTGCGCAGGTGGGTCGCATCCCGTTGCTGCTGCTTGATTCCGACGTCGAGGGCAACGATCCCGACCTGCGCGGGATCACCGACCGGCTCTACGGCGGCGACCAGGACCACCGCATCAAGCAGGAGATCCTCGCGGGCGTCGGCGGGGTCCGCGCCGTGCGCGCCTACTGCGGACTCGTCGGCACGACGCAGCCGGAGGTGTTCCACACCAACGAGGGCCACGCGGGCTTCCTCGGCCTGGAACGGGTTCGCGAACTGGTCGCGGGCGACGGCCTGGACTTCGATCAGGCCCTGGCCTCCGTGCGGGCGGGCACGGTCTTCACCACCCACACCCCGGTGCCCGCGGGAATCGACCGCTTTCCCGTCGACCTGGTGCGTCACTACTTCGGCGACGGTCACGAACAGGACCTCCTGCCCGGCGTCCCCACCCACCGCGTGCTGGCGCTCGGTGCCGAGGACAACGCCAACATGTTCAACATGGCGAACATGGGCCTGCGCCTGGCGCAGCGGGCCAACGGCGTCTCCGCCCTGCACGGCGAGGTCAGCCGGAAGATGTTCCGCGGCCTGTGGCCGGGCTTCGACTCCGCGGAGGTGCCGATCACCTCGGTCACCAACGGCGTCCACGGGCCCACCTGGTCGTCCCGCGAGATGATCGACCTGCTGGGCGACCCGGAGCAGGGCGTCGAGCACGGCGAGGGCGCCCACGGGTTCGAGCCGGTCAGCGACGCCCGACTGTGGGAGCTGCGCTCCACGTTGCGCGGTCGGCTCGTCGACGAGGTCCGCCGCCGGGTGCGCGCGGCCTGGATCGAGCGCGGCGCCGCCGAGTTGGAACTCGACTGGACCGACTCGGTCTTCGATCCCGAGATCCTCACCATCGGCTTCGCCCGCCGGGTGCCCACCTACAAGCGGCTGACCCTGATGCTGCGCGATCAGGACCGCCTGCGGAAACTGCTGCTCGACCCGAAGCGCCCCGTGCAACTCGTCGTCGCAGGCAAGTCCCACCCGGCCGACGACGGCGGCAAGGCGTTGATCCAGCAGATCGTCCGCTTCGCCGACGAGGCCGATGTCCGGCATCGCATCGTCTTCCTGCCCGACTACGACATGTCGATGGCCCGCTACCTCTACTGGGGCTGCGACGTGTGGCTGAACAACCCGCTGCGCCCGCTGGAGGCCTGCGGGACCTCCGGGATGAAGTCCGCGCTCAACGGCGGACTCAACCTGTCGATCCGCGACGGCTGGTGGGACGAGTTCTACGACGGCCGCAACGGCTGGGCGATCCCCACCGCCGACGGCGTCACCGACCCGGTGCGGCGCGACGACCTGGAGTCGCAGGCGCTGTACGGGCTGCTCGAGTCCGGGGTCACCCCGCTGTTCTACGAGCGCGGCACCGACGGCGTCCCGCAGCGCTGGATGTCGATGGTGCGGCACACGCTGGCGGGTCTGGGCTCCAAGGTGCAGGCCTCCCGGATGGTCCGCGAGTACGTCGAGTCCTGCTACCTGCCTGCGGCGCGGGCTGCCTCGGCGATGCGAGCCGACGGATACCAGGGCGCCAGGGAGCTGGCGGGCTATCGCGCTCGGCTCCAGGCCGCCTGGCCGCACATCAGGATCGTCGACAGCACACTGACCGCCGACGGCGAGCCCGCGCCCTCGCTGGGCACGCCTGCAACCGTGCGAGCGCGGGTGGAGTTGGGCGGCCTGGACCCGGCCGAGGTGGACGTGCAGGCGGTGGTGGGCCGCGCCGACGAGGCGGGCGAGTTGAGTGACGTCGTCACCCGCTCCATGGATCACCTCGGCGGCGTCGACTACCGCGCCGAGGTCCCGCTGCCCCACGCGGGCCCGTCCGGCTACACGGTGCGGGTGCTGCCCCGGCATCGCCTGCTGTCCACCCCGGCCGAATTCGGGCGCGTGGTGCTGGCGGACTGATCTGGACGACGGCGGCGAACTCCGGGTGTGTGGCTCGGCGCCGCCGTCAGATCCGCTCGTAGACCGAGACGTGCCGCCTGCTGGCCGTGGTGAACGGGCTGCGGTCCCAGTGGTCGTATCGCTCGCGGAGTCGCATTCCGGCGAGGCGGGCCATCAGGTCGAGCTCGCTCGGCCAGCAGTAGCGCAGCCGCAACGGGCTCAGCGTGATGCCGTCGGCGCCGATGCGGACGCGCTGATAGGTGACGGTCTGCTCCACCGGGTCGTGCAGCTGGTACTCCAGCTTCACCGAGTCCTCGGTCAGTGCGCGGGTGGCGACGCGCTGGCCTCGGTCGAACTCGCTCACGTCCTGGATGAAGCACTCGAGGACGAAGAGGCCGCCGGGTGCCAGGACCTTCGCGACATTATGGAAACAGTCGAGCTGACGTTGTTGGGTGACCAGGTTGAACAGCGTGTTGAACACCAGATAGGACAGCTGGAACGGGCCGGTCACCGCGACCTCGGCCATGTCGCCGACGGTCGTCGGGACGGCCGCGCCGCCCGGCTTCGCCCGCAGGCGCTCGACCATCGCGGGCGAGCCCTCGATGCCCTCCACGGCGATGCCCCGCGCCGCCAGCGGAAGCGCGATCCGCCCGGTGCCGACGGCCAGTTCCAGGACCCGCCCGCCGTCGGGAACGAGACCGGCCAGGAACTCCACGGCCTAGAGTCGGGTCGGGATTCGTTCCCTGGTCGTAGTCGGCCGCATAACGATCGAAGAATGCCGGATCACCGAATTCGATCATGCGCGGCAACGTAGTCGGCTGCTCGTCGGCGAGGCCAGCGAGTTTCTCGGTGACGACTTCGCCGGGGTCTCGGCGGCCTGCCGGTCGTCGTCCCGGCAACTCCGGGATTCCCGGCCGTCGTCGAACGTCGTGCGTGGCGGCGCACCGAACTCGCTCGCGACGGTGCACGGGCAGGGCTGATGCAGTCCCGGACGGCGCATGCCCGGCTCGGCGTCAGCCTATTGATAGATCGATGCCGGGGGCCTGGCCGGTGGCGACGGTGAAGGGCAGGTCCTGCACGGGGACCGGTGTGGACCGGGCGGCGGCGACGATCACGAACAGTCCGGAGTGGTGGAACGTGAGGCAGGTGGCGGCGCGCGAGTGCAGCAGCGTCGCCTTCTTCGGCTTGCCGTTGACTCGTGGCGACGCGTGCGACCTCTCCTCGACAGCGGTCCGCGACGGCCGCACTCTGGCGCGGCCGGGGCCGCTGAGGAAGCTCGCCGCCACTGCACCGATGTCCGACTCGCTCCGGTCGTCCGCGCAGGACTGCACCAGAATCTCCTGGTCAGGAAGCGAGAGGCGCAGGCTGATCGCGGACACGATCCCGTCGGTCATGCTGCGCTCGCATTCCACGATCTCGGCGCCGCTGACGGTCACCACGGCAAAATCCGACTCGGTGCGAAGCTCGTCGAAGTCCACCGGCGGCGGGAAGAAGCTCAGGTCCCACTCTGACTGCTCGTGCACGTCCGACACCTCGTCTCGTCTGGGCGGGCCGTCATCGACCTGCGTTCGGCGGACTCTGCCACAGTGCACAGTCGGGCCGGAGCGTGATCGGCGGGACGGAGGCGTCACACGGTTCCCATTCTCAGGGGGCAGTTGAACAGCGTTGGCAGGTCCGCCATCCCGTGCAGGCTGGATTAGGGATCGTCTCTCTCACGAGTTCACAGCTCCCATGCGGTGATGATCCGCCTCATCGGCGACGGCGATCAAATCGTTCCGATCCCGTACCACGGGCCTTCTTCGTGCTGGGTAGTCAGCTCGGCAGCGCGGCCCGGGTATCGGTCAGATAGTCCCGGAGTTCTGCGGCGGCGGGATCTCGTGGGTAGAGGCGGCGGGTCTCGGCATGCATCTCCTGCGCGAGCATCGTGAAGGGCAGCAGTGAACGTCGATCTACCTCGACGGCGGCTCGGGTCCAGGCGTGGGCGCCGTCGAGGTCGCCGTCGCGCAGCGAGCCGATGCCGAGGGTGAACCGGGCTTCTGTGGCGCGCATGGGACTGCGCTCTGCCCCATGGGGCAGCCGCGAGAGCCGGAGAACCTCGTGGGCATGGTCGGCCGCACGGGTGTCGTCGCCGACGAGGCGATAGCAGTCCATGGCGTAGAAGTCCCATTTCGTCGGGTCGATGACGAAGTGATTCTCCGGTCGAGTGGGGTGATCGTGCCTGCCGAGGAGCCGGAAGCCGTCGTCGAGTTCGCGACGCACGGCCTGGATGTCGCCCATGCGGGCCTGAGCCTTGGCCGACTGAGCGGCGAGCTGGACGGCGACCGAGGAGTTCGGTGCTGCGCGGGTGCCCGCCGCCGCGTAATCGGACACCGTCCGCAGCCTGCCCTGAGTTAGGGCGAACCAGGCACTGAGTTCGAACGACCAGGCGATGATCTCGCCGTGCCCGATCTCCCTGCCGATCTCCAGCGCCGCCGCGCGGGTGAGGTCGGCCTGCCGAGCCAGGCCGAGGTCGTACTCGAGGCAGCCGAGGAGGAGCATCAGCCAGCCACTGATGAGCAGGACCTCGCGATGTTCCCGCAGGCTGGTCGGCCCGTCCAGCAGCGAACTCGCGTAGGAGAGCCACCCTATGGCCTCGCTATGAAGTTCCCGCGCGTCGCGCCAGGCGTAGTCGCAGCACATCTGCTCCGTGGCGAGCGCGAGCTGGTCGAGCGTGTGGACGCCGACATCGCTGCGATGAAGTCTCCGCACGATATCGGTGATTCCCCACGGCTTGATGGACATCGGCATCTGCCCCTTCTTTGTCTCGGTGGCGACGAAGAAGGCGGTTAGCGCACCGTTGCCGGCAAGGATCTCGTCCAGCCGTTGAACCGTCCGTGCATCGGGCGTGCACTTGTGGGACTCGGCTCGGCTGATCTGACTTTGACTCCAGTGTGCTGCGTCGGCCAGCTCGGCCTGTGTAAGGCCTGCCTGCCTACGTAGTCGGGCCAGTACGTCCCCGAAACGCTCCATGTCTGACCGACCTCCGATGCATGGTCATGCGCATGTCATGCGTGGTTCCCGGATCTCCTCGAATCTTCGGGTATCGAACTCGATAGTAGACGTGACGAGTAGATCGCTGAAAGTGACATTCAGCCGATAAGGCGAGAACAGTCCGCATCCCGACTCCTGATTGATCCATGACTTCGATGTGAGGTGCGATGACCAAGGGAATGCCTGACAGTCCGGAATTTGCTGGGCTTGCCGAAGACGCCGCCTGCCGAAGGACTTCTGCCGACGAAAGCGAGCTTCGGACGCTCCTCACGGGGTCCTCGGGATGGTCCTCATGACAACCCCCGCCGCCGACGCCCTCTACGCCCGTGCTCCTCGTCCTGTGCATCGGCCTGCCGACAGTGGACGTGGTCTGGCGCTGGTGGCGGGCGGCGCATCCCGCTCGGCGGCCGCCGTCCCGTCGTGACTGGGCACGCGTTCGGGCCGCCGAACAGCGGGCCGCCGACGCGCGAACCGTGGCTGGGCGGTCGCGCGATCGGGCTGATGCCGAGCTGCGGGCGAGGCGAGCCGCCGTGCGCTGTCGGCTCGACGTGGTCGCCCGTCAATGTCGGCAGGCTGCCTTCGGGAATGCCTGTCGGCCTGTCGATCCGCCGCCGGGATGGACGCGGGTGCTCACCGGGACTCTGACGTGACCGGGCTCGTCGTGTGGGCGACGAACGCGGGACCGCAGCGGGGCGGCGACTCGATGTCGCCGAGCGAAGGACGTCGGCCGCTCCCTCAGCCGCCGCAGCGGTGGGCGGGACGGTTCCGTCGGCTGGAGCACCGCCGGGACGAGTCGTACCAGACGGTCGACGTGGCGGTGTGCGGGGCAGTGCTGGTGTCGGTGGAGGAGTGGGTACGCCTGCTGCGGTGCCCGACGTGCTTCCCGGTGGAGGGACCGTGACCGGCATGGCCTGGTTCGTCCGCACAGTGCGCTCCGGCGACACGCACCTCTGGAGCGCAGCCTGGAACGGCTACGACCTGATCCGCCCCGTCTGCGCGCCAGAAGTGGAGTTCCGGGCGATGAACCGGCGACCGATGCGGGTGTGCTTCTACGACGACCAACGCTGCCCGCTGTGCCTGGGACACAGCACCACCCGGACGCCTGCCCCGCGACCGCTGACGGCGGTGTCCGCGTGAGCGCCGACGACCCGACATGGTTCACCCTGGACGCGGCGCCCTCGGCCGGGCTGTGGCTTGACCGCCATCTGGTCCTCGGCGCCCGGCCCGTGGACGGCACCGCTGTGACGGCGGCATGTGGGGAGCGGCTGCGGGTGGGGCCTGCCCAGCAGTGCGATGTGGACGGTCTTCGGCTGATCGGGCTCCGCCCGTGCTGGTCATGTGCCGAGCGGGCGACGGATCGGTACGTCGGCTCCGCTCCGGGACCCTGCGGCTCCGGACGATCCCGCCCCGACCGACCTGCCGACGCCGGTCCACCCTCCGCACGTCGGACGTCGATCGGCTCACGGGTCGCGGCGGCCCGCGATGTGGACGCGGCGCCGATCGGCGGCCATCCCGCAGTCTCGTCCTTCGATCGCCTCGGGGACGCACGACCCCTCGCAGCTCCGGGACCGCGACAGCCGGGCGACTCCGGTGAGGCCGGTCGTCCCGACCAGTGCTGACTCCCGTGCACCTGCTGATGACCCGAATGCTCTGCCGCCGGCCTTCTGCCTGCCTGCCGGACACCCGACCCGGATGACCGGACCTTCTGCGGAAGGGCTCGCGCCAGCAGGCTGAGAACGAGCCGACACCGACCACCCCTGCACCCGACCATCCCGAGGAGAGAACGGCGAATGTCCGCCACCAGTTCGACTGATTCCACCCTGTCCGGCAGGCGGGCGCTCGGCGCCCAGGGCGGCGGTTCGTCGGCGGCCGCGTCAGTGGCCGCGCCGCCGGGAAGGCCGTGCGACGCGCGCCCGCCGATGCCCACTCCGCGCCCCGTCCCGCTCGACGTCGCCGTCGGCGCGGGCACGGTGGCCGCCGAACCCTGGGTGATGTGGGAGACGCTGATCGCCGCCGTCCAACGCTGGACCGTGCAACCCGCCGACGCGCTCCGGAACTGCCACGGCATCTCCGTCTACGACTACCGACTTCTCCGCCTGCTGGCCCGCTCACCCCGACCGATGCGCAAGGCCATCGCCAACACCGCACTCGACCTGCCACCCCGCAGCCTCGACCACAGCGTGATCCGCCTCGCCGACCGCGGCTACCTCACCGTCACCGGCCGAGGCAACGAGAAACGACTGGCACTCACCGACTACGGCATCGAATTCCTCGAAGCGGCCATCGACACCCTGCGCACGGCGACGGCCGACGGCCACGGCGCGGCCTCGCTGCCGCCTCGGGAACGGGCCGTGCTGGTCGCGCTCCTCAATCGACTGCGGCGCTGAGCGTTCCGCGAAGACCGATCGCGTCGGTAGACGGGGACGGACGTGCAGGCGCAGGCGCGGCCGCTGCTCAGGCGATGTCCAGCCGAGTCCGCAAGGCGACCACTCGCGGCCACCAGGCGGCGTGCTCCTCCGCCTGCGCCAAGGCCTCGCGGGCGGATCGGTTGTCGCCTGCGGCCATCCTGGCGCGGGCGAGGGTGGCGAAGTTGTCGGCGCGGGCCAGCGGCCCGTGGCTGAAGTCCTCGGCGAGGAGCGCGAGCCGGATGGCCTCGGCGGTCTTGCCTTCGAGCAGGGCGAAGGCGGCCTTCGTTCCGTGCAGCTTGTACGCGGGGAAGCCCAGCTTCTCGGCCTGCTCCAGGGCATGGCCGCCTGCGGGCAGTGCCGCTGCGGCGGGCAGCTGGTCCGCCTCGACCGCCGAGACCACCAGACCCGCGAGGCCCACCAGTGTCGCGGTCCGACGGCGCAGCTCGATGGACTCGTCGGCGCTCAGCCGCATGGCCAGGCCGACCGCCTCGCGGTAGTTCCCCTCCGCCTCCCACACTGCGATCCGGCAGGCGGCGGTGGCCCAGCTGTCGCCGTGTCGGTCGGTCATCTCGGCCAGCGCGGCCCGTGCGTCGGCCAGCCTGCCCGCGTTCAGGGCCTCGGTGATCTGCCCGGCCAAGACGCTCGCGGACATCTCCGCGACCTCGGCGGCACCGATCCTGGGCAGGCTGAGCACTAGCCAGCCGATGGACGTCACGCTGCTGTCCCGGCGCGGCACCAGCGACGCCAGCACCGTCGCCGTCACACCGACGGCCACCCCGCGACCGAGGGAATCCGCCGACAACACCAGCCAGGAGGCGGCGGTGCTCGCCAGGCCCAGCAGCGCGGCCCAGGCTCCGGTGCCCCACATGCGCAGGCGGACCGGTTCCCGGCCTGCGGCCACGCTCACCGAGAGGAAGAGCGGGACCGCGCGCAGCACCACCGTCCGGCGAGCCGCGGTCCACGCGTGCAGCCGAGGGCCGACCCCGATGATCACGCGGGTGATCGCCGCCCTGGTGAGCAGGCCGCCGGTGAGCATCCCAAGCTGAAGCACGAGCTGCGCGACGATCACGCCCGCCGCCGCACCGAGCAGCGCCGTCAGGATGCCGAGCAGGGCCATGGGCAGACCGGTCAGGCTCGTCTCGATCACGATCACCGCGAGCACGCTCGCGACGAGCAGGAGCAGCGCCGGGCGTCGCAGAAACCGCAGGAGTCGCACGCACACACGATGCCCGACGCCGCTGCGCCGCCCTCGACCGGGACTGATCTCGTGGAGCCCCGCCGGGGACCCGTGCCGCTACGCGCGCATCGAGATCACCGACTGCAAGAAGGCCGGCCGACCTTCCCGCCGCGCGCGGGCTCCCGGCGGCCCGCCCGGCCGAAGACAGGCCGAGCAGGTCCGGCGGCGGCGAGCCCCACCCGCTCCGCCGCCGCCCGGACCATGCCGCTCGGCACACCGTCGGCGCCGAGACGAGCCCGCGCGCCCGCCGTCAGTGCGCCAGGAATCGGTGCTGCGTCTGGTCGGCACGGGCCTGCGTGGGTGAAGGCTCCCGCCGACACCGACTCCAGGCCGCATCGGCCCGGGCCGGTGCCGTTCGTGCCTGCGTCAGGGCACGGCGGGCCCGCCCCCGTCGACGACCGGCAGTCCCGCCGCCCGCCAGGCGCGGAAGCCGCCGATCAGGTCCCCGACGTGCCGCAGCCCCAGTTCGCTCAGATCCCGTGCCGCCAGGCTGGAGGCATATCCCTCATTGCAGAGCAGGACCACCGGCCGCTCGGCGTCCACCTGCGGCAGCCGGTGCGCACTCGCCGGATCGAGCCGCCACTCCAGCACGATCCGCTCCACCGGGATGGAGTCGGGGATCTCGCCGTCGGCCGCCCGATCGTCCCTCGGCCGGATGTCGATCAACAGGGCGCCGTCGCGCTGCAATGCGGCGGCCTCCTGCGGATCGTGCCTGCGCAGGCCCGTCCTGGCGGCGGCCAGTCGATCGTCGATGCTCACGACGTCGCCCTGGCCACGCTGGGCAGCTCGGCCGGGACCTGGCTGAGCTCGGCGTACTCGCGGGTGGGCAGCAGCGGCGGGGAGTAGGCGTGCACGGTGGCCGCAGGCCCCGCGCTGAGGTTGAGCACCTGATGGGCGCGGCGCGGGCCGAAGCCGATCCCCGCCCCGCTGTGGTGTGTACGGGTGCGGACCGGGCCGGGCGCATAGACGTAGTGCTCGGTCAGCTCGCCGCTGAGCACGGTGAACGAGCCCGCCGCGCCTGCATGGTCGTGCGGCTCCGTCCCCTGCGCGGGCAGCCAGGTCAACAACCACAGCTCGACGCCCCTGGTCAGCGCCAGCCGCGCCCACCAGCGTTGCTCTGGGACGTACTCGGCCAGCTCATGCAGCGGTGTCGCGAGTTCGCGAGCCACCGTGATGGTGAGATCGCGCAGCTCGGTGGGCGTCCACAACAGACGTGCGGCCGGGATGTGCGCGCGCAGTTCCTGATGGTCGAAACCCGGATGCACGTCGAACTCGGGCAGCGCGAGCGACTCCGGCGCGGCGGGGGAGTCGGACAGCGTCGGCAGCGGAGACAGTTCGGGCAGCGTGCTGGTCATCGGATGCTCCTCGGCGTGGTGACGGGCTGCCGAGACGGGGCCGCCTCAGACGGACTCCCGCGCTCGGGACACGGCGGCGGGGGAGGCGAACGGACCTCGGCAGGGCGCACGCGACGGCAGGGGCGGTCGTGGATGCCTGGGACACGCCGGTCAGCGGGAGGTCTCGTCCTCTCCCCGACTACAGGTGCTCGAAGAGACTCGCTGGAGGTCGACCGGGCGGTCGGACCACGTCAACAGCGAGCGGAACATGACGTTGATGGTGGCACGCCCGGACGCCGTGGTCACGCACTGCTCACTGGGTGAGACGGCAGGCTGCGGGAGCCCGGCATGAGGAGGATCAGGCCTGCCGTTGATTGAAGCGACCGCGGAGCTTCCTGCTGTTCTTCGAACGACAGGTGGATGACCGATCCACCAGGACGGGCCGAGCTTCCCGGGGGCGAACCGGCGCAGCTGCCCACCGGGTGGGACGCCGAGCCCTGGTCTGCCGCCTCAGCCGTCGGCGCGCACGGCGTCGGCGCGGAAGAGCAGCAGCGTGTGGCCGGGGAGGGCGAGGGAGTCGCCTGCCGGCAGCGACGTGGCGTCCGAGGGCCTTCCGTCGGGGGTGCCGGTGGTCAACACGGGCGTGTACCGGGCACCGAAGACGAGACCGGGCAGGGTGAGCCGGACCTCGTCGCCGCCCGCGTGCAGCACGAGCAGCCACGAATGGTCGTTCACCGGCAGTCCCGACCTGGTGTGTGATCGGCAGTCGCCGCCGTCGATCCACATCCCCAGGGTGCGGCGATCGGGGTCGAACCAGTCGATCTCGGTCATCTCCTCGCCGTCGGCACGCAGCCAGGCCAGATCGGGCGCTCCGCTGGGCGTGGTGCGGCCCTCGAAGAACTCGGCCTGCCGCAGGGCGGGGCACTCGCGGCGCACGGCGATCAGCGTGCGGGTGAAGTCGAGCAGCTCCCGCGCCGTGCGTTCCTGCGGGCCGCCCACGGCGACGGCTTCGCCGTTCATCGACCCGGTCCGGGCACCCGGCCAGGCGAGCCAGGACGTCTCGTCGTCGAGGCAGTAGGCGTTGTTGTTGCCGCCCTGCGTCCGCCACAGCTCGTCGCCCGCGGTCAGCATCGGCGTCCCGGTGGACAGCAGCAGGGTGGCCAGCAGGTTGCGTGCCTGGCGGGCTCGCAGCGTCGTCACCGACGGGTCCGTCGTCTCGCCTTCGACTCCGCAGTTCCACGACCGGTTGTCGTCGGTGCCGTCCCGGTTGTCCTCGCCGTTGGCCTCGTTGTGCTTGCGCTCATAGGAGACCAGGTCGCGCAGGGTGAAGCCGTCGTGGGCGGTGATCAGATTGACCGAGGCCCACGGCCTGCGCCCGCCGTCGTGATACAGGTCAGAAGAGCCCGCGAGCCGGTAGGCCAGGTCTGCCACGCCCGTGGCGCCGCGCCAGAAGTCGCGGACGGTGTCGCGGTAGCGGCCGTTCCACTCCGACCACTGCACGCCGAAGCCGCCGACCCGGTAACCCTCGCCGGTCGCGTCCCACGGCTCGGCGATGAGCTTGCGCCGAGACAGCACCGGATCACAGGCGATGGCCGTCAACAGTCCGCCGTCCGGGTCGAACGGACCGCCCCGACCCCGGCCGAGCGCGCTGGCCAGGTCGAAGCGGAACCCGTCCACGCCGAGGTCCTCCGCCCAGTACCGCAGCGAGTCCGTCACCAGCCGGATCACCGTCGGCGATGCCGCGTCGATCGTGTTGCCGCAACCGGTGATGTCCACCGGCCGGCCTTCGGCGTCTTGAAGGTAGTAGGCAGGGGCGTCGATGCCCCGGAAGCTCAGTGTCGGCCCGTCGAGGCCGCCCTCGCAGGTGTGGTTGTAGACGACGTCGAGCAGCACCTCGATCCCTGCCGCGTGCAGGGCCGTCACCATCGTGCGGAACTCCGCGACCTCACGGCCCGGCACGCTCGCATAGCCTGCATGCGGCGCATGGAACCCGAGAGTCGAGTAGCCCCAGTAGTTCTGCGCGCCTCGGCGCAGCAGGCCCGCCTCCGAGGACGCGGCGTGCACCGGAAGCAGTTCGACCGCCGTGACGCCGAGTCGGGACAGGTGATCCAGCGCGGCCGGGTGGGCCACGCCGAGGTAGGTGCCGCGCAGGTGCTCCGGAATGTCGGGATGGCTGCGAGTGAATCCGCGAACGTGCAGCTCGTAGACGACCGTCTCCTCCCAGGGCACCTCCGGCCGCACGTCCCGCAGCGGTGCCGTCGGAGCCGTGACCACCGAGAGCGGCACACTGCCCAACGAGTCGACGTGGTCCGGCCTGCCCGTCATCGGATCGTCGCGGTAGCCCAGTGCGACATCGACGTCGGTCAGGCTGCCGCTGATCTGTCGGGCGTACGGGTCGACCAGCAGCTTCCTCGGATTGCAGCGCAGGCCCCTGGCAGGCTCGTACGGGCCGTGCACGCGGAATCCGTAGCGGCTGCCGGGGGCCACACCGGGGACGATGCCGTGCCACACGCCGTAGGTCCGCTGCGTCAGCTCGACCCGGCGTTCGACCAGCCCGCCCGCGTCGTCGGAGTCGACCAGGCACACCTCGACGGCATCGGCGACAGCGGAGGCCAGCGCGAACCGTACTCCGTCGGGGGTCAGGTGCGCGCCCAGCGGGAAGGGCCCGCCCGACCGCGTCGGCAGCTCGACGTGCCTGGTCTGCGTCACGTCGACTCCTTCGCCTCGGTCCCGGTCGTCGGTGAGGGTAGCCGGGGCGGCGGGGGCGAGGTAACCGAGTTCGCGCGGGCGGGCGACGGGCGGGCGGCCTGTCGCGGTGAGGAAGGGGTAGGGGTACGTCGGGCGCGAGGTCGGCGACCGTTGAACGGCCTGCGGGCGTGGCAGGCGGCGGGGCTCAGGCTCGCTGTCGGTCCGGCGGCAGCCTCAGGCGAGCTGTTCAGGCGGTCGACCGGGGACAGCCGGATCACCGGAAGCCGCCGTGGCGCGGAGGTGATTCGCGCGGGCGAGCAGGATCGGCCCGAGCTTGTCGGCCTCGGTGATCGGCAGGAGCCATTCGCCGTCGCCGGTGTGCAGGACGAGGGCCGCGCCCGCCGGACACCGCAGACTCTCGAACCGGCCGCGCATCCAGACCCGGCCGCGGTCGGTGTCGCGAACGATGCGGACACCGGTGTCCAGTACCTCGGTGAGGGGCAGCGAACCCTCCACGTCGATCTGCCTGCGGTGATTCCGCTTGCTCAGCGAGCCGCGCAGCGCCTGCCAGCGCAGCAGGCCCTCATCCAGCGTGACGTCCGCAGACCACCGCCTGCATCGAATCCGATGGACCAGGTGAAAGTCGGAGGCTCCGACGACGGTCGCGGGCGACTCGATCAGGATTCGGCCCGCGCGGACCATGAGAATCAGACACACCACGGGAAGCAGCACCGCGATGACGACGAGCGCGCCTCGGAAGCCTGCGAGGTAGTCGACAGGATCTCCGCCGAAGACGGGGAACGCCAGGAAGGGGACGGTGAACACACCGGTCAGCACGGTGCTGGACCGCCACTCGGACGGCGACAGCAGCAGCCTGTTCCGGATGAGCTGCGTCAGCACGATCGCCAGCGGGACGCCGGGCAGGAGCGCGGTGGCAGCACCTCGTGGTCCCAGGTGATCGAGGAAGATTCCCACGAAGACGACCAGTTGACCGGCGGGCAGCACGAGGAGCCCGAGCAGCAGCATCGGGCGGATGCGATCCCAGCGCTGTTGCAGCGCTTCGCGGTTGTGCTCGGGGACGGCGCCGGGAGTCGTGCGGGGGATCAGCGACACTGCGGTGACGACCTCTCTTCGGTCGGGGCGGTCCACGTGCTTCTGATGGTCGAGTATCCGCCTCGTCAGAAGGCCTTGGTCCCGCCCTCTCTTCTGGCGCGGGCGCGTTCGGCGCGGAGGTGCTCGGCTCGGGCGAGGACGATGGGTGCGAGCCGATCGGGTGCGTTCATCGGCATCAACCACTCGCCGTCCTTGGCGTGGAGTACCAGCGCCGGGCCCAATGGACAGTGCAGTTTCCAGAGTTGACCGCGCATCCAGGATCGGTGGTCGTCGTCCTCGCGGACGATGCGGACGCTGGTGTCGAGGACGGCGGAGAGCGGAAACGCTCCGGTGACGTCGACTCGGGAGCCGTGTGATCCATACCCGTTGCCCACTTCGTTGGTGGTCGCTTCCCAGCGCAGCCGATCCTTGTCGAGGATGACCGAGGCGGACCACCGCTCGGAACGGAGCGGATAGGTCAGTACGAAGTCGCTGCCTGCGACGACGGAGACGGGCGCCGCGACGAGGATGCGTCTGGCCTGCAGGACGAGCAGCAGGCACACCGGAGGAAGTAGGACTGCCGTGAGAATGAGCGGACCTCGGATGCCCGCAATGTACTCGACACGGGCCGGGCCTAGCAGGGGGATCAGCAGGAAGGGAATGGACAGGATTGCGTTGATCAGCGTGCTGTATTTCCACTCGGACGGCGTCAGCAGGGTGTTCTTGCGTGCGAGCTGCCAGAGTACGAACGCTGTCGAGAACCCAGGCAAGATCATGAGGAAGATGGAGCCGAGACCCATGCCGTCGATGAACACCCAGCCGAATATCGTCAGCTGACCGACGGGCAGTACGAGCAGCCCGAGGATCAACATCGGGCGCACCTGGTTCCAGCGCCGTCGCAGCGCGGCCCGGTTGGCTTCTGGCACGGCGCCGGGCACCGTGCTGGGAATCAGTGACACCGAGCTGACGACCTCTCTTCGGCTGGTCTGGCAGGGCCTGCGCGTTACAGGTGCGCGTGTCTCTGCGGGATGGATCAACAAGATCGTCGAGGTCGCCGGCACACCGGACTCGCCTACGAGCTCGCTTCCGGTTCAGGCCTATGCGGACGGAACTCCGGTCGTGACGTCCCCTGCTTGATCCTGGCGCGGATGTGCTCGGCTCGTGCCAGCAGTACCGGCTTCAGCGCTTCGGGTCGAGTCATCGGCAGTACCCATTCACCGGAGTGGGTGTGCAGAACCAGCGCAGGGCCGGGACGAATCCTCAATCGCCACAGATGGCCACGCATCCAGACACGTCCCCCCTCGGTGTCGTGCACGATGCGGAGACTCACATCTCGCACCGCGGCCAAGGGGATGGAACTGCTCACGTCGACCTTGTTGACCGCGACCCCGTAACTTCGCGCGAGTGAGTTTCGCCATGCCTCCCAGTGCAGCCGGTCCTTGTCCAGGGTGATGGTGGCGAACCACCGATTGGAGCGCAGTCGGTAGTCCAAGACGAAGTCACTGGCCGCGACAAGCCGCAGCGGTTCAGCCATGAGGATGCGGCGTGCCTGCCAGACGAGTAGCCGGCAGATGACGGGAATCAAGACGATGGCGAGGACGAGTGCTCCTCGGAACCCTGCGGAGTACTGCTGTGCCGCTGTGCCGGTCAAGGGCAGGAGGACGATCGGGATGGACAAGATGGCATTGAGAGCAACGCTCGCCGTCCACTCCGACGGTGTGATCAGCTTCGGTCCACGCCTCAGTTGTCGGACCACCAGTATCACGCCTGCCGTCGGAACGAGGGTCAGCAATACGCCAGGCAGCACGACCCAGCCGATCATCAGGCCACCGAACAACACGACCTGGCCGATCGGCAGTATGAGAAGGGCGAGCATGAGTCGCGGACGTATTTGGTCCCAACGCCGTTGCAACGTCGCCTGATCACGCTCGGCGGCCTCGCTCGGGACCGTACGGGGAAACAACGGCACCGGGGTGATGTCCTCTCCTGTCTACGGAGCGGGATGATGACTCGTCACACGGTGAACAGTAAAAACCCAAGTGTGAAGAGGAACACCGCATCGCGGGATGTGAATGCGAGCGGCGTCCTCGTTCCGCTCAGGCGTGTTGCGTGCCGGAAGTGCCTGGCTCTTGTACCTCCGGCATCGGGACGGAGCCTCCGTCGTTCTGCATCTCAGGCATGGTGGGCGGAGCCGTTCCGGGCGGCCCGAACCATGGCACGTCACTCGGTGCCGGCTGGCTCGAGAACTGCTGGTCGTTGTAATCACCGGGTGAGACGGGGTAGTTCGGCGGGGTGACGTCGAGTGGACGGTCTCCAGTGCGGCCGCCTGGGTTGCCGTCCCAGAGGTTCTGAGCGTGGCCGTTCGCACCGGAGACGGCTCCGTTCGTACCGCCGACAGTTGCGCCCTGGGCACCCGATTGCAAGTAGTCGCCGAAGGAGGAGGCCTCCCCGTTGCGAAAATCGTTGATTCCTCGGTCGAGGAGGTTTGCACCGGCGCCGGTGATCGCTCCGTTCGTGGCGCCCTGGATGGCCGCGTCGGTGAAGCTGCCGACTGCTGCTGTCGGTAGGAATGCGTCGCCGAGGCCGCCAGCGATCCCCGAAGCCAGCCCGGTGATACCTGCGCTCACCGTCTTGCCGGTATCCCAGGAATCTCGGTTCCCAGCGAGCATCTGGCTGCCCTGGATTGCGATGTCGACGCCCAGGTTGATTGCCAGTTGCCTGACGAGTTCTCGGAAGAGAATCTGAACCACCGACCGCGTCGCGGCCTGTGCGATCGGAATTCCGGCCGAACTTGCGCCGAGGGTTACGAACGCGGCCGCGACCATGCTGGCGATCGAGGCGGCCAGCATTACCAGCGCGGCGATGATGCTCAGCTTCGTGTACTCGACTTCCAAGGCCGCGTTGTCACACGCCGCGCCGAGTTCGTCGCACAGCTCCTGAAGTTTCGGCAGGAACTGCGGATCATTGACGACGTACTGGCCCCAGAACTCGCGGAAGGCGTCGGCCGTGTCGCCCTCCATCGTGGACAGCGCGGCCTGTCCGGCCGCCTCCGCCGCCTCCGCGACCGAGCCGACCTCGGCGGCCGTGCTCGTCCAGCCCTCGCCGAGCCTGCGCAGCGCCGTCTCGTCGCCCTCCGGCCAACTCGCGCCCACCACGATGGGGGTCAGCCACTGCACCCATTCGGGAATCTCGATGCCCATGTCAACCCCTCACGCCATCTGGCTGAAGCCGTCGGCCGCGTCCTGGTCGATCGACTCCCAGGTGTCGGCGGCGGCGTCGAGCTGGAGCTTGATTCCGCGCAGCGCCTCCACCAACGCGGAGATGTTCTCCTGGGCGGCCTGCGCAGCGGGGACATAGTCGGTGGCGAAGGTCATGCCGGACTCGTCACCGCCCCAACACTCTCCCTCTGTCGAGACGATGCCGTCAATGGACGTTCCGGCGCCCTCCAACTGGTCCGCGGCCGCGTCGAACTGCGGCGACCGTGCGCGCAGCGCAGGCGGATCGACTTCCATGTTGTCATTTCCCATGGCGGTGTCCTTCTCGATGAGACGGATAGCGGTGCACCGGTCGACGTCCGGACTAAGGACGTCCGACTGGGGACGCCCGGCTGGGGGACGGCATGACTCGGTGCTGCGGGTCTCGGTGAGTCACGGCCGCGCGAATCACCGATGTCGTGGCGCACGCGGACCCTGGTCCGTGTGGTCGCACCGACGCGACGGCTCAGCGCATGAACGAGCCGCCGCCGAAGTCCTCGTCGTCGTCTTCCGGCGGACGCGGCCTGCGCGGCGGCGCGGGCGGCGCCGCGCTGGGCGGGGTGGGCGGCGGCGGCATGGTGGGCAGCAGATCCCGCAGGGCGGGCGCGCCCTCGATCAGGTCGCCGAGATCCATGCTCGGCCCCTGCTGGGTCGCCGTCATCGCCTCGTTGACCTCGGTCCTGGCGCGCGCGGTGGCGCGGACGATCGTCTCCACCACGGTGCGCGAGAGCTTCTCCGGGGTGCTGCGGTTGAACGCCGTCACCGCGAAGTCCAGGCGGGTGATCGTGCCCGCTGCGTCGACGACGGCGGTGACCAGTCCGTCGGGCGACACCGCTTCGCCGGTCACGGCCATGGCCCTGGACTGCGCGTCCTTCAGATCCGACATCTGCTGCTGGAACTGGGTGGTCAGATTCGCCACCTGCTCCCGCATCGCCGCGTTGCGTGCCTCCAGCGCGGCACGCCGGTCAGTCTGTTCGCTCATCCCGTCCCCTCAGCGTCGTTGAGCAGCTGCCAGGGCGGACAGTAGACAACTCCGCTGGACACCGGGGCCGTCTTGACGAAAACCACACGATTAACGCACGACGACACTCCCGGTGCAGGCCCGACCGGCGGCGACGGTCAGAATGGCCTGGTGACCGACCGGGGCTTGCAGGGCACGACAGACGGACGGCCGCACAGCGGCGGCCACGAGGCGGCGGACACCACGGACCTGGTGATCCGCATGGACGGAGTCGGAGTTCGGCGCGGACCGACGAATCTGGTCCGGGACATCGACTGGCGCGTCGAGGTCGACGAGCGGTGGGTGATCCTCGGGCCCAATGGCGCGGGCAAGACCACCATGCTGCGGCTGGCAGGAGCGGAGCTGCATCCCAGCAGCGGCACGGTGCACCTGCTCGGTGAGCGGCTCGGCGGCGTCGACGTCTTCGAGCTCCGGCCGAGGATCGGGCTGTGCTCGGCCGCGCAGGCCGCCCGCATCCCGCCGGACGAGGTGGTGCGCGACGTCGTGGTCAGTGCAGGCTACGCGGTGCTCGGCCGGTGGCGAGAGGACTACGACGCCCTCGATCTCGACCGGGCGACCGAGCTGCTCGGCTCGCTGGGCATGGGCGCGTTGGCCGACCGCAGATTCGGCACCTTGTCGGAGGGGGAGCGCAAGCGGACCCTCATCGCCAGGGCATTGATGACCGACCCCGAGATGCTGCTCCTCGACGAGCCCGCCGCCGGTCTGGACCTCGGCGGACGAGAGGACCTGGTCGCTCGGCTGACGATGCTGGCCTCCGATCCGGACTCGCCCGCTCTCGTGCTGGTCACCCACCACGTCGAGGAGATCCCGCCCGGCTTCACCCACGCGCTGCTGCTGCGCGAGGGCGGGGTCGTCGCGCAGGGACTGCTGGCGGACGTCATCACCGAGGAGAACCTGTCGGCGACCTTCGGCCAGGACCTCGTCCTCCAGCGCTCCGGTGATCGCTTCTTCGCCTGGCGACGCCCCGGCAGCTGACCGCCTGGGCGGTCTACCGCGCGGTAACCTGCGTGCGCGACGGTCGATCTTCGACTGTCGGCGGCGCCGCCGGAGCGCCACGATGATGTCGAGGAGGACGCGGGCGTGGGCGAGTTCGTCAGGCTGGAAGTGGACGCGGGAATCGGCACGATCCGATTGGACCGGCCGCCGATGAACGCCTTGAACATCCAGATGCAGGAGGAGATCCGCGCCGTCGCCACCGAGGCGTCGGTCCGCGCCGACATCCGGGCCGTGGTGATCTACGGCGGACCCAAGGTGTTCGCCGCCGGGGCGGACATCAAGGAGATGGCCGATCTCACCTACGCGCAGATGGCCGACCGCGCGCCGCAGCTCTCCTCCGCGTTCCGCGCGGTGGCGGAGATCCCCAAGCCCGTGGTCGCCGCCGTCACCGGCTACGCGCTGGGCGGCGGCCTCGAACTGGCATTGTGCGCGGATCGCCGCATCGCGGGCGACAACGTCAAGGTCGGTCAGCCCGAGGTCCTGCTCGGCGTGCTGCCGGGTGCGGGCGGCACACAGCGACTGGCCAGGCTCGTCGGCCCGGCCAAGGCCAAGGACATCATCTTCACCGGTCGGTTCGTCGAGGCCGCCGAGGCGCTGACGCTCGGCGTCGTCGACGAGGTCGTGGCACCGGACGACGTCTACGCCACCGCGTTGAGCTGGGCGGATCGCTTCACTCATGGTGCCGCGCAGGCGCTCTCCGCAGCGAAGACCGCCATCGACACCGGGTTGCAGACCGACCTGGCCAGCGGACTCGCGCTGGAGAGCAGGCTGTTCGCGGCGATGTTCGCCACCGAGGACCAGAAGACCGGGATGCGCTCGTTCGTCGAGAACGGCCCCGGCAAGGCGAAGTTCGAGGGCCGTTGAGATGAGCGAGACACCGATGCGACGACCCGGCATCAAACGGCAGGGCACCACTCGTCTCGACGAGGTCGACGACGTCACGGCGCACGACGTCCCGCGCCACGAGCCGACGGGCACCGACGGTCGCGTCCCGACCGATCCAGCGCCCAACCCGCACGCCACCGAGGCCGAGGTCAAGGCCGCCTACGCCGATCCGAAGCTGGCGAACGTCCTCTATCACGACTGGGAGGCCGAGACCTACGACGAGAAGTGGTCGATCTCCTATGACGATCGCTGCGTCGACTACGCCGTCGGCCGGTTCCACTACGCGGCGGGCGTGCCTGCGAAGCCCTACGGTCGAGCGCTGGAACTGGGCTCCGGCACGGGCTTCTTCCTGCTCAACCTGATGCAGGGCGGGATCGTCGAGAAGGGCTCGGTGACGGACCTGTCGCCCGGCATGGTGAAGGCGGCGCTGCGCAACGCGGAGAACCTCGGCCTCGACGTGGACGGGCGGGTCGGCGACGCGGAGCGCATCCCCTACCCGGACGACACATTCGACCTGGTGGTGGGGCATGCGGTCCTGCACCACATCCCCGACGTCGAGGCGGCGATGCGGGAGGTGCTGCGGGTGCTCAAGCCCGGCGGCCGGTTCGTCTTCGCGGGCGACCCCACCCGGATCGGTGACTACTACGCGCGCAGGCTCGGCCGGGCCACCTGGTGGCTGACGACCAGGATCACCCGGCTGCCCGCGCTGGCGGCCTGGCGGCGCCCGCAGCAGGAGCTCGACGAGTCCTCCCGCGCCGCAGCCCTGGAGGCGGTCGTCGACCTGCACACCTTCGTCCCGTCCGAGCTGGAGCAGACCGCTCGGGCGGCGGGCGCGGTGCGCGTGCACGCCAGGACGGAGGAGTTCGCCGCAGCGCTGTTCGGCTGGCCGGTGCGGACCTTCGAAGCGGCGGTTCCGCAGGGCAAGCTGGGCTTCGGCTGGGCGATGTTCGCCTATCGCACCTGGCAACGACTGTCCTGGTTGGACCAACGGCTGGCAGGCCTGCTGCCGCGCGACGTCTTCTACAACGTCCTGATCACCGGTCGGAAGGCCGCTCGATCAGACCGGGCCTGAGGCCTCGGACGCCGACTCTGCCCCGCTGAAGTCGCCGCGCCGCCGGTCGCCGCCGACAGGGGCGACCGGCGGCGCGGCGTCGGGTGAACTCCCGCCGATCCCGACCGCGCCGATCCCGACCGCGCCGATCCCGACCGCGCCGATCCCGACCGCGCCGATCCCGACCGCGCCGATCCCGACCGCGCCGATCCCGACCGCGCCGATCCCGACCGCGCCGATCCCGACCGCGCCGATCCCGACCGCGCCGATCCCGACCGCGCCGATCCCGACCGCGCCGTGGCCGAGGCGATCGGGCGGCGGGGTGCTCGGGCGGCGGGCCGGGCGGAACGCCGTCGAATTGATCGTTCCTCGTCCCGCTCCGCCTCGGGTGCTAGCTTCTGGACCGGTGAGCGGTATGTCGAATCTGCTGATCGGCCTGCGGTCCTGGCTGCGCCCGGACCCGAGGCAGGCTCGCTTCCTCACCAGGGAATCGCTGCGCTGGGTGCTGCGGAATCGCGCCTACACCCCCTGGTACCTGGTGCGATACTGGCGGCTGCTGCGGCTGCGCCTGACCCGGCCGCACATCGTCCTGCGCGGCATGGTGTTCCTCGGCAGGAACGTCGAGATCGACTGCGAGCCCGGTCTCGGCAGGTTGGAGATCGGCCGCTGGGTGCACATCGGCGACGGCAACGCCATCCGCTGCCACGAGGGCTCGCTCCGGATCGGGGACAAGGCGGTCTTCGGCAGACAGAACACGGTGAACTGCTACCTGGACGTCGAGATCGGCGGGGCGACGCTGGTCGCGGACTGGGTCTACGTGTGCGACTTCGACCATGTCATCTCTGACGTCGACCGACCGATCAAGGACCAGGGCATCGTCAAGACCCCGGTGCGCATCGGACCGGACTGCTGGCTGGGCACCAAGGTGACGGTGCTGCGCGGCAGCCGAGTCGGCCGGGGCGTGGTGCTGGGGGCTCATGCCGTGGTGCGGGGCGAGGTTCCGGACTTCGCGGTCGCCGTCGGGGCGCCCGCCAGGGTCGTCCGGGACCGCCACGCCGACTTCGTCGCCAACGCCGATGCCCGCGCCCGCCAGGCCGCCGCGCTGGCCGACATCACCCGCAAGGCGGAGGCGGCCGCCGGACGGCGGCCCGTCGCCGTTCGCCATGACGCCGAGGAGCCTCCCGCCGCGGAGCCGGCCGCCGCCGCGCCTGCGACGAGCACCGCCGCCGTGCCCGCCACCGCATCCGCGCCTGCGTCGATGAGCCCGATGTCCTCGGAGGACCCGACGTCGGCGGGTGCCTCCGACTCGGCAGGCACCGCCGAGAGCACCGCTGACCAGCGCTGAACGCACCGCAGACCGGTCACGGATCTCGTGCCGCTCTCGCGACGTTCTCGAAGATCCGGTGCGGGTCCTCGTCGGCTGATCACGGGGAAACCCGATGGGCGAGGCCCGGTCGGGGGCGGACCCGTCGGGATCGGCCGCGTGTCCTGCCGCCCGGCTCGGCACGAACAGCCGCTCCTGGTGACCAGGACACGGCCCCGCAGGCCCGAACGCCTCGCCGCCCACTCGTAGCCTGCCGACCAGGCGTGCGGCAGGTACGGACGAGCGCCCGCCGTCGGCGCCGTGCGCGAGCAGCCCCGAGGCGACCGGCGAGATCGTGAACCGACCTCTCGAATCGCGGGCCTGCGCCCTGAACCGGCCGGCCGGCCCCGATCAGGACCGCCGGACCGCGAACAGTTCGGCGAGGGCGTCCGCCCGGCCCGCGAGATCGCCGGTGCTCACCAGCCTGGTGAGCTCGTCGGCGCGGCCGACGTCGAGCCTGCGCAGCAGTTCGGCCGCCTCGGTGAGGGGCGCGCGAGCCTCCCAGGCCCGGCCCGCCTCGATCAGCTCCGTGCCGAGCCTGCCGAGGGCGCGGGCGATGCTCCAGTCGTCGTCGGCGATGCGCTGGTAGTCCAGCGCGAGGGAGAACATCGCCACCGCGCTGTCGTGGTTGCCGAGCAGTCGTTGGCATTCGCCGAGGTTGTGCAGGCACACGATCCGGTCGACGGAGTTGTCCGCGATCTCGAAGTCCCGCAGCGCCGCCGCATGCGCCCGCACCGCCTCATGGAGCAGTCCCGCGCGTCGATAGGCCTGCCCGAGCGAGTCCAGGGCCCGCCCGCGGTCATCGTTCAACAGGGGGTAGTCCAGGCCGACCAGCACCTCCAGGCTGCGCCTGCCGGTGGCGACGGCCTCGTCGGCGCGACCCGTCTGGAGATAGCCCATGGTCAGGTTGTTCAGTCCGACGTGCAGGCGCTGTGGTGCGTCGAGCTGTTCGCTCTGCGCCACCGCCCGTTCCAGCAGCTCCACGCCGAGCGCGTCGTCTCCGTGCAGCGAGTGCACGATCCCGAGGTTGCCGACGACCATCAGCTCCGCCTCGACATGGCCCAGTTCGCCGAAGGTCCGCACGCTCTCGGTCAGGGCCTCGATCGACTCGGGCAGCCGATGGAGCTGGGCGAGCAGCTTGCCCTCGGCGTTCTTCAGCCAGGCCCGGCCCTCCCGATCGTCGGCGGCCTGCGCCGCCGAGGTGCCCAGTTCCGAGGTCTCCTGCCACTCGGTGAGGCGAAGCCGCTGCTGGAGATAGCTGGTGAGGCAGTAGCTGAGCATCCAACAGACCCGGTGGAGGCCCCGATGCATCGCGGTTCTGGCCGCTGCGGCGATGGTGGCGCGTTCGAGGTCCCACCACCGCAGCGTGGTCCAGCCCGCAGGCAGGGCGAAGGCGGCCGGGTCGAAGTCGGCCAGCTCCTCGTCGAGGCCTGTCGGGCAGAACGCGCGGTCCTGTCCGATCGCCGTCCAGGCCCGGCCCAGCTGCCAGCGCAGCACCCGGCGCACCGCGACCGACCGATCCCGCTCCGAGTCCTCGTGGTCGCTGCGTTCCTCCGCGAACTCGCGGACCGCGTCATGCAGGCGATAGCGCCCGGCGCCGTGCTGCTGGAGAAGCTGATCTGCGTCGAGCCGGGCCAGCAGTCGGTCGGCGCTCTCGACGTCCCCGTCGAGGACCACGGCCGCCGCTCGGGCGTCGATCTCCGGGCCTGGCAGCCAGCTCAACCACCGAAACGACCGACGGGTCTCCTCGGGGAGCGTCGCATACGACTGATCCAGGACGGTGCGGACGGACGCTGCTGGATCACCCTGGATCTCCAGGGCCGTCAGCAGCCTGCCGGACGCCAGTCGATCCGTCAGTTCCGCGAAGCGTCGTTCCGGGGCCTGCCGCAGCTGCGCCCCCAGGATGCGCAGCGACAACGGCAGCCCGCCCCCGAGCCGGACCAGTGTGTCCAGCAGATCAGGGCGATCCGCCGACTCCGGCCCGATGACCTCGGTCAGCAGGGTCCGCGCATCGGGTTCGGCCAGCGGGTCTAGCGGCACGGTCCGGACACCGTTCGGCGCCGCGAGCCCGTCGAGTCTGCCTCGACTGGTGACGACCAGCCGGGGGCCCGCACTGTCCGGCACCAGCGGGCTCACCTGCGCCGCGTCCCTGGCGTCGTCGGCGAGGATCAGCAGCCGTCGGCCCGCCGAGATCGCGCGGTAGCGGGCGGTCGCCGCGTGGAGTTCACCGGGTATCTCCTCGCCCGACACGCCCAGCGCGTACAGGACCCGGCCCACGGCGGCGAGCGGGCTCAACGGCTCGTCGCCGGAATGCCCACGCAGGTCGATGAAGAGCTGCCCGTCCGGATACTGCTCGGCCGCGGCTCGACATCCGCGCACGGCCAGTGTGGTCTTCCCCGAGCCTGCCATTCCGTTGACCGTCACCACCGTGGCGGCCCGAGGATCGGTGGTGTCCAACAGGTCGCCGAGGACGGCGATCTCCTCGGCCCGCCCTTCGAAATAGGGCGAGACGGGCGGCAGCTCGGAGAGGAAGGCGTCGGGACGCGGCGGCACGGCAGGCGCAGCGCTCACCGCCGACGTCGGGGCGCTCACCCCCAGGATGCGCAGCAGCGCGGCGGGCGGCTCGCCGTCGAGGACGCCGACATAGACCCGCCGCATCTCCTCGCCAGGCTCGATCCCGAGCTCGGTGGCCAGGGTCGCGTGCGCCTGATGAAAGACGTCCATCGCGTCGGCGCGGCTGCCGAGCTGGTTGCACAGCAGTGCCTTGCGAATCCACAGGTCCTCGCTGAGCGGGTGCCTCGTCAGCTCGGCGTCGATCTCACCGCCGAGTTCGCCGAGATCGCCGGTGGCCAGCCGCGCGTCGATCAGGCCGAGCTGGCATCGTCGCATCGTCGCCAGCACGCGGGGGCGCTCGGCGAGGATCAGCGGCGAGGCGGGCACGTCGGAGAACGGGGTGTCGCGCCACAGGGTCCTCGCCCGATCGAAGGAGTCGATCGCCTCCCGGAAATGCCCGGAGCGCATCGCCTGAACGCCCGCGTCGACGTCGGCGGTGAACACGGTGACGTCCACGTCGTCGGGACCGAGGTCGATGCGGTATCCGTCCTGGTCCTGGCGGATCGGATCGCCGCCGTGCTCGGCGAGGAGCCCGCGGACCTCGTCGACGTCGCGCCGTACGGCCGCCGCGCCGTCCTGGGGTGGCTGCTCCGGCCACAGCTCGCCGAGCAGGGCTGCGGAGGAGACGGTGTGGGGTGCGTGCAGCAACAGGACGGCGAGAGTCAGTCGCTGCTGGGGTGAGCCAGGACTGACCCACTCGACGCCCGTGCGGAACTCCAGCGGGCCGAGCAGTCGGTAGCGCACGGCTCATCCTCGCACCGTCGTCGATCGACGACCATCGGCCGCGTAACCGTCGTGACGCAGGGTGTTGGTCTACGGCCGTGCGTCACCCGAGCAACAGGTTGCCAGAGGGAATCTTGGGTCGGGGCAGGTCCCGTCCCCGATCCGCCCCCGGATGATCGACCTGCGGCGGCGAGGCAGGCCTGGGGCGTGCGGCCGCGAGGGTGAGCGCGCTGGCGGCGTAGACGTCCGCCGTCGCGGCGGCGATGGCGGGCCAGGCGAAGTCGGTGCTCAGCCGGTCTCGTGCGGCCGAGGCCCGCCGGGCCGCACTCGCGGGATCGGCCAGCACTCGACGCACCCCGGCCGTCAGCCCCGCGACGTCGCCGGGTGCGAAGGACAACCCCGTCTCGCCGTCGCGAACCACCTCGCCGAGGCCGCCCGCAGTGGACGCCACCAGCGGGGCACCCGCTGCCGCCGCCTCCAGCGCCACGATGCCGAAGGGCTCGTATCGGCTGGGCAGCACCACGACGTCGGCGGCGGCCAGCAGCGCGGCCAGCTCCTGATCGGGCAGCTGGCCGGTGAGTCGCACGGCCCGGCGTACCCGGTGTCTGCGAGCCTCGTCGACGAGTCGGTCCTGGTAGCCGCCCTGACCGGCGATTGCCAACACTGCTCCGGGATGACTGCGGCGGATCGCGGGCAGCGCGGCCACGGCGTCCTGCGCGCCCTTCTCCCATTCGATCCGGCCGAAGAACAACAGCAGCGGGGCGTCCTTCGCCTGCACCGAGGCCCGCGCCTCGGCCACCTTGGCGGGTGACACTCGCCAGGGGTTCGGGCTGATCCCGTTGTGCAGCACGGCGATCTCGGCAGGCTCGACATCGAAGAGCTGGGCGGTCTCGTGGCGCATCGCGACGGAGCAGGTGATCAGCTGATCGGCCCGATTGGCCAGCCACCACTCGATGGAGTGGATCTGCTGGTTGAGCGGCTGAGACAGCCAGCCGCTGTGGCGACCGGCCTCGGTCGCGTGCAGCGTCGTGACCAGCGGCACCTCGGCGGCCTCGGCCAGCGCGATGGCGGGATGAGCCACCAGCCAGTCATGCGCGTGCACCACGTCGGGTCGCCAGCCGCGCAGCAGCGCGTGTCCGGCCCGGACCATCGCGTGGCCCATCGCCAGGGTCCAGGCCACCAGGTCGTGTTCGAAGGACAGGTGGGCCGGGTCCTCGGCGACGCGCACTACCCGCACCTTCGCCCTGTTCTCCACCTCGGTCGGATGAGTGCTCGCGTCGGTGCCGGTGGGCTGTCTGCACAGCAGGATCACCTCGTGTCCCTGCGCGGCCAGCTGCTCCGCCAGGGCATGGACGTGCCTGCCGAGCCCGCCGACCACCACCGGTGGGTACTCCCAGGACAACATCAGGACCCGCATCCACAGATCCTCGCAAACCCACGTTCAGGATCACCCGGTCGGTACGGTGGAACCACGGTGGTAGCGAGCTGACTTGACTGGGGGAGTCGACATGGAGCCGTTCGGATGGGTGCTGCTGGCGCTGGCGGTCTTCCTGGTCGTCAGCGTGGTGGGCATCGTCGTCAAGGACCGGTTGCGAGCACGGTCCGCGCCGGACACTCCGGCGGCCGTCCGCCCCGTCGACGTCAAGGGGATGCGCGCGGCCAGGCAGGCCGAGGGCTCGCACTACAGCGTGGATCAGTCCACCCAGGGCACCGGCGTTTTGTGATCGCGGCCGGGCATCGAGCCTGCCGACCACGGTTCCTGCCCGCGTGGCGATGCGGGCAGGAACCGTGGTCGGGTCGGGTTCATTCGGAAACCGCCTGATCAGCGCGCCGTGCCGCGCCCGCGAAGCAGACCGCGCGCGTCCAGTCCGCCGAAGGGCGCGTCGATCACCCGCAGCCTGCCCGCCTCCGTCTCGGCCGCGGCACGGTCGCCCGCCGCCAGCAGGTCGGCCAGCCGGTCGAACGCGGCGGTGTGCTCGGCCGCACGGGCCCGCGCGTAGTCGGCCGCCGAGTCGCGGGTGACCATGAAGGCCCAGTCGCTGGAGCAGGCCAGCAGGGCCTCCTGCCAGAGCTGGTCGAGCACCCGATCCCGCCCCGCGCCGAAGCGGTGCCCGTCGACCACGGCGAGCAGCCGATGCTGGAGGCGCTCATTGGTCGCCACCAGGTCCGCCACGGCGGGGCCGTTCCACACCCGCCAGTCCTTGCCCGCGCCCCAGGACGAGGCGGGCAGCTCCACCGGAGTGCCGACCCGGCCTGCGGCGAGCACGCGGCGGGGCGTGGTCACCGTGACCCCGGCCTCGGGCAGAGCACGCAGGACGCCCGCCAGCCAGGCAGGGCCCTCGTGCCACCAGTGACCGAACAGCTCGGTGTCGAAGGCCGCGACCACCAGGCCGGGTCGGCCGTCCGAGTCGCGGTGCTCCCGCAGCCGCGTGACGACCGCGTCGACGAAGTCCGCGACATGCTCCGCCACCGCCGCCGCCGCGAGATCGGGCCGATAGGGCTGCTTGTCCTCCGGTGCGACGGTGCGGCCGGTGACCCTGGCGGGCTTGAGCCCGGTCGGATGGTCGTAGGTGTGGAAGTCCCGATAGGCGGGGTGACCCGGATAACCGACCTTCGGCGACCACACCCGCTCGGCGATCTCGCCGTCCCGGCCGAAGCAGACGACGTCGGAGCCCCACACCGGCCGCGCCGCCGAGGTGCGGCCCGCCAGCGCGGGGGAGTCGACGAGGAAGTGCGTCACCCCGGCGTCGGCGTAGCCGGTCTCCATACCGGGGTCGAAGCCGCATTCCGGCGCCCAGATCCCAGTGCTCCGACTGCCGAGGCGCAGTGCCCCGTCGGCCAGCCCCACCCGCAGGGCCTCGGCCCGCAGTCGGGGGTGCAGGAGTGGTTGGAACGGATGCGTCGCGGGACCGCCCAGCAGCTCGAGCACGCCTGCGTCGACCAGCGGCCGCAGCAACGGCGAGGCGCCGTGCCGCCAGCGGGTCTCGAACAGCTCCAGGGCTCGGGTCGCGCGTCGATGCTCGGCGGCGGCCAGTTCGCGCAGCTCGGGCCTGCCCTGCTGCCAGCGGACGGCCGCGTGTCTGGTGCGCAGCACCCGGTTGCCGAGCCAGTCGTGCAGCCCGCGCAGGCTGTACGGATCGTCCAGCTGGGCGGCGAGCACCGGGGTGAGGCCGAGCGCGAGCTGGTCGCGGAGCCCCGCTGTGGCCAGCCGCTCCAGCAGCTCCACCAGCGGCAGATAGGAGTCGGCCCACGCCTGGTAGAGCCATTCCTCGCCGACCGGCCAGCTGCCGTGCCGGGCCAGCCACGGCAGGTGGGTGTGCAGGACGAGACTGAACTCGCCGAGTGGTTCGCCGGACCGGATGCCGGTCACGGTCGCCGTCCCACGGCCACGAGATCCAGGCTGGTGTCCACGTCGGTGTCGGTGATGACGAAGTCCTCGGCGCGCACGGCGTCGACCTCGGCGGCCAGCTCGGCAGGCCAGTCCCGCCCCTCGACCGCCAGCCGGATCTGCTCCTCGATCAGCGAGCCGCCCCGGCGTCGCTCCCGCTCGTGTAGAGCGGGGCCGTGTCGCAGGCCCGCGAGCCGGTCCACGACGAGACCGGCGTCCGACAGCAGTTCGGCCAGCTCGGCAGGGTCGAGCTCGCGGGTGTGGAAGGGGTTCGTGGTGCCGTCCGGGGAGAACGTCAGGCGGTTCGGCGTGGTGAGCAGCAGCAGTCCGCCCGGTCGCAGCACCCGGCGACACTCGGCCATGAACGCGGGCTGATCCCACAGATGCTCGATGACCTGGAGGTTCGCCACGACGTCCACACTCGCCGTCGCGGCGGGCAGCGTGGTCAGCTCCGCCCGGACGGCACCGACCCCGGGATAGGCCCGCCCGACGTGCGCGACCGCCGGGGCGTCGAGGTCCACCGCCACGACCACCTCGGCCACCGAGGCCAGCATCGCGGCGCCATAACCCTCGCCGCAGCCCGCGTCCAGCACCCGGGCTCCACGACAGTGCGGCAGCAGAGCGAGATACGCCGCCTCATGACGGCGGAACCAGTAGTTCTCCCTGGCGATGCCCGGCAGAGTGCGCTCCCCGGTGAGCGGCAGCGACACGAGGGCGTGATCGGCGGACATCGACGCACCCTATCCGGCTGCGGTGGGGGCGAGGGCGGGCAGTTCCGTCGGCGGTGAGTGAGACTCCGGGTCGGCCATGTCCTGTCGTGGAAACGTCATTCGCTCTGGATGCCGACGGGCCGTCCGGTGACCTCCTCCACCCGCGCGACGAGGGTCCTGGCCAGCTGATTGACGTCGCGGAGGCACTTCTGCACATAGCTCTGCGTGCTGCCGATGGCTCCGTCGGCGGCGCGCAGATCGAACATCGGCCTGCGCGCATCGTGTGCCAGCGGTATCAGGCTTCGGTAGGACAGCGGCCGGTGGTTGTCCGCGAGCACCTCTTCCGAGACGAGGGACGGCAGATACGTCGAGCGGAACAGCGCGAGGTCGTCGGTTCGCTCGTCATCGCGGGTCGCCTGGCCGGGTGGCGGGCCCGGGCCGGACCCAGACGACACCTTTCCGTCGGCCTGCCGGGCCGCCCTCGGTGCGACGCGGGGCGCGGCCCGGCAGGGTGCCGAGTGAGTGACTCAGAGACGCCCGAGGATCTTGTCCGGAGTCACCCGCACGGTCGTCATCGCGCCCTCGTAGGAGGCCGTCGGCGTCCGCGCGACGTGCTCCGCGTAGGGGACGCCGACGTACTTCGTCGCCAGCTCGTCGCGCAGCGCGCGGGTGCGGTCCGGTTCGAAGGTCGCGATGCCTCGGATCACCGCGTAGGTGTGCGGGGCGTCGGCGGGGTTCAGCAGCACGCTCACCCGAGGATCGTGACGGAGGTTCTTCGCCTTGCGGCTGTCGACGGCGAGAAAGAAGAGCACGTCGTCGCCGTCACGGCCGACCCAGACCACGGACTGCTGCGCGGTGCCGTCGGGCTGGATCGTCGCGACGATCCCGAAGACGGGCGTGTCCAGCAGGCGGCGCAGGCTCTCCTGCGTCACGGGCTGCATCATGTCGGTTCTCCAGATCGGGGGAGCCGCGGCCTACGCGACCGGGCGGGGCGGGCGGGCGTTCGGGGGAACGGTCCGAGACGGGGGGAGGGCGGCGCGTCGGGTGCGACTGCCTGCACCGAACGGCGGCCCGCTGCTACGAAGGCGGCGGTCATCGCGACAGCAGCCGCTCGGTCTCGGCGTAGAGCCGTTTCGCGTCCTCGACGTCGAACGCCGGTCCTTCGATGCTGATCGGCACGCCCTGGACGACGGCGCTGAGCGGCGCGGCGGGCGGCTGGTCCAGGACGGCGAGGATCGGTTGGACGGCTTGCTCGACCGGCGCGGCGATGTCGCGGATCGCGGCGACGTGGGCCGCGTCCGCCGCGTCGTACTGCCCGGAGAATCCAGTGTCGACGATGCCGGGGTGCAGGAGTACGTAGCGCACCTTCGACGTCGGCTGGCGCAGCGTGAATCCGACGCCGAGCAGGTCGTTGAGCGGGCCGCCGTGCTGCATCGCCGTCCTGCCGTCGTAACCGTGTTCCAGACCGAGGTCGTCCCAGCGGATCTCGGCGGCGCCGGTGCCGGTCGGGCCCGCCACGTTGAGGATCACCGGTTCGGGCGCCGCGTCGAGCAGGTCGACCATGTCGTGGCTCGCCACGAACCGGCTCAGATAGAACAGGGCGAGGTTGCTCTCGAAGCCCTCTGTGGTGACCGTCCTCGTCGAGTGGAAGTGCCGCGCGCACAACACCAGCGCGTCGATCGAGTCGACCAGCGAGCGGACCTCCTCGATCGCGCTCCTGGTCTCCGCGATGAGGCTCAGGTCTGCGGCGATGAAGTGCGCACGACCCGGTGCGCCGCGCCGCGCGGCCTCGGCGAGCAGCGCCGCGCCCTTCGCCGCGTCCCGGCCGATGATCACGACCTCCGCTCCCCTGGCCAGGTAGTGGAGTGCGACCGCCCTGCCGAGGCCGTCCGTGCCGCCGGTGACGACGAGCGTCTTGGCGGCCGAGGCACCAATGTACCCGTCGGTTTGTAAAAATGAACTCACGAGTTCACTATAGCCGGATTGAGGCGCGGAGGGCGTGCGGCGGTTCATCAGGATGAACTCGATGGTTCAGTCAGTCGTCGCCGACGCTAAGGTTTCGGCGTGACCGGAGCGACGACCTCGGCCGCGTCGGGGCACGGCGCCGCACGGGGACGCATCGACAAGCGGCAGGCGATCCTGGCGGCCGCGTTCACGGTGTTCGCCCGTGAGGGGTATGCCCACGCAGGCGTGAGTGTGATCGCGGCCGAGGCGGGGGTGGCGAAGCCGACCGTCTACAACCACTTCGGCGACAAGGAGAGCCTCTTCCGGGCGGCGATCGCCGCCGACGCCGATCGAGCGATGGCACAGAACCTTGCCGCCGTCGAGCGACTGCTCGACCACGGTGACGACGTCCGCGTGCTGTTGGAGGACGTCGGCGAACACCTGGTCCGCTGCTACTGCGACGATCGTTCCTGGGCGCTGCGCAGGCTGCTCTACGCCGAACTCGCCCAGTTCCCCGACCTGATCGACATCGTCCGGGGCCGTGCCACCGACCGAGTGACCGATGCGCTGGCCGATCGGCTGGCCAGGCTCTCCCTTGCAGGCAGGCTGCGCCGATGCGACCCCGTCGAGGCCGCCGAGCAGTTCAGCGCACTGCTCACCGGGCCGTTGGAGGGCCGGGCCAGGCTGGGTACTCGTCGTCTCCCCGACGCGGAGCTGTCGGCCGTTGCGCGGACGGCGGTCCGCACCTTCCTCCATGCCTACGGCCCGGACGTCGCCGAGGCCGAGTAGTCGCCCGGCCGGATGGTCACCGCCGCCGACCCGCCGCCGCCCTGAGCCGCAGCGAAGTCGGTCCCGCGCCGCGTCGAGACGGCGCCGGACGCCGGTCCCAGGTGGGCGAACTCCCTCGCCCGCCCGTCGCCTGCGAGCCGGCCCCGGCAGGCGACCACGGCAGGCGGTCGTTCCGGACGGCGCCCGCAGCGGAACATCGCAGACCTGAGGCGGCGGGAGAGCGACGAATCCGGAAGAGGCGGTCCTCGTCCCGAGAAGAAGCGCCGAGATCGGCGAGCACTGGTCGCTTTCCGATTCCCACCCACTCTTTCGTCGCCCGAATGACACTCGATCGAGATCGTCGGGCGCCTCGGTTCCCGTCTCCCCGAGGAATCCCGCTTGTTAGCCTGCTCACAGATCGGGGGGATGATGGCCGCGATGTTCGATGGGCTTCGACGATGGCTCGGGCGGTCGGGCGAGACCGTGGAATGGCAACGTCGAGCTCGCCCGAGCCAGACCGAGTATCCGTTGTGGTGGGTGCGTGCACTCGACCAACCGGTTCAGCACGGGATCAAGGCCTCGCAGATCGGCCAGCCCGCTAATCCTGCGGGTTACGTCCCGGTCTGTGGTCGGGTGATGGTCCCCGCGGCCAGCGATCTTGACCCGATCGTGGCGCGCTGCGGTCGATGTGCCCAATGGGCCAGGGATCACGTCTACGAGACCCCGCCGCAGGCGCCGTGGAACGGCGACGAGGGCGATGCGGACTTCTACTGAGTCAGTTGCTGCCCGTCCCCTGGCAGAACGGGCATTCGACCGGCCTGCGATCTCTGTCGATCACGGTCCCGGTCCCGTTGCAGGTGGCGCACACAAGCATGTGATCGACTGCCTTTCGGCTGGGCTTCGACAAGCGGAATCGAGCACGTCCGAGATTAGAAGAGGCCGCCGATCTCGGCTACTCAGCGTCGGCAAGCGGTTGCCTCGCGTCGCCGGAAGGGCGCCGGGCGCCGCCGCTCCTCGGGTGCGCCGCGCGGGCGTCGGTCGGAGTGCGCGATCCTCTCTCGAGCAGGTCTTCCCGCCGTGGGCGGTTCTTCGATCGCCGGGTGACGACGGTCACCCGGCGGTTGTCGTCCGCTGCGGGTCGGGAGAGGCTACTCGCAAGTAACATTGGTGTCGGTTGTGGCTGACACCACCGTGCCGCTGGGGCATGGACCTGGCAGGGTCATGGCGATGATCCGCCGGGCGAACCCCGATTCCGCAGGAGGTCGACGAGGACCCATGAACATTGTCGTGCTGGTAAAGCAGGTGCCCGACACCTACTCCGAGCGCAAGCTCAACGACGCCGACCACACGTTGGACCGTGACTCGGCGGACGCGGTGATCGACGAGATCAACGAACGTGCCGTCGAGGAGGCGCTGCTCCTCCAGGAGGCCCACGGCGGGGAGGTCACCGTCCTGTCCATGGGACCGGACCGCGCCACCGAGGCACTGCGCAAGGGCTTGGCGATGGGCGCGCACAAGGCCGTGCACGTCTCGGATGCAGCCCTGCACGGGACGGACATGATCCGGACCGCGACGGTGCTGGCCAAGGCGATCGGCACCGTGGCCGACGTCGACCTGGTCGTGGCGGGCAACGAGGCCACCGACGGCCGTGGCGGCGCCGTGCCCGCGATGCTGGCCGAGCTGCTCGGCCTGCCGCAGCTCACCCACGCCCGGAAGGTCGAGATCGACGGGCAGACCATCCGGGTGGAGCGGGAGACCGACGAGGGCATCACGCACCTCGAGGCGGAGCTGCCCGCGCTGGTGAGCGTCGGCGAGAAGATCAACGAGCCTCGCTACCCCTCGTTCAAGGGGATCATGGCGGCGAAGAAGAAGCCGACGACCACGCTGACGCTGGCCGATCTCGGCATCGACCCGGCCGAGGTGGGCCTGGGCGGCTCCTGGACCACCGTCGTGGAGTCCGCACCCAAGCCGCCGCGCGGCGCGGGCGAGCGCGTGGAGGACGAGGGACAAGGCGGCACGCAGATCGCCGAGTACCTGGTCGGCCAGAAGCTCATCTGACGGCTGACGACGAGAGGAAGGCAACGTCATGTCCGAGGTCCTGGTCCTCGTCGACCACGCCGACGGCGAGGTCAAGAAGAGCACCTTCGAGCTGCTGACCCTGGCGCGCGGGCTCGGTGAGCCCTCCGCCGTCGTGGTCGGCGCTCCCGGCGTCGCCGCCAAGGCCGGTCAGGCGCTGGCAGGCTACGGCGCGGCGAAGGTCTACGCCGCCGAGTCGGGCGCCGCCGACACCCAGCTCATCACCCCCTCGGTGGATGCGCTGGCGGTGCTCATCGAGCGGTCCGCACCTGCTGCGGTACTGGTCAGCGCGTCGATCACCGGTAAGGAGATCGCCGGTCGGCTGGCCGTGCGCACCGGCTCCGGTGTGCTGGTGGAGATCGACGGCGTCGATGCGGACGGCGTCGCCACTCAGGCGGCCTTCGGCGGCGCCTACGTGGTGAAGTCCAAGGTCACCACCGGCGTCCCCGTGCTCAGCGTCCGTCCCGGCGCGGTGGAGGCCGAGGCCGCCGAGGGTGCTGCGGCCGAGGAGTCCGTCGAGGTCCCCGAGCGAGACGCCAGGCTCATCACCCGCATCACCGGCCAGGAGCCGGTCGTGGGTGGCGACCGCCCCGAGCTGACCGATGCGTCGGTGGTCGTCGCAGGCGGTCGCGGTGTCGGCAGTGCCGAGAGCTTCGCCGTCGTCGAGCAGCTCGCCGACGTCCTCGGTGCCGCGGTCGGCGCCTCGCGTGCCGCCGTGGACTCCGGGTACTACCCCGGTCAGTTCCAGGTCGGCCAGACCGGCAAGTCGGTGTCCCCGCAGCTCTACATCGCGCTGGGCATCTCCGGTGCCATCCAGCACCGGGCCGGGATGCAGACGTCGAAGACCATCGTGGCGGTCAACAAGGACGCCGAGGCGCCGATCTTCGAGATCGCCGACTTCGGTGTGGTGGGCGACCTCTTCTCGGTCGCGCCGCAGCTGACGGAAGAGGTCACCCGGCGCAAGGCCTGACCAGGCCCGCAGGCTGGGGATGACGCCTGGCGGAGCTGATCCACCCGCCAGGCCTGGTTCTGGGCGAGACGGTTCGGCCGAGGCGTGGCCGGGCCGTCCGCCCATGCCCGCCGCCGACGAAGTGAGACGCCGTTCACAGCCGAACCACGGAGAGTCTGGCGGCGCCACGCCTTCCGACCCTCGCGGTTACGCTGGTGAGACCATGGCTTACCTCGACCACGCGGCCACCACTCCGATGCGGCGATCGGCCGTTCTCGCGATGACCGAGGCGTTGACCGTGCTGGGCAACGCGTCCTCGTTGCATGCGTCCGGACGACGTGCCAGACGGCGAGTGGAGGAGTGCCGGGAGCGGCTCGCCGCCGCCCTCGGCGCCCGCCCTTCGGAGATCATCCTCACCGCCAGCGGCACCGAGAGCGACAACCTGGCCGTCAAGGGGATCTACTGGGCGCGGCGTGATCAGGATGCCCGCCGCCGCCGGGTGCTCGCCTCGCCGACCGAACATCATGCGGTGCTGGACGCCGTGCAGTGGCTGGCCGATCACGAGGGCGCCGAGGTCGACTGGCTCCCCGTCGACGAGACGGGTCGCGTCGAGCCTGCCGCGCTGCGCGCCGCGATCGGCTCGGAGCCCGAGACCGTCGCCCTCGTCACGGTGATGTGGGCGAACAACGAGGTCGGCACGATCAACCCGATCGAGCAGCTCGCCGAGATCGCGGCCGAGTACGACGTCCCGCTGCACACCGACGCCGTGCAGGCGGTCGGGATGCTGCCGGTCGACTTCGGCGCCAGCGGTGCCGGCGCGTTGACACTCACCGGGCACAAGCTCGGCGGGCCGATCGGTGTCGGAGCGCTCCTGCTGCGCCGAGACGTCTCCTGCACCCCCTTACTCCACGGCGGCGGGCAGGAACGCGACGTCCGCTCCGGAACGCTGGACGTGCCCGCCGTGATCGCGCTGAGCGCGGCGGTCGAGGAGTCGGCGGCGCAGCAGACGGAGACGGCGGCCCGGATCACCGGACTGCGGGACGAACTCGTCACCAGGGTCCTCGACGCCGTGCCCGACGCGGTGGTCAACGGGGCCGCAGGCGTGCGGACGGCCGCCGGGGCGCCGTCGGCGGCGGCGCTGCCGGGCATCGCGCACTTCACCTTCCCCGGCTGCGAGGGCGACGGCCTGCTGATGCTGCTGGACGCCAAGGGGATCGAGTGCTCGACCGGCTCGGCCTGCACCGCAGGCGTCGCGGAGGCGAGTCACGTGCTGCTCGCGATGGGTGCGGATCGTGCGGCGGCCAGGGGGTCGCTGCGCTTCTCGCTCGGGCACGCCTCCACGCTCGACGACGTCCTGGAACTCGGCGCGGTGATCGGCTCGGTGGTCGACAGGGCGAGGGGCAGCGGTGCGCTCCGGCGGCGCAGGCCCGAGGGGGGCCGCGGCGACTCGCCTGCTTCGGCGGGCGCCCCGGCAGGCAACGGGAGACCGGCGGGCAACGGCAGTGCCGTCGGCTCGACCGATTCCACAGACTCGACTTATTCGGCACGTACCGTGTCGGCGGAGGTGTGAGGTGGCGCGGATACTCGCGGCGATGAGCGGCGGCGTCGACTCCGCCGTGGCGGCGGCCAGGGCGGTCGAGGCGGGACACGACGTCGTCGGCGTACATCTGGCGTTGTCGGCGAAGCCGGGGACGCTGCGGACCGGCTCACGCGGCTGCTGCACCATCGAGGACGCGCACGACGCGCGCCGCGCGGCCGACCTGCTGGGCATCCCGTTCTACGTCTGGGACTTCGCCGAGCGGTTCACCGAGGACGTCATCGAGGACTTCGTCGCCGAGTACGCGGCAGGTCGCACGCCGAACCCGTGCATGCGCTGCAACGAGCGCATCAAGTTCGAGGCACTGCTGGAGAAGGCGCTCGGACTCGGCTTCGACGCCGTGTGCACCGGGCACTACGCACGGCTCGCCGTCGACGACGACGGCCGGGTGGAGCTGCGGCGCGCGGTGGACGCGGACAAGGATCAGTCCTATGTGCTCGCCTCGCTCACCGGCGACCAGCTTCGGCACGCGATGTTCCCGGTCGGCGACACGCCCAAGTCGGAGATCCGCGCCGAGGCGGAGCGGCGCGGCCTGACGGTGGCCAAGAAGCCCGACAGCCATGACATCTGTTTCATCCCCGACGGCGACACGCGCCGGTTCCTCGACTCGCGGATCGGCTCGACCGACGGGGCACTGGTCGATGACGAGACGGGCGAGGTGCTCGGCACGCACGGCGGGGTGCACGGCTTCACCGTCGGTCAGCGCAAGGGCCTCGGCCTGCGCACGCCTGCGTCGGACGGCCGCGCTCGGTACGTGCTGTCGGTCGAGCCGGTCTCGCGCACCGTGCGGGTCGGCGCCGCCGAGCGGCTGGAGGTCCGGGAGATCATCACCGACGCGCCGGTCTGGCCGGGCGGACGCCCCGAGGGCGGCCCCGCCGAGTGCGTGGTGCAGATCCGGGCCCACGGTGGCACGGCCTCGGCCGTCGTCGACCAAGAGGGCGATGCGCTGCGGCTGCGGCTGAACGAGGGTGTGCGCGGCGTGGCGCCGGGCCAGGTCGCCGTCCTGTACCGCCCGGACGCCGACTCGGGTGATCTGGTGCTCGGCGCCGCCCGGATCAGTTCCACGCGCTGAATCGAAGACGGCACAAGCGGAGTCGGAGCGGACCACCGGCGGTGGTCGCGTCCGGCTGCGCTGCCGCTCGGGTCGGGTTTCGCGGGCAGGTTCGGCCGCGCCCGATCGCCCGCCCTCGGGTTCGCGGGCCGAAGACGCCGCCGGACGGGGAACGCCGAGGTCGAGAGTGGCCCGGCGTTCCGTCGCGATCTCGCCGTCGGGTGGCGCCGCGCGGAACGGCATCCCCGACTCGTCGCCGTGTGTGCTTGTTTATCCCTCTTATCGAGTGAACGGCTGCCTGAGTGAGCGGCGCTAAGCCGTCTGTCTCTTGATGGGAAAATGCTCCATTGAATCCTCACTTAGGGTGTAATTCCCACGGCGGGGCAATCATTTCCGACACCTTCAGGTAATACGGCCATTTGGGTGTCGAGCCCGCTGTTAGAGTCTTGTCTGTGATCGATTTCGAACACGATCGGCCGAAGACCCTGTCGGACCTGGCCGATCTGCTCACTCCTTGGGCAATTCGGGTGGCCGTCACGCTGCGGCTTCCCGAACTCGTCGACCAGGGCGTCACCACCGTGAGCGAGTTGGCGGCGCGGGTCTCTGCGGACGAGGTGGCGTTGGCCCGGCTGCTCCGTCTGCTCGTGTGCCGCGGTGTGTTCGTGGAATCGGCCGCAGGCGATCTCGCGCTCACCGAGGTCGCTCGCGAGATGATGGGCGGGGCCGCACGAAAGTGGCTCGACCTGGACGGCGCGGGTGGGCGGATGGAGACGGCCTACTCCGGTCTGCTGGAGTCGATCCGCACCGGTGAGGCCGCCTATCCGAAGACTTTCGGCTGTTCCGTGTGGCGTGACTTCGAATCGAGTCCTGCGCTGTCGGAGTCGTTCGGCTCCTATCTCGCCGAACTGGCAGGCGAGTGGGGTCAGGAGCTGGCGGAACGGCATGACTGGTCCGGCGTGTCGAAGGTCGTCGACGTCGGCGGCGGCGACGGGACGCTGATCAGCACGTTGCTGCGGATCCATCCCACGATGCGCGGCGTGCTCGTCGATCTGCCCGCCACCGCGCTGGCCGCGCGGCAGCGACTCGCGGCGGCCGGGCTCGTCGATCGCTGCACGGTGGTCGAGGGCAGCTTCTTCGAACGGCTGCCCGACGGCGGTGACCTGTACGTCCTCGCGCAGGTCCTGCACGACTGGCCGGACGCCGAGGCGGTCGCCATCCTGCGTCGCTGTGCCGAGGCGGCGGGCCGGGGCGGCAGGCTGCTGGTGGTCGAGCGGATCAGGTCGGACGAGTCGCCGAGCCGGGCGGCCGACGCCGCGTTCGCCGCGATGGACCTCCGTATGCTGCTGCTCTTCGGCAGTCTGGAGCGGTCTGCCGATCAGTTCGCGCGGCTCGCCGCCGAGGCAGGGCTGAGCCTGCGGTCCCGAGGGGACGTCGGAGAGCTGGGGCTGCTCGAATTCGTCGTCGATCCCGTGACCGCCGAGCGCGACGAGGCGAGGCGACTGTCGGTGGCGGCAGGCCGGACCTGATCTTCCTGCTCTCGCCGCGCCGCGCCGTGGTCTGCTGACGTCCTGGTCGCCACTGGAGCTGCCGCCGTCGAACCGGCGGGACGTCACCTGGCCGTATTCGACGGCGAAATCTGCTCGATCCGAGAAATCGTGTCGGATCGGCTGCCGTGCCGATCCTGAAATCAGCATGACGATTATTCAAGACTCGATCGACTCGGTCGGGTCACCGTGTGGCGAGATCGGATGATCGTGACGATAGACGACAGACCGGCGGACTGGGAGGCCCTGTCCACCTGGATTGCCGAACTGATCGACGGCGCGGCCGACGACGTGGTGTGGATTCACGGCGATGAGAACGTGACCAGGGGCGATCTGATCGCCCGGGTCGAGGAATTCACGGATCTCTTTCAGCGGGACGGAATCGGCCCCGGCACTACGGTGGCCCTGCGCATCGGGCCCAGTTGCACGTTGTTCTACGTTCTGTTCGGGCTCTGGCGCTGCGGCGCCCAGGTCCTGTTGGTCGATTCACGCGCCAAACCCGCCGAGGTCGATCGCCTGTTCCGTCGGTACGAACCGCAGTTCGAACTGCACTCGGACACCGCAGGCGAGATTAGGGCGGTGTTCCGGGCGACCCGCGAGGTGCTGACCCGATCGACCGGCGGCGGTCGGCCTGCGCAGGGGCCGCACTGTCTGGTGCAGAGCAGTTCCGGGTCCACCGGACGACCCAAGATCATCGGCAGGACCGCGGCGTCGCTCCAGACCGAGCTGGACCGCATCGCCCTGCTGGCAGGCGCGCCCGCTGCGGGCGAACGAGTCCTGTTGCTCGGATCGATGTCGCACTCCTTCGGGCTGATCGTCGGGGTGCTGCACTCGCTGCGGGTGAACGCGACGCTCGTGCTCACCTTCAGCGTCCGACCGCGCGAGCTGCTGGATCTGGCCGCCCGGCAGGACGTCGCGATGATCCTCGGCGTCCCCACCCACTTCGAACTCCTCGCCTCGGTGTTCGACCCGCCCCCGCTGCCGAGCCTGCGGGGTGCGGTGTGCGCGGGCGACGTGCTCGATCGCGGCGTCTTCGATCTGGTCGAGCGCAGGCTCGGCATCCGGCTGGGTCAGGTCTACGGAATGACCGAGGTCGGCGTCATCGCCGCCGACCTGACCGGGCGGCTCGGCCCGCAGGCCGTCGGTGTCCCGCTGCCGGGGATCACGGTGCGCTGCTCGGGCGGCGAGTTGTTCATCGCCATCGACGAGACCCCCTATGTGCGGTCCGACGGCATCGTGCGGGTCGTCGACGGCTGGCTGCGCACCTTCGACCGCGCCGATCAGGACGCCGAGACGGGCGCGCTGCGCATCCTCGGCCGGACCGACTCGGTGATCGCCATCGGCGGACTCAAGGTCGACCTGACCGAGATCGAGGCGGTTCTGCACGAGCACGAGCAGGTCAACGAGGCCGTCGTGACCTACCACGAGGTGATCGAGGCTCACGTCGGCGTCTCGGGCGTGTTGAGCACGGCGGACCTGTTGTCCTGGTGCCGAGAGCGCCTGAGCCACGTGAAGGTGCCCAAACGCGTGCACCTCGGTCCGGCGCTGCCGCGCACCGCCACCGGAAAGCTCATTCGTGACCGTGACCTGCTGCATGCCGCCCGCCCCAGGGTCGTTGACTGAACCGACAGGAGAAGTGAGTGAAGACAGAGGTACGTGACTTCGTCGTCGAGGTGCTGCGTGACGTGCTGCACCTGGAGATCGGGCAGGACGTCACCGACGACACTCCGCTGGAACTGGAGTCCTTGTTCCTGGTCGAGCTGGTCGTGCAGGCCGAGGCGCGGTTCGGCGTCGGGCTGGACGACGAGGAGTTCTATCAGGACCCGCCCGGCACCATCGGCGCCCTCGTCCAGTTCATCGTCGACCGGCGCTCGGCGGCGCAGCCTTCCGGGGCCGTCACGTGATCAGCATGGAGGTCCTGCGTGCACTGCTGACGGAGGCGGGCGTGCCCGGTGCGACGGAGGACGTCGACGCGAACGCCCACGAGCTGGTGCTCGACTCGTTCTCGCTGGTCTGGTTCCTATACGTGCTGGAGGAACGGCACGGAGTCTGGATCGATCCGCGCGATGAGGAGCTGACCGAGTTCACCTCCGTCGCGGGGCTGCACGAGTACCTCAACCGGGCCGGGCGATCAGTCTCGGAGGCACGGAGTGTCTGGTGAGAAGGTCGTGGTGACCGGCTTAGGCGTCTTCACCGCCTTCGGGTTCGGTCTCGATGCGCTGCTGGGCGGCGTCTTCGCCGGTCGAGCCGCCTTCGGCCCCGTCCGGCGGTTCGACGTCAGTCGGTCTCGAGCGAGCCACGCCGCGATCTACCCGGCGGACGGGCCGGACTCGACGCGACTCGCGGCGTGGTCGGGCGGCTCCCCCGGACAGCGGTCCGTGGTGCTCGCCTGTGCACGGGACGCCCTGGCCGGTGCGGGTCTGCAGGGTCCGCTGGATGCCGCGTTGCTGCTCGGAACGGCAGGCGACGACGTCGCACACACCGACTTCTGGTCCGGCTTCGACAAGGCCGAGGCCCGGGCCTCGCAGGAGACCGCCACCTGCCCTTGGGACACCGACGGCGAGACGACCGACGAGGGCGGCGCCCTCGGCCTGTCCGACTGCGTGCCCGCGCATCTCGCCGAGGACGTCGCCCGCCGCCTGGGCCTGACCGGGCCGACCCGTGCCTTCGTCAACGCCTGCGTCGCGTCGACCAATGCGATCGTCCACGGCGCTGCCCTGATCCGCAGCGGTCGAGCCCACACCGTGGTCTGCGGCGGCGCCTCCCTCGTCGGCCCGCACGCCTTCCGGAACTTCGACGCCGCCAAGGCCCTGACGAAAGCTCCTCGGATGCACCCCTTCTCCACGGACCGCGCCGGTCTGCTGCTGGGAGACGGCGCCGCCATGCTCGTGCTGGAGTCCGAGACCAGGGCTCGACGTCGGGGCGCGGAGCCGTTGGGACGCCTGGAGGGCTGGGGGATGTCCGCCGACGCGCATCATCTGGTCCGGCCCGATCCGACCGGGGGAGGGGCGGCGGCCTCAGCGGCCTCGGCGTTGTGTCTCGCAGGCGTCGGCCCCGAACAGGTCGACTATGTCAACGCCCACGGCACCGCGACCCGGTCCAACGACGTTGCGGAGACGGCCGCCCTGCATCGAGTGCTGGGATCACACGCCTCCTCGGTCCCGGTCAGCTCCACCAAGGGCAGCACGGGTCACCTGCTGGAGGCCACCGGAGCGGTCGAGCTGGTCATCGCGCTGCTGGCGTTGCGGGAGGGCATGGTGCCGCCGACCGTGGGCTACGGCGATCCCGATCCGGCGTGCGACCTGGACTACGTGCCGGAGGGACCCCGCCGGATCGCGCTTCGCCGGGTGCTCACGGTGAACTCGGCGGTCGGCGGGCTGAACACCGCGATCCTGGTGGGCAGGCCGTGACCGCCGCGACGGGCTCCGGTCCCGCCAGCTCCGCACCGGTCACCGATGCGCCTGTCCCGCAGGGAGTTCTCGAGGTCGTCGAGGCCGCCTGCCTGCTGCCCTGGGGGGCGGCCGCCGCCGGTCTGCCCGGTGCGGCCGAACGGGCGCTGCCGCCGTTGCCCGGCTTCGCGATGTCCCGGTTCTCCCCGCTGGTGGCCGAGACCGCCCGGCGGCTCCTCAGGGCGGCGGCTGCTCGGGCGCCGATCGACGGCGGTGCCACCGGGATCGTGCTCGCCACCTTGTTCGGCGACTCGACCACCGTCGACCAGCACACCCGCCGCCAGCTTCGCGGCCTGCCGCATAATCCGTTGTTCTTCTACGAGTCGGTGCACAGCGCGGGCGTCGGCATGGTCGGCATCGAACACGGCATCAGCGGCCCGGTCTCCTGTCTCTCGCTGCGCCGCGATTTCACCGCGGAGGCGCTGGCGAGTGCCGATCTGCAGCTGGACGACGACGGAGTCGAACAGGTTCTGCTGATCGGCGTCGAGTTGGCGCCGACCGAGCGCACGCGCGCCGTCCACCGGCAGTGGGCGGCTGCGGACCGAGGTGAATCGCTGCCTGCGGACGATGTCGGCGTCGCGTTGCTGCTCCGTCGACCACGCGATCACGATGCCGTGGTCACCGACGGTGCCGTTCCCGACGACGAGCAGGCCACCGCTCTTCCCGGCCGTCGGCCCCGTCCGGCGGGGAACACCACCGGCCTGCTGCCCGCACCCGGCGACTCGGAGCGCGAGCTGCTGGGACACCTCGCCGGGCTCGTCGCCGTCTGCTCGGCCCTGGACCGGGTCCGTGCCTCGGATCTCACCGGCTCGCTGCTGGTGAGATCCACGTCCGATTTCCGTCCTCACTCGTGACCAGCAGGGAGTGCCACCGTGTCCGCAGCGACGGGTAGCGATGCGATGACCCCACAGCGGCAGGCCGCTGGGGCTCCGGAGCGGCAGGCCGCTGGGGCTCCACAGCGGCGAGCCGCTGCAACGCCGGAGCGGCGAGCCGCTGGAACGCCGGAGCGGCGAGCCGCTGGAACTCCACAGCGGCAGGCAGCAGGCGGGACGCCGATCGTCTCGGCGGACGACCTGATCGACGATCCCGTCGACGGTGTGTCCGGGGCCTTCGGCGCCGCGATCACCAGGCGAATACTGGAGCATCGCGGTTCGACGACGGCACTTCTGACGGAGCTTTCGGGCGCGACCATCTCGCTACGGCTGCTGGAGCAGCGGATCGTCGATCGGTTGCTGGTGCCCGCCGACGTCGCCTCGGTGCTGCGTGCCACCGCCGAACGGGCCGAGGTGATCCTGCGCCGCTCCGCCCTGTTCGACGTGGGGGAGCGGTTGCTCTCGCTGAACTGCACCGTCGCGCCGGTCGGTCTGCCGGAGGACGTGGCGACGGCGCTGACCAGTGCGCAGACTCCGATCGGGATCGGGCTTGACGGTCTGGGCCTCGCCCAACGACGCGAGTTCAGGGCGCGTGGTCGCACGCGCTGGCCCGGCCGGGCCACAGGACGCTGTGCCTTCCGTGAGTACCTGATCCTGCTGGACGACCAGCCCGTGTTGTTCGTGCACGAGGCTTTCAACCCGGCGCTGTTCCCGGTCGACGAGGTGCCGGTGGGCCCGACGCCCGCCTTTCTGCAGTCCGGGCCCGCAGGCCTGGTGCTCGGCCCGGCGGATGGTCGATCGGCATGACTGACGCGATCGACCCGCCCCAGTCCGTCGGTGCGACATCGCGGGCCGCACCACCCGCCGACGCGGCGCATCCTGCCTCGGCTCTCGGCTGCCTGACCAGACAGGACGGTTCGTCACTCGATGCATCGGCGGCCGAAGCAGGAACGCCTGCCGAGCAGGCGCTTCCCCTCACCGTCGCCCAGAACGAGATCTGGCTGGCACAGCGACTGAATCCCGCCGATCCGGCCTACAACACCGGCGGATGTCTGGAGATCCCCGGTCGGCTGCGTCTCGCGGAGTTCGTGACGGCGCTGCGGACGGCGGTGCGTGAGACGGAGTGCCTGCGGGTCCGTTTCACCGAGCAGGACGGCGAGATCCGACAGATGGTCGGCGACGCGGACGAGCTCGACCGCGTCGTGCGGGAGTGGCTGGTGATCAGGGACGTCAGCGGCGAGCCGCTACGTGGTCCCAGCGGCGAGCCGCGATACGGCTCCAGCGGCGAGCCCGATCCGGCGGCCACGGCGGTGCGGTGGATGCACGAGGACCTGGCGGTGCCGCGTGATCCGCTGCGCGACCGGCTGTTCGGGTTCGCGGTGTTCATCCTGTCCGCCGATCGGGTGCTCTGGTACCAGAACGTGCATCACCTGCTGCTCGACGGCTACAGCAGCGCCCTGCTGCTGCGGCGGGTCGCCTCGGTGTACTCGGCCTTGGTCGCGGGCACGCCGCTGCCCGCGACGCCGTTCGGACCGCTGGCCGCCCTGCTCGCCGAGGAGACCGCCTACCGAGGCTCCGCTGCGGCGGGGCGCGATCACGAGTTCTGGACGGATCGGCTTGCCAAGGCCGCCGAGACGGGCGGCGAGGCCGTCGTCTTCGGCGCCGCGCGGCGCGGACGCGGCGCGGAGGGGGTCGCTCCCGGTGCTTCCGCGGTGGTGCCGCATCGCGCGACGGGTCCGCGCTCGTCGGACGGGGCGACGCCGGAGCGCATCCTGCCCTCGGCGGTCGTCGTCGAAGCCGGTGCGGGGGAGGCCGCCGTCATCCCCCTTCAGCCTGCGCCGCAGGTGCCCGGGACATCCCGGGGATCGGTCTCCCTGCCAGGGTCGACCCTGCCCGGATCGAACCCGATCACCGACTTCCCGCTGTTCGCACCCGTCGTCCCGTTCACCGTGCCTGCCGACACCGTGCCCGTCGTGCCGACCTCGACGGCGTCGGTCTCCACGGCGTCGGTCCCGGTCGACGCCGAGGAGACCGATCGGAGCGAACGGGCACCGTCCGACTCGTGCTCGTCGGCCCAGCACCGCACCTCGGTCCTTGCCGGACCTCCGCCCATCACCCCGCCCGCCCTCCCGGCGGCGTCGGCAGCCTGCTCCGCGCTGCCGGATTCCGCGTCACGGAGCCGATGGCGGCTGCGGTGGTCTCCCGAGGACACCGCCCGGTTGTCGGCGGCGGCGCGTCGATCCGGCACCGGGTGGAGCGTGTTCCTGCTCTCCGCACTCGCGGGCTTCCTGACGCCGCCGAACGGTCCGCAGGAGGTGACGCTCGGCCTGGCCGTCAAGGGCCGTACCGGCGGTCTGGCCCTGAGCGTGCCGGGCATGACGGCCGACATCCTGCCGCTGCGGATTCCGATGCCGCCGTGGCAGACCCCCGCCGAACTCATCCGCCAGGTGGCCGCCGAGGCCAGGGACGTGGTGCTGCATCAGCGGCTTCCGCAACGCGAGCTGCGGGCGATGCGTGATTCCGCCGACCATCGACCGCTCTACGGCGTGACGGTGAACATCAACCGGGTCGGCAGGCCGCTCCGTTTCGCCGGTGAAGTCGCGAGCCTGCATCAGTTCGAGTCCGGCGGGCGCCAGGCAGGCCTGAGCATCGACGTCCACGACGGCCCCGACGGCGGCATCGACATCGATCTTCTCGGCGACCCCGGCCACGGTGCCGAACCGGACCTCGCCGCGCTGGGCCGTCGGCTGGCGGACTACCTGGCCGAGTTCGTCGCTCTCGACGCCGCCCGGCCGATCGCGGCGATTCCTCGGGTCCGGGACGATGAGCGAACGACGCTGCTGCGCTGGGGCGCGGGCAGCCCGCCTCCGCCGGAGCGAACCCTTGCCGCGCTGTTCGCCGAGCAGACCGCCGCCACGCCCGCCGCGCCCGCCGTCGTCTTCGAGAATCGGGAATGGAGCTACACCGAGCTGAGCGCGCGAGTCAACCGACTCGCCAGGCTGCTGGTGTCCCGAGGCGTCGGACCGGAACGAGTCGTGGCTGTCGCGCTGCCTCGCACGCCCGACTCGGTGGTCGCGACGCTCGCGGTGATCGTGGCGGGCGGTGCCTTCCTGCCGATCGACGGCGAGCTGCCCCCCGATCGAATCCGCACCATGTTGTCCGATGCGAGGCCGATGCTGCTGATCACCGATCAGGCGGGCGCCACCGCTCGGCGCGACGACGTGGACCGAAGCTGGACGCTGCTCGATCAGGACTCGGCCGAAGTGCGGTCCGAGCTTGCGGCGCTGACCGCCGAGCCGCTGGAGGACGCCGACCGCCTCGCGCCGTCGGCCCCGGCCGATGCCGCCTATCTGATCTACACCTCGGGCTCGACCGGCGTCCCCAAGGGCGTCGTCGTCGAGCATCGAGGCCTCGCCGCGCTCGCCGCCACCCGGCGCATCGGCTGGACGGTGGAGCCGGGGGATCGGGTCCTGCGGTTCGCCTCGCCGGGATTCGACGCCGCCGTCTGGGAGCTGCTCCAGGCGATCACCAACGGCGCCGCACTGGTCTGCGCGCCCGCGCACCGGCTGCGGCCGGGACCGGAACTGACCCGGCTCCTCGCCGAGCAGCGCGTCACCCACGTGGTGCTGTCGCCGTCGACGGTGGCGGCGCTGCCTCCCGACGGCCTCGCCGACGTCCGGACGCTGGTGGTCGGCGGTGAGGCGTGTCCGCCGGACCTGGTACGGCAGTGGGCAGGCACTCGCGTGCTGATCAACGCCTACGGCCCGACCGAGGTCACGGTGTGCGCGACGATGAGCGATCCGCTGGCCGAGACGGACCGGCCTGCGGTGGGCCGCCCCGTGCCGGGAATGCGAGTGCTGGTCCTGGACGCCTCGCTGCGGCTGGTGCCGCCGGGAACGGTGGGCGAGGTGTATCTCGCTGGCCCCGGCGTGGCCAGGGGCTATCTGAACCAGCCCTCGTTGACGTCGCTGCGCTTCCTGCCCGATCCGTTCGGCCCGGTCGGCGCCCGGATGTACCGGACCGGTGACCTGGCCTGTTGGGATGCCGACGGCAGGCTGCACGTGACGGGGCGGACGGACTCGCAGGTCAAGATCCGGGGCGTCCGCATCGAACTCGGTGAGATCGAGTCGGTGCTCGTCGACCATCCCGAGGTCGCCTCGGCCGCCGTCGTCGTCCGCGAGGACCATCCCGGCGATCCCCGGCTGCACGCCTACCTGCGGCCGGTGGCGGGGGCGTCGCCCACCTCGGACGCCGTGCGCGAACACTGTGCCAGGACGCTGCCCCGACATCTGGTGCCCTGGCGCTGCGAATTCCTCGTTGACCTGCCGCGCACCACCTCGGGGAAGGTCGATCGACGTGCACTGGCCGCCAGGAGCCTGCCCGCCGAGCCGGTCTCGACGCGATTCGTCCCGCCACGCGGCGGGCTGGAGAAGCGGGTCGCCTCGGTGTGGCGGGAGGTGCTCGGCCGCTCGATGATCGGCTCGCAGGACAACTTCTTCGACCTCGGCGGGCACTCGCTGTCGATGACCCGACTGCACACGGCCCTCGTCGACCTCGTAGGCCGTGACATCCCGCTCGCCGATCTGTACGCGCATCCGACGGTGGCCGAGCAGGCCCGACTCCTTGCCGACGGGGCGGAGTCCGCCCCGGGGCACTCGACCCCGAGGCAAGCGGCGCCGTGGGACGGGCGAGGGCGGCCCACGAGCCCGGCAGGCCCGGCGGCCCGGGCAGGCGCGGAGTCGGCGCCCGGTCCGGAGCCGGGGCCGGGGGCGGGTTTCGCGGGCTTCATGGCGGTCTGCCCGGAGTCGGAGCCGGTTGCAGACGGCGCGGAGCCTGCTGCGGCCGCGGAGTGCGAGGTGGCGGCTGGCCAGGAGTCTGATGTGGCGGCCCGCCCGGAATCCGATGTGGCGGCCCGCCCGGAATCCGATGTGGCGGCCCGCCGCCGTCACACCATCGCCGCGAGGAACTCGGTCAGGACACGAAGAGGAGCACCGCACGATGGCTGATGGTTTCGCAGGCGCTCGCGAATGGGACGTCGCGATCATCGGGATGGCGGGCCGGTTCCCCGGCGCGCAGGACCTGGACGAGTTCTGGGCGAATCTCGTCGCGGGCCGCGAGGCCGTGCGCCCGATCAGCGACGAGGAGTTCCTCGCCGCCGGGGGCGATCCGGCGCTGCTGACCGACGACACCCATGTCCGGGTCGCGCTGTCCATGCCGGACGCCGATCGCTTCGACGCCGAGTTCTTCGGCTTCCTGCCCACCGACGCGGCGATGCTCGATCCGCAGCAGCGCGTCTTCCTGGAGACCTGCCAGCACGCCTTGGAGGACGCAGGCCACGACCCGGACCGCCCGGCAGGCCCGATCGGCGTCTACGCCGGCTCCAGCCAGAACGAGTACTACCTGTCGCATGTCTACCCGCGTTACGGCGGCGAGTTCTCGATGACCAGCATGGTGGCCAAGGTCGCCAACCTGCCCGACACGCTGGCGAACCGCGTCTCCTACGCGCTGAACCTGACCGGGCCCGCCTTCGCCGTGCAGACGGCGTGCTCCACCTCGCTCGTCGCCGTCCACCTCGCCTGCCAGGACCTGCTGAACCTTCAGTGCGACACGGCGCTGGCGGGCGGCGTCACCGTGATCCCCGACAAGCTGGGCTATCGGTACGTCGAGCAGGGCGCCTACTCGCCGGACGGCCGATGCAGACCGTTCGACCGGGATGCCGCGGGCTTCATCGGCGGCGACGGCGTCGGCGTCGTGGTGCTGCGGCGCCTGACCGACGCGCTCGCCGACGGCGACCACATCCGCGCCGTGATCAAGGGCACCGCGATCAACAACGATGGTTCCGGCAAGGCGAGCTTCACCGCGCCGAGTCGGGCGGGCCAGACCGCCGCGATCCTGGCCGCGCAGGCGAACGCCGAGATCGACGCCGCCGACATCGGCTATGTGGAGGCGCACGGCACCGGCACGTTCGTCGGCGACCCCATCGAGGTCGCCGCGCTGAGCGAGGCCTTCCGACGGGGCACCGATCGCCGAGGCTTCTGTGCGCTGGGCTCGGTGAAGGCCAACGTCGGTCACCTGGACGCCGCCGCCGGAGTCACCGGGCTGATCAAGACGGTGCTCACGCTGGAGCACGGCCTGATCCCGCCGCATCCGAACTTCACCCAGCCCAACCCGACGATCGACTTCGAGAGCAGTCCCTTCCACGTCAACACCGAGCCGATCGACTGGCCGGGCACCGGGCCGCGCCGGGCGGCCGTCAGCTCCTTCGGCGTCGGCGGCACGAACGCGCATGTCATCCTGGAACAAGCCCCGCCGAGCAGCACGGGCGAGGCGGCTCCGGAATGGACGGTGCTACCCCTGTCGGCCCGGACCCGAGGCGATCTGGAGCGGATGAGCGCCGACCTCGCGGACCATCTGGCCGCCCGGCCCGGACTCGACGTCCACGACGTCGGGCACACCCTGCGCGTCGGCAGGCGTGCCCTGCCCTACCGGCGGACGGTGGTGTGTCACGACCGGGACAGCGCGGTCCATCGCCTCCGACTGCCCCTCGCACCGCAGCTCGCCCCGGCAGGCGCCCGCCCCGTCGTCCTGCTCTTCGGCGGCGGCGGCGCCCAGTACGACGGGATGGGACGAGAGCTCTACGAGACGCAGCCGGTCTTCCGCGCCGAGTTGGACCGCTGTGCGGAGATCCTGCGGCCGGTGCTCGACCGGGATCTCCGCGCCGTACTCCACCGAGGCGAGCGGGGCCTCGTGCCCGGCGTGCTGGCCGGGCTGCTGAGCACCCAGTACGCGGTCGCGCGGCTGCTCATGGCCGCCGGCATCACCCCGACCGCCCTGCTCGGACACTCGCTCGGCGAGTACACCGCCGCGTGCCTGAGCGGGGTGATCTCGCTGGAGGACGTCCTGCCGCTGATGGTGGAGCGCGAACGACTGATCAGGCGGGCGGGCGGCGCCACCCTCAGCGTGTTCCTCGGCGAGGCGGAGCTGACGCCGTATCTCACCGAGCGACTGTCGTTGGCGGCGATCAACGCGCCACAGGTCTGCTCGGTGTCCGGTCCCGCCGAGGACGTCGCCGATCTGCGCGCCAGGCTCGACCTGGCGGGCGTCGGGAATCGGCGGCTCGACGTGGCGGGCGCCGCGCACTCCTGGCTGCTCGACGCGATCCTGCCCGACTACGAGGCGGCATTGGGCCGGGTGACGCTGGGCGCCCCGACCGTGCCGTACGTCTCCAACGTGACGGGCGAGTGGATCACCGAGGAGCAGGCGACCGACGTGGGCTACTGGCTCGGCCACCTGCGCGGCACGGTGCGCTTCGCCGACGGTCTGGCCACGTTGGCCGGGCAGGACGACCCGATCCTGATCGAGGTCGGCCCCGGCCGAGGGCTGGGCAGGCTGGCCACGGAGTGCCTCGGATCGGAGACGGTCGTCGTCCAGGCCGCGAAGAGCCGCGAGGAGGAGCGCCCGGACTCGGCCGTGCTGCTGGGCGCACTCGGACGACTGTGGACCGAGGGAGTGGCGGTCGACTGGGCGGGCGTGCTGCCGCCTGGCAGGCGAGTCCCCCTCACCCGCTACCCGTTCGCACGGCGACGACACTGGCTGGACCGGGTCGTCCGTCACGCGACGGGCGAGGCCCTGACCGGCGATTCGGTGGATGCGCCCCTCGCGGCACCGGATCGCCGGGACGGGTCGAACGGCACCGGCGCCTCCGCCGCCGTGGATCGAGCGGAGCGCCGGACGACGGTGAACGGCTCGGCGAAGGACGGGAACGGCCGGGACCTCGGCGATCTACGGCCGACCTCCGATCCTCGGGACGGCGGAGTGGCTGGGAACGACTCGGGAATGCCGTGCGCGCTCGGCCGCAGCAGTCTCCAGCCGCGTCCGATGCTGACCACGCCGTTCCGCGAGCCCGCCACCGAGCTGGAACGAGCGGTGGCCGAATGCTGGCGAACGGTGCTCGGCATCGACCAGATCGGCGTCGACGACGGCTTCTTCGAGCTCGGCGGCGACTCGCTGCTGGTGCTGCGGATGGCGTCTTCGGTCCGCGACCGGCTCGGGGTGCGGTTGGTGGTGCGCATGGTGTTCGACCTGCCGACGGTCGCCGGGGTGATCGCGGCCATCGCGGCGGCCGAGCAGCCGTTGCCGAGCCGAGACTGAGTGAGCCGATGTGTGCGCGGGCCGAGTACGGGCGGATCGAGTACGGAGCAGCTGCGTGCGAGGGCCGGGCCGAGAACGAATGAGGTGTTCAGACGATGACCGACTTCTTCGCCGATCCGGCGTCGCGGGTCCGGGTGCTGGTGGACGACGAGGGCAGGCATGCGCTCTGGCCGGTCCGCGCGCCGACGCCGCCGGGCTGGCTGGTCAGCATGGCGGAGGGTACCCCGGCCGAGTGCCGCGATCATGTGATCGCGCACTGGCCGGGACCGGTGTTCGGCGTCGACGACCCGGCCGACACGGCCGGGCCGGTCTAGGCCTTCCTGGACGAAGGCGCCCGTCCACCCCGCTGGAGAGGACGGGGCGGATCGGTGACGCCTGCGCCCCGCTAGCGTCGGGCCGACCGGCCCGTCGAGGCGAGATGTCGGGTGAGGTCGCTCGTCAGCTCCGACTCCTGATCGACCAGGTAGAAGTGTCCGCCGACGAACGTGCGGTGCGCGAACATCGCGGTGGTGACCTCCGCCCAGTCCACGACCCTGTCGATCGGCGCCAGCGCGTCGTCCGATGCGGCGTAGGCCACGACCGGGGTGGACAGCGGTCGGCCCCGCGTGGGGCGATAGGTGGTCAACACGTTCCAGTCGGCGCGCAGCGCGGGCAGCATCAACTCCAACAGGGTCGGATCGAGGTCGGCCAGCTGCGGCCCCCCGATGGCCCGGATCTCGGCGAGCATCGTCCGGTCGTCCTGCGGCGCGAAGGGCCGGGCGTCGTGATGCAGCGGTGCGGGGTATCCGGACACGAACAACACGAGGGCGGGCGTGCCGAGCTGTTCCAGCCGCACGGCGACCTCGTAGGCCACGGCGGCGCCCATGCTGTGACCGAACAGGGCGATCGGCTCCGTCCGGAACGGCGCCATCGCGGCGACGATCGGCTCGACGAGATCGTCCATCCGCTCGGCGCCGGGCTCACCGAGCCGGTCCTGTCTGCCGGGATAGCGGACGGCGAGCATCTCGACGTCTCGGGAAAGGCCCTGCGGCCAGCCTCGGAAAGCACTGGCGGCGCCGCCCGCATGCGCGAAACAGAAAAGCCGGACGCGGGGCGCGGTGATCGGCAGGAAACGGCGGAACCACAATACCTCCGCCGGTACAACGGGAATGGTCACGAAGAAACCTCATGGTCTCGGCTGATTGACGGCCGGACTATAGCGACCATTCGGCGCTAGTTCGGGTGGACGGCAATTTTCTACTCGAAAGTGCGATCAATGCCGGGATCGATGCCTGCGAGCCGGACTGCTTAGCGCCGGTCGCTGATCGGCGCTGGAGTCGTGAGCGGGGCCAACGTGGAGGAACCGCCCGGCGGCAGGAGGCAGCCACGGTGGGGGCATGGCGACCGACGACGCCGCGGATCGCCGTGCGGGCCCGCGCAGCAGGAACGCAGGGATCAGCGACGCGCAGCGCTGCGGCGTCGAATGAGCGGTCTCGCCTGCCGCGCGACGAGTCGCCGCCGACTCGTGCCGCGCCGCAGGCGGTCTCCCGCCTCGGCTGTGGAGACGGTCCGTCGCAGCACCGGACTGTTCGGCTGCCCGCAGGTCGTCGCGGGGCTGTCGCGGGCGGAGGCTCCGGGCCTGCCGAGCTGGTGGAACCGGGCAGGCGAGGACGAGGGGCGATGCTCTCCTCGCGCGACGTCGAGTACTCGGCGAGTCTCGGGCCTCTCGAACCAGACCTGCGCAGTGGAGGCCGAACACGTCGCCGGGTCGGTGCGCGCAGGCCGGAGCACAGCGGGGCAGCGCGCCTCGGAGCCCTGCTGACGGGCCGGGCGTCCGGCCCGCCCGGTTCCGTTGCCTTCCCTCGGCGCACCCGTCTCGCCGATCGCGCCGAGGCGTCGACTCCGCGCAGTCGTGATCAACGGTCCTCGGCCTGCCCGCCGCAGGCTCCGCGCTGCCCCCCGCTCAGCCCGGTTCACATCCCGGCGGCTGACAGAGCTGGCTGCCCAGGGCGCCGAGGAAGATCTCGCCCATGTCGGCCGGGTCGTCGGCGGTGAAGACCCGGCCGCCCGTGACGTCGGCGATCTGTTGCAGCGCATCGACGTCGATGTCCGGCCCGATGCCGATCAGCACGATCGGCAGCGGCGCGGTCGGGTCTTGCAGATCGCGCAGCGAGGAGAGCAGCCGGGGAAGTCCGATGCTCTCGGAGTCCTCGTCGCGGCCGTCGGTGAGGACGACGACGGTGTTGGTCCGCCCGGGCTCCCAACCCTGTCTGGCCGCCTCGTAGGCGGCCAGTGTCGTGTCGTAGAGCCCGGTGCCGCCGCCGGGCTGCGCGGTGATCGACCGCAGGTCGTCCAGCCCACTGCCCTCGGTGTGCTCCCGAACCGGCAGCACGGGCAGGACCTCGCGGTAGTCCAGGTCGCCGTCGAGCCGGGTCGAGAAGGTCCACAGGCCGAGTCGGGTCGTGGGCAGCAGCATCCCGATGCCCTGCTCCGTTGCGCCGATCGCCAGTTCCATCCTGGTCCGACCGGTGCCGGGGACGTCGTCGTTCATCGAGCCGGACACGTCCAGTGCGGCCAGGAGCCGACCGCTGCGGGAGGCACCCGCCCACATGCCGAGCGTCTCGTTGACGTCCGATGTGTCCGGCTGTGAGACGGGCGGGATCGACTCCGGCGCGTCCTGCTCGCCGATGGCCTCGCCGCCCGGCGTGCGCAGTCGGTGGTCGCCCAGCAGCCGCACGGTCTCGGCGGACCGCAGCACCGAGCCCAGCGCGCCCGCCGCCGTCCATTCGCGCTGGGTGGCGTCGAGCAGCGGGACGAACGGGAAGTCCAGGGAGGGCGCGTCCCGCTCGGGGTAGGCGGCCCGCAGCTCGACCTCGGGTGCGTCGGCCCGGTACTGGAGGAGCCGCTGCTCGCTCGTCGTGAGTGCGGCGGGCAGCTCGTCGGTGTCGGCGAGCCGCTGGTACAGCTCGTCCTCGTCGGCGGCCAGCTCTTCGGCGAGCAGCCGGAAGCGGCCGGTCGCCGCCGCCACCGGGTCCTCGGCGTCCCTCGCCAGTCTGCGCACGCTCCACAACATCGAGGTCGCGGTGGCACTGCGCGAGGGATCGGCCGTCCAGACGCTCGGCTCGCCCGCCTCCGGACCCAGCAGCGCCGACCACGAGGGGTCGTCGCCATGCTCGGCCGCCGCGTCGGGCGGCAGCGCGAGAACCACCGGCGAGGACGCGATCGAGCCGCCGGAGTCGGGCACCTCGGTGGCACCGTTCGCCCGTGCCCGCCGCAACCACATGCTGGACTCCGGGAGCCAGGCCGCGTACTCGGCCGCCTCCCGAGGATCGGCGAGCACCTCCACGGCCTCGGCGGAGTCGACGGAGCGCACGTCGACGTGATAGCAGTCGTCGTTCTCGTCCGTCCTCGGCTCGGTCGTCACCTCGTCGAGCAGCGGCGCCACGGACGGCGCGGCCATCACGGTCAGCGTCACCGAGTCCGAGCAGTCCGGTCCGCCGAGCAGACTCGGGAAGCGGTCGACGGCCGCCCACGCGAGCAGCGCGGTGACGAGGACGGTGGCGAGCAGCAGCCAGGGCAGGCGGCCACGGCCACGGTGCCTGATCGGCTCCGACATCGTGCCTCCTCATGCCTGCCGAACCGGGTCGATCGCGTGCGGGCATCGTGTCTGTCGCGGCCCCGGCGCCGCCGATCCTGTCAAACTCGGTGCATTCTCGACAGGCCCGATATGGCAGGCCCGCGGATCGGCCGACGATAACGCCGACGGGCGGAATAGGAAACACTGATCACGACGCCAAGAACGGCGGCGCGATCCGCAATTTCGATGATTCGTGATCTGCCGGACGGCTTTGTTCCCCCGTTCAGCGGCAGTGGATCAGCCGAACAGCGGGCTCGTCAGGCGCGTTCTGCCCATCCGAGCATTGCCACGCCGGGCCGCCGTCGTCGCCGACACGCCGGCCGATGTCAGCCGACCCCGACGTCGTTCGACGGCCCGACCTGCTCCGCCGATCCGAGCTCCGATGCCGGGCCTCGGCTGCGGCGCCTCAGCGCACCGCCGAGCTGCCCAGCGGGGCCCGGCCCAGCAGCCGGTTGACGTCGCGGACGGCGAACCGACCGGCGCGCGTCGCCCCGACGGTGGAGGCGGAGGGGCCGTATCCCACCAGTTGGACGCGCGGCTCGGCGGGGACGCGGGTGTTCTCCACGACGATGCCGCCGCCGGGCTCCCGTAGTCGCAAAGGACGCAGGTGGTCCAGCGCGGCCCGGAATCCGGTGGCATACAGGATCACGTCGGCGGACACCGCCCGCCCGTCGTCCCACACCGGGCCGTCCTGCGACAGACTGTCGAACATCGGCAGCCGATTCAACAGGCCTGCCTCCTGCATCTGCCGCACCTCCGGGGTCAGCAGCAGACCGGTCACACCCACCACGCTCTCCGGCGGACGGCCCGCCCGCACGGCCTCGTCGACCAGCGCGACCGCCGCCCGGCCGTGCTCGTGGGTGAAGGGGCCCTCGTGGAAGACCGGCGGTCGACGCGTCACCCAGGTCGTCTCGGCGACGCCTGCGATCTCGGCCAGCAGCTGGATCGCGGAGGAGCCGCCGCCGACGACGACCACCCGCGCTCCGGCGAACTCGGCGGGGCCCTGGTAGTCCACGGTGTGCAGCTGTCGACCACGGAAGTCGGCCTGACCGGGCACGCTCGGCCAGAACGGGCGGGTCCAGGTGCCCGTCGCGTTGATCACCGCCCGTGCCGAGTACTCGCCCCGGTCGGTCTCCACCCGCAGCCTGCCCTGCGGATCGTCGTCTTCTGGACGCACCGAGCGGACCTGCACCGGGCGATGCACGGGCAGCGCGAAGTGCTTCTCGTAGTCCGCGAAGTAGGCAGGCACCACCGTCGCGGCGCGCGCGGTCTCGTCCACCGGCCCCATGGGCAGGCCGGGCAGGTCGTGGACGCCATGCACGGTGGCCATCCGCAGCGTCGGCCACCGGAACTGCCAGGCGCCGCCAGGACCGGGCGGCGCGTCCAGCAGCACGTAACCGGTTTCGGGCCGATGGCCGGTCCGGCGCAGGTGGAAGCCGGTGGACAGCCCGGCCTGACCCGCGCCGATCACCACCACGTCGACGTCGGCAGCCGCTTCCTCGGTCCTCACCCCTGCTTCAACCCGCAGTGTCCGTCCGCTCTTCCCCGCCGGGCGGCGGGCCTGGTCACGGCCGCTACCGGCTCGGGAAGACCGTTTTGGGGCGTCGAGCCCACTCCGCTGCGGGCCCGTCGTCCGATGGCGAGTTCAAGAATTCATCCGGGAATGTGGGGCGGATGGCTTACGGTCTGCGACATGCCCCCGGGAACGCTCCTGCCCGTCGCCGAGACCGAAGATCAGTACGACGCGATCGCGGACGACGACGACCTCATTCGCCCAGGTGTCGACGCCCTGTGCGCCGAACTCGGACTGGACGGGGAGGAGGTCGACCGCTTCGACGACGGCTCGCTGCCCGTCTATGCGATCGGGGCGAACCGAGTCCTCAAGCTCTACCCCGGCGTCTACGCCGAGGAGGCGGGCATCGAGAGTTCGGTGCTCGACGCGATCGACGGCAGACTGTCGATCCCCACGCCCGTCCCGGAATGGGTGGGCGAGTTCGAGGGCTGGACGTACCTCCTGATGAGCAGGCTGCGCGGCACCAGCCTGGCGCGAGTGTGGCGACGGCTGCCGCCGGACAACCGGGCGTCGGTGGCCGAGAATCTGGGCACCGCCCTCGCCGAGCTGCACGCCGTCAACACCCCGGCCGTCGACGAACTCGGCCCGGCCGACTGGGCGGAGTTCATCGAGGATCAGCGCGCGAACTGCCTGGAGCGGCAGCTCGAATCCGGGCTCGCACCCGCGTGGGCCGAGCAGATCCCGGAGTTCCTGGACTCGGTCGACCTGCACACCGAGGCGACGTCGGCTCTGCTGCACTGCGAGGTGATGGGCGAGCACCTGCTGGTGACGCCGGGGGACGAGGGCTGGGAGCTGTCGGGACTGTTCGACTTCGAGCCCGCGATGCGCGGCGCGTCGGAGTACGACTTCGCCTCGGTGGGCCTGTTCGTCACCGCGGGCGACTCCACCGCGTTACGCACCCTGCTCACGGCCTACGGCTATGGCGCGGACCGGCTGACGCCGGAGACCTCGCGGCGACTGCTCGCCTATGCGCTGCTGCACTGCTCCGGAACGCTGCCCTGGTATCTACGGCGCCTGCCCGCCCCGGCCGAGCCGACCCTGGAGGCGGCGGCGCAGGCGTGGTGGGGATTGGGGTGAGGTGAGGGGCGAGGCCGGGCTCGGGCCCGGCCTCGGCTCGGTTGACGGGCTTGAGACGCCGCGGTGGGTGGTCTCGGACGTGCCCCTTCTGGTGTCGAAGCTGATGGCTGAGGCTGATCGGCTTTCCTTGACGCGGTCCATACGTTGTTCAGATCATGCATTCGCCGTTCTTGATCGATCCGTTGGCTTGGTAGTCCACACTGGTGACGAGCGGGGATTCCTGTTTGATTCGGACTGCGAGTTGCCTGCCCTTCTCGATCCAGGCGGCTTTGGTCGCCGGGGTGGGGAATCTCGAATCCGGCGGGTAGTTGTCGTCGTAGATTGCTTGGTATTCATCGTCCCAGGTAGTGATGTCGGAAATGAGTTCTGCGCTGAGGCGCAGGTCCTTCCCGGCTTGTTTCGGTGAATGGTTCATCCAATCGCCGTCGCCGTCGAGGTAGAACAGCGGTCCTTCGAAGAAGCCTGCTAGCATGGAGATGCTTCCGGCAGCTAGTAAGCTGCTTTCTTGTAGCTTGCACTCTTGTTTGGCGGCTTGGTTCTCACGATGTTCATTAGTCAGGTGTCTTGCCCTTCTCTTCTGTGTCAGCACGGCTTACGCTGGGAGAATCCCGGATTGACGATGCTGGCAGGGGTTCGGTCGCGGGTCTTGTCTAGAACACGCACGTACCGTCTTTGTAGAATCCATTCGCCTGGTAGTCCACGCTGGCGACGACTGGGGACTCTTGCTTGATGCGGACCGCTAGTTCCTTTCCTTTTTCTCGCCAGGCTTGCTCGGCCTCGGGGGTGGGGAATTTGGAGTCGGGCGGGTAATCTTGATCAAGAGTGTCCTGATATTCGTCGTTCCAGGCGGTGAGGTCGGCAACTATGTCGATGCCGAGTGACAGCTCAGCGGCGGCCTCTTCAATGGAATGGTTAGATCGCCTACCTTTTCCGGAGAAATAATAGAACGGGCCTTCGTCGTATCCTGCGAGTAGTGCAACGTCGACAGTCATGAAATTCATGCCCTTCGTTTATTCGGTCGAACCCTGTCTTCTAGGTTCATTGGATAGGAGGTGACGATATATCCATTCTTGGATATGACAATCGCAACCCGTCGTTTTTTGCCGCCGAAGTCTACGTCGTAGACTTCGGCGTCTTTTCCGCAGTACCCCGCCAGTGATCCCCGTTCTATTGCAGATATTATCAGGTCAGCCACTTGTTTCGCCGGTGTCCCCGTTTCTTCGAAATCGTTCTGACGTTTCGGCCGAAGTATGTGTGCTAAGCCAGACGAACCCTCGGTCCCCTCCTCTAGCCATACCAGGTGCCCGTCTCTATGGCGCGCCATCCGGATGATGCGTTCTGGGCTGATTTTTGTTCCGGTACGGCGGAGTTCGGCGATCCAGCCGGCGTAGCTGGTCTCTGGGTCCTCGGTCGCTGTGTTGAGCGATGGAGTCGCCTGCGCTTCGACGTGTGCACTGGGTCCGTTGCGGGGTGAGGTGGAGGATGTGTTGCCGTGATCGCCGATGCCGTGGCCGGCGATGTCGTGGCAGTAGGCGTCGATGAGGTCTTGGGCTTGTGCGAAGAGGGCGTTGGCGGCTCGGACTTCGGTGCTGGAGGCGGTGGCGAGGTGGTTGATGTGTCCGACTTCGGGCTGGGTGGAGCCGGCCGTGGCGTTGGCGAAGAGGGTGGCGCCGTCGGTGATGGCTGCGTCGGCTTGGGTGGTGGCGTGGCGGGCTTCGGTGAGCAGCGCGTGTGCCTGGCGAAGCCGGGCGACGACGTCGGTGACCGACAATGCTCGACTCCTCACTGTGTGTGTCCGGCCATGGTGCCGCAGGAGGGGGTCGGGTCGTCAAGCGGGTTTGGGGCCGGCGGGATGCCGATTCAGTCCACTGTGGACTTGGACTCGACTGGTGACGGGACCGCGAGACTCGGCACGGTGAGGCGCAGGAACCCCGGTCGCTGTGTGCGGCCGGGGTCCTGGAGGCAGGTGATCAGCGCAGTCGGCCGTCTTTGATCGCGGTCACTAGCGAGCCGAAGGCTGCCGGCGCGACGGCGAGTGTTCCGCCCTCGCGGTTCTTGGTGTCACGGATGCCGACCAGGCTTAATGCATGAGCGACCTCGACGCAGCCGCCTCCGCCGTTGTTGCTGCGGCTGCTCTTGCGCCACCTTGCGTGTGACAGGTCCGAGGTAGCGGTCATCATCGGTCCCCTTGTCTGATGGTTCATGCGCGGGCCGCATCGGCGATCAGCCGCCGGCTCCGCTCAGGGTCAAGTGCTGTCGCCTTCAACCCCTCGAAGTTCAGGCTATACGCACTTACCTCTTCGGGTTCTTCCAGGTAGATGCCGTGTGTGAGGTGTTCTTCATAGACCACGTCATCGAGATGCGGCTCGGTGAACGACAGGAGTTCGAAGCCACTACCCATCGCTGGAAACGCACCCGTTCCAAGTGGTAGAACCTGGATGGAGACGTTCGGCAGTTGCGACAGCTTGCCGAGATGGGTGAGCTGCTCGCGCATCACGTCCGGTCCGCCGACGCCTTGACGCAGCGCGGGTTCCCAGATGACGGCCTCCACGGACAGACTGCGATCTCCGGTCAGCCGTGACTGTCGTGTTCGTCGCACTTCAGTGCGGTTGGCGACCGTCGTTGCAGATGGTTGGGGTACCCATGCGCGGCCGAGCGCGGCAACGTAGCTCTCGGTCTGGAACAAGCCGGGGACGAGCTGCGCGGTAAAGGTGCGCTCTGCTGCTGCGTCGGCTTCGAGTTCTACGAAGTCTTGGGTTGCCTCGTACAGGACGTCGTCACCGTATTGCTGCCACCACCCAGGCTCTTGGGCTGTCAGCACTGCGTTGCTGAGGCGGTCGCGCTCGGCCTCGGGCACCGAGTACACGAGCGCCAACGCGAGCACGTCGATGACAGTGATCGTCTGCGCAGCGTTTTCGATCTTGCTCAGTTTCGACGTTGACCAGCGGAGTCGCTTGGTCACGTCGGCAAGCTTGAGGTCGCCTTCGTTCCGCCACTTCCGCAGCTCACGGCCGATCCGGCGCATGCGGACCCCTGCGCGGAAGTCCTCTGCCATCTGTCCTCCTGTTCTCGACGTCGCTCGGCCCTTGGCCGCCTGACTCTACGGGGTAGGCGTGACTCGACCAGGTTAGTCCGTCTGGGCTAAATCGAAAATTTTCCCTTCGGCTACCTTGATCCTCGGATATGGGTCGTCCATGCTGGCGGAACTCCAGGAACAGCGAAGGGGCCGGACACCTCCAAGCCTCCGGCCCCTCCACAACGAGAGGAGCTACGACGTGGCAACCGTCGTGACTCATCCCGCCGAGAGCCTAACGGCGGATCGTCCAACACAAGATCTATCTGCTGGCCCGGTGGGTGCGTTGGGATCGGCGCGGTGAGGTTCATCGATGATCATCTGTTCGCCACGTTGACCGCCGTCGGTGCGTCCCTGCTCGTCTTCGGCGTCTTCGACCTCGCCTGGCGGCGGTGGCGGGAGTCGCATCCGCGTCGACGTCCACCGTCGCGAAAGGACTGGCGGCGGATTCGCGCCGTCGAGGAGCGGCTGCGCGCTGCTCACGTGATCGCCAGGGTCCGGGCGGAGGCGGCGTCTGCTGAAGTCGAGGCCGAGGCCCCCGCCCGGCGCGAGTCGCCGTCCCGGCGCCGAGCCGCGCAGTACTCGGCGCCGCCGATCCCGTCGAGCCGGACCGTGGCCGTCGACTCGACGCAGATCCGGCTCTCCACTCCGGTCCCCGCCGTGCCTGCGGGTTGGGTGCACGCCTTCTCGGGGAGCCTCACGTGAGGCGCGCGGTGGGTCAGTGGCTGCACGGGCTGCTTCGCCGTCCTCGGCCGGTGCCGTGCTGTGCCTTGATCTCGGTGGTGCTCGGCGGTGTCGAGCTGCGGGCGCCGCAGCCTGCGGTGTACTCCCGTGCCTCGCGGGTCCGCTACTTCATCCACGATCGCCGCCGCCTTCAGCTGGTGCACCGATGACGGGCGGCGCAGGTGCCTCCGCCACCGTCCAGGCCTGCCGGCCGCCTCGCACCGAGGGGTGCAGGCCCGACCTCGGCTCCCCGACGGCACCGATTCGGAGCGGGGAACCCGCCGAACGGGGCGGCTCCTCTTCTTCCGATTCTCCCGCCGCCGACCCGGCCGCGCCTCGGCCGAAGGAACCCTCGGCGGACCATCCGCCGAGGTGGGGCGGGCGGTTCCGCCGCCTGGAGCATCGGCGGGACGAGGACTACAGCTCACTCGACGTCGCGGTCTGCGGGGCGGCGATCGTGTCGGTGGCCGAGTGGCTTCGCTTGTTGCGTTGCGCCGTCTGCTTTCCGGCGGTTCCGTCGTGACGGCGACGGCCTGGTTCGTGCGGAGCGTGCGCACCGGGGACACCCATCTGGCCCCGGCCGACTGGAACGGCTCCGATCTGATCCGGCCGGTGTGCGCGCCGGCGGTCGAGTTTCGCGCGATGAACCGGCGGCCCTTGCGCGTCTGTTACTACGACGAGCAACGCTGCCCGCTCTGCCTCGGACTCACCACCACCCCCGCCGCACCGATCCCGCACCTGGCATCGGCGGCCCCGCGATGAGCGACCGGACGGCGTGGCCACGGCCGAGTCTCGCACGGTGGCAGCGCTTCAGATGCGACGCAGGGATCACCTAGAAGCAGCAGAGCCGTGAACTCCCCGATCCGGGCGTCGCCCGCCCGGCCGGGGCGGTCCGAACCTCCCCCGACGCGGACCCCGCGCGGTTCGGACCACCGGCGGCGCGGGCGGCCATCCCGCCTGGCGCCCGCGCCGCTGCCGAGGCTGTCGGCTGTGTATCCGTCCGCAGTCGACAGGCGGCCCGGGCATCCCCGGACACCGGCGCCCACCCGGTGGCTCGGGCCGCAGCCCGAACCTCTCGGGTGCTCTGCCGTGGCCCGACTCCGGCAGAGCACCCGAGATCCACGAACCACCGCCGCCGACCCCGCACCCTGAGAGCCTGTCTTTGATCCTCCTGGAGTCGTGAGCGGGGATCAGCTGACGACAACGCCGCAGATCGCCGCGTTGGCCCCGCGCAACTCCGAAAGTGGGGATCAAAGGCAGGCTCTTAGCTCAGTCGACCAGCCTGCCCGCCCGCATCGTGACGACGCGACCGGTGAAGCGGGAGCGCAGCATCCGGTCGTGCGAGACGATCACCACGGCACCCGCGTACTGGGCCAGCGCCTCCTCCAGCTGCTCGACCAGCGCGGGGGAGAGGTGGTTGGTCGGCTCGTCCAGCAACAGCAGGTCCACCTCGCGGCGGAACAGCCTCGCCAGTGACAGCCGCCTGCGCTGCCCGATGGAGAGCCCGCTCAGCGGTGTGTCGAGTTCGCCGGAACGGAACAGACCGGAGGCCGTCAGCCCGCCCCGATGCTCCGTCGACGGGCCCGGCAGCCCGGCCGCGAAGGCCTCCGCCAGCGTGCGATCGGGGTCGCCGATCGGGTCGTCCTGCGGAAGCCAGCCCAGCCGCTTCGGCCTGCGCACCCGTCCCCGATCCGGTTCGAGGTCACCGGCGAGCACCCGGAGCAGCGTGCTCTTGCCCGCGCCGTTCGGGCCGGTGATGAGTACCCGATCTCCGCCGCGCACGTCGAAGGACGCCACGTCGAGTCGGTCCCCGACCAGGACCTGATCGGCCGTGACCAGCGGAGATCGCGAGCCGTCCTCGCCGCCGCCGCGCAGTGTGGCGCGGAAGCGCAGCGGCGCGGGCGGACGCGGGACCGGTGACTCCTTGAGTCGTCGCACCCGCTCCTTCGCCTGCCGCACCCGCGCGGAGATCTGCTTCTCCACCGAGCGCTGATGCCGCTGCGACGACTTCTCCGTGTCGCGCCGAGGTCCCGCCGCCAGGACGTTCGCCGCCGACGACGCCAACGCCGTCTGTCGTTCGATCTCCGCCAGCCAGTCGCGATGGGCCTGCTCCCACCGATCGCGTTCGGCCTGCTTGTCCCGCAGGTAGCCCGCATAGCCGCCGCCGTGTCGCTCGACGACGTGCCGTTCGGCGTCCACGGCAAGCAGTGTCGTGACCACCCGATCGAGGAAGACCCGGTCGTGGGAGACCACGACGACGGTTCCCCGATGCCCGCGCAGCCGGTCTTCCAACCAGGTGAGCGCGCCCGCGTCGAGATGGTTGGTCGGCTCGTCGAGCAGCAGCAGCTCCGGCGATGCCGCCAGCAGACAGGCCAGGCCCAGCCGGGACTGCTCGCCGCCGGAGAGCGAGCCGAGCAGCCTGTGCCTGCCGATTCCTGCGAGCCCGAGCCCGTCCATCGCGGCGTCGACGCGGGCGTCGGCGGCGTAGCCGTCCCGCAGCTCGAAGGCCTCGACGAGATCGCCGTAGCGGACGAGTCGGTCGGGCAGTTCCTCCGCCGGGGCGTCGGAGAGGGCCCGTTCGGCATCCCGCATCCGGCGTTCCAGGTCGCGGATGTCGGCCAGGGCATGGTCGATCGCGTTCTGCACGGTGTCGGACGGCGGCAGGTCCGGGACCTGACCGAGGTAGCCGAGGCCGCCGGGCGCGGTGACGGTCACCTCCCCACCATCCGGCCGGTCCAGCCCCGCGATCAGGCGCAGCAGCGTGGACTTCCCGGAGCCGTTCTCGCCGATCACGCCCGCTCGCTCGCCTGCGGCGACGGACACGGTGACGCCGTCGAGCAGCGTTCGCCCGCCCGGCGCCCGCACGGCGTCGCGCAGCGCGAGTTGGAAGACCCGCCCGTTGGCGGCGGTGGGGGTCGCTGGGATCTCCCCGGCTGCCGCCTCGGCGGCTTCTCCGGGATCGGTGCTGGTCAGCACAGTGGTTCTCTGGCGGTTGGTGCGCATGGTGAATCCACCTTCGGTGCGAGAAGAGACGAGATCACCGAGGGGAGCTGCGGGCGGCACGACGAATCCGGCCGCGTGGCACCGTGACCGGCGCGGGACGCGGCGCGGACGGCTTGCTCAGCACGGGACGACCCGCCGTACGCAGCGCAAACGGCTGCGGATCAGCGGAGAACGGTCCGGCGAGAGAGCAGCCGGGCGGGCAACAGCTCAGCGGGGAGCGGCCTGCGGGGTGTGCTTGTCGTGCCGACTCGGGTCGGCTGCACCGAGGACGTCGCCCGGCACGGCGCCGGGACCGTCAAGGCCCGGGACGCGGCGGCTGATCAGGCGACGTCACAGCTCCGACGAGGAGCTTCAGTGGAAGTACAAGCGCAACGTGCGAGCGCCGGAGCATGTCATGTGGTCCACCATACCGACGGCGTCCAGTGGTTTTCTCCCGCGCGGAGTCTGATCGCTCGCCCGCGTGGGGCATGCAGGGGCGGCCGGTCAGCAGGCGTCTGTCCTGCCGGGAACGGGGCGCGGTCCCGGAGGCAGTCTGCAGAATGGGACGCCCGACTGTTTCGCGACAGGTATTCTCCTGGTCGTCGCGAAACCAGTCGACGGCTATCCGGCCGAACGGCTCATTGCATTCATTGGCACGTTTCTGATCCCGAACGGCCGAAGCAGAATCGGCGATCTTCGATTCGAGAGCTGCCTGCCGCTCACCCGTCCGACCGGATGCCGAACCATCCGTGGCGGCTTCTTCATGCCGTCGTGATCGGCCCCGTTCCGGCGACGGTGTTCCGAATAGTGATGAGCCCTACTGGTAATGTCCGGGCGGGAATAGGCGCGGCCGGAAGCAGCGGACCGCGCCCGCCGCCGGTCCACGTCGTTGACGACGTCTCCGGCGCTGCGGTGGTGATCGCCGGTCAGGGCCGGACAGCGCAGTCCTGACGGGCGATTCCGGGATCAGCGAGTGGTGAAGCCGCCGTCGACGGCAAGCGCCGCGCCCGTGACGAAGCTCGCCTCATCGCTCAGCAGGAAGGCGGCGAAGGCGGCGATCTCCTCGGGCTGGGCGACGCGACCGACCGGGTGCAGACCGGCGATCATCTCCCGACCCTGCTGCGTCGCACCAGTGCTACTGCGGTAGGCCGGGGTGTCCACACCGCCGGTGAGCAGCGCGTTCACCCGGAGACCGTGTGCGGCGTTCTCCAATGCGGCGGCCCTGGTCAGACCGACGATCCCGTGCTTGGCCGCGACATAGGGCGCGAGGGCGGCCATCCCGACCACCCCGAGGTTGGAGGCGTTGTTCAGGATGGCCCCACCACCCGAGGCGAGGATGGCAGGCACCTCATGCTTGATTCCGTAGAACACGCTCGTCAGATTGAGGTCGAGTTCGGCTCGCCAGGCGGCCTCGTCGAGGTCCTGCACCGGTGCCATCACGGTGATTCCGCCCGCATTGTTGAACGCGCCGTCCACTCGACCGAATCGCTCGACCGTCGTCCTGACCAGAGCGGCGACCGAATCCTCCACCGTCACATCGGTCGGCACGAACAGGGCCTTCCCGCCCCGGGATCGGATCTCGGCGGCGAAATGTTCGCCTACGTCCGCACCGCGAGCGGCGAGTACGACGGTGGCGCCCTCGGTCGCGACGCGTTCCGCCACCGCCTTCCCCATCCCCGACGTGGCACCGGTGATGATGATGACCTTGGAGTCTAACCGAGACGACATTCTCATCCTCAGATCGAACGAACACAGGTGACAGCTCGGCACCTATAGTCGCCCGCCCAGGGCGCGCAGGCTCGCGATATTCGGACGGCACATTCTGGTCTTCGACGTAATCCGGGCATGGAGAATCCAACATCTGCCGTGAGTGCGGGCGCTGCCGAGTGCGGTCCGGCCGGGGCGGCGGCCGTCGATCCCGATCGCGCCCGGCACACCCGACGCGCGATCAGGAGCGGGCCGTCACGTCGAGGCCGCAGGCGACGACTCGACGGCCCGCTCGACCTCGGCCCGCAACTCGCGCCGCAGCCGAGTAAAGCATCGGCCCCGGTTCATCGCGACGACGCCGGTGAGCCTGCCCTGCCTGCGATAGACGGAGACGAAGTCCCGGTCGGCGAACGAGCCCTCGACCACCGCCAGATCGTCGTCGGCGTCGGGGTGCCCGGCGAGCTGGATGCGGGTCGAGTACTGGTCGGACCAGAAGTACGGCACCCGGTTGGGCACCGGATCGGTGCCGCTCTCGCCGCGCGACCGACCGGTCAGCAGCGTCCGCACCGCGACGGGCGCCTGTTCCACGGCCGCCGTCCAGTGCTCGTGCCGCCGCGAGCCGCCCGCCGGATCGGCGTAGCGCGCGACGTCGCCGAGCGCGACCACGCCGGGCAGCGCGGTGGCGCCTCCGGCATCGCAGCCGACCCCGTCGGCGATGTCCACCCCGGAGCCCGCCAGCCAGTCGACCGCAGGCCGGGAACCGATCCCGATCACGACCACGTCGGCGGCCAGCTCCCGGCCGTCGCGGCCCAGGACGGCCGTGACCCGCGTCGAGCCCGTTCGGTCCGTGTCTCCGCCGGCGCCGTCGCCCCGGTTCGGCTCGGTCCGCAGCCCGGCGACGCCGAAGCCGCAGTGCATCGTCACCCCGTGATCCCGATGCAGCTCACCGCAGATCGCGCCCACCGTCGGACCGAGCACCCGCGCCAGCGGCACGTCCAGCGCCTCCACCACCGTGACCGGCAGGCCGAGCGCGTGGCAGGTGGCCGCCACCTCGGCGCCGACGAAGCCCGCGCCGATCACCACCGTCCTCGGCGTGCCCTCGGTCAACGCCGTACGCAGCGCCCGCGCATCGGCCAGCGTGCGCAGGGTGTGCACCCCGGCGACGTCGGTCAGTCCTGGCAGCGTCCTGGCCAGCGCACCGGTCGCGATCACCACGCCGTCGGAGGCGATCAGCGTGCCGTCGTCCAACTCGACCGTCCTGGTGTGTCGGTCGAGTCGCACGGCCCGGCGACCGGTGCGCCAGTGCGCGTCGACCTCGGCCAGCTCCGCCTCGTCGGCCAGCGCCAGTTCCGCCTCGTCGATCTCGCCGCGCAGGAACCGCTTGGACAGCGGCGGCCGGTCGTAGGGCCGCTGCGGCTCCGCGCCGATCACGGTGATCGTCCCGTCGAAGCCCTGGTCGCGCAGCTCCCGGACGGCGTGCCAGCCTGCCAGCCCCGCGCCGACGACCGTCACGGCTCTCATGCGACCGGCTCCCGCACCGAGGTGTCGACGTGGATCATGTCGCCGACGAGGACCACCGGGTAGGTTCGCACCGGCCGCCGGGCGGGCGGACCCGTCGGCATTCCGGTGCGCAGGTCGAACATCGCGGCATGGAGCGGACACTCGATGAGGCAGCCCTCCAACCAGCCGTCGGACAGGGCGGCGTCCTGATGGGAGCAGGTGTCGTCGATCGCGTACAACTCGCCGTCGGCGTTGAAGACCGCGACGGGTCGGGGCGCGAGGACGCGGACGGATTCGCCGGGCGGGAGTTCGGCCAGAGTGCAGACGGGGATCACGGCGGCCTCCAGTTGCGCAGAGCGGAACATGGTGTGGAGTACGCAACACTGTGCGGCGCGTGTTCCGGCGTCGTCAATACGCCGCTCGGGTTGTCCGAGGGGGCTGTTCCCGGCGGCTACGGTTGGCGCCATGGGCGATGACACGGCGGTGAACGGACGGGACAGGGCATCGGCCAAGACCGGCGGAAACCTGGTGCAGTCGGTGGATCGGGCGATCAGCGTGCTGGAACTGCTCGCGAAGAACGGCGAGTCCGGCATCACCGAGATCGCCGCCGAACTCGGTGTCCACAAGTCGACGGCCTCCCGACTGCTCACCGTCCTGGAGCAGCGCGGCCTCGTCGAGCAGCTCGGGCAGCGCGGCAAGTACGTGATCGGCTTCGGCATCGTCCGACTGGCGGGCGCCGCCACCGGCCGGATGGACCTCGCCCAGCTCGGCCAGACGGTGTGCCAGTCGCTGGCCGAACAGCTCGGCGAGACGGTGAACGTCGCCGTGCCCGACAGCGGAGTGGCCATCAACATCAGCCAGGTGCGCGGCGCCGCGTCGGTCACCACGCACAACTGGGTCGGCCAGCGCACCCCGCTGCACGCCACCTCCAGCGGGAAGGTGCTCCTCGCGCACCTGCCCGACCGGCAGCGCGAGGCACTGCTGGGGGAGGAGCTGGAGAGCTACACGCCCAGGACCGTCACCGACGTCGCCGATCTCCGGGCCGAGCTGGACCAGGTGCTTCGCGACGGCTACACCGCCTGTTTCGAGGAACTGGAACTGGGCCTCAACGCGCTGGCCGCACCGGTTCGAGGACCCGACGGCGCGGTGCTCGCCGCGATCAGCGCCTCCGGGCCCTCCTACCGGCTGTCGCGCAGGCGTATCCGGCAGGTCGCGCCGCAGCTCATCGCCGCCGCCGGGGAGCTGTCCCACCGGCTCGGCTACCTCGGCGACTAGAACCAGCGCGCCGCCGATCGAGCGGCCGAGGCTTCCCGCGAGCGGCGAGGCCGTTTCCGCCGCAGGCGACTTCGGGCGAGAACCGCGCATACCCACCGGAGTCTCGACGCCCTCCTCACCCGCTCGACACGCGGACCTGGCCTGTTCGGCATGCACCCTCGGCGACGCCGAAACGGCCTATTGACACTGCCCGACGGGGCGAGGATTTTGTTGCGTATTGAGCGACACACTTCGTGCTGTGCAACAGATGGGGCGGTTGCGGTGTGGAAGGACGGGGTCGGATGAACGATGGCTCGCTCGGTCCGGACACGCCCGCCAGCCGCCCGGCCCACCGCGGAGCAGCGGTGATTCGGCCCGTCCGGCCAGTGTGGACTCTCCTGCCGCGCTGATCCCCCGTCTCGGCGACCCCGGTCGGGGTCTCGTCCCTCTCGCCTCGCTCCGCTGGAGACCGTAGGCGTCTCGTTGTCGAATCCGTAGGAGGTTCCGAGGTGGCCGCATCCCCGAGGGTGGTCGTCATCGGCGCGGGAATCGTCGGCTGCGCGCTCGCCGACGAGCTCACCGAACGTGGCTGGACCGATGTCACCGTGCTCGAGCAGGGCCCGCTGTTCGAGACCGGCGGGTCGTCGTCCCACGCTCCCGGCCTGGTGTTCCAGACCACCGGGAACCAGACGATGACCCGGTTCGCGCGGTACACCGTCGAGAAGTACCGCGCACTGACCGATCCGACGGCGAGGTCGGCGGGGGATGCGCCCTGTTTCCGATCGGTGGGCGGCCTGGAGGTGGCCCGCACCCCACAGCGCTGGGCCGACCTGCACCGTCGACACGGGTGGGCGACCTCCTGGGGAGTTCCCTCGATGCTGGTCGACCCCGAGGAGGCCGCCCGACTGCACCCGCTGCTCGACGCGCAACGGCTCCTCGGCGGACTGCACATCCCCTCCGACGGACTCGCCGTCCCGGTCGCAGCGGCCCGCGCGCAGGCCGACCGAGCCGCGGAGCGAGGGGCCCGCTTCCTGGCAGGCAGGCGCGTGATCGGGATCGACCGCGTAGGCGGTCGGGTCAGCGCGGTGCGCACCGAGGACGAGCGATTCCGCGCCGACGTCGTGGTGTGCTGCGCGGGAATGTGGGGCCCGAGGATCGGCGCGTTGGTCGACCTGTCGATCCCGCTCACGCCGATGGCCCACCAGTACGCCAAGACCACGACGCTGCCCGCGCTCCGGCGAACCGCCGGTCGGCAGATCGACAGTGCGGAGCTGCCGATGCTGCGACATCAGGGGGCCGGGCTCTACTTCCGTACGCACGGCGACCGGCTCGGCATCGGGGCCTACGGCCATCGACCCATGCCGATCTCGGCGTGGGACATCGGCGGTGCTACCGCGAGTGGCGACGGCGGCTCTGCCGCGAATGGCCACGGCGGCTCTGCCCCGCCTGGCCACGGCGATGCCGCCGCGATCCTGCACGTCGGCGAGGCCGTCACGCGGATGCCCTCGGTGCTGGAGTTCACCTCCGAGGACTTCGAACCCTCGTGGTCGGCCGCGCAGGAACTGCTTCCCGTCCTGGGCGATGCCAAGGTGGACGAGGGCATCAACGGGCTGTTCTCCTTCACCGCCGACGGGATGCCGCTGCTCGGCGAGCATCCCTCGCTGGAAGGCTGCTGGTTCGCCGAGGCGGTGTGGATCACGCATTCGGCGGGCGTCGCGCGGGCCATGGCGGAATGGCTGGTGGACGGACAACCCGCCCTGGACCTGCACGGCTGCGATCTCAACCGCTTCGAGCGGGTGCAGACCACGCCCGAGTACGTCCGGGTGCGCAGCGCGCAGAGCTTCGGCGAGGTCTACGACATCGTTCATCCGCACCGGCCGATCGAGGTGCCGCGCACCCTGCGCGCCAGCCCGTTCTACGAACGACAGGAACGACTCGGCGCCCGATTCACCGAGGTCAGAGGCTGGGAACGGCCGCAGTGGTACGCCGAGAACGAGAATCTTCCCGAACTCGCCGAGGTCGCCGCGCCGGGAGAGTGGGCGGCGCGGCACTGGTCGCCGATCGTCGGCGCCGAGGCCCGGCACGCCCGACGTCGGGCGGCGCTGTTCGACATGACGCCGCTGACTCGTCTCGAGGTGACCGGCCCTGGTGCTGCCGACTTCCTCCAGACCATGACCAGCAACGACGTCATCCGGCGGATCGGCTCGATCACCTACACGCTGCTGCTCGGCGACGACGGCGGCATTCGCAGCGACCTCACGGTGGCCCGGCTGGGCGAAGAACGTTTCCAACTCGGCGCCAACGGCCCGCTGGACCTCGACTGGCTACGACGTCACCTGCCCGGCGACGGTTCGGTGCAGGTCCGCGACATCACCCCCGGTACCTGCTGTCTCGGCCTGTGGGGCCCGAGCGCGCGAGAGGTGTTGAGCGGGCTCACCGACGACGACGTCTCGCACCGGGGTCTGCGCTACTACCGGGCACGGGAGATCCACGTCGGCGGAGTGCCCGTCACGGCGATGCGACTGTCCTATGTGGGCGAACTCGGTTGGGAGCTGTACACCACGGCCGATCTGGGCAGGCTGCTCTGGGACACGCTGTGGGAGGCGGGCCGTCCGCACGGACTGATCGCTGCGGGCCGAGGCGCCTTCGACAGCATGCGACTGGAGAAGGGCTACCGGTCCTGGGGGCTGGACATGACAGGCGAGCACGACCCGTATGAGGCAGGCGTCGACTTCGCGGTACGCCTGGACAAGGGCTACTTCGTCGGTCGCGACGTCATCGAGGCTCGGCGGGATTCGCCGCCTGTCCGTCGACTCTGCGCGCTGGTCACCCCGGACCCGGCGGCCACCGTCCTGGGTGCCGAACCGGTGTTCGTCGACGGCAGGCCGGTCGGCCACGTCACCAGCGCAGGCTACGGCCACACGCTGGGGCTGGGCATCGCCTACGCCTGGCTGCCCGCCGAGCACGCGAAGCCCGGACTGCCGGTCGACGTCGAGTACTTCGGCGAGCGACTCCCCTACGAGGTCGCCGCCGAACCCCTCTTCGACCCGGAGGGCACCCGGATGCGCCGATGACCGCCAGGGGGTGAGCAGTCCGCCGCCTGCGGCGCGCGTCAGCAGCGGGTTCGTGATCCGAGCCTGCGGTGCGACGTCGAGCCTCGGTTCCTCGGTGTGACCGACCGCGCGCCCATACCGAGAACCGGCCGATCTCGCCCACGCGCCCGTCGCGATGCGGGCCCCGGCCCCGCAGGCACCGAGGCCTGCCCTGCGATCGCACTCCGCAGCCAGACATCGACCTCCCCGCCGCAGGCCCGGCCTGCGCCGCCCAGGCATCCGGCTCGACTCGGCATCCGAGAGGTGAACGATCATGACGACCACCGACGGCCCCACCGGACTCGTCGCCACCCTGCCCGGCCGCTACTACACCGATCCCGCCGTCTTCGAACGAGAACAGCAGCGCATCTTCGAGGCCGGGTGGATCTGCGCCGCCCGCGCGGCCGACCTGCGTGCTCCCGGCGACTTCCGCACCGTGCAGGTCGGCAGGGAGAGCGTGCTCCTCGTGCTGGGACGCGACGGTGTGCAGCGCGCCTTCCTCAACATCTGTCGGCACCGGGGCGCCCGGTTGTGCGTCGAGGAGTCGGGAACGGTCCGGCGCAGCCTCCAGTGTCCCTATCACGCCTGGACCTACGGGCTGGACGGACGACTGACGGCCGCGCCCAACCTGAGTTCGCTCGGCGCGGTGGATCGCACGGAGTACGGCCTGATCTCGGTCGCCCTGCGGCACTGGCTCGGCTACCTGTGGGTGTGCCTGGGCTCGGCGCCGCCGTCCTTCGAGGACACGGTGATCGACGCCGTGACCGAGCGACTCGGCGACCCGGCAGCGGTGGAGCGGTACCAGGTGGAGAGCCTGTCGCTGGGCAGGCGGATCTCCTACGACGTGCGGGCGAACTGGAAGCTGATCGTCGAGAACTTCATGGAGTGCTATCACTGCGCCACGATTCACCCCGAGCTGACCGACGTCCTCCCGGAGTTCGCGGAGGGCTACGCCGCGCAGTACTACGTGGGACACGGCGCCGCGTTCGCCGAGGAGGCCGAGGGCTTCACCATCGACGGCAGGCCGGGCTTCGCGCGGCTGCCGGGGATCGCGGCGGACCAGGACCGCCGCTACTACGCCGCGACGGTGCGGCCGCAGGTGTTCCTGAATCTGGTGCCGGATCACGTGATCCTGCATCGGATGTATCCGCTGGCCGTGGATCGCACCCTGGTGGAGTGCGACTGGCTCTACGCCCCCGACGTGGTGGCCGCCGGCGCGGACACCTCGGCGTCGGTGGAGCTGTTCGACCGGGTCAACCGGCAGGACTTCGAGGCCTGCGAACGCTGTCAGCCCGCGATGGCCTCCAGGGCCTATGCCCGAGGCGGGGTGCTCGTCCCGGTCGAACACCACATCGGGGGCTTCCATGACTGGCTTCTCGACCGGTTAGGCGAGAGGAGCGAACAGGACGGCGTGCCCGATCGATGACCTCCAGCGGACGGACGGCTGCGGCGGCTGCCGTCGGCGACGACGTGGCGCGGGGGCCGCATCGTCTCGTCGGGCTGACGGACGCGGCCTCGATGGAGCGCGACCGGTGTCGGTGTCCTGCCTGGTCAGGGCGGCTGTGCTGCCCTAGGCGAGGCCCCGCGCTCGGACCGAGCCTCGGCTGATCTCGACGGCATTCGCGGTGTCGACTGCTGCTAGCCTCCCGCCAGGCGGCGCGTCCTCGCGTCACCCCGGCCGGGGCCGACCGGCCAGCGGTTGCCGGGCGCACTTCTCGGCGAACGGCGGCGGAATCCCGGCTGATCGAGATCGGAGCGGCAGGCGATGACGACAGGCGTGACGACCTCGCCCGGCGCAGCCCGACCGCCGATGATCGGCATCGTGGCCTCGGCGGCGGGCGGCCTGGAGCGACTGCGCGCCGGACTCGTCGAGCCCGCGCTGGCCAGCGGCTGGCGGGTCGGCGTCACGCTCACCCCCACCGCAGCCCGCTGGCTGAATGCCGTCGGCGAGGTCGAGGCCATGGCCGCCGTGACCGGACTCCCGGTGCGATCGGAGTCCCGGCTGCCCGGCACGGCCAGACCGCATCCGCCGGTCGACTGCTACGTGCTGGCGCCCGCCTCCGCCAACACGGTCGCCAAACTCGCGCTGGGCATCGGCGACAACCAGGCGCTCACGCAGGTCGGCGAGGCCGTGGGTGATCCTCGGGTGCCGGTGGTGGTCTTCCCACGCGTCAACGCCGCGCACGCCAGACACCCGGCCTGGCCTGGGCATCTGGCCGCACTGCGCAACGCGGGCGTCGGTTTGGTCGAGGGCCCGAAGGTGTTCCCCCTGGCCGAGCCCGCCGAGGAGCCGGAGCGGGATCTGCCGTGGGCGCACATCCTCGACGCGGTCGCCGCCGCGCTGGCCTCGCGGACCTGATCGAAGCGGGGCGAGCCGATCCGGCCCCGGCATCCGCAGCTCGCCGAATTACATGGGAGCGTTCCCATGTTCAGGCGGTGCGAGGACGCGATGATCGTGGCCCGTCGGGGGTGCGCACCGAGGTCCTCGCCGCCCGCCGCGTGGGGTGAATCGCTTCGAATCGACGATTCGACAACCCCGCTGCCTGGGCGTTCCTCGTCGGGGGAATGCGGGACGTCGATATCGGATCGAAGACCGCTCGCGCGAAAAGGGGCCTCGGTCGACGGGGTTCGACGGCCCCGAATGGTGATCATGCACAGCGGGGCCTGATTCTCGACATCCGACGCTCTCAATGCAGGTCAGCGCACGTATCGACGGGGAAGCTCCGGCGGTCGGAGCGTGATCGAGAGTGTTCCCGCCCGTCCTGGACAAGGGCGCCGCCGATGCCCCGTGTCGCCGTCCGGTGATCTGCGTGATCCTTGAACGAATTTCTCGGCCGACCTCTCGGCGAGTTCCCGGCGTCCCTACCTGGTGTTTCCTTCGTCGAAGCGAACGTGGTCGGAGTCGCATCGGTGATCCAGAACACAGTTTTCGCGTTACGCCCTCTTTTCAGCCTGTTACCGCATTGGTACAGTCCGTTCTGGGAGCGCTCCCAATGGTCCGTCGCGAAGCGCTTACCGCCTCGGACAAGGGTGTCGTGAGGTAACAAGCAAGGAGCCGAAATGAGATATGACTCCCCAAGCAAGGCGAGGGAATCACGTCGCCGTCGCGGCACCGCCGCAGCGTCGGCGATGGTTCTCGCCTCTGGACTCTTACTCGCCGTCGGTCAGACGGCCATCGGTGCGGAGAACGATCCGGCACCTGCGCAGCAGCGGGTCGACAATCCGTACGACGGCGCTCAGGTCTATGTGAACCCGATCTGGGCGGCCAACGCCGCCGCCGAGCCCGGCGGCTCGGCCGTCGCTGACCAGCCCACCGCCGTGTGGATGGACCGGATCAGCGCCATCGAGGGCAACGGCAGCCCGACGACGGGTGACTACGGGCTGCGCGACCACCTGGACGAGGCCGTCTCCCAGGGCGCGGACCTGTTCCAGGTCATCATCTACAACCTGCCGGGGCGAGACTGCGCCGCGCTCGCCTCCAACGGCGAGCTGGGCCCCGACGAGCTGCCCCGATACGAGTCGGAGTACATCGACCCGATCGCGGAGATCCTGGCCGACCCGGCCTACTCGAGCCTGCGCATCGCGACGATCATCGAGATCGACTCGCTGCCGAACCTGGTCACCAACGTCGGCGGACGTGAGACCGCGACGCCCGAGTGCGACGAGATGCTCGCCAACGGCAATTATGTCAACGGCGTCGGCTACGCCCTGGCCCAGCTCGGCGCGATCCCGAACGTCTACAACTACGTCGACGCGGGCCACCACGGCTGGATCGGCTGGGAGGACAACTTCGGGGCTTCCGCCGACCTGTTCTTCGAGGCGGCGAACGCCAATGGCGCCACCCCCGACGACGTGCACGGCTTCATCGCCAACACCGCCAACTTCTCGGCACTGGAGGAGGAGAACTTCTCCATCGGCGACACCATCAACGGTCAGCCGATCCGGGGTGAGTCCAGCTGGATCGACTGGAACAACTACGTCGATGAGCTGAGCTTCGCTCAGGCATTCCGGCAGGAGGCGATCTCGGCGGGCTTCAACTCCGACATCGGCATGCTGATCGACACCTCCCGCAACGGCTGGGGCGGCAGCGAGCGACCGACCGGACCTGGCCCCGAGACCAGCGCCGACGCCTACGTCGACGGCGGACGCTACGACCGCCGGATCAACCCCGGGAACTGGTGCAACCAGGCCGGTGCGGGCCTCGGCGAGCGGCCCACCGCCTCGCCCGCCGCAGGCATCGACGCCTACGTCTGGGCCAAGCCACCGGGAGAGTCCGACGGCTCCAGCGAGGAGATCCCGAACGACGAGGGCAAGGGCTTCGACCGGATGTGCGACCCCACTTACGAGGGGAACCCGCGTAACCAGAACAACCCCTCGGGTGCACTGCCCGACGCGCCGATCTCCGGACACTGGTTCTCCGCTCAGTTCCAGGAGCTGCTGGCCAATGCCCACCCGCCGCTCGGCTCCGGCCCCGGCGACCCGGGCGACCCCGGCGACCCCGGTGACCCCGGTGACCCCGGCCCGGTCACCGGCTGCAGCGTGAGCTACAGCGTCCAGTCGCAGTGGAACGCGGGCTACGTCGCCCAGGTGACCGTGACCAACACCAGCAGCACCGCGCTGCCGAGCTGGTCGCTGGTCTGGACGAACCCGAGCGGTCAGCAGGTGACCAGCGCCTGGAACGCCTCGGTCACCCAGCAGGGCAGTCAGGTCACCGCCAGCGGAAGCGGGTGGAACGGGAGCATCCCGGCAGGCGGCTCGGTGAGCTTCGGCTTCCAGGGCACGCTGAGCGGGGCGCACGTCGCACCGGCCGCGTTCTCGTTGAACAACTCCGCGTGTAGCTGACGCTTCGGCGTCCGATCGCACCACCACGGGTGGGGAGAGCCTGACCGGGCTCTCCCCACCCGGTCGTGTCAGGCCGGTCGGATCGCCGTCCTGCCGGGTGACGGCCTCGTGTCGACGGGCCGACCTGCGCAGCACGCCTGCGACCTCGCGATGATCGCCGCGCACCGCATCGCCGCCCTCGGCATCCTCACTCGACCGGATGTCGCTGGATGAGGTGGTCGAACTGGATCATGACCGGCGGCGGTCTTACCGTCGCACTGTCCAGAACCCCTGCCGCCCGACGGACCTGATCTCGGCTGTGCGCCACGGGGAGATCGTGATCGCTCGCGATCGAGTCCGGGCCGGCTTCGGTGACCAGCGGCTCGCGCCCGGCCCGTATGTCGCCTTCGCCCGTGCGGCAGCGGAACTCACGCCCCCACGGAAGAGGCGACCGATGACTGTCTCCGCTCTCGATCACCGCGTGACCGGCTACCAGCTCGACCACGCCTACTGGCTGGGCAAGGCCGCGAAGCTCGCCTATTCGGGGGAGGAGGAGATCCGGGCGGAGACGGCGCGCTGGGGCTTCGACCGGTTCCGCTTCCTGCACGTCGTGCGGGATCTGCCGGTGCCGCTCGACGACACACAGGCGTACCTGGCCGCCAGCGATCACATGATCATCCTCGCCTTTCGGGGCACCGAGATCACGCAGATCAAGGACTGGCTCACCGACGCGACCACTCCCGTCGCTCCTGGGCCTGCCGACCGGGGCCTGGTGCACCTGGGCTTCGACCAGGCCTTGGCGACGGTTCTTCCCCTGGTGTGCCAAGGCATCAAGGAACTCCGCACCAACGACCAGAGCATCTGGCTGACCGGCCACAGCCTCGGCGGTGCGCTGGCGATGCTGGCGGCGGCGACCCTGTACTTCGAGGACCCCAACCTGACCCCCGACGGCGTCTATACCTTCGGCCAGCCCCGCACCTGTGATCCGCGGCTCGCGCATGCCTACGACGAGGCGCTGGAGGGACGAACCTTCCGCTTCGTCAACAACAACGACATCGTCCCCCAGCTGCCGCCCGAGCCGGTGTTCCGGCACGTCAAGGCCGCCCGATACTTCGATCGAACCGGGGCGCTGCACGAGCAGCTGTCGTTGTGGGGCGGCATCGCGGACAAGGTGGGGGGTCACACCGACGAGCTGCTGCTGCCGGGCAGCGACGCGCTCAAAGATCACCCGATGGACCGGTACCTGGAGAACATCGAGAAGAACCTGTAGCCACGGGCTCGCGGCGGCGGGGTCGGCGGGTTGCCTGCTTCGCCGTTCACGGGCGACGATCAGCGCCTGGTCACAACGAGACCATCAGGGCCACCAGGAAGACCGCCGCGTAGAACAGCCAGGGCCACCCGACCCAGCCTACGACGGGCCTGCCCGCGCGGATCGCGCGTTCCCCGCCGATCCCACCGGTGATGAGGCCTGCCAGCAGCGTCGCAGTCGGCCCGTAGAGCAGGAAGACGTTCCGCGGCACCGAGCAGTTCGCAGGCTCGGCACAGGACATTGCGGCGGCCACCACGAACAGCAGGTTCACGTACAGCAGCAGGATTCCGGTCGCCAACAGGCCGCCCAGACCGAGCCACAGGAACAGGCGTGGGCGCCGCACCGACAGTGGTGGCCTGATCTCCGACTGTGACATGCGTCGGACTGTAGGGGACCGGGCGGCAGGGGACCGGCGAAATGCAGTGGGCGGCGTCGATTCCATGTAGCAGAATCGCCGACGTGATCCGACTGCATGACATCGTCGTCGACTGCGCTCGTCCGGCCGCGCTGGCCCGATTCTGGGCCGCCGCTCTGGACGACTACGAGGTCGCCCCCTACGACGAGGAGGAACTCGCGCGCCTGCGCGCCGAGGGCATCGACGACCCGGAGGACGATCCGCTGGTCCTCGTCGAGCCGAGGGCCGACGGGGGACCGAGGCTGTTTTTTCAACTCGTTCCCGAGCCCAAGATCGCGAAGAATCGACTGCACCTGGACCTGCGGTGTGACGACCTGAGTGCCGGGGCCGATCGACTGATCAAACTCGGGGCGCGTGTGCTGAGCAGGACGGACGACTGGATCGTCCTCGGTGATCCCGAGGACAACGAGTTCTGTCTCGGCGCGGAGACGGATGCCGAGGCGGTCTCGTCACCGAGCTGACTCGCCGAGTCGGGCCGCCGCCCGGCGGACTGCCTGCAGCCGTGCCTCGTCCACCCTGCCGATGGTCGCCGCCACCAACTCCGGGTCCGCCGTCGCGGGCGAACCCGCGTCGAACGGCGGCGCCGGGTCGTACTCCAACCGCAGTTGGACCCGCTTCGCCACGTCGTCCCCGAAGATCCTCGCCGCCAGCACGAGCGCGAAGTCGATCCCGGAGGTGACGCCTGCACCGGTGATCCGATTCCCGTCGATCACCACCCGCTCGCTGGTCGGGATCGCCCCGAGTTCGGCGAGCATCGGCAGCGCCGACCAGTGGCTGGTCGCGCGGCGACCCGTGAGCAGCCCCGCCGCCGCCAAGGTGAAAGAGCCGGTGCACACCGAGGTGACCCAGGACGCGCCCGCAGCCTGCCTGCGCAGGAAGTCCAGCGCGACCTTGTCGTCGAAGAGGTCGAAGGCGCCCTTGCCGCCGGGCACGAAGAGGACGTCGGCCTGCGGGCAGTCCGCCAAGGTTGTCGTCGGCACGATCGACCAGCCGCAGTCGGTGACCACCGGCCGGGTGTCATGCCAGGCGAGATGCACCTCGGTGTCCGGCAGTCGGGAGAAGACCTGCGCGGGTCCAGTGAGGTCGAGCTGGGTGACGTCCGGGAACAACAGGGCGACGATCCGAAGCGGCGAAGGGCTCACCACTGGATTTTAGGCGGTGGGCGGGGCCGAGCGGGTCGGTGTGCCGGTACCGGCAGGCGGTGGTGCGAGCGGGTGAGTAGGGCCGTCGAAGATCGATCTCATCGATCGTCCTCTGCTAGCTTTGTCGACATGTCGGCTTCGGCGGGTCCCGAATCCGCAAGCACCGTGGGCCCGTGGCTGGCCGTGGTGGGCGCACTCTCCGCCCTCTTCGCCGTGATTCTGCTGGTGGTCGCGTTTCCGCTGTCGCCGATTCCTGGTCTGGCCGCTGTGCTGATCGGCTTCCTGGGCATTCGCAACGGCGCGAGGCGGCATCGTCCGCTGTATCAGACGGTCGCGGCGGTCGGCGTCTTCTGCGTGATACTCGGCGGCGTGGCCATCTTCACGCTTCTCGCGGTAGGCGAGGGTTCAGGCGGGGTGACGACAACGTCGGTCGTGACCAGGCTCGGCTGACGAGTGTTCTTTTCGGATCCTGGACATCCCCCTTGGTCTTGTTGCATCGGTGGCGGCAGCGCTTCAACTCCGCCGAGAGGTCCTCGAACACCTTAGGGCCGAGCTGCATCATTCGCGGGAGCGTCGTCCGGCCCAACGTGGGGCGGGTCGCCAGCAGCGTGTAGGCGCTCGCGGTGGTCTTCTCCACCTCGTGACTGCGCAGCCACTCGTCTAAGAACTGATCGAACGTTGCCCCGGGGTTGGATCTCTTGTGGTCCCGCGCCTCGCGCCCAGGAAGCGGTCCCGGATCTTGATCGCCTCGTCTTCGGTCTTGGCGGACCGGGTGACCATGATCGCCTTGCCGATGTTCGGGTCGTAGCCGGTGAACACTCGCACCTGGTACCGCGAGCCTCGCGCCCGGATGCCGGTCAGGTCCTTGACGCGCTTCGTTCTGGCCATAGACGCACGTTAGCGCCGACCTATTGGACACCCTATTGGACAGGTGCCCGGCAGACCGGCGCTAAGGTGATCTAGATTTACGACATACGCACTGGTCAACGGGATCTTGACCTTAGTGCGGCATCAGGGACTTGAACCCCGAACCCGCTGATTAAGAGTCAGCTGCTCTGCCAATTGAGCTAATGCCGCGTATTCATCTCTCTTCGCCCCGCAGGATGCTCTCCGTGCGGCGCGGCAGAACAGTAACACAGGCCCCGTCGGACCCTGAAATCCGACCCCCGGCCCGACGGCTCGACACAGGTGGCGACACGAGGAGGCCGGTCGGACGACCGGGTGCCGTGCGGGGTGGCCGCCGGCTCGGACGAGCGAAGTCGATCGAGGTTGACGGGCTCCCCCATTAGGCTGACAGGAGAGCCTTGGCATCGATTGGCTTGGGGATGCAACCAGGCGTGGTGTTGCGGCGTCTATCTGGGCAAAGAGGTTTCGGGGGGCACCGGTCCGACTGGGGGCGGTTGTGACTCATACCCCCGTTCAGGCTAGGGATCGAGCCGCCCGATGGCGGCATGGGGGAAACAGTGAGTAGAACGCTTCGTTCCGGCGACCAGGGCGGGCTGCGTGCGGTGCGGAGGCCTGCGTTAGCCGTCGCCGCCGGACTCGTCGCGCTGTTGGTCACGGCATGCACCTCGGAGGCCGGTGGGAGTGCCGGTGGCGCGGGGAGCCCGGAGTCGTCCAGTGCGCCGCCTGCTCCGCCGGTGACGCTCTCCCTGCCCGCTGATGCGGGCACCGACGTCGCGCCGGGGGATCCGATCGAGGTGACCGCCGAGGACGGGGTCCTCACCGAGGTCGTCATGACCAATCCGGACGGCGATGCCGTCGCGGGGGAACTCGCCGAGGACGGGCTGAGCTGGTCCCTGGCCGAGCCGCTCGGGTACGGCCGGGCCTACACGCTCACCGCCACGGGGGAGAACGCCGACGGCGAGACCGTCACCGAGACCTCGGAGTTCACCACCGCCACGCCGAGCGCCGAGGCCTACGTCGGCTTCTCGCCGCTGCCGGGGGCGACCATCGGGGTTGGACATCCGCTGGCCTTCTACTTCGACGGGACGCCGATCCAGGACAAGGCCGCGGTGGAGGCGGCGATCTCCATCACCACGGAACCCGAGGTCGAGGGCGCCTTCTACTGGTTCGAGGACACGCGGGTGCACTGGCGTCCCCAGGAGTACTGGGAGCCCGGCACGGTCATCACCATCGACGCCGACGTCTACGGCAAGCACTTCGGCAACGGCGTCTACGGCAAGGAGAGCCGCCAGTCGACGCTGACCGTCGGCGACTCCTTCATCGCCCGCGCCGACGGCGCCACCCATCAGCTCACCGTCGAGATCAACGGCGAGGTCGTCCGGACGATGCCCACCTCGCTGGGCAAGGCGCCGTTCCAGTCCTGGGACGGCGTGCACGTCGCCACCTCGAAGCACGCGCAGTACACGATGGACTCCTCGACCTACGGCCTCGACGTCGCCTCGGGCGGCTACGTCACCGACGTCCAGTGGGCCACCCGGATCGCCAACAACGGCGAGTTCGTGCACGCGGCGCCGTGGAACGGCCTGTTGGGTCAGGCCAACGACAGCCACGGCTGCATCAACCTCTCCACCGAGGACGCCAAGTGGTTCTACGACAACGTCAAGAGCGGTGACGTGGTGATCATCGAGAACTCCGGCGGGCAGGAGCTGCCCGGCGACGGGGGACGTGGCGGTTACAACGACTGGCAGATCTCCTGGGACGAGTGGAGCGCGGGCGGCCGCCGCTGACCCGATCGTCTCGACCCTTCCCGGACGGCGGGTCCGACGTCTCTGCTGAGGCGCTTCGGGCCCGCCGTCGGCGTCTGCCTGCCCACCCGGCGCCGACCCTGCCCGATTGCCCGAGGCGCGGGCGCGAACCCAGCGTCCCGAGTCGGAGTGCAGCGCCGACGTCGTAGATCAGCCGGGCGGGCTCGCCGTCGGTGCGGTGATGCCGACGGAGGCGGGCCTGCCTGCCGGGGGCAGCCGAGGCGCAGCGCCTCCTCGTGGGCCGCGTCGCGGTACCCGACGCTGGACGCCTCAGGACACCTGGACGAGGCCCGCTTCGACGACGAGTTGTTCGCCCGCGCCGTGGGTGCCATCCCTCGGCGGGCTCGGCGGCGGACGGGCCGACCGATCCGGACCGGACGACCCGACCTGAGAATCAGGCCGTCCGTCGCCAGGGGCACCGGCCGCGTCGGCGGGGCACGAGCCTCCTCACCAGATGACGTGGACGGCCGTCGGGCCTGCATCGGCATGACTGCGTGACCAGCTGACATCGTCGATGCTGCCCCGGAGCGCGAGCGTGGGGAGGCGCTGCGCGAGCGCGTGGAGCGCGGCGCCGATCTCAAGCCGGGCGAGGGCTGCGCCGAGGCAGTGATGCGGTCCACGGCCGAAGGCGAGGTGACCTGCGCTCCGGCCGGGGCGGAAGCTGTCGGGCTGGTCGAACCTGGCGGGGTCGCGGTTGGCCGCCCCCAACCGGACGAGGACTCGGTCACCCGCTCGGATCGTCACGCCGCCCAACTCGACGGCCTCGTGCGCCCAGCGCGGAAAGACCTCGCCGATCAGGGCGATCTGAAGCCGCACGACCTCCTCGACCACCGCGTCGATCGCCGCAGGCTCGATGGGGAACGCCGCGAGCCGTCCTTCGTCGATCAACACGAGCGCACCGACCGAGACGGAGTTCGTCGCGGTCAGATACCCGGAGGCCAGAATCGTGAGGGCCAGCGTGGTCAGCTCGCCATCGGTGAGCTGGTCGTCGTCGCGTTCGTGCGCGGTGATCAGAGCGCTCAGCAGATCGTCCGCCTGCTCCTCGCGTTTCGCGGCGACGAGGCCCCCGACGTACTCGCCGAACTCGCGCCAGGCCTGCTGTGCGGCCTCCCGGTCGCCTTCGGCGGAGAGGAAGTCTGCGGCGCCTGCCGCATCGGCGAGCCTGCGGAAGCGGTCCCGCTCGGCGATGTCGACGCCGAGGAGTTCGCTGATGACGGTGATCGACAGCGGCGCGGCGAAGTCGGCGACGAGGTCGGCAGGCTGGTCGCCGTGGGCGAGTCGGTCGGCCAGTGCGGCGGCGTGCGCCTCGACGCGCGGGCGGAGGGCGGCGATCCGACGTCGGGTGAAGGTCTTTCCGACGAGGCGACGGAGTCGGGCGTGCGGTTCTCCGTCGGTCAGCAGGGTGGCGTCCTCCGACCGGGGATCGCCGGGTCGGGAGACGCCGAATCGGGGATCCCCGAGGACCGTGGACGCCGCGTCGTATGACGTGACGAGCCAGGCAGGCTGCCCGTCTTCTGCGGTGACGGCGGCGATCGGTGCCCGGTCACGGAGGTCGGCGTAGGCGGGCGGGGGAGCCAGCGGGTGGAGGCGGTCGAAGGGCAGGGTCGGCAGCGGCATGGTGGTCGCCTCACTGTGATTTTTGCATTTCGACTGCAATGTAAAAGCGGCGACGACCGTTGTCAATGTGGCACCATGTGCCCGTGCCCAAGCAGGTCGACCATCACCAGCGGCGCACGCTGATCGCCGACGCGCTGATGCGCGTCGCGGCCGAACGGGGGGTCGAGGCGGTGAGCCTTCGGCACGTGGCGGCGGAGGCGGGCGTGACCTCCGGCATGGTTCAGCACTACTTCCGGAGCAAGGACGAGATGATGACCTTCGCCATGGAGGTGATCCGGGAGAAGGTCGCCGTTCGTCTCACCGCTGACGCCCCCGGCGGCGACGCGCCGGTCACCGAGTTGGTCAGACGACTCCTGGTGCAGCTGCTGCCGCTCGACGAAGCACGGCGGACCGAGGGGCGGGTGGCGTTGGCGTTCTTGGCGTATGCCGCAGGCCGCCCGGAGATCGGGGCCGCCGTGCGGACGGACAACGCCCGCCTTCAGCTGCTGGTTGCCGATCATCTCCGTGCCGCGCAGGCGGCAGGGCAGGTGCGGGCGGACCTCGAGCCAGCCCACGCGGCCAGGGCATTGACGGCGTTGGTCGAAGGGCTCGGGATGCAGGCGCTCAGCGGCGACTGTTCGCCGGAGACGGCGCTGGCCGTGTTCGATGCGCAGTTGGACCTGCTGTTCGGGCGGAGTGCCTGAGCTCGAGACGTCACGATCGTCGGTCCGGCCGGTGGACCTCCGCAGGCTCGGTGAGCCGCCCTTGCTGGCGCCGATGCCGCTGATCGCGTGGGCCGGGAGCCGACCGCAGGCACCACGCATCGCGGCGGGGATCGGGCCCGACTGGTCGAACCGGACCAGGAGAACATCGTTGAAACGGCTGCCTGCCCGCCTGCGCCGCGCGGGATGCGGGGAGTGTGCCCGCCCGTGCCGGACAGCGTGCCGTCCAGCGGAGAACGGCACCCTGTCGCCAGGACGACGACGCGGACGGCCCGGCCGGTCGACACCCGATGCGGTGCCGGGATCCAAAGCCGACACGCACGCGCGCCGGAACGGAGAACGCCCCGAAACGAGAACGAGGCCCGAGCCTCGATCAAGGAGAATCCCTCAATCGACAGGCTCGGACCTCGTCCGGCTGGGGTGAGTGACGGGACTTGAACCCGCGGCCCCCGGGACCACAACCCGGTGCTCTACCAGCTGAGCTACACCCACCACGATCCGACGGTCGCAGCCGCCGTGACGTGGCACAGCTTAGCGTGTCCGTACTCGGCATCGGAAACGGGTTCCCCTTTAGCGGCTCGACCCGTCGTTCGCGCCGGTGATCAGGCGTCTCCGCTCGCCTTCTCCTGCGCGAGCGCCGTGCCGCCGACCTCGGCGGTCTCGCCGAGCAGCCGGGTGGCGACGGCCTGCACCTGCTCGGTCGTCGGCCCCGGCTGGGCGACGAACGCCGTCTGCCGGTAGTACCGCAGCTCGCGGATCGACTCTCTGATGTCGGCCAGCGCCCGGTGCGCCAGGCCCTTCTCCGGCTGCGCGAAGTAGATGCGCGGGTACCAGCGTCTGCACAGCTCCTTGACCGAGGAGACGTCCACCATCCGGTAGTGCAGGTGGGCGTCCAGCTCGGGCATGTCGCGGGCGATGAAGCCTCGGTCGGTGCCGATCGAGTTGCCCGCGAGCGGCGCGGTGCGGGCATCCGGGACGTACTCGCGGACGAACTCCAGCACCCGGCGTTCCGCCTCGGCCATCGTCACGGTGGAGCGTCGGACCTCCTCGGTGAGACCGGAGCGGGAGTGCATCTGCCGGACCACCTCCGGCATCCCGTCCAGTGCGGACTCCTCGGTCCTGATCACGATGTCCACGCCCTCGCCGAGCACGTTCAGATCGGCGTCCGTGACGAGCGCGGCGATCTCTATCAGTGCGTCGGACTTCAGGTCGAGGCCGGTCATCTCGCAGTCGATCCATACCAACCGGTCATTCACGACGACGAGTTTAGGTGCTCGACCTGCGCCGTCCCGACGGGCTGCTGGTGTGTCGCGGCGCCGCCGCCCGGCGACTTCGCGCCGATCAGGAACGGCTGCAGCAGATCGGGGACCGCCTCGTCGGCGACGCCGAGCGCCACGGGTTCGCCGACGTCGATCACCGAGTAGGCGTTGCCGCCCGCCGCCGTGGTCGCGGTGAGGGTGACCAGGCCTGCGGAGCGTTGGAACACCGACCGGCTGATGTTCCAGCCGATGATGCCGTCGCGTTCCAGCGCCACGGTGTTGCGGCTCAGCGAGCCGTGGCGCGTGACGAGGTAACGCGAGTCCAGCGAGTGCCCCAGGCTTCGGTAGCGATCCACGCCGAGGAACACCGCCACCGGCACCAGCGCCGTGGCGACCCAGGCGGGCCAGGACGGCCAGGAGCCGAGCAGCGTCAGCGCCCACAGGCCGCAGGCCAGCAGCAGCGCGGGGACCACGGCGCGGACCAGGCGGCGGGAGAGTGCGGCGGCGGGGTGCCTGCTCAGCGCGGTCTGCGTGGGGGAACGGTCCTGACGAGACACCCCGGCCGCGACTCGGTGGGCCTCGCTCACCGGCGCGGGCGGGAGCAGCTGGCTGCTGTCCGGGGAGACCGCGCTGATGCCGACGGCGACTGCGTTGACCTGCCCGGCGTGCGCGCCTCGAAGCAGCAGCGGCTCCTGTAGCTCCACGCCGCGCAGCCGCTTCTCCTCCAGGGAGACCGCGCGCGTGGTCAACAGCCCGCGTCGCACGCGGATGGTGCCGTCCGTCTCGCGGGTGAGGACGTAGTTCCAATAACGGATGGCGTAGACGACCAGCGAGAGGATCGTGCTGATCAACAGCAGCGCGAGGATGATCCCGCCGACGAGCAGCCCGACGGGCAGGTCGTCCAGCCAGGTCAACCCGTCGCGGATCAGCCCGACCTCGTCGAGGGACAGCTCCTGGATCCACTGCATGCTCAGGCCTGCCAGCACGCCGACGGCGGTGAGACCCGCGAGGGTGAGCGGGGCGAAGCGCAGCCAGCGCGGGTCGAGGCGGGACAGCACGGTGCCGGGCTGCTCGGCCTGGACCCGGCCTGCGAGGCCTGCCCCGGTGTCGCCGGGCTCCGCGCCTGCGTCCGCATCGGCGGTGACGGGTGCGGGCGCACGGTGCAGCAGCACCTGACGCAGCCGCTCCGCCTCGGCCCGCGACACCGAGTCCAACGTCATCTCGTCGCTCAGCCCCGCACCCTTACGGCCGCCGGTGCCGATCTTCACCGTGGTGAGGCCGAAGATGCGGTGCATCAGCTTCGCGGTGAGGTCGACGGTGCGGATGCGGTCGCGGGGAACTGCGCGACGTGTGCGGAAGAGCCAGCCGGTGCGCAGCAGCACCTGGTCCTCACTGATCCGGTACCGCGTGGTGAGCCAGCGGATCAGACCGTTGACCAGCAGCAGACCCGCGATCACCGCGGCGACCCGGAACTGCCAGCGATCGGCGCCCTGGACCACCAGGGCCAGCAGCAGCACGGGAAGCAGACCCAACGCCTCGTTGAGGGGCTTGACCGCGATCACGCGCGCGTCGAGCCGCTGATCCGACTGCTCCGCCGCGATCAGCTCCGCCTCGGGCGGGGGCGGCGCAGCGGAGCCGGGGTGGCCCGCGAACTCGCCTGCCGGGTACGGGTACGGCGCGAAGGAGAACGCTCCGCCTGCGGGGGCGAGCGGAGGTTCGGCCGCGGGCACCAACTGGTCCCTCGGCGTCTCGGCTGCCTGCGGGCCCGCCGAGCGGCTGCCGGCTGCGGGGGTCGCCGATTCGGGGTCCGGATCGCCGCTGTCCTGTCCCGCCCCGACGCGCGGTTCGACCTGGCTGCCGTTCTGCGGGGTCGGTGTCGGTGTCGGCGGACTCGGAACGCCGCCGTTCGTCGGGGACTCGGGTTCACGGCCTGCGCGGACGACAGGGCCTTCGGTGTCACCGCTGGTCACGTCGCGTCACCCGGATTCGCCTCGGTGGTGGCGGTCAGCTCTTCGACGATGCGGATGCCCTGGTCCCGGTCCAGCCCGGTGATCTGGAGCGGTCCGGCCGCCGAGGCGGTGGTCACGGTGACGGTCGAGAGGCCGAGGAGCTGTTGGAGCGGCCCGCGTTCGGTGTCGACGGTCTGGATCCGTGAGGCGGGGGCGACCCGCCACTCCTGGTTCAGCCAGCCGCTCTGCGTGTAGACGGCGTGCTCGCTGAGCTCCCAGCGGTGCACCCGATACCGCCACGTCGGCATGACGGCGACGTGCAGCACGGCGACCGCACCCGCGACAGCCGAGGTCAGGTCCAGCGGGATCGGCGGGTCCGTCCACAGGAAGTGGCCGACGAGCAGCGGCGCGATCACGACGATCCAACCGAAGACGCAACGCAGCGTCCACCAGATGATCGCCTTGCTGCTGACGCGGTGCTCGGGTGGGCGCAGCCGCACCTCACGCAGCGGTGTCGCGTTCCCGGCGCCCGTCTCTGTCGAAGTCACGGCCTCACCCTGCCTTATCGCCGCGCGGCTCACTCATGATCCGTCGAATGAGTGTCGGAGGCGCTGCCGTCGACGAACAGCAGTCCCGTCGCGTCAAGATGCCCGAGGTCGCCGGTGAACGCCCGGCCCGCCGGGCCGAACGACTGGGCGATGGTGTCCTGCTCGCGCTGCAATTCCCATCCCGCGCCCTCGACGAAGATTCGTCCGGACTCGCCCGGCGGCAGCAGCGTCCCCTGTTCGTCGCGGATCGTCACCCGGATGTCGCGCGGCGGCCGTCCGACGGTGCCGGGGGCGCGGCGCAGGTCGGCGGGGGTGGCGATGCTGACCCAGGACAGCTCGGTCGTGCCGTAGAGGTTGTGCAGCACCGGGCCGAACTCGTCCCGGAACCGGGCCGCGAGCTCGCCGGGCAGCTGCGCCCCGGTGGAGACGACCGCGCGCAGGGCGGGCAGGCCCTCCGGCGGCGGACCGGCCTCGACCAGCCCGTGCAGCATCGAGGGCCGGGTGAACATCGAGGTGCAGCGATAGCGGCGCAGCGTGGACAGCATCGAGGCGGCGTCGGGCTCGCGCAGCAGGATCAGCGTCGCGCCGAGGACCACGGTCAAGTGCAGCGCCGACATGCCCCAGGTATGGGAGAGCGGCGCCGCCATGAGGGTCCGCTCGCCCGCCTCCAGCGGGATGCGGCCGAACACCGTCGCGGCGGGCGTGATGCGTGAGGGTGTTCGGCTCGGGACGGCGGTGGCCAGTCCGTGGCTGGTGGAGGTGAGGACGACGACGTCCTCCGGGTCCTGTCGCCGCGCTCGCGGTGTCGACGTCGAGTCGATGATCAGCTGCTCGATGGTGATCGCCGAGACCGGTGTCTCCGACCACGCGATGATCGTCGTCAGCGCACGGTCGACGGCCCGTAGCCTCGGGCGGAACTCATGATCGATGACGACGGTGTCGACCTGCTGGTCATCGAGGAACCGCGCGACCTGGGCCGGGGACAGGGCATCGGTGAGCAGGAGGATCTTCGCCCCGAGCTTGCTGCCCGCCACCAGTGTCTCGACCAGTGCGCGGTGATTGCCGCACAGCACGCCCAGCCAGGAGCCCTCCCGCACTCCCTGGCCCGCCAGCCCGTTGGCCAGCCGGGTGGTGCGCTCGCTCAGCTCCGCATAGCTGACGGCGCCGTGCTCGTCGATCACCGCAGGCCGGTCCGGGTGCCGAACGGCGCCCGTCGCATAGCCGAGCGGCAGACTGGTGTTCCACCGCCACATGGCGGCGAGCATCCGGATCAGTCGATCGGGGCGCATCGGGCGGAGCACTCCGTTGTCGATCAGAGTGCGGATGCCGCGCAGGCCGGTCCAGACGCTGTTCGGGGTGTCCGACCGGCTCATCGCGGCCGCCCGCCGCCCGCCGGAGCGCTCGTCATCGACTGACCAGACGCTGTTCGAGGATCTGGCCGGGCCAGCCGTGGTGGTCGAAGGTCTCCACCGGCTCGAATCCGCGATCCTGGTAGTACTTGATCAGGCGTCCCTCGCCGCCCGCCCAGCAGTCCAGGCGTACGCGGTCGACACCCTGCTCGACGGCGAACTCCCGCGCCAGTTCCAGCAGTCGGCCGCCGATGCCTCTGGCGGCCGGGTCACGTCCGGACACGAGAGCGACCACGTAGACCTCGGGCACCGTCGTCGGCGGAACGTAGTCGGGAGCCGGGCCGAGCGCGATGGCGCCGAGCAGAGTCCCGTCCTGCTCGGCGAGGTGTACTCGGCCGCTGCGTACCCACGTCGTGACGCGGTCTACCGCGCTCTCCCGTGCGGAGAACGGCGTCGAGCCCCACTGCCCCTCGGAACCGTGTTCGCACAGCCACTTGACGGCGTCGTCCAACAGCGCCAAGAAGCCCGCGATGTCCGCGGTGTCGGCGATCCTGATAGACCGGACGGGCCGGTCGTCGGTGTCGGTTCCGCTCATTCCCTAGAGGCTACGGACGCGGTGACCACCGCGTCACGCAACGCGGCTCTGAGCCTGCCGACCTCTAACGGCGCCAGAACCGCCGTCTCGCCGGGGGGCGCCACGATGACGATCTGGCCGTCATTGACGAAAACGGTCAGATCCCGCTTTCTGCCCGCCACATCTCGGCAGTTCACCGACCATTGGTTGCGGACCACCACGACCCCACATTCCGCCGTCACCGGCTATGTCTTCGCTGTTGTGCCTTCGCAGGCTCTCCCGAGGGAGACTCCACGAGCCCGATCCTGTGACGACAGTTGCTCGGGGCGCTGTCGACCTTCTCATTGAGTCGACGCACCGAACAGCGATGCCAGGCGTCGGTTGTGACGTATGACTCACTCGTTTTCGCGTATTCGTCGCCTGACGGCGGCCCGAATGTTTGCTCTGTGTGAGTTTTTCCGCCACGGAAGTGGCAAGGCTCGTCGACTGATGATCTCTGGGCGGCTGGCTCGACCTTCGGGGTCGCGGGAGCGGCGGCGCACCGGACCGACCGGAGTCGGGCCGCCCATGCCCTCTCCCGCCTGCACCGGACGACCTGCCTGCGCAGGCGGACGAGGTCGCGGGACGTCGTCACAGGCGTGTCGTCTTCCGTCGTCGACCGCCTGCGCCCTGCACGGAGGTCACCGGGTGGGGTCGGTGGCGATCGTCGATCCGGTCGGGCCTCGGGACGCCCCGATCGGATCAAGCGAAATCACCCGAGCGGGGGACGGTAGCGAGGCCGTCCCTCGGGGTGATCCGCCATTTCCGCCGCGTGACCGCCGACGTCGCGCTCCCTGCCCCCGGCGCGGGTAGGGCTACCGTCTCGCCCGTGGGCGAGCTGACGAACGGAACACCGACGGCGGGGGCATCGGGCGGTTCGGGATCTCCGGCGGGCGGCAGGCCCGCCGCCCTGCTGCTGGTGATGACCGGTGGCTTCTCCGTCCAGTTCGGCGCGGCGGTGGCCGTCTCGCTGTTCGTCCTTCTCGGCCCGGTGGGCACGGTGGCGCTCCGACTGACGCTGGCCGCCCTGGTCCTGTTGGCGATCACCCGACCGAGACTTCGGGGTCGCACCCGAGGTGACCTGATCTCGGTCGTCGGACTGGGCCTCGCCCTCGCCACGATGAACATCGGCATCTACGAGGCCATGGCGCGGATGCCGCTCGGCCCGGCCGTCACGCTGGAGTTCCTCGGCCCGCTCGGTCTCGCGGTCGTGCTCTCGCGGCGTCTCCGCGACGTGGCCTGGGTGCTGCTGGCGGGTGCGGGCGTCATCCTGCTGAGCAGCGGCGGCTTCGACCGACTCGATCCGGTCGGCGTCCTCTTCTCGCTCGGGGCAGGCGCGGGCTGGGCGTGCTACATCCTGCTGAGCGCGCAGGCGGGCCGACGATTCCCCGGTGTGCAGGGGTTGGCACTGGCCATGTGCGTCGCCGCGGTGATCGCACTGCCGCTGGGCATCGCCTCGGCGGGGACGGCGCTGTTCGTCCCGTCGACCTTGGCCGTCGCACTCGCCGTCGCGCTGCTGTCCTCCGTGCTGCCGTACTCGGTGGAGATGCACGCGCTGCGCCGAATCCCGGCGCGCGTCTTCGGCGTCTTGATGAGCCTCGGGCCCGCGATGGCGGCGCTGGCCGGCTTCCTCGTGCTGGGCCAGCGGCTCTCGATCCTGGAAGTGGTGGCCATCGGCCTGGTCATCGTGGCCAGCGGCGGCGCGACGTTCTTCTCCCGACCGCAGGCCGAGCCCTCGCCCACCTGAGCCGCAGCGGTGCCGGGCCCCTCCGCGGGAACATCCTCGCATGGAGTGGTTCCACACCGATGAGCTTGTGGGCTCCGGACCTGGTGGGCGACGATCAAGAAGACGGCCCGGCGATCGTGCGGGCAGGCGGGACGACTCGCCCGTGTCGGGTCGAGCGGCGGAAGCGGAATCGGTGGTGCACGGGTGAACGAGGAACTGGCCGCCTTGGCCGAGGAACACGGCGTCGCCACCTGGTACGAGGACTGGCGGCACCAGCGCATCGACGTCCCCACCGAGGTGGTCGTCGCGGTGCTCGGCAGGCTCGGGGTGGATGCGAGCACCCCGGTCGCGGTGCGTGCCGCACTCGCGGCGGCGGCCGAGCGGCGCTCCCGGATGCCCGCCACCATCGTGCTGCGACAGGGCGAGTCGGCTGGACTCACCGGCCCCGCCGTGATCGAGCTCGAGGACGGCGGGGCCAGGGCGGTCGTCGATCGACTGCCCACGGACCTGCCGATCGGCTGGCACCGGCTGCGCACCGGGGACGAACTCACCACGCTGGTCGTCGCGCCCCGCTCGGTTCCGCAGGTGCCGCGCGCGTGGGGCTGGATGGTCCAGCTCTACGCCCTGCACTCCGCCGAGTCCTGGGGCATCGGCGACTACGGCGACCTGCGGGAGCTGTTGGGCCGGTCCGCGACCGAGCTGGGCGCCGACGTGGTGCTGCTCAACCCGCTGCACGCCCCCGCGCTGACCACGCCCGTCCAGGCCTCGCCCTATTCGCCGTCGAGCAGGCGCTTCGCCAACCCGCTCTACCTGCGGATCGCCGAACTGCCCGAGTACCAGGCTGCCGGGCAGGGGCTACGCGAGGTGATCGACGCACTCGCGATCCCGGCGGGCGGCGAGCGCATCGACTACGACGCAGTCTGGCAGGCCAAACAGGCCGCCTTGGAGCTGCTGTGGCCATCGGCCGCGCCGCTCGACCTCACCGAGCAGCCCGCGCTCCGGGACTTCGCCACCTTCGCGGCACTGGCGGAACGACACGGCGCCGACTGGCGCGACTGGCCCGCCGACCTACGCGATCCTCGCTCGCCCGCCGTCGACGACGCACGGCGTGCACTGGCCGACCGAGTGGGCTTTCACGCCTGGTTGCAGCGTTGCTGCGTCGATCAGCTCGACGCGGCCCATCGGGCGGGCCGGGACGCGGGGATGCGGGTGGGCGTGATCGCCGACCTCGCCGTCGGCGTCACGCCGGACGGGGCGGATTCCTGGGCGCTCCAAGACGTGCTCGCCACCGAGGTCTCGGTCGGCGCTCCGCCGGACGACTTCAATCAACAGGGACAGCGGTGGGGACTGCCGCCGTGGCGTCCGGACCGGCTGGCGGAACAGGGCTACGCCCCCTACCGCGACATGCTGCGCGCCGTGCTGAGTCGGGCCGACGGCATCCGCATCGATCACGTCCTCGGGCTCTGGCGACTGTGGTGGGTCCCGCCGGGCGAGACCGCTGATCGGGGGACCTACGTCCGCTACGACGCCGACGCGATGCTGGGCATCCTCGCCCTGGAGGCCACCCGCGCGGGTGCGGTGGTGATCGGCGAGGACCTCGGCACCGTCCCCGACGGCGTCACCGAGGCCCTGCACGAGCGCGAGATCCTGTCCTCCTCGGTGCTGTGGTTCCAACGAGCGGATGAGGACGATCCCGACCTGCCGACCGGAACGCTGCTCCCGGTGAACCGTTGGGGCGAGTTCGCCGCTGCCAGCGTCTCCACCCACGATCTCCCGACGGCGGCGGGCTTCCTGCGGGGGGAGCACGTGCGGGTGCGGGCCGAACTCGGGGTCCTCACCTCCGATGTCGAGACCGAGCGCGTCCGGGCTGCCGCCGAACGGGCCGAGTTCGTGGCCTATCTGACCGACGAGGGCGTGCTGCCCGCGCGTGGCTCGGTCTCGACCGGGGCGGGCCTCGGTTCGGCCGGAGCGCCCGGCGAGGGCCTGCGCGACGATGAGCGGAGCGAGGCGGAGATCATCCTGGCGATGCATGCCCTGCTCGCCAGGACACCGGCCAGGCTGCTGCTCGCCGCGCCGTATGACCTGATCGGCGAGCCGAGGCAGCCGAACCTGCCGGGCACGGTCGACGAGTACCCGAACTGGCGCCTGCCGCTGCCGGTGACGATCGAGGAACTGCTGGCCGATCCCAGGGTCCGCGCCGCCGCCACGCTCCTGCGTCGCGACCGGCCGGGCTGAGAGCCTGTCTTCAATCCCCACTTTCGGAGTTGCGCGGGGCCGGCGCGGCGATCTGCGGCGTTGTCGTCAGTCGACACTCCGTTATGTCTCTTTCCTCCGCCTGGCAGCTCAGCCACGCTGATCCCCGCTCACGACTCCAGGGGGATCAAAGACAGGCTCTGAGAACGGGCGTTCGCCCGCGCGACGAGGCTGGCTCCCGATGTCCCGATCGGGCGCTTCTGGCGGGGTGCTGCCTGCGGTCGCCAGTCCGGGTCGACGGCGCGGTGCGCTCGCTCACCGATCCGCCCAAGCTGGAGAAGCAGGAGAAGCGCGACATCGAGGTCGTGATCGACCGGCTCGCCGTGACGGCCTCGGCGAAGCAGCGGCTGATGGACTCGGTCGAGACGGCACTGCGGCCGGCCGGGGCACCGGCCCGTGTCGGCAAAGACACAGGTGACAGCGGCTTTCTCGGTGGTATTCCCGCCGTCGGGAAAGCAGGCTGGGTGCCATGCCGATGCGTGACCGGGGACTGGCCTTGATCGTGGCCCTGCTGTGGGGGCTCAACTTCCTCGCCATCCGCTACGGCCTTGATCACTTCCCGCCGCTGTTCTTCGGCGGGCTGCGCTTCGCGGTGCTGGCGGTGCCGACGATGCTGTTCGTCCGTAGGCCGGGGGTTCGCTGGTACTGGCTGGTCGGGTACGGGCTCGGCTTCGGCACCGTGCAGTTCGCCTTCCTGTTCATCGGCATGGACGTCGGGATGCCGACGGGGCTGGCGTCCCTGGTGCTTCAGGCGTCGGCCCCGTTCACCGTCCTGCTCGGCGGCCTGCTGTTGCGGGAGCGGATCACCGCTCGCCAGGTCGGCGGCATCCTGCTCGCCGTCGCCGGGATGGCGGTGATCGGCTGGCAGCGGGCGCAGTTCGCCGCCCTGCTGCCCGTGCTGCTGACCCTCTGCGGTGCACTGGGCTGGGCGTTCGGCAATCTGTGCAGCAGGCAGGCCCGCCCGGAGAGCCCGCTGCGGCTGACCCTCTGGATGTCGGTGGTGCCGCCGATTCCGATGTTCACGCTGTCGCTGCTGTTCGAGGGCCCGACCGCGGGCTGGGACGCCCTGCGCACCGTCGGCGAGCCCGGCGGGCTGCTCGCGCTGGCGGGCCTGGCCTACGTCGTGGGACTGGCGACGGTGGTGGGCACCGGGATCTGGACGACCCTGATGAGCAGACATCCCGCCGGGGTGGTCGCGCCCTTCTCGCTGCTGGTGCCGGTGGTGGGGATCGCCACGGCCTGGCTGGTCCTGCGGGAGGTCCCCACGACGGTGGAGCTGATCGCCGGAGTGGTCGTGGTGGTCGGCGTGCTGCTCGGCATACCGCCCGCGCCTCGGGCCGCCGGGGGAGCGGGGACGGGTGCGACGGCAGCGGAGGGAGTCGGCGCGGGAGCGGCCGCCGGGCGGGAGGCTCGCCCGGTCGCCGCGACGTCGACGCCGGAAGAGGTCCTCGCGCCGACGCCTGCCCCTGCCGTTGGTGCCCCCGCCGTTGGTGCCCCGGCCGCTGGTGCCCCGGCCGCGCAGGCCGTGTCGGTGGTGGAGCCGTCCGAGCCCGCCGCCTCGGCGGAGCTGCCGAGTCCGCCCGCCTCGTCTGCCGCGTCGAGCTGAGCGGGGTTCTGCGGCGCCGTCGCGTCAGCGCAGGTCGTGAACCATGACCACCCTCGGGGCCACCGTGATCCCCGCTTCGATCTCCAGCTGCCGTTGGGCGGCGAGTTCGGGGCCGTGGTCGCGCTCGGCGAGCACGCGGAAGCCGCGATGCGCGTACCAGGGCGCGTTGAACGCCAGGTCGGCGAAGGTGGTGAGGCTGACCCGGTCGAAGCCGCGCCGTCGAGCCCGGTCGACCGTGGCCCGGAGCAGCGAGCCGCCGATCCCGCGTCGGCCGTAGGCGGGATGCACGGCCAGCTCCGCGAGATGCCAGTCGCCGTCGAGCACGGTCGTTGCGGCGAAGCCGACCGGCCCGGCCGACGGCAGGTCGGCCACCAGGACGTCGTCGGCCTCGGCGATGGTCGCCGCCGGATCGTCCTCGGGCAGGACGATGCCGTGTTCGGCGAACAGCCGGCCCGCCGCCGTGCTGACCGCGACCAGCATGGGCACGTCGCTCGCCAGCATCGGTCGCACGATCTCGTCGCTCACTGCGCGGCTCCGTCCGGTGTGGTTCCGACGGATGCGATGCCGTGCCGGGTGCCGCCCCGACATCGTCGTGGCCGAGGGGAGACGGGAGTGCGGTCCGGGCAGGCGGCCCGTTGCGGGCTGAGGATCACGCGGTGAGTGTGGGAGCACCGCCGTGCGACGGCAACCGCTTTTTTCATCGAGACGAGAACGCCTCGTGTCCTGCGGCGCTGTCACGTGATCATGGTGACGTGGTAATAACGGGGTGTGACCATCGGTGAGGCCCCGCCCCTGGGTATGAGGGGTCATCGCATTCTGGACCGGACTGGGGCTGCGGGTGGCGGGATCGATGTCTGACGTGGACGCGGACGCGACCGTTCGCCGTGCCGCCGTTCTCAGCGAGGCGGGCAGACACACGGCCGCGATTCGACTACTGCGGCCGGTGGTCGCGGCCGCTCCCAACCACGCGTCGGCCCTGTGTCAACTCTCGGCGGCCTGCCTGCATTCGGGGAATGCCGATGAGGCCGAGCAGTTCGCGCGGCGTGCCTCGGTGGTCGACCCGACCCACCACTGGCCGCATCTGCTGGGCTCCCTCGCGCTCTGCGATCTCGGCAGGCACGCGGAGGCCGCCGAGGCCGCCCGCAAGGCCGTCCGGCGCGAGCCCTCGCAGTGGCGGTGTCACGTGGCGTTGGCCGAGGCGCTGATCTGGGGCGGGGATCGGGGCCTGTACGAGCAGGCGGCGACCTCGGCCGCGCGGGCGGTGGATCTCGCCCCGGAAGAGCCCAGGACGCACGAGGTGCTCGGCGACGCCCTGCTGCGAGGCGGCGACCGGCCCGGTGCCGCCGCGGCCTATCGGCGCGCCCTCGGCTTTCCGCTCGATCCCGATCAGCAGGCCGACATCGAGGCGAACCTCCGGATCGCCGAGGAGCGTCGCGGGCCTGCGGGACGCGGCGGCGGTCCGCGCCGGGGCGCGAAACCGGTGGGCAGGCGGCCCGCTCGGGACGACGCTGCGACGAGCACCGCCGCCGAGCCGCCCGCCGATGCGGCCGACGGCGGCACCGGCTGGCGGCGTGTGCTCTCGACCCTGCGCGGCGACCGTCGCGATCAGGACCGGCAGGCGGCGGACGGACCGTCGAGCGGCGGGACGGCCGCCGGTCCTCGGGATGGGGCGACCCGTGGCGAGGCAGGCCGAACCGCGCCGGGCCGGACAGGACCCGCCGCGTCCCCCTCGTCGACTCGACCGGCACGACCGACTCGGACGGCGGGCGTGCCGACCCTGCTGCGGCGGGTCTGGCTGGTCCAAGGGCTCGGCACGCTGGCGCTGATGATCCAGTCCAGCCCGGATTCGAGCCGGTTCGACGGGGTGCTCGGACTCCTGCTCGCGGGGGCGATCGTCGTCGTGGCCTGGCCGATCGTGCTGGACGGACGCGCGGCGGCGTCCTCGTCGCGGGTCATGGTGCGGGACGCGCGCGTCCTGCTCGTCGGGACGCCGTTGGCGGCGGGCCTGCTGCTGCTCCTCTGGTGGGCGGTGTCGGTGTTGATCAGTCCTGGCACGCTGTCGCCGCTGAGCCTGGCGATGGGGTGCACCGCCCTGGGCGCGATCCTCAGCCTGCTCACCGGGATTCGGCGGCGCTGATCGGGGGTGGTCCGACGCGGCGGGTCCTGGCGGCTGCGGCGAGTGCCGACGACGATGCCGATCGGTACTGGCTAGCCTGCTGCCTGCGCGTCGAACGCCGACGTCGACCGCCGCGCACACTCGGTGGTCCGACGCAGGGACGGCCCGGCGCCTCGGCCGGGGATCACGCCGCCCTGACCTGCGATCACGTTCGCCCGCGTCGACGCAGGAACGCTGCCGCAGGATGCCGTCCAAGCCGGGGCTTCAGCGACGTCGGCCGCGAGCAGCAGCGATCCTCGGCGCCGCTGGGTCGTCGGCCTGCTGCCTGCCCGGCCTGCTGCGGCGGCGGCCATCACCTCGTCGACGCGGCCGTCGCCGAGGAGCGCGCCCGTGAGCCCACGCCGGACGAGAGACGGCGTGGCCTCGACCCGAGCCCTCGGGTCGAGGCCACGCCGCCGGGCGGACTCAGCGCCGGTAGCTCGGCTGGGTCTGCGGGTTGAACTCGTCGTAGCGGACCCGCTTGGCGTCGTTGAGCCTGCGGTCCTTGACCTCCAGCACGTCCAGTCCCATCTGGATGTCGCTGGAGTAGATGTAGCCGTTGTAGTAGTACGCCGACCAGGAGCCCGCCGTCCGGAGGGTCTCCGGGTCGAAGGCCTCGCGGTCGAAGTAGCCGATCTCCTCCGGGTTGGCCGAGTCGGTGAAGTCCCACACGGAGACCCCGCCCTGGTACCAGGCCTGCACCATGTAGTCGCCGTTGCGCGTCGGGATCAGCGAGCCGTTGTGCGCCACGCAGTTCTCCGTCGCGCCCTGGTGCCGGGGGATCTTGTAGTAGCTGCGGAACTCCAGGCTCAGATCGGTGCCGGACCCGGTGACGTCGTAGATGCCGTTCGCGCCGCGCGTCTCGCCGATCTCGGCGTTGCAGGTGGCGGCGCCGCCACCGCCCAGCTCGTCGGTGAACACGACCTTGGTGCCCTCGTTGTTGAACGTCGCCGAGTGCCAGAACGCGAAGTTGACGTCGTCGCGAACCTGCTCGATGACGACGGGAGCCTCCCGATCGGAGATGTCGAGCAGGATGCCGTCACCCATGCAGGCGCCCGCCGCGAGGTCCTTCTCCGGGTAGGCGGTGATGTCGTGGCAGCCGGTGGTGGCGCGGGCTCCCTCGGGCGGGCCGGGGTTCCCGCCCTCCGGGAACAGCACGGGCTCGGCGACGACCTCGGTCGCCGACGGGTCGTCCAGCGGCACCTTCACGATGGAGATCTTGTCGTGGGGCGGGGCGCAGTTCGGGAAGTTCACCGACGGCGCGTACGAGGAGATGTACAGGTAGTCGGCGTCGCCCTCGTGGTCGGGGACCAGCGTGTGGGTGTGCGAACCGCAGTCGGTCGCCACGTCGGCGACGTACTTCGGCCGGGTCGGCTTGCTGATGTCGAAGACCCGGATGCCCTCCCAGGCGTCGGGGTTCGCTGCGTTGCTCGGCTCGCTGTCGCAGGTGTTGTTGCTGCGGGGATAGTCGACCGAGTAGTAGAGCAGGTCGCCGCTCACCGACACGTCACCCTGGCCGCCGGGGCAGTAGACCTGGGTGGCGATCCTGGGCTTCCGGGGATTGCGGATGTCGTAGACGACGAAGCCGTCATAGTTCCCGACGTATGCGTACCTGTCCTGGAAGGCGATGTCTGAGTTGAAGGCCGCCGTGTTGTCGAACGGCGGCTCCTTGGGCAGGGATGCCAGCCTGCGGATGTTGCTGCTGTGCGAGACGCCGTCGCCGGGGGCCTGCTCGATCTGCTCGGCCACGGCAGGCGTGGGCGGGCCGTCGGGCGAGGGGTCCTCGGTGGACTGTGCGGCGGCCCCGGGGACCGTCAGGACGGACGTCGCCAGTAGGGCGATCGCCCCGACGAGAACACCGGCTCTGCGTGCGTGGCGGCGGGAGTTTCTTCGTAGGACTGGTCTCACCAGCTGCTCCCTCACTTGTGCTGCGCGTGGCCTGGAGAAAACATGGGTCCTTGCAGTATGGCCGTCACGGGATCGGTGGCAATAGTTACTCGGAGTCGGTTTTCAGGCTCTGGGACGCTGGCGGAGATCGCGACGGCCCGGAGTCGGGATCGGTGTCGAGATCGGTCGGAAGGGGTGAACAGTGCGTCTCTCACACGTCCTGTCGCGACTGTCGGTGGCGGGGTTGATCGTCGTCGGCCTGACGGGCTGCACGGCCGATCCGCAGGCGGAGACGGCATCGACGGGCGACGGCGCGCCGGTGATCATGCCCGGCGCCCCCGGTGACGAGCCCCGAGACGCGTCCGATGCGGACCTGGCCGACGCAGGCGGGCAGCCTGCGGCCAACGCGGCCGACGAGCATTTCGTGCGGATGATGATCCCGCACCACGAGCAGGCGGGAGAGCTGACCGCACTGGTGCCCGATCGCAGCGATCACGAGCAGCTGCGCAGCCTCGCAAGCCGGATCTCCGACGCCCAGGGTGCGGAGATCGGGGCGCTCGAGGGCTGGCTGGATCAGCAGGGCGACTCCGATGCTGCGGCGCATCCCACCTCGGACGGACACGAGGGACACGGGGACGGTCACGGCGGGTCCGCCGACGAGGCTGCCGACGGCGTCGACCCGGAGTCCTCGGACCATGCCGACATGCCGGGCATGGCCACCGAGGAGGAGATCGCGGAACTGGCCGCGTCCGACGGCACCGCGTTCGACCGGCTGTTCTTCGAGCTGATGATCGTGCATCACGAGGGCGCGGTGACGATGGCCGAGGAGGTCCTCGCCGAGGGAGCGGACGTGCTGGTGGTCGCGATGGCCCAAGACGTCCTCGTCACGCAGGTCGACGAGATCGAGACGATGCGGCGGCTGCTGACCGAGTTGTAGCAGGCCGCAGGGCGGGGCGACCAGATCGCCCCGCCATCCCCGACGCTCGCCGGATGCCGGATGCCGGATGCCGGATGCCGGATGCCGGTCCGTCGTCGCGCGCCGCAGGGCAGTCCGCCGCGTCGGTCGCCCCCGCAGCACGCCCCGTCGAGCGTCGCCGCACCACGGGCTCCCGCCCCCGGACCACGTCGCGCCCGGAACAGATCACGGATCGAATTCGACGACCTCCTCGACTCTTGACAGTGATCCCCCGATGCATGACTGTGAGAGCGCTCTCACCCCTGGGTGAGCGGTCACACACGTCAAGGAGGACGTCATGGGAGGCATTCGACCGGCTCGGGTCGCGGCGACGGCGTTGACCGCTGCGGCGGCGACCCTGCTCGCGGGCTGCGGCGGAGGTCAGGCAGCGGGTGACGCGGACACGATCGTCGTCGCGACGTTCGGGGACTTCGGCTACGACGCGCTCCAGGCCGACTTCGCCGAGGCGTTCCCCGACATCACGCTGGAGACGAGGGTGTCCGAGTTCGACGCCCACCACCAGCAGCTGCAGACCCAGCTCGCGGGCGGTCGCGGTGCGGCGGACATCGTCGCCATCGAGGAGGGCTGGATCCCCCAGTACCGGGAGTCCCATGAGCTGTTCGTCGAACTCGGCGCGCTCGGCGCCTCCGACATCCAGGACCGCTGGGCCGAGTGGAAGTGGGAGCAGGGCGTCGCCGACGGCGGCGAGTTCGTGCTGGGACTCGGCACCGACGCAGGCCCGCTCGCGATGTGTTATCGCACCGACCTGTTCGAGGCGGCAGGCCTGCCGACCGACCGCGACGAGGTCTCCGCGCTCTGGCCGACCTGGGCGGACTTCGCCTCGGTCGCCGACGACTTCAGCGCGGCGACCCCCGACGTCGCCTTCGCCGACTCGGCAGAGAACGTCTACGGCAGCATGATCAACCAGGCGCCGGAGGGCTACTTCGCCGCCGCCGACGACAGCTACATCGCCGATGAGAACCCCGTGATCCGCGACGCCTTCGCCCTGGCGGGCAGCCTGGCCGAGGACGGTCAGACCGCGCAGATCAAGCCGTTCACCCAGGAGTGGAACGTCGGCCTGGCGCAGGGCGGCTTCGCGACGATGGCGTGCCCGGCCTGGATGCTCGCCCAGATCGAGAGCGCGGCGGGCGAGCAGAACGCCGGAGTCTGGGACATCGCCTCGGTGCCCGGCGGCGGCGGCAACTGGGGCGGCTCGATCCTGACCATCCCGGCGCAGGGCGAGAACACCGAGCTGGCCTACCGGGTCGCCGAGTGGCTGACGGCCCCCGAGCAGCAGAAGACGCTGTTCCTGGAGAAGGGCATCCTGCCCAGCCAGCCCGAGGTCTACCACGACCCCGAGGTGCTCGGCGACGTGAACGAGTACTTCAACGAGGCCCCGGTCGGCGAGATCTTCGCGTCCTCCGCCGACAGCCTCCAGCCCAACTACCGGGGCACCCAGGACTTCTCGGTGCGCAGCCGATTCCAGGAGGCGCTCGGCCGGGTCGAGGAAGGCGTGCAGAGCGCCGACGAGGCCTTCGCCGACGCGGTGGAGCAGTCCGAGCGAGACCTGGGCTGAGACACCTCTCCAACACGCTGATCGGGAGAACTGATGGTGGTTGCGTCGACCTCGCCGCCGGACACGCCGTCCCCGGCGGGCGGCGAGCCCGGCCGGGAGCGGGAGTCGTGGCGGACCCGGCTCGCCCGCTGGGACCTCAAGGGCACGCCGTACCTGTTGATCCTGCCCTTCTTCGCGGTGTTCCTCGGCTTCGGGCTGTTCCCGCTGCTCTACACCGGCTGGGTGTCGCTGCACGACTGGCACGTGGTCCTGGGTGATCAGGGCTTCGTCGGGTTCGGCAACTTCACCCGGCTGCTCGCCGACCCGAACTTCTGGAACGCGCTGTTCAACACGCTGAGCATCTTCGTGATCTCCACGGTGCCGCAGCTGTTGGCCGCGCTCGGCCTGGCCGCGCTGCTGGATCGGCGCCTGCGGGGCCGGACTTTCTGGCGGGCCGGGGTCCTGCTGCCCAACGTGGTGTCGGTGGTGGCAGTAGCGCTGGTCTTCGCGCAGCTCTTCGGGCGCGATTACGGCGTGATCAACCACGTGCTCGGCTGGGTCGGCATCGAGCCGATCAACTGGCGCTCCGGCACCTGGGCCTCCCATCTGGCGATCAGCGTGATGGTCATGTGGCGGTGGACCGGCTACAACGCGTTGATCTACCTCGCCGCGATGCAGTCGGTCCCGCGCGAGCTGTACGAGCAGGCCGAGATCGACGGGGCGTCCCGGTGGCGGACCTTCTGGGCGATCACCGTGCCCAGCATCCGCCCCACGATCATCTTCACGGTGCTGGTGTCCACCATCTACGGGCTGCAGCTCTTCGCCGAGCCGCAGCTCTTCGACCCGAAGGGGACGGCGGGCGTCGGCGGCAACTCCCGCGAGTTCCAGACGGTGACCATGTACCTCTACGAGGAGGGCGTCCGACTGGGCGACGCGGGCTACGGCTCCACCATCGCTTGGGCGCTGTTCCTGATCGTGCTGGTCTTCGCAGTGTTCAACTACCGACTGAGTCGACGCATCGCGTCCAAGGACTGAAGGGGCGTGACGATGTCGACGATGACCCCCACCCCGCCCGTACGCCGTGCGCGGCCGCGCCCCGGGGACTCTCGGCGGCGCAGCGGCAGGCCGGGCCTGCTCGTCTACGGCGTGCTGTCCGCCGTGGCGGTGGCCTCGATTTTCCCGTTGTACTGGTCGTTCGTCGTGGCGAGCCGGGACAACAGCGCGGTCGCCCAGGCCGCGCCGCCGATGCTGCCGGGCGGCAACCTGCTGGCGAACATCAGCCGGGTCTTCGACACGGTGGACTTCTGGCTGGCGATTCAGAACTCGCTGATCGTGGCGACCACGGTCGCGGCGTCGAACGTGTTCCTGTCCGCGTTGGCGGGCTTCGCCTTCGCCCGGCTGCGCTTCCCCGGCAGCCGCTGGCTGTTCGTGCTCGTCGTCGGAACGATGATGGTGCCCACGCAGCTGGGCATCATCCCGCTGTACATGCTGATGAGCGAGCTGGGCTGGTACGGCAGGCTCGAAGCGGTGATCGTCCCGGCGCTGGTCAGCGCTTTCGGTGTCTTCTGGATGCGCCAGGCCTGCGAGGAGACCGTGCCGTACGAGCTGATCGAGGCGGCCAGGGTCGACGGCTGCTCGGTGCTGCGGACCTTCTGGACGGTGGCGCTGCCCGCCGTGCGTCCGCAGGCCGCCGTGCTGGCGATGTTGACGTTCATGACGGCCTGGAACGACTTCTTCTGGCCGCTGGTCGTGCTCGATCCGAACGAGAGTCCGACGGTGCAGATCGTGCTGTCCAATCTGGCCAGCGGGTACTTCACCGACTATTCGCTGATGCTGACCGGGGCGACGCTGGGCGTCCTCCCGGTCGTCGTGCTGTTCATCCTGCTGGCCCGCTACATCGTCGGCGGAGTCATGCAAGGCGCTGTGAAGGGATGAGGAAGAACATGGCCGTAACGGACTCAGCGGGCCGAGTCGAGACCTCCGGTGCCGTCACGACCGCCGGATCGCTGATCTTTCCCTCGGACTTCCGCTGGGGAACCGCGACCGCCTCCTACCAGGTCGAGGGCGCCGCGACCGAGGACGGTAGGGGCCCGTCCATCTGGGACGTCTTCGCCGCCGAGCCGGGGCGGGTCCACGCGGGCGACAGCGGCGCGCGGGCCTGCGATCACTACCACCGGTATCCCCAGGACGTGGCGTTGATGCGGGAGCTGGGCATCGACGTCTACCGCTTCTCCGTCGCCTGGCCGAGGGTGCAGCCGGACGGTCGCACGCTGGAGCCGCGCGGACTCGACTTCTACGACCGACTGGTGGACGAGCTGCTGGGGGCGGGCATCGACCCGATGCTCACCCTCTACCACTGGGACCTGCCGCAGGCGTTGCAGGAGACCGGGGGCTGGGAGAATCGCGACACCGCCTACCGCTTCGCCGACTACGCAGGCCAGGTCTTCGCCCGGCTCGGGGATCGAATCCAGGACTGGACGACGCTCAACGAGCCGTGGTGCTCCGCCTATCTCGGACACTTCACCGGGCTGCACGCGCCGGGGCGGACCGACGCCAGGGGCGCGCTGACCGCCGCCCATCATCTGCTGCTCGGGCACGGCCTGGCCGCGTCGACGCTGCGGGCCTCGATGAGTGAGCGGCATCGCCTGTCCATCGTGCTCAACCTCGCGGCCGTCCGCGTCGACGAGGACGACGAGGCGCATCGGGAGGCGGTCCGGCGGGTCGACGGGCTCCAGAACCGGTTCTTCCTCGACCCGCTGCTGCGCGGCTCCTACCCGTCGGACGTGCTCGCCGACGTGAGCTGGCTCGGGGACTGGGACACGGTGGTGCAGCCGGGCGACGCGGAGTTGATCGCCGCGCCGCTGGACCTGCTCGGCATCAACTACTACAGCCCCAGTCGGGTTGCCCCGGCCGATCCCGCGGTGGTCTCCGGCGGAATGCCGGGCCTGCGCGGCGTGCGCCACCTGCCGCCGCGCGGCGCACTCACCGGGTTCGACTGGGAGCAGGAGCCCGCCGCGCTCACCGACCTGCTGGTGCGGCTGAGCAGGGACTATCCCGAGGTGCCGTTGATGGTCACCGAGAACGGCTCGGCCTGGCCGGACCGGATCGAGGCCGACGGCAGCGTGGTCGACCCCGACCGCGAGCACTATCTGCTGGAGCACCTGCGTGCCGTGCACGCCGCCATCGAGGCGGGCGCGGACGTGCGGGGCTATCTGGCCTGGTCGCTGCTGGACAACTTCGAGTGGGCGGCGGGGTACAGCCAGCGGTTCGGGCTGGTCTATGTGGACTATCAAACCCAGCAGCGCATCGTGAAGGGCAGCGGACGGCGGTACGCCTCGGTGATCGCGGACAACGCGGTGCCGACGGCGGCGTCGTCGATGGACTGAGGCGGCGGCCCCGGCCCGCGTGTCCGTGACGACGCGCGGGCCGATCCGGCTCGGCTTCGCAGGCCGGTGGCGAGCAGCCACCCGGCCGGTGTCGGGACGCCCGGTTGCAGGCCCGAGGGCAGGCCTTGCGATCAGGGGCAGGGCGGTTCGGGGACGTCGAGAGCCGCCCACTCCTCGGCCAGGTCCGGGCCCGCGAGCGCGGCGCAGACCTCGGCCACCGCGTCGTCGACGTCCAGCCGCCAGAGGCTCACCGCGCCTGCCTCGCCCAGGCCCGCCAGGGTCACCCCGCCGATGCCGTCCTCGACGAGGATCACCTGATTGATGCCGTTCTGATGACCGGTCAGGGTGGCGAACAGGTCACCCGAGGTCAGGTCCCACAGTCGGATCGCCCGGTCGTCGGGTGAGATCGTCGCGATCAGTTCGGTGGTCGCCGAGATCGCGAGGCCTCGGACGGGGACGGGGTGCTCGGCGAAGGTGCGCAGCAGCGTGCCGTCGTCCAGTGACCACTCCCGCAGCCTGCCGTCGCTGTGGGTGCTGATCACCGAGTCCGTTGTCGGGGAGACGGCGAGGTCGCTGACGGACGACTCGTCCGCCATGACGGTGTGTCGGGGAGTGAGGTCGGCTGCCCACAGCACGTCGATCCGCATCGGCGGACCGTCGGCTCTGTCCTCGTCGAAGGTGACGTCATCGGAGACGATCAGCTCGGTGCCGTCGCGATTGAACCGGACGGCGGCGACCCACGACAGCTCGCGAACCTGCGGCTCGGGGTCCTCGTCCCCGACCCGCCACATCCACAGTCTCGGCGTGTCGTCGGTCAGATCCGGGGTGGACCGGTCGTCGGTGATCGCGACGAGGCGCGTTCCGTCCGGCGAGAAGCGGAGTTCGGCCACCGGCTGGGCCGGTTCGGTGCTCCAGCGGTCGTACTCGACACCGTCGGGCCCGTGCAGCGCGATCGTTCCGTCGGCCCGGCCCACCGCGTGGCCGCCCCCGCTCGGGTCGTAGGCGACGACGGCCGGGCCGCCCTCCGCCGCCGACTCGTGCACGAGCGTTCCGTCGTCCGGATTCCAGAACCGCACGGTGCCCGCCGCGTCCCCGGCCGCCAGGAGATCGCCGTCGGGGGAGAAGTCGCCGACGGTCAGCGGCTCATCGCCGCCGCTCAGCACTCGTGGCGTGACGTTACGCCGGAACGTCCCCTGATCGAGGGTAGTGACAATCAGATCGCTGTCACTCAACCAGCCGACGTCCCAGGCGGTGGCGAACTGTAGCTCCACCGGCTCCCAGGTCCGCGACCGGATCGACCAGAGCCGCACGGTGCTGCCGACGGCCGTGGCCAGCGTCGAGCCGTCCGGGCTGAAGGCGAACGGTCCACCGGTTCCCGAGGACTCGCGCAGCTCGTCGACCACCTCGCCGGTCATTCCGTCCCGCAGCAGGATCAGGCCGTCCGGTCCCATCGTGGCCAACATTCCCGTATTGCGGGCGTAGTCGACGGTCACCATGTGCCCGACCGGGTCCTGAGTGCCCTCTGGCGGGGCGTGACCGTCGAGTAGAACGGGGTCGACACCCGTTTCCATCTCCCATAACAGTGCCGTTCCGTCACCGAAGCCCACCGCGAGCCGCTGACCGTCGGGGGAGAACGCGATGCTCGCGGGCGGCGCGCTGATCGGCAGTTCGGCCAGCACCTCGCCGGACTGCGCGTCCCAGACCGTCAGCCGGTCGCCTGCCTCGCCGCCTGCCGAGGCGATCACTGCACCGTCGAGGCGCACGTCCAGCACGCCGTAACCGGGGAGTCGACGCAGCAGGGTGTTCGTCGTCGTGTCCCAGAGGCAGATGCCGTCCGGCTCCAGCGATCCGGTGGCCAACAGGCCCCCGTCCGCCGAGAAGGCCGTGCCGTAGACGTCGGCGGTGTGACAGTCCCAGTCCGCGTCGACCCGTTCCCTGGTGTCGGCGTCATAGACGTCGAATCCGCCTTGCCCGCCGACGGCGATCCGCCGGCTCTCTGCGGACACCGCCACCGTCCGGGCGGACTCCGCCTCATCGGCGCCGTAGCGTCCCGCGTAGTCGGTCCGCCGCGCGGCGAGCAGCGCGCCCCGCGCCTCCACCGTCGGGGCGGCCCGTAGGGCGGCCAGTGCGAACAGCATCGACTGGCGAGGATTGGTCTCCAGGGCCGCCATGGTCTGCGCTGCGAACTGTCGGGACAGCCCGATCCGCCGCTGCGCCTCGCTCTCCAGGTTCGACCGCCAGGCGATCCCACCGGCGGCCACCGCGATCACCAACAGCACGGCGAGTCCGGTGACCAGACCTCGAAGCCTGCGTGTGACGCGCAGCTCGGCGAGGCGCTCGGCCTGCTCCCCGGCCGTGCTTGCATCGAGGAAGCGACGTTCCTCCTCGGTGAGGTCGTCCCGACCCTCGGCCCACTCGCGGGCGGCAGCCAGCCTGCCCGCGCGGTAGAGCCCGCTCGGGTCCTCACCGGACTCTGCCCAGTACCGCGCCGAGTCGTCGAGTCTGCGGCGGATCACCAGCCCGGCCCGATCCTCCCGGACCCAGCCCGCCAGGCGCGGCCATGCCCAGAGCAGGATCTCGTGGGCGAACTCCACGCTCTCGTCGCCTGCGGTGACCAGTCGCGCGGCGACCAGTCGGCTCAGCAGCCACTCGGGAACGGCGGCGCGCGGCGCCCGACGACGGACCGGCCGGTCGCCTTCGGCGAGGGAGACCAGGCCGAGCATGGTCGTGCGCAGCGTGCGGCGGCCCGTCTCGTCGAGATCCTGATGGATGCGTTCGGCAGTCTCGGCCACCGCCCCGTGAATACCGCCTGCGGCCTGATAGTCCGCAACGGTCATCCGGCGACCGCCGCCGCGAAGCCAGGTCGTGCGCAGGCTGTGTGCCAGGAGCGGCAGCGCGCCCGCCGCAGGCTGCGTGCCGTGGTCGCCGACGAGTTCGGTGAGCAGCAGCTCGACCAGTCCCGGTTCCAGCGTGATGTCGGCGCGGGCGGCGGGCTCGACGATCGCGCTGCGAAGTCCGGCGGGCCGCATGGCCGAGACCGAGACGTGGCCCTCGCTGAGCAGCGTGGCCAGGCGGTCGATCCGCAGGCAGTCCGGGAGGAAGTCGGCCCGGACGGCCGTCACGACCAGTGCCGAGCCCGCGCTGGTCAGCGCGGTGACGAAGGCCGAGCGCTCGGCTTGATCGGTGCACTGGGTGAACAGCTCTTCGAGCTGATCGACCACGATCACCAGCCTGGCGTCCGCTCGACCCGACGTCGCGGCGGCCTGCACGGCCAGTGCGCCGAACGCCGTCGGTGCCGCCCGTACATCGCCGATCGCCTGCACCGCTGAGACCTGCGCCAGCGCCGCCGTCCGGCCGACCAGCTCGGTCAGCGGTGACCGGCCCGGCGTCATCCGGAGCCACGGCCAGCTCTCCGCGCCCTCGGTCGGAAGCCCGCCGTCGGCAACCGCAGGCAGCAGCCCGGCGGCGAGCAGCGAGGACTTTCCCGCGCCGGAGTCGCCGACCACCAGCAGCGGTCCGCCGCCGTCCAGCTGCTCGGCCAGCCTGCTCAACAGCAGCGTGACCAGCTCGTCGCGACCGAAGAACCAATCGGCGTCCTCGGTACGGAAGCTGTTCAGGCCGGGGAACGGCGCCGGACCGTCGGTGCTCGTGTCGGGCGGGTGTTCTGGTCGCGTCGGGCTCGGAGGCTCGTCGCCGTCGGTGTCAGACGCCTCGGGTCCGATCGGCACCGAGGGACGGGCGCTCGGCTCTGATGCTGGGGAGCCCGCCGTCGTCGATCGGCGGCGGGGCGCGAGCGCGCGTCGGCGGCTCTCGGTCACCTCGAAGAGCGTGCGCATCGCGAGGTCGGTCTGCTGGCGTTGGGCGACGACCAGCTCGGCGAGCAGTCGCTGTGTCTCGGTGAGCAGCCAGCTCAGCTCATCGAATCGTCCGCCGACCAGGGTCATCGCGGTGGTCAGCTCGCGATGCAGGTCGCCGGTGGCCTCGGCCAAGGCGACCGGCACGGCGTCCACCGAGCGCAGCAGGCCGGTGATCTCCGCGCGGATCGCCCGGCCCTGGTCGTCGGTGGCGGCGAGCAACGGGGCGACGGCTTCGGCGATGGCCTCGCGCCAGGCAGCCTCCGACGGCGGCGGTTCCTCGTCTCCGCTCACTCCGCCCCGGTCACGCATCTTTCCTGCGGTGTCGGCGAGGACATCGCCGAGGTAGCCGCTGCCCATGCTGCCGAGCTGATCCAGCGCGGCGGAGAACTCCTCGGTCGTCTCCAACGCGGGCGCCGCGATCGGTGCGACGGCGGAGGCCGCGAGGAACGCGATGATCCCGTACGGGGTGGCCTTGCGGAGTCCGCGTCCGGCGCCGTGAATCCACGATCGGACGCCACGCGCCACGCGCCGCGCGGTGTCGGAGGGTCGTCTTGGCGGCGTCGGCGTCGGCGGCGTCGGCGGCGTCGTCCTCGGCGGAGGCCAGCTCGGCGGGGGTGCCTGTCGCGGTGGTCGGCGTAGACCCGTCCGGTGGGGACACGGGCGGCCGAGGCACTGCAGGTGGCGACCCGTCCGGTGACAGGGCCGCAGCATTCTCGTCCATGGTGGAGCGCGGGTCGGCGGCGGAAGCCTGCTCGGCACCAGGTGACGCGAGGCCACGGGACCCGACTTCGTGCGCACGTTCGGTCGTCGGCGGCTCGACCGGCTGCGGCGCACTCGGGTCGGGTGCTGTGGGGTCGTGCTTGCCCACGCCTGCTGCGGTCTGCTCGGCCGAGTCCCCCTCGTTCGGCATTCTTCGCGTTCCCCCCGGACTGAAGGAGATCACAATAGGGCCGAAAAGAAGCATCGCAGTTCCGCCGGACGGGTGATCTTGGGTCACAAGGAGCTACCGAGAGACAGAATCAGTCGGCTGGACTCACCGGCGGGTGTCCGCACCTCGCTGTGCGGGCCGGGTCGTGCCGCCCGGCTGCCGCCGTTCTGCGGCGACAGCCGAGGTCGTGCTCCCCGGTCTGGCGCCGTCGCATCGAGGACGTCCTCGCCGTCGGTCGTCGGCCGTTAGCCTTGATCACGACGTCTCGCCGGCGAGGTGCAGCCCGATGGAACACGGCACGGCCGACCGTGTCGAGTTCCGTTCTCGCTCGGACCCCGGTCACGGGCGTGCACGCGGCAGGCGGCGTCGGTCCGGGAGTCGCGATGAAGGAGCTCGCATGTCCCTGCGCTACTACCTCTACATCAGCGACACCAAGGTGGACATGCTGCTGTCGCAGATCGACCCGAGATTCACCGGGCGCCGGACGGCCGAGTTCAGCATGAATCTCACCGTGCTCGGCGCCAAGCGCAGTTCCGAATCGGCGGGCTCGGATCGCGTGGCACGGGTGGAGCGGGTGGTTCGGCACCTGCAGGAACACGGCGACCTCGGCACGGTCGACGAACCCGGCCAGTTTCTCTGGGGCCTGCTGCCCATGCAGTGGGGAGCGCACTTCACCGAGAACGGGACGCCGTTGGTCTATTTCGGCGGGCGCACTCAGCACACGGTCCTCGGGCTGGGCGGCTCGATCGGCCACGTGCTCGGCTCCGCCTCCGCCCCGAACGACGCCGGATTCTCGGACTCCAGCGGACCGACCATGTTGGACGCGCTCGGGAAGGTCGTGCGGTACGGCACCCGGCGTGCCAGGACCCTTGTCGACGACCTCGGCGTCACAGTGGCAGACGACTCACTGGACACGGCGGCAGGCGATCCTCTGCCGGCGGGCAATCGGGCGGCGTTGGAGCTTGTCGAGCGGGCGAACGCGCTGCTCGACGGTCCCACCCAACACGTCGAATTCGTTGCGAAACGGCTGTTGCACGGCCCAAGCACGCAGCGGACGGCAGCCGGGCAGGGCGCCGCAACCGTGTTGCTGGGCAGCCCGCTCTACGTCGCGCTCGTCGACTGACGGTGAATCAGCACAGCCCAGGCGACGCCGCGGCGGGCGCGACGGATCGCCTGCACCGCTCGACCCGGCAGCAGGACCGCCCGGCGGTGAAGAGATCACCGGATTCGGTTTAATCTCGTTCTTTCCTTGACTGGTGTAGACCAATCCGGTTCCCTGGTAGTCGTTCCATCCGGCTACCTCCAGCGACGCACTCGGCATGGCGGTTCGCATCGGCGCCCACCGGGTGTGCTTCGCAGTCCAACGAAGGAGCGATCACATGCCGAGGAAGCGCCTCATGGCCTCACTGGCCTCCTTAGCCCTCGCGGGTGCGCTGACCGTCGCCGTGCCGACGGTCGTCGCCTCCGCGGCGGCGCCGTCGCCCGAGACGAGTTCGACGACGGTGGAGCAGTCGTTCGTGGTGAGCGAGGCTCAGTTCAATCAGATGTTCCCGAACCGGAATCCCTTCTACACCTACAGCGGGCTGACCGCCGCCCTCGGCTCTTATCCCGGATTCACCAACACCGGCGACGAGACGACCCGGCGACGGGAGGCTGCGGCGTTCCTGGCCAACGTCAATCACGAGACGGGCGGACTCGTCCACATCGTCGAGCAGAACGAGGCCAACTACCCGCACTACTGCGACTGGAGCCAGCCGTTCGGCTGCCCGGCAGGCCAGGCGGCCTACTACGGCAAGGGGCCGATCCAGCTCAGCTGGAACTACAACTACAAGGCGGCGGGCGACGCGCTCGGCCTCGATCTGCTCAACAATCCCTGGCTGGTCCAGAACGACCCTGCGGTGGCCTGGCAGACCGGCCTCTGGTTCTGGAACACCCAGAGCGGCGCGGGTCACCGGCCCGCCCATGAGTCCATCGTGAACGGTCACGGCTTCGGCGAGACCATTCGCAGCATCAACGGCAGCATCGAGTGCAACGGCGGCAACCCCGCTCAGGTGGAGGCCAGGGTCAGCGCCTATCGGAACTTCACCGCGATCCTGGGCACCACGCCAGGTGAGGCCCTGTACTGCTGAGGTTCGGTTCCGCCCGGGCCGTGATCGTGTAGGCCCGCCGTTGCGCAGGCACGGTCGTGCCGAGTCGCCGAACTGCGGTGTCTTGGCACTGCGGTGTCCCTGCACCCGACGTCTGCCGAGTCCGCTGATCGCGGACCCCGCACTGCCGGTCCCTGACCACCCGGTCACCACCCTGCTACGACCGTGCTGCACGGCGGCGAGCCACCCTCCTGCTCGGCTCGTCGAGAACGACGTCCCCGCCTATCGGAGCCCACCGTAGGTCGACTCCGATAGGCGGAGCGCCGCCCGAGCCGCTCGGCAGACGGTGCAGCCCACCGACGGCCCGCCCTTCGGCGAATCCCTCGGTCGTTGACGGTCATTCGCCCTTCGGACCTGCTCGAATATCGTTCCGAGGATGCACATCCTCTTCCTCTGCACCGGAAACACCTGTCGATCTCCGATGGCGGAGGCGATCACCTCGGCCAAGGCCCACGCCAGAGGAGTCCCCCTCGAGGTGTCCTCCGCCGGTGTCCGTGCCGAGTCGACGATCGCCCCGCCCGCCGTGGCGGTGCTTGGAGCCAGGGGAATCGTGGTCGGCGACCGCCCGGCCGTCCAGGCGACGGCGGAACTGGTGCGGGCAGCGGATCTGATCCTCTGCGCCACCGTCGCCCATCGAGACCTGGTGTTCGCCGAGTTCGTGGCGTCGGGACCCGACGGCGGTGCCGAGTCCGCCGCCGACCCCGACATCGCGGGACGCATCGTCGTGTGGGCCGAGTTCATCGCCAGGGCGCAGACCGCGTCGCCGGGGACCGACCTGGCGGGCCTGCTCGCGTCGCCGCCCCTGCCGTTGTCCGCATCGGAGATCGATCTGGCAGATCCGGCAGGCCGGGGCGACCCGGCCTATGTGGCCGCCGCCGCGCAGATCGACGCCCTTGCCGACGCGTTGCTGGACGTCCTGGAACCCAGCCTTCGTTGATCGGCCCTATGCCGCGGACCTCTGCACCGGGTGGACCGGCAGCGCACTGAGCCGACGACCGGGCCCGAATGCGCCACCTGAGGAAGTCGGCGTTCTGCTCAGGACCGCGTCGATGCTGGGGAGGCCGACCTCAGCGGCGCAGCTGGCCCGACCCGTTCGGCGCCTCAGGCAGGAGACGGCCGTACGGCGTCGCGACGTCTCCACGGTGAACAGGGCTCTCCCCGACTCCCCGATGCGCGGGCGGGGTCGCGCCGACGTCTACAGCTCCGCGAAGAACCGGACGATGTCCTCGGCAACCGGTTTCGGAACCTCCACCGGGGCGAAATGGCCACCGCGATCGAACACCTGATAGCGGGTGACGTCGTACAGCCGCTCGAGCCACTCGCGCGGCGGGACGCCGGGGGAGCGGCGGTAGTTGCGAAAGAGGGCGAAGGCAGTCGGCGTCGTCACCCTGCTGGTCTGCGTCAGGGCCGGTGGGAACGCGGTGTTGTCGGAGTAGTCCCGGATCGAGGTGCTCAGCGTTCCGGTGGCCCAGTAGATCATGATCGTGGTCAGCAACAGATCACGCGAGAGGTAGCTCTCGAAGTTCTCGCGGTGATCGGTCCACGCATGCCACTTGTCGACGATCCACGCGGCCAGCCCCACCGGGGAGTCGTCAAGGCCGTAGGCAAGCGTGGTCGGTCTGGTGGCCTGGATGGCGTGGAATCCGCTGTCGGTCTGGTAGAACAGTCGCGCCTCCTCGCGGTAGGCCGTCTCGGCATCGGTGAGCGGCGGCGCACCGGGGCCGAGGTAGGGCGTGATCTCCGGATGGGTGAGATGCACCCCGATGACCGACTCGGGATGCTCGAGGGCGAGCAGCGTTGCGACGCCGGCGCCGAAGTCATCCCCGCCCACCCCGAAGCGCTGATAGCCGAGATTGCGCATGAGTCGATGCCAGAGGTCGGCGACGAAGCGATAGTTCACGTCCCGGCGGTCGGGTCGGTCCGAGAATCCGTATCCCGGGAGCGACGGCACGATGACGTCGAAGGCCGGACCGGGCAGGCCGACCGACTTCGGCTCCGTGAGGATGCGGACGAGCGGGAGGTACTCGGCGAAGGTGCTGGGCCACCCGTGCCCGAGGAGCAGGGGGATCCCGGACCCGTTGCGCGCGCGGTGGTGGACGTAGTGGACCCGGAGGCCGTCGATCAGCATCGTGTACTGCTGATAGCGGTTCAGTAAGCTCTCCTGAGACCGCCAGTCGTAGCCGGAGCGCCAGTAGTCGACCAGCCGACGCAGGTAGGCGGAGTCGACACCGTCCGCCCAGTCGGTCGACGGCGTCATCCTCGGCCAGCGGACCATGGCCAGCCGAGTGTGCAGATCGTGGAGGACGTCCTCCTCGATGTGGATGCGAAACGGCACGGCCTCTGCGGACGCGCGCGACTCCTGGCCAGCGGGCATGGTGTCTTCCTCACGGTCGGTGCGGTCGGTCTGTCGTCGGACGGCGGCTGCGCCGGGCACAGGTGCAGGCCGGAAGTCGAGTATGCGACCCGGCATCGCTCCTCGGGCGGCGCCGCCGATGCTGCTGCGGGCCGACGGACTCGGGACTGCTGCCGGCCGAAGGACTCGGGACTGCGGCGTGCGGAGGCCGAGGGCGTCGTGCGTCAGCCTGCGAGGGCCGGGGCGACGACCGCGACCACCCGGCGGGCGAGCGCGGGAACCTCGGCAGGCTCGTCGTGGCCGGCGAACGCCGCGAGGAAGGCCTCGAACATCGCCGCTCCGGTGAGCGTCACCGCGACGGCGTCGGTGTCGACCGTGGACGACACCCGACCGGCGGCGATCTCGGCGTCGAGATAGGACCGCACCGCTGCGGCGGCCAGGTGCGGCCCCTTCTGACGCGCGTTCATGCTCTCCCGGTGCGCGGCGAGCAGGCTGGGACTGCTGAAGATCGACGCGGCGATCGGGAAGCTCTGCGCATAGAAGCGGAGCAGCCCCTCGACGATCACCCGGAGATTGCCGGTGACGCTGCCCTGCCCCACCATGCCCGGGTCCATGGCGATGGGCGGCATCCGTTCGGTGAGCACCCGCACGAAGATCTCCTGCTTGTCGGCGAAGTGCTTATACAGCAGCGCCTCCGAACATCCCGCCGCCCGTGCGATCTCCTTCGTGGTCGTCTTCGCGAGGCCTTCCTCTCGCATGACTCGCGCTGCGGCGTCGAGGATTCGCTCTGTGGTCTCCATCGGGATCGGGTCCTGTCGTCAAGGTGAGTGACCGCTCACCGTAGCACCGGTCGGCCAAGCCGCCGGGTGACGATCAAGTGGGACGCGCCGACCTCGGCGCGGGCTCCTCGCGGCAGCAGTGCCGAAGCCTGCGACACGACGGCGAGGACTCCCGGTCAGACCGGGCGGGTGTGCCGCGTTCCGTGAGTCTCGGCGACGCAGACCAGCGCGTCGAAACAGTGGAAGGCAGGTTGGTCGCAGAAATAGTCCGCCGTGCGCATCCGGGGATAGGCCTCGGCATCCGAGACTGCGGTGGACGGGGGCAGATCGACGAGCGTCCATGCCTGCGAGGCAGGGAAGGCCGATTCGATCGTGTCATGTTCCAGCGCTGCGAGCGGCGCCTCCTGAAAGGGGAAATCGCCGGCTGAGGTGAAGTCGCCAGAGGCGACCCCGGCGTGACCAGCGCGTGCGGCGCTTCCACCGCGACGACGGTGAAGCCGCACCGCTCGACGAGGAAGCGCAGCATCCGATGGCGCACTGGTAGAACTCCTCGACGTGGTGGGAGCTCTCGCCCAGCCCCACCACGCGCGCCGATCCGACGATCTCCGCCAACGGGCCGAGGTCCTCCAGCGGAGCGTCGAGGTCGAGCGTGGACACCGAATGCCCGTGGGTGCGAATCCAGTCAGCCAGGCTGTCCGAAGCCCGCACCTGCGCCACGCGACCGAACGATGTCATGGGAAGTCTGCCTCCGAGCTCGAGTACGTCTGCCTTCGTTGTGCGGGGAACGCGCGAGGCATCGTGGAGAAGCCATTGCGTTCGCGAAGCGGCACGTCCAACTCGTCGCACAACCGCTCGATCATGGCGCGGCTCGGCTGTGACCGGCCGGCCTCGATGAAGCTCAGGTGCCTGGTGGAGACGTCCGCCGCAATCGAGAGATCCAGCTGGGAACGTCTGCGTCGTTCTCTCCAGCGACGCACCAGGACGCCGATCGGCTCTTGCTGACTCATCTCGCCACGCTATGCCGCACCGGAGTACGTCCAGTACCTCCGAGCCGATCCACTCCCGGTTCGGTGCGGACGCGACGACGGCGGCAGTCTGGTCGCTGATCGTGGACGGACTACTCACGACGGCCACCGGGAACTGTGGAAGACCACCGGGCGCGCGCGGTGAGCGGTGGCCGGTGGGCAGCGTGGCTGATGTCGCCTCGTGGCGCAATGATGGACCGGGCGGTCCACTATAGGTAGCCTGGGCGCATGCCGCGTCCACGCCAGTTCGATGAAGAGCGCGTCTTGGCGGCCGTGCAGGCGACGTTCTGGGACAACGGGTACGCAGGCACATCACTCGAAGATCTCCTGGCAGCCAGCGGACTGGGCAAGGGGAGTCTGTACGGGGCGTTCGGAGACAAGCGGAGCTTGTTCCTGCGCGTGCTGCGCGAGTACGACGAGGCCAATGATCGGATGCTGCGTACGTGGCTGGAGCAGGCCGACCACGCCATCGATGTGATTCGCGGTTTCGTGACCGGCCCCGTACGTGATCCTGGCGGCGAACAGGCACGTCGGGGTTGCCTGCTCGCCAATACCGCGATGGAGCTCTCCGTGAGCACCTCCGAGGTGGCGGCCGAGGCTCGGCGCAGCTACGCCGCGACCACTTCTGTGCTGGTCGACGCGATACGGCGAGCGCAGCGCGAGGGCGACATCGCGCCTCATGTCGACCCGGACGGCGCCGCCCATGCGGTGCTGTCGGGTCAGCTCGGACTGATCGTCCTCGGCCGAGTGGGTCAGGATCCGGCCGCTTTGTTGATCATGGCCGACACCCTGCTCGACGGTCTACTGCCTCAGTCTTGAGTGTTCTCGGAATGGCATGAGGTAGATCACCGACCGAGTTCTTGACCGATCAGTCCACATGAAGTTTTATGGACTGGTCGGTCAATAACAGGGAAGTGGGAAGCTGCCATGAAGGTCCTGGAGGGCAAGGTCGCGGTCGTGACCGGGGGGAACGCGGGTATCGGACGGGCGATTGCGCGGGCTTACCTCGACGAGGGTGCCCGGGTGTTCGTCGCAGGCCGTCGCCAGCCGCAGCTCGACGAGGTCGAGGCCGAACTCGGTCCCGGGGTGACCGGGGTCCGCTGTGACGTGGGCAGGCTCGAGGACCTCGACGCGCTCTATGCGACGGTCGCCGAGCAGGCGGGTCGAATCGATGTTCTGGTCGCCAACGCCGGGATCGGGATCGTGGCGCCCTTGGGCGAGATCACCGAGGAGCAGTTCGACGCCATGTTCACCACCAACGTCAAGGGTTCGCTGTTCACCGTGCAGAAGGCGCTGCCGCTGCTCTCGTCGGGGGCGTCGATCATCCTCACTGGATCGACGGCGGTCTCGCGGCCCCAGCCGTTCCTGCCCGTGTACGGGGCGACCAAGGCCGCGATCCGTAACCTGGTTCGCGGGTTCGCCCACGAGGCCGGGGAACGTCGGTACCGGATCAACATGCTCTCCCCCGGCGGTACCCGCACGCAGGGTTTGGTCGACCTGATCTCAGCTGAGGCGGTCGCCGCCGCTGGGGCGTCGGTTCCACTCGGCCGGTTGGCCGAGCCCGAAGAGATCGCCGCGGCAGCCGTCTTCCTCGCCTCGGATGCGTCCAGCTATGTCAACGGCTCCGAGCTTGCCGTGGACGGCGGCTCCGCCCAGGTCTGAGGCGCGCAGGCGCACCCCGCCCACCCGACAGGAGCTGTGGAGAGCCCGAGCGAATGGCACTGTCTGCCAACCACGAGCTGTAGCGGGCTTTCCTCCCGTGTTCGAGCTGAGGCGATCTCCTCGCGGCGCGCATCCCTGCCGGGCCGGGTGGTGCCGGTCAACCGAGCCCGGCGACGGCCGCCGCCTCTCCCCGTCCATATCTGGCACCGCTTCCAGCGCCAGTAGGTCCGCACCAGTGTCGGCCAGTACTTTCAACAGACGATCCCGGAACTGAATCTGCGATCGGAGTCGGGTACCGAGCCGCCAGAATGACGACGGACCCGACGCCGCCGCGCCGGCCGAGGTCGCCGATCACCTCGGCGGCGTGATCACCGAAGGCGGCCATCACCAGACCAGAGCCCTCATCGAAGCCCTCGTCGCCAAGGTCACCATCACCGGACCCGACACGCTCAAGCCCGTGTTCCGCATCCCACCACTCCGCAGTGCAAACGAGGCCGTAACCGCTCTACAGCGGAAACGGCCCCGAAAGGAGTGGTTCGCACCATGACTGCATCGGTGGGGCCGGTGGGACTCGAACCCACACTGGCACGGACCTAAACCGTGTGCCTCTGCCAATTGGGCCACGGCCCCGAAGCATGGGCCGCCGAACGGCTCATGCAGCGGTTCGAGCCTACCCGCGCCCGATGCCCCCGCGACGCTCGCCCTGATCAGGAGCTCGATCCGGTCGGCAGCCCGATGCCGAGGCTGACGACTCCGACGACCAGACAGAGCGCTCCGGCCCAGAGCAGCACGACGGCCTTGTTCGGGCTGGTGCGACCCCGTCCCGCCGAGGAGGCGAAGAAGCCGCCGGACATCAGTGCCGCGGCGAGGGGAAGGCCGAGTCGGGCGGCCCAGCCGAGTGCGCCGGTCATCATGTCCGCGTAGAGCAGGCCGACCAGGCTCAGGATCACCAGCACGCCCGCGTGGCCGTGTCCGGCGTGGGCGAAGGACTTCTGGAAGTCGGTCATCGGGACCCGCCCCTGGGCGATGCGGGTCATGAACCAGCCGCCGACGGCGATGCCGACCACGGTGAGCAGCACCAGACCCGCGATGATCCGGGTGTGCGGCTGGAGTGTCGCAGTCATGGTCGTCATTCCCTCTGGTGATCGAGGCGTACCCGCCCACATTTGGTAACGGCGTTATAAAACACCGTGCGGATGAGGCTGTCAACCGCCCCGTCGTGGCATGCGAGCTGGTGATCTAACGTTGTCCGCACCGCATCAGCGCGAGGAGGAGACGTGGCCCGCCATCCCCAAGAGATCGAACGCGACATCGAGCAGGCCCGCGACGCGCTGGCCGAGACCCTGGACGAGCTGGGCACCCGTGCCCATCCCAAGCGGTTCGTCGAGACCGCGCAGACCAGCGTGCTCGCGAAGTTCGACAATCCCAAGGTCCGCATCTCGCTGATGGTGATCGCGGCCCTGGTCGTGTTCGCCATTCTGCGCAGGCTCTTTCGCTGACATCGGATGAGCGGCGTTCGGGGGTGCAGCGGCCCCCGAACGCCATCGTCTCCTCACGCCGAGTCGGCCTCCGGTCGCTCGACGTCGTCCGACCCCGAGGTATCGGCGGCGCTGCCGGTCGCTGAGCCCTGTTCCGTGTCCTCGGTGGATACGGTGGCGGTGCGGGTGCCGCGACGTCGCCGCGATGCGGTGCTCTTCTTCTTGCGCGGTGCCTCGTCGGCGGTCTTCTCCTCGCCTGCGACGTCGGCCCCGGCGTCTGCCGCGACCGAGTTCTCGGGCGAGGCCTCGGCGGCCCGTGGCTGGTCGGGTCTGGGGGAGACGTGTCGGGCGGTGAGATACGCGGAGGTGAACGCCAGTGCGTCTCCGTCCAGCAGATGCACGATGGTGGGGCTTCCTTCGCCTGCGTGGAGCTCCCCGGCAAGTCGGTCGGTGGCCTCCCGTGCGGCGAGGATGCCTGCTGCGTGTGCGCTGCGGGTCTCGACCCCGTTCGAGACGGTGATGGTCCAGTCCTCGCCGTCCGATGTGTACTCGGCGACGAGATGAGAGGAGGCCTGCACCCCGTCGGCCTGATGGCTCGCTTTCCGCATGGGCCTATCGTCCGACGGCGATGCCCCGTTCGCACGGCGGGGTGTGGGCTGAACGGTCCATCAGTCACTGGTCTGGACGGAGCATCGCTGTCTCCGGCGGACCACGTGACGTTCCTGTCGGTGCGATAAGGCAACCTGATAGGGCTAATTGTTGATCAAGGAGAGGCGATGCCCCGAGTGCTGTCCGAGCAGGACCTTGAATACTTAGCGACGGAACTCGCGGCGGGGCGCCCACCCATGGTGTGGTTCACCTCCCGCGCCGTCGGCGTCGAGTCCGGGCGATCCGGCAAGGTGACGGCTCTCGACGAGCCTGCCGAGGGGGAGTTCATCCAGGTTCGTCCCACCGGGTCACAGGACGTGCTCTCGTTCTCCGCAGGCGAGGTGACGCTCACCAAGCCCGCCCGCAAGCCGCGCAAGCCGGACTCGCCGGAGACCCCGCAGGCCGAACAGCCTTCGGTCCCCGGCCCGATCGAACCGGTCTGGACGCCCGAGCCCCCGCCTGCGCCGACGAGCCGGGGTGCCAAGCCTCGACCCAGTACGGAGAACGGAGATTCAGTGACCGAGCCGACCGCGACTCGTAAGCCTGCCGCAGGCAAGCGAGCGAAGCCGGGTGCCGCGGCGACGATCGTCCTCAATTCCACCGCCGAAGGGCTGTGGACGGCAGAGGTGACCGTCGGCACGAAGAAGGCGCTCAAGCCGACGACGGTCAGCATGGGCGCCGTGGCGCAGGCCGTGAAGATCCTGCACCCCGAGGCCGACGCTGCGGTGCAGCCGGTGCTCGACGCCGCGCGTGAGCAGCAGCGTGCCAAGGTGGAGCAGCTTCAAGCCGAGTTGGAGGAGGCCCGCCGACTGCTGGGCGACCTCGACGAGCCTGCGCCGCAGGCCGAGTCGGAGGCGGGCGAGCAGACCGCCGACGCCGTCGACGCCGAGGCGGACGCCGAGTCCACCGGCTCGTCGCCGGAGGTCGCCGGCGCCTGAGCCGACCCCGTCGCAATCAGTGCCCGGTCGACCTCGTCGGCCGGGCACTGTGCTGTTTCAGGGTTGTTCCGACTCCTTTCCGGGCTGCCGGTTGCTTATCTCATATCAGAAGTGATCTGAATCACTGGTTTGCTTCGGCATACGAAATGGCGACTATATTTGTGATCGGTTCGTTAATTTCCGATTATCGGTCGAGTCCGTCGGGAACGGTTCTCCGCCGAAAGGGCCAAGTAGCGGCGGCCGAACGGTCGATTGAGAGGACGGTGGCGATGAGGCGCAGAAAAGTACCCGCAGTGGTGTTAGGACTTGCCTTGACTTCCAGTCTTGCCGCGGGCGCGGTGCAGGCGGGGGCCGAGGAGGTCGCGGGCGGCGGGGGAGCGGACACGAGCCCCCTCGCGAATGCGGAGTCCGAGGTCCTCACGCTGATCACCGGCGACCAGCTTCGGGTCGCCAGGACGTCGGACGGCCTGCCGTCCGTCACGGTGCTGCCCGGTGATGGACGGGAGAACATCGCCTTCCACCGGATCGCGAGCGGCGACACACTCTCCGTCATTCCGGCGGACGCGCTCGGTCTGGTCCAGACGGGCAGGCTCGACGAACGACTCTTCGATGTCACCGGTCTTCTCGAGCAGGGTTTCGGTGATGCGGGTCCGCTTCCGTTGATCGTGTCGTACGAGTCGGGTGTCGATCGTCCGCTTGCCGATCCGTTGTCTGCGGTGGGTGCGGAGGTCGTGCGGGAGTTGCCGAGTGTGGGCGGCGTGGTGGTGGAGACCGAGTCGGGTTCCGCTGCGGAGGTCTGGGAGGTGCTCGGTGCGGAGCAGACCACGTTCGCGGGCGGGGTTGACCGGGTGTGGTTGAACGGTCGGGCTGAGGTCTTCGACGAGGAGAGCAACGCGCAGATCGGTGCTCCGGAGGCGTGGGAGGCCGGTTACTCCGGTGCGGGTGCGACGGTGGCGGTGCTCGACAGTGGTTATGACGCCGAGCATCCGGACCTTCAAGGTGTGGTGGTCGAGGCGGAGGACTTCACCGGCAACCCTGACGGTCCGCACGATGGCAACGGCCACGGCACGCATGTCGCGGCCACGGTCGCGGGCACTGGTGCGGCTTCTGACGGTGCGCACCGGGGTGTGGCCCCGGACGCGAGCCTGTTGGTGGGCAAGGTCTGTACTGACGACGGCTTCTGCGCCGATGACGCGATCATCGCGGGTATGGAGTGGGCGGCCGAGCAGGGCGTGGACGCGGCGAACCTCAGTCTCGGGGGCGGGCCGACTGATGGCACTGACCCGTTGTCGGTCGCGGTGAACGCCCTCACCGAGCAGAGTGGCACGCTGTATGTGATCGCGGCGGGCAACTTCGGCGCCGAGGAGTCGGTGAGCTCGCCGGCTGCGGCTGATGCCGCGCTGGCCGTCGCCAGCGTCACCAAGACCGACGAGCTCAGCGATTTCTCCAGTCGGGGCCCGAGGTTCGGTGACAAGGCGATCAAGCCCGATATCGCCGCGCCCGGCTCGGACATCATCTCCGCCCGTGCGGGCGGCACGACCGATAACGATCCTTACACGTCGTTGAGCGGCACCTCGATGGCGTCTCCGCACGTCGCGGGTGCTGCCGCCGTGCTCGCCGCCCAACACCCCGAGTGGCAGGCCGACGAGTTGAAGGCCGCCCTGACGGGCTCCTCCGTTCCGTTGGACGGCATCGGCGTCACCGGACAAGGCTCCGGCAGGCTCGACCTCGCCGCTGCGGTGTCGGCCGAGGTCCTCGCCTCGCCCTCCTCACTCAGCCTGGGGGCGTTCCCGTACCCGCATGACCAGGAGCCGGCGACTCGGGAACTCACCTACACCAACACCGGAACCGAAGACGCCGCCTTCGACCTGACGTTCGACGCGGCGGGAGCCGACGGCACACCCGCGCCGGACGGGCTGTTCAGCCTGAGCGCCGAGCAGATCACCGTGCCCGCAGGCGGCGAGACCACCGTCGAGCTGACCGTAGACCCCTCGGCCAATGCACAGCTCGGCTTCCTCAGCGGCTCGGTCCTGGCCACCAGCACCGACGGCGACACCACGGTCTCAACGGCGGCGGGCGCCTTCCTCGAGCCCGAAAGCTACGACCTGTCCATCGAGGCCACGACCCAGTCCGGCACCCCAGTCGAGTTCCCCTTCATCGTCGCCGCCAACCGCGAGACCGGCGACAGCACCCTGGTCGACTCCGACGCCGAGGGCAACATCACCGCCCGCCTTCCGGCAGGCGAGTACGACGTGGTCGCGGTCCTCGACGAGTACGTGGAGGAGGACGGCGAGGTCGTCGGCGGCTCGATGACCGCCGTGGCCGAGCTGGACATCGATCTCACCTCGGACGCGTCGATCACCCTCGACGGCACCCAGGGCGTCCCGGTGGCCGTGGAGACCGACCGAGAGACCGTCATCGAAGGCACCGTCACTGAACTGTTCGTCGGACAGACCAGCATCGGCATGGCCGGCTTCGGTGGCGTTCTGGACCCGTTCGCGGTGCCGACCGACCCCGGCGACAGCGGGCTGCGCTTCGTCTACCGCCCGTCGCTCGGCTCACCGGAGGGTACGGCCGAGCCCTACGGGTACAACCTCGTTCTGGAGGAGTCGGGGATTCCGGAGTCGCCGACCTTCGCGGTGAGCGATGCCGATCTGGCTCGCGTACAGACCGACTACCACGCGCAGGGCGTCCCGGCGTCGGGTTCTCGAGGCGCGATGGGAATTCTTCCGCAGGACGGCTTCACCTTCGGGCTGAGCTTCCCGATCGAGGTGCCCACCCAGCGGCTCGAACTCTTCAGCACCGGCGACATCGACTGGACCGAGTTCCTCACCTTCTCGGATGTCGAGGCGATCGAGGACTACTCCAAGGAGAACAGGTACGAGCCGGGGGACAGCACGGCGACGTGGAACAGCGCACCGCTGGGCGTCGGGGTCGGAACCGAGACGGTGCCCGCCGGGCAGCGGTTCGGTGACGAGATCCTCGTCAACCCCGGAGTGTTCGATCCCAGCGGCGATCCCGTGAGCTACTTCTCGATGGCGGAGACCTCCATCGTCGGCACCACCACGCTGTCGCACGGCAGTGAGGTCATCGGGACCCAGCCGGGGATCGGCAATGCACTGTTCGCGGTGCCCTCGGGCGACGAGGTGTTCACCCTGGACGTCACCGGTACTCGCGCGCTGCCCTGGTCGGTGTACGGCACCGAGATCGACGCGTCGTGGACCTTCGCCTCCGGCACGGTCGACGGCGAGCTGCCCGAAGGCCTGCCGCTGCTGGGCGTCGGCTTCAGCGGCGAGGTCGACGAGCTCGGGCAGGCGCCCGCGGGCGTCGAGTATCCGCTGGAGCTGACCGTGAACGGCGTGGCGGACGACCAGCTGACCGAGCTGAGCCTGGAGGTCTCCTACGACGACGGTGCCACCTGGACGGCCGTCGAGGTGACCTCGACCGAGGACGGCGCGACGGCGCTGCTCACCCACCCGGCCGAGGACGGCTTCGTCTCGCTGCGGGCGAGCGCGGCCGACGCGGCGGGCAACACCGTGGAGCAGACGATGCTGCGGTCCTACGGGATCACCGCAGGCTGATCACGCGAGACGCGCCCGCGTGTTCGCGGTAGGAGCGCGCCTGTGGGGTGTGGTCGGGATGCGGCGGCAGGGTCGCCTGTCGTCGCTCCCGATTCCGCGGCCTTGCCGAGGTGTTCGCCTGCGCGGGCGCCCATCCGGCGGTGAGCCTCGAACGTGCCCGGCGAAATGCCGAACTGGACGACCAGTTCCGCCGACACGCCTGCCACGACGCCGGCGTGATCCCGGTCGGCCGAGGCACACTGTCACACGGCAGTGACGGCCTGGTGCCGCATCGTGCGAGTTCGCCCTGTTCGAGCGACGACGCGCCGTTCGGCGTCCCACCCCGATCAGCGTGATCCGTTCAGGCTGTGAGGCCATCCACGGATCGACTCACTCCTCCAGGGAGAGGGCCTGGCCAGGGCACACGTGCGCCGCTTCGCGGGCCTTCTCGACCAGCTCGCCCTCCGGCGTCTCGTTCAGCACGATGATGGTGCCGTCGTCCTCGCTCTGGTCGAACAGCGCGGGCTCCGTGAGCACACACTGTCCGGCACCGACGCACCTGCTGGTGTCCACGATGATCTTCATGGCCCTCGCCTCCTGCGACGGGGATGGCAGTTCGTCCGCTACCAGGTCACCGGGAGCTGGTACAGGCCATAGATGTTCGCGTCGTCCTTGAACGGCAGCTCGTCGATGTCCATCGCCTGCTCCAGCGTGGGGACACGGCGGAACAGCGTGTCGAACACGATCTGGAGTTCCATCCGGGCCAGGTTCTGGCCCAGGCACTGGTGCGGCCCGAACCCGAACGCGACGTGGTGGCGGGCGCCGCGCTCGATGTCGAGTTCGTCCGGATTCTCGAACGCCCTCGGGTCCCGGTTGGCCGAATAGCCGAGCGCCAGCACGCCTTCGCCTGCGCGGATCAGCTGCCCGCCGACCTCGACGTCCTCGACGCACAGCCGGGCCGTCGCCACGTCGATGATCGTGAAGTACCGCAGCATCTCCTCGACCGCGCTGAGCGTTCTGCTCGGGTCGGCCTTGATCATCGCGAGCTGCTCCGGGTTGCGCAGGAACGCCAGGGTCGACAGCGAGATCATGTTCGCCGTCGTCTCGTGGCCTGCCACGAGCAGCAGCAAGCCCATGCTTGTCAGTGCCGTCCGCCGGTAGGTGCCGTTCGCGCGCAACGTGACGATCTGCCGCCCGAGCAGGTCGTCCGGCGGGTTCTTCTCCTTCTCCGCGATGAGGTCGGCCATATAGCCCTGGATGGCCCCCATCGCCGCCCACCGCTCCTCGGGCGGCGTCGACTGCTTGATCACCTTCACCGTGTTCTCCTGGAAGAACTCATGGTCGGCGTAGGGCACACCCAGCATCTCGCAGATCACCAGCGACGGGACCGGCAGCGACAGCGCGTCCACCAGGTCACCGGGCTGCGGCCCGGCCAGCAGCATGTCGATCCGCTCGTCGACGATCTCCTGGATCCTCGGCCGCAGCGCCTCCAACCGGCGCACCGTGAACTCGCCGAGTACGGCCTTGCGCGCAGGCCCGTGCTCTGGCGGGTCCATGGCGATCAGGAAGCGCTCCTCGTCCGGCCGCCGGGACGCCGCCTCGCCCTCGACCAGCGCTGGGAAGTCCGGATGCTGCCGGTCGGCGCTGAACCGCCGGTCGTTCAACACGGTTCGCACGTCTTCGTGCCTGCTGACCACCCAGGCCCACCCGCCGTCGGGCAGGCGAACCCGCGAGACCGGCTCTTCTTCGCGGATCTCCTCGTACGCAGGCGGCGGCGCGAACGGGCACGTACGGGCCATGGGGAACTCGTGCTTCTCGGCGGTGGTCATGACTTTTTCCTTCCACGACGTCACGGACAGGCGAGAGAGGCTGGACAGCGAAAAGCCGTGTGTGAACGGCAGCTGGTCGACCAGTGCGACCGGGTTCGGTTCTGGGACTCGGCGGACCGAGGAGCCGCAAAGGACCACCGGGACATCGGTATTTCAAACCTGCCCCGTCCCCTCCCGCGCGAAGCTCGGCTCCACCGCTTCCAGGCGCGGTACCGAGATGTTCAACCGTCGTGCTTCGGCCAGGGTGTCCCGGCAGACCGCACGCGGCTCCTCGGCGTCGGGGGCGGACTGAGCCGAGAAACTCACGCGCACGAGCGCGACATGAGCAGTCAGCCAGGCGAGCGCGGGGGCCGTCAGCCAGGTGGGCGCCCGGAACAGCAGCACACTGCCCCGGTGACGTCGCAGGTCGAGGCCGCGCGCCTGGAGGAGCGGCAGCAGCTCGCGGCCGGCCAGCAGCCCCTCGCGCAGGTCGCTCGTCGCCCCGACCAGTCTGGACAGGGAACCCCGCCGCAGGCCTTGCGAGAGCAGGCCTGCACCCAATGCGAAATGGACCCAGAGCCAGTCTCGGAAGTCAGGCTGCTCCTGAATCCGGAGCCCGGCCTCGCGAAAGGCCTGGCGCACGGCCCGCTCCCGGTCGGTCGGGGGTCGGCCGAGGGTGCCGAAGACGACCGACGGCCGCAGCGCCCCACGGAGCACGCCGTCCGCGTCGAAACCGCCACCGGCCTGGGGAAAGCCCCAGGCGATCTGGTCGACAGGGAGTGTGCCGATCGCGGCAGGCGGCTCGGTCCAGATGTTGCCGAAGACCAGCACCGTGGCGTGGCCGACACGTGGGGACAAGAAGGCCGTCGCCTCTGCGAGGCGGTGGTGCGGCACGCTGAGCACGATCAGGTCGAAGGAGTGGTCCGGCTCCAGTGCCTCGCGGTAGCGCACCGGCCACTTCTCGACGACGCGCTGCCCCCACACCCGGCGCCGCGCATCGAGCAGGTCGAGGTCCACTGCGTCTCCGTACGTCGCCGCGCGGCCCGGCCGGACGTAGAACTCGACGTCATGTCCCGCCTGTTCCAGGGCCCAGCCGTAGAGGGTGGCGATCACGCCTCGGCCGAACATCAGGATCTTCACGCTGCACCTCGTGGGGTACGATCGAATTGGAGACGATCTCCACTTTCCAAAATATGGAGATTATCTCCATTTGTCAACCGCGAGGTAGCGCATGACCGCCGACAAGCCGCTGCGGGCCGACGCCCGACGCAACCGCGATGTCCTGATCGCCAAGGCGCGAGAGGTCTTCGACGCAGGCGACTTCTTCGACCTGCGCTTCGATGACTTCGCCCGCCTGGCCGGGGTGGGCACCGGCACGCTGTACCGCCACTTCCCCACAAGGGAGGCCCTGGCCGAGGCGGTCTACCGAGGGGAGGTCGCCGTGCTGTGCGACCGCGCCCGCCTGCTACAGACCACGCTGCCCGCGACGGAGGCCTTGGCGACCTTCCTACGCGGCATGGTCGACCACATAGACACCCACGAGGGCCTGGCTCGGACGCTGGCCACGATCATGGCCGATCGCTCGGGCGCCCTCGCCGAGGGCAGCCGGGCGCTGGAGCAGGCGGTCACCGACCTGGTGGCCGCCGCCGTGCAGGACGGCGCCGTTCGCGACGACGTGGACGCCGGTGCCGTGATGATGGCGCTGCACGGCATCGGTGCGGCCCATGACCGCCCGAACTGGCGGGCCGAGGCCGACGATGTCATCACCCTCGTGCTGGCCGGGCTGCGCCGCCCGCGATGACCAGGCGCGATACGAGGTCGCATGCCGCGAGCGAAGGATCCGGTGCGGGGTACGGCGGCGACGGCGCGGCCCGGGGTGCTCACCCGGCTGATGCCGGCTATCGGTTCGCGACCGGCTGACGACGGGCCGGGAGGAGCTCGGGGCGAGTGACCTCGGTCGTCGGCCTGCCCGGGGTTCGGCCGCCGCCTGCGGTGAACGGGCGGGACAGGGAAGGGCGCGGTCCCTGTCCCGCCTTGGGGATTCGGACGTCGAGAACCGACGTCCGACTTCGACTCCAGGAAGGAGAGTGATTTCACGGTACGGCCTGGTAGGCATTGTTGCGACGAGTGAACGCACCAACCGACTACCGACTTCTGGCCGCCACGGTTTCACCCGAAAGGAGTATTTGCATCATTCCCGTCCGGTAGTAAATCCGGAGAGTCACAGCGACACCGGTAGTTCGGCGACTCCGCTGATCAAGACGCGTCGCCAGCGCAGCTCCTCCGGCGCCACCGCGAGGCGCATCGTCGGGAACCGCGCGGTGAGCACTCGCAGGCTCTCCTGGAGTTCGACACGGGCGAGCGGCGCACCGAGGCAGTGGTGCACGCCGTGCCCGAATGCCAGGTGTGGATTGTCCGTCCGTGCCAGCCGCAGCTCGTCCGGCGCGTCGAAGGCCGCAGCGTCGCGATCGGCCGAGCCGATGGCCGCGATCACCCCGTCGCCCGCGCGAATCCGCACCCCGGCCAGCTCGACGTCCTCGGCCGCCACGCGGTACTGCCCGGTCTCGCCGAGCCGGTTGAACCGCAGCAGCTCCTCGACGGCGGTCGGGATGTCCTCCGGAGCCGACACGAGCCGCTGCCATCGGGCGGGCTCGCGCAGCAGCGTGATCAGGAAGCTGCCGATCTGGTTCGCCGTCGTCTCGTGCCCGGCGACCAACAGCGTGAGGCCGAGCGAGACGAGTTCGTCCTCGGAGAGCGCGTCTCGTTCGTCCCGCACGAGGATCAGCTCCGCCAGCAGGTCGGCGGGAGCCTGATCGGTGGTGAGGGCCCGGCGCTTCGTGGCGACCAGCTCGCCGATGTAGGCCTCCAGGCTGCCGTAGTCCGCCTCCACCTGACTCCGCTGCGCGAGTTCCATGCTGTAGACCTGCTCGGACCAGCGTTGGAACAGCGGCCGGTCGTCGGCAGGGACGCCGAGCAACTCGCAGATGACCGCGATGGGGAGCGGGAGCGCGAAATGCGCTCTGGCGTCCACCGGCTGCGGCTGATCCGCCAACCGGTCGGCCAGTCTCTCGGCGGTCTCGGCGATCCAGGGCCGCATCTGCTGCATGCGCCGATGGGTGAAGGCCTTGGTGACCAGCTTGCGCAGCCTGGTGTGCTCCGGCGGGTCCATCGCCGTCATGGCCTGCGGCCTCGGCGTGGCCACGGCGGTCCGAGGCGCCCCCGGCCGCACCGTCAGCGCGCGGGAGAACCGCGGGTCGCCGAGCACGGTGCGGACGTCGGCATAGCGGGTCACCAGCCAGACCTCGTCGCCGGTCAGTGTCCGGACTCGGACGATCGGCCGGTTCGAGCGCAGGGCGGCCCAGGTCGGGGACGGGTCCAGCCCGAAGGCGTCGGGGAAGGGGAGGGACAGCACCCCGTCGGGTTCGGCGTCCGGTCCCGCCGAGTCCGCCCCGCCGGAGCCCGGTCGGTCGGAAGCGTGGTCGTCGGAGTGGTGCGGCATCGACGTCGTGTCGAGCCCGTCGTCGCTCGCCATCGGATCACCTCACGCATCGCCTGCGGGAATGATCACCGAGCGTATCCCGCTCACCCCGTGAGGGTCACTTCTCGGTGATCCCGAACAAGTCGGCGGCCTCCGCGGCTTCGTGGGGAGCCCATTTCGGGCCCGGCGCCCGGTAGTCGGCGAACCTGTCGAGCAGCCGCTCGGCGTCGGAGTCGATCAGCAGCGCCCTGCTGTGCCGCTCCTGGAGGAAGCCCTCGGTGGTCATGTGATCGATCATCGCCCGCAGCGGCTCGTAATAGCCGTTCACGTCGAGCAGGCCGATCGGCTTGGCGTGCAGGCCGAGCTGTGCCCAGGTCCAGATCTCGAACAGTTCCTCCAGCGTGCCCGCCCCGCCCGGCATCGCGATGAAGGCATCCGCGTTCGCGGCCATCATGGCCTTGCGCTCATGCATGTCGGCGACGACATGGAGCGTCGTCAGTCTCGGATGGGCGATCTCGCGTTCCACGAGCTGACGGGGGATCACCCCGACCACTCGGCCGCCCGCGTCCAGGCTCGCATCGGCGACGGCGCCCATCACGCCGACGGCGGCCCCGCCGTAGACGAGTACGTCGCCACGTCGGGAGATCAGCCGTCCCAGCGTGCGCGCCGCGTCGAGATAGACCCGGCCTCGGCCGTCAGACGATCCGCAGAACACACAAATCCGCACGGAGCCGACTGTATCGACAGCGCGCCCCTGACCGGGAGAACCCGATCAGGGACGCGGTGACACGAGCGAGCGAATCAGCGGACGCTGGTGGCGGCGGCCTCCGCCCCGGTCTCCTCGTTGATCACGGCCGCGAGTTCCTGCTCCTCGGCCGGGATGGGACGGGTCATCGTGCGGTAGATGACCAGCGCGCCGAGTGAGACCGCTGCCATGACCACCGCCATCGGCAGCGCAGTGTTCTCGCCGCCGAGGCTGACCAGCGGAGCCGCCAGCGCGCCGAGCAGGAACTGCAACGTCCCCAGCAGCGCCGATGCCGCGCCTGCGGCGTTGGGGTACTCCGCGAGGGCGAGCGTCGTCGCGTTGGGCATGACCAGGCCGAGGCTGGAGACGCCGACGAACAGCGCGACCATCACCCCGGGCAGGCCGAACAGGCCGGTGCTCACCAGGAACAGCAGCGCGAGGCTGGCCGTGACCGAGGCGGCCATGCCGATGTTGAGCAGGGTGCGGGGCGCGACCCGGCCGACGAGCCAGCCGTTGATCTGTCCGAAGATCAGGATGCCCACCGAGTTCAGCGCGAACAGCAGGCCGTAGACCTGCGGCGAGACCTCGTAGACCACCTGAAGGACGAACGGGGACGCCGACACGTAGGCGAAGATCGTTGCGAAGCTCAGGCCGCCCGCCAGCGCGTAGCCGACGAAGGAGCGGTCCTGGAACAGGCGGCCGAAGCTGCCGAGGGTGTCCTTCACTCCGCCTCGGCGCCGCTGCTCCCTCGGCAGGGTGTCGGGCAGGCTGACCAGTGCGGCGATGCCCATCACCACGCCGTACACGGCGAGGATGATGAAGACGCCGCGCCAGGACGTGAAGCTCAGCAGCTGACTGCCGATCATCGGAGCCAGGATCGGTGCGGCGCCGGTGACCAGCATCAGCATCGAGAAGAACTTCGCTGCGGCCACGCCGGTGTACAGGTCGCGGATGATCGCCCTGGCGATGACGAGCCCGGCCGCCCCCGCCATGCCCTGCACGAAGCGGAGCACCACGAGCACCGTGGTCGAGGGCGCGAAGGCGCAGAGCAGGGAGGCGATCAGGTAGACGGCGACGCCGACCAGCAGCGGCCTGCGTCGGCCCAGCGCGTCGCTGAGCGGACCGGCCAGCAGCTGGCCGAACGCCAGGCCGATCAGACAGGCGGTGAGGGTCAACTGCACCTGGGCCGCGGTCGAGTCGAACTCGACGCTGATGTCCGGGAACGCGGGCAGGTACATGTCGATGGACAACGGTCCGACGGCGGTGATCGCGCCGAGGATGAGGGCGAGTCGCCAGCGCGACGGCACGGACGGGGCGGTTCGAGTCGTGTCGGTGAGTTGACCGGTGAAGCTCAACGAATTCTCCAGACGAGTACAGGGGGTCTGGGGAGAGCGCATACCCCCGGCGGTCCAACACGACCTTGACTCGCGTTCATCTCGAACGTGATGCAGCTAACCCATAAGGACGCCACACTGTTCCGCCTGGTGAGATGCGTTCCGCCGTTTCGAGGGATGGTCCGCTCGACCGGCGGGTGCTGGCCGGCGCTCCGCCGGCGGTGTGGCGGTCGGGCGGTTCATTCGGTGTCGGCGGTCCGGCCTGATCGGCCACCCGGTCATAGCCGGGCCGGGGGAGTCGGTCGAACCGGAGCCCTCGCCCCGGCGTGCCGAGGTCGGCGACCACGAGCACCCGCCTGCGTCGGTCCGGGGAGGGACTCGCAGTCGATGCTCGAGGCGTCCATCCCGGTCATGGGGCCCGCAGCAGGGCCCGCGGCGCCGAGGATGACGCAGTCGAACCGGAGCGAGGCACCGCGCGGGGCGGACTCCCCGACGGCGGAATGCCAGCGTCGACGCCGCAGCAGCACGGCGAGGACCGCCGCCCAGCCCTTGCCGCAGCGCACCGGACGCAGACCGGTCGCCCTACCCCGGTCTGCCAACGATCCGGTGACTTCGGCGCTGTCGAGCTCGGTGTGGCCGTAGGGTCCGATGGCGGACCGTCGACCTGTCGGGACCGTTCGTGTCGGTCGGCGCGGGGCGGTCGACACCCGAGGTCGACACGGGGCGGCGCCCGCCGGTTCGCCCGAGGGCTCGTCGGCGGGGCGGCACGAGCCACTGCTCGCTGTGCGCCCTGCCGACATCGGCGCCGTGGAGGCACACAGCATGCGCATGTCGGGACTCGGCCGGATGAACCGCACTCCGGTCCTCGCGTCGGTCGCGGTCCTCATGCTGATCATCGGCGCGGGCGTGATCATCGACCCGACCGGACTGATCGCGCTGCACACTCCGCCGCAGGGCGGTCCGCTCGCCGTCGGCGGGCTGCGCGACGTCGCCCCGTTCCTGCTCCTGCTACCCGTGCTCCTGCTGGGCACGGCGGCGTCGACCTCGATCGTCTTACGCGACGCCGGACCCCGCGCGCCGTGGTGGTGGATCTTCCTGCTCGTCTGGGGCGCCACGGTGCTCGCCGCGATGATCGGCAGGACCGCCGCCGATCTGCTCGCCGTCGCACCGCTGCTCGCCTCACCGGCAGGCATGGGTGCGTTGTCCTTCGCCGAGACGCTCGGGCACCTCGCCTGGGCGAGCGGATTCACCGGGGTCACGGCCCTGCTGTGCTGCTGGCCTTCGGCGTTGACCGCAGCCCTGCTCCATCGCAGGCGGAAGAACGGCCGAACGGCGGACACCGAGAACCCGGTGGTCCGGCGGGCCGACCGGCGGATGGTGATCGTCTACGGACTCGCTCTCGTCGGCTTCACCGGCCTGGTCGGCCCGTGGCTGGGCGGCCACTGGTGGGCGGGTTCCTCCCTCGGATTCACCTATGACCACGGCCTGCGGCTCCTTGCGCCGAGCCGGGCAGCGGGCGTCGTGGGCTATCTCGTCGGGCTGACGATCCTCACCGCCGCCTCGGTCGCGGTGTTCGCGGTGCTCGTCCGGCACATCGGTGCGAGGCGGCGTGCGAGGTCGGCATTCCTGGCCGGCTGGATCGCCACGACGCTTGGGGCCTCGGTGCTCGGGCTGGCTCAGCTTCTGGCGTTGCTCGGCACGCCGAGTCCGGCGGACCGCCTCGGCGGTGATCGGTGGTGGATCTCGCTGGTGCTGATCCGGCAGGCCGACGGCCTCTCCTACGGGCTCGTCGTCGGCGGGGTGGCCGCAGGTGCGGTGGTGCTCAGCGCCTTCTGGCGGCCGATCTCGGGCAGGCCGACCTCGGCGGGCAGGCTGATCGCCCTGCGACGCGTCCGAGGCCTGCCCACCCTGGCATCGCTGGCCTTCGTCCTGATCCTCGCCGCGCCGCTGGCACTGAGTCCGACCGAGCCGAGTCGGATCGGCCGAGACGACCTGCTGCTGGCCGAGCCGGGACTGCCGCAGGGCACCGGCCTGCCCCGGCTCACCGTCCACCCCGGCGAGCCCGCCGTGCTCGGCACCGCCGACGGCAGGGCGGTGCTTCTGCGCGGTGTCAACGTCTCGGATCTGCTCGCAGGCGCGGCAGGTGTCGGCGAGGGCAGCCTGGCGGCGCTGGCGGCCCGGGGCGCAGGCGTCATCCGCGTCGGGGTCTCCTGGCATCGCCTGGAGCCGGAGCCGGGGCACGTCGACGAGGCGTATCTCGCCGAGATCCGCGCGCTGGTGGATCAGGCCGCGCGGCATGAGGTCTACACAGTCCTCGCGCTGCACGCCGACCTGATTCGGCCTGCCACGCCCTGCCCCGGCGAGCCCGATCGCGAACCCACGGGTCCCGGCGTGTCCTCGGCGGACGTCGGGCCCTGCGCATCCCCCGATCCCGCAGGCGCCCGGCTCGTCGACCCGACCGACTTCGCCTACGACGACGACGGCAGCCAGACGCGACTGGTGAACCTGTGGGGCCGCCTCGCAGGCGAGTTCGCGACGAACTCGGCGGTGGCGGGATTCCACCTGCTCGACGATCCCCGGATCGGCGACGGACCCCCACTGACCTCGGGTCTCCTGCTCGGCCGCTTCTACGACCGCGCGGTGCGGGCGGTGCGGACGGCGGAGGAGTCGGTGGCGGGCGGCTTCCCGCACCCGGTGTTCGTCGAGCCGAGCGCCGGCTGGGCCGCCGTCGGGGTCGACGTCCCGCCGCCGCCCGGTTTCACCGACGATCCTCGGCTGGTGTTCGCTCCGCCGTCACGGGCGGCGGCCGGGCCGGGCCGCAGCGCTGAGGCCGGGGCTCTCCGGCTCGGACGAGGACTGGCCTTGGCCGAACGGCTGGTCGCCGACCACGGCGCCGCACTCTGGATCAGCGAGTGGGGCGCGGCGGCGGATGCGGCGGGGGACGGGGACCTCCTGCGTGGTCAGGCCGTCGTCGCGGATCGGCATCGACTCGGCGGCGCCTTCTGGCGGGCCGCCCCCGACTGCGGGCAGCAGTCGGGACCCGTGCCGCCGAGGAGCGCGACCGCTGGCGCGGCAGGCTGCGACTCCGGCGGCGCCGAGACCGACACCGAGGTCGCGGAGGTACTGGGCAGAAGCTATCCGCGGGCGGCGCCGGGCAGGCTGCATCGGCTGGTCTCCGATCCGGCCCGACGCACGATGGAGTTGGCGGGCAGCAATCAGCAGACGGCGTCGAGCTGCGTCCTCGACGTCTGGGTGCCGGGTCGCGCCGAGCCGGTCGTGCAGGCCGACGGCGTGCGGGACGTGCTGATACGGGCGGTCGCAGGCGGCTGGCGGATCACCGGCTGTGCCACCGGGGACTACCGCCTCGCGGTGCGATGACCGAGGCGCCGAGCCCGTCGGTATCTCATCGGATCACGGCGAGCCGGCGGCGCCGGGCGTAGTGCGGCATCGGTCCCGCCGCCACGGCGGGGCCCGTCGGTCCCGTCGCGTCGCCGGGTGGCGCGGGTCAGCTCGTCCACCGCCGCAGCCGGGGGCGCGCGGCGTGCTGCCAGTGCCCGGGGAAGTCCTCCTCGATGCGCCGGGCGATCTCCTGGTCCCGGCCGTACCAGAGGCCGAAGGTGAATCCGTTCCGTCCCTGCGTCTGTGCCTGTGCTCCCAGATCCCGCAGCATCGCGCGGCTGAGCACGGTGTCCTGGTGGGCGCCCAGTGTGTGCTGGAGTCGGTGCAGGGCCTTGCCCAGTCTGCGGGCCTTCCGCCTTGCGGCGGGGCGGGCCACCTCGGCCGCGTAGCGCGTGCGCTTGGCGAGCTTGCGGACCTCGTGCAGCGCCGCAGCCCGCGCGCCGTTCGACACGGGCACCGTCGAGGGAGCACCGCTCGAACCGGCGGCGGCCGCCCCGGCCGATTCCGACGGCTCGACCGGCGTCGCGAGTGCCGTGCGCGCGGCGCGGTCGAGCTTGCGCCAGCTGCGGGCCACCAGCGCGGGCAGCACCTCGGCCGCCCACTGCTCGGCGGCCGGGGTGAGCGGCGGCCGTTCGAGCAGCAGCCGCGCCGACTCGGTCAGCGCCCGGTACCGCGAGCCTGCCAGCACCGCCGTCACCGTCTCGTCCGCCGTGGCCTGTCTGCGGGCCGTCCGCCGGGTGAGCTGTCGGTCGATCTCGCCCAACAGCAGCTCCGGGGCGGTGTCTTCGAGCCGGGTGCGCAGCCTCGCGGTCACCACCTCGGCGTCGCGCGACTGCCCCAGGACACCGGCCAGCCACTTCAGCTCGTCGGTCAGCTTCCTGGTCTCGGCGCGATCGACGACCGCGCCGAAGGACTGGAATGCGCTGCGCATCCGTCGGGTCGCGACTCGCATCCGGTGCACGGCGTCCGGCTCGCCCCGGTGGAAGGCCTGTTCGTTCTCGAGCAACGCGGCCTCCTGTCTGCGCAGGTAATCGAGGACGACGTCGCCGGCGGGCGATTTCTTGCCCAGCCGGGTGGTCGGTGACGCGGCGGGCCGTGCTGCGGTGCTCATCGGTGCTCTCCTGACGAACGTGAGAAGGGGTCTTTTACTGCGGTACCCGGTGAATCGGGGTGGTACACGGTCAAGATCGCGGTGAGCAGGTGCCGGGCCCGCCGACCGACGGTTCGCCGGACCCGCGCCGAGGGCCCGCCGCATCGCGGATCTCCGCCCGTCATGACGGGGCAGGTCGGCGTCCGGCACGAGGTGCTCATCGGCTCGCCGCCGATCTGCATCGATGCGCTGCCGTCGATCGTCTCGGACCCGGATCGCCCCGGCCCCGCCCCGTCGGCGGGCACCGATGACCCGGCGTCGGGCTCGGTGCCCGACGGTCGCGTGGTCCGGACGGGCCGACGAGGCGGTGGACCCGAGAAGAAGTCACGGACAACGATGGGCCACCGCTCTCGCTATCGCCGGGGTCGGCTGCGTACGATCGGCCCCAGCCACTGATGGGAGGCCCGCGAATGTTCGGTCTGGGCGCAACCGAGTTGTTGATCATCGCCGGAGTACTGGTGCTGCTGTTCGGCGCGACGAAGCTGCCGCAGATGGCACGGTCGCTCGGCCAGTCGGCCCGAATCCTCAAGGCCGAGACGAAGGGATTCCGCAACGACGGCACGGCCGAGACGCCCGCCGTCGAGAATGCCCCCGTGCAGCAGGTGCAGGCGGCCCAGCCCGTCCCGGCGGCCCAGCCCCTCCAGGCGGCTCAGCCCGTCCAGGACGACAAGCGCTGAGTCGTCTCGCCCGGCAGTGACGCCGGAGCGGGAAACCGTCGGTCGCTCCAGACCGGCTGCTGCACATCAGAGAGAAGGCAGGTCGCCTGGTCGTGGTCCGATGGATTCGGTCGCTGCGCTGGTTGAAGGTGCTTCGGTTCGGCCGACGTGGAAGCCGTGGGCGAAGCAACCCCGACGGCACGATGCCGCTCATCGAGCACCTCTACGAGCTGCGATATCGGCTGGCGCTGGCCTTCGCCGCAGTGCTGGTGGGCGCGATCATCGGCTTCATCTGGTTCGACTTCGGGCCGGGGCCGATCCCGACGCTGTCCTCGCTGATCACCGGGCCGTACTGCTCGCTGCCGACGGACATGCGGTTCGAGGCCAACGACGGCACCTGTCAGCTGATGCAGACCACGGCCTTCGAGGTCGTCGGGCTGCGTTTCCAACTCGCGTTCGCCTCCGGTGCCGTGCTGTCCTCGCCGGTCTGGCTCTACCAGATCTGGGCGTTCATCACGCCGGGCCTCTATGCCAAGGAACGCAAGTTCGCGGGCATCTTCGTCGCCTGCGCGAGCGTCCTGTTCATCACCGGCGCGGTCCTGGCCTACCTGGTCGCGCCGGAAGGCCTGTACTTCATGGCCAGCTTCGGCGCCGGGAACTTCTTCACCGCCCTCACCGGCGGCGCCTACGTCGGCTTCATCCTGCTGCTGCTGATGATCTTCGGTATCAGCTTCGAGCTGCCGCTGCTGGTCGTCATGCTCAACCGGGCGGGCGTGCTGCCCTACGCCAAGCTCAAGAAGTGGTGGCGGGGCATCGTCTTCGGCCTGTTCGTCTTCGCGGCCTTCGCGACGCCGGGCCAGGACCCGCTGTCGATGGTGGTCCTGGCCTCCGCGCTGGTGCTGCTGTTCGGCATCGCCAGCCAGCTCGCCCGCGTGCACGACAAACGCAAGGCACGCAAGCTGGCTGCGGCGGGCCTCGCCGAACTGGACCCGGACACTCCCTCCGAGGTGGATCTGCGACCCAGCGAGACGCCGCCGAGCCAGAACCGCTACGACGACTCGACCTGATCGGGCACTGAGCGAGCCGCCGACGACCCCCGGCCGTAGACCGGCCGGGGTCATCGACTCGGGGCGCGGCAGGCCGTCGGCGTCCGTCTGACGCCTGCGGAGCCTCGCCTCGGCCGTGTTCGCTCCCGTGTCCTGGTCGGCCGAACCCGGCCGGGCGCAGCGTCTCGGGCGGCGGCGTCGGCCGAGTCAGCCGATCGACGTCGCCGTGCCGGAGATCCGCACCCGCCGGTCGCCCGGTTCGAGGTCGAGGAGCAGCTCGCTCGGCCTCCCCATGTCCTCGCCCTGGCGGATGCGGACCTGTAGCGGCTCCCGCACTCGACCCAGGGCATGCAGCAGTCCGCCGAACGCGGCTGCGGCGGCGCCGGTCGCCGGGTCCTCCACGACGCCCCCGATCGGGAAGGGGTTCCGGGCGTGGAAGCGGGTCGGCGACTCCGCCCAGAACAGGTTCACCGTGGTCCAGCCGTGCTCGTGCATCAGCTCGGCGAGGCCGTCGAAGTCGTAGTCCAGGTCGGCGAGCCGCTGCCTGCTCCCGGCGGCGAGCATCAGATGTCGGTTGCCGCCGAAGGCCGCCGTCGGCGGGAAGTCGGGGTCCAGATCCGACGCTGCCCAGCCGAGCAGGTCCAGTGCCCGCGTCACCGGCTCGGGTTCGAGCGGCTCCGCGAAGGTCGGGACGCTGGTCAGCGTGGCCAGGAGGCCGCCGTCCGACTCGCTGCGGACCTCCACGGGAATCTCGCCTGCCTGCGTGTCGAACACCAGCGGGCCCGGCCCGATCGACTCGCCGAGCGCGACGGCCGACGCGATCGTCGCGTGCCCGCAGAAGGCGACCTCGGCAAGCGGGCTGAAGTAGCGGATCAGATGACGACGGTCGCCCCGGCGGGTCAGGAACGCCGTCTCCGAGTAGCCGATCTCGGCGGCGATGCGCAGCATGTCCTGCTCGTCGAGTCCGTCGGCGTCGAGGAGCACCCCGGCCGGGTTCCCGCCGTCGGGCTGCCGACTGAATGCGACGTAGCGCTGGATGTCTCTCGTCATGCGGCCATTCTGCGGACCCGTCATCATCGAGACAAACGATGAATCGGGATGAATGCCATCGGCGATTCCGATGGACTGAGTGGCTGCGCCGAAGCGGTGGCGGCGTGCGCGACGACTCGTCGGGCCTCGGGTGCCGGGCCGGGCGCCGCGTCAGCCCGGTCGCAGCCGCAGGTTCTCATACGGCCGAGTGGGTGATCTCCGCGCGGCAGACGGCTCGGCCGAGCCCGTGACGTGCGACTCCGGCTCGGCCGATCTCGCCACTACCGGTCGAAGGATCGTCAGATTGTTGACAATAAATCGCTACCGGAGCTAGCTTTCGGTGACGTCCCGGCGGCGGAGTGTGGAGGTGCGTTCCATGACGATCAGTGGTGGTCTGCGTGCCTGGCTCTGTCTGCTTCGGGTCTTCTCATTCAGGCTGTGACAGCCCGTTTCGGGCGCAGCGGCGTGCGGCGGCGCGGATGGCGCCGCCGGTGCACGCATCCCTCATCGGCCTCAGCCGGACGCCCGACGGCGTTCGGCGGCTGCACGGCACACGGGAGGAGGTTCGGCTGGTGGCTCTCATCGACGACGACCCGCTGGTTCGGGTGACATGGACAGACCGCGATACCGGGGTTCGCGGATACCTGGTGGTGCACACGCTGGTGTCCGGCCTGGCCACCGGCGGCACCAGGATGCGCGCGGGCTGCACCCTGTCCGAGGTGGAGGACCTGGCCAGGGGCATGGCGATCAAGGCCGCGGTGTTCGACCTGCCGGTGGGCGGTGCGAAGGGCGGGATCGACTGCGACCCGAAGGACCCCAGGGCCAAGGGCGTGCTGCGCCGTTTCGTCCAGGCCATGCGCCCCTGGCTCGACGACCACTGGGTCACTGCGGAGGACCTCGGCGTCCCGCAGCACCTGATCGACGAGGTGTTCGGCGAGGTCGGGCTGGACCAGTCCTATCACGCCGCGATCCGCCGGTCCGCCAATCCCGAGCTGACCCTGCGCCGGGTCCGGGCGGGACTGAACTCGCCGGTGCCGGGCGGCTATCTGCTCGGCGACGTGGTGGGCGGTTACGGCGTCGCGCAGAGCTGTCTCGGCGTGGCGGCGGCGCGCGGCTGGCACAACTCCGACACGACGGTGGCCGTCCAGGGCGTGGGAACGATGGGCGGCGGTGCCGCCTGGTACCTGCACGAGGCCGGAATGCGGGTCGTGATGGTCGCCGACGCGGTCGGGGCGCTGCTCGACCCGGCCGGGCTGGACGTCCCCGCCCTGCTCGACGCCCGCGACCGCTTCGGCGAGATCGACCGGACCAAGGTGCCCGAGAGCGTGACCCGGCTTCCGAGGGAGGCCGTGTTGAGCGCCGAGGTCGACCTGCTCGTCCCGGCGGCCGTGTCCTACGCCATCACCGAGGAGACGGCCGACGCGGTGGCCGCCGGGGTCGTCGTGGAGGCGGCCAACGTCGCCACCACGCCCGCCGCCGAGCACAGGCTCACCGAGCGGGGCATCCCCGTCATGCCGGACTTCGTGGCGAACGCCGGTGCGGCGGCCTGGGCGTGGTGGCTGCTCCTTGGGCGAGTGGACGCGGACGCCGCGTTGTCGTTCTCGGTGCTGCGACAGGAGATGCTTGCCAGGATCGCCCCGTTGGTGGCCGACTGGGATCACGGCCGGGTGCCGCCGAGGGTCACGGCGCTGGCGCTGGCCGACCTGCAGGTGGAGCGGCACCGGGCTGCCGAGGCCGACGGGCTGCGGCTGGTGACGATCCCGTGAGACGACCGGCGGACGAGTCCGGTGGACGAGAGTGGAGGCAGTCGTGATCGTGCGTTCCGTGGCCGAGATCGAGGACGGCGACCGAGACGTCAAGACGCCGAACTGGCGGAGCAAGCGCATCGTGCTGGCCAAGGAGGGCGTGGGCTTCTCGGTCCACGAGACCACGCTGTATCCGGGGACGGTGAACGACTTCTGGTACGCGAACCACATCGAGGCCGTGTTCGTTGTCGAAGGCGAGGGCGAACTGCTCGACAAGGAGACCGGCATCGTCCACCAGTTGGCCCCGGGCACGCTCTATCTGCTGGACGGCAACGAACGCCATCAGCTTCGTCCGACGACGTTGATGCGCACGGTCTGCGTGTTCAACCCGCCGGTGACCGGTGCCGAGGTCCATGACGAGAACGGGGTCTACCCGTTGATCGTCGAGGAGGTTCGCGACCCGGCGGACGAACCGGCCGCGGCGGGCTGATCGCTGGCGGGCCGGCCGAGGCGGGGCTGACCGCAGGCGGGCGACCGCCCGCCGCCGAGACCGGTTCGTCGGCGCGTCGCCCCGGCCGGGTGCCTGACGAGACGGCCTCGGCTCCGCATCCACCACCGGCTCAGCCGGTGCAGGGCTCCTGCCGAAGAGCGGCCGCCGTTCGTCGACGTCCACGTCACGAACGGCGGCCGCCTGGCGGAGGTCCGTCGCCAGGGCGGCCTGCTCCATCGAGGCGCCGGATCGCGGACCGGGGCTACCCGGCTCGTCGTCGACCAGCCCGTCCCCGGCTGGATCGCCTGCCGATCGGCGCACGGCTCGCGCCGGGGGTCGCCACCCGCAGGATGTCGACCTCGCTGCGGATGCCGCCGCCCACCGACACCTCGGCCGCCGCCCGCATCGTCGCGACGACATCAAGGCACCGCCTCGGCAGATCGACCCGGTGCAGGCCGGCTCGGCAATGCCCATCGGGAGACCGTCCTGTTCCCGGGTTCCCGGGTTCCCGGGTTCCCGGGTTCGCGGTCGGGTGCGGGGCGGTGTACCACCTCGCCTCGTCGGGGCATCCGCGCCGGAACGGGCGGCATGGGAGCACCCCCGGCGGGAGACGACCCTTATGTCACGCTTGCCGACGATGCACGCGGCGAGAGGACGATGGTGACGAGCACGGGGCATCTCTCTGCGGACACGGCGGCGCTGCATCTGCGCGCCCGCCTGCTCCCGGAAGACCGGGAGACCGATCTGTGGATCGACAACGGGGCGATCAGCCGGGAGCCGGTCGACGACGCTCGGACGGTCGCCACAGGCGGCTGGATGCTCCCCGCGCTCATGGACTCCCACCTCCACATCGGGGTGGCCGAGGTCGGCGGGCCCTTGGACCTCGACGTGCTCGAGCGTGACCTGCAAGAGCTGGCCAGGACGGGCGTCGGCGCCGTCCGGGTGCTGGGGAGCCCGCAGCCGCTTCCCGCCGACGCACTCGCGAGGCCCGGCGGTCCGCTGGTCCTCACGGCCGGGGTGCCGGTCGCCGCACCGGATCGCTTCATACCCGGCTGGGGACGCCGTGTCTCCGACGAGGAACTGCCTGCCGCGTGCGTCGCCGAGGCGGGCCACGGCTGGAGCAAGATCATCGCTGACTGGTTCGACGACGAGGGAGGGTACGGACCGACCTTCTCGGCGACGGCGCTGACGGCAGCCGTCGTCGCCGTCCACGGTCGAGGAGCACGGGTCGCGGTGCATGCCCAGAGCGCCGCAGCCGGCCGCGACGCCGTGGACGCCGGGGCCGACACGATCGAGCACGGAATGCATCTCCCGTGGTCGGTCCTGCCCGATCTGGCGGCACGCGGCGGGGCGCTCGTGCCGACCGGCGGCGTCTTCGCCGCCTTGGCCTCGGCGATGACCGACGACGCCGTCCCCTCGGCGATGCGGCGCTGGTACGCCGATGGCTTCGCCGCACATCCCGGTCTCGTCCGCCGGGCGCGGGAGGAGGGCGTCACCGTGCTCGCGGGCACCGACCTGCCGGTCGGGGCGCTCGTCGACGAGATCCGCTGGCTGATCGAGGCGGGACTGCCGGTGGCGGACGCCATCGGTGCCGCGTCCTGGACCGCGCGCGAGGTGTTCGATCTTCCCCGGCTGCGTGCCGGGGATCGTGCCGACCTCATCTGGCTGGAGCATGATCCCCGCGAGGACGTCGAACTCCTGCGGACCCCGACGAGGGTGATCCTCGGCGGGCGCGAGATTCGCTGAGTCCGCCGGGCCGCGTCGGTCTCAGGCCTGCGAGCCGATCCCGCGTGGGTGCCGCGTCGCGAGCGACGGCAGGCGAGGCCGCCCGCGCCGTGCGTTCTGGCGCCGGTCGAGCCGCCGCCTTGATCGGCGCCCACCCTGCCGACCTGCTGCGACGAGATCTGCTCTGCCGTCGCGCACCCGGCCGTCCGGCGGGCCGCAGGCGACACGCCCGGCGAGCAGGCGGCCGATCGGATCGTCGGGCAGACGACCTGCTTGAGCCCCGAGGATTCGCAGCGAACACGACAAAGGCCCGCGAGCGTGACTTCGCTGCTCGCGGGCCTTCATCGGATGTGACGAGTGTGCCGTCGGCAGGATTCGAACCTGCGACACCTGCCTCCGGAGGGCAGTGCTCTATCCCCTGAGCTACGACGGCGTGTCGCCGTGGCGACGGGAGTAATCCTAGCGCACGCCGACAGGCGATTTTCCCGGGCCCATGGTCGACGGGGCGGGTCGATGATCGCGCTGGTCAGTGCCGGTCGGACGGCTTCGGCGGCGGCCGCGCTGCGCCGGCGGGCGGAGACGGCCGGTTCGCGGAGTCGGCGTCCTCGTCGATCGCGGCGGCCTGCTCGTGGGCGCTGATCTCGGCGAGGGTGCCGAGTCGCCCCCTGGTCGGTGACGAGGGGCGGCGCCGCTGCCGTCGGGCTGCGATCGAGTCGCCGAGTGAGCGCCCGCCCACCCGTGGCGCCCGGCCGCATCGGTCCACGGACTGGGAGTCGAATCGAGGATCTTTGCATTCATGCGCATGTCACTATATGTTCTGGGCGGAGGTGGTCATGGGACACGGTCACGGGCACGGAGTGCCGGCAGTCAGCGCATCGGGACGGCAGATGAAACGGCTCGCCCTGGCGTTCTTCGTCCTGCTCGTCTTCCTCGTCGTCGAGGTGGTGGTGGGCCTGGCGACGTCCTCGTTGGCGCTGCTCTCCGACGCGGGCCACATGCTCACCGACGTCCTGGGCATCGGGATGGCGCTGGCCGCGATCGCGGCATCGCGAGCCTCGGCACGCAAGGCCGCAGGCTCCTCCCGCACCTTCGGGCTCTATCGGCTGGAGGTGCTCGCCGCGTTGGCGAACGCCGTCCTGCTGCTGGTCGTCGCCTGTTTCATCCTCGTGGAGGCCGTCGGTCGCTTCGCCGATCCGCCGGAGGTGGCGGGCGGCCCCGTGATGATGGCGGCGGGCGCCGGACTCGTCGCCAACCTGATCGCCTTCCAGCTCCTGCGCTCGGGGGCATCGGAGAGCATCAACATGCGGGGCGCCTACCTCGAGGTCCTCGCGGACACGGTCGCCTCCATCGGCGTCCTCCTCGGCGGCGCGGTGACGGTGCTCTTCGGCTGGGCGCTGGCCGACCCGATCGTGGCCATCGGGATCGCGCTCTTCGTCGTGCCCCGCACGCTGCGGCTGGCCGCCCAGGCGCTGCGCATCCTCGTCCAGCAGGCTCCGGAGGGCCTCGACGTCGCCGAGTTGACGCGGCGGCTGAAGGACCTGCCGGGGGTCGCCGAAGTGCACGACCTGCACGTCTGGACGCTCACCTCCGGGATGGAGGTGCTCGCCGCCCATCTGATCGTGGCGGAGGGCACGGCGGGCTCCGATCCCGACGCCGTGCTGACCTCGGCACAGCGGATGCTGGCCGAGACGTATCGGATCGAGCACGCCACCCTGCAGATCGAGTCCACCGCCAGCGCCGTCCGCTGCCAGGAACTGACCTGGTAGCCGCCCGCCGAGGCCGAAGCCAGGAATCGCCGCCCGGCTTCGGCCGTCGGTCATGGACCGAGGAGAGCGCCGTCAGCTCTCCTGCCGGGTTCTCCCCGGTCGCAGAATCGAGTTGAGGTCGGCGACCGGCCCGAGGTGCGCCAGCTTGTCGGGGTTGGCGATCGAGCGGATGCCGGTGATCTGCCCGTCGGCGATGTCGAGCGCCCAGACCCCGAGCAGTTCCCGCCCCCGGTGCAGCCGGGCGCCCGCCCCGCCGTTCACCTCGACGGGGTGCAGGGACACCTCGGGAATCAGGGCACCCAGCCGGCCCCAGTTGACCACCAGCGTGCGTGCGACGCGGGCGCGTCCACGCAACGACCGCGCGAGGCTCGGGACCTTGCCGCCGCCGTCGCCCGTCAGCTCCACGTCGTGAGCCAGCAACGTCTCCAGGCCTGCGAGGTCGCCCTGTTCGACCGCCGCGAAGAATCGTCGGGCCAGTTCCTCGCGCTGCTCCCGCGTCGGCTGGAACCGAGGACTGCGCTGCCGGACGTGGCGCCTGGCGCGGCTGGCGAGCTGCCGCACGTTGCCCTCGCTCTTCCCGACGATCACCGCGATCTCCGGGTAGCCGTAGCCGAACACGTCGTGCAGCAGCAGCACGGCGCGCTGCTCCGGGGAGAGACTCTCCAACAGCACCAGCAGGGCCAGCGACAGGGAGTCGGCCGTCTCGGCGTGCCGAGCCGGGTCGTCCCGGCCGTCGGTGATGATCGGCTCTGGCAGCCATTCGCCGACATAGCGCTCCCGACGGGCCCGCGCCGAGCGCAGCTCGTTGATCGCCAGCCGGGTGGTCACGGTCGCCACGAAGGCCCGAGGCACCGCGATCGACTCGCCCCCCTCCAGCGCCTGATGCACCCGCAGCAGCGCCTCCTGCACCACGTCTTCAGCCTCGGAGACGCTGCCGAGCATCCGGTAGGCGATCGCGAATGCGCCGGGCCGCAGCTCGTCGAGCAGTCGCTCGTGATCGGTCATGCCGTGACCTCCTGCTCACTGTTCGACGAGTCGGCCGGACCGGCGGGCCTGGGCAGGATCGCCTGCCGCGCCGCACCGCGCGCGGCGGCAGAGCGGCCCTCGGTGACCGGCCGCCGTCGGAACCTCGGCACACGCGGCGCTCGCGCGGTGCCGAGCCGTCGGATCTGATGCCGCAGCCGCTTCCCGGCCAGACGATGCCCCGCGATCACCGGTCGCGGCCCTCGCTCGTCCGGCATCGGCTGCCGTCGGTCGCCGCCCATTCAGGAGCCGATCCCCGCGCGGGCCGAGAACTTCGCGCCTCGAGTCCCCATCTCCTTGATCACCACGGCGGGACCCCCGGCGACATAGGCGCGCAAGAGAGTGTCGTCGCGCCGGGTGAACTGGCCGACCGCGTCCTTCCGGCCCAGGGAGACGCCCCGCCCGAGGTAGCGCGCCGAGTACGGAGCGGGCGCGCGCCCGCCTGCCAGGAGCGCCACGGTGTCGGCCGCGTGCGCACCCTGCGGTCCGGCGACCTGACAGGCCATCCGGCCGCCCGTCGCCGCCGCGCAGTCGCCCACCACGAGAATCCGCTCGTCGGTGACGCTGCGCAGGGACTCGTCCACGATCGCCCGGCCCGATTCGTCGACCGCGAGACCGCTGCGGGCCGCCAGATCGGGTACGCCGCTCACGATCGCCCACAGGGTCAGATCGGCGGCGAAGGTCTCGCCCGACCGCAGGTGCACGACGCCGTCGGTCACCTTCGTGACCTCGTCGTCCACGATCTCGACGGTCAGCCGCTCCAGTCCGGCACGGACTCGTGCTTGCGGCCCTGGCGAGAAGGACCCGGCGACCGACGACCCGACGAGCCGCACCCGGAGATCAGGCCGCGCGGCCGCGATCTCCGCCGCCGTCTCGATGCCCGTCGGGCCGCCGCCGACCACCGCGACCGTGCTGCCGGCGCCCAGCGTGGCCAGCGCCTCACGTGCCCGCTCCGCCCCCTCCCAGGTACCGACCGGAACCGTTCCCGGCAACGGCTGCACCGTGCTGCCGACGGCGAGGACCGCGTAGTCGTAGTCGAGACTCCTGCCGTCATCGAGGGTCACGCTGCCTGCACCGACCTTGTCGACCGCGCCGACCAGCGACGTGATCCCCGTCCGGAGCATCGTCGTCAGGGGCGTCGCGGCGGCGGCCGTCCCCGCGACCCGCTGATGAAGCCGGACTCGCTCGACGAAGTCAGGTCGAGGGTTGATCACCGTGACCTCGGCCTTCGGCAGCTTCTTGGCCAGCCGGTTCGCCGCAGCCGTGCCCGAGTAGCCCGCACCGATCACCACGATCTTCATCCTGGTCTCCTAGGGAGGCGACGACCGCCTCGTCGGGGAATGTCTGCACCCTTCTTGACAGGACGGCGAGCCCGGCTGTGACAGCTCTGGGTCCGCGGATACGAGAGACGGCTGTGGAGCGGATGCCGGGGACCCGGTGGCAGCGGTCGCGGGAGGGTCGGCGCGCGTCCGGAGTCGAGGAGATCGGCGGAGACCCGGGTGCGGGTGAACACGAGGGCACCGACGGCCGGTGCAGGCGCGATGCCAGGTCGCGAGCGCAGGCGCGCCCGGCGCGGCAGCGACCGGCCCGGCGGAGGCGTTCCCAGGCCTTCTCGGTCTCACGAAGCGAGGCCGGGCGCCGACGGAAGGTCGGCGGTCGGCGGCCTCGGCGGGCCGCTGCGGCCGCTCGCGCCGCTCAGGCCCGCCGCCGTCGAACCGGCAGGCCGCTGAGTCCGAGCCCGTGCGTCGAGCCTCCGCCGGGGCGAAGCGCGGCGTGTGGTCGACGGGTGGGGTGGCCGGCCACACCACACGGCAGACCGCACGATTCACGGCCCGCGAGGCGGCAGGGGTTCGACGAGGACGGTCCGCCCGACGCCTGGCCGCGTCACCGTCTGTGAACAGCGGGACGCGGTCGGCTCAGCCTTCGAAGGGCAGCGGTTCGGCCCCGAGTTCGGCCAGCATGCCGACCATCTTCTGCGTCTCCGCCGTCTGATGGTTCAGGATGTTGCTTGCCAGATTGCGCACCTGGGGTATCGCGGCCCGTTCGGCAGCATAGGCCGCCATCTCCACGCCGCCCTCGTGGTGCCGCAGCATCAGCTGGAGGAAGTAGACGTCCAGTTCGGCGCCGCGCAGTGAGCGCAGGCGCTCCAGCTCGTCCGGGCTCGCCATGCCCGGCATCGCCTGTTCGGCCGAGGCCCCTGCGTCACCGCCGTGTCCGTGGCCCGCGTCGTCGCGCATCCAGGCCATGTAGCCCTCGGTGGGGGTCAACGGTCGGTCCCACAGGTTGAGCCAGCCCTGCATCCAGCCGATCTGCGTCCGCTGATTGGTGTCGATGTCGAAGGCGAGCGTGTCGATGCCGATGTCCTCGCCGTTGACGCGGTACAGGGTCGCCATCGTGGTGGCCTGGCGATGGTGCACCGTCATGTCCTGGGCGAAGCCGACGTCCACCGAGTTCTCCGGCGGCGCCGCGCTGTTCCCCGAGCCGGGCAGGCCGATGAGCATGCCCGCTGCGGCACCGAGCAGCAGCAGGGTGAGCACCGCCGCCGAAGCGACGAGGACACGCACCCAGTTCGTCGAGGAGGCGGATTCCCCCGTGTCCTCCCCTGCCTGCCCGGTCTCGGCCGGTCCGGTGTCCTCGGCGCCCGCTCCTACGGACTCGGTGCCCGCAGCGGCCGCGGCGGCACCGACACCCGCCTGCGCGTCGGACTCGCCGACGGCTGCGGAACCGGTCGACTCGGGGTCGGTCGTCCGCCGAGATCCGGTCTCGGCGGACGACTCGTCACCCTCTGGGATGCGTTCGGTCACGGTGCGGACGGCCCTCAGTCGCTGCTGGAGCCGTCGCCGGCAGGCTCCTCGGCGTCCTCGGGCTGATCGCCCTCGGTCTCCTCGGCGTCGGCACCGTTCTCACCGTCCTGCGCGGGCGCGTCCGGGTCCACCGGAGCGTCCGGGTCGACGGGGGCGTTCGGGTCGATGTCGCCCATGTCCTGGTCGCCCTCGCCGGTGAAGCCGCCGAAGTCCTCGGGGTTGCCGTTCATCGGCATCGAGTCGGGGCCGGGCTCGCTCGCGTCGAAGGCGGGCGGGGCGTCGATGTCGAAGGCGCCGGGGTTGGCCTGGCAGGTCGCGCCGACCTCCGGGTACGTGTAGGCGTTGAGCTGCAGCGCCATGATGAACTGATCGATCCGCTCGTCCTCGGCGTCGTCCAGCTTGAGCTGGTGGCCCCACGCCTGGAGGGAGATCGGGCTGTCGAGGTCCGGGTACGGCGACAGCATCATCGCGGGCTGGTTCTCGACCCGGTCGACGAGCAGGTCGAGCTGCTCGCCCTCCACCTGGTCAGGGTTGTAGGCGATCCACACCGCGCCGTGCTCGAGCGAGTGGACCATGTGCTCGGTGCGCACGGCCTCCTCGTAGACGACCCCGTCGCAGCCCGCCCAGATCTGGTCGTGCGGTCCGCCGAAGGGCGGCGACGACTCGTAGGCGACGCGCTGGGGCGAGAGCACGTGCTGCTGTGCCTCGAACTCCTCCACCACGATGCCCTCGATGTCGGTGGACGGATCTTGATTCTCCGCCGTCGGGGTGAACGCCCGGATGTCCGCCGTGGCGTCGTACCGGTTGTAGACGTAGAAGAAGACACCCGCCGCGAAGACGACGACGGCGAAGACCGCTGCCACGGTGCCCCACGGCCGCTGCTTCTGGGTCACCACTGCTGCTCGGGCGTTTCGTAGTGCCTTCGCACTCTTTCCGCTGGCCATCCCTGCCGGACCTCGTCTCCGTACCGCGCACAATGCTGACGTTGCCGGGCGCCAGTGTAGGGATGTCTCGTCAGCACAGAGTCAGCTAGATGGACCAATGCCGTCGGCGGGAGCGATCTGCGTCACGCGGGGCGGGGACTCCTCCTGCGCCCATCCCACGGACTGGGAGCAGGGTAAGGGCATGATGAGCAGGGAATACCCGACTCTAGAATCCACCAGGTGAGCGCCGAGGAGCTGGCCGAGCTGGTCCGGGTCGTCGCGGCGGACGTGCTGTCCGACCGGGGCCTGGACGTCTCGCTGCTGCCCGCTCCGGTCGTGGTCCGCCGCCGAGACGCCGTGTCGGACACGGACGGCGAGTACGCGACCACGTTCGCGTTGCGCGCGGCCGGTCCGGTGGGGCTGCCTGCCCGCGAACTCGCCGGACTGCTCGCGGACGGACTCGCCCGGGCACCGGGCGTGCGCGGGGCGGCCGCCGCTGGTCCCGGCTTCGTGAACATCGCCATCGAGCAGCCGACCGGCCCCGACGTGCTGCATCACGTCCTGCTGGCGGGCGCCGGGCACGGTCTTCCCGCCGACGGCGGTCTCGACCTCGACGCCCATGCCGACACCGTGCGCGTCGTGGATCAGGCGGGCGTGTCGGTGGGCGCGGCCGAGCGCTCGACGATGGTCGGCGCGGCCGCCGCCCGGTACCTGGTCGCGCGGGCTCGGCCGCACACCTCGGTGCGGTTCGACCCCGAGCGATGGCGTGGCCGCACCGACCGGAATCCACTCTTTCGGGTGCAGTATGCCCACGCGCGGCTGACGATGCTGCTGCGCGGCGCGGCCCTGCTGGGCGTCGCCCTGCCCGGCTCGGCCGAGCGGGCCGCCGGGCACGCCGAGCACGCCGACGGTCGGCCGGAGGACGTCACCCTCACCCGTAGGCTGAGCGAGTTCCCCTCGGTCGTGGCCGATGCCCTGCCTGCCCGACCCGACCGGGTGGCCCGATACCTGGAGGACCTGGCCGACGACGTCCGACGCCTCGCCGACGCCGGGCGACTGCTGCCCAGCGGCGACGAGCGGCCCTCGGCAGAGCACGCCGCCTGCGCGCTGCTCTGCGCGGCGAGTCGCCAGGTGCTGAACAACGGTCTTGCCCTCTTGCGCATGAGCGCTCCGGAACGGATGTGATGATGCGAGCGCACCCCGCTGGCCCCCGGCACGCCGACGTGCTGCTTCCCACGAACACGGCGGGCCCCCGCCCCGAGGGGAACACGCAGCTCGACGAGCTGCACCCCCTGGTGTGGCCGCGTCACGCGGCACGAGGGGCCGACGGCGCCGTGCGGTTCGCGGGCGTGGACGTCCGCGACCTCGTCGCCCGGCACGGCACCCCGCTGTTCGTGATGGACGAGGCCGACTTCCGGTCTCGCTGCGCCGAGTACGCCTCGGCGTTCGGCGACGCGACACTCGTGCACTACGCCTCCAAGGCCTTCCTCTCCACCACCGTCGCCCGCTGGGTCGACGAGGAGGGGCTCAGCCTCGACGTGTGCAGCGGCGGAGAACTGGCCGTCGCCCTGCGCGCCGACTTCCCGGCGGAGCGGATCGCCCTGCACGGCAACAACAAGTCCGTCGCGGAGCTGGAGGCGGCGGTCCGCGCGGGCGTCGGCGTCGTCGTGGTCGACTCCTTCCACGAGATCGTCCGACTTCAGGAGATCGCCCGTCGGCTCGGTCGCGTCCAGCCGGTCATGGTGCGGGTCACCGTCGGCGTCGAGGCGCACACCCACGAGTTCATCGCCACCGCCCACGAGGACCAGAAGTTCGGCTTCTCGGTGGCGGCGGGCCATGCGGCGGAGGCGGTGCGCCGCATCCTCAAGGGCGACACGCTTCGACTAATCGGACTGCACAGTCACATCGGCTCGCAGATCTTCGACGTCGCGGGCTTCGAGGTGGCCGCCCATCGGGTGGTGGGCCTGCTCGCCGACCTGGTGGCCGAGCACGGCGCGGCGGCACTGGCCTCGGTGGAGACCATCGACCTCGGCGGCGGGCTCGGCATCGCCTACACCGTCGACGACGACCCGCCGCCCATCGCCGAGGTGGCTCGTCAGCTACGGGACATCGTCGCGCGGGAGTGCGTCCAGGCAGGCCTGCGGGTGCCCAAGATCGCGGTGGAGCCGGGGCGGGCCATCGTCGGGCCGGGCACCGTGACGGTCTACGAGGTCGGCACGATCAAGGACGTCGAGCTGGGACACGACACCCGCAGGCGGTACGTGAGCGTCGACGGCGGGATGAGCGACAACATCCGTACCGCCCTCTACGACGCGGTCTACGACTGCAGGCTGGTCTCGCGCGGCGCGGAGGGCCCCGGCACGCTCTGCCGGGTGGTCGGCAAGCACTGCGAGTCCGGCGACGTGGTGGTCCGCGACTGCTGGCTGCCCGACGACCTCGCCCCCGGCGACCTGATCGCGCTGGGTGCCACCGGCGCGTACTGCTATGTGATGGCCAACGGCTACAACCGGGTGCTTCGTCCGCCGGTGGTCGCCGTGCTCGACGGCACCGACCGGGTGCTGTTGCGTCGGGAGACCGAGGACGATCTGCTGCGGCTGGAGGTGTCCTGACGTGCACGATCAGAACGGTGCTCCGATCACCATCGCGATGCTGGGCTGCGGAACGGTGGGCAGCGAGGTCGTCAGGCTGCTGGCCGACCAGGCGGCGGACCTGACGGCGCGGGTGGGCCGACCGCTGGTGGTGACCGGCGTCGCGGTGCGCAGGCCGCACCGGCATCCCGACGTCGCCCCCGAACTGCTGACGACCGACGCCGAGGCGCTGGTGGACAGCGGTCCCGACCTGGTCGTGGAGGTCATCGGCGGGATCGAGCCCGCCCGCAGCCTCCTGCTGCGGGCGCTGAAGGCGGGCACCTCGGTGGTCACCGCGAACAAGGCGCTGCTCGCCGAGCACGGGCCCGAGCTGTATGCGGCGGCCGACGCCTCCGGCGCCGACCTCTACTTCGAGGCCTCGGTGGCCGGGGCGATCCCGCTGCTGCGCCCGCTGCGCGAGTCGCTGGCGGGCGATCGGATCGCCAGGGTGATGGGCATCGTCAACGGCACCACCAACTACGTGCTCTCCGCCATGGACGCCACCGGCGCGGGCTATGCCGAGACGCTCGACGAGGCGGGTCGGCTCGGCTACGCCGAGGCGGACCCGACCGCCGACGTCGACGGGTTCGACGCGGCGGCGAAGGCCGCGATCCTGGCGTCCCTCGCCTTCCACACCCGAGTGCGAGCCGAGGACGTGCACCGGGAGGGCATCAGCGGGCTCAGCGCCGCCGACGTCGCTGCGGCGCGGACGCTGGGTCGCACGGTGAAACTGCTGGCCATCTGCGAACGAGTGGTCGACAGCACGGGCACCGAGTCGGTCTCGGTGCGCGTGCACCCGGCGATGATCCCTCGGGACCACCCGCTCGCCTCGGTCGGCGGCGCGTTCAACGCGGTCTTCGTCGAGGCGGACGCGGCCGGACAGCTCATGTTCTACGGGCAGGGCGCTGGCGGCGCGCAGACCGCCAGCGCGGTGCTCGGCGACGTGGTCGCGGTGGCCCGCAATCGGGTGGCGGGCGGTCGAGGCCCCCGCGAGTCGGCCTATGCGGACCTGCCGGTACGGCCGATGGGGCAGACGCCGACGAGATACCACGTCAGCCTGGACGTGGCGGACAAGACCGGGGTGCTCTCGCAGGTCGCGACGGTCTTCGCCGAGCACGAGGTCAGCATCGCCGTCGTGCGGCAGGAGGGCCGTAGCGACGATGCCAGCCTGGTGCTCGTGACGCACACCGCGAGCGACGCGGCCCTGCGGTCGACAGTGGACAAGCTTGCCGGTCTCCCCGCCGTGCGCGAGGTGGTCAGCGTGATGCGAGTGGAGGGTGAGGAAGCGTGAGCGGCAACGACGCCTCGGTGGTCGATCCCGTGGCGGCCCGGCAGTCTGCGCGATCGGGCTGGCCCGGAGTGATCGAGGCCTACCGGGACCGCGTCTCGATCCCGGCGGGTGCGCGGGCGGTGACCCTGCACGAGGGTGGGACGCCGCTGCTGCCCGCGCCGTACCTGAGCGAGCGCTCCGGCGCGACGGTCTACCTGAAGGTCGAGGGGGCCAACCCCACCGGCTCCTTCAAGGACCGAGGCATGACGGTGGCGATGACCCACGCGCTGCACGAGGGCAGCAAGGCGGTGATCTGCGCCTCCACCGGGAACACCTCGGCCTCGGCCGCCGCCTACTCCGCCCGGGCGGGCCTGACCTGCGCGGTGCTGGTCCCCAGCGGCAAGATCGCCCTGGGCAAGATGGCGCAGGCCGTCGCCTACGGCGCCCGCATCCTCCAGGTGGACGGCAACTTCGACGACTGTCTTGAGCTCGCGCGCAAGACCTCCTCCGAGCATCCGATCACGCTGGTCAACTCCGTGAACCCGGTGCGGATCGAGGGCCAGAAGACGGCGGCCTTCGAGATCTGCGACGAGCTGGGGCGCGCCCCCGACCTGCACTTCCTGCCCGTGGGCAACGCGGGCAACATCACGGCCTACTGGCGGGGATACGCCGAGTACGCCGAGGACGGCGTCGTGGACTCCACGCCGAGGATGTTCGGCTTCCAGGCGGCGGGCGCGGCCCCGCTGGTCTCTGGCGAGCCGGTCGCCAGGCCCGAGACCATCGCCACCGCCATCCGGGTGGGCAGCCCGGCGTCGTGGGCGGGCGCGGTGGCGGCGCGGGATGCCTCGAACGGCCGGTTCGGCGCGGTGACCGACGAGCAGATCCTGGAGGCGTATCACCTGCTGGCGCGGCGGGAGGGCGTCTTCGTGGAGCCCGCCTCGGCGGCAGGGGTGGCGGGGCTGTTCGCCAGCGTGGCCGAGGGGCGCGTGCCGCCCGGCTCGGTCGTCGTGTGCACGGTGACCGGACACGGACTGAAGGACCCGGACACGGCCCTGGGCACGCCGGTGCGGGTCGAGCCCCTGCCGGTGGACCCGGCGGCCGTGGCGAGGGCCTTGGAGCTGGTGTGACGCGCCTGCGGGTCACGGTGCCCGCCTCGACTGCCAACCTCGGGTCCGGCTTCGACGCGCTGGGGCTGGCCCTGGACTGGCATGACGTCGTGACGGTCGAGACGGCACCCGCCGGTCTGGTGATCGAGGTCGAGGGGGCCGGGGCGGGCGAGGTGCCCACCGATGACGGTCACCTGCTGTTCCGGGCGTTACGCGCTGCGGTGGAGGCGGCGGGCGAGTCGGTGCCCGGCCTGGTCATCCGCTGTGCCAACACGATCCCGCACTCCAGGGGGCTGGGTTCGTCGGCCGCTGCGGTGGTGGCCGGGGTGGCGGCGGGCTGTGCGCTGGTCGGCCGACCATTGGACGAGCGGGCGCTCGACCTGGCCGCCCGCTTCGAGGGACATGCCGACAACGCTGCGGCGAGCCTGTTCGGCGGGCTGGTGGTCGCGTGGCGCGACGGGGACACGGGGCCGTTCCGGGCTGCGCGGCTGGAGCCGCACGACACCCTGAGTCCTGTCGTCCTGGTGCCTGCGACCGAGTCGACGACGGCGGTGACGCGGGGTCTGCTCCCGGAGCGAGTGCCGCTGTCGGACGCCGCCTTCGCGCTGGGTCGTGCCGCCCTGGCGGTCACGGCGCTGACCAGCAGACCGGACCTGCTGCTGCCCGCCATCGACGACCGCCTGCACCAGCCCTATCGGGCTGCGGCCTGGCCTGCCACGATGGCCGTGGTGACGGCGCTGCGAGCGGCGGGGGTGCCCGCCGCCGTCTCGGGTGCGGGGCCGTCGGTGCTCGCGTTTCCCGAGGCGGGTGTGCTGCCGGAGTCGGTCGAGGTCGCAGGCTTTGCGGTGCACCCGGTGGCGGTCGATCCGACCGGGGTCCGGGTCGTGATCGAATGACCCGGCAGCCGGCCCCCGACCAGGACGGACTCCGACGTGCCGTAGGGTTGGGGACACTACGGGGGGACACGCTGGCGGTTCCGTTGTTGCATGTGGTTGGTCAGCGGTCTACCCTCGAAGGAGATCAGTCACCGGGCGCACGGGCGCCGGTGCAGTGCCCGAGTCATCAGTATTCGGGCCGCATCTCTCACCTCACGCTGGTCTCTTCACTCTTCATACGAGGTCAACGCTGGTGAGTACCCGAACGCCCTGGTGGCAGAGGGAGCCCGCGAAAGCGGTCCCGTCGTCCTCGTGGATACGGGGTGTCAGCGTCAGGAATCGCCGGTAGCGAGCGAGCAGGGTGCGCGTAGGTACGGAACCTCCAGGGCAGGTCGCTGTCAGGAATCTTCGCCTTCGCCCACACTGTCGCCCTGCATCCGCAGTGCGACAGGTCCGCTGGCCCGCGTAGAGAGGCGCGGACCGGTCAGGAAGGACATTAGTGAGCAACACCGAATTGTTGAGCGGCGAGGCGGCCACCGCCGGATCAGCCGCGGGCCAGACAGAGACGGGTGAGCCGAGTTCACGCCAGGACGTCGCAGGTCAGGGGGATGTCGTGACTCAGTCGAATGGCACGCCTGCCCGTCGTAGGGGCGGCCTGTCCGGGATGGTGCTGGCCGAGCTGCGCCAGCTCGCGGGCGAGCTGGGCATCTCCGACACGACCGGAATGCGCAAGGGGGATCTGATCGCCGCAATCCGGGAACGCCAGGGCGGTTCCACTCGGCGGACTTCCGCGCCGCAGGCCGAGGCGCCTGCGCAGTTGGCGGTCGAGATCCCGGAGAAGCCTGCCACTCCCAAGGCAGAGACTCCGCAGCCGACCAAGACCGAGGACGCCCCTGCCCAGTCCGGCGGAGAGGCCGAGGAGGAGGGCGGTCGTCGCGGGCGCCGTCGTCGCTCGTCGACCCGCTCGGCAGGCAGCCAGGAGCAGACCGACGGTCGAGGCGACCGTTCCACGGGCGAGGACCGTGCCGAGCGCAACGGTCGCGACGACCGTGGCGGCGAGCGCCAGGAGCGCGGCGAGGGCCGAGGCCGTGGCGAGCGTCAGGAGCGCGGCGAGGGCCGCGACCGCGGTGAGGGTCGGGACCGTGGCGAGGGCCGCGAGCGCGGCGAGAACCGGGACCGTGGCGAGCGTCAGGAGCGCGGCGAGGGCCGCGACCGTGGCGAGGGCCGGGACCGTGGCGAGCCGAGGGACTCGCGGGACAACCGCGACGACGACGATGACGAGGCAGGCGGCGGCAGGCGGCGCGGCAGGCGCTTCCGCGACCGCAGGCGTGGCCGCACCCGCACCGAGGGTGGCAGCGGCGGCGGCGGCGGTGTCGCGAACGAGCCCGAGGTCCGCGAGGACGACGTGCTGCTCCCGGTCGCCGGAATCCTGGACGTGCTGGAGAACTACGCGTTCGTCCGCACCTCGGGATACCTGGCCGGATCGAACGACGTCTACGTCTCGCTGTCGCTGGTGCGCAAGTACGGCCTGCGTCGCGGTGACGCGATCACCGGCGCGGTGCGCCAGCCGCGCGACAACGAGCAGCAGCGGCAGAAGTTCAACCCGATGGTCCGGGTCGACACGATCAACGGCCTGGAGCCGGACGCGGTCCGCAACCGGCCCGAGTTCACCAAGATGACGCCGCTGTACCCGAACGAGCGGCTGCGGCTGGAGACTGAGCCGCACGTGCTCACGACTCGGGTGATCGACCTGGTGATGCCGGTCGGCAAGGGCCAGCGGGCGCTCATCGTCTCGCCGCCCAAGGCGGGTAAGACGATGGTGCTTCAGGCCATCGCGAACGCCATCACCACGAACAACCCCGAATGCCATCTGATGGTCGTGCTCGTCGACGAGCGGCCTGAAGAGGTCACCGACATGCAGCGCTCGGTCAAGGGCGAGGTCATCGCGGCCACGTTCGACCGGCCGCCCGCAGACCAGACCACCGTCGCGGAGCTGGCGATCGAGCGGGCCAAGCGGCTGGTGGAGCTGGGCTTCGACGTCGTCGTGCTGCTGGACTCGATCACCCGACTGGGCCGGGCCTACAACCTGGCCGCGCCCGCCTCGGGCCGGATCCTCTCCGGTGGTGTCGACTCCACCGCGCTGTACCCGCCCAAGCGGTTCCTGGGTGCGGCGCGCAACATCGAGAACGGCGGCTCGCTCACCATCTTCGCCACCGCTCTCGTGGAGACGGGATCGACCGGTGACACGGTGATCTTCGAGGAGTTCAAGGGCACCGGCAACGCCGAGCTGAAGCTCGACCGCAAGCTCGCCGACAAGCGGACCTTCCCGGCCGTGGACGTCGACGCGTCGAGCACGCGGAAGGAGGAGCTGCTGCTCTCGCCGGACGAGCTGGCCGTGACGCACAAGCTGCGTCGGGTGCTGGCCGCGCTGGACGACCAGCAGGCGCTCGACCTGGTGCTCACGCAGCTCCGCAAGACCCGTACCAACATCGAGTTCCTCATGCAGGTGGCCAAGAGCACACCGGGCAACGGCGATCAGTGATCGCCTGCCGCTAGCCGAGCAGGCCCGGTCTCGACAACGAGGCCGGGCCGTCTCGTTCACCGCCCCCGCAGGCCGAGGCCGGACCCCGGTCCGTGGCCTTCGTCTCGATGACGAGCGGCGGAGCAGGCCTGACGGGGCGCGCTTCGGCGGATCGGCTGCCGCCTGACCTGCCAGGCCGTCGAGATGCCTGCGATCGGGTTCCGCGCGGGCCGTCCGATCAGCGACACCCGACCCGGAAGGCACCCCAGCAGCCCGCCCCGACCAGCCCGATCGCCAGCGCGATCGGCACGGGCAGCTCGATGCCGTCGATCATCAACGCGGGCAGCAGCAGTACTCCGACGTACGCCCACCCCGCCCAGCGCAGAGCACGGATGCCGTGCCAGTCGACGTCGACGCTGGTCACCATGGCTATCGCGGCCGCAGACCCGAACAGGATCGGGCTGGACAGGGCGACGTCGGTGCCTGCGACCGCGCAGATCGCTCCGGCCAGTCCGACGACCGTCGCCAAGAACAGCGGCGGCAGGAGAAGCCACGACCGCACGGTCACCAGATCGGCCACGCGACACAACACCGAGACAGGATGCTGGTTCGATCTCGAATCCGCATGCCTGGCGGCGCCGAGTCTCGGCGGGCGGTCGTCCTCGCGCGTTGGATGGCACCCGTGGCGACCAGGGACGCCGGGATCGCGGAACAAGTCCGCATCTGATGGCGTTGCAGGGGGCGGTCGGCACATCTGGCAGACTGAACAGTCGAGTCCGGCACCGGTTCACCCCTGGTCGAGAAGGCTGTGCGCGAAGCGCCGCAGCGGGGACCCGGCGGCCACGATGAAAGGGACAAGACGTGAAGAGCGGCATCCACCCCGAGTACTCCACCACCCAGGTCAACTGTGGTTGTGGGAACAGCTTCACCACGCGGAGCAGCAGCACCAACAACTCGATCACCGTCGAGGTCTGCTCCAACTGCCACCCGTTCTACACGGGCAAGCAGAAGATCCTGGACACCGGCGGCCGCGTCGCCCGGTTCGAGGCTCGTTACGGAAAGCGCGCCAAGTAGCCGCTCCTTCGGCGCCCGCACCGCTGCCTGAAGCAGTGGTCGGGCGCCGTTGTCGTGTCGGCTGCCCAACGAAAGGGATCGGTGGATGGACACCTCGGCGCTGGAGGCCTTGTCCTTCGAGTTCGGCGACCTGGAGGAGCGGCTCGCCGACCCTGCGGTGCATTCCGATCACGCCCTGCTGCGCAGGCTGAGCAGACGACATGCCGAACTCGCTCCGGTGATCCGCACGGCACGTGAGCTGGAGCAGACCCGCGTCGATCTGACGGCCGCCCGCGAACTGATCCTCGAGGACCCGGCGTTCGCCGCCGAAGCCGAGGAGCTGGCCGCCCGCATCCCGATCCTGGCCGAACGCCTCACCGAGCTGCTGCTGCCGCGCGACCCGCACGACGCCTCCGACATCGTCCTGGAGATCAAAGCGGGGGAGGGCGGCGAGGAGTCGGCGCTCTTCGCCGCCGACCTGCTGCGCATGTATCAGCGCTACGCCGAACGCCAGGGCTGGCGGACCGACGTGCTCGACGCCAACATCTCCGACCTCGGCGGCTACAAGGACGTCACGGTCACGGTGAAGGGCGGGAGCACCGGCCCGGACGGCGTCTGGTCGCGACTGAAGTTCGAGGGCGGGGTGCACCGGGTCCAGCGGGTGCCCGTGACCGAGTCGCAGGGGCGGATCCACACCTCGGCCGCCGGGGTCCTGGTCTTCCCCGAGGTCGAGGACATCGAGATCGACATCGAGGAGAAGGATCTGCGGATCGACGTGTTCCGGGCCTCCGGCCACGGGGGGCAGAGCGTGAACACCACCGACTCGGCGGTGCGGATCACCCACCTGCCGACCGGACTGGTCGCCTCGTGTCAGAACGAGCGCAGTCAGCTGCAGAACAGGGCTCGCGCGCTGCACGTGCTGCGGGCCCGCCTGCTCGCGTTGGCCGAGGAGGAGGCCGCCGCCTCCGCGTCGGCGGCTCGGCGCAGCCAGGTCCGCACGGTGGACCGCTCGGAGCGGGTGCGCACCTACAACTTCCCCGAGAACCGGATCTCCGATCACCGGGTGGGATTCAAGGCACACAATCTCGATCAGGTGCTGGCGGGGGAGCTGGACCAGGTGCTGGACGCCCTCGGCGAGGCTGATCGCCGAGAGCGGATGGAACAGGCGGGGCAGGCTCGCTGACCCGGCCACGCCGTTGATTCCTGAGCTGTCGACGCCCTGCCACCGGCTTCGTCGCCTGCCCGGATCGCGGCGGCCCGACGGATGGCCTGCCTGAACGGAAGGGGGCGAGACGTTCATCGACGTGCGGGCCGGGCACGACCCGATGTCGGCGACGAGAGGGCGCCGCATCGTCGCGCCGCCACCGGCCGCCGCCACCGACCCGCATCACCGCGCCGAGCCCCGCTCGATCCGCTTCCGAACGACCGGATGGAATCGCGAGTTCCTCGACTGCTTCGCGGGCCGGCCTGCTCGTCGGGAGACGAGTGAGATGCGTGACGGCCACGACATGGCAAGCTGACGGACTGTGAGCAGACAGCCGTTGCGGATGGCGTTGATGGAGGCCGAGCGGATTCTCCGAGCGGCGGGGGTGGGCAGCCCGCGAACCGACGCGGAACTGTTGGCCTCGGAGGTGCTGGGCGTGTCGCGAGGCAGGCTGGCGTTGGTGACCCTGGTCGACGAGGACGTGATCGAGAACCTGCACGAACTCGTCCGCAGGCGGGCGGAGCGCATCCCGCTCCAGCATCTCCTCGGCTGGGCCCCGGCGGGCGCGATCACCGTGAGTGTCGGGCCGGGCGTCTTCATTCCCCGCCCGGAGACGGAGCTGCTGCTCGAATGGGGGCTCGCCGCGCTGGCCGGGGTCAGCAGGCCGGTCGTGGTCGATCTGTGCACCGGTTCCGGCGTACTGGCGCTCGGCGTGGCGAACGCCCGGCCCGATGCGATCGTGCACGCGGTGGAGCGGGAGCCGCGCGCGTTGGCCTGGGTGCGCAAGAACGCCGATGCGCGGGCCGCCGAGGGGGACACCCCGATCCGGCTCCACGCGGGCGACGTGACCGACCGCGCGACGCTGGCCGATCTGGACGGAACGGTCGACCTGGTGTTGTGCAACCCGCCGTACGTGCCGCTGGCGGCCCAGGTCGAGCCGGAGGTCTCCGAGCACGATCCCTTCGAGGCGGTGTTCGGCGGCCCGGACGGGCTGGACGTGATCCGGCCGGTCGTGAGTACGGCCGCGCGGCTGCTGCGGCCGGGCGGGGGAGTGGCGATCGAGCACGACGACACCCATGGCGAGTCCGTTCCCGCGCTGCTCGCGGCGCGCAAGGTGCTCACCGACGTCGCCGCCCACTCGGATCTCGCCGGGCGACCGCGCTTCGCCACGGCCCGCCGCACCGGCACGCGGTGATCGATCTCGACGGTTCTTCGCGCCTCGATCTTGCCCTGGTCCGCCCGTCTTCGATACCCTGACCGGCTCTGCGCAGTCGGGGCCGGGCCCGAGGAGACGGCTCTGGCGGGTGGGTCGGGCGGTGGTGCCGCTCGATCGGACATCGAACGCGACGTCCGATCGTGGCGGAGCCGACGGATGCGCAGCAGGCGATGACTCAGTAGAAGACCGCACGACAGCCGAAAGGAGCGTGACGCCGTGCGATGCCATACCTGGCCGCCCGCCTGGAGACTCCGGGAGCACGGGCGGCGGGTCTGAGAAAGAACGAGATGTCCCGTTCGGACAGGACGAAACCGATGTGGGTGCGCTGCATCGAGCACGCCGCCCCTCCGATTCATGATCACCGCTTCGGCACCTGTGACCTCCCGCCACGTCCGACGCGGGAGGAGACCGACACCCGTTGCCGATGGGAGACCGACAGCTTCTCGCCGTTCGGCCGCACGTGTTGTTCCGGTTGTCCGCATCGCTTCTGCCGCAATGAGCGACAGCGGATGAACAAGACCGCCAACCGCGATGAACGCCGAGCAGGCAGGCGTGCGGCACGCCGCTTCCTCCGGGGCGGGGACGACGACTGAGTCTTACCCGCATCGCAGACGTCCGAGACCGAGACGGACCCGCCGCCCCCGGGCAGCGTGTTCGGCCCGCCTCGGTCTCGGACGTCACCTCGTCCGCACCCGTCGGCTGCCGCTCTCCGGTGAGCCCGTGCGGCGGGCCGCAGGCGAGTCGGTTCACCGCGGCCGACCCCGGCGATCGCGGGATTCACGAACCGGCGACCCGCACCTGACTCCGGCCTCCGCGGACACGCGCTGCGCACCGTCGACGCCCGACTCGCCGCGCTGCCGGACCCGTTCCCCACACCGGACTCACGCCGGCCCCGCGCCGCGCCGAACCCCTTCGCTCCGGCCCCCTGACCGCGCCCGGACCGGTGAGTGCCAGGATCGTCCGGTGAGCATCAGCTACGACTGCAACAGCTCGGACACCCGGCAGGCAGGGCTGGCCGCCGCCGCCGACGCGGTGCGCGCCGGTCAACTGGTGGTGCTGCCCACCGACACGCTCTACGGCATCGGCTGCGACGCCTTCGACGCGGACGCCGTGCGCTCCCTGCTCAGTACGAAGGGCCGGGGCCCGGACATGCCCGTCCCGGTGCTGGTCGGCTCCTGGTCGACCATCGACGGCCTCGTGCTGACCGTTCCGCGCTCGGCCCGCACCCTGATCGAGGCCTTCTGGCCCGGCGGGTTGTCGCTGGTGTTGCCGCACGCGCCGTCACTGGCCTGGGACCTGGGCCGGACTCGCGGCACGGTGATGCTGCGGATGCCGCTGCACCCGGTCGCGCTCGAACTGCTTCGCGACGTCGGCCCGATGGCCGTCTCCAGCGCGAACCGCTCGGGTCGCCCGCCCGCGACGACGGCGGAGGCCGCCCGCGATCAGCTCGGCGACGACGTCCGGGTCTATCTCGACGGCGGAGCGGCCGAGCACGCGGTCGCCTCCACGATCGTCGATCTCACCGGCGGATCGCCGAGGGTGCTGCGGGAGGGCGCCGTCTCGACGGCGGAGATCTCCGAGGCACTCGGCGTCGACATCGCGGTCGAATGATCTTGAACGGCCGGTTTCCCCAGCGCCGGCCGCTCCGAGTAGCGTTGCCGAAGCATTCGCACGTCGTTGAGCCAGGCGCGAGGAGCAAGCAGAAGTGAGCACGCCGTTCTGGGGCCCGGACTTCGGTGCCCTCCAGTCATCCGATCCGGAGATCGCCGACGTCGTCCTGGGTGAGTTGGGCCGGCTGCGCGGCGGCCTCCAGCTCATCGCCAGTGAGAACCTGACCAGTCCGGCCGTGCTGGCCGCACTGGGTTCGACACTGTCGAACAAGTACGCGGAGGGCTACCCCGGTCGTCGTTACTACGGCGGCTGCGCGGAGGTCGACAAGGCCGAGCTGATCGGCATCGAGCGCGCGAAGGAGCTCTTCGGCGCCGAGCACGTCAACATGCAGCCGCACTCCGGTGCCAGCGCGAACATCGCCGCCTACGCGGCCTTCGCCAAGCCGGGCGACACCATCCTCGCGATGGACCTCAAGCAGGGCGGGCACCTGACGCACGGCTCGAAGGTCAACTTCTCGGGCAAGTGGTTCAACCCGGTCTCCTACAGCGTCCGCAAGGACACCGAGCTGATCGACTACGACCAGGTCCGCGACCTGGCGAGGGAGCATCAGCCGAAGATCATCATCGCGGGCGCCACCGCGTACGCCCGGCTGATCGACTTCGCCGCGTTCCGGGAGATCGCCGACGAGGTCGGCGCCATCCTGATGGTCGACGCGGCGCACTTCATCGGACTGGTGGCAGGCAAGGCGATCCCGTCGCCCGTGCCCTACGCCGACGTCGTCACCTTCAGCACGCACAAGGTCCTGCGGGGACCGCGCGGCGGCATGATCCTCAGCCGCGAGGAGCACGCGAAGGCCATCGACAAGGCCATCTTCCCGTTCAACCAGGGCGGGCCGCTGATGCACTCCATCGCAGGCAAGGCGGTGGCGCTCAAGGAGGCGGCCACCCCGGAGTTCGAGGCCTACGCCGCGCAGGTCGTCACCAACGCGGGCGCGCTGGCCAAGTCGTTGGAGGCCGAGGGCATGCGGGCCGTCTCCGGCGGCACCGACACCCACCTGGCCCTGATCGACCTCCGAGGGCTCGGCGTGACCGGCGCCCAGGCCGAACAGCGGGCCGACGCCGCGAACATCACCCTGAACAAGAACGCCATTCCGTACGACCCCGAGAAGCCGATGACCGCCTCCGGCATCCGGGTCGGCTCCCCGTCGGTCACCACCCAGGGCATGGTCGAGGCCGACATGGCCCAGATCGGCTCGCTGATCGCCCGCGCGATGCGGGCCGAGCCCGGCACGCAGGCGGGAGACGCCGAGCTGGCCGAGGTCGCCTCCGCCGTCGGTGAACTCGTCGCCGCCCACCCCGCCTACCCGCGCCCCGCCTGAGCTGACAAGGAAGTTCCGTGGGCGTTCCGTCCGCTTTCGTCCCAGTGGGACTGCCTGTTCGGGAATACCTGCTGGTCTGCCTGACGGCGGCGGCGGTGACCTTCCTGATCACCGGGGTGATCCGGCTCTTCGCCATCAAGGTCGGCGCGGTCGCCCATCCTCGGCAACGTGACGTGCACGTCAAGCCGATGCCGAGGATGGGCGGGATCGCCATCTTCATCGGCGTTCTCGCCGGGATGCTGCTCGCCTTCCGGCTGCCGGTGCTCAGCCGAGCGTTCGAGTACTCCAACGACATCATCGCGGTGATCGTCGCGGGTGCGGTGATCGTGATGATCGGCGGACTCGACGACCGTTTCGAACTCGACTCGCTGACGAAACTCGCAGGCCAGGTCACCGCGGCGGGGATTCTGGTGCTCTACGGTGTCCAGTGGTTCTTCTTCTGGGTGCCCTGGGGCGGGGTCGACGGCGGCGTCGGATCGCTGCTCTCGCTCAGCGACAACCAGGGCGGCGTCCTGACCGTCCTGCTCGCGGTGGCGATGATCAACGCGATGAACTTCGTCGACGGCCTCGACGGGCTCGCGGCGGGGATCGGCCTGATCTCCGCCCTGGCGATCTGGGCCTTCTCGATGACCCTGCTCGAGGATGTCGTGGCCTATCCGCCCGCGTTGATCGCCGCGACGCTGGCGGGCGGGTGTCTCGGGTTCCTGCCCTACAACTTCCAGCCCGCGAAGCTGTTCATGGGCGACTCCGGGTCGATGCTGATCGGCCTGATGCTGGTGGCGGCCAGCACGACGGCCTCGGGACGGATCGACTACTCCCGGTACGGCGGCTCCGACGCGCTGGCGCTGCTCTCGCCGCTGGTGGTGGTGGCGGCGGTGCTCTTCCTGCCGATGCTCGACCTCATCATGGCCGTGGTCCGGCGGACTCGACGCGGCCAGAGTCCGTTCAGCGCCGACAAGATGCACCTGCATCATCGGCTGCTGGAGATCGGTCACTCGCAGCGGCGCGCGGTGCTGCTCATCTACTTGTGGGCAGGCGTGCTGGCCTTCGGCGCCGTGGCGTTGACCCTGTTCGAACCCGTCGTGGTCGGCTGGGGCATGGGCGCGGCGCTGATCATCGTGGTCATCACCTCGGCGATCCCGAGGCTGCGGGCTCGGCGTCGGGATCGGGCTCAGCCGAGCTGAGCGAGGCGTGTGGCGCGTCCGGCCGGGACGCGCCCAGGCGGGGATCGGGCCCGATCCGGCGGCGGCCGGTCGGGCCACGCCTGGTCGCGGGAATCCCGGCCGGTGCACCTGCGGGTAGCCCGGTCGACGGCGCACCGCACCGGGTCTCGTTCGGGCGCAGGCGGCCGTCCGAGAACCGCTCGGCTGCCTATCCGCCCGGCCGTCGGTCGACGCCCGTGTGATGCTCCGGCGGGTGACGCGGGCGAGTCGATGTTCGACAAGAGTTCGCCGAATGTTCCACTCCGCGCCGGACTCGGCGGGCGAGTCACGTCGTCGGAGTCGTCCCCTCGACACAGGCAGCCGCGCGGCGGCCCGACGCAAGGTTGATGGAGTCGGCGCTGGTCAGCGCCGACTCGCCGCCGAAGGGCGTGTTCAGTGACGACGACCGGAATCCGCCATTCCCGAGCGCCCGCCACGTCGTCGGCGTCGGGCGGGTGATGCCGAAGCCGGGCCGCTCCCGGCCGCCGGTGGTGTGGGCCGGTGGGCGTATTGGGCACAATGGGTGAATGACCGCACGAAAGAGGAGTCCCCGGTGACCGCTGTCTCCACGACGGAAGCGCTGCGCTCGGCCCTGCGGCAGGCCTCGTTCGCGGCGCTGATCCTCGCCCTGCCCGCAGTGGGCATCGGCTGGTTGGTCGCCGACCTGTCGGGTGTCTGGGGCGCGGTGCTGGGTGTCGCGATAGCCGCAGGCTTCCTGCTGGTCACGCTGGTGGCCACCCTCGCGACCGCCAATGCCTCCCCGGTGGCCATGGCCGCCGCCGTCCTCGGTTCCTGGGGCGGCAAGATGGTGGTCCTCTTCGTGGTGCTCTTCCTGATCCGTGACCAGGACTTCTACTCGCGGGGCGTGCTGTTCGCCGTCCTCGTGGTGACGGTGGTCGGCATCCTCGCCGTGCAGACGCGGGCGTTGCTCCGAGCGAAGACCCTGTATGTCGATCCGAACCCATCGAGTGCCGCAAAGGCCACCGAAGGTGACGAAATGGATGTGACCGGCGTCTCGCCAATGGGTGACAGGAGCGCCTGACCACGGAGGTTAGGTGAGCGTGATGACCCTGGTGTTCGAGGTTCTGACCGGCGATTGGTAGTGTTCGCCTCAGGATGAGATCGAACGGACATTCTCCCCAAATGGGTGAGGGCACCTGTTCGGTCTGTCACCTACGTCCGTATCGCAGCCGCGATGTCCGGATCACGCAGGTTCACTGTGGACACGCTCCAGGCCGACACTTCGTAACTCTGCTTGAGCATGGCCCCGGTGTGCCCCATCATCGACGTCCGTTTCGGCCGGGCTGGATCGACAGCCGGCTCCGACCAGGGAGACCACACTGAACGCGCAAGTGTTGGCCGCCACGCTGGCCGCAGGCGGAGCGCCCGAGTTCCACGCGCCGGGCCTGGAGGAGTTCTACCCCGCTGCGGTCCTGTTCGAAGGCACCATCTTCGAGATCAACCGCATCATGCTGATCCGCCTGCTCGTGGTGCTGGCGTTGTCGTTGTTCTTCATCTTCGCGCTGCGTCGCACCAGGCTGGTGCCGCGTGGCCTGCAGAACTTCGCCGAGTGGTGCCTGGACTTCGTCCGGTTGCAGATCGCCGAGGAGATCCTCGGCAAGGTCCAGGGACGCCGGTTCCTTCCGGTGCTGATGATCTTGTTCTTCGGCATCGTCGGGATGAACATCACCGGAGTCATCCCGTTCCTCAACATCGGCGCCACCAGTCTCATCGGCTTCCCACTGGTGATGGCCCTCTTCGTCTGGGTGGTCTTCATCGTCGCGGGCATCAAGGCCCAGGGCGGCGGAGCGTTCCTGAAGAACACCGTGATGCCGCCGGGGGTCCCCGGGTGGATGGCGCCGATCATGATCCCGATCGAGTTCGCCTCGGCCTTCGTGGTCCGGCCGTTCTCGCTCACGGTGCGACTCCTGGCGAACATGCTCGCCGGTCACATCATCCTGGTGCTGTTCTTCTCAGCCACCCATTTTTTGTTCTTCGAGGCGGGCTCCGCCTTGATCGCGCCTGCTGGCCTGCTCACCCTGACCATGGGTTTCGCATTCACCCTCTTTGAGATCATGGTCGCCGTCCTGCAGGCCTACATCTTCACTCTGCTCGCCGCGGTCTACATCGATCTCTCGCAGCACGCCGAGCACTAAGAGCGGGCAGCGTCAGAGCGGAGTCAGGAACGACCTCTCGGCAGGACTGTCGAGGGGCCAAAGGAAAGGGAAGACAGGAAAGTGGACATCCTCGCGCAGTCGGTCGACATCCTCGCCCAGACGACCGAAGGTCAGGCCGGCATCACCGGAAACATCGCGACCATCGGCTACGGCCTCGCGACGCTCGGCCCGGCCCTCGGTATCGGCATCCTGGTCGGGAAGACCGTCGAGAGCATGGCCCGTCAGCCCGAGATCGCGGGCCAGCTGCGTACCACCATGATCCTCGGTATCGCCTTCGTCGAGCTGCTCGGCCTGCTCGGCCTGGTCGCGGGCATCCTCTTCGGCGGCCTCGGCTGAGCCGACACTCAACGAGTTAGGTGACCAACGTGGCTATTGACGCAGTGTTGGCGGAGGCACAGAACCCGCTCCTGCCTGCCTCGTACGACATCATCTGGTCCCTGGTCTGCTTCGTCATCATCGCCTTCCTCTTCTGGAAGTTCGTGATGCCCCGCTTCGGCGCCCTGCTCGACGAGCGTTCGGCGAAGATCGAAGGCGGCATCGCCAAGGCGGAGGCCGCGCAGGCCGAGGCCGCGGAGCTGCTGGAGCAGTACAAGGCCCAGCTCGCCGAGGCGCGTTCCGAGGCGGCCCGGATTCGGGACGACGCTCGGGCCGAGGGCGAGCAGATCGTCGAGGAGATGCGGCAGCGTGCTCAGGAGGAGTCCGCGCGCATCCTCGCGCAGGGTCAGCTTCAGCTCGACGCGCAGCGGGCGCAGATCGTCACGGAGCTCCGGGGCGATCTGGGGCGCATCGCGGTCGACCTGGCCGGACGAGTGGTCGGCGAGTCCCTGGAGGACGAGGCCCGGCAGCGGGGGACCGTGGACCGGTTCCTCGACGAGCTGGACTCCGTGTCGGCGCCGGCCAAGTCGTGAACGAATGCCGTGAACAGCGCACGGGCCAGCCAGAGATGAGGACGGTGAGATTGCGGTGACCATACTCAACGCCGCGAGTCGAGACGCCTTCGCCGAAGCCGAGCGACGGCTGTTCGCCGAACTCGACGGCGCGACCGCCGAGGCGGCGGCCGGGCTGGGCGAGGACCTGAGCGCGGTGGCTCGCCTGCTCGGCCGCGAGGCCGGACTGCGGCGGGCCGTGGCGGACGCCTCCGCCGAGTCCGCCACCCGCGAGGGCCTCATCCGGGCAGTGCTCGGCGAGAAGGTCGGCGAGCGGTCGTTCGCGGTGCTGGCCGCTGCGGTCGGCGCTCGCTGGTCCAGCCCGCGTGAGCTGGTCCACGGCATCGTGCTGCTCGGCCGGACCGCGTTGCTGATCAGCGCGGAGAAGAACGGACGCCTCGACGCGGTGGAGGACGAGCTGTTCCGGCTCGGTCGCATCGTGGCGAGCAGGTCCGATCTCGAACAGCTGCTCGCCGATCCGGCTGGGAACGTCGGCGGCAAGACCGCGCTGGTGCGCGGTCTGCTGGCCGACAAGGTCGAGTCGGTGACCCTGGCGCTGGTGGAAGACCTGTTGCACCGCCTGCGCGGCGGTGACGTGGTCGAGGAGATCGACGAGCTCGCCGGTGCGGCTGCCGCCCGGCGAGAGCGCTCGGTCGCCCACGTACGGACTGCCGTGCCCCTCACCGAGGCGCAGCAGACCAGGCTGATCGCGACGCTGAGCCGAATCTATGCACGTCAGGTGGCTTTGCACCTGGAGGTGGACCCGACGGTGGGCGGTGGACTGCTGATCCGAGTCGGCGACGAGGTGATCGACGGCACCGCCGCAGGGCGGCTGGCCGCGCTCGGTCGTCGGCTCGCGGGCTGACCACGACGCCTCGATCACGACCCACCGCAAACCCGACAATGCCTGAGAACGAAGCGAGAGCAGGAACGACATGGCGGAGCTGACGATCTCGTCGGACGAGATCCGCAGTGCGATCGAGAAGTACGTCTCCAGCTACTCCCCGGAGGTCAACCGGGAAGAGGTCGGCGTCGTCGTCGACACCAGCGATGGCATCGCCCATGTCGAGGGCCTGCCCTCGGCGATGACCAACGAGCTGCTGGAGTTCCCCGGCGGCGTGCTCGGCGTGGCGCTGAACCTGGAGGCCAGGGAGATCGGCGCGGTCATCCTCGGTGACTACGACACCATCGAGGAAGGCCAGGAGGTCAAGCGGACCGGACAGGTGCTGTCCGTGCCCGTGGGCGACAACTTCCTCGGCCGGGTGATCGACCCGCTGGGTGCGCCCATCGACGGACTCGGCGAGATCGTCGCCGAGACCACCCGCCCGCTGGAGCTGCAGGCCGCCTCGGTCGTGCAGCGGCAGCCGGTCGGCGAGCCGATGCAGACCGGTATCAAGGCCATCGACGCGATCACCCCGATCGGTCGTGGCCAGCGACAGTTGATCATCGGCGACCGTAAGACCGGCAAGACCACGGTCTGCGTCGACACGATCATCAACCAGAAGGCCAACTGGGCGACCGGCGACCCGACGCAGCAGGTGCGCTGCATCTACGTCGCGATCGGGCAGAAGGGCTCCACCATCGCGGGCGTCAAGGCCGCGCTGGAGGAGGCGGGCGCGCTAGAGTACACCACCATCGTCGCCGCCCCGGCATCGGACTCGGCGGGCTTCAAGTGGATCGCCCCGTACGTCGGCTCGGCCCTCGGCCAGCACTGGATGTACCAGGGCAAGCACGTCCTGATCGTGTTCGACGACCTGACCAAGCAGGCGGAGGCCTACCGCGCCATCTCGCTGCTGCTGCGTCGCCCGCCGGGCCGTGAGGCCTACCCCGGTGACGTGTTCTACCTGCACTCGCGGCTGCTGGAGCGGTGCGCGAAGCTCTCCGACGAGCTCGGCGCAGGCTCGATGACCGGTCTGCCGATCATCGAGACCAAGGCCAACGACGTGTCGGCCTACATCCCGACCAACGTCATCTCCATCACCGACGGTCAGGTCTTCCTCGAGTCCGACCTGTTCAACGCCGGTCAGCGTCCCGCCATCAACGTGGGTGTCTCGGTCTCCCGAGTCGGCGGCGCCGCGCAGACCAAGGCGATGAAGACGGTCGTCGGAACGCTGCGGATCGACCTGTCGCAGTTCCGCGAGCTGGAGGCGTTCTCGGCCTTCGCCTCCGACCTGGACGCCTCCTCCAAGGCACAGCTCGACCGAGGCTCCCGCCTCATGGAGCTGCTGCGGCAGGACGCCTACTCCCCGGTGCCGGTGGCGGAGCAGATCGTCTCGATCTACGCGGGTACCAAGGGTTACCTGGACTCGGTGCCGATCGCGGACGTGCGTCGCTTCGAGTCGGAGCTGCACGACTTCCTCCGTCGCAAGCACGAGGGCATCCTGGGCGAGATCGTCGAGACCAAGAAGCTCTCCTCGGACAACGAGGAGCGGCTCACGGCGGCGATCAACGAGTTCAAGGAGCAGTTCACCGCCTCCGACGGCTCGTCGGTCGTGGTGCGCGAGGCCGAGGCCGAGGCGATGGAAGCCGAGAACGTCGGTCAGGAGTCCGTGAAGGTTCACCGACCGGCTCCGGCCAAGAAGTGACGTGGTGACGGATGGCTGCCCAGATACGTGAGCTGCGTCAGCGGATTCGCTCGACGCAGGCGATGAGGAAGATCACCAAGGCGCAGGAGCTGATCGCCACTTCACGGATCAGCAAGGCCCAGGCGAGAGTCCAGGCGGCCCGTCCCTACTCCGACGAGATCACCAGCGTGTTGTCCGCCCTCGCGGGGGCCGCGACGCTCGACCACCCGATGCTGGTCGAGCGCAAGCAGCCCAAGCGCGCGGGCGTGCTGGTGGTCACCAGCGATCGGGGTCTGTGCGGCGGGTACAACGCCAACGTGATCCGGGCGGCGGAGGAGCTGCAGTCTCTGCTCCGGGAACAGGGCAAGACCCCGGTGCTCTACGTGGTCGGCCGCAAGGGGCTGAAGTACTTCAGCTTCCGGGGCCGTGAGGTCGCCGACTCGTGGACCGGCTTCTCCGAGCGTCCCGAGTACACGGACGCGGCCAAGGTCGGCAACACGCTGGTCGAGGCATTCTTGGCAGGCGCGGACGACGAGGACGACTCGGCGGGCTCCGACGGCGTCCTCGGCGTGGACGAGCTGCACATCGTCTACACCGAGTTCCGGTCGATGCTCACCCAGCGGCCGGTGGCCCACCGGCTGGCGCCGCTGGAGGTCGAGTACGTCGAGGAGGGCGAGACCTCGACCGCCCCGCCTCCCTCGTACGAGTTCGAGCCGGATGCCGAGACGCTGATGGACGCGCTGCTGCCGAAGTACATCAACACGCGGCTGTTCGCCGCGATGCTGGAGGCGGCGGCATCGGAGTCGGCATCACGCCGGACGGCGATGAAGGCGGCGACCGACAACGCCAACGAGCTGATCACAGCGTTGTCGACGCAGGCCAACCAGGCCCGCCAGGCCCAGATCACCCAGGAGATCAGCGAGATCGTCGGTGGCGTTGACGCGCTCGCCGCGGCAGGAAGTGATGAGTGAGATGACGGCTGCTACCGCTGTTGGCACCGGTCGCGTCGTCCGGGTGATCGGCCCGGTCGTCGACGTCGAGTTCCCCCGTGGCGAGGTGCCCGCCCTGTTCAACGCTCTGAAGGTGGAGATCACCTTCGAGCAGATGAAGAAGACCGTGACGCTCGAGGTCGCACAGCACCTCGGCGACAACATGGTTCGCACGATCTCGATGCAGCAGGCCGACGGTCTGGTCCGAGGCGCTCCGGTGCGCGACACCGGCGCGGCCATCTCGGTGCCGGTCGGCGACGCGGTCAAGGGTCACGTGTTCAACGCGCTCGGCGAGTGCCTGGACAAGCCCGGCCACGCCGACGACGTCGAGCGCTGGGGCATTCACCGCAAGCCCCCGGCATTCGACCAGCTCGAGGGCAAGACCGAGGTGCTGGTCACCGGCGTGAAGGTGATCGACCTGCTGACCCCGTACGTCAAGGGCGGTAAGATCGGCCTGTTCGGCGGTGCCGGTGTCGGCAAGACGGTGCTCATCCAGGAGATGATCACCCGTATCGCCCGCAACTTCGGCGGCACCTCGGTGTTCGCAGGCGTCGGCGAGCGGACCCGTGAGGGCACCGACCTCTTCCTCGAGATGGAGGAGATGGGCGTTCTCCCGGACACCGCGCTGGTGTTCGGTCAGATGGACGAGCCGCCCGGCACGCGTATGCGGGTCGCGCTGTCCGCGCTGACCATGGCCGAGTACTTCCGGGACGTCCAGAACCAGGACGTGCTGCTGTTCATCGACAACATCTTCCGGTTCACCCAGGCGGGTTCGGAGGTGTCCACCCTGCTGGGCCGGATGCCCTCGGCCGTGGGTTACCAGCCGACGCTGGCCGACGAGATGGGTGAACTCCAGGAGCGGATCACCTCGACGCGGGGTCGCTCGATCACCTCGATGCAGGCGATCTACGTGCCCGCGGACGACTACACCGACCCGGCCCCGGCGACGACCTTCGCCCACCTGGACGCGACCACGGAGCTGTCCCGGCCGATCTCGCAGAAGGGCATCTACCCGGCGGTCGACCCTCTGACGTCCTCCTCGCGGATTCTGGACCCTTCGGTGGTCGGCGACGAGCACTACCGGGTGGCCCAGGAGGTCAAGCGGATTCTGCAGAAGAACAAGGAGCTGCAGGACATCATCGCGATCCTCGGTCTCGACGAGCTGTCCGAGGAAGACCGCCTGACGGTGAACCGGGCGCGGCGCATCGAGCGGTTCCTGTCGCAGAACTTCTTCGTGGCGCAGAAGTTCACCGGCCAGGAGGGGTCCTTCGTCGACACGAAGGACACCATCGAGGCCTTCGACAAGATCGCCAAGGGCGAGTACGACCACGTTCCGGAGCAGGCCTTCCTCTCCATCGGTGGTCTGGAGGACCTGGAGCGCAGGCACCAGGAGCTCTCCAAGTAAGCCGCACAGCACGCGAGACGGGCCGGACTCCCAATGGGGGTCCGGCCCGTTCGTTCTGTCGGTGATGCCCGGCGGATGCGTCAGTCGTCGAGATCGACGACCACGCTGCCGCCGTCGGCGTCGCGTACCTCGACCTGGACGGCGGTGGGCGGCAGCAGCGCCGCACCCTGTTCGGCCCGGGCGTCCCGCCACTCGGCGTCGGGGCTGTCGCGGTAGCGCAGCTCCGACTCATGGTCGAACACCGCCCAGCCCTGGTCATCGGGCAACCGCAGGGCGACCGGCAGCGGCGACTCGACGTCGATCGGGCCGCCGTAGACGACTTCGTGCTCCGCTCCATCGACGATCACGGCGTAGAGGTGCGGTGCGGTGGGGCCATAGCTCACGTTGGTGATCAGCGCAGTTCGCCCGTCGGGCAGCGCCAATGCGGCCAGTTCGGAAAAGCTAGAAGTTAGGGGGGCGATCACGCCAGCCTCGGTGAGTGCACCGAAGAGGCGCCTACTCGGATTCCTGATCAGGGATCGATCGGCGATCTGGCCGACCTCGATAATCGCCTGCGGGCGACCGTCCTCGTCGGATGAGGTGCCCGCGAGCAGCGGGCCGGGATACGTGGTCTGGTGACCTATCGGCTCATCGTGGTCGCCACGACGGCCCTCGGGAAACATGGGTTGGACGGCCCTGCCTGCGGGCCCGCCGTCGAACATGCTGCCCTCCGGCGTCGGGGACAGATCAAGACCTTCTGGAGGGCTCGGTGAGTCCAGCTCCGCGATCCCGATGTGATCGTCGAGCGGGACCTCCCGCCAGTGGCGGGAGGGCAGGCCGGTGGCGGGGTCGATGTCGATGTGTTCCGACAGCGAGACATGTCCCCAGTCGGCATCGACGACGACGAGTACTCGCGAGTCTGGCCCGACGAAATTCGACAGGAGTCGCCCGCCGTCCGGGTTGGCGCTGAGCACTCGTGTCCGGCCCTGGGCATCCGGCCCCACCACGCCGCTGATCGCCTCCACGTCGTTTCTCGTGATGGCCTGCGTGATGACGGCGACCGGCCCCGCCGGGGTCTCGAAGGCGGCATGGACGTTCGGCTCACCGGTCAGCACGAGCCCGTCGGGGTACCGGAGCCAGGTGATCGCGTCCGCTGCCTGCTCCCGCCAGAGCGCCTCCGCCTCGGCGAGGAATGCCGCATCCTCGGCGAGATCGCCTCGGGGCTCGCCGGTCAGCCGTTCGGTGAGCACCGGCGATGGTTCGCCGAACCTCCCCTGGGCGGGAATGACCGGGTCGGCACCGTCCTCTTGCTCGCGCAGCCAGCCCGTCAGGGCCGTGCCCGCCGCCAGCACCACCGTGAGGGCCGTCGCCGCGCCGAAGATGGTCCGTCGCTTCCTCCTGCGTTCTCTGCCACGAGAGAGCACCCGGTGCGCGAGGCTCGGGTCGGCCTCGACGTCCGAGACGATCTCCTCCAGCCGTTCGGTGAGCCTGGTCGGTTCGGTCATCGGAATGCCCCCCTCAACGGTGTCGCTCGCAGTGATTCCGCGTCGTTCTCGTGCGGGTCGTTCTCTTCCCGGTCGTTCTCGGCGTAGACCCGCCGCAGCCTCGTCAACCCGAGCGAGGTCTGGCTCTTCACCGTTCCGACCGCGCAGCCCAGCGCACGGGCCGTCTCGGCCTCGGTGAGGTCCTCGAAATACCGCAGGACGATCACCGCACGCATCCTCGGCGGCAGCTCCCGCAGCGCCTGCAAGACCGCGTCTCGGTCGGACACCGTCTCGTCGGCCCCGGCGTGCTCGTCCTCATCGGCGCGTTCCGACAGGGGCACCTCCGCGACCCGTCGGGACAGCCGCCGCCAGCGGTTGGCGGCGGTGTTGGCCAGAGCCGCCCTGGCGTAGGCCTCCGGCGAGCCCGTGACCCGTGACCAGCGCACAAACATGCGTTCCAACACGTCCTGGAGGAGGTCCTCGGCGGCGCCCCGGTCACCGCCGCACAGCAGGTATGCCGTGCGTAACAGGGCGGTCGATCTGCTCCTGACGAAGTCCTCGAACTCCGCCTCGGGTCGTCTCACTCATCACTCCCTCGTTCGTTCAGTGAACGTCACAGGTAGAGACACCGGGAGGGGGGAGAAGGTTGGAAGTCCGTTGTCTAGACTGCGGGGAGGCAGCCGACGAAGGAGATGCGTGTGGCAGAGATGTCCGTCCAGCTTGTCGCGGTAGAGCGTCGTCTCTGGTCGGGTACGGCGAGCTTCGTCGTGGCCCAGACCATCGAGGGCGAGATCGGCATCCTGCCCAATCACGAACCGCTGCTGGCCCAGCTTGCCGAGGGCGGCCTGGTCCGCATCACCACCACCTCCGGCGACGTCCTCCGCGCCGCGGTGCACGGGGGCTTCCTGTCGGTCACCGGCGACGGGGTGAGCGTGCTCGCCGAGGACGCCGACCTGGCCGCCGAGGTGAACGTGGAGCAGGCTCGCGCCGATCTGGAGAGCGAGGACGCCGACATCCGGGGTCGAGCCAAGGCGAGGCTGCGGGCAGCCGGACAGGCAGCCTGAGCCCAGCGCGACGGGGACGGGGGCCGAGCCGTGTGGGTCGTCGAGGCCGTCGGAGTGGGCCTGTTCGCTGCCGCACTGGTACTGGGCTTACTCGTGCTCCGCAGAATCAGACTGCTGCGGCGCGCGGGCGGGATCGACGTGGCGTTGCGGACGCGCCTGGAGGACAGCCCTCGGGGCTGGCACCTCGGGGTGGGCCACTATCGCGGTGACGACTTCCTCTGGTTCCGGGTTCTGAGCCTGCGCTCCGGCCCGGACCAGGTGGTCCAGCGCACCGGCCTGGAGATCTCCAGCCGCCGGGCGCCCTCCGCGCCGGAGGCCTACGCGATGCCCGTCGGCTCGACGGTGCTGCGGTGTGCGGGCAACGAGCGCGAGATCGAACTGGCCATGACGCAGGACGCGTTGACCGGATTCCTGTCCTGGCTGGAGTCGGCGCCGCCCGGCCACAGCGTCCCCTGGGCTTCCTGACTGCCGAGCAGCGTCCCGCTCTTGACGTCTCCCGGCTGAGACTCGCCGCCTTCCGCCTCGCCTCGGTCCGAGGCCTGCGGTGCATCACCCCGGTATGGCGGCCTCTCCCGCCGCCTGATGCCGAGTGTCGACTCCCGCGACCCGGCACGTGTCCGACCACGGCCCCGTTCTCGTGTCTCCGATCATGTCGGGCAGCAAGCCGCGAATCAGCCGTCCGGTGTGATCCACCTTTTCGCCTGCATGGTCGACACTCACCACCGGCAGGCCGTGCACTCACCTGACGCCGCAGCCGCGTGCGCCGTCGGGCGTGGGCGTGCCGTCACCGAGTCGCTCCGAAGTCCGGTCAGCCGAGCAGTCGCCTCGGCACCCTTGCCCTCGCCGTGACCCCTGCCCGCGCCGTGCCGCCGCATCCCCGGGCCGACGGCACGGGCGAGAGGCAGTCCAGCGACACACCGTCTGACTCGCGCGGGACTGGATGAGGACGGCTGCCGTCGTCGTAGCCGCCTCTGGTGAGCCGGCTGTGCTGCCCGTCCGACCGACAGGTCCGAGACGGCTGCGGCTTTCGTGGTCGGACGCTCGTCGGGCACGGCCGGTGGCGACCGATGCGACACCGAACGAGACCACTGCGCCGACGCGCCTGCCGCTGGGGACGGGCATCGCCGCTGCCGGGCAGCCCGAGGTCCACCAGCAGGCGGATCGCATGGGCGCGGCGTCGCCGTTACTGGTCGCCGCCCGGCTTCCACTTCACGTCGCCGTCGGGGTTGGCCACCCGACAGAGGATGAACAGCAGGTCCGAGAGGCGGTTCAGGTACTTGGCGGTGAGGGCGTTGGTCTGCTCGGCCGCATCACTCGCGAGCAGTGCCCAGGTCGTGCGCTCCGCCCGCCGGGTCACGGTGCGGGCCACGTGCAGCAGGGCCGCCGCCGGGGTGCCGCCGGGCAGGATGAAGGAGTCGAGCTTGGGCAGGTCCGCGTTGAACTCGTCGCACCAGCCCTCCAGCCGATCGATGTAGGCCTGCGTGATCCGCAGCGGGGGATACTTCGGATCGGGCACGATCGGCGCGCAGAGGTCGGCTCCGACGTCGAACAGGTCGTTCTGGACCTGGCGGAGCACCGCCACCACCGACTCGCTCGGACTGCCCAGCGCCAACGCCACGCCGATGGCGGAGTTCGCCTCGTCGACGTCGGCGTAGGCGGCCAGCCGCACGTCGGTCTTGTGCACCTGGGAGGCATCGCCCAGGCGAGTCATACCGCCATCGCCCGTTCGCGTGTAGATCTTGGTCAGGTGCACCGACATGCGGGCAGCCTAGCGAACCCGTGGGGCGACGGCGAGGAGTCGACCTCTACCCTGCTTGTCTGTGAGCGAGCACTTCCAGGTCCGGGGCGGTGCCCGGCTAGTCGGCAGGGTCGACGTCGTCGGAGCCAAGAACAGCGTGTTGAAGCTGATGGCGGCTGCGCTGTTGGCCGAGGGCACCACGACCATCACCAACTGTCCCGAGATCCTGGACGTCCCCCTGATGGCGGATGTGCTCCGGGGGCTGGGCTGTGAGGTGTCCATCGAGGGCGACACGGTGTCCATCACCACCCCCGCCGAGCCGAGCCATCGAGCCGACTTCGCGTCGATGAGCAAGCTGCGGGCATCGGTGTGCGTCCTGGGGCCGCTGGTCGGGCGGTGCAGGCGTGCCGTGGTGGCGCTGCCGGGCGGGGACGCGATCGGATCGCGCCCGCTCGACATGCATCAGAACGGCCTGCGTCAGCTCGGCGCCACCAGCGAGATCGAGCACGGTTGTGTGGTGGCCGAGGCCGAGGGCCTGCACGGGGCGCAGATCTGGCTGGACTTCCCGAGCGTGGGCGCCACCGAGAACATCCTGATGGCTGCGGTGCTGGCCGACGGGACGACGGTGATCGACAACGCCGCCAGGGAACCGGACATCGTCGACCTCTGCCTGATGCTCCAGCAGATGGGCGCCAAGATCGAGGGTGCGGGCACCTCGACGCTGACCGTGCACGGCGTCAGTGCGTTGCAGCCCACCGAGCACCGGGTCATCGGCGACCGCATCGTGGGAGCGACCTGGGCCATCGCCGCCGTCGCCACCTGCGGTGACGTCGACGTGCACGGGGTGAACCCGCAGCATCTCGAACTGGTGCTGGACAAGCTGCGCACGGCGGGCGCCGAGGTGACGACCAGGACCGACGGCTTCCGGGTGGTCATGGCCACCCGGCCGCAGTCGGTGGACTTCGTGACGCTGCCCTATCCCGGCTTCCCCACCGACCTCCAGCCGATGGCCATCGTGTTGTCTGCGGTCTCCGAGGGCACCTCGATGATCACCGAGAACGTCTTCGAGGCCCGGTTCCGGTTCGTCGAAGAGATGGTCCGGCTCGGGGCAGACGCGCGGACCGACGGCCATCACGCGGTCGTGCGGGGCGTCGAACGCCTCTCCAGCGCTCCGGTATGGGCCTCGGACATCCGGGCCGGGGCAGGCCTGGTGCTCGCCGGACTGTGCGCCGACGGCGTCACCGAGGTCTGGGACGTCTTCCACATCGACCGGGGCTACCCGAGGTTCGTCGAGAACCTCGTCGCGCTGGGCGCCTCGGTGGAACGAGTGTCGGCCCCGCCGGAGCGCTGAGCCCGAGCGGAGCCGCTCGCGCCGTCGAAGTCAGCGGCAGCGACCCGACCGGGGCGCTGCCTGCTGCTGCGCTGCCCGCCCACGCCCGTCCACGCCCGGCCCCTTCGTCGTGCGGGGCCGGGCGTCGTGCGCTCTCTCGTGCTCTCCGCCTCCGGAGCGGCGGTCTGCCTTTTCGGCGCAGGCGTCGACGGCCGTGGTGCTGCGGCCGCAGAGCGTCCCGTTCGGCACGGCTCGAATCCGGTGTCCCCGATCATCCCTGGCCGCTCACTCGCTCGGGTGAGCCCGAAGCCACGCCTGCTCGGCGGTTCGCGCGCATTTCCGGGAAAAGGCGGTCTCGCGGTCCGGAACGTCCGTTTTTGTTGCGAACACGCAGTAGTCGGTTAATCACTCGACGGCGCAGCGTTGTCGACATTCCCGCCGATCTTTCCCGATCGTGTTAATACTGCTTTACGGCTGGTGAACGGCCTTCCTCGCACACTGCTCGGGGCGCCGGACGAAATCGTGAGGTCCGACACGGGGGCGAGCGCGCGGCCGATCGTGACCTAATAGTGACCCATATAGCACAGTGGTGGCGATCGTGTCAGGCAAACGGGTGAAATCGCTGGTAACCCACAGTTTGCGACTTGATCCGATGGCCGAATGACCGCCGTCACTTCCTATCTCGTTCGTATAACGCCACGCGTTACGGTCAGCGCCTACCTTTGACCGCACCAGGTGTCCCGCCTACGTTCGACACGCCGAGTCGCCGCAGCGTGACGACTCGCATCGTCCTGTCACCGAGTGGGGGAGCGGCCTTCCGTGCTAGCTGCGAACGTCACCCGACGAAACTTCATACGAGGTGCCACCGGCGGCCTTCTGGCGGTCGGGCTCGGCGTCGGCGTCGCCGGGTGCAGCTCGATCGACCTCTCCACTGCGGGCGGTGGTGGCGATCTGCTCGATCAGTTGCGTGATCGCGGCAACGTCCGGATGGGATTCGCCAACGAGACGCCCTTCGCCTACATCGATTCCGAGGGCGACCTGACCGGTCAGGCCGCCGAGGTCGGCAAGGAGATCTTCCGTCGACTCGGGGTCGACAGCTTCGTTCCGAAGCTCGCCGACTTCAGTTCGCTGATTCCCGGCCTCAACGCCGGGCTGTTCGACGTCATCTCCGCAGGCATGTACATCACGCCCGCCCGCTGTGAACAGATCTTGTTCACCAACCCCGACTACAACGCGCCTTACGCCTTCCTGGTCCCCGAGGGCAATCCCTTGGGCCTCACCACGCTGGAGGACGTCGTGGCCAATCCCGACGTCGTGCTCGGCGTGATCGTCGGCGGCGTGGAGGAGTCGGTCGCCACCGGCGTGGGCGTCCCCTCGGATCAGATCGTGGTCTTCCCCGATCAGGTCTCCGGCATCGACGGCGTCGCCGCCGGGCGGGCCGACGCCTTCCTTCTCTCCACCCTCTCGTTGCGCTCGGCGTTGGGCGGCAGACCCGACTCCGGGCTGGAGCTGTCCGAGCCGCCCTTCATTCCGACGGTCGACGGCGTCGACCAGAACGGTGCGGGCGGGTTCGGCTTCCGGCTGGGCGAGGCGAACATCGTCGAGTCCTTCAACAGTGAGCTGGCGACCCTCAAGAGCGAGGGTCTGCTCCTGCCGATCGTGGAGCCCTTCGGCTTCACCGAGGACGAGATGACGGACCTGACCGCCGAAGAACTGTGCCAGGCACCGTTGGCCTGACCGGAAGGAGTTGCCCCGTTGTCTCCGGGACTCTGGCAATACATGATCGAGGGGCTGGTGGTCACCCTCCAGCTCACGGTCTTCGGTGCCCTGCTCGGCCTCGTCTTCGCGTTCGCCGCCGGGCTCGCTCGGGTGAGCAGGAAGAAGTTCCTCCGCGCGCTGGGTTTCCTCTACACCGAGACCTTCCGCGGGATGTCGGCCCTGATCGTGTTGTTCTGGCTGATCTTCGTGATGCCTCGGTTCGGCTACCAGCTGGCACCGTTGTTCGCAGGCGTCCTCGCCCTGGCACTGAACATCGGCGCCTACGGCGCTGAGGTGGTGCGCGGTGCGATCCGCGCGATCCCGCAGAGCCAGCTCGAGGCCGCCACGGCCCTGAACTTCACCCCGTGGCAGCGGACCCGCAAGGTCGTGCTGCCGCAGGCGATCGTCGCGATGATCCCCGCCTTCAGCAACAACCTCATCGAACTGCTCAAGGCCAGCGCGCTGGTGTCGATCGTCTACCTCTCCGACCTGACCTTCGGCGCGCAGCTCGTCCGGGCCTCGACGCAGAACACCGCAGGCGTGTTCGGCGGCCTGCTGGTCGCCTACGGGGTCATCGCGTTGATCTTCACCGTGTTGATGCGCTTTCTGGAACGACGGGCCGCCGCATCGCTCGGCCGGACGGTTCCGCCCGGCATGATCGCCCGCATCTTCCGCAGGACGGAGGCCTCGGCATGACCGGATGGAACTGGGACGTGTTCTGGGACTCGGTCCCTGCCCTGTTGGACGGGCTCGTCGTGGCGTTGCAGGCGACGGTGCTCGGGTATCTGATCGCGCTCGTCCTCGGCCTCGGGTTCGCTCTGCTGCGACGCAGCACGAAGCTGTGGATCAGTGTTCCCGCGTCGATCGTCATCGAGTTCATCCGCTCCACCCCGTTGCTGGTGCAGCTCTTCTTCCTGTTCTACGTGCTGCCCGAGGTGGGCATCAGCTTCTCCACCCTGACGACCGCCGCGATCGGACTCGGCGTGCACTACGCCACGTACGTGTCGGAGGTCTACCGCTCGGGCATCGACGGCGTGCCCGTCGGCCAGTGGGAGGCGGCGCGAGCACTGAACCTGCCGGTCAGGCGGACCTGGACCAGCGTGATCCTGCCGCAGGCCCTGCCTCGGGCGATGCCTGCGCTGGCCAACTACGTGATCGCGATGTTCAAGGACACGCCGACGCTCGTCGCCATCACCGTGGTCGAGATGCTGACCGTGGCCCGTGCGATCGGCTCCGAGACGTTCCTCTACGCGGAGCCGATCACCATGGCCGGAATCCTCTACCTGGTGACCGCACTCGTGATGTCCTGGCTCGCCAGGATCCTGGAACGCCGATTCGGTCAGGTCCGAGCCGCGTGACCGGCGGAAAGAATGAGAAGGGGAGCAAGCCGATGACCGAGGCGACCAGCGCCGTGGCCGAGAAGGGCCCGAAGCAGGCCGACTTCATCCGGTTCGACGACATCAGCAAGCGCTTCGGCAAGAACGTGGTGCTCGACGACCTCTCGTTCTCCGTGGGAGCGGGCGAGCGGGTCACGCTGATCGGGCCGAGCGGATCGGGCAAGACGACGATCCTGCGGATGTTGATGACCCTGCTCAAGCCGGACAGCGGCACCATCAAGGTCGGCGAGGACTACCTCTTCCACGAGGAGCGCAACGGCAGCCTCGCCCCGGCGAGCGAGGCGCACATCCGCAAGGTGCGCGGCCGGATCACCATGGTGTTCCAGCAGTACAACCTGTTTCCGAACATGCGGGTGCTGCGCAACGTCACCGAGGCTCCGGTGCACGTCCTGGGCAAGTCCAAGGACGAGGCCGAGGAGCGGGCCAGGGAACTGCTGGACATGGTGGGGCTGGGCGACAAGGTCTCCGCCTACCCCTCGCAGCTCTCCGGCGGGCAGCAGCAGCGGGTGGCCATCGCCCGTGCGCTGGCGATGGACCCGGACATCCTGCTGCTGGACGAGGTCACCTCGGCGCTGGACCCGGAGCTGGCGGCCGAGGTGCTGGACGTGCTGCGTGACGTCGCCAGGTCCAGCGACATCACCATGCTGTGCGTGACGCACGCGATGAAGTTCGCCAGGGACGTCTCCAACCGCGTGCTGATGTTCGACGCGGGCCGGATCATCGAAGCGGCGCCGCCTGCCGAGATCTTCGACGAGCCCAAGCAGGAGCGGACCCAGAAGTTCCTCCAGTCGGTGCTCGCCGAGAGCTGATCAGACGACGGTCGACGGACCGATCGGATGCCGGGGAGAACACACTCTTCCCGGCGTCCGGCGTCCGGCGTCCGGCGTCCGGCGTCCGGCGTCCGGCGTCCGGCGTCCGGCGTCCGCTACCGCGTCGCGGCCTGCTGCCGCAGGCGTGCCGTGCCCGACCGCCGTGTTCTGACCGGTTGTCGGGACGGCTCACTCCGGTCGATCGGTGCGGCTCACCGGCAGCCCGTCGCTCGATGCGGGCATTACGCCTGCCCGCCGGTCGTGCAGCAGCAGCAGCGCGTACGCCGCGATCGATTGCGCATCGGTGATCAGCCCTTCGGCGATCATCTGTTCGAACTCCGTCCGGGTGAACCACCCGCCTCGCATGTCCTGTTCCTCGTGCTCGCGCTGCGCCTCGCCCTCGGTCAGCTCGGTCGCGAGATACACCCGCCCGCGCTGACTGGAGTGGCCCGGCGCCACGTCGAGCAGGCCGATCTCCACCATGCTGGCCGCGCGAAGCCCCGTCTCCTCCCGCAGCTCCCGCTCGGCGAGCACCGCCTGCTCCACCACTGCACGGTCCGGCGCCGTGCCCTGCGGGAACTCCCAGCGTCGGAGGCCGAGCGGATAGCGGAACTGCTCGACCAGGTGCAGCCGGTCCCCGTCCGCCGGGATGATCAACGCGTAGTTCGGCTTGTCCACGACGCCGTACGTGCCCGCCGAGCCGTCCTGTCGCCGGATCGCATCCTCGCGGACCGTCATCCACGGATTGGCGTACACCTGCCGGGAACTCACCGTCTCCATGCCGACAGATGATGCCGCACCCGGGAGTGGTTCCCCGGCGGGGTTTCCACGGGCGGGTGATCGATCGTCGCCATGGCGTGATGTTGCTGGTGGTCGCGATCGGCTGCCGGTACGCAGGAGGTGACGTGTTGATCAGCTCGGGAGGAGACGACAGATGGTGCACCACGATCGGCGGCGCTGGGCCGCCTGTGTGAGCGCGGTGACGGTCGGGCTGATGATCGGCACGGCGTCGGTCGGCACGGCGGCCCCGGACACTGGAGGCGGGGGGACGACGTCGGCGTCGGCGATCCCGACCGGGACGGGCGCAGCGGCCGAGGCAGGCGGGTCGGGCACCGGCCTCGACGAGGAGCGGGGCGGTATCCGCGCGGCGGCCAGCCCGACGGCGATCCGAGGCAGCTACCTGGTGGTGCTGCCCGACACGCTGGCGCCCGAATCGGTGCGCACCGCCGTCGACTCCCTGATCGCCGTCTACGGCGGGAAGCTGCGGCACACCTTCGAGCACTCCGTGCGCGGCTTCTCCGTCGAGCTCGACCAGGTCGCCGCCCGCCTGCTCGCCGCCGATCCGGCCGTCGCCTTCGTCGAACAGAACCAGACCGTCTCCCTCACCGACACCCAGCTCGACCCCACGTGGGGTCTCGACCGGATCGATCAGCGGGAGCTGCCGCTCGACCAGTCCTACACCTATGGCAACACGGCCCTCTCGGTGAACGCCTACGTGATCGACACCGGTGTCCAGCCGACGCACGTCGAGTTCGACGGCCGGGCCGTCGCCGCCTTCGACGCGATCGGCGACGGTCGGGACGGGGCGGACTGCAACGGCCACGGCACCCATGTGGCGGGCACGATCGGCGGCACCGAATACGGCGTCGCCAAGGAGGTCGCCATTCAGGGCGTGCGGGTCCTCGACTGCGGGGGCTCGGGCACCATCGAGGGCGTGCTCCAGGGCATCGAGTGGGTCACCGCGAACGCCGAGGCGCCCTCGGTGGCGAACATGAGCCTGGGCGGCGGCGTCTCGGAGGCGCTGGACGCGGCGGTCGCCGAGTCGATCGCCAGCGGCATCACCTACGTGGTCGCGGCGGGCAACGACAATGAGGACGCCTGCAACGCCTCGCCCGCGAGGACGCCTACCGCGCTGACCGTGGCCGCCTCCGACGACGCGGACGTCCGGGCGAGCTTCTCCAACCTCGGCGAGTGCGTCGACCTGTTCGCCCCCGGCGTGGACATCACCTCGGCGTGGATCGGCGCCGATGACGCGATCAACACGATCAACGGAACCTCGATGGCCTCGCCGCACGTCGCGGGCGCGGTGGCGCTCTATCTGGAGGCCGACCCGGACGCGACGCCGGGCGAGGTCGCCGCCGTGACCCTCTCGTGGACCACCAGCGACGTGATCACGGACGCGGGCGAGGGCACGCCGAACCGGCTGCTCTACACCGGCGGCTGACCAGCGCACGTCGGCTGGCGTCGCCGCCGTGTGACGGGGCGTCGGCCGACGAACGATCGCCTTCTCTACGCTGTGCCGCGTGCGTCTCGTCATCGCTCGCTGTCAGGTCGACTACGTCGGCAGGCTCACCGCCCATCTTCCGATGGCCAATCGGCTGCTTCTGATCAAGGCAGACGGGTCGGTGTCGGTGCACTCCGACGACCGGGCCTACAAGCCGCTCAACTGGATGAGTCCGCCCTGCTGGCTGATCGAGGACCCGGACATCTGGACCGTGCAGAACAAGGCGGGCGAGCGGGTCGTGATCACCATCGACGAGGTGCTGCACGACAGCAGGCACGAACTGGGCGTCGAACCGGGGCTGGTCAAGGACGGCGTGGAGGCCCACCTCCAGGAGTTGCTGGCCGAGCACGTCGCCACCCTGGGCGACGGCTGGACCCTGGTGCGTCGGGAGTTCCCGACGGCGATCGGTCCCGTCGACCTGATGTGCCGCGACGCGGGCGGCGCCTCGGTGGCCGTCGAGATCAAGCGGCGGGGCGAGATCGACGGCGTCGAACAGCTCACGCGCTACCTCGAACTGCTCAATCGCGACCCACTGCTCGCCCCGGTGCGGGGCATCTTCGCGGCGCAGCAGATCCGGCCACAGGCCAGGACGCTGGCCGAGGACCGAGGCATTCGTTGCGTCGTCCTGGACTACGACGCCCTGCGGGGCATCGAGCCGGACGAGTTCCGCCTCTTCTGACACCGGCCTTCTCCGGCCGCCACCGACACCCAGACTGACGTCGCACGCGCGCGTGCGAGACCGGCTCCGCTCGAGCCGGTCTCGGCCGCGTCCGATGGCAGAGCGGTTCATCTCGCTCCGGGTTAGTCTTCTGCGAGACAGCCCTGCGACGTTCCGGGCGCGTCGAGTGTTCACCCGTCGAGAGGTGGCTTCGGTGATTCTTGCGCAAGAGACGCTGCGCCTGAATGCGGGTCCGGTGGACTACGCGCTGATCGCCGTCTACTTCGTACTCGTCTTGTTGATCGGTTATCTCGCACGGCGTTCGGTGTCGACCAGTCTGGACTTCTTCCTCTCCGGTCGGTCACTACCCGCGTGGGTGACAGGACTTGCGTTCATCTCGGCGAACCTCGGCGCGATCGAGATCATCGGAATGTCGGCCAACGGCGCCCAGTACGGGATGCCGACGATGCACTACTACTGGATCGGCGCCATTCCGGCGATGGTGTTCCTCGGCATCGTCATGATGCCGTTCTACTACGGCTCCAAGGTGCGCAGTGTTCCCGAGTATCTGCGCCGTCGTTTCGGCAAGGGTGCTCATCTGGTCAACGCGCTCAGCTTCGCCGCCGCCCAGGTGCTGATCGCGGGCGTCAATCTCTTCGCCCTGGCGCTCGTGATCAACGTGTTGCTCGGCTGGCCCATCTGGGTGTCGGTCGTCGTCGCGGCGGCGGTGGTGCTCAGCTACACCACCCTCGGCGGCCTGTCGGCGGCCGTCTACAACGAGGTCCTCCAGTTCTTCGTGATCGTCGCCGCCCTGTTGCCACTGACCATCGTCGGTCTCATCCAGGTCGGCGGCTGGCAGGGGTTGACCGATCGGGTCGCGGCCGAGGCGGGGCGGCAACAGCTCGCCGCCTGGCCGGGAACCGAGCTGACGGGCTTCGGCAGCTCCTTCCTCAGCACGTTGGGAATCGTGTTCGGCCTCGGTTTCGTGCTCTCCTTCGGATACTGGACGACGAACTTCGTCGAGGTACAGCGAGCCATGTCGGCATCCAGCATGTCGGCGGCCCGTCGTACGCCGTTGATCGGCGCGTATCCGAAGATGTTCATTCCGTTCGTGGTGGTGATCCCCGGCATGATCGCCGGTGTGCTCTCCCCGCAGCTCGCCACGTTGAAGGCGGGCGGCGAGAGCGAGTTGACCTATAACGACACGCTGTCGGTCCTGATGCGTGATCTCCTGCCCAACGGCATCCTCGGGGTGGCGATCACCGGTCTGCTCGCCGCGTTCATGGCGGGCATGGCGGCCAACATCAGCGCGTTCAACACGGTGTTCACCTATGACCTCTGGCAGACCTATATTCGTCGTGATCGACCCGACGGCTACTATCTCAAGATCGGCCGTCGAGCAACGGTGATGGGTACGATCATCGCGATCGGAACTGCATTCATCGCAGCGGGCTACAGCAACATCATGGATTACATTCAGCAGCTCTTCTCCTTCTTCAACGCACCATTGTTCGCCACCTTCATCTTGGCCATGTTCTGGAAGCGGATGACACCGGCCGCAGGCTGGATCGGCCTCGTCTCGGGCACCGCAGCCGCCATCACGGTCTCGGTCCTGGCGGAGACGGGGGTGTGGGACCTGCCGGGTCAGGGCGCGAGCTTCCTCGGGGCGGGTGCCGCGTTCGTCGTCGACGTCGTCGTCAGCGTGGTCGTCACGATGCTGACCCGCCCAAAGCCGGAGACGGAGCTGGTGGGGCTGGTCTGGAGCCTGACGCCCAAGGCCGATCGCACGCACTCCACGACCGGGCGGGACGCGGGCTGGTACCGCTCTCCCGCGCTGCTGGGCGGCGGCGCCCTGGTGCTGGTCGCGATCCTGAACGTCATCTTCGGCTGACCGTCGGCGTCCGTCGAGCGGACGACTATTCGTGAGGAGGACGCCCATGGCCGAGCACCACGCGCGGTCGGCACAGGCCCATCGGGGCGCCGGGCTGTTCGACCTCCGGTGGATCCTGGCCTTGCTGTTCGTCCTCTACGGCGGGGTGCTCACCGTGCTCGGCGTCGGCTTCACGACGGACGAGGACCTGGCGAAGGCGGCGGGGGTCGCCATCAATCTGTGGGCAGGCCTGGCGATGCTGTTGGTGGCCGCGCTCTTCGCCCTGTGGGCCAGACTGCGTCCCGTCGTGGTGGACCCTCGGTTGATTGATCGCGGAGATGACGACAATCCGTGAGGGTTGCGCTCCGCAGGGCGACGACCGTCTGAGGGATTGTCTGTTGCTACCTCACTGACCGGTGACTGGCGCTACCGTGCTGTCCGTGCGCCGTCTTCGCCGTCTACGACTCGCCCTGATCCCGGCCGTGCTGCTGCTGGCGGCGGGCTGTGCGGGCAGCACCGATCTCGCCAAGGTCACCTTCGAGCGGACCACCGTGCCCGCTGGGGAGCGGGAGAACGTGGCCCTACCCCCTCCCGACACCGAGACTGATCAGGGCGGCGGCGAGCCACAGACCCAGGACGAGGCGTTCAGCCCGGCGGCTCTTCGCTCGGTCGATCCCTGCGGGCTGCTCGACGAGGAGGAGTTCGCGGGCATCGGCGAGGCCCCCGAGGCCCTCCGCAGCGGCTACAGCAGATGCGGCTTCTACAGCTCCGACGCGCAGGGCGAGTCGGTCGGGCTGACCTTCACCGTCGGCGACTCGGTGTTCTCCGAGGCCGAGCAGGCCACCCAGGAGATCGGCGGCCTCAAGACCCACATCCAGTCCGTTGACGGTGACGGTGGCGGGGTCTGCTTCGTCCGCGTCATCACCACCGACGGGGAGAACGCGAAGTCGCTGACGATCCAGCTGAACGCCAAGGTCGACGACGTCTGCGCCACCGGCAAGGAGTTCGCCGAGCACGCGGTGGAACTCCTCCGTGAGGATCCGCCGCACAACGCCGAGGGCACCGGTCTGCTGGCAGGCCTGGACGCGTGTGAGACGGCCGAGGACGACGAGGTCATCGGCTGGGTCGGCGAGGGATACCGGGAGTACTCCAACGGCCTGCACGACTGCACCTGGTCGCGCGGCGGCGTCGAACTCGAGGTCGACTTCAACACCTACTACGACCCGGCAGGCAGCGACGACGCCGAGGAGATCGACCTGGACGGCACCACCGCCTACCGGGTCCTCGATGAGAACGTGTACCCGGAGTGCGACGTGTCCTGGGCTCACGCGCCCTTCGGCGACACCATCGACTTCGAGGTGGTGACGGTGTCGATGTCCGACATCCTGGAAGAGGGCGTCGACACCTGCGCACTGGCCACCGAGATCGCAGGCGTGGTCAAGGACCGCATCCCGGCCTGATCATCGGCAGGCATCGCCGGGCGGACATCGACCCGCGCTGGTCGGGGGAGCATCGCCTCGACCGTGCGGCGTAATCTTCGCTCTGATCCGACTTCGTCACCGGTGGGAGGACGCTTATGCGACAGAGCGACACCGATCAGCCCGCCGGTCCCACACCCCCCTCATCGGGGGGAACAGACCCCGATCCCGGCCGGGCCCACGAGGACGGTGACCGCCGGGCGTGCGCCGAACCCGCCGAGTTCACCTCCTATGACCCGCGCACCGGAGAGGTCGTCGGCGGGCATCGACTCACCTCGCCCGCCGAGGTCGTCACGGTGGTGGCCGAGGCCCGCACCGCCTCGGCCTGGTGGCGGGAGCTGGGGTTCGCGGGCAGGCGAGCCCGGCTGGACCGCTGGCGGGTCGCTCTGTTCGGACAGATCGAGCAGCTGGCCGCCCTGATCTGTGCCGAGACCGGCAAGCCGCTGGACGATGCCCGACTGGAACTGCTGATGGTGCTCGAACACCTGCGGTGGGCGGCGGAGAACGCCGAGGGAATCCTGCGGCGCAGGCGAGTGGCCACCGGCAGGCTGATGACCAACCACGCCTCCACCGTCGAATATCAGCCGCTGGGGGTGGTCGGCGTCATCGGTCCCGCGAGCCAGCCCGCGTTCGCTCCGATGAGCTCGGTGGTGGGCGCGCTCTCGGCAGGCAACACCGTGGTGCTCAAGCCGAGCGAACTGACGCCGGGAGTTGCGGTCGCCCTCGCGGTCGCCTTCGCGGAGATCGTGCCGGAGCACCCGGTGCTCAGCGTGATCACGGGGGACGGGAGTACCGGTGCGAACCTGTGTTCGGCAGGCGTCGACAAGATCTCCTTCACCGGCAAGGCCGACACGGCCCGACGGGTGCTGATCGACTGTGCCCAGACGCTGACGCCGGTGGTCGTGGAATGCGGCGGCAAGGACGTGATGCTGGTCGACTCCGACGCGGATCTCGTCGACGCGGCCGAGTCCGCCGTGTGGGGCGCGATGTCCAATGCCGGGCAGAGCAGCACCTCCCTGGAACGGGTGTACGTGGTCGACGAGGTCGCGGACCGGTTCGTCGACCTGGTCGAGCAGCGGGCACGCCGGCTGCGGCCCGGCGGTCAGCCGGGCGCCGACTTAGGGCCCGTGCAGCAGTCCAGCCAGGTGGACGTCATCCGGGAACAGCTCGCCGAGGCGATCGACCAGGGCGCGCGCTGCCTGGTGGGCGGACTGGAGTCGCTCCGTCCGCCCTATGTCGAACCGGTGGTCCTGCTGGACGTGCCGGAGGACTCCACCGTGCTCACCGAGCCGACCAGGGGTCCGATGCTGGTGATCAACCGCGTCCCCGACCTGGACACGGCCGTGCGGCTGGCCAACGCCTCCCGGTTCGGCCTCGGCGCCTCGGTGTTCTCCCGAAGCCGGGGGGAGGAGGTCGCGGCGAGCCTGCGGGCGGGTGTGATCGCGGTGAACAGCGCCGGGACCGCAGGCGCCGTGCCCGCATTGCCGCTCGGCGGCGTCGGCGCCTCCGGCTACGGTCGGGTACGTGGCGCGGACGGGCTGCGGGAGTTCGCCACGGTCAAGTCGGTGACCAGGCGACGAGGCAGGCCGCTGATCAATGCTCTGACCTTCGGCAGGAGGTCCGGCACCGTCCGCCGGCTGTTGCGCCTGGTCCGGATGCGTTACGGTCGCTGAGTCCTGGCAGGTCACCCGAAGTCGCGTGTCACGGCCGTCGGACGGCGGTTCGCTCGCGGTGCACGGGCGGCCGACGACTCGGCGGGCTGTCTGGGGGGAGCACGGCAGTGAAGAAGATCATCAATGATCCTGCCACCGTCGTGACCGAGGCGCTGCACGGCATGGCCGCGGCGCATCCCGACCTGCGGGTGCACACCGACCCCGCCTATGTCGTCCGGGCCGATGCTCCGATCCGAGGCCGGGTCGCCGTGATCTCCGGCGGCGGTTCCGGGCACGAACCCCTGCACTGCGGATTCGTCGGGCCGGGCATGTTGACCGCCGCCTGCCCCGGCCCCGTGTTCACCTCGCCGACGCCGGATCAGGTCCAGGCGGCGGTCGCCTCCGCCGACGGCGGTGCGGGCGTACTGCTGCTGGTGAAGAACTACACGGGCGACGTGTTGAACTTCGAGACCGCTGCCGAGTTGCTGGCGGCCGACGGCGTCGACGTCCGCACCGTGATCGTCGACGACGACGTGGCGGTGCGGGACTCGCTGTTCACCGCAGGTCGTCGGGGCGTCGCGGGCACGTTGCCGGTCGAGAAGATCGTGGGCGCCGCCGCCGAGTCCGGCGCCGACCTCGACACCTGTGAACGGCTGGCCAGGACCGTGGTGGCGAGCGTGCGGACCATGGGTCTGGCGTTGACTCCCTGCACTGTCCCGCACGCGGGCGAGCCGAGCTTCACCCTGGGCGAGGACGAGATCGAGATCGGCATCGGCATCCACGGCGAACCCGGCCGAGAGAAGACCCGGCTCGCTCCCGCTCAGGACCTCGTCCGGAAGCTGTTGCAGCCGGTGCTCGACGACCTGGAGTGGCAGCAGGGCGACCGGGTGCTGCTGTTCAGCAACTCGATGGGCGGCACCCCGCTCATCGAGCTGTACCTGGCCCATGGCAGCGCCGCCGCATTGCTGACCGAGCGCGGCCTGCTCGTGGAGCGCAGCCTGGTCGGGCCGTACGTGACAAGCCTGGAGATGCAGGGCATCAGCCTGACGCTGCTACGCCTGACCGATGAGCTGATCGAGTGGTGGGATGCACCCGTCAGCACTCCTGCACTGCGATGGGGGCGTTGATGAGCTGCGACGGGGCGGGCACGGCGGCGGCATGGCTTCGAGTGGCCGAGGTCGTGCGCGAACACCGAGACGAACTCGTCATGCTGGATCGCGAGATCGGCGACGGTGACCACGGCGAGAACCTGCGACGCGGCTTCGACATGGTCGCCGACCGGCTGACCTCGGCGGAGGACGACACTCCCCGCGCCGTCCTACGGCTGGTCGCCTCCACTCTGATCTCCACTGTCGGCGGTGCGGCCGGACCCTTGTACGGCACGGCGTTGCTGCGGGCGGGCAATGCGATCGGCGACCGTCCCGTGCTGGACGCGGCGGCCGTCGCGGCCGCGCTGACGGCCGCAGTGGAGGGCGTCGTGGCGCGGGGCCGGGCCGAGCCCGGCGACAAGACGATGGTGGACGCGTTGCAGCCCGCCGCGTCGGCCGCCGTGGCGGCGAGTGAACGCGGCGCGACGATCGCCGAGGTGCTCGCCGAGGCCTCGGCCGCTGCCGATGCCGGCGCGCACGCCACCGTCCCGCTGATCGCTCGCAAGGGCCGCGCCTCCTACCTGGGAGAGCGCAGCGCGGGACATCTGGACCCCGGCGCCCGGTCGACCGCGCTGATCCTGGCGTCGTTGGCCGCCTCCGCCGCGTCCTGGCGCCCGGCCGGGCAGGCCGAGGGCACCGACCAAGGCGGGCCCACCGGGCCGAGCATCGCACCGGGGGAGGACGCATGACCCTCGTCGGGCTGGTGCTGGTCTCGCACAGCAGGCAGCTTGCCGCAGGCCTCGCCGAACTGGCGGGCCAGATGGCACCGGACGTCCGCATCGAGGCGGCGGGCGGCCTGCCCGGCGGCGAACTGGGCTCCGACCTCGAACTGGTCTCCGCTGCGGTGGACCGGGCCGAACAGGGGCGAGGCGTGGTGCTCCTCTATGACATCGGCAGTGCCCAGATGACGGCCGAACTGGCCGTGGAGGCGCTCGACGACCCAGGCCGGGCCTATGTCGCCGACGCACCCTTCGTCGAGGGCGCCGTCGCGGCGGCCGTCGCCGCCCAGGGCGGCGCGGACCTGGAGTCGGTGGCGTTGACCGCGTCCTCCGCCGCAGCGGACGCGGAATGGCCGCTGGCCGATCCCGGCTTCGGCGCCGCCGACCCGGCGGTCGCGACGACGGCGGTCGCGACGACGGGGGTTGCCGAGACGACGGCGGTGCCCGCAGGCGACGAGGCGCTCGCGCACGCGGCTGGGTCGTCGCCGGGATCGGCCGAGTCGGCGCTCGCGCTCGGCTCGGATTCGGTACTCGCCTCGGAGACTCCCGGCGGCGAGATCGAGGTCGAGCTGCGCAACGACGTCGGCCTGCATGCCCGACCTGCTGCCCTGCTCGCGCGCCGCGTGGCGGGGCTGGACGCGCGGGTGACCGTGCAGTACGGGGAGCGGCTCGCCGATGCCGCCAGCGTGCTCGCGCTGATGGGCCTCGGTGCGGGCGGCGGATCGACCGTGCGGGTCCTGGCCGTCGGTCCGGATGCGGCCGAGGCACTGCGTCGCGTGGCGGACCTGGCGGCACGTCGCTTCGAGGGCTGATCTCGCGTCGCCGTCGGTTCGAGGACCCGACCGGCGTACGCACGTCGGCTGCCGAGCCGGGCGACTCGTCCGCGCCATCGGTTCGTCCCGCTCGCCCGGTGCGATGCCCGGCCTCGTGCCGGTGCCTCGGTTCCGGTTCGGGAGGAGACGGTGGCCGGAGTCAGCGGCGTCGCGCCGTGGGGCCGCGCCTGCCCCGCGCGTTCCAACACCCGGTGTGCCAGTGCCGACGATCCTCGACGCCGCCGTGATCCTCGGCGGGCCAGGCGACGACGTGTGAGATGCCCGCTCTGATCTCGTGATCGCAGCCGGGGCACCGATATATCTTGGCCGCCTGAGCGCCCGGAACGGTGCGGACCAGCCAGTCGCCGTCGGGTGCCGCCACCCGATGGGCGGATCCGAGGGTCGCCCCGATGGTGCGGGACTCGCTCGATGCTGCGGCGGAGCCCGCACGGCGGGGTTGGTTACGGCGTGGCACGGGGGCACAGGCTAGCCGTTCCGCCGATGAGGTCGGTGACCAGCGCGCCGGGGGCACGCGATTCGGCGAGACACACGTCACTGCCGCCGTCCCCTGCTCACGTCGTCGGGAGGGCCGTCGCCGCCCGGTGCGTGCGCAACGGCTCCGGCGACCGGCGGGGGCCGGGTGAGGCTGCCTGGCCTGCGGCGTCGGGCAGTATCGACGGCGATGAGTACTCCCATTCGATCGAGCACCGTGCTGCCCGGCAGGCGGACGGCGATCACTCTGCGCACCGCCGACGGCCTCAGCCTCGTCGGCGAGCTGGCGCTGCCTGCGGATCGACCCCCGCGGGCGACGCTGTTATGCCTGCATCCGCTGCCCACCCACGGCGGGATGATGGATTCGCAGCTCTACCGCAAGGCCGCCTGGCGACTGCCCGCACTGGCCGATCTGGCCGTGCTGCGCTTCAACACGCGCGGGACCGCGAGTGCAGCGGGGCGCAGCGAGGGCGAGTTCGATCACGGCAGACGGGAAGGCCTCGACGTCGCCGCAGCCGTGGCCTGGGCCCTCCGCCACGAGCTGCCCGACATCTGGGCACTGGGCTGGTCGTTCGGCGCGGATCTCGCCCTGATGTACGGCCTCGATCCGGCAGTACGCGGCGCCGTGCTGCTGTCGCCGCCGTTGCGCTTCAGCGGTCCGGAGCATCTCCAGGCCTGGGCGAGCTGGGGCAGGCCCCTGCACGCCCTGGTGCCCGAGCTGGACGATTATCTGCGGCCCGCCGAGGCACGGGAACGACTTGCGGTCGTACCCCAGGCCGAGGTGACCGCGTATCCGGGCGCCCGCCACCTCTGGGTCGGCCGCGCGGATGAGGTTCTCGACGGAGTCGTCTCGATCGTGGCGCCGACGGTACCGACACCGCTGCCGCGCAGCTGGGACGGTCCGTGCGAGTCGGTGCACTTCGCCGTCCACCGGGGCTGAGCCCACTGGGGCGGTGCCGGGGGCCTGCGGCGCAGGCCGACTCACTCGACGCCGCTCGGCGGCCCGGTCTGCGGCGGACGCATCGCCGGAGTCCCACGGTGTCCGATCAGGTGATCGCCGTGCCTGCCCGTGGCGACGGGCCGTCTGGTGAGCACAGGCACCGGGGCAGGACTCGCCGTCGGCCCGCCACCGCCGAACCGGCCTCCTTCCGGCGTTGCGACCGGCCGCCCGAGGCCACCCGCCGGTCGTCGGTGCCCGTCGGTCTTCACCCCGCGCCCTCGCCCGGTACGTCGCGATGGCACGACGACAGTGGAACCAAGTGCCATCACCGAACCTGCTCGGGCCACCGGGGCGCGCCTGCCGTGTCCGGGCCGTCCGATCACGACACCGGGACGGCGAAACCGACGCACCCCACCCGGACCTCGCCGACACACGGTATGAGGTCTCGGTCGTGTCGTTGCAGCGTGCTGCCGGTCTTTCTCGATGAGACGCAGGCGAGCCCGCCGGCAGGATGGCTCTCATGTCCACAGCTGCCGATCACCGCCTGCCCTTGGTCCTTCTGCACGCCTACCCGCTCGACTCGCGGATGTGGGACGACGTCCGTGCCGCGTTGTCGGCGGAGGTCCGACTGATCACCCCGGACCAACGCGGGCTGGGGACCGCACCGCTCGCCGAGGAGGACGCCGAGACGCCCGCTCCCGACCTCGCGGTCGTCGCCGCCGACGTGGTCGCCCTGCTGGACCGGCTTGGGATCGAGCGAGCGATCGTCGGCGGGGCCTCGATGGGCGGCTACGCCGCGATGGCGCTCCTGCGACTGGCACCGGAACGGGTCGCGGGTCTGCTGCTGGTCGACACGAAGTCGGAGGCCGACCAGGAGGCGCCGCGCGCGGCACGCCTCGACGCGGCCGCGCGGGCGGAGACCGAGGGAACCGCCGACTGGATCGCCGCCGCGATGCTGCCCAAACTCGCGGCCGCCTCGACCCATCAGACCCGCCCGGCGGTCGTCGACCGGCTCCGGAGGCTGATCGAGGAGCAGCCTGCCGCCGGGGTCGCCTGGGCGCAGCGTGCGATGGCCGTCCGCCCGGACTCCACCGCAGTGCTGCGGGACTCCGGGCTGCCGACGCTGATCGTGGTCGGCGAGCAGGACGAACTCTCCCCGCCCGACGGGGCGCGGCGGTTGGTGGAGCTGCTCCCGCACGGGCGGTTGGAGATCGTTCCGGATGCGGGGCATCTGGTGCCGATGGAGGCCCCGACCGCGTTCCTCGCCGCAGTGCTCCCGTGGCTGGCCGAGCGGCGGGGCCGATGACTCGGCCCCGCCGCAGACGCCTCAGTGCCGGTCTTCGGTCCCGCGCCGTCGTGCGCGGGGATCGGCGTGGCTGTGCTGCACGGCGACCGGAGGAAGCCACGGCGGTGTCATGGTGACCGACGACTACGCCGCAGATCGCCGCGCTGGCCCTGCGCAACAGGAAAGTGGGGATTAAAGACAGGCTCTCAGGTCTGGCTGCGGTCGGGACGAGGCAGCGTGGCGGTTGCCTGCTCTTCCTGATGCTGACTGAAGGGGGCGGCAGCCGACCCGTTCTCGTCGGTTCGTCCCGACGACTCGGCGGCGGGCTCGCCGGTCCGCTCGGGTTCGACGCCCACCGGCTCCTGAATCCGGGTGCCGCCGCCGACCGAGGACTCCGACCAGCGAAGCGTGATCTCCTGACCTGCGGGCGGGCCCGGCGCCGGCGTCGCCGCGGCGTCCGACAGCTCGGTCTCGTTCGACGACGCCGCGCCGTCGGTGCGCAGTATCTCGGTGGACTCCGCGTTCACCGTCGGCTTCGCGAGGATGGTCGTGTACCCGCCCGCACTCGGCTCGGAGTCGGCACCCTTGCTAGGGCGCCCGGAGCTCGCGGAGAGCGGGCCGTCGGGCAGCCTGAGCTGCTGGGTGGGCGGGTCGAAGCCGGGCGCCGCGGCGGGCGGGGCCGAGGGAGCCTGGCTCGGCTGCTGTTGGGCGGCCTGCTGGTTCTGCGGCTGCTGCTGCGGGGCGGGCGGCGGTGGGGCGAAGTGCGGCCACGGTGCGTCCGCCTCCTCCTCGAACCGCTGGATCAGCGGCAGCGACTCGGCGAGCAGGCCGTTGATCGCCCTGACCTGATCGGAGAGCCGGGCGCGGTGCTTGCGCAGGGTCTCGACCTGGTTCTGTGCCTTGCTGACCCGACGGTTGGACTCCTCGGTGGCCTCGCGGACGCGGCGATGCGACTCGCCCGTGGCCTCCTGAAGTCGCCGGTTCGCCTCATGGGTCGCCTCGCGCACGCGGCGCTCCGCCTCGGCCTTGCTGTGCGCCTCCTGCTCGGCCAGTGCCCGCATCGCGTCGGTCCGGCGGGCGGACATCGCGATCTCGAAGTCCTCGTCGACCTTGACCCGGCGGGCGTCCGCCTCGTCGTCTGCGGCCTTCCTGGCGCGGTCGGCGTCGGCGACCAGCCTGGTCGCCTCGTTCCTCGCCTCCGTCACTGTGCGTTCCGCCTCGCGGTTCGCGTTCTCCAGGACGGTGCGGTGCTCCGACTCCATCTCCTGACGCCGATTCTCATTCTCGGTGATCAGGCGATCGTAATGATTGCGAAGCTCGGCGATCTCGGCCTCGGACTTGGCCTTGACCTCGGCGACGTCGGACTCCGCGCGGGCGCGGATGTCGTTGGCCTCCTCCTGAGCGAGGCGCAGCATCCGCTGCAGCCGTTCGCTCATTCCCTCGAGGCTGGTCGGAGGCTGGCTCAGTCGCTCCACCTGAGCGTGCAGCGTCTCGACCTCGGCGCGGGTGCCCTCCAGCTGCCTGGCCAGGTCGGTGGCCTGCGAGAGAGCCGCGTTGCGGTCGGCTGCCAGGATGCGCAGGTCGGTGTCTAGTCGCTCCAGATGTTCGTCGACCTGGGCACGGTTGTAGCCGCCGCGCCGGACTGTCTCGAAGCCGGAGCCCAACGGGAGAAGATCACGGTCGTCAGCGAGGCCCATGGTTGTCACGCTACCTGCCCAGTACGGTGAATCAGGGTTGACTCTTGGTCAATGTCTACCCGGATTTCGCGATTCTGCTCACCATGTCCGCCGACCTGTTGACGAGACGCGGTTCGGGTTGCCGTTTCGGCGCTCGCGCGTTAGTCGAACTCGACGCGATCGCACGATACGGTCCACAGTGGATGCAGAGAGTGATCCTTTCGGGCGTACCGGCCCCGTCTGCCGTCGGTGACCCTTCGTTCGGGGTGCGGTCGGGACGAGGCGACGACGGCGAGTGTGGACAAGGCTTGGCGGCGCGAGACGGCGATCTGCGGCTGCGGCCCGCCGCCTGCGCCCCGAGGTAGCGGCCACCCCGCCTTCCACGATCGTGGGAGTGAACCGCCCGATGTGGTGACGTTGATCTGCGCAGCGTCAACCCCTGCTGGCGGCGGCGACCCCCGTGGCGGCGAGCCGCGTGGGTACGACTAGCCACAGCGTCCCGGCGGCGCACGCAGGAATGCGTCAACCGGGCGGCGGTCCGTTCCTCGCCGCCGGTCGTCGTCCCGGCGTCTCCTTCGGTCGCGCGGAGCGGCGCGGATCTCGAAAGGGCGCGTCAGGCCTCGGGATCGTGGGCCGCCTCGACCTGGTCCGCGGGCTGGACGAGTTCGACGAGCACGCCTCCCGCGTCCTTGGGATGCACGAAGTTGACCAGGCTGTTCGACGTCCCTCGGCGCGCCGTCTCGTAGAGGACTCGGAGCCCCTTCGCGCGCAGGAGCTCCGCGACGGCGGCGACGTCGGTCACCCGGTAGGCCAACTGCTGGAGCCCGGGACCGCTGCGTTCGAGGAACTTCGCGATGGGCGACTCCGCCGTCAGCGGGGCGAGAAGCTGCACCGCAGTGCCCTCGCCGTCGTCGCCGGGAGCCCGCAGCATCGCCTCCCGCACGCCCTGGGCCTCGTTGACCTCCTGGTGCACCGAAGTGAGGCCGAAATGCTCTCGATGGAAGGCGATGGCGACGTCCAGATCGGGGACCGCGATCCCGACGTGATCGATCGCCGTGACGTAGGACGAGATCTCGCTGTGCATGGTCACCCAGCTTAATGACGCCCGACCGGGGAACCGAGCCCGCGAAGGGGGTGTCGTCTGCTGCTCAGGGGGGCGGATCGGGATGTCGGCAGGACGGCCCACCGTTCGGCCGCGCCGTCCTGCGACCGCCGGTCGATTTCGCGTCCCGCTCCTCGCGGCGGCTCGCGCTCGTGTCGCGGGTGAGCAGGCGAACTCGGCGTCGGCCGGGGTCGATCCGATCGTGACCTGGAGATCGGGCCGAGGTGTACCTGTCGCACCCGCACCACGGGCGCGAGTGAACTACGGTTCCGCCGTGACCTTCTCGATCGTTGCCAGAGACTCGACGACCGGTGAGCTGGGCGCCGCGGTGGCGGGCTGCGTGCTCGCGATCGGGGCCAGGGCGATCGTCGTGGAACCGGGGGTGGCGGCCGTCGCGGTGCTGGCGGCGGGCGGCACCGCCGAGCAGCGGCTGATCATCGACCAGATCGCGGCCGGGGTGAACCCGGAGCAGGCCGTCACGATCGTCGAACCGGGTCCCGAGGTGCAGTGTGGCGCTGTCGGCAAGGACGGCGCAGGCAGCTGGACCGGCGGAGAGACGCCCGCTCACGCGACCGGCCTCGCGGAGGAGCACTACGCCGTGCAGGGCAACCTCTTGGCGTTGCCGAGCGTGTGCGAGGCGATGTCCGAGACGTTCCTGGACACCACCGGTCCGCTGGCGCGGCGGCTGCTGGCCGCCCTGCGCGCCGGGCAGCAGGCAGGCGGCGACGTCCGAGGCCAGCAGTCGGCGGGCCTGGTGGTCCGCAGCGCGGACGGCGCCGAGGTGCTCCCGCTGGACCTGCGAGTCGACGATCACCGGGACCCGCTGCGCGAACTGAGCAGGCTGCTCGACGTGCATCGCGCCCACGATCTGCTCGCCTCCAACGCCAACCGGCTGCACGAGGACGCCGATCTGGCGCGGCGGCTCGTCGAGGCGGCCGAACGCATACCCGGCGATGCGCTGCTCACCGGCTGGGCTGCGGTCGGGGCGGTGACCCACGACTTCGCGGAGGCCCCGATCCTGGCTGCGGCGGCGGATCTGCTCTCGCCCACCTTTCCCGCCTGGTGCGCACACCAGGCCTCGCTCGGCGGGCCGCTGACTCCTGCCTGGCGGAGCCTCGGCGCCGTCGGCTGACGTCGCGAGCCGCCGGGCTCGGCAGCCACGTCGGCCGCCCGCACGCACCCGGTCGCGTCGGCTGCACCCGGTCGCGTCGTCGCCACCGGAGCCGCCCGCCTGCCTGCCGGTTCCGGCACGGTCGGTGTGATCTCCGTCGGATGGCGGGCGATCGCGCGCCCGGATCTGGCTGCGTCGGTCCTGTCTGGGGCGGCCGGTCCTGCCTGGGGCGCGCTGCCGTTGGTCTGCGACCGAACCGAGCCGATACCCCGAACTGCGCCTTCCGTGTGATCCGGCTTCGCGCCGAGAACGCCTGCCGCTCGGCCCGACCGTAGGACCTGGGCAGCGTCGATTCGGCGGCCGTCGTCGCATCGCAGCCCGCTGCCCGACGGGCACCTGCGCAGTGGTACGGCGGATCGAATGCGGCATCGGGACGATCTCGCGGACAGGGACTCCGATGATCTGGTAGAGCCGGGTAGGGTCCGAGCAGAGCCGATGTCACCGCATCCCGCTCGCCGAACTCTCCCCCACACGCAAGGAGACAGTCGTGACCGGTTCCGTCATCGTCGCCGGGGCTAGGACGCCGATCGGCCGCCTGCTCGGATCGCTCAAGGACTTCTCCGCCGCCGAACTCGGCGGCGTCGCCGTGAAGGCGGCCCTCGACCGGGCGCGGGTGACTCCCGACCAGGTGCAGTACGTCATCATGGGCCAGGTCCTCACCGCCGGTGCGGGACAGATCCCGGCGCGGCAGGCCGCCGCAGCAGCGGGCATCCCGATGACCGTGCCCGCGCTGACCGTGAACAAGGTCTGCCTGTCCGGTCTGAACGCCATCGCCCTGGCCGACCAGCTCATCCGGGCGGGTGAATGTGACGTGATCGTGGCGGGCGGCCAGGAGTCGATGAGCCAGGCGCCCCACCTGCTGCCGGGATCGCGGTCGGGCTTCAAGTTCGGTGACGTCCAGCTCGTCGACCACATGGCGCACGACGGGTTGTTCTGCGCGTTCGACCAGGTCGCGATGGGTCTCTCCACCGAGAAGCACAACGCTCGCCACGAGCTGACCAGGGACGAGCAGGACGCCTTCGCCGCCCGGTCCCACCAGACCGCCGAGGCCGCCGCGCGGCGCGGGGTGTTCGCCGAGGAGATCGTTCCGGTGGAGATCCCGCAGCGTAAGGGCGGCGCGGTGGTCTTCGACGCCGACGAGGGCATTCGGGGCGACACCACCGTCGACACGCTGGCGCGGCTCCGACCTGCGTTCGCCGCCGACGGCACCATCACCGCAGGCTCCTCGTCGCAGATCTCCGACGGCGCCGCCGCCGTCGTGGTGATGAGCAAGGCCAAGGCTGAGGAACTCGGACTGGAGTGGATCGCCGAGATCGGCGCGCACGGCATGGTCGCCGGTCCGGACACCAGCCTCCAGGAACAGCCGTCGAACGCCATCGCGGCGGCGTGCTCGAAGGCGGGCATCGCCCCGAACGACCTCGACCTGGTGGAGATCAACGAGGCCTTCGCGGCCGTCGGCGTCGTGTCGAGCCGGGCGCTGGGAGTGCCTGCCGACCGCGTCAACGTCAACGGCGGTGCCATCGCGCTCGGCCATCCGATCGGGATGTCCGGGGCGCGGCTCGTCCTGCATCTCGCCTTGGAACTGCGCAGGCGCGGGGGCGGCGTCGGTGCGGCGGGCCTGTGCGGTGGCGGCGGCCAGGGCGACGCGCTGCTCCTGCGCGTGCCGAAGGCGTAGGCGTCTCATGGTGCGCGGAATGACGGTGTCCGAGCTGGTACGGCGGGCCAGGGACGGACAGCCTCGAGCGTTGGGCAGACTGATCTCGCTGGTGGAGGACGGGAGTCCCGCGCTGGCCGAGGTGGCTGCCGCCCTCGCCCCCCACACCGGCGGGGCGCAGGTCGTCGGACTGACCGGGCCGCCGGGAGTGGGCAAGTCCACCTCGACATCGGCACTGGTCAAGGCGCTGCGCGCCTCGGGACGGCGGGTCGGGGTGCTCGCGGTCGACCCCTCGTCGCCGTTCTCCGGAGGTGCGTTGCTCGGCGACCGGGTGCGGATGCAGGAGCATGCGACCGACGACGGCGTCTTCATCCGGTCGATGGCCACCCGAGGACATCTGGGCGGGCTGGCGTGGTCGACCCCGCAGGCCCTTCGGGTGCTCGACGCGGCGGGCTTCGACGTGGTGCTCATCGAGACGGTCGGCGTCGGGCAGTCGGAGGTGGACGTCGTCTCGCTGGCCGACACGACGTTGGTACTGCTGGCTCCCGGCATGGGCGACGGCATCCAGGCGGCCAAGGCGGGCATCCTCGAGGTCGCCGACGTGTTCGTGGTGAACAAGGCCGATCGGGAGGGCGCCGACCAGACGGTGCGCGAGTTGAAGTACATGATCTCGCTGGGCAGGCGGGAGAAGGAGGGGCCGAGCTGGCGGACCCCGATCGTGCGCACCGTCGCGGCCAAGAGCGAGGGTGTGGACGAGGTCGTCGCGGCCATCACCGACCATCGGGACTGGATGGTCGAGCACGGCGAGCTGGACGCGCGGCGGGTGCGCCGGGCGGAGAACGAGATCCAGGCCGTCACGGCTGCCCGGCTGCGCGCCGAGATGGGCGAACTGCGGGGCGGAGTCGCCCTGGAGAAGCTGGCCAGGCGGGTCGTCGACGGCCGCAGCGATCCCTATTCGGCCGCCGAGGAGCTGATCACGGAGCTGCGGGGCTGAGCGGTGCCCTCGGCAGCTCGGCCGCGTAGCGCGGCTGTCGACGGTTCAGCCTGCGATCGGCACGGCTCGCCGCGGTCAGGACGGTGGTGGACAGCGCCTGCCTCACTCCTCCTCCGGTGACGGCCGGGCTGAGGCCGATCCCGGTCGGAAGGCGGGGCCGAGGCTGTCCAGTGGGTCTGCCGTCGTGATCAGCGGATCGGTCAGCGCGAAAGTCCGGGCCGGCCCAGGGCCGGTCGCCTGGGTCTCGAACCGGACCGTCACCCGACCCACGCCCGCTCCCTGCACCCAGCCGTGCCCGAACTCGGGATGCGACACGTCGTCGCCTGCCCGCCGGGTGACGGCCGCTCCCGGCGGGACGGCGACCGGCCTGCCGCCCGGATGGTGGTCGCCCGACGCCGCCGAGTCCTGGGTGACGACCTCCGACGTCGCGCCCGTCTCTGTCGAGTCATGACGGTCCGCCTGCCCGGCAGGCCGGACGGGCTCGGCCCTGGCGGACACGTCGGCGACGGTCACGTCGGGCGGCTCGGCATCGTCGGGTCCCGGCTCCCATTCCACCCCCGACGGCGCAGGCACCGCCGAGCCGCCGAAGGTCCGACGTGTCGTCGGGCTGACCGGCTCGAACAGCGGCTCCTGCTCTCCCGCGCTGAGTCCGGACAGGGAGACGCCCACCAGCCGCACCTGGGTCCCGAACGGCACCGCGAGTCGGATCAGCCGCAGCGCCATCGCGGTCAGCGTCCCTCGATCGGTCGTGGCGGCGTTGATCGTCTCGGAGCGGCTGATGGTTGTGAAGTCGGCGTCGCGCACCTTCACCGTCACGGTGCGGGCGGCGCGGTGCGCCTTGACCAGCCGGGTGTGCGCCGCCTCGGCCATCGACCGCGCCTCGTCCGCGAGCTGTGCCGGATCGGTCAGGTTCTCGTCGAACGTCGTCTCCGCGCTGACCTGCTTGGTCTCCGCCCGCTCCGCGACCGGGCGACTGTCCCGCCCCTGGGCGAGCGCGTGCAACTCGGTGCCAATCGCCTGACCGAGCAGGGCGGTGACGTCCCCGAGGTCCAGCGCGGCGAACTCGCCGAGTGTCCGCACGCCGATGCGGTGCAGCTTCGCCTCGGAGACCGGGCCGATGCCCCATAGCGCACGCACCGGCAGGTCCCGCAGCGTGGCGCGCTCCCCGCCGGGCGGGACGACCAGCAGTCCGTCCGGCTTGGCGAGATCGGAGGCGATCTTGGCCATGGTCTTGCCGCTCGCCGCGCCGACCGAGGCGACGAGCCCCAACTCGCCTCGGATGCGGTCTCGCAGCGCGCGCACGGCCGCCTCAACCTCGGCCGCCGTCGCTCCCTGGAGGTCCGGCGGCTCGGTGAAGGCCTCGTCGAGCGAGATCCGCTCCAGCACCGGGGAGAAGTCGCGGAGCAGCGCGAAGACGCGTTCGCTGGCGGCGCTGTACACCGCGAACCTCGGCGGCAGCACCGTGGCGACCGGGCAGAGTCTGCGAGCCTGGGCCATCGGCATCGCCGAGCGCGCGCCGTACCGCCGCGACTCGTAGCTCGCCCCGGCGACCGTGCCGCGCGGGCCCGGCCCGCCGACCAGCACGGCCCGGCCGCGCAGGGTGGGTCGGGTGAGCTGTTCGACGGCGGCGAAGAACGCGTCCATGTCGATATGCAGCACCCACCGCGTCACCCGGTCATTCAAGCCCGTCGGGCTGACGGTCGCGGTCAGCACGCTCCCGTCCTGCGGGTGACTTCCCGTCCCGGACCGGACGGACCCCTTCGAGAGGGGGTCGCTCGGCGGGGTGAGTGCCGTTCTACAGTGGCGAGCGCGTCGAGGTGCGCAGGTGCGACGGACGTCCGCAGCCGGGCACGCTCGGCGGTCGTCTTCGCGGCGCGGCTCGGACGACGCCTCGAGATCCGCCGCTCGAGATCCGCCGATCGATGGAGGAAGACCGTGTTCGCCACGATAGCCGCCCGATTCCGCCTCGTCGCCGTCGCGGAGGCACTGTCGTGGACGGGTCTGCTGATCGGCATGTTCTTCAAGTACGTCGTGGTCAACACCGAGATCGGCGTGGAGGTCTTCGGCCCGATCCATGGCGCGTTCTTCGTCCTCTACGTCGCCTCCGTGGTGCTGGTCCGACGTGAGCTGAAGTGGGACACGAAGACGACGGTGTGGGCGCTGATCGCCAGTGTGCCGCCTCTGGGCACGGTCGTCTTCGAGCGGTGGGCGCGACGGACCGGGCGCCTCGGTGAGCAGACTCCGCAGCAGGCGGCCTCGGTCGCGAGCTGAGTCAAGGCGTCACCCGGCGCCGGTGGCGCCCCGCCGACCACGTCGGCAGGGCGCCTGCTCGCGGCTCAGGCCTCGCCGTCGGCGTCGAAGTCGCCCGCGGCCAGCCGGACCTTGGCGAGCAGCCCGGTGAGCTGCGTCAGTTCGGCGTCGTCCAACCCGGTCAGACCGAAGTGCACCTCGGTGACGGCGCTGGTGGCCGCCTGCATCCGCTCACGGCCGGTCTCGGTGATGGCGACCAGCGTGGTACGGCGATCGGTGGGGTGCGGGGTTCGTTTGACCAGGTCGTCCTTCTCCAGTCGGTCCACGATGTTGGTCACGCTGGTGGGGTGTAGTTGGAGTCGCTCGCCCATGACGCGCATGGGCAGCGCTCCCTGGCGGGAGAACGACAGCAGCACGAGGGCCTCGTACCGCGCGAAGGTCAGGTTGAGCGGGCGCAGCGCCGCGTCGGCGGCGGACTGAAGGATCTGCTGGACCCGCATCACGCTGGTCACCGCGGCCATCGTGCTCGACGAGCCGATGCGGTCGGACCAGAGTCGAGCCGCACGGGCGATGGGGTCGAACGGAAGTGGTCGGTGGCCGGTCATGAGGATCGACGCTAGCAGCGTCCGAACCCTGCCAGCGTGACGGCCGTACCGACGGGTAGCTCTAGTGGCGGTGTAGGCCCTGGCTCGGCGACTCGCGAACTCGACACGCCGAGCCACGGCGTGTCGTTCGGGGTGGTCAGGCACGGCGTGTCCGGTGTCGCACCCGTTCACGCCACGGGCGCCCGGCGAGATCATCGTCCGGTGCGGGTGTACTCGGGCGGGTGCGACGCGATCTACTCGGGCAGTCCGGGTACGGGCGTCACCGGATGGTGGCGACGGGTCGAGTCCCGGCGGTGAGCGCCGCAGCGCGGTGCGGAGAAGGAGAGTCACATGTTGATCGCATTCAGTGTCAGCCCGGCGGGCAGTGGTTCGGAGAGCGTCAGCGACGCCGTCGCCGACGCCGTGCGGATCGTCCGCGAGTCGGGTCTGCCCAACGAGACGAACGCGATGTTCACGCTGATCGAGGGGGAGTGGGACGAGGTGATGGACGTGGTGCGCCGGGCGACGGACGCGGTGCTGGCCGCTGCGCCGAGAGCGAGCCTGGTCATCAAGGCCGACATCCGACCAGGGCACGTCGGTCAGCTGCGGGCCAAGGTGGAGCGGGTGGAGGCGCGGCTCGCTCAGGACTGACGGCTCCTTGCAGGCGTCCGCCGGGCGGCGGCCTTCGGGAGGGTCTCTCGGCAGGGCCGCGTCTCGGCAGGCGACGTCTCTCCTCAGACCGCAGCATCGAAGGCGGTGACGGGGCGCCGAGGTCTCGATGGCCATCCGATAGTAGGACGTCCTACTATGGGGTCGTCGGCCACCGCCGACCGTCGGCCACTTTCGGGGAGACAGTCATGGAGCAGGACGGCACGTCGCGTCGCAGGGGGACCGAGGCGGGCAGCCAGGCAGAGGACACCGAGGCGGGCAGCCGAGCAGCGGACACTGCGGCGGGCAGCCCTGCGGAGCGCGCTGTGGCGGGCAGCCCCCTCGTGGGTTCTGCGGCAGGCAGCCCCGTGGCGGGCGCTGCTGCCGGCAGCCAGGGAGCGGACACCGGGACCGAGGCCCGACACCGGGAGGCCGAGGCGGGCCGTGAGCGGTGGGAGAAGCGCTACGCCGAGGCCGAGGCGGCGGGCCGCGTGCGCGACGCCGACTTCACCACCCTCTCCGGCTCACCGGTCGAGCCGCTGTACGGGCCTGCGCCGGGTGAGGAGCCGACCGGCTTCGAGCGGATCGGCTGGCCGGGGGAGTTCCCCTTCACCCGGGGCCTGCACCCGACGGGCTATCGCGGCAAGCCGTGGACCATCCGCCAGTTCGCGGGGTTCGGCAACGCCACCCAGACCAACGAGCGCTACAAGATGATCCTGGCGCAGGGCGGCGGCGGCCTGTCGGTCGCCTTCGACATGCCCACGCTGATGGGACACGACTCCGACGACGCCAAGTCGCTCGGCGAGGTCGGACACTGCGGGGTCGCCGTCGACTCCGCCGCCGACACGGACCTCCTCTTCGCCGACATCCCGCTCGACGAGGTCACGACCTCGATGACCATCTCCGGGCCCGCCGTGCCGGTGTTCTGCATGTATCTGGTGTCGGCCGAGCGGCAGGGCGCCGACATCCGCAGGCTCAACGGCACGCTTCAGACCGACATCTTCAAGGAGTACATCGCCCAGAAGGAGTGGCTGTTCTCCCCGGAGCCGCACCTGCGGCTCATCGGCGACCTCATGGAGTACTGCGCCGGGAACATCCCCGCCTACAAGCCCCTGTCGGTCTCGGGCTACCACATCCGCGAGGCCGGGGCGACGGCCGCGCAGGAGCTCGCGTTCACCCTCGCGGACGGGTTCGGCTACGTCGAGCTGGGCCTGTCCCGAGGCCTGGACGTCGATGCCTTCGCCCCCGGCCTGAGCTTCTTCTTCGACGCCCACATCGACTTCTTCGAGGAGATCGCGAAGTTCCGGGCCGCCCGCCGGATCTGGGCGCGCTGGTTGCGCGACGTCTACGGCGCGAAGACGGCGAAGGCGCAGTCGCTGCGATTCCACACCCAGACGGCGGGGGTGTCGCTGACCGCGCAGCAGCCGGACAACAACATCGTGCGCACCGCAGTGGAGGCCATGGCGGCCGTGCTCGGCGGCACGAACTCCCTGCACACCAACGCGCTGGACGAAGTGCTCGCCCTGCCGAGCGAGAAGTCGGCGCAGATCGCGCTGCGCACCCAACAGGTGATCGCCGAGGAGACCGGGGTCATGAACGTCGCCGACCCGCTGGGCGGTTCCTGGTACGTCGAGGCGCTCACCGACCGCATCGAGGCCGAGGCCGAGCGGGTGTTCGAGCACATCGGCGACCTCGCAGCGATCGCGGTGCCCTCGGGACGGCATCCCATCGGCAAGATGACCTCCGGCATCCTGCGTGGCATCGAGGACGGCTGGTTCACCGGCGAGATCGCCGACTCGGCGTTCGCCTACCAGCAGGCCGTCGAGAAGGGCGAGAAGCAGGTGGTCGGCGTCAACCGGCATACCGGCTCCATCTCTGACGAGTTGGAGATCCTGCGGGTCAGCCACGAGGTGGAGCGCGAGCAGAACCGGATTCTCGGCGAGCGCCGCGCGGCCAGGGACACGCCCGCCGTCGACCGCGCGCTGGCCGATCTCGTGCAGGCCGCGCGCGGGACGGGGAACATGATCGAACCGATGCTGGCCGCCGTCCGGGTGGAGGCCACGCTCGGCGAGATCTGTGACGCGCTGCGCGCCGAATGGGGCGTCTACACCGAGCCCGCACGCTTCTGACCACGCTCGTCGAGCCGGTGTGCTGCGAGCTTCTTCGCGATCTCTGCCACCGGCTCGGCGAGGCTGCGGCCGTTCGTGTCAGGATGGTGAATGTGACGAGGCCAGACCCACGTAAGACCGCCGCCCTGTCCGCCGCCCTGTCCGGCGCGCTGGATCTCTCCGCGCTCAAGGCCAGGGCCGAGTCCACGCGTCCCGGCGCCCGGCCCGCAGGCGCCGCACCTGCGGCGACGCCCGGTGCGGGCAGTGGAGCGGGTGTCGCAGGAAACGGCGGCGATGCCACCGACTCTCCGTACGTCGTCCATGTCACCGAGGCCGAGTTCCAGGCACAGGTCGTCGATCGGTCGATGCAGGTTCCGGTCATCGTCGACCTGTGGGCCACCTGGTGTGAGCCGTGCAAGCAGCTGTCGCCGGTCCTGGAGAAGCTGGCCGCCGAGGGCAAGGGCACGTTCATCCTGGCCAAGGTCGACGTGGACGCCAATCCGCGGATCGCCCAGGTGTTCGGCGTCCAGTCCGTGCCCACCGTGGTGGCCATCGCGGGCGGCCAGCCGGTCGACGCCTTCTCGGGTGTTCAGCCGGAGCCGCAGCTGCGCCAGTGGATCAGCCAGCTGCTCGACGCGCTGCGGGACAAGCTGCCCGGGATCGCCGCCGCCGAGGCCGCGGGCCCGGACGCCGCCGAACCGGAGGAGCCCGCCGAGGACCCGAGGATCGTCGAGGCGGAGGACGCGGTCGAGCGCGGCGACTACGCCGAGGCAGAAGCCGCCTATCAGCGCATCCTCGACGTGGAACCCGCGAACGAGGACGTCAAGGCCGCGCTGATCCAGGTGCGCTTCCTGGCGAGGGCCGAGAACGTCGACCGATCTGCGGTGGCCAGGGCCGATGCCGCACCGGACGACATCGACGCCCAGCTTGCCGCCGCGGATGCCGAGGTGGCCGACCAGGACGCGGAGGCGGCCTTCAAACGCCTGATCGAGACGGTGCGTCGCTCCGCAGGAGACGACCGCAACCGAGTGCGCAGCCACCTGGTGGAGCTGTTCGAGCTGTATCCGGTCGGCGACGAGCGAGTGATCGCCGCCCGCCGTGCGCTGGCCAACGCGCTGTACTGACCTGAGTCGGGTGTCGCCGCGAGGCCCCGCGCCCCTTTCCACGGCGCGGGGTCGCCGCGCGGGCTCCGGTCGATCAGCGCTGTTAGGGTCGACCGCGTGACGGCCCGGCCCACCAAGACGCTTCGCATCACCACGCGCAACGCCGCCTTCCAGCAGTGGCAGGCCCTGGTGACGAATCGGAACAAGCGTCAGCGGCTGGGGGAGTTCCTCGTTCAAGGCGTGCGGCCGATCAGCATCGCCGTGCAGCAGCAGTGGCCGCTGCGATCGCTGCTGCGGGTCTCGGGACGACTGTCCGCCTGGGCGACGGAGATCCTGGCCACCGCCCCCGTCGCGCTGGTCCAAGAACTCTCCCCGGAGCTGATGGCCGAGCTGGGGCAGAAGGACGACAAGCCGCCGGAGCTCATCGCGGTGGCCGAGATCCCCGCCGACGACCTGACGCGAATCCCCGTCCGACCGGACATGCTCGTCGTCGCCTTCGACCGGCCGACCAGTCCCGGCAACCTCGGCACGGTGATCCGCTCCGCCGACGCGCTGGGTGCCTGCGGGGTGCTGATCACCGGGCATGCCGCGGACCTCTACGACCCGAAGACCATCCGGGCCACCACGGGCTCCTTCTTCGCGATGCCCGCCGTGCGGGTCGCCGCAGGCGAACACGCCGCAGCCTGGGTGGACCAGGTGCGGGCGGGCGGCATTGAGCTGCGCGTGATCGGGACGAGCGAGGACGGTGCACACGAGATCGCCGACGCGGAGCTGCGCGGCCCGACGATGCTGGTCATCGGCAACGAGACCACCGGGATGAGCACCGCATGGGCCGCCCGCTGTGACGAGCTGGTCCGCATCCCGATGGTCGGCTCGGCCAGTTCTCTCAACGCCGCCGCCTCGGCCTCCATCGCCCTGTACGAGGCCGCCCGGCAGCGGCGGGCCCCCGAGACCGGCTGAGGCTGCCTGCGGCTCCGGCGGTGACGGGCCGGACGTGCCTGCGCCTGCCTCGCCTGCCGCCGAGCCCACGGTGGATCACGCCGCTGATCGACCACACTCGCCCGGCTTGTCGCATGGGGCCGCGACGTCCGAGGCAGGCCGCTGCCGAGCTCATGATCCGACATCGCCCCGTCAGCGACCTCGCCGCCGTCGGAGAACCGGGCAGGGGCTCGGCCGATCAGTCGCCGAACTGCTCCGTGCAGGGGTCGTTGCCCTCTTCGAAGCCGACCTGGAAGGCCTCGACGCGGGCGAAGCCGGAGGGCACGCTGGCGCCGTCGACGTCGGCGGCGATGAGACTGTCCTGGCTGAGCAGCTCGGCCACCGCCTCGTCGAGGTCGCCGGGGGAGATGCGCAGGCCTGCGTAGGATGTGGCGTCGGGCGAGCGGTTCGGCATCAGCATGCCCGCCCAGGAACCGGTCAGACACGCCGTCCGCAGCCCGGCCGACTGGCCCTCCAACGACAGTCCGGCCTGTTCCTGCACGGCCATCGTGTATCGCGAGGCGATCTCGGCGAACGCGGCGAAGTCGCCGATGCCCGCCGCCGAGGGGTCGCCGCCGGGGGTCGGCGGGGTGCCGATGGCCGCGAGTTCCGGCATGTCCAGTCCGATGCTGTTGCCCTCGACGCAGTAGGCGGCGGGCTCGGTCTCGCCGCAGTTCGTCCCGGAGAGGTCCAGCGTGGGCGCCTGGTCGAGTTCCTCGGCGAAGACCTCGGCGAGACTCTGCTCCACGAGCGCGACGTGCTGTTCGTTCACCTCGAGCTGGCCGGTCGCGTCGCTCTCGGCGAATTCGAGCTGGGTGATCCGCTGCTGCATCTCCTCGACGTCCATCTCCGCGCAGCGGCTCGCGCCGTCGCTGAAGCCGAAGATGAAGGCGGTGGTGCGATCGAAGGCGTTGCCGTGTGCCTGGGGACCTCGGAAGTCGGTGCCTGCCTGGTCGCGAATGGAGAACAGCGCGGCGAGGATGGCATTGAGTCCCTCACCGGTCGACACCTCGAAATACGGCGAGTCCCCGTCGGCGATGTAGCGGAAGTAGCCGCCCGCGTAGCAGTCGGCCTGCTGCTCGGCCAGGATCGTCGGCATGTCCGCCGTCATGTTGCCGGACTTGTACTGCACCGCGTGCCCCATCTCGTGGGCGAGCACGGTGACCACCGCCATCGGGCCGAACTGCTGATCGAGCATCGGCATCAGCACACCGCGATCCCAGGCGATGGCGTCCTCCGGCGGACAGTAGAACGCGTTGGGCACGCCGCTGGTGTCCATCCCGCAGATCACGATGGGCGACTGCTCGGCGTCGTACGACGCGAGCCTCGCCACCGGTTCGAACGCCAGGCCGTCGAACGTGTCCGGGTACTCGGTCGCCCAGTAGTCGTACAGGTCGGCGACCGCGCTCATCGCGAGCCGATCCATCTCGCCGCCGTTACCGTTCTCGTAGGTGAGATCGATGCGGGGCGCGCCTTCGCGAGGGCCGCTGGGGCCGTGTGTCACCGGAAGCCCGGCGACGGTGGCCGGGTCCAGCCCGCCGAACGGGACGGCGGTACCCGCCACCCGTTGCGGACCGCAGCCGATCAGGAGACTGACGGCGGCGATCAACGCGACGCCCGTCGTCAGTGCCGAGGTGTTTCGTCGGGAGAGGGCCACTCGCACGCTACGTCCTGACCGATCGTGAACCATCACGGATTGGATGACGTCCGCACGGGATGAACCGGACCAGACACCTCACCCGGAGAGCACCATACTGGCCCGGAGAATCTCGTGTGAGGTAATCCGTCTGCTCCGTTCGAGGCGGCCGGTGGACGTCGATCCCGTGCCTGGGACAGGGCGCCCGGCGCGGTCCGACGCGCGATGCGCTGATCAGCGTCGGAGACAGTCTGCGGCGCCGTCGCGGCGGCCGGCCGCGAAATCGAGCACCCGTTGCAGACCACTGCCGTCCCCCGCGAACCCGGTGACATCGCGCGCGGGCTGGTCGTCGGCCAGCAGCAGGAGCACGGCCTCGTCGAGATCGCCCACGCCCCACCACTGCTCCTCGACATGCGCACTCCGCCGACCCTGCCCGTCGTCCGCCGCCGCTTCGGTCCGGTCTGCCTGCGCAGGCCCGGCCGCCGACCACGCGCCTACCAGGCACACCGCCCGCCTACCTGCCGTCGGGTCGTCGATCGGCAGTCCCAGTCGGGTCGTGGCGGCCAGGGCGTGCCTGCCCGCCACCATCGTGGCGGCGGCGTGATCGCCGATCCTGCTGTTCACCTCGGCCAGGTCGCCGTCGGCTCCGATCCCGATCACCACGGCGGGCTCCGCCGGACAGAAGGCCACCGGGCCCTGGCCTGTGCCGCAGTCCGGATCGCCCGCCACCGTGCGGACCACGGGAGCTGGGCCGTGGCCGCCGTGCCGGATCGCCAGGTCGGCGAAGTAGGTGCCGAGGTCCTCGGTACTCAGCTCGGCGAGCGGCCGATTGCGCAACGGTCGATCCTGGCGGGGCGGCGGTGGGGCGAGGTCCTGCGTCGTCAACGCGGCGCAGCGCCGCGCCCCCTGTGAATATCCCTCGTGGAAGGCCAGGACCCGGTCCAGCGCGCCGCCGTGGGTGCGCTCGGGAGGCTCGCCGACGACGATCGGGTCCCGGAATCGCACCAGCGCCGCCAACGCGTCATCTACCTCGGCCGTCGTGAAGCCCGATGCGCCGCCGCCGTCGACCGCCCAGCGGAAGTACGTCCCCGCGTAGCAGTCGGCCATCGCCTCGCTCAACAGCACGGGGTAGCGCTCCGGCATGGTGCGGCGCGCGGCGTCGTCCACCCCGAGCCTGGTGTGCACGCGGTGCCCGAGTTCGTGGGCCAGGACGACGGTCACCCCGGCCGGGCCGTGATCCTCGGCCAGCACCGGCAGCAGGACGCCGCGATCCCAGACCAGCGCGTCGGCCGACTCACAGTAGTAGGCGGAGCCCGCGATCTCGGTGGTCCTCGCGAGGCACGGCGGCGCCTTCCGGCCGACGTCGGCGATGCCGTCGGCGGCGTGCAGCCCGCCGGTCGGCGGCACCCAGGGAAGAGCGAAGGCGGGTTCGAAGGTCTCCGCCCAGTACGCCAGCAGATCCTCGACGGCAGCGTCCGCCAGCCGATCTACCTCGGCGCCTGCTGCTTCTGCCGCCGTCGTGCCGGGTCCCGCTGAGCCTGACCCGGTGTCGTTGCCCTCGGCGGCAACGCTGCCGGCCCCGAGGCCGCCGGCGGCGAGGTCTTCGGGGTCAGTGCCCCACTGCACCGAGCCGTCGGCGACCAGCGCGAGCGCCAGGAGCAGCACCAGCACGGCCGCCGGAAGTCGGCCGCCGAGGGTCGCCGAGCGGCTCACGTCGCCCGACTCGGCGTCACTGTTCGGGCACCAGCCAGATCGCCCCGGCGGGCGGCAGCTGCAAGACCGCCGAGGCGGGCCTGCCGTGCGAGGACACCGGCTCCGCGACGACCTCGCCCGCGTTGCCGACGCCGGAACCGCCGTACGCCGTGGCGTCGGTGTTGAGGATCTCCCGCCATCGCCCCGCCTTCGGCAGGCCGAGTCGGTAGTCGTGTCGAGGGATGCCCGCGAAGTTCACCACGCAGGCCAGTTCGACGGGCCTGCCCTGCTCGTCCTCGCCGTGGCGGAGGAAGGCGAGCACGTTGTTCGCCGCGTCGTCGGCGATCAGCCAGGAGAAGCCCGTCGACGAGGTGTCGCGGGTGAACAGGGCCGGGTGCGCGCGGTAGGCGGCGTTGAGATCGCCGATCAGCCGCCGCAGTCCGGCGTGCAAGGGCTGGTCCAGCAGCTGCCAGTCCAGCGAGTCCGACTCGGACCACTCGGCGATCTGACCGAACTCGCCGCCCATGAAGAGCAGCTGCTTGCCGGGATGCGCCCACATGTAGGTGTAGAGGCTGCGCAGGTTGGCCGCCTTGTTCCAGTCATCGCCGGGCATCCGCGACCACAGCGAGCCCTTGCCGTGCACCACCTCGTCATGCGAGAGCGGCAGCAGGTAGTTCTCGCTCCAGGCGTACATCAGGGAGAACGTCAGCTCGTCGTGGTGATGCGCGCGGTGCACCGGATCGAGCGCGACGTAGCGCAGCGAGTCGTGCATCCAGCCCATGTTCCACTTGAAACCGAAGCCGAGGCCGTCGAGATCGGTGCGGCGGGTGACGCCCGGCCAGGCGGTGGACTCCTCGGCCGCCATCATGATCCCCGGATGGTGCTTGTAGACGGTGGCGTTGAGTTCCTGAAGGAACCGGACGGCGTCGAGGTTCTCCCGGCCGCCGTGCTCGTTGGCCGTCCACTGGCCGTCTTCCCGCGAGTAGTCGAGGTAGAGCATCGAGGCGACGGCGTCGACACGGAGCCCGTCGATGTGGAACTCCTCGGCCCAGTAGAGCGCGTTGGCGATGAGGAAGTTCCGAACCTCGGGCCTGCCGAAGTCGAAGACGTAGGTCCCCCAGTCCGGATGCTCGCCCCGATGGGGATCGGGATGCTCGTAGGTGGGGGTCCCGTCGAACCGGGCCAGCGCCCACTCGTCGCGGGGGAAGTGCGCGGGCACCCAGTCGACGATCACGCCGATGCCCCGCTGATGAAGCACGTCGATCAGATGGCGGAGGTCGTCCGGCGAGCCGAAGCGGGCGGTGGGGGCGTAGTAGGACGTGACCTGGTAGCCCCAGGATCCGCCGTAGGGATGTTCGGCGATGGGTAGCAGTTCGATGTGGGTGAAGCCCAGTTCGACGACGTGGTCGGCGAGCTGTTCGGCGAGCTCGCGGTACCCCAGCCCGCGCCGCCATGAGCCGAGATGCACCTCGTAGACGCTGATCGGGCTTCGGGACAGGTCTGCGGCGTCGCGCCGGGCCACCCAGTCGTCGTCCTGCCAGATGTGGTCGGACACCGTCACGATGGACGCCGTGGCGGGCGGCACCTCGGTGGCGAAGGCCATCGGGTCGGCCTTCTCATGCCAGCGGCCGTCGGCGTCGAGCAGCCGGAACTTGTACCGCGTGCCCGGCTCGACGCCGGGGACGAACACCTCCCACACGCCGGTCGAGCCCAGCGAGCGCAGCGGGGTGCGCACCCCGTGCCAGCCGTCGAAGTCGCCGCAGACCCGCACGCCCTGGGCCCGGGGCGCCCACACGGTGAAGGCGGTGCCCTCCACCACGCCCAGCGACGTCTCATAGCTTTGGAGATGAGCGCCGAGCACATCCCAGAGCCGTTCGTGTCTGCCCTCGGCCAGGAGGTGCAGATCCAGCTCACCGACGGTCGGCATCCAGCGGTAGGGGTCGTCGACCACCTCGGTGTGCGTGCCGTAGCCGACCTCGAGCCGGTAGTCGCCGGGCGGCTCCGGGATCACACCGGAGAAGAGGCCGTCCTCGTGGACGGAGGCCAGCACGTGGCGCTCGCCAGCCGTCACCACGGTCACCGAGTCGGCATGCGGCCGCAGCGTGCGGATCAGCGTCCCGTCGGGATGCGGGTGGGCGCCGAGGATCGAGTGCGGATCGTGGTGGGCCCCCGACAGCAGTCGGCCGGTCTCCTCCGGGTGCGGTGGACAGGACTGCGTGGTCGGCATCAGGCGTCACCTCGGTCACTGGAAGAACGGCCGTCGTGTCGGCGCGAGCGGCGGGCCCGCGCTGGTTGCTGATCGACCGAACGACACCGAGCGGCCTCACCGGTAGTTCGTGGCGTGTCGACGATCTTAGAGCCTGTCTTCGATCCCTGCTTCCTGTTGCGCGGGGCCGGCGCGGCGATCTGCGGCGTTGTCGTCGGTCACCATGGCTCCGCCATGGCTCCCTCCTCCGCCTGGCAGCTCATCCACGCCGATCCCCGCTCACGACGGAGAGGGATCGAAGACAGACTCTTCGGGGCCTGTCTTCGATCCCTGCTTCCTGTTGCGCGGGGCCGGCGCGGCGATCTGCGGCGTTGTCGTCGGTCACCATGGCTCCCTACCGTCGGACCGCCGCTCGCCGCCGTCGCTCGTAGGGTATCGAGGCCGCACGACCGGGATGGTCACGGTCGTCGCACCGAGACGATGTGTGCGACGGCGCTGTGCGGGTCGAGCCGCACGTAGTTCGCCTGGCCCCATTCCCAGCGTGCCCCGGTGACCTCCTCATGGGCGGTGAACCGGTCGTCCCATGCCAGGCCCAGCTCGGGCAGGTCGAGCCACACGGTGCCCTCCTGGGGCACGGCGGGATCGAGGGTGACGACCACGATCACGGCGTCCCCGGTGGCCGGATCGGTCTTGGAGTAGACGATCAGCGCGTCGTTGTCGACGTGATGGAAGCGCAGGGTGCGCAGTGTTGCCAGCGCGCGATTCCGGCGTCGGATCTCGTTGAGGGTGTGCAGCCAGGGTTCGAGCGATCGACCCTCCCTCAGCGCCCTGGTGTGATCGCGGGGCCGCAGTTCGTACTTCTCCGAGTTCAGATATTCCTCGGAGCCGGGCCGGACGGGTTCGTTCTCGAAGAGTTCGAAGCCTGCGTAGACGCCCCAGGTGGGCGCCAGCGTGGCGGCGAGGGCCGCGCGGATCGCGAACGCGGCCGAACTCGCGTGGGCCAGGGAGGTCGGCAGGATGTCGGGGGTGTTGACGAAGAGGTTGGGCCGCGCCTCGTGGGCGTGGGCGACGAGATCGCTGCCGAATTCGGTGAGTTCGTGTTTGGTGGTGCGCCAGGTGAAGTAGGTGTAGTGCTGGGTGAAGCCGAGTCGGGAGAGTCCGTACATGCGGGCGGGTCTGGTGAAGGCTTCGGAGAGGAACAGGACGTCGGGGTGGGTCGTCTTGAGTTCCGCGATGAGGTGTTCCCAGAAGTCCGGTGGTTTGGTGTGGGGGTTGTCCACCCGGAAGATGCGGATGCCGTGGTCGATCCAGTGGATGACGACGCGACGGATCTCCTGGTATAGCCCGGTGGGGTCGTTGTCGAAGTTGAGGGGGTAGATGTCCTGGTATTTCTTGGGTGGGTTCTCGGCGTAGGCGATGGTGCCGTCGGGTCGGGTGGTGAACCATTCGGGGTGGTCGCGGACCCAGGGGTGGTCGGGGGCGCATTGGAGGGCGAGGTCGAGGGCGACCTCGAGGTTCAATTCGGTGGCGCGGGCCACGAATCGATCGAAGTCGTCCAGCGTGCCGAGGTCGGGGTGGACGGCGTCGTGTCCGCCGTCGGGTGATCCGATGGCCCACGGCGATCCGACGTCGTCGGGTCCCGGTGTGAGGGTGTTGTTGCGTCCTTTGCGGTGTACGTGGCCGATGGGGTGGATCGGCGGCAGATAGACGACGTCGAAGCCGAGGTCCGCGACTCGCTCCAGCTCGGCGGCGGCGGTGCGGAACGTTCCGTGCACCGGTCTGCCCAGCTCGTCGTGCCCGCCGGTCGACCGAGGAAAGAACTCATACCAGGAACCGACCAGCGCCCGCTCCCGATCCACCCAGAGCTGGTGCACGACCCCCTTGGTGACCAGTTCGCGCACCGGCTGCTCGGTCATCACGGTGTCGGCGGGCTCGTCGAACGCGGGTGCCACCCGCTGCGGCAGCGGTCTGCCCGCGTCGCGCAGGGCCGACACCGCCGTGGTCAGCGCCGCGCGCACGGCTCTACTGCCCGGTCTCCTGGCCACCCGTTCCAGCAGCCGGGCGCCGGTCTCCAGGTCGTTGGCCAGCTCGGCGGCGCCCTGACCAGCGCCGATCTTCGTCTCCACCGCATGGCGCCAGGTCGCCCATGGATCAGACCAGGTGTCCACTCGGAACGTCCACATGCCCGGTTGATCGGGTCGGATCACCGCCGACCAGCGGTCCAAGCCGGGATCGGTCAACACCATGCGGGTCTGCCGTGCGACGCGGTCGGCCGGACCTCGCCAGGAGACGTTCGCGGCCTGTCGATCGTGCCCGTCCCGCCACAGGGTGGCCTGCACCGGAACATGCTCGCCGACCACCGCCTTGGCCGGATACCGACCGAGGCTGATCACTGGCGACACCTCGTCGACGACCAGTCGTCCGCTCACCGCGACGTCCCTTCCGTGGTGGGTTGACGGTCTCATCCTGCCTGCTGGAGATCGTGGTGATCGCAACGGGGCCGCGCCGACCGGTCGCCTCACCGGTGATCAATCCTGCGTCAACCGGCTGTCTTCTGCCTGTTGAACTGAAAACCACTGAGTCGGTGGACGACGGCCGCGCCGCTGTGGCGAATGCGTTGTCGGACATCCGCCATCGGCATGAGTTTCAGGCACACCCGTGGCACGGCACCGTCGCCCACGGCTCACAGACGGTGTGAACCACGCGGTGCACTCTCGATGCTCGTCGGGCGCGCTCCGGCCGTCAAGGGTTGGCTGGCATGGCGCGAAAGCGCCCCTCGACAAGGCTCAGGAGCGGGAGGTCGGCGATGCGGATCGCGATCGTCGGAACCGGTGCCCTGGCGGGTGGGCTCGGTGATCGGCTGCTGCGCGGTCAGCACGAGGTCGTCGTGTTCGGCAGGACGACTGACCGGGCCGAACGCCTCGCAGCCCTGCTCGGCGCGGCGGGGGCGGGCGTCGTGACCGCGAGCACCATCGGCGATCCGCTGCCTGCGGTCGACCTCGTGATCCTGGCCGTGCCCGGCGCCGCCGTGCCCGACCTGATGGAGCAGTACGGTGAGCAGCTGCCGGGACAGATCGTCGTCGACGCGACCAATCCGGCCGGACCGCTGGTGGAGCTGCACAGTCCCGCCGGGTTCTCGATGGCGGAGCGGATCGCCGCACTCGCGCCGATGGGCACCTCGGTGGTCAAGGCCTTCAACACCACCTTCGCAGGCACCCTCGCGGGGGACGAGTCGCTCGACGTCTTCATCGCCACCGACGATCCCGAGGCGCGGATGACGATGGTGCGGCTCGTGCAGAGCATCGGCTGCGTGCCGATCGACGCCGGTCCGCTGCATCACGCGAGAGCGCTGGAGACCATGCAATGGCTGCATCACAGCCTGCAGAGTCTGCTCGGCACCCGAAACACCACGACGATCTCGCTGCGGGTGGTCTGACCGCTCCTACACAGTGCGTCTCGACGTGGTGGCCGATCGTGGGGGCAGGGGGCCGGGCGGGGCACCGATGCTCGACGAGCGGGTGTGTTCGACCAGCGGCTCCTCGGGAGCTGGACCGATTCCGGGGCTGGTCGTGGGTAAAGGTGGCGGCGTTCGGCGGTCGGTCGATCCGAGATCACCGGTACGCCGAGCACCCGTCCGGCGGCGGGACCAGCGGTTTCCCAGCGTGGACGGTCGTGCGTGAGCTGCGGTTCGTCCCGGCCCGACGCCCCGGTCAGCGGTACAGCGCCGCCTCCGAGTCGGCTCGACGCGCCGCCCGCTCCGACGACGGCAGCTCATCCTCCGAGCAGCCGTCCTCCGGGCCTGCGGCGTAGTCCCGGCCGCCTGCCTGCCGCAGCGCCTCGGTCTCGGGAGCCTGCCGCGAGCCGGCGTCGACGGCCTCGTCCCTTGTCGTCGAGACGGTGTGTGCGGGCGCGGTCGTGCCGGACTCGACGAGCCGCGTGGCGGGATCGGACCGTGCTCCCGACTCCACGGTGTCGTGCGCGATCGACGTGCCGTGCGGGTCGATCCGATGCGCTTCGGAACTGTTCGTCTCGATCGTCGCCGGGGCCGCCGCCTTCTTGCGGCGATACCGGAATCGCCGGGCGATCGGCTCCTCTACGAGCCTGGTCAGCAGCCAGCCCAGCATCACCGAGCACACGATCATCGCGGCGGACTGCGCCATCGGCGGCACCCCGGCCTCCGACAGCCGGTACATCACGCTGTAACCGATGTTGTGGTTGACCAGGTAGACGCCGTAGGAGATGCCTGCCAGCCAGACCACCGGCCGCAGGACCGGGTGATCCCAGTCCGGTCCCCGCGCCGCCGCGCCGATGGCCACGGTCGCCACGGCCATGGCGACCGCGCCCGCGACGTCGGACGAGGTGAGGAACTGAGTCATGATCGCAGCCGCGACGATGGTGAGCACGCCGTTGCCGGAGCGATGCGTGCCCCACAGCCACAACGCCGCACCCGCCGCCAGCAGGTGCACCCGCCCGGCGCCCACGGTCTCGGCGATCTCGATGCCTCGGGTGAGGGTCGGTCCCGGCCCGGCGCTCTTGACGAGTTCCAGCGCGACGGGCACCACCGCCGCGATGGCCAGCGTCATCCGCAGCCGGAGGCCGTGGCGCCAGCGGCGCGGCCACAGCAGTGCCGTGACCAGGAACGCGGTGACCTGGAGTGGAATGGTCCAGTAACTGCCGTCGGTGCGGCTGATGCCCTCGATCAGGCCCGGCGGATACACCAGGATCGTGCCGATCAGCGAGGCGAAGCTGCGCTCCAGCGACTCCGGACCCCAGAGATGGACGATCACGTGAGTGAGGACGGCGGCGGCGACCATCGGCGGGATCACCCGGACCAGCCGGTTCTGCAACAGTGCCCTCGGGCCGCTGGAGCTGAGCGTCTGGCAGATGAAGTACCCGGAGATGATCATCAGGATCGAGGCGCCCGCCTGGAGGCTCAGGAAGACCGGGCGTTCCTCCAGCTCCGGCACGAGGAACGGGCCGCCCCAGGTGGCGTGCTGCACCACCACGAGCGCGATGGCGACGGCCCGCAGCACGTCCCAGCTCGCCCGGCGGGTCCCGGGTCGCGACGTGCTGTTCTTCGTGGCAGTGTTCTTGCCGTTCTCGCCGTTCTCGCCGACCGTCATACGCGTGTCGTCTCCTCGTCGTCACCTCGGATGCCTGACAGAAGGTGTTGGTCTGTCACCCGATGATCGGACCAGCAGCCCTACGGGAACGTGTGCTTCGCCCGCGTTGTGAGCGGCCGTCGGACGGTCGTCGTGTGCGCCGTCAAGACCGTTCATGAACCCGATTCCGGACGCGGCATCGGCCGAGGGAGTGAAGCACTTCGGCGGTGCTTCCCGCAGGCGGACTGCGGGGTCGAGACGTGTCCGGGACGTCCGTGACGCGGTCGTCCCCATACTCTACCGGCCCGAAGTTCGCCCGATCCCGCCGATGGCAGCCTGAGCCGGCTGCCACGGCCCTCGTGTTCTCCGTCACCCGGCCGAGTCAGAGTGACCAAGGACACGGCAGGTCGGCTTCCGGAGGTCTACCGTGATCGCGAACACGGGCGCCGACGGCCGGGATCGGCGCAGGCCTACCCCGATCCGGTGGGCCGGGTGCGGATCGTCACGTCCGGCAGGGCGCGCCTCGATAGCGTCCGAAGCGGGCGTGGGCGGACGGTGCCGTGCGACCACCGACCGAACGCGGCCGAGAGTGGGGGTGCGTATGGATGTCGTCGAGAATGACTCCGCCGCGACGCGCGAGGTGCGAGTCGGGTCCTACGCGGTGTGCCGTCAGGGTGATCGGATCCTGCTTGCCAGGTGGGTGGGGCGCAGCGGCGTTCGGTGGACGCTGCCGGGTGGTGGGCTGGACCACGCCGAGGACCCGCTCGACGCGGTTCGACGGGAGGTCGAGGAGGAGACCGGCTACCAGGTCGAGGTCGACGCGCTACTGGGCGTGAACAGTCAACGGCGGCAGGTGGTCCGCGGCGGTGCGCCGGTCGATCACCACGCCTTCCAGGTCTTCTACGCCGTGCACATCGTCGGCGGCGAACTGCGGCACGAGGTCGGCGGCTCCACGGATCAGGCCCGCTGGTTCGACGTCGCCGAGGTGGACGCGCTCGACTGTTTCGAACTCGTCGGCATCGCCCTGGAACTGGATCGACGTCGGCCCGCGAGCGGACGCCTCGCCGCACAGCCGGTGTCGGTCCGTTCCGGGGACGGCTGATCCGGCCCAAGTCGATCCGCGCCATGGCGGCGAGCAGTCGGGCGGCGACCCGAGCTGACGGCCTCGCAGAAGCCCGCTTCGACCCGCCGGAGGCTCCCGGGGCTGCCTCGGCGGACGTCCCTGGTCCACCGGATCGACGAGGTTCGTCCGAGTCGCGCCGCCCGCGGTGCCGGTGATCGGATCTGCACCGCGTCGGCGACCCGGACTCCGGCGTCAGCGGACCGCCGACGCCGTGGAGCGCGGCCGCGTCGCGGCGGGCGAGTCCGCCGTAGGCCGCAGCGTGCTGAAGCCGCGCAACCGGAGACTGTTGCTGACCACGAACACCGAGCTGACGGCCATCGCCGCCCCCGCGATCATCGGGTTCAGCAGCCCGGCTGCCGCCAGCGGCAGCGCGGCGAGGTTGTAGACGAAGGCCCAGAACAGATTGCCCTTGATGGTGCTCAGGGTGCGGCGGGCCAGGCGGATGGCGTCGGCGGCCGACATCAGGTCGCCGCCGACCAGGGTCAGGTCGCTCGCCTCGATGGCCACGTCCGTTCCGGTGCCCATCGCCAGTCCGAGGTCGGCCTTAGCCAGGGCTGCCGCGTCGTTGACTCCGTCGCCGACCATGGCGACCACGCGTCCCTCGGCCTGCAAGCGGGCGATCACCTCGACCTTCTCGGCGGGCAGCACCTCGGCGTGCACCTGCTCGATGCCGACCTCGTCGGCGACGGCCCGAGCCGAGGTCTCGTTGTCGCCGGTCAACAGCACCGGGGTCAGCCCGAGGGCACGCAGCTCTCGGACGGCCGCCGCGCTGTTCGGCTTGACGGTGTCGGCCACCATGAGCAGGCCCCGGGCCCGGCCGTCCCAGCCGATGGCGACCGTGGTGCGTCCCCGCTGCTGTGCGGCGTCCTGTGCGGCGACCAGCTCGGCGGGCAGCGGCATCGACCGCTCCGCGAGCAGCGCGGGCCGACCGACCACGACCGAGCGGTCGTCGACCCGGCCGGTCACGCCCAGCCCTGCGGAGTTGGCGAACTCGGCGACCGGGGGGAGCGTGGCCGTCTTCTCGCGGGCGCCTGCGGTGATCGCCACGGCGATCGGGTGCTCGGAGGCGTCCTCCAGCGCGCCCGCCAGCCCCAGCACCTCGTCCGCGTCCTCACCAGGCGCGGCGACGACGTCGACCAGGGTCATCCGGCCGGTCGTGACGGTCCCGGTCTTGTCGATCACCACGGTGTCCACCCGGCGGGTCGACTCCAGGATCTGCGGACCCTTGATCAGGATGCCCAGCTGGGCGCCCCGGCCGGTGCCCACGAGCAGCGCCGTCGGAGTGGCCAGCCCGAGCGCGCACGGGCAGGCGATGATCAGCACGGCGACGGCGGCGGTGAACGCCCCGGCCGCGCCCGCTCCCGCGCCCAGCCAGAAGCCCAGCGTCGCGGCGGCCAGCACGATCACGATCGGCACGAAGACGGCGGAGATCCGGTCGGCCAGCCGCTGCACCTCGGCCTTGCCGGTCTGAGCGTCCTCGACGAGCCGCGCCATCTGCGCGAGCTTCGTGTCCGCGCCGACACGGGCGGCCCGGACGACCAGCCTGCCTGCGGCGTTGACGGTGGCGCCGGTCACGGCATCGCCCGCGACGACCTCCACCGGTACGGACTCGCCGGTGATCATGGAGAGGTCGACGGCAGAGGAGCCCTCGGTGATCACGCCGTCGGTGGCGATCTTGTCGCCCGGCCGCACCACGAAGTGGTCCCCGACCGCGAGCTGATCGACGGGAATCCGCAGCTCGCTGCCGTCCCGCAGGACCGCGACGTCCTTCGCGCCGAGCTCCAGCAGCGCCCGAAGGGCCGCTCCGCTGCGTCGCTTCGCCCTGGCCTCGAAGTAGCGACCCATCAGGATGAAGGTGGTGACCCCGGCGGCGACCTCCAGGTAGATGTTCCCCGCGCCGGAGGTGCGCTCGATGGTCAGCTCGAACGGGTGGATCATGCCCGGCACGCCCGCCGTGCCGAAGAACAGCGCGTACACCGACCAGGCGAGAGCCGCCAGTGTGCCCATCGAGATGAGCGTGTCCATGGTGGCGGCGCCGTGGCGCAGGTTCGTCCAGGCGGCCCGGTGGAACGGCAGCGCGCCCCAGGCGACCACCGGCGCGGCCAGCGTCAGCGAGGCCCACTGCCAGTAGGTGAACTGCAGCGCAGGCACCATCGCCAGCAGAATGACCGGCACCGACAGCGCTGCGCTCACCAGCATCCGCTGCCGCAGGACCGCGAGCCTGGCATCCTCGGCCCTCGGTTCCTGCTCATCGGGGGAGGTCGCAGCGGCGGCGGGAGCGGGCGGCGGCGGGACGGCGGCCGTATAGCCCGCCTGCTCGACGGTCGCGATCAGTTCGTCAGGGGAGAGCGAGACCGGGAAGTGGACCCGTGCCTTCTCAGTCGCGTAGTTCACGCTGGCCTGCACACCCGTCATCCGGTTGAGCTTGCGCTCGATCCGGGCGGCGCAGGAGGCACAGGTCATGCCGCCGATGATCAGCTCGATCTGCGCGTCCTGCTCTTCACCCGCGTTCTCGACGTCCGTCGTCTGCTGCTCGCCGTGCGCGACTGCGGCCATCACCATTCCCCTGGAGTCTCTCGGTGCCGTGAATCGGCGGTTCGACGGCCGTCAGCGGCCGGGATCGTGGACTTCGTGCGGCGCGCCGCCGGGGACCTCGTGGGCGGGCGGCGGGGCCTCGCCCACGGGGCCAGCGAACTGCCCCGCCGCGTAGGCGAGGCCGAACGCAGCGGCCACGGCCAGTAGGAACGCGCCCAGGCGCGTGGCGACGTTCATCTCAGGCGGTCACCTCATATCCGGCTTCCTGCACGGCTGCCCGCACGGCCTCGGCGTCGAGCGCGGTCACACTGGTGACGGTGACCTGGCCGCTGGGCAGGTCGACGGCGACGTCGGTGACCCCGGCCAGCTCCCCGACCTCCTCCTGCACCGAGCTGACGCAGTGCCCGCAGGTCATGCCGGTGACGGTGTAGGTGCTGGTGTTCAACTGCTCGGTGGTCATCGCGGTCTCCTCGGCCTGGGTGTGGTGTGTCGTCTCGTCTGGTGGTCGCGGGCGGAGCGTCGCCTGAACCGGTGCGGCGTGGATCAGTGCGACGGGGTCGTCTCGCCCCTGCCATCCTCACGGAACCCTACCCCCGAGGGGTATGCATGGCAACCGCGCGAACGGCGAGGCGGCGTGGCCCTGGCCTGCGAACGTGCAGCATAGGCCCAGGGGGTATCCCGCACTATCGGGTGATGCTTGATCGCGACGCTCGTACTACGAGATGTACTACCATGTCGTCATGGCTGAAATTCCCGTTCGCACGTTGAATCAGGACACCGCAGGCGTGCTGGCGCGGGTCAAGCGCGGCGAGGCCTTGGACGTCACCGAGCGCGGAACGGTGATCGCGCGCATAGTTCCTGCCCTCGCGTCACGGTATGAGGATCTTCTCGCGCTGGGGAGGCTGCGTGCTCCTCGTCTCGCCGGCCCTATCCCGCTGCCGCCCGGGCCGGTACAAGGTGATTTCGAAGCAGGTGAACTCATCGGCTCACTCCGTGACGAAGAGCGCTACTGATGATCTACCTGGATACCGCGGCTCTGGTCAAGCTCATTCATCGCGAGCAGGAGAGCGCGGATCTCACGGCGTGGCTTTCCGAGAGGCAGGGCGATGTGTTGGTCTCGTCGGCCCTCGCCGAGATCGAAATCCCACGAGCACTGCTGCGACGTGCGCCGCAACTGCTGAGTTCGGTTCCAGCGGTCCTCGGAAGGATCGCCGTGTATGAGATCGACGAAGTCGTTCGGGCAACGGCCGCCGCGTATTCGGACCCGGGACTCCGATCTCTGGATGCGATCCATCTGGCGACGGCGCAGGCCGTCTTCGGCGACAGACTCACGGCCTTCGTCACCTACGATCGACGGCTGCTCGGCTCGGCGACACTGGCAGGCCTCCCCATCGCGCACCCCGGCATGGCCGCGCCGCGCTGAACAGGCCGGCATTCTCGGCTTCTCCAGCGGCTCCCCGCACAGTGTCCGACCTCGGCTGCCGCCGGGTCCGTGGACGCCGTGCATCACCGGGCAGGATGAACCCATGAGGATGACCGAGAGAGCGTCTGCGGGGCGGGCCGAGTCGTGACCGTGGACAAGGTGGCGTGGGTTCGGCTGACGGACCGACGGATCCTCAGCGCCAGGACCAGGGGCCGGGACGTCTTCTACTTCCCCGGCGGCAAACGCGAGCCCGGCGAGTCCGACGTCGAGACCCTCGTTCGCGAGGTCCGGGAGGAGCTGGCCGTCGAGATCGTGCCGGACACCGCCCGACGCCTCGGCACCTTCGAAACGCAGGCACACGGCAAGCCTGCCGGAGTGCTGGTGCGGCTCACCTGCTACACGGCCGAGGCGGTCGGCACGCCGACGGCGTCCATGGAGATCGAGGAGATCGCGCTGCTGTCCTACGCCGACCGCGAGCGGGTCTCGGCCGTGGACAAGATCGTCTTCGACCACCTGCACGAGCAGGGCCTGCTGGCCTGAGGCCGGCCGGGCCGTGGGCCGTCGGCGGTTGACATCGCGTCGAGCCGAGATCGCCGAGGAGGAGAGGTCCGGCGGCCGAGACTGCGGGGGCGCCGCGAGCATCTTCGACCCGGCCGGGCAGGTCTGCGGAGACCGGGACCGATTCTCGGAAGAGATCGCCCGGAGTGGACCGAGCACTCTGCGGGCGTCGACGCCTCGGGCGGTCCTGCACCGAGGCACCCAGAGAAGTAAAGGGGGGCGGGGCCCGGCGTCCTGGTTCGCCGGACCCCGCCGTCGTGGTCAGCGGTACTCAGGCACAGGCGTCCCCGTTAAGCGTGAACGCTCCGGGGGTGCCGTTGGTGCCGCTGAACGAGCCGTTGAAGCCGAAGGTCACGGATCGGCCGGGGGCGATCGTGGCGTTCCAGCCGATGTCGGCGGCCGAGACCGCCGCGCCGCGCTGGACTAGCTGGGTGTTCCAGGAGTGCGTCACCCGCTGGTCGCCGTCGAAGGTCCAGTCCAGTGCCCAGCCCTGCACCGGCTCATCGCCGGTGTTGGTGATGGAGACCTGGGTGGTGAATCCGTTGTTCCACTGGCTCTGCACCAGGTAGGACACGTCGCAGGTCCCGGCGGGCGGCTCGGTGGGCGGGCCGTCGGCGCCCGCCACGTCGGCGGTGAACGCCGCCACCCAGGCGAGCGGGGCGTTCCAGTTGATGGTCACCTCGTTGGTCGACCACGACTCGATGTCGTCGATGTAGCAGAACGCGGGCGCGCAGCCCGCCAGCGCCTCGGCGGCCACCGGGTCGTCCAGGCTCACGTTCGGACCACCCGCCACCGAGCCCGCGGGCGGGTTGGGCAGCGACGGGTCGAGCTGGTTCGCCCAGAACCGGTGGTGCTGATTGCGGGCGTCGTACTCGCCGTAACCGGTCACGTAAGAGACGTTCAGCGGGTTGCCGCCGAGCAGGTAGTCCCAGCCCGTCAGGACCGCGTCGCGGAACTCGGCGTCGCCGGTGAGGTCGTAGGCGACCCCGAGCACCACCATGTTGTTGAGCACCTGGCTGTTGGAGCCCCACACGTAGGCGTGATCCTCCGGGGCGTACGGCAGGCCGTAGACCTCGTTCGCCGCCGTCTCGGCGTAGCGGCTCGCGCCGTCGACGACGGCCGCACGCACGAGGGCGAGCTGGTCGGCGGGCAGATCACTCGGCACGGTGGCCAGGTTGAGCAGTCCCAGCGGGCCGGTCACCGCCCAGCCGAAGCCCCAGTCGGTGAAGGCCTGCGCGCCGTGGTGCTCCGAGGAGGTGACCGCGTCGAGGTAGTCCGCCGCGCCGGTGGTCAGGTACAGCTCGGCCGCCGCCCAGTAGAACTCGTCGGTGACGTCGCTGTCGCTGTAGGCGCCGCCGCCGATCCCGTCGAGCGGGTCGGCGTAGTGGATCGGGTGGGCGTTGGCCGCGTCCCAGGCCGTCTCGGCCGAGGCGAGGCAGCGATCCGCGAAGGCCTGATCGAAGTCGGCGAACAGTCGGGCGCACTGGGCGCCCGCCGCCGCCAGATTGAGGGTGGCGGCGGTGGAGACGGGATGCAGCTCGCGGGTCTGCGGGTCGCGGTGCGGCAGCAGCGGCAGTCCGGTCCAGGCCGCGTCGTGGATCTTGTGGTGGACCAGGCCCGCCTGTTCCTCACCCGCCGGGACCTGCATGCTCAGCAGGAACTCCAGCTGCCAGCGCGCCTCGTCCAGTACGTCGGGCACGCCGTTGGCCTGCTCGGGGATCGACAGGGTGCCGTCGGCGACGGCCTCGGTGTCGCCCTCGACCAGCGCCCGCTCGTAGACGCCCATCACCTGCGCCGCCGAGATGCCGCCGTTGACCACGTACTTGCCGTGGTCGCCCGCGTCGTACCAGCCGCCGCTGACGTCCAGTGTGTAGTCGCAGACTCCCGGCTGGCACGGCACCTCGATGTCGCCGAGGTTCGGGGCGACGCCCAGATGTCCCGCCGGGCGGGCGTAGTCCTCGCCGACGTGCTCCGCCTCGATCTCGATGCCGCTGCGCTGGTGATAGAAGAACGCCAGTGCGTCGGTCCGCAACGTGTCGTACAGGCCCGCGTCGATGTCGAAGGGATGGCTGGTCTCGCCGTCGGCGCTCAGCGTCAGGCCGGTGGCCTCCGCCGTGACCTCGCTGAAGTCGATTCCGTGGGTGGCCTCATCGGAGCTGGGATCGACGCCCTGCGGGACGGTCTGCCCCTCGGCGACCACCGCTCCGGCCGCGTCGGTCAGCTCCCACGGCAGTGCCTCGGCGGCATCGGTCACGACCGTGGCCTGCTTGGGTCCCGACGGCAGGTAGCCGACCTGATTCACCCGGACCCTCGGCCCGGTGTCCGGCTCATACGGCGGCGGAGCCTCACCGCCGCGCAGCGACACGTCGTCCAGGCAGAAGGTCCACGGCTCGGCGGCCCCGCCCAGCTGGAAGGCGACCTGCGCGTTCTCGGTGTCGGCGCCGGAGGTGAAGGCGTAGGAGAACTCGACGGGTTCGGCGCCCAGCGTGGTCCGTTCGCTCAGCTCCTGGGTGTAGGGCTCGACGGAGAGCTGGACGTTGGTGTTGATGATGACGGGAGCCGATGCGGAGGCGGTGAAGGACAGGGCGTAGGACTCGCCCGGCTGGAGGTGGATTCCGCTGTGGCCGACGATGGCGTCCCACGGATTGATCGTGTCGCCCTCGACCTCCGCACACAGCGCGCCGTCGACGACGGCGGCGGGCGCGGTGGGAGTCCACCACCAGGGGGCTGTTCCCTCGGCGAAGTCGCCGTTGCTGATCTGCTCTGTCTCTTCCTGAGCTGCTGCCTGCGGCACGGCCGTCCCGAGTAACGGGATCGTCACGGCGGCGACGAGAAGCGGGACACCACGGCGTCTGACTGGTCGGCGCACTAGCTCGTTCCTTCCTCGCGGGGAGGTACTCCGGCGACGCGCTCGGCCCTCGTCATCGAATCGATCGGCGCTGACCGAATTCCGGGAGCGCTCCCATTTTCGAGCGCTCGCGGCTAGGGAGATGGTTGCGCCCACGTTGCCCCGGTGTCAATATCGAGTTGTGACTCCCATCTCACCGTTCGGCGTCGATGCTGGTGACAGCGTTTCGACGTCGAATCGAGACGAGCGTAGATCATTGTCTGACGGGGGCGACGACGTCGGTGGCGTCGGACGACGGGAGGGTGCGGTGTTGATGTGGGAGCGCTCCCGGCTGATCGTGCAGGTCATCACCCCTGGTGAGGCCAGTGGGCGCCGGTCGGTGTCGGGCGGGCGTGGCGTGCCGGGGTCCGCGCGGCCGTGGTCCGTCCAGCGGTGTCGCCGTCCTGAGCTGGTCGAACGGCCGGGGCTCGCCGCGTCGACGACGACGATCGTCGCGGTTGACAGTGCGGCGCGTCTTCTCCTACCTTCGGCAAGCGCTTTCCGAGGGACCGGGCACCGCCCGCTCCGTCCAGGTGAGGTCGATGATGTCCATGCAGGCAACGCCCGCCGAGGCGAGCACCGAGATCGAGCTGTGGCTCGGCGCCGATCCGGTCGTCCGCTCCGTGGTGTCCGACCCGAGCCTGCGCACGACCCAGGGGCCTCGGCCGTATCTGCACCCCGTGCGCACCGCCGCAGGCGTCGTGGTGACCGACTCGGCGCCCGAGGATCACCCGTGGCACCTGGGGGTCTCGGTGGCCCTGCAGGACGTCGCGAAGACGAACTTCTGGGGCGGCCGGACCTTCCTCCGCGAGGGCGGTCCGACCTGGCAGGCCGATCACGGCCGCATCGACCGCAGTCGACTGCTGGCCGCCAGGCCCGATCTCCGACGCCCCGAAGAGATCGAGGAAGAGCTGCACTGGCGGAGCCCGACCGGCGGACTCCAGCTCGTCGAGCGGCGGCGGATCGCCGTCCGGCCTGCGGACACGTCGAACGCCTGGGTGCTCGACTTCGCCTTCACACTGACCAACGCCACCGAGGCCGAGATCGAACTCGGCAGTCCCGCGACCAACGGCAAGGCAGGCGGCGGCTACGGCGGCTTCTTCTGGCGGCTGCCCGCCTCGACCATCGCTCCCACGGTGTTCACCGCCGAGGCGTCGGGGGAGAACGGCGTGCACGAGTCGACGGCCGACTGGCTGGCGGTGCACGGACACGGACTCCACGGTGCGGGCTACACGCTGGTCTTCCTGGCGGGCGACGCCCGCACCGCCGCCGATCCCTGGTTCGTCCGGATCGCCGACTATCCGGGGATCGGCTCCTCACTGGCCATCGACGAGCCGATTCGACTGGCCCCCGCCGACACGCTCGCGCGCCGACTGCTGATCGTCGTCTCCGACGGGCATCTCGACACCGACGGTGCGGCGCAGGCGGCGGCTGCCGCAGTGTCCCGCCTGGGCTGACTCCTGCCGCTCCATCGCTGATTCACATCTTGACGGTCGGGTTCCGATCTGCGAACTTCGGAATCCCGATCATTCTATAAGCAGAACGATGATGAGCCGATGCTGACTTGAGGGTGTAATCGAAGCGCTTCGACATCGGAATTCGATGAATTCTCGCGAATTGTTCGACGCCATATTCGATGGGCGATCGACCGATCGTCGAACGGGCCTCGGATAGTCGCCCCGGCGTCTGTCGGCGAATGAGGAGGTCCGTCCGTGAGCCCGGATCAGCCCGACGACTCGACCGAAGGCAGGCCAGCCGCACCACCTCACCTCGACCCCGCGCTGCCCCCCGATCGCCGCATCGCCGCACTGCTGTCGCTGCTGGATCTCGACACGAGACTGCTCATGCTCCACCAGTTCCAGCCCGCCGTGCCCTCGGCGGGACTGGCGTCCTTCCACACGGGGATGGAGGCCCTGCACGGCCTGGCCTGGGTCGGCCCGGCGACGGTCTTCCCGCAGGCCGTCGGGCTGGGTGCCACCTGGAATCCCGAGTTGCTGCGTCGGGTCGGTTCCGCGACCGGCGACGAGGTCCGGGGCTTCCATCACCGGGACCCGGTCAACGGCGGCCTCAACGTGTGGGCGCCGGTGGTCAACCTGCTGCGCGATCCGCGCTGGGGACGCAACGAGGAGGGCTACGCAGAAGACCCGCTGCTCACCGGCGTCCTCTCGGTGGCCTACGCGAGCGGACTGCGCGGCGATCATCCGCGTTATCTGAAGACCGCCCCGACGCTGAAGCACTTCCTCGGCTACAACAACGAGACCGATCGGGACACCACCTCCTCCGACCTGCGCGCCCGGGTACTGCACGAATACGAGCTGCCCGCGTTCCGGGCCGCGATCGCCTCGGGAGCCGCCGTCGGCGTGATGCCGTCCTACAACCTGGTCAACGGCAGGCCCGCGCACACCGACGGCGAGCTGCTCGGGGTGCTGCGCAGCTGGGCCGACGACGAGATCGTGGTGTGCAGTGACGCGCACGCGCCGTCGAACATCGCCGGTGTCCAGGGCTATCACCCCGATCAGCCCACCGGCCACGCGGCGGCGCTGCTCGCCGGGGTGGACAGCTTCACCGACCATGACACCGACTCCGAGTTCACCGCCGGGCAGCTGCGCGAGGCGCTGCGGCGCGGGCTCATCACCGAGGCCGACGTGGACCGGGCCTTGCGCCGCCTGCTGCTGCTGCGGCTGCGGCTCGGCGAGTTCGATCCGGCACCGGCGGCGGTGACGACGGGATCGGACTCTGGAGCCGGGGGAGGCGCCGGGGCGGCCGACGCGATCAACCCCTATGCCCTGATCACCGATGCGGTGATCGACTCGCCCGCGCATCGGGAGCTGGCGAGGGAGGCGGCCAGGGAGGCCGTCGTCCTGCTGCGCAACGAGGACGAGCTGCTTCCGCTGCGTCGGGCCGACATCCGCCGGATCGCGGTGATCGGCACGCACGCCGACGTGCTCTACGAGGACTGGTACAGCGGAACCCTGCCCTATCAGGTCACGCCCGCGGGCGGGCTGGCCGCCGCCTCGGATGCCGACGTGGTCACCGACGAGGGCGTCGACCGCATCAGCCTGGTCGCGGCCGACGGCAGGCTGGTCGGCGCGGGCCCGGCCGCCGAGGGCGGTGCGCTGCGGCTTCTCGACGCGGTCGAGGCGACCGGCGTCGACGGCGACCGTTGTCGCTTCGATCTGATCGACTGGGGCGAGGGGGTGCAGACCCTGCGGTCGGCGGCCAACGGGCGGTACGTCTCGGCGCGCGCGGACGGCAGCCTGGTCAACGACCGCGTGATGCCCGGCGAATGGGTGGTGCACGAGACCTTCGAGATCCAGCAGGCGGGCTCGGGACGGGTCCGGCTGTTCAACCGAGCGCTCGCGCGCTGGGTGCGGGTCGACGCCGACGGGGTGCTGCGGGCCGACGTCGCCGAGGGGCGTCCGGACACCGAGGACCGGCAGAGCGCGGGCGACCAGCAGACCGCCGCGACGCCGTTCACGATCCACGTCGACCGGCGCGGCGTCGAGACGGCCGTGGAGACGGCCTCGGGAGCCGACGTCGCGGTGATCGTCATCGGCAACGATCCGCACATCAACGGCCGGGAGACCGAGGATCGGGTTCGGCTGGAGCTGCCCGCGGCGCAGGAGGAGCTGGTGCGCCGGGTCGGCGCCGCGAATCCCCGCACCGTGCTGGTGATCGTCAGCAGCTATCCGGTGGCGATTCCCTGGGCGGATCGGAATCTGGCCGCCGTGCTCTGGACCGCCCACGGCGGCCAGGAGGCGGGCACGGCGCTGGCGGAGGTGCTCTTCGGGGACTACTCGCCCGCCGGTCGGCTGCCCCAGACCTGGTATCGGGCCACGACGGACCTGCCCGACCTACTCGACTACGACATCATCACCTCGGGCAGCACCTATCTCTACTACCGGGGCAGGCCGCTCTATCCCTTCGGGCACGGGCTGAGCTACACCGAGTTCCACTACGGACCGCTGGAACTCGACGCGGCACAGGCCTGCCCGGACGACACGGTCACCGCCAGGGTCACGGTGACCAATGTGGGTCGTCGGTCGGGGGACGAGGTCGTCCAGCTCTACTCCCGACAGGAGGAGTCCCGCGCCGTGCAGCCCGTGCTGGCGCTGCGGGCGTTCCAGCGGCTCCACCTGGCGACGGGCGAGAGCGAGACGGTCGAGTTCCCCGTGTCCGTCCGCGACCTGGCACTCTTCGACGTCACCAGCTCCCGGATGGTGGTGGAGACCTCCCGACATCGACTCTCCGTCGGCGCCTCCTCCGCCGACCTGCGCTCGCACGCCGAACTGGACGTGCTCGGCGAGGTCGTCGGGCCGCTGATCCTCGCGGGCCGTCGGGTGCGGGCCGTCGACTTCGATGCCGTGCACGGCATCCGCCTCGTCGACGAGACCAGGACCGAGGGCACGGCCGTGCACGCCGCCGAGTCCGGTGCCTGGGCCGCGTTCCACCGGGTGGTGCTGCCGGTGGGGCCGCTGCGCTGCACGGTGTCCGCCGCCAGGGACGACACGAAGTCCTCGGTGATCCAACTGCGGATCGGCGATCCGGTGGGCGGCGCGGTGCTCGCCGAGCTCGTCGTGACGGGCGAGGGAGACCGTCGGGTCTTCCGCGACGTCGTCGCCGACGCGGAATGGCCGGTGCGCGGCCCGCAGCCCGTCGCCGCCGGGGCGACCGGCCTCGGGGCCGCCGCCGTGATCGCCGAGCTGCCGTCCCGGCGGCTCGCGGGTCAGGGCCGACACCCCGGCAGAGAACCCGACTCCGCACCGCCGGAGCCCGTCGATCTGTACCTGGTCCTCGTCGACGAGGGCACGACGGTGACCGGTCTGCGCATCGAACCGCTGGAGCGACCCATCGACTAGTCGGGCGAGCGGGCCACACCGACCGGGCGGGGAGACCGCCCGGTCGGTGCGCTGTGTCGTGCCTGGTCAACGCCGGTTTAGCGGATGATCGTCTGCGGCTGAACGGCGTATTGCCCGGTGTCGAATCGCGGGCGTAACGTCCTGGCAATCGAACCGTTTCGCGTGACGTAACTCACGACAAGAGTCAGGGGTCCACCGTGGTCACCATCGCTGACGTCGCCCGCCACGCCGGAGTGGCTCCCAGCACGGTGTCCTACGTCCTCACCGGACGGCGGGCCATCTCGGCGGGCACCCGGTCGCGGGTTCAGGACAGCATCCGGGCGCTCGGTTATCACCCGCACGCCGGGGCCAGAGCACTGGCGAGCAACCGGACCAACGTGATCGCGCTCGTCCTGCCGCTGCGCACCGGGGTGAACGTCCCCGTCGTCATGCAGTTCGTGCTGTCGGTGGTGACCTCGGCGCGCGAACACGATCAGGACGTCCTGTTGGTGACGGCGGATCAGGGCGCCAAGGGCATCAGTCGCGTCGCGGGCAGCGCCATGGCCGACGCGTTGATCGTGATGGACGTCGAGATGCACGACGAGCGGGTGCCGCTGCTGCGCGAGCTGAACCAGCCCTCGGTGCTCATCGGCTTCCCCGCCGACTCCACCGGACTGACCTGTGTGGACCTGGACTTCGTCGCGGCGGGGGCGCTCTGCGTCGATCACCTCGCCGACCTGGGCCATACCGAGGTCGCGCTGCTGGGCGCGCCGAAGGTCGTCTACGAGAGAGACACCGGCTACGCGCACCGCACCATGGCCGGGTTCACCAGCGCCGCCCTGCGTCGGGGCGTCGCCAGCACGACGCGGTCCTGCGAGCTCGACCGTGACTCCGTCGCCGCCACCGTCGGCGAGCTGTTCGCCGAGCAGCCGGGACTGACCGGCCTCGTGGTGCACAACGAATCGGCCTTAGGACCGCTGCTCGACGTGCTGCGCAGGCTCGACCGCCGGGTTCCCGAGGACGTGTCGGTGGTGGCGATCTGCCCCGACGAGGCCGCCGAACTGCCGTTCCCGCCGCTGACCTCGGTGCAGATCCCCTCGGCAGACGTCGGACGGCACGCCGTGGAACTGCTGATGACCAAGACCGCGGGCGACCGGGCGCCTGCCGTCACCCTGCTGCCGCCTCGACTCACCGGGCGGCGCAGCACCGGTCGGCCGCGCGTCGACTGACACCCCGGACCTCACCGAGCACCGATGGACGGTGCGACCCCGCCGTATGCGAAGGACCCGCATGCGCCGTCGGTCGAATCGCTTCGACAACCGATCGCGACACGATGGAGGAGAGCCGCGTGAGCGAGTTTCGCGAGATCCCGGACGGCCTGGAGTGGCGTGGTGACCACCAGGTGGTGCGGATCGAGCCGTGGGGTGCGGACAGCGTCCGCGTGCGGGTCGGCCACACGGTGCTGCACTCCGATCTGCCCGGCGCGCTCGGTGAACGGCCGACCGCCGAGACGGAGTGCAAGATCGACGCCGAGGGCGCGAGCCTGATCAACGGCGGCATCCGGGTCGACGTCGACGTCAAGGGCAGGCTTCGATTCCTGCGCACCGACACCGAGGAGGAGCTGCTCGCCGAGGAGCCGATCCACTTCTGGTGGCCGGGGCCTCGGCTCTTCGCAGGCGTCGGCAACGGCTACCACCGCATCGAGCAGAACTTCCGTGCCTACCAGGGCGAACGGCTCTTCGGCCTCGGCCAGCACCAGCACGGCCTGCTGGATCAGAAGGGCGCCGTCGTCGAGCTGATCCAGCGCAACTCCGAGGTCACCATCCCGTTCCTGCTGTCCGATCGGGGTTACGGGCTGCTGTGGAACAACCCGGCCGTCGGACGGGTCGAGCTCGGCGTCACCGGCACGCGCTGGGTGGCGGACTCCGCGCGGCAGATCGACTACTGGATCACCACCGGGCCCGGCCCCGCCGACGTGCTCCGCAACTACGCGGCGGCCACCGGCAGGTCACCCATGCTGCCGGACTGGGCCGCCGGATTCTGGCAGAGCAAGCTGCGTTATCGCAGCCAGGAGGAGCTGCTCACGATCGCGAGGGAGTACCACACGCGGGGCCTGCCGCTCTCGGTGATCGTCTGCGACTTCTTCCACTGGACCCACCTCGGCGAGTGGCGCTTCGATCCGGTGGAGTGGCCGGACCCCGCCGCCGCCGTCCGCGAGCTGTCCGAACTCGGCGTCAAGCTGATGGTGTCCATCTGGCCGTCGGTGAGTCCGCTGGCCGAGAACTACCCGGAGATGCTCGACAAGGGCCTGTTCATCGCCACCGACCAGGGGCCGCCGGTGCATGCGGACTGGCCGGACAAGGGCGTGGAGTCCCCCGTCGGCATCGGGGTGTCGTTCTACGACTCCACCAACCCCGAGGCCAGGGAGTACGTGTGGAACCGGGTGCGGGAGAACTACTACGAGCACGGCATCCGGGTCTGGTGGCTGGACGCCTGTGAACCGGAGATCAAGCCCGGCACGCCCGGTAACCTGCGCCTGCACGCCGGGCCGGGCCTCGAGGTGCTCAACAGCTATCCGACCGAGAACGCCAGGGCCTTCTACGAGGGCATGCGGGCCGAGGGCGAGACCGAGATCGTCTCGCTGTGTCGGTCGGCCTGGGCAGGCAGCCAGCGGTACGGCGCCGCACTCTGGTCCGGCGACATCGCGGCGACCTTCGAGTCCCTCGGTGAGCAGATCCGGGCGGGGTTGAACGTCGCGGTCAGCGGCATCCCGTGGTGGACCACCGACATCGGCGGCTTCCACGGCGGCGACCCCGAGTCGGAGTACTTCCGGGAGCTGGTGGTCCGCTGGTTCCAGTACGGCGTCTTCTGCCCGCTGTTCCGCCTGCACGGCGACCGCGCGCCGAGGATGGGCCTCGGTCCGACCATGAGCGGCGGTCCCAACGAGGTGTGGAGCTTCGGCGACGAGGCCTACGAACTCATCAAGACGTCGTTGGACCTGCGGGAGCGCCTGCGGCCCTACGTGCTCGACCAGATGCGCGTCGCCCACGAGACCGGGCTGCCCCCGATGCGCCCGGTGTTCGTCGACTTCCCCGACGACCCGGCCGCCTGGTCGGTGGACGACCAGTTCCTCTTCGGCCCCGACGTCCTGGTGGCCCCGGTCTACGCGCTCGGCGAGCGGGCCAGGCCGGTCTACCTCCCGGCGGGCGATACCTGGACCGACGCCTGGACGGGCGAGGTTCATGAGGGCGGGCAGACCCTGACTGCCGACGCCCCGCTGCACCGCATCCCGGTGTATCTGCGCGCGGGCGCGCAGGTGCCGATTCACGGGTGATCTCGGCGTCATCCGGCGCAGGCGGCCCGCGAGCTGCCTGCGCCTCCGCCCCGCCGCCACACGAGAGAGAGATTCCGTGAACGCCTTCAGCGAAGCCAGGATCAGTCGGAGAACCTTGTTGTCCGCCCTCGGCGCGGGCGCCGCCGTCACCGCGGCGGGTCCGTTGTTGAGCGCCTGCTCCTCGGGCGGCGGCGGGTCGACCTCCGGCGGCTCGGTCACCAGCGAGGACCGGCTGACCGCACTGCTGCCCTCGTACTCGCCGATCGAGTACGCCGCGCCCGACCTGCCCGGCGTGCAGGGCTCGGTCCCCGGTTACACCAGCTATCCGGGCGAGTTGATCCGGGCGGTCACCGAGACGCCGGGCACGGGCGGCGAGGTGACGGCGATGACCCCGGCCTACTGGCCGCTGGCACCGTCGGACAACGCCTACTACCGGGCGGTCAACGAGCGACTCGGCGCCGAGGTGAACTTCAGCGTCGTCAACGGCAGCGACTACGCGGCCCGGCTCAACGCGCAGCTGGCGGGCGGCGAGATGCCCGAGCTGACCGTGATCCCGGACTGGGACGTGCCCGCGCGGTTCGGTGAGGCGGTCGGCGGTTCCTTCACCGACCTCACCGAGTACCTCCAGGGCGATGCGGTCGCCGCGTACCCGCGGCTGGCCAATCTGCCGACCCGTTCCTGGGCGTACTGCGTCTGGAACGAGGGACTGCGCGCGGTCCCGACTCCGGCGGGTCTGTTCCCGCTGGCCCTCTATCACCGCCACGACCTCTTCCAGCAGGCCGGACTGGCGCCGCCGCAGAGCGCCGACGACCTCTACCGGCTGTGCACCGAGATCACCGATCCCGACGCGGGGCGGTGGGCCTGCGGCAACATCTTCTTAGAGGTCAAGCGCATGTTCAGCGTCCCGGCCGAGTGGAGCCGGGACTCGGCGGGCAACCTCGTCAACGAGGCCGAGACCGAGGCCTTCGCCGAGGCGGTCGCCTTCATGGCCCGGCTCTTCGAGGAGGGCCACGTGCACCCCACCGTCGCGGGGAGCACCACCGGACAGGAGAAGGAGCTGTTCGAGAGCGGTGCGCTGTGGCTGTTCAGCGACGGCATGGGCGCCTGGCAGGAGGCGCTGGCCCGGCAGCTTCCCGCCAATCCGAACTTCGACATGCGGCCGTTCCCGGCGTTCTCCCACGACGGCAGCGAACCCGTCTACTACACCCAGGAGGCGGCCAACCTGATGACCTTCATCCGGTCCGACCTTCCTCGGGAGCGGGTGGAGGAGCTGCTGCGCATCCTCGACTTCTGTGCCGCGCCGATCGGCTCGGAGGAGAACTACCTGGTCAACTACGGCATCGAGGGCGAACACAGCGAACGCGGCGCCGACGGTGCACCCGCGCTCACCGACCTCGGCTCCCGCGAGATCACCATCACCTACGGCTTCCTGGCCAAGCCGCCCTACATCGTCGACCAGTCGCAGTACCCCGGCTACGTCGAGGCGATGCACGCCTGGGAGGCCGAAGTCGCTCCGTTCCAGGTGGACAAGCTCACCGACGGGCTGCGCATCGAAGAGCCGCCGCGCCTGACCGGACTGGTCCAGCAGCTCGACGACCAGCTCCAGGACCTGCTGCGCGGGCGCAGGCCGGTGAGCGAACTCCCCTCGGTCATCGAGGGCTGGCGGCGCGACGGCGGCGACGAGATGCGCGAGTTCTACGCCCAGGCGCTCGACGACGCCGGACGCTGAGAACGGCGCCTCGATGACCCTCCACGCCGCAGAACCCGCTGCGGGGGCCTCCACGCAGGCAGGCCCCCGCGAGCCCGTCCCACCGTCTCGTGCCGCGCTGCGCCGGGCGGACCGGCGTCGTCGATTCCGCCGCGACTGGCCGTTGCTGCTGATGGTCGCACCGACGATCCTGGTGCTGGGCGCGTTCCACTACCTTCCGCTGCTCGGCAACGTGATCGCCTTCCAGGACTACTCGCCGTTCGTGGGCATCCTGGAGAGTCCGTTCGTCGGCTTCGCCAATTTCGAGCGGCTGTTCGGCGACCCGGATTTCTGGCGGGCGACGGCGAACACGCTGGGCATCACCGCGTTCCAGCTCGTCTTCTTCTTCCCGGTGCCGATCGTGCTGGCGCTGCTGATCAACAGCCTGCTCAGCGCCCGGCTGAAACTGTTCATCCAGAGCGTGGTGTACCTGCCGCACTTCTTCTCCTGGGTACTGGTCATCACGCTGTTCCAGCAGATGCTCGGCGGCGCCGGGGTGGTGAACAACTTCCTGCGGCGCAACGACCTCGGCGTCATCGACCTGATGACCAATCCGGACACCTTCATCCTGCTGGTCACCGCCGAGGGGATCTGGAAGGACGCGGGCTGGGGAATGATCATCTTCCTGGCCGCGCTGAGCACGGTGAACGCCGATCTGTACGAGGCGGCGGCCGTGGACGGGGCGAACCGCTGGCGCAGGCTGTGGCACGTCACGCTGCCCGCGCTGGTACCGGTGATCGTGCTGCTGTTGATCATGCGCCTCGGCGATGCGCTGTCGGTCGGCTTCGAACAGTTCCTGCTGCAACGCGGCGCCGTCGGGGTCAATGCCTCGGAGGTGCTCGACACCTACGTCTACTACGAGGGCGTGGTCAACGGCGACTTCGCCTACGCGGGCGCGGCGGGCCTGTTCAAGGGAGTCGTCGGCCTGCTGCTGGTCCTCGGGGCGAACAAGGCCGCGCATCTGCTCGGTCAGCAGGGGGTGTATTCGCGCTCATGACCACGATGGCCGAGAGACCAGAGACGACCACGCCGCGTCGTCGCCGCCATCCGCTGCGGCCCGCCTGGGAGGAGGAGCCCACGCCGCTGGGGCGGACGGCGAAGGCCGTGGTGATCACCCTCGTGGTGCTCGCCGTGGCGTTCCCGCTGTACGTCGTCGTGCTGACCAGCCTCTCGCCGCAGGAGGCGATCACGCGGGCGGGCGGGCTGGTGGCGGTGCCCGACGGCTTCACCTTCGCCGCGTACGAGGAGATCCTCTCCGGGGGAGTGGTGACCAGATCGGTGCTGGTCAGCACCGGACTGACCCTCTTCGGCACGCTGTTCAGCACCACGCTGACGGTGCTGGCGGCCTATGGGCTGTCGCGGCGCGGCTCCTTCGCCCATCGACCGCTGCTGTTCGCCGTGCTGCTGACCTTCCTGTTCGGCCCCGGACTCATCCCGACCTATCTGACGGTGCAGACCTTCGGACTGCTCGACACCTACGCCTCTCTGGTGCTGCCCACCGCCGTCGCCGCGTTCAACCTGGTGGTGATGCGCTCGTTCTTCATGAGCATCCCGCAGGAGCTGACCGACAGCGCCCGCATCGACGGGGCTGGCGAGTTCCGCATTCTGGTCTCGCTGGTGCTGCCGCTGTCCAAGGCGGTCACGGCGGTGATCGCCCTGTTCTACGGCGTCGGCTACTGGAACGCGTTCTTCAACGCCTTCCTGTATCTCAGCGACAACGACAAGTGGCCCTTGCAGCTGGTGCTGCGGACCTATGTCCTGGAGGGAATTCCTATTCCGGGCGCCGGGCCGATCGATTCGGTGGCAGGCGGGCCGCTGCCGACGCTGGCGGTGAAGATGGCCGTCGTCGTGCTGGCTGTGCTGCCGGTGTTGTTCGTCTATCCCTTCGTGCAGCGGCACTTCACCAAGGGCGTCATCATCGGCGCGGTCAAGGGGTGAGACGGGGCCGGTATGTCGAGGTGCCCGCGACTGGGTGGGAGAAGCGCGTCTGCTCGGGATCTCGGTGTGGTGCATGGGGTTCGCGTGCGGCGGCGACGCGGAGCGGGTCCGCCGCAGAGCGGTGCCGACCGGCCTGGAACGCGGGGTCGACGTGGGATTGAGGGACGCCGCCCCGTCGGTTGCCCGATCGACGGCGAGCCGCCGGTCGACGGCGCGGCGACGTGACAGGCGTCCGAAAGGGACGCCCGTGGCGGCTTACTCCGATCGAGGAAATCCGTTGCTGAGACTGAGGTTTTCATCGTGGTGAATCCTTTCCTGATCGTCCTGAACGGGCTAACGACATCACCCGGTATCGCCTTGACGGCGAAGTCCGGCTGCCCATTGACTGGACAGGTGAGGTCCGCGTCGTACGCGGGCCTCTCTTCCTGTTCGTCGTGAACCATGTCAGCCGAGGAGTACCTCTTGTCTCTGCCCACCGAGCCGATCGGCAGCATCCCGCGTCCCGACTATCTGTTGCGTGGAAGAGGTGATCTGGCCGCCGGGACGATCGACCAGGCTGAATTCGACGCGCTGGCCGATCGCGCGGTCCGGGAGACCGTCGAGCGCCTCGCCGCCATCGGCTCGCCCGTGGTGACCGACGGAGAGCAGACCAAGTCCAGCTTCATGACGTACCCGCTGGACGGCGTCGACGGACTCGCGCCCGACGGCGTGGTGATCCCCTTCGCCGACGGTCACGTGCGGATGCTGCCTCGGCTGACCACGGGCCCGTTCCGCTACGGCGTCCACGCCGTGCGGTACCTCCAGGCGGCGCGGAAGGTCGCCTCGGTGCCGGTCAAGCAGTCGTTGATCGCGCCGTCCGCGCTGAGCCTGCTCTACCCGGCCGACGGCATCGACGGCTACCCGCGCGAGCAGTTCCTCGCCGACCTCGCGGACGAGGCCGAGCGCGACATCCGTCAGTGCCTCGACGCGGGCGCGGACTCCGTGCAGCTGGACTTCACCGAGGGCAGGCTCTCGCTCAAACTCGATCCGTCCGGCGGGGTGCTGCGCGACTTCGTGGCGCTGAACAACACGGTGCTCGACCGGTTCACTCCCGAGGAACGGGCCAGGATCGGCGTGCACACCTCTCCCGGCGGCGACCAGGACTCCACGCACAGCCTCGACGTCGACTACGCCGAGCTGCTGCCGCAGTTGTTCTCGCTGCGTGCGGGCCGCTTCTACCTCCAGCTGGCGAGCGAGCCGGACCCGGATCGGGTGCTCGCCGCGGTCGCCGAGGCATCGTCACCGGATCAGCGCGTGTTCGTCGGTGTCGTCGACCCGATCGACCCTCGGGTGGAGACGGCGGAGGAGGTGCGTGATCGAGTGTTGCGCGCCGCGCAGTACATCTCACCCGACCGGCTCGGCACGTGCGACGACTGCGGGTTCGCGCCGTACGCCGACGATGTCTCGACCTCGCGAGACACGGCGTTCGCCAAGATCGAGGCGCGGGTGTCGGGCACTCAGAAGGCGGCCGCCGAACTCGGCTGCTGAACCCGCTGCCTGCCGCACCGATCGCAGCAGACCGGGGCGCCGCGAACGGGCCGACGACCAGGCGGCGGACGGACAGCAGCGGGCACGGGTCGAATCCAGCCTCTCGACCACGAGGTCCGAGACGCCGGGCCGGTCGCGCTTCGGGCGGTGACGCCGCCGGGGCGCGGCCGGTGGCCGGGCTCCACCCGGCTGCGGGCGCCGACCATGCGGCTCCCGGCCGAGACCGACGGTGCGACGAGAGGGAGTGCGTGGCATGAGCGACATCGCGGACGTGACCCGGGGACGCCTGGTCTTCGGGGGCGACTACAACCCGGAGCAGTGGCCGCGCGAGGTGTGGCGCGAGGACGTCGAGCTGATGCGCCGGGCCGGCGTGAATCTGGTGACGGTGGGCGTCTTCTCCTGGGCCAGGCTGGAACCGACGCCGGGCGCGCGGGACTTCGGCTGGCTCGACGAGGTGTTGGACCTGCTGCACGCGGGCGGGATCGCGGTGGACCTGGCCACGCCGACCGCGAGCCCGCCGCCCTGGCTCGGCCATCGACATCCGGAGACGCTGCCGGTCGACGCCGACGGCCGACGGCTGCTGTACGGCTCCCGCAACCAGTTCTGCCCGTCCTCGCCGATCTACCGCAGGCATGCCCTGTCACTGGCGACCGACCTCGCCGAGCGGTACGGTGGCCATCCGGCGCTGGCGATGTGGCATGTGGACAACGAGCTGTGCGAGGTCTGCCACTGCGACGTCAGCGCAGCACATTTCCGGCACTGGCTGCGCAGTCGCTACGGCGATGACCTGGCCGCGCTCAACGAGGCCTGGCACACGGTGTTCTGGAGCCAGCGCTATTCGGACTGGGCGGAGATCATGCCGCCGCGACGGGCGCCGTACCTGATCAATCCGGCCCAGCAGCTGGACTTCCGCCGTTTCTCCTCCGCCGCGCTGCTGGAGTGCTTCGAGGTGCAGCGCGACGTGCTGCGCGCCGCGACGCCGGACATCCCGATCACCACGAACTTCCTCGGCCTGGACGCCCCGCTGGACTACCGGGCGCTGGCCGAGCGGGAGGACGTCGTCTCTCACGACTGGTACCCGGACCCGACCAATCCGGCCGCGCACGAGATGTCGGGACTGGGCTTCGACCTGATGCGCTCCCTGGCGGGCGGCCCGTGGTTCCTGATGGAGGGTGCGACCAGCGCGGTCAACTGGCGGCGCCGCAACGCCGCCAAGGCGCCGGGACAGCTGCGGGCCGAGTCGCTGCACGCGGTGGCCAGGGGCGCCGACGCCGTCTGCTTCTTCCAGTGGCGGGCCTCCCGCGCCGGGGCGGAGAAGTACCACTCGGGGATGGTTCCCCATGCGGGCCCCGACAGTCGGATCTTCCGCGAGGTCTGCGAGCTGGGGGCCGAGCTGGCGGAGCTGCACGAGGTGGTGGACGCCGAGGTCGAGTGCGAGGCGGCCCTGGTGCTGGACTGGGACAGCTGGTGGGCGGTGCGGCTCGACGCCCACCCGACGGCCGACATCGACGTGCTCGGCCGACTCCGAGGCTTCCACGCGGCGCTGACCCGGCTCGGCGTCGCGGTGGACGTGGTGGCCCCCGACGCCGACCTGTCCGCTTATCGGCTGGTGATCGCGCCGAGCCTCTACCTGGTCACCGACGACGCGGCGGCGAACCTGACGTCCTTCGTGGCGCGCGGCGGCACCCTGGTCCTCGGGTACTTCTCCGGCATCGTCGACGAACACGACCACATCCGCCTCGGCGGTTATCCCGCGCCGTTCCGGGAGGCGCTGGGGCTGCGGATCGAGGAGTTTGATCCGCTTCCCGAGGGCGAGACGGTGCGGTGCTCCTCGACGCTGCTCGGCGGATTCGAGGCCCGCGACTGGCTGGAGGAGCTACGACCGGAGGGCGCCGAGGTGGTGGCCGAGGTCGCGGAGGGACGCCGGGCGGGCAGGCCGGTGGTGCTGCGCCACGAGTTCGGCACGGGCACGGCCTGGTATGTGGCGACGGAGCCCGATCCCACCGCCTTGGCCGCGTTGACCCGGCAGGTGTGCACCGATGCGGGGGTGACCGGAGTCCTGGACGGGTTGCCCGCCGGGGTGACGGCGACCCGCCGCGGCCGGGTGCTGTTCGTGATCAACCACGGTCCGGACCCCGCATCGGTGGAGTTGCCTGCCTGCGTCGATCTGTTGCGCGGCGGGCGGTGTGCGGGTCGGACGGAGCTGGCGGGGTTCGGGGTGCTGGCGTTGGTGGGGGAGTAGGGGGCAGGTAGGCAGTCGGCGGGCGAATCCGGTCGAGCGAGGAGCATCCGTTGATGCGGGTGCACGGCGAAGACTTCTGCGCAGATTTGGTGCTTTGCCTGCGGCGATACACTCGACGACAGCGCCACCATCGGTGCGTCCACCCCGCCGATGTCTCGACTTCAAGGGAATTGAAGGAGCCTGACGTGGACGTTCAGGACGCGCTGATCGGTCATCGCATTCGTGAGGTGCGGCGTTGGCGACGGCTCAACCTCACCGTGACCGCCGAACTGGCAGGGATGTCCGCCGGGTATCTCTCTCGCCTGGAGCGGGGCGAGCGGACGGTGAATCGCCGGTCGATCCTGGAGGCGTTGGCTCAAGCCTTGCGTGTATCGCCCACCGATCTCACGGGACAGCCGTACGAGCCGACGGACCCCGTCAGCTCAGAGGCGCATGCAGCGCTCGCCAGGATGGAGATCGTGCTCGGAGAACTGGATCTGGGTACCGATCCGGGAGTTCGAGCCCGTCCATGGGCTCAGATCGAGAAGTCTGTCGATCATCTGAACACGGTGTTGCGGCGCGACGCCGACTATGCAGGCCAGGGGCAACTCGTTCCCGGGCTGCTGACGGAGTTGCACGCTGCCTACGTGCAACAACCAGAGCATCGTGGTGACATTCTCGTCGGACTGCTGCACGCTTACCACTCGGCTGCGGTGCTGACGAAGAATCTCGGTGTGCGGGGCCTGCCGATACTGGCCGCGAGGCTGGCCGAGGGCTGTGCCCGCGAGCTGGGAAGACCGGAGTGGACCGCTTTCGCGAGCTGGCTGCGAAGCCATGCGGCGGGCTCGCTGGGGAGGGCTCGCCAGTACGAGATGAGCGTGCGGGCGGTCGACGCGGTGGTGGTCAGAGATGCGAACGCCGTGCAGATCTCGGGAATGCTGCACCTCAACGCCGCCTTGGCGGCCGCCGCGCAGCAGAAGGCCGATGTCGTCTCGACGCATCTCGATGAGGCTGCCGCGTTGGCAGGTCGACTCCCTGAGGGAGCGGAGAACTTCGGTTTCCTGTACTTCGGGTCCGACAACGTCGGGATCTGGCGGGTGTCGCTGATGACCGAGCTCGGGGCAGGCGGGAAGGTCGCCGAACTGGCTCGGGGGGTGCATCCGGCGGCGCTGCCCGCCAGAGCACGTCAGTGCATGTACTGGACCGACCTGGGACGAGCGCTGATCACGGAACGGGCCACCCGCGACGAGGGGATCCGCGCGCTGCGACGGGCCGAGGAGATCGCGCCGCAGCGGGTGCGCAACAACCCGTTCGTCCGCGAGGCGGTAAGCGGCCTGCTCCGATCTTCCCGGAGCGAAGCAGGCCGCCGGGAACTACGTGGTCTGGCGTGGCGGATGGGAGTCGCGCCCACTCAGTGATTCTCATTCGGGTGAACGGGATATGTTTTGCCTTCTTGGCAAAATCGCGCGTGTCGTCACCCGTAACGTCGCCTCCAATGACAGAGGTGCTGCGTCGAGGCGATGGCATCAAGTGGGCATCGCCCATCCCATTGACGATCGCGTGACAGCGACATGGCCATACGGATGCCTTCCTTGTCGCACCCGAGTGGAGGAGAAGGAAGAATGTCGATCACAACCGACTCGGATTTGCTGATGCCTGATCTGTTGCCCGCTTCTCGGCTCCGTCCTCCGGTATCGCAGGACACGCCGTCGGAAGGCGCCCTGCGGCCGTTCGGCCTGGCGTGCTCCACTGTCGTGCTGGACGAGGAGATCACCGTCGTGGAGAACCACCGCTACGACCAGGACCGCCAGATGGCCGTGCTCTCCGACGGCAGCCTGCTCGTGGACTCCCCGTTGACCGCAACGACGAACAACACCACGATCACCAAGGTAGACAATCAGGAATTCACTGACGTCGAGCCCGTCGATTGATTGAAAGTGGCAATACCGTGCCGGTTATGGTGATCAGTCGCGAGTTCGACGTGACCGTGGATCTCGTGCTTCGTGAGTTGGACCGGCGTCGCGAGCTCGCTTTTCGATTCGATCTCGCAGACTTCCCGGAGTCGCTGTCCCTCGATGCGCGTCTCGTCGACGGCCGGTGGGACGGACGGTTACGAACGGGCGGAGGGGTCTGTGACCTTGATGCGGTGCGTGGTGTCTGGTACCGCAAGCCGAGTCGCTTCGCACCGCACAAGGGGATGACCGATACCGAGCAGCAGTGGGCGGTCGTCGAGTCCCGCATGGGGTTCGGCGGCCTGCTCGCAGCGCTGCCGTGCCGCTGGATCAATCACCCGCATCGCAACGCAGTCGCCGGGGTGAAGCCCGGTCAGCTCGTCGTGGCGGCGGCGCTCGGGCTGACCGTGCCGGAATCGCTGGTGACCAATGATCCGATCGAGGCTCGTGAGTTCGTCGCGGCCCAGCCTGACGGGGCCGTCTACAAATCGTTTCACGGAGGCACCGGGACCGAGTCAGGCCGCATGACCGCCCTTTACACGACGCCTGTCAACGCCGCGGAGATCACCGACGGCGTCCAGCGGGCCGCTCATCTGTTCCAGGCCCGGGTGCCCAAGGCGTTCGAGGTACGGGTGACCGTGGTCGGCGATCGGCTGTTCGCGGTGCGGATCGACGTGGACTCCGAGATCGGTCGGCAGGACTGGCGGGCCGATCACGCCGGACATACCTACACGGTGATCACCCCGCCAGGGGACGTCACTACGCGGATACATGAGCTGATGCAGCACTTCGACCTGATCTTCGGCGCACTGGATTTCGTGGTCACCCCTGCCGATGAGTGGGTGTTCCTCGAAATCAATCCGAACGGCCAGTGGGGCTGGTTGCATACCGCCCTCGGCCTTCCTATCCCGTCGGCCCTGGCCGATGCACTCACCATGGGAGACCCACCGTGACGACCGCCCCGCCCGCCGATGCCACGACGCTGCGCAGGCAGCTCACCGCCGAGCTGGTCAGTCGAGAGAGGCTGTCCTCTCCGCGATGGGTTGCCGCTTTCGAAGCCGTTCCCCGCCATGAATTCGTTCAGCGGTTCACCTTGCCCGGTTCCGCGACCGTCCACTATGTGCTCGACGCCGATCCCGAGGGAGCCGCTTTGCGGCTCGCCTACTCCGATGCCTCACTGCTCACCCAGCACGACGACGGCGGGACCCCGACCTCGTCCAGCAGCGTGCCCTCGTTGATGGCGTTGATGCTCGAAGCTCTCGACGCCCATCCCGGCCACCGAGTACTCGAGATCGGCACCGGCACCGGCTACAACGCCGCCCTGCTCAGCCATGCACTGGGCGAGGACGCCGTGACCACGATCGACATCGACCCCGGACTCATCGCGGGCGCCCGGCAAGCACTGGACACGGCAGGATTTCGCCCCACGGTGCTCTGTGGGGACGGTGCAGCAGGCGCACCCGACCACGCGCCCTTCGATCGGCTGATCACGACCTGCGGGCTGCACCGCATCCCACCGCCCTGGCTCGATCAGGTCCGCGCAGGCGGCCTCATACTCGCGAACCTCGGTCTCGGCCTGATCCTGCTCCGCCTCGACGAGCAGCACACCGCCACTGGTCGGGTTCTCGACTACGCAGCCTTCATGCACATCCGCCCTGCTGCGGACCACACCGCACCGACAGCCCGCGACCTCGTCGCCTCGGCGACGCCCGACCGTCCCGGTCATCCTGGTCGCTTCACCCGCGACCTCGACGAACGCCCCGTCGACCTTCTTGTATCGGTTGTCCTGCCCGGCGTGCAGAAGGTCGTTCAGCACCGCCGGGACGGCGACCGCCTCCTTCTTGGCCACACCGCATCCGGCTCGTGGGCCCGTGTCTCGCCCAGCCCTGACAGGCAGACCGCCGACGTCGTCGAGCACGGCCCCCGCTCCCTGTGGACCGAACACCTCGACGTCGTCGACTGGTGGAACCGCCACGGCCGACCCGAGATCACCCGACTCGGCTTCACCGTCACGCCCACGGCACACACGCTGTGGCTCGACGATCCCGACGGCTCGGCCCTCCTTCGCCTGTCTGACTGATCAGGCGTGTCGATCGGCCGGGCGCCCCGGGAGGTGTGGTGCGGGCTGACGGGCGGATGCGAGCTGCCGTGGCGATTCCGCGATCACGCCGCACCCGTCCGCATCGCTCACCGCCCCCGCGCCGCCGTCTCGCGGGGGAGCTGGCTGGCGTAGATGGTCGCCTGGACCGGCGTCGCCACGCCCTGTTCCCTGCCGTGTCGGACCACCGCGCCGTTCTGGTCGGCCAGTTCCGAGGGCAGGCCCGATGCGAGATCGCGCTGCATGGAGGCCGTGGTCTCCGGGGAGAACACGTGCAGGTAGGTGTGCAGGATGTCGGCGAGATCGGTGTCCGTCAGCGCCACGCCGAGACTCTGCGCCACGGCGAACGCCTCGCGCATCGCCGTCGTCACCAGTTCGCGGGACTCCGGCACGGCCCGGGTCTCGCCTGCGGTGGCGCCGCTGATCGCGCCGACGCCGCCGTAGGAGGAGATCAGCGCCAGCTTCTTCCACAGTGCCCGTCGGATGTCCTCGGTCCAGCCCGCCGTGATCCCCGCCTGGGTGAGCGCGGCGATCGTCTGCCGCGCGGGCTGGTCGGCCTCGCCGCCTGCGAGGTAGCCGAGGGTCATGGTCGCGTCCGAGCCGACGTACTCGACGGTGGAGGCGTCCAGCCGTTGCGCGATCACCACGCAGGTGCCCGCGATGACGTTGTCCTCGCCGACGTGGGCTCCGGCGTGCGCGGGCGAGTCGACGCCGTTCTGCGTCGTGATCACCCGGCCGCCCGAGGCCAGCACGGGCGCGATCTCGTGGGCTGCCTCGTCGACCTGCCAGGCCTTGACCGCCAGGATCACCGCGTCGAAGCTCTCCTCGGATTCGAGGCGGTCGACGACCCGCACGGCGGGCGCCACGGCGACACCTGATCCGTGGCGGATCGTGATCGGCGTCCGCCGCACGGCGGCGACGGTGGCGGTGCGGCCCTTGAGCGTGACCGGGATGCCCGCGAGGGACAGCCGAGCCGCGAAGTACAGACCGATTCCGCCCGCCCCGTACACCAGTACCCGCACCGCGACACCTCAGATCTTCCTGGACAGGCGCCTCGCCTGTCTGCGAACAACGGACCCTCGCCGACGCCGACGCTGCGCCGTCGCACCGACCGATGGACTCGTCGGCCGGTGCACCACGTCGTGCACCTCGGCGCCCCCGAACTCCCGGTGCGTCGAACAGCGCGCCAGGGCGCCCGGACTCGACGACGCCGAGCGCACCCTCCAGGAGCGCTCGGCGGGGACCGCCATGCCTGGGCATCGCGCCCGCACCGGCGAACCCGGAGACGACGCCGATGATCTACCGTCGCACGGTCAACTCGACTGGTAAAGACCCGCGATCTCCTCCATCGCGCCCCATGCCGCGTCGGTGGGTTCGCCTGCCATGATCAGTTCCAGCGCGTCGAGCATGACGTGCCAGCCCACGGCGAAGTCCGCGGCGGGTTCACGGAGCACCTCGCTGTGGACGAGCCTCAGCACGCTTCCCTCGCCTGCGTCGCCTGCCGCCACCGTCCAGCGCACCGTCGAGTCCGGAACACCCTCCCACACCCAGGTGTGGGTGAGGCCGCCCTCGGCTCCTGGCGGGGTGACCTCCAGGACCGTGCCGGTCGCGGCGCCCTCCTCGCCGAAGTCGAAGTGCACCTCGCCGCCCACCACCGGGTCGATCCGACAGCCGGGCAGCCAGCGGGCGAGCCGATCCGGGTCGACGATCCACTCCCAGACCAGGGCGGGGGCGTACGGGAGCCGCCGTTCGAGGTGGATGCGGAAGGTGCCGTCCTCGCTGATGCCGAGGGTGCCGCGTCGGGCGGTGTGTCGAGTGGTCATGTCTCGGTCCCTCCTGGGGTTCGGTGTTCGGCGTCCATGGCCTCTTCCATGGCCTCCTCCAGCGAGTCGAGGGCCCGTTCCCAGCGTTCTCGCTGGTCGTCGAGCCAGTTCTCGACTTCGTCGAGGGAGGTCGGGTCGAGCGAGTAGACCCGCTGTCTCCCTTGAGCGGTCACGGTGAGGACGCCGGTCTCGGCCAGCACCCGGAGGTGTTGGGAGACGGCGGGCCTGCTGATCGAGAAGTGCGCGGCGATCTCGCCCGCGCTGCGGGCCTGCGCGGCGACGAGTTCGACGATGCGGCGTCGGTTGGGCTCGCCGAGTGCCTCGAATCGATCCACGGGGAGATATGTAAGCAGAGACTTACGCGTTGAGCAAGTCGGAGAGGCTCGCTGCTCGGCCCATGCCCGCGTGTTGCCCGGCCCCGTTCCGTGCAGCCCCCGAAGCCCCACCGGGTCCCGGTGCCTGCCTGCCGATGTCAGGTGCGCTGAGCCGACGTGTCACCGCAGGGCGACGGCTGACACAAGAGGACGTCGTCGGCGATGCGCGGTCGATTACGAGGCGAGCAGGCAGCGGGTGCAGGGGGCGCCCGCCCCCGGTGCGAGCTGTTCGAGTGCGTCGCCGAGGTGGAAGACGGCGCCGCACAGGGCGGTCATGGTGACGGCGGTCAGGCCTGCGGCGTCGACGAGGTGGACGTCCACGGTGCCGACTCGGCGGATGCACAGCCGTTGCCGGACGTCCACCGGGCGCGCGTCGGGCTTGTTCCAGATGATCGCCTGGCAGTCCGCGCAGTCCACGACCTCGGCAGGCACGCCCGGCAGCATCTCCTGCGGCGCGGGGCCGAGAGTGAGCGGAACCCCGCAGAGCGCGAGGGCTCGTGCGCCCTCGGCCGGGACCGGTTCGCCCGCGTTGACGAACACGGCGTGCCGCTGGCAGATCAGGCCCACGGTCGGCAGCGTGATCTGCTCGATGAGCATCGGCTCGGTGGCGCGGGCGGGGCAGGCCTCGTGGTGCTGCGTCGGAGGCCGGGAGGGTGTGGGGCCTGCTGCGTCTGCCGAGTTCGGCGAGGTCGCGGGGTGCTCGGGGCTGTCGGGCTGTTCTGGGGCGTCGGGCGGCTCTGGGGTCTCGGTCAAGCTCGGTCTCCGAACGGACGAGTCGGGGCGGAACCCCCGGTGACGGCGAGGACATACGGCCGCACCCGCGCCGCGCGCCGGGCGGGCCACGAGGTGATGAGGCGGAGCCGGCTTCGACTGCGCCGCAGGCTCGCGGCGGTCATGGCGCGGCCGCCGACCGCAGCCCGCGCACGTCGATCAGGGCCAGGCAGCGACGACATTCCTGGTCGTCGTAGTAGCACTGGCGGATCGGGATCGAGTTGAGCGCCGCGAAGCTCCGCTCGCCGCAGGCGGGCCGCACCAGGATCGAGCCGACTCGGTATTCGACCTGCCCGTGATGGGTGTCGCCTTGACAGACCGAGCGGACGAACCACTCCACCGGCCCGGTAGAGAGGGGGACGAGGCGGTTCGCCGGTCGGCCGGGTCGGCGGGGGCGCAGCTGCGTCACCGAGGCGAGCGGGCCGCCGGTCATGAGGCCACCGCCTCGGTCAGCGCGGCGCGCACCAGCTCGGCGAGGTCGGCGACGCGGGCCGCGTCCACCAGCCAACGGCCGAGCAGATCGTGGAAGTCCAGGATGGACAGCTCGACGATCTCGGCGGCGTGCAGCACGCGGACCTGCCGAGACTCGCCGTAGTGCATCGCCGACAGCGAGACGTCGTGACCGCCGTCCAACGCGGCGAGCAGACTGCGCGCGTCGGCGCGGCTGAGCTCCGCCGTGATCGAGGGCCGGTCGCCTCGATCGCCCGTCAGCAGGAGGAAACGGCCCGCCGGGGACACCGTCAGGAACGTCGACTGGCGGACGCAGTGGACGATCCACTGCGCGGCCACCGACCGTGAGCCGATCACCGCCCGACTCCCAGAGCGGGAGAGGCCCACCCCGGACGAAACCCCGAGGCCAGCTGCGCCGAGGCCGCCTCCGCCGCGCACCGCGCGAGGATGCTGGCGGCCGAGACCCCGCCGGTCCGGGTGCGTTCAGCGGAATGGGCCGGTCGCGGGCTGGTGCGAGCGGGGCGATGTCCGAACCACGTCAGCGCGGCACCCGCCGCCACCAACACCGATCCGAGGACGAGCAGCGCGATCACGACGCACCGCCGAGATTCCGCTGCGATGCCGAGGCGCGGCGAACCGTCTCCGCGCCGCACGCCGCCACGCGTACGGGGACTGCGGATCGCGACGGCCCGCCACGGCGTGCCGCGCGCAGCACCTGCCGTGTTCCGAGCGGCGGAGCCGGATCACGACGGGACTCGGCCACGGCCCAGCGGAACGCGACGAGGACGGCACCGATCAGGAGTGGGCCGATGATCATGAAGAGATGGGGCATGGGAACCTCTCCGGTGAACACAAGGACCTGTTCTGGCACAGACTCATAATTTCGACACAGACTCACATGGGTCAATCACCTGATCAGGCGTAGTTGGTGCTGTGCGAGCTGATCTAGCCTTTGCCGCATGACCCGCACCAAGAAGGCGGCTCGATCACCGCGCGCCCGAGCGCTCGGGACCGCTATCGCGGAAGCACGCAAGGCCGCTGAGCTGTCGCAACGGGCAGCAGCCCAACTCGTCGGCTGGCATCACACGCGACTAGCTCGGGCCGAGACTGGCGCACAACCGCCCGATGCGGAGGACGTGGCGAGTCTGCTCGCGGTCCTCAACGTCACGGGGGCGCGGCGGGACAAGCTCCTCACCATGGCGCGGGACATCGGCCGATCACCCTGGACGGTCGTGGGTGCTGCGGGCGTTCCCGGACAACTGGCGACGCTCGTGGACTATGAACGCGAAGCGGTCACGCTGATGGTGAGCACCCCACTCATCGTTCCTGGCCTACTTCAGACGATGGGCTACGCTCGCGCGATCATCAGCGCCGGCGGTGCCTCCGCCGAGATCATCGAAGCACGGGTCATGTATCGGATGGGCCGTCAGGAAATCCTTCGGTCAGGTGGGCTGCCGCTCCACCTCACTGCAGTCTGCACCGAGTGGGCACTCCGGATGCCCACTGGCAGTCATTCGATCATGGAAGAGCAGATGAGTCGGCTGCTGGAATGGGGCAGCCGCGACAACGTCGATGTGCGCGTGCTGCCTGCATCGCTGGGATCGAGTGGCGCGTTCAACGGCAACTTCTCGGTGTATGAGTTCGCCGATTCCGCCCCTGTCGTCCATCTCGAACACTTGTCGGCGAGCACGTTCGTGGACGACGTTCGGGACGTGGAGGACTTCGTCGTGGCGCGCGACACCGTGCTGAAGGAGGCGATGAGCTCGGAGGACTCTCTCGGGCTCATCCGGGACGTGTACCTGCCCTACCACCGAGAAAGGCAACGCGATGACGCTGCATCTTGACGGCTGGCGGAAGTCCAGTCGCAGCGGTCAGCAAACTGATTGCATCGAGGTCGGCCATGCCCCCGGGTTAGTCGGCATCCGGGACACGAAGAACCGTGGGGGCGGGACGCTGGTGGTAGACCGTGCTGCCTTCGACGCCTTCCTGGCCAGGGCGAAGGGCAACCGGACGAGCTGAACCGCCGCAGATGGCGGGTTCAGCGTGTTCCTTGGCGGACTGCCTTCGGCGTTCCGCTCAGCCAGAGCCGTGGATCGTCGATCGACCCCTGCTTTCCCCGTGTCTCGCCTCTGCGGCACCATAGGGACAGTCACGAAGAGTAGGGGGTCGATTCGTGTCCGTCACCGACGTGGTCGCACAGCTTCGGCAAGCCCATGCCTTACTTACTGCGGCCCGCCTTGCCACCGCCCAGGCCGATGCCGCGATCGTCGACGGCGCCATGATCTTCGCCGCCGCCACCGCCGGCTCGACCCAACCCGAGGTCGCAGGCATCGCCGACCTCGCCCGACTGTCCAGCGAGGACGTCCGCACGGCCGACGCCCTCTTCGCCCAGACCCAGGCCCTCATCGATACGTACTGCCACGACATCGCCGGGGTCGGGGCTGGCGAACCCACTGCGGCAGATTTCCGAGGCCGGGCAACGGAAGAGGCGGTACCGTCCCACCCGCCAGCGAGCGCGACGACTGACGAGACCGAGCCGCCCGAAGTACGTTACGCGGGCTGGATCGCCGAACTCCGCCGGAGCGGGGCGAAGATCAGCCCAGAGAGGGTTATCCGGATGACACGACATCGCGACGGCAGATTAGTGTGGCTGGAAGAAGGTCACGAGAATTCGTCAGGTAGGGCGCACATCTTGAGGCCTGAGCGAATTGATGAATTCGCCGGGTCGGGGATTCCGGAGAGGCGTGTGCTTGATGTAATATTCAATGAGATTGAGAACGGTTCTCTCGTTCGAACCTCTGGAAATGGAGGTGAAGTCTATGAAGTGCCCACCGAGGTGGGTCCTCGGCTGATAAAGATCGTCATTGCCTCCAACGGATATATTGTCACGTCTCATCCAATGGGGCGTCGACGTGGATGAATTGCACCTTGACTGGTTGAAGGATGGATATTGTGTCGCTCAAGGTATCGCTTCTTGCTGGATTCTTTCAAGGTCCGCTTTTCTATCATGATCCGGAAGAAGATCGATGGGCAAGTCATGACGTCGAGCTAGCAGGCGAGGACCTCAGTCTCAGTCCGCAGCTCGTTGCGGACCTCACAGCCTGGGATGAGGAGTACCAGGCCATCTACGACGACAATTACCCTCCGGATTCAAAGTTTTCCACGCCGGAGGCCGAGTGGGCTTGGATTGAGCGGGGCAAGGTGTTGGCCGCGCGAATCAAGCAGGAGTCACCGCTGGTGGCGAGCGTGGACTACCAGGCCCACGGTCACTACGAAAGGGGAACCTGCGTTTTTTAAGGTGCAGCTAAACGGAGGGGGCATTGTGGCTATCCAAGTAGGGTTGATCGCAGGGTTTAGTGCAGGACCGTTCTGCTACTTAGTTGCGCGGGGTCTTCGATCTAACCATTCGGTAGCGGAGGCGGGTGGATATCTCGGCCCCAGTGCGATGCTCGGTGCCGATCTAACGGCCTGGGATGCAGAATATCAAACAATCTACGACGACAGTTACCCGTCGGACTCCGAGTTCCGCACGCCGTCGGCAGAACATGCTTGGTTGAGCATGGCAAAGATCTGGGGGCGAGGGTCAAGGGGGAGTCGCGGCTGGCGGTGAATGTGGACTACCAGGTCGATGGCTACTACGAGGAAGCAACATGTGTGTTCTGAGCAAGTAGTGCTGCCGAGTGGAGTGTGGAAGGGAGTGCTCGATGGCTATCGAGATCGTCATGCTCGCGGGGTTCTTCGAGGGACTATTCTTCTATGTCGATCCCGATGGTGATTGGATTAATCACCCGGTAGAGGTGGCTGGCGAAGACCTCGCGCTGAGCGCTGAGCTCGTCACTGCGCTGCGGGCTTGGGATGACGAGTTCCAAGCCATCTACGATGACAGCTATCCGCCTGATTCGAAGTTTCCCACTCCGGAGGCCGAGCGGGCTTGGATCGAGCGGGGCAAGGAGTTGGCCGCGCGGATCAAGCGGGAGTCGCCGCTGGTGGCCAGTGTGGATTACCAGGCTGACGGAACATTCGAGGACGGAACATGCGTGTTCTGAGTGGGGCCAGACTGCTGAAATGGAGTGGGGATGGGATTCGAGGTAGCTCTTCTTGCGGGCTTCTACGAAGGGCCGTTCTATTACCATGTGAGGAAAGGTGCGGGAACGAACTGGTCTGTTGAGGAAGCGGCTGAACATCTACGGCTGGGTCCCGATCTTGTCGCAGACCTCATCGCATGGGACAACGAGTATCAGGCCATCCTCGACAGGTCCTACCCGCCCGATTCAAAGTTTCCGACTCCGGAGGCCCAGCGGGCGTGGATCGAGCGGGGCAAGGAGTTGGCCGCGCGGATCAAGCGGGAGTCGCCGCTGGTGGCCAGTGTGGATTACCAGGCTGACGGCTGCTACAAGGACGGCACCTGTGTGTTCTAGGGCGTCGATCCCCCTCGGTGCGAGACGATGACGAGAAACGACGTCAGTCGCACCAATGCGCCCCAATCCGCGCCTAGCCCGACTCCTGGTAGCGGAATCGAAATTCGGAGACGCCGCCCGCCTCCCCGTCCTCGGCGACACGATGTCGGATTCCGCATCGCCGCCGACCTGCGCCAGCCGAATGCCGTCCTAGGCGTTCCGGCGCAGGTCCCGCACGTCGGGGAGCGGGCGAAAGCCTGCCGAGCGGTAGGTGGCGACGCCGCCGACGTTGGCAGTCGCCGTGCACACGGTCGCGCTCGACGAGCCCAGCTCCCGCAGCGCGGCCGCCGAGGCCACGGTGATCGCCCTGCCGTAGCCGTGCCCCCGATGGTCACGGTGCACGCCCATCGGCTCGAGCAGACCCGGCCTTCCCGCACCGGCCGACCACACCGTTGCGGTGGCCACCGCGACGCCGTGATCGTCGTACGCGATGAGGCAGCGGGCGTCGGCGTACGGCGGTCCGGTGGTCATCGCGTGCCATCGCTCTGAGGTGAACGTCGATCTGCTGAACGCCGCGCGCTGCACGGCGGCCCGCACCGAGGCCTGCTCCGGGCCGGTCGTCTCGATGCGCACGCCGCAGTCCGCCACCGGCTCCGCGAGGTCACGCACGAGCGGTGTCCACGGCTTGCTGAGTTCCCACCCGCCGTCGAGCAGCAGCTCGTGGAACACGCCTCGCCAGCGCGCCTCGACGGAGGCGGTTCCCTGCGGCAGGACACCGCGCTCGGGCTGCGACACGTCGGCGGCCAGCCTGCGGGCCAGGTCCTCGTCGCCTGCTGCGCCCGGTGCGATCCCCAACCGCGCCAGACCGGAACCGTCCAGCAGCCCGAGGGCGCGAATCCGCCCGTCGCGACGCCAGATTCGGACCGCCTTGGCCGTCGCCTCCGCTCCGAATCGCCAGTACCAGCCCAGGTCGCCGGGATGCAACGGCACCGACGCCCCGTCGTGCTGCCACTCGCGCAGCACACGAACGGCCTCGGCCAGCTCGTCGGATTCCGGAGTGCTCAGAACGATCGACACAGCGTGATTCAAACACTGCCGTGCCGGCCGGCCCAACGGTTTCTCGGCCGGCCCGCATGCTCAGTCGCAGATCGCGATCATTCAGCGCTCCGGCCTGCTCGGTCTGTCACCCTCCCCCTGCGGCGCCGCAGGCTCACCCGGACGAGGGTGGCTACCGATTACACTCTGTCCGTGAATCACCGCCGGCGTGCCCTGGAATCCTGGCGCAGCCTCGACGTCTCGGTTCGGGATCTCCCGCTGGGACTACTGTTCCTCGCCACGTCGTTCGTGCCCTCCTTCCACAACCACGGCACCCAGCTCGGCGGAATGCCCGACCGACCCTTCGACGCGCTGGCCGTCGTGGCGATCGCCCTTCAGTGCCTTCCGCTCGCGATTCGTCGGAAGCGGCCCGCAGTCTGCCTGCTGTTGGTGTCGGCGGGCTTCGCCGTCGATCAGCTCGGCGGCTACCACACGCTTGCGGGCACCGCGTTCGCCATCGCGGTGCTGAGCACGGGCGTCCACCTGGAACGACGACGCCGCGCCACCGCGCTCCTCTTCTCGGTGGCGGGGTATCTGCCGCTGGCGATCGTGCTCTCCCAGCTCGGAACCGGGGAGTCGGTGGCCGGGTTCGTGACGTTCTACCTGGCGCTGGTCTTCGTCTGGTGTATCGGGGCGTGGCTGCGCTCCACCCGCGCCATGGAGGCCGAGCGGCGGCGCCGTGTCGCCGAGGACACCCGCACCGCCGAACGCACCCGCATCGCTCGCGAACTCCACGACGTCGTGACCCATCACGTGACGGCGATGGTCGTGCAGGCCGAGGCGGCGCGGTATCTGACCGCCGCGCCGGATCGCCTCGACGAGTCGCTGACCGCTGTCACCGACACCGGCCGCCGCGCCATCACGGATCTGCGGCACCTGCTCGACCTGCTCAATCCCGACCACGGCCCCGAGACCAGGGCGCCTGCCGTCGGCCGAGTCCTCACTCTCGTGGAGCAGACGCGCCGGGCCGGGCAGCCGGTGGAGTTCTTCGAGCAGGGCACGCCGCCCGTCTCGACCGGCAGTGCCGACCTCGTCGCCTATCGGGTCGTGCAGGAGGCCCTCACCAACGCCCTCAAGTACGCCCACGGCAGCCGGACCTCCGTCCAGCTGCACCACGGAGAAGGCGAGATCACCGTGGAGGTCGGCACGGACGGTTCCGGCTCGCAGGCCGGGTCCCCCGGCGGGAGCGGGCGGGGTCTGGCGGGTCTCCGCGACCGGGTCGACGTCCTCGGCGGCGACTTCCATGCGGAGCCGCAGACCGGGGGCGGCTTCCTCGTGCGGGCCCGCATCCCCGCCGGGAGCCCGTCGTGACCGCCCCGATCCGGGTCCTGGTCTGCGACGACCAGGTGTTGATCCGCACCGGGCTGGTGACGATCATCGACGCGCAGCCGGATCTGGAGATCGTGGGCGAGTGCGGGGACGGGCAGGCCGCGGTCGAACTGGCGAACCGGCTTCACCCGGACGTCGTCGTGATGGACGTGCGGATGCCGGTGCTCGACGGCATTGCGGCGACCCGCCTACTGGCCGGTGCCGGTGTGGAGCGACCGGCCAAGGTGCTCGTGGTGACGACCTTCAACCTCGACGAGTACGTCTACGAGGCGCTGCGCAGCGGGGCGAGCGGGTTCCTGCTCAAGGACGCGCCGCCTGCGCAACTGCTGCACGGCATCCGCACCGTGGCGACGGGCGCGGCGCTGCTGGACCCGGAGGTGACTCGACAACTCGTCGGCCGGTACGCCGCGCGCATCCGCCCCGTCGACGACACCTCGTCCGACATCCCGTTGACGCCCCGCGAACAGGAGGTCCTGCGCCTCATCGCCGACGGACTCTCCAACGGCGAGGTCGCCGCGACGCTGGTGATCAGCCAGGAGACCGTCAAGACCTTCGTCTCCCGCATCCTCGCTAAACTCGGACTTCGAGACCGGGTCCAGGCGGTCGTCTACGCCTACCGCCACGGCATGGTCGCCTGACGCGGCAGCACTGTCCGGCAGACGAAGCCTGCGTGTCGGGCGGATTCCTGCCTGCGGCCGTCTCCGCACCACCGCTGCCGCCTGCAAGCCCCGTCTCTCGGCTGCCTTCCCGTCGAGGCTGTCGGTCTGCGGGCGTCGCTCGGCTTCGCGGAACCCGGCCTGCTCCAGACGCCTGTCCGCTGCGTGGGCGAGGACCGCATCCGATCGACCGCGCTCGACACCCGCCACGGATGTCCGTCGCGGACACCCTGCCACGACGAAAGGGACGGCGGCGCCGGATCGAACCCGGCGCCGCCGTCCGCATCCCCCGTCCGGTGCGGACCCCCTCTTCGTGCTGATCGTCCGTGCGTGGCTCAGCGCTGCCCGGCGGCCTCGACCACCCGCCGGATCGCCTCGACGGCGACCTCGGGCTCGTCGAGATAGATCTCGTGCCCGCTGTTCTCGGCCGTGCTCAGGGTGCTGTTGCTGGAGACGGCGAGCCACTTCTCCTGGCCCTCGGCCCAGGCCTGCTCCATGGCCGCCCCGTACTCGGGCACCTCCTCCAGATACGGCACGCCGTGCTGGACGACCTCCACCGGGATGTCCCCTGCGGACCGGACGTCTGCGTCGGGGAACGCGAGCATCTCCGGGTTCTCGCCGTCGATGACGGCCAAGGTCTGGTCGCGAAGGTCGGCGGCCGGTCCGCCGGCGGATTCGGGGACGTCCCTGGCGAGGTCGGCTGCCTGGGTCGGCGAGGTGGCGTCCATCAGGACGAGGCCGGCGACCCGGTCCTGGTGATCGGGCGCGTACCTGGCGGAAAGCAGCCCGCCCAGTGAATGTCCGGCCAGCACGACGGGCGCGTCGCCTGCGACCTCGTCGAGCACGCCGGTCAGGACCACGCCGCTGCTCTCGATGGTCTGTGGCTCGCTCGGTGCATCGCTCGCACCCGCGCCGAGCCGGTCGTAGGAGCAGGCTCGGTCGGTCTCGCCGAGGGTGTCCTGGAGATCGGCCAGCATGTCCAGCGAGTGACCGCCCCCGTGCAGCAGGACGATGACCGGCCTGCCGTCGGTCGGGGTGCCGGAACAGGACACGTTCACCGAACTGCCGTCGACGTCGATCTGCTGGACGCCGGTGAACGGGGCCGCGTCGTCGGCCTGCTCCGTGGTGTCCGAACTGGACGAGTTCGTGGCGGGCGCGGCTTCCTCGGGAGCGGAGTCTCCGCAGCCGGCCAGTCCTACCCCGGCCACGGCGAACAGCGCGATCAGAGCGGAGGCCCTGCCATTGCGGATCATCAAGCCACTCCTGAGAAGAGAGAACGGAGAATCAGGCGGTATCCCGGTGAATTCCGGTACCGCACTGCTAGTGATGAAAACGGTACGGATTCCGGGGCCCGGAATCGTCACCATCCGGAGGACACCTGCGCGTAGCTCTCTCGGGGGACAGGCCCTCGCCCGGCGACTCGGTGTCAGGCGGGACGCAGCGGCGCCAGCCGTCTGCTGAGCAGGCGGACGTCCTTGATCAGTCGCTGGTCGGTGCTCCTGCGCGCGGGCGGGACGGGGCGAGATCGAGACCCGATCAGCAGGCCGGTCCGGCCGGCCAGGGACGCGTCGGTGGCGGCGAAGACGGACGATCTCGACGCCTCGGATGCAGGCCCGGAGGTGGAGCGCTCGAAGACCCGCCGGACCAGCGGCCACATCAGACGCAGTCCCGGAGAGACGATCTCGGGGGAGAGCAGGGTGCCGTCGGTCATCTCGGTGGCGGCGCCGCCGGGGTCGGCCGCGAACACCGAGACTCCGGTGCCGCGCAGGCGTTCGGCCAGTTCCCAGGTGTAGGCGAGATTGGCGAGCTTCGCCCGGCCGTACCAGTGGAAGGCGTAGTAGGCGCCGGGCGGCTCGACGGCGTCGAAGACGGGCTTGGCGGCCTGGATGGCGCCGGAGCTGACGTTCACGATCCGGCTCGGTCCGCCGGCGTGCAGTGGCTCCAGCAGGAGTTCGGTCAACAGGTATGGGGAGAGGTGGTTGACGGCGAACGAGGCCTCGATGCCGTCGACGGTCTGCCGATGGTCGGTGAACATCCCGCCGACATTGTTGACCAGCAGCGTTAAGGGACCTGCTGCCGCGAGCCGGGCGGCCAGCGCTCGGACGTCGTCGAGCGAGGCGAGGTCGGTCGTTTCGAAGCGAGGCTTCGCCGAGGTGGCGACCGAGCCGATCCGCTCCAGCGCGAGAGCACCGCGTCTGGCGTCTCGGCCGACCACGGTGACGGCGTGCCCGGCTGCCGCCAGGCCCATCGCGGTCTCGAGACCGATTCCTCCGGTGCCTGCCGTCACTACTGCCCGTCCTCGGTCCATGGTGTCGCCTTCCGTCGCACGCCTGTCCGGATAGTTATCCGGTTACGGTCGCCGACGGTAGCACAATCGGATATCTATCCGCTTATGGTCGAGTGTCCGGGTCTCGGAACGAGGCCGCCGCGTCAGCGCGGGGGACGCAGGCCCTCGAGCAGGACGTCGAGGTAGAGCTCGGCGTGCCGGGGATCGCCGCCGCCGGAACGCACGGCATGGTCGACGCCGCACACCAGTCGTCGCACGTCGTCCGCCTCGATGTCGTGCCGCACGGCGCCGACGCGGCGGGCGCGATCGAGCAGTTCCGTGACCGCGCGGTCCAGCTCGGCCTTCATCGCCGAGGTCTGCGGATCGACGTCGTCGGCGGATTCGAGCACGGCCGCGAAGCCGGGGTTCGTGGGGAGACGGCCGAGCGTGAACCGCAGCAGGCGGTGCAGGCCCGCGACGGCATCCGCCTCGGCCGCCGCAGCCTGCGCCTCGGCCACCAGCTCGTGGAATCGCTCCGCCGACAGCGCCTCCACCAGGGCGTGCCGGTCGGAGAAGTGCCGATAGACGGTTCCGACGCCGACTCCGGCGAGCCGGGCGATGGTGTTCAGCTGGAGGGAGTCGTCGCCTGCGGCCAACTGCTCCCTGGCGACCTGCAACACCCGAGCGCGATTGCGCGCGGCATCGGCCCGCAGTGCGTGTGCTCGGTCGGCTGGTGATGTCACGAAGTCAGCATAATGACGAGCGCCCGCGATCACGGCGCGCGGTTCTCGCGGGCAGAGTCGCTGGTGGGGCGGTGCCTCACGGCCGGTCGCCGACCGCGTCTCGGCTCGCGATCGAGTCGACGAGCCGAGACGGCGGAGGAGACGACACTGCCGCGCCACAGGCGGCCCGGGCTCAACCGCTCACGTACGCCGCGAGGTGCTCGCCGGTGAGGGTGGAGCGGTCGGCGACGAGGTCGGCGGGCGTGCCCTCGAAGACGATCCGCCCGCCGTCGTGGCCCGCGCCGGGGCCGAGGTCGATGATCCAGTCGGCGTGCGCCATGACCGCCTGGTGATGCTCGATGACGATGACCGACTTGCCCGCGTCGACCAGCCGATCCAGCAGGGCGAGCAGCTGCTCGACGTCGGCCAGGTGCAGGCCGGTGGTCGGCTCGTCCAGGACGTAGACGCCGCCCTTCTCGGTCAGTCGGGTGGCCAGCTTGAGCCGCTGCCGTTCGCCACCGGACAGCGTGGTCAGCGGCTGGCCGAGCCGGAGGTAGCCCAGCCCGACATCGACCAGCCGCGTCAGGATGCGGTGCGCGGCAGGAATGCTCGCCTCCCCGGAGCCGAAGAACTCCTCGGCCTCGGTGACCGGCATCGCCAGGACCTCGCTGATGTCCCGCCCGCCGAAGTGGTACTCCAGCACCGACGCCTGGAACCGCTTCCCGCCGCACTCCTCGCAGGTGGTGGCGACGCCCGCCATCATCCCCAGATCCAGGTAGATCACGCCCGCGCCGTTGCAGTTCGGGCAGGCGCCCTCGGAGTTGGCGCTGAACAGTGCGGGCTTGACGTCGTTGGCCTTCGCGAAGGCCTTGCGAATCGGGTCGAGCAGTCCGGTGTAGGTCGCCGGATTGCTGCGCCGAGAGCCCCGGATCGGGCTCTGGTCGATCGACACCACCTCCGCGCCGTCCGGGCCTGCCGTCCTCGGCAGCGACCCGTGCACCAGCGAACTCTTGCCGGAACCCGCGACGCCGGTGATGACCACCAGGACGCCGAGCGGGATGTCCACGTCGACGTCACGCAGGTTGTTCGCCGTCGCGCCTCGAATCTCCAGGGCGCCGGTGGGGGTGCGGACGGTCTCCTTGAGCGCGGCCCGGTCGTCGAGATGGCGGCCGGTGACGGTGTCGGACGCCCGCAGGTCCTCGACGGTGCCCTCGAAACAGATGGTGCCGCCCGCCGTGCCCGCGCCGGGGCCGAGATCGACGACGTGATCGGCGATCGCGATCGTCTCCGGCTTGTGCTCCACGACGAGCACCGTGTTGCCCTTGTCGCGCAGCCGCAGCAGCAGGTCGTTCATCCGCTGGATGTCATGCGGGTGCAGGCCGATGGTGGGCTCGTCGAAGACGTAGGTCACGTCGGTCAGTGCGGAGCCGAGGTGTCGGATCATCTTCACGCGCTGCGACTCGCCGCCCGAGAGCGTGCCCGCCGGTCGATCGAGCGAGAGATAGCCCAGTCCGATCTCCACGAACGAATCGAGCGTCTCGCCCAGCGTCACGAGCAGCGGCGCCACCGACGGCTCGTCGAGGTCCCGGACCCAGTCGGCCAGGTCGCTGATCTGCATCGCGCACAGCTCGGCGATGTCGACGCCCTTGATCTTCGACGATCGGGCGATCGCGGTGAGCCGGGTGCCGTCGCACTCGGGGCAGGTGGTGAAGGTGACGGCCCGCTCCACGAACGCCCTGATGTGCGGCTGCATCGCCTCCTTGTCCTTGGACAGGAAGGACTTCTGGATCTTGGGGATCAGGCCCTCGAAGGTGAGGTTCGTGCCCTCGACCTTCACCTTGGTCGGCTCCCGGTAGAGGAAGTCGGCCAGCTCCTTCTTCGTGTACTCCCGGATCGGCTTGTCCGGATCGAGCAGCCCCGACTCGGCATAGGTCCGCACGGTCCACCAGCTGTCCGACTTCCAGCCGGGGATGGTGAACGCGCCCTCGGAGATCGACTTCGAGTCGTCGTACAGCTCGGTGAGGTCGATGTCGGAGACCGTGCCCCGGCCCTCGCAGCGCGGACACATGCCGCCCAGGACGCTGAACTCCCGCCGTTCCTTGACGGTCTTGCCGCCGCGCTCGAAGGAGACCGCTCCCGCGCCGCTGACCGAGGCGACGTTGAAGGAGAACGCTTGCGGCGAGCCGATGTGCGGCTGACCGAGCCTGCTGAAGAGGATGCGCAGCATCGCACCCGTGTCGGTGGCGGTGCCAACCGTGGAGCGGGGGTCGGCGCCCATCCGCTGCTGATCCACGATGATTGCGGTGGTCAGCCCCTCGAGGACGTCGACGTCGGGCCGGGCCAGCGTCGGCATGAAGCCCTGGACGAAGCTGCTGTAGGTCTCGTTGATCATCCGCTGCGACTCCGCGGCGATCGTGTTGAACACCAGCGAGCTCTTGCCGGAGCCGGACACGCCGGTGAACACCGTCAGCCTGCGCTTCGGGATCTCGACGCTGATGTCGGCGAGGTTGTTCTCCCGCGCGCCGTGCACCCGGATCTCCTCGTGGGTGTCGGCGACGTGCAGCGCAGACTGCGCCGTCGCCCGCTTGGCCGTGCTCATCGTGTCTCCTTCTCTGCGCCTGCCGCCGCCGACGGTGCAGTTCGTGGCCGCGATCGTCGGCAGGCTCACTGCCGCTGCTGGATGCGGATCAGGTTTCCCGCCGGGTCGCGGACGGCGCAGTCACGCACGCCGTAGGGCTGTTCGGTCGGCTCCTGGACGACGTCGGCGTCGTTCTCCTGCAACCGGGTGAAGGTCGCGTCGAGGTCGGCGGTGGCCAACAGGATGCCCGCGTAGGTGCCCTTGGCCATCATCTCGGTGATGGTGCGGCGCTCCTCCTCGGTGATGCCGGGGTCGACCGCGGGCGGCGTCAGCACGATGGACGTGTCGGGCTGGTCGGCGGGGCCGACGGTGAGCCAGCGCATCCCGGCGTAGCCGACGTCGTTGCGCACCTCGAAGCCGAGGAGGTCGCGGTAGAAGCCCAGCGCGGCCTCCGCGTCGTCGTGCGGGAGGAAGCTTGCGTGAATGGTGACGTTCATGGTGGTCAGGCTAGGTGCGGCTCGGTGACGGCGCTTCTCGATTCCTGACCGGCCTGGTCACCTGCCGCACCACGCACGACGGCATTCCCGCCGTCGCGCGCGCCGCGTGGAGGCGGTAGGCGCTGGGCGGCATGCCGACCAGTTCGGTGAATCGACTGCTGAACGTGCCCAGCGAGGAGCAGCCGACCTCGAAACAGACCTCGGTGACGCTGCGGTCGCCCCGCCGCAGCAGCGCCATGGCGCGTTCGATGCGCCGCGTCATGAGGTAGCCGTACGGCGACTCCCCGTAGGCGAGCCGGAACCGGCGGCTCAGGTGCCCCGCCGACATGTGCACGCCTCGGGCGAGCGCCTCGACGTCCAGCGGCTGCGCGTACTCCCGGTCGATCCGGTCGCGGACACGGCGGAGGCGGGCGAGTTCGCGCAGGTGCCGCGCGGTGGCGGGTGTGCTGCTCACACTCGGGATGGTGCCACAGCGCACCGTCGGTTCCGGGGCGAACGCCCGTCGGGCCGCCTCGTCGTGACGCGGCAGGCGGCGCGCGCTCAACGGAACTCGTGGACCACCTGAACGTCACCCACGAAGTGGGCGTTGAACTCGTCGAGCTCCTCGGCGGGAACCCACAGTTCGAGGATCGTCTCCCCGCCGACCTGCTGAACGGGGTAGCGGGTCAGACACGGTGCCCTGGTACGTCCCGACCGGGCCCGCGCCGCCCGCCGTGTAGCACCTCGTTGGTGGGATTGATGCTCCAGTCCGGAAGTCCGGATTCGGCACCGTGTGCAGCCACAGATCATCGGCGACGTGGGCCGTTCCGGCTCGCCGAGTAATTCCAGCCGCCGGTCACCGACCGAATCTCCGCGAGCCGAATCGGCAGCCCACGCCCGATCGGCCCCGTGCTGCGGCCCCGCCCCGGCCTGCGGCCCGCTTCAGCCCGGCCGGGACGTCGCCCGCTCACTCCGGCGTCAGCCACACCACCCCGGAGGCCGGCAGGTGCAGCACCGCCGAGGCTGGTCTGCCCTGCCAGGGAATCGGCTCGGCCGTCACCGCGCCCCGGTTGCCCGTGCCCGCGCCGCCGAACTCGCGGGCGTCGGTGTTCAGCCGCTCCCGCCAGATCCCGGCGGCGGGCAGGCCCACCCGATGCTCGCGATGCGCCACGCCCGCCAGGTTCGCCACACACGCCAGCGTCGAGCCGTCGGCGCCGTGGCGGAGGAAGGCGAGCACGTTGCTCACCGCGTCGGTCGCGTCCAGCCAGCTGAAGCCTGCCCCCGCGTCCTCCCCGGTGTAGAGGGCGGGCAGCGCCCGGTACAGCCGGTTGCACTCGGCGACCAGCCGCCGCAGCCCCTCGTGCCTCGGGTCGTCGAGCAGCTCCCAGTCCAGACCCGCCGCCTCCGACCACTCGCGGACCTGGCCGAACTCGCCGCCCATGAAGAGCAGCTTGCGGCCGGGGTGCGCCCACATCAGGCCGAACAGCGCCCGCACGCCCGCCGCCTTCGCCGCGTCGTCGCCGGGCATCCTCGACCACAGCGAGCCCTTGCCGTGCACCACCTCGTCATGCGAGAGCGGCAACAGGAAGTTCTCGGTGTCGGCATAGCTCAACGAGAAGGCCAGCCTGCCGTGCTGCGCGGCCCGTTCCACCGGATCGAGGCCGAGATAGTCCAGGGTGTCGTGCATCCAGCCGAGATTCCACTTCAGCCCGAACCCCAGCCCGCCCTCGTCGGTGCGGCGGGTGACACCCGGCCAGGTGGTGGAGTCCTCGGCGGCGAGCAGCACGTCGGGATGGGCCCGGCCCATCCGCTCGGTCAGCTCCCGCAGCAGTGCCACCGCCTCCAGATTCTCCCGCCCACCGTGCACGTTGGGCTCCCATTCGCCGTCCTCGCGGGAGAAGTCCAGGTGCAGCAGGGAGGCCACCGCGTCGACGCGGAGCCCGTCGACGTGGAACTCCTCCACCCAGTACAGGGCGTTGGCGACGAGGAAGTTCCGCACCTGCGGCCGCCCGTGGTCGAAGATGAGCGTTCCCCAGTCCGGATGCTCGCCGCGCCGGGGATCGGCGTGCTCGTACAGCGGTGTGCCGTCGAAACCGGCCAGCGCCCACTCGTCGCGGGGGAAGTGGGCGGGCACCCAGTCCAGCAGCACGCCGATGCCTCGGGAGTGCAGGTGGTCGACGAACCAGCGGAAGTCGTCCGGGCCGCCGAAGCGGGCAGTGGGGGCGTAGTAGGAGGTGACCTGATAGCCCCACGAGCCGCCGTACGGGTGTTCGGCGATCGGCAGCAGTTCGACGTGGGTGAAGCCCAGCTCGGTGACATGGTCGGCGAGCCGGGCGGCCAGCTCGCGATAGCCCAGCCCCGGCCGCCACGAGCCCAGATGCACCTCGTAGACGCTCAGCGGCTGCTGCCACCACGGCCTGCTCGCCCGCCGGGCCAGCCACTCGTCGTCCGACCAGGTGAAGCGCGACCGATGCACCACCGAGGTCGTCCCCGGCGGGGGCGCGGCCGAGAAGGCCAGCGGGTCGGCCTTGGCCCGCCAGACCCCGTCGGCGCCCAGCACCTCGAAGTCGTAGCCCGCGCCCTCGGCCACACCGGGCACGAACAGCTCCCAGACGCCCGAGCCGTCCAGCGCCCGCATTGGCGTCGCCCGGCCTGCGCAGCGGTCGACGTCGCCGCGCACCCGGATGCCTCGGGCGCCGGGCGCCCACACCGCAAACGACGTGCCCGGCACGGATCGATCGCCGACGACGCGGGCCTGCGGGTGCGCGCCGAGCACCCGCCACAGGCCCTCGTGACTGCCCTCGCTGATCAGGTGCAGATCGAACGCGCCGATGCCGGTGTCGAACAGGTACGGCTCCTCGCGCAGCTCCGTGCGACCGGCCCGGCGGACCTCGATCCGATAGTCCGGCGGCCCGCTGCCGAAGCCGCCCCGTCGCAGGCCGGGGAAGAACCCGGCCGGGACGACCCCGGAGAACAGGCCCGCCGGATGCGCCATCGCCAGGACGGTCCGCCTGCCGTCGGCGCCGACCACCGTCACCTCCTCGGCACCCGGCTGCCAGCTGCGCACCAGCGTGCCGTCCGGCCGAGGATGCGCGCCCAGCAGCAGCCGGGGATCACGCAGCGTCCCGGCGAGCAGCTCATCGAGCCGATCCGCATTCGGGACGCCCGCGTCGAGCAGCGCGTCTCGGGGGGTCGGGCAGTCGGTCATCGAGCCCTCGATCACCGCGGCGCCTCGATCAGCCCGGTCAGCTCGCGGACCGCCCGCAACGGGATGTCCAGCCAGTCCGGCCTGCTCCGCGTCTCGTACACCGCCTCGTAGACGGCCTTCTCCAACTCGTAGGCGGTGAGCAGCACATGCTGATCGATCGGATCGAAGCCCGCGACGTCCGCGTAGCCCCGACAGAACGCCGCGCGATTGTGCGCGGCCCACTCGGCGGCCCGATCGCGCAACGCCTCGATCGACGTGCCCGGCTGTGGGGTCGCCGACCGCAGGTGATGCTGGGCGGCGTAGTCGAAGGACCGCATCATGCCCGCGACGTCCCGCAGCGGAGAGTGCGTCTCCGTCCGCTGCGCGATGGACGCCGACGGCTCGCCCTCGAAGTCGATGAGCAGCCAGCGCGTCGGTGCCCGCAGCACCTGCCCGAGATGCAGATCGCCGTGCACCCGCTGCACCTGCACGCCCCCGGGCAGGTCGGCGACCTCGGCGAACCGGCGGCGCAGCAGGGCCGCATAGGGCGCCAGCGCGGGCACCTGCGGCAACGCCGCCGCCAGCCGTGTCGACATGCCCTCGCTCAGCGCACGCAGCTCGGCGCCGCGCAGGGTGGTGGTGCCGAACGCCGTCGCCAGATCGGCGTGCACCTCGGCCACAGCGGCGCCCAGTCGGAACGCCTCCGGGGTGAAGTCGCCGCCCGCGGCGGGCGGGGCGCACGGCTGCACGGCGAGCAGGTCCCGCACGCTGGCCGTGGCCATCGACCAGCCCTCCGCCGAGTTCGCCGCGAAGGTCTGCAACATCGCATAGGTCACCGGCCTGCCCCCGATCGAGCCCTCGATCGAGCCGAGCAGTGTCGCGAGGTGTGAGGACCGGACCTGCCGCAGCGCCCGATGCAGCTCCAGATCGGGATTGACGCCTTCGGCGAGCCTGCGGAACACCTTGAGGATGTAGCGATCGGCGAAGACCACCGAGGTGTTGGACTGTTCCGAGGTCATCCGCCGGGCGGTCAGGCCGCTGCGGTTCGCGGCGCTGAACCCGGCGATCGGCTCGGCGACGAAGCGCACCCCCGCCACCTCGGCGCCCCGACCGATCAGCGTCAGCAGCACCCGGCACAGACTCGCGTCGTCCAGCGCGTCATAGACGACGACGTCGTCGAGCGCGGCGATCACCGAGGACTCCAGCTCGGCGGGCAGACTCCGCCGGATGCCCAGCGGCACCTGATACAGCTCCGGCGCCTCGGCGTCGACGAAGTGGACGGCCGCGACCAGCAGCAGACCGCGCGGACCGCCCTCGTCGAGATCGTCGACCAGCTCCACACAGCTCGCCACCGAGATCCGCTCGATCGGCGTGCCCTTGCTCGCGAACCACCGCTGCCAGGGCAGCCAGCCCGCCAACGCCTGCTCCAGGTGCTGCGGCCACGGCGTACTCGTGGTCTCGCTCATCGCGACGCCTCCGTCCGGTGCAGGGCGAACCAGTAGAAACCGTGGCCCGGCAGCGTGAGCATGTAGGGCAGCTCACCCACCGTCGGGAACGTCACCCCGCCGGTCAACTCGATCGGCTGCGCCCCCGCGTACTCCGACAGATCGAGTTCCACCGGCTGCGGGAAGCGGGAGAGGTTGTTGACGCACACCAACAGATCCTCGGTGCCGTCGGCGGCCACCGCACGACGCCGATACGCCAACACGGTGGGATTCGAGCAGCTCAACTCGGTGAAGTCACCCACGCCGAACGCCGGATGCGCCTTGCGCACCGCGATGACGTGTCGCGTCCAGTGCAGCAGCGAGGAGGGCGTCTTCTGCTGCGCCTCGACGTTGACGGCCTGGTAGCCGTACACCGGGTCGGCGATCGTGGGCAGATACAGCCGGGCCGGATCGGAGGTGGAGAAGGCCGCATTGCGGTCCGGCGCCCACTGCATCGGCGTGCGCACCGCGTCCCGGTCGCCGAGCCAGATGTTGTCGCCCATGCCGATCTCGTCGCCGTAGTAGAGGACGGGGGAGCCGGGCAGGGAGAGGAGCATGGCGGTGAAGAGCTCGAGCTGGTTGCGGTCGTTGTCGAGCAGCGGGGCCAGCCTGCGGCGGATGCCGATGTTGGCCTTCATCCGAGGATCGGTGGCGTACTCGGCGTACATGTAGTCGCGTTCCTCGTCGCTGACCATCTCCAGGGTCAGCTCGTCATGATTGCGCAGGAAGATCCCCCATTGCGCTCCCTCGGGAATCGGGGGCGTCTGCGCCAGGATCTCGGAGATGGGGAAGCGGCTCTCGCGGCGGACGGCCATGAAGATGCGGGGCATGAGGGGGAAGTGGAAGGCCATGTGGCATTCGTCCCCGCCCACGTCGGGGTCGCCGAAGTACTCGACGACGTCGCTGGGCCACTGGTTCGCCTCGGCCAGTAACACCCGGCCCGGGTATTCGTCGTCGACGACCTTGCGGCAGCGGCGGAGGAAGTCGTGCGTCTCCGGCAGGTTCTCGCCGTTGGTCCCGTCCCGCTCGAACAGATACGGCACCGCGTCGAGTCGGAATCCGTCGATGCCCAGATCCAACCAGAACCGCAGCACGTCGAGCATCGCCTCGGCGACGGCGGGGTTGTCGTAGTTGAGGTCGGGCTGGTGGTGGAAGAAGCGGTGCCAGTAGTACTGGCCTCGGACCGGGTCGTAGGTCCAGTTCGAGGCCTCGGTGTCGACGAAGATGACCCGCGCGTCCGGGTATCGCTGATCGTCGTCATTCCACACGTAGAAGTCCCCGTACGGCCCGTCGGGATCGCGGCGGGACTCCTGGAACCACGGATGCTGGTCGGAGGTGTGGTTCATGACCAGGTCGGTGATCACCCGGATCCCTCGGCGGTGGGCCTCGTCCAGGAGATGGACGAAGTCCTCCACGGTCCCGAATTCGGGGAGCACCGCGCGGAAGTCGCTGATGTCGTAGCCGCCGTCGCGCAGCGGTGAGGCGTAGAACGGGGGGAGCCAGAGGCAGTCCACCCCGAGCCATTCCAGGTAGTCGAGCCGGTCGGCCAGACCGCGCAGGTCGCCGGTGCCGTCACCGTCGGAGTCCGAGAACGCCCGGACCAGGACCTCGTAGAACACGGCCCGCTTGTGCCAGTCCGGCTCGACCGTCAGCACTCGCGCCGAGGCGAAGTCGTCCGCGCTCGGCTCGGTGATGATGCGTGGTGCCACTCGGGTGCTCATCGGTCCCCCACAGACAGGATGTGCGCGACGCCGCGAGGCGGGTCGAGCGTGACGAAGTTGGTCGTGCCCCAGTCGAAGACCTCGCCGCTCACCTCGTCGTGACAGGTGAACCGGGTCTCCTCGGCGGCGCCCGCAGCCAGACCCAGCGCCGCGAGGTCGAGCCGGACCGTGCCCTTCTGGGCTGCGGTCGGATCGAGGTTGACCACGACGATGACCGTGTCCCCACTGGCCGGGTCACGCTTGGAGAAGGCGATCAGGTCGTCGTTGTCGACCTCGTGGAAATGCAGGGTGCGCAGGCTGCCCAGTGCCGGATGCGCCCGTCGGATCTCGTTGAGCCTTGTCAGCCACGGCTCTAGCGAGCGGCCCCGCTCGACGGCCGCCGCATGGTCGCGTGGCCGGAGCTCGAACTTCTCGGAGTCCAGGTACTCCTCGGCGCCCGGCCGCAGCGGCTCGTGCTCGTACAGCTCGTAGCCTGCGTAGACGCCCCAGCTGGGGCCGAGCGTCGCCGCCAGCGCGGCCCGCAGCGCGAACATCGCGGGCTCACCACTCTGCAGGGCCGCAGGCAGGATGTCGGGGGTGTTGACGAAGAGGTTGGGCCGCGCCTCGTGGGCGTGGGCGACGAGATCGCTGCCGAATTCGGTGAGTTCGTGTTTGGTGGTGCGCCAGGTGAAGTAGGTGTAGTGCTGGGTGAAGCCGAGTCGGGAGAGTCCGTACATGCGGGCGGGTTTGGTGAAGGCTTCGGAGAGGAACAGGACGTCGGGGTGGGTCGTCTTGAGTTCCGCGATGAGGTGTTTCCAGAAGTCCGGTGGTTTGGTGTGGGGGTTGTCGACCCGGAAGATGCGGATGCCGTGGTCGATCCAGTGGATGACGACGCGGCGGATTTCTTGGTATAGCCCGGTGGGGTCGTTGTCGAAGTTGAGGGGGTAGATGTCCTGGTATTTCTTGGGTGGGTTCTCGGCGTAGGCGATGGTGCCGTCGGGTCGGGTGGTGAACCATTCGGGGTGGTCGCGGACCCAGGGGTGGTCGGGGGCGCATTGGAGGGCGAGGTCGAGGGCGACTTCGAGGTTCAGTTCGGTGGCGCGGGCTACGAATTGATCGAAGTCGTCCAGCGTGCCGAGGTCGGGGTGGATGGTGTCGTGTCCGCCGTCGGGTGATCCGATGGCCCAGGGCGAGCCGACGTCGGTCGGTTCGGGGGTGAGGGTGTTGTTGCGTCCTTTGCGGTGTACGTGGCCGATGGGGTGGATCGGCGGCAGGTAGACGACGTCGAAGCCCATGGCCGCGATGCGGTCGAGTTCGGTGGTCGCGGTCTGCCAGGTCCCGTGGACGGGCCTGCCCTCGGCATCGTGCCCGCCGGTCGACCGAGGGAAGAACTCGTACCAGGAACCCACTGCCGCGCGCGGTCGGTCCACCCAGATGTGGTGCACGCGGCCCGAGGTCACCAGGTCCCGCACGGGCTGTTCCGTCATCACCCGCACCACCGCATCCGACAGCGCGAGCGCGATCCGCTCCTCGGGCGAGGCCCCGCTCTGTCGCAGCCGGATCGCCGCGGCCCGCAGGACCACGCGATCCGCCGCGCTGTCCGGCCGCCGAGCCGCTCGATCCACCAGCCGCGCGCCGATCTCCAGGTCATTGGCCAGTTCCTCGGCGGACTGCCCGGCGGCCAGCTTCGCCTCGATCCCCGCGCGCCAGGTCGACCACGGATCAGACCAGCCCTCCACCCGGAAGCTCCACCGGCCCGGCTCGTCGGGGACGACGGTCCCGCTCCAGCGGTCCTCGCCCGCGTTGGCCAGCCGCATGCGCGTGCGGCGGGACAGCCGATCGCCCTGGCGGCCCCAGACGATGGTCGCGGCGGCGGCGTCGTGCCCTTCGCGCCACACCGTCGCGTGCACCGGAATGTGTTCGCCGACCACTCCCTTACTCGGATGACGGCCTTCGTCGATCGCCGGTGACACGTCTTCTACGACAATTCTTCCGCTCACGACCATCCTTTCCTTGCGGCCGATGTACTGTTCTTCAATGGTGACCTGATACGGTCTGAACAGGCCAATAGTCGGTTTCCATTAAGCCGACTTGACGAAGCGGTCGGCGGCTTGTCGGCGGTTTCTCCGCACCGTCGATCTGGTAGGTCGCCCAGCTCGGATCGGGCGACGCCGAGCGCCGAGGCGACTCGGGATCGAGCGAGACGGCGACGGTGTGATTCGCCCGCGCGGGCGGCTCGGCGATGCCTCGCGCGCATGGCAACAGGTCTTGGACCGCAGCGGATCGCCGATGCAAGCCTGGGCCGATCACCTGCCGCGATCGACGGGCCCGTCGTGGCGCGCGCAGTCGAGGACGACCGAGCAGCCGGAGGCCGCGATGACCGGACGACCGATGTGGACCCTGCCCCTGACCCTGCTGCTCGCGGCGGGAACGCTCGCGGGCTGCACGGGCGCCACCGACGCCGCGCCCGACCGAGGCGGCTCAGCGGAGTCGGGGCCGGGTGACGCTAGTGAATCCCCCGATGACGGCGCCGCGGCCGACGTGGCCGCGCCCGCCGCCGCGTATGTCACGGCGGTGGCCGAGGGCGACCTGGACGGGCTCGTCGACGCCTTCGACCCGGACGGCGAGGTGATCGACGTGACTCGGCGCATCGCCGGTCACGACGCCATCCGGGCCTGGGCGGACCGGGAGGTGATCGGCGGCAGCCTCGCGGTTCTGGAGGTCATGCCCACCTCCGACGGCCAGGAGCTCCTGGTGCACTGGGCGCCCGCTGGCTCCGACGGCTGGCAGGCGCGGTACCGCTTCACCTTCGAGAGCGACCGGATCGCGGTGGCCGACCTCCAGTACGCCTGACACCGCTGTACCGGGCCGAGGGCGGCGCGGCCGGGGCCTGCCGCCGCCCTGGACGACGGCCCAGACCGCCTGCCCGACGGGCGCGACCTCAGTGACAGCGCGACCTCAGCGGGCGACGACCATGTCTCTGGTCAGCGCGTTGTCCGGTCCGAGCAGCTCCAGGGCCAGATCCTGCGGCGTACGTCCGAGGTGGTCGGTCTGGCCCGGCCGGGCGCCCTGGCGGAGCAGAGCCTGGCCCGCGTCGGGGTTGCCGTGTCGGACGGCGATGTGCAGCGGCGTCTGCCCGGTGGTGGCCACGACCGCGTCGAGCACCGCCCCGGACCGCAGCAGCTCGCGGACCACGTCGGCGTCGCCGTGCTCGGCGGCGCGATGCAGCGCCGTCTGGCCGACCGGGTCGGTGGCCAGCACGTCGGCACCGCCCGCCAGCAGCGCGCGGACGACCGTCAGATCGCCCTGACCCGCCGCGATCATCAAGGGCGACAGGCCTCGGTCGTCTCGGATGCCGGTGTCGCCCCCGAACCGCAACAGCTCGCCGACGAGGGCCACATCGCGGTCCCGCACGGCCTGGACGAGCCGGGCCTCCCGGTCGGCGTTGAATGCCGCGACCTCGCCGTTGGCATCGAAGTAGACCTTCCAACTGCTGATCAGCCCGGCGTCGTTGACCACGAGCCGGTGCATGTCCTCGATCTCGAACAGCACCTTGGTCCTGGTGTGGCGGGCCTTGGTGTACACCACGGCGCAGGCGGTGTCGCCGTCGACGAACAGACCGCGCAGGCCGTAGTCGAGCACCTCCGTGGTCTCGGCCCGAATGCGGAAGGCCTCGGCGACCTCCTGCCGTCCGACGTGGACGCCCAGATAGGGCACCACCGCGTTCCACTGATCCAGCGGCAGTTCCAGAACGATCGACGGCGACAGTCCCGCCATGATTCGATCGGTGTCGCCCGCCCCGATGGCCGAATACCAGTCGGTGACGATCTCGCGTACTCGACGAGTGTCCATTCACGGTCCTCTCAACTGATCTCGACGATGCGCTCGAATGCGCAGATATCGCGATTCCTCCTCATCAAGAATGGCAGCCGGAGAAGCGTGAGACCACTGATTCGAGGCGACTGCGTGTACTGCGAGAATCAGCTCAGAAAAGAGAATGCGCACCTGCCGACTCGGCGACTCGCGGGTGTCGTCGGCTCGACGCGACGGGAGACGTCGCCGCGGCGGAGCGTGTCCCGGCCGGTGCTCGGGCGATCATTCGATCGGAACCCGGGGGGCGAGCAGACGGACGCGGGGCGAGGGAAGCCCTCGCCCCGCGTCCGCCGATTCCTCAGTGCGCTGCGGACTCGAAGTCCAGCAGGGAGGGGCCCGATGCGAGCCCCTTCGGCGCCAGCCCGTCCAGCTCGGCCAGCTCGGCCGCACTCAGGCTGACGTGCGCGGCGCCCAGGTTGTCGTCGATGTGGTGGGGCTTGGTCGTGCCGGGGATCGGGACGACGTCCTCGCCCTGGGCGAGCAGCCAGGCCAGCGCGAGCTGCGCCCGGCTGATCCCCTTGCGCTCGGCGAAGGCCGCCAACGGCGCGAACCGGTCGCGGTTCGCCGTGAGGTTGTCCTGGGCGAACCTCGGCGCGTTGTTGCGGAAGTCGCCCGCGCCGATGGTGTCCGCGCTGCCCGCGAGGAAGCCGGTGCCCAGCGGGCCCCACGGCACGATGCCGACGCCCAGTTCCCGTGCCACCGGGATCAGATCGGCCTCGACGTCGCGGGTCCACAGCGACCACTCGACCTGCACGGCGGCGATCGGGTGCACGGCGTGGGCGGCCCTGAGCTGCTCGCCGGTCACGTTGCACAGCCCCAGATGCGCGGCCTTGCCCGCCGTGACCTGCTCCGCCATCGCGGCCACGGTCTCCACCACCGGCACGCCGGGGTCCGGGAAGTGCAGGTACCAGAGATCGACGGCGTCGATGCCGAGCCTGCGCAGGCTGGCGTCGATCGCCGCGCCCGCCCGCTCGGGCCGGGCGTCCACCGTGATGGAGTTGGCGTAAGTGGCCGTGACCTTGTTCGCGGTGGCGGAGGGCTCGTAGACGATCCCCCACTTGGTGCCGACGACGGCCCGGTCCCGCCTGCCCGCCAGGGCCAGCCCGAGGACCTGTTCGTTCTCGCCGTTCGCCCCGTAGGCGTCGGCGGTGTCGAGGAGCACCGGCCCGTCCTGGTCCAGCACGTGCGCGAGCACCTTCGCGGAGTTCGCGTCGTCGTTGGTCCCGTACATGCCGTCCAGCAGGACCATGGCCCCGTATCCGATGGGGGACACGGCGGGCCCGTCGGTGCCCAGTCTGCGCTGCTGTGTCACTGAACTCTCCTGTCGTCGATCAGAGATGTCGATCAGAGGTAACGGCCGACGACGTCCTGGATCAGGCCGTCGCGGACGAGATAGGCGTAGGTGAAGGACTCCCGGCCGCCTCGGCCGGTCTCGAAGTCGTAGTGGACGACGTGCCGATCGCCCTCCCAGCGGGTCTCGACGACCTCGTAGCTGCCGCCGACGTCGAGCACCTCGGGGACCAGGAACCTGTCCATGATGTCGGCACGCGAGGGGTAGATCCGCCCCACGCTGTCGAATCGGGCGTCCTCGGCGAAGACCTCGGCCACGGCCTCCTCGTCACCGGCGTTCGCGGCGTCGAGGAATCGCACGGCCACCTCCTCGGCTTCGGCGCGTTCCTCCGCCGTGGGCGGCGGGCCGTCGGCCCCGGCGGAGGCGCCGGCCGAGTCCGCTCGGTCGGGGGGCGTCTCGGCGGTCTGATCCGTGGCGGAGCAGGCCGACAGGGTGAGCAGGATTGTCGCGACGAGCGCGATCCGGTGTCTCGTTCGCATGATGTCTCCTGTGGCGGGTCGGCGGGGCTGTCGCGGAGTCGGGGCGTCCTGCGGGCTGGTCGGTTCGGTCGGTTGCGTCGGCCCGTTCGTCGTCGCCGGGAACACGCCCTGGGGCCCGGAGACCCTGGGGGCGGTCTCCGGGCGACGGGGCCGGCGGCGGCGCCTGGGGTACGCCGGGCCGAGCAGGCGGGGAAGCCGGGGGCGCGGGAGTGGTCCCGGCCTCCCCACCGGGGGGTGAGTAGTCAGTTCGTGGTGGTCTCCTCTCCCGATCGGGTGGCGCGGGAGCCGGAGCGCTCACCGCGAAGCAGGACGGCGACCAGCACGGCGCCGAACACCAGCAGGCCCATGGCGACCAGATAGCCGACGTGGTAGCCGCCGAGCACGGATTCGGGATCGGTGCCGGGACTCAGCACGGAGGCGGCGGTGACCAGCAACGCGACGCCGATGCTGCCGCCGAGTTGCTGGGCGGTGACGTTGAAGCCGCCCGCGACGCCGTGCTGGTGCTGGGGCACGCCGGTCAGCGAACCCGCCGTCAGGGCGGCGAAGGCGGTGCCCTGGCCGATGCTCATCACGGCGACCGCCGGGAACACGTCGAGCCAGTAGCCGCCGTCCAGCGGCGTGCGTGCCCACAGGACCATGCCGACGGCCAACAGCAGCAGGCCGGTGATCATCAGGTTCCGTTGGCCGACCCGGACCATCAACCGGCCGGAGATGTTGGTGGAGATGATCACCAGGATGCCCATCGGCAGGATCGCCAGACCGGACTGCATCGGCGTGTAGCCGAGCAGGCCCTGGAGATAGAGCGGGGCGAAGAACAGCACGCCGAGGACGGCGGTGAAGAACACGACGGCGGTCACCGTCGCGGCCCGCACCGCGGGCACGCGCAGCAGGTCCATCGGCAGCAGCGGCTGGGCGATCCGCCGTTCCCAGATCACGAAGCCGACCAGCATCACCGCAGCGGCCGCGAGTGCGCCGAGGGTGAGCCCGTCCCAACCCTCCTCGCTCGCCCTGGTCAGACCGAAGACGGCGAACAGCAGGCCGAGCGTCACGGCCGCCGCACCGGGCACGTCGAGGGAGAGCCGCCGCCGGGTGCCCTTCGGCAGCACCGACCGCACCGCGGCGAGGACCGCGACGCCGATCAGCAGGTTGAAGACGAACACCGAGCGCCAGTTGAAGACGTCGGTCAGCACGCCGCCGATGACGACGCCCGCGCTGAAGCTCGACGCGCCGACGGAGGTGTAGACGGCGAGCGCCTTGTAGCGCTCCGGCCCGGCGGGGAAGAGCTGGGTGACCAGCGCCAACGAGGCGGGTCCTGACAGCGCGGCTCCGATGCCCTGGAGGCCTCGGGCCACCATGAGCAGTTCCGCGTTCGGGGCGAGCGCCGCTCCGACGGCGGCGATGCAGAAGATCGCGACGCCGAGTGCGAACACGTACCGCCTGCCGAGCACGTCGGCCGCTCGGCCGCCGAACAGCAGGAAGCCCGCGAAGGTCAGCGCATACGACGTCATCATCCACTGGAGAGTCGTGTCGGTGATGGACAGATCCGCGCCGATGGCGGGCAGCGCCGCGTTGACCACGGCGACGCCGCCCGAGTCCAGGGCGAGGGCGGCGGCGAGCACGACGACGGCGAGCCACCGACGGCGGTCGGAGATCGGCGTGGCGTCGGCACCGGGTTCCGGCTCTGGCCCGGCGCGACGATCGGGATCGATGGAGACGGTCATGATGACTCCTGAAGACTCGGGCGATCCGGCGCGCGGTGCGCTGCTGCTCGGATCGGTGTGGAAGGGGTGCTCACGCGGCGTCTATCGCGGTCGTCCTGGCCAGCGGGCCCCACTCGTCGAGTTCGGCGAGGAGCCGACGATGGCGCGGCGCGAGGAGGTCGACGGCATCGCCGCCGAGGGCCAGCCGCAGCGGCGGGCGCTCGGCGTCGAGCGCGGTGCGGATCACGGCGGCCGCCTTCACCGGATCACCCGGTTGGGCGCCGTGGAAGTTCTTGAGCAGGGTGCGCGCCGGACCGGTGATGTCGGTGTAGGCGGGCAGCGGGCGGCTCTCGCGCAGGGCGGCGCCCGCGAAGGCGGTGCGGAAGGCACCCGGCTCGACGATGATCACTCGGATGCCGAAGGGCGCGACCTCGGCCGCGAGCGCCTCGGAGTAGCCCTCCAGGGCGAACTTCGCGGCACAGTAGGCCGAGAATCCGGAGTAGCCGAGCTGTCCGACGAAGCTCGACATCTGCACGATCGCGCCACCGCCTGCGATGCGCATCGAGGGCAGGACGGCGCGCACGAGCGCGGCCGGGCCGTGCAGGTGCACGTCCAACAGGTCGCGCAGCTCCGCGTCGGTGGTCTCCTCGGCGGCGCCGACGTGGCCGAAACCCGCGTTGTTCACCAGGACGTCGATCCGGCCGAACCGGGCGAGCGCGGCACTGACGGCGTCGTCCACCTGCTCGGGATCGGTGACGTCCAGCGGCAGCGCCGTGACCCGCTCGGCGGCCCCGGCGACGAGACCCGCGAGGGACTCGGGGCGACGGGCGGTCGCCACGACGAAGTCACCGGCGGCCACGGCGGCCTCGGCCAGCGCCAGGCCGAAGCCGGACGCCGCGCCGGTGATGAACCACACCCGAGACGGGCGAGGCTCGCCCGGTCGAGATATGGCGTTGGCGGTCATTGGTCCTCCAGGACTAGACCCGTTGCTCTGCGTGATCCAGGAGACCGCGCCGCCCCCGGCGGCGTCCAAGACTCGTGGCCATAACCTTTGGACATAGATCACCGAGGGGAAGGTGGACATGGACGTCGACACTCGCGTCCTGCGGTATTTCGTGGCGGTGGCCGAGCACCTCAACTTCACCAGGGCCGCCGAACAGCTCTTCATCTCGCAACCGGCGCTGAGCAGGCAGATCAGGCAGCTGGAGACGGAACTGCGCACGCCGTTGCTCGAACGCACGAGCCGCGAGGTGCGCCTCACCCCGGCGGGGGAGGAACTGCTGCCCGCCGCCCGCCGACTCATCACCGACTGGCAGACCGCGCAGCGGGCCGCCAGGACGGTGGCCGCGGCCGCCTCCCAGGTGCTGCGGATCGGCTTCGTCGCCACCGGTGCCGGGCCGCTGACCACCAGGGCCAGGACCCTGTTCGCAGGCAGGCATCCCGAGGTCACCGTCGAGCCCAAACGGTTCGACTGGGGCGGCGAGGTGGCCGCGTTGCGAGACGGGCTGGTCGACGTCGCCTTCCTGTGGCTGCCCGCCGACACGACGGGGCTGCGCGTCGAGGTCATCGCGGAGGAGCGGCGGATGGTCGCCCTGGCCCGAGACCATCGACTGGCCGCGCAGCCCGACGTCTCGATCCTCGACCTGAACCCCGAACCGCTCGGCTGGACCAGACGCGCGCCTCGGCCTTGGGTGGACTGGTGGGCCGTCAATCCGCGTCCGGACGGCACCGAACCGCTGTGGGGGCCGGAGAACGACAACGTCGAGGAGATGCTGGAGCACGTCGCCGCCGAGGCCGCCATCTCCATCGGCTCGGAGTCGATGGCCGCCTACTACGCCCGACCCGACCTGGTGTGGCGGCCGATCCGAGACGTGCCGCCGCTGCGGATCGGCCTCGGCACCACGCCGGGGCCGATGAGTCCGCTGGTGGCGGGCTTCGTCGAGGTGGTCCGGCTGCTGGTCGGTTCGGCGACGGACGACGGGCCCGTCGGCGGCGCGGAGTCGGCGTGACGGCGGCCGCCTGGTGAGCGCACGTCTGCCTGCTGCGAGCCTTCGACCGGTCCGAGGGCGACGCGGCCTGCGGCGCCCGGGCGTCGGTCGCCGCCCCGGCCTGCCGGGCTGACCGACCGCGCCCTCGCCCTCGCCCCGCCGACGACCGATCGAGCCGCACCCGGCGACTCCCGGCCCGCTTGGCCACGACTTCCTTCGCGGTCTCCGACGTCGTCGACTTCAAGCAGTAGTCGTCGCGCGCCGCGAAATGCTTGTCCTGTCCCGTCGATCGCTGTTGAATCCTAATCGAGCGCCGTTGCCGGTGGATCGGGCAGTTCAAGCCAGTTAGCTGGCGCTTTCGATTCGACAGTTTACTCGTACTGACGTCGTGAGACGGCCCGCTCGCTCGTCGTCCCTCGGCGACGGCGGGCCGACGTGTCTTGTGCAGGACGGAATTCGAACAGCGAGGGAGAATTCGACGTGCCGAACAACACCGCCGACGGTGCGACGACCGCCGAGGTCGCGCTCCGTTGGTTCAATGCGCTGAGCAGCGGTGACATCGACGCGGCCCTGGAGCTGGCCGCCGACGACATCGAGTTCGTCAACTACACGCCGGTGCCGGGATACAACACCGACATGCCCTGGATCGGCACTCATCTCGGCCGGGACGCCGTACGCCGATCCTTTGAGGAATTCGGCCGGGTGGTGGCCGTCGATTATGCGGAGCTCATCCGCATCGCCGTCGACCGCAATTCTGCGGCCGGGGTGATTCGCGAGATATCGACGGTTCGGGAGACCGGCCTGAAGTTCGAGATCGAATTCGTCCAGTGGCTCACCGTGCAGGACGGCAAGATCGTCTACTGGAAGTCCTACACCGACCCGTCGGAGATCCTGCGCGCGCTGCGTGGGCCGGTCCTGGAACGCGAGGTCTCGGCATGACTCCCACCCTGGACACCCTGCTGCTCAACGCCGTCCGCAGGCGCGGCACCGAAGAGGTTCGCGACCTGCTCCGCGACGGCGCGAACCCCGGCACTCGGGACGCCTCGGGGCTGACCGCGCTGATGATCGCGGCGGGCAACGGCGACGCCGAGACCGTCGGGGTGCTGATCGGAGCGGGCGCCGACGTCTACACCACCGACACCGGGGCGGGCGGCACCGCGCTGCACAAGGCGGTGCAACGCGGCGACCTGGCGACGGTCCGAATGCTGGTGGAGGCGGGCGCCTTCATCGACGCCGTCTGCATCACCACCGGACACACGCCGCTGCTGGACGCGTTCTGGTACAAGTGGCCGGACATCGTCGGCTACCTGCTGGATCGTGGTGCCGGGACCGACATCGCCACGCATTACGGCTTCTCGATGCGCGACCACTTCCAGTACGCGATGAACGTCAACCCGGTGGGCCGGGAGAAGCTGGTCGCCGCCGACGCCCTGCTGCGCAGGCGGCTCGACGCCGACCAGCGGGCCGTCGCCGACCAACCGCTGATGGCCGCGGTCGTCGCGGGCGACGTCGACGAGGTCCGCAGGCTGCTGGCCGCAGGCGCCGAGGTCGACGCCCGGCATCCCGTGCTCAACGGCTTCAACGACGTGCACACCCCGCTGCTGGTCGCCGCCCGCGACGGACACACCGAGATCGTCCGCCTCCTGTTGGCGGCGGGTGCCGACGTGAACGCCGTCGAGCCGACCTTCGGCGCGGTCCCCGTGCACAAGGCCGTCTACAACGGACATGCCGAGATCACCCGCATCCTGGTCGAGACCCCCGGCGTCGACATCGACTTCCAGGGCTCCACCAACGGCTACACCCCGCTGCACGACGCGCTGTGGCACGGCTTCGAGGACTGTGCCCGCATCGTGCTCGACGCCGGTGCCCGGCTCGACCTGCTCGGCCATGACGGCAAGACCCCGTACGAGCTGGCCGCAGAGGTCTTCGGCCCGGACCACGACCTCGCCAGGACGATCCGCGCGGCCGCCCGGCCGTCAACGGCGACCTCTCGGGGCTGAGGGCTCGCCGAGCCCGCGACGGACGGCCTGCTCCTCGGGGCGCCTCCTGTCGACATCGCGCTGACCGAGACCAGCGGGCCTGCCGCTCGCAACGCCGTCGACCGGCCCGAATCCGAGAACACATGCACCAACCAGGAAGGAGCCACCCATGCTGTTCTTCTGCCAGATGCGCTGGAATCACGAGGGGCGGATCAGCCTCGACGAACTGTGGGAGATCGAAGAGGAGGAGACCCGGCACGCCCAGGAGACCGTGGACTCCGGCTACTGCGTCGGAATCTGGAAGGTCGCGGGCCAGAAGCGCGTCCTGGCGGTCGTCGACGCCGAGTCGGCCGACGATCTGGACCGCTCGGTGTTCCAGCTACCGATGCGCGAGTACCTGGAGTTCGAGGCCATCTGGCCGTTGCGCGACTACGTGAGCTTCGCCGGAGACGTCGAGAACCGCTACCGCCCCGTCGGACAGGAGAAGACCCCGTGATCCACCAGCTGATCTTCGCCTACCCCCGTCCCGGCATGACCGAGGAGGAGTTCCACCGCTACTGGGTCGAGGAGCACGCGGTCCGCTACGCGAGCAAGATCCCGCAGGTCAAGCAGTACAGCGTCGACACGAGGGTCACGGTGCCCGGCGAGCAGTCCGATCCGCTGTGGAGCGGCGTCGCCGAGATCTGGCTGGAGAACGAGGAGGAGCAGCTCGCCTCCCTCCAGACCCCGGAGTTCCTCAACGGCGCGCGGCTCGACGAGCCTCGCTGGGCCGCCTTCTGGCGGAGCCTGGTGCTCGACACCGACGCCCACGTGGTGATCCCCGGCGACGAGCAGCGGGCCGATCGGCCGGGGACCAAGCAGTTCATCCTGGTCAAGCGGAAGGAGGGAATGCCGCTGGAGGAGTTCCGTCAGTACAGCCGGGACGCGCACGCGTCGTTGGTCGCCAAGATCCCCGGACTGCGGCGTTATTACCAGAACTTCACCCGCGACGGCGCCTACGGCGTCGGCGAGGCGGTGCTGGACTGCGCCTATCAGCTCTGGTTCGACGACGCGGAGGAGCTGCGCCGGGCCACGGCGACCGAGGAGTACCGCCGCGCGATGGCCGACCTGCACACCTTCACCGAGCCCCGTTACGTGCACACCCTCGCGGTACGGGAGAACTGGATCATCGGGCCGCAGGCCGGGTGACGCTGTCGCGAGCTCGGTCCGGGTCACCCGGTGGCGGGCTCGTCTGGGTGAATCCTGCGGGCTCGGCCCGCGGGTGCATCAGCCTGCGGGTTCGCCCGCACGCACCTCTCGGCGACGGTCGGCGTGGGCCGTCCCCGAGTTCATCCGCCCACCTGTTGCTCTGCGGCTGACAGGAGCGGGTCCGGCCGCCGACGACGCCTCGTCGACTCGACAGCCGGTCTCGTCCGGCGACCACGCCACCCCCCAGACCGGCTGTCGATCCGCTGCCTCCCGGCGGATCGACAGCCGGTCTTCGTCGTGCCGTCCGGCGCCCCTCGACTTGCTCGGCCGGGGAGGTCCGGGCTCGGGCCGTCGCCTGCGGAACCGGCAGCCTGCACCGAGAAGTCGGTTCCACCTCGGTCACCGAGGGCGGGACGCCGTCGAGACCATCTGGTCAAGTCCGTTCTATCGTCGCCGCGAAATGCGATTCCCTTGCCGGTGATTCCGCCACCGCGTTTAATTCTGGTTGTCCCCGACGACGCAGCCGGGTCGACCTCCCGAGAAATCACGGAATTACTCACCGGGAGCAGCGGCCGCCGGGCACCGACTCAGGTCGGGACATTCCTTGTTTCACACCGTGACGAAAGGACAACCATGACCAGGCGCATGTTGGTCGTGCTCTCCGAGTACGGATACTGGGGAGAGGAGTTGGTCGGACCGGTCGAGGCATTCGACGCGGCGGGTTATCGCACCACCTTCCTCACGCCGACGGGTCAGCGTCCCCACGCCCTCCCGCCGAGCGTCGACCCCGACTACATCGACCCGCCGCTCGGCCGGTCGGTCACCACGTCCGACATGGCGCGTCGAGTCCGCGAGCTCGACGAGTCGCCCCGGCTGGACAACCCGCTCAGCCTCGCCGACCTGCTCCCCGAGCGGCCGTACTACAGCGCCATCAACCACCTGCGGGACCTGGAGGAGTACAACCGCAGGAACGCCTCGGCCGTGGCCGACCTGGTCACCAGCTTCGACGCCCTGGTCATCGTCGGCGGCAGCGGTCCCATCGTCGACCTCGCGAACAACGAGCGCCTGCACGAGCTGGTCCTGGGCTTCGTCGGCGTGGACAAGCCGATCCTCGCCGAGTGCTACGGCGTCGCGGTGCTGGCCTTCGCCAGGGATCTCGAGACGCGGCAGAGCATCATCGCGGGCAGGCACGTGACCGGTCACCCCAAGGAGTACGACTACAAGGACGGCACCGGCTTCTTCGGGGTCGACTTCAACATGGGCCCGCCCCCGTACCCGCTGGAGTACATCCTGCGGGATGCGACCGGCCCCGGCGGTCGATTCCACGGAAACGTCGGCCAGGAGACCTCGGTCATCGTCGACTACCCGTTCGTCACCGCCCGGTCGACCCCCGACTCGGTGCCCTCGGGTGAGCTGCTCGTGCAGGTTCTGGAAAACGGCCTGCGCCGCCACGGCTGGTAATCGACAAGGAGGAAATGATGGAAAGTAGACCAGGAAAGGTCGCTGTCTTCGAGCAGTTCGCGGCCGACGGAATGAAATACATGTTCGGCAATCCGGGCACCGTGGAACAGGGGCTGTTGGACGCCGGTCGAGAATTCGATCTCGACTACATCCTCGCCCTGCAGGAGAGCGTCGCGGTCGGCATGGCCGACGGCTATGCGCGGGCCACGCAGCGACCGGCCCTGGTCCAGCTCCACACCGGGGTCGGGCTCGGGAACGGGATCGGGATGCTCTACCAGGCGCTGCGCGGCGGATCTCCGCTCGTCGTGATCGCCGGGGACGCGGGCATCCGTTACGACGCGATGGACGCCCAGATGGCGGTCGACCTGGTGGCGATGGCGGAGCCGGTGACGAAGTTCGCCACCCGCGTCGTCGACCCGGGGTCGGTGCTGCGGGTGCTCCGTCGGGCGGTGAAGATCGCCATGACGCCGCCGAGGGGCCCGGTGTTCGTCGGGCTGCCCGCCGACGTCCTCGACGAGCTGACCGCCGAACCGGTGGTGCCGAGCTCGATCCCGTCCACTCGGGTGCTTCCCGAGCCCTCCCTGGTGGCCGCCGCGGCCACGCGGCTGCTCGCAGGCCCGCGCCGACTGATCCTGATGGGCGATGGGGTCGCCCTCAGCGGTGCGCAGCGGGAGCTGACCTCGGTGGCCGAGGCGCTGGGCGCCGAGGTCTGGGGGGTCAACTCCTCCGAGGTCAACTTCGACACCACGCATCCGCTCTACGGCGGCGGACTCGGGCACATGTTCGGCGCGGCGAGCGCGCGGGTGGTCCAGGAGGCGGACTCGGTGCTGATCGTGGGCACCTACGTCTTCCCCGAGGTCTTCCCGAGCCTGGCGAGCCCGTTCAAGCCGGGTGCGCAGCTCGTCCACATCGACCTCGACTCCTACGAGATCGCGAAGAACTTCCCCGTCGACCTGGGCATCGTCGCCGACCCCAAGCTCACCCTCGGCGCCATCGCCAAGGAACTCCAGCGGCGGCTCCCCGCGGTGCCCGCCCCGGCGGGCGCGGTGACCGCCGCCCCTGCCGTCGCCGAGCCCCCGAGCTCCGACATCGACGACTCGGTGCTGGAGCGCTTCGTCCGGCGGCTGGGGGAGCGCGCCCCGGAGGATCTGGTCCTGTTCGACGAGGCGCTGACCGCCTCGCCGCCGCTGGCCCGGCATCTGCCGCCGAGGCATCCCGGCCGGTTCTTCCAGACCAGGGGCGGCTCCCTCGGCGTCGGCATCCCCGGCGCGCTGGGCATCAAGCTGGCCAGGCCGGAGCTGCCGGTCGTCGCCTTCACCGGTGACGGCGGAAGCATGTACACCATCCAGGCGTTGTGGACCGCCGCCCGCTACGGGATCGGCGCCAAGTTCGTCATCTGCAACAACCGGCGCTACCGACTCCTGGATCAGAACATCGATCAGTACTGGTCCGAGCTGGACATTCCCCGGCACCAGTACCCGGATGCCTTCGACCTGTCCTCGCCGGACATCGGCTTCACCGAGCTGGCAGGCGCCCTCGGCGTCCCCGGCAGACGGGTCACGCGACTGTACGAAGTGGACGGTGCGATCGAGGCCATGCTCGCGCACGACGGCCCGTTCCTGGTGGATCTGGTCATCGAATGACGTCGAGCACGCCTGAGTTCGCATCGCTGACGAGAACGGAGGTCGACCGACCATGACGGTGGCAAGCGTCGACACGGTGCTCACCGACACTGCGGTCCGACGACTGGTGCACGACTGGTTCGAGGCGCGCGATCGCCACGACCACGTCGACAACCTGCTGAGACTGCTGACGGGCGCGGGCCTGGTGCTGCACTTCCCGCAGCACACCCTCCGCAGCCACGACGACGTCCGAAGCTGGTACGAGGACGAGATCCTGAGCACCTACTTCGACGAGGTGCACGAGATCGCCGACATCGGCGTCCAGCTCACCTCGCCCCTGCACGCCGAGGTGTCGATCCGGGTCAACTGGCAGTCCAGGGTCTGGCGGTCGCCGAAGGCGTCGAGCACCTGGCTCGGCTTCGACTCCCTGGAGCACTGGTCGGTGGTGCTCCAGGACGGAATGCCACGAATCCGCACCTACACCGTGCGCGACTTCACCCCCATGCCGGGATCGGCCTCGCTGCGGGCAGACGACTGACGTCGCACCGCGCAGGCCCTCCCGGCCGAAGGGCCCGACGTCAGGCACGTCGGGCCCCCCACCGGGCCGGCCCGGTGGGCGGACGGGCGGCAGGCATCGCGGGGACCGATGCCTGCCGCCCGCCACATCCGAACCCGGCCGCCGCCTGCCCCGAGTCACTGTCTGCCCGGCATCGAGGCAGGCCCGAATCGCCGCAGGCCCGGCAGGGCGACATCCACACCACCAGACGCGGCGCCGCCCGACGGCGCGTCGCGAGAACGGATCGAGGCACCATGGACGTACAGACGCCGTTCGTACCCGGCAGGCTCGCAGGCAGGCGCATCGGAATCCTGATGGAGAGCGACTACGTCGAGAACGAGATCGCCTACTACCGGATGCGCTTCGCCGAGGAGGGCGCCGAGGTCAGCCTGCTGACCAGGCTGTGGGGCAACAGCTCCCTGACCTTCACCGGCCACGAGCAGCGCGCGCCGATCGAGGTCGACGGCGACCTGGAACAGCTCGACTACGACGCCCTGTCGTCGTTGTCCGCGCTGATCGTGCCCTCGGGCATGGTCGCCGACCGGCTGCGCTACACCGAGAACGTCGACCAGGCCGCGCCCGCCGTCGAGGTCATGCGCCGGGCCTTCCGACTGCCCAACCTGATCAAGGGCTTCTCCTGCCACGGCCTGCTGCTGCTCTCGACCGCACCCGACCTGGTGCGCGGGCGCTCGGTCACCTGCCACAACAACCTCGTCGGCGACGTCAGGAACATGGGCGCCGTCTACTCGGGTCAGGACGTGGTCGTCGATCGAGACCTGGTCACCTCGCGGACCGTCGACCAGTGCCACCTGCTGGCCAGGACGATCATCGAGATGCTCGCAGGCCAGCAGCGCTGAGGCTCGACGGGACGACCGTCCCCTCTCGGCGCGCGTGGGCGACCAGTCTTCTCGCCGACGCCGCCGAGCCGATATCTGATGAGACTGGAGGCATCAGGTGGCCGCTGAACGGGCCTACACCTTCTCTGACACCACTGCCGGCTACCTGGAGGACTACCAGGACGGTCGCATCCGGTTACGCACCCTCGACGGCAGGCGCATCGCCCTGCAGCTGACCGAGAGCAGTTCCGGGCAGCTGCTGCGCAATCTCGGCGGGCCGCCGGTGGACGTCACCGGCAGCCTCGCCGATCACCTGCGGCCGGGCAGACTGCTCTTCGCCTACGGCCCGGTGTACCCCGAGGCCGACGGCCTGCGCTACCAGGTGAGCAGCCTGCTGTTCGTCGAGTCAGGGAACTCCGGCGACGACTTCGTCTTCGAGACCCCCGAGTGGTGGACCGACCAGCTGCGCGCACTGGCCGGGTTCTACCGCCGGGCACAGTTCGGCGCCGGGGAGGTCGACTTCGCCGACTACCGCACCGAGTTGCGGCTGGGCGGCGACAAGAACGGCCGACACGTCCAGGAGACCGACACGATCTCGCGGCTGGTCTACGGGATGTCCTCGGCCTATCTGCTCACCGGCGAGGAGGACTTCCTCACCGTGGCCGACCGGGGTTCGGGGTATCTGCGGGAGCACATGCGCTTCGTCGACACCGAGCAGGACGTCACCTACTGGTACCACGGCATCGACGTCGACGGGATGCACGAGCGCAAGCTCTTCACCTCGGAGTTCGACGACGACTACCACGCGATCCCGGCGTACGAGCAGATCTATGCCCTCGTCGGCCTGGTGCAGACGTACCGGGTCACCGGCGATCCCGCCATCCGACGCGACATCGAGGGCACGATCCGGCTCTTCCGTCGCTTCTTCGCCGACCCCAGACGGGGCGGGTACTTCTCGCACATCGACCCCGTGCGCCTGAGCCCGCACGAGGAGTCGCTCGGCCGCAACCGGTCCAGGAAGAACTGGAACTCGGTCGGTGATCACGCCCCCGCCTACCTGTTCAACCTGTACCTGGCGACCGGCGATCCGACCTACCGGGACATGCTCGAGCACACCTTCGACATGATCGTCTCGCACTTCCCGGACCGAGGTCCCGGCGGCAGCCCCTTCGTGCAGGAGCGATTCCACGAGGACTGGTCGCCCGACCGGGAGTGGGGCTGGCAGCAGGATCGCGCGGTGGTCGGGCACAACCTCAAGATCGCCTGGAACCTGACCAGGATGAACGCCGCGGTGCCCAAGTTCGAGTACCAGCAGCTCGCCAGGCGCCTCGCAGAGACGATGCCCGCCATCGGCCGGGACCCGCAGCGCGGCGGCTGGTACGACGTCCTGGAACGGCAGCCGCGCGACGGCCGCCACGACTTCGTCTGGCACGACCGGAAGGCCTGGTGGCAGCAGGAACAGGCGATCCTGGCCTACCTGGTCCTCGCAGGCCACACCGGCGACGCCGATCACCTGCGGCACGCTCGCGAGGCCGAGGCGTTCTACAACGCCTTCTTCCTCGACCACGACGAGGGCGGCGTCTACTTCACGGTGCTCGCCGAGGGCCTGCCCTACCTGCTCGGCACCGAGCGGCTGAAGGGCAGCCACTCGATGAGCATGTACCACGCGGCCGAGCTGTGTTACCTGGCCACCGTCTACAGCAGACTCCTGGTGCGTCGCGAGCCGCTGGACCTGTGGTTCCGGCCGGGCCCCGACGCGGACTTCCCCGACGGACTGCTGCGGGTGGCACCGGACGTGCTGCCGCCCGGCCGGACCGTGCTGGACCGGGTGCTGGTGGACGGCGAGCCGTTCACCGACTTCGACCCCGACGCGATGGCCGTCCGGCTGCCGCGCAGCGCGAGTCCGCTCACCGTCCAGGCCCGGCTGCGCCCAGTGGAGGAACGGTGACCAGGACGACGACCTCCGCCGTCGGCGCGGGCTCGGGAGCTGCCGCCTCCCGGACACAGCAGGCGGGCAGGGGCGGCGCCCTGGTCGTCGGCTCCGACGTGCCCGCCGTCGCCTCGGGCGGGCGGCCTGCCGCTGGAGCGGATGAGCGGCTCGCCGCTGGAGCCGACGGGCGGCCCGAGATCTCCGCCGTCCGCTGGGTCGACGGCTTCCGCATCGTCCGAGGCAGACCGCTGCCCCTCGGCGCGACGGCGACGGCGACGGGCATCAACTTCGCGGTCGCCTCGGCGACCGCGACCAGGATGATCCTGGTGCTGCTCGACCCGGAACGCGGCTCCGTACTGGGCGAGATCCCGTTTCCCGACGACTATCGGGTGGGCGACGTCTTCGCCATGACGGTGCTCGGTCTCGACCCGGACCTGGTGCACTACGCACTGCGGGTCGACGGTCCGGCCCATGCGCCGGGCGCCCGATTCGATCCCGACGCACTGCTGCTCGATCCCCATGCCCGGCTGCTGGCAGGCGGCGAGCGATGGGGCGAGCGGCCCCGGTACCGAGGCAAGGTCCTCGGCGCCGCCGGATCGGACTTCGACTGGGGCGAGGACCGCAGGCCCCGGTTGCCCGCCGCCGACCTGGTGATCTACGAACTGCACGTCCGAGGCTTCACCCGAGACGACTCCGCCGGAGTCGACGCACCGGGAACCTATGCCGGACTGCGGGAGAAGATCCCCTATCTGCGGGAACTCGGCGTGAACTGCGTCGAGCTGCTGCCGGTGTTCGAGTTCGACGAGACCGAGAACACCCACCGGGACCCGACCACCGGCGCGCCCCTGCTCAACAGCTGGGGTTACAGCCCGATCGGCTTCTTCTCGCCGAAGACCGGCTATGCCGCCGACCCGGCCGAGGACGGCGCGGCCAGGGAGCTGAAGGAACTGGTCAAGGCGCTGCATGCCGCCGGGCTCGAGGTGATCCTCGACGTCGTGTTCAACCACACCGGCGAGGGCGATCATCGGGGTCCGACGCTGTCCTTCCGAGGCATCGACAACGCCACGTACTATCTGTTGACCCCGGAGGGCTACTACCAGAACTACAGCGGCACCGGGAACACCCTGAACTGCAACCATCCGGTCGTGCGGAGCTTCATCGCCGACTGCCTGCGGTACTGGGCGGTGGAGTACCACATCGACGGCTTCCGCTTCGACCTCGCCTCGATCCTGTCGCGGGGCACCGACGGGTCGCCGATGGAGAATCCGCCGTTGCTGGAGGAGCTGGCCCATGATCCGGTGCTGGCCGACTGCAGGCTCATCGCCGAGGCCTGGGACGCGGCAGGCCTCTATCAGGTCGGCAGCTTCCCCGCCTACGGGCGTTGGATGGAGTGGAACGGCCGCTATCGGGACACGCTGCGGCGCTTCCTGGTGGGCAGACCGGACAGCGCGGGCGAACTGGCCGCCCGGCTGGTCGGCTCGCCCGATCTCTACGCGGGGCGGGGCACTGGGGCCTCGGTCAACTTCGTCACCTGCCACGACGGCTTCACCCTCGCGGACTGGGTCTCCTACGACCACAAGCACAACGAGGCCAACGGCGAGGACGGCCGCGACGGCGGCGAGGACGACGCGAGCTGGAACCACGGACACGAGGGCCCGACCGACGATCCGGAGATCCGCGCGCTCCGGGGCAGGCAGACCCGCAATGCGCTGCTTCTGCTGCTGATGAGCAACGGCGTGCCCATGCTGCTCGCAGGCGACGAGTTCGGCCGGACTCAGCAGGGCAACAACAACGCCTATGGCCAGGACAACGAGATCACCTGGGTGGACTGGGCCGCGGCGGCCGGTCACACCGACCTGATCCGCTTCGTCCGGCGCTGCATCGACTTCCGGCTGGCGCACCCGGTGCTGCGGCGTGCCGCGCATCCGCAGGGGCAGACCCCGCCGGGATGGCAGTACCCGGAGGTGAGCTGGCACGGCGCCAGGCCGTGGGAGCCGGACTGGTCACCGGGATCGAGTCTGGTGGCGATGATGCTGCACGAGAAGGCAGACGACGGGCGCACCGACACCGTGTTCGTGGCGGCCAACGCCCATGCGGAGCAGCGGATCGTCACGCCCCCGGCCGCGCCTGCGGGAACCGGCTGGCATCTCTTCGCCGACACCGGCCGAGCTCAGGCCGCCGCCGAGGCGGGGGAGGAACCCGCCTGGGCAGGGCCGGAGCTGACGTTGACGGCGAGATCGGCGGTCGTGCTGGTGGCACGACCCGACGGAAGTGAGGACACATGAGCTTCGAGGCGTATCTCGGATTCACCGAGGGGACGGCCACGATCCACCTCGCGGGCGAGCTGGGCGAGAGTTCGACACCGGTCTTCCGGTCGCTGGTGGACCAGGCGGGCACTCGACCATTAGAGCGCCTGGTGCTGCAGATGAGCGCGTTGCGGTCGATCTCCTCGGCAGGCGTCCGTGCCCTGGTATGGGCGCACCAGATGATGGGACCGCGCGTGGAGATCATTCTCGTCGGTGCCCGTGCGGAGGTGCGGGAGACGATCCGATTGGCTGGATTCGATCACTCCATCACGATCGCGACGGCAGGTAGCAGCGCCTGAACCTGCCCGCGCGAGTTGATTTCCTCCGGGGGAGCATGGCCCATTCGGCCGACGGCCGAATGGGCGCCGTCGGAGGCTGTCGACCTATGTCGAGGCATTCGTGAGCACCAGCCCTGTCGGGGCCGATGTCGGGGCGCCCGGACCGCCGGCCCGCCGGCCGCAGACTGTTGACCATCGATCACTGTCCGTCCATACGCGGCGGGGCTGAATCAATTCGGCCCCGCCGCGTCGCTCGTGGTGCGGGCCGGGTTCGATGAACTATTTCTCATTGGCTGTTCTTCTTTCTTGGCCGGCGATTTGTCGGCTGATCGCCGGGTCGCATTCACCGGTTCGCCTGTCGTGGTGGTCCTTGGCCGTTTGGCCCGCTTACCCGTCGGTAGCAATCGGGAGCCGGCTGAGATGTGGCCCACAGCGGGTGCTTCCCTGTGGCGGGCACCCGAGACAGTTGGTTGCACAGGCAACAATTGCCGTGTGCGGAGAGTATGCGAACCACTACGACGATCGGGGGCCGCACTCCTCCTCGTGCGGGCTTGATCGGGCGGTGAACGGCGCCCTGACGTGTGCGGATCGTGATCGTCTGGGGCTTATGAAACCATGTTGATGTCGACGGCAAATCGCTCTGCCCATGCATGATTGCGACACCAGGGTGACGACTCAACAGGCTATATTACGGAGAGTGATAATAGATTCCGCCGCTCGGCGGAGTCTTTCAACTTCCGGGCTAGGAAGCGGCCCGGACAGATCAAGGCGACTTCGTGAGGTGTAGCTTGCCGTAGTGCTTACTCTTACGGAGTATTAAACCGAGCTGCTCGTGCTTGTAAGACTGGGGTGAGGATGACCGGATACAGTTTGAAGTCTTCTCTTTCGCTGGCCAGAAGTGACGACGTCTCGCGATTCGCTGCGCAGGCCTTCAGTTCGCTCCCGCGGGCTGACCAGCGACGTTGGGCTGAAGTGTACCTGCGTGGGCTGCTGCTGGGAAAGGGTAGGAAGTCCGTCAAGCGGATGGCTGAGGAAGTGCTCGCGATGCCTGCTGCGCAGTCGCTTCAGCAGTTCATCAACCAGAGTCCGTGGGACTGGACGGCAGTCCGTCGATGGCTGGCCAAGGAGGCCGCCGCGCAACTCTCGCCACGTGCCTGGGTGATCGAGAACACGGTGATACCCAAGCGTGGCACGCATTCTGTCGGCGTGGAACGCAGATTCGTTCCCAGTGAGGGAAAGGCGGTCAATTGTCAGGTCGGGATGGGCTTGTTCCTGGCCTCCGAGTATGCCAGCGTCCCGGTTGACTGGCGTATCGTGCTGTCGCCGAGATGGACCGAGGACGCTACCAGAAGGAATCGAGCTTATATTCCCGAATCGGTACACTCGAAGGACGAGTGGGAGTATGTGCTCGACATGATCGACGAGGTCGGGTTGGACTGGGAGTCCGCTGCGGCACCGGTACTGGCCGATCTCCGGGGAATGGGAGATCCGGGCCGACTCATCGCGGGCCTCGGGGAACGTGGTGTCAATTTCGTGGTGCGAGTCAGCGCCACCCAAGAAGTGATCGGCGGGCCCCATCTGGCCGCCGTGCGGCCCACTGACGTGCCGCGCCAGGAACGACGTGTGACAGCGCAGGAGTACCTGCGGACCATGGACTCCCGCCATCGCCAGGTGATCGACTGGTGGGGCGGAGAGCCGGGCCGACCGCGTCGAGCGCGACTCACCTCCGTGCCGGTACGACTGCCCTCGCTGGGGGCGGGGCGGTCGCCGAGCGTCGTCGAGAGATCGGCCCTGCGTCTGGTGGGTGTCCGGCCGACGGACGGCATGAGTCAGGGCAGCGTTTGGCTGACCAATCTGACCGAACAGCGGACGTCCGAGGTGATGTCGCTGACCAGGCTTCAGCATCGGGCCCGGGCGGACCTGCACACCCTGCAGGACGAGTTCGGGCTGCGTGACTTCGAGGGCCGCTCGTATCGGGGCTGGCACCATCACGTCACGCTCGTCTCCGCCGCGTTCGCGCACTCCCGTTTCGCCAAGGGCGCGGACCTGCACGTTCGGCAGTCCTCCTGACGTCTTCTGCTGACGTCTCGCACCACCGCTGACCACTGGTCGGTCACCGAATGTCGACGGCGACGCTCGGTGGGCGACCGCCTTGCCTGCCGTGGCGAGGTCGTCGGACGGGCGTTGCCCGATCGACGACTTCGCCACCGGCGTCCCGGCGGACGCCCCCTTTCTGATCGCGGCGCCCTGCGGGTCCCGGTCGCCTCCGTCTCGCCATTCGGCGCGGCTCCGCCGTCGTCCCTGGTCAACGGCATGTCTGCGCGTCGCAGCGACTGCTTTTGCTCAACTGTGCTAACTTCTGCTCATGCAAGCAAAGTCTGATTCGGGCGAGCTGACCGTGACCGAACGCGCCCGGCGGACCCAGATCATCGCCGCCGCGATCGAGACCGTCGCAGAGCTGGGGTACTCGCGCGCCACCTATCGGCAGATCGCGGCGCGGGCGGGGCTGAGCAGTACCGGCCTGATCTCCTACCACTTCGCCAACCGCGCGGAGCTGGTCACGGAGGTCGTTCGCGACGTGCTCGCCCGGTTCGGTGCCTTCGTGGTGGAGCGGCTCGACGAGCACGAGACCGCGCCCGAGCAGCTGCGGGCGTTCCTCACCGCGCAGATCGACTTCTCCCGTGGCAACCGCGCCTCGATGCTGGCGCTGCGGCGTATCCAGGCCGACACCGAGATCACCGACTCGCAGACTCGGACGTTCGCCGAGCTGGTCGAGTCCGACCACGCCGCCCTCGCCGAGCTGCTGCGCCAGGGCATCCGGCGCGGGGAATTCCGCGACTTCGACCCCGATGCGATGGCGCTCTTCGTCTTCGCGCTGCGCGACGGGGTGCTGTCGCGGCTGCACGACGCGGCGCCCGCCGAACTCGACGTCATCAGACAGGAGCTCGCGACCATGATCGATCTCGCCACCAGGAGGTGACCATGACGCACCCGCGACCGATCCGCTGGGCAGCGGCGGCAGCAGGTGCCCTGCTGCTCACCGGATGCGCGAACCACACCGCCGTCGACGCGAGTCAGGAGACACCGATGAGCGATGACCTGGTCACCGTCGACACCGGCCCGATCCGAGGCGTGGTGGCCGATGACCACCGACGCTTCCAGGGCATCCCGTATGCCGCCGCGCCCACGGGCGAGAATCGATGGGCGCCGCCGCGGCCCGCGCCGTCCTGGTCGGAGGTGCGTGACGCCACCGAACCGGGCTCGCCGTGCCCGCAGATCGGCGCCTCCTACGCCGACACCGGGAGCACCGACGAGGACTGTCTGGTCCTCAACGTGACCACGCCGATGGGCGACGCCGAGCCCCGGCCGGTCATGGTGTGGCTGCACGGTGACGGCGCGGTCGGCTCCGGAGACCTGTTTGACGGCACTCGGCTCGCCGTGGACGGCGACGTCGTGGTCGTGACGGTGAACTACCGGCTCGGCCTCTTCGGCGGCTTCGGGCTGCCCGGCCTGGCGGACTCCGGCACCTTCGGTCTCCAGGACCAGCGCGCGGCCCTGGAATGGGTGCAGCGCAACGCGGCGGCCTTCGGCGGCGACCCCGACAACGTCACCCTCTTCGGGGTCTCCTACGGCGCCACCGCCACCAGCGCTCACCTGGTTTCCCCGGACTCGCAGGGCCTGTTCCATCGTGCGATCCTGCAGAGCGGCTTCCCGCTGATGGACGCGCCTGCCGGCTCGGTCTTCCCCGGCGTGCCCGCCTTGCCCTGGTTCGGCTGGACCAGCTCCGAACAGGCCGAGGCGCTCGGCTCGATGCTGGCTGGGGAACTGGGCTGTGCCGACCCGGCGGCTGCGCTGGAGTGTCTGCGGGCGTTGCCGGTCGAGACACTGCTCGACTATCCCCAGGTGATGAACATGTTCCAGCAGATGGCCTATGACAACGACGTCCTGCCCGGCGTACCGGGCGATCTGCTGGCCGCAGGCGACTTCGCGGCGGTGCCGGTGCTCTCCGGCGCGACCCGCGACGAACACCGCACCTTCGTCGGCACCTTCCGTGACCTGATCGGGCAGCCGGTGACGGCGGAGCAGTACCCGGACCTGCTGGTGGAGGCCTTCGGTACCGACGCGGCACTCGTGGCGGCCGAGTACCCGCTGTCCGACTACGCATCGCCGAGTCTGGCGTTCGCGACGGTGCTGACCGACCGGATGTGGGCCCTCTCGACCTTCCGGCACAACGGCATGTTCGCGGCGAAGGTGCCGACCTATGCCTACGAGTTCGCCGACTCCGACGCTCCCAGCGAGATCCCCTTCCCGGCGGACCTGCCATCGGGGGCGTTCCACAGCGCCGAGACGAGCTACCTGTTTCGCTCCGCGGATTTCGTGGAGCTGCTCACCCCGGCGCAGCTCGTGCTCTCCGACCAGATGATCTCCTACTGGACGAACTTCGCCCGGTCCGGTGACCCCAATGGCGTAGGCCTGCCCGACTGGGCGCCGTTCGACGAGGCGGACAACGTCTTGTCGCTGGCCCCCGGCGACGCCGGGATCGCGCCGGTCGACTACGTCGCCGAACATCGGCTCGACTTCTGGCGCGACATCGCCTGAGGCTGAGCCGGGCGCGACGATGCGGGCGGCGTGACGGTGCGTCGCCCGCGTCGTCGGCGGTCCCGGCCGTACGCCTACGGTCTGCGGACATGGACGAGTTCAGTGCGCTGCGTGCGCGGCAGAGGGCCTTCGTCGAGGCGCGAGGGTGGCAGGAGTTCCACACCCCGAAGAACCTCGCGCTGGCGTTGACCGGCGAGGTCGGGGAGCTGGTATCGGAGGTCCAGTGGCTTGCGGCGGAGGAGATCCCGGCGGCCCTGGCCGAGGGGCCGCTACGGGGCAGGATCGCGGACGAGGCTGCCGACGTCCTGCTCTATCTGCTGCGCTTCGCCGACTCCTGCGGCATCGATCTCCTCGCCGCCGCGAACGCCAAGATCGACCGCAACGAACAGCGCTTTCCCGTCGAACTGCAACGCGGTTCGATCGTCCGGGTCGACCCCCGAAGTGATCCGGCGTCGACCACGCAGCCGGACGGGGCCGAGTCGAGGTGAGAGCGGCCTGCCCCCGGGATGCGCACCGGAGGGTCGCGTCGTGCCCGGGGGAGCGGAGCGGCGATCGCCTAGCGGCCGAGCCTGCGCCGCACGGCGATCGTCGCGACGGCACCGACGCCGAGCACCGCCGCGCCGACGAGCAGCGATCGTGCCGAGCGCGGCTGTCGCCGGTGCTCGGCAGCAGACCAGTCGGTCGTCGAGGCGTCCTCCCGACGGTCGCTCGACTCGTCCCGGCCTGCCGCAGCCTGCTCGGTGACAGCCGCGCCGCCGTCGGCTCCGGCGTCCTCGGGTGTCGTGGCGGTCGCCTGCTCGGTGCTGACGGCGGGGTCGGCGTCGTTGGTGGGGGTCACGGGGGCGTGCCCGGAGACGGCCGAGTCGCTCGCGGTCGCCGAGTCCGCTGGGCGGCTCGTCTCCGCCCACCCCGGATCAGCCTGCGCCCCCGCAGCACCGGAACGCTCGACGTCCCGAGAGCCCGCTGCCTGCGCCTCGTCCGCCTGGCTCGACCGGTCGGCTTCGGTGAACCACGCCGACACGGTGGGCGCGACCGGTGCCTCGGCGTGGTCCTGCCCTGCGGTCGCCCGGTCGAGACCGGCGGGCTCGGTCGGGTCCGCCGCCGGGGTCTCCGCGCCGTGGCCGATGCCGTCCGGCGCGGTGGAGTCCGGCGCTGCGGAGTCCGCGTCCGGGGCGTCCGCCGCAGCAGCGCCTGCCGGGGCGACGGTCGCCGCGACGGCAGCAGGCTCGCTCGACCCGGCTGAGCCGCCCGCGACCGCTGCGGCCTCGGCGTCTCCCGCGCCCTCCGAGACCTCGGTGACGTCCGCGACGATCACCGTGACGTTGTCCGGCCCGCCACCGGCCAGCGCCGCCTCGATGAGTCGGTCGGCACAGACCTCGTGGTCGCCGATGCGCAGTTCGACGCTCAGCGCCGCGTGGTTCAGGACGTCGGTGAGTCCGTCGGAGCACAGCAGATAACGGTCACCGGCGCGCACCTCGCGCAGCTCGGTGGTGGTCTCCACGACCTCTTCGCCGGTCAATGCACGCAGCACCAGCGAGCGTTTCGGGTGCACCTCGGCCTCGGCGATGGTGATGCGGCCCGCGTCGACGAGCGATTGAACGAACGTGTCGTCGTGGGTGATCTGGACGAGTTCGTCGTCCCGCATCAGATACGCGCGCGAGTCGCCGACGTTGAGCAGCCCCACCCGGTCGTCCGCGAAGAGCAGCGCGGTGAGCGTGGTCCCCATCCCGGCGAGCTCGGGCTCCTCCTCGACGGTGGCGGCGATGGCGCTGTTGCCGTCGACCGCCGCGTCGCGCAGCGCGCCGAGCAGGTCCTCGGCCGGGTCTGCGTCGTCGAGCGGCGTCACCGAGGCGATGACGACCCGGCTCGCGATCTCGCCGCCCACATGGCCGCCCATGCCGTCGGCCACCGCGAGCAGCCGAGGGCCCGCGTACACGGAGTCCTCGTTGTTCGAGCGGACCAGCCCCCGGTCACTGCGGGCCGTGTAACGCAGAGCGAGGGTCATGGGGCAGCTCCTTCACCCGTCCTACCTCTGTGGAGGAGACGTCCGATCAGTTTGCGGAGAGGGTCGTCACCACCCCCGACCACAGCAGGTTAACGCAGAGCCAAGACTGTTCCCTCGCTCAGTGCCACGGTGCGGCCCCGGTGCCGACACCGGGGCGACGCCTGCTGCACCGAGCGAGGGAACCCGCCTCCCCTATGTCGCCCCCTGGTCGACATGGGAGCGGCACCCGTCGCCTGACCCCTCGCGCAGGCGGCGGGTGCCGAGTTCAGTCGGCGCCTTCTCGGCGCCTGCCGCCGATATGAGCGGCTTTGTCTGCTTTCGCATACCTGTTGTTCGCAGGCAGCAGCCAGAACACGATCGCGATTGCCGCAGCGACCACCGCGAGAATACTCAGAATTCCGACCATGGGCGGCGGATGGCCGCCGAAGAACAGCAGATACGGAAATGCGGAGAGCACTGCGAAAATAGTGATTAAGACGCGGGCCGAGGTGGTCCCCCGGCGTGCCGAGAGTCCGCGGAACAGCAGCATCGCGGCACCGAACACGGCGATCAAGGCGTGCGAAATCAAGGTCTCCCGTCGTGCCCCGATCAGCCGGTCCCCCTCGGCGGGACCGACCCGTTCCGGTATTTCGGTCACCGACATTCCGGCTGCTTCCGGCAGGATCTCCGGCGACTCGTCGATGACCGGCACGATGTCGTCTGCGGCCAGGGTCTCGCCGCCGGAACAGCCGAGCACGGCGCCGGTCACCGCGTCACCACGGCGATCAGGATCGTCACCAGCAGGCCGGTCAGGGTCCCCGGCTTGCGAGCAGGCGTCGTCGGTACCGCCGGCTGCGGACCAGGGGCAGTCTGGGGTCGGTTCATCGGAACGGGTCTCCCTGCCATTCGAGCTGTCGGGCTCGACCACGACGACGTGGTCGCCTGCCTGCGGTGCTCGGGTGTCGCGGACGCGTGAGGTGTGACGCGTATCGGAGCGTGTCGACCACGTCGGCGGAAAGGATCGTGCTATCGGCTCCCGTCGGTCGCCGAAAGGTTCGCCGACGGTTCTACCCGCGTTCGCGTGGGCGGTCAGATCGGGGCTCGGTATATCCTCTCTGGCGGGAATGACACCGGATTCAGGGTGCGATTCCGGCTCGATTTCGGTCTGACTACTCGGGGGCCGGCGTCGTGGCGAACCGGCCTGCGGAGCGGATCAGATGTTACACACGAGGCTGCGTGGAATTCACCGGATGGTCGACCTGATCTGGAGAAAATTTAGTCCGTAGTCGAGATCAGTTCCCTGCACTACGATTCGTTGATCGTCGGCAGGACGGCCTGGAGGACGGGAAGGAAGCATGTCCACGCACAGCCCACTCAGAATCTCCTCGGCGAGCGGCAGAAGTCGACTGTTGCAGTCGCCCCTTCCGCTGCTCGACACCACGATGGACCAGCTCCGCACGTTGCTCGCCGTCCGCGAGGCAGGCACGGCGCTCGGCGCCGCCAGGACGCTCGGTCGGGAGCAGTCCAGCGTGCAGAAGCAGCTCGACACCCTGAACCGCAACTTCAGCAACCTGTGCGGTGAGCCGCTGGTGCTCAAGCAGGGGCGTGGCAAGGACGTGTTGTTCACCGACACCGGCGAGACCCTCGTGGAGATGGCCCGGCGCACCCTCGGCGGCTGGCTCGACGAGATCCACGAGTGCAGGCGCAGACTCGGCGGGACTCTGACGGTGGCCACCACGCGGTTCACCCTCCGGTATCTCGCCGACGCCGGGCAGTACGTCTCGGAGGAGTTCGATCGACGCGGCGTCGAGCTGAAGGTCGTGCACGTCCGCTCCGGGGACCTCTTCGGCAGGCTGCGAGCCAAACAGGTCGACCTGGTGTGCGGCAGCGTGGTGACCAGGACCGACGACGTCGACGAGCTGGCCGACTATGACGTCATGGAGTGGCGCCGCAGCGGATTGTCGCTGGTGACGAACCTGCCGCCCGCGTTGTTGCCGGGCCCGACGATGCGGACCAGTGAGCTGCCCACGCTCCCGCTGGTGACGCCGGTCGGCGGGCTGATCACGGACTTCCTGCGCGGCTGGTTCGGCGCGGACTATCGAGCGACGCTCGACATCTCGGCCGAGATCGACACGGTGCACTACGGATTCGAGCTGCTGCGTTCCGAGCTGAGTCGAGGCGCACTGCTGGTCACCAAGGGGATCGGGGAGGCCGCCGAGCAGGGGCGACTGCCGGAGGGCCAGGGGCTGCGGACCATCGAGCTGATCGACGACATCGCCCCGGGCTTACAGGTCCTCGCCGGGTTGTTCGCCCGTCGGGGCGAGCGCGCCGCACACCCGGTGGATCATCCGCTCAACCTGCTGTGGGAGGCGTTCGCGCAGCAGGACGCACGGTGGAAGCAGTCGCGCACCGTCGGCGTCGACGAGCAGGACGGCTGACCGGCGCTCGCGCACCCGCGCCCTCCTCGACGCGCGGGCGGACGAATGGAGCGGGACGTCGCGAGTCACCCCCGGACGGTCAGCGAGATCATGCCCGTGGCGTTCAGCCACCAGAGCGCCCCGAGCGTCAGGGCGAGCACGGACAGGATCGTCCACGCCGCCGGATGACCGAGGTTGAGCGTCCAGTAGACGCCGACCCGCCGATGCACCAGGAGCGCGGGATCGTGTCGGTTGACGTAGACCATGCCGCCGAGGAACCAGTTCCGATCGTCGTCGCGTTGTACAAGGCCGGCGTCCTCCGGCGCGTCGGTCTCCTCGGGCAGCCTGCTGCCGGATCTCTGTGGCAGCCTGCTGCCGAGTTCCCCCACTCGGACCATGAACACCACCCACGCCCCGACGGCGAGGACGACCACGGCGGCGATCAGGAGGATCGCGGGCAGGCCGGCAGGTAGCAGTTCCCACACGATGCTCGCGGCGACGAGCAGCGCTGTGTTCAGGCACGTCGTGGTGAACAGCAGAAGCCTGCCCACACCGGCGAGGTACACCCGGAAGCGCCGGGCGGAGTCGGCGGGCCGCTCCGCGTCGAGTTCCGGCCGCGCCCGCAGGATCAAAATCGTCAGGATGGTCGCCAACAGCGTGACGCCGGTCTGGAGAAGCACTGGCAGAAAGGCGGTAGACACCGACGCGGGCGTCCTGACAGCCGGGTCGGTGCCGAGGGAGCTCAGGTCGGGCAGGGTGGAGGGCAGCTCTGGGTAGCGCCAGAAGCCCAGCGCCGCAGTGCCCGCGACGAGCAGTAGAGCGGGGATGAGCCAGCCGACGGGAAACGAGACGGGCTCGGTGCGCAGCGTGGTGTCCGTGGTGACGCCCTGGTGCAGCTCGGCGTACCAGGCCCCGCGTCCTTTGGCCCGCCGGACTTCTCCCGAGGCGAGCAGATACAGCCCCAGATCGACGAGGCCGAGGACGGCGAGGATCTCGCCTGGCAGCGTCACGCCCCACAGAGTGGGCAGCAGCAGACCGAGCACGGCCAGCCCGCCCGCCAGCAGTACTCCGCGCTGGTAGCGGCGGCGCGTGCCGCGAATCGCGGGATCGGCGGCCCGCGCCGACGGCACTCGGATGCCGAAGGGCAGCGTCGGTCTGGCCAGGACAGGGATCGACCAGAAGACGCCGGTGACCAGCAGGACGTGCAGCGTGATCAGCAGTGTGTAGAGGGTCATGTCGTCGGGTCCTCCCGTCGGTTGTCGAAGTCGGCGAGCACCTCGGTGGACCGTTCGAGCACGTCCGCTGAGGTCAGGCCGTGGACCACTCCCTCGGCGAGGAGGGTCCGCAGGCGTCGCTGCCACTCCTCGGCGACCGAGGCCTCCGGCGGGCCGGAGCGGCCGTCGCGGCGGACGACGGCGCCGCTCTTGCGATTGACCCGGATGACCCCCTCCTGTCGGAGCAGGTCGTAGGCCTTGTTGACCGTGTGGAAATTGATCAGCAGATCGGCGGCCAGCTGCCTGGTGGAGGGCAGCGAGGCGCCTTCCACCAGGTTGCCCACGGCAACGGCCTCCACGACTCGATCCCGGATCTGCTGATAGATCGGCACCTCGCTGTCGAGGTCGATGGTGAGCTGCACCCCGTCATGCTATCTGTTATACATAATCTATAACAGATAGCGCGGTGTCGTCCAGCTGGGCGGTGTCCGGCGGTGATCGACGGCGCCCGTGTCCTTTCAGAGCAGGAGATCCCATGGCACGTTGTCCGGCAGGCGTCTCGCCTGTCCCACTTGGCAGGCACTCGACGAGCGGAGAAGGATCGATCGAGGTCACGGCCCTGACCAAGCGCTTCGGCTCGGTCACCGCCGTGTCCGACCTCAGCTTCCGCGTGGGCCCCGGCATGGTGACCGGCTTCCTCGGCCCCAATGGCGCGGGGAAGAGCACGACCATGCGCATGCTGCTCGGCCTGGTGCGTCCCGACGCAGGCCGGGCACTCATCGGCGGGCGGCGATACGCGGACCTGCCTCGACCGACCGCAGCGGTCGGCGCCGTCCTGGACTCGGCGGGCCTGCATCCGACGAGGACGGGCCGTGACCACCTGCTCCTCTACTGCACGATGGGCGGGCACCCCCGTGCGCGCGTGTCCGAGGTCCTCGATCTGCTGGGTATCGCCGAGGTGGCGGACCGGCCGACTCGCGGCTACTCCACCGGAATGCGACAACGGCTGAACCTGGCCGTCGCACTGCTCGGCGACCCGCACTTCCTGCTGCTCGACGAGCCGGGCAACGGATTGGACCCGGCCGGGGCCTCCTGGTTACGCGGACTCCTCCGCGAGCTGGCCGACGACGGCCGCACGATCCTCGTCTCGAGTCATGTCCTCGCCGAGGTGGCGCAGCTCGCCGATCGGGTCGTGGTCATCAAGTCGGGCAGGCTGGTGGCCGACGCGCCGACGGCCGAGCTCACCGCAGGCGCCACGCAGGCGATCCTCGTCCGATCCCCTGACGCCGAGGATCTCGCCCGCGCCGTCCTTGCCCGCCCGACCGGCGGTCCCGGTCTGCCCGCCGTGGCGCTGATGGGTCCGGACCAGCTGCGCGTCGAGGGGATGACCACCGCCGACCTCGCTGATCTCGTCGCCGAGCGCGGCCTGCGCGTCCACGAACTGACCAGGCAGACCGAGGACCTCGAACGAGTCTTCCTGCGACTGACCGCCGACGAGGAGCCGAACCGATGACCACGCTGATTCGCGCGGAGTTCCGCAGGTTGGGCTCTACGAGGCTGTGGATCTGGGGTCTGCTCGCCGCCGTGGCCTGCGGCGGCCTGACCGGCCTGATCGCCGTCGTCGGGCCGGAGAACTCGAGCCCGCCCCTGCCGGGGCTCGACACCCCCGACGGCGTCCTGCTCCTGCTCGGCCTCGCCGGGCTCACCACGTTCGTCCCCGCTCTGTTCGGCACCACGGCCATGGGTGCGGAGCACCGGCACCAGACGATCACGGCGACGTTCCTCTTCGCACCTCGCCGGTGGACGGTGCTGGTCGCGAAGCTCCTCGTCTACGCCACGGCGGGCCTGGCCTACGGGCTGGTCGTCGTCGCGACGGCCGTGCTCGGGCTCTACGCCGGGGCGGCGGTGCACGGCGTGAAACTGGGCCTCCCCGTCGGTGCCCTGACGGTGACGGGGCTGCGGATCGTCCTGGCGATGGCGCTCTTCACCGTGTTAGGCGTCGCCGTCGGCGCGCTGGTCGGCAACCAGCTGCTGGCGTTCGTGGTGGTGGGTGCCTGGTTCTACGCGGTGGAGAACCTGCTGCTGTTCGTTCCCGGTCTGAGCGCGGCCTATCCCTACCTGCCCGGCGGCGCGACGTCATCGCTGCTGGGATTCACCCTGCTCGCCGACCAAGCCGACGAACTCGCCGGGACCGGCGTGCGAATGCTCCCCGCCCAGCTCGCCGGACTGCTGTTACTCGGCTATCTCCTCATCGCCACGGTGACGGCGATTGCCCTGCCGCTGCGCCGCGACGTCGCCTGAACGCGGGAACAGGATCGCGCCGACCCGGTCCAGTGGTGGTGATCACGAGAAGACGATCACCACCCGGGCAGGGCCGGACTACCGTCGAGGCATGACTGAGAACGGGGCCGCCCCGCGCCGGATCGTGGTCGTCGGCTCGTCCGTGGCGGGGCTGACCGTCGTCGACACGGTGCGCAGGCACGGGTTCGACGGCGCGGTGACGCTGATCGGCGACGAGGTCCACCTGCCCTACGACCGCCCGCCGCTGTCCAAGCAGATCCTGGCGGGCGACTGGGCGCCCGAGCGTGTCCGGCTGCGGCAGCGGGAGGACCTGGACGGGCTCGACCTCGATCTCCGGCTCGGCGTCACCGCGACCGGGCTCGACCCGGAGCGGCGTCGCGTCGCCCTGTCCGACGGCGGTGCGGCCGCCTACGACCGACTGGTCATCGCCACGGGCGTCCAGCCCAGGCGGCTGCCCGAGACGGACGGGGTCCGGGGTGTGCACACCCTGCGCACCCTCGACGACGCCGTCGCCCTCCGGGCGGCTCTGCAACCGGACACCCGCCTGGTCGTCGTCGGAGCAGGCTTCCTCGGCACCGAGATCGCGGCCGCCGCACGCAGGCTGGGGGCCCGCGTGTGGCTGTTGGAGCCCGCCCCGACGCCGTTGGCCGCCGTCGTCGGCACCGAGATCGGCGGCTTCGTCGCGGAACTGCACCGTGAGCAGGGCGTCGACCTGCGCACCGGTCCCGCCGCCGCCGTACGTTCCCTGCGCGTCGAGGACGGGGCCGTGACCGGTGTCCGCACGGCCGACGGGGAGGTGCTACCCGCCGACGTCGTCGCCGTGGCGATCGGCTCGCGGCCCGCCGTCGACTGGCTCTCCGCCAGCGGCCTGCGCTGTGCGGACGGCGTGCACTGCGACGCGACCTGCTCGGCGGCTCCCGGCGTCTTCGCGGCGGGTGACGTGGCCCGCTGGTTCAACCCGCGCTACGGCACCGAGATGCGGGTCGAGCACCGCACCAACGCCTCCGAACAGGCGCGCTACGTCGCGGGCGCCGTGGTCGGGACCGAGACGCAGCCGTTCTCCCCGGTGCCCTACTTCTGGTCCGACCAGTACGACGTCAAGATCCAGTCGCACGGTCTGCTGCACGGACACGACGAGGTGCGGATCGTCGCGGGCTCGCTCCCCGACCGCCGGTTCATCGCGCTCTACCGCCGAGGCAGCCGCCTCTCGGGGGTGCTGGGCGTCGGGGACTTCCGCGCCCTGCGCCGTTGGCGGTCCACCCTGGACGCCGACATCGACTGGCACGACGCGCTCTCCGCAGGCTGAGGCGCGGCGCGGCTGATGCGCCGAGGTGGTGACGGCCGGCGGCGGGTGCACGGCAGGCCCAATGCGCAGCGGGACGATCGGGGGCGGGACCGGCGGCCGAGGCGGGGTGCGGGCTGAGCGAGCGTCGCCGCATCGTCTCTTCAGTTCGTCGCCGAAGTTCGTCGCCGAGCAGCGGCGTTCGACGGCGCGTCTGCCCGCCGTCGCCGCCGTCCGTCGCCGCGTCGTCCGCTGCCGTTCCGCCGCAGTCCGTCCATCGGCGGCGTCGAGCGGGTCGCTCCGGGGGCGAGTCGACTCTCGGGCGGTCGGGCCTGCGATCGCGGCTCGACGCCGGGCTGGCGCAGACCGCCAGGGCCGATACCGCCGTCGAGGCCCCGCGTGCGGCAGGTAGACTCCCCCGCATGGTCTCCGCTCACGCATTCTGCCGGCTTCGCGCCGCCTGAGAGGTCGGTCCGGATGGTCGCCGCCGTTCGCGCGGCTGACCCGGTGAACCGATCTCCTGTTGGTCGTCGACACGACGACACCTGACACCGCCGAACCCGCTCGTGCCGAGCGGTTCTGCCGTGCTCCGACGGGCCGTCGTCCGTGCGGTGCCCGCCTTCGCGGCGGCCTGCCGGATCGCGACCGCGTCGTCCACTGGTGCTCGCTCATCTCGAACGACCCCTGCGTACGGACGTGCCGACTCTCGTCCGTCGCAGCACCCTCTCCCATCGCCTTCCCGACGAATGCGCGTCGGTTATCCGGGATGTTCGACGCATCCCGAGAGAGACAGGACTGACCATGGCTCCGAACTCCAAGCCCCCGACGGCCGAGTCTGCGGCGACGCCGCAGGATCCGACGTCGGTGCCTCCCACTCCGCAGGCAGGCGGTGCTCCGACCTTCGTGCTGGTGCACGGGTCCGGGTCGAACTCCTTCATGTGGGCTCCGATCCAACGTGAACTGGCGCTGCTCGGACACCGCAGCCACGCGGTCGACCTGCCGGGCCACGGCTTCGACGCGCACTACTCAGCCGCCTATCAGGCCCCGCAGGATCTCGACGCCTGGGCGGCCGAGCCGTCGAACCTGGCGGGAGTGACCCTCGCCGACAACGTGGCGGAGGTTCTCGACGTCGCCAGGACGGTCGGCAGGCACGGCCCGGTGGTGCTCGTCGGCGCCAGCCTCGGCGGCCTGACGATCAGCGGCGTGGCGGACCGCGCGCCCGAGCTGATCAGCAGGCTGGTCTACATCTCCGCCTGGAGTTGTGTGCAGCGGGCCAACCCCATCGAGTACATGCAGGAACCGGAGTTCGCCGAGAACCTGCTGGCGCCGCTGGCCGCGCTCAACGTCGGCGACCCCGGTGTGCTCGGGGTGGGGCGGGCGAACTACCGCAGCGGCGATCCCGAGCTGCTGGCCGCGCTCAAGGCGGCCGTGCTGGCCGATGTGGACGACGCGAGCTTCCTCGCGTTCCTCAACATCCTCCAGCCCGACGAGTCCCTGGCGGTGATGACGGCGGACGCGACCGTCAAGGCCGAGACCTGGGGCACCGTTGCGCGCAGCTACCTGCGACTGACCGGTGACCGGTCGCTGCCGATCGCGATGCAGGATCGGCTGATCGCCGAGGCCGATGCCCTCACCCCGGACAACCCCTACGACGTGCACACGTTGGACACCTCGCACGTCGGATTCCTGTATCGGGCTCGGGAGGTGGCGGCACTGCTCGCCGGGCTCGCGCTCTAGCCCCGATTCGTCGCCCGCCTGCCGTCGACCGATGGTCGCGGTCCGGCGGGCGGCGGTTCGGCGCTTCGGTGAACTCCGTCGGTGAACTCTGTCGGAAATGCCGGAATCCCGACATTATGCTCCTGATCCGTCGGCGGCGATGTCCGGCGACCCGCACGAAGGCGTGAACCAGTGATTTCACCCGTTCGTAGCGCGTCGTGGTGCTACCCTGGGCCTCGCGTTGCCGATCTTGATCACTGGTAATCAATGGCGGTCAGGCACCGGGAAAGTGATCTGCCGTTAATACTGCCGGAACGTCGAGATGATGAATATTCATAGATTGTAAGCAGTCGTCCTGTCGGACGTCCGGCGCCCTGGGGGAGATGGGGTTGCGGATATCGGCAGCGGCGACCTGGTGTCTGCTGTCGGCCGGGTCCAGCGTGGAACGGGAATTCGTGATCGGGGGATCATGTATTTTCAACTGTTAGGCGAGACGCAGTTCTGGCGGGGTGGACAGGAGGTCAGAATCGGACCGCAGCAGCGTCGGCTGCTGCTCGCCGTGCTGCTGCTCAACGCCAATGAGTCGGTGCATCGTGAGCGGATCTTCCAGCTCCTGTGGGGTGATCCGCTCCCGCGTTCGGCCACCGGATCCCTGCAGGCGCACGTGTCGCGACTGCGGGCGGCGCTCGGGCTGGACCGGGGGCACGCCGCCTCCTGCGGGGTCGCCCTGCGGACCGTGGGCGCCGGTTACCTGATCACCGTGCCTGGCGAGCACGTCGACGCCCACCGCTTCGAGGCGATGGTCAGCCGTGCGCAGTCCTCCGATGCCGCCGAGGCGTTGGCGTTGTACGGGCAGGCGCTCGACCTCTGGCGCGGCCCGCCGTTGTCGGACATCACCAACGAGCGGGCGCGGATGGAACTCTGCCTGCCGTTGGAGGAACGCAGGCTCGACGTGCTCACCGACCAGATCGACCTCAGGATCGAACTGGGTGCCTGGTCGGGCCTGATCGCGGAGCTGACGGCGTTGTCGTCGAGATTTCCCGGCAGGCCGCGGTTCGCCGCTCAGCTCATGATCCTGCTGTATCGCGGCGGGCGTACCGCAGATGCGTTGGAGGTATTCCGGCGGGTCCGTGAATTAATGGACCGGGAGTTCGGACTTGATCCGCCGGGTCGGCTCTCCTGGCTGGAGACTGCGATTCTGCGAAACGATCCAGTGCTGCAGGAAGACAGGTTTGTGATCGGCGGTCGATATTGGGGTACGGCAGTAGATCAGGACGGCTGTCGGCCGATGCAAGGTGCAGACAAGAACTTCGCAAGCCGTCGCACTTAGATTGACCGCAGCCCGGAAGCGACGTGGTGCAGCCGAATGTCTTCTGGGTTGAAGGGTTACCGATCCGGTCTGAAGGAGGAGAACCTCATGAACCGTGAACCGATGGTGACGGAGTCGCTCGGATCGTACGAGCCGCCTGCGTTGGAGGAGGTCGGCATCTTCGACGAGGTGACGCTGGGCCGTCCGTCGTGGGGATTCGAGGCCGACTGGTCTTGCGTCATGGTCTGCTGATCAATCCGGTACGAGGCGAACACGGTCGAGTGCGGCCGTGCCGACGGGCGCAGGCGCGTCGGCGCGGCCCGTGCTGTGCCCGGGTCGAGACCGGCGGACCGGTTCGAGGCGACGCAGGCCGAGATCGGCAGGACGCTTCACGATGCGGCGGCCGTCGAGTCCGGCAGTCCGGACATCCGGCAGGACGGCCCCGGCGGGCTACCGGAATCACATTGCCTGCACCCGCGAAACCTCTCACCTCGGCCGACGTCGGACGGCCGAGGTAGCAGACGCAGTCCCAGCAGCGGCGGTCCGACGACGACCGGAACGGGGAGAACGGCATGGAGTTCCTGATCTTTCCGGACTGCCCGCAAGGGGCTGCCGTCGCCGAGACGGTCGCGGTGGGACCGGGCCGCAGGCTGATTCCGCATTCGTCCGGCCGGCCCTGGATCGTCGGCGCGTGGGCGGACGATGAGGTCTGCTGGGCCTCGGCCGGGTCTCGCCGCGTCGCGATCCTCGGTGTCTCCTCGGCGACCACACCGGACCTCGCCGCGAGGCTGGACCGGCCCGGCGGCGTCGATCTCGACCGGCTCCGCCGCGCGTCGGCAGGCAGCTTCCACCTGGTCGCATCGATCGACGGACGGGTGCAGGCACAGGGCACACTGTCCTCGGCCCGGCAGATCTTCCACACCAGGGTCCGGGGGGTCGTCGTGGCGGCCGACCGACCGCAGAGACTGGCCGCGTTGACGGGCGCCGACGTCGTCGACGAGCTGCTAGCCCTCCAGCTCGTCTCGCCCTTCGCACCATGGCCGTTGAACGACCGCTGTCTCTGGCGCGATGTCGAGGCACTGGCCGTGGGCTGCCGACTTGAACTGGACAATCGTGGTGTCGGGCGGACCGTGCGCTGGTGGACATCGCCACCACCGGACGTCTCGCTTGCCGAGGCCGCAGAACGGGTGGGCGCGGCACTCCACGACGCGGTGGCTGCACGCACCGGGACGAAGCGGTCGCTCAGCACCGATCTCTCCGGCGGGATGGACTCGACCAGTGTCTCCTTCCTCGCCGCCCGGCGGGTCGACCACTTCGTGACGACCCGGTGGGAGGCGGCGAACCCGGACGACGAGGACCAGTCCTGGGCGGCCCGGGCCGCCGCCTCGATTCCCCAGGCGAACCACGTCCTGCTCGGCAGGGCCGAGACCCCGATGAACTTTGCCGGGCTCGCAAGGTTCGATGCCGACGCCGAGGCGCCGTTCGCCTGGATCCGCACCAGGAGCAGGCTGGAACACCAGGCTCGACGGCTGGCCGCGCTCGGCTCGACCATGCATCTGACCGGACACGGCGGCGACGAACTGTTCTTCCCCACCCCGCCGCACCTGCACGCGCTCCTGCGCAGCGAGCCGTTGACCTCGATGCGATACCTGCGGGGCTATCGGTCGATGTACCGCTGGCCCGTGCGGTCCATGGTGACCGGCATCGCCCGCAACCCCAGCTTCGCCCGATGGCTGGCGGCCGCCGGTGCCACCCTCACCAAGCCCATCCAACAGATGCAGCGTGACCCGGACTTCGGTTGGGCCAGCCGGTTCCTGACCCCGCCGTGGATTTCGCCCGCGGGCGTGGACGCCGTGCGCGGGCTGCTTCGGACGACCGCGGCAGAAGACCCGGAGCCGATCTGTCCGCTGCGCCCCCAGCACGCGACGATGCAGGACGTCCGGAAGTGCGGCGAGTCCATCCGCCGGGTCGACCGCCTCACCTCCCGGTCCGGGGTGAGCTGGCAGGCGCCGTTCGTCGACGATCACGTCGTCGAGGCCTCGCTCGCGGTTCGGCTCGCCGAGTCGGCCACCCCCTACCGCTACAAGCCGGTGCTCGCCGCCGCGATGCGGGGTGTGGTCCCCGCCGAACTGCTGGGCCGGGGCACGAAGTCCGAGTACAGCGCCGACGCCTACACCGGTCTCCGGGCGTGCCGGAACGACCTGATCGACCTCTGCGACGACATGATCCTCGCCCGGCGCGGGCTGGTCGACGTCGACGCTTTCCGCTCGGCCCTGCTCGGTATGCACACCCTGTCGGCCGGGCTCAGCCTCGTCGTCGCGACGCTGGCCTGCGAGACGTGGCTGCGATCGTTGTCCGCCGGCGCGCAGGCCACGACTCTGACCGGAGGAACCCGATGACCTTCACCCTCACCCCGGACGTCTCCATGACCGACGTCGGCAACGGCATGGTGCTGCTGGACGAACGGGGCGGCCGATACTTCCAGCTCAACGAGACCGGCGCGGTCGTGTTGCGCAGAATCCTGGCGGGCGTCGCCGTGGACGAGGTGGTCGCCGAACTGTGCGCGCAGCACCCCGGCGCTGCGGGCCGAGTCGCCGCCGACGTCAGCGGGATCATCGACTCGCTGTGTGCCGCGAAGGTGGTCGTCCGATGACCATGCCCGTGATGCTCGAGCCCTCGGTGCGCGTCTCCTGGCGCCGCCGACTGGTCGCCAGGTTCGCCGTCGCGGCGGCGTGGCCCTTGATCCGGCTGTCCCCGCGTCGCCTCCGATCGGTGCTCCGCGTGCTCCGACGCGGTGCCCGCCCGTCCACCGCCGAGCAGGTCCTGGCGGCGCGAGACGCCGTTGTCTCGGTCAGCGTGCGCTGCGCGGGGCAGGGCTGTCTGCAACGGTCCGTCGCGGTGGTGCTGCTGGCCCGCCTGGGCGGCCGGTGGGCCGACTGGTGCACGGGAGTGTGCATCGAGCCGTTCCGCGCCCATGCGTGGGTGGAGGTGGACGGCACGCCGATCGGCGAACGCAACGACATCAAGGCCTATCGCACGGTGATGTCCGTTCCACTGCGGTGACCCGGCGGCGGGCCGCTCGCCGAGTGGACCCGAACGAAGGAGAGGACGCGCTCCATGACGAACTATCTGCTGATCGCGGACCGGTGTCTGATCGCCGTTGTCTTCGGCGTCGCGTTTTTCAGCAAGGTGCGCGGTGTGGCGGCGTTCCAGCAGTTCGCGGGCACGATCCGGACGCTCACGAAGTTCCGGCAGCCCGTCACGACGAGCATCGCCGTGCTGGTCGTGGCGGGGGAGGCCACGGCGATGATCCTGGTGGCGCTGCCCGGCACCGTCCGGCTCGGCTTCGCCATGGCCGCCGGTCTGCTCGCCGTGTTCATCGCGGTGGTGTTCCGGGCGATCCAGGTCGGCGTCCTCGCGGAGTGCCGCTGCTTCGGGCGCGGCTCGGTGATGAGCGGCGCGATGATCCTCCGGAACGTGCTGCTCATGGCTGCGGCCGTCACCGGCATCGCGCTGGCTCCCGGCGGGCAGGCCGCCGATCTCGGACTCCTCGTCATCGCCGTCGCGGCGGGAGTGGCGGTCGCGGTGTTCTTCATTCGCTATTACGACGCGCTGGTACGAGTGGTGCTCGGGCGGATGGCGCCGCAGGTCGAGGCGTGACCGTGCCCGAGACGATGATCGAGGCCGTCGACCTCGGAAAGCGGTTCGGCGCCGTGACCGCCCTGGCCGAGGTGAACCTCGCCGTGCCGCGCGGATCGGTGCTCGGCCTGCTGGGGCACAACGGCGCGGGGAAGACGACGCTGGTCAACATCTTCGGCACCCTGGCCCATCCCAGCTCCGGGTCCGCGCGGATCGCCGGGCTCGACGTGGTCGATCAGGCCGCCAAGGTCCGCAGCCTGATCGGACTGACCGGCCAGTTCGCCGCGCTGGACGAGAAGATCTCCGGGCTGGACAACCTCGTCATGATCGGACGCCTGCTGGGCGCAGGCCGCCGAGAGGCCCGACGCCGAGCCGACGAGCTGGTGGAGTTGTTCGACCTCACGGCGGTCGGGACGAGGCTGGCCCGGACCTACTCGGGCGGGATGCGTCGTCGCCTCGACCTGGCACTCGGGCTGGTGGGACGTCCTGAGGTCATCGTGCTCGACGAGCCGACCAGCGGCATGGACCCGACGAGCAGGCTCGGTCTCTGGCAGACCGTGCAGGAGATGGCCCGCAACGGCAGCACGGTGCTGTTGACCACCCAGCATCTGGACGAGGCCGACCGGCTCGCCGACGTGATCACCGTCCTCTCCGGCGGTCGGGTCGTGGCCACCGGCACGCCTGCGGAGCTGAAGGCTCGGGTGGGCAGGCGCGCCGTCACCGTACGGCTGCCCGCACCCGAGATGACCAGGGCCGTGGCCGCGCTGCGGGTCGCCGGCCTGCACCCGGTCCGAGGGGAGGAGCCCGGCACCGGACTCACGGTCGCGGTCGAGGCCGCCCGTGAGATCACTGCCGTGGTGCGTGCCCTCGACGCGGCGGGCATCGAGGCGGAGGAGCTGGGGCTGACCGAGCCGGGGCTGGACGAGGTCTACCTCTTCGTCATGAACAACGGCGTCGCGCATTCCAGTTGACTCGATCAGGGGAGGTCCGGCGATGCCGGTCGACTCGACAGGCGAGGTGGACTCGCCGAGTGCAGGAAACCCGACCGGTCCGCCGCGCACGGTGAGCGTGCGCCCCTCGGACACCATCGGTCGGACGGGCGGCGCGGCGGGCCCTGCGCTGCGGGGGACGTCGATCCGTGGTCAGGTCCTCATCCTGGCAGGCCGGTCGCTGCGTGCGGTGCTGCGCGATCCACGACTGATCCTGGCCAATCTGCTGGCACCGCTGCTGATGCTGGTGGTGTTCAGCCAGATCTTCGGCAGTGTGGCGCAGACGCCGAGCTTCCCGGCCGACACGAACTACGTCGACTTCCTGGTGCCCGCGATCCTGATCAACGCGACGCTGCAGGCGGCGATCAGCAGCGCCTTCGGCCTGGCCGACGACATGACCTCCGGCATCGTCTCGCGATTCCGTTCGCTGCCGGTCTGGCCGGGTTCCATCCTGCTGGCGAGGAGTCTCGCCGATCTGGTCCGCAGCGCGGTGCAGCTGTTGCTGATCCTGATCCTGGCCGCCGCACTGCTGGGATTTCGGCCGCCCGGCGGGATACCGGGCACGATCGCGGCCTGGGGACTCGCGCTGGCGGTGGGCACCGGACTCGGCTGGATCTTCATCGCCGTCGCCTGCCGGGTGCGCGACGTCGAACTCATGCAGGGCACGGCCACCCTGCTCACCTTCCCCCTGATGTTCTGCTCGAACGCCTTCATCCCGTCCGAGGGTCTGCCGGGCTGGCTGCGCACCGCCGCCGAGATCAATCCGATGTCCTACGGCATCGACGCGGCCCGTGCCCTGGTCCTCGACCGTCCGGTCGGCAGCGGTGCGATCACGGCGATCGTCATCAGCGTCGTGGTCGGCGTCCTGGCGGGCGTGATCGCCGTTCGGGGCTTCCGGCGTCCCCTGTGAACAGGGCCCCGATCGGCCCCCCGTGATCAGACGCCCGTGATCGGGGTGGACTCCGGCAGTGCCTTCGCTGCATCGAGCGGTCGGCGCGTGTGTCGCCGTTGGACGGGGCCGCGAGCGTCGACCGGGCGTGCTGCTCGCCTGCGGTCGGCGCCCCGCCGCGTGGCGCCCTGTCCTCTGCGCAGGCCGACGGCACGGAACCTGAGAATCTCCACGCCGGGCAGGCACCATCGCGCGGAGGTTCGTCCTCCGTGGACGGACTCTGGCGATCAGGGCGGCGAGGGGCCGAGACGACGACTCGGTGCCGATCCGGCGCGTCGAGCCGCCATCCCGTCGGCGAGGCCCGACGCCGACCGAGCCTCAGAGCCTGTCTTCAATCCCCAGTTTCCTGTTGCGCGAGGCAGGCGGCGGCGATCTGCGGCGTTGTCGTCAGTCAACATCACTCCGTTATGTCTCTTTCCTCCGCCTGGCAGCTCATCCACGCTGATCCCCGCTCACGACTCCAGGGGGATCACAGACAGGCTCTCAGACCGTGACGGCGGCCCGGTCGAGCGCAAAGGCCTCGGCCAGCAGGCCGTAGGACCGGAGGCGATCTTCGTGCCCCGCGACCTGGGTGGTGACCATCAGTTCGTCGGCGCCCGACGTGGCGATCAGCTGGTCGAGCCCGGCCCGAACCGTCTCCGGCGAGCCGACGAAGCGGGCCGCGCTCTGCTGCGCGACCAGGGCCAGGTCATCTGCCGTGTAAGGGTAGTCGGCGGCCTCCTGCGGGGAGGGCAGCGGCCGGTCGCGGTCGCCGTTGCGCAGGCGCACGTAGAGCAGCGAGGCAGGCGCGGCAAGGCGGCGGGCCGCCTCGTCCGTCTCGGCACACACCGCTCCCACCGAGATCACGGTGCGCGGCGCCGGGAGCAGGCCGGTCGACCGGAACGCCGACCGGTAGACCTCCAACGACGGTCGGGCGTGCTGCGGATTGATGTGGTGGGCGTAGGCGAACGGGAGCCCGAGCATGCCCGCCAGCGCAGCGCTGCGCCTGCTGACGCCAAGCAGCCACGGTTGCGGCCTGCTGTCGCGGGCGGGGACGGCCGAGACCACCCGCTCGCCGTCGCCGCCTCGTCGATCGCCGAAGTTCCGGAGCAGCTCGCCGAGCTGTGCGGGGAAGTCCTCGACCTCGGGTCGGCGCAGCGCCGCCCCCGTTGCAGGGTCTGCGGCGGGGGCTCGACCGATGCCAAGGTCGATCCGACCGGGATGCAGCGCCTCCAGCGTTCCGAACTGCTCCGCGACCACCAACGGCGGGTGATTGGGCAGCATCACGCCGCCGGAGCCGACTCGGAGCGTGGTCGTGACTCCCGCCACGGCGGCGATCAGCACCGCAGGCGAGCAGCTGGCGACGCTCGCGACGTTGTGGTGCTCGGCGAACCAATACCGGTGATAGCCGAGTGCCTCGACCTCGCGGGCCAGCCGGACGCTGTCGCGCAGCGCCTCGGCGGGGGAGGAATCCGCGCCGACCGGGGCGAGATCGAGTACGGAGAGGGGGACTGGCGCCGATGTCATGACTTCCCTTTCACCCGGATGATCGAACGCGGAGACCGGAGAGTTCCCGGGACGCTATGACATCTCGCCTGCCTGCTTCTTGCTCCCGGCTTGCCTCCCCCGCGTGCCGTCGTGTTCCGTTCGGTCCCGATCCGCCGTCGTCCGGGGAGAACCTCCTGCCGCACCGGCAGCCGCCGTGAGGACACGACGCCGCCGATCCTCAGACGCGCGATGGCGGCAGAGCCTCGTCGACAGGCAAGCCCGAGACAAGGGCCGCGCAACCCGCACCGCTTATCGTCGAGTGACGTATATCGAAGTCTGCCGACCGGACACCTGACCAGGAAGGCGCCCGTCATGATCGCGGAGTTCCCGAAGACGGCGGCGAAGACGACAGTCGAGCGGCCGACCGGATTCCGGCAGGCGGTCCTGCGGGAGCGACTCCGCAGCCGAAACCGGTCTCGACCGATCGGATGCCCGCTGATCGCGCGGAAGGCGAGCGACCCTCGGCGACTCGTGACCTCCGGAGCACGTCGGGAGTGGTGGTCTCCGCGCCTCGCCCGCCCTGACGATCTCGCGCGCTCGCCCGGCCCGCTGTCCTCGATGTCGCCCGCCGATGGGTGAGCGCCGAAGCGGGATGCGATTCCGTGTTCTCGGCCCGTTCACCGTGTCCACCGCCGACGGCAGGGCGGTGGTCCTCGGCGGCGAGAAGCCGCGCACCATGCTGGCGGCGCTGCTCCTGGCCGACGGCCGGATCATGACCGACGACCTGCTGATCGAGGTGCTGTGGGGCGGGCGTCCGCCTGCGACGGTGCGGGCCCAGCTGCACACCTACGCCTCCCGCCTCCGCGCGGCCTTGGCACCCGAGGCGAGGCTGGTCCGATGCGGCGCAGGCTACCTGCTGGACATCGGCGACCGGCGCTCCGACGCCGAGGACTTCGCTCGGCTGAGTCGCCTCGGGCAAAGCGAACTGGCCGAGGGGCGACCCTCCTCGGCGGTGGGCTGGCTGCATGCGGCATTGGGCCTCTGGAGAGGTCCGGCGTTGGCCGACGTCACCGAGGCGCTGCGGGATCTCGAGACGCCCAGGCTGGAGGAGATGCGGCTGGCCGCGCTGGAGGATCGGATCGAGGCACGCCTGGCCCTCGGTGAGCACTCGCATGTCGTGCCGGAGCTGGTCGAGCTGGTCGCCCGCTGTCCGCTGCGGGAGCGCCTGCGTGCCCAGCTCATGACCGCCTTGCAGCGCAGCAACCGTCGCGCAGACGCGCTGGGCGTGTACGGACAGGGGCGGCTGATCCTGGATCGGGAACTCGGCATCGGTCCCGGCACGGTACTGCGCGACGCCTACCGTCGGGTGGTCCGAGTCGACGGTGCCTCGGCCGCCGACCACTAGCGGCCTCGGCGACGCACCGGCCGGGCCCGCCGTGTCGCGGTCCCTGGCGGTGCGCATCAGGATCAGGCCCGCACGGAGTCGTGTTCCGCCGGGTAAGGCCACGCCCGGAAGGCCTCGTCGGTCTGCCTGCTGGTGCGGGGCAGCCAGATCCGACGCAGCCTGCCCACCGTCTCCCGAGGCAGCGGCGGGTTGATCTCCCTCGCCTCGGGCTCGGCGATCGACTGGAGCGCCCAGGCGAGGCCGATCAGCGGGTCGATTCGGGCCCATCGTGCGCGATCGATGTCCAGGACCATCATCGCGCGCAGGAACCCGTGCCACAGGTGATAGCTCAGCGTCGGATCACCCTCCATCATGTGCACCTCCAACTCGAACTCGGCGCGACGAGGGTCGAAGAGCAGCCCCTGACCGAAGAAGGAGAAGGCGTCGATGAGCCGAGGGGACTGCGGGTGGTAGAAGGCGTCGAACACGCCGAGCTGAACTCGGGAGAGGGCCTGCAGAGGTGCCCGAATCGGGGCGACGAACTCGGCGAACTCGGCCGAGTATCCCGGTGACGCACTCAGCTCGAGCCAGGTGTCATAGATCAGCTTGACGAAGCCGTCGCCGAACACCGCATGCATCTCGACGAAGGCCTGCTCGACCTCCGGAATCCGGTGATACAGCGTGATGTCGTCGAACTGATACCACATCTCGTTGGCCTGTCGGTCGCCACTCATGCCCGGCACCGGTGGCAGATCCTGGTCGAATTCGTCGGCGGCCGAGGCCGCCCCCGGCCGGATCGTCATCCCGGTGAGGATTCCCGCTCCCACCGAGGCGAGGGACATCGTCAGCAGACGTCGCCGATCGAGGTGCTGAGCCATCGTCGACTCTCCGTTCTCTCCTGCGGCCTGAATGCTGGGCAGCACGATAAGAGCGGTCGCTATATTCGAACTATCACCGCGCGCCCGCCCGCTGTTCGGCGGTGGTCGCCCGGCTCGCGCTCCTCGGCCTTCAGCCTGCTCCGCCGTGCCGGTCGTCGCCGCGCCTGCCTGCGCCTCGTTTCGCGAGCCGGGGGAGCGGGGTACACGGGCAAGTGGAAGCCGAATCACGATCCTATGAAGGAGGCAGCCTTGACCACTATCACCGAGTCGATCGACGTCGACGTGGACGTGTCCGCCGCCTACGACCAGTGGACGCAGTTCGAGTCCTTTCCGCGCTTCATGGAGGGGGTCGAGGAGATTCGTCAGATCGACGACACGCACACCCATTGGCGGGTCGGATTCGGCGGCGCCCATCGTGAATTCGACGCGACGATCATCGAGCAGCACCCGGACGAACGGGTCGCCTGGAAGTCCGACCACGGACCGACCCACGCAGGCGTGGTGACCTTCCATCGCCTGGCCGATGCCAAGACGAGGGTCACCGCGCAGTTCGACATCGATCCGCAGGGATTCGTCGAGAAGGCAGGCGACAAGCTGGGTATCGTCGACAACCGGGTGAAGGGCGACCTGGCACGGTTCAAGCAGTTCATCGAGAACCGGGATGGTCGGCCGACTGGGAGCTGGCGAGGGGACGTGAGTCCGCCAGGGCGATGACCTCAGGCGCTCGATCGGCAGGCGCGTCGTGCAGGGAGCGCAGCAGATCGGCGAGACCATGTCGGGCCCGGCCGGTGAGTCGAGGGCTGGTGGTCACGCGGGCACCGGAGTCGAAACGCAGCAGATAGCCCGCCTGCTCCAGCCTTCGCCACAGATCATGATCCTCACCGGTCGGGACCGGCCCGAAGCCGCCGACCGACGCGTAGGCGTCGGCGCGGACCGCCAGGTTGGCGCAGTAGACGTTCCCGTGCCCCTCTCGGCGCCGGACGCCGTCGATGACCCGCTGGTAGCGGGCACGGGCGTGCGGCGACAGCGACAGCAGGTCGAGGTCGGCCATCCCCGCGATCGCGTGGCTGCCCTCGGCCGCGCGGGCCACGTGCTCTCGCGCCCATCCTGAATCGACCGTCGAATCGGCGTCGGTGTTCAGCAGGAGGGTGCGCGACGGGGAATGCCCGCGCAGCAGCGGGCGCAGGGCACGAACGCCGTGATCCCGGAGGAGTCCGATGGGGAGTTCTCGGCCGTTCGACTCCACCAGCCCGGCCCGCCAGCCACCGAACGCGGCCCTGGCGACGGCTGCCGTGTCGTCGGTACAGCGGTCGGCGACGACGCAGACGGCCCGTCCGAGGCGTGGAGGAAGCTCCAGGAGCGCGCGGCGCAGCGCCTGGAGACACGCCCCGAGCAGGCAGCCCTCGTCACGAGCCGGGATCACGACACCGACGGCCGTGATCATCGGCGCTCCAGCACGTGAAGGAGGAACTCGTCCTCCACGTGCTCGATCAGTGGAGTCAGCGCCGGATGCGCGAGCAGCCTGCGGTGGACATCCTCGCCGTCGCGCGGCGCCTCGGGCGGCCAGGACCGCCAGTGCACGGCAAGCAGGTGGCCGCCGGGGCGTAGGCAGGCGACGGACGCCTCGATCGTCGCGGTCAGGTCTCGGTCGTCGAGGTAGTACAGGATCTCGCTGTACACCAGGAGATCCTGCGGACCCGGCGGCAGATCGGCGGGCAGCGATCCCACTCTGACGTCGACGGACGACCGACCGCTGCACGCGAAGCGCGTCCGCTCCACCGCCGAGGCGATCGGGTCGAAGGCCAGCAGCCGGTCGCAGCGCTGCGCAAGCACCAGGGTGAGTGCGCCGATGCCGCAGGCAGGCTCGACGGCGCAGCCGTACCGCCGAGCAGGCAGGGCGGCCGACACGATCGCCCGTCGGCGAATCTCGTACCAGTCTGTCGAGACCCGCCAGGGGTCGGCGTCGCGTGCATAGAGTTCGGCGAATCGGTGTTCCGGTGCCGACGTGCGCGGCGGCTCGCGGAAGACGATCTCGGTGTCCCGCTCGAAATGGGCGAGCACTGCCGGCGGCAGGATCGGCTCCTCCCCGCGCGGGCCCGGTGTGAGCTGCGAAGCGAAGGCGGCGATGCCCGCGCTCTTGCGCTGTCGGTCGGTCTCGGAGAGTCGGAGCCGGCAGGCACGATCCCAGGGGATCGATGCATCGTCGGGATGGAGCCGGTGCCACAGCCAGATCGGATAGGACCAGCAGTGGGCGCCGACCGGGGCGGCCGCCAGCATCGCGAGGCCTGCCGCCTGATGGTCGGGGTGCGGATCATCCGGCCACGGGGCAAGACAGAGATCACGGCCCTTCGCGAGTTCGGCGAGTCTCTCGGTCAGCTCTCGGCGGTGGCGGGACAGGCCGGAGTCCGGGAGACCCAACCAGACCGGCCGCACCGCGTCGAGGCCCTGTGCATCGAGCGACTCGTTCAGTTCGCGGCGGCGGGTCTCGGCCAGTTGCGACTTCTCGGCCGGTGTCGAGTCGGGGAACGCGCCCTCCCCGTCGGTGGCCAGGACCAACGTCACCTCGATGCCGTCGTCGTGTAGGCGGTGCAGCAGACCGCCGACGCCCAGCGTCTCGTCGTCGGGATGCGCGGCGACCACCAGCGCACGGGAGAAGTCCTGGAGGCGGAAGGCGCGGAGGTCTCGGGCGGCTAGGGCTGCCTGCCACTCGTCCTCGACGACCGGGCTGCTCATCGGTCGTGCTCCCCGGCCAGCACCCGGCGCCCGAGCGTTGCGAGATCACGTTCCGCGTGATGCTGACGAACGTAGACGAGCAGGTCGGCCAGCCGTTGCGCGAACCGTCGATCTCGACACATCGGCGTCGGGCCGGCGACCTTCGGAGCCCGGTCCAGCACCTCGCAGGCGGTGCGCTCGGCGGCGGCACGACAGGTCTGGATGAGTGTCTCCAGCTGGTCGGGCCGGTCGAGGTGGTCCCGACCGGCGGAGCCTGCGGAGTCTCGGGTCGGTTGATCGATCAGTTCGGCTGCTCGTGCCAGGAGTGCCTCGGTCGCCCGCACGGTGGTGTGCAGTGCGCCGAGATGAGCGCACTGGTGTTCGTCGACGTGCTCGCGCTCGACCAGCCAGGTCCGCACGGAGTCGACGATCCCGGCCGCGCCGCCGAGCCAGACCGCCGCGACGCCGCCGCCGCCGAAGGCGAAACCCGGCCGGGTGACATACCAGCCGGGTGGTCCGACGAGGGCGTCCGCCTGTACCTGGACTTGGTCGAACTCGACGTCGGCGCTGTCGGAGGCGTCCATGCCGACGGCCTGCCAGCTGTCCGGCCGGGCGCGGACGCCCTCGGCAGACAGGTCGACCTCGACGAGCCGGTCGCCCGCCACCACCAGAGCTCGGTCCAGGACGGTGGCGCCGGAGCAGAAGCGCACCGTGCCCGAGAGGCCGCCGTCGGTCAGCTGGGCACCGGTGCCCGAGGAGCGGGCGGCCCAGACGCCGTACAGCGCATCCGGGACCGGTGTTCGGCCCGCTTCGGCAAGGATCGCCAGCGCGTCGGTGTGTCCCTCCGCCAGCCTCGCCAGCACCAGGTCTCTCCTGCCCAGGGCGGCCAGCGCCGCCCACCGCCCGACGGTGTCACCGGCACCGGGCCGAGGCAGTTCCAGTTCGCCCGCCGCAGCGATGGCACGCAGTTCGGCGGCCACCGACGAGGTCGTCCTCGAACCGGGCAGCGGCTTCGGTGGTGCTGACTCGAGCAGCGGGGGCATCGGGGCGGCCTTCGGAGTCGGCATGCCCTCTCAACTACCCCGCAGCGTGTTGATTAAGCGGTGCGCGGCTTTGTGCCTGGGGAGACACGCGATGCCCGTGTGGGTGAGCGGGCGGGCGATGCCGTTGCCGTGCTGCCGATGTCTGGGCGGCGCGATGATCCGTTTCACCGGCCTGCGACACGGGTATTCGGTCGTCGAGTGTCGCGACGCAGGCGCTGCCCTGCGGTCGTCCCGGGGTATCGCCACGGTTTCGACGAGCCTCCCGGGCAGGCGGCGAGCCGTCTCGCCGTCGCCTGCGGCCGAAGCGGAGCCGGGAGCCGGTCCGGCGGCTGACCAGATCCCGGGCCTTGCCGACCGCCCGCACGACGGAATGCCCGCACGACGGACCCGAATCAGGAGGAGTCATGCCGGAATCGAACGCCAAGCAGCCGCGTCAGCAGCAGAAGCCCCCGGGTGTCACGGCGGACATGGAGCCCCGGCCGCGTGACGCCATGGCCGACTACGAGGGTCGAGGACTGTTCTCGGGCAGACGGGCGTTGATCACCGGTGGCGACTCGGGGATCGGCCGTGCCGTCGCGGCCGCCTTCGCCAAGGAGGGCGCCGACGTGGCCGTCGCCTACCTGACGGAGCACGACGACGCGGAACGGACCGCCGCACTGGTGCGCGCCGAGGGCCGTCGCTGTGTGCTGCTCCCCGGCGACCTCGCGGATGTCGCACAGTGTCGTGAGGTCGTCGATCAGACCGTGCGGCAACTCGGCGGGCTGGACATCCTGGTCAACAATCTCGCGACGCAGCGGCCGGTCGACTCGCCGGAGGAGATCACCGACGAGCAGTGGCTGCACACCTTCGACGTGAACATCCACAGCTACTTCCGGGTGACGTCGGCGGCGCTGCCGCACCTGGGTGACGGGAGCGTCATCATCAACACCGGCTCGGTGAACGGCCTGCGCGGCAACAAGTCCCTCATCGACTACTCGGCCACCAAGGGCGCGATCCACGCCTGGACCTACGCGATGGCGCAGGCCCTGGCCGATCGGCGAATCCGGGTGAACTGTGTGGCGCCGGGGCCGGTGTGGACGCCGCTCATCCCGGCCACCTTCCCGGCGGAGAAGGTGAAGGAGTTCGGGAGCCAGGTTCCGTTCGACGAGGCGGCGCACCCCGACGACCTCGCGCCGTCCTACGTGTTCCTCGCCTCGAATCGGCTCTCCGGCTATTACAGCGGCGAGGTGATCGCCGCACTCGGCGGGGAGACCACGCCGGGCTGACCTCGGCGCGGTGACCGGGGTCGCCCCGGCGGCCGACGTCGAGCCTGTGCAACGGGATGCCTCGTCCGGCAGGCGCGGAGATTCGCGCCCTATTCGGCGGGATACCGCTGCGCGCGCAGGAGCCGGGCGAGATGGGCCGCATTGCGGGCCGCGGTCTTGTTCGTGGCGGCGACTGCCGAGGGCGTCTCGTCGAGATCCTGGTAGTCGACCGGCTTCATGGCCTCCCCGTTCCAGTAGGTCGAACCCTGCGCGGGAATGCTGAATCCCACGTCGTTCAGGCCCTGGAACAGGTCTGCGATGATCTTGTGCGCGCCGTCCTCATTACCGACGACGGCGGCGATCGCGACCTTGCCGAACATCGCGGGGCGGCCTTCGTCATCGGTGTCGGAGAGTGCGGCGTCGAGTCGTTCCAGCACCCGTTGCGCGATGCTGGACGGGTGACCGAGCCACGTCGGCGTCGAGATCAACAGGATGTCGGCGTCCGCGATCCTGCGGCGGATCTCCGGCCAGGCATCGCCGCCGCCCATGTCCGTCTCCACACCTGCCCGGACGTCGTGATCGGCGACCCGGATCAGCTCGCCGGTCACGTCGTGCTCGGCGAGCTGATCCAACACCTGCTGGGCGAGCAGACTGCTGCTGGATCGGGCGGGAGAGGGTTTGAGACTGCAGACGAGTGCCAGTGCGCGAAGGGCGGTCATGATCTGCTCCTGTCGCCGTCCTCGTGGAATCGGGTCAGGCAGTGCACGAACAGCTCTGGTTCGGCGAGCGTCATGGTCAGCGCCGGATGGCGGACCGTCCCGAACGGCTCGATGCCGGTGACGGGCTCGTGGAATCGGACGCAGGCGCCTCGGCCTGCACCGGTGCCGAAGGTCAGTCCGCGATCCGCCAACGAGAGCCGGGGACCCACCGACCTGGCCGCGCGATAGGGCCCGGTCACCTCGGCAGGCAGCAGGTTCGCGAGCGGTGTGCGTACCCGCCACGGACCGAAGCGGACGTCGAGTCCGTCGGCGCCCACGACCACGCCGCTGGTGGTGGGCCGCACACCGATCGCGGCGAGCAGCAGTCGAAACCGAGGGTCGAAGGCGAACCGCAGCAGGCACGGAGCCGCCGTCGACCCGAACGCGTCGGGATTCATGCCGCTCGACTACCCCGTGCCGTGCCGCCGGACACCTCGGCTCCTGGGTTGCTGACCCGGCCCCGCGCGATGCGAGCAGGGCAGGACGTCGGTGGTGTGATCGCCCACCGACGGGGCAGCAGGGACTCGTGTGGCGCCCGACCGCTCGAAGTCGCGGTAGTGACCGATGGTGTCCGGGGTTCCAGTCGATTCGCCTCGCGTGGCGGCTGACGGACGTCCGACGGTGGACGCGTCCGCAACCGGCGTGGCCGGACCCAGGGAGGCGGTGGGGCGGCCGCGCTCCCGGGGTCCGGACGCGGCCCTACACCGCGACGGTGCGGTGCCTCGGCTTCAGCCCGGTCAGCTCGCGCAGGACCTCCGAGGCCGTCACGGGATGCAGTTCTTCGAAGCTCCGCCCGCCCACGATCCGGATGTCGCCGAGCTGTTGATCGCCCCACATGTCCGGCATGCCGACCGTGATGCCCGGCGAGATGGTCACCACGATGTCGCCGCCGCCGGGCAGCGGTCTGGTGATCTCGTGCTCGATTCCGGCGTCCATCGGCGCTCCTCGCTGCCAGCCGCGTCTGGTCAGGCTCAGCAGGCCGCCGAGCTCCACCTCGGCGTTCGTGAACCGCTCCAGCCTCGAACCTGCCTGTTCGCTCTCGTCGAGCCGGTACACCGGTCGGCCCAACTGTGGGAACGGTTGGAGGAGCTCGTAATCGGCGAACACCCCCGACCACGTCGCCACGTCGTCGGCCAGCGACAGCGGGTGCGCCACCAGCACCTGGGCATCCGCAGGCAACTCGAACACGTCGTCGTGCACGTCGGCCAGAGTGCCGTCCTCGGCGACCCGGAACGACGGCCCGTCCTCGGCGATCCACACGAGGCGCCGCACGAGGTGCTGCAGCAGCGGGTGCCCGACGAGCAGCCGGTGGAACTCGGCGGCGGACCACTGGCGCATCACCACCATCGCGTCTTCCAGCCTGCGAATCTGATCGGAGGCGATCGCCCGCACCTCCTTCTTCAGCTGCCCGAACCGCTTGTGCTCGGCTGGGGCGAGTTCCGGATCGTCTTTGGCGCCCGGCTTGGGCAGGGCCTTGCGCCGCGCACCTTTCCCGTCCAGCACGTACGGCGTGAGCTGCTCGTCGAAACCGATGGTGAAGCTCCGCGGCCCGTAATCGATCACCAATCTGCCTGCGGCGTCCAGGCCGAAGTCCGGCACCAGCCGGTCGGACAGCTGCTCGCCGGTCAAGCCGAGCTCGGCCGCCACCTCTCGGATCTTGTTCTCGGCGCGTTGCCTGAGCCCGCCGAACTTCGCCCGCCGCGCGATGGTGTTCAGGGCGATCAGGGCCGCGTCGGTGCCGATCGCCGTCAACACGTCGAGCCCCGACACCGCCCTGGCGTGCTGTCCCTCGCCGGGCCACGTTCGAATCAGCGGAGTCAGCCTCGCCACCACGTCGTCGTCACCCAGCAGGCCGAGCGCCGTCATCACCCAGCGGTCTTTCGATGGCATCCCGTTCGCCTGCCACAGCAGGAACACCTCCCACGAAAAACGAGCCAGCGACGTGGGCTCGCACGCCTCGCGGACGATCTCCACACCGGCGTACACGTCGTCGGGGGTGCTCAACGCCAGGATGGTGAGCAGCAGGCCGGTGGCCTCGAGCGGCAGCGCCTGGTCCGTTCCGCGCAGGAGCACCCTCGGGAACATCTGCGGTGCCGCCCACTCACCGGGGACCGGAATCCTGGCAGGCAGCAGAGACAACGGGTCGACGCCGAGGAAGGCGTCGATCGCCTTCTCCGCCTCGGGGCCGTGCTCCCGCGCCGCCTCCCGCGCCTGCTGCGGAATCAGTCGCACCATCGCCTCCGCTGCCCTGCGCCGGGCACCTGCGGGACCGAGAGCGACGGGCACCAGGAACCGACCCGCGTGAACGGCGTGGCGACGCAGCCACGTCATGACCAGCTCACGCGACGACTTGTACCGCACCAGCCGGTCCGCGAGGAGCTCTGCCACCTCGACGCAGACCATGGGCAGGACCAGCTTGTCCGGCTTCTCGCCCGCGATGAGGTGCAGAACGGTCGGAAACGCATCGACCCCGAACCGAGCCAGCAGCACCTTGGACAGCCTGACGTGGTGGAACGGTCCCGTCGGACGCCACTCGGACACCAGCGGACGGAGTTCCTCGACCGGTCCCGTCTCGAACATCACGACCTGCCGGTGGTGGTCGAGCCTCCCGGCCCGGAAGTCCTCGATCGCTGCTCGCCAGTCCGTCTCCCGGTGATGGTAGGAGAAGGCGGCCGCCGCCCATTCGGCCTCCTCGCCCGGCGCCCACGCCACGGCCCGGTACGCCGGCACCACGAGGTCCTTGACCACCACCGGTGTGACAGCCTTCCGCCGCACGGTCCACGGGGGCGTGACCAGGACGGCGGGCAGCGCCTCGACCGGCGCCTCCTGGACGCTCGCGGCCGCCGTGCGCAGCTGCCCGACGATCGCGCGTGTCTCCTCGGTCTCCTCGATTCGATCGGCAAGCTCGGGGTAACGCCGCAGCTGATCCGCCAACAGCGAACGAACCGCAGGCTCCCGAGCCGAGGCGAACCGCCGGAGCGCCAGCAGCGGGTACCTGCGGGCCATGTCGAGCACGGTGGGCAGCACCTGCTTCTTGTCCAACCGGACCAGCAGCAGATCGAAGGCCTCCGCAGTCGGGAACGCGGCGAGCGTATCCAAGATCAGCTCACGCTCGTCCCCGTAGAGGTTCTTGTCGAGGCGCGGCGCGATCATCGGGGCGAGGTCGGGGCCGATGCCGTCGGCCAGGGTGTGCAGGAATTCCTGGCGCTCCAACTCCCACAGGATCTTCCGGTTCGAACTCAGCCGGATCAGCTGGGCGATCGAGGTGAAGGAGCACAACACCATCGACGTGTCCGAGAGCGTGTCGGTCCGCTCCATCTCGTCGCAGAGCTCGTCGACCCAGTCCTGTCTCGTCGGCACGAGGTATGCGGCGACGCACCTGGCGAGCAGGTCGACGCGGTGGGGCGCCAGCGCGGACACCGCCGCCTCGTACGCGGCCTCCGACGTCGCGGCGAGAAGCGAGCGCACTCGCCGCGCAATCGCCTTGTTGATCCCGCTGTTGTGCGGTCGCCCCTGCACTTTCCGGAGTACTTCGGCCCGGCCCCGGTTGATGCGTTCCCGATGTACCTCGATCCGGTAGAGCTCGATGGCCGCACGGGCGGCGAAGGCCAGGCCGTGCTCCAGCACCCACGCGTCGGGCAGCAGCCGAAGCTCGGGCTTCAGTCTCGCATCGTCGGCCACCAGCGCGGCCACCGCTGCGGCGCCCGTCGGCGTCACGTCCCCGGCGAGATGGGCACGGACCACGTCGACCAACTGTCCGTCGCTCTCCGGATGGTCGAACACGACCTCCAGATCCGACTTCGCGCCTGCCACGGTGGCCCGTACCTTCTCCACCGCGTCGGGCTCGGGAACGGCGTCCCACCGCACCCGTCCGCCGCGCCGCTCGTGGACGTGCGGCCACCACCTGGCGGGCACGGTGAACACGGGATTCTCCAGCGACTGGTCGACGGGCTGAGCGGGCTGCCCCGGCGAGCCTGCTGCCTCGGCTGCGGGGCTGACCGGGTCCGACGACTGTGTCGGTGCCGGAGCAGCCTGCCAGATCACTGCTCGGTAGCCCTTCTTCTCCTTCTCCGCGATCAGCCTCATGACCTGAGCGGACGCGGCGGCCTCGGAGCCGAAGGAGGTCGTCTTCGTCTGCCCGGCGGCGCCGCTCCATCCGAATCGGACGGTCACCTCGGCTCCGTCGGTGGCGACCTCCCAGAACCTGTCCGAACCGTCACCGACGAGTTCCCACCTGCGCACGCCATGCTCCCTGTCCTCTGAGGTGGTTGGGAACCCTAATGATCGACGCCGACTCTTCGGCGTGGCGCGAGTCCGGCGTCGGGTCGTCTCACGCCGACGCGGCCTGCCACAGGTGCATCGCGGCATAGGCGCGCCACGGTGCCCATCTGGTGGCGTGGTCGGCCAGGGCACGGTGCGCCGCCTGCTTCGACAGGTCCGGGTCGAGCAGACCGAGAGCAGTGGCCCCCGCGACCAGCGCGACGTCCCCCGGCAACCAGGCATCGGGTTCCCCGAGCACGCGCATCGCGAGGTAGGACGCGGTCCACGGGCCGATCCCCGGTCGACTCACGAGCTGCTCGCGAAGCGATTCGGTATCGGCGCCGACGTCGACGCACAGTTCGCCGTCGGCCAGGGCGCGCGCCGTGGTGGTGACGGTGCGCACCGACCGGCCGGGAAGCCGCAAGGGGCGGTCGGGGTCCCCCGGCTCGCCCACCGCAGGCGCGGCCACCCCGGCCGCGATGTCGGCAGGCGTGGGGAAGAGTCGGTTCAGCCCGGTGATGGAGGAGGTATAGGGCGTGCCCAGCGTCGCAGTGAGACGGGTCAGGTGAGTACGGGCTGCGGCCACGGATATCTGTTGTCCGACGATCGCGCGGATGACGAGTTCGTGCGGGTCCACCGCGCCGGGCAGCCGGATTCCCGGCGTGGCCGCGACGAGCGGCGCCAGCACCCGGTCCGAGGACAGCGCGGTGTCGACGGCGACCGGGTCCGAGTCCAGATCCAGCATTCGTCGCACGCGCGCCACGGCGGTGGCGACGTCGGCAAGGGAAGACAGCTCCAGCGTCGCCTGGACTCGCCATCCTGCGCCTGCGTCGGTCGCCACGATCTCCACCGCGCCCGGTCCGTGCGGCAGGACGAGCGTGCGGGCGTACCGCAGCCTGTCCTCGTCGGCGACCTCGGCGACCTCGACGCCACCGACCGCGCGCGCCGCCAGGAACCGGAACAGCCCCGGCGCGTCGAACGGCTGCCGCATTGGCAGCGCCAGGCTGAGCCGCACCGGGGCTCCGCCCTCCGGCGCGCTCTCGTCGGCGACGGACTCGACGGCGCCACGCCTGCCTCTGGCCCGCAGCTCGCCGGGCCGAGCGGCGAACACCTCCAGGATGGTGTCGTTGAACTGCCGCACCGAGCCGAAGCCGGCGGCGAACGCGACATCGGCCAGTCGGAGGTCCGTTCCGACGAGCAGACTGCGCGCCGTCTGCGCCCGCCGTGCCCTGGCCAGCGAGAGTGGTCCGGCACCGAGTTCCGCCGACAGCAGGCGGTGCACATGCCGCCCGCTGTAGCCCAGGCGTGCGGCCAGGCTCTCCACGCCTTCGCGGTCCACGACGCCGTCGACGATCAGCCGCATGGCACGGCCGGCCAGATCACGACGCAGGTCCCATTCCGGGGTGCCGGGCGCCGCCTCGGGCAGGCAGCGTCGGCACGCGCGATAGCCGGCCTCGTGGGCGGCTGCCGAGGTCAGGAAGAACGTGACGTTCTGCATCTTCGGGGTGCGTGCCGGGCATGACGGCCTGCAGTAGATGCCGGTCGAGGAGACGGCCGTGAAGAACTGGCCGTCGAAGCGGGTGTCGCGGGCATCGATCGCCCGATAACGCTCGGCGAACGCCGGATCGCCCATCGCGCAGCGCCCTCCGCCGTCCGGCACACTCGATCGCCGCGCACCCTGGTCGGTGAGCATGGCCGCCTTCCCGGTTCGCTCGGGCATCAGCGGCCGTCGCCCGTCGGCAGGACGCCGGCAGGCCGGTCCGGTGACCAGTCGACCCCGGCACTCGCGGTCTGGACGGCCGGGGCGCCTGCGGTTCCCCTGCGCGGGGTGTCCGTCCCGGCCCGGGGGTGGGCGGTGGCGAGTGGCCGCGAGGACTCGTGCAGGCCGTCCCGGCGACGGTCCTCGGCGGCGAGTGTGGTGTTCACGGCGTCCATTCCACCGCTCCGACGCGGCCTGGTCTAGCGGATTTCGGACATTGGCCTGAGGCCGGTAGGCAGGGCTGCTGCGGGGGGATCGAGCGGCGGCCGGGAGTTCCTTCCCCGCCATGCCGAAGTGGATCTGGTGGGTGACGGCACCCGTCATCGCGGTGCTGTTGACAGTCTTGGCCTGTGCGGGACGCGGCGCCTGCCTACCCGGCCAGGTTCGGCTCGGGAACGGACGGCGTCGTCACGGTCACCAGGGTGGTGAGCGGCCCCGCGCTGCGATGTCGGCGCAGTCGCCGAGTGACCCGCCCACAGGTCGTCGCCGCAGTTCGCCGGTCACCGAGGTGCGCCGGACGCCGTGCACACCGCCTTCTGCACCTGATCGGCGGCGACCAGCGTGGTGAACTCGCATTCTCTGCGGAGCCCGATGACGGACTATGGTTCCTCCCTGCGACCCGATCGTCGAATCTCGACCGGCACAGCGCGCGTCTCGCCGATGATTTTCGGGAAACGCACTCGGATACGTTCCTCGCGCGGCGGGAATCCCGGCGGATCCTCCCCTACCCCGTGTCCGGCGGCGGCCGACGCGATCAGCCCGCGATCACCATGCCGGGCAGCCGTTCGACGGGAGCGCCGGAATCCGACGGCGTGGCCGGAATGCCCACCTCGACGACGAGGCCGCCACCGTGCCGTGGTCGCGCGGTGACCCCGCCGCCGCAGGACCGGGCGATGGCGCGCACGATGGACAGGCCGAGCCCGGCCCCGTCGGCCCGACCGGTCCGCACCGCGCCCCGGTAGAACGGCTCGAACAGGCGATCCGCCTCGTCGTGACTGATCTCCGCGCCGGTGTTGCCGATCGTCAAACTCCCTCTCGTGTCGAGTTCCACGAGCACCTCGCCGCCGGGAACGTTGTAGCGCAGGGCGTTGCCGAGGAGGTTGTGCACCAGCTGCGCGAGCAGGACGGGATCGCCGAGCACCATGCACCGCATGGGCGCGTCGATCCGCAGGCGCGGCCGGTCGGCGGGCCCGGTGGCAGTCAGTTCACCGGCGACGTCGTGCACCACGTCGACCAGGTCCACGGGCTCCAGCCGGTGCGGGTCCTGCTCCCCCCTGGCCAGGGTGAGCAGGCCGTTGATCAGTGCCGTGCAGCGGTCGTTGTTGCGCAGCAACTCCTCGCGCACGCGACGGACCCGGGCCGGGTCCGTGGTGGCGAGCCCGACCTGGAGCGTCGTGCGCGCCACGGCGAGCGGCGTGCGCAGCTCGTGCGAGGCGTTGGCGATGAACCGCGCCTGTGCGTTGAACGCGTTCTCCAGCCGGGCCAGCACGGCGTCGAAGGTGTCGGAGAGCTCCTTGATCTCGTCATCGCGCCCCTGAAGCGCCAGTCGTTCGTGCAGGTTCTCGGTGGAGATGCGGCGGGCCTGAGACGTCATCTGGTGTACCCGCTTCAGCACCCGTCCGGTGACCCACCACGCCAGCAGCCCGGCGAGCACGGTCATGGCGGTCAACGCCACGATCCACTGGGCGAGCAGGCTCGCCAACGCCTCGTTCTGCTGGATGGCGATCCCGTCCGCCACCTCCATGGACGGGTCGGCCGAGCCCCGTGCCGTCTCTCCCGACACCGGCTGGTCCGAGGTCGACGGCATCAGGTCCACGGGTGTGGCGTCGGCGCTGATCCTCATGATGACGACGCGGTTCTGGAGGTAGACCATCGCGACCACCACGGCGGTGACGATCAGGAACATGGCGGTGTGCAGCAGGGTGAGGCGCCACCGCAGCGTGAGACGGCTCAGCACCTCGGACCGCCCAGCCGGTAGCCGACACCGGGCAGCGTCTCGATGACGCCGGGTGAACCGAGCTTGGCTCGCAGCCTGCACATGGTCACCCGCACGGCGTTGGTGAAGGGATCAGCGTGCTCGTCCCACACGACGCGCAACAACTCCTCGGCGCTGACGATCGTGCCGTCCGCCGCCATGAGCACGGCCAGCACGCCGAACTCCTTGTTGGACAACGCGACGGGCCGGTCGTCACGGGAGACCGAACGCCGGGCCGAGTCGAGGGCGATGCCATGCCTGCGGAGCACCGGGGGCACGGCAGGTCGAGACCGGCGACCGAGAGCGTGGAGCCTGGCGACGAGTTCGTCGAAGTCGAACGGCTTGCCGAGGTAGTCGTCGGCGCCCAGTCGCAGCCCCGCGATCCGGTCGGGGACGTCGGCCAATGCGGTGAGCATCAGCACCCGGGTGAGACCGCCGTACTCGACGAGCTGCCTGCAGACCTCGTCGCCGTGGGTGCCGGGAAGGTCCCGGTCCAGCACCACGACGTCATAACAGTCGGCGGACAGTTTCTCGAGCGCGGTGGTGCCGTCATAGGCGAGATCGACCGACATCGACTCGTCCCGCAGTCCTTCTGCGATGTACCCGGCGAGGGCCTTCTCGTCCTCCGCGACCAGTACGCGCATCGTCATCTCCGCTCACGGGGGTGATTATCGATCCGGACGGTAACGCCGTGCTTGTTTGAGCGACATAACGACTTTTCGGATCGGCAGGCGGCGAAATGCCCGTGAAACACCGCTGTCCATACCGTCTTTCGTACTCGTCGTCGGCATGGAGGAAGGCGAATAGTGAGCAGAGCAGGGAGAGGACGACGCAGCGCCCTCGCGAGCGTCGTACTCGCAGTGGGAGTCACGGTCGGACTCGGGACCGTGGTGACCCCGAGCAGCGCCACGCCGGACGGCCTCGAAGACTTCTACGGACAGCAGCTCGACTGGCAGCAGTGTGCGGACCCGCCACCGCCGGATCCCTCGGAACAACCCGATGACGGCATCATCGTCGACCCCTGGCAGGGTCAGTGGAAGTTCATGGAGTGCGCCATGGTGACCGTCCCGGTGAACTATGGCGAGCCCGCTGACGGCACCCTCGACATCGAGGTCAGCAGGATCACGGCGGGCGACGCGGACCGCAGGCAGGGCGTGCTGTTGTTCAATCCGGGCGGCCCCGGCGGCGGCGGACTGGCCATGCCGTTGGGAGTTCGTGACACGGAGATCGCCGCACACTTCGACCTGATCGGCTTCGAGCCCAGGGGAGTGGGCCGGGCCTCCCGGCTCTACTGCGACCGGGTCCCCCACCGGCCGCGACACACCCGCCCGACCGATGAACAGTTCGCCGAGTTCACCGAACACGCCCAGGCGAAGGAGGCGGCCTGCGAGCGGGCGGGCGGCGACATCCGGCCGTACATCAACACGGCGAACACCGCGCGGGACATGGACGTCATCCGAGCCGCCCTCGGCGAGGAGAAGATCAACTACCTCGGGTTCTCCTACGGTACGTACCTGGGCGCGGTCTACGGCAGTCTCTTTCCCGCACAGCTGAACCGCAGCGTGCTCGACTCCTCGATCCACCCGGACTGGATCTGGCACGAGCAGACCAGACAGCAGTCGGTGGGTGTCCGGTTCAACGTCGAGCAGTGGGCAGGCTGGGTCGCCGAACGCGATGACACCTACCACCTGGGTACGACCCAGGAGGAGGTGCTTGCCGCCACCGAGGAACTCACCGCCCGCCTCGCGGCCGAGCCGGTCACGCTGGATCGTGAACGGCCTGCGGACTGGCCCACCTACTGGTCCACGGAGTTCGACGGGGACACCTTGGACCGGTTCCTGGCCACGGCCGTCCAACCCCGGCCGGTCTGGGACGTCGTCGCCGAGGTGGTCGTGGAGCTGCGGTCTGCCTCGGAGGGCACGGCACTGTCTGCGGACGCCGGTGCCGCCGTCGGCCTCCTGACCGGGGACGACACCCCCAAGGTCGATCCAGGGGTGTACGAGGCGGTCACCTGCGAGGCGGACTGGCCCACCGATCTCGAGACCTACTACGACGACATGCGCCGCTACCGCGACGAGTACCCGTACGCCGACGGCAACGGCAGCGGGATCATCGGTGCGGCGCCGACCAACTGCACCTTCCGGTCGTTCACCCCGCCCGAGGACCTTGTCGAGCTTGAGCGGGACGGCTATCCCACCGGCCTCGTGATCCAGGCCGACGGCGATCCCGCCACCCAGTACGAAGGCGGCCCCGCGATGGCCGAGACGCTCGGCCACCGACTGATCTCCCTTCGCGACAGCGGCGGACACGGGCACTACGGGCTCAACGCCTGCGTGACCCAGAAAGTCGACGACTACCTGATCAACGGCGCCCTCCCGCCCGCGAACTCCGAATGCACGGGCGATCCTCGGCCGCCCGTTCCGGCGGACGGCACCGACACACCCGATCCGTTCGCCGCGGACACCAAGGAGGCACGCGTCCTCGACGCCGTCGAAGGCCGGTCCGTCTGGCGATGACCGGTGTCACAGCAGGGCAGGCAGGCTCACCTGGTTCCGGGGTGGGCCTGCCTGCCGATGCAGCGGTGCGCACGGCGGCGGACGACCCGGATGGTTCGCCGTGGCCGCTGCGAGTGGCAGGCGGACCCGCGCGGCAGACGTCAGTGCGTGTGGGGTCATCGGGCAGCACGACGGCGGTGTCCTCGATGGCGTCCGACACCATGATCGGGTCGCCCCGGATGCCGCGCTCGGCCGGGCCGCCCAGCCCCGAACCTCGGCCAGCGCCCCGCCGTCGGCGACAGCCGGGGCGACCTGAGTGGTCTGCATCGAGCCGTCCAGAAGTCCGGGGACCCCGTCGGGCGCCAGCCCGCGAGTCCGATCGGCGATCTCGTCGCCGCGGTCGACGACGTGGTCGGCGCCGAGGCCGAGAACCAGCTCGGCGTCGGCCGGGGCGGCGTCTGCGATCACGGTCAGCCCGTCGGCCTTGGCCAGCTCGACCGCGTACCCCCCGCCGGCCCCGGCCGCACCGGTCACGGCGACGGTCCCGCCGCGCGGCACGGCCAGCGCGTCCAGCGCCAGCCGAGCGGTCAGGGCGTTCCCCAACAGGGTGGACGCCGGCTGCAGCCGTGGGGACGTCACGGTCGCGCTGTGGCTCGGCCCGAACGGGCCGGCATGGCTTCATGTCATCCGATCGGATGGCATGACCTGCCACGCCATGAACTACATCGCCGTATCGACCACTGTCGACGATGACACTGTGGTGGCACCGCTCGCGCGGTGACCGAGACGGCCATCGGGGGCGGTGCCGCTCCACTTTCGCCTCCGGTACGCACACACCGGCGACTCATGACTGCCCGCAGGCACCGCGGCGTCCACGTGGTGAGCGCTCGAGAGAGCGCCTGATCGGGAGGAGCGCCGGGTGGGCGGGCTCGAACTCACGGTGGTGCTCGGCATCACCGTCCTCGCAGGCGCCGTGCTGGCCCCTCGGTTGCGCGTCGCGGTGCCGCTGCTGCTGCTGCTGGTCTTCGGTGTCGTGCTCGGTTTCGTACCCGCGCTGCGCGAGGTCGAGTTGCCGCCGGAGACGGTGCTGCTGTTGTTCCTGCCGGTCATGCTGTTCTGGGAGAGCCTGACGACGTCGTTGCGGTCGATCAGACGGGACTTCCGCGGCATCGTGCTCATGAGCACGGTCCTCGTCGTCGCGACCGCGTTCGCCGTAGCCGGGGTCGCGCACCTGCTGGGGATGCCGTGGCAGGCGGCACTCATCCTCGGCGCGGCCGTCGCCCCACCCGACGCCACCGCGGTCGCCGCGCTGGGCCGCACGCTGCCGCATCGCAACTTCATGCTGCTGAAGGCCGAGAGCCTCACCAACGACGGCACGGCGCTCGTGCTCTACGCGATCGCCGTCGGGGTCGCGGCAGGTGGCCACTACACGCCACTGGCCGTCACCGGGATGGTGCTGCTGTCTTACCTCGGCGGCGTGATGGCAGGCGCGGTGGTGGCGGGCGCGGCGTACCTGGTGATGCGGCGGCTCCGCGACAGCACGGTGATCAACATTGCTCTGCTGCTGGTGCCGTTCACCGCATTCCTGTCGGCCGAGCTGATCGAAGCCTCCGGTGTCCTCGCGGTCGTCGTCGCCGGTCTTCTCGTCGCCTTCGTCGCCCCTCGGATCAGCACGGCCGCCTCCCGCAGACAGACTGAATCGGCGTGGCCCCTCGGGGCCTACCTCCTCAATGGGGCGCTGTTCGTGCTCATCGGCCTCGAGGTGAACGTCGTGTCCCGGCAGATGGACGTCGCGCGCATCGGCTGGGCGCTGACGGTCATCGTGGCGGTGTGGCTGACGCTGTTCGTGGTCCGCTTCCTATTCCAGGTGGTCAGCGTCTCCCTCATCCGCCTGCTTGACCGGCGGCCGTCCCAGCGGACCCGCCGGATGAGCCACCGGGCTCGTGTGGTGAGCGCGGTCGCCGGGTTCCGTGGCGCCGTCTCACTCGCCATCGCCCTGTCCGTGCCGGTGACGCTGGACGACGGCGAGGCCTTCCCCGGACGCGATGAGATCGTGTTCGCCACCGCAGGCGTCATCGTTCTGACCCTGCTCGTGCAGGGACCACTCCTGCCGGTCGTCGTCCGGTGGGCGCGGCCCCGGCTTCCCGACGACAGCGCCGCCGAAGACGAGCTGAGGATCGCCGAACACGCGATCACCACCGCAGCCGTCGCCGCCCTGCCCGACCTCGCGGTCGAACACGGCATCAGCGCTGAGGTCCACGACCGGCTCGCCCGCGACTATCACGAGCACCTTGATCTCATCGACGCCCGGGCGAACAGGTCGAGTGACACGACGGTCGGACCAGGACCCGAGCCCGCCGAGATCGTTCCCGACGGTGGAGAGGCGGTGTCCGCCGCACCGCAGCCTGTGCAGGCGGACTCGCCGTTGACCCGCAACGAGGAATACACCCGACTCCGGCTGGCGACCCTCGACCGCAAACGTGCGGTCCTCATTCGTCTGCGCCGTGAGGGCGTCATCGACGACGCGGTCGCCCGTCAGATCCAGACCCGCCTCGACATCGAGGAGCTGCGGCTCACCGGCACCGAACCCCTGGGCTGACGGCGAACCCCAGCGCTGTCCTGCGTGCTGCGCAGCGACGTTTCCTGGACGGCGGTCAGGCTTCGGGGATGTCCCGCCCGGCGCTCGCCAGGGTGATCGAGGCAGGTTCGGGGCCACGCCGCACCCCGCGACCGAGTCCGTCGATCGCGGCGAGTTCGACGTCGGTGAGCTCGAGGTCGAACACGTCGAAGTTCTCGGCGATCCGTTCTGGACGGGTCGACTTCGGAATCGCCGACCGGCCCTGCTGCAAGTGCCAGCGCAGCATCACCTGAGCCGGGGTCTTGCCGTGTGCCTCGCCGATGCCGATGATGGTCCGGTCCTCGAGGGTGCTGCCCCCCGCGCCCTCGCGGTAGAAGGTGATGCCGCCGATCGGCGACCACGCCTGCGACAGGATTCGGTGCGCGGCGTCTGCGGCGAGCACGTCCGGCTGCGCGAAGTACGGGTGCACCTCGATCTGGTTGACCGCGGGCACGACCGTCGTGTTCTTGAGCAGGTCGTCGAGGTGCTCGGGCATGAAGTTGCTGACGCCGATCGCCCGTACCCGCCCGTCGGCGAGCAGCTTCTCCAGCGCCCGGTAGGCATCCAGGGTCAGGTCGAACCGGGTGGGCAGCGGCTGGTGCAGGAGCAGTAGGTCGATCCGATCGACGCCGAGCTTGCCTGCGCTCTTGTCGAAGGCGTGCAGGGCCTGATCGTAGCCGTAGTCGCTGATCCAGAGCTTGGTCTCGATGAAGATCTCGGACCGGTCCACGTCTGAGCTCTGGATGGCCTCGCCGACCTCGCGCTCGTTGCCATACGCGGCCGCGGTGTCGATGTGCCGGTAGCCCGTGTGCAGTGCGGTCTCGACCGCTGTGACGGTCTCCTCGGGAGCGGTCTGGAAGACACCGAAACCGAGGGCGGGCATCTCGACACCGTTGTTCAACGTGAGCTTCATGGGCGTACCTTCACGCGAGAAGCGGCCAGCCGCACGTGGGAGGGCCGGTCAGTACCCCGTCGTCGCCCGACGTTGCAAAGACTCGGAAACGACCTGGTCGAGCGATTTGCGCCGCAAGTGTTCGACCTCGCTCACCTGGCTGATGCCCACGGTCGAAGTGCCGAGCTCCCGCAGCGTCGATCTCCGCAGCGGTCCGCGCAGCGCCCGCGTCTGCGCTGCCTTGTCCGTGCCCTGATCGTCGCTCTCCGGCAGGTGAGTCTACCGGTGCTCAAGCCATCACCCGCGTATGCGACGACGCGGAGGAACTCCCCCGGCCCCGATCGCTGGGGACGTCCTTCGGCGTGCACGTCAGCCTTGGCTGGGACGCTACGCGCACCCCGACTCGCAGCCGAAGATCGACGCTATGCTGCTCTTCGGCTGTCTCGTAGAGAGCGCTCGCCGCGCGGACGCTGAACACTGGCGACGTTGCCGGCTTCCGATCTCCGCGGAGACGCTCCGGAAGCAGCTTCGGGTTGGCGCGACAACATCGCGGGCTCTAGTGGCGGAGGTTCGGCCGAAGAACGCTGCACCAAGTTCGACGAACATTGAGGTAGTAAGTGATCGCTTCATGGTCTGACTGGAATTGACAGTCCCAACTAGTCGTCCGACCACTTTTGGCGGCCTTCTCGTGGCGATACTGAGCGGTGGAGCGGCTGACCCCCATCACCGCGCCAAGCTGCGCCCGCCAGCACGAGCCGCAGGGATGGCGGTGAGTCGCCGCCCAAGTGGCTCGCCGCCTCCACGAGATGCAGCAGTTGGTCGTTGGTTAGCCAATGAACCCACGGACCGGCCATGGCCGTACGCAAGGGCTTCGAACGCTTCCGGCTGAAACCTCGGTATGTCCTGGTGCGAAGCCGATCGCTATCCAGGGAATCGCGATGCTTGTTGCTCGGCGAGGATCGGTAACTGCCTGCCAGAGATAGCTGTCGGACGCCGGGTGCGCTCGAGTCGGCGTCCGGGACGCTGCGCGGGAGTGTGCTCAGGTGCGCCGCCAGGGTTGCCCGGTCGAGTGGGGGCGGTACTGGGCTGAGTTGGCAGTTGTGGTGTCCGTCGAGGACGTTGATGACAAACGGGGCGACGGTGCAGGGTGGTGGTGCGATGTGGCCGCAGAGGCGGCGGATCACGGGTGAGTGGTCGTTGCCGCGTGGTCCGATCGCGATGGACCAGCCGAGTCGTTCGTCCCAGACGAGCATCAGGTCGCGCTGCGGGGCTCGGTGGTACTAGGGGGCGAGGCCGAGGTAGGCGGTGGCGGTGACTTCGTGTGTCACCGCGTCGACGGGGCGCCAATCTGCTCGGCTACCCGGCGGACGTAGCCCGCCAGCGCGGAATCCAAGCTCGGCGCCATGTCGGCAGTGGGCTCAATGTCCCAAACGGACAAGAGGAGGCTTTCGTCATGCGGGTCGCGCGCCATGCGGGCGACCGTGCGTGCCGCGCGGGCGCGGTGATGCTGGTGCTCGCGCAGGTGGCGAGCACGGGAGGAGACGAACTGCGCCGCCGGCCCTTCGCTTGGCGAGGTGGGGTCGAGGTCAGGATCGACACCGCGAAACCTGGAACGCCGAACGTTATGGAGATGCGGGTGGGCGGGCGTGGTGGTGGTCAGAGGACCGACACCGCCGTGGCCTGCGGGCCGCGGTTGCCCTGGCCGACGTCGAACTGCACGCGGGCGTTCTCGTCGAGGCTGCGGAAACCGCTGCCGGTGATTTCTGAGTAGTGGACGAACACGTCGCTGCCGCCGTCGTCGGGGGCGATGAATCCGAAGCCCTTCTCGGAATTGAACCACTTCACAGTGCCTTGAGACATATACGTTTCCTTGTCGCGTCGAACATTGCGGCACAGCCTCGTGCGAGGCGGCCGGACTGCGAGCGTGAAACCAAGGAAAGCCTGAAAGGGCACCGAGGCGACGCTCGCCAAAAACCTCTGCGGCGTCGGGAACAACGAGCACAAAAATCTTCAACCACATGCAGTGGAGCACATGGGCGGGCGGGCCGTCAAGCGAGGTCCGCCCGCCCCGTGCTCGCGGTGGCCCGCCGATGCGCGTACCGTCAGAACCTGCCTGCTCGCGCCGCGCTTGTCGACCCTGGGTCACGAGGAGCCTTGACGACGCTGTCCGACCTGCGACCAAGCCTCTGCCCGACGACGGCGCACCGACCTGCTCGACGCTGCCGTCCGGTGCTCATGCGTCACCGCTGGCCGTGTTCACCTGCCCGGCCCCTTCCCAAGGAGTTTCTTTTGTCGCGCACACCCGTACGTTCCCGCAGCACCCGTGCCCCGGTCTCGCCGGTGCTGTTCAGCCACCCCGTCTCGCACGCCGCCGGACACACGCTCTCCGACGCCGATCAGCGCCGTACCCGTGGCGTTCGGTTTTCCTCCTCTGCCGCCGGAGCGCCTGCGACGCGGCGCCGGTGAACGACAGCGCGCAGGGTTCCTATCGCCATCTGCTCGCCGAGGTCCGCGAGGGTCGGGGCTGCTGCGCTGCCGCCACGGCTACTACGCAGCGGTGATCATCGCGAACATGGCGGTGTTCGCCGGAGCGTGGGTCGGGTTCGCGTTCCTGAGCGACACGTGGTGGCAGTTGCTGATCGCGGTCCTCCTAGCCGTGGTGTTCGCGCAACTGGCGTTCGTCGGCCACGATGCCGGGCACAAGCAGATTTCCTGACCAGGCGTCCCAACGACGCGGTCGGTGTCGTGCACGGCGGGCTGGTCGGGATGAGCTACCAGTAGTGGATCGACGGGCACAACCGTCACCACGCCAACCCGAACCATGAGGAACCCCCGACCTCGACATCCCAGCACTGGCCTTCACCAGCCGGCAAGCCCGCATGAACAGGGCTTTCGCCGCTGGATGGCCAAAAGCCAAGCGTTCCTCTTCCTCCCCTGCTCACCCTCGAAAAACTTAACCTGCACGTCTCCGGAATTCGGGCGGTGTGGCGCGGTGAGACGAAGATGCGCCGCCTGGAAGGCGCACTGCTGACCGCGCACGTCGCGAGTTACCTCACCGCAGTGTTTCTCGTGTTCTCACCCGGTCTCGCGGTCACATTCGTCGCGGTGCACCAAGCCCTCTGGGGTATCTACATGGGCTGTTCGTTCGCGCCGAACCACAAGGGAATGCCCACGATGACTGGGCAGCCGGTCGACTTCCTGCACCGGCAAGTGCTGACCGCACGCAAGGTCTGCGGCGGGAAGGCCATCGACTTCGTGCTCGGCGGGCTCAATTACCAGATCGAGCACCATCTCTTCCCGAACATGCCCCGCCCGCACCTGCGCCGCGCTCAGCCGATTGTGGACCGATTCTGCCGCCGCCACGAGATCCCTTACGCCGAAACCGGACTGCTGCACTCGTACCGGCAGGTCCTCGGCCACCTCCATCAGCTCGGCGCACCACTGCGTGCCGCAGACCATGCTCGCGGTCTCTGACCGGAAACCGGAAACGTTCAACGCGCGGAAGCCAGAGTCGGCGGACGTCCGGTCCGCGGTCTCGGAACTGGTGGGTTCACGCCGGCGAGATCAGACAAACTTTCCCTCAAGCTGTTATGGGTGTACCGCCGGAGGGCGGCACACCCACGGTGTCAGTCGGCGCGCTGGGGACTGGAATTTTGCTGCTGGGCTTCGTGCAGCTGATCTTCGAGGGACACGATCCGGCACGCCGCGTCGACGGCGGTGCCCTGGTCGACCAGTTCCCGCGCCCGTGCGGCGATACGCAACTGGCGGCGGGAGTAACGCCGGTGCCCGCCAGCGGAGCGTTGCGGCTGGATCAGACCGGCTTCGTCGAGGCTGCGCAAAAAGTTCTGACTTGCGCCGAGCATGTCTGCGGCGCGGCCCATGGTGTAGGCGGGGTAGTCCTCGTCGTCGAATTTGTCCGCCCCGCCATCCGGCACGGCCGGGTCGTGTTGGTCAGGGATCATTCCACCTCCACATCACAAGGGACCCCGGGTGCCGTACAGGCACCCGGGGTCCCAGGGGTTTGGGTTTCATCATTGCCAACCGGCATCCACGCCGGACTGTTGTACCCGCATCCAGCCGAAAAGCGAACTGTGCGGGGATCGCTGAATCGTAACCGAGAACCACCTTCCAATCCGATGGGACTGCGGTACCCGCGCGGCGCTACTGCACAGCCGCAGCGGGCGATCCAATGATGTGCCCTGTCCCTTCTTTTCTGTGTTTCTCTCTTACTCGGTACCGCTGCGGTCATCACCGGCCGGAACCCCTTACCAAGATCGGTCCCAGCACGCCTGATGTCGCTGGGGAATGCGGGGCTGGCCCGTGCGCTGCCTGGCCCGCATCCGCCCGTCTTCTTTACTGCATACTGCGAACTGACATCACTGCACGCGGACACTCGTGCTCATCCGCGTCTGCTGCACCAGGGCCGCCACTGCTTCGTCTTCACTACCCGGCCCCGGGGCCGCCACCAGCCGGAACCCCTTCCGTGATCGGCTCCGTCCCGCATGGCGGTCTCGCTTGTCCTTTCGCGGGCAGTTACGTCATCTCCCGCGCCATCTGACGCTGTCTCTCCCTGAACAAGGGGAACAGTACACCCTGCGGCAGTTGAATGTCTACCCCTGGCGACATAGATTTACTGGACGGCAGGTGAGGGAATGTCTGATCCAGCGCGCCGCAGGTCAGCGGCCATACCTCGCCTGGTGACCGGATTGAGCAGATGTCCGGCCTGCTCCGGGCCAGCCGACATCCGGACGACGAGAGGAACGCGTGAGCATGTGCGCGCCGATACCGCTCGAGACCTGGGTGACCGGACCGGTCCGCGCCACCATCGCGGCGATGAGAGTCGATCCCTGGGGATCAGCCGTGCTTGACACCACCAGGACGAGATACGCGCCGAACTCGCCGCGGCAGGCTCGGCACCAGGCCGCCCCACCCTCACCTCTACCTGCACGTGCTCGGCCGCGCCATGGACTACGTCGGCACGAACGTCCCCGGCGACACTCTGCCCCTCGCCCGCGTGCACGACACCGGGACGGACTAGTTCACCATCCGCATCGCTGCCGCGTGCCAGCTCGCCATCAGTGAAGGTCTCGCCGCCTGAACAGCGGTTCCTGCGCTGGGCCGACGACGACCCGGGTGCAGTTCATCGATTCCGCGCTCGATACACCGGTCGGGAACCGTAGCGGAACGCGCGGCACTGCCGGAGCTGGCGGCGCGGATCGCCAGGCTGATCATCCAGCATTGGGGCGACTGATGGGCCGGAACCCGTGGGAGACCGGCTGCACGACCCAGCCAGTCACATTGTCAACATTCGGAATCTGGCAGGTAACCCTGGACACGGTCACTCGATGGAGCGGGGAAGTGTGGAGCCAGCCGGCAAATGTGGCGTACGCGGTCAGTGCGATGCCACATTGCTTGCCGAGGCGGCAGGTTGACGATCGGCGGGTGGCGGGATCTCTCGTCCGAGGCCGCAGATGATCGCGTCGAAGAGCGGAGTCGGTTCACGAGGAAACGGCGATGTGCCGGGCGTTCCGTTCGGCTGTGCCTGCTGAGACTCCATTACTCATCCTCGCGAAGTGGTAACCAGGATATCGTGAAGGCGTCACTCTAACGGCGGTAGCCCGCGACAGCTATCCCTTGACCAGGTGACCGACGTGCTCCTGGCGGCCCCCATGCCCGCCAAAATTCGGCGTGCCCGGCCGCCACCGCGGACACTCGGCGAACCCTTGGACCCCTCCTCGCCAGCACCATCGACAACCCGACGGAGGCGCCGTGCGTCCGCGTGGACCACAAGACTCACCGAACCTGCTGGTCGGCGACTATCTCCAGTTCGCAACAGTCCGCCCTCCCGCCTACGGCCGTGCCGTCGACGAAGGCTTCGCCCGGGTGGCGCGAATTGAACGCGTTCCGGCTGAGGTCGCGTCACGAGTCCTCGACAGCGCCTACGTCGACGGGCTCTCGCTGGCGGTGATGTGGTGCCACGGCGCGCCGGGGCCGGTTGTGGTGAGCAGTGGCGACGTCTGTGTGCTTGATTGGGCCAGCGAGCACCGCGCACAACACGACCGGCAGCACCCCTGGTGGCCACCCGCGCTCAGCTTCTTGTTTCCCGGTGCTGTTCCCGCCGGGGTGAAGCCGCCACCGCGCCGACGCATTCCGGAACCGCTCCGGCAGCCCGTCGCGTGGGCAACGCCGACCATTACGCCGAAGGCGCCGGTGCGCGCGACCGGGTTCACCAAACCCGCCTCGGCTCTCCGTATTGGGGACTACCTGCGCGTTCACGCGGACCGCAGGCCGGTGAGCGATCAGGACATCGACAAGGGCTGGACGCAGGAGGGCCCCAACGGCCGACGACACCACCTTCGTCGACCCGGAGATCATTCACGGCGACGCCGACGTGGACCCGGTGCTGCTGCACGATGCGGGGACTACCCCGAGGCGACGGCGGGTGGCGCGAGCTGGCCGCGTCTTTGTCCACCCCGGAACCGGGCTACGACCTGCGAGAAGGCGGAGCGGCTGTCGCGCGATCCGTTTGGTGTCCTGGATCGCGAACGCTTCGCCGCGCAGCACTGCGTCCCGATCGCCTACGCGACCGAGCCCTGGAACCCCGTCCTGGAAATGCTGCCGCAGGCGCGTGCACTCACCACGCGTCCTGAACTCCAGCTACTTCAGGATCGAAAACCGGTACATGATCGGACAAGGGGGTGTGAGCGTTGGCTCGGGAACACGAGCGCCGCGACGACGCCACCCGGCCGTCTGGCTCCTGACGAACCACCGGAACTGGCCGTTCGACCGAGAGCAGCGACTCAACCAGCGCAAACAGGACAACGAGAACGAGGAGGGTGCCATGGCTAGCACCGCTCCCGTTCTCATCCTTGGAGTGCCCCCGGCAGGACTCGAACCTGCGACCAAGAGATTAGAAGTCTCTCGCTCTATCCGCTGAGCTACGGAGGCGTTCTGTGCTCGACGCGCGGCCAGGGTAACCCGCGTGAAGTCCTTGTTCAGCCTTGGCGCGCGTCTGTTGCCGAGCCGGTATCCAACTGATTCGGCATCGCTGTACGGTGAGAAGTCGACCGTGCACGCGGCATTCTGGACAGCGGTTTTCCCTTCTCGGCGTGAGCAGTGCCCTGAGCCGGTCGCATGGTGCCCACCTGCTGCGCTCGGTCCAGGCCTGGTGACAAGTATCCACCCTCGGCTCGCTCGGGCGTCGAGATGGTCCGCGTGCCGCTCACGCCTATTGCCTACGTCACAGTCGAGGGACGTGCCTGCCTGTGCGCGTGCTCCGGTGGCGACGCCGGGGCCAGGGCGCGCAGGCCGGATGCCTAGTCTCGTGAGGTGCCTCCCGAGACGTCCTCGACCAGCGAGCTGCCGAAGTCCGACCCGACGGGGTCGCGTCGGCGCCGGGCCACCGCGCTGGTCAGCCTGTTGCTGCCGGGCGCGATGTTCGCCGTGCTGATCGCCGCCCTGCTGACCGCGTTGTTCGCCGACGACCTCTACGCCTCGCTCGGACTGCCCGATCCCGGTGTTCTGGTCCAGCTCGGACTGCCTGCGGTCCGGGTGATCGCCGAGCTCGGTGCGATCGTCTGCATCGGCTCGCTGCTGTCTGCCGCGTTCCTGGTGCCGCCGCAGCCGTCCGGCATGCTCGCCGCAGACGGCTATGCCGCCGTGCGGACTGCGGGCTGGGCGGCGGTCGTGTGGGCGGTCGGCTCCGCCCTGGTGGTCCCGTTGTTCGTGGCGGAGGCCGTCGGACGTCCGCTCGACGAGGTGCTCGAACCGCAGATCCTGGGTTCCCTCATCCCCAGGCTGGAGCAGACCGGGGCGTGGCTGCTGACCGGGGGCATCGCCCTGGCGGTGGCGATCGCCTGTCGCTTCATCCTCACCTGGCGGTGGGCGCTGGCGGCGTTCGCCGTCGCGCTGGCCGGGATGCTGCCGGTGGTCGTCACGGGGCACTCGGCGACCGGCGGCGCCCACGACGTCGCGACGAACAGCCTGCTCATGCACCTCTACGCCGCCTCCCTATGGGTGGGCGGCCTGATCGCGCTGCTCGCCCACGGACTCCGGCGGGGATCACATCTCGCGCTGGCGACGACCCGGTTCTCGCGCATCGCCCTCGTCTGCTGGATCGTCATGGCCGTCTCGGGAACGATCAACGGGCTCGTCCGGGTGAGCATCGGCGAGCTGTTCACGACGGTCTACGGGCGGCTACTGCTGATCAAGATCGCGGCGCTGATCCTGCTGGGCGTCGTCGGATACTTCCAACGCAGGCGCAGTGTGGCGGATGTCGTGGCCGCAGGCTCCGGCCGCACGCTGATCCGACTCGCCTCGGTCGAGGTGCTCATCATGCTCGGCACGGTGGGCGTGTCTGTGGCCTTGGGACAGACGCCTCCGCCGAGCGAGTTCGACCCGGTCGGGCCCTCCAGTACCGAGGTGGCGCTCGGCTATGACCTGGACGGGCCGCCCACCCTGACGGCCCTCCTGCTGGACTGGCGGTTCGACCTCATCTTCGGGACCGTCGCCCTGGTGCTCGCGGGGCTCTATCTGTACGGGGTCCGAAGGCTCGCCAAGCGCGGCGACGGCTGGCAGCTCGGCCGCACGATCGCCTGGCTGGCGGGCTGCGCGACGCTGCTGATCGCGACGTCCTCCGGCATCGGTCGCTACGCCCCCGCGATGTTCAGCGTGCACATGGGCGCCCACATGCTGCTGGCGATGCTGGTGCCGATCCTGCTCGTGCTGGGCGGCCCGGTCACCCTCGCGCTACGGGCCCTGCCCGCCGCCGGGCGCGATGCCCCGCCCGGCCCCCGCGAGTGGCTGCTCGCCGCGCTGCATTCGCGAGCCACCATGGTGATCACCCATCCGGCGATCGTGTTCACCCTGTTCGTCGGGTCGTTCTACATCCTGTACTTCTCGGGACTCTTCGACGTCGCGCTGCAAGAGCACTGGGCGCATCTGGCGATGAACGCCCACTTCCTCGTCACCGGCTACCTCTTCTACTGGCTGGTCATCGGGGTCGACCCGGCTCCGAGAAATCTGCCGCCGCTGGGCAGGCTCGGCCTGCTGTTCGCGTCGATGCCATTCCACGCCTTCTTCGGCATCGCGCTGATGAGTTCCAGCACCGTGATCGGCGACACGTTCTATCGCAGCCTCGCACTGCCCTGGGCGACGGACCTGCTGGAGGATCAGCGACTGGGCGGCGGACTGTCCTGGGCGGCCGGGGAGATTCCGGTGGTGGTGGTGCTGATCGCGCTGCTGGTGCAGTGGGCTCGGACCGACGGGCGGGCCGCACGGCGGGACGACCGCCGCGCTGACGGCGACGGCGACGCCGATCGCGCGGCCTACAACGAGATGCTCAAGAACCTGTCTGAACGGCCCTGAATACCACAACACCTCGTTCGCAACGCCCGACTACCGGTCTCGTGTCGGCGTGTCGTCCACATGTCTTCGGTTGTCCACAGGCAGGCGGGGTCTTCGTTGCGGTCGTCACGTGTCCCGGTGATCCTGATCTCAGCACTTGCCCGGCAGGCAGGGAGATCACACCCGGAAAGGGCGCACCGATGAACGAGACGACCATCACGATCATGGGCAACCTGATCAGCGGAGTGCGATTCCGCCGGAGCCCCGAGGGAGTGGCGGCGGCCAGCTTCCGGTTGAGCAGCACCGAACGCCGGTACGACCGCGACCGAGGGCACTGGGTCAACGGCGACCGGCTGTTCGTGACGGTTCGTTGCTGGCGGACGCTCGCCGAGCACACGATCGCCGTGCTGGAGAAAGGTGATCCGGTGATCGTGCACGGCAGGCTGCAGACCCGTGAGTACGCGGTGGACGGGCAACGGCGGCACTGCACGGAGCTCACGGCCTCGGCCATCGGACCGGACCTCACCCGGTGCCGTGCTGCTCCGGAGCGGCATGGTGCCCGTGCTTCCGAACAACAGGCGGGCGGCGAGACGGCGGCCGAGCCCGTCTTGGCGGTCGCCACCTGATACGTCGGGCTGGGGGCGGCCCCCGACCCGCTCTCAGCCCGGCTTCTTCGGGGCTTCGCCGCCTCGAGTCGCCGTTCGTGGGATCAGGGACACGCGCCCTGGCCTGCCTGCGCGCGGGCGCTGTCGATCCGCCGATGCCCGGCGGGGGACTCGGAGAGGCCGTCCGAGGTGTCTCGCCTACGGGCATCGCTCTACGATCGCCGGCATGGCCGAGTTCATCTACACCATGAAAAAGGTCCGCAAGGCGCACGGGGACAAGGTCATCCTCGACGACGCGACCATTCAGTTCTACCCAGGCGCCAAGATCGGCGTGGTGGGGCCCAACGGCGCTGGAAAGTCCAGCGTCCTCAAGATCATGGCGGGACTCGACCAGCCCAACAACGGCGAGGCGTATCTGACGCCCGGATACACGGTCGGCATCCTTCAGCAGGAGCCGCCGCTCAACGAGGACAAGACTGTCCTGGGCAACGTCGAAGAGGGCGTCGGCGAGATCAAGGTGAAGCTCGACCGCTTCAACGACATCGCCGCCCAGCTCGCGACCGACTACACCGACGAGCTCATGGAGGAGATGGGCGCCCTCCAGGAGGAGCTCGACGACGCCAACGCCTGGGACCTCGACTCCCAGCTCGAGCAGGCGATGGATGCCCTGCGTTGCCCGCCGCCGGACGCCGACGTGAAGGTCCTCTCCGGTGGTGAGCGTCGCCGGGTCGCCCTCTGCAAGCTGCTGCTCTCCCAGCCCGACCTGCTCCTGCTGGACGAGCCGACCAACCACCTCGACGCGGAGAGCGTGCTCTGGCTGGAACAGCACCTGGCCAACTACACCGGTGCCGTACTGGCCGTCACGCACGATCGGTACTTCCTGGACAACGTCGCCGCCTGGATCCTGGAGCTCGACCGGGGACGGACGTACGTCTACGAGGGCAACTACTCGACCTACCTGGAACAGAAGGCGGAGCGGCTCGCCGTCGCGGGCAAGCGGGACCAGAAGCTGCAGAAGCGGCTGCGGGACGAGTTGGCCTGGGTCCGATCGAATGCCAAGGCCAGACAGACCAAGTCTCGCTCGCGGTTGGCCCGGTACGAGGAGATGGCCGCCGAGGCCGAGAAGACCAGGAAGCTCGACTTCGAGGAGATCCAGATCCCGCCGGGGCCGCGACTCGGCAGTGTCGTCGTCGAGGTCGACAAGCTGAAGAAGGGCTTCGACGAGCGGGTGCTCATCGACGGGCTCTCCTTCGACCTGCCCCGCAACGGGATCGTCGGCGTCGTAGGACCGAACGGGGTCGGGAAGACGACCTTGTTCAAGACCATCGTCGGGCTGGAGCAGGCGGACAGCGGTGCCGTCCGGATCGGCGAGACGGTGAAGCTGTCCTACGTTGATCAGAACAGGGGCGGTATCGACCCCAAGAAGAACGTGTGGGAGGTGGTCTCCGACGGACTCGACTACATGCACGTGGGCAACGTCGAGATGCCCTCCCGTGCCTACATCGGTGCCTTCGGGTTCAAGGGACCCGACCAGCAGAAGCCTGCGGGCGTGCTCTCCGGCGGCGAACGCAACCGGCTGAATCTCGCTCTCACCCTCAAACAGGGCGGGAACCTGATCCTGCTGGACGAGCCGACGAACGACCTCGACGTCGAGACCCTCGGCTCGTTGGAGAACGCCTTGGAGCAGTTCCCCGGCTGCGCCGTGGTGATCTCGCACGATCGCTGGTTCCTGGACCGGGTGGCCACGCACATCCTCGCCTGGGAAGGCACCGAGGACGCCCCTGGAAGCTGGTACTGGTTCGAGGGCAACTTCGAGGGCTACGAGAAGAACAAGGTCGAGCGGCTCGGACCCGACGCGGCGCGCCCGCACCGCGTCACCCGACGCAAACTGACACGCGACTGAACGGAGCATGGTGGCGTCCGCCTGGGGTGCGACACCGGCGAATGGCGAGGTGGGTTCCGCTCTGGAGCTCGCCTGGCGACTCCGTTGGAGCGCACCGGAGGTGACCCTCCTCGCGGGCGAGCGAGCCCGCAGGCTCGCCACCGAGGAGGGCGATCACCGCAGCAGACTCTCCGCCGAGTTGATGGCGTTGTTCGCCCTCAATCGGCTCGGACGAGGTGTGGTGGTCGTCGAGCGCGGCATCGCAGCTCTCCGTGAGGTCGAGGTCGAGCGGTTCACCGAGCTGTCCGCGCCGCTGCGGGTCGAACTGGCCCACAGCGCGCGGATAGTCGGTGCCCCGTTGATTGCCTTCGGGCTGCTGCGGCCGGTGTTGGAGGACGACGGTCTGGCATCCGACGTGCGCGCCGCAGGTCTGTTGGAACTCGCGGAGTGTCTGCCCGGCGGAAGCCGGGACGAGGGATGGTCCCAGGCGCTGTCCGCAGCAGATCGGCTGTACGAGTCCGATGCCGCGCTGCACCCAGACGACGTATTGCTACGGCAGGCCATGATCCAGGCGCTGCGGGCGGGTTTTCACCGCAGGCGAGGCGAACCGGGACGGTCCGAGCAGTGCGTGCTCCACGGGCTCGACCTGCTGGACGGCGTCCGGGGCGCGGCGGCCGACAGCGGACAGGCGCATGCGCGGCTGATGCTCGAACGGGCCCACCTGTTGCTGGACGGCGGGCGGACCGACCTGGCCGTGGACGTCTGCCGCGCCACGCTGGACCGGCCCGTCCGAGCCGCGTCGGCCTCGGCCGTCGGCTGGCTTCGGGTGGTGCTGGCCACCAGACTGCACCTGCCTGCCGGCCGGCCGGAGACGGCACGTGAGCTGTTGTTGGAGGCGGCGGCCGGTGCTCGACGGCACGGGCTGGACCCCTTGCTCTCGGAGAGCCTGCAGGCCCTGTCGTATCTCTACGAGGCCGTCGACGAGTTGCCCGAGGCGCTGCGCTGCCTCCGCGCCGCGCACGCCGCCGAGCAGCGTAGGCAGCGAGCCGTCAGCGCGGCCCGGCTGCAGTTGGCTGCGGAGTTCTCGTCCAGCTTCGGCGACGCCGCAGCCTTGAAAGCCACCCTGACCGGCCTGTTGCGGCCGGACGCCGAGTCGGGGCCGGTGATCGACTCCTCGTACACCGCGACGTCGAGCCCGGTCCCGGGTTCGGCCGAGACTGCGGACGGCGCGGAGGCACAGCCCGGCGGGGCGTCGGTGGCGTGGCGCATCGACGACTCCGCTGGTGACGCCCGTGGTCAGGCCGTCGCACCCGGCGGCGAGCCGATCCGGGCGGCCTTCACCCTGCCGCCGGGAGTCGCAGTGCGGGATGCGGCAGACCAGGATCGGGCGGCGCTCTCGGCGCCACGCGGTCGGCACGGGGCGACCGACTCGCACACTGCGGCGACGCTGGGTGCGGGCGGCGAGCGCGACGCGGAGGACCTCCCACCGCCTGGCGGTCCAGCGCGCGAATCGGCCTCGCCGAGCCTGCCGGACTGGCGGGTGCGGGCCGACCAGGGGGACCCGGCCGTGGTCGACTCGATCGACGGCGGATCGGGGGTGACCGGCTGGGCAGCAGCCCCGCCGAGGACCAGCGACGAGCCCCGCACAGCTGCGGACGATTTCTCGTCGCGGCGCCCGGACGATGCGGGCGGGGAGTCCCACGCACAAGAATTCGTCGCTTCGATCCCTTCGGCGGAGCCCGCCGCCGCACAGCCGCAGGCAGCGGAGCCCGCCGATCGACACGTCCCGGCCCTGCCGTCGAACTGGCAGGTCGGCGCGCCTGCGGCGACGGAGCAGGCCTGGCATGTGACGGCCGAGAGCTTCGACGGTCCCGCGCCGTCGACACCGATGACCGAAGCCTCGGCCGGGCGGACGGCCGCTGTGCCCGCTGACGTGGGTCCGGCTGACGTGGGTCCTGCTGGCGAGGCGCCTGCCGACCAAAGGCCCGCTGACACGGTGTTCACCGGCTCGACGGAGGTGAGTGCGGGCCAGATGGACGCGCGCCGATCGGACGCCGATGCTCCCCCGCCGGGGACGTTCGTCGAGCCCGGCGCGGGGTCCGAGTCCGGCTCGTCGGCCCCCTCGGCGCCCCGCGATCAGGTGAGGAGTTCCGCCGACATCTCGCGCCGTGGCGACACCTCTGCGGAGACGTCCGACCGGGCCGCAGCAGCGTCGGCCCCTGCGGTTTCCGAGCTGGTCCACCCCGCGCCCCCCATCGGCTTCGAGGGGAATTCCGGCGTGGTCTCCGGCCGTGAACCAGTGGGCGAGGCCGTCGCTTCGGCAGGCGTGCAGTCCGAGCTCGCCGCAGCAGGCGGGACGGGTCCGGCCTTCGGGGTGGAGCGCGCAGCCGGGCAGGCGACGTCCGGGAGGCAGGCGGGCTTCGACCCGCCTGCGACGCCCTCAGTAGTGTCTCGGCGGTCGGACCGGCACGACGAGGAACAGACGTCCGGGCCGCTCGGCGCGACCTTCGCCGCGGAGCCGCTGCCGTCGCGGCGCGCGGCGGCGGGCGGCGGGGAACTGCCCGTCGCAGCCGATCACCGCTCCGAGTCCGCTCCGTCATGGGCTGCCGAACCCGCGCCTGCCGCAGGCGGACCGGTGTCCTGGGCGGCGAGGCCGGGAGAACAGCCGACCCCGCCGCAGGGGATGCCGGTGTCGGGTGCTCCTGCCGTATCGGGATTGCCCGACGATGCGGCACTGGCGAACGAGATCACCGCGCCCTTGCCGGTCATCCGCGACGACACACCGCCCACCAGCGGCGACACGCTGCCCAGCTTCAGCCTGAGCGAGCTGGCGGCGATGGGCGGGGAGATCGACCTCGCCCCGAGTTCGCTGGCGCTCTTCCGGGGCATCGGCACCACCGATCCGCTGCTCGCCTACGAACGGGCCGACGACGAGGATCAGGAGCCGGCGGACCCGGTGCCCCCCATGCCGTTCGGCATGTTCGGCGTCGGAGTGCCGATGCCGTCACCGCCTCGCCCGGAGCCCGCCGAACAGCCCGCCGCCACGCACCCCGCATCGGGGGACTCCGCGTCTCGAGAGCCCGAATATCAGGACCCGACGGCCCGGGCGCCCGCTGCGCAGCACCCGGCCGTCACCGGTCCTGTCGACGACCCGACCGACCACGCCCCCACCGCCCCGCCTGCGCCTGCTCCCGGCGCCGAAGCCGACGTCCACTCGGTTCAGGATCTGCCTCCACCGGTTCAGGAACGCGGTGGTGGTGCCGACCACGCCCGAGCCAAGGGAGCCGATGTCGGCGCGGCGAGCAGCTTCGGTGCAGAACCGTCGACGACTCCTCCGACCGAGACCTCACCCGGCTTCGAGTCGCCGGAACCCACGCGGCCGACCGGTGATCCGCTGGATGTCGCCGTCATGACGGACGGCCCGCGCACCGCTGCGGGCGGCGCCCCGCCGAGCCCGGCATCCCACCGAGCGCAGGCCGTCGAACCGGAGGGGGCGTCCCCTCCGTCGGGACCCGTCGACCCGGCCGTGTTCGATGCGGCGGCATCCGCGTCGCACGACGACGACGCCGACGGCCGGACACCCGAGACAGGGTCCGCAGGGACCGCCATCGGAACCTCCGGCGGAGCAGGGGACGCAGCAGCAGCAGCCGAATGGCGGTCGGGGGGCCGGTCGGCGAATTCCGGCCGTCGGGCACACGCTGCCGAGGCCACCGCAGCACCGGAGTGGGAACGGGCGTTGCCTCTCGACGTCGCCTCGGCCCGATCGGATCGCGGAGAGACCACCACGCCTGATCAGCCTGCGTTCCGCGGCGACCCTGCCTCGGCGCGGGCGGAGACGCTCGCCGCGAGCGAGTCCCCGACGCCGCCTGCGGGCATCCCGGTGCGTCCCGCCCGGGAACCGGGTGTAGGCCTGTCGCTCTCGTCCTCGCCCGCGACCTCGTTTCCGTGGGCCGTCGGCGGTCCGGCCGTGCCTCCTCGGAACGTCGGCTCCACCACTGCGGAACAGGAGGGCAGCCCGGCATCGGCGGGTGGCGATCGATCGGCGATCAGCTCCGACGTCGGCGGGGTGGACTCGTCCACGTCTGTTGGCGCTGTGCGTCCTGGGCCGTCCGATCCGGCTGCCGCAGCGACGGGGGCGGCGGACCCCGACCTCGGGGTGAGTCCGCCACCCCGAGTCACGCCCGACGCCGCCGATCTCTCCGCTGCTTCGACGCCGGGGGGTGCGTCAGGGAGCGATGCGGTGCCGGGCTTCGAATTGCGTGGCTCGAGGGATGCCGTGGCTCGGGACGACGTGCCCGCGACTGCGGCAGGCTCCGCGTCCGGGCCGCAGATACCGGGCCCCGCCGCCGAGTCGTCGCCTGCGGAAACCGACCGAGTGCCCGCAGGCTCGACGCCGACACCGTGGACGGGCGCGGACTTCTCGGATGCTCCCACCGAGCCGATCCCCCGGATCGCCGCCTCCGCGTCCGGGTATGAGTCCGTCGATCCCGGCGAGCCGAGGACCCCACCGCTCGGGATCGCGCTCGGCAGGCCGGGGCAGGGCACCGGGGCGCCTGCCGTCGAGTTCGAAGCGGGCCGCGCGACGCCCGACGGCGAGTCCCCGCAGGCTGCGAACTCCGGAGCAGTGTCTCCGCACGCAGTGCCGGTTCCGGAGCCGACGACTCCGGAGACATCCGTTCCGCGAGCAGAGTCTTCGCCCGCCGAGCCTTGGCAGGCAGTCGCCACTTCCGGAGCAGCAACTCCGCAGGAGGCACTTCCGCAGGAAGCACCGCCGCCTGCGCACTCGCCGTCGGTGTCGCACTCCGAGTCGACGCCGTCCGAGACACCGCCGCCCGTCCCGGACCAGGCGGAGTACGGCGACCTGCCTGCCGCAGGCACCCCGGAGCAGGCCACGTCCGTACCGGAGCCGATCGTGTCGCGCTCGGCAGCGGGCGACGATGTGACCAGCACCGGTCGACTGCGCCGAGTGCGTTCTCCACTACGCATCGGGGATCTCCTGGCTGACGCGATGATGGAGTACGAGTCGAGCCTGCGAGGGCTGGAGCTGCCCGTGCCGCCGCCCGCGCCGCGAGTGGGCGAGTCGGGGCAGCCGCCGCAGGCCGCACGCGATTCCGGCGGCGTTCCCGGTGAGTCGGGCACACCGCCCCGGCAGCGCAGCGGCGACGGGGTTCCGCCTGGGGCGAATCAGCTCGGGGCCGCCGCGTTCGTCGACAACGCCAGGCCTCAATCGGAGGTCGCAGGCCGGGAGACCGGCAGCCAGACCCCGTCCTCCGTCGCCTCGGAGCAGGCCGGTGGCGACTGGGCGGTCCTGCCGCCCCGACGAGGACCGGAGTCCGACGTCGTAGCCGACTCGGAGGACGATCAGGTCTGGACACCTCCGGGGGATTGAGGCGGGTGAAACACCCCCCGCCGCAGGCGATCTCCCGGCACCCTCGAAAGCAGCGCACGAGATGACGAACTCATCCGCTCGCCTGTGATCTCGTGCACAGGCGTCGCATGGTGACGTTGCGCCGGGCCATTCCGTGTCACCGTCGATGAGGACTGCCGTTATGGCCGATTGTTCCGCTTCGGTGGGCGGTGGTGCAGGCCCTCGCCTTGCGGAGAGGGATCAGAGTCAGGCACTAAGGTTGGCCCCGGCCTTGGTACAACCGAGGTACCCGTGATGTGGAGTCGTTTGACCATGACCTCGACAGGAGCACAGTCCGAGATGATCGCCACCGGCAACGACGCCGAGTCGGCACCGTCGCACCGCCAGGACAGGACGGCCGCGCTCGAGTGGACTCGCGATCTGCTGCTCGATCGAGCAGCCGAGTCCGAGCCCGCCATCGGCAGTCTGTTGCGACTGTACTTTCGATACGTCTCCGCCGAGGAGGTCGTCGCACACGATGCCGACCAACTCGTCGCAATGCTGTCCTCACACGTTGAGCTGGCACAGCATCGGGTGGCGGGCAGGCCCGCGATCCGTGTGTTCGCCCCGGAGGACGAGAAGGCGGGCGTGACCCGCGACGTCACCGTGATCCAGATCGTCACCGACGACATGCCTTACCTCGTCGAATCGGTCGTCGCGGGCCTGAGCAGGCAGAACGCCTCGGTGGCCCGCATCGTGCATCCCATCGTCGTGGTGCGACGCGATCTGACCGGCGAACTGCTTCAGGTGCTGGACGCGGCAGACCCCAGTGACCCGCCCACGGACTCGCTGGTCGAGTCCTGGATGCACCTGGAGATCGCGCCGATCGGCGACGAGGCGGCACGGGAGGCATTGGAGCGCAGCCTGCACTCGGTGCTCAACGACGTCCGCGAGGTCGTCGAGGACACCGACCGGATGGCCGATCGCGCTCGCTCCCTGTCGGCCGAGCTGGAGTCGGCGACCCTGCCGCTGCCGGTGACCGAGGTTCGCGACGGTGCGCGCCTGCTGCGTTGGCTGGCGGGTGGTCACTTCACCTTCCTGGGATACCGACACTACGAACTCGTCGACGAGCCGGGACACGACGAGCCGGTGCTGCGGACGGTCCTGGCCTCCGGCCTCGGCGTGCTCCGTCGGGACAGCCTCGACGCCAAGGACCTCGCCACCGCCCCGGACGGCATGGCGCACGCGTTGGCGCCCAACCTGCTGGTGCTGACGCAGGGCAGCGCACCGTCGACGGTGCACCGGCCGATGCACCCCTATTACGTCGGCGTCAAGACCTTCGACGAGAACGGTGCGGTCAGCGGCGAACACCGCTTCCTCGGCCTGTTCACCACCACCGCCCTGCATGAGGACGTCCTCGACATCCCCGTCGTCGCACGCAAGGTGCGAACGGTGATCCGTCGGGCGGGATTCCCGCTGGAGTCCTACTCCGGACAGCGAATGCTGGAGGAGTTCCAGAACTACCCTCGGGCCGAGCTGTTCTCGGCGGACCCCGAGACCCTGCAGGACACGATCGCGGGCGTGCTCTCCCTCGTGGAGCGCCGTCGGCTGCGCTTGTTCCTGCGGCGAGACGAGTTCCGCCGCTTCTTCTCCTGCCTGGTCTACCTGCCGAGGGATCGCTACACGACCACGTCGCGGTTGGCGATGCAGGAGGTGCTGCTCCGCGAGCTGCACGGCGTCGAGCTCGAGTACAGCGCGCGCATCGGCGAGTCGTTGCTGGCCAGGGTGCACTTCATGGTCCGAACCGATCCCGACGCCGACGTGACCGTCGACACCGGCATCCTTCAGGATCAGCTCACCGCGGCGGTGCGCACCTGGAGCGACCGGATGGTCGAGGAGGTCATCGCCTCCGACGGTCCCAGGACGACCGAGAACGCCGACGGCGACGATCTGCGGTCGGAACCCGCTGCGGAACGCGGCAGGCAGTACGCCTCGGCGTTCTCCGAGGCGTACAAGGAGGACTTCACCGCCGCCGAGGGCCTCGCCGACCTCCGCAGGCTCTTCGCGCTCTCGGGGCCGGGCGATGTGGACATCTCCTTCTACCGACCGGCCGTCGGCGAACCGGGCGAGCGGCGGTTCAAGCTCTACATGGTCGGGGAGCGCGTCACGCTCTCCCAGGTGCTGCCGATCCTGCAACGGATGGGCGTCGAGGTCGTCGACGAGCGCCCCTACGAGGTCAATCGACACGACGGCGTCCAGTGCTGGGTCTACGACTTCGGCCTCCGGCTCGACGTCGCGCTCCTGGACGACCAGACCCCGAACATGGCCGAGCTCCAGAGTCGTTTCCAGGACGCCTTCGTGGCCGCCTGGGAGGGCCGCTGCGAGGTCGACGGATTCAACTCGCTCGTCTTGCGCGCCGATCTCACCTGGCAGCAGGCCGTCCTGCTCCGCACCTACGCCAAGTACCTCCGGCAGGCGCGGATCGCCTACAGCCAGGACTACATCGAGGACACCCTGCGGGCGAACCCGGTCGTCACCAGGGCGCTGGTCAGGCTCTTCGAGTCGCGATTCGACCCCGCACTGGCCGAGGAGGCGCGGCGGTCGGGGACGGAGTCCGCGCTCGCCGAGATCGAGGCGCTGCTCGACGAGGTCACCAGCCTCGACGTCGACCGGATCCTGCAGTCTTACGTGACGTTGATCCGTGCGACGCTGCGTACGAACTACTTCGTCCGTGACGAGGCAGGCGAGCCCAGGCCCTACCTCGCCGTCAAGCTCAAGCCGAGCGAACTGCCCGACCTGCCCGAACCCCGGCCCGCCTACGAGATCTTCGTCTGCTCACCTCGGGTCGAGGGCGTGCACCTGCGCTTCGGCGCGGTCGCGCGGGGCGGGCTGCGCTGGTCCGACCGCCGGGAGGACTTCCGCACCGAGATCCTGGGGTTGGTCAAGGCCCAGGCGGTGAAGAACGCCGTGATCGTGCCGGTCGGTGCGAAGGGCGGATTCGTCGTGAAGCGTCCGCCCGCGCCCACCGGCGATGCGGGTCGGGACCGGGAGGCACACGCCGCCGAGGGGGTGGCCTGCTACCGGATGTTCATCTCCGGCCTGCTGGACCTCACCGACAATCTCGACGCCGGACAGGCCGTGCCCGCCCCCCAGGTCGTGCGCCACGACGGCGACGACACCTACCTGGTGGTGGCCGCGGACAAGGGCACGGCGCGGTTCTCCGACATCGCCAACGACGTGGCGAAGTCCTACGGCTTCTGGCTGGGCGACGCCTTCGCCTCCGGCGGATCGGCGGGCTACGACCACAAGCAGATGGGGATCACGGCCAGGGGCGGCTGGGAGAGCGTCCGTCGGCACTTCCGCGAGCTGGGCGTGGACACTCAGCAGGACGACTTCACGGTCGTCGGCGTCGGCGACATGTCCGGTGACGTCTTCGGCAATGGAATGCTGCTCTCCGAGCACATCCGGCTGATCGCCGCGTTCGACCACCGGCACATCTTCCTCGACCCCGAACCCGACGTCGCCGTCTCCTTCGCCGAGCGGCGCAGACTCTTCGCGCTGCCCCGGTCGAGCTGGGACGACTACGACCGAACGCGGATCAGCACGGGCGGCGGCGTCTGGCCGCGCAGCGTCAAGGCCATCCCGATCGCCCCCCAGGTCCGCGCCGCGCTCGGCCTGGCCGACTCGGTCACCCAGCTGTCGTCGCCGGAACTGGTCAAGGCCATCCTCCTGGCCCCGGTGGACCTGTTGTGGAACGGCGGGATCGGCACCTACGTCAAGGCCGCCGACGAGTCACACGCCGAGGTGGGCGACAAGGCCAACGACGTGCTGCGAGTCGACGGCCGTGACCTGCGCGTCAAGGTCGTCGGCGAAGGCGGCAACCTGGGGCTGACCCAGCGTGGCCGCATCGAGTTCGCCAGGGCGGGCGGCAAGGTCAACACCGATGCGCTGGACAACTCAGCAGGCGTGGACTGCTCCGACCACGAGGTGAACATCAAGGTCCTGCTGGACCGGGTCATCGCCTCGGGCGCGCTGGAGCCACAACGGCGCAACGAACTGCTCGGGGAGATGACCGACGAGGTCGCCGAGCTGGTCCTGGCCGACAACTACCGGCAGAACGCGGTCCTGGGAGTCTCCCGATCCCACGCCGCCCCGATGCTGTCGGTGCATGCGCGCCTGGTGGCGGGCCTGGAGGCGACCCATGGGCTCGACCGGGAGCTCGAGGTGCTGCCCACCGCCCAGCGGTTCAAGGCCATGGACAAGGCAGGGGAGGGGCTGACCTCGCCGGAGCTGGCCACACTGATGGCCCACGTCAAGCTTGCGCTCAAGGACGACGTGCTGGCAGGAAGTCTGCCGGAGGCCGAGATCTTCGCGGGCAGACTGCCGAGCTACTTCCCCACACCGTTGCGCGAGCGGTTCGGCGACGTCATCTCGCAGCATCCGCTTCGTCGCGAGATCATCACCACGATGCTGGTCAACGAGGTCGTCGACGGCGGCGGCATCTCCTACGCCTTCCGGCTGTCCGAGGAGATGAGCGTCACCACGACCGACGCCGTGCGTGCGTTCGCGGTGGTCACCGAGGTCTTCGACCTGCCAGCGCTCTGGCGGGCCGTCGACGAGCTGGACACGACGGTGCCCAGCGCCGTCGCCGACGACCTGGTCCTGCAGTCGCGGCGGCTGTTGGATCGCGCGGCGCGCTGGCTGTTGTCGAACCGTCCGCAGCCGCTGGCGGTCGGTGCCGAGATCTCGCGATTCAAGCCGGTGGTGCAGGCGCTGACCCCGCACGTCCCCGACCTGCTGCAGGGTCGGGAACGCGAGACCGCAGCGGGCCTGACGAAGAACCTGGTCGCCTCCGGGGTGCCCGAGGACACGGCGGACCGCATCGCCGCCCTCCTGCACACCTTCAGCCTGCTCGACATCACCGAGGTCGCCGAGCTGGCGGAGCGGGACGGCGGCGTCAGCCGGGAACGCAGCCCCGAGGAGGCAGCCGAGCTGTACTTCGCGGTGTCGGCGCACCTGGACATCGACCGGATTCTGAACTCGGTGAGCGATCTCGAACGCGGCAACCGCTGGCACGCGCTGGCACGGCTCGCCCTGCGCGACGACGTCTACACCTCATTGCGCAAGATCACCATCGACGTCCTGCGCAACAGCGACCAGGGGCAGACCGTGGCGGAGAAGATCGACCAGTGGGAGCAGGCCAACTCCTCCCGGCTCGAGCGGGCGGGAACCACCCTGGCCGCGATCAACGCCGTCACGAAGCTGGATCTGGCGACCCTGTCGGTGGCGGCCCGGCAGATCCGCAGCATGGTGCGGTGACCGTGTCTGCGGCTCCGGCGACCCCGATAGGGTGAGCGAGGAACGGTATGAGGTCGATCCGCAGGGAGGCATTCGTCCCTTGGGTGTGTATGTCGCGGACGTGACACCGAGGTGGTCTGACATGGACGCGTTCGGTCATGTCAATCACGCGAACACGGTCACGTTGTTGGAGGAGGCCCGTGTCGGGCTGTTGTTCGTCGAGGGCGGGCGACGCGGCGAAGTCGAGATGGCCGACGGCACCGTCGTCGCCCGGCTGCGGGTCGACTACCTGCGCCCGCTGGTCGTCGACGGTGCCTCGGTCCGGGTCGAGATCGCCGTCGACGAGCTGCGAGCGGCGTCGTTCACGCTCGTCTACGTGCTCCGGAGCGGGCGTTCTCCCGACGACCCGATCGCCGCGACCGCAGAGACGGTGATGGTGCCCTACGACCTCGCAGGCGGCAGGCCGCGCAGGCTCACCGACACGGAGCGGGACTTCCTGGCCGGGTGGCGGGCGAAGCTGCCCACCGGCAGACCGCAGGCGGTGAACTCCCGTGGCTGAGCTTCGCCTCGTCGACTCCTCGGCCAGGGATGATCTGGGCGCCTTCGTCGCGCGTGCCGTCCGGCTCGATCAGCAGGCCGTGGTGCGACTGCGCAACCGGCCCGGCATCGGCGAGGACGCGCCCCCGATGCTGGACGCCTGGGTGTCCACCCCCTTCGACGCGCTGGTCACCCGGTCCGTCGAGGGCGTGCTGGCGCCCGCCGACACGACCGTCTGGGCCAACGACCTCCTCACCACGCTCACCGTGGTGCGGGGCGATCGGCTGGACCCGGGCCTGCCGCAGGACCTTCTCTGGCGATCCGCACTGCCTCCCTCGGAGGGCTGGCGGCGGGTGGACGACGTTCCCGCAGGAACAATCGCCGAGCTCGCCGATCGCGGAGTGTCGGTGGCCAGGGAGAATCCCGGTCCGCACGGCACGCCCCCCGCGTCGCTGCTCGACCAGACGGTGCTCACCGTCAGCGGAGCCGGGTTGGACGTCAAGATTCCGCTGCGCTGCCTGTTCGCGCTGTCCGGGATGGGCTTCGTCGGTGGCGGGGAGGCCGAGGACCAGGTTCGCGTCGTCGCGACGGACTCCTGGCTGCGGCTGGACGCACGGTTCGGCTCGGTGGTCCGCCGTCGACACGCGATGCTGCCGCTGCTGATCTGACCGCACGACGACGTCATCGGTGCAGGCACCCCGCCCGGATGACTGCTCGACCGCCACGGGTCACGAGGACGCCCGAGAACGACGAAGGCGCCGGTGCGACTGGATCGCGACCGGCGCCTTTCGTCGTTCTCTGGCGGCTCAGTGCAGCCAGGCCGCAGTGTCCGGGGGCAGCTCGCCGACCCCGAGCGGACCGCTGGAGAGCAGCACCTCACCAGGGGGAAGCGGCACGGGGACCGACGAGGTGTTGAGCGCGCAGATGAGTCCACCGCCTTTACGCCGGAACGCGAAGCAGCCCTCGGGTGCGCCGTACCACTCGACCTCGCTGCCGGAGAATGCCGAGGTCGTCTTGCGCAGCTCCAGGGCCTGGCGGTACAAGGAGAGCATCGACTCGGGGTCCTCGAGCTGGCGCTCCGCGGTCAGCTCCGCCCAGTCCGGTGGGATCGGCAGCCAGGTGTCCGGCCGAGTGGAGAAGCCGAACGGCGGCGTCTCGCCTTCCCACGGCATGGGCACGCGACACCCGTCCCTGCCACGCTCGGTGTGCCGGGACCGCTCCCAGATCGGGTCTTGCAGTGCCCAGTCGGGCAGGTCGACGTTGGGCAGGCCGAGTTCCTCGCCGTTGTAGAGGAAGGCGACACCCGGCAACGCGAGTTCGACCATCACCATCGCGCGGGCGCGTCGGGCTCCCTGCGGGCCTCCGCCGTAGCGGGACACATGACGCACCACGTCATGGTTGGACAGCGTCCAGGTCGGGGGCGTGTCGGTGGCGGCGAGCGCGTTGACGGAGTGCTCGATCGCCTCGCGGATCACCTCCGCGTTGAAACCCGCCTCGACCAGACGGAAGTTGAACCCCAGATGCAGCTCGTCGGGCCGCAGATAGCGGGCGAACCGCTCGTCGTCCTTCACCCAGATCTCGCCGACCGCCATGCGGCCCGGATACTGGTCGAGGACCTTGCGCACCATGCGGTGGATGTCGTGAACGCCGTCGTTGTCGAACCGCGGGTCCAGCCGGTTGTCGTGCAGCACGGCCGAACCCTGGTCCGCCCTGGCGTCCATGTCCGGCAGCCCGTCCGGCTTGGCCATGCCGTGGGCGACGTCGATGCGGAAGCCGTCGACGCCCCGGTCGAGCCAGAAGCGCAGCGTCTGCTCCAGGTCGTTCCAGACATCGATGTTCGCCCAGTTCAGATCCGGCTGCTGCGGTGCGAACAGGTGAAGGAACCACTGTCCGTCCGGCAGTCGAGTCCACGCGGGGCCGCCGAAGATGCTGGTCCAGTTGTTCGGCGGCTGCGAGCCGTCGGGTCCTCGGCCGGGCCGGAAGACATACCGATCGCGTTCCGGGCTGCCGGGAGCCGCCCGCAGGGCCTGCTGGAACCAGGGGTGCTGGTCACTGCTGTGATTGGGTACCAGATCGATCGTGACTCTGATGCCGCAGGCGTGGGCCTCGGACACGAGTCGGTCGAATCCGGCCAGGTCGCCGAAACGGGGATCGACGTCACGGGGATCCGCCACGTCGTAGCCGTGGTCGGCCATCGGCGAACGGTAGAACGGCGTCAGCCAGAGGGCGTCGACACCGAGTAGCTCGAGGTAGCCGAGTCGGGCTCGGATTCCGTCGATGTCGCCGACACCATCACCGTCGGAGTCGGCGAAGGAGCGCACGTAGACCTGATAGAAGACTGCGTTTCGCCACCATGCGGAGTTCTCCGCAGTCTCGGTTTGAAGGTCGGCAGATCGTCGCACAGGGAGCCATCCTGCCATCTGTTTCGGGGGAAAGTTGCCTCAAACGGGTGATTGGGTAGCGCGATCTTGGGCACTGCGAGAGAGGGCGATGCGGCCGGATGCGGCGTGATCCAGACGGGTTGCACAGAGCGGAGACGGCCCCCGTGCCGGGGGCCGCTCATGATCAGACTCGTCCGTCTCGGCCTGCGGGGGTCAGTGCCAGGAGTTGACCAGCGTCTGCGCCGCCATCTCCATGTACGCCCACAGCCGGTCGCGATGCACCGGATCGAGGTCTGCCTCGTCGACGGCCACCCGCATGCACCGCAGCCATGCGACGCGCTCGGCCTCACCGATGGTGAATCCTGCGTGACGCATCCGCAGCCGGGGGTGCCCCCGCTGCTCGGAGTAGGTGTGCGGGCCGCCCCAGTACTGCGCCAGGAACAGGCGCAGGCGGTCTTCGGCGGGACCCAGGTCCTCTTCGGGGTACATCGGGCGCAGCAGTTCGTCGTGAGCCACCTCGACGTAGAACCGAGCGACGATCCGGCGGAAGGTCTGCTCGCCTCCGACTGCCTCGTAGAAGTTCTCCGGTACGCCCACGCGTCCATACTCGCTCACGTCCGCAACGCTCTTCTCCTCAGGGTGGCAACCACGGCATCATCCCTGGTAGAAGGATCGGCCGGTCGGATAGGGCGCGCTGATCTCGGCGCGGTCGAACGCCGCCTTGATCCGCGCCCGCAGTGCTCGTGCGACGGCCCACTGCCTGCCGGGACGCACCTTGACGGTCAGACGGATGGTGATCGTGTCCGAGGTGATCTGGTCCACGCCGAGCATCTCCGGCGGTTCCAGCACGCTCTCCGACAGCGGAGCCTGCGCCGCGGCGTCGGCCGCGGTCGCCTGCGCCAGCTCCAACGCCGCGTCGACGTCCGAGGAGTGCGCCAGCGGCAGATCGATCACCGCCACCGCGAACCCCTGGCTGAAGTTGCCGACGCGGAGCACCTCGCCGTTGCGGACGTACCAGACCGTGCCTCCGAGGTCACGCACCGTGGTGACCCGCAGTCCGACGGCCTCGACCGTGCCGATCGCGTCACCGAGGTCGACGATGTCGCCGACGCCGTACTGGTCCTCCAGCATCATGAAGATTCCGGACAGGAAGTCGCGTACCAGATTCTGCGCACCGAAACCGATGGCCACGCCAAGTACACCTGCGGAGGCGATGATCGGGGCCATCTGGATGCCCAGCTGGTCCAGCGACAGGATCAGGGCGAAGCCGTAGACGACGAAGGACGTGATCGACTTCAGCACCGAGCCGATGGTTCGAGCACGCTGGATGCGCCGCTCGGACAACAGCGGGCCGAGCGCGTCGGGCGCTCGGTCCCGCAGCGGCTTGAGCAGGGTGGGGACCTTCTGCTCCCCGGTCATTTTCGTGGCCCGGCCGATGGCCCGATGCAGGACGAACCTGATCACGAAGGCGGCCAGGAAGATCAGGAGGATCTGGACGGCGGTGATCAGCGCAGGGGAGACCTGCGCGACGACAGCATTGTCGGTGAGCTCGTAGACCCGATCGCACCAGGAGTCTTCTTCACGGGCGCAGTCGGGCGCCGCCGTGGGGATGAACACAGAGAGTCATGGTAATCGTGGTACACGGTCCACGTCACGAGTTCGTGATCAACTCATGCACGTGGCCGTGACAGAACCCACGACGATGCAGCCGGGGTCTCCGGACGGTCGAACGGTCGCCGTCGGTCAGGAGGCGAGACTCCCGGCCGTCTCGGCGAGTCGGGAGCCCAGCGCCCGCGCATTGGCAGGCGCGACGACCATCCAGTTCCGCCCGTCGGGACCGAGCGTCTGCTGTGCCATGTAGCGGCCCGGCGGCGGATCGAAGAAGCTGATCGCGTTCTCGACCCGGTGCCGCTTCCCGAACCGGTCCCGCCGTGCCACATAGAGCTGCCCAGCGCAGGACCTGGGCATGGCCAGGAGCTGCTTCAACGCCTTCATGTCCGGTCCGCCCGCACCGCCGGGTGCCGCCTCGAAACCGAATTCGCCCTCGCGCGACGGGTCGTTGCCGCCGTCACCGAACGCGTCCTTGGGGAAGTTGAACGAACGGCCGCGACCACCCTGGTTGGGCGGCAGCGCCGAGAGCAGGGCGTCGATCAGCCCGGTGGACCGGACCGGTTCGAGGCTGAGCTCGTCGTCGGCCATCCTGGCGAGCAGCGCCTGTTCGCCGCTGCCGAGGGCCAGCGCCGACCGCGTGTCCTTCTGGCCGTGACTGAACCACCCGTAGAACTCGACCTCCGGGCGCTTGATCAGCCGGAGGGCGTCGAGCAGGTCGGGATGTGCCTCGCGGCCCCTGGCCAGGCCGAGGCCGCCGAGCTCCTGCCAGGCCTGGTTCACCAGCTCACGGCGTTCGTCGAAGGTGCGTCCCGGCGAGCGGCTGTTCAACGCCAGGTGCTTCTCCTCGAGCCGTTCCTGTTCCCACAGCACGTCGTAGGCAAGGTTGGAGATGGTGATCTTGCTCCGCAACATCGTCGCTCCCGACTGCGATCGTTCCTCAGGCAGGTGGATGAGCCGCCCGATCCTCGAAAGACCAGCGTCACCCGCATCTCAGCGGGTGACGCCGACCCTTCGCGGAATGGGTCTCCAGTCAGCGGTAGTTCGAGGGCGGTGTCTCGCCGAGCACGGCGGGCGCCACTCGCTGGCCGTCACCGAACACATCGTCGGTCTCGACCAGGTAGTCGGCGCGCTTGTGCTCCTTGTCGTCCTCACCGTCCTGGGCCTGGCCGCCGCGGCCGCCGCCCGCCATTCCGCCGCCTGCCATACCGCCGCCCGCGCCACCGCCGCCGGGGCCGAACCCGCCGCCCGCCGGGCCGAAGCCGCCGCCACCGGGACCGAAGCCGCCGGGCATCCGGCCGCCCATGCCGCCGCCTGCGCCCCCGCCCGAGGGGCCGAAGCCGCCGCCGGGCCCACCGGGACCGCCGCCGAAGCCGCCGGGCATCCGGAATCCGCCTGGTCCACGTCCGCCGCCGCCGGGGCCGCCCGCGCTGCCGCCGGGTCCGCCCGCACCGCCGCCGGGCGGAACGAAGCCGTTCGGACCCGGACCGTTAGGGCCGTAAGGCCCGCCGGGGCTCGGCCCGTTGGGACCGATCGGACCGTTGGGGCCGGGGAAGTTCGGGCTGGGCGAGTTCGGGATGTTCGCGTCGGGGCTGATCGACGGTGGCTGGTTGGGTGTCGGACCTCCCGGCGGGACGTTGCCGGGCGGTGTGAAGCCGCCGCCCCCGCCGCCGCCCCCGCCGCCGCCGCCGCCGGTGGGTACTTCACCGGGCGGCGTCCAACCGCCGCCCCCGCCCCCGCCGCCGGAAGGAAGGGAGCCGAGCCCGCCCCCGGACCCGTTGCCCCCGCCGCCATTACCGCCGCCGCCGTTCCCACCCGGGTCGACTCCGAGGGTGTCGGCGCCCTTCATCGAGATCTGCACCTCGGCGGGCTGCTCGAAGACCGGCAGGTTGTTGACGTTATCCGAGGTCTCCATGCCGTAGGAGTTGTACGCGGCGATGTTGGCGCTGCTCTGCTCCTGGTTCGCCTCTTTCTTCCGGTCGTAGTCGATCTCCCACGGGACCGGGCTGTACCAGGGCTCGTTCGGCACTTCCGGCGGCTTCTCGATGTTGCCCGCCGCTGTCCGGAAAGAGCCGCTCTGGGAGGCGACCTTGTACGAGATGTCGGTGCAGGTCTGCTCTGCGTTGACCGCATACTCGCTGAACGGTTTGACCGCACTCCCAGCGTTGTCCGCTGCCGTACCGGACCAGCCGACCTGGGCTTCGACGACGGCCTTGTCTACGATCTCGAAAACGTCCCGATAGCTTCTACCTACATCAAGCCATGCTTCATAGTTCGGGTCGGTTGTGCTCTCGGGGCCGGTAGCATCGGTGTGGAACCAGGCGTAGATCTCATCTCCGTCGACTGCGCGGCACTGTGGGACGATGGGCTCGCCCATCTCAAATCCCCCTTTGAATATTCTCGATTACCAGTGCCGCCACCTCGTCAACCTTGGCGCAAGGGTCGTTGTAAGCGTCGACGTCGTTGTCAGAGATGTAGATCGTCATGCTTAGCGTGCTGTCGGCAGTGAGGTCGACGTAGGCGCCGCATTGCCCTTCGGGTTCGTGCGGAAGGGTGTCGCTGTGAATCGCGGGCCTTCCCGCTATCTCGATATCGGTCTCGATGAAGGGAAAAGGTGCTTCCCGCAGGCGGTCGATTCCACCAGAGACCTGATCATGGGCGACGATGATCCGATCGAGAGAGTCGCTCTGCCGGTTGGACCAGGAACACTCAAGGGTCCCATCGACCGGGCTCACCCTGGTCTCGCCCGCTTCAGCGAAACCGTACTCTTCAAGTTGATCAAGAGTGAAGAACAGACACGGGTCCTCGGTTGCGGGCCCCGGGTCGAGATCTTCGACGGGGCGATCCGCTACGGGCGGACTCGCGCTGGTCTCGCTCTCCCCAGCGGGAGTCGTGGCTGCGGTGGTGTCGGCAGCCGTGCCTTCGCCATCGGTCTCGGTGGAACATCCGGTCAAGGTCAGTAGGACAATCGTGGTGGCGCAGAGAGTGCTGCGCAGGCTGCGGTTCATACGTCGATGTTTCCGATCTGCGAGTTCTCTTCCTCGATGCGCTGGTACTCGTTGAGCGTGGTAGTCAAGTTGTCGATAGTGGCCTCGAGCGCCTCGCGGAAGGCTTTGTTGGCGATGCCGTGCGCACCGTCCGAGCCCATCGCCCGTTCGTTGATCAGGCGGACGGCGCCTTCGCTGTAGTCGTCTCCACCAGGTGGGGCCAGTTGGCCGAACCGCTGGCGGGCGTCGCGGTCGATCGTCTCCAGCTTCTCGATCGCCTCGTTCAGCCCGTCGATCAACTTCTGGATGTTCTCCGGGTCGACCTCGAACGATCCGCCGCTGACAGCCGGGCCGGGGCCCGGGTCGCTGGGGTAACCGCGGTCTTCCATGGGTGCTGCCTTCCGACTCGTTCGCGCCCTCGTCGCCGTTGAGACGCCCACCGGTGACCGGTGGTTCCCGTGGCTGCTCGACCCCCTGGCGCCACCGAGTCCGTCGGGACGGCGGCATGTCGAGCGCTGCCCTCAAGATTAATCCATCGCACCAACGGAAAACACGGCAATGCGGCCCTCGGCGGCGACTCGCCCGTGACCAGGCGGGCTGCCAGGATCGGGATCGGGACAGGCAGGTTGACGAGGCAGGGGACGGCGGCAGAAGATCGCGCGGGCGGCCGACCGGCCCGGCCTCAGTCCTGTCTCAGGTCGAGCCCGGTCTGCGCCGCCAGGAAGGCGAGCTGGTCGGCGGACAGCGCGACGGCCTGCGTGACCGAGCGTGCGCCGTGGCCGACCTCCGTCTCCCGACGCAGGAGCACCGGGCGCTTCTCGGGATCGCCCGTCGTGGCGTGCTGGAGCGCGGCGCACATCTTGCGGGCGTGGCAGGGATCGACCCTGCTGTCCGAGTCGAACACGGTGAACAGCACCGAGGGGTACTCCACCCCCGAGGTGACGCGGTGATAGGGCGAGTAGCCGAGCAGCCAGTCCAGTTGCTCGGGGTCGTCGGCCGTGCCGTACTCGTCGTTCCAGGTCCGGCCGAGGAGGAATCGCTCGTACCGCACCATGTCCAACAGCGGCGCCGAGCAGACGACGGCGCGGAACAGGTCGGGACGCTGCGTCAGCGCGGCGCCGACCAGGAGGCCGCCGTTGGAACCGCCCATGATCGCGAGCTGGTCGGGCGTGGTCCACTGTCGGGCGATCAGTTCATCGGCCGCGGAGTGGAAGTCGTCGAAGACGTTCTGCTTGCGGTCTCGCATGCCCGCCTGATGCCAGGCCTCGCCCTCCTCGCCACCGCCGCGCAGCGAGGCCGTCGCCCAGATCCCGCCCGCCTCCACCCAGGCGAGGGCGGCTGAGTTGTAGGCGGGGCGGCGGCTCACCGAGAAGCCGCCGTATCCGGTGAGGATCGCGGGCCTCGACGTTGCTACCGAGGAGTCCGGGCTGACGAGGAAGAGCCGGACGGGCGTGCCGTCCTTCGATCGATACACGATCTGCTCACTGCGCACCGACGGCGGCGTCACCGAGCCGGGAGCCGACTCGACCAGGTCTTCTCGGCCGGAACCCGCCCAGTAACCGCGCACGCCCGTCGGGGTCAGGAAGTCGGTCCAGCCGAACCAGAGCCGGTCGCCCCCGGTGTCGGTGCGGGGGTCGACGGTGGACAGTGAGGTGACGGTGCCAGGACCGGGCAGGGGGACCAGCGCGGTCTGTGCACCGGTCGTCGGATCGTGCAGTGCCAGCTCCGACACCGCATGTCGGGCCCGCAGGACGACGAGCTGCGCGGGCACCTGCTCGTCTCCCGGCAGCCACTCGACGCCGCTGAGCACGGAGTCGACGTCCTCGGAGATCAGCTCGGTCCAGTCCGCCCGGTCCGGCCTGGCGGGATCGGCGACGCAGAGTCGCCAGCGGGGTGCGTCGAGCGTCGTCAGCAGGTACAGCCTGCCGTCGCGATTCACCCAGGCGTGCAGCATCGCCTCGTTGCGTTCGTCACTGATCTGCCGCAACTCGCCCGTCGCCGCGAGATCGGCGAGCCAGGTCGAGTTCCTCGGGGCGGTGCCGGGACGCGCGTCGACGACGAGCCAGCGTCCGTCGGCGGACACCCGGACGCCGTAGTAGTTGGTCAGGTCCAGGCCTGCGCCGTGGACCTCCACGTCGGTCGCCGCGTCCTGGCCGACCCGGTGCAGCCAGACCCGTCGATGGAACTGCTCCTCGCCCTCGGGCACGTCCTCCGGCGGCAGCCTGCGCACGTAGTAGAACTCTCGACCGCCGGGCAGCCAGGCGACGGCCGAGTACCGGCATCGGTCGATCGGCCCGTCGACGACCTCGCCGGTCGCCACGTCCAGCACGTGCAGCAGCGAATGCTCGTCGCCGCCCACCGACAGCTGATAGGCCAGCAGGGTGCCCTCCCGGCTCGGCGACCAGGTGTCCAGGGTCGTTCGCCCGGTGGGGTCGAGCCGGTTCATGTCGAGCAGGGTCCGTTCGGAGGTCGTGCCGTCGGCCGCCGTCTCCCGGACGTACAGCACGGCGTGGTCCTCGTCGGGCAGCCTGCGGGTGAAGAAGGCACGACCCGCGCGCCAGACGGGTGCGGACACCGAACCGGCGCCTGCCAGCTCGGTCAGCCGGGCGGCCAGCCGCTCGCGACCGGGCAGCGCACCCAGCACCGCCGAGGCCAGCCCGTCCTGTGCCTCCTGCCAGGCCAGTGTGGCGGGGTCCGCTGGGTCTTCCAGCCTGCGATAGGGATCGGCCACGGCCCTGCCGTGCAGGTCCTCGATGAGATCTTCGCGCGCGGCGTCCGGATAGATCGGCGAGTCAGCGGGCACACCCGCACTCTAGAGAACGACCCACGGCGCGCTGGTGGCGCGGTTGTCCGGCCGCTCGCACGCTGCAGGCGGTCGGACCACGGTAGTTCGCGTCACATTCGCCGCCTCCGGTCGTGCGCGGGCGCAGGTGTTCACCGACCGGTCGGCGATTCAGGAGTGCGAGACCGGCCGAAAGTGTGGTCGACTGGTTCCTGTACCGGTGGAGGTGGTTGCGTGCCAGATCGACAACCCACTTCGATCGGCGCTCCTGCGGAGTGGGCGCCGACCGCTGTCGTGCGCCCGGCGAACGCCAGACTTTGTTCGCCGAGCATCGTCAGAGCCGATCCGACTCCGTCTGCGCAGGCGGTGCCCGCCGGGGAGACACCCTCGCCCTGGGCCAGGCGTCAGGTCCTGCTGCTCAATGCGACCTACGAGCCGCTGGCGGCGCTGCCGCTGCGTCGGGCGGTCGTCCTGGTGATCTGTGGCAAGGCTGAAGTGGTGCACGACGACCCGCAGGGGCTTGCGGTGCATTCGGTGAACGCCAGCCAGTCCGTTCCCTCCGTCATCCGGCTCAGCCGATTCGTGCGGGTGCCGTATCGCGGCCGGGTGCCGCTGACGCGGGCCGCGCTGATGCTGCGGGACCGCTACCGCTGCGCCTACTGCCGGGGTCGGGCGGAGACGGTCGACCACGTGGTGCCGAGGAGTCGGGGCGGCAGTCACTCCTGGGAGAACTGCGTCGCCTCCTGCGCGCGGTGTAATCACCGCAAGGCTGACCGGCTGCTCCGGGAACTCGGTTGGCGGCTGCTCACGATTCCTCGGGCGCCCTCCGGGCCTTACTGGCGGCTGCTGGCCGGCGGCGAGACCGACCCGCTGTGGCTGCCTTACCTGGGCGAACCCGCCGCCTGAGGAATTCGTGGTGTGGGCAGGCGGTAGGTCAACGCCCGCCGGGTGTGACGCGCACGCCTGCCTGGAGTCCGCGTCGGGTGACGCGTACGCCGCGACCGGACAGCTCGCGCACGGGGGTGTGGGTGACCCGGACTCCCTGTCTGGTCACTCGGACGCCCGCCTCGGGAGACCGGGTGACGCGGACCCCCGCCTCGGGAAGTGCTCGGGTGACGCGGACGCCTGCCTTCGGGAGTCGGGTGACGCGGACGCCTGCGTCGGGGAGACCTCGGGTGACGCGGACGCCTGACTCGGGAAGTCGTCGGGTGACGCGAACCCCGGCTTCGGGCAGGTGCCTGGTCACCCGGACGCCCGCCGTGCTCCTCGTGACCCGGACTCCGCAGTCCGGCGTGCGTCGGGTGACGCGAACCCCGGCCTCGGGCAGGTCGCGGGTCACGCGGACACCGTCCTGAGGCAGCATCCTGGTGACGCGGACCCCGAGCGTCAGGGACAGCCCGGACGGCGTCGAATCGGTGCGCGTGACGCGCACCCCTGCGGACGGCGTCGACCGAGTCACTCGGACCCCCGCTCTCGCGGCAGGCTCGTCAGTACGCAGAGTCGTTGTCGCACTGTGCGGTGCGGTAGGGCGGCTACCGTTGGGACGGGTGGTGTCCTTGCTCCATACGTGGATGTTGAAAAACATGATGTCATCTCCTTGACGTCGATCCGGACGGATCTTTCGCCTACTGGATGTGTGCAAGACCCGTACAGGTGAAAGTAGAAGCCTGGGCGGGCCTGGACAAGCCGCCAATGTGAGTGGCATTCACCCCCTTCTGGTCCGGGTCCGAACGGGGGAGCCTGCTGGTCCGACCGAGTGATCCCTGCCGGTGCGACTCCGTGCTGAAGGGTTACCCGTCGTAGCGGGCGTATAAGCACTCGCACACCTAGCGTGATGGACGATCGCGATGCGTGGTTGCCTCGGGCGGCGATTCCCGACGATCGGATGGTTCCGCGCCGCAGGCGCACCGGGCCCGCCCGCCCGCCGTCGCAGACCGATGGACCGGGGTGGCCGAGCCCGCCGTCGGCGAGTGATCTCGGGCGGCGTTGACACGCAGACACCCTGGTGGTCGACCCGTGGGCTACCGTACGAGGCGTGACCGTAGTGGAGACAATCCTCGTCTTCGTGCTGATCCCCCTGGTGGTCTACGGCGTGGTGATGATGCTGACCCTGCGGCAGAAGGCTGCTCGGGCTGCGCGCTACCGCCCCGGCCAGGAATGGGACTACCGACCGGTGTGGTGGACCGCGAACCCCGCGGGCCTGAGCGAGGCCCAGCGAGCCAGGGCAGCCGCAGCCGAGGAGCACGACGACCAGGCAGCGCAGACCGACGACCCGAACGTGTCGACGGCCAGGGGAGGTGCTCGTGGGAACTGGTGAGCTGACCCGCCGAGTGGAGGCCGCCGATGCCGATCTCGGCCTCGGCGCCGTGGTGACGTCCACCGGCCGAGTGTCCGTCGCTCGCAGGCTGACGCGTGACGAGGAGCCCGCGCTCCCGTTCACACCGTCGCAGTTGGCGCGGCTCGACGAGGCGCTGACGCTGGCAGGTCGGTCCACCGGGCTGGACTTCAGCATCTACCTCGGCGGCCTCGGCGAGGACAGCAGGGCACGGGCGGAGGAGCTGCACGCCTCCATCGGGTTCGCCGCGCGGGACGCCGTCCTGATCGCCGTGTCGCCTGCCGGGCGGGTGGTCGAGCTGGTGACGGGCTTCGAGGCCGCACGAAGGGTGCCCAACCGGGGCTGCAAGCTCGCCGTGATGAGCATGGTCGCCTCGTTCAAGGAGGGCGATCTCGTCGGCGGGCTGCTCAGCGGCCTGCGGATGCTCTCCGACCAGGCGGGCAACGAGCTGACGACCCGGTAGGAACCGCCTGTCGACGCGGCGGCAGTGGGCCCGGCCGTGTCCAGGCCGCCGTGATGAGACCGACCGCCGGGGGTGCGGCATGAACCGCACCCCCGTGGTCCGTCACCGGAATCAGTGGTCGTCGAAGGCCCGCGCGGCCAGTGCGCGGACGATCCCCGCTCGACCCTCGGACACCAGCCTCCGCAGCGCGGGCGGATGGTCTCCCGCCAGCCAGGCGTCAGCCGCCTCCACGGTGCTCGTCTCGACCGCCCAGGACGGGAAGAGCCCCACGACGGCAGGCTGAGCCCGTTCGATCGATCGCCGCCGCCACACGTCGTCCACCTCCGCGAAGTACCGCTGGACGTAGTCGGCCAGCAGCTTCTTCTGCGCCGGATGCGAGAAGCCGTGGATGATCGCCTCGTTCACGGCGTTGGGCAGCTCGTCGTCGTGCACGGCCCGTCGCCATGCCTCCTCCTTGGCCTCCGCCGTCGGCCGCAGTGCTCGCGCGCGCTCCGCATGCCTGCGTCCGGTCGCGGTCGGGTCGCGACACAGCTCCGCCTCGATCTCGGCGGTGTCGGCCGCACCATGGGCTACCAGCGCGAGCAGCAGACGCCAGCGCAGGTCCGTGTCCACCGTCAGGCCGGGCAGCGGGTCGGAGCCGTCCAGCCAGCCCCGGAGCACGTCGAGCTGCTCTGAGGTGAGCACCGATCCGGAGAGCGAGTTGACGAAGGCGAGCTGGTGGTCCGAGCCCGGCTCGGCGGCACGGGCGAGTTCGAGCACCCTGGTGGTCAGCCGTCGCCAGCCCTCCGGCGCCCAGTCGGGCGCGGCGTAGGAGGACAGTGCGGTCTGTGCCTGCATGAGCAGGCGCTGCGCCACCCCCACCTCTTCCTCGGCATGCACGCCGCCGAGCGCGAGCGCCACGAAGTCCCGAGCCTTGAGTTCGGCCTCCCGCGCCATCTCCCAGGCCGCCGACCAGCACAGGGTCCTGGGCAGCGACTCCTCGATGTCGGAGATCCGGTCGATCAGCGCGGCCAGCGAGTCGGGGTCGAGCCGCATCACGCAGTAGGTCAGGTCGTCGTCGTTGACCAGCACGATCTTTCCGCGCGGCACCCCGACCAGCTCGGCGACCTCGGTGCTCTGACCGGACACGTCCACCTCTGCCCGGTGGGTCCTGACGAGCCTGCCGCGCTCATCCTCGTCGTAGACGCCCACCGCGAGCCGGTGCGTGCGGAGCTCGCCCGCACCGGGGTGGGCGGGTCCCTGGACGACCTCGAACCGGGTGAAGCGACCCTCGTCGTCGAGTTCGAAGCGCGGCCGCAGGGAGTTCAGCCCCGTCGTCTCCAGCCACTGCGCGCTCCACCAGGACAGGTCTCGACCGGAGGCCTCCTCCAACGCGGCCAGCAGATCCGCGAGGGTGGCGTTGCCCCAGGCATGGCGGGCGAAGTAGACCCGCAGTCCGGCGAGGAAGTTGTCCAGCCCGACGTAGGCGACGAGCTGCTTGAGGACGCTGGCGCCCTTGGCGTAGGTGATGCCGTCGAAGTTGACCTCGACGGCGTGGGTGTCGGGGATGTCTGCCGCGACCGGATGCGTCGAGGGAAGCTGATCCTGACGGTAGGCCCAGGACTTCTCGATGTTGGCGAAGGTCGTCCAGGCCTGGGTGTACTCGGTGGCCTCGGACTGCGACAGGACGCTCGCCCAGGTCGCGAACGACTCGTTGAGCCACAGGTCGTTCCACCAGCGCATGGTCACGAGGTCGCCGAACCACATGTGGGCCATCTCGTGCAGCACGGTCTCGCAGCGGCGCTCGTAGGAGTACCGGGTGACCCGCGACCGGAAGACGTAGTCCTCCAGGAACGTCACGCAGCCCGCGTTCTCCATGGCGCCCGCGTTGAACTCCGGCACGAAGCACTGGTCGTACTTGCCGAACGGGTAGGGCACGCCGAAGGCCTTGTTGTAGAACGCGAAGCCCTGTCGGGTCTCGGTGAACAGGCGGTCGGCGTCCAGGTGCTCCGCGAGCGAGGCGCGGCAGTACAGCCCCAACGGGATGACGCCGTGCTCGTCCTCGTACTCGGCACGCCACTCGGCGTAGGGTCCTGCGACCAGAGCCACCAGGTAGGTCGACATCGGTCGGGTGGTCGCGAAGACATGTCGGGCGGCCGCGCCGACGGTCGTCGTCTCGCTGATCAGGTCGTTGGAGATCACCTTCCAGCTCGACGGAGCGGTGACCGTGAGCTGGTACACGGACTTCAGATCCGGCTGATCGAAACAGGCGAACATCAGCTTGGCGTCGGAGGTCTCGAACTGCGTGTACAGGTACACGCCGTCGTCGACCGGATCGACGAAGCGGTGCAGGCCCTCGCCGGTGTTCATGTAGCGGCAGTCGGCATGCACGACGAGCTCGTTCTCGGCTGCCAGCTCGGGCAGCGCGATGCCATCCTCCTCGCGGTAGCCGCCCAGGTCGAGCTCGACGCCGTTGAGGACGGCTCGGTCGACCTGCTCGGCGACCAGATCGATCCAGCTTCGGGCGCCGACCTCCGAGGAACGGAAGCGGACCGTGGTGACGGATCGGAAGGTCTTCTCGCCGGGACCGCCCTCGCCGTCGGTGAGGTCCAGGTCGATGGCGTAGGACGTCACGCTCAGCAGCTCGGCCCGCTCGCGGGCGGCTTCGCGGGTCAGGTTCGGGGCGGGCAACAGATCACCTCGGTCTGCAGTCTGGGCAGGTCGCTGGCATCCAATCACGTCCGGCGCGGCCGGGGCAGTCAACCGACTGGGTCAGCCCGATCGGGAATTCCTCGTCGATGTCGCATGGTTGTCGTTCATGGTGCACCCCGACGGGTGACAGGCCGACCGATTTCCGAGGAGACCCTGCATGGCACAGGACCCGAACACGAACGCGGCGAGGACCACGGTGGACTTCTGGTTCGACCCGGTCTGTCCCTTCGCCTGGATCACGTCGCGGTGGATCCTCGAGGTTCAGAAGGTGCGCGACATCGACCTCCGGTTCCGGGTGATGAGCCTGTCCGTCCTCAACGAGGGACGTGAGCTGTCCGAGGACTACCAGGCTCTGATGGACCGCTCCTGGGGTCCGGTCCGCGTGGCGATCGCCGTGGAGCATCAGCACGGGCCGGAGGCGCTGGCCGCCTACTACACGGCGATCGGCACGCTGATCCACGTCGAGGGGGTCCGGGATCGGCCGACGGCCATCTCGCAGGCGCTCGCGGAGGCCGAGCTGCCTGCCGAACTGATCGAGGCCGTCGAGTCCACCGCCTACGACGAGCGGCTGCGGGCGAGCCACCATGAGGGCATGGACCCGGTGGGGGAGGACGTGGGCACGCCGACGATCCACATCGACGGCACCGCCTTCTTCGGCCCGGTGTTGACGAAGATCCCCCGCGGCGAGGAGGCGGGCCGCATCTTCGACGGCGCGCGGCTGTTGGCCGACTATCCGTACTTCTTCGAGTTGAAGCGGACCCGTACCGGAGAGCTCGACTTCACCTGATCGGTCGGATCCCTTCCCGCCGGATGACCGGCGGGGAGGGATCCGCCTCCGCAGAGGGGGATGCGCCTCGCGGGGATGATGCGCCTCGGCGGGGAGGGATGCGCCTCGGCGGGCGGGTGTGCCACGCTCGGGGCCGACGCATCGACCGCGCACAACTCGGGGAGGACCCATGGCGGCTCCTGGCACCGCTCGCACCGGTCACCTGATCGGCGGACGGGCGGTGATCGGCGGCGATGAACGGATCGACGTCGTCAATCCCGCCACCGAGCAGGTCATCGCCTCGATTCCGGCGGGGACCGCCGACGACGTCGATGCGGCCGTTCGCGCCGCGGCCGCCGCCTGGCCCGGCTGGGCGGCCACCTCCGTCACGGAGCGAGCGGCCGCCGTGCGCAGGATCTCCGGCGGACTGGCCGCGCGAGGCGCCGATCTCGCCGCCACCATCTCGGCCGAGATGGGCTCACCGATCTCCTTCGCCACGAAGGTCCAGGCCGGGCTGCCGGTGGCGACCTCGGCGGCCGTGGCGGACCTGCTCGACTCGGGGTATTCCTTCACCGAGGAGATCGGCAACTCGCGGATCGTTCGGGAGCCGGTCGGGGTCGTCGGCTGCATCACCCCGTGGAACTATCCGCTGCACCAGCTCGTGGCGAAGGTCGCACCGGCCCTGGCCGCCGGGTGCACGGTAGTGATCAAACCGAGCGAGATCGCCCCGCTCTCCGCCGGGATCTTCGCCGAGATCGTCGCCGAGGCCGGTGTTCCGCCGGGCGTCGTCAACATCGTGCACGGCACCGGACCGATCGTGGGCGAGGCGCTCGCCACGCATCCGCTGGTCGACATGGTCTCCTTCACCGGCTCCGTCGCGGCAGGCAGCCGGGTCGCCGCGCTGGCGGCCGGGACCGTCAAGAAGGTGGCCCTCGAGCTGGGCGGCAAGTCCGCGAACATCATCCTCGACGACGCCGACCTGACCAAGGCGGTCAAGATCGGTCTGGCCAACTGCTTCATCAACGCGGGGCAGACCTGCACGGCGTGGTCGCGCATGCTGATCCCCGAATCGCTGCACGACCAGGCGGTGACGCTGGCGGAGTCGGCCGCCGCCCGATACACGCCGGGCGATCCCACCGACCCGGCCACCCGGATCGGGCCGCTGGCCTCGGCGACGCAGCGGGACCGGGTGCTCGACTTCCTCCGAAGCGGTATGGAGGCGGGCGCTCGGCTGGTCGTCGGCGGCACCGAGACGCCGACCGGCCTCGATCGCGGGTCCTATGTGCTGCCCACCGTGTTCGCCGAGGTCCGACCCGAGATGACCATCGCGCGCGAGGAGATCTTCGGCCCGGTGCTGGCGATCATGCCGTATCGCGACGAGGACGAGGCCGTCGAGATCGCCAACTCCACCGACTACGGGCTGTCCGGCGCGGTGTTCTCCGCAGATCAGGATCGTGCGCTCGCGGTGGCCGGCCGGATGCGCACCGGTCAGGTCGACGTCAACGGCGCGGCCTTCAATCCGATGGCGCCCTTCGGCGGGTATCGACGCTCCGGGGTGGGCAGGGAACTCGGGCGCTTCGGATTGGAGGAGTTCCTCGAGGTCAAGTCGATCCAGGTGTGAGCCCGGATCGCGGAGCCGTCAGTCCGCCCAGTCCCATCGCATGCCGTAGATCCCCGGTGCGACGTCCAGTTCGATGACGTGCGCGGTGTGCGAGGCGCCGATCGCGACCTCCCGCAGCCCCTGTTCCGGGGCGTCGGCGTTGGGCCGGTGGTAGCGCAGGCACCGGACGGGCAGCGCATCCGGCTGGAAGCCGACCTGGAGCACGTACTGCCGGGTGGGCATCACGAAGCGTCGATCGTGGAACAGGATGGGTTCGCCCGGCTGCCCCGCCACCTCGTACTCGAAGATGGTCGCCTCGCCCGCGTCGAGCACCCTGTCGAGCACGAGTTCGGCGACCATGAAGCCGCTCGGACCGTGGACGACCTCGCCGAGGGTGCAGTAACGGGTCGCGGTGATCGCGACGGAGCGCTCCGGCTCGGTGCGGTAGACCAGGAAGCTGCGAGACACGCCGTCCACCGCTGCCTCCACGACCATCCGGGTGCGTACCGCCTGTTCGTCACGCTGGGAGCCGACCAGCACGATGTCCTGGACGCTGAGCGGGCTGAGCTGATTCGGCGGCGGCACGTCGATGTGGGCCCGCAACTCCCGAACCGTGTCGGGGTCGGTCCAGAGCTGATCCAGGTCGACGGTGCCGTGGCTGCGAGCCACCCAGCGCCCACGGGGACGACGCGGGCCGAGCAGGCCGGTGAGCGACTCCTCCGGGAGGCCGAGCACCTCCTCCAGAATGCGCACTCCGCGCAGCGAGTCGGGCCGCTCCGGGCGACTGCGGCCGTGCCGCCAGTAGCTCAGGGTGGTGAGGCTGACGCGCACGCCCCGGTCGGCCAGTCGTCGTTGCAGCCGATCCAGGCTCAGGCCGCTCACCTCGATGGCGAGGCGCAGCGCGTTACTGAACGGGCCCTGCTCCAACGCCTCGGCGAGTTCCTCACGCCTGCCTGCGGGATGGGGCGCGTCGAGGCGGGGCTGTCGGGTCTGTCGAGAAGACGTCGGGGGCGTCGGAGGGCACGGCGGCTGCTGCGGCGGCGGTGCCTGCGGAGGTCGGTCGCCATGCATCGGGACCCCCTCGCGGTCGGGATGGGCAGAGGCTGTCGGTCCGGCACACCGCGCCGGGACCCGGCTGACAGGCGGGCGTACCGCCCGCCGATCGACCTGCTCACGATATCCGCCGTGCACTCCGCCGCATCGTTGCATCCTCAACTTGATCAGTCGGTGAGATGCGCCCGCGATCTGCCTGGTCAGCGCAGTCGGTCGGCTGCGGTGCGGACGACCGCTGCGCCGAACGGGTGAGTCGGCCCCTCCTCGGCTGCGTAGGAGACTGCGCCGAGCGCCGCAGCGTGCTCGACCAGAGTGCGTAGTTGCGCGGCCTGTGTTCGGACGAACGCGATGTCGACCGGTCGGCCGTGACCGGGGACGAAACGGGTGACCGCCGAACCGCGTTCGGCGAGTCCGGCCGCGAGTGCGGCCCAGTCTCGCGGGAACGAGTCCTCGAAGGCGGGCGGAGCACCCTGCTCGATCAGATCGCCGGTGAACACCACGTCGACGTCCGGCACGGTCACGATCAGATCGTGATCGGTGTGCCCCCTGCCGAGGTGTTCGAGCACCACGGTCCGTCCGCCGAGGTCGACTTCGACGTGATCGGTCACGGTGCGATCCGGCGGGACCGCCCGCGAGGCCGAGAGCGCGTCGGCCAGATCGGGCCTGCCCTCGTCGCGATAGTGCGTCGACCACTGGTCTCGTTGGGCCGATGCGGTGGCCCTCAGCACCGCAGGCAGCCGCTCGTGTGCCCAGACCGGACAGGGGAGGAAGGCCTCGGTGCCGAAGCAGTGGTCGAAATGGGCGTGGGTGTAGACGACGGCCCAGGGCAGCGACGTGCGTTCCCGGACGGCCGCCGCCAGGGCCGCTCCCTGTCGATGATCGCCGCCGGTGTCGATCACCAGGCAGGATCGCGTGCCGATGACCAGACCGGTCGAGAGGTCCAGTTCGCGATGTCGCCGCACCAGCACTCCGTCGGCGATCTCGCTCCACCACGCGGCGGGCGCGGGCTCTGGCGGCTCGGTCATGACTTCTGCTCCCGTGCTGTCGTCGGACGTGGTCCCTGCCGAGGTGCTGCGTCAGACTCGCAGCTGCTCGGCGCCGTGCCCCGGCCCGCCTCGGCGAATCAGCCGAGGCGGGCTCCATCGACCAGGATGCCGTCCGCCAGCTGCGGTGCCGCTCGGCTGACGTCGAGGAGACTCGCCAGCTCCACGTCGGCGGCGAAGCCCTCGTCGCGCAGCTCGCGGCCGGAGACGCAGCCCGCGATCACCTCCGCGATCCGGACGCGGCATCCCTGGAAGGACGCCTCGGCCAGTTCGGCCTCGGGGGAGAGGCCGCCGGTGGCCAGCCCCGCGATCACCGCTCCCGCGCCGAGGAGATCCTCCACTGCAGGCCGCAGCGGGCCTTCGTTCACTCCCCACCGCTCGCCCGCCGCGATCACCGCGATCGGCCCGCCTGCCGCGAGCGTCAGCGCCCGGCGAGCCGTCGCGCCCGCGTTGCGCAGACCGCCGACCAGCACGGCGGCCTGCCCTGCAGCGGCCGTGGCGCAGAGTGTGGCTCCGTTGGGGGAGGGCAGCGCGAGCAGCTGCCCGGCGGGGATATCCCGCAAGGAAGCGGGGCTCAGCGACCAGCCCGCACCGCGCCGAGGCCCGGCGAGCACGGCGCCTGCCCGCGTGGCCGCCTCGGCCGCTCGATCGTCGCGCCAGGGCAGCGGCAGGACCCGTGCCCCACGCCCGATCGCGACGTCGACGGCAGTGCTGAACGACAACACGTCGACGACGACCACCACCGCGCAGTCCTCGGCGAGGGCGGCGAGTCCCGCAGGCCCCCAGTCCAGCCGAATTCGGTGATCGGCCTGTCGAAACACGCGTGCATCAGCCATGTCGCCATCGAAGATCATCCAGGGGGGCCGAGTCGAGTCCATTGCCGCTCTCGACCGCCGGTGCGGTCTCGCTCGTCGCCTCCGCCGCCGCAACCTGGCAGACTGCCCGGCGTGCGTGTCTATCTCGGTGCCGACCATGCAGGCTTTCAATTCAAGAACGAGCTGGCCGACCATCTCCGCGGCCTCGGCCACGAGGTCGTCGACGTCGGACCTCATGCCTACGACGCCGAGGATGATTACCCGGCGTTCTGCATCGAGGCGGCGAGTCGGGTGGTCGCCGACCACGGCAGCGTCGGGGTCGTGATCGGCGGTTCCGGCAACGGCGAACAGATCGCGGCGAACAAGGTGCCCGGTGCCCGGGTTGCCCTGGCATGGAGTCCGGAGACCGCACGGCTGGCGCGAAACCACAACAACGCCCAGCTCATCGGCGTCGGCGCTCGGATGCACACCACGCAGGAGGCGATCGAGATCGTCACGACCTTCCTCGACGCGACCTTCTCCGACGAACAGCGGCACTCGCGGCGGATCGGGCTGATCGCGGAGTACGAGTCCACCGGCACTCCGCCGCCGCTGCCGACGGGCTGAGCCGATGGCGGTCCCGGACCGACCGGTGCACTGGTCGCTGGTCCCGCTGCTCGCGGCGCCTGCGACCGTGCTCGGCGTCGTCCTGCTCTACTTCGGCCAGTCGGCCCTCGTGCCCGCCGTCGCGGGCGGTGTCGAGGGCATCTGCGGATCTCCGGACTGCGGACTCGGCATCGGCGTGATGCTGTTTCTCGCCGGGGTGGCGTCCGTGCTGGTGGCACTGCTGTTGTCCGTCCTGCTGGGACGAGCCAGGGCGCGGGGCGGCCGCGAGCTCGGACTGCACCTCGCCCTCCGCGATGCCGGTGCGGTGACGGCCTGTGTGCTGCTGGGGTATGTCATCGTCTCCGTGCTGCTGTGGTGGATGATCGGCTGATGCCGGAAGGACACACCCTGCACCGACTGGCCCGGCTCCACCAGCGGCGCTTCGAGGGTGGGCCGGTGGCGGTGAGCAGTCCACAGGGTCGCTTCGCCACGGAGGCCGCCCGGCTGGACGGCGTGACGCTGTGCGAGGCGCAGGCGTACGGGAAGCACCTGCTGCATCACTACGAGAACGGCCTGACCGTGCACGTCCACCTCGGGCTGTACGGCACCTTCGTCGAACATCCCCTGCCGGTCGAAGAACCGGTCGGGCAGGTGCGGATGCGGATCGTCGGAGCGGATCACGTCACGGACCTGCGCGGCCCGACCGCATGTCGGATACTGCTCGCGCCGGAGGTCGCCGCGCTGCAGGCGAGGCTGGGCCCCGATCCGTTGCGGCCGGACGCCGATCCCACCGCGGCGTGGACTCGTGTCTCCCGTTCCCGCGCCTCGATCGCGGCGCTGCTGCTGGATCAGTCCGTCCTCGCGGGGGCGGGCAACGTCTACCGCGCCGAGGTCCTGTTCCGCCACGGCGTGCCGCCGATGCTTCCTGGATCGCGTCTGGGTCGGGAGACCTGGGATGCGATCTGGGCGGACCTGGTGCTGCTGATGGGCGAGGGGGTGCGCAGCGGGCGCATCGACACCGTGCGCCCGGAACACGATCCGAGCGTCACCGGCCGGGAGCCCAGGCGAGATCGACACGGTGGAGAGGTCTACGTCTATCGGCGCGCGGGGATGCCCTGTCTGGTCTGTGGCGAGACCGTGCTGATGCGCGATCTGCAGGGCCGCAAGCTGTACTGGTGTCCCGCATGTCAGGCAGGCTGATCGGCTCCCGACCGGCGGCCGAGGGCGGCAGCCCCGTCAGGGAGCACGTCGACGGACTCGCGGGTCGAGATCGGTTCTGACGATCCGGGCCCGTCGGCCGCCGTGTTCCGACCGATCTCCGTGCCGCGTCGGAGGCCTCATCGGAACCGTCGGCCCTGCTTCTCGGCGGCCTGGCACCGGCTGCGACGTTCGTCGGTGGTCCGCCCATCGGATCGGATGCGGTCGGCAGGCTTCCGAAGCGATCCGCCACCGAGCCGATCGGATCGCCCCGCCCCTTCGGGCCGCCGATCGTGTGAAGCCGTGCGGCGGGTGCGAGCCGCTCCCGGGGAACAGGGCGGGCTCGTTCCCCGGCCGGAGCGGTGTGCCGGTGCCCGAGACGGCGGATGCCGTGTCACCCGCTGAGAACCAGGGTGACACGGCATCGTCTGTCGCGTCGTCGAGCGTGGCGGTGTCCGCCGCGCAGGCGCAGGCCTCGGTGGCCGACCGCAGCGGGCTCAGAAGTCGCCGAAGTCCATGTCGCCCCCGCCGAAGTCGTCCCCGCCGCCGAAGTCGTCGCCACCGGAGTCGGCCTCGGCCTCGGCGTCTTCCTCTGCCTGTGCCTGGCCTGCCTCGAAGCCGTCGTCGTAGCCGTCGCCGTAGACGTCGGTGGGCACCCCGGACATCCCGGAGAACATCGCGCTGAACAGCAGCGCCGAACCGAGACCCCAGGCGCCTGCGACCAGCGCCGGCTTCCACCACGGCTCGCTGTACCAGCCCTGCGGCACCGGCCTGCCCGCGACCTCACCACCGGGGTAGTAGTGCGAGGCATGCTGGTCCGGCTGCGGCGAGGCGATCATCTGCCTGCCCTCGAACTCGACCTCGCGCTGCTCGGTCACCTTGCCCGCCCGCGTCTGACCGAAGAGGTCGGGCAGCTCGGGTCCGGGGTCGATCCCCATGGCGGTACGCGCGGCCCGCACGTAGTACAGGCCCTCCATCGCGGTCTGGGTGACGAGATTGCACTGCTCTGCAGTGCGGGCCTGCTCCATCTGCGAGCCTGCGGCCGTGTAGCGCTCGGACGCGTCGGCCATGGCCTGCTTCGACGCGTCGTTCGTGCCGGTCAGGTTGATCACCTGACCGCCGAGGCGCTCGACCCAGCGGCGGGCGTCGGCCTTCGCGTCGTCCAGCTCTTGCTGTTGCGCTTTCGCGCGTCGTTGCGCGAACACCACCGCCCCACCGACGACCACGATCGCGAGGACGATCAGAACGATTGCGGTGCCCACGGAATCCTCCTGTTCTCGGTGCGGCTGTGCCGCGAAACCGACGATTCAGACGTTACCGGTTGTGCGTATCGCCTGAGTCAAGACCCCGACCGAGTCGATCTAGTCGGCATATCGGTGTAGGGACAGGGAATCGTCGTCCCACGCCCGGACGTCGCATCGTGAGCAGTCCACTGTGGAGATATGTGTGCAGCCCGTCCGGGGGCTCCGTCCGGACGGGCTCGGCGGCTGCCTGCGGCGGGTCGCTCCGGAGTTCCGAGAGTCCGTCGACGTCAGAAGTCGACCGCGCAGTAGGGCATCGGATCGGCCAGGAATGACCGGGAGGCGGCGGCGACGGCGCCCGCACGGTGCTCCTGCACGAGGCCACTCGCGGCAAGCGTGCTCAGCCGGGTGGCACCGAGGAAGGCGGCGCCGAGGTCGGCGACCCCGATGGTGAGATCCGCCCGCTCGGCGGCGGCCGTCACCGTGGCGGCTCCCTCGTCGTCGACACGCAGCCGCCACCGCCCCTGATTCCACGGGCAGCGTGGGTCGACGATCTCCAGCACGACGTCCAGCGGCGCGGAGTAGCGCCGGGCGATCAGCGCTCGATCGACGTCCACCAACCGCAGCCACAACGCGTCCACGTCACTGCGCTCCGCCTGTCGTCGGTCGGCGAGCAGGCTGGTGATCGGGTCGTCGGTCGCGCACTTCTCGTAGCGGACCTCGCTGATCCAGTCGACGTCCAGCAGGTATCGCCACACGGCGGCGTGCCCGACGGGGCTGGTCGAGCCCAGCTCGACGACGCTCATCTGATACCTCGGCGCCGAGATGCTGCCGCCTGGCCGCACCCGATAGACGGCGTAGCCCTCGGGGTGCAGTGCGAAGTGCAGTCTGCTCGCACCACCCGTCCGCATCGCCTGTGTGTCCACCAGGGTGAACTCCCAGTGAGCAGCCGATCGCGACATCCAGCCGGTATGTGCTGCGGACCGGTCGTACAGCGCGGTGATCAGTGGCAGCGCCTCGGCCCGAGGCACCTCACGGACTCGATCGCCGCCGAGATCCACCTCCGGCCGGAACGGCGCCTTGCCCGGCACCGTGGTCTTGGCCCACTCGGTGGACACGCCGTAGCCGAACCGACGGTAGATGCCCGCCTCGGAGGCGCCGAGACCGGCGATCGGCTCCGCCCCCGCCTCGTGCAGACCGTGGAGCTGGGCGGTCATCAGTCTGCTCAGGATGCCGCGTCTGCGGTGTCCGAGTGCCGTCCCGACCCAGGTGACCGCCGCGACGGGGCTCTGCCACCCGCCGGGCAACGTGAGGGATCGGGTCAGCGCGCCCGCCCCGCCGACCAGTTCGGTTCCGTCGAAGACCCCGTGCACGCGGTCGATCTCCAGGAATCGTCGGTTGATCTCCCACACCTCCGGGTCCTCGAGCAGGAACGCTCCGGACAACACCGCCTCGAGCTGCTCGAAGTCGGCATCGGTGAGGGTTCGGGTGTGCAGATCATCTCGGGTCATGGGCCTGTCCTACTCGGTGACACCGAGAGAACCAAGGGAATTGTCGGCGGCGGGCGTGGCGCCGGGCACGGGGTGCTCCCGCCGACGTCCGCACGGGCCTTCTCACAGGCAGGCAGGCTGGGAGACGACCGTCCAGGGACCGGCGATCGCTCAGCCGGTGGACATTCGTCGACACATCGCCGAAGATGCGGTTCGGCACGGCGGATGATTCCGCATCTCCGTCGTCATGGTGGCGATCGTCGACGATGTCTCGGAGAGGAGAGGAGGCGTGGTGGCACCTGTCCTGCGCGGAGCGGCCGTGGCGTTATGCGCTCTGCCGCTGCTCGGTTGCGGCGTCGCACCCGGATCGGTCGACGGCGGCTCGCCTGCTGCGACGGAGGAGTCCGATGCGGGAGAGACGCTCACGGGAGAGTTGACCGTCTTCGCCGCCGCGTCGCTCACCGACGGGTTCACCGAGCTGGCAGGCCGTTTCGAGGAGGCGAACCCGGGCGTCACGGTGCGACTGAGCTTCGCGGGCAGTGGCACCCTCGTGCAGCAGATCGAACACGGCGCACCGGCCGACGTGCTGGCCACCGCCGACATCCCGACCATGGACCGGGCGGTGGACGCGGGCCTGACCGCCTCGGACGCGGTCGTCTTCGCCTCGAACCGGCTGCAGATCGCCGTGCCGCCGGACGATCCGGCGAACGTCCAGGGCCTCGCCGACCTGGCGCAGCCTGCGAACACCATCGCGCTGTGCGCTGTCGAGGTGCCGTGTGGCGCGGCGGCCGAGGCGGTCTTCGATCTGGCCGGACTCGAGCCGGCTCCGGACACCAGAGAGCAGGACGTCAAGGCGGTGCTGACCAAGATCGTGCTGGGTGAGGCCGATGCCGGGCTGGTGTACCGCACCGACATCCGGGCGGCGGGTGAGACGGTGCGCGGCGTCGACTTCCCCGAGGCCGCTCAGGTCGTCAACGACTACCCCGTCGCCGTCGTCACGGAGGCGCCGCAGGCCCTGCTGGCCGAGGCGTTCATCGACTCCGTGCGTTCCGAGACAGGCGAAGAGGCGCTGACCGACCTCGGCTTCGATCTCCCGTGAGTCCCCGGTCCTCTCGGATGCCTGCCGGTCGGGCCCGCCGCCGATCGCGGGTCCTCGGCGTTCCACCGATGCTGATCCTGCCCGCGGGACTGGCCGCCGTCTTCCTGATCGGACCGCTGGTCGGCCTGCTGGCCGCCGCCCCGTGGGCCGAGCTGCCCGCGCGGTTGGCCACCCCGGAGGTGCGCTCGGCACTGCGACTCTCCCTGCTGTGCGCGACCTTGGCGACCGTGCTGTGTCTCCTGCTGGGCGTACCGCTGGCGTGGGTGCTGGCGCGAGCCGAATTCCCCGGCCGTCGGGTGCTGCGAGCGCTGATCACGCTGCCGCTGGTGCTGCCGCCCGTGGTCGGCGGCGTGGCACTGCTGTTGTTCCTGGGACGACGGGGCCTGGTCGGGGAGCAACTGCACACCTGGTTCGGGGTGTCGATCCCCTTCACCACCCTGGCCGTCGTACTCGCCGAGGCCTTCGTGGCGATGCCGTTCCTGGTTCTCTCGGTGGAGGGCGCCCTCCGCGGCGCCGATCGACGATTCGAGGAGGCGGCGGCCACCCTGGGGGCCTCGCGGTGGCTCGTCTTCCGCCGCGTCACCCTCCCCTCGGTCGCGCCGGGCGTGCTTGCGGGGGCGGTGCTCTGCTGGGCGCGGGCGCTCGGCGAATTCGGCGCCACCATCACCTTCGCGGGCAGCCTGCCCGGTGCGACCCAGACCATGCCCTCCGCCGTGTACGTCGCCCTGCAGACCAGTCCGGACGCCGCCGTGGTCCTGAGTCTGCTGCTGCTGACGGTCTGCGTGCTGGTGCTGGTGTCGTTGCGGGAACGGTGGACGGGCGGGCTGCGATGACTCTCGATGCTCGGCTGATCGTGCGCCGCGACACCGGATTCCGACTCGATCTCGCCCTGCGCGTCCGGCCGGGGGAGGTCGTGGCCCTGTTGGGGCCCAACGGCGCGGGCAAGACCACCGCATTGCGGGCGCTCGCGGGCCTGCTCCCCGTGGACGAGGGGCGGATCGAGCTGGCGGGCGAGGTTGTCGACGAGCCGGGCAGGCCGGATCGCTTCGTCCCGCCGGAGCGAAGGAACCTCGGTGTCGTCTTCCAGGATCACCGGCTGTTCGGGCATCTCAGCGCACTGGAGAACGTCGCCTTCGGTCCGAGGGCACGAGGCGTGCGGCGGCGAGTCGCCCGAGCGTCGGCGATGGAGTGGCTGGGCAGGCTGGGCCTCGCCGAGCTCGCCCGCAGGCTGCCCGCCCGGCTGTCCGGTGGTCAGGCACAGCGGGTCGCACTCGCCAGGGCATTGGCCGTCCGGCCCGGCCTGCTGTTGTTGGACGAGCCGACGGCGGCTCTGGACGCGGGCTCCCGGCTGGCGGTCCGTGCCGAACTGAGCAGGCAACTCGCCGACTTCGACGGCTGTGCGGTGCTGGTCACCCACGACCCCTTGGACGCGATGGCGCTGGCGACGCGGCTGGTCGTCCTGGAAGCGGGGTCCGTGGTCCAGGACGGCACCCCCGCCGAGGTCGCGACGCGACCCCGCACCGACTACGTCGCAGCCCTGGTCGGTCTGAACCTGTGCCGAGGGACGGTCGACGGCGCCGACGTCGAGATCGAGGGTTTCGGCAGGGTCGCCCAGGCCGGTGGGCGATCCGAGACCGGCTCGGTCCTCGTCGCCTTCCCGCCCGCTGCGGTGACCCTGCATCGCGAGGCGGTCCCCTGCAGCCGCCCGGTCACCGTCGCCGAGGTGGCCGCAGGGGGCATCGGCGTGCGCGTGCGGCTGGCCGATCCACCGGGGATCTCGGCCGACGTGACCCCGGCGGCGATGGCCGAACTCGGTCTCGCGGCGGGCGCGCGGCTGTGGGCGGCGGTGCGGCCCGACGAGGTGCGGTGCTATCCGCCGTGAACGAGCGGGGCGTTCGGCAGGCAGGCCCGCGCCCCGGATCGATCCGGGCGCCGTGCCGAGCAATGGCGGCGGCCTCGTCACCGGGTGGGATGCAGGCGGCCCGGACGAGGTCTCAGGGCGTCACGACCGGGGCAGGAGCAGGGACGAACCGCATCCTGGTGCTTCAGACAGGGGCGCGTCGGTGGCCTGCGCCTGTCGCCGGACGCCGGAGATCCGTTGCCGTGCCCCTCGCGGTCCCTCGATCACCGGGTCGTGCGAAAACTGATGTTCACCGCGACGATGGCCAGCCAGACGATCACCAGCGTCCCGGCGCCGACCGGCGCGAGGATCGTGATCGGGACGGCGAGGGCGAGCGAGATGATCGCCAGCGCGAGCGACTGGCTGTCCTTGCGCCTGCGGTCCGACCGATCCGACGCGGACGTGTCGGTGCGCGCGGCCAGCTCGGCCGCGACTCGCTCCTCGACCCGCCGGTCGATCGACTCCCCGGTGCGTTCGAGGAATGACGCGATCACCGCCTCCTCCGCGTCGGGACCGAGACTGCGACGTGCTGCGAGGCTGCCCGCGAGGTCGTCCGCGACAGCGGAGTGCGGGGGTGTGCTGCCTGCAGGTGGTTCGGCGGACATGATCCTCACTCTAGGCCGGGTGGCCGCGTCGCCTGCGGGAATTCACGCATTCGGCCGCCGGGTGACCAGGCGGAATCGCTGAGCGACCACCATCGTGTCGTCGTTCACGGTGAAGGCCGGATGTCGCCCCGACGCCCCGGTGGCTCGTCGGGCCGAGAGCGGCGGCGGACTACCAGCGACCGCAGCGGCGCGGCCTGCAGCCGGTCCGCCTACGGCACGCGGTGCTCAGGCCGTCCTGCTCCACGACGGCCACGACCAGTCGCGCACCTCGGGCAGGTCCTCGCCTCGGGTCGTCACATATCGCCGATGCCTGATGAGCGCGTCCTGGAACTCCTGACGCGCATACGCGGCCGTCGGGCCGAGCCGGGGCACCCGGTCGATCACGTCCATCGCGAGGTGGAAGCGGTCGATGCCGTTGAGCACGCACATGTCGAAGGGCGTCGTGGTGGTGCCCTCCTCGTTGTAGCCGCGCACGTGGAAGTTCTCGTGGTTGGCCCGTCGGTACGTCAGTCGATGGATCAACCACGGGTAGCCGTGGTAGGCGAAGATCACCGGCCGGTCGGTGGTGAAGAGCGAGTCGAAGTCGGCATCGGGCAGCCCGTGGGGATGCTGCCGTTCGTCCTGCAACCGCATCAGATCCACCACGTTGACGACGCGCAGCCGCAGCTCGGGCAGCCGGGTCCGCAGCAGGCTCACAGCCGCGAGGACCTCCTTGGTCGGCACGTCGCCCGCACAGCCGAGCACCGCGTCGACGTCGCCGTCCTCGTCGTTGCTCGCCCAGTCCCAGATGCCGATCCCCTTGATGCAGTGCGTCGCGGCCGACTCGACGTCCAGGTACTGCGCCTCCGGCTGCTTGCCTGCCACGATGACGTTGACGTAGTCCCTGCTGCGCAGGCAGTGATCGGCGATCGAGAGCAGCGTGTTCGCGTCCGGCGGCAGGTAGACGCGGACGACCTCGGCCTTCTTGTTCATGACGTGGTCGATGAATCCCGGGTCCTGGTGGGAGAAGCCGTTGTGGTCCTGCTGCCAGACGTGGGAGGTCAACAGGTAGTTGAGGGAGGCGATCGGCCTGCGCCACGTCAGCTCACGCGAGACCTTTAGCCACTTGGCGTGCTGATTGAACATCGAGTCCACGATGTGCACGAAGGCTTCGTAACAGGAGAACAGGCCGTGTCTTCCGGTGAGCAGATAACCCTCCAGCCAGCCCTGACAGGTGTGCTCGGAGAGCATCTCCATCAGCCTGCCGTCCGGGACCAGTGCCGCGTCGTCGTCCGGACGGGCCTCGGCGATCCAGGCGCGGCCGGTGGCCTCCAGCACCGCGCCGAGCCGGTTGGAGTTGTTCTCGTCCGGCGAGAACAGTCGGAAGGTGCCCTCGGCCTCGTTCGCCCGCAGCACGTCACGCAGGAACTCGCCGAGCACGCCGGTGGCGGAGGCCTTGGTGCCGCCGGGGCGGTCCACCCCCACCGCGTAGTCGCGGAAGTCGGGCAGTCGCAACGCCCGCAGCAGCAGGCCGCCGTTGGCGTGCGGGCTGGCGCTCATCCGGCGGGTGCCCGCCGGGTGCAGCTCCCGGATCTCGCGGATCGGAGCGCCGTCGGGCTGGAAGAGCGCGGCCGGGTCGTAGCCCCGCAGCCAGGCGTCGAGCAGCCGGAGCTGATCCGGGTCCTCCCTCGGCGCGGGCAGCGGTACCTGATGGGCGCGCCAGGAGCCCTCCACCCGCCTGCCGTGCAGGGTCGCCGGACCGGTCCAGCCCTTCGGGGTGCGCAGCACGATCATCGGCCAGCGCGGCCGTTCCATCGTGCCTCGACCGCGGGCCCGGTCCTGGATCGCGGCGATGTCGTCCAGACAGGCGTCGAGGGCGCCCGCGAAGGCATGGTGCATCGCCACCGGGTCGCGACCGCTGACGAACCACGGCTCGTGTCCGTAGCCGCGCAGCAGCGAGCGCAGCTCCTCTTCTGGGATGCGGGCCAGCACCGTGGGACCGGCGATCTTGAATCCGTTGAGGTGCAGGATCGGCAGCACGGCGCCGTCCCGAGCGGGGTCGACGAACTTGGTCGAGTGCCATGCGGTCGCCAGTGGTCCGGTCTCGGCCTCGCCGTCGCCGATCACACACGCCACCGTGAGCCCGGGGTTGTCGAACGCCGCGCCGTAGGCATGGGCCAGGGAGTAACCGAGTTCGCCGCCTTCGTTGATCGAGCCCGGCGTCTCCGGCGCCGCGTGACTGGGGATGCCGCCGGGAAACGAGAACTGGGTGAACAGTCGGCGCAGCCCGGGGAGATCCTGACCGACGTCCGGGTATATCTCGCCGTAGCTGCCCTCCAGCCAGGAGGCCGCGACCATGCCGGGACCGCCGTGGCCGGGACCGGTCACGTACATCATCTCCAGGTCACGCCGCATGATCGCGCGGTTCAGATGGGCGTAGACGAAGGTCAGGCCCGGTGTGGTCCCCCAGTGCCCGAGCAGCCTGGGCTTGATGTGCTCTGGGCGCAGTGGCTCCCGCAGCAGCGGGTTGTCCATGAGATAGATCTGCCCGACCGAGAGGTAGTTAGCCGCCTGCCACCACCGGTGGAGGTTCTGCAGTTCGGCGTCGGTGAGAGTTCCGCTCCGCGGATCGGTCCCGACCGTCATCCTCGCCTCCTCTACCCGCACGGCTCCTCGGCGTCTGCCCTGCTCAGCGTGCCCGGTGGGCAGCCAGTCGAAACGCGGACAAGCCGGCCGGGGCGGCTCCGCGGTCTGGGGAGGTCGCGTGCGTCGTACGACCGACACGAGTTTGTAGGTTATTCACAAACTTCGCCGCTGGGTCGGTGAACCGTTGATCGGTACAGCGCCTCGCGTTACGCTCCGTCTGCTCGATGCGTTGAAAAGCTACTCATCATGGTTCTGGGGGGAACTGAGAGTCGCCTCTCTCGCCGGTCTCGGAGTGGGCTGACATTCGGTTCCGCCAAGCTCGTATTGACATCACGGGCTTAGTGAAAACGATTCTCCAGACGGACCGAATCGTCGACGATTCCGTTCAGTCCATTCGAAGGCACCCCTCGGAGGATGTCGAGTGTTCGAACCAGATCGATCAAGACGTGGTTTCCTGGGATTAACCGGCGGCGTCCTTGCCGCCGGTGTGGCGATGACGGTGCTCGCGCCTGCCGCAGCGGCCGCCGCCGTCGGTCAGGGCGCGGCAGCCGGGCCCGGCTCCGCGGATCTCGTACGTGGCGCCGTGGACGAGTTCACCGGTGAGCCCCTGGACGCCGGGGTCGCTTGTCAGCAGGGAGGCCACCGATGACGACCTTCGTGAGCCGAGCGAGCTGGGGAGCCAGAGCGCCCAGGAACGTCTCGAACAACATCACGCCGCAGAACGGCGGGGTGACCGTGCATTACGTGGGCAGTGGCAACGTCGCCCGTCCCGATCATTCGCAGTGCGCGGCGCAGGTCCGGGGAATTCAGAACGGCCACATGGACGGCAACGGCTGGGCCGACATCGCCTACACGCATCTCGTCTGTGTCCACGATTACGTCTTCCACGGCCGAGGTCCGAACGTCCGGACGGCGGCCAATGGAACCAATCCCGGAAATCAGAACTGGTATGGGGTGTGCGCTCTCATCGGAGATGCGGACACCGTTCCCGCCGGGCTGACCGCGGGCATCAGATCGGCCATCGCCAACCTCCGCAGTGTGGGCAACGCCGCGAACGGCATCAACGGCCACCGTGACCACCTGGCCACCTCCTGTCCGGGCAGCAGGCTGTACGCGCTGGTCCAGGACGGCTCGCTGAATCCGGGTGGTGGCGGCGGCCCGTCGCCCGCGCCCGCCTGGCCCGGCGTCTACTTCCGCTATCCGCCGGTGACGACGCACAGCAGCGTGCGTACCTGGCAGCAGCAGATGCTCAATCGGGGCTGGTCGCTAGCCGTGGACGGCGCATACGGGGCCGGTTCGCGGGAGGTCTGTCTCGCCTTCCAGCGGGAGAAGGGCCTCGGCGCCGACGGCGTGGTGGGTCCCGCGACCTGGGCGGCCGCCTGGACCGCACCGCTCACCCGTGTCGAGGCTCTCACTCGGCAGACGCTCGCCGCGAGCAGCTAGGGCATCGCGCGGTCGAGGCACGACGTCGACGGTCGCCCTGCTCGGATTCGAACAGGGCGACCGTCGAGTGCGCAGATCTGTACTGCCTGCTGGAGCGGCGACGGGAATCGAACCCGCGTAGCCAGTTGGGAAGGCCTCGCCAGACTGGCGCACGTCGTCGCTGACCAGGGTGAACATCAGACACGCGGCACCACGACCGACCGTGATTGACCGCTCGTGATTCCACGCTAGTTCCACGGCCGGAGTTGCCGAGCCAGCCGGCCGGTTTTTTCGGCGTGAGACAACGAGTGCGCGTGGACGGGGCGTGGGAACATGCCGTTCAGCGTCGTTGTCGCGTCCGTGGACGACCAGCAGTGGCGGTGATGTGGGTGCGGTCGCCACGCAGTTCGTCTTTCGACCTCCATGCATGCTGCGTCTCGGTACACCGCTGTCAGCGACGGCTGAGGCGAGTCAGATTGCCCGGGTGCCGCCCGGTCAACGGGAACGAGGCCGCATGTCAGGTGCGAATGCGGCACCGTCGAGCAGCATCTCGACCTGCTTGATGAGCAAGGGCGTCTCCGCGACCGCGTCGAAGCCGCCGCCCGCCACCCGTGCGGCGAAGCCGTCGATCAACAGCATGATCCAGACAGCGAGCCGGTCCGCCGTGAGGTCGGTCCGGACGTCAGCCTGCCGCTGGGCCTCAGCCACGACACCCCTGAGCGAGGTCCGGATGGTGTCCTCCTCGACCTGCAGCGCTGCCGCGATCTCCGGGCGCATCGCCGCGGCACCGACGACGGGAATGAAGGCCGCGGCCCGTGGGTCGGTCAGGTCGGCGACGGCGTGTGTGACGTAGTCGAGCAGCGTCCGACGCGGGGCGACGTCGGACGCCCGCGTGGCGAAGAACGCGCGGGTCTCCTCAGCGCCGAGTTCCAGGATCGCCAGCAGAAGTGAGTCCTTGGTGGGGAAATGGTGAAAGAAGGTGCCCGACCCGATCCCCGCGATCCGGCAGATCTGGGCGGTGGTGGCTCCGACCCCGTGTTCGGCGAACGCCGTCAGGCCCGCGTCGATGATCTGGAGCCGACGGGCTCGCCGGAGCGCTGGATCGACAGGACGGGGCACGACCCCCACCCTAGTTAATGGAGTGGCCACTCGGTTAACGTGGCGGCATGTCGCTTCGCTGGGTCACGCTCGCCTCGGTGGCCGGGATCGCCGTCGGCGCACCCATCACGGCCGAGTACCTGCAGGCTTACCTGTCCTCCACCGGTGACCTGGCGGCCATGCTGATCGGACTGTTGATCTTCACCCCGCTCTACGGCGGTGCTGCATTGCTGATCCGGGAGATCGCGGTGCGTACTGGTCGGGGATGGACCGGGATCCTGCTGCTGGCCGCCGGGTTCGGTGTGGCGATGCCGGGCGTGGTCGACCTGGCGATGTTCGGGGCGGAACGGCCGGACATCCCCTACTGGGCCGAGCTGCGCGAACCAACGTTGATCGAGCCGCTGCAGCTGAGCGCATCGGCGACCCTGGGCTGGGTGATCGGCCACGTCGTGATGAGCATCGGTGCACCGTTGGCCGTCCACCAGGCGCTGGTTCCGTCCGTGCGTGGACGGCCACTGCTCGGCCGGTGGGGCATCGCCGTGACGCTGCTCCTGTGGCTGGGTGCGGCGGCACTCGTCCACGGCGACGGCCGTTCCACCTACGACTACGTTCCCTCGGCCGGTCAGGTGGTCGGCGTCCTCCTGGTCGTGGCCGTTCTCGTGGCGCTGGCCATGTCCCGTGTCGGCCAGCCGATCCGTGCGGCTCCTGACGGGCGTGCGGTCTCCGCAGCGTGGGTTCTCGGCGCGGGTGTCGTGGGCAAGGTCGCGTTCGATGTGTTGCCCTCGTCCTGGACCGGGTTCGCGATCGGTGTCGGACTCCTCGGTGCCGCCGTGGTCCTGCTCCGATGGTTCGCGGCGCGTCGACGCTGGAGCTCCCGCGAGATCGGGCTTCTCGGCACATCGATGATCATTGGCAGCGTGCTGATCGGGTTCGTCGCTCCGCTACCCGAGGGAGTGTCGTTCGCGGCCAAGCTCGGACAGGGAGCCGTCTTTCTCGTGCTGGCGATCGCGGTGACCGCGGCGGTGTACCGCACCACGTCAGAGGCGACTTCCGAGGAACGGATGAACGGGTGAAAACAACCGAACCTGTGCACTTCCGAGTGCGCATCTCGTCGGTACTTCTCGGCGTGATCCTGGCGATCGGACCGCCGGTGGGTGCCGCGCTGGGATTTCTCGTCGCGCCGGTCACCCATTGGCTGCTCGACGTGATTGACGGAGCCCCCGGCCCCCTTCGTCTTCTCGCGCTGATACCGACACCGTGGCTGGTCGGCGGTGGTGCCGTCGCCGGACTCCTCGTGGTGATGCTGCTCGTGCGGCAGATACTGCGGGAGACCACGGTTGTCGACGTCGGCGCCGACGCCGTCACCGTGCACCGCGACGAGACGTCCACTTATGTCGAGCGCGTGCGGATCGCCGCCGTGTTCGTCGACCCGCACGACCTAGTGTTGGTCGGCTCAGATGAACGTGAACTGTTGCGCCGGGACGCTGATATCGGGTCCCGCCGTCTCGCTGCCGCATTCCAGGCTGCGGGATACCCGTGGGCCGGGGACCGCGACCCGCAGGAGCACCGGTTCCGACCCTGGATCGACGGAACCCCCGACTTGCCCGCAGACATCCACGAAATACTGCGGCAACGCGGCCGGGAGCTGCGTGACAAGAACGGCGACAAGGCCGCCGACCTTCGGGAGCGACTACAGGACCTCGGCGTCATCGTCCGCGACCGCACCGCACGCAACGGTCAACAGTGGCGCTTCCTGACTGATCACGACACAACCCGTTTCAGTAAACTACCCAAACGCTCTACCGATCCGAAGGCGGGAAAGCATCCCAGCACGACGACGCCTCGTTCTGCCTGCAGCCCGCAGGCTGGTGACACCTGAGCTCAAGACCTCTTCGTCCCCAAGCAACCGGGACACCGGTTCGACGAGCGACGATGCCCAGGCCAGCGCGCTCGTTCAATCCGTGGACGTCTGCCGGGCCGCCGTCGTGATGGGCCCTTGTCAGGCAGTTGGTCAGGCAGGGCACGGCCCTGCTTCCCGCTTCTGGCGCCATCTCGTCGACCTGGAACAGCCCGATCACGTCGCGTACAGGGCAACCGCCCCACACGACTCGACACAGCCGGGCCGACGCCTCCACTGTCAGGCGTCTGCCTGGTCCCCGACCAGTATCCAGACGTGCCCGCCTGCGCGTTCAGACGGTTCGCACACTACCTCGCGCCGCGGTTTCGTCGTGTGAGGAGTCTGATCCGTGACGCGAAGCCGAGATGCCCGACCATCAGAAGCACAAGGAGATGATGCAGCATTCCGGAACTCTTGCGCTTCGAAGTCACTGCGGTCTGCCCCCATTCTATTGCTCCGACCTCTACATCGGCACGTCTAACGGGGAGTCAGGCATTGAATCTACTTTGCGCGCGTGCCGCCTGGGATCGACCGTTCGGCGCAACTCGCCACTCCGGCGACTCGACGAATTACGCAAGTGTGGGTTCGACCAAATTCTATCGCTGTAGTTCCCAGGCATCTTGCTTGGCTCGCGACTTGGTAATCCCACCACCAGATCGACAAGATCTCCTGGGAGACCAAGCAGGCTGCCTGAGCACAGGCTCTGGAACAGCGCTGACCAGCGGGAGATTTCTCCCGTCGGTCAGCGTCGTTTCTCGTTGTTGGCGGTCTCCCACGGCCCCACGGCGGCCCGGAGGCGACCCAGGAACGGCCCGTTGACCCCGCGAGCACAGCGCCGAGTACGCCGAAGACGGCACGGAGGGCCTGGTCTTCACCGGCGACCGGGACGGCCCGCTACGCCGGGGCAACTTCCACCGCGCCACCGCCTGGACCCGCACCGTGGTCGCCGCAGGCCTGCCGAGCGGCTTCCATTTCCACGACCTGCGCCACACCGGCAAACACCTCGCCGCCACGGCCGGAGCCCGCACCCGCGAGCTGATGCACCGGAAGGGCCACGGCTCCATGTGGGCCGTGCTGATCTACCAGCACGCCACGACCGAGCGGGGCCGCGCCATCGCCCAACGCCTCAACGACCTGGTCCGGCGCGACGACGACGGCCAATTGCACGTTAGTTGCACGGAACGACGACGGCGCCCCTCCCGAGACCGGGAGCAGGCGCCGTTTCCACCGGTAGAACCACTTGAGCGGGCGACGGGAATCGAACCCGCGTAGCCAGTTTGGAAGACTGGGGCTCTACCATTGAGCTACGCCCGCAAGTGCGCCTGACGGCGCTGCGATCGAAGTCTAGCGTGCCGCCGAGGGCCTTCGATGACGGGGTCGGATCTCGATCAGCGGCCGGGTGGATCACGCGGTCTCGGTCGCCTCGGCTGTGCGCTAGGATCTGCGCGACGGGCTGTAGCGCAGCTTGGTAGCGCATCCGCTTTGGGAGCGGAGGGTCGCAGGTTCAAATCCTGTCAGCCCGACCATGTGTGAGCAGGTGGGACCCGGAGGTCACGGGAACCGGCCGAGGCGGGGCCTCGTGATGTCCCACATTCTCGGTGTGGCCGGAGGAGTCGACGGCCCGGCCGCAGTCGTCGCACGCCTCCGTGACACCGGACGGGCGGCGCGGGTCATGAACGGTCTCGGCGTGGCGCCCGAACGCGAGGTGTGGCGCTCGCGAGCATCCCCATCGGTCGGGCCCTCGGCGACTTCGCCTAGAATCGCGCCGACAGGCGGCGCCCTGTGAGCCAGTCCGACCCCGTGTTCACCGGGGCACTCAACAGTCCACGGCTGGCTTCCCGGCGTTGACCAGCACTATGTGCAGGCCAGGGCGCTCCCGCGGTTCTTGTCCCCAGGAAGCCGGTGGCGGGCGACGTCAGGCCAGCCAAGATCGCAACGTCCCAAGGAGATCACGTGAAGAGCACCGTCGAGCAGCTCAGCCCGACGCGGGTACGGATCGACGTCGAGGTGCCGTTCGACGAGCTCAAGCCCGACTTCGACCGTGCCTACCGCAAGCTCGCCTCGCAGGTCCGTATTCCGGGCTTCCGGCCGGGCAAGGCCCCCTCCCGAGTGCTGGAGAGCAGGCTCGGACGAGGCGTCGTGCTCGACGAGGTCGTCAACGAGGCCATCCCCGCGAAGTACATGGAAGCCGTCAACAGCGGCGAGGTGCGCACCCTCGGCAGGCCGGAGATCGAGGTCACCAAGATCGACGATGGTGACGTGCTCGCCTTCAGCGCCGAGGTCGACGTCCGGCCGGACATCACCATCCCGGCCTTCGGCGAGCTCGCCGTCTCCGTCGACGACGTGGCCGTGGAGGACTCCGACATCGACACCCAGCTCGACGAGCTGCGTGCGCGCTTCGGCACCCTCACCGGCGTCGACCGGCCGATCGAGGCGGGCGACTTCGTGGTCGTCGACCTGTCGGCCACGGTCGACGGCGTCGAGGTCGAGGACGCCCGCACCGAGGGCCTCTCCTACGAGATCGGCTCCGGCCAGCTGGTGGAGGGCATCGACGACGCCCTGATCGGCGCCTCGCAGGACGAGACCAAGACGTTCACCACCACGCTCGTCGCCGGGGAACACGCGGGCCGCGAGGCCGAGGTCCAGGTCAAGCCCACCTCCGTGAAGGTGCGCGAGCTGCCGGAGGCCGACGACGAGTTCGCCCAGATGGTCAGCGAGTTCGACACCCTCGAGGAGCTGAAGGGCGACCTGCGCGAGCGCATCGGCCGCGTCAAGCGGATGCAGCAGGGCATGGAGGCCCGCGACAAGGTCCTCGAGGTGCTGCTGGAGACCACCGAGGTCCCGCTGCCGGAGAAGGTCGTCGAGGCGGAGATCGAGGTGCGCAAGCACGACGCGATCCACCCGTTCGACCACGACGAGGCGCGGTTCGCCGAGTGGCTGGAGCAGCAGGACAAGACCCTGGAGGGCTTCGACGCCGAGACGAAGGCCGAGGCGGAGAAGGCGGTGCGCACGCAGCTCGTGCTCGACACCATCGCCGACGCCGAGCAGGTCGCCGTCTCCGACAACGAGCTGACGCAGCGCATCGTCTACCAGGCGCAGCGCTTCGGCATCAGCCCCGACGAGTACGTGCAGCGGGCCCAGCAGTCCAACCAGCTCGGTGCCATCTACGCCGACGTGCGACGGGGCAAGGCCCTGGCGGGCGTCGTCCGGCAGGCCACGGTCACCGACGCCTCCGGCAACACCCTGGACCTCGACGAGCTGTTCGGCACCGCCGAGGAGCCGGAGGCCGCGCCCGGTGCGGTCATCGAGGGCGACGCGGTGGTGGAGAACGACGAAGCCGAGACGACGGGCAAGTCCGATGCAGCGGGTGCCGCTGCGGAGAAGTAGAACGCTCTGGGCGAACACGGGCGGTGCTGGGAAGGCAGCGCCGCCCGTGTTCGTTACTGTCGATTGAGTAATCCGGATGACCGACGGCGGAACATCGGTAGCGCTGCCGATGTGGACGAGAACCGCCCATCACTGGTTGGAGAAGGCAGGCAGACGTGACGCAGCACCCACCCATCCCCACCCCCGAGATGCGTTCGAGCAGCAGCGGTCTCAACTTGAACGACTCGGTCTACGAGCGCCTGCTTCGTGAACGGATCATCGTCCTGGGCTCTCAGGTCGAGGAGAACATCGCGAACCAGATCTGCGCCCAGCTCCTCCTGCTCGAGGCCGAGGACCCCGAGGCCGACATCAGGCTGTACATCAACTCACCGGGTGGCTCGGTCTTCGCGGGTATGGCCATCTTCGACACCATGCAGCTCATCGAGCCCGACGTGTCGACCGTGGCGATGGGCTTCGCCGCATCGATGGGGCAGTTCCTGTTGTCGGCGGGCGCACCCGGCAAGCGATACGCCCTCCCGCACGCCAGGGTGATGATGCACCAGCCGTCGTCCGGCATCGGCGGCACCGCCTCCGACATCGCCATCCAGGCCGAGGTGTGGATCAAGGACAAGAAGGAGATGGCCGAGCTCATCGCCGAGCACACCGGTCAGACGGTCGAGCGGATCACCGCCGACTCCGACCGCGACCGCTGGTTCACGGCCGAGGAGGCCAAGGAGTACGGCTTCGTCGATCATGTGGTCAGCCGTACCAACCAGCTGCCCAACCCCAAGGGCACGAGTCGGCGCTGATCCCGGCCGCCGTGTTGATCCAGGCCGATCTCTAGGAGTCACCACGATGAACGAGCTTCACCGTCCACAGTCTCGTTACGTACTGCCGTCCTTCATCGAGCGCACCAGCTACGGGGTCAAGGAGTCCAACCCCTACAGCAAGCTGTTCGAGGAGCGGATCATCTTCGTCGGCTCGCAGGTCGACGACGTCTCGGCGAACGACGTGATGGCACAGCTGCTGTGCCTGGAGTCGGACGACCCGGACCGCGAGATCACGATGTACATCAACTCGCCCGGCGGCTCCTTCACCTCGCTGATGGCGATCTATGACACGATGCAGTTCGTTCGGCCCGACATCAAGACGGCCTGCCTCGGCCAGGCGGCCTCGGCCGCCGCCGTGATCCTGGCGGCGGGCACCGCGGGCAAGCGTCTGATCCTGCCCAACGCGCGGGTGCTGATCCATCAGCCCGCGATCGAAGGCGTCTATGGTCAGGTGTCGGACCTGGAGATCCAAGCGAACGAGATCCAGCGGGTGCGGACCCAGATGGAGGCCACGCTCGCCCGGCACACGAACCGCTCGGCAGAGCAGGTCCGGGAAGACGTCGAGCGCGACAAGATCCTGACGGCTCAAGAGGCGTTGGAATATGGTCTTGTCGACGAGGTGATTCCGTACCGGAAGCTCTCGCAGAACTGACCCGACACGCCGAGTGTGTCGGACGTCCCGACACACTCGGCGGCGACGGGAGAGGCTTGCCCACCCGAAGACCGGGGGCAGGCAAGGTACCGTCGATGACGTACACGGCCAGGCACACCGAGTCCGGGTGAGCCAGAGGGGACAGAGGTCAGCGGTCATGGCACGTATCGGTGACGGCGGCGACCTGCTCAAGTGCTCGTTCTGTGGGAAGAGTCAGAAGCAGGTGAAGAAGCTCATCGCGGGCCCCGGTGTGTACATCTGCGATGAGTGCATCGACCTCTGCAACGAGATCATCGAGGAGGAGCTCGCCGAGGCGGGCGACGTCAAGCTCGACGAGCTGCCCAAGCCCGCCGAGATCCACGATTTCCTCGATCAGTACGTGATCGGTCAGGGCGGCGCCAAGCGGTCGCTCGCGGTGGCCGTCTACAACCACTACAAGCGCATCCAGGCGGGCGATCGAGCCAAGGACAGCCGCGAGGAGAACGTCGAACTCGCCAAGTCCAACATCTTGATGCTCGGGCCCACCGGCTGCGGCAAGACCTATCTCGCGCAGACCCTCGCCAAGCTCCTCAACGTCCCCTTCGCGATCGCGGACGCCACGGCGTTGACCGAGGCGGGGTACGTCGGCGAGGACGTCGAGAACATCCTGCTGAAGCTGATCCAGGCGGCGGACTACGACGTCAAGCGTGCCGAGACGGGCATCATCTACATCGACGAGGTCGACAAGATCGCTCGTAAGAGCGAGAACCCGTCGATCACCAGGGACGTCTCCGGCGAGGGTGTGCAGCAGGCCCTGTTGAAGATCCTCGAGGGCACCACTGCGAGCGTCCCGCCGCAGGGCGGACGCAAGCATCCGCACCAGGAGTTCATCCAGATCGACACGACGAACGTGCTGTTCATCGTGGCGGGCGCGTTCGCAGGCCTGGAGAAGATCATCCAGGACCGCGTCGGCAAGCGCGGGCTGGGCTTCGGCGCGGAGATCCGGTCGAAGGCCGAGATCGACGCGATGGACTTCTTCACCGACGTCATGCCGGAAGACCTGATCAAGTTCGGCCTCATCCCCGAGTTCATCGGTCGACTGCCGGTGGTCGCAGGCGTCACCAACCTGGACAAGGAATCACTGGTACAGATCCTGACCGAGCCGCGTAACGCGCTGGTCAAGCAGTATCAGAAGCTCTTCGACATCGACGGCGTCGAGTTGGAGTTCACCAAGAAGGCGATGGAGGCGATCGCGGACCAGGCGATCCTCCGAGGCACCGGCGCACGTGGTCTGCGGGCGATCATGGAGGAGGTGCTGCAGTCGGTGATGTACGACATCCCCAGCCGCAGCGACGTCGCCAAGGTCGTCATCACCGAGCAGACGGTGCGAGAGAACGTGAACCCCACCATCGTGGCCCGCCAGGCCTCTCGGCGGGAGCGCCGCGAGAAGTCGGCCTGACGTCGGCGGGCCTCGCCGCCAACGCACGTCGATCGCTGCCTCGAGGACGACGTCGATTCGCTCAATCCCGGCCCGTCGTGGTGAACCTGCCACGGCGGGCCGGGAGTCGGATCCGCGTCGTGCCGGTGTGCCGAGGCGGCCGAAGCCTGCGAGGCTCTCGGGTGAGGCGAGGCGCTGCCTCGGAGCTCGACTGAGGGAGCAGGGTCGCCTGCGTGGCTCCAGCCGACGAAGTGACTCTCGGTGCGGTTCGCCGTGCAGGTCCAGCCGCCGCGTGATCTTCGGCGCTGCTCGCCGGGTGCCGTCCGTCGCGCCGCAGGCCGCCGGGACGACGAGATCGATCCTGCGGGGCGAGGGAGGTCGGTGCAGTCGATGGAGTTGGAGATCGATCCGCTCGACGGCATGGCGGACCGGCCGCCTGTCGTCCGGGTGCGCGCTGCCTCACACGTCGGGGTCAAGCTGGAGCTGCGGATCACCGATGCGGCAGGCCATGCCTGGACCTCGCTCAACACTTATGGCGCCGATGTCTCCGGACTGGTCGACCTCGGTACGCACGAGCCGCTGACCGGCACGTATCAGGGCATCGACCCCGCAGGTCCGTGGTGGTCGATGCGCTTCGCCGCGCCGGGGCGGGCGCCCGTCGACTTCAGCGCCGCACCCGACTCGCTCACCTGCCGCGTGACCGCGCAGGCAGGCGCGGAGACCGCGGTCGCGACGGTGGTGCGGCGGTGGGCCGCCGCTGGGGTGGAACGGCAGGACCATGACGTGCCGGGCAGCACCATCAGCGTCTTCACTCCGGCGGGTTCCGGGCGCGGCCCAGGGGTGCTCATCGTGCCGGGGTTCACCGGCGGCGCGGCGATGCTGCCCAGAGCGGCCCTGCTCGCGTCGCGCGGCTATGTGGCGGTCGTCGTGGACTACCTGAGTGACGAGCGAACGCAGCCGGGGTTCACCGAGGTGCCGATCGAGACGATCACCGACGCTCTCGGCTGGTTGGCGGCCCATCCCAGGGTCGACGCCGATCGGATCGGCGTGTTCGCCTCCTCGGCGGGCTGTGTGGGTGCCCTCGCCGCGCTGGCCTATCTCGATCACCATCCGATTCGCGCCATCGCGCTGGTGTCCCCGAGTTCCGTCGTGTGGCAGGCCGCTGCCGCGGGCGGGCCGCCTGCCCGCACGTCCTCGTGGACTCATCGAGGCAGGCCGCTGCCGTGGGTGCGGGTCCGGGCAGGCAGGCTGCTTCCCGAACTGCTCGGGCAGGCCGTCCGACATCGGGTCGCCCGCCATCCCCGCCCGACTGCGCTGCACCTGCGCTCGTCCTACGCCGCAGGGCTGCGCAATCTCGCGGAGGTGGACCGCGCGACCATCCCGGTGGAGCGGATCGACGCCCCGCTGCTCCTGCTCTGCGGAGAGGACGACCAGCTCTGGCCCGCCGATCAGATGGCTCGCGCGATGGTGGCTCGACGCGGCGTGCACGGCATCGCTCATCAGGACGAGACCCGGACCTTCCCCGACGCGGGGCACTTCCTGCGTCCGCCTCTGGTGCCGACCACCGCAGCATGGAGCGAGACCCTGATGGCGGGCGGCTCCGCCGAGGGGATCGCGCTCGCCCAGCAGGAGTCATGGGACGCGACCCTTTCCTTCCTCGCCCGGCGGCTGGCCTGATCGCGGCCAGGTGGGGGAGCGAGATCTCCTCGGGCACATCCGGGGGGAGAGCGCGTGCTCCGACGTCGGCTCGGCGTCTGCCTGCGGTCGGCGGCGTCGCCGCGTCGCCGCTGATCACTGCGGCGGGTGGGGGCACGATCTCGGCCGTGCACAGGCGGCCTTGGTGGTCTGGCCGGTCTGGCCGGAGCGTGCCGGTTCGCGGTTGCTCCGTCGAGCGGCGGCGTGGCCGGCCGGGAAGAGTCCAGTCGGGACCTCCTGGTGCCGCGACACGGAGGATCGGTGTCCTGCCTGCCTGCGAGCGGTGCGCCCGGCGGCAGGCCGACGGCGGCACGGTCGGTCGTGTGGGCAGTCCGGAGAGCTGTTGAGACGGAGGCGGAGATGTCGGATCGACAGGTGCTCCTGCTGCACGGCTGGCGTACGCCCACGCCGGATCACTGGCAGCTGTGGCTGGCGCCCCGCGCCTACAAGCACGGCTGGGACGTCGACTTCCCGCGCCTGCCCGCAGCGGACACGCCGATGCTGGCCGACTGGCTGCCCGTGGTGCAGGCGCGAGTCGCCCGCGTCCCCCGTGCCACCGAGCTCGTGGTGGTCGCGCACTGTTGCGGGGCCTTGACCTGGATGCATCATGCTGCCGTGCTCGGCGGGCGAGGCAGGCGGGCGGATCGCGTGCTGCTGGTGGCCCCGCCCGGTCGTCGCTGGCGTCACCCCGATCTGAGCGGGATGCCGTATCCGCCGGTCGACGGGTGGAGCCTGCGCCGGGCGGCGGGAGTCACGCGCCTGGTCGCGGGCGTCGACGACCCGTGGGGCGGCGTCGCGGAGACCACCATCCTGGGCCGGACGCTGGGGGTGGAGGTCGACGTGGTGCCCGGCGGGCGGCATCTGGACCCTGAGTCCGGCTTCGGGCCGTGGCCGCAGGTGTTGGACTGGCTGATGGACCCGGGGGCGGCGGACCTGAACACCGCCCGCCGAGACCCGCCGCGCTGAGCCTCCGACGGCGACTCGACGACGAGATCCGGCGGGCGGCGAGTACTGCCCCTGACGTCGGTCGGTCCGATGCCTGCCCCGGCGGTGTGGCGGCCTGGGGCGTCTGCGGGTGCGGTGATGGAGGTCAGCGGAGTCGGCGCCCGACGAAGGCCAGCGCGGGTGGGACGGAGGAGTCGAAGAAGGCGCGAGTGTGGCCGCCGGGGCTCAGCTCCGCGACCTCGGGGCGGGCCTTCTCGATGAACTGCCGGGCTCCCTCGATGAAGCCGTCCTCGGTACCGCACCAGATGCCCACCGGGACGTTGCCGAGGGCAGGGATGTTGCGCAGCGGGTCCATGCTCGCCCAGTCCGCCTCGTCGTGGAAGGCGTTGCGCTGGCTCATCTCGTCCCAGCTGAGGATCAACGCCGGGGCGATCGCCCCGACCGCCCGCAGCGGCCTGCCCTGTTCCCGCCGCCTGCGCGCGTACAACAGGGCGCCGAAACCACCCATCGAGACGCCTACCGCCGCCTCCGGCATGCCGAGTCCCCGTGCCGCCGCCCAGACCGGCACCTCACGCAGCAGCATCCCCATCGAGTCGTCGCCCTTGGTGTGCTCATGCCAGTAGTCGTCGCCGCCGTCCACGGCCATCACGGCGAACGGGGTGCCGCCTGCCGAGATCGTGGCGTCGAGCGTGTCGGGCATCGGTGCGGCGGTGACCTCCTCGGAGTTGCCGGTCCTGCCGTGCAGCACCACACAGACCGGGAGTCGACGGGCGTACGACCCGGCGGGGATGAGGGTGACCAGACCGACGTTCCGGCCGCGTGCCTCCGACCACACCTGTTCGCGGCGGACCACCGCACGCGACATGCCGCCGCTGAGCAACTCCCCGAGGGACATGCCGCCCGCCATGCCGGTGGCCGGGTGCGCCGTGCCCTGTGTCAGCGCCCCGCCGGTGGCCACCGCGACCGCGCCGAGCCCGGACAGTCCCGCGATCATGGTCAGGAAACGGCGCCTGCCTGGATCGCGCGCCGAGTCGACAGTGGGGTCTGGTGCCATGGAAGGGCCTCCTCGACGTCAGGGTCTGGGAGCAGGTTCAGACCCACCGTCGTCGAGCCGTGCCGGGTCGGCCACCGCTGCTCACGTTTAGGCGAGTGACGTCGGAGTGAATTCACCTGGAGGAGGGCGTGGCGGGTGATTCCGCGCGGTCCGCGTCCGTGTCGTGGGCGGTGGTCACCCGTTCCCGACCGACGTAGACGTTCATCGAGTCCCCTCGGAGGAAGCCGATCAGGGTCATGCCCTGTTCCTCGGCGAGGTCGACCGCCAGTGACGACGGTGCGGACACGGCGGCCAGCACGGGAACCCCCGCCATCGCCGCCTTCTGCACGAGTTCGAACGACGCCCGCCCCGACACCATGAGCACGCAGCCCGTCAGCGGGACGCGGCCGTCCAACAGCGCCCAGCCGAGCACCTTGTCCACGGCGTTGTGTCTGCCGACGTCCTCGCGGGCGGCGAGCAGCCTGCCGTCCCCGGTGAACAGGCCTGCGGCGTGCAGGCCGCCGGTCGCGTCGAAGACCCGCTGTGCCTCGCGCAGGGCGACCGGCAGCCGCGTCAGAGTGTCGACGCTCACCCGCGCCTCGTCGGCGGCGGGGGAGAACCGGGTGCTCAGCCGGACCGCGTCGAGGGCGGCCTTACCGCAGACCCCGCAGGAGGACGTGGTGTAGAAATTCCGCTCGACGCCGGTCTCCGGCGGCGGGACTCCCTCGGCGAGCGCGATGTCCAGGACGTTGTAGGTGTTGCGTCCCTCGTCGTCGACACCGTCGCAGTACCGGGCGATCGAGACGTCCTCACGATGTGCGATGACGCCCTCGGTGAGCAGGAAGCCATGGGCGAGTTCGACGTCGCTGCCGGGTGTGCGCATCGTCACCGCGAGAGGGCGGCCGTTCACCCGAGTCTCGAGCGGTTCCTCGACCGCCAGCGAGTCCGGACGGGTCCTGGCTCCCGTCGCCGTGACACGCAGCACCTGCCTGCGCACGGTCACTCGTCCCATCTGCGTGCCTCCGTCGGGTTCGGGACGGGGTCCCGAGTCGGGGCCCTGATCACCCGACGGTACCTGGCACGACCAACCGCCATCGTCGTTGCGCTACGTGGCCAAGCTGCGGTTGTGTCGCTTGTTCGAGTGGTCACTCGAAGGGATGAGAGAACGGTCGGCGGGCGGGGACTTTCCTCGGCCGCGGATCGTCCGCGTGTCGGATTTCTGGGAGGTCTGCCGCCGTGCGTCGGGGTAGGCGCAACCACGCCGTGGTCAAAAGTACTGGTAGCGGATCTGATGCACCGGAAGCATCTCGGCGGGTCCGACCGGTGTCCGTGGTGGGGCCGAGAATTCGATCGGCCGGATGCTCGAAAGATCGGGGTCACCCGAGGTAGCGTCCCTTCACCCGTTCCGGTGTTAGTCGCGTGCTTGGAGTGGCGATGTCTCAGGGTCTGCTCGATCGGTCGAGGATCGTCGCCGCGCCGGGGTGGAGTCGATGGCTCGTCCCGCCTGCGGCGTTGTCCGTGCACCTGGCCATCGGACAGGCCTACGCGTGGAGCGTGTTCAAACCCCCGCTGGAGTCCGCGATGGACCTATCGGGAACTCAGAGCGCGCTGCCCTTCCAACTCGGCATCGTCATGCTCGGGCTCTCGGCCGCATTCGGCGGCACCTTCGTCGAGCGCAACGGACCACGGTGGGCGATGTTCGTCTCACTGGTCTGCTTCTCCACCGGCTTCCTCGTCGCCGCGCTGGGCGTGGCCACCGGGCAGTTCTGGCTGGTGGTGCTCGGCTACGGCGGCATCGGCGGCGTCGGTCTCGGCATCGGCTACATCTCGCCGGTCTCGACGTTGATCAAATGGTTCCCAGACCGGCCTGGCATGGCCACCGGCATCGCCATCATGGGCTTCGGCGGCGGTGCGTTGATCGCCGCGCCCTGGTCGTCCTGGATGCTCGACAGCTTCGGCGCGGACTCGTCGGGCATCGCCACGACGCTCGTCGTCCACGGTCTCGCCTATGCCGCGTTCATGTCTCTCGGCGTGCTGTTGATCCGGGTTCCCGCAGCCGACTGGCGGCCACCTGGCCCGCCCCGCACGGCGGCCACGGCGCGACGGATGATCACGACCGCGAACGTGTCCGCCCGCAACGCCGTGCGCACCCCGCAGTTCTGGTGCCTCTGGGTGGTGTTGTGTCTCAACGTGACGGCGGGCATCGGCATTCTGGAGAAGGCCGCGCCGATGATCATCGACTTCTTCGCCGACACCGCGACGCCGGTGGCGGCGGGCGCGGCGGCAGGCTTCGTCGCGCTGCTGTCACTGACCAACATGGCGGGCCGCTTCATCTGGTCCTCGACCTCCGACGTGATCGGTCGTAAGAACGTCTATCGCGTCTACCTCGGGGCGGGCGCCCTGCTCTACCTGGTGATCGCCCTGGCAGGCAGCCTGTCCACGCCGGTCTTCGTGCTTGCCGCGATGGGCATCCTGTCCTTCTACGGCGGCGGGTTCGCCACCGTCCCGGCCTACCTCAAGGACCTGTTCGGGACCTACCAGGTCGGGGCGATCCACGGCAGGCTGCTGACGGCCTGGTCGGTGGCGGGCGTGCTGGGACCGTTGATCGTCAACGCCGTCGCCGACTCGCAGGAGGCGGCGGGCCGTACGGGCTCCGACCTCTACACCCTGTCCCTGTTCGTCATGATCGGGCTGCTCCTGGTCGGCTTCGTCGCCAACGAACTGATCCGCCCGGTGGACTCTCGACACCACGAGCCTGCCGAGGGCGGTCAGGCCCCCGCCGAGAAGTCAGAGAAGGCCGAGCAGACGGCGAAGCCTGAGCAGACGGCGAAGTCCGAGAAGGGAGCCACCCGATGAGCGCCGAGGACGCGCTGCCAGAGGGAACCCCGGCCCGCCGCCGGATCGGGCTGATGACCTTCGCCTGGCTGTGGGTCGGGCTGCCCTTCGCCTACGGGCTTGCGGAGCTCGTCCGCACCGTGACCAGGCTCTTCGTCGGCTGACGCACCCGGACCGGCACTCGGCGTGCCGCCGAGGCCGGTCCGACGTCCGAGCAGGTCCGAATCGGGCGTCAGCCCGCCTGCTCCAGCCGGACGACGATCGACTTCGACGTCGGAGTGTTGGACTCCTCCGCCACCGAGTCCAGCGGAACCAGCGGATTGGCCTCCGGGTAATAGGCCGCCGCGCAGCCGCGCGCGGTCGGATACGCCACCACCCGGAAGCCAGTCGCGCGGCGCTCCTCGACCCGATCACCCACCCGCCACTCGCTGATCACGTCGACCAGTTGGCCGTCGTGCACCCCGAGCTGCTCGCAGTCGGCCGGATTGACGAAGACGACCCGCCGGGCGTTCTTGATTCCGCGATAACGATCGTCGAGACCGTAGATCGTCGTGTTGTACTGATCGTGGCTGCGCAGCGTCTGAAGGAGCAGCCTGCCCGCCGGTACCCGCAGCACCTCCAGCCGGTTCGCGGTGAAGTTCGCCCGCCCCGTCGCCGTCGGGAACGATCGCGAGTCCCGAGGCGGATTCGGCAGGACGAAACCGTCGGGCCTGCGGACCTTCTCGTTGTAGTCCTCGCAGCCGGGAACCACCCGCGCGATTCGATCGCGGATCGCGTCGTAGTCCCGCTCGAAGTCCTCCCAGGGGATCGAGTGCTCCGCGCCGAGGACCGCTCGGGCCAGCCTGGCCACGATGGACACCTCGGAGTGCAGGGTCTCGCTCGCCGGCTCCAGCCTGCCTCGGGAGGCGTGCACCGCAGACATCGAGTCCTCGACGGTGACGAACTGTTCCCCGGTGTGCTGGACGTCGACCTCGGTCCGGCCCAGCGTCGGCAGGATCAGCGCCGTCCGCCCGTGCACCACGTGCGAGCGATTGAGCTTGGTGGACACCTGCACCGTCAGCGAGCACGACCGCAGCGCGGCCTCGGTGACCTCGGTGTCCGGGCTGGCGGAGACGAAGTTCCCGCCGAGCGCGAAGAACACCAGCCCGCGATCGTCCGCCGCCCTGCCCCGCATCGCCTGCAGCGCCGCGACCGTGTCGAAGCCGTGCTCGCGCGGCATCGGCAGCGCGAACTCGCGTTCCAGCGCGTCGAGGAAGGACTCGGGCGGCTTCTCCCAGATCCCCATGGTTCGGTCGCCCTGCACGTTGGAATGACCTCGGACGGGGCAGACGCCTGCGCCGGGGCGGCCGATCATGCCTCGCAGCAGCAGCACGTTGACCATCTCGCGGATCGTCGCGACCGAATGCCGGTGCTGGGTGATGCCCATCGCCCAGCAGACGATCGTCCGCTCGGAGGCGATCAGCATCCTGGCCACCGTCTCGATCTGACTTCTGGCGAGGCCGGTCGCCTCCTCCACCTGCGCCCAGTCCAGGGCGTGCACGTGGGCGGCGTACTCGGCGAAGCCGTGACTGTGCTCCCGGATGAAGTCGCCGTCCAGGACGGTGCCGGGCGACTCCTCCTCCGCAGCCAGCAGCAGGTGACCGAGGGCCTGGAACAGGGCGAGGTCTCCGCCGAGCCGGATCTGACAGAACTCGTCGGCGAGGTCGGTGCCCTTGCCGAGCACGCCCCGGATGTTCTGCGGGTTCTTGAACCGGAGCAGCCCCGCCTCCGGCAACGGGTTCACCGCCACGATCTTCGCGCCGTTGCGCTTGGCCTTCTCCAGCGCCGAGAGCATCCGAGGGTGGTTGGTGCCGGGGTTCTGCCCGACGATCAGCAGCAGGTCGGCGTGGTGGACGTCGTCGAGGCTGACCGATCCCTTGCCGATGCCGAGCGTCTGGTTCAACGCGGAACCGGAGGACTCGTGGCACATGTTCGAGCAGTCCGGGAGGTTGTTCGTGCCGAAGGACCGGACGAACAGCTGGTACAGGAAGGCGGCCTCGTTGCTGGTGCGACCGGAGGTGTAGAAGACGGCCTGGTCCGGGGAGTCCAGCTCGCCCAGCTCGGCCGCGATCAGCTCGAACGACTCCGCCCAGGAGATCGGCTCGTAGTGCGTCCCGCCGGGTCTCAGGACCATCGGGTGCGTCAGCCTGCCCTGGCTGCCCAGCCAGTAGTCGGTGCGCTCGGCCAGCTCGGCGACGGAGTGGGTGGCGAAGAACGCCTCGTCGACGCGCCTGCGGGTCGCCTCCTCGGCGACCGCCTTCGCTCCGTTCTCACAGAACTCGGCGAGACTGCGATGGCCCTGGCCCTCCGGCCAGGCACAGCCGGGGCAGTCGAAGCCCTTGCGTTGATTGAGCAGCCGCAGTGTGCTGACGGTGCGTCCCGCGCCCATCTGCTCCAAGCCTCGGCCGAGGGAGACCAGCACGCCGGGAATGCCCGCCGCCCACTCCTTCGGCTTGGAGACGGCCAGCTCCGATTCGTCGATGTCCTGCCGAGGCGCCTCGCGAGTCATTCTCACATCCTGCGACAAGGAGGGCGGGAGGACAAAGGGGTCTTGACGTCCTGTCTCGCCACGGCCTCGACACCGAACCCGCCGGGAGGGGGAGTCGGCGGGATCCGGTCGGTCAGGCCTGCCGTGGTCGGCGCGTAGGCGATGCGGCCGGCTACGGCATGGGCGGCGCGGGCGTGCCGTCGCTCAGCAGTTGCCTTCGGTGGGCATGGGCTGCGTGGCGTCGAACATGCCCTGGATCTCGGTCTCGTCGGGCATCGCGACGAGCTCCGGGCTCTCCTCGGCGAAGCCGGGGGCCAGGAAGCCGCGATCGGCGACGTCGCAGGCCATCCCGTAGCTGAAGCTCACCAGTTCCTCGGCCCACAGCCCGTGTGAGGTGTCCGCCCATTCCTGCCCGGTCACATAGGAGTAGTCCTGTTCTATGCGGTTGAAGACCACCAGGTCGGTGTTGGTGAGGCCCGAGGTCTCCGCGAGGTCGGCAGGCGGTTCGAAGGCATAGGCGAACAGATAGTTGGTGCGCACCAGGATCTCGCCGTCCTCGTCCAGCTCGACGGTCATCTCCCCGTCCACCCTGGGCGGCACCGGCAGCAACGGGTCCTCACCGATCCGGGTGATCCACAGCCCCGCCTCGACGTCGTCCTCGGCGAAGGTCTCGCGCAGGCCGGTCTGGAGATCAGGCGCGAGCAGGGAGAGATAGCCCTCCGGATCGTGCTCGGTCAGCGATCGGGGGTCCAGCCTGGCAGCGATCAGTGCTTCGCGGACCGCCTCGACGGCGGTCGCCACCTCGTCGGCGTCGTGATCGCCGACGGGCACGGCCTCCGCCCCCACGATGCCCGCCTCGCCCTCCGCCCAGCCGGCCGCGGCCGTGCGCTCATAGGGCCTGCTCAGATCGACCTGCTGGACCGGCGGGGTCGCGGGCGTCGGGACCGTCGAGGAGACGTCCGCCTCCTCGGTCTGCTGCGCGGTGGCGGCGGGGGCGTCATCGAGCTCGTCGGCGTCCAGCATGGCGTCCAGCGCCGTCGGGCCGTAGAGCACGGCCCCCACCACGGCGGTCGTGACGGCCAGCAGTGTGACGACGATCTTCACGCCGTGTTTCGGCGGGCCGTGGTGCCCGCCCGCCGCCATCGGCGTCTCACCCCCCGACGGCTCGTCTGGCGCAGGCCTGCTCGGCTGTTCTGTCACGACGTCCCCCTCTGAAAAGATCAAGCGAATGTCCGCAAGATAACAGTCGAGACCGACGCTCTTGATCTTCAATGGCGGTGCCGGAATGGTGGCGACCGGGGGTTCGTCCCGACGCGCAGCGGCCCGGACGGCACGGCGTCGGCGCCTGGCGTGGAGGACCGCCTCAACAGGCTCGACTGCGCTCCGTAGACTTTTTCGGGTGACACAGACCCATGCCCGCCCGGAGTCGACCCTGCCCGCGAAGTGGAACCCCGCCGAGGTGGAGCCTCGACTGTACGAGCAGTGGGTAGAGCGCGGTTACTTCACGGCGGACCCGCACAGCGACCGGCCGCCCTTCTCGATCGTGATCCCGCCGCCCAACGTGACCGGCAGTCTCCATCTCGGCCACGCCTTCGAGCACACCCTGATGGACGTCCTGACGCGCAGGCGCCGGATGCAGGGTCACGAGGCACTCTGGCTGCCCGGCATGGATCATGCCAGCATCGCCGTCCACGCCTTGGTCGAGAAGCAGCTCCTCGCCGAGGGCACCAGCCGGCGCGAGCTGGGTCGAGAGGCCTTCGTCGAGCGGGTCTGGCAGTGGAAGGAACGACACGGCGGCGCCATCCTGGGACAGATGCGCAGGCTCGGCGACGGGGTCGACTGGAGTCGCGAGCGCTTCACCATGGACGAGGGGCTCAGCCGCGCCGTCCAGACGATCTTCAAGCGCCTCCACGACGAGGGGCTCGTCTACCGGGCGGAACGCCTGGTCAACTGGTCTCCCGAGCTGCGGTCGGTGCTCTCCGACGTCGAGGTGGAGCACAAGGAGGTCGACGGAGAACTCGTCTCCATGCGCTACGGCGACGGCGACGCCGCCATCGTGGTCGCCACGACCAGGGTCGAGACCATGCTGGGCGACACCGCCGTGGCCGTGCACCCCGACGACGAGCGGTACCGCCACCTCGTCGGCACCCTCATCACGCTGCCGATCACCGGCAGGCGCATCCCGGTCATCGCCGATGCGCACGTCGACCCCGAGTTCGGCACCGGCGCAGTGAAGGTCACCCCGGCGCACGACCCGAACGACTTCGAGATCGGCAGGCGTCACGACCTGCCGATGCTCTCCGTGATGGACGAGCAGGGCCGCATCACCGGGACGGACACCGAGTTCGACGGTCTGGACCGCTTCGCGGCCCGCAAGGCCGTCCGCGAGGCGCTGCGCGAGCAGGGCCGCATCGTGGCCGAGCAGCGGCCCTACCGGCACAGCGTCGGACACAGCTCGCGGTCCAAGGAGCCGATCGAGCCGAGGCTCTCGCTCCAGTGGTTCGTGAAGGTGGCGCCGCTGGCCGAGGCGGCAGGCGAGGCCGTCCGCTCCGGCGAGGTCGCCGTGCACCCGCCGGAGATGGCCAAGCGCTACTTCGACTGGGTCGACGACATGCACGACTGGTGCATCTCCCGGCAGCTCTGGTGGGGACACCGCATCCCCGTCTGGTACGGCCCCGACGGCGAGACCGTGTGCGTCGGCCCGGACGAGGAGCCGCCGAGCGGACCGGGCTGGCATCAGGACGAGGACGTCCTGGACACCTGGTTCTCCTCCGGCCTGTGGCCGTTCTCCACGATGGGCTGGCCGGAGAAGACCCCGGAGCTGGACCGTTTCTACCCGACGTCGGTCCTGGTCACCGGCTACGACATCCTCTTCTTCTGGGTCGTCCGGATGATGATGCTCGGCCTCTACGCGATGGACGGGACGCCCCCGTTTCGCACCATCGTGCTGCACGGCATGGTGCGTGACCAGCACGGCAAGAAGATGTCGAAGTCGGCGGGCAACACGGTGGACCCGCTGGACTGGCTCGAGCGGTTCGGCGCGGACGCCCTGCGCTTCACCCTCGCCAGGGGCGCGAATCCCGGCGTCGACGTCCCCGTCAGCGAGGAGTGGGTGGGCGCGTCCCGCAACTTCGGCACGAAGCTGTGGAACGCGACCCGGTACGCGCTGATCAACGGGGCCACGGTCGAGCGGCCGGTGCCGCCGCGCGAGGAGCTCACCGACGTCGACCGCTGGATCCTCGACTCGGCGGACCGACTCGTCGGCGAGGTGGACCAGCGGTTGGAGGACTTCCAGTTCGCCAAGTCCACCGAGGCGCTCTACCACTTCACCTGGGACGAGTTCTGCGACTGGTACGTCGAGCTGGCCAAGGTGCAGATCGCCGAGGGCGGCGAGCGTGCCGAGGCGACCAGAGCGGTCCTCGGCCACGTGCTCGACGTCCTGCTGCGGCTGCTGCACCCGGTGATGCCGTTCGTGACCGAGGTCCTGTGGCGGGAACTCACCGGCGGCGAGTCGCTGGTGGTCGCCGCCTGGCCGGTGCGCGCGGGCCACGAGCCCGACGACCGGGCCGCCCGCCGCGTCGACTCGCTGAAGCGGCTGGTCACCGAGATCCGTCGCTTCCGGGCCGATCAGGGGGTGAAGCCCAATCAGCCGGTGGTCGGCGCCGTGCGCGGCGCCTGCTGCGCGGACCTCTCCGATCACGTCCCGGCGATCCGCGCCCTGTCCCGGCTGGCCGAGCCCGGTGACGACTACTCGGTCACGGTGTCCTTCGAGGTCGGGCTGCCGACCGGTGAGGTGAAGATCGAGCTGGACACCTCCGGCACCGTCGACGTGGCCGCCGAACGCAGGCGGCTGGCCAAGGACCTGGCGGTGGCGGAGAAGGAACTGGCGGGCTGCGAGGGCAAGCTGGGCAATCCCGCGTTCATCGGCAAGGCGCCCGCCGAGGTGGTCGCCAAGATCACCGCGCGGCGGGACGCGGCGGTCGAGGAACGCGATCGGCTCACCGAGCGGCTCGCGGCCCTGCCCGCAGCGGTGGGGGAGCGAGCATGAGCAGCGCGGAGTCGGACGCCTTGCAGCCGTTGCGGGAGGTCGAGGAGGAACTCGACACCCGCTGGCAGGAGTCGACGGTCGCGCCGTCGCTGGATCGGATCGCCGTCCTCACCGACCTGCTCGGCTCTCCCCAGCACGCCTACCCCGTCGTGCACGTCGGCGGCACCAACGGCAAGACCTCCACGGTGCGGATGATCGACGCGCTGCTGGGGCGGATCGGGCTGCGCACCGGTCGCTTCACCAGCCCGCACCTTCAGTCGGTGACCGAGCGGATCGCCGTGGACGGCACGCCGATCTCCCCGGAACGCTATGTCGAGGTCTACCGCGACATCGAGCCCTACGTGTCGATGGTCGACGGCCGAGGCGACATCAGGATGACGAAGTTCGAGGTGCTCGCGGGCATGGCGTTCGCGGCCTTCGCCGACGCGCCCGTCGAGGCGGCCGTGATCGAGGTCGGCCTCGGCGGCGGCTGGGACGCCACCAACGTCGTCAACGGCAGGGTGAGCGTGGTGACCCCGATCGCGCTGGACCACGTCGAGTACCTCGGCAGCGACATCCTGGGCATCGCCAAGGAGAAGGCGGGCATCATCAAGCCCGACTCGACGGCGGTGCTGGCCGCGCAGGCCCCCGAGGTCACCCGAGTGCTGTTGGAGCACTGCATCGAGGTGGGCGCGACCGTCGCGAGGGAGGACGCGGAGTTCGGCGTCCTGGAGCGGTCCGTCGCCGTCGGCGGCCAGCTGCTGCGGCTGCAAGGCCTCGGCGGGGTGTATGAGGACGTCTTCCTCCCGCTGCACGGCGCCCACCAGGCGCGTAACGCGGCGATAGCCCTCGCCTCGGTGGAGGCGTTCTTCGGTGCGGGTCAGGATCGGATGCTCGACGTCGAGGTCATCCGGGAGGGGTTCGCCGAAGTGCACAGCCCCGGCAGGCTCGAACCGGTCCGGTCCGCGCCGACCGTCCTCGTCGACGCGGCGCACAATCCACACGGCGCCACGGCGCTGCGCGAGGCCATCGCCGCCGAGTTCGCCTTCGACCGGCTGGTGGGCGTGGTGAGCGTGCTCGGCGACAAGGACGCCGCCGGAATCCTCACCGAGCTGGGGCCGGTCGTCGATCACTTCGTCGTCACCCAGAACTCGTCCCCGAGGGCGCTGTCCGCCGAGGCACTGGGTGAGCTGGCGGTCAGCCTCTTCGGTGAGTCGCGGGTGACGGTGACCCCGGCGCTGGGGGAGGCCCTGGAGACGGCCCTGCGGATGTCCGCCGAGACCGACGACCCCGACGAACCAGCCGCGGGCCGGGGCGTGGTCGCCACCGGATCCGTCGTGACCGCAGGAGAGGCCCGTGCCTTCTTCGGGAGGAAGCCGGAATGAGCGATGACGTGACCGGTCCCGATGCGGTGCAGGCAGGCACAGCGCAGCGGGCCGCAGGCGCGGCCGGGACCACCGAAGGCGCCGCCGAGCAGCCCGGGGCAGTGCCGCCGCCCGCCGTGGACCCCTGGAAGGGGCTGCGCGGTGTGCTGGCGGGGGCGCTGGTGCTGGAGGCGATCGTCGTCGCCCTCGCGTTGCTGGTCGTCGGCCGCCTCGGCGACGGGGCGGGCAGCCTCGGCTGGACCTTCGTCCTGGTGCTCGTCGTGCTCCTGCTCCTCGCCTCGGGCGTCCAGGGCCGCAGCTGGGGACTGACGGCGGCGCTCAGCCTCCAGGGCCTGCTGCTGGCCGCCGGGCTGGTCGAGCCGTTCCTACTGATCCCCGGGGTGCTGTTCGCCCTGGTGTGGGCGGCGCTGGTGTGGTTCAAGCTCGACGTCGCCCGCCGGATGGACGAGGGCAGGCTGCCCAGCCAGCAGCCGCCGCCGGACTGATGATGATCACCCGTCGGTACGTGACTAGGCTTTCAGACGAAACGGACGGCAGACCCGCCGTCACTCGACGCCGACCGTCCGGGTCGGCCGACGTCAAGGAGAGAGAGCGGCCGTGAGCGAGCGCACCCTGGTCCTGGTCAAGCCCGACGGCGTGGCACGGGGCCTCGTCGGCGAGGTCGTGTCCCGCATCGAGCGCAAGGGCCTGCGCCTTGCCGCACTCGAACTGCGAGTGGTCACCCGTGACCTCGCCGAGCAGCACTACGCCGAGCACGACGGCAAGCCGTTCTTCGGATCGCTGCTCGACTTCATCACCTCCGGCCCCGTGGTGGCCCTGGTCGTCGAGGGCCCGAGGGCGATCCCGGCGTTCCGGCAGCTTGCGGGCGGCACCGACCCGGTCGAGAAGGCCACCCCCGGCACGCTGCGCGGCGACCTCGCGCTGGAGACGGAGTCGAATCTGGTCCACGGCTCCGACTCGCCGGAGTCGGCCGAGCGCGAGATCAAGCTCTGGTTCCCGAACATCTGATCTCCGGGTCGATCGGCCCTGACCTCGGGGCCGATCGACCGTTCGTCATCGATGCCGCTCCACAGGCGGGTCGAGGCCCGTCGGCCGGCAGACCCTCTTCCGCCGTCGATCTCCGTTCGACCGGTCGTTCGGCCGTCGCGTCTCCTTCGCACAGGCCGAGAACCGTCGAATTCGGTTTCTTCTGTCGGAGTCGAGGCATACCCTTCACTCTCGTGACGATGAACGGCTTCCTGGTGCATGCGGAGGGCCTGACCAAGCGGTTCGGCGATTTCGAGGCCGTCAGGGGGATCGACGTGGCCGTGCGAGCCGGGGAGGCCTTCGGCTTCCTCGGTCCCAACGGCGCGGGCAAGTCCTCGACGATGCGGATGATCGCCTGTGTCTCCCCGCGCACCGGTGGCGAGCTGCGGGTGCTCGGCATGGACCCCGCCGTCGACGGCCCGAAGATCCGGGCCAGGCTCGGCGTCGTTCCCCAACAGGACAACCTCGACCTCGAACTGTCGGTCCGGGAGAACCTCCAGGTCTACGGCCGGTACTTCGGGCTCTCCCGCGCGGCCGTGCGGGAGAAGGCCGTGGAGCTGCTCGACTTCGCCCAGCTTGCCGACCGCGCCGCCGACAAGGTCGAACCGCTGTCCGGCGGGATGAAGCGCAGGCTCACGATCGCACGGTCGCTGGTCAACGATCCCGAGGTCCTGTTGTTGGACGAGCCGACGACCGGGCTTGATCCGCAGGCCAGACACGTGCTGTGGGATCGACTGTTCCGGCTGAAGCAGGCCGGGGTCACGCTCATCATCACCACGCACTACATGGACGAGGCCGAACAGCTCTGCGACCGGCTGGTGGTGATGGACGGCGGCCGGATCGCCGCCGAGGGCTCACCACGTGAGCTGATCAGGGACTACTGCACCCGGGAGGTCCTGGAACTGCGGTTCCCGCCCGGCGAGGTGCAGCAGTACGCCCCCCTGGTGGCCGACACCGCCGATCGCATCGAGGTGCTGCCCGACCGGGTGCTGCTCTACACCGCCGACGGCGAGGCGTCGCTGGCCGCCGTGCACCGGCGCGACGTGGAGCCGCTGTCGAGTCTGGTCCGCAGAAGCACGCTGGAGGACGTCTTCCTCCGGCTGACCGGACGAACGCTGGTGGACTGACGATGACGACGCGAACCTCGGACGCCGCACCGCCGACGGCCAGAGCCTCCACCGGCCGGGCATCGGGCTTCGTCCCCTCGGTCCTGCTGGTTCTGGAGGGCCAGTGGATCTGGTACCGGCTGAACTGGCGCGCCACGCTGATCTCCAGCGTGCTGCTGCCGGTGCTGTTCCTGGTGGCGATGGGCATGGGCATGGGAGCGCTCGTCGAGCCGAGCGAGGCCACCCGAGGCCTGGACTACCTGGTGTACCTGGCGCCAGCGATGCTCGTGGTGGGTGCCGTGCAGACCGCGGCGGGCGAGGCCACCTATCCCGTCCTGTCCGGCTTCAAGTGGCAGAAGAACTTCTGGGCGGTGACCGCGACGCCGATCAGCCCGGAGCAGATCGCCTGCGGGAAGCTGCTGTGGATCATGCTGCGCCTCACCTTCTCCGGCGTGGCCTTCCTCGCCGTCGCGGCCCTGCTCGGTGCCGTGGCCGGCGTAGGCGTGCTGCTCTCCCTGGTGTTCGCGGTGCTCACCGGGATGGCGCTGGCCGCCCCGGTCGTGGCGGTCGCCGCGAGGATGCAGGGCGAGGGCGACGGCTTCAACGCACTCTTCCGATTCATCGTGCTGCCGATGATGCTGTTCGCGGGCACCTTCTACCCAATCAGCAGGCTGCCGGAGCCGCTGCAGCCGATCGCCTGGGTCGCTCCGCTCTGGCATGGCACGGAGTTGGCCCGGGGTGCGGCGTTCGGCACGCTGGCCCCGCTGCCCACACTGGGCCACCTGACCTACCTGATCGGACTGTTCCTCGTCGGCACGGTGTTGTCCTGCCGGATGTTCCGCAAGCGGCTGGTGGTGTGAGGATGAGCGTCGAGCCGACGACGATCGAGCAGAGCGCACCGCCGCCCCGGCACGTCGCGGGGCCGCTGCTGCGGATCTTCCCGCCCGGCCTGTACGCGGGTCGGGCGAGCAGGCTGGTCGAGCGGTCCATGCTCGCCGGGCGGGGCGCCTGGCTGGCCATCCTGTCCGGCTTCTTCGAGCCGCTGTTCTACCTGCTCTCGCTCGGCGTCGCCTTCGGCGGGATGGTCGGGCAGCTCAGCGCTCCCGGCGGCGCCCCGATCGACTACGCCGCCTTCATCGCGCCCGGCCTGCTGGCCGTCTCGGCGATGAACGGCGCGGTGTACGACGCCACCTTCAACATCTTCTTCAAGCTCAAGCATGCGAAGCTCTACGACGCGGTGCTGGCCACCCCGATGGGGCCGCTCGACGTCGCGATCGCCGAGATCACCTGGGCGGTGCTGCGTGGCGGCGTCTACTCGGCGGGCTTCCTGTGCGTGATGCTGGGCATGGGCCTGATCACCTCGCCGTGGGCGCTCCTCGCACTGCCCGCCGCCGTGCTGGTCTCCTTCGCCTTCGCCGCGGTGGGGATGGCGGCGACCACCTTCATCCGCTCGACGCAGGACTTCGACTTCGTCCAGCTCGCCATCCTGCCGATGGCATTGTTCTCCACCACTTTCTTTCCGCTGGAGGTCTACCCGAGGGCCGCGCAGCTGCTGGTGCAGTGTCTGCCCCTGTTCCATGGTGTGGAGCTCATGCGGGGCCTGTCCACGGGTGCGGTGAGCTGGGGCCTGCTCGGGCATGTCGGGTACTTCGTGGTCATGGCCGGGATCGGCGTCGTCATCGCCACGCGGCGGCTGGAGCGCCTGCTGCTGAAGTAGCGCGGTCGTCGCGTGGCGGGGGCGCCCCCGGCGGCCGCGCTCGCGACGGCCTTCGTCCTGACGCCGATGTCCGTCCGCCGGTGTCCGTTCCCGCCGAATCCCCTCGGCCTGCGTCCGCTCGCCTGCGCCGGGCGGCTCCGCGCAGGCAGGCCCGCCGACTGCGCCTCCCGGCCTGCGGGAGCACGGCCGTTACCCTGTTCGCCGTGAGCGTCGAGTCCGTCTTCCCCCGGTTGGAACCGCTGCTGCCCAGGGTGTCCAAGCCCGTCCAGTACGTCGGCGGTGAACTGAACGCGACCGTCAAGGACTGGGACACCACCACCGTCCGCTGGGCGCTGATGTACCCCGACGCCTATGAGGTCGGACTCCCCAACCAGGGCGTCATGATCCTCTACGAGATCCTCAACGAGCAGCCGGACGTGCTCGCCGAACGGACCTACGCGGTGTGGCCGGATCTCGAGGCGTTGATGCGTGAGCACGACGTCCCGCAGTTCACCGTCGACGGACACCGACCGGTCGGCGCCTTCGACGTGCTCGGGGTCAGCTTTGCCACGGAACTGGGCTACACGAACCTCCTGACCGCGCTGGACCTCGCAGGCGTCCCGCTGCACGCGGTCGACCGCACCGAGGACCACCCGATCGTCGTGGGCGGCGGCCACGCGGCCTTCAATCCGGAGCCGATCGCCGACTTCCTGGACGCGGCGATCCTCGGTGACGGCGAAGAGGCCGTGCTGGAGGTCACCGACCTGATCCGTCGATGGAAGGCCGACGGCAGACCCGGCGGCCGGCCTGAACTGCTGACCAGGCTGGCCGAGACCGGCCAGGTCTACGTGCCGCAGTTCTACGAGGTCGACTACCTCGCCGACGGTGCCATCGACGAGGTGCGCCCCGTCGGCGACCGGGTTCCGGCGCGGATCGCCAAGCGCACGACCATGGATCTCGACGCCTGGCCGTACCCCAAACAGCCGCTGGTCCCTCTCGCGGAGAGCGTGCATGAGCGGATGAGCGTCGAGATCTTCCGCGGCTGCACCCGAGGCTGCCGGTTCTGTCAGGCAGGCATGATCACCCGTCCGGTGCGGGAACGCTCGGCCGAGGGCATCGGGGCGATGGTGCAGCGGGGACTCGAGGCCACCGGCTTCGAGGAGGTCGGCCTGTTGTCGTTGTCGAGCGCCGACCATTCCGAGATCGCCGAGGTGACCAAGGGGCTGGCCGACCGGTACGAGGGCACTAACACCGGCCTGTCGCTCCCGTCGACCAGGGTGGACGCCTTCAACGTCGACCTTGCCAACGAGCTGGCCCGCAACGGTAGACGCTCGGGCCTGACCTTCGCGCCGGAGGGCGGCAGCGAACGCATCCGGCGCGTGATCAACAAGATGGTGTCGGAGGAGGACCTGATCCGCACCGTCACCACGGCCTACGCCAACGGCTGGCGGCAGGTGAAGCTGTACTTCATGTGCGGGCTGCCCACCGAGACCGACGAGGACGTGCTGCAGATCGCGCGGATGGCCAAGGAGGTCATCCGGGCGGGCCGGGCCGCCTCGGGCAACAAGGACATCCGGTGCACGGTGTCCATCGGCGGGTTCGTGCCCAAGCCGCACACGCCGTTCCAGTGGGCCGCGCAGTTCGACCCCGACACGATCGACGCGCGACTCCGCCGCCTCCGTGCCGCGGTCAACGAGGACCGCAGCCTGGGCCGCAGCATCGGGATGCGCTACCACGACGGCAAGCCTTCCTTGATCGAAGGCCTGCTTTCCAGGGGCGACCGGCGGATCGGCCGGGTCATCGAGCGGGTGTGGCGCCAGGGCGGGCGTTTCGACGGCTGGACCGAGCACTTCTCCTATCAACGCTGGCTGGACGCCTGCGCCGCCGAGTTGCCCCTGCTGGGTGTCGATATCGACTGGTTCACCACCCGCGAGCGGACCGAACACGAGACGCTGCCCTGGGACCACCTCGACTCTGGGCTGGAGAAGGAGTGGCTGTGGGCGGACTGGCGTGACGCGCTCGACGAGCAGGAGCAGGAGGACTGCCGCTGGACGCCCTGCTTCGACTGCGGGGTGTGCCCGGCGATGGGCACCGACATCGAGATCGGGCCGACCGGTCGCACGATGCTGCCGATCAGTCCCGTCGGCCAGGGCAGCCCGGTACGAAATCCCTCCTTGTCCGCAGGCGGCTGAGGTCTGATCCTGGAGGACACGGACGGCCTCGGCGCCATCACGTCGAGTCCTTCAGCGCGGTCTGTGGTCCGCCTCCCCTCGGGTGCGGAGGATGGAGCGGGCGAGCCGTGGCGGCCGAATCGCCCACGGCGAGTCGCTCGCTCGAGGTGCGGACCGACGATCAGGCCCCGACCCCCAGGAGGACCTCGGATGACCGTCACGACGCAGGAGCAGCAGCGCATCCGTGAGGAGCGACTGGTCGAGCTGGTCGATCAGCAGGGCCGGACGCTGGGACGCTCCTCGGTTCATGAGGCGCACTCCGACGGCGGGCTGCTGCACCGTGCCTTCTCGGTGATGCTGGTAGACGGGCGGGATCGCGTGCTGCTACAGCAGCGCTCCTCGGCCAAGCTGAGATTCCCGACCAGATGGACCAACAGTTGCTGCGGACATCCGTGGCCCGGCGAGTCGGTCGTGGCCGCCGCACGGGTGCGGCTGCGCGAGGAGTTGGGCGTGGAGGTCGCCGACCTGAGCGAGGCAGGCGCCTTCGTCTACCGGGCTCCCGACACGGAACAGGGTTACGTCGAACACGAGTACGACCACGTCCTGATCGGGCGCTTCGAGGGCGAGCCCGGCGCGGTCGATCCGAGTGAGGTCCGCGCCCTGCGCTGGACCCCGTTGGCGGAGGTGCTCGCGACGCTGGACGGCGGCGGGCATGCGGACTTCACCCCGTGGTTTCCCCAGGTGGCAGGGGCGACCCGTGACTTCCTCGCGGCGCGCTGAGCCCGTCCTAGGGCACGTCGGCCGGTCCTTTTCGACAGGAACCTGATCCTGGGCCGGGCCGGTCGGCGGGCGCAGGGTCGCGGCTGGGGAAGTGCGCCTCCGGCAGGACGGTCGACGGCTCGTCTGCGGTCGTTGAAGCAGGGAACGGCGCCTGCGGAGCGGACGCCGGGGACGGGTGATCACGGCGACGGCTCGAGCCGTGGATCGCGGCGGCTGCCGTCAGTTCCGCACCGCACGAAGTGCGTCGACCAGGCCCGCGCCGTAGAAGCTGTTGTACGACTTGGCGCCGACACAGTCGGCATCCGGCGTCCCGTCCAGATTGAGGTCGTACTCTTCGGGACAGGACAGCGGGTTGGCCTGGTGGCGCAGGACCGAGCGAAGCTCGGCGGGCGAGGCGTCGGGGCGCTGGGAGACCAGCAGCGCGGCCACGCCCGCGACGTGTGGCGCCGCCATCGACGTGCCGCACCGGTCCTCGTAGCCGCCGGGGACCGTCGAGCGCACACACCGTCCCGGCCCGATGCCTGCCGGGTGCCGCCGGTCACCGCCCGGCGCCGCGAGATCCACCACGCCGAGGCCGTACGAGCTGTAGCGGGCCTTGGTCCCGTCGGCGGCCACCGCCGAGACGGTGACCACGTCGGAGAGGCCCGCGGGTAACGGGAGGCAGTCGCGCCCGCTCGATCCGGCCGACGGGCGGTCGGTCAGGGCCAGGAGGTCGACCGCGTCGTTTCCTGCCGCCGCCACGGCGAGCACGCCTGCATCGGTGGCGTGGCCCATCGCCCGCCGCACTGCCTCCGTCGCGACCTGGGCGCCGGGTTCCTGTTCGCAGTCGAGGTGCCACGGATCGATGATGTAGCTGTTGTTCGTGACGTCGACGCCCTGCTCGGCCGCCCACAGGTAACCGCAGACCGCGTACTCCGGGTAGATCAGGCCCGCCTCGTCGACGACGCGGACGGCGGCGAGTCGGACACCGGGCGCGACGCCGGTCATCCCCGCTCCGTTCGAGGAGATGATGCCTGCGACATGGGTGCCGTGCGCGGAGTTCGTCGGCGTCCATGCGGCCGTGGACACGTCGGGGGCACCGCTGAGACAGCCTGCCGAGGCTCCAGGGTCGACGGCGTCGGCCAGCGCGGGATGTCCGCCGTCGATCCCGGAGTCGAGGACGCCGATCAGGACGTCCGCACTGCCGAGGTCGAGTCGATGGGCGAGATCGCCCCGCACCTGGCGTAGCGACCAGCCCTCAGCGCGGACCTCAGGGTCCAGGGGGCGTGCATCCGGTCCAAGCTGCTCGGCCGCCTGCGAACCGAGCCGCGTACTCGGCGTGGACGTCGCACGCGTCGCTGTCGCCCGCTGCGCCGAGAAGGCCCGATCCGGCCCGAACCAGGTGTCGAATCGGTCGTCTGCCGAGACAGCGACCGCGACGCCGATCTCCGGATAGTTCACCGTCGTCGTTCCGCAGGCCGCCTCGATCTCGGCCTCGGCCGCGTCGTCGGGCGTGCCGGGTTCGAAGAGCACCAGATACCGATACGCCTCGCCGTCGTCGTGACACGACGGCTGCCGAAGATCCGCAGGCGGCGTCATCTTGAGCGGGGCCGCGAGCTGGCCTGCGGCTAACAGCGCGACGCCTGCCACGGCTGCTGCCGCCGGGCTGAGCAGAGGCACGAACTCGCTCCTGTCGCGTCGATCACATTCTCGGTGTCTGTCGCTCGCGGCGGATCGTCGCCGTGCGTCGCAGCCCCCGTTCCCGGCAGCATCGCCCGGAATCCCTGCCCTGCTCGCGGCCGGGCAGGCAGGAGCTCGTTGCGGGGGGACAGACCGGTCGAGCATCGTGTCCCCACGATGTGCGGACGGTAACGAGTCCTGCGTCGCCGAGACAAGCAACGGACGATCACAACGGCGCGGTACGGTCTTGCGCGACCCCCACATGCGGCGCCCAGGATGGTGTGAGCTGAGCGGCAGATCCGAACCGAACCCGTCCCCACCCTCGGTACAGCGACTCCGACTGAGGTTCGCCAAGCGCGACCGGCTCCGATTCACCTCACATCGTGATGTGGCGCGGTCCGTGGAACGGGCCCTGCGTCGAGCGGGCGTGCCGATGGCCTATTCGCAGGGCTTCAACCCGCATCCGAAGGTCTCCTGGGCCGGTGCCGCCCCGACGGGCGCTGCGAGTGAGGCCGAGTACGTCGAGTTCGCGCTGGCCGAGCGCGTCGATCCTCCGATACTCGGGCGTGAGCTGAACGCGGCCCTGCCGCCGGGACTCGACATCGTCGACGTGGTGGAGGCCGGTCCGGGTTCGCTGGCCGAGCGGTTGACGGCGAGCAGTTGGCGGATCGAGGTGCCGGGCGTCGATCCGGAGGTGCTGCGCGACGCCACCCGCCGGATGCTGGCCGAGGAGGTGGTGGAGGTCGAGCGGCTGACCAAGAACGGCCTCCGCACCATCGATGCGCGCGCCGCGATCGTCCGCGCGGAGGTCTACTCGTCGGCCGCGATGTGGTCGGACACCGCGTGCGCCGCGTGGTCGGATACCGCGACGTCGGCTGTCGCCGCCGACGGAGGGTCGGCGGCTGTTGCGGCGGCCACAGTGTCGTTGGACACGGTCTCGTCGGACGCGGCCTCGTCGACCGGCCTGACCGTCGCCGCGTTCTCGTCGACGTCCGTCGCCGCCGACGCGGCGCCCGTGCAGGGCGGGGACCTGCCCATCGTCGACGGCGGGCACGCGACGGCCACTCGGTCGTGGAACGGCATCGTCGCAGACCCGAGCCGTCCCCTCCCGACGGACGGACCTGCGGAGACCGCCACGCATCGTGACGCCGTGGTGGCTCGGCGCGCCGGGACGGCTGATCGGCGCAGTGTGGAAAGACCGTATGGGATACTCGTGGTGGTAGTGCGGCAGGTGACTCCGACCGTGCGACCGGACGACGTGCTGAGTGCGCTTCGCGTCGTCGCTGCTGTGGAGCCGCCGGTACCCGCGAAGGCGACCCGGATGGCGCAGGGGCGGCTCGACGATGATGGGCGTCTAGTCGATCCGTTGACCGCTGATCGAGCGGTTGCCCGAGACTAGGTCGGGTAATCCCTGTCACAGGGGATGAGGGGCAGGCCCACACGGCGTCGTAGGCATCCGCCTGCGCTGCTTTTCGAGCTCCGGCTCGGAAACGGCAGGCTTCAAACAGGATTCCCGTCGCTCGACGCGACGGAGACGAACAGGAAGGCCCCTGCGCGGCCGCGTCCGGCCAAGGACGCGCCCGGGGGCGGAGGAGCTGTATGTCGATGAAGAACGCGCCCGCTGACGAGCGCAGCGGGGTTGCCGATGCACGGGCAGGCGGGACGGAACTGCCCGCCAAGCTGCGAGTGCACGCCTTGGCGAAGCTGCTGGAGGTACGAAGCAAGGACGTGTTGACTGCGCTGGAGGCGTTGGGGGCCGAGGTTCGCAGCGCCCAGTCGAGCGTGTCCCGCGACCTGGCACTTCAGGTGATCGAGAAGCTGGCGCCCGCCGAGGAGGCCGCCGGGACCCCGAGCGCGGCCGCCGAGGAGTCTGCCGCCGCTGCCGAGCAGCCCGCCGAGGACTCCGGTCCGAGGGCTGCCGCCGCACCGGTCTTCGCGCCGCCGCAGCCGGTCTTCCTCCCGCCGCAGCCCGCGGCGGCGCCCGCCGCTCGCCAGGCACCCGCCAAGCAGGCCGCAGCGAAGCAGCCGCAGGCTGCCGAGCCGGTCGAACAGGCCGTAGTCTCCCCCTCGGCGCCCGAGGACGTCGACGAGGACGAAGACGCAGGCAGCAGGCGTCGCCGCCGACGCGGACGCCGGGGACGGGGCCGAGGACGAGGCGGCCAGGACGCGGAGGGCGGCGAGGAGCCCGGCGACGACGAGGACGGCACGCCCGCCGAGACCGCCGCTGACGTCGTGCCCGAGGCCCCTGCGGAGGAGCAGGCGGCCGCCGAGCAGGACGGAGAGGACACCGAGGGCGAGCAGTCGGAGGGCAGCAGGCGCCGTCGACGTCGCAGGCGGCGGAAGGGCACTGCCGAGGACGACGCGGCCTCGCGGTCCGACGACCCGCCGAACACGGTGGTGCACGTCAGGGAGAGCAAGCCCGCGCAGGTCAAGGCCGAGCCAGTCGTCGAGGACGAGGTCCGTTCGGTACGCGGCTCCACCCGTCTGGAGGCCAAGCGCCAGCGACGGCGCGACGGCCGGGAGGCGGGCCGCAGGCGCGTGCCGGTGCTGTCGGAGGCCGAGTTCCTGGCTCGTCGTGAGTCGGTGGAACGTCGGATGGTCGTGCGTGAGCGCGGCGACCGCACGCAGATCGCGGTGCTGGAGGACGGCGTCCTCGTCGAGCACTTCGTGACGTCGTCGGGCACCGGATCGATCGTGGGCAACGTCTACCTCGGCCGAGTCCAGAACGTGCTGCCGAGCATGGAGGCCGCGTTCGTCGACATCGGCCGCGGCCGTAACGCCGTGCTCTACGCGGGCGAGGTCGACTGGGACGCCGCAGGCCTGGAGGGCAAGGCCCGCAAGATCGAGCAGGCGCTGTCCACCGGGGACAGCGTGCTGGTCCAGGTCACCAAGGAGCCGGTCGGGCACAAGGGCGCCCGCCTGACCACCCAGATCAGCCTCCCCGGGCGATTCCTGGTCTACGTGCCCGGCGGCGGTGCCACCGGCATCAGCCGGAAGCTCCCCGACGTCGAGCGCAAGCGGTTGAAGGAGATCCTCAAGCGGATCGTCCCCGACGAGGCAGGTGTGATCATCCGCACCGCGTCGGAGGGCACCAGCGAGGAGTCCCTGGATCGGGACGTCCGCAGGCTGCGTGCCCAGTGGGAGATCATCAAGGAGCGGGCCGCCATTCCGCGCGCCCAGGCGCCGCAACTGCTGTACGAGGAGCCGGACCTGCTCATCAAGGTCGTCCGTGACCTCTTCACCGAGGACTTCTCCGGCCTGGTCGTCCAGGGCGACACCGCGTGGGACACCATCGAGTCGTACGTGAACCACGTGGCGCCGGATCTGGTGGGCAGGCTCCGCAGGCACGTCGGCCTGAAGGACGCCTTCACCGAGCACCGGGTGGACGAGCAGCTGGCCAAGGCACTGGATCGGAAGGTTTGGCTGCCCTCCGGCGGTTACCTGGTGATCGACCGCACCGAGGCGATGACGGTCGTCGACGTCAACACCGGCAAGTTCACCGGCTCCGGCGGAAACCTGGAGGAGACGGTCACCAGGAACAACCTGGAGTCGGTGGAGGAGATCGTCCGGCAGCTCCGGCTGCGGGACATCGGCGGCATCATCGTCATCGACTTCATCGACATGGTCCTGGAGTCCAACCGTGACCTCGTGCTGCGCAGGCTGACCGAGTGCCTCGGCCGGGATCGCACTCGGCACCAGGTCGCCGAGGTGACCTCCCTGGGGCTGGTGCAGATGACGCGTAAGCGCGTCGGCACCGGGTTGCTCGAGGCCTACAGCACCACCTGTGAACACTGCCGGGGTCGCGGGGTGATCGTCTCGACCGAGCCGGTCGGCGCGGTGACGGGCAACGGCGCGTCGGGGACGGCCGGGGCGGCCGCAGGCAACGGCACGGCGAGCCACCAGCATCAGCATGCGGCGCAGGCCGGAGCCCAGGCCAACGGCGCGGGCGGTTCGGACAAGCAGAACGGCAGCGCTCCTGCTCAGTCGCGGCGGTCGCGGCCCAGGGGCAAGGGCAACGTCGCGCTCGACACCGTCGCCGAGACGGCGGCCCAGGCGATGGAGCAGGTCGCCGAGGCTCAGGCGCCGGTCGAGAACAGCCGGGAGAACGGCGACGCACCCCGTCAGGGGCGTCGGCAGACCAAGGCCGAGGCTCGGGCCGAGGCCAAGGCCGCCCGTGAGGCCGACGCAGCTCGCGCGGCGGAGGAGGCGCGTGCGGCCGAGCCTGCAGGCGAGCCGCCCGCCGCCGAGGTGGTCGAGAAGCCCGCCGCCGAGCCCGCTCGGCGCAACGGGCACGCGGTGCGGACTCCAGCGGCGGCGCAGGAGACGGTCGTCGAGCCTGTCGCTCCGGCGGAGCCCGCCGCGACCCCTGCGGCGGCGCCTGCTCGCAGGCAGCGCAGGCGTGCCGCAGCGCGGCCGGCGGGCCCGCCGAAGGGGAGCCAGACCGACAACGCGTGACCGAGACGGCGGGGCCTGGATTCATCGGGCCCCGCCGTTCTCGTCCCGAGGGGATATCACGGGACCGGCGCGGTGGGCCGGGTGCGTACGGCGGCTGAGTACCGGCCGGGACGTGCACGACACGGCCACGCCGCGTCGGCGACCGGGCTCCTCCCCACCCCCGACGTGCTCATCGGTGAACTCTCACAGGCAGCCGGGACGACGCCGAATCGTCAGCCGTCGAGGGCGGCCGCAGGAGAATCACGTTCGGACGCGGTTTGCGTAATCCGTCATCGAATGCCGGCCCACTTCGTCGCGAATCGCCGTCGACTTCTGGTCGCCGACCCCTCGATCGGCAGAACCGGGCTTCGTGAATGGCGATTCGCAGGCCGGTGCGTCGATCTGCGGATAGGTCGCGGTCGCGGTCGGCTGTCCGGGTGAATGGTTGCCGCCGGACAGCAGACGCCGGTCTCCCCAACGCCCCGCAGGCGTCCACCGGAACCGATCGTCGCCAGCCCCGTCGCCTCTCGAGGCGGGTCACGGCGGTCGGATCGTCGATTCGACCGTATTCGCCGAGATTCGATGTACCCGACGGCCTGCTCGGCGGGCGAATAGTCGCCGCCGCCGCGAATTCCCGGCCGAGCACTCTCTTGTCTCTCGGGCCGCCGTCGCAGCGATATCGCGCCGATATTCCGATCGCAATTCTGTCGGGTCGCCCCGCCGCTATGCTAGGTGTGATGCAGGGCACTGCGTCGTGCGGGGGTTTCAGATGGGGGCAGGTCTGGTTCTCGACGCCGTTCGGGCCGACGGGATGGCTCGGTCGGTGAGCCTTGCCGTGCCGGTCGGTGGCATCGCCGGTGTCGTCCTGCCGGACTCGGCGACGTTATGCCGATTCTCGGACGCGGTGATCGGCACGGGCGACGGCTGGACCGGCCTGGTCACCGTCGGCGGACGACCACGAGCCCGACCGGACACCGCAAGCCTCGACGGGGCGCAGCCGTTGATCGGCCTCGTCACGGCTGACGGCGGGCTGCTCCCACACCTGAGCCTCCGCGAGAACATCGTCTTCGGCAGGCTGAGCGCCGGTGGCGGGGCGAGCCCGCGACTGGCAGACGAGGCCGACAAGGCCGCCGAACGGGCAGGCCTGCTGATGAGTCTGGACCGCCATCCGCATCGAGCCACGCCAGGCCAACGACAGCAGGCAGGCTTCGCCAGGGTGCTGTTCCGTCGGCGCCCGGCCGTCGTCGTTGAGGATCGGACGGGATTCCCGCGCTGGGCGGGCAGACTCGACGCGGCTGCCGCCCGGACCGGCGTCGCCCTGCTGGTCGTCACCGATGACCGACGTCGGCTCGACGGATTCGTGCCCGCTGCCGACGTCGTCGATCTGACGCTGCCCGAGGGTGTCTCCTCGTCGACCGTTCCACCGGATCCGGGATGACCGCGCGGGGTTCGTCAAGGGCACGCAACGGCGTCTCCCGACGCGCCGTTCTCGGGGCGCTGGCCCTTCCGCTCGGTGCCGTGGTCGGCATGGGCCCGATCGCAGGCTGCTCGGCCGTCACCGGGTCGCTGCGCGTCGCGGTGACCTGGAGCGGGCGGGAGCTGGCGTCCTTCCGGCGGGTCCTCGACGTCTTCTCCGCTCAGCACGGTGTCGGCACGGAGATCGTGCCGATGGGCGATGACATCGCCGCGGCACTCGGCGACCGGCCGGTGGGCTCGCCGGACGTGATCATGCTGCCGCGCCCGGGGCTCCTGCGTTCCGGTGTCGCCTCGGGCGGGCTGGTTCCGCTGGAACTCGACGACGACGCGGCCCCGGCAGGCTGGCGGTCGGTCATGTCGGTGGACGGTCGTCGATACGGGTTGCCCTTCAAGATCGTGCACAAGTCCTGTGTCTGGTACCGACCGCAGGCACTGGCCGATCTCGGCGAGGACGTCCCCACCACCTGGGAGGAGTGGACGTCGCTCAACGCCAGGCTCGCCGCCGCGGGCCGTACTCCGCTGGCGTTGGGGGCCGCCGACGGCTGGGTGCTCACCGACTTCTTCGAGAACGTGCTGCTCAGCATCGACCCCGGTGCCTACCGGACACTGGCCGAGACCGGCATCGGCTGGCGCGGGGACGGCGTGCAGGAGGCGCTGCGCCGGGTCGGGGGGATGTGGGGCGCCCCGTACGCGCTGGCGGGCGGGGCGGTGTCGGCGCTGGCCACCCAACTCGACGAAGCGGTGCTCGACGTCTTCGCCAGGGACAGGGCCGTGATGACGACCGGCTCGGACTTCGTCTACTCGGTGATCGCCGAGCACAGCCCGGCCGATCAGGACGGGCGCTGGCAGTGGGATCTCTTCCGGTTCCCCCGTGCCGAGGACGGCGGCGTTGCGCCGCTGGTGATCGGCGGCGACGTCGCCGTGGTGACGGCCCAGGCGCCGTCGACGGCGACGGACCTGGTCGAGTGGTTGGCCGGGGCGGACGCGGCCACGATCTGGGCGGGCGAGGGCGGGTTCCTCTCGCTGCGGGCCGACCTCCTCGACAACCGGTATCGCCATGCCCGGCTCGCCCGGCTGGCCAAGGAGGTCCGCGATCCGCCGGGCGGACTGTCCTTCGACCTCTCTGACCAGCTCGGTGCGCGAGGGGGCAGGCTGTGGGCCGAGTTGCAGCGATTCCTCCGGGAGGTCGAGGGCGCCGACGAGCAGCGCATCGCCCGGCTCGCCTTCCAGCTCGGCGAGCGGATGGACCGGCCGGTCCACGGCGGCGCCAGGGTCCCGGTGGGCTGACCCGTGGACGAACCGACCCGCGACGGCGGGGACCCTCCTGAGCGCCCGGCAGCAGTCCGCCCGGCGCGCAGCCCTCGATCCCGTGCCGCCGACGGTTCCGAGTCCGCCCCGGGGGAGGCGCCGAGCCCCGCGTCCTCCCCAGGGCCGGAGCCTGCGCCGGAACCGGAGCCTGTTCGCGACTACGTGGAGCTGGAGACGGTCGGACGCGATGTGACCGGGCCGTCGGTGCACGGCGTGGCGGCTCGACCACAGCGCGCGCACTTCCTGTCCGTCGTCAGCCTCCGCGTCGTGGCGAACGTCTTCGCGGTGCTCCTGGCCGCGCTGCTCGTCACCTCGATCCTGGCGACCATCTGGCGCAGCATCCGGCTGGACGGACCGACCGGCGGCCTCGGCATGTCGCACTACGTCGCGGTGCTGTCCGACCAGACGATGCGCGCTGCGCTGCTGCGCAGCGGACTCTGGGCGGCGGTGGCCGTCGGCGTGGCCCTGCTCGGACTGATCGTGGCCGCGCTCGGGCGATTCGTCGGCGACGCCTCGCGGTTGCTCACCCTGCCCCTGCTCATCCCGCTGGCCGCCTCGATGCTGGTGACCGGCGCGGCCTTCCGCCTGCTCGTCGACCCCGACCCCGACCGAGGGATGATCAGCGCCGTCGCCGTCGCAGGCTACGAGGCCCTGGCCGACCCTGCCCCTGCCGGCGGGGCACGACCCGACGAGACGGCACCGGAGGAATCGCGCCTGTACGACCAGGGCGACCTGGTCACCACGTTCAACTACCGGGCGGGATGTCACGTCGACCTGCGGGTGGTGACCCCTCGCGAGGCTCCCGAGCCCCGTCCCGGCTCGCCTGAGTCGTCGGACGAGACGTCCGACCGAGATCCCGTGTCCTGCGTCGACCCCGATTCGCAGCCGCCGAACCGGATCACCGGCACCCTGCATGACCAGTCAGGGGCACTGCCCGGGGTCACGGTGCGAGCCGACGCCTTCGGCATCGACCCGGTGGAGACGGTGACCGACGACCGTGGTCGTTTCGCCGTGGAACTCGGGCCTGCCGGGGCGACCGAGTCCGTCGATCACCGACTGATCATCCCGGAGCGGTCGACCACGCCCCCCTGGCCCGGACCGCAGCCGTATCGAGCCGAGGTGATCTGGATTCCCTTGGTGCTGGCCTTCACCTGGGCCTGGCTGGGCTTCGCCGTCTCACTGTTCCGGACGAGGCTCAACGTCATCCCGCCGGACCTGGTGCGGGTCGCGAAGGCCGAGGGCCTGCGCCCCCTGCACCGGCTCACGCGCGTGATCGTGCCGCTGCTGAGACCGGTGATCACCGTCGTGCTGTTGACCTTGATGGTCGCCGCGGTTCGGCTGTTCGACCTGATGCTGGTCATGGTCCCCGGCCCGCTCCAGGCCGACGTCGAGGTCGGCGCGCTGCTCTGGTGGCGCTCGCCCGAGGCGACGCCGGGGGAGCGGGCGGCCATGGCCACGCTGCTGTTCGGCATGGTCGCGGTGGTCGCGCTCGGCGCGGTGTGGGGCGTTCGACAGGCGCGCGGCGTGACCAGCGTGATCCTGCCGGTGCCCGCACCCGCCGAGCGAGTCCCGCTCATCGGCCCGCCGATGCGACAACGGACTCTCCTGCGTCGATCGATCGCGGTCCTGCTCGGGCTGCTGGGGCTGATCTGGCTGTCGCCCCTCATCGTGCTCGTCGGGACCTCCCTGCGGTCGCCTGCCGACGCCGCGCTGACGGGATTCTGGAACGGCGGCATCGACGGTCTCGGGCTCGCCTCGTTTCGCGCGGCGCTGGACAACGGCCTGATCGGCGCGCTCGGGGCGAGTCTGTTCATGGCGGGCACCACGGCGCTGCTGGTGGCGGTGATCGCAGGCTCGGTCGGCCACGCACTGGCCTGGAGCGTCGCAGGCCCACGCCTGGTCAGCGCCGTCGTGATCGTGTTGGCGCTGCTCGCCGTGGCGCCTGTGCAGCTTTACGCCGCGCCGATGGCCGAGTGGTTCGCCGCCACCAATCTGACCGGGACCTCCCTCAACCTCGCGTTGATCCTCGCGCACACGGCGGCTGGCCTGCCGTTCGCGATCCTGCTGATGCGCGGCGCATTCCTCACCACCTCCTCCCCGCTGGACCAGACGTTGACGGGCGAGATCGACCGCCAGGCCGAGGGCCTCGGGCTCATCCGGCGACACTGGGACGCCGTCGTCGCCGTCGCGGTGCTCGAGTTCGTCCTGGTCTGGAACGACCTGGTGATGGGGCTGCTGCTCGGCGGGACGCCCGCCTCGCCGCTGACGCTGCTGCTGTGGGGCGAGCTTCGTTGGTTCCACACCTCGGCGGGCCCGATCGCGGCGGCGGCGGTCTTCTCGCTGATCGTGCCGTTGATCGTGCTCGGACTGGGATGGCGAACGGCCGTCCGAGGGCTGACGGGGGTGCGTCGCCGTGCAGGCCGATGACGAGCGTCGAGGCGACGGCGAGGTGCGGGAGCGGGTCGTCAAGATCCTGGCCTGGCTGCCTCTCGGACTGCTCTCGGCCGCGTTCGCGGAGGCCGTCCTCGCGCGGCCGGACAGCCGGATCTCGCTGGCGATCATCGTGTCCGCCGGTGCCTGCACGGCTGCGCTGGCGTGGATCGGCGTCGCGGCCGTGCGTTCCTGGCGTCGGCGCAGGCCCGCCGACGTGGAGCGCCCCGCGCCCGCGCGCCCCGGCCGCCGACGCGCTGCGGCCGGGACGATCCGCTTCTATGCCCGCCGTGCCGAGTTCCATGCGGCCGACCTGGCCGTCCCCACCCGTCGCACCGGGGCCGAGAAATGGTTCGCCGAGGAGGAGGACCGGATGGTCGCGCTCCTGTGGAGCGGCGACGTCCGACTGAACGAGCTGCGTCGACTTCGGGTCATCGCGAGTGCCCTGGAGGTCTGGTTCTCGCGGCAGCGCCGCTACGTCGACCTGCGGGGACTCGCCGATGCGATCGAGGCGGCGTGCGAGCAGGCCGCCCGGCGACGGGTCGACGACCTCCGACGTCGGTTGCGGCGATCACCGGGTCGGGTGACGCGGCAACCGGATGCAGAGGTACGCAACCTCGCGCGGATCACCCGCGCCACCGCGCTCCGACTCGAGGGACAGGCCGAGCTGGCCGAGAAGGAACTCGGCTCGATCACCATGACGGACTCGGGCGCGCTCTCGGGTCGGGAGAACAACGCGTGGGCCGTGCTTCGCCTGCTCGAGGCGGAACACGGCAGGCTCACCGGGACGCTGTCCGCCCATCAGGAGGACGACGCCCTGCAAGAGGCGGAGAGCTGTCTTCGGGACGCCGCCGAGCGGCTGCCCTCCTCCGATCTGCACGCCTGGATCGGCGTTCGGATCAACCTGGGCGTCCTGCGGCTGCGTCGAGGGGAGCCGCAGCACGCCCTCCACCACCTCAATGAGGCGGAATGGCTGGCCAGACAGGTCGAGGACCACTCGGCCGAGGCCCACGCGGTGGAGCTGTGCGGAGTGGCCGAGTGGCGGCTCGGCGATCGGGCGCACGCGTGTCGGCGGTGGCGCGCGGCCGAGGAGGTCTTCAGGGATCTCGGCGATGACGCGGGCCTGGCGCGCTGTCTGCTGCACGGTGGCACCGCACTGCTCGTCCAGCCGGACCTCGGTAAGGCGCTGTCCGACGATACGGAGTCGTGGACGGTGGAGCATGCGGCGGCCGTCGCGCTGGACCGCCTCGACCGCAGTATCGAGCTTCGAGGCGGGGAACCCGCCGACTCACCGGGACTCGTGCTCGCTCATCGGTATCGTGACCAGGCAGAACGCCTCCTGAGGGGGAGTGGGCGGCCGGGGGCCTCCGCAGCGGACGCCACCCCGGTTTGACCCTCTGCCCGCCGGGCACGTAACCTGAGCGCCGGTCGCCCGTCCGGGCTGACCCAGCCGTGCGAGGTCTCACAGAATCCGCTTCATCGATCTGTGTTCGCACGCCGTCCATCATCGTCGAGTAGCAGGAGACTTCCGTCCTGATGTACGCGATCGTCAAGACCGGCGGCAAACAGTACAAGGTGGCTGTCGGCGACGTCGTCGAGGTCGAGAAGCTTGAGGGCGAGCCGGGCACCGCGGTCAACTTCCCGGCGCTGCTCGTCGTCGATGGCAACGACATCACGCACGACGCGTCCGCCCTGGAGAAGTTCTCGGTGACCGGCAAGGTCGTCGAGCAGTCCAAGGGCCCCAAGATTCGCATCCACAAGTTCAAGAACAAGACCGGCTACCACAAGCGGCAGGGTCACCGGCAGAAGCTGACCCGCGTCGAGGTCACCGGCATCTCCGACAAGTGAGGACCTGAGCAGCCATGGCACACAAGAAGGGCGCATCCAGCTCCCGGAACGGCCGCGATTCCAATGCCCAGCGGCTCGGTGTGAAGCGCTTCGGCGGTCAGGTCGTCAGCGCGGGTGAGATCCTGGTGCGTCAGCGCGGCACCAAGTTCCACCCTGGCGTGAACGTCGGCCGAGGCAACGACGACACGCTGTTCGCACTGTCCGCAGGCGCGGTCGAGTTCGGCAGCAAGCGTGGTCGTAAGACCGTCAACATCGTCCCGGCGCAGGGCTGAGCCCCGCCGCCGACGACGTCAACGACCCCGGCGAGGGGCGGGCCCGGAGAGTTCCGGCCCGCCCCTCGCCTTGTGTCGTTCCGGCCCGGTGATCCGCCGGCCCGGACAGTCAGGGGAAGGAGTACCGCCGTGTCCCGTTTCGTCGACCGCGTGGTGATCCATGTGGCCGCAGGCAACGGCGGCAATGGCTGCGCCTCCGTGCACCGTGAGAAGTTCAAGCCGTTGGGCGGCCCGGACGGCGGAAACGGCGGGCGCGGCGGAGACGTCGTCCTCGTCGTCGACTCCAACGTGCACACGCTGTTGGACTTCCACTACCGACCGAACGCCCGCGCCACCAACGGCAGGCAGGGCCAGGGCAACAACCGCGACGGAGCGACCGGTGTTGACCTGGAGCTGAAGGTCCCCGACGGCACGGTGATCACGGACGCCGACGGCAACATCCTGGCCGACCTCACCGGCCACGGAACCCGGCTCGTCGCAGCTCAAGGCGGCCGAGGCGGGCTGGGCAACGCCTCGCTGGCGTCCAAGGCCCGTAAGGCTCCCGGCTTCGCGCTGCTCGGTGAGCCAGGCGAGGAGCGCGAGCTCGTCCTGGAGCTCAAGTCCGTGGCCGACGTCGGCCTGCTCGGCTTCCCGTCGGCGGGCAAGTCCTCCCTGATCGCCGTGCTCTCCGCCGCCCGCCCCAAGATCGCCGACTATCCGTTCACGACCCTGGTGCCGAATCTGGGCGTGATCACGGCGGGCGAGACCGTGTTCACCATGGCCGACGTGCCGGGACTCATTCCGGGCGCCAGCGAGGGCAAGGGCCTCGGACTCGACTTCCTGCGGCACATCGAGCGTTGTGCGCTGCTGGTCCACGTCCTGGACTGCGCGACGGAGGAACCCGGCCGCGACCCCGTCTCCGACCTGGAGGCGCTGGAGGAGGAGCTGGCCCGCTACACGCCCTCACTCGGCGGGGACCTGGCCGACCGCCCCCGGATCGTCGTGCTCAACAAGATCGACATCATGGAGGCGCGCGAACTGGCCGACATGGTCCGGCCCGACCTGGAGGAACGTGGACTCCAGGTGTTCCCGGTCTCCACCGCGACCAGGGAGGGCCTCCGCGAGCTGACCTTCGCCCTCGGCAAGGTCGTGGCCGAGTACCGGGCCGCACAGCCTGCCCCGGAGGCGACGCGCCTCGTGCTGCGCCCCACCGCCGTCGACGACAGCGGGTTCACCGTGACCCCGAATCCCGCCGAGCCGGGCGCGTTCGTGGTGCGTGGCGACCGTCCGGAGCGATGGGTGCTGCAGACCGACTTCAACAACGACGAGGCGGTGGGCTATCTCGCCGACCGGCTCGCCCGCCTCGGGGTCGAGGACAAGCTCGCGGCCCTGGGCGCCGAGCCCGGTGCGTCGGTGACCATCGGCGGCCTCACGTTCGACTGGGAGCCCACCACCCCCGCAGGCGTGGCGATGTCGATGACCGGCCGGGGAACCGACCGGCGACTGGAACGCAACGACCGGGTGCCCGCGAAGGACCGCAAGGCGGCCTCCCGGATCCGGCGCGGCATCGACGTGGAGGACACGACGGGATGAGCGGTGGCGCGGCGGTGCTGTCGGAGACGCGACGGCGGGTCGGCGCGGCGCGCAGACTCGTCGTCAAGGTCGGCTCCTCGTCGCTGACCACCGCCTCGGGCGGGCTGGACACGGCGAGGCTGGACGCGCTGGTGGACGCCGTCGCGGGGCGATGCGCGCGCGGCGGTCAGCTCGTACTGGTCTCGTCCGGCGCGATCGCCGCCGGGCTGGCGCCGCTGGCGTTGGCCCGCCGTCCTCGTGACCTGGCGACGCAGCAGGCCGCCGCAGGCGTGGGTCAGCTCGCGCTGGCACACGCCTACGCCACGTCCTTCGGTCGTCATCAGCGGGTGGTCGGCCAGGTGTTGTTGACCGCCGACGACGTCGTCCGCCGGGCGCACTACCGCAACGCCCAGCGCACCTTCGAACGGCTGCTCGCGCTCGGGGTGGTGCCGGTCGTCAACGAGAACGACACCGTCGCCACCGATGAGATCCGCTTCGGTGACAACGATCGACTGGCCGCCCTGGCGGCGCACCTCGTCGGCGCCGACGCACTGGTCCTGCTCTCCGACGTGGACGCGTTGTACGACGGCGATCCTCGGCACGGCGGGGCCCGGCGGATCACCGAGGTCGAGGGCGCGGGCGACCTGGCCGAGGTCCGGGCGGGAGACGGGCGGGCCGACGGGCTGGGCACCGGCGGGATGGCCTCTAAACTCGCCGCAGCGCGCATGGCGTCCTCGGCGGGCATCCCGGTCCTGCTCGCGGGCGCCGACGACGCGGTGCGGGCTCTGGGCCCCGCCGACGTGGGTACCGCCTTCGGCGTCACGGGCGCCCGGCTGTCCGCCCGCCGGTTTTGGCTCGGTCACGCCGCGAGCGCGACCGGCCGGATCAGACTGGACGACGGCGCGGTCCAGGCCGTCACGCAGCGCAGGCGGTCGCTGCTGGCTGCGGGGATCACCGGGACGACGAGCGACTTCCACGCCGGCGACGTCGTGGAGCTGGTCGACGGCACGGAGCGCGTCGTGGCCAGAGGGGTCGTCGCCTACGACGCAGCCGAACTGCCGGAGCTGATCGGCCGGTCCTCCCATGAGCTCCCCGCCGAGTTCCGCCGCGAGGTCGTGCATGCCGACGATCTCGTCGTCGTGAGCTGATCCGGCGCGTTCGCAGGCTTCAGTGCCCGGACCGGGCCGCGCGGGCTGTGCGGCGGTGCACTGGGTGATCCCGGCGGGAAGTCGATCGCACGGTACGGCCAGAATGGGTGTCGTCCGGTGACTGAGCGTGTCGGCGGACGACACGTCGATCGACTCGCGTGGGGGTTCGCGGGGCAGACCGGCGCTCGATGATCGAGCGGACGAGGGGTACCGGTGAACGTGTGTGACGGTTGTGGGCGCACCCTTTCGAGCGGGAGTCGCTGTGCCGACTGCGGTGCGGCACGCCACGGCGGGCTGATCCCGCCGGTAGCGGGAGGTCCACTACGCGGCGACGCGCCGCCGGGCTTCGCGTCCGGTGGTCACGTCCGGTCTGCCGCGCCACCCATGCCCTATCCGCGCATTCCGGTGTCGGACCGGGTCCGGGACGGCGTCGCACTGGTGCTCATCCTCGTGTCGCTGGCCCTGCCGTGGGACGGTCATGGCCTGGCTGCCGACCGGATCGACGTGGTGCTGACCTCGATCCTCGCGCTGCTCTGTCTGACCGTGCCGTACATCCTCCGATCCGGGGCGCTGTCCGGGCGGGCCGACCTGTTGCGGGCCTGGCTGCTGCGGGCGTCCTTCGTCCTGCCGTATGTGGCCGTCGTCATCACGACGCTGGTCCTCGACATCGTGATGGGCGAGACCCCGGAGACGCTCGCCTCGGTGGAGGGACTGGTCCTCGGCGTCGACACGGCAGGCGGCTTCGGCTCCGGCCTGGGCATCGGCCTGGCAGGCGTGCTGCTCGCCGCCGCCCCTCGCGTCGCGGAGCTGCCCAGGGTCCCGCGTGGTCTGGACGAGGCCTGGCGGATCGCCTCGGTCGGCGTCGCGACGCTGACCGTCCTGTGCCTGCTGTTGAGCACCGTCCTGGGGCTGATCGACGTGGCGAGCGGCGTGCCGACGACGGCGTTGACCGGCCTCGCGTCGCTGCTGCTGACCATGATCGTGTTCACCGTGCCTCCGTTCGTCGGGCTGGTGATGGGCGATCTCGGCTGGCGGCGCATCGTGTTGTGGCTCGGTGCGGCGGTGACGGCGGTGATGGTGTTCGCCCCGGCCGTCGAGTCGATCTACCGTCCGTTGAGCGGCCTGGTCTTCTGGCCTGCCGCCGCCGCGCTGGCCGCTGCACCAGGGGTGGTCCGCACGATGAACCAGTCGCCGCGCAACGTGCAGCGGGTGGGTGCGGTCGTGCGAGCGCTGGAGCTGATCGCGGTCACCAGCGTGGCCGGTTTCATCTACGGGCTCATCATGTTCCTCAACGTCGCGACGCAGCGCGGCGCACAGGTGATGACCTTGATCCTGGCGGTGGCACTGGTCGTCGGGTCGCTGACCGCCCATGCCGTCCTGCGACGCGATCCTCGACGTGGCAGGCGCACCGCCCTGATCGCCGCGACGGTGTTCCTGCTGTTCGGGCTGGTCGACCTCGTCGTGTGGTCCACCGTCCTCGGCGAGCCTGCCACCGACCCGATGTCGTTCGCGGTGAGCTTCGCACTGCCGTCGGTCGTGATCGCCTCGCTCGTTCCCACCTGGTCGCTACGGTGGCGGCTCGGCACGCTTCCGGCCGCAGGCCCGCCCGTGGCGCCCCATGAGCAGGTCACCCCGGCCGCCGAGGGACCGGCCGCACCGCAGACCGGGCCGATCCAGGTGTTCGGCCGCCCGCTGACGGGCAGCCGGCCTGCGGGTGCGCAGGCTCCCCGACCCCCGTACCTCATCGGTGCCGACGACTCGTCGCCGCAGGGCGTGCCTGCGGAGCTCGTCCGTCACGTCGACGTGGCGTCTCGGCCCGCCTCTGCGGTGTCGAGTCCGACTGGCGGACCGCAGTCGGTGTCCGGCGCTGATCAGGCACTCGGCCCGACGACCGGCCCTTCCGAGGCGTCGCAGGACGCGCCGGTGCGTGCTGAGCAGGCCGAGGACGAGCCGTCTCCGGTCGTCCTGTCCCGGGTAGCACACGCTCAGCCGGAGTCGCCTCGGGTCGAGTCGCCGATTCCTGCCGCGGAGGTGCCGCCTGCCGACTCCGGCTCGCCGGGCGGGGACGCCGGCCCTGGGACGGCGTCCGCCGACCCTGGCTGATGCGGGCTCGCTCGGTCGGGCGAGCCGTCACGCGACCCTCGCCGGGCTGATCGGGAGCGCTGCTCTTCTGTGCGCCGCGCCGCCCGAGCCGAAGTCGGGTCGGGCGGTCTCGGTCCGCGCCGCGTGCGTCGACGCGGACGGCCACCCGTGGCGAGACGGTCGGTGTCAGCTGGTGACGGCGAGGGCGAAGGGCAGGACGGCCGGCACGCCCGCCTGGCGGAGCAGCCTCGCGGTGATCGTCATGGTCCAGCCGGTGTCCACCCGGTCGTCGATCAGCAGCACCGGTCCGTCGATCTCGGCGAGTCTGCTCACCAGCGGCTCCCGCACGGCGAAGGACTCCCACAGCCCGGCGACCCGCTGCGCACTGTTCGCTCGGCGCGGCGCCTCACCGACCACGGCGATCTCGCCGAGGACGGGAAGCCTGCCCAGCGCACCGATGCGCTCGGCGAGGCTGCGGATCAGTCGGGTCCGCGTCCGGGAGCCCACGGCGACGATTCCGACCGGGCGCCGTGCCCAGTCCCAGGCCGCCAGCACCGAGACACAGGCCGTGACGACGTCCGCAGGCACCGGTTGATCGTCACGGGCGTCGGGGGCCAGCAGCTCGCGCAGCCTGCCGCCCCACCCGATGTCGGTGAGCCTGCCCAGCGCTCTTCCCTCCGCCGCCGACTCGCCCGCGTCGATCCGGCCGGTCGCCTCGATTCCCAATGACGCCATTCCGGTGGGCCACTGTCTGCGCGTGCCGATCTCCACACCGGGCCTGCGCAGTCGCTCACCGGCCGCGGCCTGCTCGGCGGCGGACACCTCGTCGGACCAGCGTCGGCCGGTGCAGTTGTCGCACCGCCCGCAGGACGCCGCAGCCGGGTCGTCGAGCTGGGTGCGGAGGAACTCCATCCGGCAGCCGGTCGAGTCGAGGTAGGCGAGCATGGCGTGCTGCTCGGACTGCCTGGCCTGCTCGATCCGCTGATACCGCGTGGCGTCGTAGGTCCACGTCTCCCCGGTGCCCTCCCAGCCGCCGCGCACCCGACGCACCGCGCCGTCGACGTCGAGGACCTTGAGCACGACCTCCAGCCGATTCCTGGACAGTTCGACCCTGGGCTCCAGCGCCGAGGTCGACAACGGTCGGTCCGAGGCGTTCAGCACGGCGAGCACCTGTGTGACGACCGCCTCCGGGGGGAAGGCCAGGGAGGCGAAGTACCGCCAGATCTCGGCGTCCTCCCGACCCGGCAGCAACAGCACGTCCGCGCGGGCCACGCCACGCCCGGCCCGACCGATCTGCTGGTAGTAGGAGATGGGGGAGGCGGGCGCGCCCAGGTGCAGGACGAACCCGAGATCGGACTTGTCGAAGCCCATGCCCAGCGCGGAGGTGGCGATCACCGCCTTGACCCGGTTGGCCAGCAGGTCCGCCTCGATCTGCTCCCGCTCCGCCGGTTCGGTGCGACCGGTGTAGGCGACGACCTCGTGCCCGCGTTCCCGTAGGTAGGCGGCCACTTCGCCCGCGGTGGCGACGGTCAGCGTGTAGACGATGCCCGAGCCGGTGAGCCGCGGCAGGTTCTCGGCGAGCCAGGCGAGCCGGGCCTCGGCGGTCGGCAGCCGCAGCACCCCGAGGTGCAGGCTCTCGCGGTCCAGCGGTCCGCGCAGCACCAGGGTCTGCGCCTCGGCCTGCCCGAGTCCGAGCTGCTCGGTGACGTCGTGAACGACCCGGTCGTTGGCCGTCGCCGTCGTGGCCAGCACCGGAACCCCCTCCGGGAGTTCCGTGAGCAGGGTTCGCAGCCTGCGGTAGTCGGGTCGGAAGTCGTGTCCCCAGTCGGAGACGCAGTGGGCCTCGTCGACCACCAGCAGCCCGGCGCTCTCGGTCAGGGCGGGCAGCACGGTGTCTCGGAAGTCGGGGTTGTTCAGCCGTTCCGGGCTGACCAGCAGCACGTCGACCTCGCCTGCGGCCACCGAGTCCTGCACCGCCTCCCACTCGGTGACGTTGGCCGAGTTGATCGTCGCCGCGTGCACGCCCGCACGGGCCGCCGCCTCCACCTGGTTGCGCATCAGCGCCAGCAGTGGCGAGACGATGATCGTGGGGCCTTCGCCCAGTTCACGGAGCAGCGCCGTCGCCACGAAGTAGACGGCCGACTTGCCCCAGCCGGTCCGTTGCACGACGAGCGCCCGTCGGCGGTCCACCACCAGGGCACTGATCGCGGCCCACTGGTCTTCTCGCAAACGTGCCTGCGGGCCCGCCAACGCGCGCAACCGCTCCTCGGCCAGTTCTCGCAAACCCTGCTCGTCCACGGTGTCAGGCATACCGCAGAGCGCGGCCGGGCCCTCCACCGGGCGTCGAGAAGTCGCTCGATGCCCGTGCCGACGAGGCTCTACGCTGGGCAGATGACCAGCACGACGATGGGTGAGGCAGAGCGGTTCTCCGAGAAGGACGCTGTCGACGCTGCTGCGGCTGCCGCCGAGGACACCACCGCGAACGCCGGTGCCGAGGCCGCCTCCGCCGCAGGGCAGCCGGGGACCAGTCCTGCGGAGGCCCCGCCCGCCTCGCCTGCCGACGCCGATGCGGCCCTTCGTGCCGAGGTCCTCGACGCGGCCCGCCGGGCCAGGGCGGCCGCCGCCGACACGGGGCTTGTGACGAGTGCCGAGAAGGACGCGGCCCTCGTGGCGATGGCGCAGGCCTTGCTGGATCGGACCCCGGAGATCCTCGCCGCGAACGAGGCCGATCGGACGGCCGCCCGCGAGAACGACATGCCCGCGAACCTCGTGGACCGGCTGACCCTGACCGAAGAGCGCGTGGCGGCGGTCGCACAGGGGCTGCGGGACATCGCCGAGCTGCCCGACCCGGTGGGCGAGGTGGTGCGCGGCAGTGTGCTGCCCAACGGGCTGGAGCTGCGTCAGCTGCGGGTTCCGCTCGGCGTGTTGGGCATGGTCTACGAGGGCAGGCCGAACGTGACGGTCGACGCCGCCGGGCTGTCCCTGAAATCGGGCAACGCGGTCCTGCTGCGCGGGTCCTCCTCGGCGGAGCGATCCAACACCGCGCTCGTCGCGATCCTGCGTGACGTGCTGGTCGCCGCCGGGCTGCCTGCGGACGCCGTCCAGCTCCTGCCGTGCCACGACCGGGCCTCCGTCCGCCACCTGATCACCGCGCGGGGCCTGGTCGACCTGGTCATCCCGAGGGGCGGAGCGGGCCTCATCGCCGCAGTGGTCGAGCAGGCCACCGTGCCCACCGTCGAGACCGGGATCGGCAACTGCCACGTCTACGTGGACTCCTCCGCCGAACTCGACCAGGCCGTTCGCATCGTGCTGAACTCCAAGACCCGGCGTCCCAGCGTCTGCAACGCGGCCGAGACACTGCTGGTGCACCGGGCCGTCGCCGAGGACTTCCTGCCGATGATGGGGTCGAAACTGCGTGCTGCCGAGGTCGTGGTGCACGCCGACGAGTCCTCGGCCGCACTGCTCTCGGAGTCGGTGCCCGCCACGGAGGAGGACTGGGACACCGAGTACCTCTCGATGGATCTCGCGGTGAAGGTGGTCGACTCGCTGGACGAGGCGGTCGAGCACATCGCGCGGCACGGGTCGGGTCATACCGAGGCCATCGTCACCAGTGACCTTCGCGCGGCCCGTCGATTCGTCGCCAGGGTCGACGCCGCCGCCGTCGTGGTGAATGCCTCCACCGGGTTCACCGACGGCGCGGAGCTGGGCATGGGAGCCGAGATCGGCATCTCCACGCAGAAGCTGCACGCCAGGGGCCCGATGGGGCTTCCAGAGCTGACGTCGACGAAATGGGTCGTCTGGGGGGACGGGCAGGTCCGACCCAGGTCGTGACGGCCGCCGCCGGGCAGGCGGGCGCGGGGCCTCACGAAAGGGTGTATTGACCCAAGGTAGTCACCTGCTTACTTTCGGTGCTGTCATGTGGTTGGCAGACACCGTGAGTGAGGAAAGCAGCGAGTGACGATCCCCCACGAGGTCAGGTCTTACCCCTTCGAGATGAGTGAACGACTGATGCTCGACCCGCTCTACTCGGAGCTGCGCGCGACCGAGTCCGTGTGCCGAGTGAGCCTGCCCTTCGGCGAGGACGGCTGGTTGGTGACCCGGTTCGAGTACGCGAGGGTGGTGCTGGCCGATCCCCGGTTCAGCCGCGCCGCGTCGGTGGACCGTGACGAGCCGAGGCTCGGCAGGCATCAGCACAACGTCGGCATCACGACGATGGATCCGCCGCACCACACCCGCCTGCGCGGTCTGGCGGCCAAGGCGCTCACCGCCAGGCGGGTGGAGGAGTTGCGCCTGAAGACACGGGAGACGGCGCAGCGGCTCGTCGAGGATCTGGTGCGACACGATCCGCCGGTCGATCTGGTCGAGCACTTCGCCCTGCCGTTCCCGATCGCCGTGATCTGCGAGTTGATGGGCGTGCCGCCGGAGGACCGGGGTCGGCTGCGGTCCTGGGCCGAGGTGATCCTGTCCACGACAGGGGCGTCCCCCGAGGAGGTCGGGCGGCAGCGGCTCGCCATGCACGACTATCTGACCGAGCTGGTCGCGCGTCGTCGTCGCGAGCCGACCGACGACCTGCTCGGCGCGATGGTGCTGGCCAGGGACGGGGAGGACCGACTCACCGACGACGAGATGGTGCTGCTGGCTGGCGCCATCCTCACCGCAGGCCATGAGACGATCGCCACTCAGATCCCCAATTTCGTCTACGTGCTGCTCACGACGCCCAGGCTGATCGATCGAGTGCGTGCCGCCCCGGATCTCCTCGAATCCACGGTGGAGGAGCTGATGCGATCCGTACCGTTGACCACCGTCCTCGCCGCACGCTACGCACTGGAGGACGTCCGCCTCGGCGATGTCGTGATCCGCGCGGGCGATCCCGTCGTGGTGTCGCTGGCCTCGGCGAACATGGACGAGGAGGTCTTCTGCGGGGCGAGTGAGATCGATCCTGGCCGTAAGCACAACCCTCATCTGGGATTCGGGCACGGGAGTCATCACTGCATCGGTGCGCAGTTGGCGAGAATGGAGCTTCAGGTCGCGTTGGAGACGTTGCTCCGGAGGCTTCCGGGACTGCGACTCGGCGTCGAGGAGGATGCTCTCGAATGGAAGAGCGGGATGCTGGTCCGGGGGCTTCGCAGCCTGCCGGTCGGTTGGTAGGGAGGATCACGTCATGGGTCGCTGGAAGATCGACGTCAATCAGGGTGCGTGCGTCGGTTCGGGGATGTGCACGGGCACCGCGCCGGACCACTTCCGGCTCGACGGTGCTGCGGCCAGTGCCGTCGCCGAGGAGATCGACGCCCACGACGAGGTGATCGACGCGGCGGAGAGCTGCCCCGTCGAGGCGATCCTCGTGCGTGAGGCGGTGGGCGGGAAGGTCCTCGCACCGACGGACTGAGTCTCGGGTCGGCCGCCGCCTGTCAGACCGACGGGTAAGCTGCCCGCTCGTGGCCGAAACGACGGCGGTGAGCTCGGCAGCACGTCCTGCGCGTCGACGCGTCGGTGTGATGGGCGGCACCTTCGACCCGATCCACCACGGTCACCTCGTGGTCGCCAGCGAGGTGCAGGCTCGTTTCGAGCTGGACGAGGTGGTGTTCGTTCCCACCGGCAGGCCGTGGCAGAAGGACGACCAGACGATCAGCGCCGCCGAGGACCGCTATCTGATGACGGTCATCGCGACCGCCTCGAATCCTCGTTTCTCGGTCAGCCGCGTCGACATCGATCGCAGCGGCCCGACCTTCACCGTGGACACGCTCAAGGACCTCCAGCGAGCCCTCCCGGACGCCGATCTCTTCTTCATCACCGGTGCCGACGCCCTGGAGCAGATCCTGTCGTGGCGTCGGGTCGAGGAGCTGTTCGCCCTCGCTCACTTCGTCGGCGTCACCAGACCCGGCTACCAGCTGGTGGACCACCACCTGCCTGCGGGCTCGGTCACCCTGATCGAGGTTCCCGCGATGGCGATCTCCTCCACCGACTGCCGCACACGGGTGGCCGGGGGGATGCCGGTCTGGTACCTGGTGCCCGACGGAGTCGTCCAGTACATCTCCAAACGGAGCCTGTACCAGGGCTGAGACCGCCGTCGCGCGTCGTGGACGGCCGGGCCGTGTCGTCCGTGTTTCTCGGCGCGTCGACGTGCCGTGCCGCACCGGTACGCTCAGGCATTCGAGCGGGCGACGAGTGTGCCCGCCACGGAGGGAGAACTGTGGTTGCGACCGACGAGGCGCGGGAGACGGCGCTCGTCGCCGCCCGTGCGGCGGCGGACAAGAAGGCCCACGAGATCGTGGTGCTGGACGTGTCCGATCAGCTTGTCATCACCGATTGTTTCGTGATCGCCTCGGCCCCCAACGAGCGCCAGGTGTCGGCCATCGTCGACGGCATCGAGGAGAAGCTGCGGGCCGTAGGCGTCAAGCCGGTGCGCCGGGAGGGCGCCCGCGAGGGACGCTGGGTGCTGCTGGACTTCATCGACGTCGTCGTGCACGTCCAGCACGCCGAGGAACGTGCCTTCTACGGGCTGGAGCGGTTGTGGAAGGACTGTCCTCGGGTGCCGTTCGACGGCGGTGATCCGGGTGACACGGCCGGCTCGGGGGCTCAGGACGCCGATGCGGCGGCCAGCGTCGGGGACGACCAGGCGTGAGCCTGTCGCGACTAGTGCTCTGGCGGCACGGCGAGACGGACCACAACGCCACGGGCAGGCTGCAGGGACAGCTCGACACGCACCTCACCGAGAAGGGGCGTGCCCAGGCGCGGCGGGCGGCGCCCGCCCTGGTCCGTTTCGAGCCGGGCGTCGTGGTGACCTCCGATCTGCGGCGCGCCTCGGACACGGCTGCGGCGTTCCACGCCATCACCGGGATCGACACTCGGGTCGACACCCGGCTGCGGGAGACGCACATCGGTGACTGGGAGGGCCTGAGCGGCATCGAGGTCGAGGAGGGCTGGCCCGGCGGTCTGACGCGGTGGCGGGAGGACCCGCAGTGGGGCCCACCCGGCGGCGAGAGCCGGGTTCAGGTTGCGGAACGGTCGGAAGCGGTGGTCGCCGAGCTCGACGCGGAACGCACGGGGACCGCGATGCTGTGTGCGCACGGCGGGCTGATCGTCGCGCTCACCGGCAGGCTGCTCGGCCTGAGTCCGGCGCAGTGGCCGCAGCTCATCGGCATCGGCAACTGCCACTGGACGGTGTTGGAACGGCGGGCGGACGACGGTCTGCGGTGGCGACTGCGTCAGTACAACGCAGGCGTCGTCGAGTGAGTCCGGTGGACTCGGCGAGGGGAACGCTGCTGGTGCTGGGCGACTCCCTCACTTTCCACGGTCCCCGAGGCCCGCACCCGGCCGACGAGCCGGGGTTGTGGCCCAACGTCGCCTCGGCGCGGCTGGGAACGCGCGCCGAACTGGTCGCGGGCCTCGGCTGGACGGCACGGGATGCCTGGTGGGCGTTGACCCGTGACCCGAGGTGTTGGGCCGCGCTGCCGCATGCGCGGGCGGTGGTCCTGGCGGTGGGCAGTATGGACACGCTGCCCTCTCCGCTGCCGACCGTGCTGCGGGAGGGCATGCGCTATCTGCGTCCCGACGGTCTGCGACGTCGCGTCCGCGCGGGTTATCGCCGTCTGCAGCCGGGACTGGCCAGGATGCTCGGCGGGAGGCCGGTGGCGCTGCCGCCCAGGCTGACGGTCCGCTACCTGGAGGACTGCCGAGCCGCGGTCACAGCCCTCCGCCCGGACGTCACCGTGATCGGGATGCTTCCCTCGGTGCATCGGGCCGCCGAGTACGCCGGGGTCCACACCGGTCACGCCCCGGCCGTCGCTGCGGTTCGGACCTGGGGCTCGCGTACCGACACTCCGCTGCTCGACCTGCCCGCGCTGGTGACGGCGCACCTCGCCGCGGGTCTGGGCAATCCCGACGGGATGCACTGGGGCTGGCAGGCCCATCAGGACGTCGGCGTCGCCGTGGCGGAACTGCTGCTCGCGGGCGCTGCCTGCGACTCTGCCGACGGGCCCGCCGCGGAGCAGGCCGCCGACGAGGCGACCGGTGTCGATCCGGATCATGACGACCGGCAGATGCCTGCCACTCGGGTCACCAGGTAAACCGTGACCGTGGCCGTGGTGACCGACTCCACCGCCTACCTTCCGGAGGGGTTCGCGGAGCGGAGGCGTGTGCGGGTGGTGCCCCTGCACGTGCTGGTGGACGGGCGGTCGCTGCGGGACGGCGTCGACATGGGCGCAGCGGAACTGGCCGACGACCTGCGGGCGCACCGTCAGGTCACGACCTCCCGCGCGACCCCGGTCGAGTTCGCCGCCGTCTATCGCGAGCTGCTGCGCGACGGTGCGGAGGAGATCGTCTCGGTGCATCTGTCCTCGGATCTCTCCGGCACCTGGGACGCCGCCTGGTTCGCGGCCGAGGAGATCGGCTCCGATCGGGTCCATGTGATCGACTCCCGCTCCACCGGGATGGGACTCGGCTTCGCGGTCCTGGTGGCGGCCGACGCCGCGGGCGCGGGCGCGACGGGCGACGAGGTGGCGCGGGTCGCCGGGCAGACGGCCGCCCGCACCAGGACGTTCTTCTGCCTGGACACCCTCGAGTACCTGCGGCGTGGTGGTCGCATCGGCACGGCGGCGGCGTTCCTTGGCACGGCGTTGGCGGTGCGGCCCCTGCTGCACGTCGACGACGGGCGCATCGTGCCGCTGGAGAAGGTTCGCACCTCGGCGCGGGCGCTGACCAGGCTGGTCGACCACGTCGCCGAGGCGGCCGGTTCGGGGGAGACCGGTGTCGCCGTGCATCATCTCGACGCGCCGGAGCGCGCCGTGGAGCTGGCCGCGAGGATCGAGGAGCGGGTGCCCGGCTGCCGCGCCTGCCTGATCTCGGAGCTCGGCGCGGTGGTGGGCGCGCACACCGGCCCCGGCGTGCTCGGGGCCGTCGTGCTTCCCGGCGGACCCGACGGTGCAAGCTGACCCCGACCCACCGACGTTACGCCCCACGTCCGTCGCCTCGTCCTTTTCGCGTGTCGCTCCCGGCGAGTTGTCCACAGCGCTCCAGCCATCCACATCTTGATCTTGCAACCCCGCCCCGCCACCGCATCCTGCATACGGTGCCGTCATGGCTGTTTCGACGACGGCACGCAGGCCGACCTGCGCCGACCCACGACGACGGCTCGACGTCATCGTCACGGGGGACGACTGCGCGAACACTCCGGCCGTCGGCGGGAGTGCTCCCGCGCGAGGTCCCACCGGACCCGGCGCCGTAGGACGTCGTCCGGTCTCCGACGCCCCACTGGTCGCGGCGGGCGGCGGCAGACACCGCAGCGACCCCGGTCCGACCCGCATGGGACGGGCCGGGCCGCCTGCCGCGCCACGGCGGCTGGGCAGACTCGTTCGACGCTGGGTCCCGGCAGGCATCGGATCGGCCAGGCTGGACCCGGGCCGATCCGGCGCGCTCGCGGTGGGTGGTGTCGCCGTGATCGCCGTGGCCGTCGTCCTGATCGGGCTGCTCTGGCGGCCCGCTCCGACGGAGGAGCGGCTTCCCGCGCTGCCTCTCGCGGCGTCCGGTGTGTCGGCCGCGGACGGATCACCGGGGCAGTCGGCGGTGGTGTCGACGAGCGCCACGCCTGCGCCTGCGGCGGAGCTCGTGGTCAGCGTGGTCGGGCGGGTCCACGTCCCGGGCCTGGTCACCCTGACTGCTCCTGCTCGGGTGGCTGATGCGGTCGCGGCGGCGGGTGGTGCGCACCCCGATGCCGATCTCGACACGGTGAATCTCGCTCGAGCCTTGGCGGACGGCGAGCAGATCCACGTCGACGCGCCTGCTCCGCCGGGGGCCGAGGTCGATGGTGGGGTGATCGGCGGCGGGGTGGGCGGTGGAGCCGCTCAGGCATCGGCGGGGTCCGCACCGATCGATCTGAACACCGCGTCCGCCGCCCAGCTCGACGCGCTTCCCGGCGTCGGTCCGGTCACCGCGCAGGCGATCGTCGACTGGCGGGCCGCTCACGGCCGTTTCACCTCGGTCGAGGATCTGCGGGAGGTCGACGGGATCGGTCCGACGCGCTATGAACGGCTGAAAGACCTGGTGACGTCATGATGAGGCCGACGGCACGACGGGATCTCCGGCTGGTGCCCTCCGCCCTGTCAGTGTGGGCGGTGACCCTGGTCGGCATCCACGCGGGCCACCTCGCCGCAGCGTGCTTCGGCGCCCTGGCCTGTCTGGTGATGCTCGGATGCGGTCTCTGTGCCCGTCACGGGGTGCGGGTCGCACGACGCATGACGGCGGGCGTGCTGGCGGCGGGCCTGCTGACTGCTGCGGCGGCCGTCGGGGTAGGAGTCCGGGAACGCCATGCGAGTGCCCACCCGCTGCGGGAGGCCGCGGAACGAGGCGACGAGGCGCGGGTGCGGATGCAGCTCACCGACGACCCGGCTCGACTGATGACGGCGGGCTACGCGGGCGATCCAGGTGATGGGCGGCTGCTGGTTCGTGCCCGGCTGGCCGCGATGGAGCTCGACGGACAGCGTCGCGACACGCGTGGGCGACTGATCGTTCTCGCGGACGACCCCGGCTGGTCGGCGCTGCTGCCGGGCCAACAGGTGACCGCCGAGGGAGCGTTGCTGCCGCCTCGTCCCGGTGATCTGACGGTGGCGGTGCTTCGGGTACGCGGCCCGCCGCTCGACATCGGGCCGGTCTCGTGGTGGCAGAGCGCCGCAGACACGGTGCGCGGCGGTCTGCGCACGGCGGCGGAGGTGCTGCACCCTGATCCGGCGGGTCTGCTGCCCGCCTTGGTCGTCGGTGACACCGGGGGACAGTCTCCGCAGGTGGAGGAGGAGTTCCAAGCGGCAGGCCTGACTCACCTGACGGCAGTGTCCGGGGCGAACCTCGCGATCCTGTGCGGGGCGGTGCTGCTGCTCTGCCGGGCGGTGAGTCTGGGGCCGGTCCCGTCCACAGTGGCCGCAGCCGTGGCGCTGGTCGGTTTCGTCATCCTGGCTCGACCGGAGCCGAGCGTGCTTCGGGCGGCGGCGATGGGCTCGGTGACCCTGCTTGCGTTGGTGTTGGGCAGGCGGCGTTGCGCGCTGCCCGCGCTGGCAGGCACGGTGATCGCCTTGCTGTTGGTGTTGCCTGAACTGTCGACGCATCCGGGTTTCGCCTTGTCGGTGGCGGCGACAGCCGGCCTGGTGCTGTTGGCGCCCGGTTGGGCCGGGGCGTTGCGGGATCGGGGAGTGCCGATCGGTGTCGCCGAGGCCCTTGCGGTCGCGGTGGCGGCGCAGGTCGCGACGGCGCCGTTGATCGCGGGGCTGTCCGGTGAGGTGAGTCTGATCTCGATCCTGGCGAACCTCCTGGCCGCTCCCGTGGTCGCGCCCGCGACGCTGCTCGGGGTGTTGGCGGCGCTGGTCTCGCCGTTTCATCTGGGCACCGCCGAGCTGCTCGTGTATCTGGCGGGGCCGGAGGTGTGGTGGCTGATCCTGGTCGGGAGGCACGCCGCTGCCGTCCCGGCAGCCCGGATCGACTGGCCTTCAGGCGTGACGGGCGGGGTGCTGCTCACGGTGCTGGCGCTGATCCTGGTGCTGATCGTGCGCTTCCGGCGGGTCCGTGTCCTCCTGGTGGCGATGCTGTTGGTGACGGTCCTGTTCCTGTTGCCTGCCAGGCTTGTCTCGCCGGGCTGGCCGCCGAAGGACTGGGCGGTGGTGGCGTGTGACGTCGCGCAGGGCGACGCGGTCGTGCTGGCCACCGGAGAGCCGGGTCGCGTGGTCCTGGTGGACGTCGGACCGGACACCGGGGCGGTGCACGCCTGCCTCCGCGATCTGGGGGTGCGGTCGATCGCCTTGATCGTCCTGAGCCATCTTCACGCCGATCACGTCGGGGGACTCACCTCTGCGTTGACCGGCCGGGAGGTCGGGGCGATCGCTCTCGGCCCGGTACGCGTTCCCGACTGGGCGCACACCAGGGTCCGGGAATCAGCGGCAGCGGCCGACGTACCGGTGGTCGAGCTGCAGGCCGGGCGTCGACTGGCGTGGAGCGATCTCCTCCTGGAGGTGCTGGGGCCGGTGGACCCCTCATCGAGGGTCGACGCGGAATCGGGAACGGAGGTGAACGACAACTCGCTGGTGCTTCGGGCGACCACGCCGGCGGGCCGGGTGCTGTTGACCGGCGACATCGAACTCGCCGGACAGTCCGAGCTGTTGCGGTCGGGGGCAGATGTCGGCGCTGAGATCCTCAAGGTGCCGCACCACGGTTCGCGCTACACCTCACCGAGGTTTCTCGCGGCGGTCCGGCCCCGGACAGCTCTGATCAGCGTGGGAGGTGACAACCGTTACGGGCATCCGAGCGCCACGGTGGTCGAGGAGCTGTCGGCTCTAGGGGCCGTGGTGTTGCGCACCGATCGCGGCGGTGACGTGGCCGTGGTGGTTCGAGACGGTGACCAGGCCGTCGTCAGGAGAGCGGTGGAGAGCACTCCGTAGCTTGTGCCCGGCTCGGGCCGGACCCGGCAGCGTGCATCCTCTGCAGGCTGCTCCGAGGCAGTCTGCCCTGCCCACCTGCGTGAGAGAAGGGACGCCGCGTCGCTCGGCGGGTGGCTGGAAGGCAGGCGCCGCCGGAGAACAGGACGACAACGACTGGGCCTGCCCTGACGTCGTGGGCACCGACTCGGGTCGTCCCCGGACATGACGTGGCGCCGCCGGCGGGCGCCGGGCTTCGGGTACTGACACTCGACGGGCCGTACATCGGATGGCCGCCCATGCCGAGTTGGGCGGTCCCGCCATCCGGCGGGTGCCGATGCCACGGCAGAACCTGCCACCCGGCGGGCGCGCCGGGTGAGTCTTGCCTGCCGACGCGGCAGGCGGGTGGAACGAACCGCCACGGCGCAGAACCAACGGGAAGGGCGGAGGTGGAGGCGGGCGGGTGGGGAGGGGGAGGGGGAGGGAGGGAGACAACCCCGGCGGTCTCGGTCTCGGCCGCCGCCGCATTTCCGTGCGGCACGAGGCCGGTCGATGTGAGCCTGCATCTCAGCGCGGCGCCGGAGTCGGCCACGTCATGGACGGGCGATGCCGCCTGCCGCGCGCCGTTGCCAGCCGGCGCTACCCGGTGCTGGGGTACCGCTGTCCGGTTCACCTGACCGGGTCGTCGATCACGTCCGATGCCGCTGGGCCGGGGGTGTGACGGCTTGGCGTCGCCGCATACGTGGCTGCCACTCACCGAGTGGGCGTTGCCGCCGCACACACGGGCGCCGCAGATGCAGACGCCGCTCACACAGACGCGGTTTCTCGTCCCGGGCCGTCATTCGGCAGCCGACGTCCATCGCCGCGCCACGGAGAGACGCGGCGACCGACGGCAGCCGCCTGCCCCGGCGTAGCGGGGCGGCGCCGGTAGTTCAGCGGCGCCTGATGGAGCTGAACTGCGGTCCTGCTCCGGACCGGACCGAGCGACCGCGCCCGCGAATCCCGATCGCAGCGGAGACGGAGGACCGGTATTCGCCGCCGACTTCGCCTGTGGCGTCGACCCGGCACGTATTCCATGACTGCGCCCGGCCGATTCGTCCCGCCGAATCCGCCCTGGCCGAATGCGCCCGGCCCCACGTGCAGGGTCTGCTCGCCAAGCCCAGAGAGGACCGACTGGACGGCACCGCCTTAGACGCACCGCGCCGAACTGCCGTGAGGTGCCCCGACTGAAGACACTCCAGCCGGAGGACTTCGGCGGAACGGCGGGAACAGGCCTCGCCGTTAGCGCGCCGTCGGAGGGGAGACGACTGTCTGCACTCCGACGGCGCGACTGTCCGGCTTCGGCACAGGCTTCCGGTCGTCAGTACCCGAGTGCCTCGTGCACTGCCTTCGAGGAGGGCGGCACCGTGGCCTTGGGACCGACATGGTCCTGAATGGCATCGAGCGTCTTGAGCCCGTCGCCGGTGATCAGCAGTACGGTCTCGGCCTCCGGATCAAGCTTGCCCGCCTCGATGAGCTTCTTCGTCGTGGCCACGGTGACCCCGCCTGCGGTCTCGGTGAAGATCCCCTCGGTCCGGGCCAACAGGCGGATGCCCGCCACCACCTCGTCGTCGCTGACGTCCTCGATCGCTCCGCCCGTCCGCCGTACGGCGTCCAGCACGTAGGGCCCGTCGGCGGGCGCGCCGATCGCCAGCGAGCGAGCGATCGTGTCCGGACGCACCGGTTGCACCACGTCGCTGCCCGCTCGGAACGCGGCCGACACCGGCGAGCAGCCGGTCGCCTGGGCACCGAAGACGCGGTAGGGCGTGGGCTCCACCAATCCGAGCGTCCCCAGCTCCTGGAAGCCCTTGTCGACCTTCGTGAGCTGGGCCCCGGAGGCGATCGGCACGACGATCTGTTCTGGCAGCCGCCAGCCGAGTTGTTCGGCGACCTCGAAGGCGAGTGTCTTCGAGCCCTCGGCGTAATAGGGCCGCACGTTGACGTTGACGAACGCCCAGTCCTCGTGTTCGGCGGCCAGCTCGGTGGCGAGTCGATTCACGTCGTCGTAGTTGCCGTCCACGGCGATGAGCGCGCCGTCGTAGACGGCGGTCGTCAGCACTTTCGCCCGCTCCAGGGAGGAGGGGATCAGCACGATGGACCGCCAGCCCGCCCTGGCCGCCGCGGCGGCGACGGCGTTGGCGAGATTGCCGGTGGAGGGGCAGGCCAAGACCTGGAAGCCCAATTCACGGGCGGCGGCCAGTGCCACGGCGACCACGCGGTCCTTGAACGAATGGGTGGGGTTGCCGGTGTCGTCCTTGACCCACAGGTTCTTCAACCCCAGTTCGGCGGCGAGGCGATCGGCGCGAACCAGTCGGGTGAGGCCTGGCTGGGTGTTGGCGTGGTCGTCGACGTCGGCGGGCACCGGGAGAAGCCCGCGATACCGCCAGATCGATCGAGGCCCGGCCTCGATGTCCTCCCGGCGAATCCTGCCGAACTCGTAGGCCACCTCCAGCGGCCCGAAACACTCGGCGCAGGCGAACTCGGCGGCCAGCGGAGTTCGATTCCCGCATTCCCGACAGGACAGGGCGGCGGCGGGACCAAGGTCCAGCGTGGCGTTCGTGGGCGTGCGCAGGGTCGTCGTCATCGCGAGGCCTCTCCTCATCTTTCCCGCAGCGCGGGCCGGAATTGGCACCGTGATCGTCGAATGCCGCTGGACGCGGCCGGGCTGTCGACGCCGGTTGCCGGGGTTTCGCAGGGCCGGACCCTCTACCCCTCTGGATGAAGTGTTCAGTTGTGTCACCAACCCTAGGGCATCGAAACGGGTCGAAACCACCCTCTGTCCGAGGTGTGGGACCGCCGAGCCTCGGAGGTGCCCTGGGGGACGTCGAGCCGGGCCGACGAGCGGGCGGTCCGACTGACCAGGTGCAATCCCGGCTGCCGACCAGGGCAGACCCGAGCGGCGAGCACAGCGCGGCGCCGACGTCGGACATGCCACGTCCGTACCTCGGCTGTACTGCGACGAGGTCCTTCCCGACCCCGGAGGACCGCGCCGCCCCGCCGGGGTCTGCGGACCCGCTCCGACACCGAGGTCGCGGCTGGCCGGTCGCCGGCTGCCGGACTCGACTCCACGGAGGTCGGTCGGGGACCCGTGCCAGGATGAGCGGGTGAACACGCGAGTCGCCCCACCTGCTCCGGTTCAGCTCGTCCTCGGTGAGGAGGAGCTGCTCGTCGAGCGTGCGGTGCGGGCGGCGTCGGAGGCGGCGCGACAGGTCGACCCGATGACCGAGACGGTGCGGGTCAAGGCCGGCGAACTGACCCTCCCCCGGTTCACCGAGCTGGTGAGCCCGTCGCTGTTCGGGGAAGGGCGGGTCGTCGTCGTGGACGCCGCGCAGGATGCCGGACAGGAACTCGCAGAAGCGCTCGTCTCCTATCGGCCGCAGCCCGACGACGGGATCGTGCTGGTCGTGGTCCATTCCGGCGGTGGTCGGGCCAAACTCGCGAAGCAGCTTCCCGCCACCCTCCGCAAGGCGGGCGCGGACGTCCGGGAGTGCGGGAAGATCACCAGAGCCGCTGAGCGGGAGAACTTCGTTCGCAACGAGGTTCGCCAGGTGGGCGGACGGATCGATCCCGGCGGGGTCACCGCCTTGGTCGAGACGGTGGGGTCGGACCTGCGAGAACTCGCCGCCGCCGCCACTCAGCTCGTCGCCGACACCGAGGGGCCGATCGACGAGGCGACGGTGCGCCGCTACCACCGGGGCCGGGCCGAGGTGACCGGGTTCGCGGTCGCGGAGAAGGCCGTGACCGGCGATCGAGCCGGTGCGCTCGAAGCGCTGCGGTGGGCACTCCAGCTCGGCGTGCCCGCCGTACTCGTCGCCGACGCCCTGGCCGACGCCGTGCGCAGCATCGCGTTGGTGCGCGGGGCGCGCAACGGCGACCCGTTCCAGCTCGCGGGGGAGTTGGGCATGCCGCCGTGGAAGATCAAGAAGGTGCGTACCCAGGTTCGCGGTTGGGAGGAGGCCGGACTCGCCGAGGCGATGCACCTGGTCGCCCGACTCAACGGCGAGGTCAAGGGGCAGGCGGCCGACGCGAGTTACGCATTGGAACGCGCGGTCTTCGGCATCATCGACGCCCGCGCCCGGCACTGACTCCGCGCCCTCGGCGACGGGCGGGTGGTCGAAGCTCGTCCGCAACGGTCTCGGCAGCCGCCTGAGCCCACAGCCGGGCCTCACTGCCGACGTTCAGCGCACCGCACTCCCGCGACGGTGCCGACACGGCCAGCGATGACACCTGTCATGGCTGTGACCAGGCCGGACGCAGAAAGGACGCCTCGGGCAACCCGAGACGTCCTTCCGATGGTGCTGAAACCTGCCCCGCGTCTTTCCGGTGCCGTGGCGGCGACTCGTTCACAGCGCCGTCGGGAACCGGAGGTCTTTGCGGGCCGAAGCCCTTCCGGGACGGCTCAGAGCTGGTTCGCGCGCTGCGCGATCGCCGACTTCTTGTTCGCGGCCTGGTTGGCGTGGATGACGCCCTTGCTCGCGGCCTTGTCCAGCTTGCGGCAGGCCTCACGGCTCAACTCGACGGCCTTGGCCTTGTCACCGGCGTCGGCGGCCTCGCGGAACTTGCGGATCGCGGTCTTGACCGAGGACTTCACCGACTTGTTCCGCAGCCGGGCCTTCTCGTTGGTCTTGATCCGCTTGACCTGTGACTTGATGTTCGCCACGCGACAACCCCTCGGTCTCGATGTGTGTTCTGTCGTGCCGCGTTCGTCGTGGCGCTGCCGGGATGACCCGTGAGCGACGAGGCTCGACGGTCGCTGGCAGCCTTCCTCCATAGCGGAATGCCACACGGCACGACGGCGAAGTCTAACAGCCCCGGATCAGGGCTTTTGTCGCCCGCCGACCTGCGAGAACGCTGTGACGATTCTCGCGCCGCGCGGCCCCTCCGGCGATGGTCGTGCTCCGTAGGCTCGACGGGTGTTCAACCCTCTCGACTGGCCTGGCTTCGCCGACGTGTCGATGGCCGCACTGCTGTTCCTGTGCGTCGCCGCGTTCGCTGCGGGCGCGGTCGATGCGATCGTCGGCGGTGGCGGGCTGATTCAGCTGCCCGCCCTGCTGCTGATCATGCCGGGTGGAGACACCTTGTTGAGCCTGGCGACGAGCAAGGTCGCCGCCTTCGCAGGCACTGCGTCTGCGGTTCCCACTTATGCGCGGCGGACTCGCATCGACTGGTGGACCGCCGTGCCGATGGCGTCGATCGCGTTCGGCGGAGCGGTCGGCGGTGCCGCGTTCGCGAATCTGCTGCCGGGGCGGGTGTTGAACGGGGTCGTGCTCTTCGCGCTGGTCGCCGTCGGGATCTACACTTGGCGCAAGCCTTCGCTCGGGTCCGTCGAGACGCCGCGCTTCGGACGGCGTGTGCAGATCCTGCTCGCCGGACTCGGCGGCATGACGATCGGCTTCTGGGATGGGCTCGCCGGGCCGGGCACCGGGTCCTTCCTGGTGTTCCTGCTGGTGGGGCTGCTGGGCTTCGCGTTCTTACACGCCTCGGCGACGGCCAAGCTGGTCAACACCGCCACCAATCTGGGGGCGCTCTGCTATTTCATCCCGGCAGGCAAGGTTCTGTGGGGGCTCGGGCTGGTGATGGCTGTGTGCAACATCGCCGGCAGCGTCTCGGGAGCGTTGCTCGCGACCAGCCGAGGCTCGACCTTCGTGCGCAAGGTCTTCCTGTCGGTGGTCGCCGCGATGGCCCTGACGCTCGGCGCTCGGCTGTTCTTCGGTACCTGACTCCCTCGCCTGTTCGTCGCCCGCTCGCATAGGTCCGGTATCGGTTCCCGCCGGGAGGTCGACAAGCGGTGCCCATGGCCAGAAGATGGCCGCGTGCAGTCTCGGCCAGACACGTCCTATACCCCGCGTCCGGTTCGTTTCCTCGGCATCGAGGAGGCAGGTGGGTGGCGGATCAAGTGCTACGGCATAGCCGAGGGCTCGCGATATCCGAGGGCCGAGTTGGTCGATGCGGGTGTCGCGCGCGCCGTCGAGGTCCTCGCGTCGGTCCGAGGCGATCAGGGCGCGCACGGTGTCGCCTACCTGATGGCCCACGACTCACGGGACCAGTGCGTGGTGTCGGTGGACTGGTGGATGCGTTCTCATGAACTGTGGCAGCGGTCGTTCCGCTCGTCGGTGGAACGGCCGGAGGAGTTCTCCGAGATCCGTGAGGTGCTGGTGGCGCAGGTGTGGGAGTTGGCCGTGATCGGGTACGAGCGCGCGGCGTGGATGCGACACGTGCTGGCGAACCGCAGCGGCCCCGATTTCGGCGCCTATCTCGACGACGCCTTCGAAGGGCTCGTCTGAGCCCTGCGGCCTTTCACGTGAGCGGCGTGGGGGAGAGGGAGACCGGAACCTGACTCCGAGCGTGCGCGGCCTGCCTGACCCCGCCGCCCAGCCGCCTCCGCGACGTCGGCTCCCGTCTCGCTCTCCCCGCGTCGCCTCTGTCCCATCCGCAACGCACGTACCCCTGATCAGCCCGATCGGCCGGGGTCGGAAGAGACCGCTCCGGGTCAGCCGCGCCTGGCCGATCGGCGCTCGGCGACGGCGGCGGCGAGCCCGCGCAGCGTCGACTCGGTCGTCTCCCAGTCCATGCAGGCGTCGGTGATGCTCTGGCCGTACTCGAGTTCCCTGCCGGGGGCCAGATCCTGGCGGCCCGCCACCAGGAAGCTCTCCAGCATCACGCCGACGACGCCGTGCTCGCCCGCCGCGAGCCGCCCGGCCACCTCGGCAGCCACGACAGGCTGCCTGCGGTGGTCCTTCCCGCTGTTGCCGTGGCTGGCGTCGATGACGGTCCGTTCGGGCAGCCCGGCGGCACGGAGCAGGGCCGTCGTCGAGGCGACGGACTCCGCATCGTGGTTGGGGCCGGCGGTGCTGCCCCGCAGCACCACATGGCAGTCGGGGTTGCCGGTGGTGCGGAGGATGGCGGCCAGCCCGCCGTCGGTGATGCCGGTGAAGACGTGGCTTGATCCGGCGGCGGCGATGGCGTCGACCGCGACCTGGACGTCTCCGTCGGTGGCGTTCTTGATGCCGATGGGCATCGACAGCCCGCTGGAGAGCTGGCGGTGCACCTGGCTCTGTGCGGTCCGTGCCCCGATAGATCCCCAGCTGACGGCGTCGGCGATGTACTGCGGCGTGATCGGGTCCAGGAACTCGCAGCCCACGGGCAGGCCGAGCTCGAGGATGTCCAGCAGGAGCCGACGGGCCAGGCGCAGCCCCTTGTTGACCTGGAAGCTGCCGTCCAGGTCGGGATCGTTGATCAGACCCTTCCACCCCAGGGTGGTGCGGGGCTTCTCGAAGTAGACCCGCATGACGATGCGCAGGTCGTCGCGAACCGTCTCCGCCAGCGCCGCGAGCCGACGCGCGTAGGCCAGGGCCGCTGCGGGATCGTGCACCGAGCACGGCCCGACGACGACGAGGAGACGGTCGTCGCGGCCCGTGAGGACGTTGATCACCTCGTCGCGGCCGTCGGTGACCACCTGCGCGGCCTGGTCGCTCAGCGGCAGTTCGTCGCGCAGCAGCGCGGGAGAGACCAGCGGTCGGATCTCGGCGATGTGTCGATCTCGAATGAGATCCGAGGTGGAGGGAAGCGTGCTGGTCATGATCGACGCCTTTCCGCAGACCGCACCCCTTGCGACATCAGAGCCGGCCTGCCGTCAGTGGGCAGTGCACGCGAGAACAGGGCGGAAGATCCCTGTTCGCCGGCTCTGGATGGGGTTGTGGTCAGCGCGTGGTCTCGCCGCCCGGCCCATCCAGGGCCGGCTCGGTAAACCACCAATAGCGCTGCACGGCGGCGATGCTACCGGACGTGCAGGACCGAGTTTGCGTGCCGGGTCGATCCACTCATCGGAGCGTCGTCGTTCCTGGTCACGGCGGGTGGGCAGCCGTGGGGGCGAGCGCGGTGTGCGCCGCGCACGTCGTGGAACGGCTGACGGTCTGCCCGAGGTGCCGTCGACGAGAGGGAGCCCGGCGGCCTGGGTGCCGCCGGGCTCACTTCTCCGGCTCTCCTTCGGGAGCAGCCTGCGGAGGTGTCTCGGTCTGTTTCTTGGGCGGCCTGCCGCGTCGGGCGGGTTTCCCTGCGTCCTTGGGCAGTCGGCCGGCCGTGGTCAACGACCGGCGGAGGAGAAACTCGATCTGCGCGTTGGCACTGCGCAGATCGTCGTTCGCCCACCGCACCAGCGCGTCGTGCACCGCCGGATCCAGACGGAGTAGGAAGCTCTTGCGGTCCGCCACGGCGTCAGTGGTACAGCGAGCCCGCGTTGACCACCGGCTGGGTGGACCGGTCGCCGCACAGGACTACGAGGAGATTGCTGACCATGGCTGCCTTCCGTTCCTCGTCGAGTTCGACGACGCCCTGTTCGGCGATCTTGTCCAATGCCATCTCCACCATGCCCACCGCGCCTTCGACGATACGAGTCCGTGCCGCCACCACCGCGCCCGCCTGCTGACGCTGCAGCATGGCCTGGGCGATCTCGGGAGCGTAGGCGAGGTGGGTGAGGCGCGATTCGATCACTCGCACGCCTGCCGACTCGACGCGCACGCCGATCTCGGTCGACAGCTGCTCGGTGATGTCCTCGGCATTCTCCCGCAACGACGTGCTCTTCGGGTCGTCGCTGTCATAGGGGTAGCTCGTCGCGATGTGTCGAACGGCGGTCTCGGTCTGGGTCTGGACGAAGCGAACGAAGCTGTCGACCTCGAACATCGCCCGCGCCGAGTCCTCCACATGCCAGACCACCACGGCGGCGATCTCGATGGGGCTGCCGTCTGCGTCGTTGACCTTGAGGACGGTCGTCTCGTGGTTGCGGATTCGGGTCGACACCTTGGTGCGGGTGGTGAGCGGATTGACCCAGCGCAGGCCGTCGTCGCGGACGGTGCCGGTGTAGCGGCCGAGGAACTGGATCACGCGCGCCTCGCGCGGCTGCACCATGATCAGGCCCGCGAGGACGATGATTCCGATGAGCAGGATTCCGACTGCGAGTCCGATGAGCAGGCCGCTCTGGTCGTTGATCCCCATGATCCCCACGGTGACGCCTGCGGCGAGCAGGATGAGACCGAGGCATGCCATGAGGCCGCCCGGCAGCACGAAGGCGCGTTGTTCGCGAACCGACGGGGCGGGCATGGCCACCTGATCGATTGCCGAGGTCGTGTTGGTCATCGTGTTCTCCTGTTGTCCTTGACTGCCCCGACTATAGCAAACTGATATCAGATTTCTACGGGGGTGGACGGACGCTCGTCTACAGCGCTGGTCGTGTCTACCCGATCATGCGACGCTGGGAGGCTCAGCGCCGGCAGGTGCAGGCTCGGACGCGGGTGCATCCGAGCGGGCGGAAGACGAGAGGGGCAGGCGATGGAGGTCTTGAGCGGTCGGATCCTCGTGCGGCCGGTGGACCGTGCTCGTACCGTCGCCTTCTATCGCGACACCCTCGGTCTTGCGATTCACCGCGAGTTCGCGGTGGGCACCGTGTTCTTCCTGGGCACCGGCCTGCTGGAAGTCTCCGGCGAAGGGGGCGGGGGTGCGAGCCCCGATCAGTCGTTGTGGCTCCAGGTCCGAGACCTGGCGGCGACGTTGGACGAACTGCGGCAGGGCGGCTTGGAGATCAAGCGGGATGCCCGCCGTGAACCCTGGGGCCTCGACGAGGCCTGGATCGAGGACCCGGACGGGATGCGGATCGTCCTGGTCGAGATTCCGCCAGACCATCCGTTGCGGCGGGACGCCCGGACGCCCGAGTAGGCCGTAGGGCAGCAGGCTCCGAGGCCTCCCTACGCCTTCTCCGGCGGTCGGGACGTCCGGCGCGATGTGAGACCGCTGCGGCCGTCGAGCAGTCCTGCGGCTCAGTCGATCGTCAACGTCGAGGCTCCCGTCGACCAGCCGTCGGCCAGGCTCGTGATCGCGATCACCGTGTAGTCGCCCCGTGCCAGCGGTTCTCCGGTGTGAATCCACTTCCGTTCGCGCAGTTCGGGGCGCTCCCACTCCTCGGCCGCATCCTCGCCTTGTTCATGGTCGAGCTTGGCCTGTTCCACGAGATGCCGCGGCGGATGGGAGCTGAGCGGCTCCAGCGGTGCCAGCCTTCCGTCGCCGTCCACGAGCAGGACGATGCCGCTCCCGTCGTCGTCCGGGTGGACGACGACGGGAGCGGACCCCGCATGCAGGATCTCGGCGGGGGTACCGGCCTGCCTGCTCGGATCCACGGTGCCGGGATCGCCCGTGGCGCGGTCGTGGACGACCGCCGTGACCCACGGCCCGCCGGGAAGCGTGCCCAACACCAGCCATGCGGTCTCCGCGTCGTAACTCATGGCGTGATCCGACACGACGATCCAGCGCGCGGCCGGGTCGGTCAGCGCCGTCCACCTCGCCTGCTCGTCCGCAGCAGGCGCCTGCGCGTCGGGGCTCAGCAACTCGCGCACCGCCGCCGAGTCGTCCTCGGCGAGCGCCTGGGCGAACCGCTGCACGGTCGGGATCACCTCGCTGTCGTCGGGCGGGAGCGCGCAGCCGCAGGCCTGCGGGCCGGAGCCGAACAACCCGCAGGAGGCCGTCAGCAGCACGGCCGTCAGCACGCTGCCGAGCCTGAGGTGGCGACGGTGGCGAGCCGAGAGAGGAGGATGCCGTCGGTCGCTGTTCATGTCTGATCAGATGCCGCGGTCTCTGTGGTCGTTCCCGGCCCACGATGCCGGATCGCACCCCGGCCGGATTGCATAACGAACGGATAACCACCGCATTCGGAGCAACCGGCGGTCTCCCGGGGTCCGTCCTAGAGGCATGAGACGCCTGATGAATGCAGTGAGTGCGGGCGTCCTGCTTCTGGCAGTCTCCGCGTGCGCCGATACTGGAGACGATGTCGGATACGGCGGGACGCCCTCGGCCGAGCAAGCCGAGACGACCGAGTCCAACAGCCGGGACATGTCCTCGCCCGAGATCCCACCGATCGAGGAGGCGCCCGCCGACGCTGCACCGGTCGCGACCGAGCGGGTGGACAGTTCCGCGCTTCCGGACGACTACCCGGTGGAGGTGTGGACCAGCGAGGACGGCACCGTGGTCGGTGCCAACGGCCAGGAGGGCGGCTGCACCGTCGTCAGCGCCGAACTGGCGGAGGAGACCGCAGAGTCGGTCACCATCGCCCTCGTCGAGACCGGCCCCGGCGAAGAGGCGGTGTGCACCATGGACATCCGCATCCGTCCGGTGAGCGTCGAGCTCGCCGAGCCCATCGGCGAGCGCACGGTGATCCTCGAGGCGAGCTGAGCGATCGGCTCCGATGACCAACTGACCAGCCCCCCAGCAGGTGCCCGGTCCCGCGAACGCGGGGCCGGGCACTGTGCTGTGCGGCGGCGGGTGCCGAACTCGCCGCCGTTCTGCTGCCGGAACCGGTTCCGCAGGACCCCCGACGCCGCATCAGCGGCGCCGTGCACTGTCGTCGTCGGCCTCGTCGAGCGGGCGCTGGCTGGGGAGGAGATCGACCGCTGAGCCAGGGTGACGTCCTCCGTGACGGCGTTTGCGCGCGGGGCGTCTCGCCGAACGGAGGCGGGCCGAGTCACCTGTTCGTCCAGGCGTGCCCCCGATGCCTGTCTGACTGGTCGGGTGCGGCAGACGGGGAGCACTCTGCGCAGCGGTGGTCGCCTGCCACCGGCTCCAGGGGACCTCGGCCGTCCCGGCAGGCTCGCACGCGGGCATCGACCACGGCCGTCACCGAGACGGCTCCGGACGGTGCCCACGTCACAGGAGGTCCCGCAGCACCGTGCTGCTGGTCCGCTCCTGGCGGTCTCCGCCCTGTCGCCGCGACCGGTCAGCTTCGCCCGCGGTAGGGCTTGGTTGCCTGTACGCGAGACGAGGCCGCCTCCGGGCCGTTCGGGGCTCTCAGCGCCTGTTGCCGCGGGCTGGTGCGAGCCCACCGCCGAAGCGAACCCGGCGTGGATCGCTGTGCCCGGTGCCGGTGGCCTCAGCTGCTCCGGCACGCCGACGCACAGCGCACATGGCTGGTGCCCGGCAAGTCGCGGGGAGAGGCAGGCCCTGGACTACGGGCACCTCCTGGCGCCGTGCACCAGCGCGGCGCACCGGCACTGCCTGGCGCGTCCCCTGGTGCGATTCGGTGCGGCGGGGTCCGCTCGGGCGTCTCCGGTACACGTGGACGGGAGGTCGGACCCGCCCCCGACGGGTCCGACCTCCCGGAAGGACGCGGCAGCGGGCGGCACACGGCCGACCGCCCCCGCTCACGTTGTCGTACAAAACAGTGCCGTGATGTGAATCACAAGTCAACGCGGCCGTTCGGGTGATGCGGCGGCGCCGTCAGCTCGCGTAAGCGCGCAGCCGCTCAGCGCGGTCGCCCTGCCGGAGCTTGGCCATCACCTCACGCTCGATCTGGCGAACCCGCTCTCGCGAGAGGCCGAAGCTGCGGCCGATCTGGTCGAGAGTGCGCGGCTGGCCGTCGTCGAGGCCATAACGAAGCCGGATCACATGCTGTTCACGGTCGTCCAGCGTGCCAAGGACACGGCGAAGGTCGTCCTGGAGCAGCCCGGAGATCACCGAGTTCTCCGCGTCGGTGGCCTCGGAGTCCTCGATGAAGTCGCCGAGCGGCGCGTCCTCCTCGGCCCCGACCGGCATGTCCAGGCTCACCGGGTCACGCGAGTGGTCGAGCAGGTCGCCGACCTTGTGCGCGGGAATACCGGATTCCTCGCTCAACTCGTCGTGCGTCGCCTCTCGGCCGAGTCGCTGATGCAGGTCCCGCTTGATCCTGGCGAGCTTGTTCACCTGTTCGACGAGGTGAACGGGCAGCCGGATGGTCCGGCCCTGGTCCGCCATGCCTCGGGTGATCGCCTGCCGGATCCACCAGGTCGCGTAGGTGGAGAACTTGAAGCCCTTGGTGTAGTCGAACTTCTCGACGGCCCGGATCAGGCCGAGGTTGCCCTCCTGGATCAGGTCGAGCAGCGGCATGCCTCGGCCGGTGTAGCGCTTGGCGAGGCTGACGACCAGCCGGAGGTTGGCCTCCAACAGGTGGTTCTTCGCTCGGTGACCGTCCCGCACGAGCGCCCGCAGGTCAGTCCGCCGCGCCGGGGAGAGGCGCTTCGCGGTGTCCAGCATGTGCTGGGCGAAGACGCCTGCCTCGATCCGCTTGGCGAGGTCGACCTCCTGCTGAGCGGTGAGCAGCGCTGTTCTGCCGATCCCGTTGAGGTACACCCGTACGAGGTCGGCGGCGGGGCCCTGTGCGTCGAGGTCGGCCTCGGCGTAGGCTTCGGCGGTAGGGATGGTCTGCGGGATGGTCATGGACTTCCCTCCCTGTCACGGGATGTCGGCAAACTGTGGCAGGACGCCGCAGCGTTGGAGCGCCGCGGAGCGCCTTGCCAGGGCGCCGGTTGATCGGGTCGTGGATTCGGAACGTCGGCTATATGGCAAACGTGCTCGGGGCTGGATTCGTTCCCGAGCCGCACAGTGAGAAGACGTCGTCGTCATCACAGCGGTTGCTCGTCCGTGCCTGAGGATCGCCTGAGAGAAAGTTCTGACCGTGGCCGAGCGTCGGGTCGTCGAGCCCGCCTGGGCCCCTAGATCTCGACGATGACGGTGAACGGTCCGTCGTTCACACTCTCCACCGCCATGGCGGCGCCGAACCGGCCCGACTCCACTCGGGCGCCACGTCGTCGCAGTTCAGCGATTACCCCATCGACCAGCGGCCGTGCCTGTTCCGGCCCGGCCGCAGCGCTCCACGAGGGTCTGCGGCCCTTCCTGGTCTCTCCGTAGAGGGTGAACTGACTGACGACCAGCAGTGGCGCGCGGGTGTCCGCGCAGGATCGTTCGCCGTCCAGGATTCGGAGTTCGTGAAGCTTCGTCGCCATCGTGACCGATCGCGAAATGTCATCCGTGTGGGTGACACCGAGCAGGACGAGCAGACCAGGCTCGTCGAGCGCTCCCACCACCTCGTCGCCCACCCGAACCGTCGCCAGGGTGACCCTCGACACCACCGCGCGCACCGCGCACCCCTCTCGTCACTTCGGTCGGCGATCGCCCTGTCCGCGGGGCGGACGCGGCCTCGGGCAGGCCGCCCGATCGGTCGGATCACCTCGACCACGTCGGACGGCCGTCCTCCGGGGCTTCCGGCGCCGCTTTAGGCCGCGTCGGCCTGACGGTGGTAGCTGTCCACGTACTCCTGGCCCGACAACTCGAGGATGCGGTAGACGACCTCGTCGGTCACCGAGCGTTGAATCGGAACCGACGTCGCCATTCCGTCGTAGCGGGAGAAGTCCATCGCCGGGCCGAAGCGCACGGTGACCGGCCTGATCCTCGGCAGCCGCCTGCCGATCGGCTGGACCTGCTCGGTGCCGCTCAACGCGACGGGGACGACCGGGGCTCCGGTGCTCAAGGCCAGTCGACCCACCCCGGTACGTCCTCGATACATCCTGCCGTCGCTGGACCGGGTCCCCTCGGGATAGATCGCGAAGGCCCCGCCGTCGCGGAGGACCTGCTCGGCCTGGTCGAGTGCGTCCTTGGCGGCCCGTCCGTTGCCGCGCCGCACCGGGATGTGACCGAGGCTGCCGAGAAACCACTTCCGCAGCCTGCCGCCCACGCTCGTGGCCTCGAAGTATTCGGCCTTGGCAAGGATCGAGACGCGGCGCGGCACGACCAGCGGGATGATCAGGCTGTCGATGACGGAGAGGTGGTTGCTGGCCAGGATCACCCGACCGGTGGCCGGGATGTTCTCCAGCCCCTCGATCCGAGGGCGGAACACCCACCGCAGCAGCGGCGCGAGCACGCCCTTCGTCAGCCCGTAGAGCACCTGATCTCTCCTTCAGTCCTCGGTCCTGATCGTCGGCATCGTCACCGCCGGGAATCGACCCTCGATCTTCACCCAAGTCGAGTCCCTCGTGCGCCCCGTCGCCGGTGACGTGCGTCACGGCGTGGTCCGGTCTGACCCGTGGGCTGCCGGAGTGGCACGATGGCGGCTGAAGCAGGGGTGATGACCGTGAGCGCATCCGACCAGGGCGACGGCCCGATTCTGATCACTGAGGCGGCTCCGTCTCATGAGGCCGAGCACGCCAGACGACGGCGAAAATACTCGATCATGATGTCGGTACGGCTGGCCTGCGTGATCGCCGCGGCCCTGACTTATCAGATCTGGTGGCTTGCCCTCGGATTCCTGCTGCTCTCCATCCCGCTGCCGTGGATGGCCGTGCTGATCGCGAACGACGCGCCGCCGCGAAAGCGGGAGGACGTGAACCGGTTCCGTCGGACGGCCCGCGAGGTGGAGGGCACGAGCCACCCGGTGATCGACTCCGCCGACTGAGCAGCAGGCCGAGCCTGCACCCCGACCACGTGCCCCGGGCGCCGACTGCCGAGGACTTGCCGGAGTGCGGTCCGGCACCAGCAGCCGGACCGCAGCCTGCTCCCGCGTCTGCCGCGATGCCGACCCTGGCGGGCCGCGTCGTCGAATCAGGCGACGGCCTCGTCGACGCACGGCATCGCGGCAGTACCTCGAGACCTCGGATCTCGGTCAGGCCAGGATCGCAGGCGTCCTCGCCACGTTCGTGAGCCAGGACTGGAGCCGGTCCTCCCAGTCCACCGTGTCGAACTCGGTGTGACTCAGCGAGAAGTCGCCCATGGTCGTCTCGCCCCGAGCCGTGGTGTCCTCGCTCTTGCTCACCCGAACCCGCTTGTCGACCTCGACCACCACCTGGAGGTCCTGCGCTCGGGCGACGAACGTCAACTCGACGTCGTGCAGGTGCTCGACGAACTCCATCGGCGGCTCGTACTCGATCTCCTGGATGAACGGAAGCTGTTGTTCCACGCCGCGGAGCGAGTTGTACTCCAGGTCGGCGGCCTTGGGCACGAAGCCGATGTTGGTCATCGCGTCGAGAATGCGCTGCTGAGAGGGCAGCGGCGTCACCACGATCGGCGCGATCGCCACCGCATCGACGAACGTCCTGACCAGGTCGGCCTCGGCGCGGATGCCCACCGCCATTCCGCTGAGGTAGCCGCTTCGGCTGATCGTGATGGGCGTCTCCCAGGGAAGGACGATCTCGAAGGGCACCATCACCGACTCACCGGGCGCGATCGTGCGCCGGTTGCCGATCTCGACCTTGGTGAGGGGAAGCGTGACGGTGGGATGCGCTGCGGGATCGAGCGTGCTGTTCTCCGCCATGTGGACCTCGGCGACGAGGTCGACGGACAGCGAGCCCAGCTCCTGGGCGGTCTGGCCGCCCAGGAGCAGGACCCCGCCCTGCACGGTCTCGCCCGGGGCGACCTCCGGTACCGAGGGCAGTACCTCGACGGTCGCCCCACCGTGTCCGAACGTGGCCAGCACCTTCTTGAGCATGGAATCCCCTCCGCCTGCGTGGGCCGCCCCGACCTCGCCGTCGGCCCTTGCCGGGCGCGATCTTCTCATCCCCCGATCGGATGAGGGAGGGTGAGCTGCGAGATCGACGCCTGATCGACGACGGGAACCGCGCGGCAGGCAGGTGGCTGCGGGGGAGGACGCCGACGTCAGGCCGTCGAGCAGGCGGCGGCCGGCGGCTGGGCGCCGATCTGCCGGACCGCGCTGCTGCCCATGTCGACCCCCGCCCGCAGGGCGTCGTCCGGTGCCGCGCCCCGCAGCCAGCTGCTCAGGAAGCCCGCATTGAAGGCGTCGCCTGCGCCGGTGGAGTCCACGCACTCGACCGAAGGCGCCTCGACGGAGACCTGTCGGTCGGCGTCGATCCAGGTCGCTCCGGTCTCGCCGGTCGTGACCACCACGGCGCCGACCTGATCGAGCAGCGCGCGGGCGGACTCGGGTTCGGTGGAGCCCGTCAATGCCGCCAGCTCGTCGGTGTTGGGCAACAGGAGATCGACGCCTGCGATGGCGGCGAGGAAGTCCTCGGTCCCCTGGGCCCGTAACAACGCCCCCGCCTGGGGATCCACCGAGGTGGTCAGGCCTGCTGCCCTGGCTGCCCGTAGTGCGGCCACGCCTGCCGGACGAGACGTGCGATCCAGCAGCAGGTAACCCGACAGGTGCAGATGTGCGGGCTTAGGGCCTGCGGCGCCGTCGAGCAGCCCCGGATCGAGGTCATCGGGGGAGACTCGGGCACTGGCGCCCCGGTCGGGCAGCATGGTGCGCTGGCCGGAGGCGTCGACCAGCACGACGACGCAGCAGGTCGCCGCAGCCGGGTCCACGGTGAAGGCACACCGCACGCCCGCCGCCGTCAGCTCCGCCGCCACCTGCCTGCCCGCCGAATCGTCGCCGACCCTGGCGACCAGCAGCGGTTCCACGTCGCAGCGGGCCAGCCACACCGAGGTGTTCGCGCCTGCGCCGCCTGCCGTGAGCCTGACCTGGGCCCTCGTGTCGCCGCCCGTGGCGAGCGGCTCTCGATGCGAGGCGACCACGTCCAGTCCGGCGTCGCCGACGACGACCACGCGGGGCTGGATCGTCATGGCGAATCCGTGAGGGCTACGGCGACCGCCGCCGCCAGCTCGGCGTTGGAGACCACGAGCTCCTCATTGGCGTCGAGGCTGACGCCCTCGCTCGCGTCGTGGAAGTGTTCCAGGAGCACGGGCGTCACGTCCTTGCCGTGCACGCCTCGCTGGGCGAGCAGCTCCAGGCCGCTGCGCAGCAGCTCCTCGTGCAGGCTCTGCGGCATCTCGTGCACGGCGGGGATCGGGTTGGCCAACACCACGCCCGCGCGGCCGGAGACCGACGATCGGTGGGCCGCCACGACGGCCGCCGCCGCTTCAGGGCTGTCCACCCGCCACGGCGAGGGCAGGCCGGAGTCGCGCAGGTAGAAGGCAGGGAAGTTGTCGGTGCGGTACGACAGCACGGGCACCGAACGGCTCTCCAGCACCTCCAGGGTCGCCGGGATGTCCAGGATCGACTTCACTCCCGAGCAGACCACCGTCACCGGTGTGGACGCCAGCACGTCGAGGTCGGCCGAGACGTCCCAGCTCGTCTCCGCGCCACGATGCACACCGCCCATGCCGCCGGTCGCGAACAGGGTGATGCCCGCCGCGTGGGCGAGCGCGGCAGTGCTGGCCACCGTCGTCGCCCCGCTGCCGCGCAGGCCCAGTGCGGGACCCAGGTCACGGCGGGACAGTTTGACCAGGTCGGCGGCAGGGTCGCAGACCCGGTCCAGCTCTGAGTCGGACAGCCCGATCCTGGCCACGCCGTCGAGCACCGCGATGGTCGCGGGTGCCGCGCCGACGGTGCGGATCACCGATTCCAGCCGGGCTGCGACTGCTCTGTTCCGACCTGCGGGCAGGCCGTGCGCGAGCAGGGTGCTCTCCAGTGCCACCACGCCCCGTCCCTGCGCGAGGGCGTCGGCGACCTCCTCATTCACGACCAGTTGCCTCGGTGTCACAACGCCTCCTGTAGTCCGTGGCCGGTTGCCTGGGGCATCATGGACGATGTGAGTACTCCGACGCAGACGCTCCCCGATGTCGACACCCGCCCGGAAGGCGTCGACACGACCAGCGACGACACGCCGAAGATGTTCCACTACGTGCGCAAAGCCAAGATCACCGAGAGCGCGGTGACCGGCACGCACGTGGTGGCGCTGTGTGGTGAGGTGTTTCCCGTCACTCGATCGCCGAAGCCCGGTTCGCCGGTGTGCCCGGACTGCAAGAAGGTCTTCGAGTCGCTGCCGCCCGGCGGCAAGGACTGACTCACCCGGACCGGACTCGGCCCGTCGTCGCGGCCCGGCTGCCACGCAGGTGGTGACACGTCGCAGCAGGGGTTTCGGCCGGGCGACGGCGTCTCCGACCCACGTCAGGGCGCACGGTCTCCGGGGTCGACCCGTCTCGTGGCCGTAGTGGAACCCGGCTCCGTCGTGCCGTCCGCAACGGAGGGCTCGGTGTCGACCGGGTCCGCAACGGCGGCCCGCGCAGCGATGACGTCTGTGGAGGCGGGCGCGGCCTGCGTCGGCACCGCATCGAGGGACGTCTCCTCGGCCGGCACGGTGCCGAGCGGCCCGGCCGTCCGTCCCGCCTCGACCCGATCGCTCGTGTCGCCACTCACAGCGGTCGCCGAACCGCCTGCTCCCGGCGCGCGGTCGCCCGACTCGCCTTGTCGCGACGTCGCCTGCTCCATCTCCCACGGCCCTGGTACGCGATGCCGTCGGCGCCAGGCCTGCCTGCCTCGTTCCAGCCGCAGCCGGGTCGTGACGCGGTCGAACTGTTCCTGTCGTCTGCGCTGCCGTTCTCGATGCGTGGGAGGGGGCGGCCACAACTCGTCGATGCCCGCGTTGACATGCGCGCCGAGGACGATGGCGAAGCCGAGGAAGAACGTGAAGAGGAGGAAGGCGATCGGCGCGCTCAGCGCTCCGTAGCTGTAGCCGGTGTCGGAGACCCAGGCGATGTAGCGACGGAGCACGACCCCGGCGGCGAGGAAGACCACCACGGCCAGCACGGCGCCGGGCAGCCCTCGGTGCCACGGCGGCTTGCGCGGCAGTGCGACCTTGTAGAGCGTCGTGATCGTGAGGGTGAGCAGCAGTCCGGCGATCGGGTAGTACATCCAGTCGCCAAGCCGGTTGATCCCCGGCTGCCACGAGTCCGGCAGCAGAGAGATGAGCAGATCGGGTCCGAGCGCCAGCACCGGCAGCGTGATCATCGCCATGAACAGGCCCGCCACGTAGAGCAGGAGCGCGACCATCCGCTGCCAGACGGGATTGCGGACGTCGTACTGCTGATAGGCGACGGTGACGGCGTCGATATAGGACGCCATCGCCGACGAGCCTGCCCACAGCGAGGTCAGGAAGCCCAGCGAGACGATGCCGCCCCTGCCCTGGGTCAGGATGTCCGTGACGGTCGGGGCGATGATCTCCTCGACGAGCGTCGGACTGAAGACGTGTGCACAGAACGCGAGGATCTGGGCCTGGACCTCCGCGACGACCTCGGGGCCGAACCAGCCGCCGACGAATCCGATGCTGCCGAGCACGCCGAGCAGCAGCGGCGGCAGGGACAGCGTCGACCAGAACGCGGCTTCGGCCGCCTCCGCGCCGATGTCGTCCTCCCAGGCTCGGCGCAGCGTCCGTCGGGACAGCGTGGCGAGTCGGGTACGTCCTCGGGCGGTCCCGTCGCGTTGCTGCTCAGCGTCGGTGTCGTCGACCTGGTCCATGGTGATGTCCAGGATGGTTCATCGACTGTCTCCGCCGATCACCGGCCGTCCGCTCGGCGAGTCGCCGACCGTGCGATGGCTGCGTGGTGGCGGCCGGACGACACCGTAGACGGGTAAACTGCCGGCTGCCCTCTTCGAGATCCCGACGCCGTCGCGGGAGTCTCCGTCACGAGGGCCTTCGTCTGTCCGCAGTCGGACTCGCCCGCCCAGCAAGGAGGTGCAGCACCTCGTGGCTCACTCGCCGTCGGACGGCCTCGTCGTCTCCTCGACCATGGATCCGCCGGTTGCGGCCGATCCGCGTGAGCGGCCGTTGCGCGCCTGGCAGCGCCGGGCGATCACCCGGTATCTCCGGGATTCACCGCAGGACTTCACGGTGGTGGCGACTCCGGGAGCAGGCAAGACCACCTTCGGTCTGCGCATCGCCGCCGAGCTGCTCGCCGATCGCGTGATCGAGCGGGTCACCGTGGTGACTCCGACGGAGCACCTGAAGCATCAGTGGGCCCAGTCCGCCGCCTCGGCGGGGATCGCGATGGACTCCTCATTCCGCAACGCGGCCGGGGCCAGCTCGGCGGACCTCGACGGCGTCGCGGTCACCTACGCCCAGGTCGCGGCCCATCCGACGCTGCACCGGGTGCGCACCGAGCGGCGCAAGACGCTGGTGATCCTCGACGAGATCCACCACGCGGGCGACGCCAAGTCCTGGGGCGACGCCGTCCGGGAGGCCTTCACCCCGGCGGCTCGACGGCTCGGCCTGACCGGGACCCCGTTCCGCAGCGACGACACGCCGATCCCGTTCATCACCTACGAACCGGACGGCGAGGGCTCCCCGCGCAGCAAGGCCGATCACTCCTACGGGTACGCCGAGGCGCTGCGCGACGGCGTGGTCCGGCCGGTGCTGTTCCTCGCCTACTCGGGTGAGGCTCGCTGGCGTACCAGTGCGGGGGACGAGTACGTCGCCCGGCTCGGGGAGCCGTTGAGCGCCGAGGAGACCGCTCGCGCCTGGCGTACCGCGCTCGACCCGGCGGGGGAATGGATTCCCGCCGTGTTGCAGGCAGCGGACACCCGGCTCTCCCAGCTCCGGGCAGGCGGGATGCCGGACGCGGGCGCCCTGGTGATCGCCTCGGATCACGTCTCGGCGAAGGCCTACGCGAAGATTCTCGCCACCATGACGGGGGTCGAGCCCGTGGTCGTGCTGTCCGACGATCCGCAGGCCTCCAGCCGGATCGGCGAGTTCTCCCTCTCCGACGACCGGTGGATGGTCGCGGTGCGGATGGTCAGCGAGGGCGTCGACGTCCCCAGGCTCGCGGTGGGTGTGTACGCCACGAGCGCCTCGACGCCGCTGTTCTTCGCACAGGCGATCGGTCGGTTCGTCCGGGCTCGCAAGCCCAAGGCGGGTCCGCCGGGGGCCAGGGAGACGGCGAGCGTGTTCCTGCCCAGCGTCCCGGTGCTGCTGGACCTGGCCAGCGAGCTCGAGGCCCAGCGGGATCACGTCATCGGCAAGCCGCATCGGGAGAAGAACGGCTGGGACGATGAACTGCTGGCCGAGGCCAACCGGCAGCGCGACGAGCCCGGCGAGGAGGAGAAGGCGTTCACCTCCCTCGGCGCCGAGGCAGAGCTGGATCAGCTCATCTACGACGGTTCGTCGTTCGGGACGGCCGCCTTCGCCGCGACCTCCGATGAGGAGGACTACCTGGGGCTGCCGGGACTGCTCGAACCGGATCAGGTCCGGGCTCTGCTGCGGCAGCGGCAGGAACAGCAGCTCGACGCCGCCGCCGCCCGTCAGGCTCAGAAGGCGGCGGCCCCGGCTCCCGCGGCGCCTGCGCGAAGCCGGAACACGACGGAGCGGCTCGCCGAACTGCGCAAGGAACTGAACACACTGGTCGCCCTGTATCACCACCGGACCAAGAAGCCGCACGGGGCGATCCACAACCAGCTGCGCAAGTACTGCGGCGGACCGCCGACCGCGATGGCCACCATCGATCAGCTCGAAGAGCGCATCGCGACTCTGCGTTCCTGGTGAGTCGCGGCGGCACTGTCTTCGCCTCCTGACGCTGTCGCCTCCTGACCGTGCGTGCCGACGGTCGACGGCCGGTGTTCGAGCCGGTGCCGATGTTCGGTGCGGTCGCGAGACTGCGAGTCGGCGTGCGACGGCGGTCAACGGGACCAGTCTGACCGCCGGGATTCCCGCCGAGCGCGTCGAAGAGCCGAGCCGTCTCCCCTGAGCCGGGTCGGGGGAGACGGCTGCCGCCTGCCGATTCAGCGCGGGCGCGAGGCAGACCGCCGTTTCGGTGCTGGTGGATCAGCGGGCGGCGATGGGGCGCGCGGTGAACAGGTAGTTGCGGTGCTGCTCGGTGACCTGCTCGGTCTTCCGCCAGCCGTCCTCCCACACGTAGGGGACGTAGTCCAGGGTCGCGAGCCTGGCCACGAGATCTTCGGCGCGGTGCTCGAACTTGGCCAGATGCCGGTCCTCGATCTCCAGCAGCAGTGCGGGCCGGTTCTCCTTGAGCACGCGGCCTGCTCCGTCCAGCAGGGCCAGTTCCGCGCCTTCGACGTCGGCCTTGATGAAATGGACCTCGGACAGACCCTCACGCGCGCACAGTTCGTCGACGGTGGTCACAGGCACTCGGATCGGCCGGTTGGACGCGAACTCCGCGTTCGGGCCGTGGTTCTTGGCGCCGGTGGTGAGGAAGGCACGTCCGTGCACCGGCAGCCCGTTGCGGCGCGGCAGGCTGAGCACACCGGCGCCGGAGTCCGCGCCGACGGCGGTCGCGTGGACCTGGGCGTTGCGTGCGCCGAGCCCGCGCAACGCCACCCGCAGGGCCTTGACGAGGCTCGGCTGCGGTTCGACGGTGTGCACCACACCCTGGGCACCCACGAGTCGCAGCAGCTGATAGGTGTAGAGACCGTACTCCGCTCCGATGTCCAGGCAGGTGTCTCCCGGGCGGACGACCGCGTCGAGACCGAGGATCTCCTTCTCCACGAAGGACGTCCGGCCCGCGAACCACCGCAGCACTCTGACGAGGTTTCTCGTCCGGCCGTTCACGAAGGCGCCGGAGTTCTCCGGCAGGGGCGGGACCGGCCGCAGGCGGGGTGCTGGGTCACTCAATCTGGTCTCCGGAGTCTCGCTGCCGAACGCATCTGGAGGAAGCAGGGTGTCGGGCCCGCCGTGTGCGGGGCTGCTGCGGACCGTACGGAGAGCGTAGGCGACGTGCCTCCGCCGCATGGTCGTCCGGCGCAACTGTCGTGTCCTGGTTGTGCGGTTCGACCCCAACTGGGTGAGTCGCGTCCGCTGATCGCGTCGAGTTTTGCCAGATCGTGATCTGACTTCGCCAGATTGCTGGCACGTACGTGTTCCCTATCACTCGTTCGGGGGTTACGTTGTGGCGCACAACATTTCCCCACCCTCAGTGCAGGATCTGCTGCGCTCGGTACTCGACGAAGAGAAGGGGAGGCCATGCGCGTCAGGAGCATGTTGGCCTTGACCAGCGGATTGGTTCTCGTCCTCGCAGGCTGCGGGGCAAACCAGGCGTCCGAGACGCCCGAGGACACCGGTTCGACCGGCGGCGGAGCGGCGGACACCGGCCTGGTGGTCGGCGTCATCCTGCCCGACACGGAGAGCTCCGCCCGGTGGGAGGGCTTCGACAAGCCGTATCTGGAGAGCGCCTTCGCCGAGGCAGGCGTGGAGGCCGACGTCCAGAACGCTCAGGGAGACATCCAGCGGTTCTCCACGATCGCCGATCAGATGATCCAGCGCGGAGTCGACGTCCTCGCACTGACCAACCTCAGCAACGAGAGCGGCGCGGCCGTCCAGCAGCGGGCCGAGGCCGCGGGCATTCCCACCATCGACTACGACCGGCTCACCCTCGGCGGCAACGCCCAGTACTACGTGTCCTTCGACAACACCCAGGTCGGCAGGCTGCAGGGTGAGGGCCTCGTCGAGTGTCTCGGTGACCAGTCTGGTGCGCAGATCATCGAGATCCAGGGCTCGCCGACCGACAGCAACGCGACCCTCTTCCAGGAGGGGCAGCGCGAGATCCTCCAGCCGCTGTACGACTCGGGCGAGTACGAACTGGTCCAGAGCCAGCCGATCGACCAGTGGGAGAACCAGGTCGGCGGCCGGACCTTCCAGCAGATCCTCACCAGCAACGGCGGCGAGGTCGACGGTGTCGTGGCCGCCAACGACGGCCTGGCGGGCGCGGTGATCACGGTCCTCCAGCAGGCGGGTCTGGCGGGCGAGGTGCCGGTCACTGGCCAGGACGCCTCACCGGAGGGACTGCGGTCCATCCTGCTCGGCGACCAGTGCATGACCGTCTACAAGCCGGTCTTCACCGAGGCGCAGGCCCTGGTCGACCTGGCCGTTCCGCTGGCCCAGGGCGATACCGAGGCCGCCGACGCGTTGGCCTCCGACGTCAGCACGGACACCGAGGGAGATCGTGAGGTCGCCTCGGTGCTGCTCGACCCGGTCCTGGTCACCAGCGAGAACGTCCAGCAGGTCGTCGACGACGAATGGGTGTCGGTCGAGGACCTCTGCGCGGGCGAGGTGGCCGACGCCTGCTCCGAGCAGGGCATCTCCTGATCCGTCCTCAATCCTCGCCGGAGGCCGCGACGCGCGGCCTCCGGCGGCTTCCCTCACGGCTCGAAAGGTGTGTCGGCGTGGCCGAAGGCGATCCGATCCTGGAACTTCGCGCGGTAAACAAGAGCTTCGGACCCGTGCACGTCCTGCACGACGTGGACTTCGTCGTCCGTCCCGGCCAGGTCACGGCGCTGGTCGGCGACAACGGCGCGGGCAAGTCGACGCTGATCAAGTCCATCGCGGGCATCCACCCCATCGATTCCGGCGAGATCCTCTTCGACGGCAGGCCGGTGCGGATCAACGATCCGAAGGACGCGGCCGAGCTGGGCATCGAGGTCGTCTATCAGGACCTCGCGCTGGCCGACAACCTCGACATCGTGCAGAACATGTTCCTCGGCCGCGAGCGGCTGCGCGGCGGCCTGCTCGACGAGGCGGACATGGAGAAGGCCGCGCGCAGCACGCTGTCGGCTCTCTCGGTGCGCACCGTGTCCTCGGTCCGTACGCCGGTGGCCTCGCTGTCCGGCGGTCAGCGCCAGACCGTCGCCATCGCCAAGGCGGTGCTCTGGGAGAGCCGGGTCGTGCTGCTCGACGAGCCGACCGCCGCCCTCGGCGTCGCCCAGACCCGCCAAGTGCTCGATCTGGTCCGCAGGCTCGCCGAACAGGGTCTCGGCGTCGTCCTGATCAGCCACAACCTCAACGACGTCTTCGAGGTCGCCGACCGGGTCGCCACCCTGTACCTGGGCAGGCTCGTCGCGGAGCTGCCGGTCAAGGAGACGAACAACAGCCAGGTGGTCGAGCTGATCACCGCAGGACGATCCGGCGACATCGGACTGCGTCGCCCGGAGAACGTCGCGCTCTGAATCTCAGCCTGCCGGACGCGGGTCGTCGACCCGCGAGCCTGCCTCGCCACTCGACCACGGCAGCGCCGCCAGCGCGGCGCCCTCATCGCGCAAGGATGACGACATGACAGAGGGCTCAGCCTCCTCGTCTACCAGCCCGGCCTCGACCACGACGGACCAGCCAGCCGAGGGCTTCGGCATCGACACCACCCGACGGGACACCGCAGGGGCGCTGCGTGACTATGTCTCCCGGCTGCGCGGCGGCCAGCTCGGTGCGCTGCCCGCCTTACTCGGACTGGCCACGCTCTTCGTCGTCTTCGCGCTGCTCTCGGACCGATTCCTGACCCTGGGCAACCTCGCGAACCTGCTCAGCCAGGGCGCGGGCACCGCGGTGATCGCCATGGGCCTGGTGTTCGTCCTGCTGATGGGCGACATCGATCTGTCTGCGGGCACCGCCTCCGGAGTGGCCGCCTCCGTGATGGCCCTGCACCTCGTCGAGGGCGGCAACCTGCTCGGTGCCATGGGCGGCACCGTCTTCGCCGTCTTCTGCGGCGGGCTGGTCGTCGCCGCCGTACTCGCCCTGGTGATGCGGGTCTGGGCAGGCGCGGCCATGGCGATCCTCGGGCTGCTCCTGGTCCTGCTGGGCGTGCCTGCCAACCCGTGGCTGGAGATGCTGCTCGCGATCTGCGTCGGCGCCGCCATCGGCTGCATCACCGGCTTCCTCGTCGCCCGCGTCGGCATCCCGGCGTTCGTGGTGACCCTGGCGCTGTTCCTCGCCTGGGGCGGCGTGGTCCTTCAGCTGATCGGCCAGGGCGGCACGCTGGGGCTGCGCAACGACGTGATGTTCTCGGTGGCCAACGGGAATCTGCCGATCTGGGGAAGCTGGCTGCTCTTCGTCCTCGCAGCGGGCGGATACTCGGCGCTGCTGCTCATCCGCCACTTCAACCGGCTTCGTCATGATCTCGTCGCCCAGCCCACGCCGCTGGTGCTGACGCGAGTGGGCGCCGTGCTCGCTCTCGGCGCGTCGGCCACCTGGCTGCTGACGATCAACCGGTCCAACAGCGAGACCATCCAGATCGCAGGCGTTCCCTACGTCGTGCCGATCGTGCTGGTGCTGCTCGTCCTCGGCACCTTCGTCCTGGACCGCACCCGGTACGGCAGGCACCTCTACGCCATCGGTGGGAACCGGGAGGCCGCGCGACGGGCGGGCATCGACGTCGCGAAGCTGCGAATGAGCGTGTTCGTGGTGTGCTCCACCGTCGCCGCCGTCGGCGCGATCATCTATTCCTCGAAGGTCGGCTCGGTCGATCCCCAGGCAGGCGGCGGGAACACCCTGCTCTTCGCCGTCGGTGCGGCCGTGATCGGCGGAACCTCGCTGTTCGGCGGCAAGGGCCGGGTCCGTGACGCCGTCATCGGCGGTGCCGTCATCGCCACCATCGACAACGGCCTGGGCCTCCTCGGCCAGTCGGCGGCCATGGTCTCCATCGTGACCGGCCTGGTACTGCTGCTCGCCGCCAGCGTCGACGCCGTCTCCCGTCGACGAGCCGCCGCCGTGGGGCGGTAGTCGATCCCATGGCACTCGGAGCCCGTCCGGACGGCGTGCGCAGGCACAATCGCAGCACCCTGCTGCGCAGACTGCACACACTCGGTGCCGGCAGTCGCACCGAGCTGGCCGCGGAGCTGGGCCTCAACCGCAGCACCATCAAGGCGTTGGTCGACGGGCTGGCCGCTGCCGGACTGGTCACCGAGCGGGCGGTGGCGCCGAACGGAACGGCGGGCCGCCCCTCGCTGCTGGTCTCGCCTCGGCCCGAGTCGCTGTGCGTGCTGGCGGTGGACGTCGCGGTGGAGCGCATCACCGTCGCGCTCGTCGGATTCGGCGGCCGCATCCTGGTCGGGAGGCACCGTCCCGTCCAACGCGGGGACACCGAGCCCACGGTGGTCATCGAACGGGTGGCCGCCGTGGCGGAGGCCTTGAGCCTGGGCGGTCTGCGACCCGCCGAGGTCGCGGTGTCGGTGCCCGGCATCGTGCGGCGTGCCGACGGGCTCGTTCACGAGGCGCCGAATCTCCGCTGGACCGAGGTGCCACTGGGGACGCTGCTCGGCGAGGCGCTCGACCTTCCGGTGGCGGTCGGCAACGATGCTGATCTCGGAGCCCTGGCGGAACACCGGCGCGGCGCGGCGCGGGGCGTCGGCGACGTCGTCTACCTGTCTGCCGACATCGGCGTCGGCGGCGGCGTGATCACCGGTGGACTGCCCCTGCGCGGCTCGACCGGTCACGTCGGCGAGGTGGGACACATGGTCCTGCGGCCGGGCGGGCGGCTCTGCTACTGCGGCTGCCGAGGCTGCTGGGAGACCGAGGTGGGCGAACAGGCCCTCAGCCGGGCACTCGGTCTGCCTGCCGACGCCTCCCGACGGCGCCTGGTCGCCGAGCTGCGGACGATCGCGGAGAAGCAGGACACGATGCACGGCAGGCTCGACGAGTACGCGGGCTGGCTCGGCGTCGGAGTGGTCAACCTCGTGAATCTGCTCGCCCCGGAGCTCGTCGTGCTCGGCGGCCTGCTCGCCGCACTGCCCCCCGACCTGCTGGCGGGGGTGGAGGCTCGAGCACGTGACCGGAGCCTGGTCGGCCGGGCCGCCGCCAGGTCCGTACGCATCCGGCCCGCCGAGCTGGGTGGCCAGGCGAGCCTGCTCGGTGCGGCCGAACTCGCCTTCGAACGGGTCATAGCGGCGAGCTGACCGCCGGGCCGGTCAGACTGGCCGCAGAGCGGGCGAGGGGAGACGACGCGGACCTTGAGACCTGGGGACATGAGTCCGGGCGGGGACCCGTCGTGGGTACCCCGCCCGGAGCGATCGAGATCCGGCAGTGAGTATCAGCCGTCTTGAATGTCGGCTGCCAGCTCACGAAGACGCGTTTCATGCTCCCTCGCGTGGTGGCCGCAGAAGAGCAGCTCGCCACCCGAGGGGAGGACGGCGCGAACTTGGGCTGCCGCCCCGCAGCGGTCGCAGCGGTCTGCAGCGGTGAGCTCGGGGCGGGTGAGCGTTCCTGTCATGTTGCCTCTCCCTCCGTCCCGGGTCGGGGGTTCCGACGCCGTCGGGCCTGCCGCGTCCACCGCAGGCCCGTCATGGACGGGCCGTGGTGTTCGCTGCCACCCACTCTTACAGACGCTCGGCGTCTCGTCAGTGTTCCCGCGCCTCGCGGCGAGCCGGATCACGTCTTAACACCCGGTTGCAGCAGCCTTCGTTTCCCGGATGGCCTAGCGTCTGCCCGAGTAATCACTGCGAGTGTCGTGATTGTCACCCACAGTCGACTTTCGGTGGGTCGGTGGGGCCTTCATCCCCGATTCGAGATAAAGACCGGCAGGTCAGAATAGGTTACAGTCGTCGCCCGTCGTTCTCGATCGGACGCTGATCAGAGCCCTCCCGCCACCCGCAGGACGGCGCCGGTGACATACGAGGCGCCTTCGGTGAAGAACCACTCGACGGTCGTGGCGATCTCCGCCGGCCGTCCCGCGCGCCCCATCGGTATCCGTGCGGCCACCCGATCCGCCCGGTCCGGCACCCCGGACGACGCATGGATCTCGGTGTGCACGGTTCCCGGAGCCACCGCGTTGACCCGGATTCCCGACGTCGCGACCTCCTTGGCCAACCCCAGGGTGAAGGCGTCCACAGCGGCCTTGGCCGCGGCGTAGTGGACGTACTCACCGGGGCTGCCGAGCGTGGCCGCGGCCGAGGAGATGTTCACGATCACGCCGCCCCTGCCGCCTCGCTCGGTGGACATGTCCCGCACCGCCCTGCGTGCGCACAGGATGACGCCCGTGACGTTCACGTCCAACACTCGACGGAGCGCGGCGGGATCCAGCTCGGCCAGCGGCCCGACGGTGCTGGTCACCCCGGCGTTGTTGACGAGCCCGGTAACGGGCCCCAGGATCGCCGTGGCCTCGTCGAAGAGCCGTTCCACGTCCTTCTCGATCGAGGTGTCCACGCGGACCGCACACGCCGCTTGACCGTGCCGCTCGACGGCGGCCACGACCTCGAAGGCGGACCGCGAGTCCTGTCGGTAACCCACGCAGACGCGATGACCGGCCTCGCCGAGTCTGCGGGCCGTCGCCGCACCGATTCCCCGGCCGCCGCCGGTGACGATCGTGACCTGGTTCATCCGCATCCTCCGGCGTTCGGCTTGGGGTGACTCGCCGTACTCGCGACGGTCGGTCCCCGCTTCTGCGCGACACGAGGCGGGGATGTTCGGCGACCGGGTCCGACGAGGGGGCGCGGGGGCGAGCAGGCATGCGATCGGACGGGGCGCCGAACGCGACGCGGCTCCGAGTCGAAGTCGACTCGGAGCCGCGGTCGTTGCTCTGTTCCGGTTCGTCCTGGCCGGGCAGGCCGTCCGATCAGTCCAGGTAGTCGCGAAGTACCTGGGACCGGGACGGGTGCCGAAGCTTGGACATCGTCTTCGACTCGATCTGCCGGATGCGCTCCCGCGTGACGCCGTAGACCTGGCCGATCTCGTCCAGCGTGCGCGGCTGACCGTCGGTCAGGCCGAACCGCAGGCGCACCACGCCTGCCTCCCGCTCGGACAGCGTGGCGAGCACGGACTGGAGCTGGTCCTGCAACAGGGTGAACGAGACGGCGTCGACCGCGACCACGGCCTCCGAGTCCTCGATGAAGTCACCGAGCTGCGAGTCACCCTCGTCGCCGATGGTCTGATCCAGCGAGATGGGCTCCCGAGCGTACTGCTGGATCTCCAGCACCTTCTCGGGCGTGATGTCCATCTCCTTGGCGAGCTCCTCCGGCGTGGGCTCTCGGCCCAGGTCCTGAAGCAGCTCGCGCTGGATGCGACCCAGCTTGTTGATGACCTCGACCATGTGCACCGGAATCCGGATGGTGCGTGCCTGGTCGGCCATCGCTCGCGTGATCGCCTGCCGGATCCACCAGGTGGCGTACGTGGAGAACTTGTAGCCCTTGGTGTAGTCGAACTTCTCGACGGCCCGGATCAGACCGAGGTTGCCCTCCTGGATCAGGTCGAGGAACGCCATGCCTCGGCCGGTGTAGCGCTTGGCGAGGCTGACGACCAGCCGGAGGTTGGCCTCCAGCAGGTGGCTCTTGGCCCGCTCGCCGTCCCGGACGATCCAGCGCAGATCGCGCCGCATCTGGGGGGAGAGCTTCTCGTCCTCCTCCTCGGCCTTGCGCAGCCGCTCGGCGCCGTAGAGGCCTGCCTCGATCCGTTTGGCGAGTTCGACCTCCTCTTCGGCGTTGAGCAGCGCCACCTTGCCGATCTGCTTGAGGTAGGCGCGAACCGAGTCGGCCGAGGCGGTGAGCTCCGCGTCCTTGCGTGCCTGACGCAGGGCCTCGGACTCCTCCTCGTCCCAGACGAAGTCACTGCTGTTGGCCTTGGCCACCTCTTCGCTGGTGGCCTCGACCTCGGTGATGTCGTCGGTGAGATCCGCCGCGACCTCGACCAGGTCGTCGCTGCCGGGCGCCGGGTCGAGCTCGACGGCCTCGTCGAGCTCCATGCCCTCGTTCGGCTCCTCGCCCTTGGCGGAGCCCTTCTTGGCCCGAGTGGTGGTGGTCCTTGCGGGTGCCTTCTTCGTGCCCGGCGCTGCCTTCTTCGCCGGGGCCTTGGAAGTCCCGCCCGCCGACTTGGTCGTCGAGGTCCTCCTGACTGGGGTCGGCTTCTTCGCGGCCGAGTCGGCGTCAAGCTTCGCGGCCGCCTGCGCCGGCGTGGCCGTCGTCGACTTGGCGCCGCCTGCGGCGGCGGAGCTGGAGCGTCGGGTTGCGGTTTCTGCGGCTGCCACGTACGCCCTTTCGCGACGATCGATCACGGCAGGCCGCAGGTCGCGAACCTCGGCCGCCAGATGTTCGGGGAATCACCCGTTCTGCCAGCTCACTGGGGGCAGCTGGCCGGGTATGCGTTCCATTGTAACGACATATCCGGCTTGGGGAACTCAGTGCGAGCCCCCAGACGGGCGCATCATGCGTCGTAGGCCGCCTAATCGTCGCCGTTGCAGGCGGCGGAGGCGGCTCCGACGATGCCCGCGTCGTTCTTCAGATGAGCCGCCACGATCGGCGTGCGCGCGTCCAACAGCGGCAGCCAGCGGGAGGCCTTCTTGCTGACACCGCCGCCCGCGATGATCAGGTCCGGCCAGATCACCTTCTCCAACGCGTGGATGTAGCGGTCGACTCGCTTGGCCCACTCCTCGTAGGTGAGGTCCTCGTCGTCCTTGACCGACGCCGCGGCGCGCTTCTCCCCGTCGAAGCCGTCGACCTCCAGATGGCCGAACTCCGTGTTCGGCACGAGTCTGCCGTCGAGGAACATGGCGCTGCCGATCCCGGTGCCGAAGGTCAGCACGACCACCAGACCGCGGTGGCCGACTCCCGCCCCGAGCATCATCTCGGCGGTTCCCGCCGCGTCGGCGTCGTTGAGCACGACGATCTCGTCGACGGACCGGTCCAGGCGGTTCGCGAACAGGGCTCTGGCGTCGGTGCCGATCCAGGCGTCGTCGACGTTGGCCGCGCTGCGCGCGATGCCGTCGGCGATGACGCAGGGCAGCGTGACGCCTATCGGCCCCTCCCACTTGAAGGCCGTGGTGATCTCCGCGACCACCTCGGCCACGGCCTCGGGCCGGGACGGCTGTGGAGTGGGGATACGCAGTCGTTCCCCCTCGAGAGATCCCGCCTCCAGATCGACCAGACATCCCTTGATCCCGGAACCGCCGATGTCAATGCCGAAACCGCGGGTAGCGCCGCCCATCCCGAGGTCCTTCCTTCTCGATTCAGTAATGGTGGGGAGACCTTAGGACATAATCCCTGAGGATGGTGAGTCTGTGGTGAGCCAGTTGGCGCAGGCAGTGCGCCTGCCTCTGCCGCGTCCGGCGCCGTCGTCGCCGTGATGTGGTCGGATGGACGGGTGGCACATCAAGGAGAAGACGAACATCGGATTCCATCGGCGAGCCCGGCTGAGCTGCGTCGCATCGCGATCGAGGTGGCGGGCAACGCGGCCGAGCTGGCCCGGAGCCTGCGAGGCGGTCCGAGCGTCTACTCGGGCGGGGTGGAGACCAAGAGCACCAGCACCGACGTCGTGACCGAGGCGGATCGGGCCGCCGAGCGACTGCTCCGGGACGAGCTCGCCCTGCGCAGGCCCGGCGATGCGATCCTCGGCGAGGAGGAGGGCGGCGGCACCCCGGAGCCCGACCGGCTCTGCTGGGTCCTCGATCCGATCGACGGCACGGTCAACTACCTCTACGGCTTTCCCTGGTTCGGGGTCTCGGTCGCCGCGCAGCTGGGCGGGCGGTCGGTGGCGGGCGCGGTCGTCGAGCCGATGACCGGGCGGGTCTGGAGCGCCGCGCTCGGGGAGGGGGCCGAGCTGAACGGTGTGGCGCTCCACGTCTCCGCCGCCACGCGGATCGAACTCTCGCTGGTGGCCACGGGCTTCGCCTACTCCGTGGACCGCCGCGAGCGGCAGGCACGGGCGGTCGCGGCTCTGCTGCCCAGGGTGCGCGACATCCGCCGAGCAGGCGCGGCCTCGCTCGATCTGTGCGCGGTCGCGGCGGGCTGGGTGGACGGATATGTCGAACACGGGCTCAACCGGTGGGACTGGGCGGCGGGCGCCCTGATCGCCGAGGAGGCAGGCGCGATCGTCCGACTGCCGGTGGAGCCCGAGACGGCGGACGGCATGCCTGCCGATCTCATGTTCGCCGCTGCCCCCGGCATCGCCGACCAGCTCTGGAAGACCATCGGCGACGCGGGATTCGCGAGGGTCTGAGCGGCAGGGCCGCCGTCGGTCCGGACGGTGTCGCCCGCCGAGGGCGTGCGGCCCGTCCGGCCCGCCGCTCGGGTGCAGACAGCGTGCGGGTGCGGCTCGCGGCGTTGTGGCATTCCGTGGGTGTGCGGCACGTCCGATGTACCCGCGAGTGCGACGGCTCGAAGCGCTGCGACTCGAAGCGCAGGAGAGCCCCACGGAACCGTCGCGGCCCCCGCCTGCCGTCGAGGCAGGGCAGTCCCCCTCAGCTGTGCAGGGGAGCCGCAGAGCCCGGCGGATTCCATCGGCCCGAGAGCATCGTCGTCTTCCTGGCGCCGCCTCTGCCTCCGCCTCCGTCGTCGGCGGCGGGCAGGGCTGGCTGACGCTGTCCCCCGGCGGGTGCTACTTCGTCACCCGAAGGGGTCTGATGGGGCCGAGCACGCCCGAGGGCGCCCGTTTCGGGGAGTGCGTGTTCTCGGCCCGCGCCACGTCCGACGCGCGGGCCTCGAATGCGACTGGTCGTGCCTGCCGTGTCGGGTCGGCGAGGTGTCAGCAGTGCACGTCGCGAGCGGCGGTGAGGAGCTCGTCGGAGACCTCGGGCACCTCGCCCTCGCCCCCGCCCTCGCTCTGTTCGCCGCCGTCGCCGGTCTGCTCCATCTGCCAGCCGGCGAGGACGTCGAAGATCTCCCGGGTGTGGGCGTTGGGGCTCACCTCGGTGAAGCGGTCGCCGACCGCCAGGTCCACGTGCTGTCCTTCCCGGCCGTCGTCGACCAGCTCCGCGCAGGGCACCGCCAGGCTCAGCGTCCTGGCCATGCCTGCACTGTTCTGGCCGTAGCGGATCTGGCCGTAGCAGGCCATGTCCTCCGCCGGATAGACCGGATCGTTCGCGGGCGAGTTCTCCTGTGCGAAGCCGAAGTCGGCCAGTTCGGTCGCCACCAGCGTCGCCTGATTGCGTGCGCCGCTGGCGTTGACGACCGAGACGCGAACCTGTTCTGGAGGCAGCGGGTCGGTGCGATCGAGCGCGTCTCTGGCGCGCACGTCACCGGGTTCGGGTGCGGGCTCCGACTCGTCCTCGGTGGCCAGCGCCGAGGGTGGATTGCACCGAGTGGCCGCCTCGATGTCATCGGCCTGAGCAAGCACCTGGGTCCACACATAGCCCGCCAGCACGCCCAGGATCGCAAGAAGGATCAGGGCGGGAAGCGGTCTCCGTCGCCGGTACCTGGGCACCCGTCCACCAGAACCAGCGCTGCCCTCAGCCACGGTCTCCCGGCCTCCCCGTTCAGGCGAGCCCGCCGCAGGGGGCGGGCGGGCTTCGGAATGTCCTAAGCCTATGTCCTGCCGAATGCTCGCGCGCCACGGCTGGGCCGTTCGTGTCGACCTTGACCTCACTTCGTGTCCTGGCTCTGTCCGGTAGCCGGGGAATGCACGGCCACCTCAGGTTGTTGAGGTCGGCGTCATGCGGGAACACGCTGGTGAGAGCGGTTTGCGGCGCCTCGTGGCGGCGCGGGCGGCGATCGGATGCGGCCCGTTGGGTGACCCGGTGCGCGATCCGCTTCACCGTGGGCTACCCTCGCCCCGCCGCAGGGGCAGCGACGTCCCGGTATGACGAGCTCGATGACAACGGGTGGCGAGGCGATTCCGCAGCGTGGGATCGTCGCGGTGGATCGGAGTGATTCCGAGCGCCGAGTCACCCGCAATCGGGTGGATCGAGACCTCCGTCACTGACGGAGGTGGGCACGAATTGGGGAGCTGGGACGTTCTCCAGCGACATGAAACATGTCTCCGTTGATCGCAGGGGTGAAACACGATGGCGACCGACTACGACGCTCCACGACGTAGTGAGGCCGATGAGCTCGCCGAGGACTCGCTCGAAGAGCTGAAGCAACGGCGTAACGAGGCGCAGTCCGCAGTAGTCGACGTCGACGAGTCGGACAGCGCCGAGAACTTCGAGCTGCCAGGCGCAGACCTGTCCGGCGAAGAGCTCACGGTGAAGGTGCTGCCCAAGCAGGCAGACGAGTTCACCTGTTCACGGTGCTTCCTCGTGCACCACCGCAGCAGGCTCGCCAACCAGCGGGACGGCCAGTACGTCTGCCGAGACTGCGCCTTCTGAGGGCGGCAGTCCCGGGCGGGAACGCCCGTGGGACGGCGATGTCAGAGAAGAAGAGAAGATCGAGACGGCAACGGCACCGGGGCAGGACTCCGGTGCCGTATTCGTCTGCCCCCCGCGTCGCGAATCAGGGACGTCGCGTCGTGCCGTCATCGGCGGCCTCGGAGTCGTCGCCGGACCGCGAGCCGGTCAAGGTGTCCGCCTGTGCCTGCTGCGCCGCCACGAGCAGCGCCTGCAGCCGTTCCGGGTCCCGGACGCTGAACAGCCAGTACGGCGTCGGATCGTCGGGGTCGGTCAGCTCCACCCAGAGCATCGGACCCACCCAGCCTCGATGCATCACGAACGCCGCCGGATCGAGTTCCGGGCCGAGCGCCTTGCGCTTCTGGTCCTTGGTGACGATCTCGACCTCGCCGATGAAGCGCAGCGGCAGGTGTGCTCGACCGACTCGCAGCACCTGCTTGTCCAACCCCACCCGAACGCGGCCGAGCCACACCATGCCGACCACGGCCAGCGGGACGAGCACCGCGTAGGGCAGCCAGGCACGGACTCCCGGATGGCCCATGTGCACCTGCATCGCCAGCAGCGACGCGCCGAGCAGTGGCAGTGGCCAGCCCCACCAGCTCACGCTCAGCCGCTCCCGGAAGAGCGATTCAACCGTGTCGTGGGGGTCGCGTGTCGCCGCGACCTCGGAGAGGGCCGTACCCGCGCTGTCCGTCACGCGGCCAGAGTAGTCTCGCCGCTCGTGGCTGCCGTCGAGGTGTTGTTGGCCAGAGTCGATCCCGATGTGCCCGTCCCCCGATACGCGCAGCCCGGTGATGCCGGGGTCGACCTGGTGACGACCAGCGACGTGTCGTTGGCGCCGGGCGAGCGGATCGTGGTCGGCACCGGAGTCTCCATCGCCCTGCCTGTCGGTTTCGTCGGATTAGTTCATCCCCGTTCCGGGCTCGCTGCTCGTGTCGGACTCAGCGTGGTCAACACTCCTGGCACCATTGACTCCGGGTATCGAGGTGAGATCAGGGTGTGCCTGATCAATCACGACCCACGTCACCCGATCCTGCTGCGAAGGCTGGATCGGATCGCGCAACTGGTGGTGCAACGAGTGGAGCACGCGGTGTTCCGTGAGGTCGCCGACGTCGCCGGACTGCCTGTTTCGGAACGAGGCGCAGGCGGTTACGGCTCGACCGGTGGACATGCACTGCTCGACGTGTCGGGGCCTGCCGGCATCCGACCAGAGACGGAGGTTTGACACATGTTCGGTTGGGGCCGCCGTCGGGAGTCCAGACATGGCCGAGGTGCCGACGAGACGTCGGAGGAGGAGCCCGACGTCGTCGAGTCGGGTCCCTTCGACGAGCACGAGGCGCCGAATGACGAGTTGAGCCGACTGGATCTCGGCTCGGTCCGGATTCCGGTGCCCAGCGGCGCACAGCTCCAGGTCGAGCTCGATCCGTCCGGACCGGTGCGCGCGGTGCACCTGGTCACCGGGATGGGCAGGCTCACCGTGAGCGCGTTCGCCGCCCCGCGCAGTGCGGGGCTGTGGGGCGAGGTGAAGCACGAGCTGGCCGAGCAGTTGGGCAAGGACGGCACGCGGGTCCGCAAGGAGCAGGGTGAGTGGTCCACCGAACTGATCGCGGCGTCGCCGAAGGTGACCTTGCGGTTCATCGGCGTCGACGGGCCTCGCTGGCTGCTGCGCGGCGTCGCCACCGGCCCGACCGATCACGCTCCGCAGTTGGCTCGAGTCCTGTACGACGTGGTTCGCGACACGGTCGTGGTCCGCGGCACCAACCCGATGCCGGTGCGGACGCCGCTGCCCATCACCCTTCCAGAGCAGCTCTCTCGTCATCTCGAACAGGCCAAGGCTCAGCAGGAGGCGACCGCACGCACCCAGCAGACGCAGATTCATCAAGAGCAGTCCGGTATTGCTCAGCGTAGGCAAGCCGGCCGCTGAGCCACTGGATGGTTGGTGTTATCTGCCCAGATGAGTCACGCTGGTCTTTCGTGGGCCGGTTCGTGGTTACGCTGGGAAGCGGACCGGGACGCCGGTCCGCTGCTACTGCACTGGAGCGTGCGATGACTTCCAGTCGGGGTGACGGCTACTGGCGTCGCCTGGTTCGACGGTTCACCTCCGACGAGGAGCAGCTCGATGCGGACGAACTCGCCAGTCGATCGGCGGCGTCCGGCTGTCGCAAGGTCGGCGACTGCTGCTCTGGTGAGGAGGCGGCCGTCCTCGGTCGACTCAGGTCCGTGGCGCTGTGCCCCACGGACACGACGCCCACGTTGGAGGCCGAACTGTTCGACGGGACGGAGGGCGTGACGCTGATCTGGCTGGGTCGACGCCGCATCCCCGGCATCGAGCCGGGACGAACCCTGCGCGCCTGGGGGCGGATCTCGGAACGAGACGGGCAGAAGGTGCTCTACAACCCCTACTACGAGTTGCAGACGAGCGGATGACGGAACCCGGAACTCAGACCACGCACGGCGATGACGGCCGAGCACGTAGGACGTACGCGAGCCAGGACCAGGGCGAGGAGCCGCCCACCCCGACGATGCTGGAGCAGATGGGCGGGATTCCAGGCCTTCTCGCCTCGGTCATCCCGGTCATCGTCTTCGTTCTCATCAACTCGCTCACCAGCCTGACGCCTGCGATCTGGGCAGCGGTCGGCTCGGCGGTGGGAATCGGGATCTGGCGGGCCGTCCGTAAGCAGACCATCCAACCCGCCGTGTCGGGCATCTTCGGCGTGGCGATCTGTGCCTTCATCGCCTATCGCACGGGCGAGGCACGGGGATTCTTCCTGTTCGGGATCTGGGCGAGTCTGATCTACGGCGGTGCCTTCCTGATCTCGCTGCTCGTGCGCTGGCCGCTGGTGGGCGTGGTCTGGTCCGCGCTCAACGGCTCCGGCTTCGCCTGGCGGAAGGTGCCCAAGGCCCGCCTGCCCTACGACATCGCCACGATCGTGTGGACCGTCTTCTTCATCGCCCGGTATGTCGTGCAGAACCAGCTCTACGACGCCGACGAGACGGGCTGGCTCGGGGTGGCCCGCATCGCGATGGGCACGCCGCTCACCGCGATCGCGGTCCTGGTCACCATCTGGGCCGTGCGGCGATCCGGTCGAATCCTCGAGCAGACGGCTGCCCGGCAGGCCGAGAACGAGGCGGCGGCCGTGCAGGGGTCCCCGGCGGCGGTCGTCGACGACGCGGCACAGAACACCGCCGCTGATGCAGGACGCCGGGCGACACCGGAGCAGTGACGGCCGCCTGTCGCCGAGCAGGCCGAACCAGGTTCGGGAGAACCCGCGTGTCGCGCCGGTCGCCCGCTCGCCACGGCCCTTGGCGGTCCACCTTGATCACCATGGGTCGAGGCCGCCGGGCTGCGGCTGCGGGCGCCGACTGCGGTGACCAGTCGCTCAGCGCGCAGGCTGACCCTGCGGGGTGATGTGCAGCGCCTCCTGGATCTGCGCCTCGACGTCCACGGTGGCCATGAACAGCATCTCGTCGCCGGGTTCGAGCGGATCGTCCTGCTGCGGGACGATCACTCGGCTGCCCCGCAGGATCGCGACCAGGGCGGCGTCGGCAGGCAGACGCAGGGTGCGCACCGGCTTCCCGGCCAGCGGAGTGGCACCGGGCAGTGTCACTCCCACCAGGTTCGTCTGACCCGTCCGCAAGGTGAGCAGCCGGACCAGGTCGCCGACTCCGACCGCCTCCTCCACCATCGCCGCCATGATGCGTGGCGTGGAGACGGCCCGGTCGACGCCCCAGCCCTCGTCGAAGAGCCACTCGTTGCGCGGATCATTGACCCTGGCGACGACGCGCTGGACGGCGAACTCGGTCTTGGCCAGCAGCGCCACGACCAGGTTGACCTTGTCGTCGCCGGTCGCGGCGATGACCACCTGGTAGTCCTGGAGGCGAGCCTCCTCCAGCGAGGCCAGTTCGCAGGCGTCGGCGACCAGCCAGTTCGCCCGCTCCAGGCCGGTGCGCAGCACGTTGGCCGCGTCACGCTCGATGAGCAGCACCTCGTGGCCTGCCTCGACGAGTTCGGCTGCGGTCGAGCGACCGACCGCTCCCGCTCCCGCGATGGCTACCCGCATCAGTCGTTCTCCTCCGGGGGTACGGCGGCGGCCTGGCCGACCTCGGTGACGGTCCCGGACAGCGCCGCGACGTAGACCTGGTCGTCCGCCTGGATGACGGTCCGTGAATCCGGCAGCACCCCGGTGCCGAACCGCATGACGAAGGCGACGCGTGCGCCGGTCGCCCGCTCCAGTTCGGTGATTCGCCTGCCGACCCAGCCCTCGTTCAGCGGCAGTGCCACCACGGCGACCGTGCCGGAGGGGTCACGCCACGCGGTGGCGATGCCGTCGGGCAGCAGCATCCGCAGGAAGCGATCAGTGGTCCAGGGCACCACGGCGACTGTGGGCACGCCCATCCGCTCGAAGACCGCCGCCCGTTTGGCGTCGTAGATGCGCGCGACGACGTGATCGACGCCGAAGGTCTCCTTGGCGACCCGTGCCGAGATGATGTTGGAGTTGTCTCCGCTGGAGACGGCGGCGAAGGCGGCGGCGCGGTCGACGCCCGCCTCGGCGAGCACGGCTCGGTCGAAGCCGACCCCGACGACCCGGCTGCCGCCGAACCCGCTGTTCAGCCTGCGGAACGCCCGCCCGTCCTGATCGATCACCGCGACCGTGTGACCCATCCGGTCCAACGCGGTGGCCAGCGACGCGCCGACCCGTCCGCATCCCATGATCACGACATGCACCAGTGCCCCCTCGCGGCCTCGCCTCGAACGCTACCGCCGGTCGGGCCGCCCACCTAGCCGAGCCGGGGCACCGCGCGGGCCGGACGTCGAGCGCGGCGCCGAGCGGCCTGCCGCCGATCGGCGGGAGGCCGGCGGTGCCGTCGGCTCGTCGACGGCGGCACGGCTCTCGCCATGCCGCCATTCCGGTCGTCGTCGGCGGTGCCGGACTCTCGAGAGGCGGCGGATCAGTCACCTGTGCTGCCGACCGGCCTGCCCTCGACGACGGCCCGCCACACTCGAGCGAACGAGCCGTGACTCCGTGACTTTCGTCGCGGAGCGCGCCGGCATCGGCGGCGGGACGGAGTGCGGCCGGATCACGCCGCTCCCGGCGAAGGGCTCGAGGATGGTCGCGTCGGCAGCCCGCGGCAGTGATCACGAAGTCCTCGACCGGAGCATGGTGCGGCGGTCGCGTGGACAGCGGAGGAGACGGTCGCCCGCGACGTCCTCTTGATCGGTCGAGTGATCGCCCATGTGAGCCTGCTGTGAGTCCCGGGCACCCCAGCGATCTGCGTACGAGCCTCTCGGCGCATGGCGTCGTCGGCCCGGCCCTGAATCGGGCCCTCTCGGTGACTTCCGGCCTACGCTCAGCCCGTGCCCAAGCTCGCGACTGCGGCGAAACGGTTCCTGCTCGGACGTCCGTTCCGCAGTGACCGGATCTCCCGCACTCTGCTGCCCAAACGGATCGCCCTCCCGGTGTTCGCCTCCGACCCGATGTCGAGCGTGGCGTACGCGCCGGAGGAGATCCTGCTCATGCTGTCCGTGGCGGGACTGTCCGCCTACGCCTTCACTCCCTGGATCGGGCTCGCCGTCGTCGTCGTGATGGTCGCAGTGATCGCCAGCAGCAGGCAGAACATCTACGCCTACCCGTCCGGCGGCGGGGACTACGTCGTGACCGCCGTGAATCACGGCAGGCGTTGGGGCCTGGTCGTGGCGAGCGCGCTGATGGTCGACTACGTCCTCACGGTGGCCGTGTCCATCTCCGCAGCGGCGGCCAACATCGGCTCGGCCGTGCCGTTCGTCGCCGCCCACAAGGTCGAGTTCGCGGTGGTGGCCATCGTCGTGCTGACGGCGTTGAACCTGCGCGGCATCCGGGAGACCGGGGTGCTGTTCGCGATACCGACCTATGCCTTCGTCATCGGCATGCTGGGGATGGTCGCCGTCGGCCTCCTCCGGGCCCTCCACGGCGACGACATCAGGGCGGAGAGCGCGGGCTTCGACCTCGAAGCGCCCGCCACCGAGTTGTCCGCCGCCGCGATGCTGCTGATAGTGCTGCGTGCGTTCTCCTCGGGCAGCGCCGCGCTCACCGGCGTCGAGGCCATCAGCAACGGGGTGCCCGCCTTCCGCAAGCCCAAGAGCCACAACGCGGCGCTCACGCTGATCATGATGGGTGGCCTGGCGATCAGCATGTTCATCGGGCTGCTGCTCCTCGCCCACCTCACCGGCGTCAAGGTCGCCGAGAATCCCGCGACGCAGCTCCTCGGCGCGCCCGAGGACTACGAACAACGGACCATGGTGGCCCAGATCGCCGCCGCCGTCTTCGACGGGTTCACGCCTGCCTTCTACTTCCTGCTGACCGTCACCGGCCTGATCCTCGTGCTCGCGGCGAACACCGCCTTCAACGGCTTCCCCGTGCTCGGATCGATCCTCGCGCAGGAGCGCTACCTGCCGAGACAGCTCCACACCCGCGGCGATCGACTCGCCTACAGCAACGGCATCATCTTCCTGGCGCTGGCGGCGATCCTGCTGGTGATCGTCTTCAACGCCGAGGTCACCGACCTGATCCATCTCTACATCGTCGGCGTCTTCGTCGCCTTCGTGCTGAGCCAGAGCGGGATGCTCCTGCACTGGCGGGGTCTGCTGCGCACCGAGACCGATCCGGCGGCGCGGCGGCGGATGCGGCGCGCACAGGCGGTGAACATGCTGGGCCTGATCACCACCGCCATCGTGCTGGTCGTGGTGGTCGTCACCAAGTTCCTGCGGGGTGCCTGGATCGCCATCGCCGCCATGGCGGTGCTCTGCCTGCTGATGTCGGCCATCCGCAGGCACTACGACCGGGTGGCCACGGAACTGGCGGAGCACGAGGGCGACACGGTGCTGCCGTCTCGCAACCACGCGATCGTGCTGGTCTCTCAGCTCCACCGTCCGACGCTGCGTGCGCTCGCCTATGCCCGGGCGACCCGCCCCGACGTGTTGGAGGCGGTTACCGTCAATGTCGACGAGGCCAATACCCTCGTCGTGACTCGTCGTTGGCAAGAGGAGAACTTCCAGGTGCCGCTGAAAGTCGTCGAGTCCCCATACCGGGAGATCACGAAACCGGTGCTCGACTACGTGAAACGAATTCGAACCGACAACCCTCGCAACGTCGTGACGGTGTTCATCCCCGAGTACGTCGTCGGACACTGGTGGGAGAACGTCCTGCACAATCAGAGCGCCCTGCGTCTCAAGGGCAGGCTCCTGTTCGAGCCGGGTGTCATGGTGACCAGCGTCCCGTGGCAGCTGGCCTCCTCTCAGCGCATCGCCGACCAGAAGACGTCCGCCCCCGGCGCGGCTCGCCGGGGCCTGGACGTCCCTGATTCCGAACACGATCGGCGGGACCACTGATGACCCTCTCCGCCGAGCCGTCCGGTGCCTCGGTCTCGTCCGCCGCACGCCCCGAGCTCGCCGCGCGCACCACGGCGACCGCGGGTGTCGAGGAACCCCAGAACCCCGAGAGCAGACCGCCGAAGGTCGACTGGACCGGACGACGTTTCGAGGTCGAGGTCGGCAGCCCCGGTCATGGCGGCTTCTGCGTCGCACGTCATGAGGGGCGGGTGGTGTTCGTGCGACACGCCCTGCCTGGCGAGAAGGTCGTGGTGTCGGTCACCGAGGACAACGGCGGCAGCTTCTGTCGGGCCGACGCCGTCCAGATCGAACAGGCCTCCGCCGACCGCGTGGAGCCGCCCTGTTCCGTGGCCCGCCCCGGCGGCTGCGGCGGTTGCGACTGGCAGCATGTCGCCCCCTCCGCACAGCGTGAGCTGAAGGCGCAGGTCGTCGTCGAGCAGCTCCGGCGGATCGCGGGAATCGAGCTCGCGGTGGTCGTGGAAGAACTGCCCGGCGGTCCGCTCGGCTGGCGCAGTCGGGTGCGGCTGGCCGTCGACGACCGGGGCAGGCCGGGGCTGCGGGCTCATCGCAGCCATCGGATCGTGCCCGTGGAGAGCTGCCCGATCGCGGTCCCCGGCTCGCTCGACGAGGTGTTGAACCGGCGATGGCGGGCGCGGTCGGAGCTGGAGGTCACCAGCGACTCGCTGGGCCGGCTTCACCTCGCAGAACCGGGGCCCGGCTCGCCAGGCAGGCGCGGCGCCGGACGTCAGATCACCGGCGGCACGGCTGTCCAGCAGGCGGCGGGACGCGAGTGGCAGATCGCGGCGCATGGTTTCTGGCAGGTGCACCCTGCGGCTGCCGACGTCTTCGCGGGCGTCGTTCGCGAGTGGGCCGACGCACCGAAGGGCGGCACCGCCTGGGACCTCTACGGCGGGGCTGGGCTGTTCGCCTCGGTGCTGGCCGACCAGGTGGGCCCCACCGGGGCGGTGGAGGCGGTGGAGTCCTCCCGGCGGGCCGTGCGCGACGGGATGCAGGCCTTGGCCGACCAGCCGCAGGTGCGGTTCCACGCGGGTCGGGTCGAGACGATGCTGTCGGAGCTGGCGGGCACCGCCGCGTCGTCTGAGTCGGGATCGGCAGGCGCAGGCTCCGCCAGGCGTCGACCCGACGTGGTGGTGCTCGATCCGCCGCGCAAGGGTGCGGGGCGCGCGGTGATCAGCGCGGTCACCGATGCTCGACCCGACAGGGTGATCCTGGTGGCCTGCGACCCGGCCGCCATGGCCAGGGACATCGGCCTGTTCGCCGAGGCGGGTTACCGCCTGCGGCAGCTGCGGGCCTTCGACGCCTTCCCCATGACGCACCACGTCGAGTGCATCGTGCTGCTGGAGCCAGGCGCGGAGCAGGCCGGCTGATCGGGATTCAGCCTGATCGGCGGCAGGCCTGCGTTCGTGCGGGACAGGCGGGCGACGGGTGGTCGCCCTGGCAGGCTCTTCTCGCCCGGCGGCGAGGAGCGGCCGGGGATCAGACCGTGTCCCGCAGGGTCGGCCCCCGGCCCTGCGGGTGCCGGTACCTGAGTGATCAAGAATGCCGACATTCGTGAGCAGGCTCCACGATCGGGGCAACCTAGTCGCGCCCGAGAACGTCTTTTCTGACGACGGAGTGCAATCCGTCGAGCCCATTGGGTGAACGGCCGTGAGAGCCGGGATAGTTACCGGTCCGTAGACTGTCCCGCGCCGCATGGTCACATAGCGGACCTGAGGACGCGGCTGCCCGCACCGTGGGCGACCGGTATCGAAGCGAGGTGGAGTGGTGACACTGCTGGAGTCCGTGCACGGCCCGGCCGACCTCAAGCGAATGGAACTCGGCGAGCTGGAGCAGCTCGCCGAGGAGATTCGGTCCTTCCTGGTGACCAAGGTGTCTCGCACCGGTGGCCACCTCGGACCGAACCTCGGCGTGGTCGAACTGACGATGTCGGTGCACCGCGTCTTCGACTCGCCGCACGACAAGGTGGTGTTCGACACCGGTCATCAGGCGTACGTGCACAAGATCCTCACCGGTAGACAGGCGGGCTTCGACCGGCTGCGCCTGCGGGACGGGTTGTCCGGCTATCCGTCCAGGGCCGAGAGCGAGCACGACCTCGTCGAGAACAGTCATGCCTCGACGGCGCTCTCCTATGCCGACGGCCTCGCCAAGGCCTTCCAGCTCGCGGGCGCGCGCAGACACGTGGTCGCCGTGGTCGGCGACGGCGCACTCACCGGCGGCATGTGCTGGGAGGCGCTGAACAACATCGCCGCAGGCCAGCGGCGCTCCCTCGTCATCGTCGTCAACGACAACGGCCGGTCCTACTCGCCGACCATCGGCGGTTTCGCCGAGCACCTGTCGTCGCTGCGGCTGCGGCCCGGCTATGAGCGGGCATTGGAGAGCGGCAGGCGCACGCTCCAGAGCATTCCGATGGTCGGCGGGCCGCTGTATGCGGGGCTGCACGCCGCGAAGCGGGGACTCAAGGACGCCATCAGCCCACAGGTGATGTTCGAGGACCTCGGACTGAAGTACCTCGGGCCGGTCGACGGCCACGATCTCAGCGCCATGGACGCCGCCCTGCGTCGCGCGAAGGCCTTCGGCGGACCGGTGATCGTGCACGCCGTCACACGTAAGGGCAACGGCTTCGCACCCGCCGAGAACGACGAGGCCGACCAGATGCACTCGACGGGGGCGATCGACCCCGTCACCGGCGAGCCGACCTCGACCTCCTCGGGCAACAGCTGGACCTCGGTCTTCGCCGACGAGCTGGTGAAGATCGGCCGGGAGCGGTCGGACGTCGTCGCGATCACCGCCGCGATGCTGGGCCCGACGGGCCTGGACCGATTCGCCGCCGCCTACCCGCAGCGCTGCTTCGACGTGGGCATCGCAGAGCAGCACGCGTTGACCTCGGCGGCCGGCCTCGCGATGGGCGGGCAGCACCCGGTCGTCGCCGTCTACGCGACGTTCCTGAACCGGGCCTTCGACCAGCTGTTGATGGACGTCGCGCTGCACCGCCAGCCCGTGACGGTGGTGCTCGACCGCGCCGGGGTCACCGGCACCGACGGCGCGAGCCACAACGGGATGTGGGACATGTCGATGCTCGGCATGATCCCCGGTATTCGAGTCGCCGCCCCTCGGGACGCCGTGACCCTGCGCGAGGAGCTGAACGAGGCCGTCGAGGTCTCCGACGGGCCCACGGTCGTTCGATTCTCCAAGGGCGCGGTGATCGAGGAGCTGGCGGCGCTGCGACGCACCGGCTCGGTCGACGTGCTCTACGAGCCTGCGGGCGATGGGGCGGACGATCCCGTGTCCGACGGGTCCTCCGACGGCGATGTGGCCGCCACGACCAGGCCCCGGTCGGACGTCCTGCTCGTCGCGGTGGGTGCCTTCGGAACGCTGGGCGTCGAGGTGGCTCGCAGGCTTGCCGATCAGGGCATCGGCGTCACGGTGGTCGACCCGAGGTGGGTGACGCCGGTGCCGCCGGAGCTGGTGGAGCTGTCTCGGGATCACCGACTCGTGGTGACGGTCGAGGACGGCGGGCGCCACGGCGGCGTCGGCTGGGCGCTGGCTGCGGCGCTGCGCGACGCGGACCTGGACGTCCCGCTGCGGGACATCGGCATCCCGCAGCGGTTCCTCGATCACGGGTCTCGTTCGGAGGTGTTGGCTGAGTTGGGGCTGACCGCGCAGGACATCGCCCGTCGGATCACCGAGTGGGCGGCCGACCGGATGGGCGACGTCGACGCCGCCGTCTCCTCGGTCAGCACCCGCGAGTTCTGAGGCCGTAGCACCTCCAATCACTCGGGAGACCGCACGACCGTCGGTGGTGCGGTCTCCCGAGCTGTTCCTGCCCGGGATTCGCATCCGGGATCGCTGCCGGTGCCTGCCGTGCTCAGCCGTCCCGTCCGGTCCGCCTCTCCCTCCTCCTGCGGCGGCGGTTCGGCCGTCGCCGCGCCGTCCTCGAACGGGACGGGGGACGGTTCGGCGGTGCAGGCATGGACGACGACCAGAATCAACGCGGGATCGACAGCTCTTTCTCAGGTTCGTATGGCACGGTTGAGCGGTGCGGATTCTGGTCGTTGAGGACGAACAGCCACTGGCCGATGCGATCGCCAGGGGTTTACGGAGAGAAGGAATGGCGGTGGACACCGCCTACGACGGTGAGTCGGGCCACGAGAAGGCCGCCATCACCCGTTATGACGTCGTGGTCCTCGATCGAGACCTGCCTGGCATGTCGGGCGATGCTCTGTGTCGTGAGATCCTGCAGTCCGGCGCCATCACGCGAGTGATCATGCTCACCGCCAGCGGTGCGGTGGAGGACCGCGTCGCGGGTCTGTCGCTGGGTGCCGACGACTATCTGGCCAAGCCCTTCGCCTTCGCCGAGCTGGTCGCGAGGGTCCGCGCGCTCGGCCGCCGGTCCACGCCTGCCGCGCCGCCGGTGCTGATCGCCGAGGACCTGGAGCTTGATCCGTCCTCGCGCAACGTCACGCGCTCCGGACGACAGATCGAGCTCACCCGAAAGGAGTTCGGCGTCCTGGAGGTCCTGCTGTCAGCGGGCGGCTCGGTGGTCAGCAGCGAGGAACTGCTGGAACGCGTGTGGGATGAGAACGCCGACCCGTTCACCACCACCGTGCGCGTCACGGTCATGACCCTGCGCAAGAAGCTCGGCGATCCTGGCGTGATCGAGACGGTGGTGGGCTCGGGTTACCGGGTGCCTACCGCCGCCGGTGAGAAGACCGAGGGGTCGGACACGGCGGCAGGTTCCGGACCGCTGCGTCGGTGAGGCGCGCGGTCCGCAGGCGGGGACTCGGACTTCGCGCGCGCATCACCCTGCTGGCGACCGGGCTCGTCGCCGCGGTCAGCGGCATCCTGCTCTGGCTGGGCTGGCTGCTGGTCGGCGAGGTACTCGCCGAGGTGCCGCAGTTCCCCTCTGGAACGTTGATCCGGGTCGACGGCGTCGACGTCGAGGCGACGAGACTGGCCACGATCCTGCGAGACAACGCCAGAGCACAGGTGCTCGAGGTCGGTGCCGTGGCCTTCCTCTGCGTCGTGCTGGCGGTGCTGACCTTGGCCTGGTCGATCACCGGTCGGGTGCTCTCGCCGTTGCATCGGGTCACCGCGACGGCCCGGCGCCTCTCCGCCGAGTCGCTGGGCGAGCGGATCGACTTCGAAGGCGCTCGGGACGAGGTGGCCGAACTCGCGGACACCTTCGACGAGATGCTGGCCAGGTTGGAGGCCGCCTTCGACTCGCAGCGCAGATTCGTGGCCAATGCGAGTCATGAGCTGCGGACCCCGCTCGCGGTCATCAGGACCGAACTGGACGTCACGCTGGCCGACGGCGACGCCGACATCGCCGAGTTGCGTCGGATGGCAGGGGTGGTCCAAGACGCCACTCGACGGGCCGCGCAGCTCGTGGAGGCGTTGTTGCTGCTGGCCAAGACGGATGCCGTCGGGCTGGCCGTTCGTGAGCCGGTCGACCTGGCCGTGGTGGTGGAGAGCGCCTGGCGGGCCGCGCGGGCCGAGGCCGAGTCCCGAGGCCTGCGCGTCGCAATGCACACCGAGCCGGTGCTCGTGATGGGCGATCCGGCGCTGTTGGAGCGGGTCGCGGGCAATCTCCTGGAGAACGCCGTGCGACACAACGTCGAGCAGGGCTGGATCGAGGTGCACGCCGACAGCGATGCCGAGAATGCCCGGCTGACGGTCGCGGCCTCTGGTCCGATCGTGTCGCCGGAACGAGTGACCGAGCTGTTGGAGCCCTTCAGTCGGGGCGGCACCGGTCGGACGGCGCAGTCGGGTGCCGGACTCGGCCTGTCGATCGTGCGGGCGGCAGTCGGCGCGCATGGCGGGCGGGTAACGGTGGATGCGATCCCCGGTGGAGGAATGGCGGTCGGCGTGTCGCTCCCCGTGGCGCCGTGAGCGCTGCGGAAAGTGATCATGCCGTCACTCGATTCAGCTAAGCATATTGGCGAACGAGGGGTCGCGGTGCACTCAGGGTCCGCAGGGTCCGATGACCTTGACGGTGACCTCGTGATCGACGATCACACACCATGAGCCGCAAGGAGTTCTCATGGGCAATGCACGACGGCCGGGCGAGGCAGTGGGCCGCCGCTCCTTCCTGAAGGCGGCGGGCGTGGCGGGCGCAGTACCCGCTCTCGGCGTGATGGCAGGCATCCCGGTTACGGCCCAGCCGCAGACCGGAGGCCCGACACCGGCCGTACGGACGCCCGCTCGGATGCAGCCCCCCGTGGATGATCCGGAGAAGTGGGCGCGCTGTCTGCAGGTCGCACGGGACCTGCTGGTGGTGGGGCCGGAGAACGAGGACCTCAAGCTCGAATACCTCAAGATCCTCATCGACGACGGCCTCCCCAGGACGACCGCGCCGAAGAACGTCCTGATCCTGGGAGCGGGCATCGCGGGCCTCGCCGCCGCGACGCTGCTCAAGCGTGCCGGGCATCGCGTGACCATCCTGGAGGCGAACGCCAATCGCGTCGGCGGGCGGATCAAGACGTTCCGCACCGCCGCCGACGGCGGTGGCGCACCCTTCCGGGACCCCCGGCAGTACGCCGAGGCGGGTGCGATGCGCCTGCCCGACTTCCACCCGCTGACCCTTGCGCTCGCCGACCGTCTCGGCCTGCATCGGAGGCTGTTCTTCAACGTCGACGTCGTGCCGGGTACGGGCAACCAGAACGCCCCGCTGCCCGCCGTCGTCTACCGGTCGCACACCGGTGAGGTGTGGCGACGCGGACCGGTGAACACCGACTTCCGCGCCCCGAATCCCGCCTCGAACACCTGGCTCGACGCCAACGGCGTCCAGGCTCGTCGGTCCGAGTACGCCGCCGACCCCCGAGGGATCAACGGCGGGTTCGGCGTGCCCGCGTCCGACCTGCCCCGGACGGCGGGGGCGCTGCTCGACGCCGCCGTCGACCCGCTGCGCGACTACTACTCCGATCTCGGTCCGGACGGTGTCCGGGTCGACCGCCCGATTGCCGACCAGGTCGAGGGCTGGGCGCGGCTGATCTACGACTTCGACGGCCACAGCATGGACCGGTACCTGCGCGAGGAGGCAGGACTGAGCGACGCGACCGTCGATGCGATCGGCACCCTCCAGAACGTCACCTCACGCCTCCCGCTGTCCCTGGTGCACAGTTTCCGAGGCCTCGCCCTGATCAGTCCCTCCGCGACCTACTGGGAGCTCGACGGCGGCAGCTGGCGGCTTCCCGAGGCGCTGCGGACCGGACTCGTCGACGAGATCCGGATGAACCGACGGGCGGTGCGCATCGAGTACTACGACCCGCAGCGGCCCGAGTCGGCCACCGACAACGTCGGACCCGACGGTCCGGCCGTCTGGGTCGAGACCACGACCGAGACCGGGGGAGACGAGTCGGACGCGGGGGACACCCTGCCGGAGCGGGAGGCCTTCACCGCCGACGTCGCCATCGTCACCCTGCCGCTGTCGAGTCTGCGCCACGTCCAGGTCGAGCCCCTGATGTCCTACACCAAGCGGCGCGCCGTCATCGAGATTCACTACGACTCCGCCTCCAAGGTGCTGCTGGAGTTCAGCAGGCGCTGGTGGGAGTTCACCGAGGACGACTGGCGGCGCGAGCTCGACGCGATCAGCCCCGGCCTGTATCGGCGCTATCAGTCGCGTACCGCCGAGGTGGCCGACACCACCCGATGGCTCGGTGCGGCGCGCTCGGTGGACGCCTCGGCGATCCCGGAACGACAGAAGGAGTTCTACGCCCGGCACCGGCAGGCCGACGAGCCCGACACCCGGCCTGCCGACCACGTCTTCGGCGGCGGCTCGGCGACGGACAACCCGAACCGGTTCATCTACTACCCCTCTCACCAGATCGAGGGCAGCGCGGGCGGCGTCGTGCTCGCGGCCTACGTCTGGGCCGACGACGCCGCCCGATGGGACTCGATGGAGGACGACGAGCGATACGTCTACGCGCTGCGTGGCATGGAGGCGGTGCACGGCAACCGCATCGAGGTCTTCTACACCGGTGCGGGCCAGACCCAGAGCTGGCTGCGCAACCGCTACGCGTTCGGTGAGGCGGCCGTCCTCACCCCCGGCCAGCTCAGCAGGCTCCAGGCAGGCGTGCGGACTCCCGAGGGGCCGCTGCACTTCGCGGGCGACCACACCTCGATCAAGCCCGCGTGGATCGAGGGAGCACTGGAGTCGGCCGTGCGCGCTGCCTTGGAGGTGCACACCGGCGAGGTCCGCTGATCCCCGGCGCTGATCCGAGGGTGATCCGGCTGCCGGATCACCCTCGGTTCGTCGACGAGCATCGTGCAGACGAGGTCGGCGAGGCGAGAAACCCGGCGGACCAAGGCGATCCCGACGGAGCCCGCCGCCGTCTCGACGGCGGCGGGGAGTCGACTCGACGACTGCCCGGCTCGGATGCGCGGGAGTCCTCCTCGCCTCCGCCTGAGACGCCGGTCGCGCAACGGGTGTGCCGATCGGGACGCGAGACGACCGGGTGACGGTGCGCGGGCTGGTCATGCCCGCACCACAGCCGTTGCGTCGCAGCCGCAGGACGGCCGGGATTCGGGAGTTCTGTTCACCGGCCTAGCCGGTCTGCGTGCGATGCTCGCAGCGCTGACGGGCAGGCAGGCACGCTGATCCGGCGAACCCGGCACGGGCGCCGTCAGGCGGAGCCCGCCTCCCAGCCGTAGCGCTGCTGTAAGGCCAGTGCGACCCGGACGAAGCGCTCGCCGTCGAGCACGGCTCCCTCGCGGCGGATGTCGTCCTCGTCGAACTCGAACAGCCGGTCGAGGCACAGATACGACTCGCGGCCGGAGCGGTCCCACGGCCCCTCGCCCAGCTCGAACCAGTCGTGTTCCTCCCAGTGGTCGGGCTCCTTGCTGGAGAGCATCAGCGCCTGAAGCCGCCTGCCCCGGTGTCCCACCACCAGCACCGGCCGGTCCTTGCCCTGGTTCGGATCCTCCTCGTAGGGGACCCAGGTCCAGACGATCTCGCCTGGATCGGCCTTTCCATCGAGGTCGGGGGCATAGGCGAGCCTGGTGGCGCCCTGTCTGGTCGGGATCTCGCGAACCTCGCCCTGCAGATGATGGGGGCGAGCGGAATAGACGTCTGTCACGCGCCTCACCCTAAAGGGGGAGGACCAGACGGTGATCGACTCGTTCGCAGGCCGGGCTGGATCTGCTCTGGCGGGGATGGGCCGCCCGGTCCGCTCGTGCTCAGTGGCCGTCGACCACCACCGCGCCTGCTTCTGCGGGTGCGTCGTCCGGGCCGCAGACCGGCATCGAGGACACCGCGACGCATCGGACGCACGTGCTCGCGTGCGACGATGGGGCGTCAGCCGTCCACCCGCGCGAGGAATCCATTCGTGAGCACGTTCGCCGACACCACCTTCACACCTCCGGAACTCATCCGGAACTTCTGCATCATCGCCCACATCGACCACGGCAAATCCACCTTGGCCGACCGTATGCTGCAACTCACCGGTGTGGTCGACGCCCGCTCCATGCGAGCCCAGTACCTCGATCGAATGGACATCGAGCGGGAGCGCGGCATCACCATCAAGGCGCAGAACGTGCGCCTGCCCTGGCAGCTCGACGGCACCGACCACGTGCTGCACATGATCGACACCCCTGGTCACGTCGACTTCACCTACGAGGTGTCGCGCGCGCTGGAGGCCTGCGAGGGCGCGATCCTGCTCGTGGACGCCGCGCAGGGGATCGAGGCGCAGACGCTGGCGAACCTCTACCTGGCGCTGGAGAACGACCTCACCATCATCCCGGTGCTCAACAAGATCGACCTGCCCGCCGCCGACCCCGACAAGTACGCGGCCGAGCTGTCTCGCATCGTCGGCTGTGAGCCCGAGGAGGTGCTGCGGGTCTCGGCGAAGAGCGGCCTCGGCGTCGGAGACGTCCTCGACACGGTCGTCCGGCAGGTTCCCGCGCCGGTCGGGGCGGCCGACGCACCGCCTCGCGCGATGATCTTCGACTCCGTCTACGACACCTATCGGGGCGTCGTCACCTACATCCGAGTGGTCGACGGGCGGATCACGCCACGGCAGCGCATTCGGATGATGTCCACCGGGGCGACGCACGAGCTTCTCGAGGTCGGCATCATCTCCCCGGAGCCCAAGCCGAGCCAGGGCCTCGGCGTCGGCGAGGTCGGATACCTGATCACCGGAGTGAAGGACGTCAGGCAGTCCAGGGTCGGCGACACGGTCACCGCAGAGCGCAAGGGCGCCACGGAGCCGCTGGCGGGATACCGGGACCCGAAGCCCATGGTCTACGCCGGTCTGTACCCGATGGACGGCTCGGACTACCCGGACCTCCGCGAGGCCCTGGACAAGCTCCAGCTCAACGACGCCGCGCTGACCTATGAGCCGGAGACGTCGGCGGCGCTGGGCTTCGGCTTCCGCTGCGGCTTCCTGGGGCTGCTCCACCTGGAGATCACCAGGGACCGGCTGGAGCGCGAGTTCGGTCTCGATCTCATCTCCACCGCGCCCAACGTGGTGTACCAGGTCGAGATGGAGGACGGCGCGCTGCACGAGGTCACCAATCCGTCCGACTGGCCGGATGGCAAGATCGGAGCTGTTCACGAGCCGATCACCAAGTGCACGGTGATCGCCCCGGTCGACTTCGTCGGCGCGATCATGGAGCTCTGCCAGAGCAAGCGGGGCCAGCTCGACGGCATGGACTACCTCTCCGAAGACCGCGTCGAACTGCGGTACACGGTGCCGCTGGCAGAGATCATCTACGACTTCTTCGACGCCCTGAAGTCCAGGACCAGGGGATACGCCTCATTGGACTATGAGGAGTCCGGCGATCAGACTGCGGACCTCGTCAAGGTGGACATCCTCCTGCAGGGCGAGCCGGTGGACGCTTTCAGCGCGATCGTGCACAAGGACTCGGCCTACGGCTACGGCACGAAGATGGCCAGCAAGCTTCGCGAGTTGATTCCGAGGCAGCAGTTCGAGGTGCCCATCCAGGCCGCCATCGGCGCGCGGATCATCGCCAGGGAGACGATTCGGGCCATCCGGAAGGACGTGCTCGCCAAGTGCTACGGCGGTGACATCACCCGGAAGCGCAAACTGCTGGAGAAGCAGAAGGAGGGCAAGAAGCGAATGAAGATGGTGGGACGGGTCGAGGTCCCGCAGGAGGCGTTCGTGGCCGCACTGTCCACTGAGGACTCGGCTGACAAGGGCAAGGGCAAGAAGTAGTCGGGAGGCGCCCGTGTTCTCGGTCGGTTTCTCCGGCGGGCGCCATCGGGTCCGTCGCCGCGTCTCTGCCGTGTCTCCGCCGTGTCTCTGTCATGAAATTCAGTGCCCCGATCGAGTGGCTTCGCTGCCATCGAACACGTGTTCGGCTAGTGTGGGTCGCACTGGCCGCGTCACGATGTGGCGCCTTGCTCATGACACCTCGAGTCGCGACACATGAGGTTGTCGGTCCGACCCTCTAGCGTCGGGCCCTACAGACCGGCCCAGCCCGTTCATCCGACTTACCCGAGGGGACCCACAATGGCACCCGCCGCACCGAACAGGGAGAAGGCCCTAGAGCTCGCCCTGGCGCAGATCGACAAGCAGTTCGGCAAGGGCTCGGTGATGCGTCTCGGCGACGAAGGACGTCCGCCGATGGAGGTGATCCCCACCGGTTCGATCGCCTTGGACGCCGCCCTGGGCATCGGGGGGCTGCCGCGTGGCCGCGTGGTGGAGATCTACGGACCGGAGAGCAGCGGTAAGACCACCGTCGCGCTGCACGCGGTGGCCAACGCGCAGCGACTCGGCGGAGTCGCCGCGTTCATCGACGCCGAGCACGCACTCGATCCCGACTACGCCAAGGCGCTGGGCGTGGACACCGACGCCCTGCTGGTCTCACAGCCGGACACCGGCGAGCAGGCGCTGGAGATCACCGACATGCTCATCCGGTCCGGCGCGCTGGACATCGTGGTGGTCGACTCGGTGGCCGCACTGGTGCCCCGCGCCGAGATCGAGGGCGAGATGGGCGACTCCCACGTCGGTCTCCAGGCTCGGCTGATGAGCCAGGCGCTCCGCAAGCTCACCTCCGCGCTGAACACCGCCAAGACCACCGCCATCTTCATCAACCAGCTGCGAGAGAAGATCGGGGTGATGTTCGGCAGCCCCGAGACGACCACGGGCGGCAAGGCGCTGAAGTTCTACGCCTCGGTGCGGCTGGACGTGCGTCGGATCGAGACGTTGAAGGACGGCGGCGACGCAGTCGGCAACCGGACCAGGGTCAAGGTGGTCAAGAACAAGGTCAGCCCGCCGTTCAAGCAGGCCGAGTTCGACATCATCTACGGCCAGGGCATCAGCCGGGAGGGCTCGTTGATCGACATGGGCGTCGAGCACGGCATCCTGCGCAAGTCCGGTGCCTGGTACACCTACGAGGGCGATCAGCTCGGACAGGGCAAGGAGAATGCCCGCAAGTTCCTGCGGGACAACCCGGACATCGCCAACGAGTTGGAGAAGCGGCTTCAGGAGAAGCTCGGCATCATCCCGAAGCTCGAGGCCGACCCGGAGTCGCCTGCCCCGGTCGACTTCTGATCGATGGCGAGGTTTCGCTCCTCCCCACCGAACGGAGACGACGCCGAGCAGCGGAAGGCAGATGACCCACCCACAGATCCAGCAGCTCGGGCTAGGGACTACTGCCTGCGGCTGCTCACCTCACGTCCACGTACCAGGGCCGAACTGGCCCAGGCCCTGGTACGGCGGGAGGTGGATCAGGAGGTCATCGACCAGGTGCTCGGCAGGCTCGACGAGGTCGGGCTGATCGACGATCAGTCCTTCGCCGAGATGTGGGTGCGTTCGCGACACACTCACCAGGGGTTGGGCCGCCGGGCACTGCTGGAGGAACTGCGTCGTAAGGGCGTCGACGCCGAGGTCGCGGCCGAGGCGGCACAGGGTCTCGATCGGGACGTGGAGGAGGAACGGGCTCGGCAGCTCGTTCGGCGCAAGCTGGCCGCCTCGGCGGGGGCGGACGAGCGGGTGCGGATTCGACGACTGGTGGGGATGCTCGCCCGCAAGGGGTACTCGCAGGGGCTGGCGTTCCAGGTGGTGCGCGCGGAGCTGGCCGCAGAGGGCACCGACGTCGAGCTGCTGGACGAGCTGCGCGACTGACGGCGAACCACGCCCGGGCACTGCGTCGGCGCACCCCGACGTCTCCGTAGAGGCAGCACGGCGCTGTCTCGCCACCGGGTGATGCCTCGGCTGCCCACGGGGTGTGCTCGTCGGCGTGCGGCACCTGTCCTTTCCGCTGGCTGACGACATCGGGTGGGCTGATCTCGTTCCGTGTGTGGGTGCTCGGCCGCGTTCGGAATGTGGCCGGAGTCGCCCGGCGCGGTGCCGGGCGGGCAGGGGCAGGCGTTCGACCTTCGAGCCGGGATGCCGAGGAAAACAGTTCGCGGGAGCTGCCGTCTCGGCCTTTAGAGTGTGTCCCCGTGACGACAGGGGCAATGGGAGACAGCGCGAAGGCACACATCGTCTGGGACTGGAACGGCACGCTGCTGAATGACAACCATGCGGTGTTGGAGGGAGTGAACTCGATCTGTCGCTTCTACCGACGCGAGGAGGTCGACCTCGACTACTGGCGTTCGGTGTTCAGCCGGCCGTTACAGGCCTGCTATGAACGACTGCTCGAGCGACCGCTGACCGAGGAGGACTGGGCACGGGTCGAAACGCTGTACCACGGCGCGTACAACGAACTGCTGCACACGTGCGCTCTCGCGGTCGATGCCGAGCAGGTCCTGACCGACTGGCGGGCAGCGGGCAACAGCCAGTCCTTGTTGTCCATGTGGTTTCACGATCCGCTGACCGAGATGATCGCCCGACTGGGCCTGGTGGACTTCTTCTCCAGGGTCGATGGCCTGGTGGGGCCGATGGGCGGGGGTTCCAAGGCCGAGCACCTGGCTCGGCACCTTGCCGAGGGCGAGCTCGATCCGGCGTCGGTGGTCCTGGTCGGCGACGTCGTCGACGATGCTCGTGCAGCCGAGAGCGTCGGGGCGGGCTGTGTCCTGGTGACCACGGGGATGACAGCTCGCCCGGTGTTGGAGGCGACGGGACATCCGGTGGCGGACTCGTTAGCCGACGCGGTGGCGCTGGCGGTGAAGAGCCGCAGCTGACGATGGCCCGGCCCGTCGGCGAGGCGAGTCCGACGGCCGAGGGCGCGGCCGGCGCGAGGTAGAGGCCGACACTGCGAGCGCGGCGGGGCCGGTCGGTTGATTGGTTGGCCGGCTGGTCAGCCCGTCGGTTGGTCGCGCAGCTTGTCGCGTCGAGCCTGGCGTGGTGTGGACGAAGCTGCTCGGTCAACGCCCGCTTGGTGCGGGTCCTGGACTCCACGGTTCGGCGTGACAGAGGTTCGACCGCCGATCTCCTGCGGTCTCCTGACCGGCGACGAGCGTGGCCTGGGTGCGAGGCATCGGCGAGTCGTCGGTGTGCACGCCGCCCGTCGGAGTGGACGTCGAGTGATGGTGGCGGCCATGATCGCTCGCGGTTCACCCGGCACGCTGTCGGGCGGCCCGCCGACCTGGTCGTCGCTGGATGCCCGTCGGCAGACCCCTCCCACTGTCCGGAGGAGGGCCTGCCGTCGACCGCGGGCCGGGGTTAGCGTGGGATCAGCCGGTGAGGCTCGCAGCGTCCGTCGCAAGCGCTGCCACGGCGTCCCAGTCGCCTGCGGCCAGGGTGGCGGCAGGCGTCAGCCAGGAACCACCGACGCAGCCGACGTTGGGCAACGCCAGGTAGTCCTTGGCATTGGTCGCGCTGACGCCGCCCGTCGGGCAGAACCGCAGGTTCGGCAGGGGGCCTGCGAGGGATCGCAGGTAGCCGACGCCGCCCGCAGCCTCGGCAGGGAAGAACTTGAGCGAGGAGTAGCCGAGTTCGGCCAGCGCGAGTGCCTCGGAGGCGGTGGCCGCGCCGGGGAGCACCGGCAGCCCGGTCTCCTCGGCTGCCTGCAGCAGGTTGCGGGTGCTGCCGGGAGTGACCAGGAACCGGGCACCGGCCGACGCGGCCTGCGTCGCGTGAGCGGGCACGGTCACCGTGCCCGCGCCGAGCAGGATCTCGGGTACCTCGGCGGCGATCCGCTCGATGGCAGGCAGGGCGGCCGCAGTGCGCAGGGTGACCTCGATGACGGCGATGCCGCCGCGGACGAGTGCCTGTGCCAGCGGCACGGCGTGCTCGACGTCGTCGATCACCACCACCGGGATCACCGGCGAGACGTCGAGCAGGTCGGTCGAATTCGTCGTGGCGCTCATCGGTTCGCCTCCACCTCCATACGCCCCGGCTGGGGCATGTTGAACACGCGAGCACCCTGGTCGGCCTGGGTCACCGCCGTACGCAGCGCCCCGAACAGCTCGCGTCCGGTCCCGGCCCACTCGGCCTCTCCGGGGGGACCGTCGACAGTCTCTCGTTCTTCGAGCTCGCTGGCTGGGACCAGTACTTCGAGCGTGCCGCGCTCGGCGTCGAGCCGGATGACGTCGCCGTCGCGAACCTTGGCCAGCGGCCCGCCGACGGCGGCCTCCGGGGACACCTGGATGGCGGCCGGGATCTTTCCCGATGCACCCGACATCCGACCGTCCGTCACGAGAGCGACCTTATGGCCTCGGTCCTGGAGAGAGCCGAGCGCAGGGGTCAACCCGTGCAGCTCCGGCATTCCGTTGGCGGCAGGCCCCTGGTTGCGCAGGACGACGACCACGTCCCCGTCTAGTTCGCCCGCGCGGTACGCCGCGTCGAAGGCATGCTGCGAGGGGAAGATCCTCGCGGGTGCGATCACCGTGCGGTGGTCGGCCGCGACGGCGGAGACCTTGATGACGGCGCGACCGAGGTTCCCGCGCAGCACTCGCAGCCCGCCGTCGACGTCGAACGGCTCGGCGACGCCCCGTAACACGTTCAGATCGAGGCTCTGGGCCGTCCCGTCCCGCCAGGTGAGCTCGCCGTCGATGAGGCGTGGCTCCTGGCGATAGCGGTCCAGTCCGTGGCCCGCCACCGTGCTGACCGAGCGGTGCAGCATCCCGGCATCGAGCAGTTCGCCGATCAGGAACGGCACTCCGCCTGCCGCGGCGAAGTGGTTGATGTCGGCGGGACCGTTGGGGTAGATCCGGGCGAGCAGCGGGACGGCGGCGGAGAGGTCCGAGAAGTCGTCCCAGGTCAGGGCGATCCCCGCAGCGGCGGCGATGGCCACCAGGTGCATCGTGTGGTTGGTGGAGCCGCCGGTGGCCAGCAGCGCGACGACGGCGTTGACGATGGTGCGTTCGTCGACGATCTCGGCCAGCGGGGTGTACTCGGCGCCAGCCCGGCGGATCTCCACGACTCGGCGGCCTGCGGCCTCGGTGAGCGCCTTGCGCAGCGGGGTGCCGGGCTGTACGAAGCTCGAACCGGGCAGATGCAGGCCCATCACCTCCATGAGGAGCTGATTGGAGTTCGCCGTCCCGTAGAAGGTGCAGGTTCCCGGCGAGTGGTAGGAGGCGGCCTCCGCCTCGATGAGGTCGTCGCGGGTCGCCCGGCCCTCGGCGAAGAGCTGTCGGACCCGGCTCTTCTCCGGATTGGGCAGGCCGGAGGCCATCGGGCCTGCGGGGACCATGAGCATCGGGAGGTGACCGAACGACAGCGCCCCGATGAGCAGGCCTGGCACGATCTTGTCGCAGACGCCGAGCAGGAGCGCGCCGTCGAACATCTCGTGTGACAGTGCGATCCCGGTGGACATGGCGATCACGTCCCGGCTGAACAGCGACAGCTCCATGCCGTCTCGTCCCTGGGTGATGCCGTCGCACATGGCGGGGACGCCGCCTGCGAACTGCGCGACGCCGCCCGCCGCCCGCACCGCGTCCTTGATCCAGCCGGGGAACTCGTGCAGCGGCTGATGAGCCGAGAGCAGGTCGTTGTAGGACGAGACGATGGCAACGCCCGGCTTGACGAGTCCTCGGATGGCGATTCGGTCGGGCCCCGCGCACCCGGCGAAGCCGTGGGCCAGATTGCTGCAGGCCATGCCTGCCCGGACCGGACCGTCGCCCGCGGCACGGGCGGTGCGAGCCAGATAGACCGCCCGGGACTCCTCGCTTCGAGCGACGATGCGCCGAGTCACCTCGGCGATCACTGGATGAAGGGTGTCCTGACTCTCGGGCTGGCTGCTCACCGTTGCCTCCTCGTCGTGTCGACGGGCCGATCGGGCGGCCCGCGAGGCGTTCGACGACGTTGGCAACGCGCTCGTGTTTCGGCTCACACAGTAGGTGAATCCGACTCTCTTTTCAAAATCGATAAAGGTTCACCACGCTGGGTGAACGGTCGAGATGGCCATTACTGGTGAATCTCCTGCTGTGTCACTTGTCACAGGGAAGGATTGTCGGGAGAGTCGGTGCTTGCCGCGTGGGCCGCACGCGGAACGTACGGGGGAGTCGAGGAGGTCGGTATGACGACGGGTGAGATCGCGGCGGTGCAGCGGGCCATCGGCGAAGTGCGGCGCTGCGTGTCGGCACTGCGTACCAGGCATGGCGACATCGGCCCTGTCCTTCGAATGCTCAACGACGTGGACCGGCTGAGCATCGACGCGGCAGACCTGGTCACCGACCCGGTGCCCGCCAGGAGGAACGCCGCAGCGGCGGTCGCTCCTCGGGTGGTCGAGGTGTCCGACGTGCCGTATGACCCAGATCTGTGGCGAGGGGCCGATGACGAGGGCGTCGGCGGACACCTTCGTCAGCATCACTGATGCAGTGCCCGATCTCGATTCGGCGACGATGACGGAGGCGACGTTCATGGCAGCCAGATCGAGCATCCCGAGGGGCACCGGGTGGCTGCTGCCCACGTTTGTCCTGCTGGCGATCACTGCGGGCTGCGTGAACGAGCCTGTGCGGCCGGGTGACCCGGACACCTCGGCGGTCACCACATCACCCCTGATCGAGACCACGGATCCTGCCGCGAGCGAGCCCGTCGACCCGAGGGATACCGATGGTCCTACCGTCGAACCCTGGCCGACGTACCCGTGGTCCGAACTGCCGCGTGAGCCCCGTGAATCCGACATCGCGCCCCGACAGTCCCGGTCACCGGGCGACCGAAGACCGACGGTCGTCCCCGAGGCCCCCTCCCCGTCGCCGGGCGGCGTGGAGATCGACCACGGCGCACGGTCGGACACGACGGGAACCGACTGCGGGCTCGTCGAATCCCGCACCGGGACTCTGCGGGTGCACGCCTCGGGCAGCCCGATCGACTGCGTCCGGGCTCGGCAGGTCGTCGCAGCGCACCAGGACTCTCTGCCTGCCGGGGCCCAGCCGGGCGCCCCCGGCTCCGAGGGGGTTCGGATCGGTGAGTGGTACTGTGTCGTCCCCACCCCGAGCGAGACCATGGCGGCTCTCGACACACCGGCAGCCGACCGCGTGGCCGTCGAGACACGGCGACTCGGCATCGGCGGAGCCGCCCCCACGATCCAGCAGGATCGAGTCGATCCGGGGCCGGGCCCGACGGTCCGCGACGCGGCCGGGGCGGGTGCAGCCGGGGCGGACCGATTCGCCGCCGGTCCGACGGCCCGCCCGGCACCGGGCGATGCCGCCCACCGTGAGTCGATCGAGGCGGCCCCGTCCCAGACGAGCAGCCTGGACGCGGGCCTGTGCACCCATGCCGACGGAGTCCGCGTCCTGCTCGCCACCCGGATTGCCTGAGGCGCCGAGCCCGGGTCCGTCGCCTGCGAGATCCGATTCACGACGAGGGGCCGGGGTCGCCGCCTGTAGACGGTGCGAACCCCGGCCCCGATCGTCTCGATGCGAGTCGTCAGTCTCCGACGTCGATGTTCCGGCCCGGCTCGCCGGGCGTGCCCGCCCCTGGCGAACCCACGAGGGCCTTCTTCTCATCGCTCGGCTTGACCGCGACCTTCTTCGTCCGCCGCTGCCGGTTGTCCAGGATTCTGGCCAGCCAGGTGAGCAGCAGACACAGGATGATGTAGATCGCGGCGACGACCAGCGCGGTCGGGATCTGCGGGCGGTTGAACTGCCCGAGACCGCCGATGAGCCGCGCGTAGTCCAGCAGCTCCTCATAGGTGATCAGGAAGCCGAGCGCGGTGTCCTTGAGCAGCACCACGAGTTGGCTGATGATCGCGGGCATCATCGCCCGCAGCGCCTGCGGCAGCAGCACCACGTTCATGACCTGGGTCTTGCGCATCCCGATGGCGTAGGCCGCCTCGCTCTGCCCCTTGGGCAGCGAGAGCACGCCCGCACGGAACACCTCAGCCAGCACCGCGCCGTTGTAGAGCGTGAGACCCAGCACCAGCGCCCAGAGCTGGGACATCCCGAGGCCGTAATAGAAGATGAAGATCAACACGACCAGGGGGGCGGCCCGGAAGAACTCGACCACGATCATCGCGGGGCCGCGGAACACACCGTGGTCGGAGAGTCTGGCCGCGGCGAAGACCGCTCCGAACGTGAGCGCCAGCGCCGCTCCGAGCCCGAAGGCCGTCAGCGTGTTGAGCAGAGCGTTGCCGAGGCCGACCTGGACGTTGACGTAGAGGATCCACTCCCAGCGATCGGCGTCGAACTGGCCCGTTGCCCAGAACCGGTAACCGACGAATCCGATCCCGCCCGCGAGGAGCAGGATGCCGAGCACCCCGAGGAGACGATTTCGGGCCCGTGCCTTCGGCCCCGGCAGGTCGTAGAGGACCGAGGTCATCGAGCCACACTCCAACGCTTCTCCAGGCTGCGCTGTAGCAGCGTCAGCGGAATGACCAGCAGGACGAAGATCACCAGCACCCAGACGAGCCCGTAGAAGACGTCATAACCGCGTTCGGAGAGCATGCTGCGCAGCGCTCCCGCCTCGGCGACGGAGAAGCCCGCAGCGATGGTGGTGTTCTTCAGCAGGGCGATCAGGACGCTGACCAGCGGCGGGAACACCGATCGCACCGCCTGCGGCAGGATCACCTCGCCGAGCGTCTGCGTGAAGGTCAGACCCAGCGCCCTGGACGCCTCGGCCTGCCCGACGGGCACCGTGTTGATGCCGGAGCGGAACACCTCGCACACGAAGGCGGCGGTGTACAGCGACAGGGCGATCACAGCCGCAGTGAAGGGCTGGAAGCTGTTCAGCTCCAGGTACGGGTAGGCGAAGACGAAGAACACGAACACCAGCGTCAACGGGGTGTTGCGCACCACCGTCACGTACAGGGTGCCCATGGCTCGGAACACCGGCACCGGGCTGACTCGCAGCATCGCCAGGAGCGCGCCGAGCGCGACGGAGCCGATCACCGCCACGGCGAACAGCCGCAGCGTATTGCCGAATCCGCGCACATAGGCGTCGGAGTTATCGGCGAAGACCAGCCAGAAGTTCTGGATCTCGTCCAGCAGTGCGTTCATCGTGTCCTCATCCGGCAGCAAGAGAAGGACCGGTGGTCACCGCTGTAGGTGACCACCGGTCCCGTTGTGACTCAGTACCGATCGACCTCAGGCTGTTCTGCGGTGGAACCCGAACCGCCCAGCGTGGCGTCGTAGATCTCCTGCCACTGACCGTTCTCCCGAGCCTCGTCGAGGATGTCGTTCATCGCGTTGCGCAGGACCTCGTCATCGAGGGGGAGGCCGATGCCGTAGGGCTCGTCCGAGAAGGTCTCGCCCACGACCCGGAGCTCGCCCTCGTTCTCGGCCGCGTAGCCGAGCAGGATCGCGTCGTCGGTGGTGACCGCGTCGACCTGCTCGTTGCGCAGCTGCTCCACACACTCGGAGTACAACTGGTACTCGCGGATGTTGGACTCCTCGGTCAGGCCCTCGTCCCGCACCCGCTGGATCGGGGTGGAACCGGTGACCGAGCAGACGACCTTGCCCTCGAGGGTGTCGGGTCCGGTGATCTCCTCCTCGTCGGCCCGGACCAGCAGGTCCTGGCCTGCGACGAAGTACGGACCCGCGAAGTCGATCTGTTCCTTGCGGCCGTCGTTGATCGTGTACGTGCCGACGTAGTAGTCGACCTGCCCGTTGGCGATGGCCTGCTCGCGGGACGCCGAGGGGATCGCCTGGTAGGTGATGTCCTCGGCGGGGTCGAAGCCCAGCTCGGCCGCGATCAGCCGGGCGATCTCGACGTCGAAGCCCGAGTACTCGCCGGTCGTGGGGTCGAGCAGGCCCAGACCGGGCTGGTCCTCCTTGACGCCGATGATCACGCCGCCGCGCTCCTGCATGGCGTCGAAGGTGGGGGAGCCCTCCAGGGCGACGTCGGTGGCGACGTCCCGGTCTACCGGCTCGGCTGCGTCCTCGCCAGGCCCGCCCTCACGCCCGCAGGCGCTCAGTGCCAGCGCGCCGACGAACAGAGTCACCGCAAGGTTGCGGATCTTCATCGTGGTGTCCTGCTTTCTGTCATCAGCGGCACCGCGCGCGCCGCCATCTGGAACTAGTTCGACTCCGAACGGGTGCTGCCCGTCAGTGCGTCAGGATCTTGCCGAGGAAGTCCTTCGCCCGATCCGACTTCGGCTTGGTGAAGAACTCCTCCGGAGTGGAGTCCTCGACCACCTCGCCGTCGGCCATGAACACGACTCGATGCGCCGCCTTGCGCGCGAAGCCCATCTCGTGGGTCACGACCAGCATGGTCATGCCCTCCTTGGCCAGGTCGGTCATCACGTCGAGGACCTCCTGCACCATCTCCGGGTCCAGCGCGGAGGTGGGCTCGTCGAAGAGCATCACCTTCGGCTTCATCGCCAGCGCCCGCGCGATGGCGACCCGCTGCTGCTGGCCGCCGGAGAGCTGGGCGGGGTACTTGTCCGACTGGTTGGCGATGCCGACCCGTTCGAGCAGGCTCATCGCCAGCGTCCTGGCCTCTTCCTTGGGCAGCTTGCGGACCTTGATCGGCCCCAGCATCACGTTCTCCACGATGGTCTTGTGGGCGAACAGGTTGAACTGCTGGAAGACCATGCCGACGTCGGAACGCAGCTTGGCCAACTCCTTGCCCTCTGCGGGCAGCGGCTGGCCGTCGACCTCGATGGAACCGGAGTTGATCGGCTCCAGGCGGTTGATGGCCCGGCAGAGCGTCGACTTGCCGGAGCCCGACGGGCCCAGCACGACGAGCACCTGCCCACGAGGGACCGAGAGATTGATGTCCTTGAGCACATGCAGCGGCCCGAAGAACTTGTCCACGGAGGACACGCTGATCATTGGTGGCTGCCCTGGCGATGCGCTCATGGCCGCACACGATAACGGCAGCCGCGACGGAATTGCTCTCGGTGCGGTCGTCCGTGACCTCACCGGTATTTTGTCGGCGGGTTCCAGAAGGCTGCTGACCGGGCCCGACCGGCCAAGACGCCCCGCCAGAGCACCTCGGCATCGGCGGCTCGTACCCTGAACCGCGTGACCCGAAGCTACGAAGTCCGCACGTACGGCTGCCAGATGAACGTGCACGACTCGGAGCGTCTGGCAGGTCTGCTGGAGGACGCCGGCTATGTTCGAGCCTCGGGCGACGCCACCCCCGATGTCGTGGTCTTCAACACCTGCGCCGTGCGTGAGAACGCCGACAACCGCCTGTACGGCAATCTCGGGCATCTCCGGCCCGTCAAGGACGCGCATCCGGGGATGCAGATCGCTGTCGGCGGCTGTCTCGCGCAGAAGGACCGAGGTGAGATCGTCAAGCGGGCGCCCTGGGTGGACGTGGTGTTCGGCACCCACAACATCGGGTCGCTGCCCGCCCTGCTGAACCGGTCAAGGCATAACGACGAGGCCGAGGTCGAGATCCTGGAGGCGCTGGACGTCTTTCCCTCGACGCTGCCCGCGCGGCGTGACTCCGCGCACTCCGGCTGGGTGTCGATCTCGGTCGGCTGCAACAACACGTGCACCTTCTGCATCGTCCCCTCGCTGCGGGGCAAGGAGCGGGACCGCAGGCCGGGCGAGGTGCTCGCGGAGGTGGAGGCCCTGGTCGCCGAGGGGGTCCTGGAGGTGACGCTGCTCGGGCAGAACGTCAACTCCTATGGTGCCGAGTTCGGCGATCGACTGGCCTTCGGCAAGCTCCTCCGGGCCTGCGGCGGCATCGAGGGCCTCGAGCGGGTGCGATTCACCTCACCTCACCCGCGTGACTTCACCGACGACGTCATCGCGGCAATGGCCGAGACGGACAACGTCTGCCATCAGCTGCACATGCCGCTGCAGTCCGGCTCGGACCGGGTGCTCAAGGCCATGCGGCGGTCGTATCGCTCGGAGCGCTACCTCGGCATCCTCGATCGGGTCCGCGCCGCCATGCCGGACGCGGCGATCACCACTGACATCATCGTGGGTTTTCCCGGCGAGACGGAGGAGGACTTCGCCGCGACGCTCGACGTGGTGCGGCGGGCTCGCTTCTCCTCGGCCTTCACCTTCCAGTACTCGCCGCGACCGGGCACGCCCGCCGCCGAACTGGACGAACAGGTGCCGAAGGCCGTGGTCCAAGAGCGGTACGAGCGCCTGATCGCCGTGCAGGAGGAGATGTCCTGGGCGTCGAACAAGGAGCTGCTCGGCCGCACCGTCGAGGTGCTCGTCGCGCAGGGCGAGGGTCGTAAGGACGGGGCGACCCGGCGCCTGACCGGTCGGGCGAGGGACGGCAGGCTGGTGCACTTCGCGCCCGTCGGCCCGGCGGTCGTCGGCGAAATCCGGCCGGGCGACGTCGTGACGACACAGATCGACTATGCCGCCCCGCACCACCTGGTGGCCGACGGCACGGTGCTCTCCCACCGACGCACCAGGGCCGGGGACAACTGGGAGGCGGGTGTTCGCCCGCAGACCCCCGGTGTCAACCTGGGGCTTCCGTCGTTCGGTGCTCCTGCGGATCAGACGCCCGCCGGGGACGGATGTCGGGCCGGATGAGCGAGAAGGCGGACGGATGAGTTCTGAGACCGTGGATGCGAGCACGCAGACGGAGCGTGCTGGGCGGGTCCCCCTGACCAAGGCCGAGCGGCAGGCCCTGCGCCACTTCGAGCCCGGCAGGCGGGCCCTGTTCCTGGCCGCGGGCGTGCTGGTGCTGCTCCTGGGGGTCGCGTTGCCGTGGACGGGCGGTGCGACGGGCGTGGACATCCTGCTCGGGGCGAGCGACGAGGCCTTGGGGATCGGGGTGCTGCCGAGGATCTTCGTCGCATCGGTGCTGCTCTTCGGCGTGGCGGTGACGGCGCTGACGCTGATCGTGCGGCGGTGGTTCTTGGCCTGGGTCTGTGCCTTCGGCTGCGGACACTCGGTGTTCGAGGGGATGCTCGCGATCTGGACCCGGCAGACGGGTGTCGACACCCCCGGTCCCGGAGTCGGCCTGGTGATCACGGTCCTGGCGATCCTGTTCATGGCCGTGCAGTGGTTCCAGCTCGCCTGGTCCCGCTCCTGACCGTCCGGCCGCTGCCGGTCGACGGCAGAGCGGGCCGCGGGCCCCTGCGCCGCCGCGATCGTCCGGGGCGGTCTCGACGTGGGGGCTGTGCGCAGAGCCCGTAGCGTCCCCGGTGGTGTCCGGCCGTGACCAGACTCGGTGACCTCAGGCACGGCCTCAGACCGGTGGAAGGTCCCGCCGGAGCCTGCCGACGCCCGGCAGGCGCATCGCGGCGGCGACAGCCACGACACGGCGGCAGGCGGCCGAGGCTCGGGCCGGAGTCGTTCGCTCGGGCACGGGGCTGCCTGACCGAGGGCTCGGGTATTCGTCGGCGCACCGCCTGCGTCACCGCGCTGTCGTTCCCGCGTTCCCGGTGCGCTGGACCCCCGGAACGGGCGCCGAACATGAACTCCAGCGCGAACGACGTCGCCGGAGCCCAGGTGTTCCGGACTCCGGCGACGTAGGTCACCTCCGCAGTGTGGTCAGCGCGTCGCCAGTGCCTGCTCGGCTGCCGTCAACCATTCCCGCCACTGCGCGGCCTGCGCGTCGGCCTGTTCGGCCTTGCGTCGGTTGCCTGCCGCTCTGGCCTTCTCCGCCTGCGCCTCGAACTGCTCGACGCGCTCACGGAACTGCGCCACCCGTGCCTCCGCCTCCGGGTCGGTGCGGCGCCAACGGGCGTCGGACGCCTCTCGGACGCCGTCCTCGACCGCTCGGAGCCTGCCTTCGAGTTCCCGGATGCGATCCCGAGGCACCTTGCCGATCTCGTCCCACCGCTCCTGGATGCGCTGAAGCTGTGCGCGGGCCGCCTCCAGGTTCTTCGCCGGATCGATCTGCTCGGCATCGGCGAGCAGCTTCTCCTTCTCCTCGGCGTTGACCGCGAACTCCGCGTCGCGTTCCTCGAAGGTCGCGGAACGCCGGGCGAAGAACCGGTCCTGTGCGGCGCGGAACCGCTGCCAGAGGGTCTCGTCGGCGTCCTTGGGGGCTCGCCCCGCCGCCTTCCACTCGGTCATCAGCTGGCGGTACCTGGCTGCGGTGTCGGCCCAGTCGCTGGACTCGGCGATCTGCTCGGCCTCCTCGGCGAGCTCCTGCTTGCGGCTCTTGGCCACGAGCCGTTGCCGGTCGAGATCGGCGAAGTGGGCGCCGCGTCGGCGGTTGAAGGCGTCGCGGGCCTTGGCGAAGCGTCGCCAGAGCTGCTCGTCCGTCTTGCGGTCGACGCCCCGGATCTCCTTCCACTCGTCGACGATGGCTCGCAGCCGATCACCTGCCGGCTTCCACTGGGTGGACTCCGTGGCGATCTGCTCGGCCTCCTCGGCAAGGGCCTGTTTGCGTGCGGTGGCCGCAGACCTGGCCTCCTCCCGCTCCTGCTTGGCGACGCCGACGGCCTGCTCCGCGACGACCACGAGGTGATCGAGCCGGACGGCCAGCGCGGCGAGATCGCCCACCACTGCGGCTTCGCTCAGCCCGTCGCGAAGCTGGAGAGCGCTGGTCAGCGACTGCTTGGGGTCGCCTGCCTTCGAGGCCAGCCGCGCCTCCAGCAGCCCCGCCTCCGTCAGCAGGTCGTCGAAACGCCGTGCATAGTGCGCCAAACCCTCTGCGGCGTCGCCCGCCTGCCAGGAGCCGACCGCACGTTCACCGGTCTCGCTGGTCACGAAGACGGTCCCGTCCGCGTCGACGCGCCCCCACCGGCCTGGTTCCCTGGACGCCTGCGGTACCGAGGGCGTCGTGGTGGCGGGACGTGCGTTCTCCTGCACCGTCGTCGCCCCAGGGGTCGTCTGCTGATCGGTCATAGCCGGCTCCTCCTTGCCTGCCGCCTTCATGCCCGTGGTGTCCACGGACGCCTCGCCTGAACGAGGCCGAAGCACGCGGGTCCGTGCCAGGTCGGCTGATACCCGCGCGGGCATTCAAACAGGTCAACTCGCTCTTGGGTACCGCAAGGCCCGCACTCGTCGTCGCGGGAGCCCTCGAGGGACGGCTAGCGTGGTGGCTGTGATCGTCGGTGTCGCGGCCCTTCCGCACCCTCCGCTGCTGGTCCCCGAGCTGGTGGCCGGTGCTCTGACCGCGACCGCACCGGTGCGGGACGCCTGTCTGGCCGCCGCCGCCGAACTGCGTGACCTGGCGGCGGACTGGGTCGTCGTCGCCTGCGGACCCGCAGACTCGGCGGAGGTCCGAGGGACGGGAAGCCTCGCGGGTTACGGCAGGCGGGTGCTCGTCCGGCTGGAAGGACACGCGGAGCCCGAGCCCGAGCCCGACCCCGACCCGGACTGGCCGCTGCCGCTGCTGATCGCCGGCTGGCTGCGCGGACAGGTCGGCGCTCGCCGGGTACGCCCGCTGCTGATCGACTCCGGGCTCTCGCCTGCGGAGTGCCTGGCCGAGGGGGGCAGGCTGGCGTCGCGATTCGCAGGTCCCGATGCCGTCGGACTACTGGTCCTGGGGGACGGCTCCGCCCGATCCTCGGAGCGCTCACCGCTGCCCGCCGACCCGCGCGCCGCCGACTTCGACGCGGCGACGGCTCAAGCGCTCGGCACGCCGTCTCCCGAGGCCCTGGCGGGGCTGGACAGTGCGGAGGCGAGCGATCTCGCGGTGAGCGGCCGCGCACCATGGCAGGTGCTGGCAGGTGCGGCGCTGGCCTCCTCGACGCGGTGGACGGCGGAGCTGCGCTATTCGGCCGCGCCGTTCGGCGTCGGCTACCACGTGGCCTCCTGGCGCCCGCTGCACTGAGCCTCGCTTCGACGTGCGCCTCGCGGCTACGCCGGCGAACCCGTGCGTCTCGCGGTGATCGTGGGGGTCCGGTCCCGACCGGTGGGGACGACCCGACCGGACCTCGACCGACACACCCGACGCCCGGCTCCGCCCCTGGCCGAGAGAGCGTCCGCCAGGCGGCTTTACCCTCACCCCGTGACACATCCCCCGACCAGGCTGATCGCCGTGGTGGGCCCGACCGCCACCGGGAAGTCGGACCTCGGCGTGCGGCTGGCCGAGGAGACCGGCGGCGAGGTGATCAACGCCGACGCGATGCAGCTCTACCGGGGCATGGACATCGGGACGGCCAAGATCACGACAGCCGAGCGTCGTGGCGTGCCCCATCACCAGCTCGACGTCCTCGACGTCACCGAGACGGCGTCGGTGGCGGCCTACCAGCGACACGCGCGAAGTGTCGTCCAACGGCTGCTCGACGCCGCGACACCGCCGATCCTGGTGGGCGGGTCCGGCCTGTACGTGCAGGCGGTGCTCGACGAACTCGAGTTCCCCGGCACCGATCCGGCGATCCGGGCGAGTCTGGAGGCCGAGCTGGCGGAACTCGGTGCCTCGGCCCTGCACGACCGGCTGGCGGCTCTGGACCCCACGGCCGCCGCAGCGATCCTGCCGAGCAACGGACGCAGGCTCGTCCGGGCGTTGGAGGTCGTCGAACTGACCGGACGTCCCTTCTCCGCGACGATGCCCAAGACGGGGCCGCCGCGCTACGACGCGGTGCTCATCGGCCTGGACCGCGACCCCGCAGTGTTGGACGAGCGAGTCGAGATCAGGGTCGCTCGGATGTTCGCGGCAGGCCTGCCCGCCGAGGTCCGTTCGCTGCTCGAACTGGGCCTGCGGGACGGCCGCACCGCCTCGCGGGCGCTCGGTTATCAGCAGGTCGTGGCCGCCCTGGACGCGGGCGGTTCCGAGGACGACTTCGCCGCTGCGGCCGCCGACACGGCCAGGGCCACTCGACGGTTCGTCCGTAGACAGCGGTCCTGGTTCCGCCGAGACAAGCGCATCCGGTGGTTCGACGCAGGCGCGCCGGGACTCCTCGAGGAGGCTCTGCGGCACAGCGGCCTGCGATCGGGCGGTCGCTGAGCCGTCGATGCGGCGGCCTCTCGCCACCGCGCTGAGGGCGCGGGCAGGTCGTTCGGCGCCCGCACCGGTCTGCGGGCACGACTCGCCGCCTTCGGGCAACAGGTCACGACGGGAGGGACACACCGGCAGGTTCTAGGCTGTTCGAGTGACCGACGTGCGCTTCATCAAGGGACACGGGACGCAGAACGACTTCATCGTGCTGCCCGACGCCGATGGCGATCTCGACCTGACCGAACAGCGGGTTCGAGCCCTCTGCGACCGCAGGCGAGGTCTCGGCGCCGACGGTGTCCTGCGCGTGGTGCGGGCAGGCGCGTTGGGCGAGCCCGCAGCCGGCCTCGACCCCGACCTGTGGTTCATGGACTACCGCAATGCCGACGGGCCCGCAGTGGAGATGTGCGGCAACGGAGTCCGCGTGTTCGCCCACTACCTGGTCGAGTCCGGTCTCGTCTCGCCAGGTGAGTTCGCGATCGGAACCCGGTCCGGCCCGAAGCCGGTCCGCGTCGACGTCGACGGCATCGTGACCGTGGACATGGGCGCCGTGCGGGTCGGTGCGCCGAGTACGGCAGCCGTCGGGGGCCGGGCCTTCGACGGCGTCGCGGTCGACGTGGGCAATCCGCACCTGGCCTGTGTGCTGGGCTCGGCTGAGGACGATCAGGCGGAGTCTCGCGCCACCCTGCTCGCGGATCTGGATCTCACGGTGCCGCCCGCGTACGACCCGACGGTCTTTCCGGACGGGGTGAACGTCGAGTTCATCGTGCCGGTCGAGGAGAACCTGGCCGAGATGCGTGTCCATGAGCGGGGGGTGGGGGAGACCCGTTCCTGCGGCACCGGCACCGTGGCCGCGGTCGCGGCCGTCCTTCGTGCCACCGGGCGGACGATCGGACGGATGCTCGTCGACACGCCCGGAGGCAGACTCACGGTGACCATCGGCGGCGACGACTCGCAGCTCACCGGCCCTGCGGTCCTCGTGGCGGAGGGCCGGCTGGACGCGCTGTGGTGGCAGCAGGCCAACCTGCACTGACGCGGGCGATCGGGCGGACGTCGGGCCGCGTCGTCCGTCGTTCGCCTGCCCGCGTCGCGTCCGAGTCCCGGCTTGGCCGGATGTCCGGACCGTGTGCGGCGGGGCGGGATAGGTCGACCGCGTCGTTCGCCACCACGACGGACCAGCCCGCTCGTCGGTCGAGTCCGTGCTCCGATCCTCGGAGACGATCAGCGGGACGAGGTGTCTGGCTCGTCATGCCGGTCGTGGTCCGGTCCGTCTCGGACGATCTTCGCCAGCCCCGCCTCGGCGGCGAGGAGTTCCTCCGGGGCCTCCCGGAGATGCCTCAGCGGTGCGGCGAACAGCCAGCAGCAGGCGAGGGACATGCCCACGGCCGCGATCATGATCGTCGCTCGAATCCCGACGAGTGCACCGAGTGCGCCACCGACCAGCGCACCCAGGGGGATCGCGCCCCAGGTGAGGAACCTGGTCGAGGCGTTGACCCGGCCCAACAGCCGATCCGGGCACACCGACTGGCGCAGGCTGACCTGGAGGACCGCGAACACGACGGTCCCGTATCCGCCGACGAAGACCCCGACGACGAACAGCGTGAGAGCCCAGCCCCGATCGGCGAAGGGAACGAGCAGCCGGAACGGCGTGGTCAGGACGGTCACCACGATCAACGCCCGGACGGTGCCGAAGGAGTTCGACCAGAACCGCGTGGTGAGTCCGCCGAGGATCCCTCCCGCACCGGTGACCGAGAGCAGCACGCCGACGGTCCCCTCCGCGAGATTCAGGTCGCGTACCAGGAAGAGCACGTTGACGGCGACGTAGACGTTGAGGAAGAAGTTGTAGGTCATGCTGAACAACGTCGTCGGCCGCAACAGCCAGTGCGCGAAGAGGAAACGCAGGCCCTCGGCGATCTCGTCGGTGAGCCTGCCGCGCGGCTGTAGAGCCACGGCCGGGCGCTCACGACTCATCCTGCCGAGCAGTAGCAGCGAGGTCACGAAGCCGAACACGCTGGCGACGAGGGCGTTGGTCGCGCCGAGGAGTTGAGCGAGTGCACCGCCCAGCGGCCTGCCGGAGAAGTGCATCACCTGTCTGCTGGTGTGCAGTCTGCGATTGGCCTCGGGCAGGTCGACCCGGTCGACGATGGTCGGCAGGTAGGACTGGCTCGCGACTTCGAAGAGGGTGAACATCGCCCCGCACAGCAGCGAGACGACGAACAGGTGGGGATAGGTCAGTGCTCCTGCCCACCAGGCGATCGGCACCGACAGCAGCAGCAGAGCCTGGCCCGCCTCCGCCCAGCGCATCACGGGCAGTCTGCGCATCCGGTCGGCCCACGCGCCTGCGGGCAGGCCTATCACCAGGTTGGCCGCCGTGCCCGCCGCCGTGAGCAGGCCCATCTCCACCGGTCCCGCGTCCAGGACGGTCGCGGCGATCAGCGGAATGGCGACGAAGTGGACTGCGGTGCCGAACTGGCTGGCGACGTCACTGAGCCAGAGCACTCCGAAGTCACGCCGTTGTCCTTGGCCGCGCGGCAGACGATTCCCGGTCACGAGACCGCACAGTTACGGAACCATAACCCCAGGTCAACGGCTTCTTGGTGAAGATGGGCTGAGCGGTCGTTTCCCCAGTGCGAAAGGACTTGATCCATCGGCCGGGCTAATCAGTTCGACTGTTCGTCCCAGGCCTCGGCGTGGTCTCACCGGGTGGTCCTCGACGATCCGGGAATGGATGCGCTCCGCGTGTCGCTTGAGTGGGGTGACACTGCGGAGCAAGCCCGCGAAACCGGCTTGCGGTGCGTGAGATGATGGAGGCGTATGACGACATCGATGCAGAGGCCCGACGAGGCCCGTGAAGAATTCCTCTCCGGCGGCGATCTGGAGCGTTCCGAACGCGCGGCGCTACGCCGGGTAGTCGGGCTGTCGACTGAGCTGGCGGATGTCAGCGAGGTCGAGTACCGGCGGCTTCGGCTGGAGCGCGTGGTGCTGGTCGGTGTCTGGACCGACGGCGACAGCGCCTATGCGGAGGCCTCCCTCGCCGAGTTGGCCAGGCTTGCCGAGACGGCGGGCTCGGAGGTGCTGGATGGCGTGGTTCAGCGCAGACAGCGTCCCGACCCCGCGACCTACATCGGCTCCGGCAAGGTCCTCGAGCTGCGCGATCTGGTCGCGGCCAACGGGGCGGACACGGTCATCTGCGACGGCGAGCTGTCGCCCGGCCAGCTCCGCCAGCTTGAGGACAAGCTGAAGGTCAAGGTCATCGACCGGACGGCCCTGATCCTCGACATCTTCGCCAGTCACGCTCGGTCCCGGGAGGGCAAGGCGCAGGTCGAACTGGCGCAGCTCCGCTATCTGCTGCCGAGGCTGCGCGGCTGGGGTGACGCGATGTCCCGGCAGGCCGGTGGTCAGATGGGCAACGGCGGCATCGGCACCCGTGGTCCCGGTGAGACCAAGTTGGAGACCGACCGCAGGCGGATTCACAAGCGGATCTCGAAGCTGCGTCGTGAGATCCTCGCCATGAGCAAGGTGCGGGAGACCAAGCGCGGGCGACGGGTCGCCAACGAGGTGCCCAGCATCGCCATCGCCGGGTACACCAACGCAGGCAAGTCGAGCCTGCTCAACGCCATCACCGGGGCGGGTGTCCTGGTCGACGACGCTCTCTTCGCGACGCTCGATCCGACGACCCGCCGGGGCACCACGCCGGACGGGCGGTCGCTGACCTACACCGACACCGTGGGCTTCGTCCGGCACCTGCCGCACCAGCTCGTCGACGCGTTCCACTCCACGCTGGAGGAGGTCGGCGAGGCACAGCTGCTGGTGCACGTCGTGGACGGTGCGGACCCGATGCCGGAGCGTCAGGTCTCCTCCGTGCGCGACGTCCTGACCGAGATCACCAAGGATCGCGACGAGCAGATGCCGCAGGAGCTGCTCGTGGTGAACAAGACGGATGCGGCCGACGAGGTCGCCATCGCCCGGCTGCGGCATCTGTTCCCCGACGCGGTCTTCGTCTCCGCCCGTACCGGTGTCGGCGTCGAGGCGCTCCAGGAACGGATCGCCGAGCTGATTCCCCGGCCGGACGCGCTCGTCGAGGTCTTCGTGCCTTACACGGATGGTCGGCTCGCCGCGCGACTGCACGCGGAGGGCGAGGTCTTGGAAGAACGGCATTCTGATGAGGGCACCACGATCCGGGCGAGGGTGGGCGCGAGCCTGGCCGCCGAGTTGTCCGACTCGATCGTGGAGCCTGCCGCGTACTGACCGAGTCGGGGCGAGGGCGGCGCAGTGGGTTGCGCCGCTGCTCGCCGTAGGCATGGTGACCTCGGCGCCCTCGGCCTGGGCAGCCGTCTCGGTTCCCGCGCCGGAGCCGGTGTGCGTGATGACCGACCCGGCGATCACCATGCTGTCGGGCCTGGTGTCCGACGGCGACCGCTGGTACATGGTGAACGATCACGATCCGCTCGTGCAGGTCTTCGTGGTCAATCGGGACTGCGTCGTCGAGCGCGTGATACCGACCGGGGTCGATCATTACGACGTGGGTGATCTCGCGATGGCCCCCGACGGGACCCTGTGGGTCGCGGAGACCGGTGACAACCGGCATCGGCGGGAGACGGTCGCCCTCGTGTCGATCCGGCCCGACGGGGTCGCGGCGCTGCACCGGCTTACCTACCCCGACGGGCCGCGCGACGCCGAGGCGCTGCTGATCGGTCGAGACGGCGTCCCCTACATCGTCACGAAGGAATTGATCGGGCCCGCCGAGATCTATCGTCCTGCCGAGCCGCTGGCCGTTCCCGGCCCGGTGCCGTTGGAACGGGTCGGGTCGGTTCGGCTGAGCGGCTCCGACACACCGGGTGGCCCGGTGCCGGGTTTCGTCGGTTCCTTCCTGGTCACCGGCGGTTCGGTTCATCCAGACGGGACCGTGGTGGCCCTGCGCACCTATACCGATGCCTATCTCTTTCCCGCACCCGACGGAGACGTCCTGAGTGCCTTGGCGGGCGAGCCGCTGCGTATCCCGCTGCCGGACGAGCCACAGGGCGAGGCAGTGGCGTGGGAACCCGACGGGACCCTGCTCAGTGGCTCTGAGGGCGCCGACCAGCCGATCCGTGCGGTCCCCGATGCCACGGGGCTGCTCGCGGCGGAGCTGGAACGTCGGGATCGGGAGGCCGGTCTCTCGTCCGAATCGGCCGCCGAACCCGCCGAACCCGGACGGGACGCGCCGCCGTCCGCCGCCCCGGCGGACACACAGTCGTCAGAGGGCCCGCCCGGCCTGCGGCAGGTCGGCATCAGCGTGGCCGCAGTGACGCTGGCGGCGGGAGTGCTGCTGTGGTGGCGCCGTGGAGGAGGCGGCGCAAGGCGCTGATCAGGGCGGCCGTCGATTCGGCGAATCGGAGAGGCGGGTCGCTTGAGCGGGGCGGTCGGCCGGCGTCGCGGGGTCTGCCCGGGTGCGTGTGCGGGTGCTTGTCCGAGCAGGCTCGGGCCGGATGTCGCGCAAACCGACCTGCTGGCTGGCCGCGGAAGAGCCCGCCTCGCTGAGCATGTGACGCCGACGGTTGTCCGCCGGGCGTGCGGTGCGCCCGGCAGCACGGGCCGCTTCGCCTCGTGGCGGTGAACCGGTGGGAGCACTCTGCTGACTCCCGCAGCGCAGCAACGGGCACCCGAGCACGCGTCGGCGTCGGCGCGCCGCGAACACCGGCTCGGTGTCCTGGCGTGGCCGCCGAAGACCCTCAGGCGGGGTGCTCCTGCTCCCCGCCACCGTGTCGAACTCGCGACGTGTCGAACTCGCGACGTGCCCGGAGAGCGTCCGTCGGGTACCCCCGGCCGAAGCGGCTGCCCCCGTGCCGATCAGAGCCTGCGGAGCACGGCGACGACCTTGCCGAGGATCGTCGACTCGTCGCCCAGAATCGGCTCGTAGGCCGGGTTGTGCGGCATGAGCCACACGTGGTCGTCGCGTCGTTTGAACGTCTTCACCGTGGCCTCGCCGTCGATCATCGCGGCGACCACGTCGCCGTTCTCGGCCGTGGGCTGTTGGCGGACGACGACCCAGTCGCCGTCGGTGATCGCCGCGTCGATCATCGAGTCACCCGCGACCTTCAGCAGGAAGAGCGAGCCTTCGCCGACGATCTCGCGCGGCAGCGGGAAGACGTCCTCCACGGCCTGTTCGGCGAGGATTGGCCCGCCTGCGGCGATCCGACCCAGCATGGGCACGTACACGGGCGCGCCGTCCTGGTCGGGGTCCGCAGCGGCTGGTGCCTGCGGGACGCGGTCGATGGGGAGCACGCCGACGGCCCGAGGACGGTTCGGGTCGCGGCGCAGGTACCCCTTGCGCTCCAACGTCCTGAGCTGGTGAGCGACCGACGACGTCGACGTCAGGCCGACCGCCTCGCCGATCTCGCGCACGCTCGGCGGATAGCCGTTGCGGTCGAGCCACTCCCGGATCACCTCCAGCACCCGATGCTGCCGGGGCGTCAGTGCCTCGACCGAGGCGGCCTCGGACTGCTCGGGTAGTGCACGCACCGCTGCGCCATCGCGCGCGCCGCCGGTGTCCTGCGCCGTCGTCTTGCGTGCCATCTCGTGCCTCCCGGCCTGTCGTGCAGGCCTTGCTCCCGCCACCCTCTCGGGTGCCCCATCAGTCATTCTCACGCTTTGTGCTCGTGAAGAGACCACAACGGTAACTCGTGACCTACGCAAGATCAAACACCTGTTCGAAGGAATTCGCCCCTTGGGCTGGCCTTCCCGCGAATGCAGTGGTAGAAAATCGCACAGGGGTTCTATCGAACATCTGTTCGATTCATGAAAGACCTTCGCGGGAGGACTCGTGACCATTACCTCCGACGAGCGCACGCGACGCGATCACGGCGATCAGTGTGCGCCCGCGCCGCCTCGGGTGCCCGTCCGTCGCGTCGGGCGTGCGGGTGCGGCGCGGGCGTCTGCTCGCCATGGGCGTCTGCTGCGCCTCGGATCGTCCTGTTCGGCGGGCGGTTCCGGCATGCATCGTGCTCGGTCGGCTCCCGCGGCCCGCCTCGGCGCGTCCACGCGGCCGGTCCGGCCGATCGGTCCGCTCGGCCTGGCGGGGCTGGTCCTGGTGCTCGTCGCGCTGCTGCTCGGCATGGCCTGGGCGGCCGCGCGTCCCTCCTCCGCGGGCCCGGTTCCGGAAGCGACGACGATCACCACGGTGGGCGCGGGCGAGACGGTCTGGTCGATAGCGAGGCGGGCGGTTCCTGGCAGCGCTCCAGCCGAGGTCGTCGACCGGATTCGGCTGCTCAACGGCCCCGAGGTCGCCGAGTTACGCGTCGGCCGGGTGCTGCGGGTGCCTGCGGCGGGCGACCACGTGCGGGGGTGATTCGGCTGCGGCGCGTCAGGTCGTCACAACCGGCGTGTCGGACCGCCTGTCGACTTGCAATCCGATCGATCGGAGCCTAGGTTCTACCCCAACATCTTGTGGTCGCAACGGGCTGACGTGTCCACAGATTGGGGTTCTGCCACAGTTCGTGCTGATGCGGTGGCAGAGCGACACTGGCTGTTCGGTGATCGGTTATGTGAGGTGATGGATCGTGCGGTGCCCGTTCTGTAGGCACCCCGACTCGCGAGTGGTCGACTCCCGTGAGGTGGAGGACGGCCAGGCGATTCGGCGCAGGCGATCCTGCTCGGACTGCGGTCGGCGGTTCACCACCGTAGAGGAGTCGGTTCTCGCCGTGGTGAAGCGTTCCGGGGTCACCGAGCCGTTCAGCCGCGACAAGGTCGTCCGAGGCGTTCGTCGTGCCTGTCAGGGCAGGCCGGTCGATGAGGACGCGCTACAGCAGTTGGCACATCGGGTCGAGGAGGCCATCCGGGCGACCGGATGCGCCGAGATCCCCAGCAACGAGGTCGGGCTGGCGATCCTCAGCCCACTGCGCAGCCTCGACGAGGTCGCTTATCTGCGCTTCGCGAGCGTGTACAGATCCTTCTCCTCGGTGGAGGACTTCGAGAAGGAGATCGCCGATCTGCGGACGGCGGACCCTGCGGACGAGCGGCCTTCGGGAGAGGCCTTCGTCTGATCGACGCGCCGACGGGCGGTGGTCGCGGCCCTTCTCGGCGGACAGGTGGGAATCACAGTGCGGTACCGCCACGGCTCGATCCGGGGCGGCCGATGCGCGACGACACAGTGCGGTACCTAGCCGGGTCGTGGTCGGACGGATGAGGGGATCGTCCGGTCGGGCCCTGGAGAATGAGAGTGAGCGGCATGACAGAGACCGTCGGGAGTGCACCGGCACGGTCCAAGCGGGCCAAGTCGGCGGCGAACGCGGCGAACACGGCGTCCTCTTCGGGGGAGCTCGCCGACGGCGCGGGGGCGCGTCTTCGGGTGCGCCGAGTGCACACCACCGAGGGAGTCCATCCCTACGACGAGGTGACGTGGCAGCACCGCGACGTGGTGATGACGAACTGGCGTGACGGTTCGATCAACTTCGAGCAGCGCGGCGTCGAATACCCGGACTTCTGGTCGGTCAACGCCGTCAACATCGTCACGAGCAAGTACTTCCGGGGCGCAGTGGGCTCCGAGCATCGGGAGCACAGCCTTCGGCAGCTCATCGATCGCGTCGTCAAGACCTACGTCGCGGCAGGCGTCGAGAACGCCTACTTCGACACCGACGAGGACGCGGTCGTCTTCGAGCACGAGCTGACCTGGATGTTGTTGCACCAGGTGTTCAGCTTCAACTCCCCGGTGTGGTTCAACGTCGGGACGAGCTCGCCGCAGCAGGTCTCGGCCTGTTTCATCCTCGCCGTCGACGACACGATGGAGTCGATCCTCAACTGGTACCGCGAGGAGGGTCTGATCTTCAAGGGCGGTTCTGGCGCGGGACTGAACCTGTCGCGGATCCGTTCCTCTCGAGAGCTGCTCTCTTCGGGCGGCACCGCCTCCGGGCCGGTCTCGTTCATGCGCGGCGCCGACGCCTCGGCAGGCACCATCAAGTCCGGCGGTGCCACCCGCCGCGCCGCCAAGATGGTGGTCCTCGACGTCGATCACCCCGACATCGCGGAGTTCGTCGAGACCAAGGCCAAGGAGGAGGCGAAGGTCCGCGTGCTGCGCGACGCGGGCTTCGACATGGACCTCGGCGGCTCCGACATCGTGTCGGTGCAGTACCAGAACGCCAACAACTCCGTGCGGGTCTCGGACGAGTTCATGCGCGCCGTGGAGTCCAAGGGCGACTTCGGCCTTCGTGCCAGGATCACCGGCGAGGTGATCGACGAGGTCGATGCGGAAGACCTCTTCGGCAAGATCGCCCAGGCCGCCTGGGAGTGCGCCGACCCGGGCATCCAGTACGACGGGACGATCAACGACTGGCACACCTGCCCGGAGTCGGGACGGATCTCGGCGTCGAATCCGTGCTCGGAGTACATGCACCTGGACAATTCGAGCTGCAACCTCGCCTCGCTCAACCTGATGAAGTTCCTCAAGGCGGACGGCACCTTCGACGGTGAGCTTTTCGAGAAGTCCGTCGAACTGGTCATCACCGCGATGGACATCTCCATCTGCTTCGCGGACTTCCCGACCGAGGCCATCGGCGACACCACCCGTCGCTTCCGGCAGTTGGGCATCGGCTACGCCAACCTGGGCGCGCTGCTGATGGCGACCGGGCATGCCTATGACTCCGAGGGCGGCCGCTCGCTCGCCGCCGCCATCACCTCGTTGATGACCGGCGTCGCCTACCGGCGTTCGGCCGAGCTGGCGGGAATCGTCGGTCCGTACGAGGGATACGCCCGTAACGCCGAGGCGCACCAGCGCGTCATGCGCAAGCACTCGGCGGCCAACGACGAGATCCGCACGCTGCACGCCAACGACGCCGCGGTGCGCACGCTGGCCAGCCGGGCATGGCAGCAGGGGCTCGAGGTCGGCGCGCGCAACGGGTGGCGCAACGCGCAGGCGAGTGTGCTCGCCCCCACCGGCACCATCGGTCTGATGATGGACTGCGACACCACCGGCATCGAGCCGGACCTGGCGCTGGTGAAGTTCAAGAAGCTCGTCGGCGGCGGGTCGATGCAGATCGTCAATCAGACGGTGCCCCGCGCCCTGTCCTCGCTCGGCTACCAGCAGGAGCAGGTGGAGGCGATCGTCGAGTACGTCGCCGAGCACGGGCACGTGATCGATGCTCCGGGCCTGCGCGTCGAGCACTACGAGGTCTTCGACTGCGCCATGGGCGAGCGTTCCATCTCGCCGCTGGGCCACGTTCGCATGATGGCGGCGGTGCAGGCCTTCATCTCGGGGGCGATCTCCAAGACGGTGAACATGCCGGAGGACGCGAGCGTCGAGGACGTCAAGGAGATCTACTTCCAGGGCTGGAAGCTGGGCCTCAAGGCGTTGGCGATCTACCGGGACAACTGCAAGGTCGGCCAGCCGCTGTCGGTGTCCAAGAGCAGCACGGCGGAGAAGTCGCCGGAGACCGTGGTCGAGTACCGGCCGGTCCGTAAGCGGCTCCCCAAGAAGCGTCCGAGCCAGACCTACTCCTTCACGGTCGGCGGCGCCGAGGGTTACCTGCACGCGGGCTCCTACCCGGATGACGGGCTGGGCGAGATGTTCGTGAAGCTCGGCAAGCAGGGGTCGACGCTGGCAGGCGTGATGGACGCCTTCTCCATGTCCATCTCCGTCGGTCTGCAGTACGGCATCCCGCTGGAGTTCTACGTCTCGAAGTTCCAGAACCTGCGCTTCGAGCCTGCGGGCATGACCGACGACCCGGACATCCGCATCGCCACCAGTGTGCTGGACTACCTGTTCCGTCGGATGGCCCTGGACTACCTGCCCTACGACAAGCGGGCCGGGCTGGGCGTGTTCACGGCGGCCGAGCGCACCGCACAGGTCGAGGCTGACTACCCGGACACCTCGGCGCCGGTGAGCGAGAAGGTCGACTTCGAAGGGCTGCAGACCTCCGTCGACGCCGACCGGAAGCCCGCCGTCGAGGGACAGCCGGACCGGGCGGCCGGCAGTTCCACGGAGCTGATGGAGCTGAGGCTGGGCAAGGCGGCCGACGCGCCGCTGTGCTTCACCTGCGGCACGAAGATGCGTCCGTCGGGCTCCTGCTACCTGTGCGAGGGCTGCGGCTCGACCTCCGGGTGTAGCTGACACTGGCGCCGTTAATGGGTGAACTACCTGGTCAGAGCCGGGGCGCGATGGCGCGCCCCGGCTCTTTCCGTGTCTGTGCCGCGTCTGCGAGAGGCGACTCCACCAAATGAAAGTACGTGACGTACTTGGCCGTGGGTGGGGTTGTTGTGGGACCGACCGGGGAGGCGGGTATGGCTACCGTTCACTACGAGAGCTACACCGAAGCTCGCACGCATCTGAAGAAGCTGCTTGACGCTGCCGAGGAGGGCCGAGTCGCCACGGTTCGGCGTGACTCGGTCATGACGGCGATGGTGGATGTGGAGCGCCTGCGTCGGTTCATTGCGTCGACGGTCCCGTCGGATGCTTAAACCGTTCCCGAGGCTGACAGCTGGTCGGTGTTCATTCCGGGGCTGCCGGTTTCCGCTGATGGCGCGTCGTTCGACGAGGCGATCGCCGAGATGGTCGATGCTCTTCGGGAGTATGCGCAGGACTGGCAGGAGCGCCTGCTCGCTGCGCCGAACCACCGCGACAACTGGGGTCTGGTGCAGTTGATCAGTCTCAGTGACGACGAACAGTTGCGCTGCTGGCTGGTCGGTGCAGCGCGGTGACTTCGTGGCCGCAGCCGACGCGCAAGGATCACGAGACCTTCTGCCAGGTCGAGGAATGGCGGCGAGTGCGAGACGCTCGTGGGCGCACCGGTACGCATCACGTCACTTTCGAACTCGATCTCCTCGATGGCAGGATTCTGCGGGCCCGTTCCTCGCATCCGGTGGACCGCAGCGGCTACGGGCAGAGCAGCTGGAGGCATGTCCTTCGCGATCAGCTCGAAGTCGACGAAGCAGAGTTCTGGCCCTGTGTGCATGACGGCGTCAGGCCCGCTCGCGGAACGCCTGAGCCGCCGACGGAGACGCTGCCCGCCGACCTCGTGCACCTGCTGACTCACGTGTCGGCCTCGACGAGTCCGAGATCGTCGGGCTGTCCAAGGACGAGGCCGCGGCCAGGCTTCAGAGCTATTGGACGCAGGGACCCTGATCGACGTCTGCGGCCCGATACCGGGACCGGCGCGTCAGCGAGTCCTCGGCGGGCATGCCGGGCCGTGTTCGTCTGCCTCCTTGAACCTCGCCTGCGGGACGTCTGTACGGGTCTCTTGGCAGGGCACTGCCGTGTGCCCCAGCTCGAAGGAAGTCGCAGCCCGCATCTCGTGACCACGGCCGATGCCTGCCTGTCTGCCGCGACAGCGGTGCGGACGCCCGTCAGCGTGCCGCTCGTGTCGGCCGGTCCCGCCCACCGTCCTGAGTGAGGCGGTTCCCACCCGATGCCGGTCCCGCGCCTCGCCGCGGACCGCTCCGAGCGATTCGGAGGAGAAAAGCGCGTGCGTAGGCCCGCTGGTCTTTGCTATGGTCTGTTCATGCGCTGACAAGCCCCTTCTTCGTGGTGTCACCTCCCACGCGTGCCTGCCGGTCTCTCGGCGGCATGATGCTTTTCTGTTCCGGCCCGGCGCTGTCTTTCGCGCATCGGTCGGTCTTCTTCATTCGTCTCGCCTCGCTTTGGCGTCCGTTCGGGACGCCGCCGATGATCGGCAGCGGGGCAGAGGTGTCCGTAACAGTCCTCGAATCATGAGGAGGCGATCTTTCATGACGCGAAATGAATCCGGTTCCGAACTCCGTCCGGCCGTGGTGGATGAGCTGAGCCAGACCACCAGCGAGTCGATTCCCGTCCCCTTTCCCCAGGTGGACGAGGTACAGGCCGCCGAGACGGCCGGGCCCAACCGTGCGGAACGCAGGCGGGCGGGCAAGAAAAACAAGGAACGGTTCTCCGGTCACGGGCTGGCCAGGCAGCCGCGTATCGCCGCGGCGCCGCCGCGTCAGTTCGCCCACCGTAGACGTGGCTGATCAGTCCTTCCTTGGTCAGCGGTACCGCCGAACGGACGGTCGATAAGGAGGTGCCAGTGGTGAGAGAAATTCGGCGCGAAGGCGCCCGGCGATAAGACGAGACCGACGGTATGAAGGCCGCGTCATGACAGCGGAACCGTGAGTCGGAACGAATCGGTGGCGAACACCGTGCTCGGCCGTGATCGTGGCCGAGCACGGTATTCGTCGTGGATTCGAATGCCCCGGCCTGCCCACCGGATGGTCGACCAGCGGGTGCTCGGCTGCGGCACATTTCCGACCGAGCAGGCCGCCGACGGTAGCGGCGTGCGTGTCGATCACGCTACGTTGCGAGTGGTCTGAATCACCTGGGCCAGTCCGGTCGTTGGGCGCGCGGTGACCGGCGTGGTCCCCAACCGGCATGTCCGGGAGGAGAACTGATGTCGAGGAGATCGTTCGCGCGCCGGTCGGCCGCCGTGATCGTCGCGGCCGTCATCGCACCACTGACCATGATCGGGTCGGCCTCCGGCGCGGAGCCCGTCGGTCCCGTCCTGTCGCAGGCCCCCGCCGTCGAACAACTCGATCGCCTGTCCGTGCACACCGACCAGGTCGCCTCGGGTCTGCGGCGGCCGACGGCCATCGCGGCTCCGGACGACGGCAGCGGCAGGCTGCTGATCGCGGAGAAGCCCGGCACCGTGCGCGTCTACCACCCGGACGCCGGGCTCGCCGCGACGCCGCTGCTCGACCTGACCGATCGGGTCGACAACTCGGCGAACGAGCGAGGACTGCTCGGCATCGCCGCCTCGCCCGACTTCGCGGAGACGCACGCCCTCTATGTCGCCTACACCTCCCTCCCCGACGGCGAGGTGACCCTGTCCCGCTTCCCGTTGTCCGACGCGGCGCAGGACCCGGTGCCCGCTGACGGGGAGGAGGTCCTGCTGACTCAGCCGCATTCGGAGTTCACCAATCACAACGGCGGTCAGGTCGCCTTCGGACCGGACGGGCATCTCTATTGGAGCATCGGCGACGGCGGTGGTGGCGGCGATGCGCTGAACGCCGCCCAGGACCTCACGACGCTGCTCGGCAAGATCCTGCGCATCGACGTGAGCGCGAGCTGTGCCGACGCCTACTGCATCCCCGCCGACAACCCCTTCGTCTCCGATCCGCAGGCCCGCCCGGAGATCTGGGCCTACGGGCTGCGCAACGCGTGGCGGTTCTCCTTCGACGCCGCCGACGGTGGGCTCTGGATAGCCGATGTCGGCCAGGGCACGCAGGAGGAGGTCAACCGCCTCGCTGCCGACCAGGGCGGCGCGAACCTGGGCTGGCCCTGCCTGGAGGGCACGTCGGTGTTCGACGAGACGCGCTGCGACTCCGAGGCGGAGTACGTCGACCCGGTGTTCACCTACGCGACCTCCCTCGAGGGATGCGCGGTGGTGGGCGGCCACGTCTACCGAGGGTCTGAGTTCGCCGACGCGGCGGCGGGCGTCTACGTGACGACCGACTACTGCACGGCGACCGGTTGGGGCATCGACACGGCGGACGACGCGCACCCCAGCGCCGTCATCGGTGAGTTCCCCATCCAGACCAGCACCTTCGGCGAGGACGCCGACGGCGAGTTGTACGTCGCCAACGATCTGCCCGGCCAACTGCACGCCGTCTCATTCGAGCTTGAACCGCCTGCGGCGAGTTGTTCGGTCGACTACCAGGTGCGCAACCAGTGGGGCACGGGGTACATCGGCGCGGTCACGGTGGTCAATGAGGGCTCTGAGCCGGTCTCGGACTGGTCCTTGAGCTGGACGGCGCCCGCCGGGCAGACGGTGACCTCCGCGTGGAGCGCCGTCGTCTCGCAGGTGGGTGACCAGATCACGGCGGTCGGCGCCTCATGGAACAGGTCGATCCCGCCGGGTGGATCGGTGAGCTTCGAGTTCCTCGGGACGCACGGCGGTGCCGTCGCCGTACCCGGTCAGTTCGTGATGAACGGCAGCACCTGCCGCTAGTCCGACTGAGAACGTCCGGGCTCCACGGGCAGCGCGAGGTCCCGCGTGGACGACCCGTCGCCTGGCTCGGACGTTCCGCCTGACTCCGGCGGGGCGTCCGAGCCTGCCCAGGCGAGAGCGCCCGCCTGTGCCGCCGCCAGGACCATCGCCGCCGACTGTTCGGCCAGATGGGCGTCGACGGGCTCGCGGGTGATGAACAGCCGATGGTAAAGCGGGGCCACGACCGCGCGGGCCACGGCGCCGGGGTCCGTGCTCGCGGGCACCTCGCCCCGTCGGATCGCCCGCGTGGTCACCGGCTCGCAGCGGGCGTGCCGATCGGCGAAGAAGTCGCGCAGCGCGGCGGCCGCCAGGTCGGAGTGGAAGGAGGCGTAGACGAACGCGTTGGGCGCACCGGCTCGGCGGGGGTCCGCGAAGTAGTGCAGGACCTCGGTGGCCAGTGCGCGCAGGTCGCCCGCGAAGGAGCCCGTGTCGGGTGGTCGCCAGTCGTCCTCGCCTGCGAGGTCCAACACGTCGATGACCAGTCCGTCCACCCCGCCCCAGCGCCGGTACACGGTGGTCTTGTGCACACCGGAGCGTTCGGCGACGTTGTCCACGGTGAGGCCCTGATAGCCGTGCGCCGCCAACTCGGCCAGCGTGGCGTCGCGGACGGCCGATCGCGTCCTGGCGGTGCGTCCGCCGGGGCGGACGGTGCCGGAGACACGCTCAGGCTCCTCCACAGAGAACTCCAGTCGCGTCGGGTCACTCGAGTGGGCAATCGAACTCCGCGTACACCGGGACGGCCTCGGTTCCGGCCGCCCGGTCGAGACATCACGTCGGTGCAGGTCCGAAGCCCGTCGCACGCTCTCCCGCGTGCACATCCGTCCAATGCCCACCAGGTCGCGTGAGTCCGAGGATGTCACACCCGACCTGGCGGCACGCCGTGCGCAGGGCACTGGGCGATCGACTGCGGTTCGCCGCAGGCTCCGTCCCGGTTCGCCCGGAGAGCGAGTCGGCATCGTCGGGGCGGCCGCTGCACCGGCACGACGCTGCCTCGCCTGCCGGTCGGCCGCGGCCGAGTCGATGAGGGCGCGGCGCGAGCGACTGCGTCCGGCCGCCTCGATTCAAGCTCGGTCGGCCGCCTCCTTCGCAGGAGCCCGCAGCCGTCCGCCCACACCGCCGCCGCCCCTGCCGTCGTCGTCGCTCGGCTCGTGGGAACAGAGATCCACGACGTCCGCGTGCCGGGTGCCGATGCGATGAGTGGGGACCCGGTCGCTCCCGGTGATCACTCGGCTTGGGAACATCACGGTATGGAACTGGACGTCCTGGCTGGCGAGTACGCGGTGTGCAGGCTCGACGCGGGGGAGGCGCTGCCGGACTGGATCGGACCCCGGGACGGCTCACGGCTGTGCTCCGTCACCTGGGCGGGCACCGAACTGTCCGTGCTGTGCCCCGCCGAGCAGGTGCCCGTCGACGAGGAGGCCGGTGACGTGCGGGTGACCGCAGGCTGGCTGGCGCTGCGGGTACGAGGGCCGCTCGACTTCGCTCTCATCGGGGTGCTCGCCTCGCTGGCAGAGCCGTTGCGGGAAGCCGGCGTCAGCGTGTTCTCGGTGTCCACCTTCGACACCGACTATCTGCTGGTGCCTGCGGCGGACCGATTCACCGCGTTGGCGGCGCTGCGCGAGGCCGGTCACACGATCGCCGAGGGGTGACTCCCCTCGGCCGGACTCGGGCGACGGCGGGGACTCCACAGCGGGGATGAGTTCCGCAGGCGGCGTGCTGAGAGCGTCGGCAGTGCACGATGTCGTGCGCCGCAGTCCAGGGCTTTCGTCCACCGGCCGCTTCCCGGTGCTGATCCCGATGATCCTGGCCGTCGGATTTGCGCCGTCGTGAGACCGTGCCGCCCGTCCCGTCGCCGTGGCGGCGGCTCGGCGAGCGAACGGAGTCCTCGGAGCCACGGGTAGCGGGCCGGGCTCGCGATCGGCGTGGTCGATCGGGCTCTCACCTCGCGTCGGTGCCGCCGCCCGCCAGCGAGTCGAGCTCGTCACGCAGCCGATCCACCAGATCCCTCGCCCGGCCCAGCGCGGGTGAGGACGGCGGGACGGCGGACGGCTCGATGGGAAGCAGGTCCGGCGCGGGGGTCAGCCGGAGCTGTTCGTTCTGCTCACTGAGCTCGACCTCGAAGGCGACCCGGTCGGCGCGGTGCCAGGTGGCGAACCACTCCAGCGGCCTGCCCAGCTGATCGGCTCCGCCGCCCTCCAGCAACAGCAGCGGTGCCCCTTCCGGCAGCGCGAGCGCCTCCGCCAGACGCGCGTCGGCAGGGACGGCTCGGACCTGTCGACGTCCGCTCACCGGACGGATGCCCAACGTCGTCTCCAGGACATGGTGGAGCGAGGCGTCGGTCAACAGTTCCTCGGTCAGACCTCGCACTCGTGCCGACGGCAGCCAGGTGCGCACGTAGGCCACCGGTTCCGAGCCCACCGAGCGCAGTCGTTCCAGCCGCATCGTGTCCGTGGTTCCCAGATACTCGGCGACCTGCGGCGGCGGACTGGCCGGGACCAGGTGCACGACCCTGGTGCGCAGGGCCAGGCCGCTTCGCGAGAACTGTTCGAAGAGGCCCGTCGCCCGTTGAACCAGCCTGCGGTGCTCCTGGGGCGATGCCACCACCGGAGCCCGTCCCTGCTCCCGACGGACGAGTCCCTCGGTGACCAGCGCGGCCAGCGCCTGTCGGACCACGCTGCGCGCCACCCCGAAACGGTCTCGCAGGGTCGCCTCACTCGGCAGCGTCGCGCCGGGCGGCATCTCGTGGTCGCGGATCTCTGAGCGCAGCACCGCGGCAACCTGTGCGTGCAACGGCTGCGGTGAGTTGCGGTCCACAGGCATGCGGGTGAGTTTAAGAGCCTGCGGGCCGTTCCCTTCTCCCCGTCGGGTGGGAGCGGCGCCTGTGAGTTCGTCGCCCCCGCCGTTCGCACGCACGCCGTGCCCCTCTCCTGATCGACGTGGTCCGCTGCCTGCGGCTATCACGCCGGGTCGGCACCGGAAGCGCTTCGCCAGACATGACCCCAGCCCGGCGCAAGCTCTGCGGCCCGGCGCAGGGCCAGCACCAGACTGGCCTCTCTGGCCTGGCCGGTGCCCACGATGTCGAAGGCCGTGCCGTGATCCACTGAGACTCGGACGACCGGCAGCCCGACGGTGATGTTCACTCCGTCGTCGCCGTAGACCGCCTTGAACGGCGCGTGTCCCTGATCGTGATAGCAGACAGCGACGAGCCGCCACTTTCCTCGGACGGCAGCCGGGATCAACGCATCGGCCGGGAGCGGGCCCACCGCGTTGATGCCTGCTGCGACGACCTCGGCGATGGCCGGGACGAGCACGTCGGCATCCTCGTCGCCGAACAGCCGATCCTCGCCTGCATGCGGATTGAGACCTGCCACGCCGATCGGCTCCGCAGGCCTGCTCAACGCCGTGCCGAAGGAGTCCGCCAGCCGCAGCACGGAGGTCACCCGCTGCCGGGTCACTCCCTCGATCGCATGGCGCAGGGAGACGTGGGTGGTGAAGTGGAAGACGAACAGGTCGCCTGCGGAGAGGACGAGGCTGAAGTCACGCACGCCGAACTCGTGGGCCAGCAGCTCGGTGTGGCCGGGCCAGCGGTGGCCCGCCGCGTGCATCGCCGCCTTGTTCAACGGTGCGGTGACGATGCCGTCGACCTGGCCGTCACGCGCCAGTGCACAGGCCGCCTTGACGAAGCGGACCGCAGCGTCGCCCGCCCTCGGGTGGACGGCACCGGCAGGCACGTCCGCGAGGGAGTCGCCGACCTGGATCACCTCGATGGTCCCCGGTTCGTTACGTGCCTGTCGAGGGGTGGCGATCACGCGGACCCTCGCCGGGTCGCCGCCCGCGGTCCGGACGCCTGCCCGCACGGCGTCGGCGTCCCCGACGACCACCGGGGCGCAGAGACCACGGAGGTCGGCGTGGCCGAGCAACGCCTTGGCGGTGATCTCCGGGCCGATGCCCGCCACATCGCCGATCGTGAGCGCAAGGACGGGAATCGTCACTGCGGGCTCCTTTCTCGGATGACCGCGTCGACGGCCAGGGACAGCACGTCCTCGGCGCCGAATCCGCCCGCCTTCGTCACCACGGGCAGGCCCTCGGCGCGACCGCCGAGGATGCGGCTGCGGGGTACACCGGGGACCACCTCGTCCAGCAGCCGGAGGCCGGTCGCATCGAGCGCGTCGAGGACGGCCCGTGCGCCGTCGCCACCCGTGAGCACGAGTCCGTCGACAGGGTGACGCTCGATCATGTCGGACGTCAGGTCGGCGAGGCGGCGAGCGACGGTCGTCGCGTCCGTCTTCTCGCCGACCTCTGCCGGGCTGATGAGCAGGGTCGGGGCGTCCGTGGTCGGTGCGGTCGCGAGGAATCCGTCTCGCCAGCGTCGCCAATGGTCGGCGTCGGCGATCACCTCGGCAGACGGCTGGAACGCTCGACCGGGGTGCTCGGCTGCGAGCCTGGCCGCCTGTGCACGGGTGACCGGATGCAGCGAGGTGACGACGACCAGTACGGCCCCGCCGCGCGGCGCCTCGCCCCATACCCGGGCCAGATGCCTCCCCAGGCCTGCCGATCCCACCGGCACCGCCGTCGGCCCCAATTCGCCGACGGCCGCGGCCAGCAGCGCGAGGTCGTCCTCGTTCTCGGCGTCGACCACCACCAGCGGGCCTGCCTCGCGCAGCCGGTCGGCCGCCGCCCGGGGATCGGTCAGTCCGGTCAGACTGACGCCGACTCCGTCGAACAGCCTGGGCAGCAGACTGTCACGCACCGAGGTCACCGGGTCCGAGCCTGCCGAGGTCTCGGCCACCGGCACGCCGTCGACGAGCAGGGTCCCTGCTCGGACGATCCGGCCTGCCGACGGGAAGGCGGGACACACCACGGCCAGCGCGTCGGGCCCCCATGCTGCGATCGCCGCCGAGGTCTCCTCGGCCACGGGACCGCGCACCGTCGAATCGACCTTCTTGTACAGGTGCTCGACTCCCTCCGCTCGAAGCCTGCCGACCGCCTCGGTCACCAGCCTGGCCGCCTCGGCCGGCTCGGCGTGGCGGGAGTCGGTGGTCACCGCGAGCACCTCGGAGTCCGTGCGGGCCGGTCGGAACTGCAGTTCGGTGTTCCAGCCCGCTCGTGCGAACTGCACTGCGGTGTCGTTCGCGCCGGTGAGATCGTCGGCGATGATCGCGAGTCGGGGTTTCATGCGGAGGTCTCCGTCTCGGGCTGGGACTGCTGAAGCGCTCCGTTGCGGCGGAGGACCCAGGAGGCGAACAGTGGGGCGGTGATCGCGGTGATCAGTACGCAGGTCGCGATCTGGGCGGTCGCGGTCCCGACGAACTCCGCGAAGCGCGGGTCGGCGGCGGCGACCACTGCGGGGGTGGCGATGGCGTTGCCCGCGGTCGTGCCTGCCGCGAAGCCGATGCCGCTCTGTCTGCCTCTGCGCAGGAGGAACCGATAGCCGAGGTAGACCAGCCCGCCGGTGATCGGCGTGATGAGCAGGCCGAGCACCAGACCGCTGATGCCGCCGCTGAGGATCGAGCCGAGGTCGATGGCGGTGCCGAGCGCGAAGGCGAAGAAGGGGATGACGATGTTGGGCACGGGCCGCAGCACCTCGCGCCACTGTGCGTCCAGATTGCCGATGATCATGCCGAGGACGAACGGCACCAGCGCCGCGACCAGGGCGATCACGGGGATGTCGCCGAGCCCCGACGCGCCGAGGAACAGCAGGGTGAGGAAGGGCCCGTCGTTGATCGCACTGGCCATGTAGGCGCCTCGGTCGCGCTCGTCGCCGTACTGTCCGGAGAAGGCCAGCCACAGACCGCCGTTGCTGTTGTCCAGTGCCGCGAGCAGGGCGAGGATCGAGACGCCGAGGATGCCGTCGATGCCGACGAAGCTGCCCAGCGTCACCACCAGCAGGGCCGGGATCAGGCTCTTGGTGAGCAGGATCGTGCCTGCCGTGGCCAGCACGGGACCGCCGGTGCGACCGGTGACCTGGGTGCCGGTGACGAAGATCAACAATGCGATCAGGGGCATCGCGCTGTCCTTGAACAGCGCCGTGGTGAATCCGCCGATCTCCAGGGCTCCGGGTGCGAAGGTGCCCAGCAGCGAGCCCAGGACCAGCGGCACCAGCATCAATCCGCCGGGAATGCGGCTCATGGTCCCGAACAGGGGAACCACGGAGCGAAGTCGTTCGCTCATCGTCGTCCTTCCGACACGTCGGTGACGTGCTGATCCTCCCGTAGCGCAGCACCGTCGGTACGTACAAGTGGTACGGACAATGTGCCACAGCTTTGCGGCGGAGGGAAGAGTCGACTCCATGTCGCCGCTTGACACCGATCCCACCTCCGGCAAGGGTGATCACAGTTCGTTCGGTGTCCGAATCTGCACGGGGAGTTGCCTTGCGACGTGCCCGAGGTGTCCTGCTCGCCGCCGCCCTCTCGCTGCCCGTCCTCGCGGCGCCCGCGCTGGCGTCGCCCGTTCTCGGCGAACAGGACCGCGCCCCGGCCGTCACGCCGCCGCTGGACTTCGAGGGCGGCGCCTCACAACCGGTGCTCGACCCGACCGCCGTGGTGCGCGAGAGCCTGTATGTCCAGGCTCCGGTGGACAGCGACGGCGACGGCCGCGACGACGAGGTCTATGTCGAGGTCGTGCGCCCGGACGTCACCGAGGATGGTCTCCGCCTCCCGGTCGTCTATTTCGCGAGTCCCTACTTCTCGGGCGGCAATCCGCTGCAGTTCCACGACGTCGACGTCGAACTGCACGTCCCGGGCGGGCCCGAGGGCATCGTCGGGTCTACCGCGTCGGCAGGTGATGCCGGCGCCGGGGCGGACGCCGATCAGGCGGCTGCTCGACCGGCCATCACCTCGGCTTATGAGTCGTTTCTGCTGGCCAGGGGATATGCGGTCGTCTACGCCGAATCGCTGGGCACCGGCTTGTCGACCGGGTGTCCCACCACCGGCGGCGAGAACGAGACGATCGGCGCCCGGTCGGTGGTCGACTGGCTCAACGGCCGGGCCCCGGCCAGGGACACGGCGGGCGACCCGATCGACGCCCCGTGGACGACGGGCCGGGTCGGAATGATGGGCGTCTCCTACAACGGCACCCTGCCCAACGCGGTGGCGGCGACGGGCGTCGAGGGCCTGGAGGCGATCGTTCCCATCGGCGCCATCTCGAGCTGGTACGACTACTACCGTGCCGACGGCGCCGTCGTCGCGCCCGGCGGATACCAGGGGGAGGACGCCGACGTCCTCGCCGAGTACGTCTACACCAGGGCCGATCGCGAGGTCTGTGCTCCCGTGATCGACGCACTGACCGAGCAGCAGGACCGCGTCACCGGCGACTACAACGAGTTCTGGGACGAACGCAACTACCTGAACGACGCCGATCAGGTACAGGCGGCAGTCCTGGCGGTGCACGGCCTCGCTGACTGGAACGTCAAGACCGGGCAGGTCGCCCAGTGGTACGACGCCCTGGCCCAGCACGATGTTCCCCGAGCCATCTGGCTGCACCAGGCAGGCCACGTCGACCCGCTCTCGGTCCGGCGGGAGGAATGGCTGGACGCCCTCAACCGCTGGTTCACCAACTACCTGCACGACGTGGACAACGGCGTGGCGGACGAGCCGAGGGCGACCCTGCAGCGTGAGGACGGGACCTGGACGGTCGAAGCCGACTGGCCCGCCCCCACCGCGACGGAGGCCTCGTTGTGGCCGTGGCCGGGCGGTGCCGCCGAGGGTGGTCTCGACCCGTCGAACCCGGTGCCAGGCAGCGCGACCGTGGAACGGTTCTTCGACGACGCCTCCAAGACGGCCCAGGACCTCGTCGACTCCCCACGCTCGGGAAATCGGCTGGCGTACTACACGCCGCCCGCCGCGCAGGAGGTCCGACTGAGCGGCACGCCCAGGGTCGACTTCGCCGTCTCCTTCACTCGCCCGGCGGCGAACCTCTCGGCACTGCTGGTCGCTCGCGCGCCCGACGGCAGTGCGGAGATCATCACGCGGGGCTGGACGGACCCGCAGAACCGGGACGCCGATGACCAGACCAGTCCGATCGTGCCGGGCGAGACCTACCGCGTCGAACTGACGATGCAGGCCCAGGACTACGTGCTGCCCGCAGGCCACGAACTCGGGTTCGTGCTGATCTCCAGCGATCGCGACTACACCCTGCGTCCCGCGCCCGGAGCGGGACTGGCGGTCGAGCTGGGGCGGACTCGTCTGGTCCTGCCCACGGTCGGCGGTCGTAGCACACTGACCAGTGCCTTCGGCTGATGATCACCCGTTCGGGAGTCCAGTTGTCCACATAGCCGGGTTGTCCACAGGGGCGTGCTGATCGGCGGGCGCCAGACGGCGCTGATCACGCATGGTCGTGCCATGAGCACGCCGCTGACCTCCTGTATTCGCCTGCACGATCCAGGCGAGTTGATCGCCGCCGTACCGCACCTGCTGGGCTTTCACCCCGCCGACTCCCTGGTCCTGATCACGCTCTGCGGCAGCGACCGCTCACGCGTCGGCGTGAGCATCCGACTCGATCTCCCCGGCGTCGACGAGTACGAGGCCGTGCAGGAGACCCTGCTGGCTCCGATACGGACTCAGCGGACCACCGGGGTGATGCTCGTCGTGGTGGGCGGCGGCAGCCACCACCGAGTCGACGGGCCGCCGCACCGAGGGCTGGTCGACGTCGTGGAGCGAGCCCTGGCCGACGCGGGAGTGCCGTGCCTGCACTCGGTCTGGACTCCGGACACCTCGACCGACAGCCGGTGGATCTGCTTCAACGAGGACGACTGCACCGGCAGGCTGCCCGATCCGGCGGCCACCACACTGGCCGCCGCGAGCGCGGCCGCAGGTCTGGTCACCTTCGCGGATCGCGCCGAGCTGGCCGACCTGCTGACACAGGACGACGAGGCGACCCTGCTCCGTCGGGCGGAGCTGATCGCCGCAGCCACCGAGGCGGGAGACCTGGACCGGACGCTGGCAGGCGCGGCGGCGGCCCGGCGCGACCTCGCCGCATTGCATCGGGCGTTGGAGTCGGTGGAGCGCGGCAGACTGATGGTCGACGACGATCTCGTGGTGCGGCTGGCCTTCTCCCTGACCGACCGTCGGGTTCGCGACGCCTGCATGCGCTGGTGCGCCGGACCTCGTTCGGAGGCGGCGGAACGTCTCTGGCTGGCGTTGACGAAGGCCACGCCTGCTCCCGAGCGTGCCGAGCCCGCAGGCCTCCTCGCCCTGTCGGCGTACCTGCGAGGCGACGGGGCGCTGGCGAGTCTGGCACTGGCCGAGGCCCGCGCCGCCTGCCCGGACCACCTCTTCGCCCAACTGCTCGATGAACTGCTCCAGTCTGGCGTGCCACCGAGCAAGCTCGCCGTCGTGATCTCGGCCAACGCGGAGGACGCGCTGCTCGCCATCGAGTCCGAGGACCAGGACGCATGGTGACCCGACTCCGGAACGAACCGGGCCGCCCGCATCCTCGGCCGCCGCGAAGGGAGATCGTCATGGAAACGGCTCGTCGTCTCGCGGCCCGACTGGTCGCCGCCCTCATCGCCTGCGTCCGGCGTCTGCGTCGAGGGCGGCGACAGAACGTCAGAGCAGGTCGGGACGTCGCCACGAGTCGCCGAGCACCCGCTCGGCGAGGAACGCGAAGACCGTCTCGTACCAGACCTTGGCGTTGCCCGGAGTCAAGATCCAGTGGTTCTCCGTGGGGAAGTACAGGAACCTGGCGGGCACGCCGTGCCGAGCCAGATCGTGGTACAGCCGAAGGGCCTCGCCGATCGGCACCCGATAGTCCCGGTCGCCGTGGATCACCAGCATCGGCGTGCGGATGTCGGCGACCCGAAGATGCGGCGAGTTCGCCGCCACCACCGCAGGCTCGGTCAGCGGATCACCCAGTGCGCGCTGCCAGAAGTAGCCGTCATCCGTCGTTCCGGAGAATTGGTCGATGTTCCACAACGACGCGTGGGTCACCACGGCGTCGAACCGGTCGGTGCTGGTGGCGATCCAGTTGGCCATGTACCCCCCGAAGGAGCCGCCCATCGCCGCAGTGCGCCGCCCGTCCACGTCCGGCCGTTCCACCGTCGCGTCGGTGATCGCCATCAGGTCGGTGTACGGAGCAGCCCCCCACCGCCGCCAGCCCACTCGGATGAAGTCCTGGCCGTATCCCGTGGACAGCGCGGGATCGGGGAGCAGCACCGCGTAACCGCGAGCGGTGGCCGTCCACGGATTCCACCGCCAGGTCCAGGTGTTCCAACTCATCATCGGTCCCCCGTGCACCCACAGCAGCAGGGGAGCGGGGTGCTGTGCGTCTGCGCCGACGGGCAGCGCGAGCCAGGCCCGCACGGTGCGGCCGTCGTCGACGGTGGTCTCGATCTCGGTCAGGGTTCCGGGCAGCTCGGCCACTGCGCCCGGCGCGGGCAGCCGCACCGGGTCCTGCTCGGTGCGGATCGTGTCGATCCGTACCGGCTGGGTCGGGTGGTCGATCGACGACCGCAAGGCGAACAGCACACCGGGATCGGCGCCGGGCTGGAGGTCTGAGTACGCACCTTCGCCGGTGAGGCGGTCGAGTCGACCGTCTTCCAGATCGAGGCGGAACACCGGCCTGCGGCCTGCCACGTTGGCGAGCAGGAACAGGCTTCGGCCGTCGCGGGCGACCGCCACCTCTTCCGGGCGGAACGGGAAGTCCGGCAGCAGATCGGTCAGCTCACCCGTGGCGAGGTCGGCACGGACGAGAGTCACATCCGGCGGCTCGTCGGCGCTGGCCTCCAGTTGACGCAGACAGAACACTGCGGCCGAGTCGGGGGCGAAGGCGGCGACCCGGAGGGAGGCGCCCTCCGTCTCGAAGGATGCCGTGGTCGCCCCGGTGCCAGCGTCGAGCACCACGACGGCGCTGCGGCTGCCTGCCTGCGGAGACACGTCGACGCGGAGTCCGTGGGCGACGAGGGTGCCGTCCGGGCTGATCAGCCCGGGCAGCGCGATCCTGCCGGTGGAGTCCGGCGTCAGGTCCAGCGGGTCGACGAGCCGACCGGCGTCCGCGTCGACACCCTCGGCGGCCAGCAGACGGGTGTGCGCCGGGCCGAGGTCGTGGTCCCAGTACCGCACCGGATACGACTCGTGCAGGATCGCCGTCACACCGGCCTTCTCGCGGGCCTTGCGCTTCTCCTCGTCGGCCTCGCCGAAGTCGACGAACGGGAGCACGGCGGCCGCGACGACGACCCGGCCGGTCTCGGCGGCGACCTGGACGGCCTGGACACCGCCGGACGGGGCGAAGACCTGCCGGGCCTCACCCGTCGGCGGCAGCAGCCAGAGCGCAGCTGCCGCAGTCGTGTCCTGCGGCGAGCCGGACGCCTCCTGATCGCGGCGAGCGGAGACGAACAGCAGCGAGCCGTCGGGACTGAAGACCGGGCTCGACTCGCTCTTGGCCGACCTGGTGAGACGCCGGGCAGGTCGTTGCCCTGCGGGGTCGAGTTCCCAGAGCGCGCCCTGCCATGTCTTGCCGTCCCCGGTCAGCTCGCTGACCACGGTGACGAGCCGATCTCCGGTCGGCGACACGGCCAGCGATCCGAGGCGGGGAACGGCCACGAAGCGGTCGAGATCGAGGAACGTGCCTGCCGCGTCGTCCGCAGGCGGCTCGGCGAGACTCGAAGTCGTCATCGATCAGGCGCCGATCCGGCCCTGGGTGAACCGCCAGGCGTCGGCGACGATGGTGTCCAGGTCCGGACGCTCCGGCTTCCAGCCCAGCTCGGCGCGGGCGCGGTCGGCGGCCGCCACCAGCGTCGCCGGGTCGCCCGCGCGGCGGGGGGCGAGCTCGGCCGGGATGGCGTGCCCGGTGACACGCCTGCAGGCGTCGATGACCTCCTTGACGGAGAAGCCGGTGCCGTTGCCGAGGTTGTAGATCCGGTGCTCGCCCGCCGAGGCGTGCCGCAGCGCGAGCAGATGGGCATCGGCCAGGTCCGTCACGTGGATGTAGTCCCGGACGCAGGTGCCGTCCTCGGTCGGCCAGTCGTCGCCGTAGATCGACACCTGGGCCCGCAGACCGGACGCCACCTGGAGCACGAGCGGGATGAGGTGCGTCTCGGTGGCGTGTCGCTCCCCGAACCGGTCGTGGGCGCCCGCGACGTTGAAGTAACGCAGGCTCACCGCCGCGAGACCGTGGGCGTTGGCGTAGGAGGTGATGGCGTGGTCGATCGCCAGTTTGGTGGCACCGTAGGTGTTGGTGGGGCGGGTGGGGGCCGACTCGGGGATCGGCACCTGCTCCGGCTCGCCGTAGGTGGCGGCCGTCGAGGAGAACACCAGCCGAGGAACACGATGCCGGTGTACGGCCGCGAGCAGCCGCAGCGAGGTCACCACGTTGCCGTCCCAGTACTTCGCCGGGTCCGTCATGGACTCGCCGACCAGCGACTTCGCCGCGAAGTGCAGGACGCCCTCGACCCCCTCGGCCAAGAGGTCGTCGGCCGCCTCGGCCAGATCGGCCTGGACGAATGTGGCGCCCTCGGGTACGGCGTCGGCGTGGCCGGTGGACAGGTCGTCGACCACCACGACCTCATGGCCCTCTTCGACCAGCCGCGCCGCACAGACGCTGCCTACGTATCCGGCTCCACCTGTCACCAGCAGCTTCACGTTTCCAGCCTTCCGTTGACGCCTCGCGGGACAGCGTTCGGCCGAGGCGGACGGGTGGCCGGTCAGCCTGCTGACGACTCCTCGCGGCCTGCGCCTGCCGAGGGCAGCGCCGCGAAGAACCGGGGGTGTGCCAGCCCGCGCTCGTCGAACGCGGCGATGATCGACTCCTCGACCTCCGCCTGTGCCGCAGACCGTATAAGGGCGATCGCTGACCCTCCGAACCCGCCTCCGGTCATCCGGGCGCCCAGGGCGCCCGCAGCCAGTGCCGACTCGACGACGAGGTCCAGCTCGGGGCTGGAGACCCGGTAGTCGTCGCGAAGACTCTCGTGCGAAGCGGTGAGCAGCGGGCCGATCATGTCGAGCCTGCCCTCCGTCAGCATTGTCACCACGGACTCGACCCTGGCGTTCTCGGTCACCACATGGCGGACCAGGGGCCGCAGCTCCTCGGGCAGGCGGGCCGTCGCCACGTCGAGTCCGCTGTGCGCGACCTCGCGCAGCGACTCGATCTCCAGGGCCTCGGCAGCCGCGACACAGCCGCGTCGCCGTTCCCCGTACCCCGACTCCGAGTGCGCGTGGCGGGTCCGGGTGTCGATGACCAGCAGCCGCAGGCCGTGCGCGGCGGTGTCGAAGGGCACCTGGATCTGCTCGCCGGAGCGGACGTCCAGGAACAGGACGTGCGCCGCCGTGCAGCACAGCGACGCCGTCTGGTCGAGAACGCCGGTCGGCGCGCCGACGAAGTCGTTCTCGGCGCGCTGCGCCCAGCGCGCGATCCGGGTGAGGTCCGGACGCGCGTCGTCTGCCGGTCCGTCCAGCGGCGTGCCTGCGAGGTCCAGCAGGCTCAGCGCGGTGGCGCACTCCAGCGCCGCCGAGGAGGACAGGCCCGCGCCGGTCGGGACGTCGCCACAGATCACCAGGTCGGCGCCGCCGAGTCGGACGCCTTCCTCTCGTAGGACCCAGGCCACGCCTGCGGGATAGGCCGCCCAACCCGTGACGTGCCCGGGCTCCAGCTCGGCGATGTGCAGCGGCTCGGCGATTTGTGGCCTGCCGTCGGCCCCGACGGTGGTCAGGTTCAACAGTCCGTCGTCTCGGGCCGAGGCCGCGACGACGGTGCGGTGCGGCAGCGCGAACGGCAGCACGAAGCCGTCGTTGTAATCGGTGTGCTCACCGATGAGGTTCACCCGTCCGGGCGCACCCCAGCAGACCTCGGGGGCGTGCCCGTGTCGGGCGCGGAAGGCCGCGACGGCACGCTGGGCGGCGTCCGCGGAGTCGGCGGGCACGGTGACTGACTCCTCGGCGTGGACGTCGGTGCTCACAGGGCGCGCACCAGCACGGCGTGAGCGATGTTGGTGGCGAGCAGGGCGCTACCGCCGGGTCCGGTCACCTTGATCTCGTTCGATCCGCCTGCGGAGGAGACGGTGACCACTCGGTCGGGCATGACGCCCGCCGCCTTCAGATGTGCCATCAGGTCGGGGTCGAGCTGCACGTACTCGGCGATCCGGCAGACCTGGGCCTGGCCGCCGCCCCGGCGCGCGATCTCGTCGAGCCGGAGCAGGTCGGTCTCCATCGGCGGCGCGGGTTCGCCGACGCCCAGCTTGTCTAGACCGGGGATCGGATTTCCATACGGGGAGGTGGTGGGGTTGCCCAGCAGCGTGACGAGCTTGCGTTCGACCGCCTCGCTCATCACGTGTTCCCAGCGGCACGCCTCGCTGTGCACGTGCTCCCATTCCAGCCCGATCACGTCGACGAGCAGGCGCTCGGCCAGGCGATGCTTGCGCATCACCGCCTCGGCGCGTTCCCGCCCGGCTCCGGTCAGCTCCAGGTGGCGGTCCTCGGCCACGATGAGCAGCCCGTCCCGTTCCATTCTGGCCACCGTCTGGCTGACGGTGGGCCCGCTCTGTCCCAGCCGTTCCGCGATGCGAGCGCGCAGTGGGATCACGCCCTCCTCGCCGAGGTCGTAGATCGTGCGCAGGTACATCTCGGTGGTGTCGATGAGCTCGTTCACGCCGGCTCCCCTGTTGAAAGTCCTAGAGCTTGTGGCAGTCGTGGTTCGTCGCGGAGAATGAGGTCGAGTCGCCAGGAGGGGGTCGCGAGAAAGGCGACACCTTGACACGCGAGCGGTGGGACCGCGCTACCGGCTACCACGACATCCTAGAGCCTGTCCTTGTTCCCTGTTCTCTCGTCATGTGACGCGTTGGTCGTCGGCGTCGCCGCCTCTCGGCCGTGACGCCGTCGTGGTCTGTTCCTCCGTCACCACCCCGCCCCGACTGCTTCGCGCGTGCCGTGGATCGCGACGCATGACGAGGGACGGCTGTCCTCCGTCTTCATCGTAGGGGCGGGTGCCGACCGGCTCGGCCCGATACACAGGCGTGGCGAGGTGGACCTGTGCGGTCCCGTTCCGCGAAGATGTCGAGCGTGCAGCCGTTGGTGAGTACCGAGGAACTGGCCGAGGCGATGGCGGGCGAGAACCCGCCGGTGCTGGTGGACGTGCGCTGGGCATTGACGGGGCCGCCCGGCCGCCTCGCCTACCAGGCGGGTCACCTGCCCGACGCGGTCTTCCTGGATCTCGACCGCGATCTCGCCGCCCCACCGGGGTCCGGGGGGAGACACCCACTTCCCGCCGCCGAGGACCTCCAGGCCGTGCTGCGGTCCGCCGGGATCAGCGCAGGCCGCCGGGTGGTCGCCTACGACGCCGCCGACGGCTCGGTGGCCGCGCGGGCTTGGTGGCTGTTGCGCTGGGCGGGGCATGACCAGGTCTCGGTGCTGGACGGCGGGTTCGCCGCCTGGACGGCCGAGGGACGCGAGGTGACCGCCGTCGTTCCCGACCCCGCGCCGGGCGACATCGTGGTTCGGGCGGGGAGCCTGCCGGTGCTCGACGCCGCCGGTGCCGAGGAGCTCACCGAGCGCGGCGTGCTCTTGGACGCGCGAGCGCCACAGCGCTATCGCGGCGAGGTCGAGCCGGTGGATGCCAGGCCCGGCCACGTGCCTGGTGCGCGGAACGCCCCGTTCGCCGAGCACCTCGACGAGTCGGGTCGCTGGCGTTCTCCCGCCGAGCTGGCCGAGCACTTCGCCGCCTTGGGCGTCACCGGCACCACGCCGGTCGGTGCCTACTGCGGATCAGGGGTGACCGCCTGCTCGGTGCTGCTGGCGCTGGAGACTGCGGGACTCAGCGCCCCCGACCGGCCTGCCGCCCTCTACGCGGGTTCCTGGTCGGAATGGGCGGGGCAGCCGCAGCGCCCGGCAGCGTTGGGGGAGTCGCCCCGCTGACATCGCCTTTCGCCGCAGCCGACCGCATCGACGCCGTGGCAGGTGCCGGGCGAGCCGGAACGTCGCCCGCGTCCGAGGACGTGGCGGGTCTGATGCGGTCGGTGGGACCTGGGCGGCCCGGACCGGCCCAGGAGTCGGGCTGGAAACGAGCGTGGGCAGCGAACGCGCAGCCGGTCGGCAGAACCGACCGTCCGGGCGGGGACACCGGCCGGTGCGCATGGCGCAGCGGTCCTGCCGTACCGAGCGGGGCTGACGGTTCAGCTGACCGGCCGGGCGTTTCCGGGCGGTCAGCCGTTCGTTCACCTGCGGGAAGGGCGAGGTCGGCCGACGGTGACGCCTCCGACGGCGATCACGAACACGCCGTCATCGAGGTGTCGGCCGACGCGGGCGCCGCCGTCGGGGGTTGGTCGGTGTCCAACGCGGTGTCGGTCGAGGCCCGACCAGGCGGACCACGCCGACGACGGGACGGAGCCCGAGCACGTCAACTGTGCTCGACCCGTGACGCGCGAATCACGAGGTGGTTCCGACCGCGAACGATCGCGGTCGGAACCGGTGCACCGTAGAACCGCAGTAGTCGACGATCAGGCTGCCGGAACCGCGTCGTAGACGAGCTGAAGCATCGCCTCGGCCTCCGGGCAGAGGTCCCGCTCGACAGTCCCCCAGGTGTCGAGGTCGACGTAGATCGTGTTGAGGAGCACCGAGGGGTCCTCATTGACGACGACGCCGACCTCGCAACGACCCTCGGTGACCAGGCGGTAACCAGGGCGTCCCAGGATCTCCGTTGGCTCCTCTTCCTCGCTCGTCACGTCCTCGCCCCAGTAGGTGGCCCCGAAGCCGAGGTAGTTGAGGGAGGTCCCGTCCAGGTCGATGGAATAGGAGCAGATCGTCGTGTAGTCGCTGGGGTCGGTCACGCTCGGCGAGCCGACGGCTGCCTCGATCTCGGCGACGTCCACCAGGTCGCAGTAGCCCGGGACGGCCTCGGGACTCTTCGCATCGCCGCCACCGCTGCCACCGCCGTCCGCGGTCGGGGTGGTGGGGTCCGGGATCGGGATCGTCGGTGTGGTGGCCTCGTCGCCTCCCGAGCCCGAATCGTCTTCGCTGGTCTGCGAGCCGCCCGCGCCGGGTGCGGGAGACGCGGTGCCTGCCACCGGCGTGGCACACGCTCCTAAGCCGAGAACGAGCAGAACGGCGCTGATCGCGGTGGTCAGGCTTCGCTGAGACATGGCGCGCATACCTTTCAGACGGGCGCCGAGCATATTCGGTTTCACGACGTCTGGAGCGAACTCCGTCGAGCTGATCACCGGATTCGGCACCGTGGGTGACCTCGCCGAACCGCAGCGGCAGGCAGGATCGCTGAGACGGTAGCCGACGACCCCGTCACCTCACATGCCGATCGGCGAACTCCGACCCAGCGTGGCCGAGGATGAGCGCTTCGCGACGGCGCAGGCTCGCCTGTCGCCTGCCTGGGAGCGCATGATCTCGCCGTCGTATCTCGCACAGAGCGGGGTACGGTCGGCCGGTGGCGTCGGCGGCGATCGTGTGGGACGAGAATCTGCTCGGATACGACATGGGCGAGTCCCATCCCCTCACCCCGGTCCGACTCGACCTGACGATGCGGTTGGCGCGTGAGCTGGGCGTTCTCGACGGGATCTCCCTCGTTCGGCCCGTCCCCGCCGACGAGACGCTGCTTGCCGCGATTCACGACCGCGAGTATCTCGCCGCCGTGCGTGCCGCCTCCGCGATCGACACAGAGCCCGCATCCGAACTCCCCTCCCGATTCGGCCTCGGCACGGTGGACAATCCGATCTTCCCCGACATGCACGAGTCGTCGGCGCTGATCGCGGGCGCCTCGGTCGCCGCGGCCAGGGAGATCGTCGAGGGCCGCGTCGACCGCGCCGTGAACATCGCGGGCGGGCTGCATCACGCCATGGCCGATCGCGCGGCGGGATTCTGCGTCTACAACGACTGCGTGGCCGCCATCGCGTGGCTCCTCGATCAGGGGCTGGAGCGCATCGCCTACCTGGACGTGGACGTGCACCACGGTGACGGGGTCCAGGCCGCGTTTCAGTACGACCCGCGCGTGCTCACGATGTCTGTTCACCAGCATCCGATGACACTGTGGCCGGGGACGGGCGGTCCTGCCGACGTGGGCGGTCCCGGCGCCGAGGGCCGGGCGGTGAACCTGGCCCTGCCGCCGGGGACCGACGACGCGGGCTGGCAGCGGGCCTTCCATGCGGTGGTGCCGTCGTTGCTCGCGGCGTTCGAACCTCAGCTGCTCGTCACGCAGTGCGGTGTCGACACTCACCGGGAGGACCCGTTGGCGGACCTGGCGTTGACCGTCGACGGCCACCGGGCGATCTATCGGACGCTGCGCGACCTGGCGGAGACGCACGCGGGGGGACGTTGGCTGGCCCTCGGCGGCGGCGGATACTCGCCGTTCCGCGTGGTGCCGAGGTCCTGGACCCACCTGCTTGCAGTGCTGTTGGACCGCGACCTCGCCCCGGAGACGACGATTCCCGCCGGGTGGCGTGCCCATGCCGCACGGCTCGCGCCGCCGGACACACCCATCCCCGTCTCGATGAGCGATGACGGGCATGGCGACGCGTCCGGAGACGCGGGCTTCCCTGCGTGGGACGGCGAGGTGTCCCATCGGGTCGACCGTGCTCTGCTGGCCACGCGTCGGGCAGTGTTCCCCCTGTTCGGACTGGACCCGGAGGACCGACGGGACTGAGGGGTCCTGCCGACTCGGGCAACCCGAGGCCGGTCTCCTCGGATGCGCGCGGGCCGAGGATCTCCAGCCCGTCCGGAGGGGCCAGCCGCCTTGTTCGGGAATCAGGACGCGGCGCCGGTCCGACGCCGTCGTGGGCTCGCCGACGGCAGGCGATGCGGCGCAGAATCGTGTCGTCGAGGTATCGCCGATCCGCGGCCCGGGCAGGAGTGATGGTGCGGTCCTCGCTGTTCCACGGGCCGCCCGTGGCGGTCGCGCGGGGTCGGAGATGTTGGCGACCCGCCGTCGCCGTGCCACGGTGGTGGCCGGGGCGGGCGGCGGGCAGCTCGCGGGCGCTGCGGTGGCGCGGCGCTGGTGCGGCTGGCCGAGCGTGGCTGGATGCGTGATCCGCCGCGCTGGTGGGGCGGTGCCGGACGCGCCGTGCGTGCGGCGATGCCTGCCGCGTCGCCACCCGCGCGGCGGCCGACGAGGGAGGGCAGCGGCTGATGGAGTCCGAGTCCGGGAGACGAGAGGTGCCGCAGGCGGCGCCGGGAGCACCTCGACACTGGGCGGCCGACGTCGTGCTCAGCGACGGCGGAACCGTGCACCTCCGGCCGCTGGAACCCGAGGACGGACCCCTGCTGGTGGCGCTGCACTCGCGGATGAGCGAGCGGACCCGCTATCTGCGTTACTTCGGCGCCTACCCCCGGATGCCCGCCTCGGACGTCCGGCGCTTCAGCACGGTCGACCACGACGAGCGAGTCGCGTTCGGCGCCCTGCTCGGCGACGACATCGTCGCCGTCGGCCGCTACGACCGACTGCCGGGCAGTGCCTCGGCGGAGGTGGCGTTCGTCGTCGAGGACGATCACCAGGGGCGCGGCCTCGGCTCGATCCTGCTGGAGCATCTGGCCGCCGCCGCGAGGGAGCGCGGCCTGCGCGGCTTCGAGGCCGAGGTCCTCGCGGAGAACGTCCAGATGGTCTCGGTGTTCCGCGAGGCGGGGTACTTGGTGCGCCGTGAGCTGGCGGAAGGGGTCCTGCACCTGGAGTTCACCATCGATCCGACCGAACGGTCCGTGGCGGTCGTCAGGGCTCGTGAGCAGGCAGCCGAGGCCCGCAGCGTGCACAACCTGCTGTATCCCAGGTCGGTTGCGGTGATCGGTGCCTCCACCGATCACGCGAAGATCGGTCACGCGGTGCTGACGAATCTGCTCGCGGCGGACTTCGCCGGGCCGGTCTATCCGGTCAATCCGGAGCACCGCTCGGTCCGGGGAGTCCGGGCCTACCCGTCCGTGGTGGACATCCCGGACGAGGTCGATCTCGCGGTGGTGGCGGTGCCCGCCGCGCGGATGGACGAGGTGCTCGACGGCTGCCTGGCCAAGGGCGTGAAGGCGCTCGTGGTGATCAGCGCGGGCTTCGGCGAGACCGGGCAGGACGGCCTGGGCGCGGAGCGGCGGCTGGTCCGCGCGGCTCGGGCCCACGGCATGCGTGTGGTCGGCCCGAATGCCCTCGGTGTGGTCAACAACGACGTCGGGGTCCGATTGAACGCGACGTTGGCGCCCGGACTGCCCAGGGTGGGGCGGGTCGGCTTCTTCTGTCAATCCGGCGCGCTGGGCACCGCGATCCTCGCCACGGCCGCAGGGCGGGGGCTGGGCCTGTCGACCTTCGTCTCGGCGGGCAATCGTGCCGACGTGTCGGGCAACGACCTGCTCCAGTACTGGCAGACCGACCCGGGCACCGACGTGGTGCTGCTCTATCTCGAGTCCTTCGGCAATCCCCGCAAGTTCGCGCGGCTGGCCCGCAGACTCGGCCGAACCAAGCCGATCGTGGCGGTGAAGTCTGGCCGACACTCCGGGCCGCCCGCGTTGGCGGCGACGTCGGTGCCGGTGGACGAGACCAGCGTCGCAGCCCTGTTCGAGCAGTCGGGGGTGATCCGGGTGGAGACGCTGGCCCAGCTCTTCGACACAGCTCTCGTCCTGTCGAATCAGCCGCTGCCCGCAGGCGACCGGGTGGCCGTCGTCGGCAATTCCACCGCGCTCGGCCTGCTCGCCGCCGACGTCGCACTGGCCGAGGGCCTGCAACTCGCGGGCGGCCCGGTGGACGTCGGCGCCGCCGCCACGCCGGAGCAGTTCGCAGCCGCGGTGCGCGCGGCGATCGGCTCTCCCGAGGTCGACGCACTGGTGGCGGTGTTCGTCCCGCCCATCGCGGTGCCGGGCAGCGCCTACGCCCGTGCCCTGCGCGAGGTGGTGTCCGAGCCGCCCGGCGGTACGCGCAAGCCCGTCGTCTCGACGTTCCTCGCGGTGGAGGGCATCCCGGACGAGCTGGCCGTGCTCGGTCCGGACGGCTCGCCGGGTCGAGGCTCGGTGCCGTCGTATCCGAGCCCGGAACGCGCGGTGGCCGCCCTCGCCAGGGCCGCTCGCCATGCCCGCTGGCGGTCGGCGCCGCAGGGCGAGCCCCGCAGGCAGACAGGCCTCGAGACCGACCGGGCCGCCGCTCTCGTCGACGCCTGGCGAACGCAGGCAGGTCCGGAACAGGCCACGGGCGCCGGGCCGCGTTCCGATGCGGCGCCGACCACACCGGTGGCGGCGGGCTCCACCACTCGCCCCGGTCCCGGCATTGTGACGTTGTCGGACAGCCGGGTGCGCGAGCTGTTGGGCTGCTACGGCATCGAGGTGGTGCCGTTCACCCTGGTCGGGTCGATCGCGGAGGCGCTGGATGCCGCAGACGAGCTGGGCTTTCCCGTGGCATTGAAGAGCGCCGACCCGCGCCTGCGGCATCGGCCGGACCTGGTCGGCGTTCGGCTCGGCCTCGGCGGCCGGAGCGCGGTGCGCGCGGCGTATCAGAGCCTGCGGGCGGTGTCCCCGGACTCCGGGGTGTACGTGCAGCGGATGGCACCGGCCGGCGTGTCCTGTGTGATCGGGTTACAGGACGACCCCTCCTTCGGCACGCTGCTGTCCTTCGGGCTGTCCGGAATCGCGAGCGATCTCCTCGGCGACCTGGTCTACCGGGCGGTGCCGCTGACCGACGTGGACGTCGAGTCGGTGATCCGCGAGCCGAAGGCCGCGCCGCTGCTCACGGGATACCGGGGCGGCGAGCCGTCCGATCTGGTCGCCCTCGCCGACCTGGTCTCCCGTGTCTCCGCACTCGCCGAGGACGTGCAGTCCGTCCGTGCGCTGTCCCTGGAACCGGTGCTGTCCTCGGCGTCGGGCGCCTTCGTCGCGGGGGCTCGGATCGTGCTCGGCCCGGAGCCGACCTCGGATCTGGGGCCGCGCCGTCTTCGGTGATCTCGCTCGGCCGGGTCGACCTGCGATGGGGAGCACACCCGCCAGGCACCGGACTCGGCGACTGCGCGGCAGGCGGGGCCGTACGAGTCGGGCCCGGCGCCGCGTGGCCGCTCCGGCTGCGGGCCGGTACGGCTACGGAGCGGGCACGGTGGGCAGTCTGCCGACGAACGTGGTCAACAGTCGGGCGAAGTCGGCCTGTTCCTGCGGGCTGAAGTCGGCCATCGCGGCGGCCAGGACGCTCTGGCGAAACCGATGCGCGACGACAGAAGCCGCCTGCCCTTCGGCCGTGCGCATCAGCACGGTGCGTCGCCCGTCCCGTTGATCGGCCTCGCGGCGCAGCAGACCGGCCGTGACCAGGTCGGCGACCAGCCTGCTGGCCCTCGGCTGGTCGACGGCCAGCGCCGACGCGACGCCGGTGACGCCGATCTGTCGTCCGTCCAGCTCGGCGGCCTCGACGGCATCGAGCACCTCGAAGCCCGCAGTGTTCGTCGGTATGCCGCCCGCACCGCTGCGGCCCGCGAGCCGCCCGATCATCCGGCGGCTCTGCATTCTTCGGATGATCACCATGGCCCGTTCGACGGCCGCTACCTGCTCGTTCACCGGCCCCCATCACATATCATCGTGCAACTAGTTGTCAGATTACAATAAAAGGGGACCGTGATGGACGAGGCACGAACGCCGATCGGCTTCTGGCTCAAACACCTGGATCAGCTCATCGAGGCCGGGCTGGATGACGCGCTGGCGACGGCGAACGTGACTCGGCGTCAGTGGCAGGTGCTCTCCACCCTGCGGGCCAGGCCGAGGGAAACGGCGGAACTGCTGGTCGAACTGCGGCCCTTCGCCACCGTCGTCGAGGCCCATGACCTCCTCGACGACTTGACCGACCGCGGCTGGATCGCCGACGAGGCGGACCGCTGGACGATCACCGCCGACGGCGTCGCCGTCTGGAGCGCGGCTGCCGAACACGCCCATGAGTTCCGACGCGTGTCCTCCTCGGGAGTGACCGAGGAGGACTACCGGACGACGCTGCGAGTGCTGCGCCGGATGGCGGGGAACATCGCCGGGCGCGACGTCTCGTCGTCGTGACGCCAGGCCTCGGCGCCCCTTCCATCTCAGACGAGACCGGGACCGATCCGACAGCGGATCGGTACAGGCAGACTCGTGGTGATCAGTCGGTCGGCGGCCCCAGGTCGAGGGTGATCTGAGCGCCGCCCCAGGCCGAGACTCCGAGGCTCAGCGTCCCGCCGGAGGCCGAGGCGGTACGTCGAGCGATGTCCAGACCTAGTCCGGTGGAGCCCGCACCGCTGGCGCCGCGTCGCAGCGGGCCGGTGTCGCCGTTCGTCGACTCGGCGAAGCCCGGCCCGGCATCGGCGACGACGAGCCGGGCACCGCCGGTGGGCCAGGCGAGCAGCCGGACCGCGATGGCGCTGCCGTCGGGGGTGTGTGCGAAGACGTTGCCCAGCAGTGCGTCGACGCAGGCAGCCAGGTCTGCCTCGATGAGGCGGACCGGCACTGGTCCCAGGGCCAGATCCAGTTCCACCGGCCGCTCGGTGTCCTCGGCGAGGACGGACCAGAACTGCACGCGATCCCGTACCACTGCCGCGGCGTCGCAGGAGGTCGGCAGCGGATGGACTCCCGTCTCGACGGCTCGCCTCCTGGCGTCGCCGATGATCTCGCTGACCGCGCGCTCCAGTTCGGCCACCGATGCGCTGATCCGCCGGGCCTCCGCCGGATCGTTCAGCCCTTCGGCTTCCAGCTTCATCGAGGTCAGCGGGGTGCGTAGCCGATGAGAGAGATCCGCGACGGTCTCCCGCTCCTCTCGTAGCAGCTCCTTGATCCGGCTCGCGAGATGGTTGAGCCCGCCCGCCACCTCGCGCAACTCCTGCGGGCCTTCCGGCGTGGCCCGTGCGTCCATCTCACCGGCCGCGAGCCGGTGGGAGACGTCGGCGAGCCTGCGGGTCGGACGGACCAGGGAGTGGGCCATCCGGTCGGAGACCAGCACGCTGACCGCCATCAGCGCGACGCCGAGCAGGAGCAGGATCAACCAGGACCGGGTGACTCCTCGGCCCATCTCCTCGGTCGTCACCAGCGTGCGGATCACCGCGGTGCGGCCGTCCGCGTCGACGGTGGCGAAGAGGATCTCTCGCCCCTCGGGGGTCTCGGCCGACAGGCTCTGGCCCAACATGGCCAGCTCGACCGCATCCGTGGGTGCCGCCTGTTCGCCGACGACCGTGCCGTCGGGTAGGAACACGCTGACCGGCCGGTCCGCCAGGCCGTTGGTTCGCATCCCCCGGTCCAGCGATTCGGCATCGCTGTTGGCCACCACCCAGATCAACGACTGCGCCTCCACCGTCGCCGCGTGCACCGCGCGGTCCTCGGCGAAGGTGCGGATCAACAGTGCGAGCGGGATCAGGAATGCCACCAGGACGAGTGAGGTGGTGGTCCCCACCAGGATCGCCAGTCGACGTCTCATCGGGGTCTCCTCATCCCTGCGGGGCGGCGAGTTTCACGCCGACCCCGCGCACGGTGTGCAGATAACGCGCGTTCTGGGCTGTCTCGCCGAGTTTCCGGCGCAGCCAGGACAGGTGGACGTCCACCGTCTTGTCCGCTCCGCCGTAGGGCACCTGCCAGACCTCGGTCAGCAGCTCGCGCTTGCTGACCACCTCGCCCGCGCGGGTCGCCAGGTAGTGCAGCAGGTCGAACTCGCGCGGGGTCAGCTCCAGTCGTCTCCCGTCGAGTTCGACCTCCCTGGCCCTGGCATTGACCCGCAGGCCGCCGACGGTCACCGTCGGGTCCTCGTCCTCTTCGCTGCCCCTGCGCAGCACGGCCCGGACGCGCGCGTCGAGCTGACCTGCCCCGAAGGGCTTGGTGAGGTAGTCGTCGGCTCCCGCATCGAGTGCGGCGATGATCTCGGTCTCGTCGTCGCGGGCCGTGGCCACGATCACCGGGACCCGGCTGACCGCCCGCAGCATCCGCAGCATCTCGCGACCGTCCATGTCCGGCAGCCCCAGGTCGAGCACGACGAGGTCGGGGCGATCGGCGACGGCCTGCGACAGGCCGTCCATCGCGGTCCTGGCCGAGGCCACGGCATGTCCGCGCTCGGTCAACGCACGCGTCAGCGCGGTGCGAATCGTCGCGTCGTCCTCGATCAGCAGTAGATGAGCCACCCGGGAACGCTAACCGAGGATCTCGGCTCCGCGGACGGCCCGGACAAGCCCTAAGCCCGCCTTAGCCGCGTGTTAACCCTCGACGATCACGGCCGCGTCGATCGCCGATCGAATCGGCTGACGCCGGGCGGAGACGAGTCGAGCCGAGGAGAGCGCTAGGCAGGCCTTAGTGTCGTCTTAACCATCTCCGAGCCAAGGTGACGACATGACCGAGGAGCGACCCGCACAGGGCAGGACGGCGTTGGGCATCGTGGGCTGGACGGTGGCCGCAGTGGTGGCGACCGGAGTCGGCGTCGCCGCCCTGAGCGCCATCGGCGCGGGAATCACCGAGTCGGTGATTCGTCCGCTGAGCCAGTCCGAGGTCCAGGGGCGACTCGCTGCGGCGGCTGCCGCCGGAAACGCCGACGATCCTGGGGGGCCCGGCGCGCCGCCCGCGACGTCCGACGGTCCGTCGGAGTCGCCGTCGCCGCCGAGCGAGCCGACGTCGCCTGCCGAGGACGTCTCGCCGCCCAGCCCGGAGCTGATCGAGACCGACGGCGGCATGGTGACCGCTCGGTGCGGGGACGCCGACGACGTGCTGCTGGTGACGCAGACTCCCGCGCAGGGATTCTCGGTCGACATCGAGCGGGAGGACGATGACGATGAGCCTGTGGGCGCCGTCACGGTGCAGTTTGAGTCCGAGGAGCTCGACGTCGAGGTGCTGTTGAGCTGTTCCGGCGGGGTGCTCTCGCACCGGACGTCCATCGACGACTGAGCACGGGCAGGCGGCCGGGGCACCCTGCCCCGGCCGCGCCGCCGCGCCGACCTCGATGCTCCGGCTAGACCACCAGATCCAGCAGCAGCAGACAGACCAGGGCGAAGACCGAGATGATGGTCTCCATCACCGACCAGGTTTTGATCGTCTGCCCGACGGTCATCCCGAAGTACTCCTTGACCATCCAGAACCCGGTGTCGTTGACGTGCGAGAAGAACAACGAGCCCGCGCCGATCGCCAGCGCGAGCAGCGCGCCCTGCGCCGGGTCCAGGCCTGCGGCCAACGGCGCGACGATCCCGGCCGCCGAGATGGTCGCCACCGTCGCCGAACCGGTGGCCAGGCGGATTCCCACCGCGATGAGCCAGCCGAGCATGAGCGGCGAGAGTGCGGCGTCCTGGCCATATCGGGTGATGATGTCGGCGACTCCGGACTGCACCAGGGTCTCCTTGAAACCGCCGCCTGCGCCGGTGATGAGCAGGATGCCCGCGATCGGTCCCAGCGAGGCACCGAAGACATCGGTGATTCGTTCCCGACCGAAGCCCGCGCCCCGACCCAGGGTGAACATCGCCACCAGGGTCGCCACGAGCAGCGCGACCAGCGGGGTGCCGAGGAAGTCCAGCCCGGTACGGACGGTGCTGCCCTCCGTCAGCCAGATCTCTCCGATGGCCTTGCCCAGCATCAGCACCACCGGCAGCAGCACCGTGATCAGCGTCGCGGTGAAGCCGGGCCTGCGGGCCGGTGCCTCGCCGTCGGCCGTGTCGGTGGCCGAGCGGGGCAGCAGATGGGCAGGCGGGCTCACCTGAACCCAGCGGGCGGCGTAGCGGGCGAACAGCGGTCCCGCGACGGCCACCGTTGGCAGCGAGACCAAGAGCCCGAATCCCAGGGTCAGCCCCAGATCCACTTCCAGGCTGTCGATGGCGATCAGCGGGCCCGGATGCGGCGGGACCAGTCCGTGCAGCACGGACAGGCCTGCCAGCGCGGAGATGCCGATCAGCATCAGGGGCTGCCCGCTGCGCTGCGCGGACAGCAGGACCACCGGGATCAGCAGCACGACGCCGACCTCGAAGAACATCGGCAGTCCGATGATCACCGCGACCAGCGCGATCGCCCAGGGCAGGGCACGTGCTCCGGTCCGGCCGAGGATGGTGTCCACGATCCGGTCCGCGCCGCCGGAGTCGGCGAGGAGTCTGCCCAGCATCGCGCCGAGGGCGATCAGCGCTCCGACGCCGCCGATCGTGCTGCCCAGCCCCGCGCTGAACGTCTCGACGATCTCGGCGACGGGCATGGCGGCGATGAATCCGAGCGCGCCTGCGCCCAGGGTCAGCGCCAGGAACGGATGGACCTTGAGCCAGGTGATCAAGACGACGATCACCGCGATCCCGACGAGGGCCGCGGTGACCAGCCGGGTGTCGTGCCCGGTCCACGGGCCGCCGCCCTGCGCTAAGAGATCGGCGTGTGCCGTCAAGGCGTTCACTGCCGGATTCATGTCAGATCGGCCTCCCTACGTCCTGCGGCCTTCAGCGCCGCGAGGGAACGGTCGACGATCACCTCGGCATCCTCGGAGACGTCCGCGGTGTAGCCCACTTCGTCGGACTCCAGCGGTTCGAGGTCGGCGAACTGGGAGTCCAGCAGCGAGGCGGGCATGAAGTGGCCGGTGCGGCCGGCCAGTCGATCGGAGATCACCTCGCGGCTGCCTGCCAGATGCAGGAACCACACGCCGTCGTTGCCGGTCCGCAGCAGGTCACGGTAGGAGCGCTTCAAGGCAGAGCAGGTCACGACCCCGCTGACGTCTGCCCGTTCCTGCTCGCTGATCCACGCGGCGATGGACCGCAGCCACGGCAGCCGGTCCTCGTCGTTCAGCGGGACGCCGGACTCCATCTTCGCGATGTTCTCCGGCGGATGGAACTCGTCTGCCTCCGAGTAGGTCACTCCGAGACGTTCGGCAAGAGATCGAGCGATCGTGGTCTTGCCGGAACCGGACACGCCCATGACCACCACGATGGTCGAGGACCGCTCCCTTGCGGACATCCGTGCTCCTCACTCTGGCTGCCGGGTGCGCGGAGACGCCACACCCCAAGCAGTCTCCTCGATCAGCCGGGCGCGACACCAGAGCGGCGGCGAGACTTCGCCCAGCACCGGCGAGACGGCCCGGACTCCGTCGACCCCGCCCGCCCCGACGGCGGTCGAGTGTCGCGACCCGAGCGTGACAGAGTCGGGCATCGTCGACCGGACGGCGGCCCGCCCGGCGAGTCGACCCTGCGCCCCGGGTGTCTCCGCCGTCGAACCCGGGCCGGACGACGGTCCGGGCGGGCGAGTCTCGGTCGGGTCGCGGGTCGACTCTGCTGCCGGGCGGCCGGGCTTCTGCCTGCGGTAGCAGCGGGAACAGCCTCGGACGACACAGCAGGAACGTGCGTGGACCGAGCCGGGTCGAGACCCGCCCCGACCCGCCTGCGGGCGTCCCGACCACGTCGACGGTCCACCACCCGGTGCTCGACGGCAGGCCCGCCTGCACCTGGTCGAGGCCGCTCTACTCCATCAGACCCTGTTGCAGCGCGTCGCGCCGCAGATCGGAGAGCAGGGTGCCCGTGGCGTCCGAGCCCGCCCGCCAGAAGTCCCAGCCGTTGCAGGCCTTGACGTTCAGCGCGACCGCAGCCGCCCGGGACACCGAGTCGAAGGTCTGCCCGCTGGGCAGCCGGATTCGGCCGCCCTCGGTGACTCGCGCGGTGTAGGTGTGCTTCTTCCGGTGGCCGTAGAGCTCGGTGCCGTCCTCGATCATCCCGGCCTCGATGAGGTCGGCGATCTCCACGCCGTACCGCGCTTTGCGTCGGCTGCGCTTCACGGTGGCCCGGTTAGGCGGGGTGTTCTCCGGCCGCAGCCCCAGCAGTTCGGGGCGCCAGATCAGCTCGCACAGCCGCCGGTACAGGCGCTGCCGGATCTGGATGGCATCCAGCCCGAAGTGATCCGGCCAGGGACGGAACACCTCGCTGAGGTCGTGCTCGGCCACGAACCGGGCGAACTCGGGCTCGGCGGCCAGCGTCTCGGGATGCAACGAGGCCGCGAGGAGATTCTGCTCGCGGTAGTGGTCGATCTTCGTCGTGTGCTCGTCGGGGAGCCGATCCCCGGCGGGGAGCAGCAGCAGCGCGCCCAGCCGTTCCCGGAAGTCCTCGAACGCCTCGGTCGTCATGATCTCGGCTTGGTAGCGCGGAAAGGCGCGCGGCCAGACGTGCTCGATCTCCCAGGGCTGCGGATCGTCGAGGTAGACGGCGATCAGGTCGGGACGGCCCGACGCGACCTCCACGAACGACGTCAGCCTGGCGAGCACGTAGCGCACCTGAGCCCAGTTGCCCGGCTGGAGACTGAGCCGGTCCACGCCGGAGAAGTCGTCGGGCAGCGTGGCCGCCTCGGCCTCCAGGAGCCCGGTGAGTCCCTCCAGGCCCTCGGCGCTGCGCAGCCGCACGGTCAGCTCGTCGACCTCCGGGCGCACCTGGTGGGGCAGCAGGCTTCGGTTGTTGACGATCTTCAGTGTGGTGGCCAGATCGAGGTAGCCCGCGATGCGCCTGCTCTTCTCCTCGAAGACCTCGTCGGAGTCGTCGGGGCGCAGCGCGGACAGGATCGGCGGCAGGGGGTCGACGACCTCCAGCCGTGCGGTGTGGAAGACGGCCTCCATCCCGTGGACGAGCATCGCCGCAGCGTCCTTCAGCGCGCTGTACTGCCTGCTCAGCGGAACGAGGAAGTACTCGACGAAGGCCCGGAAGTCGTCCGCGGTCCGCAGCTCCAGCCGAGCCTCGTTCTTGCGTACCCACTCGTGGAAGCCACGGTCGATCTCCACCGGGTCGGTGCTGTCGGCGTCGAACGCCGCGAACTTCGCGATCAGCACGGCCTTGACGAACTCGCTCGGCGTGTCCACACCGTGCCGGGACAACTCGGCGATCATCCGGCGCCAGAGGTCGTTCAACTGGCGTCTGCCGGTCTCGGCCCTGGCGAGCAGATAGCTCTTGAGCAGGTCGACCGGGCTCAGCCGGGCGCCCCGGTTGTTCATCGTCTCGAAGATCTCCCAGCCGTGCTCCCGGTCGAGCGCGTCGATGGAGACCAGACAGACCCGGTCGAGCAGCCAGTCGTGGAAGAACGGCAGCGCCTCGTCACGCAGACTCGCGGGGAAGTCCTCCTCGATGTCGCGGGCCCGCTCGTACAGGTTGCGCACCGACAGACTGGCATCGGCGCTCAGTGTGTGAGCGAGGCCGCGCAGGAACGCGTTCAGCACCTCGTTGCGTTCCGGGATGTCGATGTTGAAGGTCGTCTCGCCGTGCCGGGTGCTGTAGATCATCGGGTCGAGACCCTTGGCGTCCTGATCGAGATCCTGTTCCTCCAGCAGCCTGCGGAGGTAGACGACGATCAGATGCAGCGTCGTGAGACGTTGTTGTCCGTCGACGAGGAATGCGGCATCCGGGGTCTGATAGCACACGATCGGACCAAGGAAGTAGGGCGCGTATCCGATGGTCTCTCGGCGCGAGTGCGTCGGCCGCCACTCCCGGATGAACCGCCGCTCCAGATCCTGGAGCAGCGCGACGACGTCCTTACGGGACCAGCTGTATTCCCGCTGGTAGTAGTCCAGTTTGTACTTCTTGTTGCTCAGGAGTTCCTGGACCGTGGCCCCTCGGCCCTCCACCGGACTCTGCGCCACCGCGACCCCTCCGAAACCATTGTGATCTCGACGACGGAGTGTAATCGAAGAGATCGTCGGCTCCCTCGATGGAGTGACGCAGTCGTGCGGTGCTTCTCTCGTCGTCCTCGAAGACCCCCGCCCGCATCAGCCTCGCCCCAGGAGGAACAACACGATTCCCGAAGGGACGATCAACAGCAGTTCGACGGAGCACGCCGCGAAGGTCCGGGCGGCTCGTCCCCACGGATCTCCGTCTCATCGAGTCGCCCCCTCCGTCAGCCACAGCAGGTCGTCCCGGGCGATCGACCAGGCTTCGTCGGCAGGCTCGCCGATCGTCGTCGTCGCCACCGTCCGCCAGGGGTCGTCGACGGGGCCTGCGATCCGGATGTCCCGCAGTCGATATCGGGACGAGCCGTTCTCCGCCAGGAAGCCGGGGCTCACCTCGACGACCACGGCGTGAGCAGCGGAGATCGGATGGAAGATTGTTGCGGCGCGGTCCTGCTGATCGCGAGCGCCCTGACGCCAGCTCAGCGCGAGCAGCCGACGCAGGGCGGCCTCGGTGACGGTTCCGCCCGCGGCGGGCAGCGGGTCGGCGGTTGGATCATCCGGACGTGTGAGGTACGACGCCCTGCCCAGCTGTGGGATCGGCTGAATGATCTCGTAGTCGGCGAACAGCGCCGACCAGCGGTGCAGATCCGAGCCCAGCCGCAGCGGATGCGGCAGTTCGATGAGCGCCGAGGGCGCAGGCGTGACGGTGTCGTCGTTCACGTCGGCGAACGAACCGTCCTCGGCGATGCGGAACGCCGCCGGGGCCGAACGACCGGGTTCCTGCGCCGTCCAGACCAGACCCTGCGCCAACCTGCCCAGCAGCGGGTGCTCTACCCAGCGCCGTCGGAACTCGGCGCTGCTCCACGTCCTGCCGTGACGCAGCGCGCGCTCCAACAGCACGGCGCTCTCCTCAGCCACCTGCGCGAGTCGATCCGCCAGTGCGGCGAGCCAGGGAGGCTCGGCGGCACCTCTGGCAGCAGACGCCCCGCCGCCGTGCTCAGTACTGTCGTCCCCGCCGGGCGAGACCCGCCTGCCGACCGGTCGGCCACTCGAGCCTGCGGCGCCGTCCACCGAGGCCGGGGCGGGCGACCTGCCGATCTCGGCTCCGAAGTCGCACTGCCCGGCGGGCTCGGTCCGGTCGTCGATGACGGCGGGCACGAGGCCCTGCTCCACGACCACGGTGACTCGACGCCCCGCAGCCTCGACCGGCCGGACCCCGCCTGGAGCGAAGCCGAGATCCGGCGTGATGCTCTCCAACGCCTGGTCGACGGTCATGCCCCGTCGGGCGGCGAGTGCGACGAGCTGGTCGCGGGCACGGGATCGGATCACGACGGACCGTGTCGTGTCGACGATGCGCCGGAGCTGCTCGACTGCGGCGTCCGAGCCCAGTTCCGCGAGGGCGTCGATCGCGAGGCCCGCCCGCTCGTCCCGACGGGAGACCAGTTCTCCGAGCTGCCGCGCCGTCTCGTCGTCGCCCAGCACGGCCTGCGCCCGCAGCACCCAGTCCGTGCCGGGCACGCCGGCGCCGTGCCGGTGCGAGTGCCAGAACAACGCCATGCCGAACTCCGCGAGCGACGTCGGGTCGCACCGGGCGCGGAGGACTGCGATGCCCGGATCTCGCCTGCCGGAGTGCGACCGAGCCAGCATCCGCAGCAGCCGGTCCACGACCGGATCGGGCAGGACGCTCGCCTGATCGCGCAGGAGGACCGACGGCAGTGCCTCGGCGGCCGTCCAGCCGTGGATCTCCGAACGTCGGCGTGGTGCGCGAGCTTCCTCCGACAGGGAGTCGGTGATCGGGTCCGCGCGGTCGCCATGCCGGGCGGCGACGTCGAACACCACCTGCGGGCCTGCGACCTCGACCAGCGCCCGGAGCGCGTCGACGGCCGATGCTCGCCGGGCGGGGTGCGGATGACCGCCTGCCTGGACGATCAGCAGATCCGCCGCCGCAGTCGGGTGTCTGGTCAGCCAGTTCAGTCCGATCCACCGGGCAGGGTGTCTGCGCAGCCACAGCGCTGCCGACGCGGCCACCCCGGGATGGACGACCGGCAGCAACGCCGCCGCCGTCCGCTCCGGTCTCCGCCGTACCGCCGAGAAGAGCAGCGGCAGGGTGGCCAGGCCGTGTCGTGCGACGATCGGCCGCAGCCGCCTGCGATGGTTCAGAAACAGCGGTGGTCGCCAGTGGGCGAGAAGGCAGCCGGTGATCTCGGCGGGTGCCTCGGCGAACATCCGGAACTGCTCCTCGAGCGTCAGCTCCCCTGCCGAGAAGGCGGCGGCGACGGCGGTCCAGTCGTCGTGGCGCAGCCACGGCGCCGGGTTCGCGCTCCGCTGCTCCGCCGCCCAGTCCTCTCGTTCGCCCGGCAGCCAGGACATCGCGGGCTCGACCGACGAGACGAGGCCCGGAACGGGAGTGGGAAGCCAAGGCCTCGCGCTCCGGGGCGGCGGCTCGACGAGCCGATTCGGTCGGCGCGACACCGTCACCTTGGTGACACGTTCGACGGCGGCACGATGGTCTGCGGGCAGTTGGGGCACCAGCGTCCGGGCGAGGTCGGGTCGATCGGCGACGTGCTCGCGTAACAGTCGCCGGGCAAGGTGCCCCGCCGGATCGGCGGAGTCCTTCGCCGAGGCTGCGGCCAGCAGTCGCAGACCCGCCGCCGGTATCCGGCGTAGCGCCGTGCGGACCAGGCCGGGCACCGGAGCATCGCCGAGCAGCGGCAGGAGCGCGGCGATCGACTCCTCGGTCGCGAACCAGGCCAGCATCTCCGACATCGGTTGTCGACCGGCCGGGAGGTCAGAGCGTTCCAGCAACTCGCGCAGGAACGGCGTCAGCGCGGACCCCATCCCGTCGGCGGCGGTGCAGAGGACCTCCGGCCGTCGCAGCGGCGAGTCGCCTCGGACGGCCGCGCCGAGCACCGTGGTCAGCTGTGCCGCCGTGGACACGGACCTGATCAGCGCGTCGACCGCCTTCTTGGACAGGCCCTTCTCCGCGCAGTCGGCCGCCACCCAGTCCTGTCTGGTCGGCACGAGGAACGAGGAGACGACCCGGCCTGCGAGAGTGCTTCGATATTCGGTCAAGGCCGTCGTCGCATCGGCATATACCTGCGCGGGGGCCACGGCCAGCAGCGCCCGCACCCGACGCGTGATCGGCTCGCAGCTCGGGCTGAACGCCGCTCCGCCGTCGCCGGTCAGCACCAGTCGAAGCGGCTGCCGCCACTCGGCGCGCCACGGCCTCGCCCAGAACCCGTTCAACTCCGCGACCGCCCGCGCCGCGAAGACCAGTCCCTCCGTCTCCACCCAGGCATCGGCGAGGCAGGCCAGACCGGCAGACTCCCCGAGGTCGAACGCGGTCGCCGCGGCCAGCACCGCCGCGCTGGCAGGCGTGGACTCCCCGGCCAAGTGGGCGTGCGCCGCCGTAGACAACGACGGGCCCCTCGGGTTGCGCTGCGACGGTGCGAGCATCCGGCGAATACTCGGCGGCGGCGTGAGCAGTCGCACCACGGCGCCCGCGTCCCGGCGAGGTGCCCGTACCTGTCGCCACCCGCCGCCCCGACGCGGGTCAATGTGCCTGCCCCACTCCGGCGGGACGGACGTCGCCGCCGCATCGGAGGGCTCGTTCGCGGACCTGATGTGGTGTCTCCACTCTTCGACGACGCTGCCGTCGTGCCTGCTGATCTTCGTCGCAGCCCACCACACCGTCCGACGGCGCGTCCCGAGCCGTGCGCCGCCCCCCGAGTGACCGCGTCGCCTGCTCGCCCGAGGGCGTCGTCTCGCCGGGCGCGGAGCCTGGGGTGGCCTGGCGGCACGGCTGCCTCGCGACGGGAGAATCGCCCGTGCCGACGAACGGCGGACGGCCCGGCTCACGACCTGTCACACACGCCGTGACGACCGTGCGCCACGACGGGCGGTCTCGGGCGGCTACCCTCGCAGGGAGCAATGCCAACCGGGTGAGGCCTGCCCCCGTGGGCCTTCCCGACGAGTCCTGGAGCCTGAGACCTCGTGTTCGACACTCTCTCCGATCGTCTCACCTCGGTTCTGAAGAACCTGCGGGGCAAGGGACGACTGTCCGACGCCGACATCGACGCGACCTGCCGCGAGATCCGGATCGCACTGCTGGAGGCCGACGTCGCGCTTCCGGTGGTCAGGGCGTTCATCGCCCAGATCAAGGAACGCGCCAAGGGCGCCGAGGTCTCCCAGGCGCTGAACCCGGCCCAGCAGGTCGTCAAGATCGTCGACGAAGAGCTGGTGGGCATCCTCGGCGGGGAGACCCGCCGGCTGAACCTGGCGAAGAACCCGCCGTCGGTGATCCTGCTCGCGGGCCTCCAGGGCGCGGGAAAGACGACTCTGGCGGGCAAGCTCGCCAAGTGGCTGCGCGGCCAGGGACACACGCCGCTGCTGGTGGCCTGTGACCTCCAGCGCCCGAACGCGGTCACCCAGCTGCAGGTGGTCGGTGAACGGGCGGGCGTCCCGGTGTTCGCTCCGGAGCCGGGCAACGGCGTGGGTGACCCGGTCGAGGTGGCCAGGCAGTCGATCGCGGAGGCCGAGCGGTCCCAGTACGACATCGTGCTGGTGGACACCGCCGGTCGTCTCGGCGTCGACGAGGAGTTGATGCGGCAGGCTTCGAACATCCGTGACGCCGTCACGCCGGACGAGATCCTCTTCGTCCTGGACGCGATGGTCGGTCAGGACGCGGTGAACACCGCCGAGGCGTTCCGGGACGGCGTCGGCTTCACCGGCGTGGTGCTGACCAAGCTCGACGGTGATGCCCGAGGCGGCGCCGCGCTGTCCGTTCGGCACGTCACCGGCCAGCCCATCCTCTTCGCCTCCAACGGGGAGAAGCTGGAGGACTTCGACGTCTTCCACCCCGACCGGATGGCCAGCCGGATCCTCGGCATGGGCGACGTCCTCAGCCTGATCGAACAGGCCGAGCAGCACTTCGACCAGGAACAGGCGGAGAAGGCGGCCCAGAAGATCGGCTCCGGCGAGCTGACGCTGGAGGACTTCCTGGAGCAGATGCTCGCCATCCGCAAGATGGGCCCGATCGCCAACCTGCTCGGGATGCTGCCGGGCGCGGGGCAGATGAAGGACCAGCTCGCGGACTTCGACGAGAAGAGCCTCGACCGGATGCAGGCCATCATCCGAGGCATGACGCCTGCGGAGCGCGCCGATCCGAAGATGATCAATGCGTCGCGGCGACTGCGGATCTCTCGCGGCTCTGGTGTCGCGGTCAGCGACGTCAACGACCTGGTCACCCGCTTCTTCGACGCCCGCAAGATGATGCAGCAGATGGCAGGCCGGTTCGGCATGCCAGGGGTGGGCGGCGGCGGCAGCGGCCGCAAGGGCAAGGGTAAGAAGGGCAAGAAGGGCAAGGGGCGCGGCCCGACGCCGCCCAAGGTGCGGGGCGGGATGCCCGGCTTCCCGGGCGGTTTCCCCGGTGGGATGCCCGGCGGCTTTCCCGGCGGCCCGCAGGGTGGTGGCACCCCGCAGATCCCGCCGGGCCTGGCAGGCATGGACCAGCTGCCGCCCGGCTTCGACCCGAGCAGGCTGACCTTCGGCGACAACAAAAAGAAGAAGAAGTGACGCAGGCGTCGCCCGCCCTGCATCTCACCGGCGTCACCCTGCCCGACGGGGTCACCCGCGACCTGTGGGTCTCGGCGGGCCGCATCAGCGTCGACCCGGTCCCGGACGCTCGGCCGCTCCCCGGCGGTTGGCTGGTTCCCGGCCTGGTCGACGCGCACTGCCATATCGGGATCGATCCGACCGGCCCGGTCCCGGTGGCGGAGGCCGCTCGGCAGGCCGAGATCGAACGCGACGCCGGCGTCCTGCTGGTCCGCGACTGCGGTGTTCCGGTGGACACCCGGCCGCTACAGGCCCGGGACGACCTCCCGCGCATCATCCGGTCCGGCAGGCATCTGGCCAGGCGCAGGCGCTACCTGCGTGACCTCGGCCTGGAACTCGACGACCCGGCAGAGCTGCCTGCCGCCGTCGCGGCGCAGGCCGCCGAGGGCGACGGCTGGGTCAAACTCGTCGGCGACTGGATCGACCGGGAGGCAGGCGACCTGGCACCGCTGTGGCCCGACGACGTCCTTGCCGAGGCCGTCGCGGTCGCCCATCGGGCGGGGGCCCGCGTCAACGCCCACGTCTTCGGGGAGGACGCGCTGCCCGGTCTCCTCGCGGCAGGCGTCGACTGCATCGAGCACGGCACCGGACTCACCGACGACACCATCGACCAGATGGCTCGGCAGGGCACCGCCCTGGTGCCGACTCTGATCAACACCGCCGAATTCCTCACGATCGCCGACTCGGCAGGCCGGTTCCCGCGCTATGCGGCGCACATGCGTGCGCTGCACGCACGCAGGCTGTCGACTGTCGCGGCGGCGGCCGAGGCGGGCGTGCCCGTCTTCGCCGGGACCGACGCGGGCAGCTCGGCGGGCGAGGGCATCGGGCACGGGCGGATCGCCGACGAGGTGATCGCGTTGGCGGAGGCAGGCCTTTCCCGTGAACAGGCCCTCGGCGCGGCGAGCTGGGCGGCGCGCGACTGGCTCGGCTTCCCCGGGCTCGTCGACGGCGCGTCCGCCGATCTGGTCGTCTACGACGAGGATCCGAGGACCGATCTCGCGGTGCTGCGCTCGCCGAGGGACATCGTGTTACGCGGCGTGGTCCATCCGGGCGGCGGACGCTTCAAGACATCGACCCGGCGACCGAGCCGGGACTGATCGTGGACCGGCCGCAGGCCGGCGGGGGCGAACCGTCGAGGCGGCGGTCGGAAGGACAGGTTGTGGGCGAGGAACTTCCCAGGAGCACCGACGACCCCGACGACAGCCCGCAGGCTGAGCGTGCGCCCGACGCGGACGACGGGCCCGACGACCGGGCCGTGCCCGACGGGACGCCGGAACCCGAGGCGACGCCGGAGACCGCGTCCGGTACCGACTCGGGCGCTCGCGGCCCGAGCGGAGCTGCGGTGCCTGGTGACGGGCAGGACGTCTCGGGCGAGACCGTCGTCGGGACCGGGCAGGCCGGGGCAGGCGTGTCTACCCCGGCGAGTGGGCAGCAGGGCATGCCCCACCGGGCTGCCGCCGATCCCGCCGAGGATCGGCCCGCACCACCAGGTGCCCGCCCGCCTGGTCCGACGCCGATGCCGACCTTCTCCGGCGGCGGGCCCGGCGCTGCGCAGGGCTGGGCCCCCGGCCATCCGGTGGCCGTCGTTCCCGGCACGCCGCCGGGTGCGCCGTCCTTCACCGCTCCGCCGCCCTACCAGCCGACTCCCGTTGCGCAGACCTACCACGCGCAGCCCCCCGGCGCTCCGGGCCACGGGATGCCAGGAGCGGGCTTCGGCCCACCGGGCGGCGGCGTGCCTGCGGCGGGGCCCCCGTCCTGGGCGAGCTACCCGAGGCAGATGGGCGGCGTCCAGGACGGCTACGACCCCAGGCTGCACTCCCGATACTGGGAGGCCCAGCTGGAGGCGAGTGCCCGGAGCAGCCTGCACTGGGGCTTTCTGGCCTTCTTCCTCGGCTGGGGCGGCTACTACCTGACCGGCATGCTGCTGTCGGTCGTCATGGCGGGCCGGTTCGAGAACTTCGATCAGCTCGACCCGCCGCCGCTCGGCCCGCTGCTGCTTCTCTCCCTGCTGCCCAACCTGTTCCTCGGGCTCGGGCCTGCCGTGCTGTCGTGGTGGAAGGGCAGCGGACTGCGCAGGGACTTCGGCATCCTGCCGAAGTGGCGGGACGTGTGGGTCGGGCTGTCCTGTGGTGGTGCGGGCCTGCTCGGTGCATTCATCGTGGCGTTGATGGTGATGGGCAGCGCGGGCGAGAGCGGCGATGACAGTGCCATCAGCGGGATGGGCGCATTGTTCGAAGGCCAGGCGGTCTGGGTCTTCTGCCTCGCCTTGTTCATGTTCATCGGCGCGCCGCTCACCGAGGAACTACTGGTCCGGGGTGCACTCTGGGGTGCGCTGGAACATTTCAAGGTGCCCCGTTACGCGATTCTCCTGCTGACCACTTTCGTGTTCGCCCTGATTCACGAGGAGCCGATGCGAACCCCGATCCTTCTGGTCGGCGGGTTGGCCATGGGGATTGCTCGGATGATCACCGGCCGGGTCTCCGCCGCGATCATCGCGCATGCGACCTATAACTTCCTGCCAGCGTTGATCTTCTACACGCAGTTCTCCTGAGGCTCTTCCGAGGCCGCGCCGGTCGCCGTCGAATCACGGTGGCGACCGGCCTGCCTCGACCGCCCGAAATCGCACGCGCGGCCGTTTCTCACGCCTCTGTGGACTGCCCTCGGCCTGTCGAAACGGACTAGCCTCGACGAAGGGCACCGATTCGGACCGGGCACCCCGCGCGTGGGCGGCGGAGGGCTCGTCGGGACCCGCAGAGACGGCCGTCTGGTCTTGAAGAAGCGGGGTGCGGGTGAGCAAACCCGAGAAGTCGCGACAGCGGAGTAGTGGACACGCGGAAATCGAGGACACGGACTTCACCGGGACCATACCGCCGAGAAGCGTCGAGAAAGGCGACCGATCGGCGCAGACGGCGTCCGCCGTCGACCCGTCGCCGAAGCCGACCGCGGTGCACCGCTGGGGCTTCGGTGTCTTCTTTCTCTCCCAGCTGGTCTTCCTGCTCTCCTCGGTCTTCGTGGTGGCCCCCTTCGGCGACACCGCGAGCGATCCCTCGCTGCGGCCTGCCGTGCTGTTGATCGGGCTGATCGTCCCTACAGTGCTCTCGGCGACGGTGGTCGTGGTGGCGACGCTGATCCGAGGCAACGGTCCTCGGGCCGATCTCGGGCTGCGCTGGTCGTGGGCCGACGTGCGCACGGGGCTCGGGCTCGGTGCGGTCGGCATCGTGCTCACGCTGGGCGCCTCCCGCCTCTGGACGAACTGGGTGGGGGAGGACCAGGCGACCTCCGCAGTGGGCTCGTTGTTGGACGATCTGCGGCTGCCGCCCGTGCTGGCCGTGCTGATCTTCCTGCATCTGCTCGTGCTCGCACCGCTGTGCGAGGAGCTGGTGTTCCGAGGCGCGCTGTGGGGTGCGATGGACCGGCTGCGCTGGAGCCGGTGGACGGCCTTCGGCGTCACCACGGCCCTGTTCGCCGTCGCGCATCTCGAACCGGCCCGCACTCCGCTGCTGCTGGTCATCGGCATCCCGATCGGTCTCGCCCGGCTGTTCACCGGACGGCTCCTCGCGGCCGTCGTCGCCCACCAGGTGAACAACCTGCTGCCCGCTCTGGGCGTCCTGCTGCTGGCCCTCGGCGTCATCCCGACCTGACGAGACCGGTCGTCGTCGAGCCCGGCGCGTGACGGGCGCGACTCGACTCGGCCCGGCTCGCCTCCGGTGTGCCTGGCAAGGGACGGGTTGGTCTGCCGTCGATGCGGTCTGGCAGAATGGCTCGTTGTCCGCCATGGCGTCGGTCCCTCTCACTGACTCGTGGCCAGCCAAATGATGTCCGAGCGCTCGGACCCGTCGCCCCACTCGGGCCCACGGGCGTTCACCCATGAGCAACGAGAGCTTGAGGAGCACCTGTACCCGTGGCCGTCAAGATCAAGCTGATGCGGCTTGGCAAGATCCGTGCGCCGTACTACCGGATCGTCGTCGCCGACTCGCGCACCCGCCGTAACGGCAAGGCGATCGAGACCATCGGCAAATACCACCCCACCGAGGAGCCCAGCTTCATCGAGGTCGACGGTGACCGCGCCCAGTACTGGCTCGGTGTCGGCGCGCAGCCGACCGAGCCCGTGCAGCGTCTGCTGGAGCTGACCGGCGACTGGCAGCGCTTCAAGGGCCTGCCCGTTCCCGAGGGTGTGCTGAAGGTCAAGGAGCCGAAGGCCGACAAGCAGGCGCTGTTCGCCGCCGCGCTCGCAGCGGCGGGCGAGGAGCCTATGGCCGACGCGACGACGCCGAAGAAGAAGGCCGCCAAGAAGGCCGATGAGCCCAAGGCCGAGGCCGAGGGCGGCGAGAAGACCGCGGACGGCCAGGCGTGAGCGTCCTCGCTGACGCCCTGGAACACCTGGTCCGAGGGATCGTGACCAACCCGGACGATGTCCGAGTCCAGCTGATCACCTCCCGGCGGGGGCGCACCCTTGAGGTGCACGTACACCCCGACGACCTGGGCAAGGTCATCGGCCGCAGTGGGCGTACGGCCACTGCGCTGCGCACCGTGATGGCCGGTATCGGCGGTCGCGGTGTGCGGGTGGACGTGGTCGACACCGACCGTTGACGCCGCAGGTGACCCGCGACCGACGTCCGGACGGCGGATCTGCCGACTCCCTGTTGGTGGGGCGAGTGAGCAGGCCGCACGGCGTTCGGGGCGAACTGGTCGTCGACGTGCGGACGGACTCCCCTCGGGAGCGGTTCGCAGTCGACGGCACCGTCGAGGCACGACTGCGGGACGGCAGTTCCCGGCAGCTCACCGTGACGGCCGCCAGGCCGCACGGCGAGCGGCTGCTGCTGAGCGTGACGGGTGTCTCGGACCGGGAGGGTGCGGAGCGTCTGCGCGGCGCTCTGCTGACGGTGTCGAAGTCGTCGTTGCCTCCCACCGAGGACCCCGACGAGTACTACGACCACCAGCTGGAGGGGCTCGCCGCCGTGCTGCCCGACGGCTCGCCGCTCGGCACGGTCCGCGAGGTGCTGCATGGAGCGGGCGGAGACCTGCTCGCCGTGCGTCTCTCGGACGGCGAAGAGGCATTGATCCCCTTCGTCAAGGAAATCGTGCCGACGGTCGACGTCGCGGGAGGTCGGCTCGTCGTCGATCCGCCGCCCGGCCTGGTGGACGACCAGTTCGAGGAGTGAGTCCTCCGTCGGCGCCCCCGGTCCCGTTCGGGACGGGCCGGGCGTCGGCGGAGCCTCGGCCGGACCTGTCGGCGGTGTCCGCAACCTGCGCACCATGCCGTCCGGCCGCCGGACGAGGAACGGCCGAGCAGTGATCGACGACGTCCGGACCGGCCCTTCGCCTCGCGGCAGTGGGCCCGGCCGGTGACGGCGGCCGGACGAAGCCTGTAGGCAGCCGGTGAAGGGGAACAGTGCGGATCGACGTCATCACCATCTTCCCGGAGTACCTCGCCCCGTTGCGGGCCGCGCTGCTCGGTAAGGCGGTCGACCGCGGCCTGATCGAGTTCGGGGTGCACGACCTGCGGGACTGGACGCACGACGTGCATCGCGCCGTGGACGACAGCCCCTACGGCGGAGGCCCGGGCATGGTGATGAAGCCGCAGGTCTGGGGTCCGGCGCTGACCGAGGTCTGTGCGCCTCGTCCCGAGCACGAGGGTCCGCCGACCCTGATCGTCCCCACACCTGCCGGCCGCCGTTTCGATCAGCGCACGGCCGAGGAGCTGGCCGAGTGCCCGTGGCTCGTCTTCGCCTGTGGTCGGTACGAGGGCATCGACGAGCGGGTGGTGGAGGACGCCGCCGAACGGATGCCGGTGCGTGAGCTCTCCATCGGCGACTATGTGCTGGTCGGCGGGGAGGTCGCGGTGCTGACCATGGTGGAGGCGGTGAGCAGGCTGCTGCCGGGCGTGCTCGGCAACCCGGCCTCGGCGCAGGAGGACTCGTTCTCCGACGGCCTGCTGGAGGGGCCCTCCTACACGCGACCGGAGGTGTGGCAGGACCGGCCCGTGCCGGAGGTGCTGCGCTCGGGCAACCATGCGGCCATCCGGAGATGGCGCCGCGACCAGTCCATCATCCGCACCTATCACCGCAGGCCGGACCTGCTGGCTGCGCTGGGTGACGATGCACTCGACAAACACGACCACCGACTGCTGGCCGCCCTCCGCGAGTCGGAGGCGAGCAGCGCCCGGCCCGACGGTTCCGCCGGCCCGATTTCATGACCAGGTCGCAGCCGTGGCACACTGGAGAGGCTGCTGTCGTCGGACAGACCGACGCGCGCCAGATGCCCATTCCCATGCAGGGTTGCACTGTGTAGACAGTCGTGCCCGCGCGGGCACGAGATGCCCGATTGATTGACGAGGACGGACCACCGATGAACACCCTGGACGCTCTGGACGCTCAGTCGCTGCGTTCCGACATCCCGGCCTTCCGGCCCGGAGACACGCTGAAGGTTCACGTCCGCGTCATCGAGGGTTCCCGCCAGCGGATCCAGGTGTTCCAGGGCGTCGTGATCCGTCGTCATGGCGGCGGAGCCCGCGAGACCTTCACCGTGCGTAAGGTCTCCTTCGGTGTCGGCGTGGAGCGCACGTTCCCCGTGCACTCGCCGAACATCGCCCAGATCGAGGTGGCGACCCGAGGTGACGTGCGCCGGGCCAAGCTGTACTACCTGCGCGAACTGCGTGGCAAGGCCGCGAAGATCAAGGAAAAGCGCGAAACGCCGACCGCGTCCTGACCGCGTTCGAGATCACGTAACGTAGCCTGGGAGCCGTGGCAGACCTCGTGCCCTCCACCTCACCACAGGGCGAATCAGACCAGCCGGATCACTCGGATCGGCCTTCCGCATGGCAGCGCAGAGACCATGCGGGAGGTGCCGGGCAGCCGGGGCCGTCGTCGGCGGACGATGTCGACGACGGCCAGGAGAAGCCGTCGGGGCCCGCGAAGAAGGGGTCTTTCTGGCGGGAGCTGTTCGTCCTGGTAGGGATCGCGGTGGTGCTCACCATCGTGATCCAGACCTTCCTGGCGCGGGTCTACGTGATCCCCTCCCAGTCGATGGAGGAGACCCTGCACGGCTGTGCGGGTTGTACCAATGACCGGGTCCTCGTCGACAAGATCACCTATCGGTTCGTCGATCCGGAACCCGGCGACGTGGTCGTCTTCCGCGGGCCCGAGGCCTGGGGACAGAACGACTTCATGACTGCGGAGCCCGCCAATCCGGTGGCGCGTTTCTTCCAGAGCGTCGGCGCGATGTTCGGGTTCGCCCAGCCGGACGAGAAGGACTTCGTCAAGCGGGTGATCGCCACCGGCGGCCAGACCGTCGAGTGCTGTGACGAGGAGAACCGGGTTCTCGTCGACGGCGACCCCCTGGACGAGCCGTACATCTTCTGGCAGCCGGGCCGGGGCAACACTCAGGAGCCGTTCGGCCCTGTCACGGTGCCCGACGATCACATCTGGATGATGGGAGACAACCGCAACAACTCGCTGGACTCCCGAGTGCAGGGTGGCGGCGGCGAGCTGGGCGCGGTCCCACTGGACAACGTGATCGGCAAGGCCAGGATCGTGGTACTGCCCCCGCAGCGCTGGCAGGGCATCAGCGACCACGACCCGCAGCAGTCGGTGTTGAGCGCACCCGTCTGGCAGACGGCGGTTCCCGCCGGGCTCGGCCTACTCGGCGCGTTCCCCACCCTCTGGCTGGGCCGCAGGCTTCTCGGCCGTCGAGACCGGGACTGACACGGAAGAGACGCGGCGGGCCATGTCCGATCTGCTTCGCCCACCTCGCGTCGTGGTTCGTCGCGACGCGGGGAACTGGGCTCTGCAGTCGGCGTTGGACCGCCGAGGACTCGGCCCGGTCGCGGGCATCGACGAAGCAGGCCGCGGCTCCTGCGCGGGCCCGCTGGTGGTGGCCTCGTGCGTGCTGCGTCCCAAAGACTCGGCACGCCTGACCGGGCTCACCGACTCCAAGCTGATGACTGCTGCGGCTCGCGACCAGATGTTCGATCTCATCACGGCTCGTGCTCTCGACTACGCCGTGGTCGTGGTCCCCGCCGAGGAGATCGACGAGATCGGTGTGCACGTCGCCAACATCGAGGGGATGCGCCGGGCCGCCGCCCGGCTCAGCCTGCAGCCCGGCTACATCCTGACCGACGGATTCCGGGTGCCGGGCCTGCCTGCTCCTGGCCTGCCGGTGATCAAGGGCGACCAGGTGGCGGCGTGCGTCGCGGCCGCGTCGGTGCTCGCGAAGGTGACCAGAGACCGCATCATGACCTGCTTAGACGTGGAGTACGCCCAGTACGGGTTCGCGGTGCACAAGGGCTACAGCACGCCGGAGCACGCTGCGGCGCTGACCAGGCACGGGCCGACCATCGTGCACAGATGGTCTTATGCCAACGTGGCAGCCTCGGCTCGGCTGCACGGCATGGTCTCGCCGAGAGGGCGGTTCGGTGGATGGGATTCGGGGTCGTCTCTCGTGGTGAGGGATGATGTGATGGACAATGAAGCGCCCGTATGAGGGGCGTGCACAGTCCGGCGACAGGGAGGGCTCGAACTCGATGAGTTCGGAGGATCTCGAAAAGTACGAGACCGAGATGGAGCTGCAGCTCTACCGCGAGTATCGCGACATCGTCGGGCAGTTCTCCTACGTGGTGGAGACGGAGCGTCGGTTCTACCTGGCCAACGCGGTCGACGTCCAGGTTCGCAACTCCGAGGGTGAGGTCTACTTCGAGGTGCGGATGTCCGATGCCTGGGTGTGGGACATGTATCGGCCTGCCCGATTCGTGAAGAACGTCCGGGTGATCACTTTCAAGGACGTCAACGTAGAGGAACTGGACAAACCCGAGCTGCGGCTGCCGGAGAGCGGGCCGTTCAACGAGACGTGAGGTGTCGCCGCAGGTGTGCAGGCCTGCGCCGACGCGCGTGCGGCGGCGGCTTCCCGCTCGGAAGACCCCGTGACGCGCCGAGCCCCCGTGCGAGGCTTCGGCAGACGGATCGGGCGCTGCGGTGGCACCGATCGGTGCGCTGAGGCCGACGCCTGTTCGGGCGGACGGCTCTTCTCGCATGTGCGAATCGAGGTCCGCCCTGTGATGGTGGTGCGACCGATGATGCGGGGGAGAACCCTGTTCCTACGGTCGGTCCGTGGGCCTGCCGCTTGCCTGCGGCGACCGACGGGACGGCGCAGCGCCCCGTGCCTGCCTGCGGTGACCTCCGCGCTGCCGTCCGTCGTCGAGGTCGGGACGCGGGATATGAGGTTCAGACCTCGGCCGAGGCGCGGCTGCCGAGCATCTGCGGGGCGAACTCGCTGTGCAGCACCAGCGCCGCCGAGCCGACCGCGCTGACGTCCTCGCCTATCGGCGACATGACGGCCGTCAGCGGCCTGCCGCGCCTGGCGAATGCCCGGGTGGTCAGGACGTCCTCGATGGCGGCCGTGTAGAGGTGTCCGATCCCCGCGAAGGCCGGGCCGCAGAGCACGATCAGGTCGAGGTCCAGCAGGTTCACCATGGTCAGGACGCCTGCTGCCAGGTGTCGGGCCGACTGTTCGATCAGCCGGACAGCGGGTGGTTCGCCTGCGGCCGCCGCCGTCCGGATTCTGCCGAAGTCGGCATGGACGTCGTGGGCGGCACCGGACAGGTCAGGCCAGGAGCCTGTGGTGCGTGCCGCCAGCGCCGCCGCGACCACGGCGGGCGGTGCGCTGTACAGCTCGACGCAGCCTCTGTTGCCGCAGAAGCACCAGTCGCCGTTTACGTTCAGCGAGATGTGCCCGAGTTCGCCGACATTCGAGGTGGCACCCCGGTAGACCTGGCCGTCGATGAAGACGCCCGCGCCGATGCCGGTCTCCATGTAGATGCTCGCGAAGTTGCGTGCCGTCCCCGCGCAGCCGAGCCAGTGCTCACCGACGGCTGCGGCCGTGGCGTCGTTGTCGATCATGACGGGCAGTCCGAGCGCCTCCGCCAGTTCGTCGCGAAGGGCCACGTCGTGCCAGTGCGTCATGTTCGGCGGGTCGAGGATCATTCCGCGTTCGTGATCGATCGGTCCGGGGGCGGCCACGCCGACCCCGACGACCCTGGCCTTGTCGATTCCGCAGGACCCGAGTAGTCCGACGGCCTGACCTGCGATGTTCCTGATGATCTCTCGCGGCGCGGTGCTCGATTCACCGTGTCTGGCCCTGGCGACGACGCGCCCGGCGAGGTCGATGACGACGTAGGTGGTGCCCTGGAGGTCGATGCGGACGCCGACGGCGTAACAGGCGGTCGGGTTGAGCGTCAGGAGCGTGCGTCTCTTGCCGCCAGTGGAGCGGCCCTGCCCTGCTTCCACCACGAGTCCGTCGTCGATGAGCCTGCGCACGATGTTGGACACCGTCGGTGCGGTCAGGCCCGTCAGGGCCGTCAATTCCACGCGACTGATCGCGCCGCTCGAGCGGATGCCCTCCAGCACCACTCCTCGGTTGTACGTGCCTACCAGCGGCAGGTTGGCACCTCCGCGCATGTCACTCCTCAGGTCCGACCTCACTCTGGCGAGCGAAAGTATTGCACCCTTGACTTACTTGTTAAAAATGACTAAGAAAGTCGCGAAGGTGTAACACAGAACACACTCGCGCTCCTTCTGTTGGCCGTAGGGCCTCATCCGAGCAGGCGGAGCGGGCTCGTCCCGACAGGAGGATCACGATGACGGTCCCGATCAGACGACGGAGAAGCCTGACCGCGCTCGCAGGCGCCTTATCCCTGGCGGTCGTCGCAGGCTGTGCGGGAGCACCCGCGACCAGCAGCCCGGCCACCTCGATCACCGCTTACACCGGAGCCACCGGCCAGCTCACGGCCAACTTCAACCCGTACATCCTCACGTCCAACCAGCCGGGCCGCGGGATCATCTACGAGACGTTGATGTTCCTCAACCGCGCCAGGGCCGACGACCCCCGGCCGATGCTGGCCGAGGAGTTCGACTGGAACGACGACGGCACCGCGATCACCTTCCAGCTGCGCGAGGGCGTCCAGTGGACCGACGGTGAGGCCTTCACCAGCGACGACGTGGTCTTCACCTTCGAGCTGATGGCGGAGCACGAGGCGCTGAACACCTCGGCGCTGCCCATCGAGTCCGTCGAGGCGGCCGGTGACACCGAGGTGACGATCACCTTCGGGCGGCCCGCTTACACCGACCTGTGGACCATCGCCAGCGACACCTTCATCGTTCCCGAGCACATCTGGTCCGAGATCGAGGACCCGGTGACCTTCGGCAACGCCGAGCCAGTCGGCACGGGCGCGTTCGCGCTCAGCTCCTTCACCGCCCAGAGCTACGAGCTGACGGCCAACGAGAACTACTGGGACGGGGACAAGTCCTACCTGGACTCCATTCGGTTCGTCTCGCACAGCGGAAACCAGTCCGCGCTCTCCGCGTTGACCGCCGGGCAGATCGACTGGGCGAGCATCTTCATCCCGGACATCGAGAACACCTACGGCTCGCGGGCAGAGGGCAATCATTACGAGGTCACCCCCGTCTACATCTCGACGCTCGGGGCGAACCTTGAGGAGGGGCCGACCAGCGACCTCGCCGTTCGGCAGGCCATCTACCGGGGCATCGACCGCGACCAGGTCAACGAGCTGAACTATGACGGACTGAGCACTCCGGCCACCCCCGGCATGCTGATGCTGCCGCGCGAGGAGGAGTTCCTCGCCGAGGACCTCCAGGGCGTGGTCCCCACCCACGAGCCCGACGAGGCACGGCAGATCCTTCAGGACGCCGGTTACACCGAGGGAGCCGACGGCATCTTCGTCAGCCCTGACGGCGATCCGTTGAGCATCGAGGTCAAGGTCGTCACGGGGTACACCGATCAGATCGCCGCGCTGGACGTGATGCGTCAGCAGCTCGCCGAGGTCGGCATCGATCTCCAGCCCCGTGAGGTCTCCTTCGCGTCCTTCGTCGCGGATCGGGACAACGGCAACTTCGAGCTGGTCATCGACAACCTGTACGGCGGCGTCACGCCGTTCACGCTCTACGAGGACTTCTACTCCAGCGCGGCCGCCCCGCCCATCGGACAGCCCGCGACCAAGAACTTCGCGCGATTCCGCAGCGACGTCGTCGACGAGGCCCTGGAGGAGATCGCGGGCACCGAGGACGAGCAGGTCCACGCCGAGGCCTACGCGCGGATTCAGGAAGAGGTCGCCGAACAGCTGCCCTACATCCCGATCCTCCAGTCCATGGCGCTCAGCCAGTTCGCGGGCGCGAAGATCACCGGTTTCCCCACGGCGGACGACCCGTACGCGTTGCCGATGACGCACTCAGCGCCTGACCTGGGCATCGTCGCGGCGAACCTGCGCCCGGCGGAGTGAGCGTGCCTGCCGGGCAGGAGTCCGGGGAGGCCCGGACATGACCTATCTCCGTCGAAAACTGCTCTTCTACCTGGTCGCGGCCTGGGTGGCGATCACGATCAACTTCCTGATCCCGCGACTGATGCCGGGCTCGCCCGTCGACGCACTGCTGGGCAGGCTCCAGCAGGCGGGCGGAGCGGTGTCGGCGGAGGCGAGGGCCTCGCTGGAACTCCTGCTCGGTTACGGCGGGCAGGGCAACCTCTGGGAGCAGTACGTCGGCTACCTGGGCAATCTGCTGCGCGGGGACTTCGGCGTCTCGTCCACCTACTTCCCGACCGAGGTGTCGACCATCCTCGGCGCGGCCCTGCCGTGGACGCTGGTCCTGGTCGGCCTGTGCACGTGTCTGTCCTTCGTTCTGGGCGTCACCCTGGGAATGGTGGTCGGCTGGCGGCGGGGCGGCAGGCTGGACAACCTGGTCCCGATCGCGACGTTCCTGGCGGCCGTGCCCTACTTCTGGCTGGCGCTCGTCCTGGTGTTCCTGCTCGGGTCGACGTTGCGGCTGCTGCCGCTGACGGGCGGCTACGAGTACGGCACGGTGATCGGCCTCAACTGGGAGTTCATCGGTTCGGCCTTGTATCACGCGCTGCTCCCCGCGATCACCATCGTCCTCAGCTCGGTCGGCGGCTGGCTGCTGGGGATGCGCAACATGATGGTCTCCACGATGGGAGAGGACTACGTTCTCACGGCCGAGGCGAAGGGCCTCCGCCCCCGGCGGGTCATGATCACCTATGCCGCGCGGAACGCGGTGATCCCCAGCATCGCCGGCTTCGCGATCTCCTTGGGCTTCGTGGTGAGCGGCTCGATCGTCACCGAGGTCGTGTTCTCCTATCCGGGAATCGGCTTCACGCTGCTCCAGGCGGTGCAGAACAACGACTATCCGTTGATGCAGGCCGTCTTCCTGGTGATCACGCTCACCGTTCTTGGCGCGAACCTCCTGGTCGATCTGCTGTACGCGGTGATCGACCCTCGGACAAGGCAGGCGGGGTGATGACAGGGATGGACGGTCAGAAGGAAGTCACTCCGCCGACCACCACGGCGGCCCCCTCGGCACCCGCGCCGAGTGCGGGCGGTCGTGCACGTCCGGTCCGGATCGGCGGGCTGCTGCGTGACGGGAAGCTGCGGATCGGATTGAGCATCGTCGGATGCTTCGCGTTGATCGGGCTCCTCGGTCCCTTCTTCATCACCGACGTCGGCGCGATCAGCGATCAGGCGCTGCAACCGCCGTCGGCCGAGCACTGGCTGGGCACCACGCAGACCGGTCAGGACATCTTCGGTCAGCTCGTCAACGCCACGCGCGGTTCCCTGATCGTCGGCCTCGTGGTCGGCCTCCTGGCGACGGTCCTCTCGGTGCTCGTGGGCGTCGTCGGCGGGTATCTCGGCGGGCGGGTGGACGAGGGTCTCTCGCTGGTGAGCAATGTCGTGCTGGTCATTCCGAGCCTGCCGTTGGTCATCCTGATCACGAACTACCTGGACGGTGCGGGAATCCTGACGATCGCGCTGATCATCTCGATCACGAGTTGGGCCGCCTCGGCGCGAGTGCTGCGAGCACAGACCCTCTCGGTGCGATCCCGCGACTACGTGGCCGCCGCCCGCGCGATGGGCGAGCGCACCTGGCGGGTGGTGTTCGTCGAGATCCTGCCGAATCTGCTGCCGGTGATCGCATCCCAGTTCGTGTTCGCGATCATCTTCGCGATCCTGACCGAGGCAGGCCTGTCGTTCCTCGGACTCGGCGGCATCGACTACCTGACCTGGGGGACGATGCTCTACTTCGCGCAGAACGCCCAGGCCCTGGCCTTGGGCGCCTGGTGGTGGTTCATTCCACCGGGCCTGTCGATCGCGCTGGTCGGCGCAGGCCTCTCCCTGATCAATTTCAGCTTCGACGAACTGATCAACCCGAGGCTGCGTGCACCGGGAGTTCCCCGGCCCGCCCGGAAGACGAGGAGGCGCTCGTGATCACCGACGATCCCGAACCGAGCCGACGGGGCAGGCGAGATCCGGCCGGGAGCGAGCCGCCTGCGGCCGCGTCGATCGGGTCCGACTCCCCTGCGGACGTGCCTGCCGAGGACAGCCCCGATCCGGTGCGGCACACCCTCGGCGCGCCGGTGCTGACCGTTCGCGGGCTGACCGTGCACTACGAGACGGACCAGCAGGTGCGTGCGGTCCAGGACGTGGACTTTGTCCTGCGCAGGGGAGAGGTCTTCGGACTCGCAGGTGAGAGCGGCTGTGGGAAGTCGACACTGGCCTATGCGCTCAACCGACTGCTGCGCCCGCCTGCCCGTGTCGTGTCGGGCTCTGTCGTGTTCCACGACGAGGGCGGTGACGTCGACCTGCTCGGTCTGGCGGGCGAAGAGCTGCGTCGCTTCCGCTGGAAGAAGATCGCCATGGTCTTCCAGGGTGCGATGAACGCGCTCAATCCGGTGCTCACGGTGCGCACCCAGCTCGCCGACGTGCTGGCCGCGCATGAGCCGGACATGTCCGCCTCGGCCCGGCTGGCGCGGTGCGCCGAGCTGCTCGATCTGGTCGGCGTCGACCGGACCAGGCTGGGCAGCTATCCGCACGAGCTGTCCGGCGGCATGCGTCAACGCGTGATGATCGCGATGGCGCTGGCCCTGAGTCCGGACGTGATGGTCATGGACGAGCCGACCACCGCGCTGGACGTCGTGGTCCAGCGGGACATCCTGCGCGAGCTGAGCAGGCTGCGGGAGCACTTCGGCTTCGCGATCGTCTTCATCACCCATGATCTGTCCCTGCTCTTGGAGATCAGCGACCAGATCGCGATCATGTACGCGGGCCGGATCGTCGAGCAGGCGCCCGCCGGGCGGCTTCTCGACGCGCCGAGGCATCCCTACACCGTGGGGCTGCTCAACTCGTTCCCGAGCCTGACCGGACCGCGCCGGGAGATGCGCGGCGTGCCGGGACACCCGCCGGATCTCGCCGTGCCGATCGTGGGCTGCTCCTTCGCGCCCCGCTGCCCCTACCGACGACAGCCCTGCGACGAGCACCGCCCCGACCTGCGCCGCCGAGACTCGGCGTCCGACGGCATCGCCGCATGTCACGCCTATGCCGAGGCGGATTACGGCGCGCCCGCACCGCCCGCGCTGTTGCGGGGCGAGTTCCATCCGGTCGAGACGGCGGAGGTGGTCGAGGCATGAGCGTTCTTCAGGTCAAGGATCTCGTGAAGGAGTTCGTCGTCCGAGACGGCCGCCGTCGTACGGCGCTGCGGGCGGTGGACGAGCTGTCCTTCGAACTCACCGCAGGCACGACCGTGGCATTGGTCGGCGAGAGCGGCAGCGGGAAGTCGACCGTGGCCAGGATGCTGGCCCAGCTCATGCGACCGAGTTCCGGCACGATCAGCCTGGACGGGAAGCCGATCAGTACACGGGGGCGTGGGCTGCGCCGCTACCGCGAAGACGTGCAGATGGTCTTCCAGGACCCCTTCGGATCATTGAATCCATTTCACACCGTCGACCATCATCTGCGCAGGCCGCTCCGCGTGCACCGCCGTGCCGAGAACCGCGCGGACGAGGACCGACAGATCGAGCACCTGCTGGAACGCGTCAACCTCACCCCACCCGCCAGGGTCGCCGCGAAACGCCCGCACGAACTCTCGGGCGGTCAGCGCCAGCGCATCGCCATCGCGCGTGCCCTGGCGCCCGCGCCAAGGGTGCTGCTGGCCGACGAGCCGGTGTCCATGCTGGACGTCTCGATCAGGCTGGAGATCCTCAACCTGATCGACCGGCTGAAACAGGAGGACGACCTGGCCGTCCTCTACATCACCCACGACCTCGCCACCGCCCGGCACTTCTCACGACGCATCATGGTGATGTATCGGGGCGAACTGGTGGAAAGCGGCGACGCGGACGACGTGATCCTGCGTCCTCAACACCCCTACACCCGCCTGCTCGCCGCCGCCGCACCCGATCCGCGGCGGCGGATCACGATCGACGGTGCGGCGACCGGCGCGATCGGGTCGCCGACGAGCCCTGCTCAGCCCGGCGGCGATCCTGCCGTGTCGGGGCCTGTTGCGGGCGGTTCGTCTGCCGGGATCTCGGACGGCTGCCGCTTCCGGGCGCGTTGCCCCTCCGCGATGGCGGTCTGCGCGGAGCGGCCGCCGATCCTGTCCGTCGGCGACGGACACAGCGCCCGCTGCTGGCTCTACCGCGACGGGTCGGATGCCTGACCCCACCACTGTGAACACCACGAATGACGAAGTCGACCAGGGAGAGTTGATGCGGACACTGTTGCACGATGGTTGGACGCTGCGAGCCGTCGGCGGCGCCGCCCCGGACACGATCGCCGAGGCAGTGGTGCCTGCGACCGTGCCCGGCTGCGTGCACACCGACCTGCTGGCAGCCGACCTGATTCCCGACCCCTATCTCGACGACAACGAGGCGGCGCTCGCCTGGATCGGTCGCACCGACTGGCGCTACGAGACGACCTTCGCGTGGCACCCCGCCGAGGCCCATGACGTCGTCGAACTGGTGTGCGCCGGTCTCGACACCATCGCCACGGTGGTGCTCAACGGAGTGGTGGTCGGCGAGACGCAGAACATGCATCGCACGCACCGGCTCGACGTCACCGACGTGCTCCGCGAGGGCGACAACCGGCTCGCGGTGACCTTCGCCTCGGCGGTGGATCATGTGGAACGCGTCCGCGAGGAGACGGGGGCGCTACCGCACACCAACCACCATCCCTACAACCTCATCCGCAAGACGGCCTGCAACTTCGGCTGGGACTGGGGCCCCGATCTGGTCACGGCGGGCATCTGGCGTCCCATCGCGCTGGAGGCGTTCAGCAGCGCGCGCCTGGCCGAGGTGCGCCCGCTGGTCGACGTTCAGGACGGCCACGGCCGGGTGATCACTCACGTCGAACTGGCCCGCGCAGGCGAGCACGACGAGCCGTTGGTGGTCTCCGTCGAGGTGGCGGGCCACCGTGTCGAGGTGGCCGTCGACGAGGACGAGGACACCGCGGTGGTGGGCATCCTGGTGGAGAGCCCGGAGCTGTGGTGGCCGCACGGACATGGAGCCCAGCCGCTCTACCCGGTCGCGGTGCGACTGCGCTCACCCGCCTCCGGCGTCGAGTTGGACGCCTGGGACGGCGAGATCGGCTTCCGCACCGTCACCCTGGACACCGGCTCCGACGCCGACGGCACCCGTTTCACCTTCGTCGTCAACGGCAAGCCCGTCTTCGTGCGTGGTGCGAACTGGATCCCCGACGACGCCTTCCCCCACCGGATCGACGCCGAGCGCTACGCGGCCAGGATCGACCAGGCCAAGGATGCGGGTGTCAACCTGCTGCGCGTGTGGGGCGGCGGCATCTTCGAGAGCGAGGACTTCTACCGCCACTGCGACCGCGAGGGCGTCCTCACCTGGCAGGACTTCCTCTTCGCCTGTGCGGCGTACCCGGAGGAGGAACCGCTGCGCAGCGAGGTCGTCGCCGAGGCGAGAGAGGCGGTGGCCCGCCTGTGCCCGCATCCGAGCCTCGTGCTGTGGAACGGCAACAACGAGAACAACTGGGGATGGCACGACTGGGGCTGGCAGGAGCGACTCGGCGACCGGACCTGGGGACTCGGCTACTACACGGAGCTGCTGCCTGAGATCGTCGCCGAGCTGGACCCGACTCGGCCTTACACGGCGAGCAGCCCGTGGTCGGTCACCACCGAAATCCACCCGAACGAGCAGGCACACGGCAGCATGCACGTGTGGGACGTGTGGAACTCGCGCGACTACACGGCCTACCGCGACTACCGACCGAGGTTCGTCGCCGAGTTCGGCTATCAGGGGCCGCCGACGATGCGGACCCTGTTGCGCGCCGTCCACGACGAGCCGCTGACCCCGACCAGCCCGGGAATGATCGTGCATCAGAAGGCGGCCGACGGCGACGCCAAGCTGGAACGAGGTCTGACCGCGCACTTCGGAGTGCCTGCGGACTTCGACTCCTGGTTCTGGGCGACCCAGCTCAACCAGGCCAGAGCGGTGTCACTGGGCATCGAGCACTTCCGATCCCTGAGTCCGTTGTGTGCGGGCACCGTGGTCTGGCAGCTGAACGACTGTTGGCCGGTGACCTCCTGGGCGGCGGTCGACGGCGACGGCCGACGTAAGCCGCTCTGGTACGCGTTGCGCAACGCCTATGCCGACCGCCTCCTCACCGTGGAGCCCAGGGACGACGGGCTGGTCGCGGTCGCGGTGAACGACAGCGACGAGGACTGGTCCGCGCGGCTGACCGTCCGACGTCTCGCCGTCGACGGAACCGTGCTGCGGATGTTCGAGGTCCCGCTGACGGCGTCGGCGCGCACCACCGTGACGCTGCCGTTGGCGCCGGGCGACGTCGCGCCGGAGCATCCGGAGCGGGAGCTGCTGATCGTCGACGCCGACACCGGGCAGCGGGCAGCGTGGTTCCACGTGGCCGACAAGGATCTCGCGCTGCCTGCACCCGAGCTTCGGACCGAGGTCGAGCGGGTCGAGCAGGGCTATCGGGTCCGCGTGCACGCCGGGGCATTGGCTCGGGACGTGTCGATCCTCGCCGACCGGGTCGCCCCGGACGCCGAGGTCGACGACATGCTGGTCACCCTGCTGCCCGGTGAGTCGACGACGTTCCTGGTGCGCACCCTCGCCGATGTCGCGCACGACCGGCTCGTCGCACCCGACGTGCTGCGCACGGCGAACGAACTCGTGGCCCGATGACCGTCGGGACGACGCGGGCCGGGGACGACGACTCCGGGCCCGACACGAGTGGGCGGCACGTGAGAGAGGCGTCCCGACCGGACGACGGCGTCGTGCTCGGTCTCGACGTCGGCGGTACCAAGCTCGCGGCGGGGGTGGTCTCTCGGGACGGCCGGGTCCGGGCGTTCACCACCGTGCCGACGGACGCGGCTGACGGGCCGGTGAAGGTGATCGCCCGGCTCTGCACCCTGGCCAGGGAGGTGCTGGCCGTCGCAGGCCTGAGCCCCGCCGACCTGACCGCGGTCGGGATCTGCTGCTGCGGACCGCTGGACGCCCGCACCGGGATGGTTCACGACCCGCCGAACCTGCCCGGCTGGGGTGACGTCCCGCTCGCCGATCTCGTGGCTGCCGACCTGGGAGTTCGGACCTGGGTGGAGAACGACGCGACGGCGGCCACGGTGGGCGAGTGGCGCCACGGCGCGGGCCGAGGCGTCCGCGACCTGGTCTACTTCACGATCTCCACCGGGGTCGGTGGCGGCGTGGTCATCGACGGCCGGGTCCTGCGGGGCGGCAGCGGCAACGGCGGGGAGCTGGGGCACACCCTGCTCGTCGCCGACGGCAGACCGTGCGGCTGCGGTGCCAGAGGCTGCCTGGAGGCCTACGTCTCCGGCACCGCCATCGCCGCCAGGGCACGAGAACGGATCGAGGACGGCGGCGGCTCGACGCTCGCCGCGCTGACCGACATCGGCGCGGCCGACGTCGCACGGGCGGCCCGAGCCGGAGATCCGCTGGCCTCGGCGGTGTGGCAGGAGACGACGGACCTGCTCGGCGGGGCGCTGGCCGGCTACGTCAACCTGTTCGAACCACGGCTCGTGGTGCTCGGCGGCGGGGTCGCCCGCAGCGGAGATCAGCTGCTCGTCCCGGTTCGGGATCGAGCCAGGGCCCTGGCCATGCGCCCGGCCGCCGACGTCGTCGACGTGCGGCCCGCACAGCTCGCCGAGAAGGCGGGGGTCGTCGGCGCCGCTGCCGTGGCGTTCGAACGGGCTGCGGACGAAGGGTGACAGTCGAGGGATGACAGCCGTTGGATGACACGAGCCTCGGCGCCCGGTTCGGCGCCGAGGCTCGTCGCCGCCCTTACCGCGTCCATCGGCCGCGTTCACCAGCATTGATGTTCCTCGGTAGCACAGTTCCTCGCGGCGAACCGCGACACGCCGTCGTCGGCGGACGAGTTGTCCACATGCCGGGGGTTATCCACAGCGAAGGATCTTCATCTTCGTCTCGTCGGCCGGTCTCGCGACATCGTGTGCCCCAGAGCTCGTGAGCCGATCGAGGGGATGTCATGAACACGCAGACACACCAGCACACCGTGCCGTCGACACCTGCTGAGCTGGGCAGACTCGGGGAAGATCTCGCCGCGGAACACCTCCAGCAGCAGGGGATCGTGCTGCTCTCCCGCAACTGGCGCTGCGAACTAGGCGAACTCGACCTGGTCGGCTATCAGGACGGCGGTGTCGTCGTGTGCGAGGTTAAAGCACGCTCGGGAGAGGAGTTCGGCAGCCCGGCCGAGGCGATCACCGACGCCAAGGCGCGCAGGCTGCGCAGGCTCGCCAATGCCTGGCTGAGCGTCCATCACATCGGCTGGGTGTCCGTCCGGTTCGATCTCGTCTCGGTGCTCTGGCCGAAGAACGGTCCGGTCCGCCTCCACCACCTGCGCTCGGTGTTGTGATGGGCATCGCGACCGGCTGGGGCGTTGCGCTGATCGGGGTCGACGGCGTGCCCGTCGAGATCGAGGCCGACGTCGGCGCCGGAGTGCCCGATGTGAAACTGCTCGGCCGCCCCGACACCGTGGTCAACGAGTCGAAGGACCGCATCAAGGCTGCTCTGCGCAACAGCGGCGAGAGCTGGCCCCGGTCCAGGGTCACGCTCGGCATGTCGCCTGCCGGGCTGCAGAAATGCGGTGCGGGCTACGACCTGGCCCTGGCCTGCGTCGTCCTCGCGGCCGCCGGGGTGATCCCTGCCGTTCGGCTGCCGGGGATGCTCCTGCTGGGCGAACTCGCGCTGGACGGTCGGCTGCGCGCGGTCCGGGGCGTACTGCCCGCCCTTCTCGCGGCCCGTAAGGCCGGTCTCCGGGAGGCGGTGGTGCCCGAGGCTGCGCTGCCGGAGGCGGCGCTGGTCGAGGGCGTGGTCTCGCGAGGCGCCCGGCGCCTGATCGACGTGATCCGATGGCTCAGAGGGGAGGCCGACGACCTGATCACCATGACCGAGCCCGAGTCGCCCGCGCGTAGGCCTGCAGGCGATCTGGCCGACGTCGTGGGGCAGCCGGAGGCCCGTTGGGCCTTGGAGGTGGCGGCCGCAGGCGGCCATCACCTCCTGATGGTCGGGCCGCCGGGCACCGGGAAGACGATGCTCGCCCAACGACTTGCAGGGCTGCTGCCGGAGCTGTCCAGGGAGGAGGCGATCGAGGTCGCCATGATCCGGTCGGTGGCGGGACTGCTCGCCGCCGACGCACCCTTGTCTCGATACCCGCCGTTCGTCGCGCCGCACCATTCGATCTCGTTGGCCGCCCTGGTCGGCGGTGGTGCAGGCATGGCGAGGCCGGGCGCGGTGAGTTCGGCGCATCGAGGCGTCCTGCTCGCGGACGAGGCCTGCGAGTTCGGTGCGAAGCATCTCGACGCCCTGCGAACCGCGCTGGAGGACGGCGAGGTGCGGATCGCCCGCAGTCTGGGCGTGGCCAGGTTTCCCGCCCGCTGCCAGCTCGTGCTGGCGACGAATCCGTGTCCTTGCGCTCCGCCGAGAGACCTCGACTGCGTGTGCTCCGCAGTGAGCAGGCGTCGCTATTTCGGCAGGTTGTCCGGGCCCCTGCTGGACCGCGTCGATCTTCGGGTGCGGATGCGTCCGGTCACCGGACTGACCGTTCGCCCCGGACACGAGCCGGAGTCGACGGAGGTGGTCCGGGAACGGGTTCGGTTGGCACGACTGCGGGCCGCCAGACGCTGGGCCGAGCACGGCTGGCGTTGCAACGCGGAGGCTCCCGGTCCCGCGCTGCGCCGCGACTTTCCGCTTCCCCGCGACGCGCTGGAGATCCTTGATCGAGGGCTCACCATCGGCGCGATGACGGCCCGAGGCGCCGACCGCTGTCTGCGAGTGGCCTGGACGCTCAGCGATCTCGCAGGCGCGGAGCAGCCGGACTCCTCGCATGTGGCCGCGGCACTGGAGTTCCGCGATCGGCTTGCGTCATGACGCCCGGCGAGCTGTCCCTGTTGCTGGCCAGGGCATACCTGTTGCGAGTGGCGGAACCGCCTGCACCGGCACTCACCAGGTTCGTGGTCGAGCACGGCGCGGAAAGAGCGGCCGAGGCGGTACGCGGCGGACGGGTGCCAGGAGACGTTGCGAAGGAGGTTGCTGCGAGAAACGATCTGCGGCTCGCCGAACAGGATCTTCAAACGGGCCATGCGATGGGTGCTCGACTGCTCGTTCCGGAACACGAGCAATGGCCGAGACAGCGGTTCGCCGACTTCGAACACGCGGCGCAGAACGGAGTCCAGAATGCGGCTCCGCCGTTGGCGTTGTGGGTTCGAGGCTCGCCGAGACTGGCCGAGTCGACCGCCTCGGCGGTCTCCGTGGTGGGCTCCCGAGCCGCCTCGGGGTACGGAGAGCAGTTGGCGGCCGAGTTCGGTCACGGCCTGGTCGGGCGGGGATTCACCGTCGTCTCCGGTGCCGCGTACGGCATCGACGGGGCGGCGCATCGCGGTGCACTCGCGGGAGGCGGAACCACCGTCGCGGTCTTGGCCTGCGGGCTCGACGTGGGGTATCCGGCCGGGCACACCAGCCTGCTCCGGGCGGTCGAATCGGGGGACGGTGCGGTGCTCAGCGAGTACCCGCCGGGTACTCCGCCCGCTCGCCATCGGTTCCTCGTCCGCAACCGACTCATCGCGGCTCTGTCCGCAGGGACCGTCGTCGTGGAGGCCGGACGACGCAGCGGCGCAAGGAACACGGCGGGGATCGCAGGCGGTCTCGGTCGAGTGGTGATGGCGGTGCCCGGCCCGGTCACCTCGGCGCTCTCCGCAGGCTGTCACGAACTGCTGCGGGACGGCGAGGCCCTGTTGGTGACCAGCACGGCGGAGATCGCGGAGGCGGCCGGGCCGATGGGCGACCACCTGATCTCGCCTGGCGATCGGCCCAGCCGAGACACCGACGGACTAGGAGAGGAGGAGTTGCGCGTCTTCGAGGCGCTGGATCTCCGGAAGGGGGCGGCGGCGGACGAGGTGTCCGTCAGGTCGGGAGTCGAGCTCGCCAGTGTCCGGGCAATCCTGCCGGTCCTGGAGTTCGCGGGGCTGGCCGCGCGAGGCGAGTACGGCTGGACGAGACGACGGAGGCGATCGGGACGATCTTGACGACGGACCTGCGGTGACTGAGCAGCGCAGTGGATCGAGGCGGGCGCGCGCCGCCTCGATCCACCGTCTCCCACCCGAAAGAAGACACGCCCGAGACCAAATCAATCTTGACGTGGCTGCGTTCGCCGCGCAGCGTTGTGGCATGACGGAGCCGACCGCGCAGGACTCTCCACGTGGGGACTCGCGATCGACGGTGACCGAGCTGCCTGCCGATCTCGAGCGCCTGTGCGTCGATTTCGTCCGGCATCTGCGATTGGAACGGAACCTGTCGGAGCACACGGTGCGGGCCTATCGCGGCGACGTGACGAGCCTGCTCGGCCACGTGGTGGACTGCGGTGGTGTCGAGGCGACGGCGGTGGACCTTCGGATGCTGCGGTCCTGGCTGGCGATGCAGCACGGTGCCGGGGCGAGCCGTGCCACTCTGGCGAGACGGGCCGCCTCGGCGCGAGCCCTGACGTCCTGGGCGCATACGGCGGGGCGGATCGCGCACGACCCCGGACCGCGACTGTCAGCGCCTTCGCCGCGTCGACGGCTGCCCGTGGTCCTGCGGCCCGCCGACGCCGAGGTGGCATTGGGCGCCGCTGGTGCGGGGGCTGCGCAGGCCGACCCCGTTGCGCTGCGTGATCACGCGGTGGTGGAGGTGCTGTACGCAACCGGGGTAAGGGTGGCGGAGTTGTGCGGCCTCGATCTTGACGACGTCGATCGGCAGGCCCGCCTGTTGAGGGTGTCAGGCAAGGGCGGCCGCGAACGCGTCGTGCCCTTCGGCCTGCCAGCCGATCGGGCGCTGGAGGCGTGGTTGTCCTCGGGCCGAGGACACCTGCTCACATCGGCGTCATCTGCGGCGTTGTTCCTGGGTGCCCGTGGCGGGAGGATCAATCAGAGATCCGTTCGGCGCGTGGTGCACGAGGTGCTGCGGGCGACGCCGGGCGTGCCGGACACCGGCCCGCACGGGCTTCGGCACTCTGCGGCGACGCATCTGTTGGAGGGCGGAGCCGACCTCCGCAGCGTTCAGGAGTTGCTTGGTCACGCTACGCTCTCAACTACCCAGTTCTACACCCATGTCACCGTCGAACGGCTGAAGGCGATCCATGACCGAACCCACCCCCGTTCCTGACGATGCCGGGGGAGGTTCCCGTACTGCCACCGTGCGCCAGGATGAGCGACGCGCGAGCGGAACCGATGTCGTGAGAGGCACCGGTTCGGGTAGACCAGGGACAGCTCCGGTGGGCGGCCCGCAGACACGCGATGCCGCAGGTCCACGACAGCGCGTGCCGTCGACCGCCAGGTCGGATGCGGCGGAACGCAGTGCCGATGTCGAGGCGGGCATCGTCGCCCTGTGGCGGGCCTATGGCGGCCAGCGTCAACGTGTGCTGCGTGATCGCCTGGTGCTGCACTATGCCCCGCTGGTCAAGTATGTGGCGGGCCGAGTCGGCACCGGGCTCCCGTCCCACGTCGACGTGGCCGACCTGATCCAGTCCGGCATCTTCGGCCTGGTCGATGCCATCGAGAAGTTCGAACCAGAGCGTGGACTGAAGTTCGAGACCTACGCGATGCAGCGGATCAGGGGTGCGATCCTGGACGACCTCAGAGCCCAGGATTGGGTGCCCCGGTCGGTTCGTAGCCGCGCTCGCGACGTGGAGCGGGCGATCGAGCGGCTGGAAGGCAAACTGCAGCGCACCGCGAGCGATCCCGAGCTGGCCACGGAACTAGGGATCGACGTCGGGGAGCTGCGCGATCTGTTCGCTCAGCTCCAACTCACCAGTGTCGTCGCGTTGGACGAGCTGATCGCGGCAGGCCGGGGCTCCGCCTCTCTCGCGGAGACTCTGCCCGACGAACGGGCCGAGGACCCGGTGGCGAACCTGGTCGATCGGGACAGCAGGCGACAGTTGGCCGAAGCCATCGCCCAGCTTGCCGAACGGGACCGTGTCGTCGTGACCCTCTACTACTTCGAGAACCTGACCTTGGCCGAGATCGGCAGGGTCCTGGGGGTGACCGAGTCACGGGTCTGCCAGTTGCACACCCGAGCGGTGCTGCGGCTGCGAGCCAAGCTCGCCGAACAGGTCTAGTCAGGTCCCACCGGCCACCAGCCACCGGCCGAGCGGTCCACTCCCACTGGCCGAGCGGCCGAGCGGCCGAGCGGCCGAGCGGCCGAGGGCTGAGCGGCTGAGCGGTCGCGTGGCTGGAGGGACCGGCAGACTGCGCTGGCAACGACAGCTGACACGTCACATGACGATGTCCTGCTCGATCTGCTCCTGGGCCTCCTGGGCCTCCTGGGCCTCCTGGGCCTCCTGGGCCTCCTGGACCTCCTGGGCAACCCAAGGTCTCGCGTCCGGGCCCGAATCCGGGCAGTGTCTCGTCGGTTCCAAAGTTGGGGGCTGGGCCGAAGGCGTGTGTCTTTCAGGGGGCTGGTGCGTGGCTGCGGTGGGAATCGGTGCGGCTGTCTGTTCCGACCGTGTCGGTGTGTCGGTGTTCCGCTTGTGTCGGTGTGTCGGTGTGTCGCTCTGACGTGTGCGAACTCGTGCCACCGCATTGCCCGCCGCTCACCACGGCAGCAGCCGCAGTCTCAGGCGACCGAGCAGCGTGAGCGGATCGACGTAGACGCCGTCGCGCCGGGCGCCCCAGTGCAGGCAGGCCTCCGAGGTGCAGCCGGGATGTCCCCTCATCGCCTCGCCGATCGGCTGACCTGCGGATACCCGGTCTCCGGTCGAGAGCATCGATTCCACCGGCTCATAGGTCGTGATCAGTCCGGCCGCGTGCTGGATCGACACCACGGGCCTGCCCGCCACCGGGCCTGCGTGACGCACCGTGCCCGCTCCGGCTGCATGAACCAGTTCACCGGGCGAGACGAACAGGTCGACGCCACGGTGGCCGGGGCCGTAGGGGTGAGGCGGCGGATCGAACGCACGCACCACCGTCAAGACGGTCTTCAACGGCGAGACGAAGGGCTCCTGGCCATCCGCCTGCGCGACCTGTTGACGCCCCAGGCTGGTCGGCATCGGCGCCGCCACGGGCGCGGGCAGCGCCAACACCAGGATCAGCCCGGCCCAGACGCCCCTCCACAACAGCCCGCGATGACAGCCCGCCTGTCCACGTCGATCATGCTTCCCGAGACCGCCGAGACCGCCGAGACCGCCGAGACCGCCGAGACCGCCGAGACCGCCGAGACCGCCGAGACCGCCGAGACCGCCGAGACCGCCGAGACCGCCGAGACCGCCGAGACGACGCGGACGGCGTCGCCGATGGCGGTCGACAGGCCTGACGGCTGATTTGGACATGCGACACACGCTGCCCGCCGTGCCTGGTGACGCGCCAATGCGATCGCACGAGCCTGTGGACAACTCGGCGTTGTGGACAACCTCGTGTGCATGGTCAGCCGCCCTCGGGGTCTTCGGGGGAGGGACGTATACTGATGGGTGCGGCCAGTTTGTCTTCAGGCCGACTTCACAGTGCTGACGCATGCCTGATCGTCTGCGGACGACCAGGCAAGGGCGCCCGGTGGTCCTGACGCGGTTCTCTTCGCCGTGCGGGTCCGGGTGGTTCGCGTGGCACCAGGGCGGCGGGCCACCCGGTCCGTCGCGACAACCGACAGTGCGTGCAGGCCGAGTCCAGCACGCCGACCATACGAGGTGGAACCGGCTATGGCCGTCGTCACCATGAAACAGCTGCTCGACAGCGGCGTTCACTTCGGACACCAGACTCGTCGGTGGAACCCGAAGATGAAGCGCTACATCTTCACCGAGCGCAACGGCATCTACATCATCGACCTCCAGCAGACGCTGTCCTACATCAACCGGGCCTTCGAGTTCATCAGGGAGACCGTCGCGCACGGCGGTTCGATCCTGTTCGTCGGCACGAAGAAGCAGGCGCAGGAGGCGATCTCCGAGCAGGCACTGCGCGTGGGGATGCCGTTCGTCAACCAGCGCTGGCTGGGCGGGATGCTCACCAACTTCACCACCGTGCACAAGCGCCTCCAGCGTCTCAAGGAGCTGGAGTCGATGGAGCAGACCGGTGGCTTCCAGGGTCGCACCAAGAAAGAGATCTTGATGCTGACCCGTGAGAAGGACAAGCTGGCGCGCACGCTCGGCGGTATTCGCGACATGGCGAAGGTGCCCAGTGCGGTGTGGATCGTGGACACCAAGAAGGAGCACATCGCCGTCGGCGAGGCCCGCAAGCTGGGCATCCCGGTCGTCGCGATCCTGGACACCAACTGCGACCCCGACGAGGTCGACTACCCGATTCCGGGTAACGACGACGCGATTCGCTCCGCCGCTCTGCTGACCCGTGTGGTGGCCGACGGCGTCGCGGAGGGTCTGATGACTCGCTCCGGTCGCAACAACAGCGCGCCCGAGGGCGAGGACAAGCCGCAGCCGGGCGCGACCGACGAGCCGCTCGCCGAGTGGGAGAAGGAGCTGCTCACGGGCGCCGAGGCCGAGAAGCCCCAGGCCGAGGCGACCGAGCAGCCTGCCGAGCAGCCTGCCGAGCAGCCCGCCCAGGCCTGAGTCCCGGCCTTCGATCCCGCCGCCGGTTGACTGCGGACGGGATCACGGCAGGCCTTCCAGGACTGCGGACGACCTCCCGACAACCGCGCGGGCGGGCCCACCGGGCCCGCCCGCGCGGTGCGGGATCGGGGCGCCTCGGCTGTGCGGCCGGTGCCCTGTCTTTGCCCCTGGCGCGACTTCGCCGCGCAACAACAGACATGTAAGGATTGACGACGCACCATGGCGAATTACACGGCGGCTGATGTCAAGCGTCTCCGCGAGTTGACCGGCTCCGGGATGATGGACTGCAAAAAGGCCCTGGAGCAGACCGACGGCGACATGGACAAGGCCGTCGAGATCCTGCGCATCAAGGGCGCCAAGGACGTCGGCAAGCGTGCCGAGCGCGTCACGGCCAACGGCCTGGTCGCGGCGGACGGCGGCGTCCTGCTCGAACTGAACTGCGAGACGGACTTCGTCGCGAAGACCGCCGCCTTCGAGGAGCTGGCCGCGCAGATCGTCGCCGCCGCCAAGGCGAGCTCGGCAGGCGACGTCGCGGCGCTCAAGGCGGCTCCGATCGCCGACGGCAGGACCGTCGACGAGCTGGTCCAGGAGCAGTCGGCCAAGATCGGCGAGAAGCTCGAGATCCGCCGCGTGGTCTGCTTCGACGGCCCGGTCTCGGTCTACCTGCACCGCCGTTCCTCCGACCTGCCGCCCGCAGTGGGTGTGCTGGTGGAGTTCGAGGGTGGCAGTGAGCAGGCCGCTCGTGGCATCGCGATGCAGATCGCCGCGCTGCACCCCCGCTACGTCACCCGTGACGAGGTGCCCGCCGACATCGTCGAGAACGAGCGTCGGATCGCCGAGCAGACGGCCCGCGAGGAGAACAAGCCCGAGGCCGCGCTCAGCCGGATCGTCGAGGGCAGGCTCAACGGGTTCTTCAAGGACGTCGTCCTTGTCGACCAGCCTTCGGTGCAGGACTCCAAGAAGCAGGTCAAGGCGCTGCTCAGCGATGCAGGCATGACCGTGAAGCGTTTCGCGCGCTTCGAGGTCGGCCAGGCCTGAGAGGTCCCCGCGCGCCCTGTCCTCCGCCGTCACGGCGGAGGACAGGGCGCTGGCTGTCAGTCAGGCTCATGGAGGAGAACCGTTGACCGAACGCAGCGAAACAGCACCTGGCTTCCGACGGGTGCTGCTCAAGCTCGGTGGTGAGATGTTCGGCGGCGGCGCCGTGGGCGTCGATCCCGACGTCGTGCACACCGTGGCCGCCCAGATCGCCGCAGTGGTGCGCGGCGGAGTCCAGGTCGGCGTGGTCATCGGGGGTGGCAACTACTTCCGAGGCGCGGAGTTGCAGCAGCGCGGGATGGAGCGCACCCGCGCCGACTACATGGGAATGCTCGGCACGGTGATGAACTGCCTGGCATTGCAGGACTTCCTGGAGCGGGAACAGGGCATCGACACTCGTGTGCAGACCGCCATCACCATGGGCCAGGTCGCCGAGTCCTACATTCCCCGCCGCTCGATCCGGCACCTGGAGAAGGGGCGGGTCGTGATCTTCGGCGCGGGCGTGGGGATGCCGTACTTCTCCACGGACACCACCGCTGCCCAGCGCGCGCTGGAGATCGGCGCCGAGATCGTGCTGATGGGCAAAGCCGTCGACGGCGTGTACACCGCCGACCCCAAGCGTGACCCGCAGGCCACGATGTTCAGCCACATCAGCCACCGTGAGGTGCTGGAGCGCGGTCTCAAGGTCGCCGACGCCACGGCGTTCAGCCTCTGCATGGACAACAACATGCCGATCCTGGTGTTCAACCTGCTCAACGAGGGCAACATCGCTCGGGCCGTGCGTGGTGAGAAGATCGGCACGTTGGTCAGCACCCCTGGCGAGCGCTCGGAGTACTGAGCGTGCTGAGATCGACACTCGGGGCCCCACCACTGCCGCTATGCATAGTAAGGAGTCAGCCGTGATCGACATCGACGAGTCTCTTCTCGACGGCGAGGAGAAGATGGAGAAGGCGGTGGCCGTCGCCAAGGACGAACTGGCGAGTGTGCGTACCGGTCGGGCGACTCCGAACATGTTCAACGGCATCGTCGTCGAGTACTACGGCGCGCCGACGCCGCTGAATCAGGTGGCGGGGATCAACATCCCCGAGGCACGTCAGGTCGTCGTCAAGCCTTACGACGCGAGCCTGCTGACCGCCATCGAGAAGGCGATTCGCAGCTCGGACCTCGGCGTCAATCCCACCAACGACGGCACGATCATCCGAGTGCTGGTCCCGCAGCTCTCCGAAGAGCGCAGGCGTGACCTGGTGAAGGTGGCGAAGACCAAGGGCGAGGAGTCCAAGGTCACCATCCGGAACATCCGCCGGAAGGTCAAGGACGAGATCGACCGGGCGGTCAAGGACGGCGACGCGGGGGAGGACGAGGGCACCCGCGCCGAGAAGGAACTGCAGAGCCTCACCGACAAGTACGTCGGCCAGGTCGAAGAGCTGGTCAAGCACAAGGAAAGCGAACTGCTGGAGGTCTAGGGCGTGCTGATCGAACATTCGACCGAGCCGCGCTCTTAGGACTGTCGATGGTGGTGGCTGGTGAGAAGAATGCGGCACCGGGAGTCGGTACCGGCATCCTGCGGGAGTCTCCTGCGTCGACGACGCAGGACGCCGCCCTGGTTCCGGCGGTGAAGCCTCCGTCCAGGACGGGGCGGAACCTCGGTGCCGCGGTACTGGTCGGTCTGCTGCTCGGTGCCGCGATCCTGGCGTCCCTGCTGTGGGCGCGGCACCTGTTCCTCGTGGTCATCGGCGCGGCGGTGGCCGTGTCGACGGTGGAGACGGCCACCGCGTTCCGCCGGGCGCGCGGCATGAAGGTCGCCATGACGCCCCTGCTGGTGGGCGGTCAGGCGATGCTGTGGGTCTCGTGGCCCTATGGCCTGGACGGCGTGCTGACGGCCTTCGTGCTGACCGTGTTGGCGTGCCTGCTCTGGCGGGTGCCGGGCGGTTCGGAGAACTATCTTCGCGACGTCGCGGGATCGATCTTCGTTGCCGCCTACATCCCGTTGTTCGCGACCTTCGCCGCCCTGCTGGTGCTCCCGGAAGACGGGGTCCTGCGGGTGGTGGCCTTCATGCTCGTGGTGATCGGCTCGGACACCGGCGGTTACGCGGTCGGGGCGCTGTTTGGCAGGCACCCGATGGCACCGCAGATCAGTCCGAAGAAGTCCTGGGAGGGCTTCGCGGGCTCGCTGGTCGCAGGCGTCGGTGCAGGCCTGATCATGGTCACCCTGATGCTGGGCGGTCAGTGGTGGCACGGCGCCCTGTTCGGCGTCGCCCTGGTGGCGACGGCGACGGTGGGTGATCTGTTGGAGTCGCTGGTCAAGCGGGACATCGGGGTCAAGGACATGGGCACGCTGCTCCCCGGCCACGGCGGCCTGATGGATCGAATGGACTCGCTGCTGCCCTCGGCCATGGTGGCCTGGCTGCTGTTGAACTGGTTCATTCCCGTCGCCTGATGGCGTTCTGGTCTTCGCGTGCGGGCGGCCCGTCCTCGTCCGGTGTGCTGCCGAGTCCGAACATCTGGCGGTGGCCAGGGGTCTACGAGGTGGAGAACCGGGCTCAGGACCGCGAGCACGCTCTCTTCGTGGCGCTCCGGGCGGCCTTCGACTGGGCCGGGCTCGACGTGGTCGACGTGGGCTGTGGCGACGGCTTCCACCTGCCGATGCTGGCTCGCGATGCGCGGTCGGTGGTCGGCGTTGAGCCGCATCCGCCGTTGGTCCGTCGGGCGCGACGGCGGGTGGCAGGCCTGGACTCGATCCGGGTGCTGGCGGCGGGAGCGCAGCGCCTCCCGCTGCCGGACGCGAGTGTCGATCTCGTCCACGCGCGGACGGCGTACTTCTTCGGTCCCGGATGTGAGCCGGGACTCCGGGAGGCCGAGCGGGTGCTGCGTCCCGGCGGGGCGATCGCGATCATCGATCTGGACGCCACGCGGCACCCCTATGGGAGCTGGATGCGGGCCGACCTGCCCGACTACTCGCCCGCCGACGTGGAGGACTTCTTCGCGGCGCAGGGCTTCGACTGTCGTCGGGTGGACACGCTGTGGCGGTTCGACGACAGGGAGAGCCTGGGCTCGGTCCTGCGTATCGAGTTCTCCCGTCGGGTGGCCGCGCGCGCGATCGCGCAGACGCCGGGCCTGACGTTGCCCGTCGGCTACCGCCTGCATGTGCGGCGTCGGCCCGCCACCGTGCTGCTGCCGGGCGGGCGACCGACGTCCTGACTCGGGTGCCCGGTGATGCAGGCGGGGCCGATCGGATGAGTGCGTCGTCGGGTGACGAGAGGTGCTCGCGAGGCGGCGGTTGCTCGCGAGGCGATCGGTGCGATGCGCGACCCCGTCGAGCGCGACGTCGGGGCCGGTGAGAGCCGCTCGCGCTCCGTGGGACACTGGATTACGCCATGACTGCGCTACCTCTCGTCTTCGACGCACCGCGCCGCGGCCTGCCGCCGCGCCACCTCGCCGACCTCGCCGCCGCCGACCGCAAGGCCGCCGTGGCCGAGCTGGGGGAGAAGCCCTTCCGGGCCGCCCAGCTCGCACACCACTATTTCGGTCGGCTGAGCACCGACGCGGAGTCGATGACCGACATCCCGGCCGCCAGCCGGGAACGGCTGGTCAGCGAGCTGCTGCCCACGCTGTTCACCACGGTCCGGGACGTGACCACGGACGAGGGCACCACCCGCAAGACGCTGTGGCGGGCTCACGACGGCACCCTCGTCGAGAGCGTCCTGATGCGGTACACCGATCGCGCGACGGTCTGCATCTCCAGCCAGGCGGGCTGTGGAATGGCCTGTCCGTTCTGCGCCACCGGTCAGGGCGGACTGCAACGCAACATGTCCACGGCGGAGATCGTCGACCAGGTCCGTTCCGCTGCGGCCGTGATGCGCGACGGGCTGATGCCCGGCGGCCCCGGCAGGCTGTCGAACGTGGTCTTCATGGGCATGGGCGAGCCCTTGGCGAACTACAAACGGGTGGTTGCCGCCGTGCGCCGCATCTGCGATCCGGCCCCCGACGGGCTCGGGCTGGCGCAGCGGTCGGTGACGGTCTCGACCGTGGGGCTCGCTCCCGCGATCCGCAAGCTCGCCGACGAGGGACTCCAGGTGACACTGGCCGTCTCGCTGCACACGCCCGACGACGAGCTGCGGGACACGCTGGTGCCGGTCAACACGCGGTGGACGGTGGCCGAGGTGCTGGAGGCCGCCCGGTACTACGCGGACCGTACCGGCAGGCGGGTGTCCATCGAGTACGCCCTCATCCGCGACGTCAACGACCAGCCATGGCGGGCCGACCTCCTGGCGAAGCTGCTGCGCAGGCACCTGGGCCAACTCGTCCACGTCAACCTGATTCCGCTGAACCCGACGCCGGGGAGCAAGTGGGACGCCAGCCCCAAGCCGGTGGAACGCGAGTTCGTCCGCCGCGTGCAGGAGGGCGGCGTGAGCTGCACCGTTCGGGACACCAGGGGACAGGAGATCGCCGCCGCCTGCGGCCAGCTCGCCGCGGAGGGCTGAGCGGGGCGCACGGGTCGCGGATCACGCACGTCGTGCCCCGGGCCTGCCCCCTCGAACTGTGGGGGCGACCTTCGCACCGGCTCTCGCCTCCTTGACCGGTGCGGCGGGCCTGTCGCCCTGTGCCCTCAGGACCGCTTCGGGCCGGTGATCCGGACGAACCAGGCCCGACATCCCACCCCGGTACCTGCCTATCCTGGCCGGGCGAGACGGACTCGCAGGCGCCGGAGCACGGGACGGGGTCCATCCGGCCGAAGTCACAGCGCCGGAGCGCTCGTTCGAGGCGGCGTCGGGCTGCCGGAGCGGCACCCCTCCGTGGCCTCCCGGCAGCGGAACCTGCCTGCCGAAACGCCCGGCCGGTGGTTCCCCGACGCTTCACCGCGCCGCTGAGCGGCCCACCGTGCCGATCGCCGACGTCCACACGGCGACACGGTGGGCCGATCGAGGGCTAGAACGGGCCGAGCCCGCCGGACCGCGTTCCCGGGGTTCGGCGAGGCGCGACCCGGGAGGATACGAGGCTCAGACCAGCACGGAACGTCTCGCTGGTCCGCCGTCATCCGATCCCGGTCGATCGGAGCGGTAGCCCGCGCTCGTTCGACGGCCCGCGCGCCGTCACACGACTTCGCGCAGCGCCCCGGTCTCGACGTCGAAGACGAATCCTCGAACGTTCTTGTGTTCGATGAAGGGGTTGGTCTGGATGCGCTTGATGGACTGCCGGACGTCGCCGTCGAGGTCGTCGAAGGCCTCGGCGGCCCATTCCGGCTTGATGCCGGTCTCGGCGAGGATCTCGGACTTCAGCTCGTCGTCGGTGAACGTGAGCATCCCGCAGTCGGTGTGATGGATGAGGATGATCTCCTCGGTGCCCAGCATCCGTTGGCTGATCACCACGGAGCGGATCATGTCGTCGGTGATCACGCCGCCTGCGTTGCGGATGATGTGGGCGTCGCCGAGGCGGAGTCCCAGCATCTCGAACACGTCGAGTCGCGAGTCCATGCAGGCGACCACGGTGAGTTTCAGGGCGGGCGGCAGCGGCAGTTTGAGGCCGAAGGACGCGCTGTAGGCCTTGTTGTTCGTGATCAGCTCGTCGGTGACTCTCATGATCGCTCTCCATCGCTGTGCCGGGCCGGTCGAGCTTCCGTCGCGGCGGGGATGGACGGCAATCGACGACGCCGTGCTGCTCGGTGACGTCGACGGGCTTGCGGACTGCCCATAGCCACCCGGCGGGCGGCCGTCGCGGAGGGAGCTGCCGACCCGATGAGTCGGGACGGGACTGTGCGCGGCGGGGCATCATCGGCCCGAGACGTCGACCCGGGCGCGGGTCGCGCGGGTCGACGTCTGAAGTGCACGCGGAGAAGTCAACAGAGGACGACGCAAAGACGCAAGCGTTGAGCGGAAACGCTGCTGGTCATGAGCTCGATGGTGGCTTGAACCACTCTTTGGTGCACGCCGTTCCCGGCAATCCCTGGCGCATGGTGACCGGGTAGCGCCGTGCGTCGCCCCGAGCCGGGCTCAGTTACGCCAGGAGGTCCGGCGGCGGACCTGGTCCCAGATCAGCGCGGCGACCATGCCTGCGCCGAGGAAGATCAGCCAGAGGTCCTCGGTGTGACCCTCGTGGTTGCCGATCAGCATGGCGAACACGGAGAGGGCGCCCACCCAGCCTGCCACCCGCGTGCCGACGGGGAAGCCGCCGTGCCAGCCCCATTCGGCCGAGGGCTCCTCATGGGGGTCGACGGTCGTGGCGGGACGCTTCTCCACTGCCGACGAGGACCTTGCAGAACGAGCGGCCACGTTCCCTCCACCACGAACACGATCGAGTAGGTTGCCCACGTATCGTCGCATACGGGGGCGTCGTGACCCCGATCAGCCTGGGCTGTCCGCCGGTGACTGTCTGCGGTAGGAGGGTCTCGTCTACGCTGCGGCGCGTCGACCGGGCCGTGACCCGATGCCGACGGCCCCAGTCCCCCGCTGTCCCTGCCGAGGTGTGTGCCTGTGACCGACGAGTCGGCGGAGTTCCATCCCCGAGAACAGCGCACCCCCGACACCTTCGCCCCGGTCGCGGTCGCGTTGTCCGGGGTCACCCGACGTTACGGGGACCAGATCGTGCTCGACGATCTCTCGCTGCGGGTGCACGAGGGCGAGTTCTTCTCGATCCTCGGGCCGTCCGGCAGCGGCAAGACGACCCTGCTGCGGATGATTGCAGGCTTCGCCGACCCCGAGCGCGGGACCATCGAACTCGACGGCGTCGACATGGTCGGCGTGCCGCCGTACCGGCGCGACGTCAACACCGTGTTCCAGTCCTATGCGTTGTTCCCGCACCTGGACGTCTGGAACAACGTGGCCTATGCGCTGCGCCGCAAGGGGCTGCGCGGGGGTGAGCTGCGGCGACGGGTCGGCGAACATCTGGAGCTCGTCCAACTGTCCGGTTTCGCCCGGCGCAGGCCGCACCAGCTCTCCGGCGGCCAGCAACAACGGGTCGCGGTGGCGAGGGCACTGGCCGCTCGCCCGCGTGTGCTGCTCCTCGACGAGCCGCTCGGCGCGCTGGATGCTCAGCTTCGCGGGCGGATGCAGGTCGAGCTGATGCGTATTCAACGCGAGGTCGGCACGACCTTCCTCTACATCACCCATGATCAGGAGGAGGCACTGGTCCTCTCGCATCGCCTCGCCGTGCTCGCGGGCGGACGCATCCGGCAGGTCGGCTACCCCGAGGACGTCTACGAGCGCCCGGCCAGCAGGTTCGTCGCGAGCTTCCTGCGTTCCTCCGCCACGGGCACGACGAACATCCTGGACAGCGAGGTCGTCGGGCACGACGCGGCCGCCGACCTGTTGGAGCTGCGGGTGGGTCCGGGCGCGCGCCTGCGCGCGACGCTGCCTGCCGGGACCGCCGCCCGGGCGGGCAGCCGCGTGGTACTGACGGTCCGGCCGGAGAAGGTGCACGTCTACGACGTGGACGGATCGGTGGCGCCGCCCTCGGGCTGGTGCCTGCTGCCGGGCACCGTCGTCGACATCGTCTACACCGGCGTGTCCACCCAGTATCTGGTGCGGGTCCCCGCGACGGGCGGGGACACCCTGGTGGCGTTCGTGCAGAACACCCGGCGGATCAGCGATGCGGGCGGTCCGGGCCAGCCCGTGCTGCTGGCCTGGGACCCCGAGCACAGCGTGCTGCTGGCCGACGACGCCGATCTCGACGACCACGGCGCGGCGGAGGCGGGACCATGACACCGATCGAGGGAGTGACAGGCGCAGGGAGGGCGGGCTCGGCGGCGCGATCCGAGTCCATGCCTGCCTGCGGCTCGACGGCGCGGAGCGGATCGGCGCCACGAGGGTGACCGGCCCGGCGAACGCGCCGCGACACCGCGCGTTCGCGCACATCGAACGGCCCCCGCGTCGAGTCGACGCTGACCGGGGCGCCGAGCACGGCACGAACACGGCACAGCACGAACACGGCACGGGACGAAACACGGTGAGGGAGGTGGATGCGACATGGCATCCGAGCAGGACGGACGACCGGCGGTGCGGATCGCACGACTGTGGGACGGGGGCAGCCCGCGCCTCACGCGCCGATCGATGTTGAGGTCGATGGCCTTCTTCGCGGTGGCCGCGCAGGGAGCGGCGGCCTGCGGAGTGGGCGCCGCGCCGTCCCCGTCCGACTCCGCCTCGCCGGACTCCTCGTCCGTGCGCAACGACGTCGACGAGCCGGTGCTCAACCTCTACAACTGGACCGACTACATCGACGAGGACACCATCCCCGGCTTCCAGGAGGAGACCGGCATCCGGGTCGTCTACGACAACTTCAGCTCCAACGACGAACTGGAGGCCAAGATCGCCTCGGGCGCGGCCGGGTACGACCTGGTGGTCCCCACCGACAACTTCCTGCGGAGGTTCCTGCGCTCCGATCTGCTGCGCCCCCTCGATCAGGACCTGTTGACCAATCTCGACAACCTGGGGAGTCGCTTCCGCGACGCCGACTACGACCCAGGGAACCGCTACTCCGTTCCGTGGGCCTGGGGCACGACCGGGCTGGCCTACTCGCCCGCCGAGCTGGGTGCGGAGGTGACCAGCCTGTCGGCCTTCGACCTGCCCACGGCGCGGGGCCGCAGCATCCTGCTCGACGAGGCTCGCGACGGCCTGGCGCTGGGCATGTTGGCGCTGGGACACGATCCGAACTCCACCGAGCCCGCCGACCTGGACGAGGCGGTGGAGTACCTGCTGGACCTGAAGAGCAGGCTCGGTCAGATCACCTCGGACGTCATCGAGCCGCTGTCCTCCGGCCAGGCACCGCTGGCCCAGGCCTATTCCGGGGACGTGTTCCAGGCCCAGGAGGCCAATCCCGACCTGGCCTATGTGATTCCAGCGGAGGGCGGGCTGTCCTGGGTCGACGTGTTGTGCATTCCGAGGGACGCACCGCACGCCGAGAACGCCCACCGCTTCATCGACCACATCCTGCAGCCCGAGGTCGGGGCGCGGCTGGCGGAGGAGATCCAGTACGGCAGCCCCAACGAGGCCGCCCTGCCACTGATCGATCCGGCGCTGCGGGACGATCCGCTGATCTACCCGTCAGAGGAGGAGCTGGCCAGACTGCCGTTCACCGCCGATCTCGGCCCCGAGGTGGAGGCCCGCTACGCGGACGCCTGGACCAGGGTGAAGACCGGGTGACGGGCCCGCGCTCGCGGCGCGGGATCGCGCGGGGGCTGGCCACGGCGGGACAGCTGGGGCCCGCGGCGTTGTGGCTGGTCCTGTTCCTGCTGGTCCCGTTGGCACTCGTGGTGCAGTTCAGCTTCGCGACCAGGGACACCGGCGCGGCACGAGCCGTGCTGCCCTGGACGACGCTGCCCTATCGAACCGCGCTGGACCCGGCGTTCCTGCCGATTTTCTGGCGCACCCTCGTCTACGCGACCGTGACCACGGCGGCGTGCCTGGTGCTCGCCTTTCCGCTGGCGTGGTTCATCGCCCGACACGGTGGTCGGTTCCGCACGGTGCTGCTCGCGCTCGTGCTGATCCCGTTCTGGGCGAGCTATCTGGCCAGGGTCTACGCGTGGAAGGCGCTGCTCGACGGCGACGGCCCGATCAATCGGCTGCTCGACCTCGTCGGCCTCGGACGGGCGGGCGGCTACCTGCTCACCGACACGGCGGTGGTGCTGGGCCTGACCTACGGGTTCCTCCCGTTCATGGTGCTGCCGCTCTACGTGGCCTGCGTGCGCTTCGACCACCAGCTCGTGGAGGCCTCCTACGACCTGGGGCACGGCAGACTGGGGACGTTCTTCCGCGTCGTTCTCCCCGGCGTGCTGCCGGGCATCCTCGCGGGGGCGCTGCTGGTCCTGGTGCCTGCCGCCGGGGACTTCGTGACGCCGAGCCTCCTCGGCGGCGTCGACCAGAGCACCTTCGGCAGCGTCGTCGACGACCAGTTCGGCGGCGGCAACAACTGGCCGCTCGGCTCGGCGATGGCGGTGCTGCTGCTGATCCTGGTGGTGGTCGCGCTGCTGGCGCGCGGCCGCAGGGGAGAGGACGTCCTGTGAGCGCAGCGCCTCGGCTCGGGCGGCGGAGCCAGGGGAGCGACTCGGGGGCCCGCCGGGCGGACGGGCGACCGGTCGGGCGGCGACGTGCCGTTCGACGGCCCTGGCGGCTCGGCGCGGCGGCGGTCGCGGTCTACGTCTTCCTGTACGCGCCGATCCTGTGGTTGGCGCTGGTCTCGTTCAACGATTCACGGACGCTGAGCACCCTCACCGGCTTCTCCCTGCGCTGGTACGTCGAACTGGCGAACGACGAGCGGGTGATGTCGGCGCTGCTGCTGTCCCTGCGGCTGGCAGCGGTCAGCGCGGTGATCGCCACCCTCATCGGGACTCTCGCGGCCTTCGGCCTGCGGCGGGCGTTCCGGGGGCGCGGCCTGTGGACGACGGTGCTGGCGTTGCCCCTGGTGGTGCCCGAGGTGGTGCTCGGGGTGAGTCTGTTGGCGTTCTGCGTGCAGCTGCTGGGCATTCCGCTCGGCTTCGGCGCGCTGCTGCTCGCGCACGTCACGTTCTCGCTCAGCTATGTCGTGGTCGTGGTGCGGGCCCGTCTGGCGGGCCTTGATCCGAGGATCGAGGAGGCGGCCGCCGATCTGGGGGCCGGTCCGCTGACGCGCTGGCGCACGGTCACGCTGCCGTTGATCGCCCCGGCCGTCGGCGCAGGCGCGGCCTTCGCCTTCGTGCTGTCCTTCGACGACGTCGTGACCTCGGGATATCTCACCGGGGTCGGCTCGACGACGCTGCCGGTGTTCGTCTACGGGCAGGCTCGGCGCGGGGTGTCCCCCGAAGTGGTGGCCCTGTCGACGGCCATGGTGGCCGCCTCCGCCGCGGTGCTGCTCCTCGGCGTGCTGGTCACCGTGTTGCGGGCTCGTCGGGCCGGGCGGTCGGCCGCGCGAGACGTCCTGTCCACTGCCTCGTGACCCCCTCGGGGCGCTGCCGCACGGGGATCGCCTCCGGGCGTCGCGCATCCTCCCGGGGCGCGAACTGGACTGCGCCGTCAGGAGGCGGGACCTCGGCCCGCGACCCCGGACACGCGGAAGGGACCGCGAGCGCCGTAAGGCACCGCGATCCCTTCCGTAGTCGAGGACCAGCTCAGGCGTGCGCCCGAGGTGATCCACGGCGTCCCACGACCATGCGATAGATGGCCAACAGCACGATCGAGCCGAGAATGGCGACGATCCAGGTCTGAATGCTGAAGAAGTCCTCCGTACCGGTGCCGAAGAGTGCGCTTCCCACCCAACCGCCGAGGAGGGCTCCTACCACTCCGAGGACCATCGTCATCACGATGCCGCCGGGGTCCTTGCCTGGCATGACCGCCTTGGCGATGGCGCCTGCCAGAAGCCCCAGCACGATCCAACCGAGGATGCCCATCGGTGTACTCCTTCCATGCTTCGGGCGTCGTCTGCGCCGCTGACACGGGAGTACCCAGACGGGGGCACGTCATTCGTGTGAATTCACCAGGCGCCGGGCTCGTTATCTTTTCGTGACCATGGTGGCGGCCGCCTCGAGGTGCCTGCGACCGCCCGATTCCGGCGCCCGACCAGGGTCGTAAGAGAATGTCGGCGATGCACGTTCTCGCGACTTCAGACGGTTCCGCCACTCGCCGTGACGTACTGCTGCTGGGCTCCACAGGCTCGGTCGGCGTCCAGGCACTCGAAGTGGCCCGCCTCGACCCGGCGAGGTTCCGGGTCGTCGGACTGGCGGCGGGCGGAGGTGACCCAGCCGCCCTGGCCGCCCAGGCACTGGAGTTCGGCGTCGCCGCCGTGGCGGTGGCCCGCGCCACCGCCGTGGAAGACCTGCAACTCGCCTGTTACGCGGAGGCTCAGCGCCGCGGCTATTCGCGCGGCGAGTTCCGGATGCCCCGCATCCTCGCCGGGCCGCAGGCCGTCGTGGAGCTGATCGAGACCACGCCCGCCGACGTGGTGCTCAATGCGATCGACGGCTCCCGAGGGCTCGTCCCCACCCTCGCCGCGCTGCGGACCGGGGCCACCCTGGCGCTGGCGAACAAGGAGTCCCTGATCGCGGGCGGCTCCCTGGTCCTCGACGCGGCGGCCCCCGGCCAGCTCGTACCGGTGGACTCCGAGCACTCCGCGTTGGCCCAGGCATTGCGCGGCGGCCGGGCCGAGGAGGTGGACCGGCTGGTCGTCACCGCGTCGGGCGGGCCCTTCCGGGGGCGGACGCGGGCGGAACTGGCCGACGTCACGGTCGAGCAGGCGATGGCGCACCCGACGTGGTCGATGGGCCCGGTCATCACCGTGAACTCCGCCACTCTGGTGAACAAGGGCCTGGAGGTCATCGAGGCGCACCTGCTGTTCGGGGTCCCCTATGACCGCATCGACGTGGTGGTCCATCCGCAGTCGATCGTGCATTCCATGGTGACCTTCGTCGACGGCTCCACCCTCGCCCAGGCGAGCCCGCCGAGCATGAAGCTGCCCATCGCGGTGGCGCTGGGCTGGCCCGACCGCGTTCCGGGCGCCTCGCCTGCCTGCCGGTTCGACGAGGCGAGCGCCTGGACCTTCGAGCCGTTGGACGACGTCGCGTTCCCCTCGGTGCGGCTGGCGAAGGCGGCAGGCGCGGCGGGCGGCTGTCTTCCTGCGGTGTACAACGCCGCCAATGAGGAGGCCGTCGGGGCATTCCTGCAAGGTCGCACCGATTTCACCGCCATCGTGGACACTGTCACCGAGGTGCTGAGCGAGGCGGACGGCTGGCGGGCCGACCCCGCCGACATCGACGACGTGTCGGCGGCCGAGGACTGGGCCAGAGCTCGCGCCGGTGAACTTCTGGGTGTCGCCGTCGGCGGCGCCGCGGCTGAAAGGGACTGACGACGTGGCCTTTGCAATCGGGGTCATCCTCTTCGCGCTGGGGATCGGGATCTCCATCGCGTTGCACGAGTTCGGCCACCTCGCCGCGGCCAAGGCCTTCAAGATGAAGGTCACGGAGTACTTCGTCGGATTCGGCCCGAAGATCTTCTCCTTCCGCCGTGGTGAGACCGAGTACGGGCTCAAGGCCATCCCGGCGGGCGGCTACTGCCGGATCGTCGGCATGACGGCGCTGGAGGAGGTCGACCCGAGCGAGACCAGCCGGGCGATGTACAACAAGCCCGTCTGGCAGCGGGTCATCGTGCTCTCAGCGGGCTCGCTGGTGCACTTCGTCCTCGGCTTTCTGATCCTGCTGATCATGGCCTTCAGCATGGGCCTGCCCAACATCGACGGCCGGGCGTCCGTCGGCGTGATCAGCGACTGCGTCAGCGATCAGGACCCGGAGAGCGGCCAGCTCGTGCCCTGTGCGCCGGGCGACCCGGCGCCCGCCCGCGACGCGGGCATCCAGCCCGGTGACGAGATCATCGCCGTCGCGGGCAGCGCGACCCCGCTCTACACCGACGTGCTCGAGCAGACGCGCGACGCCGAGGGGCCGACCGAGTTCACCATCGTCCGGGGCGGCGAGGAACAGACGGTCACCGTGGACGTCGCCACGGTCCAGCGGCTGCCGCTGGACGGCGGCGATGGCCTGGAGTCGGTGGGGGCCGTCGGCCTCGGCCAGGCCGCGACCTTCCATTACGAGGGCCTGGCCGCCGTGCCCGCGACCGTCGACTTCACCGGCACCATGTTCGTCGAGACCTTCCAGCGGCTGCTGGAGTTGCCCGAGCGGATTCCCGCCCTGTTCACCGCCATCTTCGGCGGCGAGCGCGACATGAACACCCCGGTGAGCGTCGTCGGGGCCAGCATCATCGGCGGCGACGCGGTCGATCAGGGCCTGTGGGAGCTGTTCCTTCTGCTGCTGGCGACCCTGAACTTCTTCGTCGGCGTGTTCAACCTGCTGCCACTCCTGCCGTTGGACGGCGGACACATCGCGGTCAACGTCTATGAGCGGGTCCGGGACATGGTGCGCGGCTGGCGGGGCAAGCCCCGAGGCGGGCCGGTGGACTACACCAAGCTGCTGCCGATCACCTATGCAGCGGTCGTGATCGGCGGTGCCTTCGTGCTCCTGACCCTGACGGCGGACATCGTCAACCCCTTGCGGCTCACCCAGTAGGCTGGTAGCGGCCCGCTCGTCACGGGCGGGTCGCTTACCGACCGAATCGCGGAGAGGATTCGATGAGCGTCGATCTAGGGATGCCTGCGGCGCCGCCGCCGGTGCTGGCGCCACGACGTAAGACCCGATCGTTGCAGGTCGGAACGGTGCAGGTCGGTGGGGACGCTCCGATCTCGGTGCAGTCGATGACGACGACGGTGACGGCGGACGTCAACGCCACTCTGCAGCAGATCGCCGAGCTGACCGCCTCCGGCTGTGACATCGTCCGCGTCGCGTGCCCGACACAGGACGACGCCGACGCGCTGCCCGCGATCGCGCGCAAGTCGCAGATCCCGGTGATCGCCGACATCCACTTCCAGCCCAAGTACGTGTTCGCCGCCATCGAGGCAGGTTGCGCCGCCGTGCGGGTGAACCCGGGGAACATCAAGAAGTTCGACGACAAGGTCAAGGAGATCGCCCAGGCGGCCAAGGACCACCGCACGCCGATCAGGATCGGCGTGAACGCGGGCTCGCTGGACCCTCGGCTGCTGGCCAAGCACGGCAAGGCCACTCCGGAGGCACTGGTCGAGTCGGCGCTGTGGGAGGCGAGCCTGTTCGCCGAGCACGACTTCCACGACATCAAGATCTCGGTCAAGCACAACGACCCGGTCGTGATGGTCCGCGCGTACGAGCTGCTGTCCGAGGCGTGCGACTACCCGCTGCACCTCGGCGTGACCGAGGCGGGGCCCGCGTTCCAGGGCACCATCAAGTCGGCCGTGGCCTTCGGCGCGCTGCTGCGACAGGGCATCGGCGACACCATCCGTGTGTCGCTCTCGGCGCCGCCGGTCGAGGAGATCAAGGTCGGCACCCAGATCCTCCAGTCGCTGAATCTGCGGCCGCGCAAGCTGGAGATCGTCTCCTGCCCCTCGTGCGGCCGGGCGCAGGTCGACGTCTACACCCTCGCCGAGGAGGTCACCGCAGGCCTGGAGGGCATGGAGGTGCCGCTGCGCGTCGCGGTGATGGGCTGTGTCGTCAACGGCCCCGGCGAGGCGCGCGAGGCCGACCTCGGGGTGGCCTCCGGCAACGGCAAGGGACAGATCTTCGTCAAGGGCAAGGTCATCAAGACCGTGCCGGAGCACCAGATCGTCGAGACGTTGATCGAAGAGGCGATGCGCATCGCCGAGACGATGGAGGACACCGGCGAGCCCAGCGTGACGGTCAGCTGACCTCACGGGGCCGGACGGTCCCGGCGAAGATCACCGGTGCCGACCCGCGTCGCCGTGCGATCAGTGGCCTCTGGCACTCTTGACGGCGTGTTGAGGCTCGCCGGTGCTCGGCTGCTCGACGAACGAGACGGGGGCGCGATCCGGTCGGCGATCGCCCTCGACCCGGTCGCGGCCTGCATGGTCGCGGCCAGGGTGGAGGCGACCGGCCTCGACCCCTGGCGCCTGGGCGGCGAACTGTGGGGCGTCGGATCTCGGCTCAACGGGCTCTGCTTCTCCGGAGCGAACCTCATCCCGCTGCGCGGCGGGCGGGCCGCGCTGCGGGCCTTCGCCGATCGGGCGCTGCGCCGTCGGCGATTCTGCTCCTCGCTGGTCGGTCCCGCCGAACAGGTGCTGGGCCTCTGGCGTGAGCTGGAGCCTGCGTGGGGACCTGCCAGGGACATCCGCCCGGACCAGCCGCTGCTCGCCATCCCCACGGCGCCGAGGATGAGTCCCGATCCACTGGTCCGGCGCGTGCGTCCGAAGGATCTGGAGCGCTACCTTCCTGCGGCGATCGCGATGTTCATCGAGGAGGTCGGCGTCGATCCTCGGATCGAGGACGGCGGCGCGTCCTACCGGGCACGGGTGGTCGAACTCGTCGCGGGCGGCCGGGCGTTCGCCCGGTTCGAGGGCGACGAAGTCGTGTTCAAGGCGGAGATCGGCGCCTTGTCCTCGCGAGTGGGGCAGATCCAGGGCGTGTGGGTGCACCCCGACCATCGGGGTCGCGGTCTGGGCGTGCACGGCACGGCGGCCGTGGTCGACCACCTGGTCACCAGGCTCGGCCGGACGGCCAGCCTGTACGTCAACGGGTACAACCACGTCGCTCGGCGGGTCTACGAGCGGATCGGCTTCCAGACCGTCGGAAGATTCGGCACCGTGCTGGTCTGAGCCGTGCAGGCCGCAGGCACGGTGCTACCCGTGCTGCGGACTCGCGCGGCGGCGACTCCTCCTGGCTCGGGCGATACGACCCGTCGCCGCAGACTCGGGTGGTGGTCGTCGGCCGGTCGCCTGCGGCGGTCGTCTGCCCGCCCGGCCCGGTGTGTCGCGGGCGTCCCCCGGCGTGGTGCCCGGCTTCGCTCGCTGACCTGTCGATGCCGACCCCGTCCGTTCGGTCTGGGCCCGATGCCCGCTGTCGGCCCCGATCGCGGCATCGGTCGAGTAGGAACACCGTGACCTGCGAATTTCCAAGCCTCCCTCCCCCGGCGCGGCCTGCGCCGTGTTGATCGCGGAACACCGAGGACGGCGAAGAGGACGGCGGATGTGTCGACGCATTCGACGGGGAGTACGGTTCCCCGTCGTGCACGGCCTGCTGGACCGTACGGAGTAGTTCGGCGAGGACAGCGCCGCCAGACCGATCAGGTGTTCTCTCGCCGAATCAAGATGAAGAGGTGCTCGTGTCCCGGATCACTCGGGCACTGCCTGCCGCGTCGGTGGACGTGTTGGCAGTGCTGGTGTTCGCATTCGTGGGTCGACGTAATCATGAAGAGGCAGCAGGCCTCGGTGACGTCGTCACGACGTCGGTCCCGTTTCTCGGCGGGTTGGCCGTCGGCTGGTTGGTGACGAGGGCTTGGCGCGAGCCCACTCGACTGGCGGTCGGCGTCGGCGTCTGGGTGGCTGCGGTGTTGGGCGGACTGGCGGTTCGCGCGGTCACGGTCAATGTGCCGCCGGTATCGTTCGCGCTGGTCACAGCGACTGTTCTCGGCTTGTTCATGCTCGGTTGGCGGGCGGCGGCGGTCATGTTCGATCGAGGTTGCGACTGAATCGGTGATCTGCGGAGGCTCTTGTTCGAGTGCGGGTACCGGATGATGTTCTGACGTGCGGGCATAGCGATTCTTCCGGGCTCCGGGAGTTTCGCTATTGAACCACTCAATTCAGACGTATCGCGGACTCCGATTCGATCGTCGCAGGCGAACGGGAGCGGCGTGCGGTCGGCCGCCGATCCCGGCTTTCGGTGTTCCGCGCCGGGCGATCATCGACCTCGACGAGAGGCTGCTCACGGTGGTTGGGGAAGCGGGGGCGCCGATCGCCGTTCCCGGCGCTGCGTAATCTGGGGGCATGTCGCTTCGCTCCCCCCTTCGGCCTGGACAGCAGTCGCCCCGCAGGCCGGTTCCCGCAGCCATCACCCGACCCGAGTATGTGGACCGCCCCGCCCCGGCACGCAATACCGACCCGTGGGTGCAGTCCGCCGAGGTGATCGAGAAGATGCGGGTGGCGGGACGACTGGCGGCGCAGGCTCTGGAACTGGGCGGCAAGACGGTCGCACCGGGCGTGACCACCGACGAGATCGACCGGGTGATCCACGAGTTCCTCTGCGACAACAACGCCTACCCGTCGACGCTGGGCTATCGGAACTTCCCGAAGTCCTGCTGCACCTCGCTCAACGAGGTCATCTGCCACGGCATCCCCGACTCGACGGTGATCGAGGACGGCGACATCGTCAACATCGACGTCACCGCCTACCTCGACGAGGTTCACGGCGACACCAATGCCACCTTCTTCGCGGGCGAGGTCGCCGAGGAGGTGCGCCTGCTGGTGGAGCGCACGCACGAGGCGACGCTCCGGGCGATCCGCGCGGTCCGGCCGGGCCGCAGGCTCAACGTCATCGGTCGCGTCATCGAGGCCTACGCGAAGCGGTTCGACTACGGCGTGGTCCGTGACTTCACCGGCCACGGCATCGGCCGCTCCTTCCACAGCGGGCTGGTGATCCTGCATTACGACGAGCCGAACGTCGACACCGAGATCGAGGAGGGCATGACCTTCACGATCGAGCCGATGATCACTCTCGGCGGCATCGACTACGACATCTGGGACGATGGCTGGACCGTCACCACCAAGGACAAGAGCTGGACCGCGCAGTTCGAGCACACGATCCTGGTCACCGCCGACGGTGCGGAGATCCTCACCCAGGCGTGAGGCTGCCTGCACCAGGCGTGCGGGGCAGCGGTCGGCGTCGGCGGGTTCGGTACGCTGCGGCGATGAGTGCGGCGCCCGGTGAGTTCTCGTCGGCGCCCCGTGGCTGATCGAGGCCTGGGCGGCGCGCTGTTGGTGGCGGGCACCACCTCCGACGCAGGCAAGAGCGTGCTGACGGCCGGGCTGTGCCGGTGGCTGGCCCGGCGCGGGGTGCGGGTGGCGCCGTTCAAGGCGCAGAACATGTCCAACAACTCGGTGGTCACCGTCGACGGCGGCGAGATCGGCCGGGCACAGGCCATGCAGGCTGCGGCGGCCGGGCTCCGGCCCAGCGTCCGCTTCAATCCGGTGCTGCTCAAGCCGGGCAGCGATCGCAGCTCCCAGGTGGTGCTGCACGGGACGGTGATCGGCGAGGTCGACGCCGCGTCGTACCGGCGTCGCCGTGCCGAGCTGGCCGAGGCGGTGCGGACGAGCCTCGCCGAGCTGCGCGCCGAGTTCGACGTGGTGATCTGCGAAGGCGCCGGGTCGCCCGCCGAGATCAATCTCCGGGCGGGCGACCTCGCGAACATGGGGCTCGCCGTCGCCGGGCGGCTGCCGGTGATCGTGGTGTCCGACATCGATCGCGGCGGGGTCTTCGCTCATCTCTACGGCACGCTGGCCCTGCTCGACGCGACCGATCAGTCACTGATCGCGGGTTTCGTGATCAACAAGTTCCGAGGTGATCTCGGCCTGCTGGAACCCGGGCTGCGGACGCTCACCGACCTCACCGGCAGGCCCGTCTACGGCGTCCTGCCCTGGTCGGACGGACTGTGGCTGGATGCCGAGGACTCGCTGTCCACCGCGACCGACGGCGTGTTGGGCCGACCGGCGCCGCCGCTGGGGGAGTCCTGGCTGCGGGTGGCGGTGCCTCGGCTGCCGAGGATGTCCAACCCGACCGATCTGGACGCACTCGCCTGCGAACCCGGCGTCGCGGTCCGCTTCGCCGAGGAGCCCTCTCGCCTGGCCGATGCCGACCTCGTGGTGATCCCCGGCTCCAAGTCCACCGTCGCCGACCTGGACTGGCTGCGTCGGACGGGGCTGGCCGAGGCGATTCGACGGCACGCCGAGGCGGGCAGGCCGGTGTTCGGCGTGTGCGGCGGTTTTCAGATGCTGGCCCGCACGATCGACGACCGGGTCGAGTCCCGCCGGGGCACCGTGCCGGGGCTGGGCCTGCTCGACCTCGAGGTCACCTTCGAGGCCGCCAAGACGCTGCGGACGCCGACGGGTGTCGCGCTGGGTGAGCCGGTGACGGGTTACGAGATCCATCACGGCCGGATCAGCAGGCGCGCGGCGGGGCTGGCGCCGCTGGTGGAGCGGGTCTCCTCGGCCCGCGGAGCGGACGCGGTAAACGTCGGAGACGCGGCGCGCGGAGCGGGCGCGGATTCTGCGGCGGCCCGCGTGGGCATCGGCGGGAAAGACGACGCGGCCGGGGACGATCGAGTGGAGGGCGTGGCATCCTGGCCGGTGGCGGGCACGCACTGGCACGGCCTGTTCGAGAACGACGCCTTCCGCCGCGCCTTCCTTCGCCGGGCCGCTGACCAGGCCGGGCGGGCGGGCTTTCGTGTCGCCTCCGACACCTCGTTCGGCGCCGCCCGCGAGCAGCAGCTCGACCTGCTCGCCGACCTGGTGGACGAACACCTGGACACCAACGCGCTGCTCCGGCTCCTCGAGCAGGGCGCCCCGGCCGGGCTGCCGCTGCTGGCGCCGGGGGCATTGCCCTAGCGGCGGTGACCTCGCCGGCTGTGGCCACCCGATGCGGGCCAGGCGCCGAGCTTCGCTTCAGATCGACGTCGTTGCGGCCGGGGTCGGCTGCCCTGCGCCGCTGCCTCGCTGCGTCGCTGTCGTGGGCGGACGGGCGGCAGCCTCGTGCAATCGACTTGACCAGACTAGGTCTAACGGTACCGTGGAGATATGACGATCCAGGTCAACCTCTATGAGGCGAAGACGCAGTTGTCGCGGCTGGTCGACCAGGCAGCTGGCGGCGAGAAGGTGATCATCGCGCGGAACGGCAGGCCGGTGGCGGCCCTCGGGCCGCTGCCGAAGCACGAGGTCGTGCGGCGGACCCCCGGCGACTGGAAGGGCAAGGGGTGGATCGCCCCCGATTTCGACGAGACGCCGGATGAGGTCGTGGATCTCTTCTACGGGGATTCTCGATGAGGGTGCTGCTGGACACGAACGTGCTGCTCTGGTGGTTGTTCGACGACGAGCGGCTCACGAGGGAGGCGACCGAGCTGATCGCCGACGTCGACAACACGGTGTACGTCTCGGCGGTCAGTGCCTTCGAGATCGCGACCAAGAGTTCGATCGGCAAACTCAGCGTGCCGGGCGACCTGGCGGAGCTCATCACGAAGAACGCCTTCGACGAGATGCCGGTGACGGTGTCACACGGGCTGGAGGTCGCCCGGCTGCCTCTCCACCACCGTGACCCGTTCGACCGCCTGCTGATCGCGCAGGCCCGCTGCGAGTCGCTCACGCTGCTCACCGGTGACACGAAGTTGGAGTCCTACGAGGTCAAGGTGATCACGGTCGGCTGATCGGCGACGAAGGCGCTGAGCCAGGGGGCAGTCTGTCTCGGCGAGGTGCCGGGAGCATAGGGGCGGTTGAGAACCGAGGAGGCGGGCTGATGGCGGCTGTCATGGAGCACCCGACAGGGCACCTAGGCGGCGGCCCTCCGTGGAGCAGCAGCCGCTGCGCGCCCGCGCCGTAGGTTCAGGACCGGCCGGTGTGCTCGCCCGGCTCCCCGAGCCTGTCGAGCTGCTCGTCCAGGAAGCCGCCTGCCTCGCGGGCGGCCTGTTCCGGGTCGTGGTCGCGCACCGCGTCCAGGAGAGCGCTGTGGGACACGTGCTGGACGCACGCCGCCGCGTTGTCCATGGCGACACCGGTCGCGACGCTGGCCAGCACCGCCTCGGTGAAGCCTTGATACAGCTCGGTCAGCACCGGGTTCTGGGCACACGCGACCAGCTGGGCATGGAAATCGGTGTCGATGCGCACCATCGACTCCCAGTCTTCCGCGACCAACGCCGCGTCACGTCGGCGAAGCGTCTCGGTGAGCGAGTCCAGCTCCTCGTCGGTGCGGCGCAGTGCGGCCAGCCGGGCCGCCTCGACCTCCAGCGCTCGGCGCGTCTCCAGCACGTCCCGCAGCTCCGATGCGCACAGCCTGCGCACGGCACCGGACAGCTCGCTGGTGGCTCGGACGAAGGTGCCGTCGCCCTGTCTGACCTCCAGCAGCCCGGCGTGGGCCAGCGCCCGGACCGCCTCCCGCACCGTGTTCCGGCCGACTCCGAGTGCGTCGACCAGTTCGGGCTCGGCGGGTATCCGGCTGCCGATCGCCCATTCGCCACTGGTCACCAGCAGTCGAAGCTGTTCGATGACCTGGTCGACGAGCCCGGTGCGTCGAGTGGTGGCCAACGGCACAACGACGTCCTTTCATCCGAACATCCTATGTTTGGCATAGTAGTCCGCGTGTCCTGGGAACGACGAGAACCACCAGCCTGGAATGATCGGATTCTCCCCGACGAACCGGGCGGCGTACAGCAGGCCGTCTTGGCCGGCGAGGACGCCGTGGCCCCGGACGCAGGCGCGGCGGCAGGCAGGCGGCCTGGTGCCAAGGGCCACACCGCTCTCGTCGGCAGTGGGCTGCTGCTGATCGGCGTCGCCCTCGCCGCCGCGAACATGCGACCGGCCGTCACCAGCCTCGCGTCGGTCCTCGGCGAGATCCGTTCCTCCCTCGGCCAGTCGACGACCTGGGCGAGCGTGCTGACCACGGTGCCGACGCTCTGCTTCGGACTGGCCGGGGTGGCCGCGCCCTTCCTGGCCCGCCGTTTAGGGCTGGCCCGAGGCATCGGGCTCGCGTTGGCCGTGCTCGCCGTCGGGCTGACGGTCCGCGCCGTGGACGGCCCCTCGGCCGTGCTGGCGGGCACCTTTCTGGCCTGCGGCGCCATCGCGCTGTGCAACGTGCTGGTCCCCGTGGTGGTCAAGGAGTCGTTCCCCCACCGCATGGGCATGGCCACCGGCATCTACACCTCGGCGATGGCGGCGGGCGGTGCGCTCGGCTCCGCGTTGACGCCCCGCTTCGCATTGTGGTTCGACGGCTGGCGGCTGCCGCTGGCCACCTGGGCGCTGCTGGCGCTGGCCGCGCTGTGCGTCTGGTCGGTCGCCGCCCGCCATGACCGCTCCGCCGCGCCCGCCGCGCCGTCCACCACGCCGGATCGACAGGGTTCGCTGCTGCGCAGCCCGCTGGCCTGGGCCATCACCCTGTTCTTCGCCACGCAGGCCCTGATCGCCTACGTGGTGATGGGCTGGCTGCCGGAGGTGCTCATGGCGGTGGGGCACGACGCCGCGACGGCGGGCCTCCTGCTGGCCGTGGTGATGGTGGTGGGGGTGCCGATGAGCCTGCTCACCGGGCCCCTCATCGCGCGCAGCCCGACTCAGTCGTGGTGGGCGGCGGGCCTGGGCGGCCTGGCCGCGGTCGGCATCCTCGGGCTGCTCGTCGCGCCGCTGTGGGCGCCGCTGCTGTGGGCGTTGACCCTCGGGATCGGCATGGCCGTGTTCCCGCTGGCACTCACGCTCATCTCGCTGCGGACCAGGTCGTCGGCGGAGACGGCCAGGATGTCCGCGATGGCGCAGAGTCTGGGCTACCTGATCGCGGCCACCGGACCGTTCCTCTTCGGGCTCCTGCACGACGCGACCGGCGACTGGGACGTGTCGTTGCTGATGGTGCTGGGAGTGCTGGTGGTGCAGACCGTCCTCGGCGTGATCGCTGGTCGTCCTCGCTACGTCTGACGACGGTCGGCACTCACGAGCCCGTGCTCACTTCTTGCGGAACTTCGCCAGGTAGCCCTGGACCTTCTCCTTGTTCTTGGGATCGTTTGCCATCTCCTTGGCCTTGTCGATGGCCTCGCGAGCCTTCGGGCTCTTGGCGAACTCCTGGATTCGAGAGAACAGGGAAGACATGGCTCAAACCCCTCTTCGGCACTGCGTCGGGCACTATGCGCCGACAAGGTCGAGATTACCCAATCGTGCGGTATGTGAACCGTTCTCGTCGCCCGGCGGGTCTGCTGGGGCGCCCGCCGGGCTCCTGACGGGTCCTCGATCGGCTCAGCCGGGCAGCGGCAGCTTGAGCAGGGCGTTCTCCACGAGCTCCGGCATGGCTGGGTGGATCCAGTACTGATCGCGCGCCATCCGTCGCACGTCCAGACCGAAGCTCATCGCCTGGATCAGCGGCTGGATCAGTGTCGAGGCCTGCGGACCGATGATGTGTGCGCCCAGCAGCCTGCCGTCGTCGGGGTCGGCGATCAGCTTGCAGAAGCCCGTGGTGTCCTCCATCGCCCAGCCGTAGGCGATGTCCGCGTAGTCCTGGGTCGCGGTGACGTAGCGGAGTCCCCGGATCTTCGCCTCCTGCTCACTGACCCCCACCGACGCGACCTGCGGAGCGGAGAACACCGCGTGCGGCACAAAGCGGTGATCGGAGGCCCTCGGCGCCTCGGGGTGCAGCAGGTTGTGCTGGACGATCCTCGTCTCGTGGTTGGCGACGTGCTTGAGCTGGTACTCCGAGCTGAGGTCGCCCAGCGCCCAGATCCCCTCGACGTCGGTGCGCTGGTACTCGTCCACCACCACCCGGCCGTCCGGGTGGGTCCGCACCCCGGTGCGGTCCAGGCGCAGCAGATCGGAGTTGGGCACGCGGCCTGCCGCGACCAGCAGGACCTCGCCCTCGGCACAGGTGGCGCCGCCGGGACCCTGGGAGTGCACGCGGACGAGGTCGCCCTGCCGCTCCACGCTGGTGATCGTCTGATCGAACCGCACGTCCCACCGGTCCGCGGCCAGCTCCGAGAACCGTCGGGAGACGTCGAGGTCCTCGTGCCGCAGCAGGGCCCCCGACCTGGTGACCATCGTGATCTCGACGCCGAAGGAGCCGAACACGTGTGCCAGTTCGGCGGCGATGAACCCGCCGCCCAGGATCACCATCCGCTCCGGAAGCTTCTCCAGCCGCATGATCGTGTCGCTGGTGTGGGCGCCGACCTCGGCCATCCCCGGCACCGCCGGGATGACCGGCCTGCTGCCCGCCGCCAGCACGAACCGATCGGCGGTGATCGTCTGCTCCTCGGCACCCCGACCGGTGACGGTCAGCGTCTTGTCGCCGACGAACCGGCCGGTGCCCTCGAACACGGTCACGTTCGGGCTGCCCTCGATCCGATACCGCCTGCCGCCCTGCGCGATCGGGTCGATGCGGCCGAAGATCCGGTCGCGCACGTCGGGCCAGCGCACGCCCTGCAACTCGGAGTCCACGCCCAGCGCGGCCGAGGCGGCGGGCGTGCCCGCCAGTTCGGCGGTGTGCACGAACATCTTCGTGGGGATGCAGCCCACGTTCAGGCAGGTGCCGCCGAAGGTGCCGCGCTCGATCAGCGCGACGTTCCAGTCGGCGAATCGGTCATCCACGATCGAGTTGCCCGATCCGGTGCCCACGATGGCAAGGTCGAAGTGCTGCACGCCGTCATCTCCACTGTTCGTGTGTCCGTGTCGTCTGAGCCGATGGTGGCCGGGTCGTCGTCCGCCGAGAGGCGCTACGCCCTGGTGTTCTGGGGTCGATCATGTTCGGAGCCGCCGCCGCGCCGCGACGACGCCGTGGTGCCGGACTGCCGCTGCGGCTCGGCCGCCGCACCCTCGCCTGTCTGGTCGTCCTCGTCGGTCTCCGGCGTCGCCGAGCCGGCAGGCCCGTCTCGGCCGACTCGGACGTCCACCGCGTGCAACCCGCTGAGCATTCCGCTGATTCCCCGCCGGTCGGCGGTCAGCAGCAGCGACACTGCGTGCAGACCGGCCAATGCCACCGCTGCCCAGACCGCAGGCGCCCACCAGATCAACGCGGCCGTCTGGAGCACTCCGAAGGCGCCGAACCCGCTGATCCACCAGACCACGGCGCGCAGCGCAGCGGCTCGACCGCCGTCCACACTGGTCAGACGCAGCAGCACGATCTGCTGCCCCGGCGTGGCCCGGCGAACCACGAGGCTGGTGCCGATCAGTGCCGCGGGCAGGCCCCACTGTGCCACCGCGTGGATCCACGGCAGCCCGTCCTCCGCGGCACCCCCGGTGCCGACCGCCGCCGTGACGATCAACAGGGCGACGTTTCCGGAGAGCCACATCACCAGCAGGTCGCAGGCCATCCCGAGCAGCCTGCGACTCGCGGTCACCGGCCTGGGCACGCCCGGCGCCGCTCCGGTGCGCTGGCCGGGCACCAGCCGCAGCAGCGGGGCGAGGACCGCCCCCACCACCGCGCCCAGTCCGTTGGCCGCCAGGTCGTCGACGTCGAACAGCCGGTAGGGGCACGGGTAGAGGAACCAGATCCCGGTGAGCTGGGTGAACTCGATGAACAGGGTCGCGGCGGCCCCGATCGCGATCGTGGCGAGGAAGCCTCGCCGGAACATGTGCCGGACGAACATGCCCATCGGCACGAACAGCGCGATGTTCATCGCGAACTGCTGGAACGCCGAGTCGACCAGCAACGAGCGGACGCCGCCGGAGCCGAAGGTCGCGGGCAGTCCGGAGAGGCTGGCAAGCGGGGTCAACTGCGGGCGCACCCAGGAGTAGGCCTCGCAGAAGCCGGGCCCGACGGGCGGGATCGGGATCAGCACATAGGCCAGCAGGCCCAGGATGTAACAGAGGAAGGCGAAGGCGATCAGCGCGTGGCCTAAGCCGAGCTGGCCCCGACGACGGTACTGCCGCGCCACGTAGGGCAGGAAGGCCAGCGCCGCGACGACGATCGCCAGGGTCAGCGCCACGAATCCGGGCAGGACACGGATGCTCACGGTGGAAGTTGCTCCTGTGCTGGAAGTGGGGCGGTGCCCTGACGACGCCACGGCGGCCTCACGGGGAGGTCGACTCGGACGCGGGAAGGCCTGGGGGGACGGCCTGCTCGTGGTGCGATCACGCGCAGCGGGACGGCTCGGTGGAACGGGTGGCGCACGCCGGGATGGTCTGCTCGGCGGTGGAGCGGGCCGTCCCCGACAGGGTCGGAGCAGTCGAGATCAGACCCGGCGGGGGTCGGGTCCCGACCCGAGGCGGGAGCGGGGAACCAGACGAGCCTGCCTGCCCCGGAGACTGCGGCAGGCTCGGTGCGGACACCTCAGTGGGAGAAGACCGGAGCGATGATCGCCCTGGCGAGGGTGTGGAAGACGAGGTTGAAGCTGACCACCGTCAGGCTGGTGTCCGCGTCGACGTCGATGGCGGGCACGTCCATCGCGTGCACGACGAAGTAATACCGGTGCGGGTGGTCGCCCTGCGGGGGAGCGGCGCCTGCGTAGTCCCTGGTACCGAGGTCGTTGCGCACGGCGAACGCCGCGCCGGGCAGTGCTGCCCCTGCCGCGCCCGCACCGGCCGCCAGCGTCGTCGTCGTGGCCGGGAGGTTCACGACCCCCCAGTGCCAGAAGCCGGCAGGAGTCGGCGCGTCCGGATCGAAGCAGGTGACGGTGAAGCCCTGGGTCTCGGCGGGGAACCCCGACCAGCTCAGCGCGGGCGAGACGTCCTCGCCGCCCGCTCCCGCAGAGATGTGCCGGGCGGGCAGCTGCTCCCCGTGGACGACGTCGTCACTGGTCACGGTGAAGGACGCCACCGAGGGAAGCAGGGTGTAGGGGTCGGGCGCGATCGGCCGGTCCAGGCTCATCGGACTCCTCAAGCGTCGTCGAGATCGTCGGTCTTCGCCGACGACCCTAGCGGCGCCTGCGCCTGCCGCCGCCGCCCGTTCGGTCGGTGCGTGCCGAGGCAGGCGGCCGCTCGCCGCGACGTCGCTTGTCGACGTGGCCCGGCCGACCCGACGGGCGGGTCAGGTCCGCCGAGCGGGACCCTCGCCGTGTTCCGGCTCGGCCGACGGCGTCGGACGTCGTCTGTCCAGCGGTTCTGCCGACCGAAGGTGCTCTCGCCGTGCCGGGGGGTGTCGGCGCGTCGACCCCGCAGTGGAGACCCTGCCGAGGGAGGCGACTCCCTCTGCCGAGGGAGGCAGGCGGGTGCTCGGGCGCGGGAGCCTGACCTCGACGTCGAGTACCACGCCGACCTCGTCGGCGCCGATCCAAGGGAGTTCCGATGCCCCGTTCGACTCCGCAGGCCGCACCCGCCCCGCCGAGCGCGGCGCCTGCGCCGAAGCCGATCGATGCAAGACCGCCGTCCGCCCGCCCGCTGCAGCTGGCCAGGGCGGCGCTCGTCGTCTGCCTGGCGCTGCTCGTTCTTGGTCTGCTGCCCGCGCCCGGCGACGTGCTCACCGCTGCCACCGGCGTGCCTGCCTGGTTCGCCCCGATCGGCGCGGGACTCGGGATGATCGCCGCCGCGCTGCTCGGCGGGTCGAGGACGTGCCGACATCCCGCGTCGATCGTGCTGGGCGTACTGGCCGGGGCGGCCCTGATCTGGGTCTCGACCGGGCTGCTCATCCAGGTCTTCGGCATCCCGGTCCTGGTGTTGTTCGGCGGTGAACTGCCATACGAACTGCTCCCGATGGCCGTGCGCGTGCTGGCCGCCACCGCCGTCGCACTTCTCGCCGCGAGCATCCTGAGCGGTCGGGTCTTCACCGTCCCAGGACCGCACGGCTCGTGGTTCGGCGTGGTCTCACTGGTCCTGGTGCTGGTCTACCCGGCGATCAAGACGGCATGGGCACTCGGCAGCGAGTTCGGCGTCACCGGTGAGCCGGTCGCGCACGGCTTCGACGCGGGATGGATTCCGGCGATCTTCGCCCTGTTCGGCGCGGTGCTCGTCCTCGCATTGACCTTCGATCGGGCTCGGTTCCTGCCCCGCTGGATGCTGCTGGCCGCAGGCTGGTTCGGATCCGGCGCCCTGATCACCGTCATCCCGGTGGTCCTGGCACCCGCCCAGTCGGCGGACTCCGGTGATCTGGCGCCGTGGGTCTTCACCCTCTTCTACGGCAGCTGGGCACTGCTCGGCCCGACGCTGGGCGCCACCACCTGGGTCTATCAGCTCCGCAGCCGCCGGACCGCAGGCCCCGTCCACGTCGCCGAGCCCGCTCCGCCGTCGCTACCGTGAGCCTGCCATGACCGTTCTGCCGCGCTTCCTGCGCTCGATGCGCCGCGTGCCCGTCCTCCGCCGGGCGTTCGACGCGGCCTTCTATCGCCGCTGGGCACACCTTGTCCTCGGCGGTGCCCTGCTGATGCCGTTCGTGGCGTTGACGGGCGTCGCCGTGGAGTTGCTCGCGCGACGGACGACCGAGGAACTGCCCGTCCTGCTCACGGCCACCCTGGCGGCCCTGCCGCTGGTGGCGCTCGTCGGGCTGCTGTCGCCCGTGCGGGAGTTGTCGGCGAGCGCGGCCAGGGCGTTGCTGGGCGGCCCGCTCATCGAGCAGGAGTTCGCACGGACCGGCGGCAGGCAGGCGCGGCGTCGCACGAGCCTATGGTTCGTGCTGCACCTGTTGATCGGCGGGGTGATCAGCGCGCTCACCCTGGCGCTGCCGCCTGCGACAGCCCTCGGGCTGGCCGCGCCATGGCTGCCGGATCTCCAACTGCCCGCAGGCTGGGGTGTCGGTGCCGAGGACGTCCGACGCTGGTGGCTGGTTCTCGGCGCGGTCCTGCTGCTGCTCGGTCTGTTCGCGGCGGTGGCCTCGGCAGGCGCCCTGCTGAGTCGGGCGGCAGGCGTGCTGCTCGGTCCGACGCCGGACGAGCGTCGTGCAGCCGCGCATCGGCAGCTCGTGCGTCGCGCGGAACGGCACCGGCTGGCGAGGGAGCTGCACGACTCGGTCGGCCATGCGCTGAGCGTGGTCAGCATCCAGGCGGGGGCGGCCCGACACACTGCGGCCACCGACGTCGCGTTCGCCGTGACCGCGATGCGGGCCGTCGAGACGGCGGCGCGGGAGGCTCAGACCGATCTGGATCACGTCCTTGGTCTGCTGCGCGACGACGACACGGCCGCTCGTCTCGCGACGCCGCTGCTGTCCGAGGTACACGCCGTCGTGGACGCCGCCCGCGCAGCGGGGACCGAGGTCGAGCTGGTGGTGTCCGGTTCCCTCGACGAGCCCGACGCCGAGATGTCGCGGGAGGCCTACCGGATCGTGCAGGAGTGCCTCACGAACTGCCTGCGGCATGCGCCGGGCTGCCCGGTGCGCCTGTCCCTGGACATGAGGGCAGGGGAACTGCTGATCTCCGTCGGCAATCCGCTGCCGGCGGCGGACACCCGATCCCGGCCGGGACCGAGCGGCGGGCGCGGCCTGCGGGGCGTGCGGGAGCGGGTCGCGAGCCTGGGCGGCCGGGTGGAGACGGGTGCGGTGGACGGCCGGTGGGCGGTGACGGCACGACTGCCGTCGGCTCGGACGGGAGGACGATGACAGACGCGATGGCAGACCGGGTCTCGGCCGCAGCCGAGTCGTTCGAGGTGATCGGCGTGCTGCTGGTCGATGACGAGGCGCTCGTGCGGGGCGGGCTGCGCGCGATCATCGACGCCCAGCCGGATCTGCGGGTGGTCGGTGAGGCCGCCGACGGCGTGGACGTCATCCCGCTGGTTCGGGCCCTGCGGCCGGACGTGGTGCTGATGGACGTGCGCATGCCGGGTATCGACGGCATCGAGGCCACTCGGCGGCTGTTGGCAGGCAACGCCATGCCGCCGAAGGTCCTCGTGCTGACGACCTTCGAGAACGACGATCACGTCTACGACGCACTGCGCGTCGGCGCGCAGGGCTTCCTGCTCAAGCGCGCCGCCCCGGAGGAGATCCTGCGGGCCGTCCGGACCATCGCGACAGGCGACTCGCTGCTGTTCCCTGCTGCGGTTCGGTCCCTTCTCGCGCGCCGCCCCGGTCCCACGCGCGCCGGGCCGCGTCTCACCGAACGAGAGGCCGAGGTCCTGCGTCTCCTCGCCACGGGACTGACCAATGCCGAGATCGCCGGCCGGCTGTTCCTCGGTGTGGAGACCGTCAAGACGCACGTCCGCGCGGTGCTCGCCAAGCTCGGCGCCCGAGACCGGACACAGGCCGTCATCGCCGCTTATGAGACCGGACTGGTCCGGCCCGACTGAGCCTCGCAGGCCGCACAGCCCGTAGCGGCCTGCGATCGATGTCCGCCCCACGGCGGGGATCGGCTGCAGGCGAAGGGGTGGCGATATCGCTGCGAGCGGGGCTCGCACGCCGTCCGGCGGCGGTCCGGGCCGTGCGGCGGGCGAGCCCGCGGCGAGGGCGGGTCGCGACGGGTCCAGCGCCGCAGTCCGATGCGACCCCGGCGGCGCCGTCTCCGGCCGGCGAGCCGGGCGAACCGAGGGCCTCGCCCAGGTCGGCTGCCGACCGTCGACGCAGGACCGATACCGTGATCATGCAGGCGTTTCGGGGGCGAGACGAAGTGGAGTGTCATGGCTGAGGTCAAGGTCACGGTCGAGCGGGAGTTCGACGACGAGGTGAGTCGGATTCGCGAATTGATCGCCGACTATCAGGAGACGCGGCCTGCCGTGCTTCCCCCGCCGTTCAGTGAGTACGAGGTGCTCGCGGGCGGCACCGGCGCCGGGACGCGGGTGCGCTGGAAGCTCCAGGCCACCAAGAGCCGGATTCGTGACTGTGTGCTCGACGTGGACCAGTCCGCCGAGGGTGACCTGATCGAGCGGGACGCCAACTCCAGCATGGTCACCACATGGACGGTGCGACCCGGTGTCGCGGGCCGGTCCAGAGTCGCGGTGACCAACACCTGGCAGGGCGCCGCCGGCGTCGGCGGCTTCTTCGAACGGACCTTCGCTCCGATGGGGCTGCGCCGGATCTACGGCGAACTGCTGGACAACCTCGCCCGTCGAGCCAACTGAGGTTCCCCACTCGTTCGCGACGCGGCGGTGGCGGGTGACGGCGAGGGCGCCGACGCCGCGCCCGCAGCGAGCAGCGGCCGGTTCGGCGTAGCCGTTCGCGGATCATGCCGACGGTCCGGTGGTGCGCCGCAGGTCCGGCCGGGCTGCTCCTGCGGACTGGCCGTGCCGCCCGCGACTCGTCGTCCGACGCCACGGGGCGGCGCTGCGACGTGCGTGCTCCGGACCGGTCCGGCGATGCGAACCGCGGTCCGGCGGCCGGCTCGCCGAGTCGGCGATGCGTCGGCGGCCGTGGGTGATCCCTCCGAGGATGCGCGGATCTCGGGACGGGTTCGTCTCCGCGTCCGGCTAGCGACCTTGGCGACGTGATCGGCTAGCGGACGCCGCCACTCCCGCCTGCCGGTTCGGCGACCCGCGCCGCCGTGATGTCGAGTTGGCGGGCGAGGCCGTCCCGCACCTCGGTGAGAGCCTCGATCCGTTCGGTCAGGTCGGCCAGTCGTCGCCGTGCGACGTCGAGACCGGGCAGGCCGGGGCGCGCGGCGAACACGTCGCCGTCCAGGCACGGCAGGAAGAAGCGGACGTCCTCCAGCACGAGACCGAGCGAGAGCAGTCGGCGGATGTTGACCACACGGGCCACGGCAGAGTCCTCGTAGACGCGGTACCCGTTGGGCAGGCGTTCCGAGTCCAGCAGGCCCTGTTGTTCGTAGTACCTGATCGACCGCGTGCTGCAATCCGATCGTGCGGCCAGCTCCCCGATCCGCATCTCGCCCGGTCCTCCTTCGTGGTCAGGTGACGCTGCCACCGCCGTCCACCGGGAACCAGGCGCCGTTCACCTGTGCCCCGTGCCGTCGGTGGGCGATGGCGACGATCCACCAGGCCACCTCGTCGGCGGTGTTGACCCGCCCCTGCGGGAACCGAGCGGTGTTCTCGGACTCCACCCGCGCGAGGTCGGCCTCCGAGTATCCGTTGTTCGTCAGCACCGGAGTGTCGGTGGGGCCGGGCGCCACGGTCACCGCGCGGACGCCCCGCGAGCCGAGTTCGGCCGCCCACGCCCGGCTGAGGAAGTCCAGCCCGGCCTTGCTCGCACCGTAGACCGACATGTCCGGCCAGCCGCGCTGCCCGACCGCCGTGCTGACGTTGATCACCGCGCCCCCGACGGCCTCCAGGCTCGGCAGCGCCTCCTGCGTCAGGAACATCGGCGCCACCAGGTTGGTCTCAAGCTGGCGATTCACCTCTTCCCTGGTGATCGAGCCCAACGGCGTCCGGCCGACGACGCCCGCGTTGTTCACCAGCACGTCGAGGCGTCCGGACAGCGTCAGCGCCGCCTCGACGATGCGCGCAGGCCCGTCCGCCGAGGTGACGTCGACGGCGAGCGGGTGGATCGTCGGGTGTCCGTCCGCGGTCTCGGTCAGCGGTTCCGGCCTGCGCCCGACGGCGAGCACCCTCGCACCGCGCTCGGCGAAGGCGCGGGCGGCCGCCCGGCCGATCCCGGACCCGCCACCGGTGACGATGACGCTCTGACCTGCGAAATCGATCTCGTGCTCTGTCATGTCGGGGACGGTAGAACGTTGACGTCAGTGACAAGGTCAAGCCGAGGCGCCGGTGACGGCCGAGGTCGTGAGCGGGATCACGGGCCTCCGGTGCAGCGCCGAGGGCGGCTCAGCCGCCGGTCGCCGAGAAGTGCATCAGGTCGGACGGGGAACTCCACCGCCCGCCCCACGTCCAGCCGATCTCGTCGAAGGCCGCCGTCACGACATCGCCCTCCAGGATCATCCCGTCCCGCACCCGGCCTCGGTCGACATAGGCCGAGGCCAGCTCGGGCAGCACGACCCCGTCGGAGCGCACATACGGGTTGACGAACGGGTTGACGTCCACCGCGAGCCCGGAGGCGTGTGCCGACCAGGCGCCGGAGCCGACGGCGGCGCGGCACACGAAGGCGGAGGTGTTGTTGCCGTCCCCGGTCGGCGCCGTGTCCAGTTCCCAGGCGGCGGTCACCCGCATCTCCTCGATCGGGAAGCGGTCGGCGTGCAGCCTGCCGAAGGCCGTGACGATTGCGTCGGCGACGTCGGCGTGGACGAGCATCTCCCCGGTGTGATGCCCGCCGTCGAAGCCCCAGAACGACATCGTCAGGTATCGCAGGTCCGTCGCGGCGACCGGGCAGCCCGCATGCCAGGTGCTGCGGGCGAGGAGCTCCTCGGGCACCGTCTCGACGGCGGCCGCGTAGCGCTCGTCCGGCGGGGCGGGCAGCAGGTCGGGGGTCGGCAGCCTGCGATCGACCAGCTCCGGGGGCGTGGGCAGGATCTCGCCGAGGCCGTCCGGTCGTTCCGGCAGTGGCGACGCCCCGACCTGCCAGTGCGTCGGCGCGGCGGGTTCCGCGGGCTCGGCAGGTTCGTCGTCCGGTTCCGGCGTGGCCGTGGGGGATCGGGACGACTCGTCGGCCGGGTCGCTTGACTCCGGTGCCGTGGTGACGCCGACCGTGCCGGGGTCCAGCGGCGCGACCGCGTCGGAACTCGGCGGCGGGCCGAGCGAACAGGCAGCCGACATCGCCACCGCCGCTGCTAACCCGGCCGTCACCCGGTGGAGTGTCTTTTCCATGGCCATCCCACCAGCGTGGCACGAGTGACGAGCGGGACGCCGGGGCGCCCGAGTTGTTGCTGACGGGGTTCCGTGTTGCGCTGCATGGACGCCGATCAGAGCGGGGGAGCGATGTCCACAGTGCTCAGCGAGATCCGTCGACGGCCACTGGCGCTCGTGGTCGCGGTCCTCCTCGCGGGGCCGGCCGTGCCGGTGGTGCCGGGACTCGGCGTCGAGCTGTTCGCTGCGAGTGCTGATCGGCCCGCCGCAGGCGAGACCGAGGCGGCGAATCCCACGGCAGGCGCGGATCTGGGTGGCGCGGGCGGGGCGGTCGTCGGCGTCGAGGGCGAGAGCGCACCCCCGGACGATGCCGCCGCCGAACCGCCCGAGGTCCTGCCCGAGGATGTCGAGTATCCGTGGGCGCTCCGGCTGACCACGGCCAACGGAGTGCCCTTCTGCGCGGGTGCCCTGGTGGCCCCGACCAGCGTGCTCACCGCCGCCACCTGCGTCTGGGGCGCGGACCCCGCCCGGCTGCGCGTCGTCGCGCCCGCCGACGCAGCCTCCGGCGACGACACCGAGCCGGGTCTACGAGTCGCCGAACTGTGGACGCATCCCGAGCACGTCCCGGCGACCGCAGACCACGACATCGCCCTGATCACTCTCGCGGAGCCGCTCGACCGGCCCGTGCTCCGGTTGGCGGGGACCGACGACGCCGCGCTGTACGAGCTCGGCGGCGCGGCCTTCCTGCTGCGCGGTGACGGGGCCGAGCAGGACGAGTCACGGCGCGGCGTGCTGAGCATCCAGTCCGCCGACGCGTGCTCCTCGGCCTACGACTTCTATGACCCGACGTGGATGCTCTGCGCCGCATCCGATCCCGGTGGCGTCGATCCCTGCCAGAGCGAGGTCGGCGGCCCGATCTTCGTCTTGGACGGCGACTCCGAGGCGGTGATCGGCCTTCTCCCCTCGGGTCGAGGCTGCGGCGCGGCGGGCCGACCCGGTGCCTTCCCGAACGTCGCCGCCTATGCCGACCTGCTCGCCGAGCAGCTCCCTGCGCCCGAGGTGGTGGAGCCTCCCCAGGACGTCGCCGCGCCCGACGTGGCCGCGCCCGACGTGGCCGCACCCGACGCGGCTGAATCCGATGCCGCCGACGACGCCGAGGCGAGCCCGGCCGCCGCACCCGCACCGCCGGGGCCGCCCGCCGCGCCGACGGAGTCCCCGGCGCAGGCCGAGTCGGCGCCCTGACGCGTACCGGGTGATCCGCGTCGTGGCCGTGCCACGCCGATGTTCGCCCGACTGAATGATCCCGTACCGCAACTGATCGGATACGGTGAGTACTCATGTCGATTACGCCGAAGGGAGCAGCCGTGCTGCGTCGAGTGGATCAGTCGCATCGAGTCGGCCGCCGGATCGGAGCCGCCCTGGCGGCCGTGCTGCTGCTGGCGGTCGGTTCGGTCGCCTCGGCGGCGGACGCGCCCGAGGGCGGGTCGGTGGCCGAGAGTCGCATCGTCGGCGGAGTCCCCGCCGACACGGCCGATCATCCGTGGATGGCGGCCCTCACCACGCCGAGCGGTGATCTGTACTGCGGTGGCGCACTGGTGGCGCCCGACAAGGTCGTCACCGCGGCCCACTGCCTGGTGCTGCCCTCGGAGCAGGGCGTGCGTGTGAAGCCGAGGTCGGACGTCCGCGTCGTGGTCGGGCGCACCGACCTTCGCACGACCGACGGCGTCCAGGCGGGGGTGCGGAGCATCTGGGTGCATCCCCGGTACTCGTCGTTCGTCGAGGGCGAGGACGTGGCCGTGCTGACCCTGGACCGCAGGATCAACGTCGAGACCGCGAAGCTGGTGGACCTCGGCGACGACCGGCTGTACTCGGCAGGGACGCCCGCCACGACACTGGGCTGGGGGCGGACGAGCGAGAACGGCACGACCTCGCCGACGCTGCGGTCGCTCGACCTGCCGATGATCGCCGACGCCGACTGCGCTCGGTCCTATCCGGAGTACGACTCCGCGGCGATGGTCTGCGCGGGTTATCTGGACGGCGGCCGGGATGCGTGCGCGGGCGACTCCGGCGGTCCGCTGATCGCCGAGGGTCGAGTGGTCGGCCTCGTCTCCTGGGGCGACGGCTGCGCTCGGCAGAACAGCCCCGGCGTCTACACCCGGCTCATCGAGTACCGGACCATGCTCGCGCAGCAGACCGGGGTCTGAGCGGCGCTGGGGTGGTCTGTTAGACAGACGAGGTGCGTGCCTACTCCATCGAGGACCAGGGTCGACCGACCGACGGCGTGGTCGTGCATCGCGCCGCAGGCGACGAGCTCACGGCCCAGACGCTCTACGGCCTGCTCCGACTCCGATCCGCCGTGTTCGTGGTCGAGCAGGACTGCGCCTATCTCGACCCGGACGGGCGTGACCTGGCGCCGGACACCCGGCACCTCTGGTTGACCGACGCGGGCTCCACCGAGCCGGCGGCCGTCCTGCGGCTGCTCGCCGAGCCTGCCGGGGTCGTCCGCGTCGGTCGGGTATGCACGGCCTCGGCCGCGCGGGGGCGAGGCCTGGCCCGCACGCTCATGACGGCCGCGCTCGCGGAGATCGGCTCGGCGACGTCCGTGCTGGCCGCGCAGGTCACGGTCGTCGACTTCTACCGCTCCTTCGGCTACCAGGAGTCGGGGGAGGCCTTCGACGAGGACGGCATCCGACATCAGCCGATGACCCGTCCGGGAGTCGACGCGGGCTGACGACCTCCCGTATCGCCGTGCGCCCGATCGGTCCGCTCCGACCGCGCGGCGTGTCGCGTTCCTGCAAGCGGGCGGGCTGCTCCTCGCGGCATGCTGACTCGGCGGCTGCGCGGCCGATCCGGTCGCGCGGCGTCGACGACGCGGAGGAGCGGCGGACATGTTCGGTTACCTCGCCAGTATGCGGACGACCCCCGGACACCGGGACCGGGTGATCGCCCTGTTGACGGGCGGTGTCGACGGCCTGCGTGCGCTGGGCTGCACGCTCTATCTCGTCGGCGCCTCCGCCACCGATGACGACGTCATCTGGGTGACCGAGGTGTGGGAGAGCCGGGAGCATCACGAGGCCTCGCTGTCCCGGCCGGAGGTCAGGGCGGCCATCGCCGAGGCGAGACCCATGCTGACCGGCGATGTCACCAGTGCGGAGTTCACGGTGGCGGGCGGGCTCGGAATCTGAGCCCGGCCTACCGGCCGCCGCATCCGGAGGGAAGCGAGCTGCGCAGGCAGTCGGGTGTCAGCCGGGAGGACTTGCTGCTCACCCCGGTCCGATGCTGGCTGGTGGAACCGACCGAACAGCACCGAATCGCCCGGGCGGCGCCTGCACGTCCCGGCCCGATCTGTGGCCGCGAGATCGGGGCGTCCTGCCGGTGCGGGGGCCGGTCCGTCGTCGCCGATCCCGCTGCGCGCCCGATCGTCGTGCCCGAGCACCCGCCGCCCGCGAAGGCGGGTCGACAGGCGACCTCACGTCGCGAGCAGCCGCTCGTCTGCCCGCGCGGGGGCGGTGGCGACGAGGACGTCCACCACGTGATCCAGATCCTGCTCGGTGAGGTCACTGCGGGCGGTCAGCCGGAGCCGGGAGACGTGGTCCGGCACCGAGGGCGGTCGGAAGCACCCGACGGCCACGCCTGCCGCTGCGCAGCGGCCCGCCCAGTCGAGTGCCTGCTGGGCCGAGGGCGCCCGGACCGACACCACGGCACCCGCAGGCTCGGCTGCGTCCAGGCCCGCCGCCCGCAGTCGCTCGGCCAGGGCGCGGGCCGAGGCGCGAACCCGGTCGGCGAGTTCCGGCTCGGCCCGCAGCACGGCGAGGGCCTCGGCGGCGGCACCCACCGACGCAGGCGCCAGCCCGGTGTCGAAGATGAACGTGCGGGCCGTCTCGACGAGATGGCGGATGACTCGCGCGGGCCCGAGCACCACGCCGCCCTGCGAGCCCAACGATTTGGACAGGGTCGCGGTGACCACCACGTCCGGCGCGCCCGCGATCCCCGCCGCCGCAGGTGCGCCGCGTCCGCCGGGACCCAGGACGCCGAGGCCGTGCGCGTCGTCGATCAGCAGGCCCGCCGAGTGCTCGCGACACACGGCGGCCAGCGCGGCCAGGGGCGCGAGGTCACCGTCCACCGAGAACACCGAGTCGGTGACCACCAGGGCACGTTTCCGCGACCGGTCGCGCAGCGCGGCGGCCACCGCCGCGACGTCGCGATGCGGAACCCGCATGTGGTCCGAACGGGACAGCCGCATCCCGTCGATCAGCGAGGCGTGGTCGTACTCGTCGGCGACGAGCAGCGTGCCTGGCCCGCCCAGCGCGCTCAGCGCGCCCAGATTGGCCAGGTAGCCGGAGGAGAACACCAGGGCGCTCTCGACGCCGCAGAAGTCGGCGAGGTCTCGTTCCAGCTCCGCATGGGCGTCGAGAGTGCCGGTCACCAGCCGCGAACCGGTCGACCCGGCGCCCCAGCGTCGCGCCGCCGCCGAGGCCGCCGCCACGACGCGCGGGTCTCTGGCGAGACCCAGATAGTCGTTCCCCGCGAGGTTGCGCACGTCGGAGTCGGCGGACCTGGGCACGAGTCGGCGGCGGAGCCCGGCCTTCGCCCTGGCCTGGGCCCGGACGTCCAGCCAGTCGAACACCTGATCACCCGGAGCGCTCACGCGCGGCAGTGTCGCACGGGCGCCGCGCGGCCCGGTCCCAGAAGTCGGGGTCACCTGCCGAGCCGGGGGTCGGGTCCGCCGTCGAGCAACGGTGCCTGCTGCGCGATCGGCGTCGCCGTACCGGGTCGGTCGGCGAGGTCCCGCCGACCTCGCCGACGGGCGAGCCGCTGCCGCGCAGACGCGCCGCCTGCGCGGGGCTGCCTGCCCGGCCCCGAATTCTGGGCCCGGTCGACCTGGCCCGGCCGGGATCGCGACGTCGTGGCGGTGCCCGCGTTCGGGCGCACCGAGGCCGACCGAGGTCAGGCGGCCCAGGCCGTGTTCGTCGGACCGAGGTGTCGCCCGCATGTCGAGCGGGTCGACCGCGTGATCGAGTCGATGCGGGCGCCGTACGCCGAGGGGCGGGCGGCTGTGCGGTGGCAGCCGAGCCGAGACGGCCGAGCAGATCACCGGCAGGTGACGGTCGATCTCGCACCGGCCTCCGGGATGCGGTGAGCCCCGGGTTGCGCCGTACCGTCGGCTGGTGGTCGATGACGTGATGCTCTGGGGGGCCGACGGCGCCGCCCCGCCCCCCGACCCGGCGGCGGGGGCGGACCTCTTCACCGAGTTGTGGGACTCCCCGACCGTCGGTGCCGCGACCTCCTCGGTCCGGTACTCCCAGGAGACCGGCCTCTGGCTGGTGCGCCGGGCATCCGACATCCGCCGCATCCTGTCCGACGTCGAGACCTTCCGCCCGGACAACGCGCTCGACGCCTTCACGCCGTTGTCGATTCCCGCGCTGCGCACGCTGGCGCGCGCGGGCTTCAGCCTGCCGCCGACCCTGGCCAACAACGGCACCGACACGCACGCCGGGCTTCGCGGCGTGGTCGCGGCCTTCGTGACACCCCGGCGCGTCGCGGCGGCCGTCCCGATGATCCGGCGACTCGTGCGGTCCTGGCTGGCCGACTATGCCCCCGCCCTGCAGAGCGGAGCCGTCGTGGACCTCGGCAGCCCGCTGGCCCGTGATCTGCCCGCCCGGGTGCTGCTGCATCTGCTGCGCGTCGACGAGGTCGACCTGCCGGTGCTCAAGGAGTGGAGCAGCGCCTCCCTGGAGCTGTTCTGGGGCCTGCCCGGCGAGCGGCGCCAGCGTGATCTCGCCGTCCTGGCAGGCGACTTTTACCGCTGGCTGCGGTCGCGGCTGGCCGCCGCCGACCCGGACGGTCCGGACCTGTTCGCCGCGTTGCGCAGACATCGGCTGCCCGATGGGGCGCCGCTGTCGGCCGCTGAGGCGGTAGGCGTCTGCTACTTCCTGTTCATCGCGGGGCAGGAGACCACGACGCAACTCCTCGCAGGCCTGCTGCATCGGGTGCTCGGCGAACCGGAGCGCTGGCGCGAGATCGCGGCAGGCGCCCCCGGCGCGGCCGAATCGTGTGTCGAGGAGTTTCTGCGCCTCACACCGCCGGTCCCGACCTGGCGCCGGGTCACCGCCGCCGAGACCGTCGTCGACGGGGTCACCGTGCCTGCGGGCGCCCGACTGCTGTTGCTGCTCGGCGCGGCGGGCCGGGATGACGTGTCGGCGGGGCCCGGCGTGGGATGTCCCGTGCCCTCGGGTGTCGGCCCCTCGGATCTCGACTCGTCCGATCTCGACGGCTCGGGCCGGGTGCCGCGCCCAGCCGGAGATCCCGAGGGCGCCGAGGCCGCCCGCCCCGACGCGGCTCTAGGGGCAGGCGCCGAACAGGAGACGGCCGATCCCGGCGTGTTTCGGCCCGGGCGCCCGAATCCTCGGCGACATCTGGCCTTCGGCCACGGCCCGCACTTCTGTCTCGGTGCGGGACTGGCGCGCGCCGAGGCCGCCGTCGTGCTGGAGACCGTCGCGGCCGCCCTGCCCCGGCTGCGCCGTGTCGAGGAGCATCCGCCGCAGCTCCGACTGCTGTCCTTCCGCGCGCCCCGGCGGGTCCTCGTGACGGAGGAGCCGCCGATGAGGTGACCCAATGTGTCGATCACGATGAGAGGGGCGACGGCGGCGATCGACGGCCTGCCGCGAAACGGTACGGTCGTCACCTACGGTGCCGTGTCCAGCGCGCCGAGGCGACGACGACATACCGGGCGCTTCGGCGGCTCACGACGTCGTGACGTCCTCAGCCAGTTCACCAGTCTCGTGCTCCCGCCGACGCGGGGGAGGGGAGCAGCATGACCAGCGGCCGGGTCTCGTTCATCGGTGCAGGTCCCGGTTCGGCCGATCTCATCACGGTGCGTGGTGCCCGCCGCATCGCAGAGGCCGAGGTCGTGGTGTGGGCATCCGGGTCGATCTCGCCGGACTGTGTTCGCGAGCACGCCGGGGAGCAGGCGCAGCTCGTCGACTCCTCGCGGGTTTCCGACGAGGCGGTCGTGGAGATCTACCGGCGCGCGGCGGCCGAGCGGCTTCGAGTCGTCCGCCTGTTGCCCGGCGATCCCGCCCTGTGGAGCGGCGTCCAGGCGCACCACGACGTGTGCAGGCGTTTCGGCCTCGACGTGGAGATCGTGCCCGGCGTGTCCACTGTGTCGGCGGCGGCCTCGGCGGCAGGCCGCGAGCTGACCCCGGACGGCGCTCACTCGGTGGTCCTGGCCAGGGCGGATGGCGGCAAGACGCCGTTGCCGCAGGGCGAGGACCTGCGGCAGTTCGTCGCGGGCGGTGCGACGATCGCGATGTACCTGGCGGGCGCGCGGGCCGGGGAACTCGTCGAGCAGCTCGTGGCGGGCGGTTTCACCGCGACCACGCCGGTGATCGTCGGACATAAGCCGTCGTGGCCGGACGAGCAGCTCCTGCGCACCTCACTCGGCGAGCTGGCGGCGACCGTCAAGCAGCACCGACTCTGGAGCAACACCCTCTTCCTGATCGGCGAGTCGCTGGCCGAGAGCGGGCCGCGCGGCCGAGGGGCGAACAGGTCTGCGCATCCCTACCGGCGTTCCGCCGGTGCCACGACGGGTTCTGCCCACCGGAGCGCCGCCACGGCACGGCGCGAGGCACGGGAGTCGAGTCGCGGCGGGGACGCCGGGTCGACGGCCGCCGGTGCCGATGTGCCGTTCGAGCCCAGGACCTCGGAGGCGGAGCGCGGCGCCGAGGCCACGGCGGCCTGGTGGGCGGTGCGGGACTGGCAGGAGACCGCACGGGGTGCGAGTCGCGCCGGCGGCCGAGGCGCCTCGGGCCGGACCCGCCGCGCCGCCGAGGACTCCTCGGCCGGTGTCGAGTCCGATGAACCGCTGCCCGCCGCCGCCGACACTGCGGAGTCGGCGGCGGGGGACGGCGAGCAGACCTCGACCGCCGGTCAGTCGCGTGCCGAGGCCACGACGGCGATTCCCGCCCAGGCGGAGGCCGTCGACCCGGTGCCCTCGGAGTCCAGGACTCCCGCAGCGGGCCAGAAGGTCAGCGCCAAGCGCACCGCGACGCAGTCGGTGAGTGCGAAGGTCGACACCACGAACCGTGCGAAGACCAGGTCTGCGGGCGAGGCCAAGGGCTCGGATGCCGGGACGGACGCAGGCTCCGGCGGCCGTCGCGCCGCAGGCCGCAAGTCCTCGCAGGGGCGCGGCCGCCGTTCCTGAGCCGACTTCTTCTCGGCGGCGGCCGGTGTCCGGCGGAGTCGGGGCGGAGTGCTGCGACGACCAGGCATTGCGCCGGGACTCCCGGCGTGGGCAGGAACCTCCACAGCCGACAGCCGACAGCCGACAGCCGACAGCCGACAGCCGACAGCCGACAGCCGACAGCCGACAGCCGACAGCCGACAGCCGACAGCCGACAGCCGACAGCCGACAGCCGACAGCCGCCTACGCCCCTGCGCCCGGTCGAGCCTGCGGACGTTCGTGCCTCGGCCGGTCGCGGTCGACGTGATCTGTGTCGCGGCCTGTTCGCTAGGACACCGGCCCGCCTGACGGCATCCTTGAGCACCATGCGAGCCGAACAGCACGACGGGTCCCCCGATCCCTATCTCACCGGGCTGCTGCTGACCGGTCGACGGGTCGTGGTGGTGGGAGCGGGCACCGTTGCCCAGCGACGGCTGCCCCGACTGGTCGGTGCGGGCGCGGTCGTCGAGGTCATCGCCCCGCAGGCCACGCCGTCGGTGGAGGCGATGGCCGACGCCGGCGAGCTGACCTGGTCGCGACGGCCCTATCAGACGGGCGATCTCGCCGACGCCTGGTTCGCCGTGGCCTGCACCTCGGAGCCGTCGGTCAACGCCGAGGTCGCGGCAGAGGCGGCGGTGAGCAGGGTCTTCTGCGTCCGGGCCGATCAGGCGGCGGGTGGCAGCGCCGTGACCCCCGCCGTCGGCGAACACGCGGGCCTGCGCATCGGGGTGCTCGCGGGCGGACGGCCACGTCGCTCGGCCGCCGTGCGTGATGCAGTACTGGCCGGCTTGAGTTCCGGGGCGATCGACGATCAGGACGAGACCGCCGAGCAGCACGCCGCCGGTGTCGCGCTCATCGGCGGCGGTCCCGGCGACCCCGATCTGATCACGGTGCGCGGCAGGCGGCTGCTCGCCCGCGCCGACGTCGTGGTGACCGACCGGCTGGCGCCTCGTGAGCTGCTGGAGGAACTGGCCCCCGACGTCGAGGTGATCGACGCCTCGAAGATCCCCTACGGGCGGGCGGCGAACCAGGAGGTCATCAACGCGACGCTGATCGAACGCGCCCGCCAGGGTCGGTTCGTGGTGCGGCTCAAGGGCGGAGACCCGTTCGTCTTCGGCCGGGGGTTCGAGGAGGTCCTGGCGTGTGCGGAGGCGGGCGTTCCCGTCACCGTCGTGCCCGGCGTCACGAGTGCCTTCGCCGTCCCGGCCGTCGCCGACGTCCCCGTGACGCATCGGGGCGTCGCTCATGAGGTGGTCGTGGTCTCCGGCCATGTCGCTCCGAGCGACGACCGGTCGCTGACCGACTGGCAGGCGCTCGCACGGCTGCGCGGCACCATCGTGCTGCTGATGGGCGTCGAACGCATCGAGCAGTTCGCCTCGGTGCTGACCGAGCACGGCAGGCGGGCCGACACCCCGGTGGCGGTGCTGCAGGACGGGACGCTGCGCTCACAGCGAGTGCTGCGATCCACTCTGGACACCGTCGCCGAGGACATCGCCTCGGCGGGGGTCCGGCCGCCCGCCGTGATCGTCATCGGCGACGTGGCCGCGCTGGGGCCCGCGCCGCATCCGACGTCGTCCGAGGTGGACGAGGAGTCCGAGGCCTGATCGGCGCAGGCGAGTGGCGGGCGGCCCGCGCCTGCCACTCGCCGAGGGATCGGACTGCAAGGCCTGCGCCGTCCGACGCCGGTCCGGACCGGACGGCGGACCGATCCCGGTCGTCCCTCCGGCGGCCCCGAAGGGCGCTCGACGTCGTCGACGTGGATGCCCCGCGCGGCGACGTCGTCGACGATGCCTCACCGGGCGTCGACGGAGACAGGGGCCGAGCAGCCTGTCTGATCCGGCCGCCGAGCCTGCTCTGTCCGGCGGCCAACGGGCGGGGATCGGTCTGCGGCAGCCTGCTGCGGGATCCCTGCATCAAGCATGGTCACCACGACGACGTCGCCTGCCGGGATCTTGCGCGGCGATCGGCAGGTGAACACCGATCGCGGCCGGGATCGACCCACCGGCTGCTTCGCACTCGACCCGTTGTTCATCGACCACACGGAGTGGCCGAACGAGGTACTCGAGGCGCGGCACTCATCGCCCGTGCGGTGGCTCGGTCAGCCAAAAACGCTGGTCGGGCGGGGCCCGCCATCGCGGACTGTCCGCTGGGGGATCACGAATCACCGCAGCGCGGCCCGGCCCTCGACGGCGGACCGACGGCCACCGGCCCGGGAAAGACGACGGCGGGGCCGGTCGCAGAAAGCGACCGGCCCCGCCGTAGGACACTGCGTCTGATCAGCGCGAGTAGTTCGCGCGGTTCTCCCGCTGGCCCCGGTCCCGACGCTCGCCGCCTCGGAAGCCGCCGGAGCGAGCCGCGCCCGCTCCGCCGCGACCGCGGCCGCCGGGCGCACCCGCCCGACGCGGCCGGGGCTGACGCTCCGGACGCGGCTCGGCCACCGGCTCGCCGCTGGGGGTCCTGGCCCCGGTGAGGGTGGACAGCTCCTCGTCGCCGGGACGCACGCGGGTCGACTTCGCCCGCACGCCCGCACGGTTCGTCATCGCGGTGACACTGCGACGCTGCTCGTTGAGCACCAGCGTGACCACCACGCCCGACTCACCTGCCCGAGCGGTACGTCCCGCACGGTGCAGGTAGTCCTTCGGGTCTGCGGGCGGGTCCACGTGCACGACCAGGCTGACGTCGTCGACGTGGATGCCGCGCGCGGCGACGTCGGTGGCGACCAGCACGGGCGTGCTGCCCTCGCGGAACTCGCCGAGCGTGCGGGTCCTGGCGTTCTGAGTCTTGCCGCCGTGCAGCGCACCGGCCCGGACGCCGACCGACCGCAGCTTCTTGGCGACGCGGTCGGCGGTGTGCTTGGTGCGCACGAACATGATCGTGCGGCCCTCACGTGCGCCGATGCCCGCCAGCACGTCCGGCTTGTCGTCGGCCGAGACGAGGAGCAGGTGGTGCTCCATGGTCGTGACGCTCGCCGAAGGCGGGGCGACGGCGTGGACCACCGGGTCGGTGAGGTACTCCCGCACCAGCGTGCCGACCTCGCGGTCCAGCGTCGCGGAGAACAGCAGCCGCTGTCCGCCGGGCTTCACCAGGTCGAGGATCGCGCGGACCTGGGGCAGGAAGCCCATGTCCGCCATCTGGTCGGCCTCGTCCAAGGTGGCGATCATCACGTCGTCGAGCTGGCAGGTGCCCTGCCGGACGTGGTCGGAGAGCCTGCCCGGCGTCGCGATCAGCAGGTCGACGCCGCGCCGCAGCGCGGCGGTCTGCCGGGGGAAGGACGTGCCGCCGACCACCGTGGTGGTCCGCAACCGCAGGGCGTGGGCGAACGGCTCCAGAGCGTCGTGCACCTGCATCGCGAGCTCGCGAGTGGGCACCAGGATCAGGCCTCGGGGCCGCAGCGGCGCCGTCTGGCCGTCCTTGAGCCTGGTCAGCATCGGGAGACCGAAGGCGAGGGTCTTGCCGGAACCGGTCTGGCCCCGGCCGAGCACGTCGCGCTGAGCCAGGACGTCGGGCAGCGTGGCCGCCTGGATCGGGAACGGCTCGGTGATGCCCTTCTCGGACAGCGTCCGCACCAGGGCCTCCGGCAGGCCCAGCTCCGTGAAGGACGGCATCGGGCCGGTCGGCAGCGGGGCCGTGGCCTCCAGCGCCGAGTGAAGCAGCGGCGAGACGGCCTGCTGCGGCCTGGTCTCGCGGCGGGGACGTCGCCTGCCGCTGCCGTGCCGCGCTCCGTCGCCGCCACGCCCATGCTCATTGGGGTGACGCGGCGAGTGCGCGCGTTCGGAACGGCTTCGGGACGTGGTTGGCACAAGCACCTCCGTGACATGGCACGTCTCGGGGATGCGCCGCGCAGAGTCGAAGCGGGTGCGATCTCAAGGACGAGCCCGGCGCGTCATAGCGCCTTGACTGTAAGTGAGTGGATCGACAGCACCGAAGAATCGCCTTGGCGACCGGGCGACGAAAGGAGTTCGAACCCGAGCGGTGCCCTGTGAGACTACACGGCCGGACGATCTGATCATCATCGGGCGGCGGGCAGGTCGATGGCCGACCAGCGAAACCGGTGGTCCACGCGGTGTGAGATGTGTCGAGGACCACCGGTTTCCGCCGGATCATCGCGGTGTCGACAGGCCCGCCGCGTCGAGCAGCTCCCGCGTCAACTCGCTCTCGTGGGCCAGTTCGGCGGGCAGACCGTGAGCGAGGAACCACGCGGAGACGTTGGCCACGTCCCTGGCGAGGAAGCGCGGGCCCTCCGGATTGGCGACGACGTCCACGAGCTGCGGGAGATCGATCAGGATCAGCTCACCCTGGTGCACGAGTAGGTTGTAGGCGGACAGGTCGCCGTGCGCGAGCCCGTGCGAGGCCATCAGGTGCAGTGACCGAAGTAGTGACGCCCACAGCCTGACCAGCTCGTCTTCGGCCGGGCGGAGCTGCGCCAGCCTCGGTGCGGCGGTGCCGTCGGGCTCGCCGAGGAACTCGATGAGCAGTTCGGTGCCGACCTGCTGCGCCGGATACGGCACCGGGACGCCCAGCTCCCACAACCTGCTCAACGCGGCGAACTCCGCTGTCGCCCACTGCTCGGCGATGAGGTTGCGGCCGAAGTCGGTGCGTCCCTCGATCGCCCGCATCTCGCGGGAACGCCGCATCCGCCTGCCCTCCAGGTAGCCAGCGTCCCGGTGGAACAGCCGATGCTCGGCCGAGCGATAGCGCTTGGCGGCCAGCAGGCAGGAGGCCCCGGTGATCGACTCGGATCGCTCGATGAGGTGAACTTCAGCCTCCTTGCCGGTCTTGAGCACGCCGAGTTCGCGATCCGAGGCGGCGGAGGCGGTGACGAGCCAGCCCGGGTGGGGGAGCGGGCCCCGGACGCCGTCGTCCCAGGTGGTCCAGCGGTCGGCATCCGCTGGGAGGGGGACGTCGGTGGGATCGACGTTCTCTTCGCGGAGTTCCAGGGCCCGCTGCCGAGCCGCCTCGGTCAGCCTGCCTCGGCGGTGGCTGAGTCCGGCCTCGTCCTGGTCGCGGGCCCTGCGGCGCGGCCTGCGCCCGCGTCCGGCCCAGGCGTGATCAGCGTCGTCGTAGTCCGCGTACTCGTCGTACTCGTCGTCCTCCGCGTTGGGCTGCTCGTCGGAGAAGTCGGTGAAGTCGGTGAAGCCGCCGTACCGGCCTTCGACATCGTCCTCGTCGCCGTACTCGCCGTCCCAGGAGACGCCGAGCGGGGTCGCGTGATCGGAGGCGTGCTCGGCAGCGTCCGCCGGCACGGCGTCCGGCGGCACGGACCTCGCCGATTCAGCAGCCACGGCCGAGGCCGTGCGGTCGGCCGTCGTTCCGGACGGTGGCGCGGCGGGACGGTCGACCTCGGACGGTCGTTCCGATTCCGTTTCCGGGGACACGGGTGGTGCCTCGGCGGGACGCTGCCCGGTCGTCGACGACGCGGGCTGCTGTGCCGCCTGCCGCCGTGGCGCGGTCGATCGCCGAGTGGTGGCGAAAGGTGTGGGATTCGCCGGGGACTGGTGGGTCGAATGGTGCGAAGACATCGCGAGAACTCCAGCGGAGTAGGCGCGCACTCCCGAGCGAGCACAGACCGCTGACGCCGTCGGCGAACTACTGCGACTGGCGAGGAGTCAGTGTCGGGAGGCGCGGGGCGTCTGAGTGATGCAGACCGCGTCGAGCGTCGATGAGTTCATCAATTCAGCACCTCCTCGCGATGGGCGCAGACCACGGACGGTCGTGCGCGATGGCGTTGAGCCTTGCAGACCCGATGGATCGGCGACAACTGATTTTCCGCGCCCGACTCCGTCGGCCGCCGCCCGCGCCTGAATCCCGCGCCTGCCTTCCCGCCGACGGGCGTCAGCCCGCGCCGACGGGCGCTCCGACGCGGCTGATCAGGTCGACGGCGCCCGAGCCGCGTCGTTCGGCGATCAGCCCCAGCCGGGTCGCCGCCTCGACGACCTCGTCCACGCCGGTCGGCTCCGGCTCGATCTGGACCAGCGCACGGGCCAGCCTGCCCTTGAGGTGCTTGTTGGCATGACTCACCACCGACCGCGCACCGGACTCGTCCTCGGAGAGGACGCGGACGGCGACCGCGCCGGGGGCGTCGGCGAGCGTGGCGTAGGCGCCGGAGCGGAGATCGACGATGAGGCCGTCCTGCGCGGCGAGCACCGGGCCCGCCACCGGGCGCCACAGACTCCGCAGTGAGGCGAGTCCCGGCAGTCTGCTGCCTGCCGAGAGTCGATAGCCCGGAATCAGATCACCGCCCCCGACCAGACCGAACAGCGCAGAGGAGACGGCGAGCCTGCTGGTCGCCCGGTCGCGATCGGCGGCGGAGAGACTGGCGAGATCCAGCGCGTCGTACACCACTCCGGTGTAGCGAGCCAGCGCGGGCAGCGTGCCCGCGGTGGTCAGGACGGCGTTGCGCGCGGCCTCCGCGCTCTGCCTCGGCGACAGCCCCAGCGCGTCGAGGCTCGCGGGCACGTCCTCGGCGAGGGCGGCCACCGCACGGATCAGGGTGCGCCGGACGTCGGTGAGTTCGGGGAAGGAGAGCCCGTCGAGGTTCAACGGCGGGCCGTCGCCGCCGTGTGCCTTGGTCTCCGAGGGCGGCAGCAGCACGAGCACCCGCGCACCGTACCGACCTTCCCGGCCGGTGCGGCGTGGGGAGGCGGCGCGGCGGCCGGCCGGGGCAGGCACCAGACGCAGGCTCGCCAGGACGCCGCGAGGGCTCGGACCGAGCGGCAGGTCTCACCCGGATCACCCGTTCGGGTAGAGCCGCTCGCTTCGTACACTGCGGCTCCGCCGATCCTCGGCCGTGTTCGGCGGCTTCGTCCCCGCTCCCCGCATCCGCATCCGCATCCGTCTGTCGCCTGCGTCGGCGACGGCGCGGGCGCGACGAACGCCCGCCGGTCGCCACCCCGCCGCCGCACGTTCGCCCCGCTGCCCGCGTCGGTCCGTCCCGGCGATCACGGGTCGAACCCTCGGCGCGGGGACGGACGTCGTCCTGATCGTCACCGGCCGCGTCGACCGGCTCGGCTCGACGCGGCGGAAGGAGACCGTGAACTCGGTGGTGCCCGCTGCCCGCGCCGCCCGACCCGCTTGGCGGGACGTGCCGGAGTCCACCCGTGCCTCGGTGCAGGCGAGGCTCACCGCCCCGGTCGTGCAGGCGCTCGGCCAGGCGGGCGGCTTCACGCCGGGAGCCGCCAGCAGGCTGCTGCTCGCCGACGGCAGACGGGTCTTCGTCAAGGCCCTGCCCGTCGATCACCCGATGGCAGACGCCTATCGCGCCGAGGCGCGAGTCTCCGCCCAGCTGCCGGTCGAGGCGCCTGCGCCCCGACTCCTGTTCACCGTGGAGCGAGAGTGGACGGCGCTGGTCTTCGAGGACGTCGACGGGCGGGAGCCCAGCCTGCGTCCCGGTTCCCCGGATCTGGCGGCCGTGCTGGCCGCCGTCGGCGGGCTGGCCCGTGGCCTCACCCCGTGCCCGCTGTCCTCGGTGCCCGCCGTGCTCGACGACCTCGGTCCGCTGTTGCAGGGCTGGTCCGCCCTGCGCGCCGCGCCGCCGGAGAACCTCGATCCCTGGGCGCACACACATCTCGACTCGCTCGTGGCGATGGAGAGCGCCTGGCATCCCTGGGCCGAGGGCGACACGCTGCTGCACAACGACCTGCGGCCGGACAACATGATCAGGCGCCTGGACGGTCGGATCATCGTCGTCGACTGGGCCCGTCCGGCACGGGGCGCGGCCTGGCTGGACGTCGCCGGTCTGGTGCCTGCCCTGTTGATGGCCGGACACGAGCCACGACATGCCGAGCGGCTCGTCATCGCCCGCCCCTCGTTGGCGGGCGTCCCGGCCTGGGCGGTCACCGGCTTCGCCGCCGCGCTGGCAGGCTATTGGGAGCGCGGCAGGCGGCTGCCCGAGCCTGCGGGCGCGGCGGGCCTGCGTCGGTTCCAGGCCCGCGCCGCAGTCGCCGCCCTGGCCTGGTTCCGACATCGCATGCGCCTCTCCTGAGCGGCCGAGGCGGCCGACCGGCGCCGACGGTGTCCGCACCCGGTGCCCGCCGTGCCTCGGCCGTCGAGCCGGCCGACTGCGTGCCGGTGCAGATCGGCGGCGCACCGCCGCGATCCCGGCCCGGCTGGTCGTCGCCGGTCGGGGTGGACGACGCGGTCCGCAGGGCGTGGGCGCACGGCTGCGTCGACGTCGGTCGAGTGGATCAGCCGACGAGGTCGTCCACTGCGCAGGGTGATAACCCGATAGGAGGCCGCATCGGCGCTCGCTACGCTGCTCGCCAGAAAAGCGATCGGGTCGTGGGTGGTCTCCCACCACGTCCGGCGTCGCATTGCCGCACCAGCCGAGGAGCGAGTCACCGTGATCACCAGGATGTCGTCGTTGTTCCTGCGCACCCTGCGCGAGGACCCGGCGGACGCCGAGGTTCCGAGTCACACACTGCTGGTGCGGGCAGGCTACGTGCGTCGTGTCGCCCCCGGCGGATACTCCTGGCTGCCGTTGGGACTGCGCGTGCTGCGCAACATCGAGCGCATCGTCCGCGAGGAGATGGAGGCCTTCGGCGCGCAGGAGATCCAGCTCCCCGCGCTGCTGCCCCGGGAACCGTACGAGACGAGCGGCCGGTGGACCGAGTACGGCGACAACCTGTTCCGCCTCAAGGACCGCAAGGGCGGCGACTTCCTGCTCGGACCGACGCATGAGGAGCTGTTCACGCTCACCGTGAAGGGCGAGTACGGCTCCTACAAGGACTTCCCCGTCACGCTCTACCAGATCCAGACGAAGTACCGGGACGAGGAGCGGCCGAGGGCGGGCATCCTGCGCACCAGGGAGTTCCTGATGAAGGACTCCTACTCCTTCGACCTCGACGACGCGGGGCTGGACCATTCCTACCGGCAGCACCGCGACGCCTACATCAGGATCTTCGACCGGCTCGGCCTGCGCTACGTCATCGTCTCGGCGATGTCCGGGGCCATGGGCGGTTCGGCGTCCGAGGAGTTCCTCGCCGAGAGCGAGACCGGTGAGGACACCTACGTGCGGTGTCTGGAGTCCGGCTTCGCCGCCAACGTCGAGGCGATCACCACGACACCGCCTCCCGCGCAGCCCTTCGACGACGTGCCCGCCGCCTCGGCCCACCACACGCCGAACACGCCGACCATCGCCACGCTGGTCGACTACCTCAACGCCTCGGACCTGGGCCGCACCTTCACCGCCGCGGACACCTTGAAGAACGTCATGGTCAAGACGCGTGCTCCTGGTGCCGAGGAGTGGGAGCTGCTGGCCGTCGGCCTGCCGGGCGACCGTGAGGTGGACTTCAAGCGGCTGGAGGCCTCGCTCTATCCCACCGAGGTGGCGCTGCTTGAGGAGTCCGACTTCGAGGCCAACCCGTTCATGGTGAAGGGCTACATCGGGCCGGGCGCGCTGATCGCCAACGGCGTGCGCTACCTGGTCGACCCGAGGGTGGTCACGGGCACCGTGTGGGTCACCGGCGCCGACAAGGCCGATCACCACGTCGTCAATCTCGTCTGCGGCCGGGACTTCACGCCGGACGGCACCATCGAGGCCGCCGAGGTCCGGGTGGGCGACCCCTCGCCGGACGGCGCGGGCGCGCTGGTGGCGGCGCGGGGCATCGAGATCGGGCACATCTTCCAGCTCGGCCGCAAGTTCGCCGACGCCTTCGGTCTGGATGCGCTGGGGCCCGACGGCAAGCCGGTGCGGATCACCATGGGCTCCTACGGGGTCGGCGTGTCCCGGCTGGTGGCGGCGATCGCCGAGCAGTCCCACGACGGCCGGGGCCTGATCTGGCCCCGCGCGATCGCCCCCGCCGACGTGCAGCTGGTGATCGCGGGCAAGGACGAGGCGATGCGCGAGGCGGCGGAGCGGCTCGCCGCCGAGCTGGATGCCGAGGGCGTCCGGGTGATCCTCGACGACCGCAAGGCCTCGCCGGGCGTGAAGTTCGCCGACGCCGAGCTGATCGGCGTGCCCACCATCCTGGTGGTCGGGCGCGGCCTGGCGCAGGGCGTCGTCGAGGTCAAGGACCGCCGCAGCGGCGAGCGCGAGGACGTCGCCGTCGACGCGGTGGTGGCCCGGCTGGTCGAGATCACGCGGGACTGAGCACACGACTCGATTCGGGGTCGAGACTCGATCAGAGCATCAGAGAAGGCGTGGCCGGGGCCTCCCGGCCACGCCTTCTGCGTCGGTTGGGCCACCGTCGGGACGTTGGACTCGGCGAGTCCGACGCTGGGGCAAGGGCTGCCTCGCACGACCGATCAGCGGTCGCCTGCGTGTGCGCATCGCAGCCGCTCGCGGCCCGAGACGCTCGGTCATTCCCCCGCTCGGTCATCCCTGCATCGGCGGCCGGAAGGATTCGATGATGCGCCGCATGTCTTCCGGCGTGATCGAGTTGTCCACCTGCTGATCCCCCACGGCCGCCAGGGCGAGCGCCCCGTTCCCGTCGGTGGTGGGGATGGTGACGACGTGAATCGATCCTGCCGGCGATCCGCATTCCGCAGGGTCGGATACCGTGGCGGTGGCCTGCACATACTGCGCGGCCGTGTCGGCGGCCAGCGTGATCGACTCCGGATCGCCCACCTCGACCTCAGCCGGGGTCTCCTGCGAGCTGTAGGCGCTCTCTGCCAGCCGTCGAGCGGTGTCGGTCGCGGCGGCGGCCAGGTCCGGCTCGGCCAGCACCGTCACGCCTGCACTGGCCCGGAGGAAGCCCGGGGCACAGGTGTTGCGTTCCAGCGTGGTGGCGGACTCGAGTGAGATGCCGTCTTGGGCCACGTCGCCGTAGCTGATGTTCTGCTCCGACAACTCCCAGTCCCTCGGCACGTCGTAGAGCGCGCCGCGCTCGGTGTGGATGACCTGCCAGCCGAGCACGTGCGGCGGCTCCGCAGGCGAGTCCGCCGTCTCCTGGCTTGCGGCGGTCTCCGATATCGGTGTCGGTGTGTCCTGTGTGGCGGTCTGGTCGGCGGCCGGGGTGCTGCCTCGTCCGCCGCCGTTCACCAGCAGGACGATCGTGGTCGTCACGACGGCGACCAGCAGCACGCTGAGCCCGCCGATCAGCAGGCCGCGACCCCTGCCGGGTCCGGACCGGGGCGGCTCGCCGCCGGACGCCCCGTAGACGCCGAGGCCGCCGTAGGAGCCGGTGGGACCTGCGCCCGGTCCCTGCGCAGGGAAGGATCCGGATGCCGGGTACCCGCCTTTCCCGTGTGCGCCTGAGTCGTCCGGCGACTGTCCGGCGTGAGACCACGAAGTCATGGGTCTTACGGTAACGGGCGACCTGGCAGGCGGATCAGGGTTCCACGGGTTCGGCCACCGCGCCGTCCCGCCGCGAGCCGGGACCGTCCGAGCCTGTCGAGCTCGCCCGGCGGGAGGCCTGCGGTGCGGTCCGGCCGCCTCCGACGGCCCTGGGAGCACCGAAAGCGCGCTGTGGGGACGTCTGGTACGGCCGCGGTCTGGCCCAGCGGCGGGGGTGCAGGGAACGGCCTGGCGGACGGCGGGCCGAGATGCAGCCCGCGCGCGACCGGCGCCTCGAGTACGGCAGCCGACGCACCGATGCGGGGCTCGGGTGTCGCAGGCGGCCGCATGTGACCCGAGACTCCCGCCATGCCTCGAGCAGGCAGCGCTCGGCGGCGGCGGGAAGTTCCGGGCTCGCTCGCGCGTTGGCCAGCCGTGTGACCCTTTCTCGATCCGTCCCGCTGTCCGTGCTGGACCTCGCCCCCGTCGTCGCCGGCTCCACCGCGACCGAGGCCCTGCGGAACACCCTCGACCTGGCCCGACTCGCCGAGCGCCTCGGCTATCACCGCTACTGGGTCGCCGAGCATCACAACATGCCGGGCATCGCCAGCTCCGCGCCCGCCGTGCTGATCGGGCAGGTCGCCGCGCACACCTCGACGATGCGGGTCGGCTCGGGCGGGGTGATGCTGCCCAACCATCCGCCGCTGGTGGTGGCCGAGCAGTTCGGAATGCTGACCGCGATGCATCCGGGGCGGATCGACCTGGGCATCGGACGCGCGCCGGGAACCGACCAGCGGACCGCCGCCGCCCTGCGACGCACCAGCAATCCGCTGTCCGTGGAGGACTTCCCCCGGCAGCTCGCGGAGCTGATCGACTACTTCGACCCCTCAGGCGGCGATCCGGCCTGGGACGTCACCGCCGTGCCCGCCCCCGGCAACAAGCCGCCGGTGTGGCTGCTCGGCTCCAGCGACTACAGCGCCACCGCCGCCGGGATGATGGGCCTGCCGTTCTCCTTCGCCCACCACTTCAGCGCCCAGAACACCCTGCCCGCGCTGGCCGCCTACCGGCGGAACTTCACGCCGTCGGCCGACCTGGCCAAGCCCTACGCGATGGTGGCCGTCGGCGTGGTGGTGGCCGAGACCGAGGAGCAGGCGCGCTGGCTGGCGGGTTCGCAGGCGCTCGCCATGGTGCGGCTGCGTTCGGGACGACCGGGGCTGCTGCCCAGCCCGAAGGAAGCGGCCGAGTATCCCTACACCGAGGCCGAACTCGCCGTCGTGGAGTCCTGGTCGGCCTCCTACGTCGTGGGCACCCCGGAGTCCGTCACGGCCCAGCTCGACGAGCTGCTGGCCAGGACCGAGGCCGACGAGCTGATGGTCACCTCGATGATCCACGGGCACACCGAGCGGCTGCGCTCCTTCGAGCTGCTGGCCGAGATCGGCGGGCTCACCCCCGCAGGAAGCTGAACCGCACCCGCCGCACCGGGTTGTCGATGTTGGTGTCCACCAGGCACACCGACTGCCAGGTGCCCAGTGCCATCCGGCCGTCGAACACCGGCACGCTCGCGTGCGGCGGGACCAGTGCGGGCAGAACGTGGTCTCGTCCGTGGCCGGGGGAGCCGTGGCGATGCCGCCATCGGTCGTCCTTGGGCAGGAGGTCGCGCAGCGCGGCCAGCAGGTCCTCGTCGCTGCCCGCGCCCGTCTCCAGGACGGCCAGGCCCGCAGTGGCGTGCGGCACCCAGAGGTGCAGCAGCCCGTCCACGCGGCCGACGTCGGCCAGGAACCGCTCGCACTCCGCGCTCAGGTCGTAGACGACCTCCACTCCGCCGGTGCGGATCTCGATCTCCTCGCTCAACACGGTCTCCAGGGTAGTCGCGTCGCGGCTCCGCCTCGGCTCGTGTGATCGCCGTGGCCGGGGCCGCCCCGGCGGGGCGGTGGCCGGCCCGCCGGCGGACTCCGGCCGCGCGGTGGCCTCGGCTCAGGTGTAGCCGGGCGGCGCGGCCTGATCGCCGGTCGGCGGCGGGGACCGGCGACCGGCGGTTGCCGCGCCGCGACAGCCCGGCCTCATCGACCCCGACCGTGCCCTCAGCCGCCCGGCACGCCGGTCCGCGCCGCCTTCCGGCCGGGATCGGGCCGGTCGTGCTGCCACGGCCGTTTCCGGGGCGGGCGGCGGCCCGCGCACGGCTGGACCTCGCCCGCCCGAGCCGGGCAGGCGGCTAAGTCGTGACCGGCAGGCAGGTCGCGCGGCGCCCCGGTGGGAAATTCACCGAAACGTGACGCCGAGGCGGTCGCACCCCTGTTCCGGGCCCACCCGGCGCCCTAGTCTCGGCTGCGTGCGCGAGGCATTCGGAGAACAGTTTCAGATTCCTGACGGCTATCTCAACACCGCTGCGACCGGGGTGCCGCCGTTGCGGGCAGGCAGACGGGTCGCCAAGGCCGTCGAGGACTGGTACACCGCCGCGCAGCCCAACGCCTCCTTCGACGACGAGGTCGACGCGTCTCGTGCGGCCTTCGCCGCCCTGACCGGGACCGACCCCGACCGGGTCGCGATCGGCTCTGCCGTGTCGCATCTGATCGGCATGGTCGCCGCCGCGCTTCCCGACAACTCGCGGGTGCTGGCGGTGCGCGGCGAGTTCGGCAGCGTGGTCCGCCCGTTCGTCGCCCAGGCCGATCGTGGGATCACCCTCACCGAGGTCGACCTCGACGACCTGGCGACGCACGTCCCCGGGCACGACCTGGTGACCGTGGCCGTCACCCAGTCCATCGACGGCCGGACCGTGGACCTGGCGGCGCTGCGGGCCGCCGCCGAGAGCACGGGGGCGCGTGTCCTGCTCGACGTCAGCCAGGCCGCAGGCTGGCAGCCGCTGTCGCTGGGCTGGGCGGACTGGGTCGTCGGGGTCTCGCACAAGTGGCTGCTCAGCCCCAACGGAGCGTGTTGGCTGGCGTGCTCGGAACGAGGCCTCATCGAGGCCCGGCCGCATGCGGCGAGCTGGTACGCGGCCGCCGACCGATGGCAGAGCCTCTACGGGGCCGAGCCGGTGCTGGCCGCCGGGGCGCGCGGGCTGGACACGTCCCCGATCTGGCACGCCCACCTCGGCGCCGTCGAGTCGTTGAACTGGCTGTCGACCCTGGATCTCGCGGAGGTGCGGGAGCACTGCGTGGGGCTGGCCGATCTACTGCTGGAACGGCTGGGACGGGCGCCTGCGGACTCCGCCATCGTGGCCATGGATCTGCCGGAAGGCGCAGGCAGGATCGCCGAGGCCGGGGTTGCCGCCTCGGTGCGCGCGGGGCGGGTGCGGCTCTCGTTCCATCTTTACAACACCGAGGACGATGTTCATCAGGTGGTGCGGGCGCTCGGCCGGTGAATCAGAGGCGTCGTCGCCTGATGAGGTGAAACACATTACGGTGTGTCCCCATGGCGACCCCGGATCACGCTTCCGACCCGGCCACACGACAGGCGGGCCCGAGTCACACCGAGATGACCACGCCCATGCCCGCTGTGTCCGATTCGCCATGGTCCACGCCGGAGAGCGCTCACCAGGACTCCGGCCAGCCCACGTCCGATTACTCGACGCCGAGGCACTCCAGGCACGCCGTCGGGCAGACCGGCGGGCAGTCGTCGGAGGAGGAACCCGCCACCGCCCAGTACTCGGTGGAGCCGTCGAGCGGCGGTCCGGCCGATCCCGCAGGCGAGGCGGTTCAGGAGGATCGGAGCACGTCGAGCACACCGGGAACGCCGGTACCTGCGGGCAGCGGTCGCCATGGGTTCACCCCGCCCGCCGGGCTCGACGCCCAGGCCGTCGATCCGCAGGCCTCCGCACCGAGGTTCGGACCGCCGACTCCGCCACGTGGCACCCAGCCGACCAACGACTCGGCCACGGTCGCCCAGGAACGGCCCGGTGCCACGCCGCCGCCCGGCGTGCCGATGTCGGCGACGACGTCGATGCCGCCCGCACCCGGGCACCAGTCCCACCCGCAGTACGCGCCGCAGGGCTCGTCGCCGCAGCATTCGCAGCAGCCTGCGCCGACGCCCGGCCACGGTTACGAGGCTCAGCCTCGGCCGACCACGCCTGCACCGGGATTCGCGGCCGCGTACGGCGCTGCGGCAGGCATGCAGCACGGGCCCGGCACGCCCCAGCCGGGCGGGCAGGCCCCCGGAATGCCCATGCAGCCCACGCCGGCAGGCGGCCTGCCCGCGCAGGCAGCACAGCTTTATGGAACACCGGCCCACGGGATGCCGCAGGGAGCACCGGGCCAGGCGATGCACGCTCCGGGCCTGCCGCCCCAGCAGATGCAGGGCCAGACACCCCCGCCGGGAACACCCGCCCAGGGTGTGCCGGGGCAGGCGATGCAGGCGGGGACACCCGGCTTCGGCATGCAGGCGGGCGGCCCGCCTCCGCACGGGGGACAGGCACCGGGTCAGGCCGGCGGCGCACCGGGCGGTCCCAACCCGCCCCGACCGAACCGGCGGCCGCCCGCCGGTCGTCCCCCGGCGAAGGCCCCCGACACGAAGAACAAGACCGCCGACTACTTGATGAAGGGCCTGGGCCTGGTCCTGGTCGCGGTCCTCTCCGGCACGATCTACGTGCTGATGCAGCCCCGGCCGGAGGCTGATGGTCCGGGCCTCGGCTCGGGTGGCTCCGGGGAGCCGAGTACGGCGCCGAGTGAGCAGGCGGAAGAACTGCCTTACACGTTCGCGGAGGTGCCCGACGCCAAGCGCAGCTTCAGCGGCGTCGACTGTGCGGTGCACTCCTACGGGCAGGTGCAGAACTTCCTTGAGGAGAACCGCTGCGACCGGCTGACCCAGGTCCTCTACACGACCGAGCACGAGGGCGCCGACGTCGTGGTCTCGCTGGTGACGGTGACTTTCGAGGAGGAGCAGACCGCCGAAGACCTCAATGAACTCACCACCCGGACCGGCACCGGCAACATCAACGACCTCATGACGGAGGGCGTCCTCGCCGACGGCGGCCCCGAGTCGCTGCACCCCGAGGCTGGCTACTACTCCGAGCGACGCGGAGACACCTTGATCATCTCCGAATCCGCCTTCTTCGACAAGCGCAGCGACAAGCCGAACCTCGACGAGATCTGCGCCGAGGCGGTCCGCCAGTACGACGAGGACGCCCCCGCGAACTAGGCCGAGTCCGGCGAGCCGGGGAAGGTCACCGTCAGCGGGTTCTGCCCCGCCGCCCGTCGCCAGCGGACGGCCCGGACCGCCGCGTCGGTCAGCGCCGCCACCGAGGTCGCCCGCACGCCCGGCTGCTCGGCGTGTTCCAGCAGCGCGCGCCAGGCGCCCGCGCAGTCCGTCTCGGCGTGGATCAGCATCGCCACCGCCGTCGCGTGGTCGGTGACCTGCTCCGGCGACTGGTATGCGGCCTCGGTCGGCACGGGATCGACGCCTTCGGCGCGCAGGGCGTCCTCCAGGGTGTCGCGGCGGACCGTGTGCGTCCTGGTGCCCTCGGCCAGCGCCTCGGCGACCTCCTCATCACGGAAGGCCGCCGCCAGGTGGTGTGCCCAGACGGCCGCGTGCTCGGCCGCCAGCGCGGTCTGTACGGCGTCGACGGCGTCGCCGATTGAGCCTCCCAGACCCGGCTCGGCGGAACCGGTCGTCTCGGCACCCGAGGTGTCGGGGTCGCCGGAGCTGTCAGCGGTCTCGGTGGAACCGGAACGGCGGTCGATCATCACAGCACCTCTCCCAGGGTCGTGCACGATGCGCTGATCGAGCCCGCGAGGCCCGCCCGGTGCCCGCTCAGCTCCGGAGCCAGCTCGGCGGCCTGCGCGGCGGCCAGGCTCATCGCCTCCTGAAGGCCGGTCAGTGCCGCACCCGCGTCCGACGGCGGCTCGACCGGCGGCGGCGCCTCGGAGGCCGAGGGCTCGGGCGGCTCCACCGTCACGGCCCGGTCGATCTCCCTGCGCAGCGCCTCGGCGTGCGCGGCTCGGTCGGCGGCCACGAGTCCGGCGCTCTCCGCGAGGTCGGGGAAGGCGGCGGCGACGGCCTCGGCGAGCGCGGCATCGGCCTCGGCGGACTCCAGCAGGGGTTCGAGGACGTCGGGCTCCGGCGGTGGCGGCGGGTCGGTGCACGCGGCCAGCAACGGCAGCGCCACCGCACCCAACAGGCCTGCCAGCAGCACGCGACGCCGCGTGATCGGCCGGGCCGAGCGGGGCGATGGCTGGGCCGAAGGAGGCGAGTAGGTCGGCGGAGTGGTCGGGAAGGTCACGATCGCCCATCCTGCCGGCGCGGCCCGACGGCTCCTCGGCTGCGCCGTCGCAGGATCTCGGGGCCGGGGCCGGGCACCCACGCGATACGCTTCCCCACCACGACCGTCGGAGAGCTGGGGCCGGCCGGCGGGCCGCCATGCGCGGCGGCGGGACGGTGCCCAGGCCGCGGCAGTGCAGTCGCAGCACGAACAAGCAGCAGTGAACTAGGGAGTCGAGCAGGTGCCGAGTGGGCAGGACCGCGGGTCGCAGTCGCGAGGCGAGGCCGCACGCGCGCGGCGGGGCGGTGGTGCCGAGGCGGCACTGGAACCGCTGATCACCGGCGCGCTCGCCCCTCTCGGCGTCGATCTCGACTCGCTGGACGTCGGGCGAGCGGGCAACCGGCGCATCGTCAAGGTCGTGGTGGACGCCGAGGACGGCATCGGCCTGGACGAGGTCGCCTCGGCCAGCCGAGCGGTGTCGGCAGTGCTGGACGCCGCCGACACCGACCAGCAGGACGCCGACGGCAGCGGGCAGGCCGGGGCACTCTTCGGCGGGCCCTACACGCTGGAGGTCACCTCGCCGGGCGTCGACCGGCCGCTGACCAGGCCGAGGCACTGGCGCCGAGCCCGGAAGCGGCTCGTCGCGGTGCGCCTCGCCGAGGGCGGCGAGCTGACCGGTCGCGTCGGCGCCTGCGACGACCAGGGGGTGACCCTGCTCGTCGACCGGACGCTGCGCCGCCTCGCCTATTCCGAGGTGGAGCGCGCGACGGTGGAGGTGGAGTTCCGCCCGCCCGCCGAGGAGGATCTGCGGCTGCTCGGCGACGACGAGGCAGGACACGACCGGCAGGCTGCCGGCGTGGAGCAGGACACGCACGCCGAGGGCGTGCGGTCGAATACGGAGGAGAAGTCGCAGTGAACGTCGACATCGCCGCACTTCGGGCGATCGAGCGGGACAAGGACATCCCCTTCGACACGGTTCTCGAGGCCATCGAGAGTGCTCTGCTCACCGCATACCGACACACCGAGGGCCATCACCCGCACGCCAGGATCGACATCGATCGCAAGTCGGGCATGGTGCGCGTGCTGGCCTACGACCTCGACGCGGAGGGCGCGGTCGCCGAGGAGTGGGACGACACGCCGGAGGGCTTCGGCCGGATCGCGGCGACCACCGCGCGACAGGTCATCCTCCAGCGGTTGCGTGACGCGGAGCACGAGCGCACCTACGGCGAGTTCGCGGCCAAGGAGGGCGAGATCCTGGCAGGCGTCGTGCAGCGCGACGCCAGGGCGAACGCCCGAGGTATGGTGGTGGTGCAGGTGGGGGAGATCGAGGGTGTGATTCCCCCGGCCGAGCAGGTTCCCACCGAGACCTACACCCACGGCAGCCGGATCAAGTGCTACGTGGTCGGTGTGGCCCGTGGGGCGAGGGGGACGCAGGTCACCCTCTCCCGGACCCACCCCAACCTGGTGCGGAAGCTGTTCGCGCTGGAGGTCCCCGAGATCGCCGACGGCGTCGTGGAGATCCCCGCGGTGGCACGCGAGTCCGGACATCGATCCAAGATCGCCGTTCATTCGACCGTGTCCGGGGTCAACGCCAAGGGCGCGTGCATCGGCCCGATGGGTGCCCGAGTGCGTAACGTGATGAGCGAACTGGGTGGCGAGAAGATCGACATCGTCGACTACTCGGACGATCCGGCCTCGTTCGTCGGCAACGCGCTCTCGCCTGCCAAGGTGGTGTCGGTCCACGTCGTGGACGAGCGGGCCAAGACCGCCAGGGTGACCGTTCCCGATTTCCAGCTCTCGCTGGCGATCGGCAAGGAAGGTCAGAACGCCCGGTTGGCGGCCCGGCTCACCGGGTGGCGGATCGACATCCGCAGCGATGCGGAGCCCGCGTCGGCGGCGTCCGACGCAGTGGGTTCGGCGTCGGATTCGGCAGGTTCTCCGGCAGCCGGTTCGGCTGAGTGAGAGGCACGGGTTAAACTTTCATTGGATCACCTCATGTCAGCGGTTCCAGAACGCGCTCGCCCGGTTCGGACGTGTGTCGGCTGTCGGTGTCGTGCGGTGGCATCCGAGCTGTTGAGGGTGGTGGCCACGGCTGAGGTCGTGGTTCCGGACCCCAGGCGAAGACTTTCGGGCAGGGGTGCCTGGTTGCACCTCGACCCGAAGTGCCTTCGGCTCGCCGAGCGACGTCGGGCATTCCCCAGGGCGTTGCGCGTTCCGGGGCCGCTGGACTTGTCGGCGGTACGGACGTATCTCGACGCTGTCGAAGGTGTTACAGACTGACGTGGAGCCCTTCCACGTCTGCCGCAAGAGGAAGCAGGTCGACCCGTCATGAAGCAGCCGTGAAGCTGAAGCCATGAACGTGTTTCGACGGTAGGACGAGGTCGTGCGGGACTGCCGCTCGGCCTCACCCAGATGAGGAGAGCAGTGGCAGGCAAGGCCCGCGTGCACGAGCTCGCAAAAGAGCTCGGCGTCACGAGTAAGGAAGTACTGACCAAGCTCCAGGACCTCGGCGAGTATGTGAAGTCGGCGTCCTCCACGGTGGAGGCGCCGGTGGCCCGCAGGTTGCGGGACGCATTCCCGAAGGGCGACGGAGGACGGTCTCGTCGGAGCGGACCCCGCCCCGAGGCATCGGCACGGCCCGGTCCGCCGGCGACGCCGAAGCCCCCGTCGAGCGAGCCGGGCGCCGAGCGCCCCGCCGCTCGCCCCGGCCCCGGCATGTTCAAGCCCGGCCCCGCCAAGCCCGGCCCGGCTCGTCCTGCGCCGCAGGCCGAGCAGCCGCAGGCACCGGCGGCGCCGACCCCCACTCCCACACCCCAGCCGGAGCAGCCCGCTGCCTCGGCCGCGCCCGCTGCGCCGAAGGGCCCGTCGACCGACGGCCCGTCGGCAGGCGGACGTCCGCCGATGCCCGGCCCGCGCAAGCCCGCGCCCAAGCCGGAGCAGACTCCCGCACCGCAGCAGCGTGCGCCGGAGCGTCCGGGCGGCAAGCCCGGCGGCGGCGCCCGGCCCACGCCCGGCCAGTCGGTCGTGCCCCCGAGGCCGCAGTCGCCGAAGCCGGGGCCGCGCGCGCCTCGGCCCGGTAACAACCCGTTCGGTGTCGGCGGCGCGTCGCCGCGTCCGGCCGGGCCCCGCTCCGGCGGCGGTCCCGGTGGCAGCGGCGGCCCCGGCGGCGGCGGCGCACCTCGTCCCGGCGGCGGTCGTCCCGAGCGGGGCGCACCGCGCTCCGATCGCAGCGGCCCCTCGGGCGGCGCTCGTCCCGCAGGCCCCGGTGGCGGCGGTGGCGGCGGCGGTTCCCGGCCCAACCCGGGCATGATGCCGCCCAGGCCCAACCCCGGCATGATGCCGTCCGGCAGGCCCGGCGGCGGTCCCGGTGGTGGCGGCGGCGGTCGTCCCGGCGGCGGTCGCCCCGGTGGCGGCGGCGGTCGTCCGGGTGGTCCCGGTGGTGGCGGCGGCGGTCGTCCCGGTGGCGGCGGCGGTGGCGGCGGCTACCGAGGTGGCGGCGGCGGTGGCGGCGGCTACCGTGGCGGTCCCGGTGGCGGCGGCGGTGCCCCCGGCGCGGGCGCTCCGCCCGCAGGCGGCTTCCGAGGCCGTCCCGGCGGCGGCGGCAACCGAGGCCGTGGCGGCGCGGCGGGTGCCTTCGGGCGTCCCGGCGGACCGGCTCGGCGTGGTCGCAAGTCGAAGCGGCAGAAGCGCCAGGAGTTCGACAACATGCAGGCCCCCTCGGTCGGCGGCGTCCGCCTGCCGAAGGGCAACGGCGAGACGGTTCGTCTTCCCCGTGGCGCCTCGCTGACCGACTTCGCGGAGAAGATCAACGCCAACCCGGCCGCGATGGTCCAGGCGATGTTCCACCTCGGCGAGATGGTGACCGCGACGCAGTCGGTCTCCGACGAGGTCCTGGGCCTGCTCGGCCAGGAGATGAACTACACGATCCAGGTCGTGAGCCCGGAGGAGGAGGACCGCGAGCTCCTCGACACCTTCGACATCACCTACGGCGAGAACGCGGGCGACGAGGACGACCTCGAGTTCCGTCCGCCGGTGGTGACCGTCATGGGTCACGTCGACCACGGTAAGACGCGACTGCTGGACACGATCCGCAAGACCAACGTCCAGGAGGGCGAGGCAGGCGGCATCACCCAGCACATCGGGGCCTACCAGGTCGTGACCGAGGTCGGTGAGCACGAGCGTCTGATCACCTTCATCGACACCCCTGGTCACGAGGCGTTCACCGCCATGCGAGCCCGTGGTGCGAACTCCACGGACATCGCGGTGATCGTGGTCGCGGCCGACGACGGCGTCATGCCGCAGACGGTGGAGGCCATCAACCACGCGCAGGCCGCGAGCGTGCCGGTCGTGGTGGCGGTCAACAAGATCGACAAGGCGGGCGCCAACCCGCAGCGCATCCGCCAGCAGCTCACCGACTACGGGCTGATCGCGGAGGAGTACGGCGGCGACACCATGTTCGTCGACATCTCGGCGCGGCAGGGCACCAACATCGACGGGCTGCTGGAAGCGATCGTGCTGACGGCGGACGCGACGCTGGACCTGCGGGCCAACCCGAACATGGAGGCTCAGGGCGTCGCGATCGAGGCGCACCTGGACCGTGGTCGGGGTCCGGTGGCGACGGTGCTGGTGCAGCGCGGAACGCTCCGGGTCGGCGACTCGATCGTCGCGGGCGACGCCTACGGGCGCGTCCGGCGGATGGTGGACGAGTTCAACGAGGACATCATCGAGGCGACTCCGTCGCGTCCGGTGCAGGTCATCGGCTTCACGTCGGTTCCGGGTGCGGGTGACACCTTCCTGGTCGTCGACGAGGACCGGGTGGCTCGGCAGATCGCCGACCGCAGGCAGACGCGGATGCGCAACGCGCAGTTCGCCTCGCGTCGCAAGCGGGTCAGCCTGGAGGACCTGGACAAGGCCCTCAAGGAGACCAGCCAGCTCAACCTGATCATCAAGGGCGACAACTCGGGTACCGTCGAGGCTCTCGAGGCCGCGCTGTTGAAGATCGACGTGGGCGACGAGGTCGAGCTTCGGGTCATCGACCGGGGCGTCGGCGGCATCACCAAGGCCAACGTCGACCTCGCGGTCGCCTCCGACGCCATCATCCTGGGCTTCAACGTCCGGGCGGAGGGCAAGGTCGTCGATCAGGCCACGCACGAGGGCATCGACATCCGGTACTACTCGGTCATCTACCGGGCGATCGAGGAGATCGAGCAGGCCCTGACGGGAATGCTCAAGCCCGAGTTCGAAGAGGTCGAGCTGGGTCGCGCCGAGGTCCGCGAGGTCTTCAAGTCCTCGAAGATCGGCACGATCGCCGGTTGCATGGTGATCGGCGGCGAGGTGCGACGCCGGAGCAAGGCTCGCCTGCTGCGGGACAACCTGGTCGTCGCGGAGAACCTCGGCGTCTCGACGCTGCGGCGATTCAAGGACGACGTCACCGAGGTCCGCGAGGGCTTCGAGTGTGGTCTGACCCTCGGCTCGTACTCCGACCTCCGGGTCGGCGACGTGATCGAGACCTACGAGATGCGCGAGAAGAAGCGCGCCTGAGACGAGTCCTCGGTGGGCAGGTCCTGAGCTGGGCCTGCCCGCCGAGTTCGTCCCCGCCCGCCTCGTCAGGCGGGCGGACCATGACGATCAGCTCACCTGGTGATGCCGGTGTACGTCGGTGCCCTCGAACTCGACCTGTTACTGGGCGATGTTCATTCGTTGAAGCAGAAGCGGTCGGTGGTCCGGCCGGTCATCGCGGAGCTGCGCAAGCGCTTCGAGGTGTCCGTGGCCGAGAGCGGCCACCTGGACCTGCATCGTCGCTCGTTGATCGGGGTCGCCGTGGTGGCGCCCGACTCGCAGCACGTCCGCACGGTGCTCGACGCCTGTGAACGGACGGTGGCAGGCCGCCCCGAGATCGAACTGCTCTCGGCCCGCACACGACTGCTGGGGCCCGAGGACGAGTAGCGAACCACCCTTCGAGGAGGCCGACCGGCCTTCTCGAAGGTCTGTCTGGATTCTAGTGATCAAGGAGGAGCGTCGTGGCCGATGTGGCCCGCGCCCGCAGGCTTGCCAAGCGGATCGCGCAGATCGTGGCGTCCGCGATGGAACGTGAGGTCAAGGACCCGAGGTTGGCGAGGGTGACCATCACCGACGCCAAGGTCACGGCGGACCTGCGGGACGCCACCCTGTACTACACCGTGATCGGCGAGAGCGTCGACGCACCACCGGACGTGGCCTCGGCCGCTGCGGCGCTGGAGAGCGCCAAGGGCGTGCTGCGCAGCCTGGTCGGGCAGCAGACGGGGATTCGGTTCACGCCGACCCTGACCTTCGTCGCGGACACCGTGCCCGAGGCGGCCAAGAGCATGGACGAACTGCTGGCCAGGGCTCGGGAGGCCGACGCGGAGGTGGCCCGGATCGCCTCGGGCGCGACCTTCGCCGGTGAGGCCGACCCGTACAAGTCCACGGACATGGACGACGAGGAGGAGGACCTCCACGACGCCGAGGAAGACGCTGCCGACGAGAACTCCTCGGCAGCCGAGGACGCGGTGGACTCCGAGCGTCCGGCGGACTCGGCGTCGACGCCGCGCGACGCGGCGGACTCCGAGCGCTGACAGCTGGTCAACCGGGCCCGACCTCTCCACCGCCGGTTCTTCGCGGTGTGGAGGTGCGGGCCCGTTCTGCTGTGTCGACTCGGCACGGGCGTCGTCGGAGGGGCTGAACGAGACGCCGGAGGCGAGCCGCCCCGACCCGCGCGTGCTCGGCAGGCCGCTGCACGACACCCGTGGCCATCGCCGCTGGTGGGCGGCTCGCTTGGCCCTGCGGGGACCGGCAAGGCGAACTAGCATCGCACACCATGACGTTCCCCGTTCTCGAAGGAAAGACCGCGATCGTCACCGGCGCTGCGAAGGGCATGGGCGCCGCGACGGCGCTGCTGTTCGCCGAGGCGAAGGCGAAGGTGGTCGTCGCCGACCTCGACGAGGAACTGGGGCGGCGGACCGTCAGCGAGATCGAGGCCGCGGGCGGCACCGCGTTCTTCCATCGGGTGGACATCTCCTCGGCCGCCGACGTCGAAGCGTTGGTGGCCGCGACGGTCGACCGCTTCGGCAGGTTGGACGTCGCGATCAACAACGCCGCGTTGACGCCGGACGACCGGCCGATCAACGACCTCGACGAGGCCTACTGGGATCGGCTGATCGCGGTCGACCTGAAGGGCACCGCGTTGTGCCTGAAGTACGAGATCCGCCAACTGCTCGCCCAGGGCGGCGGCGGCTCGATCGTCAACATCTCCTCGGTCAGCGGCTTCCGTCCGCAGCCGAACAACGCCGCCTACGTCGCCGCCAAGCACGGGGTCGTCGGCCTCACCAAGGTCGCGGCGATGGAGAACGGCAGCCAGGGCATCAGGGTGAACTCGGTGGCGCCCGGCGCCATCGACACGCCGATGCTGCGGGGCGCCCTGGAGCAGTTCGGCTTCGACGAGCACGAGTACGCCGCCCAGCTGAGCCTGCTGGAGCGGTTCGGCGAGGCCAGGGAGATCGCTCAGGCGAGCCTGTGGCTGGCCTCCGACCTCTCCTCGTACGTCACCGGCACGACCCTCCACGTGGACGCGGGGTACACGAGCCGCTGAGGCGGTCGCGACGTTCGGCAGTCGGCTTGCCGCTCCCCGCCCGCACCGGTCGCTGACGACCGGAGGCGCTCGGGTGTGCCCTGTCGCTGCGCCCCGGCGGCCTGCCCTACCGCCTCTGCGCGGGTCCTTCCACTTCCCGGGCCGCTGAGCTGTCACTTCTGGTACCTCAACTTGTCCTCCTTGTGTCGTCGCCCTGTCTCGTCGTCCTGCCTCTCCGCTTCACGGTTCGATGGTCTCGCGGCTTCCCCGTCGAGCGGTCGTCTTCACCGGGTGCTGCCAGAGCCGACGGCCGCCGCCCCCGCCGCCGGGAGACACCCGCTCTTTCGGGCCTTCGCTCGTCCGGCGGGTGTCGACCGCGAACGCTGCGCCCTCGGGCCGTCGAATCCCCCTGCCCCGTGATCGCCCGCGATCGAATCCGGGCGGTTGCGCGGGGCGATGCCCGACGACGGCCCCCCACCCCGCGAGACGGCCCGACCGCGGGCCTCGGCGATGTCCGGGGCCGCATCTAGGGTGTGCTGGGCCGCCACGCGGCCCGCCGGTCGTCGTCTGTCAGCCGTGAGGTGGTCGTGTCCGAGGCTGTTCCAGAACCGTCGCAGGCAGCGGAACGCGTCCGGCCGAAGGAGTTCCTCCGGCTGGCGGTGCCCGCGCTGGGCGTGCTCGCCGCCGAGCCGCTGTATCTGCTGGTGGACACGGCTGTCGTCGGCCATCTGGGGGCGGTGCCGCTGGCCGGACTGGCCGTCGGCGGCGTGGTGCTCGCCCAGATCTCGACCCAGCTGACCTTCCTCTCCTACGGCACGACGGCCAGGGCCGCCCGCCTGCACGGTGCGGGCCGACGCGGGGAGGCCGTCGCCGAGGGCGTGCAGGCCACCTGGCTGGCCCTGGCGGTCGGGACGGTGCTGCTCGTCCTCGGGCAGCTGTTGGCCGGGCCGATCGCCCGAGCATTGGCCGGACCAGGGGAGATCGCCGACGCGGCGACGTCCTGGCTGCGCATCGCGTTGTTCGGGGCGCCGCTCATCCTCGTCACGATGGCGGGCAACGGCTGGATGCGCGGGGTGCAGGACACCATGCGCCCGTTGCGTTACGTGCTGATCGGCAACGGCATCTCCGCCGTGCTCTGCCCGATCATGGTGCACGGCCTCGGCTGGGGCCTGGAGGGCTCGGCCATCGCCAACGTCGTGGCCCAGTCGCTGTCGGCGCTGCTGTTCTTCCGATCGCTGCTCATCGAGAAGGTCGCGCTGCGTCCGGTGCCCGCGCGGATGATCGCCCAGCTCAAGCTGGGGCGGGATCTGGTGCTGCGCAGCCTCGCGTTCCAGGCCTGTTTCGTCTCGGCCGCCGCCGTCGCGGCCCGTCACTCGGTGGGCGCGGCGGGCGCGCACCAGATCGTCCTCCAGCTCTGGACCTTCCTGTCGTTGGTCCTGGACTCGCTGGCCATCGCGGCGCAGGCGTTGGTGGGCGCGGCGCTCGGTCGGGGCGACCGCAGCCAGGCGCGCGGGCTGGCGTGGCAGGTCGCCCGCTACGGGCTGTTGTTCGGGCTGGCGTTGGGCGTGCTGTTCGCCTCGGTGTCCGACGTGCTGCCTCGGGTCTTCACCCCCGACGCGGTGGTGCTGGCGGAGGTGCCCGCCGCCTGGTGGTTCTTCGTGGCGCTCCAGCCGATCGCCGGGGTGGTGTTCGCGCTCGACGGCGTGCTGCTCGGTGCGGGCGACGCGGCGTTCCTGCGCACTGCGACCCTGTTGGCGGCGGTCGTCGGCTTCCTGCCGTTGATCTACCTGTCGATGTTCTACGGCTGGGGTCTGGCGGGCATCTGGACCGGCCTGGCCGCGTTCATGGTGCTTCGCCTGCTAGCGGTGCTGCTGCGCACCCGGTCCGGGAACTGGGCCGTGGTCGGGGCGGTGCGGTAGTCGACCTCGTCCCTGGCGAGAACGGACTGCGTGCGCAGGATGCCGATCTCCGATCGGCATCCTGCGTTGCACACTGTTCGACGATCGTCAGCAGCCCTGCCTGCCGCTGCTGATCTGTTGGCGGAGGCCGCCCCATTCGATGTAGCCGACGGCGGCCACACAACGGTTGGCCGTGCCGGTGACCCCCCGAGGTCCTGCGTAGTAGGCGAAGTCGCCCAGGTCCGCGCTGGACGAGGTGTCGATCGTGCAGGGCAGGCCTTCGCCGCTGCTCTCGACACAACGGTAGGCCCGCACGTAGGTCGGCGCCGCCACTCCGTAGGACGCGCCCCGGTGGTAGAAGCAGGCGCTGTTGGTTCCGCCGTTGGAGCTGTTGTAGAAGATCGCCAACTCGCCGACGCCGCTACTCAAGGTTCGGCTGTAGCTGACGGTTCCGGAACACGACACCGCTGAGGTTCCCGGATCTTCGCCTGCCGGGCTCGCCGCTGCCGCAGTGAAGCCGCCCATGGTGAGCAGGAAGCCCACCACAGCCAGCATCGAACACACTGATCGCACGATTCTCTGCATTTCCCCCTCGATCCTCTGATTCGCCACGCAGCGATCTGGCGAGGCCCCCCGGCCTCGGCGCACAGACGTCGTGCGTTGCTGCGGTGCGGAACAGATCGTGCGCGCCGCTACATCTGAAGTAAACCCGGTTCGCGGGAAATGGTCCGATCAGCGGTGTGCCTGCCTGCCGTGGCCGGGCCTGCGACTCGGCCGGACGGCCGCGTGCAGGCGGCACAGAACTCCCTCGACGCCGCGCTGCTGATCCGGCATCATGGCGTCGAGTACTCACAGTGAGGAGTCGTGCGTTGTCCGTGACGGAGGTGGTGGAGCAGTTGCGGCGGGCGCATGCCTTGTTGGTGGTGGCCAGGGAGGCGGCGGTGGTGGCGGAGTTCGCGATCGGCGAGGGTGGGGAGATCTTCGACGAGGGAACCGCAGGCTCGGTCTGGCCGCAGGTCCAGGAGATGCGCAGGCTGCGGCGGGAGGCAGGAGAGGACGTGCGGCTGGCACACGCGGCGATGGTGGCGGCGCAGGAGATCATCGACGAGTACTGCTTCGCCATCGCGGGGCACGGGGTTGACGGGGCGGCGGTGTTCGGGTCGGTGAGTGGATCGGGGCCGAGCGTTGACGAGGAGGTGCCTGCCCCTGCTGCCGATACCAGGCCGCCTGGCCGAGACACGGCCGCGCAACGGGAAGCGGAAGCGGACTGGATCGCTGACCGGGAACGCGCAGGCGTGGTGATCAACCCGAAGAACGTCACTCGGATCGCCAGGCTGCCGGACGGTCGGATTGTCTGGGTGGAAGGGCGAAATAAGAAGGGCGGCCAGGAGCATATTCTGGATGATGACCGTGTGGGTCATTTCCGCCGCGTAGGCGTGCCAAGAGAGCGCGTAATTCCGTTGGTCTTTGCTGCCCTCGAGGGCGGAACGGTGGTCGGGTATAGTGGAAAAGATCGGCCGGTGTATGAAGTGGTGTTTGATGGAGAGGTGCGACGTGTGGCTATCACTGTCACACGTGATGGGTTGATTGTAGGTGCGCATCCAATCTCTCTTAAGCGAAAATTGCGACCACGTCTTCATAGGAGTTAATTTGTCTCGATCTGTTGTTGTGTCCTTCCTTGTCGGCTGGCAAGAAGATCCTTTTTATTACGATTGGGATGATCCTGAGGAGTACAACCACTCGATCGAGGAGGCTGCAAAGGATCTGCAGCTTTCTGCTGACCTGGTTGCCCAGATCACGATCTGGGACGATGAATACCAGGCTACATACAAACCTGACGATTATCGAAACTCGGGCTTCCCGAGCGTGGAACTTGAGGAGGCGTGGCGGGAGCGCGGGAAGGTGTTGGCTGAGCGGATCAAGCGGGAGTCCCCCGTGGTGAAGAGCGTGGATTATCGGGCCGAGGGTCTGCACCCTAAGGGGTGGTGTGTGTTCTGATCGACAGGGGTTCGGGTTGGCCTGCTTGGCGCTCACTCCTGTAGCTGAACCTGGCGCAACTTTTGGGGAGTTAGATGGAGCGTTCGGTTGAGGTGGGATTGTTGCTGGGATGGCAGGAGGACCCGTTCTATTACGAATTGAATGATCCTGAAGACTACAATCACTCGATTGAGGCGGCGACAGAAGAGTTGCGTCTGCCTGCCTCCTTGGTTTCCGAGATCATAGCGTGGGATGCCGAATATCAGGCGACTTATGATCCCGATGGTTACGTGTGGTCGAAGTCCGGGTTCGATTCACCGGAGATCGAGGACGCGTGGCGGGAGCGGGGCAGGGTGTTGGCTGAGCGGATCAAGCGGGAGTCGCCGGTGGTGGCGAGTGTGGATTATCGTGCTAATGGGGTTATTCCGCCGCGTACATGCGTATTCTGATGGGTGCGGAACTGCAGGGAACTCATTCGCATCCGCATTGCATTGGAGGCTGTAATGTCTCGTTCTATTGTGGTGTCGTTGTTGGTCGGTTGGCAGGAGGATCCGTTCTACTATCACGGAGCTGATCCTGAGGAGTATGGTCATTCGATTGAGGAGGCGTCGGACGAGCTGAAATTGCCCACTGACCTCGTTGCCGAGATCAGGGATTGGGATGCTGAGTATCAGGCGACGTATGATCCTGATGGTTACGTGTGGTCGAAGTCGGGGTTTGATTCGCCGGAGCTTGAGGAGGCGTGGCGGGAGCGGGGGAAGGTGTTGGCTGAGCGGATCAAGCGGGAGTCGCCGGTGGTGGCGAGTGTGGATTATCGCGCCGAGGGTCTGCACCCTAAGGGGTGGTGTGTGTTCTGATCGACAGTCGTTCGGGTTGAGCTGTTTGGCGCTCGCCCCTGTAGCTGAAGCTGGCGCGACTGTTGGGGAGTTAGATGGAGCGTTCGGTTGTGGTGGACTTGTTGGCAGGCTGGGATATGGGTCCGTTTTACTATCATGTGGAGGATGATCCCGGCGGGTTTGATTATTCGGTCGAGCAGGCTGGCGAGTTCCTGAGGCTGCCGGCCGAGTTGATTCGAGAGCTGAAGTCGTGGGATGACGAACTTCAGGCAACGTATGACGAGGACGGCGACGGGGAGTCCGAATTTCCGAGTGCAGAGCTTGAGGAGGCGTGGCGGGAGCGAGGCAAGGTCCTGGCTGCTCGGATCAAGCAGGAGTCGCCGGTGGTAGCGCGCGTGAATTATTGGGCTAACGGTGAGATTCCCGACGGAATTTATATCTACTGACTGAGTGTGGTTTAACGGCTCTTCTCGGCTGTGGTGGCTGCCGGACGAGCTTGGACTCACCGCCGTCGACCTTTCGTGTTGGTGTGTGCTCCCGCCGCGATGTGTGCGGCGGGGGAACACGGGCGTCCGGTCTCAGCGGAGCCGGTCGGTCTTGATCGAGGTCAGGAAGCTGTTGAACCGGGTGCGGTCGAATGCCAGCGTGCCGCCGTCCCGGTTCTTGGTGTCTCGGATTCCGACCAGACGTTGACCTTGGCCGATCTCGACGCAGCCGCCGTTGGACGCACTGCGAGTGCTCTTGCGCCAGCCGCCGAACCTGTCTTCCGTGATTGCGCGACTCCGTCCCTTACTCGTTCAGCAGGTCTGTTGATTCGTCAATGGCCAGAGCCGGTTCTTCCATGCTGTCAGCTGCCGGCAGTGAGCGTCGGCCTGTGTGCCGGATTGAGTCCGCAGCTCAGCTCTAGGCCGATGACCGGCTCTTCGGTGCTGCACGTCGACGGCGGTGACGAGGTGTGGTGGTGCGCTGGTTGGCGTGTGCTCCCGCCGCGATGCGTGCGGCGGGAGCACACGGGCGACCGGTTTCAGCGGAGCTGATCGGTCTTGATCGAGGTCAGGAAGCTGTCGAAGGCGGGGCGGTCGACGACGAGCGTGCCACCGCCCCGGTTCTTCGTGTCCCGGATTCCGACGATACCGGGTGCATCGCCGATCTCGACACAGCCTCCGTTTGAGTGGCTTGCCGTGGCTTTGTGCCAGCCTCCCAGCTGGCCAACATCATTTGGTGTCATTGCCACACTCCACCCTGTACCTCTCTATGACGGCCATCGACTCGCCCGCTGTCAGGGCGATGGCCTCGACCTTACCTACCGCGTCGAAATAGATTTCCGTGTCTTCTCGACGATCCAACCACGTGCCGGTCCGCAGTCGTTCCAGGTAGACGATCGGATCCATCGATTCAAATTCTAGGATCGTAAAAGGACCTGCCATGCCGAAGTATGCGCCGACGCGGTCTGGGATCACTCGGATGGTTATGTTCGGTCGCTTCGTCGCATCTATCAGGTAGTCGAGCTGCTCGCGGAGCGTGGCTGGACCGCCGACGGGGCGTCGGAGCGCGTTTTCTTCCAGGTACAGCGCATACGGTGTTGCGGTTCGCCGCCGTTCCAGAACGGATCGTCGGGACAGCCTGACCTGGATCAGTTCGTCTACATTATGTGCGTCGTCGTCAATCTCGATCAGAGAGCGCGCGGTTTCTTCGGTCTGTAGGAGACCGGGGATAAATCCGCCCACATCGGTGATCTGAGTCGCTTCGCGTTCGTAGCCCATCAGAGTGGTCAGTTGTTCCGGGTTCGCGGCCCCGGGAGTCCATGGCGAGATGCCGAGGCGTGTGAAGTCTTCCAGCCACTGGTACAGGCGGTCGTTTCCGACTCCGATCGCGGCGGCTACTTCTTTGAGCAGTTCCTCTGTGAAGAGGATTTCACCGCGTTCCAGCCGCGTGACATAGGTCGGGTTCTTGGGCTTGTTCAACCGCCGCGCCAGCTCGCGAATGCCGATGCCTGCGGTGTCGCGTGCCCGCTGGATCGTCCTGCCGAGCGTCCGCGCCTGCGGACTGCGGAGGTTCGTCACGGGCACAGGGTACGCGGCTCCCTCAGCCGTGGAGGTCTTCCGGGACCCTCGAGGCTTTACCCCCATCGGGCGATTGACTAACTGTTTTGACACGGCAACAGTGTAGCTAGTGTCGCAAAACAGCAACTCTGGGTAGTGGGAATGCTCGGGGTCTGTTCGACACGAGATCCCCGGATCACCTGGCTTCCTCACGAAAAGGAGTCGGCGACGTGACCACCGCCGTGCGTACTCAAGCCGAAGATGTGACAAAGAGTGACCGCTTGTGGAGGCGGCGCCATCGAACGGCATCGCCGGATCACCCCGTCCGGGGAGGCCCTCGGGTGCCGCGATGAGCACCGCGCTGGCCGGGTCGCTCTCGCCACAGCCCATGGCAGCTCGCTACCTCGGTGTCTTCCGGCGGCTCGAGCACCGCCCGGACCCGAACTATCACCGGGTCTGCGTGGCGGTGTGCGGGGCGATGGTCACCCGCCGGACCGCCTCCGACCGCCGCTTCTCTCCGTGCCCCTCCTGTTTCCCGGAGCCCTCATGTCCTTCCGCTGGTTCGTCCGGTCCCTGTCCAGAGGGGACACCCACCTCGGCCGCCGCGCCGAGCAGCCCGCTCCTTCCGTCGCCGCGTTGTGCGATCCCGAGCTCTCGTTCGCCCCGCTGAACCGGCGGCCGTTGGCGGTCTGCTTCTTCGACTGGCAGGTCTGCCTCGACTGCCTCACCGCCGACTCTCCTGCCGTGGAGATCGCGTCGCCTCGGGTGCCCGGTGATCTGGGCGTCACGCCGGACCGCTCGGTGCCACTGCCCGTGCCGGTGTCGCTCGGCGCCGGGGCGGTGAGCCGGTGAGCGCTCGTCATGCCCGACGTCGGCTCGCTGTAGCGGGCGTGCCCGCGCGGTGGCAGTCCGTCGGTGGACTTCAGCGGCTCCCCGCCGCCCGAGTCCGACCGTATCTCGGCATCTCCCTCTGGCCGTCCGAGGAGGACCAGTCATGACCGCACTGATCGCCGAACACTCGATCTCGGCTGCGAACCCGCCTGGTCGACTGTTCCCGCCGAGTCGTCGGCGCCCGTCTGCTGGGGAGAACGTCACCGAGCGCCAGAACCTCCCCGGTCGCGAGAGCCTCTCCCGTCACGAGAGCCTTGCCGAGCGCGAGAACCCGCCGGATCGAGCGAACCCGCCTGATCAGGAGAATCCGTCGATTCAACACGCTCCGTCGGACGGGCGGGATGCCCCGGTCGCGCCGCCGGCTCCGAGGGTCCCGAGGCCGCAGGCGTCCGTGACCTCCGCAGCGTCCGCGACCTCCGCCGCGCTGCCGCTGGTGGTGTCGGTGAACTCCACGACCGGGCGGCCGGAGTCCCTGGTGCTCGTGGCGGATCGATCAGCCCGCTCGGTCACCCTGGCCCGTCGGGGGCGGGGGTTGGCCTCGTTGACCGTCCAGACCGCCGAGATCCTGCGGGCGGCGGCGTCCACCGGTCGGCCTGCGGCGGCGGTGGAGATCGCCGTGGTGGCGCGGGACCGCCGGGCCGGTCGGCTGCGGGTCGCGGTCCTCGGGCCGCAGATCACGATGACCCTCCTCGCGGGCGGGTACGAGCTCCGGTGCTGGCAGGTCCCGCAGCGTGGCGCGCTGGCTGCGATGCTCGGCCGCGCCCTGGCCCACCTCGTCCGGGAGGCCCGGTGAGCGCGGAGACGACCGTGTGGTGGCAGGACGTGCCCACCACGACGCGAGAGGTCGCCGACCGGCACGCCGTCGACATCCGCCACGCCGGGCCGCCGAAGAGCGGCGCCCAGGTCGAGACCCTGTGCGGGATCACCATGACCGTCCGCACCGTCCGCCGCTGCCTCGGCCGGATCACCACCTGCCGAGACTGCCAAGACCTGGCCCGGCAGCTCTGCGGCCTGCCGCCGCTGGAGTCCGACGCGGGAGGTCGCCATGGGTGACCACACCGGTCGTCGGATCGCCTGCCCCGCCGCGACCTGCCGGGCGATCGGGTCCGTCGAAGCCGGGCACGCCGTCGAGTCCGCGGGCCTCGGTCGTGGCGTCGATACCGACGGGCGGGTCCAGACCGCCGGGTCCGGGGACGCCTGCGGGTCGCCGCTGCCCGTGACGGCCGGATCGAACCGCGTCGTCCGGCGGGGCGAGTCCGCAGGGCGGGAATCAGCAGGGCGTGCCGATTCCCCCGACTCGGCTCCCGCTGGTGCTGCCGCTGGTGCTGCCGACTACGCCGCCACGGCCGGGCGCGGCAGGCTGCTCCGGCCCGCGAGAGCCGGCAGGCCCGTCGGTGCTGCCTGCTGCGCCCTGCCGACTCGGCAGGGCGACCCTGCCGGAATCCGCAGGCGTTCCTGGGCCGGCCTGCTGCACGCCGCGCTCGCCGTCCTCACGGCGTTCGTCGGTCTGCCTGCCGAGAGCGGCCCTGCTCGCCGCCGACGCGACCGGAGCGCGGCAGGCTCGACGGCGCGGCAGCCCCGGCGGGCTGCCCGGTCCGACCGGGCCTGTCCCCGCTGCCGGGGGCGTCGGATCGTCGCCACGCCGGGGAGCCGGCTGCCCTTCGACACGATCTGCTGCCCGGAGTGCCGATGACCGACCAAGAACCCGACCTCGGCGGCGACGGGGTGCACCGCTGCCCGGCCGCCGCGCCCCGGCCCGCCGCGCACGTCTGGATACTGCCCGCCGTGGCGGGCGGGCTGTTCTGGGGCGTCTCCTGCTCGCGGTGCCCCACCCGATGGCACGGCATCGTGCACGGCGGCGTCGACGACGCGCTCCGCGAGGCCACCGCCGGGATCACGCCGGAGACCTTCGTCAAGCGTCATCACCTGATCTCCGGCGGCAACCGACTTCACCAGTGGATCAGTCGATCGCCCGACGTCCCGCCGCTGCTGCGGCGCCTGGTCGCCCACGACCCGACCTTCGCCGTCGACGGGGAGTACCGGCTGACCGCAGACGGCCCGGCCGTCGGGTCGGCGGACGTCGTCGCGGCGGACGCGAGCTTCCGGCCCGCCAACGGCGCCGCCGGGTGGGCGGTGGTCACCGGTCGCGGCTGGCACGACTCCGGGCGGCTCGACCCGCGACATCCCTGGGACTCCCACTCCGCCGAGGTGATGGCCGCCGCCCACGCCGCCTCGCTCTATCCACGTGGCCATTCCGTCACCGTCGTCACCGACAGTCGGATGGCCGCCGAGGTACTCGACATCCTCGTCAATGCAGGCAGCCGACGACGCCGCCGCATCTACCCCGGTCTCACCGTCAGCGAGCGCGGCCTGAACATGATCGAGGACCTCACCAAGGCTCGATGCGAAGGCGCCCGCATCCGGTTCGTCTGGAAGCCCCGCAACACCGACGCGATGCTCATCGCCGCCGACACCCTGGCCGCCGCCGCCGCCGTCGCGACGACCGAGGTCACCCACCCCGACGTCCTCCGGGAGCTGCAACGCTCCGTCGCCGCCATCCGCAATGCCGTCCGGCGGGCCGTCTCCACCCTCGACTCCGCAGGACTGCAGCCCCACCAGAACACGGCGGCGATGGCCTCCCTCGCCTCCGCCTACACCGACGCGATGGCCAAGGCCAGCGAGCGACTGGCGACGGAGGCGCCGTGGGAGCCGGAGTCTCGCTCCTCGCCGCCCCGGCGGCCGTGATCGGCGACGGGCCGCCGAGGTCGAGTGCTCCGACCGGCGGTGCGCGAGTGCCCTGATCCAGTGGCGGACGGGCTCGTGTCGGCAGCCTGCGAGGGGTTGGCCGGACGGTGAGCCGCCTGCGCAGGTGGGTCGCCCGCGTCCCGCAGGGTGACAGGCCTCGTCGAACGAGCCTCGTTCTCGACGGCGATGCCCGCTTCGGACGGCCGACGGAGGTCGAGTCTCGGGCCTGGCCCGGTGTGTCCTCGCCGCGCGAGGTCTCGTCATGCCTCCGCTGGGGGCGGGGGAGTACGTCGGTTCCTGGCGGACGGCAGTCGATTCGGGCGAATACACACTCGGATCGGCGAGGTTCGGGCCTCGGCTGCGGCGCCCTCGGGGCGGCACACCGCCCTGCGGTGCCCGGACGGCCGTTCGGCGGTGCCCCTTCAGGCTGACATCGTCGTCCGTTCGGCCTAGAGTCGGCTGCCTCTTCGGACGCCTGGGCGGTCCTCGGCAGTCCGCCCACGCTTCGCCTGCCGCTCCGGCGGCAGACGGCGTACGTCGGTTCGGTGGGACGGCGCCCGCCGAGTCGGGGCGGCGCTCCACCGGGCCCGGCGTCGTCGGTCTCGAGGCTCCTCGGCGACCTTCCCCGGCACCCCGAGGCCTGCCGGGCGGCCCGGCGTAGACCGATCCGTGATCTCCGAGGCGGTTCGACCGTCGAGTCGGTCCCCGCGCCCGAGGCCCGTCGCCCGCCGAGGCTCGGCGTCCTCGGCGCCGCAGGACTCGCCGCCCGACTCGGGCGACGCGCCGGCAGTGTCCGGGCACATCAGGCCTGCTCACGAGGCAGACGACGGGCGGAGGCGGCGCGGTCGACGGCGGGCGGGCGTCGCGAGGGAACGCGCCAGGGACCCGGCGGGGCCAGCCAGTGCTCGGATGTCCGGCCGATGACGTGCGGGCAAAGTACCGATGTCGATGAACGACTGGGTCACATTCCGGTAGCGAATTCGACCGGCGCGGCCATACACCAGGTGAAGCAACAACCTGGAGGAACACCGTGTCATCCCAACGCCACGCGCGCCGAGCGTGGTTGATCTGGACCTTCGCCGTCATCGTCTATCTCGCCGCCGTCTTCCACCGCGGTTCCCTCGGCGTCGCGGGAACCCTGGCCAGTGAGCGTTTCGCCATCGGCCCCGCCGCACTCGGGGTCTTCACCGTCGTGCAGGTCGGCGTCTACGCCGCCATGCAGATCCCCACCGGTTTACTGGTCGACCGATTCGGCCCGCGCCGCGTGCTGACCGCCGCCGCCGTGCTCCTGGGCGTCGGGCAACTCCTGTTCGCCCTCGTCGACTCCTACCCGGCCGCCCTCGCCGCGCGCGTGACCGTCGGCATCGGCGACGCGCTCACCTGGGTGAGCATCCTGCGGCTGGTCGCCGCGCACTTCAGCGCCCGCCGCTACGCCCTGGTCGCCTCGGTGTCCAGCGCGTTGGGCGCCCTCGGCGGCGTGCTCGCCACCGTGCCGCTCGGTCTCGCCCTGACCAACGTGGGCTGGACGCCGACCTTCGCGATCGTCGGACTCGTCACCGCCGCCTACGCCGTCATCGCGGGCCGCTTCGTCCGCGACGCGCCGCAGGCCGTCCCGGTGGACGGCGAGCAGCCCCCGGCCCGGCCCACCCCGCCCGGCCTGCGGGAGGTCCTCCACCGCGTCCCCACCGTCTGGCGCGTGCCCGGCACCCGGCTGGCGTTCTGGGTGCACTTCTCCACGATGTTCCTGCCCGGCGTGCTCGGCCTGCTCTGGGGCTTCCCCTACCTGGTCGACGGCCTCGGTGTCGCGCCGGGGACGGCGGGCGTCCTGGTCGGACTGCTGGTCTTCGGCGGGGTGTTCGCGGGCCCGCTGGTCGGCGCGCTGATCGGCCACCGCCCGACGTGCCGGATGCCGCTGGTGATCGGCTACCTCCTCACCGCCCTCGGCGCCCTCACCATGCTGCTGGCCTGGCCCGGCGACGGTCCGCCGCTGCTGCTGGTGACCATGGCGTTCGTGGTCTTCGCCTGCGGCGGCCCCGCGTCCTCGGTGGCCTTCGCCCTGGTGCGGGACTACAACAGCCTCACCGAGGTGGGCACCGCGACCGGGGTCGCCAACGTCGGGGGACACCTGGCCACCGCGTTCTCCGCGCTGCTCATCGGGCTGCTGCTGGACGGGACGGGAGGCTCCTACCGGATCGCCTTCCTCGGCGTCGGCGCCCTGATGCTGTTCGGGATGTCGCGCACCCTCGTCTGGTGGCGGCGGGCGCGCGCGGTGGTGCTGGCCGCCGACGCTCGAGGCGAGTCGGTGCCGGTTCGGCTGAGCTGGCAGCGCTGGGACCTGCGGCCCGCTCCCGTGCCCGCCCGCGTCTGAGGGCCGGTCTTGGTCGGCGCTCCGGTGTGAGCGGGGATCGGCGTGGCTGAGCTGCCAGGCGACGATGCCGCAGATCACCGCGTCTGCCCCGCGCAACAGGACAGGCTGTGTGGCCGTCCTCGGGGCAGGCTCGCCGCCCCCAGAACGGCCAGGCCCCGCCCCCGAACAGTCCGGCACCGACCGGCCCGTTCGGGGGCGGATCTGCGCGAGGCGGACGACGTCGACCGGGCCGAGGACCGCCGCGTCGACCTCGCCGATCGTGCCCGTCACCCGGCGGGCCGGCCTAGGCGAGGCGTGCGGCAGGATGTCACCCCGTGTCCGGACCGTCTCGCAAGCCCCGCGCCTCCCGTCCCCCCGTGCCGCCCGGCCTCGTCGTCGTCGACAAGCAGAGCGGCATGACCTCGCACGACGTGGTCGCCGTCGCCCGTCGAATACTCGGCACCCGCAAGATCGGGCACGCGGGCACCCTCGACCCGATGGCCACCGGCGTGCTGGTCCTCGGCGTGGAACGCGCGACCAAGCTCCTCGGTCACCTCGCCCTGGACACCAAGGCCTACCTCGCGACGATCCGACTCGGCTCCGCCACCACCACCGACGACGCCGAGGGTGAGGTGCTCTCCACCACCGACGCGAGCGGGATCAGCGAGTCCGACGTGCTCACGGCCATCGAACCGCTGGTGGGCGACATCCAGCAGCGGCCGAGCGCCGTCAGCGCCGTCAAGGTCGACGGGAAGCGCGCCTACGCGCGGGTCAGGGCGGGCGAAGAGGTCGAGCTGCCGCCCAGGCCGGTGACCGTGCAGCGGTTCGACGTGCTCGCGCAGCGCACCGAGGGCGAACACGTCGACCTGGACGTCCTCGTCGAGTGCTCCTCCGGCACCTATGTTCGTGCCCTGGCCCGTGACCTCGGGGCCTCGCTGGGCGTCGGCGGGCATCTCGCCGCGCTGCGCCGGACCCGCGTCGGGCCCTTCGGCATCGGGGGCGCCAGGACGCTGGCCAGGCTGGAGGAGAAGCCCGAACTGACCCTCGGCCTGGCGGACGCCGTCGCCGCCGCCTTCCCACGACGCGATCTCGATCACGTCGAGTCCTCGGCGCTGGCCCACGGCGGCAGGCTGCCGCTCGCGGGCATCCCCGGCGCCTACGGGGCCTTCGACCCGGCGGGCAGGCTGATCGCACTGGTCAGTGAGAAGACCGGCCAGGCGACGTCGCTGGTGGTGTTCGCTCCGGCGGGGGCGGCCGCAGACGCCCGCTGACCCGCCAACGTGCACTCCAGCCGCCTCCCGCGACGACGTAGGGTGCTCCTCATGCGACGCTGGCGCGGTCTGGACGCCGTTCCCTCCAACTGGGGTCGGTGCGTGGTCACCATCGGGATCTTCGACGGGGTGCATCGTGGTCATCAGCAGCTCATCGCCTCCGCCGTCGGGCGGGCGCGGGAGCTGGGACTGCCGTGCGTCCTGCTGACCTTCGACCCGCATCCGGCGGAGGTGGTGCGGCCGGGCAGCCACCCGGCGCAGCTCACCACCCTGCGGCGCCGGGCCGAACTGGTCGAGGAACTCGGCGTCGACGTGTTCTGCGTGCTGCCCTTCACCTCGGAGGTCGCCAAGACGCCGCCGGACACCTTCGCGCACGAGGTGCTGGTGGAACGGCTGCACGCGGCGGCGGTGGTGGTGGGGGAGAACTTCACCTTCGGTCACCGCGCCGCGGGCGACGTCGCCCTGCTACGCACGCTCGGCCGTCGGTTCGGCTTCGTCGCCGAGGGCGCGGATCTGCTGGCCAGGAACGAGCTGACCTTCTCCTCCACCTACATCCGCTCCTGCCTGTCGGCGGGCGACGTGACGGCGGCGGCCGAGGCGCTCGGCAGACCGTACCGCTTGGAGGGCATCGTCGTCCGGGGCGACGGCCGAGGCCGTGAACTGGGCTTTCCCACGGCGAACCTCTCGATGCACCGGTATGCGGCCGTGCCGGGCGACGGCGTCTATGCCTGCCGCTTCCAGCTGCGCTCGCACGGTCGGGAGCAGGAGCGGCGAGTGCTGTCCGCCGCCGTGTCGGTGGGGACCAACCCGACGTTCTCCGGCGAGGAGCGCCGCGTCGAGGCCTATGTGCTCGACGTGGACGAGGACTTCTACGGTGAGCACGTCGAGCTGGACTTCGTGGCCAAGCTGCGGGACATGGAGCGGTACGACGAGGTGCAGGCGTTGATCGATCAGATGAGCGTGGACGTGCGGCAGACGCGCGAGATCCTCACCGGGCAGGCGTGAGGACGGGCACCTTCCTGGTACTTGATTTCCGTCGGTTCGGTCCTGAGGCGCCTGGATGACCTGGCAGGATGGCCGGACCACTCGCCGAAGACGAGGACATCGGCGGCGCCGCTGTCGCGTGGTGTGGGCATGGAGAGCGACGACTCAGCCGAGGAGCTGATGTGGACGAGCAGAAGATCGTGCAGCGCAATCTCGCGCTGCAACGAGAGTGGTACGGAGAGCCGCTCGGCGACCGAGTGCGCAGACTGGTGGTCGCGTATCGGATCTCGCAGGCTCAGCTCGCCGACGTACTGGGGATCAGCGCCCCGATGCTCAGCCAGGTCATGAGCGGGCGGCGAGCCAAGATCGGCAACCCCGCCGTGCTCGCCCGACTGGTGATGCTGGAACGGCGGGCCCTGGCGCGCGATGTCACCGCAGGCGACCGCGAGGCCATCCAGCGCGCGCTGGACGAGGTGCGCAACTCGCGCCCCACCGTGGCCAGGGGCGAGCTGCCGATCAACGAGGGCAACCACTCCGACATCGTCGCCCAGGTGCTCGGCCAGGCGGCCAGCTTCGAGGAGCTGATCGAGGCGGCCGAGCTGATCGAGGGCAGGCACCCCAAGCTGGCGCGCGTGCTCCGCGACGCCGCGCGGGACTGACGAAACGGCACCGGAGCGACGACGTGCGGCTGTTCTCGACGCTGTGGCCCGCCTCGGCGGTCGTCGACGATCTCCGCGCGGCCCTGACGGAGGTCCGCGACCGACGGCCGGGGATCGCGGGACCGGGGCTGCGGTTCGGCGCCGAGGCGGACTGGCACGTGACCCTCGCCTTCCACGGTGAGAACGTGGACCGGGCCCCCTTCGCCGATCGGCTGCGCTCCACGATGACGGGACTCCGCGCCCCTCGACTGCGCCTCGCCGGGGTGGGCACCTTCCCGAAGGTCCTCTGGGCGCGAGTCGTTCCGGAACAGGCCGCCGACGAGGCCGCGCTGACGGCACTGGTCGCGGCGGCGGGCGGCGATCCCGACGACTATCAGGCGCATCTGACGCTGGCGCGGTGGAAGCCGGACGCCGACGAGCCGAGGGCCCTGACCTCGGCGCTCGCCGACTACGTCGGGCCGTCCTGGCAGCCTGCCGAGGCCTCACTCGTCGAGAGTGGACCTACCGTGGGCGGCGGCTCTCGCTTCCACCGCGTGCTGGACGTCGCGCTGACTCGCTGAGGCGCGCCGTGTCGTCGGTTCGCCGCGCCCCTGGTCTGCCTGCTGTGTCGCAGGCTCGTCGTGTCGGCGCCGTCGCCCGCTTCGAGCGGATCGGCCGCTACGCCCCGAACCGGGTGCGTCGCCCGAGTCGTTCCGCGCCCGCCTGTCGGTCTCGGCGGGCTTTCGACTCGCCTGCCCGGCGGCAGCCGCAGCAGACCCCCGGGCAGGGCTGCTGAGCCTGCGGGAAACGCCTGACGCGGCGCCCGCCTCCGCCGGGACGGTGATCGCCAGGCCGTTCCATGCGACGGGCTGTCCGGCGTGGTCGGGCCGCCCGGCGGGTTGTCCGGCGGGCTGTCTCCGGGCCGAGGACCGGATGCCGCGCACCGCAGGCCGGGTCGGAAGTCCACGTCACGCAGGGTGCGCCGGGCGCGGCCCTGGTGAGTTCGCCGACGTCGTCAAGGCCGGTGCCGTCGAGTCCCACCGATGCACCGACGTCATCGTGGTCAGGACGTCGTGGTCGAGACGTCGTGGTCAGGACGTCAAGGTCAGGACGTCACCGAGATCGCCGACCGCACCGGGATCACGGCGGGTCCACGGCCAGCCGATACCCGCGTTTGACGACGGTCTGGACGAGCCTCGGCTCGCCGAGGGCGGTGCGGAGCCTGCCGATCGCGGTCTCCACGGCGTGCTCGTCCCCGCCGGTCGGCAGGGCCGCCAGCAGTCGCCGCCTCGGCACGACGCGCCCCGGTGTCGCGGCCAGCGCCCGGAAGACCGCCATCGGCGCCCGAGGTACCGGCCGCAGCATCCCGTCGACGACCGCCGCGTGGCCGCGCAGCTCGACCTCACGGGCGGCGATCCACAGCCGCCCGGCCCTGGCGGGCAGCGTCACCGCCAACTCCCGAACGAGCGCGCCGATCCTGGCCCGCTCCGGCCGCACCACCGGGACCCGCCGGGCCGCCAACGGTCCGGCGCAGATCGAGCCGACGCAGGCCACCAGCACGTCGCGGCGCAGCTCCGCCAGCAGCAGCTCCTCTCGGCCCGTCTCCGCCGCCACCGCCAGCAGATTGCTCGCCGCGGGCGCGCTGGTGAACGCGAGGGCGTCGATCTGCCGGGTCAGGATCGCGTCCACCAGCCGGTGCAGCGGCGCCGAGTCCAGCGGCGGCTGCCACCGATAGACCGGCACCTCCACGACGTCGGCGCCCGCCTCGCGCAGCGCGGCCACGAACTCCGGCTGGGGCTCGCCGTGGAGCTGGACCACGATGCGGCGGCCCGCCACCCCGTCGGACAGCAGGTGACCGAGCATCTCGGCGTTGCTCTCCGTCGGCGGCGACCACGTCTCGATCAGCCCGGCCGCCCGCACCGCGCCGCGAGACTTCGGCCCCCTGGTCAGCAGCCGGGCCGCCCCGAGCCTGCCCAGCAGCCCGTTGCCCAGCCCCCAGCCCTCGGCGGCCTCCAGCCAGCCCCGGAAGCCGATCGCCGTGGTCACCACCACCGCGTCCACCGGGGCCCGCAACACCGCCTCCGTGGCGGCCCGCAGCCGCACGTCGTCGGCCAGCGGAATGATGCGGATGGCGGGGGCGTGCACCACCACCGCGCCCTTGCGCTCCAGCAGCGCGACCAGTTCCTCCGCCCGACGCGCGGCCGTGACTCCCACCGTGAACCCGGCCAGCGGCAGCAGCTCGCCTGCCTCGGTCGTCCGGTGTGCTGTCATGGACGTCCCACCTGAACGGCCCCCGCCACGAGCCGGACCGGATGGGCCCGGACCGAGACGGCCGGATCGTCGAGACAGCGTCCCGTCTGCAGGTCGAACACCTGCTTGTGCATGGGCGAGCTGACGACCGGGCTGCCCGCGCGGTCACCGACGATGCCTCGGGACAACACGGCCGCCCCGCTCACCGGGTCGAGATTGTCCAGGGCGAAGAGCTGGTCGTCATGAGTGCGGAACACCGCGACCTGATCCCCGCCCGGCAGCAGCGCGGCCACCCCGCGCTCGCGCTGCAACATCCTCAGGTCGCAGACGCTCACCCAGGTCGACTCGAACAATGCGGTCATGGGCTCTTCACCTCCGGGACACCGAGGAGCACCGGCACACGCTGGCCGCGCTCCTCACGGAACGAGATGGACGGGTCGGGGGTCTCCGGCGCGTTGACGAACGAACTGAACCTGGCGAGTTTCTCCGGGTCGTCCAGCACGCCGCGCCATTCATCGACGTAATCGGTGACGTGCGCGGCCATCGCGGCCTCCAGCTCGGCGCAGATGCCGAGACTGTCGTCGACGATCACCGCTCTGAGATGGTCCAGGCCGCCCTCCATGGACTCGATCCAGGCGGCGGTGCGCTGCAACCGGTCGGCGGTGCGGACGTAGAACATCAGGAAGCGGTCGATCAGCCGGATGAGCGTCTCGGTGTCGACGTCGGTCACCAGCAGCTCGGCGTGGCGGGGGGTGAAGCCCCCGTTGCCACCCACGTAGACGTTCCAGCCGGACTCGGTCGCGATGATCCCGACGTCCTTGCTCCTGGCCTCGGCGCACTCGCGGGCACAGCCGGAGACGCCGGCCTTGATCTTGTGCGGCGCGCGCAGCCCCCGATAGCGCAGCTCCAGGTCCACCGCGAGACTCACCGAGTCCTGCACGCCGAAGCGGCACCAGGTGGAGCCGACGCACGACTTCACCGTGCGCAGCGCCTTGCCGTAGGCGTGTCCCGACTCGAAGCCCGCCTCAACCAGCCTGCGCCAGATCAGCGGCAGCTGGTCCACGGTGGCGCCGAGCAGGTCGATCCGCTGGGCTCCGGTGATCTTGGTGTAGAGCCCGAAGTCCTTGGCGACCTGCGCGATCACCAGCAGCTTGTCCGGGGTGATCTCCCCGCCGGGAATCCTCGGCACCACCGAGTAGGTCCCGTTGCGCTGGATGTTGGCCAGATAGCGGTCGTTGGTGTCCTGGAGGACGGCCTGCTCACCGTCCAGGACGTGACCGCCGCCGAGCGAGGCGAGGATCGAGGCGGCCACCGGCTTGCACACGTCGCAGCCGCGTCCCCGACCGTGCCGCGCGATCAGCTCGCTGAAGGTCCGCAGGCCGGTGGACCGGACGATCTCGAACAGCTCCGCCCTGGTGTGCTCGAAGTGCTCGCACAGCGCGCGGGACTGCTCCACCCCGCGCTCGGCGAGCATCCGCTTGAGCATCGGAACACACGAGCCGCAGCCGCTGCCCGCCTTGGTACAGGACTTCAGTGCGGGGACGTCGGTGCAGCCGTCGTCGATCGCCGCGTTCAACGCGCCCTTGGTGACCGCGTGACACGAGCAGACCTGTGCCGAGTCCGGCAGCGCCGCCGTGCCGACCTGTCCGCCGCCGCCCTCCGGCGCGAGGAGCTGATCGGGTTGTGCGGGCAGCGGGGCGCCGACCAGCGGCCGGAGCAGACCGTAGGCACCCGCGTCGCCCACCAGCACGCCGCCGAGCACGGTCTTCGCGTCGTCGGAGACCACCAGCTTCTTGTAGGTGCCCGCCACCGGGTCGTTGTGCACGACCTCCAGCGCGCCGGGCGCCTGGGCGTGCGCGTCGCCGAAGCTGGCGACGTCGATGCCGAGCAGCTTGAGCTTCGTCGAGGTGTCCGCGCCCGCGAACTCCGCCGCCCCGCCCAGCAGCCGGTCCACCACGACCTCGGCCATCGCGTATCCGGGGCCGACGAGCCCGTACACCCGGCCTGCCACGCACGCGCACTCGCCGACGGCGTAGATCGACGGCTCGGAGGTCTGACAGCCCGCGTCCACGACGATCCCGCCGCGTTCGCCGACGGTCAGGCCGATCCGCCGCGCCAGGTCGTCGCGGGGACGCACGCCTGCGGAGAACACCACCAGCGGCGTGTCGATCCGGCCGCCGTCCGAGAGCCGGACCCCGGTGACCTCGCCGCCTGCGGAGCCCAGCACCTCCTGGGTGGAGACGCCGGAGTGCACGGCGACGCCGAGGCGTTCGACCTGGCCGCGCAGCACCGCGCCGCCGCCCTCGTCGATCTGCAGGGGCATCAGTCGCGGAGCCAGCTCCACGACGTGTGGGCGGACTCCGAGCAGCCGGAGCGCGTTGGCGGCCTCCAGACCCAGCAGGCCGCCGCCGACGACCACGCCCGTCTCGGCGTGCTCGGCCGCGGCCCGAATGCCGTCGAGGTCCTCGATGGTGCGGTAGACGTGACAGCCCGCAAGGTCGTGGCCCGGCACCGGCGGCACGAACGGCCGCGATCCCGTCGCCAGCACCAGCGCGTCGTAGGCGCGGGTGACGCCCGAGGCCGTCGTCACCGTGCGGGCCGTCGGGTCCACGTCGACCACCGGATCGCCCAGCCGCAGCTCCACGGTCTCGTCCTCGGCGAACTCCGCGCCGGGCAGCCGCAGCGTCTCGGGTCGCCAGGAGTCCACATAGGACGACAGCGCGACCCGGTCGTAGGCGGGCCGGGGCTCCTCGGCGAGGACCACGACGCGCCAGGCGCCCGTGACGTCCCGATCGCGGAGCGCCTGGACCACTCGATGGCCGACCATTCCGTTGCCGACGATGACCAGCGTCCGCGTCATGGAAGTCCCTTCTTCGGCAGGTGTCCTCCATGCTCACCGCGTGCCGTGTCCCGCCTGGGTCCCCGGTATTGCATGACCGTTAACGGGTGCTCTCCTCGCAGGTGACGGGCAGTGCGACGCGGCGATCGGAGCAACGGCGGCCTGCGCGCTGTCGTCGCTTTCACGCCAACCTCACGCCGACGGCGCCGGACGACGAACGCCCCGCCCGGCGCAGGCGGCCGAGCGGGGCGTGGACGTCAGGAGCGGGACGAGCCCGGCGCCCTCGGGCGCGGTCTCGGCCCGGATCACACTCTGGCGGCCGCCAGACTCGGCAGCCGGGAGACCAGGACGGTCTTGCGCAGGTAGCACCACCACGTGACGGCCAGGCACAGCCCGTAGAAGACGACGAAGCCGTAGAGCGCCGCCTCGATGCCGCCGCTGCCCGAGATCGACGCCGCGAAGCCCCGGTTGACGAAGAACCCGCCGAACGCCCCGACCGCCGAGGCGATGCCGATGGCCGCCGCTGCCTCCCGCTTGGCCCGCGCGCCCGCCTCGGCCCGATCGACGCCCGCCGCCTCCTCGCGGCGTGCCCGCGCCCTGAAGATGGCCGGGATCATCCGATAGGTGGAGCCGTTGCCGATCCCGCTGGTGATGAACAACAGCAGGAAGGCCCCGAGGAAGAGTTCGAAGCGCCCGCTGCGCAGACCGGCGATCACCGCCAGGGCCGTCAGTCCCATGGCCGCGAACGTCCACACCGTGACCCGCGCGCCGCCCAGCCGGTCGGCCAGCCAGCCGCCCAGCGGACGGGCCAGCGAGCCGACGGCCGCGCCGAGCCAGGCGAAGTACGAGCCCTGGACGTCGGGGAACTGGGTGGAGATCAGCAGCGGCAACGCGGCCGAGAAGCCGATGAAGGAGCCGAAGGTGCCGATGTAGAGGAAGGACATCACCCAGGTGTGCGGCCTGCGGGCCGCCGTGATCTGCGCCTTGAAGTCCGACCGCGCCTCGACGAGGTTGTCCATGAACAGCAGCGCGCAGATCGCCGCCGCCACCACGAACGGCAGGTAGAACAACGCCGCGTAGGCCAGGTTCACCCCGGTGCCCAGCGAGATGACCACCGGAATGATCAACTGCATCAGCGCGACGCCGAGATTCCCGCCCGCCGCGTTCAGGCCCAGCGCGAAGCCCTTGCGCGACTCGGGATAGAAGAAACTGATGTTCGCCATGCTGCTGGCGAAGTTCCCGCCGCCGACGCCCGCGGTGGCCGCCGCGAGCAGGAACATCCAGAACGGCGTCTCCGGATTCGACACGCAGAGGATCAGCAGGGCGACCGGCAGCAGGAGCAGCAGGGCGCTCACCGCCGTCCAGTTCCGCCCGCCGAAGCGGGGCACCGCGAAGGTGTAGGGCAGCCGCAGCGCGGAGCCCAGCAGATTGGGCACCGCCACCAGCCAGAAGAGCTGATCGACGGAGAAGGCGAAGCCCGCCGACGGCAGCGCGACCACGACCACGCTCCAGATCGACCAGAGCGCGAAGCCGAGGTGCTCGGCGAAGATCGAGAAGATCAGATTCCGCCGCGCGACCCGCGCCCCGGTGCGGGCCCAGAACTCGGGGTCCTCCGGCTCCCAGTGCTCGATCCACCGACGGCCCTGTCGTCCGTGTCGCTCTTGCCGCTCGCTGTCCGCCGTCACGGTCATCCGTCGTCCTCCAGTGCCCACGTCGGTCGTCCTCACCTCGCCTCACCGGGGCCGTCATCGGTGGCGACCCGGCCACGAGAGCCGTCGCCGACGCTATGAAGTGCCCGTTACCTCGCGATGACCGGGGATGACCGGTGGGCGAATTCCCCTTCACCGGGCTGTGCAGACCTGGGTGAGCCCGGATTGCCGCCGTCGTCATCCCGACGGGGTTCGGGGGCCGGCTGCTCGCCCGATGGCAACGGTCACCCGCTCGGTACCCCCGTCGCCTGCGGTGATCAGCAGCCGTGAACGCAGACCCGATGCGATCGTGCGAGCTCCCGGCGGCGACGTGGGTCACGGCTCGTCGGGGCGAGCCGGGCGTACTGCTGGATCACCGTCGACGGAACGAGAGCAGGCGAGGAACGACAACGGCGGCCACCTCGGCCGGGCCGAAGCCGTGATCGGGGCGCGGATCACCGCGACGTGGCAGGCCGGTCGGGGCCGTGGCACGAGCGCGATGGTCTCGCGGCGAGGCTCCGTGCCGACTCCTCCGGCGACCGCGGCCCGCCTCGACCACGACGGCGCCCCGCCGCCTCACCCCGCCGGAACCGCCACCGCGGGCTCTCGATCCGCCAGCCAGGCCGCCAACGCGCATACCTCGTCCCGGCAGCCGCCGCAGCCGGTGGTCGCCCTGGTTTGCACCGCGAGGTCCGACACCGAGCGCGCCCCCGACTCCCAGGCCTCCACGAGACGATCCCGCCGCACCGAGTTGCAGCGACACACCATCGCGTCGGCGGGCTGCGCGCCGGGATCGATGCTGCTCTCGGCGGGGAGCGCCCGGCCGAGCAGCAGGCCCAGCCGGTCCGGTGGCACCGGAGTCCCCCGGTCGAAGAACCCGGTGATCGAGGCGGCGGCGTCCGGAACACCCAGCAGGATCGCCCCGGTCACCCGTTCGTCCCGCACCACCAGCTTGGCGTAGCGGCCCCGCACGGGGTCCTGCACGCACACCACCTCGGAGTCGGGGCTGTCCACCGGCACGTGCACGTCGCCGAGCGCCGCGAGATCGATGTCTCGTGCCTTCAGGCGCGTCACCGTGGTCGTGCCCGTGTAGCGGGACTCCGGGTTCGACTCGGTCAACAGGTCCGCGAGCACCGAGGCCTGGTCCCAGGCAGACTGCACCAGGCCCGCGTCCGCGCCGGGATGCTGGGCGCAGTCGCCCAGCGCCGAGACGTCGGGGTCCTCGGTGCGCAGCCGGTCGTCGACCAGCACTCCCCGGTCCACCGCCAGCCCCGCCGCCCTGGCCTGCTCCACCGCCGCGCGCACCCCGGCGGCGACCACCACCAGCTCGGCGGGCACCGTCGTGCCGTCGGCCAGCAGCAGGCCCGTGCCCGGTCGGTGCGCCACGGCAGGCACGCCCAGCCGGAGCCGGACGCCCAGCTCACTCAGCGACCGGGCCAGCACCCGACCCGCGCCCGCGTCCAGCTGTCGTTCCATCAGGTGATCGCCCGGATGCACCACGGTCACCTCGGTGCCCCGGCCCGCGAGGCCCCGCGCGGCCTCCAGCCCGAGCAGCCCGCCCCCGAGCACCGCCACCCGGACGCCCGCCCGCGCGGCGGCCGAGATCCGTTCGCAGTCGTCCAGCGTGCGGAAGGGCACGACGTCCGAGGCAGGCTCGCCGTCGGAGTCGAGTAGACCCGGCAGCGGCGGCAGCCACGCCCTGCTGCCGGTGGCCAGGACGAGGTGGTCGTAGGCGCACCACCGATCGTCGTCGAGCCGGACCCGCCGTTCGCGGAGGTCCAGCTCCGTCACCCGACGTCCGCGCCGCAGGTCGACGAGGTTCCGCAGCGCCCAGTCCTCGTCCTGCAACTGCACGGCCTCGGCGGGCAGCGAGCCCGCCACGACGCTGGAGAGCAGCACCCGGTTGTACGCGGGATGCGGCTCCTCGCCGAACACCGTCAACGCCACGCGGTCGCCCGCCGGATCACGCCTGCGGATCTCCTCGGCAAGCCGGGCCCCGGCCATTCCGTAGCCCATCAGGATCACCTGTCGACGGCTCATCGGACCTCTCCTTCGCGCTGGATCGCGGCGGGGTGCGCCGCGTCGAGACGGGCCGCGCAGACCTTGAACTCGGGCATCCGACTCACCGGGTCGAGCACCGGATTGGTGAGCAGGTTGGCGCGCTGGACGCCGGGGAAGTGGAAGGGCAGGAACAGCACGTCCGGCCGCATCGAGGGCACACAGCGCACCCTGGCCTGCATCACCCCTCGGCGGGAGCTGACCCACGCCGTCGCGCCCTCGGCGAGTCCGGCGCGCGCGGCGGTGTCGGGGTGGACCTCCACGTGCGCCTCCCCGGACACCGCGACCAGCTCGGGGATCAACCGGGTCTGTGCCCCGGACTGGTACTGCGCCAGGACCCGGCCGGTGGTCAGTACCAGCGGGAACTCGGCGTCCGGCGGCTCGGCGGGTCCCCGGTAGTCCACCGCGATGAACCGGGCCCGTCCGTCGGCGTGGGCGAAGGAGTCCAGGAACATCCTCGGCGTCCCCGGATGCGTCGGGTGGGGCACCGGCCAGTGCAGGGCCTCCCCGGCGCGCAGCCGTGCATGGCTGATCCCCGAGTAGTCGGCGGGCCCGCCTGCCGAGGCGGCCCGCAGCTCCTCGAACACCGTGTCGGCCACCACCGGGAACCGCTCCGGCGGCTGCCCCAGCCGGACGGCCAACCCGTGCAGGACGTCGAGGTCGCTGCGCACCCGAGGCGGCGGGTCGACCGCCTTGCGCCGGAGCAGCACCCGGCCCTCCAGGCTGGTCATCGTGCCGTCCTCCTCGGCCCACTGCGTCACCGGCAGCACCACGTCGGCCGCCTCGGCCGTCTCGGAGAGCACCACGTCGGCGACCACCAGCAGGTCCAGCGCCGCCAGCCGCTCCTGCACGTGTGCCGCGCGGGGCGCCGAGACCACCGGGTTGCTGCCGAAGACGAGCAGGGCGCGCGGCCCGTCGTCCCGGCCGAGTGCGTCGAGCAGCTCGTAGGCCGAGCGGCCCGGGCCGGGCAGCTCGGCCGGGTCGACGCCCCAGACTCCGGCGACGTGCGCGCGAGCCGCCGGATCGTCGAGTCGCCGATAGCCGGGCAGCTGGTCGGCCTTCTGACCGTGTTCACGCCCGCCCTGGCCGTTGCCCTGCCCGGTGAGGCAGCCGAAGCCCGCGCCAGGCGTGCCCGGCAGCCCCAGGGCCAGCGACAGGTTGATCCAGGCCGAGACGGTGTCGGCGCCGTCGGAGTGCTGCTCGGTGCCGCGCGCGGTCAGCACGTAGGCGCGGTCGGCCTCGGCGAGCAGCCGCACCGCAGCGTGCTGGTCGGCCGCCGACACCCCGGTCACCCGCTCGACGCGCTCCGGCCACCAGGCCGCCGCCGCCCGCCAGGCCGCGTCGAGGCCGCTGGTCCGCGACTGGACGTAGGCGTGATCGACCAGGCCGTCCAGTACTGCCGCGTGCAGCATCCCGAGGGCCAGCGCCAGATCCGTGCCGGGGGTCGGCTGCAGGTGCAGCGCGGCCTGCTCCGCCGTCGGTGTCCGGCGAGGATCGATCACGATCAGTCCGCCCCGATCGGCCGTCCGCCGCAGGTGGCCGACGAAGGGCGGCATGGTCTCCGAGGGATTGGCGCCGATCAGCAGCACCGCGTCCGCCGCGCCGAGGTCGGCGACCGGAAACGGCATCCCGCGATCCAGCCCGAACGCCCGCATGCCCGCTGCGGCCGCCGAGGACATGCAGAACCGACCGTTGTAGTCGATCTGCGAGGTGCCCAGCGCAACCCGCGCGAACTTGCCGAGCAGATACGCCTTCTCGTTGGTCAGCCCGCCGCCGCCGAAGACCCCGACCGAGTCGGGGCCGTGCTCGGCGCGCAGCCCGCGCAGCTCGGCGGCGATCCGGTCCAGCGCCGTCTCCCAGCTCACCGGCCGCAGCGGCGCGTCCCGCCGGGGCCGGGCCAGCGGGGTCGTCAGCCTGCCCGGCGAGGTCAGCACCGTCGCCGAGGTCCAGCCCTTCTGACAGAGTCCGCCCCGGTTGGTGGGGAAGTCCCTCGGCGCGACCTCCAGCGTGCGGGTCGTCACCGTCATCGCGCACTGGAGCGCGCAGTAGGGGCAGTGGGTGGCGACCTCGGCGCCCGGCCCGCCGGTGTCGGCGGTCCCGCCTTCGCCGACGATCTCCTCGGGTGCCCGAGGCGCGGTGACCTGCGACATCGTGTGCCTCCTCGTTGGCGGGCCCGCCGTGCGCCCGGCGTTCGCCGCGTCTCGCAGGCCGCTCGCACCGCCCGGTCCGCGCCGACGCGTCCGCGCCGGGCCCGCGTCGGCGGGTGCGGATCACCGACGCTAGGCACCCGCTGTTACTCGGGCGTGGCGTCGCGTTTCCGGCAGGCGAAATCGTCTGCGCAGGCCTTGACGGTCTGCGGTGAGGTCCGGCGTCTGCCCGCCTGCTACCCTCGGCTCTCGGGTCCGGCTGCGTTCCGTGGCGGCCGTGACCGTCTTCCGCGAGGCCTGACCCGCTCGGTCGGTGTTCGTGGTGCTCGCGACCTGCAGGCTGTGGGCGCCCCCGACTGATCGCGGGCTGGTGCGGAGTCGCACGGAACCCGGATATAAGGAGACACCAGACCGTGGCACTGTCCACTGCCGAGAAGAAGTCGATCCTCGCCGAGTACGGCGTGCACGAGTCCGACACGGGCTCCCCGGAGGCTCAGGTCGCGATGCTGACCAAGCGCATCAGCGGCCTCACCGAGCACCTGAAGCAGCACAAGCACGACCACCACTCGCGTCGTGGCCTGTTGCTGCTGGTCGGCCGCCGTCGTCGACTGCTCAACTACCTGACGAAGGTCGACATCTCGCGTTACCGTTCGTTGATCAGCAGGCTCGGCCTGCGTCGTTGATCTGATCCGCCTCGCGGGCGCGGCCGACTCGGTCGCGCCCGCGACGTGGGCAAAGAGGAGTGGCCGCCGCACGTGAAGACGCCGATCGGGAACAGTTCGCCGGTCCTCGGTAGTGGTTCTCGGGACACACGGTCCCGTGGACTTCGATCGATGACCGGCCACGTTCGAACCTGCTCCCGTGTCTCGCGCGCTCCGGCCCGTTGACACAAGGAGAGAACTACGTGACAGACACTGATTTCACCGAGGCCACCGCGACCATCGACAACGGTCGCTTCGGCACTCGGACGGTCCGTTTCGAGACCGGTCGCTTCGCCCGCCAGGCGGCGGGCAGCGTCGCCGCCTATCTCGACGACGAGACCATGCTGCTCTCGGCGACCACCGCGTCCAAGCACCCGAAGGAGCACTTCGACTTCTTCCCGCTGACGGTGGACGTCGAGGAGCGGATGTACGCCGCGGGCCGCATCCCCGGCTCGTTCTTCCGCCGGGAGGGCCGTCCCTCCACCGACGCGATCCTGACGTGCAGGCTGATCGACCGGCCGCTGCGGCCGTCGTTCGTCGAGGGCCTGCGCAACGAGGTCCAGGTCGTCGTCACCGTGATGAGCCTGACCCCCGGTGACCTGTACGACGTGCTGGCCATCAACGCGGCCTCCGCCTCCACCCAGCTCTCCGGCCTGCCCTTCTCCGGTCCGGTCGGCGGCGTCCGCGTCGCGCTGATCGAGAACCAGTGGGTGGCCTTCCCGACCCACGAGCAGCTCGAGGGCGCCGTCTTCGACATGGTCGTCGCCGGTCGCATCGTCGGCGACGACGTCGCGATCATGATGGTCGAGGCCGAGGCGCCCGAGCACGTCCTCTCGCTGATCGAGAACGACGCGCCCGCGCCGACCGAGGAGATCGTCGCCCAGGGTCTCGAGGCGGCCAAGCCGTTCCTGAAGGCCCTGTGCGAGGCCCAGCAGCAGCTGGCCGACTCCTCGGCCAAGGAGACGGTGACCTTCCCGCGCTTCCTCGCCTACGAGGAGGACATGTTCGCGGCGGTGGAGCGGGTGGCCGCCACCGAGCTGGCCGAGGCGCTGACCATCGCGGGCAAGCAGGAGCGCGAGGCCCGCATCGACGAGGTCAAGGCCAGGACGCTCACCGAGATCGGTCTCGGCGAGGGCGAGGCCTTCCACGGGCGGGACAAGGAGGTCGGCGCGGCGTTCCGCTCGCTGACCAAGAAGCTCGTCCGCAACCGGGTGCTCCGGGACAAGGTCCGGATGGACGGCCGAGGCCTGGCCGACATCCGCAGCCTCTCCTCCGAGGTCTCGGTGATCCCGCGCGTGCACGGCTCGGCGCTGTTCGAGCGCGGCGAGACCCAGATCCTGGGCATCACCACGCTGAACATGCTGCGGCTCGAGCAGAACCTGGACACGCTCGCGCCGGAGACCACCAAGCGCTACATGCACCACTACAACTTCCCGCCCTTCTCCACCGGTGAGACCGGCCGCGTCGGCTCGCCCAAGCGGCGGGAGATCGGCCACGGCGCGCTGGCCGAGCGGGCCCTGATGCCGGTGCTGCCCTCGCGCTCGGAGTTCCCGTACGCGATCCGGCAGGTGTCCGAGGCGCTGGGCTCCAACGGCTCCACCTCGATGGGCTCGGTCTGCGCCTCGACGCTGTCCCTGCTCAACGCGGGCGTGCCGCTGAAGGCTCCGGTCGCGGGCATCGCGATGGGCCTGGTCTCCGACGAGGTCGACGGCGAGACCCGCTACGTGGCGCTGACCGACATCCTCGGTGCCGAGGACGCCTACGGCGACATGGACTTCAAGGTCGCGGGCACCAAGGACTTCGTGACGGCTCTCCAACTCGACACGAAGCTCGACGGCATCCCGTCCGACGTGCTGGCCCAGGCGCTCCGGCAGGCCTACGACGCCCGACTCACCATCCTGGAGGTCATCGCCGAGGCGATCGACCGTCCGGACGAGATGAGCCCGTACGCCCCGCGCGTCACCAGCGTGAAGATCCCGGTCGACAAGATCGGCGAGGTCATCGGCCCGAAGGGCAAGATGATCAACTCGATCACCGAGGAGACCGGCGCGGACATCTCCATCGAGGACGACGGCACGATCTACGTCGGCGCGGTGGACGGTCCCTCGGCCGAGGCGGCGGTGGACAAGATCAACGCCATCGCCAACCCGCAGCTGCCGAAGATCGGCGAGCGCTTCCTGGGCACCGTCGTCAAGACGGCCGCCTTCGGCGCCTTCGTCTCGTTGGTCCCCGGTCGGGACGGCCTCGTGCACATCTCCAAGCTGGGCAACGGCAAGCGGATCGCCAAGGTCGAGGACGTCGTCAAGGTCGGCGACAAGATCCGGGTCGAGATCGCCGACATCGACAACCGGGGCAAGATCAGCCTGGTGCCGGTCGCCGAGACCGAGTCGACGGAGAACGGTGCGGCCCCCGCCGAGGGCGCGGTCGCCGCCCCGTCGTCGGAGTCCACGACGGCGTGACGATCAGCGACAGGACGGCCGCGGGTCCCGACGGGGCCCGCGGCCTTCGCGACACACCTGACTCTCACACCGGGCTCGCCGGGCATCTTCAGGACGCGGGTACCACCGTCGTCCTGGACTCCGACGAGACGGGACGCATCGTGCGGCGCACCGTGCTGCCCAGCGGACTCCGGGTGGTCACCGAGCGGATGCCGGGGCTGCGTTCGGCCTCGGTGGGCATGTGGGTCGCCGCAGGCTCCCGCGACGAGACCGGCCCGGAGGCGGGCGCCGCCCACTACCTGGAGCACCTGCTCTTCAAGGGCACCCGCAGGCGCAGCGCGACGCAGATCGCCGAGGAGGCGGACGCCGTCGGCGGCGAGCTGAACGCGTTCACCTCCAAAGAGCACACCTGCTACTACGCGCACATGCTCGACGAGGACCTGCCGCTGGCCATGGACCTCGTGTGCGACGTCGTGTTCGACGCACTGCTGACGGACCAGGACGTCGAGATCGAGCGCGGGGTGGTGCTCGAGGAGATCGCCATCCGGGACGACGATCCCGAGGATCTCCTGCACGAGGCGTTCAGCGCCGCACTCCTGGGCGAGCACGCGCTCGGTAGGCCGGTCCTGGGCACCGAGGAGTCGATCGGCGCCATGACGCCGGATCGGCTGCGCACCTTCTATCGCCGCAGTTACACCCCGTCCAGGATGGTGCTGGCGGTCGCGGGCAACATCGAGCACGACGAGGTGTTGCGGCTGCTCGACCGGGCGCTCGCCGAGCGGGAGCCCGCCGACGGCGAGACCGCAGGCGCCCGCCCCGCCGCGCCGAGGCGGGGACGAGCCGGCCTCGTCCAGGTGCGCGATCTCGTGCTGCATTCCGACGAGACCGAGCAGGCCCATCTGATGCTCGGCATGCCCGGCCTGGACCGCCACGACGAGCGGCGCCAGGTGCTCGGCGTGCTCAGCGCCGCCCTCGGGGGCGGAATGAGCTCGCGGCTCTTCCAGGAGATCCGGGAGCGGCGCGGACTGGCCTACTCGGTGTACTCCTCCGATGCGTGCTACTCCGACGCGGGCAGCCTCGCCGTCTACGCGGGCTGCCAGCCCGCCCGGCTCGGCGAGGTCGCGGGCGTGGTGCGCTCGGTGCTCGCGGAGGTGGCCGAGGGCGGACTCACCGAGGCGGAGGTGGCCAGGGGGCGCGGGCAGCTGCGCGGCGGCCTGGTCCTCGGCCTGGAGGACAGCGCCTCCCGGATGACCAGGCTGGGCAAGCGGGAGCTGAACTTCGGCACCCAGCTCGGCGTGGACGACCAGCTCCGACAGATCGACGCCGTCGGCGTCGACCAGGTCTCCGTGCTCGCCGCGGACCTGTTGCGACGCCCGATCAGTGCGGCCGTGGTGGGCCCGTACGCTCACGTCGGCGAACTGCCCGTCGAGGTGCAAGAGGTGACGAGATGAACGCGGCGGAGACCGGGAACGGTCCGATCCGAGTCGGGGTGATCGGCGGACGAGGCAGGATGGGCTCCGAGGTCTGTCGAGCCGTGGAGGCGGCCCCGGATCTCGAACTGGCGGCGGTCGTCGACGAGGGCGACTCGCTGTCCGCCCTCGTCGACGCGGGCACGCAGGTCGCCGTGGACTTCACCCATCCCGGCGTGGTGCTCGACGGGATCCGCTTCTGCGTGGAGCAGGGCATCCACGCGGTGGTCGGCACGACCGGTCTCGACGAGCAGCGGTTGGCAACCATTCGGGGCTGGCTGGAGCCGCATCCCGACCGGGGCGTGCTCATCGCGCCGAACTTCGCCATCGGCGCCGTGCTCACCATGAAGTTCGCCGAGATCGCGGCCCGCTACTTCGAGTCGGCCGAGGTCATCGAGCTGCATCACCCGCGAAAGGCGGACGCCCCCTCCGGCACCGCCGACCACACCGCCAGGGTGATCGCCGCCGCGCGGAGGTCCGCCGGACTCGGCGCGGCCCCCGACGCCACCACCCAGGAGCTGGCCGGGGCGCGCGGCGCCTCGGTCGACGACGTGCGGGTGCACTCGGTGCGGCTGGCGGGCCTCGTCGCTCACCAGGAGGTGCTCTTCGGCACCGAGGGGGAGACGTTGACCCTGCGGCACGATTCGCTGGACCGGAAGTCGTTCATGCCGGGGGTGCTGCTCGGCGTGCGCAAGGTGTCGGACCTGCCCGGTCTGACCGTGGGCATCGAGGGGTTGCTGGAACTGTGATCACCGCCCGTCGGGTGGCGATCCTGCTGACCGCCGTCCTCGTGGTCTACCTCTGGCTGTTGGCAGGCCGCGCGTTCATCCTGCTTCGCTCCGGCGACGCCGTGGCCGTGGTGCTCGGCGTCGCCATCCTGGTGCTGCCGGTCCTGGGCCTGTGGATGGTCATCGCGACCTGGCGGTTCGGCGCCCGCACAGCAGCGCTCGGCGAGCGGCTGGCCGAGGAGGGCGGACTCCCCGACAGCTCGGACCTGCCCAGGGCGCCCTCGGGCCGGGTGGAGCGGGAGGCCGCCGACGCCTGGTTCGAGGAATGGCGCAGTGAGGTGGAGGAGCGGCCGACGGACTGGCGGGCCTGGTTCCGCCTCGCCCACGCCTACGACCTGGCAGGCGATCGACGCCGGGCCAGGGAGGCGATGCGGCAGGCCGTCGACCTGGCGGACTGACCGCGCGGGCCGCCGTGTGACGACGGGCTGGCGGCCTGGACGGCCGGTTGGCAGCCGTTCGGCGTTGCACGGTCGACGGTCGGGCTCGTCCGGCGGATGGTTCCGGCGACGCGGGCGCGGGTTGTTCGGACCGGACCGGTTTCTCCGCCTGCGAGCCCGTTTTCGATCCCGCCCCGTCGTGAGCGGGATTCGGCGTGGCCGAGCTGTCAGGCGACCGAAGAGTGCCATGACGGAGTCGTGGTGACCGACGATGGCGCCGCAGTTCGCCGTGCCTGCCCCGCGCAACCCCGACGGCAGGGATCAAGAACAGGCTCTCAGAACCACCAGGCCCCTGCGATGCCGGGGACCACGGCCACCAGGGCGAAGCGTCCGAAGCGTCCCGCCAGGCCGGTGAGGACGAACGTGCGTAAGGGGATGCCTGCCACGCCGGCGATCACCGAGACGGCGGCGAACGGCGGAAGGCTGACGAAGGAGCTGCTGAGCAGCACTCCCGCCGTCCAGACCGGCCTGCCCCGGCAGGCCTCGCGGAAGCGGGCCAGCCGGAGACTCCACCGGCTCGGCGTGTCCTCGGTGCGACGGAAGACCTTCGGCAGTGGCAGGCTCCCGCGTCCGGCGTAGTAGTAGAGCAGCTTGCCCACCACCTGCCCGGCCGCGACGACGGCGGCGAGCTGCCACCACGCCGTGTCCGGCGCTCGGAGCATCAGTGCGATGACGAACAGCTCGACGCTGATCAGCGGGATGAGGGCGGAGAGCACCGAGACGCCGAACGCGGTGGACATGAGACCGATCCACAGCAGCACGGCGGCGGCCCCAGGGTCGACGAGACGGTGACCGGCGCGACCTTACTCGGCAGGCGGCTCGGAATCGGGGTCTTCGATCACCTCGGCGGCCTGGAAGTCCAACGGACCGGTCAGCCGCAGCTCGCGGACCGTCCGCTCGCCCGCAGCCAGGGTGCGGGACAGTCCGTCCGGCTCCCAGCCCGCGATCTTGAAGAAGGCCAGCGACGCGGCGTCGGCGATCGGCACCCACACGATGCCGCGCCGCGCCCCGGCTGCCCGGAGCTGCTCGCCCGCAGCCAGCAGCAGCCTCCCGCCGTGCCCCCGGCGCCCCCATCGCGGCTCCACCAGCAGCGAGGCGATCAGACCGGTCTCGGCGGCGTCCGGCGCAGGCACGCCGTCGGAGCCCGCGGTCTCCTCGGGGGGCGCCGCGCCGACCACGCAGAACCCCACGGTCCACTCACCCTCGGTCGCGATCAGCACCGAGGCACGGTTGTCGTCGATCGCCTCGCGCCAGGAGGCCTCGACGGCTGTGACGTCGAGTTCGTCGAGGACGGCGGCGGGAAGAATCCGGGTGTACGCGGCTCGCCAGGTGTCGCACTGGATGCGGGCGACCTCGGCGGCGTCGTCGGGGAGTGCCGGGCGGACGGCGGCGTGTGCCATGCCGGTCAACCTATCTTCCGGCGCGAGCGCCCTCGCTCACCGGTCGCGTCCCGGTGGCGCGTCCCGTGTCGCGGCAGGCCTGCGGAAGGCCACGCTGCCGATGACGCCTGCCGGGCACGGTCGCTTGTCCCATGCTGATCGATCGGGTTCACCCGACTCGGCCTGCCCTGCGGAGGCGGAACCCTGGTCACGGGGTGTGAGAATCCTCGTCCTGGGGGTCGGCGTCGGCTCTTCGACCGCCTGACAAGAGGCCATTCCGGTGGTGTCATTGGGCCGAACCGGGTAGGTGAGTATCGGCAGACCTGACAGGGACAGACTGATCGCCTGCACGATCGAGACGACGTCCCATATCGGCAGGAAGTGAACATGACTTCGCCCATTGTGGCTTCGGCGCGACACAGACCGGATGACGGTGCCTTCGAGTTGGTCGGTGAACGCGGCAGGTCGCCTGCTGCGGGCCCGTTGGCCCGCCCGTCTCGAGGTCCACAGTTGGTGGCTGCGGTGAGCGGTCCGTCCGTCCTGCCACGCGCCCGTCGGACGGGGATGAAGGCCCGATGGAACGCTCCGCAGGTCGGGAGCACGAGATCATGACCCAGATCCGTGCCGACGATGCCAGGACGGTGCCCATCCTGCGGCGGGTGGCGCAAGGGAAGACCTTCTGGACACCGCGCCCCGCGCCGTTTCCGAGACCGAAGATGTCTCCGATGTGGGGGCCGCTGCTGGAGCGCGAAGCGTCGAATGCCGGGTCATCCGTGCAGGCGCTCGTCCGAGAACTGATCAGAGTCAAGGAACCGCTGAAGATCGTGGATCCGATGGCCTTCTGTCGCCTTTCCCCGATCTGCAACGCGGTGTTCTCCGACCTGCTCGCCGTGCGCGGGCGTGTCTCGGTGATCGACCTCACTCACCGAGCGGGACCGGATCTGCCCCAGGGGCCGCGTCCAGGGTTGTCGGTGCGCGTCGCGGACCAGGTGTTCGGTGGGATGGTGTTGTTGGGTTGGGAGTTGGCGGCCTTCCTGAACCCGGCCTCGAACTCGGACGAGGACAGGGTGCTCACGGTGCGAGACCCCCAGCTCGTTCGGCTGTTCCACACCCTTTTCGATTATGAATGGACCCGTGCGAGCCCACCGTACGTCGAGTCCGAGACGGGCGAGGACCATGACGAGATTGACGAGGAGGACGTGCTGCTGCTCACGATGATCAGCAACACGGTGAAGGATCAGGCGATCGCCCGCGCGTTGGGAGTGTCGATCCGCACTCTGCACCGGCGGATCGCCGCCCTGCAGTCGCGATTCGCCGTGCGCAGTCGCGTGGAGCTGATCGTCGCCGCGATGCGCAGCGGACTCATCAGCTGAGCATCGGTGTGGACAGGTGCCGATGCGGGTCCCTCGGCAAGATCCGGACCCGCAACGGCACTGTCGTCATCTGCTCAGCTGGGCCTCCACCAACTCGGCGTAGGCACCGCCGATGGCGAGCAGTTCCTCGTGGGTGCCGCGCTCGATGATTCGGCCCTCGTCGACCACGATGATCAGGTTCGCGTCGCGGACCGTGCTCAGGCGGTGCGCGACGATGATGCGAGTGCAGCGCAGCGCGCTGAGGTTGTCATGAACCATTCGTTCGGTACGGGCGTCGAGATGGCTGGTCGCCTCGTCCAGCACCAGAATTCTCGGCTGGGAAAGCAGTGCACGGGCGATCGCCAGCCGTTGACGCTGACCGCCCGAGAGCCCGCTGCCCCGCTCCCCCAGCGGTGTCCGATAGCCCAACGGCATACGCTGGATGTCCTCGTGCAGGCAGGCCAGCTCGGCAGCCCGGACCACCTGGTCCAGTTCCGCCCCCGGCGAGTTGACGGTGATGTTCTCGATCAGGTCGCCGCTGTACACGGCGCTGTCCTGTACGACAACGCCGCACTGCGCTCGCGCCGACCGCAGATCGAGTTCCTCCAGCGGCAGGCCGTCGAGCAGTACCCTGCCCTGTTGTGGCTGGTAGAGGCCGAGCATGAGCCTGGTCAACGTGCTCTTCCCCGAGCCGGTCGCCCCCACGATCGCCACACAAGAGCCCGCGGGGACGTCCAGTGAGATGTCGGTGAGGGTGGCCGGTCCATCCGCCTGGTGGTGGAACTCGACGTCCTCCAGCGTGATCTTCCCTTCGAGACTGAGTGCCTTCGCACCGGGAGTGCTCTGCTCCGGTTGCTCCTCGAACACGTCCCGAAGACGATTGATGTGCACGCTCACGGTCTGAAGAGACTGGTAGACCTGCGACAACGAGGTGAGCGGCGACAGAGCCATCCCGGCGAGGGCGTTCGCGGCGAGCAGGGTGCCGAGCGTCAGATCGCCCGACAGCACCGACCAGGTCCCGACCCACAGCAGCACCATCGGGGCACCGACCCGGAGGATGTCGAAGAGTCCTTCCATGGTGTTGGTCAGCGATCCCTGTCGAAGGGTGGCCACCACCTGGGTGCGATAGGAGTTCTCCCACCGTTGCAGTGCGGTCTCTTCGGCACCGGAGGCCTTCAGCGACTCGATGCCGGTCAGGGACTCCACAAGCCTGCTCTGTGCCCGGGACATCGCGCCGACCTCCTGCTTGCTCGCCTCCTGCACACGGGAGGTGAACAGCACGGCCAGCGCGATCTGGATGATCGCTGCGGCGAGCACGATGCCGCCGATCAGCGGCGAGATCAGCATCAGCAGGATGACGTAGAGGAGGCCGATCGTTCCGTCGAGCACCAGGCTCAACGTGTGGGTGGTGATGACCTCCCGGATCATGAGGCTGCTCGACACCCGCGTCAGGATGTCGCCGCTGGTTCGTAGCTGGAAATATCTGAAGGGCAGTCGAAAGAGGTGCTGCAGGAACGTGGTCATCATGCCGAGATCGATGCGACCTCGTAGCCGCAGCAGCGCCTCGCGTCGGAGGTAGCCGAGCAGCGCATGTCCGAGGGTCAGCGACAGGATCGCCGCGCCGAGCACGGGAAGCAGCTCCCCTGCGTCGACCGCGATCACCCGGTCGACGAGGTATCGGGTCAACAACACCGGTACGAGGCCGATCAGTGTCAACAACACCGAGGTGATGAGCACCGACGAGATCAGCGACGGCACGCGCGGCACGAAGCGCAGGACGAAGCGGGGCAATTCCCCTCGGGGGACGCCCCTCGGGACGAAGTCGGGTCCGGGGCGCATCACGAGCACGACGCCGGTGAACTCCCGGTCGAAGTCCGCGCGCTCGACCACGCGCCGTCCGCCTGCGGGATCGACGAGGGAAGCCTTCTCCCGGTCGATCTTCTCCACGATCACGAAGTGGCTGAAGCCCCAGTGCACCAGGAGCGGGCCTGCCAGATCGATCAGCGCGTCCGGCTCGCCCCGGTAGGCCTCGACGATCATGCCGTGCTCCTGGGCCACCGAGGCCAGAGCACTCGCGTTCGAGCCGTCCCGGCCGATCATCAGCTCATCACGGATCTGATGGACGCTCGTGTGCCTCCCGTAGTAGGTGAGCATCATGGCGATGCATGCGGCACCGCACTCGGCGATGTTGTCCTGCAGGAGCACCTTGATCCGAGGACGACGGCGAGTCCGTGTGGTCATCCTGCGCCTCCCGTCAGTACGTCGACCAGCAGTGATCGCTCTTCCTGCGGCATTCCGGAGCCCGGATCGTCCACCGGGACCCTGGCGGTCAGTCCGATGGCGAGCAGCAGGACCAGGGAGACCGCGACCGCGATGATCGGCCACTTCGGCAGCCGGAGGCGGGCGGCCAGCTCGGTCGACTTGTCCTCCTCCTGCTGTAGCCCGCGATTGAACGCCTCGATGGCCTCCTGGCGAAAAGGGTGATCCGTCATCGAGCGGTCACGCCTCCTCCGACGGCCGGGGGAGCCAGCAGCAGCAGCGACGGCACCAGCGAAGGCATGGTCATCCGGAGCAGGCTGTACCCGATGCCCGAACGTCCGTACATCAGTCCGGGCAGCGCCTCCGCGCTGAGTTCTCCGGTGCTCCATCCCTCTCGCTCCGCCGTGCTGCACAGGGCCGCGACGGCGCGCAGGTACCGCTCCTCTGCATCGGTGTCTCCGCGCAACCGTGCGGCCGCCTGGAGGAACTCCAGATTTCCGAGTTCGCCATGGCAGACACAGCTGTTTCCCAGCCTGCTCAATGAGACGGCGGAGGAGAACATCACGGCCTCGGTGGTGTGCGTCGCGATGGCCAGGTCCTCGCGGGCGAGGTCGTGCAGCGGCGCGAGTGCTGCGCTTTCGAAGAGGCCGGGAACCCCCAGCATGCCGAGCCGTGCGAAGCCGACGCCCGGAGCACCGTGGCACCAGGCAAGCACCGGCCCTTCCGCGCCGCCCGCCTCCGGGGACCGCAGGTCCGGCCAGTTTCCTTTCTCCTGGTCCAGCAGCGACCGCTCGTACCGCAGTACGCCTGCGATCAGCTCCGGATACTCGTCCCGAGGGGCGACCGCGTGCAGCCGCGCCAAGGCGTAGGCGATCCCGCTGGCACCGTGGGACATGCCTGCGAGAGGCTGTGGGCCGTGCTGAGTGGGCCAGCCGATGCCGTCTGCGGCGTCCACGGCGCTGTCGATCAGGCGCCTGCCCGCCTCCTCGGCCACGGCGAGCGCGTCGGAGCCGGGCGACGTCGCGTGCAGTGCCAGTGCGGCGAGGACTGCTCCGGCGTTGCCACCGATGAGGTCATAGGTGGTGTCGTGGGCGACGTGGCGACGCAGCAGGTCGAGTGCGGACTCGGCCGCCTCCGTGAGCTCGGGCCGGTCGTGTAGGACTGCGGCGTGGCTGAGGTAGTAGACCAGCGAGCCCGCCGTCCCGAACACCCCTGAGTCCGCGCTGCGTTCCAACTGATCACGCAGCAGTGAGTTTCGCTCCAGGTCGCGGCGTGTCTGCTCGACCAGTTCGACGGTTTGACCGGCCACGGACTCCGCCGCCGCCGTCGCGAAGGCAGTCGTCTGCTCGTCGGAGTCGACGGCGGCCAGGGTCGAGAGGAACATGCTGATGCCGACGGTGCCCGAGTACATGTTCAGTGGTGCGTTTCCCACCCGCCAGAGCTTTTCCTGGATGAAGTTGAGCACGGTCCAGCCGATTTGCCGGTCGTGGCGGACGGCCTCGTCCTCGATGGTCCTGGCCAGTGCCCTGGCCGACGTGATCGCCTCCGGGGTGCTGATCGAACGGTCTGCCAGCGCGACCGGGGTGAAGACCTCCTCGGTGGCCTCGGACACCTGAAGCGTCTCGAAGGACCGGCGGATCAGTCGGGTCTGTGCAGCCAGGTCGGCTTCGGAGAGCCCTGCCACGCGGCTCCGCACGATGTCGATCGGACGGTCTGCCAGATAGTCGGCGATGACCTCGCCTCGGCTGTTCCACACGTCACGGGTGTTGGGACGGGAGGTGAAGAACGGGATGTCGCCGTGCCGCAGGTCCTCGACCTCGCTGGCGACCAGCCGTTCCCAGCTGCCGCTCCCGTCGGCGCCGATCGCCAAGCGGGCCAGCACCCGGTCACGGTCCAGGGCGTCACGCAGGAAGTCCGGGTGAAGGCTGGTCTGCAGAAGACGCGCGTAGACCATGGTCGCGCGGGGGATGTGCCGTAGCGGGGCGTCGGCGAATCCGGCGAGCAGACCGCCCTCGGCTAGCCATTCGTCCCTGGCGGACAGGATCGCCCGGTACGAGGCGATAAATCCTGCTGCCATGGAGTCGGCGAAGCGTGTGGGGTCGGCCAGCGCGTCGCCGATGCGTGCCCGGTTGTCGGCCTTGTTGTCCATCGGCAGGTACTGCTCGACGAACCGCATCGTGTCGGTCCCGGTGTCCTCCGGTGTCGGAATCGGCAGCAGGGACATCTGCTTCTCCTCCGCACCCACCGCGCTGATCTCGAAGGAGCGGACCCCCGCCTCGGTGCGCACGACGAGCTTGTCCGGCAGCAGGCCGACGGCCATCACACCCTCACGCAGCAGCTTGTCGGCCGGGTCCGCCCACTGGCGTTCCTGGCCGACGGGGAGCGCACCGTGGAAGACCGATTCGAGATCGACCAGCACCGGGTGTTCGCCGTGGGCCAGGAGATTCTCCAGGTGTACGTCGTTGGTGCAGGTGGCGTGCATGAGCGCCAGCAGCGCCCCCATCCGCCAGTAGAACGCCGCAGCCTGTGCCTCGTCCTCGCAGGGCTCCACTGTGACGAAGTCAACCCACCCGTGGTCCTCACGACTGATCACGGCCGGGGCGATCAGCTCGTGGTCCAGACGCTGGGCGTTGAACCAGTTCACGACACCACGCCAAGACTCGTCCACCGCGAGCGACCTCGGCTTGTAGACCAGCCGGTGCTCGGTGAAGTCGACGATGCACACCGTTCGGCCGCCCCGGTGACGGTCACCGGCACCGAACTCGACCTGCCGGACCGTTCCGAGCCTTCCACCGCCGCCCGCTGCAAGTGCGTCGAGCTCCTGCAGGTCTTCGACGAGATGTCGGGCGAACTCGAGTCGCGCGGTCACCCAGCCGCGCAGGCAGTCGTCGGCGAAGCGGAGCAGGACCGGGTACTCGTCCCACAGCGCCCGCTGGAACTCGTCGTCACCGAGCATCCGCAGGAAGTCCGTGAAGCGCTTCTGTTGGGTGTCGCCGACGAGACGCTCCTCGACACGGGCGACGTTGAGTTCCAGGACCATCGTCCTTGCGAAGGCGCCCGCGAGCTCCTCCGCAGGCCAGTCGGTGGCGAGGATCGTGGGAAGATCTGCCAGTCGGGCATCGCCGTTCGCGCCGTCCGAACAGAGCCGCGCAACGCCGAGGAACAGCTCACGCTGCCTGCTTCGGATGAGACGCGCTATTCCGCGTTGCAGACCTAGGGCCTCCTCGGGTACGAGTACGGCTTGCGCCTCGGGGTCTCTCGGCTCCTCCGCCGTCAGCGCATGGTCTAACTCGATGACCCAGTCGGGTGTCGCTCCGTGATCGGCGGGCTTCGAACCGACCAAAGCCCGCAGCCGTTCGCCGTCGGTTCCGAGCACGGCCAGAGCGGACTCGACCGCCTCCTCTGCGGGACCGAGCAGGTCGATCCAGTTCGTGATGCGCCATGTCGAGCTTTGAGCTCCGATCGCCTCCCCCGCTTCTCGTTCGTCCAGGTAGCAGGCGCGCGCCCAGGTCAGCGTGCTGGCCTGCCATGCCTGCGCGTCCACCGTCGTTCGTGAGGTGCTGGAAGTCATGGGCTTTCTCCGTGAGAGAGGGGTGACGACGAAGAGCGCGGGTGGAGGCCGTGTTCGATGAACACGGCCCCCACCTCTCAGTGAGCGCCGATCAGCAGACGCTCAAGGTGACCGAGCACAGGATGGGGCTGGTGTAGGTGAAGGTCTGCGGCGAGAAGCAGCAGCCGAAGGTCGCCAGGTTCTCGGTGCGCCCGCCCGCGGCCTGGGAGGCGTCTCCGAGTTCGAGGGGAGTCAGCTCGGCGGGGCCTGCCGGGTGGGCTGCCGAGGGAAACGACGCCCGGAACTCCGGGTCCTTCCAAGAACGAACGATGTCCATCGAATTCTCCTAGCTTATTGATCGAATATTAGGGGGCACGTTTGGCGACGACAGATCACCGACCTGGGGTATCGTCTTTCGGCGCGGTGATCCGCCGATACGGAGCTGCGACGCGCGATTTTCGTCACCGAGACTCGCGGTGTCGATTTGTTGTTGTGTGGCATACTCGATTGGGTTGGGCGATGGCAGGTCAATGCGAAGCTATCGCGCCGACCGCCGTGACCACCCGAAAAACGGATGTCGAGAGGTGTTCGTGTGGGTGACGGCAGGATGCGGATCAGTTCGGGCGAGGGTGCGCGCCGCAATCAAGTGATCACGATGTCCGCTGTCTGCCGAAACAGATCTCGTCGAGCACGATCTGCATCATTCGTCGAGTCTGCCGTGGGGCGGCTGGTGGCGGTGGTGGGTGCTGCTTCGGCTGGCGCGGGAGATGGGTCGACGTCAATCCCGCTGTACTGCCGGAATCAGCAGCAGCCCACGCTGCCGTAGCCCTTGGTGCCCTGACATGCGGCGATGGAGACCGTGATTCCGAAGCAGGGCCAGGTCGTGCCGCCCTGCGCCATCTCCAGCTCGCTGCTGGTCAGCAGTGAGGGTCCGGCCGGGTGGGCGTTCCCCCCTGCCAGGGCGTCCTTCGCGAGAGAGTCGCGGTACTCCGGGTCCTTCCATGCGCGGATCGTGCTCATAGGTTTCCAGCCTTTCTGGGAGGTTCGGATGGTGAGATGGTGCCCGGCCGTCAAGGGCTCGCGTCAGCAGAGACTGAGGGAGACGATGCACCACGCCGGTAGCGTCAGCGTCAGCGTGGCGGTCGGGCCGCAGATCCGGGCGCTGCCAGCACCCGCAGCCTCGATCTCTCCCAACTCCAGCCGCGAGAGTCGAGCGGGGCCGGACGGGTGCGCCGTGAACTCGCCGTGGCTGGCGCGGTACTCGGGGTCTTTCCAGGAACGAACGACGTCCATCAGACGACTCCTTCTTCATAGCCGGAACAGATCAAGAGAGCCGCGAATCTGATTGGTCCGGGTCTCGTCGGACGCGGCCTGCAGTGCCGTCGAAATCCGGCTGCGGGTCACGATCGGGTACTCGTTCGAGATGTCCAGAATTTATCCGGACATCGTGAACTTTTGATCGTGGTGCCCGTCAAACTCGTGGTAGCTCGGACTCTCATTCTTCCGGTCGTGACTTCCTGCGGTACGATCGCGACGGTGGCGATATCGTTGGCGGTGACCATCTAGCTGCGGGCGAAGGAGTCATGTCTGTCCTTCTTGGCTCCTCGTTGCGACGTTCCTCGAATCGGCGCCCCGCGTCCCGGATGGATGGCCATCTAGTCGGCGAATTATGCGGTGTTCGAAGTTCGCCTGCACCGGATTCTCGATCGACCCCGAGAAGCCGGTGCAATCCGGGTTCTGTCCTGTCTCGTTCGCCGCGATGGATGTGTCTGTCCCGCCGCGAGCCACTGTCGTTCAACGGTTGCAAGCATCACGTCTCCGGCCGGCGCAGGCCAGCGTCGGACGCGGCCTAGGCCTGCCATGGCGGTGTTAGGCCACTGTCTGCCCAGTTCGCGCCCGCCGGATGTCGGGGGTCGGGCGGCAGCCGCTTGGGGAGCTTGGCGGTCGATCAGACACTTCGGTGTCGGTCGAACACACGCAGCTTGCCGGTGTCCGACTGGACGTGCCCGTCCTGTCGGCGGCGGCCGGCATCATGCGGCCGTGCAGACCATGACCGCTGACGCCGCCCGGCGGACCGCGCTCGCCGCGCAGGGCTTCACCGATCGTCGGCCGAGCGGGGAGCCGACCCGACGCCACCTCAACCGGGTGCTGGATCGGGTCCGGCTGCTCCAGCTCGACTCGGTCAACGTCGCCGTCCGGGCCCATTACATGCCGGTGTTCAGCAGGCTCGGTCCTTACTCGCGGGACCTGCTCGATGAGGCCGCGTGGTCGCATCGGGCCGCCCGACCTCGGCTGCTGGTGGAGCACTGGGCCCACGAGGCGAGCCTGCTGCCGCCCGAGGACTGGCCGCTGCTGCGGTGGCGGATGCGTCGTTACGCCGAGCGCTACGGCGCGCACCATGAGGCGGTGGAGTCCCGGTCACCGGGCTTGACGAGCGAGATCCTGGCGGCCGTCAAGGAGCTGGGGCCGATCAGCGCTGGGGAGCTGGAACGCGCGATGGGGGCCGTCGGGCCCGCCGCCAAGGGCGGCTGGTGGAACCGGTCGGACACCAAGCACACCTGTGAGCACCTGTTCGGCATCGGGGAGCTGACCACCGGCACCCGGCGAGGCTTCGAGCGGCGCTACGACCTGCCGGAGCGGGTGCTGCCCGCCGCCGTCCTGGCCACCCCGGAGCCCGCTCCCGCCGACGCCACCCGCGAGCTGATCATCCGGTCGGCCGAGGCACTGGGCGTGGCCACCGAGCCCGATCTGCGCGACTACTACCGGCTGCCGCCCAAGGCGTCGCAGCAGGCGGTGGCCGAGGCCGTCGAGGCAGGCGCGCTGGAAGAGGTGTCGGTGCGCGGCTGGTCGAAGCCCGCCTATCGCCGTCCGGGCGCCCGTACCCCGCGTGCGGTGGAGGGCAGTGCCCTGCTCTGCCCCTTCGACCCGTTGATCTGGCGCCGGGAGCGGGCCGAGCGCCTCTTCGGCTTCCACTATCGGATCGAGATCTACGTTCCCGAGCCCAAGCGGGTCTTCGGTTACTACGTGTTCCCGTTCCTGCTGGACGGGCGGCTGGTCGCGCGCGTCGACCTCAAGGCCGATCGCCAGGCGGGCGTGCTGCGCGTGCCGGGGGCCTTCGCCGAGGTGGGCGTCCCGGTGCCGCGTGTGGCGGCGGAGCTGGCGACGGCGCTGCACGAGATGGCCGAGTGGCTCGGGCTGGACGGGGTGCGGCTGGGGGAGCGGGGCGACCTCATCGCGCCACTGGCTCCGTGTCTGTGACCTGCGTGCCTGCCCGCTGACGAGACCCGGCCCGCCTGCTCGCCGACGCGGCCCGCTCCGCTCCGCACGGGCCAGGCTGCTCGATCGACGTTCCGCCGAACGCCGCCCGCCCATGCCGCGTCCGGCTGTCCGGACGAGGCATGGGCAGACGATTCATTCGCGCAGCCCGAGTGCCGCGTCGTGTCGTGTCGCGCTCCGCACCCGGAGACTGATCGGGCGGCAGGCTTGCTCAGCGCGTCGTGGCGCTGGTGAGCAGGAAGTTGCCCGCGCCGGTACGGGCCCGCAGCCGCACGGCGGGCTGCTCGGCAGGCTCCTCGCGCGAGACGCCCAGCTCGCTGCGCACGCTTCCGCCGGGAGTGGACACGTCGAGTTCCGCACCGACTCCCTTGCGCAGACCGACCCGGATGTCCCCGGAGCCGCTGATCAGTTCCAGCCGCCCCGACACGGCCTCGGCGATGCTCACCGAGCCGCTGCCGGTGCGGACCGACAGATTGCTCTGCGCCACCCCGAGCCAGACGTCGCCGCTACCGGTGTTCACCGTCGCCGGGCCGTCCACCGAGGCGATCTCCAGATCACCGGTGCCCGCCCGCACGACGAGCCCGTCGCGCAGCTCACCGAGCCGGACCTGACCGGTGCCGCCGTGGACGGAGGCGTGTCCGTCGGCCGCCTCGACCCGGATCGCGCCGGTACCCGACTGCACCTCGACGCGGTCGCCCGTCCCGGTGACGGTGATGTCGCTGGACTCGCTCCTGGCCACCACGGAGGAGCCGTGCGGCGCACGAATCCGCACGACCAGCGCGACCTGACGGAGCCCGAGGTCCTTGGGTGTCCGCACCACGACGCGGCGTCCCACGGATTCCACCCTGGTCTCCCGGACGGCGCTGCTCGGCACGTCGCGGATGCGGTCGTCGCTGATCTGCTCGCTCACCCAGCCGAGGAAGTCCTGGAAGCCGCTGACCAGCGGAGACTGCTCATCGGGATCATGTCGCACCTCGACGCTGACCCCCGGCTCCTCGCCGAGGGCGATCTCGATTCGGCCCGTGGCGACGAAGGCGTCGAGTTCAGCCGGGCCGTCGACGGCGAAGGACTGCGTGCGGATCGGCGTCGACGGTGGCGCCTCGTTCGGCTCGTTCTCGGTCATGAACTGGTGCCTTTCCTGGTCTGGGACGACGGTGTGGCGATTCGTGCCGGTGCGGGCTCAGCCCTGCACCCAGCCGCGCAGCCGCGTACGGCTCTCAGACTCGGGGCGAGACTGCTGGCTGCCTGCCTCGGACTGGTCGCCGTTCTCGGAGCCGTCCCAGGACCGGCCGCGCTGGCCGTGGCCGTGCAGAGCGCCCTGCACCGCCTGCGACACCCAGGAGTTCAGGGAGACCCCCTGCGTGGACGCGGCCTTCTCCGCCTTGGACTTGAGTTCGTCGAAGAGGCGCAGCGTGATCCGGCTGATGTCACCGCCGTCCAGCGGCGGCGGGGGCGGGGGAGGCGGCGGCGGTGCGCTCGCCCGGTCGTCGGCGGGCTCCGGCGTCGTCCTGGTCACCACGACCTGCACGTCGCGACCGGCGAGGCGGACGTCCACCACGTCGTCGTCCAGCGCGGCGGTCACCTCGGCCGCGAGGTCGGACAGCGCGTTCATCAGCGCGAGACGAGCGGCAGGCTGCAGGGAGGCGGCCAGCAGGGCGGCCGTACGACGAGTCTGCTCGTCCGCGGTCGAGGTGGCAGCGGTCAGATCCTGACGCAGCTGCTCGACATAGGGCGTGAGGTCCATGACGTCATGGTGACACCATTCATGACGTCGCGCAAGGTGTGGTGACGTCGTGGCTGGGCGCACTGCCTGTCGCGGGTGCAGGGCGGGCTTCGGCGAATGGCCGTCGCCCCCGCCCCGGGTCGGCGGGCGGCGTCCTCTCCTCACTGCCGACCCGGCCGCGCCGCCCGCCCGCTGGGCGCCCTCTCGCACTCTGCCCTGTCGTCGGCGGGCTCCCTGCCTCGTGCGCCCGGCGGACCCGCCCACGGGCCGCGCAGCGGCCCGTGGGCGGCCGCTGGCGACAGCGCGTGACCGTCGCCCTGTGTCAGCCGGGTGGTAGGTGCCTGGGGAGGGGCGCGGAGGGGGCCTGCGGGGCTTGTCGCGTGGCTAAGCGGTCGGCGATCGCTCGGAGGTCTCGTCGTTGTGGCCACGTGGGTGACCTGGAGTTGTGACGGTCTGTGGAGTTTCGGGTGCGTCGTTATGGCGTGGCGGGGTGCTGGGTCACAGATGTTGGAAGCGGTGGGTGACCGGCGCTTACGGTCTGGCTTGTACGTCACGGTCCGGTCACGAGAAAAGCATCAAGCAAGGCCCCCGCGTGTGGGAGTGAGTCCCCCCGGGATGTGTGGGCCGGTCGGTTTTCCCCGCCGATCGCAGTGGCTGTGCCGTTTCCCCGAGACGCAGGAAAGGTTGACGATGCCCCGTACCACTCTGAACGGGCAGTTCACCACCCCGGCGACCCTGGACGGCACGACTCCCGGCACTTCCCGTACCTCGCGTTCCGGCCGTTTCTTCCGTCGCGGCGCGGGCCGCGCGGTGGTCGCCTCGACTCTGGCGGGTGCGTTCCTGTTGGGTGGCCAGCCGATGCTGGCCGGTGCCGCCGAGGACGGCGGTCCCGACAACTTCGTGGAGGTCCAGAGCACGGAGTCGGTGCTGCCTGCCTTTTATGACAATCCCGCTCGTGGTTTGACGTCGTTGGTGAATGAGACCAAGGCGGAGGCTGATCGGGTGGCGGCGGAGGAGGCTGCGGCTGCGGAGGCGGCGGCGCGTCCTGATTTCGTGAAGCCTGCGGAGGGCACGTTCACCTCTGGTTTCGGTGGTCGGTGGGGCACCACGCATTACGGTGTCGACATCGCCAACTCGATTGGTACGCCGGTGGTGGCGGCCACCGAGGGCACCGTGATCAACGCGGGCCCGGCCACGGGCTTCGGTCAGTGGGTGCGGGTGCAGGCGCCGGACGGCACGATCACCGTCTACGGCCATGTGGAGTCGTTCACCGCTGCGGTGGGCCAGCAGGTGGCTGCGGGCGAGCAGATCGCCACGGTCGGCAACCGGGGCCAGTCCACCGGCCCGCACCTGCACTTCGAGGTCCAGGTCGGCGGTCAGAAGATCGACCCCCAGCCCTGGCTCGCCGAGCGCGGCATCACCCTCCAGTAAGACCACCGACACACCCACACCGAGACGCCCGCCAGGCACCCTGGCGGGCGTCTTCGTGCGTTCGCAGCCGAGTGGGTCCGATCGGGGAGCCGGTGGTGGTGTCTCGCCCCGCCTACCGGGACGTCGCACCGGCAAGCGGGATGACGTCGCTCAGGCACGGTCAGGTGACGTCTTCGGTGGCCGGCTGCTGACGTCGCTCCGAGCAGGCCACCTGACGGCGTGCCAGACGGCTCCTGCCTCTCGCGGGGCCGGGTGCCGAACTTCTCGCCGGGCGCGGTCGCTACGTCTCGCGGGGCTGGGTCCCTACGTCTCGCAAGGCCCCGGCGAAGGCGATGCGGCGACTCGCCAGGCGTCAGGTCGACGCCGATGCCGCCGCCATCGGGGCTGACCGCTACGCTTCGGCCCGCGTCGGGGGAACGCAGGCCGACGTAGCACGAGGTCGCCTGCCGATTCCGGCGCGAGTGCACTGTGTCAAGAGGGAAGTGGGTGGACGTGACCGAGCTGGTGTCGCTGAAGGTGCAACTGATCGCGAAGACCGAGTTCACGCCACCGGAGGACGTGCCGTGGACCACCGACGCGGACGGCGGTCAGGCGCTCGCCGAGTTCGCCGGGCGCGCGTGCTACCAGTCCTGGCGCAAGCCCAACCCGGCCACCGCAACCAACGAGGGCTACCTGCGGCACATCCTGGAGGTCGGCCACCTCTCCGTGCTCGAGCACGGCAGCGTCAGCTTCTATCTGACCGGTATCTCCCGGTCGCTGACCCATGAGCTGATCCGGCACCGTCACTTCTCCTACTCACAGCTCTCGCAGCGCTACGTCCCCGAGCGGGACGCCGCCATGGTGGCGCCGGACGTGATCGCCGAGGACCCCGAGCTGCACGCTCGGTTCCTCGCCGCCGCCGAGGCAGGCGTCGCCGCGTACAACGACCTGCTCGAAGGCCTGCAGAAGAAGTTCGCCGACATCCCCAACGCCACGCTGCGCCGGAAACAGGCCCGGCAGGCCGCCCGCGCGGTGCTGCCCAACGCCACCGAGACGCGGATCGTGGTCACCGGGAACTACCGGGCCTGGCGGCACTTCATTGCGATGCGGGCCACCGAGACCGCCGACGTGGAGATCCGGGCTCTGGCGGTCGAATGCCTGCGGCAGTTGCAGAAGGCGGTCCCGAACGTCTTCGGCGACTTCGACATCGCCGAGCTGACCGACGGCACCGAGGTCGCCTCGAGCCCGTATGTCACCGAGGGCTGAGCGGGTCGACTCCGCCGTCTCACTCGGCCGTGGCCGAGGCGGACCGGCTCCCGGCGTCAGCCCGACGAGGCGGTGGGGCAGGACCGGAGTCGGTCCTCGGCGTGTCCTCGCCGGATGACCACCTTTTCTCGGCCTCGTCGGCATGACGTCGCGCTCCGGCGGACGTCTCCGCCGGATGCGGCGCCCGGCGGTCCCCGCGTTCGGCGGCGCCGTCCGCAGTGGAGCGGGACGCGCGGCAGACGGGCCGGACCCGTCCGATTCATCGGCGCGAGACGACCGGGGGTCCCGGTGGGCGTGACGAACGCGACGCGGCAGACCCCGTCCTCGGCGACCACCATGGGTCGGTGCGATCACGTCGCCGGATCGAAGGCCGCTCGGCCGCGTCGCCGCCTGCGGACCTCGGCGTCCGCGAGGATCGGCCGACCCGAAGCACGGCCGCGACCCGATCGAAGCATGAGGCTTCACCCTGTACGGGCGGTGCGTATTGCCGCCTGTCGGCCGGTTTCGTCCTGGTTGACCCGATCGGGCGGAACCATTCGGGCGGACCCGCGCCACCTCGCGCTGTGTCCGTCCGCCGTACCTGCTGGACTACGAAGAGAGACGGTAGCGTCACCATCATGACCGGATGTCCCACCGCCTTGCCCGGCAGGCCTTTCGGCCGGGTGCTGACCGCGATGGTCACCCCGTTCGACGCCGAGGGCGCGCTCGATCTCGATCTTGCGCAGGAACTCGCCGTGCACCTGGTGGACAACCAGGGCAACGACGGACTGGTGATCAACGGAACCACCGGCGAGTCGCCGACGACCACCGACGCGGAGAAGGTCGACCTCATCCGGGCGGTCACCGACGCGGTCGGCGATCGGGCCACGATCGTCGCGGGTGCGGGCACCAACGACACCCGACACTCAGTACAACTGGCCAGGGACGCGGAGAAGGCGGGCGCCCACGGGCTGCTCGTCGTCACGCCGTACTACTCCCGCCCGCCGCAGGAGGGCCTGATCGCCCATTTCACGGCGGTGGCGGACGCGACCGAGCTGCCGGTGATGCTCTACGACATTCCGCCGCGCTCGGTGATCCCCATCGAGGTCGAGACGCTGCGGACGCTGGCCGAGCATCCGCGCATCCTGGCGGTGAAGGACTCCAAGCACAATCTGTGGGCGGGCAGCGAGATCATCGCCAGCACCGACCTCGCGTACTACTGCGGCGAGGACCCGCTGAACCTGCCGTGGCTGTCCGTCGGCGCCGTCGGATTCGTCTCGGTCATCGGCCACGTCGTCGGCGACCGCCTGAAGCAGATGCTCGACGCCTTCGAGGCGGGCGAGCCCGCCAAGGCCAGGGAGATCCACGAGGGCCTGCTGCCGGTGTACCTCTCGATGAACCGCATGGGCGGCACCATGTTCGCCAAGACGGCGTTGCGGCTCTGTGGTTTCGAGACGGGACAGCCGAGGCTGCCGCTGCCTGCTCCGTCCGAGGAGGAGACCCGGCTGATCGCGGCCGATCTGTGGGAGGCGGGCCTCGTCCTGGTCAATCCGAACACCATGGCCGAGACGGCCCCGAAGGCAGGCGACCAGTGACACTGACGGCAACGGATCAGCGCGGAGCCCCCGGCCCGCTTCCCGAGGGCGCCCTGCGCATCGTCGCGCTCGGCGGCATCGGCGAGATCGGCAAGAACATGACCGTCTTCGAATACGACGGTCGGCTCCTGATCGTGGACTGCGGAGTCCTGTTCCCCGAGGACGACTCGCCGGGGGTGGACCTGATCCTGCCGGACTTCCGCGCCATCGAGGACCGGATCGACGACATCGAGGCGCTCGTCCTCACTCACGGCCACGAGGACCACATCGGGGCGGTGCCGTTCCTGCTGAGGCTGCGTCCCGACCTGCCGGTGATCGGTTCCCGATTCACCCTCGCGCTGCTGGCCGCCAAGTGCAAGGAGCACCGACAGGTGCCCCGGCTCCAGGAGGTCAAGGAGGGCGAGCACACCCGGCACGGCGCCTTCCAGTGCGAGTTCTTCGCCGTGAACCACTCGATCCCGGACGCGTTGGCGGTCGCGATCCGCACGCCTGCGGGAACGGTGCTGCACACCGGAGACATCAAGCTAGACCAGCTGCCGCTGGACGGACGGCTCACCGACCTGGCCGGGTTCTCCCGGCTGGGTGACGAAGGCGTCGACCTCGCCCTGGTGGACTCCACCAATGCCGAGGTCCCCGGCTTCGTCCCGCTGGAGCGCGACATCGGCCCGGTCCTGGACGGGGTCATCGGCAAGGCGACCCAGCGGGTCATCGTCGCCTGCTTCGCGAGCCACGTGCACCGGGTCCAGCAGGTGCTCGACGTCGCCGTCGCGCATCGCAGGCGGGTCGCGTTCGTGGGTCGTTCGATGGTGCGCAACATGGGCATCGCCGTCGACCTCGGACTGATCAAGGTGCCGGAAGGCCTGCTGATCGACCTGGACGAGGCCCTGCAGCTCCCGGAGAGCAAGGTGCTGCTGGTGTCCACCGGCTCGCAGGGCGAGCCGTTGTCGGCCCTGTCGCGGATGGCCAGGGGCGACCATCGACAGATCTCCATTCGCGCAGGCGACACCGTGGTGCTCGCCAGCTCCCTGATCCCCGGCAACGAGACCGCCGTGTTCGGCGTGGTCAACGGGCTGGTGCGCCTCGGCGCGCAGATCGTGCACCAGGCGAACGCCAAGGTGCACGTCTCCGGGCACGCCTCGGCGGGCGAGCTGCTGTACCTCTACAACGCGCTGCGCCCGAGCAACGTGATGCCGGTCCACGGCGAGTGGCGACACCTGCGGGCCAACGCCGCACTGGCCGAGGCGACCGGAGTGCCCGCGAGCCGCACCGTGATCGCGGAGGACGGCGTGGTCGTCGACCTGATCGACGGCATCGTGCAGATCGCGGGCCGAGTGGAGATCGGACACGTCTACGTGGACGGGCTCTCGGTCGGCGACGTCGGCGAGTCGACGCTGTCGGATCGTCTCGTCCTCGGCGAGGGCGGCTTCATCTCCATCACCGTCGCGATCGACAGCGCCACCGGTCGCGCCGTCGCCCCGCCGACCGTGTCGGGTCGCGGGTTCTCCGACGACCCCAAGGCCCTGGACGAGGTCGTCGCGCTGGTGGAGTCGGAGCTGTCGCGCACCGAGGTCGAGGGCATCACCGATCCGCACCGCGTCGCCCAGGCGGTGCGCCGGGTCGTCGGTCGCTGGGTGGCCGCCACCTACCGCCGCAGGCCGATGATCATCCCCACGGTGCTGCCGGTCTGATCTGCCGGGCTGCCGCCTGCCCGTCCGAGGGCAGGCGGCGGCTCTGGCCGAGGCGTGTTGAATCAGCTGGTCCTGATTCGATGAAGGTGATGACCGCCGCCGAGGTCTCCCGATGCCTCTCCACCGTGCCGGACCAGGCAGAACACGGCGAGCGCATCGTCGTGACACGAGGAGGTGGATGCTCGCCGTGATCGGTCCTGCTCCGGTCCTCTCCGGTCGGGTCTTCAAGGACCTGGTCAGCCGAGGCGGACTCGACGAGGACTTCGGACGAGACGTCGAACAGGCCCGAGAACTCCTCGTCGAGCAGGAGCCTCCGTGGCACGACGACTGATCTCCGGCTCCGGGCCTTCTGCCGAGCTGGGCGCGGCACCGGTCACCCTCGGCAATGTCCAGCCGCCTCAGATCACACCAGAAGCCGTGTGGTTCGTGTGGCGGATGGTGCCGCCTACTACCGTATGACACATGGCTGGGCGGACCACGACCTCGGGGAAGAGCACCACGGGTAGTCGAAGCACGTCGAAGTCGGGCGGCAGTCGATCCGGCAGCCGCACGACGACGCGACGGCCCTCGGGGAAGAAGGCGTCGACCTCGGGTCGGCGCAAGGGCTCGGTGACCACGCTGACGCTGCTCAAACGGGGCGCGGGCAGTGTGGTTCGCGCGGTGTCCCGTACCCGCGAACTCGATCCGGAGCATCGCAGGGACGCCCTGGGCATGGTGTTGATCGGCCTGGCCATCGTGACCGCCGCAGGCGTCTGGTGGGAGGCGGGCGGCCCGGTCGGGTCCTGGGTGGACGCGGCCCTGCGCAGCTTCCTCGGCCTGGGCGCGGTGGTCTTCCCGATCGTCCTGCTGGGCGTCGGCTTCTCGCTGATGCGTGCCGAGGCACAGCCGGAGAACCGGCCTCGTCATGCCGTCGGCTCGCTGCTGGCGATCCTCGGCGTGCAGGGAATCCTGCACCTCGCGACCGGTGCCCCCACCGATCCGCCCGCCTGGCGGGACTCGGCCGGGGTCATCGGCTTCCTGCTCGGCGGCCCGCTCGGCCAGGGCCTCACCGCCTGGGTCGCGGGCCCGCTGCTCGCCCTCATCTGCGGCCTCGGCCTGCTGATCCTCACCGGCACCTCCGTGCGGCGGATTCCCGAGCGGCTGCGTGAGCTGGCCGGACTCACTGATCCCGACCGCGTACTGCGCGAGGAGCGCTATCCGGTGGACGCCGAGCCGATCGAGCCCGTCACCGCGCGGACGCGCAGGCCTGCCCGGCGTAGGCAGGGCAGCGCGGCGGCGTCGGCGGCCGAGGCCGAGGCCGAGACGGCAGCGGAGGTCGACGCACCTGCCGCCGCCCCCGCCCGCCCCGGCCGGGCGAAGAAGGCCAAGCCCGCAGCGGCAGGCGCGGCCGGGGCGGCTGCGGCGAGTTCCGGCGCGGACGCCGACCACGACGCCGCCACGCAGGCCGTCGCCGCAGAGCCCCCCGCCGAGAGCGCAGGCTCGGGCGGCTTCGCCCCGGTGCGGGCGGTGGAGGGCGACTATCGGCTTCCCCCGGCCGACCTGCTCAAGGCGGGAGATCCGCCGCGAGCGCGCAGCAAGGCGAACGACTCCATGATCGAGGCCATCAGCGGGGTGCTGGACCAGTTCTCCATCGACGCCAAGGTCACCGGCTTCACCCGTGGCCCGACGGTCACCCGCTACGAGGTCGAGCTGGGCCCCGGCGTGAAGGTCGAGAAGATCACCGCGCTGACCAAGAACATCGCCTACGCGGCGGCCACCGACAACATCCGGCTGCTCGCGCCGATCCCCGGCAAGTCGGCGGTCGGCATCGAGGTGCCCAACAGCGATCGCGAGATGGTCCGGCTGGCCGACGTGCTGTACTCCACGACCGCCGTCGGCGACGAGCATCCGCTGGTGATCGGCCTCGGCAAGGACATCGAAGGCCACATGCTCACCGCGAACCTGGCGAAGATGCCGCACCTGCTGTGTGCGGGGTCGACCGGGTCCGGAAAGTCGAGCTTCGTCAACTCGATGCTGGTCTCCCTGCTCGCCCGCGCCACGCCCGCCGAGGTCAGGATGATCCTGATCGACCCGAAGATGGTCGAGTTGACCCCGTACGAGGGCATCCCGCACCTGATCACGCCGATCATCACCCAGCCGAAGAAGGCGGCCGCCGCGCTGAGCTGGCTCGTGGAGGAGATGGAGCAGCGCTACCAGGACATGCAGGTCAGCAAGGTCCGGCACGTCGACGACTTCAACCGCAAGGTGCGTTCTGGCGAGATCACCGCCCCGCCGGGCAGCGAGCGCGTCTACCAGCCCTACCCCTACATCCTGGCGATCGTCGACGAACTCGCCGACCTGATGATGACCGCGCCTCGGGACGTCGAGGACGCCATCGTGCGCATCACGCAGAAGGCGCGGGCGGCGGGCATCCACCTGGTGCTGGCCACGCAGCGGCCCAGCGTGGACGTGGTGACCGGTCTGATCAAGACCAACGTCCCCTCTCGACTGGCCTTCGCCACGTCCTCGCTGACCGACTCCCGCGTCATCCTCGATCAGCCCGGCGCGGAGAAGCTGATCGGCATGGGCGACGGGCTCTACCTGCCGATGGGCGCGTCCCGTCCGGTGCGGATGCAGGGTGCCTTCATCACCGACGAGGAGATCTCGGCGGTCGTCGCCTACACCAAGGACCAGGCGCAGCCCGAGTATCAGGACGGGGTCACCGTCGCCAAGGCGGGCGAGCAGAAGGAGATCGACTCCGACATCGGGGACGACCTCGACGTGCTGCTCCAGGCCGCCGAGCTCGTGGTCACCAGTCAGTTCGGCTCGACCTCGATGCTGCAACGCAAGCTCCGGGTCGGCTTTGCCAAGGCGGGGCGCTTGATGGACCTGCTGGAGAGCCGCTCGATCGTCGGCCCGTCCGAGGGTTCGAAGGCGCGCGATGTGCTGGTCAAGCCGGACGAGCTGGACTCGGTCCTGCTGCTGATCAAGGGCGGCGGCTCCGCCGAGGAGGAGTGAGCGGTTTCGGCAGGCTCACCCGGCGGTCGGCGCGGGTCGCCCGGCGGAGGCGAGACACCGAGAGGCTGGTGCGGGCCCCAGGACGCGCACCAGCCCGCCGGGTGATCAGCGGCCGCTGACCAGCTGCGCCTGGGTCTCGACCTTGCTCAGGGCGTCGGCCGTGGTGCCGGAGCCGCCGAAGTTCCGGACCGCGTAGTAATAGACGTCTGCGGTGCGCTCACACGTCCATCCGCCGCCGCAGACCGAATACATGTCGGACCGGAATTTGTCGTCGATACGCAGTCGGTTCGCCTCGGTGAACCGGCCCTGCAGCTTGTAGTTCCGGTAACCGAAGTCGTGCCGGTGGCAGGAGTTGAGGAATTCGTATCCGAACGGCTGGTCGGGCGACCAGGAACACCCGTCGGACGACCAGTCGAGCTGATCCGAGTGCGGCGCCTGTCCTCGGGTGGTGACGAACTGGCCGAGCGAGACGCTGAAGACCTGATTGTCCGTGAAGGCCTGGAGTTCGGCGGGCGGCAGGGCGGCGTTCGCGGTTCCGGTGCCGAGGAAGACGGCGGCGGCGGCCAGGACCGAGGCGAAGGCGGCCTTGACGGTGCGGCGCAGGGTGGTTGTCACGAAATCTCCTAGCAGGTCGAGATGCTGGTAGAAGATTTCTAACTGTTCGGTCTTGGTAAAGCCAGGAGCCCGGCTCGAAAGCGCGGATGAACAGGGGGTGCGGACTGGGGTCGAATGCCTAGGGGGGTACGGAATAACGACGACCCATCGTGACGGATAGTCCGCATTGGAATGAGTCAACGGCCGATCGGGTGATTCACGACGGCAGTGTCAACAGCATTCGACTGTTTCCGAGGGTGTTGGGCTTGGCATAGGGCAGGTCAAGGAACTCCGCGACCCCCTCGTCCAGCGAGCGCCGCATCTCCTCGTAGACCTCGGGAGAGACCGGGGTGCCGTCGATCTCCACGAAGCCGTGCCTGCCGAAGAACTCCGTCTCGAAGGTCAGGACGAAGATCCGGGCCAGCCCCAACTCCACCGCCGCCTCGACCAGCCGCGCCACGACCCGGTGGCCGACGCCCCGGCCCAGCGCCGACGGCGCGACCGCCACGGTCCTGATCTCGGCGAGGTCCTCCCACAGCACGTGCAGCGCGCCGCAGCCCACGACCTCGCCGTCCACCTCGGCGACCCAGAACTCCTGGACGCTCTCGTACAGCGTCACCAGCTCCTTGGTCAGCAGGACCTTCCCCGCGTACGCGTCCACCAGCGTCTTGATGGGACGGACGTCGGCGATCCTGGCGCGACGGACGAGAACCACTGGCTGCTGTGACACGACGAGAACACTAGCCCGGCGCGCCGCAGTCCGACCCCGATCGAGACTGCCACCTCACCCGTTGAGATCAACCCGACCGGGCGCTGGACGAGCTCGAATGGTGGTGGTCGCAGGTGTCAGCGTCCCAGCGCGCGGAGCTGATCAACGAGGCGATCTGGTGCATCGGTTGATCAACGGCTGCTTCTTCTACCGTAGAACTCGGCGACGCAAGACCCGACTCGACTTCGAGTTCTGGCTCCTGCTGCACTTCCAGGAGCGGACCGCCTGGCTGCGCGACGCCGACGCGACGATCCGGGAACTCCGGCGGCACCTGCCGCGTTACGAGAAGAGCACGGTGAGCCTCGCCGATTTCGCCGAGGGCGTCGACGACGCGGTCCGCCGCGCCAAGGCCGCCGAGCGCGACACGCCGCACCACACGCGGAACCCCTCCACCAGCGTGTGGCGCCTGGTCGAGCGCATCAGGGCCCCGTGAGGTCATGGCGGTCTGGTGTCGGCCGTTACCCTTGTGCCGTGCCGCCACCACCTGCCGCTCGCCGCGTCGCCATGGTCACCCTCGGATGCTCTCGAAACGAGGTGGACTCCGAAGAGCTGGCCGGCCGGCTCTCGGCCGACGGCTGGGACCTGGTCGAGACCGACGGCCCGCAGCAGCCGGACGTCGTCATGGTCAACACCTGCGGCTTCATCGAGTCGGCGAAGAAGGACTCGGTGGACACGCTGCTGGCCGCCGCCGACACGGGCGCGAAGGTCGTCGCCGTCGGCTGCATGGCCGAGCGCTACGGCGTCGAGCTGGCCGATCAGCTTCCCGAGGCCGACGCCGTACTGGGCTTCGACCACTACCCGGCCGTGGCCGAACGACTCGACGACGTCCTCGCCGGGCGATCCCTGGCCTCGCATACCCCCACCGACCGCAGGCTGCTGCTGCCGATCTCCCCGGTCCAGCGGCCCACCGCCGCCGAGGACGTCACGGTTCCCGGCCACGCCTGGGGGCCGACGGTCCTGCGGCGCAGGCTGGACGACGCCCCGGTGGCCCCGCTCAAGCTCGCCTCCGGTTGTGATCGTCGCTGCACCTTCTGCGCGATCCCCTCCTTCCGAGGCGCCTTCGTGTCCCGCACGGCCGAGGAGATCCTCGGCGAGGCGGCCTGGCTGGCCGAACAGGGAGTTCGCGAGCTGTTCCTGGTGAGCGAGAACTCCACCTCCTACGGCAAGGACCTCGGCGATCTGCGAGCGCTGGAGAAGCTGGTTCCCCGGCTCGCCGCCGTCCCCGGCGTCGACCGGGTGCGGGTCTCCTACCTTCAGCCCGCCGAGACCCGGCCGGGGCTGATCGACGCCATCGCCACGACGCCGGGTGTCGCCCCCTACTTCGACCTGTCCTTCCAGCATTCCAGTGAGACGGTGCTCCGTAGGATGCGCCGGTTCGGCTCCACCGAGTCCTTCCTCGCCCTCATCGATCAGATCCGCGCCAAGGCCCCGGAAGCGGGCCTGCGGAGCAATGTGATCGTCGGGTTCCCGGGGGAGACCGAGGCGGACGTCGCTGAACTGGAGGACTTCCTCACCAGGGCTCGGCTCGACGTGGTGGGCGTCTTCGGTTACTCGGACGAGGACGGCACCGAGGCGGCGGACTTCGACGGCAAGGTCGACGCCGACGTGATCGCGGAGCGGGTCGCCAGGGTCTCCTCGCTGGTGGAGGAGCTGACCGCGCAGCGCGCGGAGGAACGCGTCGGCGAGGAGGTCACCGTGTTGGTGGAACGAGTCGAGACCGAGGACGAGGACTGTGCGGGTCGTGCCGCGCACCAGGGTCCCGAGGTGGACGGGGAGTGCATCTTCAGCGAGTCCGAGGGGTTGAAGGTCGGTGATCTCGTCCGGGCCAGGGTGATCGGGTCCGAGGGCGTGGACCTCATCGTGGAGCCGGTGGATTCGGGGCCGGGAGGGCAGGAGTCGTGACCGCCGCCGCCGACGACACCGTCGAACCGACGCCGACCCCGGTTCCGGTCGTCAACGTCGCCAACGCGCTGACGGTCTTCCGTCTCCTGCTCGTGCCGGTGTTCCTCTTCGCGCTGCTGGACGACGGCGGCGAGAGCACCACCTGGCGGCTGGTGGCGACCGGGATCTTCCTGCTGGCCGCCGCGACCGACCGCCTGGACGGCGACCTGGCCCGCAAGCGCGGGCTCATCACCGACTTCGGCAAGATCGCCGATCCGATCGCGGACAAGACCCTCATTGGCTCCGCGCTGATCGGACTCAGCATCCTCGGCGAGCTGCCCTGGTGGGTCACCGTCGTGATCCTTGCGCGCGAGCTGGGGGTCACCCTGCTCCGGTTCTGGGTGATCCGCCACGGCGTCATCCCGGCCAGCCGAGGCGGCAAGGCCAAGACGATCGCGCAGATCGTGGCGATCGTGCTCTTCCTGCTGCCGCTGCCGGACGGATTCGCCTTCGCGGCAGGCACGGTGATGGCCGTGGCGGTCGGGCTGACGCTGGCCACCGGGATCGACTACGTGGTGCGGGCGGTGCGGCTGCGGGCCAGGGGACGTCGGGCGATCGCGGGAGCTCCGTGACCTCGGCTGACACGTCGGCACGCCCACGAACAGCGGTCCCGACACCGGCCGGGGGGATCTCGGAGCGCCCTACGCCCGGCGGAACCGGAGCGGCGGCGAGGCCGGACCTCGCGCCCGCGGACTCGATCGTCGGGGAGGCAGCCGCCGCCGCATTCGAGGCGGTCGTCCGCACCGATGCGTTGCGACGCTGCGTGGCGATGCTGCGCGGCCGCCGCGAGACCTTCGCGGTCGCGGAGTCGCTGACCGGCGGGTTGGTCAGCGCGGTGATCACCGGGCTCGACGGTGTGAGCGAGGTGTTCCGAGGCGGCCTGGTGGTCTACGCCACAGACCTCAAGTCGGAACTGGCCTCCGTCGATCCGGCGCTGCTCGCCGAGCACGGCGCGGTGCACCCCGACGTGGCTGCTCAGCTGGCCGACGGGGCCCGGCAGCGCTGTCGCGCGGACTGGGGAGTGGGCCTCACCGGGGTCGCGGGGCCCTCGGCGCAGGACGGCGTGGTCCCCGGGACGGTGCATGTGGCCGTGTGCGGTCCGACACGTCGGCTGGTGCGCTCGGCCCGGCTCGACGGCGACCGGGCCACGGTCCGGATCGGCGCCGCCGAGCTGGCCCTCGGCCTGCTGGCCGAGGCGATGACGGAGGACGTCGGCTGATCGCCAGGGGGCCCACGGCCAGTTCGCCGAAGCGAACGTCGGGAACATCTCGGCGTGGTCACTCGTTCGCCGTGGGCGGACGTGGGAGAAGAGTCGCTGACGGTGCCTGCCAGGCTCGGTACGGTGGTCTCACGGTGGAAGGAGACACAGGATGGCCGTCTTGCTGCGGGAGGCTATCGGCGAGCGGCTGCGCCACGAGCGCACCGCGCAACGTCGAACGCTTCGCGAGGTGTCGCGCATTGCCCGGGTGAGCCTGGGATATCTCTCCGAGGTCGAGCGGGGGCGCAAGGAGGCCTCCAGTGAGCTCCTTGCCGCGATCTGTCACGCCCTGGAACTGGAGCTCGCCAGGCTCCTCGACGACGTGGCCACCGACATCCGGGGTGAACTGGGCTCCGAGACGGTGCCCGTCCAGGCCGGGGCGTCGACGGCTGCCGAGCGTTCGGCCGGACCCGGCACCGGGGAGATCGAGGGCGGCAGGCTGGTGCCCTCGATGATCGGCTCGGATCTTCGTGTTCAGCCCGTGCGGGGGCGTGCGCGCCTCGGCTCGACGATGCAGATCACCAATAAGGTGGTGGTGGCGGCGTGAGGCGACTTCGCCCCGGACGTCCCGCCATTCCCTAGAATCGTCCCCAGGTAGTGCGCCGGAGCACCGACGTGGCAGGCGCCGTCGGTGGAAACGGGGGAGCAGCGGTGTTGACGACGATCGTCGCGGTGGCGGCGCTGGTTGTGATCGCCGTCCTCGTGCTGCTCGTCGCCCATGCCAGGCGGCAGGCGGTCGCGGGCAGGCAGTCCGACGCCGAGCGCTCGACCTTGGAGAGTCCGGCCCGCCAGTGGCGTGCGCGCGGCGACAAGGCCGTGGAGCGCATCGAGCAGCTGACGCGGTCGCGTCCCGAGCTGTCCGGCGTCCGAGCCGACGCCGAGGCCGTGGCCGCCGAGCTGCGGGAGACCGAGGGCCGGGTGGCCATGCTCGACGAGGCCATCGCCTCCGTGCCGTCGCCGGAACTGTCGGCGGGGCGGGCCAGGCTCGTCGCCTCGGCGGAGTCCGGCGCCGAGGCGGACCGCGCCGAACTGCTCGACGCCGTGCGCTCGGTGGACCAGACACTGGAGTCGGATCGACGGCGACGGGCCACCCGAGACGCGCTGCTCGCCAGGATGCACGGCACGGTGTCGGGACTGGAGGCTGCGGTGTCGGAGGTGCGCGAATGGGTCGGCGAGGCTGAGAGCGTCGTGTCCCCGAATTCGGCGGCGGAGTCGACTCGCTCCGCGTCGACCACCTCCCCTCCTGATCTCGACGCCGTGTCCAGGCCTGCGATGGCGGACCGGTCGGGGGCTTCGGTGGAGCTCGCCGAACGGTTGCAAGGCTTACGGGAGGGGCTGGTCGAGGTGCGGCGACTGCCGGATCACGGCTCCCCGCCCACTCAGGGACTGCCCTGATATCTACCGGGGGCGGTGGAAGCCGTTGAGCACACCTGACACGATGTAATGGGAATCGGAACCGGGTCAGTGCTCGGAAGCGGTCAAGGTGATGTCCGAGTGGTTAGAGAAGGCAGGCGGAGGAGATGGCCAACCCGTTCGTGAAAGCTTGGAAGTACCTGATGGCGGCGTTCTCGTCGAAGATCGACGAGCATGCCGACCCCAAGGTGCAGATCCAGCAGGCCATCGAGGAGGCACAGCGGCAGCACCAGGCTTTGTCCCAGCAGGCCGCAGCCGTCATCGGTAATCAGCGCCAGTTGGAGATGAAGCTCAATCGGCGTCTGGGCGACGTCGAGAAGCTTCAGGCCTCGGCGCGGCAGGCGCTGGTCATGGCGGAGGACGCCATGGTCAAGGGGGACGCGGAGAAGGCGACACAGTACGAGAACAGCGCGCAGGCCTTCGCGGCTCAGCTCGTCAGCGCGGAGCAGGAGATCGAGGACCTCAAGAGCCTCCACGACTCGGCGATCCAGGCCGCGGGCGAGGCCAAGCAGGCCGTCGAGCGCAACTCGATGCAGCTCCAGCAGAAGATCGCCGAGCGCACCAAGCTGCTCAGCCAGCTTGAGCAGGCGAAGATGCAGGAGCAGGTCTCCAGCTCGTTGCAGAGCATGAGCGAGCTGGCCGCGCCCAAGAACACCCCGAGCCTCGACGAGGTGCGGGACAAGATCGAGAAGCGCTACGCGACGGCCATGGGGCAGACGGAGCTGGCGAAGAACTCGGTGCAGGGCCGGATGCTGGAGGTTCAGCAGTCGACCATGGACATGGCCGGTTCCTCGCGTCTGGAGCAGATCCGCGCCTCGATGCGGGGCGGCGGCGCTGCGGGCGAGGTGACCAGCGGACAGGCTGCTCCCACGCCTGCGACGCAGGCCGTCCAGCAGCCGGGTCAGCAGCAGCCGGGCCAGGCCTGAGTCACCGACGACGATGGCCATCGACAAGCGTGACTGGGCCAGGCACGCGTCCTCGGTCGGCCGGCTCGGTATCGAGCTGGCCGACGAGGTGCGTCGGGGCGTCTCCACCTGGCGTGATCCACGGGCCAAGGCGGAGCGACGCCGGAAGCGCGCGAAGCGTGGCCTGGGGTTTCGCGTCGGGCTGGCCGCGCTTGCCGGGGCCGGGGCGTTTCTGATCGGAAGCGATCCGGGGATCGAGTTCGGCGAGGTGGTGCTGGGCGGTGTCGCCGTCGCGGCCTCTGCCTCGTCGGTCTCCTCCGCCATCCGCGTCAATCGGCTGTATCGGACGCCGCTGCCTGCGGCCGCCGCACCGCCGCCGGAGCTGCCGCCGGTCTCCTCGGCGGCTCGGGCGCCGATTCAGCGGCTCACCGCAGCGGAGGAGAGTCTTCGCGAACTGCTGGACCGGCTGAGCGATCCCGCATCGGGCGTTCCGCTGGACTCGGTGGTGCAGACCCGCCTGACCGCCGCCGACGCGGCCTCGGCCGTGCGGGACGGCGCGGAGCGCCTGCAGGTGGTGGAACGGGCCGCTGAGGCGGCCCCGCCCGCTGAGCGGGCGGGGCTCGCGCCGGAGATCCGGCGGCTGGCCGAGCAGCTTGACGAGAGCGTCGACGGCTACGGCAGGCTCGTGGCGGCCGCAGGGCGGGCCGTGGCGGCCTCGGCCTCGGCTGCCGAGCCGCAGGCCGCGCTCACCGACGCCTCCGACCGGCTGGCGGGACTGGCGGCCGCGCTGCGCGAGCTGTCGCGTGGACCGGGGCTGTGAGACGAAGCCGGGGCGTGACGAGCCAGGGGCTGTGACGAACCCAGGGCCGTGACGAGCCTGGCCGGAACCGTGCCAGCCCCCGGCTCGTGCCCCGGAGCGGGTGGAGCGTGCCCGGTGACGCGGACTGTGCGGAAGCGGGGCCGGCGGATTTTCCGAAGCGACGGTCGCGACCCGTGTCGAGGGCCGGACCGGCCGGGTTCGCGGGACGATCCGTGTCGACGGACCCGACTGCATAGGCGAAAAGCGACGGCGATCCGGTGACTGATCGGCACCGGCGCCGACCCGGTCACGCTCGGGTGGTTCGCTCCGGGCGGGCAGCGTGTTCTCGCGGCGGAGCCGTGGGATCCGGACACACTGCCTGTTACTTTCCGTAACATATTTTCGGCATTCTGGCCGAAAAAGCCTGCTTTCTTCGTACATCCGAGTGATATCGGATAGTTATCTGCCGTTGTTGGCTACAACCCGTGGCAGGATCGCCCACTACAGCACCTGTCGGGGGTGAGGTAGTTGGCGCTGTGGGCTGTCCGCGGCGGCGGTCGCTCGGTACGAGACGGGGTCGCCGTCGCGGCCGATGAGCGGCTCAGCTGGCCGGTGACGATCGGTTTCGGGTTACAACATGTCTTCGCGATGTTCGGCGCCACGGTGTTGGTGCCGCTACAGACCGGGTTCCCCGTCACCACCACGTTTCTGTTCTCCGGGCTCGGCACGCTCCTGTTCCTGCTCGTCACCCGGAATCGGGTGCCCAGCTATCTCGGCTCGTCCTTCGCGTTCGTCGCGCCGTTGAGCGCCGCGCAGGCCGACGGCGCCGGGCCGGCCGTACTGCTCGGCGGTGTGCTGGTCGCCGGGCTGCTCCTGGTCATGGTGGGCATCGCGGTGAAGGCGCTGGGCGCCAGGCTGCTGGACTCGCTGATGCCTCCGGTGGTCACCGGTGCCGTCGTGATCCTGATCGGCTTCACGCTGGCGCCGATGGCCGCCGAGGACGTCGGCGCCCAGCCTGCCGTCGCGCTGATCACCCTGCTGAGCATCATCGGCATCGCGATTCTGGGCCGTGGGCTGCCTGCGCGGCTGTCCGTGCTGCTCGGGGTCCTCGTCGGCTGGGCGGTGGCCCTGGTGGTCGACGGTGTCGACCGGGAGGCCGTCGTCCGCCTCGTCGAGGCGCCCTGGATCGGCCTTCCCGAACTGACCTCGCCGATGGTGTCGCCCTCGACGACGCTGCTCGTGCTGCCGGTGATCCTGGTCGTGGTCGCCGAGACCGTCGGCCACGTCAAGGCCGTCGCGGCCGTCACCGGTCGAGACCTGGACGGCAGTGTCGGGGACGCGCTGATCGGCAACGGGCTGGCCACCGCCATGGCAGGCGCGGGCGGTGGATCCGCGACGACGACCTACGCCGAGAACATCGGCGTCATGGCGGTGACGAAGGTCTACTCCACGGCGGCGTACGTGATCGCCGCCCTGATCGCCGTCCTGTTGTCGCTGTCGCCCAAGTTCGGCGCCTTGATCCTGACGATGCCGCTCGGGGTCCTCGGCGGCGCGACGATGGTCCTCTTCGGTCTGATCGGACTGGTGGGCGTTCGGATCTGGGTGGACAACCGAGTGGACCTCGGCGACCCGGTGAATCTGCTCGTCGCCGCCGCGGCGCTGATGGCGGGCATCGGTGATCTCACCTTCGTGATCGGCGGCGTCGAGCTGGGCGGCGTCGTGTGGGGCTCGCTGCTCGTCGTGGTGCTCTACCCGCTGCTGAGCAGGTTGTCGAGACGACTGGGGCGGGGTGGCTGAGCGCGCCGGAGGGTGCCCGCACGCTCGTCGCCTCCTCGGCCGTTCCGGTGCACGGGGCGGCTTCAGATGTCTGCCCGTCGCCAGGACGGCAGGCGCGGCATCGGACCGGCGGTCACCACTCCGTCAGAAAGACGCCCCAAGACCTGGCGATGTCGACGTCGTCTCGTCCGCCGGGAGAACCGGGCCCTTGTCAGGCCGAGACCCGAAGCGCGCGCTCGGGCCTGCGGCGGCGGTAGCGTGCCGACGGCCTGCGTGGCAGACACCCGGTGAGCCGCACCGTCGGCGAGGACACGTCCCCCGTGCCCGGAGGTCGAGACTCAGCCCGCCTCCGAGTCCTCCTCGGCACGCGCCCGGGTCCGGCGGCCCCGACCTGCCCGCAGGACCCTGGCCAGCAGCAGATTGAAGGCCAGGGAGACCTCACGGGCGCCGGGAGTGCCCCACTGATGGATCGGCATGCACGCGCCCTGCGCCTGCTGCACGGCGAGCCGATCCGGCAGCACGACCGGCATCACCAGCGGGCCGAAGATCTCCCGCAGCTCGTTGATCCGGAACTGGTGTTCGTGCGAACGCGGCCGGACGCGATTGACCACGACGCCCAGCGGCTGGAGCTCGGGATTGTTCTCGTCACGCTCGGTCTGCACGGCCTCGAAGGCACGCTGCACGCCGGAGACCGCGAACATCGTCGGCTCGGCGACCAGCAGCGCGCGATGCGCGGCGACCAGTGCGGATCGGGTCAGCCTGCCCAGCGAAGGGGGACAGTCGAGTAAGACGAGCTGGAAAGGCCGTTCCTGGGCGATGTTCAGCTCGTTGACGGCACCGAGGACCCGCGACAGGGTCGACAGTCGTTTCAGGCTGGGGTCGGGCGTGTTGTGCAGCTCGGCGTCCTCGGAGCCGACGAGCACATGGACGTCCTCACCCCAGCCGCTGGGCACGACGGCCGAGGCCAGCACGGAGGGACTCGGTTCGGCCAGGACGTCGGCGAGGTCCGCCTCGGCGTCCTCGGGTTCCAGCGCCGACGTCGCATTGCACTGCGGGTCGAGGTCGACGACCAGGGTGCGCAAGCCGCGTCGCATGGCTGCCGAAGCCAGTCCCAGCGCGACGGTCGTCTTGCCCACACCACCTTTCAGGCTGAGGACTGCCACGGTATGCACGGGTGCAGCCTACGGGCAGTGGCCAGTGGGCCGGCCAGTGCGCGGGTGCTCTTCGATCTCCGGACGGCCGCTGCCGCGCGGGGTCGCGTCCACGCCGAGGTGCGCACGCAGGGCCGTTAGGCTCTGCGCCATGCGTTCCGAGGCCGTCCACCGCGTTCTGATCGCCGAACTCGCCGCCGCGCGAGCCCGGCAGGCGGGCCGTGCTCCGCGCGCCCCTCGTGTCCTGGACGTCGGCGGCGGCACCGGAGTGTGGGCGGTGCCCATCGCGGCGTCCGGCTGCGCCGTCACGGTGATCGACTCCAGCCCGGACGCCTTGGCGACGCTGCGCCGCCGAGCCGCCGACGCGGGCGTCGCCGAGCGCGTGCTCGGCGTGCAGGGCGACATCGAGACGCTCGGCGACCTCGTCCCGTCGGCCGACGTCGACCTCGTGCTCGGCCACGACGTGCTGGAGTTCGTCGAAGACCCGGCCGCGGCCCTTCGGTCGCTCGCGGCCGTGCTCGTGCCCGGTGGAGCGGTCTCGGTCCTGGTGTCCAACCGCTATGCGGCCGTGATCCATCGCACGCTCGCGGGCAGGCTGGACGAGGCGCGGGAGTTGTTGACCGACCCGGCGGGGCGGCTGGGCTCTCGGGACGGGACCCACAACCGGGACCCGCTGCTGCGGCGTTTCGACGCCGCAGGACTGTCGGCCCTGCTGAGCGAGGCGGGGCTGGCCGTCGAGACGGTGCAGGGCGACGGGGTGCTGTCCGACCTGGTTCCGGGCACCGTCCTGCAGACCTCCCTCGCGACGGGGGAGACGCTGACCGAGCTGGAGCGGGCGGCCGTCGGACACCCCGCACTGCTCGCGACGGCGACCAGGCTGCACGCGCTCGGCCGACGAGACGAGGGCACCGTCGAATCCAGAGTCGAGTCGATCACACCCTGAGAACGGGAAATGCCTGCTCACCCCGGTTCAAACCTCGAACTTCGCTCGATCCGGGCCGAGTTCGTGGCATATGAAAACGCTCGGGTGCCCAGACCGGGTAGTCGAGGCGTGCTGTGCCTCGTATCCTTAGGGATGACACCCCACGTGAGGTGTCCACCGGGGTCTAAGGCCACGAGACCATCCGGTGCCCGCGACCCCAGTGCCGGAGGAGGAGCAATGCCACTCTCCGAGCACGAGCAGCGACTGCTCGACCAGATCGAGCGCGCGCTCTATGCCGAGGACCCGAAGTTCGCCTCCAGCGTGCGTGGAGCACGACTGCGCAAGCCCGCCAGGCGTCGCCGCCTGCAAGGCATCGCGCTGCTGGTGGTCGGTCTCGTCATGCTGGTGCTGGGGGTGGTCCTGCCGGTGCGTGTGGCGGACATCCCGATCATCAGCGTGCTCGGCTTTCTGCTCATGTTCGGTGGTGTCGCCCTGATGCTGATGGCTCTCCGTTCCACACCGGCGGAGGGCGAGGAGTCTCAGGGCGAGACTGCGGAAGAGAGTGCGGCACCGCCGTCGCGCCGTCCGAGGAGCTCCTTCTCGCAACGTATGGAGGAGCGATTCCGCAGGCGCATGGACGGTGATCGCTGATCACGCGTTCCGATCACCGTCCCTCCCGGTGAGGGCGGTGATCGGGACCGCGATCCGAGACGTCGCTCGCGGTCGACCGCGATACCGACGTTCCGGGTCTCGTCAGGCTGGGGGCGGCCTCGCTCCCGCCTGGTCGGCGGCTTCGGCCTGACCGCAGGCCGAAGGCGCGGACCGCGTCTCTCGCGCCCTGCGCCGGTGTTCGGCCCTCGGTGCTCGTGGTGTCGTCGAGTTCCCCGCGATGCCCGTGACCCCCTAGCTCGCCGTCGACGCCCTCAGGTCTCCTGCGGGGCGGCTCGTGGCGTCCGGCTGCTCCGGCCTGTGGCAGGACCCCCGTCTCGTCTCCGTGACAGCGTCCGTGCCGTCGGAGCCGGTCGACTCGCCGTTCTCGTGGTGATCCGGTCGGCTGCCCTCGGCTCGGTTCGGCGGATGCCCGCGGGATCAAAGGGCCCCTCGGCGCAGGCGCCGAGTCCTCATGGTGGTACGGGATTCCGTTCCACCCGCGTTGTGTCCCGGCCGACGTGTCACACCCTGCGCGCCCGCCACTCTGATCGCCGTCGGCGGCCGAGGCCCGCAGCCCGCCGATCTGTCCGGCCTCGATCCTGCCGACGTCGGACGCAGTCACTCGGCCTTGAGCCCCCGTTCGGCCGGACTCGACGGCGGCCCGCCCGGATCGACGTCTCTTCCGGCGATCCAGGCAGGCCGCCCGACCCCCGCGAGTCCGCCGGTCGGACCGCGCCCGGTGTGCCCGTGCGTGCCTCGCAGGCTCAGGCCCGCCCGGTTCTGGGACGCAGCACCGAGCGGGGCAGCAGTCGCGCCGTCCACGACATCGGTGCGGTCTGTCGCAGGCTCTGCGCGACGGTGTGCATGGCCGCAGGCAGTGTGGGATCGACCTGTCCAGCCTGCCCGTACCAGTCACGTTCGACCTCGGAGACCAGCGTGCCGAGGGCGTGGGCTCCGCGAGGATCGAGCGAGAACTGCCGGATCAGCCTGCCCGCCGTGGTTCGCACCGTCTCGCTCGGGCTGACGTCGGTGCCCCGATCGCCCGCCTCGGCCAGCAGTTCGCGCCAGGCGGCGCTCGCCGCACCCGGGCCGAGCGCCGAGATCGTGCGGAACCGGGCGGTGCGCTGTCGAGACCGCAGGAAGGAGGGGCCCAGCAGGCCGCAGACCGCCGCCAGCGGCACCAGTGGCAGCCACCACCACCCGGCCGGTCCGGCGGGGAGCAGCAGCCACCACAGCCACGGCAGCGCGGCGGCGAGCGCAACGGCGAGCAACAGCATCCGCAGGCGGAGTGTGCCGTCGGCGTCCGGCGGACCGGCTCGACCCGTCCGGCCCGACGGGACGGATCGTCCACCGAGCCACGACAGCACCGCCGCTCCCAGCATCGCGAGCAGCGCCGCCGCCGTCCAGATCCACAGGGCGCCGGGCGGGGCGCCCTTGCTCGGCGTGGCGCCGCCGCCCAGGCTCAGGTCCTGCGAGGTGGCGTCGTCGGTGGTGGAGGTGCTCGTCGTGGTCGTCTCCGCGGGCGCCGTGTCCTCAGTCGGCGTCGGCGTGTCGACCTGGTCGGGCAGGTCCTCGTTCAGGTAGTTCGGAGTGATCATCCGGCCGTCGGAGGGCGTCGGTTCGAAGGTCACCCAGCCGATGTCCTGGAAGTAGGCCTCCACCCACGCGTGGGCCTCTCGGGTGCCGATGACCCGGTACTCGCCCGCGTTGTAACCGCCGGTGAAACCGAGGGCCACCCGGGAGGGCACTCCGACGGTCCGCAGCAGGGCGGCCATCGCCGAGGAGAACTGCTCGCAGTAGCCGGTCCTGGAATCGAGCAGGAAGTCGCTCAACGCGTCGGAATGGCTGCCCTGCTCGGTCTCGAGGCTGTAGGTGAAGCCGTTCTCCGGCTCGGTGAAGAAGTCGTTGAGCGCCTTGGCCCGGTCCGCGGCGGTGGGCGCGCCTGCGGTGATCTCGCCTGCCAGGGCGATCACCTCGTCGGGAATGCCCTCGATGTTCAGATACACCGGATCGACGTCGACCGGGTCGGGTGCGGCCTGGAGCTCGGCGAAGCTAGGCGTGGCGAGGGAGGTCTCCACGGTGTAGGGCTCGGCGATCTGACGATCGCCGTAGACGGTGCCGCTGCGCTCGTCGTACCGCCAGCTGTCGTCCACGCCGCGCAGCGCGGTCGGCGTCCCGTAGACCGGCAGCCACGGGTCCTCGAAGTTCGTCGGTTCGATCTGCACACTGGTGATGTCGGACGGGATCGGCGTGCCGACCGGCAGCGGCAGCGCGCCCTCCGCAGGCCCGCCGTCCTGCAGCGGCCCCATCTCCCAGCCCTCGCCCGCGACGTACTGGTCGAGCGTGAACAGCCGTAGATACCGGGGATCCTCCAGGCCCCGCACCCGGAACAGCTCCACGTCGCTCTGGTTCAACTGGCCGCGCAGCGAGGTGAAGGGCTGGAACCCGATGCCCTGGGTCCCGCCGCCGGTGCCGGGCAGCCTGCCGTCGGTGCCGATGAACGTCAGCGTCGAGCCCATGCCCAGCGCCAGCACGGCCGCTGCGGCGGTGATCGCCACCATGGGAGACCGCCCCGGCTCGGTCCGTCCGGAGCCCGACCCGCCCGCCCGCCGCCAGCCCAGGGCCTTGAGCCTGCCGTCCACCGCGAGCAGGGTCGCGAATCCGACGGCGCCGAGGACGAAGGTCCACCACGGCAGCATCTCCGGTGCCAGTGACGCGGGCACCGCGAACACGGTGAGCAGCACGAGCCCTGCGGCGGCGGGAGCCTTGACCGACACCGCGAGCAGGTCCACCAGGATCGCCACCAGACCGAGCGCCGCCACCAGCACGGCGGTGATCGCGGCCGTGGTCTCGATCGGCGGAATGCCGATCCGCACCTCGGAGGTGGCCTGCATGAGCAGCGACTGAAGGTCGTCCACCGCCTCCGGCCCAGGCAGGACCATGAGGACGCCCTGCCTGCTGAAGACGGCGGTGATGAGGAAGACCAGCACGATGAACTGACACGCCACCACCAGCGGCGCGGGAACCTGAAGCGTGCGCAGCAGGATGCCCGCGCTGACGATCGCCACGACGGCCACGACGGCGAACAGCAGCCAGCTCATCGGCGCGACCACGCCTGCGATGGCCGTGGCGGCGCAGATCACCGCTCCACCCGCGACGGCCGCGGTCGCGGAGTCCTGCTCCCGTGCCGTCCACGACACGCTCATGCGTTCCTCCCGTGATCGCCTGCGTAGACGGCCGCACCGCGTTGCAGGTCCGCCCGACACAGCTCCGCCCAGATCGCGCTCATCACCTGGTCGGGTCGGGCGACGACGACCGACCAGCCCGCCGCCCGCAGTAACGCCGCAGCGGGTGCCGGATCGGGTGCGGCAGGCTGATCCGAACCGGCCCACGCGCGCACGTCCACCAGCACCGCCGCGCTGCGCAGTCCCCTCGGTCGATGCCGAGCCAGCTCCTCCGCGGCGCCGGGCGTGACCGCGCCGAGCACGGCGAAGGTCTCCTGGCCCGCACCAGGATCGCTCGTCCATCGCAGGTCACGGCGGTGGGACGGGGCGAGCATGGCGAGCGCGTCGAGCACCCGTGAGTCCCCGTGCCCGCCGTCGCCGGACCCGCCCGCCAACACCTGTCCGTCATCGGTGCACAGCCGGACCTGGTGGCTGAAGCGGTGCAGGTGCACGCACACGCTGGCCGCGAACGAGATCGCCCATTCCAGACTGGACGTCGGGCCCATTCCCCGATGCGCCGCCGATCTCGTGTCGAGCAGGACGGTCGTCCCGCCCCGCCACGGGCGGTCCTCGACCCGCACCATCAGCTCGTCGCGTCGTGCCGTCGACTTCCAGTGTACCTTCCGCAGATCATCGCCCTGGCGATACGGCCGGACGATGGCGTCGTCCTCGCCCTGCCCGGAGCGCAGCCGGATCGAGCCGTCCTCGCCTGCGCCCAGCCCGGAACCGCCCGGCACGCCGTGCAGCGTCTGCACCGTCGGGACCACGATCACCGAGGACGTGCCTGCGGTCTCTCGGTCGAACTCGGCGAGGCCGAAGCTGTCGGTGACCTTCAGCAGCAGCGGTCCCACGCGGTGGAAGCCGCGTGTCGACGGCCTGATCCGATAGCTCAGCAACAGCGGTCTGCGCTGATGCGGCCGAGGAGTGAGAAAACGGGGCCGCTCACCGACGGCATAGGGGACCGAGTCCTCCAACAGCAGCGATCCGGCGCGCAGCCTGCCCCGACCCCATACTCGCAGCCGGACCTCGGCCGAGTGGCCTGCCTGCACGCGGGTGGGGACGATCAGCCGCTCCACCGCCACCCCGCTGCTCGACCGGCTCGCCACCCCGGCGGCGATCAACGGCAGCGCGATGGTGAAGAGCGCGACCCTGGCAAGGTCGCGCTCGTTGAGCACCAGCGCGCACAACGCCGCCGCGATCCCCGCCGCCAGCAGGCAGCGCCCTCGGGTGGTCAGTCCTGCCAGTGCCCTGCGCATCGTCCGCCTCGAACTCGACATCGTGACATCGGTGGCCCGTCGGGATCACTCCCGGCAGGAATCAGACGTGCTGCCCGGGTGTGGGCCACTCGCCGGGTTGTGCGCCGCGCGGCGGACCGCCGCCCGGTGGCACGGGACCGCCGCCCTGCGGAACGGGGACGCGGTGCAACAGCGCTCGCACCAGCTCGGACGACGTCCGCCGCGCGGCATGGGCCTCGGCGGTGAGCACCAGTCGATGAGCGAGGACGGGGATCGCCACCGCCTGCACGTCGTCCGGGACGACGAAGTCCCTGCCCAGTAGGGCGGCCTGTGCCCGAGCCGCCTTGACCAGATGCAGGGTCGCCCTCGGCGAGGCACCCAGCCGTAGCTCGGGAAGTCGTCTGCTGGCGGACACGAGCTCGACGGCATAGCGCCGGACCTCGGTGGCCAGGTGGACTCCTCGGACCGCCTTGACGAGTTCGAGGACGTGGGCGGCGGTGGAGACCGGCCGCAGGTCGGCCATCGGGTCGTGGCCGGAGTGCTCGTCGACCATCGCCAGCTCGGCCTGCGGGTCGGGGTAGCCGATGGAGACCCGAGCGGTGAAGCGGTCTCGCTGTGCCTCGGGAAGGGCGTAGGTGCCCTCCATCTCGACCGGGTTCTGGGTCGCCACCACCATGAAGGGCGCGCCGAGCGGATAGGTCTTGCCGTCGACGGTCACCTGATGCTCGGCCATGCACTCCAGCAGCGCCGACTGGGTCTTGGGCGAGGCTCGATTGATCTCGTCGCCCACGACGATGTTGGCGAAGACCGGTCCGGGGCGGAACTCGAACTCGGAGTTCTGCCGGTTGTAGATGGAGACGCCGGTGATGTCGCTCGGCAGGAGGTCCGGGGTGAACTGGATGCGGCTGACCGTGCAGTCGATCGACTTGCCCAGCGCCTTGGCGAGGGAGGTCTTTCCCACTCCCGGCACGTCTTCGACGAGGAGGTGTCCCTCGGCGAGCAGCGTCACCATCGCCGTGCGCACCACCTCCGGCTTGCCGACCAGCACCCGTTCCACATTGGCCGAGATGGCGCCCGCGACCTGCTGCACCTCGCCGAGACCTGCGGTCGGCCGGGCCTCGGGCGGCTCACCATGCTGCGCCGCGGGTGGCGCGGTGGGATGAATACTCGACGTCACACGACCTCCTGTGCTGTTCGGTGCCGCCGCAGCCGGTGGACCTCTGGGGTTCTGGCGAGGCACGGAGGGCGATGACCGGAGTGCGTCACGTCGGTCGACGGTGTGTGCCGACGTCAGTCTGTCGGTCGTGCACCGAGCGGCGAGCAGCGTCGCACTCAGTCTGTCAAACCTCGGTGCGATCCCCCATGGCGGTTGAAGATCCTTTGCGGCAGGAGTGACGCCCTGGGCACTGGCCGCGTTGCTCGCCGGCGGTCGTTCCACCGTCACCCACTTCGCTCCCGATCGCCGGGCGAGCCCGGCCGGGCGGTGTCCGATCTCGCCTCGACGCCCGCAGAAACGCCTCGCGCGATCGGGTGGTTGCGGGGGAGGCCCGTCACGGTGCTCCGGGGCGCCCCACCACGCCCCACCTCAGGGCGCACCCCTCTCAACAGGCAAAACGTCGACACGATCGAGCCGGGGCGCGCTCGTTTCGCGTTGACTGTGGTGCATGGTGGGGTAATGTGGCCGCCGGTGGGGCAGACGGGGGCCCTGTCGCCGATCTCGTCGGATCGGTGGGGGAGGTGGCGCGCGATGTTCCTCGGCACACACACTCCCCGACTCGACGACAAAGGCAGGTTGACGCTTCCTGCCCGGTTTCGCGACGCGCTGGCAGGGGGGCTGATGATTACCAAGGGACAGGATCACTGCCTCTTCGTCTTCCCGCGCGCGGTCTTCGAGGAGATGGCGCACAAGGTCGCGCAGGCACCCTTCACCAACGAGTCGGTCCGCGCGTACCAGCGGTACCTGTTCGCGGGAACCGACGAGCAGCGGCCGGACGGGCAGGGGCGGATCTCGATCACCCCGGACCTGCGGCGTTATGCGGGCCTGACCAAGGACTGTGTCGTCATCGGCGCGATCAGCAGGCTGGAGATCTGGGACGCCTCGGCGTGGGAGCGATACCTGGACGATCACGAGGACGGCTACGCGCAGGCTCGGGAGGAGGTGCTTCCGGGAGTCTTCTGAGCCGGAGGAAGTCCTCCGCGGTGCGGCGTCCTCCGCACGGCACAGCGGTGAGCGCGGTTCGGATGCTGTGAGGCCTCGGTCCGCTCGGTCCACGGTCCTGGCACACCTTCCCCGGTGTCAGGGCAGGCGGGCGGGCGGGGACCTGACGGTATCCGCCCTGGTGATCACGCGACAATTCATCTCAGTTCGCAGTCGCGCCACCGTGGGAGGGGGCCACCATGACAGAGAAGAACACGCCGTCGAGAGCGGACGGCCGGGCCCGACACGTGCCGGTCCTGCTCGATCGGACATTGGAACTGCTCGGGCCCGCGCTGTCCGGCGATCAACCGGTCCTCGTCGACGCCACGCTGGGGCTCGGTGGGCACACCGAGGCATTCCTGACCGCGTATCCGAGCCTCACCGTCGTCGGTCTCGATCGGGACCCGCACGCTCTTCGCCTGGCGGGCGAACGGCTCGCAGGCTTCGGTGACCGAGCCAGGCTGGTGCAGGCGGTCTACGACGAGCTTCCCGAGGCACTGGCGGGCCTGGGCATCCCGAGAGTCGACGGCGTGCTGTTCGATCTCGGCGTCTCCTCGATGCAGCTCGACGAGACAGAACGAGGCTTCGCCTACGCGCAGGACTCGCCGCTGGACATGCGGATGAACCCGGAGACCGGGCCGACCGCCGCCGACGTGCTCAACGAGTACGCCACCCGAGATCTGGCCAGGGTGCTGCGCGTCTACGGCGAGGAGCGCTTCGCCTCCCGGATCGCCGCCGCCGTCGTCCGCGAGCGGGCCAAGGCACCGTTCGTCACCAGCGGCAGGCTGGTGGAGCTGATCTACGACTCGGTGCCCGCCGCGACGCGCCGCACCGGCGGCCACCCCGCGAAGCGCACCTTCCAGGCGCTGCGGATCGAGGTCAACACCGAACTGGACGTGCTGGGCAGGGCCGTCCCCGCCGCCGTCGACGCGCTGCGGACGGGCGGGCGGGTGGTGGTGCTCTCGTACCACTCCCTGGAGGACCGCATCGTCAAGCAGGCGCTGGTCGGACGATCCCGGTCCACCAGCCCCGAGGGGCTGCCCGTCGAACTTCCCGGCCACGGACCGGAGTTGAGGCTGCTGGTCCGGCGAGGAGAACAGGCGAGCGAGGACGAGGTGGCGGCCAACCCGAGAGCCGCCTCGGTGCGGCTGCGGGCCGCCGAGCGGATCAAGGAGGCGTCGGGATGAGCACGGGAATGCGGACCCCCGGCCGAGCGGGTCGCAGCAGGACGGCGACCAGCATCCAGACGGCCCGCCGGGGCCGTCGTCGACGCCTCTCGGCCGTGCTGCCCAGGAGACGGCCGGGCTCCGCACCGAGAGCGCCCTTCGTGCTGCTGGTGATGGCGCTGCTCAGCGCGGGGCTGATCGGCACGCTGTGGCTGTCCACCTCGGCGGCCTCGGACTCCTACGAACTCAGCGACCTGCATGCCGAGGTCGCCTCGCTCACCGAGGACACCGAGCTGCTGCGGCAACAGGTGGCGGAGCTGGAGGCGCCGGGAACGCTGGCCGAGAAGGCGGCCGAGCTGGGCATGATCCCGGTGGAGGACCCGGCCCGGCTGCTGGTGTCGCCGGACGGGTCGGTCGAGCTCGTCGGCGAGCCGTGGCCCGCCGAGGCCGACTCTCCGGAGGAGGCGGCGTCGGGAGCAGCGCCGGAGGCAGGGGGCGATGGGGACCCCGAGCAGCAGGCGGGTCTGGTGCCCCCGGTGGACGGGGAGACCGACGAGGCGACCGGCGACGAGAGCCGGGCCGAGGACGCTCCGGCCGACGAGGAGGACACGGAGAATCCCGAGGATGCCTCGGATGCCGGGACCTCCGAGAACGCTGAGAACTCCCAGAACTCCCAGAACTCCCAGGACTCCGAGACCACTGAGAACTCCGAGGCACCCTGATGCCGGAGGCGAGAAGCAGGGGCATGCGCCGCCCGGTGCAGGTCCGGGCGCGTAACCGCGTCCGGTCGGACGTGCAGAACAACCATCGACGGCTGCGCGTCGGCAGACTGTTCCTGGTGCTGTGCCTGCTGGCGACCTCGGTGAAGCTCGTCGAGGTGCAGGTGGTGCAGGCCGGGGCGATCTCGGAGGGCTCCGAGCGGCAGCGTCGCAACGACACCGTGGTCAATGCCGAGCGCGGCGCCATCCTCGATCGCAACGGCAGCCCGCTGGCGATCAGCATCGAGACCAGGGTGCTCTTCGCGCAGCCGAGCGTGATCGAGCGGGTGCAGCGCGAGGAGGGCGAGGACCCGGCGGCCTACAAGCGTGAGATGGCCGCCCACCTCGTCGAGGTGCTCGGCGACGCCGTCGACGAACGTGAGCTCCTCGACGATCTCTTCAGCGATCGGACCTTCGTCTACCTCGTCGACGGCGTTCAGCCGAGCCAGGCCGAGCTGATCCGGCAGACGTATCCGGAGATCGGCAGCGAGTACCGCGCCCGCCGAAGCTATCCTGCGGGGCCGTTGGCCTCCAACGTGCTCGGCTTCGCGAACTGGCGGCCGGACGAGAAGCTGGTTCGGGGCATGGTCGGCCTGGAGAGCTCGCGCAACGACCTGCTCTCGGGGGAGGACGGCCTGCTCGTCGCGGACACCGCGGAGGGATCACGCGTCGTCATCCCCGGCTCGTCGCACGTGGTCGAGCCCGCGGTGCCCGGCTCCGATCTGATGCTGACCCTCGACTCCGATCTTCAGTTCGTCGCGCAGGAGCAGCTCACGCGCTACGTCGAGGAGAGCGGTGCCGAGGGCGGCAGCTTGGTCGTCCTCGACGCGAAGACCGCCGAGGTGCACGCGATGGTCAACGACCGGACTTACGATCCGAACAACACCACCGGGGTGAGTCCCGAGCAGCTGGCCAACCCGGCCGTCTCGCATCCCTTCGAGCCGGGCTCGGTGAACAAGATCGTCGCGGTGGCCGCCGCCGTCGAGGACGGCCTGCTGGCCCCCGACGACGTGCTCCAGGTCCCCGGCACCGTTCAGGTCGCGGACCGGACCATCCGGGACTCCTGGCAGCATGGGGTCGAGGCGATGACGGCGACCGGCGTGCTGGCCCGCTCCTCGAACGTGGGCACCCTGATGATCTCCGACGAGGTGGGCGAGGACCGGTTCGTCGAGATGCTCGAGCGGTTCGGCGTCGGCCGTCGCACCGACGTCGGCCTGCCCGGCGAGAGCCCCGGCCAGGTGCCCGCCAGGGAGAACTGGTCGGGCAGCACCTTCGGCAACCTGCCCATCGGACAGGGGCTGAGCATGACGGCGTTGCAGATGGCGGGCATGTATCAGGCGCTGGCCAACGACGGCGTGCGCATCCCGCCGAGGATCATCGACGCGCGGATCGACCCGGAGGGCCTCCGCACCGAGGAGCCCACGCCCTCCGGGGTGAAGGTCGTGAGCCCGGAGACGGCGCAGACCGTGCGGGACATGCTCCGGGCCGTGGTGCAGGACGAGCCGGGGCAGCGCGGCACCGGAACCGGCGGCGCCCTGCCCGGCTACCAGATCGCGGGCAAGACGGGCACGGCTCAGCAGCCGGACCCCGAGACCGGCGCCTACAGCAGCGTCGACGAGTGGATCACCTTCGCCGGAATCCTGCCCGCCGACGATCCTCGGTTCGTCATCGCAGTGATGTTGGACGCACCCGACCCCGGCACGTCCGCCGCGCCGCTGTTCCGGGAGACGGCCTCTTATCTGACGCAGCGTCATGAGATCCCGCTGTCCCCGGAGCCGAGCCCGATCGTGACCCTGACCGAGCGCTGAGGGCCGACGACCTGCCGGGCGACACCCGATCTCGACGAGCGACCTGCTCGCGGTCGTCGTGATCGGGTGTGGACCTCGGCTCGGCGGGGAACTCCGATCGCGTGTGGACTCGTCGGCGGCCCGCCACCGGCGGTGTTCGGCACCAGGGCGGATCATCGCCTGTTACGCCATCGGAATCGACTGCTGGGACGGTCCCATGTGTCAGGTGTCGCGAGCCGCGTCGGTAGCCTTTCGCGCGTGTCAGCCCTCGCCTCCCCGAAAGCCGTCATGAAGGCGCCGAGACCGGCCCACGTGACGCCCCGTTCGGTGGCCGAACTCGCGAGCGTCGTGGCTGCCGGACTTCAGGTCGAGCAGACCAGTCTGGCGCCGGACGCGCGAGTGGTCACCGGTGCCACCCTTCGTGCTCAGGACGTCCGTCCCGGCGATCTGTTCGCCGCGTTGCCGGGTGCCCGCGCGCACGGCGCGGACTTCGCCGATCAGGCGGCGGCGGCGGGTGCCGTCGCCCTGCTGACCGACGAGGAGGGACACCGACGCGCCGTCGCGGCGGGCGTCGCCCTGCCGACCCTGGTGCACCCCGATCCCCGAGCCGCCATCGGCCCGGCGGCCGCTCGGGTCTACGGCGATCCCTCCACGCGGCTGCGCGTGCTCGGCATCACCGGCACCTCCGGGAAGACGACCACCTGCTATCTGCTCGACGGCGGCCTGCGCGCGGCAGGCGTGTCGACCGGGCTCGTCGGCACCGTCGAGACGCGGGTGGCGGGCGAACGCCTGAAGAGCGCCTTCACCACCCCGGAGGCCCCCGACCTCCAGGCGCTGTTCGCGCTGATGGTCGAGCGAGGCGTCGAACACGTCTCGATGGAGGTGTCCAGCCACGCGCTGTCCCTCGGTCGGGTGGCGGGCACCGAGTTCGCCGTCGGCGGGTTCACCAACCTCTCCCAGGATCATCTCGACTTCCACCTTGACCTCGAGGACTACTTCGCGGCCAAGGCACGCCTGTTCGACGGCCGGGCCCGACACGAGGTGGTCTGCGTCGACGGCGGCTGGGGCACCCGGCTGGTCACCCCGGACACGATCACCGTGGCCACCGGAGCGGACGCGGCGGCCTCCTGGACCGTCCGCGACGCGCGCGCCCTGCCGACCGGGGAGCAGACGTTCGTGGCGCTCGGACCCGACGGGGTTCGTCTCGATCTGCAGATCCGGCTGCCCGGACCGTTCAACATCGCCAACGCGCTGCTGGCCGCCGCGTGTCTGCACGCCGACGGCATCCCGGCCGACGCCATCGCCGCCGGACTGTCCTCCGTGGACGTTCCCGGCCGGATGGAGCGCGTCGTGGAGGGCCAGCCGTTCGTCGCGATGGTCGACTACTCGCACAAGCCGGGTGCCGTCGCCGCCGTGCTGGACGCCGCGCGCGCCCAGGCGGAGGGGCGCGTCCTGGTGGTGCTGGGCTGTGGTGGCGAACGCGACACGGGCAAGCGACCCGCGATGGGCGAGGAGGCGGCTCGCCGTGCCGACCTCCTCGTCGTCACGGACGACAATCCTCGTGGGGAGGACCCCACGTCGATCCGCTCCGCGATGCTGGCGGGCGCACTGGCCGTCCCGCGTGCCCAGCGCGGCGAGATCGTGGAGATCGGCGACCGCCGGGCGGCGATCACCGAGGCGGTGGCCAGGGCCAGGCCCGGCGACATCCTGGTGGTCGCGGGCAAGGGGCACGAGACCGGTCAGCAGGTGGGCCAGGTCGTGCTGCCCTTCTCCGACCGCGACGTGCTCGCCGAGGCCGTCCGGGCCCGTGAGACGGAGGAGAACCGTTGATCAGACTCACGCTGGGCGAGATCGCCGCCGCCGTCGGCGGCAGGCTGCACCGGGCCGACGGGTCGGAGACGATCACCTCCACGGTGGAGTTCGACACCCGCGAACTCACCGAGGGCGGGCTGTTCGTCGCACTGCCGGGTGAGCGCGTCGACGGTCACGACTTCGCCGCTGCGGCGGTCGCGGCGGGTGCCGCCGGAGTGCTGGCCGCCCGCGAGGTGGACGCTCCTTCGGTGATCGTCCCGCCCGTCGCCGACCTGGACCGGCCGGGCACCCCGGTGGCGCTGCTGGGCGACAGCACCGGCGCGGGCGCGTCGGTGCTGGCCGGGCTGGCCGCTGTCGCGAGAGAGGTCGCGTCGAGGCTGAGTCGTGCCGGGCTGACCGTCGTCGGGGTCACGGGATCGTCCGGGAAGACCTCGACCAAGGATCTGATCGCGCAGCTGCTGGAGCCGATGGGCGAGACGGTGGCGCCGCCCGGCTCGTTCAACAACGAGCTGGGGCATCCCTGGACCGTGCTGCGGGCCGACGAGCACACCCGACATCTCGTGCTGGAGCTGTCGGCCCGAGGTCCCGGCCACATCGCCCAGCTGTGCGCCATCGCGCCGCCGCGCATCGGCGCGGTGCTCAACGTCGGGACCGCGCACCTCGGGGAGTTCGGCTCGCAGGAGGCGGTGGCCCAGACCAAGGGCGAGCTGGCGGCGGCGGTGCCCGCCGAGGCCGACGGCGGGGTGGCGATCCTCAACCGGGACGATCCGAGGGTGGCGGCGATGGCCGAACGCACCTCGGGCAAGATCATCTACTTCGGGCAGCATCGGGACGCCGACGTGCGGGCGGTCGACGTGGTCCTCGACGGTGCGGCGCGGCCGAGCTTCCGCCTGGTCACTCCGCAGGGCGAGGCACCGGTCAGCATGGCGCTGCACGGCGCGCACCAGGTGGACAACGCACTGGCCGCCGCGGCGGTCGCCCTGGAACTGGGGGCCTCCGTCGCGGAGGTCGCCGAGCGGCTGTCGGCCGCCCGGCGGCGATCGGCGCGACGGATGGAGGTCACCGAGCGGTCCGACGGCGTCGTCGTGGTCAACGACTCCTACAACGCCAATCCCGAATCGGTGCGGGCCGCGCTGCGGACCCTCGCGTCGATGGCACGGGACACCGAGGGGGAGCCGCGCCGAAGCTGGGCGGTGCTCGGGGTGATGGGCGAGCTGGGGCCGGACGGCGCCGTCGCACACGACGAGATCGGCAGGCTCGCGGTCCGGCTGAACATCAGCAGGCTCGTGGTCGTGGGGGAGCAGGCCCGCCCGATGTATCAGGGCGCGTGCCTGGAAGGCTCTTGGGGGAACGAAGCGGTACTGGTGCCTGACGTGGCAGGCGCCGTCGATCTGTTGGGCGATCAGCTGCAGCCCGGTGACGTCGTGCTGGTCAAGGCGTCGAAGGTCGCCGAACTCTGGCGAGTGGCCGACGCGATCCTCGACGAGTCACGGGCATCGAACGGAGGCACTTCGTGAGACCGATCCTCATCGCGGCCATGGTCGCGCTTGCGGTATCGATCCTGCTCACCCCATACCTGATCCGAGTGTTCTCTCGGCAGGGCTTCGGCCAGGAGATCCGGGAGGAGGGACCGCAGAGCCATCAGGGCAAGCGTGGCACGCCGACCATGGGCGGCGTGGCGATCCTGGTGGCGATCTGGGCCGGCTACCTCGTCACGCACCTCACGGTGGGCGACGGCCCCACGGCCTCTGGTCTCCTGGTGCTGATGCTCACCACGGTGCTGGGCATCGTCGGATTCCTCGACGACTTCCTCAAGATCCGCAAGCAGCGCAACCTCGGTCTGAACAAGACGGCGAAGCTCATCGGGCAGTTCCTGGCCGCCGTGATCTTCGCCGTTCTCGCGCTGCGCTTCGCCAACGACCGGGGACTCACGCCCGCCTCCGTGCACCTGTCCTTCATGCGGGACATCGCGGTGGTCTCCTTCGGCGTCGTCGGCTTCGTGGTGTTCTGCAACATCGCGATCATGGCCTGGTCCAACGCGGTGAACCTGACCGACGGCCTGGACGGCCTCGCGGGCGGCAGCGCCGCCATGGTGCTGGCCAGCTACGTGCTGATCACCTTCTGGCAGTTCCGCTACGACTGCGGCCTGCGGCCCACGCCCGGCTGTTACGACGTCCGAGACCCGCTGGACCTGGCGATCATCGCCGCCGCCGCGATGGCAGGCTGTATCGGCTTCCTGTGGTGGAACGCGGCACCCGCGAAGATCTTCATGGGCGACACCGGCTCCCTCGCGCTCGGCGGTCTGCTGGCCGGCCTGTCGATCACGAGCCGCACCGAGCTGCTCATGGTGATCCTCGGCGGTCTGTTCGTCGTCGAGGCGCTGTCGGTGAGCCTTCAGGTCGTGGTCTTCCGGACGACACGCAGACGAATGTTCCGCATGGCACCCTTCCATCATCACTTCGAACTAGGCGGCTGGGCGGAGACCACGGTCATCATCCGGTTCTGGCTGTTGTCCGGTGTGACCTGTCTGCTGGGTCTCGGGATCTTCTACAGCGACTGGGCGGGCGCGTCCGGTCTCACGCCGTAGCTCGGCGCCGAACAACCGCCGTGCTCGGTCACTCCTTGCGCGGCACGACGTCGAACGTTGAGAACACCGGCGGCCTCGGGAAACTGCGGAGTTCCAGTTCAGGGCGGCATCGGGACCCCGAAGTTCAAGGCCACCGAAGTTCAAGGCCACCGAAGTTCAAGGCCACCGAAGTTCCACCGACACCGGAGTCCGAGGACACGGCGGTCCAGCGAACATCGGAGTCCGAAAGACGGCGAGACCCGCCGGGCCTCGGCGGTTCGCCGAGGCCCGGCAGGGACGATCGAGTACAGCGGGTCGTCGCCGAGCCCGTCCGAGCGCAACGCGACACCGCGCCCGCGCGTCTGTCCTGACGGGCGCGTGGGCGCGGGGGCGGCCCTCGGCAGTCTCGTCGGCGACGCGGAGCGGCTGACCGCGACGGCGGGACGCCGCACCAGATGACGGAGTCAGACGTGATCAGCAGGAGGAGGTGACGGTGGACGGCTCACCCTTCGCCGGGCTCTCGGTGGTCGTGGCCGGGGCAGGCGTCTCGGGCGTCTCGGCCGCCAGAGCGCTGCTCGCGCAGGGCGCGGCGGTGTCCGTCGTGGACGGCTCGGCGGCTCGGATCGAGTCGATGAACCTGCCGGGAGTCACCGGGCTGGTCGGCGTGGACGCCGTGCCGCCGGGCACCGATCTCGTGGTCACCAGTCCGGGATGGCGGCCCTCCGCGCCGCTGCTGGTCGCCGCCGCCGAGGCGGGGGTCGAGGTGATCGGCGAGGTGGAGCTCGCCTGGCGACTCGATCAGCTGCGGCCGGGCGGACCAGCCGACTGGCTTGCGGTCACCGGGACCAACGGCAAGACCACCACGGTGAGCATGGTCGAGTCGATCCTGCTCGCCGCCGGACTCGACGCGGTCGCCTGCGGAAACGTCGGACTTCCCGTCGTCGACGCGGTCCTGGCCGGTCACCGGGTGCTCGCCGTGGAGCTGTCGAGTTTCCAGCTCCACTGGTCCTCCTCCGTGCGGCCCGCCGCAGGGCTGGTGCTCAACGTCGCGGAGGACCACCTGGACTGGCACGGTTCGGCCGCCGCCTACGCGGCGGCCAAGGCACGCGCGCTCACCGGAGCGGTCGCCGTCGCCGGGATCGACGACGAGCAGGCCGCCCTACTGCTGGCCGCGGCGCCCGCCGACCGCCGCATCGGCGTGACGGCAGGCGAGCCCGCTGCGGGTCAGTTCGGCGTCTCGGCCGGTGTGCTGGTGGATCGGGTCTTCGGGCAGGCGGACACCTCGGTGCCGCTGATCGACGCCGACCGGGTCCGGCCCGCAGGCCCGACCGGGATCGTCGATGCCCTGGCGGCGGCTGCGCTGACCAGGTCCTACGGTGTCGAGCCCTCGGCGATCGAGGCGGGACTGCTCGCCTTCCGGCCAGGCGCACACCGGGCGGTGGTCGTCGCCGAGCACGGCGGAGTGGTCTTCGTCGACGACTCGAAGGCCACCAACCCGCACGCCGCCGCCGCGTCGCTGCGCGGCCACGCCAGGGTGGTCTGGCTGGCGGGCGGCCTGCTCAAGGGCGCGTCGGTCGACGAGCTGGTGGCCGAGACCGGTGATCGCCTCGCCGCCGCCGTGCTCTTCGGCGCCGACCGAGCCCTCATCGCCGCCGCGCTGGCGCGACACGCACCGGATGTCCCGGTCTATGAGGTCGCCGCAGGTGACGATAAGGCCATGCTGGAGGTGGTGGACATCGCGAGCCGAGTGGCTCGTCCGGGTGAGGCCGTGCTCCTGGCTCCCGCCGCAGCGTCGATGGACATGTTCACCGACTACGCCCATCGGGGCGATTCCTTCACTGCGGCGGTACTGGATCGGCTCGCGTCGATCACCGACGGCGACCAGCGCTCCGGCGCCGGTCCCGACGATGTTGCCGAACGGGGTGGCCCGGTCTGACACGAGACGCGGCGACGAAGGCGACTTCCCGCACCAGAGCGACACCGAGGGCCAAATCCGATCGGCTCAGCGGTTTCGCACTGCTGCGCGGAGTCCTGACCGCCTGGCTGGCGCGACCCCTCACCTCGTTCCACCTGGTGCTCGCCGTCTTCGGCCTGCTCACCGTGTTCGGCCTGGTGATGGTGCTGTCGGCCTCCGCGGTGGACTCGATGGACCAGTACGGCTCGTCGTACGCGATCTTCTACCGACAGCTCCTCTACTGCGGGGTGGGCCTGGTGCTCTTCCTCGTGGTGCTGCGCATCCCGCCCAAGACGTTCCGCAGACTCAGCCCGCTGATGCTGGCGGTCTGCCTCCTGCTGCTGGCCCTGGTACTGGTCATCGGCCATGAGGCAGGCGGGGCACGCAGCTGGTTCCGGCTGGGGCCGCTGCCCTCCTTCCAACCCGTCGAGGTCGCCAAGGTCGCCTTCGCCCTCTGGGGCGCGCACGTCCTGGTGGTGAAGCGGGCGCTGCTGCGACAGTGGCGGCACCTGCTGGTTCCGGTGGTCCCGGTCGCCCTGCTGATCTTCACATTGATCATGATGCAGCCGGACCTCGGCAGCACGATCACCGTCGGCATCGTGCTGCTGGCGCTGCTGTGGTTCGCCGGAGCGCCGCTGCGACTCTTCGCCGTGATCGTGCTCGCGGGCGTCACCGGCGCGCTGGTGCTCGCGCTCTCCGCCCCCTACCGGCTGGACAGGATGCTGTCCTTCTTCGACCCAGGGGGCGACCCGCTCAACACCGGCTACCACGCGCGCCAGGCGCTGTTCGCCCTGGCCGACGGCGGGATGCTCGGCAAGGGACTCGGGCAGGGCAGTGCGAAGTTCAGCTATCTGCCCAACGTGCACAACGACTTCATCTTCGCCGTCGTCGGCGAGGAGCTGGGCCTGGTCGGCTGTGCCCTGGTGATCGGGCTGTTCGCGACGCTGGCCTACGTCGGTCTGCGCATCGCCGCCCGCAACACCGATCCGTGGAACCGACTGGTGGCCGCGACGCTGACGACGTGGCTGGTCGCGCAGGCCGCGGTCAACATCGGCTACGTGGTCGGCCTGCTGCCGGTCACCGGCCTCCAGCTCCCGCTGATGTCCTCCGGCGGAACCAGCCTCATCGCCGGAATGATCGTCTTCGGTATGCTCGCCAACTTCGCCCGGCACGAGCCGGAGGCCGTGGCGGCGCTGCGGTCGCAGGGTGTGAACCGACGGCGACGCTGGTTCCATCTCCCCCTGCCCGATGCCTACCGGCCTCGGCCCCGCCGCAGGTCCGTGCGGCCTGCGACTCCGCCGCGACGCCCGGGACGGCCGACGGGCACGCTTCGGACGACCGCACAGTCCGCCGGACGCGGTCGTGCCGGTCGGGCGCCCTCCGCACGGACCGGCCGACGGCGTCGACCGCGCCGGGCGCCGTGAACATCCCCGATCGCCGGGTCGCGTCGACTCCGGCGTCCCACTTATCAGGAGGTCTTCGACGATGGTCGGACCCGCAGCCGGTCCTACCGGCCGCAGCGATCAGCACGGCGCCGACGAGACGGTGCGCTTCACCCCTGCGAACGGCCCCGCCGCCTCCGCCGCGCGCGGTTCGGCGCAGCCCGCGGGACGAGGGCTGTGCGTCGTCGTCGCAGGCGGCGGCACCGCAGGGCACATCGAACCCGCGCTGGCCCTGGCCGACGCGGTCCGCAGACTGATGCCCGAGGCCAGGGTCGTCGCCCTGGGCACCGAGCGGGGCCTGGAGAGCAGGCTCGTCCCGGCCAGGGGATATCCGCTCGAACTGATCCCGCCGGTCCCGATGCCGAGGAAACCGAGCCCCGACCTGCTGAAGCTGCCGCTGCGGGTACGGTCCGCCGTGCGCGACACCCGCGCGGTGCTCGCCAGGGTCGGCGCGGACGTCGTCGTCGGTTTCGGCGGCTACGTGTCACTGCCCGCCTACCTCGCCGCCAGGGGACGGGTGCCGATCGTGGTCCACGAGGCGAACGCCCGGGCGGGGCTGGCCAACAAGGTCGGCGCCCGGTTCGCCGCAGCGGTCGCGGCCGCCGTGCCTGACAGCGGACTGCCCGACGCGAAGGTGATCGGCATCCCGCTTCGGCACTCCATCACCTCCCTGGACCGGCGGGCGCTGCGGGCGGAGGCCCGGGCCCACTTCGGGCTGCACCCGGACGCACCGACGCTGCTGATCTCCGGCGGATCGCAGGGAGCCAGGACGCTCAACACGGCCGTCTCCGGCGCGGCGGGTGCACTGTCCAGGGCGGGCATCGGCGTCCTGCACGCCTACGGCCCCAAGAACACCGTGGCGGTCCAGTCCGTCCCGGGCACCCCGCCCTACGTGGCGGTGCCCTATCTGGAGCGGATGGATCTCGCCTTGGCGGCGGCCGATCTGATTCTCTGTCGCTCCGGTGCGATGACGGTCGCGGAGGTCTCGGCGGTGGGACTCCCCGCCGTGTTCGTGCCGCTGCCGCACGGCAACGGCGAACAGGCCCTCAACGCGGTTCCGGTGGTCGACGCAGGCGGCGGTCTGCTGATCCCCGATGGGGAGCTGACGGCGCAGCGGGTGATCGACACCGTGCTTCCGCTGGTGCTGGATCAGGGGAGGCTCGCCGCGATGGCCGGGGCGACGGCAGGCAGCGGACACCGCGAGGCGGCCGACGTCCTGGCCACGATGGTGCTGCGGGCGGCGGGTCGATGATCGCGCTTCCTGGCGAGGCGCGACGCGGAGCAGACGGGTGTGAGGGCAGGATGGACCGATGGCGGGGATGACTGAGGCTGAGGCGCAGCGGATCGCACCGGACCGACAGGACCGGGGCGTCACGGGGGGAACGATGGAACTGCAGAAGGCCGACGGCGTGCTGCCGCCGGTGTTGCGGCGGGTGCACCTGGTGGGCATCGGCGGCGCCGGGATGAGCGGCATCGCCCGCATTCTACTGGCCAGGGGCGCCGAGGTCAGCGGCTCCGACGCCAAGGACTCCCGAACGGTGCTGGCACTGCGCGCCCAGGGCGCGAAGGTGGCACTCGGGCACGAGGCGAACCATCTCGACCAGCTCGACGAGCCGCCGACGGCGGTGGTGGTGTCCACCGCGATCCGGGCGGTCAATCCGGAACTCGCCGCTGCGCAGGAGCGGGGCATCACGGTGCTGCGGCGGGCCGAGGCACTGGCGGAGCTGACGACCGGCCGCCGCGTGGTGTGCGTCGCCGGAACCCACGGCAAGACGTCGACCACCTCGATGCTCACCGTGGCACTCCAGCGGTGCAGGCTCGATCCGTCGTTCGCCATCGGCGGTGATCTCAACGAGTCCGGCTCCAACGCCCACCACGGCACGGGCGACGTGTTCGTCGCCGAGGCAGACGAGAGCGACGGCTCGTTCCTGTTCTTCACCCCCGACGTCGCGGTGGTCACCAACGTCGAGCCGGATCACCTGGATCACCACGGCACGGCCGAGGCCTACACCCAGGTGTTCGAGTCCTTCGTGTCCCGAGTCCGTCCCGGCGGCGTGATGATCATCGGCGTCGACGACCCGGGCTCGGCCGCGCTGGCCCTGCACGCCGAGGCGGCGGGCGTCCGGGTCCGTCGGTACGGCCGAGACGTCGAGGCGCCGGGTGACGCCCGCATCGTCGGTTACGCGCCTGCCGAGCTCCTCGGCAATGTCACGGTCGACCTGCTCGGCGACCCCGGCGCCGACCAGGAGCGGCTGGAGATCAAGGTCGCCGTCCCTGGCGAGCACATGGCGGGCAATGCGGTCGCCGCGCTGCTGGCAGGCCTGGAACTGGGCGCCGATCGTGCCGAGCTGCTCGCCGGGCTGGCGGGCTTTCGCGGGGTCCGCCGACGGTTCGAGCGCAAGGGCGAGGCGGGCGGGGTCCGGGTCTACGACGATTACGCGCACCATCCGACGGAGGTGTCGGCCCAGCTGCGGGCGGCGCGACCGGTCGCGGGGGATCATCGGCTGATCGTGGTCTTCCAGCCCCACCTGTACTCGCGGACCAAGACCTTCGCCGCCGAGTTCGGGACGGCGCTTGCGCTGGCCGACGAGGTGGTGGTCCTCGACGTCTACGGCGCCAGGGAGGAGCCGGAGCCGGGTGTCACCGGCAGTCTGGTCGCCTCGCACGTCCCGCTGCCCGCCGAGCGGGTGCGGTTCGAGCCGTCGTTCGAGCAGGTGCCCGAGGTCGTCGCGGAGCTGACCCGGCCCGGCGACGTGGTGATCACCATGGGCGCGGGGGACGTCACCATGCTGGGGCCGGAGATCCTCAGCAGGCTCGCCTCGGTGCAGGAGCGGTAGATGGCCGCCGCCACGGTTCGGGGAGCCCGGCGCGTGCGGCGTGCCGGGCAGGCCGGGGCGCGCGGGTCGGCACCTGCCGGGCCCGGTTCGCGGTCCGCCCGGACCGAGCGGCGCTCCGGCGGTGCGAATGCCGGGGGCGGCCGGGCGGCCCGAGGCGCCGGAGACACCGCGACCAGGTCGGGCCCGGTCCGCTCGATCCGCGGCCGCTCGGTGCGGGCCCGATCGCGCCGAGGCAGACCGCGTCGGGTGCGGCGGACTCCTCGGTCCGTGCTGCGCGATCTGTTGCGCCCCAGAGGACTGTCGATCCTGCTGCTGGCGATCCTCACCGTCGCGGCGGTGCTCTGGTACACCCCGCTGCTGTCGGTGCGCACCGTCGAGGTCGCGGGCGTCCAGGAACTCGCGGAGGGGGACGTCCTCGACGCGGCGGGCGTCACCCTGGGCACGCCCATGCTGCGGCTGGACACCGGAACGGTGCACGAGAGGATCGCCGGGCTGCCCAGGGTTGCCGAGGTCACCGTCGGACGCTCGTGGCCGTCGACGGCGGTGCTGACCGTCGTCGAACGGGAGCCCGTGGTGCTGCTGCGCGATTCCGACGGGCTCTGGCTCACCGATCGGACCGGACTCGCCTACGCGACGGTGGACGAACCTCCTGCCGGGCTGCCCGAGTTGCAGGTGGACAGCCCCGGACCGCACGACCCGGTCACGCTGGCGGCCGTGCAGGTCGTGGACTCGCTGCCTGCCGAGGTCCGGTCGGAGGTGCTCTCGGTGAGCGCGGACTCGACGCGGGACATCCGGCTTGCGCTGAGCCTTGGTCGCGAGGTCCGCTGGGGCGAGGCCCTCGACTCCGAGCGCAAGGGGCGGGTGCTGGCCGCGCTCCTCACGCAGGAGGGCTCGGTGTACGACGTCGCCGCACCCGACCTGCCGACGATCAGCTGAGCCGGTCGCCTGCGGCCGCCCGGATCGGGCCTGCGCATCGGTCCTGAACACCCGCGTCGGTCCGGCACACCCGATCGGCGGGTCGTCGCCTGGCGAGGTCGGCAGCACGTCGCCAGGATCGCGGTGAGTCCGGCGCGATGGGTCCGGTCCTCGATCTGACGCCCTGAGCCCGTCCTGCGGCGGAATCCGGCGGCCGATCGGGAAGGTGATCTGCGCCGGATCGGGGAATCCTCACTCGTCGAATCGACTTGTGATGATCAGCGGATCGTCGCGACCGGGCGGACCGGCGGGCGATGTCCGGACGGACAGGAAGGCGATGAGATGCTTAAGATTGGCTACAAGGCGTCGGCGGAGCAGTTCGAGCCGCGCACGCTGCTGAAGTTCGGCGTGCTCGCCGAGGAGGCCGGCTTCGACTCGGTGATGATCAGCGATCACTTCCAGCCGTGGAAGCACACCGACGGACACGCGCCGTACGCCTTCGCCTGGCTCGGTGCACTCGGCGAGCGGACCACCAGGGTGCAGATCGGCACAAGCGTGCTCACCCCGACGTTTCGACACCACCCCTCGCTGGTCGCGCAGGCCACCGCGACGCTGGGCGTGCTCTTCCCCGGCCGGGTCATCCTGGGCGTGGGCACCGGGGAGTCCCTCAACGAGGTGCCAGCCACCGGGATCGAGTGGCCTGCGTACAAGGAGCGCTTCGAGCGGCTCGGCGAGTCGGTCGGGCTGATCAGAGAGCTGTGGCAGCGCGACCACGTCAGCCATGAGGGCACCTACTACCGCACGGAGAACGCGACGGTCTACGACCGGCCCGACGAGCAGATCCCGATCTTCATCGCGGCGGGCGGACCCAGGATGGCCCGGTTCGCGGGCCGGTCCGGTGACGGGATGATCTGCACCAGCGGCAAGGGCGTCGAGCTGTACCGCGACGCGCTGCTGCCCGGCCTGGTCGAGGGGGCGACCAAGGCGGGTCGCGATCCCGAGAAGCTGGAACGCATGATCGAGGTGAAGGTCTCCTTCGACCTCGACCGCGCGAGGGCGATGGAGGACACCCGTAACTGGGCCGCGCTGGCGCTGCCGCCGGAGTCCAAGGTCGGGGTGGAGGACCCGCGTGAGATGGAGCGGCTGGCCGCCGAGCTGACCGCCGAGCAGGCCGCGAGCCGATGGATCGTCTCCGACGACGCCGAGGAACACGTCGAGCGGATCAAGGCGTACCTCGATCTCGGCTTCGATCACCTGGTGTTCCATGCGCCCGGCGAGGACCAGCCCCGGTTCCTCCAGCTCTACGCGGAGCAGGTCCTGCCGCGCCTGCGTGAGCTGAGCCCGGCTCGGCTCGGCTGAGCCGACGGGGCAGGCAGGCCTGCCCCGGCCGACGCGCCCGCCGCCAGGGACCGGACCACGGGCGCGCCCGCACCGCGACCGCGACGTTCGACCTGCCGGGAGGATCACCCGATGGATTTCACGGTCGGGTGAACCTCCTTGGCGTCGGGCCCGGTGTTGATCAGAGTGGGGATCAAGGACACACCGAGCGGGAGGTCCACCATGTCCGGTCCCAGCCTGAGAAGGCGGCAGCTCGGCGCCGCGCTGCGTGAGCTGCGCATGGCGCGGGGTATCTCCGTGCTGGAGGCCGCTCGACAGACCAGCCTCTCGACGCCGACGGTCAGCCGCATCGAGAACGGCGTGCGCCGGGTGCGCCCGGTGGACGTGCGCGTGCTGCTGGCGGCCTACGGCGTCGACCTCGCCGAGGCGGGCCGCTACCTCGAGCTCGCCGAGGAGGCCGACCGCCCCGGCTGGTGGGAGCGGGCGCATCCCACGGTCAGCCAGGCCGGGGCCTATCAGCTGGAGATGGAGAGCACCGCGACGGAGCTGCGGAGCTGGCATCCCGAGCTGCTGCCGCCGCTCGCTCAGACCGACGGGTATCTGCGAGCGGTGCGGACGGCGGCGCTGCCAGAGCTGTCCGCCGAGGAACTCGACGAGGCGGTCCGGCTCGGGCGGACCCGGCGGGAGGCCCTCTCGGACAACGGCACTCGCCTCATCTCGGTGGTAGGGGAGGGCGCCCTGCGGCGTCTGGTGGGCGGGGCTCGTGAGATGCGTGATCAGCTCGACTGGCTGTTGGTCGCCGGTCAGCAGCCCGAGTTCTCGATCCGCGTCCTGCCCTTCCACAGTGGAGCGCACCCGGCGATGGAGTCGGCCTTCACCCTGCTGGGGTTCGACGACGTGCCCGGCCGGTCGGCGGTCTGGTTGGAGAGCGACCGCGTCGCGCAGGTAGTGGAGCACCCGGAGGACGTCGAGCACTACGCGGCGACGTTCGACCTGCTGTCCTGGAGCGCGCTCTCCGAGGCGGACTCCGCCCGGCTGATCGACTCCATCGCCGCAGGGCTGCGCTGACGTCCCGTCCACCGCGGTCGGCCGAGGTGATCGGGGTTCTGACGGGGCGCGGCCCGTCCGGGCCCTCCAGGCGGGAGCCGTATTCGACGGACGTCACGCGTAGAACCGCGCCCGGTGACGCGGATCGCGGCATCGAGGGATCGCGGTCCTCGTGCTCGGTCTCATGGCCGTCCATGGCCGTCCATGGTCAGTCCGACTCCTCGGCGGCGGCGTCGAGGGACAGCCCGGTGATGCCAGGCTGGGAAACGGTCCTGGCGCCTGTCGCCCTGGTGAACTGGTCTCGACGAGGTTCGGAAGAAGGACGAGCACGAATCGCGGCCATCGGGCTCCCTGCCGAGGACCGCTCGGCAGGAGGCTCACGGTCCTGCTCGTGGTCGAGACGTACTCCTGGCTGCTCGACAGTGCAGGCAACCGAACGCCCGCCGGACGGGAAGCCGTACTGCTCTCCGCTCGGTCGCGGGGGACCGGCGTCGCGTCGATCCCTGGTCACCAGCGTCGCCCGGCAAGCCCCGGCGGTACTCGCGGCGGCGGGACGGCGGTCCAGGCCCGCCCGGCAGGCCGCCCGAGGACTGGTGCCATCGGTTGCCGAGGGTTCACCACAGGCGGGGCGACGGGCCTGTCGAGTCAGTCCGGGGGTGGGCCCGTCAGTCCGGCCGGGCGAGGATCTGCCGAGCGGCAGGGCCGCCGAGTCGAGCCTCAGCCTGGCCCGGTCGCGAGCCGGAAGCGGAGCAGCCCGCCGGGCCGGACCTGGGCGGCGGCAGGCAGGTCGTCCTCGTCCACCACGGCGATGACCGGGTAGCCGCCGGTGACTGGATGGTCGACGTGGAACAGCACGGGCAGGCCGCTCGCGGGCACCTGGATCGCGCCCCGGACCATGCCTTCGGAGGGCAGCTCGCGCGACACCCGGCGGCGCAGCGGCGGGCCTGCCAGCCGTAGGCCGACGCGATTGCTCTGCTCCGTCACCTCGTAGTCGCTCGTGCACAGCAGCCGGAGGGCCTCCGGGTCGAACCAGTCGTCTCGGGGGCCGGGGTGCAGCCGCAGCACCGGGATCTCGGGCAGCGGGGCCACCGGCGCCTGACTCACCACCGGCCAGTCCTCGGGCCGGGGTCCCAACGGCAGTCGGGTGCCCTCGACCAGCGGCGCGGGACCCAGCCCGGAGAGCAGGTCGGTGGAGCGAGATCCGAGTATCGGCGGAACGGCGATGCCGCCACGCACCGCGAGATAGGTGCGGAGACCGAGGGCGGGCAGGCCCAGACTCAACTCCTCGCCCGCCTCGGCCCAGACCGGGCCGTGCATGCCGATCGCCCGCCCGTTCAGGGCGGCGGGCAGCGGCGCTCCGGTGAGCGCCAGCAGGGTGGGCGCGTCGAACTCGACCCGCAGGCCGCCGAACGTGGCCTCGATCGCCGCGCAGGACTCGGCATTGCCCACCAGCCGGTTGGCGAGGCGCAGCGCGGGCCGGTCGGCCGCGCCGGAACGGGTCACCCCCAGCGCCGCGTAGCCGGGGCGGCCGAGGTCCTGCACCGTGGCCAGTGATCCGGGCGCGTGCACCGTCATCGAGGCGCGTCGTTCGACGGACATCAGCGCACCTCGCGGAAGCGGACGCGGTCCCCCGGCGTCAACAGGGCAGGCTCAGGCCGATCGGTCTGCCACAACGCCAGCTCGGTCCGGCCCAGCAGTCGCCAGCCGCCGGGGGAGTCCCGGGGGTAGACCGCGCTGAACTCGTCGGCGACGGCCACCGACCCGCCGGGCACCCGAACCCTCGGGGTCTCCCGGCGCGGCACCGTGAGCAGCGGGTCGCCGCCGACCAGGTAACCGAAGCCGGGGGCGAATCCGCAGAACGCGACCCGGTACTCCCGGCCGCAGTGGCGTCGCACCACGTCCTGTTCGGACAGTCCGGTCAGCTCGGCGACCTCCCCGAGGTCGGGTCCGGAATAGGACACCGGGATCTCCACCAGGGTGCCCTCCCGGTTCGGAACGGGGGAGAGGTCTCGCGATCTCAGCTCGGTGATCAGCCGGTCCGCCGCCAGCCGGTCGGCATCGAAGGAGATCAGCACGGTGCGTGCCGCAGGCACGATCTCGTCGACCGCCTCGGGCCGGTCGGCGGTCAGCGAATGGTGCAGGGCCTGTACCTGGGTGAGGTCGTCGAGTTCCACGAGCAGCGCACCGCGTCCGACGCGGTGGACGGCAGGCCTCGGCGCAGTAGTGGGGACGCTCGCGTCGGCGGGCGAGGCGGGGGTGCTCGCCGGGTCGCTCGACTCGGGCGGGGCCGTCGCGTGCCTGCCCGCCTCGGTGGGGGGAGAGGCGTCGGCGTCCGGCTCGGCGTCGGGATTCCGCATGACGCTCACCGGAAGGCCTCGAGAGTGATGCCCGCCGCCGTGAGCCGATCCCGCACCAGCCGGGCGATGGCCACCGCGCCCGGTGTGTCGCCGTGGACGCACAGTGAATGCGGCCGGACCTCGACGTCCTCGCCCGTCGTCGCCCGCACCACGCCGTCACGCACCATCCGGACGCACCGGTCGGCGATCTCCGAGGCGTCGTGCAGCACCGCGTTCGCCTCGCGGCGCGATACGAGTGTGCCTCGGGCCGTGTAGGCACGATCGGCGAAGGCCTCGTGGACCGTGGACAGCCCGGCTGCCTCGGCGTGGGCCAGCCACTGCGAGCCGGGCAGCCCCAGCACCGCCAGCGTCGGGTCGTAGTCCCGCACCGCCGCGACGACGGCGGCCGCCTGCTCGGTGTGGGTCACGATCGCGTTGTACAGCGCGCCATGCGGTTTGACGTAGCGGACCCGGTCGCCCGCGATTCTGGCGAATCCGTCGAGCGCGCCGAGCTGGTAGACGATGTCGTCGGCCAGCGCCGCCGGTTCGACGTCGATGAAGCGACGACCGAAGCCTGCCAGGTCGCGGTAGGAGACCTGGGCGCCGATCACCACGCCTGCGGCCACGGCCCGATCGGTGACCTTGCGCAGGATGCTCGGATCGCCGGCATGGAAGCCGCAGGCGATGTTGGCACTGGTCACCACGTCCAGCAGCGCGTCGTCGTCGCCGAGTGTCCAGATCCCGAAGCCCTCGCCGAGATCGCAGTTGAGGTCCACCGTGGACGTGGTCGGCCGTGACCGCGTACCCGTCCCTGCCTCGCTCGGATCGGTGCCGGTCCTGCCTGCCGTTCCCTCGGGACCGCTGCTCGTGTCCATCGCCGGTCGCCCTCCGCGTTCATGCCGGGCAGCCTGCCCGGCATCTCCATGGTCGTCGAGCCTGCCGGCTAGCGGCCCGCACCCCCCGGCGGACCCGCCGTCACGGTCGTCGGAGAACGTCCGGCGGCGATGTCCGCCGTCGCCGAGCAGGGCCGGTGTCCGGCAGACGCCGTGCATCGACGGGCCGTGCGGAGCGCGGTCCGACGCCGGGGTGTGTGCGGTGCCCGTCGGTCGGGCGCCGATCGGGACGTCTGCCCGTTCGGCCCGAACGCCTCGGCCATCGGCAGCAGTTCCCGATCCGCGTCGCCGCCCCGGTAGACCCATACCGCCGCGATGGTCTGCCGTTTCTGGTCATGGGGTGTGAAAGGTCGAGCACAGTCCCGCCACCGGGTGCCTGGGTGGTGGCCGACACCGGGCAGGACGGGGCCTCCGCCGACGATCGGCTGTCCGAGCAGGAGCTGCGGCAGGCGGTGGGGCCCGTCCGGTCCGGGATCGACGCGCGCGGACTCGTACCAGGCGCGCCGCCCGCGCGGACTCCGCATGTCCAGTCGAACCCGGCGGCACATCGAACCCGGCCTTACGCGGGACCCTGCCGGACGCCGGTCCGGGGCGCGGCCGAGGGCCGGGGACACGGGTCGGCGTTCGTGCCCCGGCCTGGGGGTTGATGAGAGGCTGTCCCGGTGACGACCGAGGCGCTGTTGGGCATCGACCTGGGGACGAGCGGGGTCAAGACCGTGCTCCTGGCGGCATCGGGCGAGATCCTCAGCGAGGGCTCCGCCGACTGCCCCCTGCACAGCGCACGGGCAGGCTGGGCCGAGGCTGATCCGAGGGACTGGTGGATCGCCGTCGTGCACGCCGTCGGACAGGCGGTGGCCCGCTGCGGCACGCGCTCTGCGGTCGCCGTCCGGGGAGTGGGCGTGACCGGGCAGATGCACGGGCTCGTCCTGGTGGATCGACACGGCGATCCGGTCCGGCCCGCGCTGCTCTGGCCGGACCGGCGGGCCCTGGCCCAGTCCGAGGAGTGGGGCGAGTTGCCGACGGTGCTGCGCGGCAGACTGGCCAACCCGATCACCCCCGGCATGACCGGTCCGCTGCTGAGCTGGGTGGCCGAGCACGAACCCGAGCACTGCGCGACGGCCGATCGGCTGCTGCTGCCCAAGGACTGGCTGCGGCTGCGGCTGACCGGCGCGGTCGGCACCGATCCGAGCGATGCATCGGCGACGCTGCTGTGGGACGTCGCGGCGGACACCTGGTCGGAGCGCGCCGTCGAGGCCATGGGCCTGCCGTCTCGGCTGCTGCCGCCGGTAGGGCACTCCGAGGCGACCGCCGGGGCGCTGCGGCCCGCCGAGGCTGCCGAACTGGGGCTGCCTGCGGGCATTCCGGTGGTGTTCGGCGCGGCCGACACCCCGGCCGCGCTGCTGGCCACCGGTCTCAGACCCGGTGAGGTCCAGCTCACCATCGGCAGCGGTGCCCAACTCGTCTCGCTCACCGACGATCCGAGCGCCGCACCGCAGCCGCTCGTCCATCTCTACCGGACGGCGCGGCCGCAGGGCTGGTATCGGATGGCGGCGGTGCAGAACGCCGGACTGGCACTGGACTGGGTCCGGTCCCTGCTCGGCGCCGACTGGTCCGAGGTGTACGCGGCGGCGGCCGAGGGCGAACCCGGCGCCGACGGGGTGACCTTCGTGCCGTACCTCACCGGCGAGCGCACCCCGAGGATGGACCCGACGCTGGCCTCGACGTTCACCGGTCTGCGGCTCGGCCACGACCGGCGGACGATCCTGCGGGCCGCCGTCGAGGGCGTCGCCTTCGCCATCCGCGATGCCGCGAGCGCCCTCCCTGAGCCGCTGCCGGACGTGATCCGCCTCGCCGGTGGCGGCATCCGGGACGACCGGTTTCGTGCGCTGGTGGCCGATGTGCTGGACGTGGAGCTGTCTCCTGTGGAACTGCGCAGCGCCTCCGCGGTGGGTGCGGCGATACTCGCCGCGGCCGGGGCCGGGCTTCCCGTCCCGCCCGCCGGTCGCGCCGACGGCAGCCCGGTCCGGCCGAGCGGCCGGGATCACAGCGCGGCCTTCGACCGTTATCGAGACCTGGTGGAGCCGCCCGCGGAGGACGAGTTCGGGCACGGGCACCACTGAACCGACCCGCGATCCGCCACAGGGTGATGCTCCGCCGAGTGATCCTCCGGCGGGTGATCCCCCACCGAGTAGTCCTCCACAGTGGTGCGTCCGACTCGATCAGGTCGCACACCCACCGGTCCGCTGGTGCGCGGCGGACTCGCCGTCGGCTGCGCCTGCCCTCGGTCTCGTCGGCGACGCCCGTTCTCCGATCAGAACGACGGTGTGGCGCGCATCGGGGCCGTTCGTCTGGCAGGCTTGCATCAGACTCGGGCGACCGCTTGGATGTTCTGGTGATCATCCGCAGGGGACCGATCCCGCGCGGGTGATGTCTCACATCACCGGCGCCCGGCGTGGCTGCTGGACCGGGGGCGCTACGGTGCCTAACGTCCGCAGCGGAAGTACCGGGGTCGACGGGCCTCCGGCCTCATCGCGGAGGTCGACCTCTGTCGGTCCAGGGCAGGCGGCCTGGACGTGCAGGCGCAGGCACGACAGCCCGAGCACGAGCCACGATCAGGAAGGCGGATCCGATGACGCCCCCGCACAACTATCTCGCGGTGATAAAGGTCGTCGGCATCGGTGGCGGCGGAGTCAACGCAGTCAACCGCATGATCGAGGTCGGGCTCAAGGGTGTTGAGTTCATCGCGGTCAACACCGATGCCCAGGCGCTGTTGATGTCCGATGCGGACGTCAAGCTCGACATCGGCCGCGAACTCACGCGCGGTCTCGGGGCGGGAGCCAATCCCGAGGTCGGACACCGGGCCGCCGAGGACCACCGGGAGGAGATCGAGGAGGTCCTCAAGGGCGCCGACATGGTGTTCGTCACGGCGGGAGAGGGCGGTGGCACCGGAACCGGCGGCGCGCCGGTCGTCGCCTCGATCGCTCGCAAGCTCGGCGCACTGACCATCGGCGTGGTCACCCGACCGTTCTCCTTCGAGGGCAAGCGGCGGGGGAAGCAGGCCGAGGACGGCATTCAGGAGCTGCGCAACGAGTGCGACACCCTGATCGTCATCCCCAACGACCGACTCCTCCAGCTCGGTGACATCGGCGTCAGCCTCATGGACGCCTTCCGCTCGGCCGACGAGGTCCTGCTCTCCGGTGTGCAGGGCATCACCGACCTGATCACCACGCCGGGTCTGATCAACCTCGACTTCGCCGACGTGAAGAGCGTCATGTCCGGGGCGGGCAGTGCCTTGATGGGCATCGGCTCGGCCAGAGGCGAGGGCAGAGCCGTGCAGGCCGCGCAGAAGGCGATCAACTCGCCATTGCTCGAGGCGTCGATGGACGGTGCGCACGGCGTGCTGCTCTCCATCGCGGGCGGCTCCGACCTGGGCCTGTTCGAGATCAACGAGTCGGCCTCGCTCGTCCAGGAGTCCGCGCACCCCGAGGCGAACATCATCTTCGGTACGGTGATCGACGACTCACTCGGCGACGAGGTCAGGGTGACGGTGATCGCGGCGGGCTTCGACAGCGGCGGGCCGACGCACAAGAAGCTGGAACCGGCACCGGTCAGCTCGCGGGCTCCCCTGGCGTCGGCGACCTCGGGTCGCCCGCCGGGATCGGGAGAACCGCCGCCGACGGAGCAGGAACACGTTCCAGAACGCGCGGCGCCCGTGCACCATCACCAGCCTTCGATGAACTCCAACCCCGTCACGCCTGCGGTGTCACGGCAGTCCGACCCGATGGGGCCCCGGCCGACGATGCCGCCGCCGATGCATGGCGGCCGTTTCGGCGGGCTGGACTCCGCTGGGCAGCAGCCCGGTCGTGATCTGGGCGGCTATGACGGCTCCCGCTCGACGCTGCCGGGGACGCCTCGGCCGGGCGGCCTGCCCGGTCGGTCCCTGCCGGTGTCCGACGACGGCGAGGACGACGAGGTCGACATCCCGCCCTTCATGCGACGCTGAACCGCACGGTCGTCCGCCGAGCCCGTGACACGAACTGATCGTGTCGCGGGCTCGATCGCGTCACGACTCGGTCGCGGGGCGTGCCCGGCTTCGGAGGCGCGGCCCACCCGGCTCTAGGATCGCCCTTGGTGGGGATGCCCGGTGCTCGAGAAGGCACCTGGCTTCGCAGTCCCTCCGTCGCGTCGGCGGGGAGCGGCGCGGGGCACGGCAGACTCTTCGGCGGAGGAGGGGTTACGGGTGCGCGTTCGGCGAGTGATCACCACGCGGGATGGTGGCGTGTCCTCGGCCCCGTACGACTCGTTCAACCTCGGTGACCACGTCGGCGACGACCCGGCCTCGGTCGAGGCCAATCGACGGCGGCTCGCCGCCGAACTCCCGGCGACGCCGAACGGCCTGGCCTGGATGGAGCAGGTCCACGGCCGGAGCACGGCGATCGTGGACGGTGCGACCCCCGCGCCGGTGGAGGCGACCGACGCACTGGTCACCACGAGACCGGGACTGGCACTGGTCGCACTGGTCGCCGACTGCGTGCCGGTGCTGCTCGCGGATCCGGTGGCGGGCGTCGTCTCGGCGGTGCACGCCGGGCGGGTCGGCAGCCGGGTCGGTGTCGTGACCGCCGCGCTGCGGGCGATGACCGAGGTGGGCGCCAGCGTCGATCGGGTGGAGGCGTTGTTGGGCCCGTCGATCTGCGGGAAGTGCTACGAGGTGCCCGCCGCGATGCGTGCCGACGTCGAGGCTCACCTGCCCGGTTCGGCATCGCGGACCCGGCAGGGCAGGCCGGGGCTGGATCTGCGGGCAGGGCTTCGCAGGCAGCTCACCGACGCCGGGATCGCGCGGCTCGGTGTCGATCCTCGGTGCACCGTGGAGTCGCCGGAACTGTTCAGTCACCGCAGGGAATCGACCACTGGGCGATTCGGCGCGGCGATCTGGCTGGAGCCTGCCTCGTGAGTGAACAGGACTTTACCGGCGAAAGCGAGCGCCGCGAGTTCCTGTCCGGGCGGCTGGCAGCGGTGCGTGAGCGCATCGCCGCGGCCTGCCTGACCGCAGGCCGACCGCTCGACGCGGTCCGGCTGCTCGCCGTCACCAAGACTTTTCCGGCTTCGGATGCCGCCCTGCTCGGTGATCTCGGACTCACCGAGTTCGGGGAGAACCGTGATCAGGACGCGGCGCCCAAGGCCGCCGAGGTCGCCGGGCTGCGGCCGGAACTGCCGATTCGCTGGCACATGGTGGGGCAGGTGCAGCGGAACAAGGCGAGGTCGGTGGCCAGATGGGCCGACGTCGTCGAGTCGGTCGACAGCCCCCGACTCGTCGAGGCGTTGGCGCGGGCCTCGGCGGCGGCGCGCGAGGCGGGCGAACGTGAGTCTCGTCTCGATGCGTTGGTGCAGGTCAGCCTCGACGGGGCGCCGGGGAGAGGCGGTTGTCCCCCGAAAGAGGTGGCGCAGATCGCAGAAATGATCGACCATTCAGGTGAATTACGACTCATTGGGGTGATGGCTGTCGCCCCGCTGGGAGGAGACTCTGAGCGCTCCTTCGAGACCTTGCACACGGTATCCGACCTGCTGCGACGTGATCATCCGCATGCGGTGGAGATCTCGGCGGGGATGAGTAATGACCTCGAACGGGCGATTGCGGCGGGCTCCACGAGTGTGCGTGTCGGAACGGCGCTTCTGGGTACCAGGCCGATAGCGTGAGTACGGGCGTTGTGGGGAGGCAGACGGCGGGTGACACCGTCGTCGGGACAGGCGTCGGGACGTTGGCCAGGTCAGCCAGTCCGGATGCGGGGAAGGGCTGTCGATGAGCGCACTACAGAAGCTGAAGGCCTACTTCGGCATGGTCCCCGCCGAGGACATGGACGACTACGACGAGGCAGGTTACGAGGCCGACGAGTACGAGTCCTACCCCGACCGGGTGGGGGCTCGGTCGCGGCGTGCCACCGCGCTGCGCGGTGGATACCGGCCGGTCGACTTCGACGAGGACGATGACGCCGTCGAGGCTGTTCAGAGCAGGTCGAGGACCCGGAGCTCCTGGTCGCCCCAGCCCGCCACGCGCGGAGCACTGGCGGTCGACTCGCAGCGTGACTCGGTCACCCGACTGCGACCTGCGGCGGAGTCCGTCGTCTCCGGCGCGGCAGGGGCGGCCGCGGGTCGGATCACGACGCTGCACCCCAAGACTTACATCGAGGCCAGGACCATCGGGGAGCACTACCGCGAGGGCACCCCGGTGATCATCAACCTGACCGAGATGACCGACGCCGACGCCCGTCGTCTCGTCGACTTCGCCGCTGGGCTGGCGTTCGCTCTTCGGGGGGACATCGACAAGGTGACGAGCAAGGTCTTCCTGCTCTCACCCGCCGATGTGGACGTCACGGCGGAGCAGCGGCGGCGGATCGCCGAGGGCGGTCTGTTCGGCTGACGGCAGATGATGGCAGAGTTGGGGTGTGGAACTCTTCCGGATCATCGCGTACTACGCGCTCTTCTTCTTCTGGCTGCTCTTGATGGCGCGTATCGTGGTGGAGCTGGTTCGGTCGTTCGCCAGGGACTGGCGTCCGGCCGGGGGGGTTGCGGTCGCGCTTGAGACCATCTACACAGTGACCGACCCGCCGGTTCGCGCGCTGCGACGCGTGATCCCGACAGTTCGGATCGGCGGGGTCGGACTAGACCTGTCGATTATGGTTCTACTGCTGGTCGTCTTCATCCTGATGCGACTGGTGATCCCGACTTGAACAAGACGACACGGGCAGACCGGGCAGCGGGGAGCTCCGGGGTTCCGCTGTCGAGGAGTGCGTGAGGTGATCTAGCCATGCCGTTGACGCCCGCCGACGTGCACAACGTCGCGTTCAGCAAGCCACCGATTGGCAAGCGGGGCTACAACGAGGACGAGGTGGACGCATTCCTCGACCTGGTTGAAGGCGAACTCGCAAGACTGATCGAGGAGAACAACGAACTGCGCAACCAGATCGAGCAGCTGGATCAGCAGCTCGACAACGCGCGCGCTGACCTGGAGGACGCCCGAGCAGGAGCCGCGGCCGCACCCGTCGCGGCGAGCAGGCCGGTGGAGGAGCCGCGCAGGCTCTCGCCGGTGCCGCCGCCGTCGCTGGTGGAGCAGACCGCGCCGGGGGGCGACCACCACGTCCAGGCCGCCAAGGTCCTCGGACTGGCGCAGGAGATGGCCGACCGCCTCACCGGGGAGGCGAAGGCCGAGGCCGACGGGATGCTGTCGGAGGCGAGGACGAAGTCCGAGCAGCTGCTCTCCGACGCGCGGACCAAGTCCGACGGCATGGTGAACGAGGCTCGTACGCGAGCCGAGACCATGCTGGGCGACGCCAGGACCCGCTCCGAGACCGTGGAGCGCCAGTCCAGGGAGAAGGCCGCCACCCTCGAACGCGACGCGCAGCGCAAGCACTCCGAGATCCTCGCGGGGATCACCCAGGAGAAGAACAGCCTGGAGAAGGAGATCGAGGTGCTGCGCACCTTCGAACGCGAGTACCGCACCAGGCTCAAGACGATGTTGGACTCGCAGCTCCGTGAGCTGGAGGACCGGGGCAGCGCCGTCCCGTCCGCCGAGTCCACCCGATCGAGTCACCAGACGGGATACAGCTTCGGCGGTCGCACCGCCGAGGCGGGCTGAGCACCGAGGCCGACCGGCGACGTCGGTCGGGATCGGCGTCGAGAACCGTCGACCGCCCCAGCGGACTCCGCTGGGGCGGTGCCGTCTGTCTCGGCCCGGTCGACCGGGCCGCTTCGACGGGCCCTGCAGCGGTGCAGCGAAGGCGGCCCGACCGGCCCGGCGGCGGCCGGGCGTCGGAGCGCCCCTCCGGGCGCCGGGTCGGGCGAAAAGGATTCGACCTCGGCGCTAATCTGTGCGTAACAGGCTTTGATCCGGCCATCACCGGGGAGCCGCCGGAAGAACCGGGCCGAGACGGCCCGCAGTAGAGCCGGCCGGGCGGGCCCGTCACAGCCCTGAATGAGAGGTCGACGTCCGCGCTGCTGCGGGGTGCGTCGGCAAGCGGGGTGGTACCGCGGGGTGTCGAAGGCGACACGTCGTCCCCGGAGGGAGTCCGCGAACGGCGGGCCTCCGCGACGACCGCCACCACCCTGCGAGGAGTATCTCCGATGGCCTACCCCAAGGTCCGTCTCACCGGTCCGGACACCGCAGGCGTGCCCGCGCAGCCGTTCTTCCCCGAGCTGGAGAACGCGGTGCTGTCCTACTGGTCGGCCGACGACACCTTCGCGGCGAGCGTGCAAGCCCGCCCCTCCGGAGAGAACGGCTCCAACGAGTTCGTCTTCTACGACGGCCCCCCCTTCGCCAACGGTCTTCCGCACTACGGGCACCTGCTCACCGGCTACGTCAAGGACGTCGTCCCCCGGTACCAGACCATGCGAGGCAGGCGTGTCGAACGCCGCTTCGGCTGGGACTGCCACGGCCTGCCCGCCGAGGTGGAGGCCGAACGACAGCTCGGGATCGACCACAAGTCCCAGATCGAGGCCATGGGCGTCGACGTCTTCAACGACGCCTGCCGCACCTCGGTCCTGCGCTATACCGACCAGTGGCGCGACTACGTCACGCGCCAGGCCCGCTGGGTGGACTTCGACGACGACTACAAGACCCTCGACCTGGACTACATGGAAAGCGTCATGTGGGCCTTCAAGTCGCTCTGGGACAAGGGCCTGGTCTACGAGGGCTTCCGGGTCCTCTGGTACTGCTGGCGCTGCGAGACGCCGCTGTCCAATACCGAGACGAAGATGGACGACGTCTACCGGGACCGGCAGGACCCGGCGGTCACCGTCGCGATGCGGCTGGAGACCGGGGAGCGGGCCCTGATCTGGACGACGACGCCGTGGACCCTGCCCAGCAACCTCGCCATGGCCGTCCACCCGGACGTCGAGTACGTGACCGTCGAGCACGAGGGCGAGCGTTATCTCCTCGCCGAGGCCCGGCTGGCGCACTACGCCAGGGAGCTGGGCGAGGACGCCGCCGAGCGGATCGTGGCGCGCTGTACGGGCGCCGACCTGCTCGGTCGTCGGTACTCGCCGCCCTTCGACTTCTTCGCGGGCTGGGAGAACGCGCACCGCATCCTGGCCGCCGACTACGTCACCACCGAGGACGGCACCGGGATCGTGCACATCGCCCCGGCCTTCGGTGAGGAGGACAAGGCGGTGACCGACGCGGCGGGCATCGACCCGGTCGTGCCGGTCGACTCGCGGGGGCGGTTCACCAGCGAGGTCCCGCCGTACGAGGGGCAGCAGGTCTTCGAGGCGAACAAGGAGATCATCCGCGACCTCAAGGCGGCCGGGCTCCTGGTGCGCCACGAGACCTATGACCACCCCTACCCGCACTGCTGGCGGTGCCGTAACCCGCTGATCCAGCGTGCGGTCTCCTCCTGGTTCGTCGCCGTGACCCGGTTCCGGGAGCGGATGGTCGAGCTGAACCAGCAGATCGACTGGGTGCCGAGCCAGATCAGGGACGGGCAGTTCGGCAAGTGGTTGGAGGGCGCCAGGGACTGGTCGATCTCGCGGAACCGCTACTGGGGTTCGCCGATCCCGGTGTGGACCTCCGACGATCCGGCCTACCCGAGGGTCGACGTGTACGGCTCTCTCGACGAGCTGGAGCGGGACTTCGGCGTGCGCCCGGAGGACCTGCACCGGCCGTACATCGACCGGCTGACCAGGCCTAACCCGGACGACCCGTCCGGGCGCTCCACCATGCGCCGGGTCCCCGAGGTGCTGGACTGCTGGTTCGAGTCGGGCTCGATGCCCTTCGCCCAGGTGCACTATCCCTTCGAGAACCGGGAGTGGTTCGAGCACCACTACCCCGGTGACTTCATCGTGGAGTACAACGGCCAGACCAGGGGGTGGTTCTACACGCTGCACGTGCTGGCCACCGCCCTGTTCGACCGGCCTGCGTTCCGCAACGTCGCCGCACACGGCATCGTGCTCGGCGACGACGGCCAGAAGATGTCGAAGTCGCTGCGCAACTATCCGGCCGTCGACGAGGTGTTCCAGCGGGACGGCTCGGACGCGATGCGCTGGTTCCTGATGGCCAGCCCGATCCTGCGCGGCGGCAACCTCATCGTCACCGAGCGCGGGGTGCGCGACGCGGTCCGACAGTCGGTTCTGCCGCTGTGGAACTCGTGGTACTTCCTCGCGCTCTACGCCAATGCGGAGTCGCTCGAGGGGGCCTCGCAGACCGATCCCGACTTCACCGAGCGGACGGGACGGACCGTCTCCACCCATGTCCTGGACCGGTACGTGCTGGCCAAGACGCATGAGCTGGTCGTCGACGTGGGCGCCGCGTTCGACGTGCACGACCTGCCGGGCGCCTGCTCGCTGATCGAGGACTTCCTGGAGGTGCTGACCAACTGGTACGTCCGACGCTCCCGTGAGCGGTTCTGGGCGGGCGAACAGGCGGCGGTGGACACTCTGCACACCGTGTTGGAGGTCGTCTGCCGGGTCGCGGCCCCGCTGCTGCCGCTGACCACGGAGGCGGTGTGGCGCGGCCTGACCGGGGGCAGGTCGGTGCACCTGGCCGACTGGCCGCTGGTGGACGAGCTGCCCGCCGACCCGGCCCTGGTCATCGCGATGGACCGGGTGCGGCAGGTCTGCTCCACCACCTCCGCGCTGCGCAAGGCCGCCAGGCTGCGGGTCCGGCTGCCGCTGCGCACGCTCGTGGTGGCGGCGCCGGACGCGGCGGCCCTGGAACCCTTCACCGGACTGATCCGGGACGAGGTCAACGTCAAGAACGTCGAGCTGACCACGGAGGTGTCCGCCTACGGTCGGTTCGAGGTCGTGGTCAACGCCAGGGCCGCCGGACCGAGGCTCGGCAAGGCCGTGCAGCAGGTGATCCGCGCGGTCAAGGCGGGCGAATGGACTCAGGAGTCCGACGGCACCGTCTCGGCGGCGGGCGTCCGGCTGCTGCCCGGCGAGTTCGAGGAGCGGCTGGTGGCCGCCGACCCGTCGGCGACCTCGGCGCTGCCCGGCGGTACGGGCGTGGTGGTGCTCGACACCGAGGTGACCGAGGAGCTGGCGGCCGAGGGACTGGCCAAGGACGTGGTCCGGGTGGTGCAGCAGGCCCGCCGGGACGCGGACTTCGACGTGTCCGACCGCATCGAGCTGACGGTTCAGGCCGGGGCCGAGGTCGTCGACTCGCTGCGGCCGAGGGAGGGCTTCCTCGCCCAGGAGACGCTCGCCGTGCGGGTCGTCTTCGGCCCGGTCGACGGCGGCTTCGCGGGCACGGTCGGCGAGGGCGCGGAGATCGCCGTCGCCGTCACCAGGGCCTGAGAGGCACTGCCGGGCGGCGCCCGGCTGCGATGGCGGCCGAGTCGAACTGACGGCCGCTCCGCCCGGCGGTGTGATCCGCCGCCGGGCGGAGCGGCCGGCGGGTTCTTCGGGGTGCCGGGCGGGCCGGTCCGCACGGATTCGCTGATCACGTCGAGCCGAGGGGACGCGGATGGGCGCTGAAGTGGTGCTCGTGCGCCATGCGGAGTCGATCCCGCCCCGGCCGGGCGGTCCGGCCGAGTCGGTGCGGCCCCTGAGCGACGGGGGACTGGCCCAGGCGGCCGGGTTGGTGGCCGAGCTGTGCTTGCCGCCGCCCGACGTCGTCTACGCCAGCCCTTATCGGCGTGCCGTCCAGACGGTGGCACCGTCGGCGGCCGAACTTGGCCTGCCCGTCCTGACCCGCACCGACCTGCGTGAGTGGGATTCCGGACTCGCTCCGACGCCGGATTACGCCCGGCACTACGCGGCGAGCTGGGCCGATCCGAAGCACCGAAGGCCCGGCGGCGAGAGCCTCGTCGAGCTGACCGCTCGGGCCTCGGCCGCGCTGGTCGACCTCGTCGCACGGCATCCCGAGTCGAGGATCGTCGTCGGCACGCACGGCACCTTCCTGGCCAGGGCACTGGTCGGCCTCGGCGTGGCGGTCGACTGGCCGTTCTCCCGGGACATGGCCTCGCCCGCGGTGTTCCGGGTGCAAGGGCTCGGCACGCCCGACGTCCGCGTGTCGGGTCCGGGGCTGCCCGCGAGTCGTCCGGGCTTCTCGCGGGACGGCGACCCGCCTCGACGGTGCAGCCGGGCCGAACGCCGTGGGTGAGGTCCGTCGCTGTGCGTCGGGTCGGTCGCCCTGTCTTCGTGCGGGACAATGGCCGAGTGAACACCGAGCATCCCGACTCCGACCCCGTCGACGGGGCGCGTGACCCGTCCCGCGCCGAGCCGTCCGCGCGGGGTGCCGACGTGCGCCGGGCCGCAGCAGCCAGCCCGACAGGCTCCGAGGGCGTCGAGGACTCCGCGCCCGCCGAGGCCGCAGGCTCGCCGGGGCAGGCCGAGGCGTCGCTGCCGCGTAGACGGGTGGGGCTGCTCGCACTCGCCGCCCTGCTCGTCCTCGCGCTCGACATCGTCACCAAGGTCGTCGCCGTCGCCACCCTGGAGCACCGTCCGCCGGTCGAGCTCTTCGGTGGAGGCCTCTACCTGGTCCTCTTCCGCAATCCCGGTGCGGCCTTCTCGATGGCCACCGGGATGACCTGGCTGCTGACCCTCATTGCGATCGGCGTCGTGATCGGCATCCTGTGGATCGCCCCTCGGCTGCGCTCGGTCGGCTGGGGCATCGGGCTCGGCCTGGTGCTCGGCGGCGCGCTCGGCAACCTCGTCGACCGTCTCTTCCGCGCGCCGGGGCCGCTGGAGGGACACGTGGTGGACTTCCTGTCGCTGTTCGCGCCGGACGGCAGTGTGTGGCCGGTGTTCAACGTCGCGGACTCCTCGCTGGTCAGCGGGGGTGTGCTGCTGGTGCTGCTCGCCTTCCTCGGCAAGGACTACGACGGCACGACGATCAAGAACGAGAAGAAGTCCGCGAAGGACGCGGCGCAGGCGACCCCGCGTGACGCGGGCGCCGACTCCACCGATCACTCGGTGGCGACCGGGTCCGATCGGACCCGACAGGAGGATTCCGCATGAGCGAGCAGCGCACCCTTCCGGTGCCGGACGGCCTGGACGGCCTTCGGGTGGACGCCGGGCTGGCCAAGCTGCTCGGCCTCTCCCGGACGGCGATCGTGGCGATGGCCGAGGCGGGCGACGTGCTCGTGGACGGCAGCCCGGCGGGCAAGAGCGATCGGCTGATCGCGGGGAGTCGACTGGAGGTCGTGCTTCCCGGCCCGGCGCACCCGCAGGTCATCGAGCCCAAGGAGGTCGACGGCCTCCGGGTGATCTACCAGGACGACGACATCGCGGTGGTGGACAAGCCCGTCGGCGTCGCGGTGCATCCCAGCCCCGGCTGGACGGGGCCGACGGTGGTGGCCGGGCTCGCCGCCATGGGGCTGCGGGTCGCGACCTCGGGTGCCGCCGAGCGGCAGGGCGTCGTCCACCGGCTCGACGTGGGCACCACGGGGGTGATGGTGGTCGCCAAGAGCGAGACCGCCTACTCCTCGCTCAAGCGGGCGTTCAAGGAACGCACGGTGGACAAGATCTACCATGCCGTCGTCCAGGGACATCCGGACCCGATCCGGGGGACCATCGACGCGCCCATCGATCGGCATCCTCGGCACGACTACAAGTTCGCCGTCATCGCCGAGGGCAGGCCCAGCGTGACCCATTACGAGGTGGTGGAGGCCTTCCGCCATGCCTCGCTGGCCGAGGTGCGGTTGGAGACGGGGCGTACCCACCAGATCCGGGTGCACTTCTCCGCCCTGCGACACCCGTGTGTCGGCGACCTGACCTACGGCGCCGATCCGAGCCTGGCCAAGGAACTGAACCTGACCCGGCAGTGGCTGCATGCCCGGCGTCTCGGCTTCGAGCATCCGGCCGACGGGCGGTACGTCGAGTTCGAGAGCGAGTACCCGGCGGACCTGGCCGCTGCCCTGGATCGCTTGCGAGAGCAGAGCTGACGCCGCGCCCATTGCGCCGCCGTGGGATCTCGCGTTTCGCGAACAGAGGTCATCGGCGCGTAATAACATCGTGATGCATGGTCTGGGAGCGCTGGGAGGCCTCGTGCAGGACAGAGACGAGTTCGGCAGGGCGGACCGGGGGCGGGTCGAACCCGTGACCCCGCCGATGGGCATCCGGCTGCCCGCAGGCGGGCCCGGTGCGCAGCAACAGGCGGCGCCCTCCGCCGCAGCGCACCCCGAGGATCTGCGACACGGCGCGCAGCAGTACGGCGCGGGCTGGGACGCCTCGGGGCAGGCGTCCGATCGTGGGGCCGCGCGGGCCGAGCCGGTCACGCCGCCGATGGGAACGCCGCTTCCGCTCGGCGGTGCGGGCAACGGCGCGGCGCTCGGCGGTCCCGTTCTCGACGATGCGGGTGCGTCAGGGCTGATCGACGACGTCGGACACGCCGCACCGGCGGTCATCGGCGGGGCGGACCCGTTCGACGACGGGCGGGTGGAGCGGGACTGGCCCACGCTGGCGCGCAACCGGAACGAGCCGCCTGAGGAGCAGGTTCCGGACGGCGCGGGCGGCTCGTGGGTCGGCCGGATGTTCGGCAACCGGCGCGAGGACTGAGCCCGTTCGCGACTCCACGGGAGCAGGGCGGCAGCACGCGGTCTCGGCGGGGTCGTCTCGTGCTTCGACGGCGGCGGGGCTCGGTCCGTGGGTGGCAGTCCGCCCGCCCGCCGCTCCGGTCGTGTGGTGACCGGCCCGGCCTGCGCGAGATCACCAGAGCGAGCCTGCTGCCCGGCCGCCTCCTGATCGATGCTCGACTCCGTGATCCGCGCTGATCGACCCCGTGTCTGGTGCGGAGCCGGTCCGCGCCGTCGGTTCGCGGCTCGCAGGCGACGGCGGAGTCTCTACGGACCGCCCATCACGGCGGCGTGCTCATGAGCACGTGACCACCGTGTCGCCACCCCGGAGCGGATCGGTAGCCGAACACCGTCGGCGGCCGTGCCGCTGCTCGGCGCCGCCCTCGCAGGCGGGGCCGGTCGGGAGGTGACGGCGGACCGGGCGCCCATGACCGGCTGCGTGCCACCGTGACGGTCGCTTCTCGATCTGCCAGTCGCCGGGGCTGGTCGGGTGGCTCGCGGCGCGGCCGTGCCGACTGCCCGCCCCGACCCCGACCGATCGTCGTGGCGGCGCCGCGCCTCCCGGCTTGTTCGTCCGGAGCCCATTCGATCGCTGATGCCTGCGCCGAGCCGCCTGCCGTACGGATGGGCGGACCGATACGCGGCTGACCGGGGGACCTCGCGACCTCGCACGCCGCCTCGGGTCGGCGACCTCGGGCGGCGACTCGTCAGCGGCCGATCGGAGCCGCATGGCGTCCTGCCCCGACACCAGCCCCGTCGTGCCCGGTGAGTCTGGATGCCGCAGACGCCCTGCGACGGGCTCGCGACCGCCGCCGACTCGCGCGACATCGAGCGGGTCCGCCGCGTCGCCGCGCCGAGCGCCGCCGACGGATCTGCGCCGTGGGCGGATGGATCGTGCCCTGGGCGCATGATCGCGCTCGCGTGTCTGAGGACCTCCGCTGCCGGGGCGCCCGGCAGCGGAGACGGCGACGCGAGCGAGCGGGCGAGGCGGGGGACGGCGGACCCGGCGTCACGAGCCTGCCCAGGACGTCCGGAGCGACAGCACACCACCATCATCATCAGCGGGTGCTTCGACAGTCCGAGGGAACCTGACAGCCGCAGCATCGCCCTGACCAGGAGATTCGGTTAAAAACTGAACACGATGCTAGATTTTTGGTCATGCAGTCAGGAATTGAGGGGGACGATCAGGAATCCCGCTCCTTCATCGAACGAGCGCGGCGGGAGCAGATCCTCCGCGCGGCGATCGAGACCATCGCCGAGCTCGGCTTGGCCAAGGCCTCTCTCGCCCGCATCGCCGCACACGCCGGGATCAGCACCGGACTCATCTCGTATCACTTCGCCGGTCGAGACGATCTGATCGCGCACGTCGTCCGCAGCGTGAACGACGGAATGGGTCGCGTGCTCACCGAGCGGATGGAGGCGGCCGAGGACTACCAGGGCGCGCTCCGAGGCCTGATCACCGGGTTCGTCCGCTTCTGCGCGGACAACCGCGCCCCGATGTATGCGCTGCGCGAGATCGCCGTGGCGGCGCGGAGCGAGCAGAGTCGGGGGCCGTCCTCGTCCGATCGTGAGGACCTTGCCTCGGGCGTCGCCGAGCTGCTCAGCGAGGGGCAACGGGACGGCGAGTTCCGCGACTTCTCGGTTCGCGTGCTGGCACTGACGCTGGGCGCCGCCCTGGAGGCCGTCCCACAAGAGCTGTACTCCCGACCCGACACCGACGTGGACGCCTACGCCGACGAGCTGGCCACGATCTTCGTGCTCGCCGTCCGACGTCCGCAGCCTGAGGAGACGACGTGACCGACCTGTCCGTGCCGAACGGACTCGGTGCGACCCCCGTACCGCCGTCCAACCGGGACGAGCTCTGGCTTCAACCGCCTCGCCACCGAATCGAACGCCGGGCCGTCGGCTGGTGGCTGATGCGCGGCGTCCTGGCCGTGGCGGTGATCGTCGGCGCGCTCGTCGCCGCCTACCTGCTGGCCGAGCCCGCCCGGCCCTGGGTGGGCCCGGTCCTGATCGGGGCCTCGGTGCTCGGCGTCGCCTACCTGGCCGTCGTCCCCGCCTGGCGGTACGCGGTCCATCGCTGGGAGGCGACCGAGGAGGCGGTCTACGTGCGGACGGGCTGGTTCGTCCGCGAATGGCGGGTGGCGCCGATCTCGCGAATCCAGACCGTCGACACGGTGCGGGGCCCGCTGCAACAGGTGTTCGGCCTGGCCACCGTCACGGTGACCACCGCGTCCGCCCACGGCGCGATCTACCTCGTCGGGCTCGATCATCGGATCGCGGCCGACCTGACCACCGACCTGACCAGGATCACCCAGGCGACTCCGGGAGACGCGACGTGACCACGCCGACTCAGGCCGACGAACTCGCAGGCGACCCGGCGGCCGAGTCCCGGGCGGCGGCCGCCGTGCCGGGCGACGACGTTCCCTGGCGCAGACTCGACCTCCGCATGGTCTGGATCGACCTGCTGATGATGGTGCTCTCCCTCGTCCCGTTCGTGCTGGCGACGGTGGTGTTCGACGTCGTGATCGACGAGTCGGCGATCTGGCCGACCGCGATCCTCGGCGTCGTCGGCGTCGGCTCCGCCCTCGCCGACCTGCTGCGCTGGGTGAAGACCCGCTACCGGATCACCGACGAGCGGGTCGAGTACCGCTCCGGTCTCCTGGTGCGCACCTACCGTTCGGTGCGCCGCGACCGGATTCGCAGCATCGACACGACCGCGAAGCTGCGACATCGAGTCTTCGGCCTGCGCGTGGTCGACGTCCGGGCCGGTGCCCAGGCCGCAGCCGGGGAGGCCGAACTGGTGCTCGACGCGGTCTCGCGGGCGGAGGCCGAGGCGCTCCGGCGCGAGCTGACGGGCGTGGGCACCCGCGAGCGGGCTGCGGACGCTGCCGGGGAGACGGGGCCCGGCCCGGCGGACGCCGTCCCGGCGACATCGCCGCCGAGGCTCGATGCGGAGCCCGGTGACGGCGTGCCGCTCGGCGCGCAGGCCGCCGACTCCGCAGGCCCCGAGACGCTGCTGTCGTCATTCCGGCCGCAGTGGCTCGTCCACAACGTGTTCAGTGTCTGGGGCTTCGTCGCGGCGGCGGGCCTGCTCTGGGGGGCGCACTGGCTGTCGGTGTCTTTCGGGCTCGACCTGACCGGCGACGTGGTGACCTTCGTCGACGGCCTGAACCTGCCGGTCGTCACTCTTGTCCTGCTCGGCATCGTGGCGGCGGGCGTCCTCGGCTCGATCGCGTTGACGGTCAACTTCTTCGCCGAGAACTGGCGGTTCCGACTCAGCCGGGTCCCCGGGGCGCAGAGCACGGTGCTGCACACCTCGCAGGGCCTGTTCAAGACTCGCGAGATCAACCGGGACGATCGGCGCCTTCGCGGTGTCGAGATCTCAGAGCCGTTGTTCCTGCGGTGGTTGCGCACTGCGGACACGACCGTGATCTCCACCGGGCTGTCCGAGGGCAGCACCTCGGAGAACGCCGCCGCGGCCATCCTGCCGCGAGTCCCGGTGGCCGAGGCCCGCCGGGTGGCAGGCGCCGTGCTGGGCGACGACCGTCCCTTCGCGACGCGGCCGATCCGGCATCCGAGGGCCGCGCTGCGTCGCCGGGCAGGCTGGGCCGTGGTCGTGACGGCGCTGGTGGCCGGGCTCCTCGCCTGGCTCGGCGCGACCGTGCCCGTGATTCCCGACTGGGCCTGGCAGGCGGGGCTCGGCGTACTGCCGATCGGGCTGCTGTGTGCCGTCGTGACCTATCGATCACTCGGTCACGCACTGGTCGGCGACCATCTCGTCACCAGGAGCGGGCTGACTCGCACGACGGCCGTCCTGCGTCGGGAGGCCGTGATCGGCTGGACCATCCGGCAGTCGGTCTTGCAACGTCGGCTCGGTCTGATGACCGTCGGCGCCACCACGGCCGCCGGGTACGGGCTTTACGCCGCCGTCGATCTCGGCTCGCCGGAGGCGCTGCGGTTCGCCCGCTCGGCGACTCCCGAGCTGCTCCGGCCGTGTCTGGGCGGTACTGCGACGCAGGACGGCGGGGTGACGCGGGACGGCGGGCCTGCGGATGGCGGCAGCGCGGCGGACGGCGGCGGGACGCACGGCGCTACCGCCGGAGCGGGAGCCGCCGTCGACGCGGGGGCCGTGCAGCGGTGACGGACGCGGGCCCCCTGCGCACTCGGTCGTCGCCGGGACGTATGCCCCGACGTCCCGGCGCGGGACGTCGCGCGGCGGTCGGCACGCGGCGGGCCCATCGGCGACCGGCCTGGCAGCAGACGGCCTGACGGCGACCGGCCTGGCGGCGGCGGGCCCGCACGGGGAGTGTCTGGCAGCGCCGGGCCTGCCCGGACCGGGGCGGAGCCGCGAGGAGATCGACCCCGTCTGCCGCGAGGTGCACCCGCCGAGACGATGCCGAGGCACCGCCCCGCGTCCTGCCGCTGCACCAGGAGGGCACCCGGTCGAGCGCCGAGGTCAGTCCTCGACCGTCCACGTCAGACTGAGCCGGTCCTCGCCCTGCTGGGGCGTCCAGCGCACCGAGGCAAGCCGGGTCGACTCTGGCAGCACGTAGACGGTGTGCCCGCCCGCCGTCTCGCCGGGCTGCACGCCGATCCGATACGGCGGCCGAGAGGACAGGGACACCGGCGCCTTGCCGATCTCCTGGCCGTCCTCACTGACCAGCATCAGGTAGAGGTCCGGCAGGGAGGCGAACGGGATCTGCCCTCGGTTGGTCAACTCGGTGTGCACGACCACCGCCCGCTCACCCTCCTGGAGCCGGTATCCCGCCGCCTCGAAGAGGAAGTTCGCCGGGTCCACCACTTCCAGGAGCTGGATGCGGAGCTGCTCGCCCTCCAACCCCTGGATGTCCAGGGCACTGCCCACCTCGCCGGTACGGCGGACGCTGGTCGCGGGGCCGGGCTGGGCGAGCACGTTGGTGGGCTGATCGCCCCTGGCCCACGAGGCAGACTGCGGCGGTCCCCAGGTGCTCATCGGGTCCTGCCCGCCCTGGGCGGGGAACGGCGTGCTGGGCGGGCCCGCGACCTGACCGGGCAGCGGGAAGGGCGTACTCGGCGGGCTGGGCTGCTGCGGGGCGGCGTGCGGGTGTGCCGCTGGTTGCTGCGGAGCGAACTGCTGCCCGTGGTGTGGTCCGGACTGGGCGCCGTGCATCGGGTAGGCGCCGCTGGGTGTCGCCTGCTGCATCGGATAGGGCCCGCTCTGGGCGGCCTGCGGGTAGACCCCGCTGGGGGTGCCCTGCGGGTACGGTCCGCTCACCGCGGCCGGGGGATACGGGCCGCTCGGGCCGCCGTGCATCGGATAGGCACCGCTCGGGGTGCCGGGCATCGGCGGGGCCTGCTGCTGGGGCGATCCTCCCCAGTAGCCGATCGCGGCCAACGCGCCGCGAATGCCCTGTGGATCGCATTCCACGCCGACGATCAGGGGCAGGCCGCTGACCGACAACGCCGCCAGTCGCGCGGCCACCTCTCTGACGTCCATGCCGAGGTGGTTCGCCAGATCGGTCACGGAGGTACGGCCCGCCTCCGCGACCACGGCGAGCAGGCGAAGGTCCACGGGGTCCGGCGCTACCACGGTTGCGCACGCTACCCGGTCGGCCGGGGCCGATGACGCAGGGTTGTTGATCCGTCGGCTGCTCGGCGGGATTCCGCTGTGGACCGGACCGGCTCGGCGGCCGGGTCCGATCGTTGCTCATCCGATCGGACGGACCGGATTCCCGCCTCACCCGGCGGGCGCGTAGATCACGATCCAATGGTCCCGCTCGGCGTCGTGCAGCATCTCGCTCTGGAAGGTGAGCCATCCTCGGGTCGGGTGGCGCACCTGTTTCACGGCGGACCGCCGGGCCCCGACCTCGCCTTGCGCCCAGTGGTTTCGGAAGGTGGCACTCGTCGCGGAGAGTTCCGCGAGCAGGGATCGGAGGTGCTCGTCGTCCGGGTACCGGCCCAGCGCCGAGCGAAGCTCCGCCGCAGCCCACCGGCCGTACTGGTGGGCTCCCTTGTCGCCGAGGACGTGGCGAGCCTCGGCGGTGAAGCCCTGGTGGATGATGTTGCGCCGGTACCGACCCACGCTGGGGATCGGGCCGAGGAGTTCGGTGGCGGCGGCATTGCGCGCCAGCACGTTCAGGCGCCCGTCGTGGACGGTGACGGGGACGGTGTCGTCCAGGCCGCGCAGCAGTCGGCGGAGCCCCGGTCGGATCTCGCTGTCCGGGGCGAGCGGCTCGGGCGGCAGCTCGCCCGCGAGCCGGAACAGGTGATCCCGCTCGGCGGCCGTGAGGCCGAGGGCCCGTGCCAGCGCGGTGAGGATCTCCCGTGAGGGACGCTGCGCTCGCCCCTGCTCGAGGCGGGTGTAGTACTCGACGGAGATCCCGGCGGCCTCGGCCAGCTCCTGCCGTCGCAGCCCCGGTACCTGCCTGCGCGACGCCCGCCCGACGGCCCGCTGGGCTGGCGGCGCCATCATGGCCCGCCGACCACGCAGGTACTTCCCGAAGTCCGCCCTGTTCCCCGTCGACATGGACACCATTCTGCCGCCGGCCGCCCGGTGGACTGGCCCTCCCAGTACCAGGCGTGCGGGAGTCTTCCCGGCCTGCGGGCGGTCCAGCACAGTCGTCGTAGAGCGCGACCCGTGCCGGGCGGCACGAGCGCTCGTCCACCGCAGTCATCGGCAGCATCCACCTGAAGACATCAAGACAAGGGAGTGCCCCTCGTGCCCACGAACCGCATCGCGCTCGTCACCGGAGCCAACCAGGGCATGGGAAAGCAGGTCGCGAAAGAGCTGGTCTCGGACGGGGTCGCCGTGTTCGTCGGGTCCCGTGATCTCGTCCGAGGCGAGGCGGCGGCCGCCGAGATCGGCGACGGCGCCACCGCGCTCGCGCTCGACGTGACCGACGCGGCGTCGATCGCCTCGGCCGCCGAGCGGATTCGCGCGGAGGCCGGTCGGCTCGACCTCCTCGTCAACAACGCCGCCATCGCCACCCGCACCGCCGTCGACCTGGCCGAGTTCCGTGCCATGGCGAAGGCGAGCATCGCCCCGCTCGACGAGGTGCGGGCTGTCTGGGAGGTGAACGTCTTCGGCCCGCTGGCGGTGTACCAGGCCATGCTGCCGCTGCTTCGCCGGTCGTCGGACGCGCGCATCGTGAACGTGACGAGCGCGCTGGGCTCGATGACGACCGTTGCAGACCCGATCTTCGCGTTCCACGCGGGCTTCGAGCCGATCTACGCCGCGTCGAAGACGGCGCTCAACGCCGTGACGCTGTCCATGATGGTCGAGTTGGCATCGACCGACATCAAGGTCAACCTCGTCTCGCCGGGGTTCGCGAACACTGCGTTGGTCAACTTCGAGGGGACGGAGTCGGTCGAGGACGCCTCCCGCGAGGTGATGCGCGTCGCCCGTCTCGGCCCGACGGGCCCGACCGGGACCTTCACCCGTTGGGAGGGTGAGCACATCCCCTGGTGACCCGCTTCCGGCAGCAGGGCCGGACACCGCCGACGCGCCGACGAGGACGGTCCTGGTCGTCCTCGTCGAGGGATCGGACGGGGTCGCGTCGAGCTATTCCACGATGCGGGTGCATCGGCACGGTGCCGCACTTCCCCGTGCCGCCTTCCCCGCGCTGCCACAGCCGTGGCGTGGGATCGTGCGGCGCTCAGCCGAGTTCGCCGGCGACCACCACGCAGGCCGCCGTCGCCCCGAGGCAACTCACCGGATCACCGGCGTCTTCGGTGACACGGCTCAATCCCACCAGAAGGACCAAGAGTTTTTTCCGAGAATGTCCTCCGCGTAGTCGCGGAGGGTGCCGGGGCCCTGGTCGATGTTGTCCGGGCAGAAGGTCCAGTGCTCGGCGGCGACGTGCTCGGCGTGCTCCTGCGTGGTGGGCGGGGCCGCGATGCTCAGGTCGAGGGTGTCGAATCCGATGCGGACGACGCGGGCGCCGAACCGGTCCTCCCAGCTGCGGACGATCGCGGCCATCGGCGCGGTGCGATCCGAGTGGTTGGTGGGGCCCATCCAGCCGATGACCGCCAGGGCGTCGGCGCTGCGCGGCGCGGCGACCAGCCCGAGCCGTCCGGAGTCCGACGCCGTCAGGTCGGCGTACCAGTCGGCGACCTCTTCTGCGGTGCGCGGGGACGTCCCCGCCGTCGCCAGGCCGGGGAAGGTCGAGTCGAAGGGCGTGAGATGTCCGGTGTCGGTGCTGCCGGAGGGCTCCAGCCAATCGGCCCAGATGTCGGCCATGACCCGTGCCGCGTCGTGACGGTCGACGTCGGCGACCGTCTCGGGGGCCAGTTCCCCGGTCTCCCAGGGCAGGCCGCCGTGCTCGGCGGTCTCCAGGATCAGCGGCCACAGTCCCGAGACGGCGTGTTCGGTGCGCAGCCGGGCCCAGAGTGCGCCGTCGGCGGCGTCATCGCCGAGCCAGAGTGCGGGCCTGGTCCGCGACGCCACGGTCCGCGCGAAGCTCTCGTCCGGCAGGATCAGCCGCCCGGGGGGCAGCGGCATCGACAGGGTGCGGCCCGCCCTCCCCTCGGGGAAGAGCGATCCCCAGTCGTCGAGCGGCTGGGCGGTGGTGCTGGGCTGGTCGATCACGTCGAGACCTCCCGGAGAGCGAGCCCGAAGTCGCGGCAGCGCCGATGCTCTCATGCCCGGCGGCGGGCCAAGCCGATCAACCGGGGAAGTTTGTTCTTGTTTTTGCTCGTTCGGCCGGTCTCGGCGGCGTGGCGGCGGTGCAGCGGTCACCGGGGCGTCTCGGCAGGTTCACCCACCGGAGTGGCGAGTGCGCGCTGATTGCCCGATCGTCGTGGGGATCGGGGGTGATCGGGCCGCGAATGGCAGGCCGCGTTAGTCCGATCAGGTGAATGTCGACGGTAGGTCGAATGGTGTGCAGTCGGGTTCAGCAGGCACATCGCGATCATCGCACCGTCTGGTGTGCCCTGGGTCACTCCGTTACGTGTGTTTACTGGAGTTGTCAGGTATTGCGCCAGTTCTCATCCTGTGGAGAGTCCATGACCGGAGTGCCTTCGTCCGCTGAGCAGACCGAGGATTTCGAGAAGGTGGTGCTGGGGGATCCGCACCCCGCTTACCGGGAATTACGCATCGAGGGCCCGGTTCGGCGGATGGTGATCCCGGAACGGGAGGCGGCCTGGATCGTGACCCGCTATGACGAGGCTCGTGCCGCGTTGGCCGACCCCGCATTGCAGAAGTCGCCGCCCGCCATCGCGAGCGGACGGTTCACCGAGGACGAGTACTTCAGTCAGGAACTCAGCGCCAACCTGCTGCAGGCGGATCAGCCCGAGCACACCAGGCTGCGCAAGCTGGTCACCAAGGCGTTCACCTCTCGTCGGGTCGCGGCGCTGCGCCCGCGTATCGAGCAGATCGCCGACGATCTGCTCGACGAGATGGAGGGCCACACCGAGCTGGACCTGCTCGATGCCTTCGCCTTTCCGCTGCCGATGACGGTCATCTGCGAGTTCCTCGGGGTTCCCGACGAGGACCGCGACGACTTCCGCCAGTGGTCGAACCTGCTACTCGACGTCGACTCGCCGGAGACCGCTCCCGCGTCCGCGAGCATGGCGGCCTACCTGATGAGGCTCATCGCGGCCAAGCGGGAGGCACCCGCCGACGACCTGTTGACCGCGTTGATCCAGGCCAAGGACGACGAGGACCGGCTCTCCGAGCGCGAGCTGGTGGGCATGGTCTTCGTCCTGCTGGTCGCGGGGCACGAGACGACCGTCAACCTGATCGGCAACGGCGTGCACGCGCTGCTGCGCCACCCCGACCAGCTGGCCGCTCTGAAGGCCGACCCCGGCCTGCTCCCTGGTGCGGTCGAGGAGTTTCTGCGTTTCGACGGACCCGTCCATCTCGCGACGATGCGTTGGGCCTCCGCCGACATGACCTTGTACGGGGCGCAGGTGTCGGCAGGGGACCCGGTGCTGGTGTCGCTGCTGTCGGCCAACCGGGACCCGAGTCGCTTCGAGGAGCCCGACCGGCTCGACGTCACCAGGACTCCGGGGGGCCACCTCGCGTTCGGACACGGAATCCACTTCTGCCTCGGCGCACCGCTCGCCAGGATGGAGGGCGAGATCGCCTTCGGCAGGCTGCTCGCCCGCTTCCCCGAGCTGAGCCTTGCGGGTGAGCCGGAGACGCTGAGTTGGCGCTACAGCACGCTGATCCGCGGGCTGGAGACGCTGCCGGTGCGGCTCACCGCCTGAACCGGCGGGCACCCGGCCCGTCGGTGCGGGAGTCGGGGACGACCTGCTCGACCGAGGTGCGGCCCGGGCCGCTGCGCGGCGTGCGAGTGCCGCCGCTGTGGGCGGGCCGCCTGCTCGGCGTTCGCCGGGATCGGCGGCCCGAGCCCGAGGCGGTGTGCGTGAAGCGCAGCCCGGTCGGAAGGAGCCGTCGGAGGTCTCGTCGCCGATCCCGAGCACCCGCCTGATCCGCGACGCCACGGGCTGCGGCGAGGGCAGCCCTCGCCCGGGCGGCGGTGTTCGGGCGTCGTGGAGCGGTTCGGCGGTGGCGCCGGGCTGGTCGATCAGGCGGAACCTTCTCCGAGCGCGAGTCCGAGCGCGGTCGCGCTGCGGCTCTCGTGCTCGGGGCACGTCGTTCGCCGGAGGTCCGCCTGCTCGTCGCTCGTTCGGCCGGTCTGGATGGGTCTCGGCGTAGCGGCGTCATCCCGTCGGCTCGCCGGGCCACCCGTTGCGAGGGAGCGGAGGCTGCCTGATCGTCACCCGAATCCCCGGTGTGATCGGGCAGCGAATGCCGACCTGAATGACTTCGATCCGGTGGATGCCGAGGAATGTCCGGCCTCGCTCACCAGGTACGTCGCCGCCCGTTCGGCTCAAGGCTTGTTTCTCGGCACTCTGTTACGCATGTTCACTGGAGTCGTCCGGAATTGCGCCGATTCCCCCGCCGTGGAGTGTTCATGTCCCTGTCGCCGTCGTCTACTGAGCAGATCGATGATTTCGAGAAGGTGGTGCTGAGCGACCCGCATCAGGCTTACCGCGTACTCCGTGCCGACGGTCCGGTACGGAAGATGCAGATGCCCGATGGGATGAAGGCCTGGGTCATCACCCGTTATGACGAGGCTCGTGCCGCGCTGGCCGACCCGGCGCTCCAGAAGGCACCGCCCGCCGGCGGGATGGCCGAGCAGGGACTCCAGCAGCTCGACGACGACTTCTCCGACGACCTGGCGGCCAACCTGATCACGGTGGACCCCCCTGAGCACACCAGACTGCGCAAGCTCGTGACCAAGGCCTTCACCTCCCGTCGGGTCGAGGCGCTGCGTCCGCGTATCGAGCAGATCGCCGACGAGCTGCTGGACGAGATGGCGAACCACACCGAGGTGGACCTGCTCGACGCGTTCGCCTTTCCGCTGCCGATGACGGTCATCTGCGAGTTCCTCGGGGTTCCCGACGAGGATCGTGACGACTTCCGCCAGTGGTCCAAGTACCTGCTCGACGTCGACTCCGCCGAGGCCGGTCCCGTGTCGGCGAGCATGGCCGCGTACCTGATGCGACTCATCGCGACCAAGCGAGACGATCCCGGCGACGACCTGCTCACCGCGCTGATCCAGGCCAGGGACGACGACGACCGACTCTCCGAGCAGGAACTGGTGAGCATGGTCTTCGTCCTGCTGTTGGCGGGACACGAGACGACCGTGAGCCTGATCAGCAACGGCGTGCTCGCCCTGCTACGGCATCCCGAGCAGCTCGCCGCCCTGACGGCCGACCCCGGCCTGCTCCCGGGTGCGGTCGAGGAGTTCCTGCGTTTCGACGGGCCCATCCATCTCGCGACGCTGCGCTGGGCCACCACGGACCTGACTCTGCACGGTGCCTCGGTGGCGGCCGGGGAGCCGGTGCTCGTCTCACTGCTGTCGGCGAACCGCGACGCGAGCCGTTTCGACGACCCCGATCGGTTCGACATCACCAGGAAGCCCGAGAGTCACCTCGCATTCGGACACGGAATCCACTACTGCCTCGGTGCGGCGTTGGCGAGGCTGGAAGGCGAGATCGCCTTCGGCAGGCTGCTCGCTCGATTCCCGGACCTGAGCCTGGCAGGCGAGCCCGAGGCGCTGCAGTGGCGCCACAGCACGCTCATCCGAGGCGTGGAGCGGCTGCCGGTGCGGCTCGCGGCCTGATCCGGTGGTGCCTGGCCTCTGGCCGTCCCCGGCGGCCTTCGCGTCCTCCTCGGCGACCGGACGAGCCCCGGCCGCCGAGGGGCGGGCCGCCGCCCGGCGGCGGCGGACCTCGGCCGCTCCGAGGTGCGCAGCACCGCCGCTGTCGGGTCCCGACCCCGGCGACGCCTCGACCGCCGGGCAGGCGCCGGACTCGGCCCGCAGATCCGCCTCGGTCGCGGGCTCCGGACCGTCGCGAGCGCCCGAGGCGGCCGCATCCCGTACGCCCGCTCGGGTCTTCGCCTGCACCGGCCGAACGGGCCTTAAGCTCCCGGACGTGGATTCCGCCCGGCTGATCGAACTGGACCGTGCCCACGTCTGGCACCCCTACGGCCCGATGCCCGGTGTGGTCGATCCGCTCGTCGTGGAGTCGGCGTCCGGGGTCCGACTGCGGACCGCGGAGCCGATCGAGGGCCGGGACGAGCTGATCGACGGCATGTCCTCCTGGTGGTCGGCGATCCACGGCTACCGCAATCCCGTGCTCGACGCGGCGATCACCGACCAGCTCGGCCGGATGAGCCACGTCATGTTCGGCGGCCTCACCCATGAGCCGGCCGTCGCGCTGTGCGCCCGCCTCGTGGAGATCACCCCGGCTCCGCTGCGCCACGTCTTCCTCTCCGACTCCGGGTCGGTGTCGGTGGAGGTGGCGATCAAGATGTGCCTCCAGTACTGGCGTTCGGTCGGCAGGCCGGCGAAGCGTCGCCTGCTCACCTGGCGAGGCGGCTATCACGGTGACACCTTCCACCCGATGAGCGTCTGCGACCCCGACGGCGGCATGCATTCGCTGTGGCGAGGGGTGCTGCCGGAACAGGTCTTCGTCCCGGCGCCGCCGCCGGGCTTCGACGTCGGCGTCGACCACGACTACGTCGCGCTGCTGGCCCGCGAGATCGAGGAGCACGCCGACGAACTCGCCGCGGTGATCGTCGAGCCGGTCGTGCAGAACGCGGGCGGGATGCGATTCCACGACCCCCGGTATCTGCACGTCCTGCGGGAGCTGACCCTGGCCAACGACGTGCTGCTGATCTTCGACGAGATCGCCACCGGCTTCGGCCGCACCGGGGAGCTGTTCGCTGCGGACCATGCGGGGATCAGCCCCGACGTCATGTGCGTCGGCAAGGCCCTGACCGGCGGATACCTGTCCCTGGCCGCGACCCTGTGCACCGAGCGGGTGGCCGACGGCATCTCCAGGGGGGAGCAGCCGGTACTCGCCCACGGGCCGACGTTCATGGGCAATCCGCTGGCCTGCGCGGCGGCGGGGGCGTCTCTCGACCTGCTGGCGGGCGACGACTGGCGACGAGCGGTCCGACGTATCGAGAGCGGACTCGCCTGCGGCCTGGCCCCGGCCCGCGACCTGCCCTCGGTGCGCGGCGTGCGGGTCCTGGGCGCGATCGGCGCGATCCAGCTCGACCATCAGGTGGACATGGTCGCCGCGCGGACGGTCGCCGCCCGGCACGGTGTCTGGCTGCGCCCCTTCGGCGAGCTGGTCTACACGATGCCGCCCTACGTCATCGGTGACGACGACCTCGCCGCCGTCACCGCCGCGATGACCGAGATCGCCGCCACGCTCTGACCGGCGCGGACGGCAGGCAGACCCTGCCGGCAGCCTCCTAGGGTGCCTGCTGCGCCGTCGATCGCGACGCGGGCGAACCGCCTCGTCGAGAGGCGCACTCCGCTGCCTCTAGGCTCGGCAGATGGGTGTCCTCGTGATCACCGGAACCGGAACCGGTGTGGGCAAGACCGTCGTCACTGCCGCAGTGGCCGCCTGCGCCCTCGGCGCGGGTCGCACCACGGCCGTCCTCAAACCCGCCCAGACCGGCGTGCGACGAGGAGAGTCGGGCGATGTCGACGACGTCCGCAGACTCGCAGGCCCCGTGACGACGAGAGAACTGGCCCGCTATCCCGATCCGCTCGCCCCGGCGACGGCGGCGGCGCGGGTGGGGCGGTCCGGCGTCGGCTCGGCGGAGATCGCCGCTGCGGCGCGGGAGCTGAGTCGTGATCACGACCGGGTCCTGGTCGAGGGCGCGGGCGGGCTCCTGGTCCGGTTCGACGCGGCGGGCAGCACTCTCGCCTGCGCGGCCACGGCGTTGGACGCTCCGGTCCTGGTCGTCGTCCGGGCGGGACTGGGGACCCTCAACGACACGGCCCTGACCGTCGAGGCCCTGCGCGCCAGAGGCCTCACCTGTCTCGGCGTGGTGATCGGCGAGTGGCCGGACCTCCCGGATCTGGCGGCCGAGCACAATCTCCTCGATCTTCCCGAGGTCGCAGGCGCTCCGCTGCTGGGTGTGCTGCCCGCGGGCATCGGTCGTCTCTCGTCGGAGGAGTTCCGCGCCAGAGCACCCGGCTGGCTGAGTCCCGAACTGGGCGGGCTGGCCGACGATCCGGCGGTGACGATCCGCACTGACAGTGTGGGAGCCACGCGATGAGCGCGGGGAACTCGCGAGGGCAGCGCGGAGCGGGCCGAGCCGGGCCCGCAGGCCGAGGGAATCAGACCGGCTGCGGGCTGTGGCTCACCGCCGTCTTCGTCACGGTCGCCTCGCTGCTGCTCTGGCAGGCCGTCACCGCCGAGGGATTCGGACGCCTCGTGTCCGCCTGCGGCGCCGCGCTGCTGTTTGTCGCCGCCTTCGCCACGGCGGGCACCTCGCTGAATCTCGGGTCCGGCCGGACGAAGGCGGGCTGTGCCCTCACCGCCGCTCTGCTGCTCCTGGCGCCGGGCCTGCTGCTCCTCGGCGGTGCCTATGCGGGCGAGGGAACCGGGGTGATCCGCGTGCTGGTGGAGGTCGTCGGCTGGCTGCTTGTGCTGAGCTGGCTGTTGGTGACGATCATCGCCTTCGGACTCGGCAAGGCGCACCGCTTCGTCGCCTCGGTGCGCGGCGGGCTGGACGAGAACTCGCCCGACTCTCCCGCCGGGTCGGCGGCGCAGGCACCGGCACGTCCTGGGACGGACGGCGGCGCGGGTGCGATGATCGTCGACGGAGATCCGGCGAGCCCCGGCGGACCGGCGATGCCGCGTCCGTCGCCGCCTTCTGACGGCCCGGCACCCCGCGATCAACCGGACGGCGACCGTCCGGCGCACTGATCTCGCGGAGGACGAACGGACCTGTGACGATCTTCTGGCGGTCGTCGACAGTGTCGCGCTGCGGATTCGGGCGCACCGTGACAATGCGTCGATCGCCCGCCTGCCGGCATCGTGGCTCGGCATACCTGAATCAAGGGAGTCCACTGTGACAGTGACGTCCGATCAGACCGACATCCTCACCATGGCCAGGGAGCAGGTCCTCGTGCAGGGCCGAGGGCTGGACCAGGCCCAGATCGAGGCCGTGCTGCGGCTGCCGGACGACCGGATCGAGAAGCTGCTCGAACTCGCCCACGAGGTGCGGATGAAGTGGTGCGGTCCCGAGGTGGAGGTCGAGGGCATCGTCAGCCTCAAGACCGGCGGCTGCCCGGAGGACTGTCACTTCTGCTCGCAGTCGGGTCGTTTCCTCTCGCCGGTCCGTGCCGTGCAGCTCGACATTCCGGGTCTGGTGGCGGCCGCCCGCCAGACGGTGGTCACCGGAGCGACCGAGTTCTGCATCGTCGCCGCCGTGCGCGGGCCGGACGACCGGCTGCTCGCCCAGGTGCAGGCGGGCATCGAGGCCATCCGCGCGGAGCCCGACACGGCCGAGATCAACATCGCCTGTTCGCTGGGCATGCTCACCCAGGAACAGGTGGACCGGCTGGTCGAGATGGGTGTGCACCGGTACAACCACAACCTGGAGACCGCCCGGTCCCACTTCCCCGAGGTCGTCACCACGCACACCTGGGAGGAGCGGTGGGAGACGCTGCGGATGGTCGGTGCGGCCGGGATGGAGGTCTGCTGCGGCGGGATCATCGGCATGGGCGAGACCGTGGCGCAGCGGGCCGAGTTCGCCGCCCAGCTCGGCGAGCTGGACCCCGACGAGGTGCCGCTGAACTTCCTCATCCCCAACCCCGGCACCCCCTTCGAGGACTACCCGGTGGTCGAGGGCGCCGAGGCGCTGCGCACGGTGGCGGCCTTCCGGCTGGCCCTGCCGCGCACGATCCTGCGTTTCGCGGGCGGGCGGGAGCTGACCTTCGGCGATCTCGGCGCCAAGCAGGGGATGCTCGGCGGGATCAACGCGATCATCGTCGGCAACTACCTGACCAATCTCGGCAGGCCCGCCGAGCAGGATCTGGAGATGCTCGACGAGCTGCGCATGCCGGTCAAGGCACTGAACCGGACGTTGTGAGCGGAGCGGGTGATGGCTGAAGACGACTTCTGCGGCTGGTGCGGGGCGGCTCGATCGACTCCGCACGCGAACGGCTGCGCCCGGCGTCGGATCGTTGATCCACCGCGATTCTGCGCACACTGCGCCCGCCGTATGGTTGTGCAGGTGACCCCGGCGGGGTGGAGCGCCCGGTGCAGTGTGCACGGCGAGCTGCACGCCCCGAGCCGGGACGCCGGCGTCGGCTGAGACGGCGTTCGGCGCGGACATGAGTGGCATGGAGGCCGATGTGGGGCAGGAGCCGATGGGCGCGGCGGGGATGCCCGCCGGGAGCATCCCCACCGGGGGAGTGCCCGCCTCGCAACCGCCGGGTGCCGTCCCGACGAGGGACGGCTCCGGCGTGGCGGCGGCGACCAGGGCCGACGGGTTCCGGACCGACGAGTCCGGTGCAGGGGGCTTCGACACCGGCGGGTTCGACACGGGCGAGTTCGGCTCCGATGGGGCCGACGAGCACTCGGCGGGAGAGTTCGGCGCCCCGGCGGTCGGTCGTCGAGTCCCGCCCGCCTTCGCCGCCGCCGACGTGCTGCCCGCGTTGAGCACACTGTCCGTCATCGGGCTTCTCGGACTGCCGCTCGGCTGGCTGTGGTCGGTGCTGGCGCCGCCGATGCAGGTGCGGGTGCTCTCCGACGGCGCACTGATCCCGCTCTCGATGGAGAGCTACCACCGGTTCGACGCCATCGCGGTGTTCGTGCTGCTCGGCGCGGCACTGGGCGTCCTGACCGGCATGGCGTGCTGGCTGCTTCGGCAGCGACGCGGGCCCCTGACCGCACTCGCCGTCGTGGGCGGCTCGGTGCTGGCCGCCTGGCTCGCGATGCGCACCGGACTGTCCTTCGCGGCCTCGGCTCATCCGCTCGGTGATCAGATCAGCGCCGGGATGACGCTGGTCCGCGCGCCCGGTCTCGACTCGCCGTGGGCGATGGTCGCCCAGCCGCTCGGCGCGGCGCTGGCCTATGGGCTGGCCACGGCCTGGAACGGCGAGGACGATCTGGGCCGCAGGCTCTCCTGAGCGAAGGATCGATCGGGGCGCCGCCTGCGAGACTGGACAGACGAGGAAGGCCGGGCCCCCGATCGGGGGCCCGGCCTTCGTTCGTTCTCGTCCGAGTCAGTCGCTGCGGCTGACCGACAGCATCTCGGTGCGATCGACGACCTTGATCCGTTCCCGGCCGCCCGCGACACCGAGGCCGATCTCATGCTCGTCCAGCCTGGTCCAGCCGGTCCAGTCGGTGAAGGGCACGCCGCGATCGGCCAGGAACCGCAGGATCGCCTCGGGCTCGGGGCGATCGCCCAGCTCCGCGCCGTCGACGTCGGCGAGCAGGCTGTTGATCGTCTCCAGCGCGTCGCCCTTGGTGTGGCCGATCAGGCCGACCGGGCCGCGCTTGATCCAGCCGGTGACGTAGACGCCGGGGATGTGCTCCTCGTCGAGGTCGAGCACCCGACCGGCCTGGTGCGGCACGGTGCCGGTGGCGTGATCGAAGGGCACCTCGGGCAGCGGCGAGCTGAGGTAGCCGACCGCCCGGTACACCGCCTGCACGTCCCAGTCGTGGAACTCGCCGGTGCCCGTGACGTTGCCGGTGCCGTCGAGCTCCATCCGCTCGGTGCGCAGGCCCTCGACCTCCGTCGTGCCGGTGACCTCGACGGGGCGGTGCAGGAAGTGCAGGTGCAGTCGGCGCGGCCTGCTGCCGGGCTCACGCATCGCCCAGTCCTGGAGGACCTTGACGATCGTCTTGACCTGGTTGCTCTCCCGGATCGCCGCCATGCTGCCCTCGTCGAACTCGATGTCCTCGGGGTAGACGATGACCTCGACGTTCGGGGAGTGGTCCAGCTCGCGTAGTTCGAGCGGGGTGAACTTGGCCTGGGCGGGGCCGCGCCTGCCGAAGACGTGGACGTCGGTGACCGGGCTGGCGGCCAGGCCCTGATAGACGTTGTCCGGGATCTCGGTGGTGAGCAGCTCGTCCGCGGTCTTGGCGAGCACCCGTGCCACGTCCAGCGCGACGTTGCCTGCGCCGATCACGGCGACGCTGCGCGCCGTCAGGGGCCACTCGCGCGGGACGTCGGGGTGCCCGTCGTACCAGGAGACGAAGTCGGCGGCGCCGTGGCAGCCGGTCTTCTCGACGCCGGGGATGTCCAGGGCGCGGTCCGCCGTGGCACCCGTGGAGAAGATCACCGCGTCGTAGTGCTCCCGCAGTTCGTCGAGCTTGACGTCCACGCCGTAGTCGACGTTGCCGATGAACCGCACTTCGGGCTTCTCCAGCACGCGGCGCAGTGCGTGGATGATCTGCTTGATCCGGGGGTGATCCGGGGCGACGCCGTAGCGGACCAGGCCGTAGGGGGCGGGCAGACGCTCGAAGATGTCGATGCTCACCGGCTGCTCGGACTTGGTCAGGATGTCGGCCGCGTAGATTCCGGCCGGACCCGCGCCGATCACCGCTACCCGCAGCGGGCGACTCATGGACTCTCCTCAGTGGTCATCACGCTTGGATTGGCGATACGTCCACGTCCAGGGGGTGCACCCTGTCGTTAGGTAGAGGTTAGCCCGGCCTAAGCGGTCCCTTCCGCCCGGGGGACTGTGGCTCTGATCACCTGCGCGGTGCCGTGCCCGGCGGCGGCGGCCGGAGCACCGCGAACGGGTCCGTGACTTGGATGCCGTGGCCGGTGAACCGGAAGAGCGCTGCGGGCCTGCCGCCTGCGGGTCCGGAGGGCGAGGTGTGCCCGGTGGGCTCCAACAGGCCGCGCCGGGTGAGGACCCGCTGGAGGTTGGTGGGCGAGACCCGATAGCCGAGCGCCACGGAGTAGATCCCGCACAGTGTCGAGATGCTGAACTCCGGCGGGGCGAGGGCGAACCCGAGGTTGGTGTAGGACAGCTTCGCCCGCAGCCGGTTGCGGGCCCGCAGCACGATCGCCTCGTGGTCGAAGGCGGTGTCGGGGAGCTGGTCGACGGGATACCAGCGGGTGTCCTCGGGGACCTCGGGGTCGACGTCACAGGGCGCGAGCCCGAGGAAGGCGGTGGCCACCGTCCGAGGGCCGGGGACACGGTCCGGCGCGCTGAAGACCGCGAGCTGTTCGACGTGGGAGAGCCTGCGGACGTCGACCTTCTCGGCGAGCTGACGGCGGATCGAGGCCTCGACGTCCTCGTCGGGGCCGAGCCGCCCGCCGGGCAGGGACCAGCGGCCCGCCTGGGGTGCCATGCCGCGCTGCCACAGCAGCACCTGAAGTGATCTGTCCGGCCCGAGACCTCGCACTCCGAGTACTGCCGCCAATACCTCGTGCCCGGTAGTGCTCACCCGGCTGATACTATCCGGGTGGTTTTCGCTCGCTGGGCGAAAACTCTGGGTAGTCAAACCGACCCCGATCCGTGGTCGGGTCAGGAGGATCAGGATGACTGCGAGCAGCACGGCCGCCCGACAGGACGTGGCGGCAGAACCCGGCATCGACCTCACGCCCTTCGACGGGGTCGCGGCCGATCAGGCCTGGCGGGAGGAGGTCCTGCGACTGGCAGCCGAGCAGGACGCCGTGGTGCTGGCGCACAACTACCAGCTTCCCGAGATCCAGGACGTCGCCCACCACACCGGCGACTCGCTGGCGCTGAGCAGGATCGCCGCCGAGAGCACCGCCGCCACCATCATCTTCTGCGGCGTCCACTTCATGGCCGAGACCGCCAAGATCCTCAGCCCGGAGAAGCGGGTCCTGATCCCCGACGCGCGCGCGGGCTGCTCGCTGGCGGACTCGATCACCGCCGAGCAGCTTCGCGAGTGGAAGGCCGAGCACCCCGGCGCGGTCGTCGTCTCCTACGTCAACACCACCGCCGCGGTGAAGGCCGAGACCGACATCTGCTGCACGTCGTCCAACGCCGTCGACGTGGTCCGCTCCATCCCGGCCGACCGGGAGGTCCTGTTCCTGCCGGACCAGTTCCTCGGCGCCCACGTGCAGCGCGAGACCGGCCGGAAGAACCTGCACATCTGGGCGGGCGAATGCCACGTCCACGCGGGCATCAACGGTGCCGAGCTGGCCGAACGGGCCGCTGCCGCCCCCGAGGCCGAGTTGTTCATCCACCCGGAGTGCGGCTGCGCGACCTCCGCGCTCTACCTGGCGGGCGAGGGCGCGGTGCCCGCCGAGAAGGTCAGAATCCTCTCCACCGGCGGCATGCTCGACGCCGCGCGGGCGACCTCGGCCGCCTCGGTCCTGGTGGCCACCGAGGTCGGGATGCTGCACCAGTTACGGCAGGCCGCACCGGACGTCGACTTCCGAGCCGTCAACGACCGGGCGTCCTGCCGCTACATGAAGATGATCACGCCCGCCGCGTTGCTGCGGTGCCTGCGGGAAGGGCTCGACGAAGTCCATGTCGATCCCGACACCGCGAGTCAGGCACGCAGCGCCGTGCGTCGGATGATCGAGATCGGCAGGCCGGGCGGCGGCGAATGACCATCCGATGGGAAGCCGACGCGGATGTGCTCGTGGTCGGCACCGGGGTGGCCGGGCTGACCGCCGCGCTGCACGCCCAGCGGCTGGGCCTGCGGGTCCTGGTGGTCACCAAGGGGGCGGCCGAGGACGGCAACACCCGGTGGGCGCAGGGCGGCGTGGCCGTCGTGCTCGACGACCGGACGTCGGAGGCGGCGGCCGTCGACTCGGTGGACCGGCACGTCACCGACACCACGGCGGCGGGGGCAGGCCTCTGTGACGAGTCCGCGGTGCGCGGCGTCATCGGCGCGGGCCCCGCTGCCGTGACCGATCTGATCGCGCTGGGGGCGCGCTTCGACGCGGCGGCGGACGGCAGCGGGCTCGCCAGGACCAGGGAAGGCGGGCACAGCGCCTTCCGGGTGATCCACGCGGGCGGTGACGCGACCGGCGCCGAGGTCTCCCGCGCGCTGCTCGCCGCAGGCCGCGACGGCGGGCTCGCCATCCTGGAACACCACGTCGCAGTGGAGACGCTGCGCACCCCGACCGGGGCGGTGGCGGGCCTGCTCGTGCTCGACCCCGACGGGGCGATCGGTCTGCTGCGGGCCCCGGCGGTGGTGCTCGCGACCGGCGGAGTGGGCCAGCTGTACCAGGCCACCTCCAACCCCGACGGCGCCACCGGCGACGGCCTGGCACTGGCCCTGCGGGCGGGCGCGGTGGTGTCGGATCTGGAGTTCGTCCAGTTCCACCCCACCGTCCTCTACACCGGCCCGGCCGCCCGAGGACGGCGACCGCTGATCACCGAGGCCGTCCGGGGCGAGGGCGCCGTGCTGATCGACGCCTCGGGCAGCCGGGTGATGACCGGAGTGCATCCGATGGCCGACCTCGCACCCCGCGACGTCGTGTCGGCCGCGATCACCCGCAGGCTCGCCGAGGCCCCCGGCGGCGTCGACGACCACGTCTTCCTCGACGCGACCCACCTGGCCGGTCCGGCCTTCCGACGACGATTCCCCACGGTGTTCGCGGCCGCTCAGGCGGCGGGCGTCGATCCGGCGGTCGACCCGATACCGGTCGCGCCCGCCGCGCACTTCGCCTGTGGCGGCATCGTGGCCTCGACGGCAGGCCGTACCGGAGTCGTCGGCCTCTACGCGGTCGGCGAGGTGGCCAGGACCGGCCTGCACGGGGCGAATCGACTGGCGTCGAACAGCCTGTTGGAAGGCCTGGTGACCGGGCGGACGGTGGCCGAGGCGGTGGCCGCTGATCTGGCGGCCTGCCTGCTGGGCGGCCCTACCGGCTCGGTCGACGCCGTGCTGCCCGCCGAGGCGGTGGCCGACCGGCCGGTGCTCCAGCGGGCCATGAGCAGACATGCCGCCATCGGCCGCGACGACGCCGGGCTGGTCGAGGCGGCGGCCACGCTGGACGCCTGTTCCGTCGTGCGCCCGTTGCGGACGCCGGAGCTGGTGGCCGATGCGGCGCTCGCCCTGGTGGCTCGGCTGCTGCTGCTCGCCGCGACCCGCCGCACGGAGTCGCGAGGCTGCCACGTGCGCCATGATCATCCCGAACGCGACGATCGGCGCTGGCTGCGGAGCCTGCCCGCCCGCCTGGACGTGGCAGGCCTGCCGATCCTCGTCGATCCGATCAGCCTGAAGGGTGTCGCATGAGTTCGCGTTTCGCAGAGTTCGTCCCGGCCGAGTTCTCCTCGACCGTGCTCGGGGAACTGGAGGCCGCCTCGCTCGACCCGGCAGAGGTGCGGCGGGTGGTGCTCACCGCCTTGGAGGAGGACCTCAGATACGGGCCGGACGTGACCACCTCGGCCACTGTCCCCGCCGACGCGGTCGCGGTCGCCGACGTGGCGGCGCGGCGGGCGGGCACCGTCGCGGGCATTCCGGTCTTCCTCGCTGTGCTGGACACCGTGCTGGGACCCGATCGCGTCGAGGTGCAGACGGAACTCTCCGACGGAGACCGGGTGGTGCCCGGCCAGGCCGCGCTGCGGGTCAAGGCGTCGGTGCGCGGACTGTTGACCGCCGAGCGCACGGCGTTGAACCTTCTCTGCCATCTCTCCGGCGTCGCCACCCTCACCTCGGCCTGGGTGGCCGAGGTCGCAGGCACCAACTGCGTCATCCGGGACAGCCGCAAGACCACGCCGGGGCTGCGGCACCTGGAGAAGTACGCGGTGCGCTGCGGAGACGGGGCCAACCATCGGATGGGTCTCGGAGACGCCGCCCTGATCAAGGACAACCACGTGGTCGCGGCGGGCTCGGTCACCTCGGCCCTGGCCGCCGTCCGTGCCCACGCCCCGGACCTGCCCTACGAGGTCGAGGTGACCACGCTGACGGAACTCGACGCCGTCCTGGCCGACCGCGCGGAACTGGTGCTGCTGGACAACTTCAGCCCGCAGCAGTGCGCCGAGGCCGTCCGGCGCCGGGACGCGGCAGGCACCGGCACCCGGCTGGAGGCCTCCGGCGGGCTCACCCTGGACGTCGCCAGGGAGTACGCCGTCACCGGGGTGGACTACCTGGCGGTGGGCGGGCTCACCCACTCGGCGCCCGCGCTGGACCTCGGGCTGGATCTGATCTGATCGACACGGCGTCGGGCGTCCAGCGCCTGGCGACGGGTGCCGGACGCCGTCGTGACCGGCGTCGTCCGGCGCCAGGACGTTCGTCGGTGCGCGGGGCCTGTGCGGGCGGGGCGTCGTCGCCGGTCCCTCGGTCACCGGCGGTGCGCCGATCGGGCGGCTCAACGCGGTTCTCGCCGTGCCGGGGCGCCGACCGGGGCCGACGTGGTCTCGGGCAGTCGCGGCGTCCGCGCCGGCACCGTTCGTGCCCCGGCCGGGGCGACGGGGCAAGCACGGAACCAGGCCCGGTTGCCCGACGATCACCGTGCTTTCTAGGGTGATCTGTGCCCACTCCCCGCCATCGGCTGTCGGTCTGCGTGCTGACCGTCGCGTTGTTCTCCGCCGCCTGTACCAGCCCGCTGTCGCCGAATCGGAACTCCGCCGACGCGACCGCCCCGCTGGTTCTGTCCACTGTGGACGAGCCCGAGACCCTGCATCCGTTGGCAGGATTCGGCAGCGGCGGCGCCGCCAAGTTCTATGACGGACTCCTCGCCCCCGACGCACGGCTGGAGCTGCGGCCCGCGCTGGCGACCGAGATGCCCGAGCCCGACGAGGACGGGCTCGCCTGGACGGTGCGGCTCCGGCCGGGGGTGACCTTCCACGACGGCAGCGACTTCGGCCCGGAGGACGTCGTCGCGACCTATCAGGCGGTGCTCGACCCGGCGGTCGAATCGCCGATCGCGGAGGAGTACTCGGTGATCGACGCGGTGACCGCCGTCGACGAGGAGACCGTCCGCTTCGAGCTGGACCAGCCCTACACCCCGTTCGCCGCGCTGCTCACTCTCGGCGTCCTGCCGAGCGAGTCGCTGGCGGACCCGCAGCCGGTCGGGGACTCACCGCTGGCCACCGAGCCGATCGGGACCGGGCCCTACCGGCTGACCGACTGGACGCGGGGCGAGGAGATGACCTGGACGGCCGACGAAGACCACTGGCGGGGCACGCCGGAGGTCGAGCAGGTCCGCGTCGTCTTCGCCGCCGACGCCGCCGAACAGGCCGAGTTCCTCGCCTCGGGCGGACCAGACGGCGTGGTGCTCCCCGCAGGTGATCCCGAACGACTGCGCGACCCGGCGGTCACCCCGGCAGCCGAGGACTACGACCTCCTGCGACACGAGAGCGTCGACCATCGAGCGGTGAGCCTGCCGTCCGACGGCCCGGTCACCGGCGACCCCTCGATCCGCATGGCACTCAACCTCGCGGTGGACCGGGAACAGCTGGTCGAGGACGTGCTCGGCGGTCTCGGCGCCCCGGCCTCGACCCCGGCGAGCCCCGCGCTGCCGGGTCTTCGCGAGCCAGCGGCCGAGTTCACCGTCGACCGGCTCCAGGCCGGGCGACTACTCACCACCGGCGGCTGGGCGCCCGGTGAGGACGGCGTCCGGGAGCGCGACGACCAGCCCGCGCGATTCACGCTGCTCTACGCCGAGCAGAACACCCTGGACGCCAGGCTTGCCGAGGTCTTCGCCGCCGACGCGGCCGAGGTGGGCATCGAGGTCGAGACGCTCGGGCTCGCCGAGGCCGACCTCGCCGACCAGGCCGCCGAACACGCCGTCGTGATCAGCGGTGGTCGCCAGCTGGACCCCGACCTCCACTTCTACGACGCCCTGCACTCCACGGCGTCCGCCGAGATGACGGCCAACCCCGGCCGCTACCACAACCCGAGGGTCGACACGGTGCTCGACGCGGCGCGCGAGGTCGCCGACCCGGCGCGTCGGACCGTCTACTACTGGGAGGCTCAGCGCGCCTATCTGGACGACCCCGGCCTGGTCTACCTGGCGTTCCTGGACCACGCCTATCTCCAGCGCGCGGGCTGGGAGGGATACGAGGCCGTCATCGAGCCCGAGGAGCACGGGCTCACCTGGGGACCCTGGTGGAACCTGCACCGCTGGACGGTGGACTGAGGCGCGGGGCACCGCTGCCGGATGGTGCTGGTCTGTGACCTCGACATCGGGTGTCGTCGGCAGGCGGGCCGCCCGCAGTCGTCCCGCGCGGTGCGTCGGGTGCGCCGTGCACAGGGCTGCCGGGGTGTGTCGCACCGTCGGCACCAGGGCCGGGCACGGACTGCGGCGTCCCCGCCAGGGAGCAACGGGGACGCCGCAGTCGGTCACGTATCCGATCGGTGCCGATTCGTCGCGGTCGCTACGCCACGACGACGGTCTTAGACCCCGCAGCTTGCGCCGATCACGCGAGGCACGCAGTCGGCATAGGACAGCAGTAGATCGACCGCCGCGTCGTTGCGGGCCGTCTCCCGGCCGATGACGTCGTCGATCGGGTAGAAGCCGTTCAGGCCGCCGCTGCGGGGATACATCTCGAAGGTGTAGCTGTAGATCCCGTGCGCGGCCCACATCCAGTCGTTGATGCTCCCGTCGGTGATGTAGAGATCACTGGACTGCTGCGGCGTGTACCCGTTGGTCTGGGCCATCTGCGTGCCCAGTGCGCGGAACGCCGCCGCGTCCTGGGCGCTCAGGCCGGGCCCGGTGTCGGAGTAGGTGTAGCCGTACGGCCAGAGGATCAGCTCCGAGTAGGTGTGAAAGTCGATGTGGGCGGTGATCCGCTGCTCGCCCCCGACGACGCGGGAGGCCACGTAGTTCCGGACGCGCTGGGTCTCGATCGCCGAGAAGGCGCCGGTTCCCCGGTAGGTGTCGCTGCTCGGCGAACTGCTGGAGCCGCCGCAGCAGCCCCACTGGTGTCCCCAGTTGCGGTTGAGGTCGGTGCCCTGTCCCTGCCGGTTCTTCCGCCAGCCCCGGAAGCTGCCTGTCGCGTGGTCGTACTCGGCGCCGTCGGGATTCACCGACGGGATCACCCGGATGATCCGGGAGTCCACCAGCCGGGTCACTGCGGGGTCGCTGCCGTAACCATCGGTGAAGCGGTTCACGATGCGCAGGCACATCTCGCGGGTGAGGTGTTCCCGGGCGTGCTGCTGACAGGTGAACAGCACCTCGGGCGATCCGGCAGGTGCTCGGGTGATGCTCATCAGCCAGAGGTTCCGGCCCTCTACGGAGGTGCCGATGGTGCTGAGCGCGGCCAGTCCGGGATGGTCGTCCGCCGCCCGCTGCAGGGCCGACGTCAGCTCGGCGAAGTCGTGATAGTCCTGGTAGCCGTTGGGGAAGGCGTTGATCGACGGGCCGTCGGGGGCCTCCTCGGGGGCGCCGCCGAAGTACGCCTCGCGCTCCGCGAGGAAGGTCAGCGGACGCCCGGTGGCCCGCAGGCCCGTGAGCTGCTCGGCGGCGGCGACGACGGTCATACTCGTGTCGTCGGCGGTCAGGACGTCCACGCCGAGGTTGGCGACCTGGGTCCGCAGTGCACGGGTGTCGGTGTCCTCGACGAGATACACGCCTGCCGGGGTGGCCTGCTCGACGTGATTCGTGCTGCGCTGATCAGTGCCCGCCGCCGGTGAGGCGAGCGAGACGGCGAGGCAGATGCCGACGGCGAGGGCCGTGGGCACGCGTCTGAAGCGGGACATGGGGCCTCCGGTTCACAGGGGGTGTCGTCAGCGGAGAACCCCGCGCGGCGGGTGGGCGCGGGGCGGCTGTTCGCGGTGGTGGCAGGCTCGGACGAGGGGGCCTCGTCGGCTGGTCGGGAGCGGATCGCGGCGATGGCGGTCGCAGGCGTCACGGCGCGACGGAGTCGGGTCGATGGTCACGGCGACGGAGTCGCCAATGGGTACGGCGACGAGTCACCACGGGCACGGACGGTGTTCGAGAGAGCACGGTGGGAGACGGCTTCTCGATCGTGTTCCGCGCGGAGATTCCTGACAAGGTCGATGGACACAACACGTAGCCGTGACAACCGGTCTGCCCGACTCCGGTGTCCGATGTGGGCGTTTCTCGAGTCCGGCCCGCATCGTCGCCGGGTGACCGGGCCGTGTCGGCCCCCGGAGCACGCCGTGGCTCGGCGGGTCCGTGCCTGTCGGAGCCGTCCGGAGGGAGTCCTCGGCGTCCGGGGCGGCACGTTCTCACGGGATGCGGCCCACGATGGCGGCCTGCCGGCGCTCACTGCCCGCCTGCGTCGCGATACGGAGTCCCGACGTCCTGAACCGCATAGGTGACGGGTGCAGCAGAGCGGAGCGTCTCGCGCCGAGGGCGAAGGCGCCGCAGGCGCTGCTGATCGGGCTGCGTGCGCGCAGGCGCGGGCCGCTCCTTGCGGCTGTGTCGCAATCTGGTTTACGATACAAACCAGTTGATGATCTGGAAGGTATGCGGGAATGTCGAGTCAGGCGGATCGCGCCGGAATCGCGGAACGAGCGCGGCTGGTGACGAGGGAGTTCCAGGGCTTACAGGGCTATCGGATGTTGCCCTGGGTCGCGCCGCTGCTGGTGTGGTGGGCGTGGGAGGCAGGCGTGGCGGGGGTGAACCGGTGGATGTGGTCGGCGTCGGTCGTGGCGGCGACGGTCGGGACGTGGTGGATCGGACGCTGGTACGGCCGGACATACGGGACCCTGCGTCATAGCGGACAATTCGCTCGTTTCGCCCGTTCAGCAGCAGTGTTCGGGCTTGGGCTGCTCGGCGTCTACGGGTTGATCGCGATCCTGTCGGTGACCGGAAACTGGCCGCTCGACTCCGGCGCTCACGTGGTGTCCTGGTTCGGGGTGATCCTGGGCGTCGCGACGGTGATCACGGGCAGGCGTATCCGCGCGTTGTCCCGCTTTCTCGTGTGGTTCGGCGTCGCGGTGGTGGTGCTGAGTCTGCTCCCGTTCGGTCTGCTCGTCGGCGGCGACGGCCGTCATCCGTTCTCCGTCGACGGCGCCGGAGTGGGAGTGCTCACCGCACTGCTGATCGTCATCGGCATCGCCACGCATCGGACACTGCATCGCTCTCTCGTCGGACCGCCCGCGTCCACAGTCGCGCGCAGGCAGGCGGCCGGGCCTGGCGGATCGGATGCGACGTGACCGAGCCGTTCGAGGAGATCGCCGGCCTGGATCGGCTGTTGCACGAACCCGCGCGGCTCGCCATCGCCACTGCGCTGTCGGCCTGTGCGGCTGCGGACTTCCGCTATCTTCAGCGGCTTACGGGGCTGTCCAAGGGCAACCTCTCCGCGCATCTGGCGAAGCTGGAGGCGGCGGGGGTCGTCGAGATCGACAAGCGGTTCCTCGGCAAGAAGGCCCATACCAGCGCGCGGCTGACCGAGACCGGCCTCGACGCCGTCACCGAGTACTGGCGTCGACTGGACAGACTGCGTGACGAGGTCCGGGACTGGAAGCCGGCCGAAGAGCCGTGAACCGGTACCCCAGATGCTTGCCGCAGGGTCGGTGAGGGGCCGGGTTCGCACCCGTGTCGCAGCCTGGCGCCCTGCTAGTCGGCTGCCAGACAGCCGTGCGGGATGCGGGCGTGCTGTGCCGATCATGTTCGGGCAGTGGAACGGTCTCGACTGTTTGTGATCTTCTGACTACTCTCGGTTCAGGCGTCCGCAGAGGTGCGGTCCGGTGTGCTGTGCCGGAGTTCTCGTCATCACGTCGGGAAGTGCACGGCGTGACGGTTCCGCCCCCGACCGCTCCTGTCGCGCTGGTCCAGTGATTCCTGCACTGAGCAAGGAGCCTGCTGATGCTCATTGGCCCCTCCAACACCATTTCCGTCACCGACGCGGTGCTGGCGGCCGAGGACACGCCGTTGTCGTCGGCTGGTCTGCGATATCTGGTGCGCCGCCCGGCGACGGCCGACCGACCGGGACCGGTCGACACCCGCCCGCTGGGTTGCGCCATCTCCGCCCGGTGCCGCCCCCGGTGCAGCCGGATTCGCGCTACAGCGCCGACTTGCAAATCGCCGTCGACCTGCACGGCAGGCCGTTGATCGAGACGATGGGCAAGGACTGGAAGACCAAGGCGTCCAGCGACGGAGACGAAGGACCGGAGGAGCATTACGACTGGGAGGAGGAGTGACCTCCCAGACAACCGCCCCGACAGTGGTGGTGTTTGCCCAAGAGACCGACGCCCCGGTCGACGCGGTCGTCTGTGAGTTGACCGAACGGGGTGTGGCGGTGTTCCGTGCTGACACGAGCTGGTTTCCCAACAGGCTTGTGCTCGACGCCGGTCTTGACGCCACCGGACGGTGGACTGGTGCGCTGGTCACCGAACACCGCCGCGTCGATCTGGAAGCGATCACCGCGGTCTGGTACCGCGACCCGGCTGCGTTCCGGTTTCCCGACTCACTCACCGACGTCGAACGCGCCTATGCCCATCGCGAGGCCCGCCTCGGGTTCGGCGGAGTGCTTGCAGCCCTGCCCGGCGTGCTGTGGGTGAACAACCCGAACCGGGCGGTGGATGCGATGTTCAAGCCGGTGCAACTCGCCACCGCCGCCGCGGGTGGACTGCGCGTGCCTGCGACCCTGGTCACCAACGACCCGGCCGCCGTGACCGCCTTTGCCGCCGCCAACACTGACGACGGCGCAGAAAGCAGTAAGTCCGGAGTGGTGTGTAAGTCGTTCGGGTCCAACGCGGTGACCGAGGGCGGCCGACTCAAGGTCGCCTACACCCACCGTCTCACGGACGCTGACTTGGCCGACCTGCGATCGGTCGCCTCTACGGCGACACAGGTCCAACGTTGGGTGGACAAGAGCCACGAGGCTCGCGTGATCGTGATCGGCCGACGGATGTTCACCATCCTGATCCACGCCCACTCCGCCGCGGCACGGGTGGACTGGCGGGCCGATTACGGCGCGCTCACCTACGAACTGGTGGACACCCCGTTGGACATCGAGCGGGGCTTGCGCGCCTACATGGACATCCTCGGACTGGCCTACGCGGCAGTCGATTTCGCGTTCGACACCGACGGCCGCGCCTGGTTCCTGGAATCCAACGGCTCCGGGCAGTATGGCTGGCTGGAATCGCGAACCGGGGCGCCGATCAGTGCCGCCCTGGCCGACCTGCTCACCGAGGGAACGTCCTGGTGACCAGCCGCGTCAGCTCCGAAGTCGTGGACTGGCAGCCGCATGCGGCGCGGCTTGCCGACGAACTGAAGGCCGCAGGCAAACTCACCGCGCCCGAGTGGCGAGCTGCGGTCGCCGCCGTGCCCCGCCACCACCTCGTGCCCGCCTATTACCAGCACACTCCCGACGGGTGGGTGCGCATCGACACTGCCTGCGAGACCGGGCTGGCCGCTGTCTACTCCAACACCGTGCTGTTGACAGCGGTCGAGAACATCGGCGCAGGCACCGTGATCCGCTCCTCGGCCACCCAGCCGGGCCTGATGGTCCGCATGCTGGAATCGCTGAATCTGCGCGATGGACAGCGAGTCCTGGAGATCGGCACCGGCACGGGTTACAACGCCGCCCTGATGTCGCACCGGCTCGGCGACGACCGCGTGTTCTCCGTCGACGTCGAGCCCGATCTCGTCGAACTGGCTCGCGATCGTCTGGCCGAACTGGGCTGCCACCCGACGCTGGTCGCAGGCGACGGCACGGCAGGGCTGCCCGAGCACGCCCCGTTCGACGCGATCATCGCCACCTGCGCGGTCTCTGCTGTGCCCTGGGCCTGGGTGGAGCAGACCCGCGTCGGCGGCGTGATCCTCATCGACCTGAAGACCGCTGTCGGCGCGGGCAGCCTCGTCCGGCTCACCCGCATCGCTTCGGAGCGCGCTGAAGGGCGCTTCGATCCTGTCTACGCGGCGTTCATGGACCTGCGCCACCAGGCAGGTGCCGCCCCCGACCAGGTACGCGTGCGCCGGGACCACTCCGATGCCCGACAGCGCGCCGCCCGGCTCGATCCCCGCGTCCCGTGGAACAACCTGGTCGTGTGGTTCCTCGCCTCGTTCGTCCTCGGCCCCGGCATCGCCCATGGTTACACCGGCCCGGACACCACCCGGCCGCCCACTGCGGTCTGGATCGCCACCTCGGACGGCTCCTGGGCCGAGATCACCCTCACCGCCACCGACCACGGGCACGCCGTCGCCGAAGGCGGCCCCCGCAGGCTGTGGTCCATCCTCGAAGACAGCCACCGGCAATGGCTTGACCTCGGTGAACCCGGCTGGGGACGATTCGGACTCACCGTCACCCCTGACCGGCAGACCCTCTGGCTCGACCAGCCCGACAGCGAGCACACCTGGCCGGTGCGTTCGTGACCGGAGGAAGTCAGATCACCTCTGCGTTGCCGAGCAGTGCGTGGGAGGCGCGGACTTCCTCAGCGGACCCGGGCGGCCTGCTGGTTGATCCGATGAACCTCCGGCTGCGTCGGGCCGTGGGCGTCGGCGGTGAAGACGCCTGCGCCGTCCGCGATGGCGGCGTCGGCCTGGATGGTGGGCCCGCGTGCTTGGGTGAGCAGGGCGTTGGCTCGGTGGAATCGGGCCACGACGTCGATCACCGATCCTGCGCGACCCCCGGCTGCCGCGGTCGATCGTGGTGACGCGGCGTCGTCCGGGTGCGAGCGAGTGCCGCGCGGGTGGAGGACCAGGCGGGTACGGGGTGGTCCCGTCGTGCTGCCAGGTCTGGTGATCCGGCGCGGTGATCAGCCCTCCCGCCGGTTCGCCGCGGCTCACGGCGGGTCTGGCGTCGCGCAGGCTGCCCGCCGGCTACGCTGGGTCCGGCCGATTCGTGCCTCGTCGAGGAATCAGAGGAGCCTGATGCTGTCCCGTACCGACCTGCGTGGTCGAGTCCCGAGTCCCGCCGAACTGCGCGCGGTCCTGCCGCGTGCCGAGGTGGACGTGGACGCGGTGCTGCATCGGGTGCGGCCGATCGTCGAGGCGGTCAGAACCCGGGGCGTCGATGCCGCACTGGAGTTCACCGAGCGGTTCGACGGCGTTCGGCCGGAGAAGATCACCGTGCCCGCCGAGCGGCTCGAGAAGGCCCTGGCGGAGCTGGACCCGCGCGTGCGGTCGGCATTGGAGGAGACCATCCGTCGGTCGCGACTGGTGCACGCCGATCAGCGGCGCACCGACGTGACCACCACGCTGGCGCCGGGCGGCACCGTCACCGAACGCTGGGTGCCGGTGGGCCGGGTCGGGCTGTACGTGCCCGGCGGCCTGGCCGTCTATCCCTCCAGCGTGGTGATGAACGTGGTGCCCGCTCAGGAGGCGGGCGTCGACTCGCTGGTGGTCTGCTCCCCGGCGCAGTCCGAGCACGGCGGCCTTCCGCACCCGACGATCCTGGCGGCCTGCGCGCTGCTCGGCGTCGACGAGGTGTGGGCCGTCGGCGGCGCTCAGGCCGTCGCGCTGCTGGCCTACGGCGGCCGGGACACCGACGGTCGGGAGCTGGACCCGGTCGACCTCGTCACCGGCCCCGGCAACATCTACGTCACCGGCGCCAAGCGGCTGCTGCGCGGTCTGGTGGGCATCGACGCCGAGGCGGGCCCCACCGAGATCGCGATCCTCGCCGACGACACCGCCGACCCCGTGCACGTCGCGGCCGACCTGATCAGCCAGGCCGAGCACGACACGCTGGCCGCGAGCGTCCTGGTCACCGACTCGACCACGCTGGCCGACGCGGTGGACGCCGAACTGGCCGTGCAGGTGCCCGCGACCCGTCACGTCGAGCGCGTCCGCGAGGCGCTGGCGGGCAGGCAGTCCGGCTGCGTCCTCGTCGACGACCTCGACGCCGGTCTCCGGGTGGTGGACGCCTACGCCGCCGAGCACCTGGAGGTGCAGACCGCGCAGGCCTCGGCGGTGGCGGCCAGGGTGCGCAACGCGGGCGCCGTGTTCGTCGGCGCCTACTCGCCGGTCTCGCTGGGCGACTACTGCGCGGGCTCCAACCACGTGCTGCCCACCGGCGGCTGCGCCCGGCACTCCGGCGGGCTGTCCGTGCAGAACTTCCTGCGCGGCATCCACGTCGTCGAATACGACGAGACAGCGCTGCGGGAGGTCGCGGACCAGGTGATCGCGCTGGCCGAGGCCGAGGGGCTGCCCGCCCACGGTCAGGCCGTCGCGGTGCGGATTGAGGGGCGCGGATGACCACGCCGTCCTCGATTCCCGGCGCCGAGGTCGACCTCGCCGCGCTGCCGCTGCGGGAGGACCTGCGCGGCAGAAGCCCGTACGGCGCCCCGCAGCTCGACGTCGCCGTCCGGCTGAACACCAACGAGAACCCCTTCCCGCCGCCGCCGGGGCTGGTCGCCGACGTCACCGAGTCGATCCGGCTGGTCGCCGAGAACCTGCATCGCTATCCGGACCGGGACGCGCTCGCCCTGCGTGCCGACCTGGCCGGATACCTCGGCGGTGCGACCGGCGTCGGGCTGTCCGAGGCGAACCTCTGGGCGGCCAACGGGTCCAACGAGGTCCTCCAGCAGATCATGCAAACCTTCGGCGGGCCCGGTCGCACCGCGCTGGGATTCGCGCCCTCCTACTCCATGCACCCGATCATCGCCGCGGGCACTCGAACCGAGTGGGTGGCCGCGCCCCGACGCGAGGACTTCTCGCTGGACGCGACGGCCGCCGTGCGGGCGATCGAGGAGCACCGCCCCGACATCGTGTTCGTGACCAGCCCCAACAACCCCACCGGGCAGGCCGTGCCCTTGGATGATCTGCGGCTGCTGGCGGCGGCCGCGCCGGGCATCCTGGTGCTCGACGAGGCCTACGGCGAGTTCTCGCCTGCCCCGAGCGGGGTGCGCCTGCTGGCCGAGTTCCCGACGAAGCTGATCGTCAGCCGCACCATGAGCAAGGCCTTCGCCTTCGCGGGCGGCAGGCTCGGCTACCTGGCGGCGGCGCCCGCCGTCGTCGACGCGCTCCAGCTCGTCCGACTGCCCTACCACCTGTCGGTGCTGACGCAGGCCGCCGCGCGGGCGGCCCTACGGCATGCCGAGGCGACCCTCGGATCGGTGGCCGCGCTGGTCGCCGAGCGGGAGCGCGTGATCGTCGCCCTACGCGGGATCGGCTTCCCGGTGGTGCACTCGGATGCGAACTTCCTGCTGTTCGGCGGCTTCGACGATCCCGACACGGCCTGGCGGGCCTATCTGGACGAGGACGTGCTCATCCGCGATCCGGGCATCCCCGGCCATCTGCGGATGACGGTGGGCAACCCGGCCGAGAACGACGCCTTCCTTGCGGCGAGCAAGGCCGTCGCGGCCCGCTTCGGCATCGGCTGAGCGGCCGCCGCACCCGGATCACCGCTCCAGACCGCCGAGGCTCGGCGATCTCGGGTGCGGTGATCTGCGGCGGGATGGGTTCACGGCCTGCGCGGCCAAGCGGGGCGGCGGACGGCTCCGGCCCGTCCCGCCTGCCGCACGCCGATCACTGACCCAGCCGTCCGTCGATGCGCTCGCGCAACAGGTCGACGTGACCCATGTGCCGGGCGTACTCCTCGATCATCCCGACCAGCACCTCCCGCAGCGACATCGCCCCGCCGCCGCTGCCGTGCTGATTCAAGGGGTCGTCGCCGGTGACGTCGAGACTCGGCGCCTCGGCGACCAGCCGCACGGCGAAGTCCACTTCGCTCCGCCAGGCGTCCCACGCCTCCGCGACGACCTGCGGATCGGCCACGGCGCCGTTGAAATCACCGTCGCGATCGGTCTCGGTGCAGAACAGCCGGGGAGCGTCCTGCCCGGCCAGCATCTTCCGGAACGTCGCCCGCTCGATCTCCGCCAGATGTCGCACCAGCCCGAGGAGCGACATCGTCGACGGTTCGACGGCGCGGCGTGCCATGGCCTCGGCATCGAGACCAGCGCATTTCATCTCCAGCGTGAGTCGCTGAGCGCGCAGGGACTCGACCAGCGTGGTGCGCTCATCGCCCAGCCTCGGACGGTGCTCCCGAGGGTCGTCGTCAGACGGCCTGCCGTCGGCGGTGAACATGTCGGCGCGTCGGGTCGCGGTCATGGCCGCCATCCTCGGCACAGCGCGGGGCGACGGCAACGGATTTTCGACGCCTCGGCCGACGAGACGGGACGGGAAGCCCTCGACGCCGATCACAAACCGGTTCTACCCCTGGCACCTGCCTGGTTTTTCGCTTTCGAGCGTGACCCTCCTGCCGGTATCGTCACTCTTCGAGTTCACGCGATGACGGAGGGCGTCATGTCGGTGCCTGCGTTGCAGGGAGAGCTACTCGGATTGACCCGGCGCCTGGCGATGTTCCCGTCCGGGCCGCTGACCGAGGCCGGCACGCGGGCCGTGGGGGCGCTGGCTCGTGTTCTCGCGAACAGCGACGCGAGCGCGGCAGCCGACGCGCTGCGGCGGCTGCGACTGGCGGGGATCGGCGTGGAGGAGTGCGCGGCAGGTGTTCGGGAGACCGCCCATGCCCTGACCGCTTATCGGGGAATGGTGTAGATGTCCGAGCTGGCGGCCGCGTTGGCCGCCGTGCAGGCCGAGTTGCCGGTGGCCGAGGCCCTGGCGGAGGCCGACCGGTTGGACGAGATCCTTCGCGAGGTCGCCGTGCTGGCGGGCGAGTCCCGTAATCCCCTGGTGACCGAGGCTCGCGATCGACTCCGACACGCCCGCGACACGCTGCGCCGCACGGCGGGCCATTGGGGCGCGGCAGGCAGCCACCTCGATGAGTACGTGATCGACGTCCTCGGGCTGGTCCCGCTCGGCTCGGCGGCTCCTGCCGGGCCCCCGGTCGATCCGACCACCGTGGACCGGGCCACACCGCCGGGCTGGCCCGACGAGCCGACCAGGGTCAGCACGCAGAAGCAGGCCCGGCACGTGCTGGGGACCCGGGAGTATGCGTCGCGGAAGAACGGACCGAAGGGCGAGTCGGCGTTCTTCGACGTCGATTCCGCTCATCGACTCAGCCGAGAAGCCTGGGACAGGGGTCATCCGATCGATAAGGACCGGACTTATGTGCGTGAGCACGACTTCGGTCACCCCGTGGGCGTGGACGGGTATGGGCGCTTTCAGAACCGAGTGCGCTCCCACCTTGACCACAAGGGGCGGCTGCACGGACATCCCTGTGGCCCCGGAACTAGTCGACGACCTGAGGACCTGACATGACCGAGCCCGACATCGTCGCCTTCATCACCGAGGCCTATGGCGGCGACCTCGCTGATCCCGATTACGTCTTCGTCGATCGGCAGCTGGAACGGCGGCCCTACGATGCGGTCTTTCAGCAGATCCGGGAGCTCGATTCCGTACTGGTCAAGGAATCATGGACTGACCCCAACTATCAGGTCTCCTTCGGATGCAGGATCACTGTCGAGGAGCGGTCCTGGGCTCTGGAGCTCTCGATGCTGGGCCCCCTCGCCGTATTCGCGCGGACGGGAAACCGTCGATGGGAACGGCTGCTCTACCCGGATGAGGACGATCTTCAGCCCGTCGAGCGGCAGATATTCGACATCCTCGGCAAGCACGGCATCACGTTTCCGAGCCGGGAGACCCTGGAACACCACCTGGACATGACCCTGTGGATCACCGACCCCGAGAACGTCCGCGTCTATCACGCGCTGTTCTCCGATGAGGATTTCGTCCCGTGGCAGTTCTCGCCGCTGTACCAAGGAGATTTCTGATCGTGCCTGCCCGGCCAACGGCGGAGCCGTCGGTGAACGGCCCCGCCGCGCTGCCGTTCAGCCCCGCGTGCTGCCTGCCGTCTCCCGACCGCTCACCCGCCGCCGAGGCAGATACGGGCCCGCCTGGTAGGAGCTTCGCAGCGCGTAGCGGACGACGAACTCCTTGAACCGGGCGGCGGTGCGCCCGGTGAGCACCCGTTCCTTCGGGCCGTCCACGGCGTCGACGAACTGGACCAGTCCGTCGGCGCGGCCCAGGCTGATGCACTGGATGAGGTACCGGAACCGGAACGGCCGGGGCGTGCGGCCCGCCAGCCGGGCGGCGATGGAGTCCGCCGCGTGCTGGCCGATCGGCTTGGCGGTCGCGCAGGCCATCCGCAGTTCCCGACCGCCGGGGAGGCGGACCGTCGCGGCGTCGCCGACGGCGTAGACCTCCGGGTGCGAGGTCGAGCGCATCGTGTCGTCGACGAGGACCCGCCCCGTCGCGTCGACGGCCAGCCCGGCCCGCGCGGCGAGGTCCGGGACGCCGAATCCCGTGGCCCACACCGTGCTGTCGGTGTCGACGGTCTCGCCGTCGGCCAGCACGAGCGAGGACGCCCGCACCTCGGCGACCCTGGCACCGGTCCGCACCTCGATGCCGAGCCGGTCGAACACCCGTCGCAGATGCGCCCGACCCTTGTCGGACAGCCTCGGGCCCACCATCGTCCCGACGAGCAGCCGCACCCGGAGACCCGGATGAGTCTCGGCCAGCTCGGTCGCCGCCTCGATCCCGGTCAGACCGCCGCCGACCACCGTGACCGTGCCGCGTCGGTCGGCGAGGTCGAGCACCCTCGAGTGCAGCCCGCGTGCCTCGGTCAGCGCCGCGACGCTCTCGGCGTGTTCGGCGACGCCGGGAACGCCGGCGCCGGAGTCGGCGACGCTGCCCAGGGCGTACACCAGGGTGTCGTAGCCGAGTGTCTCGTCATCGATCCGAAGCTCGCGGCGCTGCGGGTCGATCGACTCCACCCGCCCGATCTTGAGGTCGATGCCGCTGCCGCGCATCAGGTCCGCCAGCGCGTGCTCGCCGACCGCCGCCCCGGAGGCCACCTGGTGCAGTCGCACGCGTTCCACGAAGTTCGGCCTCGCGTTGACCAGCACCACCTCGACGTCGCGCACCTGCCGCGCCACCCGCGCCGCCGCCGTGAGCCCCGCATAGCCCGCACCGATGATCACGATTCGCTGAGTCATCGTCGTCCCCTTCCACCGTGGTCCGTCGACTCCTGAACCAGGCGGTCGGGTCATTGCTGACAGCTCGGGGCCGTGACGGTGGTCACGCCAGCTGGGCGGAGAGAAAGGCCAGCTTGTCGGGGTTGACGACCGTGTGGAGGGCCTCGACGCGACCGTCCACGACGTGCAGCACGACGGCCATGACGAGCTGCTCGGCGATGGAGCCGAGGATGGCGGGCTGCCCGTTGATCTCGGCCACGACGGTCCTGGTGCCCGGGCCGCCCTTGCGCATCCAGCCCACGAGCAGCCGGGCAACGCGGTCGGACCCGAGAACGGGCCTGCGGGCCGCATTGGCCTTGCCGCCGCCGTCGGACCAGGACACGACGTCGGCGGCCAGCATGCTCGCCAGCCCGGCGACGTCCTGGCCTTGCGCGGCCTCGAGGAAGCGCTGGGCGATCCGACGTCCCTCCTCGGGCGCGGCCTCGAACCGAGGTCGATCGCGCGCCACCCGTTCGCGGGCCCGGTGGTAGAGCTGCTGACAGTTCGCCTCGGTGACGCCGAGGACGCCTGCGATCTCGCGGTGGCCGTACTGGAAGGCCTCTCGGAGCACGAACACCGCCCGTTCCGGCGGGGTGAGCCGTTCCAGCAGCACGAGGAAGGCCATCGACACCGACTCGCGCTGCTCCACGGTGTCCAGCGGTCCCAGCGCGGAGTCCTCGGTGATCACGGGTTCCGGGAGCCACGGCCCGACGTAGCTCTCGCGGCGGGCGCGGGCCGAGGTGAGGCGATTGAGACAGAGGTTGGTCAGCACCGTCGTCAGCCAGGCGGCCGGTTCGCGGACGGCGCCGCGCTCGGCGTCGTTCCAGCGGAGGAACGCGTCCTGCACGGCGTCCTCGGCCTCGCCCGCCGAGCCGAGCATCCGATAGGCGATGCCGAACAGCCGAGTGCGGTGCGTCTCGAACTCGTGCAGCTCCTCGGAGGTGACCGGCACACCGACGATCATACGGTCCGGAACCCGGCTCGGGACGAGGTGATTCGTGGGCCGTTCGCTGCTCACGGGCCCGCGGCGCCCGGCAGTCGCACCCGGTGCGTCGTCGATCGTCCACGACCGCCGACCTGCCGGGATCGTCGTTCGTTTACGCTGGTGGGAGGTGTGAACGGGCGGCCTGGCCGTCCTGGTGAGACGAGCAGCGAGGAGACGGCCGATGAGCCGGTCGGCAAGGGTGGAACGCATCACCAGGGAGTCCTCGGTGACCGTCGAGATCGATCTCGACGGAACCGGGCAGGTCGAGATCGACACCGGGGTCCCGTTCTACGACCACATGCTCACGGCGTTGGGCAGCCACGGGTCCTTCGACCTGAGCGTGGCGGCGCGCGGCGACGTGGAGATCGACGCCCACCACACGGTGGAGGACGTCGCGATCGTCCTCGGGCAGACGCTGCGACAGGCCCTGGGCGACAAGGCAGGCATCCGCCGCTTCGGGGACTCCTGGATTCCGATGGACGAGACGCTGGCCCACGCCGCCGTCGACCTGTCGGGGCGGCCCTACTGCGTGCACGTCGGCGAGCCGGAGGCGTTCAACACCTTCACGATCGGCGGCAACTACCCCTTCGTGCTCAATCGGCACGTCTTCGACTCCCTGGCCTTCCACGCCCAGATCGCCCTGCACGTGCGGGTGATCCACGGCCGCGACCCGCACCACATCACCGAGGCCCAGTTCAAGGCGGTCGCCAGGGCGCTGCGGGCCGCCGCCGAGCCGGACCCGAGGGTCACCGGCGTGCCGTCCACGAAGGGCACCCTCTGACCAGGCGATGTGCTCTGGGTAGCCTCGTCCGGCCAGGTGAGGACGGCGGCGAGGCCGCACGACGAGAGGTGTCCGGTGGACGGTGACTGGGTGTGGCTGCTCCTGCTCGGAGTGACCGGCTTCCTGCTGGGCGGGGTGATCTCGCTCTGGAAGACCGCGAAGACGTTCGCGATCCTGCTGCTGGTCGCCGCGCTCCTCGCGGGCACGGCGACGGTCCTCTGGCTGATCTGATCCGCACCGCGCCCGGCGGCGACCCGCTGCCGCCCGAGGCCGTCACGGTCTCGGCGGCGGGCGACTGATCTCGGTGTCGGCTGCTCGGGAGGTGCTCGTTTCGCTCGGGCCGTCGACTGTTGAGTCACGCGGCCGGACGTCCGCCTGCGAACGACGGCCTTCTCGGCGCAGTGGCCGACCCGATCGCGGGCTCAGCGCTCCCGGCGGACGATCCCGACCTGCCGAGGTGCTCGGCGCGCGTCGTCAGCGACCGCCCTCCGACGTCGGCTGCAGGCCGGTGGCGCCCGAGCCGAGATCGGCCAGCTGGTCGTCGGTGTTGTGCAGCGAACAGGACCTCAGCGACAGACAGCCGCAGCCGATGCAGGAGGCCAGTCGGTCCCGAAGCCGTTGCATCCCGTCGATCCTGGCCTCCAGCTCCTCCTGCCAGGACGAGGACAACCGGGCCCAGTGCGCCTTCGTCGGGCTGGTGTCGGCCGGGAGCGTGGCCAGGGCGTCGGCGATGCGGTCCAGGCTCATGCCGACGCGCTGCGCCGCGCGAATGAAGGCCAGTCGTCGGAGGACGGTGCGAGGATAACGTCGCTGGTTGCCGCCGGTCCGCTCCGAGGAGATCAGCCCGCGCTGCTCGTAGAACCGCAGCGCCGTGTGGGGAACCCCGCTTCGCGTCGCGACCTCGCCGATGGTCAACTGATCGCGGAGTCGGGACATGAGCCAAGCATAGCCAAAGCTCTACCTACGTCGAAGTATCGACGATCACTGCGCGTCGTGTCCTCGGTCTGCCGCCCCGCGGGCCGCCCCACTCGTCGGGGGTCGATGGCCGCCGGGCTGCCGGGTGCCGTTCCTCTCCGAGGGTCGGTCGTCGCTCTGGTGCGGCTGTCGTGATCCGCTCGAGCCACCCTCGCCCGGCCGGGCGTTGCTCGGCCCCGGCCGCACTCCGGAGTGCTGTGGACCAGAGGACGCGGGGGAGCGCGGAACCGAGGTGGACGCCCTCGGTAGCCTGGGTTTCGTGGCAGACGTCGTCGTGCTCGACTACGGGTCGGGAAACCTGCGGTCCGCTGAGCGGGCCTTGCAACGGGTCGGCGCCACCGTCGAGGTGACCTCGGACCCGGACGCGGCCCTGGCGGCCGACGGGCTGGTGGTGCCCGGTGTCGGCGCGTTCGCGGCCTGCATGGCGGGCCTGCGTGCGGTGCGCGGCGACAAGATCATCGACGATCGGCTGGCAGGCGGACGCCCGGTGCTGGGAATCTGCGTCGGGATGCAGGTGCTCTTCGAGCGTGGCGTGGAGCACGGCGAGGAGGCGCAGGGCTGTGGGCAGTGGCCGGGCACGGTCGACCGCCTGGAGGCCGACGTGCTCCCGCACATGGGCTGGAACACCGTCCGGCCGCCCGCGCAGAGCAGACTGTTCGCCGGCCTGGACGCCGACGCCCGCTTCTACTTCGTGCACTCCTACGCAGCGAGGTCCTGGACGCTGGAGCCGACCCCGCCGTTCCTGCCGCCTCAGGTGACCTGGGCCGTGCACGGCAAGGAGTTCGTGGCGGCCGTGGAGAACGGCCCGTTGTGGGCGACGCAGTTCCACCCGGAGAAGTCGGGCGACGCGGGCGCCGCGCTGCTGTCGAACTGGTTGGAGACGTTGCGGTGAGCAGGCCTCGGCGGTACGGCATGGTGCGACGCGGCGGCGGCACCCGGCTGATCGCGGTGCTGGTGATCATCGCGCTCGTGGGCGGGGCCGGACAGTCGGTGCTCGTCGGCTTCGGACTCTCCGGCTGGACGGCGCTGGCAGTGCTGGTCGCCGTGCTCGGCATCCCCGCCGTGGTGATCCTGCGCGGGGATCAGGGGGAGCGCTGAGGGGCGGCCGGCGTCTCTCTCTGCGCCCGTGCGCTGTGAGGTTCGCTGACTGACCGCTTCCGCGCCACCGCCGCACGCTCGTCGCCGCCCGCGCGTCGCACCGCAGGAGACCGGCTGCCGCTGTCCCGTCGCCGGGTGGTCCGTGGGCCGCCGAACCCGGCACGCCATCGCGCCGGGCAGGGCTGCCCGGCAGGCCAGCTCAGACGTCGTGCGCGGCCGAATACTCGCGGCCCAGATCCCATCCGATGTCGGCCACACGGCTGCCTCGGCGGAGGGCTACGCAACGCTGAAGTATGGTGACCCCATGTGCTCGTCCCCTGCCGCAGAAGTGCATCACAAAGGGATAACGCGCTTCTAAAGGCCCAGTTCGCGAAGGGTCCTCCCCGCGCAGGCGGGGGTGAGCCGTTTGTCCAGCGTGCGCTGCCGGCTGAGCGCGAGTCCTCCCCGCGCAGGCGGGGGTGAGCCGCTGACTGACCTACCTGTCAGCGAATTGATTCCGTCCTCCCCGCGCAGGCGGGGGTGAGCCGGACGTGCCGGGGGACGTGCCGTTTCCCCAGGGTCCGCCCTGCGCAAGCGGGGTGAGCCAGTGCGCCGTCGTCGGTTTCGACGACGTGGACGTCCTCCCTGCGCAAGCGGGGGTGAGCCGGTGATCTCACCCGCCCCATCCCACACCCCTCGGCAGCCCGCCGCCCGGCGGACGTGCCCCGATACAGTGCACCCCGTGACTTTCACCCTGCTTCCCGCCGTCGACGTCGCAGCCGGTCAGGCAGTCCGCCTGGTCCAGGGCGAGGCGGGCACCGAGACCATGTACGGCTCGCCGCTGGACGCGGCCCTTGCCTGGCAGCGCGACGGTGCCGAGTGGGTCCATCTGGTCGACCTCGACGCCGCGTTCGGTCGGGGCACCAATCGGGAGCTGCTCGCGGAGGTCGTCGGCCGCCTGGATGTGAAGGTCGAGCTGTCGGGGGGCATCCGCGACGACGAGTCGTTGGCGGCGGCCCTGGCCACCGGATGCAGCCGGGTGAACCTGGGCACGGCGGCGCTGGAGGACCCCGTCTGGTGCGCGAAGGTCGTCGCGGAGCACGGGGACGCGGTCGCCGTCGGGCTCGACGTCCGCATCACCGAGCAGGGGCATCGCCTCGCCGCGCGGGGCTGGACCAGCGACGGCGGCGATCTCTGGGAGGTCCTCACCCGCCTGGACGCGGACGGCTGCGCGCGTTATGTCGTGACCGACGTCGGCAAGGACGGCACGCTGCGCGGGCCGAATCTCGATCTGCTGCGCGCGGTCTGTGCCCGCACCGAGGCACCGGTCATCGCCTCCGGCGGCGTGTCGAGCATCGCCGACCTCCAGGCGCTCGCCGAGCTGGCCCCCGCCGGGCTGGAAGGCTCCATCGTCGGCAAGGCGCTGTACGCGGGCGCCTTCACCCTGCCCGACGCACTGGCCGCCGTGCGCTGACGCCGGAGACCGCGTCGAGGCCCACCACGGTCAGTTCGCGGCCGTGGATGAATTGGATGGTGCAGGACGTCACCCGATGCGGTTCGGTCTGCGGGGTCTCGGCTGGCAGGACACCGAGCGTCCTGGAGACCGAATCAGGGCCGCCGACGTGCCTGTCTCGGCCCGATCTCGTCATCGGCCCACCACAACGTGTCTGCCGAGGGCTAGGTGACCTGCGCGGCCCGGTCACCGAGCTCGGGCGCGTCGTCGTGGGCGTTTTCTGGGACAGCGCCGCCGTGCCGCCTCGCCGGAACCGCTGCCGCGAGCCCCAGGCCTCCTCAGCCCCGAGCCCGCCGCCGCGCGGCCCGCTGGACGAGCCAGGAGACGAGATAGCCGCCCGAGTTCGTCGCCAGGTGCACCAGTGCGGGCGCCAGGACGCCACGGCCCCGGACCCGCAAGGCGTGCAGGGCGAGCCCGACGAGGAATGTGCTCGACACGCCTAGCAGGACGGTCGGCAGCCTGCCGCGCCCGACGGTGGCCTCCACGGCCCGGTTGTCGCCCGCCAGGCTCATGGCGGGCAGCACGTGCCAGAGACCGAACATCCCCGCCGAGACGATCATGGCTCGGCCGGGGCTCCCCGTGCCGGAGCCGGTCAGCGCGGGCAGCACGCCCCGGAAGGCGACCTCCTCCGCGAGGACGGTGCCCACCGGAATCCGGATCAACACGGTCCACAGCAGCTCGCCGACGCCCGCCTCAGCCGCCCGGTCGTCCTCGAACGCCCGACGCAGCGCAGGCACGGCCAGGGCGGCGAGCCCGAGACCGCTCACCACGGCGGTGGCCGCTCCGCCGACTCGCAGCCCCGAGGGCACCGACGCGGACCCCAAGCCGATGTCATCTCGTGACAGTCCGCAACGCCTCGCGACGCAGAGTGCGGCTACTGTGATCGACAGGCCTCCGACGGGGTAGGCCTTCGGTGGCAGGATCACATTGGTGCTCACGGTTCCCGCAGCGAGCAGCGCGGCCATGGCGGCGAACCCGGCTCCCTCGGGCCACCGGGTTCGTGTCAGGCCGGATCGTCGTCGAGGCATCCCGCCGCCATGGTGCCGCATGGTGGGCCGAGAAGGGAATCACCGTGTCGAGATCGACCCCCTCGGAGCAGCCCGATCCGCCCGAGGTCACCTCGACGGCGCAGCCCGCCGCCCTCGAAGGCCCGGCCCTTGCGGACTCGGGCCCCACGGAACAGGCCCTCGGGGACTCGGCGTCACCGGAGCAGGCTCGCCTGGAGCAGGCCCCCACGACCCAGGCCCCGACGACCCAGGCCCTCACGACGCAGGCCCCCACGACCCAGGCCCGTACGAAACCAGCCCCCACGCCGGAGCCCGACCGCCGCCGTGACCGCTACGTCGACCTGCTGCGGGCGATGAGTCTGCTGGTGGTGGTCCTGTGGCACTGGGCGTTCACGATCCTGGTGTGGAGCCCGGAGGGGCCGGAGGCCACCAGCCCGCTCGGCTTCACCTCGGGCCTGTGGATCGCCACCTGGCTGCTTCAGGTGCTGCCGGTGTTCTTCTACATCGGCGGCTACGTGCACATGGTCTCCTGGCAGCGCGCCCACGCCAGGGGTACCAGCCTCGCCGCGTTCGTCGGCTCCCGGCTGAGTCAGCTCGCCGTGCCCGGCGGCGCGCTCCTGCTCACCTGGGTGGTGCTCGGCGGTGTGCTGAGCACCATCTTCAACCTGCGCTGGATGGGCCAGGTGGTGCTGCTGGTGATCAGCCCGCTGTGGTTCCTCGCGGTGTACCTGGTGTTGATCGCGCTGCTGCCGTTCAGTCTGTGGCTGCACCGACGGTTCGACCTGCTCGCCCTGATCTGGATGGGCGGCGCCGCGATGCTGGTGGACGTCCTGCGCTTCCGCTACGGCCTGGAGCTGCTCGGCTGGCTGAACATGCTCCTGGTGTGGGGCCTGGCGCATCAGGCGGGCTTCTTCTACCAGCGACTGGCCAGGGTCGGTCGCCGCTTCGGGCCCGTGGTGCTGTGGGTCGGTCTCTTCGCGCTGGCCGGGCTCGTGTTCTCCGGGCTCTATCCGGGCTCGATGGTCGGCGTGCCCGGCGACCGGCTCTCCAACATGGCGCCGCCCACCTTCGTCATCGTCGCCCTGCTGGCCTTCCAGATGGGTGCCGTCGAGGTGCTCCGACCGCGGATGCAGGTCCTGCTGCAACGGGCGAGCTGGCAGCGGTTCAACGACGTGATCAACCGGTTCGCGCTGCCGCTGTTCCTCTTCCACACCACCGGGATGGCCCTGTCGCAGGTGGTGACCTGGCTGATCCAGGGCAGCCCGATGAACGACACCACCGTGCCGGACGTCGGCTGGTGGCTGGAACGGCCGATCGCGGTGATCGGGCCCCTGCTGTTCACTCTGCCGGTGATCGCGCTCTTCGGTCGGTACTGGATGCGCCACCGCACGGAGAAGGAGACCTCGCCGCCGCCGTAGGCTGGTCGCCATGTCCGTATCACTCCGGGTGATCCCCTGCCTCGACGTGGATCGGGGCCGGGTGGTCAAGGGCGTCAACTTCACCGACCTCGTCGACGCGGGCGATCCCGTCGAGCTGGCCGCCGCCTACGACGCCGAGGGCGCGGACGAGCTGACGTTCCTCGACGTCACGGCCTCCTCCGCCGACCGCGAGACCACCTTCGACGTGGTCCGACGCACCGCAGAGCAGGTGTTCATCCCGCTCACCGTGGGCGGCGGCGTGCGCGCCGTCGACGACGTCGACAAGCTCTTGCGGGCGGGCGCCGACAAGGTGAGCCTCAACACCGCCGCCGTCGCCAGGCCCGAGCTGCTCCGCGAGGCGTCCCGCCGCTACGGGGCCCAGTGCATCGTGCTGTCGATGGACACCCGGCGAGTCCCGCCGGGGCAGCCGCCGACGCCCTCGGGCTTCGAGGTGACCACGCACGGCGGTCGCCGGGGCACCGGCCTGGACGCCGTCGAGTGGGCCGAGCGCGGCCAGGAGCTGGGGGTCGGCGAGATCCTGCTCAACTCGATGGACGCCGACGGGACGAAGGCGGGCTTCGACCTGGACATGATCCGGGCGATCCGGCGGGTCGTCGGCGTGCCGCTGATCGCCAGCGGCGGCGCGGGCGCCGTCGAGCACTTCCCCCCGGCGGTGGACGCGGGCGCCGACGCGGTGCTGGCCGCGAGCGTCTTCCACTTCGGTGAGCTGCGCATCAGTCAGGTCAAGGACGGGCTGCGCGAGGCCGGGGTGGTCGTCCGATGAGCGACACCTCCACCAGCTCCTCCCGCACGCCCGTCGAAGTACGGGTCGCCGCGCTGGCGCTGGCGGGCGGTGCCCTGGCGTTCCTGCTGGTCGGGATCGTCCGCTGGCTGACCGAGGGCGGCTTCGACGTCGTCGGCCTGCCGCTGGTGATCTTCCTCGCGGTGGGCTCGGCGGGTGCGGGCCTGTTCACCGGCAGGCCGGGACTCCGGATGTTCGCCATGGTCATCGCCGTGCTGGTCGCGCTGTTGTACCTCCAGTTCGTGCTGAACGACGGATTCTGGTGGGTGCGCGTCCTCGGGGGAATCGCCGCCGCAGGCACCGTCTACGCGGTGGTGCTGCTCAACACCGGGCCCGCCCGGAGCTTCTTCGGACTGGAAGGCCCCGGCCGCTGATGACTGACGAGACGCTCGATCCCACGATCGCCGCCCTGCTCAAGCGCAACGCCGACGGCCTGGTGTGCGCGGTCGCCCAGCAGCACGGCAGCGGCGAGGTGCTGATGGTCGGCTGGATGGACGACGAGGCGCTGCGCCGCACGCTGGCGACCCGCCGGGCCACCTACTTCTCCCGCAGCAGGCAGGAGTACTGGGTCAAGGGCGAGACCTCGGGACATGCCCAGCACGTCCGGGAGGTCCGGCTGGACTGTGACGGCGACACCGTGCTGCTGATCGTCGACCAGGTCGGCGCCGCCTGTCACACCGGGGATCGCACCTGTTTCGACGCCCGCGTGCTGCTGGCCGAGGCGAGCAGTCCGAGCGATCCTGCCCCACGGCCATAGGCTCGCCGTCGGGGAGCCCGGAGCGAACACACCTGCCGAGGTCCCCGGAGACGCCATCCCATGACGAGTATTCCACCCGCCCCGTCATCACTCTCGTCGCGGACGCGGAACTGCACGTCGTCCCCGACCCCGATGACGCCGCAGTTCGGCGAGGATGACGACCCGGCCGCATCGTCGGCGACGACCAAGACCGAGCTCCCGTGCCCGGGTTCGCATCGCCACCCCGCCGTCACGTTCGAGGGCGCAGCCTTCCCGCGTGGGCGCGCCGCCGGGTCGCGATGATGCCGATGAGCAGTACGCAGAGGGCGACCTGGTACAGAGCGAAGGCCCAGGCCTGCGGCTCCCACGAGGAGATCGTCATGAGGGTGATCGTCGCGCCGACACCGACAAAGACGTAGAAGAAGACGTTCTCGGAGTCGGGGTGGCGCCACGCCTTGACGATCGTCGGCGGTGCGGCGACGGCATCGGCGGCCACGGCGAAGAGCACGGCCAGTGGTGCCGCGCCGAGCCCCAGCCAGATGCACAGTGCGAGCGCGGCGGTCCCCGCGCAGGCGAGATCGAGGACTCCCAGGCGGGTGTAGTGGCGTCTGGCGATCACGCTCGTCAGAATCACGATCAACGGTCCCACCCCTGCGGCGAGCGTCATCACGGCGGGAAGACCGACATCGGAGTCCAACTGGGCGAAGAACCCGATCAAGGGAGCGGCGGCCCATAAGGACCAGGTGACGAGGTTGGGGCGTACCCGTCCTCGCGTGATCGCGAACGCATAGCGAACGCTGCCGACCAGACCGAGCACCGCTCCTGCGAACACCCAGTGCGGGTCGAGCATCCTTGCCTCCATCCGGAGCGCGGTGAGCAGACGTCGCCGGTCAGCGTGCTCCGCATGACGCGACGGCAGCCCCGGCCTCGGCCAGGTGGCGGGCGTTGTGCGCCTGCTTGTTCCCGGCTGATGTGGCGAGCGGATCGACAGTGCGGCCCTGCCGCCGATTGTCTGGTGACAGGGCCGTTCGTCGTCTGGTGGCCTGGTCAGCCGAGTCGGTCGGCGCGTAGGGCGTTGAGGAACGTGGTGAAGGTCGTGTGGTCGACGATGAGGGTGCCGCCGTCGCGGTTCTTGGTGTCGCGGATGCCGATGAAGCCGGGGGCCTGGCCGATCTCGACGCAGTTGGTCTTATGGGCGGACCGGCTCGACTTACGCCACCGTCGAAGTTCGAGAGGTTCGGTCATAGAGGTCATCTCCTTGGCGGTGGTGAGCAGCGTGCGTCGCGATGAGCCGGACCGAGTCCTCCGCACTCATCGCGACGGACAGCAGGCTATCCTTGGCCTCTAGGAACGATCGTGTCGTCCGTCGCGTGTGGGCGAAGGTCCCGGAGTCGACGTGTTCCAAGTGGACGACAGGCGGGGCATCGTCGAACTCCAGCAGGAACCAGCCGCCCATCAGTGCCGCGTGGTATCCCGCAGCGATCGGGAGTACCCGGACCGAGATGTTCGAGGACTTGGCCCGATCGACTACGTGGTCGAGTTGATCAGCCATGATCATTCGGCTCCCGATGCGCTGGATCAGGGCCGACTCGGCGAGGATCGCGGTGAACTTGGGCGCGGTGGGTCCAGAAAGGGCGGACTGGCGTCCGAGTCGGTGCAGCACGGCCTTGGTGGCGACGGTCTCGGGAGTGTCGCCGAACCGCATGATCGCGTACGCATAGTCGCGGGTCTGGAGCAGGCCGGGAACCAGCAGCGGGTTCACGTCGGTGATGGTCTGAGCCTCGTTCTCGTATTTCACGAGCGTGTCGAGTTGCGTCGGGGCGACGCTACTGCCGACGGCGGCCCAGTTTTCCCGGTCGACGTCGCGGGCCATCGTCATAATCCGTTCGCGTGAACCTGAGTCCGCCCCGATCGCGCCGAGGAGAGTGGCGACCTCGTCGGGTTTCGGGATTCGTGCACCACTCTCGTTGCGGCTGATCGGTGCGTGGTTGACGTCGAGACGACGGGCCACTTCCCGGACTGTCAGGCCCTTTTCGAGGCGGGCCTGCCTCAATGCATCGCCGAGGGCTCGGGCCAAGGGTGAGCGATTTGTGCCAGACATGCACCAGAGAGTACCGATTGAAATTAGGTCTAGTGCAACATAATTGCCCTCACTCGGCTTGACATGAATGTTTCGGCAGGTCAAGCATGGTGCAGTACCACTCATTCGGGTGGACTCATCACGGGGGTGAGCGAATGTCCGTCGTCCTGCTGATCTTGTCCATGTTCGGCGCCTGGTACGCCGTGTTGCATATCTATTGGGCGGTGTCGCGGTGACCGTCCTCGCAACGAACGTCACCGCCGCGCCGATCTGGGCCGGTCTTCTCCAGCCGGGATACGCGCACGTTCACGACCCCGACTACACGTCGGTCGACGTCGCGCGCTGCGGTGCCGTGCTTCGGCCCGCCGACGACGGCGAGCGGCTCCAGCCCTGCCCCGCGTGCCACGGAGACCTCCGGTGAAGCCGTGGATGCGCAAGGGCCCCGACGAGACCGAGCGGGAGTGGAGCAGGCGGCTGACGCGCACCTGCTGTTGGTGCGGCCGCCAGGACGAGGACTTCCCCGCATCCGATGCCCACGAGATGAACTGTGCCCGCAGGCCCGAGCAGGGGCGCAGGCCCGCTGCCTCGGAAACCGACGACGACCGAGACGAGGTGCGATGACGAAGGCCGCGATGACGAAGGCTCCGACGACGAAGGCTCCGACGACGGGGGCTCCGATGACAGGGGCTCCGATGGCGAAGATGCCGCCTGCCGCGCCTGCCGACCCCGGATTCGCCGGGCAGTCCGGGGCGGGGCCGTTGCTCGATCGACTTCTGCGGTGGTGGCGGACCCGCCGTCTGCTCGTCGCCGTGGGGCCGCGAGGCGGTCGACCGCTCATGCCCCCTGCGCCTGTGCCCCAGGTGTCTGCACCCGCTGTGCCCGTGCCCCGGGTGCCCGCGCTCGATCTGCTGGTCTGCCGCGAACCGGCTCGCGAGCGGGCTCCTCGTGTGGGGGCCGCCGCGCGGGTCCGGCCGTTCGTCCTCATCGGTCGACTCCGGGCGGTGGACGCGTGAGCATCGCCGCCGGGACGAACGGTGCGGTCGTGTTGCTGCGTGAGTGCGGGCCTGGTGATGGTGATCCGTTCTCGGGGAGTTGGGGTCGGTTGCCGGTGCCGGCTTCTCCGCAGCGGTGGGCGGGTCGGTTTCGTCGGTTGGAGCACCGTCGGGATGAGACATACCGGTCGGTGTACTTGGCGGAGTGTGGGGCGGTGTTGGTGTCGGTGCAGGAGTGGGTGCGGTTGTTGCGCTGCTCGGTCTGTTTTCCGGTGGAAGCCGTGCCGCCGTCCGACGGCGTCGATCCGACGGTGGTGGGTTCGTGATGACGTTGGCCTGGTTTGTGCGGACGGTGCGTACCGGTGATTCCCACCTCGCTGATGCCGGGTGGAACGGCTCCGACCTGATCCGGCCGGTCTGTGCGCCGGAGGTGGAGTTCCGTCCGATGAATCGACGTCCGTTGCGGGTGTGCTTCTACGACGAGCAGCGTTGCCCGCTGTGCCTGGGACACACTGCCGCCCGGCCGACGCCCCCGACCCTGCTGACAGCGGTGTCTTCCTGAACTCCGGGTCTTCCCGACTCGGCAGCCTGCCCGACGCCGCTCACCTCGACATCACTCACCTCGACGCCGCTCACCTCGACACCGGTCTCCGCCGCCTGCCCGATCCGACGGTGCACCCCGTCGAGCGGGCCGAGGACGAGACGCTCCGCCAGATCCGCACCTGCCGATCCTTACCTGGCTTCTCACCTGCCCCGAGACGGCCATCCCTCAGCCGGCCTTCCCTAGGAGAGGACGACGAATGTCCGACACCAGCCCGCATGTCACCACCTCCGCCCCGGCATCGCCGCGTCCCCGGCCGGGCGAGCCGCCCTCTCCGGCGGCTCCGCCGGTGGGAGTCTCTTCATCCCCGGTCGATGTGAGTGGTCGGCCGGTGACTGTCGGTCCGGTGCCTCTTGATGTGGCGGTGGGGGCGCGGGCAGTGTCGGCGGAGCCGTGGGTGATGTGGGAGACGTTGATCGCCGCAGTCCAACGGTGGACGGTGCAGCCTGCGGATGCCTTGCGGAATTGTCATGGGATCTCGGTGTATGACTATCGGCTGTTGCGGTTGTTGGCGCGGGCGCCGCAGCCGATGCGGAAGGCCATTGCGAACACGGCGTTGGATCTGCCGCCCCGGAGCCTGGATCACAGCGTGGTCCGGCTGGCGGATCGGGGCTATCTGACGGTCACGGGTCGGGGCAGCGGGAAGCGGTTGGCGCTGACGGATCTCGGTATCGAGTTTCTGGAGGCGGTGGTGGAGACCCTGCGTTCGGCCACCGCCGATTCGCTGGCGGGGACCTCGTTGGCGCCTGGCGACCGGGCCGTCCTGATCAGCCTGCTCAACCGACTCCGCCGCTGACCCGCCGTCAGCTCTCCGCAGGCGGCAGCGCCAGGTCCTCGAAGAGATAACGCCGCAGCGTCGGGGCCAGCGCGGCCACCACCCACGCCGGATCGGCCGTGCTCATCGGTTCGAGACGCAGCATGTACCGGGTGATGCCCAGGCCGACGATCTGGCTGGCGACCAGCGCGCCGCGCACCCGGGGCTGGTCAACGCCGAGCCTGCCGAGTGCCTCGCCGATGACGAAGCGGCTCAGCGCCGTGCGCAGCATCTCGGCGGCACTCGCCGTCGAGCTGAAGCTGCGGACCAGCGCGGCGAAGCCGTCGGCGTGGTCGTCCCAGATCGAGACGAAGGCGGTGAGGAGCCGTTCCGGTGCCGACTCGCGCTCCCCGTCCAGCACGATGTCGACCAGTATCGACGGGTCGAACGGCAGCTCGACGGCCGCCGTGAACAGCTTCTCCTTGCCGCCGAACCAGTGGTTGACCATCGCGGCGTCGACGCCCGCGCGCTCCGCGATGGCCCGGACGGTCGCCTGCTCGTAGCCGCGTTCGGCGAAGACCTCCTTCGCGGAGCGCAGCAGGACCGCACGGGTGTCGCCGCCGGTTCGCCGTCCTCGGCGGCGGGTGCCGCCCGGTTCGTCCAGTGGGTCAGTCGGGCCGTTCACCGCCTCATCATGTCCCCTGACGGCGGGAGAACGCCCACCGGCACAATGACGTCATGGTGGACGCAACTGGTGGCGGAATCGGCGCGGTCAGCCCGACGCTGGAGGAGTTCCGTGCCCTGGCGGCCGAGCGGCGGGTGATCCCGGTCGTGCGCAAGCTCCTCGCCGACGACGAGACCCCGCTGGGCGTGTATCGCAAACTCGCCGACGACCGACCGGGCACCTTCCTCTTCGAGTCGGCGCAGAACGGACGTTCCTGGTCGCGCTGGTCGTTCATCGGTGTGCACAGTCCGGCCGCCCTGACCGTGCGTGACGGCGAGGCCGTCTGGACCGGCACTCCACCGGTCGGGCTGCCCACCGGCGGCGACCCCCTCACCGCGCTGCGGGACACGCTGCGGGTGCTGCACACCGACCCGTTGCCCGGCCTGCCGCCGCTGCACGGCGGGATGGTGGGCTACCTCGGCTACGACACCGTCCGCAGACTGGAACGCCTGCCGGAGCTGGCCGAGGACGATCTGCACCTCCCCGAACTGGTGATGCTGCTCGCCACCGACCTCGCCGCGCTGGACCACCACGAAGGCACCATCACCCTGATCGCCAACGCGGTGAACTGGGACGACAGCCCGGAACGGCTCGACGCCGCCTATCGGGACGCGCTGGCCAGGCTCGACGAGATGACGGTCCGGCTCGGCGCACCCGCCCCGGCCAGCGTCGCCGTCTACGACCGGCCGAAGCCGGACTTCGTCCGCAGGCGCAGCGAGGCGGAGCACCACGCCGCTGTGCGGGCGGCCCAGGAGGCCATCCGCGCAGGTGAGGCGTTCCAGGTGGTGGTGTCTCAGCGGTTCGAGATGACCACCGACGCCGATGCGCTCGACGTCTACCGGGTACTTCGGGCGACCAATCCGAGTCCGTACATGTACCTGCTGCGCCTGGAGTCGCCGGGGGCGGACGGCCGAGCGGTGCCCTTCGACATCGTCGGCTCCAGCCCCGAATCCCTGGTGACTGTGCGTGATGGCGTGGCGACCACGCACCCCATCGCGGGCACGCGGTGGCGTGGCGCCGACCCGGAGGAGGACGCGCTGCTGGAGAAGGACCTGCTGGCCGACGAGAAGGAGCGGGCCGAGCACCTGATGCTCGTCGACCTCGGCCGCAACGACCTGGGCCGGGTCTGCGCGCCGGGCTCGGTGTCGGTGGTCGAGTTCTTCACCGTGGAGCGCTACAGCCACGTCATGCACATCGTCTCGACGGTCACCGGGCGCCTCGCCGAGGGCCGCACGGCCTTCGACGCGATTGCGGCCTGCTTCCCTGCGGGCACCCTCTCCGGGGCGCCGAAGCCGAGGGCGATGGAGCTGATCGAGGAGCTGGAGCCGACCCGACGCGGGGTCTACGGCGGCGTGGTCGGCTACCTGGACTTCGCGGGCGACGCCGACACCGCGATCGCGATCCGCACCGCGCTGATGCGCGAGGGGACCGCCTACGTGCAGGCGGGCGGCGGGATCGTGGCCGACTCCGACCCGGTCGCCGAGGACCAGGAGACGCTGAACAAGGCAGGCGCGGTGCTGGCGGCGATCGCGACGGCCGAGACGCTGGCGGCGCCCGCCCCGGCGGGCGACGGGGCGCGGTCTGCGGGGCTGCCCGGCGACGTCGCGAGCCTCGCGGTGCGGAGTTCCGGTGCCTGAGCACGGTCCGGACCCCCGAGAAGTCCCGGACTCCTCGGGGCCGCCGGACGACTCCCCGGACACCGCCTCCCCGGCCCCCGACCGCCAGGCTCCCGTCACGCAGCCTGAGGCGGCCCGGGACGAGTCCGACCCGACCGCGGCGGACGCGGTGCCGGGCAGCCCCGCTGCGGCGGGCAGGCGGCTGCTCACGGGGTTGGCGCTTCTCCTGGCGGTCTCGGCCGGACTGCTCTGGTCGGCGACGCTGCTGCCGTGGCTGGTGATCCTTCCCGGCGAGGAGAACCTGACCTCGACGGTCGTCCTGACCGGTGCCGACGCGGCGGGCTGGCTCACCCCGACGGCCCTGCTGGCCCTGGCCGCCGTGGCGGCGCTGGTCGCGCTCGGCGGGCTGCCGCGTCGGATCGTCGGCGGGCTGCTGGTCGTCGCGGGCGCGGCGGTGGTGTGGGCGGCGGTGGTCGGCGGTGACGCCGGGCCCGCCGACGAGATGTCGATCTTCCTCGGGCCGCTCGTCGACCAGACCGTCGACGAGCCGCCCGCGATCCTGCTGGGTCGAGTGGCGGCGGGCGCGGGCGGTCTGACGCTGGCCGTCGCGGGCCTGTGGACCGCGCTGCGGGGCGGCGTGCTGCCGACCCTGGGCAGCCGGTACACCGCGAGAAGAACCGAGCGGACCCCGGTCGAGCCGGACCGTCGGATGTGGGACACGCTGAACGAGGGGACCGACCCGACCGAGGAGGATCGTTGATCCTGCAAACGACCATGCAGGTCGGAGCGCCTGACGGCCTTCCTGCGCTGCGGAATTGTCGGACCCGGTGGCCCGAGCGAAGGGCGAATGGGGTTAGCATCCTGGGAACCCGGCGGCGCGCGAGGGGAGTGGGCGTGATCGAGCGCACGGACGGGCACGTCAACGAGGTGATCTCGTGAACAGTGTCCTGGAGTCAATCCTCGACGGAGTGCGTGCCGACCTCGCGGATCGCGAGGCGGCAGTGCCGTTCGATGAGATCAAGCGGCTGGCCGATCAGGCCAAGCCACCGAAGGACGTCAGAACGGCGCTGTTGGCGCCGGGCATCGGCGTCATCGCGGAGGTGAAGCGGCGCAGCCCGTCCAAGGGGCATCTGGCCGACATCGCCGATCCGGCTGAACTGGCGGCCTCCTATGCGGCGGCGGGTGCGCGGGCGATCAGCGTGCTCACCGAACAGCGACGCTTCGGCGGGTCGCTGGCGGACTTCGACGCGGTTCGCGCCGCCGTCGACGTTCCGTTGCTGCGCAAGGACTTCATCGTCGGCACCTATCAGGTGCACGAGGCGCGAGCGCACGGCGCCGACATCGTGCTGCTGATCGTCGCCGCCCTGGAGCAGAACGCCCTGGAGTCCTTGTTGGACCGGGTGGAGTCTCTCGGGATGACGGCCCTGGTGGAGGTGCACACCGCCGAGGACGCCGACCGCGCCCTGCAGGCGGGTGCCAGCCTGATCGGCATCAACGCTCGTGATCTGCACACCCTGGAGGTGCACCGCGAGGTCTTCGGGCGGATCGCGCCCGGCCTGCCCGCCGAGGTCCTCAAGATCGCGGAGTCCGGGGTCAGAGGGCCGAGTGACCTGATGGCCTATGCCGGCGCCGGGGCGGACGCCGTCCTGGTCGGCGAGGGCCTGGTGGCCAGCGGCGACCCGAAGGCGGCGGTGACGCAGCTCGTCACCGCGGGCTCGCACCCGGCCTGTCCGAGGCCGAGCCGATGAGCGGTGCCGGTGAGGGCACGAAGCCCACGTCGGAAGAGCGGTCCATCGAGCACGAACCGGACGAGAGCGGCCACTTCGGCCCCTACGGCGGCCGGTTCGTGCCCGAGGCGCTGATGTCGGCGTTGGAGGAACTGGCCACGGCCTACGACAAGGCCAGGGTCGACCCGGAGTTCACCGACGAGCTGGCCCGGCTGCTGCGGGACTACACGGGCAGGCCGTCGCCGCTGACCGAGGTGACCCGCTTCGCCGAGCACGCGGGCGGCGGCCGGGTGTTCCTCAAGCGTGAGGACCTCAACCACACCGGCTCACACAAGATCAACAACGTCCTGGGTCAGGCGCTGCTCACCAAGCGGATGGGCAAGTCCAGGGTGATCGCCGAGACCGGAGCGGGGCAGCACGGGGTGGCCACGGCCACCGCCTGCGCCCTGCTCGGGCTCGACTGCGTCGTCTACATGGGCGAGGTCGACACCAGAAGGCAGGCGCTCAACGTCGCCAGGATGCGGCTGCTCGGCGCCGAGGTCATCCCGGTGACGACCGGCTCCCGCACCCTCAAGGACGCCATCAACGAGGCGCTGCGCGACTGGGTCGCCAACGTCGACGACACGCACTACCTGCTGGGCACCGTCGCGGGTCCGCACCCGTTCCCGGTGATGGTCCGCGACTTCCATCGGGTGATCGGCATCGAGGCGCGGGCCCAGATGCTCGACCAGGCGGGCACGCTGCCCGACGCGGTGATCGCCTGCGTCGGCGGCGGATCGAACGCCATCGGCATCTTCCACCCCTTCCTCGGCGACAAGGACGTCGCGCTGATCGGCTTCGAGCCCGCAGGCGAGGGGCTCGACACCGGACGGCACGGCGCCACCCTCACCGCCGGGCTGCCGGGGATGCTGCACGGCGCGCGCTCCTACCTGCTTCAGGACGAGGACGGGCAGACCGTCGAGACGCACTCGATCTCGGCGGGCCTGGACTATCCCGGCGTCGGCCCGGAGCACTCCTGGCTCAAGGACACCGGCCGGGCGGAGTATCGGGCGGTGACCGATGCGGAGGCGATGGACGCCTTCGAGCTGCTGTGTCGCACCGAGGGCATCATCCCGGCCATCGAGTCCGCCCATGCCCTGGCGGGCGCCCTGAAGGTCGGGCGCGAACGGGGCGAGAACGCCGTGCTGCTGGTGAGCCTCTCCGGTCGCGGCGACAAGGACGTGGACACGGCGGCCTCGTGGTTCGGCCTGCTCGGGGAGAAGGAAGCCTGATGAGTCGTCTCGCGCCGATGTTCGCCCAGTGCCGCGCCGAAGGGCGGGCCGCGCTGATCGGCTACCTGCCCGCCGGTTATCCGACGGTGGCGGGCTCCTCGGCGTTGTTCCGGACGATGCTGGACTCCGGCGTCGACCTGGTCGAGATCGGCGTGCCCTACTCCGATCCGGTCATGGACGGTCCCGTGATCCAGCGGGCGGCCGAGTCGGCCCTGCACGGTGGCTTCCGGCTTCGCAACGTCTTCGAGGTCGTGGAGTCGGTGGCCTCGGCGGGCGGGCGGGCCGTGGTGATGACCTACTGGAACCCCGTGCACCGCTACGGGGTGGACGCCTTCGCCAGGGACCTCGCCTCGGCGGGCGGGCTCGGCATGATCACGCCGGACCTCATCCCCGACGAGGCCGACGACTGGATCTCGGCCGCCGACACGCACCGGCTGGACCGCATCTTCCTGATCGCGCCGTCCTCCAGCGAGGAGCGGATCTCGCTGACCGCCGAGGCCTCCAGCGGCTTCGTCTACGCCACCGCCGTGATGGGCGTCACCGGCGCCCGCGACGCGGTGGGCTCCGAGGCCTGGAGCACGGTCCGGCGAGCTCGCGCGCACACCACTCTGCCCATCGGCGTCGGTCTCGGGGTGCGCTCCGGGGATCAGGCCGCCGAGATCGCGGGCTTCTCCGACGCGGTGATCGTCGGCTCGGCCTTCGTCTCGCGGATCGGCGGCGTGGACCGTGAGCTGTCCGGCGCCGAGGCCGAGGTGCGGGAGCTGGCCGTCGAGCTGGCGGCCGGGGTGCGCAGGCGGAGCACGCAGCCTGCCTGACTCGGGTCGACTTCGCCGGGCCGGATCGCGGAATTCACTACTCTGTGTGTTTGACGGTACGCTCCGCGTGTGCAGAAGAGGATCAGTCGGAACCCGTGCCAGGGTGGTGCCGCCGACCCTGGAGGAGGCCCCCGGTCATGGTGGCACCAGCAGAACCCAGCACCAACATCTTCGCCCACGCCGGTCCCTGGACTGCGGCGGCGGTGCTCCAGCTTCCCGAGGATCACGGGCAGCGCATCGAGCTCGTCGACGGCGCGTTGGTCGTGAGCCCGGTGGCAGGCCGAACCCATCAGCGGATTCTGCAACGGCTTCAGATGTCCTTCCTCGCCGCCGTTCCGCCGGAGTACGAGTCGCTGCCCCGGATCAGCGTGCTGCTGGACAGCGGACGGCTGCTCATTCCCGACCTCGCCATCACCAGCGTGCCGGATCGCGACGGTCTCTATCTCGACGCGGCGGACCTGGTGCTGGTCGTCGAGGTGTCCTCGCCCGCGTCGAAGATGTTCGACCGGGCGCTGAAGAAGCAGCTCTACGCGCACGCGGGCATCCCGTTCCTACTGCTGGTGACGCCGATGGCGCAGTCGGTGACGATGACCGTCTTCGAATTGATCGGCGGCGAGTTCCAGGAGACGGCGCGCAGTAGAGACGGCCACCTGGACCTCGAGCGACCCTTTCCGGTGCGGCTCGACCTCAATTGAGTCCCGTCGCCGGGCGACCATGCGTGGGCATTCCCGAGAGTGCCGGATAGTGTGACGGCGTGACCGGTACCGTAACCATGTTCCTGGCGAGCATTCCGAGTCCAGATCAGGGTGTCTGGCGCATCGGACCGCTGTCCCTTCGGGCCTACGCGATCTGCATCCTGATCGGGATCGTCGCGGCGATCTGGTGGGGTGAGCGGCGGTGGGCGGCCCGAGGCGGGGAGCAGGGCACCGTCTTGGACGTCGCCGTCTTCGCGGTTCCGTTCGGGCTCATCGGCGGCAGGCTGTACCACGTCGCCACCGATTACCACCTGTACTTCGGCGAGGGCCGCAACCCGCTGGACATCTTCGCCATCTGGAACGGCGGTCTCGGCATCTGGGGCGCCATCGCCCTGGGCGGGGTCGGCGCCTGGATCGCCTGTCGACGCAGGGGCATCCCGCTGCCGATGATGGCCGACGCGCTGGCACCGGGCATCATCCTGGCGCAGGCCATCGGCAGGCTCGGGAACTGGTTCAACCAGGAGCTCTACGGCGGGCCGACCGATCTGCCCTGGGGCCTGGAGCTGTACCAGCGGATCGATCCGGCGACCGGGTTGGAGGACCAGGTCAACGGCATCGCCGTTGATCACACGCCCATCGCGGTGGTCCACCCGACCTTTCTGTACGAGCTGCTGTGGAACCTCGGCGTCGTGCTGCTGCTCATCTGGGCGGACCGCCGATTCCGGCTGGGCCACGGCCGGGTCTTCGCGCTCTACGTCGCCGGTTACACCCTCGGCCGGTTCTGGATCGAGCTGATGCGAACCGATCAGGCGACGATGATCTTCGGTCAACGCATCAACGTGTTCACCTCGGGCCTGGTCTTCCTCGGCGCGGTGGCCTATCTGATCCTCGCGCGGCGCGGCCGGGAGGACCCGGCACTGGCGCGGGGCACGAACCCCGATCGCGACGGCTCCACGGGGGCCACGGGCGGTGACTCCGACGGTGGCGGCGGCACGGCGGTCGCCGGTGGTGCGGCTGCGACCGACGCCGGGGCGGGCGACCGGCGAGACGCCGGCGGTGCGTCCTCTGAACGGGGTGCCTCGGGGCCGGATGCTTCGGACTCCTCGGGGTCCTCGGGGAGCCGTGCCGAGGTGAGCGTCTCCTCGACCGCCGATGCCGGGGTCTCTTCCGGCTCTTCGTCGTCTTCGTCCTCGTCTTCGCCCTCGTCGGACTCGGGTTCCGGGTCGGACGGCGGCGGTGGCGGCGGTGACTGAACCGGTCGGCTGACTGACTTGGGGACTGCCCGCCGCGCTCTTGTGCGGCGGGCAGTCTTGTTCATCGGGGGATTCGCGGCGTTTGGAGCGGTCCGCTTCCGGGCGGCTGCGGAGCCGAGGTCTCTGGCGGGCCGCCGACGCCCGCTGCCGAGGGCGACCCCATGCGGCGGCACTCAGACGAGCGCTACTCGGCGCTGAGGTATGGTGACGCCGTGTGCCCAGTCAAGGCTGCAAGAATAAATCACAAAAGGATAACGCCCTTCTGAAGCCCCAGGTCGCGAAGGGTCCTCCCCGCGTAGGCGGGGGTGAGCCGCAGGCATCCCAGGAGTACCACCGTGCCGCCCGGTCCTCCCCGCGTAGGCGGGGGTGATCCCCCGTCAAGGTCGATCTCGAATTCGTGATGCCCGTCCTCCCCGCGTAGGCGGGGGTGAGCCTTCCGGTTACACGTCGGGGGGATGTCGTTGTCCGTCCTCCCCGCGTAGGCGGGGGTGAGCCGCCCGCCGTGCCGCTGAGTCCGCCGCCGAGGAGGTCCTCCCCGCGTAGGCGGGGGTGAGCCGTGGTTGTCGCGGGCGCAACTCCGATCGGTCGTGTCCTCCCCGCGTAGGCGGGGGTGAGCCGGAGCGCGCGACGCGGATGCGGCAGGCGGCCGAGGTCCTCCCCGCGTAGGCGGGGGTGAGCCGCATCGCCGTCGAGCCCGGGTCTCCGAGGTTCAGTCCTCCCCGCGTAGGCGGGGGTGAGCCGACCCTCGCGGAGCAGCCAGGCGACGGCGCGGAGTCCTCCCCGCGTAGGCGGGGGTGAGCCGATGTGGGCCTGGGCGCGGTACTTCGGCGGCGGGTCCTCCCCGCGTAGGCGGGGGTGAGCCGGCGGGCCTACCGCCTACCGCGCAGAACATCCAGCCCTCCCCGCCCAAGCAGGGGTTGCCGTACGCGCGAGCCGGATAACGGGACCTGCGTGCCCCGAGACGCCACGTCACTCACCGGGAGCAGCTCAGGGTAGAACGACCCTGATCACCGTCCCCCCGAGCAGAGCCGACCGCCCAGGGCGGCCAGCAGGCGCCCGAGGCCCGCCGGGATCTCGCCCACATTCCTCGCGCGACCGCCCTCGGAGCATCCGACCCGAGCGGGCAGAATGGACGCCGGACATGCGGTGTCCCCCGATCGGGGCGCGGCGAGGCAGAGGCACGGCCGAACGGAGGCACGGTGGAGGGCGCTGAGTTGCGCGGGATCGTCGCGATGGACGGGCCGTCGGGGACGGGGAAGTCCACCGTCTCGCGTCGGCTGGCCTTCGGCCTGCGGGCGCGCTACCTGGACACCGGCGCGATGTATCGGGCCGTGACGCTGGCGGTGCTGCGGTCGGGGACCGATCCGGCGGACGCCCCTTCGGTCGCCAGGGTCGCCGCCGAGGCACGGCTGAGTGTGGGCACCGATCCGGAGCGGCCCGAGATCCGGCTCGACGGCGAGGACGTCGCCGCCGAGATCAGGGGCGAGCCGGTGACGCAGGCGGTCTCGGCGGTCGCGGCCGTGCCCGAGGTGCGCGGGCTCCTGGTGGCCCAGCAGCAGGCGGTCATCGCCGAGGCACGCGGTGTCGACGTCGGCATCGTCGTCGAGGGGCGGGACATCGGCGAGGTCGTGGCCCCCGAGGCGGGCCTCAAGGTCTACCTGACCGCCGACGCCGAGGTCAGGGCCCGGCGTCGCAGCGCCCAGGACAGCGCCCAGGGCAGACGGGTGTCGATCGACGAGACCCACGCCGACGTGCGCAGACGGGACGAGTTCGACTCGAGCCGGGCCGTCTCGCCGCTGCGGCGCGGCACCGACGCCGTCGAAGTGGACACGACCCACCTGGACGTGGCCGGGGTGCTGGCGGAGCTGTCCCGCCTCGTCGTCGAGAGCGGCCTCGCCGTCACGAGACCACGGAGCCCCCGATGACCGCCCGCTCCTCGACGGCCGACTCCGAGTCGTCGAGCCCGGCGGTCTCGGCGCTGCCGGAGGGTTCCTGGCGGGCGATGAACCGGGTGGGCCGCTGGATCGGCACGACGATCGGCCGGGTCTTCTTCCGCGTCCGGGTCCACGGACGCGACCAGCTGCCGCGCCGAGGCCCGGTGGTCCTGGTCGCCAACCACAGTTCGCTGATCGACGGGCCGCTGCTGTTCGGCCTGGTCCGGCGGCAGTGCGTGTTCCTGATCAAGCACGAGATGTTCCGGGGGCCGATGGGCTGGGCGCTGCGGCGGATGGGGCAGCTTCCCGTCCGCCGAGGCGAGGCCGATCGGGTGCCGCTGCTGGCCTCGGTCCGGGCCCTGCGTGCAGGCGGGCTGGTCGCGGTGTTCCCCGAGGGGACCAGGGGCAGCGGCGACGTGTCGGGGGCGCACAACGGCGCCGCCTGGTTGGCCAGGTCCTCCGACGCACTCGTTCTGCCGGTGGCCTGCCGTGGCACCCGCCGCCCAGCGGAGTCCGGCCGCAGGTTCCGGCCCAGGGTGGACGTATTGTTCGGGGAAGCCTTCACCGTGCCCTCGGGACGGGGGCGCGCGGCCCTTCACGAGGCGACAGCGCGGGTGCAGGGCGAACTCGCGGAGCTGGTGCGCGAACTCGATCGGCGACTGCTCGCCGAATCGGGCTCGCCCGGCGGAGACAAGGGAGAGAACACGTGACCGGCCTGAACGGGAGCTGGACCGATGAGGCCGAGTGGGAGCTGTCGGCCGACGGTGAAATGGTGGAGGGCTCGGAGGAGGCGGCGCTGCCGCAACCCGTGCTCGCGGTGGTGGGGCGGCCGAACGTCGGCAAGTCGACGCTGGTGAACCGCATCCTGGGCCGCCGAGAGGCGGTGGTGCAGGACATCCCCGGCGTGACCAGGGACCGCGTCGCCTATGACGCGCTGTGGAACGGCCGGAAGTTCACGGTCGTGGACACCGGCGGCTGGGAACCCGACGCCACCGGCCTTCAGGGGGCGGTCGCCGCCCAGGCGGAGCTGGCGATGAGCGCTTCCGACGCCGTGCTGCTGGTGGTCGACGCCACCGTCGGCGCGACGGCCACCGACGACGCCGTGGCCAGGGTGCTGCGCCGCTCGGATCGGCCCGTGCTGGTCGCCGCCAACAAGGTCGACAGCGAGCGGGCCATGGCCGAGGTGCATCAGCTCTGGTCGCTCGGACTCGGCGAGCCGCTGCCCGTCAGCGGTCTGCACGGCCGGGGCTCCGGTGACCTGCTCGACGCCGTGCTGGCGGCGCTGCCGGAGTCGCCGCGAGACCTCGTCGGCCACGGCGGCGGCGGGCCCCGGCGGGTCGCGCTGGTCGGCAAGCCCAACGTCGGCAAGTCGAGCCTGCTCAACAAGCTGGCGGGCGAGCAGCGGGTGGTCGTCGACTCGGTCGCGGGCACGACGGTCGATCCGGTCGACGAGCTGATCGAGCTGGACGGCGAGATCTGGAAGTTCGTCGACACGGCGGGCCTGCGCAAGCGGGTCAACACCGCGAGCGGCACCGAGTACTACGCCTCGCTGCGGACCAAGGCGGCCATCGAGGCCGCCGAGGTGGTCGCGGTGCTGCTGGACGCCAGCGAGCCGATCACCGAGCAGGACCTCCGGGTCATCACCGACATCGTGGAGGCGGGCCGGGCGCTGGTACTGGCCTTCAACAAGTGGGACCTCGTGGACGAGGACCGCCGCACTCAGCTCACCAGGGAACTCGACCGAGGCCTGGTCCGGGTGCCCTGGGCCGAACACGTCAACGTCTCGGCCAGGACCGGCCGCGCGGTGGCGAAACTGGCGCCCGCGCTGCGCAAGGCCCTGGACTCCTGGGACACCAGGGTGCCCACCGGGCAGCTCAACGCCTGGCTGAACGAGCTGATCCAGGCCACCCCGCCGCCGGTTCGGGGCGGCAAGCAGCCCAGGGTCCTCTTCGCCACGCAGGCGCAGACCCGGCCGCCGACGGTGGTGCTGTTCACCACCGGCTTCCTGGAGGCGGGCTACCGACGCTTCCTGGAGCGTCGATTCCGGGAGACCTTCGGCTTCGCTGGCAGCCCGATCCGCTTCTCGATCCGGGTCAGGGAGAAGCGGGGCCAGCGCAAGCCCTGACGACAGCCTGCCGGTGACGACCCGGGCTGGGCAGACGCGAACCAGGTCTCGCCCGGCTCGGGGTGATCACGTCGAATTCTGGCCGGCGGGCCTGCCCGCCTGACCACCTTCCTCGGTGAGTATTCGCTCGACTACGGAACGCTGTTCCGACACCATGGGTGAACACGGAAGGTAAGGATTCGCGCAGTGTCGGTCACCGATATCGTGGCCGGCTCCACCGGGCCCACGCCCTGCTCACCCAGGCACGCCAGGCCACCATCCAGGCCGATGCCGCCATTGCCGACGGCGCGGTCGTCTTCTCCGCCGCCACCCACGGCTCGACACAACCCGAAGTCGCACAGATCAACCAGCTCGCCGTCCGGTCCACCGAGGACGTCCGCGCCGCCCGCGCCCTGCGCGGCGGGGCGCAGGAGATCATCGACGGCTACTGCAGACATATCGCCGGGCACGGGATCGGCGACGCCGAGACGTCGCCCCCAGGCGTTTCGCCTGCCGGACCGGCGGGCCCCTCAGCCTCCTGGCCCGTTGACCCGAACCCGTCGGCAGACGTGTCCTCGAGTGATCCAGAAGTGCGTTATGCGGAGTGGATCACCGAGCTGAAACGCGGCGGAACCAAGATCAGTCCCGCGAGGATCGTCAGGATGATCCGTCACCGATGCGGCCATCTGGTGTGGTTGGAAACCGGAGATCCTGACCACGCCGGACAAGCACACATCCTTCGACCGAAGCGCCGAAAGGAGTTCGCCGACGCGGCGATACCGGAACATGAGATCATCGACGTCGTGTTCCGCTGCCTCCGCCGCGGCCGGTTCGTGGGAAAGCATAAGGCTGCGGAGGTGTACGAGATCGAGATTCACGGCGGGAGCATCCGCATCGCCATCACGATAGGCGACAACGGCTTCATCGTGACAGCGCACCCGATCAGCAGGAAGAGAAAGCTCTCATGACCTCGACGGCGGTGGAACTTGCGATACTGGCCGGGTACGACCAAGACCCCATGTACTTCGACGCGCAGGACGGCGACTTCCACAATCACACGATAGACGAGGCAGCCGAGTACTTCGGATTTAGTGATGATCTGACTCGTGAGCTTCATGAGTGGGATGAGGAACTGCAGGGCACCTTCAATCTCGCCGTCCCGCAGGACTCCGGGTTCCCTTCCCCGCAGCATCGACATGCCTGGATCGAGAAGGGCAAGGAACTCGCTGCCCGCATCAAGCGGGAATCCCCCGTCGTTACGAGCGTGGATTATCAGGCCGACGGCTATTTTCAGGATGGCACGTGCGTGTTCTAAACGCGGTGACGCGGGGACGAGTCATGACGGTGCAGAGGTGATTCAGCTTTCCCGGACACGGACCGCGCCCGGGAGGCGGCGGCGCTCGCCCGCCGCCTCCCGGCTCTGAAAACCGTCAGCGGACGCTGACGTCCACCGTCTCCGTGACGCCGTTGACCGTCACCGACAGCTCGACCTCACCGCGTCGGAGGCCCGCCAGCGTGCCGGTCGCCGGGTCGAAGGACGCGACGTGCCACGGCCGAGGCCGGTCCTTCGGTCGGTCCGACTCGACGATGTGCAGGCTCCGCGAGCCCGACCAGTCCGCGCTGACCGGATAGGCCACCGGCACCTCGCGATCCTCCTGCCGGACCAGCGTCGTCACGGTCTCGCTGTCGTCCCTGCCGATGCGTTCCGGCGCGGTCAGCACCAGCTCGTCGACATGTGGGCGCAGCTCGAAGCGGACCGCCTCGTCGCGATCGGCAGGCCGCATCTGCACCAGGCTCCAGCCGGTGAACCCGCCCTGATCGACGGGACCCGACGGCGACTTGCCGGCGTTGCCGTTAACCAGCCTCGGCACTCCGTCCACTCGATCGGCGTGGAACCGGCCCGCGTGGGAGGCCACCAGCGCCGTCGGCTTGCCTGCGGCGTCCTCGAACTCGCTCAGCCAGTCCAGGAGCAGCTCGGCCTCGCGTTGGTCGCCGAGCTGGGAGTTTCCGGCCGTGCCGGGGTCGTCGGTCGGATGGTGCAGCGCGACGAGCACGCCCTTGACGGACCTGTCCTCCTCGGCCGCGTCCAGTTCGGCGCGCAGCATCTCGATCTGATCGAACCCGCCGCCGCGCAGGGTGCCGCGCGAGCTGTCCAGCAGGATCAGCCGGATCCCGTCGTGGTCCACTCGCTGAGAAGTCTCCCCGAACACGGCCTCGAACTCGGAGGTGTCACCGGGGCCGGACACCTCGTGATTGCCGGGCAGGTAGTACCAGGGGACCTGCTCGCCCAGCTCCTCGTCCAGCACCGCACGGGCCAGCTCGAAGTCGGGCGCCGTGCCCCGGTCGACCAGGTCGCCGTTGATCAGGACGAGATCGGGCTCCGCCGCGAGGGCCTCTTGCAGCGTCCGGCGAGCCTGGGCGACCAGCGGGCCCGCCGGGTCGTCGGCGGTGAACTGGGCGTCGCTGACCACGGCGACCCGCAGGGCTCCCCGCTCGGGGGCCAGCACGTCGTCGACCACGACGGCGGCGTCCGGGGAGACCGGCTCGGGCGGCACGTCGGCCACCGGGGAGACGGCGGCGGTCAGGTCGTCGAACACGACCCGGCCCTCGTACTGCCGATCGCGGTCGGTCTCCACCAGATAGAAACGCTGGAGTCGCACGGGGGCCGCCAGCCCGGCGGGCAGCTCGGTCTCGACATACCGCCAGCCCGTCCAGTCCACCGAAGCGGCCAGGCCCAGCACGGCGGGGGAGTCCGCGCCGTCGCGCAGTTCCAGCCGCAGCCACGCGCCGTTGCCGTCGCCGTTGACCCAGAGGCCGATGCGCTGCGTGCCCTCGGGCAGCGGCGTCTGCGGTACCGCGTTGACGTAGGCGGCGCGGGTCGCGGTGGTGCCGGTCAGCCGGTAGTCCAGGGCCACGCCCTGCGTGTCGTCGCGGCCGTCGGCGAGTGAGACGGCCGAGCCGACGACGGCGGGGAAGGCCGAGGCCTGCCAGCCGTCGAGCGAGTCCAGCGGGTCGAGCACCTGCTGTTCGGTGCCGACCGTGACGCCGATCCGGGCCGTGAGGTCGCCTGCGGTCGCGGTGATCACCGTCGAGCCGGAGTCGACCAGCGCGGTGACGGCGAATCCGTCGTCGGCAGGCTCGACCCGCACCACGTCCGCATCGAAGTCGAGTCGCAGGTCATCCGGTTCCACCCAGGTGCTGAACCCGTCGGCGTCGCTGCCGAGCACGCGAACCTGGCTGGTGACCTCGGCCCCGGACAGCGCCACCTGGCCGACGTCGCCCCGCAGCCGCACCGGCCTGCCCAGCACGTCCAGCTCGGTGGTGCCCTGGAGCCTGCCCGTCGCGGCGGTCACGGTCGTCGTCTCGCCGATCCGGTCGGCGCGGTCGCGCGCGACGAACACCCCGTCGGTCACCCGGCCGTTGCCCGGCCGGTGCACCCGCCAGCGGGGCGTCGCCTCCACCGGGGCGCCGCTCTCGTCGTGCCCGAGGGCGTCGAGCCGCCTGCTCAGGCCCGCCAGCACCCGATGGGAGTCCGGCCCGGCCACGGCGGGTTCGACGCGGTAGCCGGTCAGCCGTCCGCTGCCCTCGGCAGTGCGCAGGCCCAGTCCGTTGGGCACCAGCCGCTCACCGCCGTCGGAGGGCGAGTTGTGCACCGCCGCCTCGGCGTCGCCGACCTTCCTGGCCAGCAGCGTGGAGGAGCCGCCGCCGTCGAGGTTCAGCGCCTCGTGCGCGCCGAGGGAGTGCAGGTGGTGCGCCAGCTCCAGCTCGGTCATGCCTCGGCTGGTCGACTGCCGACCGTCGATGCTGACGAGCCAGAAGCGGGAGCCGTCCTCGGAGAAGCCCACGGCGGTCCGAGGGTGCGCTGCGACGTTGTCGACCGGCTGCACCTCTCCGTCGCGGACCAGGACCCGGTTGCCGCCCACCGCGACGGCGATCTCGGCCGCGTCGGCGCGGGGCGCCAGGCCGACCTCCACCGCATCGCCCTCGACCAGCGCGTCGAGCGCCGTGGCACCCGCGTCCCTGGCGAGCAGGATCTGGGTGCCCTCGGCGATCGGCCCGTCGCCGGGCGCCGTGCGGATCGCGGACACCCGGCCGTCGACCAGTTCCACCTCGCGCACCTCGGCCGCTCCCGACGTCGCCGTGACGCGGCTGGTCGAGCCCCATGCCGGGGTGAACACGCCGATGCCGTCCCGGGCGATCACAGGCGAGTTCAGGTTGCTGCCCGTCAGCACCGTGCCGTCGGGCAGCGTGAGGCGAGCCGCGAGGAACACCTCGGTGAGGGCGGCCCTGCGGTCCTCGGTGAATGCCGCCGTGAGGTTGTGGCCCGCCGCCGGGGCATGGCGCAGCTCGCCGTCGTCGATGCCGACGCCCAACGGCGCACCGGTCGCGTTGATGTCGAAGAAGTCTCCGTTGACCCCGGCCACCGCGCCCGCCTCGGCGAGCTGCTCGGACAGCGGAGTCCGGTCCGCCACGGTGCCGGGGTGCAGGTAGACGGGCTCCAGGCTCGTCTCGGACAGCTCGGCGGTCAGCACGTCGCCGCGAATCCACCCGGCCGGGTCGAAGCGGTCGAACTCGGTGAGTTCGATGCCGGGGGCGACCTGGGTGGTCACGCTGTCGGTGGTGAAGCCCGATTGCGGGGTGGCGGTCGGGTCGATCGACGTCCGCAGCGCGGACTCACCGGACGAGGACGCGGCGGGTGCGTCCTCCACGGGCGGCGCGACGGCCGTGCCGTCCACCGCACCCGCTCCGGTGCTCGCCGCGAGCAGCAGCAGCGCGGAGACGGCGGTGATCCCGACGCCTCGGCGCGCGCGACCTGCCGACCGGGGCATCGGGGCCTCGGGCGCCTGCCTGCTGCGTAGGGCCGCCCCGATGGCGTCCGAGGTGCGGCGTACTCCTGCCGAATCGCTGCCGTCCGGTCTTCGCGGGCTGCCGGACCCGTCCGAGGGTCTGGCTCCGTCGGCTCCGTCCGACTCCGCCGTGTCCGTGCTGCCCCTTGCGTCGACTCGTCGCCGCATGTCCTCCCCTTCACGCCGAACCGGTGCTGCGACCGCCGAGCACAGTCGACCGAGGCGACCGGGGCCTGTCTCGGACGTGACCAGGGCGGGAACAGTGGACGATCTCGCCTTTCACTCTGGTCGAACGGCCGCCGCCAGCGACTCCGCTCATCGGGGGAAGCGCGCGCCGGAAGGCAGTCGAGACGAGGAGTCGCCAAGGTGAACGCAGTGCGGGCGGCGGCGATGAATCCACCGCCGCCCGCCGACCACTGTGGACGACAGGGCCGCGGACCGCCTGCCGTACGGTGCGCTCTGCGGCCCGTCGCTCTCGGCGATCGGGGGCTCGGCGATCAGCGTTCGGTAGCGAGGGCGCCGGGCCTGCACTCGCCGAGAGAGGTCCCCGGCGTCAGCTCCCAGCGAGGGAGAGGCCCGCTCGGGAGAGGTGTTCGCCGACCGCGGCGATCTCGGCAGAGTCCAGCGGAACCATGGGCAGGCTGGTGGTGCCGTGCCGGATCACCCCGCGCAGGACGAGCGCGGCCTTGAACGCGCCGATCGCCGAGGAGTAGCGGCCCATCCGATCGGCAGGCGCGACCCCGATCAGACCGAACAGCGCACGCAGCCGCTGCTGCTCGCGCAGCGCCTCGTCCCAGTCGCCTGCCGCCGCCGCCCGGTGCAGCCGGACGTAGCCGTGCGGGTCCACATTGCCCAGTCCTGGCACCAGACCCGCCGCGCCGCAGCGCAGCCCCAGATCGGCCACGGTCTCGGAGCCGCTGAAGACCCGGAAGCCGGGGATGTCGCCGACGAGGTCGAGCACGGCGCGCAGACCGTCGAGGTCCCCGCTGGAGTCCTTCAACCCGTCGAGAGTGCCCTCCGCCGCCAGCTCGCCTACCGTCGCCGCGTCGAGTTTGGTGTGCACGGCGCTGGGGATGTCATAGCCGATCAGCGGCAGGTCGACCTCGGCCCGAATCGTCCGGAAGTGCCTGCGGATCTCCACCGGATGAGTGGGGGAGTAGAAGGGCACCGTCGCCACCAGGCCGTCGGCGCCCAGCGCCGCCGCCGCGCGGGCGTGGTCGAGGACCCGAGGGGTGGACATGTCGACGACGCCCGCGAGCACCGGCACCTGCCCGGCGGCCGCGCCGACCACCACCTCCAGGGTGCGTCTGCGCAGCTCGTCCGGCAGGTAGGCGGCCTCCCCCGTGGAGCCGCCGACGAACAGGCCGAGGACGCCCGCGTCCAGCAGATGGGCGACCAGCCGTTCGAGCGAATCGACGTCGAGTTCCTGATCCGGCGTCAGCGGCGTGCACAGCGGGGGCACCACGCCCCCGTCGACGAGCGGTCGGGCTGCGGTGGTCGGCTTGCTCATGAGGTTCGGCCTCCGGTCGGCGAGTCTGGTTCGGTCGTGTCCTGCGGCGCGGCGGGTCCGGCCGCGCCTGCGTCGTCGGGGCCGTCGGCCCCTTCGGCGTCGTCCGCCGCCGAGTCGGCGCTCCGGCCTGCGGGAGTTCGGAGTTCCGGCGCGATCTGGTCCTCGGCGACGGTGAGGTCGACGGCCGCGGAGTCGTCGCCGAAGAGCCGCTGCACTCGGGCGGGGGCGTCCACCGCGATGAGCACGATCACCACGAGCGTCAGGCTGAACGCCAGGCCGCCGAGGGCGGTCGCCAGGCTGGTCCGCTCGGCGATCTGCGCACCGAGGATCGGCGCCACGGCGCCGCCCAGCGCCCCGACGTTGTAGGTGAAGCCCAGCCCGCCCGCACGGGTGCTGGTGTCGAAGTAGCCGCTGACCAGCTTCGGCAGGATTCCGGAGATGCCCTGGCCCAGCGCCTGCTGACAGAACAGCAGCACCCCGAGCAGCAGTAGTTGATCCCCGCCGATGGCGAACACCGGGAGGATGAACAGCAGCGAGGCGAGCAGCGTCAGGCTGTAGGCGCGACGGGTGCCCAGCCAGTCGCCGACGAAGCCCGCGAGACAGCAGCCCACCGCCGTGCCGAAGCCCGCGAAGAACAGGACCTCGCTGACCTGGGCGGGGTCATAGCCGAGGTCGGTCTTGAGATAGGTCGGCAACAGGGCCTGGATCGGCCACGAGTACAGGAACGCGCAGAAGACCACGACGATCAGCGTCAGCATCATCGGGCTGCGTGAGCCCGCGAACTGGATGGTGAAGGCGCCCAGACCCGCGACGGTCACGGCGATCGACACCCACGTGAGCACGCCCGTCGCGCCGCCGGTGAACAGGAAGAACAGCGCGAGCGACACCGCGATCGTCAGCACGATGTTGATCAGCCTGTTCCGGCCGCCGTACAGGACGCTGACGAAGTCGCGTTCGCCGGTTCCGTCGCGTCTCTCGGCCTGATGCTGCCAGTCCGGCGTCTCCGGAAGACTCCGGCGCAGCCAGAGTGCCAGCAGGATCGGCAGCAGGCCGAGCAGGAACAGCGCGCGCCAGCCGAACTCGGGCACGATGAAGCGGTAGGCCTGCGCCGCGAGCACCCCGCCGAGCGAGAAGCCCGAGATGAGGAAGCCGCTGGCGCGGTTGCGCAGGGCGCGCGGCCAGCTCTCGATCACGTAGGTGGCGCTGGCGCTGTACTCGCCCGCCATGCCCATGCCGACGACGAGCCGCGCCACGAACAGCGGCCAGTAGCCCCAGGCGAGTCCGCAGGCGAAGGTGCCGACGGAGTAGAGCACGATGCTCAACACCATCGCGGGCCGTCGTCCGTAGCGGTCGCCGATCGCACCGAGGGCCAGCCCGCCGAACCACCGGGAGATGAACGCCGCCGAGATCAGGCTCGCCGCCTCGACGGTGGACAGTTCGAACTCGGCCGCGACCTCGGTGAGTACCAGTGCGATGAGGACGAAGTCGAAGCCGTCCATCGCATAGCCGAGCCATGCGGCGAAGAACGCCTTCCAGTCTTTCCTCGTGAGCTGGTGATACCACCGGGGACGGCCGCGAGTGTGCTGCGGATCCATCAGAGCCTCCTTGCTCCGCTGGCAGACATCCCACCTGGGAGGTGGGATGTCTGGGCAAGGTACTGTGGTGCCCACACCCGTGGCAAGAGGGATGGCGCGTGACTGCGAACGGCCGGCGGCTGCAAGACCGGATCATCGATCTCATCATCGACAGTGGACTGACACCGGGCTCCCCGCTGCCCACCGAGAACCAGCTCGTCGACGAACTCGGCGTGGGGCGCAACTCGGTGCGGGAGTCACTGCGGGCACTGAGCACCCTGGGCATCGTCGACATCAGGCACGGTTACGGCACCTTCGTGGGCGCGGCGCCGATCACCGCCTTCACTCCCGGCCTGCTGTTCCGCGCCCGCCAGTCGATGCGGCACGACGCCTCGGTGCTGCGGGATCTGATGGAGGTCCGGCGGGTCCTGGAGATGTCGCTGGTCGAGGCCGTGGTGGCCCGCGCCGACGAGGACCTGGTCGGCGAACTGGATGCGCTGGTGGCGGCGATGGAGTCCGGCGATCTCGTCGAGACCGATCAGCGGTTCCACGAGACGCTGTTCCGGCCGCTGGACAACGAGATCGCCCTGGAGCTGATCGGTCTGTTCTGGACGGTCTACCACCGCGTGGAGGCCGAACTCGACCCGCCGAGGCCCGGCCGCGCCGAGATCTGCCACGAGCATCGGACGATCGTCGAGGCCGTGCGGGCGGGCGATCCGGTCGCCGCCCGCGACGCCCTCGGCGCGCATTTCGTGGACATCGAGGAGCGGGTGGCGCGGTTGATCCGGCAGAGCGCGGACGCCGACTGAGTCCCTCGGGAGTCGGGGTGAGTCCGGGGTCAGGGCCGTGCGAACCACACTCCACTCGATCGATATCTTGCTCGAATCGAACTTGTGTTCGATAGTCGTGTCATGGTCATTCACACGTTCACCGCACTCGCCGTTCTCGCCGTTCTCACGGTGCTCGCCGCCCTGGTCAGGCGGCGCGATCACGCCCGCCTGGTGTTGCCGGGATCGACGATCGTGCCGGTGGTGCGCCCGGTCGGCGTCGCGCGGGCCGGCTCGACATCCCCTGTGCGGCACCCTCGAAGTCAGGCGCCGTCGACGACTGCGCCCTCGGCTATCGGCGAGGTCGGGGTCGCGTCGGCCGGTGCGAGGTTGATCGCGCGGTGGATGTTCGCGCCGTGGTCCGCATCACCGCCGATCGCTCGGCCGAGACCGGGTGCGCGTCCCGCATCCGTCCGCAGCCACGCAGCGTCTCCGTTCGCGCCCCGAGACGGGCCGGGCCGACGTCAGCTCGCGGGCTCGTCCTGAGGTTCCGGCCTGGTGGCGGGGCGGTACTCGGTCAGCAGCGTGACCAAAATCAGCAGGACGACGCCACAGGTCAGCAGCGCGTCGGCGATGTTGAACGTCGGGAACCAGCCGGTGTGCAGGTAGTCGGTGACCGCCCCGTCGTCGATGCGGTCGATGAGGTTCCCCGTTGCGCCTGCGAGGATCATGGCTAAGGCCAGCCGCGCCGAGTTCGGCACCTCGGGAGCCGTGCGCCACGCATAGACGGCGATGCCCAGCGTCACCGCGCCGGTGACGGCGATGACCACCCACGCAGGCAGCGAGGCGCCCATGCTGAAGGAGATGCCGGGGTTGTAGGCCAGCCGCATGCTGAGGATGCCGAGATCGGGACCGGCCGGGTGGGCTTGCTCGACGAGGTGCTTGACGAAGAGGTCGATCGCGGCCAGCGTCGCCGCGATCGCAGCGATCACCAGACGGACACGGGCGGGCCGGACCACCGTCTCGGCGGCGGGGGCGGATGCGGCGGTGGTCACCCGAGGGACTTTACCCATCGGCCCCTCGTCTGCGGAGCGGGCTTCGTCACCAGGGCTCGGTAATTGCAGTAGCGGCGTCGCGAAGGATGGCGCCGCGCGAGGTCCCGTCGCGGCTCCCTACGGCTCCTTGGCAAGCCTGGCAGGCGGGGACCGTGATCGCGGTGGTGGTGCCCGCCCGCGAGGCGGACGACCGGTCGACGATGCGCGGATCGACGATGCGCTGCGCCATCGTGACCTCGGCTCCGATCACGCCGGAGCCGACCCGGTGGGGCCCCTGACTCACAGGGCTCCGACGGCGAGGACCACGCCGAATCCGCCGAGCAGCATGCCGGTGCCGAGATCGAGTCCGTCGCGCACGGAACGCCTGCGCAGCACGGGGGCGAGTCGTCCGACGGCCGTGACATAGGCCAGCCACCACAGGGTGGCCAGCAGCGTCGCGATCCCGCTCAGCAGCAGCGTCTGCCCGACCACCGACCCCGCAGGCTGGATGAACTGCGGCAGCAGGGTCAGGTAGAAGACGAGGGCCTTGGGATTCAACAGGTTGTTCAGTACGCCCTGTACCAGCGGTGCGGGGAGTCGGATGCCGGAACGCGCTGCCGTGCGCCTGGTGCCGTGGGCGGGCAGAGTCTCGGCCGGAACGGCACCGGGCTCGTCGAGCGTCCCCCGGTTCGCCCGGCCACGCCACCACGACCGCAGTGCCTGCCAGCCGAGGAACGCGAGATAGCCGCCGCCTGCGAGGCGCAGCGCCGTGAGCATCCCCTCGTGCGCGGCGATCAACGTCGTCAGGCCGACCACCGCGAGCAGCGAGTACAGGGTCAGGCCCGCCGCGATGCCTGCGGCGGTGAGATAACCTGCCCGGCGGCCGAGCAGCAGCGTGTTGCGGGTGACCAGCACGAAGTCCGGTCCCGGTACGACGATGGTGATCGCGGTGATCATGATGAACAGCGAGATGCCTTCCGGCACGACGGACGCTCCCCGGTCGATGCTGGCGTCGCGGATTCGATGCGCCGGGGAGATCCTGACTGATATTCGGGAGAATGGATCGAAGTCCGTCTACTATTCGCCGAATGTCAGATGCTGCCGAATTGGATTCGATTGATCTTGAGATTCTCCGTCTGTTGCAGAACGACGCACGGATGGCGAACAAGGAACTGGCCGCCGCCGTGCGCGTCGCGCCGTCGACCTGCCTGGATCGCGTCGCGCGGCTGCGCTCGATCGGCGTCATCCTCGGCCAGACGATCCGCGTGGACCCGGAGCGGCTGGGCAGGCCCCTGGACGCGCTGATCTCCCTGCGCATCCAGCCGCATCGACGTGAGCTGGTCGAGCCCTTCGTCTCACACGTGCTCGGCCTGCCCGAGACCAGGGCGCTCTACAACCTGGCGGGTCCCGACGACTATCTCGTCCACGTCTCCACGGCAGGCGCCGCCGACCTGCAACGCCTGGTGCTCGACGAGTTCGCCTCCCGTGACGAGGTCTCCCGCGTGCAGACCACCCTGATCTTTCAACAGTGGTCCGGCGGTCCGCTGCTGCCGCCTGCCGGATCGGCGTGACGCACCGCACCCCCCGGCGGGACCGGGATGTGGGGATCATGGCCTGACCCCGTCGTGACGGCCGTCGTGCCGTCCTCGTCAGAAGGAGCCGGATGAGCCGGATCGAGGTCGGACCGCCGCCGCTGCCGCAGCTCGACGCGCCATGGGAGGCCCGCTGGGCACGAGCCGAGGGACCCGACCTGGACCTGGTCCACGACTGGATGAACCGCGACCACGTGGCGGCGTTCTGGCACCAGGACTGGCCGAGGGAACGCTGGCGCGAGGAGTTGGCCGCGCAGTCTGCGGGTGACCACTCCCGCCCGGTGTTCCTGCTGTACGAGGGAAGTCCGCTGGCCTACCTGGAGGTCTACCGGGCGAGCCGAGATCGGCTGGCCGCGTGTTATCCGGTACAGCCCCACGACCTCGGGGTGCACGTCGCGATCGGCGACCGGCTCGCCACCGGGCGCGGACTGGGCCGGGCGCTGCTCGGCGCGGTCGCGCGCGGACTGCTGCGGGCCGACCCGGCCTGTGACCGAGTGGTCGCCGAACCCGACGTCGCCAACCCGGCCTCCGTTCGTGCCTTCCTCGCGGCGGGCTTCGTCGACCACGGCGAGATCACCCTGCCGGACAAGACGGCCGCCCTGCTGATTCACCCCCGCCGGCCCGAACCGCCCGCCGACCCCGACCGCGCCGAAGAGGCGACGGCCGCGCCGCCGGTCGCGTGACGCGCGGCGGCGCGGAACGGGCGTCGGAACGGGCGTCGGAACGGGCGTCGGAACGGGCGTCGGAACGGGCGTCGGAACGGGCGTCGGAACGGGCGTCGGAACGGGCGTCGGAACGGGCGTCGGAACGGGCGTCGGAACGGGCGTCGGAACGGGCGTCGGCGATCAGTCGGGGAGATCGCCCGCTCGGAGCAACACCGAGGAGCGGGCGCCGATCCGAACGCGCTCCAGCGGCCGCAGCCCGGCGGGCAGTGCCACCCGGCGGGAACGGTCGACGAGGACGATCACGGCCGCCGGGGGCAGCGCAGGGCGCAGCGCGCGCAGCAGCGTCGTGACTCGAGCCGCCCTGGTCGCCTCCGCAGCGGCCGGATTCTCGGCGGTGCCGCCGGCGCGGTGCGGGCCGGGGCTGCGCGAGCCGGGGCTGTGCAGACCATGGGCGGCCGAGTCCTCGGAGGCAGGCCCCGCAGCCGTCGGGTCCGTCGCTTCGGCTCGCCCCTGCCAGTCGGTCTGCTCGCCGTAGGGCAGGTCCGTGATCACCAGGTCGACCGGGGGAAGTCCCGCCACTGCCGCCTGCGTCTCGGCCGGGTCCGTCGCGTCGGTGCGGCGGATGAGGGCGGGCAGGTCGCCGCCGCCCACCCGGAGCAGGCCGTCCAGCCTGCCTGCGGCCTCGGCGGCCTCGGCATAGGAGGGCTTGTCGAACTGCCCGGCCAGCTCCCGCAGCCGCGTCGCGCGGGCCCGCAGCCCCGCCGTGCTCAGCATGGCCAGGTTCTCGGTCGCCAGTTCGCAGGCTCGGGGATCGATATCGGAGGCGAGCACCGTGCCCAGTTCGCGGCGGTACAACAGCCCGAGGACGGTGAGCAGGTATCCGCTGCCGCACAACGGGTCCCACAGGGTCAGCTCGCGCCGATCCGGGAGCCACGCCCGTGCCCTGGCGAACAGCTCGACGGCCGGCCGGACCGGGAAGGCGGGAAAACCGGGCGCCGAGCGCAGCACCGATCCGCTCGCCAGGTCGGCGTGATCGGTCCGCTCGACGGCGAAACGGTAGGACACCGGGCACTCCCACTTCAGGCGGCCGACGACGAACCGGGCCGACGGCGTCGCGCCCAGCCTAGGACAGCGGCTCGACCTGCCTCCGGCTCGACCTGCCTCCGCCTCGACCCGATCCGACCGGGCCGATGCGACGCGGCGGGCTCCGGGTGCACCGCCTCGGGCCGAATCGTGCCGACCCCGGGCTTCTCGCCAAGATCACCGGGGCGGACCTAGACGACGATGCAGGCGATGGGCCCTGCTCGTCGTGCTGGCAGCCGTTGCGCCCCCCACAGCCGCCCGGCTGCCGCTCTGCCGCTGACGCACCCGCCGCACCCGCCGCACGTGCCGTCCCGGCCCGCCCGCGCGTGCCCGGCGGCGTGGCCGTCCGCGCACCAGACCGGAGGTGTCCCGGCCGACGAAGCGAATTCGTCCCGCATGATCCGCGACCACGTGCGCAAGCGCCGCAGCCGGACGTCGGTCCAGGCGGATCAGCATGGACACCGGCCGCGACGCAGTCAGCCCAGCCGGCGGCCGGAGGCCTTCGCCCGTCAGGCCAGCGGGCAGCGCCACATCATCAAGCGGTGCATGAACCGTCGCGAGCAGTGGCGCGGCATCGACACCTGCTACGCGAAGACCGGAACCAGCCGTCCCGCCGGGCTCCCCGTCGCCTCGCCTCCACCCGATCCGCTCGGTGATCCAGCCGAGAGTCCCTAGGACGCGGGCGGTCCGAGCCGGTGATTTCCCGGAACTACCCTGTGATGGTCCGGCTCGCCAGCCTCTCGGGCGGCGGCGCGCACCCCGAGAGCGGGGGCACGCTGCGTGGCCGTGTCACGGAGGCAGGCGTGCGACGGCGTCGGTCCGTGCCGCACGGCCCGTGCCGACACCACCCCCAGGTCACGAGGAGACGTGGCATGACTCGAACCGGTGACCACGCGGCCACGAGCGCCGAGCTGGGCGGACCCGAGGGCTCGACGACACCCGAGCCGGTGTTCCGGGCAGGCGACGCCGAGGTGGTCCGTGCCGTCGACGGCCATCTGGCTCGCTACCTGGCCGCCCGTCGAGCCGAGTCGCTCGCCCTCGACGACGACTTCACCGTGGAGCTGGTCGACCCGCTCGTCTCCTTCGTCCGCGACGGCGGCAAGCGAATCCGCCCGCTGTTCGCGTGGTGGGGCTGGCGGGCGGCAGGCGGCGCCGCGACCGGGGCCGAGGCCGACGCGGTGCTGCGCGCCGTCAGCGCGGTGGAGCTGGTGCACGCCTGCGCGCTGGTGCACGACGACGTGATGGACGGCTCCGACGTCCGCCGTGGGCGGCCCGCCGTGCACGTGGCCATGGAGTCGATGCACCGGGACGCCGGGATGCGCGGCGACGGTGCGAACTTCGGCCGGTCGGTGGCCGTCCTGGTCGGCGACCTGGCGCTGTGCTGGGCCGACGACATGCTGCACCAGTCCGGGGTGCCGCACGAACTGCTGCACCGCGCGGGCGCCGCGTGGCGGGCCATGCGCACCGAGATGATGGCGGGACAGTTCCTCGACCTGCGTACTCAGGCGGCGGGCAGCGAGTCGATCGAGGCCGCGCTGCGGGTGAACCTGCTCAAGACGGCGGGCTACACCGTGCAGCAGCCGCTGCGCCTCGGTGCGCTGCTGGGCGGCGCGGGCCACGACGTGACGACCGCGCTCCATGAGTACGGCGCCGATCTCGGCATCGCGTTCCAGCTCCGAGACGACCTGCTCGGCGTCTTCGGCGAGCCCGAGACCACCGGAAAGCCCGCAGGCGACGACATCCGCGAGGGCAAGCACACCGTGCTGGTCAACGAGGCGCTGCGGCTCGCCGATGCCGAGGGCCGTCCCGGCTCCGGTGCGACGCTGCGTGCCGCGCTCGGCGACGCCGACCTCTCGCCGCAACGACTTGTCGAGGTCAGGAGCCTGCTCGTCGAGTCGGGCGCGGTGGACCTCGTGGAGCGACGCATCGAGTCGCTCGCCGCCTCGGCGGTGGAGCGGCTGTCGACCGTCGACCTGCCGGAACCGGCCGCCGCCCGGCTGCGCACCCTGGCCGACGCGATGATCCGTCGTGATGTCTGAGCCTGCCCACCGTCGCCGCCGAGGCTGGGCAGGCACCCTGCGTCCGGAGCGTGGGATGAGCGGGCGGACCGACCATGTCGTGGTCGTCGGCGCCGGGCTCGCCGGGCTGTCCGCCGCGCTGCACCTGCTCGGCGCGGGCCGCCGGGTCACCGTCGTCGAGTCCGCGAGTCACCCGGGAGGCAGGGCGGGCCTGCTGGACGCGGCGGGCTATCGGGTGGACACCGGACCCACCGTGCTGACCATGCCCGAGGTCGTCGCCGACGCACTCGGCGCCGTGGGCGAGTCACTGGCCGACCGACTCGACCTGGTGCCACTGCACCCGGCCTACCAGGCACGCTTCGCCGACGGCAGCGCACTGGCCGTGCACTCCGACGCGGCGGCGATGGAGGCAGAGGTCCGCCGGTTCGCCGGGCCTCGGGAGGCGGCGGGCTACCGGCGACTGCGACGGTGGCTGACCGAACTCTACGAGGCGCAGTTCGACCGGTTCATCGCCGCGAACCTGGGCTCGCCGCTGGACCTGATGCACCCGGCGGCGGCCCGGCTCGTCGCGCTCGGCGGCCTCGGCAGGCTCGGACCTGCGGTGGGCAGGCACCTGCGGGATGAGCGGCTGCGGCGGGTGTTCTCCTTCCAGGCGCTGTACGCGGGTCTGTCGCCGCAGCGCGCCATGGCCGCCTACGGCGTGATCGCCTATCTGGACACCGTCGGCGGCGTGTGGTTCCCGAAGGGCGGCATGCGGGCCCTGCCCCGTGCCCTCGCCGACGCCGCCGCCGCACACGGCGCCGAGTTCCGCTACGACAGTCCGGTGCGTCGACTCGAGCGGGTCGGCGACCGGGTGCGTGCCGTGCACACCGATCAGGAGCGGATCGAGTGTGATGCGGTCGTGCTCACCCCCGACCTGCCCGTCGCCTACCGCCTGCTCGGCCGGACACCGCGTCGGCTCGTGCCGTTGCGTTGGTCGCCCTCCGCCGTCGTCCTGCACCTAGGGGTCGCGAGCGGGGCGCAGGCGGACCCCGCCCACCACGTCATCTCCTTCGGCGGGGCCTGGCGCCGAACCTTCCGCGAGATCATCGACGAGGGGCGGCTGATGTCGGACCCGTCGTTGCTGGTCACCCGGCCCACGGTGACCGATCCGACGCTGGCCCCGGACGGCCGTGAGCTGTTGTACCTGTTGGCGCCCGCCCCGAACCTGGCCGTCGGCCGCCAGGACTGGGCCAGGATCGGCCCGGCCTACCGTGACGAGCTGATCGCGGTGGCGACCCGGCGCGGCCTGCTCATCGGCGAGCCGGACATCGACCTGAACCATCTGGTCACCCCGCGCGACTGGGCCGAGGGCGGGCACGGCGCGGGCACGCCGTTCTCTCTCGCGCACACGCTGAGCCAGACCGGTCCGTTTCGGCCGGGCAATCGGGTGGCGGGCACGGTCAACGTGGCGCTGGCGGGCTCCGGGACGACCCCCGGCGTCGGCGTGCCGACCGCGCTGATCTCGGGCAAGCTCGCCGCCGCGCGCGTCACGGGCATCCCGGCGGGTCCCGGCCGCAGCAGGCAAGGACGGACGCACGGGCGATGAGCCGGGCCGAACTGGACGCGGCGGGAATCCGGGGCGCCGTGCTGCGGAACTCCTATGCACGGTGCCGGGCGCTCAACGCCCGCCACGGTCGCACCTACTTCCTTGCCACCCGGCTGCTGCGTCCCGACCAGCGGCCCGCCGTGCACGCCCTCTACGGCTTCGCCCGCTGGGTGGACGACATCGTCGACGAACCAGGAACGGTCGATCCCACGGCCCGGCTGCACCTGGTGGCCGACCAGACCGCCGCCGAGCTGGCCGCCGGACGCAGCGGCCATCCGATCCTGGCCGCGGTGGTCGACACCGTCACCCGTTACGGCATCGAGCACCACCTGATCACCGACTTCCTCGTCTCGATGCGCATGGACCTGACGGTCACCGAGTACGCCAGCGCCGCCGACCTGGCCGTGTACGTCCGGGGCTCCGCCGAGGTGATCGGCCTCCAACTGCTCCCGGTGTTCGGCACCGTCGGGGCGCGCGGCGCGGCGGCCCGCCATGCCGCCGCACTCGGCGAGGCGTTCCAACTGACCAACTTCCTCCGCGACGTCGGCGAGGACCTCGACCGGGGCAGGCTCTACCTGCCGCTGGACGAGCTGGCCGCCTTCGGCGTCGACCGAGACCGGCTCCTCTGGTGTAGGCGACTCGGGCGACCGGACCCGCGAGTGCGGCGGGCGCTGGCGCACTTCATCGCCCGCAATCGAGCGGTGTATCGGCGGGCGCTGCCGGGCATCCCGATGCTCGCGCCGGACGCACGGCCCTGTGTCGCCACCGCCGCCGTCCTCTACCAGGGCATCCTCGACGAGATCGAGGACTCCGACGTCGACGTCCTCCTGCATCGCGCCGTCGTCCCCCGCAGCAGACGACTCGCCGTGGTCGCACCGGCGGTCCTGCACAGCCTCGGCAGGCGGATGCGGTCCAAGGCAGCAGATCGCCTGCGCCGGACGCCGGGAACCGAGCGATCGGAGACGCCGCTGCCGGGAGCACGGCGGGCCTGACCACTCCGCGTTCTGCGCGGGCGTCGCCGACGGTCCGGGTGGGCTGGGCCGTCGCCTGTCGAGGCCTGTGCCGAGCCCGCGCGAGCTGCGTCCGCCGAAGACGGGCTCAGGCGCCCGCGCCCGCCTGACGATCCTGCCGGTACTCGGCCCGCCCGTCCTGGATGTCCGGAGCCGCCCACAAGTCCCCGCCGCCCACCAGCCCCGACCCGTGGTGGACCGCGTTCGGAGCGAGCCCCGCCACGTGTCCGCACCGCTGATCCGGCCGGCGACACCACCCCGTTACTACACCTGGCCCCACCCCGGCACGGGGGCAGGCCACCAGGGCTTCCGACTGGCTGTCGCCATGGTCATCGCACCGCGAGATTCCTAGATTTTCCCTTGTCAGAAGGTTGCGAATGCGGCACGGACGATCGGCACGGGGAAGATCATGAGAAACGCACGCGCTGGTGTGGTGACGCTGGTCCTCGCCCTGCTGCTGCCGTGGTGCGCGGGCTCGGCGACGGGGCCGGCACCGCTGCAGCCGCTGACGGGGGCAGCGGAATGGTCGCGACAGGTCGTCGACGGAGTGGCGACACCGGATCCCGAGTCGGCCGACCCGAGGGTCGTCGCCGAGTTCTTCGCGAGTCTGCGCCCGCAGCAGGCCGAGGAGCTCGCCGAGAGATTTCCCTTCGTCGTCGGCAATCTCGACGGCGCGCCCGCCACACTGCGGTACGCGGCGAATCGGCGGGCGCTCGCGCAGGAGCGAAGCAGGCTGCGTGCGGTCGCGGCCGATGTCGAGGAGTACGGGCCTGCCAGGGACTCGGCGCGGCACCTGGCGGCCGTCTACGGGCGTCTCGCCAGGGACGGCAGACCGATCCTCGTGTTCGACCCGCGCGGTCGGGGTCGCTATGCCGAGGTGCACGGTGACCTGGAACGCGCCGAGCACGTCGCCGTCATGGTCCCCGGCACGGGCATCACCCTGCGCTCCTTCGATCCCCGTTCCGACCACGTCGGCACGCCGGGGGAGATGGGCGCCGCCCTGTACGCGGCGCAGCGTGCGCTGACGACGGAACCGGCGACGGCGGTGATCGCCTGGGCGGGCTACGACACCCCGCAGGCCCTGGGCGTCGGCGCCGCGACCGCGACTCATGCCGAGGCCGGGGCGGTGCTGCTGAACAGGCTCGTCGAGGGTCTGCACGCCGCGCGGGCGGCGCTGGACGGGACGGCGGAGGGCGGCGAGGACAGCGCGTCGACGCCCGGCCGACCGGCCGCCCCGACAGCGTCTGCTCGCCCTTCTGCCGTTCGCCTCGCAGCAGACTCGGCGAACACGTCGGGGGCGGCCGCACCGCCCCTGCGGCTCGCACTGTTCTGCCACAGCTACGGATCGGTGGTGTGCGGCCGGGCCGCCGCAGGCCTCCCGGTGCAGGACGTCGTCTTCTTCGGCAGCCCCGGCGTCGGCGTGGACTCGGCGGACGAGTTGAACACCGACGCTCGCGTCTGGGCCGCGCGCGGGCCGCAGGACTGGATTCGACATGTCCCCAACGTCCGCCTGCTCGGCTTCGGACACGGTCGCGACCCGTCGTCGGCGGCCTTCGGCGCCCGGCGAGTCCCGGCCGCGCGCGTCGCGGGCCACGACGGCTACCTCCGGGGCGACAGCGACGCCGCCCGCTGGTTCACCCGCATCTCGCTCGGCCTCGCCGCCGAGCCGTACTCGCCGTCGAACAGGACGTGGACCGATGCCCAGATCTGATCAGACCGCCGCTTCGTTGCGGCCTTTGCGTTCCGATCGTCTCGCCTACTCGGCCGCGCCGCCGATCGCCCTGCTGCATCCGGCGGCGCGGCAGCCGTCCGGCTCGCACCCCGGCCGGGGACGGCCGCGCGGGCCGATGCTGTGCAGGAGGGCCGAGGCGATCGACGCCGCGACACCGCCGGAACGGGACCGCGTGATCGACGCCCTGCGCGCGCTGGCCATCGTCGGTGTCGTGCTCGGGCACTGGCTGGTCAGCGTGGTCGTGTTCGACGAGAACGGCCCGCACATCGCCAGCCCGTTGCAGCACATGCCCGCGCTCGCCCCGCTGACCTGGGTGTTCCAGCTGCTCGGCCTGTTCTTCTTCGCGGGCGGCTGGGCGAACGCGCGCAGTCTGCACCGAGCGGCGGGCCGCTCGGTGGGTACAGCGGCGGGCCGCTCGGTGGGTACAGCGGCGGGCCGCTCAGTGGCTACAGCGGCGGGCCGCGCCGCGCCGCGCCACCGCGCCGCGAGGACTCGGGGACGGGCCTGCCTCGGCGGATGGGATCGAGTCGAGCCGGGATCGCCGCTCCGGAGCGCTTATCCGGGCTGGCTGCTCGGCCGCCTGCATCGGATGCTTCGACCCGTGGTGCTGTTGGCGGTGCTGGTGGCCGGTGGCCTCGGCGGGCTGGCGGCGGCGGGCTGGTCGGGCACGGACCTGTACACGGTCGGCCTGTTCGTGGTGAGCCCCTTGTGGTTCCTGCCGGTCTATCTGGGGTTGACCGCGCTCACCCCGCTCGCGGCGACGGCGGTCCGCCGCTGGGGCGCCTGGGCGGCGCTGGGCCCCGCCGTCGTGGTCCTGGTGCTGGACGTCCTGCGGTACGGGCCGTGGTGGGAGGTCCCCGCCTCGGTGGGGACCCCGAACCTGATCGCGGCGTGGCTGGTGCCCTATCTGCTCGGGATCGCGTTCGCTCAGGGCAGGCTGTCGACGGCGGCCGGACTGCGGATGCTGATCGCGGGCGTGCTGGCCTGCGCGGTGCTGATCCTGCTCGCGGACTATCCGGCGAGCATGACGGGCGTGACGGGCGCTGATCGGTCCAACATGGGGCCGCCGTCGCTGCTGGTGCCCGCCATGGCCGTGGCGCAGCTGGGTGTGGCCCTGCTGCTGTATGAGCGGCTTGCCCGACTGCTGCGGCGGCCGATGCTCTGGGCGTCGGTGGTCCTGCTGAATCTGGTGGCGATGACCGTCTACCTCTGGCACCAGACGGCCCTGCTGACGACCCAGCTCGGCACCCACGCGCTGGGCCTGCGCCTGCCCGCCCTCGACGGGGTGCCCGTCGACGCGGCGTGGCTGGCGGGCCGGATCGCCGTGTTCCCGGTGTGCGCGGCGGTGCTGGCGCTGTTGATCCTGCTGTTCCGCCGTTGGGAGCAGCGCAGCGCACCTCGCGTGCTGCACACCGAGCAGGCCGGAGCGTCCGTCCGCCCGGAGGCGTGAGTCTGCGCCGCGCCGTCGGATCGAGAGCGCGTGGTCACCGGGCCCGCCGGATGTGCGGTGCCGCACGGTGACCACGCGGCCTCGACTCAGCCCTCGGTGCGCCAGACCTCGCCGTCGGGGTGCGCGAATCGTCGGCGCGAGTCGGCGTGCATCTCCGCACCGGAACCGGGATCGACGGGCACCCGGTAGCGTCCGCGCTCCACCCGAACCGGGGTGACGAAGTGCTCGTGCAGGTGATCGACGTACTCGATCGCCCGCCCCTCCATCGAGCCGGACACCGCCACGAAGTCGAACATCGACAGATGCTGCACCAGTTCACACAGCCCGACGCCGCCCGCGTGCGGACACACCGGGACGCCGAACTTGGCCGCCAGCAGCAGGATCGCCACGTTCTCGTTGATCCCGCCCACCCTGGTGGCGTCGATCTGGAGGATGTCGACGGCCCCGGCTTGAAGAAGCTGTTTGAAGACCACCCTGTTCTGCACGTGCTCCCCGGTGGCGACCCGGATCGGCGCCGCGCCGGAGCGGATCGCCGCGTGACCGAGGATGTCGTCGGGCGAGGTCGGCTCCTCGATCCACCATGGACTGAACTCGCGGAGCCGACGCAGCCACGGCACCGCCTCGTCGACGCTCCACCGCTGATTCGCGTCGATGGCGATCCGCACGTCGGGCCCCACCGCCTCCCGCGCCACCCGCATCCGACGGACGTCGTCCGTCACCGAGGCTCCGACCTTCAGCTTGATCAGGTCGAAGCCGTCGGCCACCGCCTCGGCCGAGAGCCGCGCGAGCTTCTCGTCGTCGTAGCCGAGCCAGCCGGGAGAGGTCGTGTAGCCCGGATAGCCTGCCGCCTCGAGTTCGGCCAGCCGCTGCCCGCGACCGGGCTCGGCCGCCCGCAGGATCGCCAAGGCCTCCTCGCGGGTGAGCGCGTCGGTGAGGTAGCGGAAGTCGACGAGGTCGACGAGCTGTTCCGGGGTGAGCGAGGCGAGCAGCCGCCACACCGGCAGCCCGGCGCGCTTGGCGGCCAGGTCCCACGCGGCGTTGACCACCGCGCCGACCGCCATGTGCATGACGCCCTTCTCCGGCCCGAGCCAGCGCAGCTGCGAGTCCGAGACGAGTTCGCGAGACAGCCCGCCGAGATCGGCGCACAACTCCTCGACGTCCCGGCCGACGACATACGGCGCGAGCAGCGCGATCGCCGCGCACTGGACGTCGTTGCCCCGGCCGATGGTGAAGACGAAGCCGTGTCCGTCGGGCCCGTCGTCGGTGCGCAGCACCGCATAGGCGGCCGAGTAGTCCGGATCGGGATTCATCGCGTCCGAGCCGTCGAGTTCCCGCGAGGTGGGGAAGCGCACGTCAGAGACGTCGAGCGCGAGGACTCGGCTCATTCGGCGGTTCCCGATGTGACCATGACCTGGCGCTGTCGGCCCAGCCCGTCGATCTCGATCTCCACGACGTCCCCGGCGGCGAGATACGGGAAGCGACCGGACATGGCGACCCCCTCCGGGGTTCCGGTGTTGATGACGTCGCCGGGCTCCAGGGTCAGGAAGTGGCTCAGGTGCCAGACCAGGTGGGCGACGCTGAACACCATGTCCGAGGTGGAGGAGTCCTGCCGGGCCTCGCCGCCGACCCAGGACCGCAGGCGCAGATCCTGCGGGTCGGCGATCTCGTCGGCGGGTGCCAGCCACGGGCCGAGCGGGTTGAAGCCGGGACCGCACTTGCCCAGCGACCACTGGCCGCCGGACCGCTCCAGCTGCCACTCGCGCTCGGAGATGTCGTTGGACACCGTGTAGCCGGCGATGTGCGCGAGGGCGTCCTTCTCGCTGGCCAGCCTGCTGGCACGCCTGCCGATCACGACCGCCAGCTCCACCTCCCAGTCGGTGCGCGAGCTGTTCGGCGGGATCTCCACCGCGTCGTCCGGTCCGACGATCGTGTTGGGATGCTTGAAGAACAGGATGGGCTGGGCTGGCGGTTCGGCGCCGGACTCCCGCGCGTGGGCTGCGTAGTTCTGGCCGATGCACAGCACCGCCGTCGGCCGCGCCACGGGCGCGCCGACCCGCAGGCCCGTCGCGTCGAGCGCGGGCAGCGTCCCGGCGGCGAGCGCCTGCCTGGCGCGGGCGATGCCGTCGCCCGCGAGAAAGGCGCCGTCGATGTCGTCGGTGACCGGGGTCAGGTCGAAGACCGAGCCGTCGTCGGCTCGCAGGGCGGGACGTTCGGCCCCCACAGGACCGAGTCGAAGCAGCCGCACGGGTACTCCTCTCCTACCGCCGTGGCAGGCGGTCTGAACGATGTGGACGGTGTGTCTCTCGGCCTGGTGCCGGGCGATCTCCGCCCAGCGGCCGACGGACCCGCGCTCCTCGGCGGGGGCCGGGGCTCGGCGAGACGCGCCGGGACGCGGGTTCGTGGGACGGCGGGCGATCGGAGGCGGGCGCGGCGGCACGACTTCGGACGGGCTGTCGGTGCTCACCCGCCCGCTCCGATCCGGCGCGCGGGCGCCCGAGGCGCGTCACGGCGTGTCCCGACTCTCGACCAGCGGCCGCAGCCGGTCGTAGTAGGCCGCCTCCAGGTGGGCGCGCATGGCCGTCTCGGCCTCGGTCGGGTCGCCGCGCAGGATCGCCTCGGTCACCCTGCGGTGCTCCGCCACCGTCATCGTGCCCGCCCGGTGGTCGTAGTACAGCCGGAAGATGTGCAGGTGGCAGTGGGTCCGTTCGAAGGCCCGTCGGATCTGGCCGCTGCCTGCCAGCTCGGCGACGAGCAGGTGAAAGCGGGTGTCGTGCAGGGCGAGTTCCTGATAACGCGGGGAATCCGGCGTCGCGCAGGAGTCCATCTCGGCACGCAGCCGGGACTTCGGCCCCGTCCCGGCGGAGCGAGCCGCCTCCGAGGCCGCCCACGGTTCGATGAGCAGCCGGAAGCGGTAGAGGTCGTCCAACTGGTCGAGGGTGAGCAGCGACGTCGTCCGATAGCCGCGCAGCGGCTCCTTGACGACCAGTTCGGCCGACTCCAGCCGGGCCAGCGCCTCGCGGACCGGGGTGGGGGAGACGGCAAGCGTGCGGGCGAGCCCGTCAATCGAGACCCTGGCGCCGGGGGCGATCGCGTGATCCATGATGAGGTTCTTGATCGTCTCGTAGACGTCGTCGACCAGGACGTTCCTGCGGCGACCCTGCGGCGCGGTCGTCGTCGCGGGACCGGGGTCGGTTTCTGCCGTGCCGACGGCCATCGTGCCTCCCGCGTCCGTGCGCCAGAGCCGCCTCGACGGCAACCCTTCGTCCTGCACCCTAGGCTGAGGCGGCCCGAAATCCTATAGGATTCGCCGACCGCCGGCCTCCTTCGGTCGAACTCGGAGCCTGGTGGGAGTCCCGCCCTCGGCGCACGGCCTGGAGTCCGAATCGGAGCCCGACGAGGATCGTCCTGCGGATCGGGCGGGATTCGGACGAGTCGGGACGGGCAGCGGTAACGGCGTACCCCGGCTTGCGCGGGGCGGACCACAGACACACCGAAGGCGCACCCGGCCTGGCCGGCTCACCCCCGCTTGCGCGGGGCGGACACTCGGGCGCTGTTCGCCGCGCCGCCGATCCCCGGCTCACCCCCGCTTGCGCGGGGCGGACATCACCGCGTGCGACAGACTCGGCATCCGCGACGGCTCACCCCCGCTTGCGCGGGGCGGACACCCGACGCCCGGACCCGCGCAGGAGTATGCCCGGCTCACCCCCGCTTGCGCGGGGCGGACTCGCGACGCGCGCGCAGCTTCGTCGGGCGGGTCGGCTCACCCCCGCTTGCGCGGGGCGGACACCTGCTCTACCTCCTGGACCACCTGCACCGGGGGCTCACCCCCGCTTGCGCGGGGCGGACCCACCGACCACGCCTGGGTCGTCACCACACCGGGGCTCACCCCCGCTTGCGCGGGGCGGACCCTTACCGACCTGCTCCTCTAGGAGGGCGTTATTGTTTTGTGATCATGGGGTGAGGCCTCCTGAGGGCACCTGGGGTCGCCGTGCCTGGGCGTCGGCCGGAGTCGCTCCGGCCGTGGTCGGCAGGTCATATGTCGCGCACCGGCGGGCATTCGGATGGCGAATCGCGCGTGGCGCTGTCAGGCGATCACGCGACGGCTCGACTCGCCGCTGGAGCGCGGGAGGGCTGAGCTTCGCCTGCCTCAGGCGGGCTTCGGTCGCGTCGTCGCCGGGACATGACCCGCGCGGGTCGCGGCCGCGCGCGGGAGGCCGCTGACCGAGGCGGCGGAATCGCGTTCCCGCCGGGTTCGCATCCGACTCCGGTCGGTGCGGCCCGCGAGATCCGTCGGCCCGCCGTCCGAAGTGGACGATCCAGGTCCGGCCGAGTTCCTGGCCAGCGCCGCGCGCAGGCCCGGCCTGCCGTCGGAGTGCTGCGCGCGCGGCGGATCGAACGCGGGGGTGTTCCTGGCCAGCGCGCGCACCAGGGCGCCTAGGAAACCTTCAGTCATCGTCGCCTCCAGTGCCTCGGTGAACGGTCAGTTCGCGGTGCGCCTCGGCTCGGACCCCGCTCAGGTCGGCGGTCTGCTGCTCGGATGATGTCGCCGCTTCCTCGGCGGCAGGCCCTGCCGGGACGGACGGCGGCGCGGCGGCGGGCAGTGCTCTGGTGATCTGCTCCACCAGCAGTGGAGCCGCCACCCCGATGGCCAGGGCGCCGAACGGGCCGCTGACCTGACCGGTGATCCCGGCGGCGGCGGCCAGCCCTGAGCCGACGCCCAGCCGGATCAGCACCGAGACCAGCAGCGGCAGCGGGCCCGGCTCGCCGGGAATCCGCCACGGCCAGTTCCCCGTCCGCCGGATCGCGCCCGAGAACTCCAGCCCTTCGACCGCGAAGCCGCCGAAGAGCCCCCAGACCGCGTACTCCCACCCACCCACCGTCCTAATGTAACGCTCGGTGTCCGATCATGAACCCGATACGTACCATGATAGGCCGCGATGTCGTCGGGACTGCCCTCCGTACGAGGGTCGTTTCTCCGGTGTGCGCAGCGATCGGATGATCTCCTCGCGCTCACGCAGCGTGGTCGTCACGGGAAGTGCGGACGTCCCGCGTCGTCTCGCCGCGCCGACTGCCTGTTCTTGCGGGCCTTGCGAGGTGCGGCAGCCGGTCTCGCCGGGTCCCTCGGCGGGTGGCGATCACTGACGCTAAACGCGAATTGAGTTGCATTTAACCGAGACGCCCTGCGACGCTGCGCATCAGCGGCGGAAGAGCCGTGTCGCCGGGGGCCGTGCCCGCAGAGAAGAGAGTCGCCATGCCCGCAATTCCCGACCCGACCGTGCTGCATCCGATGCCGGATCGGCCGAGCGTGGTGCTGCTGAAGCCGCTGATCGGCCCGAGCTATCGGATCGACGTCGGCGAGTTCACTTACTACCACCATCCGGAGCGCGCGCTGGACTTCGTGGAGCGCAACGTGCTCTACAGCCACGGCGCCGAGCGGCTGATCATCGGCCGATACTGCGCGATCGGCGCCGACACGCGATTCATCATGGCGGGTTCGGCCCACCCGGCCTCGGGGGTGTCGACCTTCCCGTTCACGATGTTCGGCGGCGAGTGGCTGGAACGGACCTTGGACGTGATCCTGGCGATGCCGCGCAAAGGCGACACCGTCGTCGGCAACGACGTGTGGTTCGGCTACCAGTCCACGGTGATGCCCGGCGTCCGCATCGGTGACGGCGCGATCATCGCCACCGGAGCCGTCGTCACCTCCGACGTGCCGCCCTATGCGATCGTCGGCGGGAACCCGGCCCGCGTCATCCGCCTGCGCTATGACGAGGCCGACGTGGCCCGGCTGACGGCGGCCGCCTGGTGGGACTGGCCGGTCGAACTGGTGACCGAGCACGCTCGCACGATCATGACGGGCACCCCCGCCGACATCGAGCGCATCGCGGCCGAGGCCGTGTCCTCTGCGCAGTCCGACGCGAGGTAGCCCGCCGGTCCGGCGACGGGCCGGGAACAGCGTGCTCGGCGTCGCGGCGTTGCCGGAGTCTCGGCGTGCTGGACGTTTCGGCGTGCTCCGCTCAGCCGCGCAGGAAGTACAGGATCGTCATGGTCACGGCGGTGACCAGGATGGTGCCGCGCAGGATGCCGGGCGGCAGCCTGCGGACGAGGTGCGCGCCGCCGTAGCCGCCCGCGACGCCGCCCACGAGCATCGCGAGCAGCGGGAGCGGATGGGCGAGGACGTCGGAGGCGACGAGGAAGAGCACCGTCGCGGTGGCGTAGACGGCGGAGAGCTGGCGGACCCGCATCGGATTGCTCTTCGCGACGTCCAGCCCCAGCCCGACACCCCACAGGGCCATCATCAGGATGCCTACGGCTCCGCCGAAGTATCCGCCGTACATCGCGAGGACGAACTGACCGATCAGGATCGGGCGCGGACCCAGGCGCAGCGTCCGTCCCGCCGCGTTCCGCAGCAGGGTCGACAGCCGACGGCCGAACGTCAAGACGACGGTCGCGAACGCCAGCAGCCACGGCACCGCGACGTCGAACGACTCCGACGGCAGCGCGAGCAGCAGCCCGGCGCCGATCGCACCGCCGACCATGCTCGTCACGGTGAGCGCGGTCGTGGAGGTGACACCGACGGGCACGACCTCCCGGCGATAGACCCAGGCACCGACGACGGCACCCGGCACGAGCGCGACGGTGGACGCGGCGTTCGCCGTGACGGGCGGCAGCCCGGCGGCGACGAGGGCGGGCAGTGCGAGGAAGGTCCCGCCGCCGCCTGCGGCGTTCAGCGCACCCGCCGCAATGCCCGCGAGCAGGAGGAAGACGATCTCGGCCACGCGCCGAGCATCACACCGCCGAGCGGGGCCCACAATGCGTCATCTCCGCAGTCAGGGTAAGGCTGTGCCATAGGCTGGGCTGGTGCGCTACGACCTGGGCGACCTCCGGCTCTTCGTCCACGTCGTGACGGAGGGCTCGATCACCGCAGGCGCCCGGCGGATGTTGATGAGCCTGCCCTCGGCCAGCGCGAGGGTGCGTTCCCTGGAACGGCACGCCGGGGTCGAGCTGCTGATCCGGGAGCGCCGGGGCGTGCGTCCGACGCCCGCCGGGGCGACGCTGCTCCGACATGCCCGCGACGTGCTCGCCCAGACCGCGCTGTTGGAAGGTGCCGTCGCGGGCTACGCCCGGACCTCGGCCGCGCCGCTGGTGCTGCTGGCGGGCGGCTCCGCGATGCACCGCTTCGTGCCGCAGGCACTGGTCTCCTTCCTGCGTGCGCATCCGGACGTCGACGTCACGGTCTCGGAGTGCCCGACACCGCAGACCGTGCAGCGGCTCGCCGACGGTGCGGCGAACCTGGGCATCGTCCTGGACGACGAGGCCCGCGATCGAGGCCTGCGGACCGAACCGCTCGGCGACGACTCGCTGGTGGTGATCGGCCGGGCAGGCGGCGTCCTCGCCGGGCGCGGCACCCTCGCCTACCGCGAGGTCGCCGAGCATCCGCTCGTCGGGCTGGGCACGGACTCCTCGCTGCACCGCTGGATAGCGCAGCACGTCGGCCCGCCCGCGCCCGCCCCGCGCTACCGCACCCTCGTCGCCGACCTCGGCACCGTGATCGCCCTGGCCATGGCGGGAGTCGGACTCGCCGTCGTGCCGAGCCGGGCCGTCGCAGCAGGCACGCCGGTCGAGATGTGCGCGCTCCGGGACTCCTGGGCGCGACGCCGCCATCTGCTGTGCTGGGGAGCGGGCGCCAGTGCGTCGCCGGCTGCGGTGACGGCCCTCGCGGGCCACCTGCGCGCCGCGGCCAACGCAGGCGGGGACGAGCAGCCCGACCTCGGCGCGGCGGCGCGGTCCGCCGACCCGTGATCGCCGGGCTTGCCTGCGCCCCGGCCCCTCGCCGTCCTCGCGCCGGTCCACTCGATATGCCTGCCTTCGCCCCGTTCTCGTCGGTTCGGAAGCGCGTCGTCCGACCTGCCGGCGTCGACGGCATCCGGCGTCGGATCGACCGGCCCGACGCCGATCGCGGGCGCCTCGGCTCCCGCCTCGAATCGGGCCCGCCGTCGTCCGGGACCGCGTTTCAGTTCCCGACGATCGTGGCGCATCTCGGCCACCGAACCCGATGTCCTCGTCGTTGACGCAGCGCAGTGGCCTTGGCTAAGAAAGAAGTCCACTGGTCCAGGCCACTAAGGCGGTGCTGCGATGGTCGCCACGGAGGCGAAGACCGAGGAGAGACGACGGCCTGCGGGGTTGCGTGCCGACCTGCGCGCGGCGATCCCCGATGCCACCGCAGCGTTGGTGATCACCGGCCTGATCTTCTGGTTCCTGTTCGACCGGGTGCTGGCGGGCAGCTCGCCGACGCTCGAGGTGATGCCCTACCTCGACCCGCACGCCTACTGGATGTATTGGCTGTGCCAGGCCTTCGGCTGGTCCGCGTTGTTGTGGGCCTGGCTCACGACCATGCTCGGCCTGATCCGCTCCAGCGACCGGCCCGGCTGGCTGCGGATCTCCCCGGTGCGCGTCGAGCGTTGGCATCGCACCACCAGCCTCACCACGATCGCCCTGATGTTCGCGCACGCCTTCCTGTTCTTCCTCGAACTGGTGCGGACCAACGACAACGAACTCGGCGCCCTCGGCCGGGTGCTCAGCGCCTTCGTGGAGGGCTTCGTGCCCGGCGGCTATCCGTCCGGCACCGGCCGGGTGGCGATCCTGCTGGGGCTGCTCGCCCTCTATCTCGCCATTCCGCTCGGCCTCGTCTACTACCTGCGCAACCGCACCGGAGCCCGGCTGTGGCGGGCGCTGCACCGCTTCGTCATCGTGGTCTACGTGCTCAGCGTGTGGCACACCCTGCTGTACGGCACCAACGTCTGGTTCGAGGGCTGGCCGAGGACGACGCTGTGGCTGTTGCAGATCCCGGTTGCGGTGCTGCTGGTATTGCGGCTGATCGCCCCGGCCCGCCGAGGCGAACGCCTCGGCGGGGACAGGAGCCCACTGGCGATCGCCCGCAAGATCATCTCGCTGCTCGCCGTCGTGGCGACGATCGCGGTGATCATCGCGGTCGCGGTCAGCGGCCGCGACGGCGGCCGCATCCGTGACGAGGCGATGGGCGCCGAGCCGGTGGTGCTGCCCTGGATGGTCTGGGTCGGCTTCGCCGTCTTCTGCGTCGCGATCGCCGTGGCGGTCGCCGTGGTACGCCGCGCCGAGCGCAGGCGGCCGGAGCGCGCTGCGCGACGGTCCCGGGGCTGAGGCGCTTCGCCGCGCTCGGCACAGGTAGCTGCACCTGCATCGGTCGGCTCACCTGCCGCCCCGGGCCCGTCACGGGACGAACGACAATTGTCCCGTCGCCTGAAAAAGACGAATTGCTCGCCTCGCCGATCTCGGCGTCCCGGCCGTCTCACTATTCGGGCTGCTGGGACGCCGCACTTCGTCATCAGGTGGATATCGTCGCGCTTCCCGCTCGCGCGGGGCGCGCCGCGCCCTGCCGTAGCCGAGGCTGGGGGCGAACTAGCGCGAGGCAAGTTGACATGGTGGGAAATCAGATCAGATGTCTGGGACATCAATGGCGCAGGGTCTTGAAGGACCAGGGGACGTGCGCCACCAGCCAGCCTATGACCAACCGTGAGGAATCTCCCCGCCGCTGTGACGGGGTTCGTGATGCGGTGTCCTTCGACTATTCCTCAGAACCGGTCGCGTTCGTGCGAGAGATGGAGACCACCTGGAGATTCACTCCCATGCCTTGAAGCGCCGTTGCGGTCTGTAGTAGAGCGACCTTGGCGAAGGAGAACAGGGACTCCGAGGTCAGGGCCACGCCGTCTTTGAGCAGGATGCCGTAGACGAGGGTCGGGGAGCGAAATGACCGGTCCACCGGATGCCCGGGCGCAAGCGTATCGAGCTTCGCAACGAACTTGGTTCGGACTTCCGTGTCGTAGCGGAGGGTCTCGATGGCCGCCCGACCCTGTGCGAAGAGGTGGTTCAGCGCTGCCGTCCTGTCCGCCTTCTTGATGTAGACGAGCTCACCACGCGGGCCGAGGGCGTCGGCAATTTCAAGGCCGCCGCCGCGGAAGCGCTTCGTGTGCACCGTGTCCTTGTCGAGAAGGACATAACCGCGCTGAGCGGCGATCTGCCTGTTGTACCAGCCCTCATCGTGGCTCTCGCCTCGGCTCCACGGCGGCAGCGTGACACTGACCGGGCGGGCCAGGAGCTCGGTGATCCTCCGTTCGATGGCGGTGTGATAGTCGGCGCCGATCTCGTACCAGCAGCCCTGCCAGTAGAAGTAGTGGGCAATGCTGTCAGACACCTCGGCGGTCAGCCAGTGGTCTGCCCGGCTCCGCCCACTGATGCGGTCGGCGCCGTCGGTGTCGGCGAACACTTCGACGCGCCCTCGGCGCAGCGTCTTCAGCCTGCTGCCCGAGGGCAGGTGTCGTACCGGGGAGACGAGATCGTCGACATCCAGGTCGAAGTGCTGCCTGGTACGGCCAGGCATGGTCAGCCTGAAGGATTCGGCGAACTCGAATCGTGTCCGGCACTCGCTGGGCACCGCCAGCCCGATTCGGGTCTCCCCGGCCACGCCGAGCATCGCGTCGAGATGCGCATCGAGGCGCTGTGCCTGTTCGGACTTCGGGCCGAGTGGACGCACCTGAGCGATGAACTCGAACTCGGGTAGCGGCGAGGGACGGGCGCACACCTCTTCGATCTGGTGGAGGTCGTGGAGCAGGGCCGCAGGCGAGCTGCCGATGTGCAGCTTGATCGACCGGTCGTTGCCGGTGACATGTGCAGCCCGCTTACGGTCCCGGGTGAAGGTGAGCCCGACGCCGCTGATCTGGCCGGAGATCTGGCTGACGATCTCGCCGTACTGCTCGATGCCGTACTCGCGGATGTGCTCACCTCGCGTGGCCGAGTTCTCATCCGTACGACCTCGGGCGTCCATGAGCTGGCGGCGGACCTTGGTGATCCGGTCCTCGTTCAGACACCGTACGGCGAACGCGATCCCGAATCCCGGGTCGATGCGAGCCGGATCGATCATGAGATGCCCCATGCCGTAGGTGAGGCCGTAGACAGCGCTGTCGGTGCGTACCAGGAGCAGCCCGAAGGCGGTCCGGTTCTCTTCCGAGACGAGGCGGCCTGCCAGGGCGCTCAGGGGGTGACACCAGTCAGCTCGTCCCGGGGCGACTGTGCCCGAGACGAGGAGGCCGCGAACCCCTTCGTGATTCACCGGGACGGCGGCGAAGCCGTCGCGGTCCAGGTAGCGCGGCAGGACGAATGACCGGAGCGGCTCGTCGGCCACCGGGCCGTGGGTGCGCAGGCGGTAGAGGGACGTCTTGCGGGTGTCAGGCGGCGCTTTCTTGGGTTCGTCGGCGATGACGGGGGAGACGTTCGACGCGGTCATGGTCCGTGCCCTTCTTCGGGGTTGCGGGCGTGTCTGGCAAGGCGAGATGCCCGTCGACTGCGGCTTGGCGTCAGCACCGGTTCGTCGGCAGATTGGGAGGCCAGCCGGCTGGAGAGCGGCGGTACGAAGTCGATCGGGGCGACGAGACCATAGTTCAATTCCGTGAACACGGGCAACTCTGTACACAAGTTGTGAACCTAGGCATGGATGTTCACCCGGGTTCGTCGGCTCGGACGCGACCTTGTAACCTCACCGCTCGTGAGCCCTGACGAAACCGGCGAGATCACGGCTGCCGCCATCGCGCGGCTGGCCGGTGTCGGGCGTGCGGCCGTGTCGAACTGGCGTCGCCGCTATCCGCAGTTCCCTCAGCCCGTCGGGGGCACTCGATCGAGCCCGACCTTCTCGCGGATTGCGGTCGAGGCCTGGCTGGCGGCGACGGGCAAGGCCCATCAGTTGGCGACTGCCGGGCGCACCGAGACAGGTACCCAGTCTCTCGACGGCGCCTCGAGCTCAGACGACGAGCACTGCGAATCGTCGTGGCGATCCTCGGAGACGACGGCCGAGCGAGGCGTGGCGGACCTGACCGCCGGGCAGATGATGGCCAGGGCCATGGTGTCACTGCTGCCGAGATCGACATCGGCGTCAGCCGAGGACGCCGACGCTCCCGTCGTGCTCGATCCGGCCTGCGCCGATGCGACGCGACTCATGGCCGTCGCCGACCGGTTCGGCGATCACCTTCGACTTGTCGGCCAGGAGGCCGACGAGCCGACCGCTGCTACTGCCGCCCTCAACCTCCGCAGCGCTGCACATGACGTGTCGTATGAAATCCACGTCGGTGATTCCCTGCTCGACAACAGGCTGAGTAGATATCTCGGCACTGCGGCGGCCGTCGTCTGCGACCTGCCATCCGATCACTCGCGGTGGCCCTCGGCCGGGCTTGCCGCCGATCCACGGTGGAGATTCGGAACGCCGGAACGCCGTGACGGAGAACTTGCCTGGGTCCAGCACTGCTACGCCTTCCTGCGCCCGGGAGGCGTGGCCGTGGTCGCGATGTCGCTGCGGATGTGTGTCCAACCATCCGGCCGACATGTCCGGGCGGCCTTGGTTCAGTCCGGGGTCCTTCGTGAGGTGATCGCGCTGCCGAGGGGCTTCGGCTCGCTGTCGGATGCACAGCTGTGCCTCTGGGTGCTGCGCCGCAGCGGCGGCACCGTCGCGCCGCCGGCCGTGCGGATGATCGATGTGTCCGGCGTGGAGACCGGCGCCGAAGTCCCGCAGGATTTCGCCGCATGGCAGCAGCTGTTCGCCAACGCCGACGGGAGTTTCTCCCGATCCGTGCTGCGGGAGGATCTGCTCGACGGCGACACCGAGCTGTTGCCGTCCCGACATGTCACACCGGTCGAGGTTCGCGCCGAAGACCTCTCCGGTGTCACCGCTCGCCTGCAGGCCGTGTACGCCCGGATAGGCCGGGGCCTGCCGAGCTTCGTCTCACCCGCCGGGTCCGCCAGACACGACTATGTGACCGTCGCCGAGCTGGAACGGTCCGGAGCGCTGACCATCCTTTCGCGGGACGCGACACCCCGCGCGGGTGATCTGCTCCTGCGGACCATGGGACGCCCACCCGTCGTCGCGACCGGCACGGCCGCCGACGATTCCGGTGTCGCCCAGGTCGTCGAGCTGGATGCGAGTCTGCTGGACGGGGACGTCGTCGCGATGTTCCTGCGAGCCGAGCTCGCCGCACTGCCGGTGGCCAACACCCTCGGGGCGCCGAGCCGGGAGGACCTGCGCCGCTGCCGCCTCCCACGGATGTCTCGGGCCGAACAGCGTCGTTACGGTGAGGAGTTCCGTCGGCTGCGAGAACTGGCCGATGCGCTTCAGACGTTGGCGACCGTGAGCGAGAACGTGATCGAGAAGACCGTGCACGGCCTGATCTCGGGTGTCCTGTCGCCGGGAGCCGCACACGATGAAGAAACCGACTGACGCCGACCGAAGGCGAGACGAGAGACCCGTGACCTCACCCCCCACCCATTCCGCGATGGCGAGCAACATCTGGTCGGTGGCCGACCTGCTCCGAGGCGACTACAAGCGCCACGAATACGGACAGGTGATCCTGCCGCTTACCCTGCTGCGGCGTCTCGACGCGGTGATGGCACCCACCCGCGACGCCGTCCGCGAGCGGGACGCGGCCCTCGACATGCAGAACAAGGAACTCCTGCTCGAACGCGCAGCGAAGCTGCCGTTCTACAACACCTCCGGGCAGGACTTCACGACGATCGCCGCCGACGCACAGAGCGTGGCGAAGAATCTGCGCGACTACATCAACGGCTTCTCGCTGAACGTCCGGAAGATCCTGGCGCGCTTCGACCTGGACAACGAGATCACCAGGCTCGCAGGGGCGAAACTCCTGTACCGGGTGGTCGGCAGGTTCGCCGAGATGCGGGATCTCGACAAGCTCTCGAATCACGACATGGGATATGTCTTCGAGCACTTGATCCGCAAGTTCGCCGAAGACTCCAACGAGACCGCCGGTGAGCACTTCACCCCGCGCGAGGTCATCAAGCTGATGGTCAACCTGCTGATCGCCCCGGACGCCGACACGGTGGCGGGCGACGGTCAGGTGATCAACATCCTCGACCCGGCCTGCGGTACCGGCGGCATGCTGACCGCAGCCGAGGATCACCTCAAGTCGATCAATCCGGATGCTCGCGTGTACCTGTTCGGCCAGGAGATCAATGCCGAGTCCTGGGCCATCTGCGAGTCCGACATGCTCATGCGGCGCCAGCGCGGGGAGAACATCCGCTTCGGCAACTCCTTCAGCGAGGACGGCCACAGCGGTCGGAAGTTCGACTACATGCTGGCCAATCCGCCGTTCGGCGTGGAGTGGAAGAAGGTCAAGGACGAGGTCGAGGCCGAGGCCGAACTCGGGTTCGCTGGGCGCTTCGGTGCGGGACTGCCGAGGATCAACGACGGCTCCTTCCTGTTTCTCCAACACATGATCTCGAAGATGGAGCCGGTCGAGGGCAAGGGCTCGCGGGTGGCGATCGTCTTCAACGGGTCCCCGCTGTTCACCGGCGCGGCGGAGTCCGGCGAGTCCAGAATTCGGCAGTGGATCCTGGAGAACGACCTGCTGGAGGGCATCGTGGCGCTGCCAGACCAGTTGTTCTACAACACCGGCATCTCCACGTACTTCTGGATTCTCTCCAACCGCAAGGACGCCCGGCTGCGGGAGAAGGTGATCCTGCTGGACGCCCGCGACCAGTGGGAGAAGATGCGCAAGTCGCTGGGCGACAAGCGCAAGCAGATCAGCGAGGCGCAGATCAAGCACATCACCGAGCTCTACGGCGACGCCGTCGCCGTCGCCGCCGACAGCGAACACCCGGACCACGCGAAGGTGAAGATCTTCGGCACCCGCGACTTCGGTTATCATCGCATCACCGTCGAACGCCCGCTGAAGCTGCGCTTCGAGATCACCGAGGACACCCTCGCGGCGCTGGCGACGGCCAAGGGACTGGCCAGGTGGGATGGCCGGGAGGCGCTGGCCCCGGCCCTGCGCGGGCTGATCGGCTCGGTGTGGTGGACGAAGCAGGACGCGGCCGACGCCATGAACAAGGCCGTCGCCGAGGCCGGTGCCCTGTGGCCGAAGACCGCCTCGCTGCTCAAGGCCTTCTGGGGCGCGGTCTCGGTCGCGGACCCCGAGGGGGAGGTGCAGCGCGACAAGGACGGCGCGATCCTGCCGGACCCCGACCTCCGGGACAACGAGAACATCCCGCTGGACGAGGACATCGAGGCCTACTTCGCCCGCGAGGTCGTCCCGCACGTCCCGGACGCCTGGATCGACCACGACAAGACCAAGGTGGGCTACGAGATCCCCTTCACCCGTCACTTCTACGTCTACACCCCGCCTCGGCCGCTGGCGGAGATCGATGCGGAACTGCGGGAGCTTGAGGCTCAGATCCAGAAGCTGCTTGGTGAGGTGACGGGGTCGTGACCAGTGCTGATTCGACTCCTCGTCTCTTCGGCGCAGCCGAAGTCCGCCTCGGTCGTCAACGGAGCCCGCAGCACGAGTCGGGGCCCAACATGGTCCCGTACCTGCGAGCAGCGAACGTCAAAGACGGACAACTTGTCTTGTCCGATGTCAAGATGATGAATTTCAGCCCGGCTGAGCAGGCGATCTTCAAGCTGCGGGCAGGTGACGTTCTGGTTACCGAAGGTAGTGGAAGTCTCGGCGCCGTTGGGGCCTCTGCGGTGTGGAACGAAGAGATTCCGGGAACGATCTGCTTTCAGAACACCCTGGTGCGGCTCCGCCCGAGGCCGGAGATCACCGATGCCCGGTACCTCGGCTGGTGGGCTCGAGGGGCCTACTTGAGTGGGGATTTCGCGTCGATTGCGTCCGGTGCAAACATCTACCATCTAAGTGCGGACAGGATCAAGGGCTTGGCGGCGCCACTGCCGCCCATTGGCGAGCAGCGTCGCATCGCCGATTTCCTTGACGTCGAATTGGCGCGGATTGATCAATTGGCCGCCTTGCAAGGTGCTGTTCGTGAATCCGTGATTGCGCGAATTACGGCGGCCCTTGATGCCAGGATTGGCGAACTCGTTCACCGTTTCGGCGAGCATCCGTTTCGTCGATCAATTCGTTCTATTGAGCAGGGAGTCAGTCCGCAAGGCTTTAACTATGCGGCTGATTCTGGGGCGTGGGGCGTGCTAAAGGTGAGTGCGGTTAAGGATGGTTCATTCTTTGAGGATGAGAACAAGAGTCTGCCTGGTGAATTTAATCCGGTCAGGCGTTATGAGATAAGGCATGGTGATCTGCTGATCACCCGTGCGAATACGCCAAGACTCGTCGGTGCTGCTGCGGTCGCCAACTTCCCTCGTCGGAAGCTCATGCTGTGCGATAAGATATTTCGTATAGCAACTACGCCGGACCTGCTGTCGGAATTCCTTGTGGTAGTTTCGACTTCTACCAAGATTCGCACATTTTGTGCCGAGGTATCGCATGGCACCTCGCACTCGATGGCGAATCTAAAGGCGGGCGATGTTAAGTCCTGGCCTATACCTAGTGTGCCCATTTCTGTTCAATTGGATGTGATTGCAGAAATGTCTGAGATGCGTAGCCGTGCAACGAAACTGCTTAACGCCATCGATCGGCAGGCAGGACGCCTCGCCGAACGCCGCCAAGCCCTGATCACCGCCGCCGTCACCGGCCAGATCGACGTCACCACCGCACGCGGGTTCTCCGCGTCAGGGGGCCTCGCCGGATGAGCCCGGGAGCCCACACCGAGCACGCCTTCGAGAGCCGTGTCGAGGCCGAGCTGATCGTGCAAGGCTGGGTGCCCTCGGAAGGCACCTACCAGGCCGAACTGGGCATCGACGTCGCCGAGGTCTACCGGTTCGTCGGTGCCACCCAGCGGAAGAACTGGGAACGACTCGTCGAGCTCTACGGTGGCGATCACGCCGTCGCGGAACGCCGGTTCGCGCAGCGCGTCGCCGCCGAGATCGACGCACGAGGGGTGCTCGACGTGTTGCGGCAGGGCATCCGGGATCGTGGCGTGCAGATCGATCTGGCCTACTTCCGGCCCGGTCACACCCTGGCCGCCGACGCCCTCGCCGAGTATCGCCAGAACGCGCTGACGTTCTCGCGTCAGCTGCACTACAGCGTGCGAGACCCGGCAAAGTCGGTTGACATGGCGTTCTTCCTCAACGGGCTGCCGGTGGCGACCGTCGAGCTGAAGAACCCGAACACCGGGCAGAATGCCGACCACGCCATCGCGCAGTACCGGCGTCGCGACCCGAATGAGATCTTCTTCGCCAAGCGGGCCTTGGTGCACTTCGCCGTCGATCCCGATCGAGCCTTCATCGCCACCCGGCTGCGCGGCCGGGACACCCAGTTCCTGCCCTTCAACACGGGCACCCATGGCCCCGGGGTGTCCGGCGGGGCAGGTAATCCGGCTGCTGCACCCGGCTCCTACAGTGTGGGCTACCTGTGGGAAGAGATCTGGCAGCGGGACAACTGGCTGGAGATCCTCCAACGTTTCATCCATGTCACGGCGCCGGACAAGAAGGGGGTGAAGACCAGTCCGCACACCGCGCCTCGGATCTTTCCGCGCTATCACCAGTGGGACGCGGTGCGGAAGATGGTGTCCCATGCTCAGCAGGCCGGGGCGGGGAGCCACTATCTGATCCAGCATTCGGCAGGCTCGGGCAAGTCGAACACGATCGCGTGGCTGGCACACCGGCTGTCGAACCTGTTCGACGCCGACAACCAGCCGGTCTTCCACAAGACCATCGTGATCACCGACCGGGTCGTGCTCGACCGGCAGCTCCAGAAGACCATCTACCAGTTCGACCACACGGCGGGTGTCGTCAAGAGAATCGACGTCGACTCGACACAGCTTGCGGGTGCGCTCGACGACGCCACCTCGAAGATCGTCATCAGCACCCTGCAGATGTATCCCTATGTGTTGAAGAAGATCGTCGCGATGGGGCTGGCAGGCAAGCGCTACGCGGTGATCATCGACGAGGTGCACTCCTCTCAGGGCGGCGATGCGGCGACACGGCTCAAGCAGGCGCTCGGATCGAATGCGGTGCGTCTGGAGGGTGAGGACGACGCCGAGTACATGACGCGCGTGCGCGGCAGGCACCCCAACCTGTCGTACTTCGGCTTCACCGCCACCCCCAAGTCCTCCACACTCAAGTTGTTCGGCACCTTCAATCCGGATCGTGTCAATCCGCGCACCGGTGAACAGGGCATGCACGTGCCCTTTCACGTGTACTCGATGCGCCAGGCGATCGAAGAGGGCTACATCCTCGACGTGTTGGCCAACTACATCACCTACGACACCAAGTGGCGACTGCGGGAGGCCGCTGTCGAGCAGGCCGAATCGCGGATCGCCAATCCTGAGGTCGACGCGGCCAAGACGAGGGCCAAGCTGGTCCGCTTCGCCGAACAGCATCCGAAGTCCCTGGCACAGAAGGCCAAGCTGATCGTCGACGATTTTCGGGAGAACATCGCCGGGCGACTGGGCGGGCGAGCCAAGGCCATGGTGGTCACCGGCAGCAGACAGCACGCCGTGGACCTGTACCAGGCGATGCGTGCCCACATCGAACTACGTGGGTACACCGACTGCGGGACGCTGGTGGCGTTCTCCGGCCGGTTGACCGACGAGAAGACCGAACTGGACTTCACCGAGGCGCAGCTCAACGGCTTCCCCGAGAGCAGGCTGCCGGAACGATTCGCCTACACCAAGGCCGACGACCCGCAAGCCGCCGCGCGCGACCAGGACGAGTACCGGCTGTTGGTCGTGGCCGAGAAGTACCAGACCGGCTTCGATCAGCCGCTGCTGTGCGGGATGTACGTCGACAAGCCGCTGACCGGGGTCACGGCCGTGCAGACCCTCTCCCGGCTCAATCGCATCCACCCGCTGAAGTCACAGGACGACGTGCACATCCTGGACTTCGTCAACGCCGCTGCCGACATCCAGACCGCGTTCGAGGACTGGTTCGAGACGACGATCACCGAGCCGAGCGATCCGCACCTGCTCTACACCAGGCAACGCGAGGTGATGGAGTACGCCCTGCTGGTGGCGTCCGAGATGGAGGCCTTCATCCGGGTGCTCGCCTCGGCCGGGCCGGGCAGACTGCCCGACGCCGCCGAGCGCAGGCTGCACGCCGAGCTGCACGAGTACCTCAAACCCGCGCTTGACCGGTTCGACGCGCTGGAGACCGATGACGAACGAGAGGGCTTCCGCAGCGCGCTACAGGACTACGTGCGTGCCTACAGCCTCCTCGCGCAGATCGTCGACTGGGGAGATCGAGACCTGGAGCGCCTCTACCAGTACGGCCGGGTCCTGCTGATCCGGCTGCCGGGCAGACCTGCGACCTCGGTCGACATCGGTGACGCCGACCTGAGCCACTTCCGGCTGGAGTTCACCGGGCGGCACAACGTGTCCCTCTCCGCCGTCGGCGACCGGGATGTACGCGGCCACGCCGCCGACGGCGGCGGCGGGTATCGGGAACCGGATCTCCAGCCGCTGTCGGAGGTCATCGACGAACTCAACAACCGGTTCGGCCTCGACCTGGGCACCGCCGATCAGATCCTGGTCTACCAGCAGGTGGTCGGTCTGGTGGAGGACACGGGAATGCAGCAGATCGCGCTGATGAACGACGAATCTCGGTTCGGACAGGTCGCCGATGATCGGCTCGACGACATCGTCGCCGAGAACTCCGAACGCAATACCGACTTCATGAAGCTGTACTTTGACAACAACGAATTCCGCACTGCGGTCAAGGAGGCGGCACGCAGGCGCGCGTATCGAATCATCACCGAACCTGCCCGCGATGAGGCACTGGCGCGATTGCGAGCCGAGATGGCCCGGGAGACCGGCGGACACGCAGCCGAAGAATGACACCCCGTGCGCGCTGTCTTCATGGCAGGCTTGGATCGGGGTCCGGCGTGGAGGTGGGAGCGTGGCGGGGGAGACGGGCGGGCCGTCGGAAAGACGGTTACTCGCGGGGCGTTATCGGATAGACGGGCTGCTCGGCAGGGGCGGCATGAGCGAGGTCTTCCACGGCTACGACGAACGTCTGGATCGACAGGTCGCGATCAAAGTGCTGCGTCCGTCGTCGGCCGGGTCGGTGCCTGCCGCGCCGGACAGCCCCGCAGCGGTGGAGATCCTCGACGCGCTGGAGCGGGACCGCAGACGATTCCTTCGGGAGATCCGCACCACCGCTCAGCTCGAACACCCCGGCACGCCTGCCGTCTACGACACCGGCATCGAGACCATGGCTGACGGCAGTTCGCAACTGTGGCTCGTCATGCAGCTCCTCCGCGGTTCGACCTTGGAGGCCGTGCTCGACCATACGGACTACGCCTCGTCGTCACCGGACGTGGCCTGGTCGGCGGCGATCGGAGCCCAGATCGCCGCAGTACTGGCCGATGTTCACCGGGTCGACGTCGTCCACCGCGACATCAAGCCTGCCAATGTCATGTTGGTGGACGGTGGACTGGTCAAGGTGCTCGACTTCGGCATCGCCATCCTGCGCGGCGCCGGGGCACTGCCGAGGCTCACCCAGGTCGACAAGACCGTGGGCACGCCCGTGTACATGTCCCCGGAGCAGTATCGGGGCAGGATCGTCACCTCCGCGTCCGACATCTATTCACTGGGCTGTCTGCTCTGTGAGCTGCTCACCGGGGATGTGCCGTTTCACGAGACGGTCGGCTCCTCGCTGCGTGACCAGCATCTGTCGTCCGCTCCGCCGTCCGTGCGAGCGCGTCGGGCCGCCTTGTCGGGGGAGGTCGATGAGCTGGTGAAGTCGATGCTCGCCAAGGAACCGTCGGCCCGGCCGTCCGCGACTGAGGTCTACGCGGCACTCGTGCCGTTGATATCTGACGCACGGTCTACCCCGGTGGATGGCCACCGCGATCCGACCGACCCCTTTCGGCGACCGCTGCTGGCTGCGCCTCGTCCGCGTTCATCCGGCGGTGACCGGGGGAGCTTCACCGACGCCGAGTTCGATCGACTGAATGCCAACGTGCAGGTGTTATTGGATGACGACAGGCCGTCGCAGGCGGTCAGACTGATCGAGGACGCCATCGAGCGCGCAGGCGACGACCGGGCACTGTCGCTGTTGCTGCGGGAACTCCACGGCGCCGCCCTGTTCAACGCGGGGGAGTACACGCGTGCCGCCAGAGTCCTCGAGGTCGTCGTAGATGATTACCTCGAGTTCCGGCAGGCGGACGATGCTCGGGCGCTGAACGCTGCCTATCAGGCCGGCCATGCGTACGCGGAGATCGGCAAGCCGGACAAGGCCTTGCCCCAACTGCGATTCTACGTGCAGAACGCGGTCAACAGCGATGACAGTGACGAGTCGGCCAGGATCTTCGAGTCACGATTCGTCATCGCCCAGATGCTTGCCGTCGCGGGGTACGTCGATGAGGCACTGACGGAGCTGGATGGCATCCGCCCGATGCTCATCGACGCGTTCGGCTCCGACTCGGCTCAGGTACGCAACCTCGCCCGACAGCGACAACGACTGGGACTGCCGGAAGCTGAGCCGGACGGGCGCCTGCCGCTCGAAAAGTGATTTCGGCGGCTGCGATGGACGGCCGGACGACTCGCCTGCTCTGAATCTTGCGTCGAGTCAGCCGGCGCTGGGCGTTGATTCGGCGGGGAATGATATGACTTGTGGACGATCACGGGGCCTGGTGCGTGCCCGGATTCAGCCGGCGTAGGAGTTGAGCATGAGCAGCGTTCGCGGCAGCCACGGCGATGTGACCCTGCAAGTCCGTCAGATCGAGAAGGCGCTGCGCCGGGTGTACCTGGACTCGGGTCTGCTCGACGTCAGCGATCTCGACGGTAAGGCAGAGGAAGAGCGCAGCCCGCGCCTGCTGTCGAGGGCATTGACCGCGCAGGCCGTTCGCCTCGTCACCGGCTTCAGCCCGCAGGACGCCGCACAGACGGTCATCGACGGCGCAGGTGACCAGGGAATCGACGCGATCGCGGTCGTCGAAGGCCCCGATCCGCACGTCTACCTGGTGCAGGCAAAGTGGAGCAGGAAGGGTCGGGCTAGTAGCGATCGATCTGCCGTCCAGGAGTTGCTTGCCGGGCTGCGACTCATCGATGACGAGGACTTCGCCGAGTTCAACCCCCGTGGTCGACTTCTCGCCGAGGCAGCCAAGGCCGTCATGGTCGGGGATGCGGTTCCGATCACCCAGGTCATCGTTCTGATGCGGGCCGACGACGTGACCGAAGGGTTTCTGCACGCGCTTGCCATGGGGGAGAAGGAGTTCAATCGTGACGGGGACGTCCTCAGTCACCGCATCATCCTGGCTGCGGAGGTCTGGGATTCGGTGCGCAAGGACCTCACGCCCGAGCCGATCATGCTGAGTGCCGAGCTGTTCCCCTGGTTCATGGTCGGCGAACCCTACGAGTCTTATCAGGGTGTGGTCCTGGCCGAGCAGGTCGCCGAGTGGGTCAGCCATGGATCGAACCTCTTCAACCTCAATATTCGCAACCCGCTCGGCAGAACCCCGATCAACAACGAACTGGTGAACACACTCACTCAGGAGCCCGGTCACTTCTGGTACTTCAACAACGGGATCACGATTCTCTGCGAGTCGGTGGACAAGCCTCGAACCTCGCTCCGTACACCGCACGCGCGTCCACTCGGGCTCACACTGCGCAATGCCAGCGTCGTCAACGGAGCTCAGACGGTTCGGTCCGTGGCCGAGGCCGTCGCCGCCGACGAGGCAGCGGCCTCGGCGCAGGTCGGTGTGCGCATCATCGTGACGGGTCAGGCCGAGGAGTTCGCCAAGCAGACCACCCAGGCGACCAACCGGCAGAATCGTGTCGAGGCCCGCGATTTCATCGCGCTCGATCCGGTGCAGGCAGAGATCCTTCAGGAGATGCGTGCCGAGCTGGAATTGGAGTACAGCGTCCGGCGCAGCGAACTGGAACCGCAACCCGACACGGGATGCTCGGTCGTCGAAGCCGCGTGTGCGCTGGCCTGCGCTCACCCCGACAGCCAGTACGCGGCGCGGATCGCGACCACCCTCGACGGACTGTGGGAGAGGGGATCGCAGGGCATCTATGACACCCTCTTCCGGCCACGGCCGGGCGCCTATCTGATCTGGAACGCCGTACGAGTCCTTCGCGAGGTGCGCCGCAGTCTGCACGCGGTGCGTGGCCGATACGAACGACGCGGGGTCGCGTTGATCGATCACGGAACCTTCCTGATCGCGCACCTCGTCTTCCGGCGACTGGACACCGAAGCCATCGACGAGCCGGACGAAAAGCTGGAATGGGCCGAGCACGCTGTCCAGCGCACCTCGACTCTGGTGAAGGAACTGATACCAGAGGTGCTGACCGCGATCGATGAGCTCTTCAACGAGCGCTCCCAGATCAGTGCGGTCTGCTCGGACGTCGCGCGGTGCCGTGAGGTCGTCGGCAGGCTGCTCTCCTCGTCCGAGGAGCCGGCGAATCAGGCGCGGACGGACAAGTACCGCCGTGCCTCGACCCAGCGGAAACGTCGTAGGCCCAACGCCGTCTCGGTGTTGATCGACAAGGGTGTCCTCCACGAGGGAGACGCACTCACCCTCAGCGCCGGATACCCCCTGGAAGCGGCGGCATTGCGGGACTGGCTCACCGAGGACCCGCAGCGTGCTCGCGCGACCTGGATTCCGCACCGCACCAAACCGATCCTCTGGGCGGCCGACGGCCGACAGTACTCGCCCTCCGGCTTGATCTCGCACATCTGGGAACTCGCCGAGTGGAAGGAACGACCGGTGGCGAATCAGGGCACCGCGCGGTGGGTGCTGAGCTCGGGCGAAAGTCTCGCCGATCTGGCCTGGCGGGTGCTCAGCGACATCGAGGCGGCGGAGGAAGTCTAGAGATCGTCGTGTCGCTGCGATGATGTGCCGACTGCCACGCCCCTTCTTGCGCTCTGCACTGTGCCGAGGCCGCTGACGCATGGGCGTAGGGAAGCGAGTGAGCCTGCCTAGATCGACGACTGGCCCACGCTCGCGACGATCACCGAGGGAGCGGCGGTCGGACACTCGGCCGCCGCCATCAACAGGCTGCGGCGGCGCGGCCTTGGACCCGGTTCGTACTGGCTCGTCCTCCTCTTCGCCCCTGCCCGGTTCTTTACCACGACCGTCATGGCGGGTTCTCGGACCACGACCCGGCTCTGAACTGGTCAGATTCTGTGGTCACGGACGCGATCACGGCGCGGCCATGAAGACGATCTCCGAGAAAGACCCCGAGGAAAGTTCTCCCGCGCGTCGATCCCGCCCCACCCGTTCGACGCCCAGCTGAGAGCCGGGTTTGCCTCCCCGCACGGTGGGGGCAGCCTGCCACTGACGACTCGAGGGCGATGAGGGAGAACTGACGATGCGATTCATGATTCTGATCAAGGCGAACGCCGAGACCGAGGCAGGCGTCCTGCCGAGCGAGGAGATGCTCGCGGCGATGGGGCGTTACAACGAGGAGCTGGCCAAGGCGGGCGTGATGCTCGCGGGCGAGGGCCTCCAGCCGAGCGCCAAGGGTGCGCGGGTGCGCTTCGCCGACGGCGGGACCACCGTGATCGACGGGCCCTTCACCGAGGCCGAGGAGTTGGTCGCCGGATTCTGGCTGATCCAGGTGAAGTCGAAGGACGAGGCGATCGAGTGGGTCAAGCGCATTCCCGCCACCCCGGACAGCATGCAGGAGGTCGAGATCCGGCAGGTGTTCGAGGCTGAGGACTTCGGTGCGGAGTTCACGCCCGAGCTGCGCGACGCCGAGGAGCGGTTGCGTGCCGAGGTGGCGTCGCAGCAGAGCTGACCTCGCCGCCCCGCCCACGGCAGCTGCGCCGGGCCGGCGTGCTCGGCGAGCTGCCTGCGCCGACCGGTCCTGAGCCGCCAGATGCGCGACGGCCTGCGCCTGCCGACGGGCCGCGGCCCGGAGTGGTCGGCAAGCGGTCGGCAACCAGCCCCCGGCACCGGCCGGGCGATGATCGACGCGGCCGAGCGCAACCGGGGCCTGCCCAGGCCGGGGCGCCTCGCCTGCCGCAGGCAGCGCTCACCGGAACAGCCTGCCGACTGGAACAGATCGGCAGTCTCCCGCCCGCGCGTCGGGGACATGTGCTTCAGTCGGCGCCATGACGGCTTCTGACACCCGGCGCGCGATCGACGCGGTCTGGCGTATCGAGTCGGCGCGGCTCATCGCGGGTCTCGCCCGGTTCCTGCATGATGTGGGGCTCGCCGAGGAGTTCGCGCAGGACGCGTTGGTCGCCGCGTTGGAACAGTGGCCTGCGGAAGGAATTCCCCGCAATCCGGGCGCTTGGCTGATGACCACGGCGAAGCGGCGTGCCATCGACCATCTGCGTCGCAGGGAGCGCAACGCCCGCAACCTCGAGGAGCTGGGCCGCGATCTCGACTCCGGGGGCGGTGCGATCGCGCCGGACGCCGCCGCAGGCCTGGACGGCGAGGACATCCAGGACGACATCCTGCGACTGCTGTTCGTCGCGTGTCACCCGGTGCTGTCCGCCGACGCCAGGGTGGCGCTCACCCTTCGGCTGCTCGGCGGTCTGACCACCGAGGAGATCGCGCGGGCCTTCCTCGTACCGGAATCGACGATCGCCCAGCGGATCGTGCGGGCGAAGCGGACCCTCACCACGGCGGGCGTCCCGTTCGCCATCCCGGCCGAGGCGGACCGCGCCGAGCGGTTGTCCTCGGTGCTCGGGGTGATCTACCTGGTGTTCAACGAGGGCTATTCCGCCACGTCCGGGGAGCACTGGACGCGGCCTGCGCTGTGTGAGGACGCACTACGCCTCGGCCGGATGCTCGCAGGCCTCGCGCCCAGGGACGCCGAGGTGCACGGCCTGATCGCCCTGATGGAGATCCAGGCCTCGCGGCTGCGGGCGCGCATCTCCCGCTCGGGAGAGCCCGTCCTGCTGCTCGACCAGAATCGGGCGCACTGGGATCAGCTCCTCATCCGGCGCGGCCTGGCGGCGCTGGATGAGGCCGAGGCGCTGGCTCAGCCGCGCGGGCCCTACACCATGCAGGCCGCCATCGCCGCCTGTCACGCCAGAGCCAGGACGTCGGAGGAGACCGACTGGGTGCGCATCGCGGCGCTCTATCAGGGGCTCGCCCTGCTCACGCCCTCTCCGGTGGTGGAGCTGAACCGCGCGGTGGCGTTGTCGATGGCCTTCGGCCCGGCGGTCGGGCTGGAACTCGCCGACACGCTGGTGGGGGAGAAGGCGCTGGCCGGTTATCACCTGCTGCCGAGTGTGCGCGGCGATCTGCTGTATCGGCTGGGCCGGTTCGCCGAGGCCCGTACGGAGTTCGAGCGGGCCGCCGCACTCACCGGCAACGCACAGGAACGTCGTCTGTTGCTGGATCGCGCGGCCGAGTGCGGGCCCGCCGGGGACGGCGAGCGCGATGCCGAGGAGGGCGGTGACGTCCGCAGTCGCTTCGCACCGGCCACGATCGACGCGAGCTAGGCCGGGCCGGGAGGCGCTCGACGACATCGTCGTTCCTCGAGCAGCGACCACCCCACCCGAGGCTCTCGGCGGCGACCGCGTGGCGTCCTTGGGCTCCGACGCCAGGACCGGATCTCCCGGCGCGTTGCTCGAGCCACGCCGTCGCTGATCAGCCCCGGTCGACGTCTGCGGCGGCCGCACCACGCCACTGGCCGACGGGCCACCCTGCTGCACACCCCGTCGCCGCCGAAACAGCCCCGGCGGCACTCTGCCCGGCGGGCGTAGACCAGACCCGCTCGTCGTTCCGCCGCTCCCAGGGTTTCAGGCTCTCGCGGCACCGCGTCCCGGCTGCCCCAAGGCGTGCCGCTGCTCCGAGACTCCGATCGCCTCGGCCCTGCCCGCCCCAGACGACCGGCTAATGCGTGGCACCGCCGGGAAGGCGCGTGTCGACCCGCACGGCCAGGCTCGTTCGGACGATCGTGAGCAGCGCCGCCGCGATGACCGGCACCGGCATGCTGGGCTGTGTGCCGTCGGTGACCTGCTCCGGGGCGAACGGGACGTGGACGAAGCCGCCTCGGGCGCCGGGGCCGTCGTCACCAACGCCTCGGGCGCCTGCCAGCTCGTGCATGAGTCGGTAGAACACGTGATTGCAGGTGAAGGTTCCCGCCGTCTGCGACACCGAGGCGGGCACGCCCGTCCTGCGCAGCTCCGCCACGCAGGACTTGACCGGCAGGGTGCTGAAGTACGCGGCCGGACCGTCCACCACGACGGGGACGTCCACCGGCTGATCGCCTGCGTTGTCGGGAATCCGGGCGTCGTCGATGTTGATCGCGATCCGCTCCAGGGCGATTCCCGGCCTGCCGCCCGCCTGCCCGACCGCGACGACGAGGTCCGGTCTGCTGCGGTCCAGCGCCGCCGCCAGCGCGGGTCCGCAGCGGGCGAACTCCACGGGAAGCTCCGCCACGTGCAGCTCGGCGGTGCCGTCCCAGTCCCGTCGTGCCTGCGACACCGCCCGCCACGACGGGTTCACCGACGCCCCGTCGAAGGGCTCGAAGCCGGTCAGCAGGACGGTGGTCATGGGCGCGCTCCTCGGCGGGACGGCGGGGACGGCACCGATGGTGCGGCATCGACTCGGCATGGCGGGCGGCGGGGCCACCAGCGGGATCTGGTTCGCGCCTGCCGTTCCGGGGCACGTACCCGGCGGTTCAGCCCTCCCGGAGCAGCTCGGTGATGTCCTGGTGCAGCCGCTCGGCGGGCGCGAGTCCCCATCGCGCCGCCGCCTCGTCCGCCAGCTCCCGGCTCCACCGCCAGCTCTCCCGGACCGCCGCCCGTACCGAGGCCGGGTCCAGCGTCGAGGTCGTCGCGGCATAGCGGGCGACGTCCTCGGCGGGCAGGTCCGCCTCCAGCGCCCGGCTCGGCGTGAGCCAGTGCTCGGTAGAGCCGCGCAGCAGCCTGCACAGCTTGAGCTGGTGGGGCGCGACCATCGAGGCCAGCCCGGCGTGCGCGCGGGCCGTCTCGCCCCTGGCGAGCACCTGCGTCACCATCAGCGTCCAGTTCGTCAGCTCGTCGACGAGCTGACGCGCCGTGGCGGCCTCGTCCGGCGCGGGGACGTCGGCCAGCTCTTTCGCGACCGGACCGAGCAGCCCACGGCGATCCAGCAGGACGGCGCGGTCCGGTTTCGGCAGCCGCACCAGGCCCCGCCAGCCAGCGAGCTGTTCGGCGCTGCCGCTTGCAGGCTCGACATGGAACTCGCCCCGCATCAGGTCGTCGAAGACCACGGCGAGGATGCCGAACATGTTGGTGTAGGCGAGCAGGAGCGGGGCCAGGCGGGAGACGAACTCCGCGCCGTCGAACTCGTCGAGATGCTCGTCCAGGACGAAGACGTAGGCCTCGATGTCGGAGTGGGCGTCGGCCTCGCCGAGCGTCCACGACCCGTACAGCACGACACCGTCCAGTCGGGGATCGGCGTGGGCGACCTCCCGCAGCCGGTGCACTCGGGCGTCGAGCAGGGGGGAGGGAGAGGACATGAAAGGTGCCTCCTGCGGGCTGGTTCTGACTGGCGGAGCAGAGAGTGTGCCGCGCCCGCTCAGGTCGGGAGACGGCGATCCGACCATCCTGGTGGTGCCGGTGTCAGGCGCTCGAACCGGCCCGCGCGGGCGCAGCCGAAGGCGACTGCCGCCGCCGGACCCGCCGGACCGGCCCTCGGCAACGCGTCTGCCGGTCCCGGAGGTGAGGCAGGCGGCTCGGCGGCAGCAGGCCGAATCGACGTCCCCGATTCCACCGCCCGACGGCATCGGTTGGCACGGACGCACCAATCACGGCCGCCGGCCTTGACCGGGTCGTGACCTGCCTGCCACCGTCTCAATCGGTCACTGGGGACCCGACGAGGAACTTCGAGGTGCGGCGTGATGCGCGGTGTTCGAGCAGCAACGGCGTTACCGGTGGCCGTCGCCGCCGTCCTGACCCTGGTCGTGACGACGGGGATCGCCCATTCGGGCCAGCCCGCCTCGCCTGTGGCCGCCGACGCGGGTTCACCTGCTCCGCCGTCGAACTCGCAGGCGGAGCCGGTACGGCCGGGAGCGGTGATCGCCCCGTCCGCCGCCCGCGCCGAGCAGGAGGCGGCCGTGGCCGAGGTCTACGCGGCGTGGAAGGCGGCCTTCGTTCGGGACGACTGTCGGGACGACTGGTACCAGGTGTACTCGCCGGACGCGTACGAGCCCTACGTCGCCGAGGGCCAGGGTTACGGCCTGGTGATCACCGCCCAGATGGCCGACGTCGACCCGGACGCCCAGGAGATCTTCGACGGCATCCTGCGTTACGTGCTCGACCACCCGTCCGCGCTGGACCCCGATCTGATGGCGGGCGCGCAGGATCTGTCCTGCAACACCACGGGCGGACAGGACTCCGCCACCGACGGGGACATGGACATCGCCTACGGGCTGCTGCTCGCCGACGCGGCCTGGGGCAGTGCAGGCGCGGTCGACTACCACGCGCTGGCCGTGACGCGGATCAACGCCATCAAGCGCAGCGAGGTGCATCCCGAGACGAACCTGATGGAGCTGGGGGACTGGGCTCACCCGGAGTGGACTCCGCAGCTCTACTGGGGAAGTCGCACGTCAGACTGGATGTTAGATCATTTTCGGGTGTTCGGAGCGGCCACCGGTGACGCGGACTGGGACACGATCCGCCTCGCCCATCAGGACCTGATCGAGACGCTGCAGGACGACTACGCGCCCGACACCGGGCTGCTGCCCGACTTCGTCCAGGACACCGGTACCAACCCCAGGCCCGCCCAGGGACAGTTCCTGGAGAGCGAGACCGACGGCTACTTCAGCTGGAATGCCTGCCGCACGCCGTGGCGGATCGGCGTGGACGCGCTGAACTCCGGCGACCCGCGCTCGGTGGCCGCCGCCCAGCGGCTCGACGACTGGATCCAGGAGTCCACCGGGGGCGATCCCGACCAGATCGGCACCGGTTACCGGCTCGACGGCACCCGGTACGGCACCGGCTCCGATGCCGCGTTCTTCGCGCCCTTCGCGGTCGCCGCCCTGAGCGACCCGGACAGCCAGGAATGGCTGGACGCCCTGTGGGCGAAGATCCTGGCCACCGACGTCGACCCGCAGCGGTATTACGCCGCGAGCATCCAGCTCCAGGTGATGCTGATCGTCAGCGGCACCGGCCTGACACTGTGACGGCCCGCCCGGGGCGGGTGCCTGCGATCGGGTACCCGGCTGCCGGGCGGCCCGGCGGAGCACGGCGCTGCGGGCGGCTCGCCGCGACGAGCCTGCGGTGCACGGCTCCGCCCGCGAGCGAGGCTGCGGGCACACCGCCCGGCCGGGCCGGGGCGCTCATGCTCGGGGAACGACGTCGTTCGTGCGACTCGGCGGTGGCGTGTCGGCACAGCCCGATGAAGCGAGCCTCGTGGCGAGACCGCAGCACGCCCGCCCTCCACGGCGTGCGGACCTCCCCGGCAGCCTCATGTCACGATCGCCGATCCCTCCCGTCCGCCGCCTCCTGAGCCGTGGCGATCTCGGCGCCGTGTTCGTCCGCCCACCCGGAGAGGGCGTCCAGGGCAGGCAGCAGGCTTCGGCCGAGCTCGGTGAGTGCATAGTCGACACCGGGTGGCCGGTCGTGGGCCTCCCGGCGGAGCAGCGCGTCCCGGTTCAGACGTTGCAGCGTCTCCAGGAGCACCTTGGTGCTGACCCCGCCGATCGTCGCCCGCAACTCGACGGGCCTGCGCGGCCCGTCGCGCAGCGCGTGCAGCACCACGATCGTCCAGGTGTTGCGGAGCAGATCGGCCGCTGTCCTGGCCGGACAGTCGGCAGGAGGCCGCGCTCACCGGAAGGGCTCGTCCTCCCGGCCTGCCCGCCGGGCTGGGCGAGCCGGCCCTCGGCGGCGTCCGGCAGACCCGGTCTCCACCGGCCCGTTCCGCGGGCCAGCGGCGGGCCTCGACGCCCGCGACGCGCCCCGCACCAGGTCGGACCGGCCCGGAACGACGGGCCGGTCCGGCGACCGGGCTCGAATGATCGACGTGTCCGACGGTTCGAGGAGACTCAGCGGGGTCGACGCACCGGGGTGATGTGCTCGCCGCCCTCGGCCTCCGGCCTCGGCTCGGGCCTGGTCGGCGGACGGCCGTCGGGTCCCCGCTTGGCGGGCTGCCCGGCGGCGTGGGGCTGGGCGGACGGCGGCCGGGAGGCGGGTCGCCTCGGCGCCGCGCCTGGGGGAGCCGCTCGGCCGGGGGCCTGCGGCGTGAGACGTCCCGTCGGCTGGGGCGCGGGCAGCTGCTCGGTCGCCCCCAGCTCGGTCGTTCCCTGACCAGCCTGCGCCCGCTCGGTCGGGCCTCGGTCGGTCGTCGGCCGCCCGGTCTGCGCCTGCCCGACGGCCGCCTGAATCGTGGCCGGTTCGGGGACCGCGCCGGCCCTGGGCGCCGCCCCGGCTCCGGCGACGTCGGCCTCGGCAGGTCCGGAGCGGTGCGATGCCGGCCGTCGGCTCGCCGAGCCGGGGGGCCGTCTGCGGTGCTGTGTCGCGCCGAGGACCGCCGTCGCCTGCGGATCGCTGCCGACCGCCGCCGTCCCAGCCCTGGGGTGCACGGTCGTCGGGGCCTCGGCACCCGTCGAGGCAGGCCCGGGTCGGGCACCGGACATCGCCGGGCTGCGATCACCGGGGCCGCCCGGTGCCGGGCCTCGGGCGGGCACGGGCAGCCGTACGGTCGCCGAGTCGGCAGGCGAGGTCACCACGGCCGGGCCCCGCCGCATCGGCGGCGATGCGTGGTCCTCGGAGCGTTCGTCCTCGTCGGAGTCCCGGCCGCTGGGGATCAGCGGCCCCTCGGCCACCGCCCAGCGCAGCGCGGGCACGCCCTCCGCCCACTCCACCAGCCTGGTCGTCGGCCGCAGGCCTGCGATCAGGATCACGGCGGCGACGGCCGCACCGAGGAGCAGCCCGACGGCGACGTCGTGCGGGTAGTGCGCGCCGACGAAGACTCGGGAGAAGGCGGTGAGCACTGCCGCGACCAGTACCCAGAGCGCGGTGCGACGCCAGGCGATCGCCAGCCCGACGGCGGCGGCCGCCGCGAAGGTCGTGTGGTTGCTCGGGAACGACCAGTCGCCCATCGGCGGGCATGGCGAGATCGGCAGCACCTCGATCGCCTGGCACGGCCGGTCCTGGCGGATGATCGACTTGGCGACGTTGCTGATGAGGTACGACGTCGCCGTGGCGAACGGGGCCAGGAAGGCCTGCGCCGTCGTCGCGGCGTCCAGCCCTCGCGACCGCCACCAGTTCACCGCCAGCACCACGACCAGCAGGATCGGCAGCGCCTCGGTGCCGATCTCTGCTAACCAGTGCACCCAGCCGGGGGTGCCGTGGGCGAAGTCGACGAGGTCCCGGTACCAGGTCGCGCTCATGCCTGGAATGCCCTCGACCTCGACCGTGGTCGGGCGTCCGGCGGGGAAGCGCGCGACGGCCCCGACCTCGGCCTGCCACGGGCCGGTCGGTGTCAGCCAGCGGAACACGGCACCTCCATAGCTTTGTCGATCATGAACCAGGAGTGTATGGAGTCTGACATTCCGGCCACTGCGACGCCTGTCCTCCAGACGTCTGGCACCCTGGTCAGGTTGATCGCCACCTCGGATGCCGTCGGTCGAGAGAGTGTTCTCGGCGGCGTGAGCAGACTCGGCGAAGATCCTGCTCCGACGGCCGGTCTCTGGTCCTTCCCATCGGAGGCCCTGCGCCCTCGGTGAATCCGCCGTTCGGGGATCGCCGGTCTGGGGGACACCTGTGTCGTGTCCAGGGGACCGCAGCTCGATGGCCGCAGATCACGTCTGGCACCGCGCAGCCGTGCCTGCGGGGCGCACCCTGCCCGGGGCGACGTCGTGTGACGCCGACCAACCCGCTCGCAGCCGGGCCGTGACGCTCGGCTCGGCGATGTCCGCCTGCTGGTCGCCGAGCACGGCGACTGCGTCGGGCGTCGGCGCGGTATCGTCCTGGTAGCCTTCTTGATTGAAAACTCTATTACTTCAGGGTGAATCGAAACCAATCACCAGCGGCCCGGACTGCTCAGCACTTCGCATCGGAATCGCATCGACCACTGCGCGGCCGAATCAGCCGGGAAGCGCGACACCCGGTCGCCTACCCGCCCGGGTGGTGACCGGTCGCGGCGTCGTGATCGGACCTCAGTCCACCGGGCCGAGGTCGAGTGCGAGTTGTGCCGCGTGGTCGAGCCGGTCCTCGTCCTGCCGCGAGGCCGGATCACGGCGACAGCGGGAGCAGGTGATCGGTTCGGCGGTGGGCAGCAGTCGAGACCAGTCCCAGCCGCCCACGGCGGTGCCACAGCCGAGGCCGGGCACACTCCGCCCGAGGAACCGGGCCGGGCGCATGGCGTGCACGACGGACGAACCGGGAACCCGCGCGTTGCGATCGGCGAACCGGTCGAGCGCGAAGGCCGCGGTCTCGGCGGAGATCACGCCGATCGGCTCGGCGACCTCATCGATGTTCACCAGCACACCGTAGTGCGCCCCGGCGGCCCTCGTCGCGAACCGCGCCACGGCCCGGCGACGGCCCGTCGCTGCGGTCCCGGCGGCCCTGGCCCGTCCGCAGGAGAAGACCGCCGAGCGCCAGAAGGCCTCGCTCCGAACGGAGCGAGGCCTTCTGCATCCGGCGCCCTTGACTCGTGCGACGCGAGCCGCCCGACCCGGCGGCGTCGGATGGTGGATCAACTGATCAACCGCAGTGTTCGAACGGGCTGGTATAGGACTGTCCGCCCGCCGAACCGCCCCACTTCACGCAGGTGGCTCCCGCCGCCCGGCGCACCGGACCCGCGTAATAGGAGAAGGACCCGGAGTCGGTGACCCGAGTCTGTCCCTGCACCTCGAGAAACGCCGTGGTCGCGGTCGGGGTGCCCAGCGAGGCGGACTTGAGGGTCACGACGCAGTTGTTTCGGTTGGCGGAGTTGTACGTCAGGTACACGGTGCCCGCATTGCCGAGCGCCCGCTGATTGATGACCTGGTAACCGCTGCCGCAGACCTGGCCGGGGGAATAGGGATTGCCGTTGTCGGAGCAGCGGTTGTTGCTGGTGAAGCTCGTGTTGCCGTAGTAAGGGACTGCGACTCCGTCCAGCGTGGCTCGCACCGGCGAACCCCCAGAACGCTGCTCGTAGTGCAGATGCGGTCCGGTGGAACCGCCGGTCGATCCGACATTGCCGATCCGCTGCCCCAGCCGCACCTGCGTGCCGACCGTGACGGCCTGGCTCGACAGATGCGCGTAGCGGGTCGTGAAGCCGGAGCCGTGGTCGATCTCGATCCATCGGCCGTAGCTGGTGCTTCCGGTGTTCTCGACGCGGGCGACCCGACCCGCGGCAGAGGCGACGACCGGAAGATTGTTGATGTTCGAGCGCTGGAAGTCGACGCCCTGCGCGGGGCTGTGATTCGATCGCGTGTTGGCGTTGACCGTCTCATTGCATTCGAACGGCACCTGGTAGTTCGGCGCGGCCAGCGCCGTTCCCTGGCCGGCCACCAGGCCGAGCAGGGAGATGGCGAAGGCCGTCGTCACTGCGCCTAATCGTCTCGTGAACGTCATACGCTGTCCTCCATGCACTGGAGCGGCGGCCGATCGGCCCGCCGCCGGTAGCACGAACCAGCTGATCTGACCACACGATCCGATCAAGGGGAATGCGTCCGGGGAATCTTTCGGTGAAAGATTCCCGTCGTCCTCGTTATTGTTCGGCGCGTCTTGTCGAGTCGATGATCCGCCCGGTAATCTGCCCGACCGGGTATGCGAACGTGTCGATCTCGATACCCGATGACGGCGCGGACGAGTCATCGACGTCTGCACTGCGGAATACCCCGCAGACCGTGCGACATCGTTTTCAGCCGGTCTCCGTCTGGGCGTCGAAGGACTCAGGCCGGTGTCAGCTCCGGTGTGCTCGCGGGCGGAATCCGGTGTCGGGTCGCCTGTTCGTAGGCGTGCCCGATGCCCAGCAGCGTCGGCTCGTCGAAGGCCCGCCCCAGCAACTCCACGCCCACCGGCAGTCCGTCGGCGGTCAGACCCGCCGGGACGGTCAACGCGGGCAGTCCGCTGTACGCGGCCAGCCGACAGTTCGCGTAGGACTGGCTGGTGCCCACCGGGGTCGCGGGGGCGGTGATCGTCGGATAGAGGATCACGTCCAGGTCGTGCGCCGTCATCAACGCGGTGATCCGTGCGTGCAGCACCTCGCGCTGCCGCAGCCGCTCCTCGTACTCCGGATGCGGCAGTTCCGGGCTGTCCACCCAGTTCCGCAGGGTCGACAGGACACTGGGCGTCACCAGACCCGAGGTCGCGATGTCGGCCAGGGTCACGAGATTCCTCGGCGGCTCGAGTCGTGCGAGGCTGCGGGGCGCACGTGTCCCCGGTGCGGCGAGATAGGCGTCGAGGTCCCGCTCGAACTCGTCGCGGACCACGTTCGCCGCGCCCGCCGCCGCCAGGATCTCCGGCTGCGGCCCCAGTTCCACCGTCTCGGCGCCTCGCGCGGCCATGTCCCGTGCCGCCGCGCGGACGAGATCGGTCGTGGGCTGTTCCTCCGGGGTGACGCCGAAGTAGTCGGTGAACAGGCCGATCCTGGCGCCCGCGAGCGCGCGGTCGTTCAAGGTGGACAGATACGTGTCCGGCACGCGGCCGACGGCGGCCTCGGTCACCGGGTCGTCCGGATCGTGGCCTGCCGTCGCGTCCAGCACCAGTGCGACGTCGCGCACCGACAGACCGAGCGGCCCGACGGTGTCCTGGGTGCTCGACAGCGGGGCCACTCCCGCGCGGCTGGACAGGCCCAGCGTCGGCCGCAGCCCGACCAGCGCGTTGTGCGCGGCGGGGATGCGAATCGACCCGCAGGTGTCCGAACCCATGCCCACCGGGGCGAACGCCGCCGCCACCGCCGCGCCGGTCCCCCCGCTGGAACCGCCGGGATGCCGTTGCTGGTCATAGGGATTGCGGGTCTGACCGCCCAGCGAGCTGACGGTGGTGATGTTCATGGCGAACTCGTGCAGGTTCGTCTTGGCCAGGATGATCGCCCCTGCCTCGCGCAGCAGGCGCACCTGGGTGGCGTCGTCGGGCGGTCGCAGCTCGCGCAGCGCGAGCGAGCCGTTGGAGGTCGGCAGGTCGCCCGTGTCGTGGTTGTCCTTGATCACAATCGGGATGCCGTGCAAGGGACCGCGAACCCGGCCGCTGCGTCGCTCGGCGTCCAGCCTGCGGGCCTGCGCCGTCGCCCTCGGATTGACGGTGATCACCGCGTGCAGGCCGGGCTGGTCGTCGTAGGCCTCTTCGTAGGCGTCGATCCGGCGCAGGTACGCCTCGACCAGCGCGGCCGAGGTGGTCTGTCGCTCCGCGAGCATCGTGGACAACTCGTGCACACCGACGCCGACGACCTCGGGCGCCGGGTTCCGCGGCGGCCCGGGCGGATGCGTCTCGGCCTGGGCGGCGGCCGGGACCGTCATGCCGACGGCCAGGGCGATCGCCGTCGCAGCCCGCCACCGTCGACCTCGACGGGTTGACGGTCGGTCTGATCCGAGCATCGCCATCCACCTCTCGCCGGAGCCTCGGACCGTAGCGGTCTCCGGTTTCGGCTGAACTGCACCCGGTTTGCCGTGATGTTTCACTTCTACCGGTGCGCGGGGGCGGGCGACAGGGGTCGTGCGACCGACTGGGAGACCGAGCAAGCGCCTCGACAGTCCATAGCGGACGGATTTCTCTTCTCCGGCGGAGCCTCGGTCGTCGCCCTTCGGCGGCCGGCCTCTCGGTGAGCCGCACCGCAGGCCAGGCCCGCCGCGGGCGGAAGTCCCCGTCGATCTGACGCCTCGTCGGGCCCGACCGTCCACCGAGCATCGTGGACGGTTCCTCACCGGTCCCTCGACCTCCGCCGCGTGGCGCAGCCGCGACGATCATCGGGGGCAGGTCGGTGCCCGGCGGCTCCCACAGCCTCCGATCACCGTGCGCGCCGAGAAGCCGCACGATTCGGCGACGGAGCGACGACCGAGCACCGACCCGCACTTCACCTGCCGGACCTCCGCCGAGGACTCACGGCGTCTCGCACCATCCCTCGGGGTCCCGGTTCTGATGCGCGCCGCAGAGTCCCTGGAGCTCCGGCACACCCGAGCCCTGGGACACCAGCACCGCGACCACCTTGTCCTCCGGCACCTGCTGGTCCACGCTGCCGCCGAAGTTGATCCGGCCCGTCTCGCCGCTGAGCGAGCCCTCACCGTGGATTCGACTCAGCTCGTGCTGCACCATGCCGGGCCGGACCGGGATCTGCAGGTTGTTGCGCTGCAGGTTGGTGATCGCCGTGGCGAAGACGTCGAATGCGTCGTAGGCAAGGGCGGCGTGACCGTCCAACGAGGGGTCGATCGTGGCGTTGCAGACGTCCTCGAAGAGCTCCCGCATCGTGGTGTAGAGGTTGCTCGGGGAGTTGCAGGACGGTGAGCCCACCGCGAAGGAGAGGTAGTGGAACGGCACCGTCGGCCATCGGCCCCGATCCTCGCGGTCGGCGGCGAACCGGGAGATGTCGTCGCCGCCCAGGATGGTCGGCGGATCGTCCTGACACCGGCCGCTGACCCCGCTGAGAAACGAGTTGAACTCGTCGGGCCGCCCTGCGAAGAAGATCAGGCCGGGATAGTCGCAGGACTGCCTACCGAGTTCGTTGGCGCGCAGCGCGTCCGGCGGCGCGGTGTCGGAGTCCTCCCTCGGCAGGTAGCGAAACCGATTGCTCCCGGCGTCGTCCCCGACGGCGGCGCCCTCGACATGGAAGCCCTGGGCCGCGAAGGCGTCGCCGACCTTCGACGTCAGGTCGGTGGCGTAGAGGTCGTTCTCGTCGGCGGGGGAGAGGATCCGGATCTCGCGGGTGATCTCGGCGGGCCCCGCATCGGCGGCGGCCAGGACGTTCGAGGCGAAGGCGGCGGCCACCTCGGCCTCCCTGGCGTTGTCGGGGGAGACCTGCCGGTACAGCGGGGATGCGGCGGGCATCTGCGCGGCGGAGAGCGTGGCGGCGACCATCGGCAGCCCCTCGTTGCTCAGCGCGCGGATCGTGCGACGGGTGGCCTCGCGACTCTGGTCCAGTCCGACCACGCCGACGAGCGTGTCGTCCTCGTCCGCCAGCCGCCCCACCTGCTGCGCGACCCATTCGCCGTGCTGCATGCGAGATCCGGCATTGGCGACGTGCACCCTGATCAGTGGCGACTCGGGTCCGCCGTCGAGCAGCCTCCGCTGCGCGGCGGCGATGCCCATCAGGCCCTCGTGCGTCGAGTTCAGCTCCGTGGTCTCGCCGGTGTCCATCGCGACCAGGTAGACGATGGTCGCGTACGGCCGGTTCGCGTTCTCCTCCTGCCGGTGCGCCGCCTCCACGTCGCGATTCGTCGTCAGGATCTGCCTCTCGATCGCGCTGATCGCGGGCGACCCGCCGTCCAGGAACACGTGCGAGTCACCGCTCACCCCGACGCACTCGCCGTCATCCCGCAGGGCGATGGTGGCCGCGTCCCGATCCCACGGCAGGATTCCGCACGCCTGATAGGTCTGTACGGAGCCGATGGTCAACTGGCCGGTGCCCGCGGCGACGGCGGCGGCGAGCAGAACCGCGACGGTGCGGGTGTAGCGTCTGCGGGCCCACCACGGCGGCGATCGGAAGGCGAACCGCCTGATCCCGTCGAGCTGACGGCGGTGGCGCTGCGGCTCGGCGGGCGGCGGCGGAATCTCCAGCGGCAGGTACCAGGCGGTGTGGTGGCGGGTCCGGCTGTAGTGGGCGAAGAGGGTCAGCCAGTGTTCGTAGGCGTCCTCGGCCTCGACGGCGGGCCGGGTCTCGAGCGCTCTGGTCTGTCCTTCGTCGTCCGCTGCCCCCAGCTCGGCCGGGTCGGGCGGAATCACGGTGCTGCCGCTGACCACGACCAGCGGGTCGAAGGCGCCGATGTCGTTGCGGACGTCGTTGATCAGCCGTAACAGTCGGTTGCCCCCGTTGGCCGGGGTGATCCTGTCCAGCAGCAGCACGGTGTAGGTGGTGCGGCGGAAGGCCCGTAGGAAGCGGGGAAACGGTCGATGGGCCGCGCGCACGTCCTCCAGGAAGGCGTTGACGATCAGCCGTTGGAGCTGGCCCTGATCCTCGTAGACGTTGAGGTTCCTGGTCAGGCGTTCGGCGAACCCGATGAAGGTGCCGGGGTCCTGCGGTGCCAGGTACGGCTGCCGGAGCAGCCAGCGGTACTCGTTCCCGACGCCGGGAATGCGACCGCGTAACCGGACGGCGAACCGGATCGCGCCCACGGCACGCAGCAGCACGGCCCAGCGGGAGTCGAAGGCCTCGGCGGCGGGCTCGCCGTCGCGGCTGAGTCGGTCGCGTCGCCGAGAGCGCAGCGAGAGCCGGGCGCGAAGATCGACGTCGTCGGCCTCGGAGAATTCCTGTCGGAGCAGCCAGTCGACCAGATGAAAACGACTGAACCGCATCCTTCCGTACTTGGTGTTCGCGCCGGTGGACAGTTGCACGGCCAGGTCGCGCAGTGCCACGAGAATGAGTTCGGTCTGGTCGGCGGAATCGTCTGCTTCGGCGGTGAACGAGTGTCGGGCATGCGGCACCCGTCGCGGCGTGGCGTTCTTGAGTTGATCAGCGAGCGCGGTGAGCAGCTCGGCCTGTTCCTCCCCCCGGGACAGGCACAGCATCGGAATACCGCGTCTGCCGCGCTGGTCGACCGGCACTTCGCCGAGCAGCGGCCGGGTCACCAGCTTCCGCAGCAGCTTGAGCACCTGCGGAGCGCCCTCGAACGCGGGCATGGCGGTGCCCGGCCGCCCGGTCGGATGAATTCGATCGGTGGTCGTCACAGTTGATTCCCCCTGTCCCCGAATCACCACGGTTCTGCGTCGTGGCACCGGCGAATGGTCGCCGTCAGCTGCCTCCGCTCCTTATCGGAGGAGTCGTTCTCCGACGCACCGCGATAATCATCCCGCAGCGGCCCGACAGTTCGACGTCGGGATTTCGGCGCCGGTCGACGTTCGTTCGACTCGAATGGGTGAAGATCGCGACACTGAGTTCGCCAGACTAGTCCAGCATGCCTGCCGGATCCACCAGCATTCTGCAATCACACTGAATCGCAATCTCCGGCCGTCGTCGAATCGATTCGACGACGGCGTGTCGGCCGAACTCGGGATCGGTGTGCCTGCCGATGCCGCCGCCCGCCGCAGCCTGCTAGGTCCCCGTTCGACGCCGCGCCACGCCTGCGTCGAGCCCGCGCCCGCGCGGACCCGGCACGACCGACATCGGGCGCAGGATCAGCCGAGTCGCGGTGGCGGCGACGCCCGCCCGCTCCTTGAGATCGCGCAGCAGGGCGTCCAGCGCCGCGACGTCCGGCGGCTCGGCCCGCACCACGTAGTCGAACTCGCCGGTCACGTGATGAACCTCCACGATGTCGGCGAACGAGGCCACCGTCGCCTCGAATCCCGCATTGTCCTGCCCGGGCCGCAGCCGGAGGTCGATGAGCACCTGGAGGGCCTCGCGCCCGGTCGCGACGGGATCGATGAGGACCTTGAGCCGGACGACTCCCCGGGTGGTGAGTCTGCGCAGCCGCTCGGCCGCCGCATTGGCGCTCAGGCCCACGGCCGCGCCGAGGCTGCTGTAGGAGATCCGAGGATCTCGCTGCATTTCACGGAGGATTGCCCTGTTGATCTCGTCCATACCGCCATGGTCTCGCCAGATCGCCGGGTTCGACCTGCATTCGATGATTCCGGCGGTCGATACTCCCCCTTCGGCGGCGATGTTCCGCCGAACGGGGGATCACAGGGGGACGGCGGAGATGGTGACGGCGTTGGCGAGCGGATTCGGCTTCGGGCTGTTGGTGGCCGCTCAGGTGGGACCGATCTGGCTGCTCTGCGTGCGCGGCGTGCTGCACGGCGGGGTGGCGATCGGCCTGGCCCTCGGGCTGGGCGCGGCCATCGTGGACGTGGCGTACGCGGCGTTGGGCGTCGCGGGAGTCGCGACGGTCCTCCAGTTGGGGGGCGTCCGAATCGTCTTCGGCGCACTCGGCGTCGCCGTGCTGCTCGTCCTCGGCATCCGCGCCCTGCGCTCCGCCCTGCGGGACGGCCCGGCGGACCCGGCCGTGGACGGCGTGTCCGGAGTGCGGCCCGCCTTCCTGACCGGGCTCGCGGCCACGGCGGCCAATCCGCTGACCATCCTGTCCTGGGCGGCGGTCTTCGCCGCCGTCTCTGCGGCAGGCACCGCCGACGGCTCTGGCAGCTCGCCGATCCTGCTGGTGGGCGTCGGCATCGGGACCTTCTGCTGGTTCGCGCTGCTCTCGGTCCTGGTGGCCGGGCTGGGCCGCTTCCTCGGGCCCCGGCTGCGCCGAACGATCGACCTGGTTGCGGCCTGCGGTCTGCTGGTGTTCGCCGTGGTGCTGGCCTGGCGGATTCTGGCCTGAGACGGCACCGGCAGGCAACGCGGGTCCGGCGAGGACTGCGCGGCAGCCGAAGCCGCCTCGGCGTCGGGCGGCACGTCGGGGGTTCTCACGACGCCCCGCCGGGCGGGGCTCGCCGGGGAGGCGTCTCGGACGTCCGTGCTGCGCGGCGAACCGGACGTGCGGCGCGAACCAGACGGCCCCGGCGGAGCGGCCGGGCGAGGCTCAGCCGTCGGGCACGTCGAACTCGGCCAACGCAGCCCCGAGCGCGGCCAGCGTCCGGTCCACGTCGTCAGCCGTGTGATTGCCGAGATGGCCGATGCGCACGGTGTGCTTCGCGGCAGTCGGATGGGTGCCCGCCTGAAGCACGACGCCGTGTCGTTCGACGGCGGCCACCAGCTCCGCCGCGCCGATGCCCGTCGGGGTGCGGAACACGGTGACGCCGTGGGCGCGGTCGGCGGCCGCGGTGAACAGCCGCAGGCCCGTCGTGGCGAGTCCGTTCCGCAGTCGGGCCGCCAACGCCGTATGGCGGCGGGTCCGCTCCCCGCCTTCGGCGACGATCAGTCGCAGGCTCTCGGCCAGCGCACTCACCAGACTGCCCGGCGGAGTCTGGAAATAGGCGAAGCCGCCCGCCGCCAGCGCGCGCATCACCGGCAGCCAGCGCCCCAGATCGAGGCTGTAACCGCGCGGCGACCACGTTCGTTCGATCAGGACCCGCAACGCCCTGGTCCGGAGTGAGACGAGGAACAGGCCGCCGGGTCCGCTCAGCGCCTTGGGCGGCGAGGTGAGGTAGGCGTCCACATCCCAGTCGTCCTGCCGGACCTCCTCCGCGCCCGCTGCGGCGATGCCGTCGACCAGGCTGAGCGCGCCGTGCCTGCGGGCGAGCGCGGTCAAGGCCGCGACGTCGGCGCGAACGCCGCTGCTGGAGTCGACGTCGGTGAGCAGCACCGCCTGATACGACTCGTCTCGCAGCCGCGACGCCACCTCGTCGAGATCGAGACCGCGACCCGGCTCGGCCCGCAGCACTCGGCTCGACAGGCCGAGGCTCGAGCACAGCTCCTGCCAGCGCTCGCCCCACATCCCGGTGGAGAGCACGAGCGCGGGCCGTCCGGGGTCGAGCAGGCTCACCGCGAGGCTCTCCATGCCCGCCGTCCCCGACCCCGGCACGATGAACACCTCGCCCTCGGCCGTGCCGAGCACCGGTCGCAGCAGCTGCATCGTCTCCCGGACCTCGGCAAGGAACCGGTGGTCGGTGATCGGTGGCGCCTGGTCGGCGAGCCTGCCGCGCACCGAGGGCGCCAGCCTGGTCGGGCCGACCACCATCGCCAGCGGCGCGGGCCGGGATGCGCGCTCCTCGGTCGTCCCGGCGCCGTCGCCGCCTCGCGTGGTCATCGGCCGTCGGCCCACTCGACGTAGTCCTCGCGGTGCGGGGTGAACACGTCGAGCGCGACCGAGCGCTCCAATGCCCACACCTGGTGCTCGATCCCGCCGCGTACCACGAAGCTGTCGCCCGGCCCCGCCTCGAAGGTCTCGTCCCCGGCCTGGACCCGCACCCGACCGGAGACGAGATAGGCGAGCTGCTCATGCGGATGGCTGTGACGGGGGAACACCGAACCCTTCTCCATCACGTGCTCGACGAGCATGAGCCGGTCGTTGTAGGCCAGGACCCGGCGCAGCAGCCCTGGATAGGCGTCGGCACCGTCCACCGTGGCGGCGGGCACGATGACGACGTCGCGGTCGAGTCGGGACGCGTCGGTCCCGTCCGCCGCCGGTCGGGTTCCGGGGCTCGCGGGCTGGGAGTCGCTCGGCACGGCGTTCCTCGCCTTCACCTGGTCGGACGGACGTAAAGCGGCAGCGGGGTGACGTCGGCGTTCACGGTCCCCGCCTCGGCCTCGGTGGTGGGGAAGTGCGCCCGGTCGAAGACCTGATGCAGGCTGGAGACGCAGCCAGGGGGAACGGCGACGACGACGCCGGTCTCGTCCGTAAGCGACTGCGCGGCGATGAACCGATAGCTCTCGCCGCCCCGCAGGTCGACGCGGGTCCACTCGGTGGGCGTCCCGCCGGAGCGCAGCCGTCGGTGGTAGACGCTCCTCGGCTCGTCGACGTCGTTGCGCACCCGGATGTGCACGGCGCGGACGTCGCCCTCCCAGTCGAAGCCCGCGACGTCGTGGGGTTCGCTCGTGGGCAGATCGGGGACGGTGGGCAGGGCGGGCACCTGATCGGGAATCCGCCGGATTCGGGCGTGGGTGCCGCATCGGGTGCAGTTCCCCTCGGCGGTCAGACCGAGCAGCCGGGCGTTCAGCCCGTAGCGGGTGATCTGGAGCGCCCCGCAGCTGCGGCACCAGGTGTTGGCGGCCTCGGTGTCGTACACGTTGCCCAGGTAGACGTGGTCCAGCCCCATGTCCAGGGCCACCTGCCTGGCGCGTTCCAGCCGGTCCACCGGCGTGCGGATGGTGTTCGTCATCTTGTAGTCGGGGTGGAAGCGGACGAAGTGCGTCGGCACCTCCGGCCCGAGCCGCTCCCCGACGAAGCGCGCCATGTCGCGCGCGTTGTCCTCACTGTCGCTGAGGTCGGTGACCATCAGCGTGGAGACCTCCAGGTGCCTGCCGGACCGGTACACCTGCTCGGTCGCGGCCAGGACCGGCTCGATCCAGCCCTTGGTGATCTTCCGGTAGTACTTCGGGTCCATGGACTTGATCGAGACGGAGAAGATGTCGATCACCGGAATCAGTTCCTCGACGGCCTTCTCGGAGATGAAGAACGCCGACTTGTAGAGGTTCAGGATGCCTTTCTGGCGAGCGAGGGTCGCCGTCTCGGTGACGAACTCGTGCCAGACGACCGGATCGTTGTACGTCCAGGAGATGACCTTGATTCCGTGCCGGACCGCGATGTCGACGACTTCCTGCGGCGTGTAGTAGAAGACGTCGGAGTCGGCGACGAAACGGGCCTGTGACGTCTTCCAGTTGTGGCAGTAGTCGCAGTTCAGCATGCAGCCGATGTTCCCCATGGAGAGGATGCGGGCGCCGGGTTCGAAATGGAAGACGGCCTCGGTCTCGATCGTCTCCTCCGTGGCGTGCACCGATCGGCCGTAATTGAGGCTCACCAGCGTGCCGCCTCGATTAGCCCTGACCATGCAGAATCCGTGTTGACCTGGCCTTATTCGGCAGTTCCTCGGGCTCAGCCTGCATTGGACCACGCCGTCGCCGAGGTCGTCCTGCAGCCGGGCGGGGTAGCCTTCTTCCTGCCATTTCTTCATGATCACGGCCTCGTTCCGGCGGGCGGGTCACGACGCCGACGGCCGATTTCTTCGATCAGCGATCGGTCGCCGTCGTCCGAATTGTCCTTCGATCGGCATTCCGCCTCGGGTGCCGCATACGGTCGTCGGCGATCAGTCGGCTTCGACGACGGCATCCCGGCACGAACGACGGTGGGCCGGTCGGCTGGCTTGGCGTGGTGGGGAGAAAGCGGTGCTTCCGTGGCTTGAGCATCAACGATATCGAGGAGGAATTCGATGACGCGGTGTCCGCTGTGGACGATCCGTCGTCGCTCGCCGCCGGGGCGGTGCTGATCGACTGCGGCGAAATTCGACCCGAGTGTGATGCCGATTACAGAAAAGCAGGGCGGTGACGCGCTGTCAAGGGTCGTCACCCCGAGTCTGCATGACGTCGGAGGTGCGGGCTCCGGCGTTCGCGGCGTCTGCCGTGCGGCGGCATCGGCCGCCCGCCGCATCGACCGTGCGCCGTCGGGCGATCGTCGCGGCTGCGCCGTCCACCGCCTGCCTGACGACGCCCTCGACTGATCGGCGGCGCGGTCGACGCTCTCCGCCGGACCGGTCGGACGACGGGACCACGACGGATGCGGGCCTCGCCCGCGCTGACCTCGTCGATCGGATCGGCTTGCGATCTGCTCCCGCCCCGGGTGCGTGAGGTTCCGGTAAGGGCGCCGTGAAGCGCCTGTGAGCTGCGAAGACACCTTTTTCGAGAAAGATCGACATGTGCCGTCGTATGCGTATGCTTGCATAGTGGTTTGTCCCAAGTGTCAGAACTTGATGCGCACCTATGAGCGCAACGGCGTCCATCTGGAACAGTGCGAAGGCTGTCGCGGAATCTTCCTCGACAGAGGCGAGCTGGAGCAGATGACCAACGCGGAGCAGAGCTTCTACGGCTCGGCACCCCCCTTCCAGCCTGACGGCGGCCATCGGCATCACGGCGGCCACTCGGACTCGCCTCGTCCGTATCAGGGCCACCGTCCCGACTCGCCCGGCCCCTACCGGGGTGGCCACGGCGGCGGACACTACGAGGACTCGCCTCGGCCCTACGGCCAGCGGCGGGATCGCGGCCCCGGCGGGTTTCTTCGGAACCTGTTCGACTAGTCGCGAAGATGAATCTGCTCGTCTGCCCCGGCTGCGGCGATCGCACCGACACTCCCGTCGTCGCGCCCGCCCAGCCGGTGCTCACCTGTACGACCTGCGGCCATGAGCGACGATTCGCCCGCCGTCCGTTGTTCGCCCTCGTCGGGCCCAGCGGCACCGGCAAGTCGACGGTCGCCAGGCTGCTCGCCGAGCGGCTGCAGGACCGTGCCGTCGTGTTGGAACAGGACGTCCTCTGGCTCGCCGGACTGCGCGATCCCGCCGAGGACCACCGGCTCTTCCGGTCTACCTGGCTGCGGCTCGCGGCGATGATCCACCAGAGTGGTCGTCCCGCCGTGCTCTGCGGAACCGTGGTGCCGATCGAGTTCGAACACCTGCCGGAACGCGCCCTGTTCAGCGAGATCCGCTACCTCGGGCTGGTCACCGACCGCGAGACGCTCGCCGAGCGGCTTCGCGCCCGTCCGGCGTGGCGGCAGTGGTCGGAGCCGAGGATCACCGAGACGCTGGAGTTCACCGACTGGCTGGTGGCCAACGCCGCCTCGATGTCGCCGCCGGTCCGCCTGCTGGACACCACCGGGGTGCCCACGTCGGACACCGCCGACGAGGTCGCCAGGTGGATCCACGACGAACTGGACCGCGATGCCGCAGGCGACGCCCCGGCCGAGGACTGACGCCGTAGCGCCGAATCGGCCTGCGCATTCCGGCTCCCCCGCCTGCGGGCGCGGCCGAACGACGACGAGAACGCCTGCCCACCCCGCCGCTCCCGCCGCACCGGTCTCGTTGGCCTGCCGGACACCGCCGCCGACCAGCGACGACGCGCTGTCGATCACAACTCCGCGAGCCGCCGCTCCAGTGCCTCGGCACGCACGTCACTGAGCCGCAGGGCCACGGTCAGCGCCGTCTCCCACGCACGACGAGCCTCGGCATCTCGACCGGCGGCGTGGTGGGCGGTGCCCTCGGTCGTGCGGGCGTTGACCACACACCACAGCCAGCCGATCCGCCGGGCCAGATCGGCTGCGGCGTCCGCCATGGTGACCGCGTCGTCCCAGTCGCCGAGGGCGAGGCGCATCTCCGCCAGCCTGGCCAGGGTGAACGCGGACAGGACGGGGGAGTCGACCTGGTCGGCCAGCTCGGCGGCCCGTAGTTGGGCGCTCACCGCGTCGTCTTCTCGGCCGAGGTGATGCAGGGCCTGGGCCCGATAGGACCACACGTTGGACAGGCCGTCGATGCAGTCCACCGAGGTGAACGCCCGCTCCGCCTCGGCGACCCGGTCGAGCACCCGACTCGCGTCGAGCGGCGCATCCTCGATGCTGTTGCGATCCAGGGCCGCCCTGGACAGCGCCGTCAGCGTCCAGCCCAGCTCGCGCTCCTGGCCCAGCTCGGTGCGGATGCGCAAGGCCTCGTCGAGATAGGCCGCCGCCCGGTCCCAGTCGGTTTCCTCGATGGCGATGACGCCGAGCGCATGGAGCATCCAGCCCTGGCCCAGCAGGTCCTCCGCTGCCCGCGCCGTCCGCAGCGCTGCCTTGGACGCCGTCCGCCAGATCACCCACGGCTTGGTCAGGGAGAGGTACTCCCACCAGACGACGGGCAGTTCCCAGGCCCGCCTGGTCAGGCCCGCGGCCGTCGCGAAGCGGACCCAGGACACCAGGTCGCGAGACCAGGTCTCGCACCAGGCGCGCCCCGCCTCGGCGGAGTCGAAGACCTCCGGTGTCACGCCGTCGGCCGGGGCACCGGGGGTCACTGCGGGGCCGCTCACGTGCGTGACGGCCTCATTCGCGTTGACGGCCGAGTGCACGAACCAGTCAGTCGCGCGCCGGGCCAGCAGCGCCCGCTCCACGTCCTCGACCTCCCCGAGTTCCTCGGCCAGCGCCCGCTGCGTGTCGTCGTAGTCGTATCGCTCCTGCTCACGGACCAGCAGCGCCCGGTCCACGAGGTCCTCGAGCAGCCGTCGTGCGTCGTCGACCTCGGCGGCGAGCACGGCGGCGGCGAGTCCGGGGGTGATCGGAGTGGGCAGCAGGGCGAGTCGCCGCCACGCTTCCCACCGTGCCCGCCCCAGCCCCTCGACGGCCCTCCGTCTCGTCTCGCCCTGTGCCGTCGCGCCGTTTCGATCGTCACTCATGACTCGGATGCTCGGCTGCTCTCGGTCGTTCGGCCACTCGAGAGCAGCCGAGCAGACGAGGCCGCCGGGGCCCGGTCCGCGCCCCGGATCGGCCCACCCGGCCTGCGGCGACCTCCCCTGCGGCCCCGGCAGGAGTCAGCCGATCGGATCAGGCCGTCTCCACCGTCGCGTCGGTGAACTGGGCGGCGTACAGCCTGGCGTAGGCCCCGCCCGAGGCCAGTAGCGCATCGTGGTCGCCCTGCTCGACGATCCGGCCGGACTCCATCACCAGGATCACGTCGGCGTCACGGATCGTCGACAGCCGATGGGCGATGACGAAGCTGGTGCGGCCCTCCCGCAGCGAGGCCATGGCGTGCTGGATGAGCACCTCGGTGCGGGTGTCCACCGAGCTGGTCGCCTCGTCGAGGATGAGGATCGCCGGTTCGGTGAGGAAGGCCCGCGCGATCGTGATGAGCTGCTTCTCGCCCGCGCTGACGCCCTCGCCCTCGTGGTCCATCACCGTGTCGTAGCCCTCGGGCAGGGTGCGGACGAAGCGGTCGACGTGGGTGGCCATCGCCGCCTCGACGACCTTCTCCCGCGTCGCGCCGTCGACCCCGTAGGCGATGTTCTCGGCGATCGTCCCGCCGACCAGCCAGGTGTCCTGTAGGACCATGCCGATCGGGCGGCGCAGCTCGGCGCGCGACATCGTCGCGATGTCCACGCCGTCCACGGTGATCCGGCCGCCGGTGACCTCGTAGAAGCGCATCAGCAGGTTGATCAGGGTGGTCTTGCCCGCCCCGGTCGGGCCCACGATCGCGACCGTCTGACCGGGCTCGACGGCCAGCGACAGGTCCTCGATCAGCGGCGTGTCCTCCTGGTAGCGGAAGGAGACCTCCTCGAACGCCACCCGTCCCGTGACCCGATCGGCCCGAGGCGCCGTCGCGGGATCGCGCTCCTGCTCCTCGGCGTCGAGCAGTGCGAAGACCCGCTCGGCGGAGGCCACGCCGGACTGGAGCAGGTTCGCCATCGACGCGATCTGGCTGATCGGCTGATTGAACTGCTGGGAGTACTGGATGAACGCCTGGACGTCGCCGATGGTCATCGAGCCGGAGATGATCCGCAGGCCGCCGATGACCGCGATCAGCACGTAGCCGAGGTTCCCGATGAAGCGCAGGGCGGGCTCGATGACGCCGGAGACGAACTGCGCGCGGAAGCTGGAGGCGAACAGCGCCTGATTGTGCTTCTCGAAGGTGTCCGCCGCCTGCTGCTGCCTGCCGAACGCCTGGACGAGGGCGTGACCCGTGTACATCTCCTCGATGTGGCCGTTGAGCTTCCCGGTGGCGGTCCACTGCCGGACGAACTGCGGCTGGGCCCGCTTGCCGATGGCCATCGTGACCAGGATCGACAGCGGCACGCTGATCAGCGCCACCAGAGTGAGCACCGGTGAGATCCAGAACATCATCACCAGCACGCCGATCAGCGTGAGCACCGAGGTCACGATGCGGTTGAGCGCCTGCTGGAGCGTCTGGGAGATGTTGTCGACGTCATTGGTGATGCGGGACAGGACCTCGCCGCGCGGCTGCTGATCGAAGTAGCCGAGGGGCAGCCGGGTGAGCTTCGTGGCGGCCTGTTCCCGCATGCGGTACGCGGTGGACAGCGCGATGCGGGCCGTCAACCGTCCTCGGATGAGGGTGAAGCCCGCCGAGGCCACGACGATCGCGATCGCGACGAGCAGCACCCGGCCGATCGCGGTGAAGTCGACGCCGGAGCCGGCCAGGCCGGTCACGACCAAATCGGTGACTCGGCCGAGCAGGGCGGGGACCACCACCGACAGTGCGACGCTGACGGCGGCGAGTACCAGGATGACGATGATCAGCACGAGATCGGGGCGCATCGAGCCGATCAGCCTGCGGGCGGAGCCCGCGAAGTCCATCGGCTTCTTGCTCGCCGCCGTGTTCCGATCCGCGGCAGCCGTACTCATGACGCCTCCTGCTCGGTGAGCTGGGAGAGCACGATCTCCCGGTAGGTCTGATTGCCCGCCATCAGCTCGGTGTGGGTGCCGGTGCCGACGACGCGGCCCTCGTCCAGGACGACGATGCGATCGGCGTCGCGGATGGTCGAGACCCGTTGGGCGACGATCACGAGGGTGGCGTCCTGGATCTCTCTGGCGAGTGCGGCGCGCAACGCCGCGTCGGTGGCGTAGTCGAGAGCCGAGAACGAGTCGTCGAAGAGGTAGATCTCCGGCCGCGCCACCAGGACCCTGGCGATGGCCAGTCGTTGCCGCTGTCCGCCGGAGACGTTGTTGCCGCCCTGTCCGATCGGACCGTCGAGTCCCTCCGGGAGCGCGGCGACGAACTCGGCTGCCTGTGCCACCTCTAACGCGTGCCACAGGTCGGCGTCGGTGGCGTCGGGTCTGCCGTATCGCAGGTTGGTCGCGATGGTGCCGGAGAACAGATAGGGCTTCTGCGGCACCAGCCCGACGATGCCCGGCAGCGTCGCCCGGTCCAGCTCCCGGACGTCGACGCCGTTGATGACGACGGCTCCGCCGGTCGTGTCGGCCAGTCGGGGGATCAGGTTCAGCAGCGTCGTCTTCCCGCTCCCGGTGGAGCCGATGACGGCCGTGGTCTGGCCTGGACGTGCGATCAGGTTCACGTCCCGCAGGACCTGTTCCTCGGCGCCGGGATAGCCGAAGTCGACGCCCCGGAGTTCGAGCAGGCCGTGACCGGCGTCCGCGGTCCTCGGGCTCGGCGGGCGGGTGAGGCTGGTGGTGGTGTCGAGCACCTCCTGGACGCGTTCGGCGCAGACCCGCGCCCTGGGCGTCATCATGAAGGCGAAGGTCGCCATCATGACCGCCATCAGGATCTGCATGAGGTAGCTGAGGAAGGCGATCAGCGCACCGAACTGCATCGACCCGCCTGCGATGCGGTGGCTGCCGAACCACATGACGGCCACGCTGGAGAACTCCATGATCAGCATCACCGCAGGCATCATCACGGCCATCAGCCTGCCGAAGCGCAGGGAGACGCTCATCAGCTCGGTGTTCGCGCCTGCGAACCGCTGACGTTCATGCTCGTCGCGGACGAAGGCGCGGATGACGCGGATTCCGGTGATCTGCTCGCGAGCCACCCGGTTGACGTCGTCGATGCGCTCCTGCATCTGGCGGGCCAGCGGACCCATCCGCCCCACGATCGCCAACATCACGATGATCAACGCGGGCAGGATGAACAGCAGCAGCCCGGACAGCGGCACATCCTGGTTCAGGGCCATCAGCGCGCCGCCGATGCCCATGATCGGCGCGGGCACCATGAGGACGAACCCCATGAGCACCAGCATCTGCACCTGCTCGACGTCGTTCGTGGTGCGGGTGATGAGCGAGGGCGCCCCGAACCGGCCGACCTCGCGGACGGAGAACTCCTGGACTCGGCTGAAGACGGCCGCCCGGATGTCCCGGCCCACCGCCATCGCGGTGCGGGCGGCGAAGAACACCCCCGCCGCGGCGCAGGCGATCTGCAGGAGCGTCACGCCGAGCATCACGGCGCCGCTGCGCAGGATGTAGGCGGTGTCACCACGGATGACGCCGTTGTCGATGATGTCGGCGTTGAGGGCGGGCAGCCAGAGCATCGCGAGCATCTGGCCGAACTGGAAGAGGATCACCAGCGCGACAGAACGGCGATGCGGACGCAGGTGCACGCGCAGCAGCCTGCGCAGCGAGCCCGGCGTCCGGCGACCGGCTCGCGGACCCGCCTCGGAGGTGGCCGAGTCGGTCGAGGTCATCGGAGATCTCCGCTCTCGTGGGACGGGGAGTGGCGAAGACCGCCGAGCGCGGGTGTCGTGAGACGCCACGGGACTGAGCCTTCAATACCACCTGTCGAGCGAGAATCGACGGGGAGGACGGTCACGATGGAGACCGTCGGCCTGGACCGCCGAGGGACAGGCGCGTCGGACGTGGGGCCGCGTGATCGGGCGGCGGCGTGGGCTGCCGAGTGGTGAATTGCGGCGTGGTGGGCGCAGTCATGCTCTCATCCTGGTACCTGAACAATACTTGAGGTCAAATCGAGCGCGGGTATCGCGCCTGATCGTGGCGGGTGGGACCGGGAACGCGGAACGCGCGGACCAGTCGGACCGGCCTGATGGCAACGGACGGAGGCGGGTGCGGAGTTCCCCGCCGGAGTCGCCCGGCCGACGCGAGGACTCCCGCCCGTTCGGCCCGGCGGCTGCGGCGGACGGCGGCCTGCCCTGCGCAGGCGCTCACCACATCGGGTGATGGTCGCCGAACCCGGTCGTGAAGTGTGTTCGAGGCCGATGCCGGGGAGACGTGGGGTGTCGTGCATCACCACGGCTTCTCGGACACGACGCCTCCGATTCCGTGCGAGCCGCCGCAGGCGCGACGGGCGGCCACCGCGTGAGACAGCCGGGGCGGGTTCGGCCCGCGCCCGGTCGAGGATGACTCCTCCGACGGCCGCCGGGCAAGCGGATTTCCCGATGCACGCCGGGCCTGCGGAGCGGCGGAACCAGGCAGAGTGGTGCCGGACAGCTTCACCGTTCGGCCGGATGGCGTGCGCGGGTGTCACGAGACCGGGGTGTGCGAACCGATCAGGTGCCGGACAGGAACTCCCGCAGCAGCGCCCGGAACTCGGCGGGCCGCTCGCGCCATGGCTGGTGTCCGGCACCCGCGACCACCGAGGACTCGGCGTCCGGCAGCGCCGAGACCAGTGCGTCGACGCCCTCGCGGGGACGGGGATCCTCGGCGCCGTGGACGACCAGGACCGGCGCTCTCACCCGCGCGCACGCCGCGCGCTCGGCCTCGCCCGCCCAGCGGTCGCACTCGGCGTTGAGCGCGGTGTTGGCGGCCGAGTTCAGCGGCAGCGGGGTGACGGCGTCGGCTCCGGCCATCGCCGCCGCGCGCGTGGGATCGGCGAAGTCGGGCTGCCAGCACAGCGTGCGCCACTCCACCTCCTCCGCGTGGGAACGAGTCTGCCGGGCCAGTTCGTCTCGGCGGCGGAGCTGTGCGGTGGTGAGCCGCGCCGCCGCGCGGGAACGGTAGGCGGCCCGGTGCCGGGGCCAGTCGAGGCCGACCCCGTCGCAGTACACGAGACCGATCACGCGGTCGCGGAAGACGCTCGCGTATCTCAGCCCGAGCGTCGCGCCGAAGGAGTGACCGACGACGAACCACCGCTCGTGGCCGAAGTGCGTGCGCAACTCGTCGAGGTCGGCGACGAGGCGGTCCAGGCGGTGATCACCGTTCGGTGCCGAACGGCCGCAGCCGCGTTGGTCGAAGCGATGGGTGCTGAACCGGTCGGCCACCGCCTCGGCCGGAGCGGCGAGGTAGTCCCACATTCCCGGCCCGCCGTGCACGAAGACGACGGCGGGCGTGCCTGTGCGTCGGAGGGATCGGGTCCAGAGCACGGCGCCGTCCGACAGCGACACGGACTCGATCGTCTCGGCGGGCACGAGATCGACCGTAGTCCGTGCGGTGCGGGCCGGTCGACGTCCTGCCCGCCCGCCCGCTCGGTCCGCGTCCGGCGGGTCGGGTCGCGCCGCTCGGCCGCCGCGCCGGGCGGGCATACTGATCATTCCGCCGCGTCGACGACCGCCCGGCGTCGCCGGTGACCGTCGAGGACCGGATTCGCCCGTCGCCGGGCGGGACGCGTGCCCGTGCCGTCCTTCGGCGTCCCGACGCTCGGCGGCCCGACCGACGGGCCCATCTCCCGCGAAGGCAACGACGAGGTCCAGTTGGCGCTGTTCCGCGACTACCAGAACAATCGCCCGCTCTACCCGTTGCTGCACGAATTCCTCCGCACCAGCGGGGTTCCGGTGCTCGCCGTGTGGGGGCGCAACGACGAGATCTTCGGCCCGGAAGGCGCACAGGCCTTCGCTTGCGACGCCGAGGACGCGGAGGTGCGCTTGATCAACAGCGGGCACTTCCTGCTGGAGAGCCACCTGGACGTCGTCGCGGGTTACCTGCGCGGCTTCCTCGGGCGCGTGCTGCGCTAGCGGTGCCACGGCGCACGGGTGCGTGGACGGTCGCGTCGTTCGCGCAGCGGTGTCCGCCTGCGCCGTGGATCGCCGCCCGGGACCGCTGCCTGCGTGCATCAGACCTCGATTCTGCGGGGCCGAGCAGACGGATCGAGGAACCGCCCGCAACGCGGGACCAGGCCCCACCGGGCCGGACCAGCACCGGGCCCGGCCCGACGCGCCGGGGTACGCCCGCCTTGCCCGGTCGATGTCGACTGCTGGTTCAGGAGGTTCGGCAGCGGCGAACGGGTCCCCTGAGACGCGAGACGGCAGGCGGGCTCACCGTGTCATGAGGTCGGTCCGTCGACGAGAAGCGGCGGGCCCGCCGAGCGGCCGAGGGCCTGCCGCCCACGCCGTACCTGGCGCGGGGGCGCAGCCTCGGGAAGTGGAAGTGGCACGCCGCAGCCCCGCCGGGAGTTTCGCGGGCCCGGCGAACGGGGAACTGCTAGGGCGTGACGGCGCAGGCCGGCGGGCGGAACGTGCTTCTGTGGCACGTGCACGGGTCGTGGACGGACTCCTTCGTCCGGGGCCCGCACCACTGTGTGCTGCCCACGCTGGCCGAGGGCGGCCCCTGGGGACGCGGCCGCTGCGGCCGCGCCTGGGAGTCGGCGACGGAGGTGCCGCTGGCCGAACTCCGGGACGCCGAGGTCGACGTGGTGATCCTGCAACGCCCGGAGGAGATCGACCTCGTCGAGCAGTGGCTCGGCAGGCGGCCGGGCCGGGACATCCCCGCCGTCTATCTCGAACACAACGTGCCGCGATCGGACCCGGCGTCGGCACGGCATCCGCTGGCGGATCGCACGGACATCCCGATCGTGCACGTCACCCACTTCAACGACCTGATGTGGGACAACGGCCGGGCGCCCACCCACGTCATCCAGCACGGCATCGTCGACCCCGGCGAGCAGTACACCGGCGAGCTGCCGCACGGCGTCGCGCTCATCAACGAGCCGTCCCGCCGAGCCCGCGTCACGGGGAGCGACCTGCTGGCGGTCTTCGCCGACGCGGGCCCGGTCGATCTCTTCGGCATCGGAGCGGCCGACTTCGTCCCGGCCTCCTCGACCGCCCATCCGGTGCGCGGCATCGACGATCTCGACCATGCCGCGCTGCACCCCGAGATGGCCCGTCGACGGGTGTATCTGCACACCGCCCGCTGGACCTCGCTCGGCCTGTCGCTCCTGGAGGCGATGCAGCTCGGGATGCCCGTCGTCGTGCTCGCCGCCACCGAGACGACGATGGCGGTCCCCTCGGAGGCGGGCGCGGTCTCCACCGACGTGTCGGTACTGGTGCGGGCCTTCCGCGAACTGCTGCACGAACCCGATCTCGCGGTGCTCGCGGGCCGGGCAGGCCGGGACTACGCGGTGACGAGATACGGACTCGATCGCTTTCATCGCGACTGGACCGCCCTGCTCGCCGAGGTCACTCGGTGAACCGCCGCGCAGCGGCTCCGAGAGGAGGCCCGATGAGAATCGCGATGGTGTCCGAGCACGCCAGTCCGCTGGCCGCGCTGGGCGGTGTCGATGCAGGCGGCCAGAACGTCCACGTCGCCGAGCTGTCCTCCGCGCTGTGTCGGCAGGGCCACCAGGTGACCGTGTACACGCGGCGTGAGAGTCTCGTCGTGCCCGAGACGATCATCACCGACGGCGGCCTTCGCGTCGTGCACGTGCCCGCGGGTCCGCCGGTCCCGCTGCCGAAGGACCGGCTCCTGGCGCACATGGGGGAGTTCGGCGCGTTCCTGCGCCGACGCTGGGCCGCAGAGCGTCCCGACGTGGTGCACGCGCACTTCTGGATGTCCGGTCTCGCCGCCATGCTGGCCGTCGAGGGGACGGGCATCCCGGTGGTGCAGACCTTCCACGCCCTCGGCGCGGTCAAGCGTCGGCACCAGGGCGCGGCGGACACCAGCCCGCCGGAGCGGATCCGGCTGGAGGAGGAGATCGCCAGACGGGCCGACCGGGTCATCGCCACCTGCTCCGACGAGGTGTTCGAGCTGGCCAGGATGCGCATGACGCGGGCGAAGGCCTCGGTCGTGCCCTGCGGCGTAGACCTGGAGCGCTTCCAACCTGCTGGCCCGCCCGCGCCGCCCTCGGGGCGACATCGGATTCTCAGCGTCGGCAGGCTGGTGCCCCGCAAGGGGTTCGACGTCGCCGTCACGGCACTGACCGCCCTACCGGAGACCGAGCTGCTCCTCGCGGGCGGGCCCGAGGACGGCAGGCTCGACGAGGACCCTGAGGCGCAACGCCTGCTGCGACTCGCGGAGCAGCTCGGCGTGCGAGACCGACTCGTCCTGCTCGGACAGGTGCCCACTGCGGAGATGCCCGCGCTGCTGCGGTCGGCCGACGTCGTCGTGTGCACCCCGTGGTACGAGCCCTTCGGCATCACACCGCTGGAGGCGATGGCGTGCGGAGTCCCGGTGGTGTCGGCCGCGGTGGGCGGACTGATCGACACGGTCGTCGACGGATCGACCGGAACACTGGTGGCTCCGAACGATCCCGCTGCCCTCGCCGCCGCGGTGCGCGCCCTGCTGGCGCGGCCGGGGACTCGGCGGCGCTACGGCCTGGCGGGCAGAAGGCGGATGCAGCTGCGCTACTCCTGGGACCGGATCGCCGTGGACACGCTGCGGGTCTACCAACGCGCGTGCTCACCGACGGAGCTGTCCACCGAGGACGCGAGCGGGGGCAGGGCGGTGTTGTGAGCCTGCCGGTGTCCGGCGGGTCAACCGACGTAGCGGCGAGCCGTCGACCGTCGCTGCGACTCCTCGAGCAGCAGCAGCCCCGCCTCGACGCGCGTCGGCACCACCCGTCTCTCCCGCAGGACCCAGGGCAGCCCGCGCAGGGCGGCCGCCACCGCCCCCGCCGTCGCCAGATCGGCGGGTGCCGAGCGCAGCACGGCCGCGCTCCGACGGAGCGCGCTGCGCAGCGGACGGCGCAGCCACAGCGTCCACAGGGTGTTGCGGATGCCGAGCTGTCGCCGACGCCGCGCATCACGCGTCCGGGACGGGGCATGGTGAATCACCATGTCCTCGACCCAGCACATCCACCAGCCCAGCGCGGCGAGGTCCAGGGCGAGCAGCTCCTCCTCACCGCCGAGCCACATCCGCGAGGAGAAGCCGCCGACCTGGGTGAACGCCGAGACGCGGAAGGCGGACAGGCCTGCCATCACTCCGAGCAGTGCCGGGCCCGGCAGCCAGCCGGGGCCTGTCACGGGGGAGTCCCGCAGCTCCGGCGTGATCGGGTCCTCCGCGAGGTCCGGCTCGACCAGGCACCTGCCGGTGACCGAGGCCAGACCCGGCCACCGGTCGAGCAGTGTGACAGCACGGGTCAGCACGCCCGGCTGCCAGCGGGTGTCGTCGTCGCAGAACGCCACATACGGGGTGCGCGCCCGGCGCACCGCGAGGTTGCGTCCGATCGCACCGAGGTTGCGCGTCGACCGGATCAGCTCCACTTCGGGATACTCCGCCGCGACCGCGTCCGCCGTGCCGTCCGTGGAGGCGTTGTCCACCAGGATGATCGGTGCCGCGTCGGGCAGCGCGGTCATCTTCGCGAGCGTCTCCAGGAGTTGATCACGCCGATCGCGGGTGATGATCACCACGGTGATGCGATGCACCGTCATGGGCTCGACTCCCCCTCGTCGGCGTGCTCCAGAATCCGGACGCGCCGTTCGACCTCGCTCGGCAGTCGGCTCCGTCGGACGAGCGCGGCAGGCAGTCGGCGCAGCAGTCCCGCCACGACCCGCCGGGTCTCGCGGTCCCGTGGCACGGCGTGCAGCAGGTCGGCCGTCTCGACGGCGCATCGGTGCCATGGACGTCGCATCCAGGTGATGAGGGCGTTGTTCCGCCGCTCGGCCCGCAGCCGCCAGGACGCGGGCGGTCGGGCGCTGGAGGGATGGTGGTGGGCCAGGACCCGGTCGGCGTAGCACAGCGCCCAGCCGTGCGCCGCGAGGTCGAGCGCGAGGAGCCGCTCCTCCGCACCGAAGTGCAGCAGCCGGGAGAAGCCGCCGACCTCCAGGAACGCCGTCCGCCGGACGATCGCCGCGCACGCGAGGAAGCCGAGGACCGACGGGCCCGGCAGACCGGTCGGGTGTCCCAGCGGGCTGGCCGCCATCCGCTGATTGAGGGGGTCGTCGGAGTCCGTCGGGCCGACCAGGGTCCGCGCCGCCAGCAGCGCGACCCTCGGGTGGGCGGTCAGGATGCGCTCCGCCGAGGGGAGGGCGTCGTGGGCCCACCACGAGTCGTCGTCGGAGAACGCGACGAACGGGGTCGCGGCCCTGGTCACGCCCAGATTGCGGGCCGCAGCCCCGAGGTTGCGGCGGAGCCGGATCACCTGCACCCCCGCGATCCGCGCGGCGCCCGCCGCCGTGTCGTCGGAGGAGGCGTTGTCCACCACGATGATCGGCGGAGCCGGACGCAGCGCCCGCAGCCTCGTCAGGGTGCGGTGCAGCTCGGCGGCCCGATCGCGCGTGGCGATGACCACCGTGGTCTGCGGCGTGCTCACCCGGCTGCCCCGTTCCCCCTGCGACGGGGGCCGAGGCACCTGCGAAGTACTCGCATGCAGGCCGCATACCCGCAGGCGTCCCGGCCCAACCCGGCGCGGGAGAACAGGGCGCCGGGGACCTGCGGCCCGGACCGCACGTGTGAGGCGCGGACGGCCGGGTAGCCGAAGACGTGACGCGACGCATCGAACGTGCGCTGGTGACCGGGGGTGCGGGTTTCGTCGGATCGCACCTCGCCGAACTGCTGCTGGCCGAGGGCAGCGAGGTCCTCGTGCTCGACGACTTCTCGACTGCTGCGGCCGACACGGTCGCCGAGCTGCGGGAACGTCCCGGAGTCGAGTTGGTCCGACACGACGTCACTCGACCGATCACCGTGCCCGGCCGCGTCGACGTCGTCTTCCACCTGGCCTCACCCGCCTCACCGCCGGACTACCTGCGACTGCCGATCGAGACGCTCCGGGCGGGGTCGCTGGGCACCGCGCACGCGCTCGACGTGGCCGTGCGTGCCGACGCCCGCTTCGTACTGGCCTCGACCAGCGAGGTCTACGGCGACCCGGAGGTGCATCCGCAGCCGGAGAGCTATCGAGGTCGCGTGAACCCGGTCGGCCCGCGCAGCGTGTACGACGAGGCGAAGCGGTATGCCGAGGCGCTGACCGCCGCCTACCGGCGCGAGTGCGGCGCGAACACCGGCATCGCTCGGCTCTTCAACACCTACGGCCCTCGGATGCGGGCACACGACGGTCGGGCGGTGCCGACGTTCATTCGGCAGGCGCTGGCCGGGGAACCGTTGACCGTGGCCGGTTCCGGCACGCAGACCCGGTCGCTCTGCTACGTCGACGACACCGTGCGCGGCCTGCTCGCCCTGGCCAAGGCGGATCTGCCCGGCCCGGTGAATCTGGGCAACCCCGAGGAGCTCACGGTGCGTGAGCTGGCCGAGGAGATCCGCGCGGCCGCAGGCGGCAGCGCGGGCCTGACCTTCGTCGACGCCGCCGAGGACGACCCGAGGCGACGCTGTCCGGACATCACCCTGGCTCGGCGTGAGCTGGGCTGGTGGCCTCGGGTGAGCCTGGCCGAGGGACTGGCTCGGACGATTCGGTGGTTCGAGCCCCGCCGGGAGCCGACGCCGGAGCCGTCGTCGGTCTTCTGGTGAGCCGACGTTCTGGTGAGTCACGACGTGCCGGGGCGCGCCCGAACGGTTTACCGCCGTCGTCGTCGGGCATCGCTATAGGGCTGACCCGGCCCCGGCTGGGCGACGGCCGGTCGGGTGACACGACACCGGCGAGGCCACGATGCGGCGCTACCGAGCGGGCCGATGCGAGCAGGGCGACACGGAAGAGTCGACACGACAGGACCGACACGGCGGGGCGGGCGGCACATGCCCCCGAGCGGAGGAGTGGCTCGATGCGCGTTCTCGGCATCAATGCGATCTTCCACGATCCGGCTGCCGCGTTCGTCGTGGACGGCGAGATCGTCGCCGCCGCCGAGGAGGAGCGGTTCAGCCGACGCAAGCACGGGAAGCGCCCGGTGCCGTTCTCCGCCTGGGAACTGCCGGAACAGGCCGCCGCCTGGTGCCTGCGCCGGGCGGGCATCCGGGCCGATCAGCTCGACGCCGTCGGCTACTCCTACGACCCGGAGCTGGTAGACCACTCGCTCGGCGGGCTGGACGCGGGCAGCGAGGAAGTGCGCACCGACTACGCACGACGGGCGCCTGCCTTCCTGCGCACCGCACTGCCGGGCCTGGACCCCTCGGTGGTCCGGTTCGTCCGACACCACGTGGCGCACGCCGCCTCGGCCGCGCTGGCGGCGCCCTTCGACGACTGCGCCGTGCTGGTCGCGGACGGACGCGGCGAGAGCACCTCCTACCTGGCAGGTGAGTACCGCGACGGCAAGTTCATCGAGTTCGACGCCCAACGGCTGCCGCACTCGCTCGGCCTGCTGTACGAGGACCTCACCGAACACCTCGGCTTCGCCCGGTCCAGCGACGAGTACAAGGTCATGGCGCTCGCCTCCTACGGGGAACCGAGGTTCCTGGGCGCACTGACGGAACTCGTCCACACCACCGCCGACGGCGGGTTCCGCACCGAACCGGTGCCCTGGAACGACTTCGCTCCTCGGGCCGGGGACGGGGTCGCACTGGACTCGACGCACGCCGATCTCGCGGCCAGTGTGCAACGACGCGTGGAGGACGTGCTGTTGGAGCTGGTCCGCCGCCTGCACGCGCAGACCGGACAGTCCGACCTGGCGATGGCGGGCGGCATCGCCTTGAACTGCGTGGCCAACACACGCCTGTACGCCGAGGGTCCGTTCGACCGGATCTGGGTGCAGCCCGCGGCGGGTGACGCGGGGACCGCGCTGGGGGCGGCCCTGCAGCTCTCCGCCGAGCTGGGCGAGCGGGCCGCGCCGATGACCGGTGCCGACCTCGGCCGCGACTGGACGGAGGACGAGCTGGCGACGGTGCTGCGCACGGCGAACCTCCGGTACGACCGGCCTGCGGACGTCGCCGCAGCGGTGGCCGATGCGCTGGCCGCCGATCAGGTGGTGGCCTGGTTCCAAGGCAGAGCCGAGTTCGGCCCTCGGGCGCTCGGGCATCGGTCCCTGCTCGCGCATCCGGGACCGCAGCGCAACCTGGAACGGCTCAACGAGGTGAAGGGTCGGGAGCAGTTCCGGCCGGTCGCCCCGATGGTCCTCGCCGACCGCGCGGCCGAGTTGTTCGGGCGAGGTCCGCTGCCCAGCCCGTACATGTTGTTCGTCCACGACGTCGCCGAATCGTGGCGGGAGCGCCTCGGCGCGGTGACCCATGTCGACGGCACGGCGCGGGTGCAGACGGTCGACCCGGCGCATGCACCGCTGACGGCTCGCATGCTGGCGGAGTTCGAAGCTCGCACCGGGCTGCCGGTGGTGGTCAACACGAGCCTCAACACGGCGGGCCGGCCGATGGTCGACTCGCCGAGGGATGCCCTGGAGTGCTTCGGTTCCGCACCGGTCGACCTGCTTGCGATCGGCCCGTTCCTGGTGCGGCGATCATGATCGACTACAGCGTGGTGATCCCGACTACGGGACGCGACAGTCTCTGGCGGCTGCTGGCCGCCCTGGACGCCGCCGTCGGCCCGCCGCCCAGGGAGATCCTGGTCGTCGATGACCGGCCAGGGGGCGAGGAGCTGCGCCTGCCGCCGTCGATCCGACTGCTGCGCTCCGGCGGGCGGGGACCGGCGGCGGCCCGCAACACCGGCTGGCGGCAGGCGGGCGGGGAGTGGATCGCCTTCCTGGACGACGACGTGATCACCGACGCGGACTGGCCCGCGCGGCTGGCGGGGGACCTGACGGGACTCGACGATCTGGTGGGGGCATCGGAGGCCGAGATCGTGGTTCCGCTGCCTGCCGACCGACGGCCCACCGACGACGAGCGCGGCACCGCAGGACTGGCCCGCGCGCGCTGGATCACCGCCGACATGGCCTATCGACGGTCTGCGCTGGCGGCCGTCGGCGGCTTCGACGAGCGGTTCCCCCGCGCCTATCGGGAGGATGCGGACCTCGCGATGCGCGTCCGCCTGGCCGGTTACGAGATCGTCCGAGGTGATCGGGCGACCACGCATCCGGTGCGCCGGGCGAGCCTGCTGGCCAGTGTCCGCGCCCAGCGCGGCAACGCCGACGACGTGCTGATGCGACGCACGCACGGAGCCCGATGGCGGGAGCGGATCGGAGAGGGACCCGGCAGGCTGCGCCTGCATGTGCTGACCATCGGCGCCGCGGCGCTGGGCGGGCTGTTCGCGGTGACCGGGCGACGAAGGGCGGCGGCGGGCTGCGCGGCGATCTGGGCCGCGCTGACCGGCGAGTTCGCCGCGCGACGAATCGGGCCGGGTCCGCGCACGGCGGCGGAGGTCGGTCGGATGCTGGTCACCAGCGTGCTGATCCCGCCAGCTGCCTGTCTGCACCGGCTGCGTGGGGAGATCCGACATCGGCGGCGGCACAGCGGCGGGCCGCTGCATGGCTCCGGCGGCGGGCCGCTCGATGCATACAGCGGCGGGCCGCTAGACGGCTCCGGCGGCGGGCCGCTGCATGGCTCCGGCGGCGGGCCGCTCAATGCATACAGCGGCAGGCCGCCGCATGGCCACAGCGGCGGACCCCGCGAGGCACATCGAGGCAGGTCCCGCCCGCCGCAGGCCCTGCTGTTCGACCGGGACGACACGCTCATCGGTGATGTCCCCGGTCTGACCGACCCGGCTGGCGTGCACCCGATGCCGGGGGCCGTGGAGGCGCTGCGGATGTCGCGGGAGGCGGGCATCCGAGTCGGGGTGGTGAGCAACCAGGCCGGGGTCGCGGGCGGACTGATCAGCGCCGACCAGCTCGCCGAGGTGAACTCGCGAGTCGAGGCCCTGCTCGGGCCGTTCCAGACCTGGCAGGTCTGCGTCCACGGTCCGCAGGACGGCTGCGACTGCCGGAAGCCCGCGCCCGGCATGGTGTATCGCGCGGCGGCGGCACTGGGCGTGGACGTCGAGAGCTGTGTGGTCATCGGCGACACGGGCGCGGACGTCGCCGCTGCGGCTGCGGCGGGCGCACGCGGAATCCTGGTCCCCACGGCCAGGACTCGGCGGGCGGAGATCGCCAAGGCGCGCGCGGAGGCGGCGGTGGCCGAGGACATCGTGGCGGCCGTCGCACTGGCCCTGGCGGGTGTGCGGTGACCGGCCGGGTACTCGTCGCGCGGATGGACAGCGCAGGCGACGTCCTGTTGGCGGGCCCGTGCATCCGGGCCGTGGCCGCCTGCGCGGACTCCGTCACCCTGTTGGCCGGGCCGAGAGGCGCCGCCGCAGGCGAGCTGCTGCCCGGCGTGGCCGAGGTGCTGACGTGGTGCGCACCGTGGATCGACCCGGAACCGCCCGCGCTGGTCTCGGCCGAGGTGCTCGCCCTCGTCGAGCAGATCCGGGAGCACGGTGTCGACCGTGCCCTCGTCCTCACGTCATTCCACCAGTCGCCGTTGCCGCTCGCCCTGCTGCTGCGGATGGCCGGGGTGCCCTGGATCGGGGCGATCTCGGACGACTATCCGGGCTCGCTGCTGGACCTGCGGCACCGCGTCGACGGCGATCCTCCGGAGAGCGAACGGGCGCTGTCGCTGGCCGAGTCGGCCGGGTTCCGGCTGCCTCCCGGCGATGACGGCACCCTCGCCGTCCGAGGACCGCTGCCCGACCTGCGCACGGCGACGGGACCGCCGGGCTATGTCGTGGTGCATCCCGGCGCCTCCACCCCGGCCCGTCAGATGTCCGCGTCCCGTTCGGCCGCCGTCGTCGCGGCGCTCGCCGCCGCCGGACGCCGGGTGGTCGTCACGGGAGCACCCGTCGATCGGGCGCTCACCGCGACGGTGGCGCGGGGCGGTGGTCCCGACCTCGGCGGCCTCGACCTCGGCGGCAGGACGACGCTGCCGGAACTCGCCGCCGTGCTCGCACACGCGAGCGTCGTGGTGGCGCCCAACACCGGTCCGGCGCATCTGGCGGCCGCGGTGGGAACGCCGGTCGTCTCCCTGTTCGCCCCGGTCGTGCCCGCCGCACGGTGGGCCCCCTACGGGGTGCCGACCGCCGTGCTGGGCGATCAGGACGCGCCGTGTCGGGGCAGTCGTGCGCGGAAGTGCCCCGTCGACGGGCATCCCTGTCTGGAGTCGATCGATCCCGACGAGGTCGTCGCCGCGACCGAGCGACTCGCCGCCGTGACCGCTGATCGGCCGCAGCGCCGCCTAACGACCGGAGGTGTGTCGTGATCGAAGAACATTTCACGGCCTTGAGCCAGGCGCTGGGACGGATCGGTTCTGCCGCGCCGACCCTACGACAGTGGGGCCTCGAGTTGTCTCGAGTCCTCGTCGACGGCGGCCGACTGCTCGTGTGCGGTAACGGCGGCAGCGCCGCCGAGGCGCAGCATCTGACCGGGGAGCTGGTCGGCCGCTTCCGGAACGAGCGACGGCCCCTGGCGGCCATTCCGCTGCACGCCGACGCCTCCTCGTGCACCGCGATCGTCAACGACTACGGCGCCGCCGAGGTGTACGCCCGCCAGGTGCGCGCCCACGGCAGAACCGGTGACGTCCTGATCCTGCTGTCCACCAGCGGAAGCAGCGAGAACGTCGTCGCCGCCGCGAAGGCGGCTCAGGACATCGGCGTCACCACCTGGGCGATGACGGGGGCCTCCCCGAATCCGCTGGCCGCGCTGTGCGACGACGCGATCATCATCGACGCACCCGACGTCGCCACGGTGCAGGAGGTGCACCTCGTGCTCGTGCACGCCCTGTGTCTCGCGCTGGACGAGGCCTTGGGGGTGCCGGTGTGAGGCCGCTGGTGGTGCTCGGTGACGCGATGCTCGACGTGGACGTCGAGGGCACCGTCGACCGGTTGTGCCCCGGCACTCCGGCCGCCGTCGTCGACGTGTGTCGAGAGCTGCGCAGGCCCGGCGGCGCCGGCCTGGCCGCGCTGCTGGCCGCGCGGTCCACCGACTCGGTGCTGCTGATCACCGCCGTGGCCGACGACGAGGCGGGGCGGGCGCTGCGCGGGCTGCTCGACGAGGAACTCACGGTGCTGTCCGTTCCGCTGCGCGGCACGACGGTCCGCAAGGCCCGCGTGCGGGTCGCGGGCCAGTCCCTGCTGCGGCTGGACACCGGAGACGGCACGGCGGACCAGGGGCCCTTGGCCGCCGAGATCGAACGGGCGTTGCGGAGTGCGGGCGCGATCCTGGTCGCCGACTACGGCGGCGGGGTCGCCGGACATCCCGACATCAGACGGCTGCTCGCCGCACTCGCGCCGACCGTGCCGATCGTGTGGGACCCGCATCCGCGTGGGCCGGCGCCGACACCGGGCGCCCGGCTGATCTCGCCGAACCTCAGCGAGGCACGCCGGTTTCACCAGTCCGGGCTCGAACCCGCCGAACTGGCAATGATCCTGCGGGACGACTGGGCCGCGCACGCGGTCGCCGTGACGACCGGTGCGGCAGGCGCGGCACTGGCCGACGGGCGACGGGTCCGCACGGTGCCGGTGCCCGCCGACGCTCGGGTCACGGCCTCGGCGGAACCCGACGCCTGCGGCGCGGGCGACTGCTTCGCCTCCACCGCCGCGGCGAGCCTGCTCGCCGGAGCCACCATGGCCGAGGCCGTGTCGGGCGCGGTCGAGGCGGCGGCGCGGTTCATCGGAGCGGGCGGGGCCTGCGCACTGTCCGTCCGCGTCGAACCCTCGACCCCGGCACAGCCGCCGCTGCCCCCGAACCTCGGCTCGGCGTTCGACGTCGCGGCCAGGGTCCGAGCCGCAGGTGGTCGCCTCGTCGCCACCGGCGGCTGCTTCGACCTGCTGCATCCCGGCCATCTGAGCCTGTTGCAGCAGTCGCGGGCTCTGGGCGACGCCTTGATCGTCTGTCTGAACTCCGACGACTCGGTCCGACGGCTGAAAGGTCTCGGTCGTCCCATCCTCCAGGCCCGCGACCGGGCCAGGCTGCTCACCGAGCTGGCCTCGGTGGACGCGGTCGCGATCTTCGACGAGCCGTCGCCCGCCGCGCTGCTGGAGCGGCTCTGCCCGGACGTCTGGGTCAAGGGCGGCGACTACACCGGGACCCAGCTGCCGGAGAGCGAGATCGTGCAGCGGCACGGCGGCGAGACCGTGCTGATCCCGACGGTCCACGGCTACTCGACATCGCAGCTGGTGGCCGCCGCACAAGGCAGGAGCTGAAAACCGACAGCGGAGGAGCTTCCATGGCAGGCCTCGGCAACATCCTGATCACCGGCGGCGCGTCCGGTCTCGGCGCGGCGACGGCAGCCGTCGTCCAGGAGAACGGCGGCACCCCCTTCGTGATCGACCGGACGAGACCCGCTGCAGGCATCGAGTTCGTCGAGGCCGACCTCGCTGACACCGCCTCGGCCGAAGCGGCGGTGCGGGAACTCGTCGGACGGGCGGGCGGCAGGCTCGACGGTGTCTTCACCGCCGCCGGGACCGATGCCTGCGGCGCGCTGGACGCGGTCTCCGTGCGGGACTGGGAGCGCGTCGTGCACGTCAATCTGCTCGGCACGGTCGCCGTCGTCCGGGCGGCGCTGCCCTTCTTGAAGGAGAGCCGAGGCACGGTGGTGACCTGCGGCTCCACTCTCGGCATCAAGGCCGTCGGCGACGCGACCGCCTACTGCGCCGCCAAGTTCGGCGTCGTCGGGTTCACCAGGGCGCTGGCCGCCGAGACCGCCGGGTCGGTCGGTGTGACTCTGTTGATCCCCGGCGGGATGCACACCGCCTTCTTCGACGACCGCGCCGAGCAGTACAAGCCGCCGCCGGACGCCCGGCTGAACCAACCGGAGGACGTGGCCAGGACGGTCGCGTTCGTGCTGAGTCAGCCCCCCGGCTGCGAGATCAGGGAACTCGTCGTCTGCTCGTCGGAAGAGGGATCGTGGCCCTGACCGAGTCGATCCTGGTCCTGCGTGCGCTGGGTCTCGGCGATCTGCTGACGGGAGTCCCGACGCTGCGGTCCCTGCACCGTGCGCGCCCCGAGGCACGTCTCGTGCTCGCGGCGCCGGGCGGGCTGCGCGCCGTCGTCGATCTCGTCGACGCGGTCGACGAGCTGTTGCCGACCGAGGGACTGGGTGCCTTGAGCTGGCCGGGTGCACCGCCGAGTCTCGCGGTCAACCTGCACGGCAGGGGACCGCAGAGCATCCGTGATCTACGTGCCCAGCGGCCGCACGACCTGCTCACCCACCGCCACCCCGACGTCGGCGGCCAGCCGGGCCTGGAGTGGCGGGACGACGTGCACGAGGTGGACCGCTGGTGCAGGCTGCTGGACTTCGCGGGCATCGACGCGCGGCGGGACGATCTCGGCCTGCCCGCCCCGCCGGTGCCCAGCCCGCACCCGCACGCGATCGTGGTTCATCCCGGCGCCGCTTCAGCGGCCCGACGGTGGCCGCCGGGCCGCTACGCCGAGGTGGCTCGCGCGCTGCGCGCCGACGGCCATCACCTCGTGGTCACCGGCACCCCGGCCGAGCGGGACTTGGCGGCCCGGGTCGCCGAGGAGGCAGGACTGCCCGCCTCGACGGTCCTCGCAGGCAGCACCGGGCTCGCCGAGCTGGCGGCCGTCGTCGCCGAGGCGAGGCTGGTGATCTGCGGGGACACCGGAGTCGGTCATCTGGCCACGGCGTTCGCCACCCCGTCCGTGCTGTTGTTCGGCCCGACGCCGCCGAAGCTGTGGGGGCCGCCGCCCGGCGCCGCGCAGCACGTCGCCCTCTGGGTCGGCGACCTCGGCGATCCGCACGCCGACCATCCCGACGCCGGACTGCTGATGCTGCTGCCCGACCGGGTGCTGGCCGCCGTCCACGGGCTGCTGCGCGAACAGGTCGACCATGGCTAGCCGGGTCGGTGTCGTCGGAGCAGGCTACGTCGGGCTGACCAGCGCGGCCTGCCTCGCCCGGCTCGGTCGGCACGTGACCTGTGTGGACAACGACCGGCACAAGATCGACCGGTTGCACGACGGCGAGGTGACGCTCGTCGAGCCGGGACTGTCGGAGCTGGTCGCCGAGGGCATCGCCGGGCGACGACTCCGGTTCACCACCGATCTCGCCGCGCTCGCCGACGTCGAGGTGGCCCTGCTCTGCCTGCCGACCCCGATGGGGCCGGGCGGCGTCGCCGATCTCGGCGCCTTCGAGACGGTCCTCGCCGATCTCGGCCGGGTGCTGCGGCCCGGCTGCGTCGTCGTCACGAAGTCCACCGTTCCGATGGGCACGGCGCGGCGGATTCCCGGCCTGCTCGGCCGATCGGACCTGCCGGTGGTGGGCAATCCCGAGTTCCTGCGCGAGGGCCACGCCGTCGCGGACTTCCTGCGTCCCGACCGCATCGTGATCGGCGCCGACGCGGGACAGCGCGCCGCCGCCGATCGAGTGGCCGCCCTCTACGCGGCCACGGGAGCACCGGTGCTGCACACCGATCCCGCGACCGCCGAAGTGACCAAGTACGCCAGCAACGCCTTCCTGGCGGTGAAGGCCTCCTACGCCAACGTCCTCGCGGATCTGTGCGAGCGGGTCGGCGCCGACGTCACGCAGGTCACCCGAGCCATGGGCTTCGACGACCGGATCGGGCCCGACTTCCTCGCGGCCGGACCGGGCTGGGGCGGCTCCTGCCTGCCGAAGGACGCGGGGGCGCTGCTGTGGGCGGCGGAGGCGGCCGGTGTGGACTTCGCCCTGGTGCGGGACGCGGTCAAGACCAACACCCGCCAGCATTCGATGGTCGTGCGGAAGGTGCGCTGCGCGGTCACCGGTTCGGCGGCGGGATCGCTCGTCGGGGTTCGGATCGGGGTGCTCGGCCTGGCCTTCAAGGCGGGAACCGGTGACCTGCGGGCTTCTCCCGCCGTCGCCGTCGTCGAGGCGCTCGCCAGACAGGGCGCACTGATCTCCGCGCACGATCCCGGCGTCAGCGCAGACGACCGCGTCGGTATCGGGGCAGGCGTGCGGGTGGTGGACGACCCGTACCGGGTCGCCGAGAAGGCGATGGCGCTGGTCGTGCTCACCGAGTGGCCGGAGTTCCGGGACCTGGACTGGCGAATGCTGGCCGCCGCCGCTGAACAGCTCGTCGTCGTGGACACGCGCAACCTGCTCGACCAGGAGATCCTCGCCCAGGCGGGCTTCCGACATATCGGAATCGGAACCGGCGGCGGCCGACCCGAGGGATGACGGCCCCGCCGCTGCCCCGGGGGCGGCCCGGCGGGCGTGGTCCTGCCGGGCCTTCGTGCGCCGTCGAGTCGTGCCGTCCTTAGAGCCTGTTTTTGATCCCCCTGGAGCCGTGAGCGGGGATCAGCGCGGCTGAGCTGCCAGGCGGAGGAAAGAGACATAACCGGAGTCATGTCGACTGACGACAACGCCGCAGATCGCCGCGCCTGCCCCGCGCAACAGGAAAGTGGGGATCAAAAACAGGCTTTTAGAGTGTTCGCATGGTCGACTGCTGGCCGTCGGATGCTCCGGGTGTGCTTCGGCTGCCTTCCGGACGGCTCGTCCGGGGGCGCGGGCTGCGCAGGCCGCTGCCGCCGGGACCGACGCCGACCTTCGCCGTCCACCTGCTGGGCGGGACGCCGCCGTCCGTTCCGTGGGAGAGCCGCCTGCTGCCGTGGCCCGACTTCCTCCTGCCCCGCGATCGAACCCTGGCCCGCGAGGTCCTGCACGAGGCCTGGCGGCGAGCCGCGACCGAGCGGGTGGAGATCGCCTGCGGCGGCGGCCGAGGGCGGACCGGCACCGCCCTGGCCTGCCTCGCGGTGCTCGACGGAGTGCCGCCCGCCGAGGCCGTCGGTTTCGTGCGGCGCCACTACGATCGCCACGCCGTGGAGACTCCCTGGCAGCGCCGCTACGTCACCCGGTTCGCCGCCGGCAGGCAGACGGACACCTTTTGAGCAGCTCTTCCCTGCCGAAGCCTGCCTGTGGGGCACTGCGGGCGGGTCGACGTCCGGGCGGACGCGGTGACCCGTCGGCGGTCGAGGCCCGTGCCGGTTCGGCGGCCTCTTGCACCGACGGTGTCGGCTCCGCCGCAGCGACGGCACGTGCCTGCTGACGATCTGTTCGACGAGGGTGTCGTACCCGCAGGGTCGGTGTGGACGAGGCGAAGCGGCCGTGCGGTCCGGCAGACCGCGTGCGGCGTCCCGTGCCGGGTTCGCCGAGTCGGTTTGCCCGCCCCTCAGAGGCTGCTGATCGCGGCTGCCGTCCAGCGGCCCTGCGCGCCGGGCAGCGTGGCCAGATAACGGCCTGCTCGGCCGGCGTCCCAGCCGTGTGCCTCGCCGAGACCGGCCCGGAGCACCCGCAGGTAGCCTGCCGAGGGCGCCACCCAGTCGACCTGCGCGGCCTGCCACGGGGCAGTGAAGGTCAGCATCGGCGATCCCTCGCGGTCGCCGACGTGCAGCAGGGTCTCGTAGCGGCCGGGCCCGAGTTCGTGTCGCCCGGCGGCCAGCACGGGGCGCAGATCCAGGTCGGCGCCGGGCTCGCGGTACATCTCCTGCGCGGTCAGGTCGGCGAACTGGCCCGCACTGATCAGGTGGGCGCATGCGGCGGCGGGTCCCGGCAGCTCGGGATCGTAGAACGCCCGCCCGCCGCCCCACACCGAGGACTCGGTGGCGAAGTACACGCCGCCCGTCAGCAGACAACCCACGCTGCGGTGTAGTGGGCGGGGGTCCCGGCAGCCCGGATAGGCGTGCGTCGTCCCCGGCGGGGTGCCGCCCGCCAGATAGAGACGCAGGCGTTCGGCACACATGTTGCTGCCGTAACTGACGTACCAGACCAGCTCCGGCGACGGCGATGTCGAGGGACGCGGGACCGCAGGCGGGGGGCTCGGCGATCCGGTCACGGCGGCGGGCCGCCCATCAGACACGGCGGCGGGCCGCCCATCAGACACGGCGGCGGGCCGCCCATCAGACACGGCGGCGGGCCCGTCATCGTGCGGCCGGGTCGGGTCGCCGTCGCCTGCCTTAGATCCCGACGGCCGCACGAACCTGGCGCAGGACCGGCACCGCCTTGGCCCGTGCCTTCTCGGCACCCGCCGCCAGGATCGCGTCCAGCTCGCTGTCCGGCGCCGTCAACGCCTCATAGCGCTCTCGCATCGGCGCAAGCTGCTCGTCGAGCACCTCGAAGAGCTGGTTCTTCAGCTCGCCCCAGCCGACCCCGCCCGCCGCGAGTCGCGCGCGGGTGTCGTTCACGACGTCCTCGCTCGCGAACTGCTGAAGGATCTGGAACACCGAGGACTCGTCGGCGTTCTTCGGCGCCTCGACCGGTGTGCTGTCGGTCGGCATCCGGCGGACCAGCTTCTTCAGCTTCCCCGCCGGCAGGAACAGCGGAATGGTGTTGTCGTAGGACTTGCTCATCTTGCGGCCGTCGATGCCGGGCAGCGTCCGGCCGTTGTCGGCCTCCGGGATCAGCACGCGGGGCACGGTGAACCGATAGCCCGATCCGTAGGCGTGGTTGAACGAGCCCGCGATGTCGGCGGCGATCTCGACGTGCTGCGCCTGATCCTTGCCGACCGGCACCACGTCGGCGTTCATGATCAGGATGTCGACGGCCATCAGCACGGGGTAGTTGAACAGGCCCATGTTGACCCCGGCATCGAGGTCGCTGCGGCCCGCCTCCTCGTTGCGATCCCGCACGGCCTTGTAGGCGTGTGCGCGGTTCATCAGGCCCTTGCCCGTCAGGCAGGACATGACCCAGTTCAGCTCGAAGATCTCCGGCACGTCGGACTGCCGGTAGAGCAGTGTGCGCTCGGGGTCGAGTCCCGCCGCGATCCAGGTGGCCGCCACCGACCGCGTGTACCGCCGCAGCAGTTCCGGATCGCGCAGCGTGGTGAGGGCGTGGTAGTCGGCGATGAAGTACATCGACTCGTAGTCGGCGGCCAGCTCCAGGGCCGGGCGGATCGCACCGATGTAGTTGCCGAGATGCGGCTCGCCGGTGGGCTTGATGCCGGTCAGCGATACCTTCTTCGCGGGCGATGCCATGGTCGGGCAGTCTACCGGGCGGCGTCGTGGCCTTCCGTCGACTTTCCCTGTCCGGCTGCTGCCCGGACGTGCGGCGCAGGCGGCGATGGAGCAGCCTGTTGCACGAAGGCGAGGACCGTCGTGCCCGCACAGCGCCGCCGCCTGCGGTGCGGCTCCCGCCGCCCGTGCAGCGGGAGCCCCCGATCACACCAGGCGCTCGTGCAGTGTTCGAGGCAGCATCCGTACCCGGTGAAGGAGTGACCAGTGCCATCTCGCCCCTATGTGCTGGCCTCGGCGGCCTGCTCGGTCGACGGCTATCTCGACGACGCGAGCGAGGAACGCCTGCTGCTGTCCGGCGCGGCCGACTTCGATCGGGTGGACGAGGTGCGGGCCGGGGTGGACGCGATCCTGGTGGGGGCCAACACGATCCGTCGGGACGATCCCCGTCTGTTGGTGCGTTCCGACCACCGGCGCGCCGAACGGGTGCGGCGTGGGTTGTCGCCGAGCCCGCTGCGCGTGACCATGACCGCCTCGGGCGAGCTGGACCCGAGTGCCCGTTTCTTCACCAGCGGTGACGCGCAGCGGCTCGTGTACGTCCCGACCAGCGGAGTCGAAGCGGTCACCGCCGGGTTGGGGGCGGCGGCCTCGGTGATCGGCGCGGGCGATCCGCTGGACCTGGACGTCCTGCTCACCGACCTCGCGGGGCGCGGGGTGGCGCGGCTGATGGTGGAGGGCGGTGGCCGCGTGCACACCCGGTTCCTGGCCGCCGGGCTCGTCGACGAGCTGCACCTGGTCGTCGCGCCCTTCCTCATCGGTGACCCCGCCGCGCCACGCTTCGTCGGCCCGGCCGCGTTCCCCCAGGATGCGGCGCATCGGATGACCCTGATCGAGACCCGCATGGTCGGCGACTGCGCACTGCTGCGGTACCGCATCGGCGGTGTCAGCACGGGCTGAGCCTGCGAGTGCGAGGGCGGGCAGCAGACAGGGACGTCGTACCGGTGAGAGCGGCAGCACGCCCCGAACTCGAAGAGTGGGGGCAGGCTCACGACCGGGTGGTGCCGGGGGTGAGTCGGGTGCGCAGAGTGGCGGCGAAGTCTTCGGCGCGACCCAACTGGACTCGCAGTCTGTCGATCTGCTCGGCTGCGTCGCGTTCGTATCCCCGGATGCGCTCCAGCAGGGCTTCGTGGCCCTCGGCGTTCAGCTCGCCGTCGGCGTCGAGGCGGTCGGTGGCGTCCAGCAGGTCGCGCATCTGATCAAGAGTGAAGCCCAGCGGTTTCATCCGGCGGATCACCATCAGACGGTCGACGTCCGCCTCGGTATAGAGACGGAAACCCCCTGGGGAGCGGGCCGACGGGACGACCAGACCGGTCTCGTCATAGTGCCGGATCGTGCGCAGAGACAACTCGGTGCGCGCGGCGACCTCACCGATCTGCATGTGCTCGTCGTCCACCTGTGTCCTCATCCGCCGAGGGGATATTCGGATCACCCCGATGAAACTACCCTAACGTCAAGGTAGAGTTGCGTCAGCGCGAGCGAGATCGTCCGCCGCCGCGCCGTCGTGTCGGGGTCGATGCCGCCTCCGTTGAGCAGTCGAGTCCCGGCAGGAGACGAGTGTGAGCGAGTCCGCGACAGCCTGCGCTGCGGCCTGTCCGCCGTGACATCTCGCCCGCAGTGGTGAGCCCCGGCGCCATTCGCGCCTGCCCGCCCGGCTTCCCGTAGGCGGTTCTCCTCGTCTCGCCGGTTGCCGCGCGGTGCCTGCCGGGCATCGCCAAGTCCCGCCTGCACGCCACGTGAGGCGTGCCCGAACACGACAGGTGTCTCTTTCTGTGGCTTCTCCCGATACCACCCTGCCCCCGTCCGGACGGCTGCGCGCCCTCGCACCCGACTGGCTGCGTGATCCCAGCGTCTGGCGCACCGAGATCCTGGCCGGTCTCGTCGTCGCCTTGGCGTTGATCCCCGAGGCGATCTCGTTCTCGATCATCGCAGGCGTCGACCCCGCAGTGGGGCTGTTCGCCTCGTTCACCATGGCCGTGGTGATCTCCGTGGTCGGTGGTCGTCGGGCCATGATCTCCGCCGCCACCGGCGCCGTCGCCCTCGTCATCGCTCCGTTGAACCACGTCTACGGGTTGGGCTACCTGATCGCCGCGGTCATCCTCGCGGGCGTGTTCCAGATCGTGCTGGGCGCGCTCGGCGTGGCCAGGCTGATGCGCTTCATCCCTCGGTCGGTGATGGTCGGCTTCGTCAACTCGCTCGCCATCCTCATCTTCCTGGCCCAGGTGCCGGAGCTGCGTGACGTCCCCTGGGCCGTCTACCCGCTGCTCCTCGGCGGCCTCGCCCTGATGGTGTTCCTCCCGAAGATCACCACTGTGGTCCCTGCACCACTGGTCTCGATCGTGGTGCTCACCGTCGTCACGATCGGGGCGGGCATCGCAGTGCCGACTGTCGGTGACAAGGGTGAGCTGCCGTCTGCTCTGCCGACACCGGGTCTGCCGGACATCCCCTTCACCCTGGACACCCTCGCCGTCATCGCGCCCTACGCCTTCGCGATGGCGCTCGTCGGGCTGATGGAGTCGCTGATGACCGCCAAGCTGGTCGACGACATCACCGACAGTCATTCCTCCAAGACCCGCGAGTCGATCGGTCAGGGCATCGCCAACATCGTCACCGGATTCTTCGGCGGCATGGGCGGCTGCGCGATGATCGGCCAGACGATGATCAACGTGAAGGTGTCCGGTGCTCGCACCCGACTGTCGACGTTCCTCGCGGGGTCGTTCCTCATGGTGCTGTGCATCGTGTTCGGACCCGTCGTCTCCGATATCCCGATGGCCGCGCTGGTCGCCGTCATGATCATGGTGTCGTTCGCGACGTTCGACTGGCGCTCGGTCAGCCCGAGGACTCTGCGCAGGATGCCGCCAGGGGAGATCACCGTCATGCTGACGACCATCGCCTGCGTGGTGATCACCCACAATCTCGCGATCGGCGTCGTCGTCGGTTCGATCACCGCGGTGGTCATCTTCGCGAAGCGCGTCGCGCACCTCGCCGACGTCACCGCCGTGGTCGATCCGGACGGCACGATCGTGGTCTACCGGGTCACCGGCGAGCTGTTCTTCGCTTCCTCCAATGACCTGATCGGTCGTTTCGACTACGGGGGCGACCCGACGAACGTCGTCATCGACCTCACCGCGGCGCACGTCTGGGACGCCTCCTCTGTCGCCGCGCTCGACGCGATCGAGACGAAGTACGCGCAGCGCGGCAAGACCGTCGAGATCATCGGGCTCAACCCGCCCAGCGCCCGCCTCCACCGCAGACTCACGGGCGAGCTCAGCGCAAGCCACTGACCGGGGGCGGACGAGGCCACTGCTGCCGGAGACGCAGGTCGCGTCCCCGGAGCGAACCGGTCCTGCCCTGCCGGGCGGCAGGCTGTTGACTCCGTCGGGTAGAACCGAACGAACCGACAGTCTGTCCGCCCGGCCCTGCCCGGGCGATTGGTAGATCGACTGCTTGATCAGCTCATGTTTTCGACGTCTGCCTCGTCGTCGACGTCCTTCTTCTCTGACACCTCGTCGGCCGTCGGGGCAGCGGCCTCTGCCGACGCCTCTGCCCCGCCCTCGGCGAGCCGCTTGATCGCGGCAAGCCTGCCGTCCCACCGCTCGGCGAGCCGGGTGAGCCAGCTCGCGGTGCTGGTCAGCGCCTCAGACCGCACGCTGAACCGGACCTCGCGGCCCTGACGGCGCCCGCTGACCAGGCCCGCCCGTTCCAGGACGGCCAGGTGTTGCACGACGGCCTGCCTGCTCACCGGCAGCGGGGCGGCCAGCGCGGTGGCGCTGGCCTCGCCGAGCGCGGCGAGTTCGTCGAGGATGCGACGACGGGTCGGGTCGGCCAGCGCCGCGAGGGTCTCCTCCTCCGTCATGCCGTCAACGAGTCGACGTGGTCGCGCAGGCTCGTCAACCCGCCCTCCCACCCCTGTTCGTTGTCCCGGACGTGCTGGGAACGCTCGTCGTCAGAGCCCGCGAGCTCGCGAAACCCCCGCTCGGCGACCTGCACGAGCGTGCCCTCGCCGTCAGGGGAGAGGGTGAACTCGACGAGGGTGGCGTTGCCCTCGGCGGGGGGCACGTCCGGCAGCAGGGCCCAGCGGAAGGCCAGTCTGCGCGGCGGCTCGACCACCTCGACGATCCCGTGGAACGCGCCGTGCTCCTTCCATCGCAGTACCAGCGCGCCGCCCGGCCGCAGATCGATCTCGGCGCCGTCGAAGGCGAACCAGGCGGCGAGCTGGTCGGCCTCGGTCAGCACCGTCCACACACGGTCCTGCGACGCGGCGATGTGGATCTCACGGCGGATCAGGTCGGGAGTCATTCGTGGCCTCCGGTTCGTCGGCTCAGTGCGCACGCCGATTGACGTGCAAGAGCAGACTTGCACAAGGGTGACTCTCGTGCAAGTCATTGCTTGCGCCTGACGTGGCTTCCTCGGCGAGCCCGCAGGTCGGCGAGCCTCGTCGAGCAGGGCGTCACCAGCGGGTGTGCACCGACGATCGGATGCGAGTGTCGTAGATCGTCCGCATGCCGTCCGACACCGTCGCGGACAGTGGGGGTCGCCCGGCCGCCGAGGCGTTGGACCGGGCATGTTCCGGGGTGCGTGCGCCGGGGATCACGGTCGTCACGCCAGGCTGGTCGATCACCCACCGCAGCGCGGCCTCGGCAGGCGTGCGGCCCTCGGGCAGCAGGGCGGCGAACTCCTGTGCCGCCGCCACCCCCGTGGCGAAGTCGACGCCGGAGAACGTCTCGCCGACGTCGAACGCCGAGCCGTCCCGGTTGAAGGCGCGATGGTCGTCCGGCCCGAATGCGGTGTCCACGGTGTACCGACCGGAGAGCAGTCCGGAGGCCAGCGGAACGCGCGCGATGATGCCGACCCCGGCCGCCTGCGCGGCGGGCAGGACCTCCTCCAACGGCTTGCGGCGGAAGGCGTTGAGAATGATCTGCACGCTGGCCACGCCGGGCCTGGCGATGGCGGTCAACGCCTCCGCGCACGTCTCCACACTCATGCCGTAGGCGGCGATCCGCTCCTCGGTCACCAGGGTGTCCAGCGCGTCGAAGACGCCGTCCGAGTGGTAGACGGCCGTGGGCGGGCAGTGCAACTGCACTAGGTCGAGCCGGTCGACGCCCAGGTTCGACCGAGAACGGTCCACCCAGGAACGCAGATTGTCCACGGTGTACTGCGCGGGGTCTAGCGGCGCCCGACGCCCCGCCTTGGTGGCCACGACCAGGTCGACACCGGGATTGTCGGCGAGGAAGCGGCCGATCAGCCGCTCGCTGCGGCCGTCGCCGTAGACGTCGGCCGTGTCGAACATCGTGACGCCCGACTCCACCGCGGCCGCCAGCACGGCCAGCGCCGCGTCGTCCTCCACCTGCCCCCAGTCCGCGCCCAACTGCCAGGTGCCCAACCCCACGACCGACACCGGCCGACCCGTCCTGCCCAGAACCCGCTGCTCCATGCGCGCGACCATAGCCGCCTGCGCAGGCCGATCGAAGCGGTGTGCGTCGGGCCGTGCGCACTTCGGCAGGTCGCGGCCGACTGCCTGGTGCACCGGGCCGGGACCTCGTTCGCCCGGCGCGGCTCGATCTCGCCACGCGTCCACCGGCTCCTGATCCGCCACCGTGTGGCAGACCCCGAGACGCCCGGGTCGGGACCGCAGCCTGCGTGAATCAGGCCGGGGATTCGGTGGGGACGTCGAACCAGCAGATCTGGCCGGGCCGTGGGTCGATGCGGTCCCGGAGCAGGACGTCGACCTCTTGTCTGACCCGGTCGGCCGATTCGGCGGGGGAGGTGAACCAGGGCACGAATCCTTCGGCCTCGGTGAGGGTTCCGGGGATGATCACGCCTTCGCGGACGAACTGGACGGCGGCTTCTCCTGCCTGCCGGAGCAGGTCGTCGGAGGCACCGTCGATCTCGAGGATCATGCTCTCGATCTCGGCGAAGTAGACCCAGTCGTCCTCCGCGGCGTCGAGCAGTCTGGCGCGCAGTTCGTCCAGCATCAGGTGCTCCACTTCTGCGTGTTCACCTGAATCTTCAGTGATCGACCACCGGGGATCTTCATATCGACCGTGGGCTCGACGGTGGTCTTGGACTTGGTGCGGTAGCCGATCGTCGTGCCGTCCGGGCGCCGGAGCAGCCGTCCGATGTAGGAGGGCATCGGCGCGTCTCGGCCGCCGGCCGCCAGCGCGGTGAACAGTTCGTCGAGCTCTTCGACCGAGCGTACTTCTCTGATCAGGTCCTTCTTTCGTCGCGCGGGGGCTCGACCGATGGCATTGCCCTCATCGAGGACGTGCTCGGTGGCAGTGCGATCTCGCCACCGGCCGAGAGGAGAAGCGTCGTCCCCACCCGGTTGGCTACGCCGAGTGTTCGCGGGTGTCCTCGATGAAGATTCCTGCGCCACCGCCTCCCGAGCTCCGCCCGGTGGCTCCGTGATCGCGGAGTCGCCCACGACGAGCGCGGCGTGGAAGCCGAGGACGATGCGTTCAGCCTGTTCGATGCGGTGCAGTTCCTCGGCGATCGTCTCGCGCGTGTGCCGAAGCAGCGCGAGTCCGTGTTCGGCGCTCGCGGCCCGGGCTCCGGCGAGTGCGGCGGTCGCGACGGCCAGTGCCTCGTCGAGGTGTGCGGCCGCCACCGACAGCGCGTGTCGCGCCTGCGCGGTGCGATCCGAGGCGAGTAAGACCTGCTGTGCCACCTGCTGAAGTGAAGACATCCCGACCCCGATGATCACGTCAGAAGATCAGGCGATCGCCGTGCGTGATCATTGTCGGTCTTCACTCGATCGGGGGCTGCGGTGCAGAGGGTCCTCGTCGTCGCCACGGTCCACCGCCAAGCCGTTCGCCGCGAGGTCTCCCACCGCAGCTGTGCCACAGACCCGGCCTTGGTGCGGGACCCGTGATCGGCCACGACCGCCCCGCCGCGCCCGGCACCCGGCGGCGGCGTCCCGCCACGACGAGACCGGGGCGTCGCCATGGTGCTCGGCGACGCCCCGGTCTCGTGCTGGTTCGTTCCCGCCTGCGGTCGAGCCTCGGTGCGGGACAGATCAGGTCAGGCCGTGACCAGGCGTAACCCGTAGACGGACAGGATCTCGTTCAGCGGCTGGAAGAAGGTCCGACCGCCGGTGGAGCAGTTGCCGGAACCGCCGGAGGTGACGCCCTGCGCCTGGTCGCCGGTGATGTACGAACCGCCCGAGTCGCCCGGCTCGGCGCAGACGCTGGTCTGCGTCATCTGGTGTACGGCGCCCTGGCTGTAGTTCACCGTGACGTTGAACGCCTGGACGGTGCCGCAGTGCCAGCCGGTGGTCGAACCGGACCGGCAGATCGAGGAGCCGACCGGGGCGACGTTGGAGCCTCGGACGAGCACGTCGCTGACGGTGCCCCAGCCGAGGACGACCGGTTCGGTCCACCAGCCGTTGCCGATCCGCACCCAGCCGTAGTCGTTGCCGGGGAACGACGAGCCCGCGAAGGAGCCCATCGCCGTGCCGTCCCAGCCCCGGACCGAGCTGCCGGTGGTGCCACAGTGGCCTGCGGTGACGAAGCCGCCCTGCACGGAGAAGCCGATCGAGCAGCGGGTGTTGCCGTTGATGATGTACGGGTCGCCGCCGACGGTGCCCGCCGCGAACGTCTCCGGGCCCTCGGCGACCTCGGCGATCGTCACGGGGCCGGTCGCGGTCGCGGCCTCGAGGAACGCGTCGACCTCGGGGCCCTCGGCGCCCGCGACGACGTCGACCACGACACGGTTGGATTCGAGGTCGACCCGCCAGCCCGCGATTCCCAGCGGCGCGGCCTCGGTGCGCGACAGCGCGTCGATCTCGTTCTTGGCCGCGTCGAGCGTCGCCAGGCTGTGCTCGACCGGCACGGTGCGGACTCCCGCCGTCCGGACCTCGGCGGCCTGACTCGGATCGCTCAGTCCGACGATCAGATCACCGGAGGCCGGATCGAACCACGAACCGCCGAACGCGGCGCCCGCCGCCTCCTCCACCACCGGGGCGGCCGTCATCGCGGCGGCCTCCTGAGCGAGGCGCACCTCGGCCTGCTGCTCGTCGATGCCGAACTCGGCGGCCATGGCCGTCACCAGTCCGGGAGACAGGGCCGCGTCGTCGGTGGTGGAGTCTGCTGCTGCGGCGGTGCCCAGGCCTGCGGTGGTGCCTGCGGCCAGCAGCACCACCGCGCTCATTCTCGCGAGATTCCGGTAGCTCATATCGGTCGACTCCTTCTCGTCATGCAGGGGGACGCGGTGTGTCGTCGATCGGGTCGTTCGGTGACGGGGCAGCTTTGTCTCTCCTCGGAGTGTGGTCCGAAGAGGGCTGTTCAGGGCAGGGGAAGACCCGAGGAATGCGCCGCGAGACATCCTGTTCGATTGCGGAAGAACCCCATTCCTCGTGATGCAGACGTTATTCGTTCGGCGGCCCGGGGGTACCCCCAAAAGAAGTATCTCGACGGTCGTTCACCAGAAGCAGGCGCAGCGTGTCGAGTGGTGGCGGAGCGGAGTCTGTGCAGGCACGCGCCCGGTTCGTTCTGGTTTCTCCGGTCTGGTCGGGCCTGCGGCTGCGGGCGCACCGGAATCGCGAGTTCGGCGGTGGCATCACCGCTCCGCCTGGGGCACGGTGGCAGAGGACACCAGGAGACGGGGACCGAGGAGAACGGACGGTGACCACCGGTGCGAACGAGCGTGTTCCTGGTCGACGACCACGATGTCGTCCGGCTCGGCCTGGCTCGCCTCTTGGAGGATCAGGACGATCTGGAGGTGGTCGGCGAGGCCTCCTCGGTCGCTGAGGCGCTGGTCCGCATCCCGGCGGCCAGGCCGGACGTCGCGGTCCTGGACGTCCGTCTCGGGGACGGCAACGGCGTCGAGCTGTGTCGGGAGCTGCGTTCGACGATGCCCGAGCTGAACTGCCTCATGCTCACCTCCTACTCCGACGACGAGGCGCTGTTCGACGCGGTCATGGCGGGTGCGGCAGGCTTCGTCCTCAAGGAGGTCCGAGGCAGTGACCTGGTCACCGCCGTCCGCGTGGTCGGGGCGGGCGGTTCGCTGCTCGACCCGCACACCACGACGGCACTGCTCAACCGGCTGCGCCGGGAGCGGGAGGAGACCGACCCGCTGCATGCGCTGAGCCACCAGGAGCGCACGGTGCTGGAGCTCATCGGCGAGGGGCTGACCAACCGGGAGATCGCCCAGCGCATGTTTCTTGCGGAGAAGACCGCGAAGAACTACGTCTCGCATCTGTTGGCGAAGCTCGGCATGCAACGTCGGACCCAGGCCGCCGTCCTGGCCACCCGGCTCCATCGCGCGTCACCACCTGATCAGGAGCCGGATCAGCCGCAGTGACCGCAGGCCCGCCCCGGCAGGACATCGCCGGGGTGCGGGTGCCTCAGTCGTGGCGCCGGGCCGACCGCGTCCGCAGGGGCGCCCGCCAGGACAGCCGAGTGCCGTGCGGTCGTGCGGCGCCGACGATGAGCGAGCCACCCGTCTCGGTCGCGCGTTCGGCGAGGTTGCGCAGGCCGCTGCGGGCCACCGTGTCGGGCAGTCCCACACCGTCGTCGAGCACGTCGATCAACAGGTGATCGGTGACCTCGACGGTGACCGTCACCCGTCGGGCCTCCGCGTGCCGCACCACGTTGGTGACGGCCTCGCGCAGGACCGCCTCGGCCTGCCCGGCCAGCTCGGCGGGCACCAGGGCGTCCACCGCACCCGACATCCGGACCACTGAGGACACCGCCGTGTCCCTGGTCAACTCGGAGACCGCATCGAAGAGTCGTCGCCGCAGACCTGCCTCGTCGCCCGCTTCGGCGTGCAGGTCGAAGATGGAGGTGCGGATCTCCCGAACCGTCTCGTCGAGCGCGTCGAGTACCTCGTGAATCCGCTCGGCGACCAGCGGATCGGCGTTGCGGGCCACGGTGCGCTGTAGTGCGAGCCCGATGGCGAAGAGCCGTTGGATCACCTGATCGTGTAGCTCGCGGGCGATCCGCTCCCGATCGGCCAGCAGATCGAGCTGCCTGCGGGTGCGTTGCCGCTCGACAAGTTGCAGTGTCAACGACACCTGGTCGGCGAAGGCGGCCATGGCCGGAATCCGGCCGACGGGCAGCGGCGCCCGATGCGCCGCCCTGGCCACCAACAGCGCCCCGGTGGGCTCGACCACGCCGCCCAGCGGCACGACGACCGCGGAGCCGAGGCGCAGCCCGGCCGCGATCCGGCCCAGGACGGGCGTCGCGGCCAGGTCTGCCGCGTCCAGTACGGTCGCCCCGCCGGACGTCGGGTCCGCCGAGAGCAGGGCCGTCCGGTCGACGCGTTCGGCGGGGGTGCCCGCCGCCGCCCCGGCCGCCCCGGCCACCGTCAGCATCGAGGAGTCTCGTTCCGTCAGCAGCACCAGCGCGAGGTCGGCCTCGGCCGATTCGAGACTGCGCCGTGCCAGCAGGTCGAACGCGTCCTCGGTGCAGGCGCCCGCGATCAGTTCGGTGGTGATCTCTCCCTCGATGGCCGACCAGCGGCGCTGATCGCGTTCCTCCTCCACCAGCCGTGCGTCGGCCACCGCGATCCCGGCCGCCGAGGCCAGTCCGGTCAGCACCTCCTCATCGCTCTTGGTGAACCCGCCGCGCTTTCCGGCGAGCCCCAGACTTCCGTAGACCTCGGCACGCACGCCGACCGGGACGACGAGCACCGCAGCCGTCGGCGCTCCGCCGCCCTGGTGGTCCTCGCCGCCGGAGCGGCGTGACACGGTGCCGTCGGCAGCAGGCAGGTCGGAGCTGGTCAGCCGGTGCCACCTCGGCTCGTCGACCCCGACGTAGACCGAGTCACCGGGTCGGCCCGCCTCCGCCGCCGTGAACGCCCCGCAGTCCGCGTCGACCAGCTCCAGGGCCGAGCGCAGAATCCGCCGCAGCGTCGATTCGAGGTCGGCGCCCGCCGCGACGGCCAGCACGGCTTCCACCAGGGCCCGGTCGGCAGGCCCTCCTGCTCGGCCTGCCGGTGCGGGCGACGTGGTCTCGGCGGACTCCGTGGGCGGTGTGGGCGGTGTGGCTGGCATCGACGGACTCCGCTGGCGGCGAGCGATGGCGTGCATCGGACCACGATTCTATCGACGAGAAGCGCATCAGTGCAGGTCCGTGCCCCCTTTGTCCGCTCTGCCCCGGCCTGCCTCTCCGACGTCGGCGCGGTCCCGGGGTCCTTGTCCCCTGTGCGGCCCGCCGCGTACCGGGGGAGGCTGGCAGGCGACGGTGCCTCGGCCGGGTCCGGCGGGCGCGCAGCCGCAGGCGAGAGCACCCGCCTGCGGACGGACACGGCGGGCGTCGGGTGCGTCCCGCTGCGACGCACCGTGACGGGAGGGAGTGCAGCGACATGAGCGAGATGCGAACGGACATCGTCGTCGGCGTCGACGACTCCGAGGCGAGCGTCGCGGCCGTGATCTGGGCGATCCGGGAGGCGCGGATCAGAGGCAGTCGAGTCCACGCGCTGCATGCCTGGCGACACGAGCCTCTTGCCGAGTTCGCGTTCACCGAGCCGGAGGAGGCGGCCAGGGAGAGCACCGCTCTGCTGGACAGACAGATCGCCAAGGCCAGAGCACGGGAGGGCGACGACGTCGAGGTGCTGCCGCGCGTCGTGCCCGGCACGCCCGCCGCGGCTCTGCTCGGCGCGGTCGCCGACGGCGAGCTGCTCGTGGTCGGCTCCCACCGTGGCGGATTCCTCCGGGAGATGCTGCTGGGCTCCTGCAGTGCGGCCTGCGTGCGACACGCCCACACGCCGGTGGTGGTGATCCCGCCGCCCGAGCGAGGCCCGCAGACGGAGCCGAACACGATGTAGGAGCACGCCCCGGGTCGTGAGCCGCCAGGCGGCGGACTGCCTGCTGTGGCATCGGCGAGCCAGCCCGGTCCTAGCTGCCCCGCAGCGTCGGTTCCGTGACTCCGTCGACTGCGGTCTTGGCCGCCTGCGGTCCGCCCTGCCGACCGACGTGACGCCTGTGCCGGGTGTGCTGGGAGTGGTGGGTGTGGCTCGGAGCTCGTGTCACGCCGAACCTGTCCTTCGTCGATCGTCCTCGGCGTGCGCCTGGCCGGACGTGCTTGTCGAGCCGGGTCGGACCGGGAAGCCGGGTCGGACCGGAGAGCAGGGTCGAAAGACTCGGCGATGACGGGGCGGGCGCCCGTGGTCGCGGGCACTCGGCGGCGCGAGGGTGGAGAGGGAGACAGCGCACACGTCCGCAGGATCGGACCAGCCGATGAGACGGGAGCGGACGGCGCCGGAGCGGTCTCGATCGTCGAGTCGAGACCTCCGAGGAAGGAGCCGACGATGAGTGAACAGGCGTCTGACCGGTTCGAAGGGAACAGGCCGATCGTCGTCGGCGTGGACGGCTCGCCGACCAGCGTCGCCGCCCTCGCCTGGGTGCTGGCCCAGAACGAGGCGCACCGTCGGCCGATCCACGCCGTCAGCGCCTGGCACTTCGTGCCGATGGCCGCGGGCCCGGCGACGGTGCTGGTGGACCCCGGCGACGTCCGACAGGACCACGTCGAGCGACTGCGTCAGGTGGTGGCCGAGGCGACGGAGACCGTGACGAGCGCTGGGGGCTCGGGCTCCTCGGCTGCGGGCCCGTCGCCGGGCTCGGCCGTCGCACTCGACGACGTCGACATCCGGCAGGAGGTCATCGAGGGCCCGCCCGCCACCGTCCTGCTGGAGGCGGCCCGCGACGCGGCGGTGCTGGTCCTGGGCAGCCACGGCCACGGCCGAGCCTATGCGTCGCTCGTCGGGTCGGTGAGTGCGGCGTGCATCCGGCATGCGCACTGCCCGGTGATCGTCATCCCGCCCGGCATGGCGGAGGACACGACCGGCTCGCAGCTCGTGGCGGAGGCGAACCGGTGATCGACGCCGACCCGCCCGGCTTCGTACCCGGCCGATCAGCGCCCTGGGACTGACGATCGGCGATCTCCGGCCCGGCGTCGGAACGATCAGGGTCTTCCGGCGCCTGAGCAAGGGCTTTCGGCCCTGTCCGGCTGATCGAGATCGGACGCACTCTGATCAAGGACGGCGGCGCGCCGCCTGGCGAGAGCCGATCCAGCGCGATCACCACCCCGTGTCACGGCGCGGGTTCGACAGACGGGGGATCACATCATGAGTGAACTCGACGACTTCAGGGCCTCACTCGAGGCCCGTCGGGAGGCGACCCGGCCGGGCAGGCACTACGACCCGGGGGCGTACCTCGCCGAGCAGCGGATTCGCGAGAGCATTCTGCTCGCGGGCCGGGACCGGCGGAAGGCAGCCGAGGCCGCAGGGGCGAAGGAGGCGACCGAGCAACGCGGACAGCAGAAGGCGGGGCCCGCACGAGCGGCCTCGACGCAGGCGAGCTCGGCCGCAGAACGTCCGGCGGAACCGCATGCCGCCGGGCAGTCCGCCGGAATGGATGCGGGAGCAGGCGTCGACAGCGGATTGCGGTCGCGGCGTGCGCGACGGGCGCATGCCATGCCGGTGGAGCGACCCGTCAGACGACACTGGTACTCCCTGCGCCGGGGGCATGCCTGACCTGACGAGCCCGCCCGCCCAAGCAGATCGGCGGGCGGGTCTGGTGCAGGCGACACGGACCGACGTCCTCGCGGGTCTCCCCGTCCGCCCGGTAGACGATCAGGTCGACGACCAGGTGCGGTGATCGGGCTGAATCTGCCTGGTCGTGAAGGCTGTCGACGAATTCATTGCCAGTGGGATTGGAGTGAATGTCGAATAAGTGAATGACTACTTCCTCAACATTCGCCCTGCGGCTCGGAAGAATCGGCGGGACTGCCGAATCGACCGGGTCTCGTCGAGCCCCCGACGCGGCGCCCCGGACCCTGACATGGCGGATGACCGTGCTGGTCGGACGGCCCTGCAGGCAGATACCATGGCCGAATGCCTCTTGAGCGATCATCCCGTCGGTCGAGCCGGGCGACCGCTGCTCCATTCGAGCGAGGCGACCGTCGAGAACGTGCGATCCTGGCCAGCCTCACCGGATTGCTGGTCAATGCCTCGCTGCGTTCGATCAGCATCGGCGACATCGCGAAAGGTGCGGGGATCTCGCGGCCGAGCCTGTATTTCTACTTCGATTCCAAGGCACAGATCTTCTGCGCGTTGTTGGCGCGGACTCGATACCACTGTCCGGACGACTTCCCGCTTCTCGCGAGCGTGGAGGCCTCGGCGATCACCGCGGAGGTGCGATCGATCGTGGACCAGACGGTCCGGTCTTGGCAGGAGAACACGGTCGTCCTGCGTCGGGGCTTCGAGGCGGCGGAGGATCTCGACGTCCAACGGCAGTGGCAGCAGACGATGAGCGGACTCATCGGTTTCATCGCGGAGTGGATCGATCGTCGGCGCTCAGCAGGGCTGCTCGTGACGACCGAGGAGACATCGGCCGAACTGGCCGAGTCGTTGATCTGGTTGATTGAGAAGAGCTGTTACCGGCTGTTCGCCTCCCGTGCCACGACGCAGGCGGAGCAGGATCGTCGCGCGGCCGTGCTGGCCGGGGTCGGCCTGCGCATCCTCGGCGAGACTCCGGCGCACGTGCTCCCCGACCGTCGGCCGTGACCCGGCCCGCCGTCGGGCCGGACGAGTCGCGGCGGTCGTGCTCGCGTGCGACCGCCGCGACGTCGGACCCGTGGCTCGGACTTCGGCGGCACGGCCGCCTGCGGCTCACGATGTGAGCGTGTCCAGGATCTGCTGGCCGTACTTCGCCAGCTTGTTCTCGCCGACGCCGCTGACCGTGCCCAGCTCGCCCAGGGTCGACGGCTCGCGGGAGGCGATCTCGCGGAGCGTCGCGTCGTGGAAGATCACATAGGCCGGTACACCCTGTTCCTTCGCAGCGGCCGACCGCCAGGCCCGCAGCCGCTCGAAGACCGGGACCGCCTCGGCGGCGAGGTCGGCCGCGGGCGCCCCCTTGCGACTCCTGGCCGGCTTGGCGGCGCGCGCGGCCCGCTCCGGCTCGCGGCGGAGCCGGACCTCGCGCTGCCGGGCCAGCACCGCGTCGCTGGCCTCGGTGAGCACCAGCACGTGATAGTCGCCGGTCACCGTCAGCAGTCCCTGGGCCAGGAGTTGGCGCACCACGCCGCTCCACTCGGTGTCCCGCAGTTCGGTGCCGACGCCGAAGACCTTCAGCGAGTCGTGGCCGTGCTGTTCGACCTTGGGCGTCCGCCTGCCCAGCAGGATGTCGATGACGTGGCCCGCGCCGAAGCGCTGATCACGTTCGCGGTCCAGCCGGTACACCGTGGAGAGGACCTTCTGCGCGGGGATCGTGCCGTCCCAGGACTCCGGCGGCGTCAGGCAGGTGTCGCAGTTGCCGCAGGGCGCGCTCTGCTGGCCGAAGTAGGCGAGCAGTTGGACCCGGCGACAGGCCACCGTCTCGCAGAGCGCCAGCATCGCGTCCAGGTGGGTGGCGAGCTTGCGGCGATGGGCCGCGTCGCCCTCCGAGGAGTCGATCATGCTGCGCTGCTGCATGACGTCCTGGAGTCCATAGGCCATCCACGCCGTGGACGGCAGCCCGTCCCGCCCGGCCCGGCCGGTCTCCTGGTAGTAGCCCTCGACGGACTTCGGCAGATCGAGGTGGGCGACGAACCGCACGTCCGGCTTGTCGATGCCCATGCCGAAGGCGATGGTGGCGACCACGATCACCCCGTCCTCCCGCAGGAACCGCGCCTGGTTCGCCGCGCGGACCGCCGGATCGAGCTTCGCGTGATAGGGCACGGCCGAAAACCCGTTGTCCACCAGGAACTGGGCCGTCTTCTCGACGGAGTTGCGCGACAGGCAGTAGACGATGCCCGCATCATCGGCGTGTTCGGTGCGCAGCAGTTCGAGCAGCTGCTGCTGGGCCCGGTTCTTCAACCCGATGCGGTACTGGATGTTGGGGCGGTCGAAGCTGGCGACGAAGTGCCGGGCCTCGCCGAGGTTCAGTCGCGCGGCGATCTCGGTGTGCGTGGCCTCCGTCGCCGTCGCGGTCAACGCGATCCTGGGCACGTCCGGCCAGCGCTCGTGCAGCATCGACAGTTCGAGGTAGTGCGGGCGGAAGTCGTGCCCCCACTGCGCGACGCAGTGCGCCTCGTCGATGGCGAACAGCGAGATCGTGCCCCGGTCGAGCAGCCGCAGCGTCGACTCGACGGTGAGCCGCTCCGGCGCCAGATACAGCAGGTCCAGTTCACCCGCGAGGAAGGCCGACTCGACCTCGCGTCGCTCGTCGAAGTCCTGGCTGGAGTTGAGGAAGCCCGCGCGCACCCCGAGCGCCCGCAGCGCGTCGACCTGGTCCTGCATCAGCGCGATGAGGGGGGAGACGACGATGCCCACACCCTCGCGGACCAGCGCCGGGATCTGATAGCAGAGCGACTTGCCGCCGCCGGTAGGCATCAGCACGAGGGCGTCGCCGCCGCCCACGACGTGATCGATGATCTCCGCCTGGTCGCCTCGGAAGGAGTCGTAGCCGAAGACCCGGCGCAGCACCTGCAGCGCCTCGCTCACCTCAGGATCGGTCGTCACCGGGGAAGCCATCGGGGGATCCTATCGGGGACCGAGAAGGCCGGGGACGCTCGGTGAACGGCCGGAGAGCCTGTCTGTGATCCCCCTGGAGTCGTGAGCGGGGATCAGGTCGAGTGGACGCACCTGTGGCCCGCCGACTTCATGGAGAACTTCACCATGTGGGTCGACCAGATCCGTCTCACCGGGGAGATCCGCGACGCGTATCCGTCCGCCGCCAGTTCGCCGATCGCGATGGCGGACGTGGCCCGGTCGCGGCAGCCGCCCTGACCAGGACGACCTCGTGGGGTCCGCGCTCAGCTTGACCGGACCGGAGACCCTCACCCGAGCGGACGCGGCGGCACGACTCGCCACAGCCCTCGGCCGCGACATCCCCTACCGCACCGTGACCCGCGCCGAGGCCGTCGAGCAGCTCACGCCGTCGATGGGCGATTCCGCCGAGTGGTACCTGGACATCCTCGCCGACGGCGTCGACGCACCGCAGGAGGCCGCCTCCACCGTCATCGACGTCGTCGGCTCGGCGACCACCTTCATGCAGTGGGCCCGAGCGCACGCCGACGAGTTCCGCTGAGCCACCGCCGAGGCGGGCCGGTTCCGAGCGAGCGGGGCCGAGCCCGGCCGGCGGCGGACGGCCGCATCGAGGACCCTCAACCCGACACGCCGAGTCTGCTCTCCAATTCCGCCACGCCCGCCCGGCAGTCCCGCGCCAGCGCGCGGTGACTCTGGAAGCGGCCCAGGATGCCGTGGGGGCGCACCGTCTCGGCGGGCGCGCCCGCCGCGTGCTCCACCCGCAGCCGGCGGCCGGTCAACGGCCCGGACCGATGCCAGCGCTCCCACCGTTCGTAGTCGGGGCTGTGCCGGTGGCCGAATGCGTACGCCTGTTCGCCCGATCCCGGCGGGCAGTTCTCGGGCAGCAGCAGTGCGACGCCGTCGCCCGCCCTTGTCGACCAGTCTCGCGCGGACACGACGTCCACCCTGGGCGCCCGCCCCTCGGCATCGGCCTCGCGCACCAGCACGGCGTCGTCCGGGGTGAGCCGGGGCGGCAGCTCGCGCACCTCGACGTCGCCGTCGAGGCCGACGATCGCCCGCGCCACCCACCACCAGTTCTCCCGGCGGGAGAGCATGCTGTCCGCCCGCAGCCGCGTCGGCGGGTATTTGACCAGCTCCTGGTGCAACAGCTGTTCCTGATAGACGGAGCCTGCCAGATCATGGTCGACGCGCACTCGCCCGACCGCGACCATCCCCGGCCCTGCTCGGCCGTCCTGGTCGGGTCGGCCGGGAACGCAGAACGCGGCGAACCGGCCTTCGACGTCGTCCACTTCGGATAGTCGAGAGAGCGGGAACGCGACGCAGGGCCGGCCCTCCCGCGTCAACGGCACCACCGGGACACCCGTGGGACCGTCCGCTCCGAGCCAGCAGAGTTCGCCGGTCGCCGCGCGTTCCCATCGCCGAGCGAAATCCTTCATGCCACGCCTCCCAGTGTCCCACCGTCCACGGCGAGCGTGTCCGGTGTCAACGATCCTGCCGTTTGCTCCTTATCAAGCGGCCGATCGTTAGGTAGCTTCTGGTACGCCTGTCGGGCGGGCAACGGAGTTCTCCCGGCGACGGTACGGAGAAGGGGGTCGCTGCGGATGCCCGCGATCGTGGTCATGCTCGCCGTCATCGCGATATTCGTGGTGGCCTACCGCTATTACTCGGCGTATCTCGCCCGCCGCGTCTACGTGCTCGATCCCCTGTACGTGACACCGGCCCACCGCTTCAACGACGGAATCGACTTCGTCCCCACCAACCGGCACATCGTCTTCAGTCATCACTTCATCTCGGTGGCAGGCGCCGCCCCGATCGTCGGCCCCGCCGTCGCCGTCTACTGGGGCTGGGGACCCGCGCTGATCTGGGTCGTGGTCGGTTCCGTCTTCGCCGCAGGTGTGCACGACTTCGGCGCGCTGGTGATCTCCGTGCGACACCGCGCCCGCAGTATCGGGGCGCTCGCAGGGGAGGTGATCAGCAAACGCGCCAGAGGGCTGTTCCTGCTGATCATCTTCTTCCTGCTCACCCTGGTGAACGCGGTCTTCTCCGTGGTCATGGCGAATCTGTTCATCGCCAACCCTGCCTCGGTGCTGCCGGTCCTGGTGCAGATCCCGTTGGCGATCGGGGTCGGCCAGTACATCTACCGGACCAGGACCGCCGCGCTCGTGCCCTCGATCATCGCGTTGGTGGTGCTCTATGCGACCATCCCGCTCGGGCTGCTGGTTCCGATCTCTCTCGACCCGCTGGCCTCGGCACTGGGCACGGACCCGCGCACCCTGTGGATCATTCTGATCTTCCTGTACGCCTTCGCCGCGTCCCGGCTCCCGGTGTGGATGCTGCTTCAACCTCGTGACTACATCAACCAGCACCAGATGCTGCTGGCCCTGGCGGTCATCCTGGTGGGCATGGGCGTCGGCCTGAACCGCATCGTCGCCCCGGTGGTCAACGACGTGCCCGCCGACTCGCCGTCGTGGTTCCCGCTGCTGTTCGTGACGATCGCCTGCGGCGCGATCTCCGGATTCCACAGTCTCGTCGCGTCCGGCACGACGGCGAAACAGATTGACAAGGAGACCGACGCCCGGTTCGTCGGATACACCTCGGCACTCGGCGAGGGCGGCCTCGCGGTCTGTTCGATCCTGGCCTGCACCGCCGGGATCGCCGCCACGACGGCGGACTGGAACGTGCTGTTCTCCGACTTCTCGACCGCCTCCGGCGGTGCCACCGGCAACTTCGTCAACGGCGTCGCCAACTTCGCCGCCAACCTCGGCATCCCGCTGGAGGTCGGCGTCGTCTTCGCTGCCGTCGTGGTGATCAGCTTCGCCGCGACCACCATGGACACCGGGGTCCGTCTCCAGCGCTACATCGTGCAGGAGATCGCCGAGGTCGTCCGGTTCCGTCCGCTGGCCCGCAGCCTCACCTGGTCCTCGATGATCGCCGTCGTGGTGCCGCTGACCCTGGCGCTGGCGCCCGGCGACCTCGCCTTCGGCACGCTGTGGCAGCTGTTCGGCACCACCAACCAGCTCACCGCCGGACTCGCGCTCGCCGTCATCGCCGTCTGGGTCACCAAACGACGACGCAACCCGGTGGCCGTCCTCATACCGCTGGTGTTCCTGCTGGTCATGACGTCCTGGGCGTTGATCATCAACCTCATCGAGTTCGTCCGCGCCGGGGAGTGGCTGCTCGCGCCGCTCGACGCGATCATCTTCGTGCTGGCGCTCTGGTTGATCGTGGAGGCCACCCTGGCCCTGCGGGCGGCCTGGGCCGAGCGCGACCTTCCCGACACCGACACCGACACCGACACCGATGCTGCCGAGGGACTCGGAGACGGGACCGCGCCCACTGCCACCGGTGGAGCGACCGAGACCGGATCGACCCGGCGCGTCGCAGGGGAGACCGACGAACCGTGACGGATGCCGCGTCGCCAGATCCGAGCCGACCGGTGCCCAAGCCGGTCGGCCGGATCAGGGCGGGGCTCCGGGCGGCGGCCGAGTTCCACGAGGCCTGGTTCACCGCCCGGTGGCGGTCGACGTTGCGGCGGGAGGCGCGGGACCAGCAGGACACGCTGCGGGCCCTGATGCTGCTCGACACGCTCGGCGTGGACAGCCCGGTCGCCTACGAGACGCTCGAGCTGGTGCCGTTCGTGCTGGCGGATCTGCATGAGTGGCACCGTCGGATGGGACGGGACGAGTACGACGGACCGGGAGGATGCTGTTGACCCGCCCGATCACCTTCTTCGCGGGGAAGGGGGGAGTGGGCAAGACGACGATGGCCGCCGCGCACGCGCTGGCCGCCGCCGACGCGGGGCACCGCACCCTCGTCGTGTCCACCGACCCCGCCCACTCGTTGGGCGACGCCTTCGAGACGCGCCTCGCCGACCGGCCACGACGGATCGCCGAGGGCCTCTGGGCCGCCGAACCCGACGCGGACGCGGCGGTGCGTCGCCGCGTGCGTCAGGTCGAGGACGACGCGGCGGCGGCGCTGCCGCGCGCGATCATGCCCGCCGTGCGGCGGCACCTCGACCATGCCTCGGCGGGGCCGGGGATGACCGAATCGGCACTGATCGACCTGCTGACCGGGTATCTGGCGGAGGTGCCCGCGAAGTGGGATCGGCTGATCGTGGACAGCGCCCCCACCGGACACCTGCTCCGGATGATCGCCCTGCCGTCGCTGCTGGCACCGTGGATTCACGGCCTGACGCGCCGACGAGAGCGGGTGGTGGCCGCCGATCGCTTCGCGGAGGCCGTCGTCGGCGGGCCGGAGTCCGAGCCGGACCCGTTGCTGGAGCGCCTGCACCGGCGGCGTCGTCGCCTGACGGAGGCCGCCGACCGACTGCGCGACGATGCCGAGGTCAGACTGGTACTGGTCCCGCGACGCATGGTGCTCGCGGAGACGGAGCGGGCCGCCGACGCGCTCGACGAGGGCGGCTTCACCCTCGGCCGCGTGGTGCTCAACCAGATCGCGGTCGACGCCGATCCCGTGCTGCTCGCCAGGATCGCGCAACGGTTCGCCCGCCCCGGCATCGTGCGATACGGGGCGGCCTCGGCGGAGCCCACCGGCTTCGCCCGGCTCCGCGAACTGGTGGCGAGGGTGCCGGAGTGACGTCCGGACGGACGTGACCATCGAGACTGCTCGGGACCGGTCGTCCGCACACGGGTTGATCGGCGGTCGGTGTCCGCGCAGGCGATCTCGTACTGTTCCGGACGGTCGAGAAGGTGTGATCGGGTGTACGCCGCCGCCGACGGCACCGGGTGCTCATCCGTTTCAGTCACGCGGGCGAGCGGCAGGAGTCAGCGTGATCAACCCTGTCTCCCGCCGCGGTCCGGCGAAGGCGACCGTGCGGAAGCCGCCAGAGGAAGCCGAATTCCCGGCCTACCCCGCCCGCACCCGGCTTCGATACAGCAGCCAGATGAAATAGGGCGCGCCGATGATCGCCGTCATCAGGCCAGCCGGGAGCTGCCCCGGAGCGATGACGGTGCGCCCGATGGTGTCGGCCGCGCACACCAGGATGCCGCCGAGCAGTGCCGCCACCGGGAGCGCTCTGGCATGTCGACGACCCACGATGGCGCGGGTCGCGTGCGGCGCGACCAGTCCGACGAAGGCGATCACGCCCACGCCCGCGACCGCCGCACCGGTGAGCAGCACCCCGCCCACCATCAGCAGCAGCCGGGAGCGGGAGACGGGCACGCCCAGCACCCGAGGGGTCTCGTCGTCGAGAGACAGCAGGTCCAGTTCGCCTCGGGCCCGGATCAGCAGCGGGACCACCAGCAGCACGGCCAGCACCATCGGCACGAGGTGCTCGAACGACCGGCCGTAGGTCGAGCCTGCCAGCCACGTCAGCGCCTTGGTCTCGTTCCACGGGTCGGTCAGGGTGATCAGCAGGGTGATCAGCGCCTGGGTGACCGCCTGCACGCCGAAGCCGATCAACACGAGACGTTCGCTGGCGAAGCCGCCCTTCGCCGCCATCACGAACACCACGGTCGTCGCCAGGGCGGCGCCCGCGCCCGCGGCGCCCGCCTGGGCCCAGAATCCGACGGCGGGCACGAGCGTGATCATGGTGATCGCGCCGAGCCCCGCGCCGCCCGCGACGCCGATGATGCCGGGCTCCGCCAGCGGATTTCGGGCCACCGCCTGGATGACCGCTCCCGCCAGCGCCAGCGACGCGCCCGCCAGGAACGCGGCCGCCACCCTCGGCGCCCGGTTCTCCATCACGTTCGTGACGATCGGACCCGCCTGGCCGGTCACCCAGTTGACCACGTCACCGAGCAGCAGATTTGTGTCGCCCAACAGGACCGACCCCGCCAGCACGCCGATGCCCCCGACCACCAACGCCCCGAGGATCAGCCGGAAGCGACCTGCCTGCACCCCTCCTCGGGCACCGGCCGCAGGCGGTTCGGTCGCCCTGCCCGTGATCCGGACGCCTCGGGCCAGGATCACCAGGAAGATCCCGCCGAGCACCGTCGTCACCACGCCCGTCGGCACCTCGAGCGCGCTCTGGGAACCGATCACCGCGCGCAGCAGCACATCGGCGCCCAACAGCAGCACGACGCCCATCGCGGCGGAGACCGGGATCAGCGCCGCATGCCGATGCAGGCCGGGCACCACGTTCACCAGGAGTCGGACCAGCGCGGGGGCGGCCAGCCCGACGAAGCCGATCGGGCCCGTCAGCGTCACCGCCGAGGCCGACAGCACCACCGCCAGCGTGATCGCCGCGAAGCGGATCCGCCCCACGTTCACGCCCAGGCTGCGCGCGTGGTCGTCGCCGAGGTGCACCAGGTCCAGCCGTCGGGACATCGCGAGGAGCAGCAGCAGCGTCCCGCCGACCACCGGCCCGAGCGTCTGGACGCCGCCGAGCCCGTTCTGCCCCAGTGATCCCGCCCCCCAGGCGAACAGGCCGCGCGTCTCCTGTGCGAACAACAGCAGAAGAATGCGGGTCACGGCGGCCATCGCGAGTGCGGCGGCGGTACCCGCCAGGACCAGCCGCACGATCCCGGTGCCGCCGGTTCCGGACAGGGCGAGCACGAGCGCCGCAGCGGCGAGGCCGCCCGCGAACGCGATGCCCGCCGCGCCGAGCAGCGGCACCGAGAGGCCGAACGCCGAGACGGCGACGAGCGCGAGATGCGCGCCCGCGTTGACGGCCAGCGTGTCCGGCGACGCCATGATGTTGCGCGCCACCGACTGGAGCACCGCCCCCGCCACACCCAGGGCGACGCCCACGACGATCGCCGCGAGCAGCCGGGGGAGCCGCGACTCGACGATGACCGCGGCGGCGTCGTCGCTGCCGCCGCCGAACATCAATCGCAGCACGTCGAGCGTGTCCAGGCTCGACGTGCCCTGCGTGAGGTGCACCGCCGAACCCAGCACGATGATCGCGCCGAGGCCGCCGATCAGCAGCGCGAGCCTGCCGCGCCGTCGGTTCGGGGCCCTCGGCGGCGCAGGCGGACGAGCGAGCGTCGCGGCGCCGGATGCGGAGGTGCTCACTGGGGCGTTATTCCTCGATCGCGTCGACGGCCGCGTCGACGTACTGCGCCATGGACAGGGGACCGCCGAACATCCACAGCGAGTCGGGGAAGCGCTGCACCTTGCCGCTGGTGACGAACGGGAGGCTCTGCCAGATCGCGTTGTCCGCAAGCTCCTCGTACGGGTCGCCGAGCGTGTCGTTCGCCATGTACCAGAAGTGCACGTCCGGCAGCTCGGTCAGGCCCTCGACGTCGGCCTGTCCGAGGCCGAACGCCGGATCGCCCTCCATCGGCCACGCGTTCTCCAGCCCGATCTGTTCGAGCACCTCCGGCACGAGGGCACCGTCGGTGAACGGGCGGATGCTGACCGTGCCGGAGTCCACGTAGGCGTCGGAGAAGGCGAACTGGTCACCTGCGGCGCCCAGCTCCGCCACCGCGGCCGTGCCCTCGGCGATCTTCTCGTCGAAGCCGGCCCGCAGCTGCGCGGCCTCGTATTCGGTGCCGGTGGCCGCCGCGACCATGTCCAGGCTCTCGAACATGGATCCGATGGGGTCCGCCGCCGTGCTGCCCGCGATCACGATCACCGGGGTCGTCGCCTCGATCTGCGCGATAGCGCCTTCGTTGAGGCTGTCGGTGACGACCACGAGGTCCAGATTCAGCGTCCCGAGCGTGTCGATGCTCGGCTCGCCACGGGTGCCGATGTCGGTCGGGGTGTCGTCCAGCGGCGCCGCGCTCACCCACTGGCCGTAGCCCTCGACGTCGGACACCGCGACCGGCATGACGCCGAGCGACACGAGGTGTTCGACGCCGTTCCACTCGGTGGCGGCGACCCGCTCGGCGGGGCCGTCGAGCGTCACCTCCTGGCCACGCGAGTCGACCACCGTGACCGGATCGCCGCTGCTGGGTGCCGGGTCGGCACCGACCTCCTCGGTGGTGCCGCAGCCCGCCGCGAACAACGCGGCGGCCAGGGACAGGCCGATGATCACACGGGTGGTGCGCATCTCTCTCCTACTTGCTGTGAGGCGCGGTCAGACCGAGGCGGCACGGGCGTGCGCGCAGTTGAAGCGGCCGACCGCTCTGGTGTGAATGCGCCCGTCGATCGGGTCGACGTCGACGTCGACCCGGATTCCGTATGCGCGGGTGAGATTCGTGGTGGTGAGCACGTCGCCAGGGGTGCCGTCGGCCGTGATCCGGCCTTCTTCGAGCAGGACGAGCCGATCTGCGATGGCGCCCGCCTGATCGAGGTCGTGCAGCACGACGCCGACTCCGACGCCGTGCTCGTCGGCGAGGTCGCGGACCACGTCGAGGATCTCCACCTGATAACGCAGGTCGAGGAAGGTCGTCGGCTCGTCGAGGAGCAGCAGGGCGGTGTCCTGGGCGAGGCAGCTGGCCAGCCACACCCGCTGGGCCTGCCCGCCGGACAGCGCCTGCACCGGGCGGTCGGCGATCGAGGTGAGCCCGGTCAGCGCCATCGCCCGCTCGACCGCCGCCGGGCCCGCGTCGTCCCGCCCGCCCCAGCGAGACCGATGCGGATGGCGCCCGAAGTCGACCAACTCGCGCACGCACAGCCCGCCGGGCGCCGTCCGGTGCTGCGAGAGCAGGGTGATCCGCCGGGCGAGGTCCTTGCCCGACAGCGCACGCAGCTCGGCTCCGTCGGCGAACGTGACGTCGCCTGCGACCGGCGGGTGCAGCCGGGCGAGCGCGCGCAGCAGGGTGGACTTGCCGCTGCCGTTCGGCCCGATCAACGCGGTGACGGTGCCCGCGTCGAGGGAGATCGACGCGGCGTGCACGACGACGTCGCGACCGTAGGCGACGTCGAGGTCGCGCGCCGACACGCCGACCGGGGAGGCTGCTGGGGTTGCGGACACGGCCACACACTAAAGACAGGCTTGCCTAATAAACAACTGGTGTGGTTGTCGGCACACTGATCGCGGGTTCGGGCGGGACCGACTGGCGCCCACCCTCGGGGACGCGAGCAGGCGGGATGGTGCGCACCGCAGGCTGATCCGGTCCGCGCCGGTCACCGGCGCGGTGCTCGGTCCCGACGACTCGTCCGCCGCCCACGCTCCGGCCGGCGACGTCGGGCAGCAGAAGGATCCGAGATCGTGTCATTCCAGAATCGCGACGCCGCCGTTCGTGATGCATCGTTCGGCGTGTGTCGAATGCCGTCGTCGAACCCGAAAGGCGCCCCGCGCGATATCCGTTCAACGGGCTGCTGGAAATGGTCGAGCACCACGATTTCACCGGCCGGTGCGGTTCGGCGGGGCCGTCGACGGGAGCGACTATGACATACGCCACGTCCGGGTGCGGGTGGCGGCGCTTGACCGTGCCGCAGCGTCACGGTTTTCCATGGCCATTGTCAGCGCAGCTCGTGCCTGCTCACCCGAATCCGAGAGGAGCACGTCATGTCGTGGCGCAACAGTCAGCTCACCGAAGCCCGACCGGCCGAACTACGGCCGCGACGGCGACAACGCCGTCCTCCCGGTAGGTGAGCCGCAGTTCAAGCCGTTGGCACGCGCCAGCTGTGTCGCCTGCGGCGACGGCGAGGCGCCTACAGGCAACCGCACCGGGCGAACTCGCGCCGCCGACTCGAACAGATCAGCTCCGATCGCTGGAGCACCGCTGGTGAATCCCGTCTTCCGGTGCACCTGTGCGTGCTCGCTGCGTGATTATTCGATCACTCTGCTCTGCCTTGATTTACCTCTGGAATAAAGGACCGACATGGACAACGTGACCACATTCCTGACCGAGTTCGTGAGCGGACTGCACCCGCTGGTGCAATTCGTTGCCGTGTTCGCCATCGGTATCGTCCCCTTTCTCGAATCACAGATCGGCTCGTTCATCGGGGTGTTCACCGGAGTGCCGATCGTACTCGCCGTACTCGCCGCGATCGCCGGAAACCTCCTCGCCCTCGCCATCGCGGCCAAGCTGGGCAGCGCCGCCGCCCGAAAGGTCGCGGTCCGGCGCGATCCCGCCAAGAGCAGGGGCCGGGACAAGGTGATGGCCAAGGTCAACCAGTTCGGCGTCCCCGTGGCCAGCCTCCTCGGTCCCTTCGTACTGGCCACCGCCCTGTCCACCTTCATCATGATCGGCGCAGGACTCAACCGGAAGAAGGTCCTGATCTGGCAGGTCATCGCCGTCATTGCCTGGGGCCTCATCTTCACCGTCCTCGGCCTGGCCGCCCGCGCCGCGTTGACCTGATCCGACGGTCTGGGGCCTCCGGCGCGCGAGACGGGTCGGCGGGGCCGGCCCGAGGGCGCGCGCCGGATCGATCAACACAACAGGCGCGCCTGCTGCGCCGCACGAGCGGACGACCCACCGCCCAGCCTGCCCGGGCACCCGCGGCCACCGCCCCACCGTGCCCCTCTCGGCGTCCACCTGCTCGCGACCGTACGTAGGCGGACGCCCGCCGTTTCCGAACCCGGCGGGGGTTCAGCACGCACGACCCGCGACGGGTCCGGAACCGTCCGCTGGACGCGGAGGTCGGCCCGGCTCGCCCGAGCTTCCGGGGAGGCGGCGGCGGGTGCCGTCGCCTCGACTGGCGAAGCCGGCGGCCTCGACACCGACAGACGAAGACCATCGGTCCCTGCTGGCCCGGCCCGTCGCCTGCACCGGGCAACACGCAGCGGACCAGGTCAGAGCCGTCTCCCGCGCTGCGATTGAGAGGAGCTCTGCCGCCCGATCACGCTCGGGATGGTCCTGGGACGACCCGCTGCCGAGACAGGTCAGGTCGTGTACCGGGCCGTCCTGTACTGGTCCGCGTCCACGCGTCGCACCGCTTCGCGGCTCCAGGTGTTGGGGGGGACCAGCCCCCACCTCTCCCGCAGAGCCGCGTGTTCATCGCGGTTGTCGGTGACGTACCACTCGCCCCAGCGGCACCATCCCATGGGTTCGTTGCTCTCCGTCGCCACCGCTCGCACCAGACTCGCCACCACCGGGCGCAACGCTTCTGGTTGCGCCTGTGCCTCCAGGATCTGGTTCGTCCAGTAGGTGGCCTGGTCGCCGTGCTGGAACATGGCGTACGGGGAGTTCTCCATGTGCAACCCGTGCGTCCCCAGGGCGGCCGTGCCCCCGCGCCGCACCGCCTCGCTCGAATTTCCTGCGATCCCGGCGTTGAGCCGGTTGAGCAGATTGACCTTCTCGGTCGAGGCCTCGGCAATCTGGCCGCCGCCGCCCATGGCGCCCAGCGTGGAATATGCCTCGTGCAGGTCGTAGTCCCCGGTGTACAACTGCTGCTTCCAGGCCGGAACCTCCCTTTTCAGGGTGGTCAACGCCCTGCCGCCGCCCGGCTCCAGCACCGAGATCGGCACGTACTCCGCATCGCCTGCCCCGCGCTGCACGATCCCTAAGCTCAGGACCTCCTCTGACGGATTGTCGATGCGCACCCCGATCAGCCCCGCCCCACTCCAATGGCCGACGAAGCCGTCCAGCTCCTCGGCATGGAGCCAGCGCAGCACCATTGCCGGGTCGGTCTGCGGTCTCCCGGTCCCGGGACCGTACTCCTTCTCGACGGAGGAGTCCTTGATGGACTTCTCCAAGATGGTGTGCGGCTTGGGCTTGGCCCCTTCCATGATTCGATTGATGGAATACTCGCCGGTCTCACGTACGGCAATCGTGTAGTGGTATTTCTTGCACACCGCCGAGATGGGCGCCCAGTGCTGCTCCCACACGATCTTCTGGAGTGCCGCCGAGCGGACACCGGGCGTGACGGTTCCGACGGCCCCGGCATCGCCAGGCCGGTACGTGGCGGCTTCGTAGGCGCTCAGCGGGTCGACCGGGGCCGTTCCTTGCTGCGATGGTGCGGCGTCCTCGCCCGCCACCCGCTGTACGGCCGTCCCCGGCGCCCGCTGAACCGAGCCTGTCTGTCCCGTCATCGCGGGCTGAGCCGGTGCCGGCGCGGGTGCGGGTGCCCGCCCCGGCGTCACACGCCGCGCAGTCTGCTCCGCCTCGCGCTCGAACCGGTCCGACGGGTCCGACACGCTCAGCCCTGACCCGTTGTCCGTGCCCGACACCGGACCCAGGCGCTGCTGCATCACGTGCACCAGCTCGTGCGCGAGCGTGTGCCGGTCACCGACGCCGTCCCTGAGCACCACATGGTGTCCGGATGTGTAAGCACGTGCTCCGATCTCCGTGGCGGACCGCTGGGCAGTGCGGTCGTCGTGCACCCGTACGTCGGAGAAGTCCGCACCGAGCCGCTCCTCCATCTCAGCGCGTACCGGTTCCGCCAACGGCAGGCCTGCTGAGTGCAGCACCTCGGGCACCAGCGACCCTGGCACGGGCTGTCCGTCCGGGCTGGCAGCCTCCCGCCGCTGTTCGATCATCCGAGCCACGGCCGCGTTGCCGATGGTCCGCTGGAGGACCGTGATCGTCTGTGGTGAGACGGATCCGGCTGCGCGCGGTGCTCTTGTGTCGGGTCGTCGGGACGGGCTCAGCGCGCGACGGTGGTGATCAGCGGACTTCTCCGGCTGCTCCTTCTTCTCATGCATGGTGACCCACTCAGTCCTAGGTCTTGTCCTCTTGCCACCTTCTTACGAGGGTGTTCGTGGGCGGCGAAGGGACACCAGGGCAGTCCTGAGGGACGATCGTCTGCCCGACGATTCAGACCTTCGACCACATACGAGGCGCAGGACATTCCTTCGCGGCGTCGGGCTGGCACAAGGAGGACGATGGCGGGCACAGGGGCATCTGAATACGGTGCTGGTGTCTCGCTACTGCTCGGTGCAGCGCTGAGAGATGATCGACTTCGATGGGAAATCGTCCCCGTCGAGGCATGGTCTCCTCGTTGTCTGCTGCCCTGGGGTGCCTGAATATCGCCTCTCGCGGGATCTTTCGAACTCGCTAGAAGATCATCAGAAGCCTGCCTGCTGGGATCCGGGCCCCGCTGAAGCGCGCGACCAAGCTTGCACGGAACGCAGCCTGCTGGGTTCGGGGACGTTTCAGGCGTTGTCGTCGAGCGCGGCTGAAGGTCGTCGGGCTGGCAGGAGGATCACTGCGTCTTGGCTGTAGTCCCCACTTCTGACGCACGTACTCTGACGGACGAGGAGTTCGCGTCGCCGTCGGCTTCATGTGCGTACGACCTGTGCCATGCCGCCGTCTCGACGTGGCTTGCTGCAGGCGTGTCGCCGACGCAGGTGGCGGAGCGGGCGGGGCACTCGTTCGACGTCCTGTTCGCGATCTATGCCGAGGTCGTCGTGGGGTAGGGAGAGCGGTCCCGCAGGCGGGTCGCTGAGGCGCACACGGTGAAATGATCTGCGACGGACCTCGGCGCGCACTCGGCGCGGACCGCCGGAGACGTCCGGACGGCGTCGGACACGAGAGCGATGACCCCTGGCGAGAAACTCCTGGTCAGGGGCAGCTTTTTCCCGGTCGGCGGTGGTGCCCCCGGTCAGACTCGAACTGACACTGGACGGATTTTGAGTCCGCTGCCTCTGCCGATTGGGCTACGGGGGCGTGCGCTGGTCAGAGACTCTAGCCAATGCGATCTACTTCTGCGCAACCGGTCTCGGTAACGCGGCAGGTCGGGCCTGTCGTCGCAACGACACGCCTCGGGCGCGGACTGCTCCCGCCGGGTGGGGCAGGCTCGTCGGTGAACCCCGTCCCTGCTCAGGGTGCGGTCGACGCCGTCGGGGACTCGCGACTCCGGCTCGCCCAGGCCTCCGCTCTGCTCCGGTCGGGGGGTGGCCTCCGGTCGTCTTTCGGACCGAGTCGAGACTGCTCCTCGCCACACTGTGCCCAGCAGGCAGGACGATCACTGCGGCGCGCCGCCGACATGTGGTGAGCGTGATACACCGGAGGGGTGCGCCGGGCGCTAAGCTCGGACGTCGAGCCATGCCCATCACGATGGTCCGCCCATCCGCTGCCACACCCCTGGAGGACCCCGGTGACCGAGCCGGCTGCCGAGGCCCGACCGACGGCCCAGCCCAGCAACGCCACTCCGCCCGCGCCCCGTCGGGTGGTCGTCGCGGAGGACGAGGCGCTGATCCGGCTGGACCTGGTCGAGATGCTTCGCGAAGAGGGCTACGAGGTCGCGGGTGAGGCCGCTGACGGTGAGGAAGCCGTGGTGCTTGCCTCTCGTCTGCGTCCTGATCTGGTGATTCTCGATGTCAAGATGCCCAGGGTCGACGGAATCGAGGCCGCCTCGCGCATCGCGGGCGATCGCATCGCCCCCGTGGTGATCCTGACCGCCTTCAGCCAGCGCGACCTCGTCGAACGCGCGAGAGACGCCGGTGCGATGGCGTATCTGGTCAAGCCCTTCGCCAAGCGAGACCTGATCCCGGCGGTCGAGTTGGCGATGTCTCGCTTCGCCGAGCTTCGTGCGCTGGAGGGCGAGGTCGCCGACCTTCAGGAACGCCTGGAGACGCGCAAGCTCATCGAGCGTGCCAAGGGCATCCTGATGAAGAACCAGTCGTTGAGCGAGCCCGAGGCCTTCCGCTGGATTCAGCGCACGGCGATGGACCGACGGACGACCATGAAGGCCGTTGCCGCCGCGGTCGTCGACACCTTGGACTGACGTCGGACGTCGGCGACATCGGATGGGACAGCTCGGACGCAGAACCATCGGGCGTAAAACTGTCGGACGCAGAACCATCGGACGTAACAAAATGCTCCATTTGCCGCATTCTGGTGGAAACATGTCACTGCCTCGCTCCGAGAAGTGACTCTTCGCGCTCCGTCACGATGTGGAAACACCGACAATCTGCGTCTGGGCAATCCACCCGATCGGGCGCTACCTTCCACCCCTAACCCAGCCCCGAGTAAGCGCGGTGGCCGCCGAACAGGCGTATGGGTAGGTCTAGTGGAGGTATCGGGTGGCCCAGACACGACTCGTACGGACCCTGGCGTTAGCGGCGGTCCTGTCGCTGACGGTCGCGGGGTGCGCGCAGAACACCGATGAGCCGGCGGCCTCTGGCGAGGACAACGGCACGTCCGCCGACTCTCCCGGCGTTCCGGAGAACGTGGTGCTGCCCGCAGGCGACGGGACGGGCGAGTGCGAAGACGCCGCCATCGCCTACATCGGCACCATCGCAGGCCAGAACGCGGCGCTGGGACTCAACATCCTCTACGGCGTGCGGCTCGCCGTGCAGGAGCACAACGAGGCCAACGAGAACTGCCAGGTCGAGCTGGTCGAGTTCGACACGGAGGGCACTCCCGACCGTGCTCCCGGCGTCGTCACCGAGGCGATCAACAACGAGTCGATCCTCGGGGTCGTCGGTCTGCCCTTCTCCGGCGAGTCCGCTGCGGTCGGTCAGGCCTTCTCCGACGCGGGCCTGGCGACGATCAGCCCGTCGGCCACCCGTCCGGACCTGAGCACCAACGGCTGGGGCACCTTCTTCCGCGCCCTCGGCAACGACGCCGTGCAGGGGCCGGCCGCCGCCAGCTTCATCAGTGAGAACCTCGGCGCCGAGTCCGTCTGCATCGTCCAGGACGACTCCGCCTACGGCATGGGCCTCGCGGAGGAGGTCGCCGCCGGACTGGGCGACGCGGTCGTCTGCAACGAGCAGATCCGTACCCAGCAGGTCGAGTTCTCCGCCGTCATCGGCAGCATCGAGGCCAGCGAGCCCGACGCGATCTTCTTCGCAGGCTACTACGCGGAGGCTGCTCCGTTCGCGCAGCAGCTCTACGACACCGGCCTCGAGATCGACCTGGTCGCCCCGGACGGCGTGCGGGACAACGAGTTCGTCGCCAACGCCGGTGACGCGGCCGAGGGCGTCTACTTCACCTGCCCGTGCGTTCCCTCCGAGGGCTTCACCGACTTCTCGGACGCCTTCGAGGAGCTGTCCGGCTCCGAGCCCTCGACGTACTCCCCCGAGGGCTACGACGCGGCGACGATCCTGCTCACCGCGCTCGACCAGGGGCTGGACACCCGCGAGGACGTCCTGCAGTACGTGAGTGAGTACAGCGGTCAGGGACTGACCAAGAACTTCCAGTGGGACGAGACCGGCGAGCTTGCCGAGACGCCCGTCTGGTCCTACCGGGTCGAGGGCGGCGAGATCGTCCAGGGCGAGCAGATCGGCTGAGAACCGATTCTCCTTCACCACCGCTGAGGCGCGGTACGGCGACGCCGAGAACGGCCGTCGACCGCGCCTCAGCGCTCTCGTATGGAAACGAGTCGATCAGTGAATCAGTCTCTTTCTACTCAGGTCCTTGCCCAGGGCCAGCCGTGGATCGGGTTCGACGTGGGGCTCCTCGTCGACCGGTTCTGGTCCAACACCGTGGACGGTCTGGCCTACGGCAGCATCTACGCCCTGGTGGCGATCGGATACACCCTCGTCTACGGCGTTCTGAAGTTGATCAACTTCGCGCATTCCGAGGTCTTCATCGTCGGCGCCTTCGCCGCCTACTTCACCTTCACCGCCCTCGGGTTCCGTCCTGGCCCGACACTGGACATCCCGGTGATCGAGATCGTCGTGAACCTGCTGCTCGCAGGGGTGATCGCGATGATCTGCTCCGGGCTGCTGGCCCTGACCCTGGAGCGGGTCGCCTACCGGCCGCTGCGCCGGAAGAAGGCGCCTCGGCTGGTCTTCCTCATCACCGCGGTGGGCGCCTCCTTCGCCATCCAGCAGCTGATCCTGCTGTGGCGCGGGGCCAACCCGGAACGGGCGATCCGGCTGCTGCGACCGGAGACGGTCTTCGAGATCTTCGGCGCCAGGGTGACCAACATCCAGCTCACGGTCTTCCTGGCCTCACTGGCCCTGATGCTCATCGCGGACATCTTCATCAACCGCACCCGGCTCGGCCGAGGCATCCGTGCGGTGGCTCAGGACCCGGACACCGCCACCCTGATGGGCGTCAACCGGGAACGGGTCATCATGCTGACCTTCGTCGTCGGCGGTGTGCTCGCCGGTGCCGCCGCGCTGTTCTACATCATGCAGATTCCGCAGGGCGTCCTCTACAACGGCGGCTTCCTGCTGGGCATCAAGGCGTTCACCGCCGCTGTGCTCGGCGGCATCGGCAACCTGCGTGGGGCACTGCTGGGCGGTCTGGTCCTCGGGATCGCGGAGAACTACGGACAGTCCCTGTTCGGTGGCGAATGGCGTGACATCGTCGCCTTCGTCCTGTTGATCGCCATCCTGATGTTCCGGCCCACCGGCATTCTGGGCGAGTCTCTCGGGAAGGCACGGGTATGAACGCACGGAACTCAACCGATTCGGCTCCCGTGCCCTTCGGAACGCGGATCCGCACCTGGTGGAACGGGCTGAGCAGGTTCCAGCAGTGGGGTGTGCTGATCCCGCTGGTGGCCGTGGTCTACCTGTTGCCGCTGCTGAACTTCTTCCCGCTCACCACCGAGCCGGGCACCGACTACGAGATCGCGCTGTTCAACGCGGCCAGGATGGCGCTGCTGGCGATCGGCCTCAACGTCGTCGTCGGGCAGGCGGGCCTGCTCGACCTCGGCTACGTCGGCTTCTTCGCGATCGGCGCCTACGTGGCGGCAGTGCTCACCAGCCCGGACTCGGTGCTGTACGGCGACTATCCTTGGCTGGCGGTGGTGCCGATCGCCATGGCCGTCACGATGGTCTCGGGTGTCATCCTCGGCACTCCGACACTCCGGCTGCGCGGCGATTATCTGGCCATCGTCACCCTCGGCTTCGGCGAGATCGTGCGGCTGCTCGCGGACAACATCCCGCACCTGCGCGGCAACCAGGGCTTCCAGAGCGTCGGCGGCCCGCCGGGGACCTATTCCGACGGATCGCCGATCTTCGTCCAGACCGACGGAACACCGTGGTACTGGCTCACGGTGACCGCGATCATCCTGGTGCTCATCCTGGTCGGGAACCTCGAGCGCAGTCGGGTCGGTCGGGCCTGGGTCGCGATTCGGGAGGACGAGGACGCCGCCGAGATCATGGGCGTCGCCACCTTCCGCTTCAAGATCTGGGCGTTCGTCATCGGTGCGGCGATCGGTGGTCTCTCCGGCGTTCTCTACGCCGGTCAGGCGGCCTTCGTCAACAACCAGCGGTTCGACGTCATCACCTCGGTGCTGTTCCTCGCCGCCGTGGTTCTGGGCGGTTCCGGCAACAAGGTCGGGGTCATCCTGGGCGCCCTGGTGATCTCCTACATCCCGGACCGCTTCCAGGTGATCAGCGAGTACCGATATCTCATCTTCGGACTCGCGCTGATCGTGCTGATGATCTTCCGGCCGCAGGGGCTGCTCGGTGCGCGGCAGCGACTGCTCGCCTACGGCAGACACGGCTATCGCAGGCTGCTCGGCAGGGACGAGCCGGTAGCCACGGAGAGCCCGATGAAGGACTCCGGCAAGGGGGTGAACGCATGAGCGGGCAGAGCGGACGCGAGGCCACTCCGGGATCGGAACAGCCTGCCGAGCCCACCTCGCCGACGACCGAGACGACCGAGACGACCGAGGTCGTCGAGGGCGGCCTGGTCGCCGAGGTCGCGCAGATGACCGAGGAGGAGCGGGCCGAGCACGAGGCCGAGGTCGCCGAGGTCGTCGCGCCGGACCGGGAGATCGCCGTCGAGGTCGGGGACACCCTGCTGGAACTGCGTGACGTCACGGTCCGATTCGGCGGCCTCACCGCGTTGAACTCGGTCTCGTTCGGTATCCGTCGGGGCGAGATCCTCGGGCTGATCGGCCCCAACGGCGCGGGCAAGACGACGTGCTTCAACGCCATGACCGGGGTGTACCGGCCCAACGAGGGCCAGGTGCTCCTGGAGGGCAAGCCCCTGGGCAAGCTCAAGCGCTTCGAGATCACCCGGCGCGGCATCGCCAGGACGTTCCAGAACATCCGGCTCTTCTCCGAGATGACGGCGCTGGAGAACGTCATGGTGGGCACCGACGCCCGCCACCGCACGGGCGTCGTCGGCGCCTTGCTGCGGCTGCGTCGGCACCGCCGTGAGGAGTGGGAGGGCGTCGAGCGGGCCATGGCCCTGCTCGAGTTCGTCGGCATCGCCGACCGTGCCGCGGACAAGGCACGCAACCTGCCCTACGGCTACCAGCGCAGGCTGGAGATCGCGCGGGCACTGGCGACGGAGCCGAAGCTGCTCTGCCTGGACGAGCCTGCGGCGGGCTTCAACCCGGCGGAGAAGGAGGAGCTCATGGAGCTCATCCGCCGGATCAGGGACGACGGCTACACCGTGCTGCTCATCGAGCACGACATGAAGCTGGTCATGGGCGTCACGGATCGCATCGTGGTGCTCGAGTTCGGTGGCAAGATCGCCGAGGGGACTCCTGCGCAGGTGCGGGAGGACCCGGCGGTGGTCGCCGCGTATCTGGGGGTGCCCGACGATGACGTTGCTTGAACTGTCCGATGTCTCCGTGCACTACGGACGCATTCAGGCACTGTCCGGGATCTCCCTCACCGTCGAGGAGGGGGAGATCGTCACCCTGATCGGCGCGAACGGTGCGGGCAAGTCCACGACCATGCGGGCGGTGTCCGGGCTGCTGCCGCTCTCGCGGGGGTCCATCACCTTCGACGGTCAGGACATCAGCAGGCTGCGGGCGGACCTCCGGGTGGTGCGGGGCATCTCGCAGGCTCCGGAGGGCCGCGGCGTGTTCCCCGGCATGACCGTGCTGGAGAACCTGGAGATGGGCTGCTACAGCCGCAAGGACCGCAAGGGGGTCCGGGAGGACTTCGAGCGGGTCTACGAGCTGTTCCCCCGGCTCAAGGAGCGCGTCAACCAGACGGGCGGCACGCTCTCCGGCGGTGAGCAGCAGATGGTCGCGATCGGTCGGGCCTTGATGGCCCGGCCCCGGCTGCTGTTGCTGGACGAGCCGTCGATGGGATTGGCGCCGCAGTTCATCCGGCAGATCTTCCGCATCATCACCGACATCAACGAGCAGGGCACGACCGTGCTGTTGGTGGAGCAGAACGCACAGTCCGCGCTCAGCCGGGCCCATCGGGGCTACGTGCTGGAGAGCGGCAGCATCACCAAGACCGGCGGCGGGCGGGAACTCCTCGCCGACCCGGCGATCAAGGACGCCTATCTGGGCGTGGCCTGACCGCTTGCGAGGCTCGACCACGGGGCTTTCGATCCGTCGATGTCAGACGGGTCGAGAGCCCCGTGGTGTCTCCTGCCCTCGGGCCGGTCCAGGGACTCTCGACTCGGGGCGGCGTCTCCCGGACGGCGCCCGGCCGGTCGGGTCGGGCCGCCCGCGAGCCGGACTACCGGTCGGCGCCGTGCGCGCCGCCGGTCTCGGCACGCGGATCAGGACGCGGCGGGCTCGCCCGGCGGCCGGTCGCGCAGCATGCAGGTCAGCCGGGCGGTGCAGGTCCGCCGTTCGGACTCGTCGGTGATCACGATCTCGTAGGAGGCGGTGCTGCGGCCTCGGTGCAGCGGCACGGCGACCCCGGTCACCACTCCCTCGCGGGCCGCCCGGTGGTGGGTGCACGACAGCTCGATGCCGACGGCGATCCGCTCGGCTCCCGCGTACATCGCCGCCGCGATCGAGCCCAGCGTCTCGGCGAGCACCGCGTTGGCCCCGCCGTGCAACAGGCCGTAGGGCTGGCGGTTGCCCGCCACCGGCATCGTCGCGACGAGGCGATCCGCATCCCACTCGGTGATCTCGATTCCCATCCGGGTGGTGAGCTGCTCCTCCGTCGCCTCGGCGAGGTAACCATGCTGAGCTGCGGTGTTGCTGATCGACTCTCGGGTCGGGCCGGAATCACTCACCCGTGGCTCCTTCTGAACGGCGCGCTGGAACAGACAGTCTGACCCGCAGCCTAGACTCGCTGGCCGTGCCCCTGTCTGACGGTAACTCCGCATCCGGCCGCCTGCTGCTGCTCGACGGTCACTCCCTGGCCTATCGCGCGTTCCACGCCCTGCCTGCGGAGAACTTCCGGACCACCACCGGGCAGACCACGAACGCCGTCTACGGCTTCACCTCGATGGTGATCAACCTGCTGCGCGACGAGGCTCCGACGCATCTCGCGGTGGCGTTCGACGTGTCGCGGAAGACGTTCCGCAGCGAGGTCTACCCCGAGTACAAGGCGACGCGCTCGGCGACCCCCGACGAGTTCAAAGGCCAGGTCAGCCTCATCCAGGACGTGCTGGCCGTACTCGGCGTGCCGGTGCTGTTCAAGGAGGGCTTCGAGGCCGACGACATCATCGCGACCCTGACCACCCAAGCGACGGCCGAGGGCTTCCACACCTCGATCTGCACGGGCGACCGGGACGCGTTGCAGCTGGTCACGGACTCGGTGACCGTGCTCTATCCGCGCAAGGGCGTCTCGGACCTGACCCGGTTCACCCCGGCGGCGGTGCACGAGAAGTACGGGCTGACTCCTGCGCAGTACCCGGACTACGCGGCGCTGCGCGGCGACCCCTCGGACAACCTGCCCGGCATCCCCGGCGTGGGGGAGAAGACCGCCGCCAAGTGGATCCGCGAGTACGGCTCGCTCGCCGACCTCGTCGACCAGGTCGACCAGGTCAAAGGCAAGGCGGGGGAGGCGCTGCGGTCGCGACTGGAGTCGGTGCTGCTCAACCGCAGGCTCACCGAGCTGGACCGTGCCGTGGAGCTGGACCTCGCTCCGGCGGACCTCGCGGTGCGGTCCTGGGATCGCGACGCCGTGCATCGGCTGTTCGACGACCTGGAGTTCCGGGTGCTGCGAGACCGGCTCTTCGCGACGCTGGCCACCGCGGAACCCGAGGCGGAAGAGGGCCTCGACGTCCACGGCGGCCTGCTGTCCGCAGGTGCGCTGGCAGGCTGGCTGGCCGAGCACGCGGTCGCAGGCGTGCGCATCGGACTGGCGGCGCGGGGGACCTGGGCTCGCGGCGGAGGGGATGTGGAGGGGATCGCCTTCGCGACCGCGTCGGGACAGGGCGCCTACGTCGAGACGGTCGGCCTGACCCAGGACGACGAGCAGGCGCTCGCCGAGTGGCTGGCCGACGACGAGCGGCCCAAGGCGGCGCACGACGCCAAGTACGTCGCACATGTGCTCGCGGCCAGGGGATGGCGGCTCGCCGGGCTGACCAGCGACACCGCGCTGGCCGCGTACCTGGTCCGGCCGGGGCAGCGGTCCTTCGACCTCGCCGACCTGGTGGTCCGCTACCTCGGTCGCGAGCTGCGGCTGGCGGCGGAGGAGGAGTCCGGCCAGCTCTCGCTCCTCGCCGACGAGACCGCCGACGCCAGGGCGCAGGCCACCGACGAGATCGTCCGGGCGAACGCGGTCGCCCTGCTGGCCGACGCGCTCGACGGCGAACTCGGTCAGATCGGTGCCTCGGCGCTGCTCGGGGAGCTGGAACTGCCCATCCTCGGCGTGCTCACCGACCTGGAGGCGGCAGGAATCGCCGTCGACGCCGACCACCTCGGCCTGCTGGCCGACCACTTCGCAGGCCAGGTCAAGATCGCCGCGGACGACGCCTATCGGGTGATCGGCAAGGAGATCAACCTCGGTTCCCCGAAGCAGCTCCAGGTCGTGTTGTTCGACGAGCTGGGCATGCCCAAGACGAAGCGGACCAAGACCGGGTACACGACCGACGCGGAGGCGCTGCAGAACCTGTACGCCTCCACCGAGCATCCGTTCCTGGCGCACCTGCTGGCGCACCGCGACGCCACCAGGCTCAAGAGCACCGTCGACGGCCTGATCAAGTCCATCGCCGCCGACGAGCGGATTCACACCACCTTCAACCAGACCATCGCCGCGACCGGCCGGCTTTCTTCGACGGAGCCGAACCTGCAGAACATCCCCATCCGCACCGAGGAGGGCAGGCGGATCAGGGAGGCCTTCGTCGTCGGCAGCGGGTACACCGAGCTGATGACCGCCGACTACAGCCAGATCGAGATGCGGATCATGGCGCACCTCTCCGGTGACGAGGGGCTCATCGAGGCCTTCCGGGTGGGGGAGGACCTGCACACCTATGTGGCCGCGCGCGCCTTCGACGTCGCTCCCGAGGCGGTGGACGCCGAGTTGCGCAGGCGGGTCAAGGCGATGTCCTATGGCCTGGCCTACGGCCTCTCCGTGTATGGTCTGGCCCAACAGCTGCGGATCTCCGCCGAGGAGTCCCGCGCTCAGATGGACGCCTACTTCGCTCGTTTCGGCGCAGTGCGCGACTACCTGCAGGCTGTGGTGGAACGCGCACGCAAGGACGGCTATACCGAGACGGTGCTGGGGCGCCGCCGTTACCTGCCCGACCTGACCAGCGACAACAGGCAGCGGCGGGAGATGGCCGAGCGGATGGCGCTCAACGCTCCGATTCAGGGCAGCGCCGCCGACATCATCAAGGTCGCGATGATCGGGGTGCACCGAGGCCTCGCCGAGGCTGGTCTGCGCTCTCGGATGCTGTTGCAGGTGCACGACGAACTCGTCTTGGAGATCGCCGAGGGCGAACGAGACGCGGTCGAGGAACTGGTGCGTCGGACGATGGGCGCCGCCTACCGGCTCGACGTTCCGCTGGAGGTCTCCGTGGGTGTCGGGCGCTCCTGGGACGCCGCCGCCCACTGATCCGGAGGACAAGTTGATCAAAGTCGAACGGTTCGACCATCTCGTGCTGACCGTTGCCGACGTCGAGCGCAGCCAGGAGTTCTACCGGGACGTGCTGGGAATGCAGCCGGTGACCTTCGCCGAGGATCGACCTGGTCTCGCCTTCGGCGTGCAGCGGATCAACCTGCACTCCTCCTCGGAGTCGCTGGCTCCCGCAGCGCTCTACCCGGTGCCCGGCTCTGCCGACATCTGCCTGGTGACGCTGATGGCGATCTCGGAGGTCAAGGAGCACCTGCGGGCCTGCGAGGTGCGGATCGAGGAGGGGCCGGTCACCAGGGTCGGTGCCCTCGGCCCGATGATCTCGCTGTACTTCCGCGACCCCGACGGCAATCTGGTGGAGGTCTCGCGGTACGAGGAACTGGAAGAGTGACGTCGCCTGCGGCGGGCGCCGACCGAGCGAGCGCCTGCCTCGCGGCGTCTCACCCGGCGGCGGCCGTCGGGTCGTGAGCTCGGTCGCTGCCCGACGGGGGGCGGGGGGTCGGTTTCGTGCTCGAATGCCATCGAGTTCCTCGTGACCGACCGGCGTGCCGCCCCGCCGCCCCGCCGATTCACCAGGCGATCTCCGGCCGCAGCTGCCCCGGCGTCCACACCCGTCGACGCATCGCCGCGGTGACCGCCACGACGAAGGCGAGCAGCAGCCAGCACAGGCACACCAGCACCGCGAGCAGCGCGGGCTCGACGTCGCCGCCGTAGAGCAGATGCCGCAGCCCGTCGACGACGTAGCCCAGCGGCAGCATCCGATGTAGCGGGTGCAGGACCTCGGGCATCGTCAGCCAGGGGAACACGCTGCCTGCCGTGGTGAGTTGGAGGACGAGGGCGACCAGCGCGAGGAGCCTGCCTGCGGGTCCGAAGGCGGCGCACAGTGCATGCGCGATACCGGTGAAGGCCAGCGCGGTGACCACCAGGAGCCCCAGCACCGCCCACGGCCGGACTGCGGGCAGGCCGATCACCAGCACCGTGGCGATGAACAGCGTCACCGCCTGTGCGAGGCCGAGCACGGCGGCGGGCAGCCAGCCGCCGAGCGCCACCCGCCAGGCCGGGACGTTCGCCGCGAGCGCCCTGGCCGACAACGGTCTCAGCAGCAGGTACGAGACGACCGCGCCCACCCACAGCGCGAGGCCGAGGAACAGCGGCGCCAGTCCGGCACCGTGGCTGCCCGCCGTGAGGTGAGTGCGGTCGGTCACCGTCACCGGGGAGGCGATGGTCTGGGCCGCCGCCTGTCGAGTGGCGGCGTCGACGTTGGGGATCTGTGCGACCTCCTCGGCGAGTCGATCCGCCAGGTCGAAGGCGGTCCCGTCGACGCCTTCCGTCAGTTCGAGGAGCTCGACGGCACCGCCGACGAGCACCTCCGTCTGTTCGGCCGCCGCGTCCGCCGCCACGGCGGCGGCCGCCTGTGCCTCGCGCTGCTCGACCGCGTCGTCCGCCAGCAGCGCCAGCGACTCGGCGAGGTCGGCCACCGTGTCGGCCACCCGTGCCCCGTCGTCCACCAGGACGTCGACCCCGGCGTCCGCCGCCGCGACGGAGGAGGACAGGTCGCCTGCCGCCGCCGAGAGCGCGGCGACGGCGTCCTGCATCGACCCGCCTGCACCTGTCAGCTCGCTCAGCCCGCCGGCGAGGCCGTCCGCCGCACCGTCCACCTCGGCGGCCCGGCCCGCGAGCGCGTCGAGATCCGCCAGCATCGTCTCGATCGTCTCGTCCGACTGGCCGAGGCGGGTGAACTCCTCGGCCAGGCCCCGCCGGATCGACGGCAGCTCGCCCGCGACCTCACCCGCCGCCTCGGCCAGCAGCCCGCTCGATTCCGTCAGCCCCGTCGCCGCTGCCGCCGCCGAGGCCACGGACGTCGACTGTCCGTCGACGGCCTCGGCGTGGTCCCGGATGCGGCTCACCACCTCGCGCAGCGCCGCGCCGCCCGCCTCGAGTGCCGCAGCCCCCTCGCCCAGCGACGCCGCGTCGGTCGCGGAGACGCCTGCCGCGTCGGCGAGATCCACGGCCTGCTCTGCCCGGTCCTGTGCTGCGAAGGCCTCTTCGGCCGCGAGTTCGGCGGTCTCCGCAAGGAGTTCCTGCGCGATCACGAGGGCCGCGATCAGCTCGCCGGTCGACTCGGTCAGCTCGTCGGCCTCGGTGGACGCGGCGGCCGTCTGCTCGTACACGGTGTTGAGACTGAGCAGCAGCCGGTCGGCCGTCTGCCTGCCGACCTGCGTCGCCACGGTGGAGCGGACCCGCTCGGCCAGCTGCTCGGCGACGGTGCCGAGCAGGTGGTTGTTCGCGTCGTTGGTGATCACGGTGAGCCGGGCCGCCCGAGGATCGACGGCGGCGTGGGACATCAGCGCGCTGGAGAAGTCGGGCGGCACGACCAGCGCGAAGCCGTAGCGACCTGCTGCGACGCCTTGATCGGCCTCCTCGGGGGAGACCCGACGCCAGTCGAAGTCGCCCGCCTCGATGAGCTGCCTCTCGACCTCCACACCCGCGTCGAGTACCCCGCCGTCGGCGCCCACGGCTCCGTCGTCGGCCATCACGATGGCGGCGGGCACCGCGCTGAGCCGTTGATAGGGGTCCCAGTTGGCGTAGATCGACAACGCGCCGTAGAGCAGCGGGACGAGCGCCGCCGCGACGAGGGCGAGCCGGGTGATCCGTCCGGCGGCGAGCCTGCGCAGCTCGAGTGAGGCGAGACGTCGTGCGCTCATCGCGACTCCCGCCACGCGGCCTCGGCTGTGGGGGAGAGCAGCGGAGTGGTGATCTGCTGCGCAGTGAAGCCGGAGCGGCGGTAGGCGGGGCAATGGCCGTCATGTGCGCCGATGCGCGCGGCGGGCACGCCCAGCATCAGGACGGACTCCGGCGAGCACAGCACCGCGACGGCCCAGCCCTGCTCGGCGTGGTCCCTGGCGACCGCGAACCAGCCCTGCGGGGCGCCGCCGTGCCGATCAGGACAGTCCAGGACCAGGGCGTGCACTCCGGGCCTGGCGGCCGCGAGATCGGTGAGCACCCGAGTGCGGACCACGGGATCGAGCCGGTCGGCGCGTTCCTCGGACTCGGGGAGCAGGCTGCGTTGACGCAGCCACCAGGTGATCGACTCCCGGTCGTCCGGCCTGCCAGCCTCGGACAGGCCCTCTGCGACGATGTCGCGAAGGAGCGCGCCGGGCTCCGGGGCACTGACCTCCGGCGCGTCCACCACGGCGGACCGACGGCGCAGCTCCGCGCGGGACAGCGGCCCGTCGGACTCGACTCGACCGTCGTGCGGTCGCATCCGGCCGGTGAGCACCAGCGCGAGCGCCGTCCTGCCGGAACCTGGCCGCCCCGAGATCAGCGTCAGTTCACCCGCCCGGAGTTCGACGCTGGTGGCGGCGAGGAGTCGTCCCCTGGTGTCGGCGAGGCTGACCTGACGTGCGTGGATGTCTACCGGACGTTCCACACTCCAACCCCCTCAGCCTGCTCGCCTCACCGGAGCGCGGAGGCGGGACGCACCTCCCATACCGTCCACAGAGGACGATAACCCTGTCTCGGCCAGAACACAGCGGAGAGCGGATTGGCCGGGTTGTAGTACAGGTAGGTGCCCGAGGCTCCGGTGGCGAGGAAGTATCGGTGCACCGTGTCCACCAGGATCGATCCGACGCCCGAACCGCGCAGCTCGGGGACCACGGACAGGCAGTTCACGTATCCCCAGATCCCGGGACGGAGCCTGCCCTCGCGGTCGTCGGAGCCGACCGTGTTCCAGGCGCACTCGGCGAGTCCGACCGGCAGACCGTCTCGCTCGGCCAGCCACACCGGGGCGTCGGCGGCGAGTCGGGCACCCAGACTCGCCCGTTTGAGGTCCACCAGATCGGGGCGCAGCATGGTGCCGCCGACGAGCGCGGAGTACCGCGTCTCGATCAGCGCCAGCTCCAGGGCCGCGTCGAGATCGGCCGGACCCGCTCTGCGCATGGTCAGGCCGGGCACGGTGGGCGGCAGCGGCAGCCCGCCCGCCGCGCGGATCGCCAGGACGGTGAGCGGCACGAGTCCGTGATCGAGCAGGACCCGCGATCCGTGGACGTCCCGGCTCGGCCAGGTGATCTCACAGGCCGAGTCCTGCTCCGGCGGTCCGAGCCTGCCCAACTCCGCTCGCCAGACCGACAGGAGCGCATGCAGGCCCGCAGGCTCGGCCGTGTCGAGCAGCGGGGTCAGGGAGCACGACCACTGTGCCGACCACAGCATCGCGGTCGAGCCGGGTCGGTGCTCCGTGACGACGCAGACCCCGGCCACGCGACTGCCGTCGGCCAGGGCGGCGTGGATCAGGGGCCCCGGCGGCCTTCTGGCCTGGTCCGGCAGCAGTGGATCGAGGGCGATCAACTCGGCGGGACGTCGGGTGGGCAGCAGGTCCTCGGTCACGGCAGGTCTCTCCCTCTCGGGGAATCGTCCGTCCCCGTCGGTGTCGACCAAGCCTCGACGATCCGAGGTGACCGCGCTAGCGGGTGCGACAGCAGAAGATCGCGGTGCCGGGGAAGAGCCGTCCCCGCAGCGGGCTCCACTGTCCCCACTCCCGTTCGTGGCCTGCCGGCCATTCCGGCTCGATCAGATCCGTCAGGCGCAGGCCTGCCTGCTCGATCGCGCGGACGAAGTCGCCGAGGGTCCGGTGGAACTCGACGTAGGTCGGCGTGCCCTCGTCGTCGGCCTCCACATAGGGCGCGCGATCGAAGTACGACTGACGCACCGTCAGGCCGTCGGGGCCGGGATCGTCGGGGAAGATCCACCGCATCGGGTGCGTCACCGCGAACACCCAGCGGGCCCCCGGCCGCAGCACCCTGGCGACCTCGCGCATGACCTGATCGAGGTCCGCGACGAAGGGGATCGCGCCGAAGGCGGAGCAGGCCGCGTCGAAGGAGTCGTCGGCGAAGGGCAGCGCGTCCGCGCTCGCCTGCACCAGCGGGACGTGCCGCCCGGTGCGTCGCGCGCCGATCTCGGCATGCCGGAGCATCCCCGAGGAGATGTCGAGTGCGACCGGCGCCGCGCCCCGGCCCGCCAGCCATCGGGAGCACGAGGCGGACCCGCAGCCCACCTCCAGCACCGACCGCCCTGCCACCTCGCCCAACAGGCCGACCTCGGACTCCAGCAGGCCCTCCGGGCACCAGCGGAACTCGGCGTCGCCGAGGAAGTCGCCGTGGGAGGCCTGGTACTCGTCGGCGTCGGCGTCCCACCAGGCGCGCCCCGCGAGGCGCGCGGCGGCCCCGTCGACCTCGGCGTGGCCGTACCTCGTCGCACCCAGCGCGGCCTGGGCCGCCGCATAGCGATCGGACTGCTGTGCTGCGGTGTCCTGGGGTGAGTCGATGGTCACGCGGGGTGCTCCGTTTCACGCGGTCGGGGGTTTGATCAGATCGAGCGCGTGCCGGGTTTGCTCACCGAACGCCTCTACGCGTACGATATCGCTGCGTAGTGGGATCGTTCCGCCCACGTTCGGCGCCGCCCGACTCCGAGAGATCGAGAGTTGCGGACGGTGTCGTTCGGTTCCCGGTTCATCGTCACCGTACCGGGGTGTCGGCCGTTCCCGCCGAGTGACAACCGCAGAGCCCCCTACCCCTATCCGTACCGGAGCCATCTACCTGATGTCCACCGACACTTCCACCGTCCCCGCCTCGCCCGTCCACGCCGGTGGAGGTGAGTCGCAGATCGCCGTGAACGACATCGGGACGGCGGAGGACTTCCTCGCCGCCATCGATGAAACCATCAAGTACTTCAACGATGGTGACATCGTGGAGGGCACCATCGTCAAGGTCGACCGCGACGAGGTGCTGCTCGACATCGGTTACAAGACCGAGGGTGTCATCCCCTCTCGCGAGCTGTCGATCAAGCACGACGTGGACCCGGCCGAGGTGGTCACCGTTGGTGACCACGTCGAGGCCCTTGTTCTCCAGAAGGAGGACAAAGAAGGCCGTCTGATCCTCTCCAAGAAGCGCGCTCAGTACGAGCGTGCCTGGGGCACCATCGAGGCGCTCAAGGAGAAGGACGAGCCGGTCAAGGGCACCGTCATCGAGGTCGTCAAGGGCGGCCTGATCCTCGACATCGGACTGCGTGGCTTCCTGCCCGCGTCGCTCGTCGAGATGCGTCGGGTCCGCGACCTCCAGCCCTACGTCAGCCGCGAGCTCGAAGCCAAGATCATCGAGCTGGACAAGAACCGCAACAACGTGGTGCTCTCCCGGCGTGCGTGGCTCGAGCAGACGCAGTCCGAGGTCCGCAGCGAGTTCCTGAACCAGCTGCAGAAGGGCCAGGTCCGCAAGGGCGTCGTGTCCTCGATCGTCAACTTCGGTGCGTTCGTCGACCTCGGCGGCGTGGACGGTCTGGTGCACGTCTCGGAGCTCTCCTGGAAGCACATCGACCACCCGAGCGAGGTTGTCGAGGTCGGCCAGGAGGTCACCGTCGAGGTGCTCGACGTCGACATGGAGCGCGAGCGCGTGTCGCTGTCGCTCAAGGCGACGCAGGAAGACCCGTGGCGTCAGTTCGCCCGTACGCACGCCATCGGCCAGATCGTGCCCGGCAAGGTCACCAAGCTGGTTCCGTTCGGCGCGTTCGTCCGGGTGGACGAGGGCATCGAGGGCCTGGTGCACATCTCCGAGCTGGCCGAGCGGCACGTCGAGGTTCCCGAGCAGGTCGTTCAGGTCGGCAACGACGTCATGGTGAAGGTCATCGACATCGACCTCGACCGCCGTCGTATCTCGCTGTCGCTCAAGCAGGCCAACGAGGGCTTCACTCCCGAGATGGAGTTCGACCCGACGCAGTACGGCATGGCCGCCGAGTACGACGCAGACGGCAACTACATCTACCCCGAGGGCTTCGACTCCGAGACCCAGGAGTGGATGGAGGGCTTCGACACTCAGCGCGAGGAGTGGGAGCGGCAGTACGCAGAGGCTCAGGTCCGCTTCGAGCAGCACAAGAAGCAGGTCACCAAGGCTGCGGAGGACCACGCCGAGGCGGGCGAGGCAGGCGAGCAGAACTACTCGTCCGACTCGCCGAAGGCTGCGGACACCGGTTCCTCCAGCGGCTCGCTGGCCAGCGACGAGCAGCTCGCGGCACTGCGGGAGAAGCTTTCCGGCGGAGCGTGACGACTGACTGAGTCCGGGTTCGTCTCGGGCTGCTGAACAATTCAGAGGGTGATCTTCGACCAGCTGGTCGAAGATCACCCTCTGTGCATTATGCGACATAATCCTCGTGAATCGGTCGCATTCTGTTCGCGATGGTCACCGACGAATCTCGTCTGCTGGTCGCCTGGATAACAAAGCGGACCCGGCTGTCATGTCGGTGCGTAGTTGTGTCACGTTATACCGCGCTGACGGTTGGTCGTTCTCACCGAATTGTTGCAGGGTTGAGACGCACGTCACATCAGTTCCAATGATGGCGCGGGCACTCGTGGATGCATCGCATGGAGAGCTGCGCATGGCCTACCCGAACCGACCGGTCAGTGGTCCTCGATCGGTCGACGAGTCGGGCGAGCCGTCGTGGCGATGAACAGAGGAAGAGCGTGGCGACTCTTAGTCTGACCAGCACGGCCGAGGGATCGGATTCGATCGTCAGATCGACGTCTCCGCCGGTGACCGGTTCCCATCTGGTGGCGCCGCCTGTGGTGCGGAAGTATCGGCCGGAGTTGCAGGGGCTTCGGGCGGTGGCGTCGCTGCTGGTGGTCGTGTATCACATCTGGTTGGGTCGGGTGTCCGGTGGGGTGGATGTCTTCTTCCTGATCTCGGGTTTTCTGATCACTGGTCAGTTGGTGCGGAGTGTGGAGCGGTCGGGGGGTATCCAGTTTCGTCCGTTGTGGGGGCGGATGATCAAGCGGCTGTTCCCCGCCGCACTCACCGTCCTGGCCGTCGTGACGGCCGCATCGTTCCTGCTGCTCCCGACCAATCGCTGGTTCCAGACGATTCGGGAGATCATCGCCTCGGCGCTCTATCTGGAGAACTGGCAGCTGGCCGCCGACTCCGTGGACTATCTGGCGCAGAGCAACGCCGTGAGCCCGGTGCAGCACTACTGGTCCTTGTCGATCCAGGGGCAGTTCTACATCGTCTGGCCGCTGCTGGTGCTGCTGGTCATCGGGGTCGCGAAGGTCAGCGGGAACCGCTTTCGGCTGACGCTGCTCGGGACGTTGTTCGCGGTGTTCACCGCCTCGCTGATCTTCTCTGTCATCAGCACGGCGGACGACCAGGCCTTCGCCTACTTCAACTCGCTGACCAGGGTGTGGGAGTTCGCTCTCGGTGGGCTGCTGATGCTGGGCATCGACCACATCAACCTGCCGAAGCTCGCGAGAGTGCTGCTCGGGTGGTTCGGCATCATCGCGCTGGTGGCCTGTGGCCTGGTGCTCCAGGTGAGTTCGGTCTTCCCCGGTTACATGGCGCTCTGGCCGACCGGCGCAGCGCTGCTCGTGATCCTCGCGGGTGCCTCGGGGACGCGCCTGGGCGTCGACTGGATCCTGTCCTCCCGGCCGCTGGAGTACCTGGGCAACATCAGCTACGCCCTTTACCTGTGGCACTGGCCGGTCCTCGTCTTCTACCTGCTGCTGCGGGAACCGGTGGACGGTGTCGGCCTCGCCGGCGGTGCCTTCATCATCGGTGTCTCGGTCGTGTTGTCGGTGTTGACGTATCACTTGGTGGAGAATCCGCTGCGGCGGTCGGCGGTGGGGACGCGCACGCCGTGGGCGGGGTATCGCTTCGGTCTGGTGTTGCTGATCCCGGTCCTGGCCGCCGCCGGAACCTGGCAGTACACGGCCGTGCAGCGGGCCGGAGCCTACGAGGGAGTCATGGACGACCCCGACTACCCCGGCGCGGTGAGCCTGACTCCCGATTTCACCTACTGGGGAGAGGATGACGTGGTGCCCGCGCCGCCCTTCATCAACCTGTCCGACGATGCCGTGCAGATCGACCGCGACAACTGTCAGACCTCGCCGCACTACGAGGAGCTCCGGGTCTGCCAGAACAGCATCGACGGCCCCGCCGAGCGTCACATCGTGGTGGTGGGCGACTCGCACGCCGAGCAGTGGGTCACCGCGCTGTACCTCATGGCAGAGGACCGTGGCTGGCGGATCTCCTCCATGTACAAGGGCGCCTGCCCGTTCTCGGTGGTGTCCGAGACGTTCCCCAGCAACGAAGACTGTGTCGAGTGGAATGCCGCGGCGGCCGCGCAGACCATCGACCTGAACCCCGACCTCGTCTTCACCACGGCGACCCGTGAGGTGCGCGTCGGATTGACCGAGGAGACGCCACAGGGCTATCTCGAACAATGGCGGAAGCTGGAAGCCGCGGGTATTCCGGTGATCGCCATGCGTGATAATCCCCGGTACGACTACAAGCCCTCCGAGTGCGTGGAGAACGCCGGAGTCGACGCGGCGGAATGCTCGGTGCCGCGTGCGGAACTGTTGGCCGAGCGGGCGCCGTATGACTTTATGCCCGATGTGCCGAGCAACGTCTCGTTCCTCGACTTCAGCGACTACCTCTGTGTCGAGGACACCTGCCCGCCGGTGATCGGCAACGTGCTGGTGTACCTGGACGAGAACCACATCTCCGCGAGCTACATGGCTAGCATGACGCCGATGTTAGAGGAGGCGATCCTCGATGTGACCCAGTGGTGACGCCGTACCGAGATCGGTTCGACGCCTGCTGCCGACCGTCCGCGCCGGGCGGAGCGGGGCCCGCAGAGCAGGCGATGAGTAGAGGAAGAGCATGGTGACTCTCAATTCGGCAGGTACTGCCGGATCGAATGCAGAGGTGACGAAGCCGGTGACCGGTTCCCATCTGGTGGCGCCGCCTGTGGTGCGGAAGTATCGGCCGGAGTTGCAGGGGCTTCGGGCGGTGGCGTCGCTGCTGGTGGTCGTGTATCACATCTGGTTGGGTCGGGTGTCCGGTGGGGTGGATGTCTTCTTCCTGATCTCGGGTTTTCTGATCACTGGTCAGTTGGTGCGGAGTGTGGAGCGGTCGGGGGGTATCCAGTTTCGTCCGTTGTGGGGGCGGATGATCAAGCGGCTGTTCCCCGCCGCACTCACCGTTCTGATCGCGGTCATGGCGGCCGCCGTCCTGCTCTTGCCTCAGAATCGCTGGTTCCAGACGATTCGGGAGATCATCGCCTCGGCGCTCTATCTGGAGAACTGGCAGCTGGCCGCCGACTCGGTCGACTACCTCGCCCAGACCAACGAGGCGAGCCCCGTCCAGCACTACTGGTCGCTGTCGATCCAGGGCCAGTTCTACATTGTCTGGCCGTTGCTGATGCTGCTGGTCATCGGCGTCGCGAAGCTCACGCGCAACCGGCTCCGGCTGACGCTGCTCGGCACGCTGTTCCTGGTGTTCACCGCCTCGCTGATCTTCTCTGTCATCAGCACGGCGGCCAACCAGCCGTTCGCCTACTTCAACTCGCTGACCAGGGTGTGGGAGTTCGCTCTCGGTGGGCTGCTGATGCTGGGCATCGACCACATCAACCTGCCGAAGCTCGCGAGAGTGCTGCTCGGGTGGTTCGGCATCATCGCGCTGGTGGCCTGCGGCCTGGTGCTCCAGGTCGGCACCGTGTTCCCCGGCTACATGGCGCTCTGGCCGACGATGGCGGCGCTGCTGGTCATCCTGGCGGGTGCCTCGGGAACCCGCTTCGGCGTCGACTGGATCCTGTCCTCCCGGCCGCTGGAGTACCTGGGCAACATCAGCTACGCCCTGTATCTCTGGCACTGGCCGGTGCTGATCTTCTACCTGGTGGCCCGGCAGCGTACCGAGGTCGGCCTCGCTGGCGGTGCCTTCATCATCGGTGTCTCGGTCGTGTTGTCGGTGTTGACGTATCACCTGGTGGAGAATCCGCTGCGGCGGTCGGCGGTGGGGACGCGCACGCCGTGGGCGGGGTATCGCTTCGGCCTGGTGTTGCTGATCCCGGTCCTCGCGGCGGCGGGGACCTGGCAGTACATCGCGCATCGGCAGGTCACCGCCCAGGAGGTCGCCGTCGGCGATCCCGACTTCCCCGGTGCCGCGGCCCGCACCCCGGGCTTCGAGTACAGCGGTGGCCAGGACGTCGGGGTGGCGCCGTCCTACATCGCGATCGGCGACGACTGGGCGCAGATCGAACAGGCGCACTGCGCGAACTCGGGCCGCAACGAGGAGCTGGAGATCTGTCGCAACGCGGTCGGTGACGACTTCGCACGGCACATCGTCATCGTCGGCGACTCCCATGCAGAACAGTGGGCGACCGCCCTCTACGAGATCGCCGATCGGGAGAATTGGCAGATCACCTCGATGCTGCGCGGTGCCTGCCCGTTCTCGCTCGAGTCCGAGACGGACCCGAACGACGACGGATGTCGGCAGTGGAACGCCGACGCGACGGAGGAGATCATCGAGATGGCACCGGACGCCGTCTTCACCATCGGCTCCCGTGACGTCCGAGTGGGTCTCACCGAGGCGACGCCGCCCGGCTACGTCGACCAGTGGCGGCGCCTCGACGACGAGGGCATCCCGGTGCTCGCGATGCGGGACAACCCCCGTTTCGACTTCAAGCCCTCGGAGTGCGCTGCGGAGAACGGCGTCGACGCGCCGGAGTGCTCGACGTCGAGGGCGGAGCTGCTTCCCGAGACTCCGCCGTACGCGCTGATCGGCGACGTACCTGGCAACGTGTCGTTCTTCGACTTCAGCGACTACATCTGTACTGAGGACGCCTGCCCGCCTGCGATCGGCAACGTCCTGGTGTACCTGGATCACAACCACATCGGCGCCACGTACATGCGGACCATGACGCCCTATCTGGAGGCTGAGATCCGGGCGGCGACCGGCTGGTAGGCCGACCGCGACGGCCGGTCCGTCCTTTCTCCGGAGGGGACGGACCGGCCGATGTCGTGACGCGGCCGGCAGGATGGCCGAGTGCTGCGTATCGGGCTGACCGGAGGGATCGGGGCGGGCAAGTCGACCGTCGCGAGGCGATTCGCGGACCACGGGGCGGTGATCGTGGATGCCGACCGGCTGGCCAGGGAGGTCGTCGCTCCCGGCACGGCGGGACTGGCGGAGATCGTCGACGCCTTCGGTTCGAGGATGCTGACCGACGACGGCGAGTTGGATCGGCCCGCCATGGGCGAGCTGGTGTTCGCCGATCCGGCGGCTCGTGCTCGGCTCAACGAGATCGTGCATCCCAAGGTGGGCGCCCGGACCGCCGAGGTGCTCGCCGAGGCCCCGGCCGACGCCGTCGTCGTGCATGACGTCCCCCTGCTCGTGGAGAACGGTCTGGCGCCCGGCTATCACCTGGTGGTGGTGGTCGACGCCGACGAAGCGATCCGAGTGGAGCGGGTGCGGCGGACCAGGGGCATGACCGAGGAGGCCGTGCGGGCGCGCATTGCCAGCCAGGCGAGCCGGGCGGACCGGCGGGCCGTGGCGGACGTCTGGCTCGACAACGACGGTGCGCAGGCGGAGCTGATCACGCTGGTGGACGCGCTGTGCAGGGATCGGGTGCGGCCCTTCGAGGAGAACCTGCGCCTGGGCAGGCCCGCGCAGTCGGTCGACGGCACCGTTCGCGAGCACGACCCGGAGTGGCCCGCGCAGGCAGGCCGCCTGATCCGCAGACTGCGTCATGAGCTGGGTGAACGGGCGGCGGCGATCGAACACGTCGGAGCCACGGCCGAGCCGGGGCGCCCGGCCCCCGACCTGCTCGAGCTCGAGCTCGCCGTGCCGTCGGTCGAGACCGCCGACTCGCTGACGCCATTGCTCGCTCAGGCGGGGTTCCCGCCGCTCGCCGATGCGGCGGCTCGGCACCAGCGGGCCGATGCCGGACGTCAGGGCGCCCGAGTGTTTCGGTCGGCTGATCCGGGCAGGCCCGCCGACCTGTACGTCACGGTCGCGGATCGGCCGTGACCGTGCGGGTCGCTGAGCGGGCCTGCCTGCTCGGCGCAGGATGCAGCGACGCGGTGGGCGGCCGCCGATCGACGGCAGGCACTCAGCGCGGCGGCCAGCTCTCGAAGATCCCGGAGGACAGCAGCCACCGGGAGAGGTCGTGCCGTTGGAGGCTGACCTCCTCCAGCGTCCGGTGCACCGTGCGCAGCGCGAGATCGGCGTCTCTCGGCGGCAGGACCCGGCCCGCCACGGCGGCGGCGAACTCCTCGGAACGCACGATCCGTGCCGTCGTCCCGCCGGGAACGGCGAGTCCGAGCAGCAGGTCCGTGGTCCGCCAGCTGCGATGATCTCGCTCGACACGCACGGCGGTGAGGACACTGGGACCACTGCGTCCGTGTCGGGAGCGCGGCCGCTGGTGCACCAGCCGTAGCCCGAGATCGGCGAGGATCCAGGTCACCTCGGAACCCGCGAAGGGGTCTTCCGGGGTGAGGTATTCCATCCGAAGTCCCCACCGTTCGACAGAACAGGTGGTGAGACGTCGGCGGGTACCCGAGGAATAATTACGTACCGAAGTGATCGTATCGACCACATCGACCAACTGCGGAGTGATAACGGCGCCCACAGGGCCAGAGCGTAGCGGCGTGGGCGCTGTTTGTGACCAGGCTTACTGCTTCTTTTCCGTCACGGATCGCCATCGTGTGGATTGCTTTCCGTCAATTGGTCACAACCCCACCGCATCAGCGGTTGACGCGGCCTCGAATGCCGGTTAATCGGCTGGTAGGGCCGGGTGTGGGGTGTTCGTCGTCCCGGCGAGGTCGAAGCCTGCCGTCCGCAGCCACCGGAACACGTCGTGACCGTTGGCGGCGATGCCCTCTACCGCGCGGTGGGTGTTCTCCATGGCGATCTGTGCACTGGCGGGGTCGAGCAGGTCGGCGGCGAGCGCGGCCAACAGCTCGTCGGAGTCCACGACGGTGATGCCTCGGCCCGTCCAGACCAACAGGTCGAGATAGTGGTCGACGCTCGTCCAGCTGGTCCTTCCCGGCGTCACCGCCACCAGGTCCAGGTAGAGATCGCAGTCGGGCACCGCGCCGGGGTGCAGGTCGTAGTCCGTCACCCGAAGGCCCAGTTCCGGGAGCAGCCAGGAGCGGAGGTACGCGATGCGGTGGTGTCCGACGACCGGCCGAGCGAGAAACAGCCCGAACGGGTGAACCTCGAAGCGGTCCACGGTGCGGACGATCCCTTTGGGATCGGTATTGGTCATGCGGTCCAGGTCGAACGTCTCGACCTTGGGCGCGTGGACGTGCGACGCGATCTGAACCTCGACGCTCATACACCCATACTGCCTAATCCGTGACCGTAGCGTGATCCCCCGATCGTGTAAGTGCTGTGGCGACAGGTCCGCCCGACGGGTGGCCGACCCGAGCATGTCGCGGGTGGTCTTCGAGCCGCCGGGGCGGCGCGACAGTGGTGTGACGACGGTGGTGTGATGACAGTGGTGTGACTCGGCACGACAGTGGCGTCGCCCACGACGACGGACGATGTCGGAGGGCAGGCCTACGCTGGTCGGCGTGGCAGATGCACCGGTGACCGCCTCCTCCCAGTTCCGTCCGATCAGCGACGTCCCCCGCTCGGACGGCCGCTTCCGCGTCGTCAGCGACTACGAGCCTGCCGGGGACCAGCCGCAGGCGATCGCCGAGCTGGAGAAGCGCCTGCGTGCGGGCGAGCGCGACGTCGTGCTGCTCGGCGCGACCGGAACCGGCAAGTCGGCGACCACGGCCTGGCTGGTCGAGAAGGTGCAGCGACCGACGCTGGTGATGGCGCCGAACAAGACGCTGGCCGCCCAGCTCGCCAACGAGTTGCGCGGATTCTTCCCGGACAACGCCGTGGAGTACTTCGTCAGCTACTACGACTACTATCAGCCCGAGGCGTACGTCCCGCAGACCGACACCTTCATCGAGAAGGACTCCTCGATCAACGAGGACGTCGAGCGACTGCGGCACTCGGCGACGATGAGTCTGCTGACTCGGCGCGACGTCATTGTGGTCGCCTCCGTGTCCTGCATCTACGGCCTGGGCACTCCGCAGTCCTACCTCGACCGCTCCATCCCGCTGGCCGTCGGCCAAGAGGTCGACCGCGACCTGCTGCTGCGCGCACTGGTCGACGTCCAGTACGACCGCAACGACCTGGCCTTCAGCCGAGGCACGTTCCGGGTCCGCGGGGACACCGTCGAGGTCATCCCGGCTTATGAGGAGCTGGCCGTCCGCATCGAGTTCTTCGGCGACGAGGTCGACAAGCTGTACTACCTGCATCCGTTGACCGGCGAGGTGGTCCGTGAGCTGACGGAGGTGCGGATCTTCCCCGCCACCCACTACGTCGCCGGACCGGGCCGGATGGAGAAGGCGATCCACTCGATCGAGGCCGAGTTGGAGACGCAGCTGGCTCGGCTGGAGGGACAGGGCAAGCTGCTGGAGGCGCAGCGGCTGCGGATGCGCACGTCCTATGACATCGAGATGATGCGCCAGGTCGGCTTCTGCTCCGGGATCGAGAACTACTCCCGCTTCATGGACGACCGGGAGGCGGGCTCGGCGCCCGCGACCCTCATCGACTACTTTCCCGAGGATTTCCTCCTCGTCATGGACGAGTCCCATGTCACGGTGCCGCAGGTGGGCGGGATGTACGAGGGCGACGCCTCACGGAAGCGGACCCTGGTCGACCACGGCTTCCGGCTGCCCAGCGCACTGGACAATCGGCCGCTGACCTGGGAGGAGTTCTCCGATCGGATCGGGCAGACCGTCTACCTGTCCGCCACCCCCGGCCCCTTCGAGCTGGGGCAGACCGGCGGTGAGTTCGTCGAGCAGGTGATCCGCCCGACCGGCCTGGTCGACCCGCAGGTGCTGGTCAAGCCGACCGACGGGCAGATCGACGATCTGGTGCACGAGATCCGGCTGCGTGCGGAGCGGGACGAGCGGGTGCTCATCACCACGCTTACGAAGAAGATGGCCGAGGACCTGACCGACTACCTGCTCGAACTGGGCATCCGGGTGCGATACCTGCACTCGGAGGTCGACACCCTGCGTCGGGTCGAGCTGCTGCGGCAGCTGCGCCTCGGCGAGTTCGACGTGCTGATCGGCATCAACCTGCTCCGCGAGGGCCTCGACCTGCCGGAGGTCTCGCTGGTCGCGATCCTGGACGCGGACAAGGAGGGCTTCCTCCGGTCGGGCACCAGCCTCATCCAGACCATCGGCCGCGCGGCGCGCAACGTGTCCGGCGAGGTCCACATGTACGCGGACCGGGTGACGGATTCGATGCGTCGGGCCATCGACGAGACCGACCGACGGCGGGCCAAGCAGATCGCCTACAACGAGGAGCGCGGGCTCGATCCGCAGCCGCTGCGCAAGCGGATCGCCGACATCCTCGATCAGGTGTACTCCGAGGCCGAGGACACCGCGACGACCGAGGTCGGCGGGCGCAACGCCTCCCGAGGCCGCAAGCCGGTCGGCGAGCGGGGACAGCCTCGGGGCAGCGCGGGCGTGCTGGCCGATCGGGACACCACCTCGATGCCGAGGGCGGAGCTGGCCGATCTCGTGCAGCAGCTCACCGATCAGATGATGAACGCGGCCCGTGAGTTGCAGTTCGAGCTGGCGGGCAGGCTGCGCGACGAGATCGCCGACCTGAAGAAGGAACTGCGGTCGATGGACGCCGCCGGGGTGTCCTGAAGCGGACTCGTCGCGATGATCTTCGCGTCGTCCGGGCGCGGGGTTAGCCTCGACGGCGAGGTGAGTGGATGAGTATCGGTTTTCAGGTGACGTTCGACGCGATCGACCCTGCCCGGCTCGCCGACTTCTGGGCGGAGGCTCTCGTGTACGAGCTGGAGCCGCCGCCCGCGGGCTTCGCGACGTGGGAGGACTTCGGTCGGGCCGTCAACCTGCCCGCGGCGCGCTGGAACGACCGGGCCGCGGTGCGCGATCCGGAGGGCAGCAGGCCCGGGCTGGTGTTCCAGCGTGTTCACGAGGGCGGGTCGGCGAGGAACCGGGTCCGTCTCGACGTCCACGTCAGCGAGGGCGCCGCGGACATGGACGAGCAGAAGGCCAGGGCGCGGGCGCACGTCGAGCGTCTGGTGCAGGCGGGGGCGGCGGAGCTCCGCGAGGTGGACGGCGTCACCGGCTGGTGCATCGTCCTGACCGATCCGGAGGGCAATGAGTTCTGCGTCCGGTGAGGCGACCCGTGGCGACGAGCCGCCGGTGCGGCGCGGGACGCGGTGTGGCCGGCAGGGCGGCCCGATCGCACCTGGTCGCCCGTCCCGGTCGCCGGTCGTGCGGCTGTCTCGCCAGAGGAGGGCGAGCCGAGGTCAGCTCGTGATGTCCTTGCGCTCGAAGCGGAAGCCTGCCGCCAGCAGGAACACGGTGGCGTAGGCGATGGACGCGAACACGCCCCGCGCGGGGTCGGTGAAGTCGGGCTGCGCGCTGAGCAGGTCGGTCCAGGCATAGGCGTAATGCGTGGGCAGGAACATCCGCAGATCGCCGAGCGCGGTGATCTGGTCGAGGATCTGCGAGACGATGAACACGAGCACCGCGCCGCCGACGGCACCGAGCGGCGCATCGGTGGACACCGACAGCAGCAGGGCGAGCCCCGCGATCCACAGGTAGAAGACGAGCAGGTAGGCCACGACCATCGCCAGGGCCGCCAGGCCGGTGGCGAAGGGCAGCGTCTCGCCGGCAGGAGTGGTCAGTGACCCCGAGCCGTAGGCAGCCAGACCGACGAGCAGCGCCGCACCGGGCAGCAGCACCAGCGACGCCAGCCCGAGCAGCCCGGACACCAGCGCCTTCTGCCGCAGCAGCCTGGCGCGGGGGATCGGCACGGCCAACAGGTACCGCAGACTCGACCAGGCGGCCTCGCCAGCGACCGTGTCCCCGAAGAACAGCGCGATGACCACCACGAAGAGGAAGCCGACCGAGGCGAACAGCGAGAACAACGCGAAATTCAGGCCGCTGCCGGTGGCCAGATCGACGAAGCCGCCGCGTTCGGGCCCCGACTCGTCGGTGCCGATCTGGAAGGCGGCCCACAGGATGACCGGCAGGGCGACCAGTAAGGCCAGGGTGATCCGCGTCCGTCTTCGCCGCAGCTGCCTGCCCAGCTCGACGCGCAGGCGCAGCGTGTTCGACGGACGGTAGCCCGTGGCGGCACCCTGCCCGGCGTCACGCCAGGTCCCTGCGTGCGAGTGCGATGCGTGCGAGTGCGATGCGGCGCGATCCTCCGACGGGCCCTCGACGGGTGCGTCGGGCGAGATCGCCTCGTTCTGTGGCCTGTTCACGGTGCGGTCTCTCCTCCCACGAGCTGGAGGAACGCGTCCTCGAGCCTGCCACGCGGGCCGACCTGGTCGACCGCGATGCCTGCCGCCACCAGGGCGGCGACCACTGTCGACACGGGCGTGTCGACCAGCCGCGCCGTCACCGAGTTCTCGTCGGCGGCGACCTCCTCGACTCCGCGCAGCGTGCGCAGAGCCAGACCCGCCGCCGCCGGATCGTCGACCACGAAGGTGACCTCGCCGTCGCCGGTGACGATGTCGGAGACCGGTCCCGCCGCGACCAGCCTGCCCCGGTGCATCACCACGAGGTGATCGCAGGTCTGTTCCACCTCGGAGAGCAGATGGCTGGAGACCAGCACGGTGCGTCCGGTGGCGGCGTAGTCGGCGAGCACCGTGCGAAGCCGATGGATCTGCGGCGGGTCGAGGCCGTTGGCAGGCTCGTCCAACACCAGGAGGTCGGGCATGCCGAGCATGGCCTGCGCAAGGGCCAGGCGCTGCCGCATGCCCTGGCTGTAGGCGTCCACCCTGCGGTGCACGGCGGTGCCCAGGCCCGCGATCGTCAGCGCCTCGTCCAGCCGGGCGCTCTCCTCGGAACGCCCGGTGGCGGCCCAGTAGGACCGCAGATTGTCCAGGCCGGACAGATGCGGCAGGAATCCCGCCCCCTCCACGAAGGAGCCGACTCGAGACAGCACGGGAGCCCCCGGCCGGATGAGGTGACCGAAGACCCGCACCGACCCCTCCGACGGCGAGATCAGGCCGAGCAGCATGCGCAGCGTGGTGGTCTTGCCTGCGCCGTTGGGCCCGAGGAGACCGACGACCTGGCCGGGATCCACGCGAATCGACAGGTCCGAGACGACGGCGACTCCGCCGCCGTAGGACTTGCCCAGTCCCTCGGTCGACAGCGGGACGTCGGCCAGTTCGGGGTCGAAGTCCGCCGTCTGCCGCCGTCGGATCGCGCTGACGACCGCCACCGCGACACCCAGTACCACCACCGCCAGCGCGCCGAGCAGCGGTTCCGTCGGCGGCTCGATGTTCGTGGGAGTGCCTGCGACGGTGGGCAGGCTGAGGTGTTCGTCGCCGCCGAGCCCGACCAGCGTGACGCCCGGCTGCGTCGTACCTCGGTAGGCCTGATCGGTCGTGGTCACGGCGACCTCGACCCGGTCGCCTGCGTCGAGGGTGTGCACGATGCCGGGCAACGTGACCACGACCTCGGTGGGTGATCCGTCGGCGCGCAGGTCCCCGAGCCGGATCGGCGCGACCGCACCACCCGGCAGCCTGCGGTCGTCGCCGGTCCCGAGGTCGTAGAGCTTGACGAAGAGCACCGTCGACCCGGTCCTGGGCTGGCCGGGGACGGCGGAGACCTGGAGCGTGATCCTCGGTGCTCCGGCGATCAGGACCGATTCCGACAAGGGCTCGCTGGTGAACGTCGCGACCTGGCCTGGCAGGTCCGTGGCGAGGCCGCCTGCTCCGCCTGCGGGCAGGCCGCCCAGGCCGAGGCCGGGCAGGCTGCTGACCGAGGCGGGCTGACCGCCGGGCGGGCTGAGCACGGGCGTCGGCTCGCCTGCCAGCCGAAGGTTCTCCCAGGCGGTGCCGTCGTCCTCGGCCAGACCGGGATAGGCCGCCGCGGTGACGGTCTGGGGCGGGGCCTCCTCGTTGGGACCGGTGTTGGGCAGGGCGTATTCGAATCCGGTGCCCGGATCGGACCCGCGATCCGCGAGGTGGAAGTCGAACCAGTCGCCGACCTCGTCGAGGAGGTCCGGACCGGGCGACTCGCCGTCGTGGCCGCCGTCGTACCAGATCATGCGCACGGTGCCGCCTGCCTCGGTGATCTCGCGCGCGGTGGCGTCGGACTCCTCCAGGCCGAACAGGGTGTCCTGCCTGCCCTGGATGAGCAGCGTCGGTGCCTGGATGGAGTCGGTCACCGACGAGGGGGATCGGGCGGCGAGGAGGTCCACGGTCTCGGCGCTGGGTCTGCCGGTCGTGGCGAGTTCCGTGTAGGCCTCGCAGACCGCGCTGCTGAACCGGCCGCAGGTCAGCGGGCCGTCCGCGCTCGCGGGTGCTGCCGGCTCTGCCTGATCGGCGTCTGGCTGATCCGCCGATGCCTGATCGGCAGGCTCCGGCGGGCCTGCGGGGGTGAAGCCCGTGCTGAACAGGGCGGCCGCCCAGGACTGCTTGAACACGCCGGGCACGGCATCGGGGCCTGCCGCGGGCGTCGACGCGCCTGCGGGCGGGTCACCTGCGGAGTTGGGCAGCAGGGCGTGTGTGAGGTCGTTGTAGGTGATCATCGGCGCGATGGCGTCCACTCGATCGTCGGTGCCCGCCAGCAGCAGCGCCAGTGCGCCGCCGTAGGAGGCGCCCGCGACGCCCACCACCGGGTCGTCGGGGCCGTCCGACAGGACCTGTGGCCTGCCCGCCAGCCAGGTGATCAGCTCCCTGGCGTCGTTGACCTCGTGATCGGGCGAGTTCAGCCCGATACGGCCGGTGCTGGCGCCGAAGCCTCGTGCCGAGTAGGCGAGCACCACGAAGCCTCGCTCGGTCAGGCCTCTCGCCTGCTCGGCGAGATCGGCCTTGCTGCCGCCGAAGCCGTGCGCCAGCAGGATCGCGGGCGCCGGGGTGCGCTCCGGGGTGTAGAGCGTGGCGTCGATGCTCACGCGCGCGGCGTCGCCGGGGCCTGCGGGCAGTTCCAGCGTGAGGTCGCGCGCACCGACCTCCGGAACGGCGTCCTCGCGGGGCCATAGCAGGAACCCTGCGCTGATCAGGAGGACGAGGGCGACCGCGAACAGCGGTCTCCTGGTCCGTCGGGGTCGGACGGGCACAGCGGAGACTGTAAGGGAGACATCACCGTCGGCGCGTGATCTCGTCACCGATCGTCGCCGAACGGGGAGTCCGCTGCGCCGGTCGGTCGTCGCGGACGGCCGGACCGGCGCGGACCCGCCCCGCCTGCCCCTTCGGAGATCACCGATGGTCAGGCCGAGTCTTCTCACGCGATGGAGCGAGACCTCTGGCGGAACACCGGAGGTGCGCGTGGTGTCGCTGCTCACCCCGAGTGGTGCGTGGGGCGACACGTGGTAGACAATGCGCAGGTTGGTGGAGGGGAGTATTCCTTCGCGGCGGTCTCGTCATCACGGTGGTCCTCTGGTGAGGATGCCCGGGGCCGTCGGTCGGTCGTTGGCCGGCGGAAGAGACCTCCGGTGATCGGCGTGTTCTGACACCGGAGGTAGGTCTGTGGACGTCCCCATGTGGGTCTGGTTCGTCACGGTCGGCGTGCTGCTCGCGCTCGTCGCCGTTGATCTCGTGTTGGTGGGGCGTAATCCCCACGAGGTCGGATTGAAAGAAGCCGCGATCTGGTCGATCGCCTGGGTCCTGGCGGCCGTGGTGTTCGGCATCGGGTTGTGGGTCGTCGTCGACGGGACGATGGCAGGTGAGTTCTACGCGGGCTATGTGACGGAGAAGGCGCTCAGCGTCGACAACCTCTTCATCTTCGTCATCATCATGTCGACCTTCGCGGTCCCCAAGATCCATCAGCACCGGGTGCTGCTGATCGGCATCCTGCTCGCCCTGGTCCTGCGCGGCATCTTCATCGCGGTGGGTGCCGCCGCCATCGACCGCTTCAGCTGGGTCTTCTACATCTTCGGCGCCTTCCTCATCTACACCGCCTGGGGCCTGCTGCGCCACAAGGACAAGGACGACTCCGACGCCGCCGACAACCTGATGGTGCGTCTGACCCGCCGCTTCATGCCGGTGACCGACGACTTCCACGGCAGCAAGTCCATGGTGCGCATCGACGGCAAGACCTGGCTGACGCCGATGGCGATCGTGCTGGTGGCCATCGCCAGTGCCGACCTGCTGTTCGCCCTCGACTCGATCCCGGCGATCTTCGGTCTGACCCAGGAGCCCTACCTGGTGTTCACCGCGAACGCCTTCGCGCTGATGGGACTCCGGCAGCTCTACTTCCTGGTCGGTGGACTGCTCAACCGTCTGGTGTACCTGTCGATCGGCCTCTCGCTCATCCTCGCGTTCATCGGTGTGAAGCTCGTGCTGCACGCGTTGCACGAGAACACCCTGCCGTTCCTCAACGGCGGCGAGCCCCTGTCCGTGCCCGAGGTCTCCACCGGCCTGTCGCTGACCGTCATCATCGGCATCCTCGTGGTGACCACCGTCGCCAGCCTGTGGAAGGTCAAGCGCGATCCCAGTGCGGTGAAGAAGGTCGACTGACCGACCGGCGCTCGCCGTTCGTCGTCTCGTTCGGCGAGCGCCGTCTCGATGGTCAGGTCTCGGACGTCTCGGTTCTGGCGTAGACCCGCCTGCCGTCCGTCCAGACCTCGCGGACGGCGGCCCGCATCGCGGCTCCTCCCAGGGGGATCAGCGCGGCCGGGTCGCCGTCCAGCACCACCAGATCGGCCTGTCTGCCCGGCTCCAGCGTGCCGAGCCGGTCGGCGACGCCCAGCAGCTCCGCGGCCGAGCGGGTCGCGGCGTGCAGGGCCTGTTCCGGACTCATCCCGCACTCGGTGAGCAGCCGTAGTTCATCGAGGTTGTCGCCGTGTGGTCCGACGCCCGCGTCCGTGCCCATCGCGATGCGCACTCCCGCCGCGATCGCCGCGCGAGCCGACTCGATGTGCTGATCGAGCACTCGACGCGCCTTGTCGATCACGCCGGTGGTCAGCCCCGCCCCGGATGCCGCGCCCGCAAGCAGCGCCCTCGGCGCGTGCAGCGTCGGGACCAGCCAGGTGTCGTGCTCCAGCATCAGTTCGATGACCTCGTCGGTCAGGTAGATGCCGTGCTCGATGGAGCGCACTCCGTTGCGCACCGCCACGGCGATGCCCTCGGTGCCCTGGGCGTGGGCCATCACCGCGATCCCGGCCGCCTTCGCCTCGGCGACCATGACCGCCACCTCGTCGTCTCGGAAGTGGGCGTGGCGCGGGTCGTCGCGTTGGGAGGCGACCCCGCCGCTGGTGGCGACCTTGATGACGTCGGCGCCCGCCCTGATCAGCTCGCGGACCTTCCTGCGCACCTCGTCCGGGCCGTCCACGACCGTGTTCGGTTTGCCGGGATGCGAGGGCATCAGCGGCAGGCGGCCGCCGTTGAGCAGGTGGTCGTCGCCGTGACCGCCGGTCTGGGACAGCATGGAGATCGCGATCTGCATCCGAGGCCCGGGGATCATGCCGCGTCGCACCGCCTCCGCCACGCCGAGGTCCGCCCCGCCCGCATCGCGGATGGAGGTGATCCCACAGCTCAGCGTCGTCTTCAGGTTCCCGACCGCCGCGAAGAACGGCAGTGAGAAGGGCGTCGTCACCGTCTGGAGGGTGTCGATGCCGCCGAGCATCACGTGGGTGTGGCAGTCGAACAGGCCGGGCAGCACGGTCGCGCCACTCACGTCGATGATCTGCTCCCCGGACCGGGAGCGGGAGTCGACTCTCTCTGGCCTGCCGGTCACGGACTCGATGCGATCGTCCGCGACGGTCACGTCGGCGGGCCGGGCGGGGGAGCCGGTCCCGTCGAAGACTCGACCGCCGGTGAAGTGGATGCGTGTCATGCACAGACGGTAGCGGGGCCGGAGCGGCGCGGACGGAATCTTGTGAGACTTGCTAACGATTTGGTTCGGACTCCCCGGCGCGGTCGGCTGTGCGGGGTAGCTTCGGCCGCGTGCGTCCACAAGACCTTTCCGTCCTGCGTGTTCCCGGTGATCTCGCCCTGCACGGCGATCTGCTGCTGGTGGAGGTGACCCGTCCCGACCTCGAGGAGAACGCCTATCTGAGCGGGATCGAGCGGGTGCCGCTCGACGGCGGCGACCCGGCGCGGTGGACCAGAGGAGGCCGCGATCGCACCCCTCGGATCTCGCCGGACGGGCGGCTGACGGCCTTCCTCCGTGCGGAGGCGGGACAGCGCCCTCAGCTCTTCGTGATGCCGGTGGACGGCGGCGAGGCCCGGCGCCTCACCGCGCTGCCGGGCGGCGCGGGTGAGCCGGTGTGGAGCCCCGACTCGCGGCGCATCGCGTTCGTCGCCAGGGTCGGCGAGGCGGGCCGATACGGCACCGAGGAGGGCGTGGACGCCTCGGCGGAGGCGCCGCGTCACATCACCCGGCTGATGTACCGCGTGGACGGCGTCGGCTTCCTCGGCGACCAGCGGCGCAGGCTCTTCGTGGTGGACGTCGTCGACGGCGACTCCGAGCCGGTTGAGCTCACCGACGGCGAGTTCGACGTCGACCAGCCCGCCTGGGCGCCCGACGGCAGCCGACTCGTCGTCGTCGCGGATCGGGACCTCGGCCGCGTCGACACACTGCACAGGGACCTCTACGTGGTGCCGGTCTCGGGTGCGGCACCGAGGCTCGCGGTGCGCTCGACGGGCACCGTGTCCGCCCCGGTGGTCAGCGCGGACGGCCGCCTGTACTACCTGGGCACCGAGTTCGCAGGCCTGGACGAGGTGGCACGCAACGGCGGGCTGTTCCGGGCCGAGCTGCCCGCCGACGGCCGGATCGCCGAGGGCGTCCGGCTGACCGACGTCGAGACGGTCGACGTCGAGTCGGGCTGCGGTCCCGTGCCGGTGGCAAGCGGCGTCCTGGTGGTCGTCCGGGAGCGCGGCTCCGCGCGGCTGCGGCTGGTGCCCGACGACGTCATCGCGGCGCCGCTTTCCGCGCTTCCCGCGCTCACCGAGGAACGGGCCTCGGTGCGGCGGTTCGTGGTGCACGGCGATCGGATCGCCGTGGTGCGGGCGGACGTCGACGGACCCGCCGAGGTCGTGCTGACCACGGTGCACGCCTCGGACGACGCGGCCGCCGCCGAGGCCGCCACGACGTTGACCGACTACGGGCGAGACATCCGGGATCGAGGGGTACGCCCGCTGCGGGAGCTGATCGGTGCCGGACCGGACGGCTACCCGGTCCACGGCTGGCTGGTGCTGCCGGAAGGTCCCGGCCCGCATCCGGTGCTGCTGCTGGTGCACGGCGGACCGTTCGCCCCCTACGAGTGGAGCTTCTTCGACGAGGCCCAGGTCTACGCCTCCGCCGGGTACGCGGTGGTCATGTCCAACCCGCGCGGGTCGGCGGGCTACGGCCAGCGACACGGACGCGCGGTGGTGGAGGCCATGGGCACGGTGGACGTCTCCGACCTCCTCGCCGCGCTCGACCTCGGCCTTGCCGAGCCGGAGTGCGACGCGACACGGGTCGGCGTGATGGGCGGCTCCTACGGCGGGTTCATGACGAGCTGGCTGGCGGCCCACCACGGGGAGCGGTTCACGGCCGCCTGGAGCGAGCGCGCGGTCAACGCGTGGGACTCCTTCCACGGCAGCTCCGACATCGGCTGGTTCTTCACCGAGGCCTACCTCGGCCCGGACCCGCAGGTGTGGCGGGACAAGAGCCCCGTCTATCACGCCCATCGGGTCGAGATCCCCTTCGCGGTGGTGCACTCCGAGCACGACTGGCGCTGCCCGGTCGAGCAGGCTCAGCGCCAGTACGTCGCGTTGCACCGGGCGGGCGTCGACGTGGAACTGCTGCTGTTCCCCGGCGAGGGACACGAACTGAGCCGCAGCGGCCAGCCACGGCATCGGCGCCAGCGCTTCGACGCCGTGCTGGACTTCTGGAACCGCCGGATGCCGGTGCGCGGCGCGGCCGAGCGCTGAGTCGTCTCGGCGACGTCCTGCGTGCTGGTCGGATGTCCGGCGTCTCCTGGACCGAGACGGAGGCCTGCCGAGACGGGGGGCCTGCCGCGACGGGGCCTGCCGGGCCGGGAGGCACGACGAGGAGGCGCCGGGACGGCGTGCTCCGCCACGCCCGCCTGCGGAGCCGGGACCGCGCACCGCTGGTCGCGGCCCCGGCAGGCGGCGTGGCAGGTCAGGAAGGCGTCATCGGGGCAGGCACGGCGTGTCCCCGCTGGCGGGCGGCGTGGCGTGCCAGCTGGTTGGTCGGCCTCGACGTCGGAAAACCGCTGGCCCCGAGCGCAGGCGAAGCCGCATTCTTCTTCGCATGCGATGGACGGTGCGTCGAGCGGTCCCGGCGGATTCCCCCGAGGTGTCCCGGATCAACGTCCGGTCTTGGCAGCAGGCCTATCCGGGCGTGGTCCCGGCGAGCGTCCTCCTCGGGCTGCGACCCGAGTCCAGGGAGCCGGGCTGGGCCCGTTGGCTGGGGCGGCCCGAGCCGAGCGCGGTCTTCGTGGCGCTCGACGAGGCAGGCAGGCTCGGCGCGTACTGCGCCGTCTCCTCGGCGCGTGAGGAGCGGGACCGGCTGCCCGGCGTGCGTGTCGGAGAACTCGTCGCCCTGTACGTCGATCCCGATGTGTGGGGGACCGGCGCAGGCCATGCCCTGTCACAGACGGCGACGGACTTCCTCGCCGAACAGGGCTTCGAACATGCGGTGCTCTGGGTGTTGCGGGCGAACCTGTCCGGTCGTCGCTTCTACGAGCGTCACGGCTGGTCCGACGACGGGGTCGCGCTGGAGTCGGAGATCGGCGGCGAGCGGATTCCGGAGGTCCGTTACTCCCGCAGCCTGTCCCCGGCATGATGACGCGAATGCGATGGACACTGCGACGCGCCGTGCCTGCCGACGCGGCCGTGTTGGGCAGGATGAACGTGACGGCCTGGCAGCGGGTCTACCGGGGCCTGATGCCGGACGCCCTGCTCGACGGCCTGTCGAGGGTGGACCAGACGCCGAACTGGCAGCAGACGCTGGCCTGGCCGGCGCCGCACGCCGACTTCCTGGCCGTGTGCCCCGCCGAGCCGGACCCTGCCGGATCGGACCCCGCCGACTCGCGCGCGAGCGCCGAGCCCGCCGAGGAGATCGGGGCCTACGCCACGGTGGGCCCGTTGTCCGAGCAGGCCGACGCCCACCCGACCCGCCGCACCGGCGAGCTGATCTCGCTGTACGCCGCGCCTGCGTGGCTGCGGACCGGTGCGGGCAGGCTGACCCACGACGCGGGCCTGGCGCACCTGGCAGAGGCGGGCTTCGAGCACGTCGTGGTGTGGGTGATGGAGGGCAACGCCGAGGGCCGTGCCTTCTACGAGGCCATGGGCTGGGACTGCGACGAGGTGGTGCGGCCGCTGGAGCTGCCCGGCTTCAGCCTCCCGGAGATCCGCTACTCCCGGCCGCTCCTGGTGCAGTCCGTTCCGCCTCGTGCGTCGTCCGCCGCCATAGTCGAGGCGGGCTGACGCAGCGTCGACCGGCGAGGACGGCTCAGTCGAGCAGCGTGTAGTGCAGCTGTTCGCAGATCCGGCCCAGCGGCAGGTCGAGCCCCGGATGGTTCAGCGGCAGCAGCACGTCGGGGGAGTCGGGCAGCGCGCTGCCCGACGGCGGATCCCACAGGCACACCGCCGGGCTGCCCGAGTCCATCGACGATCGGTACCACAGCCCGTCGAGCTGCGGATACGCCGTGCGGATGGCCCTGGCCCATGCCTGAGTCCTGTCCTTGGGCCCGCTGCTGATCGCCTGGGACGCCCCGGCTCTGGTGGGCCACAGCCCCGCGATGTCGAGCAGCCGCAGGGGGCGGACGGGGCGCAGGACCACCAGGTGTGGTGCCCTCGTGCGGCGGTCGACGATCGAGCCTGCCTGAAAGACCTCGGCGATGCTGGTGCGCACGGACAACCCGAAGTACAGGACCCCGTCAGCGGCCTTCGCGGCACCGGGAGCCCCCGCAGGGGCAGGGGCGTCGTCCGCGACCGGATGCGGGTCGAAGCGCGCGTGGGCCAGCGGGCCTACCCGTCGGAAGGTGTTCCAGTGCTGTTGATGTCTGCCGCCGGTCGTGAAGACGCGTACCAGCCGCGTCGCCTGGTGGACGGCCACCACGTCCTCGGTCTCCCGCAGCATCGCGCGCAGGACGTCGGGATCGGGCGGCTGAGGAAGCCGAGCCATCGTCAGTCGTTCGTCTCTCGTTCAGGCGGTTCGGGTCGGGCCGCTCAGACGGGTTCGCCGAGCCGGGCGGCGAGCCTGGCCACCCTGGCCGGGTCACCGCCTGCGAGAAGCCAGTCCCGAGGGGCGGCGTTCGCAGGCCCCACCTGGAGATCTTCCTGCACGCTGGACATGAACGCCGCGACGACCAGCGGAGGCTGGTCGGCGGGCACCGAGGCCAGCACGACGTCCAGGCCGGGGAGCACGCCGTGGGTGGTGAACTGCCAGGCGGGCAGTCGCCAGCCACGCTGATCCTTCCAGCCCGCGAGACGTCCTTCCGCGATGCGGTGCCTGACCCGGCTCGTGTCGATGCCCAGGGCCTCGGCGGCCTGCGGCACGGTCAGTGCCGAGTCGTGCAGCACCGCCTGCTGGGCCACGGCCCGCGCGCGGTGGTCGCTCTCGGTCTCGCTTCGGTGCGACAGGTCGAGCCCGACCTCGGTGAGGGCCTCGCGCTCGTCCACCGAGAGATGGGCGGCCGGATCAGGGCGTGGCGGTGCGAGCTTGCGCACGGCGTCCTCGACGAAGGTCAGGAACTCCCTGGGGGACACTCCCAGACCTGCGTTCGCCAGCACTGTCTCCAACCCTGCACTCACGTCTACAGCGTAGCTCAGCTGTGCGGGTGCGTGCGGGACGCGATTCCACTGATTGCGGTGCGTAACGAACCGGACGTTGATTTCCCCGAGGGGCGAGCGCGACCGCTCATCCGAGTGATAGATGATACCGAGATCCGGGACTCATCCTCGTGATGACGCAGTCCATTCTTCACCGATTGAGTGCTGAGGAGGAGATCGGTGAACGTGATGCGGTGGCATGGCTCCACCCGAGAACGTCTCATCGAGGCCCTGCCGGAGGGATTGGTGATCCTGCCGGTCGGCGCCATCGAACAGCACGGCCCGCACCTGCCGACCGGAACGGACACCCTGATCGTTCAGGCTGTCGTCGAGGCGGCGGTGGCGCAGGCGTCGGAACGCTGCCCACGGCAGCTGATCATCACCCCGCCGGTGGCCTTCGGCTCGTCCGACCACCACCTGCCCTTCGGCGGCACCCTCTCGCTCACCTTCGAGACCTTCACCCAGGTGCTGCTCGACCTCGTCCGCTCCATCGCGATGGGCGGCGGGCGCCGCGTGGTCCTCGTCAACGGCCACGGCGGGAACAAGGGCCCCTGCCACTCGGTGGCCGAGGCCGCCGCGATCCGATTCGACCTCTCGGTCGGCTATGCGGACTACTGGGACCTGTTCCCTGCCGAGGCGGGCGGCAACAGCCCGTTGGTGCCGGGACACGCCGGAGTGTTCGAGACCGCGATGCTGCTGGCCCTGCGCGAGGAGCTGGTGGAGGAGCGTCCGGGCGCCCGCGCGGTCAGCGAACTCCAGGCGATGACGGGGATCACCCTGCACAGCCGCGAGCGGTGGCGCCGGATCGACGGCTACACCGACGAACCCGGCCGGGCCTCCGCCGAGAAGGGCAGGCGCTGGCTCGACGCCTGCGCCGCCGCCCTGGCCGATCGGCTGCTGCTGCTGTCCAAGACCCTCTAGCGGGCGGGGTCGCCGGTCGCGCCGAGTCCGGCGCCGTGCGCCGCGCCCATGGCGGGCATGGCATCGAGCCTCGGCGGGGCAAACCGTGCGGTGTCGGCGCGACGGCGCCGGATAGCATCGGGGTCCGCACCGTGCCCGGTGTTTCCGTCATCGTCAAGGAGTGACCGTGTCCCGACCGCAGTTCCCGCCGCCCGAGTCCGCGTCGCCCGTGAGGGTGCAGGCCGGGACCACCGCGGGGACGACGGTGCGCGAGGCGGGGCTGCCCGCCAAGGGCCCCGACGCCGTCGTCGTGGTCCGCGACCCGGCAGGCGTCCTGCGCGACCTGTCCTGGGCGCCGGAGACCGACACCGACGTCATCCCCGTGGCGGCCGACACCGAGGACGGCAGGGCCGTCATCCGCCACTCGACGGCCCACGTGCTGGCCCAGGCGGTCCAGGACCTGTTCCCCGAGGCGAAGTTGGGCATCGGTCCGCCCGTCACCGACGGCTTCTACTACGACTTCGACATGCCGCGTCCCTTCACTCCGGAGGACCTGCAGGCGCTGGAGAAGCGCATGAAGCAGATCGTCAAGGGTGCACAGCGGTTCTCCCGACGGGTCGTCGGCTCCGTGACCGCGGCGAAGGAGGAGCTGGCCGCCGAGCCCTACAAGCTCGAACTCGTCGACGTCAAGGGCGGGCCGGGCCAGGGCGAGGCCGCGGTGGACACCTCCGAGGTGATGGAGATCGGCGGCGCCGAGCTGACCGTCTACGACAACCTCGACCCGCGCAGCGGCGAGCGGGTCTGGGGCGACCTGTGCCGGGGTCCGCACATCCCGACCACCAAGCACATTCCCGCGTTCAAGCTGATGCGCAGCGCGGCGGCCTACTGGCGGGGCAGCGAGAAGAACCCGCAGCTCCAGCGGGTGTACGGCACCGCATGGGAGTCCACCGAGGCGCTGGAGGCGTACCTGGAGCGACTGGCGGAGGCCGAGCGCCGGGACCACCGCAGGCTCGGGGCCGAGCTGGACCTGTTCAGCTTCCCCGACGAGATCGGCTCCGGGCTGCCCGTCTTCCACCCCAGGGGCGGCATCATCCGCCGGGAGCTGGAGGACTACTCGCGCCGTCGTCACGAGGAGGCGGGCTACCAGTTCGTCTACACCCCGCACATCACCAAGGGCACGTTGTTCGAGATCTCCGGACACCTCCAGTGGTACGCCGACGGCATGTACCCGCCCATGCACCTGGACGCCGAGGTCGACGCCGACGGCGCGGTGCGCAAGCCCGGCCAGGACTACTACCTGAAGCCGATGAACTGCCCGTTCCACAACCTGATCTTCCAGTCGCGGGGCCGGTCCTACCGTGAGCTGCCGCTGCGGGCCTTCGAGTTCGGCTCGGTGTATCGCTACGAGAAGTCCGGCGTGGTGCACGGCCTGACCAGGGTGCGCGGCCTGACGATGGACGACGCGCACATCTACTGCACCCCGGAGCAGGTCGGCGAGGAGATCCGGTCGCTGCTCACCTTCGTGCTGGACCTCCTGCGCGACTTCGGGCTGGACGACTTCTACCTGGAACTGTCCACTCGCGACGAGGAGAAGTACGTCGGCTCGGACGAGGTCTGGGCCGAGGCCACCGAGACGCTGCGGGAGGTCGCCGTGGCGAGCGGGCTCGAGCTGGTCCCCGATCCGGGCGGTGCGGCCTTCTACGGGCCGAAGATCTCCGTCCAGGCCAAGGACGCGCTCGGTCGCACCTGGCAGATGTCGACCATCCAGCTCGACTTCAACCTTCCCGAGAAGTTCGGCCTGGAGTACACCGCCTCCGACGGCTCGCGACAGCGGCCGGTGATGATCCACCGGGCGCTGTTCGGCTCCATCGAACGTTTCTTCGGGATCCTGACCGAGCACTACGCGGGTGCCTTCCCCGCCTGGCTCGCGCCGGTCCAGGTGGTGGGCATCCCCATCGCCGACGAGCATGCCGAGCACTTGGCGGGCGTCGCCAAGGCACTGCGGGCCAAGGGGCTGCGGGTCGAGGTCGACACCTCCGACGACCGGATGCAGAAGAAGATCCGCAACCACACGACGCAGAAGGTGCCGTTCCTGCTGCTGGCAGGCGGCAAGGACGTCGAGGCGGGTGCGGTCTCCTTCCGCTTCCGTGACGGCAGCCAGATCAACGGCGTGCCGGTGGATCGAGCGGTCGAGGCGCTGGCCGACTGGGTCGGCCGCCGGGAGAACTCCTCCCCGACCGCCGAGGCCTTCGACCCCGTGCGACCGGGATGACCGAGTTCGCCGAGCAGCAGGGCGTCGGCATCCCCGACGCCCTGCAACGGCTCTGGACACCGCACCGGATGAGCTACATCCGAGGAGAGAACAAGCCTGCGGGCACGGCCGAGGACGGCTGTCCGTTCTGTCTGCTGCTGGCATTCGACGACGCCGACGCGTTGATCGTCGCTCGCGGTGAGCTGGTCTTCGCGGTGCTCAACCTGTACCCGTACAACCCCGGCCATCTGATGGTGCTGCCCTACCGGCACGTCCCGGACTACACCGACCTGACGGCTCGGGAGACGGTCGAGCTGGCGGACTTCACCCAGCGCGCCATGCGGACGATCCGGCTGGCCTCGGCGCCGCACGGCTTCAACATCGGGATGAATCAGGGCCCCGTCGCGGGCGCGGGCATCGCCGCGCATCTGCATCAGCACGTGGTGCCGCGTTGGGGCGGCGACGCGAACTTCATGCCGGTCATCGCCCACACCAAGGTGTTGCCGCAACTCCTGGGGGAGACCCGTTCGCTGCTCGCCGCCGCCTGGGCGGAGAGCGGATGAACCCGACCGGGTCCCGCGCGAGGGGCGATGTCGGCAATGTCGGTGATGCCGCCGCCGTGCGGTGCGGTGTCGCTCGTTAGTCTGATTTCCGAAACCTGACATGCCCGCTGGCAGGACCCGCCCGGGTTCGCGCCGTCGATGGAAGGTCTGAGTCGACCAGTCCCATGCTCAACATCTTCGCGCGTGCCTCGGTCTCCCGCGTCACCGATCCGGTGGGCGGGTGGCTGGTGCGTCGTGGGCTCTCGCCGAACGTCATGACGGTGATCGGCACCCTCGGCACGATCGTCGCCGCTCTGTGGTTCCTGCCCAGGGGCGAATTGTTCGTCGGCGCGGCGGTGGTCACGGTGTTCGTGCTGTTCGACCTTCTCGACGGCGCGATGGCGCGGGTCAGCGGCGGCACCACCACCTTCGGCGCGGTGCTGGACTCCTGCTGCGACCGACTGGCCGACGCGGCCCTGTTCGGCGCCATCGCCTACTGGTGCTTCGTCGGTGCCGACGATCGGGTGACCGGCATCGCCGCGCTGATCTCGTTGAGCTGCGGCCAGGTGATCTCCTACGTCAAGGCCAGGGCCGAGGCCTCCGGGCTGTCCGCCGACGGCGGGCTGGTCGAGCGGGCCGAGCGGTTGATCATCGGGCTGGTGGGCGTCGGCATCCACGGTCTCGGCGTGCCGTACATCCTCCAAGTGAGCCTGTGGCTGTTGGCGGTGCTCTCGGTGATCACCGTGGGACAGCGTCTGCTGGCCGTGCACCGCTCCGCCTCGGAGCAGGCGGTATGAGCGGCCCAGCGGACGGCTCCTCGACGCACTCGACACACTCGCTGCGGGAGCGGCTCGTCGACGGCGCCTACACCGCAGGATGGCGCCTGGTGCGGCTGTTGCCGGAGCGGGCGGCCCGACTGCTGTTCCAGGCCGGCGCCGATCTGGCGGTGCGGCGCGGCGGCCGGGGCATCGACCAGCTTCGCCGGAATCTTCGGCGGGTGGCGCCGGAGCTGACGGAGGCGGGACTCGACGACCTGGTCCGGCGATCGATGCGGTCGTACCTCCGCTACTGGCGGGAGGCGTTCCGGCTCCCTGCGATGGACCTGCGGACCGTCAGCGCGCGGGTCGACGCGGGCGTGGTCGGCCGCGAGCATCTGGATGCGGCCTTGGCGCAGGGACGCGGCGCGATCGCGGTCCTGCCGCACAGCGGCAACTGGGACATCGCAGGCGTGTGGGCGGTGAGCAGGTACGGCGGATTCACCTCGGTCGTCGAGCGGCTGCGGCCGGAGCCGCTGTACCGGCGGTTCGTCGCGTACCGCGAGTCGATGGGCTTCGAGATCCTTCCCCATGACGGTGGCCGACAGATGATGTCGACGCTGCTCACCCGGCTGCGCGAGAACCGTCTGCTGTGTCTGATCGCCGACCGCGACCTGAGCCGCCGGGGCGTCGAGGTGCAGTTCTTCGGCGAGACCACCCGGATGGCGAGCGGGCCTGCTCGGCTCGCCGCGGCGACCGGGGCGGTGCTGGTGCCCGCCGCGTGCGAGTTCACCGACGACGGCTGGGCGATCCGGCTCTACGAACCCGTGCCGGTGACCGGTGCGAGTCCGGCCGAGGTACAGGCCGCCACGCAGCAGGTCGCCGACGTCTTCGCCGCCGACATCGCCGCCCGCCCGGAGGACTGGCACATGATGCAGCCGCTCTGGCTCGCCGACCTCTCGGCGCGGCGCCGAGCGATCCTGGCCGAGGACGCCGCCACGACGGGCGCTGCGAGTGCGGACGCGGCGGCCGGGACGACGGGCCCCTCGGCGGGCCCGGTCGCCGGGGAGGGCGTCGCCGGGGACACCGCTCGCGCCGAGAAACCCGAAGAGCCCACGGACTCCGCCGACCGCGAAGACTCCGTGGACCACGAGTCCGGACCGGGCGGGGAGGCGGACGAGACGTCGGCTCGCCGAGAGCGTCCCGGCTCGGGAACGGGTGCCGGATCCGACCTCGCCGTGCCCGCCGATGCGGCGGCAGAGTCCGAGGCCTCCCGCGCTGCCGGGACGCCCCACACAGCCGGGCACCCCGACGCGGCGGCGGGATCGATCGAGGCTCCCTCGCCCGCCCACGAGCAGCCGACCGGCCGAGACCGCGCGGAGCCGCCGTCGTGAGGATCGGTCTGGTCTGCCCGTATTCCCTCGAGGTTCCCGGCGGGGTGCAGGCCCACGTCATGGATCTCGCCCACACCCTCATCGGGCTGGGCCACCGGGTGAACGTGCTCGCCGCCGCCGACGAGGACGCCGAGCTGCCGTGCTTCGTGACGCCTGCGGGCCGCGCGTTGGGCATCCCCTACAACGGGTCGGTCGCCCGGCTCTCCTTCGGCCCGGTCTCCTTCGCCAGGGCGCGTCGGTGGGTTCGTGATCATCGGTTCGACGTGCTGCACCTGCACGAGCCGGTCGCGCCCAGCCTGTCGTTGCTGGCGTTGATGGTGGCGGACGGCCCGATCGTGGCGACCTTCCACACCTCCACGCAGCGCTCGCGAACCCTGGCGGCCTTCCACTCGGTCCTTCAGCCGTTCCTGGAGAAGATCACCGCACGGATCGCGGTGTCCGCGCTGGCCAGGCGGGTCCAGGTCGAGCACCTCGGCGGTGACGCGGTGCTCATCCCCAACGGCGTGAACGTCGACTTCTTCGCCGCCGCCGGGCAGCTCGACGGCTATCCGAGGCAGGGCGGCACCGTCGGGTTCGTCGGTCGTTATGACGAGCCGCGCAAGGGCATGCCGATCCTGCTCGACGCGATGCGCCTGCTCATCGAGCGCAGGCCCGATCTGCGGCTGCTGGTCGTCGGGAGGGGCGACGCCGACGAGCTGCGCGCTCGGGCAGGCGCCGAGCTGGCAGGCAGGCTGGATCTGCTCGGTCAGGTCGACGACGTGGACAAGGCACGTGCACTGCGCAGTGTGGACGTGTACTGCGCGCCCAACACCGGCGGCGAGAGCTTCGGCATCATCCTGGCCGAGGCGATGGCGGCAGGCACCGCTGTACTGGCCAGTGATCTCGACGCCTTTCGCCGGGTGCTCGACGACGGCCGGGCCGGGGTGCTCACCCCGGTCGGTGACGCCGAGGCGCTGGCGCGGCGGCTGGCCGACCTGTTGGACGACGCCCCGCGCCGAGCCGAGTTCGCCGAGGCGGGCAGCCGCTTCGTCGAGAACTTCGACTGGCCGGTGGTGGCTCGTCAGGTGCTCCGGGTCTACGAGACCGCGATGGCGGCCGATCCGCGCCGCGTCGGCGAGGCTGACGGCGGCGATGCCGAATGAGCGTGACCACGCTGCTGGTCGTCGTCCTGATCGTCCTCACGCTCCTGCTGCTCATCGGCGGCTGGTCCGTCCTCATCGCCAACCGTCTCAACCGGCTGCACGTCCGCACCGACGCGGGCTGGGCCGCGTTGGAGGCGGCGCTGGGCAGACGGGCCGTGGTGACGCGGGCGGTGGCGGCGGTCGGCCCGGTCGCGGCCGTCGCGGAGTCGCCCCGTGGCGCGGCACTGGACGCCAGGCCGCCGTGCATGTCGCCGGTCGACCCCGCGACGCCCGACGGAACACCCCCGGACGCCGAGTCGTCGCCGACCGCGTGGTCCGCTGCCGAACCGTCGCGGGTGTCGTCTCTCGACGGGGAGCCGTCGCGCGTGTCGTCCTTCGACGCGGAGTCCTCACGTGTCTCGTCCTTCGACGCGGAGTCCTCGCGCGTCTCGCCCCTCGACGCCGAACGCCTCCGGGCCGCTGCCCTCGACGCCGAACTGACCCCGAGGGCGGGACGGGAGAACAGCGAGAACCTGCTGGGCCGGATGCTGGGCGAGCTCGACCGGTCCCGACTGCCCGTCCCGTTGGCCGCCGAACTGACGGAGGCCGAGGAACGGGTGATGCTCGCCAGGCGGGTCTACAACGACGCGGTGCGCGACACCCTCGCCCTGCGGGCCCGGCGGCCGGTGCGGTGGCTGCGGCTGGCGGGCGGTGCGCCCCCGCCCGAGTACTTCGAGATCGTCGAGCGGGCGAGCGAGCCGGAACCGGCCAGTCCGGTGATCTACCGCCCGTCGGCGCGGGTGCTGCTGCTGGACGACGCGGACAGGCTGTTGCTGTTCGAGTCCAGCGACCCCGGCAGACCGCAGGAGACCTTCTGGTGCACCGCAGGCGGCGGCGTCGAGGCCGGTGAGGAGCTGCGGGCCGCCGCAGTCCGTGAGGTGACCGAGGAGACGGGTCTGGTGCTCGTCGAGTCCGACCTGGTCGGGCCGGTCTGGCTTCGCCGAGCCGTCTTCGGTTTCGACGGGGAGGTCTTCGACAGCGAGGAGTGGTTCTTCGTCGCCAGGATCGAGCCGGGCACGGCGGGCGTCGACGTCTCCGGTTTCACCGACCTGGAACGGCGCACGGTGCGTGGCCATCGGTGGTGGACGGCTGCGGAGCTCAGGGAGACCGAGGCCACGGTGTACCCCGTGCAGCTCGCCGAGTTCCTGCCCGAGGTGCTCGCAGGCCGCTGGGACGGCCGGGTGCGCACCATCCGCTGATGCGGCAGCGGAGGCGGGTACCCGAACAGGGCACGGCCCGCGCAGCACGGATCCGATCGAGCCGATCTCTTCGCCACCGGCCTCTCGCCCCCTGGGCGGCTCCTCCCGCGACCTACCGGCATGACGAGCAGCGCCCGCCCCGGCTTCGTCACGGACGAGGCGGGGCGGGCGCGTGGATCGTGACGTCCCTACCGACGGCTCAGCCGCCGAAGACGACGTCGGAGCAGTTGTAGAACGCCTCCGGGCTGTCGGAGCGCTGCCAGATCGAGTAGATGATGTGCTGACCGGACTTGCCCTCGGGCAGCTCGGCGGTCCACTGATACGAGCCGTCCACGATCGGCGGGTCGGTCACGGTGGAGAACGGCTCCGGTTCGAGGTCCGACCACGTCAGCGGCGAGCTCGGGTCGAAGCCGTCCTTGGTCACGTACAGGTCGAAGTCGCCGGGATGCGGCGCCCAGGCCACGTACTCGAAGGTCCACTCGCCGCTCGTGGGCAGGGTGGTGGTCTGCCAGTCGCGCGGGACGTCATAGGCGGCGTACTTGTCGGTGCCCGCGCCGCAGAGCTGTCCGTCGGGGATCAGCTCCTGATGCCTGCCTGCGGCGTCGCTGATGAGGATGCCGAACCAGTCGTACAGCGGCTGGGTGCCGCCCTCGGCGATCGCGTCCGTGCACGCCTCGGACTGCGGGTTCTCCGGCCCCTCCTCGAAACAGAAGTACGTGCGGGTCCCCGGTGAGGACATCCCGCCGTGGGCCAGCGCGCTGCTTGCGGGCAGCAGAGCCGCGAGCAGGCCGACGACTCCGGCCAGCACGCCGATCAACGCGCCCTTGCGTCGTCTCGTCACGGTTATCTCCTTACGTGATGCTCCCGACTGCTGACGGTAATTAACAGTCCGGCGGGTGACTATCCGCTCGGTGGCGCCACCTGAGCCGCGCATCCGGTCGAAGCGGCTGGCCGAGACGGCCCAGTTCGAGGCCGGTCCGTCGAGGCAGGGCGGGTCCTGCCGGTCTGCGGACCGGCCCGCCCGGCGCCGGGGGACCAACGGGCGTCCGTGCCGCCTGCCGCGCACGCGACCGCGGGCGATCGGTTCGTCGACCCGATCGCCTCCTCGGCACGCTTCTAATCTGCGGCCGGAGTTCCTCGCTCACCCAGGCGGGCGGTGCCGCCCCTGATGCTCGGCCGGGGCCCGCTCGACCGGCGGATTCGATCCGGCGCCCGCCCACTGCGGTCCGCCGCCACACCTGGCACGGGTCGGCGGGCGCGGGTCCGGTGGGTGAGCAGCGTGTCGACGATGACCCTGGCGGTCTCCTCCACGCTCTGCTGGGTGGTGTCGAACACCAGCAGCCTGGCGTGTCGGGCGCCCATGCCGTCGACGAGCACCCGCGTGAACTCGGCGGCGAACTCGGCATCGGCCACCGAGTGCCGGTCGTTGGTGTCGGCGTCCGACCGTTCGGCGAGCCGGGCCGCGCGCTCGGCGGAGGGCGCGTGCAGGTAGACGGCGAGGTCGAAGGCCACGAACCAGTTCGCCCGGCGCAGTGCCCAGCGGGCGGGCAGGTAGGGGCCTGCGGCGATGCCCGACGCAACGCAGCGGTCCACGTAGCCGTCCTGCACGAGCACGACGTCGGGATGCCGATACGGCAGCAGCCTGGTGAGCAGCGCGTCCAGGGCGTACCCGGCCAGCAGGAACGTGGTGCTCGCCAGCGTGCGGCGGGGCAGCCGGAAGGGGCGCAGCGGTCGGCGCAGCGGCTCCAGCAGCGTGCCGATGCTGATCAGCCCTCGATGCCGCCGGGCGGGAACGCCACGGGCGGCGAGCATTCTCACCACGACCTCGGTGAGAGTGGACTTGCCGGTCATGTCGAGCCCGTCGACCAGGATGCGCATCGAACCTCCGTTGTCGTGAAAGCACGATATGCGACCTATGGGAGGTCGTGATCACGAGTCACGCGGAGCGGGAAGTGGACTGGTCAGATCGAGGTCGATTGGCCTGGGGCACCGGTCCACGTCAGTCGTAGACTAGCCGGACCACACTCGTACGAACGGGTGAATCGCTACTCGACGTTCCCTGAAAGGCGCACGCTGTGACCTCGGCCGACATCACCACCTCCGACTCCGAGCAGCCCGCCGTGACCCCGGTGACGGGGACCGCGCGGGTCAAGCGCGGCATGGCGGAAATGCTCAAGGGCGGCGTCATCATGGACGTCGTCACCCCCGAGCAGGCGAAGATCGCCGAGGACGCGGGCGCCGTCGCGGTGATGGCGCTGGAGCGGGTCCCCGCCGACATCCGGGTGCAGGGCGGCGTCGCGCGGATGTCCGACCCCGACATGATCGACGGCATCATCGACGCCGTGTCGATCCCCGTGATGGCCAAGGCCCGGATCGGTCACTTCGCCGAGGCGCAGGTCCTTCAGGCCATCGGCGTGGACTACGTCGACGAGTCCGAGGTGCTGACCCCCGCCGACGAGGCCCACCACATCGACAAGTGGAACTTCACCGTTCCCTTCGTGTGCGGGGCCACCAACCTCGGCGAGGCCCTGCGTCGGATCTCCGAGGGCGCGGCGATGATCCGTTCCAAGGGCGAGGCGGGCACGGGCAACGTCGTCGAGGCCACCCGGCACATGCGTCAGATCCGGTCCGACCTGCGCAGGCTGGCCGTGCTCGATGACGAGGAGCTGTTCGTCGCCGCCAAGGAGCTGCGGGCGCCCTACGAGCTCGTCCGGGAGATCGCCGAGGCGGGCAGGCTGCCCGTCGTGCTGTTCACCGCGGGCGGCATCGCCACGCCCGCCGACGCGGCGATGATGATGCAGCTCGGCGCCGAGGGCGTCTTCGTCGGCTCCGGCATCTTCAAGTCCGGCGACCCGGCCAAGCGGGCCGAGGCCATCGTGAAGGCGACCACCTTCTACGACGACCCGGATGTGATCGTCAAGGTGTCGCGCGGCCTGGGCGAGGCGATGGTGGGCCTCAACGTGACGGACCTGCCGGAGAGCCAGCGCTACGCGGACCGGGGCTGGTGAGTCGCGGGCACTGACGTCCGGCCCGGCACCGCAGGACGTGGTGCCGGGCCGCTCGGCCGGCGCTGAAGCGCCCCTCAGCCGTTGGGGAAGAGTTCGATCTTGGCGTTGTGCCCGTTGCTTCTGGCGAGTTTCGCGTCGCAGGTGAGCAGCGGGACGTCGAAGACTTCGGCCAGTGCGATGTACAAGGCGTCGTATGCTGAGACCGAGTGTCGCAGGTTCCACGCACGCGCTACCAGCGGCTTCAGCGGGACTCTGGCAATGGGTGCCTCGGAGACCCTGGTCAGCGCTCGCTCTGCCTGAGCCGAGGAGAGTTCCTGCCGCAGATTCATACTTCGCAGCACTCGCAGGGCCTCGGCATCGATGATCTCCGGCGCGCAGGCCGAGGAAGCCAGCATCCTGCGGATGAGTCTGACATCAGGCTTGGCGACGGCCACGGACTCGATGAGTGCGGAGTTGTCGATCACACAGTCAACTGTCACTCCCCTGACTCCGGATCTCCGCCTTTGGCCTCCCGCACTGCGGCGAGTGCGGTCTCCCGATCGACTCCCCAGTCACGGTCGAGCGCGGACTCGAGCCAGGCCTTCATGTCAGGACCCGCAGTCATCTTCTCGAGTTGCTTCCGGACGTAACCGCTGAGGGACAGATCCTCACGCGCCGCTCTGACCCGCAACTCGCTGTAGGCGTGCTCCGACAGATCTCTGATCTGCAATGTTCGACCCATGCAGCCATTCTAAGACACCAAGCGCGAATTTAGCGCTGATTGTTGTCGTATTCACCCAATCGCGTGATCTTGACCGCTAGACGTGCTCCATCACCAGCACGATCCGCGTGTCCGGCGCCGTCGCCTCGTACCGATGGGGGACGTCGCCGGGGAAGCTTAGGTAGTCGCCCTCGGCCAGCTCGACGACCCGGTCCAGCGGTCCGGCGCGTAGCGATCCGCAGGCGACGACGAGGTGTTCGACGGTGCCCGGCAGGTGCGCGTCGGCCTCGCGGCTGGCGCCGGGCTGGAGGACGACGGTGAAGACGTCCCGTCGCGCCCCCGGCGGGCAGGCGGCGAGCAGCCTCGCGTCGAAGTCGGCCTGTTCGGATCGCACGCTGAGGCCTTCATTGGCGCGGACGACCTGCACCGGCCGGTTCGGCGGGTCGACCAGCCTGCTGAAGGGCACGCCCAGTGCCACGCCCAGTGCCCACAGCGTCTCCACGCTGGGGTTGCCGTTGCCCGCCTCCAGTTGGGACAGGGTCGACTTGGCGACCCCGGCGCGGCGGGCCACCTCGCTCAGGGACAGCCCCGCCCGGCTCCGCTCCCGGCGCAGGGCGGCGGCGATGACCGCCAGCGGTGCCCCGGTCTGCTCGTTCTCAGTCATGATCGCTCCAGTGAACATTCGTTCTTCTTGACGAACGAACGATGCTTGTTCAGGATGTGAGTCGATGAGTTCGATATGGCGAACGATAGACAGGCCCTTACTCCGGGACGTCGGCGCGTTGGCCGCCGCCATCGCGGTGGTCGGTGCCTCGTTCGGTGCGATGGCGGTCGCCGCCGGGCTGTCGATGTGGACCGCGCTCTTCATGTCGCTGGTCGTCTTCGCGGGCGGTGCCCAGTTCATGGTGGTCGGCGTGCTCGCGGCGGGCGGCGGACCGGTGGCCGCCGTCGTGGCGGGCCTGCTGCTCAATCTGCGTCACCTGCCCTTCGGTCTCGCGCTGGGCGACACCATGGGGCGCGGCCTGCTCGCCAAGCTCGTGGGCAGTCACGTCTTGATCGATGAGTCGGTCGCCTTCGCACTGGCCCAGCGTGACCCCGAGCGCGCGCGGGCCGCCTACTGGGTCTCCGGAGTGGCGGCCTTCCTGGCCTGGAACCCGGCGGTGGTGCTCGGGGCGCTGGCCGGGGAGGCACTCGGCGACACCGCCGTCTACGGCGTCGACGCCGCGTTCCCCGCCGCGCTCGTCGCGCTGGTCCTGCCCGCGCTGCGGGTGGCCGCCACCCGACGGGCGGCCCTGATCGGCGCGCTGGTCGCCGTGGCCGCGACGCCCGTCCTCCCGGCCGGGATGCCCGTCCTGCTGGCCTTGATCGGCGTCGTGTTCGCCCTGCCGCTGCCGCGCTGGGCGAGGCAGGGCGGCAACGCGGCCGCAGCGGACCGACTCGGGTCGCCGACGGACGGGCCGGTCCCGGATCTGAGCACCGGCGCGGGAGCCGCCCCGGCGCCGCCCGGCCCCGTCGCGCATCCCGACGGCTTCGGGGAGCCTGCGGCCGCGACAGAGCATCCCCGCACCGCGACGGAGCATTCCCGCACCGCGACAGAGCGTCGCGCCGATACCGAGGAGGAGACGCCATGTCCGTGACGACGGTGCTCGTCCTGGCGGCGGGCACCTACCTGCTGCGCCTCGCCGGTCCGCTGCTGCGCGGGCGGATCGAGGTGTCGGAGCGTGCCAGGCAGCTGCTGGCCACCGCCGCGACCACCCTGCTCACCGCCCTGCTGTTCACCGCCGCGCTCACCGAGGCGGGCGGCTTCGCGGGGTGGGCGCGGCCTGCGGGCGTCGCCGTCGGCGCGGTGCTGGCCTGGCGGCGTGCGCCGTTCGTGGTCGTCGTCATCGCCGCCGCCCTCACCGCCGCCGGTCTGCGCCTGCTCGGCATCCCCTGATCGGCGCGGCCATGGGGCGACGCGGCCGGTAGGACGGCCTGACTAGGCTGGTCGGCGCAGTGTGCTGCGGCGCAGCCCCGACAGGCAGCCCGCTGCGCCTCGGCCGTGCCCCGGCGCGTCCGTCCCCGTGCACCGCTGTCCGCTTCACAGGAGGTCGCTCGTGTCCGCCGCGCCCGTCATCGGTGTGCTCGCCCTGCAGGGCGACGTCCGAGAGCACCTGCTCGCCCTCGCCGAGCTGGACGTGCTCGCCAGGCCGGTTCGCCGGGCCGCCGAACTGGCCGAGGTCGACGGACTCGTCCTTCCCGGTGGCGAGTCGACGACGATGAGCAGGCTGTTGTCCGTCTTCGAGCTGTTCGAGCCGCTGCGGGAGCGGATCGCCGACGGTCTGCCGGTGCTCGGCTCCTGTGCAGGCATGATCCTGTTGGCCCGTGAGGTCCTCGACGGTCGATCGGACCAGCAGGTCCTCGGCGGGGTCGACATGGTGGTGCGGCGCAACGCCTTCGGACGACAGGTCGACTCCTTCGAGGCCGACCTCGACGTCGCAGGCATGCCGGGCGGTCCGCTGCGGGCGGTCTTCATCCGTGCGCCCTGGGTGGAATCGGCCGGTGCGGACGTCGAGGTGCTGGCGAGCGTGCCCGAGGTGCCCGAGGCCGGAGCCGCCGCCGGTAGGATCGTCGCGGTTCGGCAGGGGGCGGTGATCGCGACCGCGTTCCATCCTGAGCTGCTGGCGGGTGATCGGCGGGTGCACGAGCTGTTCGTCCACGCCGTGCGCGAGCGGTGAGCATGCCCTGCCGGGCCGGTCGCCGGAGTCGGTGCGGGGTGCGGTCGCGTCCGCCCGTCCGGCGCGGCGAGATGACCGCAGGCGAGATGACAGCGGCGAGATGACGATGACGTCGACGATGGAGGAGACATGAGCGGCCACTCCAAATGGGCCACCACGAAGCACAAGAAGGCCGCCGTCGATGCCAAGCGAGGTAAGCTCTTCGCCAAGCTGATCAAGAACATCGAGGTGGCGGCGAGAACCGGTGGCGGTGACCCGGAGGGCAACCCCACCCTCTACGACGCCATGCAGAAGGCCAGGAAGAACTCCGTCCCGCTGGACAACATCGAGCGCGCCCGCAAGCGCGGCGGCGGCGAGGAGGCAGGCGGCGCCGACTGGCAGACGATCATGTACGAGGGCTATGGGCCCAACGGCGTCGCGGTCCTGGTCGAGTGCCTGACCGACAATCGCAACCGCGCCGCGTCCGAGGTTCGCACGGCCATGACGCGCAACGGCGGATCGATGGCCGACCCCGGCTCGGTCTCGTACCTGTTCTCCCGCAAGGGGGTCGTGGTGCTGCCCAAGAACGGGCTGAGCGAGGACGACGTGCTCGGCGCGGTGCTGGAGTCCGGCGCCGAGGAGGTCAACGACCTCGGGGAGAACTTCGAGGTCGTCTCCGAGGCAGCCGACCTGGTGGCGGTGCGCTCCGCCCTGCGCGCGGCGGAGATCGAGTACGACTCGGCCGAGGCCGACTTCGTGCCTTCCGGCACGGTGGAGCTGGACGTGGACACGGCGCGGAAGGTCTTCCGGCTGATCGACGCGTTGGAGGACTGCGACGACGTGCAGAACGTCTTCTCCAACATCGACGTGTCCGACGAGGTCATGCAGGCCGTCGAGGCCTGAGTCACCCGCCGCCGACTCGGAAGGGCTGCTCGGATGCTTCCTGGAGACGAGGAGGCCCGCAGGAGACTGCTGGCCGACGCAGAGGAGCACGGTGCCGCGGTCGTGCACGTCGGGGGTGACCGCAACGGGCCGCCGTTCGCCTTCACCGTGGGGCTGTGGCGGCGCTGCGGCAGCCCCGAGGCGGTTGCGGTGGGCATGCCGCCGAAGGTCGCGCACGCCGTGCTGAACCAGTTCGTTCAGCGCGTGCTCGGCGGGGAGGCCTTTGCGATCGGGCAGTGTTATGACGGATTCATCCAGGACTGTCCGGTCACCTTCGAACGAGTGGACAAGGGCTACTACGCTGAGTACTTCGGGCACGCTCTTCTGATGTATCGCCGGGGCGACTTTCCGGCCGTGCAATTGATCGCGGCCAGCCCGGAGGGCGCCTGGCCGTGGCAGCCGGACGCACCGAGCGGCCTCGTCCGATGGCAGCGTATTCTCACGGACAGTGGTCGTCCGGTGAGCTGGATTCCTGGCGACACCGGCCCCTGACGGCCCCGACGGCGTAGCCCGCGACGGTGCGTCACCTCTCGTAACCCGGCCGCGCGCGCAGAGACGTGGTCAGCCTGACAGTGTGTCTGGCCGCGCGTGCCGGGGTGCTCCGCCAGGTGGGTGTTTCTTGTCGAGTCGGGCGCCGTCGATCTCACGCTGAGCAGTGAACCCGGCACGTCGTTGGGTCTTCTGGGTGTATTCGTCGTCGTTTTCCTGGGCCATGGGACTAAACGGCGCAATGGAGTAGGCTGGCTCCGCCCGAGTCGGATTAGCAGATTCCTGGAATGGTGACCTCTCGGTGGGCTTTTGTTCGTCTTTTCAGCAGGCAAGCCGGTCGCTTGCCGATCACCTTCGCCGGGTGCCTTAGTCCGTTCGGGCGACGACTGGGGAGGATGCATGGCTGTACGGTTCAACACGCTCGGTCCGCTGGAAGTCCTCGTTGACGATCAAGACCTGACCCCGACGGCGCCAAAAACCCGACAGGTTCTCGCACTACTGGTCTCTCGGCACAATACCCTCGTGCACACCAGCGAACTGGTGGATGAATTGTGGGGGGAGCGACCGCCGTCCAGTGCATTGGCGACACTGCAGACCTACATTTACAAGCTGCGCAAGCTTCTGTTCGCAGAGCTGGCCGACGAGACGCAGGTCGGCCTCCGGACTCGCTACTTCGGCTACGTGATCACCACGCCCGTCGAGAGCGTCGACCAGTATAGATTCGAACAGCTTTCCCGTGAGGGACGCAGCGCATTGGACGTGGGTGAGGCGGAGGTCGCCGCCGAGCGACTTCGGGACGCACTGGCCCTCTGGCGAGGACCCGCACTCGGCGGCCTCGAGGTCGGCAACCTGCTCACCGCACATCTGACCAGGCTCGACGAGAGTCGACTCCGCACGCTGCAGTCGCGGATCGAGGCGGATCTGCGACTGGGCAGGCATCGCGAGCTGATCAGCGAGTTGAAGGAGCTGACCGTCGCCCGCTCGCTCGACGAGGGGTTCCATGGGCAGCTCATGACCGCGTTGAACCGTTCCGGCAGGCAGCACGAGGCCCTGGACGTCTATCGGCGCTTTCGGCGGAACGTGATCGACCAGCTCGGGCTGGAGCCGTCGCCCGCGTTGCAACGGGTGCACAACGACCTGCTCGCGGGCGGGGGCGAGGAGGCCGGGGTTCCGGCGGCCAGGCTGGTGCCTGCCCGACGTGCCCCCGAGGGCACCGAGATCGGCACGCCTGCACAGCTGCCCCATGACATCGCCGACTTCGTCGGTCGAAGTGGCCTGCTGGAGGACGCGCGGCGCTGGCTGGCGCCGGACTCGGGCGACGCGGCCGCCGGGGCGAGCCTGCGGGTGCTCGCGGTGAGCGGCATGCCCGGCATCGGCAAGACGTCTTTCGCCGTCCGGGTCGCCCATCGACTGCGCGGTCGGTTCGACGGCGGGCAGCTCTTCTGCGACCTCGGCGGGTCCGGCACGCCGCGCACCCCGGTCTCGGCGCTACGAGGCTTTCTCCGGGCGGCAGGCTTCGCACCCGACCAGCTCTCCGGCGAGCTGGACGAACTGGCGACGTTGTTCCGCACCTGGAGCGCGGAGCGGCGGCTGCTCGTCGTGCTCGACGACGCCGCGGGCATCGACCAGGTCCGCCACCTGCTGCCCGGCGGTGCGGGCTGCGCGGTCCTGGTCACCGCGAGGGTGGGCGTGCAGAGTCTGCCCGGTGCCAGGGTGCGGACCCTGGAGCCCTTGTCCTGTGCGGAGAGTCTGGAGCTGCTCTCCGGGATGATCGGCGCGGAGCGGGTGAATCGGGAGCGGGCGGAGGCCGAGCGGCTCGCCGACCTCTGCGGCAACCTCCCGCTGGCGGTGCGCTGTGTCGGAGCCAGGCTCAGCGCCGCCCTGGGCTGGCCGGTCTCCAGCATGGCCAGACATCTGGGCGAGAGCGGCAGGCCGTTGGATCTGCTCCGGTTCGACGGCATCGACGTCCGACGGAGCCTGGTCACCGGAACACGAGGACTGCCGGTCGGCGTCTGGCGGACCTTCCGTGACCTGTCGACACTGTCCTCGCGGTTCACCGCACCCGACGCGGCACGACGGCTCGGGTGCGACCCGGAACAGGCTGAGGCGACGTTGGCTCAGCTCGTCGGTCGCGGGCTGCTGCGCATCGCGGAGCGCACCAGGGAGGAGGAGGTGCGCTTTGAGTTCCACCCGGTCAACCGCTGGTTCGCCCGCGAGCAGTGGGAGGGATCGGTGGAACAGCGGTCCGTTACCACGACGCACCTGCCCGGCTGCTGCGACCTCCGGGACAGCGAGGCCGGGGACTGCCCGCAGGGACACGGGCAGGTCCCCGGCGACCTCACGCCTCGCTGGGCGCCGACCGAGGAGCCCAGCTTGGGCTCGCTGCCCGTTGTGCTGGCGGGGCGCTGACGGCAGGCATGAAGACCTCGTCGTGTTCAGGCACCCGTTCGAGCAGGCCTGCCGCGGCTCGCAGGTGAGTGGGGAACCGATAGCGGAAACCGCCCGGCTCCTCGGCGGCGGGCTCCGCGTCGCACAGCCTGAACTCGACGAGTTCCTCCAACAGTGATTCGGCCGAGAACTCCGTGCAGCGCAACACCGCTGCCGCGGCCTGCGGGGAGACCGGCTGTTCGTGCAGGATCGAGACGAGGCGGAAGGCGGTCCGGACTGCGGGAGAGGCGAGTCGGTAAGTCTGCTCGATGCTGGCCGACAACTCCAGTGCCTTGACCGCCAGTTCCGGACCGCGCCGCTGTTCGCGAAGAACCCACTCGACCAGGCGCGTGATCGACCAGTGCGGGCGCAGCCGAAGCCTGCTGGCGGAGGCGTGCAGCGCCAGGGGCATTCCCTCGCACAGCTCGACCAGTTCGTGGACGGCGTCGATCTCTCCGGTGATGCGGTGTGCTCCCAAGGTCGACCCGAGCAGCTGTAGCGAGTCGCCGATGTCCAACGGCGGCATCTCCAAGGTGGTGGTGATCATCGGGTTGGAGAGGCGTCTCCTGCTGGCGGCGAGCACCGCGCACCCGCTTCCCGACGGCTTGAGTCGGAGCAGCTGTTCGGCGCTGACCACGTCGTCGAGCACCACCAGCACCCGCCTGCCCGCCGTCCGACCCCGGAACATCTGGCATCGTTCCTCCAGCGAGCGCGGCAGGGACGCCGGGGTCACGCCCAGCGCACGAAGGAAGTGCGCGAGCACATCGGCGAGATCGACCGGCTCGCCTCTCGGGTCCAGCAGCTGGGCGTAGAGCTGGCCGTCGGGGTAGTCCGACCGCACCAGGTGGGCGGCGTGGATGCAGAAGGCCGACTTCCCGGTGCCGGGTGCCCCGACGCCGACGACCACCGGCGGCGCCTTGCGGTCCGTGGTCGTCAGGGCCGTAAGCGCCACGGCGAGCTGCGCGTCCCTGCCGACGATGGAGGGCATGTCCGACGGCAGTTCGGCGGGCGGCTCGACCTCCTGCGTGGTGCGGACCGTCTCCCGGATTCGGGGTGCCTCCAGCGCCGGGTCGGCCGACAGGACCGCGGCGTGCAGCTTCTGGAGTTCGGACGAGGGATCGAGACCGAGTTCGTCGGCGAGCACCTTGCGGGCCCGCTGGTAGACCTGGAGCGCGTCGGAACGCCTGCCCGACCGGTAGAGCGCCAGCATCAGTCGGGCCTGAAAGCCCTCGTGGGTCGGTTCTCGGGTCACGGCGGTGGTCAGCTCGCCGAGCAGCTCCCGATGCCTGCCCAGTGAGAGTGCACTGTCGATGCGTCGTTCCAGCGCGTTCTTGCGGATCTCGTCGAGCCGGACCACTTCGGCCTGTAGCACCGGACCTGGCGTGACGTCGATCAGCGCCGGTCCGCGCCACAGCTTCAGCGCGGCGCCGAGGGTGTCGGCGGCCTCGGCGAGTGATCCCGATTCGAACTCGGTCCTGCCTCGTTCGGCGAGCTGCTCGAAGCGATGCGAGTCCATGGCGTCCGGCGGCAGCCCGAGGAGGTAACCACTGGGAGAAGTCAGCAGCACGGCCTCGGTGAGGGGCTCGTTGCGATGGATCGCAGGCCCGCCGGAGCCGCTGAGGCGAAGGAGTTTTCGTAGTTGGTAGACGTAGGTCTGCAGTGTCGTGGTGACGCTCTTGGGCGGATGGTCCTCCCAGAGCTCCTCGATGATCTGATCGGTGCGGACGATGCTGTTGGCGTGGGTGACCAGCAACGCGAGCACCTGACGGAGCTTGGGCGCGGACGGGGTGGCGAACCGCCCGTCTCGCAGTACCTCGAACGGTCCCAGTACATGTACCTGCACTACTACCACTCTCCTTCCGGTCGACCTTGTCAGGCGAGCCCGTGTCCGGACCGACGAGTACCGTGCCTGCGTTCTCGGCAGGCCGCGATGTCGCCGGGAGACGAGAAGAGTCGCTACAGCCTTGACAAGTCCCCTCACAACCTCGGTATCGGTGGATCTCAGCTCATTCAGGCGGATTTCCCCTGAGGCTCTGCCGCTTCCACCAGTCGGGACATTCGTCGCCTCGACTGGAGGCTCGCTGGAGTCTGGCTAGAGCAAGTCTAGAAAACGACTGAGCGTCATATTTCCCGGTCGTGGCTGGGGCGTCGGCCCGGGGAGGGCTCGGCGGTTCCCGCAGCGAGGATCGCGTGGTCATATGCCTGTAGTACCTTATGGATGTTTCGATCCCCGGCGTTGATGCCTGTTCGATCGAGTGAACGGCGGACACCGCCCATTCTCGTGTGACCTTCGAGTGGGGAATTTCAGGTGAACGGGCAACTATTTTTCGGCGCCGTCGTTGAACCCGACTCGAATTCACCTTCACGGGAAAGAGAGACCGGGCGACGGTGCTCTACTTCGCGTCGCGTTCGGTGGACGCCGCCCCGGCGTCGCCGCGGGGCGAGGTGCCCGCCGCCTGCGCGCGGCCTGCTGAGCGTCAGTGCGCGACCCGTGTGCCGCAGGCCGGACCTGGCACGGCACCGGCGGTCGATGTCCGCCGGTGCCGGGATGATCTCGGTTCGTGGATCGAGATCAGGTCCACTCGATCGACGTGGCCAGGTTCCGAACGCCGTAGAGGCCCCAGCCGTAGGGGTCGAACGGAGGCGTCGCGGTCACCCGCATGCTCCGCAGGCGGTCGAACAGGACGTTCATCGCCACCCTGCCTTCGAGCCTGGCCAGCGGTGCCCCGAGACAGAAGTGGATGCCGCGCCCCAGACCCAGGTGCGGATTGGGGTCGCGGCGGATGTCGAAGCGATCTGCCTGGGCGAACTGTCGCTCATCGAGATTCGCGGAGAGCAGCCAGGGCATGATCAGCTCGTCCTTCGGAATCCGGACACCCGCGACCTCGACGTCCTCGACGGCCACCCGCTTGGTCTGCATGAAGGGCGCTCGGTATCGCAGCACCTCTTCGACCGCCGTCGGGATCAGCGCCCGGTCGGCGCGCAGTTCGGCCTCGGCGCCCGGCTCGTCCCGCAGGCACAGCAGGGCGTTGCCCAGCAGGATCGTGGTCGTCACATGTCCGGTCATCAGCAGCAGACCCGCGAAGGTGGCGATCTCCTGATCGTCGAGCCGCTCCCCGTCCACCTCGGCCTCGACCAGCCGGGTCATCAGGTCGTCCTGCGGAGATCGCCTGCGCGATTCGCAGTGGCGCAGCATGTAGTCACCGGTGTTGCGTACCGAGTCGCCGAACGAGGTGATGAAGGCCTCGTCGCCCATGTCGGAATGGTCGGCCAGCAGAATGCTGTCGGCCCACTGCTGGAAGAGCACCCGATCGGCGGGCGGCACGCCCAGCAGTTCGGCGATCACGATCACCGGCAGCGGATAGGAGAAGTCCTGCACGATGTCGATCTCCTCGGCGCCGTCCATCGCGTCGAGCAGCTCGTGGCAGATTCGGTGGATTCGACCTTCGAGCGCATTGATCGCTCTGGCCCCGAAGGCCTGACTCACGAGGCCGCGAAGCTTGCGGTGATACGGGGGATCGACCATCGTGATGTTTCCAGGCCGGAATTGCTGATTGTCAGCGTAGGCCTTGCTGTAGTCGGCCGAGAAGATCGAGTAGTCGGTGATCACTCGGCTGACGTCCGCGTAGCGGAAGACATGCCAGACCCCGATGCCGTCTTTCCAGACCGGAGCCCGATCGCGCATTTCCTCGAGCCAGGCGATCAGGGCGGTGCCCCCGTCGGGCTCGATGCCGGGTACCGGGCGTAATTGACTGCTTCGTGTCACGGGAAAACCCTCCGAGAAGTGCGCAGAAATACTGCCTGTCGTGCGGTGGGAGGCCCTCGTCGACGGCCGCCGTCGACGTCCCGGCCGCACCGCCCCAGTAATATTACTCCCAGTGATCGTTCCATCACTCGAATCGTGAGCAATGGCCCTCTGGTGAGATCAATCCGGGGCGGGTTCGGGGTGTTCCTGATAGCGGACATCGGTCAGCTCCTCGGAGACCGCCCAGAGCCGACGGGCGGCCGCCTCGTCGTAGGCCTGTTCCGACGCGCGGACCACGACGGGGAAGCCGCTCTGCTCACCCCGGTCGTGCGGCCCGAAGTACTGGCCTCCCTCGACGTCGGGCGCGGTGGCGGCGCGTAGCTGGGGCAGGGCGCCCGCCTCCGCCGACTGTGCGAAGCGCGGCACCATCACGCGACCGAACAGGCCGTAGAGGCCGCCTGCGCTCGCGAACAGATTCGTCGCGGCGAGGCCTGGGTGAGCGGCCACGCTGATCAGGTCTGCGGACGAGGCCCTGCATCGCCGGTCGAGCTCGAAGGCGAACAGCAGATTGGCGAGTTTGGACTGCGAGTACGCCGCCATCCGGCTGTAACGCCGGGTGAAGTCGAGATCGTCGAAGCGGATTCGGCCCGCACTGTGCAGTCTGCTGCTGACGGTGACCACGCGCGCCCGTCGACTGCGGGACAGCGCGGGCAGCAGGAGGCCGGTCAGGGCGAAGTGCCCGAGGTGGTTGGTGCCGAACTGGCGCTCGAACCCGTCGGCGGTGAGCTGCCTCGGGATCGCCATCACCCCGGCGTTGTTCACCAGGACGTCCAGCGTCGAGTGGTCGGCGTGGAACTGCTCTGCGGCGGCGCGGACCGAGCCGAGATCGGCGAGGTCGAGTCGGAGCCACTTCGGCACGGGCCCGGTGGCCTCGGTCGCGACGGTCTCGGTCGCGGCCCGGCCTCGGTCGGCGTCCCGGCCCGCGAGGACGACCAGGGCGCCACGGCGGGCGAGCTGCGTGGCCGTCTCCAGGCCGAGTCCGCTGTTGGCCCCGGTCACCAGCGCTGTTCGGCCGGTCAGGTCGGGGATGTCTGCCTCGGTCCACTGTGTCATGGTCGTTCCCTTGATCGGGTGACGGCGGGCGGAAGTACTCACGCGGGACAGGAGGACGGTGTGTCACTCCTGTCGAGTGCCGGGTCTGTGGACGGCGGCGCGAGGCGCGTTGATCACGACGTCCATCGGCCGAGCATGCCGGGCGTCACTCGAACCTCGCATGAGAACGTCTGCCGCCGACTGTCCGGCGAGGGCGTGCCGGGCGTGGTCTCGACCGAGTCGTGATGTCGTGTCGTTCCGCGTTCGCCCTGGTCGCGAGATGTTCCCGGCGGCGGCCGCCGTGTCTGGCGCCGTCGCGGACACGAGGTGAGTCGCGCCCTCGGGGTCGCGTGACGTCGGAGGAGACGTCCTCCGTGTCCGGAATGCGCGAATTCGGTCGCTCGGGGGCTCTCCTCTGATCGGACTCAGGGGGCGTCCCTGATCGGAGATCGGGGAATTCCCCGGGGCGAGGAGGCCGTCCGGCGGTGTTGACTCGGCGGCATACGCGGCACGACCCCGGCGATCGTCGGCCGTCGGGTCGCCGTGTTCGCCGATCGGCATACTGACACCACGGATATTTGGTACTTGGATAGGCCGTCCTTGTGGGCGGCCTGACGTGCTGTCCTGGCCCGTGTCGGTCGTGCCCGGCTGCGCGGTCGCCTTTCGAGTCCTCCGATCGAACGAACAGGCCGGCTAGCTGCATCGTTCGACGATCCTCCGCCTGGGTGTCCGTTCGGAACGACCGCTCCGTCGCGGCGAAGACCGCCGCCGTCCCGGATGAGTCGGCGAACCCGACGGTCGTCCGGGCCGCGAACCTCGAACGGTGGTATTGAATGCTCGGGTTTGTATAATCGTGCTAAGTTGTCGGCATGACGACGAGCAACGGACAGCGCAAGCGCGTACTGGTCATCGGCTGCGGCATCGCGGGGCCGGTGGTCGCCCTCTATCTGAAGAAGGCAGGCTTCGAGCCGGTCGTGCATGAGCGGCGGGCCGCGGACGCCGCCGACGACGGCGGCTCCTTCAACCTGGCACCCAACGGACTCTCGGTACTGCGGACCCTCGGCCTCGCCGACAAGGTCGTGGGCATCGGACAGGCGACGGAGCGCACCGAGTTCCTCAACCACCGGGGCAGGCGGCTGGCGCTGTTGTCCGAGTCCACGGTGCTGTTGCATCGGGGCGAGCTTCATCGCCTGCTGGTGGCCGAGGTCGAGGCGCAGGGCATCCCGACGACGTTCGGTCACGAGGTGACCGAAGTGGAGTCCACGGCGGACGGCGTCCGGGTCCGGTTCGAGGACGGTGCCGAGGACCACGGCGATCTGCTGGTCGGCGCCGACGGCATCCGGTCGAGGGTGCGCCATGCGGTGGTCAAGGGCCTTCCGCAGCCTCGCTACACCGAGATGATCGACTCCGGGGGCATCGGCTACCTGCCGGGACTCAAGGCCGACGGCACCATGCGGATGACCTTCGGGCTCAAGGGGTTCTTCGGCTATCAGGTCCTGCCCGACGGACACGTCTTCTGGTTCCAGAACTATCACCAGGCCGACGAGCCCAGCAGGCACCGGCTCCGCAGCATCCCGAACGCCGTCTGGCGTGAGCACCTGATGGAGATGCACCAGGGTGACCGCGCGCCCATCGTGGACATCATCGCCTCGACCGACGAGATCGACCGCTACCTGCTGTTCGACGCGCCGACCCTGCCCAAGTGGCACACCGACCGCATCGTGCTGCTCGGCGACGCGGCCCACGCGATGGGGCCGCATACCGGGCAGGGCGCGTCGATGGCACTGGAGGACGCGATCGTCCTGGCGAGGAGCCTGCGAGACGGGACGAGCATCGCGGAGGGGCTCGCCGACTACGAGCGAATCCGCAGGCCCAGGGTGGATCACGTGATCGCGCAGACTCGGCACAACGGCAACCAGAAGGCGGCACCCGGCCCGGTCGGCCGCGTCTTCCGCGACCTCGTCCTGCCGATCTTCCTCAAGGCCGGGGTCAAGCAGGGTGCCGCGTTGTACACCCACCAGATCCCCTGGTGATCCACGAGCCGTCGCCAGAGGTGTCGGGCGTCGATGTGGCCGCCCGACCGGCTGACCAAGCTGTGAAGCCGACTGATTCACTCGGCTCGGGACATTGGACGTCGGGGGTCTGAAGATCGATCCCGGTGGGCCCTCCGCTGCGAGGCGATCGGCTTCCGTGCTGTGCGCCGCTCTCCCAGCGGGTCCCGACGGTTCTTTCAGTCGAATGGCTCAGCCGGTCGACAGCACCGAATTACCCGGTATGTAGTAATCTGCGCTCGATCTGCCCGAGCGCACTCGGGCCGAACTGGGGATGACGAGGATGCGGTGAGCGGAACGCCCGCGTCCGGCAGCGGCGATGACGGCGGGCGGGCCGATGAGCCGCCCGATCTAAAGGAGATCGGAGTAGCCGATGGCGAACCGGGTAGAACCGGACTCGGCCGACCAGACCACCACGACACCGGACAGGCGACGCGGACTGCGCCTGGTGATCGCCCTGACCATCCGGGTGCTGGTCGTCCTGTACTTCGTGAGCACCTTCCTGCAGGCGGTGTTGGCCGGGCTCTTCGTCACCGGCAACGTCGGAATGCTCGCGATGCACGAGATCAACGCGCACACCAACCTCTTCCTGCTCTTCCTGCTGATCATCGCTGCCGTGCTGCTGCGCTGGCCGGTGGGCGGGCCGGGCTGGCCGATCATCGCCTTCGTGCTGCTGGCCGTCCTGGTGTTCGCTCAGACCGAGATGGGCTTCATGCGCGTGATCGACCTGCACATCCCGGTCGGCGTACTGCTGTTCGGCATCTCCGTCGCGCTGCTCATCTGGGTGTTCACCGCCCGATTCGACGTGTCGCGACGGACCGTGAGGAGGCGGGGATGAACCGGCGATCCGGTCCCTCGGTCTCGCGCCGGGGCTTCCTGGCGCTGACGGGCGGACTCGGCCTGGTCGTCCTCGGCGGAAGCGGCTGCGCGAGCGTGTTCGGCGAGAACGCCGGAGTCCTGCTGCGCAGCGACCTGCCGTTGCCAGAGCCGTTCCGCGTCGGTCTGCCGATACCCGCCGTCGCCGAGCCGGTGCGCACCGAGGGCGGCACCGACTATTACGAGCTGGTGCAACGCGCCGCTGCCCTGGAGATCGTGCCCGGCACCACGACTACGATCTGGGGCTTCGACGGATCCTTCCCCGGCCCCACGTTCCGGGTTCGCTCCGGACAGCGCTCCGTGGTGTCGGTGCGCAACGAGCTGCCGGTTCCGACCTCGACGCACCTGCACGGGGGAGTGACTCCGCCGGACTCCGACGGCTACGCCACCGACCTCGTCGTGCCCGCAGGCTACCCGCACGACCCCAGACTGCACTCGCACGACGTGATGCAGGTGCCGCCCGAGGCCTGGACGCTCCACGAGGAGGTCAAGGAGCACACCTATCCGCTGGAACAGCGGGCGGCGACGCTCTGGTACCACGACCACCGGATGGACTTCAGCGCCCCGCAGGTGTGGCGAGGGCTCCTCGGCGCGTTCCTGTTGCACGACGACGAAGAGGACGCGCTCTCGCTGCCCGCAGGCGACAAGGACGTCCCGTTGCTGATCTGCGATCGGGCCTTCGGCGCCGACGGCGAGTTCAAATACCCGTCGCTGGACGCGACGCTGACCAGCGTCCCCGGCGTCGAGCCCGACTATCACTCCGGGGTGCAGGGCGACGTCGTCCTGGTCAACGGCGCGCCGTGGCCGGTGATGGAGGTCGCCGACACGCGGTACCGCTTCCGGCTGATCAACGCCTCCAACGCCCGCCGCTACCGATTCGCGCTCTCGCCCGCGCCGGAGAACGGTCCCGCATTCGTCCAGATCGGTTCCGACCAGGGTCTGTTCGCCGCGCCCGTGGAGCGTGACGAGTTCGATGCGGCGCCTGCGGAACGCTTCGACCTCGTGATCGACTTCTCCGCCTATCCGGTCGGCACCCAGGTGGTCCTGGAGAACCTCCTCGGCGAGGAGGGCACGCGACAGGTCATGCGGTTCGACGTGGTCCGCGAGGAGAGCGACGAGTCCGAGATCCCCGAGCGGCTCTCCGAGATCGAGCGGCTCACCAGGGAGGAGGCGGTCGCCGAGCGGGACTTCGACTTCCGGCTCACCACGATCAACGGCCACCAGACGTGGACGATCAACGGCGAACCGTTCGACCCGATGAGCAACATGGCGACCCCGGCACTCGACACCGTCGAGCTGTGGCGGTTCACCAGCGACTTCCACCACCCGGTCCACATTCACCTCGCCCATTTCCAGGTCCTCACTCGCAACGGAGCCGAGCCGGAGCCTGCCGAGCAGGGCTGGAAGGACACCGTGGACATCCGCCCGTATGAGGTGCTGGAGGTTCTGGTGCGCTTCAGCGGCTTCCGGGGCCGCTACCTGGTGCACTGTCATAATCTCGAGCACGAGGACATGGCGATGATGGTCAACTTCGAGGTCGTCTGACCTGTCCGTCCTGGCGGCGTCGCCGTCGTCGTGCACTCCGTACGACCTCGGCGCGCCGCCAGACGGCGAGCTGACCCACGCACTCCTCCCGTACTGCTCGCCGGGCCGGAGTCCGACCGCATGACGGGCGGGTCGGCGCCACTGCCCGCCGCCAGCTCGCTCGCCGTCGGCGGCACGGTGCGGCGCGCCCGCGCCCTCCTGCCGGGTCGGCCCGCGCTGCGCGGCGACGAACCAGGCGGTGAGCCCCGCCGTTCCGGTCCGAACCGAGCCGTTCTCGCGCCTCCGGCCGGGATCCGACTTCCGCCCGCCCTCGCCTGCGGGAATCTGCCCCAGATCGACTTGAGTCGTTCTCGATGGGCCGTTGCCAGTCTGGGCCGTACGAACGGACGACCCTGGCCGTGGCGACGCCTCGGTATCCGGGTTTCCGCAGGCCGGAGTGGAGACGCCCATGCGCGCTGCGACCCAGATCCTTGTCATCGGAGGTGGGCCCGGCGGGTCCACCACGGCGGGGCTGTTGGCTCAACAGGGTTTCCAGGTCACGTTGTTAGAACGAGACCGCTTTCCCCGCTATCACATCGGCGAGTCGATCCTGCCCTCGTGCAGACCGATCTTCGAGCTGTTGGGGGTCTGGGACAAGGTCACCTCGCACGGCTTCCAGCCCAAGGGCGGCGCCTACTTCCTCTGGGGACCCGAGGAATGGGAGGTCGTCTTCAACGACCTCGGCAGCGACGGGACCAACGCCTTCCAGGTCATCCGCTCGGAGTTCGACGAGCTGCTGCTCAACCATGCCCGCGAACTGGGCGTCGAGGTGGTCGAGGGCACCTCGGTGAAGGAGCTGCACTTCGAGGACGGTCGGCCGGTCTCGGCGACCTGGGCCGAGACGAAGAACGCCGACGTGACGGGCCGGATCAGCTTCGACTACCTCGTTGACGCCTCCGGTCGGGGCGGGGTGATGGCGACGAAGTACCTCAAGTCCAGGCGGTTCCACGACGTGTTCCGCAACGTCGCGGCCTGGTCGTACTGGAAGAACGCCAAGCGACTGGACCGGGGCTCCGAGGGCGCGATCGTCGTGGCCTCCGTTCCGGACGGCTGGTTCTGGGCGATTCCGCTGCACGACGGGACCATGAGCGTCGGCCTGGTGACCGGCCGCGACGACTTCAATCGGCGTCGCAACGAGCTCGGCAGCATCGAGGCGGTGTACCGGCAGTCGCTGGACCAGTGCCCCGGCGTGCTCGACCTGCTCTCCGAGGCGGAGAAGGTCAGCGAGATGAAGGTGGAGCAGGACTACTCCTACGCCGCCGAGTCCTTCAGCGGTCCCGGCTATCTCCTCGTCGGCGACGCGGCCTGCTTCCTCGACCCGCTGTTGTCCACCGGAGTCCACCTGGCCACGTACAGCGCCATGCTCGGTGCGGCGAGCATCGGCAGCGTGCTCCGGGGGGAGACCACCGAGGCCGAGGCATGGGGCTTCTTCGACACCGTCTACCGCCAGTCCTACGAGCGGATGCTCGTGCTGGTTTCGGTCTTCTACGACAGCTACAAGGGCAAGGAGCACCACTTCTACAACGCCCAGCGTCTCTCCACCGCAGACCACCAGGAGCTGAACATCCAGGCCGCCTTCGACCGGATCATCACCGGAATCGAGGACATGAACGATGCTCAGTCGGTCTATCGGAAGGTGCACGAGCACCTGACCGGCTCGGAGAGCGGAAACCCCAACCCGCTGGCGAACCTGAACAAGGTCCACGAGCAGAAGAAGGCGCCCATGCATGCCGGGAACGCCGTCGACGGTCTCTACCTGTCGTTCCGTCCGCAGCTCGGTCTTGCGCGCACCTCGGCCGCAACGCCGTCGGTGCAGCAGGCCTGACATCAACCACGGCACGACACCCACGGGAGTTGCTCGATGAGTTCCGCGACACGGGAGTCCTCGGCGGAGTCCGGCCCGCGCCGAGGCCTGCCCCGCTGGTATCTGACTCTCTTCTCCACCGACGCCCTGGAGCGCTTCGGCTTCTTCGGCATGCAGGCGATCCTCGTCCTCTATGCCTCGGCGCCCCGCTCGGAAGGCGGCCTGGGGCTGCCGATCGGCGAGGCCGCCGCGCTGTTCGGCGCGTGGATCGGCCTGATGTTCATGCTGTCGCACCCCGGCGGCTGGGTGGGCGATCGAGTCCTGGGCCAGCGGCCCACCCTGGTGGTGTCCTCCTTCCTGGGCATGGCGGGCTACCTGCTTCTCGCCGTCCCGGCGGGCTGGAGCACCGCCGTGGGCCTGGGCATCCTGGCGGTGGCGGGCGGCCTGTACAAGCCGAACCACCAGGGAATGATCAACCTGATGTACCCCGACGCCCGGCGTCGGGAGTCGGGCATCTCGTTGATGTACGTCGGCATCCAGGTCAGCGCGTTGCTGGCCCCGCTGGTCACCGGCTACCTCGGCGAACGGGTGAACTGGGGGCTCGGCTTCTCGGTGGCGGCGGTCGCCATGCTGTTGTGCGGCCTGCAGATCGCCCTCAGCGGGCGACAGTTCCAGGGCGTGGGCGCCGGACCGGGCCGACCACTGGACCCGCAGGAGCGGGCCAAGGCGCTGCGCATCGTCCTGAGCGTGGCGGGCGTGCTCGCCGCACTGCTGCTCGGCCTGTGGGCGGCCGGGGTGCTCAGTCTGATGGTCGTGATCGCGATGGCCGGGCTGAGCGCCGTGATCGCGCCTGCCTTCGGCTACACCCTGCTCTACCGGAACAAGGGGCTCGGCGCGGGCGACCGACGGCGGCTGCGGGCCTTCCTGGTCGTCTTCCTCGGCGCGACGCTGTTCTGGATGATGAACGCCCATGCTTCCTCGCTGCTGAACCTGTTCGCCCGAGACCACACCGACCGGGTCATCCTGGGCTGGGAGATCCCGGCCAGCTGGCTGCAGTCGGCCACCCCGATGTTCATCCTCGTCCTCGCGCCGGTGATCGCCCTGTCGATGCCGAGGATCGGCAGGAAGAACAACGTCGCGGTGAAGTTCTCGATCGGCCTGGTCCTGATGGGCGGCAGCTTCCTGCTGATGTCGGTGGCGACCACGCTGGCCGCCGACGGCACGCTCGTCTCGCCGATGTGGCTGCTCGTCGTCTACCTGGCCCACGCCTGCGGTGAGGTCGTGGTCGCCGCGGTGACCATCGCCGCCGCCGCCGACGTGCTGCCACGGCAGTACACCTCGCGAGTCCTGGGCCTGCTCTGGCTGTTCGCGGGCATGGGCGGTGGTTTAGGCAGCGGGGTCGTGCAACTCGCCACCGTCATCCCCGAACCGCTCTACTACCTGCTGCTCGGCTCCGCCGCGACCTCGGTCGGCCTGTTCTTCGCCCTCCGGCGACGAGCGCTGACCAGGTCGTTGGGCCCGGACGGGCCTGCCGAGAGCGGTACGGAGAAGGTCGCGGAACCGCCGACCCCGATCACCTCCTCCTCCTGACGCCGCGAGATCGGCGAGACAGGCGGGGTCGTCCGGCGAGGACGGCCCCGCGCTCGCAGGCGTCCGGGCAACACGCACTACGGCAAGCAGGCACTGCGGCGGCCGTGACCCGTCACGGCCGCCCTGACGAGAGGAGCTTCGGTGGATCAAGGATTGTCCGGCAGGAAGGTCGTCGTCACCGGCGGCACGCGAGGCATCGGACGCGCGACCGTCCTGGCCTTCGCGAGGGAGGGCGCCCAGTTGATCATCGTCCATCGCAGCCCGGGCGAGGCTGCGGAGGACCTCAGCCGGGAGCTGAAGGAGCGCGGTGTCACCCACCGGCTCGTCCAGGCCGACGTCACGGTCTCCGCCGACGTCGAGCAGTTGGCCGATGCGGTCCGCGAGACCTTCGGGACGGTCGACGTCCTGGTCAACAACGTCGGCGTCGACGGTGCCGTGCCGTTCGGCGAGCTCGAGGAGACGGAGTGGCACCGCGTCCTCGAGCACAACGTCACCGCCGCCTACCTGGTGACCCACGCCCTGCACGATCTGCTCGCCGAGGGCGCCTCGGTGATCGGAATCGGTTCCTCGGTCGCGTTGCGCGGCCGGTCCGCCGGTGTGCACTACACGGCGTCCAAGGCCGCGCTGATCGGCTTCACCCGTGCGTTGTGCAAGGAACTCGGCCCGAGGGGCATCCGGGTCAACGTGGTCGCCCCCGGCCTCACCGAGACGACCGAGGGCGCCGGGCTGCCGCCGCAGGCGGTCGAACGGATCGTGGGCATGACCGCGCTCGGCCGGATCTGCCAGCCCGACGACGTGGCGGGCGCCGTGATCTTCCTGGCAGGCGACACGTCCCGCTACATCACCGGAGCGACCCTGAACGTGGATGGAGGAGTCTGATGCCGTACGCCGCGATCACCTACAAGGTGCAGCCGGGCCACGAGGACGAGATCGCCGAGATCTTCGCCCGATTCCAGCGGGTGGACACTCCCGAGTTCCAGGCCGAGGACGGCGCTCCCGCCGGGCGGCTGCTGGGCACCGCCGTCTTCATCAAGGACGAGTTCATGGTGCGGGTCATCCACTACGAGGGCGACTTCCGTGCCATCGCGCGCCACATGGCCGGGCAGAAGGGCGTGCACCTCATCGAGGACCAGCTCGCGCCCTATCTGGCGGAGCAGCGGGACACCTCCACGGCGGAGGGCTTCGGCGCGTACTTCAAGAACGCCAGTATGCGCTGCATCTCGCAGCTCTCCGTCGACACGCACCCGGTGGGGAGTTGAGCGCCGTGGCCCTCCGACCGGTCGCCGTCATCGGACTCGGCGGCATGGGCGGCGGGATGGCACATGCGCTGGTGGCCGCGGGCTTCCCGGTGACGGTCTACAACCGTACGAGGGAGAAGGCCCTGCCACTGGTCGAGGCGGGTGCGACGCTCGCCGAGTCGGCGGGCGACGCCGCCTCGGCGGCCTCGGTGATCCTGCTGAGCCTGGCCGACGAGGCCGCCGTCGAGAAGGTGCTCTTCGGCGAGGTCGCCGGGCGGCTCGCCGAGGGCAGCACCGTGATCGACGCGTCCACGGTGGCCCCGGACTACGCCAGGAACGCCGCACAGCGACTCGCGGAACTGGGCGTCGCCCGAGTGGAGGGCTGTGTCGTCGGGAATCCGCAGATGGCCAGGCTCGGCAAGCTGCGGGTGTTCGCCTCCGGCGATGAGGCGGCGGTGGCGGCGGTCGCCGACGTCCTCGACGCGGTGGGGCAGGAGGTGCGCTACCTCGGCTCCTGGGGCAGGGCCAGCTCGTTGAAGCTGGCCTTCAACCTGATCCTGGGCGTGCAGACCGCAGGTCTGGCGGAGGCGCTGGCCTTCGCCGAGTCGGCGGGCCTCGACCGGGACATGGTGCTCGACGCACTGGACGGCAGCGGCTGGAAGTCGCCGGTGCTCAGCTTCCGGGCGGACTTCATGCGCAGGCGCAGCTACACGCCTGCGGGATTCCGCACCGAGCTGATGCGCAAGGACCTCCGGCTGGTGCAGGAGGCCGCCGCGCAGCGGGGCTTCGGGCTGCCGGTCGTCGACGAGACGGCCCGCCGCTATGACGCGGTGATCGCCGCGGGCCGGGGCGACGACGACGCAGCGGCGGTCGTCGACACCGCTGTCGTCGACCTCGCGACGACCGACCGCGTCGCCGCAGACCTCGGAGCGGTCGAGGCGGCGGCTGCCGGGCTCGACGTCGGCGGAAAGAAGGAGCGGGCCGCCGTCGCGCAGGAGGTCACCGGCTGATTCGCCCGCCTTGCGCAGCGAGGGCGTGGGACATCGACACGGAAGGGAACGGAGAGTCACGATGGACATCGGAGTCGGCCTGCCGACGACGGTACCGGGCGCGCGCGGTCGGGATTTGACGGAGTTCGCGCGTCGGGCCGACCAACAGGGTTTCAGCACTCTGGCGGTCCTGGACCGGTTGGTCTACGACAGTTATGACCCGCTCATCGCCCTCGCCGCCTCGGCGGCGGCCACCGAGCGCATCCGGCTCGCCAGCACCATCCTGCTGGCGGCCTATCGGCCCAGCACCGCCGTGCTGGCCAAGCAGTTGGCCAGCATCGACCGGATCTCCGACGGCAGACTCGTCGTCGGACTGGCCGCAGGTGGCCGAGAGGATGACTTCCTCGCCTCCGGGGTGCGCTACGGCGGTCGTGGTCGCAGACTCGATCAGATGATCAGCGAGTTGACGAAGATCTGGCAGGGGCAGGGCTCGGGTCCGTCGGCGGGCGTCGGACCTCGGCCTGTCGACGGGGGCCCGCCGCTGCTGTTCGGCGGGCATTCGCCCTCGGCCATGCGCCGAGCCGCGGAGCACGGCATCGGCTGGATAGCGGGCGGCAGTTCGGCGACCGCGTACCCGGAACTGGTTCGCCAGGCCCAGGAGGAGTTCCGTCGGCACGGCCGCGAGGACAAGCCGAAGATGGTGTCGCTGAGCTACGTCTGTCTCGGTGCCGGCGGTCGAGAACGAGGCGGTGCCTACCTCCGCGACTACTACTCCTACATCGGTCCGAAGGCGGAGCGGGCGGCCTCGGCGGTCATCGTCGACGAGGACCAACTGCGCAGGACCGTCGCCGAGTTCGCCGAGGCGGGCTGTGACGAGCTGCTGCTCTTCCCGTGCACCGCAGATCCCGATCAGGTCGACCTGATCTCCAAGGCGGTTCTGGCGTGACGGCGGTGGTGCTCGGGGTGCTCGCCGTCCTGGGCAGCGGCGTGGTGGCCGGCGTGCTCTTCGCCGTGGCGTTGAGCGTGCTGCCTGCCTTGACCGCCATGCCGCCGGATCGTTACGTCTACACGCACAAGCTGATCGGCCGGAACTGGGACCCGACGATGCCGATCATCGTGTTGTCCTCGATGCTGGTCTGCATCGTCCTCGCGGTGCTGTCGCCGCCCGGGACGGGGCGGACCCTCTACATCGTGGGAGCGGTCCTGCTGCTGGCCGTCTCCGTGGTGTCGCACTTCTGCAACGTGCCGATCAATCGTCGCGTCAAGGGCCTGGACCCCGAGTCCATGCCCGTCGACTGGTCGGATCCTCGGCCGTTGTGGCGCCGATGGCACACGCTGCGTACCGCGCTGGCGGTGCTGGCGGTGCTGGCCAATGCGGTGGCGATCAGCCTGGCATGAGTTGATGGTCGACAGGGCCGGGTCCGGGAGGGCCCGGCCCTGTCGTGTCTGCTCTCGGCAGCCGGTCGGCGTCCCGAGCCTGCGGATTGTGTAGTCCCGCCCGTCCTTGAGTTCCGCCTGCGCTGCGCCGAGTCTGCGCCGAGTCTCGGACGCCGGAAAGTCTGCGGGTCCGAGGTCCGTCGTCCCACGGTCGCAGCCTCCTCCGCTCGGTGCGCCGGTGCCTCGTCCCGAGTGGACACTCCGCACCTGCGGCCGCGGGCCGAGGCGAGGTCGTCGACGTGCCGCCGGCCTGCTCCGCGACGGGACTGCTGCGTGGCCGAGGCGACGGCCCGGCCGACCCGCCCGAGCGCACGAGGACGCGGCCTGCTGATCAGACGCCGGTGGTCGCAGGCGTCGTCGTCCCGGCCGTGGGCGGAACCTCTGACCACAATGAGTCGAGGCCCTGTCTGCGAGGCCGAATCAGCTCCAACAGCGGCCCCGTGATCGCGGTAGTGATCAGGGTCATCACCAGCAACGCGGCGAACAGGTCGGTCGAGATCACGCCGAGGGACAGGCCCAGCTGGAGGACGATGATCTCGGTCAGACCCCGGCAGTTCATCATCACGCCCAGCGCGAGCGAGGACCGCCGATCGGTGCCGACCGCCAACGCGGGCAGCACCACCCCGAGGAACTTCCCGCCCATCGCGACAGTCAACACGAGGAGCATGATCAGCCACCCCGCGCCCGAGGCGGCGTCCCAGAGGTTCGTGCTCAGGCCGATGCCCGCGAAGAACACCGGCAGCATCAACCAGTGTGTCGGGCCCGCGAGCCGGAACCCGAACTCCTCGGCGCCTCTCGAGCCTCGGGGAGTGACCACGCCCGCGAGAAACGCGCCGAAGATCGCCTCGATGCCGATCATCGCGGTGACGCCTGCGGACAGCAGCACGAGCATCAGGATGGCGACCATCAGCATCGGCTTGCGGTCCGGCTGCGCGTCGGCGTGCCGAGCGAGCCGCGCCATCAGCGGGCGAACCCCCCACCACATCACGGCGGCATAGACCGCCGAGAGCAGCACGGTGGCCCCCACACCGCCGAGCGAGTCGCCGTTCACGCCCGCCACGACCAGTGCGAGCAGACACCACGCGGTGACGTCCTCGATTCCCGCCGTCGCCATGCCGAGCGCGCCGATACCGGTGTCCTTCAGCCTGCGGTCCTTGAGGATCCTCGCGAGCACCGGGAAGGCGGGGACGCTCAGCGCCACGCCGAGGAACACCGCATAGGGACCGGTGCCCGTGCCCTCGGGGCGCAGGCCTGCCAGCGGCCACAGCGCGAGGGCCACTCCACAGAGGAACGGAACGGCGATGCCCGCGTGACCCGCGACCAGCGCGGTGCCTGCATTGCCTTTGAGCAGCGCGAACGGTAGTTCGCGGCCGACCTCGAACATGAAGAAGATGACACCGAGCTGGCCGATGGCGGTGAGGAAGAACTGCACGTCCGGCGGAAAGAGGACCTCGGCGACAGACGGAGCCAGCATCCCCAGCACGGTGGGGCCCAACAACAGGCCTGCGGTGATCTCCCCGATGACCCTCGGCTGGCTCAGGCGGACGGCCAGGGAGCCCGCCAGTTGGGTGGCGACCACGATGACCGTGCAGGCGATGAGCACCATGCCCAGCACGTCGTGCAACGGTGCCACGACGTGTCCGGCCGTCTCACCGGCGCCTGTCTGCCTGCCTGTCCACTCCGTGCGCCCCTGGATGAGGGCGAACGCGGCGATCGAGGACGGGACGACGAAGAGAAGGTAGATCAACAGACGTCGCCGATCACGGTGACGTCCGTTCGGCGGCCCGTCGTGCCGAGCCTGAACTGAGGACATGACGCAAGCTCCTGACGGATCGCTCCGGACAGACGTACTGAGACAGAGTTCCGGGCCCGCCGATGACCTGGCGGGCCCGGAAACGGGTGACGCTGACGGAGTCAGGCCGCCTTGTGTCCGATGACAAGTGTGACGTCGTGCCCGAGCGAGAGGTGGCTGACGGTCGCGAAACCGGCGTCCGTCAGCCACTCGACGCACTCTTCGAGTCGGTAGCCGGTGCCGTGCGGTGTCATGAGCTGAAGGTTGAGGCTCGTGACGAGGTTGCGCAGGTAGCCTTCCTCGCCCTCTACGATGATCGGGTCCCAGATCAGGAACGCGCCGCCGGGCTTCAGCGCTGCGAAAGCGTTGGCCAGCAGCTGCCGTCGCTGCGCGTCCTCCCAGTCGATCAGCGAGTGACCGATCATCATGACCTCGGCCTCGGGGATCGAGGCGAAGAAGTCGCCGCCTTCGAACCGCACCGTCCCCGTGGTGCCGAGCGTGACCATGTGCTCGTCGAAGGCGGGCCGCAACTGGGGGAGGTCCAGCACCGTGCCGTCCAGATGGGGATGGGCCTGGACGAGTTGGGCCAGGACGTTGCCCCGACAGCCGCCGAGTTCGACGACGAGGGTCCGGGCGGACCAGTCGAACCGCTCGATCAGCGCGGGGATCAGCGGCTTGCTGGCCGCCTCTGCCATCCCGATGAAGTCGACGCGCTTCTCGTCGCTCTCGTAAAGCTGCTCGAACATGGCGTCGCCCGTGTAGGTCGCGGCCTGCGGCCGTCCCGTGCGCAGCGCCTCGGCGAGCCTGCCCCACGCCGGGTACATCACCCGGTTGGCCATGTGCAGCAGACCGCCCATGTACTCGTCATGACTGGGGACGAGGAAGAACTCGGCGGCCTGGCTGTTGCGGAAGACGTCGTCGTCGCGGTCGAGCATCCCGAGCTCGACGAGCGCATCCAGGAAGTGCCCGGTGCCGCGCGCGTGCAGGCCGAGCCGCTCGCGGATGACGGGCTCGGTGGCAGGTGCCTCGGCCAGCAGATCGAACAGGCCCACCTCCAGCCCGGCGAGCACCATCTTCGACGGCTGGAACGCCATCGCCTTGTCCAGGAAGTGACGCGGATGCGGCCGGGTCGCCGGTTCCAGATGAGTCGTCATGTCCGTCCTTCTCGGTAACTGTCGTCACCCGGAGTCGTGGGTGCGCCGTGGGCGTCGTCCGGTCTGCCGGGCAGGCAGGCGGGCACGTCGGGCCGAGCCGCGTGCGGGGGGTCTCGGAGGTTCGGCGGTGGGCGGGCCGAGGCCTGCGGCGAACGGCCTCGGCGAACGGCTTTCATCGAACGGGCGGCGACGCGGACGGCCCGACCGCCGGACCTCCAGACAGGTCCGGCGTCGGCCGTGATCGTCCGGGGAAGGCGTCGTCGGCCGCTCGCGACAGCCGCCCGCGTCGCAGCAGAATGCCTCGCGGCGGCTGCCTTCAGCTCTTCTCGTCGGGATCGAGACCTGCGGCCAGCGCCAGTGCGGCGGCCAGGGCCCGGTCCGCGTCCTCGGCGGGTTCCTGCTGCCGCCAGGCGACGAAGGCGTCCGGCCTGACGAGCACCGCACCCTCCGGTCCGACGCCGTAGGCCTGCGCCCAGTCCCGGCCGTCGGGGATCAGATCGCCGTCCTGGCCGATCACCTCGCAGCGCAGCGGGACGCCGAGCTGCTTGGCGACGCGGTCGGCCGCCTCGGGCCATCCGCTGGTGCGGGAGCCGGTCAGCAGGACGAACTCGTCCCAGAACAGGTCCACGGTGGAGATCCGCTCGCCGTCCCGCCGGAGCCAGACGTGCGGGGCCCGGGTGCCGGGAGCACCGGTGAGGGTGAGCTTCGGCGAGAGCACCCTGGCATCCTGATCGACCCCCACGATCGAGGTGGACTTGTAGCGGTAGCCCAGGGTGATGATGACGTCGTCCACCATGAGGGCCCTGGTCTCGTCGTCGGCGTATCCGTGGCGAATGCGATTGCGGACCATCGCCTGCTCGGCCATGGCCTCGCCCACCCTGCGCCGCTCGGCGTCGTAAGTCTCCAGTAGCGCGTCCCCGCTGACCCCCTTGAGCACCGAGGCCAGTTTCCAGGCCAGATTGTGGGCGTCGTGGATGCCGGTGTTGGCACCGAATCCGCCTGCGGGCGGGTGCAGGTGCGCCGCGTCGCCCGCCAGGAAGACCCGCCCTCGGCGGAAGGTCTCCGCGACGAGCTGGGCGCCCTGCCACGGCACCTTGTCCATGATCTCCACGTGGAGGTCGTCCTTGCCCGCGGCGGTGCGCACGATCTCGATGCACCGCTCGTCGGTGAAGTCCTCCGGCTTCTCACCCTGGTCGGGGTGGTAGAGCGGCGCGGCCAGCCACGGGTCGCAGCCGTGCAGCCGCGACAGGCCCATCAGGGTGCCGGGAGCGGCGGTGGCGTAGCAGAGGATGAACTTGCGATCCTTGAGCAGCGCCTCCAGTTCCGGCGCACGGAAATAGATGCTCAAGGCGTTGAAGACGGTGCCCCGGCCCTCGCGCTCGACACCGAGGGTGGTCCTGGTCCGACTGTTCGCCCCGTCGGCGCCGATCAGGTAATCGGCACGCACGGTGGTGCGGGCACCCGTGGCGAGGTCTTCGACGATCGCGGTGACCCCGTCGTCGTCCTGTTCGAACGAGTGCAGTGCGGTGTTGAACCGCACGTCAGAGCCGTTGTCCTTGGCGATGTCGACCAGCACCCGCTCGTAGCGGTCCTGGCCGCAGCCCATCACCCGCTCCGGGCTGATGTCCGGTCCGTCGAGCGACGGAGACTCCAGCACCACCGCGTCGTCGATCTCGGCGAAGGTGTTGACCTGGATGATGCCGCCCTCGAAATACGGATGCGAGTCGCCCATCTCCAGGGCGCGCACCGTCTCGTGGAAGCCTGCGGCGCGGAACAGCTCCATGGTCCTCGCCTGGAGGCCGGGCGCACGCGGCAGTCGGGAGGTGCCGTCCCGCTTTTCGACCAGCATCGTCTTGATGCCATGGCGCCCTAAGAAGAGGGCGGAGGACAGGCCCACCGGGCCACCGCCCACGATCAGCACCGGGATCTTCACGTCATACATGCCCGTTTCCTCTGTTCGAGATCCAGCGGGACAGGGTCGAGGCCGCCCGCGCGACCCCGAGAACGCGGCCACACCATCGGGTGACCTCGATGCAGGATTACTGATGCGACCTCGAATATCTCTGAACTCGAGAGCAGGTCTGCTGCCCGGCCTGCGCCTCGAACGTGTCTTGAGTGTGCCTCCAACCGATGGTGTGAGGCTCGACGCGAAATCGGAATGGCAGCCTCGCCATCCGCCGTCGGAAAAGGAGTCGTGCGAATGACGAGCACAGCCCCGGACACCAGCACTCCGGCAGGCCTCATCCGTCTCGGCAATGCGTTCTGTGACGCGAAGGCGTTATTGACCGCGGTAGACCTCGATCTGTTCAGTCTGCTGCGCAAGGGTCCCGCGACCGTGGAGGAGATCCGGTCGGCGCTGGACCTGCACGGCCGCGGACTGTCGGACTTCCTGCAACTGCTGGTCGCACTCGGACTTCTGGACCGCGAGGGCGACCGCTACCGCAACGCCGAAGGCGCCGACCGTCACCTCGTGCGTGGCGAGAAGGGCTACGTCGGCGGCTTCATGCTGCGTTCCGACCGCAACCTGTACCCGGCCTGGGGCAAGCTGGCCGAGGGGCTGCGGACCGGGCGGCCTCAGTCGGTCGGCGACTTCGACGCGGTGCTGGCCAACCCGAAGTTCCTGGCCCAGTTCGTGCACATGATGGACGCCTTGACCCATGTCCTCGGCCCGGAGCTGATCGAGCGCATCGACTTCACGCCTTATCAGTCGATCCTGGACATCGGCGGGTGCCGCGGCAACATGGCGGGCCAGATCGTGAAGGCCAACCCGCACCTGGTCGGCCATGTCTTCGACATGCCGCAGATGGAGCAGTTCTTCGACAAGCACATGGCGGAGTACGGCGTCACCGGCCGGGTGCACTTCCACGGCGGCAGCTTCTTCGAACAGGACCTGCCGAAGGCAGACCTGGTGATGCTGGGCCACGTCCTGCACGACTGGGACCGCGACCAGCGGGAGTTCCTGGTCAACGCGGCATACAAGGCGTTGAATCCCGGCGGAACGCTGCTCGTCTACGACCGGATGCTCGACGACGATCCTCGGCACGTCGAGAACCTGGTGATCAGCCTCGACATGCTGCTGGTCACCGACGGCGGCTCCGAGTACGCGGTCTCCGAACTGCGCGGACACGCTGAGAAGGCGGGCTTCACGTCGATCACCGACGAGCCCTTCAGCGATTTCGACACGCTGCTCATCGCGAAGAAGAAGTAGCGGCAGGCCGCTTGCCCCGCGCCGCCGTGGCCGTGCCTGGCGGCGCGCGGCTGTGCGGCCTTGCCGCCGTGTGCGGCCTCGGGGGAGCGGCGTGGCAATGGGGGGCGGCGGTGGCGTGCGGACGGTCGTCTCGTCCGCACGTCCTCGGCCACGCCGACTCCCGCCGGTGCACTCGTCCGCCGCTGCGGTCCGGCCGACGCGGCGGCGGACCGAGGGACCAGTACCGACAAGGACCGCGGAGCAGCCGTGTTCCCCGAGGGCTCCGCGTCATCGACGACGGACTCAGACGAAAGGCAGCTGGCATGACGACACCTGACGAGCGGGTACCGGTGCTGATCGTGGGCGGGGCACTGGCGGGCCTGTCGACCGCGGTCTTCCTCGCCTCGCACGGGGTGAAGGCGCTCGTGGTGGAGCGACACCCCGACACCCTCCTGCATCCCCGCGCACGGGGGATCAATCCCCGCACCGTGGAGACCTTCCGGCAGGTGGGGCTCGAAGCCACGCTGCGTGCCGAGGCGAGCATGAACGCCGACTTCGGCTCCCTGCCGATGCTCCGGGCGGAGACGTTGGCGGGTCGGGAGATCTTCTCCGGGCCTGCCGACCAGCCCGATCCCAGCGGTGACGTCAGCCCCACCACCTGGGTGCCCATCGACCAGGATCGACTGGAGCACGTCCTGCGGGCCAAGGCCGTGGAGCTGGGGGCCGAGCTGCGGTTCGCCACCGAGGCCGTCTCGCATCACCAGGACGCCGACGGGGTGTCCGTGGTGCTGCTCGACCGCGAGACGGGGCGGCAGCGCACCGTCCGGGCCGACTACCTGGTGGCCGCCGACGGCGGTCGCAGCCCGTTGCGGGAGGCGCTGGGCATCGGCGTGCAGGGGCCCGGCATGTTCGCCACGACCCTGTCGGTGCTGTTCGAGGCGGACCTGACGCAGGCGTTACGCGGTCGGCGATTCGGCATGTCCTACCTGGACAAGCCGCATCCGCAGACGGTGATCTACCCGCACGACGGCGAGCGGCGGTGGATCTTCGCGACCCGCATCCCCGAGGGCCGGGTCCTGGAGGAGATGACCGACGATGAGTTTCGCACGTTGATCAAAGCCGCCATCGGGCTGGACGACGTCGACGTCACGATCCTCGCGCAACTGCCTGCGGGCGGCGTGAAGGCGCTGCGATTCGACCTCGGTGCGCAGGTCGCTCAGCGGTATCGGGCGGGTCGGATCTTCCTCGTCGGCGACGCGGCACACCTCGTGCCACCGACCGGCGGCTTCGGCGCCAGCCTGGGCATCCAGGACGCGCACAACCTGGCCTGGAAGCTGGCCGCCGTGCTGGACGGCAGTGCCGCGCCCGTCCTGTTGGAGACCTACGAGCGTGAGCGGCAGGCCGTCGCGTTCCTCACCTTCCGACAGTCCCTGGCGCTGATGCACGACCGGACCGGCGACGACGCGGACAAGGATCACTCCGCCGACTACGGGGCCACCGTCTTCGGTTATCGCTACGACGACGGGGCGCCCGTCGCGCCGAGCGACCTGACCGGTCAGCCGGGCACCCGTGCCCCGCATGTCGTCCTCACCGACGGCGCGGCCGAATCCTCGTCGCTGGATCTGTTCGGTGCGTCGTTCGTCCTGCTCACCTCGGGTGCGGGGGACTGGGCTGAGGCCGGGGCGAAGGCCTCGGCACGGACCGGTGTCGCGCTGTCGGCCCACGTCGTCGACGGGACGGACTCCGATCTGCGCAGCGTCGCGGGCGGATTCGCCGCCGCCTATGGCATCGAGGGCGGCGGGGCGGTCCTGGTGCGACCCGACGGGTTCGTCGCCTGGCGGGCCGAGGCGTCCAGCGCCACGGCCGAGGACGAGCTGACTGCGGCGCTGCTGGCGGCGACCGCGCGTACCGACGTCGGCTGAGGCTCGCCGACGGCCCGCGCGGCAGGCTCGGTGGACGAGCGGGTGACGACGGTCGACTGCCTGCGTCGAGGGCAGGCGCGTCGTCGACTGCCCTCGACATCCGGGAGGCCGTCGGCCCGGTGCGCGCCCTGGTCTGCGCGAGCAGATCGGGCAGACGTTCGCCGGGCCGCCGTGGGCCGGCGAGATCCTGGCCCGCGCGAGGCGCCCGACCGGATTGCGGCGGCAGACTCCGTGGTCGCCCTCGGTGCCGGGGCGGCGACCCGGCCGGTATGGATCACCTGCCCCGAGATGACCGCGCACGCACGCGCACCGGCGAACCGTGCCGTGCCCGCCGCCGCAGACCGGCGACGCCCCCGGCCGAGCGCCGTCTGAATGACGGAGCGCCGTGACGAACGACGAAGCGCGGTGGTCCGTGGCGGACCACCGCGCTCCGCCTTCGCGGGGGAGACGGGATGAGACGGGCTCAGCCGAGGGCCGCGAGGCGGCGCCCTTCGAAGCGGGCGGCGAGGAGGTAGCCGCCGCCACCGGCGATGGCCAGCACCCAGAAGGGGCCCGGCCCGGTGAGGAAGAGCGCGGCGGTGGAGATGAGCGCGAGCCAGCTGCCGAGGGAGTAGTGCAGGACATTGCGGCGGACGGCGCCCTCGGCGATGTTGATCATGCCGACGATGAACACGGCGCCGATGGGGAAGAGGGAGTTCTCGACGTCCGAAGGCAGGTCGACGTTACTCGTCAGACCCGTGATGGCGAGGGTGACGGCGATGAAGCCGGTGCCCCAGGCGCTGCCGATGAGCTTCTCTCCTGCGATGACGTCCGGGGTGGCGCCGCGCTGGGCGAGCTTGCCTCCGATGAGGGAGCCCGCCACGCCGGGCACGATGCCCATCGCGAGCAGGACGAAGGGTAACCAGCCAGGCAGGTTCACCAGGGGATCGTCGCCCGCGGACAAGGCGAAGGCGCCGTAGCCGAACACGAAGGCGAAGGCGAAGCTCATGTACGGGCGACGGCTGTCGATCGGGTTGGGGCCGGGGACGCTCGCGGCGTCGCCTGCAGCGGAGGTCGTAGCGGCGGTCGAGTCGTTCATGGTGAGTCTCCGGTCGGGCTCTCGTCGACTGGGCATGGGTCGGGTGACTGCACGGTGAGGAAACGGGAGGCGGCAGGGATCTGCTCCGCGCCCGTGACGCCCGCGCGGGGTGATACGCGGCGCTCAGGGATCAGTCGTCGGTCGGGCTCCCCTCGTCAGATCGCGCCCGAGACGTCGCCGAGGAGCGCGGCCGCCTCGTCGAGCGATCGGTCACGGGGTCCGCCGCTGTAGCGCGGAGGTCGTGAAGAAGGACACGAAGCGGGTGAGCGCGTTCAGGCGGCGGGTGCGGGTGAATCCCCTTCCGGACATCGACGTTCCGAGCCGCACCAGGTCGCGGGTGCCGATGGTCAGCACGAAGCGCTGGACCTCGCCCGGCTCGCCGTCGACAGGGGAGATCTCGGTCCGCAGCGTGGTCAGCCCGGCCAGGAGGTCCACCGGGTTGCGGGACCGGACGGTCTTGGTGCCCGAGAGCTGCCACGGACGTCCCTGGTCGTCCTGGAAGCGCAGTGCGTACACCATCGCCTCGTGCCTGCCCTGGGGGAACAGCGACAGCGTTCCCGAGATCTCTACGTGCGTGGCGACGTCATCGATGTCGACCATGCCCCGCATCGACACCGTGTGCGCCTCGTCGGCGAGGAACGGGTCCAGGCCCGGAATCTCCGCCCGCAGGGACAGGACCATCCTCGGGTGCTCTCGGACGTGCGTGGCCATCTGTTCCTCGAAGACGATGCCGTCGCCCTTGGTGGCGGCGTGGAGCTTCGACTGGGACAGGTAGGCGCTGTCCTCGGGGACGTCGGCGGGCACCACCGAGTCCCATTCCGGTGCGCGCCACTCGGGTCGGCCGGATCGGCGGATGATCGTCTCCATCGACCGTTCCGCGGCGGCGAGGATCGTGGCGGAGGGGTTCACCCCGGTCGCTGCGGGAATCACCGAGCCGTCCATCACGAACAGGCCCGGATAGCCGTGTACCTCGCCCGCCTCGTCGACGACGCCGGTGGCGACGTCGGAGCCGGAACGCACCCCGCCCAACGCGTGGACGGTGATGGTGCGGCGGAGGAGGGACCAGGTGAAGGGGTTGTACAGCCGAGCGTCGAGGAGCTGCGCGATCGCCGGGCCGACACGCGTCTGGGACTTGTACAGCTGGGCCTGCCACCGGTTGTTCCAGGCCAGCGTGGCCTCGCCCCTGGCGTCCAGCCGCAGCGTCCCCTTACCCGAGTCCTTCCCCATTGCCAGCACGGTGAAGGTCTGGCGGGGATCGGTGTGCCGCACGCTGCGCTGCCACCAGTCGCGGACCTTCCTGCCGGGCAGGACCGTGTCGAACAGGGCGTTCAGCGGCGGAGGGAAGGCGCCGTCCTGCACCTGGTACCACACCGACCGCCGTCCCTCCGGCACGTCCAACACGGCGTTGGTCGTGATGGTGGGCCCCGTGGTCATGTCCGGCCGCTTGCCTCGCAGCTCGGCCAGCGTGAGGAAGTCGCCGTTGCCGGAGAATCCCTTGCCGAGCTGCTGAGAGAGGCCGGGCAGGGTGCGGTGCACGTCGCGGGAGCGGAGCAGGAGCTCGTTGGTCGCCACCGCACCGGCGGCGAGCACGACCTTGGGTGCGACCCACGTGCGCAGGGCGGCGTCGGGGTCGGAGGGGGTCGAGGCGTACACCGTGTAGCTGTCACCGTGCCGCTCGATGCGCTTGACCTGTGCGTCGGTGACGGCACGGGCGCCCGCATTCTCCGCTGCGGTGAGGTAGGTGTAGTCCAGCGTGTTCTTCGCTCCGTGGTTGCAGCCGATCACGCACTCACCGACGAACGCACATCCTCGGCGGGGAGCACCGTGGACGTTCGGCCGCCAGGTGTCCGGATCGCCGAAGGTCACCGCCAGGTTCGGCCGCACGGTGGCCTCGTCCTTGTCCGTGCCTTTGAGGAGTCCTTCCATGAGCTCCGTGCGGGGCGGTACCTTTCCGGTGCGGGGATCGTTGCCCACCGGCGAGACCCCCATCATGTGCGCGGCGAGGTCGTAGTACGGGTCGAGTTCCTCACGTCGTAGATGGGCAGGCCATTGTTCGCCCAGCGCCTGTCCGAAGGGGCGGGCGAACACGTTCGCGTAGACGAGTGATCCGCCGCCCCAGCCTGCCGCCTGGACACTGCCCATGTTGTCGAGCCAGCGGATGTCGTAAAGCCCTCGATCGAGGTCCCATAACCAGCCGTCCGTCAGCTCGGGCGCGCGGGGGAAGTCACCGAGCTTCCAGCGTCGGCCGCGTTCGAGGACGATGACCGAGAACCCGGCCTGCGCGAGGCGGGCAGCGGCCACGGCACCGCCGAACCCGCTGCCGACGACGATGGCATCGGCGTCGAATTGATCAGTCATGAGCGTTCCCTTCGGGGCGGGTGCCGTCGTGGGTGGGAGTGGCGCCCGCCGTGGACGGGCGTGTGGTCCGGGAGGACGGTGCGCCGCCGGACCAGAGATGCGGCCTGTTCGAAGAGGCGGCCGCAGCCCGGCACCGGGCGCACCGAACGACGTCTTCGCCCTGGCCGGCCAGGGCGGGACGAGGGCCGGGGCGGGCGCGAGGCCGTGGTCTGCCGTGGTGCTGCGACCAGCGGCCCCGCGCCCGTCGGCGGTCAGGCCGCGTGCTTGCCGGGCGCGGCGCTGCCCTTGTACTCCTTCAAGTTGGAGATCAACTCGACGAGGTCGGGCGTGGCGTCGAACCGGCGCTGGTGGATCGCGGCGAGCTTCGCGTCCATCTCCGGGTCCGGGTCGTCGGTGATGTCGAACGACGCGAACTTCTCGATCAGCGGCAGCCCCATCCGGTCGATCGCCAGGTGCGCCGGGTCGTTCATCATCTTCTCGTAGGTCTCGAGGTCCTCGACCGCGGAGACGGCTCCGTACTGGTACTCCCCGCCGAAGTCACGGCCGAAGACTCCGGACGAGTCGCCCGTGCTCTGCGCGCCGAGGCCCTCGACGATGGCGTCCGCCGTCTCCTTCGGGACGTCGGGCTTGATCGTGAAACGAATGCAGTGGTAGATCATGGCGGTTTCCTTTTCGCGGGTGTTCGGTGAACAGACCGATTACGGGTGAATCGGTGGTCAGGCCTGGCCGAAGAGCGCGGCGTGATCGCGGGCGAAGTCGGCGACGTCGCGAGCGGGACGTCCGGTGAGATCGGCGACGGAGGTGTGCACCTCGGCGGCCTCACCCTTGGCGTAGTGGGCGTAGTCCTCGACCAGGCCCGCCAGCTGCCACGGCGGGACCATTCCGGACAGAGCGGCGGTGAACTGCTCGGCGGGCACGTCCTGGAAGGCGATCTCCCGCCCGGTTGCCGCCGCCAGCGCCTGCGCGATCTCCTCATGGGTGACCGCCCGGGGGCCGGTCAGGGTGTAGGTCTGACCGGTGTGTCCCTCGCCGGTCAGCACCGCTGCGGCGGAGTCCGCGATGTCCCGGGTGTCGATCGCGCTGACGGCGGCCTCGCCGATGGGCGCGCCGAACCAGCCCTGTGCGATGGTGGGGGCGAAGCCGAGCAGCGACTGCAGGTAGAGATTGGGACGCAGCACCGTGTAATCGAGGCCGAGCTGCTGCACGTGCTTCTCGACCTCGGCGTGCCAGCGCAGGAACCGCACCGGCGAGTCCGTGCGCGCCGCGTACTGCGAGAGCAGCACGAGCCGATTCACCCCGGCCTTGACGGCAAGGTCGGCGAACCGGATCTGCAGCTCGGCGGCGTCCTCCTCCGAGGGGCTGTTGAGGAAGACCGCGTCGACGCCCTCGAGAGCGGCGGTGATCGAGTCCGGGTCCCGCAGGTCGGCGACGACGTTCTCGACGTCGGAGATCGACCGGTGGGAGTTGCGGATCATCGCGCGGACGGTGGCGCCGCGAGCCTGGAGAGCGGGGACCAGGGTGGACCCCACGGTCCCGGTCGCTCCGGTCACGAGCACGGTGGGTGCGTTCATTGTCTGGCGTCCTTATCTCGGTGTCGCCGAGGCCGTTCCTCGGCGGGGGGCTGTGTCGGGGCTCAGTGCATTCCTGTGGTGGCCTGGGTCGGCCGTGTTCGGGCAGGGGGGACGAGTGAGATCGCGAAGGCGACGAGGATGAGCACGGTCAGGGCGAGGAACGCGGTCGTGAACGAGATGTCCCCGTCGGCTCCGGCGGAGCCGATGGCGATCCCGGCCAGTGCGGCGAGACCGATCGCGCCGCCCAACTGCTGTGCGGTGCTGATCAACCCACTGACCAGGCCTGATTCGCCTTCCTTGCTGTCGCGCACCGCCATCGTGGTCGCATTGATGGTGCCGAGCCCGAAGCCGCTGCCGAGGAGCAGGAACGCGCCGATGAGGCTCACGGACAGGCCGCTGGTCGTCGGGTTCAGCGCCAGCCACAGCAGGCCTGTGAGCAGCAGGGCGAGCGCGGTCCGGAGCGAGCGGTCCGGACCGATGCGCTTGGCCAGCAGGGGCGAGGCGGCGCTGCCCGCGATGATCATGGCGGCGAAGGGGACCTGGGCCAGCCCGGTCGCCAACGCAGTCATCCCGAGCACCTCCTGCTGGTACAGGGGGAGGAAGAAGAGCAGGCTCGTCATCGTGGCGCCGAGCATCATCATCACCGAGCTCGCCATGACCACCGGTCTCGTGCGGAAGACGCCGAGCGGAACCAGGGGATGCGAGCAGCGGTTCTCGGTGATCACGAACGTCGCGAGGGAGGCGATGCCGATCCCGAGGCCGATCAGCGTGCCGGGCGCGGCCCAGCCGACCTCGGCGGCGAGGATCATGCTCAGTGCGAGTGCGGAGACTCCCACGGTGATCGTGATGGCACCGAGGACGTCGAACCGGCCGGGCCTGCCAGGGAACGCAGGCACCGCGCACGCCACGAGGATCGCGCTGATGACGCCGAACGGCACCGGGGTCCAGAACACCGACTGCCAGCCGAGCAGCTCGGTCAGCGTTCCGCCGAAGAAGACGCCGAGCAGACTGCCGATACCCGTGACCACGCCCCAGACGCCCATGACACGCGTGCGTTCCGTCGGCGACGGGTAAAGGGCGAGCAAGAGCGCCAGCGCGGAGGGCATCAGGACCGCGGCCCCGATTCCCTGCCCGATCCGCCCGATGATCAACGCAGGCCCGGTGGCGGCCAATGCGGAGCCCACCGACGCCACGAGGTAGACGGACATGGCGGCGAGAAACGTTCTCCGGGGCCCGAGCAGGTCGGCGAGACGGCCGCCAAGCAGCAACAGGCCGGCCAAGGACACCAGATAGCTGCTTGCGACCACCGTCAGTTCGGCGGCCGAGAGTCCCAGGCCCTCGCGGATCGCAGGCCCCGCGAGATTGACCATCGCGGTGCTGAGGACGACCAGGAAGGTGGAGGTCGCCAGGCCGGCCATCGCCACACCGCGCGGCACCCGTGGGCGGGCGGGCACCGTGGTGGTTGCGGTGTCGTTGCTCATCGCCTTTTTCCTTGTCCAGAGAGTGTGTGCTGCCACGTTCCGGAGCGCCTGCCGCCAGGGCGGCCGGAGCCGCGGAGGCTGGGGCGCCGCAGGCTCGTGCGGTGCGTCCGTCGCCTTGCGCTCTGATGATAGTGACTGGTCACTATCATCAGAGCCGAAAGAAAGGCTCCTCCTCGGAGTCTGCGGTCAAGAAAAGCCGGGCCCGCGCGTCGTCTTCGGTACCGGCCGACGTGCCATCCATGATGGACCGTCGGCGAGACGGCGGGGAGGTCGTGCGCTCGGCCGGTGTCGATCTCTGGACGGAACCTCAGCCCGCCTGGAGACCTCCCGTGTCCACCCGTGCATCACGGACCTCGGATGTCGGGATCCGCTCAGGTCGGTCACCCCTGAAGCAGGACGAGCCTCACCTCATGCATCGAAACGCCGGATCCGTCGCCATCGTCGGCAGCGGATCGCCGTCGGTCGCTTCGGGAGGGCGACTCCCGTTCGGCCGATGCGGATGCACGCCGTGGCGCTGCGATGAAGCTCCGTCTCAGGGAGAGGACTCGGATGAGGTGCGGGCGGGAGACCTCGGCATCCATGGCGATGGCCGCAGTCGAGCGGCCGTGCAGCCCGTTGCGACTCAACTCCTGCAACGTCACCGCGAGGGTCTGCTCGCGACGACGCTCGATGTCGATTCGTGGTCTCCGACCGACCGTCATGGTTGATAGTTAACAGTCACTACCAAGTCCGTGTCAACTCGCACCGCCGTGACGGCCACGCGTGGACCGGCCATCGTCGATGACCTGGTCGAAGGAACGGAGTTCCCCTGACGGCGGTGGCAGGCCGCTCGCCGGGCCGCCGCGACGCCAGCGGTCCTTCCTGGCAACTCTGAGCTGGCGTTTTCCGGTTGTCGACGACAGTCGGCCGCTGTGCGGAAGGAGGAGGGGTGAGCCACCGAATTCCGGTGCCGATACTGTGATCTAGGCCGCATCGAGCAGCGAGGCGACTCTGGCCCTGGCGGATCTCGGACACTCCGTCGCAAGCCGTGTTCCCGTTCCGGCTCCCGGGCCGGGGGATGGGCCTGCCTCGCTCTGGGCGTCGGCCGACAGCGCCGGTCAGGGACTTCACCGGACCTCGGCGTCCGCCGCCGAGCGGGGTGACCAGGTCCTGGCGGCGGCATCGAGCGTCGGAGGTCTCCCGGTACTCCCGGGCGCCGTCCCTGAGTCGCCAGAGACCACCGACGGACGGAGGCCGGCGCACCCCGGTCCGGTCTCGGGGCCGAGCCGCAGACGATCCCGACGTGCGGCGGACCAGCTGCCGTTCGCCGGGTGCGGCGGGGACGGATCCTTGACCCCGAGACACGAGCCCGGACCTCATGCCCCCGACGACGGTCACGTGCACCCCCCGCGAGACGGCCCGGCTTCCCACGGGTCGGGTGTCCGGTCGACCGGCCGAAGGCCGGCGATGCGGCGGGTTTCGGCGAGCCCGGGCTCGGGCGGACTCGTGTCCCGCCGAGCCGGATCTCACCAGCGCCGAGCCGACACCCGCCGCCCGCCGAGTCTCAGGACGCGGCGGCCACCTCGGCCTCGCGCGGTACGGAGATCTGGGTGACCGAACGCAGCATGCTCTGCTTGAAGGTCGCCACGAATCCCTCGACCGTGCCGGTGTCCCGAGGGTTGTTCAGATACGGCGCGAGTCTGCGCTCCACCTCCCGGACCCCGGGCTGCACGGCCATGAATCGTGCGACGGCATCGAGGTCGCCCTCGTACTCGATGAAGCGGACCAGCAGCCCGTCCCGGATGAAGACGGCCGTGGCCAGGATCTTGGCGGCCTCCCGTCCCTCGTCGTCGGGGACGGCAGGGGACCTGACCCGGCGAAAGCCGCTGAAGACCTCGGCGACCTCGTCCTCATGGCCGGGCTTGATGTCGTAGGTGATCGCGACGAACGGCATCGGACTTCTCCTCGTCATCTGTCGAGCGGGCTGTTCTCACTGGCGGTGAATCTCATCCGCGGTCCCGCGCATCCCGCGTGCGGGATCGACGAGACGGCCGTTGCAGTGACTCGGCGCCCGGACTCCACTCGCCCGTGTCGTGACGAGGCGGGTGAAGCGGGGAACCGGCGGGCAGGCCTACGGTCGTCCTGCCTGGTCACACCGGCCAGCCTGCGCGAGACCAGGCTGTCTCGGCGAACGCCCATTCGTAACGGATGCTGAGCGAGAACTGCTCGACGAGCTCTCGGCGCTGGGCGGTCGAGGCCTGTTCGGCCACGGCGTCGACCATGGCCAGGAAGCCCTTGACCGCGTAGCGGTATCCCTCACCCGGGTGATAGACCTCGATCCACGGCGCGTAGCGCGGCGAGGAGCGACGGGCGAGCAGATCGTCGGAGACCTGATGGTTGAACCAGACCATCGGCAGCAGCGCGCCGACCCCCGCGACGAAAGAGGTCGCCGAGGCGGCGGCGAAGAAGGCGCTGTGCGCATGCGTGGCCGGGTCCACCGGCGCGGTCTCCGTCGCGGCCCGCAGGCCCAGGTCCGGCGCCAGCTCGCCGTAGGCGGCGCGCAGCCGGTCGCGGGCCTCCAGCGAGTTGAACGCCGAGCGGCCGAACAGCGCCGTGTGTGCGTCCGACGGCGCGGCCGAGGCAGTCCTGGCCAGCGCTCGCGCATAGGCGGGGAGCAGGTGCAGGGTGTCCTGTTCCACGAAGTGACTCAGACATTCCGGCGGCAGCGTCCCGTCCCGCAGGCCGGACCAGAACGGATGGTCCTTGACCTTCGCCAGCACCGGCTCCGCGAGTTCGATGAGCTCTTCGTGAAACATGTTGCACCCTCCTGAGGAGACAGTGGACGTGGTCGCGCCGCCCCGCTCGACCCGAGGACGCCGCACCCGGCCGGCGACCGCAGGGCTGCTCCGCGGCGCGTCAGACCACCGGGCGGAACAGCCACGGAGCCGGACCTGGCCGGACCGGGACGGCGGAGTCACAGTTCGAGGCGCACCTGGTACTGCCGCAGCCAGCTGTCCAGCTGCAACACCATCTCGACGTCGCGCCGCTCGCCCCAGCCGGTGCTCTCGATGGGACGGCGCGCGCGGAACAGCTCGGACGACGACTGCTCGTCGAGCAGCGGCCGGACCGGGCTGCTCGGATCGGTCATCACCGCGTCGAACTCCTCGCGCAGCAGCCGTCCGTACCCGGGGTCCTGCGTCACGGGGAACGGACTCTTCTTGCGTTTCAGCACCGACGGCGGCAGCAGATCCGCGACGGCGGCCCGCAACACGCTCTTCTCCATCCCGTCGGCGTTCTTCATCTCCCACGGGATGTTGAACGCGTACTCGACCAGTCGGTGGTCGCAGTACGGGACACGCAGCTCCAGCCCCACGGCCATCCCGAGCCGATCGTCGCGGGCCAGCAACAGCGGAAGCCAGTGCGTGAGATGCAGGAATCCGGTCTGCCGCATGAGTCGGGCCTGGTCGTCCTCGCCGTCGAGCCACGGCGTGGCCGCCACGGCGGCGGCGTAGTGATCCCGCGAATAACCGGGCACGTCGACGCGCGTGAGCAGCGACTTGTCGAGCAGCCCCGTGCTGCGACCCAGCGGCGACTTCTTCAGCCCCATCGCGACCCAGGGGAAGTTCCCCGAACTCAGCAGGCTCGGGTCGCGGAAGGACTGATAGCCGCCGAACAGCTCGTCGGCGATCTCGCCCATCAGGGCGACGGTCGAGCGCTCCCGCACCGATCGCAGCAGCAGATACAGCGATCGGTCCATGTCGGGGATCGGCGTGGGCAGGTCCTGGGCGTGCAGCGTGGCGAGCGCGACGACTGGGTCCACCATGTCCGACGTCCGCAGCCGCACCGGCTCGTGCCGGGTGCCGAGGTGCCGCGCGACCTCCACGGCGAAGGGCGAGTCGTTGTCCTGGTGCCAGTGGTCCCTTCGAAAGTTCTCCTCCTGGCCCTCGAACTCCACGGAGAAGGTACGTACCTGCTCCGACGAGGCCATCCCGGCGAAGGCGGCGATGGCACTGGAATCGAGCCCGCCGGAGAGCAGCGTGCACAAGGGGACGTCCGACACCAGTTCGGCCGCGACGGACTCGGACAGCAGGTGCCGCACCGTCGCCACCGTCGTCTCGAAGTCGTCGGTGTGCTCCCGGCTCGCGACCGACCAGTAGCGGCGCTTCTCCATCGACTTCTGTCGGACGAGGATCACCTGGCCGGGCTCGACCTCGGCGATGTCCCGGTAGACGGCCTTGCCGGGCGTGGAGATGTAGGTGAGCAGCTCGGCCAGGCCCTCGGTGTCGACCACCGCGTCGATCAGCGGATGGGCGAGGAGCGCCTTGGGCTCCGAGGCGAAGGCGATCCCCTCGCCTACCCGCGAGTAGAACAGCGGTTTGACGCCCAGCCGGTCCCGCGCCAGCATGAGCTGCCTGGCGCGCGGGTCCCAGACGGCGAAGGCGAACATGCCGTCCAGCCGGTCCACACAGGCCGGTCCCCACTCCAGATAGGAGCGCAGGACGACCTCGGTGTCGCCGTCGGAGTGGAAGCGATGTCCCCGGCTCACCAGCTCCGCACGCAGCGCGCGGAAGTTGTACACCTCGCCGTTGTAGACCAGCACGGCCAGGGTCTGGCCGTGCTCCTCCGCCCGCGCAGGCTGACGGCCGCCGGGCAGGTCGATGACGGCGAGCCTGCGGAAGCCGAGCGCGGCGCGTTCGTCGGCCCACACGCCCTCGTCGTCGGGTCCTCGGTTGGCCAGGGTGGCCACCATGGTTCGAACCGTGCTGACCTGCTCTCGTAAGTCGCGCTGGAAGTCGATCCAACCCGCGATTCCGCACATCTCGTCGTCAACCCCGTTCCCGGTGGGCGGCTGTCTGGTCTCTGGGTCAGCCGACCGGCGTCGGCACGGCGGCCAGCGCCGCCAGCTCGGCGACGACGTCGGCGGGCGGAGCCGAGACACGCATCTCCTCGGCGACGGCACGGGCCCGGTCGGGCGCGTGGCCTGCGAGGACGCGGTCCACCGACTCACGCAGCGTCTCCGGCGTCAGGTCGCCGGGATCGAGCACCTCGCCGACGCCTGCGGCGCGGACCTGGCCGGAGTGACCGGCGTGGTCGGGGAGCCTGGGCACCAGGAGCAACGGCAGCCCGTGGCTCAGCGTCGTCAGGATCGTGCCTGCACCGCCGTGGCCGACGAGCAGATCACAGCTCGGCAGGATCGCGTCCACCGGCGTGTCGACCAGGACGGTCGCGTTGTCGGGCACGTCGTCGACCAGCGGTCGCTGCGCAGCGGACACGGCCGCGACCACCTCGACGTCGGAGGTGCCCAGTGCGGAGAGGATCTCGGGCAGCAGGAACAGCGACGGGTCGAGCTTGGCCATCGTGTGTCCCCAAGTGACGCACACGCGAGGGCGAGAGGTGCGGGCGGGCAGTGGTACGACGGCGGGACCGGACCCGTTGAACGGCACGTAGCGCATCGGGATGCGTCGGTAGTCCGTAGGCACCTGGAGGCTCGTGGGCGTCGGGTCGACGGTGGCGACGCCGAAGGGCTCCAGATCGGTCAACTCGTGCCGCTCGCCGAGCGGGGCCAGCAGTTCGGGCAGTATTCCCCTGGCCCGCAGCAGGAGATCGGTGCCGTACAGGTGCCGCACCGAGGGCACACCGATCGCCGAGGCCGCGATCGGCCCGGCTAACGCGGTCGGCTCGTGCACGATCAGGTCCGGTCGCCAGTCTCTGGCGAGCGTGACCAGGTCGTCGACCATGGACTCGGCGTGGGCCAGGAACATCCGCATGGCGCGCGGGCCCTTGCCGGTCTGCTTCGCCTGTCCCGTCAGCTCCTCGCTGCGGGCGGAGGGCAACACGTAGCCGCGGACCAGGTCCGCGGCGTCGACGTCGGCGCCGACGGTGGCCGACGGCAGTCCGGTGCTGATCATCTCCCTCGCCAGCTCCGGCTGACTGACGACCAGCACCTCGTGTCCCGCCGCGCGGCAGGCCCACGCGAGCGGCACCATCGCGTAGAGGTGTGACGGCCATGCCCATGTCGTGAACAGCACCCGCATCGTCTGCTCCCATCCCTGCCTGCCGTCGGTCGACTCCGAGCGCGGATCACCGTGACGGACCGGACTCGCACGGCGCTCAAAGACCGATGGGAGCACCGAGGCTCTTCGCAGCTCACGGGCGGACGTCCCAGTGATCGTCGAGCGACGCGGAACACGATCTGCCAGGCGATCCGTCGGCGGACGTGCGAGTGCCCGCCGGTCGGCGGCGAGCCGCCCAGGGGCGAACCCGCCCGGGGTGACCAGGTGAGGAGGATCAGGTGAGCACTGGACGTACCGCGCTGGTCACGGGCGCGAACAGGGGACTCGGCCGGGCGGTGGCCGCCGCACTGCATGCCAGAGGGCTGCGGGTGGTGCTGGCGGGTCGCGATCGGTCCTCGGTGGAGCAGGCGGCGGCCGAACTGGGCGCGGGGGCCTCGGGATGCGTCCTGGACGTGACCGACTCGACGAGCGTCCTGGCCGCCCGTGCGCTGATCGGCCCGGTGGACGTGCTGGTCAACAACGCGGGCGTCCTGCTGGACGGCGGCGGTGATCCCCTCACGGTCGATCTCGACCTGGTACGAGACACCCTCGCCGTCAACGTGCTCGGCTCGTGGCGGGTGTCGCAGGCCTTCGTGCCGGACATGGTCACGCGGGGCTGGGGACGGGTGGTGATCGTCTCCAGCGGGACGGGATCGTTCAGCAACGGCCTCTTCACCGGCGCACCGGGATACTCCGTCTCCAAGACCGCGCTCAACGGCCTCACCACCATGCTCGCCGCGCAGACCGAGAACACTGGAGTGCTCGTCAACGCCGTCAACCCCGGCCCCACACGGACCCGGATGATGCCCCGTGCCGAACGCAGTCCCGAGGAGGCGGGCGAACTGATCGCGGATGCCGCGACGCTGCCCGACGACGGGCCGTCCGGCCGATTCCTGCGGGGGACACAGGTGCTGCCGTGGTGATCGGCGATGCCTGCCGTCTTCGTTCCCGAGGCGGCCATCGCGCCCGTCGAGGCTTTCGTGCCGCCGCGTCGGAGCGGCGGCCCGTCCTCGACGTCGGGGGCCTCGCTGGTCGCCGTCGTCCGGCCTCGGCAGGCCCCGCTCGGGCGGGCCGGTTCGTGAACGGAAGCAGTCATACGCGGTTCGGCCGATGACTGGGAGGGCGCCGTCGCGTAACGTATACGTAGTACGGCTACTTTTCGATTCCCCTGGGCATGCAGACCCGGTTCGGGAGGACGGTACCGCTGGTATGGACGCCGACCGGGGCGACTCCGCTTCTGGCAGGCTGCTGGTGCTGCCGATCACGGAGAGTCGCTGTCGTGAGGCGCGGTACATGGGAGCGGAACTGGCCGTGCAGGCAGGCACCTTCGGTCGGGTCGCCAATCCCGGCACCGTGGTGCTGAGTGGTCCGATGCCGCAGTGGCGGGCGGACAGGCCGTCCAGGTCGGCCGCGCTCGAGCACGTCGTCGAGAAGTCGTTCTCGGTGCGCGCCTGGCTGGTGATCGAGGGCGAGCCCGACCGACGTGTCGGCCCCGTGCTGAACAATCTCGACGCGGACGTGCTGTCGGAGACCCTCGTCGAACTCGTCATGGTCGCCGCGGGCATGGAACCGAGGGCGGACGCCCGGCTCGTCGTCGCGGTGCAGCGGTTCGTCGACGTGGAGGCCACCGTCCTGGCGGTCCTGCGGGACGAGACGGTGCGGCTGCGCACCTGTTGGGGACTGGCAGAGGCCGTGGACGGACCGCCGTACTTCGACGAGCTGTGGCTCACCGCAGACGGACTCCGGGTGCTGCGGGAGCGAGTGGTCGACAAGCCGATCGCGACCCGGGCGGCCTTCGGCGGCACCGAGGGGCGCTCCGTGCCCCGCGGCCGTCGCCGCATTCCGGTCCTCGATCCGGCGGGGGCCAGGCTGGTCGCGACGCTGGCCGCCGAACTCGACGCGGGCATCTCGGCCTCCGTCGAATGGGAGTTCGGACTGCTTGCGGACGAGGTCGTCCTGTTGTCGTGTCCCCCTACCGAGTGATCTTCGCCGATCGAGTGATCAGGAGCGACTGACCTCGTCGATCTGTTGTGCCGTCGACGGGTGCAAGTGCAGGCGCGAATCCTCGGTCTGCCCAGTCGTTCTCCAGGCCTCCTCGCCCGGTCGCAGCGCTGGTGACAGGCCTGCGGACGAGTGCGGAAGGCGGGAGAAGGCCCCGACGAGCGGGCCGACGTCTTTGCGCTGTTCTGAAAGGGTTTCGCGTCGGGCTGCCTGCCGCCCATCACCGGTCGACCAGGGCTCCAGTTCGGTTCGAGGCCCCGTTGAGGGTCGATTGTCACGCTCGTCGGGTCCGCTCGACCGCGCGACCGCAGGAGGCCGACCGTGCATCGCACTCTGATCGTCGCCAAGCTCAAGACCGACGATCCCGCTCATATCGCAGAGGTGTTCGCCGAGTCGGACGCGACCGACCTCCCCAGGATGGTCGGGGTGTCCAGACGCACCCTCTTCAACTTCCACGACCTCTACTTCCATCTGGTCGAGGCGGATCAGGACATCCAGCCAGACCTTTACCGGGCGCGGTCGCACCCTCTCTACACCGACATCAACACCCGGCTCACCGAGTTCGTGTCGCCCTACGACCCGAACTGGAAGGAGCCGAGGGACGCGATGGCTTCGCCGTTCTACGTCTGGACATCTGAGCAGGGGAGGATCGCGTGACCGCGACACGACCAGTCAAGATCAACTCTTCCGACGCCGCACCGAACCGCAAGCGCGGTGGGGATCTGCGCGTCACGCTCAGCCCGAAGACCGTCGGCTGCACCTCCGGCTTCGGCGGCATCCTCTGGCTCGAGCCCGGTGAGTTCGTCACCGAGCACTATCACCCGCACTCCGAGGAGTTCCTGCACGTCGTCGAGGGCAGCCTGGAGATGAGCCTGGACGACGTCCCGGTCTCGCTCGGCCCCGGCGACTCCCTGCTGGTGCCGATCGGCGTGCGTCACCGGCTGGTCAACGTCGGCGAGGTCCGGGCACATGCGGTCTTCCATCTCTCGCCGTTGGCCCCCCGGCCGGAGCTCGGTCATGTCGACACCGAGAAGCCCACCGCCCCCGACGCGCCGAACCCGGATGTCGGAGGGCCCAGGTGAATCGCAAGGTCGTCGTCACCGGCATCGGGGTCGTCGCGCCAGGCGGGGTCGGCCGAGAGGCCTTCTGGGACCTGCTCACCGCCGGGCGCACCGCCACCCGGACGATCAGCATGTTCGACCCGTCGAAGTTCCGCTCGCAGATCGCCGCCGAGGCCGACTTCGACGCGACCGCGGCGGGCCTGACCGCCCGTGAGATCCGCCGGATGGACCGGGCCGCACAGTTCGCGGTGGTCAGCGCCAGGGAGGCGTTGGCCGACAGCGGAGTCGATCTGACGGCGGACCCCGGCCGCGTCGGAGTGAGCGTCGGTAGCGCGGTCGGCTGCACGATGGGCCTGGAGGAGGAGTACGCGGTCCTCTCCGACAACGGGCGGAACTGGCTGGTCGACCACAGCTACGGGGTGCCGCACCTCTACGGCTACATGGTGCCGAGCACCTTGGCGGTCGAGGTGGCCAGGGACGTGGCGGCCGAGGGGCCGGTCAGTCTGATCTCCACCGGCTGCACGTCCGGGCTCGACGCGGTCGGTCATGGAGCGGCGCTCATCAGGGAGGGCAGCGCCGACATCGTGATCGCCGGTGCCACCGACGCGCCGCTCTCCCCGATCACGGCAGCCTGCTTCGACGCCATCAAGGCCACCTCGCCCCGCAACGACGATGCGGAGCACGCCTCCCGGCCCTTCGACGCCACGCGCAACGGATTCGTCCTCGGCGAAGGCAGCGCGATCATGGTGCTGGAGGACGCCGAGTCCGCTCGGCGACGGGGCGCGCACGTCTATGCCGAGCTGGTCGGCTTCGCCGGGCGGAGCAACGCCTTCCACATGACGGGCCTCAAGCCCGACGGCAGGGAGATGGCCGAGGCGATCCGCGTCGCGCTCGACCAGGCCAGGATCAACCCCTCCGACGTCGACTACATCAACGCGCACGGCTCCGGGACCAAGCAGAACGACCGCCACGAGACGGCCGCCTTCAAACGCAGCCTCGGCGAGCGTGCCTATGAGGTGCCCGTCAGCTCCATCAAGTCGATGGTCGGCCACTCGCTCGGGGCCATCGGCTCGATCGAGGTCGCCGCCTGCGCACTGGCTCTCGATCGGCAGGTCGTGCCGCCGACGGCCAACCTGGAGAACTCCGACCCGGAGTGCGACCTGGACTACGTGCCGAAGATCGCTCGGGACCACGACATGGACGTCGTGCTCAGCGTCGGCAGCGGTTTCGGCGGCTTCCAGAGCGCCATGCTCCTGGCCCGGCCGGGAGCGGTGGCTCCGCTGTAAGAGCCTGTTTTTGATCCCCCTGGCCCCGCGCAACAGGAAAGTGGGAATCAAAAACAGGCTCTAAGAGCGGAGCCGGATCAGCGTCAGGAAACCCGCACGAGGAAGGCCCAGCGATGACCGCATCCGTTCGCGCGACCGGAACCGTTGTCACCGGCATCGGCGTGGTCGCCCCCACGGGCCTCGGTGTCGAGGCGCACTGGCAGGCGGTGTTGGCAGGCAAGTCCGGCATCAGCCGGATCAGCCGTTTCGATCCGTCGCCCTACCCGGTCAAGCTGGCGGGTCAGGTGCCGGGGTTCGTGGCCAAGGAGCACGTGCCCGGCAGGTTGATCCCGCAGACCGACCACTGGACTCACCTGGGACTGGCCGCGGCCCAGGCCGCGCTCGACGACGCCGGGGTGGTGCCCGCCGAGCTGCCGGAGTACGAGATGGCGGTCGTCACGGCGGGTTCGTCGGGCGGCACCGAGTTCGGCCAGCACGAGATGGAACGGCTCTACCAGAACGGCCCGTCCTGGGTCGGCGCGTATCAGTCGATCGCCTGGTTCTACGCGGCGACCACGGGACAGGTCTCCATCCGACACGGGATGCGCGGCTCCTGCGGCGTGGTGTGCAACGAGCAGGCGGGCGGCATCGACGCCGTCGGACAGGCCCGCAGGCTGCTGCGCACCGACGCGAGGCTGGTGGTCAGCGGCGGCACCGACGCCTCGCTGTGCCCGTACGGTCTCGTCGCGCAGCTCGCGACCGGTCGACTGTCCGACAGCGAGGACCCGGACCGGGCCTACCTGCCCTTCGACGTCGATGCCGCCGGCTACCTGCCCGGTGAGGGCGGCGCCATCATGATCATGGAGAGCGCCGAGGGGGCCAGGCAGCGCGGCGCCGGTGTCGGGTACGGCTCGGTGCTCGGTTATGCGGCGGGCTTCGACCCGCCGCCGGACTCCGCGCGTCCGCCGGTGCTGCGCCGCACCATCGAGCGTGCCGTTGCGGACGCGGGGCTGACTCCTGCCGACATCGACGTGGTCTTCGCCGACGCCGCCGGTGATCGCGAGGCCGACCTGGCCGAGGCCGCCGCCATCACCTCGGTGTTCGGCGCCAAGGCGGTCCCGGTCACCGCGCCTAAGACCCTGACCGGCCGGCTCTACGGCGGCGGCGGGTCCCTGGACGTGGCCACCGCCCTGCTCGCCCTGCGAGAAGGGGTCATCCCGTTCACAGCGGGGCCCACCCGCCTCGCACCCGGCATCGAGATCGACCTGGTCCTGGGACAGCCCAGGAGCGCACCGCTGCGGACCGCGCTGGTCCTGGCCAGGGGATACGGGGGATTCAACGCCGCTCTCGTGCTCGGGCGCGGTGTGGACGACTGACGCGGGGGCTCGACCTCGACCCGCTTTCGAGCAGCAGACACGGGAAGGAGACACCCGGATGAGCAGGTTCACCCTGGAGGAACTGCGGGAGATCATGCGCACCAGCGCAGGCGTCGACGAGGGCGTCGACCTGGACTCCGACATCGGAGACCTCGAGTTCGACGAGCTGGGCTACGACTCGCTGGCCGTCCTGGAGTTCGCCAGCATCGTGCAGCGCCGCTACGGCGTGCCGATCCCGGACGACATCGTTACCGAGTCTGGAACGCCTTCGAAGGCGGTCCACTTCATCAACACGCAGATCGAGAAGGCAGGGGTCTGAAGCCGTGGCGGGTCACACCGAGAACGAGATCATCATCGACGCACCGATGGACCTGGTCTGGGACATGACCAACGACATCGAGTCGTGGACGGAGCTGTTCAGCGAGTACAGCCAGGCCGAGATCATCGAGCTGCGCGAGGGCACCATCATCTTCCGCCTCGCGCTGCACCCGGACGAGAACGGGAAGGTGTGGAGCTGGGTCTCCGCCCGCACCCCCGACGAGGCCACCAGGACGGTGCGTTCCCAGCGCATCGAGACGGGCCCCTTCAAGTACATGTGGATCTACTGGGAGTACCTGCAGACCGACGAGGGCGTGCGCATGCGCTGGGTGCAGGACTTCGAGATGCGCCCGCAGGCGCCCGCGACGGACGCGGCGATGACGGAGCGACTCAATCGCAACACGCCGATCCAGATGGCTCTGATCAAGCAGAAGGTCGAGGCCGTCGCGGCCGAGGCCACCGTCTCCAGATGAGCGGGTCGACCACAGGTGGAGGTGTGGGGTGTTACAGGTGCTCCTGCCGTTGGCACTGTTAGCCAACGGCCTGTCGGCGGGTGTGTTGGTAGGTACACAACTCGGCGGCTGGCCGTTGCTGGCGTCGCTGCCGCCCGGGCGCTACGTCCACGCACACGCCTTCTTCTCCACTCGCTACGACCCGTTCATGCCTGCGTGTCTGCTCCTCACGGTGCTCCTCGACGGGGTGCTGCTCGTCGTGGCGCCCACTCCGGCGCTGCGGCTGTTATGCGCCTTGGCGGCATTGCTGGCCCTGGGCACCGTGCTTATCTCGCTGATCAAGAACGTCCCCGTCAACAAGTGGATCCAGCGGCTCGACCCGGACGATCTGCCCGCCGACTTCGATCGGGTCGATCCCCGGCGGAGCTGGGGCGGCTGGAACCAGACGCGGAGCACCCTGGCGGTACTCGCACTGCTGGTCAACTGCCTCGTCGCCGGGCTGCTCCTCTGATCACGTCGATCTTCGCGTACATCACGAGAGGAAGATGATGGACCTCAATCTCAAGGGCAAGAAGGCACTGGTGACCGGCGGCACCCGTGGCGTCGGGCGGGGGGTGGTGCTGGCGCTGGCGAGGGCGGGTGTCGACGTGGTCACCTGCCACCGGCAGGAGAGCGAGGCGGTCGCCTCCCTGGAACGCGAGCTGAAGGAGATCGGCGGCAATCACCGCGTCGTGCTGGCCGACCTGGCCGAGCCGACCCAGATCGCCGAGCTGCTGGACGAGGCGGGCAAGCACCTCGGGCATCTCGACCTGGTGGTGAACAACGCAGGCGCGATCAGCCACGTCCCCTACGGCGATCTCGACCTCGCCGAGTGGCGACGAGTCATCGACACCAACCTCACCGCGTCGCACCTGGTGATCCAGCACTCCCTGCCGCTGCTGAGCGAGGGAGCCTCGGTGATCAGCATCGGCTCGAAGTCCTCCGAGGTCGGCATTCCGCTGCGCGCGCACTACACCGCGACCAAGGCGGCGCTGCGCGGACTGAGCCGGTCCCTGGCCAAGGAGTTCGGCAAGAAGGGCTATCGATTCAACGTCCTGGCCCTCGGCGTCATCGAGACCGAGGCCATGCAGGCGATGCCTGCCGAGCAGCGCGAACTGATGGTTCAGCGCTACAGCGACAAGACCGCCCTCGGCAGGCTCGGCAAGCCGGAGGAGGTCGCGGGTGCGGTCCTCTGGCTGGCCAGCGACCTGTCCCGTTACGTCACCGGCGCCACTATCCACGTCGACGGAGGAATCTCCTGATGTCTGAATCCACTGCTTTTCGCGTGATGCTTCGCATGCAGATCAAGCCGGGAATGGAGCAGGACTTCGAGCGGGTCTGGCTCGAAGTCGGCGACTCCGTCACCTCGCATCCGGCCAACCTCGGCCAGTGGCTGTCGCGCAGTGACGAGGAGGGCGTCTACTACATCGTCAGCGACTGGGTGAGCGAGCCGCTCTTCCGCGAGTTCGAGACCAGCGACCGCCACCTCCAGCACCGGCAGCAGCTCCATCCCTACCGGTCCGGCGGCTCCATGACGACCATGCACGTCGTCGCCCATCTTCGGGGCGATGGCGCCGATGTGACACATCGGGAGTGGGAGGCCGCTCGATGACGGGGGAGGTGCGGGTCCTCGTCTATCACGCGGCCGAGGACCCCTCCGCCATCGAGCAGGCCTACCACCAGGCCAGCCATCAACTTCAGGGCGTTCCCGGGCTGCGCGGCAACGAGCTGCTGCGATCGGTGCACGACCAGAGCGGGTTCGTGGTGGCCAGTTCCTGGGAGAGTCTCGAGGCTTTCCAGGCCTGGGAACAGGGCGCAACGCACCGGGACAGCACGGCGCCGCTGCGGCCCTTCCGCGACACGCGGCTGCCGGTTCCCTTCGCGATCTATCAGGTGGCGGCGGCGTACTAGTCCGCCGCTCTCCACCGCTCAGCTCTTGGGACGGGGGCACGATGACCAGCACCTGGAAGCAGACGACCCGTGCGGCCTCGGCGGACGGGACGGAGTCCGACTGGTTCCACTGCCGCGGCTGTCACACGTTGATCTACCGGAGGCGCTTCGACCGACTGGGCCAGGTCTGCCCGGAGTGCGGGCGACACGGCCCGCTGACCGCCCGGCAACGGATCGACCAGCTCTTCGACGTCGGGACGGTGAAACCCGTCGACCTCCAGGCCACGGTCGACGACCCCCTGACCTTCACCGATCTGGTGCCCTACCCGCAGCGACTGGCCAAAGCGCGGCGGGACACCGGCCTCGACGACGCGGTGACGGTGGTGCACGCCAGTCTGCGTGGGCACCAGGTCGTCGCGGCGATCATGGACTTCCGGTTCCTCGGCGGAAGTCTGGGCACGGCGGCGGGTGAGGCGATCACCTGTGCCGCCGAGACCGCCCTCGAACAGGGCTGCCCTCTCCTGCTGGTCACCGCCTCCGGCGGCGCCCGCATGCAGGAGGGGGCGCTGTCGCTGATGCAGATGGCCAAGACGAGCAACGCCATCGCGGCACTGGGTGAGGCGGGGCTGCTGACCATCAGCCTGATCACCGACCCCACCTATGGAGGCGTGGCCGCCTCCTTCGCCACCCTCTCGGACCTGATCATCGCCGAGCCGGGCGCGCGAATGGGCTTCGCCGGGCCGCGCGTGATCGAGCAGACGATCCGGCAGCGTCTCCCGGAGGGCTTCCAGACCGCCGAGTTCCTGCGGGCGCACGGCCTCGTCGACGACGTGCGTCCGCGTTCCGAGCTGCCGCACGTCCTGGACGTGCTGCTCTCGGGGGACTCCCCGGTCGCGGCCGACTGGGGAGCCGAGCGCGTCGATCCGGTCACCACCGACGTCGACCGACTGCCCGGCCGGGAGATCGGCGAACTCGTCGCCACCGCACGACACCTGCGGCGGCCGACGACGCTCGATCACATGGCGTACTGGATGGACGGGTTCATCGAACTCCACGGCGACCGTCGGGGCGCGGACTGCCCGGCCGTCGTCGGCGGAGTCGGGCTGTTGGAGGGCCTGCCGGTCGTGGTCATCGGACACCAGAAGGGCCACACCACGGCCGAGATGGTGCGCCGAGGCTTCGGGATGCCCTCGCCTGCCGGGTACCGCAAGGTGATCCGGTTGATGCAGCTCGCCGCCAGGATGGGCGTCCCGGTGGTGACCCTGGTGGACACGCCGGGCGCCGACCCCGGTCTGGCGGCCGAGGAGAACAACCAGGCGGGGGCCATCGCGGAGTGTCTGCGCGTGATCGGCGGCCTGCCCGTCCCCGTGGTCAGCGTGATCACGGGAGAAGGCGGCAGCGGTGGCGCAATCGCTCTGGCCGCCGGAGATCGCGTGCTGCTCTGCGAGAACGCGATCTACTCGGTGATCAGTCCGGAGGGCTGTGCCGCGATCCTCTGGAAGACCCCCGAGGCCGCTCCGACGGCCGCGTCCGCCCTGTGGCTGGACGCCGCGTCGCTGCTGCGGCTCGGGGTCGTCGACGGGGTGATTCCCGAGCCGCCCGGCGGCGCGCACTTCGATCCGGCCTCGGCGGCGGAGACGGTGCGGGACGCGGTGATCTGTGCGGTACGTGAGCTGCGCGGACGTGACGGTGCCGATCTCGTCGCCGAGCGGCGACGGAGGTTCCGGCGCTTCGGAGTCGCCTCGGCGGCCAACGACGTGAAGGAGATCCGGAAATGACCGGCGTAGACGTGCACCCGCCGAGGAACGGGCAGTCGCTCGACGAGAGCTCGATGGACGTCGCGGTGGCCGCGCTGGGGGCCCAGGACGCTCTCCAGCTCCTCTGCCGCAGCGTCTCCGACGTGGTGCGGACGACACCGCAGCATCCGATGCGGGTCAACGTCCGCTTCGGCTGCGCCAGCATCGAGGTCGAGTGGCCGGGTGCGGGCCAGACTCCCGCCGAGGGTGCACCCGCTTCGGCAGCCGTGGCCGCCGCCGTGCCGCCGCAGGCCGCCGAGTCGGACGGCGTCGAGCGACAGGCCGTCTGTGCCCCGTTGGTGGGCACCTTCTACCGAGCCGAGGAGCCGGGCGCCCGACCATTCGTCGAGATCGGCGACGTCGTCGAGCCCGGCCAGCAGATCGGGATCATGGAGGCGATGAAGCTGATGAACCCGATCCTCACCGAGCATCGCGGTCGGGTCGTCGAGGTGGTCGTCGGCGACGGTCAGCCGGTCGAGTACGGCCAGGCCCTGGTGCTCCTCGAGCACGTGGAGGAGGAGTGAGCAGCATGCCGGACCCGGTCCGGGAGATCGCGACGCAGGTCAGGCCGTTCGACACCGTCCTGATCGCCAATCGGGGCGAGATCGCGCTGCGGGTGGTGCGGACCTGTCGCGAGATGGGCATCCGCTCGGTGGTGGTGCACTCCACGGTGGACCGCGACTCTGCGGCGGTGCTGGCCGCCGACCACTCGGTCCAGATCGGTCCGGCCGCGCCGAAACGCAGCTACCTGTTCGCCCCGGCGATCATCGAGGCGGCGTTGCAGAGCGGCGCGCAGGCGGTGCATCCCGGGTACGGCTTCCTCTCCGAGGACCCCGACTTCGCGGAGATCTGCGCGCGCAACGGACTGGTGTTCATCGGCCCTCGGCCCGAGGTCGTCTCCCGACTCGGGGACAAGTCGTTGGCCCGAGCACTGATGGCCGAGGCAGGCCTGCCGGTGCTGCCGGGCACGATCGAGCCGGTGCGCAGCGCGGGCGAGGTGGTCGAGGAGGCGAATCGGATCGGCCTGCCGCTGATCATCAAGGCGACGGCGGGCGGCGGCGGCCGGGGCATGGCGGTGGTGCGGGACTGGGCGGAGCTGCTGCCGACCTACCGAGCGACCAGGGCGGCGGCGCGCGCGGTGTTCGGCGACGAGCGGGTCTACCTCGAACGCTTCTGGGAGAAGGCCCGGCACGTCGAGGTGCAGATCCTCGCCGACGAGCACGGCAACGTGGTGCACCTGGGGGAGCGGGACTGCTCGGTGCAGCGCAGGCACCAGAAGCTCATCGAGGAGAGCCCGGCGCCGGGGCTGAGCCGGGATCTGGCGCGCAGGCTCGCCGAGCATGCCGTGCAGGGGGCCCGCGCCGCGGGGTACACGGGCGCCGGGACCTTCGAGTTCCTGGTCGACGGCGACGAGGCGGCCTTCATCGAGGTCAACTGTCGAATCCAGGTCGAGCACCCCGTGACCGAGGCAGTGACCGGCATCGACCTCATCCGGGAACAGCTGCGGGTGGCTGCGGGGATGCCGCTGTCCTTCACCCAGGACGAGGTGGAGCTGCGAGGTGTCGCGGTCGAATGTCGAGTCAACGCCGAGGACCCGGACCGGGACTTCGCGCCCTGCCCGGGAGAGTTGAGCGAGTTCGTCCCGCCCGGCGGGCAGTTCGTCCGAGTCGACACCGGCGCCTATCCGGGCTGGCGCGTCCCCCCGGACTACGACTCGCTGCTGGCGAAGGTGATCGCCTGGGCGCCGGATCGGCCGCAGGCACTGGCCAGGATGGACCGGGCGCTGCAGGAGTTCCGCATCCGGGGTCGCGGGGTGCACACGACCAAGGAGCTGCTCCGTGAGGTCTTGGTCCATCCGAGCTTCCAGCTCGCCGAGCACACGACGTCGTTCCTGGATGAGGAGCAGTCGAAGGCGGCGGTGGAGCCGGCGGAGACACAGGTGCACGACCGAGCGAGCTGAGCACCCTCGCTGCTCGCCCAGGTCGTGCGGCAGGGGCGCAGGCATGCCGTGTCCGGGGACTGTCTCGTCACCGGGCACGGCGTGCGGTGTGCAGGTCTCGCCACTCCTGGACCCCGTCGAGCGACTGACTGCTGATGTCCTGGAGGAGGCTGCGCACCCACGTCAGCTCAGTCTCCTTGAGTGCGAGCTGGTATTCGTCCTCCACCAGGAAGAGCCGAGGCAGCGGCGGCCGGTCCTTGCCGCCCTCGCTGCTGATGCGCAGCTCCTCGCGGTCGCGTTCGACCTCCTTCTCCAGTCGATGCGCCCGCAGCGCGAGCTGGGCGGCCACGTCGTCGGGCGAGAGCGCCGTCATGAAGGTGAGCCCCGCCGCGAGCAGCGTGTACTCCTTCATGGGAGTGCTGAGCAGCTCGCGGAGTCGCTGTGCGAGCTCCTCGCGACCGTCGTCGGTGATCTCGTAGATCGTCCGTTCTGGACGGTTGCCCTGCCTTCCGGTGCTCTGCACGTCGATCAACTCGGACTTGCGCAGCGTCTCGACCGCGTTGTACAGCGAACCGAAGTTGATCTTCACTGCGGAGTCGTGATGCTGATCCCGCATGGTCGTGGCCATCTCGTAGGGATGCATCGGACGCTGAGCGAGGCAGGCCAACACTGCCAGCGTCAACGGGCTGGACGCCCGTCGCTTCGCCATGGGGGACCTCCTGGTTTATTCGTCTAGGAATATACAGCCATCGCACCGGTTGTGCACACCCTAAGACATCCCTCGGCGATTCGGCGAATCTCCCGCCGTGTCGTGCGGTGACGCAACTCTGCCGCCAAGATGACGTCATTCATGACACTATTCGCTGTTGACTTGACCCGAGTGCTTTAATTAAAGTATTTCGTATGGCGAGCGAGACGAGTTCTGCGCGTAAGCGGGCTATGATCATCGGTTGCGGTGTGGCGGGCCCGGTATTGGCGATGTTCCTCCAACGAGCTGGCATCGAGGCCGTCGTCTACGAAGGGCGACCCGAGGCGCGTGACGAGGTCGGCGCTTTCCTGGGAATAGCACCCAACGGTCGAGACGTGCTCGAGACACTGGGGATTCGAGAGGAGGTCGAAGCCGTCGGCATCCCGAGTCCGAGGATCGCCTTCCTCAATCACAAGGCCAAGGTCCTCGGCCGGAATCCGCAGCCGGTGGTCACCTTGAAGCGAGGTCGACTCACCAAGGCGGTGCGGGAGGCGGCTGAGGATCGAGGCATCCGGGTCGAGTGGAACAAGCGTCTGGTGGACCTGACCGAGACCGACCGGGACTCCGTCATCGCCCGGTTCGCCGACGGGACCTCCGCGGAGGCGGACTTCCTCGTGGGCTGTGACGGCATCAACTCCGAAGTGCGGCGGCGGATCCTGCCCGACGCGCCCCTGCCCGCCTTCACCGGGACCGTCGGGACCGGCGCCTACACCCGTGTCCCCGGCCTCGCCTCGACCGAGGGCACCATGTACATGACCTTCTGCCTCAACGGCTTCTTCGGCTACCAGGTGACGGACGCCGGGGAGGTCTGCTGGTTTGAGAACTTCCACCAGAAGACCGAACCCGGTGCCGCCGAACTGGCCGGGATCTCCGACGAGTCCTGGCAGCGGCGACTGCTGGAGCTGCACCGGAACGATCACGACCCGATTCCCGCGATCATCGCGGCGAAGCAGGAGACGATGGTGCGGTACACGGTCTCGGAGATGCCGGTGCTGTCCACCTGGCATCGGGGTCGGGTCTGCCTGCTCGGGGACGCGGCCCATGCGATGGGTCCGCACTCGGGGCAGGGCGGCTCGATGGCGCTGGAGGACTGCATCGTGCTGGCCAAGTGCCTGCGGGACATCCCGGATCTGTCGCAGGCCTTCGCCACCTATCAGTCCATCCGCAAGGCGCGGGTGGAGAACGTCGTCAAGGAGACGCGACGCAACGGCGACCGGAAGGCCCCGCCCGGACTACTGGGCCGGATCACGCGGGACCTGGTGCTGCCCTTCTTTCTCAAGAACGGCGTCGACTTGTTCACCGAGATCTATCAGCACCACATCGAGTGGGACGAGAAGGTGCTCGTCAACGGCTGACACGGCACGGGCTGGAACCGGCGGACCCCGCAGCAGGCCTGCGGGGTCCGCGGGCGCGCGGGGAGGGCGGGCACGTGCGGACGCCTGAGTGCACGAGGATCGGGGCGCAGCGGGCCTGGCCGCTGGAGGGTCTGGGCTCTGGGTGCTGCGGCGCCGGGGTACCTCGGCGAGGAAGCGCCTCGGCCTTGGCGCGCATCGGCGAGTCGGGGTGCGTGCGGATCTGACCGGGCGCACTCCCGGAAACGGTCCCGACTCGACCTCGCGCCGGGGCGCCTGTCTGCCGAGATGACGTCGCGGCCGTGGCGTCTGCGGGCGCCGAACAGGCTGTGCCGTTCTGCCGTCCGGTCTCCTGCGGTTCGGCGTCGAAGCCGAAGCAGGCCGATGATCTGAGCGCCTCGGCCCGTCCGAACTCCTCGGCCTGGGCCGAGGCATTGCGGCCGTCCCGCCGGGCCCTCCCACCGCACGCGAGACGCCGCCCGGCCTGGCGGCCCGGCGGCGTTCGTCTGCGGTGTGGCGGGGCGTCGAGCCGGGCCGCCGATCATCCGGGGCGGCGGCCAGGCGGACGGCGCCTATTCGTTGTGCGTCGAGATGTGCACGTAGTTGCCTGCGGGGTCGGAGACGAAGCCGCCGCGCTCGCCCCACCAGAAGTCCTGCGGCCTGCTCACGGGGCGGCCGCCTGCCCGGATCGACGCCCGCCAGGTCTTGTCCACGTCCTCGACGAGGACCGTGAGGTCGTTGCTCCGTCGACGGCCCGGCAACGGCCCGAAGTCGAGGCCGGTGGCATCACTGATCTCGTCGGCACTGGCCAGCGCAAGGAAGAAGGTGTCATTCTGCAGAGTCGCGAAGACCGGCGGGCCCTCGCCGTCCTCCGGCATTCGGTACAACTCCTCGAAACCGAGAGACTCGTAAAAGGTGATCATCGGAACCAGGTCGTGGCCGTACAAGGTCGGCTGTCCGTAACGCGCCACCTGCTGGGTCGGCTGTGGCGAATTCGCCGCCGCGCTCGCAGTGGCGTTCGAGTCTTGCGGGGCCGCCGTCGACGTCAGGCCGAGGGTCACTGCGGCGGCCATCGCTAATCCGGAAATCCATTGCGAGGTGACTACAGCTCTCATTCCGTCACTCCTTGCTTGCTGATTCCGGTCGCATGGCACGGAATCACTTCGGTGCCGCATTCATGAGGCTTGGTCACGATATCTGGAGAGGCCTCGTATTCCACTCGAATGCATCTTGCGTGCATCGAGCGGCACCGAAATTGCTGCGGAGAGTGAGTGAATGAACTCGTAGGGCGATGGGCGACGGACGGCCCGGCCACGGGATCGGGCGATGGGGCCGGCCGGCCGGCGCTGCTCGGTCGCTTCGAATCAGTTCCAGGCGGGCGGCGGAGTGGTCAGGCCGATGATGTTGCCGTCCGGGTCGGTGATGTCGGCCTGACGTCCCCACGGCAGGTCCTGCGGGCCGTCCACCGGGACTCCGGCCGCCGACAGTCGTGCGCAGTCCGCGTCGATGTCCGAGGTCAGCAGCATTAGTCCGCGCACGCTGCCGGGGACCAGACTCGGATACCAGGTGACCAGCACGATGCTGGTGGTCGATCCCTTCGGTGCGACCTGGAGCCATCGTCGCCCGCCCAGATCTCGATCGAGGATCAACTCGAATCCGAGCTTGTCGACGTAGAACTCCAGTGCCTTGTCCTGATCGGACACCGGAACCGAGAACAGCTGAACGCCAGTAATACTCATAATACGAATATTACGTCTCTGACTCGGGGCAGTCAACGGATCTCTGGCAGGCGGCCCGGCCCGCAGGGCAGGCCGGAACCGGATCGGATGAGGCGAACGCCACGGCCGCCGCGCAGGCAAGGCCTCGGGTCGATTCTGCGACCGTGCGCTCCACGGCTGCTGTTGCTCGCGTATGCCGTCCGGGGCACCGGCGGACGTCGTCGCGAGCGCCCTGTTCCATCGGCGGGACTCGTGGTGCGCGTGGTGCCACGGCGCGGCATGGTCAACCGGTAGCCTCACTCGAACTGATGTTCGTGGGCGGGAGGCGGCGGGGTGCGGGTGCTCGGTGTTGACCCGGGGCTGACCCGGTGCGGTCTGGGCGTGGTGGACGGCGGGTCCGGCCGAGCGATCTCCTGTGTGTCGGTCGGCGTCGTGCGCTCCCCACCGGAGGCCGAGCTGCCCGTGCGGCTGGGGCTGATCGCCGACGGAGTCGAGCAGTGGCTCGACGAGTACCGGCCGGACGTGGTCGCCGTCGAGCGCGTCTTCAGCCAGCACAACGTGCGGTCCGCGATGGGGACCGCACAGGCGGGCGGGGTCGTCGCGCTGCTGGCCGGGCGACGGGGCCTCCCGGTGCGATTCCACACGCCCAGCGAGGTCAAGGCCGCCGTCACGGGGTCCGGCCGGGCCGACAAGGCCCAGGTGACCGCCATGGTGACCCGCCTGCTCCGGCTGGACGAGCCGCCGAAGCCCGCCGACGCCGCCGACGCCCTCGCGCTGGCCGTCTGTCACCTCTGGCGGGCACCCGTGATGGATCGGATGGCCAGGGCCGAGGCGGAGTCCGAGCGGCTCGCCAAGGCCCACCGCGCCCGGCTGTCCGAAGCAGGCGTTCGGCCCGCCCGGCCCGCCTCGGTGCCCGCCGCCCGGCCCGCGACGCCGCCGAACGCCGCCGCCCGGTCGACGCGGGCTGCGGCCGAGCCGAGAGGCAGGCAGGCGGCGGGCGCGGCCGCCTCGCCCCGGGCCGCCAGGCAGGCGACCGACGCCCCGCCGCAGGCGGCTGCCTCGGCGGCCCGCCGGGCGCGGCAGTCTGATCCGAGGAAGCCTGCCGGTCGGACGCCGCCTGCCGATGCGCCGACGGCCCCGGCGCCGGGCGGGCAGCCGACGTCGGCGTCCGACGGGGACGCGCGGTCGAACAAGACGAGAGAGGTGCGGGAATGATCGCTTCGGTACGCGGCCGGGTGCAGGCGGTCGCCCTCGACCACGTGGTGGTGGAGGTCGCAGGCATCGGCCTGGCGGTTCGCACGACGCCTGCGACGCTGGCCACACTGCGGCGAGGCGACGAGGCCGAGCTGATGACCAGCCTGGTGATCCGGGAGGACTCCTGGACGCTCTACGGATTCGTCGACGCCGACGCGCGGACGCTCTTCGAACTCGTGCAGACGGTCTCGGGCATCGGGCCCCGGATCGCACTGGCCATGCTGGCGGTCCTGGAACCCGACCAGCTTCGACACGCGGTGTCCGACGGCGATCTCACGGCCTTGACCCAGGTGCCGGGCATCGGCAGGAAGGGTGCGGAGCGGCTCGTCGTCGAGCTGCGAGACAAGGTCGGCCCCGCAGGGTCCGCCGGAGCCGGTCTGCCGAGTTCCGCCGTCTCGCAAGTCCGGCCGAGCGTGGTCGACGCGCTGGTCGGACTCGGCTTCACCGGCAAGCAGGCCGAACAGGCGGTGGACGCCGTGCTTGCCGAACCGGACGGGCCCGACGACACCGCCGGGGTGCTCCGGCGGTCGCTGGCGATACTGGGGCGCAAGAGATAGTCCGGTGTGACGACGTCGCAGGCCCCCGATCCCCGGTGCCCGGACCGGCGGCGCGCCGACCGGCGCGTACGACGGAGCAGGCCGCACGAACCCTGTGCAGGTCGGAGCCGGTTTTGATCACGCTGGAACGCCGAGCGGAGCCGGACGTCGTACCGGACAGATCGCGAACAGCACGGGAGCGGGGGAGCAGCTGGTGACCGAGGAACGCTTCACTGCCGAGGAGGAGCGGGTGGCCGAGGAGGACTGGGAGGTCGATGCCGTCGACCTCGACGCGGTCGGGCTGTCGCCGCACGCCGAGCCTGCGGAGCAGGACGTCGAGTCGACGCTGCGACCCCGCGACCTCAGCGAGTTCATCGGCCAGCCCCGCGTCCGCGAGCAGCTCGAACTGGTGCTCTCCGGGGCGTTGCGGCGCGGCAGGCCGCCGGACCACGTCCTGCTCTCCGGGCCGCCCGGCCTCGGCAAGACCAGCCTCTCGATGATCATCGCCGCCGAGCTGGGCTCGGCGCTGCGGGTCACCTCGGGGCCCGCGATGGAGCGTGCGGGCGACCTGGCCGCGATGCTGTCCAACCTCGTCGAGGGCGACGTGTTGTTCATCGACGAGATCCACCGCATCGCCCGGCCCGCCGAGGAGATGCTGTATCTGGCGATGGAGGACCTCCGCGTCGACGTGGTGGTCGGCAAGGGGCCGGGCGCGACGAGCATCCCGTTGGAGATCGCCCCGTTCACCCTCGTCGGGGCGACCACGCGGGCGGGTTCGCTGACGGGCCCGCTGCGGGACCGGTTCGGCTTCACCGCGCATATGGAGTTCTACAGTCCCGCCGAGTTGGAACAGGTGCTGCGGCGGTCCGCTGCGATCCTGGGGGTGGCCCTGCACCCGGAGGGCGCGGACGAGATCGCGGGCCGGTCTCGCGGCACACCCCGGATCGCCAATCGCCTGCTGCGTCGGGTCCGTGACTTCGCCGAGGTCCGAGCGGACGGCACCGTGACGAGGTCGGTGGCCAGGGCCGCACTGGAGGTCTACGAGGTCGACGAGCTCGGTCTGGATCGACTGGACCTCGCGGTCCTCGGCGCCCTGGTCCGATCGTTCGGCGGCGGCCCGGTGGGGGTGTCGACGCTGGCGGTCGCGGTCGGTGAACAGCCGTCCACCGTCGAGGAGGTCTGCGAGCCGTTCCTGGTCCGGGCCGGGATGCTGGCCAGGACTCCGAGAGGCCGGGTCGCCACCGCCGCTGCCTGGCATCACCTCGGTCTCACACCGCCGCCGGAGGCCGTCGGCGGCACCGGATCACTCTTCGCGATGGATCAGGACTAGACTCGGTGTCTGACCTGACGTCTCAGTGCGCTCACCGGAGTCGGGGAGTGTCCCGCAGGCACGGGTGGTGGGTCATCAGCACAGCAGGCCTGGCACACTGGGTAGTCGATACCCGAACAACCGGACGAACCGTGCGTCGAGCAGGCGTCCGCTGAACGGAGAACGATGGAATCCTTCATCTTTCCGCTGCTCCTGCTCCTGCTGGTGCTGCCGCTGTTCCTGGCCAGCCGAAAGCAGAAGCGCGCGATGCAGGAGATGCAGCAGCTGCAGAGCTCCCTTGCTCCTGGCGACCGTGTGATGACCAGCTCTGGCCTCTACGGAACCGTCACCGACACCGCTGAGGACACCATCGACGTGGAGATCGCCCCCGGCGTCACCACGACGTGGGTCCGGGCGGCCGTCCGCGAGAAGGTGGTGACCGCCGACGAGCTTCCCGAGAGCATCGACGAGACCGACGACTCCGACGACCTCGAGCGTTCGCTCGACGCGGACGCCGACACCACGAAGGCCACCGACTCGGCTGATGTGACCGAGGACACGGTCGACGCCGAGAAGGCCACCTCCGGTGCGGGCGCGAAGTCCGCCGAGGCGGGCAAGACCGCCTGACGACGCCGAGCACGACCGGTCACGATCGCCCGCAGTTCGGCCTGCTCCCTTCGGGGGAGCCGGGTCGAGCAGGCGGGCGATCGTCGTCAGCGGGCGTGCCGCCGTGACGGAGGCCCATGCCATGGGGTGTCCCCTGCCGTGGGGAGAGTTCGACACGGCTGCTTCACCCTGACGGAACACGGCGGTCGGGATCGGCGTTATCCTCGTCATCCGGGTCACCCGGAGACGGACTCGGGTCGTGCCCCCCGCGCGGGGACAACGAACAACGCAATGAGTCTGGAGCATGCCGGTGAGTCAGGACGTCGAACAGGCCTCGCCGGGCCAGGCTGAGGCGCCGAGGCAGCCGTCGGCCACCCGTCGCGTCCGGGCCAGGCTCGCCCGCCGCATCACGGCTCAGCGGTCCTCTTCGGTCAAACAGGTGCTCGAGCCCCTGGCGGCCGTGCACCGGCAACTGCACCCGAAGGCCGATCTCGCGCTTCTGCAGGGCGCCTACGACGTGGCCGAGGAGAAGCACCGCAGTCAGCGACGCAAGTCCGGCGACCCCTACATCACCCACCCGCTCGCGGTGGCCACCATCCTGGCCGAGCTGGGCATGGACACCACCACCCTGGTCGCGGCCCTGCTCCACGACACGGTTGAGGACACCGACTACTCGCTCGACCGGCTGCGCACCGACTTCAGCGACGAGATCGCCCACCTCGTGGACGGGGTGACCAAGCTCGACAAGGTCAAGCTCGGCGCAGCCGCCGAGGCCGAGACGATTCGCAAGATGGTCATCGCGATGGCCCGTGATCCTCGGGTCCTGGTCATCAAGCTCGCCGACCGGCTGCACAACATGCGCACCATGCGCTTCCTCCCGCCGGAGAAGCAGGCCCGCAAGGCCCGCGAGACCCTGGAGGTACTGGCTCCGCTGGCACATCGGCTAGGCATGGCGACCGTCAAGTGGGAACTGGAGGACCTGGCCTTCGCCATCCTCCAGCCCAAGAAGTACGACGAGATCGTTCGGCTGGTCGCCAACCGCGCCCCCTCGCGCGACACCTACCTGCGAGGCGTGGTCAGCCAGCTCACCGACAATCTGAACAGCGCCCGGCTGGTCGCCAGGGTCGAGGGCAGGCCCAAGCACTACTACTCGATCCACCAGAAGATGATCGTGCGGGGCCGCGACTTCGACGACATCCACGATCTGGTCGGCGTGCGCATCCTGGTCGACGAGGTGCGGGACTGCTACGCGGCGATGGGCGTCGTCCACGCACTCTGGCAGCCGATGCCCGGCCGGTTCAAGGACTACATCGCCCAGCCTCGGTTCGGCGTCTACCAGTCGCTGCACACGACCGTCATCGGCCCGGACGGCAAGCCGCTCGAAGTGCAGATCCGCACCCACGAGATGCACCGCACCGCCGAGTACGGCATCGCAGCGCACTGGCGGTACAAGGAGACCAAGGGCAACAACGGCAGCGGCACCTCCGCCGTCGAGGTCGACGAGATGGCGTGGATGCGCCAGCTGCTCGACTGGCAGCGCGAGGCGGCCGATCCCGGCGACTTCCTGGAGTCGCTGCGATACGACCTCGCGACCCGCGAGATCTTCGTCTTCACGCCCAAGGGCGATGTCATCACGTTGCCCACGGGTTCCACGCCCGTCGACTTCGCCTACGCCGTGCACACCGAGGTCGGCCACCGCTGCATCGGCGCCAGGGTCAACGGCAGGCTCGTGGCGCTGGAGCGCGAGCTGGAGAACGGCGAGGTCGTCGAGATCTTCACCTCGAAGGCCGAGGGCGCCGGGCCCAGCCGGGACTGGCTGTCCTTCACCGCCTCGCCGCGCGCGCGGGCCAAGATCAAGCAATGGTTCGCCAAGGAGCGCCGCGAGGAGGCCATCGAGAGCGGCAAGGAGGCCATCGCCCGCGAGCTGCGGCGGGTCGGCCTGCCGCTGCAGCGGCTCGTCTCGGCGGACTCCCTCGGCGCGGTCGCGCGCGAGTTGCACTACACCGACATCAGCACGCTGTACGCGGCGGTCGGGGAGCATCACTCCTCGGCCAAGCACGTCGTCACCCGCCTGATGGCGCTGGTCGGCGGCGAGGAGCATGCCGAGGAGGAGCTGGCCGAGCGGTCGACCCCCTCCACGATGCATCACCGCAGGCGGGCCACCGCCGACGCGGGCGTCGTCGTGAAGGACGCGGGCGACGTGTGGGTCAAGCTCGCGCGCTGCTGCACGCCCGTGCCCGGCGACGAGATCCTCGGCTTCGTCACGCGGGGCGGCGGGGTCAGCGTGCACCGCACCGACTGCACCAACGCCGACGAACTGCGTGCCACGCCCGAGCGGCTGCTCCCGGTGGAGTGGGCGCCGTCCTCCTCCTCGGTGTTCCTGGTGGCCATTCAGGTCGAGGCGCTCGATCGGCACCGGCTGCTCTCCGACGTCACGAAGATCCTCGCCGACGAGCGGGTCAACATCCTCTCGGCCTCGGTCACCACCACCAGGGACCGGGTGGCGGTCAGCCGCTTCTCCTTCGAGATGGGCGACCCGAAGCACCTCGGCCACGTGTTGAAGGCGGTCCGCAACATCGAGGGCGTCTACGACGTCTACCGGGTGACCTCCACCGCCTGAGGCCCGGAGTCCTCGGCGCGAGCTGCGCAGGCCGTCCGGCGCGTCAGCGGGAACTGCGGTGTGCCGCCCGAGCCGCTTGGGGAGGGGAGGCGTCGGGCGACACGCCGGGTCAGTCCGAAGCGTTTCTTGGGCGTGTCGGTCACGAGTCGGTAACCTGGGGTCGCTTGATCACGCAACACCCCTGGAAGTACAGGGTGGCACCGGCCCTCCGGGGCCGGTGAGGATCGCAACGTCTTGATGGTGTCGTGCTGCTCCTCGGGGTTCGCGGTGGCACCGGCCCTCCGGGGCCGGTGAGGATCGCAACTGATCCCATCGCGAACCAAGGAGACGACGTGTCAGCAGGTGGCACCGGCCCTCCGGGGCCGGTGAGGATCGCAACAGGTCGGCGATGCGGATCTCCACATGCGGATCGAGCAGGTGGCACCGGCCCTCCGGGGCCGGTGAGGATCGCAACTACCGGCGCGAGAAGGTGCGCCACGTCGCCGAGGAGTGGCACCGGCCCTCCGGGGCCGGTGAGGATCGCAACCTCGCTGGCTGGACGGCGCGGCACACGCCGAGGGCCGGTGGCACCGGCCCTGCGGGGCCGGTGAGGATCGAACGCCCGCCGCCGAGCGAGATCGCACCAACGCCGCCGAGCGACCCGCAGCCCGCCCACCCCGGCCCCTGCACACACCCGAACATGCAGACAGCCCCGGCCCGCCGTCAGCGGCGTCGACCGGGGCTGTCGTGGTCGTGCGGGGAGAGGATCAGCTCGCGATGCCGACGCTCTCGATGATGGTCTCGGTGTTCGGCGGACCGTCGCCTGCACCGGTGGCCTCGCCTGCCTCGGCGATCTCGTCGACCACGCCGAGTCCGGCCTCGTCGACGGTGCCGAAGACCGTGTACGACGGGGGAAGCTCGGAGTCGCCGTAGACGATGAAGAACTGCGAGCCGCTGGTGTCGGGGCCCGCGTTGGCCATGGCCAGCGTTCCCCGGCCGTAGGTCTCCTCGCCGGTCAGCTCGTCGGCGACGGCGTAGCCGGGGCCGCCGCTGCCGGTGCCCGTCGGGTCGCCGCACTGGAGGACCTCGAGGGAGCCCTCCGAGGTGACCAGCCGGTGGCAGGGCGACTCGTCGAAGTAGCCGCTCTCGGCGAGGTGCAGGAAGCTCTGTACCGTGCACGGCGCTGCCGCACGATCCAGGCTCACTCCGACCTCGCCCTGATTCGTCGTCAGCGTGGCCTCGACGGTGCCCTCGGCGGGCGTCGGATCGACGTCCTCGGGGACCGCGACCTCCTTGGCGGGCGGCTCGCCGCCGATGATGTAGCCGCAGGGGCCCTCGGTGGTCTCGGTCGGGGGCATCTCGTCCGAGGCGGCGGGCGGATCGGTCTGTCCGGCGGCCTCCGCGTCGTCGCCCCCGCCCTGGGTGGCGAAGAAGTAGACGAGGCCGACGACCAGGACCGTCCCCAGCACCGTCGCGCTCATCGCGATCGTGCGACGGCGTTTGGCACGTTGGGCACGGCGTTGGAGCTGCCGTTCAAGCTTCCGCTTGGCGGCTGCGCGACGTTGCTCGTTGGTGGGCACCGGCTCCCTCCTAGGGATGCTGGAGACGGGGGTGGCAGGCGGCAGTCTAGAGCGCCCGGGTGTGGTCTGTGTGTACCGGGAGGCGCCGGCTAGGCTGACCTGTCTGCGGGGCTGGTCGACGACTCGCCCCGATCACCGGTTCACACGAAAGGCACCTCGTGCTCGTCGTCGGCTTCCCCAGCGGTCCGTTGCAGGCTAACTGCTATCTGCTCGCCGGTGGACCGGACAGACCGTGCGTGATCATCGATCCAGGTCAGCATGTCATGGGGGAGCTGGCCGACAGGCTGACCGAGCATCGGCTGACTCCCGTGGCCGTCCTGCTGACCCACGGCCACTTCGACCACGCCTACTCGGCGACCGAGGTGTCCGAGGCGTACGACATCCCGGTGTGGGTGCATCCCGGCGACCGGACGCTGCTGTCCGAGCCCCTGCGCGGCGTCGGCTCGGAGCTGGCCAGACTGCTCGGACCCGAACTGGCGATGAGCGAGCCGCAGCGGATCGCCGAGCTGACCGACGACCAGGCGATGGACCTGGCGGGGCTGCGGATCACGGTCCTGCACACGCCGGGTCATACCGAGGGGTCGGTGTGCTTCCGGGCCGCGACCACAGGGGGCCCTGCCGTGGACGGCGGCGTCGAGCCGGACGTGCTGGCGGCGGGAGACACCCTCTTCGCGGGCACGGTGGGCCGCACCGACCTGCCCGGCGGCGACCCCCAGACGATGATCGAGACACTGCGTCGTCGCATCCTGCCGCTGCCGGACGACCTGGTGGTGCTCCCCGGTCACGGTCCGGCGACGACCATCGGGCGGGAACGGAGCCGCAATCCCTTCCTTCGCGGCCTGACCCCTCCGGAGGGCTGAGCCCTGTCGTCCCGCCGTCCGAAGACGCAGGATGCCGCCCTCCGACGGCCGGCTGTGCGGGAGCCTCTCCTGACGAGCGGTCCTCGCGGGCTCGAGACCGGGTCTTCGTCGAGCCCCGCTGGCGCTGGTGGATCATGCGAGAGGACACGCCGAAGATGAAGGAGACATCGATCCGGTGACCGAGAACGATCCTGGTGAGCTCGACCGGCCTGGCGGTTCCGATCGGCCCGAACGACCGGCGGTGCCTGCGGGCATCGCGTTGAACCTGCTGCCACCGGAGCTTCTCCGCCGCCGCGCGCTGTCGATAGCGCTGGGGGCACTGATCATCGGTGCGGCGATGGGCGGACTGTTCGGCCTGATCGGCGGGCGGGTCGCCGGGCTGGTGGCGGCGGGGGTGATCACCGTGCCGTTCCTGCTGCTGGCCCTGTCGGAGGCCAGGAAGCGGACGCGGCTGGACGGCCGTGTCGTGTCCGTCTCGTCCTTCGGCACCCGGCGGGTGGATCTGACCGAGCTGCGCGAGATCGACCTCCTGGTCTCCGATCAGCGCGGGGTGCGCACGGTCGCCCTGTTGATCCAGGGCCATGGCCGGACCCTGAACGTGGCCCTGGCGATCTACGCGGGCGCAGGCGGCCGGGAACTGGGCATTCTGGAGCTGCGTCGACTCGCCGACGCGCTGGCGGGCGTCGGGGACACCCGGACGCTGGCGCTGTCTCAGCTGCTCGTCAACCAACTGCGGGCCGAGGCACGCGGCGAGGCTGCGGCGAACCGACCGCTCTATCAGATCGCCTCGGCAGCGCCCGGCGGACGACTTCCCACGCGTCTCGACCCGGCCGCCGTAGCCCGGTTCGTCGCGACGCTGGACTGATGCCGGGCCGGTGAGCCGTGGCCGGGCGGGTGAGCCACGGTCCGGCAGGCCGGGGTCGCAGGTCGTTCGACGCGCGGCGAGTGCGGCTGGCGGATCGTGCCGCGCCGCATCTCGGCCTATGGGGTGAGCCCGGCTGCGTTCGCCCGGCCGCCCACGACCGGCCGAGGTCGTCTGAAGCGGATCGCCTGGGCAGGTGAACGCAGACCTCCTGCGGACCCCACCTGCGCGACGCCGCATCTGACCGGATCGGCGGGTCAGCGAGCGACGCCGCCGGGCCTGCTGCGTCGGCGCCCACTCCGGAGCACAGACGCAGTGCGGACGACGCAGTGTCGGCAGGGGAGCCCGTCGGGTAGCAGCCCGGGCCGGAGCGGGGCGTTCGAGACGAGGACGAGGCGGTCTGGGCTCAGACGATCTCCACGGACGAACCGCAGGACCGGCGCTATCGAGGGGCCCCGTCCGGCGGCGGTCGCCTCGGTCGTTGCGGCCGCCGCGTCGTCGTGTCCCGAGACTGCTGGGCAGGCTCGCCGGCAGCGGCTGCCGACCTCGGGTCCGCCCCGGTCTCGGGCGGTCCCGCCCGCCTGCCGCGATCCGGGCGCGGCCTGCCCTCGCGGGGCGGCGGCTCGTCCGCAGCGCCTGCTCCGCCGTCGTCCGCCGCCCTCCCTCGCGAGGCTGCCTGCGGCCCCGCAGCCTCCCTGCTCACCGCCCCTCGCGGCGGCGTGTCGGACGGACCTGCGGTCGGAGCCTCGGCAGGCGGCGCCGTTGTTCTCGACCGGGTCCCGGGTCGCTCAGGCCGGACCGTCGCCGTTCGCCCGGCTCCACGAGTCTGCCGGGCACCGCCGGACGCCGCCGTGGGTCGAGCCGAGTCCGGACGCGGCGCCGCATCCGCGCCGTCGTCCGCCGCCGCGTCCTCGTCGGGATCGGCGGCGTCCCGGCCGTCGGGGTCGTCCGGACCGTCGTACTCGGCCGTGCCTGCCCGGCCGGGCGGTTCCCTGGTGATCACCAGCGCGGCGAGCGCCGTGGTGATCGGGACGGCGGCCACCAGACCGATGCTGCCGACGAGCGTTCGGACGATCTCCTGGGCGACGACCTGCGCGCCGACCAGGGTCGACAGGTCGACGCCGGACAGCGAGTAGGCCAGCAAGAGTGGCAATGCCGCACCCGCGTAGGCCAGCGCGAGGGTGTTCACGGCCGCCGAGATGTGGTCTCGGCCGATGCGCACCCCGGCGGCATAAAGCGCTCGCCAGCCCATCGACGGGTTTGCCTTGCGCAGTTCCCAGACGGCGCTGGTCTGGCTGATGGTCATGTCGTCGAGGACACCGAGCGCGCCGATGATCACCCCGGCGAGCAGCAGACCCCTGGCATCGACGTCGGTGCCCAGGATGGTGATGAGGTTGACGGTCTCCTCGTCCAGCCCGGTGAGGTGGGTCAGCTCGGCGAACAGGATGCCCAGCCCGGCGATCAGCGCCAGGCTGAGCAGGGTGCCCAGCACGGCGGCCGAGGTCCTGGCCGAGATGCCGTGCGTCAGATAGAGGACGACGAACATGATCAGCCCCGCGCCCACCACCGCGACGGTGACGGCGTTCTCGCCCGCCAGGATCGCGGGCATGATGAACGTCGTCAGCACGCCGAAGCTCACCGCGAGCCCCGCGAGCGCTGTCAGGCCCTTCCACCGGGCCAGCAGCAGCACGGACGCGGCGAACAGGACCGCCAGCCACAGCAGGGAGCCGCCCCGCTGGAAGTCCACGATGCGATAGGACGTGGGCTCGGTCGGCTCGGCCCCCGCGTAGGACAGCACGACCTGGTCGCCCTGTTCGAAGGTGGGCGTGCTCGGCTCGAAGGCGATGACCTGGCCGATGGTCTGCCCGGCCGCCTCGCCGTCGTCGAGCCGTACCTCGAGCACCTGGCATTCCGACTCGTCCGGATTCGTGCCGATGTCGGGCGACGCCTGCTCGGCTCCGGACTGACAGCTCCCCACGGCTGCGGAGACGACCTCGCCGTTCACCGGCTGCTGGAAGAAGCCCAGATCGCTCTCCGAGCGGGGCTGCTCGCCGAAGGGATAGAGCAGCAGCACCCCCAGCACGGTGGCGAGTGCGGCCGGGACCAGCAGCACGGCCAGCAGGAGGCGGACCCGCGAGGACGACGGCCCGGCGGGGCCGTGCCCGTGGCCGTGGCCGTGCCCCACGGAGCCCGCGCCGCGTCGTGCGCCGCGTCGCGCGGCCTGCTCCGCCGAGGGCGCGTCCGCATCGGCCTCTCGCCGTGCTGTCTCGGCGCCGCGCCGCCGCTCGGGACGTCGGGCCGGTCTGCGTTCGGCAGGGGCGTCCTCGTTCATAGCGGCTGCCGCGTGCCGGTCCTCGGCCCCGCCGCGCCGGGGCCTGCCCGGCGGGTCGTCGCGCCGCTGAGCCTCGGCTGGTCGACCTGACGGCTGCTCCGCGCCGCGTTCCCCGCCCGGGGATCGGCGACCTCGATCGCCGCCGCCGGAGCGAGGTCGTCGCGCCGCGTCCCCAGCCGGTCGCGACCGGCCACCCGGGCTGTCCGCCTGCGGGTCGCCCGCCTGCCCTGCCCGGCCGCCTGGCGGCTCGGCCTCGCGGTGTGCGCGCGGCTCCGATGTCTCCTCGCGATCAGCAGGCGGGCGGCCGCCCGCCGAGGGCTGCCCCTCGCCGCCGTCGCCGGTCCGTCTCGGCCTGCGCCGGTTCGGCGGCGCACCGGCCCCGCCATCCGGCGGCCTCGCCCGTCCGCCGCTCGGCGGCCTGTCGTGCCTGCGGGGCTCCTCGGCCTCGCCGGGTTCGGCGGGTCGGGATCGACGAACCTCGGGCGGCGGCCCGCCGTCGTCGGGGCGGCCTCGACGGCGCGGGGTCCCCTCGGCATCGACCGAGGGGAATTCGTCGGTCGTCTCGCCGGGCGGCGGGACATCGGGGGAGGGGGGACGCCCGAACCAGTCGTCGCCCCGGCGTTCGTCGCTCACACGACCCTGCCAACCGGCCTCACGTCGATCATTCCGCGCATCTTATGGGGTGGACGACATCACGGCGCGGTCAGCGCGACCGCCCGGCTGCCGCGGCGGCTTCGGGGGCATACGCTGCGAAGACGTTCCGATCGAGGGCCGCAGCGGGAGCCCGTGGCGGCGCGACCGCCGATCCCGTCGAGATCGACCACGACGGTCGAGCACCGGGCGGGTAGGCTGGTCGCTGCGTGTGAACAGACGCGAGGCTGGAGTCACTCCCCGGTGCACATGAGTGGCGGTTCCGCCGCAGGGTTGAGGCACTCCTGTTCATCGATCACCGAACGCCTCCGACGCCCGCGATGTCGAGCGTCCTCACCATGCCGAGCCGGGCGGCAGAACCGAGGACCGTCATGTCACGAACTTCTCTGACCGATCGACTCGTCGCCTTGCGTCGCGACTACACCGGCGAGAACACCGGCGAGGCCGCCCCCGAGGTGGCCGCCGCCCTCGCCCGACTCACCCGCGCGCAGCGGGAGTCCCTGGTCGACGTTCTGCGCTCAGACGATGCCGCGCTCGAGGGAATGAGCGTCGGCGAGCCGGTCCGCCGGGCACTGTTCCCGATCGCCGAGACGGCGGGCCAACGGCGGCTGGAGTCCGCCCTGCTGACGGCCGCGACGCGGGTGGTCGATCACCTGCATCTCCGCCCGCCCGCGACCCTGCTGCGGCCCGCGCACGCCTTGCGCGCCGTGCGCCCGACGGCGGCCGGTCTTGTCCTGCACCTGCGACCGGACGCGCTCGGACCGCTGCTCGTCGAGCTCCTGCCCGGAACCGGCCCGAACGGCCTCGCCGGGCTCGCGGGCCTGCGCTACCGGCGCAGACATCGATCGGTCGAGCTGATCCTGCTCGGCGACGAGACGCCGGGGCGGGCCGTGCTGGCGGGAGTGACCGGGCGGAGTTGGCAGGCGGGCATCGCGTTCGTGCGACGGTGGACGGCGGAGACCGGACGCGGCACGCGGCTGTCCGGCGCGGACCTCGCCGATGGGCTCGGCGAGGAGGAACGACGGCAGCGTGCGGCGGCCGCACCGGACCCCGGCGGCCTCGGCAGCGCCCTGCTCCGGCGCAGCGGGCTGCTCTCGGCCGGACTCTGGTTCACGGCCTGGGAGTACCCGGCGTCAGGGGTTGCGGCCGGGGACGGCGAGCAGGGCGACTGGTGGTGGGAGTGGGCAGGCGGCCCCGAACCCGTCGACGTCCACCGGCGGCTGCGACATCCGATCCTGGGCCTGCCCGACCCGGTCGGCGTCCTGCTGTCCGGTGACGGGCGTATTCCCACTCGTCGGCGTGCTGATGCGCGCCCGGGACCGACGGTGTGGCTGCGCACGGTCCCGGCCCCCACCGAACAGGACGAACGACGCCTGGCCTCCTTCGCGTGGCCCGCCGAGTTCCAGGCCTGGCGGGAGTGGGACTCCCGGATCGGCTGATCGGGGCCGGACCCTCGATCTCGCGGCCGCGTCGGCGCACTGCCCGCGAGACGTCGGGGCGGCCGGTTCAGCCGAGTGCCGTCCGCCCCGACGTGCCCACGCGCCCGGCGAATCAGCGATCGGCGGGACCGAACTCCTGGATGACACGGCCGCTGTGGCGCGAGTCAAGCGGGGGAGAAGACGTGGCACGGCTGGGGCCATCGCCACCCCGGACCGCGCCGCCCCCGGACTGCGCGGACTCGGCCCGGCCGGGCCGCAGGGCGCAGGCACGCCCGGAATCGCCGCCGGGAACCGCTGTCGGCCTGGCGGGTCTCCGCGCGGCGACCGCGCGCTCCGCTGCACTGCGTCGCACGCACACTTCGTAGACTCTGGTGCCGTCGTCGTCGGCTGGGCGCGGACGCCGACTCTCCCGAGGTGCCCGGGGCAGCCTGGCCGGTCTCGATCTGCCGGGTGAGCCCAGCGGTGCGCCGGTACACCCGGCGGTGGTCGGCGATTCCGGCCCCGTCGCTGCGTAGGCTGACGATCGAGAGAAGGCCGACCGACCCGCCAGGGCCGATCCACGAAGGAAGGACCGGCGCGAGTGCGATGAAGAGGTCGGCGGCAGGCTCCCCCCTCGGCAGGATCGGCCGCCTCGCGGCGCAGGCCGACGGCGACCGGGACCGGGTGGTGGATCTGCTGCGGGCGGCGAGCATCGTGGTGGTGATCCTCTGGCACTGGACGCTCTCGGTCACCCAGCAGCGTGCCGACGGCGTGCTCGTCATGCCCAACCCCATCCCGCAGATCCCCTTCGGCTGGGCGGCCACCTGGCTCCTCCAGGTGATGCCGGTGTTCTTCCTGGTCGGCGGGTACGCCAACCTCGCGGGCTGGCGATCGGTTCGACGAGCGGGCGGCGGCACCGGACTCTTCCTCTCGCGCCGGGTGCGGCGACTCCTCATCCCGGTCGTGGTGTTCCTGATCGTGTGGGCGGTGGTCGAGACGGTGCTGTGGGCGGTGGGGCTGACGGGGGTGGCGGTCTACGGCCCGGTGCTCGTCTCGCCGCTGTGGTTCATCGCCGTCTACCTGGTCGCCGTGCTCCTCGTTCCCCTCACCGCGCGGCTGCACGAACGGTGTCCACTCCCGACCCTGGCTGCGCTCGGTATCGCGGTCGCCCTGTTCGACTTCGGCCGATTCGCGCTGGGCATCTCGGCGCTCGCCTGGGTGAACACGGTGCTGATCTGGATCTTCGTGCACCAGCTCGGCTACTTCCACCGCGACGGCACCCTGCCCGGCCTCGCCAGGAGCAGGCTGCTCCTGCTGACGGTCGGCGCACTGGCGGGGCTCGTGCTGCTGACCGGTCCGCTGGGGTATCCCCGGTCGATGGTCGCGCACGAGGGTGCGGAGCTGAGCAACATGTATCCGACGACGGCGGTGATCGCGGTGCTCGGCGTCTTCCAACTCGGCGTGCTGATGCTGGCCGGGCCGTTCCTCGCGCGCTGGCTGCAGCGCCGCCGGGTCTGGACGGCGGTCGTGGCGGCGAACATGGTGATCATGACGATGTTCGTCTGGCACATGACGGCCCTGCTGCTCGCCCTGGGCACCTACCACGCACTCGGGTTCGAACTGCTCCGGGAGCCGACGGCCGAGTGGTGGGCTCAGCGGCCGGTCTGGCTGCTGCTGCCTGCGGTGTTCCTCGCCCTCTTGGTCGTCGTCTTCCACCGGGCCGAGACCGGGTCGCGGCGACCGAGGGCGGACCCGGGGACCGCCCTCGGCACCGCAGCAGGTCGGGGCCCTGACGCCTGAGGCCGGGACGGCCCTGGGCGAATCCGGCCGCATCACGACCGGCAGTGCTCGCCACACCACCGCCGGCCGAGGCCTCGCGCGCGCCGGGGCGCGTTCACCACCTGCGGAGACCGCTGCGGTTCCGACGCGACGCCCGACGGCCGGGGCCTGCGCACCGTCGGACGCCGGTGGTGTCGGGGTGCGATCCTCAGCCGCCGCTGAGGTCCTCCGGTGGACCAGGCAGGAGCCGCGTTCGGTGCAGCCGGGGCGGCTCCCACTCCGCCGCGGCCCGCCGAGCGCTCGGCCGGTGACAGCGCCCCCGGAGTGCGCCCGCGCCGCTGATCGCCTCCGCACCTCGGCCACGACGACGCCGATCCCTCCCACCGCCAGAACCAGCCGACTTGCTGCGTCCCGATCTCGCGGGGATATCGAGGGTGGGCGTGTGCACCGGACAGGCTGACCACGGCGGGGTGCGGGGTCCGAACCGGGGTGCACCGGCTCGCACCCCGTAGATCACTCGTGCTCGGGCGGGTGCGTCCGTTGCCACTCGCGGAGCAGGATGCGGAAGCGTTCCATCGAGCGTCCGGCGTGCTCTTCGAGTTCGGCGAGGTACTCGATGGTGTGGGCCACCTCGCTGTGGCGGACCGGCCGGGTGAGCGCCTCCCGCATCGCCCGTGTCGCGGCCTCCTCCTCGCCCAAGGCCGCGAGGTAGGTCGCGATGCTCAGCCGCACCCGGTGTCTGGTCTCGTCCTCGGCCAGCAACCGCCGGTCTCGATCGAGGGCATCCACGAAGTGCGCCTCGGCCTGCTGCTCGTCGCCGAGCCCGAGCCGCACGACGCCGATCAGATAGCGATCCCACCCGGTGCCGCCGCCGGTCCGTTCGGCCTCGGTGAAGTCGGCGATCGCCCGCTCGTGATCGCCCCTCTCCTGAAACAGCCTGCCCCGCAGAATGAGGGGGCGGACGTCGTTCGGATCGAGCGCGATCACCGCGCCGAGGTCCGTGATGGCACGCTCGGTCTGCCCCAGCTCCTGATGAAGCTCGGCCCGCTCGATCAGCACCCAGTCCAGGGCGGGATCGAGTGCGAGTGCCTGATCGAGGTCGGAGAGTGCTCGGCGGGGGTCACCGAGCGCGCGATGCACCTGGCCTCGGCCGCCCAAGGCCCACGCGTAGTCGGGTTCGAGTGCGAGGGCGGCGTCGAAGTCGGCGAGACCCTCGGCGAGGCTGCCGTCCAGCCGGTGGATCTCGCCGCGGCGGGCCAGCGCCCAGGAGTAGTCGGGTCGCAGCGTGATCGCCCGGGTCAGATCGGCCAGCGCCCGTGGACGGTTGTCGAGGGCCTCATACGTCTGCCCTCGGCTGGCCAGCGCCCAGGCGTAGTCGGGGTCGAGCGCGATCGCCCGATCGAACTCGGCGAGTGCCTGCGTGAGGTGATCCGCCAGCCGATGTGCCTCCCCGCGATGCCCGTGGCTCGACCGCAGCTCCGGTTCCAGCCCGGCCGCCCAGCCCGGCCCGGCCGCCGTCCAGTACTCGTCACGCCGGTGCAGGGACGGGACGGCCTGCGCCGACTCGATCTCCGCCGGGAGACCAGGGGAGAGCTGCTCCGCCCTCATCAGATCGGCCGCCGCCCCCTGCTCGTCACCGAGGGCGCGGCGGGTGCGAGCGCGGCTGCACAACGCCCACGGGTCGTCCGGGTCGAGTTGGAGGGCCCGGCCGAGATCCGCGAGCGCCCGTGCCGGTTCGCCCGTCAGCCGGTACACCTCGCCCCGACCGGCCAGCGCCGCGACGAGATCGGGATCGATCTCCAACGCCCGATCGAAGTCGGCCAGCGCCTCGGCCGCGCGGCCCGTCGCGCGGTGGACGTGCCCGCGTGCCGCGATCGCCGCCAGGAAGCGGGGACGCAGCTCGACGGCCAGATCGAAGTCGGCGAGCGCGAGTTTCGGGCTGCCGAGCAGATGATGCGCCTGACCGCGTGCCGCCAGCGTCCACTGATAGTCCGGGTCGAGTTCCAACGATCGATCGAAGTCCGCGACGGCGGCGGGAAGATCCCCGAGGAGCCGATGCAGCCTGCCCCGCTCGTCGAGCCCCCAGCCCAGCTCGGGGTCGATCTCCAAGGCTCGATCGAGGTCCACGAGCGCATGGGCGGTCTCGCCGAGGGCGCGGCGGACCTGCCCCCGGCTGGCCAGCGCGTAGGCGTCGTCGGGGTCGATCTCCAGCGCACGGTCGAAGTCGGCCATGGCGAGAGCCAGATCGCCCGCCATCCGGTGCGTCTCGCCGCGATGCCGGTACGGCGCCGCATGGCCGGGGACGTCGTCGACCGCGCGGTCGTAGTCCGCGATCGCCTGCCGGTAGTCGCCGCTGCGACGATGCAGCCTGGCGCGTGCCGCTCGTGCCCAGATCAGCGCCGGGTCGATGTCGAGCGCCGCGGTCAGATCCGCCATGGCCTGGTCGTCGTGGCCGAGCAGGAGGTGGGCCTGTCCTCGGCTGCCCAGTCCCCACGCGTTCTCGGGGTCGAGTGCCAGCAGGCGGTCGAAGTCGGCCACCGCCCGTTCCCCGTCACCGGCCAGGCGGTGCGTCTCTCCTCGGTCGGCGTAGGCGAGCGCCAGCCCGACCTCGACCCCGGCTGCGGTCTCGCGCTCGACGGCCACGTCGAAGTCGCGGAGCGCGGCCTCGAAGTCCCCGAGCGAGCGGTACACCTTGCCGCGTTCGGAGCGTGCCCAGACCAGCATCGGCTCCCGCGCGATCACCTCGTCGAAGTCGGCCAGCGCCGCCGCGTCCTCGCCGAGGGCATGGTGGGTCCGCCCTCGATTCATCCGGGCCCACAGATAGTCGTCGTCCAGTTCCAACGCCCGGTCGAAGTCGGCGATCGCCGCCACCAGGCGGTCGGTCTCGCGATAGGCCTCCCCTCGGCTCGCATAGGCCGCGTCGAACTCGGGGTCCAGCGCGACGGCCCGGTTCAGGTCGGCGAACGCCTCGTCGAAGCGATCGAGCATGCGGTACAGCTCGCCTCGGTGGTAAGCGGCACCCGCGTGATCCGGGTCCAGTTCCAGCGCGCGGTCGAAGTCGGCCAGCGCGAGATCGACCTCGTCACGCCGGTCGTGCAGCCTGCCGCGCCGGACGAGTACGTCCGGGTCGGGGTCCACCAGGAACAGCCGGTCCAGATCGGCCAGCTCGGCCTCGGTGTCGAGCCGCAGACGGTGGACCTCGATGCGTTCCCCGAGCAGCCAGGGCAGGCCAGGGGCGAGTTCGATCGCCCGGTCGAGGTCGGCCATCGCCTGATCGAGATCGCCCCGCGCCCGATGGACCTGCGCCCGGCCGCCTAAGGCCCAGGGATAGTCGGGCGCCGTCGTGAGGGCCCGGTCGAAGTCGGCGAGGGCCCGATCCAGGTCGCCCAGCAGCCGATGCGTCTCGGCACGACTCGCCCGCACGGCGGGATGATCCGGGGTCAGCAGGACCGCCTGATCTCCGTCGACCAGCGCCGCCGAGAGGTCGCCGAGCGCCCGGTGCACCCTGGAGCGCTCGTCCCATGCCCAGCCGATGGCCGGATCGAGCCGCAGCGCCCGGTCGAGGTCGCGTAACGCCTCCTGGTGCCTGCCGAGCGAGTGATAGGCCTGACCGCGCGAGGCGAGGGTGAAGGCGTGGTCGGGGAGGCGGTCGAGTACCACGTCGAAGTCCAGGACGGCGTCCTCGTCGTGGCCCAGCACTCGGCGAGTCTCACCGCGTTCGATGCGCGCGTACAGGTAGTCGGGGTCCAACTCCACGGCCCGATCCAGATCGCGGAGGGACTCGGTCAGCCGGCCGGCCATGCGATGCGACTCGCCGCGCCGGGCGTAGGCGACGGCGTACTCCGGACTGTGGCGGATCGCCGCGCCGAAGTCCGCACAGGCCTGGTCGTACTCGCGAACCTCGTGCCGCAGGACCCCGCGCTCCACCAGCGCCCAGTCGAGATCCGGATCGAGGTCGATGGCGCGATCGAGATCGGCGAAGGCCTCCACCAGACTGCCCAGGGCCCGATGCACCTGCCCCCGACTGGCCAGCGCCCACGGCTCGTCCGGCTCGATCTCCAGCGCCCGGTCGAAGTCGGCGACGGCCGCCTGATTCTGTCCCAGCAGCCGGTGCGTCTCGCCGCGCTGGGTGAGCAGCTCGGCGGAGTCGGGTTCGAGCCCCAGCGCCCGGTTCAGATCGGCCATGGCCGCCTCGTCACGACCGTGAGAGCGGTGCAGCTTGGCTCGCAGGGACAGCGCCATCACCGGCTCGGGATCGTTGGCGATCGCGCGCTCCAGATCGGCCGCGAGGTCGTCGAGGTAGCTCATGGGGTGTTGATCGTCCTCTCTGGACGGTAGACGCCGGGCAGCATCCCACGGCAGGCCGTGCGGCTGCCTCGGGATTTCGCACGCGAAGGGATGGGCCCATTCTGTCGGCAGGCGCCGACAGGGACCGCTGTGGGCGGGGGATCGTCGCGGGGCGTCTCGGCCGGGCGAGGAGAGGAGGAGAGAGGCGCCCAGGGCGCTGCTGCGGACAGAGAGTCGAGTGGCGTGCTCACGGTGCCGGTTCGGCTGGTGAGTTGCCCGCTACCGGCCCGGTGAAGCGCTGATCCTGAGTCGGCACGTCGGTGAACATCTCGACGACGGCGGGCTCGATCTCTACTGCACGATGAAGATCCAGCCGAGCGCGGTCGGTCCTGCCTGCCAGCAGATGAACCCAGCCCCGCAACGCGAGCGCAGGTGCGTGGGCCGGATCGACGGTGAAGGCTCGGTCGAAGTCGGCGAGTGCGGCGTCGAGGCATCCCGCCTGCAGACGAAGTTCTCCTCGGGTGGTCAGGACCGTGACGTTGTCCGGATCGAGATCGAGCGCGCGTTCGATGTCGGCGGCGGCATTCTGCATGTCACCCGACTCCCCGTATAGGTGCGCGCGGAAGGCCAGCGCGAGGACATGACGCGGGGAGATCCTGATGACCTGATCGAGGTCGGTGAGGGCGCTCGTCACCTTGCCCAGACTCGCCAACACAGCAGCTCGGTAGTACAGCACCCCGGCCTCACCGGGAGTCAGCCTGTTCACCTGATCCAGATCGGCCAGGACACGTTCGAGGTCTCCGAGACCCCGGTACGTCGTTGCTCGTAGGTGATAGGCGACAAGGTGATCGGGATCGAGGTGGATCGCATGGTTCAGGTCGGCGAGGGCCGGGGCAACTGCGCCGAGGTCGTTGTGCAGAGCAGCCCGCGCCACCAGGCCGTACACATGGTCAGGATTCAGCCGGACGGCGTGATTCAACTCGGCCAACGCGCGGTCGTACTGGCGAAGGCCTCGGTATGTCACGCCCCGTTGTACGCGGGCGAGTACATGGCCGGGATTGAGCTCGACTGCGCGGTCCAGGTCCCGAAGCGCCCGCTCGTCGTCGCCGAGTTCACGACTTGTGACCCCGCGTAACACATGGGCCATCACGTGCTCGGGCTGGAGTTCTATAGCCCTGTTCAGGGCGATCAGGGCTCCGGGATGGTCTCCCGACTCGACCAAGGCCCTGCCATGCAACAGGTATGCAGTGCCACGCGCGTGCTCGTCCAACAGACGGTCCGCCGCGAGATGCGTCGTCAACGCGGTTTCCTCAACGTCGGCGTCCGACACCAGCGTCGACAGCTGCCTGCCACGCTGCCGAAGCCTCGTGTCGTTGACCACCGCCCCCGCCTGCTCCATCATCTCCACCCACGCGCCCGCCGCCGAGTCCTCCCAGTACAGGACGCTGACGAGGCCGCTCAGCGCGGCGGGCAGCTCGGCAGGCCGGGCGCACAGTAGGTGGTAGTGCTGCTCCATGGCGAGCCCGCGCCACGCGGCATCGGCCCAGCATCGCCCGGCGGGCAGCTCCAACGCCGCCCCGGCCGCCGCGTAGTGGTCGGCCAATGCCTGATGCATCGCACGCCAGCGGCTCGGTGAGCGCCGTCGCAGGTCGCGCAACATCACCGAGCGCACCACCTGGTGGTAGCGGTAGCCGTCGGGGTGCTCGGTGACGAACGGCAGCGAGTACAGCCACCGGAACACCGCGTCCGGGGCGCCGTCGAGGTCCGCACCGGCCACGCCCGCCAGCTCCGCGAACAGGTCCGCATTCAGCGTGCGGGGCAGCGCGCCGAGCAGCGCCGCTGACCGGCGGCGCTCGTCCGGCTCGCCGCCGAGGAAGCGCGCCACCGCGCCCGCACTGGGATCGGCGACCTCCGCCGCCGTGGCCGGGCCCGCCTCGGCGAGCATCGCCACCAGCACGGGCAGCCTGCCGGACAGCCGCAGGATCTCCTCGATCACCGGCTCCTCGGTCACGCCCCGCCGAGCGAGCAGCTCCTGGCACTCCGGCTCGGTGAACGGCGCCAGCGCCAGATCGACGCGGAAGCCGAGATACTCGCCCCAGTGGTGCGCGTTCAACGGCTCCTGGCCTGCGATGGTCAGCACCAGGTTCGGCGGCAGGTCGCCGTGTCGGCCCGCCAACAGATCCAGCAGCCAGCGCTCCAGGAACCGGCCGACCTGTTCGAAGGTGTCCACGAACAGGGCGAGCTGGGCGTGCTCTGCCGCTGCGCCGAGATCGACGAGCAGCGCCGAGGTCAGGACGTTCACCGGCGCGAGCAGCAGCTCGACGTCCTCACTTCGGGAGAACTTCCGACTCAGGTAGGCACGGACCTCGTCGACGTTGGTCGCGACGGTGTCCGCGTCGATCTCCGCCGCCAGCGCCCCGAGCACGGGAATTCCGCCGCCCGCCCGCAGGCCCAGCCGCACGGCGGAGCGGGTCAGCATCGTGGGCAGCCCGTCCGGCGCGGCCGGGTCGCGGTCCACCTCGTGCCGTCGTTCCCGGTAGGTCGTCAGCGCCGCCCTGGCCTTCCGACAGCGCACGTCCTGCCGCTCCAGATCGGCCACCAGCTCCTCGATCGCGGTGGGGACGTCCTGCGCGCTCTCCTGCACCAGCGCGGTCCGGCAGCCCTGGTCGCCGGCCGCCTTGCGGAACTGCCGCAGCAGGGTCGACTTCCCGACCCCGGACGGGCCGTGCACGCTGAACAGGAATCGGCGACGCGGGTCCTCCGCCGAGAAGCCGAGGTTGGTCTGGAAGCCGCCGAGCTGCTCCGTGCGGCCGACGAAGGTGTCCTGCTGTCGTTGCCGGATCACGTCCTGCAAGGACAATCGCGTCTTGCTCATGCTCGCTCCCGCACGCCGGTGTGCACCCAGTGTCGTCTATCGATCACCGACGCCGGGAGCGCTCCGCAGGAACAGCGCCTGCGTGGTTTCGGCAGGCGAGTCGGCTCCCCGGCACCCGTTGCGTCCAGCGTGTTTCGGCTCCTTCGGCCCGTCGTTCCGCTGATCACCGACGGTGATCATCCACGGTCGGCCCGCGTGTCGGACGTCGACATCCGGCGTGGCACGGCCTGCAGAGCACCGTTCGGCGACGGCTGCGGGCAGCCTGCCGACCGGCCGCGACTCGCGCGGCGGCGTCCGCCGGGCTCCTGCAATCCCGTGACCTGCCGTTCTGCCAGGTCACGCCGTGGATGGCGTCGTGCGCACTGCGGATGTGATCACAGTCGGTGATCGGTTTACCGTCCGTCCGAGTGATCAAGACGGAACTCTCCGTCGGAAGAGTGAGGTGGCATTCGTGCGACGTGCGCTGGTGCTCGGCGGCGGCATCGCGGGACTGACGGCGGCCGTGGTGCTCGCCGAGTACGCCGAGGAGGTGATCGTCGTGGATCGTGACGACCTCGCGACGGACTCCGCCCCCCGGCGCGGGACCCCGGCCGCGCCGCACTCCCTCGGCATCCACGAACTCGCCCGCAGGCAGTTCGACCGCTGGCTGCCCGGACTGATCGAGACGCTCGTCGACGAGGGCGCGCGACCGGTGGACTCCGGCTCGCACTGGCACGTCGACGGGGTACGCAAGGCCCCGGTGGTCGGCGAACCGCTGATCTGTCTCACCGCGCCCTTCCTGGAGCGGCACCTGCGGGACCGGGCCGCCGCGCTGCCCGCCGTGCGCTTCGTCCGGGGCAAGGCCACCGGACTCACCCATCACGGGTCCCGAGTGGACGGTGCGCTGGTCGCCGAGCCGGGCAGGCGGGGTCCCGGCGACCGGATCAGCGCCGACCTCGTCGTGGATGCGATGGGCCGCTCCAGCAGGCTGGGGGAGTGGCTGGGCCGGGCGGGCTATCCGACGCCGCCGACTCGGCGCGTCGTCATCGACCTCGGCTACGCCACCCGGCTCTACCGCCGCGACCCCGGCCAGCGCGTCGACGACACGGACAGCGTGTACTCGCTGCGCACGGGCAGGCTCGGTCCGGCGGGCGGTCTGCTGCTCCTGCCGGTCGAGGGCGACCGATGGAGCGCCACCGTCGTCGGTTACGGCGACGACCGGCCGACCAGGGACGTCGAGGACTTCGAGGCACGGTGCAGGACCGAGCCGGTGTCGGCGTTGAACCGGTTGGTCCAGTCCGGCGAGCCGGTCTCCGAGGTGTCGGCCTCCCGTCATCGGGACAGCCGACGCCGCGACTTTCACCGGATGCGCAGGCTGCCCGCCGGACTGGTGGCCCTCGGCGACGCGGTGGCCTCGCTCAACCCCATGTACGGGCAGGGCCTGAGCGTCGCGATGCTCCAGGCGAGTGCTCTGCATGCCTGGCTGCGCACCCGGCCCGCGATCGACGAGCCCGCCGAGGGCTACTTCGATCGCAGCCGCGTCGTCGTGGACGCGGCCTGGCAGCTCTCGGCCGCCGAGGACCTCCTGCTGCCCAACGCCGAGGGGCGCGGGGCACTCGGTCTCCCGCTGAGCCGGGGCTTGGCGGGGCTGTTGGCGAGGGCGACGATCACCGACGCGGGCGTGCATCGGCAGTATCTCGACGTCGCCGCGATGCGCCGTCATCCCCGCGAACTCGCTCGCCCCCGCTTCGTGCTCAGCACCATGCGGGCCGCGCTGCGCTCCACCTCCTGAACTCCAGGGCGCCCCGGCTGAACTCCGGACCTGTTCCGACGCCCCCAGCAGGCCCGCCGGCTCGGCTCGATCGGCGAGACGGCGGCGGGCGAGCCGTGAACTGCCGGGTTGTCCGCCCTGCTCCCGCGACCCTCGGCGTCTGGCTGCGGCGACCGGAAGAGGGGCGACCGGAAGCGGGCAACCGCGAGCGGACGCCCGGGAGGAGGCGCCGGACCGGGGCGACCGCCACCGATCGAGCCGAGACGACCCGGCCCGGCGGACGGGCAGACGAGATCGAGGCGATCCGGGACTGACGACCCGCTGCCGGTCGCGCGGTCGGTTGACTGTGCCTGCGGGCGGCCCGACGTCGGTCGGATCGGGCCGCCCGCCCGGGCATCGTGTCGCCCGGTGACGCGGCGCCGATCTACCGCTCGTGTTCACCGGCCGGGCAGCTGCCCGGCCGAGCCCGACCGGTCCCGTTGTGCGACGAGTCGTGCGGATCGGACCCGAGGAGATCGGGACCTGAGAACTCGGACCCTGCGAGATCGGACCCTGCGAGATCGGACCCTGCGAGATCGGACCCGACAGGCTCCGACCCGACCGGACCGGCTCGATCCGCGCCGCTCGTCGGACAGGCCGCAGCACAGGTCCCGTCGTCGGCGGGACCGATCAGCCCGGCCGACTCGGCGGGCTCCGTCGCCCGCCCGCGGGCCGCGGACATGTCGGGCGCCTGCGCGGTCGATCCAGACCACACCGGCGCGGCCTTCCAGGCAGGCTCACGGCTCGCCGCCTGGTCGACGACGGTGGTCGGAACCTGATGGACCGACAACAGGCGCAGCCCGAGCGTCTGCACGCGGACGAGCAGCCCGTGCAGCGCCGCATCGTCGAGGACCATCCCGCGCAGGATCGCCTCCTGCGGGGTCCGCCCCACGCTCATCTCGGGGAACACCTGGGCGATGCGGTGCACCGACCTGCCTGCCACCCGCAGCTCGTAGCAGCGGGTCGTACCCGGTGGCAGCCCTGCACCGGGACTGTTCGGGGGCGGTGATGCACCGGCGTTCACCACGGCGCACCCCCGTCCCGCATCACCGGAGGACGGCCCTCGGCTGGCTGACGGCGGATGGTGACGGGGAGGGAAACAGAACTGGTCATCGTCGACTCCTTCGGCGAACGGGTGACCTGAAGACGTCCGGAGCGTGATCGGACGCTGATTCCGACGGTGCCTCAGGGGCAGGACGATGTCTGTGATTCACGAGGGAAACCACCCGGTCGATGGGCGCGCCGCACCGCAGATCCACACCCTGGGAGTGGCGTCACTCCGTCGGACGGTGATCGGTTCGCCCTGCACACGGCTCGGAGTGGCGCCGGAGCGGAGGACCCCGCGCGACCTGCATGGGCCCGCGTGTGACACAGTGGTGGGCAGGAGGCCGGTCCAGGCCTCGGATTCGCGGCGTGAGCCGACGGTCGAGGCGGATCAGGCGGAGTCGACGGCGGACCGACCTCATCACACCACGCAGCTGTAGACGGTGTCATGCCGTGCGTGCCCGGCTCCTCGGGTGCCCTCGGCCCACGGGCCGTGTTCGGCGATCGGCGTGGTGTAGAATTCGTCGGCGAAGTGTACGAAAGGTGAGGGGTCGTAGGTGCCACCCAAGCAGCGCAAGACGTTCGAGGCGACACTCGAACTTGAGGCTGGCAATGCAGCCATGGTCGATCTCGGAAAGATGCTCGGCCCGACGGGTGTCAACACCCGGAACGTCAAGCTCGAGTACGACGAGAACACCTCCGCTCACCGAGGCGAGATCGTTCCCGTGGTGGTCTCGGTCTTCGAGGACCGGACCTACAAGCTCCGGTACAAGACTCCGCCCACGAGCTTCCTGATCCGTCAGGCCATGGGTGCGAAGTCCGGCTCCGAGCGCCCCGGTCACGTTCCCGGCGGCACCATCTCCAAGGAGCAGGTGCAGGCGATCGCCGAGCGCAAGATGCCCGACCTGAACGCGGGCGGCGACCTGGAGGCCGCGATGAAGATCGTGGCGGGCTCCGCGCGTTCCATGGGCGTCACCGTCCAGGCCTGAGGCCTGCGGTTCCACCCTGAGCGAGGCTGACTGAAGGGGGCCACCCGAATCGGGTGGCCCCTTTCGGCATGTCCGGACGTCTCCCGGTTGGGCAGTGCGGAACGAGGTCCGCCGGAGTCCGGCCGCCCTGGGCGTCGGACCCGGCCCGACGCCACCGGTCTGTCCCCCGCCTGCCACGTACAGGTCCGTGTCGGGGGCCACCGGCGCCGCCGGGCACTCGACGAGGAGCCGGCATCCGGCGCCGTCCCACGCCGAGGAGTCGACCACGGCCGTCGTCACCCGCGCGGCCGCAGTCGAAACTGGATCGCAGGCGGGCCGCGCGGGGCGGGCGATCAGACACCGCCCGCGAGGCTCTCCAGCTTCACGTCGGGATGGCGGCGGAGCAGCAGCCGCAGCGTGATGTCATCGGTGAACAGAGCAAGTTCCGCACCGTCGCCCCTGGTCAGAACCTCGCTGCTGGTGCCGTCGACCAGCTTGCGCTCGGCAGGGTCGCCCAGCCTGCGGACCACCGTGTAAGGCAGGTGATTCAGCAGGATCGTCACGCCGAACTCGTTCTGCAGCCGGTCGGTCGCGACCTCGAACTGCATGGGACCCACCGCCGCGAGCACCGGGGTCGCCTCGCCGCGCCGATCCGAACGCAGGACCTGCACGACGCCCTCCTGCTCCAGCTGCTCGACGCCGCGCCGGAATTGCTTGGCCCGGCTGGGGTCCTTGGCCGAGGCGGTGGCGAAGTGGCGGGGCGCGAAGCTGGGCAGTCCGGGGAAGGTGACCTTCGGCCGCCCGGAGTACAGCGTGTCGCCTACTCGCAGGTTCGACGCGTTGACCAGGCCGATCACGTCGCCGGGATAGGCGACGTCCAGCGTGCTGCGCTGTTGCCCGAACACCTGCTGCGCGTACTTGGTGGCGAAGGGCCGTCCGCTGGCGGCGTGGGTGACGACCATGCCTCGGTCGAAGCGGCCGGAGCAGACTCGGGCGAAGGCCACCTGATCGCGGTGCGCCCGGTCCATGCCGGTCTGCACCTTGAAGACGAACGCCGAGAACGGCGCCTCCAGCGGCCGCGCGCCGCCGTCGACGTCCGGGCGAGGGGTGGGGCGGGGCGCCAACTCGACCAGCAGGTCCAGCAGGTGCTTGACGCCGAAGTTGAGCACGGCGGAGCCGAAGAGCACCGGGGTGGCCCGCGCCTGGAGGAACTCCTCGTAGTCCAGGTCGGCCCCCGAGATGGACAGCAGCTCGGACTCCTCGCCCGCCTGGGCCCAGTCCTCCCCGACGGCCTCGGCCGCCTCGGCGGCCGACATCCGCTGGACGCCCGCCCGACCGGCACCCGCCGCGTTGCGCGTGAAGCCGATGAAGCCGCCCTCGGTGCGGTCCAGGACGCCGTGGAAGCGGCCCGCCTCGCCGACCGGCCAGGTCAACGGCATCGGGCGCAGGGAGATGCGCTCGGAGATCTCGTCACACAGCTCCAGCGCGCCCCGGCCGGGACGGTCCCACTTGTTGACGAAGGTGATCACCGGGATGTTCCGGTGGCGGCAGACGTCGAAGAGCTTGAGGGTCTGTGGCTCCAGGCCCTTGGCCGCGTCGAGCAGCATCACGGCGCAGTCGACCGCGGCGAGCACCCGGTAGGTGTCCTCGGAGAAGTCGGAGTGGCCCGGCGTGTCCAGGAGGTTGATCACCGAGTCGCCGTAGGCGAACTGGAGTGCGGCCGAGGTGATCGAGATGCCTCGGGCCTTCTCCATCTCCAGCCAGTCCGAGACGACGCCCTTGCGGCCCGCCTTGCCGTGCACCGCGCCCGCCTCCGAGATGACCTGCGCGTGCAGCGCGAGCGCCTCGGTGAGGGTGGACTTTCCGGCGTCGGGGTGGCTGATCACCGCGAAGGTTCTCCGGCGGGCGGCCTCTCGTCTCACCAGCGACTCGTCGTTCTTCGTCTGTCGCCCGAGGGCCGGATCGTTGCCCGCCACTGTCCGCTCCCTGTCTTGTGCCGTCGGTGCGTGCGGCCGCCGTCGGATGCGCGCCGCGCGCCGAGTCACTCTACCGGCCCGTCACCTTCCGGCCCGACCCGCCGCAGGTCAGCGCCCTGCCGTGCAGGTCGTCCGCCTGCGCGGGCCGCGAGTCGTACCGGGACGGCGTAGGGGCCGACCGCCGGACACGGCACGACTGCTTCGGCCGAGGGTCGGTGCCCACGGCGCAGGCGCCCTGGTGCGCACGGGGACGGTGTCACGGGAGTGACGAGGTTTGCTCGACGCATTGCTTCTGGTCGAAGTCACGGTTAACGTAGGTTTTACGGTCAATTGATGGATCTAGAGGAAAAAATCCTGGAGGGAGTCGGCATGACTCAGGGCAGCACGACGGCACTCGACGCGACGATCGCACCGAAGGACGTTCATCGGCTGCTGGGCAGGCACCTGCTCGTGGACGGCTTCCCCTTCGTCCTGGACACCAAGGCCAGCGCGGGCTCATGGCTCGTCGACGCGCGCAACGGCGACCGGTACCTGGACCTCTACTCCTTCTTCGCCTCCGCGCCGCTGGGCTTCAACCCCACGGGGATCGTGGACGACCCGGAGTTCATGGCGGTGCTCGCCGAGGTCGCGGCGAACAAGCCCGCGAACTCCGACATCTACACGACCCACTACGCCGCCTTCGTCGAGACCTTCGCCAGGGTGCTGGGCGACCCGGAGCTGCCGCACCTGTTCTTCGTCGAGGGCGGGGCGCTCGCGGTGGAGAACGCCCTCAAGTGCGCCTTCGACTGGAAGAGCAGGCACAACGAGCAGCACGGCCGGTCCCCGGAGCTCGGCACCCGCATCCTGCACCTCACCCGCGCCTTCCACGGCCGCAGCGGCTACACGATGTCGCTGACCAACACCGACCCTGGCAAGACGGCCCGCTACCCGGCCTTCGACTGGCCTCGGATCGAGTCCCCGGCACTGCGCTTCCCGGTCGCCGACCACCTCGACGAGGTCATCGCCGCCGAGCAGCGGTCGCTGGCCGCCGCCGAGGCCGCCTTCGCCGCCCACCCCCATGACATCGCCGCCTTCATCGTCGAGCCCATCCAGGGCGAGGGCGGGGACAACCACCTGCGCCCCGAGTTCCTCCAGGCCATGGAGCGGCTCTGCCACGCCAACGACGCGTTGTTCATCGTCGACGAGGTGCAGACCGGCGTCGGCGTCACCGGGACCGCCTGGGCCTACCAGCAGCTCGGCCTCCGACCGGACATCGTGGCCTTCTCGAAGAAGACGCAGGTCGGCGGCGTGATGGCAGGCCGTCGGGTGGACGAGGTGGCTGACAACGTCTTCGCCGTCGGCGGCCGCATCAACTCCACCTGGGGCGGCGGGCTGGTCGACATGGTCCGTTCTCGCCGGTACCTGGAGATCATCGAGCGGGACGGCCTGTTCGACAAGGTCGCCGGGGACGGTGTCTGGCTGATCGAGCAGCTGACCGCGCTGGCGGGCCGCCACCCCGGCCGCATCGACAACATCCGAGGCCGAGGCCTGATGGTCGCGCTCGACCTGCCCGACACCGCGACTCGCAACGCGGTGCTGGGCAGACTACTGGAGCAGGAGGGGGTGCTGGCGCTGCCCAGCGGCGAGCGGTCGATCCGCTTCCGCCCCGCGCTGACGATCAGCCGGGACGAACTCGGCGTGGCGGTGACCGCGCTGGACACGGTGCTCGGCGCGACGGGCTGAGTCGTCGATTCGCCGTGGCCGGTGGGCGTGACCGTTGTCGGGCGGGGCCGGGAGAGGGAGTCGGCCCGCCCGCCCGGCCCTGACCGGCCGGGCGAGTCGATGATCAGAGCGGGGGCGGCGCCTGCGGGTGCTGTCCCTCGCCGTCGTCTGCGGCCCGCTCCGTGCGGCGGCGGATCTCCTCCTCGGCGAGCTGCCGCGCGGTGTCCGGATCCAGCGCCATCGCCTGGAGAACCGTCACCGCTCGGCCGTGCACCTGCTGCTCCAGCGCCCCGGCCGCCTCGTCGATGAACACCTGCGGCGCAGGCTCGGCCTCGCCGGGCATGAGCAGACCGGCCGCCCCTCTCATCCGCTGCGGCTCGCCCATCGTGACGTCGGTGCCGTCGACGATGGCACGGACCTGCCACCAGGCGAACGGATGGACCTCCTCGCCGAGCAGCCTGGTGGTCTCCAGCTCATACGGCTCGCCCAGCGCGGCCAGCCACCCCTCGGCTTGGGCGCGATCGAGGGTAGCGGCGATGATCGAGATGTTGGTCTCGCGGTGGCGGCGCGTCAGCAACCAGATCCGGTTCGCGTCGTCATGGTCGGTCATCGGGAGTCCCTTCACGGGCGGTGCGGGCGGGGTCGGCGCAGTCGGTCGAGGAAGCAGCGGAGCGGGCCGGTGGCCACGGAGTACGAGGCGAAGATTCTGGACGTGTCCGTCGACGCGGTCCGACAGGCGCTGCGACGGGCCGACGCCGAGTTCATCGGCGAGACCGCCCAGCGCCGCTACGTGTTCGACATCGTGGAAGGCGACGCCGCCACCTGGATGCGGCTGCGCGACAACGGCACGGTCGCCACGCTGTCGGTGAAGAAGATCGAACATGACGGCATCGGCGGCACGCACGAGTGGGAGACCGCCGTCGGCGACTTCGCCGAGACGCTGACCTTTCTGTCCCGGCTGGGCTACGAACCGAAGTCCTATCAGGAGAACCGGCGCGAGTCCTACCGCTGCGACGGCGCGGAGATCGAGATCGACACCTGGCCGCTCATCCCGCCCTACGTCGAGATCGAGGCCGCCACGCGCGACCGGGTGGTGGCGACGGCCGCCCGGCTGGGCTTCGTCGAACACCAGCTCACCGGCGAGAACACCACCAAGGTCTACGCGCGCTACGGCATCGACCTGACCCGCATTCGGGAGCTGCGCTTTCCCGAGTGAAGGGTGTCAGGCGTGCGGCTAGCGAACAGTCCCGAGGGTGCGGGACGAATCCCGGATGAAGTAGGCCTTCTCTTCGGCCCCGGAACAACCCTGCGCGTGCGGGGAGGACCTCGTCGACCACGGCCCCGGACGCGGTGCATCGGGAACAACCCCGCGCGTGCGGGGAGGACCAGCCCTGTACGCCTGCGGACGTCAGGTCGGACGGAACAACCCCGCGCGTGCGGGGAGGACAGCCTGATCTTCTCGTCGCTGATGCCACCGGACGGAACAACCCCGCGCGTGCGGGGAGGACACTTGCTGACCTGGGGTTCTACTCGCCGGTAACCGGATTCTCGTTCACTGCTAATCGGCCCAGTGCCCGGATGTCGATTCCGAAGCGCGAGCGAATCTCCATGAACGGTGACGATACGCGATCGTCGTCGACGGCCGTCGGACGCTGATCCGACCCTGCCCGTCACCCGTTCGTGGTTGCAGCTCGAGGTGTCTCGTGCCTGGGCCGAGACCGCCGCCGGGCACTTCATGGAATCGTCACGCCAGGTCGATCGGCCGCAACACGCTGTGGCAATCCTGGGAACGTGACCAGTGACAGGACGGCGCAGAGGCGCGATCACTCGACCCGGCACACAGTCTCACCGATGCACCCGCCCCAGGCGCCAGGGTCGCCGCAGGCCGTGCCGCCACGGGTGCCGGGATGGGCCAGGGAGGCGCTGGAGCTGGCGGGCGTGTTCTTCGCGGCCGCCGTCGCCCACGTCTTCGCGGGCGGGCTGGCCGAGCAGGAGGACGGCCCGGCCCTGCTGATGGTGACCGGCGCGGTGCTGGTCGCCGCCTCGGTCCTGGTGCGAGCCTGGCATTCCCGACGCGGTTCCGGTCGCCGCCCGGCGGTGCTGCGTACCGGACGTCGGCGGGATCGGGCCCTCGCCTGGATCTTCCGCGCCCGCAGGCGCAGGCTCGCAGGCGGAGGCGGGACGATCACGGGTGAGGCAGGCCCAGCCGAGTCCGGCCCAAGAGAGTCCGGCCCGGCGCAGCCGCACCCGGCCGAATCCGACACCCGGCCCGCAGCCGACGGCCTCGTGGCCGAGACCGAGCGCGGCGCCGACGCGGCAGCGACGGCCGCGTCCGCAGCGCCGAGCCCTCGTCCCCTGTTCGTGCCGACGCAGCCGGGAGCCGCACGGGAAGCCGTCCTCTGGCGGCTGCGCGTGTCCGTCGAGGACCGGCCGGGCAGGCTGGCCTTCCTCACCGGCGTCCTCGCAGGCCTGTCGGTGGACATCCGATCGCTGGAGGTGCACCCGACCGATGCCGGGATCGTCGACGAGCTGCTCGTCGATGCGCCGACCTCGGTGACGGCAGCCGATCTCGCCGAGGCCCTGCTGCGCGCGGGCGGGACCCAGCCCCATGTCGTGCCCGCCGACCGCCATGAACTCACCGATCCGCCCGCGCGGGCGTTGGGACTGGCCGCCCGGATCGCGGCCGATCCCGACGAACTGGTCGCGGTTCTGGCCGATCTCCTCGACACGGCAGAGATCCGACTGGACGAGGTCGCGATCGGTGAGTCCGACGTGCTGGCGGGCACCCGGCTCACCCTTGCCGAGGCCCGGATCGGCACGCTGCGGCTGTCTCGGCCGGATCTGGCGTTCACCCCGGCCGAGTTCGCCAGGGCGCGGGCCCTGCGCGACCTGGCCGTCCAGATTCGGGCAGGCCGACGTCGGGACGGCGTCACGATGCTTGCGGCGGGGCGGGAGATCTCCGTCGAGCAGGCGGATCGACTCGACCTCGCGGCGGTGCGGGACCTCCACCGTCGATGTTCCCCGGACTCCCGGTTCCGCCGCTACCGCACCGCAGCCGGTCCTGGTCGGGACGGACTTCGGCGGCTGCTCACGCCGGGTCACGCCCACACCCTGCTGGCCAGGGACGCCGACGACGGCGTGATCGCCATGGCCTGTCTCGTCTGGCGCGACGGCGAGGGCGAACTGGGGTTGTTGGTACGCGACGACTGGCAGCGCCGTGGGCTGGGCACGATGCTGGCCCGCGAGCTGATGCGCACGGCCGAGGCACGGGGAGCCCGGTCGGTCCACGCCTACGTCCAGGCGGACAACCTCTGCATGATCAGGATCATGAACCGGGTGGTCCCCGAGCCCGCCCGCAGCTGTCGGGACGGCATCCTGCACCTGACCGCCGATCTTCAGGACCAGCCCCGCACCTGAGACCGAGGCCTCGGCGTCCCGCATACTGCCTGCCGCCGGGCGGTGCTCGGCGACACCAGCCTGGCCCGGCGACACCGGTTCGGCTCCGCGCCGGGTCCGGTCTGTCGCCTCCTCCGCCGGCGAACCCGCCGGCGAACCCGCCCACGAATCCGCCGGACGTGATCGAGCAGACACCTCGGCCGTCACGTCGTCCGACATCGCCGGATCGGCCTTTCCCGTGGCTGTCGATGTCGCCGCTGGTCGGTTATTCACCGCCTGTTCCTTCATTTCGTTTCCCGGTGGTCGGGAAATCGGTCGATCGGCCGCCCGATTCGGGGACTGATTCCTGCATTCGGGTGGATTTCCGGTGCCCGAAAGTCTTGGATTGCTCGGCTTCTCGGCCCTTCTCTGGTAAGTCGGTCAACTGTTTCGAGCCGGTTAAGCGTTTCAACTGAATTGAACAGTCTGCGCTGCTGCGCTGGTGGTGACCGCGCATTCGGGAATGCTCGGGTATTCCGCCGAATGGTCTCTTGTGGGACGTGAGACCAGCGAGGTTAGGTCGAAGACGGTTTCCGTTCACGGCAACTTTATGTGGCCTGGACGGTGGCCCCGGTGTCTGGCCTAAAAGGAGGCTTGGTGTCTAGAACACTCGTCTCGGCGCGCCCGAGAGGACGTTCCACAACCCCGATCGGGTCGCGTGGAGCAATGGGTCTGGTATTCACGGTGGTGGCCGCGTTGATCGCGGCCACCGCTGCCCCGTCGGTCGCACAGTCGGCGGACGAGCACAGCGCGGAACCGGCTTCGATCGATGCCGACGTGGTGGAGACATTGGCGGAGAAGGGCGCCGCCGACGTCTGGATCGTCCTGGAGGAACAGGCCGACCTGTCGGCGGCGGCAGGTGTCGCCGACTGGGCGGAACGCGGTCAGGCCGTGGTCGACACGCTGCGCGGGCACGCCGAGCAGACGCAGGCCGACGCCGTCGCGTTGTTGAGCGATGCGGAGGCGGACTTCACGCCGTACTGGATCTCCAACCGCATCCTGGTCCGCGACGCCTCCGAGCCGTTGGCGAACTCGATCACCACGGTGCCGGGCGTCGAGCGGATCTCGCTGCCCACCGTGCTGGCGGTCCCGGAGCCGACGGAGGCCGATGAGGACGGTTCGTCCGTCGACGCCGTCGAGTGGGGCGTCAGTTCGATCAACGCCGATGACGTGTGGGCCGATTACGGCGTCACCGGTGCGGGCATCGTGGTGGGCAGCGTCGACACCGGCGCGCAGTTCGACCACCCGGCGCTCGTCGGCTCCTACCGGGGCAATCTCGGCAACGGCGGCTTCGACCACGATTACAACTGGTTCGATCCCTCCAACGCCTGCGGCTCGCCGTCGGTGGTCCCCTGCGACAACAACCGCCACGGGAGCCATGTCACCGGCACGATGACCGGCGACGACGGTGCGGGCAACCAGATCGGCGTCGCCCCCGGCGCCCAGTGGATCGCCGCGAAGGGCTGCGAGAGCAGCGGCTGTTCGGACACCTCCCTGCTGGCCTCCGGTCAGTGGATGCTGGCCCCCACCGACGTGGGCGGCCAGAATCCGCGTGCCGACCTGCGCCCCCATGTGGTGAACAACTCCTGGGGCTCGGCCAACGGCTCGATCATCGACCCGTGGTACGACGAGATCGTCGGCGCCTGGACCGCCTCGGGCATCTTCGGCCTGTTCTCCAACGGCAACTCCGGTCCCGGCTGCAACACGACGGGCTCCCCGGCCGACTCGGCGTTGTCCTACGGGGTCGGCGCCTACGCGGTGAACAACACCATCGCCTCGTTCTCCAGCCGGGGCCCCGGAGCCGAGGGCGACATCCGCCCGAGCATCTCCGCCCCTGGCGTCGCCATCCGCTCCTCGGTTCCCGGCAACAGCTACGCGCTGCTCAACGGCACCTCGATGGCGGCCCCGCACGTCTCGGGCGCGGTGGCGCTGCTGTGGTCGGCCGCACCGAGCCTGGTCGGCGACATCGAGGCCACCAGGGACCTGCTCGATGTCACGGCCATCGACGTCAATGACACGACCTGCGGCGGCACCGCTGCCGACAACAACGTCTGGGGCGAGGGCAGGCTCGACATCCTGGCCGCCGTCGACGCCGCACCGCGCGGTGAGACCGGCGCTCTCGCGGGCACCGTCACCGATGCGGGCACCGGCGAGCCCGTCGCAGGAGCCAGGGTGACCGTCGCCGGTCCGCAGGACCGGACCGTCATCGCAGGCTCGGACGGGACGTTCGCCCTGACGCTGTCGGTCGGCGACTACACCGTCACCGGCTCGGCGTTCGGCTACGGCGAGGCGAGCGGCACCGCCGCCGTCGGAGCCGACGAGACCGCCACACTCGACCTCGCCCTGACCGCCGTCCCGGCCAGGACCGTGTTCGGCCAGGTGTCGGACTCCGGCGGTGCGGGCCTCGCAGGAGTCGAGGTCGGCTTCGGCGGCGGCGTGCTGCCCTCGACGACCACGGACGCGGGCGGCGGCTTCGTGTTCCAGTCCGTCCCGGAGGGCACCTACGAGCTGGCCGCAGCAGGTTCGGGCTGCGTCGGCGCGCTGACCAGAGAGCTGGTCGTCGCGGGCGGTAACACGGTCGCCAACTTCACCCTGCCCGACGTGACCGACACCCACGGCAACTACTGCCGCAACGAGGGCGACGCCTTCGTGGCGGGCGACACGCGGGTGGCGCTCAGCGGCGACGACGCTTCGGCCACCGTGGCCCTGCCGTTCCCGGTCGGCTTCTACGGGCAGCAGTACAGCGAGGCCTTCGTCGCCACCAACGGGTTCCTCAGCTTCACGGCGCCCTCGACCGCCTACAGCAACGGCCGTCTGCCCACCGCAGGGGCGCCCAACGGCGCCGTCTACCCGTTCTGGGACGACCTGACGGTCGACGCGTCGGCAGGTGTCTACACCGGAGTCTCTGGCGCGGACGGCGAGCGGGTCTTCGTCGTCGAATGGCGCAACGTCCGGCTGCTCAGCTCGCAGACCAGACTGACCTTCGCCGCGCAGTTCCACGAGGACGGCGGCATCGTCTTCGCCTACGAGAGCCTGCCCGCCGACCTCCCGGCCGCGCTGGGCTCCTCCGCCACGGTCGGCATCGAGAACGCCGCCGGAACCGACGCCCTGGAATACTCCTACAACTCGCCCGTCCTGTCCTCGGCGACGTCGATCCGCTTCGGCGAGCCCGACTTCGGCTACGTGACCGGCACGGTCGTCGACGCCAACGACGGGCTGCCCGTCGGCGGCGTCTCGGTGGCGATCTCCCAACGGGACTCGGTGCTGAACACGGTGACGACCGCGGACGACGGCACCTTCCGCGCCCAGCAGCTCCTCGGCTACTACACGGTGACCGTCGGCAAGGAGAACTACTCGGAGTACGTCACCACCGCGTACCTCGGCGACAACCGGGAGACGGTGACCGTCGACGCCGAGCTGACCACCGCGCGCGGTGAGGCCAGTCCGGGTGACGTGTCGTGGGTCGTCCCCCAGGACGCCACCCGCAGCACCTCGGTGACCCTGAGCAACACCGGCGACCACGACCTGAGCTGGGAGATCTCTGAACGCGGCGGCGACCGCGTGACGCAGGCGCCCGCACAGGCCGAACTGCTGTCCGAGGTGCGGTCGGCGGCGGAGGACACCGCCTTCGACACACGGGACAACTACACCGAGGAGGAGATCGAGGACCTCGCCGAGGCCGCCCCGCTCGCGGCGGGCGACGTGCTGTCCTCCTGGTCGGTCGGACAGGTCGACACCGCATGGGGCGTCGGCGTCGACGACAGCCTGTGGATCTCCGACGCCGTCGGGCTCACCAACACCGAGTTCGGCACGGACGGCGGTCCCACCGGTCGATCCCACGACGCCGACTGGGCGACCTCCTGGAACGCCGACCTGGCCTACGACACCCGTAACGATCTGTTCTGCCAGGTCAACGTCGGCGGCGACAACGGAATCCACTGCTGGGACGAGTCGGACGGCGACGTCGGCTACAACATCACCGGCTCGCCGTGGAGCGCGATCTCGCAGCGGGGCCTCGCCTACCGGGCCGACGACGACTCGTTCTACATCGGCGGCTGGAACGAGGGCGTGATCTACCACGTCGCGGGTTCCTCGCACGCCGAGCCGGGAACGATGCTCGGCCGGTGCACCGCGCCGGAGACGGGCGTGGCGGGTCTGGCGTATCACCCGGAGGCCGGGACGCTGTGGATCACCACCAACAGCCCGACCAACACGATCTACCAGGTCGACCCCGCCACCTGCGCGGCCGTCTCGACGGTCGGCTTCCCGGAGAACGAGCAGTTCGCGGGCGCGGGCCTCGAGTTGGACTCCGCTGGCGCGCTGTGGGCGACCTCGCAGGTCTCCAACACCGCCTATCTGATCGACAGCGGCGTGCCGATGTCGACCGACGTGCCGTGGCTGCGGCAGAAGGTCTCCACCGGCACCCTGACGCCCGGTGACGAGATCGACGTCGAGGTGGAGATCGACACGACCGGTCTGGAGGCGGGCGTCTACCGGGCGACCCTCCTCTTCGACACCAACGCGGGCAGGCAGCCCGTCGTCCAGGTGCCGGTCGAGGTCGTCGTCTCCGGTTACTGGCAGGGCGTCGCGGTGGGCGGCACCGAGGAGCACGTCGCGGCCGACGAGATCGCCTTCGCCCCCGACCAGACCTACACCGAGGGATCGTGGGGCTGGATCGGCGAGGACTCGACCACGGGCAGTGTCGGCGCGAACGTCGACATCACCAACACCAGGGAGGACGCCCTCTACCGCAACCAGCGGACGAACCTGGAGGCCTACCGGTTCGACGATCTTCCGGCGGGCACCTACGAGGTGACGCTCGGCTTCGCCGAACTCCAGCGCTCCCCGAAGGTGGACTGGCGCCGGTTCGACGTCACCCTCAACGAGCGGGTGATCCTGCTGGGCTACGACATCGCCCAGACCGTGGGCGGCCGGGCGGCCGACACGCGGGTGTTCACCGTGACGATCGCCGAGGGCGAGTCGCTGGACCTCGAGTTCCTCAACCGGCGCAGCTACCGGCCCGCCGCGATCAACAACATCGAGGTGGTGCACCGGCCGGACTGGTGATCGACCGGGTCGGCGGGGATGGAACCCGCCTGCGGTCGCAAGCGAGGTGCGCGGGCGTCGGACGGATCATTCGTCCGGCGCCCGCGCCGCGCGCCGGGGTCACCTGGGTTCGGTGGCCCGCCTGCTTCCGGGCAGGCTGGTCCCGCCGCTCCCGGCACTCGGCGAGGGAGACTGTGTGGTCTCGGCGAGTCTTCCGGGCCTGCTGCATCACGCCGAATCGCTATCCGGCCGTCGTGCCGGTACCGCCGCCGTTTCCCGATTCCGGCGTTCGACTTCTGCCCGAAAGACTCGAGTTCGACGGTTCTTCCTGTGCTGAGCGACGGGTCGTTCTGTTCCCTAATCGGGCGGGATCACCGCAGATCACCAGCCCTGTTCCGCGTTCCGCCGAATGGTCTCTTGTCGGCGCAGGCGGCAGGAAGTTAGGTCGAAGGCGGTCGCCGTTCACCTCGACCTCATGTCGAACACGCCGACCTTGCCGTCTCGCTCGACAAGGAGGATCGGTGTCTGAAACCCGCACCTCGGCACGATGGTCAAGACGGGGCACGAAGGGATTGCGCGGTGCATCCGGTCTGGTGCTCGCCATGGCGGCCGCATTGTTCGCGGCTGGCACGGTGCCGTCGATCGCGCAGCAGACCGACATCGACGATGACCGGGCGTCGATCGACGCCGACGTACTCGAGGTCCTCCACGAGCAGGGCACCAGCGACGTCTGGATCGTCCTGGAGGAGCGGGCAGACCTGTCGGCCGCCTCGGAGGTGTTCGATTGGGCCGAGCGGGGCCAGGCCGTCGTCGACACCCTGCGCGCGACCGCCGGGCAGAGCCAGGACGAGGCGGTCACGCTGCTCACGGCCGAGGGTGCGGACTTCACGCCGTACTGGATCTCCAACCGCATCCTCGTCCGGTCCGCCTCCGAGTCACTGGCCGACTCGATCACCCGGATACCCGGTGTCGACCGGGTCTCGCTGCCGACCGTGCTGGCGATCCCGGAGCCGGTCGATCAGCCTGCGGCGGACGCGGCCGTCGACGGAATCGAGTGGGGCATCGACTCGATCAACGCCGACGACGTCTGGGCGGACTACGGCTTCACCGGCGAGGGCATCGTGGTCGGCAGTGTGGACACCGGCGTCGAATTCGACCATCCAGCGCTGGTCGGCTCCTACCGGGGCAACCTCGGCAACGGCGGCTTCGACCACGATCACCACTGGTTCGACCCCTCGAACACCTGCGGTTCGCCGTCGACCGTCCCCTGCGACAACCACGGCCACGGCACCCACGTCACCGGCACCATGATCGGCGACGACCGGGCGGGCAACCAGATCGGCGTGGCACCCGGCGCGCAGTGGATCTCCGCCAAGGGCTGCGAGGGCGGCACGGGCTGTTCGGAGAGCGCGTTGCTCGGTGCGACCCAGTGGATGCTGGCCCCGACCGACACCGACGGGCAGAACCCGCGCGCCGACCTCCGGCCGCACATCGTCAACAACTCGTGGGGGGTCCCCAACGGCCCGGCCGTCGACTCCACCTTCGACGAGGTCATCGCCGCCTGGGACGCCTCGGGAATCTTCGCCCTGTTCTCCAACGGCAACTCCGGTCCCGGCTGCGACACCATCGATTCACCGGCCGATTCGATGCTGGCCTACGGCATCGGCGCCCACTCGGTGAACAACACCATCGCCAACTCCTCCGGCCGGGGGCCCGGTGCGGACGGCACGATCCGGCCGAACATCACCGCTCCCGGCGTGAGCGTCCGCTCCGCCCTGCCCGGCGCGCTCTACGGCGCCGCCAGCGGCACCTCGATGGCCGCCCCGCACGTCGCGGGATCGGTGGCCCTGCTGTGGTCGGCCGCGCCGAGCCTGATCGGCGACGTCGAGGCCACCCGAGCCCTGCTGGACACCACCGCCATCCCGGTCAACGACACCAGTTGCGGCGGAACCCCCGAGGACAACAACGTCTGGGGCAAGGGCCGACTCGACGTCCTGGCCGCCGTGGACGCCGCGCCGCGCGGTGACGCAGGCGTCCTGACCGGCACCGTCACCGACTCGACCACCGGAGAACCTGTTGCCGCCGCCAGAGTCGCGGTGTCCGGCCCCCAGAACCGGGCCGTGGTCGCCGCAGCGGACGGCACCTTCACGCTGATGCTGCCCGTCGGCGACTACGCGGTGACCGGCACCGTCTTCGGCTACGCCGAGAACGGGGCATCGGCCACCGTCCTCGCCGACCAGACGGCGACGGTCGACCTGGCCCTGACCGCCCTGCCGACCCACGCCGTGTCCGGCCGGATCTCCGACTCGGGGGGCACCGGGCTGGCCGGTGTCGAGGTGGTCTTCGGCAATGGCGAGCTGCCCTCGTCGACCACCGACGCAGGCGGCGACTTCGTGTTCGACGCCGTCCCGGCAGGCACCCACCGCCTCGCCGCCCAGGGCTCCGGCTGTGCCGAGCCGCAGGCCAGGGACGTGGTCGTCTCGAACGGCGACACGGCCGTCGACTTCACCCTCGCCGACGTCACCGATGCCTACGGCAACTTCTGCCGCGTCCAGGACGGCGCGTTCCCTGCCGGGGACACCCGGTTGGCGTTGAGCGGCGACGACGCCTCGGAGACGGTCGCCCTGCCCTTCCCGATCACGTTCTACGGGCAGCGCTACGAGCAGGCATTCATCGCGACCAACGGCTTCCTCAGCTTCGTCTCCGCCTCCACCGCCGCAGGCAACACCACGCTGCCCAACCCGCTGTTGCCCAACGGCTCCGTCTACCCGTTCTGGGACGACCTGGTCGTCGAGGGAACGGGCGGCGTCTTCACCGGGGTGTCCGGCGCCGAGGGCGACCGGGTGTTCGTCGTGGAGTGGCGGGATGTCCGGCTGGTCGATTCGCAGGCCGAGATCACCTTCTCCGTCGCCTTCCACGAGGGTGGCGGCCTGGTGTTCGGCTACGCGGACCTGCCCACCGACGAGCCGACCGCGCTCGGCGGGTCGGCCACGGTCGGCATCGAGAACTTCCGGGGCAGCGATGCGTTGCAGTACTCCTTCAACACGCCGGTCCTCACGGCCGGGACCTCGATCCGATTCCACCAGCCCGACACGGGCGTCGACCGGATCTCTGGTCCGGCACCCGCGCCGTCGGCGTTCCGAGGCCGAGATCGGCCCGCCTGACCGGGGCGGACCGAGTGGGCTGAGCCCGCCGGGGCGTCAGGCAGCCCCGGTGTCCTGCCTGGACTCGGGCGGCCCGGCCGACGCTCCGGCCGGAGATCAGTGCTTGTCACCCGCCGGCCGCTGCTGGGCGACCATGGCGGCCAGTGCCGCCCGACTCTCGGCGAGCGCCTTCTCATACTTGGCCTGCTGAACCTCGCGGGTGTGCAACAGCGAGTCGAGCAGGACGGCGTAGGACGAGTGATGCAGGTCCAGCATGACCCGCTGGTTCACCCCGAAGGACACGTTCACCTCGGTGCCGTCCGCGCTGACGTGGACCTCGACGGGGGTCTCCTCCGGGATGGTGATGGACGAGTGCGTGCTGATCGCGTCATCGCTGACGAACGAGGCCATGGCGATACCTTCTTCCCTGGTCGATGCAGTCTGATCACCCGTCGGCCCCGGATGGGGTGGGCGATAGGGTTTCGTGAGAGATCGAAACCAAGAGACTTATGTCTCTTGTCATGAACCTAGTGAGACTTATGTCTCTTGTATGTCCCCTGTTCGAGTGGTGCTTGTGGCGTCTCCGGCCAGCAGGATCAGGGCTCGACAGTTTCGACCCCGACGAGCTCTGACCGAGACGAAGTCCTGACCCAGACGAGGAGAAGGTGTGCGGTGAGCAGCGGCAGGCAGACCGTGGAGAGACGCCAGCTCGGCCTCATGCTCAAGCGGCTGCGTGAACGCGCGGGTCGTTCGCAGGCCGAGACCGCCCGCGCCATCGGCAAGGATCAGGCCCGCCTGAGCCGTGTCGAGCTGGGAACCGGTTCGCTCAGTCCCGATGAGATCGCTACGCTGCTGGACTTCGTCGAGGTCGATGCGGAAGAACGGGCGACGGTGCTCTCGCTCGGTGCCGAGACACGCAAGCGGCAGCGTCGGCGCGGTTATACAGACCTGCTGCCCGGCGATTTCGCTCGGCTGGCCGATCTGGAGGCTGATGCAGTCGAGATTCGCGGCTATGATGCCGGTGCTGTTCCAGGCCTCATGCAGTCACCTGAGTATGTTCGGGCATTGTTGAACGCGGGAAACAGTGTCTGGTGGGAGTCTTCTGAGGAGGAGCTGGCCCGGCGGGTCGATTTCCGGCTAGCTCAACAGAGGCGGGTCATCGAGGCGACGTCGCCGAAGAAGCTCCATTTCGTTTTCACGGAAGATGCTCTGCATTACGTCGTCGGCTCGCCTGCCGTGATGCGTGGTCAGGTGCTGCACCTGCTTCAGCTCGGCGAGCTAGTCTCGGACATCACGATTCAAATTTTGCCGTTTGGTGCAAAGGATAATCCGGCTCCTGGCGGCGGCCTGATCCTCTTGGACTTTGTCGCTGCGCCCGCCATTGGCTTTGTTTCGGTCTTGTTTGGGCCGTGTACCTATCATGATCAGAAGCAGGACATCGACGCAATGGCTCGGGCCTTCGGCCGGGTATCTCAGCTGGCGTTGTCACCCGAGGAATCACGGGGTCTTCTGATCAAAAGACTGAAGGAGCAGTAGATATGCCATATGACACTGGTTGGTTTACCAGCAGCAGAACTACCCCTGCCAGTAACAACTGCGTTGAGGTGCGAATGACCGAACCGACGGTCTTCGTGCGCGATTCCAAGAATCCGGGTGGCGGTGTTCTGGCGGTGACGCCCGCAGCGTGGGCCGCGTTCTTGCGGCGATCTGCGGGCTGACGCTCGCCTCGTCACTCTTACGGGTGGTCCGTTGCCGATCTTCACGTCCGGGTTGATCAGCTTTGGCACGCTCAGGCCGCGAGGGGTGCGCGGTGTCGTTGGAGGAAGTGTCTGCCGGGTTGGCTCGAACGCTGGCGCTGATCACGGAGGCGCGATCGGCTGCGGTCGTGGCCTCGGCTGCCGCACGCGACGGGGCGGAGCTGATGGCTGTGGGAACTCAGGGGTCCCACAGTGACGCAGTGGCCGCCGCGTCGCTGATGCACGATCGGACACAGCCGGAACTGGGTGCGGCGGTGGAGACCTTGACCGCAGCGGAGGAGCTGATTCGCGGCTATCGCCGAGACGTTCTCGGCGAAGTCGGCGACCCTTCCGTTGTCGTCGCCGACATTGCAGACACCTCCGCCGCCGACCGCGGAAATCATGACGACTTGCCGCGCGCAGTACCAACAGCCACGACGGAAGCCGAAAACTCATGCCGTGCCAAGTTGATTGCCGAAGCCCGCCGCCAAGGCCTGAAGATCTCGGCTGAAGAAGTCCGGTTTATCGGCGTAGATCCGAACGGTCGTATTGTCTGGATTGAGAACGGTTGGCATGACGAAGAGTCGAATGAGGGAGCTGGCTTGGCGCATATCATGTCTCACGCGAACGAGTTCACGGAGAAGGGTATCGGACGCCCGGCGATTGGCGCATTCGTACTTGCCGCCATCGTGCGTGGCCAATACAGCGGATATGATCAAGGGAAAAGGCGGACTTCTCGTCCCATTTTCAAGGTGAACATCGATGATGAGGATCGATATGTAGGTGTTCAGGTGGGAAGTAACGGATTCATCATTGGGGCGAATATGCGCAGCTTGCGAAACCCCTATCGGGGAGCGCGTCGAAATGAAAGAGCTAATTACGATGCGACTTATCGCGGGTGGTGAGAGTAGTGCCAGACGATGAGATCGTCTCTGTGACCCTCTGGGCTGAGCTTGGTGCAGGCCCCCTGTGGGTCACCTTCGCGGACGAACCTCAGATGAGAGTGCCGCTGGACGTCGAGGAATTTCAGCGTTACCTACCGCTGCCTGCTTCTCTGGCACAGGCGATCACGTCCTGGGACGACGAGTTGACCGCGATCTACCGGGGTGACGACCCTCAATTGTGGCGGTTCGAGTCCCCCGCTGTCCGGCAGGACTGGCAGGGCCGTGGTCGAACACTGGCCGAGCACCTTGCCCGAGAACTACCCGACGACATGACCATCGGTTACTTCGGCACCGAGATCATCCGGCGTGGAACACGATCTTTTTAACATGCTGCCGCTCGGAGGACGGCAGTTTGATCCACTACTGAAGCTGGATTTTGGTCCAGGGCACCTGATGTCTTCTCGTCAAGGGCCACACACGATAAAGTGAGGTCCCGATGGAAGCCGATCGCGATGTTTTCGTCTCGGTGCATGTCAGTTCCGAGTGGGGTGCTGATCCTCTCTGGGTGGTGACGACGACGAACTCGGTCCGCACGCCGTGTCCGATCGACGCTTTCCGCACGAGATACGGGATCTCGGCGGGCCTCGCGGACGAGCTGGCCGGCTGGGATCAGGCATTCCGGGACACCTACCGTCCGAATGATCCGCTCGAATCGGGGTTCGACACCGAGGCCGAGGCGGTGGCGTGGGATGAGACCGGCCGGAGACTGGCGATCAGGCTCGCCGGGGAACTGCCGGACTCGGTTCGGGTGATCTACCGCTCGGACACCGATGAGGTGGTGCGTGCGTGACCGGACCGCCAAACAAGAGTCGCCTCGTCGCCTAGGTGGATTATCGGGCCAACGGGTCGGTCGGTCCGGCAGCGTGTTCCGCCCCTTGATATCTCGGAACCGGACAGCCCGCTGATTCGCGGCGCAGGCTTTCGGGCAGGGTTCCGATGCCCGAAAGCCTCTGGTTCGCAGGCTGAGTCTGCTCGACTCGTGATCGGCGGGCAGCCGTGCGTTACGTTGCCTTGGCCGTGGTGAACACCCGATTTTGTCACGCCGACAATGACCCTGAATTCGGGGTCCCGTCGGGCATTCCGCCGAATCATCTTAATGAGACCGTGCGACCAGCGAGGTCAGACCGATGGGCGGGCCCTGTCCCGTCGGCGATTTCAGAGTGACCGGTAGCGGCGTCGGTATCCGGCTTACCAGGAGGATCTTCAGTGTCTAGAACAGTCATTCCGAAACGCGCGAGAAGACGTTCCGCGACCTCGCCGAGGTCGCGGAGGTCGATCGGTCTGGTGTTCACGGCGGTGGCCGCGTTGATCGCGGCCACCGCCGTGCCGTCGGTCGCGCAACAGCCGGACGAGCACGGCGCCCAACCTGCTTCGATCGATGCCGACGTGCTGGCGGCGTTCGCCCAGCAGGACTCCGCCGATGTCTGGATCGTCCTGGACGATCAGGCTGATCTGTCGGCGGCGGCAGGCGTCGCCGACTGGGCGGAACGCGGTCAGGCCGTGGTCGACACGCTGCGCGGCCACGCCGAACGCACGCAGGCCGATGCCGTCGCGCTCCTGACCGAGTCGGACGCGGACTTCACGCCGTACTGGATCTCCAACCGCATTCTGGTCCGCGACGCCTCCGAGTCGCTGGCGGATTCGATCGCCACGGTGCCCGGCGTCGAGCGTGTCGCGCTGCCCACCGAACTGGCGGTGCCGGAACCGACCGAGACCACCGAGAACACCCCGGCCGACACCGTCGAGTGGGGCATCGAGTCGATCAACGCCGATGACGTGTGGTCCGAGTACGGCGTCACCGGCGAGGGCATCGTCGTGGCGCCCATCGACAGCGGTGCCGAGTTCGACCACTCGGCACTCGTCGACTCGTATCGGGGCAACCTCGGTGACGGACGCTTCGACCACGACTACAACTGGTTCGACCCCATGGCGGACTGCGCCGCTCCGTCGCTGGTGCCCTGCGACAACCACCGGCACGGCACCCACGTCACCGGCACGATGGTGGGCGAGGACGGTGCGGGCAATCAGATCGGCGTCGCGCCCGGTGCCCAGTGGATCGCCGCGAAGGGCTGCCTGTACCTCGGCTGCCCGGACGTCGGCCTGGTGGAGTCCGGGCAGTGGATGCTCGCACCCACGGACCTGGCCGGCGAGAATCCTCGCCCCGACCTGCGGCCGCACGTGATCAACAACTCCTGGGGCTCGCCCGGCGGCACGGTCCTCGACCCGTGGTACGACGAGATCAGCGCCGCCTGGACCGCTTCGGGCATCTTCGGTCTCTTCGCCAACGGCAATTCCGGTCCGGGCTGCACCACGTCGGGGGCGCCTGCGCACTCGCCCGAGTCTTACGCCGTCGGTGCCTACGCGGCGGACGGCGGCATCGCCGCGTTCTCCAGTCGGGGACCCGGGCCTGCGGGCGACATCCGTCCGAGCATCGCCGCACCGGGCGTCGCCGTCCGCTCCTCGGTCCTCCGGGGCGGCTACGCGAGCCTCAACGGCACCTCGATGGCCGCCCCGCACGTGGCGGGCGCGGTCGCGCTGGTGTGGTCGGCGGCGCCGAGCCTGGTCGGCGACATCGAGGGCACCCGGGCGCTGCTGGGCGCCACGTCGATCGACGTCGACGACACGAGCTGCGGCGGCACCGCCGCCGAGAACAACGTGTGGGGCGAGGGCATGCTCGACGTCCTGGCCGCCGTCGACGCGGCACCGCGCGCCGAGACGGGCGAGCTCACCGGCACCGTGACCGACGCGGACACCGGCGAGCCCCTCGGCGGCGCGAGGGTGACCATCGCGGGCCCGCAGCACCGGAGCATCGTCGTGGGGACGGATGGAACCTTCACCCGACGGCTGGCGGTGGGCGACTACACCGTCACCGGCTCGGCGTTCGGCTACGGCGAGGAGAGCGGCGCCGCGACCGTCGTCGCCGACGAGACCACCACGTTCGACACGGTCTTGACGATCCTCCCCACCCACGACGTGCGAGGCACGGTGTCGGACTCCCGTGGTGTGGTCCTCGACGGCATCGAGGTCGCGATCGGCCGAGGCGTGCTGCCGTCGGAGACCACCGGTCAGGACGGGGGATTCGTCTTCGAGTCGGTCCCGGAGGGCGCCTACGAGCTGTCCGCCACCGGATCGGGCTGCCTCGTTCCCGCCGCGAGGGAGGTGGTCGTCGCGGGCGACGCCGTGGTCGTCGACTTCACCCTGCCCGACGTGACGGACTCCCACGGCCACTTCTGTCGCGACGGCGGGGACGTCTTCATCGCCGGTGAGGACCGGCTCAGTCTCACCGGCTGGGACGCCGTGACGACCGTGACACTGCCGTTTCCCGTCGACTTCTATGGCGAGCAGTACAGCCGGGCCTTCGTCAGCTCCAACGGCGTCCTCAACTTCCTGGCGCCGTCGCCGGGCGGCGGCACCACCCCGCGGATACCCGCGGCTGCCGCGCCGAATGCCGTGGTGGCTCCCTTCTGGACCACGATCAACGTCGAGGCGACCGCAGGCGTCTACACCGGGCTTTCCGGGGAGCCGGGCGAGCGGGTGTTCGTCATCGAGTGGCGTGACGTACGACCGCTGAGCTTCGAGCCGGAACTGACCTTCGCCGTGCAGTTCCACGAGGCGGGCGGGATCGTCTTCTCCTATGCGGACCTGCCCGCCGACGACCCCGTCGCGCTGGGCCTGCGGACCACGGTCGGCATCGAGAACGCCGACGGGACCGACGGACTGCAGTACTCCTACCGCGCCCCGGTCCTGTCCTCGGGGACATCGATCCGCTTCGACACGCTCGACATCGCCGCGGGCTGATCGGCCGGACACCCAGGATGTCGCCTGCCGAGATGCGGCGTCTCGATTCCCGGGGATCGAGACGGACCTGACCCGGTAGCGGCGGCCGCACCGGATGATCGGCAGCGGGCGTCGGACGAAAACGATCGTCCGGCGCCCGCGTTCTCGCGTCAACAGCGCACGCGGAGACACCCGATGCGTGGACGTGCGGAATACCGCAGCGGTTGATGTTCGGCCCGCAAGGCAGCGGACTGCTCGATGTCGATTCTGTCCGCACCGCATCCGGATTCCCGGCGAAAGAATTCGAGCCGTAGAAAGAGGAAAGCGGCCAAGAGGGACGCTTCGCGATCTCTTTCCCGCCGCGCTCGGGCCAGAGTGGACAGTGTTTCCGGCATTCGGGTGAACGAATTGACCACATCTTCCCTACGCGATATCGGAAACCGTGAATCCGCTTCGGCGGCGCGTGCTCGGCAGGCCACAGGGCCGCCGGAGCTGTGGTATCCGCGATCGACGCTGGTCGAAGGGTGCAATGAACACGACTCCGGCGCCGATCCCATTATACCGGGAGATGATCTCCCCGGCCAGTTGACGAAGATCATGCCTGCGGTGCGAATCCGGCGTTGCCAGGCACGAGCGGCAGCCGCGATCGAGGGCTAGGGTCGTCGGTGTACGGCAGGTCGGCGGTGGTCGTACCCGGCGTGGTCGCCCCGGTGGCGACGCCGAATGGGGCACGCCTCTCCCCGTCGGATCGTCCGGCGATTCACCGTCATTCCGCCTGCTTCGCCGATGCCCGCACGGAACCGCGCGGGTGCCGGCTGCCTCGTACCGAATCGTTCTCCTTCGTGAGGAAGGCACCGCATTCATGGAGCTCGGCTTTCATCTCCCCATCTTCGACATCGACGGCGGCACCTCCGCCATCGCCGGTGAACTGGCCAGAGTCGGCACGGCGGCGGAGGCGTCCGGTGCAGTCTGGCTGTCCTTCATGGACCACTTCTTCCAGATCGAGCAGACCGGCCTGCCTGCGGAGTCGAACATGCTGGAGGGCTACACCGCACTGGGCTTCCTGGCCGCCCACACCACCACGATCGAGCTCGGGCTGCTCGTCACTGGGGTGACCTATCGGCATCCTGGCCTGCTAGCCAAGACCGTCACCACGTTGGACGTCCTGTCCGGCGGGCGTGCGGCACTGGGCATCGGTGCCGCGTGGTTCGAGCGCGAGCATCTCGGGCTGGGCGTGCCGTATCCGCCGGTGGCCGAACGGTTCGAGCGGCTGGAGGAGACGCTGCGCATCTGCGGGCAGATGTGGGACGCGGAGAACAACGGATCGTTCGAGGGCAGGCACTATCAGCTGGCCGAGACGATCTGCGCACCGCAGCCGATCCACCGGCCGAAGGTCCTCATCGGCGGCGGCGGGGAGCGCAAGACCCTGCGGCTGGTCGCGCAGTACGGCGACGCCTGCAACCTGTTCGCCTCCTCGACCGAGGAGGTCCGCCACAAGCTCGACGTGCTGCGACGGCACTGCGACGACGTGGGCCGGGACTACGACGAGATCCGAAAGACGATCCTCGCCTCGGGTCTCGAGCCGGACTCGGCCGCCCACGACGCATTCGTGCGGACGATGGCGGACTACGCCGAACTCGGCGTGCACACCGCCATCGTGACCCCGACGACCGGTTCACCTGCCGCCTGGATCGACGGCGTCGCACCCGTCGTGCCTCGGCTCGCCGAGCTGGGGGCGGCGAGGTCCTGAACCCGGTTCTGCGCGGGCGGGGCCGTCGCGGGGCGGCCCGCGTGCCCGGCCGAGCGGGTCCAATCGGGATCGGCCCGAGCACGGAGCGGACGGGCGGGACCGACACACGGCGGGATCGAGCGAGACGCTGATCCGGGTCCGGCCCGCTGCGGACGGCAGGCCGGGACGTCTGCGTATGGCGGGGTGAGTCCGCCTGCGAGACGACGGCGGCGGGCAGGAGGAGGGGCCTGCCCGCCGCCGAAGCGAAGGGTGGTGATCAGGAGGCGATCTGCGCCTCGATGTCGGCGGTGTAGGCGCCGACCCGCGTGTAGACGCCGGGGAAGCCTGCCTGGGCGCAGCCTCGGCCCCAGGAGGTCAGGCCGACCAGCACGCCGTCCACGACCAGCGGTCCGCCGGAGTCGCCCTGGCAGGCGTCGATGCCGCCCTCGGGATAACCAGCGCAGATCATCGAGTCGCTGCCGTAGGAGCTGCCGTAGGCGTCGGAGCAGGTGGCATCACTGGTCAGCGGGACCACCGCCTCCAGCAGGTACCGCGAGCTCGATCCGGTCTCCGTGGTGCCCCAGCCCAGGACCGTCGCGGAGTTGCCCTGCGCGTAGAGGGCGTCGTCGGCCGACGACGCCAGATCGATGGTCTCGTAGGGCAGCGAGGTCTCCAGCGTCAGCACCGCGACGTCCTCGCCCGAGGTCGCCGTGACGTAGTCCGGGTGCACCCAGATGTCGGTGACGCCGACGACCTCGCCTGCCGTGCCCTGCTTGTCCTCGCGGCCCGCGACCACGTCCACCGAAGACGGGCTGTCGCCGTCCACGCAGTGCGCGGCGGTGGCGACCTTGTCCGGGGCGACGAGCGCGCCGCCGCAGAACTGGAAACCCGTCGACGTGGCGAGGTAGACCGTGTACGGGTAGTCGTCGATGGACGCCCGCTCACCGCCGATCACCCGGGTCTCGATCGGGTCCGTGGCGGGGTCGTCGGCCGCCGTCGCGACGCCAAACCCGGTGACGCTGAGCGACACCGCCGCCAGTGATGCTCCGAGCAGCGTCCGCAGGCGAGGCAGGGTGATCGCCATGTGGTTCTCCTTCGTCTCATGTTCCTGGTCGAGCGCCTTTCACATCAACAGAGACGGTGAATCACTGACAATCGTCCGTTTGGGTTACCTAGCACCGATAGGGGGCCTCGAGAGTGGAACCGGTGACGGAAATGTCATCTGGGGCGAACGTGATCACCCGAAATATGTGCTCAGTGACGATTCCGATGCGAAGAGTGATCACAATGTGTCGTCCAGTGAGGACCGTCGCAGGTCCTTCGGCGCGACCGGCCAGACGCCGCACATTCCTCACTGAGCGTGATCAATCTTCGGGTTGATCGGCGCGGCCTGCCTGCGACGCGACGGGTGTCCGGCCGCCTCGTCCTCGTGCTGCGGACGGGCGAACGGGGCGCGTCCCGCGCGGTCCGCATGGGCTGCGCCCGGCCGACGCGGTCCGGTGCTTGCCCGCCGTCGACGCGACCGGTATCCAGAGACGATGGTCTCGATGACGGATACGGACGTCGCCAGGGCGCGAGCCCTCACCCTGGGCTGTGGTGAGGTCGTGCACCTCAACAACGCGGGGGCGGCGCTGCCGCCCGCGCCCGTCACCGACATCGTCGTGGAGCACCTGCGTGCCGAGGCGATGCGCGGCGGCTACGAGGCCGCCGAGGAGGCGGCCCCTCGCGTCGACGCCGTGTACCGGTCGATCGCCGCCCTGATCGGAGCCGAGACCGAGGACGTCTCGATCACCGACAGTGCCACCCGTGCCTGGCAGGCGGTGTTCTACTCGATCCCGTTCGTGCCGGGCGACCGCATCCTGACCTGCAAGGCCGATTACGCCAGCAATGCCATCGCGCTGTTGCAGACGGCGCGGCGGACCGGCGCCGAGATCGAGGTCGTCGCCGACGACGAGAGCGGCCAAGTCGATGTCGAGGACCTCCGCCGCAGGCTCGACGGCCGCGTCCGACTGATCACCATGACCCACGTCCCGACCCAGGGCGGCCTGGTCAATCCGGCCGAGCAGGTCGGCGAGATCGCCGAGGAGGCGGGCATCCCCTTCCTCCTCGACGCCTGCCAGTCCGCTGGTCAGCTCGAACTCGACGTCGCCCGGCTGCGCTGCGACGCGCTGAGCGCCACCGGCCGCAAGTATCTGCGCGGCCCGCGCGGCACCGGCTTCCTCTACACCAGCCCGCGACTGCGGAAGAAGCTCGAACCGGCGGTGCTCGACCTGCACTCGGCGACGTGGACGGCGCCCGACGCCTACCAGGTGCACGAGGACGGCAGGCGGTTCGAACTCTGGGAGAAGAACGTCGCTGCAGTACTGGGACTCGGTGCGGCGGTGGACCACGCGTTGTCCTGGGGCCTGGACGCCATCGAAGAGCGGGTGAGCGGGCTGGCCGCAGGCCTGCGCACCGCGTTGGCGGACATTCCCGGCGTCACCGTCCATGATCAGGGGGTGCGCCGCTGCGGGATCGTCACCTTCAGCCTCGCGAGCCTGCCGTCGGCTCGGCTGCGGCGGCTGCTCGGCGCGGAGAACATCAACACGAGTCTGTCGCGGCGTGAGTCCGCCCAGCACGACTTCACCGCGCGCGACCTGCCGGAGATGATCAGGGCGTCGGTGCACTACTACAACACCGAGGACGAGCTGAGCAGGCTCGTCGACGCGGTGGCGCGGTCGTCGAGGCGCCGGGCGGGCTGAGGCGTTCTTCCCGCGCGCCCGGCGTCCGGCACCCCTGGTCCGGCACCCGGGCAGGTCGCCCGCTGGACTTGGCTCGCGTCACCGAGGATCGGCGGCGACGGGCGGGCCCTGCGTTGCGAGGTGCGCGGCGAGTCGGGCCCGGAACTCGTCGAGATCGCCGACGACCTCCTCGACGCGGTCGGCGTGTCGATGCAGGTCGAGGTATCGGGCGCCGATCGCGTCCGGATCGCCGTCGCCCGCGCCCGCCGCGATGCGGGTGCCGATCGTCACGGTGGCGACGTGGACGCCGTGTGGTGCCAGCTCCTCGTGCAGGGTGTGTGCCCAGTTCCGCAGGCCCGCCATGGCGAGTCCGACATTGGCCAGGATCGGCACGGGCTCGCTGGCGGAGATCCCGGTGGTCAGCAGCACGGTCCCGGCCCCCTTGGCGAGCATGTCGGGTAGCACCCGGCCGACGGCGGTGATCGCCCCGAGCACGTGCAACGCGAACTGCGCGGCGGCGGACTCCACGGTGGTCTCGGCGGCCGAGGTGATGCTCCCCGTCGGACTGGGGCTGTACTCCAGCACGTCGATCTCGCCGAGGGCGTCCTTCGCGGCGGTCAGGGCGTCGGCCAGCGATGCCCGGTCCAGGATGTCCGCCGGGAAGGCCCGCGCGGTGACGCCCCGCGCCTGAAGCTGCGCCGTCAGCTCGGCCAGCGTGGCGGGATTCCGGGCGATCAGCCCGACCCGGAACCCCTCGGCTCCGAAGGCCCGTGCGACGCCCATGCCCAGCCCCGGGCCCGCCCCGACGATCACCAAGGTCTTGCTCATCACCGCTCCGATCACTTCAGGACGTCAGGGGATGACGGCTCCGACGTCGACACTTACGCTTTGTGCGTAGCAGCATCGTTTGTCATCGAGGGTCCAGCCACAAGACGGCACATTCATGTCAGTCACGAACACGGAGGTGACCATTGGCCGCCACCAGCGACTCGGCGGCGACGCGACGCGCGTTGCCGTCCTCGCCATGGCCGGAGCCGGGCACGGCAGAGCCCGCCGAGGAGGTCTGCCGCCAGGTGCTCTCGATCCTCGGCAGGGTGGGTGACAAGTGGAGCGTGCTGGTGATCGGCGCGCTGGCGGAGGGAACCCTCCGCTTCGGCGAGCTGCATCGCACCGTCACGGGCATCTCGCAGCGGATGCTGACCCTGACCCTGCGCCAGCTCGAACGCGACGGGCTGCTCACACGCACCGTCTACGCGAGCGTCCCGCCCAGGGTGGACTATGCGCTTACCGGACTCGGCGAGACGCTGCTCGACGCGGTGATCGGACTCTCCGACTGGGCCAGGGACCACCGCGTGGAGATCAACGAGAACCGCAGCCGCTACGACGAGGGGACGACGGGCCCGAGCAGCGACGCGGGTACGGCTCGGCGGTCGACGCTGCCGGAGCATCGGATAGCAGGCATGGGATAGCGGCATCGGACAGCCGGGACGCGAGTGCCGCCGCAGGCCGCAGGCCTACTACTCGTCATGCCTGCCGGTCGGCAGTTCCGAGGACTGCCGGAACTCGTGTTTCGTGGCCGACCTGATCTATGCCGACGTGATCTGTTCCGCACGCACTCCGACCGGCTCCTCTTCGCAAACCGGCTGGGTCGGTCTCACGCCGAGGCGCTGTCCGGTCCGGCTCCGCGAGGTCGAGTCTGCGGCGCGGCCCCGGTGCCCTCGGCTGAGCCGGACCGGCACACCGAGGTGGGGGAGGTGCTCGGACAGATCGTTCTTCCCCGCACGTTCGGAGAAGAAGGCAGCGAGTACAGCGCTGACATGATCACCGACCACCTCCCCCTGATCGCTACCCGATCAGTCCCAGTCCAGCGCCCCGCCGGTCTGGTACTCGTTCACCCGCGTCTCGAAGAAGTTCTTCTCCTTCTTGAGGTCGATCATCTCCGACATCCACGGGAAGGGGTTCTCCGTCGCCGGAAACACCGGCTCCAGACCGAGCTGTACGCAGCGTCGGTTGGTGATGAAGTGCATGTACTGCTCGCAGGCGTCGGCGTTGATGCCGAGCACGCCCCTGGGCATCGTGTCGTGGCCGTAGGCCACCTCCAGCTCACAGGCCTCGACGAGCATCCGCCGCACCTCGTCCTGGAACTCCTCGGTCCACAGCCGAGGGTTCTCGATCTTGATCTGGTTGATGGCGTCGATGCCGAAGTTCAGGTGGATCGACTCGTCCCGCAGGATGTACTGGTACTGCTCGGCGATGCCGACCATCTTGTGCCGCCTGCCCAGCGAGAGGATCTGGGCGAAGCCGGTGTAGAACCACATGCCCTCGAAGATCACGTAGAAGGCCACCAGGTCCCGCAGGAAGGCCTGGTCGGCCTCGAAGGTCCCGGTGCGGAACTCCGGGTCCTCCAGGTTGCGGGTGTACTCCAGTGCCCACGCCGCCTTCGCGGTGATCGAGGGCACCTCCCGGTACATGTTGAACAGTTCGCCCTCGTCCAGGCCGAGGCTCTCGCAGATGTACTGGAAGGTGTGCGTGTGCACGGCCTCCTCGAACGCCTGGCGGAGCAGGTACTGCCTGCACTCCGGGTTGGTGAGCTGCCGGTACACCGCCAGCACGATGTTGTTCGCGACCAGCGACTCCGAGGTGGCGAAGAAGCCCAGATTGCGCTTGATCATCCGACGCTCGTCGTCGGTCAGCCCGTCGGCGGACTTCCACAGCGCGATGTCGGCCTGCATGGAGACCTCGGTGGGCATCCAGTGGTTGTTACAGCCCGCGAGGTACTTCTCCCAGGCCCAGCGGTACTTCAGCGGCAGCAGCTGATTGACGTCTGCCCTGGCGTTGATCATCGCCTTGTCGTCGACGTCGACCCGGCCGCCCTGGCGGTCGATCTCGCCGAGGCCGCTGCCCTCGACGGGGGCGGTGCGCTGCGTCTCGACTCCGGTCATCGGTCTGCTCCGTTGCGCTCGTGTTCGGTGGCGGCCCTGCTGCCGGGCCCCGTGCCTGCTCCGGCGGTCGGCCGGGTGATCGGGTGCGTCCTGGTCACTGGCAGGCCTCGCAATCCGGCTCGTCGATCGCGCAGGCCGCCGCCGAGATGGCGACGGGAACCTCGGCCGCCGGGACGGGCGTCGGTGCTGGTCCGCCCGCCTGGACCGCGTTGAGCCTGCCGTCGGTGCCCTGCAACGTGCTCTTCTCCACGTGGGTGGCGCTCTGCGCCCGCAGGTAGTACGTGGTCTTCAGGCCGGAGCGCCAGGCCAGCCGGTACAGGGTGTCGAGCTTGCGGCCGCTGGGCTCGGCCAGGTAGAGGTTCAGCGACTGCGCCTGGTCGAGCCACTTCTGCCTGCGGGAGGCGGCCAGCACCAGCCACTTCGGGTCGATCTCGAACGCCGTGGCGTAGAGCGAGCGCAGCTCCGCGGGCACGCGGCCGATCGCGCCCAGCCTGCCGTCGTGACGCTTCAGGTCGGCGATCATCTGCTCGTCCCACAGACCCCGCTCCTTCAGCGCGGCCACCAGATGCGGGTTGACCACGGTGAAGTCGCCGGACATGTTCGACTTCACGAACAGGTTCTGATACTGCGGCTCGATGGACTGGCTCACGCCGCAGATGTTGGCGATGGTCGCGGTCGGCGCGATGGCCATCACGTTCGAATTGCGCATTCCGACGGTGCGGACCCGTTCGCGCAGGGACTGCCAGTCCATCGTGGACGTCGTGTCCATGACCAGGTCGCCGCTCTGCCGCTGCTCGGCCAGCAGGGCGATCGAGTCGATGGGCAGCACGCCCCGGCTCCACAGCGAGCCCGCGTAGGACTCGTAGCTGCCGCGCTGCGCCGCCAGCTCGCTGGACGCGGCGATGGCGTGGTAGCTGATCTCCTCCATGCTGCGGTCGGCGAAGGCCACCGCCTCATCGGAGGCGATCGGCAGACCGAGCTGGAACAGGGCGTCCTGGAAGCCCATCATGCCCAGGCCGACCGGGCGGTGCCGCAGGTTCGACCGTCGTGCCTCGGGGATCGTGTAGAAGTTCACGTCGATGACGTTGTCCAGCATCCGCACGGCGGTGGTGACGGTGGCGGCCAGCCGCTCCCGATCCAGCTCCAGCCGTCCGTCGGGGCCGGGGCGCAGGTGCTCGGCCAGGTTGACCGACCCGAGGTTGCAGACGGCGACCTCGTCGGCGGAGGTGTTCAGCGTGATCTCGGTGCACAGGTTCGACGAGTGCACCACGCCGATGTGCTGCTGCGGCGAGCGCAGGTTGCACGGGTCCTTGAAGGTGATCCACGGGTGGCCGGTCTCGAACAGCATGGTCAGCATCCGCCGCCACAGCTCGACGGCCCGGACCCGGCGGAAGACCCTGATCTCACCCCGGTCGGCGGCCCGCTCGTACTCCCGGTACCGCTCGGCGAACGCGGTGCCGTAGAGGTCGTGCAGGTCGGGGACCTCGTCGGGGGAGAACAGCGTCCACTGGTCGTCGGCCTCGACGCGGCGGAGGAACTCGTCGGGAACCCAGTTCGCCGTGTTCATGTCGTGGGTGCGGCGCCGGTCGTCGCCGGTGTTCTTGCGCAGGTCGAGGAACTCCTCGACATCGACGTGCCAGGTCTCCAGGTAGGCGCAGACCGCACCGAGCCGCTTGCCGCCCTGGTTCACGGCCACCGCCGTGTCGTTGGCGATCTTCAGGAAGGGGACGACGCCCTGCGAGCTGCCGTTGGTGCCCTTGATGTGCGCGCCGAGGCCGCGGACCGGCGTCCAGTCGTTGCCGAGTCCGCCCGCGTACTTCGACAGCATGGCGTTGTTGCGGATGCCGTGGAAGATCCCGCTCAGGTCGTCCTCGACGGTGGTGAGGAAGCAGGACGAGAGCTGCGGTCGGGTGGTGCCCGAGTTGAACAGCGTCGGGGTGGAGCACATGAAGGCGAAGGTGGACAGCAGCTCGTAGAACTCGATCGCCCGCGCCTCGCGCTCGTCCTCGCGCAGTGCCAGGCCCATCGCGACGCGCATGAAGAACATCTGCGGCAGTTCGAACCGCACGCCGCCGCTGTGCTGGAGGTAGCGGTCGTAGAGCGTCTGGAGGCCGAGGAACTGGAAGTCCCGATCGCGCTCCGGGCGCAGCGCGGCGGCGATCCGGCCGAGGTCGAAGTCGGCGAGGGTCGGGTCGAGCAGGTCCAGGGCGATGCCGCGCCGCACGAAGGCCTCGAAGGCGGCCGGGTAACTCGCCGCGACCGCCTCGGGGCTCGCGTCGGGCACGGGGCGGCCGAGGAAGGTCAACGCCTCGGCACGCAGCTTCTCCAACAGCAGCCGGGCGGCCACCTGCGAGTAGTGCGGCTCGATCTCGACCATGCTGCGGGCGGCCATGATCTGGGCCAGCGCCAGCTCGTCGGCGTCGATGCCGTCGTAGAGGTTGCGCACCGTCTCGTCGAGGACGGTCTGCGCGGTGACGCCTGCCAGCCCGGCACACGCCTCGTGCACGGTCGCGGCGAGCCGTTCGACGTCGAGTGGAGCGAGAGCGCCGTCCGCGTCCTTGACCCGGATCACCCGATCGGGAAGTTCAAGCGGCGCGGGAGCGGCGGAGGCGGGAATCCCCTCGGCGATCGCGCGGCGATCTGCCTGAACGGGTCGTGCTGGTCGGAGTGACTCGACGGTCACGGTGGTCTCCTCGTAGCCGGGGCGGCATCGGTTCACCCCCGAGGAGGAGCGCGCGGCAGCACGCGGACCTGCCGATGGCATGATCCGTCGCTGTCCACACGGCCCACCCTCGAGGCCTCGGACGGCGTGCTCGGTGGCACGCGCCGATGGCAGGTCTTCGGACTCACGGGCTTCCGGCGAGGTGGGACTCGCCGGTCCTACGGCCGTCACTTCCCGAGAGACCGAGGTCTCCTAGTGTGTGCACCGTCCGGTATGGACGGCGACGGCCTTCGTTCCCGTTCACCGCTGCGGGGCAGTCCCGGACTCGCACCGGGTTCCCTGTCTCCTCGTCATGACACCGGCAGGCGCCCTGACGAACCATCAGCGGGGGTGAGACTACATGTTGGGGTCGGTGCTTTGTCTCACCCCAACATCCTGGCGTGTTCCCGACTGTGGTCGGCTAGGGTGACTCGCCGAGAACGAGGCGATCACAGGGTGACCGGGCCGACCGGGAGGGTGACGCGACCCGGTTCTTAGTGAAAACTGCTCTCATCAGAGTGGGCGTCCTTCTCGAGAGGAGAGCCGTGGACGGGGCAACGGAAGCCGAATCGGGCAGACACCGCAGCAGAGCCCGTCGCCGCCGCCGCGTCGTGCTGGGCATCACCTCGGCGCTGCTGGTCGTGCTCGCCGCGTCGGCCTGGGCAGTGCGCCAGGACGTCGGCGGCGGATACAGCGAGGCAGGGAGCAGACTCCGGGTCGTGACCACGACGAACTTCCTCACCGACGCCGTCGGTGAGATCGGCGGCACCGACATCGAGCTGACCGGGCTGATGGGCAGCGGCGTCGACCCGCATCTCTATCAGGCCCAGGCGGGTGATCTGCGGCTGCTGCGGGAGGCGGACCTGATCGTCGCCGTCGGCCTGCATCTGGAGGCCGGGCTCCGGCCGGTGCTCGACGATCTCGCCCGCGACACCACGGTCCTGTTCGTGGGCGAGACCGTGCCGACCGCCTCGCTCCTTCCCGCCGAGGAAGCGGGCTCGGCGACGGAGTACGACCCGCACATCTGGTTCGACGTGGCACTGTGGCGAGACGCACTCGCGTCGGTCGGCGGCACGCTCGCCGAACTCGATCCCGACCGGGCCGACCGCTTCGACGGCCGCTGGGAACGGCATCGCGTCGAGCTGAGCGAACTGCACGAGGAGGTCGGCGAGCGGCTCGCCGAGATTCCGGAGTCCCGCCGCATCCTGGTCACCTCGCACGACGCCTTCCGCTACCTGGGCCGCGCCTACGACATCCGGGTCGAGGCGGTGCAGGGCGTGTCCACTGTGGACGAGGCGACCATCGGCGACATCGATCGAGTGGCGGGCGTCATCGCCGAGCACGGCGTGCGGGCCGTGTTCGTCGAGTCCAGCGTGTCCGGTCAGACCGCTGCCGCGGTGCTCGACGCGGCGGCCGCCCTCGGCGCGACGGCGACGCTCGGCGGAAGCCTGTACTCCGACGCGGCGGGCGCGGAAGGCACGCCGGAGGGCACCTACCTCGGCATGGTCCGCGCCGACGTCGACCTGCTCGTGGCGGGACTGCGATGATCCGCCGCGCAGCCGCCACGCCCGATTCGCCGACTCCAGGGGCGACCGAGCCCGCGCCCGCCCTCGTCGCGACGGGGCTGACGGTCGGCTATCGCGGGCGGACCGTGTTGACGGTGCCGGAGCTGGTGGTGCCCGCAGGCCGACTCACCGCCGTGGTCGGGCCCAACGGCGCGGGCAAGTCGACGCTGATCAAGGCCGCGCTCGGTCTGCTCCCGTCGACCGGGGGCGCCATCCGACTGCTCGGCGAGCCGTTGGCCCGGGTGCGCAGGCGGGTGGCCTACGTGCCGCAGCGCGATGCCGTCGCCCAGGACTTCCCCGTCACGGCCGTACAAGTCGTGGAGATGGGTCGCTACCCGCATCGCGGCTGGTTCCGCAGGCTGACTCGGGAGGACGACCGCGCCGTCAGCGAGGCCATGCTGCGGACGGGGGTCACCGACTCGGCCGACACGCCGTTGGACGAGCTGTCCGGCGGTCAGCGGCAGCGGGTGTTCCTGGCGAGGGCACTGGCCCAGCAGGCCGACCTCCTGGTACTCGACGAGCCCTTCGCCGCCGTCGACACGAGCACCGAGACACGACTGCTGACGCTGCTCGTCGAGCTGTGCGAGCAGGAGGGCCGCTCGGTGCTGATGGTGCATCACGACCTGCGCACGGTGCAGGACCACTTCGACCACGCCGTGCTGCTGTCGGGCCGGGTGATCGCCGACGGGCCGGTGAGCCGCGTGCTGCGGCCCGAGCACCTGGAGGCGGCCTACGGCATCCCGATGCCGAGTCGCGCCGACTCCGCAGACCGCGACGCCCACTCCGCGACCCCGCCGACGGCGGACGGCACCGACCGGACCACCGAGGCGGACGTCGAAGGCCGGGCACCTGCGCGCGGCTCCGCTGCGTCCGACCCGACCGCTCCCGGTTCCTCAGCGTCCGGTTCCTCAGCATCCGATTCCTCAGCGTCCGATTCCCCAGCGTCCGATTCCCGAGCGTCCGATTCGAACGCGCCCGATTCGGACACACCCGGCTCGGATTCGGCAGGGTCCGGACCGGAGCGGACGGGATGACCGGCGGAGTCCTCGGCCTGTCCTACGCCGCGTCCGTGGTGATCGGCGGCTCCGCGCTGCTGGGCATGCTGGCCGGAGTCCTCGGGCCCTTCGCCGTACTGCGCGGTCGAAGCATGTTCGGCGACGCGATGAGTCACGGGACGCTGCCCGGCGTGGTGATCGCCTTCATGGTCGGGGGAGTGAAGGACGCTCCGGTGCTCCTGATCGGGGCGGCGATCTCGGCGCTGCTCGCCGCGCTGGCCATGATCGGTCTGGAGCGAGCCGGGCGGGTCAGCCCGGACGTGGCGATCGGCGTGGTGCTCTCCGCCGCCTTCACCCTCGGGATCGTGTTGCTGACCCGGCTCTCCGCCGCCGGGTCCGGCGGACAGAGCGGTCTGGAGGAGTACCTCTTCGGGCAGGCCGCAGGCCTGGTGCGCGGTGATCTGGTGGTCGCGGCGATCGTCGGGGCGCTCGCGATCGGCGCCGTCCTGGTCTGGTTCCGGCTGCTGCGGACCGCGATCTTCGATCCGGGATTCGCCTCGGTCGCCGGAGCGCCGGGCTGGGCGGTGGACGTGCTGACCACCGCGCTGCTGGTCGTCGGGATCGTGCTCGGTGTCCGCACCGTGGGGGCGATCCTGATGGTCGCGCTGCTCGTCGCGCCTGCCGTGGCCGCGAGGCAGCTCACCACCAGGCTGTCGACGCTGGTTCCACTGTCCGGCCTGATCGGCGCGGCGGCAGGCGGGGTCGGCGCCTTCGTGTCCGGCCGGGCCGACCTGCCCACCGGGCCCGCGATCGTGTTGCTGGCGACCGCCGCCGCCCTCGCGTCGGTGCTGCTGGCACCGCGCCGAGGCGTGCTGCTGCGGGCGGTCCGGTCTCGACGTCATCGCGGCGGTGTGGCCGAGGAACGGGGCCTGTCGGGCGACGGGAGCAGGCACGAACCCGATCCGCTCACCGCCGGTGCGGCGTCGGAGAGCCCGCACCGTGTCGGCGGGCCTTCGCCAGGCGAGGCATCGTCTCGATTCGGGGAGGGCAGGCGATGAGCGCCGACGACGTCGTGATCATCCTCACCGCCGGCCTGCTCGGCACCGCCTGCGCGATGCTCGGCTGCTTCCTCGTGCTGCGCAGACAGGCCCTGCTGTCCGACGCGATGAGCCATGCGGCGCTGCCGGGGATCGTGCTGGTGTACCTGATCACCGGTCAACGGGCGCCGCTGACCATGATCCTGGGCGCCACCGCATTCGGCGTCGTGTGCGTGCTCGGCTACACGGCGCTGCGCCGCAGCGGCCTGCTCGGCCCGGACGCCGCCATCGCCCTGGTCTTCCCCGCGCTGTTCTCTCTCGGGGTCGTCGGCGTGAGCAGACACGCCTCCGGCGCGCATCTGGACCTGGACGCCGCGGTCTACGGCGAGATCACCTTCGCCCCGCTGCGCACCATGGCGATCCTCGGCGTCGACGTGCCCCGATCGCTGGTGATCACCGGCCTCGCGGCGCTGTCGGTGCTGGCGGTGGTGCTGGTGCTCTGGCGGCCACTCCAGGCGGCCACTCTCGATCCGGAGTTCGCGCGCGTCGCAGGCCTCGGCTCCCGCGTCGTCGATCGCACGGTGCTGGTGGCGACCGCGCTCGTGGCGGTGACGGCCTTCGAGAGCGTCGGCGCGATCCTGGTGGTGACCTTCTTCATCGTCCCCGCCGCGACCGGCGGCCTGCTCGCGGTGCGGCTGGACGGGATGCTGGCCATCGCGGTGACCTCGGCCTGGGTCGCGGCCATCGCCGGGCAGCGACTGGCCGTCGGGCTGAACGCGTCGATCGCGGGCACCGTCGGACTCACCGCCGTCGGACTCTTCGTGCTGGCACTGCTGTTCGGCAGGCGCCGGGGCCTGCCGAGGACCTTCCGACGCTCCGCCCGAGAGGCCCAGGGCTGACCCTGCCGTCGAGCCGCCCGACTCCGGGTCTGGGCGCTGCTCGCGACGGCGCCTCCTCGCGCCGTCGTCCGTCGCGACCGGCCTCGGCGGGCACCGTCGGACTACATCCGAGGGAGTAGCGGCCCACACCCGAGATACCCCGGCGGGCGGATCGACTACCGACAGGCGGTGGACGACGCGCGCGCGGTGGCTCCGTAACGTGGTAGAACGATCGCTCTTCGTATCGGGACGCCGCGGGCGCACGGGAACCGTCGCACGTCTGGATCGGCATTCACTGGAGGACCTGGGCATGACGCTGACTCGAAGGACCATGCTTCGACTCATCGGTGGTGCGGTGGTGTCGCTGCCGTTGCTGTCGGCCTGTGCGGCGGAGGGCAGCACCGGAATCCTGCTGCCCAGCGGTGCCCCGCTGCCCGATCCCTTCGGCGTGCCGCTGCCCGTTCCGCCGGTGCTCCAGCCGACCGGGACGGACGAGACGACCGACTACTACGCGATCACTCAGCGCGCGGCGGACGTCGAGATCCTGCCGGGCCTGACCACGGAGGTCTGGGGCTACAACGGGATCTTCCCCGGTCCGACGATCGTGACGCGGCGCGGCAGACGGGTGGTCGTGCGGCAGCGCAACGAACTGCCGGTGCCCGTCGCGGTGCACCTGCACGGCGGGGTCAACCCGGCCGAGCACGACGGATATCCGACCGATCTGATCCTGCCGGTCGGCGGCTGGGAGCCGAACCCCGAGCATGCCGCGCACCATCCGATGGGCGACACCACTCAGGACGAGCGGGAGTACGTCTATCCGCTGGAACAGCGAGCGTGCACCCTCTGGTACCACGACCATCGGATGGACTTCACCGGCCCGCAGGTCTACCGAGGTCTCGCGGGCTTCCACCTCCTCCGCGACGACGGCGAGGACGCGCTCGGGCTGCCCTCGGGCGATCGGGACATCCCGTTGATGATCTGTGATCGCAGCTTCACCGAGGACGGCTCCTTCGACTACCCGTCGCTGGACCCCTCGCTCGGCGGCGCTCCCGGCGTCGGCGAGGAGATGATGGAGGGCGTCCTCGGCGACGTCATCCTGGTCAACGGGGCGCCGTGGCCTTATCTGGAGGTCTCCGACACCCGGTACCGCTTCCGCATCCTGAACGCCTCCAACGCCCGGCGTTATCAGCTCCAACTCGATCCGCCGCCTGCGGACGGCCCGTCCTTCGTGCAGATCGGCAGTGACGTCGGGATGTTGGGCGCGCCGATCTCCCACGATCAGGTCGAGATCGCCTCGGCGGAGCGCTTCGACCTGGTGATCGACTTCTCGGCCTACCCGGTCGGCACCGAGGTGACGCTGGTCAACGCCTACGGGACCGAGACGACCCGACCGGTGATGCGCTTCCACGTCGTCCGGGAGGAATCCGACGACAGCAGCATCCCGGACCGTCTCGTCGAGTTCGAGACCCTCGATCCCGCCACGGCCGTCGTCGAACGCGACTTCCGCTTCGCCAGGGACCGGATCGACGGCGAGCGGATGTGGACGATCAACGGCGAGCCGTTCGACCCCGAGCGCATCGACGCCGATCCGGCCCTGGGATCGGTCGAGATCTGGCGGCTGCGGACGAACGTCCATCACCCGGTTCACCTGCACATGGCGCACTTCCAGGTGCTGACGCGCAACGACCGCGAGCCGGGGCCCTACGACGCGGGCTGGAAGGACACCATCGACCTGGCGGGCGGGGAGGAGGCGGAGATCATCATCCGCTTCGCAGGCCACACCGGGCGATACGTGTTCCACTGCCACAACCTGGAGCACGAGGACATGATGATGATGGCGAACTTCCAGGTCTCCTGACAGCGGCTCAGCTCGCTCGACCGCGTTGCTCGATCAGCGTCGCGATGCCGCTCAGGATGAGTTCGAGGCCGAACTCGAAGTCCTCGGCCAGATAGTCCGCCGCCTGCGAATCCGGAGGCTCGTTGTCGAAGACGCCGTCGGAGATCAGCGCGGACAGCGCGGGGTGGGTCGCGGGGTCGACGAGCCGTGCCAGGGTCTGTCCGTAGCCGTCCGCGCTGCTCTGCTGCGGGTCGGGTCGGGAGAGGTCCTTGGCGAAGGCGGCCTCATGACGGACATAGCCGGTGATCGTCGCGATCACGCCCAGCTTCTCGGTCTCGTCCAGGCCGGTGTCCTGCATCGCGGCGAGACCGCGTTCCATCCAGTCCAGTGACGCCGGGGTCAACGGCGGGCCGGTGATCTTCATGTCCGAGAGCCAGGGATGGCGGACGTACATGGTGACCTGATCCCGAGTCCAGGATTCCAGTCTGCCCCGCCAGCCGGACGACGACGGCGGGGCGGGCGAGGCGGCGGTCATCGCCGTCGCCTTGTCGTGCATCAGCACCAACAGGACGTCCTTGCTGCTCACGTAGCGATACAGCGACATCGTGGTGAACCCGAGCCGGTGGGCGACGGCCGCCATCGAGAGTCCGGCGAGCCCCTCGGCGTCGGCGATCTCGACGGCCGCCGTGACGACGGCCTCCAGGCTCAGTCCCGGCCGGGTGTTCCGTCGGGGGGCCTCCCGGCCTGCGGCCTCGCCCTTCCACAGCATCGTCAGGGCCTGAGACAGCCCGGCTGTCGCGTTGGTGTCCATCGTCTCCCGCGTCCGTCGTCCGGTTGACCCGCATCCTAGGTCTGTGTATAGGATACACTCGAACGTATGGCATAAACTCAGTCGTTTATCTCATATACAGGTACTGGTCCGGTGTCGTCGAGGCGACCTCGGGGGTCGATGACGCCTGATTCAGAGAAGAAGGGGGAGAGACATGGTGATGGACCCGATTATTCGGGCCGTCGGACTCACCAAGTCCTATGGTGACAATCCGGTGCTGCGGGGGGTCGACCTCCAGGTGGCACCCGGCACGATCTTCGCGTTACTGGGCCCCAACGGCGCCGGTAAGACGACGATGGTGCGCATCCTGTCGACGCTGATCCGTCCCGACGGGGGGCGGGCCTTCGTCGCTGGCCACGACGTGGCGCGCGAGCCGAAGGCGGTGCGTGGCGTGATCAGTCTCACCGGGCAGTATGCGGCGGTCGACGAGCTGCTCACTGGGCGAGAGAACATGGTGATGATGGCCCGACTGAACCGTCTCGGCAGGTCGGCGGCCCGCGAGCGGTCGGCCGAGCTGTTGCGGCGGTTCGACCTCGAAGACGCCCAGGACCGCCTGGCGGGCCGCTACTCCGGCGGAATGCGCCGCAGGCTAGACCTCGCGATCAGCCTCATCACCGCCCCGCCGGTGATCTTCCTCGACGAGCCGACCACCGGGCTGGACCCGCGCAGTCGGCAGACGATGTGGAGCGTGATCCGGGAACTCGTCGACGAGGGCGTCACCATTCTGCTCACGACGCAATATCTGGAGGAGGCGGATCAGCTCGCGAATCGGATCGCCGTTCTGGACGGCGGCCGAATCGTCGCCGAGGGCACCGCCTCGGAACTCAAGAGGGGATTGTCGGCGGGCACGGTCGAGCTGACCTTCTTCGACGTCCCGGCGTTCGACCGAGCCGCCCGATACCTCGGGCACGAGGCGCTGCACCGCGATCAGACGAACCTCTGTCTGCGGGTCTCGTTCGACGGCCACGCCGAGCAGGTGCGTGTCCTGCTGGAGCGGTTGCGACAGGCGGGTGTGCCTGCGGCGAGCCTCGAGCTGCACACCCCGAGTCTCGACGACGTGTTCCTCTCCCTCACCGACACCGCCCGCGCACCTCAGGAGACGGCAGCCCGATGACCGCAACGACCAGCCCGACGACTCGCCCCAGCCTGCGCTGGGCCGTCTCGGACGTCCTGACCATGATCGGCCGGAAGCTCCGGCACGTCCTGCGCACGCCGGACGAACTGATCGTGTCGTTGATCCTGCCGATCACGATGATGCTGCTCTTCGTGTTCGTCTTCGGCGGTGCGCTCGACCGCAGCGGCGGCTACGTCGACTACGCCGTTCCCGGCGTGCTCATCCTGTCGGCGGGCTTCAGCGCCTCGCAGACGGGGATCGGCCTGACGAGCGATCTGGTCACGGGCGTCGTCGATCGATTCCGCTCACTGCCGATCGTCGTGTCCTCGGTGCTCACCGGGCATGTGGTCGCGAACCTGCTGCGCAACCTCGTCTCCACGACACTGGTGATCCTCGTTGCACTGCTGATCGGCTTCCGACCCGCCGCGAACGTCCTCGAATGGGCGGCTGCCTTCGGGGTGGTGGCCCTCTACATCCTGATGATCAGCTGGCTGTCGATGATCTTCGGACTGCTGGCCAAGACCGTGGAGGGTGCCGGCCAGTTCTCCTTCGTCATCCTCTTCCTGCCCTATCTGAGCAGCGCGTTCGTCCCCACCGAGACGATGCCGGACGCACTGCGCGTCGTCGCGGACAATCAGCCTGCCACGCCGGTCATCGAGACGGTGCGGGCGCTGCTGACGGGGTCGCCGGTCGGGAACAGCGCGGCATGGGCCCTCGGCTGGTGCGTCGGGCTCGGCGCGCTGGCGTTCGTGATCTCCAGCGTGCTGTTCGTCCGTCGCACCAGCCGCTGACCCTCGGCTGATCTCGATGCGCGCGGCGGCGGTGCACCGTGGGGGAGAGCCGCTGATCCGCACGACGTCGGACGATCGACCGAGACGGGGCCCCGTGCCCTCGGCGGCGCGCCCGGAGCGGCAGCGTCCCTGGCATCTCGGTGCCGCGAAACCCGGTGACGGGGACGAGAACGGGGATCTCGACCGCGGTCAGCCGGGCACGGCGCCCGTACCGGCAGGCGCCGTGGCGACACGGTGCTCCGCAACGGACGGTGGCTCCGTGGTGAGTGGACGGCCGATCGGCAGGCCCGATGACGCCGCCCCCGGCCGTTCTCCGCGCTGACGGAGCGCGGCCGGACTCCCCCGATCGGGCGGATGACGAGCGCCGGGGGTGTGCTCGGTCGGTGAGGGGGAAGCCGTCACGGTGTGGGGCGGCGGCCCTGCGGACGGCACGGCAGGCGGGTGCAGGGGGGAGGCCCGTCTGTGGTGTCGCCCGATGTCTGCTCGGGTCCGCTGTTGCACGTGCGGGCGGTTCGTCGTCGATGAGGGGTGACGACGAACCGCCCGCACTCGGCTTCTCCGCCCCGACCATCCTCGCCCGGCCTGCCTGTCGGCGGGTTCGCCTGCGCCGGGACGCAGCCATCGTTCGCTGCGAGCGCCGAGGGCGGGCGGCTGCCCTGCCTCGCAGGCCGCGTGCGGCGGGGAGTGGTCGGGCGGGCACCGGTCCGGCCCCGCCGAGCGACCTCGCCGGCCTGGCCCGGACGGGACAGGCCGCCGCCGTGCCTGCCCGCCGGATCGCCTCGGCGCCGACCGTGACTCAGGAGCGGGCAGCGGGGTCCGAGGCCGCAGGCTCGGGGCCGACCTCTCGACTGCGCTTGATGGCCGCGCGTCGGGCCAACCGGTGCTCACGGCGGATGCCCGCCTCGGCGTGCCGTCGTCGATCGGTCGCCGACTCGGGAAGGACCTCGGGAACCGGTCTCGGCTTCCCGTCGGAGTCGACCGCGACGAACACCAGGTAGGCGCTCGCCACATGCGTGGGCGGCACCGACTCGTTCCAGCGCTCGGCCACGACCCGCACCCCGACCTCCATCGAGGTGCGACCCGTCCAGTTGACCTGGGCGCTGGCGTGTACGAGATCACCGACGCGAACCGGGATCAGGAACAGCATCTCGTCCATGAACACTGTCAGCGCCGTGCCACCCGAGTGTCGCCCGGCGCAGGCCGCCGCGACGTCGTCGACGAACTTCATGATCACGCCGCCGTGCACCGTGCCGTACAGGTTCGTCTCGGTCGCGGTCATGATCTGACTGAGCGTGGTGGCCGCTGCCGAGGTCGGCTTACCGGGAAGCTCGGAGACGGGATGCATGGCGTCGAGGGTAGGCGATCCCGGCCTGCGAGATGTCGAGTCCGCGTCGAGACGAGCCCGTTAGGATCGGTTTCGCCGATGGTTCGTCGGCGTCCACGGCCCACGCCGAACGGCGTGGATCAGCGGCGGTGACGAGGCAAGAGGGAACCCGGTGGGAATCCGGGACTGCCCCGCAGCGGTGAGCGGGAACGAACTCCGTCACCGTCCTCACAGCGAGGACGGTCACAGCACTGGAGGTCCGGCCTCCGGGAAGCGACGGACAGTAGGTCAGCCGACCTCGACGGTCGGAAGCGCCCGTGAGTCCGAAGACCTGCCGTCGGCGGCGCGGTCCCGACGGGTCCGTGCCGCTCCGAGGTCTTCGCGGGAGGACCGGGGTGAGCAGTCAGTCGGGGACCGGTCTCGGTCCTGCCCGTTCTGCTCGCGTTCCGGTCGCTCGCGTGCCCGCCTCGGGGTTTCGTTGCCGCCTCGCGAGGAGAGAGCAGTGACCCATCGCACGCATGTCCCGGCGCTCGGCGCCACGGTCCTGGGCTACCCCCGGATCGGACCCGATCGAGAACTCAAGCGTGCCCTGGAGGCGTACTGGGCCGGGCGGATCGACGCCTCGGCCCTGCACGAGGTCGCGGCCGCATTGCGCGCGGCCACCTGGACGGCCTTGCGGGACGCAGGCCTCGGCTCGGTGCCCTCCAACACGTTCTCCTACTACGACCAGGTCCTCGACACGGCGGTCCTGGTCGACGCGTTGCCCGCCCGCTATACCGAGTCGGGTCGCACGCCGTTGGACGCCTACTTCGCCGCCGCCAGGGGAGCCGACTCCCTCGCGCCCCTGGAGCTGACCAAGTGGTTCGACACCAATTATCACTACCTGGTGCCCGAACTGGGCCCGGACACCGTGCTGCGACTGGCCGGCCGCAAGCCGGTCGAGGAGTTCCGGGAGGCCGCTGCCCTCGGCATCACCACCCGGCCGGTGCTGATCGGGCCGGTCACGTTCCTGCTGCTCTCCAAGTCCGCCCCCGACGCTCCGGCAGGCTTCGACCGGCTGGACCTGCTCGACGCGATGATCGACACACAGCTGGAACTCCTCGCCGAGCTGGCGGACGCGGGCGCGGAATGGGTCCAGTTCGACGAACCCGCCTTCGCAGCCGATCGGACTCCGGCGGAACTCGACGCGCTCGCCCATGCCTACCGCAGGCTCGGCGAGGCTCAGCGGCGACCCAATCTCCTGGTCACCGGCTATCACGGTGCACTCGCTGACGCACTGGGCGTGCTCGCCGACGCGCCGATCGAGGCCGTCGGACTCGACCTCGTGGCGGGTCGGGCCGACCTGGTGGGCATCGCGAGCATCGCCGGGATTCGGAACAAGACCCTCCTCGCCGGGGTCGTCGACGGACGCAACGTCTGGCGCACCGACCTCGACGAGGCCCTCGCCTACTGCGCGACTCTGCTCGGGGTGGCCGACAAGGTCGAGGTCGGCACCTCCGCGCCGTTGCTGCACGTCCCCTACGACCTCGACGCCGAATCCGGGCTCGACCCCGCGCTGCGTGCCCGGCTCGCCTTCGCTCGACAGAAGGTGGACGAGGTCGTCCTGCTGAGCAAGGCGCTCAGCGGGGCCGACGAGGTGGCCGCCGAGCTCCAGGAGTCGCGGCGGGCCCTGCGGGCACGCGAAGGCGCGGCAGCCCGCGACCAGCGGGTCAGGGCCAGGCTCGACTCGCTGCGTCCGGAGCACAGCAGGCGGGCCGACTATCAGGTCCGGGTCGAGGGCCAGGCCGAACGGCTGGGCCTGCCGCCGCTGGCCACCACGACCATCGGCTCCTTCCCCCAGACCGGCGGGGTTCGCCGGGCGAGGGCGGACCGCCGGGCGGGCCGGATCGACGAGGACGAGTACCGGCGGCGGATGCGCGCGGAGATCGCCGACGTCATCGCGCTTCAGGAGGACATCGGCCTGGACGTGCTGGTCCACGGCGAACCGGAACGCAATGACATGGTGCAGTACTTCGCCGAGAACCTGGCGGGCTTCCTGTCCACCGAGCACGGCTGGGTGCAGTCCTACGGCTCCCGCTGTGTCCGGCCGCCGATCATCCACGGCGACGTCAGCAGGCCCGCCCCGATGACCGTCGAGTGGAGTTCCTACGCACAGTCGCTGACCGAGCGGCCGGTCAAGGGGATGCTCACCGGACCGGTCACGATCCTGGCCTGGTCTTTCGTCCGAGACGATCAGCCGCTCGGCGACACGGCACGCCAGGTGGCGCTGGCGCTCCGCGACGAGATCCGCGATCTGGAGAGCGCCGGGCTGCGCATCGTGCAGGTGGACGAACCCGCGTTGCGGGAGCTGCTGCCGCTGCGGGAGGCCGACCGCGCCGACTACCTCGCCTGGGCGGTCGACTCCTTCCGGCTGGCGACCTCCGGCGCCGCCGACAGCACGCAGATCCACACCCATCTGTGCTACTCGGAGTTCGGGGACGTCATCGACGCGATCGACGCGCTCGACGCGGACGTGACGACGATCGAGGCGGCGCGCTCTCGGATGGAGGTGCTGGACGACCTGCACAAGATCGGCTACCGCCGAGGCGTGGGTCCCGGCGTCTACGACATCCATTCGCCGCGAGTGCCCGACGAGGCCGAGGTGACCCGGCTGATCGGCGCGGCGCTGGACGCGGTGCCCGGCGACCGGTTGTGGGTGAATCCCGACTGCGGCCTGAAGACCAGGGGATACGCCGAGGTCGAACCCGCCCTGCGTGCCATGGTCTCGGCGGCCCGAGCCCTGCGGACGCAGGTTCGCGGCTGACGTTCGCCGATGCCCGGCGCCGGACGTCACCCGCGAGTGAGTCCGGCGCCGGGCGTCGAGCGATCCGCTGGATCGGCCGTTCTTCCCGGCAGGCGGCGGCCGATCCGACCCCGAGGCACTCGGTGTGTGCGTCACCCCCGGAAGGGGGCCTGCGGACTCCCCGCGTGGCGGTGGATCGGCGGCCTGTGCTGCTCTACCGTGATCCTTCGCCCCGACGCCGCCGAGGCGCCGGGCACCGGGTCGACCAGAGGAGTTCGGATGCCGCAGCAGGTCAGAGCGGTCGTGGCCACCGCACGGGACGCCCCCGTCACCGTCGAGACGATCGTGGTCCCCGATCCGGGACCGGGCGAGGTGGTGGTGGACGTCGCGGCGTGCGGGGTGTGCCACACGGACCTGCACTACCGGCAGGGCGGTATCAACGACGAGTTCCCCTTCCTCCTCGGACACGAGGCGGCGGGCACCGTCGAGTCCGTCGGCGAGGGCGTCGAGGACGTCGCCGTGGGCGATTACGTGGTGTTGAACTGGCGTGCGGTCTGCGGCCGATGTCGCGCGTGCAGCCGGGGCCGACCCTGGTACTGCTTCGCGACGCACAACGCGACGCAGCAGATGACGCTGACCGACGGCACCCCGCTGTCCCCGGCGCTGGGCATCGGGGCCTTCGCCGAGAAGACCCTGGTCCACCAGGGCCAGTGCACGAAGGTCGACCCGAAGGCCGAGGCGGCGGTGGCCGGGCTGCTCGGCTGCGGCGTCATGGCCGGGCTCGGCGCGGCGATCAACACCGGCGAGGTCGGTCGGGGCGACTCGGTGGCGGTCATCGGCTGCGGCGGAGTGGGCGCGGCGGCCGTGGCGGGTGCGCGGCTCGCGGGCGCGTCCAAGATCATCGCGGTGGATCTGGACCCGCAGAAGCTGGAGTGGGCCACCGGGCTGGGCGCAACCGACACCGTGCGTGCCGACCAGGTCGACGTGGTCGCCGCCGTCAAGGAGCTGACCGGCGGGCACGGGGCGGACGTCGTCATCGACGCCGTGGGAATCCCGCAGACCTTCACGCAGGCCTTCTACGCGCGCGATCTCGCCGGGAAGGTCGTGCTGGTCGGGGTGCCCACCCCGGAGATGACGCTGGAACTGCCGCTGCTGGACGTGTTCTCCCGAGGTGGCGCGGTCAAGTCCTCCTGGTACGGCGACTGTCTGCCCAGCCGCGACTTCCCGATGCTGATCGACCTCTACCTCCAGGGCAGGCTCGATCTGAAGGCCTTCGTCACCGAGAAGATCGGGCTGGAAGACGTCGAGGACGCCTTCGCTCGGATGCATCAGGGCGACGTACTTCGCTCGGTGGTGGTGCTCTGATGGCGGCGCGGATCGAGCAGGTCGTCACCTCGGGAGTCTTCAGCCTGGACGACCAGGACTTCGAGGTCGACAACAATGTCTGGCTGATCGGCGACGATGCCGAGGTCGTCGTGGTGGACCCCTCGCACGACCCGGCGGCCGTCGAGCAGGCGGTGGCGGGCCGCCGGGTGACGGCCGTGGTCTGCACCCACGGGCACAACGACCACGTCAACGGGTCGGTGGCCCTCGGCGCCGCCGTCGGCGCGCCCGTGCTGCTGAATCCCGCCGATCGTGAGCTCTGGGACCAGGCGCACCCCGGTGTCGAGCCGGGCGGTGAGCTGGTCGACGGGCAGGTGCTCACGGTCGCGGGCATCGAACTGCACGTCCTGGCCACGCCCGGCCACACCTGGGGCTCGGTGAGCCTCCATGCCCCGGCACTGTCCGCCGTCTTCACCGGCGACACCCTGTTCGAGGGCGGGCCGGGGGCCACCGGTCGGTCGTTCTCCGACTTCCCCACGATCATCGCCTCGATCCGGGATCGGCTGTTGACCCTGCCTGCGGAGACGGTGGTCTACACCGGGCACGGGGATCGCACGACCATCGGTGCCGAGGCACCCGCCCTGCCTGCCTGGATCGCCAGGGGACACTGAGTCCTGCCTGCCTGCCTGCCCGCCCGCCGACGTCCGATGTCGTGGCGGGCGGGCTCTTTCGCCGAGCTGAGCCGCAGCCCGCGCAGGCGCGGGCCCTGCGGACCCGCCGTGGCGACCGGCGGTCGAGGAAGGGTCTGGACAGCGAGCGGCGGAGCCGGGCAGAGTCCGAGGCGGGCTGCGCACGACGGAGCCGGACAGCAGTCGCGAACCCCGAAGTATGAGGTGAGTCCACGATGTCCTCCCACGATGTGATCGTCATCGGCCTCGGCGGCATGGGCAGTGCCGCGGTTCATCGACTCGCCGCCAAGGGCCTGCGGGTGCTCGGCCTCGACCGGTTCCCCGCCGCCCACGATCAGGGCTCCAGCCATGGCGGATCGCGGATCATCCGGCAGGCCTACTTCGAAGGCGCGGACTACGTTCCCCTGCTGCTGCGCGCCTACGAGCTGTGGGACGAGCTGGAGGCCGAGTCCGCCGTGGAGATCCGGCATCGCACGGGCGGCCTGATGATCGGGGCGGGGGACAGCCTCGCGGTCGCGGGCAGCCTGACGAGCGCGCGGGAGCACGGACTCGACCACGAACTGCTGGACGCCGCCGAGATCCGCCGCCGGTTTCCCACGATGACCCCGGCCGACTCGGACATCGCCCTCTACGAGGCGGCGGCGGGCTTCGTCTCGCCGGAGAACGCGGTGCTGGCCAACCTGACCATGGCCCGACGCCACGGTGCCCAACTGCGGCACGGCGTCCGGGTGGACTCCTGGGCCGCCGACGACGCGGGCGTGACCGTGCGCACCGAGGACGGCGTCCATCGGGCCGATCACCTGGTGATCTGTCCTGGCGCGTGGGGTCCCGCACTGCTCGCGGAACTGGGACTCCCGCTCGTCGTCGAGCGGGTGGTGCAGTTCTGGTTCCGGCCGACCGGCCCGCCGGAGGTGTTCGCCGAGCAGCGGCACCCGATCTTCATCTGGGAGGACGCCCGGCAGCGGCAGGGCTATGCCTTCCCGATGCACGCCGAGTCCGACGGCACGGTGAAGGCGGCCTTCTTCCGTGGCGGCGCCACCTGCACGCCCGACACGATCGATCGCCGCGTGGCACCGGGCGAGGAGGAGGAGCTGCGGCAGTTCTTGTCGAACCGGGTGCCCGCACTGCCCGGCCCGCTGGCTCGGGCGAAGACCTGCATGTACACCACGACCCCGGACGAGGACTTCGTCATCGGCGCCCATCCGCGTCATGACCGGGTCACCCTGGCGTGCGGCTTCTCCGGGCACGGGTTCAAGTTCGTGCCCGTGATCGGCGAGATCCTGGCCGACCTGGTCACCGACGGCGCCACCCGCCATCCGATCGACATGTTCGATCCCCGCCGGTTCGGCGTCGAGGACTGATCGACCGGGGACACCCTCGGCCGAGGCCGGTCGCCCGGCTGCGACCGTCCGCCTGCGTCCTCAACCGGCGCGGACCCTCGCGGGCTCGGCCGGTTCGGGAATTCCCGCTTCGACACCTGCCCGGCGGACTGCTGCCCCGATAGGCCGGACTTCGCGGCAGGCGACGGTGCGGCGGCAGGCGGAGACGTGCGGCCGCTCACCGTCGGACGCCGCCGGCTTCTCCGACCCGCCGCGTTCGTCCCGCGTGGCGGGACGAGACCCGGGCAGCAGACGTGCCACACCCGAACGTCGGTCCCTGGCGGACGTTCGGCAGGCCGCCGCCCCGGCGTGGTCGGCCGGGGCAGGGGAGTGTCACGCGGGTACGGGCGAGCAGGCGCGGCGGCACAGGTTCGGCGCGGCGAAGGCGCAGGAGAGCGAAGGGCTCGGATTCCGTCGGTCGAGTCCGCGACGAAACGGGCGGAGGTGACCGCAGTGTGCGACAGGCCGAAGTCACCGGCGGCCGGGGCGGTCCGCCGACGCTGCACGGCCTGGTCAAAGCCGACGATCCTCGAGCCCAGCCGGTGGCGGCGTAAGTCGATCACCGCCCGGACGCCCCTCCCCGACATCCGGGCGGTGACCCACCTTGCCGCCCCCGGCATCCCCAGGCTGGCGCGTGGACCTCCACTCCAGTGGAAGTTGACAAGGCTCGATCTTCAGGTCAGTTGAGCCGTCGTCAGTGGAAGTCTAGGGTTGAGACAGAGGTTTTTTCAACCGGGGTGAAGATGTTGCTCCATTCGTGTTTCTCATGAGTGGAGATCGGACTGGGGAGTGGTCACCGTGGCGGTGTCGGACACGCAGGGCGAACGTAGCCTGGCCGACAAGCTGAACTACCTGTTCAGCAAGGTCCGCGTGGCGGGCCAGGCCGAGTACAGCAACGAGCACGTCGCCGCAGCCATCAGGGAACAGGGCGTCAACATCTCGCAGAGCTACATCTGGGCGCTGCGCAAGGGACGCTCCGACAACCCGACCAAACGCCACCTGGAGGCGCTGGCGAGCTTCTTCGGCGTGCCGCCCGCCTACTTCTTCGACGACGCCCACGCCGCCCGCGTCGACGCGCAGCTCGACCTGATCACCGCGCTGCGCGACGCCGACGTCCGCGACGTGGCCCTGCGGACCATGGAGCTGGACGACGACGCTCGGCGGTCGGTGGCCCGCATCGTCGCCGAGATCAGCCAGATCCGAGGACTCCGTCCCGGCGGCCCGGCGGGTCAGAACACCTCGCCCTCGGCCCCGGACGCCTGACGGCCGCCGACATATGACGGGCGGGCGTGACAAAATCGAGTATGGCCTCCACAGGGTGCAGTTCACCCCTCCCGTGTGTCTTCGCCTTGCTCGAGGCTGGGCACCGCCGCTGATCAGGGAGGCGATGACCCCGATGCACTATCAGGAACTGCGGCGGCGTTGCCAGGACCGCGTGCGCAGGCTGGACGAGGAGGCGGGCATCCCGCGCCCCTTCGAGCTGCGCGTGTTCCTGGATCGGCTCGCGGAGCAGCGGGGACGGCCGATCCTGCTGCATCCGAGCGAGCACGTCGCGGGTCGCGCCTGCGGTCTGTGGCTCGATCTGGGCGACGCCGACGTGATCGCCCACGCCATGACGACCCCGCTGCACGTGTGGCACATCGTGCTGCACGAGGTCGGTCACATGATCTCCGCGCATCGGGGCGGGCAACTGCTCGACCGGGACTTCCTGCGCAGGCTCGCACCCGACGTCGACCCGGCCGTGGCGGTGCGCATGATGGGTCGCACCTCCTACTCGGAGATCGAGGAGCAGGAGGCTGAGATGATCGCCTCGCTGATCCTCGAACGTGCGCGCCATCGAGGCGGGGAGACCGTCAACGACCCCGCCTCGCCACAGGCCGCCCAGATCGCCGACCGGTTCTGCGACGTGTTCGGCGGCTGAGCGAGCACGTGACGTCGAGAGGCCCGACAGGCACACCCGTCGCTCAGCCCGCTCGGCAAGGAGATCGATCCGCATGGTCACGCTGCTCTTCCTCAGCGTCTCGGCGCTGACCTTCCTCGCCGCCGGATACCGTGCGTATCGGGCGTTACGTTCCGTCGGCGATCGAGCGAATCCGGGACGATGGGCCTTGGCGGGCCTGCTGGCCGCGCTCGGCTTCGCCTTCTTCGTGCTGGCGCCCGCCGTGCAGGAGATCGAGGGCCGGATCTACCCGAATCTGGGCAGGCTGCTCTCCAACACCGCCACCCTGACGGCCGCGCTGTCCGCACTGGCACTGGTCCTCTACCTCGCCTACCCGGCAGCCCAGGCGCGGACGCGCCTACCGCGACACCTGATCACCTACGGGGTCTCGATCGTCGCGATGTGGGTGTTGTTCTTCCTTGCCGACATCCCGGAGAGTCGAGGACTGTTCTCCGAGTACTACGCGACCCATCCCACCCTGGCCTGGTACGTCCTCGTCTACTCGGCCTATCTCGGCGCGGTGCTGATCGACCTCGGCCGGATGACCCTGCGGTACTCCTCGGCCACCCGAGGCCCGCTGCGCCTCGGTCTGCGGCTGCTGGCGCTCGGCTGTCTTCTCGGGCTCTCCTACATCGGCGAGAAGCTGGTCAGCACCATCCGGCAGACGCGGAACGGGCCCGACGAGACCGCCGAGTTCTGCGTGCATCCCTTCGAGAACTTCGGCTGCACCATGGCGGTCGGGATGCCCGCCATCTCGGTCCTGGTGATGCTGCTCGGGATCTCGCTGCCGGTCATCGTCCCGGCGGTGGTCCGGGCCGCGCGGTGGCCGCGGGAGTACCGGGTTCACCGTGAGCTCCGGCCGCTGTGGACGGCGTTGTACACGGCGGTGCCCGAGATCGCCCTGACCTCGCCGCAGGCCGTGACGGGCAGCTACGCCCGTCGGGACGTCGGGATGCGGTTGTACCGGCGCGTCATCGAGATCCGCGACGGAGCGCTCGTCCTGCGGCCCCATCGTGACCCGGCGGTGGAGGCGCAGGCGGCCGAGCGGGCGCGAGCGTCGGGCATCGACGGCGACGAGCTGGCCGCGACGGTGGAGGCCGTGGGGCTGGCGGCGGCGATCGAGGCCTTACGGCACGGCAGCCCTGCCCGAGACGGCGAGGCGGAGGAGTCTCCGGTGGGACGTACCGAGATCGAGCCGGAACTGCGCAGCGAGGCCGCCTTCCTGCGGCTCGTCTCGCGGGCCTTCGTCTCCTCTCCGCTGATCTCGGAGCTCGTGACCCCGTCCGGCCCTGATCGGTCGGACGAGACCGCCGCCGACTGATGCCGGATCGCGGCGGCCCGCCTCCGCCGGGCCGCAGCCCGCTCTGGCCGCTCGGCTCAGAGCCGGGCCGCGGCCGGGACGAGTCGGGCCCCGATGATCTCCAGCGGAGTGATCGAATGCACGTCGGGGACCGCCCCGATCACGCGGGTGATGCCCAGTTCGGCGGCGTCGCCCATGGTCGTGAGCAGTGCGTCGACGTTCTCTCCCCGGCTGCCCACGTCGAGCGGGAGGATCATCGTCTTCTCGATGTCGTCGTAGTCCCGTCCCTCCCGCTCGCAGTGCTCCCGAAGCACCGCCAGCTTGTGCGCCAGCTCGGGTCCGGGGAACAGGTTGCACGCCTGGGCGTACCGGGCCACCAGCCGCAGCGTCTTCCGCTCGCCCCCGCCCCCGACCATGACGGGCGGGTGCGGTCTGGACAGCGACTGCGGTGAGTTCAGCGGCCGGGCCAGCCGGAAGTGGGCGCCGACGAACGGCGACTCGTCGTCGGACCACATCCGCAGGGCGATCCGCAGCGTCTCCTCGAGCTGCTCGAACCGCTGTGCTCTCGGCGGGAAGGGCAGACCGAGCCCGTCGGCCTCCTCCTGATACCAGCCCGCGCCGATCCCCAGCTCGGCACGCCCGCCGGAGAGCACGTCCAGCGCGGTGACGGCCTTGACCAGCACGGCGGGCGGCCGGTAGGTCGCGCCGGTGACCAGGGTCAGCAGCCGGACCCGTGACGTGTGCGCGGCGAGGAAGCCGAGCGTGGTGTACGCCTCCAGCATCGGGTCCTCCTGGGGACCCAACGAGCTGAACTGGAAGAAGTGGTCCATCACCGCGATCGAGTGGAAGCCGGTCTCCTCGGCCGTGCGGGCGACGGCCGCCAGCTCGGCGCCCAGTCTGCCGGGACCGTCGGGCCAGGCGAAGCGGTTGATCTGAAGACCGAGTTCCATGCCGGGTCCCCTCTGGTGCTCGACGTGGCGTGCCCGCGTGCCCGCCCGAGTCAAGCACGACCCGTCAGACCGTGCTGATCGTCCGCTCCCCGCCTGCTGCGCAGGCCGGATCGGCCCCTGACGTCGGAATGCCCCGCCGCCGCTCGGGAGTGAGCGGTGACGAGGCATTCGCGTACGTGCGGTGTCACGGCCGTCGAGTCCGACGCCCGCAGCGCGTCCTCAGTTGATCTTGACGCCCTTGGCGGTCTGGAAGCGCTCGGTGACGTCCGCCCAGTTGACGATGTTCCAGAACGCCTTGACGTAGTCGGCCTTGACGTTCTGGTACTGGAGGTAGAAGGCGTGCTCCCACATGTCCAGCATCAGCAGCGGGTAGCTGCCCGCGGGCAGGTTGCCCTGGTGGTCGTAGAGCTGTTCGAGCAGCAGCCGCTGCCCGAGCGCGTCCCAGGCCAGGATCGACCAGCCGGAGCCCTGGATGCCCAGTGCGTTGGCGGTGAAGTGCGCCCGGAAGCCGTCGAAGGAGCCGAAGGCCTCGTCGATCGCGGCGGCCAGCTCGCCGTCCGGCTTGTCGCCGCCGTCGGGCGAGAGGTTCGGCCAGAAGACCGAGTGGTTCACGTGGCCCGCGAGGTTGAACGCGAGGTTCTTCTGCAACAGGTTGACGGTGCCGAGCTGGTTCTTCTCCCGGGACTCCGCCGCCTGCTCCAGCGCGTCGTTGGCGCCCTTGACATAGGTCGCGTGGTGCTTGCTGTGGTGCAGCTCCATGATCTTGCCGGAGATGTGCGGTTCGAGTGCGCCGTAGTCGTAGGGCAGGTCCGGAAGGGTGTACGTCACGAGTAGCCACCTCGCATTGGTCTGTGGACGTAAGTCGCAGTAGATCAGCCCTAACGCTAAACCCGTAGAGCCCCCGTCTCACCTCGGGGTAGTCGCGACCCACCCCGTCCGTGCGGCGAGACACGTGCCGATCTTGAAACATCGGCCTAACCGCTCGGTAGCACGACGACGGCATCCTGGGCGTGTCGGCCTGCCGTCCACTCGGGGATGGACGACTGGTCCCTCACACACGGTGAACGGCAACCCGGACTTCGGCCGCGCCGACCCGTTCGGCTGCACCACCTGGTCGGTGGACGACTGAACCGGTCCGGTGGGCTAAGGCCGGAGCGTCTCCCAGCCGAACACGAGCGAGACGGTCCACAATCGAAGGCCGGGATCACCGACACAACGACGTGTCGTCATCCCCGATGGAGGTGCCACCGCTATGAGCGCTGATACGGCGACGGAGTCCGATGCCCGTTCGATCAGCACGCCGCCCAGCACGATCCTGCCCACGGTGCCGTGCAGCGTGGTCTGGAGTCGTGGCCACGCCTACGTGCTGGAAGGCGGGCCGGGGCAGGCCCGGTGGGTCGGCGTGGACGACCGGGGCCGCCCCATCGTGTTGACCAGTGCCGAACTCGCCCAGCGCGGGTGGAGTCGTACCTGGTCGTAGGGACACCACGCACGCCCGCCGTCGAACCGGTGTGACAGGCTAGGAGCCTTGGCGGTGGGTCGGGCGGGTCCGGTGAGAGGGGACGCCTGTCGTCGTCTGGGGTGACGCAGGGGAGGCGTAGTGGGCGGCGATACCGGCATCGCCAGGCGCAGCGGGGCGGAGGCCTTTCTCGGCCCGGAGTTCGGCGACGGCATCTGGAACGCGATCCGCAACGACCGGCTCCTCACCGTGCCCAACCTGCTCAGCCTGCTCAGGCTGGTGGGCGTGCCGCTGTTCCTGTGGCTGCTGCTCGGTCCGCAGTACGACATGCTCGCGCTGCTGGTCCTGGTGTTCAGCGGGATCACGGACTGGCTGGACGGCAAGATCGCCCGCTGGCTGAATCAGTCGAGCGCGCTCGGGGCACTGCTCGATCCCTCCGTGGACCGGCTCTACATCTTGTCGACGCTCGTGGCGTTCATGATCAGGGGGATCGTCCCCTGGTGGCTGGTCGCCGTCCTGGTCGCCAGGGAGATCGTGCTCGTCGCCGCGCTGCTGATGCTCAGACACCACGGCTTCGGGCCGCCGCAGGTGCACTACCTGGGCAAGGCGGCCACCTTCACCCTGCTCTACGCGTTTCCCCTGTTGCTGCTCGCCGAGGGCGACTCCGCCTTCGCGGCGATCGCCAGCCCGTTCGGCCTCGCGTTCACGGCCTGGGGCTGCCTGCTCTACCTCTGGTCCGGTGCGCTGTATCTGATCCAGTTCGGCGGGGCGATTCGGCGCCTGCGCAGCTCCGCGCCGGGCGACGTGGCGGCCTGAGCGCGGCGATGACGCCTCAACGGGGCTCCCGCGCAGTCGGAATCGATCCCGTCGGGCATGATTTCCGGGGACGGCCCTGTGTGGGCGTGCGGCGGACTTGGCAGGATGATGCTGACACTCGGCGGGCGGGGCAGTGATGCCGACGGCCTCGCCGTCGAGTGGCGGAAGTAGTCCCTGGCGCGTCACCGTCCGTCCGTACACAGTGGACGGTCACGCCGAAGGAGAGTTTCGATCGGAGGCAGGATGTCGTCGGTTCCTCAGGAGCTGCGCTTCACCCAGGACCATGAGTGGCTCGCGTCGGGCGACCAGGACACAGTGCGCATCGGCATCACCGACTACGCGCAGCAGCAGCTCGGCGACGTGGTGTTCGTCCAGCTTCCCCAGGTGGGAGAGAACATCTCGCAGGGGGAGACCATCGGCGAGGTCGAGTCCACCAAGAGCGTCTCCGACGTCTTCGCGCCGGTGACCGGCGAGGTGGTGTCGAGGAACGACGAGCTGGAGGAGAGCCCGGAGCTGGTCAACTCCGACCCCTACGGGGCAGGGTGGATGATCGAGGTAAGACTCGCCGACCCGAAGGCGTTCGAGGAGCTTCTCGACGCCGACGGGTACAGCGAGCTGATCGCCGGCCAGGAGTGACGGCGGTCTGTCCTTCTGTCGCCGTCGACCGACGGCGACGGGGTGCTTCAGCCGCCGTCGACCGACGGCGGACGTCCATGGTGAACAACCTGATCTCGGGAGTCGGGCCACGTGCGCTCTGATCGGCAAGGTAGTTTGAGACGAGCTTGGCATCGTTTATTCAGCAGGAGGAGAGCTCAGGTGAGCACGAACGACGGGCCCGGCGTTCCGCCGGAGCGGTCCCCGGAACAGACCTCCGTCTTCCGGGCCGACTTCCTCAGTGAGGTCGAGAATCCCGAGCATGCCGCACCGGAGCCTGCGGTCTCCGGCATCGACGCACTTCCCTCCGGGTCGGCACTGCTCGTCGTCAAGCGGGGGCCCAACGCGGGCTCCCGATTCCTGCTCGACCGGGAGACGACCAGCGCAGGCAGGCATCCGGACAGTGACATCTTCCTCGATGACGTCACGGTCTCGCGGCGACACGCGGAGTTCCGTCGCGAAGGCGGCGAGTTCGTCGTCGTCGACGTGGGCAGCCTGAACGGCACCTACGTCAACCGCGAGCCGGTGGACACGGCGGTGCTCGCCAGCGGCGACGAGGTGCAGATCGGCAAGTTCCGACTGGTGTTCCTGTCCGGCGTGTCCGGGGGTCAGGAACCACGGTGACCGCGGCCGGGCGGTCCGAGCGCGGTGCCCTCAGCATCGGCATGGTGCTCTCGCAGCTTCGTGCCGACTTCCCTGAGGTGACCATCTCGAAGATTCGATTCCTCGAATCCGAAGGCCTCGTCCGCCCGGCACGTACTCAGACCGGTTACCGACAGTTCAGCGAACAGGACGTCGAGAGACTGCGGTTCGTCCTCAGTGCGCAGCGTGACCACTACCTGCCACTCAAAGTGATCAAGGAACAGCTGGTGGCTGCCGACCGAGGAGTCGAGCTGGCCCTGCCTGAGGCAGGGCGGGCGCCCAAGGGCGTCACAGGTCATGGATTGCCGAGAGCGTCGGACTTCGCGAGTGGTGGCGAGATGCGGTTGACCAGGGAGGAGATGCTGGCAGCCGCAGGCATCACACCGGCGCTGCTCGCGGAGATGGAGCAGTACGGGCTGGTGAGGCCGGGGCAGGCCGGGTTCTACGACCCGGACGCGGTGGAGATCGCCCGCACGGTCCGTGCGGTCACCGCCTTCGGCATCGAGCCCCGGCATCTCCGCGCCCTGCGCAGTTCGGCGGATCGACAGGTCGATCTGCTGGCCCAGGCGGCGACGCCGATCGCCAGACAGCGCGACCCCGACGCGGGCGCGCGGGCCGAGGAGACGCTGCGTGAACTGGCGGCCTTATCGGTCCGGCTGCACGCGCTGCTGGTCAAGACCGGGTTGCGTGATGTGATCGGACGATGAACTCGGTCGCGGGCCGGTATCGGTCTGCTTCTCGTTCGCCGAGAATGAGAAGCGTATTGCGCTCATCGCGGGTAGCGTCGAAGACGACGGCAGGCGATCCTCGATGGTGTGACGTCGTGGTGTGGTTCGCGGGAGGAGGCGAGACCCGATGAGCAGTGAGATGCGCGTCGTGGGCGTACGGGTGGAACTGCCCGCAAACCAACCCATTCTGCTACTGCGTGAGACCGAAGGCGAGCGGTACCTGCCGATCTGGATCGGTTCGGTGGAGGCCACCGCGATCGCGCTGGAACAACAGGGTGTCCGCCCGCCGAGGCCCCTGACACACGACCTGCTCAAGGACGTCATCGGGGCCCTCGGCCGAGATCTGGAGCAGGTGCGGATCACCGACCTCCAGGAGGGCACCTTCTTCGCCGAGCTGGTGTTCGACGGCGACATCCGGGTCTCGGCGCGCCCGAGTGACTCGGTGGCACTGGCGTTGCGCATCGGGGTGCCGATCCACGCGGACGAGTCGGTGCTCGCCGAGGCGGGCCTGATCATCCCGGACGAGCAGGAGGACGAGGTCGAGAAGTTCCGCGAGTTCCTCGACTCGGTCTCCCCGGAGGACTTCCGAGGCGCGGACACCTGAGTGAGTCGGGGGCTCCTGCTGCCCGCCTGCCTGCCGGAACATCGTCTGCCGATCCGAGCCTCGTCGTGGCGCTGTCGCCTGCGTCGTCGGTGGAACACCGCGAACACCTGGTCTCGCCACTCTCGTTCGGAGCCGCACCTCCGCCGTCCCGCGCCCACCGACCGGCGTCGCCCGTCGGCCTGCGGTGTCGCCGAGACCGTCGACGCTGCCGCGAGGGCTCCTGTGCCGTCCGGAGGCGCTCCCGTCGACTCCCGGTCGGCTCCGGCCACCGCCTCTCGGCCGGATCGCACCGTGATCGGCGCTTATCGGCCATGGTCTGCCATCGGCGCGTCACACGTCGCTCGGCGGCTCCGCGCGTCGCGTTGACCTGTCCTCACCACGGTCTTACGGTCGTGGTCAGACGGATGTCATCTGGAGCACCCCTTCAGGTCATCATGGCGGTCTCGGGACGTGCAGGCGATCATGAGGCGCATCGTCGTCGGCCTTCAACGGCCGCACGAGAGGAGGCAGGCGTGACTGAGGATTCGCCGGTCTGGTCGACCTCCGGTGAACAGGGCGAGCTGTTTCCCGACGAGTCGCTGCCGGACGAACTGGTCGGCTATCGCGGGGCGGCCGCCTGTCAGATCGCGGGCATCACCTATCGGCAGCTCGACTACTGGGCGCGAACGGGCCTGGTCGGTCCGTCCATCCGCAGCGCCCACGGCTCCGGCAGTCAACGGTTGTACTCCTTCAAGGACATCCTGGTGCTCAAGGTGGTCAAGCGACTGCTGGACACCGGGGTCTCCCTGCAGAACATCCGGGTCGCGGTCGAACACCTGCGGCGCCGGGGTGTGCCGGATCTGGCGCGGATCACGCTGTTCAGCGACGGGACCACCGTCTACGAGTGCACCTCTCCGGAAGAGGTCGTCGATCTCCTCCAGGGCGGTCAGGGCGTCTTCGGCATCGCCGTGAGCGGAGCCATGCGGGAGATCAGCGGCACCATCCACGAGTTCCCCGCCGAGCGAGCCGACGGTGTGGCGACGCTCGAACCGGACGAGGACGAGCTGGCCCGCAGGCGTCGGGACCGGCGCACCGGTTGAGTCCGTGGGTTCGGCGCGGCTCCTCGGGGTAGCCTTTGCGCGTAGTCGTCAGGGTCGCACCGGGGCTGTTCGACCGATTCCCCAGCGTGACCCGAACCTCGTGCGGGAGAGTCCGCATCACCCGGACGGGTGGTTCGGCGCCGAAGGAGCAACTCCTCCCCGGAACCTCTCAGGCAGCAGGGACCGCACGGGACAGACGCCTCTGGAAAGCGGGTACGCGAGGCGAGGCACGGCCGCCGAGGCCGGTCTTCGCCGTGCTGCCCCGCCGACGGTGCAAGTCCGGCGCGGCCGAGCCGGACGAAGCTCTCAGGCGCCCGTGGTCCTCGAACGAGGACTCTCCTCGGGTGAGGACAGAGGGGGAGGACAACACCTCACACCGCCCGTGGTGGGAGGCCATCGCTCCCGAGTCCTGAGGTTCGGCCATGACGATCTCCGCGCACCGGCCCCGCGAGCGGGCCAGCTCCGAACGACCCGCCCTGTCCGTCCTCGAACAGGGCATCCCCTTCACCGAACGGCACATCGGGCCACGGCCCGCCGAGTTGGCCAGGATGCTGGCGGTCATCGGCGTCGACTCGCTGGCGGATCTCGCCGACCGCGCGGTGCCCGAGGCCATCCGGGACGAGGCGACGGACTCGACGCTGCCCTCGGCCGCGAGCGAAACCGTCGCGCTGCGTGAACTGCGGGACCGCGCCTCCCTGAACCGGGTGTACACCCAGATGATCGGCCTCGGCTACCACGGCACGGTGACCCCGCCGGTGATCCGGCGCAACGTGCTGGAGAGCCCGGCCTGGTACACCGCGTACACGCCGTACCAGCCGGAGATCTCGCAGGGCCGCCTCGAGGCCCTGCTCAACTTCCAGACGATGGTCTCCGACCTGGCCGGGCTTCCGGTGGCCAACGCCTCGATGCTCGACGAGGCGACCTCGGCGGCCGAGGCGATGACACTGATCCGCCGGGCGGGCCGGTCCCGTTCAACCCGTTTCGTCGTCGACTCCGACACCCTGCCGCAGACGCTCGCCGTCCTGCGGACCAGGGCCGAGCCGCTGGGCATCGAGATCGTCGAGGCCGATCTCGGCTCGGGCAGCCTGCCGGACGGCGACCTCTTCGGGCTGCTGCTGTCCTATCCCGGCGCCTCCGGGCGCGTCGTGGACCAGGAGGATCTGATCGCCGAGGCACATCGGCGGGGCGCGATGGCCGTGGTGGCCGCCGACCTGCTCAGCCTCGTCCTGTTGCGCTCGCCGGGCTCGATCGGTGCGGACGCGGTGGTGGGGACCGCCCAGCGATTCGGCTTCCCGATGTGCCTCGGCGGGCCGCACGCCGGTTATCTGGCGGTCCGCAAGGGCCTGGAGCGGCAGCTCCCCGGCAGGCTGGTCGGCGTGAGCGTCGACGCCGACGGCGCGCCCGCGTATCGACTCGCCCTACAGACCAGGGAACAGCACATCCGCCGGGAGAAGGCCACCAGCAACATCTGCACCGCCCAGGTGCTGCCCGCCGTGGTGTCGGCGATGTACGCCGTCTACCACGGCCCGGAAGGGCTGCGTCGGATCGCCGAGCGGGCCCATCGGATGGCGGCCGTGGTCGCGGAGGGTCTGCGCGGCGGTGGTCACGACCTCGTCCATGACGCGTTCTTCGACACGCTGTGCGTCCGGGTTCCCGGCCGCGCGGACCAGGTGGTCGCCGCCGCTCGTGATCTCGGACTGAACCTCCGTCGCGTCGACGCCGATCAGGTGGGGATCTCCTGCTCCGAGACGACCACCCTCGAGCACCTCGACGCGGTGTGGCGGGCCTTCGGGGTGGACGTGGACGCGATCGACGTCGACGAACTGGACGCCGCCACGCCCGACGCACTGCCGGAAGGGCTGCGTCGCACCGAGGACTTCCTCACCCACCCGGTGTTCCATCGGCACCGCTCGGAGACGGCCCTGCTGCGGTACCTCCGATCGCTCTCCGACAAGGACGTGGCCCTGGACCGGAGCATGATCCCGCTCGGGTCCTGCACCATGAAGCTGAACGCCACGGCCGAGATGGAGCCCATCACGTGGCCCGAGTTCGCCGAGCTGCACCCCTTCGCGCCTGCCGACGACGCGGCGGGCCTGCTGTCGATCGTCGGCGACCTGGAGCGCTGGCTGGCCGAGATCACCGGCTATGACGCGGTCAGCATGCAGCCCAACGCCGGCAGCCAGGGGGAGTTCGCCGGGCTGCTGGCGATCCGTGCCTACCACCTGGACCGGGGCGAGCCCCGGCGTGAGGTCTGCCTGATTCCGGCCAGCGCCCACGGCACCAACGCCGCGAGCGCGGTGATGGCCGGGATGCGGGTCGTGGTCGTGGCCTGTGACGACGCGGGCAACGTCGACCTGGACAGTCTGCGGACGCTGGTGGACGTCCATCGGGACGACCTCGCCGCCATCATGATCACCTACCCGTCCACGCACGGCGTCTACGAAAACACGGTCCGCGAGGTGTGTGCGCTGGTGCACGACGCGGGCGGCCAGGTGTACGTGGACGGGGCGAACCTCAACGCGTTGATCGGGCTGGCGCGGCCCGGCCGGTTCGGCGCCGACGTCTCGCACCTCAACCTGCACAAGACCTTCTGCATCCCCCACGGCGGCGGCGGCCCCGGCGTCGGGCCCGTCGGAGTTCGACAGCATCTCGCGCGATTCCTGCCGGGGCACCCGCTCCAGCCCTCGGCCGGTCCCGCAGGCGGGGTCGTCGGGCCGGTCAGCGCGGCACCCTGGGGCAGCGCCGCGATTCTCCCGATCTCCTGGGCGTACGTGCGGATGATGGGCGCGGACGGGCTTCGACAGGCCACGCTGACCGCCGTCGCCGCGGCGAACTACGTGGCCCGGCGACTCGCCGAGCACTACCCGGTCCTCTACACCGGCCAGGGCGGATTCGTCGCCCATGAGTGCATCCTCGATCTGCGTGGTCTCACCAAGGCCACCGGCGTCACGGTGGACGACGTCGCGAAGCGGCTCGCCGACTACGGGCTGCACGCCCCCACGATGTCCTTCCCGGTTCCCGGCACGTTGATGGTCGAGCCGACCGAGAGCGAGGACCTCGCGGAGCTGGACCGGTTCTGCGCCGCGATGATCGCGATCCGGGCCGAGATCGATCGGGTCGGCGCGGGGGAGTGGCCCGCCGAGGACAATCCGCTGCGCAATGCGCCGCACACGGCCGAGTGCCTGACCGGCGAGTGGTCGCACCCGTACAGCCGCGCGGAGGCGGTGTACCCGGCGGGGCACGGCAGTCAGAAGATCTGGCCGCCGGTGCGGCGGATCGACGGGGCTCGCGGCGACCGCAACCTGGTGTGCTCCTGCCCGCCGTTGGAGGCATACCAGGGCTGAGCCGGGCCTGCTCCGCGCGAGTGCGACCGGGCGCCCGGCGGCTTCGTGCCGTGTCGGGCGCCCGGAGTCTCGCCGTCGATCCACCGGACGAGGCTCGCCGGCTCCGGGGAGCCCGCAGCTCCCGCAGCACAGGAGACGTGCCGCCGGAGCGGCCGGTCTCCGCTCCGCGCCCCGGCGTAGGTTCTCCCGGCTGCCCTCGCCGGCGTCGCCCGACGGGCCCGGCCCGAGGTTTCTCGCCCGGACCGTCCACGTCTCGCGGACAGGGCAGGCCGAGTCGTCGGCGTGACCGGCTGCCGGACGGCAGGTGACGTCAGCCGATCCGGCTGCTCCCGACGGGAGGAGGGGTGCGGCGCGGGGGAGAAATCGGGTGCGTCGGCGACGGTTAGGCTGTCAGGATCACAAGACCGTGTGATCGGCGGCGTCGTACCTCCGACGGCCGACCGGTGATGACCCGAATCCCGGCGATGGAGCTTTGAAGAGATGCACGACCCGCGCGTTCTGCTCGATCCGGCCACCGACGCCGTGCGCAAGCTCGCACGACGTGGCTACCAGCTTGACCTGACGCGACTGGAGACGCTCCTCTCCGCCCGGAACTCCGCCATCCAGCGTGCCGACGAGGCCCGCGCCGAGTCGAAGAAGGTCGCCGCCTCGGTCGGCCAGGCGGCCAAGCGCGGCGAGGACATCACCGCGCTGCGGGAGCACGCCAAGGGGCTCAAGGGCAGCATCGCCGAGGCGGAGGAGGAGCATCAGCGCCTCGACGCCGAACTCACCGAGTGGATGCTCGGCATTCCCAACCTTCCGGACGACCGGCTGCCCGACGGTGCCACCGACGAGTTCGCCGAACTGGTCAGCACGTGGGGCGAACAGCCCGAGTTCGACTTCGAGCCCGCCGACCACGTCGACGTCGGCGAGCGGCTCGGGATCTTCGACTTCCCCCGGGCGACGAAGCTGGCAGGCCCGCGCTTCGTGGTGCTCAAGGGCGTCGGCGCCCGGCTGGAGCGTGCGCTGGCGAACTTCTTCCTCACCCTGCACACCGAGGAACAGGGCTACACCGAGTTCGGCTTGCCTGCCCTGGCCAATCGGGCGGCGTTGACGGGTAGCGGGCAGCTCCCGAAGTTCCAGGACGACCTCTTCGCCACCGGCGTCGCCGATCGGGAGCTGTTCCTGGTTCCGACCGCCGAGGTCCCGCTGCTGAACCTGCACGCCGACGAGATCCTCGCCACCGAGGAGCTGCCGTTCGCCTACACGGCGCACACCCCGTGCTTCCGGTCGGAGGCGGGCTCCTACGGCCGAGACACCCGAGGCCTGATCCGGATGCACCAGTTCTCGAAGGTCGAGCTGGTCCGCTTCTGCGAGCCTGCGGAGTCCGACGCGCAGCTCAGACTGATGCTCTCCCACGCCGAGGAGTGCCTGCGCAGGCTCGGGCTCGCCTACCGGGTGGTGGCGCTGCCCGCCGGTGACATCGGCTTCTCGGCGCAGTTCACCTACGACATCGAGGTGTGGCTGCCCAGCCAGGGCCGGTATCGCGAGATCTCCAGCGTCTCGGACTGCGGCGTCTTCCAGTCTCGACGCGCGGGCATTCGGACCAGGACCAAGGACGGCAGGCGGGGCCTGGCCGCGACGTTGAACGGCTCGGGCCTGGCTGTCGGCCGGACCATGGTGGCGATCCTGGAGCAGAACCAGCAGGCCGACGGCTCGGTGCGCGTTCCAGAGGCGCTGGTGCCGTTCCTCGGCACGGACGTCCTGCGGCCCTGACGAGGTCGGCTCCGCACGGCCTGCCACGCGCGCGGCGCCGACCCGACCGGGCTGACACGGGTCGGCCTGCGTGGCTGGTCGGCGGCCTGGCGGTCGCAGCGTCGTGACCGTGTCCGGTGCGGGTCGGGGAGAGCGCTCAGCGCTCGGCCTGGCCGTGCCAGGACTCGATCAGTTCCTGGCTGGTCGGGCCGTCGGCCGAGGCGAGATTGGCGTCCGGCGTGCTCCAGCGGACGCCGGGCGCGGGGTTCGGGTAGTACATCACTGCGGTCACCCGAAAGCCCGCCTCGGCCAGTACGCGCTGTTGGTCACGGTGCCGGAGGAACTCGCCGAACTGCTGTGTCGCCCGGCTGAGGGTGGTGTCCCGCTCGCCGCCGTTGATCGCGACCAGGGGGTACTCGACGCGTGGGTTGGCGCCGCCGGGCATGAAGCCCGCGATCGGGGTCTGGGGGGCCTGGTCGCCGTCGAGGCCGAGATTGCGGCGGTAGAGATCCACCTCGGCGACCGGGGCGGCGTGGAAGGCCTCGGCGCCGGGATCGGTCGTCCGGCCCAGCACGGTCAGCGCCTCGCGGGTGGTCGGGGGCACCTCCCTCGGCTCGTTGCGCCACAGCCGCCCCAGGGTGTCCTGGGCACCCTGTTCCGCGAGGGCCTCGGAGGTCACCGGCCCGGTTGCGTCCGGACCCGCGAGCACGCCCTCCAGCGCCAGCCCGGTCGCCGGGTTGGTCGCCGGGTCGGGCAGCACCAGCACGAACCGGCCCCAGGCGTCCTGCTCGAAGCGGCTCCAGCCCGAGGGCTCCTCGACCAGGTCGGACACCTCCGACCAGCGCAGACCGCCGTGCAGGCGCACGGCGTGGGCGGCGGGCTCCGACATGCCGAGCAGGATCGGGCTCGTGGCCAACACCAGCGGTTGGGAGCCGATCAGGTCGCCGCGCTGTTCGGAGAGCTGCTGCACCCAGCGCAGCGAGTCGGGCACCCACGCGTCGGGGCGCGCGCCGTGCTCGGCTTCGTCCCAGTCGTCGACGAGTCCCCGCAGCACGTCGGCGGAGCGATGGGTGGTCACCTCGACCCTGATGCAGTAGTCCTGTACGACCGGTCGCGTCGCGCTCCACTCCTGGGCCGACTCGATGAGCGGGGCGGCCATCGAGTCCTCGGCGGCGATGCGCAGTGTCTGATCACCCTGCGGGCAGCTCGCCGCCTCGGCGTCGGCACGTCGCTCGACCATCGCGCCGAGAGAGGACCAGCCGACGTATCCGAGCGTCGAGATCAGGAGAACCGCGATGACCGCAAGGGGCCACCCTGCTACTCCGCGGAGTCTGAGTCCTGAACCACGGTGTCGAGCCATTCGGCTCCCCTTCACGCAGAAGAGCGAAAGTTGTTTTCGCTAAGTAACGAGAACGGACTGGTGAGAGCGGGTCCCCGCCCGCTCGGCCGAAAGCTACGCTAACAGGTGAGGGATTCCGGTCAAGATCCTTACGGAGGTGCCCTCACCCAGCCGTGATCCTTTGCTGCGTCCCGACGACTCGACGACGCGATGTGGTCGGCCTGCCACGAGTCTCGGCGAGAAACGGTGAAGGAGTGCCCGCAATCAGGCACCCCTTCACCGGTCATGATCCGATCGAACCGATGATCAGTTCGCCGGGCGCGGGATGCTCCTGACGTGAGTGCCGTCGCGGACGGTGCCGACGTACTCCTCGACCAGGTCCTCCAACGCCACGACGCCCAGCACCTCGCCCTCGGCGCCCACCGCCGCGGCCAGGTGACTGTGCGCCCGACGCAGCGTGGTCAGTGCCTCGTCCAACCGCATGTTCGCGGGCAGCTCGGGCAGGCTGCGGACGCGGCCCGCCGTCACCGGCGCGCTGCGGTCGGCGTCGGCCTGTTCCAGCACGTCCTTGACGTGTAGGTAACCGACCAGACGTCCGTCGCCTGCCTGCACGGGGAACCGGGAGAACCCGGTGCTGGAGACGGCCTGCTCCACGTCGCCGATGCTCGGGTGCTCCGGGATCGTGGTCAGTTCCGCCACCGGCACCAGGACGTCGCCCACGGTCCGCTCGGCGGAGGACAGCGTCTTGGCCAGCCTCCGGTGCTCCGAGTCCTCCAAGAGGCCCTCGCGTCGTGACTCCGCGAACAGGTTGGTCATCTCCTGCGCCGTGTAGGCGGAGGCGAGTTCGTCCTTCGGCTCCACCTTCATCAACCGCAGAATCCCGTTCGCCGCGATGTTGAACGTCCCGATGAGCGGCCTGGTGACCCGCACGAAGCCCACGTGTGCGGGAACTAGCCACATCGCCATCTTCTCCGGTGCGGCGATGGCGAGGTTCTTCGGCACCATCTCACCGAGCATGATGTGCAGGATGTTGATCAACGACAACGCGATCACGAAGGCGATCGGGTGCAGCAGCACCTCGGGAACGCCGAGGGGCTCGAGCACCCGCTCCAGCTGATGAGCCACGGCGGGCTCACCGAGCGCACCCAGTCCCACGGTGCACATGGTGATGCCCAGCTGTGCTCCCGCCAGCATCAGCGAGATCTCCTTGCCTGCCTTCATCACCGTCTTCGCCCGCTTGTGTCCCTGTTCGGCCAGGCCTTCCAGCCGGTCGCGACGGGAGGACAGCAGGGCGAACTCGGCACCCACGAAGAAGAAGTTCAACACCAGCAGGAGCACCGCGACGAGCACGGCCATTCCGTCGCTCATCGGGTACCCCTCTCACTGTCTTGCGCTGTGGCGTGGGCGACGTCGGCCCGCTCGCCTGCGTGGCGGTCGCCGGAGTCGTCGGACTCGGCGACTCTGGCGACGCGAAGCTCGGCGATCCGCCTGCGGTCCATCCGCAGGACGGTGAGCAGCCAGCCGTCCAGCCGGACCTCGTCGGCGACGTCGGGAATCCGGCCGAGCCGATCGAGCACGAAGCCCGCGAGCGTGTCGTAGTCGCCCTCCGGGATCTGCAACCCGGTCGCCTCGGCGAGCTCGTCGTCCCGGAGCAGGCCGGAGGCCACCCAGGTCTGATCGCCCATCGGTCGGATCGGAGAGATCTCGCGGCGATCGTGCTCGTCACGCACGTCGCCGATGATCTCCTCGATCACGTCCTCGAAGCTGACCAGTCCGGCGGTTCCGCCGTACTCGTCGACCACGAGCGCGAGCTGGAGCCCGGAACCACGCAGCCGGTCGAGCAGTGTGTCGCCCTCCAATGAGTCGGGCACGCTCGGCACCGGCCTGGCCAGCGAGGCGACGAGCGTCGCCGCCCGTTCGGCCGGCGGCAGGGTGAACGCCTGCTTGACGTGCACCACCCCGCGCACGTCGTCGAGGTCGCCTCCGTGGACCGGGAATCGGGAGAAACCGGTCCGGTGGGCGATCTCCAGCAGGTCGACCGCCGTCGACTCCGCCGTGAGCGCGGCGATGCGCACCCTCGGCGTCATCAGCTCGCCCGCCGTCCGGTCGCCGAAGCGCAGCGAGCGGTCCAGCAGACTGGCGGTTCCCGCATCCATGGTCCCCTGCTCCGCGCTGGATCGGACCATGGAGCCGAGTTCCTCCGGGGAGCGCGCGGAGCGCAGCTCGTCGGCAGGTTCGACGCCGAGCTTGCGCACGAGTGCGTTCGCACCGTTGTTGGCCAGGTTGATCAGCCCGCGGAACAGGCGGGTGAACCACGAGTAGATGCCGGTCACCGCTCGAGCGGTCTCCAACGGCCTGGCGATGGCCAGGTTCTTGGGCACCAGCTCGCCGAACAGCATGGACAGCGAGGTGGCCACCACCAGTGCCAGGACGACGGAGACTCCCGTCGCGGCGGAATCGGACAGTCCGATCCCGCCGAGAAGGGGGCCGAGGAGATCACCGATCGCGGGTTGTGCGAGGAAACCCGTGGTGACAGTGGTGACGGTGATGCCGAGTTGAGCACCCGAGAGCTGGAAGGACAGGGTCCGATGTGCGTGTTGGACCATCTTCGCCCGCTTGTCGCCGACCTCGGCGACATGGGTGTCGATGGTGCTTCGCTCCAGCGAGGTGAGTGCGAACTCGGCCGCGACGCAGATGAAGGTGCCTGCGGTGAGTAGAACGACCAATGACAACAGCAGGATGTTGATCAGAATCTCGTTCACCGGGCGCACCCTTGCGGGGCGCGCGGGACGGTCTGGCAGCCGGGATCTTCGCCCGGCTCGCTACTGCTGCCGGGTGACTCCGCCTTCTGCACGGAAGTCTTCACTCCTTTTTCACCTAGGCCGACGTTCGGAGACGTTCGCGCCCGAGGTGTCGGCACGCGGCACGTCGAGGTCCGTCGGGGATTCGGAACGCTCATTGTAGGGCTTGGCCCGGTCAGCACAGCGCCGAACGGCCTAGTGGCGGGCCGACGTCTGGGCGATTGATCCCGATCGGACGCTGGCGAAGCAGGTGTGTCGCCCTCGGCGCAAGCCGCCGTTCGGCGTAATGTCAGCCTGCGGGAGCGCCTCGTCGGGGGCCGCGGCAGGTGGGGAGCGGCGTGACGGAGAACAAGCGGGCCGAGCCCGCCGAGCGGGGTTTCTTCGGTCATCCGCGCGGGCTGGCGACGCTGTTCTTCACTGAGATGTGGGAGCGATTCTCATTTTATGGGATGAGAGCGATTCTGGCGTTCTACCTCTATCGCTCGGTGACCGAGGGCGGCCTCGGCGTGGACCAGGCCACCGCGCTGGCGCTGGTGGCGGCCTACGGCTCCGCCGTCTACATGGCAAGCGTCGTCGGCGCCTGGGTGGCGGATCGCCTCCTGGGCACTCAGCGATCGGTGCTCTACGGCGGCATCCTGATCATGATCGGCCACCTCGTGCTTGCGCTGGTCCCCGGGCTCGCGGGCGTCGGATCGGGGCTCAGCCTGATCATCGTCGGGACGGGCCTGCTGAAGTCGAACGTCTCCGCGATCGTCGGGACCCTCTACGGCCCGGCCGACGAGCGACGTGACGCAGGCTTCTCGATCTTCTACATGGGCATCAACCTGGGCAGCTTCCTCGCCCCGCTGCTCACCTCGTTGGCTGCGGAGCGGGTCGACTTCCACCTCGGCTTCGGGCTCGCGGCGGCGGGCATGGCGCTCGGGCTCCTGCAGTACGTGCTGGGCAGGCGGCATCTCGGCGAGGAGGGGCGGCGACCGAGCAACCCGCTCACGGCGGTCGATCGACGCAGGCTCGTCGCCAGGGTCGGCCCGCCCCTCGCGGTCGCGGTCGTCGTCGTGCTGTTCATCCTGTTCACCGGCCGCTTCACCATGACGGGGCTCGTCGCCGTGCTGAGCCTGCTCTCGGTGCTGCTGCCGATCGTCTACTTCACGGTGATCCTGTGCAGCCGCATCACCCCGGTCGAACGGGATCGAGTGCTCGCCTTCATCCCGCTCTTCCTCACCAGCGTCGTCTTCTGGATGCTCTTCGAGCAGCAGGCCACCGTGATCGCCGCCTTCGCCGACAGCAGGGTGAACCTCTCCCTCGGCGGGTTCGACATCCCGCCGGGCTGGTTCCAGTCGGTGAATCCGGTGGCGATCATCCTGCTCGCCCCGGTGTTCGCCACGGTGTGGACGCGGCTGGGCGATCGCCAGCCCGGCACCCCGCGCAAGTTCGCGGGCGGAGTCTTCTTCGTCGGACTGTCGTTCCTGGTGATGATGGTGGCGAGCACCACGGGGGACGGCGCCGAGGTCGCGCCGCTCTGGCCCGCCGTGGCGCTGGTCGTGATGACCTGCGGAGAGCTGATGCTCTCTCCGGTGGGGCTGTCGGTCAGCACCAAGCTCGCGCCTGCCGCCTTCTCTGCGCAGATGGTCGGCCTGTTCTTCCTCTCGCTCGCCGCGGGCTCCGGCATCGGAGCCCAGATCGTCGGTCTCTACTCGCCGGACACCGAACTGCTGTACTTCGGCGTCCTCGGCGGACTGGCCGTGCTGCTCGGGGTCCTGCTCGCCGTCAGCACCCCGATCATCCGCAGGCGGATGCACGGCGTCCGGTGACTCGGCCCCGCTCCCGTCGACTCACTCGGTCGCCCGGTGGCGACGGACGGACTCCTCCACCAGGTCCAGCACCGGCCCCATCGCCTCGGCGGACAGGCCCTTGGCCAGGTGAGACACCAGGCCCTCGAGGACCAGCTCCAGGTACGCGGTGAGCACGTCCACCTCGACGTCGTCACGAAGCTTGCCCGCCGCGTGCTGCCGAGACAGTCGCGCCCGCGTCGCCGCCGTCAGTTCCTGCGACCGTTCGGCCCAGCGCGCTCGGAACTCGTGGTCGGTGCGCAGCCGCCGGGAGACCTCCAGGCGCGTGCCAAGCCAGTAGGCCGGGTGATCGGGCTCCTCTGCGCCCGCAGGCACCGCGATGAGGTCTCGCATCACCTGCACCAGCCCCTGCTCGGCCACCACCTCGGCCATCCGATGGGCGTCGTCCTCGGCCAATGCCAGGAACAACGACTCCTTGTCACGGAAGTGGTGGAAGATGGCGCCCCGCGACAGACCGGTGGCCTCTTCGAGACGCCGGACGGTGGCGCCCTCGTACCCGTGCCGGGTGAAGCACGTCCGCGAGCCGTCCAGGATCTGGCGTCGGCGGGCGTCGAGATGATCTTGGGTGACGCGTGGCATGGGGAGATCGTCGCAGTGCTCCCGAGGAAAATCCAACACGTACGTACGTCTTGGGTGTCCATTGGTACGGACGGGCGATGAATCTGCGACGCGCCCCGCACGGGAGTAGCGTCGAGACTCCCGAACAGGCTGAGGTGAGGGCATGACGCTGTCGCAGAGTCCGCCGTCGGAGGCCGTGGGCGCGGCCCGGATTCGCAGTCGCGTGGAGGCGGAAGCCTACGTGGCGTCGGTCTGCTTCAAACACGGGCCGCCAGCATTGGCAGGCGTCGAACTCGAATGGACCGTTCACCACCGCGCCGACCCGCGCCGCCCCCTCGACCTGCGGGAGCTGGCCTCGGCACTGGGCGCACACGCCCCCACCACCCTCGTTCCGGACAGTCCGCATCTCCCACTGCCCAGCGGCTCGGCGGTCACCGTCGAGCCGGGCGGCCAGGTCGAGATCTCCTGTCTTCCCCAACGCAGTCCGCGCCGCCTCGTCGAGATCGTCGACGGCGACATCGCGTTGCTGGTCGATCTCCTCGGCAGCCGAGACCTCCGACTGGGAACCCGCGGCATCGACCCGTGGCGTTCCCCGACGCGACTGCTGCACACCCCCCGCTACGACGCCATGGAGCGAGCCTTCGATCGGATCGGGCCCGGCGGGAAGACCATGATGTGCAACACGGCAGGGCTTCAGGTCTGCCTTGACGCGGGCGAGGTCGAGCAGGCCCCACTGCGCTGGTCCGCGCTGCACGCGCTCGGCCCGGTGTTCATCGCCGCCTTCGCCAACTCCCGGCAGGCCGAGGGAGTCGCGGGAAGCTGGGCCTCGGCGCGGATGAGGTCGCTGTTCGCCACCGACCCGATCCGTGTCCGGCCGGGCCGTCCGGACGGCGACCCGGCCGGGGCCTGGGCCCGGCGGACGCTGGACACTCCGGCGATCTGTGTCCGTCGCGCCGACGGCCCCTGGGACGTTGCCGTGCCCGTGCGGTTCGCCGACTGGATCGCCGGTTCGCTGGCGCCGCCGCCCAGCCTCGATGATCTCGACTATCACCTCACCACACTGTTCCCCCCGGTACGCCCGCGCGGGTACCTGGAGGTGCGGTACCTGGACACGCAGGCGGGGCAGGCCTGGGTCGTGCCCGCTCTGCTGCTCATCGCGTTGTTCGCCCGGCCGGAGACGGTGGCGCGGGCGGCAGAGCTGGCCGCCCCGGTCGCCCGCCGCTGGGTGCCCGCAGCGCGGGACGGGCTGGCCGATCCGCCGTTGGCCCGAGCGGTCCCGAAGCTGCTGGACCTGGGCTGCGCCGCGCTGAGCGGGCTCGACCTGCCCGCCGACCTGCTCGCCGAGATCGTCGAGGTCGCTCAGCGACGCGCGGTGGGGGCGGCACTGGACTTCGGAGAGGACGGGGCATGACGACGACGGACTTCTTCACCACGGGCGAGGACGTCCTGCGTGCGGCGATCGCGGCCGAACTCGACCGCACCCGACGACGGAGCCTCGCGCTGACCGACAGCGTCGACGACGCCGACCTCACCCGCCAGCACTCGCCGCTGATGTCCCCGCTTGTGTGGGACCTCGCCCACATCGGCAATCAGGAGGAGCTCTGGCTCGTTCGCGACGTGGGCGGCCTCGTCCCGCTCCGCAGCGACATCGACGAGCTGTACGACGCCTTCCAACATGCCAGGGCGGATCGTCCGGCACTGCCGCTGCTGAGCCCCGCGGAGGCACGGGGCTATGTGCGCGGCGTTCGGGAGAAGACACTGGACGTGCTGGACCGCACGCCGCTGCGCGGCCGACGGCTGGTGGCCGACGGATTCGCCTTCGGCATGATCGTCCAGCACGAGCAGCAGCACGACGAGACGATGCTGGCCACCCATCAGCTCCGTACAGGCGAGCCGGTGCTGCACGCCCCGGCGCCGCCGCCGTCGATCCTCCCGCCCACGGCGCGCGAGGTCCTCATTCCCGGCGGCCCCTTCACCATGGGCACCGACTCCGACCCGTGGGCACTGGACAACGAACGGCCCGCGCACACCGTGCTGGTGGACTCCTTCTATCTCGACGCTGCTCCCGTGACCAACGCCGCCTACGCCGAGTTCATCGCCGAGGGCGGCTATGACCGTCGGGAGTGGTGGACCGAGGCGGGCTGGGCCCATCGGCAGCAGGCCGAGCTGCGGGCGCCGTTGTTCTGGGAACGCGACTCCGACGGCACCTGGTGGCGTCGCCGCTTCGGGGTGACCGAGCCGGTGCCCGCCGAGGAGCCGGTCGTCCACGTCTGCCTGCACGAGGCCGAGGCCTATGCCCGCTGGGCCGGTCGGCGGCTGCCCACCGAGGCGGAGTGGGAGAAGGCCGCTCGGCACGATCCCGTCACCGGGCGATCCCGGCGCTATCCGTGGGGCGACGAGGCACCGACCGAGCACCACGCCAATCTCGGCCAGCGCCACCTGAGCCCGGCACCCGTCGGCGCGTATCCCCAGGGCACCACCCCGGCCGGGGTGCACCAGCTCGTCGGCGACGTCTGGGAATGGACGTCCTCGACCTTCACCGCTCATCCCGGCTTCGCTGCCTTCCCCTATCGCGAGTACTCCGAGGTGTTCCTCGACGGCGGATATCAGGTGCTGCGCGGTGGTTCCTTCGGCACGGACACGTCGATGGCGCGCGCCTCCTTCCGCAACTGGGACCATCCGATCCGCAGGCAGATCTTCGCGGGCTTCCGATGCGCCAGGGACGCCGCACGGGCGGAGCGATCCTGAGTGTGTCGTCATCTGGCTTATCTCGGCCCGCCCGTGTCCTTGGCCGAGTTGATGTTCGACGGTGCCAACTCCCTGGCACGGCAGGCCTGGGCGCCGACGATGATGCGCCAAGGCGGCACCGTCAACGTGGACGGCTTCGGGGTCGGCTGGTTTCCCACCGTCCCGGCGAAGCCGGGCGCAGCGGGTGTTGTGCCGGCGGAGCCGGGCGCAGCGGGTGTTGTGCCGGCGGAGCCGGGCGCAGCAGAGACCGTCCCGGCGAAGCCGGGCGCAGCAGAGACCGCCCGCGCGAAGGAGTGTGCAGGGGAGACCGTCGCGGCGGAGGCAGGCACGGCGCCTGTCGCTCGCCCGGTCGACTCGCCGCTGCGCTATCGGCGTACCGGGCCCGTCTGGAACGACCACGGCTTCGCCGAGATCGCCACGGTGGTCCGGACGGGAGCCGCCATGGCCGCCGTCCGCTCGGCGACCGTCGGGATGCCGATCAGCGAGGAGGCCTGCGCGCCCTTCCGGCACGGCCCGCTGCTGTTCAGTCACAACGGAGTGCTGCCAGGCTGGCCCGGCTGCGCGACGGGGCTCGTCGAGGGGCTGTCCCCTGCGGCGCTGCTGACGGCGAGGGCCACGGACTCCGCACTGCTGTGGGTTCTGCTGCGTGCCAGACTCGATGCGGGCCAAGCCCCTGCCGACGCGGTGCGCGACCTGGTCGGCGAGGTGGGCGCCTCGGTACCGGGGGCGCGGCTGAACCTGCTGCTCACCGATGGTGTGACGGTCATCGCCACCACCTGGACGCACTCGCTCTTCGTGCAGCACGCTCCCGGTCGCCTCGTGGTGGCCTCCGAGCCGCTGGACGAGGACGAGGGCTGGGCCGAAGTGCCGGACGCACGACTGCTCGTCGCCACCCGTGACGGGGTCGAGATCACGCCGATACACCCGATATCGGTGCCATCGAGAGGATGACCGTGAACATTCCGCACATCGACGTACACCTCGACGAGGCCGCGGCGGCAGGCGGCCTGCGCGCCGAGGTCGCCGAGGGCCTGACCGCTGCCGAGCGCAGGCTCTCCTCGATGTGGCTGTACGACGCGCGGGGCAGCGAGCTCTTCGAGGAGATCACCCGGCTGCCGGACTACTACCCGACGCGCTCCGAGCGCGCCGCGTTGCAGGGTGCGGCGATGGACATCGCCGAGATCGTCGTGGCGGACACGCTGATCGAGCTGGGCTCCGGAGCCGCGGAGAAGACCCGGCTGCTGCTCGACGCCATGGGAAAACAGGGCGCGCTGCGGCGTTTCGTGCCCTTCGACGTCTCGACGACCGCGTTGCGGGAGTCGGCCTCGGAGATCGCCGCCGACTATCCCGATCTCGAGGTGCACGGGATCGTCGGCGACTTCACGCGCCACCTGGGCACCCTGCCCGACGGTGAACGACGGCTTCTCGCGTTTCTCGGCGGCACGATCGGCAACCTGCTGCCCGCCGAGCGGTCGGCCTTCCTGACCGAGGCCAGAGCGGTGCTGCGTCCGGGCGAGTGGCTGCTGCTGGGCACCGATCTCGTGAAGCCGACCAAGACCCTGATCGCGGCCTATGACGACCCGCAGGGAGTGACGGCCGAGTTCAACCGCAACGTGCTGCGGGTGCTCAACCGCGAGCTGGACGCCGATTTCGATCTCGGGCTCTTCGCTCACGTCGCGCACTGGGACCCGGACCAGGAGTGGATCGAGATGCGCCTGCGGGCGACGGAGGCGTCCACCGTGCACATCGGAGCGCTGGACCTGACGATCGACTTCTCGGCGGGCGAGGAGATCCGGACCGAGGTGTCGGCCAAGTTCCGGCCCGACGGCGTGGCGGCCGAGCTGCGGGCCGCGGGATTCCGACTCCATCGACAGTGGACCGACCCGGCGGACCGGTTCGCGGTCAGCCTGGCCGAGGCGGAGTAGTCCTCCCCGCCGCCTGCCCTGCTGCCCCGCGACGGGCTCGGAGTCACCCGAGGACGGTGCAGGCTCCGAGCCCGTTCGCGGGTCGGCGAACCGAGGCCTGCGGCGCGCCGCAGGCTTTTCGACGACGGGGCGCCGCAAGCCGCCTGCGGACGGCAGTCCCGAGCGCCGCTCGGCGGTTCTGGCGTGAGATGTCCTCCTCCCGCAGTGTCCTGCGGTGTCCCGCGGGCTTCGCGGCGAACGGTCAGCAGGTGGCGAGCATGCCCTCCAACGCGGCGGCCTCGTCCTCGGTGACGGTGAGTTCGTAGAGGTGCTTCACCGCGATCCAGTCCTCGGCGTAGACGCAGTGATACGACTCGGCGGGCGGCAGCCAGTCGGCCGGGGTCTGGTCGCCCTTCGAGCGGTTCGACGAGGCCGACACCGCGAGGAGCTGCGGCGAGTCCAGATCGTTGGCGAAGGCCTCCCGGCGGTCCTCGTCCCAGTCCGCGGCACCGCTGCGCCACGCGGCGGCCAGCGGCACCGTGTGATCGATGTCGAGATCGCCCGCCTCGGTGAACTCCTGGTCGTCGTACACGCTGATCCAGGTGCCCGACTGCGGCCGACACTGGTCGTCGGCGACGACGTCGGTGCCGTCGCGCTCCAGCACGACCTCGCGCGTGTTGCAGTTGTCGCCATGACTCGACCAGTGCGGGAAGCGCTCGCGGGAGTAGCCGGTCATCGGTCCCTCCGGCGCCACGGTGAGCTCGGCGAGCTGCCGTGGCGCGTCGGAGTCTCCGGTGCCCGCGCCGCCCTCGGTGTCCTGCCCGCCCGCATCGGCGGCGTCCTGGCCCGCCGACTCGGACACGGCCGGTTCGTCTAACGCGCTGGACAGGTCGGCGGCGATCTCGGAGCAGCCTGCCAGGGCGATCGACGCCGTCGCCAGCACTGCCGCGAGGCGGGACAGACCGCGCGGTGACCGGCGATGGAGGCGTTCCGGGTCCCGCAGCGCGGGGTGCGGGCGGGTGGCGTGCGTCATGTCTTCCTCGCAGAACGTGAGTGCCGACGGATCGTCCGAGCCGGTGAGCCGCAGCCGATCGACGGCGGGTTCGGACCGTCTCGCCGCTGCTCATCCACGGGGAAACCCTAGTCGGTCGCGACCTGTTCGCGATCACCATAACGAGCGGAGAATCAGCGGCCACGCCGACGAACCCGTGACGGTGAGTAGCATCGCCCGCCGCGTCCGGCGGCCTGAGCGCGCCGTCGCTCCGCCTGGGCCGCAGGCCGGTCGTCCAGCCGAGTCACCGTGGTCGACGCCGACCGTCGAGCGGGACCGTCGAGCGGGACCGTCGAGCGGGACCGTCGAGCACGATCGGTGAGCCCCGGCAGCGCGCTGCCGATTGCCGACACGGCCCGCCCCGCCTTCCTCCCCGCCTGCCTCCGCCGCGTTCCTTGGCGGCGACGGCGGCCCGCCACGACGAGGCATCGTGCGACGCACCGAATCGATTCGCTCGAGCCGAGCAGGCTACTAGTCGGGCAGGCTCGGGCGAGGGCGCACGATCGGTTCGGAGGCCGGTGGTCCTCGGCGCATGTTGGCGGGGATCGGGCTCCCGCGTGCGATCGGCGGCCCGGAGTTCGTCGCGCCTGCTCGGTCGTGGTGCCACGTCGTCACGCGCGTCGGGCAGCGTGCCTGCGGTGCGGTGCGAATGATTGCGAGGTCGACTTCCTTTTCGGGAATTACCTGCACCGCTGATCGTTGGTTCTGTACTATGGTGACGGCAGGAGAGCCGAGTGGGCCTGGGGAGGCGCACGGTGTCGGTTCTTTCTGGGGAGCGGAACAATAGGGGGAATGACCATGAGCGAGCCTGCCTGACGGCTGATCCGCCGTGATTCACGGTGTGCCGATGTCACCGGTCGGGCCGCCGACGTGTGTCGGCGACTGCCGCCGAGCCGTGTCCTGGCAACCAGGGCAGGCTGCTGCCGGAATGCGCGGACGTCCTTGGTGTAGCTCGTCATCGCGGATTCGGGCGAATCCGGCATGGTCCTGCCGTCGTCATTCTGACGGGGTGGCGAATACCGAGTCTCTCTCGCAGGTAATGCGGGTCGGTATTCGTCGAGTGAATTCTTGCAGTTTACTGGGGAGTAGACATGACCGAAATCGTCGAGCTGGTCTCGAACGTCGACGCCGACCTAGCCGAGATGTCGCAGGTCGTCGACGTCACCCGCGCCTCGGCACGCACCGAGCTCACCAAGTTCCGCGATCCGCTGCGGATTCCGCCGGTACTGCGCCCGGAAGGCGGCGAGCTGGTGACGGTGGTCCAGCGGGCCACCTGGGTGCGACTGCACTCGGAGCTGCCGCCGACCCGCGTCTGGACCTATGACGGTCACCTGCCTGGTCCGACGTTCGACGTCCGGCGCGGGCAGCGGGTGCGCGTGGCGTGGACGAATGAGATCGAGGGGCCGTTCCCGGTGACGGCGGTGGACGTGCCGCTGCCGCAGCCCGGCGAGCCGTCGCCCTCCGACGAGCCCGGCCGCAGCGGCGGCCTGCCGATCCCCGAGGTCACGCAGTTGCCGCCCTGGACCGTCGTACACCTGCACGGCGCCGTCACTGCGGCGGGCAACGACGGCTGGGCGGACAACGGAGTCCTGCCGGGGGAGGCGCAGATCTGCGAGTACCGCAACGATCAGCCTGCGATGACCCTCTGGTACCACGATCACGCCATGATGATCACCCGGTGGAACGTCTACGCCGGACTGCTCGGCATGTATCTGCTCCGGGACGAGGAGGAGGACGCGCTGAACCTGCCGTCGGGCGATCAGGAGGTCCCGCTGATCATCTGTGATCGCAATCTCGACGTCGACGAGAAGGGCGCGCTCACCGGGGCGCTGGTGCACAAGACGGTCGAGGAGCGTGGCTTCAGCGGTCCCTTCACCCTGGTCAACGGGGTCATCTGGCCGCATCTCGACGTCGAGCGTCGCTGGTACCGGTTCCGGGTGCTCAACGCCTCCAACGCCAGGACCTTCACGTTGTCGCTGCGTGACGAGCGGGGCGAGCCGATCACCGGAACGGCGTGGCAGATCGGGACCGACAGCGGCCTGCTGCCCGCGCTTCTCCCGCTGCCCGCGGCGGGCCTGGTGATGGCGCCTGCCGAGCGCGTCGACCTGCTGATCGACTTCAGCGTCTTCGCGGGCCGCAGGCTCCGACTGGTCAACGCGGCCGCGAATCCCGGCCCGAACCCGGAGATCATGGAGTTCCGCGTCGGTCGGCGACGGGTCACCTCGGACTTCCGCCGTCCGACGACCGTCTCCGGGTCCTACGTCCGGTTGCGACACGATGAGCACGGCCACGAACACGGGCGCCGACTGCTGGTGCTGGCCAACGGGACCAGCGGACACGGCGAGCTGTGGGAGATGCACCGGCTGGACCCGAAGCACGATCACATCCCGGAGTTCGACGGCGTCACCGTGCACGACGGCTACGTGCAGGTACAGGATGCTCGCGGCGAGGTCGTCACCTATCACCGGATGTCCAGGGTGTTCGAGGACACGGTGAACTGGTTCGTCCGGCAGGACAGCTGGGAGCAGTGGGACATCCTGAATCTGACCGGGCCCACCCACCCCATCCACGTCCACCTGGTGCGCTTCCAGGCCGTCGACCGAGTGCGGTTCGACATCGGCGGCTTCGATCAGGCGCGCGGCGGCACGGCGACGCCGGTGCGATACGTGGCGGACGGGGCGCTGCTGCCGGACGAGCGGGGCTGGAAGGACACCATCCGCGTCGGCTCGACGGAGCTGGTCTCCATCCTGTCCCACTTCACCGGTTCGACCGGGCGGTACATGTATCACTGCCATCTGCTGGAGCACGAGGACATGGGCATGATGCGGCCCTTCGTGGTGGCGCCCGATCCGGTCGTCACCCTGATGGAGAAGCTGCACGGCCACGGCGGGGACCACGGCGATCACGGAACGGTGCGCCGACGCATCGCGTCGTAGCGGCCCGGTCCGCTCGACGACGGCGAACCCCTATTCCGCGTCCGGCCGTCGTCATCCGTGCGAGTGATCACTCTGTAGTGGGTAGCGGCGAGGTCCGCTGTGGACTCCGCCGACCCCTTCGATCAGGACGAGACGGATCAGACCAGCTCAGCGCCGGATCAGTGATCCTTTATCCCGGACGGAGGTTTTTCTGTATCCATTCGGCTGCGACACGAGCCAACCTCCAGGACTGGTGCTTACGGTGCAACGATGGATCATTCGTCTGGGGGAACTGCGTTATCGCGTAGGCAGCTGATCGGCATCGGCGCGGGCACCGCCGCAGCGCTGCTCACGGCTGCGGCGCCTGGCGCGTCGGCCGCACAGCGGGCCGTCGACCCGGCCGGGCCGACGGTCGACGCCGCAGCGGCGGCCGCGCCCTCGGAGCCGGTCTCGGCGCACCCGGTTCACTCCGTCGTCGGAGTGGACCGGTCTGTCGTGCTGCCCAGGACCGTCGGAGACGAGACCCCCACGACGGAATTGACGAAGTTCCTGGACCCCATGCCCGTCCCGCCGGTGCTGCGCCCGGCCGAGGGCGAGCTGACGACCATCGTCAAACAGGTCGCGCAGACCCGCCTGCACTCCGAACTGCCTCCGACCACCGTCTGGACCTACGACGGCCACTTCCCCGGCCCGACCATCGAGGTCCGCCGGGGGCGGCGAGTACTGCTGGCCTGGCGCAACGGGATCGAGGGCGCCTTCCCGGTGACGGCCGTCGACGTCCCGCTGCCCGAGGAGGGGGAGCCCTCGCCATCGGATCTGCCAGGCAGAGGCGGCGGCACCCCGATCCCCGAGGTCGCTCGACTGCCTGCGTGGTCGGTGACCCATCTGCACGGTGGTGTCGTCGCGGCAGGCAGTGACGGCTGGGCCAACAACGCGGTGCTGTCGGGGGAGAGCCAGCTCTGCGAGTATCCGAACCAGCAGCCCGCGGCGATGCTCTGGTACCACGACCACGCGATGATGATCACGCGGTGGAACGTGTACGCGGGGCTGGTGGGCACCTACCTCATCCGCGACGACGAGGAGGACGCCCTCCGGCTTCCCTCGGGCGACCGGGAGATTCCGCTGGTGATCGCCGATCGCAATCTCGACGTCGCCGACGACGGCTCGCTGACGGGGGCGCTCCTGCACAAGACCGTCGCACAACGTGCGTTCACCGGTCCGTTCACCCTGGTCAACGGGGTGATCTGGCCGCATCTGGCGGTGGGGGCGTGCTGGTATCGCTTCCGGGTGCTCAACTCGTCCAACGCCCGCACCTACCGGCTCGCGCTCCAAGACGAGTCCGGTTCCCCGATCACCGGGGCGGCCTGGCAGATCGGCACCGACAGCGGCCTCCTCCCCGAACCGGTGGAGATCCCGGCCGACGGGCTGATCATGGCGCCTGCCGAGCGTGCCGATCTGCTCATCGACTTCGGACCGTGGCGGGGACGCACGGTGCGGCTGATGAACACCGGCGGCACCCCGGTCCACCCCGAGGTCATGGAGTTCCGGGTCGAGACGCGGCGCGCGGTCGACCGCTTCCGGCTGCCCGCCGAGACCTCCCGGTCGTACGAGCGGCTGCCGGGTCCGCACACTGCGGCACGACATCGGCTGCTGATCCTCGCCAACGGCCCCACCGGCCACGGACAGCTCTGGGAGATGCGACGACTGGACCCGGCGCACGATCACATCCCCGACTTCGACGGCGTCACGGTGCACGACGGATTCGTGCAGGTACAGGGGCCGGACGGCGAGGTGGTCACCTACCGACGACTCTGTCGGGTGTTCGAGGACACGGTGAACTGGTTCGTCCGCCACGACGACTGGGAGGACTGGCACATGCTGAGCCTCGCCGCGCCGACGCATCCCATGCACCTGCATCTGGTGCGCTTCCAGGCGTTGGCGCGAGACCACTACGTGGTGACCGAGACCGTGCCGGGGGAGGACGGCAGGCCCGTCGTGATCGGCGGCTTCGACGAGAGTCGGGGCGGCACGCTCACCCCGATCCGGTACGAGCAGTCGGGCACCCTGCTGCCCGATGAGCTGGGCTGGAAGGACACGGTCCGGGTGGCCAGGGGAGAAGAGGTCACCATCATGGCGCGGTTCGAAGGCTCCACCGGGCAGTACATGTATCACTGCCATCTGCTGGAACACGAGGACATGGGCATGATGCGGCCCTTTGTGGTGGCGCCCGAGCCGGTGGTGACGCTCATGGAGCAGCTCCACGGCGACGGCGGGCACGGCCACGGCGGTCACTGATCGTCCGAGGGCGGGGCTCGTCGTTCCCCGACCGGAGAGGGCGGCCCGGTCAGCGCCGCCGGACCAGACGTCGCTTGGCCAGGACGCCGACAGGCCCGGACGCCGAGACGTCCGGGCCTGTCGGGTGCCGTGATGTCGATCAGCCGCGCAGCATCTTGCGCAGCACGTACTGCATGATGCCGCCGTTGCGGTAGTAGTCGGCCTCACCAGGAGTGTCGATGCGCAGCACCGCGTCGAACTCGACGACGGAGCCGTCCTGCCTGGTGGCCGTCACCTTCAGGGTGCGAGGCGAGCCGCCGTCGTTCAGCGCGGTCACCCCGGACACGTCGAAGGTCTCGGTGCCGTCCAGACCCAGCGAGCTCGCGCTCTCGCCTGCCGGGAACTGGAGGGGCAGCACGCCCATGCCGATCAGGTTCGACCGGTGGATGCGCTCGAACGACTCGGTGATCACCGCGCGCACGCCCAGCAGGCTGGTGCCCTTGGCCGCCCAGTCACGGGAGGATCCGGAGCCGTACTCCTTGCCCGCGAGGATCACCAGCGGAACGCCTGCCTCGGCGTAGGAGACCGACGCGTCGTAGATGGTGGTCTGCTCGCCGCCCGCGAGGAAGTCGCGGGTGTAGCCGCCCTGCACACCGCCGGGCTCGATCGCGTCCAACAGCAGGTTGCGCAGTCGGATGTTGGCGAAGGTTCCTCGGATCATCACCTCGTGGTTGCCGCGCCGCGAGCCGTAGGAGTTGAAGTCCCGGCGCTCGACGCCGTGCTCGTTGAGGTAACGCCCTGCGGGCGAGTCGGCCTTGATCGCCCCGGCCGGGGAGATGTGGTCGGTGGTCACCGAATCGCCCAGCAGGGCGAGGACCCTGGCGCCTGCGATGTCGGTCACCGGGCTGGGGTCCGGCGTCATGCCCTCGAAGTACGGGGGCCTGCGGACGTAGGTGGACTGCGGGTCCCACTCGAAGATGTTGCCGGTGGGCGTCGGAAGGGACTGCCACCGCTCGTCGCCCGCGAAGACGTCGGAGTAGCCGTCGGTGAAGCCCTGCGAGGAGATCGCCGAGCCGATGACCTCCTGGATCTCGGCGGCGTCCGGCCAGATGTCGGCCAGGAAGACCGGCCTGCCCTCGGTGTCGGTGCCCAGCGGCTCCGTGCTCAGGTCCAGGTCCATGGTGCCCGCGAGCGCGTAGGCCACCACCAGCGGCGGGCTGGCGAGGTAGTTCATCTTGATGTCGGGGTTGATCCGACCCTCGAAGTTCCGGTTGCCCGAGAGCACCGAGACCACCGCGAGGTCGGCGGAGTTGATCGCCTCCGAGATCTCGTCCTGGAGGGGGCCGGAGTTGCCGATGCACGTCGTGCAGCCGTAGCCGACGAGGTTGAAGCCGAGCTTCTCCAGGTAGGGCAGCAGCCCGGAGCGCGCGTAGTAGTCCATGACGACCTTGGACCCCGGCGCCAGCGTGGTCTTCACCCACGGCTTGCGTGCCAGGCCGCGTTCGACGGCCTTCTTCGCCAACAGCGCCGCGCCGATCATCACGCTCGGGTTGGAGGTGTTGGTGCAGGAGGTGATCGCGGCGATCGCGACCGCTCCGTGGTCGATCTCGAACTCGGAGCCGTCCACGGTGACCCGCGTGGGCCTGCTCGGCCTGCCCTGGGAGCCGTTGGCCGCCGAGTGCACCGGCCTGCCCGCGTGGTCGTCGTCGCGCGAGTAGGTGGGCGAGTCCGACGCGGGGAAGGACTCGTCCGACGCCTCGTCCACGATCGACGAATCGGCGGTCACGTAATCGGTGATCGCCTTGCGGAACGCCGACTTCGCCGAGGACAGGTCGATCCGGTCCTGGGGACGCTTGGGGCCCGCGATGGAGGGCACCACGGTGGCGAGATCGAGCTCGAGCCGCTCGGAGTAGGCGGGCTCGGCCTCGGGGTCGTGCCACATGCCCTGCTCACGGGCGTAGGCCTCGACCAGGGCGACCTGCTGCTCGGATCGGCCGGTGAGCCGCAGGTAGGTCGTCGTCTCGGCGTCGACGGGGAAGATCGCGCAGGTCGAGCCGAACTCGGGGCTCATGTTGCCGATCGTGGCGCGGTTCGCCAGCGGGACGGCACCGACGCCGGACCCGTAGAACTCGACGAACTTCCCGACCACGCCGTGCTCACGCAGCATCTCGGTGATGGTCAGCACCAGGTCGGTGGCCGTCGCGCCTGCGGGCAGCTCACCGTGCAGCTTGAAGCCGACCACGCGCGGGATCAGCATGGACACCGGCTGACCGAGCATCGCGGCCTCGGCCTCGATGCCGCCGACGCCCCAGCCGAGCACGCCGATGCCGTTGACCATGGTGGTGTGGCTGTCGGTGCCCACGAGGGTGTCCGGGTAGGCCTGGAGGGTGGTGCCTCCGTCGCCGCCCTGCCTGGTCATCACCACGCGGGCCAGGTGCTCGATGTTGACCTGGTGCACGATGCCGGTGCCGGGCGGGACGACCTTGAACTCGTCGAACGCGCTCTGACCCCAGCGGAGGAACTGGTAGCGCTCACGGTTGCGCTCGTACTCCAGGTCCACATTGCGCTCGAACGCGTCCGGCCTGCCGAAGATGTCGGCGATGACGGAGTGGTCGATGACCAGCTCGGCGGGTGCCAACGGGTTGACCTTGGCCGGATCGCCGCCCAGGTTCGTGACGGCCTCCCGCATCGTGGCGAGGTCGACGACGCAGGGCACGCCGGTGAAGTCCTGCATGATCACCCTGGCCGGGGTGAACTGGATCTCTGTGTCGGGTTCGGACGAAGGGTCCCAGGAGGCCAGCGCGCGGACGTGGTCGGCGGTGATGTTCGCGCCGTCCTCGGTGCGGAGCAGGTTCTCCAACAGGATCTTCAGGCTGTAAGGCAGGCGGTCCGCGCCCTCGACCGCACTCAGCCGGAACACCTCATACGAGGTGTCTCCGACCGAGAGCGTGCCGCGGGCGCCGAAGCTGTCCTGGCTAGCAGGTGCAGTCACGTCCAACAACTCCATCTCGCGACGGCGCACGTCAGTTCGGGGATGACGTCAAGTCTGGCCCAGCTCGACGGGCCATGCTGCTCGACTCTTCAGGTGGCGTGTCCGGACTTCTCGGCAGCCCCGCTCGTCGAGCAGGCCGTCGATCGTCGTGGACACGGCGGCAAGACCAAACAGTACGCTTGTCCTGTATTGGGATTCAAGTCGGGTCGTCGATCTCCGCCAGCACGTGACGGTGATCGTGGGCAACCGCCGATGGGGTGATCGCTGCCGGGTCGTGGGCTGCGCGAAGGCCGACCGGGGTCTCACTCCGCGCGGGCCCTTCCTGGACGGCATCGCCGACGGCCACGGCAGGACAGGTGATGCCCGGGCGGCCCGCTCCGATGCCGAGGGGACCGTTCTCGTGCCCTGCCGGGCGGTTGTCCGGCTGCTCCGGCGGCTCTCGGATGTCAGGCCGCCGGCGTCCCGGAACACCCGGACACACGGCGGGCCGGGAACGACGACGCGTTCCCGGCCCGGGTGTTGCCGCCTCGCCGATCAGGCGCGGCGCGGGTGCATCAGTAGGTGGACTCCGCGGCCTCGATCAACATCTCGATGTCGCCGGGCTCCAGGCTCTGCATCACCAGCATGAACAGCTCGCCGAAGGTGCGAATCGGGCTCACGTACCACCGGCCGTCGACCTCGACGGTGGTGATGCCGGAGTCGAGGGCGTTGGTCATCAGCCGCTCGACGAAAGCGATCGCCTCCGGGGGAAGCTCCCCGCCCATCTCGGCCTGCATCTGCCCGGTGAGGTCGGACATGCACATCCGGTCGCTCTGGCCGCCCTCGACGCTGATGTCGACGCAGTCGCCGTCGATGACGATCGTCGCCTGCTCGCCCGGCTGCGTGCCCTCGATGGACACCGATTCGATGACCACGACCGTGCCGCCGTTGGACTCGCGGGTGTTGGTCTGCAGGTCGGTGACGGTGACCTCCGGGCTGGTGCCTGCGGGCATCTCCGCCAGCAGCAGCGGGCCGAGGTCGTAGAGGACGCCCATCTCGTCGGGCGGGGTCAGTGCGATGACCTGCTCCAGGTCACCGGCCATCGCTGCGGCGACGAGGTCCTCCACCGCGGCCTGCGGCGAGTCGGCGCCCACGGCCTCGACCGAGGTGTCCGGCCAGGACAGTCCCTCTTCCCGAAGGCCGTAGTCGGCGATCGTGTAGAAGAGGCTGGGGTACCAGTCGTCGCCGACCTGCACGGTGGCGATGCGCAGCGGCTCGTCCAATTCGGCGAAGTCGATCTGCTCCGTCTCGTCCGCCGGGAGTCCGTCGGGGAACGCCGCAGCCACGAAGCTGTCGGTGAGCGGAAGCTCGGCGAGGTTCGAGTTCATCGTCAGCGTGCCTGCCGATGCCTGGGTGATCACCAGGTCCTCGTTGATCCGCTCCTCGGAGGACTCGTCGAACTCCAGGCCCTCCAGGGTGGTTCCCCAGCCCTCGATCGACGAGGGGTCGGTGCCCGGCTCGAAGATCTCCAGTCGGGTCATCTCACTGACGGTGGCTTCGAGGTAGTCCCTGCTCAGCTGGGCCTCGACGGGCACGAGCGTGTCGAACAGGCCCACGACGTCGTTGCTTCCGGTGGCGGTGAGCAGTCGCGTCGCGGCATCGGCGGGGGTCTCCCCGCCTGCGGCGGCGACGTCGCCCCTGCCGAAGGCGAAATAGGTACCCGTCGCTGCGGCGGCGACGGCCACCACGGCGACGACCGAGCCGACGACGAGGCCGGTCTTCTTCTTGGGCGGCTGTCCCTGCGGGGGGAACTGTCCGTAGGGGCCCTGTGGCGGCGGGCCGCCAAAGGGCGGTCCCTGCGGCGGCGGGCCGCCGTAGGGCTGCTGCGGTGCCCCGTAGGGCGGCTGACCGCCGTAGGGCTGTTGCGGTGCGCCGTAGGGCTGCTGCGGGCCGGACGACGGGTAGCCCTCCTGGCCCGGGCCGGGGCGAGCCGGTCCGTTCGGCGGCTGGTTCTCCGGCTGCCAAGGGCCGGGGCCGGGGTGGGTCACGACGAGCCTCCTGCGTTCTGTGTCCTCTGCGGACGGCTGCCGAGCAGCACGCCGAGCGCGCCGACCAGGGTCAGTGCCACGCCCGCGAGAGTGGTGATCGGGCCGATGCCCGAGATGCCGATCAATGCGGTGTTGTCGAAGCCTTGGACGAAGGCGACCGTGGTCGCCGTTCCCATCAGAACCGAGAAAATCAACGCGATCACCGAGGCGGTGACCCGAAGCCTGATCAGATGGAGCAGGACGCAGATCGCCGCCAGCGGGATGAGCAACGGCCAGGCGCCCAGGATCGTGTCGAGGATCGGGGGCGGTTCGAGGAGCCTGCGGAGCACGCCGACGGTCTGGTGGCTGTCGCGATACACCGAACCCGAGCGCAGCCAGGGGAGGAAGGTGCCGATCACGGCGATCGTCACTCCCGTCGCCGTGATGATCGGCGCACTGCGGCGCGGCCAGTCCTGCACGCCGGGAATCGTCTCAGTCGCCACCGACGCGGACCGTCGATTGGGGCAAATGGGGGAAGATCGACGCAATTTCGTCACCTTCCGTGAAGATCGATCCGCTCGTGTGGCTGAAGGTGCGGGAGGCACCACTGGGGTAAGTGGCATGCCGAGTGGCGCGATGGCACAGTTCTCGGCGATTACTCCATTCGGCGCAGTGGGCCGCCGGTGGAGGGTCGGCCTGTGGGACTCGTACGCGACAGGGGGCGTCGATGGCCAGACGGCGGGGAACACGACGACGGACGGCGGCCGGGCTCCGGACGCCGGATCGCGGCCGAACTCCACTACTTCTCCTCGTGTTGCTGATCGTGACGTCGCTGGCGGCCGGAACGACCGCGTGGGCGCAGCCCCCCGCCAACCCCGACGACGCCGAGATCGAGGAGGGGAACGCGGCGGTCGAGAACGCGGCCACCAGGGTCGGCGAGCTCACCAGCCGACTGGCCGAGGTCTCCGCGCGGCGCGACGAACTCCTGGCCCAGGTGGAACTCGCCATGGAGGACGCGAACCGGGCGATGGTCGATCTGGAGGCGGCCGAGGCGGCGGCACAGCTCGCCGCCGACGTGGCCAGGACGGCGCAGATCGAGGCGGACGCCTCGGCCGATCACATCGAGCGGGTCCGCGCGCAGATCGACGACTTCGCTGCGGCCAGTCATCAACAGGGCACCGTGGTCGGGTCGCTCAGCGCCTACTTCGGAGCGGAGAGCCCCGACGATCTGCTGGAGCGGGTGCAGCTTCTCGACGCGATCAGCGGGAGCCATCTCGACCTGCTCGACGAGCTGGAACGAGCCCGCACCGACAAGGTCAACAAGGACTCGACCGCGCGTGCCGCTCTCGCGGAGGCCGAATCGGGGGCGGCTGCGGCTCAGGAGGCCAAGTCCGACGCGGACGAGGCCTTCGCCGCAGCGGTGGCCGCCGAGCAGGCACAGCAGGCCGATATCACCGCCGTCGAGGACGAGCGCGCCGCCGTCGAGGCGGAACTCGTCTCGGCCCGCGCCGACGTCGGCGGTCTGGAGGAGCAACGCACCCGATACGAGGAGTGGGAGCGAGAGCAGGAGGCCGCGGCGGAGGCTGCCGCCGCCTCCGTCGTCGCCGCGCCCGCCGCGCAGCCACCCGGACAGCCTGCGGGGCCGCCTCCTGCCTCGGGCGCATCGGCCTCGAATGCGATCGAGACGGTGATCGCGCGAGCCGTCGCACAGCTCGGCGTCCCGTATTCCTGGGGCGGCGGCAATGCGCACGGCCCGACTCAGGGCGTCCGAGACGGCGGGGTGGCCGACGCACACGGCGACTACCAGAAGGTCGGCTTCGACTGCTCCGGCCTCATGGTCTACGCCTTCGCGGGCGCCGGGGTCAGTCTGCCGAAGTACAGCGGGTACCAATACCAGTCGGGACAGCGCGTGCCACTGGCCCAGATGCGCCGAGGCGACATGATCTTCTGGCAGACCGGCGGCCGGATCCACCACGTCGCGCTGTACCTCGGCGACGGGATGATGGTCGAGGCGCCGTACTCGGGCAATCAGGTGCGCGTCACCCCGGTCCGCTACGGCGGGATCGCGCCGTACGCGGTGCGGATGCTCTGACGGCGGAGGGCCAGACCCCGCGCCTCGTCGATGATCCCGAGGTTCTGCCGACGTCCTCGGCCCTCGGACCGGTGGTCACGCGACCGGTCATCGGGGCTGGTGTCGGAGTGCTGGTTCGGTCGGCGTGTGCCTCGACGTACTCGGCTGAGCGGCTCGAAGTCGACCGGTGTGGCGCCGAGGTCGACGGCGAGGATGCGTCGATGCGTCTAGGGGCAGGTGATGGCTGGGGACCTCGCCCTGGTCGAGCCTGCGGAGGAGGTTGCGTCGGGGAGTCGTCGGGGCGGTCGTCGCTCGCCCGTGGCGCGGACCGGTCGTGTCAGTCGATCCTCCCGGCGCGTCGACCACGGCGGCACGGCCGGTGGCGGTCCGACGGGACCGTGCCAAGCGGCCGTCGCCGGCGCTGTCGGCATGTCGGCGGCGGGGCCCGCACCGCATCGGCATGGTCCGGCCCGAGGCTCGGCGCCCGGGCTGCCGCCGGGGGTGCACCAGCCGTCAGCCTGGGCGTCGTCACTCCGGTGCGGCCGCGCGCAGTGCGTCGATCAAGGTGCGCAGGGCGGGCTGGGTCGACGACGTCTCCCGCACCGCCGCGTAGATCGACCTGATCGGTTCCGGCCTGCGGACCTTGCGCACGACGACACCCGGATGCCGGTTCCCCAGACCGAGCCGAGGGATCAGGCTGACGCCCATGCCTGCGGCGATGAAACCCTGGGCCGTCGCGTAATCGTCGCTCTCCACCGCGAAGTTCGGACTGAATCCCGCCGAGGCGCAGGCGTCGAGCATGATCTCCAGGCAGAGTCCGGCCCGCCACTCCGTGCCGACCCAGGACTCGTCGGCGAGATCGGCCAGATCCAGCACGCGCTTCGCGGCGAGCGGATGGCCCTTCGGCAACACCGCGCGGTACGGATCGTCGTGCAGCGGAACCAGCTGCACGCCGTCGCGGGGACTGTTCCGCCTACCGACGACCACCGCGAGGTCGGCCTCGCCGCGCTCGACGGCGGGCAGCGGATCATCGGGGTCGATCAGGCTGAGGTCGACGTGCACTCCGGGATGCTCGCGGCGCAGCCGGGCCAGCGCGGGCGGCATCAGCGCGACGCCTGCCGTGGCGAAGTAGCGGACCACCAGCCGCCCGGTGCGACCCGCCCGCAGATCGGCGAGCGCGGACTCGGCCTCGGCGACGTTCCTGCTGATGACGGCGGCGTGCTCGGTGAGCAGCCTGCCTGCCGCGGTCGGTCGGACGCCGCGCCCCACCCGTTCGAGCAGAGCGATGCCCGCCTCTCGTTCCAACGCGGCCACCTGCTGGCTCACCGCGGACGGCGTATAGCCGAGATTCGTCGCTGCCTCGGTCATCGACCCGCTGGTGACCACCGCTCGCAGTACCTGCATGCGCCGCACATCAAGCATGAAGAACAGCTTAACGATATGTGCAAGTCTTTTCGCTTGTCCTGTCGAGTCAGAGGCTGCATCGTCGACGACGAACGAACGACGAGGAGGCGACAGTGACCAGTGGGACCGGCGGACCGGCTGCCGTGGTGAGGATGGGCGTTCTGGCCCTGCTCTGGGGATCGACGTTTCTGTGGATCTCGGTGGCCTTGACCGGGCTCTCGCCGGTCCAGGTCACCCTCGTCCGCTGTGCCCTCGGCACGGGCGTCCTGATCATCTGGTGCGTCGGCACGCGACTTCGTCTTCCTCGCGGCCGCGCCACCTGGGGGCATCTCGTGGTGGCCGCCTTCTTCTGCAACGCCCTGCCGTTCGCCATGTTCAGCCTCGGGCAGCAGACCGTCGACTCGGGCGTGGCAGGCGTCCTGAACGCCACGACGCCGCTGTGGTCCCTGGTGATCGGCCTCCTGATCGGCACGGAGCGCGACCTTCGGCCCGTCCGGCTGGGCGGGCTCCTGCTCGGCTTCGTCGGCATCCTGCTGATCTTCGCCCCCTGGCAGCAGACCGGACTCCTGAGCTGGGGTGCGCTCGCCATCCTCGTGGCGGCGGCGAGCTACGCCATCGGCTTCGTGTACATGGGACGCAACCTCGTCGGGCGGGGAACGCCCGCCGTCGCGCTCGCGGCCGCCCAACTCCTGGTCGCGACGGGTCTGACCACGCTGACCCTGCCCGCAGGCGGTCTGGTGGCCGTCCAGCTCAGCCCGGCGGTCCTGATCGCCGTCCTCGTTCTCGGCGTGTGCTGCACCGGCGCCACCTTCGCACTGACCTACCGGATGATCGCCGACGAGGGCGCCACCAACACCGCCGCTGTGGGATACCTGCTGCCGGTCGTCTCCGTGGTGCTGGGCGTGGTGGTCCTCGGCGAGGACCTCGGCCTCCGCGTCGTCGTAGGCATGCTCGTCGTGCTGGTCGCCCTCGGGATGACCCGGCGGCGGGCCGCCCCTGCACTGCCGGACCCGGCCGAGCCTGCGACCCAGTCCGCGCTCGGACGCTGAGAGACGGGACGTGTTTCGGATCCCAGCCGAGGCAGTCCTGCCGGTGGGAACGGGAGGGTGCCGGGTGGGGCACTCCCCCCGGAGTCTGGCCGGCCCGGTCGTCGGCGGTCGGCCGGTTCCGATCCGATTGGCGCAGTGTCGGCGGGGACTCGATACACCGCATGGAGAAGTGCCGGGCGCGGTTTCAACTGGCGTTGGACCGTGACTACGGGGTCGTGAAGGAGATGGACGCCAACGGCTTTCACACACCCGGAACAGCTCCCCGGTGCAGGCCGGGCCTATGAGGCAGTCGGGCGACGGCGGTCGGAACGGCGGTGCGTGACCGAGGGGGTGGCCGGTGCGGAGCCTGCCCATGGGCACGGCACCCCACGGCGTGGCGTGCGAGATGTCCCTCCCCCCAGCGCGGTGCGCACTCGTTCCAGGACGTTGACTCTCGTGTCGGTGTCGGTGTCGGTGTCGGTGTCGGTGTCGGTGTAGCGGGCGGGTCGGAGGCGGTGCGCCGCTGCGGCCCGGTGAGGTCGTCGCGTCCTCCGCCATCTCGTCGCGCCGCTGTCGTCGGTGCGATCGCGATCCGCCCCTCGGCTGTCCGGGGACTGGAGTCGTGATCCGACCTGAGGGCCGCCGGCTGGGCGTTCCGCAGGTCGACCGGCCCGCTGCTGCGGGGCGGCACGCCGATCTCGGTGTGCGGGCGCGCAGCAGGACTTCCCACGTCATGAGCCCGGCCTCCGCCGAAGGATGATCGAGTCGGTGCTCGCCGGCCTGCCTCGACCGGACGCCCACGGCTGTGCCGTCCTCGACGCGCATCGATACCGTGTGGTCATGGCGCAGTTCGTGATCGGGGCGCTGACCGGTCGCCTCGCGACGGCGTGCGAACCGCCGTCGAACGGTCGGATGGTCGAGGTCCGCCCGGTCACCGAGATGTCTTCCGGCGGGGTCGGCCCCGACGTGCGGTGCGGTGGACCGTGTGGTGGTCATCGCACCGCCCTGGTCACTGCGACGCGGCGCAGCCGTGCTCGACGGCGACGGTCCGAGCCGTGCCCGACGAGGCTCGAGGGGTGCCCATGGCCGAGATGACCGCCTGCGAGCCGGGGCGCGAAGCGCCGCCCGTCGCGGCGGTGGTGCTCGCGGGCGGCGGCGGGCGACGGCTCGGCGGCGTCCACAAGCCCGCGTTGACCGCAGGCGGCCGCACGCTCCTCGACCGGGTCCTGCACGCGCTGCGCGGCGTTCGACCGGTGGTGGTGGTCGGGCCGACCATCTCCACCGAGGTCGAGGTGCACTGGACCAGGGAGGAGCCACCGCTGGGCGGGCCGGTGGCGGCCCTGGCCGCCGGACTGGACCGGCTGGCCGAGATCGTCTCCGCCGCTCAGAACGCCGACGATCTCATCGCGGCTCGACCAGGCCGCGGCACCGACGACCGGGCCGCCGCAGCGTCGGCCCCGGGCGAGGACTCTGCGGCCGGGGACTCTGCGGGCGAGGTGCTGCTGTACGCGGGGGATCAGGCCGTGTTGACCGCCGACACCGGAGACCGGCTCCGAGCTGCGCTGCGGGCGCGTCCGGCTGCCGACGGGGCGGTGCTCGTCGACGAGACCGGCAGACGGCAGTGGCTGATCTCCTGCTGGCGGGTGGCAGCGCTTCGCGCGGCCCTGCCCGCCCGCGTCCACGGTGCCTCCCTACGATCGGTACTGGGCGCGTTGGTGGTCGCCGAGGTGACCTCCCGGCCCGGCGAGGCCTGGGACGTCGACACGCCGGACGACCTACGGCGTCTTCGAACAGGCACCGACCCGGATACTGGACCTCGCCCCCGGTGACGATCTCCGCGCACCCGTTGGCGGGTGGACGGCGGACGATCTTCACCGAACCCACACCGTCTGGATGGTCTGCTCCTCTGGCAGGGCAGGAACGGCGCACCCTGGCGTCCGCAGACGGGACACGATGGCGGAGACTGGTGCGCGTACGCCGTCCCCGCGAGGAGGTTGTCGACAGTGACCGATGCCGGGCCCGCCGATCAGACCGTCGGGAGTCAGGCCCTCCACACGCCTGCCCGCGACGCCCAACTTCTCGAACGCACCGTGTTCGAGATCAAACGAGTGATCGTCGGCCAGGACCGGCTGGTGGAGCGGCTCCTCGTCGGCCTGCTGGCCAAGGGACACCTCCTGCTGGAGGGCGTCCCCGGCGTGGCCAAGACCCTCGCCGTGGAGACGATCGCCCAGGTCGTCGGCGGCAGGTACTCGCGGATCCAGTTCACGCCGGACCTGGTGCCCGCCGACATCCTCGGCACTCGCATCTACCGGCAGGGCCGAGAGGTCTTCGACGTCGAACTCGGCCCGGTGGTGGCGAACTTCGTCCTCGCCGACGAGATCAACCGGGCCCCGGCGAAGGTCCAGTCCGCGCTGCTGGAGGTGATGGCGGAGGGGCACGTGTCCATCGGCGGCACGACCTTCCCCATGCCCAGTCCGTTCCTCGTCCTCGCGACGCAGAACCCGATCGAGAACGAGGGCGTCTACCCGCTGCCCGAGGCGCAGCGAGACCGATTCCTGCTGAAGATCCTCGTCGAGTACCCCTCTCCGGAGGAGGAGCGCGAGATCGTCTACCGGATGGGGGTGTCGCGCCCGGAGGTTCAGCAGGTGCTCACTCCCGAGGAGCTGATCCGCCTTCAGGGCGTGGCATCGCGGGTTTTCGTGCATCACTCCCTGGTCGACTACGTGGTTCGGCTGGTCGTTTCGACCCGGTCGCCGGGTGACCACGGACTGGCCGACGTCGCCGAATGGATCGCATACGGCGCCTCGCCAAGAGCGACGCTCGGCGTGGTGGCGGCCGCGCGGGCGCTGGCATTGCTGCGTGGACGGGACTACGTGCTGCCGCAGGACGTGGTGGACGTTGCCGCCGACGTGCTGCGCCACCGGCTGGTGCTCTCCTACGATGCGCTGGCCGACGGGGTTCCCGTCGAGCACATCATCAACCGTGCCCTGCAGACCGTGCCGCTGCCGCAGGTCTCGGCCCGACCGCAGCCGCCCAGCGGGGCGCACGGCGTGCCCGCCCCGGCGGGAGCACCGGGACACCCGTGACCGAGCAGTCGTCTCCCGACTCTGCCGTGCGCGGCCCTGACGGCAGCGACACCGATCGGGGTGGCGCCGACCGAGGCTCCCGTGAGTCCGCGCCGTCGGATCGCCGACCGGCGTGGGCACCGCCGTCGCTGAGCGGCGGCCGGATGGAGGCCGGGCTGCGCACGCTGGAACTCAGCGTCCGAGGCAGACTGGACGGCCTGTTGCAGGGCAATCACCTGGGTCTGGTGCCTGGACCCGGCAGCGAACCCGGCGAGGCGCGGCTGTACCAGCCCGGCGACGACGTGCGGCGGATGGACTGGGCCGTCACGGCCCGCACCACCCAGCCGCACCTGCGTGAGACGGTCGCCGATCGGGAACTGGAGACCTGGCTGGCCGTGGACCTGTCGGCGAGCCTCGACTTCGGCACCGTCCACTGCGAGAAGCGGGATCTCGTCGTGGCGGCGGTGTCGGCGGTGTCCCACCTCACCAGAGGCGGCGGTAACCGAGTCGGCGCGGTCGTGTCCACCGGCGCCCAGCTGACGCGCATCCCAGCCAGGGGCGGGCTGCCCCACACACGGGGACTCGTCCGCCGGATCGCGCAGACACCCCGCGCTGCCGAGGGTGAGCGAGGCGACCTGGTCACCGCCCTGGAAGAACTGCGCAGGCCGCCCCGGAGACGAGGACTCGCCGTGGTGATCTCCGACTTCCTCGGCCCGCTGCACTGGCAGCGCTCGCTGCGGGCGCTCTCGCTGCGGCACGATCTGATCGCCGTCGAGGTGATCGATCCGCGAGACATCGAACTGCCCGACGTCGGGACCGTCGTGCTCGCCGATCCCGAGACCGGTCGACAGCGCGAGGTCGAGACCACTCCGCTGCTGCGTCGCGAGTTCGCGGCGGCGGCCGACGCCCATCGACAGGAGGTGGCGATGGGACTGCGCCGCGCCAACTGCGCGCAGCTCACGCTACGCACGGATTCCGACTGGGTGGCCGACATCGTCCGATTCGTCGTGTCCCGTAAGCGCCGCTGGTCGGGAGGGGTCGCCTGATGCCGTCGTTCTCGCTGCGCGGCTTCGTCGGACCGTGGTGGTTCCTGCTCTTCGTGCTGCTTGCCCTCTTTGTCGTCGGGTACCTGCTCGCCATGCGTCGCCGCCGTCGCGACACGCTGCGCTTCGCGAACCTGGAGTTGCTGGAGAAGGTCGCACCCGCCCGGAATCGACGGCGCAGACATCTGGCACCGGTGCTGCTCGGTGTGTCGCTGGTGTTCCTGATCATCGGAATGGCGGGGCCGACCTCGGAACAGCGGGTGCCCCGGAACCGGGCCACCGTGATGTTGGCGATCGACGTCTCGATGTCGATGAACGCCACCGACATCGACCCCAGCAGGCTGGCTGCGGCCAAGGCTGCGGCGACCAGCTTCGTCTCGGACATGACCCCCGGCGTGAACATCGGACTCGTCTCCTTCGCAGGCTCGGCCACCGTGCTCGTTCCGCCGACCACCGAGCGGGACACGGTCACCCAGTCGATCAACGGGCTGGACGTGGCCGAGGCCACCGCCACCGGAGAGGGGATCACCGCCTCGCTCGCGGCCATCGACACCTTCGGCAACGTCGTCGGCGGGGCCGAGGGCCCGCCGCCTGCGCGGATCGTCCTGATGACCGACGGCAAGAGCACCGTCGGCATGGACGAACTCGTCGCGGCGCAGGATGCCGCCGATCGAGAGATCCCGATCTCCACGATCTCCTTCGGCACCGACCAGGGACAGGTCGAGATCGAGGGAGAGCGCATCCCGGTGCCGGTTGACGACGTGACGATGCGTGAGATCGCCGACATCTCCGGCGGTGAATTCCACAAGGCGGCCAGTGCTGAAGAGTTGCGTCGCGTGTACGACACCCTCGGCGAACAGATCGGTTATCAGGTCGAGCGTGTCGACGCCTCCCGTCCGTGGTTCGTGCTCGGAACCATCACGGCGCTGCTGGCCGCCGCCGGTTCATTGCTGATCAGTCAACGTTCGCTCTGAACAAATCGGGCCCGGTCCTGCCGTCGACGGTCGTGCGTAGGGCCGTCGAGCGCACCCGCTAGCGTTGCCAACGGCGCCGGAGCAAACGCCGGCACGGAACAGAGGAGCTCTAGTTGGCACGGTCGGTTCTGGTCACCGGGGGAAACCGAGGCATCGGACTGGCGATCGCCCAGGCGTTCGCCGCGCAGGGCGACAAGGTCGCGGTGACTCACCGGGGCTCCGCCGTCCCCGACGGGCTGCTGGGCGTTCGATGCGACGTCACCGACGGGGCACAGGTGGAGGCGGCCTTCAAGGAGATCGCCGAGGCGCATGGCCCCGTCGAGGTGCTGGTCTCCAATGCCGGGATCACCGCGGACACCCTGCTGCTGCGCATGAACGAGGACACCTTCGACCGGGTGATCGACACGAACCTCGCAGGCGCCTACCGGGTCGCCAAGCAGGCTGCCTCGGCGATGCTGCGTAAGCGCTGGGGCCGGATCATCTTCATTTCCTCGGTCTCGGGCCTGTCCGGCTCTCCCGGTCAGGTGAACTATGCGGCCAGCAAGGCGGGGCTGGTCGGCATGGCGCGGTCTATCGCGCGAGAGCTGGGCTCTCGCAACATCACCGCCAACGTCGTGGCTCCCGGCTTCGTCGAGACGGAGATGACCGAGGCGGTCTCGGAGGAGCGCAAGGCCGACATCCTCAGCCAGGCCGCGATTCGGCGTTTCGGCAAGCCCGAGGAGATCGCCGCCGCCGTCACCTGGCTCGCCTCCGATCAGTCCTCCTACGTCACCGGCGCGGTACTGCCCGTCGACGGCGGCGTCGGCATGGGGCACTGAGGACTGCGGGGCGCGAGCCGTTCCGTAGTCGAGACGGCGGCGTCGGCCATCCGGGACGATGAGGAACCACAGTCAGCGACCAGGGCGCGCAGAATCTCGCAGTCCGAGTTCCGGCCCGCTCGGACCCGGTTCTCCGGGGCCGTCCCGCCGGGCTCGGGACCCCGAGAGCCGTCCGGTGACCGAGCCCCAGGGGACGCCGACCGGGTACCGGTTTTCGGGTACCGAGTTTTTGGGCACCGAGCCTTGGGGAACCGAGTCCTGGGGAATCGAGCCTTGGGGAATCGAGTACTCGGAAGCCGGACCGCGGAGAGCCAGGCTCTCAGGCGTCCGACCCCCAGGCGTCCGATCTCGAGGCATCGGGCCCCGAGACTTCCGCGCCCAAGGCGTCGGACCGCAAGGTGGCGGACCCCGAGAGAACCGGACTCGAGAAGGCCGGACCATCGACGAGCCTGCGCCGCTGTCTGCCGGGATCTTCGGGCAGGAGGACGGAATCCGGCATCTCCGACCCTGGAGATCCGGCCGCGGCGGCCCAGTGCCTTGGGAACGCGCGACGCGAGGACCGGCGCCCTGGGACCGGCCGAACCGAGGATTCGGGCTGCCCAGGTGTGGAGCGGGCCGAGTTGCCCCGGTGCTTCTCAGTATCCGGGGACGGGCTCGTCGGCAGGCCGCTCGTCGCGAGGTCGGCGTTCCCAAACCTGGTGTTCGATGGCTCGATGTTCGGTGGTTCTGCGTTGACGGGCTCGGCGTCGGCGGGCTCGCTGAGTCGGGCCGCGTCGGGCGGGCGTCTCCTGTCCGGCTGCCTGCCGGACGAGAACTCGGTGTCGACATTGGTGCTCCTGGAATCCGAATGGTCGCTGGTCAGACTGTGAAATGGCGCCGACCTGCCTGCGGTTCCGTCAGCCGCGACGGAGCCGACGTCGACTCCACCTCTCGTGCGGTGCCGAGTGGTCCCGACTTCGGTGGTCCTCGACGCCCCAGAGCGGTACGGGCTCCGAACCGACGAGGGCTACGAGTCCCGAAGCTCAGGAGCCCGCAACTGTGAGAACGGTGGTGATCGGCGTCCTCGATCGTCGTCCCGGCCCGGTTTCCGGGACTACCTGCCACCCACCCCGACCATCCCCGTACGGACCCAAGGAGGAATGAAGTGAGCGGACTGCTCGAAGGCAAACGACTGCTGGTGACCGGTGTCATCACCGATGCCTCGATCGCCTTCCACGTCGCGAAGGTCGCCCAGGAACAGGGCGCCCAGGTGGTGCTCACCGGTTTCGGCCGGATGAGCCTGGTGCAGCGGATCGCGGGCAGGCTCCCGCAGCCCGCCCCGGTGATCGAACTCGACGTGACTAACCAGGAACATCTCGACAGCCTGGCCGACCGCGTCGGCGAACACGTCGACGGACTCGACGGCGTGGTGCACTCGATCGCATTCGGTCCGGCGTCCTGCCTCGGCGGCGACTTCCTCGAAGCGCCGTGGGAGGACGTGTCCAAGGCGGTCGAGGTCTCGGCGTACTCGCTGAAGTCGTTGACCGTCGCCGCACTGCCGTTGCTGTCGGCGGGTTCGTCGGTGGTGGGGATGGACTTCGACGCCCGGCAGGCCTGGCCCGCCTACAACTGGATGGGCGTCGCCAAAGCCGCGCTGGAATCGACCACCCGATACCTGGCCAGGGACCTCGGGCCCCGCCAGATCCGGGTCAACCTCGTCTCGGCAGGCCCGGTGCGCACCATGGCTGCCAAGTCGATCCCCGGCTTCGTCGAACTGGAGCAGGGCTGGGGCGGCCGTGCCCCGCTGGGCTGGGACGTCAACGACGCCGAGCCGGTCGCCAAGACGGTGGCGGCGGTGCTCTCGGACTGGCTGCCGGTGACCACCGGTTCCATGGTGATGGCCGACGGCGGCTTCCACGCCGTCGGGTTCTGAGACCCCGGCTGCCCCAGGGGCTTCGGAGACTCCGGAGGCCTCGGGCAGCCGACGTCGATCGCCGAGGTGCGGACCGCGCGCACCTCGGCGGCGCCGCGGGGGATCGTGGTGGGTGCCGCTCGGCGGCCGGTCGTGTCTCGGGCAGTGGTGTCAGGTGGTCGGACATGACTCCATGGTCGAACAAGTGTTCGATGTCGGCAAGATATCGATCGGGTGGACCTCGGCGGCGGCGCGAGCTGCGCGGACAGCGACTCTCGCCCGCCCTGACCGCCGCCGACCGCAACGGCGGGACCAGTGCGGCCAGCGCCACGCCGTAGGCGGACGATCGGTCTCTGATCAGCCGGTATCCGCCTGTTCCCCTCTCGGCGGCCAGTTGCTCCCCGCCATGATCGACACCGGGGGTGCCGTTCTCGGCGGGAGGCGGCGGGGAGACAATGAACCCGTGAACGACGAGCTCATCGACTTCGACGCGGTGCTTCTGCTGTCCTTCGGCGGGCCGGAGGGTCCCGAGGACGTTCGTCCCTTCCTGGAGAACGTCACTCGTGGCCGGGGCGTGCCCCCGGAACGGCTCGACGAGGTGGCCGAGCACTACCTCCACTTCGGTGGGGTGTCGCCGATCAACGAGCTGAACCGGGACATCATCGGCAGGCTGCGGACCGAGCTGGATCGGCTCGGACTCGATCTGCCGATCTACTTCGGCAACCGCAACTGGCATCCGATGGTGGAGGACACCGTCGAGCGGATGACGACGGACGGCATCCGGCGTGCACTGGTGTTCGCGACCAGTGCCTACGGCGGCTATTCGGCGTGCAGACAGTACGACGAGGACATCCGACGGGCTCGTGCGGCCGTCGGGGACGCCGCACCCGAGCTCGTCAAGCTCCGCCAGTTCTTCGATCATCCGCTGTTCGTCTCCGCCGTCGCCGACGGTGTCCGCCGTGCGTTCGTCGAGCTGCCGGGTGATCAGCGCGAACAGGCGCGGCTGGTGTTCACCGCCCACTCCGTCCCTGAGGCGGCCGACGCCGCTGCGGGTCCGGCTGAGGAGGGCGGTCACCTGTACTCCCGACAGGTCTTCGAGGCGGCTCGACTGGTGGCCGCCGAACTGGGTGTCGCCGAGCACGACGTGGTCTGGCAGTCCCGTTCCGGACCGCCGCAGGTGCCGTGGCTGGAACCCGACATCGTGGACCATCTCGACACGCTCTACTCGGCGAACACCCAGGCCGTGGTGGTCTGCCCGATCGGCTTCGTCAGCGACCACCTGGAGGTCGTCTGGGATCTGGATGCCGAGGCGAGGGAACGAGCCGAGGAACTCGGCATGGGATTCGCCCGCGCCGCCGCGCCCGGCACCGACCGGCGGTTCGCCGAGCTGATCGGCGAGCTGATCCGGGAGATGGTCGAGGGAGTGCCCGCTCGACGACTGTCCACGCTGCCCGCCGATGGCTGCATGGTCAACGGCGCGTGGTGCGCGACCAACTGCTGCGCGCCCGCACGCAGGCCCGTCCGATCCGAACCCGCCACGATCGACGCCTGATCAACACCTGTCACGTTGCCACAGGCGATCAGGATATCCCTGGCCATGCCGTTCCGTGATCACTAGCCTCGTGCTTCGACAGGCGACGGCGCGGGTGACGAGGAGACGGTCGTGGACGACGATCGAACGAGAGAGTTCTCCAGGCGGACGCTGTTTCTGGCGGGCGGCGGCATCGGCGTCGCCGCGCTGCTCGGCTCGCTGGCGGCGCCGGGTGCTGCGGCCGATGCGGACGCCGCAGGAATGGACGCCGCCGGAATGCGCCTGGCAGGCGTGGACCCGGCCGCCGTGCCCGCATCGCGGCGCTTCGACCTCACCCAGCCCTCGCACGACCTGTTCCGGCACGTACGGCTGCACAACCGCACCGTCCAGCAGTCCTTCGCGTTCGACAACGTCAACCGTCGGCTGTTCGTCGCGCAGCGCAGAGACGGCTCGGCGTCCGGTGCAGGCAGCCTGTGCATCAGCAGACTGGACTTCAGCGGCAGGCTGCTGGGGCACATGTATCTGACCGGCTTCGGACATGGGGTCTCGTTCGGTGTGGACGCCAGTGGGACGACCTCCCGGCTGTGGACGGAGATCGAGGCCAACGGCAACGGCTACGGGCGGCGACTGGCCCGCTTCGACTTCGTTTCGGGACGGACGCTCACCAACTCGTCGAGCCACCTGACCCGGTTGCCCGCGGTGGCCGGTGCCTCCGAACACACCTGCACGATCGACCCGGTGCACCGGAGGCTGATCATTCGCTACCACACCAGCGCCGGAAAGCGATTCGCCGTCTACGCACTGGACCAGGTCACCGGTTCGACTCTCGGCCCGAAGCTGGCGGACGTCGCCCAGCCCTCCCTGGGCAGTCCCGCTCCGGTGTTCCAGGGCTACGCCGCCTACGGTCGCTATGTCTACCTGCTCACCGGAACGTCCTACGCAGACAGTCCCACCTTGAACTCCAGGGTGACCAGCGTCGATCTCCAGACCGGGGCGATCCGACAGGGACCGGTGATCACCAGGGCCGGGTCGACGCTGTCCTTCCGGGAACCGGAGGGCATGGGCGTCTATCGCACCGCCGCGGGCCAGGATCGACTGTTCCTCGGCTTCGCCTCCGGTGCGACCGGCGATCGTCGTTCCAATCTCTTCTACAAGAACGTCCTGATCTGACGCGGCGACCGGGCGGCGGGATTCGCGGACTCGACGCGGCACCGGCGACGGGCCTCGTCGCCCGCCGTGAGGCCACACCGCCTCTCGCGAGACCACGCACCAGCTCCCGCCGTCGACGGCCGTTCTCGAGCCGGGCGGCGAGCGTGGTGCAGGGGCGTCCGACGGTCCGTCCAGCAGGCCCGGGGCCGACCCAGATCGTTGGCCGGGTCTGGTCCGGTACGCGCTGCTCGGCCTCGGCCGGGCTTCCGCTCAGCCGCGCATCGGACCCATGTCGGGGGCCATCCGCAGGATGGTGGTGCGGAACATGTAGGCCAGGGAGAGCACGACGATGCCGAGCATCTCCCGGTCGTCGCCGATCGAGGCCAGGTCTGCCGCCACCCGGTCCGGCTCGCCGTTGGCCATGTCACGGACGGAGCGGCCGGCGAAGAGCAGCGCCCGCCTGCGCGGATCCTCCACCGTCGACGGGTCCTCGGTCGCGGCGTCGAGATCGCCGCTGTGGTCGGCGGCGTCGACTCCGACCACACGGGTCACCACCTTGGCGCCGGGCGCCAGTCGCGAGCCGAGGGTGCGGGCGAGGAGTGTGACGGCCTCGCGGAGTCGTTCCGGACTGGTCAGCAGCGCGCCCGCCGCCGTCGCGCCCGGCGTACCGTCCTCCAGCCACATCCGGGTGACGACGAGTGCCATGTCCCGGATCAGTCGCTCGTCGTACTCGCCGCGCGCGCCGGTCGACAGCCACTGCGTGAGCATGACGTAGTGCGACGGCACGGCGAACGGCGAGATCGCACTGCTGACGACTCTGGCGAACGTCTCGGTGAGCGCCTCCTGATCCGCCCCGGACCAGGCGGTGATGCCGGAGCAGATCCGCCGGGCGGCAGGCTCGTCGCCCGCCACCGTGGCGTCGAACAGCTCACCGACGGCGTGCATCCACAATTCACGATTGGGCGCCGGGTTCGGTGGCGCAGGCACCCGGACGCCGCCGTTCTCGTCATGCCTGGCGAACCGCACGATCGTGTCCGTCCAGTGCCGCAGCAGCGCGGTGAGTCGATCGGCGTCGAGGACCTCGGTCACGACCCTCCGAAGCTGATCGGTGTCCGTAGCCCTGATCGCCACGACGGCACGGTCCGACCAGTCGACGATGTCGGCGGCCTTCCCATGGCGCGGATTCGAGCTCTGGTCCGACAACTGCGTCATCCCTCCAGGAGACAAGGGTGCGCGCACCTTCGCGCACCCGGTCGCCGGAGCAGCCGATCGTCCGGCCGACCGCGCCGTCGGAGGCGGATCACGACGATCAGTGCTTCTCGGCACGCTCACTGAGGATACGGGCGGCGTCGTCCACCGCGGTCATCCTCGCGGCCCGCACGGCCGCCTTGATCGGACGCAGCGCCTCGTCGCGCGCTCTGGCGGCCGAGGCGGACAACGCGCCGCCCGGCGCGTCGCGGCCTGCGACGTCCAGGATCGCGGCCACCTCGGCGGCACGCTCCAGCACGCGGAGCGCCCGTTGCGGCATGCCCTCCGGCCAGTCCGGCATCGGTCGGGACGCGAGAGCCTCGGCGATCTCCTCCCGAACCCCGGGGCGTCGCCGAGCCACGCCGAGTTCGGTGAGGGCGGTTGCGGCCTGCCGCATCGCTGCGGCGAGTCCGTGCTCGGCCTCGCCGATCGGATGATATTCGACCGGCGGCATCAGCTCGGGCAGCGTGTGGACGGTCCACCACATCAGCCCTTCCGGGCCGATCTCCGGAACCAGCGCGAGGCCTGCCTCGGGGAACAGCGCGGCCTCCTGGGCACGCAGCGCATCCTCCGCGAACCCACCGGGTCCGCCGAGACCCCGCACATCGCCCGCGACGGGGAGCACGAGACGGGCGGTGGTGGCGGGGGAGCGGCGCAGCGCCGCGAGCAGCATCGCCGGGGCGACCGCCTGCTCATCCGGTCCGGGAAGGTCGGTGATCGTCGCCGTCCGCTGGTCGGCGGCACGCACCTCATGCGCCTGCGCCCAGACACGCAGCGCATCCAACACGTCGTCCGCGGCGGCTGCTCCTCGCAGCCAGGCCGAGGTCCAGGTCACCATCGTCGCACTTGGGCATGGCACGCCGACGGAGGTTACCCGCACGCCGTCCCGACGCGCACGACGCCCGGTGAATGGACCCGGCGCACCCTCGGTCGTAGGGTCGATCGGGTGACTCCCCGTTACGGCAACGCCGACTACGGCCCCGACGTTCTCGCCGGCCGACGCGACCGGGCGCCCGTGTCGGAGGTGCCCACGGTGCCCGCCACGATCGACCTGGTCGTCGAGGACGTCGGCGGGTTCTGCGGCGCCGTCGTGCACTGCGACCGCGTCGGAGTGACCTTGGAGGACCGGCACGGTGTCCGTCGGGTCTTCCCGCTGCGACCGGCGGGGTTCCTGCTGGAGGGCAGGCCGGTGACGTTGACGGTGCCGCCTCGGACGCCGCCGTCGGCGGGGACGCGCTCGGCGTCGGGCTCGGTACGGGTCGAGGGCCTGCGGGCGAGGACCGCGCGGGCGAGCCGGATCTGGGTCGAGGGCGTGCACGACGCCGAGCTGTTGGAGCGGGTCTGGGGTCACGACCTGCGTGTGGAGGGCGTCGTCGTCGAGCCGTTGCAGGGCGTCGATCACCTGGCCGATGCGCTGGCGGAGTTCGGCCCGCAGTCGCATCGTCGGGTGGGCGTGCTGGTGGATCATCTGGTGCCGGGCAGCAAGGAGTCCCGACTGGTCGCGGCCGTCGACTCGCCGCACGTGCTGGTCACCGGCCACCCGTATGTCGACGTCTGGGAGGCGGTCCGACCCTCGGCCGTGGGCATCGATGCCTGGCCCTCGATCCCGAGGGGGATCGAGTGGAAGCTGGGCGTCTGCGCCGAGCTGGGCTGGGGAGAACCTGCGGAAGGCTGGCGGCGGGTGCTCGCGGGGGTACGCGGCTATCGCGATCTCGAGACGCCGTTGATCGGCGCCGTCGAGCGCCTCATCGACTTCGTGACCGGGCCCGACTCGGACTGAAAGCCCCCTGCCGTGTTCGCCCCGATCTCGTCGGCCCCAGACGGGATCGGCGCCGTTCCCGGCAGCGGTGTCGGGAACGACAGGCCCGGCCGCCGGGGACCGGCAGGGAGATCCGTGCTGCCGCGAGTCGACGTGCCGAGTGCGCCGCTCGCCTGCGCCGCCGCACCGGTTTCCGGGTACGAGATCAAGATCACACTCCGGTCACGCCGTGCTTCTCGTCACACCCGAGTCCACCGAGTCTGCCACCATGGAGCCATGGCAGCCCTGATCTGGGTCATCGCGGGAGCACTGCTCATCGCGGCCGAGGTGCTGTCCGGAAACCTGGTCATGCTGATGCTCGGCGTCGGAGCGCTCATCGCCGCCATCTCGGCGGGGGTGGGCCTGCCCCTGTGGATCGACGTGATCGTGTTCGGCCTCTCCTCGGTAGGACTGGTCGTCCTCGCCCGGCCGGTCCTGCGCAGGCGGATGGGCCGGGGCGAGTTGACCGCGAAGACCAATGCCGAGGCCCTGGTCGGCGAGAAGGCCACGGTCGTGACCGAGGTGAACGCCGACGGCGGCCTGGTCAAGCTGGCAGGCGAGGTCTGGTCGGCCCGCAGCCTCGACGAGACCCAGGTCCTGGAAGAGGGCCGCATCGTCACCGTCATGGAGATCTCCGGCGCGACCGCCGTGGTCTGGGACACCCCGTGAACGAGGGGACCGCCCGCTCATCCGGGGCGTCCGGTCTCCACTGGAGGTTTCAAGGAAGATGACGCTCTTCATCGTGTTGGCAGTGATCGTGCTGCTGATCATCACGGTCGTGTCGCAGGCCGTGCTGGTGATTCCGCAGGCGACCGCGGCTGTGATCGAGAGACTCGGACGGTTCCGTACCGTGGCGGCGCCGGGACTGAACTTCCTGGTGCCCTTCTTCGATCGGGTGCGGGCCAGGATCGACCTCCGCGAGCAGGTGGTCTCGTTCCCGCCGCAGCCGGTGATCACCGAGGACAACCTGACGGTCTCCATCGACACGGTGGTCTACTTCCAGGTCACGGACCCGCGTGCGGCGGTCTACGAGATCTCCGACTACATCATCGGCGTCGAGCAGTTGACCACCACGACGCTGCGCAACGTGGTCGGCGGGATGACCCTGGAACAGACGTTGACCTCCCGCGACCAGATCAACGGCCAGTTGCGGGGCGTCCTCGACGAGGCGACGGGTCGCTGGGGCATCCGGGTCGCCAGGGTCGAGCTGAAGGCGATCGATCCGCCGCCCTCCATCCAGGACTCGATGGAGAAGCAGATGCGTGCCGACCGGGAGAAGCGTGCCATGATCCTCACCGCCGAGGGCGAGCGGGAGTCGGCGATCAAGACGGCGGAGGGCCAGAAGCAGTCCCAGATCCTCGGTGCCGAGGGCGCCAAGCAGGCCGCCATCCTCGGCGCCGAGGGCGAACGGCAGGCCGCCATCATGCGTGCCCAGGGGGAGCGGGCGGCTCGCTACCTTCAGGCGCAGGGTCAGGCCAAGGCCATCGAGAAGGTCTTCGCCGCCGTCAAGGCGGGCAAGCCGACTCCCGAGCTGCTGGCCTATCAGTACCTCCAGACGCTGCCGCAGATGGCACAGGGCGACGCGAACAAGGTGTGGGTGATCCCCAGCGACTTCAACAAGTCCCTGGAGGGCTTCGCCAGGATGCTCGGGGACAAGGGCGACGACGGCGTCTTCCGCTACGAGCCGCCCACGGAGGACGTTCCGGAATCGCGACCGGAGGAGGAGGACGAGTCGATCGCGAGCTGGTTCGACACCTCGTCCGACCCCAAGGTCGCCGAGGCGGTGCGTGCCGCCGAGGAGGTGGCGCGCAAGGAGGTGCCCAGCCCGGTGTCCGGTCTGGGCAGTTCGGCTCGGTCGAGCGCGCGCGCCGTCGACACGCCTGCGACCGGCCCGACCCTGCCGGGAGCCGCGCAGCGGCCTCCGTTGGGCACGGGTGAGCCTGCACCGGGTCAGCAGCCGGAATCGGGCGACTCGCGCGGCTGAGAGCAGACGGTGCCGGGGCCCCGTCCTGCCACGTCCTTCGTGGCCGAGCGGTCCACGGGCCTCGGTGCCTGCTCCTGCCTCGGACGTCGGCGGGTGGCCGGTCGTCGCCGGTGACGAGATCGTTACCCTCAGCGCCCGGCAGCCGGCCTGACGCCGGCGTGTCGGTGCGGTTTGATGATCACGTGTCGGCGACTGAGCGAATTGATCCGGTGGCCCGGCGTTCCCTTCCTGCGCATCGAGACCTCGTCTTTGCCGCCCTCGCCGCCGGTGATCACTCACGGGCGGCCGAGCTGAGCGAGGCGGCGCTGTTCGCTGTGCAGCAGTGGCAGGCGGCGCCGGACAGGGTCCAGACCGGGCTGATCCACGAGTTGCTCGACGCGCATGCCGAGGCCTGTAGGCACGGGGCCAGGTCCGGACCCCCGTTGGCCGACTGGCTGCTGAAGCTCCAGCTCGATCGACCCGGTCTGTTCGATCCGGCGCTGGTCGACTGGGCGGACGCACTGGGTGCGGCGGGCCTGGCCGCCTACCGTCACACGGTCGAGGCCGAATGCGCCGGGCTGCCCGTCGTCCCCTATGGCGGCATTCAGTTCCAGGACCGTCGACGGCGGACGGTGCTGCGCATGACCGAGGAGTTGGCCGATCATCTCGGCTGCGTCGATCTGACGGTCTTACAACTGTCCAGGGATCTCTCAACCGGCTGGCAGTACCTGCGCATCGCCGTCCTGCTGCATCAGCGGGAGCGCGGCAGCGAGTGCCTCGACTGGGTCGAGAGAGGACTCGCGGCGACCAGGGGCACCGGAGCCGATGAGCCGCTGCTCGACCTCGCGATGCGCCACTGTCGGTCCGCAGGCCTGTTCGACCAGGCGTTGCGCCTGCGGTGGGAGGCGTTCGCGGCGGCGCCGAGCCTGGACGGCTATCGGCGACTGCGGGCGGTGGCGGTGGAACATGGCTGCTGGGAGGCCGAACGGCACCGGGTCCTGGGTCTGCTGCGGGATCCCGCAGGCGATCAAGGACGTCGGGCGGTGTTGATCGAGATCCTGATCTGGGAAGGCGACGTCGAGTCGGCCTGGGCGGCGGCACTGCGGTACGGCTGCCCCGACGAGTTGCGACGTCGCCTGGTCGACGCGCTGGCCAGGACCGGGGCCGGGCCGACGAGCGGTGCCCGGCCGACGAGCGGGCACGGTGCCACGATCGTGAAGGGGACGAGGGCCGGGACCGTAAGCCGTAGCCGAGACTGACTCCGCGGCCGCTGCGACGGTTCTTGTGGAGTGCGTCCTCGCCGACGGGGTCGATCAGGACGGACGCGTCCTGCGCTCGCCGCCTGCGAGTCTGCGGAGGCGATGAACGACTGCGGGACGACGATCGACTGCGAGACGGCGACGCCTGTTCAGCAGGCGTCCGCCTGGGTGACGACGACACGCCGAAGTGGACTGCCTGCCCGCTGACCTGCGCCGCTTCGCCCGTCGGGAGGACAATCAGAGCGTCGTTGATCAGCAGGGGTCACTCCGAGTGATCCACACGTGCCCCGACTCGCCGATCATCGGGGGCACGGGAGTCTGCACACGATGCGCCCGAAGGGGACTACCCTCGCAACTCATGGATGCCTCCACGCACCGGGATCGACAGACGGGTAGGGCCGCTCGCTACAAGCCGGTCCCGCGCACCGGTCCGCGGCGCGGGGTCAAGGACGTCGATACGAACGACGCGATGCCCCCCGCAGATGTCGCTCAGGAAGTCGGCGAAGCCGCTCGTCAGCTCGGCGATCAGCTCTCCGACACCAACGCCATGCACAGTCTCGCCGACATCGAGCGGATCGTGGCCGGGCTGGCCGCGGCCGTCACCGGTGCCGCCGACGGCTTGGACGGAATCACGCAGTGGCTGCGCAGTACCGGCTACGGCGGAGACCTGTCCGGGCATGCCAGTGTGGTGGCCGAACGGCTCGCTCATGCGGGCGGTGAACTCGGTCTGCTCGTCGACGCGGTGCACAAGGCGGCGGGCGAGGCGGAGTGACGATCCGCGCCGAGGCGCGCTCAGACGACGGTCGGAGTCGACAGTGGACAGTTCGGCGGTGCTGCGCAACTTCGTCGGCGGCGAGTACGTCGACACGGTGGACGGTGAGACTGCACCGTTGGTCGATCCGTGCACCGAGGAGGAGTTCGGCGCTGCCGGGCTGAGCCGATGGGCCGACGTCGACGGCGCACTGCGTCGCGCCGAGCGGGCTCAGGAGATCTGGGCTGGCACCACGCCCGCTGAGCGGCAGCGGGCACTGCTGCGGCTGGCCGACTCCGTGGAGGATGCCGCCGCCGACTTCGTGTTCGCCGAGTGTGCGATGACGGGGAAGCCGGTGCGGCAGGTCGTCGAGGAGGAGCTTCCGCAGGCCGTCGACCAGATCCGCTTCTTCGCGGGCGCGGCACGCGTGCTGGACGGGACGGCAGGCGGTGAGTACCTCGCAGGCCATGCCTCCATGCTGCATAGCGAGCCGTTGGGCGTCTGCGCGCAGGTCACCCCGCACAGCCATCCGCTGGTGTTCGCCGCGTCCTCCGTGGCACCCGCCCTGGCGGCAGGCAACGCGGTGGTGCTCAAGCCTGCCGAGACGACGCCCACGACGAGCCTGCTGCTCGCCGAGCACGCCGCAGCCGTGCTGCCCGCCGGTGTGTTCAACGTCATCTGCGGCGATCGGGACACCGGGCGGGCGATGGTGGCGCACGAGACGCCCCGGCTGATCGCCCTGACCGGCGCGGTGCGGTCGGGGATGGAGGTCGCGGGCTCGGCGGCCTCCGACCTCAAGCGGGTGCACCTCCGACTGGGCGGCAAGGCCCCGGCGGTGGTGTTCGGGGACGTGGACGTTCCCGACACGGCGGCTCGACTGGTCCGGGCCGCCTTCGCCAACGGCGGGCAGGACTGCCTGTCGGCGACTCGGGTGCTGGCCGCCGAGGCCGTCTACGACGAACTGCTGGCCGAGATCGTGGTGCGTGCTGAGGCACTGCGCACCGGGCCGCCGCAGGACGTCTCGGCCGACTACGGCCCGCTGAACAACGCGGTCCAGTTCGATCAGGTCAACGGAGTCCTGCAACGGCTCCCCGACCACGCCGAGGTGCTCACCACCGGCGGGCCCACGGGCGAGCGCGGTTACTACTTCCGTCCCACCGTGATCGCGGGTGTCCACCAGGACGACGAGGTGGTGCAGAACGAGGTGTTCGGCCCGGTGCTGACCGTCCAGCGCTTCACCGACGTCGAGGACGCCCTGATGCTGGCCAACGGTGTGCGCTACGGCCGCGCGGCCAGTGTCTGGACGGCGGACAACGCCCTGGCCGCCAGGGTGGCCGCCGCACTGTCCTTCGGCAGCGTCTGGGTCAACACCCACGGCAGCGTGGCGGCCGAGATGCCGCACAACGGCTTCCGGCACTCCGGTCACGGCACCGGGGTCTCTCGGCACGGCCTCGACGACTACACCCGCTTCAAACACGTCATGACGAGTCTGAAGCCGAACTGACCTCCTCGGTACAGGCGCCGGACCCGAAGTGCGCGGTTCGGGCGCGGCCTCGGGACACCGGCCGGGGGGCAGTCCCGGCTGCTCGGCGGAATCACCACCAGCCACCACGCCGCGTCGGTGTGCTCGGGCGGCTCGACGGGAGCGGTCGCGGGCACGGACGAGCCTCGCCGGTGCCGTCGCAACCGTAGACGGCGTGTTGCGCGCCGGGCCTCGACCAGGCCCGTGTCGTGCGCTCTCGCGACGAGCCTGCGCGCTCAGCCGCGCGGCGGGCGCACCCGGATCGTCGGGGCGTGCCGGACGGGGAAGTTCACCGAATTGGCGATGAAGCAGGTCTCGTGTGCCCGGTGATGCAGGTCGGTTGCCTCGCCGACCATGGACTCACTCGTCACGGTGACCACCGGTGCCAGGACCACCTCGGTGAATCGGCCGCCGGTGCGGGCAGATTCGTGCATCACCCCGCGTGCGGAGTCCACGTACTCCACGACCACGACTCGGCCGAGTGAGCACAACGCGAGGTAGCTGAGCATGTGGCACTGTGACAACGCCGCGAGGAGGAGCTGCTCGGGATTCCACCGGCTCGGGTCGCCGACGAACGCGGGGTCGGCGCTGCCCTCGATGACGGGCAGACCGGCCGAGGCGACGTCGTGCGACCGCTCGTAGTCCCGATAACCCGAGGTGCCCGCGCCGGTGTTCCCGGTCCAGGACACCGCGACCTCGTAGTGGTGTTCGCGGGGCATCCGACTCGCCTCTCTCTGCGGGATCTGTTCGGGCGTCATCCTGCCGCCACCGGTCCGTCGCGGCTCACGGTCTCCCTCGGACCAGGAGGGACGCAGGCGGACGATCGAGGGCCGTCGGCTGCTGAATTCTGCTCCGCAGTGTCCATGGTCAGTCCGGTCAGTCCGGGCCGCCGGGCAGGGGACGGCCGGGCCGGGAGTTCGACAGCCGCCCCGGCCGCTGATCGTCGCGCATCAGTCCGGCCGCTCGGCATCGGTGATCGCGAGGGCCAGGGTGACGAGGCGATCGACCTGGTCGGAGCGGTCGAGCAGGACGTGGTGCAGCTGGGCGTCCAGCGCATGAACGAGGGTCGCGGCGGTCACCGTCGCGTCCGCGTCCCCTCGACCGCACCGACGCAGGTGATGAGCCACCTCGGCGATCAACCGGTCGGTCAGCGCACCCAGCACCGCGAGGCCCGCAGGCACCCTGGGGGCGTGTCGGTGCATCAGGGCGTGCAGCCGGGGTCGGTCATGATGCAGCGCGGCGACCTCGGTCGCGAGTACGGCCATGGTGTCGGCGAACGGCGGCTCGCGGCTGCGGAGTTCGGCGAGCACCACAGTCAGCCGAGCCCGGGTCGCCTCGACGTGGCGCAGCGCCAAGGCGTAGAGCAGGGCCTGCTTGTTCGGGAAGTACTGGTACACCGTCCCGATGGACACACCCGCGCGTTCGGCGATGTGATTCGTGGTCGCGGCAAGGCCGTCCCGGTCGAAAAGCTGAGCAGCCGCCTCCAGGATGAACTCCACCGTGTCCCGTGAGCGCTGCTGGCGCGGTGTCCTGCGGGGTTCGGCGATGATCTTCCCAATGCGAGTTGTCGGGGCGTCCGTCCCGTCGAAGACTACCGGTGTGCATGACGACTACCTGGCCTTACTGCCCGATGAACTGTGCCCCGACCCCCTGCCCGCCCGTCGCACCACCTGGTGGCGATGGCGGGACATGGACGTTCATGTCGAGCGGGTGGGCGAACCCGACGCGCCCCGGCGTGCACTGCTGCTGCACGGCGCGGGCGGCAACGCGGCGGCGATGTGGCCGATCGCGGCTCAGCTCGCCGGTCGCGGCGTCGAACTGGTCGTTCCGGACCTGCCCGGCTTCGGCCGGACGCGGACTCCTCGGCGGGGTGCGGTGCGGCTGCGGGACTGGATCGACCTGGCCGGTGATCTGCTGCGTGCCGAGCGTCGCGATGACGCACGACCGCTGACGTTGATCGGCGCCAGCATGAGCGGGATGATCGCCTACGAGGTCGCCGTGCGGACCGGCCTGGCCGACCGGGTCGTCGTCACGTGTCTCGTGGACTCTCGCGACGCTCGGGTCCGGCGGAAGGCGGCCCGTGCCCCGTGGCTGGGTGCCGTCGCGAGACCCGTGCTGCGGTGGGCGGCGGGACCGTTCGCGCGAGTGGAGCTGCCGCTGCACCTGCTGGTGAACATGCGGGCGATGAGCAACATCCCGGCGCTGGTCGATCTGGTTCTGCGGGATCGCAGCGGCGGCGGCAACCGGATGCCGCTGGGCTTCGTGCGGAGCTTCCTCGACGCGGTCCCGAGCGTGGAGCCGGAGCTGGTCACCGCTCCCGAGTTCGTCCTGGCGCATCCGGCGGCGGACAGCTGGACCCCGGTGGAGCTCAGCCTGCCCTTCTTCGAGCGGCTCGCCGCACCCCGACGACTGGTGCTGCTGCCGGACGCCGGGCACTTTCCCATCGAGCCCGCCGGGATGCGGATGCTCGTGGACCTGCTCGCCGAGGACCCCCGTTCGGCGGACGCGACCGGGTCCCGGCCGAGCGATCGGCCGTGAGGCGGACCCCTCGGCCGCCGATGCCGACGCGGCGGCGGGCCGACGGGCACCGGGCGGCACATTCTCTCCGGTGAGATCCGACGCCGTTCGCGGGGGAGCGGGCCGGGCAGGCCCTGCCGGATCGTGCGCCCTGCTGCCTGCCTCGTCGTGCCGGGCGGCACCGCCACCCCTGCCCGCCCGGCCTGCCCCGGGCCCAGCCCGCACTGGGACGGGCCCCGGGTCGCCGCCGATGGTCCGATCGGGGACGGAGCGGCCCGTCAGCCGCCCGCCACCACCGGACGGCGGCCCTGCCACGGCCTGGCCGTCTCGAAGGCGTGGCAGGCCGCCAGGACGGCGGCGTCGGCATGCCGGGGTCCGACCACCTGGAGCCCGATCGGCAGGCCGTCGCGGGTGAATCCGCAGGGGACGGTCGCGGCGGGCTGCTGGGTCATGTTGAAGGGATAGGTGAACTGCGTCCAGCTCGTCCACCTCGGCCCGCTCGACCCGGCGGGCGACTCGCGGCCCGCCTCGAAGGCGGGGATGGGCATCGTCGGCGTCAGCAGCAGGTCGTAGCGCTGGTGGAACCGGCCCATCAGCGCGCCGAGGGCGGCACGGCAGGCGTTGGCGGTGAGGTAGTCCAGCGCCGAGTACTCGGCGCCCTGCTCGGCGATCTCCCGCAGGCCGGGGTCGAGTCTCGCCCGCTGCCGATCCGACAGCGCCTCCAGCGACTTCGCCGCACCGGCGAACCACAGCGTATGGAACTCCGTCACCGGGTCGGTGAATCCGGGATCGACCTGCTCCACGACGGCGCCGAGCTCGGCGAACACCTCGACCGCCGCCGCGACCTGCTCCGCGACCTCCTGATCCACCTCGACGTAGCCGAGGTCGGGACTGAACGCGATCCGCAGGCCCCGCACGCCCGCCCCGAGAGTCTCGACGAAGGGCGTCGTCGGCGCGGGGAGAGCCGACCAGTCCCGGGGATCGGGCACCGCCACCGCGTCGAGCAGCAGTGCGGCGTCGGCGACCGTCCTGGTCATCGGGCCGACATGGGCCAGGGTGCCGAAGGGGCTGCTCGGATAATGCGAGATCAGACCGTAGGTGGGCTTCAGTGCGAAGATCCCGCAGAAGCTGCCGGGAATGCGCACCGATCCGCCGCCGTCGGTGCCCAGCGTCAACGGCGCCATGCCCAGCGCCACGGCCGCCGCGCCGCCCCCGCTGGAGCCGCCCGCCGTCCGGCCGGGGTCCCAGGGATTGCGGGTGACCCCGGTCAGCGGGCCGTCGGTGACGCCCTTCCACGCCAGTTCGGGCGTGGTGGTCTTGCCGACGAACACCGCGCCCTGCTCCCGCAGCCGCGCCACGGAGGGCCCGTCGGCGTCCCAGGGCTGCGAGACGTCGGTACTGCGCGAGCCCCGCATGGTGGGCCAGCCCTTGGTCAGCAGCACGTCCTTGATAGAGACCGGGATGCCGTCGAGCGGGCCCAGCGGTACGCCTCGGCGAAGCCGGTCGGTGGCCGCGTCGGCCGCGGCCAGCGTCGTCGCCTCGTCGAGGAGGCAGAACGCGTTGACCTGCCCGTCGAGGCGATCGATCCGGGCGAGCACCGCCTCAGCCGCCTCCCGAGGCGTCGTCTCACCTCGGTCGAAGGCGGCTCGCAGCTGCCCTGCCGTCGACTCCGCCAGGTCCTCGCCCACCATTGCCTCCTCGTCCTCACACGTCGTCGATCGCCTGTCCGCCTGCCAGGGCGGTGGTCATCCGGTGGTGACGTAGCCCCTGGCCTTGTCGACCACGTTGTCGAGCGCCTCGCCGTCGCGGTACCGGCGAAGATTGGCCAGGAAGAGCGCCAGCAGTTCAGAACGCCAGCCCTTGACGTCCCCTGACATGTGCGGCGAGATGACGACGCCGGGCATCGTCCACAGCGGAGAGTCCGAGGACAGCGGCTCCGAGGCGACGACGTCGAGGGCCGCTCCGGCCAGTCCGCCCGTCCCCAGCGCGGCGATCAGGTCGTCCTCCACGACCAGCGCGCCGCGCCCGACGTTGATGAAGCGCGCGTCCGGCCGCATCGCGGCCAGCGCGGCGGCGTCGATCATCCCTCGGGTCGCCGGGGTGAGCGGGGCCGCGCAGACGATGAAGTCGGCATCGGGCAGGGCGGTGAGCAGGTCCTCGCTGGCGTGCACTCGGCCCAGGTCCGGGTCGTCCTCCCGCGCCCGGCGTCCCACTCCCTCGACGAGCAGTCCCGCCGCCCGCAACAGTCTGCCGGTGGCTCGTCCGATGGGGCCGGTGCCGATGACCAGGGCTCGGCGGCCTGCGATGCGCTCGGTCTCGCGGTGCTGCCACCGGTGTTCCCGTTGCAGGTCGACGGTGGTGGGCAGGTCCTTGGCGAAGGCGAGGACCAGGCCGAGCACGTACTCGGCGATCGGCTGGTCGAAGACCCCCCGCGAGTTGGTGAGCACGATGTCGGAGTCCTGGAGGAGAGCGGGGAACAGCAGCCGGTCCACGCCCGCACTCGCGGTGTGCACCCAGCGCAGCGAGTCGACGGCATGCCAGGCTCGCTCGACGGCGCCGGAAGAGAAATCCCAGGCCAACAGCACGTCGGCGCCGGGCAGCACGTCCGCCAGTTCGGCTGCGACGGCGGGTCGGACGTCGGCGAGCTGGTCGAGTTCGGTCGACGGCGGCAGTACGTCGGTGCCGTCGTGGAGGACGGCGACGACCGGGCGGGCGAGTGGCGACATACGGCAAGGCTCCGTCGTTCGGGGGCGGTTCACGAAGAGACCATCGGTCTACCAGCTCGGGCATTGACACGCTAGGAAGGCCTCGTAGGATTGTCAACAATCCGCACCGGCACCCACGGGCACCTGCCAGACGGGCACGCGGAGAACACGGCCGTTCCTCGGCCCGCACGAGTCTGCCGAACCGACCCGACAAGTGTCCCGTCCGACACGATCGCCCGAAAGGTCTCTGCTATGCCCCGATACATCCAGATCGAGCTCACCAAGCGCGGCGTGTCCTGTGTGGCCGAGCTACTGGACAAGGACGCCCCGCTGACCTGCGAGGCCGTCTGGCAGGCGCTGCCCCAGGGCGGCGACATCTACCACGCGAAGTACGCGCGCAACGAGGTCTACACGATGGTGCCGCGCTTCGCGGAGGTGCCGCCGGGGCTGGAGAACCCGACCGTCACGCCCATCCCCGGCGACGTGATGTATTTCGACTTCGCGGGCGGCATGCTGGATCGCCGCTTCAAGGAGGAGAAGGACATCCACGAGCTGCCCGGCGTGATCGATCTCGCGATCTTCTACGGGCGGAACAACCTGCTGCTCAACGGGGACGTCGGCTGGGTGCCCGGCAACGTCTACGCGACGATCGTCGAGGGCCTGGAGCAGATGGCCGAGGCGTGCAACGACGTCTGGCGGTCCGGCGCGGTCGGCGAGCGCCTGGTCTACCGCAGGCACGCGGATTGACTCGGGGCTCGGACTGACCAGGAACCCGGACGCCGACCTCGCCATGGCGGCCGAGGCTTTCGGAACGGTCGACGGCCCGTACCCGGACGACGGGATCGGGATCGTCGCGCCGTTCGACTTCGCGCTCGATCGCGAGCTGTGGCGCTGGGTGCCCGATCAGGTCACCCTGCACATGACCAGGGTCCCCTACGTCCCGGTGCCGGTCACCGTGGAGATGGCGGCCATGATCAGCGACGAGCAGGCAGTGCACGGGGCGACCCGTGATCTGCTCACGCCTGAGCCCAAGGTGGTCGCCTACGCCTGCACCTCGGGCAGCTTCGTGAACGGGTCGCTCGGCGAGCACGCCTTGACCACGATCATGCTGGAGGCGGGTGCGCCCGCCGCCGTCACCACCTCCGGCGCCCTGGTCGAGGCGCTGCGCGTGCTGGGGGTAGGCAAGGTGGCGATCGCCACCCCGTACATCGGGGCGATCAACGACCGGTTGAGCACTTTCCTCGGCGAGTACGACATCGAGGCGGTCTCCTGTCAGGGCCTCGGGCTGCTCGGCCAGATCTGGAAGGTGTCCTACCAGGAGGTCATGGAGATCGTGCGTGCGGCGGACCGGCCCGAGGCGGAGGCGATGTTCGTGAGCTGCACGAACCTGCCCACCTACGACATCATTCCGCTGCTGGAGCGTGCGCTGGGCAAGCCGGTGCTCACCGCGAACCAGGTGACCATGTGGGGCGCATTGCGCCTGCTCAACAGGGAGTCGGTGGCCGTGGACCAGCTTCTCTTCCGGCAGGCGCATCTCCCGGCGGCCTGACCCGGTAGGATTGTCGACAATCTGCCCGTTGAGGATCGGAGGCACGGGTGGCCGTGACGGTGGGATTCCTGTACCCGGGCTACAGCGCCGAGGACGATTATCCGACGCTGGAACGCCTGATCGACGACGACGTGCGACTGCCCCTGGTGCACACCGAGATGCGCGAGGACGCCCACCGCGTCGACGCGCTGCTCGACATCGGCGGCGACGACGTGCTGGCCGAGGGGGCCGCCGCCCTGCGGGATCGTGAGATCGCCGCGGTGGTCTGGGCCTGCACCAGCGGCAGCTTCGTCTTCGGCTGGGACGGGGCGACGCTTCAGGTGGAGCGGCTGGCCGAGGCGGCGGGCGTGCCGGCCTCCAGCACCTCCTTCGCGTTCGTCCGGGCGCTGCGGGCGCTGGAGCTGCGCCGGGTGGCGGTCGCGGCGACCTATCCGGTCGACGTCGCGAACCGCTTCGCGGGATTCCTCGCGCGCGACGGCGTCGAGGTCGTGTCGCTGGCCAGCCGGGGCATCGTGACGGCGGCGGAGGTGGGCACTCTCGAGCGGGCCGACGTGCTCGACTTCGTGGCAGGTCATGATCATCCCGACGCCGAGGCCGTGCTCGTCCCGGACACCGCCCTGCACACCGCGACGCTGCTCGACGAACTCACCGAGCGGGTGGGCAAACCGGTGCTGACCGCCAACCAGGTGAGCGTGTGGGAGGGTCTTCGCCTGGTAGGGCGGGCAGCGCCACGAGGCCTGGGCGTGTTGTCCGGCCGGAGAACGGAGTGACAGATGGTGACCGTCGACACCCATCCGACGACCAGCGGACTGGCGCCGCTGACCAGGAGATCGACCGCTGAGATCGTCGCGGAGCAGCTCCGCACCGCGATCACCAGGGGCGAGCTGCCTCCCGGCGGCCAGCTGGGCGAGATCGACCTCGCGAACAGGCTCGGAGTGAGTCGGGGACCGCTTCGGGAGGCGATGCAGCGTCTGGTGCAGGAGGGTCTGTTGCGCAGCGAGCCGCACCGAGGACTGTTCGTCATCGACCTCGATGACGACGACGTGCGGGACATCTACCGGGCGCGGTCGGCGATCGAGCGCGCCGCCTGCAGGCGGATATTGGAGGGGGATCGGGCCGCCGCGGTGTCCCGGCTGCGTGCCGCACACGCCCAGATGGCCACGGCCGCCGCCTCGGCGGACGCCGACGCGCTCACCGACGCCGATCACTACTTCCACCAGACCCTCGTGTCGGCCTCCGGCAGTCCCCGCCTGGAGCGGATGGCCGAGACGCTGCTGGTCGAGACTCGCATGTGCCTGCTCGCGCTGCAGGGCACGACCCGGCACTCCGGGGACACGATCGACGAGCATCGCGGCCTGGTCGACGCCATCGAGGCAGGCGACGAGGAACTGCTGCTGAGCAGCCTGGAGGCGCACATGACCGAGGCCGTCGACCGTCTGACCCGGCACCGCTGAACTGCTGTCGCCCGACCGGCTGATGCTGCACGGGCGTCGGCTGCTGCCCGCAGTCCGCCTGCGGCCCGGATGCCAAGGACCACGCCGTGCCCTCGACCACCTCGCCACTTCGGCCTCCGGCGATCTGGCGGCGTTCCCGCGTCCGCGCGTTCCCGCTGCGATCAGCTGTCCTGAGGAATACGCCCGCCGCCCCGCCGCCCCGAGGCCCCGAGGCCGCGAACGCGGCACCGGGCGGTCCCGGTGACGGACCGCCCGGCGCCGACGTCGATCCTCGACCGGACCGGCAGAGAGAGAATCAGGTCGCGATGGCGACCAGCTTGGTCTCCAGGAACTCGTCGATTCCGGTGCTGCCGCCCTCTCGGCCGAGCCCGGAGTGCTTGACTCCGCCGAACGGTGCCGCCGGGTTGGACACGATGCCCTGATTGAGGCCGACCATGCCGGTCTCCAGGCCTTCCGACATCCGAAGCCCGCGCGCCAGATCCGTGGTGAACACGTAGCTGACCAGCCCGTACTCGGTGTCGTTCGCCAACTCCAACGCCTCCTGCTCCGTCTGGAAGACGCTGATCGGAGCGACCGGCCCGAAGATCTCCTCGGTGGCCATCCGCGCGTCGGTCGGGACGTCGGTGAGCACGGTGGGGGAGTAGAAGTAACCCCCGTCGTAGCCGTCGCCCTCGGGCGCCTTGCCGCCGATGACGACCTTCGCGCCCCGGTCGACGGCGTCGGAGACCAGCTCGGTGACCTTGGTCCTGGCCTTGGCGTCGATCAGCGGCCCGACCTGCACGCCGTCCGCTGCGCCATGGCCGACGCGCAGCGCCCCCATCCGCTCGGCCAGTCTCCTGCCGAACTCCTCGGCGATCCCGGCCTGGGCGTAGATGCGGTTGGCCGCGGTGCAGGCCTCGCCCATGTTGCGCATCTTGGCCAGCATCGCGCCGTCCACGGCCTTGTCCAGGTCGGCGTCGTCGAAGACGAGGAACGGGGCGTTGCCGCCGAGTTCCATCGACACCCGCAGCACCTGCTCGGCGGACTGCTCGATCAGTCGGCGGCCGACGGCGGTCGAGCCGGTGAAGGAGATCTTGCGGGCCCGGCCGTCGCGGATCAGCGGCTCCATCAGCTCGCCTGCTCCCACGGCGGGCACCACGTTGAGGACGCCGTCGGGCAGCCCCGCCTCCTGCAGGATCTCCGCGAGCGCCAGCATCGACAGGGGCGTCTGGTGGGCAGGCTTGATCACGCTGGTGCAGCCCGCCGCGATGGCGGGACCGATCTTGCGGGTGCCCATCGCCATCGGGAAGTTCCACGGCGTGACGAAGAGGCACGGCCCGACCGGCTGGCGCATCACCAGAAAGCGGCCGGTGCCGTTCGGCGCGACCTGGTATCCGCCGTCGATCCGCACGGCCTCCTCGGAGAACCAGCGGAAGAACTCGGCGGCGTAGGTGATCTCCGCGCGGGAGTCGGCAAGCGGTTTGCCCATCTCCGAGGTCATCAGCAGGGCGAGGTCGTCGATCCGCGTGGTCAACAGCTCGAAGGCGCGGCGCAGGATCTCGCCGCGTTCCCTGGGCGGATGGGCGGCCCAGGCGGGCTGCGCCGCCACGGCGGCGTCCAGAGCGGCGACGCCGTCGGCGGGAGTGGCGTCGGCGACCGAGCACAGCACCTCGCCGGTGGCCGGATCGTCGACGTCGAAGGTCCGGCCGCCCGAGGCGGGCACCCATCTGCCTCCGATGAACAGGTCTTTCGGAGTCTTCTTCAGGACCGACTCGACGCTCGTCATGCCGGAACCCTCCCTGGGTAGGTGTGGACACGCGACCACGGTCGATGGTTGCATGAGGGAGATAGATTGTCGACAATCCTACAGTTGGGGAGTGATCATGGCTCAGTTGTCGCCACTGCTCAAGCAGGCAACTCCGGTGCAGGTCGCCCGAGGAGAGGGCGTCTACCTCTATGACCACGACGGTAGGCGTTTCCTCGACTTCACCGCCGGGATCGGCGTCACGAGCACCGGACACTGTCACCCGAAGGTCGTCGCGGCCGCGCAGCAGCAGGTCGCCACGCTGATCCACGGCCAGTACACCACCGTCATGCACCAGCCGCTGCTCACGCTGACCGAACGGCTGGGCGAGGTGCTGCCCACCGGGCTCGACTCGCTGTTCTACGTCAACTCCGGCAGCGAGGCGGTGGAGGCGGCCCTGCGACTGTCGCGGCAGGCGAGCGGCAGGCAGAACGTGGTGGTGTTCCAGGGCTCCTTCCACGGCCGGACCTTCGGCGCCGCGTCACTGACCACTTCCGGAGCCAAGATCCGGGCAGGCATCGGACCGCTGGTCCCCGGTGTCACCGTGGCGCCGTTCCCCTACGCCTACCGTTACGGATGGTCCGAACAGGAGGCCGTCGACTTCGCCCTGCGGGAACTCGACTATCTGCTGCTCACCGCCAGCCCCGCCGCCGACATCGCCGCGTTCTTCGTCGAGCCGGTCCTCGGTGAGGGCGGCTACGTCCCCGCGCCGCCCGGGTTCCTGGCGGGCCTTCGCGAGCGGGCCGACCGGCACGGCATCCTGCTCGTGTTCGACGAGGTGCAGACCGGATTCGGTCGGACCGGCCGATTCTGGGGACACCAGCACTTCGGCGTCGAGCCCGACATCCTGATCACCGCCAAGGGACTGGCCAGCGGCTTCCCCCTCTCCGCGATCGCCGCGAGCACCGAGCTGATGAGCCGTGGCCTGCCCGGTTCGCAGGGCGGCACCTACGGTGGCAACGCCGTGTCCTGCGCCGCCGCCGTGGCGACCCTGGAGGTCATCCTGGAGGAGGGGCTCGTCGAGAACGCGGCCCGTACCGGTGAGCGACTGCTGGCCGGTTCCCGCCGGATCGCGGCCGACCATGCGGCCGTCGGCGACGTGCGCGGCCTCGGCCTGATGGTGGCCTCCGAGTTCGTCGAGTCCGACGGGTCTCCCGCCCCGGACACGGCGAACCGCGTGCATCGGGCGGCAGCCGACCTCGGCCTGCTGCTGCTCACCTGCGGTCCGCACGGCAACGTGGTCCGGATGATCCCGCCGCTGGTCGTCGACGAGGCCCAGATCGATCAGGGTCTGGAGATCTGGTCCAAGGCGGTCGCCGCCGGGCTGGGCTGACCACCGCGCCGCCGCCGGACCGGCTGGGCGTGCCGCGTCACGAAATGATCCAAAACCCTGTCGCGATCAAGAGCGGCCGGTATCTTCGCTCTGGAGCGCGCAGATCGGGACGCCATGCCCGAGGCGGACACGGGCGAGCCGAGAGTCCACGCTGATCGTGGCGCCTCGACTTCGTCGAACGCGAGGGTGGTCGTGGCTCCTCCGCCGTGACGGGGAAGAATCGCCGGACGCCGTCGGAGACTCGGGGAACCGCATGACTCCCGTCCCGGCGCGCTCGAATCCACAAGACGTGGGCGGATGCGGATCGTGAGGGTGTGACGCGGTGAGAGGTCCTGACACGCCGACCGGGCTGATCGCCCGAGTCGGGGCGTCTTCGCGATCTCGTCGGAGCCGTCGGGCTCCCGGCCAGGCACGTCGGCGGGAGCGGCGGCCATGAGTACGCCCCAACCGCCGACTCAGTCCGGCAGACGACCCGATCGGCCCGGCCCGCAGCAGCGGCCGGTGTCGCCGGGACACGGCAGACCCCAGGCACCGCCCCCTCCGCAGCAGGCGACGCCCGCCCCTGCGGCGGGTGCGGGTGCCGGGCCGACGCAGCCGGGCCCCACAGGCGCAGGCAGGCCGCGCGGTGCCGTACGGCGCTATCTCGACGATCTGCGGACGCTGCGCTCCACCACTCCCGGCAGGCTGGCGATGCTCGGCCTCGGACTGGTCCTGCTGAGCGTGCTCACCGGGCTGGTCGGCTTCATCTCCGTCCAGGCCAAGGAGGACGGACTCGAGGATCTGGTGCAGCGCAGCGAACCGCTGAGCATCGCCGCCCAGGACCTCTACAGCTCGCTGTCCGATGCGGACGCCACCGTGGCCGGGGCCTTCCTCGTCGGCGGGGGCGAGCCGCTCGAGGTCCGGCAGCGCTACGAAGAGGACATCGCCGACGCAGCCGACGCGCTGACCACCGCCGCACACGGTGCGGGCGGGGCAGGCCGGCTCTCCGAACCGGTCGCCAGGCTCTCCAACCAGCTGCCCGTCTATGCCGGACTCGTCGAGTCGGCGCGGGCCAACCATCGGCAGGGCTTCCCCGTCGGCGCCGCGTACCTGCGGGAGGCCTCGGGGCTGATGCAGTCGACCATGCTGCCTGCGGCCGAGGAGCTCTACGAGACGGAGATGGCAGGGGTGATCCAGGATCAGGACCGCGCCGCCACCCTGCCGATCGCGGAGATCGTGCTGGGCGTCCTGCTGCTCGCGGGCCTGATCGTCGTCCAGATCCATCTCTTCCGGCGCACCAACCGGATTCTCAACATCGGCCTGGTGGTGGCGAGTCTGGCCGTCGTCGCGAGTCTGGCCTGGACCGGGATCGCCCAGCTGACCATGCTGAGTCAGCTGGACCAGAGTCGTACCGAGGGCTCAGAACAGGTCGACGTCCTGGCCAGGGCGCGCATCGCGGCCCTGCAGGCCAGGAGCGGCGAGACGCTCACCCTCGTCGCGCAGGGCTCCGCAGGCCAGGTCTACGCGGAGGACTACGCCGTGGCCGCCGAGGAGTTGGGCGGCGCCGACGGGGCGAGCGGACTGCTCGGAGAGGCGCGGGAGCTGGCCGTCGACCCGGAGGTTCGTGCCTCGGTGGACGCCGCGATCGAGCAGAACCAGCAGTGGATGTCGTTACATCAGGAGCTGCGAGCCCTCGATGAGGCCGGGAGTTATGTCGAGGCGGTCGACACGGCGATGGGGCGGGGCGGTGAGGCGTTCACCCAGGTCGAGGACAACCTGATGTCGGCGATCTGGGCCGCGAGAACCACGATGAGCCTGCGGTCGGCCGACGCACATGGCGCCTTGGGCGGCTTGGCCATCGGCCTGCTGGGCTGCTCCGCAGTGGCGGCGGTCGGCGCGGGTGCCGGTGTCTGGCAGCGCGTGAGGGAGTACCGATGAGGTCTGGAAGTCGTGTCGCCGTCGTGCTGGCCGCCCTGCTCGTGATGGCGGGCTGCGCGGGTGGCGACTCCGGGGTGCCCGCGGACGTCGACGTCGACGTCGAGCGGCCGATGCCGGTCGGTGCCCAGGATGCAGGCGAGTTGGAACCGCCGCCCGCCGAGGACGGGGCCTGCGATCCGACGGCCAGCCTGCGACCCGCGGGCGGACTGCCCTCGCCGGGACAGATGCCCAGCGGTTCTACGATGGCCGAGATCGTCGACCGAGGCTTCCTCATCGCAGGCGTCGACCAGACGACGTATCTGATGGGCTATCGCGACCCGGCGGCCGAAGGGCTCTCCGGCTTCGACATCGATCTGGTGAACGAGCTCTCCGAGGCGTTGTTCGGCGAACCGGGCAATGTGCGCTACGTGACGGTGACCTCGGACCAGCGGGAACAGGTGTTGGAGGAGGGCACGGTCGACGTCGTCGTCCGCACGATGACGGTCACCTGCGAACGCTGGGAACGCGTCAACTTCTCGTCCGTCTACTTCGAGGCGGGGCAGCGACTCCTCGTCCACCGGGACTCGGGCTATGAGGAGGTCGGCGACCTCGCGGGCGAACGAGTCTGCTCGGCGCGCGGCTCCACCTCGCTGCGCAGGCTCGCCGCACACGATGCGGGTCTGGTGGCGGTGGAGGTCGCCGACTGGGCAGACTGCCTGGTCATGCTCCAGCAGGGCCAGGTCGAGGGCTTCTCCACCGACGACACGATCCTGGCGGGGATGGCCAGGCAGGACCCGCAGCTCCACGTGGTGGGCGACCGCTTCTCCAGCGAGCCCTACGGGATGGCCTTCAACCAGGACGACGAGGACTTCGTCCGCTTCGCCAACGCACTCCTGGCCGAGATGCGCCAGGACGGGACCTGGGAGCGGATGTACAACACCTGGCTGACCGACCTGGGGCCCGCGCCTGCGCCGCCCGCCGCGAACTATCGGGACTGACGAGGGTGCCGGAGGTGCTGCGATGAGCGTTCCCGGCCAGGCAGGCGCGGTGACCTCACTCGGTGCGCTTGACGCGTTGCTCGCCGAGCACAGGGATCGGGTGGAACGCACGGCCCGGGCGCTGCTGGATCTGGAGGACCACGCGGGTCGTCGTGTCCTCGACGACGTCGAGCTGACCGGCTGCTCCCGAGTCCGCTGGGCGCAGCTGCGGGAGCGGCTGGCCCTGCTCTGGACGCACTTCGACCTGCTACGCCGCACCGTCGAGACGGCTGGTGCGGTGCGGGCCCGACGGGCTCGGCCTGGTCCTGCCGAGGTCGCCGAACTCGGCGAGCTGCTCTCGGGGAGGTCGGTGGAGCTGTCACGCGTCGAACTGCCGCTGGAACGGCGCGGACTGCTCGGCCCGAGGGAGCGCGCGGTGCGGATCGGCCTCACCGAGCTGTTCGCCGACATGAGCGCCGCCTTCGCGGACATCGGCACGGCGGTCTCCCGTGCGGCGGCCGTCTGGTCCGCCGTGGCCGCTCGCCTCGACCCGGTGCAGACCGAACTCGACGGCCTGCGGGCCAGGGCCGGTGCCGTCGGCGCAGCGGAACCCGGTTCCGTGCTCGATCGCGAGCTGCGCGATGTCGCGACGACGCTGGCCGCCGTGCGGGCACGCGCGGTGTCCGACCCGCTCGGTCCCGGTCGGGACGGCGGCGGCCGAGGCGGCCCCGCCTCGAAGGACGCCGCCGCGACCGGGCTCGGTCCTCGGTCAGGCTCGCACGCTGCCGAATCCGAGCCGTCGAACCGAGATCTGGGCCGCTCGGGACTCCCCGTCGGACCGCCGACCGAGAACGGCGCGGACCTGGCCCCGGACCTCGATGCCCCGCTGGCACCGCTGCTCGCCGAGCTGCGCCGGATCGGCGACCGCGTCGAGACGGTCGCGCGGATGCGGGACTCCGCGCCGCAGGTGCTTGCCGAGTTGCATGCGGGCGTCGCGGACGTCACGTCGGCTGAGGCGGAGGCCGACCGGGTCCGCACCGAGGTGCTGGCCAAGATCATCGATCCGGCGTTGCCGCCGCCTGTCTCCGCAGGGCCGGAACTGCGCGCCGCCCTCGAACGTCTCACGATTCTCCAGCAGGTCGGACATCCCGTCGACGCTGCGGAGTCGGCGGCCGAACTGCGGGTCCGCAACGCCGAGGCCGCCGCCGAGGCGGCGACCGCGCTGCGGCGGGCGAGCGAGCTGCTTCTTCGGCGGCGTGAGCTGCGCGGCAGGCTCGACGCCTACCAGGCGAGGGCGGGCAGACTCGGTCTCGTCGAGGAGCCGGAACTGCTCGAGCTGCACCGACAAGCGTACGAACTGCTGTGGCGGGCGCCATGCGATCTGGCCGCCGCCACGAGGGCCGTCACCCGCTATCAGCGCGGGCTGGCGGGGAAGGAGGGGCGACGATGAGCGCATGTGCTCGATCCGGTTGTACCGGCCGGGTGGTCGAGGGCTACTGCGAGGTGTGCGGTCACGCGCCGAGCGCCGAGGAGCAGCCGAGGACGGACTCGGTGGTCAATCGGCTCGTCGATCCCTCGGCCGAGGAGCCGCCGTCGCCCTCGCGGGTCGCGGCCCGGTTGGGCGGTCTCGACGGAGAGGGTCGTCGTCGCGTGTCCGGCATGGGCGACGCGCCGCCCGCCGCACCACCGCCCCCGCCGGCCGGTCCCGGCACCTCGATGACGCAGCGCCCGCCCCAGCCGCCGATGGGAGGCCAGCCGCCTGCGACCCCGCCCGGCGGCACCTCGGGCCCGGTCGGGTCCAGACCGCATCAGGGCAGGCCCGGTCCGCCGCACCAGGTTCCGCCGATGACGGTCCGGACCCCGGTTCCGCCGGGTCGGTCGGGACCGCCGCCGGGGACCGTGTCGAGTCCGTTCCCGGCGGGCCCGCCACAGCCGCCGTTGCATGCCACCGTCCGTTCGACCTCGCAGCCCCGACAGAACCCGCCCGCGTCGTCCGCGCCGCCTGCCCCGCCTGTGACGTCGGGCCTCGGCCCGGACCGCACCGTGGTGACCAGTCCGCCCGGCCGGTCGGCGTTCGCCTCGGCACCCAAGACGTCGGTGGCCGGCACCTCGGGGTCGGACTCTCCGGGGTCGGACTCTCCGACGTCGAGCACCTCGGTGAGCGACCGCACCGCGGCCACCAACTCGACGTCCACCCGCACCGGCTCGGCTCGATCGCGGCGGGGCTCGACCCGCTCCAGCAGGCGGGGCAGGCTCGGCGGCGGCCTGGTCGAGGTGCCGCAGGTGCCCGCCCGCGATCCGGCCTCCGTCGTGCTGAGCAACCCCGAGGTGGCCGAGAACAAGAGGTACTGCGCGAGCTGTCAGAAGCCCGTCGGCCGCAGCCGAGGCGGCAGGCCGGGCCGGGTGGACGGGTACTGCCCGAACTGCGGGGCTCGCTACTCCTTCAGTCCCAAGCTGCGGCCGGGCGACATCCTGGCGGGCCAGTACGAGGTGCTCGGCTGCATCGCGCACGGCGGCTTCGGCTGGATCTACCTCGCTCGCGACCGCAACGTGCACGATCGCTGGGTCGTCCTCAAGGGACTGCTCAACGACGGCGACGCGGACGCGGTCGAGGCGACGTTGAACGAGCAGCGGGCGCTGGCCGAGGTCGAGCATCCCAACGTGGTGCGGATCTTCAACGTCGTGCAGCCTGCCGACGCGAGCTCGACGGAGACCGTGGGCTACATCGTGATGGAGTACGTCGGCGGCCAGTCGCTGCGTGACATCCTCACCGAACGCCGCAGGGTCGACGGTCCGTCGGCCGCGCTGCCGTTGGACCAGGCCGTCGCCTACGTCCTGGAGATCCTGCCCGCCATGGGCTACCTCCATGAGCGTGGCCTGCTGTACTGCGACCTCAAGCCCGACAACGTCATCCAGACCGCCGAACAGATCAAGCTGATCGACATGGGCGCCGTGCTGCACGTGGACGACCAGTACGGCGCGGTGTACGGCACGATCGGCTACCAGGCGCCGGAGATCGCGACCATCGGCCCCTCGATCTCCTCCGACCTCTACACCGTCGGCAGGCTGCTCGCGGTCCTCAGCTTCCACTTCCCCGGCTACAACAAGGAGTTCAAGGAGCAGCTGCCCGACCCCGCCGACGTGCCGGTGCTGGCCGAGTACGAGTCGCTGCTCCGCTTCCTGCGTCGGGCGTGCCACACCGACCCCAACCGACGGTTCGACTCGGCCGACGAGATGGCCGAGCAGCTCACCGGCGTGCTCCGCGAGGTCGTCGCCGTCCGCGATCGGAAGCCCATCCCCGGCGTGTCGCCGATGTTCACCCCGGAGCGCCGCAGCTTCGGCGTCGATCGTCTTCAAGAGATCGTCGTGGGCACGGCGGTGCTCGAGACGCGCAGGGTGGCGATGGCTCTCCCGGTCCCGGTGGTCGATCCGAAGGACCCGGCCGCAGGCTTCCTGCTCAGCGCCGAGGACGCCGGTCCGGAGCAGCTTCGGGCTGCGGCGCAGACGAACGAGGTACGACTGCGGCTGGCTCGGGCCCACATCGACCGGGGCGAGCTGCGGCCCGCCTGGCAGGTGCTCCAGGAACTGGCCCGGCACGAGCCGGACGACTGGCGCATCGCCTGGTATCTGGCACTGGGCGCGCTGGCCGCCGGGGATCTTAACGACGCCAGGAACCGCTTCGAGGCCCTCTACGACCGGTTCCCCGGGGAGCAGGCGACGAAGCTCGCCGTTGCGGTCACCGACGAGTTCCGAGGCGAGGTCGCCGCTGCCGCGAGACGCTACGACGTCGTCTGGCGCACCGACCACGACTTCGTCAGCGCGGCCTTCGGACTCGCGCGGGCCCGGCTGCGCTCCGGGGACGTCCGAGGCGCCGTGCTCGTGCTGGAGGCGGTGCCCGACACCTCCAGACACCATGTGGCGGCCAGGATCGCCGCGATCCTGGCCAGGGTGCAGGGCCGCAATCCAGGAGAACTCGGTCACCAGGACCTGCTCGACGCCGCAGGACGGCTGGAACCCCTGGGGTTGGACGTCGAGCGACGGGCGCGACTGACGGTGGAGGTGCTGCGTGCCGCCCACGAGTGGGTGCGCAGCGTCGGCGCCGGGGTGGGCGGGCGTCCCAAGGCGCCCGGCCGCGTGTTCGGCTACGAGCTGGACGAGCACATTCTGCGACTCGGTCTTGAGCGCGGCTACCGCAGCCTCGCCAGGGCCGTCGAAGACCGGGCCGAGCGCATCGCCCTGGTGGATCGGGCGAACAGCCTTCGCCCCCGAACTCTGGTGTAGTTGATGGCGCAATCACAGACTTCGGTCCTCGGCCAGAAGCCGAGCGGCCCAGCGTGTCCGCAATGCGAGTACGTCACCATCGTCGGTGACCTCTTCTGCGAGGAGTGCGGCGAGAACATGGGCCCGCTCCTGGCGAGCTCCGCCGCCGAGGAGCCCCCGTCGGTCGTGCCCGCGGGCGCACCGGTCTGCGCGTCCTGCGGCCACGGACAGTTCACCAGCGACGGCTTCTGCGCGCGCTGCGGTCGGGCCAAGCCCGCCGAGAACGATCGGGTCGAGGTCGATCTCGACGTCGTCGCGGGGGTCAGCGACCGGGGACTCCGACACCACCACAACGAGGACGCCTTCGGTCTGCGGACTCAAACGTCGCCAGACGGGTCGCCTGCGGTCGTGGTGGTGGTCTGTGACGGGGTGTCCTCCTCGTCCCGCGCCGAGGATGCGTCCCGCGTCGCCGCCTACACGGCGGCCGAGCTGCTCTCCGAGGCGGTCCGGGCGGGTTCGGAGCCCGCCGAGGCGACGCGCAGGGCGGTCCGCGCCGCCACCGAGTCGGTGGCCCGCCTGCACACCGACGCGGCCGACCGTGATCCGCCGTCCTGCACGTTCGTCTCGGCGGTCGTGACCTCGACGGAGATCACCGTGGGCTGGGTGGGCGACAGCCGGGCGTACTGGCTCGCCCTGCCCGATCCGGAGTCCACAGTGGTCAACCCCGGTGTCGTCGGGGGCGCGGACATCGCGATCAGCTCCGAGGCCCACCGTGATCGGGTGGCCGAGGTCGTCGCCTCGGGCGGCTCCGCCTGCCTGACACTGGATCACTCCTGGGCGAGGCAGATGGTCTCCACCGGCGAGATGACCGAGCTGCAGATCCAGGGCGACCGCCGCGCCGCCGCGCTGTGCCGTTGGCTCGGGGCGGACTCCGACGGCAGGCCTGCCGAGGTCGTCACGATCCGACCGGACCGGCCGGGCGTCGTGCTGATCTGCACCGACGGCCTGTGGCACTACCTGGGCGACCCGACGCAGACGGCGGTGCGAGTCGCCGGGCTCGGCGACCCCTTCACCGCAGGCCGCGAACTGACCAGCCTCGCGCTCCGGGGCGGTGGTCACGACAACATCACGGTCGCGCTGGTGCCGTTCCCGTTGGGGCGCGGAGGGACCACCGTCTGAGACGGGACACGTGCGGACACATCGCTGCGCAGCTGCGATGACCGACCGGCGGGGGTGTCGGCGCGTTCCCGGCGGATTCGGCGGGAGGAGTCGTCGCGATGGTCAGCGGGCTGGATTTCGAGGTCACGGTCGATCAGAACAGACATCTGCCCGTCGGCGGGCGTGACGTCGACGCGATCGTCACGGTGACCGCCGCCGAATCCGGGGAGACGGGGAGCGTCGGCTCGGCCGCCACCGAGGACACGACGGTGGTCATCATGGTGGACTGCTCGTCCTCGATGAACTGGCCGAGGGCCAGGATCGCCGCCGCCCGCCAGGCCACGGTGACCGCTGTCGACGCGCTGCGCGAGGGAGTTCGGTTCGCCGTCATCGCGGGAAATCTGACGGCCCGGATGGTGTATCCACCGCATCGAGGCCTCGCGCGGGCTGATGCGGCGGGCCGGGCGGCGGCCAAGCAGGCGATCCGGGAGCTGCGTGCCGACGGCGGCACCGCGATGAGTCGGTGGCTGCTGTTGGCCGAGGAGCTGTTCCGTTCTCAGCCGGGCGGCGTGCGACACGCCATCCTGCTCACCGACGGAGTCAATCAGGGTGAGGACGAGGCCGAACTGGCCGAGGGACTGGCGGCCTGCCGGGACCGGTTCGTCTGCGACTGCCGAGGAATCGGGACGGACTGGCGGGTTCCCGAACTGCGTCGGATCGCCGAGACCCTGTTGGGAACGGTGGACATCGTCGCAGAGCCGGGTAACCTGGCCGAGGACTTCCGGGCCATGACCGACGCGGCGATGGGCAAGGAGGTGGCGGACGTCGCCCTCCGGCTATGGACACCGCAGACCGCTCGCCTCCGTTTCGTCAAGCAGGTCGACCCGGACATGGTCGACCTGAGCGAGCGGCGGGTGCCCTCGGGCGCGATGACCGATGACTTCCCGACGGGTTCGTGGGGCGCCGAGACGCGTGCCTACCACGTCGGCGTCGAGATCGAGCCGATCGAGATGACCGATCGGATGCTGGCCGCGCGGATCAGCGTCGTCACGCCCTCCTCTGACCAGTCCGGTCCGCTCGCCACCGGACTGGTCCTCGCGGAGGGCACCGCCGACCTGATGCAGGCGACGATCGTCAACCGCGAGGTGGCGCATTACACCGGACAGGCCGAACTGGCCGGAGCGATCCGGGAGGGCCTGGCGGCGCGGGCGGGCGGCGACCTGGACATGGCCACGAGGCGGCTGGGGCGCGCCGCCGAGTTGGCCGAGTCCTCCGGCCACCGCGACACCGCGCGGCTGCTGGCCGAGGTCGTGGAGGTGGACGAGCACACCGGCACGGTGCGACTGCGCTCCCGGATCAGTGCCGAGGCGGAGATGACGCTGGACGCCCGCTCCACCCGCACCGCCAGGGTCCGGCCGCAGGCGAGTCAGGAGGACGGCTGATGCCCACCTGCGCCGCGGGGCATGTCACTTCGGCGCAGGACTACTGCGAGGTCTGCGGTCGGGAGCTGGCGTCGGCGCCGCCGTCCGACGGGGGCACGCCGTGGTGGCGGGGGATCGACGTCGAGCCTGCGCGCGCCGCCTCGGCGGGCAGGCCGGAGCGGCCGAGCACCGTCGGCGAACCGGTCGCGGTCGCAGCCGAGCAGCCTGCCGCCGAGCGGGGCCGCTGTCTGGAGTGCGATACGCCTCGCAGCGGCCGATTCTGCGAGGAGTGCGGCAGCGACTCCTTCGTGGGTGCGCCAGCGGCACCCGATCGTCGCGCCGTGGTGAGCTGGCATGCGCTGGTCACCGTCGATCGAGACCAGTTCGAGGCCGTGGTGGCGCGCGACGGCCCCGACGCCGGGACGCTGGTGCTCCCCGGCGCTCGCGAACCGAGGAGGGTGGCGCTGACGGCCGCCGAGATCCACCTGGGCAGGCGAAGCAGGTCGGCGGCGATCCAGCCCGACATCGATCTCAGCGACGACCCCGGGGTCTCCCAACGACACGCGCGGCTCACCCGCGTCGACGCGGACCACTGGGAACTCGTCGATCTCGGCTCGACGAACGGCACCGCGCTCGACGACGGCAGGGTGCTCGCCCCGCACACGCCGACCCTGCTCGGTGACGGCGCTCGGATTCTCCTCGGTGCCTGGACGGCCGTCGAACTGCGGAGCGAGACGGCCCGCTGACCCGTCGAGACCGTCGTCGATCGGTTCGGCACTCGGCACGCCGGGGTTGATCTACGGCGGAGCAGGCCGCAGGCCTATCGTGTACGGGCAGGCTCGCGCCTGTTCGCGGGTGGCCCTGGGACGCGGCCGTGGTGCTCGCTCGACGACGACGGCACCGTGAGGAAAGGGGCGACACCAGTGGACTCCGTCGGTGGTTTCGCGGCGGCACTCCTGTCCTGGCTGCATCGCCTGGTGGGCGCGAACTTCTGCCCTGGTGAGTGGGCGTGGACGGTGACGGGCGCCGGGTTCCTGGTCGGCCTGATCATCTCCTTCGGCAGCCTGATCATCGCGATCCTGCGCAAGGGCATCGGCAACCGCTATAACACGGGGACCGGCCTGCTGATCGGCCTGATCGGCGTGTGCACGGCCTTCGTCATCCCGCTGCTCTTCTTCCGGGGCATCTCCGATGTGATCACCGCTGCGGCGGCGGGCGCCGGTCCGCTGGCGACCGAGGCACAGATCAGCCTGAGCCAGGGCGTCTGCGTGGGCGAGTTCACCACCCAGGGCGGCTATCTGGTGTCCGCGGGCACCGTCGGCGACGCGATCGGAGCCGACTCGGCACTGCGCTGGCTGCACATCGCGGCGCTGGTGGCCCTGCCCATCGTGCTGCTCGGCCTCGTGGCCTGGCAGGGCAGGCTTGCAGCCCGGCGGGGACCGGCGTGGCCTGGTGTGACGCTGTGGGCGCCCTTCGCCCTGCTGGCGCTCTTCACGGCCGGTCTCACCGCCCAGGTCGTCGTGCATCTCTGGGTCGGGCTGCTGCCCGCCCTCTTCCTCGGCGCACTGGTACTGCTGGCCGTGGGCCCGCCGCCGCGCGCGGTCATCGACTGGTCCGAGCGGCCCGAGTCCGACGACGCCGATCGGCGATACCAGGACCAGGGCCGGGCTCAGCGCGACTCCGAGGACGTCCACGACGCCAGGGATCCCCGGGACTCCCGCCGACTCGCTCAGCAGGACGCGCAGTACCAGCCGATGGCCCAGCAGCAACCGGCCCAGCAGGCGATGGCTCAGCAGCCGCCTCCCGAACAGCATCGACCGCCGCCGCCCGCGACGCGGGTGGGCAGGCCACTCGAAGAGCCTCGGCCGATCCTGCCGCCGCTCTCCACCGAGATGAACTCTCCCGCAGGCGAGCAACCGCCGAGGCTCGCCGACACGCCGGGACCGCTGCCGTTCTTCCTCGGCGGGGCGGCTCCGGCGGGCGACTCGGCGCGCGCCGAGTCGGACGCGGGCTCCGGCGTCGACGTGCCGACGCTGCTCGGCGGTCACGTGCCGGTGAGCGGCAGCGGTGCCGGGCGCGACCGGTTCCGGCGCATCCGCAGACTGGGCAAGGGCGGGTTCGGCGAGGTGTGGCTGGCCGAGGACACCAGCCTCAACCGACAGGTGGCGGTCAAAATTGCTCATGCCCCCGACGCCGAGACCGAGGAGCGGATGCTGCGCGAGGCGCGGGCACTGGCCGCCGTCCGGCATCCGAACTGTGTGCGGATCTACGACATCCTCGAAGACCTCGGCGACGCCACCGACGGCCTGGCGATCGTGATGGAGTACATCGCGGGCGAGCCGCTGTCCGAGGTGGTGCGCGGGTCGGGCACCCTCGACGACGTCGCCGCCGCCAGGCTGTGGGGCACGATGGCCGAGGCGTTGGGGGCAGCCCACGACAAGGGGCTGCTGCATCGTGACATCAAGCCGGGCAACATCTTGCTGGATGAGGCGGGCTCTCCCCAGCTCATCGACTTCGGGATCGCTCGCAGCGACGGCGACAGCACGTTGACCGCGACCGGCATGATGGTCGGCACCCCGGACTTCCTGGCCCCGGAGGTCGCCAGGGGCGAACCCGCGACACCGTCCTCCGACAGCTGGCAGCTCGCCGCGACCGTCGCCTACGCGTTGACCGGCAGCCCGCCACGGGGGTATCGGGACAGCCCCATGTCGGCGTTGATGGCCGCCGCCCAGGCTGCGGAGGTCGTCCATCTTCCCGAGCGGAGCAGACACCGGTCGCGACTGATCGCGGCATTGGGACCGGAGCCTGCCCGCCGTCCGACGCTGTCGGCGATCTCGACCGAGATGACCTCCTTCCTGAGCGGTTCCGGGGCGAGCGCCGACGGGCCGGTGACCGAGCGACTCAAGCCGACCGACGCCAGGTCCGGTCCGGGTTCCGCCGACGCGACCACCCGCCGGGCCAGCCCCGTCGTTCCCGCCGGGCCGTCGGAGCGCGGCCCAGGGGCTCCCTCGACCGGGCAGGCAGGCCGACCACCGCTGCCGCCGCGTCCGGCCGGACCCGGCGGACACCCCGGACCCGGCAGACCGGGGCGCGGACCCGCACCGGGATCGCCGCCCGGTCCGGCCGCGCACGGCGGGCCCGCCCCCACACCGCCGGTGGCAGGCGCCCAGCCGCCCGCAGGCCTGCGGCCGAACCCCGGCAGGGGTCCCGCTCCGTCGGGCCGGAGCGGTCATCTCAGACCCGCCGGACCAGCAGGAACGCCGGGTCAGGTCGGTCAAGGGCAGGGTCCGGCGGCACCGCTCGGCAGGCCGGGGCGCGGCGGACCGGTCCCGACCGCAGGTACTCCGGACCAGACCGAGGACCCCGCCGCTGCGGCGAATCAGACCGACGTCGTCCGTCCGCCCGTCGCGGGCCCCGGTGCCCAACCCGGCGGCCCGACCCCGACCCGGGCCCAGCCTGCCCCGCCGCAGGCGAGTCCCGGCGGCACCCGCCGATTCACCTCCCCCTTCGACCAGGAGGACTGAGGCGGGGCGGTCTCAGCCTGCCCGGAGCCGATAGGCAGGTCGGTCGGGGTGGTCCATCCGAACGGTCAGGTCCGCAGTCTGGTCGGGCCGGGCCGTCGCGACGTAGTCGCGATGCGCAGGCAGCGTCCAGTGCAGATCGGGAGGGAGCAGCCTGGCGGCGGCCTGCGCCGAGACCGCCAGGTGGATGCCGAGGTCGAAGTCCAGCGTGCCGTCCAACAGGAACATTCCGTCGACGACCAGGACGGCGCCGGGTCGGAGTTCGACATAGTCGGCCCTCGTGGCTCGGTCGGCGACGGCGTCCCACCGACTCGGCAGCACCCGTCCGGTGCCCGTCGCCCCGGCAGGCTCCAGCACCTCTCGGCGCAGCGCGCCTCGATCCAGCCAGTCCGGGTAGGCCTCGACGTCCTCGCGGCCGTGCTCCAGCCGTAGCGACGCCGGGCGCAGAAAGCCCGATGCCGCGACGCGCAGGGCGGGGCGGCCGCGCCGCAGCAACTCCTCGACGAGCGCCGTCGCCAGATCGCGGCCCTGCTCGGCCACGGGTGCGTCCACGGCCAGCCGCAACCAGGGCCTGCCGGGCTGCTCGGCGACCCAGTCGGCCAGCTCGGCGGGCAGTCGGTCCGCTGTGCTCGATCGGAACGTCACCGGGTGATCGTCGCAGAACCCGCATCCCGCTTCACGTCCTGTGCAGGAGCAGCAGACCGAGGCGAGCGGGCGGCCGCAGGGCGGCTCGTGGCGGCCTTCGTCCGGCGGCGACCCGTCCTGCGCGACCCGGCCTGCGACCGGACCGCACGGCGCGCCCACGAGCGTGCGCCGCCGAGGGGCGCGGAAACCGCCCCGCCGCGCCGTCACTTCGCGTCCGCGTAGCAGCGGACACCCGCGATCTCCATCGGGAACAGCACCGGTGTGTTGCCGAACACGAGCCGAGCCGCCTCCCGCGCGGCCTCGCGGATCAGCCGAGTGACCTCGGGGACCGCCGCGTCCCGACAGTGCACGATGACCTCGTCGTGTTGGAAGAACACCAGTTCGGAGTCCTGGCGGTCGAACAACGCGGTCCGCAGGACGGCCACCAGCGTGGCGGCCCAGTCGGCCGCGCTCGCCTGCACGACGAAGTTCCTGGTGAAACGCCCTCGGGCCCGCCCTGCCCGCATGGACCGCTGCTCGTCGCCCTCGGTCTGTTCCTCGTCGTCGCCGGACCGACCGCCGTCCAAGGCGGAGGGCGGACAGGTTCGCCCCAGGTGCGACCGGACCAGCCCGCCCGCCTCGCCCTGCCTGGCCGCCTGCTCGACGTACTCCACGGCGACGGGGAAGCGTCGCCGCAACGCGGCGACCAGCATGCCTGCCTCGCCGCTCGTCTGCCCGTACAGCGCGGCCAGCACGCCGATCTTCGCGCGGTCCCGGTCGCCGCCGAACGCCTCGGCGGCGGTGGTCCGGTAGAGGTCGGCGTCGCGGCTGGCGGCGGCCAGGCCGGGATCTGCCGAGATGGCGGCGAGGACCCTCGGTTCGAGCTGGCAGGCGTCGGCGACCACCAGCGTCCAGCCCGCATCGGCGATCACCGCCCGCCGGATGGTCCGGGGGATCTGCAGCGCCCCGCCGCCTCGGCTGGCCCACCGGCCGGACACGACCCCGCCGGGCACGTACTGCGGGCGGAATCGGCCGCCGTGCACCCATTCGGCCAGCCAGGACCAGCCGTGCGCGGTGTGAATCCGAGACAGCTCCTTGTACTCCAACAGGAGAGGGACGGCCGGGTGATCCACCTCGCGCAGCACCCAGGAGCGGGTCGAGGACAACCGGATGCCCGCCTGGCCGAAGGCTCGGATGATCTCCTGCGGCGAGTCGGGGTGCAGGTTTCGGACGCCGAGCGCGGCGCCGATCGCCGCTGCCAGCTCGCCGAGCCTGCGCGGCATGACGCCGGGACCAGGCCGGGGCCCGAGCAGCCGGGTCAGCAGCTCGTGGTGGACGTCGGCCCGCCAGGGCAGCCCGAGCCTGCCCATCTCCTCGGCGACCAGTGCGCCCGCCGACTCGGCCGCCAGCAGCAGCCCGATCCGGTCGGGTCGACCCGTCGACATGGCCCGGCGGCGCTGGTCGGCGTGCACGGCGACGACCGCGTCGATCTCGCGGGCGTTGTCGGGAAGCGCGGGCACGGCAGGCTCGAACAGCGCGGGCGTCGACCCAGGGTCCGAGGCACGGGCGTCGGCGGGCACCGGAAGGCCGCGCAGCCTGGCCAGACTCGCCGGCAGGGCGGCGGGCTCCCCGCCGCGGCCCTCGTGGCCCAGCAGCAGGGCCTCGGCCAGCCGAAGGTCGTGACACCGACGGATTCGAACACCCGAGGCCGCCAACCTGGTCGCGAGCCGAGCGGCGTCGGCGGAGATCCACCGGGGAGCCGAGACCGCCTCCTCCGCCGCCACGGCCTCCGCGAGGTTCCGGACCGCCCGGATCGGCTCCACCGCCGTCCCGTCTCGGCTCACCCGGACCAGCGCGCCGCCCGTGTCCCCGACCCGGTCGTCCGCGCCCGCCACCGCCGTCCACATGCGGTGCATCCTCGTCCAATGCCCTGACATCGGCCGAAGGCTGCGGCCGGTCCGTGCCGCCCCGATCGGGCCGAGAGACCGACACGAGTGTCGAGAGCCTGCTCGGTGCGGCGAGAGCCGCAGGCCGGGCCGCTTTCGACGACGGCGGCCGGGACGCTGAGGCAGGCGGCGCGCGGGCTGCTTGCCCGCACCGGCCGGAGTTCCTCGCGGGCAGAGCCGGGCGTGCTCAGGACCCGGCGGCGCCTGCACTCGACGGTCCGGCTCGATGCCTGCCGATCCGCCGAGCCGCCTGCCTGCCCCCAGACCGGCGCCGCGATGCGGGTCAGAGCCGTTCGATGACGGTGGCGTTCGCCATGCCGCCGCCCTCACACATCGTCTGGAGGCCGTACCGCCCGCCGGTGTCCTCCAGGGTGTTGACCAGGGTCGTCAGCAGCTTGGTGCCCGAGGCGCCCAGCGGGTGCCCGAGCGCGATGGCGCCGCCACGCTGGTTGAGCCGGTCGAGGTCCGCGCCGAACTCGGCCGCCCACAACAGGGGGACCGGTGCGAACGCCTCGTTGACCTCGACCGCGTCGAGATCGTCGATGCCGAGGCCCGCGCGCTCCAGCACCCGTCGGGTGGCGGGCAGGACACCGGAGAGCATCAGCGTGGGGTCGTCGCCCACCACCGAGAACGCGTGGAACCGGGCCCTCGGCCGCAGGCCGAGCGCGGCGGCCCGTTCCTCGCTCATGATCAGCGTCGCGGACGCGCCGTCGGTCAACGGAGAGGAGCTGCCTGCGGTGACGCGCCAGTCGATCTCGGGGAACCGGTCCCCTGCCGCCTCGTCGACGAAGCACGGTCGCAGCCCCGCGAGGCTTTCGGCCGTGGTCGCCGGACGTACCGTCTCGTCCCGGTCGTGCACCCCGCCCGCCACCGGGACGCCGACGATCTCGCGGTCGAACGCGCCGGACTCCGCCGCCTGTGCCGCCAGCCGATGCGACCGGGCCGCGAACTCGTCGAGCTCAGAGCGGCTCAGCTTCCACCGCGCCGCCAGCAGTTCGGCGGCGATGCCCTGCTGCACCAGGCCCTCGGGATAGCGGGCGGCGATTCCCGCGCCGTACTGCTCCGAATCCTGGATGGAGGAGAACATCGGCACGCGGCTCATCGTCTCGACCCCGCAGGCGATGACCACGTCGTAGGCCCCCGCGAGCACGCCCTGCGCGGCGAAGTGGGCGGCCTGCTGGCTGGAACCGCACTGGCGGTCGATCGTCGTCCCCGGCACGTGCTCCGGGAAGCCCGCCGCCAGCACGGCCTTGCGAGTGACGTTGAAGCTCTGCTCGCCGACCTGGGACACACAGCCGCCGATCACGTCGTCCACCAGCGCCGGGTCGAGGTCGTTGCGAGCCTGCAATGCCCGGAGTGCGACCGCCAGCAGATCCACCGGATGAGTCCCGGAGAGGGCACCGCCCGGCTTGCCCCGGCCCGAGGCGGTGCGGACGGTGTCGACGATCACTGCGCTGGTCATGGTGGGTCTCCTCGAACGATGCCGATGGCGGTGTCCCCAGCCTGCCATCCCGGCATCGATGTCGACCATGCCGGGACGGCCGTCCTTCGAGGACTCCCCGGGACCGTTCCCGTTCTCGGCGGTATTCACAGGGGCTTTTTTCTCGTGTCGCTATTGTCATCCCCTCGCGAGCGCCCGACGGTCGGGTCTTCGCGTCATTCCTGGAAGAGGGGCGCAAGGATGGAGCTCTTGACCAGCCCGGAAGTCTGGGTCGCGTTCGCGACGCTGCTTCTGCTGGAGATCGTGCTCGGCATCGACAATGTCGTCTTCATCTCCATTCTGTCCGGCAAGCTGCCGCCGGAACAGCAGGCCAAGGCCCGGACCCTGGGTCTGAGCCTGGCGCTGATCACGCGCCTGCTGCTTCTCCTGTCGTTGTCCTGGATCATCGGCCTGACCGCCGATCTGTTCACCGTGTTCGGGATGGGCATCTCCGGCCGAGATCTGATCCTCTTGTTGGGCGGCCTGTTCCTGCTCGGCAAGGCCACCTACGAGATTCACGAACATCTGGAGGGCAACGAGCACGCCAAGGCGGGCAAGGTCGCCTCATTCGCCTCGGTGATCACTCAGATCCTGATCCTGGACATCGTCTTCTCGCTGGACTCGGTGATCACCGCAGTCGGCATGGTGGACGAACTGGCCGTGATGGTCGCCGCCGTCGTGATCGCCATGGGGATCATGCTGGTCTCCGCCGGTCCCATCAGCGACTTCGTCGGCCGACACCCCACGGTGAAGATGCTGGCTCTCACCTTCCTCGTGCTCATCGGTGCGAGCCTCATCGCGGAGGGCTTCGAACAGCACATCCCGAAGGGTTACGTCTACGGGCCGATCGCCTTCTCGATTCTGGTCGAGTTCCTCAACCTGCGGGCCAAGGCCAACCGCGCGAAGAACGAGCCGGTCCACCTGCGTGCCACCTACGTCAAGGACGGCGCGCCCGTTCCCGTCGGCGCCGCCTCGTCTAGTGCGGGCACTGTCGTCGACGCCTCCGTGTCGACGGCCGACCATGCGGGCTCGGCCGACGGTCATGCCGTCGTCGAGGGCGGTCGCGGCACCGGCGAGGGCGGCCAGGGCCGCGGAGCGGGGGGCGGAAGCTGATCCGGCGGCGGAGTCCGGCCGTCGGGGCCGCACCGACCTCGGTCGACGGCCCCGACGTGGGTGCTCGCCGCCGGAGACGATCTCAGACGGCGAAGGTCCTTCTCGGCAGGCTGGCGAGCAGGGTACGAGCCGAGGCGGCCACCCAGTCGCTGCCGACTGCGAGCAGCGCCGGATCCGGTGTGTCGGCATAGGGATCACCGTGTCGAAGCCTGTCGACCGACAGGGTCAGATGGGGGCCGCCCTCGGGCGGCCCCCACGCCGACGCGGGCGCCGGGCCCGCCAGCACCACCGACGGGGTGCCGAAGGCGTAGCTGAGATGGGCGACCCCGGTGTCCCCGCAGACGAGGAGGCGGGCGCGGGCGATCAACGCCGCCAGCAGGTCGACGTCGGTGCGGCCGGCCAGCACCTGCCTTCTGCTCAGCCCGGCGAGCTCGGCGACCCTGAGCGCCAGCGGGAGCTCGTCGGTCGATCCGGTGATCACCACGCGATGGCCTGCCTCGTGCAGACCCTGTGCCACCTTCGCGAAGCGCTCGGCGGGCCAGCGCCTGCTGATCTGCGGAGCACCGGGGTGCACCACCACCACTCGCGGCAGCCCGCCTGCCCGCTGCGGCCGGGTCAACCGCAGGTCGCCGGGGTCCGCGGCGACCCCGTGCGCGGCGAGCAGCCCGCACCACCGGTCCCGTTCGGGAGCCGTCGGGTTCCATTCCGGGCCGTCCCAGCCCGGCGCACGATGTCCGATGCGATGGTCGGGCCGGAGTGCGTCGAGGATTCTGGCACTCTTGGGCCCTCGGTCGTGCAGGTTCACCGCGATTTCGGTGCGCTCCGGCCAGTCGAGGACCCGCAGCCCGTGTGCACCGAGGACCTCGTCGACGGCGCCGGTCCGATAGGCCAGGGGAGCGAGACTCGGCGTGGTGGCCAGTACCAGTCGATGGGTGGGGAACGCGGCTCGCAGCCCGCGCAGCGCGGGAACCGAGGCCAGCAGATCGCCGATGCCGAGCGCCCGCAGCACGACGAGGTTGCGCACCCGTCGAGGCGCCGTCACTGCGGGCTTCCGGAGGTCTCGGCCGCAGTGCCTGCCTTGGGCTTCCCTGCCGTCCTGCCGTGGTTCGAGACCGTCGAGCTCATCGAGGCGACGCCGGTCGCCTGCGTGCCTGCGTCCAGACCCGTGACGTCCTTCGCCGCTGCAGGCGCGGCCGTCGGGTCCGGCTCGGCCCCCGTCTCCTGTGCGGGATCGGCCTGGACGGGAGACGGCTGAACGTGCGGCAGCCGGATCTGCGACGGATCGTCCTGGGTCGGCTCGACCTCCGCGGCGTCGGCGTCGGTACCCGCGTGCTTGCGGACGCCGATCTCCAACTGCATCGTGCCCAGTCCAGAGTGGACGTCGGGCGGGTCGAGCACCAGGCGCACCGAGTCGCTCAGCGTCTCCAGCACATGCCAGCCGAAGCCGTCCCGGTCGGGCTCGGCCGTGCTCCGCGTCGCGGTGCGCATCCTCAGCCGGATGTGATCGGGGGTCAGCCGGAACAGGCAGTCCAGGAACTCGCCTGCCACGCCCTGCCTGATGAGCACCGCGCACGCCTCTTCGACCGCGAGTCGGAAGTCCTCGACACGGTCCATGTCGAACTCCTCGCGTGCCGCGAGATCGCCCGCCAGTCCCCGGACCAGCGCAATGCGCTCTGCCGTGGCCGCCACCCGGAGATGGACGTCCTCGCCGCGCGCCGTCGAGTCCTGGTGAGCCTCGGCGGGCTTCACGGTCAACACATGATCACCTCACGAGTGTCGAAGGCCCGGCTCGTCGACTGGCAGTACCCGCCCTCGCCGTTCTTACACACCGCGAGTGACCTTCCCGTCGAGACTTCCCGTGACGACACCGGCCCATGCGGTGAGGTCGAGCCCCCGGCCGGAGTGAAGCGCGACTACCGTGGGTAGTAGTTCGTACCTTCACGTTTGCGGCCGATCGCCCCGGCAACCCCTCCGCACATGAAGGCCACGAGTGTTGCGGCGACCGGACGGCCCACCGGCCGGGTCTCGGCGGTGTTGTTCGACCGCGACGGCACGCTCATCGATGACGTGCCGTACAACGGGGATCCTGGGCGGGTTCGGCTGGTTCCGTCGGCCCGGCGCGCTGTCGAGCGGCTTCGTGCCCGAGACGTGCCGGTCGGCGTGATCACCAATCAGTCCGGGATCGGGCGAGGGCTGCTCGTGCCGGAGCAGGTCAGGGCGGTGAATCGTGCGGTCGAGTCGCAGCTCGGTCGTCTCGACGTGTGGGAGGTCTGCCCGCATCCTCCTGCCGACGGCGGCGTGGGCTGTGCCTGCCGTAAGCCGAGGCCGGGAATGGTGCTCTCGGCTGCCCGACGCCTCGGCGTACCGGTCGGCGAAGTGGTGGTGATCGGCGACACCGGCAGCGACGTGCAGGCGGCACTCGCCGCCGGAGCGACGCCGATCCTGGTGCCCAGCCCGACGACGCTGCCTGCGGAGATCGAACAGGCCGCCTTGACCGCCGACGATCTCGACCTCGCCGTCGACCTCGCGCTGGGCCTGGTCCTGCCGGGGGTGATCGCGGAGGGCGTGCTGCCCGATCCGAGGTCGCCGGAGCCCGGACGTCGCCCGACCGGGCGCCTTCGGTGATCTCCCGGCGTGGCCGTGGGCGCCGTCGCCCGGCCGTGCCCAGCTGCCCGTCGTCGCTACGCCCGGTGGACCTCGATCCATCGCCGCGAACCGACGTCGCCGTCCCCCGTCGGTGTTCGTCGACGCGCGGCCGGACGAGACGACGCCGAGGAGACCTGCGCGGGGGCGGGGACGCGCCAGGATTCCCTTCTGTCGAGTGAGGACTCCCCCCGCCCCGCCCCGCCCCGCGTCGAGTCGAGTCGAGTTGAGCAGCCGTGCGGTCCGAGGCGCGCTCGGCGGGACGTGTCAGGACGTGCCCGACCCGGTCAGGCACCCACGATCGTCTCGTTCCCACCGAACCGGCGTGCGACGACGTCGACCCGTGTGCGGTGACGAGGGGCCTCCGTTCGGCGGACCTGGCCCGGCACCTGCCGTTGAAGATGCCCGCCATGGCGATGACGCGGAAGATGTCCATGACGACACCGTCTGGTGCAGGGACGGTCGAGGCGATCCCGATGGTGCTCGGGCTCCCGCGCTCGACAGGCCTCGGGCGGCGCGACAGCCGACGCCCGGCGGTCCGCCTACCCCGCGCCAGCGGAGGAGATCGCCGGGCGACTCGTCGGCAGGAGACGCCTGCGGATCTCCTGGCCGACGTGACCCGGCCCGGCGGGCTCGACGACGCCCGAGCCGAGAGAGGAGTTGGCGATGAGGATCGCGATGGTCTCCGAACACGCAGGCCCGCTGTCCGATCCGGGCCGAGAGGACTTCGGCGGGCGGCATGTCTACGTGGCGGAGTTGTCGGCCGCGCTCGTCGCCGCCGGTCATGACGTCTCGATCTATGTCAGGAGCGAGTCCACCAGCATCCCCGAGTCGGTCGAGCCGGGCGGCGTCCGCGTCGTGCCCCTGCTCGCGGGCCCCCGGCGCCCGCTCACGGAGGACGCCCGGCTGCCGCATATGGGACGGTTCGCAGGCGAACTCGCGGATGCCTGGCTCGCCGAGCCGCCCGACGTCGTACACGCGCACTCCTGGATGTCCGGCCTGGCGGCCTTGCTGGCTGCTCGGCGGCTGGCCATCCCCGTCGTGCAGACCTTCCACGATCTGAGCGTGGTCCTGCGACGGATCGAGGGAGCCGAAGGAGCAGGCGGGCCCCAGCGGCTTCGGCTGGAGCGGACGATCGCCTGCTCGGTCGATCAGGTGGCGGCGATGTGCACGGCGGAGGCCGTCGAACTCGTGAAGATGGGGGTGCCTAGGTCGTCCGTCACCGTGATGCCCTGTGGCGTCGACGTCGATCAGTTCACCCCCACCGGCCCGGCGGCCCCGAGGAGCGGACGGTTCCGGCTGCTCTGCGCGGCGGGCCAGGACCACCGCCATGGCCTCGACACCGTGATTCGTGCCCTGCGGCTGCTTCCGGAGGCCGAACTCGTGGTCGTGGGGGGCACGACGGCGCAGGCAGGCGATCCGCTGCGCGACGCAGAGACGGACGGACTGCGGACACTGGCTGAGCAGCTCGGGGTGGTCGACCGGGTGCACTGGGCTGGCCGCATTCCTCGGCGGCAGATGCCTGCCCTGTTCCGCTCTGCCGACGTGGTCGTGTGTGCCGCCTGGTACGAGTCGTCGGGCGTCGTGGCGGTGGAGGCGATGGCCTGTGCGATCCCGGTGGTCGTGGCCTCGACCGGCGGCCCCGCCGACACGGTGGTGGACGGGGTGACGGGTCTGCACGTCCCGCCCCGCGACGTCCGGGCGCTCGCCGCCGCCCTGCGCGGCCTCGTCAGGGACACGTCTCGGCGCCAGTCTCTCGGGGTGGCGGGCAGTGACCGGGCCAGAGCGCGATTCGCCTGGAGTCGTATCGCCGCCGACACCGCACGGGTCTACACCCGGCTCGCCGGGTCGGGGGCACCGGAGGAGACGGCCTTCGCGGGGCAGGGTGTCTGACGCCTCGCCTGCGAAGTGGTCTGCACCCCTGCTGCCACCGGCCGGTGGATCTGTCGGGCAGGGTGCGCCGATGCCGCCTGCGACGGGTCGTCGTTCGTCTCGGTCAGGACTCCTCGCGCGGGATCGGGACGGCCAGCGCGTCCGTGAGCGTGCAGTACACGGTCTTCGGATCGTCCATGCCGGTCGCGGCCAGCGCGCGACGGACGGGTCTTCCCGCGCACAACAGCCGGAGGGCGACCCCGTTCTCCTCGGCGGTGGTCAGCCCGTCGGCGAGCACCGCGAGGCCGGTGACGCCGAGGAAGCCCACCGCGCGCAGGTCGACGATCAGCGGGTCGCCGCCGTCTTCCAGTTGTTCGACCAGTGCTCGATCGAGCAGCGGCGCTGTGAGCATGTCGACCTCGCCGACCAGCGTGATCACCGTCGCCGAGTCCGTCGAGTCGGGGGAATGCTCCACTGAGAGCGTGAGCGCACGTTCGGCGCGGTCGAGACTGCTCACGGTGGGCGGGGCCGCCGACGTCGCCGATTCCCGATCAGACACGCGGGAGGGCCGATTCTCGAATGACGTCATGAATTCCCCTTCTCCGTAGTATCAGTATCGGGGTTCGTCGCACCCGAGGGCGTTCCGCTGAGTCGGGGCGACGCCGGATCACAGTCCTCGAAGGATCGCGACTGCCAGTCCGGTGCACGCACCGGTCGGCCTGGCAGTGTGCTCGTGGCTCGCGGCCGCCCTCTTCGTCACCGTACACGCGGCGACGAGTGCGGCGATGTTCGCTCGAAATCGGTACGAACCAGGATTCGTCGGCGGAGCTGGTTTCGCTCAGTGCGCGAATCCGTGCAGACGACTACTCGGAAGAGGGATTTTCTCGTGGCAATCTCGGCGAATATCTGAATCCCGTGCCAGCCCGCTCCGGTGCCGCCGACCGCGCGGCCAGAGCGACGGACACGGGACGAGACGGGCCCGGCATGCCGGAGGCCTCCGACCCAGGGTGAGCGGGTGGGAGGCCTCCGGAGACTGACGGACGTCGTCCTTCGAGCGGGGTTCAGCGCTCAGCGGGGACCGGGCTTCGGCCCGCTGGTGCCCGGCGTCGCGGGCTTGCCTGCCGGATTCGGCGGCGGTCCCGGCCGAGGGCCGGGGCGCGGGCCGGGCTTGGGACGGCCGGACGGGCCGGGCTTGGGCGGCTCGCCTCCCCCCTCGTTCTGAGGAGTCTCGTTCTGGGCCGTCTCGTTCTGGGCAGCCCGAGGGACGTCGCCGCGCCAGCCGCCGGTCTCCCGCCCGCGTGCCTCGATGAACTCACGGAATCGTTCGAGATCAGCCTGGATCTGGTGTGCCACCAGCCCGAGCCCGCTGCCTGCCTTCTCGACCAGCCCGTCCGGCTCGTAGTCCATCTGGAGGTGAACCCTGGTCGTCGCCGCGTCCAGGCGGTGCAGCGTCACCACGCCGCTCTGTGCGGGGCCGTTCATGGAGCGCCAGGCCACCCGCTCGTCGGGATGCTGCTCGGTGATCTCGGCGTCGAACTCCCGAGTCACCCCCGCGATCGAGGTCTGCCAGTGCGTTCTGGTCGGTGTGAGCTGCTCGATGCGGTCCACGCCGCTCATGAACTGCGGGAACGACTCGAACTGGGTCCACTGGTTATAGGCCCTGGACACCGGCACATGCACGTCGACCGACTTCGTGATGGTCGCCACGACGATCCTCCTTCGCTGGACTGCGCTGCCGCTCGGATACCCGTGTTCTGGGTTCTCACACCTGGTTCCACGACGTCGTGCCCTGCCCGCTTCGAGCCGCTGCCCCGGCTCGGCCTGCGAGGCCTCGTCGCCGCAGGACGGGACTCTTCCGACGTGGTTCGCAGTCCGACGAACACGGGGCGGGCCGCTCCGCACCGGCAGACGGTCTCGGCCGCCTCAGAGCCCTCTGATGAAGGCGATCAGGTGTGTGACGACGAAGCCCAGGACGAGCACCAGGAGCACCACCATGAGCACGAAGACGAGCGTGTTGACCCAGCGTGGAGAGGGGGTGGTCTCCTGATGGGCGAGTCCCTGGGTGGCACTTCCCTCGACGGGCGGGGTCGCTCCAGGAGAGACGCCGCCACCGGGTTCTGCGGCCGAAGGAGGGTCCGGCTCGGGATCGGGAGGAAGCGTCATCTGCGACGAGTACCCGTCGACACTCGTCGCAATCCCGGTCCGGTCGGGTCCCGCCCATCAGCGGGCCTCGCGAGTCCGGCTCGGCGGAGACGAGTCGCCGCCGGAGCCCTCACCGCCGCCGCTCACCGAAGGGCCTCGGCTCGGCGGCTCAAGCCGCACCCGCACGCCGCCGCCGCGCAGCCGCCCTGCCCCCACGGGGCACCCGGGGCGGCTCGGTAGCCTCGGCGCGCAGCGGCAGGCCGCCGGGTACTCGCGCTCGTAGGGCTCGACAGCTCCAGGCTGCCGCGACGACGTGGAGGAGGCCGTGTGAGCACAGCCGAGCATGACGCCGGTCGGGGCGTGTGGTCCGAGCGCGGCGACGGCGCAGGGGACGTCACCGAGGTGCGTGTCGCGGCGGACGCGGACCGCGTCGCCGTCCTTCGCGGCGTGATCGCGGGCCTCGCGATGCGTGCCGACTTCGATCTGGACACCGTCGACGACTTGCGGTTGGCGGTGGACGAGGCATGCTCGTCTCTGGTGCGCCTGGCCACACCCGGAACACGTCTCGTGGCCCGGTTCCAGGTCGCGCCGAGCGTGCTCACCGTGGCGGTCACGGTGGCCGCACCCGAGGGCGCGACGCTCCGGAGGGACACCTTCGGGTGGCAGGTGTTGACGACACTCGCCACCGAGGTGACCGCCGCCGCCCGCCCCTCGGACGACCGCACCGGGCAACTGCTGGAGATCGAGTTCGTCAAGGTCCGCAGGGAGGCGATGCCGTGACTCAGCGCTCGCCGGTGAGCAGCCGGGATCACACCTACGAGCACCTGCTCCCGCTGTTCGCGACCCTGACGGACCTCTCGGAGGGCGATCCCCGGCGGACCACGGTGCGCGAGAAGCTCATCACCGAGCATCAGGCGCTGGCCCTGCACATCGCCCAGCGTTTCAGCAACCGAGGCGTGGCCATGGACGATCTCGTCCAGGTCGCCAACGTCGGCCTCATCCAAGCCGTCGACCGATTCGATCCCGCGCGGGGCACCGACTTCCTGGCCTTCGCCGTCCCGACGATCATGGGCGAGGTTCGACGCTATTTCCGGGACCGAAGCTGGTCGGTGCATCTGCCGAGGCGGCTGAAGGAACTGCATCTGGCGATCAACGCGGTGGTGCGTGAACTGTCCCAGTCACTCGGTCGGGCGCCGACGTCGACGGAGATCGCCGACAGACTGGGCATCTCGCGGGAAGAGGTCATCGAGGGGCTGGAGGTTCGCCACGCCTATCGTTCCTCCTCGCTCGACGAGGTCCTCGGCGACGAGGACTCGCCCTCGCTGAGCAGCACACTCGGCGCGGAGGACCCGGAGATGGCCGTGGTGGAGAACCGTGAGGCGCTGCATCCGCTGCTCGCGTCGCTGCCGGAGCGGGAGCGCACGGTTCTGCTGCTCCGTTTCTTCGGAAACATGACTCAGACTCAGATCAGTGAGCGGGTCGGCGTCTCGCAGATGCATGTCTCGCGAATCCTCGCCAAGACACTGCGGCACCTGCGGGAGCAGCTCGGCGACAGCTGAGTGACGCCTGCCGCCGCCACCTGTGGCCCGTTTGACTTCTCCTGCCTGGGGGTACCGATAACGACATCGGGTGAGAGCTATCACCCGGAAGTGGGTTTCGGTCACTGGGAGGCAGGATATGCAGACTGTTCTTTTCACAGTCGCCGACGACATCCCCGGATCGGTAGTGGTTCATTGCACTGATTCAGGAAGGATCGAGGTGACCGTGCGTCGTGGCCAGGTGGTCACGGCAGAGTTCGCGCAGATCCTCTCGGATGCGATCGCCTCGGCGGCCAGAACCGCCTTTCATGACGACGTCGAGGCTGCGTCGGACGTCGAGACGCCGTCGCCCCGCAGCGCAGCCTGATCGAGAGCTGCCGACCTGAAGCGGAGGTCTCGCCGATGAGCACCGATTCGCGCCTAGGGCTGGACGAACCGCAGGTGGACGTGCTCGCCAGGACCTTGACCCGGGCAGCCACCACCCTGCAGGCCCACGAGATCCCCTTCGCGGTGACCGGCGGCCTCGCGGCGTACGCACGAGGCGGCCCCGAGACCGATCACGACGTCGACCTGCTCATCCGGCTCGAGGACGCCGAGCGGACGGTGCAGGTGCTCGTCGAAGCCGGGATGCGGGCGGTCGATCCGCCGGAGGACTGGTTGTGCAAGGTGTACGACGGGGCGGTCCTGGTCGATCTCATCCACCGGCCCAACGAACGCAGGGTCACCGATCGGACGCTGCGGCGTGCCGAGTCGCTGCGCATCGGGTCCGTCCAGGCTCCGGTGGTGACCGCGACCGATCTCCTGACCGACAAGCTCCTCGTCCTCGGCCCGCACCGATGCGACTTCACCGAGGCTCTTCCCGTGGCACGTGCGCTGCGCGAACAGGTCGACTGGACCGAGGTCAGGGCCCAGGCCGTCGACTCGCCCTACGCCGAGGCCTTCCTGTTCCTGGTCGACAGGCTGGCGGTGACCGACGGCGAACCCCAGCGGAGGATGACATGACAGATCGACACCCGGACTCCCCGCAGTCCGAATCACCGCACGAGGCGCCGCAGTACGCGGCGGAACGAGTCCGCCGTGCCCTGGCCGTCGACCCGCGCACCTCAGAACTCGGCGTGCGGGTCACCGTCCGCGCCGCCGAGGTGTATCTCGACGGGGAGGTGCCCTGCCCGTCCCGCGCGGAGGCCATGACGAGGGTCGCGGCGGAGACCGCACCGGAACTGCACGTGCACAACCAGGTTCGGGTGACGACGACGCGCGGCCCGGCCGAGGCGGAGGAACTCCGATGATCCGGGTCGCGGCCGTGGGCGACGTCCATCTGGACCCGCGGTCGGCAGGCACGCTGCGACCGGTGTTCGTCGACGCGTGGCAGCAGGCCGACATGCTGCTTCTCGCCGGCGATCTGACCCGGCACGGAACGCTGGACGAGGCGCGGACGGTCGCCGCCGAGTTCGCCGAGCTGGGACTGCCGGTCGTCGCGGTGCTCGGCAATCACGACTACCACTCCGACCTGCAGGACGAGATCGCCGAGCTGCTCGAGGAGAACGGCATCACCGTGCTCGAAGGCGAGTCGGTGACGCTGACCGTGGACGGTCGGCGCGTCGGTGTGGCCGGGGTGAAGGGCTTCGGCGGCGGGTTCGCGGGGAAGTGCGGCACGGCGTTCGGTGAACCGGAGATGAAGGCGTTCATCGATCACACCACGGCGACCGCCCAGGACCTCCGGCGGGCACTGTCCGCGTTGGACGCGGACGTGCGCATCGCACTGACGCATTACTCGCCCGTCACCGAGACCCTGCGCGGCGAGCCGCTGGAGATCTACCCGTTTCTCGGCTCGTACCATCTGGCCGAGGCGGTTGACGACGCCGAGTGCGCGCTGGCGCTGCACGGTCATGCCCACTACGGCACCGAGCACGGCACCACCCCCGGCGGAGTGCGGGTCCGCAACGTTGCTCAACCCGTGCTGCACGCGGCCTACGCCGTGTATGACATCGAACCGGACGACTGAGCCGATCGGCCTCCCCGCCGCCCGGCCTTCCTGCTGACCGCCAGATCGACTGGGGGTGCGCGGACCGGCGGCTCGTACCGGTGACCGCGGCCGGTCGGGGACCGCGTTCGGCGCCCCGCGCCCTTAGGTGCTCCCCCGCCTCGTCCGCGCGGGTCAGCGTTCGAGGGCGGCCACTGCCTCGGACGCCAGGGACAGCTCTTCCCTGGCCTGCACCACCAGGACGGGGACGTCCGCGTCGGCGGGGCTGAGCAGGCCGTCGTCCGGCCGGTTGCCCGTCAACCGGTCCGGCACGCCCAGCAGCGCCAGCCGGGTGCAGATCGCCGTGCGCACCTCCGGCTGATCCCAGCCGATCTCGCCGGTGAACACCAGTGCGTCTACCCGGTCCAGGCTCGTCGCGCAGGCCGCCAGCTCGCGGGCCGCTCGGTGTGCGAAGACGGCCAGCGCGAGCGCCGAGGCCTCGTCGCCGTCCTCGGCAGCGCGCACCAGGTCACGCGTGTCGGCCGAGCGGCCGCCGGAGAGCCCCAGCAGGCCGGACCGGTGATAGAGGCCTTCGGCGAGGTCTGCGGCGGACATCGGTTCGTCCTTGGTCAGCAGCCACAGCAGCAGTCCTGGGTCGATGCTGCCGCTGCGGGTCGTCATCGCCAGGCCTTCCAACGGCGTGAATCCCATCGAGGTGTCGACGCTGCGGCCGTCCCGCACCGCGCACACCGACGCGCCGCCGCCCAGATGCGCCAGCAGCAGACGATCCGAACCGCCGGGCAACAGCCTGGTCGCCTGCTGCACGGCCCACTGATAGGACAGCCCGTGGAAGCCGTAGCGACGCAGCCCGTAGCGCTTCCGCCATTCCTCGGGCAGCGGGTAGGTCGACGCCTCGGCGGGCAGCGCGGCGTGGAAGGCGGTGTCCGGACAGAGGACCTGGGGCAGGTCCGGCAGACGCTCACGGGTGAACTCCAGCAGCCGCAGCGCGGTCGGGACATGGGACGGCGCCAGCGGTGCCGCGCGCCACGCCGCCCGCAGCGCACCGTCGTCGACGCGGGTGGCCGACCGCAGGTCGGACCCTCCGTGCACCAGCCGGTGTGCGACGACGTCGACGGGGCCGTCCCCCGAGCGAGACTGTGCGTCGAGGAGATCGTCCAGCAGAGCGTGGGTCTCCTCGCGGGACGGCGGGTGGGACACGCTGCGTTCGGCCAGCACCGTGTGGCGCTCCGCGTCCACCACGTGCGCCTTCAGGCTGCTCGATCCGGTGTTCACCGTCAGCACGGTGGTCAACGCCCGTCCACCCCCTCTGCACCGCCGCTCCGGGTGGTGCCGCTCCATGGGATGCCTCGGCTTGGGATGCCTCGGGGCGCGGTGCCGCTGGGTCCGATTTCTCGGCATGTGGTGCCGCGGGGTGTGATTTCTCGGCACGCGGTGCCTCGGTGTGCCTGCGCAGCGCTGCGAGCGCCTGCCGCCGAGACGACGCCGGGGAGACGGCGGGCCCGGCCGTGCCTCGAGCCGGTCGCCGGGCAGGCACCCGCGAGCGTCGCGAGCCCGCGGTCGGCCACCGACCCGCGTACGGACCTGCGGCTCATGCGGGGCCGGCGGACTGGTCCCCGGCCGGGGCATCGCGGACCTCGAAGGTCAGCTCATCGTTCTCGGCTGCCACCTCGACATGGCTCCCCGCATGGAGCGAGCCGTCCAACAGCCTGCCTGCCAGCGGGTTGTCCACCTCCCGCTGAATGGTTCGCCGCATCGGTCGGGCACCGAACTCGGGCTGATGGCCGCGCTCCGCGATCAGCCGTACCGCCTCCTCGCTGAACTCGATCGTGATGTCCATGTCGGCCAGCCGGTGACGCGTGTCGTCGAGCAGCAGCTCCGTGACCTGCCGCAGCTCCTCGGGTTCGAGCCTGCGGAAGATGATGATCTCGTCGATCCTGTTGATCAGCTCCGGGCGGAACGATTCCCGAAGTCGGGCCGTCAGACGCTGCCGGAGATCGACGTCCTCGCCGCCGGAGCCTCGGAAGCCGAGAGTGGTCGCCTTGCCGAGCAGATCCGACCCGAGGTTGCTGGTCATGATCAGCACCGTGTTGCGAAAGTCGACGGTGCGGCCCTCGCTGTCGGTCAGCCGCCCGTCCTCGAGGATCTGCAGGAGGAGGTTGAACAGGTCCGGGTGGGCCTTCTCGATCTCGTCCAGCAGCACCAGCGAGTAGGGCCTGCGACGCACCGGCTCGGTGAGCTCGCCCGCCTCGCCGTATCCGATGTAACCGGGAGGTGCGCCGACCAGCCTGCTGATCGTGTGTCGCTCCTGGAACTCGCTCATGTCCAGCCGGACCATCCGGTCCTCGTCGCCGTACATCGCCTCGGTGAGCGCCTTGGCCAGCTCCGTCTTCCCGACGCCTGTCGGCCCGAGAAACAGCAGGCTCGCCACCGGCCGCCGAGGATCTCCCAGTCCGGAACGGGAGCGACGCACCGCCTCGGCCACGGTCGACACCGCCTCGGCCTGGCCGATCACCCGCTCGTGCAGCCGGTCCTCCAGACGCAGCAGCCGGTCCCGCTCCTCCTCGGTGAGCTGACTGACCGGGACGCCGGTGGCCCTGGCGACCACCTCGGCGATGTCCTCGACGCCCACCTCGGTGACCGCGGCCGGTTGCGGCGAGCGCGCCTCGGTGATCCGCTCACGCATCGACCGCATCTGGTCGCGCAGCTGGGACGCCTTCTCATACTGCTCCTGGGCCACCGCCTCGTCCTTGTCCCTGGCGAGCTGATCGAGCTGGTGCTCGAGCCCGCGCACGTCACCGGGGGGCGTGCTGCGGCGGAGCTGACGACGCGCTCCCGCCTGGTCGATCAGGTCGATCGCCTTGTCCGGCAGATGGCGGTCGTTCATATAGCGGTCGGACAGTGTCACCGCCGCGACCAGCGCGTCGTCGGTGTAGCGGACCTGGTGGTGCGCCTCGTACCTGTCGCGCAGCCCGCGCAGGATCGTCACCGCGTCCTCGACATCGGGCTCGGACACCATGATCGGCTGGAACCGCCGTTCCAGCGCGGCGTCCTTCTCCACCGTGCGTCGGTACTCCTCCAGCGTGGTCGCGCCGATGACGTGCAGCTCACCCCTGGCCAGGGCGGGCTTGAGCATGTTGCCCGCGTCCATCCCGCCTTCGGCGCCCGCGCCCGCCCCGACCATCGTGTGCAGCTCGTCGATGAAGATGATCAGCCGTTCGTCCTCGCGGATCTCCTCGATGACCTTGCGCATCCGCTCCTCGAAGTCGCCCCGGAAACGTGTCCCGGCGACCAGCCCCGCCAGGCTCAGCTCGACGACTCGTCGTCCGATGAGCGAGTCCGGGACCTCGCCGTCGTGAATGCGCTGGGCGAGGCCCTCCACTATCGCGGTCTTGCCGACGCCTGCCTCACCGATGAGCACCGGGTTGTTCTTGGTGCGGCGGGAGAGCACCTCGATGGTCTGCTCGATCTCGTCGGACCGGCCGACGACCGGATCGAGTCTGCCCTGGCCTGCCAGACCGGTGAGGTCCTGACCGAACTGGTCGAGCGTCGGGGTCTGACTCGGAGCCGCGCTCGCGCCCGCCGACGGTGATGACGCGCCGCCGGGCGGCGTGCTGCGTCCCTCGGCTGCCGACCGGAGGGCCTCCGGCGTGATGCGGGCGGCCGAGAGCAGCTGCCCGGCACCGGACTCGGGGTTGGCGGCCAGGGCCAGCAGGAGATGTTCCGGCCCGATGTAGGAGGACCCGAGTCCCCGCGAGAGTTGAAAGGAGTCCAGCAGGGCCCTCTTCGCGGCAGGCGTGAGCATCGGCGCGGCCTCATGGTGCGCGCCTGGCGGTGTCTGCTCGTCGATCCGGGCCGCGAGCTGATCCGGGTCGGTTCCTGCCCGGCTGAGCAGCTCGCGGGTCGAGTCGGCACGCGTGGCGGCCCAGAGGAGCTGTTCGGCATCGAGATCGTCGCGTCCCCGGTCGGCGGTGTGCTGGGCCGCCGCGACGACCATCGCGCGGGCCTGTTCGCTCATCAGGCGGGTGAAGTCGACCCGCCGGACGCCGTGGCGCGGGTCGGTGGAGCCGAAGAATCGGGCGAGGAACTCCTCGAAGGGGTTCGCGTCGAAGCCGCCAGGATCGCCGAGACCGGTCATGGTCAGCTCACTCTCCCGTGGGTCGCCTTGGTCACCGCCGTTCGTCATGCCAGCCGGGGAGTACCCGGGCGGATTCGGCCGAAACGGCGGCGCCGGTCGCCTCGAGGGGAGGGTGTCGAGCACGATCTCGGCCGGTTCGCCCGCCGGGTTGCCCTATCGGGTTACCGGCAGGTCGATCCGGGTAGCCGGTAGCCGTACGCACGAGAACTCGGACATAAGGAGGGGCGATGGTTCAGTCTCACGGAGCACATGCTTCGGTCGCGAGCCCGTCCATGCCCGCGATACAGACCGCGGCGCGCATCGTCGGAGCCGTCTTCCTGCTGCTCGGTATTCTGGGATTCATTCCCGGCGTGACCACCGGCTACGACACGATGCAGTTCGCAGGCCACGAGTCTCAGGCCATGCTGTTCGGCGTGTTCCAGGTGTCGATCCTGCACAACATCATCCACCTGCTGCTCGGCGTGATCGGGCTGTCGATGGCCAGGTCGGGGGCGGCTGCCAAGTCCTTCCTGATCGGCGGCGGGGTGATCCTGTTGGCCTTGGCCCTTTACGGGACGGTCGTCGGACAGACCAGCACGGCCAACATCTTCCCGACCAACGGTGCCGACAACTGGCTGCACCTGATCGCGGGTCTGGGCATGATCCTGTTGGGCATCCTGCCCGCAGGCAGGAACGAGCGAACCTCGGAACGTGACGAGCGAGCTTCGGAACGGGAGTATCGGGGCCAGGCCTCTCCTGGCCAGACGCCCCGCGGTCAGGCCTACGGACACTGATCGGCTCTTCTGGAAGACCAGGGTGCGGTCGGTCGGATATCGAGATCCGGCGGGCCGCACCTCTGCCGCTGTCCTGCCGACCTCGATCGGGAGGGTGCGACGGCAGACTCCGGTGCGCACGATGACCGATGACCGGAAGTTCTCCCGGGCCTTCCGCCCTGGCAACCTCGCCGACGCTTCCGACGGCATGGCCAGAGCGAGACATTCACACGATGTTCGCCTGAACGAGCTACCTCCGCCGGAGGGACGACCGGTGTAGTGGTAGGGCGCACGGGGTAGGACGGAGAGGATGTCGAGCACCCACGCGGGGAGGACATGACGGTGGAACAGTGGATCGAGGCGCGGGAGATGCGTGAGGGCACTTACGCCGTGGTGATGCACCGGACGCAGCGGACCACCCACCACCTGGTGGTGTACAGCGCGACGTTCCTGGCCCGGATGGGGCTCTCCGACGCAGACGGACGCAGACTGGTCGAGACCGCCGTCGGCCTGCTGGCCGAGCGGGAGGACGAGGTGGAACACGACCTCGACCTCGACTGGATGGTCCACGAGGATGCCGACTTCCTGATCGCACTGCGGGAGCGGCTCGTGGAGTCGACGACCGTCTGAGACCTCCGATCACGTCGGTCGACGTCGTCGCCGGGCGAGGCACCCGGGCACGAGTCGGGGCCGCCTGCCGGATCTCCTCAGTGAGGTCCGTGCGGGCGGCCCCTTCGCCGTGTCCGGGATGTTCTGCGGGCGGCCTGCTCGCCGTGCCGAGCAGGCAGGGCCGTGGCGCGGCGTCGGTGGCCGCCGCAGGCGGCGGTCTCATGGTCATCGCATTCCGACGGGTTCAGTGTCGCCGGGCGTCGTGTCGCGTCCGCCGGAACCGGCTGTGGTGCTGCTCCTCGAAGGGGCAGTGGTGGTGCCGGGCAGCCCTGCCGCGCGGGTGGTGGTGGGCGGCGGCCGGGTGTTGCCGACGTCCCGAATGCTCATGCGGGTGGTGGTGCGGCGCTCGTCCCATCAGGCGGTGTCGAGCGTGTTCGTGCAGGTCGACGTTATCGCCGTCGGCCTGGTGGCGGAAGAACCGCTGCTGCTCGCCCTGGAGGGCGCTGAGCACCTCGATGGCGCCGGTGAGCAGCGGGACAGCCCACTGCGCCGTTCGCAGTCGTTGTTGCAGCGTGATCAGCTCGGGGGCGACGTGATCGCCCGCTCCGCGCGCGGGCACCGGCTGGTCCGTCATCGCCTCGAGCGTGCGGCCGAGTCGCCGCGCGTAGAAGGTCGCCGCGAGTGCCGCACCGGTCAACACCGCCTTCGCGACGCTCGAGGCGGCCACGCCATCCTGCTGTCTGATCCGCTCGCGGTTGGCCTTCGTCAGCGCGAGGCCGCCGAGCAGGTGTGCCCCGACCGCGACCACGTTCACCGGGCTCCAACTCCGCCAGCCCGCCGCCGCGATGCGACTGCGCTCGGCGGCGGAGGAGCTCTCCTCCGATGCTCCGGTGAGCCCGACCGCTCCCATCAGTGAACCCCCGAACCAGACGGCCAGCCCGAGATCGTGCACTGCGCGGACGACGGTATTCCGATGAGACATGAGCTACCTCCCGGCCGGTGTGGTGGGCAAGGGAGTACCCACGGTCGCGGTGTCCAGACGGGCCGGGCTCGGCGGGACACCATCGACGTAATCGACTCCTTGCCCGTCGATCTCGGCGGTCGGCTCGGTCGGCTGCGCCGGATCGACGTCCCCCGGCAGGTGTGGGGCCGAGGCTCAGTCGCGCGCCGGGGTCGGCTCCTCCGTCCGCGGCTGGGCGGGCTCCGGCTCGCTCGCCTCGGCCGCAGGCTCGGGCGAGCCTGCTTCGGTCGTCGCGTCCGCGACGTCGTTCGCGGGACTCTGCGCCGCCTGATCGGCTGCTCCCGGCTCGGCCGTCGTCGGCTGTCGGGTGAGCCGGAGCAGCGTCGGGACGATCGTCGCCAGCGCCACGACGTGCATCAGTCCGAGGACGAGCAGTGTCGAGACGTCGATCCCGGCGAACCCTGCGGGCGGCTCGGCGGCAAGGCCGATCACCACCAGCGGGGCGAAGGACACCACGAAGAAGGCGACGGAGACCGCCTTGAAGGTGTGCACGGGGCGGGAGTTCCAGCGGTGCAGTGCGGCCAGCACGAGGGCCGCGCCGACGGCGGACAGCACGCTGACGACGATCGGCGGGAGCAGCCGCAAGGGCAGCAGTCCTGCATCGACGTCGATGACCAGCATCGCGCCGAACCTGAGCAGCGAGTTCGCCAGCGCGGCGAGAAGGGCGGCGACCAGCAGCGCGAACGGAAGCCTGCTCAGGGCGAGCTGTTCGCGATCGGCCAATGGCGAGGGGGAGGTCCCGACGGACATGTCGACTCCATTATTTGAATGACGAAATAGTGGTATTTCTCAATCAATTGGCCCGACGATAGTCGAGATGCTGGTATTGCTCAACTATTGGATCCGAGAAAGTCGAGTATTGTTCGCGTATGTCTGGGGAGTACGCGAAGGATCAGTCGACGGCTGCGGCGCAGCCGGCGGGCTGCATCTGCGCCGCGCAGGCCGCCGAGGTGCCGACCGCGTCAGGAGACGCCGCAGCGGTGGGAAGTTCCGACCCCGAGAGACCCGAGTCGGAGAGCGCCGCCGAGTCGCTCGTGGACGAGGTGATCGTGTCGGCGTTCGAGCTCGTCAGTCGACTGCGGGGGGACCTCGCCTCGGTCGGAGCAGGCCTCGGTCTCTCGCAGGCCCAGACCTGGGCCCTGGTGAACCTGCGCGGTCCCGCGCCCATGCGGGAACTCGCGCGAGCGCTGTCCTGCGATCCTTCCAACGTCACGGGCATCGTCGACGGACTTCAACGACGCGGACTGGTGTCCAGGGAGGCCGATCCTCGTGATCGTCGGGTGCGGCGGCTCGTCCTCACCCCGGAGGGAGAACGGCGTCGGACGATGCTTCGGCAGCAGGTGTTCGGCGGGCAGACCGGGATCGGGGGGCTGTCCGGGCCGCAGCAGCGCACCCTTCTGGACCTGCTCGCCCGGGCGCTGCGCTCCTGAGCCTGCGGCCGACCGGGGAGCGAGACGCCCTGGGCTCTCGAAGACTGCGCCGGCGCGGGCGGCCTGGCCGAGAATGCCAGACCGGCACGCGACTGCTCGCCGCCTCGGCGGAGGCGGTGGACGGCGCGTCGTGGCCGAGTGCCCCGACAGCCCGGCCGAACTGCCCGGGGCGAGCCTGCCGCCGATCATCGGACACCTCCGCTGCCGCAAGCTCGAGGTGCCCGGCCGTGCCACCGCAGGCTCCCGTCCGCGGCGAGCGGGCCCGACCGGGGACCGGGCTCCTCGGCCCCTGCCGTCGTGCCGCAGAGCGGCTCGGACCAGCGCCGTCATGGGGTGGTCCGGCCGCGTCCGCAGGGCACGACGGCCGCGGCGGACGCGGCCCGCCTGGCCTCTTCTCAGCCGATGGTCGAGCGCTCGGCGTCGTCGACCGAGTGCTCCTGCGCGGCCAGCAGCGCCCGGTACCAGTGGAAGGACGCGCGTGGCGTCCGCTCCTGCGTCTGGTAGTCGACGCGCACGATCCCGAAGCGGGGGCCGTAGCCCAACGCCCACTCGAAGTTGTCGAGCAGCGACCAGAGGAAGTAGCCGCGCACGTCGATCCCCTCGGCCATGACCGCCTGGAGGACCGCGAGATGCTCGGCCAGGAAGTCGATGCGCTCGAGGTCCTGCGGTGCGGTCGTCGGCGCGGCCGGGTCGGTCGCGGCGCGGCCGCCCGCAGGCGTCTGGGCCTCGGCCGTGTTCTCCGCCTCCGCCGGATCGGGGTAGGCGCAGCCGTTCTCGGTGAGATAGATCGGCGGCAGCGTGCCGTGTCGGGCGCGCAGCCCCGTCAACACCTCGCGCAGGCCCGCAGGCTCGACCGGCCAGGTCAGCCCGGTCCGTCGGACTCCCGCCGGGCGGTGTGTGCGGTCTAAGCCGAGGTCGTCTGCGGTGCGAGCTGCCGGATCGGGCTCGGTGTGCGGGGCGTCGGAGACGTGAATCCGGTAGTAGTAGTTGAGCCCGAGGAAGTCCAGCGGCGTTCCGATCGCCGCGAGGTCCTCCTCACGGCGGAAGGAGAAGTCGGAGACCCCGGCGAAGATCTCGGTGAGCTCCGGCGGATGGCCCGCGCCGAGCACCGGGTCGCTGAACTGGTGATTGAGCACGCAGTCCAGCCGTGCGGCGGCGGCGGCATCGGCGGGGGAGTCGGACACCGGGACCACCGGCGACCGGTTCAGGGTGATGCCGAGACGGTCGCCCGGCCTCGCCTGAGCACGCAGCGCCGTCACCGCCAGCCCGTGCCCGAGCAGCAGGTGGTAGGCGGCGGCGAGGGCGCCGTGGCCCTCGGTGGCGCCGGGGGCATGTCGTCCCTGGGCGTAGCCCGCGATCGACGAGGGGTAAGGCTCGTTGAGCGTGATCCAGTTCTCGACGAGATCGCCGAGTTCGTCGTGCAGGAGCACCGCGTAGTCGGCGAAGCGCAGCGCCGTCTCCCGTTCCCGCCAGCCGCCGGTCTCCTCGAGTGCCTGCGGAAGATCCCAGTGATACATCGTGACGAAGGGCGCGATGCCCCGCTCCCGCACGCCGCCGAGCAGCCTGCGATAGAAGTCGATCCCGGCCCTGTTGGCCGGTCCCCGGCCGTCCGGCTGAATGCGCGGCCACGCGATGGAGAGCCGATAGGCGTCCACGCCGAGATCGGCGAGCAGTTCGACGTCCTGGGGCCAGCGGTGGTAGTGATCACATGCTGGACTGCCGCTCTCGCCGCCTGCCACCGCGCCAGGACGACGGCTGAAGGCGTCCCAGATCGAGTCGCCTCGGCCGTCCTCGTCCACTGCGCCCTCGATCTGATACGAGGAGGTCGCCACCCCCCAGACGAAGGACGGTGGGAAGCGCAGGGCCGGGTCGGGGTGGCGGGCGGCTGCGGGTGTGGGCACGAGGGGCTCCTGATCGCCGAGGATGCGGTGTCGTCATCGAGTTCCGCAGCCCATGATGTCTTCGGAGCAGCGTGATCGACAAGAGCCTGAATCGTGTTCGGTCGATCCGGCCCGAGAAGCCCGGACGGCCCCCGGAGTGGCTCCCACGCCCACGAGGGCGCGGGGCCGAGCCGGACTGAAGCTCGGCACTCCGAGGGCCGGGTGACTGCCTGGTATTCACCGACCGTTTTCCCCGTCGCGCACCCCCGGTGTGTGGCCGGAGGACGGCGCGTCAGGCCGTCGGCGTCGTACACCGATCGGGCGGCCTAGCGGGCATCCACCTCACGAGTCCTGCTGGTATTCAACGCTGGACCACATCCTTTCTCGTGTGCCACGAACATAGGCGCGGTGCCGAGGTCCCCGCAACGGATTTAGCGCCCTTCTCGCCCTCGGCGAACACGGTTGTCGGGCTGCCGCCCGCGCTCGACGTGGCGCAAGGGCAGGCCGAGGCGCTCGCGTTCCTGCGGACGGTGAGATCGGCGCCCTCGTGAGACGCCGAGGGCCGCCGGTCAGCGCCGGGCCGCAGGCAGCCCTGACCAGGATGGAGGTGGCGCCGGGTGTACTGCTCAACCCACGCGAGTGCCCAGCCCGGCCAGCGCGGTGCCCAGCGTGCGCAGGACGGCGACGGTCTCGGCGTGGGTCTGGTGCGGGCTCTCGATCTCGCCTGCGCGAATGCGCAGACAGACCTCCCGGAGCTGGTAGGTGTACCCGGCGCCGTCGAGTTCGAGCCGATGGGTCACCGGCTCGGCCCCGTGGACGGTCACGGTCATCTCGGTGGGCCGGAAGAACGGGTCGGCGAGGTCGACGCGCCCGAGGGTGCCCGACACACTGGCGCGTGCGTGCAAGGAGGCCGTCAGTGAGGAGCGCAGCACGGCATGCGCCCCCGCCGGGTAGCGCAGCAGCAGCCCGCTCTCGGCGTCGACGCCGTTGGGTGCCAGCGAGCCGTGCACCTCGACCCCGGTGGGCTCGCCGAGCAGCATGTGCGCGAAGGAGACCGGGTAGACGCCGAGGTCCAGCAGCGCGCCGCCGCCCTGTACCGGGTCCCACAGGCGGGCGGCCGGGTCGTAGGGCACGGCGAAGCCGAAGTCGGCAGAGACGGTGCGGAGCACTCCGATCTCGCCGTCGGCGACCAGGGTGCGTAAGCGCTGGATCAGGGGGTTGAACCGCGTCCACATGGCCTCCATGAGGAACCGGCTGCGCTCCGCTGCGAGCGTGACCAGCTCCTGAGCCTGCTCGGCGGTCAGGGTGAACGCCTTCTCGCACAGCACGTGCTTGCCCGCGAGCAGCGCGGCCTTGGCGACCTCGTGATGCGCGGCGTGCGGCGTGGCGATGTAGACGACGTCGACGTCCGGATCGGCCAGCAGCAGGCGGTAGTCGTCATAGGCGCGCGGAATCCGATGCGTCGCGGCGAACTCCTCGGCACGCGCCTGCGTTCGCGAGGAGACGGCGAGGATCTCGATCTCGGCCACCCGGTGCAGGTCCTCGGCCACCACGGAGGCGATGGCGCCCGTCGAGACGATTCCCCAGCGCAGTGGCGCATCCCTGTCTGTCACCGCGCCAGGCTAGCGCGATCTTCACCCGAAAGGGGTGCTTCGGCGGCCGAGACCTTGGCGTGTGCGGCAGACGAGCGGCAGGCGCCGAAGCCGCCTCGGGCGTGTGCGTGACGATCGCTCGACATGCGCGAGACACCGCGATGCGATATTACTCATCGTTCATCATAAGTGACTACCAGTGACGGTGGTGGACGTCGTCTCGCGGCCGGTGTGCCGGGGCCGCCGTCGACCCGTCGATGCGATTCGGCCCGGCGGAGACTCGCCTGCCTGCTCCGTCGGCGGCAACCTGCGGGCGCGACACCGGCTTGCCGCACCGTCACCGTCTTCCTGTACTGGAGAGATCATGCTCGCCTGGTTTGTTCGTTCGGTCGCTCAGGGCGACACCCATCTCGCGTCGGCGACGTGGAGTGGGCTGGCCCGTGTGCGACCGGTGTGCGACCCGGATCGACCCTTCTACCCGGCCAACGCCTTCGGAGTGGGGATTCTCGACTGCTACTACGACGACCAGCGCTGTTCGCGCTGCCTGACCGTGGTCGTCCCGCCGACGCCCGCCGCGAGGCCGCTGGCCGTGGTGCGCTGAGGCGATCAGTTCCCCGCGCCGTCCCCGCCCGAATGACTCCGAGTCGGGGGAGTGGCGGAGACAGCGCGGGGCGCGGCGTCGCGAGGCCGGTGGCGGCCCGGTGTGCGTCGATCCGGCCGGGTCGGCCTGCCTGCCGGTCCCAACGGGGCGGGCCCGGCCCCGTGGCGTCAGTCGGCTTCGCCGGTCGGTGGGGAGTCGGCGGGCGAGACGGGTGACGTCGGTTCGCCCCGACGCCGAGCCACGCAGGCGCACGCGTCCGGATCACGTCATCCTCGGGTGCGTCGGCCGCGCCGTCGATCGACCTCGGCTCAGGCCCCGAGGCGCGCGGCCCATCGGATGCCGCCGAGCAGGTGCGCCAGGAAATCAGGGTCGGTGTAAGCCTCCGACGCGTGTCCCAGTGCGGTGTACCAGGACCGGCCGCCGTGCGGTTCGTGGCACCAGGCGATCGGGTGATCTCCCATCGCATGCGGGCCCGGCTCATAGCGGGCCTCGTCGACGGAGAGGAGGACACGGACGTCCTCCCGAGGGTTGGCGTCGAAGTTGTACCACTCGTCGAGCCGGTTCCAGGTGGAGTCGAGATGCATGGTGGAGGGATGTGTCCGGTCCTCCACCGTGGCAGGCGCCTCCTGGACGGCGGGGTGATCGACGAAGCGGGCAGCGACCAGTTCGCGGTAGAAGGGCCAGTCTTTGTCCGAGGTGCTCGCCCCGTGCACGCCGACGAAGCCGCCGCCCGCGCGGACCCACTTCTCCAGCGCGGCCCGCCCCGCCGCGTCCACCGACGTGCCGCTGGTGCTCAAGAAGACCACCGCCGACTGCCGGGCCACCTCGGCGGTCAGGACGTCCGGGTCCTCCGTGGCCGTCACCGCGAAACCGTGTTCCCGGCCGAGCCTGCTGATCGCGGCCACCCCGGCCGGGATCGACTCGTGGCGAAACGCCGTCGTCCGCGAGTACACCAGCACCGAGGGACGGCTGTTCGGCTCGCTCATCGTGCTCCTCTGCTTCGTCGTGCCCCGTTGTCTCCACGCGCGACCGAGCACCGTCTTACGCAGGCCCGAGCGGCCGTCGCGGATCATGGGCGGTCGCGGCCGACCGATGATCGGGCCACGGTCTGCGACGACGGGATTTCCCGGTCGCGGCCCTGATTCTCCGGGGTCACGAGGGTAGCGGGTGGTCCGGCGGGCCGTCGTCGCCCGGCGGCCTGCGGCGACGCTCCGGTGGGCCGACGCCTGCGGTCGCCTGAGCGGTCTCCCGCAGTGCGGCGAGCGGGCAGCCGAACCGGCGGCGGGCAGGCCCGGCGTCGATGCACCGGCCCGGTCTGCGATCCGTTCCTGGGCGGGCGCGCTGACGGGCCCCACTGGGTCAGGGCAGGGTGAGGATCTGCGGGCCCTCGTCGGTCACGGCCACGGTGTGCTCGACGTGGGCGGCCCGGCTGCCGTCGATGGTGCGCAGCGTCCACCCGTCGTCGTCCATTCGGTAGGCGTCGTGGCCGCCTGCCATGAACATCGGCTCGATGGCGAGGACCAGCCCGTGACGCAGGGTGATGCCTCGGCCAGGCCTGCCGTCGTTGGCCAAAGCGGGCGCCTCGTGCAACGCCCGTCCGACGCCGTGACCCCCGAAGTCCTCCGGGATTCCGTAGCCTGCCGCGCGGCCGATGGTGCCGACGGCGCTGGCGATGTCGGTGAGCCTGCCGCCGACCACGGCCGCGGCGATCCCCGCCTCCAGCGCGGCGGTGGTGGTGGCGATGAGACGCAGGTCGGTCTCGGTGCCCGTGCCGATCACGAAGCTGACGGCGGCATCGCCGTGCCAGCCGTCCAACTCGGCGCCGCAGTCGACGCTCAGGAGATCGCCGTCGCGCAGTCGGTAGGAGCTGGGGATTCCGTGCACCACGGCGTCGTTGACCGAGGTGCACAGCACACCGGTGAAGGGCGTCAAGGCGAACACCGGCTGGTAGTTCAGGAAGGAGGGCTTCGCCCCAGCGTCCTTCATCACGCCGTGGGCGAGGTCGTCCAGTTCTCGCAGCGAGACTCCGGCCTTCGCCTCGGCCTGCACCTCGGCGAGCGCACGCCCGACGACGCGCCCCGCTTCCCGCATCGCCGCCAGTTCCGCGTTCGTCTTGATCACGACCATGACATGCTCCTCATCCCATCGATCCAATACCTATACCGGTATTTTTATCACGGTCTGGCGGTGGGCGGCAGCGGGGGCGGCCGGGACGACGGCCGCGTCCGTCGGAGGGCGAGCAGCCGTCTCTTGCCGGGGCCGATCCTCGGTCGACAGGCCTGCGGCGGCCCGGATGCGCCCTGGCCGGTGCCGGGCGGTGAGACGAGGCTGCGTCGTACCCGGTTCCGGTATTACTATCCCGGTATGGTGCGACCCCCGTTGAGCGGCGTGGAACGAGAGCGAGGCGAGCGACTGGGTGTCCTGCTCCGCCGGGCCAGAGGTGACCGGAGCATGGCGCAGATCGCCTCCGTCGCGGGAGTCTCCACCGAGACGCTGCGCAAGATCGAGACCGGCCGGGTGCCGACGCCTGCCTTCTTCACCGTGGTGGCGCTGGCCGCCGCGTTGGACCTTCCCCTGGATGCGGTGGCCAGCGTGAGTCTCGGCGGCGAACCGGAGGGTCCTGCGCTCTCGGCCTGATCGGCCGTCCGGGTGGAGATGTGGCCGGAAGGGGCCTTCGACGGAGCCAATCAACCCCTTGGCGGCGTCATCGGGGGTTTGATACCGCCATCGACAGCACGGCACGGGCTTCGTCGTGGTCGGCGGCTGCCGCCCCCGACGCACCTGCCGGTGAGCACTCCGTGCCCGGTGCGCACGAGCTTGGGTCAACTCCCGCGAGGCGCAGAAAGAAAGGACCACACTCGATGTTGAGACGTTCTCTGGTGGGGGTCGTCGGCGTGGTCGCCGTGCTGGCCGCCGGCTGTGGCTCGTCGGCGGGCGAGAGCGATCAGGTGACCCTGCGTTTCGGCTACTGGGGCAACGACGACCGGGCCCAGGCGACCAACGAGGCCATCGCGCTGTTCGAGGAGCGCAATCCGAACATCACCGTCGAGGCCTCCTTCTCGTCGTTCGAGTCCTACTTCCAGAAGCTGGCGACCGAGACCGCAGGTCGCAACGCCCCCGACGTCATCCAGATGGACTACCGCTACCTGCGGGAGTACGGCGACCGAGGCGCGCTCGCCGACCTCGCCTCCCCGGAGCTGGCGGCCGAGCTGAGCACGGACGGCATCTCCGCCGAACTGCTGTCCTCCGGTCAGCTCGACGATCAGCTCCTCGGCGTCCCGATGAGCCAGAACACCCAGATCCTCTTCTACGACACCGAGGTGTTCGACTCGGTCGGCGTCACGCCGGAGGACGGCTGGACCTGGGACGAGTTCGAGGAGGCCTCCTCCGCCATCAGTGCGATCGACGAGGGGCAGGTCTTCGGCACCGCCGACTTCGGAATGGCCATCGACTGGTTCGAGGTCTGGCTCGGCCAGCAGGGCGGCGAGCTGTACACCGCCGACGGCGGGCTGGGCTACGGCGCCGAGGAGGTCGCGGAGTTCTGGGAGCTGGCGGATCGCTTCCGTGAGTCCGGCGCGTCCACCCCGGCCGACGTCGGCACCGGCTCGGACGGCTCCATCGCCACCAGCCCGATGGGCAAGAACCGGGCGGCCTCGGAGTTCGGCTACGACAGCGGCCTGACCTCCTACGCCCAGACCCTCGGTGACCAGATCAGCGTCGCGCCCTTCCCGAGCGACGGTGACGACCTCGGCCAGTACGCCAAGCCCAGCATGCTGGCCTCGGTGTTCTCCGGTTCGAATCACCCTGCCGAGGCGGCCAGGTTCATCGACTTCATGGTCAACGACCCCGATGCGGGCGAGATCCTCGGCACCACGCGGGGCATGCCCGCCAACGACGAGGTGCGCTCGGCGATCAGCGGCTCCCTGGAGGGCGCCGAGCTGGTCGCGTACGAGTTCGAGGAGGCCATCGCCGACCGGCTCGTGGCTGCGCCCGCCCCGCCGCCGCCCGGCGAGGGCGCCATCAAGCGTGACTTCCAGCGCATCAACGACGAGATCGCCTTCGGGCGGCTCAGCGTGCAGGAAGCTGCGGAGCAGTTCATCGCGGGGGCGGAACAGCAGCTCTCCTGATCATCGGGCGAACCGATCTCGCTCCATGGGTTCGCCGACGGCGCCGCCACGTCACCGACGTGGCGGCGCCGTCGTGTGTCGGGGCACTGCTGGTCGAGACCGCCGTGAGCAGGCCGGGCGCCGACTTCGTCCTCGGTGGCTGATCGCCAGGAGAGATCGGAGGGATGGCCGGAGCAGGTCAGCACCGTTGTTCCCGGCCGGGCCTCCCGGATATCTTTCGTTGGAACAGACCGCCGAGATCATGTCTCGTCGCCAGGTCGGTTCTGGAACCAGTCTCCGTCCCGGTCGGCTGTACGGGCGGATTCCTCGGCTGTTCCCGGCGGGCCGGACTGCGTTGATTCATCGGATCTCTGACGGAGGTCTTCGGCGGGAGATCCTCCGTCGGTCGGCGGGCCGGTGTCGACGACGTCGCGCCGAGCACGGCAGACGTCCGGGGCTTCACATCGGGCGCCGAGGACGTCGACCCTGATGCGAAGACCTCGCCCGCCGGGACGCCCCGAGAACGGAGACGACGAATGACCGCCCAACCCGATGCCCGGACGGACTGGTTCACCGAGGCCCGTTTCGGGCTGTTCGTGCACTGGGGCCTCTACTCGCTGGCGGCCCGTCACGAGTGGGTGAAGCTCCGGGAGCACCTCGGCGACGAGCACTACGACCGGTACCTGGAGCAGTTCCGCGCCGACCGTTACGACCCGAGGCGCTGGGCCGCCGACGCCAAGGCTGCCGGGATGCGCTACGCGGTCCTGACCAGCAAGCATCACGAGGGCTTCTGCCTGTGGGATTCGGCCTTGACCGAGTACAAGGCCACCAGTACGCCTGCCGCCCGAGACCTGCTCGCCGAGTTCGTCGCCGCGTTCCGTGCCGAGGGGCTGCGGGTCGGCTTCTATTACTCGCTGATCGACTGGCACCATCCCGACTACCCGCTCGACTGGATGCACCCGGCGTTCAAGACCGGCGTCCAGCCCGGCGGCGATCTGCCGAGCTACGTCGACTACCTGCACGGACAGGTTCGTGAGCTGATCACCGAACATCGCCCGGACATCCTGTGGTTCGACTTCTCGTTCCCCGAGTTCCCGCCGGAGGAGGGCGCCCCCGGCAAGGGCCGCGACGACTGGCAGTCCGCGCGGCTGGTCGAGATGATCCGCGAGCTGGACTCCGACGTGCTGATCAACGACCGGCTCGACCTGCCCGGCAGCGCGGACTTCCGCACACCGGAGGAGATGGCGCCGCACACGGACCTGCGGTCCGGGGAGCACGCCATGCCCTGGGAGGCGTGCCGGACGCTCAACGGGTCATGGGGATACGCGCCGTCGTTCCAGCAGTGGCTCGATGCGGGACAGGTGCTGCGTCTCCTCGTCGACGGGGTGGCCAAGAACGGAAACCTGCTGCTCAACGTCGGTCCCACCGGCAGAGGCGAGTTCGAGCCGAGGGCCAGGGAGTTGCTGGCCGAGGTGGGGGAGTGGATGCGGCTGCACGGTGACTCGGTGCACGGCGCCGGGGCGAGCACCGTGACGGCGCCGCCCGACTGTCGGGTGACTCAGTCGGGTGATCGCGTGTTCGTGCACCTGTTCTCCTGGCCCGCAGGCCTGCTCGTCGTCGAAGGTCTGGCGGGCCGACTGCGGTATGCCTCGTTCCTGCACGACGGAGCGGAGGTGCCGTTTACCGAGGTGCGGGGCTGGACGCCCGACGTGCCGCATCGGGTCGCGCCGGGGCCGGAGGGCTCCGTGGTGCTGACCCTGCCCGCACGACGGCCGGACTCAGCCGTTCCCGTCATCGAGCTGAGCCTGCGTTCGTAGCCACCCCTCCACCCCGGCGACGTGCATCGTCATCGAGGCGGCGGCCAGATCCGGTCGCCGGGCACTGATCGCGTCCAGGATGGCGCGGTGCTCGGCGATCGTGCGCCGCACCGCGCCGTTCTCGGTCAGCCCGCGCCAGATCCTGGCCCGCTGGGTGCGGCTCGACACCGTCTCGATCAAGGAGACCAGCACCTCGTTGCCGCTGACCGCCGCGACCCGGCGATGGAACTCCAGGTCGTTGGCCAGCAGATCGTCGACCGACGGCTGCTCGCCGAGGTCGTCGAGCAGCGCGGTGAGCTCGGCGATCTGCGCATCGGTGGCGGACTGCGCGGCCAGTGCGGCCGCCGCCGGTTCGAGGATGCGGCGGACCTCGAAGAACTGCAGCAGGCTGTCGTCGCGGTGCAGGTCGACGATGAAGCCCATGGCCTCCAGCAGGACCGAGGGCTCCAGGCTGGTCACGTAGGTGCCGTCGCCCTGTCGGACGTCCAGCACCCGGATGAGGGAGAGCGCCCGGACCGCCTCGCGCAGCGAGTTGCGGGACAGCCCCAGTCGCTCGGCCAGATCGGCCTCGCGCGGCAGCCGGTCGCCGGGCCGCAGCTCGCCGGAGACGATCATGCCGCGGATCTTGGTGATGGCCGTGTCGGTCAGCGACACCTGTCGTTCCTCCGAGGTGCGGTAGGGGTGCGGTGGAGCGTACGGCAGCCTGCGCCCGAACCGATACGGGCGGCAGGGGCTTCGTCACCGCATGGAGCCCTTCGTGATCCGGGTCGACGTGAGTCTTCGGCATCCTGTCGCCGAAGCGGTGCCGACGGGGCGCTGCGGACTCGCTACGGGCGGGAATCGCCTCGTCGCGTCGGAGGTCCCCTCGCCGCCCGGTCCGGCCTTCGACGTCGCAGGCATGTCCGCCGACCGGACGAACAGGCTGCGCCGGCGGCAGGAATCGATACATCCGATTAATTGCCGTTATCGGCCACCGTTCAGTCGGCGACGTGGACTTTTCGATCGTCGACCTCGAGCATACGTCCTATGTGTTGCCCTGCTCGACGATGAGCGGGCGTGATGATGAGGAGACGGTGTGGAAAGACGAGGCAGACGGGCCGCCCGGTCGGCGGTGGCCGCCACGGGGCTGGCGGTCGCGCTGGTCGCCGCGACGCTCGGTGGCGGAGCGGTCGCGACGGCGCAGAACGAACCGGACTGGGTCCCGGTCGAGCGGCAGTCCTACGGCGTCGAGCCCAACCTCGATCGCGGCGTCGTCGCGCTGAACCAGGGCGAGGGCAACGTCTACGTCGGCTGGCGACTGCTGGAGTCCGACCGCGAGAACGTCGGCTTCCACGTCTTCCGGGAGACCGACGGCCGCAAGACGAAGCTGAACCGGGTTCCGCTGCGGGACAGCACGAACTTCGTCGACGAGACCGCCGACCTGACCAAGGAGAACACCTACACGGTCAAGCCGGTCGGCAACGGGCGACCGGACGACCGAGGTACCGCGTACACGCTCGGCGCGAACAGCGCCGACCAGGGCTATCTGTCCTTCGACCTCGCCGACGACATCGACCAGACCGCCCGGCACATCGCCACCGGCGACCTGGACGGCGATGGCGACCTGGACTTCGTCATCAAGCGCGGCAACCAGAACATCGACCCCTCGCGCAGCGAGACCCCCACCGACACCTACAAGCTCGAGGGCTACACCAACGAGGGCGAGTTCCTCTGGCGTCGTGATCTCGGCGTCAACCTGCGTACCGGCATCTGGTACACGCCTTACGTGGTCGCCGACCTGAACGGCGACGGCAAGGCCGAGGTCGCGTACAAGTCCAGCGAGGTGGACGAGGACCTGAACGGCGACGGGCGCACCGACTATCGCGGCGCCTCGAACTGGCGGGTCTACGAGGGACCGGAGTACGTCGAGATCCTGGAGGGCGCGACCGGTGAGACCATCGCCCGTGAGGACTGGATCTCCCGAGGCGAGCCCGGAGAGTGGGGTGACGAGAAGGGCAACCGCTCCGAGCGCCATCAGCTCGCGATCGCCTATCTCGACGGCGATAAGCCGAGCCTGATCGTCATGCGCGGCACCTACGCGCAGATGAAGGCCGAGGCCTGGGACTTCCATGGCGACGAGCCGGCGCAGCTCTGGAGCTGGACACGCCCCCGCGACGAGAACGGCCGATACGCCGAGGGCATGGGCTTCCACAACATCCGCACCGGCGACGTGGACGGCGACGGCAGGGACGAGCTGATCAACGGCAGCGTTGCCATCGACGACGATGGAACCACCATGTGGATCACCGGCGAGGGCCATGGCGATCGGCTGCACATGACCGACATCGATCCCACTCGGCCGGGCCTGGAGATCTTCTACGTCCAGGAGGTCAACAGCCACTACGAGCATCCGATCCACCTGCGTGATGCCGCCACCGGTCAGCTGATCTGGGGCATCGAGGGCGAGAAGTGGGACGACGTCGGCCGAGGCTCGGCCGCCGACATCGATCCGACCCAGCCCGGTCTGGAGGTCTGGTCCGGTCGTCCCGACCCGACCGGCGCCACCGTGATCGAGCCGCCGACCGACAAGCTGTACAACGCCAAGGGCGACGTCGTCGGCACGCGGCCGTACAGCGTCAACTACGGCATCTGGTGGGACGGCGACCTGCTGCGCGAGTCGCTGGACGGCGTGTACATCGACAAGTGGGACTACGAGAAGGAAGAGCTGGTGAATCTGCTGACCGCCGAGGCAGACCCGGCCAGCGGCACCGAGCGCTACTCGGTCCTCGGCTACGGCGACGTGATCGGCGACTGGCGCGAAGAGGTCTTCTACGTCCACGACCGCTTTGAGATCAGGATCTACAGCACCACGATCCCGACCGAACACCGGTTCCCGACCTTCCTGCAGGACAAGGACTACCGGTCGAGCCTGGCCAGCGAGGCCTCCGGCTACATGCAGTCCACCCAACCCGGCTTCTACTTCGGTGCGGAGTCCGCTCCCGAGAAGTGACGTCGGCTCGGCAGGCACGACGGCGTCCGCGCTGCGCGTCACCGAGTAGGACCGGCGGTCTCGTTCCCGTGCGCTGTGAGGGAACGAGACCGTCCCGTCCGTGCGGGTCGCTGCCGTCGTCTCGGGTCCGCCGACGGCGGCGTCGGCCGCATCGGCTGCTCTCGATCAACGAACGGGAGCCCGCTGCTTCGGCACTGCGGCGGGCCTGCGCGGGTCGACGGCGAAGCATGGACGCGGTGTCCGTGCCGGGGCGACATACCGGGCAAGTGCGAAGGGGACGGCGCCATGCCGTCCCGTGTGCCGACCGGCTCGGCAGGCGGGTCGTCGGGCGCGAGGTGTTCGCAGGGCGCCTCGTTCTGTCGTTCGTCCCGGCCGCCGCGCCTGTCTCGGCTGACTCCTCGGACCGTCCTCGCCGGGCTCCTCGAACAGCGGAGCCCGACCTGTCGCGACGCGGGAGCGTGCCGGTCCGAGACCGCCGAAATGTACTGACGGCAGGCGACGCCGGCCGGATTCCGCGCGACGGATCAGTTCGCGAGAGCGGGCCGGCCGTCGTTCCCGTGGTAGCGAGCACCGTGTTCCTTCCGCCGGAGAGGCGACGGAGGAACTCCCCGTCGTGGTCGCCGACCTGCCGTGTCGGGTGGCAGACAGGTCGTCCGGCGCGGGCCTGCGGGGGAACGGGGTCCTCGGCGTCGCCACGGCGATGACGGCGAAGTTCCCGAGAGGCCTGCGACGTGGTGTCGGTCGATCGGCTCGGCGTCGACGCAGTAGAAGACCCGAAAAGCGAGTCATACATCGGATGTCGGGTTGTGGACCGGCTGTTTCGTAGGCACGACGACGACCTTCACCGCAGACGCTTCACGTACTAGCCTCGGAAGGCGGGGCTGACGACGGCACGACCGGCGGAGTGGGGTGGTAGCCGTGCGGACGGGTCGTCGGGACGGACACGCCTTCCGCTCGCCGTGTCGGAAGGCCCTCGCGGCGGCCGGCCGGGCCGGGCACCGCAGCGGGCTCTACGGCAGACGAAAGGTAGGAGCTTGTGACGTCCATCCCCTCTCCTTCAGACGGGTCCCTCGCGGGCCTGCGGGCACTGGTGACCGGCGGCGCATCCGGCATCGGGCTGGCCACCGCCCACGCGCTGCTCGCCAGAGGCGCCCACGTCGCGTGCCTCGACCTCGAACCGGCCGGAGCGCCGGAACCGCTGATCGGCATCCGCTGCGACGTCTCGGACGACGACGGGGTGCCCGCAGCGGTCGCCGACGCGGCCGAACGGCTGGGCGGTGTCGACATCCTGATCAACAACGCGGGCATCGGTGCACAGGGCACGGTCGAGGACGGCGAGCTGGACCAGTGGCGCACGGTGTTCGACGTGAACCTGCTGGGCATGGTCCGGGTGACCAGGGCGGCCCTGCCATGGCTGCGTCGTTCCACGGCTGCGGCGGTCGTCAACACCTGTTCCATCGCCGCCACTGCCGGGCTGCCCCGCCGAGCGCTCTACAGTGCGAGCAAGGGCGCCGTGCTGTCGCTGACCCTGGCGATGGCCGCCGACCACGCGCCGGAGGGAATCCGGGTCAACTGCGTGAATCCGGGCACCGTCGACACACCCTGGGTACAACGGCTGCTGGCCGCCGCTGCGGACCCGGCCGCCGAACACGAGGCGCTGCGCAGGCGACAGCCGATCGGCAGGCTGGTGTCGGCCGAGGAGGTCGCCGCCGCGATCGTCTACCTCGCGAGCCCGGCGGCGGGGGCGACCACCGGAACCGCGCTGGCCGTCGACGGCGGAATGCAGGGCCTGCGGCTGCCGCCGCCTGCGCGCTGACCGCCGCGTGACGACGATCCTCGACGATGTCCGGCGGTGCTCGCGGTTCGGCCTGCGGGGTCTGCCCGACCGCGCGGTTCCCGGCCGTGGCCGCACGAAACGGGGACCGCAGACCTGGCGGGGCGGCCCGCTCAGGTGGCGGCAGGCCGGGTACGCCCGGACGGTGTGCGGCGAGGAAGGGACCGGGGCGCGGGCCTCGGTGCCCGTCACCGACTCCCGCACCGCCGACGCAGGCTCACACAGCGGCTTCATCGACTCGCCGATGTCGATCTCGCTCGTCTGCCCCGAGGGAGATCCGAAAGCGAGGGGCATCGGCGCAGGCGACCGTGCGAGAACGAGAGGCCGGTCGTAGGCGAGGTACTCCGGCGTAGATCGACGGGCTCGCGCGGGGAGTCGGCACGGATCGACGGTCGGTCGCTCCGTCATGTCGGTCGGCCCAAGCGGGGCGAGCCGAGAGAGCAGCCGCGTCCGTCGCTGCGGACGGTTTCCGGACTGGTGATCGGGATGGAGTGCCGAAGACCGGCGCCGAAGGTGTGGAGGGAGCCGAACAGCGGCCTGCGGCGTCACCGACGGTCGGACGCGGGCCGGCCGAGCCTGCCGGGGCCATCGCGGACCGGATCGGACGAAGGCGTCGGTGAGATGCCTCGACGAGATGCTGTGACAGACACTCCCTGAGGAGGGAATCGGCTGATGGAGACGATCGCGCTGCACACCCGGCTGGAGTCGGGACGGGAACAGGACTACGACGAGGTGCACCGCGTGATCCCGGTGGAGCTCGACGCGGCGCTGCGGGCGGCAGGGGTCCACTCCTGGCGGATCTGGCGGGACGGGCGCGAGCTGTTTCATCTGGTCGAGTGCGAGGACTATCAGGCGATGCGCGCGGCACTGCGTGACGATCCCGCGAACGTCGAATGGCAGCGGCGCCTGGCCCCGCTGCTCGCCGTGCCCGACGACTACTCCGGTGACGACAGCGGCATCTCGATGGTCTGGCGGCTGCCGTGAGGACCATGGCCGATCGCGTCACGCTCGGCCGTGGCGACGTCCGTGTCGGACCGCTGGGGCTCGGCTGCGCAGCACTGGGAAACCTGTTCGCCGCGCTGCCCGACGACCAGGCCGCCTCGACGGTCGATGCCGCCTGGGAGGCGGGCATCCGAACCTTCGACACCGCGCCGCACTACGGACTGGGGCTGTCCGAACGCAGGCTCGGTGCTTCGTTGCGCGCTCGGCCCCGTGACGAGTACGTGCTGTCGACGAAGGTGGGCAGGCTGCTGGCCCCCGCACCGTCGGCCGCGGCGACCTCGCGAGATCAGGAGGGTTTCGACGTCCCCGCGACCCACGTCCGTCGATGGGACTTCAGCGCCGAGGGAGTCCGACGATCGCTGGAGTCCTCGCTGGACCGGCTGGGCCTGTCGCGAGTCGACGTTCTCCTGCTGCACGACCCCGACGACCATCATGAGTGGACCGTCCGGGAGGCGTATCCCGCGCTGCGCGAGCTGCGCGCCGCCGGGGTGATCGGCGCGATCGGCGCGGGCATGAACGACGCCTCGGCGCTGACGAGTCTGGTCGAGGAGTGCGATCTGGACGTCGTTCTGCTGGCGGGCCGGTACACGGTTCTGGAGCAGGGCGCACTGGACCGGCTGCTGCCCGCCTGCGTCCGACGGGGTACCTCGGTACTGGCGGGCGGCGTGTTCAACTCCGGGCTGCTGGCCGAGGATCGACCCGGTCCGGACGCGACCTATGACTACACGACGGCACCGGCTCCGCTCATCGAACGAGCCCGCCGCATCGCCGACGTCTGCGATCGGCACGGCGCCCGCCTGCCGCAGGTGGCACTGCAGCTCCCACTCGCTCACCCCGCGGTAGCGGGCGTGCTGGTCGGTGCCCGTTCGAGCGACGAGATCATCCATGACGTCGCCCTCGCCGCCGAGCCGGTTCCCGCCGAGTGCTGGGCGGATCTGAAGGCCGAGGGCCTGCTGCGGACCGACGTCCCCGTACCCGAGGAGTGAGCCGGTGACCACCGAATCCGTCGTCGACGCCCATCACCACCTCTGGGACCCCGCCCGCCGTGCGTATCCGTGGATGGCAGGCGAGGCGTTCGCCCCGATCCGTCGACGGTATGGACTGGGCGAGCTGACCGGGGTGCTCGCGACCACGGCGGTCGAGGCGACGGTGCTCGTGCAGACCGTCGGCGACCGCGCCGAGACCGTGGAGTTCCTCGCCCAGGCGGCGCACAGCGAGGGCCTCATCGCCGGGGTCGTGGGTTGGCTGGACCTCACCGCCGCCTCCGTCGCCGACGACATCGCCGAGCTCCGGGCCCGGCCCGGCGGTGCTGCGCTGGTGGGCATTCGTCATCAGGTGGAGGACGAGACGGACCCGGACTGGCTGGCCAGAGCCGACGTTCGCCGTGGCCTGCGCGCGGTGGCCGACGCCGGACTGGCCTACGACCTGCTGGTGCGTCCCGACCAGCTTGACGCCGCAGGCGACGTGGTCCGCGCGGTGCCCGATCTGCGGTTCGTGCTCGACCACGGCGGCAAGCCGCCTATTAGGGAGAGTGGCAAGCCGCCTTTTAAAGAGCGTGGCAAGCCGCCGATCAGCGCGAGCGGCAATCCGCCTGCTGAAGACGGCGGCGTGCCGGCCGACGAACGGCACGCCGAACCGCCCGTCGCCGCTGACCCGGCGCAGGCTGCTCGGCACCGTGGTGCCGTCGTGCCGGATATCGCGGCGGCCGGTTCGCGGTCCGGCGTCGACGCGGCGTCGAATGTGGACGGTGTCGGTACCTCCGATCTGTCGGCGGGCGGAATGGTCGAGTGGGACGGGTGGGCGCAGTCCTCCGGCGCCGCCCAGTGGTCGGCGGCGTTGGGCGAACTCGCCGAGGCCGAGAACGTGATGTGCAAACTGTCCGGCCTGATCACCGAGGCATCGTGGTCGGACTGGACCATCGAGGACATCCGGCCGTACGCCGACCGGCTGCTGTCGACCTTCGGACCGCAGCGGCTGATCTACGGCAGTGACTGGCCGGTCTGCGAACTGGCAGGCACCTATGGCGAGGTGTTGACGTTGGCAGGTCGGCTCACCGACGCGCTGTCGGATGTCGAGCGGCGCCGTGTGCTGGCGGCCAACGCACGAGACTGGTACCGACTGAGGGCTTGAGGCCTGGCCTGCCCGGCCCGAGAATACTTCCGAAGCCGAAGCCGAAGCCGAAGCCGAAGCCGAAGCCGAAGCCGAAGCCGAAGCCGAAGCCGAAGCCCGTCGACACGCCGTGCCGTGTGGCCTCCGGCACGACATCGCGTCCTCGCCTCACAGCTCTGTACGCCGCTGTGTCGGCGTTGCGGACACGGTCCGACGGCTACCCCACACTGTCGTCGAGTGCCGTGCCCGCCGAGCCGCAGTGCGACGTGCGATGTCACGTCGAGGCGTCGCGTGCCTGGTCTCCTGGATCGATTGCTGTCACGGCCTCCTCGGCGTCGTGCGGGCAGAATCTTGGCGTCCGGCGTCCGGCTCGGCTGTCTCAGGCAGCGGCCGTCCGGGGTCCGTCAGGCGGCGGACGCCCAGTGCGTGGTGAAGGCGGCGGCCTCCCCGGTGAGCCAGGCGTCGAGCCGGTGGCGATTTCGGTTGGTCACCTTGAACAACCGGGCTCGGCGGACGTCGATCACCAGCGGAGCGCCGCCGGGTAACAGCTCGTCCATGCACTGCTCCATCAATCGGAGCGGGGCGTAGGAGCCTTCTCTGATGAGTTCGGCCTCCTTGAAGTGCAGGAAGACCGACCAGAGCCGGTTGTCGTCGTCGAGCAGCCCCAGGTGCGGGCTGATCCGGACCTCCAGACTGCCCGAGGACCACCGCGCACGGCCGACCTCGACGAGGCGCGGCCGCCACTCCGACATCAGCCGCAGCCATCCTTCCGCGATGGCCTCGTAGTGCGGCCGCTGCAGGGCGTGGGCCTGCTGCACCATCGACGTCATGGCGAGCTCGTCCCGGTCGGCGGCCCGGCCTGCTCGGATCGCGTCGGCGGGGCGGCGGTAGAAGTTGTAGGCGGCAGGCTCCGGGTTCTCATACCTCCGGCGCTGTTGATGGATCGTGGTGATGCGGGCGGCGCCGCCGCTGGCGGCGTAGCTCACGAACGTGGGTAGCGTGATCGACGGCATCGGGGCCTCCGCAGGTCTGGCGCGACGTGTGACCGGTACCGAATCCGCAGGTCAGCGGGCCTGGTATGCCTCTGATTCTAGTCGCGGACCCTGACAATGTCCGTGACGTCACTCGAACGCACGTTCGAATCACTCGATGGGCGGGACGGCGCGTTTCGCTGCTACCGCAGGGTCATGTCGACGGGCCGTTCGGCTCGATGCGACGCCCATCCGCGAACTCGCCATCCCCGCTCCCCGGCGCTGCGCTCGTCGGGGCCGTCGCCTGCCGCTCGGTCGTGAGGCCATTGATCACCCCGAGGCGGCCCGCTTCGCCCAGCGAACGGACGTCGATGACCAGATCGGTCCGGCTCCATGCTGGTTGGTGCCTACCGGCCGAACCGGGGACCGGCCAGGATCGCAGCATGACCAAGGCACTCGTCGTCATCGACGCCCAGGAGTCCTTCCGGCAGCGGCCGAACTGGCAGGCCGTCTCCAATCCCGATCTCGTCGACAAGATCACCCGGCTGGTGACCTCCGCCCGAGCACACGGCGACCTCGTCGTCTGGGTCCTGCACGCCGAGCCCGGCTCCGGCAACGTCTTCGATCCGGCGCTCGGTCATGTCCGGCCGATGGACGGACTGGCGCCCGCCGAGGGCGAACCGGTGCTCGTCAAGACGGCGCACAACGCCTTCACCACGACGAACCTGCACCAACGGCTCACTTCGGCTGGTATTCGGGAGCTGCTCGTCTGCGGCGTGCGCACCGAGCAGTGTTGCGAGACGACGGCCCGGCTCGCCGCCGATCTCGGCTTCGAGGTGACCTTCGTCCTCGACGCCACCGCGACCACGCCCATCGAGCATCCCGACGCCCCGCCAGGACGCAGCCTCGCCGAGGTCCTCGCCGATCCCCGGACGCTGTCCACCGACGACATCGTCGAACGGACCGTCTATGCCTTGTCCGGTCGGTTCGCCGTCGTTCGCACCGTGGCCGACGTGGTGACGTCGACCCCTGCCGTGGTATGACCGGATCGTGACGAGGGTCGTCTTCCTTCTCGCCCCGCGCGTGCACCTGCTCGACCTCGCCGGTCCCGCTCAGGTGTTCTCCACGGCGGCCGATCTCGGGCTCGGCTACACCCAGCACCATGTCGCCGAACAACCGGAGGTGCCGACCGCGCAGGGGGTCGCGCTGCGGGCGTCGACGGCGTGGCCTGCGCTGACTCCCGACGACATGATCATGGTGCCCGGCTGGCGGGCGCCGACGCTGCGTGCCACCGAGGCCTTCGCCCCCGAGTCGCTGCATCGGCTCTTCGCACATCATGCGGCGGGCGGGACGGTGGCGAGCGTGTGCGCGGGGGCGGACGCCCTGGGCCGCGCGGGGCTGCTCGACGGGCGCCGCTGCACCACGCATCACGACGTGCAGGACGAGTTGGCCCGTCGGCATCCCAGGGCCACCGTGGTCCGGGACGTCCTCTACGTCGTCGACGACCGGGTGGTCACCTCGGCGGGCATCGCCAGCGGCATCGACCTCGCCCTGCACCTGGTGGCCTTCGAGCACGGCCCGGCACAGGCGGCCCGGGTGGCCAGAGAGATGGTGGTCTATGCCCGACGCAACGGCGACGACCCGCAGGCCAGTGTGATGCTGCGCCATCGCGACCATCTCGACGACGTCGTGCATCGGACACAGGATCTGATCGACGCGCGGTTCACCGACGCGCTGCGGCTGGGCGAACTCGCCGCAGCCGCGGGCGCGGCGGAGCGCACGCTGACCCGGCACTTCCACCGGGCCACCGGGCTCACTCCGTTGCGCTACCAGCAGCTTCTTCGCTTGGAACGCGCCGAGCACCTGATCGGACGGGGCGCCACCCTGGAGTCGGCGGCCAGGGCGGTCGGCTTCGAGGACGCCCGGATGCTGCGCAGACTGCGGGCGCGGGCCTAAGTCCCCGGCGGGCTCGCCGGTGTCGTTGCCGGGACGCCCGTGCACGAGCCCGCCGCCCCTCGGGGCTGATCGACGGGAGGCGCAGCCACGCCCGCCCTCGTGGTGCGCCCGGCACGCCGCCCCGCATACCGTGCTCACCAGGATGCGGCAGCCGATGGGCGCGAGCGCCGCCCCGCTCCGACCAGCACCGACATGCCAGCGCGGTCAGGACCGACGTCGCAGCAGGGTCAGATCCGCGAGCAGCAGCCCTCCCACGTGGCGCCGCAATCGGACCAGTGACTCTCCGGACGTGCCCCTGGGCACCGTCTCGACGAGCATGATCAGATACAGATAGCTGCGATACAACGCCTGCCGCAGGCGGGTGTCCTCGTCGAAGACGATCCGGCCCCCTGCATCCCGGTAGGCCGTGAGCAGCTCCTCGTCCTTCTCGACGTCGTCGAACAAGGCGAGCGAGACCAGATCGGCCGCCGGATCGCCCCAGAAGGCGCGTTCTCCGTCGATCACACCGCCGATCACCGGCTGCTCGTCGGGCCCGTCGAGCAGGATGTTGCCTGCCCACAGGTCGAAGTGGACCAGGACGGGGGTCGTGATCGCGTCGAGCAGCCCGCCCGCATCGGCGGGCGAGGACTGCGGAGCACCGTCCGGAACCTGCCTGCCCGGTAGCTCGCCGCCGACGAGGTCTCGCACGACCGTGCGGATCTCCGCGACGGGCGACGGCAGCGGCGCATCGAAGCGCTCGGCGTCGGCCAGCACCGCGTCGATCATGGCGCGGAAGGCGGTCCGCCAGGTCGCCGCAGGCGGCCCGACCGAGTCGGCGGGGTAGCCGAACCGTTCTCCCGTCACTCGATGCAGCCGGGCCACGATCTCGGCGAGCGACCGGCGGGTTCGACCCCGTGCCTGCCGGGACAGTTCGGCAGCCCGCTCCGACCACGGCCTGCCGGGCAGTTCCGTCGTGAGCAGGACGTCCGCGCCGATCGTGGGATGGTCGAACACGGTGTGCAGCACCGAGGGCACCGGGGCACCGTCGGCACCCGCTAACCCGTAGTACAGCGCCTCCGTGCGCAGGAGGTGCCGTTCATAGCGCAGGGCGGGCAGCGCCGGATCGGGCGACACCTTGGTGATCAGGCGTCGTCCGTCGGCGAGATGCAGTCGGTGGACGGAGTTGTACAGCCCGCCGGTCAGTCGATGTCGTTCCAGGACGCTCGTCTCGACGCCCGCGTCCGCGAGCAGCGCGGTCAGGTCGTCGTCCGTGAGTTGTTCGGGATGAGCTGCCTGCATGCGGGTTCTCCTACGCTTCGCGGGCTGGGCGCTGAGGAAGGGCGTGGACGCCGACAAGATCATAGTCGCCGTCCCCGCCGAGACCCTTGACTTCGGCCTGCGTCGGACACCGACACACGCGCCAGCCTGTCCGAACCCGCGTGGCGCGGGTGGTGCCCCGGCCGCCGCCGAATCCGCCGGGTGGCGGAGCGGCGACGGCCCCTCTCGACAGCGCATTCGGCGACGCTCGTGAGCGGCTCGCCCAGGATGGCTGCGTCGTGGGCCGCCGCACCGAGCCCCTACTGGCCGTCGACCCCGGTGATCGTGAGCACGGCGGTGCCCGCCTCGTCGGACTCGTCCAGGTCGATCTCCGCGCTGATGCCCCAGTCGTGGTCGCCCGCCGGGTCGTCGAAGATCTGCCGCACCCGCCAGGTCCGGCCCTCCTCCTCGATGATCAACAGCCTCGGGCCTCGGGCGTCCGGTCCCGTGCCGATCGAGTCGTGCTCCTCGAAGTACGGCTCGACCGCCTCCGACCAGGCGTCGGCGTCCCAACCGGACTCCCCGTCCAGCTCGCCGAGCAGGTCGTAGCGCCGCAGCGCCGCCAGCTCGACCCGACGGAAGAGCGCATTGCGCACCAGTACCCGGAAGGCGCGGACGTTCGTGGTGACCCCGCGCGGCCGGTCGCCGACGGTGACCTCCGCCGTCACCGGCTGACCCGGGTCGGTGAGCTGTTCCCACTCGTCCAGGAGACTCGAGTCGACCTGCCGGACCAGCTCACCGAGCCACTCGATCAGGTCATTGAGCTCCTCGGTCTTGGCCTCTTCCGGCACCGTCTGGCGCACCGCCTTGTAGGCGTCGGCCAGATAACGCAGCACGAGGCCCTCCGAACGCGCCAGGCTGTAGAAGCCGACGTACTCGGTGAAGGTCATGGCCCGCTCGTACATGTCCCTGGCCACCGCCTTCGGCGCGATCTCGTGATCGAGGACCCAGGGGTGGCCGCGCCGGTACATGTCGAACGCGGCGCCGAGCAGTTCGGCCAGCGGCTGCGGGTAGGTGACGGAGTCCAGCAGCTCCATCCGCTCGTCGTACTCGATGCCGTCGGCCTTCATCTGCTGGACCGCTTCGCCGCGGGCCTTGAAGAGCTGGGCGGAGAGCACCTGCCTCGGATTGTCCAGCGTCGACTCGATGATCGAGAGCACGTCGAGGGCATAGGTGGGCGACTCGCGGTCGAGCAGGTCGATCGCCGCCAGTGCGAGCGGCGACAGCGGCTGGTTCAGCGCGAAGTCCAGCTGGAGGTCATCGGTCACCCGGACGGTGCGGCCCGCCTCGTCCGGCTCGGGCAGTCGCTCGACGACGCCTGCGGCCAGCAGCGCCCGGTAGACGGCGATGGCCCGCCGGATCAGCCGGAGCTGCGACTTGCGTGGCTCGTGGTTCTCCTCCAGCAGCCTGCGCATCGCCTGGAAGGCGTCGCCCGGCCTGCTGATGACGTTCAGCAGCATCGCGTGGTTGACGGTGAAGCTCGACGTCAACGGCTCCGGGTCGGCCGCGACCAGTCGGTCGAAGGTCGACTCGCCGTAGTTGACGAAGCCCTCCGGCGGCTTGGTGCGGACGACGCGCCGCCGCTTCTTCGGGTCGTCACCCGCCTTCTTCAACCGACGTTCGTTCTCCACCACGTGATCGGGAGCCTGCACGATGACCGTGCCCAACGTGTCGTACCCGGCTCGGCCCGCGCGGCCCGCGATCTGATGGAACTCCCGTGCCTTGAGGTGGCGGGTGCGGATGCCGTCGTACTTGCTCAGCGCGGTGAACAGCACGGTGCGGATCGGCACGTTGATGCCGACGCCCAGCGTGTCGGTGCCGCAGATGACCTTCAGCAGACCTGCCTGCGCGAGCCGCTCCACCAGCCGTCGATACTTCGGCAGCATCCCGGCGTGGTGCACTCCGATCCCGTGGCGGACCAGCCGGGAGAGCACCTTTCCGAACCCGGCGGTGAACCGGAAGCCGCCGATCAGCTCGGCGATCGCGTCCTTCTCCGCGCGGGTGCACACGTTGATGCTCATCAACGACTGGGCGCGTTCCACGGCGGCGGCCTGGGTGAAGTGCACGATGTAGACGGGAGCCTGGCGGGTCTGCAGCAGGTCCTCGATCGTCTCGTGCAGGGGCGTGACGATGTAGGAGTGGATCAGCGGAACGGGACGCTCCACGGACTGCACCACGGCGGTGGCCAGGCCGGTCCGGCGGGTGAGATCTTCTTTGAAGCGGGTGACGTCGCCCAGCGTGGCGGACATCAGGACGAACTGGGCCTTGGTCAACTCCAGCAGCGGGACCTGCCAGGCCCAGCCCCGATCCGGCTCCGAGTAGAAGTGGAACTCGTCCATGATGACCTGGCCGACGTCGGCCTCGGCGCCGTCGCGCAGCGCGATGTTGGCCAGGATCTCCGCCGTGCAGCAGATGATCGGAGCGGTCTCGTTGACGCTCGCGTCGCCGGTCAGCATGCCGACGTTGGCCGCGCCGAAGGTGTCGCAGAGCGCGAAGAACTTCTCGGACACCAGCGCCTTCAACGGCGCGGTGTAGAAGCTGCGCCTGCCGTGGGCGAGCGCGGTGAAGTGAGCGCCGACGGCGACCAGGCTCTTCCCGGACCCGGTCGGAGTGCTGAGGATGACGTGCGAGCCGGTGACGACCTCGATCAGCGCCTCCTGCTGCGCGGGATAGAGGGCAAGGCCCTGCTCCTCGGCCCACTCGGAGAAGGCCTCGAAGAGCACGTCGGGTTCGGGGTTCGCGGGAATCCGGTCGGTGAGCGTCATGGTGCGTCGATGGTGCCTGTTGCGCTCTGACCCGTGTACCTCGGGTGTCCCCGTCGCGGTATCGGGGCTGCCAGGTTCGACCGCGGGCCCGTGGACGCCGGCGAACCGGCAGGCGCGGTCGGCAGCCAAACGGACTCCGAGCGGGTCAGGGACGCGTGCTCCAAGCGGGGGTCGGCCTGCCGCTCGGCGGCTGCGGCGATCGGGCGGAGGCCTTCGATCGGCCGCCGTCTCCGGCTCGTTCCTCGGCCAACTGCTGCACCCGTTGGTGCGAGAGCCCGAGGAACTCGGCGATGACTCGGAAGCTCAGACGAGCTCGCCGGAGGCCCGGGATCGCGACCCGGCGGGCGTCGTCCCGCAGCAGCAACGCCTTCGCCGCCTCTCCTTCTCGTCGTCGCAGGTCACTCGGTATCGGGTGAGGTCATGGCCGTCCCTGTTCATAACGCCACTCGATCTCGAACGCGTCTGGTTCGGCGTCGGTCAGACCGGAGATCAGATCGCGAGCCTCGACGTCGAGGGTGTCCAACCGCACCGCTTCAGTCGCGCCGCCGAGAAGTCCGTCGACGACGGCGACCCACAGGTTGTCCTCGCGGCTGACTCTGACCACGTAGATCGGTAGAGACATCACTTCTCCTCCATCCACTTCTCCCCGAACAGATGCCCGAGAGCGTTCTCGATGCTCCGCAGCACCGTCCAGGACAGCTCGCGACTGTGGCCGGTGATAGCGAATCGGCCGACCTCGATGTCGTGTTCGTTGCGTACTACGAAGATCAGATGTGATCCCTTTCCTCGACCGGGGATCTGCTCGGTGGTCAGTCCCGGATCGTGTGCTGCTGGCCTGACCAGACTGAGTACTCTTGCGGCTTCATCCGCTTGATCATCACGAGTTTAAGGAGATTAGACGCGCAAGCGTCTGATTCGTTAGACGACGTTCTCGGCTCTGAAGTCGTCCACCGGCGGAGGGTGATCGGAAATCGAGCAGGCTCGAGACCGCGCAGGCAGCCCGGGACTCGCATGGCAGGCACCGGCAGGCGCAGCCGGAGCCGGTGTTCTGGTGAACCCGTCCGTTCACAGCCCTTCTCGGCCGGTGCGGTGAGGACGCAGGCACGGCTCGGAAGCCGGTCGATGCCAGGTGGTGGTCGACGTGTCATGGTGAGAAGCGGGTCGTCGAGGGCCGTCATTCGGGCCTCGACGGTGCCCCGATCACGCGGTCCGTCCCGCCGTCGGCCAGGCCTGGATCTCCACGCGCCGCGTGGCCCGACTTCCCCTGATCGACGGCTCACTCATCACGGTGGCTGGGACGGATGAGACGCCCGTGGTGCACTGCGGCCTCCACCGGGCTGCCGCACCGGGCGCCACGACCCCGCTGCCCGGTGCTTCGGACCGGGCAGCGGGGTCGCGTGGCGTGCGGGGCGGAGATCCCTCGCCGGAGTTCAGGCGATGATGCGGATGGGGTCTTCGAGCAGTGCGGTGAGCTGCTGGAGGAAGACGGCCCCCACGGCGCCGTCGACGGCGCGGTGATCGGCCGACAGCGTGATCCGCATGATCTTGCGGACCTCGACCTTGTTCTTGCCCTCCTCGCGCAGCCGCAGCTCGTCGCGTACCGAGCCGACCGCGAGGATCGCGGCCTCCGGCGGGTTGATCACGGCGGCGAACTCCTCGATGCCGAACATGCCGAGGTTGGAGATCGTGAAGGTGCCGCCGGTCATCTCGTCGGTCTTGAGCTTGCCCTCCCTGGCGCGGCCCGCCTTCTCCCTGGCCTCGCTCGCCAGCTCGGACACGCTCTTGCGGTCGGCGTCCCGCAGCACCGGCACGACGAGGCCGGACTCGATGGCCACCGCGATGCCCAGGTGGATCCGCTTGTGTTGAAGGATCTTGTCGCCCGCGAAGGAGACGTTCACCGTCGGGTTGGCCCGCAGCGCCGTGGCCACGGCCTTGACCAGCAGGTCGTTGATGCTGACCTTGGGACCGCCCGCCGCCTGCACCCTGGCGGTGAGGTCGGCGCGGAAGGCCAGCAGCTCGGTGACGTCGACCGCGCTGGTGAGGTAGAAGTGCGGCGCCTGCTGCTTGCTCTCGGTGAGCCGCTTGGCCGCCACCCGCCGGATGTTGCTCAGCGGGATCTCCTCGACGTCCTCGGCGTCGGCCTGGACCTGGGGTTGCGGCTTCGCCGGGGCGGACGCGGTCGCAGGCTTCTCCTCGGCCGGGGCGGCGTCGGCGGCCCGCTTGGCGGCGACGGCGGCGTCCACGTCGGCCCGGATGATCCGGCCACGCGGGCCGCTGCCCGCCACGGAGTCCAGGTCGATGCCTGCCTCCCTGGCGATCTTCCTGGCCAGCGGCGAGGAACGGGGCCGGGAGCCCGCCTCGGCGGGCGCCGCGTCGGTCGACTCGGCCTGCTGGCCGGCGGGGGAGGCGGGGGAGCCCTCGGCCTCGGCTGCGGCGTCCGCCTGCTGGGTGGACTCGGCGGCAGGCTCGGGAGCCGCCTCGGTGCTCGGCTCGGCGGCGGGCGCGGCGGGCGCGGCGGCCGACGCGGAGCCGGAGCCGTCGCCGAGCAGCCCGATGGCCGCACCGATCGGCACCAGTTCGCCGGCAGGCACCAGGATCTTCTCCAGCACGCCGTCGTCGTAGGCCTCCAGCTCCATGACGGCCTTGTCGGTCTCGATCTCGGCGACGACGTCGCCTCGGCTGATCGTGTCTCCCTCCTGTTTCAACCAGGCGGAGATCACGCCCTCCTCCATGGTGTCGGAGAGCCGTGGCATCTGAATCTCAGTCATGTTCTTCCTCGGCGAAGGCTGGCGATCAGCGGCGGCGGCCGACCGCGTCCAGGGTCTCGTGGACTGCGGTGGTCAGGGACTCGGCGGAGGGCAGTGCGGCCCGTTCCAGCGGCTTGGCATAGGGCAGCGGCACCTCGGCTGCGGCGACCCGGCGCACCGGGGCGTCCAGGTAGTCGAAGGCGCCGTCGGAGATCGTCGCGGCGATCTCCGCGCCGATGCCGTAGGTCAGCCAGTCGTCCTCGGCCACGACGGCACAGCCTGTCTTGCGGACCGAGGCCACGATCGTCTCGCGGTCCAGCGGGCGCAGGCTGCGCAGGTCGATGACCTCGGCGGAGATCCCCTGCTCGGCGAGCTGCTCGGCGACCTGCGTCGCCACCACGGCCATCCGGGAGTACCCGATGATCGTGATGTCGGTGCCCTCGCGGGTCACCGCTGCCTTGCCGATCTCGGCCGGCTCGACCTCGTCGGGGACCTCGCCCTTGGTGTTGTAGAGCGCGAGGTTCTCCAGGAACAGCACCGGGTCGTCGTCCCGGATCGCGGCCTTCATCAGGGCCCGCGCGTCGGCCGGGGTGCTCGGCGCGACGACCTTGAGACCGGGAACGAACGCGTAGTAGAGCTCGATGTTCTGCGAGTGCGTCGCGCCGAGCTGCTGACCGCCGCCGCCGGGCATCCGGATGACCATCGGGACGCTGTTCTGACCGCCGAACATGCCGTAGATCTTGGCGGCGTGGTTGACGATCTGATCCAGGGCGATCAGCGAGAAGTTGATGGTCATCAGCTCGACGACCGGCCGAAGGCCCAGCATCGCCGCGCCGATGGCCGCGCCGACGAAGCCCTCCTCGGCGATGGGGGTGTCGCGTACCCGCTTCTCGCCGAACTCGGCCAGCAGACCGGCCGTGATCTTGTACGAGCCTTCGAAGATGCCGATCTCCTCGCCGATGAGGAGCACGTCCTCATCGCGGAGCATCTCCGCGCGCAGCGTGTCGCGCAGCGCCTGACGGTAGGTGATGACGGCCAAGGGATTTCTCCTGGGATGTCCTCGTGACCGGTTCCGCCGGGTGAGGCGGGCCGATCAGCGATGCCGGTGGTGGGGAGCCGCTTGCGATCAGAACAGCGGATCGGCGGGCAGGCGGCGGTCCTCGCCCGCCACCGGAGTGGCGTAGGTGTAGTCGAACAGCGTCGAGGGGTCGGGGTGCGGGCTCTCGTCGGCGAAGGCCACCGCGGCGTCCGCCTCGGCCTGGGCCTGCCGGTCGATCTCCTCGGCGCCCTCCTCGTCGAGCAGGCCCGCCGCGATCAGTTGAGCCCGGAACTGCACCACCGGGTCGGCCGCCCGAGCCGCTTCGACCGACTCCTCGCTGCGGTACTTCGCCGGGTCCACCACCGAGTGGCCCTTGAGCCGGTGGCTGACCGCTTCCAGCAACGCGGGCGCCCCGGTCTCCCTGGCCCGCTCCACCAGCCTGCTCGCCGCCTCGCGAACCGCGAGGACGTCGTTGCCGTCCACCCGCTCGCCGTGCATCCGGTAGGCCGACGCACGCTTGTGCAGTTCGGGCTCGGCCGAGGACTTCTCCACCGTCGTGCCCATGCCGAGGTAGTTGTTGATCACCACGAAGACCACCGGCAGGTTCCACAGCGCCGCGATGTTCAGCGACTCGTGGAAGGCGCCGATGTTGGTGGTCCCGTCGCCCATCTGGCACATGACGACCTCGTCGCCGCCCCGGTAGTCGATCGCCAGGGCTGCACCGGTGGCGAGGGGAAGCTGGCCGCCGACGATGCCGTAGCCGCCGAGCAGCCGAGCCTGGGCGTCGAACATGTGCATCGAGCCGCCCCAGCCCTTGGACGTGCCCGTCGTGCGGCCGTACAGCTCCGCCATCACGCGGCCGGGCTCGATGCCCTTGCCCAGTGCATAGCCGTGCTCGCGGTAGTTCGTGAAGAGGTAGTCGGTCGGTCGCAGCGCCGTCATGAGTCCGACGACGGTGGCCTCCTCGCCCAGGTTGAGGTGGCAGTAGCCGCCGATCTTGGCCTGGGTGTAGCCCTGTGCGGCCCGCTCCTCGAACCGGCGGATCAGCGTCATCTGACGCAGATAGTCGCGCAGCACCTCGGGGGACTCGCCCGCGAACGGCTCGGCGGGCGCAGCGGTCTCCTGCGCGTCCTTGCCTCGGGAACGGCTGCCGCGAGCCTTGGCACCGGCGCGCGTCGCCGACCCCCTGCGGGTGGTCGTCTCTGCCATCACTGATCTCCTCTCAAGAGGTCGAGCAGGCCGCCTGAGCGGTCTCTCCTGCACGCACTCCGCGAGCGACTGTCGTCGGCGGACCGGTGTGGGCAGGCCGGTCCGCCGAGGTCCGCGTGCGACGGACTGCCGCCACACGGTGTGCTGAGGTGAGGATTCGGACCCGCCGTCGCTGCTCGTCGCCTGCCCTGGCGACGAGACGGCAGGCGCGGACCCGGAGCGGACTGCTCCGTCGCGCGGCCGTCCGAGCGACGGTCGGACCCCTGCACCTCGATGTGCTCCTTCGTACTGCCCTCGCCGCGTCGGGGCAGCATGACGCCCGACGGGTCTCACGGAGAGTGTCGTGACCGGGACCACGTTCGCGCCATGCCTGGCCGCCCAGACCTGAAGGCTTCGAACTGGGCGGTGCGCCCAATCGGGTGATGCCCGCGAACGGGTCAGGGGCGGATCGTCCCGCGCGGGTGCCGGTCGGGGAGGGCTTCGATGCCCAGTGCCGCGATGCCCAGTGCCCAGTGCCCAGTGCCCAGTGCTCCCAGCCAGGGGTCGGATGTCCGGGACGGGGAGGTGCGCTCCATGTTCCGTGCCCCGGCGGCGTGCCGAGCTGACCCGGCGGGCCGGCCAGGCCGCTCGGCAGACCTACCGCCGGGACCGAGTCGCAGTCGGGGTCGGCTCCGCGCCGGCCGCCGCGAGCTGGGCGCTGAGACTCTTCTGGACGTCGTGCAGCCGGTGCAGTCGGGTCCGGACGGCGGCCAGCCGCCGTTCGTACACGTCCACCGCCTCGGCGCACGGCGGGATGTTCACCAGGTCCACGGCCAGGCAGGGGCCGAACTGCCGGACGTCCTCCGAACGCAGCCCGATGTCCAGCAGATGGCGCACGTTGCGGACGCGGATCACCGCAGCCACGTCGTAGTCTCGGTAGCCGTTCTCCCGGCGCGTCGAGGACAACAGCCCCTGCTGCTCGTAGTAGCGCAGCGCCCGCGCGGTGGTCCCGGTCCGCCGCGCCAGTTCGCCGATGCGCATCTGTTCGCCTCCGTCGCGTCCGCGCGGCGCCGTGCTCGACCTGCGCGCCGCAGTGGCCTTCGGTTCGTCGCGGGGTCGCCCGTCCCGTCCTCGCGTCGCGATCGGCGACGACTGCGCCGGGCCTCCACCGAGATGCCGAGTCCGGTGCCGCAGCGCCGTCCGACGTCGATTCCACCATCCCCGGCACACCGTGTCGCTCGCGCCCCGGTGGCGGCGCGAAGTCGGACGTGGTCGAGCCGGACGGGTGAGCCGAGCTGCGGGGTCAGGACCGGCCGGTGTCGGACAGCGCCAGGGCGGCCAGGGCCAGCGAGAGCGTGACGTGCGCGCGATGCCCGTGCAGCGACCGGCCGATCAGCGTGCTGATCCGTTGGAGTCGGTTCAGCACCGTGTTGCGGTGGCAGTGCAGCCGCACGGCGGCGTTCGCGGCTGAACAGTCCTCCTCCAGCCAGCAGGCCAGGGTGCCCAGCAGCATGTCGCGCTCCCGCTTCGGCAGCTCCAGCACCGGGCCGAACTGGGAGTCCACCAGCCTGCGGGCGAGATCGGGTGCCTGCACCAGCAGCGCCTCCGGGAACCGTTCTGCCAGGGAGAACAGGCCCGTCTCGCCGGGCGGGGCGGTGCCGAGGGTGGTCAGGGCGAGCTGATGACCGGTGCCCAGCTCGGCGAGGCCCGCCACGGCGGGTGAGGCGGCGACCCGTCCGCGCGCCAGGGGGCGGAGCCGGTCGAGCGCCAGCTCCTCGTCCCGTCGTTCCAGCGCGACGAGACCGACGAGGGTGTCGGCCCGTACCTGCCACACCGAGCGCAGATGCAGCGAATCCAGCGCCTGCTTCTGGCCCCGCAGCGCGAAGCCGCCGTCGGTCCGCGCCTCGGCGACGATCACCAGATAACGGCCTCCGGTGGGCAGGTCCAGCTCCTTGGCCGTCCGCTGGGCGAACCCTGCGTCGCGGGCCTGGCCGTTGAGCAGGCCTTCCACCAGCGCGTGCCGCCGCTGCTCGTCGCTGCGCAGTCGTTCCAGCTCCGTATCGCGGTAGGAGGTCGACAGCCGCGAGGACAGTTCGTCGATCACCGTCCACATCGAGGTGGCCACCCGCAGCATGACGTCCGGCTCGGCCCCGTCGATCTGAGCCTGCTCGACCAGCGCCTCCCAGACGATCCGGCCGCCCAGCCGGAACGTCCGCAGCATCGCCGCCAGCGGGACGCCCTGTTCGGCGCGGTCCCGGCCGATGGCGGTGGCCACGTCGTCCTCGGCCGACTCGACCTCGCCGCACAGCACCCGCAGCACCTGGCCGAGATAGCGACGGCAGCCGTCGCGGAGGTCGTCGCGCGGCACCGGACGATAGTCGGTCCAGTCCGGGTTGTCGGTGAAGATGGCCGCGAGCAGCCGTTCGGTCAGGACCGGGACGTCGGCGAGGCGAGTCTGGGCCAGCGAACGGGTGATCTGTTCGACGGAGTCGGCGGCGGGGGCGGGCACTCCTCGACGCTACCTCCTCGCTCAGGAGCGGCCGTCGACCTCGGCTCTGCGATCATCGCCGGATGATGCGACTGCGACAGGTGGGGGTGCGCCACCCACGCGGTCGACGAGTCCTCGTCGACGTCGAGCTGAGCGTCCCGCCCGGACGGATCATCGTGCTCCTCGGCGCCAACGGAGCGGGAAAGTCGACGTTGCTGCGGGTGGCGGCGGGCGTCACCCGACCCTCGCAGGGCACGGTGGTGGACCGGCCCTCGGCGATCGGCTACGTCCCGGACCGCTTCCCGGCCCGGCTGCGGCTGTCCACCACCGATTACCTGCGACATATGGCTGCGCTGCGGGGCGTCCGGCCCGTCGACGCCGCGCCACGCCATCGCGACCTGCTGACCGCCCTCGGGTTCGCCGGTGACGTCGCCGCCGCGATGTCGACCCTCTCCAAGGGCAATGCCCAGAAGGTCGCGCTCACCCAGGCACTGGCGAATCCGGTCGACCTGCTCGTCCTGGACGAGCCGTGGGCGGGTCTCGATCAGGCGGCCAGGACCGAGCTGAGCGCCCGGCTGTCGGCGGCGGCCGCCTCGGGCACCGCGGTGCTGCTCGCCGATCACACCGCACGGCCACCGCACTGCCGGGCGCCTCGGCGGTCCGCCTGCGGGACGGGACGGTGTTCGAGGAGCCGCTCCCGAATGGCTCGGACGACGGCGTCCGGGAGTGGATGCGGGTCGAGCTGTCCTGTCCGCGTGATCCGACGCCGCTGCTGGCGGGGCTGCCCGCCCGGCCGGTGGACGAGGACCCGGTCGCGGTCACGGGGGCGGTGGAGGAGCCGGCCGGCGTCCGGCTGTCCGCCGGAGTGCGCGAGGACGCGGGCTCTCGACTCGTGGTCGTGCAGGTCGCGGCGCCGTCCTGCGACGTCCTGCTGCTGCGGGCGCTGCATGCGGGCTGTTCGGTACGCGGTGTTCACCAGATGCCCGGCGGACGTCGCTCGACGGCCTGCGCCGCAGCCCCCGGCCCGGACCGAGGCAGTGACACCGAGGTGGCTCCAGCGGCTGGGGCGGCTCGAGAGGCGGAAGCGAAGGAGGAACCGACGTGAGGACCCTGGCCACCGTCCGGTACACCCTGGCCGACCTGCTGCGTTCTCAGCTCTTCCTGGCGCCGCTGCTGGTCTGCGCGGGGTCGCTGGCGGTGCTCTTCGGCGGTGACGCGGGGGCGCCACCCGGCCCGTGGGCCGCCTCGGTCCTGCTGCTCTACCCGGCGAGTGCCTGGCTCGCCGTCGCCGCCGCCAACGCCGAGGAACCCGTCCAGCGGAGTGTCACGGTGGTGGCGGCAGGCGGTCACGGACGGGTGCTGGCAGGCGTGCTCGGCGTCTGCGTACTGGTCGACCTGCTGCTCGTCGCCCTCGCGGTGTGCTGGCCGATCCTGACCGGCCGCTACTCGTATCCGCTCACCCTCGTCGGACTGGGCATCGCGGCTCATCTGGCCGCCGCGCTGGCGGGGACCGCCGTCGGCCTGTTGTGTGCTCGACCGGTGCTGAACCGGCCGGGCTGGACCGTCGCCGCGGCCTCGGGCGTCGTCCTGCTCACCGCGCTTGCCCCGTGGCTGCCGCCGGTCGGCACGACGGTGGCCAGACTCGGTGCCGCGTCGGCGACGGGCGGGTCGCCGTGGCCCGGCACGGCTCTCGACCTCGGGGTGGCCGTGCTGCTGCTCCTCGGGGCGGCCGCGACGACCCTGCGAGTGGCGCGACGACGCTGACCACGGCGGCGTCGGCCACAACGGACGGGGCTCCCAGGGCCGTCGGCACGATCACAGCCGTTGTCGCCGGAAGCCGGAACGGGGCACCGGCTGTGTCGTCGTCGAGTCGCCATCGAACTCGGACGCCGGCTGCCACCCCTGAGCAGGGCGGTCGCCCGCCCGTCCGGACTTCGGCCGGCGGAGCAGACGCGGCCCGCGACGACGGCTCTGCCACCTGCGAGGACAGGTGTGCCACCGAGGGATCTCCGCAGCCGTGGGCCGGAATGCCCGCCGTCACGACTCCAGCTGTTCCAACGCCTTCATGATCCGCTTGTCCGACACCGGGAAGGCGGTCTTGATCGTCTGCGCGAAGTAGCTGAGCCGCAGCTCCTCGATCGCCCAGCGGACCTCCCGGAGCCCCTTGCCGGGCGACGCCGTCGCGGGCACTCTGGCCGCGAGCCGTTGATAGGCCTCGGTGACGACGGCGACCTTGGCCGTCCAGTCCTGGTCCCGCGCCGGGTTCTCCGGCAGCTTCTCCAGCCGTCGTGCGACCCCCCGCAGGTAGCGCACCACATGCGGGAGCCGCTGAGCGCCGACGGCGGTGACGAAGCCGGGGAACACCAGCCCGTCGAGCTGCGTGCGGATGTCGGCGATCGAGTCCTTCGGCGCGTGCCGGGCGACCTCCTTCAGCCGCAGTTCCACCGCGCGCCACTCGGTGAGGATCTCCTCGACCTTGCCCACCACGTCCGTCATCAGCGGAGGCAGCTCGGCACGCACCTTGCTGCGCAGGGTCGCGAAGGCCGCCGTGGACCAGGCGGGACCGCCGTGCCTGGTGATCAGCCGGTCCGCCGCACACGACGCGCAGTCCGCCAGCAGGGCTCCCACTCCGCCGTGCGGATTGTGGGTCAGCGCCAGCTTCGTCTGGTTGCTCAACCTGCCCTGGATCAACTTGATCGGCGCCGGGGCGTTCAGCAGGACCAGTCGTCGGGTCCCCGCCCACATCGCCTGTCGCTGCTCCGCCTCGGAGTCGAACAGCCGGACCGCCACCTCGTCGCCCTCGTCGACCAGCGCCGGATAGGAGGTCACCAGATAGCCGGCCTGCCGCGTGCGGTGCGTCTTGGCCAGGTCGCCGATGGTCCAGTCCCGCAGCCCCGACTGTTCCACGCCCTCCGCCGAGGCCGACAGGGTCGCCCGGAGTCTGGGGCGCAGTCGCTCGCGCAGCTGTGCCAGGTCGCGTCCCTCGGCAAGGGGCTGCTGTCGCTCGTCCACCACTCGGTAGGTGATCTTCAAGTGATCCGGCACGCGGTCGAGCTGCCAGGCGTCTCGAGGCACCACCACGCCCACCTGCCTGCGCAGCGCGTCCTCCAACGAGTCCAGCAGCGGCGCCTCACCGGCTCGCATCCGATGCAGCACCGCCGCCGCGCAGTCCGGCACCGGGACGACGTGCCTGCGCAGCGGCTTGGGCAGCGACCGCAGCAGCGACTCCACCAGCTCGGCACGCAGTCCGGGGATCTGCCAGTCGAAGCCCGTCTCCGTCACCTGGTTCAACACGGCGAGCGGGATGTGCACGGTCACGCCGTCCGCGTCGGTGCCCGGCTCGAACTGGTAGGTCAGCTTCAGCCGAAGGTCGCCCTGCGGCCAGCTGTCCGGGTAGTCGGCCTCGCCGATGCCTGCGGCCTGCTCGTTGACGAGCATCGACCGGTCGAAGGTCAGCAGATCGGGCTTGTCGTGCCTGGTCTTCTTCCACCAGGAGTCGAAGTGCCTGCCGGAGACGACGTCGGCGGGGATGCGCTGGTCGTAGAACTCGAACAGGGTCTCGTCGTCGACCAGGATGTCCCGGCGGCGAGCCCGATGCTCCAGGTCCTCGACCTCGGCGAGCAGCTCCCGGTTCTCGTGGAAGAACCGGTGGCGGGTCTCCCAGTCGCCTTCCACGAGGGCGTGTCGGATGAACAGGTCCCTGGAGGTCTCCGGATCGATCCGTCCGAAGTTCACCTTGCGGCCTGCGACCAGTGGGATGCCGTAGAGCGTCACGCGTTCGAGCGCGATCACGGCGGCCTGCTTCTTCTCCCAGTGCGGCTCGCTGTAGCTGCGCCGCACCAGAGTGCCTGCCGCCTTCTCGATCCAGTCCGGCTCCACCCGGCCTGCGATGCGACCCCACAGCCGCGACGTCTCGACCAGCTCGGCCGCCATCACCCAACGCGGCGGCTTCTTGAACAGCGCCGAGCCGGGGAAGATCGCGAACTTGGCGTTTCGGGCGCCCAGGTACTCGTTCTTGTCGGTGTCCTTCAGCCCCACCTGGGAGAGCAGGCCCGTCAGCAGCGCCTGATGTACTCGATCGTGGTCGGCGGGCACGTCGTTGAGGGTCGTTCCCAGGGTCCTGGCCACCTGACGAAGCTGGCCGTAGACGTCCTGCCACTCACGGACGCGAAGGTAGTTCAGAAACTCGGTGCGGCACATCCGGCGGAACCGGCTGGAGGAGGACTCCTTCTGCTGTTCCTGCAGGTACTCCCACAGGTTCAGCAGGGACACGAAGTCGGAGTTCTTGTCGACGAACCGCGCGTGCTGCTCGGCCGCCGCCTGCTGCTTGTCCTCCGGTCTCTCTCTGGGGTCCTGGATGGACAGCGCGGCGGCGATCACCATCACCTCGCGAAGGCAGCCGTTGCGTTCGCCCTCCAACACCATCCGGCCCAGCCTGGGGTCCACCGGAAGCTGCGCGAGCCTGCGACCGAGCGGAGTGAGCCGCTTGCGCAGGTCGGTCTCGGCCGGGTCCAGTGCACCGAGCTCCTGGAGGAGCTGCACGCCGTCGGCGATGTTGCGCCGGTCGGGCGGATCGACGAAGGGGAACGCCGCCACGTCGCCGAGTCCCAGCGCGCTCATCTGCAGGATCACCGAGGCCAGATGGGTGCGCAGGATCTCGGGATCGGTGAACTCCGGACGGGCGAGGTAGTCCTCCTCCGAGTACAGCCGGATGCACACCCCCGCCGAGAGCCTGCCGCAGCGGCCCGACCGCTGGTTGGCCGACGCCTGCGAGATCGCCTCGATGGGGAGCCGCTGCACCTTCGTCCGCAGGCTGTACCGGGAGATCCTGGCGGTGCCGGGGTCGACGACGTACTTGATGCCCGGCACGGTCAGGGAGGTCTCGGCCACGTTGGTGGCCAGGACGATGCGCCGACCGGTGTGCGGCTGGAACACCCGGTGCTGCTCGCGGGCCGACAGCCGGGCGTAGAGCGGCACCACCTCGGTGTTGCGCAGCTCCTGTTTCTCCAGCGCGTCGGCGGTGTCCCGGATCTCCCGTTCGCCGCTGAGGAAGACCAGGACGTCGCCGGGAGCCTCGCCCGCCAGCTCGTCCACCGCGTCGCAGATCGCCTGCACCTGGTCGCGTTCGACCTCGTCGGTGACGACCGGTCGGTACCGGACCTCCACCGGATAGGTCCGACCCGACACCTCGATCATCGGTGCGTCGCCGAAGTGTCGGGAGAACCGCTCCGGGTCGATCGTCGCGGAGGTGATGATCACCTTGAGGTCGGGTCTGCGCGGCAGCAGGTCCTTGAGATAGCCGAGCAGGAAGTCGATGTTGAGGCTGCGCTCGTGCGCCTCGTCGATGATGATCGTGTCGTACTGCCGCAGCATCCGATCCCGTTGGATCTCCGCGAGCAGGATGCCGTCGGTCATCAGCTTGACGAGCGTGTCCTCGCCGACCCGGTCGGTGAAGCGCACCGCGTAACCCACCGCGTCGCCCAGCTCGCCGTGCAGCTCCTCGGCGATGCGCTCGGCGACGGTGCGGGCGGCCAGCCGCCTCGGCTGAGTGTGGCCGATCAGCCCGTGCACGCCCCGGCCGAGCTCGAGACAGATCTTGGGCAGCTGCGTGGTCTTGCCCGACCCGGTCTCGCCCGCCAGGATCACCACCTGGTGATCGCGGACGGCCGCCAGGATCTCGTCCTTGCGCTGTCCGACCGGCAGCTCGGCGGGGTAGTCGATCTTCGGCACGGCGGCACGGCGACGTTCCACCCGCAGCGCGGCCGCGTCGATCTCGGCGGCGACGGCGGCGAGCGCCGCGTCTCGGGCGGCGCCTCGGGAGTCGCGTCCGCGCCGCAGGCCGTCCAGGCGCCGCGCGAGGCGATGTCGGTCCCGCAGCATCAACTCGGGCAGGCGTGCCGACAGTTCGGTGAGGGGAGAGGTGACAGGCGGCGTTCTCATACGGGGTCAAGGATAGGCACCCTGCGCTGACCGGTCTCGCGATTTACCCCCCGCGTCGTCGTCGCGGTGTCGGCGGAACGCTCGTCGGCGGGCGGCGGACACGCGGAAGGCACGCACGGGCGGCTGCGCCCGCCTGGAACGAGCCTCGGCTGCGCGGGCTCGCACGGACGGCGCGTCGGGACCCTCTGGCGAGCAGGAGCAGGCTCGACGGGCCGACCGGGAGACTGCCGTGCCTGCGCGCAGGTCCGACCGGCCCGGCCGTGCGCTGATGGGCCGCAGCCGCCACGGCCCGCCGGGATGTGAAGCGCCGCACACCCGCACAGGCCGAGGCGTCGGATCATCGGACGACCGAGCTGCGGCGGGGCGAAAGAGGGTTCCGCAGGCTCGGTCCATGCGGTAGAACGTCACGGCTGCCCGAGATCGTCTCGGGAGGCAGGGGCACGCCTGCCGAGCGTCGGTCGGCGGAGCCCGTGCCGGGCGATCACGTCGTGAAGCTGGTCGGGGGAGCACATGCCGGAGATGACGATCGGCGCGCTGCGGCGATCGCGGGTGGCGGTGGCGGTGCTCTTCTTCGTCAACGCCTTCGGCTACGCCAACATCGTGCCGAGGCTGCCGCAGCTCAAGAGCACGCTGGAGTTGAGCAACAGCGCACTCGGGCTCGGCATCGCCGCGATGCCTGCGGGCGCGCTGGTCGCAGGCCTGCTCGCCGGTCCGCTGTCGGCCCGCCTCGGCAGCGGCAGGCTTGCCGTGCTGAGCGGAGTGGCACTGGGCGCCATCGTGCCGACGGCCTCGCTGGCCGGCGCCTGGTGGGGCTTCGCCCTGACGATGTTCTCCCTCGGCGCCGTCGATTCGGTGATGGACGCCGCCTCCAACGCGCATGGGCTGCGGGTGCAACGGCGTTACCGCCGTTCGGTGCTCAACAGCTTCCACGGGGTGTGGAGCCTCGGCGCCGTGGCAGGCGGAGTCGTCGGCAGCACGGCCGCAGGCCTGAGCATTCCGTTGGGACCGCACCTGCTCGCCGTGGGCATCGCCGTCGCCGTGCCCGCCCTGCTCTGCCTGCCGCACCTGCTGCCGGGGCCCGAGGACAGCGAGCGAGCCGCCGAGGCCGACGCCGGGCAGCCGACCGCTGAAGACGCGGCGGCGAATCGAGGACACGTCCGCCGGATACTCGTCCTGCTCGGCCTGGTGATGATGGCCGCCTGCGCCGTGGAGGACACGCCCGCGTCCTGGGGCGCGGTCCTGTTGCAGGACTCCTACCACGCGCCTGCGGCGCTGGCGGGCGGCGCCTACGTGGCGTTTCAGACGGCGATGATGGCAGGCAGGCTGCTCGGCGATCGGATGACCGATCGGTTCGGGCATCTGCTGGTCGGTCGGGTCGGCGGACTGTTGATCGCCGTCCCGTTGGCCGTCGCGCTGCCGCTGGGCTCCACGCCGCTGCTGATCGCGGCCTTCGCGCTGGCGGGCCTGGGCACCGCGACGCTGTTCCCCTCCGCGGTCCACGCCGCCGGGAGCATCCCCGGTCTCAGCAGCGCACATGCCGTCGCGGCGGTGTCCTGGTTCGCCCGCGTCGGCTTCCTGATCATGCCGCCGGTGATCGGGGTGATCGCCGACGCCGTGGATCTGCGCCTGGCGGTGGGCGTCCTGCCCTTCCTCGGGCTGTTCCTCGTCTGGCAGTCCCGGATCTTCGATCCGGCTCGGCTTCGTCGCCCCGCGCAGAACTGAGTCGGTTCACGTTCGGTGTCGACGTGCTCTCCCGCCTCGGGCACTGCGTCGTCGGCAGCTGCCGAGCCGGGGCCGTCGGGGTGGGCGAGCCGCGTGGGGAGCCCGCCGAGTCGCTCTGCGGAGTCCTGCCGTCCCTCGGCACCGAGAAGGCGAGCGGCCGGTGTCGACGCTGCGTCCGGGCCCGCTGTAACGCACTCGTCGCCACCGGACTTCGGTCGGCGCGGCGAGGCTCATCGCGGGCGGGAGGGTCGTCGCAGGTCGCGGCCGCTGATCAGCCCGGTCCGGTCATCGCGGACCGCCGTGCGCACCGAGCTGGGTCGATGATGTTGGGAGCGCTCCCGATTTCATGGGCGAATCCGGCCCGTGTGCGGTTTCCACGGCAGGGCGGGGCGGCCGGGCGGACTCGGACGCGGTACGCGACCTCGCCAGGGCCCGCCACGGGCGACGGTCGTCGCGGCAGCAGCGGCGCCGCGTGGGCGCTGGTGACACCGCCCGGGGGCCGAGCGGCGTCCGGGCGGTGAGTCGCCGCGCGCGCCCGATGTTCCTCGCCCGCAACGAATATTGACAGCGAGTGTGATCTCCGTCAATCTGGGAGCGCTCCCAGATTGACGGAGGGCGAGGGCTCGGGAACTCGTGGTCACCACGCGCCGACGCGTTCGAGGAATCCACCCGCCGCCCCCGGCGACGCCTGTGCGGTCGAGGACGACTCCGGCCTCGACCAGTGGACGAGACGTGGAGCACGGCCTGTCACCCGAGGTTGTCAGTACTGAAATCAAGGAGGATTGCAGTGAAGACAAGACGCAAGGTGGGATTGCTGGGCGCGCTGGTCGCCCTGGCCGGGGCCCTGGTGGTGGCCACTCCTCCCGAGACGGCGTTGGCACACGGTGGCATGACCTACCCGGCCACCCGGACCTACGCCTGCTACGTCGACGGGCTGGCGGGCGGGCAGGGCGGCGACGTCAATCCGCAGAACCCGGCCTGCGCGGCGGCGGTGGCCGCCGGCGGGAAGAACGCGCTGTGGAACTGGTTCGGCAACCTGATCAGCGACGCTGGCGGCCGTCACCAGCAGATCATCCCCGACGGCAACCTCTGCGGTCCCTCCACGACCTTCGCGGGCTTCCGGCTCGGCCGCTCCGACTGGCCGACCACCCAGCTTCAGTCGGGGTCGAACATCACCTTCCGGTACAACGCCTGGGCGCCGCACCCCGGAACCTGGTCGCAGTACGTCACCCGCGACGGCTGGAACCCGAACCAGCCCCTGCGCTGGTCCGATCTGGAGCCCGCGCCCTTCGACGAGGTCACGAACCCGCCGATCAACGGCAGCGGCCCGCACGGAGCCGAGTACACCTGGAACGGCAGGCTCCCCGCCAACAAGAGCGGCCGACACATCATCTACTCGATCTGGCAGCGGTCGGACAGTGCCGAGGCCTTCTACAACTGCTCCGACGTCCAGTTCGGCGCGGGCTCGGGGCAGCCGGAGCAGCCGGAAGAGCCGGAGCAGCCGGAGGAGCCCGTCGTCGTGGACTGCGCGGTGAACTACACCAAGCAGAGCGAGTGGAACAACGGCTTCGTGGCCGAGGTGTCGCTGACCAACACCGGCAGCCAGTCGGTGTCCGGCTGGAACTTCGCCTGGACATACGGGGCGGGGCAGCAGGTGACCAACGCCTGGAATGCCACGGTGACTCAGCAGGGCACGAGAGTCACGGCTCGTTCCTCGCAGGGCGTCGGGAGCATTCCGGCGGGAGGCTCGGTCACCTTCGGTTTCCAGGGCACGCACACCGGGAGCAATCCCGTGCCTGCCGCCTTCACCTTGAACGACTCCGTCTGCACCTGAGAACCGGGTCGGGCCCGGCCGGTCGATCTCGCCCGACCTGGCCCGTGAGCTGACGAGTCGTTGAAGAGAACCGGGGGCGGGGAAGGACAGCGTCGCCCTTCGCCGCCCCCGGGTGGAGCCGCCCGTCGGGCTGATCAGGCCGTCGGGGGTGATCAGCCCCCTGCCTGCGACGAGTCCTGTCGTCGCATCGGCATGGCCGTCTCGGCGTGGTACCCCATCTGACGCAGCAGCACGGCGCAGATCTCGTCGAGCTGGCGGACCTGGTCGTCGTCCAGCCCGTCGAAGAGCAGTTCACGAACCTTGGCGACGTGGCCGGGCGCCGAGGCCACCACCTTGGCCTGGCCCGCCTCGGTGAGGACCGCGATGCTGCCTCGGCCGTCCTCCGGCGACTTCCTGCGGTGGACCCAGCCGTTCTTCTCCAACCTGCTCACCACGTGGGACAGCCGGGACGGTGAGGCGTTGGCCTTGGCGGCCAGATCACTCATCCGGGCCGACAGGTCGGCGGACTCGGACAGCAGTGCCATCACCCAGTAGCCGAAATGCGTGACGGAGGCGTCCCGCTGGAGCTGGGCGTCGAGCGCGGCGGGCAGCACCGTGATGACGCCTGCGAGCTTGCGCCACGCTCGCTGCTGCTCATCGGTGAGCCACCGTGCCTCGTTCACCTGCGGGATCTTACCCAGGCGCCCGCCGACGGACGGCGACTCGCAACCTGATCGTGAGCAGCCGCTTCACCCGGACGGCCCAGTGCTCTCCTCTGCCGGACTGCTCCGCAGGGTGGAATGCAGATACTTGAAAGTTCATGTAATCTGGCCACTCCTTGAAGCTTCAACATACTGAGTGTGCCCGCCGAGTGGCGATCGCCGACTCAGACGACGGCCTTCACCGCCCGCGGCCCGCCTCGCGACCACCGGGAGACCTGACGACCATGAAGCCCTTCGCACTGCTCCGCAATCTCGTGCTCCTCGCCGCCCGGCTGGGGCTCGGCATCGTGCTGATCGCGCACGGCTGGCAGAAATTCACCGAATGGGGGATCGACGGCACCACGGCGTCCTTCGAGGCGATGGGCGTCCCGCTGCGCGCGCTCTCCGCCTGGTTCGCGGCCCTGGTGGAACTCGGGGGTGGGATCGCCCTGGTGGTCGGATTCGCCGTGCCGATCGTCGGGGTCCTGGTGGCCTTCGTCATGGCGGGCGCCTGGGCCATCGTGCACTCGGGTTCCGGACTCTTCGTCTCCGACGGCGGCTTCGAGTTCGTCCTGGTCATCATCGTCGCGGCGCTGCTGCTCGCGGTGACCGGCGCGGGCGCCTTCGGCATCGACCGCTTCCTGTCCCCGCTCGTCCTGCGTAACGCCCGTGGTCGGGTCCCCGCCGACGCCTGAGTGCCCCGCAGAGCCTGCCGACGCCGACACCCGGCGGCATCGGCATCGCCGCGGCGCATCAGACGTGTCCCGTCCGTCGTGGCGTCCGAGGAGGTACCGGGTGGAGCCGGGCTCGGCGCGACCGACGTTGTTCGCGCCGGTGAGCCGGAACCAGTGATCGCGTGATCGGCCACCGCAGGCAGCAGCCCGAGACCTCGGGTGCGTGCCCCGCGACCGTGACACGATCGATCGACGAGAGCGATGCGGGCCGTCGGCACAGACCGCCCGACCTCGGCGGCAGGAGGCCTCGGCCGCACAGCCCCGTCAGGCCGACTCGGTGACCTTCGATCGTCGGCGGAGCCGGGCTCGACGGTCACACCGCCCCGCGACGGCCGGCAATGTCGATCCCCGTCGTCGGAGAGATCGAGACGTCACGCTTCCCCCGCGATGCGAATGAATTGCCGTATCGGCGTGCCGCATTCGTCGTAATAACGCCCGGCGAATGTGACCCAGCGTCGTCGTCGGAGTATTTCTCTCGCTTCACTGGGAATCGGTATCGGTGCCGCGCTAACGTGCAATGGTGACCTCCACCGCCTGGCCGCTGGTCGGGATCGTCGCGCCCGTGGTGTCGCTTGCGGCGGCGCTGGTGGCGTTCATCGTCGTGGGCCGGTCGCTGCGCAGGCTCGACCGTCAGTCGAAGGAGCAGGCGGCCTACGCGATGACTCGGCTGAACGAGCAGGCCGAGCACCGAGGCCGTGAACTCCGACTCGCCGCTCAGCACGGCAGGCGTGAACTGGAACGGGAGGCCGACCGGCGGACGGCGGAACACGTTCGACGAGGGCAGACGGCACAGCGTCGGGACGCCTATGCGGACTTCCTCGCCGCCGCCAACGTCTATCTGCTCGCCTGCTATTCCGGCGACCCCGCGCAGCCGGACGGGGCGTGGCGAGCGGAGATCACCCGGCTGGGACAGCAGCTGTGGGCGGCACTGGCTCCGGTGTATCTCCTCGGCCCGCCCGAGGTGGTGGATGCCGCCGACGTCTATTCCCGACTTCTCGTGCTTCGGCTCGGCCGGGGCCGGTCGGTGACGACCGAGGAACTGAAGACGGTTCGCGATGTGTTCGTCCACGTCGCGAGAATGGATTTAGACCGTTCGGCGGATCAAGCGCGCGGATGACGATCGCCCGTCGTCGATTCGACGTCGAGCGACGGTCATTCCCTGTCGTCGATGAGCGGACGTCGATTCAGGCATTCGCGAAGCCGGTCGACGACTCGGGTCGGTCCGGACGGATGCCGTCGCGAGATCCGGGCCGGGCGGCCGCGCCTCGCCTCGGCCACCGCCGTCGAAGCAGCCGGAGTCGGAGGCGCCGAAGGGCGCACCGACCGGCGAAGCCGATAGGGCCGTACCGCGTTCAGGACGGCAGCACCTCCGACCTCGGGACGTGCAGCCAGCCGCTCGGCGCGAAGCGCTGTGCTCGGGGCAGCGGCACCGATAACGACCGCCGCACGGAGAAGGTCCAGGCCAGCAGCGAGAAGACTCGCGGCGTGCGGAACTTCTCGGTGGCGTAGGAGTCCTCGTACCAGGCCGACCAGGACATCGCGCGGCCCTGACCGCCGAAGAAGTCCTCCAGCCGCCGGAAGCCCTCGTCCAGCGAGGTCACGGCGAAGGTCTGCGAGACCGCCTCGACCTCGGTGAGGAATCGCATGCGGCGTTCGCCGGATCGCCCGCCGTCGCAGACGTAGTACTCGAATCCCGGCGCAAGCAGCCGGACCGGTGAGCGGCTCGGCGTCTGTCCGGCGGGCCACAGATGCCAGCCGTGGTCCTCCCGGAAGGGAGCGGGCGGCAGCCACCAGCCGTGTCGCCGAATCCAGACCGAGTCGGTCACGAAACCCCCTTGAACGCCGGGTACATCGTCATCGCGCGAGCGCCGGAAGACGTTGCACGTCCTCACCCGGCACCGACGGACCGGCGCCGCGCGAGCCTGCGGCCGCGCACTCGATCCAGCCTGCCGGCGTTCGCCGCCGTCAGGTTGGCTAGCCTGTGATGGTCCGGTGACTCACCACGAGTGCGACCAGGACGACTATCCGCCAGTCGGTCGGCAAGGAGATCAGGACCCGTGTTGCGCACCCATCAGGCCGGCGCCCTGCGCGCCGAGCACGTCGGCAAGACAGTCACCCTCACCGGGTGGGTGGCGCGTCGACGCGATCACGGGGGCGTGATCTTCATCGATCTTCGGGACGCCTCCGGCGTGGCACAGGTCGTCTTCCGCGAGGGCGAGATGGCCGAGCGGGCCCATCGACTGCGTGCCGAGTTCTGCCTGCGCGTCACCGGCGAGGTCGTGATTCGACCGGCGGGCAACGAGAACCCGGAGATCCCCACCGGAGCGATCGAGCTGACGGTCACGGACCTGGAGGTCCTCTCCGAGTCGGCCCCGCTGCCCTTCCAGCTCGACGAGCATCTGGAGGTCGGCGAGGAGGCCCGGCTCCGGCACCGGTACCTCGACCTTCGGCGGTCGGGTCCCGCGGCGGCCCTGCGGATGCGCAGCGAGGCCAATCGGATCGCGCGCACGGTGCTGCACGACCAGGACTTCGTGGAGATCGAGACCCCGACGCTCACCCGGTCGACCCCCGAGGGCGCCCGCGACTTCCTGGTGCCCGCCCGGCTCCAACCCGGTTCCTGGTACGCGCTGCCGCAGTCCCCGCAGCTCTTCAAGCAGCTGCTGATGGTCGGCGGCATGGAGCGCTACTACCAGATCGCCCGCTGCTACCGGGACGAGGACTTCCGCGCCGACCGGCAGCCGGAGTTCACCCAGCTCGACATCGAGATGAGCTTCGTCGAGCAGGAGGACGTGATCAGCCTCGGCGAGGACGTGGTCACGGCACTGTGGCGTGAGCTGGCCGACCACGAGATCCCCCGGCCGATCCCGCGCATGACCTACGGCGACGCGATGGCGCGGTACGGCACCGACAAGCCGGACCTGCGCTTCGGCCTCGAGCTGACCGAGCTGACCGAGTACTTCGCCGAGACGCCCTTCCGGGTCTTCCAGGCGCCGTACGTGGGCGCAGTGGTGATGCCGGGTGGAGCGGACCAGCCGCGCAGGCAGCTCGACGCCTGGCAGGACTGGGCGCGTCAGCGGGGCCACAAGGGCTTGGCCTACGTCCTCGTCCAGCCCGACGGCACCCTCGGCGGGCCGGTGGCCAAGAACCTCACCGAGGCCGAGCGCGCGGGCCTGGCCAAGGCGGTCGGCGCCGACCCCGGTGACTGCGTGTTCTTCGCGGCGGGTCCGGCCCCGAGCGCCCGCGCCCTGTTGGGCGCCGCCCGCCTGGAGATCGGCAGGCGCTGCGGTCTCATCGACGACGCGGCGTGGTCGTTCGTCTGGGTCGTCGACTCGCCGCTGTTCGAGTCGGCCGAGGACACCACCGACGTGGCGGTCGGCTCCGGCCGATGGACCGCCGTGCACCACGCCTTCACCTCGCCGACGGCCGAGTGGGCCGACCGGTTCGAGGAAGACCCGGAACACGCGCTGGCCTACGCCTACGACATCGTCTGCAACGGCAACGAGATCGGCGGCGGGTCGATTCGTATCCACCAGGCCGAGATGCAGCAGCGGGTCTTCAACGTGATGGGCATCTCCGACGTCGACGCCAAGGAGAAGTTCGGCTTCCTCCTGGACGCCTTCCAGTACGGCCCGCCGCCGCACGGCGGCATCGCCTTCGGCTGGGACCGCATCGTGATGCTGCTCGCAGGTGCCGAGTCGCTGCGCGAGGTCATCGCGTTCCCGAAGTCCGGCGGCGGCTTCGACCCGCTCACCCAGGCACCCGCGCCCATCACCGCCGAGCAGCGCAAGGAGGCGGGCGTCGACGCCCGACCGGGAGTTCGTCAGTCCTGAGATTTCGCTCCGAGGCCACGGCGGCACGGGGTCGAAGTTTCTCGATCGTTCAGCCGAACAGTGGTCATCATGCGATGGCGAACCACGGTAGGGTCGGAAGAGATGAGCCTTGAGACAGCTGTCAGTCGGTCAAAGGCGTCCGACGGGAGCACGACGAGTCCTGACGAACTGGTAGACACGGTTCGTGCGGCGGAGACGGTGCTCACCGGTCGATTCGGCGCCGCAGTCAAACTTGCCGACCCGGAGGATCTGGGCGGCAGCGGTCGCGCCGCCGTCGTCCGCGTACGGGTCGCCGAGACCCCGTTCACGATGCCCAAGACCCTGGTCATCAAGCGCTACCCGCAGGCGGAGGGCGCCCCGGCAGGCGGTGCCTTCGCCCGTGAGGCGGCGAGCCTCCAGCTGCTGACCGCCCTGCCCGTGGAGAGCTGGGTCGGCCCCGAGCTGGTCGGGCAGGACCCGGCTGAGCGGCTGGTGATCCTCGAGGACTTCGGCCGCGCCTCGACGCTGGCCGACGTCCTGCGTGCGGACGACACCAGGGCGGCGGAGAACACCCTGCTGGCCTGGGCTCGCACGCTGGGGCGGCTGCACACGAGCACCGCGGGGCGCGAGGCCGACTTCGACGCGCTGCACCGACGGCTCGGCGGCAGGGACAGCGGCCATCCCGTGGCGGAGGAGGCGGCGGAGGCCGTCCGGGAGATGCCCACGCTGCTCCTCGCGCTGCACGAGCGGTCCGTGCCCGACGTGGTCCTGTCGGCGGTGGCCGACGCGGCCCGGTTGTTCTCCTCGAACCGCTACCGCGCGTTCAGCACCAGCGACATCAGCCCGGACAACAGCGTGGTGACCGGCCACGGGGTCCGCTTCCTTGACTTCGAGTCCGGCTGCGTCCGCGACATCGCGCTGGACGCGGTCAGCCTGCTGGTCCCGTTCGCCTCGTGCGCCTGTGCCCTGGGCGTCCCCGAGGAGATCGGCGAGGCGATGCTCGCCACCTGGCGCTCCGAGGTGATCTCGGTGTGGCCGGAGCTAAACCAGGACGAGATCCTGCTGCCCAGGCTGTTCCAGGCACAGCTCGTGTGGGCCTGGGTGGCCACCTGGCGGGTGCTGTCCGGCTCCGACCGTGCGATGGCCTCGATGTCCTCCGAGACCGAGGCGGGCGACCCGATGCTGCGCTACCTCGACGTCATCGACCAGTGGGAGCGGCTGGCGTCGGACTCCAGCGTGGCCGAGCCCCTGGCGGAGTTCGCCGATGTGACGGCCGATGCGCTGCGTGCTCATTTCGGCCTGTCCGGCCAGCGGCTGCCGCTCTACCCCGCGTTTCGCTGATCGTCCTGCTCGCCGCCGGTGAGCAGCCGTGGTCGAACCGGCGGCGAGCGACCGCCGCCGGGCCGGTCAGAGCCAGGTCGCCGGATTGGTGAGTCGGCTGTCGGTGCGTTCGCCGGTGTTGAGGGTGCCCGCCAGTTCGATCAACAGCACGTGGCACTCCTGATCGGCCACCGGCCGATGCCGCACGGTCCTGGGCACCACGAACAGCTCGCCCTCGGTCAGCGTGTGCCGGGTCTCCGGCAGGTCGATGTGCAACGTCCCGCTCACGACGAGGAAGAGCTCGTCGGTGTCGGGATGGTCGTGCCAGACGAATTCGCCGAGGACCTTGACCAGCTTGACGTCCTGGCCGTTGACCCTGGAGACGATGTGCGGCGCCCAGTGCCCGTCGATCAGGGCGAGTTTGTCGGCGAGGGACACCACGGAGTTCATTCCACGATTGTCGTCGTGATCGTGTGACGGGCGTGCGCCGGGTGTGGTGGTCGCAGGCGGTGTCGTGGCCGCCGGGTAGCGTCGCCCCCGTGGCAGACGGCCTGTTCGACGAGGGACTGTTCGGCGCCGAGGTGGCCGACAAGGCGGAGCGTGCGCTGGCCGACAACGCCCCGCTGCCGGTGCGGATGCGGCCGAGGACGCTGGACGAGGTCGTCGGGCAGGATCACCTGCTCGGCCCCGGCGCCCCGCTGCGCAGGCTCGTGGAGGGCGCCGCGCCTGCGTCGATCCTGCTCTACGGTCCGCCCGGCACCGGCAAGACGACGCTGGCGACACTGGTGTCCCAGGCCACGGGACGCCGGTTCGTGGCGCTCTCCGCACTCTCCTCCGGAGTCAAGGAGGTGCGCGCGGTGATTCAGGAGGCCAGACACCGTCTCGGGCGTTCCGGAGAGTCCACCGTGCTGTTCATCGACGAGGTGCATCGATTCTCCAAGACGCAGCAGGACGCCCTGCTCGGCGCGGTGGAGGACCGGGTCGTGCTGCTCGTCGCCGCCACCACGGAGAACCCGTTCTTCTCGGTGGTCTCCCCGCTGCTGTCCCGCTCGCTGGTGTTGCAGTTGCACTCGCTCACGGACGAGGCGGTGCGCGCCCTGGTCGACCGGTCGGTCGCCGAGGAACGCGGCCTCGGCGGACGGCTGCGACTGACCGAGGACGCCGCCGAACACCTGGTCCGGCTCGCCTCCGGGGATGCTCGTCGTGCCTTGACGGCGCTGGAGGCGGCGGCGGAGGCCGCCGAGTCGACCGGCGCCGAGGTGATCGATCTGTCCACTGTGGAGGCGACGGTCGACAAGGCCGCCGTTCGCTACGACCGCGACGGCGATCAGCACTTCGACGTGACCAGCGCCTTCATCAAGTCCATTCGAGGCTCGGACGTCGATGCGGCGCTGCACTATCTGGCCAGGATGGTCGAGGCGGGCGAGGATCCTCGGTTCATCGCCCGGCGGCTGGTGGTGCACGCCAGCGAGGACGTCGGCATGGCCGATCCGACCGCGCTCGGCGTTGCGGTGGCGGCGGCCCAGGCAGTGGCACTGATCGGGATGCCGGAGGGACGGATCGCCCTGGCTCAGGCCACCATCCACCTGGCCACCGCGCCGAAGTCCAATGCGGTGATCACGGCGGTGGACGCGGCGCTGCACGACGTCCGCTCCGGTGCGGCCGGTCCGGTGCCCGCCCACCTGCGCGACGGGCACTACTCGGGCGCGAAGAAGCTGGGCAACGCGACGGGGTATCGCTATCCGCACGACGTGGCCGAGGGCGTCCTGGCACAGCAGTATCCGCCGGACGCCGTGGTGGGCAAGGACTACTACCAGCCGACGTCGCGGGGCGCGGAGCGGGCGCTTGCCGAGCGGATGCCGAGACTGCGGCGGGTCATCCGGGACGAGTCGCCTCGGCGCGGCTGATCGACGAGCCGCCCGGCCCGTCGCGGCGGGGAAATCTCGCGCGGACCCGATGAAACCGGAAACACTGGTCAGGCCCGCGCCTTAAGCTCCCGAATCATGGAACGACCGTGCGACGGGACCGCCGAGGGCTCACGACTGGCCCGTGATCGGCTCATCGCCGCCGAGCGGGTGCTCTGGGAGGCGGCCGCCGAGTTCGGCTCGGCTCGACGTGCACTGCCTGCGGGCCCAGCCGTGCAGTCGGCGACTCCGCTGACCACCGCGTCGGGCAAGCCCGTGACCCTGGCGGGCCTGTTCGGCGCTCGGCGCATCCTCGTCGCTTACCACCTGCGTTTCGACGAGGGATGGACTCGGCCGTGCCCGGACTCGGCGCGGTGGGCGGACGGGCTGGACTCGTTGGTGCCCCATCTCGAATCGGAAGCCGCCGTGGCCGTGTTCTCGCCCGCCTCGCCGGGTGCGCTCGCCGCCGAGGCGGAGCGTCGGGGCTGGCGACGGGCGGCGTTGGTGTCGACCCAGCCAGGGCGGTTGACCGAGGAGTTGGGCCTGCGCCATGAACTCGGCCTGCGTGCGGCGATCAGTCTCTTCCGCTGGACCGACGACGGCACGCTGCGCCGCAACGTCTTCGCCGCCGACGTGCCCGGGGGACCCTGGTCCCTGCTGGACCTGCTGCTTCCCGGCAGACAGGCCGATCGGGACGACCTCGACGGCCTCGGCGAGCCGCGCGGGCCCGACCGCGTCGAGCCCGCGCGGGACGAACGTCGGTGGGAGGCGGCGCTGCCCGAGCAGACCGGGCCTGCCGTGGCCGCCGTCGACGAGACCGACACCGATCGGGGCGAGGTCCTCCGCGACGCGGACTGGGCGACCACGCCGCCCGGCTGATCCGGCGGGGGCGGCCGAGAGCGCGGAAGCCCACCGCTACGGTGGAAGTCCACCGCCACGGCGGAAGCCCACCGCCACGCGCTCGGCCGCCAGACCCGCCGCCCTGCTCAGGGCTCCTTCGGATACACCGTCGCGACGTCGTGCAGCGGATTGGGCAGCTCACCGTGCGGCGCGATGGCATGGCGGTAGGACAGTTCCGCGTAGCCGGTCTGCACCAGACGATCGCCGTTGAGCGGGTAACGGGCGAACGTGGGGCCGAGCAGACTGCCCTGCTCCATCCGGTCGCCCAGTTCGGGATGTCGATCGCGGAAGGCCTCGATCTCACCGCGAACCCGGCCCCAGAACCGCTCCTCGGCGAGACCGTGCTGTTCACGCAGCAGCCTGGCCAGCGGCCGGAACACGCCGACGAGCAGCGCGTCCACCAGGTACTGCCGGAGCACATGCCATGGCTTGCGCGGCAGGACCCGGTGATGCGAGTCCGGTTCGGGACCCCGCTCCGGAACCGGTTCGACGGACACGTTGACGTCGTCGATCAGGTCCTTGATCGCCACCCTGGTCGGCAGCCCCGACTCGTCCAGGACCACCAGCACGTTCTCGCCGTGCGGGTTGACGGTGATCCCGTACCGGTAGAGCACCAGCAGCAGCGGCCGCAGCAGCGCGCCGAACAGCGCGGCCGTCCAGGCCTGTGCGTCGAGGCCGGATCGTGCGATGTACTCGCTCACCAGTCCGCGCCCCGAGGCGTCGACGTGCAGGACCGCCGCCAGGGGCACCGCCCGCTCGCCGGGACGCAGGGTGGGGTCCACCGACTCTCGCCAGATGCAGCCCAGGGTCTCCAGCCAGGTGTAGGGCGCGCCCGCGACGGTGGACAACAGCGGATGCTCGATCGTCACGGATGCGACCTCGCCGAGCAGGATCGCCCCCGTCTCGGCCACCTCAGGGTCGCCGTCCCACAGACCGCGCAGCCACTGGGTGACGGTCGGCGCGGCCGAGGTGCAGTGGGGCGGGATGCCGCGCCACACCGCCGTGTTCAGGATGCGCAGCGGCAGCTTCACCTGGAACCGCTCCGAACGCTCCACATTGGACATCGTGCGGATCGCCTGGGTCGGCAGGTACGCGTCGGGCGCCGTGCCCAGCTCGATGATGCGCTCGGCCGCCAGTTCCGGCGCCCACAGGGTGCGGACGACGTGGTCGAGCTGCCACGGATGCACGGGCAGCCACACGTAGGCGTCCGGGTTCACCCCCCGGCCTCGGAGGACCTGGGCGAACGTCGTCCTGGTCTCCTCGTCGAGTTCGTGCTCCCGGACGGAGTGCTCCGAGAGCGCGGGCGTGGCGCGGAACTCCGCCAGTCCTCTGTGGACGGCCAGCCACGGCAGCCGCAGCCACTGGCGCGCCTCCGGGGCGTAGCGGCCCTGGTCGTCGGCGGAGAACCCGACCCGTCCCTTGTTCGCGATCAGCCAGGGATGGCCGACCAGATGTCCCTCCAGCTCGGTGTGCCCGAGGCCCGCGAGGGCGGTGACGGGGACGTCGTTCTCGGCGAGGGCGACGTCGGCGGTCAGGGTCGCGGTCAGCTCGGCGAGATAGTTCGCCGCCGTCTCCGGGGTGACGCCGATGGTGCTCGCGGCGTCGAGCAGGAAACGGGCCGGGTCCCACGCGGGCATGCCGAGTCGATCGCCGAGGATGCCGGTCACCCGATGCCGGATCGAGTCCGGCAGCACCGTCCAGTCCCCGAAGGCCCCGCGCACCGCCTGGAACGAGTACTCGGAGTCGGCGAGCCGCAGGAGCCACTCGCCGTCGGCGAAGGGTTCGGGACGTAACAGGTCCTCGAAGGCAAGCTCCCCGATCATCTTGGCCAGCAGCCTGGCCGAGGCCAGCCTCCAGATCTCCGCCCGCGTCGGCACCGCCGTCATCCGTCCTCTCCTGGTGTTCCGAAACTGGTGAACGCCGTGCGAACCGGCAGGGTGCACGCCTCCCGTGCCAGCACCGTGTTGAGCACGACCGCGTTGCGCACCGCGCCGAACCCCAGATCCGGCGCGGACACCCCGTGTCGGTGGATGTCCGCGTTGGACGTGAAGATCCGGCCGCTGATCGACGGGTCGGTCTCGATGGAGTGATCTTCTCGAACCTGAGGCCGACCCGCTTCGTCGCGGGCCAGCCGATCCGCGATCGGCGCGAGGAAGTCGGTGGGGCGGTGTCGATAGCCGGTGGCCGCCACCACGATGTCGGTGCGGTGCTCGAAGCCCTGCCCGGTGTCTCGATGGACGCAGTCCAGGGTGAGACCGCCGTCGCTTAGGGCCGCGTCCTGGACCGCGACGCCGCTGCGCAGCTCGACGTCCGTCCCGCCGTGGGCCAGCCGCCGGTACAGCGCGTCGTGCAGCTCGTCGATCGTCTCCTCGGAGATCCCCTTGTAATGCCGCCATTGGTTCGCGATCAGCGCGTCTCGGGTCCGCTCCGGCAGCGAGGCGAAGTACCGGACGTAGTCGGGTGTGGTCATCTCCAGCACCAGCCTGCTGTAGTCCAGCGGGGCGAAGCTCTCGGTGCGGGTGAGCCAGCTCAGTCGGGGACCTCGCGAGCCGTTGCGGCGTAACAGGTCCAGCATCGCCTCGGCACCGGACTGGCCGGAGCCCACCACTGTCACGCGGTCCGCGCGCTCGAGATCGCCGGCTCGGTGCAGGTAGTCGGCGGAGTGCACGACCCGGTCCTCGCCGAGTGCGGCCAGCTTCGGCGGCAGCCATGGCGCGGTGCCGATGCCCAGCGCCAGATGTCGCGCCAGGAACTCCTGCCGACCGCCGCCTGCTTCGCTGACGGACACGGCGAATCGGGCCCGGTCGGCGTCCCAGTAGACCGAGTCGACCCGGTGTCCGTGTCGTACCGGGAGGCGCGCGGCGGCCCAGCGCAGATAGTCCTGGTACTCCAGCCGGGTCGGATGAAACCGTTCACGTACGTAGAACTGATACAGCCTGCCCCGGTCCCGCAGAAAGCTCAGAAACGACAGCGGGTTCGTCGGGTCGACCAGCGACACGAGGTCGGCGAGGAAGCTCACCTGAAGGATCGCGTCGTCGAACAGCACGCCGGGGTGCCAGCCCCAGTCGGACTCGGCGAGCTGCTCGCAGACGACCACGCTCACATCGGGCAGCGGGTCGGCCAGTGCGGCCAGGCCCAGGTTGAACGGTCCGCCGCCCACGGCGAGGACGTCGCACTCCTCGACCGTCATCGGCTCGCCCCCAGCCGCGCCTCGGCCAGCGGGTTCGGCGCCCGCAGGTACACCGACTGGTTGTCGAGCGGGGCCAGCACCTCGTCGATTCCCTTCAGCCTGGTCAGCATGTTCGCCTTGCAGGGCAGGGTGTCGGCGTCGAGCCAGCGGCGAGCAAGTCGGTCGCCGTCCGGGCCCGCCTCGGCGAGTCCCGGCAGCGCGGCACGCAGTCGGTCGGCCAGCACGCCCAGCAGATCCCGTTCGTCGGCCAGTCCGTCGACGCCGAGGGCGCCGACCACGGCCAAGGCCTGGTTGCGCAGCAGGTAGTACGACAGCCGCTCGTCCACGATCGCGTCCTCGACCACCGCCAGCGTGGACGCGGCCGCCCGGGAGACGCTCAGCAGCTCGGGCAGCCGAGACGCGGCCAGGTAGTAGCCCTGGTTGTCTCGGAAGGCGCCGCCCGCCACCCTGCCATGGGAGTCCACCCGCACCAGCGTGTTCTGCTGGTGTCCCTCCAGACCGATACCGGTGGCCGCGTACAGGTGCAGCATCGGCACCAGCACCCGGTCGACGTAGTCGGCCGTCCACTCCGCCGCCGCCGCAGCGTTCGACCCGTCCGTCGAGGCGATGATCTCGCCGAGCATCGACCGCCCCAGGCCCGGCCGAGGGGCGACCAGACCGGCGAGACAGCGGAACTCGGTGATGTCGGCGGGCGACTCGCGGACCGCCACCTCCAGGCCGGTGATCGAGGGTCCTTCGGCGCGGTCGGGCTCGTCGACGGCGGCCCACGCGGGATCGCGCAGGACGCGGAAGTCGGGATGCGCCGAGAAGGTCGAGTCCGCGAGCCCGCTCGCCAGCAGCCGCTGCACCTCCAGACCACGCAGCAGTTCCGTGCGGGTGAACTCCCGTCGCGAGTTCGTCAGCCGCAGTCCCAGCGACAGTTTCAGCATCACCGTCTCGCCCGGCAGGTAGACCGTCCGCAGACTCGACGTCGGCCGCCAGTCCGGCCCGGCAACGCCGCGATCACGCAGCGCACCGGATGCCAGCAGCGCCCTGATCCTGGGCCGGTGCAGCAGATCGCGAGCCTGCCAGGGATGCGCGGGCAGCAGCACCCGATCGGCGGCCGCGGACAGACCCGACAGCTCGGCGAGCAGCGCGGGGGCGTCGCGGCCCAGCATGCCGGGGCCGTCGATCGCGGCGTCGTGCGACACGACCGAGGCGTCGGCCTCGAACCAGTGCAGCGCGAAGCCGCCCCGCAGCTCGGGGGCGAAGCGCTGGTCCTCGGACTCCGAGAGCCCGTCGCGACTCTTGGGCGCGGGATGCCGCAGGTGCCCGAGCAGCAGGGCCTGTTCCGAGGCCAGGAAGGCGTCGTCCTCCCGCTCGCCCGCCGCGTCCTGCCGTCGTCGGACGTCGACGTAGCGGGTCACCCGCGCCAGCGACTCGGCCGTGCGACCGACCAGGTCGGCGACCTCGGCGGCAGCGGCCGACGCTGCCGCGCCTGCCGTCGCCGCGGACTCGTCGTCCCAGCCCGCGCGGGCCGCCTCGTCGGCGAGCAGTGCCACCGCGAGCACGGGATCGACCGAGCCCACGTCGGTGCCGTCCGCGCGGAGCAGCCGCACGGGGCCGAACCGATGCCAGTCGGTGGGGGAGCGGTGCACCACCTCGGTGTTCAGCGCGAGTCCGGTTCGACTCAGCGAGATCCTCAGGGGCCCGGCGGTCACCTCCAGTCCCGTCTCGCGCAGCCAGCAGCGCAGCAACGCCTCGAGGTGGGCGTGTGCCGATGCCGACGCGGCGTCCGCGCTCGCCAGCGGGTCGGGCGGGGTCATCCGATCTCCTCGGTCATCTCGGCCTCGACGACGGCACCCGCCGCCAGCACCTCGGCCAGCACCTCGTCGACCTGGTCCGGCGTGGTCGCCGGGTTGAGGAACGTCAGTTTCAGACAGGTCCGCTCCGTGCCGTCCTCGTCGCGCGCCGTCGTGCGGCCCAGCAGGCTGCCGCCCGTCTGGGACAGCCTCCTGCGCAGTTCGGAGTTGACCAGGTCGGAGTGCTCGATCCGCACGGTCTGGAAGCGGAAGACGACCGTGGTCAGCGTGCCGCCGCCGACGAGCCGCAGCCGGGGATGGTCCTCGACTCGCCCCGCTGCGTGCCGAGCGAGGTCGTGGCAGTCCTCGACCATCGTCCCCAGCCCGCCGCGTCCGAGGGCGAGCAGCGTCGTGGCGATCTTGACGGCGTCGGGTCGACGCGTCGTCTGGAGCGTCTGACCGAGCAGCCCGCCGAATCCCGCCGCCGTGTCGTCGGCGGGATTGAGGTAGGCCACCTCCCGGTGCAACGGGGTGAATGAGGACCCCTCCGCCAGCAGCAGGACACTCGCCGATGCGGGCTGCCAGCCGAGTTTGTGCAGATCGCCGGTGATCGAGTCGGCCAGCTCGATGCCGCGCAGTCGGGAGGACAGCCGGTCGGAGAACAGCGTCCCGAAGCCGTATGCCGCGTCGACGTGCAGCCAGAGGCCGTGTTCCGAGGTGATCTCGGCGAGTTCGGGCAGCGGGTCGACGCTGCCGAAGTCGGTGGTCCCCGCCGTGGCCACCACGGCGATCGGGGTGTTCTCCGGCGGCAGCTCCCGCAGCATGGCCGCGAGTGCCTCGGGACGCAGCCGGTGCGCCCCGTCGACCGGGACGGGCCGCACCGCGTCCTCGCCGAGCCCGAGGACGGCGCAGGCGCGGTGCACCGAGAAGTGCGCCAGCTCGGAACAGAACACGACCGGCCCTGGCAGGCTCGCCACCCCGGACCGGCGGACGTCGATGCCGCGTCGGGCCGCCGCCGCGTCGCGGGCGAGCAACAGCGCCATCAGGTTGGACAGCGAGCCGCCCGGCGTCAGCACGCCGTCCGCTCGGGTGGTGAGCCCGGCCAGGCCGGTCAGCAGCCGGATGAGCCAGCGCTCCACCGCGACGGCCGACGGCCCCGAGTCGTAGGTGTCCAGGGAGGCGTTGCCCAACGACGCGAAGACGTCGGCGGCGACGGCCACCGGGAGCGGTGCGGGCTGCAGGTGCGCCAGCGCACCGGGATGAGTCAGGTTCAGTCCATGGTCGACCAGGACTCCGGTCACCAGCCGCAGTGCGCCTGCGGCGCCTAAGCCGTCCTCGGACAGCCGGGCGGGGCCCAGCGCGGCGGCGACGGCCTCGGAGACCTGGGCGGGCGGGCCCGCAGGCAGCGGGCCGGACCGGTCGGTACCGCCCGCGCCGGGGAATCCCGCGGTCATCAGGTTGATCACTCTGAGCATGTCGGCTGGTGAACACGCCGCGAGCGGCGGCGGGTGGCCGAGCGATTCGGGAGGGGCGGACCACAGGGTCTGGGTCACGTGACCTCACAATTCTCGTCTGCTGGTGACCGTTAGGCCACCCTGGGTTAGGTTAGGTTAGGCTAACGAGATTGCGGAGGGGAAGGCGTGGGCGGGGTCGGGTGAGTGACCCACAGCACTCGATCGGCCTGCCCGAGCGGCGTCGAGGCGCACCCGGTAACCTGATCGCCGTTCGAAGAACGATCAAGGAACGCGGCCCCGCCCGATTCTGCGGGGGATCGCGAGACCTCCCATTCATCGGCAGTCCGCTAGGAGGAGTTCGTGTCGGCAGGCCAGATCGCGGCACTCGTGGCAGCGGGTGCTTTCGTGCTCCTGGTGCTGCTGTTGGCGGTTCCGTTGCTGAAGCTCGGTCGGACTCTGGACGAGGCCACCATCGCCATCCGCAAGGCGCATGAGAACTCCGAGCCGCTGTTCACCGAGGCCAACACCACCCTCACCCACGTGAACGCGCAGTTGGAACGGGTGGACGGCATCACCTCCAACGCGCGCACCGTCAGCGGCAACGTCTCGGCGCTCAGCTCGTTGTTCACCGCGACCCTCGGCGGTCCGCTGGTCAAACTCGCCGCGCTCTCCTACGGACTGAGCAAGGCCCTGCGTGGCAGGCGCGGCCGACGTTCGGGACGCGGTAACGTCGAGTCTCCCCGTGGCGGTCGCCGTCGGGGTCGAGTCAGGGGAGGCAGGCGATGAGTCGACTGTTCTGGTTCGGCGCCGGCATCGCGGCAGGCATCGCCATCAGCCGCAGGATGGCTGAGGCAGCCCGGCAGGCCACGCCTGCGGGCGTCGCCGCCAACGTCGGCGACGCCGTGCGCGAGCTGGCGGGCGCCCTGGGCACCTTCGGTGCCGAGGTGCGCGCCGGGATGAACGAGCGGGAACGCGAACTGGCCGACGTCGTCGAGGTGCAGTCCGGACTGGCGTCCCCCGCCGATCCCGGCGCCCGCTCCTGGGTTCCCGGCCAGGGCGTTCCCGGTTTCACCCGCCCGGTGCGCACCATCCGTCCCACTCCCGGCGACCTGCACCGACGGGGCGAGCTCGGCTCCGGGACGGGGCAGGCAGGCGAGGCGCCCCGCCCCGTGCGTGGCCGAGCGCGTAGGGCGGGAGGCTGAGCGACGCCTCGCCGCCGAGTTCTTCCGCGACGCCCCGCCGGGGAGGACGCGGAATGCCCGCCGCCGAGACGATCCACGGCCGCTCGTCGTCGTGAGACCTCGCGACCTCCCGCCGAGACAGCTCCGCCGCCTGCCCTCTCCGGCAGGCTCGCCCACCTGAAGATGCCGACCTCCGGACGCGACCGGGAAGGCCGAATGGCAGGGTAGGCGCAGTCGAACGCCCTCTCGGCGCGTTCGTGCCGTCGCCAGACGGACTGTCGCCGACCCGTGCCGTCGTCTTCTCGAGTGCCCGTGCCGGTCGCCTGAAGCAGGACGAGACTTGATTCAGTAAGGGATCACCGTGCAGACACACGACATCCGCCAGCGTTTCCTGTCCCACTTCGAGCGAGCGGGCCACACCGTGGTCCCCAGCGCGTCGCTGCTGCTCGACGACCCGAACCTGCTCTTCGTCAACGCGGGCATGGTGCCGTTCAAGCCGTACTTCCTCGGCGAGGCCTCCGCGCCCTACCCCCGGGCCACCAGCATCCAGAAATGCGTCCGCACCGGGGACATCGACGAGGTGGGCAAGACCTCGCGGCACAACACGTTCTTCCAGATGGCGGGCAACTTCTCCTTCGGCGACTACTTCAAGGAGACCGCCATCGAGCATGCCTGGAGCCTGCTGACCACCAGCCAGGCCGACGGCGGCTACGGGTTCGACCCCGACCGGCTCTGGGCCACCGTCTACCACGACGACGACGAGTCGGCGCTGTTGTGGCGCAAGATCGCGGGCCTGCCCGAGGAGCGCATCCAGCGCCGAGGGATGGCCGACAACTACTGGTCGATGACCGTGCCGGGGCCGTGCGGTCCCTGCTCGGAGATCTACTACGACCGGGGTCCGGAACACGGGCGCGACGGCGGCCCGATCGTGGACGAGGACCGCTTCCTGGAGATCTGGAACCTCGTCTTCATGCAGAACATCCGGGGCGAGGGGCCTGCCAAGGAGGGCTACCCGATCCTCGGCGAGCTGCCCGCCAAGAACATCGACACCGGCCTGGGCGTCGAGCGGGTCGCCTACCTGCTCCAGGGCGTGGACAACGTCTACGAGACCGACCTGGTCCGGCCGGTGATCGCCAAGGCGGAGGAGCTGTCCGGCAGGCGCTACGGCGCCGATGAGACCGCCGACGTCCGATTCCGCGTCATCGCCGACCACGCGCGCTCGGGCGTCATGCTGATCGCCGACGGCGTCACACCCGGCAACGAGGCCAGGGGCTACGTCCTGCGCAGGCTCCTGCGCCGCATCGTGCGCTCCGCGCGCCTGCTGGGCGTGAAGGAGCCGGTGCTCGGCGAGTTCACCTCGGTGGTCCGGGACGTCATGTCGCCCGCCTACCCCGAGCTGACCACCGACTACGAGCGCATCGAATCGGTGATGCGCACCGAGGAGAACGCCTTCCTCACCACGCTCACCAGCGGCTCGAAGATCTTCGACCTGGCCGCGACCGCGACGCGGGACAGCGGAGCCGTCGTCGTGCCCGGTGACAAGGCCTTCCAGCTCCACGACACCTACGGGTTCCCCATCGACCTCACCCTGGAGATGGCGGCCGAGCAGGGTCTGTCGGTCGACGAGGAGGGCTTCCGGTCGCTGATGGCCGAGCAGCGCGCCCGCGCGAAGTCGGCCGCCGCCGCCCGCCGCACCGGCCACGGAGACAAGTCGGTCTACCGCGAGCTGCTGGATCAGGGCCCCACCGAGTTCGTGGGCTACGAGCGGTTGGAGAGCGAGTCGGTCGTCCGGGGCCTGGTGGCCGAGGGCACCCGGGTCCGCAGCGCAGGTGAGGGCGACATCGTCGAGGTGGTGCTCGACCGGAGCCCCCTGTACGCCGAGTCCGGCGGCCAGGAGAGTGACGCCGGAGCCATCCTGGGCGACTCGGTGCGGGCTGAGGTGCTCGACGTGCAGAAGGTGTCCCGCAAGCTCTGGGTGCACCAGGTGCGGGTGCTGGAGGGCGAACTGACCGAGGGCGCGGCCGTGCTCGCCAAGGTCGACCCCGAATGGCGGGTCGGAGCGCGACAGGGCCACTCGGGCACCCACGTCGTGCACGCCGCCCTCCGTGAGGTGCTCGGCCCGTCCGCCCTGCAGAGCGGCTCGTACAACAAACCCGGCTACCTGCGACTGGACTTCGCCTGGCCCGGCGGCCTCTCCCCGGAGACCCGCAGCGAGATCGAGGAGGTCTCCAACCTGGCGGTGCGGCGGGACCTCGCGGTGTCCGTGCTGCACACCTCGATGGAGGGCGCCAGGGAGCTGGGCGCGCTCGCCCTGTTCGGCGAGACCTACGACGAGTCCGTGCGCGTGGTGGAGATCGGCGGTGCCTGGTCCCGTGAGCTGTGCGGTGGCACGCACGTCGAACACTCCTCGCAGATCGGCCCCATCACGCTGTTGGGCGAGTCCTCCATCGGCTCCGGAGTACGGCGCATCGAGGCCTACGTCGGGATCGAGGCCTTCCGCTACCTGGCCACGGAACGTGCGTTGGTGCAGAACATCGCGGCCATGCTGAAGGTGCCCGACCAGGAGGTGCCCGCGAGGGTGGAGAGCCTGGTGGAACGGCTCCGCCTCGCGGAGAAGGAGCTGGAGCGGGTCCGCGCCGCCGCGCTGCTGTCCTCGGCGGGCGGTCTCGCCGACAGCGCCGCCGACGTCGACGGCCTCGCCGTGGTCGCCGCCGCCCTGCCTGCGGGCGTCAGCGGTGGTGATCTGCGCACCCTGGCCTTGGACGTGCGCGGCAGGCTGGGCGAGCGCCCCGGAGTGGTCGCGCTCTTCTCCGCCGACGAGGCCGCCGGGAAGGTCGCCTTCCTGGTCACCCTCAACACGGCCGCTCGGGAGCGGGGACTGGCTGCCGGGAAGCTCGTGCCGTCCTTCGCGCCCGCCATCGCCGCTCGCGGCGGCGGCAAGCCGGACATGGCGCAGGGCGGCGGGACGAACCCCGCAGGCGTGCCCGAGGCTATCGCCGCGCTCCATCGGGAGCTGGCCGCCGCCCCGGCGAGCCGGTGAGCCGACCGAAACGACGTCAGAAGGCCGGTCGGGGCGATGGCCTCGACCGGCCCGGCGTCGACGACCCGGGACACGGCTGTCGGCTCGGCGTGGACGTGGGGTCGGTGCGGGTCGGAGTGGCGATCAGTGATCCCTCCGCGATCCTCGCCACCCCCCTCGGTACCTTGTCCCGTGATGAACGCGGTGATCGTGATGTCGACGAGCTCGCAGGGATCGTCACCGAGCAGGAGGTGGTCGAGGTGGTCATAGGACTGCCCAGGACACTGGCTGCCCGGCACGGCATCGCCGCCCAGACGGCCGAGGCCTATGCGGCCAAGGTGGCCGCCCGCGTCGCGCCCGTTCCGGTCCGGCTGGCCGATGAACGACTTACCACCGTCACGGCCGCCCGAGTACTCTCCGAACGCGGTGTTCGCGGCAGACGGCAGCGCGCCGTGGTGGACCAGGCGGCGGCCGTCGAGATCCTGCAGGCCTGGCTCGATGCCAGGTCGGCCGCGCACCGCGCAGCAGCGGCGGACCCAGGAGGAGCTCCGTGAGTGACGACCTCGGATTGTTCGATGAGGAGACCGGCGACAGTCGGTCACGCAAGTCCCGAGGCAAGAGCAAGGTGGATCAGGAAGACCCGGCGGCCCGCCGCCGGAAGCGCCTCGTCACCCTGATCGGGGGCGCGGTGCTGCTGGCGGTCGTGGCGGCCGGGGCGATCTACGGCGTCCGCGAGATCATGAGCATCGGCGGTTACGACGACTTCGAGGGCGAGGGCGAGGGCAGCGTCGTCATCGAGGTCGCCGACGGAGCCAGCCTCGGCCAGATCGCCCAGACGATGACCGATGAGGGCGTCATCGCCAGCCCGAGGGCCTTCACCACCGCCGCCGAGGGCAATCCGGCCTCGACGGGCATCCAGCCCGGCTTCTACCTCCTGCGCAACGAGATGTCCGGCGCTGCGGCGTTGAGTCAGATCCTCGACGAGGACGCCAGGCTCGGCCAGGCCGAGGTGCAGGGCGGGATGCTCCTGCACGACACGTTGGCTGCCGACGAGAGCGTGCAGTCCCAGGGCATCATCACGATCCTGGCCGAGGCGAGCTGCGCGGAGCTCGACGGCGCGGAGCAGTGCGTGTCGGCAGACGAGCTGTGGGACGTCGCCGAGAACACCGACGTCGCCGAGCTGAACATCCCGGACTGGGCGGTCGCAGGCGTGACGGCGGCGCCGCAGCAGCACCGGCGACTCGAAGGCCTGATCGCGCCCGGCCTCTACCACATCAACCCGAGCTGGAGCGCCGAGGAGCTGTTGAACAGCGTCCTGAGCACCTCCTCCACCCGCCTGCAGGCCGCCGGGATGCCGGGGATCTCGGATGACTCCGGCTTCACCCCGTATGAATTCCTCACGGTGGCCTCGCTGATCGAGAAGGAGGGCATCCAGTCCGACTTCCCGTCGATCGCCACGGTGCTCTACAACCGGTTGCGGGTCGATGAGAGGCTACGGCTGGACTCCACGATCAACTACTTCGACGGAACAGGTTCCATCCGAACCGACAGCGGCGTCCGGAATACGCCCAACCCGTACAACACGTACTTGAACACCGGGTTGACGCCGACCCCCGTCTCCTCACCACACACCCCGGCGCTGGAAGCGGCGGCGAACCCGGTGGACGAGACCTGGATGTACTTCGTCAAGTGCGAAGAGGACGGCACGTCCTGCTTCAACGACACCAATGAAGAGCATGAGGCGGACGCGCTCGACGCGGTCGAGAGGGGCGTCTGGTGAACGGATGCTCTCATGTGATGCGACGATGACGCAGATTCGGCCGGTGAATACGAGCGATCTGGATCTCGTGGTGCTCCGATGACCGATTCGCCCCGGCGCCGGACCGCCGTCCTCGGCTCTCCGGTGGCGCACTCGCTCTCACCGGTCCTGCACGGCGCCGCCTACCGGGAGTTGGGCCTGACAGGCTGGCGTTACGACCGCATCGAGTGTGACGCCGAGGCACTCCCGGAGCTGGTGGCCGGGCTCGGCGAGGAGTGGGCCGGGCTGTCGGTGACCATGCCGGGCAAACGGGCCGCCCTGGCCACGGCGGTCGAGGCGACCGACCGGGCCACGGCGGTCGGCGCGGCGAACACCCTCGTCCCGCTGGCGGGCGGCGGCTGGCGGGCCGACTGCACCGACGTCGAGGGCATCACCGGCGCCCTGCGTGTCGCGGCCGCCTACCGGCCCGCCGTGGGTGACACGGCACTGGTGCTCGGTGCGGGCGGCACCGCCTCGGCGGCCATGGTGGCCATCGCGGATCTCGGCATCACCTCGGTCCGGCTGGCCGTGCGGGCGGTGGCGCGGGCGGGGGAGACCCTGGCCGCCGCCGAGCGGGCGGGCGTCTCGGTGGAGACCGTAGGACTGTCGGAGCCCGAGCTGGCCGCCGTGGCGAAGGAGTCCGCCGTCCTCGTCTCGACGGTGCCCGCAGGCGCGGCGGATTCGCTGGCAGCGGTTCTCGCGGCGACGCCGCATGTGCTGGACGCCGTGTACCACCCCTGGCCGACGCCGCTGGCCGAGGCGGTCGCTGCGGCGGGGGGCAGGCTCGCCACCGGCCTGGACATGCTGCTGCACCAGGCCTTCGGCCAGGTCGTGCAGTTCACCGGACTGCCCGCGCCGCGTGTGGCGATGCGCGATGCGTTGCGTGAGGCCACCGGCGGCGAGGTCCCCCTGTTGCTGGACTGATGCCGTCGCCGGGCTGATGCTGTCGCCTGCGTCGGACTGTCACTGCGCTGGAATGACGCGGCCGTGCTGCTGCCAGCTGCCTCGGCTCGGTTCGGCGGAGCCCGATGACGCCTCTCAGCGTCGAAGTTGGCACGGGCGGGACAGGGCGCATCGTCGAGGAGATCGCTTACGTCGTACGCGGCGAGCAGGCCCTGTCCGTCCGCGATAACGGCGTCAGGGGCGGCCCTCGCCGTCACTGTTGTCCGGGCCTCCCACATCCACCGTCACGAGTCGTTCGGCGCTGATCATGGACAGGCCGTGGCTCGCATACTCCGCCGAGCCGGAGGTGCCCCAGAGCACCCCGTCCGGGTAGAGCAGCGCGGAACGATCTCCGATCTGGATGCCCCAGTACCGCACCCGACCGTCCACGGGGTCCTCGTCCGCGCCTGCGCATTCCCAGAGCGCGAAGAGACGAGGTGCCTCGTCGGTGACCAACTCGGTGATGGTCCGGTGGGCGGCGGGGCCGAGGTGCGGTGGGGCGGACGTGAGATCCGGGCCTGCTGCGGCGCGTCCGGTCACGTGCTTCGGATCGGTCATCAGTACCTCCAACGTTGTGCGTGATTCAAGACACACCATATGGCGATACGTTTTGCGCGTCGATCACCTCATGGGGTGATTGATCTTTGATCCGCGCTGATCCACAGTGGGCGGTGCGCACCCCGACGTGCGCTCGTCAACCCTGCGATAAGGGCGTCTGGAAGGAGTGCGACGTGGCAGAACGAAGTGATCCTTCGGCCCTGCGATGGCTGATCGGAGCGGAGCTGGCGGACTATCGGAAGCAGACCGGGCTCTCCCTGTCGAAGGTCGCTGCCCAGGTGGCGATCAGCAAACCGAAGCTCAGCAACATGGAGGCGGGCCGGTTCCAGCAGTATCCGGACGACGTGGCCAAGGTGCTGGAGTGCTACGGCGTCTCGCAACGGGACATCGACCGGCTGTGCGCCCTCGCGGGCCGTTCGGACGAACGTGCCTGGTGGGCGCCGTGGGCACATGTCGTGCCGGACTGGTTCCGGACGATGATCGGGCTGGAGGGTTTGGCGACGGCGGAGTTTCACTACGAGCCGACGGTGATCCCCGGGCTCTTGCAGACTGAGGACTATGCCCAGGCGCTCACAGAGGCGACGGGCTTTGTCCGCGCAGATCACAGTGAACGATTCGTCTCCTTTCGACTGGCCAGGGCTCGGCGGTTGACGGATGCGGAGCCTCTGGAATTTCATGCGGTGATGGGGGAGGCCGCGCTGGGGTTGGCGGTCGGCACACCGGAGGTCCGGCAGGAGCAGTACCGCCATCTACTGAAGGTTGCCGAATTGCCGAACGTCACCGTCCAGGTGACCCGTCCGCAGCGCGGGCCGCACGCTGCACTGGTCGGTCCGTTCTACATTTTTGATTTCGAGCTGGCCCGTTCGATTGCCTGCGCAGAGCTGCTTGATGGGGCGATGTACGTTCAGGACTTCGACCAGGTGCGGACCTATACCATGGCGGCGGAGAGCGCGCAGCAGGTTGCGCTGTCGCCAGCGGAGTCCGTCGAGCTCATCGAAACGATGACCGACGGTGGTTGACTCGGAGGTCATCATGCTTACCCCTGATCTCGGTACGGCCCCCTGGGTCAAGTCCAGTCGCAGCACGAACAACGGCGGCTGCGTCGAGATCGCCGCCGGGACAGCCTGGCGAAAGTCCAACCACAGCGCCAACAACGGCGCCTGCGTCGAGATCGCCGGCTCGGTGACCTGGCGGAAGTCCAGCCACAGCGCCAACAACGGCATGTGCGTCGAGGTCGTCGACGGCGGGCGATGGGCGGCGATCCGCGACTCGAAGAACCCCGACGGCCCGGCCCTGGTGCTGACCCCGGCCCAGTTAGCCGCCTTCGTCCGTTCGGTGCAGGCGGCCCGCTGAGTCTTCTTCTGGAGTGCGATGTCGATCGAGCAGGTCCGAGGACAGCTCCTGGCGGTGTTCGATCGACTCCCACACGGCGTACTCGCCGCGATCGGACAACGCCTCGTCCAGGCACGCGCGGCAGCAGCCGCCGAATGGCACGGCAGCACCAGCCCGCATGCGCACCACGCCCAGGAATGTCTGGCCGGGGTCGGCGATGACCTCGCCGCCGCCGGTCAGAAGCTCCGCCAGGCGGGCGAGCTGCTCCAGCAGTACATGATCAGGCTTTAGGCGCGTGGCCGGGATGAAGTCTGTCGAGGAGGTCGTCGCCGCTCTGCGGGCCGCGTTGGAGGACGTCTCTCCCGGTGAGCTGGCGGCCTGCCGAGAACTCGTCCTGGGCGAGCTCCTTCCGCCCCTGATCGAGGCGTCGGCAGGTTCGAGCAGCCCGGAACTCCACGCCGCCGTCGCCCTGCTTCAGGAGGTGGGCGAGGACCTGGCCCGAGCCTGGGCCCGCTTGGAATCCGCAGGCCACCACACCGAGTCCTACGCCCAAGCCGTCCTCGGCCCGGCGGTAAGCAGCGGACCGGCTAGTGATTTCCCGGGTGACGACGACCGAGGTGCTCCTGCGTCTCAACCGCCCGACCAGACCACGATCCCATCCCGACCCGCAGCGGCGAAGAAATGCCCGCAGGACTTCACCGAGCAGGACTCTGCGGATTGGGCACGTCGTCAGCGCGAGAACCTTCCTCAGCGTGGTAAGAAACAGAAGGCTACGGGCCGGTACGTCGATCCGAGTGGCGATGTGCACGAGATCGAAAGTGGCCAAGATGGTGACTTTGATAGCATCAACGAGCATTTTCGTGGGCACGGTCCGATAGGGCAGAGTCACTTGCCGAACGCACTGGCGAGACACATCGAGGTCAAGGTCGCCTACCGGATGGCTCGTGACGGTGTCGATCACGTCGAGATCGTCATCAACCTGGAAGTCTGCGACCAGAAACTGTATAACTGTCGACGGACAGTGCCGTGGATACTCTACTCCGGGCAGGTTCTGATCGTACATGATCCGGCTGGCAGGCATGTGTTCAAAGGAAAGAGAAGGCGATGAAGTACACTCTCAGTGCACTTTTCGAGGACGGCGATGGTAACTCGATCATCGTGCGCGACCACGCTGAGCTCGATTCGATGGTAGATGATCTACTAGAGACTGATCTTGATGAAAACGCGGTGTTCAATATCGTCGAGCGCCCTAGCATTCCTCCCCTCGATCTTCCCGATCACCAATTTTCGATCGACATGTGGATGGGCCAAGATGTGACTGCGGTTTATTTCATTGGCCAGACTGCATCGGGCGAGGTGGGGCAGTGGTTCAGTGTAAATCCAAATCCTATCGAAAATGCGCCTGAATTGTACTATGATACACGCTCCGCTGCCCGGTTTCCCGCAGATGCGGCGATTTCGATCGGTGATCTTCGAAATGCTCTACACGAATTCTTGGATAATGGTGGCGTGCGTCCTGAGTGCATTGCCTGGCAGCCGTATAAGGATGACCCGAGTTGAACACAGATCCACGTCGTGATCTCCGGACGGTGACTGCAGAGCAGGGTCGATGAAGTAGCACTTCGAGGGAGGCCGGGCCGCCGACCACAAGGCCGGCGGCCCCGACGTTCACTCGTGTCCCGAGTCCGCCGCCACTAACGCGGCGAGTTCCTCCAAGACCGCCTCGGCGCCCTCGCCGTCGGCGGAGAGCACCACCTCGTCGCCGTGCATGGCCCCGAGTGTCATCAGTCCGAGCACGCTGGCCGCCGTCACCGTAGGGCCGTCGCCCTTCCGGATGCTCACCGTCAGCGGCTGTGCGGCGGCGGCCTTGGCCAGCTGTGCCGCGGGCCTGGCGTGCAGGCCCACCACGCTCGCCACCGTCACTCGTCGTTCCGCCATCCTCGTGATCACTCCTTCGTCTCTGCCAGCGGCTTCTCGGTCGGGGTGGACGGCGCCGCCGAGGTGGTCGCTGTCGTGGCCACCGCCTCGGGCGTCGCAGGCTGGGCGGCCCCGCCGTCCTGATCGTCCTCGTCGTCCTCACGCCCCGGCGTCGCCAGGTTCCACTTGGTGATCACCCAGCGGAAGACGAAGTAGTAGACAGCCGCGAAGACCAGTCCGATGGGGATGATCAACCAGGGCAAGGTCGCCAGCCCCCAGTTGAGTACGTAGTCGATGGCGCCTGCCGAGAAGCCGAAGCCGTGGTGAACGCCCAGGGCGTTGGTCACGGCCAGCGAAAGGCCGGTGAGCAGGGCGTGGACCACCAGCAGCGGCCAGGCCACGAAGATGAACGCGTACTCCAGCGGCTCGGTGACGCCGGTGAGGAAGGACGCGAGCGCTCCCGCGAACACCAGGCCGCCGACCAGCTTCTTCTTCTCGGGGCGCGCGGTGTGATAGATCGCCAGCGCCGCGGCGGGCAGGGCGAACATGAAGATGGGGAAGAAGCCGGACATGAAGGTGCCCGCAGCGGGGTCGCCCGCGAAGAAGCGGTTCAGGTCGCCGGTGACGCCGTCGTAGTCGCCGAAGAGGAACCAGACGACCGAGTTCAGGATGTGGTGCAGACCGAAGGGCAGCAGGAAGCGGTTCAGCGTGCCGTAGATTCCCGCGCCGATCACGGTGGAGCTGGCCACGGCATCGCCGACCCAGGTCAGGCCCGCGTTGAATCCGGTGAAGATCAGGCCCATCACGATGCCGACCACGATCATGACGAGCGCCGTGATCATCGGCACGAAGCGTCGTCCGCCGAAGAACCCGAGATAGGTCGGCAGCTTGATCCGGTGATATCGCTGCCAGAGATAGGCCGCTATCAAACCGGCGACGATGCCCCCGAGCACTCCGTAGGGGCCGTTGTTGAAGTTCCGTCCCTCGGTCAGCTCTTCACCGAGCATCGCCCACAGGACGTTGTGCAGGACCAGATAGCCGACCACCGCGGACAGGGCGGTGGAGCCGTCTGCCTTGCGAGCCATGCCGATCGCCACGCCGACCGCGAACAGCAGCGGCAGATACTGGAACAGCGCGTCGCCGCCCTGCCCGACGACCTGCGCGGCCCGATCGAAGAAGTCACCGGGGATGGCGGCGATCAGTTCGCCCTGCCCGGCGCCGGACCCGTCGATGTAACCGAGGCGGGACAGCAACGCTGCGGCGGGCAGGACGGCGATCGGCAGCATGAGACTGCGGCCGAACCGTTGGGCCAGCGCGAATCCTCTGCTGTTGCGACCGCGTGCCGCCGTGGTGGCGTCAGCGCTCATGTGCTCCTCCTTGCACGGAGTGCGGACCTCGGGGCGTGCCCGGCTGGTCCGCTGACATCGTCAACTGGTACTTGTCGCCCCGGTACCAGGACGTGGTGTCCTCGACCGGATGCTCTCCCACCGCCGAGACGCGGCGGAAGACGAGGAGCGGGCTCGACGTCCGCACCTTGAGTAGTCGCGCGGTCGAGGCGTCTGCCTCGGCCGCCCACACGGTTTGCCGCCCGCGATTCAGCAGCACCCCGTACGTCTGGGCGAGCAGGCTGTACAGCGAGCCCGTCAGGTCGTGATCGAGCAGGCCCGGCACGAGGCGAGGACTGAACCAGCCGTGTTCCAGCGCCAGCGGCACGCCGTCGGCCAGCCGGAGCCTGCACACCCGATAGGCGGGCTCACCCGGCGCGAGACCGAGCGTTGCCGAGGTGTTCGTCGCGGGCACCTCCTCGCTACAGGTGAGCAGCGTGCTGGAAGCCGCCATGCCGTGCCGTTGGAGCTCCTGGGTGAACGACGTCAGCGGCGGAGTCTCCAACCTCGGCCGGGCCGTGAAGGTGCCTCGGCCTCGGACTCTGGTGAGCAGCCCCGCCGCGACCAGTCGTCCGATCGCCTCGCGCACGGTCAGCCGGGAGACGCCGAAGCGCTGGGCGAGTTCGCGTTCGGAGGGCACGGCGGAGTCCGGCGGCAGTTCGTGCTCTACCAGGTCCCGCAGGATCGCGCCGAGCTGGACGTGCTTGGGCGTCGGGCCCGCGACGAGTCGTCGATGCAGGTCAGGTGGTTCAGCATTCTCGTCGTGCTCCCGCATCGAACCCTCCCGCCCCGTCACGGTCCGGCTGCTGATCGCTGAGAACTGCTCGCCTGCCGACAGCGGCGATTGGTACTGTCCGGTCCAGACCACTGTCGTCGTGGAGAATGCTCGCCGCGACCTCGGGTGTCAACCATTCTCAAGGTCACGAGCGAGTCTCGGCAGGGGGTGGACCGGCCGTTGTCGCAGGCGGTCTTCCCTCGATGCACGAGCAAGGAGGACCACGTGAGTCAGGACAAGGCCGCCGCGATTCTGGCCGCCATCGGCGGGGCGGACAACATCATCGAGATCGAGCCGTGCATCACCCGGCTCCGTTGTGAACTGACCGATCCGCAACTCGTCGACGAGCAGGCCCTGCGCCGGATCGGCGTGCACGGAGTCCTGAGATCGGGCGATGCCGTGCAGATCGTGGTCGGGCCGGATGCCGACAACATCGCCAGCGACATCGAGGATCTTCGATGAGCATCTCCGTGCTCGCCCCAGTCGCGGGCCGGGTGGTGCCCTTGGCCGAGGTGGGCGACCCGGTGTTCGCTCAGGCGATCGTCGGTCCCGGCATCGCCGTGGAGCCTGCCGACGATGCGACCTCGGCGGTGGCACCCGTCGACGGCGTCATCGCCGCCCTGCATCCCCATGCCTTCGTCGTCACCTCGCCTGCGGGCGTGTCGGTACTGGTGCACCTGGGCATCGACACCGTGCGGCTCAAGGGCGAGGGCTTCACCCTGCACGTGGTCAAGGGCGAGACGGTACGGGCCGGGCAACGTCTCGTCGACTGGAGCCCGACGGCCGTGCGCGCCGCCGAGTTCTCAGCGGTGTGCCCGGTGATCGCGCTGGACTCGGTGCCTGCGGCGCTGCGCGGAGTGCGTGATGTCGGGCCGGTGTCGGTGGGTGAGGAGCTCTTCACCTGGGACGGGCAGTGAGCGGAGCCGGACGTCGTGGACGTCGTGGACGTCGTGGACGCGCAGGCTTGTCATGGTCGGGGCCTGCTCCGATGCGATCGAGTCACGATGATCAAGACTGCGTGACGTGCTCTGACGTGCTTTGACGCCGGACCCGGTCGGTGTCGCGTCGGCCTGGTGAGCCTGCACGAATTCCCGGCGGGGCGGCGACTGCGTCGTGTGGCGACGGGTCGGTCGTCAGTTGTCGGAGTGGGCAGGCGGCGCCGGTGGGGCGCCGGAGACCGCAGGCAGCAGGGTCTGCCGCGCCTTCGGAAAGTGATCACCCGTTCTGTCCGTGCCGCCACCTGGCCGAGTGATGCGCTGCGCAGTCAAGATCGGGAACCTGGTCGGTATGAACAGTGAATCCTGGTCTGTCCTGAGTGTGAGCAATGCTGGCGCCCTGAGCGTCGCAGGTGCGGTTCTCGGCGGGCTGCTGGGTGCGGCAGGTGCCCGTGCGTTGCATCGAATCCGGGTGCCCGCTCCCGTGTCGGTGTCCTGGTGTGCCGTGCTGGTCGGCTTGTTGTGGACGATCGCGGCCATCCGTGTCTCGACGGGGGCGCTGTCGGGGTGGTGGCTTGCGGTGTCCTGGGCGACGGGACTGCTGACGGTGCTGGCTGTCGGAGCCGACCTCGGGCACAGACGACTGCCGGACCTGCTCACCCTGCGGGCGCCGCCGGTGCTGTTGTCGCTGCTCGTTCTCGCCGCCTGGTCGGCGGGTGACGGCGCGGTGCTGATCCGAGGACTCCTCGGCGGGCTCACGCTGGCTGCCGGTCACGCACTCGTACATCTGATGAGTCCTCGGTCGTTGGGTGCGGGCGACGTCAAGCTGGCATTGACGGTCGGCATGGTCGCTGCGGCGGTCTCGTGGTCGAGTTGGCTCTTGGCGGTGCTGGTCGCACCGCTGATCACCGGAGTGACGGGGCTGATCCTCGCGCTGCGGTCGGGAGTCGCCTCCGCTGTGCCCCACGGCCCGGGGATGGTGATTCCCGTGTGGCTTCTCGTCACCTTCCGGCCCTGAACGGCGTGTTCCGTCTGCCGACGGCACACGGCCGGGTGCCCGTGGAGACGGCGGCCTGCGGCCTTGACGGCCAGAGCGGGATGTCGGCCTCGGCGCGGTCGAAGGCGACGTGTCGCAGTCGACGCGTCCGCCTCAGGACGTCTGCCGCAGGATGAGTCCAGTCGCTGTGCATCGGCCAGGCATCCGTTCTCATCTCGAGCTGTGTGTGTACGTCGACGGTCAATGTTCTTCGTGACGAGTCACTGATCTGGAAAGGAGATGAGCTGGGCGAGTCCGTGTGATGCGGGTTTCACGGGTCGGGCTGTGGCCAGACAGGCCGATGGCCTCCGGGTGCAGGAGTCGAGCTGTCCACGCAGCGTGGCCATGTCGAGTCGTGTCCGAGGTGGACTCTGCTGCGGGCCGGGCCGACTCGGCCGTGACGACGTCGCGGGTTCGGGACGGACACCGCCTTCGGGTCGCACACCGCCTTCTGGTGCCTGGTGCCTGGTGCCTGGTGCCTGGTGTCCGGTGACTGGCGTCGGCGTCGTGCCTGCGAATCGTGCTGCCCTGCCGGGAGTGAGTCGCGGGCCTCGGCCCCTCGTGGTGCTGCCGGTCCCGGCACGCCCGCCGGCTGCTAGGAAGCAGGGGAGGGCAGGGCCGACGATCGGCGGTGCGCCCGCGACGGCGCCGCGACGGCGAGGACCGGACTCGCGTTCGGCAGGCACGGGCAGATTCAGCGCCGCCAGGCCGACGGGCCTTGCAGACCTGCGGGTCGTCGACTGTCATCAGGCTTTATGGCTTTATGGCTTTATGGCTTTATGGCTTTATGGCTTTATGGCTTGGTGGCTTGGTGGCTTGGTGGCTTGGTGGCTGGGCGCTGGGTCTGCCGGGGTGTCGTGTCGCGCGGCGGCGACGGCGGTCGGTGCCGTCGGTGCCCGAGAGCCGTCGCGGTAGGTGCCGGTCCTGCTCCGTTCACGGACCGTGGTGCGCCTCGTCCTAGCCGCCCACGCCCACGCCGATGGTCGGCGTGCCTCGGTGCGCAGTACCGAGGCAGGCGTGCGGCCGGACTCGTGCGCCCTTCGACGTCGGCGGCTGCCGGTGGTGCGCGCATCCCTGGGTCGGGCGGCACTCCGTCCGCTGTGGGGCTCCGTCCGCTGGGGGTCCGACCTCGCCCGGGAAGGGTGAGGCGGTCGCGACATGGGAGGATTCGCCGCGTGTTGCGTTGGATGACCGCAGGTGAGTCGCACGGGCCCGCGCTGGTCGCGGTGATGGAGGGCATGGTGGCGGGGGTCGAGGTGACCACCGCCGACATGACCACGCAGTTGGAGCGCCGCAGGCTCGGCTTCGGCAGGAGCCCCAGAATGGCCTTCGAGGTGGACGACCTCGAGGTCATCGGGGGCGTTCGGCACGGGGTCACCCAGGGCGGTCCGGTCGCGGTCCGGATCGGCAACACGGAGTGGCCCAAGTGGCAACAGGTGATGGCTGCCGACCCCGTTGACCAGGAGGAGTTGGCAGGGCTGGCCCGCAATGCGCCGTTGACCAGGCCTCGCCCCGGACATGCCGATCTCGCGGGGATGCAGAAGTACGGCTTCGACGAGGCCCGGCCGGTGCTGGAGCGGGCCAGTGCCAGGGAGACGGCGGCACGGACGGTGCTGGGCACGGTGGCGGCCCGGTTCCTGGAACAGGTGTTGGGCGTGCGCGTGATCAGCCACGTCGTGTCCATCGGCGCGGCCGTCTCCGAGGGACACCCCCTGCCGCTCCCGGACGACCTGTCCGCGATCGACGAGCATCCGGTGCGGTCCTTCGACGCGGCGGCGGGCGAGGCGATGATGGCCGAGGTCGAGTCGGCCAAGCAGGACGGCGACACCCTCGGCGGGGTCATCGAGGTGCTCGCCTACGGGCTGCCGCCCGGCCTGGGCTCTCATGTGCACTGGGATCGTCGCCTGGACGCCCGGCTCGCAGGCGCGCTGATGGGGGTGCAGGCGATGAAGGGCGTGGAGATCGGCGACGGCTTCACCACCGCTCGGCGCCGAGGGAGCGCCGCCCACGACGAGATCGATCCGGCCGACGGGCCGACCTGGGTGCATCGACGGAGCAACCGGGCAGGCGGTCTCGAAGGCGGCATGACCAACGGCGAACCGTTGCGCGTTCGCGTCGCGATGAAGCCCATCTCCACGGTGCCTCGGGCCTTGGCGACGATGGACGTGTCCACCGGTGAGCCTGCGGTGGCCATCCATCAGCGTTCCGACATCTGCGCGGTGCCCCGGGCCGGGGTGGTGGTCGAGTCGGTGGTGGCGTTGGTGCTGGCCGATGCCGTGCTGGAGAAGTTCGGCGGTGACTCCGTGTCGGAGACTCGTCGCAACGCCCAGGGCTACCTGCGGGATCTGGAGGAGCGGCGATGAGCCGGACCACGCCGATCGTGCTCGTCGGGCCGCCCGGTGCGGGGAAGTCGACCACCGGAAGACTGCTGGCCGAGCGGCTCGGCGTCGACTTCCTCGACGTCGACGACCATATCGAGCAGCGCGCGGGCCAGACCGTCGCCCAGATCTTCACGGGTGAGGGGGAGGTCGCCTTCCGCTCGTGGGAACGTGACGCGGTGCGTCGCTGCCTCACCGAGCAGTCCGGCGTGCTGGCTCTCGGCGGGGGCGCGATCCTCGCCGACGACACCAGGGAGCTGCTGCGCGGCCACACGGTGGTCTTCCTCAACGTCGGGATGGCGGAGGGCGTCCGGCGTACCGGTCTGTCCACCGCGCGTCCGCTGCTGGCGGGGCTCAACCCGAGAGCGACCTTCAAGGCCCTGCTGGACGCGAGGCTGCCCCTGTACCGAGAGGTCGCCACGGTGGAGGTCGTCACCGATCGCCAGGATCCGAGTGAGGTCGCGGCCGCCGTCGTCGCCGCCCTCGCGGAGGGCGGCGAGCGCGCCGAGTCGGTACAGCCGGGCGATTCCGACGCGCGAACGGACTAGAGACTGGTCGGATCGGGTGCCCGAGCGATTAGGCACCCGATCATCCGTTCGGCCTACTGCCTGCTGCCGACCGGATGGTTTGGGCGACCCGGCCGCAACCTGACGGCACCGGCACACGTCGACTTGGTCAACGCCTGCCAGCCGGGCGGGCTGATCGAGAAGAGAAGCCGTGAACCATCGAAGCCGTTCACTTCCTGCACCGTTGATCGCCGCGCTGCTCGGTGTCGGGTTGCTTGCGGGCTGTACGACCGAGCAGCCCGTCGGCGCAGGCCCGACGAGTTCGTCCGCCGAGCCGACCAGCGTCACCACCGGCTCGCCGCCGTCGGGCGCTGATCCGGGCGGTGGTGCCGAGTCGTCGAGCAGTCTCTCCCCGCCGCCCGGCCCCGAAGATCCTGATTCCGTGCCGCCCGGCGGTGCCGCCTCGCCGGGGGAGGTCGCCACTGCGGGCGTGCACGTCGGTGATGCGGGGAGTCCCTGCCCGTTGCCGGTCGGCCTCACCGCCGCTGCGGACTGGGAGGTCACCGACGTCACCGATCTTCAACTCGTGCTCCACGAACTCGTTCCGCTCTGCGAACTGCACGGCCGCCACGCCGGTGTCTTCGGTTCGATTCGGGTGAACACGCCTGCGGACGCCACCCTGGGCGCCGCCGAGGCGCTGGACGCCTACGCCGCCGAGGCCGTCGAGGGCGTGCCCGAGTTCACCGAGGTCGTCATCGACGGACGCGCGGCCGTCGAGGTGTCGTTGTCGCGGGCGGGCGAGTGGAACCGAGCGGAACGAGCCCTGGCGATCGAGACCGACGGCCAGACGATCGTCCTGACTCTCACCGGGCTCGACCAGGAGGAGTTCGAGCTGGGCCTGCCCGCGTACCGGCTGGCACTGGACACGCTGCGGGTCACCGGCTGACCGGGGTCGTTCCGGCGGCACGCGGTGGTGGGATGCTGGGCCGCAGCCGAGGACCCCGGCCTGCCGAGCAGACAGGCCGGTCGGGACCGAGGCTGCTTGAAGGAACTGAGTCCGCCGACACGATCAGCCCGCGAGGAGGTCAGGGTGCCGAGAACCAACTCGGAGCCGGGACCGCGCAGGCAGGCCGTGTCGTCCGGGTTGCCCGCGACCACGTGCTGAGGAGCGCAATGTCAGATCCGATCCGGATTCGCGTCGCCACCGAGCGTCCCTACGAGGTGGTGATCGGCAGAGGCCTGCTCGGCGAACTCGTGGAGACGCTGCGTTCGGCGACGTCGGTGGCGATCGTGCACCAGCCGACCCTGGCCGCCACGGCCGAATCGCTGCGTGACGAGCTTGTCGAGGCGGGGCTCGACGCTCATCGTGTGGAGATCCCCGACGCGGAGGACGGCAAGAGCCTCGCCGTGGCCGGGTTCTGCTGGGAGGTCCTCGGCAAGATCGGCATGGATCGTGACGGTGTGGTCGTCTCCGTCGGCGGCGGTGCGGTGACCGACCTCGCGGGCTTCGTCGCCGCGACGTGGATGCGGGGCGTGCGGGTCGTGCACGTGCCGTCCACGCTGCTGGCGATGGTGGACGCGGCGGTGGGCGGCAAGACGGGCATCAACACCGACGCAGGCAAGAACCTGGTCGGCGTCTTCCATGAGCCTGCCGCCGTGCTGGTCGACCTCGCGACGCTGGAGAGTCTGCCCCGCAACGAACTGCTGGCAGGCATGGCCGAGGTGGTCAAGGCGGGATTCATCGCGGACCCGGTGATCCTGGAACGTGTCGAGCAGGACGCCGACGCCGCGACCGATCCGACCGGTCCGGTGCTGGCCGAGCTGGTCCGTCGGGCGATCCAGGTCAAGGCCGACGTCGTGTCGGCCGATCTCCGTGAGTCGAGTCTGCGGGAGATCCTGAACTACGGGCACACCCTGGGCCACGCCGTCGAGCGTCGAGAGCGCTACCGCTGGCGACACGGCGCCGCGGTCTCGGTCGGCATGATGTTCGCCGCCGAGCTGGCCAGGCTGGCGGGCAGGCTCAGTGACGCTGACGTCGCCAGGCATCGGGACGTCCTCTCCGCGTTGAGCCTGCCGGTCAGCTACGACCCCGACGCGCTGTCCTCGCTGGTCGAGTCGATGCGCCGGGACAAGAAGACCCGGTCGGGCGTGCTGCGGTTCGTGGTCCTGGACGGCATCGGCAGGCCGGGCCGACTGGAGGGCCCCGATCCCTCGCTGCTGGCCGCCGCGTACTCGGCGATCAGCGGGGAGCCGACGCGGCAGGGCGGGGGGATTCTGCTGTGAGCGTCCTGGTGCTCAACGGCCCCAATCTCGGCAGGCTCGGTCTTCGCGAGCCGGAGGTGTACGGCTCCACGACCTACGCCGATCTCGTCGCACTCTGCGAGCGAACCGGCGCCGAACTCGGCCTCCCGGTGACGGTCCGCCAGACCGACCACGAGGGCGAGATGATCGGCTGGCTGCACGAGGCCGCCGACACGAGTTCGCCGGTCGTGCTCAACGCGGCGGCCTGGACGCACTACTCCATCGCCGTCCGCGACGCCTGTGCCCAGCTCACCGCGCCGTGGGTGGAGGTGCACATCTCGAACGTGCATCGGCGGGAGGCGTTCCGCTCACACAGTCACCTGTCGGCCCTGGCGGACGGGGTGATCGTGGGACTCGGTGTCTCGGGGTACCCGCTGGCATTGCGCTGGCTGGCCGAACACACGGCGAGCTGAGGCCTGCCGATGGTCGAGCTGCGCACCGAGCGACTGACCCTGCTGCCGCTCTCCGAATGGGGCGTGGACCTGCTGGCCCCGCTCTTCACCGCGACGGAGGTGCGTCGGGCGCTGCCGCCGGGACCTGTCGACGAAGGCGCGGTGCGTCGCCTGCTGAGCGACCGGATCGAGCGGGCGATGCCCTCGGGAATGGGCGACTGGGTCGTCTGCGTCTCGGGCAGGCCCGTGGGGCTGACCAGTCTGTGCCCCTCCGTGGCGCTGCCCGGCGGACTGCCCGAGGTCGGGTGGCTGCTGGGACGCGAGCATCGGGGGAGGGGCATCGCCGCGGAGGCCGGGTCGGCGGTGCTGCGACACGCATTTCATCGTCTGGAGCTGCCGTCGGTGTGGTCCCTGACCCACCCGGACGACCTGGCGGGCGCGAGTCTCGCCCGCCGCCTTGGCTTCGTCGAGGTGGGGCAGCGGCTTGTCGGCAAGGTCGATCACGCGGTGGCGGTGTGCCAGGCGCCGCCCGCCGGACTGCATCACCTGGAGGTCTGGGTCGAGGACCTCGACCGCGCCAGGTACAGCCTGGGCTGGTTACTCGCGGAACTGGGCTGGGTCGAGTACCAGCGCTGGTCGCGAGGGATCAGCTGGCGCCACGGCGGAACCTACCTGGTGGTCGAGCGCTCGCCTGCGGTCCGGCCGGGCGGTCATGATCGGCTCCGCGCCGGGATGAATCACCTGGCACTGCGGGTCCGGGGCGCCGAGGAGATGCATCGCATCACCGAGCAGGCCACGGGTCGGGGCTGGCGACTGCTGTTCCCGGAGGTCCATCCCTACGCGGGCGGGCCGATGCATCTGGCCGCCTATCTCGAAGACCCTGACGGCTTCGAGGTGGAGTTGGTGGCCGATCCGGCGGGCCCCCTGCGGTAGCTCCTCCGGGTGTCATGGGGACGACCAGCGGTGTCGCCCCAATGGTGGATCGGCTGCGCCTGCCCGGTGGTTGATCCCTACACTGTCTGATGCCCGGCATCCGTTCTCGGGCCTGCACGGCATCGATCACGGTGCTCTCACGGGGAGGTCAGCCCACGGTGCGTGGTTCACCGGTCGGTGGGCGGGCGGCGACGCGTTCGACAGCCGCGTTCCCGGTCGCACTGCGTGTCTCGGCGTTGCTGCTGGCGCTCGTCGTGATCGCAGGCTGCACCGGTGCGCAGGGTGCCGATCGGGACGGCGCGGTGGATCAGACGGACGGCTGGTTCACCGGAGACGGTGCGGACGATGCGGCAGGCGAGGCCGCCGAGCTTCCAGAACCGGCGCAGCTCGCCGTCGAGGGAGTCCGGGGGAACGCCACGCCGATCCTCGCGGGCGATCACCGTGCTCCCTACAACTACGGGCCGACCGTGCTGCTCGACGACGGTCGGTATCGCGCCTGGTGGTGCAGTCAGCTTCCCGGCGTCGGCCCGCCCGGTGACGACGTGCTGTACGCCGAGGCGACGGAACCAGGCGGACCGTACGCGGCCTCGACGGGCTCGCCCGCCGAGGCGGTCTTCACCGGCCTGCCCGGCGCCTTCGACGGCATGCACACCTGCGATCCCTCGGTGCTCAAGGTCGGGGACTCCTACTACCTCTACTACACCGGGGCGGCGGGCGATCACAACGACGGCAACGGCGTCGGCGTCGCGCACAGCTCCGACGGGATCACCTGGTCGAGACTGGGCGACGGCAAACCGGTGGTCAGCGCGTCCTACGACGTGACGAGGGAGAACACCTACGGCGCCGGTCAGCCCGCCGCGGTCTTCCTGGACGACTGGTTCTACCTGATGTTCACCGACACGACCGGCGCGGCGGCGGGGTGGAACGGTGCGGGACAGTTCGTGCTCAGAGCCAGGGATCCGTTGTTCACCGACGGACTGCAGACGCTCACGGAGGCGGGTTTCGTGCCCGCCACCTCGACCGAGGATCCCCGCGCCTTCTCGGTGGTCGACGCGTTCAGCGCCGACCTGATGTGGGTGGACGCGCTGCAGAGCTTCGTGATCGCGCACCAGACCGAGTCGGGGACCAGCCTGACCTTCTGGGATCGGGAGTTCCGGGGCAGTCCTTATGAGCGACTCGTGGTGGAGGGGCCCTGGCGGGAGGGTCCGGGCCTGGTGCGGGAAGGCGGCGGCCACGCCCCGGTGTCGAGGGACGACCCGTGTGGTCGAGTTCCCCTCGACGTGCTGCGGGCGACCACGGCGACCTCCGCACCGACCGACATCGCCCATTACGGCCTCGACGTCGTCGCCGCCGACGGCTGTCGAGACGCACGACGTGCGGCGAGCGTGCTGAACGGCTTCGCGGTTCCTGCGCCGGATCGGACGATGGATCTCGTGCTCGGTGGAGAGCGGGTGCGCATCGAACGCCGCTCGGTGGCCGAGAAGCTCGCCGTCGGCATCCTGGAAGAGCGGGTTCCCGCCGTGGAGGAGCTGCCGGTCGTCGCCGAGATCACCGCAGGACTGCCCGCCGTTCACGCGACCGACCAGCCCGTCGGGCTGGTGGCGGACGATCGGCTCTGGCTGGTGGGCGGTCAGGACGTCGCCGAGCTCAACGGATCGCGGATCACCGAGATCACACCGCAGGAGTGGGCCGCCCATGAGCACGTGCGCGACCTGCGGCGTGCTGCGACCCGACCGAGCGGACGACACGTCGGGACACGGGGGAGTCTGCCGCTTGCCGGCCCCCTGACGGGACCTCGGCGTGGCGACGTCCGCTCGGGCGCCGGTCCGTCGCCGAGCCGCGCGGCTCGGCGCCACGGCCGGATCGAACGCTGATCACTCGGCAGGCCGCCGCGTCACGGTCTGATCCGCGCCGCTCTACCCGGTGGGGGTCACGGGCGATCGCGGGGCCCTCGGGCCCCGGACCCCGCGATCGACGACGACGATCAAGGCTGCCTGCTGCCTGCTGCCTGCTGCCTGCTGCCTGCTGCCTGCCGGTGGCGGCTGGTGCCGGGCGTCGACCGTCGCCGCCTGCGCGCCCACTGTGCCCGCTCAGGCCGGCCCTCGACCCGGTGCGCCGCTGCCCGCCGCATCCCAGCCGCCATGCCTCAGTAGAGCCTGCTCGAGCCGACCGTGCTCAACCGGACCGCCCCCGACCGGACTGTGCCCGACCCGGCCCGAGCTCGACCCAAGCGAGTGCCTCAGCCGACCGGCCCCGCCGCCACGGCGAGGTCATAGGCCAGCTGCGGGACGAACTGGCCGGCAGGCGCCGCGCAGCCGTCGGCCTCGCCGGGCAGCTTGACCCACAGGAAGGCGTCGATCGCCGCGTCCCCGGTGTCGGTGGTGCTGGGCGTCCCGATGGCCCGGCCTGCCGGGTCGCACCACTGCGAGCCGGCCGGACCGTTGCCGTTACGACTGGTGTCGATCACCGCGCCGAGACCGGACACACCCGTCGCGGCCAGCACGGCCTTGGCGTAGGCCGTCTCGTCGGCCGTCCAGCGGTAGTTGGAGACGTTCGTCGCGATGCCCGCCGCGCCGTCGGCGATCCCCGCCGCCGTCAGCCGCGAGGCCATCTCCCCGGGCGCGTGCCACGCCGAGTGTGAGGCGTCGAGGTAGACGTCGGCCTGGGCGGACCCCGAGGTGAGCGCCGCGACGGCGTAGGTGATCGACGCGGTGACCTCGGCCTGTTCCGACTCGTTCATGCAGGAGTCCATCAACGCCAGCACGTCCGGTTCGAGGATGATCGTGGCTGGCCGGTCGGCGAGTCCGTCGGCGACCCGGTCGACCCAGGTCCGATAGGAGGAGTGATCGGGAGCGCCGCCGCCGCTGTGGTTGCTGCAGTCCCGGTTGGGGATGTTGTAGACGACGAGGATCGGCGTCTGGCCTGCGGCCTGGGCCGCACCGACGAGCCCGTCGACCTGGGCGGTGACGGCGGCCGGATTGTGCTGGGTGAACCACTGCGCCTGCGGGACGGAGGCGATGCGCTCGCCGATCACCGAGGCGCGTCCGTCACCGGGATTCGCCGCCACCCACTGCGCGGCGTTGGTCGTCGGGTTGACGTAGAAGGTGTCGTCGGCCTGCTGCGGTGTCGCAGCAGCCTGCGGGGTCGCGATGCCGCCGATCGCCGCCGTCGCGGCCAGGACGGCGCTCAGCGTCGCGCCGATGATGGTCCTGCTGGTCATGCTCTCTCCTCGGGTCGGTGATGCGAGAGTCCGATCTCGGTGGTTGTGAGCGCTCCCAGACAGGACCAGATTACGATCAGATCTCGGCGGCGATGCGTCCGCTCAGCGGTCGTTCTGCTGCGCCGAACGGCGCAGTCACCCGGTCTCGAGGCTGCGGTGTCGGTCGTCGCCGCCGGGCGGGACGCCGTGTTCGGGCCTCGCTGACTCTTATGCTGCCTGCCATGCCAGAAACCCATTCCCGCCGCCGCGAGGCGCTGCGCACGCTGCTCCGCACCGCGAATCTGGACGCGCTGCTGGTGACCGACCTGCTCAACGTCCGTTATCTGACCGGATTCACCGGGTCCAACGCCGCACTGCTGGTGCATGCCGAGGACACCGCGCACGCCGAGACGCGCACCACGTTCTGCACCGACGGGCGCTACCTCACCCAGGCGGGCGAGCAGGTCCCGGACCTGGAGCGGGTGATCGAACGCGCCTCCGGAACGGCGTTGGCCGCTCGATCCGGCGCGGAGGCTGCGGCTCATCGCCGCACGGGTTTCGAGAGTCATAAGGTGACCGTCGACGCACTGGACGTCCTGGCGGGCGCCGCCGAGGGCGTCGATCTGGTGCGGAGCCCCGGCCTGGTGGAGGAGTTGCGGCTGGTCAAGGACGACGAGGAGGTCGAGGCGCTCCGGATGGCCTGTGCCGCCGCGGACCGGGCGCTCGCCGAGCTGCTCGCCGCCGACGGGCTGCGCGCGGGCCGTGCCGAGGTCGACGTGGCCCGTGATCTGGAGGCGCGGATGCGGGACAACGGTGCCGCCGGGCCGTCCTTCGAGACGATCGTCGCCTCCGGTGCGAACTCCGCAGTTCCGCATCACCGGCCGACCGAGAAGGCGCTCCGAACGGGCGACCTCATCAAGATCGACTTCGGCGCACTCGTCGACGGTTATCACTCGGACATGACCCGTACGATGGTGCTCGGGCAGCCCGCCGACTGGCAGCAGGAGCTGTATGAGCTGGTCAGGCTCTCGCAGGCGGCGGGAAGAGCCGCGTTGTCCGTCGGTGTCGAGGTGCGTGACGTCGATGCTGCCGCGCGCAAGGTCATCGAGGCCGCAGGCCGAGGCGAGGACTTCCTGCACGGTCTCGGCCACGGCGTCGGACTGGAGGTCCATGAGGCTCCGAGCCTGTCCAAGGCGGGTGACGGTAGACTGATCGCCGGTATGGCCGTCACCGTCGAGCCCGGCGTGTACCTGTCCGGGCGCGGCGGCGTCCGCATCGAGGACACCCTCGTCGTTCGTGACGGCGAGCCGGAACTCCTCACCCTGACTACGAAGGAACTCGTGGTCGTCTGACGTAGTTCGCGTCGCATCGCCGCGGTCGTCGCAGAGCGGCCGCGGCCCGTCCCTGCACCGGCCCGTCTTCTCGGGCCCACTCGACACAGGAGAGACCACCACAGTGGCGACCACCAACGACCTCAAGAACGGACTGGTTCTCAACCTCGACGGCCAGCTCTGGACCGTCGTGTCGTTCCAGCACGTCAAGCCAGGCAAGGGCGGCGCCTTCGTGCGCACCACACTGAAGAACGTGCTCTCCGGCAAGGTCGTGGACAAGACCTTCAACGCGGGCGTGAAGGTCGAGACGGCCAACGTCGACAAGCGCGAGATGACCTATCTCTACGCCGACGGCAGCGATTACGTGTTCATGGACAGCGAGACCTTCGAGCAGCTTCCGGTGCCGGACGCCACCGTCGGGGACGCGGCCAAGTTCATGCTCGAGAATCAGACCGCCGTCGTGGCGGTGCACGAGGGCATCGCGCTCTACGTCGAACTGCCCGCCTCGGTGGAGCTCGTCGTGAAGCACACCGATCCCGGCCTGCAGGGTGACCGCTCCACCGGCGGCACCAAGCCAGCCGAGCTGGAGACCGGCGCCGAGATCAGCGTTCCCCTGTTCCTCAACAGCGGCGACAAGGTCAAGGTCGACACCCGCGACGGGCGCTACCTGGGCCGCGTGAACTCGTAATGGGCTCGCGCAGCAAAGCCCGCAAACGCGCCGTCGACCTGCTCTATGAGGCCGACGTCCGTTCTGTGGACCCGATCACCCTGCTCGCGGATCGCGTGGGCGTGCCGGACCTGGCTCCGGTCAACGACTACACGGTGACCCTCGTCGAGGGCGTCACCGAGCACCGACGGCGGATCGACGAGTTGATCTCGGAGTACGCCGAGGGCTGGACCCTGGCCAGGATGCCCCCGGTGGACCGGGCCGTCCTGCGGCTGGGCCTCTTCGAGCTGCTGTGGTCGGACGAGGTGGACGACAAGGTCGCCATCGACGAGGCCGTGGAACTGGCGAAGACGTTGTCCACGGACAACTCGCCGAGATTCGTCAACGGCATCCTCGACCGGCTGGCCAAGATCGCCGACCGGCTGCGCGCGGCGAGCTGACGCCTCGGGGGCGCCGTCATGTCGCACATGACGGCGCCCCGAGACGCTTTCAGCAGACGCGCAGCTCACTCCTCCTTGGCGGGTCGCGCCTCAGGAGGAAGGACCCCCCAGTCGATGAGCTGCTCGGTGAGTTCCCCCGGCGACATGTCATAGATGATCGCCAGCGACCGAAGGTCTTCGGTCCTGATCGAGAGCACCTTGCCGTTGTAGTCGCCCCGTTGGCTCTGGATGGTGGCCGCATAGCGAGCCAGCGGACCGACCTTCTCCGCAGGCAGCTGTTGCAGACGTTCCAGATTTATCACGATCTTCGTGGCGGGCTCCGCCCCGGACGGCACCCTGCCCTCCGGAAGCAGTTCCGCCACGGGCACGCCGTAGAAGTCGGCCAGTTCAGCGAGCTTCTGGACGGTGACCGCCCGGTCGCCGCGTTCGTACGAACCGACGACGACGGCCTTCCACCGGCCGCCTGACTTCTGCTCGACCCCATGCAGCGACAGCCCTTGTTGCTGGCGGATCGCGCGGAGCTTGGCGCCCAGCGCCTTGGCGTAGTCGCCCATGTGGCGGTTCTCCGTTTCGTTCGCCCCGTCAGCCTCTAGACAGGTCTGCGGGAATGCCCAGATCAATACGCAGAGTAATGTTCGCTTGCCGTCGTCACCAGGTCAAGCCGGTGAGACTGCTACAGCCGGGCGAGTTTCTGACACCACCCGGAAGATTGACAATCGCACACTGCTACCGTCCGAGCCGTCCGAGACCCTCGGACCCCGACGTCCTTTAACGACCCGTCCAGCGAGGCGGGGAAGGAGGTCCAGACCGTGGCGCCACGCTCAGCACGAGCGGGTGCGGCGGGCTCCGGCGAGCGTGAGCTGCTCGTCGAGGCCGACGTCGCACGGACCATTGCCCGGATGGCCCATCAGATCATCGAGAAGACCGCGCTGGACGCGCCCGACGCGCCGCACGTCGTCCTGCTGGGCATCCCGACCAGAGGCGCCCCGCTGGCCAGGCGGCTCTCCGCCAAGATCGCCGAATTCACCGGTGTGACGATTCCCACGGGAACGCTGGACGTCACGCTCTATCGTGACGATCTGCGCCGCCGACCGGCCCGCCCGCTGGAGCCGACGAGCCTGCCCGACGGCGGTCTCGACGACGCGCTGGTGGTGCTCGTCGACGACGTCCTGTTCTCCGGGCGGACCGTGCGAGCCGCGCTCGACGCCCTCCGCGACCACGGCAGACCCGCCGCCGTCCAGCTCGCCGTCCTCATCGACCGAGGCCACCGCGAGCTGCCGATCCGCGCCGACTACGTGGGCAAGAACGTGCCGACCGCCCGTCGCGAGGAGGTCTGGGTCCGGTTGACCGAACTCGACGGCGCGGACGCGGTGCTGCTGCGCCGCTCTGAGCCCGATGCCGCAGGCGCCGTCCCCTCGGCGGACTCGCCTGGTGACGGGCCTGCCGGAGACGCTCGATGAGGCATCTGCTGTCCATCGCCGACCTCGACGCGCAGGCGGCGAGCACCCTGCTCGACACCGCGGACCGGCTGGAGCAGACGCTGCTCGGTCGGCAGGTGCGCAAACTGCCGACCCTGCGGGGTCGCACCGTCGTCACGGTGTTCTACGAGAACTCCACTCGCACGCGGGTCTCCTTCGAGATCGCGGGAAAGTGGATGAGCGCCGATGTGATCAATGTCTCCATCGGTGGTTCCTCGGTGGGCAAGGGCGAGTCGCTGCGCGACACCGCGCTCACCCTGGCCGCGGCGGGCGCGGACTGCGTGGTCGTCCGACACCCCGCCTCCGGTGCGGCCCACCGGCTGGCCCAGTGGCTGGCGCACACCGGGGTGGCGGTGGTCAACGCGGGCGACGGCACCCACGAGCACCCCACCCAGGCCCTGCTGGACGCGCAGACCCTGCGGCAGCGACTCGGCGACATCGCCGGGCGACGGATCGCGGTGGTGGGCGACGTCCTGCACAGCCGCGTCGCACGGTCGAACGTGCTGCTCCTCACTCTGCTGGGCGCCCAGGTCGTCCTCGTCGCCCCGCCGACCCTGCTGCCGAGCGGTGTCGGCTCGTGGCCGGTGGAGGTGAGTCACGACCTCGACGCCGTGCTCGGCGGCGTCGACGCGGTGATGATGCTGCGGGTGCAGGCCGAGCGGATGCACGGCGGCTTCTTCCCCTCCGCCCGTGAGTACGCCGTGGACTACGGCTTGAACCGGCGACGCCTCGACCTGCTCCCGGAACACGCGCCCGTGCTGCATCCGGGGCCGATGCTGCGTGGCATGGAGATCAGCTCCGCCGTCGCGGACTCCGGACGTGCCCTGGTCACCGAGCAGGTGCGCAACGGGGTTCACCTGCGGATGGCCGTGCTCTATCACCTGCTGGCCGGAGAGGAGGTCGAGTGATGACCTCGACCGAGATCGACTCGTCGCCCGTGCTGCTCCGAGGCGTGCGGCCCTACGGTGAGGGCGAGCCCGTCGACCTGCTCGTGGCGGACGGTCGAATCGTTGCGATCGACGCGGCAGGCTCCGTCGACGCGGGTCAGGCCGAGGTGGTGGACGCGGCAGGTCTCGTCGCGCTGCCCGGCTTCGTCGACCTGCACACCCACCTGCGAGAGCCGGGACGCGAGGACGCGGAGACCATCGACACCGGGTCGGCCTCCGCCACACTCGGCGGCTACACCGCCGTGTTCGCCATGGCCAACACCGATCCGGTGGCCGACAACGCGGTGCTCGTCGAGCACGTCTGGCGGCGCGGTCGCGAGGTCGGCCTCGTCGACGTGCACCCGGTCGGCGCCGTCACGGTGGGGCTGGGGGGCGAGCGGCTCGCCGAACTGGGCGGCATGGCCCGCTCGGCCGCGCAGGTCCGGATGTTCTCGGACGACGGAGTGTGCGTCGCCGATCCGCTGCTGATGCGCAGGGCGCTGGAGTACTCCTCCGTGCTGGGCGCGACGATCGCCCAGCACGCCGAGGAGCCCAGGCTGACCGTCGGCGCCCAGGCACACGAGGGCGAGCGGGCGGCACTGCTGGGGCTGGCGGGCTGGCCTGCGGCGGCGGAGGAGTCGATCGTGGCCCGCGACTGCCTGCTGGCCCATCGCACCGGGGGCAGGCTGCACGTCTGTCACGTCTCCACGGCAGGCACCGTCGAGGTGCTGCGCTGGGCGGCCGGACCGTTGGCGGCGCTGCCCACCCTCGCCGCTGGCGGGCGGCCAGGTCGAGTGTCCGCCGAGGTGACCCCGCATCACCTGCTGCTCACCGACGAACGGCTCGCCACCTACGATCCGGTGAACAAGGTCAACCCGCCACTGCGCACCGAGGCCGACACGCTCGCACTGCGCGCCGCGCTCGCCGAGGGCGTCATCGACTGTGTCGCCACAGACCACGCCCCGCACGCCCCGCAGGACAAGGACTGCGAGTGGTCTGCAGCCCGACCGGGCATGCTGGGTCTGGAGACCGCGCTGTCCGTCGTGGTCGAGACCATGGTGACCACCGGACTGCTGGACTGGCGCGGCGTCGCCAGGGTGATGAGCGAGCGCCCGGCCGAGCTGGTCGGCCTCGCGGACCAGGGCAGGCCGATCGCCGTCGGCGAGCCTGCCTCACTGGTCCTGATCGACCCGACTGCGCACTGGACGGTGCGAGGCTCGGAGTCGGCCAGTCTGGCCGACAACACCCCCTTCGAGGGGATGCGACTGCCCGCTCGGGTGGTGGCGACGATGTTGCGCGGGCGTTTCACCGCGCGAGACGGGAAGGTGCTCCGGTGGATCGACTCCTGCTGACGCTGGCCTTTGCGGCGTTCTTCGCACTGTGCGCATACGGGATGTGGCGTGGCTGGCACCGTCGGGCCGCAGACCAGGCGGGCGTGCTGCCTCCGCTGCCGGAGCCTGCGGCGGCGCTGCTCGACTCGCCCGACGTCCTTCCTGCGCTCACGGGTGTCTACATCGGCACCACCTCGGCGGAGAACTGGCAGGCACGGGTCCTCGCGGGTGACTTCGGTCACCGCTCGGCGGGCGCGCTGCGGCTCATCGACGACGGCGTGCTGATCGAGCGGGACGGCGCCGGCACGCTGTGGCTGCCCGCGCACGCCCTGCGCGACGCCAGGATCGACAGCAAGTCCGCGGGCAAGGTCGTTCCCGGCGGCGGTCTGCTGGTCCTGACCTGGCAGCACGGCGACTTCGATCTGGACACCGCGTTCCGCGCGGACGACAAGAGCGACTACGAACGATGGGTCGACCGCCTGCGCGAGAAGGCGGCACCCGAAGCGAGTGCGGAGCCGGCCGGCGAGCCGGGGGCCGATGGCGCGTCGGGCACCGACGACGCCTCGGACCCCGACGGGTCGGCACCGCAGGCCCCGGACATGAAGGAGGCGGGCAGGTGAGCGGACGGTCCCCGGCCAGGCTGGTGTTGGAGGACGGGCGCGTCTTCGTCGGCAGCGCCTACGGCGGCCGGGGCGAGAGCCTGGGCGAGGTGGTCTTCTCGACGGGGATGACCGGCTATCAGGAGACGCTCACCGATCCCTCGTACCACCGGCAGATCGTGGTGCAGACCGCGCCGCAGATCGGCAACACCGGCTGGAACGACGAGGACGACGAGTCCGCGCGGATCTGGGTCGCGGGCTACGTCGTGCGTGACCCGAGCCGGACTCCGTCCAACTGGCGATCTCGCCGGACGCTGGCGGCGGAGCTGGAGGCACAGGGGATCGTCGGGATCGCCGACGTCGACACCCGCACTCTCACCCGGCACATCCGGGAGCGCGGTGCCATGCGGGCAGGCGTGTTCTCCGGTGCGGCGCTGGCTCCCGACGAGGAGCTGTTGGCCAGGGTCCGCTCGGCGCCGTCGATGACGGGTGCCGATCTGGCGGGCGACGTCAGCACCGCCCAGCCGTACGTGGTGCCCGCGGTGGGGGAACGACGGTTCACCGTGGCCGCCCTCGACCTGGGCATCAAGTCCAACACCCCCAGGATGCTGGCCCGGCTCGGCGTCGAGGTCCACGTCCTGCCGGTGAACTCCTCGTTCGAGGACGTCCTCGCGGTCCAGCCCGACGGGATGTTCCTCTCCAACGGGCCGGGCGACCCGGCCACCGCGGATCACCCCGTGGCGCTGACCAGGGCGGCGTTGGAGCGCGAGCTGCCCCTGTTCGGCATCTGTTTCGGCAACCAGATTCTCGGCCGAGCGCTGGGACTGGGGACCTACAAGCTCCCGTACGGGCATCGGGGCATCAACATCCCGGTCGTCGACGTCGCCACCGGTCGGGTGGCCATCACCTCGCAGAACCACGGCTTCGCGGTCGCGGGGGAACCCGGCGGCAGGTTCGACACCGATTTCGGCGCGGCACTGGTGAGTCACCACTGCCCCAACGACGGGTCGGTGGAGGGCCTCCGCTGTGTGGACGCCCCCGCCTTCAGCGTGCAGTTCCACCCCGAGGCCGCAGCGGGCCCGCACGACGCCGCAGGCCTGTTCGACGACTTCGTCGACCTGATGTCCACCCGCTCCACACTCGTGTCGAGACGATGACCGTCGGCACCCGGCCGCCGTCCCGCACTCGGGACGTGCCGGGGCCTTCCTCTCCGCGTCGCGGAGTCTCCCGGCGCAGCAGGCGTCGACGCCCTCTGCGCCGTCCGGGTGCCGAGGATGCGGTCGTGACGTCGATCGCCCCGCTGTTTCGGTGCGGGGCGACCTCTCGAAGATCGCCCGAGTCGTCCGCGCGGCGGTGGGCGCCGCGCGGACCGTCGGCGCGCACAGTGTCCAAGAGCGTTCCAAGTCTTTCGCGACGGGTTCCGTCGCCTGGTGAGTGAGGGAATTCATGCCGAAACGGACTGACATCAAGCATGTGATGGTGATCGGTTCTGGGCCGATCGTCATCGGTCAGGCCTGTGAGTTCGACTATTCCGGTACTCAGGCGTGTCGGGTGCTGCGGGAGGAGGGCCTGCGGGTCAGCCTGGTGAACTCGAATCCGGCGACGATCATGACTGATCCGGAGTTCGCGGATGCGACGTATATCGAGCCGATCACGCCGGAGTTCGTGGAGAAGGTGATCGCTGCGGAGCGGCCGGATGCGATCCTGGCCACGCTGGGCGGGCAGACCGCGTTGAACACCGCCGTCGCGCTGCACGAACGCGGGGTGCTGGAGCGATACGGCGTCGAGCTGATCGGGGCCGACATCGACGCGATCCAGCGTGGTGAGGACCGCCAGCTCTTCAAGGACATCGTGCGCTCGGTGGGCGGCGAGGTGCCCGGCAGCAGGGTGTGCCGGTCGATGGAGGAGGTCCGCGAGGCGGTCGGCGAACTGGGCCTGCCGGTGGTGATCCGGCCCAGCTTCACCATGGGCGGCCTCGGTTCCGGCATGGCCCACACCGCCGACGAACTCGAACGGCTCGCCTCCACCGGCCTCGCCGAGAGCCCGGTCACCGAGGTGCTGATCGAGGAGAGCGTGCTCGGCTGGAAGGAGTACGAGCTGGAGCTGATGCGCGATCACCGCGACAACGTGGTGGTCGTGTGCTCCATCGAGAACATCGACCCGATGGGCGTGCACACCGGCGACTCGGTGACCGTCGCGCCCGCGATGACCCTGACGGACCGGGAGTACCAGGATCTGCGTGACCTGGGCATTGCGGTGCTGCGCGCCGTCGGCGTGGAGACCGGCGGCTGCAACATCCAGTTCGCCGTGAACCCGCGCACCGGCAGGCTCGTCGTCATCGAGATGAACCCGAGGGTCTCGCGGTCCTCCGCGCTGGCGTCGAAGGCGACCGGCTTCCCCATCGCCAAGATCGCCGCCAAGCTCGCCGTCGGATACACCCTGGATGAGATCCGCAACGACATCACCGGCGAGACGCCCGCCAGCTTCGAGCCGACCCTGGACTACGTCGTGGTGAAGGTGCCGCGCTTCGCCTTCGAGAAGTTCCCCGGCGCCGATCCCACGCTCACCACGACGATGAAGAGCGTCGGCGAGGGCATGTCGATGGGCCGCAGCTTCCCCGAGGCCCTCGGCAAGGCGTTGCGCTCCATGGAGACGAAGTCGCTGAGCTTCTGGACCCGGCCCGACGCGGCGGAGGCCACCCTGGAGTCGACGCTCGCCGACCTGCGCGTCCCGCATGACGGCGGTCTGTACACGGTCGAGCGTGCGCTGCGGCTGGGCGCGACGGTCGAGCAGGTGCACGAGGCGTCGGGCGTAGACCCGTGGTTCATCGACCAGATCCTGTCGCTGGTGGAGCTGCGACAGGAGGTGCTCGACGCCCCGGTTCTCGACGAGGGCCTGCTGCGCACCGCGAAGCGGTCCGGATTCTCCGATCGTCAGCTCGCCGCGCTGCGCCCCGAGCTGGCGGGGGAGGACGGCGTCCGAGCACTGCGCCACCGCCTCGGCGTCCGGCCGGTCTACAAGACCGTCGACACCTGTGCCGCCGAGTTCGCCGCGAGCACCCCGTATCACTACTCGGCCTACGAGGTCGACACCGCCGCCGAGTCCGAGGTCACCGAGCAGCGCGACCGGCCCAAGGTCATCATCCTGGGCTCCGGGCCGAACCGGATCGGGCAGGGGATCGAGTTCGACTACTCGTGCGTGCACGCGGCGATGGCGCTCCGCGAGGCGGGTATGGAGACCGTGATGGTCAACTGCAACCCGGAGACGGTCTCCACCGACTACGACACCTCCGACCGGCTCTACTTCGAGCCGCTCACCTTCGAGGACGTCCTCGAGGTGGTGCACGCGGAGCAGGCCTCCGGCACCGTCGTGGGCGTCGTGGTCCAACTCGGCGGTCAGACGCCGCTAGGGCTGGCGCGCAGACTGGCCGAGGCGGGCGTGCCGGTGGTCGGCACCGCCCCGGAGGCCATCGACCTCGCCGAGGACCGGGGCGCCTTCGGTGAGCTGCTGGATGCGGCAGGCCTGCCCGCCCCGCGTTACGGCACCGCCACCTCCTTCGAGGCGGCCCGGCGCGTGGCCGACGAGATCGGCTACCCGGTCCTGGTCCGGCCGTCCTTCGTGCTGGGCGGTCGCGGCATGGAGATCGTGTACGACGAGGCCACCCTGGCCGACTACATCGCCAGGGCCACCGAGGTGACCCCGGAGCACCCGGTGCTGGTCGACCGTTTCCTGGACGACGCGATCGAGATCGACGTCGACGCCCTGTGCGACGGGCAGGAGGTCTACCTCGGCGGTGTCATGGAGCACATCGAGGAGGCGGGCATCCATTCGGGCGACTCCTCCTGCACGCTGCCGCCGATCACCCTGGGCCGCACCGACCTGGAACAGGTCCGCAGGCACACCGAGGCCATCGCCAAGGGCATCGGGGTACGTGGGCTGCTCAACGTGCAGTACGCGCTCAAGGACGACGTGCTCTACGTGCTGGAGGCCAATCCGAGGGCCTCGCGGACGGTGCCCTTCGTGTCCAAGGCGACCGGTGTCCCGCTGGCCAAGGCCGCCGCCAGGATCATGCTCGGCGCCACCGTCGCGGAGCTGCGTGCGGAGGGAATGCTGCCGCGCGAGGGCGATGGCGGCGAGCTGCCCGCCGACGCGCCGGTCGCGGTGAAGGAGGCCGTGCTGCCCTTCCACCGCTTCCGCACGCCCGAGGGGCAGGGCGTCGACTCGCTGCTCGGCCCGGAGATGAAGTCCACGGGCGAGGTGATGGGCATCGACGTGGCCTTCGGCCCGGCGTTCGCCAAGTCCCAGGCGGCGTCCTACGGTTCGCTGCCGACCTCGGGTCGGGTCTTCGTCTCGGTCGCCAATCGGGACAAGCGTTCGATGGTGTTCCCGGTGAAACGACTCGCGGACCTCGGCTTCGAGGTGCTGGCGACGGCGGGGACGGCGGAGATGCTGCGCCGTAACGGCATCCGCTGCACGGTGGCCCGCAAGCACTTCGAGGGGCCGGGCAACATCGTCGACGAGATCAGGGCGGGCACCGTCCATCTGGTGATCAACACTCCCTACGGCAATCCCGGTCCCCGGGTCGACGGCTACGAGATCCGGACGGCCGCCGTCGCCAGGGACATCCCGTGTGTGACCACCGTGCAGGGCGCGGCGGCGGCCGTGCAGGGCATCGAGGCCTCGATCCGTGACGACATCGGCGTGCGCAGCCTCCAGGACCTCCAGGCGGCGCTGCGGAAGGGACGCGAATGATCACCACCTTCGGCGCCAGACTGAGCGCCGCCGTGGCGGCCAGGGGCCCGCTCTGTGTGGGCGTCGACCCGCACCCGGCGCTGCTCCACGCCTGGGGCCTGTCCGACGACCTGGCAGGCCTGCGGAGCTTCGCCGCGACCTGCGTGACGGCCCTGGCCGGGGAGGTCGCACTGCTCAAGCCGCAGTCGGCCCTCTTCGAGGCGCACGGCTCCGGCGGCGTGGCCGTCCTGGAACAGCTGATCGCCGATGCGCGGGCCGCGGGCGCGCTGGTGCTGGTCGACGCTAAGCGCGGCGACATCGGCTCGACGATGACGGCCTACGCCAAGGCCTATCTGACCGAGGGCTCGCCGTTGGCAGGCGACGCGGTCACGCTGTCGCCCTATCTCGGCTTCGGCTCGCTGGAGCCCGCGCTGGAGGTGGCGCGCGACTCCGGACGGGGAGTGTTCGTGCTCGCCAGGACCTCCAACCCCGAGGGCGCGTCGGTGCAGGACGCCGTCGTCTCCGACGAGAAGGGGACGCGGAGTGTCGCGCAACGCGTGGTCGACGCCGCGGCCCAGCTCAACGTGGGCGCCCCCCGACTGGGTGACGTGGGTCTGGTGGTCGGCGGCAATCTGCCGAGCCTGCAGCTCGATCTGAGCGGCCTCAACGGGCCGATCCTGGCTCCCGGGTTCGGGGCGCAGGGCGGCACCGTGGCCGATCTGCGTCGACTGTTCGGCCCCGCCCTGCCCGACGTGCTGCCGACCAGCTCTCGAGACGTCCTGCGCCACGGGCCGGACGTGGCGGCGCTGCGGGACGCCGTTCGCGGACTGCACGCCGGGCTGGCGCACTCGGGCAGCTGACCGGCCGGAACCGGCAGCCCGGCTCGGGAGCGACGACGCCAGGACGCGGGGTCACCAGCGGCGTCCGAGGTCGACGGCAGCCGGACTCCTCGACGGGGCGGCAGGCGGCGACCAACGGCTCTCGGCGGCTGCCGGGCGTCGAACTCCGCACCGCGGTCTGCGGCCACCGAGGATCACCCGGCGTCCCGTCGGCGGCCCCGCGAACGCCGATCGGCGGTGCGGGCCCGTCCGCCGGGGCCACGTCGAGGAGCGACCGCAGGCTCCGTCGGGCCCGACCTCCCGTGGCGGACGCCTCGTCGCCCGAGACCGATGCGCGGGTCGCCTCCGGTCACCGGAGGCGACCGGGAGCAGACGCGGACGCGGCGTCTGCGACGGGTGCCCTACGGCGCTGCCACCGGAGGCGAATCGGGCCGTCGATCGCTGCCCCGCACCGCCCTCGGCCGGTGCTCGGGAACGTTCCCGCCCCGGTCGCCTCTGGGCCTGCGGGTGCCGGAACGGGTGCCGGACCGACACGTCGGAGTCGGTCGACCCGCCCGACTTCTCGGGCGATCTCGGTCTCCTTTTCCGGTGGCGGGACGGCCCGTGCGGACCGGTTCGCGAAAGGAGGGAGACGGCCGCGCCTCGGCCCGGTCGACCAGCCGTCTCGTCGTGCGCCGAGCCTGTCGGAGCGCGGTCGACCCGACGCGGACGGGACGTCGCGACATCCCGCCTGCATCGAGCTGGCCAGCGACTTCGGTGCTCTCGGTAAGTCCATCATGATCATCTTAACGCGCGATCGGGTTCCGTCGATCGAGAGTGCTCCCGGCTTGATCGGCACCCTGGGTAATGAGCGCTCTACGCATGGCGGTAGCTTGTGCGCCCGCGCCACCGAAGGCGAACGCCCAGGTGAGAATCGCCTGGGTAGGCCGGACCCGTGTTGTGCCGCGTCAGACGCGGTCGGTACGGTCGCGGCACCGATCCAGAGGAACCCACACCACGGAGGAGATCGTGGCCCTTCCCCAGCTGACCGAGGAGCAGCGGGCCGCAGCATTGGAGAAAGCGGCTGCTGCCCGCCGCGCCAGGGCGGAATTGAAAGAGCGCCTGAAGCGCGGTGGCACCACTTTGAAGCAGGTGCTCACCGACGCGGAAGCCGACGAGGTCCTGGGCAAGATGAAGGTGTCCGCACTGCTGGAAGCGCTTCCGGGAGTCGGCAAAGTCCGGGCCCAGCAGATCATGGAACGCTTGGAAATCGCGTCCAGTCGTCGTCTGCGTGGATTGGGTGATCGGCAGCGCAAGGCGCTGCTCGCCGAATTCAGCAGCGAGTGAGTGATCCATCAAGGAGGGGCCGGCTGGTTGTACTGGCCGGCCCCTCCGGTGTCGGCAAGAGCAGTGTGGTGGCCCGGCTGCGGGAGCTCATTCCCGATCTGTGGTTCAGCGTCTCGATGACCACGAGGTCGCCTCGCCCCGGCGAGGTGGACGGCCGGGACTACCATTTCGTCGCCGCGGAGCGGTTCGATCAGGCGATCGCCGACGGCGACCTGCTCGAGTGGGCCGACATCCACGGCGGCACGCATCGATCCGGCACCCCACGCAAGCCCGTGGAGGAACGGCTGGCGCTCGGACGCCCTGCTCTGGTCGAGCTCGACCTTCAGGGCGCCAGGAACCTTCGGGAAGCGCTTCCCGAAGCTCTCACCGTCTTCATCGCCCCGCCGAGCTGGGACGCGCTGGTGTCTCGACTCGTCGGACGCGGCACCGAGCCCGACGACGTCGTGCGGCGGAGACTGGAGACCGCGCGACGCGAACTCGCCGCTCAAGGCGAGTTCGACGTGGTCGTGGTGAACGAGGACGTCGACCATGCCGCAGAACAGTTGCTAACCTTGTTGACCGGGCCCGATCCGCGCGCAGAGCCGCGGAATGGCGTCACGAGTCCGTCAAGCAGATCCCAGGAGTCAGCCACGTGATCACCCCCGCCGAACTGGGCGCGCTGGGCGCGCCGCCGAGCACCGCCCTGGAGGGCATCACCAACCCTCCCATCGACGATCTGCTCGAGCAGGTCAGCTCCAAGTACGCGCTGGTGGTCTTCGCGGCGAAGCGTGCTCGGCAGATCAACGACTACTACGCCCAGCTCGGCGAGGGCCTGCTGGAGTACGTCGGCCCCCTGGTCGAGCCGGGCCCCAGGGAGAAGCCGCTGTCGATCGCGCTTCGCGAGATCCACGCAGGGGTGCTTGAGCACACCGAGGGCGAGTGACCACACCGGAGACTCGGCAGGCTCCGCAGGCGGCGGAGTCCCGCTCGCCCGAGGTCGTGCTCGGGGTGGGCGGGGGCATCGCCGCCTACAAGGCGTGCGAGGTGCTGCGGCGTCTCACCGAGTCCGGCCATCGGGTTCGGGTGGTGCCGACGGCATCGGCACTGCGTTTCGTCGGAGCCGCGACCTTCGAGGCGCTCTCCGGCCGACCGGTGCACACCGACGTCTTCACCGACGTCCCCGAGGTCCCGCACGTCCGGCTGGGCCAGACCGCCGACCTGGTCGTGGTGGCGCCCGCCACGGCCGACCTGATCGCCAAGGCGGCCAACGGCCTGGCCGACGATCTGCTGACCAACACGTTGCTCACCGCGAGATGTCCCGTCCTGCTGGTGCCCGCGATGCACACCGAGATGTGGGAGCACCCCGCCACTCGGGCGAACGTCGCGACGCTTCGTTCGAGGGGCGTGGTGGTCGCGGAGCCCGCCAGCGGCAGGCTGACCGGTGCGGACACCGGTCGAGGCAGGCTGCCGGACCCGGCCGAGATCGTCGAGCTGGCTCGGCTGCTGCTGGCCAGGCGTGATGCGCTCCCGCGTGATCTCGACGGTCGTCGGGTGCTCATCTCGGCGGGCGGTACCCGCGAGCCGTTGGATCCCGTGCGCTTCCTCGGCAATCGGTCTTCTGGCAGACAGGGATACGCCCTGGCCAGGGTCGCCGCCCAACGCGGGGCAGAGGTCACCCTGGTTGCCGCGAACAGCGAGCTGCCTGCCCCGGCAGGCGTTCACGTCGTTCGGGTGGGCAGTGCGGCCGAGCTGCGCGAGGAGATGCTGCGGCTCGCCGCAGAGTCGGACGTGGTCGTCATGTCCGCCGCGGTCGCCGACTTTCGTCCGGTGAGCCGTGCTGAGCACAAGATGAAGAAGGGTGCCGCCGACCCCGAGGCACTCGAACTGACCCGCAACCCCGACATCCTCGTCGAGCTGGTCGCAGGCCGACGCCCCGGTGTCGTCGTCGTCGGCTTCGCCGCGGAGACGGGCGACGTGAGTGGTGACGTCCTGCATCACGGCAGGGAGAAGCTGCGCCGCAAGGGTTGCGACCTGCTCGTCCTCAACGAGGTCGGTGAAGGCCGGGCCTTCGAGACCGAGGACAACGAGGGCTGGCTCCTCTATGCGGACGGCCGTGAGCAGACGTTGCACCGGGCCGCGAAGTCGGAACTCGCGTCCATGGTGTGGGATGCGGTCTTGCGCCTGCTTCACGCTTGAGAATCCCTTCGACGCCGATGGATACGCTGGGCACAACTTGAAGCGCCCGGTGAAGTGGCGAACCGGGGCCGGAAGCGGATGGAGATTCACGTGAGTCAGCACGCCCGCAGGTTGTTCACCTCCGAATCCGTCACGGAGGGACACCCCGACAAGATCTGCGACGCGATCAGCGATTCCATCCTCGACGCGTTGCTGAGCAAGGACCCGCGTTCGCGAGTGGCCGTCGAGACGATGGTCACCACCGGGCAGGTGCACGTGGCCGGTGAGGTGACCACCGACGCCTACGCCGACATCCCGACCATCGTCCGCGAGGTCATCCTCGGCATCGGATACGACTCCTCGGCGAAGGGCTTCGACGGCCACTCGTGCGGGGTCAACGTCGCCATCGGTGCTCAGTCGCCCGACATCGCCCAGGGCGTCGACACGGCACACGAACGCCGCGTCGAGGGCCTGGAGGACGAGATCGCCCAGCAGGGCGCGGGCGACCAGGGCCTGATGTTCGGCTATGCCTGCTCAGACACCCCCGAGCTGATGCCGCTGCCCATCGCGTTGGCCCATCGGCTGTCCCGGCGTCTGACGGCCGTGCGCAAGAACGGCGAGCTGCCCTACCTTCGCCCGGACGGCAAGACTCAGGTGACCATCGAGTACGCGGGCGACCAGCCGGTTCGCCTTGACACGGTGGTGGTCTCCACGCAGCACGCGGCCGACATCGACCTGGACCGCATGCTCGGCGTCGACGTCCGGTCCAAGGTCGTCGACCCGGAGATCGCCGATCTCGGTATCGACGTCTCCGACGTCCGGCTTCTGGTCAACCCGACCGGACGGTTCGTCATCGGGGGCCCGATGGGCGATGCGGGGCTGACCGGGCGCAAGATCATCGTTGACACCTACGGCGGGATGTCCCGGCACGGCGGTGGCGCGTTCTCTGGCAAGGACCCGTCCAAGGTCGACCGCTCGGCCGCGTACGCGATGCGGTGGGTCGCCAAGAACGTGGTGGCGGCGGGCCTGGCGACCAGGGTGGAGGTCCAGGTGGCCTACGCCATCGGCAAGGCGGCGCCGGTCGGCCTGTTCGTCGAGACCTTCGGCACCGAGACGGTCGATCCGCTGAAGATCCAGGCGGCGATCGCCGAGGTGTTCGACCTGCGGCCTGGCGCGATCATCCGCGATCTCGACCTGCTGCGCCCGATCTACGCGCAGACCTCGGCCTACGGCCACTTCGGCCGGACGGACTGCGATCTGCCTTGGGAGCGCACGGATCGGGCCGATGCGCTGCGGTCCATCGCGGGGTCCTGACGGTTCGCCAGGACCGACCATCCGGTCGGGCCCGACGCCGTTCACGTCGGAGGAACGGGCCGAAGGTTGATCCGCCTGGTGCGATGGCGAGCATCTGACACGGTGCCCACCTCGATCTGATTCGAGGTGGGCGCCGTTCGTCATGCGGGGGAGGACCGATTCGTGTCTCGCGGGCGCGCCTCATCCGCACCACGACGTGATCGACGTCGTCGGTCTCGACTGCTCGTGGTCGAGATGTCTTCCGGCCTGCCCTGCGCGGGCTTCGGCCGGGTTTCGGTGTCGGCGAAGTCCGATTCCGACCGGCTCGGTTCTGACCGGGCTCGGTTCCGACCGAGTCCGGCCTCGACGGGGTGCCGGCCTCGGCGGAGCCGCGGTCGGGTTCGCGTGGCTCAGGTGGCCTGGCGGGGCGCGGTGTCGGGGCGCGACAGGAGGCCGGCAGGGTCTCCGTCAGGAAGCGGTGGCAGGCAGATCATCGAGCATGGCGGGGTGTCCTGAGACGCACCGGCTGGTCGGCGGCGGCGGTTGCGGCGAGCTGCTGCGCATCCCGCGTCGGGCCGATGCCCGCGCCATCCGCAGATCCAAGTCAGAGCCGGTCTAGAGGACCCGCGCGAAGCGGTCGTCCTGCCCGCCAGGAGAAGGACCAAGGATGGTGCGGGCTCGGCGATCAGCCCGCTTCGGCCTTGCGCAGAGCGGCCAGATGCTCCGACCACCGTCGCATCAGCTTCGGCAGCTCGGCGCGGATGAACGTGAGGAACTGCTCCGTCTCGGCGAGGCGTCGTCCGGCCGGGGTGGCGGGGCCCATGATCTTCTTGCCGTCGCGTGCACCCTCCTGCCAGGACAGCAGCCATTCGCTTCGTCGCGTGAGCAGCTCGCCCCACATGTCGTCGTCGATGCGGTAGTGGTCCCGACGCCTGCCCGGCTCACGCTCGCGAATGACCATCCGAATCTCGGTGAGGTGCTTGACCGCACCGGAGATTGCCGGCGCCCCCGCGTTCAGCAGCTCGGCCAGTTCCGCAGCGGTGCGCCGACCGTCGTCGGCGATCAGGATCGCCGCGAACGTCCTTGCCGCCATCCGGGGGATGCCGCTCGACGAGAAACCGATGGCGAGACGCTCCAAGAGGCGGGCGACCTCGGCGGGGTCACGTTCCTCCGGTGTCTGGGGTGGACCGGTGTTGTGCAGGGTGTCCTGATTCATCCGCTGATGTTATCTAATTCGAACACTTCACGAAATTCATGAACTTCGGGTAGCGTGATCTTCGGGCGACGCGATGAGGGCGATCCCGCTCTCCGTCGTCTCGGAGATGGAGTTCTCGATGACTGAGGCTGTCGACCGACCCGCCACGCTGACCCTGCCGACCACGCGAGACCACCCCTTCGATCCGCCCGCCGAGCTGTTACGGCTGCGGGCGGAGCGGCCGATGCACCCGTTGGCCTTCCCGGACGGCCATCAGGGCTGGCTGGTCACCGACTACACGCTGATCCGCGCGATCATGGCTGACCCGAGATTCAGCTCCAGGCAAGAACTGCGACACGTCCCCTTCGATCATCCGTTGGGCAAGACCCTGCCGCCGCCTGCGGAACCGGGAACATTCATCCGGATGGACGCGCCGGAGCACACCCGGTACCGCAGTGAGCTGACGGCGCAGTTCACCGTGCGGCGGATGCGTGCCCTGGAGCCGCGGATCACCGAGATCGTCGAGTCACACGCCCAGGCGATGCGCGAGCAGGGCCGGCCTGCGGATCTGGTGTCGTCCTTCGCGCTGCCGATCCCCTCCCGGGTGATCTGCGAACTACTCGGGGTCTCCTACGACCAGCGTGAGGTGTTCCAGGAGGCGACGCGTGACCTCCTGCAACTGCAGGGAACGCCGGAGAAGTTCGCTGCCGCGTTCACGAGCATCGAGGAATTCTTGACAGAATTGATCCTTGTCAAGCGCGCCGCTCCGACCGACGACATCCTCGGCGGGCTGATCACCGACACCGAACTCACCGACCTGGAACTGCGGAACATCGCCGTCGTGCTCTTGATCGCCGGGCACGAGACCACTGCGAACATGCTCGGTCTCGGCGCCTTGGCGCTGCTGCGCAATCCCGATCAACTGGCACTCCTGCGCGCCGATCCGACGTTGATCGACGGTGCGGTCGAGGAACTGCTCCGATACTTGTCGATCATCCAGTTCGGTGCGATTCGCGCCGCGTTGGAGGATGTCGAACTCGGCGGGGAGACCATCACGGCAGGGCAGACGCTCGTCCTCTCGCTCCCAGCGGCGAACCGCGACCCCGAGAGGTTCGCCGACCCGGACCGACTCGACGTGACCAGGGACTCGGTTCGCCACCTGTCCTTCGGCCATGGCATCCACCAGTGCCTCGGGCAGCAGCTCGCCCGCGTGGAGATGCGGGTTGGTTTCAGTACGCTGCTGCGCGAGTTCCCCGACTTGCGGCTGGCTGTGGAGCCCCACGAGGTGCCGCTGCGTACCGACATGGCCATCTACGGCGTGCACAGCCTGCCGGTGACCTGGTAGAGGGGGCGAAGTCGATGCAGGTCGAGGTCGACAAGGACCGTTGTGTCGGGGCGGGCATGTGCGCCCTGACCTGTCCGGAGGTGTTCGATCAGGACGAGGAGCAGGGTCGCGTGGTCCTGCTCCAGGCGGCGCCGGACGTGGAACGACAGGACGCCGTGATCGAAGCGGCGGAGGTCTGTCCCTCCGGGGCGATCACAGTCCACACCGAGTGAGCCGATTGAGCGATCGGGAGTGCAACGAGGGGCCTAGGGCGGTCACGGCATTTCACATCGGTGGACGTCCGCCGGCCTAACCTTGCTCGGATGAGATCGGTTCGCGTGGTTCTGGAAGATCGTCGGATTCATCCGGTCGACCCGCTGCCGGATCTGCCGCCCGAGACGGCCGAGGAGTTCTACGGGGGCATGGCGGCGGCCTGGTCGGAGACGGGCCTGGTGCTCGACGTGGGCACCGGTTCCGGCCTGGTCGCCGCCGAACTCGTCCGGCGAGGCGTGCCCGTGGTGACCTCGGACGTCGTGGACCGACGCGGTCCGACCTGTCCGAACGTGCCGTTCCTGCTGGCCGACGCCACCGCGCTGCCCCTGCGCAGCGGGTCGGTGGCGGGAGTGCACATCGCCAGGGTTCTGCACCATGTCATGGACTGGAGTGGGGCGGTCGGGGAGGCGACCAGGGTGCTCAGACCCGCCGGGGTGCTGTGTCTCGATCTGGGCGGCGGCCGCGCCCCCGACCCGATCGAGGAACTCCTCGACGACCTGCGTCGTCGCGCCGCCGAGGTCGGGGTACTGCCGCCTGCGGCGGGCAATGGCCTGAACTCCGCGGACCAGGTCGACGAGGTCGCACGGCGTGAGCTGACCCGCGCGGGCGACGTGGTCGTCGACTACGCGGTGGAGCGGACCCCCCGCGCCGCAGCGCAGTCCGCCGTCGACGACCCCGATCGCTGGGCGCCGGGCACCGATCTCCGTCCGCTGGCGGGGCTGCTCGACGACCTCCTCGCGGACACCGGACTGGACCCGGATCGGCCCTTGCGGCAGGCCAGGACCGCCCGCTACCGGGTGTACCGGCGCCCCGGCTGACCGGAGTCTCCAGGAACAGACGTCCTGACCGGGGACGACGCTCGGCGAGGGAGCAGACCACGGACCGGAGCAGGCGCCAGGCGGTGACACCCCCGCCGAGAACGAGGTCGGTCGGGCCCGCTCCGGCTCACGCGATCTCGACAGGCTGGGCGCGCAAGCGCAGACCCGGCAGGCAGCACGTGGCGATCATCACGGCGATGACTCGGGAGTCTGCCGAGCTCGCCGGGGCGTCGTCCTGAACGCGCTCGTCGCGATCTCCCGACACAGCTCACGCAGGCAGCCGATCGCCGACCGCCGTCCAGATCGACACGATGATCGGAGTGAGGCAGCACGGACACCGTCCGGCCGGTCTGGTAGACCCAACGACATGGCACGGTCGACGACCCCGCGACGCGGGGAATGGCAGCGAGCCTCGGCCGCCTCGGTCGCCAAGGTGTGCGTGAACCTTCCGCTGGCCCACCTCGACCACACCTTCGACTACCGAGTGCCCGCCCACCTTGACGAGCAGGCGCAGCCCGGTGTCCGGGTTCGCCTGCGATTCGCGGGGCAGCTCGTCGACGGATTCCTGCTCGACAGAATCGAGGAGTCGGACTTCGACGGGAAGCTGCTCTGGATCGACAAGGTCATCTCCCCGGAACCGGTGCTCAGCACGGAGATCGCGACGTTGGCCAGAGCGGTCGCGGACCGATACGCGGGCACTTTGACCGACGTACTCCGGCTCGCCATACCACCGCGTCACGCGGCGGTGGAGAAGGAGGACCGGCCGTGCGCCGCCGACCCGCCGCCGCGCCCCGACGTCGCGGGCTGGCGGCGTTATCAGCACGGTGAACAGCTCATCGGCGCACTCCATGCCGGGAAGCCCGCACGGGCCGTCTGGCAGGCGCTGCCCGGCGAGGACTGGCCCGCCCGATTCGCCGAGGCGGCCGCCTCGGTCGCCGCGACCGGCCGGGGCGTCGTCATCGTGGTCCCCGACCAGCGAGACCTCCTGCGGGTGGCCGCCGCCTGCACGACGCTCTGCGGAGCGGACCAGGTCGCCGCGCTGTCCGCAGGACTCGGCCCGGCCCGGCGCTATCGACGTTGGCTCGCCGTGCGACGCGGTACCGCCCGCATCGTGGTCGGCACCAGATCCTCGGCCTTCGCACCGGTCGCCGATCCCGGACTGTTCATCGTGTGGGACGACGGCGACGACGTGCACTCCGATCCCCATGCGCCGTATCCGCACACCCGTGAGGTGCTGGCCCTACGTGCCCACCTCATCGGCGCCGGGATGATCGTCGCGGGCTTCCCCCGCACCGCCGAGGCGCAGCTGCTGGTGGAGACCCGCTGGGCGCACGAGGTCATCGCGACCCGGGCCGTGGTTCGTGCCACTGCACCACGAGTGGTGGCGGTCGGCGCCAGCGCCGAGCAGGAGGCCCGCGATCCGGCGGCGCACAGCGCCCGCCTGCCCGGCATCGCCTTCGAAGCGGCCAGAGCAGCCCTGGGTGCCGAGGCCCCCGTGCTGGTCCAGGTCCCTCGACGTGGCTACGTCCCGACCCTGGCCTGTGGACAGTGCCGGTCCCGCGCGCGGTGCAGGCGTTGCGCCGGACCGCTGGCTCTGCCCGGCTCGGCCGACGGGATGCCACGGCCCGCCGCCTGCCACTGGTGCGGTGCGACCGAGGCGGGCTTCCGTTGTCCCGACTGCGGATCGCGTCGGCTGCGTGCCGTCGTCGTCGGTGCCGGGCGGACTGCGGAAGAACTGGGACGAGCCTTTCCCGGTGTCGTCGTGCGAACCTCCGGCGGCTCGGACGTGCTCGACACGATCCCGGCAGGCCCCGCCCTGGTGGTGTGCACGCCGGGGGCCGAGCCGTTGGCGCCGACGGGATACGGCGCCGCATTGCTGCTGGACGGCTGGGCACTGCTGACCCGGCCCGATCTGCGTGCCGAGGAGGAGGCACTGCGACGGTGGCTGTCGGCCGCAGCCTTGGTGCGGTCCGCCGAGGCGGGCGGGCGGGTGGTCGTCATGGCCGAGTCCTCGCTGGCCCCGGTGCAGGCGCTCGTCTGGTGGGACCCGGTCCGACACGCGACCGCCGAACTCGCAGGCAGGCGGGAACTCGGCTTTCCGCCTGCGGCGCGGATGGCCGCTCTCGACGCCGTCCCGCAGGCCGTCGAGCAGGTGCAGGGACTGCTGCGTCTTCCCGAGGGAGCCGAGGTGCTCGGCCCGGTCCCGCTGGGCGAGGTGGACGCCGACGGCGGTGCGGTGCGGGAGCGGCTGCTGCTGCGGGCGCCCCGCAGCCAGGGACGTGCCCTCGCCGCCTCGGTCGCCGAGGCGCTCGCCATCCGCACCGCACGGAGGGAACCGGACCCCGTTCGAGTACGAGTCGACCCGCTCGACCTCATTTGAGGCTTGCCCTCTCCTCGGCCACCGCCGGTGGTTCTGCCGGGCCGCAGTCTGCCCGTATCGGACAACCACAGCCTGGTTGTGACGACCACGGTTGCCTGCGGGAACCGCAGCCCCGTTCCGGCAACGCCTCGAACCTTCGAGGGACTCCTCGAACGCTGACGCCGAAGCTGTTGAGGGCTGGGTCTTCACCCGGCTCATCGATTCCTGGGCTCACCGACCGCGCGACCGAGGAATACTTCTCGCGACCTGCCGAATCCGTCTCGGGGTCGCTGTCTGTGGGGTCCGAGGCGGCCACGGGCCGGGGATCGGTCCGGTGCCGCCGTACCGTGCGTGCCCGGACCCGGCCTGGCGGGAGAGTCCGGCCGGTCGGAACAATGCGGCCTCACTGGATTCGGCCTCACCGGATCTTGTCTGCCGCTTCGGGCAGGCGAAGGGTCGGCACCGAACCGGTCGGCAGGGCTGCGGCGGGTTCTGCGTATCGCGCACGGTGGTCGGCTACTGGAAGCCCTGGAGCTGATCGGGCGCGAGTGCGACGGCGCGCGACGGGGCGGCCGACCAGGTGCGGCCTGCCAGCGGCGTCGGCACGACCCGGTGCGGCCTTACCCGGACCAAAGGACGCGCTCCGCAAGGTGCTTCCGGATCACGGTCCCGCCGCGCGGTGCCGCCCGCAGCCCTCCGGTGGTCGGCGACGTCTGGTCGCCGACCACCATCGGTGCGCCGGGCATGACCGGGCGACGCCGAGCACACCACGGCTGTCGGTGACACCCGCCCGACGGTGTGGGCCGAGTCCTTCGTCTAGACCGTGGTCCACCTCGGCTCAGGTCGGCTCGACTCGGGTCGGCTCGATCTGCTTCAGCCTGAACTGATTCGGCGGATCAGCCGGTCGTCGGGGTCTCGCGGCGGAACAGCGCGCAGAACATGGCGTCGGTCCCGTGGCGATGTGGCCAGAGCTGGACACCGGGACCGTCGCCGAGCCGTGGGACGTCCGGGAAGAACGGCCTCGCGTCGAGCTGGATCACACCCTCGCGCTGTGCTGCCTGTCTCGCCACGTCGACCGTCTCCGCCAAATGCGGCGAGCACACGACATAGGCCACCACCCCGCCGGGCCGCACCAGCTCGAATGCCGCGCGGAGCAGCTCGCTCTGCAACCGGGCCAGCTCCGCGACGTCCGACGGCCTGCGCCGCCAGCGAGCCTCCGGCCTGCGCCGCAACGCGCCGAGCCCGGTGCACGGAGCATCGACCAGCACCCGGTCGAAGCCGCCCGCCTGCAGCCCGCTGTCGCGACCGTCCCCGACGTGCACGGTGACCGGCAGCCCACGGACCAGCGAGCGGATCAGATCGGCCCGGTGCACGGCCGGTTCCACGGCATCCAGGGTGCCGCCGTCGATACCAACCAGTGCACCTAGCAGCGCGGCCTTCCCACCTGGCCCGGCGCACAGGTCGAGCCAGCGGAGATCCGAGCCCTCGACCGACGGCCTGGTCAACGCCAGCGCGGCGAGCTGGCTGCCCTCGTCCTGCACACCGGCGAGGCGCTCCCGGACCGGTTCCAGGTCGGCAGGGTCGCCCGCGCCCGCTTCCAGCCGCACTCCATACGGGGAGTAGGGGGCCTCATCACCTCCGGTGACTGCGGCCAGCTCGGCCGAGCTGATCTCGCCAGGGCGGGCGACCAGGTGGACGGCCGGTCGTGCGTCGTCGGCGGCCAGCGCCTCGGCGAGTTCGTCCGCTGCCGGGCCGAGCGCAGCAGCGAAAGCCTCCGCGACCCACCTCGGGTGCGCGTGACGCAGGGCCAGATGCCCGACCAGGTCCGATGTCGCGTCCGGGGCGAGCAACTCCATCCATTCGTCCTCGGTTCGCTCCGAGACCCGCCGCAACACCGCGTTGGCGAACCCGGCGGCACCGCTGCCCGCCCGACCCCGCACCAGCTCCACCGTGGCCGACACGGCCGCGTGCGTCGGAATCCGGGTCCGCAGCAGCTGGTAACAGCCCAGCCGCAAGGCGTCGAGGACGACACCGTCGATCTCGTCGACCGGCCGGTCACTGCATTCGCCGAGCACCGTGTCCAACAGTCCGGTGGCCCGGCAGGCGCCATAGGTCAGCTCCGTGGCCAGCGCCGCGTCGCGGGTCGTCAGCCGTCGGTCCCGCAGCAGCCTCGGCAGCACCAGGTTCGCGTAGGCGTCCTTCTCTCGGACCGCCCCGAGCGCGTCCAACGCGGCCTCCCTGGCCGAATCCTGCGCAGGCGGGCGCCGCGGCCCCTGCCGACCGCGCGGCGGCCCGGAAGGTCCGCCTCGGCGATCCCTTCGCGCGGGTGACGGGCTCATCGCAGCTCCTCGCCTTGCTCCATGCGTACCCCTCGTGCCCAGTCTGTCGCCGCCATCCGACGTTTGCCCTGCGCCTGTACCTCACCCAGTGCCACCGGGTCGGTCGCCGTCCCGACCAGCACGCGTTTGCGCTCGACGAGAATGCGGCCCGGCGGCAACGGATCGTCGAAGACCACCGGCAGCACGGGACCGAGCTTGAGTCGCTCGTCCCGAAACCGGGCCCAGGGGCCGGGCTCCGGCGTCAGCGCCCTGGCCGCGCGGTCGACGGCGAGCGCGGGCAGGGTGAAGTCGAGCCGAGCGTCCTCCACGGTGATCTTCGCCGCATAGCTGACGTCGGCGGGAGGCTGCTCCTGCGCCGACACCGTGCCGTCCTCGATGCCGTCGAGGGTGGCGCTCAGCAGACCCGCACCCGACTCGGCGAGCCTGCCCAACAGCTCGCCCGCGGTGTCACGCCTGCCGATCCGCTCGGTGACCACCCCGAACACCGGACCCGCGTCGAGTTCCTTGACGATCCGGAACGTGCTCGCCCCGGTGATCTCGTCGCCCGCACGGATCGACGCCTGAACCGGCGCCGCGCCGCGCCAGGCAGGCAGTAGGGAGAAGTGCAGATTGATCCAGCCGTGACGCGGGATCGCCCGCGCGGCCTTCGGCAGCATGGCGCCGTAGGCGACCACCGGGGCGCAGTCCGGCGCCAGTTCCGTCAGCCGTGTCAGGAAGTCGGGATCGCCCGCCTTCGTCGGCGTCAGCACCTCGATGCCGTGCTCCTCCGCCAGCGCGGCCACCGGCGAGCGCAGCAGGCGCCGCCCTCGGCCCGCCGGGGCGTCCGGTCTGGTCACCACCGCGACGACCTCATGACGTGCCGAGTCGATCAGCGTGCGTAGCGCCGGGAGCGCGGGCTCCGGCGTGCCCGCGAAGACGAGTCGCATGGTCTTCTAGTACCTCCGTGCCAGCGCGGGTGAGAGTTCCTCGGTGGAGACGTCGTCACCGTCGAACCAGGCGGTCTGTCGGATGTCCCGCATCACGCGGGCTGCCGTGTCCGGGGACAGTCGATCGATATAGAGCACGCCGTCGAGGTGATCGATCTCGTGTTGCAGGCACCGGGCCAGCAGCCCCTCGCCCTGGACCTGAACCGCTTCGCCGTGCACGTTCCAGCCGGTCGCCAGCACGCGATTCGCCCGCCTGCACGGCCTGCTCATGCCGGGAATGGACAGGCAGCCCTCCGGCTCCTCGTCGAGATCGTGCCCGAGCAGCCGCACCGTGGGATTGACCAGATGTCCGGCGTGCCCTGCGCAGTGATAGGCGAAGACCCGGCGGCCCACACCGATCTGCGGCGCTGCGATCCCGGCGCCGCCCTGCTGCTCCATGGTGTCCCACAGATCCTGGACTAGGGCGCGCAGCGCCTTGTCGAAGTCGACGACCTCCCGAGCTCTGGTGCGGAGCACCGGATCACCGAAGAACGTGATGGGCTGGACGGACACGAGGCTCCTCGTCCCAGGGGGACACTCGCCGGGTCGTTGGTCGCCAGGAGTCTAGCCGGCGACGGCCGAGGACCCGGTGCGGTGCGAACGGTGGCGGACTGATCGGCCCGCTGCCGGATCGGTTCGGGAATCCGGCGATTCCGTGCAACACCGTGTCGTGTTCGGCGACCAGTCACCGTGACCTTGCACTTGAACCCCGAGGAGACCGCCGTGGCGAAGAGTCCACCGAATGCGGCTCAGGGAGAGGGGCCGTTGCCTGCCGAGCAGATTCCCCTCGCCGCGCTCGCCGACGCTGCGCTGTGGCAGCGTTCGGCGCAAGGCGACCACGCGGCCTTCGGCGCGCTGTTCGAACGCCATTCCGAGGCGGTGTGGAATCACGCCTATCGCCTGACCGCATCGTGGAGCACCGCCGAGGACCTGACCTCCTCGACGTTCCTCGCCGCGTGGCATCGACGTGCCGACATGCGGTTGACGCGAGAGAGCGCCCTGCCCTGGCTGTTCACCGTCGCGGGCAACCTCGCCCGCACCGAGTTCCGGGGCAGAAGCAGGCTCCGCCGAGCGCTGAGTCGGCTGGGCGGCGACCGGGAACCGGTCACCGACCACGCCGAGCGGGTCGAGGACCGACTCGACGGCGAGGACAGGCTGCGGCGCGTCCTGGCGGCCGTCGACCGGCTGCCTCGGGCGGAACGAGAGGCGGTCCAGCTCTGTCTGCTGGGCGAGCTCTCGACCGCCGAGGCGGCCGATGCGCTCGGCATCGCCGAGGTCTCCCTCCGATCCCGTATCTCGCGTGCCCGCTCCCGGCTGCGCGCGCTGCTCGCCCTGGAGGCACGATGAACGACGACTTCGATCTGCCACCGCGTCGCGAACTTCCGCAGGAGGTCCGTGATCGGATGAGGTTTCGCCTTCGGCAGGGACTCGAGGGAGCAGGCTCGGCGCAGTCGAGGGCGAGCCGCCTTCGCGCCCCGGTTCTCGTCGCAGCCTCGGTGGGCCTGCTCGCGATGGCGGCGGTGGTGACGACCAACGTTCTCGCGGGCGATGCGGACGGCCCGGCCGGGCCTGCGCCGTCCGGTGAATCGGAAGCGTCCGAGGTGCCCGTCGGCGACGAGCCGTTCGATCGGTGCGGCGCGGCCGTCGCGGAGGCGGGGGCCGGCGAACAGTTCCCGGACCCGGGCTCCTGGACGGTCTCCAAGACCTTGTTCGACGGACAGGTCCTGGAGATCGAGGCGGCGGACCAGCGCTTCTTCTGTCACGTCACGGCGCGGTGGGCTCACGTGAGCGACCCTGCGGCGGCTGTCGCCGAACCCACCGACGACCGTCCGGTGGCCAGTATCGAGGTGACGGCGACGGGGAGCATCCTCGGACGGGTACCCGCGGACTACGGCGGAGAGTTCCCCTACGGGCTGTACTTCGAGGTGAGGGACGGCCAGGGGACCCTCACGGTCGACGTCGTCGTCGAGGACGGTGTGTTCTTCGCGCCGATGCACGGCGACCAGACCTTCGCCGAGGACTACCTGCCCTCGGCGGAGTTCTACCGCACCGGGCCCGCGCCTGAATATCAGCAGATCCCACTCGGCGATCTTCCCCCGGTCGCTCCCTTCCTGGTTGCGGTGGAAGACCGCCCCGACGCGGTGGAGGAATGGGAACAAGAGCGTGATCCCGGGCCTGATGCGCCGGGCGGCCCCGAAGACGAGGAGTGGGCGAGCACGGCTCCGGGCCAGGGCGTGGCGGAGAACGAGTGGCTGCGTCAGTGCCTGGAGGATTCCGCGTCGACGAGCCCGCAGTCGTGGCGGGCAGGGCCTGCCTTCTCGGTCTACCCGGAATCCGGCGCGGTCCCGAGGATATTGGTCGCCAGGACCAGGGCCGCGATGGGCATGTGCTGGCTGAACGCGGCGACGCCGGGGCCCGGTGCCACCAGCAGCCTGTGGGCGGCCAAACACCTCCCCGAGGACGTGACCGAGACGACTCCGGTGATGGCGGAGTTCGTCGAAGGGGGCGAGGCGCAGGCCGTCTGGGGAGTGGTTCCCGAGGAGGTGAGCAGGCTCGTGATCGTCGTCTCCGGCGGTGCCGAGGTGGACGCGTTGATCGAGGCGGGCATGTATGCCGCCCGGCTCCCGGAGGACAGCGCCCGGGAGGGCGACACCGCCTCCTTCCGGGCTTACGACGCCGCAGGGGCACTCATCGACGAGCAGGAGTTCCTGCTCGAGTGGTGACGGCTCCGGTCGCCTACGGTGGCGTGGGTGACGGACGGCGAGTTCGACAGGCTGCCCGTGCTCGGTGAGCCGTGGCTCAGCAGCGGCAGGCCCGTCGTCTTGGACGGCGGGCTTGCCACCGAGCTGGAGCGCAGGGGACATGACCTCTCCGGTGCCCTGTGGTCGGCGCGTCTCCTGCGGGACGCCCCCGAGGAGATCGTGGCCGCCCATCGCGCCTTCTTTCTCGCAGGCGCACAGGTGGCCATCACGGCGAGCTACCAGGCGAGCCTGCCGGGCTTGGCGGCGGCGGGCGTCGACCGGGCCGAGGCCGCCGCGCTGCTGTCCTCCAGCGTCGCACTCGCCCGACGGGCCCGAGACGAGATCGTGGCCGGACGACTGACCCGGTCGGCGGCTTCGTCGTCCCAGGACTCCCGAGACGTCGCCTGCCCCGTCGATGGTGGCCGGATCGACCCGGCCGCGACCCGGCATCGCGGCGCGGCCGCGCGGTCGAACTCGGTCGACCACGGTGGGACGCAGGCAGAAGCGCGAGCGCCGGGGGAGCGGACCGCCGACCGTGGGGAAGCGGAGCAGCGGCTCCTGGTCGCCGCCTCGATCGGCCCCTATGGCGCGTACCTGGCCGACGGCTCGGAATACCGAGGCCGGTATGGCCTGACCGTCGGTCAGCTTCGAGCCTTCCACCGACCCCGCCTCCGGCTGCTGGCCGAGACAGCGCCGGACCTGCTCGCGATCGAGACCATTCCCGACGTCGACGAGGCTGCGGCCGTGCTCGCCGAACTCGACGGGCTGGGGCTGCCCGCCTGGCTGACCTTCACCTCCACCGGGATGCACACCAGGGCAGGCCAGCCCCTGGCCGAGGCCTTCGCGATGGTGCGGGGCCGAGCAGACGTCGTGGCCGTGGGGGTGAACTGTGCCAGCCCGGTCGGCGTTGCCGAGGTGGTGCGACTCGCCGCCGAGTGCAGCGGTAAACCGGTGGTGGTCTACCCCGACGGCGGTGAGGTCTGGAATGCCTCGGAGCGGGCCTGGGCCGGACCCGGCCGGTTTCGTCCCGGCGACGTCCGCGACTGGATCGCAGCGGGTGCCCGCCTGGTCGGCGGCTGCTGCCGCGTCCGACCCGCCGAGATCGCGGCGCTGGCGGCCGAGGTCGACGCCTGCACGTGACTCGTGCGGACCGATCGGCGCGGGCGGGGGCTCGGGCCGAGCGGACGAGTGGTTTCCGGCCTGCCGGGCGGGTGCGCCGGCCTCGGCACGATCCGGTGCAGAGGGTGAGGACAGACCCGACCACCCGCTGATGGTGACTTCGGTGACAGCCGTCGGACACACCTCCCCGTTGCTCACCGAGCCCCCTTCGCCTGCGGCGTGGGCGACCGTCGTGGGGGCGACGTGATCGACCGTTCTCGGCAGCGACGTGTGCGGCGACCCGGCCGAGGAGCCGAGAGGTTCTCGGCGGTGAGTCGATGCCGCCCCGTGCTGAGCGGTGGGCCACGGCAGCCGTGCCAGGACGACGGCGGCCACCCGAGCGCGGGCACCTGCGAGGCCGTCATCGTCGGCGTGATCGGGGATACGGGTGGCGCCCTCGCCTGCGGCCCGGTCGGGACGACCCACGCCGGCAGCTCTCGGCCCTGCCCGCCCCCTTCGACAGCCCGGCGGGCCCAGGGCATTGCTGAGCAGCCCGGCGACGAACCCGGCCAGGGCGAGAAGCCCGGAGCCCGTTTGCCGTGGCTCGCGCCGCCCGGCCGCGATGATCGCTCGGGCCGACCTGGCGACGACCATCGTCCGCATGCGAGACCACCGGCGAGCGGACCGCCGTGACGGTGGGTGAGCCGCAGGCTCGGCGAGCCACGGCGCCGCCGTGGCGGGCGCGGTGCGGCGGGTGTCGAACAGTTGAGGAGTGTGGTGAGAAGTCATGATTCGATGATCGAACAGGTGTTCGATTTCGGCAAGATATCGATCGGGTGGAACACCTGCTCCGTCGCGATTGCGGCCGGGATTCGATCGAGCCCGGCTGCTGCCACGCCGTGCACGCCCTACTGCCCCGACGGCGACTCGGCTGGTCCTCGTGAGTGAGTGCCCGCGACGGGCCGGGGAGGTGCGGATCGAGAATCCGGACTTCTTTGCGCAGCAGGCAGGAGACCGAGAAACGGCTCTTTCAAGAGCAAGGACGAGTCGGCCACGGCGCGATCGAGGAGCCAGCCGTCCGGAGGCCACCGTCAGCGCCTCCCGCAGGCCGGGCCCGCCGCGCGATCGAACGCGCCTTGGACCTAGAAGGGCGGAGCTGCCTGATCGGGACCTCCTCCCGTAGGCGGTGGCCGTTCGCTGCTGCGGCTCGGGGTGGGCTGCAACCGCCGTCGACCGGCTGCGTGCGCCCCGTCACCGCGCCCGGGCTGACCGTCCGGAAGGAGATCGACGTCCATGCCTCGCCGCAGGTCTCGATCGGGCAGGTCTGGGCCGGGCAGGGCTTGCTCGGCGGGCTTGCTCGGGCGGGCCTCGCCGTCCTCCTCCTGTCGTGGCGACCGCGTTCCGCAGGCGGTACAGGCCCGTCTCCTACACTCCGGTGCGTGTCCGTCGCACCAGAACCAGCTCAGCCCTCGACCGTCGATCGTCGACCGATGATCGCTCCGTCGATCCTGTCCGCCGATTTCGCCCGGCTGGCCGACGAGGTCGCCTCGGTGGCGGGGACCGTGGGGCGCCCCGGCGCCGACTGGCTCCACGTCGACGTCATGGACAACCACTTCGTGCCCAACCTGACGCTCGGACTGCCCGTGGTGCAGGCCCTCCTGGCCGCCACCGACATCCCGCTGGACTGTCATCTGATGATCGAGGACCCGGATCGATGGGCTGTCGGCTACGCCGAGGCGGGCGCACACAACGTCACCGTGCACGCCGAGGCCGCCGCCGACCTGCTCGGCATCGCCCGTGATCTGCGGGCGGCCGGGTCTCGGGCCGGACTCTCTATCAAGCCGAACACCCCGTTGGAGCCGTATCTCGACGTGCTTCGCCACTACGACACGCTGCTGGTGATGTCCGTGGAGCCCGGTTTCGGCGGGCAGTCCTTCATCCCGGAGACCCTGGCCAAGGTCCGGCAGGCCCGACACCTCGTCGACACCGGGCACCTGCGGCTGCTGGTGGAGATCGACGGCGGCATCAACGCCCAGACGATCGAGGCTGCGGCCGAGGCGGGTGTGGACTGCTTCGTCGCGGGCTCGGCCGTGTACTCCGCAGCCGATGCCGGGGAGGCAGTGGAGTACCTGCGATCCAAGGCCGCCGCCGCAGCCCCGGCCCATCGGACACCGGCTGAGCGGCCGTAGCGGATCGTGTGGTCCCCCGACGGCAGCCCCGCCTGCCGTCGCATCGTGCACGGTCGGCATGTCTGTTGTGTCGTCGTGCACGGTCGGCGCGCCTGTCGTGCCAGACCTGCGATCGGCCGGTCTGCTGTCTCGTCCCCCGCGGTCGCAGGTCTGCTGCTGCACGCGGCGGCGGCGCGGCGGCGTGTCTGCCACCTCGGCCCGCTGCGTCGACCTGCCCGTCGAGCGGCGCCGCCATGCCGAGTCGTCCCCTCCGCCAGGCAGTCACACCCCGCACCGCAGTCGATCACCCGGCCGTCGCACCGGCACGTCGACGGCAGTCCGGGGCGCACGTGTCCACGGCAAGCTGTGTGACCTGCGACGCGACGTCATGTCGAGTATTCGCCAAGGGGGCGGCCGTGCTTCGACCACGTCGGATTCGGGCGTCCGACGAATCATCTCGGTGATCGGGTTCCCGTCGCATGAGACCAGCACACCCGAGATAAGAGTCGATCCCCCGACGGTGGGAGACTCGGACTGCAGGTGCCGCAGTCGCCGCACACCTGGTTCGTCGCCGCCGCGCGTGCGAACGGTCGTCCACTCGTCATGGAGGTCACCAGTGTTCACCGGGATCGTCGAGGAACTGGGCGAGATTCGCGAGGTGACTCGCCTGCCCGACGCCGCTCGACTCACGGTCGCCGCCGCCTCGGCGGTCTCCGACGCACGACACGGCGACTCGATCGCGGTCAACGGCGTCTGTCTGACCGTTGTCGACGTGCGCGACGGGACGTTCACCGCAGATGTGATGTCGGAGACACTGCTGCGCAGCAACCTCGACGGCATCGAGCGTGGCGACGTGGTCAACCTGGAACGAGCGCTGGCCGTCACCGCCCGGCTCGGCGGACACATCGTGCAGGGGCACGTCGACGGCGTCGGCGCCGTGGTGGAGCGCAGCCCGGCTGAGCACTGGGAGCTGGTGCGGATCGCCCTGCCCTCGGCCCTGGCCCGCTACGTGGTCGAGAAGGGCTCGATCGCCGTCGACGGCATCTCGCTGACCGTGAGCGCCGTCGACGCGGACTCCTTCACGGTCAGCCTGATCCCGACCACACTCGAACTGACCACCCTGGGTCGGCGAGCGCCGGGTGATCGAGTCAACCTGGAGGTCGACGTGTTGGCCAAGTACGTGGAGAAGCTGACTGCGCACGCCGCCCGTCCCGTGTCGCCCAGCCCGGTCACGACGGAGGTGACGCGATGAGCGAGGGGCGGCCGGGCTCCGGGCCCGACGTGGCGATGATCGAGCGGGCGATCGCCGACATCGCCGCAGGCAGGCCGGTGATCGTCGTCGACGACGAGGACCGGGAGAACGAGGGCGACCTGATCTTCGCTGCGGCGAAGGCCACCCCTGAGCTGGTGGCGTTCATGGTGCGACACACCTCGGGGTACCTGTGCGTGCCCCTCACCGAGCAGGACTGTGCGCGGTTGGACCTGCCGCCGATGTACCACAGCAACCAGGATCGGCGGGGCACCGCGTACGCGGTGACGGTGGATGCCAAGGACGGGGTGACCACCGGCATCTCCGCCGCCGATCGCAGCCACACCATCCGACTGCTCGCCGACCCCGAGGCCACCGCCTCCGACCTGCTCCGTCCCGGACACGTGGTGCCGCTGCGGGCCAAGGAGGGCGGGGTGCTCCGGCGTCCCGGCCACACCGAGGCGGCCGTCGACCTGGCGAGGCTCGCGGGACTGCACCCTGCGGGTGTGCTGTGCGAGATCGTCAGCCAGAAGGACGAGGGCGAGATGGCGCGGCGGGAGGAATTGGAGGTCTTCGCCGCAGAGCACGACCTCGCCCTGATCAGCATCGCCGACCTCGTCGCCTATCGGCGCAGGTTCGAGAAGCAGGTGGAGCGGGTCGCCGAGGCCCGCATCCCCACTCCGCACGGGAACTTCCGTGCCTATGGCTACGACAGCACGCTGGACGGCATCGAGCACATCGCCCTGGTCTTCGGTGAGGTCGGCGACGGCGAGGACGTCCTGGTCAGGGTGCACTCCGAATGTCTCACCGGCGACGTCTTCGGCTCGCTGCGCTGTGACTGCGGTCCGCAGCTCGACGCCGCGTTGGCCGCCGTCGCCGCCGAGGGTCGGGGCGTCGTGCTCTACATGCGGGGGCACGAGGGCCGGGGAATCGGGCTGATCCACAAACTGCAGGCCTATCAGCTTCAGGACGCCGGGGCCGACACGGTCGACGCGAACCTCGCGCTGGGACTGCCCGCCGATGCCAGGGACTACGGCACCGGAGCACAGATCCTGGTGGACCTCGGGGTGCGGTCGATGCGTCTGCTCACCAACAACCCGGAGAAGCGGATCGGCCTGGAGGGCTACGGACTGCGGGTCACCGGCCGGACGGCACTGCCCATCCGACCGAACCCGGAGAACCTGCGGTACCTGCGGACCAAGCGGGACCGCATGGGGCACGAACTGGGCGACCTCGGCGAGATCGGCAGGCGTGCCCACGACGGACGAGCGGGCGGAACCGATCGCGCCGACGGTGTCGACCACAGCGGTGAAGCAGGAGCGAAGTCATGAGCGGAACAGGACGACCGAGCATCGAGGTCTCCTCGGCGGCCGGGCTGCGGGTGGCGATCGTCGCCACCCGCTGGCACGAGAAGATCGTCGAGACCATGGTCGATCGTGCGGTGGCCGCCTCGACCGAGGCGGGCTGCCTCGCCCCGCTGGTCGTGCGGGTCACGGGCGCTGTGGAGCTGCCCGTGGTCTGTCAGCAGCTGGCTCGCGACCACGACGCGGTGGTGGCGCTCGGCGTCGTGATCCGCGGCGGTACACCGCATTTCGAGTACGTGTGCGACGCGGTTACCGCAGGGCTCACCAGGGTGGCGCTCGACGAGTCGACTCCGGTGGGAAACGGCGTGCTGACCTGCGATGACGAGCAGCAGGCGCTGGACAGGTGCGGGCTGCCGGAGTCGACAGAGGACAAGGGACGGGAGGCGGCCGTCGCGGCGCTGGCCACGGCCGCCCTGCTGCGGGAACTGCGACGTGAGTCGAGTGGGAGTGCGGGATGAGCGAGTCGATCAGCACGGCGGAGTCGCGACCGATTCTGGTCGTCCGCCCGCGTAGGGCCCGCCGGGTGGCGATCGGGGCCGCGGCGGTGCTGATCGCCGTGTTCGGCGTGGTCGCGGTGTTGTTGCGGGACACTCCGACGGGCGTGTACTTCCGCCTCGCGGACCAGATCGCGATGGCGGGTCTCGGCATCCTGCTGGGCTGTGGGGCGCTGGTGTTCGCGCGTCCCCGACTGACCATCGATGCCGAGGGCCTCACGGTACGCAACTTCATCAGCACCCGGCGCCTGGAATGGGCGCTGGTACTGGACGTCACCTTCCCCGACGGCACGCCGTGGGCTCGGCTGGAGCTGCCCGAGGACGAGTACGAGGCCGTGATGGCCGTTCAGGCTGCCGACGGACAGCACGCCGTCCGAGCGATGCGGGAACTGCGCAGGCTGTATTACGAGTACAGCCCTCACGCACGTTGACCTCCGCGGTGGTCGCCGGTCCGCTGCTGCACGGCGAATCGGGGGCATCGGGTATCGGGGGCGTCACAGCGCCGCACTCGCCGGACCGGTGACATGCGCCGCCGCAGGCGATGCCCGGGGCCTTCTCGACCCGGTGCGGCTGGTCCGTCGGCCTGCATTGGACGGAGGCGCGTTCGGACGACAGCGAGAATGGGATTCGATTGCCGGGACGTCCTCGCTCACGCGCAGCGGGCGGTCGGGGTGCCGCGTTGTGGTGCCGAGTCCCGCGTTTCGTGCCGGTTGGCCCGCCTGCCCGCCTCAGCCGGCTCGCCCGGTCGCTGTCTCGACCGGAGCATCGGTCGACCCCGGCCGGGCGCAGCGACCGCGACACCGTGCGACCGCGCGGCGATCACTCTGCGCCGGGCGGGTGAGCTGATGCGGCCGTCTCGGTGGTGTCGCCGCAGCACCCTCGGCAGGCACGAATCGCTGCGCTAGGTTGCCGATTGGTCGCGCACAGTCGCACAGGAGGCGGCATGCAGGTCGTCGGAACACAGCGTGCGAAGCAGTTGTCCAGCACCGCGGGCTCGTGGTTCCGGCAACGGCTCCTCGAAGCCGGTCGGGGCAGCGGCCTCTCGGGACTGGCCTACTTCGAGATTCCCGTCCCGATGCCCAACGGCGAGCAGCAGGAGGCGCATGCGGTCCTGCTGACCCCCGCGATGCTGATCGTCGTCGAACTCCGCTCGCTGCCCTGGTATCGCGGCGGCAGACTCCGTGCGGACGCAGGCGGCGCCTGGACGGTGGACGGGATGGACGCCGCCCTGGGCACCGAGCAGGACGCGAATCCGGGGGAGCGGGTCACGCGACTCGTCTTCGCGCTGCGCGAGCACCTTCGGACGCTGGGCGTCCGGGACGACGCCGTCGCGGGTCTGGTGTGCGTGGCGGGACCCGATCTCAAGGTCAAGCAGGATCGGGCGAGCGGGCGACTGGGCAACTACCTGGTCTGCGCAGGCGATCACGAGTCCATCCGCCGCACGGTGGTCCGGCTGGACCGGGGCGGGCGCCGGTGGAGCACCTCCGACGTCCGAGCCGTGCTGTCGGCGCTGCACCTGGCCTTCGACGTCCCCAGCAATGAGCAGCTCAACCAGGAGTCCTTCGTCGAGCACTCGATCCCGGAGCCGAGGCAGGGCCGCGAGGACGACGCGTCCGACGATCCCGAGGAGGCCGTGGACTCCTCGGCCGCCATGGCGGCCCGCCTCCGACCCCGTCGGAGCTTCAAACCCGAGACGCTGGTGATCCCGGCCTTCGTGGTTCCCGTGGTCCTCGCGACGGTGTTCCTGGTGATGCTGCTGTTGTGGCTCGGACGCGGCCTCGCCGACCTGTTCACCGGGGTCGCCGGGAACGCCGAGGACGACGGTGCGCGTCCGGTCACCGAGCAGATCGGCCTCCGTTCGGAGCCGGCACCGGTCTTGTCCCGGCCTGCCTCGGCGACTCCGTCGGGATGGGCGTGGCACGCCGAACCACCGGGGAGCGGGCCTGTCTCTGATGTCTCTGCCGGGCTCGCCGCTGATGCGGCCGAGGAGACACGGGGGCGGTACCTGCTCGATCCCTGGCCGTCGGCGGAGTGACCACCCTGCTCTGTGCCGTACGGACGCCCGAGTGAGCGGCGGGGCGGCGGGTATGCGATCTCGCCAGCCCGTCGGTACCGAGCCCGTCCCGGCTCTCGACGCGATCTTCGACCGGGTGTGGCGGCGGTGTCGGAGCGCCGCCGTAGGCTTGGGCGGGTGGCAGACCCCTCGACGTATCGCCCCGCCTCGGGTGCCATCCCGGACGAGCCGGGCGTCTATCGCTTTCGTGACGACACCGACCGGGTGATCTACGTCGGTAAGGCGAAGAGCCTGCGCTCGCGGCTCTCCTCCTACTTCGCCGATCTGTCCACCTTGCATCCGCGGACGCGACAGATGGTCACCACCGCGTCGTCGGTGGCGTGGACGGTCGTCGGCACCGAGGTCGAGGCACTTCAGCTGGAGTACTCCTGGATCAAGGAGTACGACCCGCGCTTCAACGTCCGCTACCGGGACGACAAGTCCTATCCCGTGCTCGCGGTCACCCTGCACGAGGAGATCCCTCGGCTGTTCGTCTACCGGGGGCCTCGCCGCAAGGGCGTGCGGTACTTCGGTCCGTACGCCCATGCCTGGGCGATCCGGGAGACCCTGGACCTGCTGCTCCGCGTCTTCCCGGCCAGAACCTGCTCGAACGGGGTGTTCCGTCGTCACCAGCAGATCGGACGGCCCTGCCTGCTCGGCTACATCGGCAAGTGCTCCGCGCCCTGTGTGGGTCGGGTCGACGCCGAGGAGCACCGGGCGATCGTCGACGACTTCTGCGACTTCCTCGCCGGGCGCACCGACTCGCTCGTCCGGAGGCTGGAGCGAGAGATGCAGGAGGCCTCCGCCGAACTGGAGTTCGAGCGGGCCGCACGGCTTCGCGACGACGTGGGCGCCCTGCGCCGTGCCATGGAGAAGCAGGCGGTGGTGCTGGGTGACGGCACCGATGCGGACGTGATCGCCTTCGCGCAGGACGAGCTGGAGGCCGCCGTCCAGATCTTTCACGTTCGCGGCGGGCGGGTCCGGGGACAGCGGGGCTGGGTCATCGACAAGACCGACGATCCTGCCGCCGCCGCGCCGGAGTCCGCCGAGACCGTCGTGGAGCCCGCGCAACGGTCGGCCGCCGATTCGGGCTCGGGCCCTGCCGCGGAGCCTGCCGAGACGGATTCGGCGGCGGAGTCCGATGCGGCCGCCGAGCTCGATGCCGAAGACCGGCAGCCGGGCGCCGCGGATTCGATCTCCCCGGTACTGGTGAGCCGCTTCCTGAGCCAGTTCTACGGCGAACAGGCCGGCCTGGCCGAGCAGGCCGATGGCGGTGGCAGCCCCGTGCCGAGAGAGGTACTGGTGCCTCGGCTGCCCGAGGACGCCGAGGCGATGACGGAGTGGCTGTCTCGCCTGCGCGGCGGGCGGGTCAGTCTTCGCGTACCGCGTCGCGGCGACAAGCGGACTCTGATGAGCACCGTGGCCCGCAACGCCGTCGAGGCATTCACCCAGCACAAGATGCGCAGGGCGGGCGACCTGACCGCGCGGTCCAAGGCGTTGCAGGAGCTTCAGGAGGCCCTGGCGCTCGACAGCGCGCCGCTGCGAATCGAGTGCATCGACGTCAGCCACGTGCAGGGCAGTGACGTGGTGGCCTCGTTGGTCGTCTTCGAGGACGGCCTGCCGCGCAAGTCCGACTACCGGCGGTTCGCGATCCGCGAAGGCGTCGAGGGCGGTGACGTCGGCTCCATCGCCGAGGTCGTCCGCCGACGCTTCGCCCGCCACCGTGCCGAGGCGGCCAGCGGGGAGCAGCCGGGAACCGAGGCTGCTCCCGAGCAGGTCGCTGTCGGAACGGACGCCGCCGGACCCGCCGCGAGCCGGGACGCCGAGCCGCCCGTCGAGTTCGAGCGGACTGGAGGCGGGGACCCCGTCGACCAGACGGAAGGCCCGACGGCGGCGCTCGCCACCGGCGATCTCGATCTCGATCTCGACACCCCCTCGTCCCGACCCGGCATCGACCCCGAGACCGGCAGGCCGAGGCGGTTCGCCTACCCGCCCAATCTGCTGGTGGTGGACGGGGCCGGACCGCAGGCCGCCGCAGCCGCCGAGGAACTCGACCAGGCAGGCGTCACCGACGTGGCGGTGGTCGGCCTCGCCAAGCGACTCGAGGAGGTCTGGGTTCCCGGCGAGGCGGAACCGGTGATCCTGCCTCGGACCAGTGAGGCGCTCTACCTGCTGCAACGGGTGCGAGACGAGGCACACCGCTTCGCCGTCGGCTATCACCGGCAGAAGCGCTCGCGGCGCATGACGACCTCCGCACTCGACGAGATCCCCGGACTCGGTCGAACCCGGCGGGCCGCCTTGCTGAAACACTTCGGTTCGCTCCGCAGGTTGAGGGCTGCGGACGTGGCGGAGATCAGCCTCGTCCCCGGCGTCGGACGACGGACCGCGGAGGCGGTGCATCTGGCGCTGAACGGGAACGCGAGTGGGAGCAGCACATCGAACGGGGAACAGGAGGGGACGTGACGAGCGCACCCGAGAACGAGGGGTCGCAGGACAAGCCGGGCATCGAGGTGGCGGTGGTCACCGGGCTGTCCGGTGCGGGGCGGAGCACCGCGGCCAAATGCCTGGAGGATCTGGGCTGGTTCGTGGTCGACAACCTGCCGCCGGAGCTCATCTCGACCATGGTCGAGCTCGGCGCGAGGTCGAGTTCGGTGATCACCAGGGTCGCCGTCGTGATGGACGTGCGGAGTCGGGCGTTCACCGAGGATCTGGCCTCGGTGATCAAGGATCTGGACGCCAGGGGCTACAAGCCCAGGGTGTTGTTCCTCGAGGCCACGGACGCGGTGTTGATCCGCCGGTTCGAGGCCGTCCGACGCGGCCACCCGCTGCAGGGTGACGGGCGGCTGGCCGACGGCATCGGTGCCGAGCGGGCGCTGCTGTCGCGGCTGCGCGAGGAGGCCGACCTGGTGCTGGACACCACCGGCCTGTCGGTGCATCAGCTTCGCGGCAAGATCGAGGACGCCTTCGGCTCGGAGGCGAGCACCAGGACCAGGGTCACGGTGTTGTCCTTCGGGTACAAGTACGGTCTCCCGATGGACGCCGACCTGGTGATGGACGTGCGATTCCTGCCCAATCCGTTCTGGATCCCCGAGCTGCGGGACCAGACCGGCCAGGACTCCGACGTCAGCAACTACGTCCTCTCCCAGGAGGGCGCCGAGGAGTTCCTGCACCGCTATCACGAGCTGTTGCGGCTGGTCAGCGCCGGATACCGGCGGGAGGGCAAGCGATACCTGACGCTCGCGCTCGGCTGCACGGGCGGCAAGCACCGCAGTGTCGCGTTGTCGGAGGAGCTGTCCCACCGCCTCTCCAGCGAGGACCGGCTGACCGTCAAGGTCGTGCATCGGGATCTGGGACGCGAGTGACGACACAGCGTGCGGGGACGCTGGGTTCGGGAACCCCGCAGGACGGCGAACTGCGGGCGGTCGCGCTGGGCGGCGGGCACGGGCTTCAGGTCACGCTCGCCGCCCTGCGACGACTGGCGGTGCGACCGACCGCCGTGGTCACCGTCGCCGACGACGGCGGGTCGTCCGGGCGGCTGCGCCGCGAACTCGGCCTGCTGCCGCCCGGTGACCTGCGCAAGGCGCTCGCGGCCCTCGCCACGCACGATGTTCCCGGGACGCGGTGGAGCGAGGTCTTCGAGCACCGGTTCGGCGGTCACGGCGCGCTGGCGGGCCACGCGGTGGGAAACCTGCTGCTCGCCGGGCTCCTGGAGGTGGTCGGCGATCCGGTCGTCGCGCTTGACCAGGCCGGGCTGCTGCTGGGGGCGAGCGGCCGGGTGCTGCCGATGTCGACCGAGCCGTTGGACATCGAGGCAGACGTGGCCGGTCTGGACGAGGACCCCGCCGTGATCCGCCGGATTCGGGGTCAGGTCGCCGTCGCGACTACCCCCGGACGAGTGAAAAGAGTCCGGCTGCACAACGCCACGGGTCCCACCCGGACGCCTCGGGCGACCCCGGAGGCGGTGGCGGCCGTGCTCGATGCGGACGTCGTCCTTCTCGGTCCTGGATCATGGTTTACCAGCGTGTTGCCCCATCTGCTGGTGCCGGAGCTGCATGAGGCACTGGTCCAGACGACCGCGAGAAGGGTCGTCGTGCTCAATCTCGTGCCCCAGCCGGGCGAGACGGCCGGGTTCTCACCGGAACAACACCTGCACGTACTCTCCGAACACGCCCCCCGACTACGGGTGGACGCGGTGGTCGCGGACGTTGACTCGGTGCCGACCCCGGATCGGCTGCGCAGAGCGGCCGATTCTCTGGGCGGCACGGCCCATCTTCGTCGGGTCGCCGTCGTCGGCGCACCTGAGCGGCATGATCCCGAGGCTCTGGCCGAGGCCTTGGCCGAGGCGTTCGCCACTGCGGGGGCGCAGGGTCGGGACGCGGAGTCCGGCCGTCGCGGTGTGGCGCGGCGGGCCGAGGGAGAGGAGGACTGATCGTGGCGATGACCGCGTCGGTCAAGGACGAGCTGAGCAGGCTGACGGTGACCAAGACGTGCTGCCGTCGAGCCGAGGTCTCCTCGCTGTTGCGTTTCGCGGGGGGCCTGCACATCGTGGGCGGAAAGGTCGTCGTCGAGGCCGAGCTCGACACGGGCTCGGTGGCTCGCCGACTTCGCAAGGAGATCCACGATCTCTTCGGCTATACGGCCGAGGTGCATGTGATCACCTCCGGCGGGCTGCGCAAGGGCAGCCACTACGTGGCACGAGTCGCCGCCGACGGTGAGGGGCTGGCCCGGCAGACCGGGCTGCTCGACCCCAGGGGGCGGCCGGTGCGGGGCCTGCCCGCCCACGTCGTCTCCGGCGGGGTCTGCGATGCGGAGGCCGCGCTGCGCGGGGCCTTCCTCGCGCACGGCTCGCTGACCGAGCCGGGGCGTTCCTCCGCCATGGAGGTGACCTGTCCCGGTCCGGAGGCTGCGCTGGCGCTCGTCGGCGCGGCCCGCAGGCTCGGCGTGCAGGCCCGTTCGCGGGAGGTGCGGGGCGCCGACCGCGTGGTGGTCCGCGACGGCGATGCCATCGGAGCACTGCTCACCAGGCTCGGCGCGCATTCCAGCGTGCTGGCGTGGGAGGAGCGTCGAATGCGCCGCGAGGTGCGGGCCACGGCGAACCGACTGGCGAACTTCGACGACGCCAACCTGCGGCGCTCCGCGCGAGCGGCGGTCTCGGCGGCGGCCAAGGTCGAGCGGGCGCTGGAACTGCTGGGGCCGGAGACGCCGGAGCATCTGCTCGCGGCAGGCAGACTGCGGCTGGCGCACCGACAGGCCTCGCTCGAGGAGCTGGGCCAGCTCGCCGACCCGCAGATGACCAAGGACGCGGTGGCGGGACGGATCCGCAGGCTGTTGGCGATGGCGGACAAGCGCGCTCGTGATCTCGGAGTTCCCGACACCGACGCCGCGGTCACCGCCGAGATGCTGGAGGCGGAGGTCTAAGAGCCTGTCTTTGGTCCCCCTGGAGTCGTGAGCGGGGATCAGCGTGGATGAGCTGCCAGGTGGAGGAAGGAGGCATAACGGAGTTATGTTGACTGACGACAACGCCGCAGATCGCCGCGCCGGCCCCCCGCGCAACAGGAAAGTGGGGATTAAAGACAGGCTCTAACGGCGGGCGGCCCATGCCTGCGAGTTCCTGCGGTGGTGCGCCGCCCTGCCGACGGCGCAGAGCGGCCTCGCTGCCGGTCGCGGCCGCCGGTCGCCTGCGGCGAATCGGGATCGATCGTCGTCGTGCGGGCAGGCTGGGGGGTCCCGAAGTCGTATCACCGCAGCGAGCGTGCGGTGCGCCGGGCCTGCTGCCGCTACTCGATGTTCGAGGGGGGTGGGCAGCGGGCAGGCGCGCCGGTTACCGTGTGCTGGCTCGATCAAGAGAGACATCAGGTCGTGATGACCTGTGCTTCTCGTCGGGCGATAGGGTGGCGGCTGGCAGCGTGGCCATCCGTGTGTAACTCACCGGCAATCAATCGTTCGAGTATCTGAGGAGACGCACCGTGACGGTTCGTGTAGGCGTCAACGGCTTCGGTCGCATCGGGCGCAACTTCTGGCGCGCAGTCAACGCATCCGGTCTGGACGTCGAGATCGTCGCCGTCAACGACCTGACCGACATCGCCACCCTCGCACACCTGCTCAAGTACGACAGCGTGCTGGGCACGCTGAATGAAGAGGTCACTGCAGAGGGTGACTCGATCAAGGTCGGCGGCAAGACCATCAAGGCGCTGGCCGAGCGTGACCCGGCCGCGTTGCCGTGGGGCGAGCTGGGCGTCGACGTCGTCATCGAGTCCACCGGCCACTTCACCAAGGCCGAGGACGCGCGCAAACACATCGAGGCGGGCGCGAAGAAGGTCATCATCTCGGCGCCTGCCAAGGGCGAGGACCTCACCGTGGTGCTCGGCGTCAACGACGACAAGTACGACGGCAGCCAGGTCGTGCTGTCCAACGCCTCCTGCACCACCAACTGCGTGGCGCCGATGGCGAAGGTTCTGCACGAGGCGTTCGGCATCGTCAAGGGCCTCATGACGACGGTGCACGCCTACACCAACGACCAGGTCATCCTCGACTTCCCGCACAAGGACCTGCGTCGGGCGCGTGCCGCCGCGACCAACATCATTCCCACCACGACCGGTGCCGCCAAGGCCACCGCGCTGGTGCTGCCGGAGCTCAAGGGCAAGCTGGACGGCATGGCCATGCGCGTCCCGGTGCCGGACGGCTCCGTGACCGACCTGACCGTGGAGCTGTCCCGGCCGGTGACCAAGGCCGAGGTGAACGCGGCGTTCAAGGCCGCCGCCGAGGGGTCGCTCAAGAACGTGCTGGTCTACACCGAGGACCAGATCGTCTCCAGCGACATCGTCGGTTCTCCCGCGTCCTGCACCTTCGACTCGTCGCTGACGCAGACGGCGGGCCCGGACGAGGCGGACACCACGGTGAAGGTCGTCGGCTGGTACGACAACGAGTGGGGCTACTCCAGCAGGCTGGCCGACCTCGCCGTGCTGGTCGGCGCCAAGCTCTCCTGATCAGGAAGAGGACGGCCCAGTGACGACGTCAGAGTCCCCTCGCGGGGACGTCGCGACAGTTCAGGACCTGCTGGCCGAGGGTGTTCGGGGTCGGCGCGTGCTCGTGCGCGCCGACCTCAACGTCCCCCTCGACGGGCAGCGGATCACCGACGACGGCCGGGTGCGCGCCTCGCTGCCCACGCTGTCGGCGCTGATCGCGGCGGGCGCCCGTGTGGTGATCGCCGCGCACCTCGGCAGGCCCAAGGGCGTGCCGGAAGAGAAGTTCTCACTGGCCCCGGTGGCCGCGCGGCTCGGTGAGCTGCTCGGCGTCGAGGTCGCCGCGGCCGAGGACGTGGTGGGTCCGTCTGCCAAGGCAGCGGTCGACGGCCTGGCCGACGGCTCGGTGGCGCTGCTGGAGAACGTGCGCTTCGACCCGAGGGAGACCAGCAAGGACGAGGCCGAGCGCGGTGCGCTGGCCCGCGAGCTGGCCGACCTGGTCGGCTCCGACGGCGCCTTCGTCTCGGACGGCTTCGGCGTGGTGCACCGCAAGCAGGCCTCGGTGTACGACGTGGCCCGGCTGCTCCCGCACTATGCGGGCGAGCTGGTGCTCGCCGAGGTGACGGTGCTGCGCAGGCTCACCGAGGAGCCCGCCAGGCCGTATGCGGTGGTGCTGGGCGGGGCGAAGGTCTCCGACAAGCTGGCGGTCATCGAGAACCTGCTGGCCAAGGTCGACCGGCTGCTCATCGGCGGCGGCATGGCGTACACCTTCCTCAAGGCTCGCGGGCACGAGGTCGGCAAGTCGTTGTTGCAGGCCGATCAGCTCGACGCGGTGCGCGGCTTCATCGCCGAGGCCGAGCGACGCGGTGTCGAGCTGGTGCTGCCGGTCGACGTGCTGGCCGCCACGGACTTCGCCGCCGACGCCGACGTCAAGGTCGTGTCCGCCGACGCCATCCCGGCCGACCGGGAGGGCCTCGACATCGGCCCCCGAACTCGTGAGCTGTTCGCCGAGCGGCTGGCCGACGCGGCCACCGTGTTCTGGAACGGCCCGGTGGGCGTCTTCGAGTTCGCCGCCTTCGCGGAGGGCACCAGAGCGGTCGCCACGGCGCTGGTCGACGGCAAGGCGTTCAGCGTGGTCGGCGGCGGGGACTCCGCTGCGGCGGTCCGAGCCCTCGGACTGCCGGAGGACGGTTTCTCGCACATCTCCACCGGTGGTGGGGCGTCCCTGGAGTTCCTGGAGGGCAAGGTCCTTCCCGGCGTCGCGGTCCTGGAGGACTGAAGGCAGATGGCTGTTCGTCAACCGCTCATCGCGGGCAACTGGAAGATGAACCTCAATCATTTCGAGGGCATCTCGCTGACGCAGAAGATCGCGTTCTCCCTGCCCGAGAAGTACTTCGCCAAGGTCGAGGTGGCGGTGATCCCGCCGTTCACCGACATCCGCAGCGTGCAGACGCTGATCGACGGGGACAAACTGCTGCTCAAGCATGGTGCGCAGGATCTCTCGCCGCACGAGTCCGGTGCCTACACCGGCGACGTGTCCGGCGCGATGCTCGCCAAGCTGGGCTGCTCCTACGTGATCGTGGGGCACTCGGAGCGGCGTGAATACCACGCCGAGGACGACGACCTGGTCAACAAGAAGGTGCGGGCCGCGCTCAAGCACGGCCTGACGCCGATCCTGTGTGTCGGCGAGCCGCTGGAGGTCCGTGAGGCGGGTGGGCACGTCGCACACGGCCGTGCCCAGCTCATCGCGGCGCTCAAGGGGCTCAAGGCCGAACAGGTGGCCGAGGTCGTCGTGGCCTACGAGCCGGTGTGGGCCATCGGCACCGGCCGGGTCGCCACGCCTGCCGACGCGCAGGAGGTGTGCGGCGAGCTCCGGGCCGCGCTGGTCGAGAAGTACGGTGCCGAGGTCGGCAACCAGGTGCGGGTCCTCTACGGTGGTTCCGTCAAGTCCGGCAACATCGGCGAGTTGATCGCTCAGTCCGATGTGGACGGCGCTCTGGTGGGCGGCGCCAGCTTGGACGCCGACGAGTTCGCTAAGCTCTGCGCGCTCGCAGCGGGTGGACCGCTGCCCTGAGCTAGCCGTGCGTACCACCCGCGGTCACCGACCCGGTACCCTTTGATGCCTACCGCCACAACGCGAGGGTGAGATGAGACTCTTCCTGCACGTCATGCTGGTGATCTCCAGCCTGTCTCTGATCCTGCTTGTCCTGCTGCACAAGGGTCGCGGGGGCGGCTTGTCGTCGTTGTTCGGCGGCGGCATGCAGTCGACCTTGTCCGGATCTAACGTCGCGGAGAAGAATCTCGACCGGATCACGTATTTCACGAGCGCGATCTGGGTCATCTGCATCGTGGCGGTGGGTCTGCTGGTCCGGATCGACGCTTGATCCGCGACGAGCACGTGTCGGTCCCTCCGGTCGGCATGTAGGGCTACCACGTTGTGGGGTGTTGAGCGTCGATGGCTGGTGGTAACGCGATCAGAGGCACGCGAGTCGGCGCGGGCCCGATAGGCGAGTCGGAGCGTGGGGAGTCGGCGCCTCGGCGTCGGGTCTCCTACTGGTGTGCGAACGGCCACGAGGTGCGGCCTTCGTTCGCGGTCGACGCGGACGAGCCGGAGTTCTGGGACTGTCCGCGCTGCGGGTGCCCCGCAGGTCGTGACGAGGAACAGCCTCCGGCGCCGCCGCGCAACGAGCCGTACAAGACGCATCTTGCGTACGTGAAGGAACGGCGCAGCGACTCCGACGGCAAGGCGATACTCGATGAGGCGCTCAAGCGACTGCGCGAGCGTCGAGGCGAATAGGCGCGGGTTCGCCCGATCTTGATGACGACACCGTCCGTTCCGGGCGGTGTCGTCGTCGTCTCAGGCCCTGCCGTCGCTCTGTCCGACGTGACAGGTGTGCAGGACGACGTCGTGGCAGCTCCGGCTCTGCTGCCTGCCCAGGCGCCCGACCGAACGCGGTACCGGAGTCTCGGCGCGGCCGGGTCCCTGCCGAACCATCAGCTCCGCCTGCCCGTCGAACTGCCGCACCATCGTTTGTGATTGCTATCGTGTGGTCTTCGAACGATCAAGGTGGTGGGGTTCACATGGCCATTCTTTATCGCGCGTTATGGAGCGATCGCGATGTGGACCTGGTGGCTCGCGTGCGCCGGGTGTTCTCCGCGTGGGTCACGACGAAGAGCCGCGGTCGTCTCCTCACGGACTCACCTCAGGAACGGACTGACGACGGGACAATGCGGTCTCGGATCGCCTATGAGGTCAGCAACCGTCCTGGCACCGAGATCTCGGCGGTCTTTCGCGGCATGCTCGTCGAGACACGAGACGACGGCTCGCGATGGACGACGACCGTGCGTTCGTGGGCAGGTGACTGCGTCGAGAAGGACCTCGGCGGACAGCATGGCTGGATCTGGGTCGACGTCGAGGCGGTGAGTTACGAGTCGCTCGATGACGTCACGGTCGCCGCTCCGAAATTCGTCCGAACTCTCCTTTCTGAAGGGGTGAATCCGACCGACTCAGATGTGCTGCTGTCACATCAGCCTCGAGAATTCGTGGGCGCCGACGGGGCCGAAGAACTTGCCGAATTGATCACGAGTATGGGTCGAGTGGTGCCCGTGGTCGTCTTCACGCCACTCCCGCGCGACTCCTCGTTCCGTGCTTCGCGGGCGGCGATGCCGATGCGGGACCGATTCGACGAGCTGATGGTGCGGGCCGCCGGTATGGCTGCGGGTCTCGCGCTGATCACTCTGCTGGATGAGACGGGCGTAGAGCAGTTCAATCTGATCATGGGTGACTCCTACGCGGTCCGGGACGGCGCGTTCCGGATCTATGAACCCGGCGTGGACCCTGCGTTGGACGAGGGCTGGCGGCATCGGTACACCCTGCCCACGCGTTTCCTGCGCTATCGCCAGACTGCGGGACAGGTGATCAACCGGGCGATCTCGCTGCGAGCGGGCGCCCGGCGGGCGCCCGCGAGCTTCGAATTCGCCGAACGAATGCTCAATGACGCGGTACGACGGGAGCCTGCCGAGTGGGCCGAACTCATCACGATTGCGGAGGAGGAGTCGGCCGAGCTCCGCACCAGGGTGTCCTCGCTCGATCAGCGATATCTCGATCTCCTCGATGAGCAGTATCAGCTGGAGGGGGACAACAACAGGCTTCGGGCGGAGCTCGGTGAGGCACGTCGGAAGCTCGCCCTCGCCGAGCCTGCGTTATGGCGCGATAAGCCGGAGGCGATGCAGCAGCTCCTCGCCGAGCAGGTGCCCGCGAGCGCGGATTCGCCCACCGACGCGATCCTGCTCGCACAGGAGCATCTGAATGATCGGTTGTGTCTTCCCGCCGAAGCATGTGCCCATATTGCGCATCTCGACAACGCGGTTGAGGCGCGTGCCTGGGGTGAGACCTCGTGGCGTGCGTTTCTGGCCCTCCACGCCTACGCGGTGGCGCTGGTCGGAGGCGAGGCTCCTGGCACGTTCTGGACCTGGTGTGAGACCTCGGGCCATCCCGCTGCCTGGCCCGCCACCACCAAGAAGCTCGCGATGAAGGAGAGCGAGACCGTGCGGAATTCCACCCGGCTATGGAGTAAACGGGAGTTCATCGTCGATCGGCGAGTGTCTCCCTCTGGGCGCATCTACATGGAGGCCCACATCAAGATCGCCACCGGTGGCGGGCCGTTGGCCCCTCGCATCTACTTCCATCCGTCCAGGGAGACCGGCATGGTGCACATCGGCTATTACGGGCCGCATCGCAATGTGCCCAACACCTTGACGTGACTGTGCCCCCGCCGGCCGGTCGCGTTCCACCAGGTGAGGTGAGTACGCGACCGGACCGCCTCCTGAGAGCCTGTCTTTGATCCCCACTTTCCTGTTGCGCGGGGCAGGTGGCGGCGATCTGCGGCGTTGTCGTCAGTCAACATAACTCCGTTATGTCTCCTTCCTCCGCCTTGCAGCTCAGCCACGCTGATTCCCGCTCACGACTCCAGGGGGATCAAAGACCGGCTCTTAGCGCAGCGGGCCGCTGCTGCCCGCGTCGATCAGGGTGCGCAGCTCCTCGGGGAGCTGGTGTCGCACCTTGTCCAGCACGCCCTCGGTAGCCTCGCCGGTCACCTCCAGCACCACTCGTGAGCGGTACACGGCGTCCGGTTCGTGCATGTGACCGCGCTGGGCGACTCGCCGGATGAACTCGTCGAGGTCGAACCGCTCTCCCGTGCCTGCCCCGCCCATGACCTCGGTGCGGCGCAGATGTTCGGCGATCTCGGTCGGCAGCTGGTCGGCCAGGTGGTCGGCCGCCTGCTCTGGCACTCGCTCGCCCAGCGTCTCCAGGGCGGCCCTGGTCGCGGTCTCGGCCTCGCCCCGGCTGGACAGTCGTGCCCGCGCCTGAACCTGGCCGATGAACTCGTCATGTCTCATGCCGTCGCTCCTCTCCGGGTCCCCATTGCCGTACCCGCCGGGGCGCCGGGCTACACCGGCGCTGGTGGGAGGTCCCGCCCGTGCCTCCCTCGCAGGTCCACAGGTCTGCCCTGGATCGCTCGACCCCGATCCGGTGTGTCGTCAGGCGCAGGCCGAGGCGGTCCGACGCCTGTTTCGCCGCCCGGTCAGCAGGGTGAACTCGGATCGGATGAGGTCGAATGTCGAGAGCGGCGGGCCGTCACTCTCCAGCCACGCGTGCGGCAGGCGAGGACGCCGCTCCGCCTGGTAGGTCTCCACCAGGGCGCCGCCCGCGTGGCCGTCGAGCACAGCGGCCAGTTTCCAGGCCAGGTTGTGTGCGTCGGCGATGCCGGTGTTCACCCCGGACGTGCCCACCGGCGGCATCGCGTGCGCCGCGTCTCCGATCAGGAGGACCCGACCATCCTGGAAGCGGTCGGCGAGCATGCCGCGCGGCTGCCTAGGGAGGATGCGCAGCACCTCTACGTCGAGGTCCGGATGCCCACCGCGGCCCGGATCAACTCGCGGCATCGCCGAGGAGTGAGCTGCCTTGCCCGACCTGCGATCGATTCGGCGGCGGTGTGGAAGATCCAGTTCGTCGCCCCGCCGACGGTGACCAGCATGCCGGGCGCCTCCGGAGTCGTGATGTCGCAGCCGGCGAATCGACGTCCCGCCGTGTACGCGTCGAGATCGGCGTGGAACAGAACGTTGATCATCGGCCTGCCCAGTCCGCTCGGCCCGGACGTGCCGATCTCGAGTGCGTCGCGCACGCCGCTGCGCGCGCCGTCGGCGCCGATCAGATAGTCCGACCGGACCGACCGGGTGCCATCGGGGCAGTCCAGCACCGAGGTGACGCCGATGTCGTCCTGGGAGAAGGAACGGAGCCGGGTCAAGTGGACGACGGCGGCGCCGCCCTTGCGTGCGGCCGACGACAGGACGGCGTCCAGACGGTTCTGCGGGCAGGAAGCGGAGAGTTCGACAGGACCGAGGCGACTCTGCCGCGTCGGCGGCAGCTCGGTGCGGCCGTGGCGTCGTGGGGTGGCGGACAGGTCGGCCGAGGCCAGCGTCGGGGCGGAGATCTTGCCCATGCTGCCCGCAAGATCGACGGCCAAGGCGCCGACCTGCTCCGCGAGGCCCGCCTGTCGGAGGATCTCCATCGTTCGTCGCCCGAGTCCGGTGGCGCGGGGATGGATGGACGGTGTGGCCTCGGCTTCCGCGACGAGGGACACGATGCCGTGGTCGGCTAGGAACGCGGCCATGGCCGATCCGACGGTGCCGCCGCCTGCGATCACGACGGGAATTCGGTCATCCGACACGGGCTGTCCGGGGGCGGCGCTTATCCGGAGTTCGCGCGGCGGCTGCGCGACGCACAGGACGTCGACGCGGACCGGCGCTTCGACTTCGGACTGGCCTGCCTGCTCGACGGCGTGGCCGCGAGGGCCTCCGCCGCACGAGACGCGGCGGGCCCACCGGCATGACGCGGCCTGCTCCGGCCGGGGACTCCGCCGAGGGGTGGGGAAGGGGCGTGCGATCGCCTCGGCATCGCCGCCGGGGCGTCTCGGCCGGTCCGGCGCGGAATCCACGTCGATGCCGATCGAGTGCGGGCCGGGACCAGCCGAGCGCCGCCGACCGGCGTGGTGCCGGGGCGGCCCGCGAACGGACCACGCCCGGCACCAGCCGGTATCAGCACGTGCTCAGCGCGGCGGCCCGCCGTCGGGCAGGGCTGCGGCGGCCGAGTCCACGATCCACAGGGTGCGCTGTCGTCCGGTGGCTCCCGCAGCGGGCACGGCGACCTCGTCGGCGCCCCGCATGGCCGCCGCGACGGCCTCGGCCTTGCCCGCCCCGGTCGTGATCAGCCACACCTGCGCCGAGGCGCGGATGGCGGGCAGGGTCAGGGAGATCCGGGTGGGCGGCGGCTTCGGACAGTCCCGCACCGCGACGACGCTGCGCTGCTGCTCGTGCACGGCGGGGGAGTCCGGGAAGATCGAGGCCGTGTGGCCTTCCTCCCCGACCCCGAGCAGGCAGACGTCGAAGGCGGGCACGGACTCGCCCTCCCATCGCCCGGCCGCCTCGGCCAGCACCTCGGCGTAGGCGGCCGCCGCCGCGTCGGGGTCGGCTCCCAGCGGCCCGTCGGAGGCGGCCATCGGGTGCACCCTGGCGGGGTCGATCGGCAGGTGATCCAGCAGTGCCTCTCGTGCCAGGGTCTCGTTGCGTTCGGCGTTTCCTGCGGGCAGGAATCGCTCGTCGCCCCAGTAGAAGTCGACCGCCGACCAGTCCACGGCGTCCCGAGCCAACGAGGTGCGCAGTGCGGCCAGCACCGCCCCGCCGGTGCGCCCCCCGGTGAGGACGAGCGACGCGCGCCCGCGTTCGGTCTGGGCGTCCACCAGCACCGTCACCAGCCGTGCCGCGACGGCATCGGCCAGCAGCTCTCCGGTCTGATGGACGACCAGTTCAGGCCTGCTCACCAGCGGTGTCCTCTCCGTTCTTCGCGGCCCTGCTCCTGCTGCGGGCCGCCGAGGTCGAGCCTCGCCTGCTGGGCTTGGGCTCGGCGATCCGCCGACCGGTGCGGGCGACGCCTGACGTGCTCGCCGTCGAGGAGGACGCCGAGGACGAGGACGTCGTCGTCCGGGTGCCCCCCGCCTTGGTCGTGGTCTTGCCGACCGGCTTGCCCGCAGTCGCCGACTTCGTCGACTTCACCGCCGCCGTCCGCGTGCGGCCTCCGGTGTTGCGCCGCCCGGACGCCGTCCCCGTCGCATGCCCCTCGACCTTCGGCAGCGCCTGCAGAGTCTGCGAGTAGATCTCGTCCGGGTCCAGCCTGCGCAGCTCCTCGATCAGGCAGTCTCGCATCGGCCGACGGTGCAGCGTGACCCTGCGGTCGGGCTGGCCGGGCTGGGTGAGCGTGGCGAACTGGCCGTCGGGCCGCTCCAGCTTGATCTGACCGGAGCGGCGTTGGAGCACCACCGAGACGATGCCTTGTCCGTCCTGGGACCGGACCCGCGTGACCGGCACGCCCAACGCCGAGGCCAGCCAGGCCGCCAGCAACGTCGTCGAGGGCGAGTCGGCACGGCCGGTGACGATCGCGGACTCCACCATCTCGTGCGGCGGCAGGTCCAGCGCCGTGGCGAGCAGCGCCCGCCACGACGTCAGTCGCGTCCAGGCCAGGTCGGTGTCGCCGTCGGCATAGACGGCGGCCCGATGTTCCAGGGCCTTGACGGGATTGCGCTCCGACTTCGCGTCGGTGATCCGCCGATGCGCCAGCCGACCGATCGGGTCCTCGGCAGGCACCTTCGGCGTCTCGTACGGCCACCAGGCGACCACGGGGGCGTCCGGCAGCAGCAGCGGGACCAGGCAGCTCGCGCCCTCGTCGGCGAGCGGACCATAGAGCCGCAGCATGATGACCTCGCTGGCCCCCGCATCGCCGCCGATCCGGATCTGGGCGTCCAGCCGAGCCGCAGCCCGGCGGGCGCCCTTGGCGATGAGCACGACACGGCAGGGATGCTCCCGACTGGCCTCGTTGGCTGCCGTGATCGCCTCCTCGGCCTGTGTTCCGTCGTCGGTGATGATGGCGAGGGTGAGGACCCGGCCGAGCGCGACGGCCCCGCCGGTCTCGCGCAGCTCGACGAGCTTCTTGTTGACCTGAGAAGTGGTTGTCGAGGGCAGGTCGATGATCACGGCCGCCTCCAGTGCCTTCCTGTTCTGGCGAGCATTCGGTCAGCGGAGGGCGGACCCCAGGTTCCCGCCGCGTAGGGCTCGGGAGTCCCCTCGGCGTGCCAGGACTCCAGTACCGGGTCGAGGATCCGCCAGGACAGCTCGACCTCCTCGTTCATCGGGAACAGCGAGGGCTCGCCCAGCAGCACGTCGAGCAGCAGCCGCTCGTAGGCCTCGGGGGAGTCCTCGGTGAAGGCGTGGCCGTACCCGAAGTCCATCGTGACGTCGCGGATCTGCATCGCGGTGCCCGGCACCTTCGAGCCGAAGCGCATCGTCACGCCCTCATCGGGCTGGACCCGGATGACCAGGGCGTTCTCGCCCAGCTCCTCGGTCGCGGTGGCGTCGAAGGGCAGATGGGGCGCCCGCTTGAACACCACGGCGATCTCGGTCACCCGCCTGCCGAGTCGCTTGCCGCTGCGCAGGTAGAACGGGACCCCGGCCCAGCGCCGCGTGTTGACCTCCATGGTCATCGCCGCGTAGGTCTCGGTCACCGAGTCGGAGGCGAAGCCGCCCTCGTTCAGCAGGCCGGGCACCTTCTGTCCGCCCTGCCAGCCGCCGGTGTACTGACCTCGGGCGGTCGTCTCGGCGAACGGCACCATCGGCCGCGTCGCCGCCAGCACCTTGACCTTCTCGGTGCGCAGCGCCCTGGGATGGAAGGAGACCGGCTCCTCCATCGCGGTTAGCGCCAGCAGTTGCAGAAGGTGGTTCTGGATGACGTCGCGGGCCGCGCCGATCCCGTCGTAGTACCCGGCCCGGCCGCCGAGGCCGATGTCCTCGGCCATGGTGATCTGCACGTGGTCGACGTAGTGCGCGTTCCACAGCGGCTCGAAGAGCTGATTGGCGAAGCGCAGAGCGAGGATGTTCTGCACCGTCTCCTTGCCGAGGTAGTGGTCGATGCGGAAGACCGACTCCTCGGGGAAGACCTCGTTGACGATCCGGTTGAGGTCCTGAGCGCTGTGCAGGTCATGACCGAAAGGCTTCTCGATCACCACCCGCCGCCATTGATCGGTGCTCGCCGTCGGATCGGACAGCCCCGAGCGGGCGAGCTGCCTGCACACCAGCGGAAACGCCTTCGGCGGCACCGAGAGGTAGAAGGCGTGGTTGCCGCCGGTGCCGCGCACCTCGTCCAGTTCGCGGACGGTCTCGGCGAGCCGGTCGAAGGCGACGTCGTCGTCGAAGCTGCCCTGGACGAAGCGCAGCCCTTCCCCCAACCGGTCCCAGACATCCTGCCGGAAGGGCGTCCTGGCGTGCTCCCGCACGGCATCGTGGACGACCTTGCGGAAGTCCTGGGTTGCCCACTCCCGCCGGGCGAAGCCGGTGAGGGCGAAGCCGGGCGGGAGCAGACCTCGGTTGGCGAGGTCGTAGATCGCGGGCATCAGCTTGCGCCGGGACAGGTCGCCGGTGACCCCGAAGATCACCAGACCGCAGGGACCGGCGATGCGGGGCAGTCGCTTGTCCCTGTCGTCGCGCAGGGGGTTGCGCCATTCCTTCCTGGTGACGCTCACCGGCTCACTCCCTGGACCGCCTCGGCCAGGCGGGCGAGTCCGGCGAGCCGGTCCGTCAGATGCAGCCGCAGCACCGGGCGACCCCGATCGGCCAGCACCGTGCCGTCGCCCAGCGCCTGGGCGAGTTGCAGCGTGGCCAGCGTGTAGGGCCGGTCCGGAACCGCCAGATCCTCCTCCGCCGCACCGGTGATCTGGAGGAACGCGCCGTTCTGGTGTCCGCCCTTGTGGTACTGGCCCGTGGAGTGCAGGAAGCGGGGACCCCACCCGAAGGTGGTCTGCACTCCGGTGTTCCTGGCCAGCTCGCGACGCAGCACCGCCGCCGACGCGTCCTGTTCGCGGTCCAGGTACGCCTGGAGCGACAGATAGCCCGTCTCGGGCACCGCCGCCACGAACGACGCGATCAGCTCGTCGAGGCCCGCGCCCTCCGGCGGCTGCCACGATCCCGCGACATAGGCCTCGACCGGCCCGTCGACCAGCAGCGGCGTCGGAGTCGCCGAGCCGTCCGACGAGTCGAGCAGCGACCGGGCGGCGGTCTTGGCCGCCTCCACGTCGGGCTGGTCGAAGGGATTGATGCCCAACAGCCTGCCCGCGATCGCGGTGGCGTACTCCCACAGCAGGAAGGACGCCCCCAGCGAGCCAGACACCGTCAGCGTCGCCGCCGAGTCCGGCGAGCCGAGGGCGACCGTGGTGGCGTCGTCGCCTGCATCGACGAAGCCCGGTGCCGAGACGTTCTCCACCACCACCGGCAGCAGACCGGTGCCGTTCTTCCCCGTCGACTCCGCGATGAGCTGCTCCGCCCAGTCCGCGAAGCCGGGCAGGCCGGAGTCGTTGTCGGCGAAGACGACCTTCTCCGCGCCACGCGCCAGCGCCGCGCCGAAGGCGCCTGCCAGCCGCAGCGCCGGGTTGTCCGGCTCGTCCTGGGCCAGCGTCGGGGCGGCCGAGGCGGCCTCGGCCAGCAGCCCGGCCACATCGGCCCCCGCCAGTCCGGCGGGCACCAGCCCGAAGGCGGTGAGCGCCGAGTACCGGCCGCCCACGTGCGGATCGGCGCGGAAGACATGCCGGTAGCCCGCCGCCCGAGCCGCCGTCTCCAGCGGCGACTCCGGGTCGGTGACCACGACGATCCGTGAGGCGGCCGGGATGCCCGCCGCCTCGAAGGCGTGCTCGAAGATCCGTCGATGGCTGTCGGTCTCCACGGTGGAGCCCGACTTGGAGGACACGACCAGCACCGTGCGGGACAGGTCGCCCGCCAGCGCGTCGGCCACCTGGCCGGGATCGGTGGTGTCCAGCACCGTCAGCGGCACGCCTGCGGCGGCGGTGATCACCTCGGGAGCCAGCGACGAGCCGCCCATCCCGGCCAGCACCACCCGATCGACGCCCTCGGCATGCAGCTCGCCGCGCAGGGCCGCGATCTCGCCCAGCAGGGGGCGGGAGGTCTTGGGCAGGGTCGTCCAGGCCAGTCGCACGGCGGCCTCGGACTCGGCGTCGGCTCCCCACAGCGTCGGATTGCCCGCCGTCAGCTCGCCTGCCACGGCCTCCGCCGCGAGCCGCTCGGCCAGCTCGCCTGCCTCCTGGGCCCACGGCCCGTCGGCGATCACGACCGACGGGGCCGCGTTGTTCACCTCGGTCATCGAGTGCTGTCCTTCGCCTTCGTCAACTGACCGCTCACGGTCTCCAGCAGCTCTTCCCAGGACTTCTCGAACTTGGCCACGCCCTCGTTCTCCAGCACGACGTAGACGTCGTCGATGTCCACGCCCTCCCTGGCCAGGGCGTCGAAGACCTCCTGAGAGGCGGACCCGGTGCCCCGCACCGTGTCGCCTGCGACCGTCGCGTGGTCCGCGGCGGCGAACAGCGTCTTCTCCGGCATGGTGTTGACCACGCCGGAGGTCACCAGCTCGTCGACATAGCGCGTGTCGGAGTAGGCCGGGTCCTTGACACCCGTGGACGCCCACAGCGGCCGCTGCGGACGAGCACCCTCCTCGGCGAGGGCCTGCCAGCGCTCCGAGCCGAAGACCTCCTCGTAGGCGGCGAACGCCAGCCGCGCATTGGCGATGGCGGCCTTGCCGCGCAGTGCCTCGGCGGCCGGGGAGCCCAGCGCGTCGAGCCGCTTGTCGACCTCGCTGTCCACCCTGGACACGAAGAAGGACGCCACCGACGTGATGGAGCGCAGGTCGTGGCCGTTGGCCTTGGCCTGCTCCAGTCCCTCGAGGTAGGCGTCCATGACCTCGCGGTAGCGGTCCACCGAGAAGATCAGCGTCACGTTCACGCTGATCCCGGCGGCCAGCGTGCGGGCGATGGCGGGCACGCCCTCGACGGTCGCCGGGATCTTGATGTAGAGGTTGGGTCGGTCGACCGCCTCCCACAGCGCCGCGGCCTCCGCCTCGGTCGCCGCGGTGTCATGGGCCAGCCGAGGGTCGACCTCGAGGGAGACCCGGCCGTCGACGCGGTCGGTGGCCTCCCAGGTCGGCCGGAAGACGTCACAGGCCCGCCTGACGTCCGAGGTGGTGATCTCATGGACGGCGGTCTCCACCGACGCGTCGCGGGCCGCCAGCTCGGCGACCTGCTCGTCGTAGGCGGTGCCCTTGGCGAGCGCGCCGGCGAAGATCGTCGGATTCGTGGTGACGCCGACGAGGTGGCGGTCTCGGATGAGCGTGTCGAGACTGCCGGAGTCCATCCGGTCACGGGACAGGTCGTCGAGCCAGATCGACACCCCTGCTTCGGACAATGCGGCCAGCGGGTCGTTGCTGCTCATCACTTCTCCTCGACTCTGGTCAGAGTGACGCGTGCGGCGGCCAGCACGGAGTCCGTGGTGAAGCCGAACTCGCGGAACAGCGTCTGGTAGTCGGCTGAGGCGCCGAAGTGCTCGATGGACACGATCACGCCGTCGGAACCGGCGAAGCGGTACCACGGCTGGGCGATGCCCGCCTCGACCACGACGCGCGCATGCAGCGAGGGCGGCAGGACGCTCTCGCGGTACTCCAGGTCCTGTGCCTCGAACCACTCCACCGAGGGCATCGACACGACGCGGGTCGGCACGCCCTCGGCCTGGAGGACCTCCCTGGCCTCCACGGCGATCTGCACCTCGGAGCCGGTGGCGATGAGGATCAGGCGCGGCTCGCCGCCCTCGGCCTCGGCCAGGACGTAGCCGCCCCGGCTGACGCCCTCCGTGGAGGTCCCCGCAAGGATCGGCAGGTTCTGCCTGCTGAGCACCAGGCCGACCGGGCCGTCGGGACGCTCCATGATCGTCCGCCAGGCCGCCGAGGTCTCGTTGGCGTCGGCGGGTCGCACGATCGTCAGGCCGGGGATCGCCCGCAGCGCGGCCAGGTGCTCGATCGGCTGGTGCGTCGGGCCGTCCTCGCCGAGGCCGATCGAGTCGTGCGTCCAGACGTAGACGGCGGGCGCCTTCATCAGAGCCGCCAGCCGGACTGCGGGGCGCATGTAGTCGCTGAACACCAGGAAGGTGCCGCCGTAGGGCCGGGTCGGTCCGTGTAGTGCGATGCCGTTGAGGATCGCGCCCATCGCGTGCTCCCGGACGCCGAAGTGCAGCGTGCGGCCGTACGGATGCGCGGTGAACTCCCTGGTGGAGGTGCTCGCAGGCCCGAAGGAGTCCGCACCCTTCATCGTCGTGTTGTTGCTCTCCGCGAGGTCGGCCGAGCCGCCCCACAGCTCCGGCAGCACCTCGGCCAGCGCGGCCAGCGTCTCGCCGGAGGCCTTGCGCGTCGCGATCCCCTTGGGGTCGGGCTCCCAGCTCGGCAGCTTCTCGGTCCAGCCCTCGGGCAGGACCCGCGCGCTGAGCCGTTCCAGCAGGGCCTTGCGCTCCGGCTCCCGCGCAGCCCAGGCGTCGAAGTACTGCTGCCATTCGGCGTGGGCCTTCGCGCCCCGATCCACCACCGCGCGGGCGTGCGCCAGCACCTCGTCGTCGACCTGGAAGGACCGTTCGGGGTCGAAGCCCAGGATTCGCTTGACCTCGGCCACCTCGTCCTCGCCCAGCGCGGCACCGTGCGCCTTGCCGGTGTTGGCCTTGTTCGGCGCGGGGAAGCCGATGACCGTGCGCAGCAGCACCAGTGAGGGTCTGCCGGTCTCGGCCTTGGCCCTCTCCAGCGCCGCGAGGATGTCCGTGACGTTCTCGCCGCCGTTGACGACCTCGACGTGCCAGCCGTAGGCCTCGTAGCGCTTCGCGGTGTCCTCGGACAGCGCGATCGTCGTGTCGTCCTCGATGGAGATCTTGTTGTCGTCGTAGATCACGACGAGGTTGCCGAGTTGCTGGTGTCCGGCCAGCGAGGAGGCCTCCGAGGTGACGCCCTCCTCGATGTCGCCGTCCGAGGCGATCACGAAGATCTGATGGTCGAACGGGCTCTGGCCGAACTCGGGCGTCGGGTCGAACAGACCGCGCTCCCGCCGGGCGGCCATGGCCATGCCCACCGCGGAGGCCAGCCCCTGTCCCAACGGGCCGGTGGTGATCTCGACGCCGGGGGTGTGCCGGTGCTCAGGATGGCCCGGCGTGTTGGACCCCCACTTGCGCAACGCCTTCAGGTCGTCCAGCTCCAGCCCGTAACCGGACAGGAAGAGCTGGATGTAGAGGGTCAGACTGCTGTGACCTGCGGACAGCACGAAGCGGTCCCGGCCGATCCAGTCTGCGTCGGTCGGGTCGTGGCGCATCACTCGTTGGAAGAGCGCATAGGCGACAGGCGCCAGGCTCATCGCGGTGCCGGGATGCCCGTTCCCCGTGCGTTGCACGGCATCGGCGGCCAGCACTCGAATGGTGTCGACCGCGCGCCGGTCCGCCTCCGACCAGTCGGCGGGCAGGTGGGGCGTGGTCAGGCGGCTCAGATCGTCGCTCACGGACAAGGAATCTGCTCCTGTTTCGCTCGTCAAGCGGGCTGTACCGGAGGGCACCCGAGTACCTCAGCACTTTCTGGGGATCACGCCTCCGCTCACGCAGCCCTTCGTCCGCCGACCAGCCTAGTCCGGCCGGACGCGAACGCAGGGTTCCGTGTCGGGGCCCGCCGCGGCGGCCTTGGTCACTTTCGCCTGGACGTTCGCCCGGCAGCGTCCCCCAGGCACGGTCCCGAGGCGGTCGTCGATCCGCGGAATGGTCGACTGCGGAGCCTGCGGACGGCGGGGATCGCCTCCCGCCGGTCCGGCGAGCCGTTCGCGGCCGGTCCGGTGGAGCGTTCCGAGCCGTCCCGAGCCGGACGAAAGGGGCGAAGCGCTAGGTCAGGGCGGCTTCGCGCTCCGGTCGTGAACCCGGTGGGCGGGGCGATCAGGTAGCGCGGCTACCATTCGGGCGGCCCAGTTGTCCAGGGCCGCGAACCACGCTGCTAAGGAGTCTCATGTCGTCGGCGAGCACTGTGGGAGTCACCCGGTGAGCACCGTCGTCACCGAGAATCCGCCCCGGTCCATCGGATCCGTCCTCCGCGCGTACGTCGCGCTCACCAAGCCGAGGGTCGTCGAGCAGCTCCTCGTCACCACGATCCCGGCGATGCTGCTGGCCCAGCGTGGCGTCCCCTCCCTGTGGCTGGTGCTGGCGACGCTGGTCGGCGGAACGATGGCCGCTGCCAGCGCGAACGCGTTGAACTGCGTCATCGACGCCGACATCGACGCCGTCATGAAGCGCACCAGCACTCGCCCGCTGGTCCGGTCCCAGGTGTCTCCGCGCAACGCGCTGATCTTCGCCGTCACGCTCGGCCTCGGCTCGTTCGGCTTCCTGTGGCTCACGACGAACCTGCTGGCCGCCGTGCTCGCGGTGGCCACGATCCTGTTCTACGTCCTCGTGTACACGATGGTGCTCAAGCGCCGCACGGCGCAGAACATCATCTGGGGCGGCGCGGCGGGCTGCATGCCCGTCGTGATCGGCTGGTCCGCGGTCACGGGCACGGTGGAGTGGCCTGCGCTGGTGATGTTCGGCGTGATCTTCTTCTGGACGCCGCCGCACACCTGGGCACTGGCGATGCGTTTCCGGGAGGACTACAAGCGGGCAGGCGTGCCGATGCTGCCTGCCGTGGCGCCCGCCGAGTACGTGTCGCGACAGATCGTGATCTTCAGCTGGGTGATGGTCGTCTGGACCCTGCTCCTGGTCCCCGCCGCGAGTTGGATCTACCTCGCGTTGGCCGTCGTGAGCGGCGCGTGGTTCCTGATCTCGGCGCATCGACTGCACCTCGGTGTGCGCCGTGGCGTCGAGGTGCGGCCGATGCGCCTGTTCCACCTGTCCAACACCTATCTGATGGCGTTGTTCGTGGGGTTGGCGGTCGACTCGGTGATCGGTTGGCCCGCGTTCGGCTGGACCTTCAGCTTCTGAGCCTCGGTAGCGTCGCTCCGCCGCGCGGGGGTGGTCCCGCCCTGCCGGGCGGGGGCGGTGGCCCATGCCCAGCGGTCGACGGCGGCGTCGGCCAGCAGTTCGGCCCACTTCCGCACGCCGACGGCCGAGGGATGGAAGCCGTCCGAGGCGAAGAATCCCGCTCCGTCGATCAGGCGTGGCGAGACGGCGACATGTCGTCCGTTCGCCGCCTGTAGGACTGCGGCGTAGATCCGGTCCAGCAGCGCGGCATAGGCGGCCAGCATCGTCCGCAGCGGGTTGGGCAGGGTGGGGAAGCGACTGAACGGCGGAAGGCCCGCCGCCAACGTCGGCACCGCGCCGAACCGGTGGCGCACGGCGCTGACCAGCGCGGTGGTGTCTCGTCGCCAGGCTGCGGGCGGGCGAAGGGCGGTGACGTCGTTGACGCCGAGTGAGAGGACCACCAGGTCCGGCCGCCAGCCTGCATCGTCCAGCTCGGGCAGCAGGTCGGCGTGCGCCTGCCGTGCCGTCGCACCCGGTCTGGCCGCCAGCCGCCAGTGGACGTCGCGACCCGTGCGGACGGCGAGTGCCTCGGCGAGCTGCGGCGCCAGCGAGTCCCGGATGTCCGCCAGTCCGACGCCTGCCCCGGTGGAGTCGCCGAGCACGGCCACCCGCAGCGCGGGACCCGCGCCGGGGGAGCGGCCTCGTCGCGGACCGTCGGCCGCAGGCAGCCGAGGGATCTCCTCGCGGATGCGCCTGCCCTGCGCGACGACCAGGCCGAATAACACGGCCGTCGCGGTTCCGGCGGCGAGGGCCGCCGTCCTGACGACTCTCATCGGGGCTCCTAATATTCTCGATTAAACTAGTCAACTATTTGAGTATGAGAGACGATCATAATGGCCCTTCGTCATGCCGTCCTCGCCGCGCTGGCGGATCGCAGGCTCTCGGCTTATGAACTCGCCCGGCGATTCGACGTGACCGTTGCTCACTTCTGGCACGCCACCGCGCAGCAGCTCTCCGTCGAGCTGGCGAGGATGGAGGCCGCCTGCCTCGTCGTCGGTCACGAGGTCGTCCGGGATCGACGGCCCACCAAGCGGGTTTTCACGATCGCGTCTGCGGGTGCTGACGAGCTGGCGGCCTTCATCGAAAGGCCGACCCGGCCCACCGCGATCAAGGACGACCTGACGGTGGCCGTGCACGCGGCCGAGTTCGGCTCGTCTGCCGCCGTGCTGCGTGACCTGGCTGAACGCCGGGAACAGGCCGAGGTCAAGCTGGCCGACTTCCACGGGATGGCCCGCGAGATGCTGGCCGGGCGGACCGAGGAGGAGTACCTCGAGACCGCTGAACGGATCGGTCCCTACCTGGCGCTCCGCCGGGGAATCGCGTTCGAGGAGCAGACCGCGGCCTGGTGCGAGTCCACCGCGCACGCCCTGTCCCGGCGGCTCGACCGGGCCCGCCGGGGAACTTAGCGTGACTAAAGGATTCCCCCGTCTGGCCGCAGAATCCGACCGCGACGCTGCCTAGCCTGTGACTGGCGACTCACCCGGATCTCACCTCGGCAGCCCGCGCCGAGGCCGCGGCGCCGGGCAGGCGGAGGTCTTTCCATGCGTGTGCGGCACATCGGGATCGGGCGACGAGCGGTGGTCACGGCCACCATGGCGGCCTTACTGGCCTCGTCGGGGGCGCTGACCGCCCAGGCGGCGGTCGCCGACGGCGTGGGAGGGCCCGGCGGGCCCGCCCGAGTCGAACCGATCGACCCGCAGAGCTGGGTCAATCCCGAGGACATGACCTGGGAGGACTACCGGGCGGTGCCCGGCACCACGTGGGCCGACCCCTCGCTGGTGCCCACCGAGCAGACCTTCCGGGGCGCGCTCGTCCTCGCCGACTATCCCGATCAGGACTTCGTCGTCACCCGGCCCGCCGGGTCGACGGTGTTCGGCAACCCGGACGCGCTCGCCGCCGACGTCCCGCGCGAGGACGTCGCCGAGTTCTACGAGGGCTTCCTCAACAGCCCTGGCGAGCTCAACCGGGGCCACACGATCAACGAGTACTGGATGGAGGACTCCCGAGGGCGCTTCGGCGTGGAGCTCACCGGGTTCGGCCCGTACCGGCTGCCGGGGCAGTCCTTCGAGTACGGGATCGACATGCAGGGTCCCGAATTCTGTCCGGCAGGCTACTCGTGCGATCGCGACCTGCGGACCGACGCGGGCGCCGCCTGGCGAGCCGAGGTCGGCGACCAGGTTCCCGAGGGCTTCGACTTCGTCTTCTTCCTCAGCGCGGGCCAGGACGAGTCGTCCACCTGGCAGGAGTTCGGCGAGATGATGTTCCAGAATCGCGAGGACGTCCCGGACGAGTTCGGCCCGCCGGACCCTGACCTGCCCAACTGGTCGGACACCCGCTACGTCGACTGGACCTCGTGGCGCGCGGCGGCGGGCATCTGGCCCAACGCGCGGGCGGGCTCCTCCACCCAGGCCGAGAGCTCCGGCCAGGGCGTCTACGCCCACGAGCTGAGCCACATCCTGGGCATCGGCGACAACTACAACAACCCCTTCGCCGATCCGCCGATCCGCTCCTACAGCGGTCTCTGGGACATGATGAGCCGAGGCACCTTCAACGGACCCGGCGGCACCCATACGCGATGGCTGATCCCGCCGACCTCGGGCAGCGCGATGGGCGCGCATCACATGGTGCGCAACAAGCTCCAGCTCGGCCTGATCGACGAGTCCGAGGTGCTGCGCGTCGACGGCGGCGACCTGGCCGAGAGCGGTCTGGTCGTCGCCGAGGTCACCGCCCGCGCCGCCGAGCCGACGGGCGATGCGGTGACGGGACTGAACGTGGTGCTGCCCGACGGTGACCTCTCGCCGCCCTGCGATCAGCGGACCGACCCGCTGTGCGACGGCGGTGGCTACCAGAACTACACCCTGGAGGTCGTCGACCGGATGGGCAGTGACTCCTTTGCCCCCGACAGCGGGGTGCTGCTGGCCAAGACGAAGGATGAGGACCGGGCGCCCTTCATCTGGGTGATCGACGCCAACCCCGAGGACATCGGGCTGGTCGACTTCTACCGGCCCGACGGCACACCAGCGATGGTCACGGTCGGCGATGCACGGCAGCTCGCCGACGCACTGTTCAAGGCGGGCACCGGCTCCGGCAGCCTTGCCGAGCACGTCGACGAGGCCAACCGTCTGCATTTCTACGTCCTGGGTCTGCGACGCGACGAGGACGAGGTCCTGTCCTACACCGTCGCGGTGCGGTCGCTGGACGGCGACGGCCCGCACCGCAGGGGACTGTCGCTTCGCCCCGCCCGCGCCGCACAGACCGAGGACGGGATCGCCCGCTGTTCGTTCCCGCTGCGCAACACCGGGGAGGCGGCGGCGGAGCACGGCGGCGACGTCTACCGGCTCAGCGCGGCCACCGGAGCGCAGGGCTGGTCGGTGCGGCTGCCCGCCGAGCTGGCGGCGGCGGCACCGGGGGAGACCGTGGACGTCGGGGTGATCGCGACGGCCGACCGCGACGCCGCCCGGACCGGCGAGGTCACGCTGACCGCCGTGTCGGAGAGCGATCCGGAGCAGACGCAGACCGCGCGCTGCCGGGTCATCCGCTCTCGATGAGCCGTGACCACGGGCCTGCCCGCTGCTCGACGCCTGCCGGACTCGGCGCGGCGTCGGGACGCGCCCCGGCCCGGTTCTCCGCACTCCTCCTCGCGCTCGCCTGCCTCGCCGGGTGCGGGGCCGAGGAGGCGATCCCGGCTGCGGCGTCCTCGGGGGCCGACGGCGAGAGGCTGACCGTGCGGGTGCTGCTGCGCGACGGCGTCTTCCGGGCGCCCGGCGCGGAATGCTCCGGGACGGCCTCGATGGCCGACCTGCACGCCACCGCGCCGTTCCGGCTCCTCGACGACGAGGATCGGCTGCTGGCCGAGGGGGAGCTGCCGGCAGGCCGGGCCGTCTCGGCGGTGGAAGCGGAGTTGGACGCGGCACTGGACGAGGACACCGCTCCGCGCCGACCCACGTTCTGCGAGGTGACGGTGACGGTGACCGCGCCGTCGTCGCCGAGTTACCGACTCGCCGTCGCCGACCGGGAACCGCTGCCGCTCACCGCCGCCGAGGATGACCAGTGGGTTACCGCTCTGCCTTGATCAGCACCTTTTGGCCGCCGATACCGGCCGGACCGGAGATCCGTTCGTGCCCAGCCGGGACGTCCACCGGGGCGCCTTCGACGGGCGGGCCAGCCGGGCGGCGACCGGTCGGCGTCGCCCCGGCCGATCGCCGCAGCAGGCCGGGCAGGCGGACCCGGTCCGGCGAGGCCGCCGGCTCGGAACCACCCCGCCCGACAGAGAGGATGCACCGCGTGCGGATGTCCCCCGACCGCCTGCCGCCCTGCGTAGTCGCGGCGAGCGCTGCCCCGTTCTCGCCGCCGTGGAGCACCGGGGCGCGGACATGACCGCCCTCGATGCGCCGCCTCGCACCCGACGTCTCCTCGGCACGCTGGTCGCCGCCCTGTTCGCCGTGTCGGCCTGTGACCCCGGCGCGGCCCGGGACGGGGTCGCCCCTGGCGGCGCCGATCGACTGCCGGGACCCGTCGCCGAGGAGATCCGCTACCACGAGCCCGAGGCGGCTCCCGCCGCGCCCGATCTGGAGCTGACGCTGCTCGACGGTGCCGAGATCGGCCTGTCGACGCTGTGGGACGACCGCCCGGTGGTGCTGGTCTTCTTCAGCTCCTGGTGTGCGACGTGCGCCGATCAGCAGCAGGCGCTCTCGGACCTGGCCGAGGTGCACGGCGATGCGGTGTCGTTCGTCGGGGTCGCGAGCCGCGACGACCCCGCCGCCGTCACGGACTTCCTCGTCGAGCACGAGGTGCCCTATCCCGTCGCGGTGGACGCCGACCGTGCGGCGGCGCGACACTACGCCGCCGAGGAGCCGCCGCTGATCGCGGTGATCGGTCGGGGCGGCGGCCTGCTGCGCGGGATTCCGGGCGGCGTGGCCGATCCGGCGAGGGCCGAGGAGCTCGACGCGGAGCTGTCGGCGCTCTACCGCCGGGGCTGAGCCCCGGTCGATTCCGCCTGCCAGGGCGCGCATCCTCTCCCTCGATGCGGGTCCGCTGCCCGCCCGCCGAAAGAAGCCGGAGCGGGCGTCGTCGGCTGATCCGAGCCGTCCGACACTCCGGACTCGCCACAGCCGGGCACCGGCCGGGCCGCCGTGCGCCGCGCGGCGTGTCATCGGCGGCGATCCCGCGCTCGTTCGGGCCGCCGCCGATCGACCCTGCGCTGCCAGGACGCGATTTGACAATTCGTCAAGTCCGGAGAGTGTCGGTGCCGACCGGCGACCGCCTTGTGAATCGACACGGCAGCCGCGATTCTGAATCCGGCACGGCGTCGAGGACGATGTCCGAGTCCGTGGTGAGACGTCAATCAGAATGGAGGGTCCGCCGCTCGAAGAATGATCGATGGCGATCTCCCTTCGGCTGTTCCCAGGGTGAACTCACCATTCATCTCAGCAAGGCGATCGACGGTCGATGCTGGTCAAGTCGGTTACGACGAAGCGAACACCGACTTTTTCGGGATCGCGACCGAGTCGGATGACGGCCTTTCCCTCGCCGCCTGACTCGTCGTCCGGTCGATCGCAGTCGGCAATCAGTGAATTCCTGCCCATGTCGAGCATGGGCAGCCTCTCTCGCGCAGATCAGGAGAATTCGTGACCATTCAAGAAGGCGTGTCGTCGGTCGCCTCGGGGCATTCCGGTGCCGACGTCGACACTGCGGTGGACAGCCAGGAGCGGAGACAGTTCTGGATTCTGCTCGTCACCATGGCGGGCACCTTCCTCGCGTTGCTCGACTCCTTCATCGTCAACGTCGCCATCCCGTCGATCCAACGCGACCTGGGGGCGAACCTCGCCGAGATCCAGCTCATCGTCGGCGGCTACACGCTCGTCTACGGTCTGCTGCTCATCACCGGCGGCAGGCTCGGTGACATCCGCGGTTACCGGCCCACCTTCATCGTCGGCGTCCTGGTGTTCATCGTCGCGTCGGCGGCCTGTGCGCTGGCGTCGAGTCCCGGTGCGCTCATCGCATTCCGCGTCGCGCAGGGCGTCGGCGCCGCGCTGTTCTATCCGCAGGTGCTCTCCATCCTGCAGACCGCGTTCAGCGGTCGGCGGCGGACGATGGCCTTCGGCGTCTTCGGGGCGACCATCGGCCTCGCCTCGATCGCCGGACAGGTCCTGGGCGGCATCCTGACCAGCGCCGACCTGTTCGGACTCGGGTGGCGGACGATCTTCTTGATCAACGTGCCGGTCGGCCTGCTCGCGGTGGTCGGTGCGTGGCGGGTGCTGCCCCGCACGCGATCGGACTCCCCGCCCCGCCTCGACCTCGTCGGCTCGGTGATCGTCAGCGTGGCGTTGGGCATGCTGGTCCTGCCGTTGGTGATCGGCCGGGAGATCGGCTGGCCGGTCTGGACGACGGTGCTGCTCGCGGCCTCCGTGCCCGCCCTGATCGGTTACGTGGCCTGGGAGAACCGGGTGGCCCGACGCGGCGGCGATCCGCTCACCGATCCGGCGTTGTTCCGCAGCGGACCCTTCGCGGCGGGCTCGGGTATCGCGCTGGCCTTCTTCTCGGGCAACGCCGCCCTCTTCCTGCTGCTGACGCTGGAGTTGCAGACCGGGCTGGGCATGTCGGCGCTCGGGGCGGGACTGGTCTTCGTCCCGCTGTCGGCGGCCTTCATGATCTCCTCCGTCGTCGCGCCGAGGCTGACACCCCGGTTCGGCAACGGCGTCCTCACCTTCGGCTACGTGCTCAATGCGGCGGGGACCGCGCTGCTGATCGGGACCTCGGCGGTGCTGGGTCCGGACCTCACCGGGCCCGCGATGATCCCCAGCCTCATCCTGATCGGCTTCGGCCAAGGGCTCGGCGTGAGCCCGCTGCTGGGCGCGGTGCTCAGCGCCGTGCCGCCGAGGGAGGCGGGCGCCGCCTCCGGCGTGATGGAGACCCTCATCCAGATCGCGATGTCGTTGGGCATCGCCGTGATCGGGCTGATCTTCTTCACGCTGCTCGGCCCGGTCGAGGGCGTGGTCGACCCCGCGCACGCCACGCGGGCCTTCACCCTGGCGCTGATCGCGAACCTCGTGGTCGCGCTGATCGCGATCCCGCTGACCCGGCGGCTGCCTCCCATGCGGCGAGCCGGGGGCTGAGCGTCCGGGCGTGGGGCCGATCGAGTCGATGGGCGGGGACACGATGCCGTCGTGCTCCGCCCACCGGGACAGGCCGCAGGGTCGAGCGGAGTCGGGGGGCACCGTTCGAGACACCCGATCGCCGAGTGGGATGCGCCTGGCTGGTGCTGAGAACGCCTCGGCACCATCCTAGCCAAGAGTCTTAACTCAATTTGCGAGAGGCTGGAAATTTTAATAGAAATCTGTCGAAATCTTTGATAAGGGCGAGCTCGAGGCTGCCGTCGAATGGGTGATTCCTCCTGAGGGGGTGTACTCTATTCGTGTGATCTGTGTCGTTTGCTCTTCCCTTCTGGGTGATTCACAATCAGGATTGATGTTGCGCTGATATTAAATGGAAGGAATTCGTGATGACGTTGTCGAGTAGACCTGTTAGAGCGCTGATTGGGCTGATGGTGGTCGTGCTTATTCAGTTAGGTTCTTTTTCTCAGGCGGCCGCGTCGTCGCCGGATGAGCTGGGTCACGCGTACGAGCAGGAATTGATGCAGACTCAAGCGTGTGGAAATAGTGAATTTGGTCCGGTGAGAGTTCGAACTGGACCCGGCACGAATTACAGTTCCCCGGTCTCGCTCGGGGTGGGGGAATGTCGAAGTATTCAGGGGTCCGCGTATGCTGGTAGTTACACATGTGTTCCCGGTGGGCCAGTGTATGAATTCTGGTATGAGATCGTCCGTGTTCCGATGTTGACGGCGTGGGTGGCTGGAGCGTGCGTTAGCACCCGTTAGGCTGCGCAGGGTTCGCGTCCTGGTTGTTTGCGTGCATGCCGGGACGCGACTCTTCGTTGTGAGATGTTTTCGAAGTGGCGATACAAAATTGCAGCGGGCGGGTAGGTGCTTGTATGCGCTGTGTGCCAACGTACAGTGGTTGACTATGCGCAGACTTGCTCCCGTCGGGTTGTCCCTGTTGGCTCTGGCACTGGTCGCTGCCTGTACATCGGCGGAGGAACCTGCCGACCCGCCGCGCACGGACGACGTCCAGACACCAACGACGAGCCTCGCCACTGACGAGATGGACAGTGACCTGCCGCCGTGCAGCGGCGAGGAGGTCGAGGTAGTTGGCGGCTTTGGCACGGTCCCTGAAGTGACCGTGCCCGAGGACTGCGGTCCGCCGAATGAATTGGTGATCATTCCGTTGGAGCCGGGCGAGGATCCTGCAGTGGCCGAGGGAGACACTGCGGTGATGGACTATCAGCTTACGCTCTGGTCGACTGGGGATACGGTCGATTCCTCGTTTGCCCGCAACGAAACGCTCCCGGTGGAGAACGTCGGGGCGGCCCAGGTCATCCAGGGCTGGAACGAGGGTCTGGTCGGGTTGGAGACCGGCAGCCGCAGCGTGCTGATCATCCCGCCGGAGCTCGCCTACGGCCCTGCAGGCAGCGGGGAGCGGCTCGCCGGTGAGACGCTGGTCTTCGTCGTCGACGTCCTGGAGACCGCACCGGCCTCCTGAGGCTCGGCGACGCACGATCGACCGCGCGGCCCCGCCGATCCACGGATCGGCGGGGCCGTCTGCCGTCGTCGTCAGGTCAGCAGCAACAGCTTCCCCGTGGTGCCCCGGCTCGCCAGGGCGGTGTGCGCCGCCGCCGCCTCGGCCAGCGGATACTCGTGGCCGACGCGGACCCGCAGGGCGCCTGCGGCCACGGCGTCGAACAGCTCGCCCGCGCGCCAGGCCAGCTCGCCCGGCTCCGCCAGGTAGTGCACCAGGGAGGGCCTGGTCACGTACAGAGCCCCGCTGGAGTTGAGTCGTTGCAGGTCGACGGGCGGGACCTGTCCGCTGGAACCGCCGAGCAACACCATCAGGCCGCGTCGCCGCAGTACCTTCAGCCCGCCGTCGAAGGTGTCCTTCCCGACGCCGTCGTAGACCACGTCGACCCCGGCGCCGTCGGTCAGCTCTCGAACCCCCGCCACGAAGTCGGTCTCGGTGTAGCGGATCACCTCGGCGGCGCCCGCCTCCCTGGCCAGTGCCTCCTTCTCCGCCGTGGACACCGTGGCGATCACCCGCGCCCCGCGCGTCGCCGCGAGCTGGGTCAACAGCAGGCCGAGCCCACCCGCCGCCGCGTGGATCAGGACCGTCTCACCCGAGGCGATCGGGTGGGTCGACACCGCGAGATAGTGCGCGGTGAGGCCCTGCAGCATCAAGGCGGCGGCCGTGCGCTCGTCGATCGACTCGGGCAGCCGCACCAGATCGGCCGTGGGCACGACGACCCGGTCGGCGTAGCTGCTGGTGCCCTTGCCCCAGGCCACCCGGTCGCCCTCGGCGAACTCGGTGACGCCCTCGCCGAGCCCGATCACCCGGCCCGCGCCCTCCTGGCCGGGGATGAACGGATAGGACACCGGGTAGACCCCGGACCGCTGGTAGGTGTCGATGAAGTTGACTCCGGCGGCGGTATTGGCCACCACCACCTCACCCGGTCCCGGAGTCGGGTCCGGCAGTTCGACGGAGGCCAGCGTCTCCGGTCCGCCCGGCGCCGCAACCTGGATCGCCCGCATCATGTTCTCCCGTTCGCTCGTCGTCTACCGCCCCGGCCCGCCTGCCTGCCCGGCCGAGGCGGGCCGGGCGCAGGTGGATCATCCGCCCGGCTCATCAAACTCCGATCTCCGACGGCGCGCGAGAGGCTGCGCGCTCGTCGGGTCTGATCGGACGTCACTCGGCTCAGCTCTCCAGGGCCACTCGCCGCGCGAGCCCGAGCGGCAGTGCGCCGGAGGCCGCGATCGTGTCGTGGAAGGTCCGCAGCGAACCGCGCCCGGCGGCGAGATAGTCGGCGCGGATCGACTCGATCTCCAGGCATCCGGTGAGGTAGGAAGGGGCCTGCGTCGGCCAGGAGCAGTATCGGCGCACCTCGCCCACGGCGGTGCCCGGCGTCAGCGCTGCCTTGGTGGCCATGAACTGCTCCGCCTCGGCGATCTCCATCTCACCGGTGTGCAGCGCGGTGTCCACCACGATGCGTGCCGCCCGGAAGAGCCGCGCCTCCAGATGACCCAGTTCGTGCGCCGGATCGGTGAAGTAGCCCTGTTCCCGCATCATCGTCTCGACGTAGAGCGCCCAGCCCTCGCTGAAGTAGGGCGTGCGGAAGGTCTTGCGCACGCGACGCGGCCCGCCTGCGGCCCACGACAGGTGCCAGTGGTGACCGGGGTAGGCCTCGTGGATCGCGATCGTCGGCATCTGGGCGCGGGCATTGGTCTTCAGCCGCTGGCGCACCTGCTCCTCGGTGAAGCCCTCCGGGGTGAAGGGCACGAAGAAGTGACCGAGTCGCGAGGTCGTGAGCGGGGGCGGCGCCATGTAGTAGGCCACCGACAGGATCGGCCGCTGGAAGGCGGGCGACGGCAGGACCTCGCAACGCTCGCCCTCGGCGAAGGATACCAGCTCGCGCTCGACGAGGAAGCGCCTGGCCCGCTCGGTCTCGGTGGCGTACTCCGCTCGCATCGCCTCCAGCGTGGGCGGGTAGTCGTCCTGGAGACGCTCCATCACCGCTCGCCAGTCCGCCGAGCCGCCCGGCACCCGCTGCGCGACCTCCCGCATCTCCGCCTCGAGCGCGGCATGGGCGGCCAGTCCGCGTCGGTGCAGCTCCGCTGTGTCGTAGCCGAGCAGCTCCTTGTCCAGCAGCAGGGCGGAGTAGTTCTGCTCGCCCATCCGCCAGTCGCCCCTGGCGCGCTCGGCGAACTCGGTGAGGAACGCGACCAGGGTGTCGAAGGCCTCGGCGGCGGGTGCGGCGGCCTCGGCCAGCTCGGCCCGCAGGCCGGGATCGGTCACCATCGCGGGCAGCGAGGAGGTGAGGAACTCCCGCCCGGTGCGTGCCTGATCCAGTGCCCGGCCGACCAGTAACGGGGCGGACAGCTCGGGGTCCAGGTTGGCGCGACAGGCCGCCAGCACGGCGGGCACCTCGGCGAGCCTGCTGCGGGCCGAGGCCACCAGCTCGGACTCGGGGGCACCGCCGCGCAGGAAGGTGGTGAACAGGCTGCTGAAGATCGGTCCCGTGTAGACCGAGGGATCGCGACGCCATGACGGCCACTGCGCGTGGATCGCGGCGCCCCGCAGGGTGGCGATCAACAGGTCGCGGTCCACGGCGTCGTCGACCGACAGTGCGGCGGACTCGATCCCCTCGAAACGACGCAGCCACTGCGCCTGCTCGCCCTCGACCGCTTCGAGGGCCGAGCCGGCGAAGTCGCCCAGCGTGTGCCGGTGCGCCTCGGAGCCCAGCATGGCCGCGTGCACGGGATGGCGGTCGTAGTACCAGCCGAGATAGTCGTCGACGAGGCCGGTCAGCGGGGGAGTGGGGTGGTCGCTCATGCGACGACCTTAAACCGTTCGCCTTGCTAAAGTCCTGCGATCGATCGGCTCGAGATCGGACGACTCCGGGCGGGATCGCCGCGCCGCCGGGCTGTGTTCGGGAGATCGGATCAGCCCCGGCTCGCCGCAGGCTCGCGGCGACGGCGCGCCGCCGCACGGCCTGCCCTGCCCGTCGGGACGCCGGTCGACGGGACCGTGCCTGCTGTTCTGGTCGCCGCTCGCCCGTGTGGGTCGACCGGCCGGTCGCGGCCGGTAGGCGCGTCGCTCGACACCCCGCGACCGGCCCGTGAACGAGGGCGTCCCGTCGACGGCGCCCCGCTGCGATCCCGCCTCGAAGTGTGATCCAGATCAAGGCGGCTCGGCTCGCCCCTGCTGCGCCGCCTAGGCTCGAGGACATGTCTGAGCAGCTGACGCAGGATCCCGTCGTGCCACCCGCCGCCGTGTCCGCTGCCCGCCGGTTCCTCGCCGATCACGGCAAGACGGCGCGCGCCGTGGTCGCCCACCTCGGGCGCACGGGCGCCCGCGTGACCCTGGTCGGCGAGGACGGCGCCCTGGGCGACGTCATCGTGGCCGACGTCGCCACCGGGACGGCCCTGTGCGAGCAGGTCGAGGGCCTGACCGTGTCGGACTGGGATCGGGACACCACCGCAGCCCTGACGATCGGGCCCGCCCACCGCAACCGGATGGCGGGCAGGCGGGCCGGGTGACCTCCGCGCCGCGCGTCCTGCTGGTGACCTGTCGGGATCTGCCAGGCGGGTACACCGACGATGCGGACCTGATCGACGCGCTCGCCGAAGAGGGCCTGACCGCCGCCTGGGTCCGCTGGGACGATCCCGCCGTCGACTTCGCCGCCGCCGACCTCGTGCTGCTGCGTTCCCCGTGGGACTACATGCGCAGGCTCGACGCGTTCCTGGCCTGGTGCGACTCGGTTCCCCGGCTGGCCAATCCCGCGTCGGTGGTTCGCTGGAACACCGACAAGCGCTACCTGGTCGACCTGGCCGCCGCCGGGGTGGCGGTGGTGCCGAGCAGCGTGGTCGCGCCGGGCGAGCGGCCGACGTGGCCTGCGACGGAGTTCGTGGTCAAGCCCACCGTCGGTGCAGGCTCGGTCGAGGTCGGTCGCTTCACCCCGGCGCGCCACGCCGAGGCGGCGACGCACCTGGCTGCTCTGCACGCGGCGGGTTCGACGGCGTTGATCCAGCCCTACCAGGCCAGTGTGGACACCGAGGGCGAGACCGCGGTGGTCTTCTTCGCAGGCGTCTTCTCGCATGCGTTCCACAAGCCCGCCATGCTCGACGACGGACCGGCCCGTGCTCAGGCTCGGCTGGCCGACGCCGAGGTGGTGCGGCCCGGGCGGGCGAGCGAGGCCCACCGCGCCGTCGCCGAGACCGCCCTGGCCGTCGCGGCCCGACGGTTGGGCCTGCGTCGCGAGGACCTCCTCTATGCCAGGGTCGATCTGATCGCCGACGACACGGGCAGCCCGCTGCTTCTGGAACTGGAGCTGAGCGAGCCGCTGCTGGGTCTGCGACTGACCGACGCCTCGGCAAGGGCGCGCTTCGCCGCCGCCGTGCGCTCCATGCTGCTCGACGACTGACGGTCGACCGACCGCTCCGCGCGAGACGTCTCGGAGTCCGCCGATCTCGAGCCCGGCTCCGAGGCCGACCGCGCCGCGTCCCGGCGGACCCCACCGCAGCTGGCATTGCCGGACCTTCGACGCCTGCCGTGCACCCGAGGGCCGACCAGGGCGGTGTTCGTCGGACCGCCCGAGAACAGTCGCCGTGAGCGGCATCGGGTGATCTCCGCACCTGTTCGCTCGCCGCCGACACCTGGTCCTGGATCACCGATGCTTGTCAGTCGATCATTCAGGTACTACCGTTCCTTCAGTGTCGAATGAACTTGATCCCAGTCGAGGGAGCAGTCGATGACCGAGCGCGGAACGTACTCCACTCCGGCGGCGAACTGGATCGAGCGGGTGGCCGCCTTCTACGTCGAGGAGGGGATGCCGTTGATCGCGGGGCGGATTCTCGGCTACCTGCTGATCTGCGATCCGCCGGAGCGCACGGCCGCCGAGTTGGCCGCCGCGGTGGACGCCAGCAGCGGCTCGGTGAGCACGAACATCCGGCTGCTCGCGCGGGCCGGTCTGGTCAGCAAGACGACTCGTCGCGGTCGGGAGGCAGCGCTCTACCGGTTGGAGGAGCATCGCTGGCCGGGCTTCGTGCAGGACCGGTTCGACCGGGTCGCGCGCGCCCGTGACCTCACCAAGGAGGGCCTGCGCCTGTTGTCGGGCAATTCGCAGCGCGCGGCGCGACTTCGGGAGGTCAGCGAGTTCTACGGCTGGCTCACCGACCAGCTTCCGGAGCTGTGGACCCGTTGGGAGGCCGAACGTCGCACTCGCCGCTGATCCTGCCTCCCGTCGTTCGCTGCCGAGCCTGTTCGACGTCGGTGGGCGCGCGGTCGGTCAGCTCGTGGACGCGAACTCGCCGCGCCGGGTCGTCGGCTTCGTGTTCTGCCGGGCCGCGTCGAAGACGGCGGGCGCCGGGCCCCGATCGCGCAGGGTCGTCCAGAGCCAGGCACAGGCCACCACGACGAGCGCGGCGCCGAGAACGTGCAGCGTCACGAGCACCTCGGGAACCCCGGTCCAGTACTGCACCATGCCGATCGCGCCCTGCGCCAGCACGACGCCGAGAAGCCACCAGTAGCCGCGCCACGCCCTCGCCGGGGCCTCGACGGCGCGGAAGGCGAAGGCCAGGGCGACGAGCATGCCGAGGAAGAGGAACAACAGCTCGGCGTGCACCTGCGCCAGCACGTCGATCGGCAGCTGGAGTCGCGGCGTGTTCGCGTCGCCGGCGTGCGGGCCCGCCGCCGTCACCAGCGTGCCCATGATCAACAGCGCGCCGAGCACCCCTACTGCGGTGCCGACCAGGTTTCGGATCGACGCAGGCACCAGTAGTCGGGCCTCCCGATCGCCCTCGCCCGCGGTACGGAGCAGCAGGCCGGCCGTCCACACCAGTCCCATCGACACGAGCAGGTGGGTCGCCACGGTCCACCAGCGCAGGTCCATCCAGACGGTGATGCCGCCGATCAGGCCCTGTAGCAGCGTCCCGCCCAGCGTCACCAGGGCGAGTCGGATCATCCTGGGCCGTCGTGGGCGCAGACCGAGGGCGCCGAGCAGGCAGAGGAGCGCGACGAGCCCGATCCCCACCGACAGCAGTCGGTTGCCGAACTCGATCCACTGGGTGATCGCGTTCAGCTCGGGATGCGGCACCGGCACCATGCTGCCGGGGTGGCATTCCGGCCACGACTCGCAGCCCAGCCCCGAGCCGGTCACTCGGACCACCGATCCGGTGACGGCGATGACCGTCTGGCAGATCAGGTTGACGAGGAACAGGAGCCGCATCACCCGCGATCCCACATCGGGAAGCCGATCGGTCACACGGGAGAAGGCATCTCGCTGCGGCACGGCACGCATCGTATGACTCGTTCACCTTCGGGCCGCACGCCGCCCCTGGGCGTCGTGGGCTCCCTCACTCGCCGTCCGCCTGCGTTGAAGCGTGGTGGTGACCCGCCGGGCGGTCCGGGGCTGCCGCGAGCAATCGCTCCTGGCGTCGGGCGAGGCGTGACCGGTCTGTCTCGGTGCCCGGTGAAGCGGCCATGCTCGCCTGCGCCGATCGCGGGCGGCGTGCAGCACCTCGGCGCCGCACGCCGCAGCATGTCGTGAGCAGAACTGTGCTCGCCCCCGTCGATGTCCAGTTTCGAGCCGACGTTGAAACCGCCCCCGGCGGTGGTGAGGAAGACCACTGCGGCGGGACCTCGTCCGGACGTCCGAGCCGACCGAGCGGCACTCTCGTGGCGAGGCCGCCAGTGTCCTGCCGCAACCGGCCGCCTGTCTGAGCAGACGGTGCACCCGCCCCGTCGACGTGTCGCCGACGGGGCGGGCACGACGTCCTAGGTGAGTCGCGTGGTGCGGATCGCCAGCGCCCCGGCGCCGACGCCCCAGCCCACCAGCACGGCGACGGGCTGCCAGCCGGGGCCGACGCCCGCCGTCGCGGCCGAGGTCATGCCCTCGGCGAAGGCGGCCGACGGCAGCCAGGACACGACCGAGGCGACCCCGTCGGGCAGCACGTCCAGCGGCACCACGACGCCGCCCGCGAGCAGCAGGGCGAACCACACCGTGTTGGCCAGCGCCAGCACCACCTCGGCTCGCAGCGAGCCGCCGAGCAGCACGCCGAGCGCGCCGAAGACCACGGTCCCCAGCACGAGAAGAAGCAGCAGCCAGCCGAGGCCCGCCAGGTTCGGGGCCCAGCCGAGCAGCAGCGCGACGCCGCCGAGCACCACGAGCTGGACGGCGACCACGCCGAAGGTCGCCAGCACCCGACCGCAGACCAGGGTCCAGCGCGGCAGCGCGGTGGCGGCCAGCCGCTTGAGCACGCCGTACCGACGATCGAAGCCGAGGGCGATGGCCTGGCCGGTGAACGCCGTCGACATGACCGCCAGTGCCAGGATGCGGGGAGCGAGCGCGTCGATGCGCGGCTCGTCGAGGTCGATCACGTCCAGCGTGCTCAACCCGATCAGCAGTGCGAGCGGGATCAACAGCGTGAGCAGCAGATTCTCGCCGTGGCGCAGGGTCAGCAGCAGTTCGGTCCTGGCCTGGACGAGCAGCATCCGGACGAGGTTTCCGCGTCCGGGATCGGGTCGGAAGCTCCCCGGCGAGAACCGGGTGGCGGGGCTGACGATCTCGGTCACGAGCGAAGTTCCCGTCCGGTCAGTTCGAGGAAGACCTCTTCCAGGCTGCGCCGGGCCAGTCGCATGTCCTGGGCGAACACCTCGTGGCGGGCGCACCACGCCGCGACGGTGGAGGCGACCTGCGGATCGATCATCCCGCACACCGCGTACTCGCCCGCGCTGATCTCCTGGGCGGTGTATCCGTCGGGCAGCGCGGTCGTCAGCAGGGCCAGGTCGAGCCCGGCTCGGGAGCGGAAGCGAAGGCGCTGGTCGTCCTCACTGGTCAGCTCGGCCGGGCTGCCCTCGGCCACGACGGAGCCGCCGTCCACGATGACCACCCGGTCGGCCAGGCGCTCCGCCTCGTCCATCAGGTGTGTGGTGAGCAGCACGCTGACCCCGTCGGCGCGCAGCGCCTCGATCAGCTCCCACACCAGATGCCTGCTCTGCGGGTCGAGACCGGCGGTCGGCTCGTCGAGGAAGACCAGTTCGGGCCTGCCCACCAGCGCGCAGGCCAGGGAGAGACGTTGTTGTTGGCCGCCGGACAGGCGCTTGAACGGGGTTCGACGGGCGTTGTCCAGTCCGAGGGTCGTCAGCAGCCAGGTGACGTCCAGCGGGTGCGCCGCACAGGAGGCGACCAGGCGCAGCATCTCCTCGGCACGCACGCCGGGATAGGCGCCGCCGCCCTGCGGCATCACGCCGACCCTGGGGCGCAGCGCGTTCGCATCGGCGATCGGATCGAGGCCCAGCACCCGCACTCGCCCGGCGTCGGGGCGCTGAAAGCCCTCGCAGATCTCGACGGTGGTGGTCTTGCCCGCGCCGTTGGGGCCGAGCAGCGCCAGCACCTGACCTCGGTCGAGCCGCAGGCTCAGTCCGTCGACCGCCACGGTGGAGCGGAACCGCTTGGCCAGATCCTCGACCTCGACGGCAGGCTGGTCGGCGGTGGGGGTCACGACGCTGGAGACTAGCTCAATGGGGTGGTGCCGCCGGATGCAGCAGCGGCTCACGCCGAGGAATCCGCTTTCGCATCGCGAACATCGCAGGCAGGAAGACCGCGACGGCGGCGAGGAGCGCCTGGGCCACCACATAGGTGCGACTGTCGAACCCGGACCCGGTGGGGAACACCAGCAGCGCCACCACGGCGGAGTACGCGGTGGCGGTGAGCCGGAACCGCAGTCGAGTGCTCGACGCGGCGAGCGGGATCGCCGCCCAGAGCAGGTACCAGGGGTGCAGCACCGGGCCGAGGAGCACCACCGAGCCCAGCCCCGCGCCCAGCCCGGCCAACGGCTCGATCCGGCCCCGGAAGGCCGACCAGAGCAGCCGGGCGCAGATCGTCGCCGCGAGGCTGTAGCCGATGGCCCGTGCGAGGGAGATCACCGCGTCCGTGTGGTCGCCGACGCCGAGCAGGATGCCCAGCCCGGCACTGGTCTGGCTGACGGCGGTCACCGGGGACAGCCAGCTGCGCACCGAGCCGGGCACGCTCAGCGCCTCGATCCAGCCGAAGCCCAGGGTGCTGCCCATCGACACCCCGACCGTGACGATGACGAACACGGCGGTGAAGCCGGTGGCGATGCGCAGCAGGTCCGGTATCCGGCCGCCGTTGCGGCGCGCGATGATCGCGCCGAGGAAGCCCAGCGCCAGCACCGCAGGGAGTTTGATCATGGCAGCCAGTGAGATCAGCACCGCGCCGACCCAGACCGAGCGAGACAGGGCGATCTCCAGGCCGGCCATCATCAGCCCGATCATGAGCGCCTCGTTGTGGATGCCGCTGACCAGGTGGAACAGCAGCAACGGGTTGGCGGCGCCGAGCCAGAGCGCGTAGACCGGCTGCACTCCGCAGCGGCGGGCCAGCCGGGGCAGCGCCCAGACGATCAAGGCGAAGCCCGCCAAAGCGAGTACGCGGTGCAGCAGGATGCCCGCGACGACGTTGTCCGAGGCGATCGCCGTGATGCCACGGGACAGGAACAGGAACAGCGGCTGGTAGGGCGCGGGAGTCTCCCGCCAGATGTTGGTGACGCCCCTGGTCAGCGGGTCGTCGACCCCCAGTGCGGTGGCCGGTCCCAGCTCGTAGGGGTCCATGCCGCGCGCCGCGATCTCGCTCTGTGCCAGGTAGCTGTAGACGTCGCGGCTGAACATCGGCGGCGCCACGACGAAGGGCAGCGTCCACATCACCAGCGTGCGGTCCATCTGGCTTCTGGACAGCAGGCGCTCCCGGCCCGGTCTGGCGAGTCTGCCCAGCCACAGCCAGGACGCCACCAGCATGAGCATCCCGGTGTAGGTGATCGCGAGTGCGACGGTCGGCATCCGCGACAGCAGCCCGAGGAAGCGGACGCCGGAGACAGGGTTGATCACCGGGGCGGCGCCCGCCCCGAGCGCACCGACGGCCATCAGCAGCGCGGCGACGGTGCCGAAGCGACGAACCGCGTCCAGGCTGCGGTGCTCGCTCGCGTCCAGCGATCCCGGTGGTCCGGCGGGGCAGTCGGTCTGCGCGGGGTCGGCGGGGGTCGTGCCGTCTCCGGTCGAGTCCACGCCGGAGCGCCGGTCCGCCGCCTTCGCCGGAGCGGCGGCGGATGTCGTCGGCGAGTCGGTCGCCTGCTCCTCGTCGTCTGAACCTCTGCTGATCGCCCGACCGCCGATCGCCTCGCCCGACATCACGGGGCAGAAGGGTAGCCGTGACGCAGTGTTCGCGGATGCCGGATGGGGCAAGTTCCTCGGCGCGTCGGAAATGCGCCGGTGATTCTCGATGCGGGTCGGGATTCGTCGTGGCGCGCGCCTGGTGCGGAACCCGCTGCGCCGGGGGCGGCAAGATCGATCTCGTCGCCGCCTGGGGAAACCCTCGTGGAGTCTGCCGACGGCCGTGCACCGAGTGACGCGGGGGAGTGCAGGGGCCGGTCGGTCGCAGCGCGGCGGCGGGCAGCACGCGGAGCACGGCGGCGCCGTGACGACACTCACCCCGGAGGACCTGCTGGTTGATCGCCCTGGCGAATTAGGTAACATTCGCGTTGTGGAATTCGTCGGGTCGCCCGCTGGGGCTGCGAACGACGCCGAGCACCCTATCCCGGTGCCCGGCGCGGTCCAGCGCGCGCGGTCGGTTCCGGCCGGGGGCGCCTCCGAGATGACGGCGGCGGGCGGGCCTGCGGGGCCGTCCGAGTCGTCGGCCGCGGGGTCGTCCGATGCGGGGTCGTCCAGACTGGGGGCCGCAGGCAGCCAGGAGCCGCCGGGCGACCTGCCGTCGGGGGCCTCGCCTGCTCAGACCCCGGCGACGCCCGTGTCCTTCTCCGAGGGCCGGACTCGTCACACCGTGGCCAGGCTGCTTCTCGAACACGGGCCCGCCACCGCCGCCGCCATCGCCGAGGAACTGGGCCTGGGGCAGGCGGCGGTGCGCCGACACCTGGACGCGATGATCGCCGACGGTCAGGCCTGCACGCGGCAGGCTCCCCGAGGTCCGCGCGGCCGAGGGCGGCCTGCCCGGCTCTACCTGCTCACCGAGGCGGGACGCACTCGATTCGGTCACGCCTACGACGACCTGGCGGTGGCCGCGCTGCGGTTCCTCGCCGAACACGTCGGGGAACAGGCCGTGACGGCCTTCGCCCGGCAACGGGTGACCGAGCTGGTCGACCGGCATCGGGGAGCGGTGTCCGCCGCACCCGACCCCGCGACGCGCGCCGAAGCTCTCGCCGAGGCGCTCACCCGTGAGGGTTACGCTTCCTCGACTCGTCGCGTCGGGTCAGGGGAGCAGCTCTGCCAGCATCACTGTCCCGTGGCGCATGTCGCGGCGGAGTTCCCGCAGCTCTGCGAGGCCGAGACGGCGTTGTTCGCCGACCTGCTCGGCACCCACGTTCAGCGACTGGCCACCATCGCTCGCGGTGACGCGGCGTGCACCACGCACGTCCCGCTCGTCGACCGAGCGTCGGAGCACACCGATCGGCCGGAACAGTCCGGCGGATCACCCACCCGTCTGGTGCCCGCTCCCGCGACACCAGTTCAGACAGCCCCGAATCCGGATGGAGGGGAACCCGCATGACTGCCGCTGCCGAGCAGCGAACACCCACCACTGCGCCGACCGCCACGGGCCAGCAGCCGCTGACCCAGGAGGAGACGCTGGCCACGCTGGGCACCTACGAGTACGGCTGGGCCGACTCCGATGCCGCAGGCACCAGTGCTCGTCGAGGTCTGAACGAGGACGTGGTCCGCGACATCTCGGGCAAGAAGAGCGAGCCGGACTGGATGCTCCAGACCCGTCTCAAGGGTCTGAGCCTGTTCGATCGCAAGCCGATGCCGAACTGGGGCGCCGACCTCTCCGGCATCAACTTCGACGCGATCAAGTACTTCGTGCGTTCCACGGAGAAGCAGGCCACCAGCTGGGAAGACCTGCCTGCCGACATCAAGAACACCTATGACCGGCTGGGCATCCCGGAGGCGGAGAAGCAGCGGCTGGTCGCCGGTGTCGCGGCTCAGTACGAGTCCGAGGTCGTCTACCACAAGATCCGGGAGGACCTGGAAGAGCAGGGCGTCATCTTCCTGGACACCGACACCGGTCTGCGGGAGCACCCCGAGCTGTTCAAGGAGTACTTCGGCTCGGTGATCCCCGCCGGAGACAACAAGTTCTCCGCGTTGAACGCGGCGGTCTGGTCCGGCGGCTCCTTCATCTACGTGCCGAAGGGCGTGCAGGTCGACATCCCGCTGCAGGCCTACTTCCGGATCAACACCGAGAACATGGGCCAGTTCGAGCGGACGCTGATCATCGTCGACGAGGGTGCCTACGTGCACTACGTCGAGGGCTGCACGGCGCCGATCTACAGCTCCGACTCGCTGCACTCGGCGGTCGTGGAGATCATCGTGAAGAAGGGTGGTCGTTGTCGCTACACGACCATCCAGAACTGGTCGAACAACGTCTACAACCTGGTCACCAAGCGCGCGAAGGCCGAAGAGGGCGCGACCATGGAGTGGATCGACGGCAACATCGGGTCCAAGGTCACGATGAAGTACCCGTCGGTCTACCTGATGGGCGAGCACGCCAAGGGCGAGGTGCTCTCGATCGCGTTCGCCGGCGAGGGCCAGCACCAGGACGCGGGCGCCAAGATGACCCACCTCGCCCCGCACACCTCCTCCACCATCGTCTCCAAGTCGGTGGCCAGGGGCGGCGGCCGGACCTCCTACCGAGGTCTGGTGCGGGTGAACAAGGGCGCGCACCACTCCAAGTCCACCGTCAAGTGCGACGCGCTGCTGGTCGACACGATCAGTCGCTCCGACACCTATCCCTACGTCGACGTCCGCGAGGACGACGTGGCGATGGGGCACGAGGCGACCGTGTCCAAGGTCAGCGACGAGCAGCTCTTCTACCTGATGTCGCGCGGTCTCACCGAGGACGAGGCGATGGCCATGGTGGTGCGCGGGTTCGTCGAGCCCATCGCGCGCGAGCTGCCCATGGAGTACGCGCTGGAACTCAACCGCCTGATCGAGCTGCAGATGGAAGGGGCCGTCGGCTGAGATGGCGACACCTACTGACACCACGGACGTCACCCCGGGCGTCGCGGGCAAGGGCCACTCGCACGGTGGACCGGTGATCCCGCAGTCCTCCAGGGGCGAGCGCTTCACCTCCTACGACGTGGCCGCCTTCGAGGTCCCCGGCGGTCGCGAAGAGGACTGGCGGTTCACCCCGCTGCGCAGGCTCGCGGGCCTGCACGACGGATCGGCGACGGCCGACGGCCGCATCACCGTCGAGGTCACGGCCGAGGCGCCGGTGACGGTGGAGACCGTGGACCGCTCCGACTCTCGCCTGGGCGACGGCGGGGTGCCCGCCGACCGGGTGGCCGCGCAGGCCTGGTCTGGATTCGCCGAGGCCACGCTGGTCACGGTTCCCCGGGACGCGCGTCCCGCCGACCCGATCACCGTCACGGTGACCGGGCCCGGCGAGGGCCGGTCCGCCTACGGGCACGTGCAGCTGCGGGCCGAGGCCTTCGCCGACGCCACGATCGTGCTGGACTACCGGGGCTCCGGTGCGCTGGCCGACAACGTGGAGATCGTGCTCGGCGACTCCGCGCGCCTGGTCGTCGTCACCGTGCACGACTGGGCGGCCGACGCCGTCCACGTCGGCTCGCAGCACGCCGCACTGGGCCGCGACGCCACGCTGCGCCACTTCGCGGTCACGCTGGGCGGCGACCTGGTGCGCATCGCGTCCACCGTCACCTACCGGGAGCGGGGCGGCGACGCCGAGCTGCTGGGGCTGTACTTCGCCGATGCCGAGCAGCACCTGGAGCACCGGCTCCTGGTGGACCACGCGGTGCCCAACTGCCGCAGCAACGTGGTCTACAAGGGCGCTCTGCAGGGCGAGGGCGCGCACACCGTGTGGATCGGCGACGTGCTGATCCGGGCGGCGGCCGAGGCGACCGAGACCTTCGAGTTGAACCGCAACCTGATCCTCACCGACGGTGCCCGCGCCGACTCGGTGCCCAACCTGGAGATCGAGACCGGGGAGATCCAGGGCGCGGGCCACGCCAGCGCCACCGGTCGGTTCGACGACGAGCAGCTGTTCTACCTCCAGGCCAGGGGCATCCCGGTCGACGTGGCCCGCAGGCTCGTCGTCCGAGGCTTCTTCGGCGAGATCCTCCAGAAGATCGCCGTTCCGGAGGTCCGGGAGCGGCTGGAGGCGGCGATCGAGGCCGAGCTGGCGGCGGTCGGCACATGACGATGACCCCGGTGTGCGAGGCGGCAGGCCTGGCCGAGCGGACCCCCGTTCGCGTCCAGGCCGACGGCGTCCCCGTCGTCCTGGTGAGGGACGGCGAGCAGGTGCATGCACTGCACGACGTGTGCTCCCACGCCGAGGTGGCGCTCTCCGAGGGAGAGCTGGTCACCCGGCGCGGCGGGCTCGCCCTGGAGTGCTGGCTGCACGGCTCCTGCTTCCACCTGCGCACCGGGGCGCCGACCGGCCTGCCCGCCACCGATCCGGTGGCGGTGTTCCCGGCCGAGATCAATGAGGGCTGGGTCCATGTCGACCCGGCAGTCCGGGTCGCGGGCTGATTGCCGCGCCGTCCGCTCGGACCCTTCCCAGACTTCACCGCGAGACCAGGAGAACGAAGACCGATGGCCACTCTGGAAATCAAGGATCTGCACGTCTCGGTGTCCACCGACGACGAGCCCAAGGAGATTCTCAAGGGCGTCGACCTGACGGTGCGCGCGGGCGAGACCCACGCGATCATGGGTCCGAACGGCTCCGGCAAGTCCACCCTCGCCTACGCCGTCGCGGGCCACCCGAAGTACCAGGTCACCTCGGGTTCGGTGCTGCTCGACGGCGAGGAGGTGCTGGAGATGACCGTCGACGAGCGGGCACGCGCAGGCCTCTTCCTGGCCATGCAGTACCCGGTCGAGGTCCCCGGCGTGTCGATGTCGAACTTCCTCCGCTCGGCCGCCACGGCGGTCCGGGGCGAGGCCCCCAAGATCCGGCACTGGGTCAAGGAGGTCAAGCAGGCGATGACGGACCTCGACATCGAGCCGTCCTTCGCCGAGCGCAGCGTGAACGAGGGCTTCTCCGGCGGTGAGAAGAAGCGTCACGAGATCCTCCAGCTCGACCTGCTGAAGCCGAAGTTCGCGATCCTCGACGAGACCGACTCCGGCCTGGACGTCGACGCGCTGCGCGTCGTCTCCGACGGCGTCAACCGCTACACCGCGACCGGTGACCGGGGCGTTCTGCTGATCACCCACTACACCCGCATCCTCAAGCACATCGCCCCCGACCACGTGCACGTGTTCGCGGGCGGTCGCATCGTGGAGTCGGGCGGCGCCGAGCTGGCCGACCAGCTGGAGCGGGACGGCTACGTGCGGTTCACCGGCAGCAAGGAGACCGCCGCCGTCTGATGCCGCTGTCCTCGGCCTCCGCCGTCCTCGTCCGCTGCGGACGACGTCATCGCGAGCGGAGGTCGACGACCGGCTGGACGGCAGGCGAGGGAGACGGGCGAGGATCGTGACACAGAAGGAGGCGGCGGCCATGGCGACCACGGCGACACCGCTGGACATCGCGAGCATCAAGGCTGACTTCCCGATCCTCGCCAGGACGGTGCGGGACGGGAAGCCGCTGGTCTACCTCGACTCGGGCGCCACCTCGCAACGGCCCCGGCAGGTGCTCGACGCGGAACGGGCGTTCCTGGAGACCTCCAACGCGGCGGTGCACCGAGGCGCGCACCAGCTCGCGGAGGAGGCCACCGACGCCTACGAGTCGGCCAGGGCGCGCATCGCCGCGTTCGTCGGCGTCGCCGACGACGAGGTGGTGTTCACCAAGAACGCCACCGAGGGCGTCAACCTCGTCGCCTACGCGATGGGCAACGCGGCGACGGCGGGGCCTGCGGCCGAGCGGTTCCGACTCGGTCCCGGCGACGAGGTCGTGGTGACCGAGATGGAGCACCACGCCAATCTGCTGCCCTGGCAGCAGCTCTGTGCCAGGACCGGTGCGACGCTGAAGTGGTTCGGCGTCACCGACGAGGGCAGGCTCGACCTGTCCGCCGCCGACACGGTGATCACCGAGCGGACCAAGGTCGTCGCCTTCACCCACCAGTCCAACGTGCTGGGCACGGTGAACCCGGTGGCGGAGCTGGTGGCACTGGCGCGCCGGGTGGGTGCGCTCACCGTGCTGGACGCCTGTCAGTCCGTGCCGCACGCGCCGATCGACCTGCGCGCGCTGGACGTGGACTTCGCCGTGTTCAGCGGGCACAAGATGCTCGGTCCGTCCGGGGTCGGCGTCCTGTACGGCAGGCGAGCGCTGCTGGCGGTGCTGCCCCCGTTCCTGACCGGCGGCTCGATGATCGAGACCGTCCGCATGGAGGCCTCCACCTTCGCCGCGCCGCCGCAGCGGTTCGAGGCGGGCGTGCCGATGACCTCGCAGGCGGTGGCGCTGGGCGCGGCCGTGGACTATCTGCGGGTGGTCGGGATGGACCGCATCGCCGATCACGAGCGGACGCTGACCGAGGCCGCGCTGGCAGGCCTCGGCGAGGTGCCGGGCGTGCGGATCGTCGGGCCGACCGACACCGTCGACCGGGGCGGGGCGGTGTCCTTCACCATCGCCGACATCCACCCCCATGACGCCGGGCAGGTGCTGGACAGCCTCGGTGTCGCGGTGCGGGTCGGACATCACTGCGCGTGGCCGCTGCATCGCAGGCTGGCGGTTCCCGCCACCGTGCGGGCCAGCTTCTACCTGTACAACGACCTGTCCGACGTCGACGCGCTGGTAGCGGGCGTCCGAGAGGCCCGCCGGTTCTTCGGTGTCGACTCGGGCGGGTTGACGTCGCCTGCGGGGGTGGCCTGACATGCAGCTCGACCAGATGTACCAGGAGATCATCCTGGATCACTACAAGCGCCCGCACGGCCACGGCCTGCGGGAGCCGTTCGACGCCGAGTCGCACCAGGTCAACCCCATGTGCGGCGACGAGGTGACTCTGCGGGTCGCCCTGTCCGCCCACGACCCGGCCGCGACCGTCCTCGACGTCTCCTACGAGGGACAGGGCTGCTCGATCAGCCAGGCCTCGACCTCGGTGCTGACCGACCTCGTCGTCGGCCGCCCCCTGCCCGAGGTCCTGACGGTCTCCGAGGCGTTCCTGGAGTTGATGCAGGGACGTGGCAAGGTGGAACCTGACGAGGACGTCCTCGGCGACGGCATCGCCTTCGCCGGGGTGGCGAGATACCCGGCGCGGGTCAAGTGCGCGCTGCTGGGCTGGATGGCGTTCAAGGACGCGGTGAGCCGCGTCGTCGACGAGGTGAGGACAGCATGACCAGCGTGGCAGACCAGAATCCCGGCCAGGAGGCCGAGCAGGTGCAGCGCGGGGTCGAGGGACTCCCCGAGCCGCCTGCTCCCCGTGCGGACAAGCCGGAGGTCGAGGACATCGAGGAGGCCATGCGCGACGTGGTCGACCCCGAGCTCGGCATCAACGTCGTCGACCTCGGCCTGGTGTACGGCGTGACGGTCGACGAGGCCAACGTGGCGACCCTGGACATGACGTTGACCTCGGCGGCGTGCCCGTTGACCGACGTCATCGAGGACCAGACCAGGGCGGCGCTCACCGGCGGCCCCGGTGGCGGGCTCGTGGACGACATCCGCATCAACTGGGTGTGGATGCCGCCGTGGGGCCCGGAGAAGATCACCGACGAGGGCCGCGAGCAGCTGCGCGCGCTTGGCTTCACCGTCTGAGGAGAGACCCCGTCTCGGGGCAGGTGATGACTCCGGGGGAGTCGTCACCCACTGCGGCCGGACCCGATCGGGTCCGGCCGCAGTATTGTCCTGGGGCCCGGACCCGGCCGTTCGTCTCTCGTGATTTCTCAGCGACGTCTGTCGAAGACGCCGGCCTTGACCGCAGCGAAGAAGTCAGCGGACTGGACGGACGTCAAGGACAGTGTTCCGGTGTCTGGCGACTTGCTGTCGCGGATCGCGTGGGTGGTCCCTAAGCAGGCCAACTCGACGCAGGTGCCGTTGTTCGCGCTCCGGCTGGACGTCCGCCAGCCACCACTCGCTTGAGCTGACGTGTGCATGGCTCTCCTCCGCTTGAGTCCCTAGGCCTCGGTCATCGACTTGATCAGCGTCGACGACTGGGTGGGGCCGAGCGCGACACGCTGCAAGTTCTCTGCCACCAGGCTATAGGAGCGCACCTGGTCGGGATCTTGAACGTAGACGGAACCGTCATGCAGCTCCGCGTAGGCGATAGACCGCGCCTCGTCGAAGTCCAAGACCACGAACTGGCCGGTCATCGCGGTGTGCAGCCCGTCTTCTGGCCGGAGGACCTGGATGGTCACGTTGGGCAGCTCCGCCATCCGTACGAGATGACTCAGCTGATCACGACGCACCTCGGCAGTGCCCACTCGCAGGCGCAGAGCAGCTTCCCCGATCACAGCGTGCAGATGGAGTGGATGGTCGCCTTCGCTGAGGCGGCGCGCCCGCGCCATACGGAAGCCCACGAATCGTTCGCCGTGGTCGGCACGCACCCGGGGAGTGCCCGCCGTGACGATCTCCGCATACGCCTCGGTCTGCAAGAGACCAGGAATGATCAACGGTTCGAAGACGAACTCCCGCGCGGCCAGTCCTTCCAAGCCGACAAAGGTCTTCAGCCAGTCGGGCACGAGGTTCGCCCATGCCGCCCACCACGTCGCATCGTCAGCCCGGCCCGCCAAAGAGGTCAGTCGGTCGATGTCACGCTGCTCGGCACCGTAAAGCTTCAGCACGGCCGCGATGTCGTCAGGGGATTGTTGTTGATGTCCGGTCTCTAGATGCCCGACCTTCGCACGTGACATCTGTAGTCGAGCGCTGACCTCGCTCAACGCCAGCCGGTGTGCATTCCGAAAACGCGCAAGCTCGACACCGATCAACCACCGCAGCGGTGATGGATCACCACGACCGACCACTTCAGTACCTCTCTGCCCGCGAACGGGCTTCATCGTGCCGTGAGGCTGGCAGGCCCACACACCCATCCTGGGGATTTCGGACCGTTAGACGTCTAACCATACTGCTAACTACCGCTCGCGTTCCTTGGGTGGGCATCCCGTAGGACGTCGGCAAGATCAAAAAGGAGAGCATGAATGACGACTCCCGCCACTGCACCGCGCCGAGACGATCAGTCTTCCCCCGGCACCCCGTCACCCCTGTGCGACGAGGAGACCTTCGCCGAGATCCTCGCTGAGATCGTCGCCGACGAGGCTCCGCGATTGTTCGCCGTCGTCGAGGAGTACGGCGAGCGTGCCGATGCGCGGATCGCCGCCTGGGGTTTCGCCTTTCCCGACCATGCCGAACTCGTCTCCGCCGACCGGACGTGTCGCATGATCCTCGCCAGGCCGGAGAACGCGCTGCTCGGCTTCCGGAGCGCAGAGGATCACATCGACGCGCGCATCGTCTGGCACGACCCTGCCAGGGCCACGGCTCTGGACGAGGGTGACGAGTCCGACGAGAACGATGAACACGACGAACCTGGTGCCGCCTGACTTACCGGCGGCATCCGACCGAGACAGATCGAGCGAAGGCCCGCTCGGCCTCTCCACCACACCGAGCGGGCTGCGCCTCCGCACTGTGCGCCGATCTCTGCGGTGGCGACCGTGTTGCCCTGCCTGCCCTCGGCGGTCGCCCGGCAGGTTGCGACGCCGGCGGAGCGGACCGCGCTCGTTCCTCAGCCGATCGCGCGCCTGCGGGACGGGGTCTGGGCCCGTGGTGTGCCCTGCGGGGCGACCGGCGGCGCCGTGCCGCGCAGCTCGTCGACCTGGTCGGAGGTCGACCGGCCCACCACCCAGCTGGTCCCGAGCAGCCGCTTCGCTCGCGCCTTCAGCGGCGACAGGCGTCGGGAGGCGTCGTAGTGATCGACCACCGTCCCCGGCGCGCACACCAGCGAGGCCAGCGACACCGTGACCACCACGTCCTCGGCCTGCCGCCGGGCGTCCAGCACCTCCGCGCCCAGCGGCATGAGCTGGTCGAGTTCGCAGACCACCAGGAAGTCGTCGCCGCCGACGTGGCCGACGATCACTCCGGGCATCGACGCGGCGAGGTCGGTCAGGTGCCTGCCCAGCGAGCGGATCAGCTCGTCGCCCGCCGCGAAGCCGACCGTGTCGTTCACTGCCTTGAAGCCGTCGATGTCCAGCCAGCTCACGGTGAACGCGTCGCCGTCCAGGAGTCGCTGATCGATCTCCACGGCGACCGTGTCGGTGCCGGGCAGCCGGGTCAGCGGGTTCAGCGTGGCGGCCTGCTCCACCTTCAGCTCGGCGACGCCCCGGAAGAGGTCACCGGCCCGGACGACGCCGAGGCAGCGGCCGGCCTCGTCGACCACCACGAGGTCGACGTACATCTGGTCCGGCCCGGAGTCGGCGACCAGGTCCAGCGCCTCCACCACGGTGTTGTGCGTGCCCACCAGCTTCGGCTCCTCCGCGAGCCGCAACGCCTCCCGTCGCGCGTGCAGCGCGTGCCCGTACGGACCGGTGACGGCCAGCAGGAAGCGGTTGCGGTCGACCAGTCGGTGGGGTCGGCCCGTCCCGTCGAGCAGCACGACGCTGGTGCTGTCGGGATGGTCGGCGAAGACGACGCGCACCTCCTCGGCGGTCGCGGTGGTGGGCAGCGGCACCGCGGGCTGGAGGAAGTCGGTGATCCGGGGTCCGGCCGAGCGGGCCGCGATCCGGGGCGCCTGGACCTGGGTGAGCTCCGACAGCACCGAGGTCACCGCCAGCTGCGACATCGGTCTGCGGGAGGCCGGGGCGATCAGGTCGCCTTGGACGAGGGCGATGCCGCCCGAGCGCAGCCGGGTGAGCTGGTCCTCGTTCTCGACGCCCTGGGCGACCAGCTGCAGGCCTGCTCGCTCGGCGAAGGACGCCATCGACTCCAGGAACGCGGCTCGCTGCGGCACGGCCCCGAGATCGGCGGTCAGCGTCGGATCGAGCTTGAGCATGTCGATCGCACCGGCGGTGACGAGCTGGAGCGACGCATCACCTTGGCCGAGTCCGTCGAGCGCCAGTCGGTAGCCGCGATCCCGGAGCCTGCCCAACCCCTGTAAGAGGGCTTCCGGGTCCAGCCGGTAGAACGGCGCGCCGATCTCCAGGGTGACCTGGTGCGTCGGCCTGCCCGCCTCGGCCAGCGTCGCGTCCAGCTGGTCGAACCGCTCCTGGTCGTAGGCGACGGTCCCGGCGAGCACATTGAGGTGCAGCGGCAGTCGGGTACCGCCTGCCGCTGCCGCCGAGGCGGCGCCCACCGCCAACTCGACGTCGAGTTCGGTGAGCCTGCGGGCCGCGACGGCCTGACGGAACAGTTCGCGCATCTCGCCCCCGTGTGGCCGGGGCAGGGCTTCAAGCGCGACGATTCCGCCGGTGGCGAGATTGACCAGCGGCTGAAAGGCGAAGCGCACGTTCTGCGGCGGCGCAGTCACCTGGCCATGCTCCTCCCTGTGCGGAACCCAGGACGAGATGTTCTCTCGTTCCCGGGCTGTATGTTCGATCACACTGCGTGGCGCTGCGCGCCCAGGCTGCGGCGGGGCGTCATCGCCGATCGTCCGCCGCTGATCAACCGCCACCGCGTCGGCGCTGGTACCAACGACAGCAGTGCGATCATCGCCCGCGAGGTGGCCACCGTGTCCTCCCGATCGGAGAGGTACGCGGCGCGCAGCTCCGAGGGCAGCCGGAAGAACGCGGTGAAGAACGCGGCGCACTCGTCCTGGTCGAGAGTGAGCAGCGCCTTCAGACCATAGCGCCGCAGGGCGTGCACCAGACTCGCCTGAACGGGCCACGAGGCCCGATGCGCGGCTTTCACCGCCGCCGCAGGTCCGTGCGTGCGGTGCGTTGCCAGCGCGGCAGCCGTCGCCGGGGCCAGCCGCAGTGCGGCGGCCAGGCCGTAGCCGGTCGCGGGATGTCCGAGCCCCGCCGCCGCGCCGAAGCTCAGGACGCGGCGGGGCCTGCGGGGGCTGCGATCGAGGTCGATCCAGACCCGTTCCTGCCGGTGTGCCCTTCCGACGTCCACGCCGTGTCCGGCCAGGCGGGTGGCCAGCCGCGTGCGGAGTTCGCCGATCGACGCGGCGGGCCTGCCTGCCAGACAGGTCTCCTCGATCAGCACCTCGTCGGCGCCCAGCGGCACGGCGTAACAGAAGCTCGGCGGCGATCCTGCCGTCTCGGCCGGGCTCGGCGCGCGCCAGTCCATGAACATCGCCTCGCCCGGCCCGAGGTAGCCGCGGGTGGCGGCGGCGGGCAAGACGAGCCCGAAGGCCGTCTGCGCCGAGGTCGGGCCGCCTGCCCTGGCGCGGGTGCCCGTCGCGTCGACGAGGAGACCTGCCTCGATGCTCGTCCCGTCGGACAGGCCGATGGTCGATCCGTGGGGGTGGTGCTCGACCCCGCGCACCCGCCCGCGCCGCAGCGTGATCTCGGGTCGAGCCAGCTCCGCACGCAGCGCGAGGTTGTCCAGTACGCAGTACTCGCGGTCGTCGAGTCGGCGGCGGGCGTCGGTGACGACCACGGCGGTGCTCGCCCGCGCCGCCACGAGGTGATCGGGCAGGCCGGGCAGCTCGTCGCGCCACAGGCCGTAGCTGGCCCGCCACGGCCGATCGCCGGCCGGGTCGGCGACCGTCACCGAGAGCCCGGCGTCCACGCAGGCGCAGGCCAGCGCCAGTCCCGCCGGACCGGCTCCCGCGATGAGGACATCGACCACGTTCCCATGCCTACCAGGGATCTCTGTCACACGACGAACGGACCCGGCCTCCTGCCTTGTCGCCGTCGCAGTCCCGCCGCGGGTCTCCGCCGCCGTCCCGGCCGCCCGCCGCCTTCTCGGTCGTCGTCGGCGGTGGTCGGCCGGAATCGGTCGAACCCGCAGTCGGCGGCGCGGTAGGGCCTGGACACGCCCTGCGGCGCAGGCAAGTCTTCTGACCAGAGACCGCGTCGGCCGCGCAGCAGGCGACGCGGCGCAGCTCGGCGCGGCCAGGAGGACTCATGAGACAGCAGCCGTCGGCGTCCGCCCGCCCAAGTCGCAGCGGATTCTCCGGCGTCACGAGGGCCGACCACTGGGAGCGGGGCCTGATCAGCGGAAACGGTGTGCAGGGCGCTGCGATGTTCGGCTCGGCGCACGAGCATCGCCTCACCGTCACGCACGAGCGGCTGTTCCGACCCGTCCATCCGCCGAGGGACCCCCCGGACACCGCCGCCGTGCTGCCCGAACTGCGGGCACTGATCCTGGACGGCAGGCCGCAGCAGGCCGCCGAGCGGGTGGAGCGGATCGCCCGCGAGGAGGGCTACCGTGCGCTGCACTTCACCGACCCGCTCGTCCCCGGCGTCACCCTGTCGATCGACACCCCGCCTGCCGACACCCGCGCCGACGGCGTGCGGGCGGCGGCGGACGACGGACCTCGGCACGACGTCGACTTCGGTTCCGGACTGACCAGCACCCGCTGGGCGGGCCGCGACCGCTCGGCCTTCGTCTCCCGAGACGCCGACGTCGTGGTGTTCCGGCTGCGCGCGGTCGACGGTGCTCGGCTGACCGGAGCGGTGGCGCTGACCGTGCCCGCAGGAGACGGGGTGCCGCCCTCGCGGGTGCGTCGGTCGGCGCGCCCGGCTCCTGAACGCCCGATGGCCGCCGGGGCAGGCGGCGAGCAGACCGCCCCGGGCGGCGCCGCCGTCGAGCTGACCTACGCGATGACCTTCCTGGACTCTTTTCCTGGCGGAGTACGAGGCGTCCGCGCCGAGGCCAGAGTGATCCGGACCGGCGGCACCGCAGAGATCGACGGCGAGACCCTGCGCTTCGTCGACGCGACCGAGCTGCTCGTACTGCTGCGTCTGACGGTCGACCACGAGGGGGAGCCCGCCGTCCCGGTCGCGCCCGCCGCGCCGCCGCTGGCTGACCTACCCGCCGACGCCGAGGCGCTGCTGGCCGCGCACGCCCGTAGACACGCCGCCCTGTTCGACACGGTCCGGCTGGAACTGGGCGATCCGCTCACCGCACCTCGGACCGTCGAGGAACTGTTGGCCGAGCGGGGCTCCACGGCCCTGATTCAGCTGGCCTTCGACGCGGGGCGGCACAACATCATCTCCAGCACCGGCCTGCTGCCGCCGACGCTGCAGGGCGTGTGGCAGGGCGACTGGGAGCCTGCGTGGTCGAGTGACTGGACCTTGGACGGCAACGTGCAGAGCGCGCTGGCCTGCCTGCTCGTCACCGGGAACGCCGAGCTGCTGTTGCCGTTCTTCGACCTGCTGGAGGCGCACCTGGCCGATTTCCGGCACAACGCCCGCCGCCTGTACGGCGCGGCAGGCATCCTGCTGCCGCCGAGGACGAGCCCGACGCACGGCCTGCACAACCACTTCTCCGCCGAGTTCTGCCTGACCTTCTGGACGGCGGGCGCCGCCTGGGCCGCCCGTTACTACCACGACTACTGGCTCTACACCGGCGACCGGGAGTTCCTGATCACCAGGGCGCTGCCCTTCATGACCGAGGCGGCCGACTTCTACGCCGAGCTGCTGCACGGCGCGAGCGGCGACCGACCCGACGGCGAGCAGGCCGGGGCCGCCCCGCTGAGCTTCGTGCCCTCCTACTCCCCGGAGAACCACCCGGCCAACACCGGCTCGCAGGCCTGTGTCGACGCGACCATGGACGTCGCCGCCGTCGCCTGCCTGTTGCGGAACCTCATCTCGGCGGCCGAGCACGCCCCGGCGGCGGTGCCGCCGGACCGGGTGCGGCGGTGGAGTGCTCTGCTGGCCCGGCTGCCCGCTTATCGGATCGCCGACGACGGCTCGCTCGCGGAGTGGATCGCGCCGGGGCAGGACGAGAACCACGCGCATCGACACGCCTCGCAGCTCTATCCACTGTGGTTCGAGTCGGACCCCGCGTTCGTCGACCCGGCGTTGCGGACTGCGGCCCGGGTGACGATCGAACGCAGGCTGGCCTGGCGTACCGGGGAGGCGGGCGACGCGGGGGACATGGCCTTCGGCCTGGTGCAGCTCGGCCTGGCCGCCGCGCAGCTCGGGCTGGCCGAGCACGCCCACGACATCGTCACCCGGCTCACCGGCGACTACTGGTGGCCCAACCTCGCCTCCACCCACGACGTCGACCGACTGTTCAATGTGGACGTCAGCGGCGGACTGCCGGCCGTCGTCGCGGCGATGCTGGTGCGGTCCTCGCCGGGACTGCTGTCGCTGCTGCCCGCGCTGCCGGCCGCCTGGCCCACCGGCACCGTCCGAGGGCTGCGGGGGCGGGGCGGAACCACGGTCGAGCGGCTGCACTGGGCGCCCGGCCGAGTCGAGGCCAGGGTGTCCGGCCCGCCCGAGGCGTCCCTGCGGCTCGTGCTGCCCCGCATCGGCAGGCTGAGCGTCGCAGGCGGCCGCATCGAACCGACCGACGATCCCTGCGCGCACCTGGTGACGACGACGGCCGAGACGATGTCGATCACGCTGACCGAGGCGGGGCCACTCTCACACTCGACCGAGCACGAAGCCCGATGAATGAGAGAAGGAATCGAGAGATGGACGTCGAACTCGTCGAACAGGCCGCGCTGCGCCCGGCCGACGACCTGTCGGACGCGGCTGCGGCCCGAGGACGCGATCGGGAGCGGGCGCGGCAGGGGACCCTGCTCGGCTTGACGGAGCTGCCGGAGATCCCCCGGCACGATCGCACTGTGCCGGGCGGGGCGGGCGCGCCCGAGGTGCCGGTACGGATCTACGTCCCGGACTCGGTGGGCGCCGACGCCCCGGTGCTGCTGTGGATTCACGGCGGGGCGTTCATGCTCGGCGACCTCGACGGCAGCGACAGCTGGTGCACGCGCCTGGCGGCCGCCGGGGAGTGCGTCGTCGTGTCGGTCGACTACCGGCTGGCGCCCGAACATCCCTATCCGGCGGGACTCCAGGACTGCCTCGCCGTGCTCGACTGGGTCGTGGCGGCGGCGCCGGAGCACGGCTGGGACCCGACACGCATCGCGGTGGGCGGCAGCAGCGCGGGTGCGGGGCTGGCCGCCGGGGTGGCCCTGTGGGCTCGGGACCACGACGGGCCTGCCCTGGTCTTCCAACTCCTGATCCAGCCCGTGCTCGACGATCGCCGTCGCACGCCCTCCAGCACCGGGCTCGCAGGCGTCCCCGTCTTCGACTCGCCCGCGCTCGAGCAGATGTGGCGGCACTACCTCTCGGGGTGGAGCGGCGACGTTCCCCCGTACGCCGCGCCTGCGCGCGCCGAGGACCTCCGCGGACTGCCTGCGGCGTATCTCACCGCCGCCGACGCCGATCCGCTGCGCGACGAGGCCGTCGAGTACGCCGGACGGCTGACCGAGGCCGGGGTTCCCACCGAGTTCCACCTGTTCCCCGGCACCTTCCACGGCTTCGACGTGTGCGTGCCCGATGCCGGGGTGTCTCGCCGCGCGCTGCGCGAGTACGGCGAGACGCTCCACCAGGCTCTCCACCCGCTGACGCGGGCCTGACCGGCGACGCGGCCGTCCTGCGCCGGAGTGTGGTTCAGCTGACGGCGAAGATCGATGGATCTTCGCCGTCACGAACGTCATCCTGTGGTCATGGGGCTGTCAGGCATGCTGCGTTGGGGCGGACGCGATCGGAAACGGGCGGAGCCCGGCTTAGGTTCCACTGTGCAGGCAGCATCGGGTGCCGACAGTTCTGAGCCGCTCACCGCGCCCGTCGAGGAGGCGTCGGCGAGGCGATCGGGTCATCGCTCCACCGTCGGGCACCGGACGGCGGCGGGCGGGCGGACCTCGGCAGGCGCCAGGACCGCCACGGGGACCAGGACGCCGCCGGGCGCCAAGACCGTGTCGAACAGCCTGCTGCTCCCCGAGCCCGCCGCTCCGCGGGCGGACCGCGACGAGACGACGGCCGGACAGTCGGCGGACGTCGACCCCGCCGCGACCATGACGACCGATGCCGAGAACGACGCCCGCGTCGCCGAGGCCCTGCGGAGGGCCGCCGCCGGGTCTGCGAGCGGCGGCCCGAGTGCACCGGAGGTGACGTCGGGGTCGCGGGCCGGCCTCGTCGCTTCCCAGCCGACGACCGCCACCGCAGCCGGGGCGAGCCCCGAGATCAAACACGGCACAGGGACCGATGTCGAGGTCGTCGGCGAATCGAGTTCCGGGTCAGCGACGGAGACCGCGCCCGACAGCGATGCCGGGGCCGCCGAGAACTCCACCGCCGACCCCGAGGCGCGGCCTGCCGCCACCGAGCTCGGCGGCGGCGCAGACCACCCGCCGGGCCCGCTGGACGTCCACGCCCGCGACGTCGCACCCGAGGCGAGGGTCGCCATGGTGACCGGTGCCTCGCGGGGCCTCGGCGCGGCGATCGCCGAGGCGCTGGCCCGTCGAGGCCTGGCCGTGGCGATCAACTTCGTTCGCGACGAGGCGGGTGCTCAGGAGGTCCGGCGTCGGATTGGCGCCGCAGGCGGGACGGCGGAGATCTTCCGTGCCGACGTCACCGACGAGACCCAGGTCGCCGATCTGTGCCGTGCAGTGCGGAAGAGGTTGGGTGCGGTGGACGTGCTGGTCCTCAACGCCACCGGTGCACAGCCCGCCGTCAAGGTCGAGGACCTGACCTGGCGGGACATGCTCGACCAGCTGGAGTTCTTCGCCAAGAGCCCGCTGCTGCTGGTCAAGGAGGTCATTCCCGAAATGCGGAAGCGCGGCCACGGTCGCATCGTCAACATCGGGTCGGAGGTGGTCGAGCTCGGCGTGCCCGAGTCCTCCGCCTATGTCGCGGCGAAGGCCGCCCAGCTGGGTCTGACCCGCTCCTGGGCGCGCGAGCTCGCGCCCCACGGCATCACCGTCAACCTGGTCGCCCCCGGCTGGATTCCGACCGAGCGGCACGGCACCGTGACCGAGGAGTCGGGCCGTGCCTACCTTGAGCGGGTCCCGGTGGGGCGGTTCGGCCTGGTCGAGGAGGTCGGCGCCGCCGTCGCCCATCTCGCCTCGGTGGAGGCGGGCTTCATCACCGGTCAGCGCATCGCGGTCAACGGCGGGAACACTCTGGCCTGACGCTCGGCATCGCGGTGACACGGCAGCGCGCCCGTGACCTCGGGGCGGAACTCGGGCGGCGGGCTCGGCCGCCGACTCGCGGGCGAACGCGAGCTCGCACCGGAGTCCGCGCACCGCCGGCTCGCGATGCCGTCGTTCCCCGGCGTCGCCGCTCGGGGATACGGTCGTCGGGTGACCGAGGAGACGACACCAGAGATGCTGCGCGCGTCGCGGCGGTCCGGCGCGGTGCGGACGCCGTCGGATCTGTCCGCCCTGCCCTTCCGCGTCGACCGAGACCGCGTCGCCGCGTCGCCGTTCTTCTCCCGGCTCGGCGGAGTCACCCAGGTGGTCAGCCCGACCGGCTCCGGTCTGCTGCTGCACAACAGGCTCACCCACAGCCTGAAGGTCGCCCAGATCGCCAGAGGCATCGCGGAACGCCTCCGCACCGACCCCGCCGCGGCGAGGCTCGTCGAGAAGCTGGGCGGCCTGGACGTCGACGTCGTCGAGGCGGCCTCGCTGGCTCACGACCTCGGCCACCCGCCGTTCGGGCACCTCGGCGAGCAGGTCCTGGACCGGCTGGCCCGCAATCGCTTCGGCCTCGCCGACGGCTTCGAGGGCAATGCGCAGTCGTTCCGGATCATCACCACCACCGATCCGGGCGGACCGCCGGTCGCTGCGGTCTCCGCCACCGGCCTCGACCTGACTGCTGCGGTCCGCGCCTCGGTGCTGAAGTACCCCTGGACCAGACTCTCCCGGCCCCGTCCGCATCCCAGGTCGATGACGGTGCCGCCGCGTGGCGCCACGGAGCCTGCGGACTTCCCCGGCACCGGATCGGCCAAGTTCTCCGTCTACGTCACCGAACTCGACGACCTCGCACAGGCCCGCGCTCCCTTCCTCGGCCGTATCCCGGACTGGCAGCAGACGGTGGAGGCGGCCGTGATGGACACCGCTGATGACATCGCCTACGCGATCCACGACCTCGACGATTTTCATCGGGTCGGCGTCCTACAGCACGCCACGGTGTGGGCCGAGCTGCACGGCTGGCGCAGCCGGTCGATCGCCCTCGGCGCGCTGTCCGACGCCGACCTCGCCGCGCGGGCCCGCCAACCGGGTCACGCGCTGGAGGGCCTACGGCGCAGACTGCACCTGAAGGACTCCTGGATCGTCGACGACGACGCCTTCGACGCGGCGGTGAGCCGGGTGGAGCGGGAGGTCGTCGACAGCCTCCTCGCCGTGCCCTTCGACGGCTCGAACGAGGCGGAGCAGACCGTCGCGCGGTTCTCGACGAGCTGGACGAGCAGGCTGGTCGCGGGCGTCCGCGTGGTCGCGGAGCCGACGACGCGCTCCGCGCACATCGTCCTGGCGCCGCAGCAGTGGCACGACGTCCAGGTGCTCAAGTTCATCCACCGACACTTCGTGCTGCTGCGGCCCGACCTGGCACTCCATCAGCGCGGCCAGGCCCGGCTGCTCACCACGCTCGTCGAGGCCCTGGAGCAGTGGCTGACCGACCGGATGGAGGCGGCGCGGCTGCCGCGCAGGCTGCATGACCTCGTGGAGCTGGCCGATCAGGAGTATCAGGCGCTGGCGTCGACCGAGCCGACCCTGCTGGCCGGGCCGACCGGCGAGGTGCCTGCGGGCCGCGACGCCGTGCACGCGCTCGCGAGAGGCCGCGCCGTCGTCGACTTCGTCGCCTCGCTCAGTGATCGACAGGCAGTGGCGTTGATGGACGCGTTGTCCGGCCGCTCCGGCCAGACCTGGGCTGATGCGTTCGTCCTCTGAGACTTCCGATCGGCTCCGGTGGGTGCGGGCTGTGGCGCAGCGGCATGACATCCGCCCGACTCCGTCCCGGTCGCCTGCGGTGTGGTGACCGGCCGCGTCGTCTCACCCGGCGGCCGGGTGCAGCCCGGCGCAGGTCCGACCGACGGCGCACCCGGGAGTGCCCCCGATCGAGGTCAGATCACCGCAGCCGGACAGCGCAGCGACTCGACACGGGCGTCGACGTGACGGAGGAGTGCGCCCCGCGTGTCGTCGTCGCTCAACGCCTGCGAGGCTCGGCGAAGCCCTGCCCTGCCCTGCCGGTGCCCGGTTCTGTCCCGTCATGGCCGTGCGGCGCGGGCGACGACCACGATGTCGGTGCTCGTGTCGGTGAGCGCACCCCGCGACCAGTCCCCATGAAGGGCCTCCACCTCGAGACCCGCCGCACCAAGGAAGCCCTCCAATCCTGCAACGTCCAGGAAGCGAAGGGACGTCCGATCGACGCGCAGCGGCTCGCCGTCGCGGGTCGCGGTGGTCTCGGTGAACGTGACCACGTCGGCGAGGACGGACTCGACGTGGTGCGTCACGCGCAGCTCGCGCCCCGCGTCGTCGACGAGGTCGGTGGCGTTCTCGGGATTCCAGCGTTCCCACGCCCGTGCCGACGGATTGCGGGTGCCGAAGACGAATTGACCTCCGTCGACCAGCGCGGCTCGGATCGCCCGCAGGGATGCACGCAGCTCGGCGTCGGTGACCAGGACCTGGAACGCGTTGCTCGCCATGAGCGCCAGATCGAACTCCCGGCGCCACGCGATGTCCTCGGCTCGGCCCGTCACCCACTCGACGTCGCCGCGTCGGCGGGCCCTCGCCAACGCCGAGGCATCCGGGTCCAGCCCGCAGAGCCGTCCGGAATGCCCGGACTCGCGGGCCCGGTGCAGCAGCATGCCGGTGCCACAGCCGACGTCCAGCACGGTGGGAGCGGCCATCACGAATCCCAGGTAGAAGTCGTCGCTCGGCCCCCAGGGATTGAGGCGGTCGTAGAGTGCGGCGGCCTCGACGTCGGAGTACATCGCGGCACTGTCTCGTCTCGCCGAGCCGGTCGGCAAGCGGATCTCCCGATCCGCCGGGGCCTGCCCTCGCCAGCAGGCGGGCGACCCGGCTCCGGAGCAGCGTCGACCGAGGTGATGTCACGAACAGTCGTGATCAGTCTCGGCACTAGTCTCTCTGAGATGACCGGCGGCCGATTTCCCGGCAGCGTGCACGCCTCGGCGGGCTCCGCTGCGCGACCGGATGCCCTCGGACAGGTGGCCGAGGCGGTGCTGGGGTCCGAACAACACCGGACCGCCGAACTGCTCGACGTGCTCGACGGGCGGCTGACTGAGCGCCTCGACGTGGTGCGGGTCGGCGACGACGTCCTCCCGCAGCTCGCCCACGAGGGCAGTGTGAGCGGCGCCCTCGCCGCCGCGCGGCGGGCGTTGCGACCCGGGGGACTGGTGGTGGCGGCGGTCCCCGAGCTCAGCGGACTCCGCAGCCTTCGCCCGACGGCGCCGCCGCCGAAGGTCACCGGGGTGGGCGAGACGAGACAGATCATCGTGCAGCTCTGGGACTGGGCCGAGGACGGCACCGGCTACGGCCTGGAAGTGATGCGGCTGCACCGCATCCAGGGCCGCTGGGAGGTCGCCCACAGCACGTCCACCCGGCACCGTGTGCTCAGCCGAGACCAGATCGCCCAGGCCTTCGAGATCGCGGGCTTCGTCGGGGTACAGCGGCTCTCACCTGCGGAGAGCGGCCACCCGCTGCCGGTGTGGGTCGCGGTGGCGCCGCGATGAGCCGGGTGCGCAGCGTCGCGGGCGGCGGCCGGGCGGTGGAGGTCGAGCCCGCGCGACTCGCAGGCTGGTTCGAGCGGTTCGCCGGACGTCACGGCGGTCTCGCCGCGACGGAGACCACCGCGGGGGAGGTCCGGGTCATCGCGTCCGACGGGGCCCGCGCCTCCGTGGTCGTCCCCTTCGGTGGCCTGACCGACGGGCGCAGCGCCGGTCTCGGCGCGGGCGAGGGCGGATCGCCGGACCGGGCGGTCGAGGTGCTCGTCGAGCACGTGCTGCGGTCGCGACGGATCGGTCTGGTGCTGGTCCGCCTCGGCGGCTACAGCGTGGGCGTGGCGGTGGACGGCCGGGTGACGGTCTCCCGCACGGGCAGGCGGCAGGTCCACGGCCGGAACAAGGCGGGCGGCTGGTCTCAGCAGCGGTTCGCCCGCCGCCGAGCGGGTCAGGCCAGGGTGTCGCTGTCGGCGGCGGGCGAGGCGACGTTCGAGGTGCTGCTGCCCGAGGCGCCGACGCTGGACGCCGTGGTGCTGGGCGGCGACCGGACCGCGCTGGACGAGGTGCGGGCCGATCCTCGGCTGGCCCCGCTGTTCGCCATCGCCGAGCCCAGGGTGCTGGACGTGGTCGAGCCGCGCCGGGTCGTGCTGGACGAGGCCGCGCGACGGGCGCTCGCCGTGGAGGTCGTGGTCGTCGAACGCTCGGACCGAACCTCGGACGGAGCTTGACGGGGGCTCCCGCCGTGAGAGCCGTCGTGGTCCGGTCACCGGCCGCGACCCGCCGGGCGAACGACTCGAGGGTCCACGTCGCAGGGCGGTGCCGGGCAGCGCCGATCGGCGGCGGTCCCGGTGCCGACCGGTCGAGTGGAGCAGACCGCCGTCTCGGACGAGCCCCGTCGCACAGGTCCTGCCTGCCACGGTCGCCGGTGGCCTCAGCGAGGAGGACCTCGCCGTCTACCGACGGCCGTATCCGACCTGGGCCGATCGGCTGCCTCTCCTACAATGGCCCACGGCGATGCGCTCGGCGGGGAACCCGCCGACGTGGTGGCCAGGGTCACCAGGTACGGCGAGTGGCTCGCCGACAGCGCCGACGTCCCCAAGCTGCTCCGCACCTTCGAGCCGGGGCCGGGGACGATGACGGGGCCTGCGCTCCTCGAGTGGTGTGCGGCCACGATCACGGGCCTGGAGATCGTCGGGCACCCGCTCGTCGCCGGTCATCACACCCCGGAGGACCAGCCCGATGCGATCGCGGCCTCCCTCGCGGCCTGGCTGGACCGACACGGCCTGCGGCGAGATCGACGTCGACGGCGTCGGTGGATGTCCGGCTCGACCGGCGAGCACCGACGCGGTGACGGAGCCTGCCTGCCCTCGGCGCGATCGATGCGCCTGCCTCGGTGCGACGCAGGGCGTGACGGCACCTGCGACCGCCTGCTGTGGCCCCCGGTGGCCCGGGTGGTCTCCGGGGCGGATGAGTCGACGCGGGGAGGCCGTTCTGACCGACGGATGGCGGGTGTTCGGGGCGTCGGCGTCGATGCAGGCCACGTCGACCACCGTCGCCTCTGACGCGACGTCTCCCTCGGCAGCGCTTCGGCGCCACGGCGGCGTCTGCTCACCTGCGGGCTCGGTGCCGCCCGCTCGCCTGCGCACTCGGCGCCGGGAAACCCCGTTGATCCGACCCGTACACTGGGATGCGTGGTCCGCATCGATTGACCTATGGGCAGGCTCGTCGCGTTCTCGACGAGCGGCTCTCTCATGCCCGTGACCACACGTCTCTTTCTCGGAGTTCTCTCTTGATCACTGCGACCGATCTCGAACTGCGCGCGGGTTCGCGCATCCTGCTCGCGGACGCCAACCTGCGAGTGCAGGGCGGCGACCGCATCGGCCTCGTCGGCCGCAACGGCGCAGGGAAGACCACCACGCTGAAGGTGCTGGCAGGCGAGGGGGCGCCCTACGGGGGCGAGGCCCGTCGGACCGGCGAGCTGGGCTACCTGCCGCAGGACCCCAGGGAGGGAGACCTCTCGGTGGCCGCGAAGGACCGTGTCCTCTCCGCCAGGGGCCTCGACGAGCTGCTGCGCGAGATGGAGAAGGCGCAGAACGCGATGGCGGAGCTGGTCGACGAGCGCAAGCGCGATGAGGCGATCCGGCGGTACGGGCGGCTGGAGGACCGGTTCTCCTCCCTCGGCGGCTACGCGGCCGAGAGCGAGGCGGCGCGGATCTGCTCCAACCTCGGCCTCGCCGACCGCATCCTGACCCAGCCGCTGAGCACCCTCTCCGGTGGTCAACGGCGTCGAGTGGAGCTCGCGCGTATCCTGTTCGCCGCCTCGGAGTCCGGCCCCGGCGGCCGGTCCGAGACGACGCTGCTGCTGGACGAGCCCACCAACCACCTGGACGCGGACTCCATCGTCTGGCTTCGCGACTTCCTGCGCTCGCACACCGGCGGCCTGATCGTGATCAGCCACGACGTGGAGCTGCTGGCGGCCGTCGTCAACAAGGTGTGGTTCCTCGACGCGACCCGCAGCGAGGTCGACATCTACAACATGGAGTGGAAGCGCTACCTGGAGGCACGGGCGACCGACGAGAAGCGTCGCCGCCGCGAGCGGGCCAACGCCGAGAAGAAGGCCTCGGCCCTGATGGCGCAGGCGGACAAGATGCGCGCCAAGGCCACCAAGGCCGTCGCGGCGCAGAACATGGCCAAGCGAGCCGACAAGCTGCTGGCCGGCCTCGACGAGCAGCGCGTCTCCGACAAGGTCGCCAGGATCGTCTTCCCGGCCCCCGCGCCCTGCGGCCGGACGCCGCTGACGGCCGAGGGCCTGTCGAAGTCCTACGGCTCGCTGGAGATCTTCACGGGCGTCGACCTGGCCGTCGACCGAGGCTCCCGCGTGGTGGTGCTGGGGCTCAACGGTGCGGGCAAGACGACCCTGCTGCGGATGATCGGCGGGCGGGAGACGCCCGACGCTGGCTCGGTGATCCCCGGCCACGGCCTGCGCATCGGCTACTACGCCCAGGAACACGAGACGCTGGACCACTCGGCGAGCGTCTGGGAGAACATCCAGCACGCCGCCCCCGACGCACCCGCTCAACAGCTCAGGACCCTGCTCGGGGCCTTCCTGTTCACCGGGGAGCAGCTCGACCAGCCTGCGGGCACGCTGTCCGGCGGTGAGAAGACCCGGCTGGCGCTCGCGGGCCTGGTGTCCAGCGCGGCCAACGTCCTGCTCCTCGACGAGCCGACCAACAACCTCGACCCGGCGAGCCGGGAACAGGTGCTCGAGGCGCTCCGGACGTACAAGGGTGCGGTGATCCTTGTGACACACGACCCGGGTGCAGTGCAAGCCCTCGAACCCGAACGGGTGATTCTTCTGCCGGACGGCACCGAGGATCACTGGTCTGAGGATTATCTGGAGCTGGTACAGCTCGCCTGATCGACGCGCGGTGACTTCGTGATACCCCCTGGTCAGCGATGATGACGGACAGTACGGCGATGAACACTTTGCGATGTTTTCCCATGATCGCCTGGCATTAATGCTGTTCGTGTTCGATCATTGCCCCGACGGGGGCCGCAAGGGGCCCGACCTGCTCGGACGGAAGGCGGGACAAGGTGGCTGACCTGAAGAAGGGCGCCCGCATCACCGGCGCCGCACGGGACAAGCTTGCGACGGATCTGAAGAAGAAGTACGAGAAGGGCGCGAGCATTCGTGCCCTGGCCGAGTCAACCGGTCGCTCGTACGGCTTCGTTCATCGGGTCCTCAGCGAATCCGGCGTGCAGCTGCGGGGGCGTGGGGGCGCTACCCGAACGAAGAAGAAGTGATCACGAGACCGGGGTTCGGACGGCATTGCCCGGCCGAGTCCCCGGTTCCCCCCACTGAGATCGGGAGCCGAGAGATCGGAGTCCTCGAGATCGGTGTCAGAGAGAACAGGACGTGCGACATCGCGTCCGGAAGGCAGCCGTCGCGCCCGCAGCGCGGCGGATCGAGGGAGGCCGTCGGGTGACAGACGAACCGGTGGACGTCGACACGCTGCGTCGTGCGGGCGTCCGACTGGCCGTCGACGGTCCTCGGGCCACGATCACGCTGGATCGACCCGAGGTACGGGGCGCGCAGACGCCTCGAACCTGGGAGGCCTTACATCGGATCGGGCAGACACTGCCCGACTCCGTGCGCGTGGTGGTGATCGCGGGAACGGGGCGGTCCTTCTCCTCGGGGCTGGACCGCGGGCTGTTCACCGTGGACGGTGTCGACGGGATGCCGGGACTGCCGTCACTGGCGGCACTCCCGCCCGACGAGGCCGATGCCAGGATCGCGGAGTTCCAGGCCGGGTTCGCGTGGCTGGCCCGGCCGGAACGGTTGACTATCGCGGCGGTGCACGGTCACGCGATCGGTGCGGGACTGCAACTCGCCTTGGCCTGCGATCTGCGGATCGTGACCGAGGACGTGCAGTTCGCGATGGTCGAGACCAGGCTCGGGCTGGTGCCCGACCTGGGTGGTACATCCTGGCTCGTGCGGTTGGTGGGCTATGCGCGAGCCGTGGAGCTGTGCGTGACCGGCCGATTCGTCGGCGCCGATGAGGCGCTCCGGATCGGCCTGGCCAACGAGGTCGTGACCTCGACCGAACTTCCTGCGGCGGTGGACCGGCTCGTCGAGTCGGTGCTCGCCGCCCCACGGGAGTCGGTGTCGGAGACGGTGCGACTGCTCTCCGACGCGGCCGACGGCGCCCCGCAGGCAGTGCAGGCTGCGGCGGAGCGAGCGGCGCAGCTGCGATTAGTCACGCGGCTGGTCCGAGGATCGGGCGACTAGGCACGACGAGGGAAAGACACCCGGCTGGTCCGGGTCTCGTGGGTGACGGACGACATCGGAGGGCGGGGGTGCCCGCCTCTTCGGTCTCTCGTCGTGCCTGCCGTCGCCCTGTCGATCGAGGACGGCGTCGCAGGCAGGCTGCGCATCGGGTGGGTCCCGCGCGCGGTCCTGTGTGGCGGGCCCGTGCGGACGTAGGAATGCCGATGTGGTGCCTCGCCGTCCCGTCCTGGGACGGACCTCGAGGTTCCGCGTGCGCTCGCGGTCGGACGGCGGTGCGCGTTCGTCGGGCTGGACGTCTCGCGGGTCGGCTCGAGGCGGCATCGAGTGCGCGTCGTCTCCTCGGCACCGTGCCTCGCGAGGGCGGCCGTGGCCCGAAGGTCTGCCCTCGCGGCTCGCGCCGCCGAGGAGGTGTCCGTCAGCGGAAGTCGTCGGCGTGGTCGATCGCCCACTGCCGGAAGGATCGTGCCGGGCTGCCGACGGCCTCCTGCACGGTCGAGATCGGCCCGAGCGGCTGGTCCACCATCGCGGCGCGACCCGCGAGCATCACGTCGGCGAAGTCCTTGGACAGCCACTCAGCAGGCGCTCCCTGGCCGCCTCGGGAGGGAGCTCCTCCCAGTGCAGTGGACGACCGATCACCTCACCGAGGATGCGCACCTGCTCGATCTGGGTGAGGGTCTGCGTGCCGGTCAGCACATGGCTTCGCCCCACGCGGCCCGGCCCGAGCAATGCCCGCACCCCGACCTCGGCGATGTCGCGCTCATGGATCAACGTCCCGGCCGCCGCGCCGAACGCGCCCCGGACCACCGACCCGGCACGGATGTCGGCCGCCCATTGCAGCGTGTTGGTGGCGAACTCGGCGGGGCGCAGGAACGTCCATTCCAGACCGGACCGCCGGATGGCGTCCTCCACGACCACGTGCAGCGCACCGATCGCATTGTCCTGCTCCTCGAGATCATCGTCGACGGCGAGGGTCGAGAGGAAGACGACGCGCCGCACGCTGTCGTGGAGCACGTCCATGATCGCGGGTGCGGACTCGGGAGTGCCCAGCGGCCAGACCAGGAAGACCGCGTCCACCCCCGGCAGCGCGGCTCGTAGGGAGGTGAGGTCGGTGAGATCCCCTCGTACGGCCTCCACACCGACGGGCAGTCGGGCCTCGGGTCGATGGACCAGCGCGCGGACCGGCGAGCCGTTCTCGGCGAGCAGCGCGGCCACCTGCCCGCCGACGTGGCCCGTGGCGCCGATCACCAACGTCATGGTGGTTTCCGACATGGCTGCTCCTTCTCGTCGTCCGCCCGGCGTTCTCGCGTCCTGCCGGGAGCGGGTGGTCGCCGTCGCCCGTCGGGATGGCGGGCGACGATCACCGTAGGAGTCAGGCTTACTTTTTGTAAGAGCCAACCTGTCGGTAAGTTGGCGAGGTGGACGTAGGTGTGCAGGCGACCGGGGGCGCTCCCGATCCGAAGGGTGACGCGTTCAACAGCGACTGCCCTGGACGGGTGATCCTCACCCACATCGCGGGCCGGTGGGGTGTGCTGATCCTCGCGGCGCTGCAGGACGGGCCGCTGCGGTTCTACCTGCTCCGCGACCGAATCGGCGGGATCAGCGAGAAGATGCTCGCCCAGAATCTGCGCGCGCTGACGCGCGACGGACTGCTGCGCCGCGAGGTCGAGGCCAGCATCCCGCCGCGCGTCTCATACTCGCTCACCGAGATGGGGCGAGAGCTGACCGTTCCGCTACAGCAGATGCTCGACTGGATCGCGGTGCGGGCAGACGACATCGTCACCGCCCAGCGACGACACGACGAGCTGCACGGCGGCGGGTGAGCGTGCGTCGGGTGACGGCGGCGCCGCAGTCGGGCCTGGCGGATCGCCTCGGGGTCAGCCCAGCTCGGGAACCGAGACGAGTTGTTCGTCGAAGAGCACTCGGTTGGCCTCGTCGCCGCCTGCCACGTTCGCGCTGCGCCAGCGGGGCAGTTCGGCCGTGGAGCGGTCGTGCAGCGCCACCAGGACGAGGTTCCACAGGAATCCGGTGGTGAGGGAGGACAGCGGGCCGGTGGCAGGCGCCTCGACCGGATAAGCCGCGTCGCCGGGCGGCACGAGGGTGTCGAGCACGACGTCCGCCTGTTCGGCGACCGTGCTGTGCGCGCGGCGGGGTGCGTTCGCCGACGCGATCTGTGAGGTCACGGCAATCACTCGGCAGCCTGCGGCCCGGCCCGCCTCGGCCAGCTCGACCGGATAGGGGTTGATGCCGGAGTGGGAGAAGACCACCAGGGTGTCGTCGCGGGTGAGCGTGATCGAGGCGAGCACCTCGGCAGCCAGGCCCGGCCTGCGCTCGGCGAAGGTGCTGCTGCGCGCACCGTGCATCGGCAGCAGATCACGGTGGTAGAGCGGACGTACACAGGCGAGTCCGCCCGCTCGATAGAAGGTCTCCGCGACGGCGGCCAGTGAATGCCCGGCGCCTGCCGTGTAGACGGTGGCGCCTGCCTCGATCGTCGCCAGGATCGCCGTCGCCGCGGCGTCGACGGACGCCGCGTTGGCTGCCTCCACTGCCGCCAAGTGCGTTCGGGTGAGCTCGCCGAAGCTCGTGGTAGTGGTGGTGTCGGCCATCGCCGCCTCCTTCGCCGGAATCATCGACTGGTCTATACCACACCCGCCCGTGGAGCAGGCACCGCCGGTGACTGGGCCTGGTTCAGGCGGCAGCGTGGGGAAGCGCGTATCGACGGGGCGCCCTGGGGTTTCGGCGATCGGGGTCGGGGCACCGCCGAGGCGAGCTGAGACCGTCGCGACCGAGCTGAAGCGGCGTCTCACGGGCGGCCGAACCAAGCAGCTCGTCTCGACCGAGGAGTGAGACCTCTCGGCTTCCCTCGCTGTCTCGGACAGCTGCGGTCAGTCGGCCGCGTGCGATGTCGTGGTCAGCCGACTGCGCGGCCGGACTCGGGCAGGCCCGGCATCCTTGATTCGCACTGCTCGGCACGCCCGGTCTGTCTCGGCTGGACCATTCCCCCTCCGGACCACCGTCCCGCCCCGGCTCGTTGCTCGTGGCGACCGGAATCGTCGGCGGTGCCTGCCGATCGTCGCCGACCTGCGACGAGGACGACGAGGACGACGAGGACGTTGTCGTTCTTCGGCACGGGCCGCTCGCCGGGGGACTCGCCGACGCCGCCGGGACCGGGCCCGAAAGACGACAGACGCCGCCGATGCCCTCCGGTGACGGTGACGGAGGGCGCCGACGGCGCTGCTGCCTGCTGCTACGGCCTGGCGACGGCCAGAGCAGACCTGGAGAGTGGCGGACTACTGGTCACACAGCGGCTGGACCCAGATGTTGCGGAACTGGGTGCGGGTGTCCGGGTCGTGGTTCTGCAGGCCCACGTACCCTTCCAGCCCCCGCGCCGGGTCGGTGCTGGTGAAGTCGTTGACCAGCGTGCCGTTCAGGAACACCTGGTACCGCTCGTCCACGATCTTGATGACGTAGCGGTTCCACTCGCCGACCTCGTTGGACGGATACGAGCTGGGCTCCTGGTGGTTGTAGATGGCGCCGGTCTTCTGCGGATCGCCTGCCGGGTTGTCGTTGATCTGGATCTCGTAGCCCTCGTCGACGGCCACCCACGGGTCGTCGCCGGGGTCGGGGAATCGGACGAAGACGCCTGCATTGTCCGTCTCGGCGGTGACCCGCCAGTCGAGCATGAGGATGTAGTCGCCGAACTCTCGCTCGTCATACCAGAGCAGGCCCATGCCGTCGCGGGTCTGGAGGGTGCCGTCGACGACGTCGAAGCCGCCGGGACCCGCCTGATACCAGCCTTCGGTGGTGCTGCCGTCGAACAGTCGCACCGGGGCCTCACAGGCCTTGGCGGTGGGGTCCTTCGCGACCTGCGGCTCCGGAGCGGGCGCCGCGCCCGCGCCGACCGCGAGACCGGTGGACATCAGGCCGCTCAGCGTCACGCCCGCGAGTGCCATCCCGAGGGCTCGTCGTGTTCCGCGCATCGTGTGTCCTTCCTGAGCTGGGAGGGCGGGGCGGACCGACGTCGTCGTCGGTCCGCCCCTTCGTCTCACTGCGTGCGCCTCACTCGACAGCGTTGTCCGAGGCGCCCGTCACCGCCACTCCCTCGATGGTGTCGATGACCGCCTGGATGTCGCGGTCGAGGGTGCTGCGGATGTCCTCCGCGGTGACGAGGGTGGTGTCCGCCACGAGGGTCTGGAGCGTCTGGAGCTCCTCGATGGTGGCGTGGTCGTCGCCCTGTGCCTCGGCCAGCCGCGCGGTGGTGAGTTGGGTGCGGAGCTGGGTGGTGGCGGTGAGGGAGAGTCGGTTGGTGGCGCGGAATCGGTCGATCAGCTGGCTGATGTCGCGGGTGGAGGTGGTGGTGGCGAAGGCCACCGTCTGCTCCGTGGTGTTGCCCGCCAGGTCCGTCGCGGTGACGGAGAGCTCCTGCATGCCCAGCGGGAGCTGGTACAGGGCCACGTAGTTGCCGGAGTCGATGTCCTCGTCGTTGAGGGTGCCGATCACGGAGTCCAGCCCTGACGTGTTGTCCTCGGCCTGCCAGTGCAGGACGAGGTCGGTGGCGTCGCCGTAGACCCGTCCATCGGCCACGCCCGCGACCACCAGGGTGGGTGCGGTGGGGTCGATGAGGATGGTGGCGGCCTTCTCGTCCTCCACGTTGCCCGCCACGTCGACGGTCCGGTAGAGCAGCGAGTGCGGTCCCTCGCCGGACACCGACACCGGCTCCTCGTAGGCGGTCCAGTCGCCGCCGTCGAGGCTCCACTCGGTCCTGGCCACTCCGCTGCCCTCGTCGGTGCCCGCGAGCGCGACGGTGACCTCACCGTCGTGCCAGCCGCCGTCGGAGGAGTCGGGGAAGGTGGCCTCGGTGGTGGGTGCGGTGGTGTCGAGGGCGATGTCGAGGGTCTGGGTGTCTTCGGTGTTGCCTGCGGTGTCGGTGGAGCGGTAGTCGACGGTGTGGGTGCCGTCGTCGGTGAGGGTGATCGGTTCTTCGTAGGTGGTCCAGTCGCCGTCGCCGATGCGGTATTCGGTGGTGGCGACGTCGCTGGCGTCGTCGGTGGCCTCGAGGGTGATCTGGACGGGGCTGGTGGTGTACCAGCCTTCCTGGCCGTCGGGCTCGCTCGGCGTGGTGCTCGCCGTGGTCACCGGAGCCGTCGTGTCCTCACCGCCGCCGTCACCCGTCGGCTTGATCCGGATGTTGCGGAAGTGGAGCTGGTTGGAGTTGCTGTTCTCCAGCCCGATGTGTCCGCCCTGACCCCGGCTTCCGTCGCCCGTGTACTCGGTGACCACGCGGTCGTTGAGGACCACGTTGTACTGATCGCCGGTGACCTCGATCTCGAAGAGGTTCCAGCCGCCGTACGGAGGCTTGGCGGTCAGGTACTTCGCCGCCATCAGGCCGCTGATCGAGCCGGTCCGGTTGACCACGTCGTCGACGCGGTCGAGGATCGCGACCTCGTAGCCCTCACGACCGGGCACGCCCGCGTCGCCCTGCGGGTCGGGGAAGCGCTGGAACAGACCGGAGTTCGCGCTGACGCTGAAGCTCTCGTACTCCGCCTCCATGACGTAGTCCTCGAACTCGGCGTCGGCGTAGTAGAGGATGCCGAATCCACCGGACTGCGGTGCCAACAGGCCTTCCTCGGTCACCTCGAAGCCGCCCTGACCGACGTGGTCCCAGCCCGCCAGGCTCTTGCCGTCGTACAGGGTGATCCAGCCCTCTTCGTCGGCGGTGGCCTGCCAGGTCACGACGCCGTCGTCGAGTGCGAGGTCGTCACGGAGGTTGACCGGGCCGTCGTCGGTGACGACCAGGCTCTCGCCCCGCACACACGAGCCGCCGTAGCCGAGGCAGGCCACGATGTGGTCGGTTGCGCCGACCGTGCTCGTGTAGTCGAAGGCGACGGTGCCGTTCTCGTCGGGCTCCGCGATGTGCTGCTCGACGCGGACGTAGGGCTCACCCTCGGTGTGTCCCGGCGGGAGGTCGCTGGCGGGGGAGGACCGGTAGACCTCGATGCTCACCGGGCTGTCGGCGGGCGTTCCCTCGCCGGGCGTGAACGTCGCCGAGACCTGCTGCTGGTCCCGGGTCTCGAGTTCGGCCGACTCCGGGGTGACCTCGATGGTGCCGTCGATCGGATCGAAGACCGACACCGCCGTCTCGGCGGTGCCCCGCACCACGCCGTCGGCGTCGGTGGCGGTCACCGAGGCCGTGTACTCCCCGGTCGCCTCGTAGGAGTGCGACACGGCCGCGCCCTCGGCGGTGTTCCCGTCACCCAGATCCCAGGCGAAGGTGGTGCCCTCGGGCAGCGCCTCCCCGGAGACCGTGAGGTTGGCGGTGAGCGGTGCGGCGCCTCGCGACACGTCCGACTCGGCGTGGATGACCCTGGGGCCTGCCGCGCCGAGACCGTCGAACTCGAAGTAGTTCAGGTTCAGGAGTTCCTGATCGGACTCGCCGTCGAACACCACGAACAGCTCGAAGGTGCCCTCTGGTGCGGTGATCTCCACCGGGTCGAGTTCGACGTACTCGCCGGAGCCCGCCGGGACCTCGGTCGAGGAGATGAGCTCGCCGTCGGGTGCGTTCGCCCGCAGCTCGACGGTGCCGCCCGCCAGGCCTGCCGCGGTCAGCCGCACGGAGTCGATCATGGACAGGTTGTATGGGGAGAAGGAGACCCAGTCGCCCGCGTGCACGCTGCCCAGGGCGCGACCGCCTTCGGCGGCCTCGTCGTCGATGGTCTCCACGCCTTCGGAGCCGTCGTGGTAGATGGCCTGCTTGCGCTTGGGCTGGAGGATGATCTCGTGCTCGCCGGAGGTGGCTGCGACGCCCTCGTTGCCTCGGTCCTCGTAGCTGGAGCGCAGCACGTAGAACAGGTTGGCGTCGCCGCCGTGTCCGCCGTCCTCCTGGATCGTCGTGACGCCCTCGCAGTTCTGGATGTTGCTCTGCGGGTGGGCGTGCACGTCATGGCCGAGCGCGGTCTGCACGGTGACGGCGGAACAGCTGATGCCGTCCCCGATGCTGCCGTCCTCCTGGTCCTCCACCGAGACGTCGTAGGCCACCCGGTCGCCCCACTCGAAGAGACTTCCGTCGCCCGGAGTGGTGAACTCGACCTGCGGAGCGAAGTTGCCGATCGTGATCGTCACCCGGCGCACGGTCTCCCGGCCCGCCGAGTTCGTCACGGTGAGCTTGGCGTTGTAGACGCCTGCCTCGGTGTAGGTGTGCGTGCCGGTGATGCCGTCGGCGTCGTCGACGCCGTCACCCTCGAAGTCCCAGGCGTAGGTCAGGTCGCCGCCGTTGGGGTCGGAGGTGCCGGTGGCGTCGAAGGTCACCTCGAGCGGGGCTTCGCCCGAGGTCTCGGTGGTGGCCAGCGAGACGTCCGGGGACTGCACACCCTGGGTGTGGTCGATCCGGTACAGCCCGGCGTAGGTGCCGGGGGTGAAGAACCCGCCGCCGTACTCGATGACGTAGAGCGAGCCCTCCGGGCCGAACTCCATGTCCATCGGCTGGTTGAAGTCCAATTCCTCGAGGAACGGCGTCATCGAGGAGTAGTCGCCGTTCTCGTCGAACCGGACGTCCGCCACGAAGTTTCTTGAGTATTCGTAGAAGAAGTGTGCGCCGTCGTACGACTCGGGGAACTTGGTCGGCGAGTCGAGCGATTCGTCGTAGCGGTACACCGGCCCGCCGAAGGCGGAGTTGCCGCCTTCACAGGAGATCTCGGGGAACTCCTCGGAGCAGCCGTAGGTGTAGAAGATGTCCGCAGGCGTGGCGGGCGGCAGGTCGGTCAGGCCCGTGTTGTTGGGGGAGTCGTTGACCGGGGCGTCGCAGTCGAAGGCCGGGCCGGACTCGCCGGTGGCGAAGTCGTAGTCCCGGTAGGGCTCGTTGGGCCCCATGCAGAAGGGCCAGCCGCCGTTGCCGGGGCCGTCCATGAGGTAGACCTCGTCGTAGGCGTGCGGACCCCGCTCGGGGTTGCCGTCCCGCGCGTCCGGCCCGACGACGCCGAGGAAGATCCGGTCGGTCTCCTGGTCGACGCTGAATCGGAAGGGATTGCGCAGGCCCATGTAGTAGACCTCGGGGCGGGTGCCCTCGGTGCCCTCCGGGAACAGGTTGCCCTCGGGGATGGTGTAGCTGCCGTCGTCCTCGACGTGGATGCGCAGGAGCTTGCCGCGCAGGTCGTTGGTGTTGCCGGAGGACCGCTGCGCGTCGAAGGCCGACCGGCTCTCGCGCTCGTCGATGGGGGTGTACCCGTCGGAGGCCCAGGAGTTGGTGTTGTCTCCGGTGGACAGGTACAGGTTGCCCTCGGAGTCGAAGTCGATGTCACCGCCCACGTGACAGCACAGGTCGCGCTGCGTGGGCACTTCCAGGATGATCTGCTCGCTGTCGCGGTCGATCACGTCGCCTTCGAGCGTGAATCGGGACAGGCGGTTGCGCGGCTCGGGGTCCGGTGGGGAGTAATAGGTGTAGACCCAGCCGTTCTCCTCGAAGTCGGGGTCCACGGCGATGCCCTGGAGCCCGTCCTCCTCGCCTGCGTAGACCTGGATCTCCGCGGCGGTGGTCACGTTGTAGCTGTCCGGGTTGAAGATCTTGATGATGCCGCGTCGGTCGGTCATCAGCACGCGGCCGTCCGGGGTGACGGCCAAGGCCATCGGCTCGCCGACGTCCTCGGTGAGCTGGATCTTCTCGAAGTCGCCCGCTGCCTCGGCGAAGGGCGTCAGGTCCTCGGGGACCTGGGTGAGCCGGGGGCTCGCGTCCGGCGATTGCTGGTCTGCCTGTTGGGCGACCGCCGGAGCGACCCCCGCCAGTGGCACCAGCAGCGCTGCACCGAGGGCTAGCCCCAGTGCGCGACGGCGTATCGATGACATGCGAGTCCTTTCTGGACATGGCGAGACGGTGACCGTGCTCTCCCGCCGCCAGGAGAGCCCGACCACTTTCTTCGGGGCGGCCCCAAGTATGTGAATGCATTCGGTGTTAACACAGTCTTTATTCTTGCGAAATACTGTGCTATGGCGACGGGCATAGGACGTGTGCGATGGCGAAGAAAGAATGTTCAGGCACCCTCTGTGCTGGCTGTGAAGAGGGTTGAGTCAGCCATTCGTCGGATTCTGGTCTGCCGATCGAATTAATTCACCGCTTGTACTATGCGGGTCGTTCGTCTTGATTCGCCGGCTGCCGGATCGGGCCAGGAACACCCAGCCGAGAACACCTAGCGCGAGCAGGATCAGCCCGCCGAGGACCGAGCGGGACGGCAGGCTGAGGGCCAGCAGCACACAGCCCGCCAGGCCTGCCGCCGCCAGCGGTCGCGGCGGCCGGTGCTCGGCCCGACTCAGCGTCCACGCGGCGGCGTTGGCGATCGCGTAGTAGACCAGCACTCCGAAGGAGGAGAAGCCGATCACCTCGCGGAGATCGGCCGTCAGCACGGCGGCCGCGGCCACCACGCCCACCGCGAGCTCGGCCCGCAACGGCACCCCGTGCCGGGCGTCGACCTCGGCGAGCACGCCGGGCAGCCTGCGATCCCGCGCCATCGCCAGCACCGTTCGCGAGACGCCGAGCAGCAGGGCGGACAGCGCTGCCCCGGCCGCCAGCACCGCCCCCGCCCGCACGAACGGCGTCGCCGCGGCGAGGTCCGAGGCCGCGACCACCGACGCGAGCGGGTCCGACCACCCTGCCACCGCGTCGGCGCCGACGCCCACGAGCAGCGTCGAGGCCAGGCCGAGATAGACGATCAACGTGATGCCCAGTGCGATCGGCACGGCGCGGCCGATCGTCCGTCGTGGACTTCGCACCTCCTCGCCCAGCGTCGTGATGCGTGCATAGCCTGCGAAGGCGAAGAAGAGCAGCCCGGCGGCCTCCAGCAACCCGCCCGGACTCGGCGCCGCCGCCGCCCCTGCGACGACGCCGACGGGCCTCGGGTCGCCCCACCCGGCCGCGATCGCGACGAACACCAGGACCAGCAGTACCGACACGACCGCGATCCTGGTGAACCACAGGGCGCGGCGCACGCCGAACAGACTCAGCGCGGTCAGCGCCAGCAGCGTCGCCGCCGCGACCGGTCGGGCCTGCTCCGGCCACAGATAGAACCCGACGGTCAGCGCCATCGCCGCGCAGCTCGCCGTCTTCCCGACGATGAAGCACCACCCCGCCAGGTAGCCCCAGAACGGTCCGAGTCGTTCCCGCCCGTAGACGTAGGTTCCGCCCGCGACCGGGTATCGCGCGGCCAGCCGAGCCGAGGAGATCGCGTTGCACACCGCCACGAAGCCCGCCAGCGCGAGTGCGAGCAGCACGAGCGTTCCGGCCGCGCGGGCCGCAGGCGAGAAGGCGGTGAAGACGCCGGCGCCGAGCATCGCGCCAAGGCCGACGAACACCGCGTCACCGGTGCCCAGCCGACGGCGCAGTGCTCCGCCGCGCTCCTCGTCGCCCTTCGGTCCTCGATCTGCAGACGGCGGCTTCATCGTGACACGTCCTGTCCTGGTCGGGAGTCGAGAACATCGGTGACGGAATGTGATCAATGAAGTCGCAGGTCCCGCTTGATCTTCGACCCAGTAAGGTCGCACAGGGTAGTCGGAATACGTGACACGCCGGGAAACAGGAGCTGACGAGAAGGAATGCCCGAACGGCAATCGCGCCGCGCGCTGCTCGCCGAGGCGGCCATCGAGGTCCTCGCCCGCGAGGGTGGTCGCGGGCTCACCCATCGTGCGGTCGACCGCGAGGCCGCGCAGCCCGAGGGCACCACGGCGGACCTCTTTCCCAGCCGAGAATCGCTCATGGAGGCGATCGCCGCACACATGTCCGAACAGCATCGCGCTGCCGTGCGGGCACTGCACGAGCAGCGGCCGGAGGTCGTCACCGCCGAGGACGTCGACCACCTATACCGCGCGATGCTGGTCCGCTCCACGCTGGACGGTCGCGCTCAGTTCCTCGCCCTGGTGGAGCTGTATCTGGAGGCCGTGCGCAGGCCGAGCATCCGGGCCGCCCTCGGCGAGATGGTGACCGCCAACATCGACTCGGCGGTCGCGCTGCACCGCGAGGCGGGCCGGACCCTGCGCCACGAGGAGGCGGGCAGGCTCGACGCCTACTTCCTCGGGCTCGCCGTCTCCCTGCTCGCGTTGCCGGGTGATGTGCTGCATCGCGGCGGGCTGGACGATCCCGGTGCTCTCGCGCCCGCCTTGCGGGCTGCGGCGTCCATGCCCACCGTGTCGGACTGAGCACCCCGACTCGAGCGCCCCGGACTCGAGCACCCCGCCATGCGGGTCCGCCGGGTGCCCGTAGCGGCCCGCGCCGATCGGCGTGAACCTGCTGGTGCCTCGATTCGTGTGTGCTGTCCGGTGTACCCCGCTCCCGACCGCCGCTCGCCGGCTCGGCTCGATCTTCCCCAGCCTTGATCCTCCGTGGCGGCCGGGCCGGCGCCGCGCAGGCTGCCGTGACCCGCAACGCGTCGGGCCGCGTCGAAGAAGGACTTCGACGCGGCCCGAGTGATCAGCGATGAGCGAGAGGCTAGACGACCGCTCCGCTGCCGTGCTCGTCTCGCTTCTTCTTCTTGCGGACCCTCGCCGCACCCGGCCACTTCGCATCGAGGCCGATCGCGAGCGGCGCGGCGACCACGATGGTCGTCACGTTGCCGATCACGGCACCGATGATCACGGCCAGGGCGAAGTCGACCAGGGAGCCGCTGCCGAGGAACAACAGCGCGCCGAGCACCGCGAAGACACCGATGCCGGTGTTCACCGTTCGTGGCATGGTCTGCAGCACCGCGGCGCCCGCGACCCGATAGAACGGATCCTTGGGTCGATCGGCGCGTAGCTCGCGTACTCGGTCGAAGACGACGACCGAGTCGTTGACCGAGTATCCGATCACGGTGAGCATCGAGGCGACGAACACCCCGTCGACCAGTCTGCCGGTCCAGGCGAACACGCCGAGCAGGAACACCACGTCGGCGGCCAGTCCGACGATCACGGCAAGGCCCAGCCGCCAGTCGAACCGGAACGACAGGTAGATCACCTGGGCCAGCGCACCCAGCAACAGCGCGAGGATCGCTCGATCTCGTAGCTCCTCGCCGAGGCTCGGGCCGATCAGGTCGCTCTGCAGCTGTTCGGCCGGACCCACCGCCGAGATGACGGCCTCGCGGATCTCGCCGACCCGCTCCTCCTCCAGCGGGCCGGTGCGAATGGTGAGGCCGTTGCCGTCGGCGCCGGAGACCGCCGCGTCGTCGAAGCCCGCCTGTTCGAGCGAACTGCGGACCGCACCGAGGTCGGGCTCCTGCTCGGCCTGGTAGGAGATGTAGCGGCCGCCGGTGAAGTCGACGCCGAGGTTCAGCCCGCGCACGGCGAGGCCGGAGCCGACCACGACGAGCACGATCCCGAAGGCGATCATCCACTTGCGCCAGTTCTTCAGGAAGTCGGGAGACCTCCGCTCGAACCACTGACGCAGTCGCCCGAGATGCGCGATACCGCTGATCTTGGGGTGCCGGGCGACGGGACCTCGGAACACGAGCTGCTGGAGCACCCGGCTGAGCACCAGGGCACTGAACATCGACGCGATGACACCGGTGCTCAGCGTGATGCCGAAGCCGCGTACCGGGCCGGTGGCCAGTGCGAACAGCAGCGCCGCCGCCAGCAGGGTGGTGATGTTGGAGTCGGCGATGGCGGTGATGGCGCCCTTGAAGCCGCCGTTGACCGCGTTGCTCATCCGGCGTTTCGCCGACTTCGTGCCGACCCCGGCGGCGTACTCCTCACGAGATCGCTCGTAGATCAGCACGTTGGCGTCCATCGCCATGCCGATCGCCAGCACGAATCCCGCGAGGCCGGGCAGCGTGATCGTGGCGCCGATCGCCAGCAGCAGGCCGAAGGCGATCGCGGTGTAGGCGGTGAGGGCGATGGTGGCGATCAGGCCCGCGAGCCGGTAGACGAAGATCAGGAAGAGGCCGGTGATGCTGATGCCGATGACGGCGGCGGTGATGCTGGCGTCGATGGCGTCCTGACCCAGTGTCGGGCCGAGGGTCCGCTGCTCGACGACCTCCACGGGCACCGGAAGGGCACCGTCGCTGATCAGCAGGGCGAGCTGCTCGGCCTCCTCCTGATTGAAGTCGCCCGTGATCGAGGTCTCGCCGCCGCCGGTGATGCCGACGTTGCAGGTGGTGTCGCCCTGCACCTCGGGGGCGGAGATGATCGTGTTGTCCAGCACGATCGCCACCCGTCGGGCGGGGTCGCCGTACGGGGCGCAGGCGGCCTGGCCGGTGACCTGGGCCCAGCCGCCCGCATCGGCGAAGTCGAGACCGACGTACCAGCCTCGGCCGGTCTGGCCGTCCAGCCGCGCGGTGGCGCGGTTGATCGCCTCGCCGGTCATGGCGGCGGGCGCAAGTCGCAGCGCCGCGCCGTTCTCGTCGGTGAGGACCAGCTCTTCGGTCGCCTGTGCCTCCGGATCGGCGGCCTCCTCGGCCTCCTCCGGGCTTGCGGCGGCGATCACGGGATGGATGGTCAGCTGGGCGGTGCGCCCGATGGTGGCCAGGGCCTCCTCGGGGTCCTCCACACCGGGTAGTTCGACGACGACCCGGTTGTCGCCGGATCGGACCAGATTCGGCTCGGCGACGCCGAGGGAGTCCACCCGGCGACGGATGACCTCCAGCGTCTGGTTCATCGACTCGTCATCGATGACGACGCCGTCGCCGGGAATGCCCTCGAGGGTGATCTGGGTGCCGCCTTCGAGGTCCAGCCCCAGCCGTGGCTCGGTGGTGAACAACAGTGCGCCAGAGGCGATGAGCACGATCAGGGACAGCAGTCCCCGTACCAACAGCCCGCGCCGTTCTGATGTGCCTGACACGTTGAGTCTCCGCGGTCGGATTCCCGCTGCGCGGCGGCGACGGGAAGCAGTGAGACGGCCGCATGGGCGGTCGTCATGGCTCAGCGGGTCGGCGGTGCGGGCGGCCCCCGGCTGCTGTCGGGTGCCGACCAGGCGGGACGCAGGTCGCGGATGCTCGGCGGGATCGGCCGGTGTTCGAGGAATCGGGGAGTCGCGAGCATCGGAGCGGCCGAGGGACCGAGGAGCTGCTCCCGGTGGGGCGACTCCTCGACGACGCCGCCGCCCACCTGGGTGCGCGCCCCTTGCCAGGCCGTGCCCGAGAACGGGCGCACGCCACGGGAACCGGTGCGTTCCACGGACTCGGTGCGGGCGCTGAGGAATGCCTGCCCGGTCGTCGAGCCGGTGACGCCGGTGCGAACGCCTGCGGCGGAGAACAGTCCGAGCACCGCGGAGAGCGTCGCGACGACGACCAACGGCCAGGAGAGCACTCGCCCGGAGCGTGTGCTCATGACTGCTCCCTGGATCGAGGCGGTTGCTCGGGGCGGAGTGTACCGAGTGGGGTTGTCATGGCCAGGCCCCGACAGTAGCTTCTAGACATCCCACGTCCGATGTCGGATGTCCGACTCGGTCGCCGGACCGATCGAGCCGTCCACTGCGGCGACTCGACCGCTCATCCTCAAAGGAGCGTGATGAGACCCTTACCGCGCATCGCATCGACCCTGCTGGTCGCGGCCGTGACCGTCGGGACCGCCGGGACCTGGTCGGCGGCGGGCCAGACCAGTCCCGTCGCGGATCCACAGGCGGACCACGCGTCCGACCCCGCCGCCGCGTCGGCTGTCTACACCTCGGGAACCGAGGGCTACGACACCTTCCGCATCCCGGCGATCATCCGGGCACCCGGCGGCGACCTGCTGGCCTTCGCCGAGGGGCGCCGCGACGGCGGCGGGGACAGCGGCGACATCGACCTCGTCCTCAAGCGCTCTGCCGACGACGGCGCGACCTGGAGCGATCTGACCGTGGTCGGGGACAACGGCCCGAACACCTTCGGAAATCCCAGCCCGGTGGTCGATCCCGAGACCGGCCGGGTCGTCCTGCTCTCCACGCACAACGGCGGCGACGTCACCGAGACCGAGATCAGGGCGGGCGAGGTCGAGGAGCCCGACTCCCGCCGAGTGTGGGTGCAGCACAGCGAGGACGACGGCCGGACCTGGACCGAACCCCGCGAGATCACCGAGGACGTCAAGCTGCCCGGCTGGCGGTGGTACGCGACGGGGCCCGTGCATGCGATCGCGCTGCGCGAGGGCCCGCATGCGGGGCGCCTGGTGGTGCCCGCCAATCACTCCAGCTCGCCGCCCGAGGGCAGCACCGACGTCGGGACCGAGGACAAGTACTACGACGCTCACCTGATCTACAGCGACGACGGCGGCCTGACCTGGTCCATCGGCGCACTGGAGCCCACTCCGGACGGCGTGGTCAACGGCAACGAGTCGACGGTGGCCGAACTGCCCGGCGGCAGGCTCTACGTCAACACCCGCAACCAGAACGGCACCGCGCCGGGCAACCGTGCCGCCGCCTACAGCAGCGACGGCGGCGCGAGCTTCGACGGCCCGCTCCAGCCGGTGCCCGCGGTCATCGCCCCGGTCGTCCAGGGCAGTCTGCTCCAGGTCCAGGACGGCCCACTGCTGCTCGCGGCACCGGGGAGTCCGAACCGACGGGAGCGCCTCACCGTGCGGTCGAGCGCCGACGAGGGCGAGACCTGGTCCGACGGCGCCGTTCTCTCCGAGGCGCCTGCGGCCTACTCGGATCTCGTGGCACTGACGGCGGACGAGGTCGGCGTCTACTACGAGACCGGCGTCGACTCGACCTACGAGACGATCTCCTTCCAGCGCCTGTCGGTGAGTGCGGCGGCGCAGGGCTGAGCAGCCGAGTCCGGCCCTGATCGTCCGCCGCCCGCCACGGTGTTCGGTCGGGGCCTCGCGTCTCGCCGTCCCATCCCCTGCCCCGGCGCCGGGGCGGCTTCGCGATCGACGGGCGAGGGCAGGCGAGCTCGCCGGACCGGGCGGCGGGAGCGGCACCGCATCGTCGAGACGCTCGTCGTCCGACCGGCTACCGAGAGCGACGGCTGTGTGTAGGTCGTGCACGGCGACGGTGACAGAATACGGCGATGTGGATTCGTCCCTGGGCAGTCGAGGACGCCGTCGAGGTCGCCGCGATCACCGCCTCAGGGGAGCACGACGTCCTCTGGGCGCAGGGCAGGGCGCTGATCGGCCCGCCGCGCGGCGGTGAGCACTGGCGGCGGACCCTCGTCGCGGAGGTCGACGGCATGGTGGCGGGCGTGGGCGCGCTGCTCTCGCCGCGCTTCCACCCGCGCCGCCTCTGGGCCTATGTGGAGGTACCGGCCCCGTTTCGGCGGCGGGGCATCGGCGCGGCACTCGTCACGGCGCTGCGCGACCTCGCCGCCGCCGACGGACGTCCGCTCCGAGCCAAGGTGCGGCCGGGAACGCCGTCGGCGGCGTTCGCGTCCGTCCTCGGGCTGCGACGGGTGCTGATCGAAGGGGAGATCCGTCGACTGCGTGCGGATCGGCTGCCCCGGCCTGCGGGCTGGGGGCGGGCGGCCGCCCTGGACGATCCGCAGGTCGCGGAGGCGTATCGGAGCTTCTATCGCGCCGTCCATCCCACCGACCCGCCCGATCGGCTCACCGTCGACATGGTGCGCGAGAACCACCTCGCCGCCGCCACGGGCGCTGTGCTGGTGGACGCCGCACCGGGACGGCCTGCGGGCGTGGCCCTGTTGATCAAGGACGAGGACTGGACCTTCAGCGGCGGCTCCGTGCGGCCCACGGCGGCCGGGGCGCCCTCGGTGGCGCGGGAGCTGCTCTGCACGGTCGCTGCGGTGCTTCCGCCCGAGACGGTCCTGGCCGCCGAGGTCGACGACAGCATGGCCGATGTGCGGGCGGCCTCCGCCGAACTCGGCGCCGTGACGGTGGCGCATGCACAGGTGGTCGCCGAACGGTGAGACCTCGAGCGGCAGGTCCGTGTGTCGGCGAGGTACCGCCCCCGGCCTCGGTTCGGCGGGACACGGGTCGCGTGCGGGGTCCGGTCGAGCGTGTCCGGATGCCGAGCCCGCATTCCCGCCTCCGCGCGGCTCGGCGGCGGATGCGAAGCACAGGATTTGTCGGGGCAGGCTGTCGCGTCTCGCCGTCGTGCCGCGTTCTCCTCGGGAGCCGCCGGTGCACACCCGCTCACCGGACAGCGGCAGCACCGGACAGCGGGAGAAGTAGTCGTCGAAGTGCACCCCGTCGACGGCGTCACGTGGGCCCCGCCCGGCGAGCTGCCGTGCGGCGCCGCCTGCGTGACGCCCTACGGGCGAGGCTGCTCGCCGTGCCCGCACCAGGCACATCGCGGGGACGTCCCGCAGGCCTCAGACGGGGATCAGCCGGTGATGCGGCTCGGCGGGCAGCCGCACCTCGATCGGATCGCCGGGGCGGACGACGCCGTCGGCCAGGACGACGGCCATCACGCCTGCCAACCGGATCAGTTCCCCCGCCGCGTCGCGACTGACGACCTCCTTCAACAGGCCCGGTTGGAAGGCGTCGATCTGGCGACACGGATTTCGCAGCCCGGTGATCTCGATCAGGGCGTCCGCACCCAGCAGCAGCTGCGTCCCGGTGGGCAGGTCCAGTAATTCGACCCCCCGCGTGGTGACGTTCTCCCCGAGATCGCCCGGTCGCACCTGATGACCCGCCGCCGCCAGTCGAGTGAACAGCTCGCTGTGAATCAGGTGGACCTGTCTGAGATTGGGCGCACTCGGATCGCGGGCCACCCGAGAGCGATGCCGGACCGTCTCACCCCGATGCGCGTCGCCCTCGACTCCGGTGCCCGTCCGCAGCGTGATCGCAGCACGAACGGTCTTGCTGAAGTCGTGCGTCGCGCTGCTGCTGATCGCCGTCACCGTCGGCTGCATGATCCGTTCCTCCTCATAGGAAGCACCATCTCGCCGCAGGCCGGGTGTCCGACCCCGGCTTTCGCTGGGAGAGAACGGTATCTCGGCCTCGCGTGTGCAGCCGACCGCCATCACCGGAGTCCGCACCCGGCGACGACGACCCGAGCATGGCACCCGAACATGACGAGGAGAAGGTCGGCGCAGTCCTCCTGTCCGTCCCAGCCCAACGCCTCGGTGGCATCGGGTGCCGGTTCCCCAGGCGGGCTAACCCCAGGCGACCGGAAGCTCCTCCAGACTGAGCAGTACCTGGCCGGGCCGATGGCGCAGCTGCTCGAGGGGGACGGCCAGCCGCAGATCCGGGAAGCGGCGGAACAGGGCGTTGATCGCCACCCGCAGTTCCATGCGCGCCAGCGCAGCGCCCGGACAGCGGTGGCTGCCGTGACCGAACGCGAGGTGCGGGTTCGCCGGCCGGTCGGGATCGAAACGGTGCGGCCGGGGGAAGACGGACTCGTCGTGGTTGGCGGAGGAGAAGGCGGTGACCACGCCGCTGCCCGCCGGGATGAGCACACCCTCGATCTCCACGTCCTCGGTCGCGATGCTGATGGGCCCCGCGTCACCGAGCGGGTTGATCCGCAACAGCTCCTCGACGTAGGCGTCGATGAGGTCGGGCTGTTCCTGGAGCCTGCGAAGCTCCATCGGGTTGCGCAGCAGGGTCAGGACCGCCGAGGTCACCATGCTGGTCGTCGTGAGGTAGCCGCCGACGAGCATCGCCAGGGTGAGCATCAACAGTTCGGTCAGATCGAGGCGGCCCTGCTCGTCATGGGCCGCGATCAACGCCGTGATCAGGTCGTCCCCGCCGCCGTCGCCCTCGGCCCGTTTGCGCTCGATGAGCCGGGCCAGGTATCCGACGAGCGCCAGCTGACTCTGCTGTGTCTCCTCCCGCCGCAGGGGGTCCAGCGAGTTCAGCATGTCGGTCCACCGGCGGAACTCGCCTCGGTCCTCGAAGGGGACGTCCAACAGCTCGCAGATGACGGTCACCGGCAGGGGGAAGGCCAGCGCCTCGTTGAGGTCGGCGGGTGCTCCGGTCCGCGCCATGGCGTCCAGCAGGTCCTCGACGATCTCCTCGACCCTGGGTACCAGTGCCTGCACCCGGGCTCCGGTGAACTTCGCACTGATCAGGCGCCGTAGGCGGGTGTGCGCAGGCCCGTCGGTGGTGAACAGTGTTCCCGGCGGCGGGCGGTCCACTCCGTAGGCGGGTGCGTCTGGTGCCGTCCCCGCCGCGCGACTGAACCTCGGGTCGGCGAGGACGCGGCGCATCACGTCATGCCGTGTCACCAGGTACACCGGCAGCCCGGTCACCGTCAGCCGAACCCGGATGATCGGTCCCTGTTCCCGCGCGGCGTGCAGCTCGGCGGGCATCTCCACCGCCGAGGGTCTGCTGAAGGGATAGTCCGGCAGGGCGTTCGTGCCCTCGTCGACCGTGGTGTCGTCGGGCACGATATCGGAATGGGTCATCGTCTGCCTCGCTTCGCCGTCGACTCGTGCGCTGTGTGCCATTCGGGAGCACCGTGGAGATCGCGGGTGATCGCGTCGCATTTTAGTGGCGCGATAACGGTGGAAAACAGGTCACGAAAAGCTGGACATGATCCGTGAGTTATGCACGCCGGTTGGTCGGCCGTCATTCTGGGAACGAGATATCCCACGGCCTGCCGAGGTGGCCACGGTCGGTCGACCGCTAGTCGATGAATTCTTGAGTCGAGATTTGTCGCCGCAGCGAGCCGATACGGCATGATACGGGCCGGGTCGGCAGGCAGGAGGCGTCCGATTCGTCCGAAGTGGAACCTGATCGAGCAGCGGTGCGGCATTCTCGCGTCGAGGAATCGCGACACTCTCGCGGATCACTCGAGTCGACAATGCAGGCACGGGTGTACTTGACCGAATGCGACAACGTCGAGGGCGCGCATCTCGGCGCCCAGATCACGGGAGGTCCTGTGTCCGCAATGTTCCCTGTCCCGTCGCCGTCAACGCTTCCGTCGAACTCCGTGGTCGGGGACGCGATACCGGAATCGATGAAGGCCGTCGTTCATCACGAGTTCGGCGGCCCGGAGACCCTGCGCATCGAGGAACTGCCGGTCCCGCTGCCCGGTCCGGGTGAGGTGCTCGTGCAGGTGCGTGCGGTCAGCGTCGGACGCACGCTGTGCATCGAGACCAGGGCAGGCCGACTGCCCTTCGCCCGCAGCCTGAGCTTCCCCCACGTCCTGGGTGCCGACCACGTCGGCGAGGTGGTCGCCGCCGCAGCGGACGTGGACGGCGCACTCCTGGGCCGGCGGGTGGCGGTGTTCCCGGTCGTGCACTGTGCCCGCTGCCGGGCCTGCCTGGCGGGACGCACGGAGAGCTGTGCCGACCTGCGGCTGATCGGCGTCCACCGGCAGGGTGCCTACGCGCGCTACTGCGTCGTGCCCGCCCGCAACGTCCACCCGGTGCCCGAGGACGTCAGCGACCTCGAAGTGTGTGCGTTGGCCCTGAATGGCGCAGTGGCCCGGCGTCAGCTCGACCTTGCCGAGGTGACGGCGGGTTCGTGGGTGCTCGTCCACGGTGCGTCCGGCGGGCTCGGCTCGACCCTGGTCCGGCTTGCGCTCCATCGGGGAGCGCGGGTTGCGGCGTGTTCGCGCCAGGGCTGGAAGCGCGAGCTGGTGGCGGGACTCGGGGCGGATCTGGTGCTCGATCCGGATTCGCCGGACTTCGCCGAGACGATCCGCGAGGCGACCGAGGGCGCGGGCGTGGACGCGGTCGTCGACAACCTCGTCGATCCGTCCCTGTGGGCGCGTACCGCGCCGCTGCTCGCCGCAGGCGGGACCGTCGTGTGCTCCGGTGCGATGGCAGGCGGGACGGCGCAGCTCGATCTGCGGCAGATGTACCTGCGCAACCAGCGGGTCCTCGGTGTCCGAACCGCTCGGCCCGCCGACGTCCAGGCACTGTGGAGGGACGTGTCCGAGGGACTGCGGGCCGTCGTCGATCCGGAGTCCGCGTTCACCCTGGAGCAGGCCGCCGACGCGCATCGGCATCTGGAGGAGGCTCGCAACTTCGGCCGGGTGGTGCTCACCGTGGACGCTCAGGGGTGAGCACCACCGACGGCGCAGCGGATCAGATCATCCGTGTCGTCGTGGAGTCCACCTGACTCATGCCGTACCGCTCGAACAGCGGGCCCAGCGTGGCGAGGTTCAACTCACCACGCCGGGCCAGGCTGTCCGCTTCGATGAACCAGCCCTCCGGCCCGGCGGGGACGAACATCGTGAGGTGTCGGCCGCCTGCCGGTCCCGCCGTGAGCTGATGCGGCACCCCTCGGCCGACCTTGACGACGTCGCCCGGCCCGCAGTCCAACGTCGTGTCGCCGATCCGGAACCGGTAACTGCCCTCCACGACGTGGAAGTACTCGTCCTCGTCGCGGTGGAGGTGCGGGTCCGGCCCCTGCTCCGGGCCGAGCCGCATCTCCAGCAGGGCGAACGCGTCGTCGGTGTCCTGACCTGACAGCAGCAGCGCCCCGTCGAGGAACGGGAGCCGGAACCGGGCGTACTCGGTCGAGCCTCGGACCAGTCCCCAGGGAAACGGCGTGCGGGGCAGCGCGGTCGTCGGCCCGGCCGAGCCCGCGGTCGTGGTCACGTCGGGTGCTTCGGACATCACGGTCACCTCTCCTGACGGTCGGATCGGTCAGCGCGGACGCACCACGACGCGCGCGCCGCGACCGGGTACGAAGGTGACGTGCCGCAGCCGAGGAGGCTCCGAGCGATCGTCGACGCGGTGCAGGTCCACCTCGGTGAGCACGGTGCGCAGCACCTCTTTCATCTCGAGCAGCGCCAGTGCGGCGCCCACGCAGCGCCGTGCGCCGCCGCCGAAGGGGACCCATGCATAGGGGTCGGGTTTGACGTGCAGGAACCGGTCCGGCCGAAACTCCTCCGGCGCCTCGTAGTTGTCCGGTGACAGGTGAACGAGGCCGGTGGAGATCATCACGTTCACTCCTGCCGGGAGGTCCCAGCGGCCGATCCGGACCGGCGCGGCGGTCTTGCGGGCCATGATCGGGGTGATCGTCCTGATCCGCAGGGCCTCCCGCACCAGGGAGTCGAGCTGAGCGTCCAGTGTCGGATCGTCCAGGTCGACGGCCGCCTGAATCCGGTGCATCGCCTCCGGATGCTGTACGAGTCGTTCCAGCGCCCAGGCCATGCCGGTGGACGAGGTCTCGTGCCCGGCCAGCAGCAGCGAGATGAGCAGGTCGATCAGTTCGGAGTCGTCCTCGGCGACGGCGTTGCCGCTCGCGAGCACCGTCGAGAGGATGTCGGTGCGCTCGGCCAGATCCGTTCTGGTTCGACGGTCCGCGATCTCCTGTCCCAGCAGATCGCGAGCCTCCGCCTGGATGCGGAGATATCGCTGCCAGGCAGGCATCTTCCGGAGGCCCGACCACAGCATCGGCCCCCGATCGAAGGACGCGACGCGGGGCAGCAGGGCACGCAGCCGCTGCGTCCTGGTCTCGTCGGTGACGCCGATGACGATCCGCAGGATCACCTCGAGGGCGATGGACTGCATCGGCTCCAACAGGGCGACGGGAGTGTTCCTCGGCCAGCGAGCCACCTCGGCACGGGTGATCTCGCCGATCTCCTGCGCGCTGCGCCGGACCGCCTTGCCCTGGAACGCGGGCGAGACGCTGTGCCGTCGCCGTCGATGCTCCTCCCCGTCCTTGATGACGAACGCCGTCGGGCCGAGTACCTCGCCGAGGCCGATCTCGGTGGAGTGCTCCCCGGCCCGCAGGACGTCCGGGTCGCCGGTGAACACCTCCTTGACCAGTTCTGGGCTCGACACGAAGACACAGGGCCCCCAGGTCACCGTGCGCAGCGTGAAGCAGTCGCCGTAGCGTCGTCGACACGAGTCGAGATACGGCTGTAACCGGCCTGCCAGCATCGCGGTCTGCAGAATCGCAGGCGCGCTCGGCCCCGGCGGCAGGCCGTCGCCCGGTGCGGATCTGCGCTCGGCAAGTGATTGCGGGCTTCCCATCAGTTCCTCGCATTCGTCGGCTGGTGGCGGTGGAGCTGTTCCGCCTGCGCCGACTCAATCAGTTCTCTCGTGCCAGGAACAGTCTTGACTCCGTGATTCTCCGGTTAGTGCGAGTTCCGACGTCCGACCGGCAGCCGGTCGCCGCACTGCGCTGCGCCGCCCGGCGCAATAGTGCTCCATTCGGGTATTTCGATGCTGCGCTGAGTGCTAATCTGCGGCGGCAAATGCGCGGGTACCAGAGGTAGTTTCTGAGTCGAGGAGTCGGGCATGTCGACACCCAGCACCGTCGCACCAGAAGGCCTTGTCGCGGATTCCGAGTTCGCCCGGATATGGCCGGGTTCGAGTGTCTCTCGAGTCCCTTACTGGGTGTACACGGCAGCCGACGTCTACCGTCGAGAACAAGAGCGGATCTTCGCCGGGCCGTTCTGGAACTACGTGGCGTTGGCGGCCGAGATTCCGCGTCCCGGCGACTTCGTGCGGACCTTCGTCGGCGGACATCCGATCATCGTGGTGCGGGCCGAGGACGGGGCGATCAACGCCGTGCTCAACCGGTGTGCGCACCGAGGACTGGAATTCTGCATGGAGCGCTCGGGCAATGCCCGCCGCTTCGTCTGTCCTTACCACCAGTGGACCTATGGCCTGGACGGCACGCTGCGCGGCGTGCCGTTCCGGCGGGGCGTCGGCGGCAACGGCGGGATGCCCGCTGACTTCGAGCCCGCCGAGCACGGATTGCGGCGGCTGGCGGTCGCCGAGCGCAACGGAGTGGTCTTCGCGAGCCTCGACCACGCCGTACCGCCGTTGGAGGCCTACCTCGGTGCCCAGATGACCCAGTACTTCGACCGGGTGTTCGACGGACGAGAGCTGACGGTGCTCGGCTACCAGCGACACCGCATCCCGGCCAACTGGAAGCTGATCTTCGAGAACATCAAGGACCCGTACCACGCGAGTCTGCTGCACGTCTTCCTCGTCAGCCTCGGACTGTTCCGGGCCGACCAGCCGTCCCGGGTGCTGATGGACGCGACCGGTCAGCATGCGGTGCTCAGCTCCCGGCGCGGGGAACAGCGACACACAGCGGCGACCGCGGACATCGAGAACCTGGACACCTCCCTGCGGCTGGCCGATCCGAACATGCTGGTCCCCGCCAAGGAGTTCGCGGGTCCGGAGACGGTGGTGATGCAGACCCTGTGGCCGAACCTGATGATCCAACAGCAGACCAACACCCTCGCGATGCGGCAGATCGTCACGCGCGCGGCCGGGGTGACCGAACTGCACTGGACCTACTTCGGTTACGCCGACGACGATGCGGAGATGACTCGGCGCAGGCTGCGTCAGGCCAACCTCCAGGGGCCCGCCGGGCTGGTCGGCATCGACGACTGGGAGGTGCTGGCCTACAACCAGCGTGGACTTCAGGGCAGCGACGACGCGGAGGCCGTCGTCGAGATGGGCGGCCATGGAACCGAGGACACCGAGCACATGGTGACCGAGGTGGCCATCAGGGCGTTCTACCGCCACTATCGCCAGGTGATGGGACTGTGAGGCAGCGATGACCGAGACCACCGAGACCGCACTCAGCCGCGACGTCGGGCAGTCCACGTCGATGGAGCTGTGGTTCCGGGTCCTGCGGCTCTACACCGACTACACGGAGCTGCTCGACGAGAAGCGGCTGACCGAGTGGCTCGGCCTGTTCGAGGACGACTGTCGATATCTGGCGATCTCACGGGAGAACGCCGATGCGGGACTGCCCTTGGCGATGATGCGCTGCGAGGGCGTTCCGGGGCTCTCCGACCGTGTCAACGCCATCGAGAACGTCTCGGTCTACGCGCCGAGGTCGATGCGTCATCTCGTCTCGGGGCTCCGGGTGAGCCACACCGACGAGCCGGGCCTGTTGGCGGTGGAGGCGTCCTTCGTCGTGCTGCAGAGCCTCAATGAGGAGCACACCGAGGTCTACGCCTCGGGGCGCTACCGTGACCTGGTGCGCGACGACGGTGGGACCCTTCGCTTCGCCGAGAAGACGGCCGTCTACGACGGTGCGCTGATCAAGAACGCCATGGTCTATCCGCTGTGACCTCGCAGCAGGATCGGGCCACGCAGGGCAGCGGCGCCTCGGCCCTGCCCGTGCGGGGGAGCCGGGCGGGCGGGACCACGGCAGACCTCGCGCTGCTCGCCGAGAACTGGGCGAGCTGGGCAGGGCTCGGCGCGGGGCTCGACGATGCCGGGTGGCGGTCCCCGACGCGACTGCCCGGCTGGACGATGACCGAGCTGTACGCCCATGTCGCCAGGGGGGTCGGTGTCCTGGGCACCGCCGTGGACGGCCGGTCGGACTCCCCGCCTTCGCGGACCGACGCGGCCGACTATTTCCGATACCTGCGGGGACTGCCCCACGGACCCTCGATGGTGGACTCGGCCGCGCGGGCGGCGGCGGAGGCGGGCCGGACCGAGCTGGTCGGCTGGTTCGCCGAGGACGCCCCCGTGGTGCTCGAACGAACGCAGGCCGCCTGGGACTCGGTCGTGGCCAGCCCGGCAGGCGACATCGCGCTCGGCGACTACGTGCTGACGCGACTCGTCGAGGGCACCGTGCACCTGCTCGACGCGGCCTCGGCCGTCGACCGCGTACCGGAACCCGCCGCCGAGGCCCTGGCCAGGACGGCCGACGTGCTCGTGGTCCTGGCCGGGCCTGCCCGATTCGTGGAGCTGGCCACCGGCCGCGACGCCGGTCCGGAACTGTTCCCCGTGCTGACCTGACCCGACCCGGCCTGATCGGCACCTGACCAGGCTGCGCCGGGGCGAGCCGAGATCGAGCCAGACGGAGTCGCGGGCCGGACGCAGGCCGATCGGCTCGGCATCGTCCCGGCCACCGCAGGACAGGATCAGGCGGGATGCCCGCGTCCTCGGCCGGTCGGCGCCGCCGGGGGACGGAATCGGCCGGTGCGCAGGCTGGACTCCGGGCGACGGCGGGGCCGGCCTGTGCCATTCCACGCCGCAACGGGCACCTCCTGCGGGTTGGGCCCGTGGCCGATCACGAGGTGATCGGCGGCTTCGCCCGCGCTCGGCAGGGCCGCACCCGCTCCGACGCCGAGTGGAGCCGGCGGGACCCGCCGGAGGGGAGACCATCGGACCGGAGGCCGTCGACACGGTAGGCAGGCTCGACTGAGCCGACCCGCCCACTCACAGCCAGGCGCCGACGGAGAACAACGCGAAGTTCGCGATCATCAGCAGGTACAGCCGCGCCCAGGAGACCATCTTGTCGCCGATCGGGCCTCGGAGGACCGTGACGGCCAGCGACGCGGTCCAGGGCAGCGTGACCAGCGGCAGCAGGTACCAGGGCGCCGACAGCAGCACCGCGATGCCCGCGACGCAGAGGTAGAAGCCCGACAGTCCGGCGACGTAGACGGCCTTGGTCGCCGACGGCGGGACGAGCTGTGGCAGCGTCGTCTTGCCCACTGCGGCGTCCTTCTCCACGTCACGGGCGTTGTTGTGCAGCATCAGGCTCATGAACAGGAAGCCGGCGCCGAGCGCGGCCAGCACCAGGGCGCCGTCGACCCGGCCCACGTTCACCCAGCCGACCACCAACGTCACCATCGTGCCGGTGAACACGAAGTCGAGGGCCTCCCCGAGGCCCCGATGGCCCAGTGGTCGACGGCCGCCCGCATAGGCGAAGTAGGCGAGATAGAGGATCGGGATCGACAACAGCAGCCACGGCGTCGTCGTCACCGCCAGGTAGCCTGCGCAGAGCCAGGCCAGCACGAATCCGGTCATGCCGACGCGACGGACCACGCGCATGTCCAGTCCCAGCGCCAACGAGCTGTCCGGCCGGACCCGGTCCGGCCGGTCCAGACCGCGGGCATGGTCCTCGTAGTCGTTGATCAGTCGCCGTCCGATGCCGTCGAAGACGAACATCGCCAGCGTCAGGCCCACCCGCCACGGGGAGAGCTGCTCCAGATGGTGGGAGGCGGAGACGGCATAGGCGCCCTGGAGCACCAGAACGAGGATCAACGGCGGACCCGACGCGTGCACCCAGTCGAGGAGGCGAGCGGGCCTGGAATGGGAGAGGGCTGCCGAGTCGGTGGTCATGGGGACTCCTCCCGGGAGTTTCCGGCGATCGGACCGCTCGCGGGACTGAGCGGACTTCGCTATGTCGCGCTCCGGACCTGGACGAGCCGGACCGCCGAGTACCGTCCTGGCCGTCGGTTCTAGCCGCCGATGCCCGCCGGTCTCCTCGCCTCGCGGTGACTCCTCGCGTCGGCACGCACTCGCTTCACCCCCACACCCTGGAAGAGAACGCTGGTGTTGCGCGAGGGGATGAGGCGGATCTCCGGACGGCGGTGAAACAGGAATCCGGGTATGTCGCTGAGCTTGGGCGCGAGACCCTGAAGACGCAGCGAGACTCCGTGCGCCGCAGCGGCTCGCACCAGACCCGCTCGGTTCACGAACAGTCGGTGGTCATGGCAGCCTTTGGGCGCCTTGACCCGGAGCGGCAGGTTCTCGGCCAGTGTGATGATCAGCAGTCGCGCTATGGCGGTGTCCGGGATCGTGTCCACCACGAGCGTGCCGCCCGGCCGGAGGATTCGACAGCATTCGGCGATCACCCTGGCCGGGTCGGTGACGTGCTCAAGACACTGGCCCGCCGTGACGACGTCGGCACACTCGTTCGCCAACGGAATGCGATTCATGTCGCCTCGGATCACCTGGTCCACGCCGTGGGCGCGGGCGACCCGGCCGCTCTCGGCCGAGAGGTCCACGCCGACGTGGGTGTAACCCTTCCCGACCAGGTGCGGGTGCAGCAGGCCGCCGCCGCACGCGACGTCCACCAGCACGGCGTTCTCTCTGGTCGCGGTGGGCACCAGGGCCGCGCGGCAGCGGGCGATCCAGGAGAGCGACGCGAAAGTGCCCTCCGGGTTCCACCATTGATCGGCGAGTTCGTCGTACTGGCGCGGGTCATTCGGAATCCGAGTGCTGCTCACCGTCGTCATCCCGTCGTGTCGAGTCGGCCGAGAGAGAGGATTCAGAGAAGGAAGTAGAGCTGTCTGGCGGCATCCATACAATGGTCTATGCGTCCATCGGTGGCAACCCTTCTGGCCAATCCAGTGGTACTCAAGCGTGCCTCGAGGTGCCTGCTGCTAAACCGAGACCTTCAATGGTCGAACAACCGCTGCTGGATTCCAGGCAGGGCGGTCATAATCGCGGATCGGCCGGTGGGTGAATCGGCCTCGAAGCGTGCCAGGACTACAGGAGGTGCGTCCGTGAGCGACGCCGTTCGTCCCGCCCGTCGGTCCGCTCGTCCGGTCGCGGGTCGGGCCCTGCCCGGCGGCCGGGTCGCCGACCGGCTCAGCATTCCGTCCGTTCGCATCCTCGAGCTGCTCGACGCGATGCCCGACCGGACCGAGTCCACGCCGGAGTCGATCGCACGGGGAAAGCAGACCCTGTTGATCACGTTCCGGCGGGACGGCTCCCGGGTGGCGACCCCGGTCTGGGCGGCTCGGACGGCGGGGATCGTCTACGTCCGCACCCAGCGCCCGTCCGGCAAGGTCAAGCGCGTACGGCGTGAGCCTCGAGTGCTGCTGGCCCCGTGCACCACCAGAGGCGTCCCCACCGCTCCGGCGGTTCCCGCCCGCGCTCGCCTCCTCGGACCAGCCGAGGAGGCGAGCGCGGAGCTGGCGCTCCGGCGGGGCTACCGCCTGGTCCGCGCCGCGTGTGCGCTGATCCAGGACCTGCTGCGGGTCGACATGTGCTACCTGGAGATCGTCTTGGACGACTCTGCCGCCACCGAGGCCGGTGACCCGGTGACCGGCTGACGCCGATACCTGCCCAGCGCCATGATGGGGAAGATCTGCCGGTAGAGCGGGTATCCGATGTAGAAGTCGCCGGGGAACCCGGTGCCGGTGAACAGATGCTCCTCCCAGGTGCCGTCCGGGAGCTGCCTGCTGGTCAGCCATTCGATGCCGCGCCGGACCACGTCCGTGTCCTCGCCCTCGCCTGCCGCGTGCAGCGCGAGCAGCGCCCACGCGGTCTGGGAGGGCGTCGACTCGCCCCTGCCCCGCCACGAGTCGTCGTCGTAGGAGCGCAGATCCTCACCCCAGCCGCCGTCGGCGTTCTGATGGTCGACCAGCCAGCGCACTGCCCGACGAACAGCCCGGCTCTGCGGTGAGGCGCCCGCCGCGATCAGGGCGGGCACCGCCGCTCCGGTGCCGTAGACGTAATTCGCACCCCAGCGGCCGAACCACGATCCGTCCTCTTCCTGAGTCTTCAGCAGGTAGAGGGCGCCGTTGCGCATCCTCGGGTCGTCGGGCGGCAGTATTCGGGCGAAGGCCTCCACCACGTGCGCGGTGATGTCCACCGAGGGGGGATCGGTCGCGACCCCGAAATCGCAGAAGGGCAGCTGCGCGAGGATGTCCGAGGTCTTGTCGGCGTCGTAGACGGCCCAGCCCCCGTTCTCGGACTGCTGGCCGAAGAGCCACCCGAAGCCTCGGTCGGCGGCGGCTGCGGCGCGCTCGGCGATCGGCGAGCCGTCGGCCTCGGCCACTCGGTGCAGGGCCAGGACGACGAGGCTGGTGTCGTCGCAGTCGGGGAAGTGCTCCATGGCGAAGGGGAAGGACCACGCGCCGGGCACCAGATCGGGTCGGTTGACCGCCCAGTCGCCCTTGGTGCGGATCTCCCGGTCCAACAGCCACTCCGCCGCCGCGCGGACTCGGTCGTCGGCTGGGTCGGTTCCCGAGTCCAGCAGGGCGAGCACGACCAGCGCGGTGTCCCAGACCGGCCCTGGACAGCAGGCGACCCGGCGCGCGACGCCCTGTGGCGTCTGCTCAGTGACGGCGAAGCGGCTCAGCCCGCGCAGGCCGGCGACCATGGTCGGATGGTCGGCTCGATAGCCGGCCGCGCCGAGCCCGAGCAGCCCGAACACGGTGATCAGGTGGATCCCCAGCCAGGAGCCGTCGACCTCCTGATGCCGCATCATCCACTGCTCGGCCAGTCGGGCCGCCGTGCGTCGGACCCTGGCGACGGGCCGTCGCTCGTAGCGGTGGAGCAGCCGGTCCATCCGGACGAACATGCCGGGCCAGCTCAGCAGCGGCGGGTCGGCGGGCGGCGGCACGGGCTGCTCCGACCGTAACTCGTCGACGTCGAAGGGCAGCGTGACGGTCGGCCGGTGCGAGCTGATCAGGGTCAACGGGATGACGGCCATCCGAGTCCAGCCGGAGAACCCGTACACCGACATCGAGGACTCGCGGGGGACGAACATCAGCTCCGGGGGGATGACGGGCAGCTCGTCCCAGGACCACTGCCCCAGGATGGCGAGCCAGATCCTGGTGACCATGCGGGAGCGCTCGGCGCCGCCCGCCTCCCGGCAGAACGCCGCCGCCGCAGCCATGTGCGGCTCGTCGGGTCGATCTCCCGCCAGTCGTAACGCCAGGTAGGCCTCGATGGTGACCGACAGCTCCGCCGGTCCGCCGGGGAAGGTCGCCCAGGTGCCGTCGGCTCGTTGTTGAGACCTGATCCAGCGGGCCGTGGTCGTGGTGTACTCCTCGGTTCGCGTCCCGAGGAACTCGTGCATGAACAGCTCGCCTGCCTCTGCCGTCACGTTCGTCAGCACCGGCGCGTACCAGTAACCCTCGCTGTCCTGCTGTTTCAGCAGCCAGTCGACTGCCTGTGCGAGGGCGTCATCGACCTTGGTCATGGCCACCTCTTGATCATTCTCGTTTCGGACTTCTCGATGGTGAGCACGAGCACCGCCGCTCAGGCGACGACAGAGGTCTCGACATGCTCTGGCCGGGGGAGCAGCCGGTCGATCTCGGGCATGAGCAGCCGCGCGACGGCGATGAGCCGCTCCGCCGAGTCCGGCGCGACGCCGGGCAGGGAGCGGACGTCGGACAGCGCCTGCTCGATGTGGGCCCTGGCCACGCGGAGGGACTGTTCCGCGGCATCGGTGCGGCCGAGCACGGCGAGGATCTCCTCACGGCGTTGCGGGGTGAACTCGCCCTTGCTGAGCAGGGGCTGCAGCTCGGCGGGCCGCTCGCGCAGTGCGTAGATCACCGGCAGCGTGTAGACCCCGTTGGCCAGGTCCTGCCCGGACTCCTTGCCGGTCACGCCGTTCGGCGCCCAGATGTCGAGCACGTCGTCCCAGATCTGGAAGGCGATGCCGAGGTTGCGGCCGAAGGACCCCATGCCTGCTCTGGCGACCGCGTCCCCGCCTGCCGCTGCCGCGCCGAGCACCGCGCTGGCCTCCATGAGGGCGGCGGTCTTGCCGGTGATGGCGGCGAAGTAGGCGCTCTCCGAGCGGTCGACGTCGTAGAGGTCGAGGCCCTCCTGCAACTGGCCCATGCAGATCGTCTTCAAGGTCTCGCCGATGAGCTGCATCGGCAGGGTGCCCAACGACGCCGCCGTGCCGGTGGCGCAGGCGAGCAGATAGTCACCGGAGATCAGGGCGGTCGCGTCGCCGAACAGCGCGTTGACGGTCGGGTGACCTCGTCGGGTCTCTGCTCGGTCGCACAGGTCGTCATGGCAGAGCGTGGCCAGGTGGAGCAGCTCCACGGTCACGGCGGCGGGGATCACCTCCTCGGCGGACACCTGGTGGTCGACGACGTAGGCCGAGGTCAGCGCGAGTGTCGGCCGGAAGAGCCTGCCCGGCCTGCGGGTGAAATGCTCGAAAGGGCCTCGCGCTCGCTCGTCGCCCACAGTCACCGAATCGATGATCGCCCGCCGCACCGCCGCCAGATCCGTGGTGAGTCGGGGAAAAGAAGAACTGCTCGATGACGACCTGGATGTCATGGTGCACCGCCCCCTTGAAAGACTCAGATGACTTGTTGATCGCTTTCACACTGCCAGTCGGCACAATGGCAGGCAAGACTCCGCGCCGAGTTGAAATTGGTTTTGAGGCGGCGGCGGGAGAGACGCCTGCACTAAGCTCGACTGGGACGAATGGAGTAGTGAATAACAAAGGCGGTTGGCGGTCGATCCGCCGGTCGTCGAAGTTCGCGCAGGTGGCGCGGGAACACCAGGATCACCGATTGTGACGCGATTCGCCGATCGTCACTCCCAGTATGCGGACCGGCTTATTCCCGAGGTCCGATTTCGGCCGCGTTAAATGACGTCTCCTCGGTTGCGGGCGGCGTCGGGTCTGCTCTGGTCGGCTGGTCCCGGCATGGTGCTATTTTCTCGAATCATGAGAGCCCGCTCTCGAATGATGGGAGGCGCCCGGTACGGTCGGGGCGCGGGACGAACGACGGGGAGGGCCCATGACCGCAGAGGCTGATCAGTATGTGCACGGACACCACGACTCGGTGCTGCGGTCCCATCGATGGCGGACGGCGGCCAACTCCGCCGGCTATCTGCTGGATCGGCTGCGGCCCGGCCTCGATCTGCTCGACGTCGGATGCGGTCCCGGCACGATCACCGTCGAGCTGGCCGAGCGGGTGGCTCCCGGCCGGGTCGTCGCAGTCGACGTGGCACCCGTCGCGATCGCGGCCACCCGAGCATTGGCCGAGGATCGCGGTCTGACCGACCTCGAGGTGCGTGCCGACGACGTCTACGCGCTCGATCTGCCGGACGACGCCGTGGACGTAGTCCATGCACACCAGGTGTTGCAGCATCTCGCCGATCCGGTCGGCGCGCTGCGGGAGATGCGTCGGGTGTGCCGCCCCGGTGGACTGGTCGCCGTCCGCGACGCCGACTACGCCGCGATGACCTGGTTCCCTGAGCCGCTTGCGATGCGGGAGTGGCGCTCGGTCTATCGCCGCGTCGCCCGTGCCGCGGGCGGCGAGCCGGACGCGGGCCGTCGACTGTCCTCCTGGGCTCGCCAGGCCGGGTTCACCGACGTCACCGCCACCGCCTCCACCTGGTGCTATGCCGATCCGGACGACCGGGCCTGGTGGAGCGGCCTGTGGGCCGAGCGCATGACCGAGTCCACCGTGGCCGCCCGCGCGCGCCACGAGGGGCACGCGACGGAGGCGGAGCTGCAGCGGATCGCGGCGGGTTGGCGGGAGTGGGCCGAGGACGACGGCGCCTGGTTCGCCGTCCTGCACGGCGAGGTGCTCTGCCGGGCCTGAGGCCGACCGGCCGACGGTCCTCGGCCCGCCGTCGGTTGTCGGCTCGGACGGGCTGCGCCGACGCGGGCGCCCATCGGCCCGGCGGGCACGGAAATCGAGCTGCCTTCGACGCGTGCGCCCGGTTACAGTGCCCAATCGTCGTCCGTCGACCGGCGGTGGCGAAGACGGGGGGATCGGAATGGACGACCTCGTCGCCACCTCCGCCGGTCGGGTGCGCGGCATCGCACGCTCGCCGGAGGTGCTCGCCTTCCTCGGCATCCCCTACGCGGCCCCGCCCTTCGGTGCGGACCGCTTCCGGGCGCCCCGCCCCGCCGCCGGGTGGGCCGGAGTCCGCGACGCTCGGTCCTTCGGGCCCGTCGCGCCGCAGTCCGCGCGGCTGCCCGGCATGCCGACCTGGTCGCCGGGCGACGAGGACGTCCTCACGGTGAACGTCTGGACGCGCCGGCCCGCCGCCGACCGCCCGCCGTCGCCGGTCCTGTGCTGGCTGCACGGCGGGGCGTTCACCTTCGGGTCGGCGGCCCAGCCCGACTTCGACGGGACGACGTTGGCCTCGGCCGGACTCGTGGTGGTCACGTGCAATTACCGGCTGGGCTTCGAGGGCTTCGGGCGGCTCGCGGGATTCCCGGACGATCGAGGGCTGCTCGACCAGCTCGCCGCACTGCACTGGGTTCGAGACGAGATCGCGGCGTTCGGCGGCGATCCCGATCAGGTCACCCTCGCGGGCCAGTCGGCGGGCGCGACCTCGGCGGCCTGCCTGCTGGGGCTGCCCGAGGCACGCGGGCTGTTCCGCCGAGTGATCGCCCACAGTCCCGTCGGGGTGCGTTTCACTCGTGACGCTGCCGACGACGTCGCCGAGCGGATCGCCGCCGTGGCCGGGCTGCCCTCGGTGACTCGCCTGTCCGAGGCATCGCCGCAGACGCTCGTCGCCGCCTCCGACGCGGTGTCGGCCGCCTGCCGTGCGGACCCGGCCGAGGGCCGCCGGTACTACGATTCGGTCCTCTACGGCCCGGTGCCCGCCGACGGCGGGGCCGATGCGCTGCTCGCCGCGTCCCCGGAGGAGCAGCTGCGCACGGGCCTCGCTTCCGACGTCGACCTGCTGGTCTGCCGCACGGCGGACGAGCACTGGCTGCTGCACGCGGTTGACGGCGTGCCGTCGGTGGTCGACGAGGCGGGCTTCGCCGACTTCGTCGCGGCGATGGGCATTCCCGAGGAGATCGTCCTCGGCCTGCGTCGGCGTCGGCCTGCGGCCTCGATCGTCGAGTCCTATCTCGACGTGTTCGGTGAGTTCGTCGTCGGCAGGCCCGCCGCCCGGCTGATCGAGGAGCACGTCGGGGCAGGCGGTCGAGCCTGGTCGGCTCGCTTCGCCCGCCGCCTCGGTCCCGGCGGCCCGGTTCCGGCCTGGCACAACGCCGACCTCCCGTTCGCCTTCGGCAATCTCGACGTGCCGGGGGCGCACTTCCTGATCGGCGGTCCGCCGGGCGAGGCAGACCGGGCACTGTCGCGTCGGATGACGGCGTCCTGGGTCGGTTTCGCGACCGACGGAGATCCCGGCTGGCCCGCCGTGCCCGCCGCCGTCGGGCCATCGCCGACCCGGATCTGGCAGACGCCGCACGACTCGCTCGACCGCCGAGCCGACGACGGCGCCGTCCGGCGCGATACGGTCCGGCCGAACGACACCGCGGGCTGACGGGCACCGGAGCCCGGACACGAAGCGTGTCGGACTCGGTCGAGGAGTGGGCGCGGCCCGGTCGTCGGGTCTGTGGTGCCGAGGCCGGTCCACCCTGTCGAACACCGCGCATGGGGACGTTTCAGCAGGTGGAATGTCCCGCCGTAGATCCCCTCCCGTGATCCTCGACCCCCTCGCCGCCAGGTCCGTCGAGGCCTGCCCCGTACCGGCCGTGATCACCGTGTGTGCTCGGCGGACGTCCCGGACGCGACCGCATCACGAATAGACGTCGGTGCGTCGACAGATCGGCACGGCCGGTCACGGCCCGGTTACCGTTCGACTCGCCGGTGGGGGCTGGCCGACCGGCGGCGGTCCGGGGAGATGGTGCGGGATGAGCCGGTTCACGTCCTGGTGGGGGCATGCGGCGAGACTCCGACGGTTACGAGGCCTGGCGCCCGGCGGCACTCTCGGCTGGCTCGACCCTCGCTACATGCTCTCCAAACCGGGGGAGGAGCGGGCCCGCCGCTTCATCGCCGTGCTCCTGTTCGGTCAGCGGGCCAGCTATCTGCTGCCCGCCCTGGCCGCGTCGCAGGCCGCGAGCTATCACGCCGTCGTCCTCAACGGACTGCTGCTCGCCTGCGCCTTCGGCTGGAACGTCCTCATGGCCGCTGGGATCGGGCGGCGCGGCTGGTTCACCCACGGCATGGTCGCCGTCGACGTCCTGATCGGCTGCGTGCTGCTGGCGGCGGTCACCCGCAACTGTCTGCCGGGCACGGAGTTCACCTCGGTCAACTGGTCGTCGAAGTACGTGCTGGGCACGGCGGCGCTCATCGGGGCGACGCTGGCCCCGAGAGCGGCGATCCTCGTGTCGCTCGCCCCGATGATCGCCTACGTCTGGGCGTTGAGCGGCGGGGGTGCCTCCTTCGCGGTCACGCCGAACATGATCGGCCACCTCAACTCCTGCCTCTGGTTCGGACTGCTGCTGCACTACATGCGCCGTTACCTCTCAGCGCAGTCGCGCATCCTCGACGAGGCCTCGCAGCGCAGGCTCGCGACCGAGGTCGCCAAGGCCGCCGATCAGGCGCGCTTCCACGAGCGCATCGCCCACTACCGCGCCCTGCACGACACGGCGCTGGCGACCCTGACCGCCATCGCACGCGGCGGGCTCGACCATCGCACGGATCAGGTGCGGCGGCGGTGCGCCAAGGATGCCGACTACATCCGGCGGCTGATCGTCGAGGACTCCGCGGGCGGCTTCACCGGCCTCGGCGACAAACTCGCCGAGGTCATCGCCGACGCGGAGGGGCTCGGGCTGCGCGTGCACTACCTGCCGGGCACCCTGCCCGGTCATCTTCCCCGACATGTCGTCGAGGCCGTCGCCGACGCCTGCCGGGAGGGGCTCAACAACGTCGCCCGGCATGCCCGCTCACCCGAGGCGTGGGTGACCGTCGACTGGGAGGACGCCGAACTCACCCTGCGAGTCGTCGACCGGGGCGTCGGCTTCGATCCGGACACCACGCCGAGGGGCCTCGGGCTCGGCCGCTCGGTGATCGATCGCATGCAGGAGGTCGGCGGCCGCGTGGAGTTGTTCTCGATGTTCGGCGAGGGAACCTGTCTGGAACTCTCGTGGCGGCAGGAGATCCGGCCCGCCCTGGCGACGACGGGAGTCGCCGGAGCCCGGTCGCGCCAGTGAGGACCGGGGCTCCGTCGCCGCGCACCGGCGGCGGAGCAGACCCGGCGACGGCGGCCGGTCCGTCTCAGCTCAGCGGATAGCGGGCGAGGCCGTCCTCACGGACCCGGTTGGCCAGGTCCAGCTTGGTGTAGGTGGCGCGGCCCAGTTCGCGGTACTTCTCCTTCACCTTCGCGAGGTACTTCTTCGCGGTCGCAGGCTGCACCCCGGCGCGTCGTGCCGCCGCCGTCAACGTCATCCCGGAGGCGTAGGCGACGAGCACGGCCCGCTCCTGCGCGGCCAGGCGGGGTCGTTCCGGCCTGGTGTCTCGAGACCATGAGTAGGCGAGTTCGGTGGAGTAGACGGTCTCCCCGGCCGCGACCTGTCGGATCGCGTCGGCCAGCACGTCGAGCGCGTGATCCTTGGTGAGGTAGCCCAGCGCCCCCGCCCGGACGACGTCCACCCCGTGCTCGACGTGCGGCACCACGCTGGCCACCAGGACCTGGACGTCGGCCGTGACCAGACGGCGGACGTTCTCGACGGGATCGGAGCGGTCGGCGAGCAGCAGGTCCAGCACCACCACCTGCGGGCGGGCTCCCGGTGCGGCCAGGAGTTCGTCCACCGTGCGCATCGTGCCGAGCAGCCGCAGGTCGGGCACGGACGACAACCAGGCGGCCAGCCCGTCCAACAGCATCTGGTCGTCGTCGACGAACGAGACCGTGATCATGCGGCGTCGATGTCGTCGGGACACGGGCCCTCGTCGTTCTCGCCGTGTGACGGCAGCGGTGCAGACCCGGATCGCCGTTCGCTCCCCATCGAACCCCCCTGTTCGCGGAATCGCGCGCTTCGATTCCCTGGAGCATAGGCGGTCCTGCACGAATTCCACGAGTGATCGGGCTGATTCGCGATAATTCGCCTAGCGGTCCCGCCCGCATCGCGTCAACACCTCCGAAAAGGGGGCTGGGAAGGCCTTCCCGACTCCCGCAGGATCAGCATCGTCCGGTCGAGAAGAGGCCGAGATCCGAGGAACGCCGATCCGGGGGGAGCCACGATGCGCGAGTTCTGGCTGATGTTCGCCAGCAGCGAGTATTACCTCCCGCTGGACCAGCTCGCCGACCCCGGAACCCGATACCGGCCCGCCACGGTGCCGCCGGACTGGACGGCGACGCCGCTGGACTGCTGGCTCGCCTGGTCGGCGCCCGACGTGCGCTCGGTGGAACAGGGCTGGAAGATCCACGTCTCCAGTGCGCTGCCGGACGCCCAGACCACGCTGGACGTGGTCGCCGAGATCTGTTTCGAAGAACGCGTTCGATTCAAGCACCTCGCCGCGGAACAGTTCTTCCTCGCGTTACATCACAAGCACGGACCTCGTCCACAGGCGGGGAAGTTCTGCGCGCTCTATCCCCCCGACGTCGAGACCGCACGGCACCTGATGGATCGACTCGTCGAACGACGGCGAGAAGCCGAGGCGCCGCACATCCTCACCGACCGGCGCTATCGCGACTCGACCTCGGTTCATTACCGATACGGCGGATTCTCGCCGCGCGCCAGGCTGCTCTCCGACGGCACCCGTCAGTCGCTGCTTCTCGACGGCACGGGACAGGCGATCGCCGACGAGCGGCAGCCCTACTTCACCCTGCCCCCGGGAGTGACCGACCCCTTCGTGACGGAGTCCGGACCCGATCATCAGGGCTCCGTGGTCCTCGCCGGTCGGTACCGCGTCGAGAAGGCGATCCGGCACAGCAACGCGGGCGGCAGCTACCAGGCGGTGGACGAGCGGAGCGGCCGCACGGTGTTCGTCAAGGAGGCCCGCGCACACAACGGGCTGACCTGGGACGGGATCGAAGCACAGACCCGCCTTCGCCGGGAACACCGCACTCTCGTCGAGCTGCACGCTGCCGATCCGGGCCTCGCCCCGGAGCCGATCGACTACTTCCGTGCGTGGGAGCACGAGTTCATGGTCACCGAGCACGTGCCCGGCACCCCGATGGTGACCTGGAGCGGCACCTACAACCGGCTGATCAGGCCCGCGACCACGCCAGAGGATCGGCTCGCCTATGTCAGGCGGGCTCACGGCGTCCTCACCGAGCTGCGCAGCATCATGGACCGGCTGCGCGCCGTGGGCAGGCGGTTCGGCGACCTCAGCCCCGGCAACGTGCTGATCGACTCGGATGACGCCGTGCGGCTGGTGGACTTCGAGGCCACGGCGCTGCTCACCGACCCGGAGATTCAGCTCGGCACCGAGGGCTTCTCACCGCCGAGGACCCTGGTCGCCGAGGGGGTGGACTCGGACTCCTACGGGTTCGCCGCCCTGGCCCTGCTCCTGTTGTTCCCGCTCCAACGGCTCATGGAGATCGACGGCGCGGGCCGCGTCGAACTGCTCACCCGCGATCTCGGCCTCGACGACGTCGCGGCGTCCCCCGCCGACGAGCTGTGGGGTGCCGCGCTGCGGTACTACGACACCACCACCCGCACCGTCTCCGCCGCGGCGGCGACCGCTTCCGGCGCGGCAGGGGAGGGGATTCCCGCGCTGGTGGCCGCCGCTCGTGCGCACCGCCCCCTGCCAGGACCGGCGGACCTCGACGAGCGGCCGATCGAGTCGCTGCTGGCACTCTCCGAGGACCTCGCCGCCGGAATACTCGCGATGGCGCGCCCCGAACGAGACGACTGGCTCTTCCCGCCGTCTCCCGGCGGATACCGCACCAACACGGTGTGCGTCGCCTACGGCACGGCGGGGGTCCTGCACGCGCTGCACCACGCGGGCACGACCGTGCCCGAGGAGATCCGCGTCCGGTTCCGTCGGGACGCCCTCGCGGTGCGGGACGAGCTCGCCCCCGGCCTGCACGTCGGGACGGCAGGCCTGTCCTGGGTGCTCGCCGAACTCGGCGAACTGGACGAGGCACGCGAACTGATCGACCACGCGCAACGGCATGTACTGACCCGCGAGTCGATCAACCTGGAGGGCGGTGCCGCAGGCGTCGGCCTCGCCCAGCTCGCCCTGCATCGTCGGACCGGCGACGAGAAGCAGCTGCTGGCCGCCGCGGACCTGGGCGAGTGGCTCTGCGAACTCGACGACCCGGTCGGGCTGTTGGGACGAATCCTGCCCGGACTGCTGCGCGGCCGCAGCGGGGTGGCCCTGTTCTTGCATCAACTGGCCGTGGAGACCGGTGAGGACCGGTTCCGGCGCGCGGGCCTCGACCTGATCCACGCCGAGCTCGACGGGGTCGTGCAGACCCCGAACGGTGATCTGTCCTTCGAGGAGCGTGCCGAGATGCGCAGACAGCTGCCCTACCTCGGGGCCGGTTCGGCAGGCGTCGCCCTCGTGCTGGGCCGATATGCCGCCGACGACGAACGCTGCCGGACCATGCTGCCCGGCATCGCCGCCGACTGCGCGGTGAGCTGTGCGATCGACCCCGGCCTCTACCAGGGCCTGGCGGGCGGCGCCTACGCCTGGTCCGAGCACGCCGACCGAGCAGGCGCGGGGCGCGAGGCAGCACGGGACACCGCGCTCCGACTGGCCACCGGCCTCGTCAAGTACGTCGTGCGGCACCGCGACGGACTCCGGGTCCTCGGCGGCTCCGTCACCCGATTCACGGCCGACCTGCACAGCGGCTCGGCAGGTGTGCTGCTGGCCCTGCACCGCGTCGTGCACGGCCCCGCCGACCAGTTCTTCACCCTCGACGAACGGAGAGGAGGTGACATGACATGACCGAGATCCTCGCGCTTCAGCAGCTCGTCGACGACAGCGACAGCGAGTTGGTTCCCTGCAGCTCCGTCAGCGTGGTCTGCAGCAACGACAACATCCAGTGATGTTCCTGCGGTGAACCACCGACCCCGCGGGACTCGGCCCCACCACCGAGCCCCGCGGGGTCCGCCGCGACACAGCGGCAGAGAGGACCGAGATGCGACGCGACCTGCGGCTGTACTGGATCGGTCAGAGCAGCACGAGCGTCGGCTCCGCCTTCACTGCTGTGGCCATTCCCCTGATCGCCGTGCAGACGGTCGGGGCGACCGGCGTCCAGATGGGGCTGCTCACCGCCGCGAGCAGTCTCAGCGTCCTGTTGTTCGGCCTGCCACTGGCCACGCTCGCCGATCGGCTGCCCCGGAAGCGACCGTGGCTGATCGGCGCGGAACTCGTCGCCGCAGCCGCCGTCGGCGTCGTCGCGCTCGGCGTCGCCGGGAACTGGGTCGACGTCGGGCTGCTCGCCGCGTTCGCCTTCGTCCTCGGCTGCCTGGGCGCCCTCACCGAGGCCGTCTACTTCGCCCACCTCGGCAGCATCGTGGACCGCGACGGCCAGACCAGGGCACGCGCACACCTGCAGAGCGGGGAGTTCGTCGGCGACCTGACCGGCCGAGGACTCGCCGGTCCGCTCATCGCGATCACCGGTCCGGTCGGCGCCCTGCTCGTCAACATCGGCACCCGCCTGATCAGTGCACTGTGCCTGGTGCGGATCGCCGCCCCGGAACGGCCGACGTCCCCCACGGGCAGGCGAGTGCGCCCGGCCGACCTGCTGGCAGGCTTCCGAGCGATCGGCGACAGCCCGTACCTGCGCAGGCTCGCACCGTTCCTCGCGGTCAGCCAGGTGATGCGGGGAATGGTCGCAGCGCTGACGGCGCTCTTCGTGCTCACGGTCCTGGAGGTTCCCGCTCTCTGGTACGGCGCCCTGTTCGTGGTCAGCGGCCTGTGCGGACTGGCGGGCAGCCTCGTCGCGGCCCGGCTCGCCGACCGGGTCGTCCCGCAGCGGCTGGCCACCGTCGGCTTCGCGGGAGTCGCCGCCACCACCGCCCTGCTGCCGCTCGCCTCGGGACCGCTGCCGCTGGCGATGGCGGTGGCGGCCTTCGGGCTGGGCCTGCCGATCTTCTGCGGGGCCGTGGCCAACGTGGGCATGGTCGGCTTCGCGGGTCGGGAGCTGGGGGAGGAGGTGCTGGGCCGGTTCTCGGCGAGCTTTCAACTCGTCGGCACCCTCGCCTTCATCCTCGGCTCGGTGGCCGCAGGTCTCCTCTCCGAGATCATCGGAATCCGTCCGACGTTGTGGGCTGCCGTCGTCATCGGTCTGCTCGCCCTGATCCTGCTGCCCGCCGCTCGGCACGGCGCCGGGCCCCAGACGGCGGCGCCCCGGACTGCGACGCCCCGGCCTGAGACCTCCCAGTCGGACACCTCCCAGTCGGAGACCTCCCAGTCTGAGACGTCTCAGACTGCGACGCCCCGCACCGAGCCGGACCGGACTGTTCAGCCGCAGGCGGCGGCACCTCGGACCACGGCTGCCCGCCGGACCGGCACCGGACCCGATGCAGTCGTTCCCCGCTCCGCCTCCGCCTCGCCGGCTGCCGAGACGACTCGGTCGACAGCCTGGGACGGCGATCCCGATCGACGGGCCGTCGCCGAGAGCCCGACCACCACGGCGGCGGACAACCGCCCCGAGGTCGCCCGATGAACGCCTACCCGCCCGCCCCCCGAGGCACGGAGGTCGACGTGCTGCACGGGCGCGTCGTGCCCGATCCGTATCGGAGCCTGGAGCACGAGACCGGGGACACCGTGGAGTGGACTGCCGCGCAGGGGCGGCTCGTCGACGCCTACTTCCGTGACTGCCGGGTGCGCAGGCGGTTCGCCGATCGGCTCGAGGAGTCGGACGTGCGACCGGAGCCCACGTCGATGCGGTTCGGCGACCGCGAGTTCCTGCCCCCGTCGGGCGACGGCGCGGACGGCGGGCTGAGAATGCGCCGTGCCGACGGGTCGGTCGTGACCGTCTGCGACCCGAGGGAGATCGATCCCGTCGGCCACCCGGTGCTGGACCGCTTCGCGCCGTCCCCCGACGGCCGCGTGGTGGCGTGTCAGCTCTCCCGGCGAGGCGTCGAGTACGGGGCGATCCTGGTGATCGACGCCGACACCGGCACGATCCTCGACGGCCCGGTCGGACCGACGCGGTACTCCTCCATCGCCTGGCTGCCCGACTGCTCCGCCTTCTTCTACGTGTCGCAGGAGCCTGCGTCCGTCGCGTCGGCGGGTACCCGCCCCGTCGTCGCACTGCACCGACTCGACAGCCGACGCGCGGCGAGGCCCGCGCGCGGCGCGGGACTCGCCGCCCGCGAACCGACGTCGCAGGCAGGCGGCTTGGACGCGGTCCGCGTCCCCGAGAACTCCGGCGCGACCCGGCCGGGTGTCGAGACGCCGATCACGGCCGAACCGGACGTGGTGCCCGCAGGTCTCCTGGCCGCGATCACCGTGGCGACCGAGGGAGCCGCCGCGATCTCACTGCGGATCGACCGGGGCCGGTGGCTCCTGCTGCACTGCGGGTCTGCCGCAGGCGGCGGCAACCGAGTCTGGCTGGCCGACCTCGCCGATCCCACCGCGTTCGCCGACCCCGTCCGCCCCCTGATCCGCTGCGTCACCGAGGGGATCGACGCGCGCACCCACGCCGAGATCGGACCGGACGGCCTGCTGTATCTGCTGACCACACACCGCGCGCCGAACCGGCGGTTGTGTCGTGTCGAGCCTGCGGACCCGCATCCCGAGCACTGGCGGGAGGTGGTGCCCGCGCTGCCCGACGCGACGCTGGCCTCGGTGACCCTCCTCGAGGGCACACCCGTGCTGCTCGTCCTCCGGCTGCTGGGCGGCGCCCACGAGGCAGCCCTGCATGACCGGGCGACCGGGCGGCGGCTCAGGACGATCACGCTGCCGGGGCCAGGTCGGGTCGGGCAGATCGTCGAGACCGGGCATCGGGAGGTCCGGTTCGTCTACACGGACTTCGTCACGCCGCCGACCCGGCTGCGCTGCGACCTCGTCACCGGCTTCTGTCTGGCGATCACCCGGCAGGCGAGCCGACCGAGTCCCGCGACGGCCGTCCGACAGGTCCGGTATCGCTCGGCCGACGGCACCCCGGTCCGCCTGTTCCTGCTCGGCAGGACCGCCGACCTCGCGGTGCGGCCTCGTAGCCCTCTGCCCACCCTGCTCACCGCCTACGGCGGCTTCGGCATCCCCACTGTGCCCGCCTACGACCCGGAGCTGCTCGCCTGGGTGGCCGAAGGCGGCCTCGTGGCGATCGCCTGCGTGCGCGGCGGCGGTGACGAGGGTGCGGCCTGGCATCGGGCGGGGAGGTCGGAGCGGAAGCAGAACACCTTCGACGACCTCCACGCCGCCGCCGAGTGGCTGATCGCGGACGGACACACCTCGCCGGACCGGCTCGGCCTGCTGGGGTCGAGCAACGGCGGTCTCCTCGTCGGCACGGCGATCACCCAGCGCCCCGACCTGTTCGCCGCAGGGGTCGCGCGGGGAGCGGTGCTGGACATGATCCGTTCCGAGCAGTTCGGCCTCGGCCCGCTCTGGCGCGGCGAGTACGGCAGCGTCCGTGACGAGTCCCAGTTCCTGGCGCTGCTGGCCTACTCGCCGTACCACCGGGTTCGCCCGGGCATCGGGTATCCCGCGACGCTCTTCGTCGTCGCCGACGGGGACACCAGAGTGCATCCGATGCACGCCCGCAAGACGTGTGCGGCGATGCAGCACGCGGACCCCGCAGGCAGGCCGGTCCTCTTGCGCGCCCTGCCCGATGCCGGACATGTCGAGCACTCGCGGCACCGTGCGGCCGCCGTCGCCGCCGAGACCCTCGCCTTCCTCGCCAGGGAGACGGGTCTCCTCGGGGCGGCGGGCTTCGCCGAGGCGGCCGGGCCGGTTCGGGGGGCGGGCTCCTCGGGGGAGACGGGTCTCGCCGCATCGCCGTCCGGCCGCCCGCCCCGACGAGCCGGGGCGCATCAGGACTCCTCGACGGGGCTTCCGTCGAGGTCGTCACACCGGAACACTAGGAGGGAAACACCATGAACAGTGTGCGACGCGCACTCGTCTCGACCGCGTTGGCGGGGGCCATGGCACTCGGCGGCACAGCGATCGCCTCGGCCGCTCCCGCCATCACGGCGGCGCCCGGCGCCTCGTCGGTGTCCGCTGCCGAGACGACCGCTGCCGCCGGGTGGTTCACCGGCTACGGCTCCGGCGCGATCGAGTTCCTCGCCGTGTTCCAGGCCGAGAATCAGGCCTACCAGTGGGCCTGGATTCACGGCGGCTTCGAGCGCTGGCAGTGCAGTGTCACCAGCACTCAGGTCACCCCGTTCCTCAACGGGTTCAACGCGCAGGTGACGGTGTACTGCTTCTGATCCGTCTCGATCGGAGCCTGCCCGACGAAAGGCGTCACCCGACGGGGGCGGGCGTGCCGGGCCGGTACCAGAGCGCAAGATCTCCGTAGGCGCGGCTCGGACACCGACGGTGTGTCCGAGCCGCGTTTCGTTCGTGGTCGAGGCGGCCCCGTGCCGCCTGGTCTCGGGCCGGACGATCAGTGTGCTGCTCCAGGGCCTGGTTCGGGGCGGGTGCCCTCGATTCGTCGCCGGGCCGCGCCCGCAGCCTGCCCAGCACGGCGAGTCGCGGCCCGCAGGGCTCGGACACCGGGGTGAGCGGGGCGGCTTCCGGGCCGGGATGCGAGGATCGGGCCTCGTGAAGACGTTCGACGAGCTGTTCGCGGAACTACGTGATCGCGCCGCCACCCGTCCTGCGGGTTCCGGCACCGTCGCCGCCCTGGATGCCGGGGTCCATGCGCAGGGCAAGAAGGTGCTGGAAGAGGCGGGCGAGGTCTGGATCGCGGCCGAGCATGAGTCCGACGAGCGACTCGCCGAGGAGATCTCCCAGCTTCTCTACCGCCTTCAGGTGTTGATGATCGGTCGTGGGATCGACACCGCCGACGTATACCGCCACCTGTGAGCCGGAGGAGTCACCACATGTTGCGTGTCGCCATCCCCAACAAGGGCTCCCTCGCCGAGAAGGCGTCGGAGATGCTGGCCGAGGCGGGCTACCGCCGCAGGCCCGGCCCCAAGGACCTCACCGTGCTCGACACGGTCAACGAGGTCGAGTTCTTCTTCCTTCGACCCAAGGACATCGCCGTCTACGTCGGCTCCGGCCGACTGGACATGGGAATCACCGGTCGTGACCTGGCCCTGGACTCCGAGGCGCCGGTCAGGGAACGGCTGGGCCTTGGTTTCGGCGGCTCCACCTTCCGGTACGCCGCGCCCGCAGGCCGAGAGTGGACGGTCGCCGACCTCGCGGGAAGGCGGATCGCCACCTCCTATCCTCGGCTGGTCCGCAGCGACCTCCTTCGGCACGGCGTGGAGGCCGAGGTCATCCGCCTGGAAGGCGCGGTGGAGATCTCGGTGCAGCTCGACGTCGCCGACGCGGTCGCCGACGTCGTGGAGTCGGGTGTCACCCTGCGCCAGCACGGCCTGGTGGCCTTCGGCGCCCCGATCTGCGTCTCCGAGGCGGTACTGCTGGAAGGCGTGGACGCCGAGGACAACCCGGCCAGGGCGCAGCTCGCCGCCCGGCTGCAGGGTGTGGTGATCGCGCAGCAGTATCTGATGCTCGACTACAACTGCCCGGCGGCGCTGCTGCCGGAGGCGATCCACGTCGCTCCCGGCCTGGAGTCGCCGACGGTCTCCACGCTGGCCGAACAGGACTGGAACGCGGTACGCGTGATGGTGCCCAGGAAGCAGGCCAACGAGGTGATGGATCAGCTCGCCGTCCTCGGTGCCAAGGCGATCCTCGCCTCGGACATCCGCTTCTGTCGGCTGTGACGACGCGCCCCGCGCTCCGACCGGGCGCGGGCGGTGCTCCGCTCACCTCCGGTGGGCACGCACCGCTTGCGGAAGGCTGACGCCGCACCGTCGAGCGAAGTCATGCCGGGCGGACCGGCCGTGACCAGGTCGTACTCGGACCTGGTCACGGCCTGCGTCGTTCAGATCAGATCTCGCCTGCCTGCCAGCGGGCGACCACCGCGCCGATCTCCGCGTGCAGGGCGGCCTTGCGCTCCGCAGGCAGGAAGGACGCGGTGACGCCGTTGCGGGCCAGCAGCGCGAGCTGTTCCGGGGCCAGACCGATCTCGTGCGCGGTGCGGTACTCGTTGGTCAGGTCGGTGCCGAACATCGGCGGGTCGTCGGAGTTGAGCGTGACGAAGACGCCCTCGGCGAGCATCTGCGGCAGCGGGTGCTCCGCTGCGGTCGCGACCATGCGGGTCGCGACGTTCGAGGTCGGCGAGACGTCGACCGGGAGCTGCGTGTCGCGCAGGTAGGCGACCAGTTCCGGGTCCTGCATACTCCCGATGCCGTGTCCGATGCGCTCGGCGTGCAGGGTGCGGATGGCCGACCAGACGCGGTCCGGGCCGTGCGTCTCGCCCGCGTGCGGGAGGCTGTGCAGCCCGGCTGCCCTCGCCTTGGCGAAGATGTCGACGAACGGGTCTCGCTCGACCTCGATGCCGCCGACGCCGAAACCGATCACGGAGTCCGGACCGACGTCGAGGACCTCCTTGAGCGTCTGCTCGCCCGCCTCGACGCCGTAGTGACCCGGGAAGTCGGGAATCCAGGTCAGCGTGATCCCGTGCTCCTGCTCGGCCTGTCTGCGCCCCGCCTCGATCCCCGCGAAGACGACCTCGGCGGGCACGTCGCGCTCCAGATGGTTGAGCAGGCTGAGATGGACCTCGGCGTGCCGGACGTTCTGGCGGGCGAGGTTGCGCGCGGTCTCCAACGTGAGCAGCGCGAAGTCCTCCTCGTCCCGCAGCGCCTGCACCGACGTCAGGTACACGTCGATGAAGTGCGGGAAGTCGCGGAACGCGTACCACTCGCGCAACGCGTCCAGGGTGGCGGGCACGGCGGGCAGGTCGTGTTTGCGCGCCAGCGTCAGCAGGGTGGTCGGGGCGATCGAGCCCTCGAGGTGGACGTGGAGTTCGACCTTGGGCAGCGCGTCGATCAAGGTGTGGACGGAGCGGGTGGACTCGGGCATGACGAAGCTCCCTGACCGGGTGGGGGTGGAGTGAGTGTCTGCGAGACGAGCGGCGCGACGAACGGCCTGCTCGTCGCCGGTTCAGGGTGCGAGGTCTCCGCGTTCGTGATCCTCCCCGTACAGGGGCAGAGGAGGCGGCTCGGGGAACGGACGCATGCCCCGCACTGTAGCCGGCCGGTCTGTCTCGTGTCACTCGTCTTCGGAGATCGCGCGAGCGGCGTCCGGGGAGTCTGCCTGCCCCCGAGGCGATCTCGGCGGGCGGCAGGCTTCGGCGGGACGGTGTGGCCGACGGGCGCCGACCTGCCTGCCGACGTCTGGCGGCGGCACGGAGTCCGGCCGGCGACGAGCACGCGCCGGTATCGGAGCAGCCGCGCAGTCCGCTTCGAGGGCCGCTCGCGGCGGCGGAGATCGAGCATGCCGATCCGTGCGGCGTCGCTCGTCGTCGCGGTCGTCGTGCGGGATGCGGCGCCGTCGCCCCCTCGCGCGAGACTCGGTCTCCCCGCCATGTCGACCGAGCAAGGACAACGTGATGATCCTCGAAGCCGCCACCCTCGACGTGATCCCCGACCGCGAGGCCGAGTTCGAACTCGCCTTCGCCCAGGCGCGACCGCTCATCTCCGCGTCGCCGGGCTTCCTCGGCCTCGATCTGAGCCGATGTCTGGAGCAGCCGGGGCGCTACCTGCTGCTCGTCCGGTGGGCCACCTTGGAGGATCACACGGTCGGCTTCCGGCAGGGGCCGGACTACCCGAGGTGGCGCGAGCTGCTGCACCACTTCTACGACCCGTTCCCCACCGTCGAGCACTACGCGTCGGTGCTGCCCGACGTGGCGGCTGTCCACTGACACCCGAGCTGACATCCGAGGCGTCCTCGCGGTGGGCGCCTCGGCTCGGCGGCGTGATCGCGGCAGGTCGTCCGCCGGACGGATGCAGGCCGAGGTCAGAGTCGGCTCGCCGGGTCCCGACCTCGATCGGTACGGAAGATCGACACCAGCACCCGGAGCACGAGCACCGACGCGATGACGAGCAGGCAGTAGCCGAACACGGCATACAGCGACAGTTCGCTCCCCAACACCTGCGGCCCGCCCTGCAGTCCGAGCAGCATCACCGCGATCAGGCCGCTGGTGATGCCGAGCAGGGTCAAGAGGACCTGGTGCACCAGACCGGTGGCGAAGCGGCGATCCCGCTCGTCGGCGAACAGCCGCACGTTGATGCTCAGCCTGCCCTGCTCCAGCGAATCGGAGATCCGGTCCAGGCGCCGGGGCAGTCTGCGCAGCATGGGCAGCATGGCGAGCAGCTCGCCCTTGACCGTCTCCCGAACCGAGCCTGCGGTGCCCTGGGAGGCCAGCGCCTGCTCCCCGAAGGTCCGTGCCTCGGCGACCAGGTCGAACCGGGGCAGCAGGACCTGCAGGGTGCCTTCGAGGGTGCCCAGCGCCCGCGCCACGGCGGCGAGCTGCGGCGGCACCGCGAGGCCGTGGCGCGACACGATGCCGAAGAGGTCGACGAACATCTGGGCGGACGGCGTCATGCCCGCGCTGAGATGGCGGGCCATGAACTGGCCGAGTGCTCGCTCCAGCCGCTGTTCGTCCACGTCGTCGGGACGTTCCACCACCGCCAGCAGCGCGTCGGCCACCATCGAGGCGTTGCCCGCGTTCAACCCGAGCAGCAGCTGGGCCAGCGAGTCCTTGGTGAGGCCGTCGAGCCTGCCCACCGAGCCGAAGTCCAGCAGCCCGATTCGGCCTGTCTCGGTCACCATGACGTTGCCCGGATGCGGGTCGGCGTGGAACACCCCGTCGAACATGATCTGCCGCAGCACGCAGTGCAGCAGCGAGCGAGCCAGTTCGGCACGGTCCCACCCCGCCTCGTCGACCATCGAGCCCGATCGCCGCAGCGACCGGCCGGGCAGCCGGTCCATCACCAGTACCCGCTCGCCGGACAGCTCCTCGTGCGGGACCGGGTACAGCACGCTCGTGTCGGCTCGGAGCCGAGCGGCCGCGCCCACCGCCGCCATGTTGCCCGCCTCGATGCGGAAGTCCAGCTCCTCGCGCAGCGCCTCGGCGAAACCCTCGGTCAGCTCCGCGACCCCCAGCGACCGACCCCAGCGAGTGCCGTTCTGGAGCGAACGGCCCAGTCGGGTGACGATGTCGAGATCCCGCTCCACCGTGGTCCTGATGCCCGGTCGCTGGACCTTGACGATCACTTCCTCGCCGGTGCGCAGCCGAGCCACGTACACCTGCGCGATCGACGCCGCCGCGAGCGGCTCCTGGTCGAACTCGGCGAAGACCTCCTGGACCGGTCTGCCCAGCTCGGCGACCAGAACCTCCTCGACCTGCTCCCACGGCGCCGCGCTCGCCCGGTCCTGCAGGCCTGCCAGCTCCTCGACGAACTCCGGCGGGAGGAGATCCTGCCGAGTCGACAGCACCTGGCCTAGCTTGATGAAGGTGACCCCGCCCTCGTCGAGGGCGGCGCGCAGCGAGCGGGCCAGCCGCTGCCTGCCGCCCACCGAGGACGGTGCGGCCTCACCGCGACCGCGCAGATACGGGCCCAGTCCATGTCGGACGGCGATCGTGCTCAGGCGGGTGTAACGGCTGGTTCTGGCGATACGCCGCCGCAGCGCGGGCAGCCACTCCATCACTCGGGGCACCGAACCGCTCGGCACGAACGCCTCGGCCAGCACGAGGAAGATCATTGCGGCCAGCACGGCACAGGCGGTCGCGAGGACGAGCAGGAGCAACGCCACGCCCTCACCCTGCTCGAGCGAGGAGCCCACGATCAGACTCACCAGCGGGCCGCCGATGGTCAGCGCGAGCAGCCCGGCCGCCACCGCGCGGAACCGACTGAAGCGAATACCGAGGAGGCGACGCGCCATCGTGCCGAACAAGAAGACCAGTCCGATGAACGTCACCGCCGCCACGATGGCGAGCATGAGTACCCCTCTCGACGACACGTGAGACCCGTGAGATCGATCCGCTCTGTCCGTCGAGGCAACGACCCTCCGGTCGAGCCGCGCCACGGGCCGGAGCTGCCCGGCACCTCGACGCGGTCTGCCAGCCGCCGAACCCGGCAGGCATGCGCGGCCGCTCGCCGAGCCCGCCCGCAGCCGGAGGTCAGTCGGCGCGGTCCAACGGGGTCTCGTCGGGTGCGATCGGCTCCGGCCAGCCGGGATAGGTCGGGGGAGTCCCGCCGAACTCAGGACAGAACGCCTGATGATCGCACCAGTCGCACAGCCTGCTGCGGTTGGGGCGGAAGTCGCCGGTACGACCGGCGCGCAGAATGGCCTGCCAGATCGCGTCGAGGGTGCGCTCGAAGCGGCGCAGCTCGGCCTCGTCGGGCGTGTAGGACAGGGACTGCCGATCGGCCAGGTACATCAGCCGGAGCTGGCGGGGCACCACGCCGCGCAGCCGCCACAGGGCCAGGGCGTAGAACTTCATCTGGAAGAGGGCCTTGCCCTCGCCGATCGCACGCGGCGCCGCGCCGGTCTTGTAGTCCACCACCCGGATCTCGCCGGTCGGGGCGACGTCGATGCGGTCGATGTAGCCGCGCAGCAGCACGCCGGAGTCGAGTTCGGTCTCCACCAGCAGCTCACAGGCCTCCGGCTCCAGCCGTCGCGGGTCCTCGAGTTCGAAGTAGCCCGCCAGCAGCCGTCGCGCCGAACCGAGCCACTCCGCGAGCGCGGGATCGTCCGGCCCGGTGAACAACGCGGTCCAGGCAGGCTGATCGGCGGACAGCTCCTGCCAGCAGGGCTCGAGCAGGGCCTCGGCGCGTTCTGGCAGCCGCTCGTCGATCGGCAGCGCGAAGAGCCGTTCCAGGACGGCGTGGACGACCGTTCCTCGGACCTGTGCCTTCGTCGGCTTCTCCGGGAGCCGATCGACCGCCCGGAAGCGATACAGCAGGGGACACTGCTTGAAGTCGCCTGCCCGAGAGGGCGACAGCGCAGGTCTCCTGACGGTGCCCGTGGAACGTCGGCCCGCGTCGATGCTCGTGCCCGCCGTGTCGGTCATGCAGCGCACCCTAGGTCACCCGGCCGACGGTCCGACCGCGACGCGAGGCGCGTGACCGAGCCGGATGCGACCTCGGCGTCGTCCACTGCGCCGGGACGACCGGCGCGCGCGCCCGGCCGGTCGGGCACCGAGCGCCCGGCGGGCCGCCACACCGAGACGGGGACACCGAGACGGGGATGTCGAGGGGCGGGGACGCCGAGACGGGGATGTCGAGACAGGCCTGTGCTGTGTTCGGCCGTGCCGCCCTGGTCTTCGGCGTCGTCCTCGACCTCCGCCGGGTTCCCGTGGTGCCGGGCCTCGTCGGGGTGCCGGGCCGAGGGCCCGCTCGACCACCGGGGTACCGGGCCTCGGCGGCGCTGGGCGACCCGATGCACTGCCGCCTCACCCCCGGGGTTCTAGGCTGCCTAGATGCCCGCCGCCAGCAGACCCGCCCCGTCAGCGGGTTCGGTGTCGGGACTGCTGCTGCTCCGAGTGAGCGGCGTGCCGGTCCTGCTGGCCCCGTCCTGGTGGCTGATCTCCCTGTTGATCGTCGCCCTGTACACGCCGTTGGTGCGCAGACTGCTCCCGGACACCGGGCTGGTCACCTCGGCACTCCTCGCGGCGGCGTTCGCCCTCCTGCTGGGCGTCTCGGTGCTGCTTCACGAACTGGGACACTGTTTCGTGGCACTGCGCCTCGGCCTGCCGGTCCGCCGCATCCGACTCCAGTTCCTCGGCGGTGTGGCCGAACTCGTCCGGACCCCCGCCAGGGCGGGGCAGGAAGGGCTGATCGCGGCGGCAGGCCCGGCGGTGTCGCTCGCCCTCGCCGCCTTCTTCGCGGGTCTTCTGCCGATCATCGAGCCGCGCGGGGTGCTCTGGCTGCTCGTCGTCCAGGTCGCCGTCGCCAACGCCGTCGTCGGGGCCTTCAACCTGCTGCCCGGTCTGCCGCTCGACGGGGGACGGGTCCTGCGGGCGGCGGTCTGGGCGGTCAGCGGCCGACGGGTGACTGGTACCAGGGCGGCGGCGGTCGGCGGGACGCTGGTCGCGGTGCTGCTCGCCTGGTGGGCTGCGGCAGGCCTCCTCGCGGGCAGCGACGACCGCTGGCTGCGGCTGGGCGCCTGCGTGATCATGATCTGGTTCATCGCGATGGGGATCAGCGCCGAACTCGCGGTCACCGGCAGGCGGGTCTGGCCGCCGGAGCTGCGGCTTGCGGAGCTGACCCGACCGGTGTTGCAGCTCCCCTCCGAGAGCCCGGTGGCCGACGCGCTGGCCGCCTCGGCCGGGCGCGGCGTCGTACTGGTGCGGGCCGACGGGGTCGCCGTCGGCCTGCTGGATCGCCGGGCGGCCGAGGAGCTGGCGGTCGTCTCGCCGTCCTCTCCTGCCGAGTACGCGACCGAGGCGATCACGGCGGAGAACGTCGTCCTGGACTCGGAGTCGGGGGAGGAGATCGCCGAGCGGGTGCTGAGCACCTCGGCCTGGCAGTTCCTCGTCGTCGACGCCGACGGGCGACCGTGCGGGGTGCTCCGCAGGGAGGAGCTGCGGGCGGCGCTCGACGCAGGCTGATCGACGGCTCCCGTCGGCCGGTGTCCGACCATGGACGAGGCGGTGCAGCGGGCGATCGGGAGGTTCCGCGCGGCAGACGGCCGCCGGTCTGCGACCATCAGCGCCGCCGCACGCCGTGCGGCGCACTCGCGGAGCCGACGCCCGATCCTCCTCCCGGCGAGCAGGAACGGCGGGGATCGACGCGGCTTCCCCCAGATCATCGCAGGAGGTTCGACACCAGTGAGCAGCGTCAGCGGCCCGTTCCAGATCGGCGACCGGGTACAGCTCACCGACCCCAAGGGCAGGCACTACACCGTGGTGCTCGAAGAGGGCGGCGAGTACCACACCCATCGAGGGAGACTGGCTCATGACGCGCTCATCGGCGCCCCGGAGGGCTCGGTCGTGACGTCGGCGGGCGGCGGGACCTCCTATCTCGCGCTGCGCCCTCGGCTGGCCGACTACACGCTCTCGATGCCCCGAGGCGCACAGGTCATCTATCCCAAGGACGCGGCGCAGATCTTGATGTGGGGGGACGTCTTCCCTGGCGCGCGAGTGCTGGAGGCAGGCGCAGGCTCCGGCGCACTGACGTGCTCGCTGCTGCGGGCCGTCGGCTCCGAGGGCTCGGTGACCTCCTACGAGATCCGGCAGGACCACGCCGATCATGCCGACCGCAACGTGCGGCGCTTCTTCGGTGACAAGCCGGACAACTGGTCGCTGCACGTCGCCGACCTGGCCGACTACGACGGCGGGCCCGTCGACCGCGTGATCCTGGACATGGTCGGGCCGTGGGAGATGCTCGACGTCGTCGCGGCGAACCTGATTCCCGGCGGCGTCCTCGTGGTGTACGTCGCCACCGTCACCCAGCTCTCCCGGATCACCGAGGCGCTGCGTGAGCAGCAGTGCTGGACCGAGCCGGAAGCCTGGGAGACGCTCGTCCGGCCCTGGCACGTCGTCGGTCTCGCGGTGCGGCCGGAGCACCGGATGGTCGCCCACACCGCCTTCCTGCTCACCGCGCGGCGGCTCGCCGACGGGGTGACCGCGCCGAGGCCGCAGCGGCGGCCGAGCAAGGGCTGACGCCGGTTCGCTCCACATCGGAGACGAGTCCCTGCCGGGACCGTCTTCGGCGACCGGAACCGTGAACGACGAACGGCGTCGCCGCGAGCGGAGTGCTCGGCGGCGACGCCGCGGGTCGCGATCGACGGTTCGGGAGGGTCAGTAGGTGGGGATGATCAGGGAGTTCTCGTCCACCCGGTAGTCACAGACCTTCCACTGGCCGTCCTCCGGCACCAGAGTGAAGTACATGGCCATCTCGGTCAGGTAGTCCGCCATCTCGGCGGGCACGTTGGTGTAGGAGATCAGCATCCGCGCCTCCGCCTCCCCCGGGCTGAGCTGCGCGACCGCGTCGACGGTGAAGGCGACCTCGATGGCGGCCAGCGACGGATCGATCGCACCGGGGTCCAGACCGGCGGCGAAGTCCTCGACGCCCGAGACGCCCAGCTCGTCCTGGTACTGCGTGCAGGTCATGTCGACGAACGTCTGGAAGTCCTCATTCGTCACGGCTTCGGCCAGCGTCTGGGCCGCCTGCTCCGGGCTTCCCGAGACACCGCCGCCACTGCCGTCCCCGCCACCGCCGTCGGACCGGCTGTCGCCAGGGGCGCCGGAGCCGCCCGCGTCGGTCGTGGCGCCGCCGTCGGAGTCGTCGCCGAGGACGAGCACGAGGACGACGATCAGGACGACGACGAGCACCCCGCCGCCGCCGAGGATCCAGGGCAGCGGGCTCTTCTTCGGCCCGCCGGGACCCCCCGACCCGGCGGGGTCGTACTGCGGACCGTAGCCGGGCTGCTGCCCGCCCCAACCTTGCTGTTGCCCGCTCCAACCCGGTTGCGGTCCGGGCTGCTGCTGGGGGAAGCCGCCGGACGGCGGGCCGCCGGGCTGGGGATACCCGCCGGGTTGCTGGGGATACCCGCCGGGTTGCTTGGGATACCCGCCGGGTTGCTGCGGGAAGCCGCCCGACTGCGGTCCGGGCTGCTGCTGCCAGCCGCCGGGCGGCCCGTACGGGCCTGGCTGAGGTGGCATGGACATGAAGATGTCTCCTACGACTGAGGAAGGTCGAGCCGACACCGAGCCGGTGCCCGCGATGCGCCGATCCGCATCCGATCCGGGCGGTGGCGTGCGGGCGACGCTATCGGGCGAGGTCGCGGGAATGGTGACTGGTTGCCGGTAAGTCGCCCGCTGATCGGCACGACGATTCTTCGAACCTGTCCTTGGTCGCTGGTGTCCCGTTGCGCGGGGCAGGAGTGGCGAGCTGCGTCGTCGTCGGTCATGACGACTCCGGGACGGCTTCCTCCGGTCGCCAGCAGCTCACCGACGCCGAGCTCCGCGCACGTTGGAGCGGGACCGAAGACGGACTCGCCGGAGCTGACCTCGAATGTCGGGAGTGGGTCGACTCGACCGGCTCGTCGACGGGCCGCACACCGTTGTTCGGCGCGACCCGCCGTGGCCGGTCGACCATGTCGGTGGAACGCGATCACGGCCGGGCTCGAGGACGAGCCCGGCCGTGATCGAGGGACGGCGACCGCGTCGGTCTCAGCCGAAGCTGCAGACCTTCCACTCGCCTTCGTCGACCAGTTCGATCGGCAGCTCATTGGTGAGCGCGATGCCCTGGTCCTCGGCGGTCTGCTCGATCTCCGGCGGCAGGCCGGTGAGGGAGAACTCGATCACGCCGGTGACGACGCCGTCGGCCGTGGGCTCCGACACCGAGGTGGCGGTGAACTGCGGCTGGGCATCGGCGATCTCCGGCGGCGCCCCTTCCATGAGGTCGAGTTCCGAGGCCTCGGCGTCTGACACCCGCTCCGCCTCGCAGATCAACGCGTTGGCGGCGATGTAGTCCTCTTCGGTCAGCGCGGCGGCGAAGGCGTCGGCCGTCGCCTGCGGTGACCCGGTGGCGAGTCCGCCGCCGTCCGGCAGTGTGCCTTCGTCGTCGGACGGGTCGGGACTCTCCTCGGTGGTGCTGCTCGTTCCGCCCGTGCCGGGCTGGGCGGCCTGCTCGTCGCCGTCGTCGCCGCCCAGAGTGAAGATGAGGACGGCCACGACGGCGATCAGGACGACGCCACTGCCCGCCAGAATCCAGGGCAGCGCGCTCTTCTTCGGGGGCCCGCCTTCGGGGCCGAAGCCGCCGGGCTGGCCGTACTGACCGGGCTGGCCGTACTGACCGGGACCCTGCTGACCGGGGCCGTACTGGCCGGGCTGACCGTAGCCCTGCTGACCGCCCGGTCCGTACTGCTGGGGGAAGCCGCCCGACTGGGGGCCGCCCTGCTGGGGATGTTGCTGGGGGAAGCCGCCGGACTGCGGGCCGCCCTGCTGGGGTTGCCAGCCTCCTTGCTGGCCGTACGGGCCGGGCTGTTGAGGCGGCATGGACATGTTCTCTCCTACGACTCACGGTGGTCTCGTCGACGTCTATCGGCAGAGCGCGCCGACCCGCATGACTGCGGCGTCGGTCCCGTGACTCACACACCTCTGCCGGGCGACCGTATCGGCCCATGAGGTGCTGGGTGGCCTCTTGCCAAAGAAGCATGGTGGGCAGTGAGAGAAATTCTCACGTGCACAGGCTGGAGACGCAGAATGCGGCCGGGCTCGTACGAGCCCGGCCGCATTCGTCAGCCGAGTTGATCAGACGATCTCGCTCAACCGGTCATGCCGCTCATGCCGCAGACTCGCCAGCCGTCCTCGTCGACAAGTTCGAGAGGGAAGGTCATCTCGTCCATGCTGCCTGCCAGCATCTCCTCCATCTCCGGGTCGAGGCCGTTGAAGCGGAAGCTCAGCTCGGCGGTGGCACTGCCGTCGGCAGGCTCGCTCACGTTGTCGACCGAGAACTCGACGGAGACGCCCTCGCCGAACTGAGCCGCCAGCTCGTCGGTCATCTCGGACATGGCCTCTTCGGCCTCGGCGAGCTCGCTGTCCTCAGCCCGGTCGGCTTCGCACATGAGTTCGTTGACACGCTGGTAGTCGCCGTCGTTGAACGCTGCGGTGAAGTCGTCCGCGGCCTGCTGGGGACTGCTCGAACCGCCCGCGCCACCACCACCCAGGGTGAAGATCAGCACGACGATGACGGCGATCACGACGACGCCGCCGCCCGCGAGGATCCAGGGCAGCGGGCTCTTCTTGGGCGCGCCGCCCTCGGGGCCGCCGAAGCCGTCAGGCTGCTGGCCGTAGGGCGCGCCGCCGGGCTGCTGGCCGAACTGTTCGGGCTGGCCGGGCTGCTGGCCGAACTGGGGCTGGCCGCCCTGCGGGCCCTGGCCGTACGGTCCGGGCTGCTGGCCGTACGGCGGCTGACCGCCCGGCTGGCCTTGCGGGCCCTGCTGTCCGCCGTAAGGGCCTTGGGGGTTGGGCGGGACGGTCATGACTTCTCCTCATACTGCTGCCTCATCGTGACCGGTCGGAGCTTAGCGACCGGCCGAACCTGCATGGTCACTCGGGACGCACGGTAGTTGCTTCGGCGTGCCGAATAGGCCTGTTCGGTGTATCCGGTCCCGCCGACCGGGCGTTTATGGGTCACACCCAGGAGCAACACCGCCAAGGACGGTGATCGCCGGTACCGTGGTATCCACCAGCACGGGAGGAGGTGCCGAGATGCCGCACGACCATCCCGGCAGCAGGCCTGACAGCGGCGACGAGCAGAGGTTCGGCGGCGACGCCGAGCTTGCTGCGCAGATCCGATTCCTGGAGGACGAGGTGGCACTGCTGCGCCGCCAGTCGTCCCAGTCTCCTCGACAGTCTCAACTAGTGGAACAGCGCCTCGCCGAGGCGTCTGATCGCATTGACCAGCTTACCGAGCGCAACGCGAAACTGGTGGACACCCTCAAAGATGCCCGCACGCAGCTCATGGCCCTGCGCGAAGAGGTCGACCGCCTCGCGCAGCCGCCGAGCGGCTACGGGGTCTTCCTGCGGGGCCACGAGGACGGCACGGTGGACGTGTTCACCGCCAGCCGTCGGATGCGAGTCCCGCTCTCGCCCAACGTGGAGATCGGCGACCTCACCCTAGGCCAGACGGTGCGCCTCAACGAGGCGTTGACCGTGGTGGAGGCGGGCGGATACGAGCGGATCGGCGAGATCTGCACCCTGCGCGAGGTTCTGTCCGATCCCGGCCAGGACAGCCCGAGCCGTGCACTGGTCGTGGGTCACACTGACGAGGAACGTCTGGTGTGGCTGGCGGCTCCGCTGGCCGAGTCGCCGCTGAAGTCGGGCGACTCCCTGTTGGTGGACAGCAAGGCAGGCTATGCCTACGAACGGGTGCCCAAGGCCGAGGTCGAGGATCTGGTCCTGGAAGAGGTCCCCGATGTGGGCTACACCGACATCGGTGGTCTCGGCAGGCAGATCGAGCAGATCCGCGACGCGGTGGAGCTGCCCTTCCTGCATGCCGACCTCTTCCGGGAGTACGAACTACGGCCGCCGAAGGGCGTGCTGCTGTACGGCCCGCCCGGCTGCGGCAAGACGCTGATCGCCAAGGCCGTGGCCAACTCGCTGGCCAAACAGGTCGTCTCGGCCCGAGGCGGCCCCGACGAGCAGGCCAAGTCCTACTTCCTCAACATCAAGGGCCCCGAGCTGCTGAACAAGTTCGTCGGCGAGACGGAGCGACACATTCGGCTCATCTTCCAGCGGGCCAGGGAGAAGGCCTCCGAGGGCACGCCGGTGATCGTCTTCTTCGACGAGATGGACTCGATCTTCCGCACCAGGGGCAGCGGCGTCTCCTCCGACGTCGAGACGACCATCGTCCCGCAGCTCCTCAGTGAGATCGACGGTGTCGAGGGGCTGGAGAACGTCATCGTGATCGGCGCCTCCAACCGGGAGGACATGATCGACCCGGCAATCCTGCGGCCAGGCAGGCTCGACGTGAAGATCAAGATCGAGCGGCCGGACGCCGAGGGCGCGAAGGACATCTTCTCGAAGTATCTGACCGCCACGTTGCCGATCCACGCCGACGACCTGGTGGAGTTCCGAGGCGACAAGCAGGCCTGCGTCGAGGCGATGATCCAGAACACCGTCGAGCGCATGTACGCCGAGTCGGATGAGAACCGCTTCCTGGAGGTCACCTACGCCAACGGTGACAAAGAGGTGCTGTACTTCCGCGACTTCAACTCCGGGGCGATGATCCAGAACATCGTGGACCGGGCGAAGAAGGCCGCGATCAAGGGCGTGCTGGAGACCGGACAGCCCGGCCTCCGCGTCCAGCACCTGCTGGACGCCATCGTGGACGAGTTCGCCGAGAACGAGGACCTGCCCAACACGACGAACCCGGACGACTGGGCGCGGATCTCGGGCAAGAAGGGGGAGCGGATCGTCTACATCCGCACTCTGGTCACCGGCAAGAATCAGGAGTCCGGCCGAGCCATCGACACCGCGACGAACACGGGGCAGTACCTGTAACCCGACCCCGGAGAACGCTGATCGACGAGCAGCGGGCCCGTCGCCGATGCATTCATCGGCGACGGGCCCGTCGCGTCGTGCCCGGCTCCGCGGTTCTCGCGAATTCCTTTCGGGCTGCCGTGCCTATCTGGTGAATTGCTTGCGGTGGTCTGAATTTCAACGGGTGGGCAGGAAGGTCCGCGATCGCCGCCCCGGTCCCCGCTCGGGGCAGGCTGATCACGCAGGTCAGCGGCCAGCCCGCTGCTCCGGTGAAAATTTCGCTTCTGGTGACTTCTTTTCGATCTTGCAATCCGGGCCTGCCCGCTGTGTATGGTGATCTTCGCTTCCAAAGTTCGAGTGACGACGGCGAGGTGTGGGGTCGATGTGCGGTCCGGAGAATGCCGTCGCCCGCACTGATCGAGTCCACGAAGTGGGATTTGCTCGGCTGGCGAGCCCCATGAGCGTCATTTGCCCGATGCGATTACAGAGGTAGTTGATATGTCGATTCCTAATCCTCGGTTGGCGGGCGTGGGCGCGTCGGCGGTGTTGCTGCTGTTCGTGGCCGCGTGCAGCGAGGCAGACTCCGCCGCCCCCGGTGGGGACGCCGACATCCGAAGCGTCGTCGAGACCGCCGAGGACGAACTGATCGCCGCCACGAAACGAGCCTGTGACGAGCCGACTCAGGTGGTGCTCGACGAATTACCCGACGCGACGGGGAATTACACCACCAATCGGATGCAGGGGCCTACCTGCAATTGGACTAATCGGGATTACCTCGAAGGGGCCACGATCACGGCGGTCACCGGCGCGCCGTATTCGGAATGGGTGGAGTCCGACACGCTGATCACCGGGGAGATCTCGGCGGTGGAGATCGCGGGTCTGCCGGGCAGCCAGGGCGCCACCGCCGAGGGCTGTGCGGTCCTGGTGGACGTCGACGGTGCGGCGCTCAGCGTGGACGTCCGGCTGAGTCAGGACGAGCCGTCGTGCGAGGTGGCGTCGCGGCTGGCGACCGAGGTCCTGAACAACCGCTGATCGGTAGGCAGTTCGGCAGGCGTGTCCTCGGTCCGCTCCCGGCCAGGATTGCCAGCTGTCCGGCGGGACCCCGACGGACGTCGTCGTCCGCAGGCCCCCGACGGCTGCGAGCGGAGCGGGGCCCAGCGAGGGTAGGTGATCCGGCCTGCCGACGAGCGTTCCCGCAGCCACCGGGACTCGATCTCCGGGACTCGGCACGGAACGGGACTGCGGTGCCCGTGGCGCTGAGGCGGTGCGGCGGGTGTGACCGGCGGCGCCCGCCTCGCCTTCGGGGCGGTCCTGATCCTGACCGTCGCCCGTTCGGCCGGGTCTCGACGAGGTCCGGAGGGCCGTCTCTGCCGCCCTCGCCTGCGGTGACCATTGCCGCGTGAGCATCGGTCCGGCGGCAGGGTGACGGCGGGGCTGTTGATCCTCGGCATCGCCCAGTCGGGCGGTGCGCTGCACCGCGAGCGCTGCTCGGCCGACCGGCGTCGACCGCCGACGGCGGTGCCGCAGATCTCCCGTGCCGTGCGGACAGCGCTCGCACCGGCGACCGGTGCCGTCTCGGCTCGGCCAGCGGCCTGCGGTTACCGTGGCGTCCGTGTCCGACACGTCTGATCGCCCGGTCGTCCCCCGCCTGGCACTGGGGCTGGCCGCCCTCGGCCGTCCCGCCTACATCAACCTCGGCCGAGAGCGGGAGCTGCCTGCGGAGCGCACCGTCGCGGCGATGCGTGCGGCGACCTGGGCGACGCTGGACGTCGCCTATGCGCAGGGCGTCCGCTGGGTCGACGCCGCCCGGTCCTACGGTCGCTCCGAGGAGTTCCTCGCGGACTGGCTCGACGACCGGGGGCACACCGACGTCATGGTGTCGAGCAAGTGGGGCTACGCCTACGTCGCCGACTGGCGGGCCGATGCTCCCGTGCACGAGGTCAAGGAGCACTCCTCGGCCCGACTGCGAACCCAGTGGGCGCAGAGCCGGGATCTCCTCGGCGACCGGATCGACCTCTACCAGGTGCACTCGCTGACCTGGGACAGTCCGCTGTTCGACGACGCCGACCTGCTCGCCGAACTCGCCGACATCGCGGGCGAGGGAGTCCGGCTCGGCTTCTCCACCTCCGGACCCCGCCAGGCCGACACGGTGCGCAGGGCCTCGGCGTTGGAGGTCGACGGACGGCGGCTGTTCCAGACGGTGCAGTCGACGTGGAATCCCCTGGAGCCCTCAGTGGGCGGCGCACTCGCCGAGGCGCACGCAGCAGGCTTCCACGTCCTGGTGAAGGAGGCGCTGGCCAACGGCAGGCTGGTGGTGCGTCCGCCCGAGGTGCTCGCCGAGATCGCCCGTAGGCACGAGGTCGGTCCGGACGCGGTCGCGCTGGCGGCGGCGTTGTCTCGACCGTGGGTGGACACCGTGCTGCTGGGACCCGCCGGACCCGCACAGTTTCGCGCCAACCTCGCCGTCGACGGCCTGCGCCTCGATGCGGCCGAACTCGACGCGCTGCTCGGCCTCGCCGTCCCCGCCGACCGGTACTGGAACGAGCGTGCCGAGCTGTCCTGGACCTGACCCGTCCCTGGACCTGACTCGTCTCCTCGGGTCCGGTGACGGCCGCGGTCCTCGATCCGAGGCCCGAGTCCGCACCGCCGAGGACACCGACGGCTTCCCGAATCGCGGCGCCGAACGGCAGGCGACGCCCCGCCCGAGGCGACCGTGATGCCCGTCCGGGACTGCGATGTCCGCCGAACGGGTGAGACTGTCGAACAGGTGACCGGCCGGGGAGAGTGGTCCGTCGCTCGACGATCGGTCGAGCGCTGATCAGTCGAACTCGCCCGCGTCGAGCAGGGTCAGCCACCGCCGAGCCAGCTCGCGGCCGTCCGGGACCATCGGCCAGGCCGGGTCCGCGACCTTGGCGCGCAACGCCGCCAGGTCCAGCCAGCCGCCCTCGGCGATCTCCGTGAGCTGATGCCGGATCGGGCCGTCCCAGCGCACCTCGAATGCGGTGGTGAAGAGCCGCACCGTGTCGGACTCGTACCGGCCGTCGAACAGTCGGACCAGCGGTGTTCCGCTCACGCCGAGTTCTTCGGCCAGCTCACGCCGTGCGCACTGGCCCATCTCCTCGTCCGCCCCCAGCACCCCGCCCGCCCAACAGTCGTACCTGCCGGGGAACACGTCCTTGGTCTCGGTCCGCCGATGCACGTAGACCCGCCTGCCATTACCCGATCGGACGAGAACCGAACTCGCGGCGTGCCACAGCGAGCGCGCTCGCATGTCTGCGCGGGTGGTGGCTCCGATCCGGCTGCCGGTCGCGTCGAACACGGCGACCAGCTCGTCTGGAGTGCCCATCGAGTGATCCTCTCACCACTGACCGTCAGACCCCCTGAACCCGTAGGCTGACGACCATGCGGCGGATCATGGGCACCGAGGTGGAATACGGCATCGCAGTGCCGGGGGACAGCACCGCCAATCCGGTGCTCACCTCGACGCAGGTGGTGCTGGCCTATGCGGCCTCGGCGGACATCCCTCGGTCGCGGCGGGCCCGGTGGGACTACGAGGTCGAGTCCCCGCTGCGCGACGCGCGCGGCTTCGATCTGGGCGCGGGTCACTTCCCGTCCGCCGATCCCGACTCCGACGATCTCGGTGCCGCCAACGTCATCCTCACCAACGGCGCCCGGCTCTACGTCGACCATGCGCACCCGGAGTACTCGGCACCCGAGGTCACCAACCCTCGCGACGCGGTCATCTGGGACAAGGCGGGCGAGCGGATCATGGAGGCGGCGGCGATGCGGGCCGCCACCGTGCCCGGCCAGCCCCGGCTCCAGCTCTACAAGAACAACATCGACAACAAGGGTGCCTCCTACGGCACGCACGAGAACTATCTGATGGCACGCAGCACCCCGTTCACCGCCGTCGTCGCAGGTCTGACGCCCTTCTTCGCCTCCAGGCAGGTGATCTGCGGCTCCGGGCGGGTCGGCCTCGGCGCATCCGGCGACGGCGCGGGCTTCCAGCTCTCACAGCGCGCCGACTACATCGAGGTCGAGGTCGGCCTCGAGACCACTCTCAAGCGGGGCATCATCAACACCCGTGACGAGCCGCACGCCGACGCCGACAAGTACCGCAGGCTGCACGTCATCATCGGTGACGCGAACCTGGCCGAGACCTCGACCTATCTCAAGCTGGGCACGACGGCGCTGGTCCTGGACATGATCGAGTCCGGCCACCGGTTCGACGACCTCCGGCTCGCCGATCCCGTCCACGCCGTCCACGCCATCAGCCACGACCCCGGCCTGCGGGCCACCGTCTCGTTGGCGGACGGCCGCCGCTTCACCGGCCTCGACCTGCAGTGGGCCTATCACGAGCGGGCCGAGCGCTTCGCCGAGGCGGGTGGCGTGGAACCGCCGGGGCGGGACGTGCTGGCCGCCTGGGGCGAGATCCTCTCCGCCCTCGGTCGTGACCCGATGGAGTGCGCCGATCGGCTCGACTGGCCTGCCAAGCTCCGGCTGCTCGAGGGCTACCGCAGCCGGGACGGCCTCGGCTGGGCCTCGCCCCGGCTGCACCTGGTGGACCTCCAGTACTCCGACGTCCGGCTCGACAAGGGCCTCTACAACCGCCTGGTCGCGCGCGGCTCGATGCGCAGGCTCGTCGCGGAGGAAGAGGTCCTGGCTGCGGTGACCGCCCCGCCGGAGGACACCAGGGCCTATTTCCGGGGCCGCTGCCTGGAGCGTTACCCCTCGGCGGTCTCGGCCGCCTCGTGGGACTCGGTGATCTTCGATCTGGGTCGAGACTCGCTGGTGCGGATTCCCACCCTCGAACCCCTTCGCGGCACGAAGGCGCACGTCGGACACCTGTTGGAGGCGGCACAGACGGCGGAGGAACTGGTGGACTCCTTGACTCGTCGTTGAGGACCCGGACCGGCCCGCGTCGACAGGCGACAGGGCAGGCACTGCTGGGTAATGTTGATGGCGGGCTCCACTGTAATAAGGGAGGCGAGATGGCACAGGAACGAGTGCAACGCCATGGCGGCGGTGACGGCGACGAGGACGAGACCCCGGACGCGGGCACCGGCGGCCAGGAACGCCGCGAGCAGCTCGGCGAGGACGTCGACACGATCCTGGATGAGATCGACGACGTGCTCGAGGAGAACGCGGAGGACTTCGTTCGGGCCTACGTCCAGAAGGGCGGCGAGTAGCCGCACTGAGGCACTCTTCTCCGCCGAGGTGCCATTGGATGCAGTCGAGGCACTCTCCTCTGCCGAGGTGCCGTCGGATGCAGCCGAGGTGCCCCTCTCCGCCGAGGGCGGGATCAGATCCCGCCGTCGGCGACCCGCCACCCTTCCTCAGATCAAGGAGATCATCGCGTCGATGGAACAGTCCTCGGTCGCGCCCTCGTCCGGCGCCGTGCTGCCCGCCGCCTACCTCGCGCCGGGCTCGTCCTTCGTCGACTTCCTCCGGGCGGCCTCACCGGGGCTGCTGCCCGGCGGCCGAGCTGAGAACGGGGGCCGGGTGGACGCGCCGCACGGCACGACGATCGTCGGAGTCACCTTCCGAGGTGGCGTGTTGATCGCAGGGGACCGCCGCGCCACCAGCGGAAACCTGATCGCGCAGCGGGACGTGGACAAGGTGTACGTCACCGACGACCACTCCGCCGTGGCCATCGCGGGAGCGGCCGGGATCGCCGTCGAGCTGGCCCGGCTGTTCACCGTGGAGCTTCAGCACTACGAGAAGATCCACGGCGTCTCGCTGTCGCTGGACGGCAAGGCCAACCAGCTCGCGGGCATGGTCCGGGGCAACCTGGAGCAGGCGATGATGGGGCTCGCGGCCGTCCCGCTGTTCGTGGGCTACGACGTCAACGCGGCCGACCCCGACCGGGCGGGCCGCATCATCTCCTATGACGTCGCGGGCGGCCGGTACGAGGAACGGGCCGGCTATCACGCGGTGGGGTCCGGCTCGCTGTTCGCCAAGTCGGCCTTGAAGAAGCGACACGACCCCGACGCCGACGCCGACGCGGCGGTGCGGGTCGCCGTGGAGGCCCTCTACGACGCCGCCGACGACGACACGGCGACCGGCCATCCCGACCTCGTCCGCCGGATCTATCCGACGGTGGTCCTGATCACCGGGGCGGAGGGGGCGGTGCGACTCGACGACGATCGGGCCGAGGCCGTCGCCCGCGCGGTGGTGGCAGGCCGCCAGGAGAATCCGGGCGGCTGAGTCCGTGGTGTCCCGCGCCTTCCTGCGCGTCTCGCCCGCCGTGTCGGGGCAGTCGATCGCCCGATGCGCGCTTCGGCGGGCGGTGCCGTGCCCCGTGCCCGTCGCCGTCGTCGATCACGCCCGACGTGCGTCGGCCCGCGCTGTGGGCGTCGCCCAGGGTTTCCCGCCTGCTCGCGTCCGTTCCCCTCGGACGTCGACCCCCTCCGCCCGCCCCGCGCAGGCACTGACTACTCCCACTCATTCCGTGCCCGCCCGACCACGCCAGGAGCGTCCCTCGTGAGCATGCCGTTCTACGCCTCGCCAGAGCAGTTGATGCGCGAGCGGTCCGAGCTGGCCCGCAAAGGCATCGCCAAGGGCCGCAGCGCCATCGTGCTGACCTATGCGGGCGGCGTGCTCTTCGTCGCCGAGAACCCGTCGAAGACGCTGCACAAGGTTTCGGAGATCTACGACCGCATCGGATTCGCGGCTGCCGGTCGCTACCCGGAGTTCGAGAATCTGCGGGTGGCGGGCATCCGGCACGCCGACCTGACCGGCTACGCCTACGACCGTCGAGACGTCTCCGGTCGGTCGCTGGCCAGCTTCTACGCCAAGACGCTCGGCGCGATCTTCACCGAGCAGATCAAGCCCTACGAGGTGGAGATCTGTGTGGCCGAGGTCGGGGCCTCGCCGGATCTCGACCAGCTCTACCACCTCACCTACGACGGCTCCATCATCGAGGAGCCCGGCTTCGTCGTGATGGGCGGTCAGGCCGAGACCATCTCCGGCGCACTGCGCGACTCCGACCACGCCTCGTCGAGCCTGGCCGAGACGCTGCGGAGTGCCGTGAGTGCCCTGACCACGGAACCGACGACGGGCAAGGGGACGGCGAGCAAGGGCGAGGCGAGAGAGCCCGCCCTCGGCCAGCTCGAGGTGGCCGTGCTGGAACGGGATCGGCCGCATCGCGCCTTCCGACGCATCCCCCCGGCCGTCGTGACGGAGATGCTCGGCGAGGGCGCCGCGAAGACCGAGCCCGCGACGGCCGAGAAGCCCGAGGACGCCTCGGCCGCGCCGGACGAGAAGAAGTAGGACCGAGTCACGCCACCCGGCCCCGGCCCCGGCCCGCCGCCAGTCGGGCGACGGCCGGGGCCGGCGGGGTGTGCGAGCCGAGTGCGGCCGGCCACGATGGGCGACCACGGCGCGTCCCGACGTCGTCAACGACTCGGTGAGCGCCGATCGCCTGCCGACCTCCGACGCGGCCTGCCCCGGCCCGGCGAACAACCCGGGCGGATGCGCGACTCAGCCTGCTGCGGGGTTCCGCCTCGACGCGCGACGGTGATGCGGCCGGGTGACCAGCACCGGACACCCCGCACGGCGGACACAGATCGCCGCCACCGACCCGAGCATCAGCCTGCTGCCGCGACCCCGGTGGCCCACCACCAGCAGGTCGGCCGTCTCCGCGGCCGTCAACAGCGCGCCGACGGCCTGGGAACGCGGCAGATGAAGCTGAACCCTGGCCAGATTCTCGGGATCGGGCAAGGTGTGCTCGACGAGCGCCCGAGTACGCAGGACGATCCAGTCGCGGAACTCGGCGACGCTGGGGACCGCCGACGGCGGGACGTCCGGCGGCCGAGGCGCGGTGCGCAGGGTCCACGCGCGCACGACGTGCAGCGGACAGTCTCGCCGCCGGGCCTCGTCGGACGCCAGGGACAGGGCGTGGAGCGAGGCGTCCGAGCCGTCGATGCCGACGACGACGCCGCCGTCGATGTCCAGGTCAGCGCGCATGGCGTCACCGGCCCGATCGCGGCGGGGTGTGGGGGTCTTGTCTCGAACGGTGGACCTCGACGATCTTCGGCATGACGGCCTCCCTGCGTCGCTCGCTCCAGCGTGAGACATGCCACACTACTGTGGCGAGCTGCCGTTCGGGGGAAATCCAGGGTGGTCACGGCTCGACTCTGCTCAGGCGCGGCCGATACACCCGGAGCGTGCCGCAGTGGGCCGCGAAGCGGAATCGACGTCCCGCCGGGCCCACCTCGCCGTCGGTCGCCGCGATGACGGGGTCGCCCGCCACCTGCACGACCAGTTCCGCGCACTCGCGCTGCACGTAGGTGCGACTGTGATGCAGTGCGCCGGTCACGGCGGCCAGCACGAACCGAAGCCGGGAGAATCGGACGTCGGCGCGCACATAGCGCACGTCCAGCGTGCCGTGGTGCAGCCCGCCGCGGATCATCGGGGCGAAGCCGCGCGGCGTGTAGACGCCGTTGCCCACGAACAGCAGCCACACCTGTCGGACCCGGCCGTCGATGCGCACCGTGAGCGGCCGGGACTCGCGCAGCACCCGTACCAGCGCCGCAGCCGCCGCAGGCCACTTGCCATACCGGTCCTCCCAGCGTTCCCGGTATCCGACCAGGTCGGGATAGCCGCCGAGGCTCGCCGTGTTGAGGAACCACCGTTCGATCCGGCCGTCGATCTCGACACTGCCCAGATCGACCTCGATGCCGGTGCCGTGCTCGGCTGCCATGGTCGCCGCGGTCGGCCCGTCCACCCGGATGTCGCGGGCGAAGTGGTTCAGCGTGCCGCCGGGGATCACGAGCAGCGGGAGCTTGCGCACGGCGGCGACGGCCGCCACGGCCGCCACGGTGCCGTCACCGCCGGAGACCCCGACCGCCCGCACGGCCGAGCCGAGTCCGTCCACGATCTCGGCGAACTGGTCGATCAGGTCGACGCCCTCTTTCGGGTAGACCACGGTGGCCGCCGGCCACGCCTGGGCGATCTGTTCGCCCGCGTCCTCGCCCTCCAGCCCCGAACCGGGATTGATCAGCAGCACCAGGCCCGCGCCGTCGCTGAGCGGGGGGAGGTCCACCTCCACGCCGGGGCCGTCGTAGACCTCCTCCGGGACCGGCCACCAGCGTCGGGTGGCCCCGGCGACCGCCGCGCCGAGCAGCGCACCGCCGAGGACGTCGCTGGGCCAGTGCACTCCGGTGTGCACCCGCGAGAAGGCCACCGCGGCGGCCAACGGCGCCACCACCCTGGCCGTCCGAGGGCTCTCCATGGCCACCGCCGTGGCGAAGGCGGCGGCCGAGGCGGCGTGTCCGGAGGGGAAGGACGAGGACCGTGGGGGATTCCGATACCGACGTGACTCGGGAATCAGCTCCACCGCAGGGCGCCTGCGAGGGAACAGCGGCTTGCCGACCGCGTTGGCCAGTGCGCTCGCCCCGGCGATCGCGGCGAGCCCGCGCCACGCCGCTCGGCGTGTCGGCCCCTTGCGTAATGCGAGCACCGAGGCGGCCGTGAACCACAGCAGACTGTGGTTGGCGGCCGTGCCCAGTTCCTTCATCAGGGGGTCGACAGGGCTTTTCGGTAGGCGTGAACTCCGCCGGACGAGTTCTCGATCCCGGCGGTCGACCTCACCTGCAACGCTGCGCAGCCATTTCCACACCGGATAGACGCTAGCGTTTCCCCGAACGGATCACGGAGGAATCCCGTCGCAGCGCTTACTGTGGACCCATGCAGCGGCGGATCTTCGGGATCGAGACCGAGTTCGGGGTGACGTGCACCTTTCACGGGCAGCGTCGGCTCTCCCCGGACGAGGTGGCCAGATATCTGTTCCGACGGGTGGTGTCCTGGGGGCGCTCCTCCAACGTGTTCCTGCGCAACGGCTCGCGGCTCTACCTCGACGTGGGCTCGCACCCCGAGTACGCCACGGCGGAGTGCGACGACATCGCGCAGCTGGTGACCCATGACAAGGCGGGCGAGCGGGTCCTGGAGGATCTGCTGGTCGACGCCGAGCGGCGGCTCGCCGACGAGGGCATCGGCGGGGACATCTTCCTGTTCAAGAACAACACCGACTCGGCGGGCAACTCCTACGGTTGTCACGAGAACTACCTGGTGGGGCGGGCAGGCGAGTTCGCAAGGATCGCCGACGTCCTTCTGCCGTTCCTCGTCACCCGCCAGCTCATCTGCGGTGCGGGCAAGGTCCTGCAGACCCCTCGGGGCGCGGTCTACTGCCTGTCGCAGCGGGCCGAGCACATCTGGGAGGGCGTCTCCAGCGCGACCACGCGGTCTCGACCGATCATCAACACGCGGGACGAGCCGCACGCCGACGCCGAGCGCTACCGCAGGCTCCATGTGATCGTCGGGGACTCGAACATGTCCGAGGCGACCACGATGCTCAAAGTCGGCAGCGCGCACCTCGTGCTGGAGATGATCGAGGCGGGCGTGCAGTTCCGCGACTTCACGCTGGACAACCCGATCCGGGCCATTCGCGAGATCAGCCACGACCTGACCGGGCGGCGCAACGTTCGGCTTGCGGGCGGCCGGGAGGCCTCCGCGCTGGACATCCAGCGGGACTACTACGCCAAGGCCGTCGAGCACCTGCGCGACCGCGAGCCGGATGCGCTGCTCGACCGCGTGGTGGAGTTGTGGGGTCGCACGCTCGACGCCGTCGAGCAGCAGAACCTCGGCCTCATCGATCGGGAGATCGACTGGGCCGTCAAGCAGCGGCTCATCGATCGCTATCGGAACAAGCACGATCTGGAGCTGTCCAGCCCGCGCATCGCGCAGATCGACCTCGCCTACCACGACATCCGTCGGGGCCGGGGGCTCTTCGACCTGCTGCAACGCAAGGACCTGGTCGCCAGGGTCACCGACGACGGCGAGATCGAGGCCGCCAAGGACACGCCACCGCAGACCACCAGGGCGAAGCTGCGCGGCGACTTCATCGCGGCGGCCCAGACCGCCAACCGGGACTTCACCGTCGACTGGGTGCATCTCAAGCTCAACGACCAGGCACAGCGCACCGTGCTGTGCAAGGACCCGTTCCGTGCCGTGGACGAACGGGTGGAGCGGCTGATCGCGTCGCTGTGACCGGGCGTCGGGCGGGGTGACTCGTCGCCACGAGCGGCCCCGCCCGGCCCGCACCCCGCCTGCCTGCGGCCTGATCGCCCAGGCACGGACCTTCGGCCGGAAATCAGGCGGTCGCGTCACGACGGGCCACCCGCAACGACTAGGGTGCCGATCGTGTCGACTGCACGCGCTGAGCGCCTGGTGAACCTGGTGTTGTGCCTGCTCTCCACCCGTCAGTTCCTCGGCGCCGATCGAATTCGGGGGATCGTCCCCGGTTACGCGGACGCGCCCACCGGCGACGCGTTCTTCCGGATGTTCGAACGGGACAAGGCCGAGCTGCGGGACCTGGGCATTCCGTTGGAGACCGGCCGAAACTCCGGCTTCGACGGCACCGAGGGGTACCGCATCGCCCGCCGGGACTACGAGCTGGGCGAGATCGACCTGGAGCCCGACGAGGCCGCCGCCGTGGCACTGGCCGCCCGGCTCTGGGACTCGCACGACTTCGCCGACGCCGCTCGCCGGGCCGTGGTCAAGCTACGAGCCGCGGGCGTGGACGTCGATCACGGCACCGCTCCCGCCGTGGAGCCCAGGGTGCGGATCAGCGAGCCGTCGTTCGCCGTGCTGCACGCGGCGGTGCAGGCAGGGCGGTTGGTCACCTTCGATCACCGGCGCAGCAGCAGTCCTGAGCCGATGCGCCGAGTCGTCGAACCCTGGGGCGTGGTGTCCTGGCGCGGGCGCTGGTACCTGGTCGGACACGATCTCGACCGCCAGGCCACCCGATGCTTCCGGCTCTCGCGCATCGTCGGGCCGGTCACGACCTCCGGTCCCGACGGCGCGGTCCAGCGTCCGGAGGGCGTCGACCTGCTGTCGATCGTCGCGGCCACCGCCGAGCCGCCGCCGCCCGCGCCGCCCGCACTGCTCTGGATCGCCAAGGACCGGGCCAACGGGCTGCGCAGGCACGGCAGGACGACCGGCGAGCGCGTCGTCGGCGGGATCGACGGCGACCTGCTGGAGATCGAGTTCAACCACTCCGGCTCCGCCTCCGACTGGATCGCGGGCTACGGTCCGGACGTCCTGGTCGTCGAGCCGGAGTCGCTGCGGGAGTCCGTGCGCGAGGTGCTGCTCGGCGCGATGGGAGAGGGAGAACGATGAGCGCCTCGTCCGAACGGCTGTCCCGCCTGCTGGCTCTGGTGCCGTACCTGCTGGCCAGACCGGGCATCCCGCTGGCCGAGGCGGCGGCGGACTTCGACGTCACGCCTCGACAGCTGCGCAAGGACCTCGAGCTGCTGTGGATGTGCGGGCTGCCCGGCTACGGCCCCGGCGACCTGATCGACCTGTCATTCGACGACGAGTCGGTGATGGTCTCCTACGACGCCGGGATGAGCAGGCCGCTGCGGCTCACCACGACCGAGGCGACCTCGCTGCTGGTGGCGTTGCGGGCGCTGACCGACGACCCCGGACTCGCCGACGTCGACGCGGTCGTCCGTGCCGTCGCCAAGATCGAGGCCGCGGTCGGCCGGGCCCAGCCAGCGGGCGTCGTGGTCGGCCTCGGCAGGCGAGGCGCGGTCCGAGCTGGCGTGCAGGAGGCAGCGCAGCGGGCACTGGAGCTTCGGCGGGCCCTGCGGATCAGGTACTACACGGCCTCGCGCGACGAGATCAGCGAACGGACGGTCGACCCGACACGACTGGTCCTGCTGGACGGCCGCGAGTACCTGGAGGGCTGGTGCCGTTCGGCCGAGGGGATGCGCCTGTTCCGGATGGATCGCGTCGACCAGGCCGAGGTGACCGACGAGCCCGCCGCCCCGCCGCAGCATGCCGAGCCCGTCGATCTGACCACCGGACCGTTCCGCGCCGCGCCCGACCAGCTCGCGGCCGTGCTCGTCCTCGGTCGTGACGCGCGCTGGGTCGCCGAGTATCACCCGGTGGAGGAGCCCGTCGAACTCGAGGACGGCAGCCTGCGGGTCACCATGCGCTATTCCGACAGCTCGTGGATGCTGCGCCTGGTGCTCGGACTGGGCAGCGGCGTGCGGGTGCTGGAGCCCCGCAGCCTCGCCGAGGCGGTCCGCAGCCAGGCGTCGGAGGCGCTGCTGCTCGGTGAGAAGCTCGCCGCCGATCTCATCGCCGACGGACTACGGTAAGGCCGTGTCGTATCTGCTCAGCGGGCTGATGATCGCCCTCGGTCTCCTCCTCCTGGTCGTCGTCGTGCTCCGACTACTAAGGTCCGTGCGGACGGTGCGTCGTGCGCAGTCGCGACTGCGGCGTACCGTCGAGGACCGGGGCGGCCTGCTCCGAGCACGGCTCGCTGCCGTGGAGGTGGCGGTGAAGGAGCGGCGTCGGCCCATGTCAAGGCCTCGGCACGGGCACACGGACGAGAACGGGAGCATCATCAATGTTCAACCTGGGAACCGCTGAGATCCTGATCATCGCGGGCGTGCTCGTGCTGCTGTTCGGCGCCACGAAGCTGCCGCAGATGGCTCGTTCGCTCGGCCAGTCGGCCCGCATCCTCAAGGCGGAGACCAAGGGCATGCGCAACGACGGCAAGGACGAGGCGGCCGCCGAGGCCGCGCCGCAGGCAGATCCGGCCCAGGCGGCCGCGCCGCAGCCGTTGGCCGCTCCCCAGCCGCCGGTCGCGCAGCCGGTCGTGCAGCAGCCCGTCGCGCAGCCGCAGGCGCAGCCCGTCGCCGAGCCGGTCGCCGCTCCGCAGCCCGTCGCGCAGCCGGTCGCCCAGCCCGCCGCCGAACCGCAGCAGGCTGCCCAGCCGCAGCCCTCGACGACGCAGACGCCGCCCGCGCAGTAGGTCCCGTCCGCCCGGGTCTGGGCGCTGCCTGTCTCCTGCCCGTCGTTTCCGCCGTCAGTCCCGGCCGGTCGGCTGCTCGCCGTCCGGCCGGAGCAGGCACCGGGATGATGCTCCGGGCCTCGTCTCACAATGCCGCTTCACGGCCCTCCTCAGCGCGGTCTGGTCGCCGACATGTCGACCTGCTTGGCTGCCTCCCAGCACTTCTCGCAGCTCGCCCAGAATCGCGCCATGGTCGCCGTGTCGGCCACTTCGACCAACTCCTCGCACAGGGCGGTCGCCTTGTCTCCGGTTTTGTACGTGCCGCGTGGTCCGGGCAGCACATGGCGCTGCCTGCTCGCAGGCTGCCAGTGGTAGACGCTCACCAGTGCACACCCCTCTGCTGTCCGTGAGAGCGAGGATCACCACGGCCGGTGATGATCTCGCCTCACCACGTTAACGACGCTGAACGACTGATGGCGAGAGGTTCCGCCTTCCTAGTGACGCCTGCGGTCTCCGTCCGGGGGCGGCCTGCTCCGCTCCGGCCGATTCCGGCCGAAGTCCCTCCCTGCCGCGGTCCGCCTGCCGAGCTCGCCTGCGCGAGGGCCTCGCCGCCCGCCCGGCTCCCGCCGGACCGTCGGGGCATCGACGGGCATCGCAGCACCTCGCGTGGCGCCGCAGCGCCGGTCGGCACGGGCGGCCGGGCCGTTCGCCCGTCCTCCTTTCGGTCCCACTTGGCTGACGTCGGTACGTCGGGCTGGTGTATCGGCTGGTCCGCGCCGAACGACGCCGCGCCGCCGCCCGAGGACCGCCCCGCTCCGCTCTCGTCCCGGCGCCGTCGTCCGACAGGTGTGAACAGACCGCCGAAGACTCGGGTGCACGTCGGCCCGATGTGAAAGCCTGATGCCGTGGCCGCACGCTCTTCGAACAATTCGGCGACGTCTCCTGCGGAGCGTTACGCCGCTGCCCGCTCACGTCAGGCCCATCCGAGGCTGACGGAGTTCCTCAGCGAGATCGCCTTCGAGCTCGATCCGTTTCAACTCGCCTCCTGCCGGGCGCTGGAGGTGGGACACGCCGTCCTGGTCTGCGCGCCGACCGGCGCGGGCAAGACCGTCGTCGGCGAGTTCGCCGTCCATCTCGCACTCGCCGAGGGAAGGAAGTGCTTCTACACGACGCCCATCAAGGCGCTCTCCAATCAGAAGTACGCGGACTTGTGTGCCCGACACGGCGCCGAGAACGTCGGGCTGCTCACGGGCGACGCGGCAGTCAACGGCCACGCCCCCGTGGTCGTGATGACCACCGAGGTCCTGCGGAACATGCTCTACGCGGGCTCGTCCAGCCTCGACGGGCTCGGCTACGTCGTGATGGACGAGGTCCACTACCTCGCGGATCGATTCCGGGGCGCGGTGTGGGAGGAGGTCATCCTCCATCTGCCGGAGAGTGTCCGCCTGGTGTCGCTGTCGGCGACGGTCAGCAACGCCGAGGAGTTCGGCGAATGGCTGGTGGCCGTCCGAGGCGACACCTCCGTGGTGGTCGACGAGCATCGACCGGTGCCGCTCTGGCAGCACATGATGGTCGGCAGCCGCACGATGGACCTGTTCGGCGGGGAGTCCGCAGGCGAGCTGAAGCTCAACCCGAACCTGTTGCGTCAGGTGCAGAACACCGAGCGCAGCGAGCCTGCCTGGCGGGGGCCGCGTCGGGACCGGGGGCCGCGTGACCGACGGAACGGCGCTTCGCATCCCGCCCGGTTCCGGCCGCCCGCGCGCACCGACGTCATCGAGCGACTCGGCGCCGCCGGGCTGCTGCCCGCGATCGTCTTCATCTTCAGTCGAGCGGGCTGCGACGCCGCCGTCACCCAGTGCGTTCGCGGCGGGCTGCGGCTGACCACCGAGGCCGAGGCCGAGGAGATTCGTCGCGTCATCGACCTCAAGACCGTCGACCTGCCGGACGGCGACCTCGGTGTCCTGGGTTACTGGGAATGGCGAGAGGCGTTGGAGCGCGGGGTCGCCGCCCACCACGCGGGAATGCTGCCCGCCTTCAAGGAGACGGTGGAGGAGCTGTTCGTGCGCGGGCTGGTCCGGGCCGTCTTCGCCACGGAGACGCTGGCACTGGGCATCAACATGCCCGCGCGGACCGTGGTGCTGGAGAAGCTGGTCAAGTACAACGGCGAGGCACACGTCGACCTGACGCCGGGGGAGTACACCCAGCTCACCGGCAGGGCGGGCAGGCGCGGCATCGACGTCGAGGGTCACGCGGTGGTCATGTGGCAGCCCGGCGTCGATCCGCGGCAGGTCGCCGGGCTGGCCTCGACCAGGACCTATCCGCTGCGCTCCTCCTTCCGGCCCGGCTACAACATGGCCGTGAACCTGGTGCACCGGGTCGGCGTCCCGGCGGCGCGCGACCTGTTGGAGCAGTCCTTCGCCCAGTTCCAGGCCGACCGCTCGGTGGTCGGCCTGTCTCGCCGGATCGAACGCAACGAGGAGGCCTTGGCGGGCTATCGGGAGTCCGCGAGCTGTCACCTCGGCGACTTCGAGGAGTACATGGAGCTGCGACGTCGCGTCTCCGCCAGGGAGAAGGTCCTGGCCAAGCAGAACACCGCAGGCAGGCGCGCCGATGCTGCGGCCTCGCTGGAGCGGTTGCGCAAGGGCGACGTCATCGCCGTGCCCGCTGGCAGGCGGTCCGGGCTGGCCGTGGTCGTCGATCCCGGCCTGGACCCGCTCAACGAGCCGCGCCCGCTGGTGGTCACCGAGGATCGATGGGCGGGCAGGCTGTCGGTGGTCGACTTCCCGACGCCGGTGGAGGCGCTGGGCCGGATGCGGCTGCCCAAGGACGTCGAGGTGCGCTCGCCCCGGTCGAGGCGGGACCTGGCCTCGGCGCTGCGCGACACCGGGATCGCGGTGCCAGCCCGGGGCAGGAGCCGGCCGGGTGCCCCGCACGAGGACGGTGAGCTGAACACCCTGCGTCGTGCACTGCGCGCCCACCCCTGCCATGGCTGTGACTCGCGAGAGGACCACGCGAGATGGGCCGAGCGACACCATCGTCTCGCGGGTGAGAACGACCAGCTCCGCCGGAAGGTGGCGGGCACCACCCACTCGCTGGTGCGCACCTTCGACCGGATCAGGGCGCTGCTGCGGGCGAGGGGTTATCTGGCTCCTGCACCCGCCGTCCCCGGCGGTCCGGACGCCGAGGGCGCCACCGCTGCCGTGAACGCGGACGACGCCGCGAGCGCGGGAGCGACGGGAACCGACGGCGATACTGCGGAGACCGGTGTGGCCGAGGAGACCGCCGGTTCCGCTGCGGAGGCGGAGCAGGCCGAGGCCGAGCCTGCCGAGGTTTCGAGGGACGCCGTGTCCGCCGTCGGCCCCGTGTCCGCCGTCGGCGCGGCACCCGGCGGCAAGGGCACGGTCGTGGTCGTCGATCAGGAGACGATCAGCGAACACGGCAGGCGGCTGGCCCGCATCTACAGCGAGTCCGACCTGCTGGCGGCCGAATGTCTGCGCCACGGCGTATGGCGAGGCCTCGGACCGGCCGAGCTGGCCTCGGTGGTCTCCGCGCTGGTCTTCGAGTCGCGTCGCGACACCGGCCCGGTCGCGGCCCTGCCGGAGGGACCGGTCACCGACGCACTGGCGGAGACCATCCGCATCTGGGCCGATCTGGAGGACGACGAGCGGCGGCACCGGCTGGACCGCACCCGCGAACCGGACGCGGGCTTCGCCTGGCCCGTGTACCGGTGGGCGCGCGGCGAGTCGCTGGAGAAGGTGCTGACGGCGGCGGAGAGCACGGGCCATGATCTGTCGGCTGGCGACTTCGTGCGCTGGTGTCGTCAGGTCGTGGACCTGCTCGACCAGCTTCGTGACGTGGTCGGCACCCGGGATCCGGTGGGTGCCGCCGCAGCCAAGGCGGTCGTCGCCCTGCGTCGGGGAGTCGTCGCGATGAGCACGTCGTGAGAACGACTCCCGGTCACAGCACTACTACGGCATCGACTGTTCGGTGTGGTCAGCGACAGAGACTATGGTTTGATCGCGCGGATCGGTGACGAAGACTTCGCTCTACGAGACTCCGCACCAGATCCCTCGAACAGCCACGCGCATTCCAGCGTCGACCCGGAGGCGAACCATGACCAGCCCGTACGGACCGTCCGGGGGGAACGACCCGCAGCAGCAGTGGGGACAGCAGCCTTACGGGGGCTACAACCCCGGCACTCCCACGGGCGGGACGCCGGAGCAGGGCGCCTACGGCGGCTACCCGCAGCAGGGCTACGGGCAGCCGCCTGCGGGCCAGGGGTACGGCCAGCCGCCTGCTGGTCAGGAGTACGGCGGCTATCCTCAGACCGGCGGTTACCCGCAGCAGGGCTACCCGCAGCAGGGCGGCTACCCGCAGCAGGGTTACGGCCAGCCCGGCGGGTACGGCTACCCGCAGGGTCCGCCGCCGCAGCCGCAGAAGACCGCACTGCCCTGGGTGATCACCGGCATCGTCGTGGTGCTCCTCGGTGCACTGGCCGTCCTCGGCTTCGTCTGGCCGGGCTTCTTCAACACCAGGGTGTTCGACGAGAACGCGGTCGCCGAGGCGGTCACCCGGATCGTCGAGGACGACTACGGCGCAGGTGAGGTCACCGGGGTGAGCTGCCCGGCGGGCCAGCCGCTGGAGGCGGGCACCTCCTTCGAGTGCACCGCGACGGTCGACGGCGAGGCGTCCCGCATCACCATCTCCGTCCAGACCGACGACGGCGAGTACCAGGTGGGCCAGCCCTCCTGACCTGGTCGGGCGCGCAGTGAAAGGCATTCGCATTTCCGCGCGCCCACCAGGCATCATCGTCGACGTGCCCGACTACCAGATCAGAACACTCGACGACGCCGACATCGCCGCAGCGGACGCCCTCTTCCTGGGGACGCTCCACCTTCCCCCCACCGCCGCCGAACAACTCGACAACCTGCGGCCCAGCTATGTGCCGGGACGAGCGCTGGGCGCCTTCGACGGCGACGAACTGGTCGGCACCGCGATGTCCTATCCCTCCGCCCTGGCCGTGCCCGGCGGCGCGGTGCCGAGGATGGGCGCCGTCAGCAGGATCGGCGTGCGTGCCGATCACACCAGACGCGGCATCCTCACGGCCCTGCAACGTCGCCAGTTGAGCAGCCTCGTGGAGCAGGGCGATGTCATCGCCACCCTGCGTGCCAGCGAGGCGACCATCTACGGGCGGTTCGGCTACGGCGTCGCCGAGCGGGTGCGATCGATCACGGTGAACCCGTCGACGGCCGAGATCCGGCCCGATCTTCCGCGAGTCGGCCGGACCCGGCTGATCGACGCCGCCGAGGCCGAGACCCTGCTGCCCGCGCTCTACGAGCAGATCGGTCTGCGCCGACCGGGCATGATGACTCGCCCGGCCGGGCTGTGGGGCATCTGGCGGGTGCGGGAGACCAAGCTCGACGGTCTCGCCCGCACGGCGGTGCACACCAACGCCGACGGCGTCGCCGACGGCTTCGTCACCTACCGGGCCGTGAAGTCGGGCGGCTTTCGCGCCGAACTGCGCGTCGAGGACCTGCACGGCGCGACGCCGACGGCGATCCGGGAACTCTGGCGCTTCCTGATCGGCCTCGACCTGACCGCCGTGATCAAGGCAGGCTCGCAGCCGCTGGACGACCCGCTGGAGTGGTCACTCGTCGATCGCCGGGCCGTGGGCGTCGACGGCGTGACCGACTCGACCTGGCTGCGCCTGCTCGACGTGTCCGCCGCCTTGGCGGCCCGGTCGTACGGCGACGCGGAGCCCGTGGTGATCGAGCTGGTCGACGACCTGCTGCCCGCGAACACCGGCCGATACCGGGTCGGCGCCGACGGCGCCCGCCGTACCGAGGCCACCGCAGATCTCGTGATGGGCGTGGCCGCGCTCGGCGCCCTCTATCTGGGCGACGTCGCGCCGTCGACGCTCGCCGAGAACGGCTTGATCACCTGGTCCGGCGAACCCGGCCAGGCGGCACTGGGCCGGGCCGACCGACTGTTCCGCACCCCGACGCCCCCGTACTGCGGCACCTTCTTCTGACGGCCGGGCGAGGCCCTTCTGCGACGGTGTCTTCACCCGGCCGGACCCGGCGGCTCGCTCATCCCCTGGCGCAGGTGAACCGGCGCGTTGCGGCCGCCGGAGCCGCCGTCCGCAGGGCTCCGGTGCCTGCGGGGGCCCGATGCCGCTCGTCGAGTGGCTCGGCCCCTGCGGCCGGCGCCATGGGGCCTCCTCGATCGATCCGTCGGTGCCTTCGCCCCTATCGGTCTGCTGCCCCCAGAGCGTGAGTCAGTCGACCGAGTGAACCGCCGAGTCCCCAGCGTTCGCCCAGCTCGGCGAGCCGGGCCGGGTCGGCGGGCCGGGTCGGGACGAGGTCGGAGTCGCTCCCGCTGATCGGCGCGTCGAGCGCCACTCGCACCACGGTCGGGGCGACGTCCAGGTAGTCGGCCGAGCCGAGCAGCGCTGCCCGTGCTCGAGCGGGAATCCCCGCCGAGCCCTCCTCGGCCGCCTTCCGCAGCGCGGCAAGCGAGCCGAAGCCGGTGATCAGTCTCGCCGCGGTCTTCTCGCCGATGCCGGGCACGCCGGGCAGCCCGTCGGACGGATCGCCGCGCAGCATCGCCATCTCCGCGTAGGCGGAACCGGCGCCCTCTTCGGGAATCCCGTACTTCGCCGCCAGTTCCGCCGGGCCGATCCGGTCCCGCTTCAGCCAGCCTCGCCCGACGTAGAGGACGACCACCGACGTCGGTTCGGTGCGCACGGTCTGGAACAGGTCGCGATCGCCGGTCACGATCTCCACCGGATCGCGGTCCTCGCGGGCGGCGAGGGTGCCGATCACGTCGTCCGCCTCGAAGCCCGCTGCCTCGGCGGTCGCCAGCCCCGCCGCTGCCAGCACGTCCAGGATGATCGGCACCTGCGGCGTCAGCGTGTCCGGCACCGACTCGGCCGCGCCGGGCTCGGTGCCCTCGTGCGGCGCCTCCTCGGCGACCCGGTGGGCCTTGTACGAGGGCAGCGCTCGCACTCGGAACTCCGGCCGCCAGTCGGCGTCCAGACAGCAGACGAGTCTGCCGGGTCGTCGATCCGACACGATGCGCGACACGGTGTCGACGAAGCCGCGCACGGCGTTGACCGGCGTGCCGTCCGGGGCGGTCAACGACTCGGGCAGGGCATGGAAGGAGCGGAACCACAGGCTCGCGGAGTCGAGCAGCACCAGGGGAGCGTTCACCGCCCCAGCCTGCCGGCCATGGCTGACGATCGCGCCTCGATCCCCGGCTGCCGAGGTCCCTCGGGCGCTCGCCCGACCGGCGGGGCGGCGTATCGGGGCAGGCACGCGCCTTGCCCGACGCGGGCGGCTCGCTACGCTGTCGCCCATGGCGTCGACTTCCTCCTCCCTGCCCCCCGCCCAGGTGCTGCGTTCCCGACTCGATCGGGCCCGCGAGGCGTGCACGGAAGCGGGTGTCGACGCGCTGGTCGTCGCTCCGGGCTCCGACCTCCGGTACCTGCTCGGCGTCGAGGGCGGCTCCCGAGAACGGCTCACCACGCTCGTGGTGCCTGCCGCGTCCATCGGCGGCGCCCCGGTGCTGGTGCTGCCCAAGCTGGAGGCCCCCGGATTCACCGAGGTGCCCGCCGCCGAGATCGGGCTGGAGATCGCCACCTGGGTGGACGGCGAGGACCCCTACCGGCTGGTCGTCGACCTGCTGTCCCGAGGAGGATCGACGCCCCGTCGGGTCGCCGTCGGCGACATGCTGGAGGCGCTGCACGTGCTCGGTCTGCGCGCTGCGGACCCGAGCATCGAACAGAGCCTCACCGGCCCGGTGCTGCGCGAGCTGCGGATGCGCAAGACCGCCGAGGAGATCGAGGGGCTGGCGGCAGCGGGCGCCGCCATCGACCGGGTGCACGCCAGGATGGGCGAGTGGCTGCGGGTGGGTCGCACCGAGGCCGAGATCGGTGCCGACATCGCCGCCGCGATCGTCGCCGAGGGACACACCCGACCGGACTTCGTGATCGTCGGGTCCGGCCCGAACGGGGCGAGCCCGCATCACCGTGTCTCCGACCGCGTCGTCGAGGCGGGCGACGTGGTGGTGATCGACATCGGCGGACCCGTCGAGTCGGGCTACAACTCCGACTGCACCCGGACCTACGTCCTCGGCGAACCCGCGCACTCCGACGTCCACGACGCCTACGAGGTGCTGCGGCGGGCCCAGCAGGCCGCCGTGGACGCGGTCCGGCCGGGCGTGACGGCCGCCGAGATCGACGCGGCGGCGCGCGGGACCATCGAGGAGGCCGGACTCGGCGAGTTCTTCATCCACCGCACCGGACACGGCATCGGTCTGGACGTGCACGAGGAGCCCTACATCGTCGGCGGCAACGATCTGCCGCTTCAGGAGGGCATGGCCTTCAGCGTGGAACCGGGCCTGTACCTGCCCGGCCGCTGGGGAGCGCGGATCGAGGACATCGTCGTGGTCACCGCCGACGGCGTCCGGGCGGTGAACACCAGGCCGCACGAGCTCGCGGTGCTACCGGCATGACCGCAGGCCTGGAACCCACTGACCGTGCGATCCTGCGTGAGCTGGCCGCCGACGGCCGTTGCAGCTTCACCGACCTCGCCGAGCGGGTGGGACTGAGCGTGTCGGCCGTGCACCAGCGCGTCAAGCGGCTGGAACAGCGCGGCGTCGTGCAGGGTTACGCGGCGCGGCTGGACGGCGACCAGATCGGCCTCGGCCTGACGGCCTTCATCTCGCTCACGCCGACCGATCCGGCCGCTCCCGACGACTACCCGCAACGGCTGCGGCACCTCCCGCAGATCGAGTCCTGCTACTCGGTGGCGGGGGAGGAGTCCTACATCCTGCGGGTGCGGGTCGCCTCGCCCGCAGGCCTGGAGGACCTGCTGCGGCAGATTCGCGAGGCCGCCAAGGTCGCCACCCGCACCACGGTCGTCCTCTCCACCCCGTTCGAGAACCGCTCGCCCGCCGTCTGAGAGCCTGTCTTTGATCCCCTTGGAGTCGTGAGCGGGGATCGGCGTGGACGAGCTGCCCGGGGGCCTGCGGAAGCCGTCACGGATGCCATGGTGACCGACGACGGCGCCGCAGATCGCCGCGCAGGCCCCCGCGCAACAGAAGGGCAGGGGCACAGACCGGCGCTGCGGGCCCGGCCTGTTCGTGGCGGAGGCCGGCGCTAGCCGGTGGCCTGACTGGTCTGTCCCGTCTCCGGGACGGCCCGCAGACCGCCCTGCTGATCGGGCAGGCAGCGGGCCGACGAGGCGTCCGTGGTGAGGAACTCCGACAGACACTGGGCGAAGGCGCGATGCCCGGCGGCATTGGGATGGAACGACTCCTGCACGGCGTGCGGGGCGCGGTCCTCGTCCTCCAGCGCGGACCAGTCGACCACGAGCCGGGTGAACCACTCCTCGGTCTGCTTCTCGGCGGAACACGCCTCGCGGCCGACACCCGCCTCCGCATAGTCGAGGAATCGGGCGTCCACGCTGTCGGCCGCGCGACGCAGCCCGTCGGAGAGGGTCTGCACGCCGACCTCCCGCATCCACTGGGCGTCCTCGACGCGGAACGGGCAGCCCGCCAGGCTGCCGAGATCGCGTTGGATGTCCGGACCCACCGGCGAGGCGTAGGACTGCACGACGAGTTCGTAGGCGTTGTCCGGGTAGCCGTTGGCCCGCATCACGGTGCGGACGTCCTCCAGCACGTTGCTCACCTTCGGGACCATCCGGTCGACTCGGTCCAGCCACTCGTCTTCGAATTCGCCGTGGGTGCAGCCCGGTCCGTTACGGAGGAACCAGGCCTGGAAACAGGCGCTGAGCACGTCGGAGAACCGGGGATCGTCGTTGGCGCCCAGCCCGATGACCACGGCCCGGACGCGGTTCTCCGCCGCCAGCTCGGCCAGCAGCGCCGTCTGCGACTCGGCGCCGTGCTGTCCGTCGCCGTCGATCCGCAGGTGCTCGGAGCGAGCGCTCGAGCAGCTCAGGTTGATCCGCTCGTCGATGGCGTCGTCGTCGACGAGGTTGATCAGAGCGGCGGGGGAGCGGTGGCACCAGTTCCCGTCCTCGCCGTGGGTGCCCACCTCGTAGTCGCCCGCGCCCTCTCCCGACATCGTGCTGTCGCCCATGGCCACCACCACGTCGGGGGCGCCGGGCGGCGGGCCGGGTCTCGGCGGCACGGGGCTGTCGCCGACCAGCACCACGAGGCCGAGCACGGGTGCGAGGATCAGCAGGAGGATCGGGAGTCGGTGGCGAGGAGGGTGCATCGTCGTCCAGTCTAAGAGTCCGTCGTGACTGCTCGCCATCCATCGGGCCGGACCGAGGACGGTGATCGACCGGACCGCCCTCGACCTCGGCTCGCCGGTCTCGACCTGAGACCGGTCTCCGGTCGCGACGCCCTCGCCTTCGGTCGTGCCGATCTCGTCGGCGCGCCCCGGACCGGGCCGACCCGCCTCGTCGACGGCCGGACTGGCGGACCGCCCTCCGGGCCACGGCAGGGCCCGCGGCGATCGATAGCATTCGACGATGTTGGTGTCGTCCTACCCGGAGACGGCGCGACGGCGGCTGCGTCCCGTCACCGATGCCGATCGGGGATTCCGGCGGGTGAACACCGGTGAGCGATCCGTCCGGTAGGAGGCGCGAGTCACGTGACTGACGGCGTGGGACGGCCCGGCTTCAACCACAACGACTTCTATCACGGGTCGTTGCTGCGCCGGGTTCCGCCGGACTGTGCTCGGGCGCTGGACGTGGGCTGCGGAACCGGGGTCTTCGCCCGGCGACTGGCGCTGCGGGCGAGTGCCGTCGACGCCCTGGACCGCTCCGCCGAGGTGATCGAGACCGCCCGATCGCGGTCTGCCGACCTGCCGCACGTCCGGTACGTGCACGCCGACCTCGCCGAGCACGACCTGGGCGAGGGCCGCTATGACTACATCGCCGCGCTCGCCAGCATCCACCACATGCCCTTCGCCGAGACGATCACTCGGCTGTCTCGGGCCCTGACGCCCGGCGGAGTCCTGGCGGTGCTCGGCTGTTACCGACAGGTCACGCTGCCCGACCTTCTCCCGGACCTGATCGCCGCTCCGACGAACCTCGCGGCGAACGTCGCGGTCCGCCTCTCCTCTCGGCTACGCGGCCGTGCGACGTCCGTCGTGGACACGGCGCCGGTCAGCGAGCCTCGGATGACCCTCGCGGAGATCCGCCGGGAGGCCGAACTGCTGCTGCCCGACGTCGTCATCCGCAGGCGGCTCTACTGGCGGTACTCGTTGTTCTCTCGACGTCCGGCGACGTCCCTGCGCTGACGAGCGACGCCCGAGCGGCCACGCCGCGGGTGTCCCTGCGCGGTGGGTTCGTAGCTCGGATGCGTACTGCTCGACGTCCAGCCGTATTGACTCCACCCGGACCGCCGCCGGAGAGCCTGTTCTTGCTCCCCGCTGTCCTGTTGCCCGGGGCCTGCGCGGCGATCGGCGGCAGTGGTCGTCGCCCCACCATGACTCCGTCGTGGCTCTCCTGTCGCCTGGCAGCTCAGCCACGCTGATCCCCGCTCACGACGGAGGAGGAGGGAAGACAGGCTCTAAGGTATCGGCTCGTGACGACGACATGCCGGACCGGCCATCACTCGACGGCGGGGGCGGCGACGAGGTGACGACCGCGCCGACACCCCTCGACCAGGCGGTTCCCTTCCTGCGCTGCCCGCACTGCGCCCAGGACCTGCATCGCGCCGACGCCTCGCTGCGATGTCCGGCGGGCCATGTCTTCGACGTCGCCCGCCAGGGCTACGTCTCCCTGCTCTCCGGCGCGAGCAACCCGCACGTGGCGGACACGGCGGCGATGGTGGCCGCACGGGAGGAGTTCCTGTCGGGCGGCCACCTCGATCCGATCTCCGAGGCCCTGGCTCCGCTGGTCGCCGCCGCTGCCGACGCGTCCAGCTGCGTGCTCGACGTCGGCGCGGGCACCGGTCGCCATCTCGGCCGGGTGCTGGCCGAGATGCCCGACCGCGTCGGCGTCGCCGTGGACCTGTCCAAGCACGCGCTGCGCCGGGCGGCCAAGGCGCATCGGCGGATGGCCGCCGTGTGCTGCGACGTGTGGCGCGGACTGCCGATCCGCACCGGCTCGGTGGCGGCGGCGATCAACGTCTTCGCGCCGCGCAACGGCGCCGAACTGCGGCGCGTGCTCGCGCCGCAGGGCACGCTGCTCATCGTCACCCCCACCGACCGGCACCTGGCACAGCTGGTCGCCGAGCTGGACCTGCTCACCGTCGCGCCGGACAAGCGCGGCCGCCTCGCCGACACGCTGGGGCCCGGCCTGGTGCTACGGGACCGAGACACCGTCACCTGGCGCCGCGAGCTGGATCACGCCCAGGTACGGGCGGTCGTCGGCATGGGACCCAACGCGTGGCACCAGGACTCGGCGGCGCTCGCCGAGAAGGTCGCCGGGCTGCCGGAGAGGATCGAGGTCGACTTCTCCGTCGACGTCTCCCGGTACGGCCCGGCGTAGCCCCGTCCCTCAGCCCTCCGTCACCTGACCATCGACGATCTGGAGTCTGCGGTCGGCGGCGGCGCGGACCTCGTCGTCGTGGGTGGACAGCAGCACACAGGTGCCGTCCTCGGCCGCCTCGTGGAGCAGACCGAGCACCGCGCCCACCATCTCGTGATCCAGATGCGCGGTCGGCTCGTCGGCGAGCAGCAGTCGGGGACGGATCGCCAGTGCTCGGGCCAGCGCCACCCGCTGCTGCTGGCCGAAGGACACCTCGGACGGGTAGCGCTCGGCGAGCTGATCGACTTTCAGAATCGTCAGCAGTTCCGTCACCCGCCGGTCGACGTCGCCGAGCCTGCCCGCGATCTCCTCGGGCGCCAGCCGCATCGGCAGCGCCACGTTCTCGGCGAGCGTCAGCTCGTCGGCCAGCCCCATGGCCTGGGGCAGCACGGCCACGACGTGCCAGGCGACCATCGGGCTCATCGGCTCGCCCAGGATGAGCACCTCGCCCTCGTCGGGCTGGTCGAAGCCACAGAGCACGGAGAACAACGCGCTCTTTCCCGAGCCCGACGGCCCGGACAGCGTCACGACCTCGCCTGCCGACACGGCCAGGTCCACTCCGCGCAGCACCTCGACCCGGCTCGTGCCCTGCGGGAAGGAACGACGTACGCCGTTCGCCCGCAGGACCACCGTGTCGATCAGTACACCTGCCTCACTCATCGTCGTCCCCCTTCGACCTTGATCAGTTCGCCGTCCCGGAGCCACACCAGGGTGTCGGCCCCGGCCCGCAGCCGCTCGTCGTGCGAGGCGACCACCACCGGGACGTTCAGCGCGGTGACGCGGCGCAGCGAGTCGAGCACCAGGTCCGCCGACCGCGCGTCGAGCTGGGAGGTGGGCTCGTCGGCCAGCACGACCTCGCACCCCATGGCCAGGGTGCAGGCCAACGCGAGTCGCTGCTGCTGTCCCCCCGAGAGCGCCCGGATGCGCCAGCCCCCGGTTCCCGGCAGGCCGAGCTCCTCGAGCAGCTCCTCGCCGGGATCGGGCCGGTTCGCCAGCTGCGCGGCGGCGCGCAGGTTCTCCGCCACCGTCAGGTAGTCGAACAGGTTCTCGCCCGGATTCTGGTAGACCAGCGCGATCCGGCTGCGACGCAGTCGGCGCAGCGCGCCCGCGTCCAGCCTGCCCAGTTCACGGTCCCGCAGGAGCACCTGGCCCGAGGTCGGTCGGTCGAGCAGCGCGAGGACCCGCAGCAGGGTGGACTTCCCCGAGCCGGACGGGCCTGCCAGCACGGTCAGGCCACGGGCGGGAACGTCCAGGGTCACGTCGCGCACGGCGCTCACCGGCCCCGACGGCGTCGGGTAGGTCACCGACACCGAACGCAGTCCCAGTACCTGCTCGACAGCCGAGGTCGGCTCGGCGGTCATCGTCTCAGCCACGGATCAGCTCTCCCACTCGTGCGGTCCGCACCAGACGGACCGCGATCCAGCTCGCGATCGCCACCACCGCGGCGCCGATCAGCACCGTCCAGATCAAGAAGCCCAGCGGCATTCCGGGGGACGGCAGCGGGAAGACCTCCGGCGCCGGGTCCAGCCGCACCGCCGACAACTCCGCCCCGATGATGCCCGCCAGCGCCCCGAAGCCGATGGCGAGCACGGCGACGACGCTCAACTCCACGAGATAACTCGACACCAGGGTCCGCAGCCGCAGACCCATCCGGGTCGCCAAAGCGCCCGAGAGCACGTTCTGTCTACGCCGGGCCTCGACCGCCAGCAGCAGCGACACGACCGCGAGCACCGCCAGCACGACGCCGAGCACCACGATGAAGGAGAAGGTCCACTGGATGGTGAGGAAGGCGAGCGCGTCCATGGCCGACGACCGCTCAGCGGTGTTGAGCGCCATGACGTCCACGGCGGCCAGCGCATCGACCACCTCGGTCAGGTCCAGGGTCGACCACACGTACCAGGCGCCGAGGGTCGAAGGCTGGTCCACGGCCTCGGCGGAGATCACGTAGCCGATCCCTCGGGTGAGGCCGGGGAAGCCCTCCAACGACCCGGTGGTGCGGACCTGAAGTCCGCGACCGGTGTCGACCGTGCCTTCGGCGGCGCCGCCGACCGCCAGCGCGGGAACCACGCCGTCGGCGTCGGGCGCCCCCAGCGAGCCGAGCTGCTCGCTGATCTGCTGATGCAGGGGCGTGTCATCGGCGTAGGCGCCGTCGGCGAAGGTGGCCGGGTCGACCGCCATGATGCGCCCGTCCCGCCCCTGATCGAGGATGTCGCGGGTCGTGACGCCCACCATGGTGGACTGCCCCGCCAGCGAGTCCGGCAGGACGAGACCGTCGCGAACCTCCGCGTTCCCGATCTGCACCGCGCTCTCGGCCCCCACGCTCAACCCGGACTTCGCGTCGAAGGCCTGCCGTTGCGCGGTGACGACGCCGTCGCCGACGGCGATCGTGCCCACCGCCAGCAGCGCCACGACGAGCACGCCCGTCACGGTGCCCCGGGAGGCGGCGAGCCTGCGGATGCCCAGCTGAGCCGCAGGCCGCGACCACATGCGCAGGCGATGAGACTTGATCAGCGAGCCGTTGAGCAGGCGGGCGACCAGACCGGCGACGGTGAGCACGACCAACAGCGGGAAGGCCAGGGCGACCGGGTCGATGCGGGGGATGACCTCACCCGTCTCGACGGTCAGCGCGCCGTCCCAGAGGCGGCTGCCCGCCCAGACGGCCAGCCCGGCGCTCACCAGCTCCCACGGCAGAAGGGCGAGCACTCGTCGCCCGCGTCCGCCGCGCTGGACCCGTTCGCGCTCGAAGGCGGCCCTGGTCCGCAGTGCCACCGTGCCCGCCAGCACGCCGACGGCGATGACCGCCACGCAGAGCATGATCACCGTCAGGGTGGTGACGGTGCCCGGCTGGATGACCGAGGAGGGGGCGAACAGGCTCAGCGTGGCCGCTGCCGTGCCGACGCCCAGTCCGATGCCCACGGTCAGCGGCAGTCCCAGTTCCAGGACGGCCTTGCCGCCGATCGAGGCGGGGGAGATCCCGCGTGACCAGAGCAGCCGGATCTCGGTATGTCTGCGCTGACACCACTGCATCGCGACCGCTGCGACTCCGACCAGGCCGACCAACAGGCTGACCAGTGTCAACGGCAGTACGGCCAGGGTCACCGTCCGGCTGGACTCATGGGACAGCTCCACCGGTCGGTCCAGATAGGCCCTGGCGTTCACCGGCTCGAACACCGGGAAGTGCGCGACGGCCTCGTGCACTTCCGAGGTGAGCAGCCGGGCCCGTTCCGACAGCGCCGCCGCCTGCTCCGGGGTGTCGGGTGTCTCGACGGGGTAGCGGACCGTGGTGATGAGTGGTGTCCCCGACTGGTGCGCGAAGTCGTCGAACTCGTCGCCGTCGGCGAAGAACGCCACCTGGGCGTCCTCGAAGTCACCGCTGAGCGGCCGCACGGTGACGGTCCCCTCCTCGGTGCACCAGTAGTCCTCCTGGGGCGCCGCCAGGTCTGCGTAGACGGTGGTCACGGGTGGCAGGTCGGTGACGCCCGCGAGACTCGGACGGTCGCCGATCTCGACCTCGCCCGCCTCCGCCACCGACTGGGCGATCCACAGTCCGCTGCGGTCGCCGCCCTCGACGACCCGGAGGTGATCCAGGGCCCCGTCACGGTGACCGAGCCTGCTGGTCGGGGTGTTCTCGCCGAAGGCGATCCCGGTCGGGTAGGTGTAGCGGCCGGTGATGCTCTCGGTGAAGCCGTGCTCGGTGCCTGCCTCCCGCGCCGCTTCCACCAGCGTCGCGGAATTCTCGGCAGCGAGGTCCTCGCCGACGACGTTCGGGCCGACGGCCTGGGGGCACAGCCGATCCAGGTTGTACTGGACGGCGGCGCTGCCCACCGTGGAGACGTGCAACACGGCACCGGCGATCACGAATGACAGGACCAGCCCGGTCAACACCGCGACCAGCATGGTGGAGGGACTGGACAATGCAGCGCGTGGTGCCCTGGTCCACGGCAGCTTGAGGGTCGGCCTTCGCTCGGACTTCACGCGCACGAGCGTGACACGACGGTGAAATGCGCCACCACCGATTCGGGCGAACCGACATGCTTTGGTAACACCTGACTCCGACTGCCGGACGATCTCGTGTTCGACGAGCCGCGGGCCGACGGTCGACCGTCCGACACTCGGCGAGCATGCACCGGGCCTGCACTGCGGGGACGGCCGCGCAGCGGAACGGTTTCGTCGCGCACGGTGACCTCGGCCGGTCCCGTCGGTGACGTCGCGCACGGGCCTGCCTGCCTGCCCCTGGCGGCGGGGGCGACGGCCCGGACCGGACCGTCACTACCATCGGACTCGGCGGCGGGAGCAAAACGGACGTCTCGTTCGTTGAGTACAAGACGAGCCGCCAGCTGCCCGGACCACGGGCCGCCGACCTCTCAAGGAGCCGCCCACGTGCCTCTGTTGTTGCTCATGCTCCTGGAGATCACTGCCCTGATCGTGGTGGGCAACCTCATCGGAGTGCTGTTCACACTCCTGTTGGTCGTCGGCAGCAGTGTTCTGGGCGGCTTCCTGCTCCGCAGGGAGGGCAGCCGGGCGATGGCCGCCATGCAGGAGGCGATGCGCCACCGCAGGCTGCCGTCCGACTCCGCCGACCCGACCACCATCGTCGTGGCGATCCTGTTCCTCATCCCGGGCCTGATCACGACGGCCTCGGGGCTGCTCCTACTGATCCCCGGCAGTCGCACCCTCGTCGCGCGTCGGATGCGGCGCAGCCCTCGTTTCGTCGCCCAGCCCGGCGGACCCTTCGCGGCCCAGGCAGGCGGCGGTGCGTCGCCGTTCGGGCCCCGTCCCGGCGGGCCAGGTGGGCCGATCCCACGCTCGGGCACCACCGCTCGCGGGGATGTCGTCGAGGGCGAGGTCATCGACGGCGAGGTGCTCTCCGAGACCATCGAGTCCGAGCCCCGTAATGCCGACGGACCGGCAGGCAGGCCTACCGGCGATCCGAAGCCCGGCGACGATCGCGATTGACCTCACACCCCGTCCGCCCGTCCGGGGAGGCCGGGGCAGACTGCACCACTGTGACGACCACTGCGCACCCCACCACGCTCCTGTTGAGGGGCGGTCGGATCCACTCGCCCGCCAGCCAGGACGCCACCGCGATGGCGATCATCGACGGCGTCGTCGTCTGGATCGGCCAGGACGCGGCGGGCGACGCCCTCTTCGGCGGGCAGGCCACGACGGTCGATCTGGACGATGCGTTCGTCGCGCCTGCCTTCGTCGATGCCCACGTCCACGCGACCTCGGCGGGCCTGCTGCTGGAAGGGCTCGACCTCACCGGCTGTCCGACGCTCGCCGACTGTCTTCGGCGCCTGGCCGAGCACGCCGCCGCCCACCCCGCCGGAGTCCTGTGGGGCCACGGCTGGGATGAGAGTCGCTGGCCGGAGCACCGTCCGCCGACCAGAGCCGAGATCGACGCGGCAGTCGGCGCGAAGCCGGTGTACCTGTCCCGGATCGACGTCCACTCCGCGCTGGTCTCCAGCGCGCTGCTCGCCATGGTGCCCGAGGCGCGGTCGGCGGCGGGATTCCACGAGGACGGGCCGTTGGCCAGGGACGCTCATCATCTGGTTCGTGGGGTGGCCCGCGACGGCATCGACGGCGCGCAGCGTCGGGCCGCGCAGCTCGGCTTCCTGCGTCACGCCGCCGCGCAGGGCATCGCCGCCGTGCACGAGTGCGCGGGACCGGACATCTCCGACCCTCAGGACCTCCACGACCTGTTCGTCCTGGCGGGCACCGAAGACCTTCCCGAGGTCACCGGGTACTGGGGCGAACTCGGCGCGGTGGGCGTCGCCCGCCGCCTGCGGGTGGCGGGGCTGGCGGGCGACCTGTTCGCCGACGGCGCCCTCGGCTCCCGCACCGCCGCGCTGCGCGCGCCCTACACCGACGCTCCCGACACCAGCGGCGCCCGCTACCTGGAGCCGCCCCAGATCGCCGAACACCTGGTGGAGTGCACCCGCCACGGTCTCCAGGCGGGCTTCCACGTGATCGGCGACGACGCCACCGCGGCGATCATCGAGGGCTTCCGCCTTGCCGAGGCCGCCGTGGGGCTGCGGGCCCTCACCGTACGACGGCACCGCCTGGAGCACCTGGAGATGGTCGACGCCGAACAGGCCGCCGAGCTGGCCCGCTGGGGGATCACCGCCTCCGTGCAGCCGATGTTCGACGCGTTGTGGGGCGGCGAGAGCGGCATGTACGCCGAGCGGCTGGGCGTCTCGCGGGCGGCCGGGCTCAATCCCTTCTCGACGCTGGCCTCGGCAGGCGTCTCGTTGGCGTTCGGCTCGGACGCGCCGGTCACCTCGGTCGGGCCCTGGGCCGCCGTGCGGGCCGCCGTCCACCACCGCACCCCCGGCGCAGGCATCTCACCGCGAGCCGCGTTCACCGCGCATACCAGGGGCGGCTGGCGGGCGGCCGGTGCCGCCGAGGAGCTGACCGGGACGCTGGTGCCCGGCGCCTCGGCCACCTATGCGATCTGGACGGCGGGGGAGCTGGTCACGCCCGTCTCCGACAGCCGGATCGCCCGTTGGTCGACCGATCCCCGCTCCAGGGTCCCGCGACTGCCCTCGGTGGAGCCGGGCGCCGACCTGCCCGTCTGCCGCGCCACGGTGCTGCGGGGCCGAGTGATCCACGACGCGGAGGGCCTGCTGCCCGTCAGCTGATTCCACCGTGCCCGCACGAGGACGCCTGCTCACCACGTAGGGTGCATGACCGTGACGGAACAACCGGACCGCAACCCGGAGGTCCGCGCCTCCGATGCCGAGCGCAACGAGATCGCGTCCCTGCTGAACCAGGCCGTCGGTGAGGGGCGGTTGAGTCTCGACGAGTTCACTCATCGCGTCGGGCTCGCCTACGAGGCGACGACTCGCAGCGAGCTGGACATGCTGGTGACCGACCTGCCGGTGTCTCGCACCGCACCGGAGGCACCGCCCCTGGCGGTGCGCTCCGACGGTGACGACGAGGCGGGCGGCAAGCGCAAGTGGAACCTCGCCGTGCTCGGCGGCAGCGATCTCAAGGGGCGCTGGCGGGTCCGGCGTCGGATGGGCTTCTTCGGCCTCCTCGGCGGCAGCGACATCAACCTCTGTGACGCCGAGCTGGACGCACCCGAGGTCGAACTCACGCTGGTCAGCATCCTCGGCGGGCACACCGTGATCGTTCCGCGCGGTGTCCGGGTGGAGAAGTCCGGCGGATTCGATCTCATGGGCGGCGACGAGGTCAAGATCGATGAGACCGCGGTCCTGCCCAATTCGCCGGTGATCCGCATCCGCTCGTACTCGGTGCTCGGCGGCTCGGACATCAAGAATCCCAAGAAGAAGCGCAAGCGCAAGCGGGATCGCGAGCTGGAGGACTGAACTCGGCGGTCGCCGAGGCGGTGCGTCCGACGGACTCGGTCCCGCCCGAGGTCGCGCCGTCGGTGCCACGCCGCGACGCCCGCGCAGGCCGGTTCGTGACACCTTCGTGGCGGGTCGGGCGGTCCTGCCGGGCGGGCCCTGTCTCGCTGATCGGAGCGGGTCCGCTCCGCGTCGCTCCGGGCGGCGGCGGGTTCGTCGACGGCCCACTCCATCATCCCCCCGGTGGGAGCGTGCTGGGCAGCCCGTCCGGCTCAGCTCGCCGGTGGTCCACGCCGTCGCCTCCCGGCACCGAGTCCGCGCTCTGTCGTCGGGTGTCGGCCGCCGCGACGCACGTCGTGACCACTGCGCCGAAGCGTCCAGTCACTGGGAGTCGTTGACACCCGGCCGTGGGCTTGATGCGATCATGCTGTGGTTCCCACCGTGCTCACGCGACGTCGTCACGTGGACTACGCCCGCGTGTCCACTCAGGCCTGTTCGAGGGGTCCGCTCGGCGAGACCAGTCCTGCTCAGGCCCTCGGTGAGGAACTCCATGGCGCAGCCGACCCAGACATCACCGCTCACCACGACACCCGCGGCCGAACCCGCTGACGAGCCGATCAGCGAGACGGCCGTCATCGTCACCATGAACGCCGAGACGGACGACCCGACCGGTCTGGCAGGCAGGCTGATCGAGATCATCGGCACCGTCCTCCAACCGCACTCGGTGACCGTGACGGTGCGGGGAACCACGTTGCGAGCCGCCGCGCCCCGGCTGCTCCCCTCGGTCGAGACGCCGCCGCGCAGGCGGATCGTCTCGTTGACGCGGCCCGTGCCGACCGTGCTGATCGACGTGCCCTCCCGCAGCGTCTCCTGCCGAGGCACGGTGGTGGAGCTGACGCGGCTGGAGTTCGACCTCCTGCTCTTCCTCTGCGAGCACCGCGACCGAGTACATCGACGGAACTCGCTCATCACCCGGCTCTGGGGCGCGGCGCAGGAGCCGCCCGGCGCCCGGACGGTGGACGTGCACGTCCGGCGCATCCGGGCCAAGCTCGGCGACGACGTCGAGGTGATCAGCACCGTCCGGGGTGTCGGCTACCGGATCGACGACGCCGCAGGCGTGGTCGTGCGGCGTGGACAGCTCTGATCAGTCGGTGCCTGCGGCCTTCGACCGGCGCGGTCGGCCGTCGGTGTGACGGCGCCGGTGCGAAGACCCCGGCGCCCAGTGCTCGGGACGCCGCCGTCGACGATGGACCGTCCTCGAGGGACCGTCCGCACCGCCGCCTGCTCAGCCGTCCGTCGAACACCTGCCCGCCATGACACGCGGCCTGCACGTCCGGGCCCGCCGCCTCGGCAGGCCCGGACGAGCCGGGCGTCAGGCGACGGTGCAGCCCCCGTTGTTGAGGGTGAACGCGGCGGGGACGCTGTTGGTGCCGGTCCAACTGCCGAGGAAGCCGAAGGATACCGACCCGCCGACCGGGATGGCGGCCGTGTAGTCGACATTGCGCACGGTGACCGTGTTCCCGGTCTGGGTCGCGGTCCCGCCCCAGACGTTGGACACGGTCTGCCCGTCGGGATAACTCCAGCCGAGGGTCCAGCCGTTGATCGGACTCGTCCCGGTGTTGCGGATCACCACGTCGGCCTGGAAGCCGCCGCCCCACTGACCGGAGACGCGGTAGGACACCGCGCAGGAGCCTGCCGCCTGCCCCGGCTCGGTGGTGACGGTCGTGGTGGCGGACCGGGCCGATCGGTTGCCCGCCGCGTCACGCGCGTACACCGCGAAGCTGTAGGCGGTGTCGGGATGCAGTCCGGCCACGGTCGCCGAGTTCGTGGGACTCGTGACGGCGGCGGTCTCCTGACCGCCTGCCACGCGCACCACCTGATAGCCGGTGACGCCGACGTCGTCGGTGGACGCCGTCCAGTTCAGCGTGACGCTGGTCGCGGACACCGCCGAGGCGCTCGGCGTTCCCGGCGTCGTCGGCGCCGTCGTGTCCGATCCGCCGTTGCCGAACACCGAGGCCTCGCGGGAGGTCTGCGCGATGCCGTCGGCGCCGTGGAAGATCCGCTCGCCCCAGGACGTCAGACTGTCGCCGTCGAAGTTCTGGACCATGTCCAGGTACTCGACGGGGCTGCCGTTGCCGCTCCACGACCAGCCGATGTAGCCGAGGTCGAGCTCCTCGGTGGTCGCCATGATGGTGTCCTCGTCGGGATCACCGTCGGAGTGATTGTGGCCGAACTCGCCGACCATGATCGGCAGTCCCTGATCGACGAAGTGCCGGAGGTAGTCCTGGATCTCGGCGGCGGTGTCGTAGACGCCGTACATGTGGATGGAGAACACCGTGTTGGCGTGCGGGTCGGAGGCGAACACGCCGGGCGCCTGACTGCGCATGGTGCCCGACCAGTCCTGGCCCCAGTTGGGACCGTCCACGATGAAGGTGTGGTCGAAGCCTGCGTCGCGCAGTCGGTTGATCGCGGCGGAGGTGTCGGCTCCCCAACCGGCGTAGTCGGTGTTGCCGTACGGCTCGTTGCCGATGTTGACCAGCACGTAGTCCTCTTCGCCGATCACGGCGTCCTGGATGCGCAGCCAGTAGTCCACGGCCCGGTCCAGGCTGACGGCGGCGGCCTGCTCGCCGTAGCCGGTGGTGTCGTGCACCTCCAGCATGCAGATCAGCCGATTCGCCTTGCACTGGTCGACCACGTTCGCGACGTCTGCGGCGCTGTTCTCGGTCCACTGGTCGCCGCTGCTGAGCACGATGCGCACGGTGTTGGCGCCCAGGGACTTGATGTCGGCGAGGGACTGGGTCGTCTGCGAGGTGAACCAGGTGTGCGGATGGCTGACGCCGCGGATGACGAACTCCTGGCCGTTGGCGTCGTAGAGCCTGCCGCCGTCCACCTGGAAGCCCGCCTCGGCATGGGCGGTGGGGATCGCGACGAACATCGACAACAGGAGGGCGAACACGGCGGCGCCGATGGATGCGACTCGTCTTCTCATGACCTACCTCAGGGAACAAGCCCGCAACGGGGCATGGGCGAGCGGGCCCGCAGCGCGGCCCGACGACAGGTTCCCGGCTTCCTGTGGCAGCACCCTCGAGCGTAGTCGACGGTGATCGGCGACACAATGGACCGTATCCCGGCCGGTGGCCGACTCCTGCGACGCGATGCCGCCCGGACCGAGTCGGCTCGGTGCTCGCGGAGCCCCGGGTGGTGCGTGACCGCCCTGGTCGCCCGCCGACGACGCTGTCGCGGAGACGGGGCGCCCAGCTGATCGCCGCCCCCCGGATCAGCCCGGCGAGACGTCGGGGCAGTCGGCCGGGAACGCGAGTCGGCGTCGGGGAGTCCGCCCACGGAGTCGAACGCGGTCCAAGGCGGTGCGAAGCCGCCGGTCCGTCAGGCCGTCCCGGTGTCGTGCGACTCGTCCATGGCCCGGATCAGCTCGTCACGAGCACGGGCCACTCGGGAGCGCACGGTGCCGATCGCGCAGCCGCAGACCAGCGCGGCCTCCTCATAGGAGAGACCGAGCAGCTGGGTCAGCACCAGCACCTCCCGTCGCTCCGGCGCGAGGCTCGCCAGCAGCAGATCGAGGTCGACGGCCTCCTCGAAGCCGCTGGGAGCGGAGCGCCCGCGAAGCTGTCGGTCGTCGGAGAGCTGGGTGAGATCGATGCCGAGCACCTGTCGGGGCCTGCGCCCGGCCTTGCGGAACTGGTCGACCACGACACGGCGGGCGATGGACAGCAGCCAGACCCGCGCCGAGGAGCGACCCTCGAAGTCGGGCAGGCTGCGCAGCACCCGCAGGTAGGTCTCCTGCGTCAGGTCGTCGGCCGCCGCCGTGCCTGCGAGGTGGGCGGTGAACCGCCAGACGTCGTGCTGAGTGGCCCGGATGAATCGTTCCAGCGCGTGACGATCGCCGGCACTCGCCGCGAGTGCCGACTCGGTGGTCTCGACGTCGACGTCGGCCGGCCAGGTCACAGATCGGAAGATTAGCGCAGTCGTCATACTGACCCGGTCCGCCGAATGGAGGACAATTGCACTCGTGGAGTGCGACACCTGCCGTGAAGCCTTGTCCGCCCGACTCGATTCCGAGGCCGAACCCGTGCGGGCGGACGAGACCGACGAGCACCTGCGAACCTGTGTGGAGTGTCGGTCCTGGCAGCAGCGGGCGACGCTTCTCACCAGGTCCATGCGGGTCAGAGCCGCGGTGGCGCCTCCCGATCTCACCGACGCGATCCTCGCCGCGCGCGGGCGTGGTCGTGGTGAGAAGGCGGTGCGGGCCGCGCTGGCGTCGGTGGGCGTCGCCCAGCTCGCGCTCGGTGCGGCGCAGCTGCTGGGAGTCGACCACGGGATGACCCACGACGGTGCGGCGGCGACGCATCTGTTTAACGAGAGCACCGCGTGGAGCCTCGCGATGGGACTGGGACTGCTCTGGGCGGCGCTGCGCAGCGGCCACTCCCGGGGAATGCTGCCGCTGGTGGGCGGGTTCGTCCTGGTGCTCTCGGTGTTCAGCGTGCAGGACCTGATCGCGGGGGAGGTGACCGTGTCCAGGGTGCTCTCCCACGGCCTGCTGGTCATCGGGCTCGGGCTCCTGACCGTGGTGCACCGGCAGGAGTCCCGGCACAGCCCGGAGCCGGGCAGACCCGGCATCCGCGAACCACGGCAGGCCGCCGCGCCGCTGCCTGCCGAGATCCGACTCCAGGCACCGGATCTGCCCCGGTCGGGACGTCGTCGCCTGCGCTCGATCACCGGCCGTCGCGCGGCGTGACCAGGCCGCGCCCGCCTCGTCGAGGACGGTTCGCGGCCGACGGCGGCTCGCATCGGACCCGCCGGAGCGTCTGCTCGCGCCGTGGTCCGGCCGGCCCGAGCAATGCACCCATCGCCTCGATTCGCACCTGCGGCGGTGGTGCGGCGTGCGCGGCAGCACGGCGTCCCACTGATCGGTCGGGTGTCCTCGAACCGGGACGACCACCGCCAACGGGGGGAAGCCCGGCCCGATCTCTGTCACCGAGCGTCGACGGCGCCGGTCCTCATTGCATCGACCGGGTCCACTTCTGCCTGAGCTGATCTGGCGAGCCTTCTCCGCCGGTTGCCGTCGCGGCAGACTTGGCGAGGCTCGGCGCACGGCGGCGGCGGAGCCGTCCAGACGGCGAGGGAAAGAAGGCCGGAACGAATGCAGTATCGATCGTTGGGGCGACGTGGACTCGAGGTGTCGGCCGTCGGGTTCGGTGCGATGACGCTCTCGCCGGGCATCTACGCGGGGGTGACCGAGGCCGATGCGGCCGCAGCCCTCGTCGCGGCGCTGGACGCGGGCGTCACCTTCATCGACACCGCCGACATCTACGGGGCAGGCCATAGCGAGACGTTGATCGGCCGGGTCCTCGGCGGTCGACGTGATCACGTCGTGCTCGCCTCGAAGTTCGGCGGCGACACCGACGCCGAGGGCAGGCTCCTGCCGGGCATGGGTCGGGCCTCCTACCTGCGCAAGGCACTCGACGCGAGCCTCACCAGGCTCAACACCGATCACCTTGATCTGTACTACCTGCATCGCCTCGACGTCACCACACCCGTCGAGGAGACGGTGGGCGCTCTCGGCGAACTCGTCGAGGAGGGCAAGATCAACCACATCGGACTCTCGGAGGTGTCGGCGAGCACGATTCGGCGCGCGGACGCCGTTCATCCGATCACCGCGATCCAGACCGAGTACTCGCTCTTCAGCCGGGGGCCGGAGGACGGCGTGCTGCCCGCCTGTCGGGAGCTCGGCATCGGCTTCGTCGCCTACAGCCCGCTGGGCAGGGGACTTCTCGGCGGCGGCGTCCGTGCGGCAGGAGATCTCGCCGAGAACGACTGGCGACGGACCAATCCCCGTTTTCAGGGGCCGAACCTCGAACACAACGTGTCGGTGGCCGACGCGGTGGAGACTGTGGCGGCGGAGCTGGAGGTCACCGGGGCTCAGCTCGCGCTTGCGTGGCTGATCCAACGCGGCGTCGTGCCGATCCCCGGGACTCGGCGAGCCTCGAACGTCCTGGCCAATGCCGCCGCAGCCGACCTTGCGCTTGATCCGGCCGTGTTCGATCGGTTGGAGAGCCTGGTTCCGCGCGACGCCGTGGCGGGCGGCCAGGCCGACGACTCCTACCTGGCGGCGATCGATGTGACGTGAGCAGCGGCCTCGACGACGCCGCCGGCTCCGCCGCCGTTCGCTCGGGACAGCCGACGGGAGGTGCGGCGGGCCCCGACCGGGCCCCGCCGCGCCCTGCGGGGTCAGAACGGCGGCGGGTCCGATACCGGACCGGGCTGGAATCGCGGCGCCGGTCGGTCGGCGCCGCTGTCGTCGGGCCTGCGGGGCGGGGTGGGCGCTCCGCCGTCGTCGACAGGCCCGGTGGACATCGCCTCGCTCGCGTACGGGGTCGCCGCCGAATCGAGGCGGCGATCCGGTTCACCGAGGAGATCGCCCGCCGCTCGCAAGGAGACCAGCACCTGTCTGCCGTGGACGTCCGTACCGGACACCCCGCCCCCGGGTGAGGACGAGTACGTGGCCGCCGCGCTCGCCCTGCCGCAGCAGGAACGAGCGCGGTGCATAGGTGCGTGGTGGCGCGTGATCCAGCATCGCGTGCAGTCCGCGCCGGGGCGAGCCGGGGTCCGTGATCATCAGGGACCTGAGTACCGGCCCGGCAGAGTCGGCAGGCGGGTTTCCACGATTTTTCCCCCGATCAGCGGAATCCGAGGATTCCGACGCGGGCAGGGTGTTCGGCGGCTCGTTCTCAGCGGCGTCCTGAGGAGCCTTGCGGACGGGGGGCAGGGCGTCGGGTCGACGCGGTGCGGCCCCGGTCCGGTCCGATCGCCGCATGCAGACGGACTGCCGGGCCCCGGCTCCGACCGATACAGGCCGGACGCCGCGATGCCTGCTGTGCCGTCGCTTGTGATGATGACCGCCATGCGAGCCCGAACGGCAGGACGCGGACAGGACCACTCTCGGGCAGGGTGCCGAGGCTGCTTCGGGATCGGTCGATGACCGGGACCGGCCGCCGCCCCGCACTGGACGCCGTGATCGTCGGAGCCGGGCCGAACGGGCTGGCCGCCGCCGTGATCCTGGCGCGGGCCGGTCTTCGGGTGGAGGTGCACGAGGCCGCCGCGACGCCGGGCGGCGGGGCTCGGACCGAGGAGTTGACACTGCCGGGGCACCGCCATGACGTGTGCTCGGCGGTGCACCCGATGGGACTGGCGTCCCCGTTCTTCCGGGCCTTCGACCTCGCCGCGCACGGCGTCCGGATGTTGCAGCCCGAGGTCGCCTACGCGCATCCGCTGGACGGCGGGCGGGCCGGACTGGCCTGGCGGGACCTCGACCGGACGGCCGACGGGCTGGGCGTCGACGGCCGGGCCTGGCGACGTCTGCTGGCACCGCTCGTCCGGGCGTGGCCGGGTGTCGTCGGGGTCGCGATGTCGGACCTGCGCTCGCCGCCGCCCGACCCGATCACGGCGTTCGCGTTGGCCCGCCGGATGGTGGAGCAGGGCTCGCCGTTGTGGAATCTGCGCTTTCGGGGCGAGACGGCGCCTGCGATGTTGACCGGGGTCGGCGCGCACGCGATCGCCCCGCCGCGAGGACTCGCCCCGGCGGGAGCGGGGCTGTTGTTGGCGACGCTGGCGCACGCCGTGGGCTGGCCGATCCCCGAGGGCGGCAGCGGATCGGTGATCGCCGCGCTCGTCCGCGACCTGATCGCCCACGGCGGCCGGGTGATCACCGGCAGCCGGATCGACCGCCTCGATCAGCTTCCGCCCGCGAACGCCGTCCTGCTGGACCTCGCCCCGGCGGGCCTGCTCCGGCTTGCCGAGGCCGAACTGCCGTCCTCCTATGTCCGGAGCCTCCGGCGCTTCCGGTACGGCGGGGCGGCCTGCAAGGTCGACTTCGTGCTGACCGGACCGGTGCCCTGGTCGGCACCGGGCTGCGCGCTGGCCGGCACCCTGCATCTGATCGGGACGCGCGCCGAGGCCGTCGCCGCCGAGCGGGCCGTGGCGCGGGGCGTGCACCCGGACCGGCCCTATGTGCTGGCCGCCCAGCCGGGCGTGGTCGACTCCTCGCGGGCCCCTGCGGGCCGCCACACCCTGTGGACCTACGCCCACGTCCCCAACGGGTCCGGTGTGGACGTGAGCGCGGCGGTGATCGCCCAGATCGAACGGTTCGCGCCGGGATTCCGCGATCTCGTGGCGGCCACCAGCGTGCGCACGGCACTCGACCTCGAACGCTACGACGCCAACGACGTCGGCGGCGACATCGCCGCAGGCGCCCTCACGCTGTGGCAGACCGTGGCGCGGCCGGTGCCGCGACGCGACCCGTACGCCACGCCGCTGGACGGGGTCTACCTGTGTTCGGCCTCGACTCCGCCCGGTCCCGGCGTGCACGGCATGGCAGGCCTGCACGCCGCCCGTCGCGTGCTGCGCGCCCGATTCGGTATTCGCACCGATCCGCTGCGGCTCCTGCGGCTGCCGTGACTGCGGGTCGCCGCGCGCTGCTCCTTGCCGAGCTGACGCGCCGGGCTCGCCTGCCGCCGAAAAGCGGTCCGGGCAAGGGCGTGTGGTGGGGGGTCCGGCGGCGGCGCGCGGTACGGCGTCGGCGGGCGGGGCTCCTGCTGCGTCGGAGGATTCTCGACTCCGGCGAGAGTCTGGCCAGACCGGAGAATCGTGCCGGAGTGATCTGGATCACGTGGTAATCCAGTGCTCTGGACGGTGATGAATCCCCAGATCAGGAAGTATCGGCCCCGCGCATGCGGGGATGGCTCGCCGAGTCGGAGCTGCGACCAGTCACCCCCGATATCGGCCTCGCGCCTGCGGGGACGGCTCGATGTCCCGGATCGCGCCCGCCTCACCATCCATCGACCCCGCTCACGCCGGGACGGCTCCGGTTGGGCCGACGCCACCGCCGAGTGCCTATCCGCTCCCGCCCCGGACGCCGAACCTGCAGCACGCCGTCATCGGCTCGCCGACCGGTCTTGCGCCGTTCGGTGGGCGAACGCCCCCCGACGGGCCGCTATCGGTGCGGTCCCCGCCGCCGTACGGTCGAGACGGCGGCAGGAGCATCTCGCCCGGGTGCTTCCCTCGGCAGGCGATCGAGCCGCGACTCGGTCGTCCGGCGGCGTCCGGCGATCCCGCCCCGCACGCCGAGACGCGCCGCCCGTGGGTCGCCGTCGACGACATCGGGAGACGAGCGATGCGCGGAAAGGCTGTGCACAGTGTCGTGTTCGGCATGGTGATGACGATCTTGACGGCCATGCTGGTCGCGGTGACCGGAGGGCAGGCGGCCGCCGCCCAGGACCCGGTGCGGATCATGCCGCTGGGCGACTCGATCACCGGCTCGCCGGGGTGTTGGCGGGCGATGTTGTGGAACGACCTCCAGGATTCCGGCCACACCGACATCGACTTCGTGGGCACCCGAGGCCCGCAGGGCTGCGGCGTGGACCACGACGGCGACAACGAGGGACACGGCGGCTTCCTCGCCACCGGCATCGCCGACCAGAACCTGCTGCCCGGCTGGCTGTCCGCGACCAGCCCGGACGTCGTGCTGATGCACCTGGGGACCAACGACGCCTGGAACGGGCGGCCGACCGAGACGATCCTGTCGGCGTTCACCACGCTGGTGACGCAGATGCGGGCCGACAACCCCGACATGCACGTCCTCGTCGCGCAGATCATCCCGATGACGCCGAGCAACTGCGGCGAGTGCGCCCAGCGGGTCGTCGAGTTGAACGCGGCGATCCCGGCGTGGGCGGCGGAGCTGACCACGGCGCAGTCTGCGGTGCTCGTCGTCGATCAGTGGACCGGATTCGACACGGCGGTGGACACTTACGACGGGGTGCACCCCGTCGAGTCCGGTGACCGCAAGATCGCGCAACGCTGGCATCCGGTGCTCTCGGGCGTGCTCGACTCGCTGTCCTGACCAGGGCCGCCCGGCTCGGAGACCCGGCCGACGTCGGGGTGTCTCGACGTCGGGCCGGCGCCTCCCGCCTGCCCCGCCGCGTCCCCGCCCTGCCGTTGCGATGGGTGCGCCGGGCCGATTCGTCCTCTCGGGACGGATCGGCCGCCCGTGTGGCGGCCTTCGACCACGGTGCCTCGGCGATCGGCGCCTCGGAGAGCAATGCCACCGGAGCCGGCTCTCGATGACACGAGAGCCGGAACTCGCGATCTCTCCCCGGACCTCGCCGTCGTGGACGGTCACCCGGCGTCGTCGGGCACGGCCGTCGCGGCAGGCCGGGTGGGGAAAGGACCCACGACGAAGGTCATGGAGACGACGTTGACCAGTCCGACGACGACGTGCTCGCTCGTGAGCGAAGAGGAATCATGGTCGGGTATGCGCCTTCCTGACCGGGAACCAACGGGGGCGCTCACCGTAGGAGCCTGCCGTTGAGCGTCAAGGTCAAGAAGGCGATCGGTCGACCAGCCGGATCGCTCGATGCTCGCGTCGTTCCGGGCCTCGACGGGCTGTCTCGAACAGCGGCTCACCCGGCCCGCGTCGGTCAGCGCCGCCGGGTGGCCGTGACCCGCAGCCTGCCGAGCGTCCTGCCCAGTCCGCCCGCCGCCAGCGGCGGGGTGGCCATGCCCGCACCCTCTCGCAGGCCGTGCAGACCCTCGGTGAGGGTGTCGCGGGCGCTGTGCACGGGCGACCAGCCCAGCTCGACCCGGGCCCGCGTGGTGTCCAGCAGGGGCATCCGCAGCAGCGCGTCGAACAGATCGGGCGAGGCCCCCACGAGCCGCAGGCGCCAGGCCGCCGCCAGTGCGGCGCGCAGCGGGCCCGACGGCAGGCGCGAGACCCGGGTCTGGAGGCAGTCGGCGAGCAGGGCGGCATCCACCGGGGGTTCCGCCGCCAGGTTGTAGGAGCCTGCCGCGCTGCTCAGTGCCGCCAGCCGGAACGCCTCCGCCACGTCTTGGGCGTGCAGCACCTGGAAGCGCAGCCCCGGCAGGTCGGGCACGAACGGCACTCCGCCGGGCCGCAGCAGCGCGGCGGGCAGCAGCGGCCCGGCGAACAGCCGGTGCTGGGCGCGCGCCGCCTGCCGTTGCAGGATGATGCCGGGCCGCAGCCGCACCACCCGCAGGTCGGGACGACTGTCCTCGACGGCGTCCAGGACCCGCTCCAGATAGGCCTTCTCCCGCGAGTACGCGGCGCCCGGCCAGCCGTGCGTCGGCCAGCTCTCGTCGATGCCCCGATCCTTCGGGCCGGGGGAGTAGGCGCCGACGGACGAGGCGTACACCAGCGCGGGCACCCCGGCGTAGGTGACGGCGTCGAACACCCGGATGCCGCCGAGGACGTTGGTCCGCCAGGTGACGGCGGGAGCGTGGGTCGGCTGGAACCGCCAGGCGAGGTGGATGACGACGTCGGCGCCATGGAAGACCTCGGTCAGGTCGTCCTCGGTGATGTCGGCCGTCCGCCAGGTCGTCTTCGGCGGCTGCCAGGTCGGCCTGCGCCGGGCGACGCCGATGACGGCGCCCACCCGTGGGTCGGCGACCAGGCTGCGCACGACGCTCGTCCCCACATTGCCGGTGGCCCCCACGACGACCACTCGACTGCCCGCCGTGGTCACGACCCGCCGGGCCGGGTTGCCCGCTCGTGACGCCCGCCCGCCGTCGCGTCGTCGTCGGCCGCGTCGTCGGACGGGGTGCGCGGTCGAGGGCCGGGCCGTTCGCCGACCGCCTCCGCCGGCCGATCGGACCAGCGGAACACGCCTGCGCCCTGTGCATAGGTCAGATGACCGCCGATCGCGCCCGCCGCGCCGACCGCCGCCAGGCCGAGCACGGCCCAGCCGCGCCCCGCCGTGTCGCCGCTGCGGTGTCGGGACAGCCACGACAGCAGGTAGCAGACCGAGGAGGTCGCGTTGGCCATCGCGTGGACGAGGCCGACCCGGCGTTGCCGCAGGTCCAGATCGCTCCATTCGGCGAGCCCGGTGATCACCGCACCGGGCGTCGAGAGCAGCCCGAGGGAGATCAGGTGCCGGGCGGTCTCGCGCCGTCCGAGCAGGTCGCACACGGCGGCCGCGCTGTAGCAGCCGATGGGCAGCGTGACCAGCGCCGGGTGGATCGCGTGCCCCGCCCACTCACCACGCAGCGCCTTGTCCAGGGCGGGGCGGTCCCGCAGGAACGGACGGACCCGTGCGCGCAGGCGTTCGGCCGCCCCGTCGACGGACTGTCGCGACTCGAGGGACTTCAACCATCGCTGTACTGCGTTCATGTGCGGCGGGTACCCCCGGCCTTCGCCGGGAAACAGCCGTCGCCCCTCGACGGGACGGCGTCGACTCCGACCGGACGCCCGTTCGGGTCCTGTCGAGGCGCGTCGCCGGGAGAACCCGCCGGGACGATCGCCGATCACCGCCCAGGACGTCGCGAGAGTCACGCTGCGTGATCGTTCCCTCGGTGGCTAGCCGCCGTCGTCAGGCGACCGCGCTGCTCACAGCCTGCGCAGGCCGGTGAGTACCCGTTGCAGGAAGTCGCCGTTCATGACGAGGCGCCGCGGGTCGATCGGCTGGTGCACCTGCACCCCGCCCGACTCGGCGAGATCGGCGATCAGCACCCTGGTCACCCCGATCGGGAGCGCGAGCAGCGCGGAGACCTCCGCCAGCGAGCGCGGCTCGACGCAGATCTCGGTGATCCGTCGAAGCTCGGGGCGGGCCGCCGTCGTGATCGACACCGGTCCCGTCGACGAGGAGATCAGCGTCTCCATCGCGAGGTCGACGGCGACCGAGGTGCGGCCCCCCGTCCTGGCGTACGGGCGGACCAGCGAGCCGGTGAAAGAGGCCTCCAGCCAGGTCCCCGGCTCGCCCACGCTCGGCGGCCAGATCGGGTCCTCCTCGAACTCCTCGCCGACCTCGTCCAGCGGGTCGTTCCATGGCACCGGTCGGGACGACCTGGTCTGATCGAAGTCGATGTGCACGGCGTTCTCCGCCTGCACCGTCTCCGCAGGGGAGGTGTCGTCATCCCGATCGCGTCGCCGCCGCGCGGCCCCGCCGAATCGGGCGCCGGTACTGCCGACCGAAGCGCGACTCGTGCCGGTCACCGAGTCCGAGGTCGACGCCGTGGCTCCCTCGTTCGGTTTCGGTGTGTCGTGGCGAGCGCGTCGCCGGGTGGACGGGCCGAATCGCGCTCCGGTGAGTCCGACCACCGAGTCGTCCGCCTCGTCTGAGTGGTGCTGATCCGATGTCATCGACAAGCCCGCTTCTCGCCGTCTCCCCGACCGGTTCTCCCCGTGCGGCACCGGCCCCCGTGTTCGAGACGGTCTGCTGATCGACGGTGATCACTCGATCGTCCCGGTGCGAAACACTGTAGGGCGGATGTCGAGAGAGTCGTTTCCGATGTATTTCCACTGGATTCTATCGGAATGAACACCGGGCGGCGCTGGTGCTTTCGGGGAGCGAATTCAGTAGTTCGCGCTTCGCATTGTCAAGAATGGTCCGGTTGATTGCACATATTGGTCCGAGAGGAGTATCAAGCCGGGCGGGCTCGGCGCTCGTCACATTGGGTACTCAGCTCCGCCGGGCCGACGACGGCAGCGGCGTGTCCCAGGCGGCTCGCCGGGCGGCTCGGCGCAGCACCGCCAGAACCGCAGGACCCACCAGCAGGATCGCCACCAGGTTGGTGATCGCCCGTCCGGTGTCCCAGCCCAGTGTGGAGGTGGTCAGAGTGAAGAGCACGAAGCGGTGCAGGTTCTCGGTGATCGGATCGCCCGGCACGAAGGAGAGCTGGGTGTCGGTTCCCGCGAGCAGCGGCCAGGACCACATGTTCATCAGGAAGCCGAAGACATAGGCGGCGAGGACTCCGTAGCAGGCGAGCATCGCGATCTCGGCCCGGCCCCGAGGCCGGGCGGGCAGGAGCCCGGCGCCCAGTCCCAGCAAGGAGGAGGAGAGCATCTGAAACGGCAGCCACGGGCCGACGCCCGCGGTGAGCAGGGCCGAGGCGAACAGCGACGTCGATCCGAGCAGGAAGCCGAAACCGGGGCCGAAGACGCGGCCCGCCAGCACCAGCAGGAAGAACACCGTCTCGATGCCCGCCGTGCCCGCGCCGAGTGGGCGCAGCCCCGCGTTGACCGCCGACAGCACGCCGAGCAGCGCCAGCGACTTGGCGTCCATGCCGGAGTCCGACATCTCGGCGAGCACGATCGCCAGCAGCAACGGCAGCAGCACCACGAAGACCAGCGGAGCATTGGCCGCGCGAGCCGTCGGATCGGGGGACTCCGAGGCGAACAGCGGCCAGAGGAACATCGCCAGCCCCGCCGCCGAGGCCAGCGTGAGCACCACCGCGCGGCGCGGCGTCACGTGCACGACCCGCACCCGGCTTCGGGGCGTCTCGGTCGTGCCCTCCGCCGCCGGGATGCCTGCGCCCTCGGTCATCGCGGCACCGCCGCATCGGCCAGCGCCTGCCGTACCTGATCCACCGTCAGCCAGGACTGCGGGGCCAGCACCTTCGCCACCTGCGGCGCGAACGACGGCGAGGAGACCACGACGTCCGTGGTGGTGCCGTCGGCGACGACCTCGCCGATCGCGAGCACCACCACCCGGTCGGCGACGGTCGCGACGAACTCCACGTCGTGCGTGGCGATCACCACCGAACGGCCCTGCGCGGCCAGATCCGCGACGAGGGCGCCGAATGCCCGCTTCGCACGGTAGTCCAGGCCCCGGGTCGGCTCATCGAGGAGCACGACCGGCGGCGCGGCGACGAGCTGAATCGCCAGAACCAGCGCCAGTCGCTGCCCCTCGGACAGATCACGCGGATGACCGTGCGGGTCGACCTCGTCGATCAACCGCCCCAGCAGCGTCACGCAGGTTCCCGGCGGCGCCGCCGACTCCCGATCGGCCTGCGCGCACTCCTGGGCGACCGTCTCCAGATACAGCAGGTCGGCCGCCGTCTGCGGCACCAGGCCGACGAGAGCCCTGGCCCGATGCGCGGGCTCGGCCGCCGGATCGAGTCCGCCGGTGAGCACAGTGCCGCCCGCGCGGCGGCCCGAACCCTGCAGAGCCCACAGCAGTGAGGACTTGCCGGAGCCGTTTCGGCCCATCAGCGCGGTGACCTGACCGCCGTGCAGGTCGAGGTTCACCGCCCGGACCGCCACGACGTCGCCGTGCCGCACCACCACGTCGTGTGCCGACAGCAGCGGCGACTCCGTCGCCGCCCTCTCCGGCGCGGGCGGGGCGTGGTCGGTCAGCCGGGCGCGCAGCTCAGGCGCCCGTCTGCGGGCGTCGCGCACCGACAACGGCAGCGGCGTCCAGCCCGCCAGCCTGCCCAGCTCCACCACCGGCGGCGCCAGCGTCGCGTCCGCCAGCACCTCGGCGGGCCGCCCGTCGACCACGCCGCCGTCGCCGGGCAGGTAGACCATGCGGTCGGCGTACTGCACGACCCGTTCCAGCCGGTGCTCGGCGATCACCACCGTGACCCCGAGATCGTGCACGAGCCGGGTGACCGAGGCCAGCACCTCTTCGGCGGCCGTCGGGTCCAGCGCCGAGGTCGGCTCGTCGAGCACCAGCACCCGAGGATGCACGGTGAGCACCGAGCCGATCGCCACCCGCTGCTGCTGCCCACCAGACAGGGAACGCAGCGACCGGTCCCGCAGCTCCGCGATTCCGAGCAGGTCCAGCGTCTCCTCGACGCGCTTGCGCATCACCTCGGCGGGAATCGCGAGCTGCTCCATGCCGTAGGCCAGCTCCTCCTCCACCGTGTCGGTGACGAAACCTGCCAGCGGGTCCTGGCCGACGACTCCGACCAGGTCGGCGAGTTCACGGGGTGGATTCGTCCTCGTGTCCCGTCCCGCCACCGTGACTCGGCCGCGCAGCGTCCCGCCGGTGAAGTGCGGCACCCGGCCGTTGATCGCACCGAGCAGCGTCGACTTGCCCGAGCCGGTGTGACCGACCACGAGGCACAGCTCGCCCTCCTCGATCTCCAGGTCGACACCGGACAGGACGGGGGCGGACTCGCCATAGTGGACCGCCACCTCCTCGAAGCGGATCATGAGCGGACCTCCGGCGGCGGGGCGAACCACGCGGGGGCGACTCCCGCGAGGATGCCGAGCACCGGCGGCAGCGTCACCGTCGGCCAGCTCAGCGGGCTGAGTGAGGGATAGAGGTTCGCCGGGTCGACCCCGGCGGTCACGGTGAGCACGAGGGCGGCGGTCAGGCCCGACAGCACCACGAGCGTCTCCGGCAGGCGCCACCGGTCGGGCCGGTAGACGCTGCGGCGGATTCGCCTGCCTGCGACGAGGAAGCCCGCACCGGCGACGAGCAGGCCCGCGACCGCCATCGGCAGCCCGAAGGCGTGCCGGGTGCCGTCCAACAGCCCGTACACGCCGACACACACGCCGAGCAGGCCCGCGATCACCAGCACCCCGGTCAGCAGACGAGTCCGCCTCGGCGTGTCGCCGAACCGGCCGTACCCTCGGGAGTCCATCGCCGAGGCCAGGGCGAGCGACCGGTCCATGGCATCGGCCAGTACCGGGACCACGATGCCGCGCAACGCCCGGAGCCCGCGTTGTCTGCCGCCGCGCAGCCGCCGGGCCCGGCGGACCCGCAGGACGCTCTCCATGAGCTGCGGCGCCACGGAGAGGGCCACCACCACGGCCGTGCTGATCTGGTAGAGCGCCGCAGGCACCGCCTTGAGCATCCGGCGCGGATCGGCCAGCGAGTTCGCCGCGCCGAGACAGATCAGCATCGTCGCCAGGCGCAGCCCGTCGTAGAGCCCGCCGAGCAGCTCCTCGGCGCTCACCGGGCCGAGCAGCCGGATGCCCGCCGCCGCCTCCGGGAGCGTGATCTCCGGCAGCACGAACAGGATGTGCTCGCCCGCACCGCCCCCGAAGATCATCCGCCACAACACGCGCATGACGACGATGAACACCCCGAGGTACACGTACATCCGGAACGTGGCGGCCCACGGCGCCCGGCCGCGACGCCGGACCACGACGTACCCCGCCACCACCAGGATCAGCGACAACAGCAGCGGATTGGTCGTGCGGCCCGCTGCGGCCGCCAGGGCCAGTGCCCATAACCACCAGGCACCGGGATGCAGGGCTCTCGGGAGCCGCGTCGAGGCCCGGAGCACCGATGCGGTCACGCCGCCCACGTCCCGGAGGCACGGGGCTCGCAGGGCCGCTCGGCAGGAGGGCTGTCATGCCGGTCTCGGGGCCGCCGACGGGCCTGCGCGGCGCGGAGCGAGGGCGTCTCGACCACGATCCGGTGTCCGGCGGCGGTCTGCGGCCTGCGCAGCGTGGTACCCGACATGCCTCGATGCCTTCCCCGAGCGGGTCGAGAGAGGCATCCGACCAAGAGCAGGCGCCGCCGACGTCGGCGTGCGTGCTCGAATCGGACTCCACCTGCGGACCACGACAGTGTGAACGAGCCCTCGTCCCCGGACGGGCATTCCGGCTCGTCGTGCCTCGGCACGAACCACGGCTGCGGGTCAGCGCCGGACTTCGACCGGCTTCCCCCGCCGGGGACGTCTGAAGTTGTCACGACCGGTCAGCGGTCGTCGAGAGACTACCGAGGAGATTAACTCACTCGAGTGGTCCTGGGTCGGCGCACGCGGCAGACCGTTCAGCCGTGCCGGCTCGAGCCACCAAGTCGTTCCTCCGCCCTGCGCCGGGCCCGAGACACCCGGCTCGATGTGCTCGACTCGGCGCGGTCGGCGGATCGGCGCAGGCGGCGGTACGCAGTCGAACCCGGTGACGCACGGCGAAGGGCGCCGCATCGAGCGCTCGTCGCCGATGGGCAGGACGCGGTCGACCCTCGGCCCGCCGGATGCATCGTCGGAGACGGGACTGCTGTGCCGAGTGGTCCGCCACCCACGGAGATCATTACGATGAGTAGTCGACGTCCGTCACTAAGGGTGGTAGATCCGCGAAGTTCAGGTGACAGGGCTCGTGATGTCGCGACGGCAGCCACGAGATCGACCGGCGGTGTGCCAGCTACCGCAGGCCCGTGTCCAGGACGAAAGACGAGGCAGCCGCAATGAGGATCGCCGTCATCGGAGAATTCCGTGCTGACCGAGTGGTCGACGCCATCACCCGTTCCGGCCACCACGACCTGGTGTTGTTAGGGCCGACGGACGTCGCCGACTACGTCGGCAGGCGGGCTCGTCACCGGCACCTGGCGGCGAGTGCGGAACCGGAGGACCTGCTGGCGGTCTGGACCGAGGAAGACGTCGAGCTGGTCATCCCGAGCCTCTATCCGGTCGACCAGGAACAGCTGCTGCCCAGCCTGGCCGCCGCCGCCGACGCGTGGCGCGGCCCCGGCAGGCACGCCGTCGTCCACTCGACCCGCTTCGCCGACCTGGTCACCGACAAGGCGATGTTCCATCGCGTCGCGCTCGCGGCGGGCTGGCCGGTGCCCGAGGCCGTCATCTGCGACCGGGTGGAGGAACTGGAGTCGGCGGTGCGTCGGATCGGCGGCCTGCCCGTCATGGTGAAGGAGGCCAGGTCACTCCCACGCGCGGGCCGCTGGCATGTCGACACCGAGCAGCGCCTCACGACGCTGCCGCTGACCGCCTTCCCCGTCGTCGTTCAGCGTGTCTGCCGGGGTGAGGAGTTCGGCCTCGAACTCTTGAGCGGCGCGAACGTCACCGACTGCTGGCCGATCGCCTCCTTCGGTCCGCTGGACCAGCGCTGCATTCCGGGGCATCGGGCGCGGCTCGCTCCGATCGCGCTCTCGCCTGCCGTGATCACCGAGCTGGCCGGGTTCATCCGCGGCATGACCGACCAGTTCGACGTGTGCGGTCCATGGCAGATCGACTTCGCCGTCTGCGACGGCAGGCTCCAGGTGCTGGAGGTCAACGGCAGGCTCAGCGGCATGGCCGATCTCAGCGCGGCCACCACCGGCCTCGATCCCTACGACGCCTTCGTCGACGCCTGCCTCGGCCAGCCCCGTGTCGTGCCGCCTGCCCGCCGGCTCGCCCTGGAGCTGCCGATCCGTCTCGACGCGCAGCTGCCGGGACTGCCGTGGGGTGTGCGCATGAGGCGACAGTTTCCGCTGCCCACGAACCGGTCGCTGCCGGTGGACTTCCAACGGCTGCTCGTCACGGCGGACGATCCGGTGCTCCTGGCGAAGTGGCTGCGCGACTTTCCCCCGGACGCCCTGCTCACCGGATCGCCGGGTCAGCTCGCGGCCATCGCGCTGGAGATGAGCCCGCTGTTCACCTCGGCGGGGTGGCCTCGGGGCTGTCCGCCGGTCTGAACCGGCGACTCCGGGTTCGTATCAGCCGTGATCCGGCCTGCGAATGCTCCGGGGCCGCTCAGCAGCGCAGGCGCCTGCCGTGTCGGTGCTGTTCGCACCCTTGGCGCGGCAGCGCTGCGGCTCGGGTGCGGCTGGGTGCCTCGCGACGTCTCCCGACTGACGCCGGAGCCAGGCGGGCCGAAGGCAGGCGCCGCGACTCAGCAGGACCGCCCGGCCTGCTCGACGGCGGCGGCGATCGCGGAGCAGGGGTCGTGCGCCTCGTATTCGGCCTGGAGCCGTCGGGCCCGGTCGCGGAGGAGCGGATCGTCCAGGATGCTCTCGACGGCCTTGCGGATGTCCGCCTCGTCCGGGTCCCCGGTGCCGAGGTTGACGGCCGCCCCTGCCCAGGCGGCCTTGGCACCGACCTCGATCTTGTCCTCGGTGTCGCCCGCCAGCACCATCGGGACCCCGTGACGCAGTGCCTGCTGGACGCCGCCGTAGCCGCCGTTGCTGACCAGCACGTCGACGTGGGGGAGCATGGCGTCGAAGGGGATGAACTCGGCGACTCGTGCATTGGCGGGCAGTCCGGCGGGCACGACGTCGCGGCCGGTGGTGACGACGACCAACGCATCGAGATCGGCCAGGGCGCGCAGCGTGGGCTCGATCAGCCTGCTGAGGTCGTCGTTGGCGATGGTGCCCTGTGAGACGACGATCAGTCGACCCGCGGACGTCACCTCGTCCCACCAGTCCGGGAGTTCGACGGCGTCGCCGGTGTCCGGGGGCAGTGCTCCCACGTAGCGCAGGCGCGGCGGCGCATCGCTGCGGGGGTAGTCCATGCTCTCGATGCTGAGCTGAAGGAAGCGGTCCGGCACGCCGACGAGGCCCCGCGACAGCAGCGGTGGCGGCTCGGTGCTCCCCAGCCGGGTCAACGCGGCGGCCAGCAGGCGATGCGAGCCCGCCCGCTCGGCCGCCTCGGCGTGCTCGGTGAGCCTGCGACCTCGGGTCCGGCCCTCCTCGGAGCCGTCCGGGGCCAGCCCGGTGCCGAAAGGCGGATGATCGGCACTGTTCAGCGGCAGCGGCATCACGCCGACGCCGATGACGGCTGCCGGGCGGACGCCCGCCGCGCCGTGCAGGACCGGCCAGGCTCCCAGGAACATCGTGTCGTGCAGGAGCACCGTCGGTGCCGCGTCGTCCTCGGCGAGGAGCTCCTGGAGCGCCGTGTGCTGCGCGGCCATCGGCGCGATGAACAGCTGCTGGTTGTCGTACTCCAGCCGGGCCGGTCCGGCCGGTATCGAGTTCCGGTCGGGGAACTGATCGGGACGCAGATCCGCCTCGGCGGGCAGCGCCGCGAACCGGGCGCCGGTCCGCTCCACGGCGGCACGGAAGGCACTGCCGGTCAGGAACGTGACCTCGTGTCCGCGTTCGACGAGATCCGCCGCGATCACCCGCAACGGCCGCACGTGTCCGAAGAACGGGACTGCGGCGATCAACACCCTGGTCATCGTGCGGCCTGCTCCTTGAGGTGGTCGATCTGTCCTCGGCGAGCAACAGGCTATTCCGTCTGTCGTCGGGGGAGCACCGCCGACGACCCGCACTGCCCCTCGGGCGCAGGCGGCACGCAAGCGCCTACGCCAGAGCCGTGGGCGGCGCCGTGGGGGAGCGGGGCAGGCGCCCGTGGCGAGGGCCGCTGCCGTGCCGGACCGCGTGCAGACCTGCTGCGGGAGTCCTGCGTGATTCACGCCTCGCGGCGAGCCAACTCCTCGACGGCGGCGGCGATCGCCTCGTAGGGGTCGTGACTCCGGCACTCGGCCGCAAGCTCCTCCGTCCGCTTCGTCCGGCTCGGATCGGTCAGGATCGTCTCGACGGCCTTGCGGACGTCGGCCTCGTGCGGATCTCCGGTGCCGAGGTTGATCGCGGCTCCCGCCCACTCCGCCAGGGCGCCGACCTCTGCCTTGTCGTCGGTGTCGCCCGCCAGCACCATCGGGACGCCGTGCCAGAGCGCCCGGTGGACGCCGCCGTAGCCGCCGTTGCTGACCAGGACGTCGACGTGGGGCAGCAGGAGGTCGAAGGGGACGTACTCGGCAACCCGCGCGTTGGCGGGCAGTGCGGCGGGCACCGCGTCGCTGCCGGTGGTCACGATGACCAGCGCGTCGAGATCGGCAAGTGCGCGCAGCGTCGGTTCGATCAGACGGCCGAGGTCCGAGTTGGCCAGGGTTCCCTGCGTCACGAGGACCACCCGAGACGCACTCGTCAGCTCACTCCACCAGCCGGGCAGTTCGACGTCATCGGGTTCACCAGGCGGCAGCGTGCCCACGTGCCGTAGGTGCGGCGGCGCGTCGCTGCGGGGGTAGTCCATGCTCTCGATGGTGAGTTGAAGGAACAGGTCGGGGATCTCGACCAGCCCCTGGTAGATCAGCGGCGGCTCCTCCGTCGTCCCCAGCTCCGCCAGCGTCGTGACGAGGTCGCGATGCGATCCCGCCCGCAGCGCCGAGGCCGCCACCTCGTTGAGGAAGGTGTTGCGGGCTCGGCCGTCCGCCGAGCTGTCCGGGGGCAGGCGCACTCCCCAGGGAGCGTGATCGATGCTGTTGATCGGGACCGGGATGACGCCGATGCCGATGACCCCGGCGGGCCGGCGGCCGGGCGCCCCGAGCCGGACCGGCCAGACACCCACGAACGTGGTCTCGTGCACCACGACCACCGGCTCCGGCGGGTCCTCGGCGAGCAGTTCTTGAACGGCCGCGTGTTGCGCCGGCAGGCCCTGGATGGTCAGATCGATGTCGAATTCGATCTGTTCCTGCCCGGCGCGCAGGGCCTCCCGTTCCGGGAACAGCGCGTTCAACGAACCGGCCAGGTCCGCCTGGCCGGGAAGCGGTGCGAATCGGGCGCCCGTGCGCTCGACTGATTCGCGGAAGATGCTGCCGGTGAGGAACGTGACGTCGTGTCCGCGTTTGACGAGATTCCGCGCGATCTCTCGCATGGGCGTCACATGCCCGTGCACCGGTACTGCCGCTATCAACACCTTCGTCACTGTGCGGTCTGCTCCTCGCTCACGGGTGCGGCGCGTTCTGCCTGCGACGAACTGAAACGGCCTGGTCGCGCCGATGCGCTGATCGTTTATACCGTATCGCCGCGCGGCGTCGGCGAGTGCCATAGCCCGATCCCGGCCTGCCCGGAATGGCACCACCGCTGCCCGAGCGGAAATTCAATTGAATTTGCAACGAAGTGGTCGATCGTCCTCGGCGACGACTGACCGGCCCGTTTCTCGATTCGCGGAATGCCTGCGAATGCGTGGCGCGCCCGGCGAGTCAGTCGCGGCGCAGCCGGTCTTCCTTGACGGCCTGGACGAACGCCAGGAAGGCCTGTCTGCTGACCTGCAGGGTGCCGCCCTGGCGGTGCTTGGCATCGCGGATGCAGGTCAGGCCGGGGGCCTGGGCGATCTCGACCTGGGGCGAGCCCAACGGGCTGTGCGCCGAGCGGCGGACGCCGGGGGCGTGGTGTGCCATCGGTTGCTCCCTCCGCGGTTCGTGAAGAGGGTTCACCTCCACCTTAACCGCACTCCCGCGTCGGAGGGGCCGCCGCCCACGCCCTCGGCGCGTCCCCTGCCGTGGTCACTCCGCCGATCGGGGCGATGATCGACCCTGATCGGCGCGAGACGATGGAGTTTCGGCTCGAACAGGGTTAGAAAGAGAGAAGTGATCATTCCGGGGCTAGGGTCGGCTGCTCCGCCACCTCGTCAGGTGGCGGCCTGGTGGGTACTCGACCTGCTGGCGGCGGAACGAGTGCCGTGGTGGGCGGCCGAGTGGCTCGCGCAGGGACACGACGGACCCTGCCTGCGAGAACTCGCCGGACTCGGCGCCCAGGACACGAGGCAGACCCGGGATCTGCTTCCCGCGGTCTTCGCCGAGCTCTCCATCCGGCCTCCGCAGACGGTGATCACGGCGGCCGAGGTGTGTTTCGGGTATCTGGCCCGGTTATGTCTGGAGGGCAGAGCCGACGAGCGCTGGGTGGCGGGCATCGTCGATCAGGTGCTGTGTTCCGCCGACTTCGCCGACGAGGTCTACGAGCAGCCGTTGGCGGGTGCCTTCGGCGTGGACGAGGCCTGGGACGACGGATGGGCGGGGCCGACGTCGGAGCTGCGCGTGCTGGTGCGGGACGCCTGTGCCGCCCAGCTCGGCGTCGTCGACACCGAGGCCGCAGCCGACGAGCCGTGAGTGAATCACCCGATTGCGGCGGCTCGATCGCCGGTGATCATCCGGTCGGCCTAGCCGGCAGCCCGTCTCGCGTGCCGATAACCGCGAATAGACGGCCCCGACGGTCGACTTCCCCGTACGTCGGGGCCGTTCCATGCCGTATCCCGGCTGGTCGTCTCCGCAGGCCCCGTCGCGTGATCCGATCTCCCGCAGCGGTCGGCGGCGGCGCTGTCGAGCCTGTTCGGTCGGGCCCGTTGCCGACCCGTCCGGCTGCGTGTCGTCGCCTGCTCGCCGCCGGCGGCGACACCGCCGCGGAGCCCTGCGGCCGTGACGGCCCGTCAGCTCGCACCCGACCGCACTGCCGGGGGTGCAAAACCAGGGCTCGGCGGCTGCGGCCGCCGTGCCGGAACCAAGATCGTTGCAGGTAGACGTGCTGACGAACGTGACATCCATCTTGTTGCGATCACAACTATTGCCCGCGCAGCATCGAACATATGAGCGAACCGCGATGGCCTCCCCGGTGTCCCAGCGGGCGGCATCGGCTCCTGCCCGGAGAGCTGCTCGTCGGCTGGCATCCCTGCGACTGCACCCCCGATCTCCTGGGCCACCGAACCTGGACCTGCGTTCGCTGCATGGCCGCGGGCCGGGTCGACACCTGGTTTCACCCGCCGTGCCTCGCCTCGGCCGCCACGTCGTGAGTGCCGTGCCGCCGATGGAGGGCACCGCGCGTCGGGCGCCTGCACGTCCGATTCCCCGGAGCCGACCGGTGCGGGCCTCGCCGAGGATGCTCACCGCTCGGCGGGGCCTGATGGTCGAGGACGTCGCGTACTCGGGACGTCGCGGCTCGGACCGTCGCGCACTCGGGACAGGGAACGGCCCCGACGCCAGGGGGAGGAGCGCCGGGGCCGCAGGGGGTACTTCTGATTCATCGGGTCCGATCACGCCCGGCCGGCTCCGCCGATCAGGTGGACATCAGCGGGGATCAGGTCCGGACGAACGGCCCGTCGGAGTCTGCCCGGCGCTCGGCTCCCCGAGGCGGCGCGGCTCCCGGCCGTCGTGATCGGGGCTCGACCGTCTCGCCTGCCCGACGGTGTCACCGCAGCTCGGGCAGACCGGGCTTGCGGCCGGTCCTCGGCGCCTGGAACGCCGACATCAGGCGCTCCGACACCTGCGGACACGGCAGCGGCGGGCCGTCCCCGACGGGAAGCGCGGCCAGCATGAGCGCCAGGGTGCGTCGCCAGGCATCCGGCGCCGTGCCGCCCGTGGCCTGCACCACGCCCGCATTGGCCAGCAGCAGCAGCACGACATCGGCGGCCACCAGATCGGCGCGCAGCGAGCCCTCCCGCTGCGCGCGTTCCAGCAGCGCCTGCTGCGCCTCGTGCAGCTGCCTGCGTACTCGGGCCATCGTGGGGCAGTCCGGCAGTGTCACGGTGAGGACGTCGGTCAGGCTGCGATCGGCGGCCTGCAACTCGCACATCCGAGTCAGATAGCCCACGAAGCCGCTCCAGCCGTCCGGAGCCGTCAGGCCCTCTTCCGCCGCTGCCAGATACTCGTGTGTCTTGGCGAGGAACACCGCCTCCACCAGATCGACACGGGTCTCGAAGCGCCGGTACAACGTCCCGACGCCGACCTCGGCCCGCCGGGCGATCTCCTCCATCGGCACGTCCATGCCCTGATCGGCGAACGCCTCCCGGGCGGCGGCGATGATGCGTCTGCGATTGCGCTCCGCATCCCGCCTCGGCCGTCGCCCGGCAGGCGGCAGGCCGGGGCAGGCCTGGTCGTCCGCCGTCCCGAAGGTCATGGTCGCCCAGCCTACGTAATCGGACGGGATTCCTCCTCTTTCCTTGCCACCGAAACGCCGACCGCCTAGGTTGGCGGCGAACGGAAGAATCTCGTCCGTTTGCCTCGTTCCGGTCGTTCGCTCTCTTCTCGAGGAGTCCGCATGTCCAGCCTCACCTCGTCCATCCCCGGCTACGTCGTCGGCACCTGGACGATCGACCAGGCGCATTCCGAGATCGGCTTCTCGGTTCGCCACATGATGATCAGCAAGGTGCGCGGTAGGTTCACCGAGTTCTCCGGCGAGTTCGTGACGGCGGAGAATCCCGTCGACTCCTCGGTCACCGCCGAGATCGTGTTGAACTCCATCCACACCGGCAACGAAGGGCGGGACAACCACATCCGCTCCGCCGACTTCTTCGAGGTCGAGAAGCATCCGACCATGACCTACCGCTCGACGTCGATCCGGCTCGACGGCGAGGACCCGGTGATCGAGGGCGAGCTGACGCTCAAGGACGTGACCAGGTCGGTCCCGCTGACCGTCGAGCTCGGCGGCTTCGGCCCGGACAACTACGGCGGCACCAGGGTCGGGCTCACCGCGAAGGCCGAGATCAACCGGGGCGACTTCGGCATCACCTTCAACCAGCCGTTGGAGACCGGCGGCGTGGTGATCGGCGAGAAGATCACCATTCAGCTGGAGATCGAGGCCGTCCTGAACGCCTGATCTCTGCGCACCGAGGGCACATCGGCCGGTTCTCGCCGCGGGATCGGTGTCTGGGGGTCGTCCGCCGGCCGTGTGCTCGCGCCATCGCCATCGCCATCGCCACCGGTCGCCCGCTTCGTCGACGTCGGCGGACTCGATCCCGACGGAGTCCCCGCCGCCGAGCGACGCCGCGTCCTGCCTGCCCTCGAGCGGCAGACTGCGCATCGTCGGACGTCGGTCGACCGGCTGCCCTGGGTACGCAGCGCTCGGCCCGTCTGGACGAGCACACGACTTCGTTCGCCTTCGCCCTGTCCAGTCCGTGGCTTCGCCTCGATTCGGGCTGCCGCCGGACGGCGCAGGCAGCCGGGCTCCGCGCGCCCTGCATCGATTCGGGCCCGCCACGTCCGGGGAGCCTCGCAAGATCGTCATGCGAAACCCGACCGACGACGCGATGATGCGGACCATGTCGACTCCGCAGGCTTCGCGAGGCGCCCCGAGACCCCGTCGCGGGACCGTCCACAGGCGTCCGAACGCTCCGTCGGCGTCGGCGTCGGCGTCGGCGTCGCGAGTCCATTGGAGCCCGCGCCGTCGCATCGGCGCGGGCTCGTCGGGGCCGACGAGTACTCCATCCGGCTCAACATCGGGTAGCACGTCCGGGTGCAACCCGACCACGCGGCCGGAATGCGTACCAAGCTGAGGGTCGGCCCTCGGCCGCTTCTCCTGGAGGTGATCATATGGACGTCGGTGGACCGTCGTCGCAGCATGGCTCGGCTGATCTCGACTTAGTCCGGCGCGGTAGTCGTCGCCGAATCGACGCCGTTGTGAGTGCGGTGGACAGATCACCGCCGGTTTCCGACCGGCCCGTGTCGTCCTCCGCCGTGGGGGTTCCCTCGGTCGTACCCGCGAATCCGTCGGTCGCACCGAGGTTCGCCCGTCATTCCGGAGTCCTCATGTACGCCTGGTTCGTGCGTTCCGTCCGCGCTGGAGACACCCATCTCGCCGAGGAGGACTGGGACGGCTACAACCCCGTCGTGCCGGTCTGTGAGTCCACAGTCGCCTTCTCACCGCTCAATCGGGAGCCCATCGAGGTCTGCTACTTCGACGAGCAGCGTTGTCCCCGCTGCCTCGAGCTGACCCGCCCCCGTCCCAAGACACGACTGGCCTCGGTGCGATGAGCACCGGGAGACGCCGGTCCACCGGACCGCCGGGCAGGGGACGACATGCCCGTCGGCGGGCACATCGACCGCAGGCGGGCCCGGCGGCCGCCCGAGGATCAGGGCGCCCGATCTTCTGCGGAACAGCCCCTTCGTGACGTCGACGGAACCGGTTCGCCACGCCGGCCGAGGACGTCCGTCCGGACCGCGTCGTCGCCTCCCGACGGAGTACGCCCGAGGCGACGAGCACAGTGCGACCGGTTCGGTCCGGCGCCTGGCACGGCATGCGGGCCGCCGCATCCCGGAGCGCCCGCACGCCCGACCGGTTCGCCACCGGTCCGGCTGACCAGTCCCGCCACGAGAACCTCGGCGCCCGTGCCCCGACCGTCGCGCGGCGGCGTACGGGGCACTCGTCGCCGGAGTCCGGTCCGTTCAGCGCGGCAGGGCCGTCACCACGTGTGAGTCGAGTTCGGTCGACAGGGTGACGGTCCCGCCGAGCCGAAGGCCTGCCTGGTCGAACAGTCGCTCGTACTCGCCGACAGTGCGCTCTCGACCGGTGGTCATCACCAGCATCTCCATGTCACCGAAGGCGGTCATGAGGTTCGCATCCTCGGTCGGCTGATCCCAGTCCGGCACCAGCGCCGTGATCACCAGCACCCGGCCGTTCGGCTGCATCGCCGTCCGGCAGTTGCGCAGGATGCGGACACAGGACTCGTCATCCCAGTCGTGCAGGATGTTCTTCAGCAGATAGACGTCCCGCCCGGCGGGAACGGTCGCGAAGAAGTCACCGGCCTCGGTGTCGGCCCGGTCGGCCACGCCTGCCTTGCGCAGCATCTCGGTTGCACGTTCCAGTGCGGCCTCGGTGTCGAACACCGTGCCGTGCAGGCTCGGTCCGGCAGCCAGGATCGCCGCAAGCAGGGTGCCGTCCCCGCCGCCGACGTCGACCAGTCGCTCCCCCTGCGTGAACGAGATTCCTCGGACGGTGTCCGGGAGCTGGATCTCCGAGATCGTGCTCATCGCGCGGTGGAACCGGGCCGCCAACGCGGGGTCGGTGCCGAGGTGATCGAAGAACCCGGTGCCGAACACGGCATCGAATCCCGGCCTGCCGGTGCGGATCGACGCCTCCAGCGAGCCCCAGGCCTGCCACCAGGCGGGGTCGCCGTACAACTCGGCCATCGGATGGAGCGAGTGCGGGGCCTGGCTGCGGAACAGCCTGCCGAGGGGGCTCAACTCCACCGAGTCGTCGCCGGTCGTGACCACGACGCCGAGTTGTCCGAGTGCCCGCAACAGGCGGCGCAGCGCATCGTGGTCGGTGCCCGTCTCGGCTGCGAGGTCCGCTACCGTCTTCGACGTCTCGCCGATCAGATCGGGGATGCCCAGACGCACGGCGGTCCCGAGCATCTGGGAGAACGCGAAGCCGAAAATCAATGACGTCGCCTGTCGGGCGGCGTCGAGTTCTGATTCGTGCTCGGGCATCTCCGCTCCTGACTGGGGTTCTCGATCGTCCTCGTCGAGCCTAGGCGTGCGGTCGGTGTGGCGGGCTCCTGCCGAGAAGGGAAACCGGATGAGCCGAGCGTGAGTCTCAGTAGCATGACCCGGCGTCCACCCTATTGGGGAGCACGATGCCGAACGAGTGAACTGCACTGCCAAGAAGGAGACTGAGGGTGACCGATCAGGACGCCTCCATCCGTTCAGAGCGCCGCATCGCGGGTCGTTATGTGCTCGTGGAGGAGATCGGACGTGGCGGTATGGGAGTCGTCTGGCGTGCCGAGGACGCCGTGATCGGTCGGAACGTCGCAGTCAAGGAACTGCGGCTGCCGGACGGGGTGCCCCAGCAGGAACGGGGCGTCCTGGAGGAGCGCGTGCTGCGTGAGGCGCGCTCGGCGGGCAGGCTCAACGATCCGTCCGTGGTGACCGTCTTCGACGTCGTGTCGGAGGGCACCGCCACCTACATCGTCATGGAACTGGTCGAGGCGCCGACGCTCGCCGACGTGGTACAGGCGCACGGGCCGCTGCCCGCAGGCCAGGTGGTCGAACTCGGACGCCAACTGCTGCACGCCCTCCAGACCGCCCATGCCGCGGGCATCGTGCATCGGGACGTGAAGCCGAGCAACATCATGGTGCTGCCCAACGGCAGGGCGAAGCTCACCGACTTCGGCATCGCGCAGGCGGCGGACGATCCGCGCCTGACCACCACCGGGCTGCTGGTCGGCTCGGCGACCTACATGGCGCCGGAACGGATCAGCGAGAACGCCGCCACCGCCTCCTCCGACCTGTGGGCGTTGGGCGCCACGCTCTTCCACGCGGTCGAGGGTCGGGCTCCGTTCGACCGACCCACCACGGCCGCCACCCTGCACGCGATCTTGAACGACGTGCCCTACCTGACCCGGTGTCAGGGGCCGCTGGCCTCGGTGATCATGGGTCTGCTGATCACCGCCCCGCACGCCAGACTCACCTCGGCACAGGCGGGCGGGCTGCTGGACGCCACGGCGTCGCGCCCCGAGCTGTCCGGCCCGGCCATGGCGGGCACCCAGCAGGTCACGAGCCCGATGGGGCCCGCTGCTCCGATGGGATACGGCCCTGGTGCCAGCGGCGGACACCCGATGCCGGGTGCTCCCGTCCGGTCGAAGGGACTGCGGTGGCCTGCGGTTCTCGGCACGCTCCTCGTCGTGGCACTCGCGAGCTTCGGCGGGGGCTTCGTCACTCATCTGGTCACCTCGGCGGACCAGGTCCAGGACGTTCCCGAGCACCTGGGCGGCACCGTCGCCTACGGTCCGGGCGGCGAGCTGACGGGCTTCTCCCTCGGGATCGAGGAGTGCGCCAGCGGTGCCCTGTCGGGGCGGGGTTTCAGCCGGGAGTCGGCCGTGCCCTGCGAGGAGGACCACGACTTCGAGGTCGTCCGGCGGAACAGGCCGTTCGATCTGGACACCGGGACCGCCTATCCGGGGCAGGAGGAGCTGACCAGGTACATGACGGGTCTCTGCCAGCTGCACTTCTCGTCGGACCGGATCGAGCTGCCGGAGGACGAGGCGGACGCTCTGACCTTCACGGTCATCGTGCCCACTGCGGCGGAGTGGTCGACGAACACCGAGGACATCACCGGCCTGGACGACACGAATCTCAGCTACTGCGTCCTGCACCGGGCCGACGGCGCCACGATCAGGGGCTCGATGATCAACACGCCGGAGGACTGAGTCCTGCGGGCAGGGCTGCGGCAGGCCCACTCCTGGTGACGGAACTCGAAGCGCGGGCCTGCGCCGCAGCGACCGCTTCCTGTACAGGCGCCTCGGGCCTGACGCCCGGCTGACCGCCGGGTTCCGCCGAGGTGCTGCTCGGGAGGAGCTGTACCTCGGTGTCGCCGTTCGTCGGGCACGGCCGACCCGTGGTCTCGGGGGCATGATGGATCGCATCCGAGGAGACCACGGCGACGAGTGGAGGAACCGTGACCGGCATCGAGCCCAGTCAGCCAGCGGGAACCGAGGCCGATCTCGCCGAGCAGGAGCGCGAGGTCGCCGAACGCGACGTCGGGGGCGGCGTCGAGGCGGGGGAGGACCTGCCGCCGGACGCGGGTGCGGAACTGCCGCCCGAGGCGACGGAGGCGGATGTCGTCGAGCAGCGTGAAGAGGTGCTCGACGACGAGGAGGACACCGAACACGGCTGAGAGCGCTCATCGCGGCCGGTCGGGCTTCACCGGCATCGCGGTGGCCGACCCACCGTAGCCGCCTCGTGCTTCGCCCGCCTGGACCAGGCGGGGATCAGCCCCGCAATCGTGGCGAGGCGCGAGTGCGGCCCTGGACTCGGGTCGCACTCGCGCCTGGTGACGCGGTGGGGATCGACGCAGACTAGTCGTCGCGCGACTTCGTCGTTGTGGTCACCGTCACGGCTTCGACCTTGGCTCCGCCTGCCGTCGTGGCCTTCGCGACGGCCTCCTCTTCGGGCGTGGTGATCAGCCCGTCCTCGATGAGGGACCGCGAGACGTGCACGGTCAGCTCCTCGGCTCGACGCCTGCGCTGGATGCGCAGCGCCTCCTTGCGCTCGGCGCTGAACTCCTTCCACAGCGCGACGGCCATCGCGATCATCACCACGCTGAACGGCAGCGCGATGAGGATCGCCACGGTCTGCAAGGCAGCCAAGGCCTGTTCACCGCCGACGACCAGCAGAGCGATGGCGACGAGACCCTCGGTGATGCTCCAGAAGATCCGGCTCCAGGTCGGCGGCTCCGGGTCGCCGCCGGAGGACAGCATGTCCACCACCAGTGAGCCGGAGTCCGACGAGGTGACGAAGAACATGATGATCAGCACGATGGTGACGACGCTGGCTATTCCGCCTAGTGGCAGCCCGTCGAGCAGGGCGAACAGTGATCCCTCTGTGTCCACTGATCCGTCGGCGCCGACGAGGCCGCCGCCCTGGTTGAGCTCCCGGTACAGGGCGGTGCCGCCGAGCACGGTGAACCAGAGGAAGGTGAAGACGGTGGGCACCAGCAGCACGCCTGCGACGAACTCCCGCACCGTGCGGCCGCGCGAGATCCTGGCGATGAACACGCCGACGAACGGCGCCCAGGAGATCCACCAGCCCCAGTAGAAGATCGTCCAGCCCGCCTGCCAGGCCTGCCCCTCCATGCCCTGCATCGCGGTGACGTCGAAGCTCAGGCTGACGAAGTTCTGCAGGTAGGAACCGGTGGCCTGGACGAACTCACGCAGCAGGAAGAGCGTCGGTCCGAAGGCCAGCACGTACAGCAGCAGGGCGCCCGCGATGCCGACGTTGATGTTGGACAGCCACTTGATGCCCTTCTTCACGCCGGAGACCACCGACAGCGTGGCCAGCGCGGTGATCCCGATGATCAGCAGGATCTGGGTGGTCGTGCCGGGGTCGTCGACCAGGTTGATGTAGTCCAGACCGGCGGCGACCTGCAACACGCCGAAACCGAGGGAGGTTGCGACGCCGAAGAGGGTGCCGACGATGGCGATGACGTCGACCGCGTCGCCGATCTTGCCCTTGACCCGGTCACCCAGCAGCGGCTCCAACGCCCAGCGGATCGACACCGGGCGGCCGCGGCGATGGACGGAGTAGGCGATGGCCAGACCGACGACCACGTAGATCGCCCAGGGCTGGAGACCCCAGTGCAGGAACGTCTGCACCAGCGCGCCCTCGGCGAGCTGGGTCGGGTCTGCCGCCGTGTCCGTCCCCGGCTTGGGGCTGGCGAAGTGACCCAGCGGCTCGGCGACGCCAAAGAAGACCAGGCCGATGCCCATGCCTGCGGCGAAGAGCATCCCCAGCCAGGGCAGGAAGCGGAATTCGGCCTTCTCGTCGTCCTTGCCGAGCTTGATGTCGCCGAAGTGGCTGACGCCGACCCAGATGGAGAACACCACGAACGCCGCGACCAGCACGACGTAGTACCAGCCGAAGACGCCGATCACGTTCTCCTGGATCGCGCCGAGCACGTCCTGCGCGGTTCCGGGGAAGATCATGGCGAACAGAACGAAGGCCACCATGATCCCGGCGGCTGGCCAGAAGACTCTGGGCGCCATCGAACTCTTCTTCTTGGGGACCTTGGTCGTGTCGTCGACGGCCGGGGGTGGTGATTTCGGTGCTGACGCGGGCACGAGTCGTGCGCCTCCCAGATTCAGTAGTTCGGACGGTTGACGGCAAACTGCCTCACGCAGCGTAGTGGCTGCCCTCAGCCGGTCTGAAGTCGGTGTGAAAGACCGGCGACGATCATCCCTGACATCGACGAGCGACAGGTGGCGAATCGGAGAAGATCTCTCGGCACGCCGACGACCCCGGCGGGTGGGTCGACCCACTGCCGCCGGTGGGCGGAATTCCGCTTCTAGGTGGCGTATTCCCAGCTCATCGGCTTGCCGAGTGGTCGGATCGGGTCGATTCGCCGCCCGAGTCCGCGAATCGTTCACGTCCGGAAGTCGGCCACGGATCGTTTTCTGATCGCAATATGACGGCGATCAGAATTCACCTCCGGCACGCCGGACCGAGCCCAGGATTCCGGCCGCCCTTGCCGACGCGTCCACGGCAGGGAAGCTTGAACGGTCGAGTGTCCGCGAGCATGGTCACTTTGCGTGTCGGGTGGGGTCTTGCTCCCGCCGTGGTCCGGCGGCGGCGAACGAGGCCCTCGCTGCGGTCTCCCTGCGAGCCGGGCATGCGGCCCCGGGACCGGGCCTGCGGGCCGGGCGGCGGGTCCCCACGGATCCTCTTGCCTGGGCTCGGGCGGGGGCGTGGACCGGGGCGGGGCGCAGCAGGGAACCGCGTGTCGAGCCGCGACGATCGAGAGCGCCGGCTCGGATCTGCGGGCGAGGGTCGGCGTCGGGCCGAGTGCCTGCGAACCGCCGCCGACGAGTGTGCGGGGCCCGCGTCAGCTCAGCCGGGCATGGAGCCGTGCCGCGGAGACCGCATGTCGATCCATCTCGGCCCAGGGGTCGCCCTTGGACGCCAGCCGACGAGCCACGTTGCCGAGGTGATAGGCGTCCGGACGTGCCCTGGCCAGCTCGCGCGGCTGGATCGGCGTCGCCACCGGGGCGCCGGGCCGGGCCCGCGTCGAGTACGGTGCGATCACCGTCTGTGCGTGGCCGTTGCGGTTGACGTCGAGCAGCACCCGCCCGTTCCGGCGGTCCCGCCGCTGCTCGACAGTGAATCGCCGGTCCTCCTCGGCCAGCCTGCGAGCCATCTCGCGTGCTGAGGCGAGGACCTCGTCGACGGGGCAGTCCGGCACCAGCGGGGCCACCACGTGGAAGCCCTTGCCGCCGGTGGTCTGCACGTACGGGGTCAGCCCGACCTCCTCGAAGCGCTCGCTGACGCGCCGGACCAACGGCCGAAGCTCGCGCGGGTCATGGCCGGGCGGCGGGTCCAGGTCCACCACGAACCGGTCCGGGTAGCCGGGTCGATCGGCCGGGCACAGCCGGATGTGCAGTTCCAGGCTCGCGAGGTTGGCCAGGTACACCAGCGTCGACTCGTCCTCGCAGACGACGTGGCGCACCGACCCGGACTGGTGTCGATGGGGGACCGACACGGTGTGCACCCACGAGGGCAGCCGTCCGCCCGAGTCCTTCTGAAAGAAGCCGGCCGACTCGACGCCCTCGGGATAGCGGCGCAGGGTGAGCAGCCGGTTGCGCAGGTGCGGGAGCAGGGTGGCGGCGACCGCACGGTAGTAGTCGACGACCTGGGCCTTGGTGATCTCGGCTCGATCGTCCGTCGCCGGGTAGAGGACCTTCGTCGGATTCGACAGCGTGAGCACCCTGCCGTCGATCTCGACGCGCTCTCGACCGCTCATGTCGGTGCTCCTCCATGGTCACGGGACGGGACGGGTGCTGCGGCGGCCCGGCCGGGCCGGACGGCCGCGGGCTGCGCGGCCGGATGGCGGGGGCGTCGTTCGTGCGATCTGACCGCCTCCTCCGCCGGTCAGGAGCCCTCGGCGAGGTCATGGTTGGTTCGTCCGGTCAACACCGACTCGGGACTGTTCTCGGCGGGATGCGCCTGGCGATCCACGCCCGCCCCGCGTGCCTTCACCAGCAGCCACGACTCCTGGCGGCCGCCGGTCGGCGTCCTGGTCAGGGCGAACGGGCCGGTGAGCCTGCTGCCGTGCAGCCAGAAGGTCAGATGCCCCCTGTCCAGGGCGTCCTCGACGGCGACGGGCTCTTTCCTCCGGTCGTGGGAGTGGTTGTCGTAGGTTCCGGTGTCCCAGACCACGACGGTCCCCGCGCCGTACTCGCCGCGAGGGATCACGCCCTCGAACCGCGCATAGTCCATCGGGTGGTCCTCGGTGCGCACGGCCAGCCGCTTCTCCCCGGGGTCGAGCGACGGACCGCGAGGCACGGCCCAGGAGACCAGGACGCCGTTGATCTCCAGCCGCAGGTCGAAGTGCAGCCTGCGAGCGTCATGACGTTGGATCACGAAGATCGGACGTTCACCGGGTTCGCCGCCGCTGGGCTCACCGGAGACGGAGGTGTCGCGTCGGCCCGCGTAGGTCTCGAGTCGCTCGTCGTTCGACATGGCTGCACTCCGTTCCCTGATACCTCGGTCCCTGACCTCGTCGTCTCCCTCGCCCTCGTCCCGTCGCACTCGGCTGTCCAGTCGGCCGCGCGAGGCGGGTCACGCCCGGCCTGCACCCTGATCCGCAGGACGCGGATCAGGGGATGGACAGCGCCTCGATCAGCAGTTGGACGTCGCCGTCGGGCATCGCCTCGCCTGCGGCGGCCAGCGACACGATGCCGATCAGTCGAGGGCCGTCCAGCACCGGCAGCCGCCGCAGCCGGTGGTCGATCATGATGTTGATCAATCCCTCGGCCGAGTCGTCCGGCAGGATGCTGATCGGCTCGTCGCCACGCACCTCGCCGACGGTCGTCGTCTCGTGGTCGAGTCCGCCGAGGAGCACGCGCAGCATGATGTCCCGCTGGCTGAGCATGGCGAGCAGGCTGCCGTCGGAGTCGCAGACCGGCATCGACTCGACATCGAGCTCCTGGAGCCTGCCCACGGCGGAGCGGAGTGTCTCGTCGACCTGGAGGAACGCCGGATCGGGGGTCATGATGTGTCGTGCGGCCGTCATCGAGGTCTCCTCCATCCTGCGCGAGGGCGGTCGGGCCGGTGCTGGCTTACTACCTCGATTCAGCTACTGCCAAACCACGCACCCCTCTGACCAGCGATGACTCACGCCGGAATCCCGGTGGTGTCCCGAGTCCACACCCGGTGCGCCGCCACGGAGCCCGCGAAGGCGGTGAGGAAGCGCGCGGATGCCTGGTCGTGCGCGGTTCCGCTGGTCAGGATGCCCTGGTCAGACACCAGATCCTCGCCGGGCTGGGCGAGTCGGAGGCCGGTCAGCGGCGCCGCGTGCAGCAGCTCCACGCCCGCGCCCAGGGCGCCCACCGTCTTGGCGTGTCGCACGGCCTCGGCGACGAAGTGCACGGCGCCCCCGTCGGCACGCAGCGTGTCGACCGACTCCGCACCGTCAGCGACCAGCACGGCGTCGTAGAGCACCGAGGCGGTCGTGGGCAGCGCCCGATCCGCAGTCACCTCGGAGCCCTCGTCCGTTCCCTCCGTCGAGCGCAGGGCTCCGGCTCGGGGCGCGACGACCTCGACGACCAGACCCATCTCGGTCAGCGCGGAGGTCAGCGAGCGCAGCAGCGGGCCTCGCACGCCGTCGGCGGCCAGCACGGCGACCGTCCGACCCCGGACGACGTCGTGGACGGTGTTCTCCTGACTCAGCGCGGGGGAGACGTCGGAGTGCGTCCTGGGCGCGGGCCCCGACGGCGCCGCGACGCCGATGCCCGGTGCGACGCGCTCGGCCAGCTCGCGGGAGATCCGATCCAGCTGCTCGACGACGCGTTCGCGGACCTGTTGATCGGTGACCTTGCCCAGCTCGAAGCGGAAGGCCGCCACGATGTGCTCGCGTTCCCAGCCGGACATGCTGTTCCAGAAGAGGGTCGCCTGGCTGTGGTGATCGGCGAAGCTCCCGCTGCGGGTCCGGATCTTATGCCCCTCGACCTTCTCCTGATAGTGCCGGAATCCGCCCTCGGCCGTGCTGGAGACCATCGGATACCCGGAGTCGAGGCTGTTCTTGTGGTATGGGGCCCGGCCGAGGTGGATGTTCTGCTGTCCGTGGCCGTCGCGCAGGTTGTCGTGCACCGGGGCGATCGGCCGGTTCACCGGGAGCTGGCTGAAGTTCGGCCCGCCCAGCCGGATGAGCTGGGTGTCCAGGTAGGAGAAGTTGCGTGCCTGGAGCAGCGGATCGTTGGTGAAGTCGATGCCGGGGACGAGGTTGGCGGTGTGGAAGGCGATCTGCTCGGTCTCGGCGAAGAAGTTGTCGGGATTGCGGTCCAGGACCAGTCTGCCCGCAGGCAGGACCGGGACGATCTCCTCCGGGATCAGCTTCGTCGCGTCCAGCAGGTCGAAGTCGAAGGCGAACTCGTCGGACTCCGGCACCAGCTGCACGCCGAGCTCCCACTCCGGGTGGTCTCCGGACTCGACGGCGTTCCAGAGGTCCCGACGATGGAAGTCCGGATCGTTGCCCGCGACTCGCTGATACTCCTCCCAGATCATCGAGTGCGTGCCCAGCTTCGGCGTCCAGTGGAACTTGACGAAGGTGCCGACACCGGCGGCGTCGACCAGCCGGAAGGTGTGGACGCCGAAGCCCTGCATCATCCGGTAGCTGCGGGGCAGCGCCCGATCCGACATCAGCCACATCACGACGTGCAGCGACTCGGGCTGCAGGCCCACGAAGTCCCAGAACGTGTCGTGAGCGGACTGAGCCTGCGGGATCTCATTGTGCGGCTCCGGTTTCACAGCGTGCACGAAGTCGGGGAACTTGATGCCGTCCTGGATGAAGAACACCGGCATGTTGTTGCCGACCAGGTCGTAGTTGCCCTGCCGGGTGTAGAACCGGGTCGCGAACCCTCGGACGTCGCGCACCGTGTCGGCGGACCCCCGCGAGCCCGCGACGGTGGAGAAGCGGACGAACACCGGGGTGCGGATCGAGGGATCACGCAGGAACTCGGCCACCGTGTGGTCGGCCAGCGAATCGTCGTACGGCTGGAAGAACCCGTAGGCGCCCGCGCCCCGGGCGTGCACCACGCGTTCCGGGATGCGCTCGTGGTCGAAGTGGGTGATCTTCTCCCTGGCATGGAAGTCCTCCAGCAGGGTGGGTCCGCGTTCGCCGACGGTCAGGGAGTCGTCGGTGTGCTCGACTCGGACGCCCTGACTGGTGGTCAGTCTCGCCTCGGCGGGGTCGACCCGCGCCGAGGCGAGGTCGGCGTCCTTCTCGTCCCCGCCGCGCGCGGGATCGACGGGATGTCCTGCCGAGTCTGGCGAGACCGCCATGCCGTCCTCCTGATCTTCGATGCCTGGTTGTCGGCGTCGAATACCCGGAGGCAGGCCCGCCTAACTCGTGGCGGCCACGCGGTGTGCGGATCTCGAGCGGATCACGAGTGTCGACGGTGCCGAGGGCTCCCGGGTTTCGAGGCGGACGCCGGTTCCGAGGAGGACGCTGTGGGCTGCCGGATCGCTCGGCTGCCGGGGATTCGGCCAGGGGGCCGGCCGAGCGTCGCGTGACCCGAGGCTCGACGACTCGTGATCGCTGGGCGCTCCGGCCGTCCGGACCACGGCAGCCCCGTCCTGACGGGCCTGCTCGGCGAGGATCAGCGTCGGCCCACGGCCGCGTACGCGCCGGACTGCTCGGGCAGCGCTTCCACCGGCTCCTGATCCGGCCGCCAGGCGGCGGTGAACACCACGCCGGGCGACATGATCTCGAAGCCCGCCAGCATGGCGGTGATCTCGTCGCGGCCACGCATGGTGGCCGGGTTGGCGCTCTCCTTGTACTGCTCGGCCAGCGCGGCGACCTCCGGGACCCCGTCGGTCGTGCCGTGGGAGAGCACGAGCATGCTGCCCGGCGCCATGACGTCCCGATAGGCCGCGACGAGCCCGGCCGGGTCGTCGGAGTCGGGGACGAAGTGCAGCAGGGCCACCATCAGGACGGCCACCGGCTGCTCGAAGTCCAGCAGCTTCCGGACCTCGGGATCGGCGAGCAGGACACGCGGATCGCGGACGTCGGCCAGGATCGCGGTGGTGAGCGGGTCGTCCTGGAGGAGCTGACGGCTGTGGGCGATCGCGACCGGCTCGTTGTCCGCGTACACGACCCGAGTGCCAGGGTCGATCTTCCGCGCCACCTCGTGGACGTTGCCGACGGTTGGGATGCCGGAGCCGATGTCCAGGAACTGGCGAATGCCCTGATCGAGGCAGAACTGCACGGACCGGCGCAGGAAGGAGCGATTGAGCATGGCCACCATGCGTGCTCCGGGGAACCGGGCCAGCGCGCGGTCGGCGAACTCGCGGTCCACCTGGAAGTTGGTGCTGCCGCCGAGGACGTAGTCGTAGATCCGCGCAGCGCTGGGCCGCTTGACGTCGACAGCCTCGGGAAGACTGCTCTGCTTGTCCGTCACGATGACCTCCACTGCGCCGAATTCGTCGCTCTCGGTGTCGGAGCGACTCGAACGGGTGAGTGACATTACATTGTTCGGGTGAGTGCTTTGCTGGCCGATCCGACATCTCGTGGTCGGGTGTCGACCGAGATCGTCCTCGCCTGAGGTAGGTTCGCCGGGTGTTGGCCGACCGCATTGCCGCAAGCCTGGTGTCGATCCCGGACTTCCCCACACCGGGCGTGCTCTTTCGCGACCTGGCCGGGATCTACGCCGATCCGGAGCTGTTCGGCGCGGCGGTGACGGAACTGTCGCGGCGGTTCGCCGAGCGGTTCGACGCGGTCCTGGCGATCGAGGCGCGCGGCTTCGTGCTGGGCGCCGCCCTGGCGCGGCAGACCGCGCGACCGCTCATCCTGGCGAGGAAGCCCGGCAGACTCCCCGGCGAGGTGCTGGAGGAGAGCTACTCGCTGGAGTACGGCACCAACTCCCTGCAGATCGGCCGACAGGCCGTCTTCCCCGGTACGCGGGTGCTCATCGTCGACGACCTCCTGGCGACCGGCGGCACCTTCGCGGCCGCCGCCCGACTGGTGACGGCGGCAGGCGGGACCGTGGCCGGGATGGCGACGCTGGTGAGCCTGGCGGGCCTCGGTGCCGACCGGACGCTGGCGGGCCATGAGGTCGCCTCGTTGTGTGGCGTGCCCGCCGCAGGCTTCTGACGCGCCGTCGCGGGCGGGCGCGGCCTCGGCGAATGGTTGCCTGCGGCGAGCCGCCGCCTGGGCACGATCAGCGATCGGCACGACGGGCGCCCGCCGCCTCGTGGACTCGTCTCGACCGTGTCGAGGCGGCGTGGAACCGCCCGTCGATCAGATCAAGACGATCTGCTCCATGCGCCGGAGGGTCGCCTGCATCGCCCGGAGGTTACGACGCGGGATGCCCGCCAGTTCGTAGGCCTTCGGCCACTTGACCTGAGACCAGTCGAAGGTCTCCACGACCTCGGTGCGCTCCTCGTCCAGGGCTCGGAACTCCCAGCGCCACACGTGCAGGCCCATGTGACACCAGCCGATCACCTTGCCCTCCTCGAACTCCACCACCTTGTTCAGGATCTTGTATGACACGCCGAGGCGCATCGACATGCCGAACCTCGTGCCGAGCTCGAGTCGCTCAGGCGTGCCGTCCTGTGCTGCCCTGACGGTGCTCGACCCGTCGATCAGCGCGTGCTTCGACGGGTCCGCCACGATGTTGAACAGGCGATCGGCGGGCGCGGAGATGGTGCGGGTCGCGCTGATCTGACGGTCTTCCATCGTGCCTCCAGAGTTGACGTCTCACTGCTTGATACCCGAACTCTGCGCGGTGCGAGTGGTGTCGATCACCACAGCGGTCGGGTGGCGATCATCCTCAGTGCTCGGCGGGCCCGTCGTCGCCTGCGGGACGGGTGTCGACACCGGAGTCGGGCGATCCGCTCTTCGAGCCGCCCTCACCGGAAGACGCCGTGTCCACCGTCTCACGCGGCGCGCCCTTGCGTGCCCAGTACGTCGCGATCAACGCGCCGGAGATGTTGTGCCACACCGAGAAGAGTGCGGCGGGCAGCGCGGCCAGCGGCGTGAAGTGGACCGTGGCCAGGCTCGCCGCGAGCCCCGAGTTCTGCATCCCGATCTCGACGCTCACCGCGCGCCGCGCGGACTCGGTGAACCCGGCGAGCCGCGCCGCCAGATAGCCCAGGGCCAGGCCCGCCGAGTTGTGCAGCACCACGGCGAGCACGAGGAGCAGCCCGCTGCCGAGCACGGCCGAGGAGTTCGCGCCGACCACCGCGGCCACCACGAGGACGATTCCGGTCACCGACACCAGCGGCAGCAGCGGCAGCAGCCGTTCGACGAACCGGCCGGCGAGCGCCCGCAGCAGCAGCCCTGCCACCACCGGTACCAGCACGACCTGCACGATCGACAGCAGCAGGCCGCCCGCGTCCACCGGCAGCGCCGAGCCCGCCAGCCACAGGACCAGCAGCGGCGTGAACAGCGGTGACAGCAGGGTGGAGACCGAGGTCATCGTCACCGACAAGGCGACGTCGCCCTTGGCGAGGTAGACGATGACGTTGGAGGCAGTGCCGCCGGGTGCGGCGCCCACCAGGACCATTCCGACCATCAGCTCCGGGGGCAGGCCGAGCAGCGTGCCGATGAGCCACGCCGTGAGCGGCATGATGACGAACTGCGCGATGACGCCGATGATCACGGCGTAGGGCCGCTTGGCGACGAGGGCGAAGTCCCGGCCGCGCAGGGTGAGCCCCATCCCGAACATGATCACGCCGAGCAGCAGCGGGACCCACGGGGCGAGCGTCGCGGCCGGACCGGGGATGAGGAGGCCGACGATCGCGCCGAGCAGCACCAGCAGTGCGAACCAGCGGCCCACGGCTGCGGCGAGGCGGGCGATCGGCGAAGTGCCGTCGGTCATGGCTCCTCCAGTCGAGCAAGGCGTGTCGTCCTGGCAGGCCGGGCGACCAGCCGGCCTGGGCACGCCGGGGAAGGCTACCCCGACGTCGCGCCTGCTCAGCCGAGCCGTGGTCCGCGCCGCACCCTGTGGCGGGCGCTCCGGGCGAGGGGCACGAGCGGCGGCCGGGACAGGTGTTCCCGGCGGATCTCCACGCCTGCGCCCTGCCGCTGCGGCCCCGCCCGGCTCGGCCTCGGCCCAGGCCGGGCGGCCCGTCGTGGTCGTGATAGGCAGTCCGATGTGACCCGACAGTACGGCCGCCCCAGCGGCAGGACGTCCGCAGGCAACCGAGGACGGCCGCGCTCGCGCGGCGCGGGCGGCGGTGATGCGAGCGCACTGGCCGCGCTGCTCGACCGGCTCGACGGCAGCGGCTACCCGGCCTATCACGACCTGCACGGGGACTGGAAGTTCCCGCACTTCACCCTGAGCGTCCGGCGGGTCCAGGCCGATCCGTATGCACCGCCGAGCCGAGTGGAGGTGCGCGTCTCGGCGGAGGCGGCAGGTCTGCCCGCCGAACTCTGGCGTACCCCGGCGGCGGCGCGGGCCACGAGCTCTCATCTGCTGCGCCGATTCGCCTCGGCGCTGGGCGGCTCGGCGCAGGCGGGCTCGCCGTCGGAGGCGGCGTTCTCGGGACGTGGGCGGTCGCAGCACGCGGGACTCGAGGGCGCCGGGTCTCGGCGGTCGACGCGGCGCACCGGCCCCTTCGCCGTGGACGCGGGCGGACCCGAGATCCTCGACCGCAGCGCCGGACGCATCGTCGACGGCGAGTTGACGCTGCGCATGGCCCTGGCGCTGCCTGCCCACGGCCGCCGCATCGACGGAGTCACCGCCCGCCGAGCCCTGATCGAGACCCTGCCCGCCGCCGTCGACGCGGTGCGCGGTGCGCGGGCCGACCTGGCGACGGCCCGCCGCTTCGTCGCCTCGGTGGAGGACTCCGTCGCCCTCCGGGAGCTGCTTCCCGACCTCGGGCTCGTCGCCTTCGTCGCCGACGGCGCGATCCTGCCGCGACGCTCGGGGGTGGACGACGAGCCCATGCCGGGAGCGCTGCCGTTTCGTGCCCCCGAGTCGATGACCGTCCGGGTCCGGCTGCCGCATCGGGGCGAGGTGACCGGCCTCGGTGTCCCCGAGGGAGTCACCGTGGTCGTCGGCGGCGGTTATCACGGCAAGTCCACCCTGCTGCGTGCGCTGGAACGCGGTGTCTACGACCATGCGCCCGGCGACGGTCGGGAACTCGTCGTCACCAGGGCGGACGCGGTGAAGATCCGGGCCGAGGACGGCCGCGCGGTGACTCGGGTCGATGTCAGCGCCTTCCTCTCGCACCTGCCGCAGGGCACCGCCACGGACGACTTCAGCACGGCCGACGCCTCCGGCTCCACGTCGCAGGCCGCGTCGATCGTGGAGGCGCTGGAGGCAGGCTCGCGGGCGCTGTTGATCGACGAGGACACCGCCGCGACCAACATCATGATCCGCGATGCCAGGATGCGTGCCCTGGTGGCGGCCGAGCACGAGCCGCTCACCCCCTTCGTGGACGTCGTCCGGTCGCTGTCGCGCGAGCACCGGGTCTCCACCGTCGTCGTCACCGGCGGCTCCGGGGACTACCTGGCCGTCGCCGACCGGGTGATCATGATGGAGTCCTATCAGCCGCACGAGGTCACCGAGCGGGCTCGGCTGCTCGGCGGGGAGCGGACGGCGGCGGCGGATCGTCGGTTTCCGCCGGTCCGGGCCAGGATCGTGCGGGCCGACTCGGTCGTCGCCGCGACCGGGACCGGGCGACGCCGCGTCCGGGCCAGGGGCCGGGACGCCGTGCTGCTGGGCGAGGAGGAGATCGACGTGCGCGCCGTCGAGCAACTGGTGGATCAGGCGCAGCTCGTCGGTGTCGGCCTGGCCATGGCGGCGTTGACGACCGGCGGACGCCTCGACGGCGACCGCCCGATGCGCGCCGCGCTGGACGTCCTCGCCGCCGAGATCGCCGATCGCGGGTTCCCGGCGCTGGCGGACGACTTCGCCGGTGATCTGGCAGTGCCGAGGATGCTGGAGGTCGCCGCCGCGCTCAACCGGCTGCGCACCCTCCGCGTCGCGGGCTTCGTCGCAGACTGACCCGATCGGCCCCGCTGCCGACCGCGGCGGCCTCGGCGAGGCAGGACCCCGCGCTCCGCGCCTGCCCGGCCGTCCTCCGGCTGGTGATCAACGGGTCGACGCGGGCGTCACGACCGCCCGCACGGGCAGATCTCCTCGGCGAGTCGCGCGCGAGCCTGCTCGGCCTCGGGGACCTCCAGGGTCTCGTAGACGGCCAGCGCCTCCCGCAGCCGCTCGATCGCCGCGTCCCGGTCGCCCAGTGAGAGGTGGGCGGTGGCCAGCGCGTCGAGTGCCCTGCCCTCCTCATAGCGGTTCTGGCACTCGCGTGCCCAGGCCAGTGCCGCGCGGTGATGGCGAAGCGCCTCGGTGCCGTTGCCGAGCGCGGTGAGCGCCAGACCGAGGTTGTTGAGGATCTCGGCGGCCACGGTCGGCTCGGTGCGGCCGACGATCTCCAGCGCCGCACGATGATGCTCCGCCGCCTCCGCATGCCTGCCCAGCCTGGCCAGCGCGTTGCCCAGGTTCGTCAGCGGCGCGGCCTGACTGTCGCGATCCCCCAGCTCCTGCTTGATCCGCAGACCGTCGTGCAGCACCGCCAGGGCGCGGGCAGGTTCGTCGCCTCTGGCGAGGATCTTGCCGAGGTTGGTGAGGACGCGAGCCTCGCCGGTGCGGTCGCCGACCTCCCGATACGCCGTCAGCGCCTGCTCCGCACAGTTCAGGGCCTGGTCGAACTCGCCGAGCTGCTCGTGCAGCAGCGCCTTGTTGTTCAAGGTGCCCGCCAACATCGCGTTGGCGTCGTGGCGTCGGCACAGCGCGGCGGCCTGGCGGTGCCAGTCCAGGGCCTCGGCGGTGTGCCCGAGGCGGAACGCGGTGTTGGCGAGGCTGTTCATCGTGCGCCACTCGTACACCCAGTCCCCGGTCTGACGGTGCAGGTGCAGTGCACGCCGTGCCAGCCCCGAGGCCTCCTGGAAGCGGCCTGCGCTCCAGGTGGCGATCGCCAGGTGCGTCAGGGTCACGGCCACGCCGACCGTGTCGCCCGCCTGCTCCGCCGCTCGCAGCGCAGTGCGGTGGGTAGCGAGCCAGTAGGTGATGTGCCTGCGGTAGAGCAGATACCGCCACAGCGCGTTCGCCAGCCGCCACGCGGCCTCGCCGCGCCCCTGTTCGGCGGCGTGCTCTACGAGCATCACCAGGTTGACCTGCTGTGCGTCCAGCCAGTCCAGGCCCTCGGCCCGGTCGGCGAACTCCAGTCCGGCCTGTCCCGGCGTCCTGGGCTGCTGTTCGTGCATGGGGATGATGTGCGCGACGGCGGCCTCGGCGCTGCGTTGGAAGTGCCGAAGCAGACGCGTCATCGTGGCGTCCTGTTCGGCGGGCGAGTCCTGCTCGGTGCCCAGCTCGGTGGCGTACTCCCGCACCACGTCATGCAGCCGGAAGCCGCGATGCTCGCCGGGCTCGACCAGATGCGCGTCCGCCAGAGCCGTCAGATGTCGCCGTCCCTCGTCGTGCCCGACGTCGAGCAGTGCGGCGGCGCTGTGCAGGTCGATCTCGGCCAGGCCGCTGAGGCCGATCCGGCGGAACAGGCACTGCTGGGCCTCGGGCAGCAGGACATAGGACTGGTGGAACGCGGTGCGGACCGAGGCGTGCGGATCGTCGTCGAACTGGAGGTCGGCGAGCCTGCGTCCGTCGATCAGCCGCCTGGCCAGATCCCCGAGCCCGCGATCATCCGACATCCGCGCCACGGCGATGCGCAGCGCCAACGGCAGGTACGAGCACAACGCGGCCAGGGCGAGCGCCGCCGAGGGCTCGCGCCGCACCACGTGCGTTCCGGCCACCCGACCGATCAGCTCGACCGAGTCCTCCGGTGAGAGGACGTCCAGGGTCACCGAGTGCGCTCCGGTCGTGGCGATGAAGCCGCCGAGCCTGCGCCTGCTGGTCGCGATCAGCCTGCACTGATTGTCGCCGGGGATCAGCGGGTACAGCTGCTCGGCGCGCTGCACGTTGTCCACGGCGATGAGCAGGCGTCGCCCCGCCAGGGTGCTGCGGTAGAGGGCCGCGGCCGCCGACTCGTCGTCGGGTATCCGTTCGGCGGGGACGTCCAACGACCGCAGCAGCCGCTCCAGCGCCTCCTGAGCGGACACCGGGTGGCCGCCGCCGTGGCCGCGCATGTCGAGGTAGAGCTGGCCGCCGGGAAAGTGGTCGGCGGCCTGCTGCGCGCAGCGCAGAACCAGGCCGGTCTTGCCCACGCCCGCCATGCCGTCGACGATGATCACGGGACTGATGCTCGGATCGTCGTCCTGAAGCAGCCCCAGGATGCGCCGCTGCTCGGCTCGTCGGCCGGTGAACTGCGCGGTCCCGGCCGGGAGCTGCGCGAGCGGCCTGCCTGCCTGCTCCGATTCGCCGGAACCCTGGTCGGCCGCCAACAGCTGCTGATGCAGTCGGCGAAGGCCGGTGCCGGGATCGGTGCCGAGTTCGCGGGAGAGCGACTCGCGGGCCTTGGCGAAGACCGCGAGTGCCTCGTTAGGTCGCTCCTCCGCCCAGCGGACGCGCATCAGGAGTTCGTAGAGCGGCTCCCGCAGCGGATGCTCCGCCAGCAGGCCGCCCAGTTCGCGGGCCAGCCCTTCGATCTCGCCCGCGTCGAGATCCGCCGCGATCCGGGCCTCGACCGCGGTCAGCTGTTCCTCCTGCAGTCGTAGCCGGTTGCGCAGGACGAAGTCGCTCTCGCCTGCGCCCGCGAGCGGGTCGCCCTGCCACAGCCGGACCGCCTCGTGCAGCAGTGTGCGGCGATGCGGTCCCTGCGCGCCCTTCGCCCGGTCGAGGAGGGCGCGGAAGACGAAGAGGTCGACCGCCCCCTCCGACGCGGTGAGCCGGTAGCCCTCGGGGCGGGTCTCCACCACGACCGACGTCCGGCCGCTCAACGCCCGCCGGAGATTGGACACGTAGACCTGGATCGCCTTGCGCGCCGATGCGGGCGGATGCTCGCCCCACACGGCGTCGATGAGCTGCTCGACGGTGCGCGTGCGGCCGGGCTCCAGCAGCAGGGTGGCCAGCACACAGCGCTGTTTGGGCGGCCCGAGCGGTATGTCGGTCCCCCGAACATCCACGACACCCAGGAGCCGGAACATCGGCTCGCCGTCGTCAGTCCTCACGTCGTTCGCACCCATCCAGGTTCCCTCGTTCTGAGTAGACCCCGTCACCGTCGACTCGGTTCCCTCGAGCGGGAGGGCGGTGGCGTGATCCGGTCTGTTCATCCGTCGATTCGGCGTGCGGGCTGTGTCCTCACCGGTATGCCGGAGCGAGGGAAATGAACGAGATGACCATGAAATGAGTGTAGAACGCACTGGTCGGCGCGATGAGGCGGGCAAATCGCCTGCGAAGTCGACACCGGGTGACGAGGTGACTCCGGGCTGAACACCTCGCGGCCCGTTCCGCTGTCCTCGCGGGGTGGGCGTGATGCCCGGGCCTCAGGACGGCAGACGCGGGTCCGTACGGGCGGGCCCGCCGTGCGCTCACCGGCCGACCAGCCAGGCAGGCGATTACGATGCGTGACTGATCGTGGCGAGTCGGGTGCGGAAGGTGACGAGTGGTCGTCCTGCCTCGGAGATCGGCTTCGTGCAGCGGGCGAGGGTGTTTCCGGCGGGTGTGACGCTTGCGAGCGTTGGGAGGTCGATGAAATCCCCGCATGTTGTCGGCGAAATTTGTTTCACGTTCGAGTGGTATCGCGCCGTCCGACTCACGTAGCGCTCATCTTTCCGTGGGAATCGGCTTGCTCGTTCGGAGTAGTCGATTCAGTAATTCGGTGGATTGGCTGGCCGGTGTTCAGCGTGAACAAATGATGTGACAACGACCGACTGGAGGGGCGTCGACGATGACTGCTCGGTATGAGGCCTACTGCTTCGCCGATCCCGTCTTCTATGACTCGTCGACGGCGGTCGGTGTTGAATCCGATGCATTCGAGGTCGAGCTGCCCGCGTTGCCGCCCGGCTGGCGAAGACATGATCGAGAAGACTGGGCGGTGTGCCTCAATATGTCGGGGGCGCTGCCGAGGCAGGGGTGGAAGATCCACGTTTCCGCAGGTCTGAGCAATGCCGGTCAGGTTCTCGACGCGGTGTGGAGATATTGCACATCGCAGGGAGTCTCGTTCAAGTTCTTGCGTACCAGACGTATTCTTCTCGCTAGAAACTCGAAATATGCCGAGCGGGCTGGCAGTGGAAAACTGATCACCATATACCCGCCGGACGAGGTGGCGCTTCGTCGAATTCTGGTCGATCTGGACCGTCGGCTAGACGGCGCAGAAGGCCCTTATATACTCAGTGATCTTCGGTTTGCCTCCGGTCCGCTGTACCTCCGCTACGGCGGCTTCGTCGACCAGTGGATGATCGATGAGTCGGGGAATCGCGTGAGCGCCGTCACCCGCCCGGACGGCACCCTGGTCCCGGACCGCCGCGAGCCCCGCTTCGTCCTGCCGGACTGGGTCACGCTGCCGGACTTCCTCCAGCCGTACCTCGCCGCCCGCCGCGGCGGGCCGCCTGCCGACTTCGACTATCGGATCCACAGTGCGCTGCACTTCTCCAACGGCGGCGGGGTCTACCTCGCGGACAGGCTCGGCGACGGCGTCGAGGTGGTGCTCAAGGAGGCGCGTCCGCTGGCTGGTCTCGACCGGGACGGCACCGATGCCGTCACCCGACTGGACCGGGAGTGGACCGCCCTGCGCGCCCTCGCGGGCCTGCCCGGCGTCCCCGAGGCCTACGAACGTTTTCCACTGTGGGAGCACCGGTTCCTCGCGATGGAGCGTCGGCCCGGCATCCCGTTGGGTCGCTGGCTGGCCGTGCATTACCCGCTCACCAGACAGGACCCCGCCCGAGACGAGCTGATCGCCTTCCGCGACCGGGCGATGGCGATCCTGGCCGCCGTGGAGCGGCTCGTCGACGGCGTGCACGAGCGCGGCCTGGTCTTCGGAGACCTGCACGACCGCAACATCCTCATCGACGCCGACGACTCGGTTTCACTGATCGACTTCGAGCTGACCCTGCCGGTGGAGCAGGCCAGACGCCCCGCGCTCGGCGCGCCGGGCTTCACCGCGCCTGCCGACCGCGTCGGCTTCGAGATCGATCACTACGCCCTGGCGGCCCTGCGCCTGTGGATGTTCCTGCCGCTGAACGCGATGCTGGCGCTGGCACCGGACCGGCTGACCGCGCACCTCGCCTTCGCCACCGAACGGTTCGACCTGCCCGCCTCGTACGGCGACCGGCTGGCCGCCACCCTCCGAGGGCGCGGCTCGGCGGTCGACTCCCCGGCGCCGCGCACCGTGCTGGACGACGCGACGACGGACCCGGTCGCCGCCCGTGACTCCCTGCTGCGAGCGGTCCTCGCCTCCGCCACCCCGGACCGCGCCGACCGACTCTTCCCCGGCGACGTCGAACAGTTCTCCGTCGGCGGCGCCTGCTTCGCCCACGGGGCGGCCGGGGTGCTGTACGCGCTGGACGTCGCGGGCGCCGAACGGCGTGTCGAGCATGAGCGGTGGCTGATCGAGGCCGTCCGCCGCGAGCCGCCGCCGCGTGCCGGGTTCTACGACGGCGCGCACGGCATCGCCCACGTGCTGGACCGCCTCGGCCACCGTGAGACGGCCGACGAACTGATCGACGGCGCCGCGAGTCTCGTGCCGAGGATCACCGACCACGGCCTGCGCGGCGGGCTGGCAGGCATCGGCCTCAACCATCTGCATCTCGCGGCCACCCGGCGCGCTCCGGACCACCACGCCACGGCGGTGGAGATCGGCACTCGGCTCGTCGACGTGCTGGCCCTCGCGCCCGCACCCGACCCGGAGGGGCGGGCACGAGCCGGGCTGCTGTACGGCTGGTCCGGGCCCGCGCTGCTGTTCCTGCGGCTGTACCAGCGCACCGGCGACCCGGCCTGGCTGACCGCCGCCGACCGGGCCGTGGGTCGAGACCTGTCGGAATGCGTCGCCGTTCCCGACGGCGCCACCCAGGTCCGCGACGGGTCCACGCGCACCCTGCCGTACCTGGACGTCGGCAGCGCGGGCATCGCCGTCGTGGTGAACGCGCTCGCCGCGCAGCACCCCGAGGCCGACTCCGCCTCGGCACTGCCGGATCTCCTGCACGCCTGCCTCGGCGACTTCGTGATCCACCCAGGACTGCTGCTGGGCCGGGCGGGACTGATGGGCACCCTGGCGCTGGCCGCCCGGCGCCGCGCCGACCCGAGGATCGAGGCGGGCATCCGGCGGCATCGCGACCTCTTCGCCCTGCACGCCGTGCCCTACCAGGGCGAACTGGCCTTCCCCGGGCACCACCTGCTGCGGCTGTCGATGGACCTGGCGACCGGCGGGGCGGGCGTGCTGCTGGCCATGACCTGCGTGCTGGACCCGATCGCTCCGCTGCTGCCGTTCCTCGACGAGGTCGCCCGACCGCCGACGTGACGTTCGACCGTCGGCCCCCTGAGCCCGTCCGCCGTCCGGCGGACGGCGGAGAAGAAGAATCAACGAAGGAGATCCACCGATGGAGTTCGTCCTCGACCTGCAGGCGACCGAGACCCCCGACGCCCACCTCGAGGTGGCAGGCGGGGGAGCGGGCGGCAGCCGTGCCAGCCTCCTGCTGTGCGGCGACAGCGGCCTGAGCGTCGTCACCTGTAACTGACGCTCGGACACCGCTCGGAGCCGGGATCGGCTGCTGAGTGAGACGGGCGGGAGCGGCACAATCCACGTGCGCCGCTCCCGCCCCGTCCATCATGGTCGATCTTGACGAGAGAGAGGACGGGCATGGCGCTCGGAGCGGGAGATCGCCTCCTGATGCGCACCGTCTCGCAGCGCCGAGGAGCCCTGTTCCTCCTGGTCGGCAGTGGTCTGTGCGGCACGATCGCCGTGCTGCTGCTGCCTGCCGCACTGTCCCGAGGAGTGGACGCCGCCGTGGCGGGCTCGCCGATGGCCGCCGCCGTCTGGGTCGTGCTGGCCTTGGCCGTGGTCGACATCGTCACCGAGATCCTCGGCGAGGTCCTGCGTGCCCGGCTCGTCGCCGACACGGGCGCCGAGCTGCGCCGAGGCCTCGTCCGGCACCTGGTCGCCTTGGGCACCCGACGTCATCCGTTCCGCCCCGGCGACGCCCTCAGCAGACTCACCAGCGACTGCGCCGAGGCTGGTGGCGCGGCGGTGATCCTCGTCGGCCTGCTCACCGCGGCGCTGTCGGCACTGGGCGCCCTGGCCGCCCTGGCGCTGCTGGACTGGCGGCTCGCGGTGGTCTTCGTCCTCAGCCTGCCGCCCGCCGTCCTGCTGGCGGGCGGGCACCTGCGTCGCACCGCAGGCCATGTCGCCGACTACCAGCGGATCTCCGGTGAACTCGCGGGGAGACTCGTCGACGCCGTGCGCGGGCGGCGCACCATCCTCGCCGCAGGCATCGCCGAGCAGGAGACCGTCAGGGTGCTGCGCCCGCTGGGCGCGCTCGGCGAGGCGGGCCGAGGCATGTGGCGCACGCAGTCGGTGATGGTCTGGCGTGCCGCGCTGCTGCTGCCCGCAGTGGAGGCCGCCGTCGGCGTCACCGCCGGGTTCGGCGTCGCCGCAGGCAGGCTGACCGCAGGAGAGCTGCTGGCCGCGCTCGGCTATGTCGCCCTGGGCATGGGGCTGGTGCGCTCCGCCGCGCTGCTCACCACCCTCGCGTCGGCGCGGGCGGGCGCCGCGCGGCTCGCCGAGGTCCTGACCACGCCGACTCCGTCAGACCTGGGACTCCCGGCCCCGGCGGGCGGGGGGAGGCTGGAGTTCGACCGGGTGAGCGTGCACGACGATCAGGGCGAGCCCGCGCTCCGGGACCTCACGTTCGACGTGCCCGAGGGCGGGTTCCTCGCCGTCGTGGGGTTCTCCGGTGCCGGAAAGTCCGCCGTGGCGGCGGCGGCGGGCGGTCTGCTGATTCCGGATGCCGGGGAGGTCCGCATCGACGGCGTCGCGGTCAGCGCGCTCGGCCCGTCCGCGCGTCGCGCCGTGGTGGGGCAGGCGTTCGACCGACCGGTGCTGATCGGGGACACCGTGGGCGCGGTCGTCGGCTACGGCGGGACCGAGGACGAGTCACGGGTGCGGTCGGCGGCCGTGGCCGCGCGCATCGACGACGCGGTGCTCCGGCTGCCCGAGGGCTATCGCACCGCGACGGCGGACGCGCCCTTCTCCGGCGGGGAGGTCCAGCGGCTGGGGCTGGCGCGGGCGCTGGTCGCCGAGCCGAGGGTGCTCGTCCTCGACGACGCGACCGCCAGCCTGGACACGGTCACGGAGGCCGAGGTCAACCGGGCCATCGTCACCGCGCTGCCCGGACGGACACGGCTGGTCGTGACGCATCGCGTCGCCGTGGCGGCGGGCGCTGATCGGGTGCTGTGGCTGCACCAGGGCAGCCGCCGAGGCCTGGCGACGCACGAGACGCTCTGGCGCGATCCCGCCTATCGCGCGGTCTTCGCCGAGGCACCGGGATGACGGCAGAGGAGCAGCCCGCCCACGGGCGCCGGGGGACCGGAGACGGCGTGGCACTGGAACCCGGCCGGCCCGGTCTCGCCGGGCGGCCCGATCGACCGGACCGAGAGGACCGAAGCCTGCGGCGGCGGTCGCCGGGCGGAGCAGGCCGGGGGGACCGCGCTGCGGGTGCCGAGGCCGTCATGCCCGAGGATGCCGGGGGCCGCCTCCGACGTCGCGCCCGAGATCGTCGGGGTGCCCGAGGCCTCGGTGCCCTCCCGTCCCCCGCGACCTCCGCCGTGCCGGGGGCTTCCGCCGCGGACGAGGACCGGGGACGCACCCCGGTCGATGTCGGCGAGGTCGCTGTCCATCGACCGCCGGGCCCGCTGCGCCTCCTGCGTCGAGCCCTCGCGGGCAGTCGTCGGACCGTGGCGGTGATCCTGGGCTGGTCGCTGGTGGAGGGCGTGCCCGCGCTGCTCTCCGGCGCACTGGTCGGTCTCGCGCTGGACCGGGGGTTCGGGATCGGCCTGCCGTGGATCGGCACCGCATGGCTGCTGCTGCTCGCCGGGGTCTGTGTCATCGGGGCGATCGGGTCACGACTCGTCTTCGCCCGACTCGGCGACGTTGTGGAGCCGCTGCGCGACAACCTGGTCACCGAGGTCGTGCGCGGCGTCCTGCACGCGGCACCCGGCGGTGCCTCGACCGGCGATGCCGGGGCGGTGGCGCGGATCACCCGACACGTCGAGGTCGTCCGGGACGTCGTCGCGGGCCTGCTCGTCCAGGCCAGGGGACTGGTGGTGACCACGGTCGCCTCGGTGGTCGGGCTGGCCGTCGTCGCGGGCCCGCTGATCTGGCTGGTCCTGCCCCCCGTGGTGTGCGCGCTGCTGCTCTTCGCCCTGCTGTTGCGTCCGCTCGCCCGCAGGCAGCGGGACCTGGTCCTGGCGGACGAGGGGACGGCGGCCACGGCGGGCACCGTCTTCGCCGGGATGCGCGACGTGGTGGCCTGCGGCGCATCGGACACCGCGATCACGCAGGTGGCCTCCGGAGTCGAGGCCCAACGTCGGGCGGCCGTCCGACTCGGGACGGCCGGGGCTCTGCGGGTGTTGATCGTCGGGCTGGGCGGGCTGGTGCCGCTGCTGCTCGTGCTGGCCGCCGCCCCCGGCCTGGTCGCCGAGCAGCGCCTCAGCCAAGGGGCCGTGCTGGCCGCCATGGTCTACCTGACGACCGGTGTGCAGCCGACGCTGATCGCGCTGGCTCAGACGGCGGGCACCGCCGTGCTCCGCCTCGTCACCACCCTGCGGCGGCTCGCCGAGGGCGCGGCCGCGCCGGAGGACCCCGGTGAGACGGCCACGATCTCGTCCGCCGCTGCGGATCCGAGCCGCAGCACGGGCGAGTCGTCGGGCCCGCGCACCGAGCCCGACTCCGGGACCGCCGTCGTCGTCCGCGAACCCGCCGCAGGCGACGCCGCCCGCCCTGCCGCTTCCCGCGCGGCAGGCAGGCCCGCCAGCCCGACCGGGTCGACCGGGTCGGCAGGGTCGACCGGGTCGCCGCAGGCTGCGGCAGAGCAGGCCGAGAGCGATCTGCCAGGAGCTCCGACGCCTGCCGCCGAGCGTCTCCCCACAGCTTCGGTCGCTCGCGACGCCTCGATCTCCGGCGCACGGTGCGACGGCGCGCCGCTGCTGCGGGTCCGGGGCGTCACCTTCGGCTGGGGCGCCGCCGCGAGACCGGTGGTGCGAGATCTCTCGGTCGAGTTGGGCCCCGGCGATCATCTCGCTGTGATCGGCCCCAGCGGCATCGGCAAGTCGACCCTGGCCGGGCTGCTCACCGGCGGGCTCCGACCTGCCTGCGGGACCGTCACGCTGGGGGGCGTGCCCGTCGCGGCGATGCGCCCGGCGGCTCGCGGCCGCGAGATCGTCCTCATCCCGCAGGAGACCTACCTGTTCGCCGGCACCGTGCGGGAGAACCTGGCGCTGCTGACGCCGACGGCCGACGACGGCACGCTGCTCGCCGCAGCCGAGGCGGTCGGCGCGGCCGGACTGATCCGCGAACTGGGCGGGCTCGACTCCGACATCGGCCACGGCGGCGGTGCGCTCTCCGCAGGCCAGGCGCAGCTCATCGCCCTGAGTCGGGCCTACGCCACCGACGCACCGGTCGTCGTGCTCGACGAGGCCACCGCCCACCTCGATCCGCGGGCCGAGGCGCGCGCCGAGACCGCCTTCGCGCACCGAGGCGGCATCCTCGTGGTCATCGCGCACCGGCTCAGCTCCGCCGTCCGCGCGCGGCGGGTGCTGCTCATGGACGGCGCCAGGGTCCACTCCGGCAGCCATCGGGAGCTGATCGAGTCCTCCAGGCTCTACGCCGATCTCATGCGGGCCTGGTCCGTGCCGGCCGGCGCAGCGGCCCCTGGGGCGGCCGAGTCCCCCGGCGAACCCGGGCCGGGCAGCGCAGGCTGAGCCGTACGCCCGGTCTACCCGGCAGGCGGACGGCTGTCGCGGCTCAGCCCAGCGCCCACAGCGTCGACCAGGCCAACCCGGTGACCACGAGGGTCGAGGCCAGCCCGAGCAGCAGGGCGCGCGGGCCGGTCCGCCGCAGCGCGGCCAGGCGAACCGTCGTGCCGAGGCCGAACAACGCCGCCGCGAGCAGGACGGTCGTGAGTGTCGCGGCCTGCGCCAGGACGACGTCGGGCAGCAGGCCGCTGCTGCGCAGCGCCACCGAGGCGAGGAAGCCTGCCACGAACAGCGGGATCAGCGGCGGCCGAGTCCCCGTCGTCGGTCTGCGGCGCCGTTCGACGACGCTGATCGCCGCGATCAGCGGTGCCAGCAGCACGACTCGGCTCAGCTTCACCACCACGGCCGAGGTGACGGCCTCCTCGCCTGCGGGTGCGGCGGCGGCGACCACCTGCGCCACCTCGTGCACGCTGAGCCCGATCCACCGGCCCAGGTGCTGCTCGTCGAGCCCGAGCGCCCCGCCCGCCAGGGGCAGCGCCGCCACCGCGAGACTGCCGTAGAGGGTGACCAGGGCGATCGCGGTCACGACGTCCCGTTCCTCGCGTCTGATCACTCCCTCGACGGCCGCCACCGCCGAAGCGCCGCACACCGCGAATCCCGTGCCCACACACAGCGACAGGCCACGGGAGAGCCCCAGGAGCCTGCCGAGCCAGACCGTGACCACGAAGGTCCCCGCCACGGTGAGCAGGACGGCGAGCAGCACGCCGGGACCGACGCCGAGCAGCTGCGGGATCGACAGCCCCAACCCGAGCAGCACCACACCCGCCCGCAGCAGTCTGCGGGTCGCCCACGTGACGCCGACCGAGGCGGCGGCGGGCAGCAGCGGCAGGTTTCCGGCCAGCACACCGAGCAGCAGTGCCGCCGTCACCAACCCGACGGACGGGATCGCGGCGTGCAGCACCGCCGCGAGCCCGACGGCGACGGCGACGACGACGAGCCCCGGCACCAGCCGGGCGGGGGCGAGGCGAGAACTCGAGGCGGCGACGGTCGACGGTCGCGGGTCGGTCGGCGGTGCGCCGATGTCGCAGGCGTCGGAGGACGGGTCGCCGGCTGCCGTCGAGACGCCGACGGTGCTCTCGCCGCAGGCCTCCGCGTCTGCGGTGGGACGGTCTGCGCTGGGACGCTCGGCGTCGGAACCGGTCGGGTGCGGTCCGCCTGCCACCGGACGGGTCGTCTCGGTGACGGCTCCACGATTGCAGGCCGACGCGGCGGTGCCCACGGCGACACTGTCGGCACCGAGGGCGGCCGGGCTGCATCCGGCCCCGGCGTCGCAGGCCGCGAGGCACGCTTCGCCGTCCGCCGAGCCGGCACCACCCGCGCAGTCCCACGAATCCGACGCAGGCCGGGCCCGTCCCGCGTCCACCGCCTCCTCGCCCGCCCACCTCGGGAGGCGGTCTGCTCCTGTCGTCGGGTCGCCGATGCTCACGACGCCCCAGCATTCGGGTGTCGCCTGCGGGTCGGTAGCCCTCGAATCCGACTGGGGTCATAACCTGTGTGCATGACCGACGACCCGGATCTCCGCTCGTTGCGGCTGCTCGTGGCGGTCGGGGAGCACGGCAGCCTGAGCCGGGCGGCCGCCGACCTCCACGTCAGTCAGCCCTCGGCGAGCAAGCGACTCTCCCTGTTGGAGCGGCAGCTCGGCCTGGTGCTGGTCGATCGCACCCGGCGCGGCTCCACACTCACCCCCGGCGGGCAGATGGTCGCCGACTGGGCGCGGCGGGTGCTCGACGAGTTCGCGGGTCTGGTGACCGGGGCGCAGGCCTTGCGCGCCAGGCATCAGGCGACGTTGCGGGTCGCGGCGAGCATGACCGTGGCCGAGCACCTCGCCCCCGGCTGGTTCGGCGAGCTGCGGGCGGCCGCACCGGACCTCTATGCGGGGTTGCAGGTCACCAACTCGGAGACGGTGGCGGAGCTGGTGCGCTCGGGCGGGGTCGATCTGGGGTTCGTCGAGTCGCCGTCGGCCCCGGCAGGGCTGGCCGCTCGCCGGGTGGGCACCGATCGGCTGGCCGTGGTGGTCGCGCCGGGGCATCCGTGGGCGCGGCGTCGCAGGCCCGTCGACGCCGCGCGCCTGGCGGCCACGCCGCTCGTGGTGCGCGAGATCGGCTCCGGCACGCGCGAGACACTGGATCGTGCCCTGACCAGAGCGGGTGCGCCGCCCGCCACCGTCCTGCTCGAACTCGGCTCGACCACGGCGGTGCGCAGTTCGGTCATCGCCGGGGCAGGCCCCGCCGTGCTCAGCGTCCTCGCGGTCGCCGTGGATCTTCGCGAGGGCAGACTGGTCGAGGTCGCGGTGGCCGACGTCGACCTGCGGCGGACGCTGCGGGCGGTGTGGACGTCGGGTCGCAGGCTCGTCGGGCCGCCTGCCGAGCTGCTGGCCATCGCGCTGCGCCCGAGCTAGCCCGCGTATCCGCCGCCACCCGCTCACGGCCCCGTCCGGCTCCAGGGTCACGCGACCGAGCGTGTCTCGGGCAGCGGAGAGCGTTCGGCGAGGGCGGTGTCGACATCACACGCGGCTGGTTCGGTGCGCGTGGTGGGCGTGCCCGCTCCGGCACCGAAGTGGTCTCCGATCCGCCGGGCGCGCTGACCGGCCCTGATCCTCCGCAGCAGCGGCCCGAGCCTGCCCGGACGGCGTGACGTGCGACCTGCGCGGCGGGATCGGCGGGGCAGTGTGAACGCGGTCCTGCGGGGCGGCGCGGACCTGCGACCTGGGACACGTTCATGCGCCGACGAATGATCGAGAGCTTTAGGCTAGCCTGACCTAACTCTGGTCCGTGCTGGTGAAGGGAAAATCATGGTGCCGCACTCGTCCCCCCGGAATCTACGCCGGGTGGTCGTCGGCCTCACCGCCGCTCTCCTGCTGGTGTCGGCCTGCGGCACGGCCGACGAGTCCGCCGAGTTACCGGACACCGGATTCGAGGGCGACAGCGGAGCGGGCGCCGCCTTCCCCGTGACCATCGAGCACCAGTACGGCGAGACCGAGATCACCGAGCCGCCGCAGCGCATCGTCACCCTCGGCATCAATGATCATGACCCGTTGCTGGCGCTGGGCGTGACGCCGATGGCCGTCCATCCCTGGGTCGGATTGGACTCGGTGGGCCCGTGGGCGGCCGACGCCCTCGGCGACGCCGAGCCGGCGGTCCTGCCCGGCAACTCCGACCCGACGCCAGAGGAGGTGCTCGCTCTGGCACCCGATCTGATCCTCGCGGTGACCTACTCCATGGACGAGGCCACCTACGATGCGCTCTCCGAACTGGTGCCCACGGTCGTCCGCTCGGCAGATCACGCCGACTACGCCATCCCGTGGCAGGACCACACCGAGGTGATCGGTGATGCCGTCGGCAAGCCCGACGAGGCCGCCGCGCTGATCGAGGAGACCGAGACGCTGCTCGCCGACACCGCCACCGAACATCCGGAACTGGCGGGCCGGACCGGCGCCGCGCTGCTGCCCAACCCCGACGGCGGCTACTGGCCGTTCACCGACCTCGACGCCCGAGGCCAGTTCATGACGGCCATGGGATTACGACTGCCCGACGAGTTGGCCGAACTCGACGACGGCGCCTTCTACATCGACCTCAGCGCCGAGCGGATGGACCTGTTGGAGTCCGATGTACTGGTGATCCTCGACCAGGGCGGCAGCGAGGAGGCCGCCCAGGACGACGCGGTCTTCCAGGCACTGGACGTCGTCGAGCGGGATGACGTCATCTGGCTGGACACCGAATACCTCGGGTTGGCCATGGCGCACAACACGGTGCTGAGCATTCCCTACACGATCGACGAACTCCTGCCCCTGATCGTCGAGAAGGTGGGTTGACCCGGCCGCAGCTCGGCAGCCGCGAACGTCCATGCACGAGGGAAGACGAGATGTGGAACGAGGCGACCGGACTCGTCGCAGCGTTGTCGAGGCCTCCGGGGCCACCCGGGCGGCAGCCGTGACGACGCTGCCCCCTGGCGGATCGGTGCCCGGTCCAGTGCCGGGCACCGGCACGGTCGAACCCCGGTCCGTCGCGAATCGATCGACGGACCGGGCTGCCCTCGACAGTGGTGCGCGGACCCGCTCCGGGCCGCCTGCCGCCGACGAATCCCGGCAGGCGGGCGGCGGCACCGCCGCCGCGGGGCAGGAGCGGGGCTCCGCCGGGGACCACGTCGTCGGAGCAGGTTCAGCCTCGACCGGCCCGGCGGACGAGGACTCCACCGACCCCGCGACCGTCGATCCCGTCGGCCGCCCGTCCGTCCGGCGCACCCTCGGGCTCGGCGCGGGCCTGCTGGGACTCGGGCTGGTGCTGCTGGTCGCGGTGCTCGCCGGGCTGGCCGTCGGCGCCAAGCCCATCCCGTTCTCCGTGGTGCTGGACGCCTTCACCCACGACGGATTCTGGACCTTCGACGCCGCCGACGGCGATCACCTCGTCGTCCGGGAGATGCGGCTGCCCAGGACGCTGCTCGGCATCCTGGCGGGCGTGGCGCTCGGTGTCGCGGGCGCCCTGATGCAGGGCGTGACCCGCAATCCGCTGGCCGACCCTGGAATCCTCGGGGTGAACGCGGGCGCCGCCTTCTTCCTGGTGACCGCGATCAGTGTTCTCGGGGTCACCACGTTGACCGGATACGTGTGGTTCGGCTTCGCGGGGGCGGCGGTGAGCGTCGTCGTGATCTACGGCATCGCGGCGATGGGTCGCGAGGGCGCGACGCCGCTCAAGCTCGCGTTGGCCGGTGCGGCCATGAACGCCGCGCTGCTGTCGTTGACCACGGCGGTGCTGATCACCGACTCCGCCGCCTTCGACCGTTTCCGCTTCTGGCAGGTCGGCGCGTTGGCGGGTCGAGGGATGGACGTGGTGGTGCAGGCGCTGCCCTTCATCCTCGCCGGGCTGCTGCTCGCGCTGGTCTGCGGCCGGGTGCTCAACGCGCTCTCGCTCGGGGAGGACCTCGCGCGGTCGCTCGGCAGACGGGTCGGCCGTGATCGACTGCTCGTCCTGATCGCCGTCGTGGTGCTCTGCGGGACGGCCACGGCCGCAGCGGGTCCGATCGGCTTCATCGGTCTCGCGGTGCCGCACGTCGCCCGGCTGATCACCGGACCCGACTACCGGTGGATCCTCGCCTACTCGGCGTTGCTCGCCCCCATCCTCCTGCTGACCGCCGACATCCTGGGGCGTGTCGTCGCGAATCCGGGTGAACTGCAGGTCGGGGTCGTCACGGCCGTGCTCGGGGCGCCCCTGTTCATCGCGTTGATCCGCCGACGTCGACTGCTGGAGCTGTGATGGCGACCAACGGAACCGGCGGCATCCTCGATCGGGCGGGCTCGGAGCGAACCCCGTCCGGCGCGCCAGGAACCCGGCCCGCAGGCGGGCCGCCTCGGCGGGACCGGGGCGGCGACCGGCCAGACTCCCCTCGCCGTCCTGGCGCGACCGAGTCCGCTCGACACGCGGTGGCCCGCGCCCGTCGGGGACAGGGCCTGCGGAACACGGCGGTGACGCTGGGTCTGGCCGTCGCGGTGCCCGTCGTCCTGGTCGTGTCGTTGTCCCTCGGCGACTTCCCCGTCCCGGCCTCCGAGGTCCTCGCCTGGTTCGTCGGCGGTGCCCAGCCCACGACCGACTTCATCATCGGCGGACTGCGCCTGCCTCGGGCCCTGACCGGACTACTGGTGGGCGTCGCGCTCGGCCTCTCGGGCGCCCTGTTCCAGAGCCTGCTGCGCAATCCGCTCGCCAGCCCGGACATCATCGGCATCACCTCGGGGGCGTCCGCCTCCGCCGTCATCTCCATCGTGGTGTTCGGGGCGAGCGGCGCGGCGGTGTCGATCGGTGCGGTCTGCGGCGCGCTGGTCACCGCGCTGGCGATCTATCTGCTGGCCTGGCGACACGGAGTCGCCGGACAGCGGCTGGTGCTGGTGGGCATCGGCGTGGCGGCGATCCTCACCGCCGTCATCTCCTACGTGATGACCAGGTCCCGTGTCGAGACCGCCGAGGCGGCCCTCGTCTGGCTGACCGGCAGCCTCCACTCCAGGACCTGGGCCCATGCGACGCCGCTGCTGTGGTGTCTGGCCGTGCTGCTTCCCCTGGTGGTGGTGCTGTCCCGACCACTGCGTGCGCTGCAACTGGGCGACGATTCGGCAGCGGGACTGGGCGTCCGGGTGGAGCGCTCGCGGCTGGGGCTGATCACGGTCGGCGTGGCCTTGGCGGCCGTGGCCACCGCCGCCGCCGGTCCGGTGTCCTTCGTGGCGCTGGTCGCCGCGCCCATCGCCCGGCGGCTGACCGCAGGAGCGGGCCTCGCGCTGCTGCCGTCCGCCCTGACCGGCGGTCTCCTCGTCCTCACGGCCGACCTGATCGCCCTGCACCTGATCGACGGCGTCGACTTCCCGGTGGGCGTGATCACCGGGCTGGTGGGGGCGCCGTACCTGCTGTGGCTGCTGGCCGTGTCGAATCGCGGAGGACGAAGCGGATGACGCCCGATGGAGTCGATCGCCGCCGACGCGCCCCCCGCGGATGCAGACCGCGCGGAATGAGACGCGACGGACGGCGTGGAGTGGACGTGGTGGCACAGGTGATGAGGAGCATCGGATGACGGACCGACACACGCTGAGCGCGGAGAATCTGCGCCTGTCCTACGGCAGCCGCGAGGTCGTCAAGGACCTGAACGTGCAGATCCGGCCGGGAAAGGTCACCGTGATCGTCGGGGCCAACGCCTGCGGGAAATCCACGCTGCTGCGTGGGCTGGCCCGGCTGCTGGCCCCCGCCGCAGGCACGATCCACCTCGACGGCAAGGACATCAACTCCCAGTCGACCAAGGCGGTGGCTGCGGTGCTCGGCCTGCTTCCGCAGTCGCCGACCGCCCCGGAGGGCATCCGGGTCGCCGACCTGGTGGGCCGGGGCCGCTACCCGCATCAGGGCTGGTTCCGCCAGTGGAGCACGGGCGACGACGACGCCGTGGCCGAGGCGTTACTGGCCACCGGAACCCTGGAACTGGCCGGGCGCTCCATCGACGAGCTCTCCGGCGGCCAGCGACAGCGGGTCTGGATCGCCATGGCGCTGGCCCAGGGCACCGACCTTCTGCTGCTCGACGAGCCGACCACCTTCCTCGACGTCAGCCATCAGATCGAGGTGCTGGACCTGCTGACGGACCTGAACCGGCGCAAGGGCAGCACCGTGGTGCTGGTGCTCCACGACCTGAACCTGGCCTGCCGGTACGCCGACCACCTCATCGCGATGAAGCAGGGCGCCATCGTCGCCGAGGGCGCACCGACCGACGTCGTGACCGAGGAGCTGGTGTCGGACGTGTTCGGCATGGCCTCGCGGGTGGTGCCCTGCCCCGTCTCGGCCACGCCGATGGTCGTTCCGATCGGCAGGCACCACTCGGCCACCGCCGTCGACTCCGTGTCGGGCTGAGGCGATGACGCCGGGGGGACTGCTCCGCCGTGCCGTGGGCAGGCATCGTCGTCGGGTCGCCGTCGGCGTGGCGGGCCTGAGCACGCACCAGGCCGCCGAGACCATGGTTCCGGTGGCGATCGGACTGGTCATCGACCGAGCCGTGGTCACCGGTGACGGCGGTGTGCTGACCTGGTCCGTGGTCGCGCTCGCGGCGCTGTTCCTCACCCTGACCCTCGCCTGGCGGCTGGGAGCCCGCTCGCTGTTCGGCGCGATGCAGCAGGAGACACACCTGTTGCGTGTCGAGGTCGCTGGCCGGGCACTGGACCCGCGTGGCGCCGAGACGAGCGCCCCGGCGGGGGAGCTGCTGTCGGTGGCCACCGGCGACGCGGAACGGGCCTCGGCCGTGCTCGACATCGTGGCGCTCGTGGTGGCCGGTTCGGTGGCGATGGTGATCTCCGCGGTGGTGCTGCTGCGCATCGACGTGCCGCTCGGCCTCGGCGTGCTGATCGGCGTCCCGATCCTGGTGGTGCTGCTGCAGTTCGCCGCGCCGCTGCTCACCCGGCGCAGCGGCGCGCAGCAGGCCGCCGTCGGCAGGCTCTCCGGGCTGGCGACGGACCTGGTCCGAGGCCTGCACGCGCTGCGCGGCCTCGGCGCCGGACACAACGCGGGCGAGCGCTACCGGCGAAGCAGCGCCGACGCCTTGTGCAGCACCCTGCGAGCCGCCACCCCGATCGGCGTGTACCGAGGCTCGACGACGGCGGCGAGCGGGCTCCTACTCGCTGCGGTGGCAGGCTTCGCGGGCTGGTTCGCCGTCGAGGGCCGCATCGGCATCGGCGAGCTGATCACCGTGGTGGGCCTCGCGCAGTTCATCGCCGAGCCCGTGCAGCTCTTCGGCTTCTGCGGCCAGGCCTTCGCCGTCGCGAAGGCCTCGGCGGCGCGTCTGGTGGCCGTGATCGACACGCCGAATCGGGTGGAGCCGGGCGACACGCTCCTCATCGACCCGCCGGTGCTGCGGCTCTCGGGGATCGAGCACGGGTCCCTGCGCGGGCTCGACCTGCGCGTCGACCCCGGCGAGTTCGTTGGAGTGGTGACCGAGGACGCCCGTGATGCCGAGGCACTGCTGGAACTGCTCTCCGGGCGGGTCCCCGCCGGTCCGCCGACGGAGGAGACACGCAGTTCCGGAGCCGCCGTCGCGGTGGGGGCGGACGTCGTCCCGCGAGCGGACGTGGCTGCCTCGCGCCGTGACGAGCCGGGGGCGACCCCGCCGTCCTCGGACGTTGCCCTGCTGGGCGGCGTCCCGCTGACCGCCCTACGACTGACCGAGCTGCGCAGCGCGCTGCTGGTGGAGAATCACCACGTCGACCTCTTCGAGGGCACCCTGCGCTCCGCGGTGCTCACCGGCAGGCCGACGGCCACGGCCGAGCAGGTGGCGGCGGCGCTGCGCGCCTCGGCGGCCGACGAGGTCGTCGCCGCGCATCCCGACGGCCTGGACCACGCCGTGGCCGATCGCGGTGCCACCCTCTCCGGCGGCCAGCGGCAGCGCATCGGGCTCACCCGCGCGCTGGTCGCCGATCCGCCGGTGCTGGTGCTGCACGACCCGACCACCGCCGTCGACGCCGTCACGGAGGAGTCGATCGCGACGGGGCTGGCCCGCCTTCGGCACGGCGCCGATGCGCCGACGTCGCGCACCACGATCGTTCTGACCAGCAGCCCGGTGCTGCTGGCCCATACCGACCGGGTCGTCGTCATCACGGACGGCCGGGTTCGGGCCGTGGGAACCCACGCCGGGCTTGCGGCGACCGATGAGCGGTACCGGAGCGGAGTCCTGCGATGACGCATTCGTCGACGAATCGATCCGAGCAGGCCCGCTCGGCAGCCCGGGCCGGGGAGCCCGCCCGGCCCGGCTCGGCGCGGGCAGGCTCACTCTCGACGGCCGCAGGCTCGTCGGAAGGCGTGAAGGGAGCGGCGGTGGCCGAGACGTCGACCGGGCGGTCGGGCATCGCGGGCGCGGCGAGCCTGCGCAGTGACCGGCTGGACGCGGTCGTCGTGGGTTCGCCCGGCGCGACGCCAACCGACTCCGTCGGGGCCGACGCGGTCGCCGAAGCCGACGCGGTCGCGACCGACGTCCCTGCGGGCACCGACTCCGACGAGCGGGGCGGGCGACGATCCCGCCGCACTCGTCAGCCCGGCCGCACCCGGCGGAAGCGTCGTCGCGAGCCGACGGCGGACGAGTCGGCCGCCTCGTCCCTGCCGATCGCCTCGGCGCGTCGGTCCTGGCAGGTGATGCGCACCGAACTGCTGAACACCCCCGGCACGACCTCGGCCGCGCTGATCGCCTGCGTGCTCGCCAATCTCTGCGGGCTCGTCGCCCCCTGGGCGCTGGGCAGGCTGGTGGACGCGGTGACGCGCGGCGCGACCGGCGGCGACGTGCTGGAGGTCGTCCTCCTGATCGCCTGCGCCGCGCTGGCAGGCGGTGTGCTGACCGCGCTGGCGGGTGCTCTCATGGTCCGGGCGGGCGAGACGATGCTGGCCAGGCTCAGGGAGCGGGTCGTCGACCGAGCCCTCCACCTCCCGCCCGGAGTCCTGGAGCGAACCGGCTCCGGCGACCTGCTCTCCCGCGTCGGCGACGACGTCGCGGTGGTCGGCCGCGTGGTGGCCAACGAGGCGACCGTCCTGGTCTCCTCCGTGCTCGCCCTGCTGCTCACCATGGGCGGTCTGGTCGCGCTGGACTGGCGGCTGGGGTTGGCGGGCCTGCTCGCCCTGCCGATCTACATCCGGGCGTTGTTCTGGTATCTGCCGAGGTCGGGGCCGGGATACGCGGCCGAGCGAGTGGCGATCGCCGAGCGGGCCGAGGTCATGATGAGTTCGCTACACGGGCACGCCACGGTCGACTCCTACCGGCTGAACGCCGAGCGCGTCGACATGATCAACGAGCGGTCCTCGGCGGCGAAGTCGATCTCGGTGCGGGTCTTCCGGCTGCTCACCCGCTTCGGCTCCAGGGTGAACGCGGGCGAGTTCGTCGGGCTGACCGCGATCATCGTCGTCGGTTTTCTGCTGGTCCGTGGCGACCTGGCCACCGTGGGAGCCACCACGGCGGCCGCACTGTACTTCCACCGACTGTTCAACCCGCTGAGCGCGGTCATGCTGGGCTTCGACAAGATCCAGTCGGCCGGGGCGAGCCTGGCCCGGCTCGTCGGCGTCGCCGACATCCCCGCCGCCGCCGAGCCCGTCGACCCGCCGCGACCCGCCGACACCGGTCTGGAGATCCGCTCGGTCTCGCATCACTATTCGGCGCCGCCGGGGAGCGCCGCCGGTCGCGCTGCCGCCGGTCCCGATGCCGCCCGGTCTTCGGTGCCCGCCGACGGGCCGGCGGTGCTGGCCGACGTCACCCTGCGCATCCGGCCGGGGGAGCGGGTCGCGCTGGTCGGCGCCAGCGGGGCGGGCAAGACGACGTTGGCGGGCATTGCGGCAGGCGTGCTGGTTCCCGCCTCGGGTTCGGTGCTGCTCGGCGGAGTGCCGATCGGGGAGCTGGGCCTGCGTGAGCTGCGCAGGCACGTCGCTCTGATCAGCCAGGACGTCCACGTCTTCTCCGGGCCGTTGATCGACGACGTCCGGCTGACGGCTCCGGATGCGGACGAGTCGCGGGTGCGCGCCGCCCTCGACCGGGTCGGAGCGCTCGGCTGGGTGACCGCACTGCCCGACGGCGTGGACACGGTGGTGGGCGAGAACGCCCGTCGACTCACCGCCCCGCAGGCGCAGCAACTGGCCCTGGCGAGGCTGGTGCTCGCCGACCCGCCGGTGGCGGTCCTGGACGAGGCCAGCGCCGAGGCGGGCAGCGCGGGCGCCCGTGAGCTGGAGCGGGCCGCCGCCCGAGCGACCGAAGGCCGGACCACGCTGGTGGTGGCCCATCGACTGCCGCAGGCCGTGACGGCCGACCGGGTGGTGGTGCTGGAGCACGGCCGGATCGTCGAGATCGGCACCCATGACGAGCTGGTCGCCTCGGGAGGTCGGTATGCGCGGCTCTGGGCGGCCTGGCAGGGCCGCGAACGGGCGTGATTCGCGGGACCCTGTCGAGAGGGCCTCGCGGGCGTGCCCTACCCGGGCGGTCCGGGAACCTCCGGTGATGACCGAGGCGGCCAGGGACGGCTGCCCATGATGATCAGGAGTCGCCAGTGATCGGCGGCGCGCCGAGCCGGACCGGTCGATCTGCTGCCCCCCGGCCACGCAGGCAGGCCTGCTCGCAGGTTGCCGGATCTGATCAGCCCGGACGAGGCGCGTGCGACGCTGCGGTGCAGGCTCGACTCACTCGCGATGCCGCCGCCGAGACCCGACCGGGCCGCCGCATCCAGGGCGAGCGGCCTGCTGCCGCCCCGAGGAGGACGGCGATGGCGATCGATCGAGTCCCGGCCGGACGTCACGGCGGCTGCGGGGCGCCCGCGACCACGGGCTGGTTCTCGGGCTCCGGTCGGATCGCGGGTCTGCGCAGAACCGGCAGCGAGCAGATTCCCGCGCAGATCGCGAGGGAGGCCGCCGCGACGAGGAAGCCGCCACGCGAGCCGAGATGCTCGACCACCGTCCCGCCCGCCATGTTGCCGATGGCGCCACCGACTCCGGTGGCGCTGGACAGCCAGGCGAAGGCCTCCGTGGCGCGGGTCGCCGAGGCACGCCGGGTGAGTCCGTCGTAGAGCATCGTCAGGGCGGGCGCGACCATGGTGCCGAACAGGACCAGCAGGATCGCCAGCACCACGGTGTTCGGGGCGAGTGCGAGCAGGACGGCGCCGACGGCGACACCACCGGGGAACAGCGCGAGCGCGGCGCGGCCCTTGGCTCGCGCGCCGAACACCAAGCCGCCGATGCCGGACCCGGCGGCCACACAGGCCAGCATCAAGGCGGAGGCCGTCGGCGCGTCCGGTCCGCCCGCTCCCGCCACGGCCGCCAGGTTCACCATCACCAGGCCTGCCAGCAAGGCGCTGGCGGAGCCCATCATCATGACGAAGCCCGGTCCGGCGAGCCTGCCCTTGCGTGGTGGCGGCGCCGAATCGGACTGCGGCTCATGGCGGGCTCCTCGGCGCCTGTGCGGGGCGCGGGCCGGTCTGCCCGCCTCGGCGGCGCGCTGTCCGCAGTAGAGGACGGTGCCGAGCAGGGTGAGCACGCCCGAGCCGATCAGTGCCGCCTGCGGACCGGCGAAGGCGACGAGCATGGTGGTGACCATCGGCCCGACGACCAGCACGATCTCCTGCAAGGTCGAGTCGAGGGAGAAGGCGGTCAGTCGCTGTTCCGGGGAGGTCAGGGCCGCGATGGCGGCCCGCAGTGCCGCCATCACCGGCGGCGTCGTCGCGCCGCCCACCGAGGCGACCGCCATGAGCAGGAGCGGCTCCGAGGGCAGCAGCGCGAGAGTGACCAGGCTGCCCGTGTAGGTCACCGAGCACACCAGGAGCACGAGCCGTCGTCCGACGCGATCGGCCAGCCGGGCCACGGCGGGTCCGGTGAGCACCGAGCCGACCACCGAGGTGCCGGTGACCAGTCCCGCCACGTCGTAGCCGTGATCCTGGGTGACCAGCAGCAGCATCGCGAGGCTGGTCATCCCGGTGAAGGCGCGGGCGAGGACCGAGGACGCGAGCAATGCCCCGACGGCCGGGGTCGAGAGCAGGTCGCGGTAACGCGAGATCGACACGAGGCCTCACCGTAGACGAATGGAAAGCGCTTTCCACGGTACGGGTGACCCCGAGCGGTGTCAAAGCCCGTTCGACGGAGTTCGCACCGCATTCGACGCCGGACACGGGCCCGGCATCCGGAGCGGGCGGGTCCGGTCACGCTCCACAACGGACCTGCACGGCCGTGCCGTGCATGCAGGCAGACGCGGGTGCGGTAGCCCCTCGATGCCGGTCGGTGCTCGTGACGCACGGCCGTCGACCAATCGGCAGTCGCCAGGCCCGCCAGCGACGGCCGACGTCGGGGATGATCGGTCTCTGTCCGACCGCATGACGTCGTCGCAGCCGAGCATCTCGCCGATCGACTCGCCTGATACCGCCCCGCGCTGCGGAGCGATCACGCTAACTTTGCCGTCGGGACCTCGAACGGCTTCTCGGATGACGACGCGGCGGGCCGGGGTCGAGGCGAAACCGTGTCGGGCGGCCGTCGTACCGGGTGGCGACCGCAGGCGGCGATCAACTTCTGCCGGGCGGGCTCGGCGGGACGCTCGACGACGATCCGAGGAGACGACCGTGACCGTGCACGTGGAGTACCTCCCCTTCGACGACGGCGATCCGGTACCCATCCAGGGCGACGAGTCGCGTGCACCGCACTACGGCGGCGCCGAGCCCGTGGGCAGAGGACGGGTCGCTCCGTCGAAGCCGGGACGGGCGGACCGTGACCTGGACGACCTCGATGATCTGGAGGATCTGGACGTCGAAGACTCCGATTCTCCCGAGCACCACGCCGATGCCGACGAATCGGACGGCGATGCGGCCGAGCGTGATCGGCGGTTGCGCAGGCGGGTCGAGAAGTCCATCGAGCGCATTCGCCGTTTCGGCGCGATGACCGTCGAACGCATCAGTGACATGCCGAGGAAGCCGGACAAGGTCACGGTGGAGATCGCGGTGAAGGTCTCGGCCGAGGCGGGTGTGGTCATCGCCAGAACCTCGGCCGAGGCCAATTTCAAGATCGCGGTCGAGTGGTCGAACCCGGCCGCCCCGGCATCGGCCGCAGTGGACGACCAGGCAGCGGAGGACGAACCTGCATCGGGCGCCGAGTAGCCCGCAGACGGCCGGTCTGCACCGGTCGCCAGGACGAGGGCCCCGCGCGGAGACCGGAGTCGGAACCGCGCCGTGGGCGTGCTCCGTTCCTGCCGCAGACCCTCTCCGGTCAGTACGAGGGCCGTGTGATCCAGTCGTCGACCCGGGTGTTGAACCAGGCGGGATGCGCGAGGGGCAGCCCGTGCCCGGTGTCTGCGTGCACCTCCCACTCGCTGCCGGGCAGGTCCGCATGGAGTTGTGGCATCCCGCGCAGCAGCGCGCGCGGCTCCTTGTCACCGGCGAGGAGCAATGCCCGACCGGGGAACTCGCGCCACGACTCGGGTGTCCGGAACACCGCGTTGGCCCGGGTGAGCGCGACCAGGCTCTCCTTCGTCAGCGCGGCCGAGGTCCGGAGGTAGTCGTCCAGGAGTTCGTCGGGAACGAAGAGGGACTTCGCCTGGATCCTGGCGAACCAGGGCATCCGAGCCAACGGCGCGGTGGCACCGACGATCCAGTCGACGAGACCCGGCAGCGGTGCGCCCTGCGTGAGCGCGCTGACCACCACGACGCGCGTGACGAGATCGGCGTGGGTGGCGGCCAGTTCGATCGCGATCTGGGCGCCGAGGGAGAAGCCGATCACCGTGACGTCCGTGCCCGAAGGCAGCCTGCGCAGCTCCTCGGCGAGCGACTCGACGACGGCCGCACTGGTCGTGTAATCCTCGTCGCTGCTCCTGTCATGTCCGGGCAGGTCGGGGACGAGGATGCGGTAGCGCTGCTCGAAATGCGTGATCTGGGCGTTCCACATCCACCCGGCCATTCCGCCGCCGTGGATGAACAGAAGGACCGGAGCGTCGAGGGGACCTGTCGTCCTGAGGTGCATGTCGCGATTCCTTTCGTCTGCTGGACGCAGCGCAGCCGCTCGCATGCGGAGGAGACTGCGATCCGGGACGCGGCTCGGCGAGCCGCGTCGGACGCCGTGTCGCCCCGAGTCGACTCCCGACGCAGCTGATCATCTACTCGCCGGGACGCCTGCGAGGGCCGAGCCCCGCGACCGGACGCGGACTCGGGCTCCCCATCGGGTGATCTTCGTGCGCGACTCGGTGAGTGGATGCGCTTGTTGCGGTAGATCTGATCACGAACCGCACCCACCGCGAAGCGGAATCCGATGTCCGAGGGGGCCGCGTCTTCCGCTACCGGGAAACACCGGCAGCCTGCCGTCTCGCAGCCCGGCCTCCTATCCCGTCGCGGGCGGGTTCGACCGAGAACCGCACGACGTTCGATGCCGTCCCCTATGCAGGCGATGCGAAGCAGATCCCACTCCCCGGCCGACCGGCGGAGGCGGGTAACGCCGCGATGGACCGGGCGACGGACTTGGGTCAGACGGACTGGAACCTCGGACCCGGCAGGCCCGGGGTCGACGTGCCGCCGTTTCAGTCCGTCCGACCCGAATAGCTCTGCCGCACTGTCGTGGGGCGGGCTGCGCAGCTACTCGGCGTCCACCGCCGGTTCGCGGGCCGACCGCCCGGAGGTTCGCGGCGCGGCTCGCGCACACCGACGGACCACGAGTCCGCACGGGTCTCGTCCGGCCACCGAACCCGGAGTGACCCGACCCGGTGTGGCGAGCGACCCGGTCTCGACGCGGGGCCGTCTCGATCCCGCTCCGCCGACGAGGCCCGCCGAGCGGGAAGATTCCGGTGGACGGGCCCCGCCAGGGCCGTGCCGATGGAGGGATTGATCAGGCGAGCACAACGGGATCGTCCGCACTCAGTCCGGCAGGCGGTCGCCGATCAACGCCAGGTTCTGGATGGCCGCCAGCCCGTACTGTGCGCTGGCGTTGGTAGAGACGAAGGCGGCCTCGTCGATCGGGTTCAGGGTGCGCGGCCCCTCGATCCGGGTCACCGACCAGTCGAGATCGGGTCCGTACCCCGCCGCACCGCCGTAGAACTCCGCCCACGCCCGCTCGGCCAGCCGTTCGTCACCGAGCCGCTTGGCCGCGTAGGCGGTGAGCCGGGAGTGTGCCTGCCCGAGGTTGAGATTGCCCAGCGACTCCCCGAGCTCGGCCTCCTGCTCTGCGGCCGTGGCGTTGTACAGCCTGCAGTACTGGAGCCAGGCCTCCTCGAACGCGGAGTCCGCCAGCAGATCGATCAACTCGCTGCACAACTCCACCTGGCCGAACACCGCGTTCAGGTGCGAGACGCTGATCCCGTGATCCGCAGGCAGGTGGTAGCGACCGGTGTCGATGTCGTAGCGCTCGCCGTCGGTGTAGAAGCCGTTCGGCAGCTGCGGGATCGTCTCGACTCCCGCGAACAGCTTCTCCCGCGCGATCGGATCGCCGCCGCGCTCCCACTCGGTGAGCCAGGCGACGGCCAACGCGCTCCAGTCGGTGCCGGTGCCGATGCTCAATGCCTGTGGGTCCGGCTCGTAGACGTCGCCGCGCACCTTGCGGCTCGGATCGAGCGTGAGGAACGTCTGGTCGACGTCGATCTGGGCGTGCATCAGATCGCCCACGCGCTCGTCGGCCGTCAGGAAGTAGTAGTACCGCCGGTTGGCGACCGTGCTGATGCGCACCTGCTTGGCGCTGCACCCGAAGTGCTGCACGTTGTGGCGGGTGCCGAGCTTCTCGTACGGGCCGGAGTGGTAGACGTCGACCTCGCCGGTGTGCCGCACCATCGCCTCGGCCAGCCGGAACGCCTCGGCGCTGCCGGTGCGCAGGTAGTGCAGCCACAGCCAGATGTCGGTGCCCAGCTCCGAGTTGTCCCAGGCATAACCGCCGACGTCGTACCGCCAGACGTGGCGGTCGGCATCGTAGGTGTGCATGACGTCGCCATAGTCCCAGAACCCGTACCAGTGCCGCTGCTCGATCTGATCACGGTAGAAGGCGAACAGGAAGTCCAGCCGATCCTCGATCTCGGCTCTGGCAGGCGTGGAGCGGTCCACCGGGCTCCAATCGCCGAACACGCCCGCGCCGTGCAGATGCTCCGGCGGCGCGGTCAACAGCGGCGGTGTGCTCACCGAGGCCGACATCGCGGCGAGGCGGTCGGCGGTCGGCGTGGCGGGCAGCGCCCAGAACAGCAGTTCGCTGGTTCGAGCGATCCCCTCAGCGGTGCCGAAGCCGGGCTCGTAGTCCTCGTAGGTGATCTCCAGGGCCTCGAGCTGCTCCTCGTAGGTGTCCTGGCCGAGACCGTCGTGGAAGAACCGCAGGTCCATCGGCTTGGCATCGGGCGACCACAGCCACACCGTCACCTCGGCCGTCTCCGTCGCGGCGTTGCGGACGTCGAGCTGAGTGGGATGCCGCTGCCAGAAGTCGCGAAGCCCGAAGGCCAGACCGCCGCTGATGCCCCCGACATAGCCGAGGCCCGACGCGCGCCTGCCCGTTGCCGAGGGCACCCAGCCGTGCCCGGCCTTGGTGCGCTTGCGGATCTGAAAGGACTCCGAGGACAGCTGGCTCAGCGTGTGATCACCCCAGTCGGGGATGAGATGCATCCGGGTGCGCACGTTGTCCGGGAAGCCGTCCACCGGCGGCGTCGGCCGACCGGCGACCTGCGCCTGTCGGACCTCGACGCCAGGGTCGCGCCGCAGACCGGTCAGGCCCTTCACGGCTTCCGCGTGCAGACCGCCGTCCTGCCCGCCGAACCGGATGTGCCGGTCGTGCTGCTGATCGCGCATCGGCACCTGGAGTCGCACGCCGAGCCCGTGGACGAAGTCCTCCTGACCGTCCCGGTCGAAGACGAAGCTATGCATCATCCGCAGGTTCTCGGCACCCGCGTAGAGATAGAGCCGCACGGTGAACGGCAGCATCTCCCGACCACCCCGACGGGCCCGATGCACGCCCTCGACCTTCACTACGGCGCGGACCGCCTCGGCCTGCTCGACGGTCACCGTGCCGACGCGGCCGACGAAGCGCTCCCGCCTGCTGCTGCCCTCGTCGCCGTCCTCGGCGGAGTCGCCCCGAATCAGGATCAACTCACCCGCACCGGCGATCTCCACGCCGTCGCGACTGATCGACTCGATCAGGGTGGACCCGCTGCGCGGGATGCGGACTCGGATCACTCCGGTGTCGATCTCGACGATGCGACGGTCCTCCCGCACCGTCACCGGGGCCGCGGGCGCCGATCCGTCACCGGGTGTCAGCCGGTAGGCATCGGCGGCGGTGTGCGGGCCGACGGCGTGGGCCGACCACTTCAGCGAGCCGTCCGGCCAGTAGCCGATCGGCCAGGTCTGCACCGGCACCTCGTCGCCGCCGTCGGTGTGCAGGGCGAAGGCCTGATCGGCGGGTAGTGCCCCCTTCGGCCAGGGCACACCCCACGTGGTGCCGGGAACCTCGGCGGGTGCGCCGCCCTCCAGCCAGCCGAGGCTGACCTCGGCGGGGGCGGCCGAGGTCTGCCTCGTGGCGGCGGACGCCTGCGCTGTCAGCCAGGGAAGCTGCGCTGCGGCGCCTGCGGCCACCGTTCCGGCGAGAAAACCACGTCGAGGAAATCCAGGCATGGACGAACTCCGTTCCGTCGGCGATGACACGCGGCGCGACCCGTCGTCATCTCCCAGACACCCGGCGACGTCGCCGAGTCCGGACCGGGGAACGAGAGGGGTTCCGTGGCGTCTGGCGGGGGGAAGGGACGGACGTCGCCGCGACGGGGGTTGTCGATCTCCGAACCTAGCGATGATCACTGCGTGGTCAATGTCGGTGACCGTGTGCGGCCGGATTCAGCCATCCCGGCTGGTGAGGCGGTTGATGCCGGGCGAGCGATGGCGGATCGGCGCCGCGCTGCCTGAGCTCGCCGGACCGGCACGTCTCTGCGCCGTCTGCCGAGGACGAACCGTGGAACCGAGCAGTCGAGAGGGACCGCGTCTCTCACTGCGCGCAGCAGGCGATGCCGAGCGCCACCTGCCAGCCCCCCCCACACCGTTTCGCGATCATCACTCGGCTCCGTCCTGACTCGGCTCCGTCCCGCCCCGCCCTGCCCCGACTCGTCCTGCCCTGACCCGCCCCGACTTGTCCCGCCCCGACGCGACTCGCCCCGACTCCTCACCGCACGATTCGTCGTCGCGGCGTGCGCGACGAAATCCTGTTCGGCGAACCGCCTTCTCGGCTTCGTCGGTCGACGCGGCCGGGTTCCCGAGCAGTCGCCGGAGCTGTGGTCCGAGCACGCGCAGCAGGCCCTTCGTCCGCACCGGCTCTGCCGGGAGCCTGCACCGGCTCCGCCTCGAGACCGCTCATTGCGGCAGCTCCTCGGGACTCGACCGGCCAGCCGGCCGACCGGCGGTCTGAGCTTGTCTCGTCGCTCCCTGTTCTGTCTCCACTCGCGGTCCGGGTCCGCACCGGCTCAGCGGGGACTCGGTGCACCCCTCGCCGCACCGCCTGCCCACCCGGTGTCGCCGACCCCCGGTGCCTTGTCGGGCATCGTCGACGTCCGCATCCCGTCCCGACGGGATTCCCGTACGAGCCTCACCTCATCGCCAGATGGCAGCCTGCCCGCTCCGCCCCGGCCCGCATCGGGCCGGGCCGGGGCTTGCCTGCCCCGCATCGGGCCCGGTCACCGCTCGTCCTCGCCCAGCGCGCGCAGAATCGCAGCCTGCTCGACGTCGACTCCGTCGGCTCGCATCGCGGCGGCCTCCTCGGGCGCGAAGCCGGCCCCGGCCCAGGCCGCGACCTCGTCGAGCGGGACGTCTGCCCGCCACCAGTCGGTCATCATCGAGACGGCATCCTCGCCATGGCGCAGCCGCTGGGCCCCCTCGGCGGGGGAGAGGCCGAGCGCGTCGAAGATCGAGGCGTCCGTCGGCGGAACGGCTCGGCGGGCCCAGGCGATCGCGGCCCTGCCGGACCAGCCCGCGTCGACGAACTCGCGTGCGGTGGCGGCGGTGACGCCTGCGTGCAGCAGTACCCGCATCGCGGCCGATCTGCCGCGCCCCGAGTCACGGTCCCCGGCCCGTGTTGCACTCTCTTGACCTTGACCTTGACCTTGACCCTGGTCGGTCGGCCCCGGCCCTCCGCGCGCGCTGCTGCGCTCCCCGCCGCCACCAGTGCTGCCGTCTCGGTCGCTGCCACCGCGTTCGCTGCCGCCTTCCTCGCCGAACCGCACCGGTCGGCGGCCGAAGAAGCGATGCCACCAGCCCTTCGGGTGCGGACTCTCCCCGGCGAGGTGGCGTTCGGCTGCGGCCTGAACGGAATAGCCGAGTTCGCGCCAGCGCACCGCGTCACGCGGTGTCATGCCTGCACGCAGCGCACCGTCCACGGTGTAAGGGGTCAGGCCCGCCGAGCGCCATTCCCGCGCCGCGTCCGGGGTGTACACCCCGGCTCGTCGCCATCGCGCGGCATCGGCCGCGGTGTACCCGTCCGAGATCCATCGGCGGGCCTCGGCGACGGTGCAGCCGGACGCCGACCACTCGTGCAGCGCTTCCGGCTTGAGGTCCTCGGCGGCACCCGCCCCCCAGCCCGCTGTCCGGTCTCGGTCCCCGGCCCGTCCCTCCTCGCTCGGACTGTCGGGGCCCTCTCCCGTCGGGGCCGAGCGGCTGTCCGTTCCGTCGCCGGTTCGAGGGTTCGCCACGGCCTCGGCGTCGTGCGGCTCCTCCGGGTCGTCGGGAAACGCGATGGTCATGGCTCCTCCTCAGGAATTCGCACGGTATGCGCCCACTCGGGGGCGCTGCCGTCCTCGCCGATCAGGCAGACGAGGAGCGGAACGGCGAGACGGCGGACCGGCCATGGGGTCTGGCCGTCGGTGAGGACGATGACCAGGTCCGGCCGCGGTCGCAGCGCGGTAGCCTCGGCGATCCCGGCCCGCATGTCGGTGCCTCCACCGCCGAGCAGGACGACGTCCTCGGCACGGGTGACCTCCTGGACGGGATGCGCGGTCAGATCGCAGCAGAGCACTCGCAGCCTGCGTCCGGTCCCGCCGACGCCGTGCAGGATCGCGGTGACCTCACTGAGCAGGCGGCGGAGCCGGACTGAGCTGACGCTGCCCGAAGTGTCGATCACGACGACGGCGGCGGGTACCGGCTGCACCATGGCGGGTAGCGCGATGTCCGGGCATGATCCGGCCCGGCGGGACGGACGTCGATGACTGAAGTCGACGCGTCCGCTCGTCAGGCCGTGTCCACGTCGAATCAGCGCGGCGAGCCGTGCCCGCCAGTTCACCGCAGGCTGCAGCCGCGCCTCGGCCCACCGTCGCCAGCCGAGCGGCACCTCGCTCCTCGCGGCGACGCGGTCCTGAATTCCGACAGCCAGGGAGCGTTCCAGCAGTTCACGCTCCAGCTCCGTCGGTCCGCCGCCGGATTCGGGAAGCTCCTGATCCCGGCGCACGCCGTCGGCCGCGCTGCCGCAGTCGACCGATTCCGCCAACTCGTGCCCGCCTCGGCCGACGGCCTCGGCGAGAACGTCCAACCGGGACAGATACTCCTCGGCCGTCAGATGTGGGGGCAGACCGAGCACGGCGGGAGAGATCACTCCGTCGGGGCCGGGCAGGCCCTCGGCGGCCAGGTCGTCGTTGATCTCCGCGTCGGCCGCCTGATTCCACCGCCGCGCCTCGGTGTCGCCTGGCGCTCCGGCGGCGGCAGAAACAGTCGTCTCGGCGCGGACCGGTGATCGCGCGGCATGCGCGCGCACCAGATGTCCGATGTGGTGCAGCAGCCACCAGCCGATCTCGGGCACCGGAGTGGTCAGCGCGGTGCCGGTCTCCAGGTGCACGTGCCACCGGGTGTCGACGGGGAATGCACGGAACTCCGGGTCGGGGACGAGCCCGCCCGTTCGCTCGTCGACCAACGGCGCCAGCACCACCGGGGTCAGAGCGAAGACGGCGCTGGCCAGGTACGGCGCCCGATGCGCCGCCCAGAGCCGAGCCGAGGCGAACCGGGCCAGCACCTGATCGGCCGCTCCTTCTGATCCGAGCTCAGGGTTCTGGCTGTTGTTCATCGCAGCAGTCCGGCCGCACGCAGGATCGGTGTCAGCCCTCGCATCGCGTGGGGGAGGGCGGCCCCGGCAGGTCTGGCCTTCGCCAGCGACCGAGCGGCCCCGGCGGCGACGTCCGGTGCCTTGCGTGCGGCCGTGGCCACCACTGCCCAGGCCGCCTCCCACGTGGCCGGGCTGCCGTCGGCCGCCACGTGCGCGACGACCGCACCGAGCACCGCATAGAGCCGATCCGCCCTCTCCGGCAACGGGGTGTCCGGAGCCGAGAGAAGGGTCTCCGGGTCGGGGAGGTCGAGGTTGCGCAGCCAGGAGATCAGCTCGAAGCCCGCTGCCGCCCCGACCGCGCCGAGGACCAACTCCGCCCGCACCTCCTCGGCGACCTCCCCGGTGGTGCACGCGGCGAGGATCGTGGCCGCTGCCTCCCATGTCCTCGGACTGGGCCAGGCTCGCCCGGCCCTGCTCGGTTCCTCGGGCACCGCGAGCAGTAACTCGGGGCGTACCCGCAGGAAGGCGGCGACCATCGACCGGGCTCCGCCGATCTCGGCGGGGGACGGCGAGACGAGCGGACCCGTCGTGGGCACGGGGAAGCCTGCCGCGAGGCCTTCGGCGACGTCGATGGCATCGACCTGCCAGTCCAGGTGAACGAATCGATTCGCCAGCGGAGCCGACAGCTCCCAGCCGTCGGCCGCCGACTCCGGCGGGTTGGCGGCGGCGACGATCCGCACAGCGGCGGGCAGCTCGAGGTCGCCGACGGTGCGCTCCAACACCACGCGAAGCATCGCGGCCTGCACTGAGGGCGGTGCGGTGGTCAGCTCGTCGAGGAGGAGCAGACCCCGGCCCGCCTCGGACAGCCGCTCGGCCCAGCGGGGCGGGGCGAACCAGGTCCGGCCGTCCCGGACCATCGGCAGCCCGGAGAAGTCGCTCGGCTCGCGGATGGAGCCGACGACGACCTCGACGGGGAGGTCGAGTGCGGCGCCTAACGCGAGCACCGAGGACGTCTTCCCGGTGCCGGGAGCGCCCCAGAGCAGGACTGGGAGGTTGGCGGCCACTGCGACACCGACGGCCGACCGCACTACGGAAGTAGGGCTCATCTCCTTGCTCACACTCCTGATCCGGATGGACGACGTGGAACCTCGGGGCAACGGGGCGGGATGGACCGGCTTGGGCGGACCGGCCGGTCTGCGCCGGTCGCGCGTGCTGACGATCCACGGCTCCGGCGATGTGCTGCGGACGGTTCGTGTCGGGCGGCGGCCAGGACCGGTGGCACGACGCCAGACAGGCACGGCGGACCGATCAGCACGGCTCGCTCGAAGTCGGTCTGTCGGTCGGTCGGTCGATCACCTGGACATCACCCGGTCCGGCGGGCTCGGGTGAGGCGGGCAGGACGGTCGGCTGCGGTCGGTCCGGCTGCCTGATGGCACGGGGGATCGCAGCGGCTGTCCGTCGTGCCAGGTCGGCAGTTCGCCTGGACCTCCGGACGGCGGTCAAGACCCAGCCTGAAGCCGACGGCGTCGGACAGGCGTGCGTACCTGCTGCTCGGTTCCGGCGGCGGAGTGGATCGCTTCCCATTTCGTCACCCTAGGTTGACGAAATGGGCTCTGTCAACCTTGGTTGACCGGATCTCGGGGTGCCGTCATATTCACCTCTCGTCGCTCGACTTCTCGATGTTCAACTCCCTTTTCGGGTCGTATCGCGGCGTGCTGATCGCCTGTGGCGCGTCGGCCGGATGCGGGCGTGGCTCGACCTCATTTGCGGGCGACCATGCCGTGCGTGTCGCGTGTCGCGTGCCACGGGGCCGCGCGCTCGAATCGTCCGGGGCGGTCGCCGTCGGGTGTGCTCCCTGCCGGCCGGTCGGCGCGACGGGGATGCCTGTATCGCCTTGGCGGCTGGGTCGAGACAGGTCTGTGCGAGGCCCGTCCGACTACGAAGCGTGCCGTCCATTGCCTGATCGAACCGTGGTGACGAGGCAGGGGAGGCGGGGACGTGGCGGGCGGAGGACTCATGCGGCAGATCATCTCGGAACGGAATCCGCGCAGGTAGTGTCAACTGTCATGAGTTGTGTATGACACTTGTCATTTATCTTTATGACAACTGTCATGAGTTCTCGTCGGCGCCCTCGTCGAACTCCGGATCTGGCTACTGTGAGTGCATGATCCGGAATTCGCCCGCTGTGCTGCCGTTCCGTCGGGCTCGCATGCTCGCGAGCGGGAGACGTGCCTGCGGAGCCGTCGCCGAGCCGCATGCTCGGCTTTCGGTGCCGCCCGTCGCGTTCCTGTCGCGCCGTGCCCGTCCGGGTCTCCCGCATGCTCGATCATCGCGGTCGGTGGGGCCCGACGGATCGAGGCGGCCGAGGGCTGCGGGTGGTGGGCTGCGCCGACTCCGACGAGGCGTGGTCTGGGTCGTCCCGCTCGGCCCTCGGCTCGTGTGCCTCGGCTGGTCTCGCGTAGCGGCGGTGGTCCGGTCACTCGGCCGGTCTGCGGGTCGGTCCGGCGCCCCGGCGGCCGACGCACTTCCCCCGGTCCTCTGTTCGCCGGTCCCGCTTCGGGTCCCGTCGGCGCGTCATGGGCCTGCATGTCGGGGGCGGAGCGGGACTCGGCTGCCGGGCCGCGACCGCGCCGATCACTCCCGTCTCGTCTCAGGCCTCGTTCCTTGCCTCGGGTGCACGGTCACGTCGGCGGGGTTCGAGGCTCGGATCCTGGCTGCCCTGGCTGCCCTGGCTGCCCTGGCTGCCCTGGCTGCCCTGGCTGCCGACGCCGGTCGGGGTCGACCACTGGTGCCAGAACGGGCCGCGCTCCGGGAGAGCGCGGCCCGTCGGGTGTGCAGCGTCGGGAGTCGGGGGATCGGCCGGCCGGGATGGTCAGGCGGCGGTGTTGCTGTCCTTCTTCGCCGTCTCGTCGGACGCCTTGTTCGGATGCGCCCGGAACGGCGCGGCCAGCGTGGGCAGCAGGTGCTTCCGGTGAAAGATGAAAGCGCCCAGTGCGAGTGCCGCATAGACCCCGCTGAGGACGTATCGAGCCTCCTGGCCGGGGAAGACGAACTGCACCGCGAAGAGTCCGAGCAGCGTCCAGGCAGCCCAACGCGGGAAGCGCAGCGCCAGCAGTACGGCGATGCCCAGCAGGGTCTGCGTCGCGGTCAGCAGGAACTCCTCGACCTGCCTGCCGTCCAGGTCGAGTGCCAGTCCGCCGCCACCCATCAGGTAGGCCACCGGCAGACTGCCGACCAGCAGCGTCCACTGGTTGACCTTGGCCGAGACGAGCATGCCGATCGCGACTGCGCCGTTGCCGCGCAGCGCGAAGAGGATGGCGATGATGAGCTCCGGTGCCTCCGACGCCAGCGGCGCCAGCCACTGGACCAGCAGGAACTCGTCGATGCCGAGCTGGGCGCCCGTCTCGATCAGGGCATCGGCGAAGGGCTCGGCGCAGGCCAGGATCACCACGGCGGCCCCGACGAACAGCGTGACCACCAGTGTCCGCCTGACGCGCTTCGGCAGTGCCCCGATCGTGGCGGCGGGCCCGACCAGCTCCGGCTCCTCGGTGTCACCGCGCGAGACCTTCCACAGGTAGAACCCGAAGAAGACGAGCAGTCCGATGCCCAGGGTCAGATGAATCTGACCACTGAGCGGAATGGCGAACGCGATGACGGAGGCGATGGCGAGGAAGCCCAGTTCCACTCGGTGCCCCGAGTCCAGGGTCAGCGCGCGGATCGACTTCCCGGTGCGTCGCTTGGCGACGGCCAGCGCGAGCAACACGACCAACGACCATCCGAGGCCGAGAAGCAGTCGGTTCGAACCGGTCATGTTGGCGGCGGCATAGGAGACGTACTCGGGCCTGCTGCCTGCGGTGAAGGCGAAGTACAGGTCCACGGCGTACTCCGGCAGCACCGCGATGACGGCGAGGATCGCGATGGCCAGCCCACCGGAGATGTCCACCTGAGCGGCCTCGGCTGCCCAGGCCAGTACGAACGACGCGGCGACCACGCCCGATCCGAATATCGCCAGGGAGATCAGGGGGTCCGACGCGATGCCGCTCACGCGGAACACCAGCGCGGGCAGCGCCAATATCAGGCACAACCCCAGCGATCGGATCAGTCTGGCGAACATGAGCACCTTCCCCGGACGGCGCATGCCAGGGCGGGGACATCGAACGACCTCGGCCAGGCAATGGCGGCTGGCCGAAGGTCTCGCCCACCAGACCTGCGCTGGCCTGGCCCCATCGCCGGAGATCGATGTCGAACTCAGCGTGTCGAACGATGGGCTTGCGGGCTACTCCCCTTCGGAACGAGCCTCATGCTGCCACACCCTTCGACAGTTTCGCAATCGACGAAACGACGAAATGGGGTGATGCCTGAGGTTGTCTCGCGTCGCAGCAGGTCGGTGCGAGAGAATGAAGATCGCCATGATCAGACCCGAATCTTCGTCCGCCGAGCCGCGTACCCACTCCTGCGCGGCGCCCGAGCCGACCTCTGTGCAGCTCAGTGCCGCCGCCGCGACCTTCGCGCTGCTCTCCAGCGGCCCCCGGCTGCACCTGGTGTGGCTGCTCGCGCACGGCTCGCACGACGTCGGCACCCTGGCGGGCCGGGTCGGGGTGAGCATCGCGACGGTCAGTCAGCACCTGGGCAAGCTCCGGCTCGCCGGAGTCATCTCCGCACGTCGGGAGGGGCGGCAGCACTTCTACACGGTCGACGACCCGCACGTGGTGGCGTTGGTGGACCAGATCTTCGAACACATCGCTCCGGACGGGGGCCTTGCGCCTGATCCGCCGCTGAGCTGATCTCGATCGTCGTGGTGGTCGGATGATCGCGAGCGTCCGCGCGTCCTGGTCGGTCTGCTGCCCGAGGGCGGCTGGCGAACGGGTCTCAGCGGCTTGGTTCCGATGGCCGACCGGGCACGACATCCGGTTGATTGACCACCTCTCCGCCTGGTCTTAGCGTGGTGGAAAGCGCTTTCCCCTCGTTGTCTGCAGGGTGCCCGGGGATCGCGCCCGAGGGAAGGGCGATGTGATGGGCAACAGTGCGCAGCGGCGACGAGGCCGCCTGCGAGACGTCGCGCTGCTGGTCGCCGTGGTGCCGGGCCTTCTGGCAGGTGCCCAGGCTGCTACCGCGGCTGAGCCGCGCAGTGTCACCGCGGCTGAGCCGCGCAGTGTCACCGCGGCTGAGCCGCGCAATGTTCCTGCGGCTGAGCCGCGTAGTGATTCTGCGGCCGAGCCGCGCAGGGGGACCCTGGCCGACCAGGACGGGCTGATCGTCGTCGCGCCCGACGGCGACGATGCGAATCCCGGAACGATCGACGAGCCGCTGCGCGGGATCCAACGCGCTGTCGATCTCGCCGAGCCGGGTGACGTGATCGCCCTGCGCGGCGGCACCTACGCGTTGAGCACGAACATCCAGATCCTGCACAGCGGTGAGCCGGACGCCCCTATCACGCTCACCGCCTATCAGGGAGAACGCGCCGTCATCGACGGCGATGCGCTGCCTGCGAGCCACACGCCGGTCGGTGGCAGCATCCCGCGCCCGCAGCGGGGCGCGATCCATCAGGAACGGGCCGCCTTCTGGATCTACCGCGACCTGGAGATCATTCGCGGTCCGTACGGCATCTACTGCGACTCCTGCGACGACACGATCTTCGACCGGCTGATCACCAGGGACAACTACGAGAGTGGACTCCAGATTCAGGGCGACTCGAGCCGGAATCAGGTGCTCGACCTCGACAGCCACAGCAATCGCGACCCACGCAAGAACGGAGAGAGTGCCGACGGACTCGCCATCAAGGAGGGCAGCGGCGAGGGCAACGTGGTGCGAGGGGCGCGGTTGTGGAACAACGTCGACGACGGTTTCGACGCCTGGGAGTTCCTGTCACCGATCCTCATCGAGGACAGCATCGCCTACGGCAACGGCGCCAACCGGTGGAACTTCCCGGACTTTCAGGGCGACGGCAACGGGTTCAAGCTCGGCGGCGGGGACGGCCCGCCCACCGACCACGTGGTGCGCAACAACATCGCGTTCGACAATGAGGTCGCGGGCTTCATCGACAACAACAACCAGGGCACCCATGTCGTGGACCGCAACAGTTCCTACGCCAACGGCGGATACGGCTTCCGGTTCAACAGGTCCAGTTCAGTGCTGACCGACAACCTCTCGGTGGGCGACGACGTCCCGATCCAGCTCGGCGACTCCACGGGCAGCGGGAACTCCTGGGACCGCGCCGACGACTGGGAGGACTCCGACCTGTTCAGCGTCGACCCGTCGACGATCAGCGGGCCTCGTGACGCCGACGGGGGCATCCCGACCTCGAACTTCCTCGTGCCGAGGGACCATTCGGATCTCGGCGCCCGCTTCTGACCGGGCTCGCCCGCCGCCCCGAGTCCAGGCCGGGACGGCCGGAAGGGAGTTCCGGCGGCCCGGCCTCGGGGTGACGGTGGCAGGGGTCGGGCGCGGTCTATGCCCCGCCGCGCTACCGTCGGGGTGATCGAGGACCGTGCAACCCGGCTGCCTGTGCACCGGCCCCTCGACGGGTGCGGGCGGTGCGCGGCGGCACGATCCCCTCGTGCGGCGATTCACCGGCGCCCGGGCTGGCCGAGAACGTCTCGTGGTGGGACCTCCTCGGGCTGTCGATGCCTGCCGGTGTCGGCTTCACCTGTCGCTGCTGATCGGCGAACTCGTGTTCGCCGCGGGCTGCGCACGTGCCGAACACGTCGAGGTGGGCGTGTTGGCGGGATCGCCGCTGTCGGCCTTCTTGGCGACGCTGGTCCTGGTGGCCCGCAATCGGGTCTATCGACGCATCGCCGAGGCGCAGGAACGCGGGGCCGACGTCGCGGGCGTCGGCGACGGACATCGGCGCCGGGACTGATCTCGCCTGCCGAGCCCGCCGCTGCTCGGCAGGCCGAGTGCCGAGACCCGGGCGCTGCGGCGAAGCGAGGCGGTGGCCGTCTTGTCTGCTCAGTCCTGCGCCGTGGGCCCCAGCACGCCCAGTGCCGCGACGATGCGTTCGTTCAACGTCTCCTCGCCGTGCTCGCCCCAGTCGAGCAGCGCGACGCGCAGGGCGGCCAGGCAGGCGGCGGTGGCGGTTGACGCGGTGAGCGGGTCGGCGGCCTGTTCGATCAGCCGATCGACGATGCACCGCTCGGTGGCATGGAGGTGTGCGGAGAACCGGTCCCGTAGCACCGGTTCACATGCGGCCAGCCTGATCCGCTCCCTGGTCTGGGCGACCGCCCATTCCGGGAGTTCGGTCGTCGAGTTGAGGAGTCCGAGCCGCACGCGCTCCAGAACCGGCAGGCCGAGCGGTTGAGCGGCGATCAGGTCGGCGACGAAGGGGTTGAACGGGTCCTCCAGCACGACGTCTTCCTTGGTGGGGAAGTGGCGGAAGAACGTCATGTGCGAGACGCCTGCGGCGGCGGCGATGTCGACGACGCGGGTGGCCGCGTAGCCGTTGCGGGCGAACAGCTCCAGCGCGCATTCCTGGATGCGCGCTCGAGTCTCGGCGGATCGATTCGGCACACCAGTCATGTTAGCCGCTAACACCGCGTGGTGTGATACGGGTCGCACCGCGCGTGTCGCGCGCGAGTCGCCGTCGAACGTGGGCTCGGGGCGCCTGCACGCTCGTTGCTGCGCCGCAGCCGACGACAGGGCCGACGTGACGGCCGAGGTGTCCCCGCCCGCATCGGCTCGGTGGAGATCACAGCATGGCAGGCTCGAGTCCGCCGCACAGGCGGTCTGTCGATCGTCCTGCGCGAATCGCGGCCGAGGTCCTCGCGCTGCGCATCGCGGAGACAGTCCCTTCCGTGCACGCGGCGGGGCGTGCCTGACGCGGATCGGCGAGTTGGTCGGCAGCGGCAGATCGGCCGTCTCGGCGGGAAGTCGACGCGGCGCCGTCGTGTCGCGTGCCTGTCGTGATCAGGATCGGCGAGGTCGGGCGCGGCGTCGCGTTCACTGCCCAGGCCCGAGGCTGGCGAGTCCACGGGTGGTGATCGGGATGCCAGAGCCGTCGCGCTACGCAGGGGGCGCTCGAGGCCTTCACGAACACCTGTGATCTTGAGGACGCCGTCGACCGGATCGACGCACCCGCGCGGCTGGGCTCCGCTCTTGAGCGGGCGCCGACCCGGCAACCCCGTCGCGCGGGTCTCCCCGCCGACCAGGCGCGCACCGGCCCGCACCGGTCCTCGCTGGAACTTGCTGGAACTCGCCGGCGACTCCCCGTCCGCCTGCTCACCGCGTGCGCCATGACCGTGCCCGCCTCAAGGTGAACATGCGAACACCCCGAGTGACACTAATAATTAATTAGTATTTTTTCTTGACCTGGCTGGCGGCGGGTGCCGATACTTCCTCCACATCGCCCCGTGGGGGTCAGCCGGTTGGTTCGAAGGAGAGCCGATGTCGAGGATCGCGAGAGGTCGCCGCCGGGCGGTGGTCGTCATGACGACCCTGCTCGTCGCCGCGCTCGCCGCAGCAGGCTGCGGCGCGCCCATCGGCGAGGGCGGTCGTTTCGGCGTCGTCTACATGGACGCGCAGGGCTACTACGCGGGCGTCCGCAAGGGCATGCAGGACGAGGCCGCCGAGATGGGCCGCAACGTCCAGCTGCTGGAGCTCAACGCACAGGGCGACGCCTCGCAGGAGAGCTCGTTCGTCGACACGGTCAGCTCCGCCGACGTGGACGCGCTGGTGCTCTCGCCGGTCTCCGAGACGGCGTCCATCCCGGCGATCCGCCTCGCGCACCGCAGCGGCGTCCCGGTGATCTGCTACAACACCTGCATCGCCGACGAGGCGGCCAGACAGTACGTCGAGGCGTTCATCCTGGGCGATCCGCTCGAGTTCGGCAGGCTGCTGGGCGACGCCGCCGCCGAGTACTTCATCGCCGAGGGCATCGAGGCGCCGCAGATCGGCATCGTCAACTGCGAGCAGGTCGAGGTCTGCGTGCAGCGCAGACTCGGTTTCGAGGAGGCCTTGTTCGCTAAGGTCCCCGACGCGGAGATCGTCGCCAACCAGCAGGGCTCGACGATCGACGAGGCGGTGGACGTCGCCGAGCGCATCCTCACCGCCCACCCCGACCTCGACGCCTTCTTCGGCCAGGCGGGCGGCGCGACCCTCGGCTCCATTCGTGCCGTGCAGGCCAGGAACAAGGTCGGCCAGACGGTGGTGTTCGGCGGGGACATGTCCACCGAGGCCGCCAACGCGCTGGTCGATCACAGGGTGCTCAAGGGCAACGTCGACATCTCCGGCGTCACCGTCGGCCGGATGGCGGCCGAGACCGCGCAGGCCGTGCTCGCGGGCAACCCGCCGGAGGAGTTCATCCTCCCGGCCCCCGTCGAGATCTACACGACTCCGGAGGACGGCGCGACGTGGCTCCAGGAACACCCGGACGGCCTGCCGTGATCGGGCCGGTGTGTCGAGCAGTCGGTGTCGAGGCGGGCCGGGCGGCGCGTCCGGCGGGGCCGGGCAGTCGCCGCGGTCGGCCTGCCGAGTGCGTTCCGCAGGGACAGTCGGGAGAAGGTGGAGTGACGTGGTGACCGACGATGAGGTCTTCGCCGCCAGCGTACGGGACGTGACGAAGGCGTATCCGGGAGTGGTGGCCCTGGCGGGCGCCGACTTCCAGCTCCGGTCGGGCGAGGTGCGGGCACTGCTCGGCCGCAACGGCGCGGGCAAGTCCACGCTCATCCGGATGATCGCGGGCGTGGACCGCCCCGACGCCGGCGAGATCCGCATCGGCGGCACGCCCCTCGGGGACGGCGGCGTCCGGCGCGCCGTCGAGCTGGGCGTCGCCACCGTCTACCAGGAGCTGAGCCTGGTGCCCTGGCTCAGCGTCGCGGAGAACATGTTCCTCGGCGGCTGGCCTCGCGCGGGCTCGCGCATCGACTACGAGCGCATGCGCCGCGAATCGGCCGAGGTCCTGGCCGAGCTGGGCCTGCGCATCGATCCGGAACGGCCGGTCGCCACCCTGTCGCTCGCCGAGCAGCAGCTCGTGGAGATCGCCCGCGCGGTCCGGCAGACCCCGAAGGTCCTGATCCTGGACGAGCCGACCTCCGCGCTGGCCGCGAGCGAGGTGACGATGGTCCTGGAGGTCGTCGGCCGGATCGCCGCCGCAGGCGTGGCCGTGATCTATGTGAGCCACCGGCTCGACGAGATCCGACAGGTCGCCGACAGCATCACCGTGATGCGCGACGGTCGCACCGTGGAGACGGTCTCGGCGAAGGACACCACGACCCGCGAGATCGTCGAGCTGATGCTCGGCGGCGAGAGCGAGGCTGCCGAGCAGGTCACGCCCGTGACGATCGACCGCACCGGGACGCCGCTGCTCGCCGTCCGCGACCTCACCGTCCCGCCGAAGATCACCGGAGTCTCCTTCGAGCTGTACCCCGGCGAGGTGCTGGGCATCGGCGGCCTGTTGGGCTCCGGGCGCACGGAACTGCTGCGGGCGGTCGCGGGCTTCGACCCGATCGTCTCGGGCCGCATCGAGGTCGAGGGCACGCGGGTCGAGAACCCGACACCGGCGCGGATGAAGCGGCTCGGGGTCGGCCTGACCCCGGAGAACCGCAAGGCCGAGGGCATCATCCCGATGCTGGGCGTCGACGAGAACATGGTGATTTCGGACTTCGGTCGGGTCTCCACCGGCCCGTCGATCTCCACCAGTCGGGTACGGGAGGCCGCCACCGCCCTGGTGCGCAGGCTCGGCATCAAGACCGCGCGGACGCAGACGCCGATCGCCGACCTGTCCGGCGGCAACCAGCAGAAGGCCGTGATCGGCCGCTGGCTGCACGCCGACAGCCGAATCCTGCTGCTCGACGAGCCGACGCGCGGCGTGGACGTCGAGGCCAAGGCCCAGATCTACCGGCTGGTCCGCGAACTCGCCTCGGCAGGCGCGGGCGTGCTGTTCGTCTCTGGGGAGCTCGAAGAGCTTCCGCTGGTGTGCGACCGCGTCCTCAGCCTGCACGCGGGCGGCATCCGATCCGAGCTGCGCGGCAGCGAGATCACCGTCGACAACATCCTGGCCGCCACGATGGCCGTCTGAATCGTGAGGAATCCGATGAGCAACTCTTCGCACCAGACCGGTCCGGCCTCGGGGACAGCGTCGTCCTCGACGTCTCAGTCGTCCCCGACGTCTCCGTCCACCCCGACCGGCACCGGCTCCACCAGGTCTACCAAGACCAGACGCCTCAACGAGCTCGGGCTGCTCGCCGCGATCGCCCTGCTCTACATCGTTCTCGGCAGCACCGCGTCGGGCTTCCTGTCGCTGGACAACCAGCTCGGGATGCTGCGGGACGCCGCGACCATCGGCATCGCCGCCTGGGGTGTCACCCTGGTGATCATCGCGGGCGAGATCGACATCAGCATCGGCCCGGCGGTCGCGTTCTCCTCCGTGCTGGTCGCCAAGGGCGTCGGCGCCTGGGGCCTGGGCACCTGGGGCGGCATCCTCGCGACGCTGGCGCTCGGCGTGGCGTGGGGAGCGCTGGCAGGCTGGCTGGTCGCCCGCTTCACCGTGCCCTCGTTCATCGCGACGCTGGGCCTCTGGAGCGTGCTCGGCGGTCTCGGCCTCTACATCACCGACGCGCTGCCGGTCGCGCTGCCGGACAACGCCACCTTCCGCCTACTCGGCGGCAGCATCCTGGGCATTCCCACCTCGGCGGTGGTGATGCTGGTGCTCTTCGCGGTCTTCGCCTACGTCGCCCGCTACACCGCCTACGGCCGCTCGGTCTACGCCACCGGCGGCAACGCCGCGGCGGCGCGGCTGGCGGGCATCGACACCGGTCGCATCAAGGTGATCCTCTTCGCCACCACCGGCCTGCTCGCCGCGATCACCGGCATCCTGCTGGCCGCCCGGCTGGGCTCCGGCAACGGCGGCGCGGCCGCGGGCCTGGAGTTCGACGTCATCGCCGCCGTCGTCATCGGCGGCACGCTGCTGGCAGGCGGCCGAGGCAGCCTGCTGGGCACCCTGTTGGGCGTCGCGTTCATCACGGTGATCGCCAACGGCCTGGTGCTGCTGGGCGTCGACTCGTTCTTCCAGAACGTGGTGCGCGGCGTGATCATCGTCGGCGCCGTCCTGGTGAACGTGGCGATCAGCAGGCGCGAGCGCGCCGTGCGCACGGTCTGACGCGGACCGGACGAGAGACACTCGACGAGGCGAAGGAGACAACGTCCATGAGCGGCACCGCCGTCCCGGCCACGATGCGTGGCGTGTACCTCCCCGGCGACTCCACCGCCGTGATCAAGGAGATCCCGGTGCCGGAGCCGGGGCCCGGTCAGCTCCTGCTCCGGGTCGGCGCCTCGGGGATCTGCGGCAGCGACATCGGCTACATCTATCACGAGCACAAGACCCATCGCGGCGTCGACGGTCCGGCCTACCGGGGCGTGGTCACCGGGCACGAGCCCAGTGGCGTCGTGGTCGCCGCCGGGCCGGACTGTCGTGAGTACGGGGTCGGCGATCGCGTCATCGTCTACCACATCGCGGGCTGCATGACCTGCGACAACTGTCGGCGCGGCTACCAGATCAGCTGCACAGGGGCGGCCAGGGCCGCCTACGGCTGGCAGCGCGACGGCGGCAACGCCGACTACATCCTCGTCGAGGAGACCACCTGCGTCCGGCTGCCGGACGAGCTGTCCTACGTGGACGGAGCTTTGATCGCCTGCGGCTTCGGCACCGCCTACGAGGGCCTGCGCAGACTCGCTGTCAGCGGCGAGGACGACCTGCTGGTCATCGGGCTCGGCCCGGTCGGTCTGGCCGCCGCGATGATCGGTCGGGGCATGGGTGCCCGACGGATCATCGGAGTGGAGCCCTCCGCGCAACGGCGGGAATGGGCCGACGGGCTGGACCTGTTCGACGCCACGGTCGGCGTCGACGCACCGGGCGAGGCGATCGCCGAGATCACCGGCGGTCGAGGCGTGAGCACCGCCATCGACTGTTCCGGCAGCCGAGCAGGTCGCGGCACCGCCGTGGACAACGCGGCCGAATGGGGCCGGGTCTCGCTGGTCGGCGAGGGCGGCACGCTGGAGACCGAGGTGTCGGACACGCTGCTGCACAAGCAGCTCACCCTGCACGCGTCCTGGGTGACCTCCGTCCCCGCGATGGCTCAGCTCGCCAGGAACCTGGTCCGTTGGGGAGTCCGGCCGGAGATCGTGGTCAGCGAGCGGCTGCCGCTGGCCGAGGCCGACGCCGCCTACCGGCTGGCGGCGGGCGCGGGCACCGGCAAGGTCTGTCTGGTCGCCGACGACGTGGCGGGCTCGTGACCGCCGAGGCGCCCCGGGACGCCGAGGACGACGGCGGACCGGCAGACCTCGACGCCTCGGCGTCCGGCGGGGTGTCGATCACGCGGGACGACAGCGGGCCCTACGAGGTGTTCCATCTCGACAACGGCCTGGTGCGCCTCGGTGTGGTGCCCGCACTCGGGGGTCGGGTGCTCTCCGCGGTCTTCGCCGGTCGGGAGTACCTGTACCGCAATCCCCGGCTGCTCGACGATCGGCTGCATCCGGTGGACGGCCGCCGACCGCGTCCGACGAGCGGCCCGATGTCGCAGTGGCTCAACTTCGGCGGGGACAAGACCTGGCCCGCGCCGCAGGGCTGGGACCATGCGGGCCAGTGGGCCGGGCCGCCGGACCCGGTGCTGGACTCCGGCGCTTACCAGGCACGTCCGCACCTCGCCGACACGGTCGCCGAGATCACCATGACCAGCGGCGACGACCCGCGCACCGGCCTGCGGACGATCCGGACCGTGCGGCTGGCCGAGGGCGAGAGCCGCTACACCCTGGAGATCAGCTTCACCAACGTCGAGTCGCACCCGGTGCGGTGGGCGTTGTGGAACGTCACGCAGCTGGCGGGCGAGATCCCCGGGGAGGCGGGTCCGCACGCGGGCGTCTACGTCGGCCTCCGCGAGTCGGGACTGCCGCGTTCGGTCGAGTTGATCACTGCGGGTCCGGCTCCGACGGTCACCGACACCGGGGGATCGGTCGTCCGGGTCGCCGCGCAGGACGTCGTCGGCAAGGTCGGCTTCCCCGACGCGGCGGGCTGGCTCGCCGACGTGGGCGCGCAGGGCACCCTGACCCAGACCTTCCCGGTGGACGAGTCCGCCGAGTACCCGGATGACGGCTCCCGCGTCGAGGTCTGGCTGGAACACCCGCTGACCGAGCCGATCGCCGAGCTGGGCGACCTCCTGCCGCGAGACCGGGTGGTGGAGTGCGAGGCCCTCGGTCCGCTCACGACCCTGGCACCGGGGGAGCGCGTCACACTGCCGATCGTGTTCGGCTTCGGCGTGACCTCGGCCGTTGTCGGCGCCGCCACCGCCGTCGGGTACTGGACGGAGCCGCCCGCCGAGGCAGGCGCGGCCGACGGCTCCGGTGCGCTGCGAGGCGTCTTCGTGCCCGCGACGGGCGGGCTGCTGCGAGCCGAGTTCCTCGACCGCGACGGCAGGTCGGTCGACGCCGTCGACCTCCTCGAACTCACCCCCGGTCGACCGTGCGCATTGCCGGTCGGCCGGGTGGTGCCCCACGATGCAGCCGCGGTGAGCTTCACTGTGGGTGGCGAACCGGCCGGCGTGCTCACCCGGCCGGTGTACGACCGGGCGAATGGACACGCGAAGATCAGCGTTATGGACGAGCAGGGACGGGATCGATGAGCGGCGCACCGACACGCTTCACGGACCGCACCGCGGTGGTGACCGGGGCCGCGGGCGGCATCGGGGCGGCGACCGCCCGCAGACTCGCCGAGGAAGGCGCCGCCGTCGCCCTGCTTGATCTCGATCCCCGGGTGCACGAGGTCGCCGACGAACTGCGCCGAGCGCACGGCAGGGCGACCTCCCACGTGTGCGACGTCGCCGACGAGGACTCCTGGACGTCGGTGACCGAGGCGGTCCGGGGCGAGTTCGGGCCGATCGGCGTACTGGTCAGCAACGCCTACACCGTCGATGTCCGTCCCGCGCACGAGATGAGCAGGCAGTCCTGGGACCAGCAGCTGGCCGTCAACCTCACCGGGGCCTTCCTCGGCGTGCGGGCCTGCCTGGCCGACCTGCGGACGGTGTCGGGTGCGGTGGTGCTGACGTCCTCGGTGCACGCCCTGATCGGCCTGCCCGGCAGGCCCGCCTACGCCGCGACGAAGGGCGGCCTCACCGCGCTGGGCAGACAGCTGGCCGTCGAGTACGCCCCCGAGGTGCGGGTGAACTGGGTGCTGCCCGGCCCGATCCTCACGGCCGCCTGGGACGACGTCGACGAGGCCGACCGCGAGCAGAGCATCCGGCAGACCGTCACCCGTCGGTTCGGCACCCCGGAAGAGGTGGCGGCGGGCATCGCGTTCCTCGCCTCGCCGGACGCCTCCTACGTGACCGGCACCGGCCTGGTGATCGACGGCGGCTGGAGCGCCTACAAGGAGTCGACCTGAGCTCGGCGGCAGGCCGACGGCTGCGGGCCGGTCGATTCGGCGTGATCGACTCTGGCAGACGGACGTCGACGCGACGGCGCCGGGACGACGCTGAGCCGCAGTGTCGAGGAAGCGAACGGAGGGGACGAAGCGGATGGCCGCCTATATCGGCCGTGGCGTGCACGGCAACACCGTCGAGCTGCTCGGTGCGCGGATCGTCTCCGGGGCGGTCGGCGAAGGTGAGACGCTCGACCTCGCGGGCCTCAGCGCCGAACTCGATCTCAGCATCACCGCCCTGCGCGAGGCGATCAAGGTCCTGACCGCGAAAGGCCTGGTCGACGCCCGCCAGCGTCGGGGGACCTTCGTCCGACCCCGTGCCACCTGGAACCTGCTCGACGTCGACGTGATCCGCTGGCAGTTCGCGGCGGGCGCGGCCGACGACTTCCTGCGCGATCTCGCCGAGGTCCGCGCCGTGATCGAGCCGGCCGCCGCACGCTACGCCGCCGCCCGGCGCACCGAGGACGACCTGCGCGCGCTCGACGAGGCGCTGGCGGCGATGGGGCGGGCCGTCGGCGGCGACCCGTCCTCGGCCGCCGACGCCGACCTCGCGTGGCACCGTGCCCTGCTGGTGGCCACCCACAACGAGATGCTGGTGCGGATGGAGATCTTCATCGAGCCCGGTCTCTCCGAACGTGACCGGCTGGTCCACCAGTCGGGCGACGACGACCCCGTGCCCAGCCATCAGGCGGTCCTCGACGCCGTTCGTGCGGCCGATGCCGAGGCGGCCGGGGCCGCGATGCTGGCGCTGCTGGCGAAGTCGGACTCCGACCTGCGTCGGGTCACGGCGGGCGAGGGTGTGGCGGCCCCGGCGGCCTCGGCCCAGGGGGCGTCGTCCCCGGCGGCTGCGCCGCACGCGGCTGCCGCCGAGCGGGCGGAGTCCGCAGCGCAGGCGACGGCGGCGCGCGATGCCGCGCCGGTGGCAGGCGCGAACCCGGAGACCGGGCCTGCGACGCCGAGAACTCCGGCGGAGGCCGATGCCGCTGGCACCACGCCTGTCGCGGCGGGGGGAGCCGAGGGCACGCCGTCGCAGGCCGCGTCGGCAGCAGCGCCCCAGACGACAGCGCTTCAGACAGCAGCGGTCGAGGCGTCCGCTGCCGGGATCGAGTCGAACGAGAGGAAGTCACGTTGAAGATCACTCGGGTCGAGACGTTCCTGGTCGCGCCGCGCTGGCTGTTCTGCCGCGTCGAGACGGACGACGGCCTGGTCGGCTGGGGCGAACCCGTCGTGGAGGGCCGGGCGTCGACCGTCCGGACGGCCGTGCACGAGCTGGCCGAGCTGTTGATCGGCGAGGACCCGCTGCGGGTGGAGGACCACTGGCAGCGGATGACCAAGGGCTCGTTCTATCGCGGTGGACCGGTGCTCTCCAGCGCCGTCGCCGGCCTGGACCAGGCGCTGTGGGACATCGCGGGCAAGGCGTTGAACGCCCCCGTCCACCAGCTCCTCGGCGGCCCCGTGCGTGACCGGGTCCGGGTGTACGGCTGGATCGCGGGCGACGAGCCCGCCGAGGTCGCCGACGCCGTCGCCGCGCAGGTCGAGGCCGGGCTCACCGCCGTGAAGATGAACGCCGCAGGCCGGATGAGCAGGCTGGCCAGCGTCGCGGAGATCGACGGGGTGCTGGAGCGCCTCGCCGCCGCCCGCGAGGCGCTGGGCCCGCACCGTGACGTCGCCCTGGACTTCCACGGCCGGTTCACCGCCGCCAACGCCCGCCGGATCATCCCGTTGCTCGCGGACGCGCGTCCGATGTTCGTCGAGGAACCGGTGCTGCCGGAGTACAGCCACCTGATCGGCGACGTGGTGCGGGCCAGCCCGGTGCCCATCGCGTGCGGCGAGCGGCTCTACTCGCGAGGCGAGTTCCTCCCCGTCCTCCAGGCGGGGATCGCCGTCGCGCAGCCGGACCTCTCCCATGCGGGCGGCATCTCCGAGGTGCGTCGCATCGGCTCGCTCGCCGAGACCTTCGACGTGCCGCTGGCGCCGCACTGCCCGCTCGGACCGATCTCGCTGGCCGCCAGTCTCCAGATCGCCTTCAGCACGCCGAACTTCCTGATTCAGGAGCAGAGCCTCGGCATCCACTACAACGCCGAGGCCGACCTGCTCGACTACGTCCTGGACCGGGAGATGTTCCGCTTCGTCGACGGACACCTGCTTCGACCGACCGGGCCGGGTCTCGGCGTCACCATCGACGAGGCCGCCGTCCGGAAGGCCGACGAGACGGGCCACGACTGGCACTCGCCGATCTGGCGACATGACGACGGCTCGCTGGCCGAGTGGTGAGTGCGGCAGGCCGTGCCGCAGGGCGGCGGTCCCTCGTCGGGGCGGCCTGATGATCGCGGGGACGGCGCACACCTGTGTCGTGATGTCGGCCCGGCGGCCTGAGCCGTCGGGCACGCCGACGCCGGACCGGGCGGAACGACGCGGGCGGGCTCCGTGCTGCGCGCTGTGATCGCCGGGGTGAAGGTGGGGGTCGTGGGTTCTCGGGATGGGGGCGGCGTGGCACATCGCGTCGGCAGCGTCGGCAGCGTCGGTGCGGCAGGCCCGGCGATCCGGGTGTCCGGCTCCGCCGCTCAGCGCGTGCGGCAGTCGGGGGCGCCGAGCCGGGGCGTCGGGCGTGACGACGCCCCGGACGACGGCGTCGACGCCCCGAAGTCGTCGTCCGGCCGGAGCCCTGTCTGCCGTGCACGGCGCGTCCCGGTGCACGGTCACCACGGACGGCGGTCGGCCGCCCGAGCCGAGGAACGGCCACCGAGGGAACGGGTTGCCGCGCAGTGCCGCCCGGCAGGTGTTTCGGACGGGTCGTCACCCCTGCCCACCGGGCGTTCCGCGTCCCACGACATGGCATCGAACCGATCTCTGGAGTGTGCACGATGAACCTGTCCCAACGCCTGGCCGAAGAGCGGATCGTCGCGATCGTCCGAGGTCGGGACGCCGAGGCCGCCTTCAGGGCCGTGCTGGCACTGTGGGAGGAGGGCATCCATCTCGTCGAGGTGTCCCTCACCGGCGCCGACGCCCTGCGCCTGATCGGCAGGCTGGCCGCCGAGCGTTCGGGCGCGGCCGCACTCGGCGCCGGTACCGTGCTCTCCGCCCAGGACGCCGCCGACGTCCACACGGCAGGAGCGACCTTCGCCGTCACGCCCGCCATCGGCCCCGGCACCCACGCGGCGATCGAACTGGGCCTGCCGACCCTGGTCGGGGCGCTCACGCCCACCGAGGTCTACGCGGCGCACACGGCGGGCGCGACGGCCGTGAAGCTCTTCCCCGCCGCACACGGCGGCGGTCCGGGCTATCTCAAGGCGCTCCGCGACCCGTTCCCCACGGTGCCGTTCGTGCCGGTGGGCGGCGTCGACGTCGAGGCCGCGCGGCGGTACCTGGAGCTGGGCGCACTGGCCGTCGGCGTGGGATCGCCGCTGCTGGCGGGCGCGGCGGACGGCGCCGACCTTGCCGAGCTGCGTGATCGTGCCCGTCAGTTCCGTGCGGTGGCGGCGGAGTTCCCGGTGCAGGCAGGCATCGCGGCAGCACAGGGACCCGCCGCGCACGCGGCGGGCCGGCACGGATCGGAGCAGAGCCGATGATCGAGGTGATCACCCTCGGCGAGAGCATGGCCGCGCTGCGGGGGCAGGGGCCCATGCGGCTCGGCGGCGAGCTGAGCCTGTCGGTGGCCGGGGCGGAGTCGAACGTGGCGATCGGCCTGGCCAGGCTCGGACACCAGGTGTCCTGGATCGGCCGGGTGGGCGCCGACCAGCCCGGCGAGCTGGTCACTCGCACCCTGCGCGCCGAGGGCGTGGACGTCAGCGGCGTCGCGGTCGACGCAGACCGGCCGACCGGTCTGATCCTCTTCGAGAAGCGCGTCGCCGACCTCATCCGGGTCCGCTACTACCGCACCGACTCGGCGGGCTCCCGGCTGCATCCCGACGACCTCGCGGGCGTGTTGGCGGGCGGTGCACGACTGCTGCACGTCACCGGGATCACCCCCGCGCTGGGGCCCGGCCCGCGAGCGGCGGTGCTGGCGGCGGTGGAGCACGCCAAGGCCCAGGGCTGGACCGTGTCCCTGGACGTCAACCACCGGTCGCTGCTGTGGCCTGCCGAGGCGGCGGCGGAGGTGCTGGGTCCGCTGGCCAGACGGGCCGACGTCGTGATCGCCTCGCCAGAGGAGCTGGCGATCGTCGAGCCGGAGGGGTACGACGACCTGGCCAGGGCGGATCACCTGCTGACCGCCGGCGTCGCCGAGGTGGTCGTGAAGCTCGGCGCCGACGGGGCGCGCGTGCACCATGCGGCGGGCGTCGAGCAGGTGGAGTCTGTCCGGGTGCCGGTCCTCGACACGGTCGGCGCGGGCGATGCCTTCTCCGCCGGCTACCTCTCCGCCCTGCTCGACGGCGAGCCGACGAGCGAACGACTCCGACGCGGTTCGGTGCTCGGGGCCTTCGCCGTCGCCTCCCACGGCGACTGGGAAGGGCTCCCCACCCGCGAGGAGCTGCCGCTGCTCAGCCTGGAGCCGGGGACGACGCTGCGGTGAGGTGAGGTCCCATGGCCGTGGCGAGGCTTCTTGCCTTGCCCGGCCGTTGTGGAATTCAGCCTGATGAAGATCCTAGGAAGCGGTCCTCGCAATGGTGGGAGGTCGTTTCCGGCAGGACGGGTGCGGCCTGACCGTGCAGCTTCATTCGTCGACCGCGTGTGCCCTCCGTCGGCAGCCGGGCAGCCCGGGATGCGAGATCGCGGGCGCTCGCACGACGTACCTGCCGATCATGACCGTGTGAGAGAACGCCCGGCTGCGTCTGATTCCCTTCACCGCCAGTTTGGAACCTTTTGCCGCCTCGCTGCGCCGCGCTCGGGCAGCGCAGGGTCGCGCCGGGTCGACGCGCACGCGCGACCGCAGTCCGGATCAGTCGCCTGCCTCGCTCGTGCATCCCGGCCGCGCGGTGGTGACGGCGGCCGGATAGTTCAGGCCCCCGGCCAGGAGATCGAAGGCCTGATCGAAAAGCGTCGAGGCCGGGACGTCGGGGTGGAGTTCCTGCCAGGCGTCCACCGTGGTCCGCAGTGCGCTCAGCATGACCGAGGCCACCAGGTGGGGCCGAGGATCTTCGGTGAGCTCGACGCCCATTCGGGTGGCGATGATCGAGGCCAGCTCGCCCAGCCACTCGGTGCTCTGCTTCAGACAGTACGCCTTGAGCATCGGGTTGGTGCCGAGCAGGGCCTGCATGCTCCGGTGCCGATCCGGCTCGGCTCCGGAGCATTCGTCGGTCTCGTACGACCGCACGATCTCGCCGACGGACCGCCGCAGCGCGGTGATCACGGGCTCCTCGGCGGGTCGGGCCGCCAACAGGCGCAGCATCGAAGTGACCTGCTGATTCAACGGCGAGAGAGCGACGTCCTCCTTGGACGCGAAGTACCGGAAGAACGTGCGCGACGAGACCTCCACGGCCTCGGCGATCTCGTCGATCGTCGTCGCGTCGAAGCCCTTGTGCAGGAACAACGCGTAGGCGGCGTCCGTGAGGGCTTCTCTGGTCCGCTGCTTCTTGCGCTCGCGCAGGCCGGGCGTGGTCATGGCCGCATGCTACCGCCGGCGACGGTTGATCTGACAGTATGGGACTAAATTCACTCAATGACTTGAGGCGGTTGACGACAAATGTCAGATGATGACACTATTTGCGCATGAAGCCACCTCCTCCGAAGTCCGTGTACTGGAAGCTGCATCGTCAAGCAGCTCGCTGGAACAAGTTCTTGTTCCGCAAGACCAAGGGGCGGCGGGGAGGCACGTTCCTCGGTGCCCCCGTCCTGCTGTTGGACCATGTCGGGCGCAAGACAGGGCAGGCGCGCACCAACCCGCTGATCTATCTCGACGACGCGCCGAATCTCGTCATCGTCGCGTCCAAGGGCGGTATCGACGTGCATCCGGCGTGGTTCCACAACCTCATGGCGGCGCCGACCACCGAGGTGGAGCTGCCGGGCGGCGTCCGTCGCCGGGTCCGCGCGAGGGTCGCCGAGGGCGAGGAACGGGCCGCGCTGTGGCCGCGGGTGGTGGCGCAGTACAAGCCGTACGCGGACTACGCGCGCCGTACCGAGCGAATCCTTCCCGTGGTCGTCCTCGAACCGGCCTGAGCGTCGGCTGCGGCTCGGAGCCGGGCCCGGCGGTGGCGGGCGTCGAGCGGGGGAGGGCGACACGGGCGCGGCCGCGTAGCCCGTCCACACCGGAGAACGGCGTCGACGCCAGACGGCTCGACGCGCGGTCCCGCAGGCGCCGCCCGAGGGTTCGGCTCGCCCCGCCCGCCTTCTGCACCGGGCTGTCGGTGGCGCTGAACCTGCCCGGGTGCCGCCATGATCACCCCGTCACCCCGGGCATCCCGCAGGCCTGGCCGAAGTGATCCTCGAAGCACCTGCCATGGGCTCGCTGAACCAGGGTCTCACCGCCCGGTGTCGCCGTCGATCAGTTCCCGCAGGATGTCGGCATGACCCGCGTGCCGCCCGGTCTCCTCGATCAGATGAACCAGCGTCCACCGCCGGGACGGCGCCGCGCGGTCGCGGCCTGCCGGGCGGGGGCCCGTTTCGGTGAGGTCGTCCCAGGACGCGATTTCCTCGTTCGCCTCGGCGACGGCCGCCCGGTAGGCGGCGAGGATCGTCTCGGTCGTGTCGTCGGGACGCGGTTGGAAGGTAGCCGCCCAGTCGGCCACGACGTGGCCGAGCAGCCAGTGTCGTTCGACGTGGGTGAGATGTCGGATCAGCCCGAGCAGGTTCGTTCCCGACGACACCCCGGGACGGCGGGCCTCGCGCGTGGGCACTCCTTCGGCCTTGGCCGCGACGCAGGCGCGCAGGTAGTCGAGGAATCCGGTGAGCACCTCCCGTTCGCCGGTCCCCGTGGCAGGAGGCCCGAGGTCGCGTGCTCGTCGCGCGCTCATCGCCGGGCCTCCTGGCCCGTCCGCCGAAGGACCAGCACGTGGTCGACGACCGTCGCGGTGCTGCCGTCGGGACCGGTGGCCCGCCGCTCCGGGCTGTCGGCGCGCTCGATCCACCACTCCTCGGGATCGAGGGCGAGTTCCTCGGCCACCTCAGCCGGTGTCGGGTGCCGGAGATTGGCGTCCTGGTACCAGGACCACGGCGCCGTCGAGCCGTGGTCGACGACGGCCAGCCTGCCTGCCGGGTTCACCGACCTCGCGGCCCTCCGCAGCATGCGGACGCGGTCCAGGGGGAACGGCGTGTGGAGATACTGCGCCGAGACCAGGTCGAAGGTGCCTGCGGGGAGATCTTCGGCGAGGTCGATGCAGAGTGCGGTGACGGACCTGCCGCTGTGCTCGGCCTCCTGCCGGAGTGAGCGCACGGCTGAGGCGGAGATGTCGACCGCGGTGACGTGCCAGCCGCGGTCGGCCAGCCAGCGGGCGTCTCCTCCTGCGCCGCAGCCGAGGTCAAGTGCGGTGCCGGGGGTCAGCGGCCCGGCGATCTCGGACAGTCGAGGGTTCACCCTCGCCGTCACCGCCGCAGCGGAATACTTGCGGAACTGCTCGTCCCAGAACCGGGCGGCTCGATCGTGATCGTTCATGGTCTCCTCATCAGGTCGACGTGCAGCGCCAACCCTGCACCGCGCCGATGGAAACAGCCCGAGAACTTGCCGAGATGGCAAGATCGGACTCATGGTCGAGGAGACGGATGCTGTGTTGGCGGGGGTCGGCCCCCGGCTGCGTGCCCAACGAAAGCAGCGCGGACTGACGTTGGCCGACCTGTCGACGGCCACCGGGACGTCGGAGAGCACCCTGTCCCGGTTGGAGAGCGGCGGACGACGGCCCACCCTGGAATTGCTGCTGCCGCTGGCCCGAGTCTACGGGGTGCCCCTGGACGATCTCGTCGGCGCCCCGCGGACGGGCGATCCGCGCATCCACCTGCGGCCGATCCGCCGCCACGGGATGACGTTCCTCCCGCTCACCCGCCGCGCGGGCGGCGTGCAGGCGTTCAAGATGCTCATCCCGAGCAGGTCGGAACCGGCGGAGCCGACGCCACAGATGCACGGCGGCTACGAATGGGTGTACGTCCTTAACGGACGGCTTCGGCTGGTGGTCGGCGACCGCGACCTGGTCCTGCCCGCAGGCGAGGCCGCCGAGTTCGACACCGCGCTGCCGCACTGGCTCGGCTCTTCCGACGGACACCCGGTGGAGACGCTCGTCCTGTTCGGACCGCAGGGCGAGCGAGCCCACGTGCGGGCGCGCAGCGCGCGGTAGTTCCTGGACACGACAGCGGACGGCTGTCCACCGTGACGGCTGCGGTGTCAGGCGAGGTCGTCGAACTCGCCTGCTTTGATGCCCTTGATCCAGGCCTCGATCTCGCTGCGGGAGAAGTAGGCGGTGCCGTCGTGGGGGTTCTTGCTGTTGCGGACCGCGATGCGGCCATCGGGCAGGGCAGCTGCTTCGACGCAGTTCCCGCCGCCTGCACCGCCGCCACCGGAGAAGCTGCTCTTCCGCCAGGACAGCGAGGACGGATGGGGCTCATCGATCACCTCTGTTCCCTTCGTCCTGTGCGGACGAGGCTCAGCCCAGATGGTCGAACCTGCCAGCCTTGATGCTGGTGATCCAGTCGCTGACCTCGGTGCCGCTGAAGCAGATGACTCCGCCAGCGGGGTTCTTGCTGTCGCGGAGGGCGATACTCCCGTCCGGGAACGCCGCCACCTCGATGCAGTTTCCGTTGCCGGGCCCGCCGCCGCCGGAGAAACTGCTCTTGCGCCAGTGAGCGCCCTCGATGTCCATGTCGACCTCATTCGTCTCGCTCGACGTTCGTCGCAACTGTGTTGATCAATGATACTGATTCGCTCTGCGTCAAAGCCTGCTCGGAGAGAGCACCGAAGCGCAAGGTGTACGTTCGCACATGGTCGCGATCTTCGAAGTACACGGCGCGTCCAGGCGCGTCGGCGTAGCCGACGTCGGGGATCGGGTCCGGGAGCGTGAGGATGGAGAACGGGCCTTCCAATGCAGGGCTTGCACCCACGGACTTCGGGAGTACCTGAATGGTGATATTGGGTGCCTCGCAGGCCTCGGCGATCTGTCGCAGTTGACGTTGCATTACCCGACGGCCACCGACCGGACGTTCTAGAAGTCCTGCATCGAGGATCGCGTGCAGACGGGGTGGCTTGGTGCGGCTCAGGATCTGTTGGCGCGTGATACGGGCGACCACCCGACGCTCTACCTCGTCTTCGCTCAATCCCGGGTCGATGCCGCTGATCAGTGCACGAGCGTAGTCGGCGGTTTGAAGGAGGCCTGGAACCAACAGCGTCTCAAACTGTCGGTGTTCCAGCAGAGCGGTTTCGAGCATCAGGAAGCGATGGAAGTCCTCGGGCAGGTTCCTCTGGATGTCCACTGTCCAGCCGTGGCGCTTCGGGGTTCCTGCGAGTTCGAGCAGGGACTCACGAAGTTCCCGGTCTCGCACCTGATACACATCGAGAAGCTGGTCGACCTCGCGAACTCGAACGCCTTGCTCGCGGTTCTCGATTCGCGACAGCTTCGGGCGAGACCACTTTCCTTCGCCCTTGCGTAGCTCGGCTACGACCTGATCGTGGGTAAGTCCCGCCTGTTCCCGCAGTTGACGCAAGGCCTCGGTGAGCTGCCATCGTCGAACAGTGGTGTTGCCAGCCAGGTGGCCGTCGAACATGTCGATCTCCTCGGCGTGACGTCGTCATGTCTGAGCGATCCGTCTTTGGGGTGAAAAAGTGGACGTTCACTTTTTAATCGGGCGGACCAGGTTCACCATTGACTGCGAAGGGTATCAGATCGAACGCGAGGAGTGATGAATGTCGGCGAAGGATGTTAGTGATCTTCATGATGGTGTCGAGCCGGAGGTCGGCTCGACGTCTTCTCTTCCCGCCCCGCCGCCCCGTGCCTTCGAGGAGCGGGTCCAAGCACTCGTCGATGAGGAGGCGCCTCGGGTATTCGCGCTGGTACGGGAGTACGACGAGCGTCCCGGTGCCCATGTTCATGCCTGGGGCATGGCCTTTCCCGACCATGTCGAGATCGTCTCCACCGGCGGTGGCGTCCGGATGAGCATGGGAACGCTCGATCGCGCGTTGGCGGGTCTCCGTGTGCCGGGAGCGATCAACCACGTCTTCTGGGCGGCCTCCGTCGCGCCGCTCTAGTTCCTGACCGCCGGGAATCCCGGCCGATTCTCGGCTCGACCGGATGGCAGCGCAGGGCGGAGCGGCGGGCCCGCCGGTCACCCGGTGACGGCGGCCTGTCGGGGGCCGCTCCCCGCCCCAATCGGCGCACGTCCCGCCCGCCGATCCGGAGTTCACTCGATGGGATCTTGTTCCGTGCGGGGCGCAGGCCACCCTCCATAGCCTGTGCATAGGCAGGAGCGAAGGGCCGGGCTCAATTGTTTCGAGGGGGCGCGTCACCGTGGCCAAGCATGAGAACAAGTCGCAGGATGACGGGCAGGGCACCTACGACCCGACCGCCACGAAGTCGGCCGAGGAGTCCGGCGGCGGGAAGCACGATCGGGACGACAAGGGCCATGAAGGCTAAGGGCCGTGAAGACCAGGGACTAGAAGTAGATGACGGCTGATCCCTCGGCGCCCGCGTGGCGGGCGTTGTTCGAGGAGGTGAGGAGGGCGGTGTTCATCCCGGACACCATCTGGGTCGATGTCTCGAACGAGCCGGGTTACCGCGCGGTGTCGCGCCACCGCGACCGCACGGCGTGGGAGACGGCGGTCGCCGCGAATCGGCCGGTGGTCACCCAGATCAACCTCGGCGAGCCACACCGTGCGGGCGGGGAGAACTTCCCGACGTCCTCGTCGAGCCAGCCGAGCATCGTGGCGGACATGCTCGCGGCGCTCGATCCGCAGCCTGGTGACTCGGTGTTGGAGATCGGCACCGGCACCGGTTGGAACGCGGCCCTGCTGAAGCACCGGGTCGGCCCGGCCGGACACGTCACCACGATCGAAGTCGATCCGGGACTCGCCGAGGCCGCTCGCGCGGCGCTCGACGCCTCGGGATTCACCGCCCGCGTGGTCACTGGAGACGGTGAGGCAGGCTGTCCGGTGGCGGCTCCGTTCGATCGGGTGATCTCCACCGCCTCGGTGCGGGAGGTCGTCCCGAGGGCCTGGCTCGAGCAGTTGCGTCCCGGCGGTCGGCTGGTCACCCCGTGGAGCACCGACTACGCCACGGGCGCCCTGCTCGCCATCGACCTCGGGGCGAACGGCGTCGCGGGCGGCCGGTTCGCTACCCGGCTGTCCTTCATGCGGCTGCGGGCGCATCGGCGCGGGCTGTTCGGGTGGGAGCCGGACGAGGCCACGATCGCCCGCGCGGCGGTCCGAATCACCGAATGCCGCAACATCGACCTGGACCGGATGCTCGACCCCGCGCGAGGCAACCTGGCCATCGGCGTCCGGCTGCACGACGTGTCCCTGGCACTCGGCCGTGACCGGCACGGCCCCGGCCACCACGTTGTCGAGCTGGACGATGCGACGACGCGCTCCTTCGCCCGCCTCGACTGGCCGACGGCTGCCGCCGAGCCGTTCACCGTCGGCCAGTTCGGCCCACGTCGCCTCTGGGACGAGGCCGAAGACGCCTATGACTGGTGGTATGAACGCGGTCAGCCCGGCCCGGAACGGCTCGGCCTCACCATCGACCTCGCCTCCGGTCGCCAGATCGCATGGCTGGACGATCCCGACACCATCGTCCGTACCTGGTGGCTACCGAGAAGCTGACCCGATCCCGAAGGGCCGTTGACCTACTTCGGCCCGGGAACGCGGTGTCAGGCCACGCCCTTCTTGATGAGGCTGCCATTGACCGCAGGTCCGGCGGTGCGTGCGTCGGCGGGCGCGTTCGTGCCATGACGATGTCGACACCGGAGCGCTCCCCTGATAGGCGGAGCGATCCGGTGCGGTTCACTTCATGCGGTGGTTCATTCCGGGGTGCGATGCACCTGGAAGGCGGCGAAGCTCGGTGCCGGGCGCCAAGGGCGGATCGCTTCCGGTGTGTTCTCTCGTCGTCGGACGGTGATCCGCCTGTCGCTCGGCAGGCCTGCTGAGCGACGACCGGCAGCAGGCGGCGTGCCCGGCGGTGATCCGGACGAGTCATCAGATCTCAGCGGGGGCGGCGTTCTCGGGATACCGGATCGAACCTGAGCTACGTCGACGCCGACCGGTATGCCTGGACGGAGATCTGGACGAAGGAGCGGATCAACGGGCTCTCCCGCGCGGTCGACCAGGCGACGACGAGCGGGCTCGGAGGCATGTCGACGATCGGAGCCAGGATCAGCCCGTCGGGCAGCGCGTGCGTGATCGGCGCGATGCCGACCGCGCCGTTCCACAGTACGGCCTGTATGCACTCGGTAACGGTGCGCACCACCGGACCTGCGGGTCGTTCGCCGACCGGCGTCGCGCCGTTCCAGTACTCGGACCAGATCGGATCCGTGCCCTCGGGCAGTTGGAACCAGCGGCGGCCTGCGAGGTCGGCCAGGCGGAGGGAGTCGCGGCCTGCGAGGGGGTCGTCCGTGCGCAGCACGGCGCCCACCTGGTCGGAGCGCAGCACACGCCTGCTGATGCCGGTGTCGTCGAAGGGCGATCGGGTGAGTGCCACGTCGACCAGCCCGTTACGCAGTCCGGTGGTGGGGTCGGTGAAGTCCGCTTCCCGGAATCGGATCGACACCTCGGGATGGCGCAGGCGGAACGTCGCGGCCAGCCGGGGCCCGGCCTCCCCTGCGCCGTCGGAGAGCGTGCCGACGGTGAGTGTCGTGGTCTCCGCGGCGGCCGTCGCGCGGGCGCGGGCCTGCTCGACCCGTTCCAGCAGGGCAGCGGCGTCCGAGTACAGGGAGGCTCCGGCGGCGGTGAGCTCGATGCCGGTGGCCGATCGGTGCAGGAGCACCACCCCTAGATCGGCCTCCAGCTGCCTGATGGCCCGGCTCAGGGGCGGCTGCGTCATGTGCAGCCGGACTGCCGCTCGCCCGAAGTGTCGCTCCTCGGCGACGGTGACGAAGTAGCGCAGCAGCCGGAACTCCATGACCAGCGATGATACCGATCCAGTATCGGGAGTGCGGAGACGGTGTTGGACGCGGGCCGCGCGCAGACCGGACAGTGTGAGCATGCCTTCCGAACCTCTCACCCACGACCCGGTCGTCGAGATCAGCCAGGTCGAGGAACTCGCCGACGACCTGGTGGTACTCCCGAACCGAGGGGTCGAACTCGTGCCCAACATCGGTGTCATCGGCGGCGACCACTCCGTGTTGGTCGTCGAGACCGGTCTGGGGCCGCGCAACGCCGAGAAGGTCCTCGCCTTCGCCTCGGAGTACGCCAAGGGCCGCAGGCTGTACCTGACCACGACGCATTTCCACCCCGAGCACGCTTTCGGTGCGCAGGCCTTCGCAGGTGAGGCGACCTACCTCGTCAACGGCGCGCAGGCGGCGGACCTCGCCGACAAGGGGCCGGGTTATCTGGAGATGTTTCGCGGCCTCGGCGCCCAGGTGGCGCGGCAGTTGAACGGCGTCGAGCCCGCCACGCCGGACCTGGTCTACGACGACACCTATCACCTCGACCTCGGCGGCCGGGTCGTCCAGCTGCGTGCCACCGGGCGCGCCCACAGCAAGGGCGACCAGGTGGTGAGCGTCCCCGACGCTGACGTCCTGTTCACCGGCGATCTGGTCGAGACCGGCCGGTTCTCGATCTTCCCCTGGTTTCCGCCGTATGACGTCGACGTCTCGGGGCTGCGGTGGATCGAGGTGCTGCGAAGACTGATCGACACCGGCCCGCGGGTGGTGGTGCCCGGCCACGGCGATGTCTCCGGACCTCGGTTGCTGGCCGATGTCCGGGACTATCTTGAGCTGTTGCGCGATGAGACCTGGGTACGGCGGGACTCGGCGATGTCCGAGGAGACGATCATCGCCGAAGTCGAGGCGCTGATGACCGAACGGCATCCGGAATGGGCCGGGCAGGAATGGATCGGGAAGGGCATCGGCTGCTTCTGCACGGAGCACGCCTGACCCGCCGGGAACGCGGCGTCGCCGCCTGCCGCCCGTCGATCCGTGGCGATCTCGTCCGTCGAGCGGCAGTCCCGTGTGATGATCACCCGCGATGACCACTGACCCTCGATCCCGAGCATTGGCCTCGCTGCGCGGTCTGGCGCTCGGCGACGCTCTCGGCTCCCAGTTCTTCGTCCCCGACAATCGCACCCGACTCGACGAACGCCGCCTGCCGCCCGCGCCGTGGCAGTGGACCGACGACACCGAGATGGCCTGCTCGGTCGTCGCCGTCCTCGCCGAACACGGCCGGATCGATCAGGACGCCCTGGCGGCGAGCTTCGCCATGCACCATGACTTCGATCGCGGCTACGGGCCGTCGACCAATCGGCTGCTGCGGCTGATCAGGGAAGGCGGCTCGTGGCGCGAGCTGGTGGCCGACACCTTCGACGGCCGGGGTTCGTGGGGCAACGGCGCGGCGATGCGGATCGCGCCGTTGGGCGCCTGGTTCGCCGGTGATCCGGTGCGTGCCGCGCGGGAGGCGACACTCTCCGCCGAGGCCACCCACGCTCACCCCGAGGGGATCGCGGGCGCGGTGGCGGTGGCCGTCGCGGCGTCCCTGCTGGCAGGCGCCGATCGGTCCGAGCCTGCGGACCTGCTTGACGCCGTGCTCGCGCTGACCCCGGCGGGCCGGGTCCACGACGGCATCGCCACGGCGCGCGAGCTGCTGCCCGTCGCCTCGGCCTCCCTCGTTGCCCGGCAGCTGGGCAACGGCTCCCGGACCAGCGCGCAGGACACCGTTCCCTTCGCACTGTGGGCGGCCCTCACCAGGCTCGACGACTTCCGCGAGGCGTTCTGGACCACCGCGAGTGTGGGCGGCGACGTCGACACGACCTGTGCGATCGTCGGCGGCATCGTCGCGGCGGGCGGGGTCGAGCCGCCGTTCGAGTGGGGCGCGCTCTGCGAGGCGCTGCCCGAGTGGAGCCTCACGCCGGGCGCGGGCTGAGTCGTCGTCGGGCGGGGCGCGGCGCCGGATCTCGCCGTTTCGCTGCCCGCGCCGGTGACCAGGACGGTGGGTGCCGAATCACTTATGCCGTCGCCTCCCTCGTGGTGTCGGATGCCGTCAGCAGGCAGGCGAGTGCCTCGTGGAACTCCGCCGTCCGCTCCAGGTTCGGCAGGTGGCCCGCGCCCTCGATGACGGCGAGCGTCGAGCCGGTGATCCGCTCGTGCATCAGCTCCGCCTCGGCGACCGGGGTGAAGTCGTCCTCGGTTCCCACGACGATCAGCGTCGGCACCGAGACGCCTGCCAGCGATGCGACGTAGTCCTGTCGCCGGGCGCGGCCGCGCAGCGCGGCGGCGGCCCCCGTGGCGGGGGCGCCGCGCATCATCCGCCGGACGTGCGCGACGACCTGCGGGTCGGTGGCGACGGTGGTGGGCGCGATCATCCGGGGGAGCAGCTCGTCGGAGTAGCCGGCCATGCCCTCCCACTCGATCCGCTCGGCGGTGTCGACGCGGGACTGTCTGCCCTCGGTGTCGTCGGCCCTGGCCGAGGCGGCCGCCAGCAGCAGTCCGCTGATCCGCTCGGGGAACAGCCGGTGGAACTCCATGACGATCTGGCCGCCCATCGACAGCCCGCCCAGCACCACCCGCTCGACGTCGAGGTGGTCCAGTAGAGCAGCGAGGTCACGGGCGAAGACGTCCAGGGTCACCTCGCCTGCGGTGACGGCGCTCCGTCCGTAACCGCGCAGGTCGGGGACGATCACTCGGCGCCCGGCGGCGGCGAGGTGCTCGACCTGCGGGTCCCACATCGAGCCGTCGAAGGGGTGGCCGTGGACGAGCAGGACCGGCGGCCCCTCGCCGACGTCGCGGTAGGCGGTGGTGCCGTCCTCGTGCGACAGGGTGCGCATCGTGCCTCCTTCGGCGAGCGTCCGTCGGACCTCGCCGTGTCGGGTGATCGTTGTGCTTCGTGCTTCCGGGTCTGCTTGCGCCGCCGACCAGCTGGTCTGCCTACGGCGGTCCGTCGATGCGGTCTGCCGGCGCCTCGTCGACCCGATCGGACCTGACCGACCAGAGTCGGACGCCGGACCTGCCGCCGGACCTCGCGCCGCGCGGTCGGCGACGAGGGCGTCGGTCCGGTCTCCCCGCGACCGGCCTGGCGGTGGCGGCCTCGCAGGGTTCGTGCGGTGACCGGATCGGCTTCGCCGCCCCGGTCGCTTCGGGCCTGCGGGTCCGGGAGGCGTGTTCGGATGCCGTGGTCCGCAGGGCAGGCGTCGGGGAACCACCCCGAACCCGCCTGCCAGGGGCAGCACTCCGAATCAGCGGGGTTCGAATGCAGGTGAACCAGCCGGGCCTGCCTGCTGCCGCGACCCGTCGGGCTGGAGTCCCCCGACCCCGTCGGATCAGCGCACCGCCTGCCGTGGTGCGGAGCCCGTTGTCATCCGAACATCCGCTCCGTCGTCTCGGGTTCGTCCTCGGCCGTCGAACCACCCGTGACCACGCTTTCGGCAGTCGGCCCTGCCCAGCCCTGTCAGCGAAGGCCGCCGTGCGCTCTTGACGATCCGACCTTAACGAGGGCACGATCTCAGTGCAATGAAAACAATGCACTCGGTGCAATGTAGGGGGCTTTCGCGTCGTGGACGACTATCGCGCCATCGCCGACCAGCTGGCCGCCGACATCGCCTCGGGCAGGCTCCGGCCCGGTGACCGGCTGCCCGCGCAGCGCCGGTTCGCCCGCACCCACCGCGTGGCCGCCTCGACCGCCTCCCGCGTCTACGGCGAGCTGATCCGGCGGGGGCTCGCGGTGGGCGAGGTCGGCCGAGGCACCTTCGTCCGGGCAGGCCGGGGGCGCCCGCACTCGGCGCTCACCGAGCCCGCCGCGCAACGAGTCGACCTGGAGCTGAACTTCCCGATGCTGCCGGAACAGTCAGGCCTGCTCGCCGAGAGCCTCGGACCGCTGTTGCGGCCGGACGTGCTCGGCGAGGCGCTGCGGCCTGCCGTGGCCGCCGGAACCCCGGAGAGCCGGGATGCCGCCGCCACGCTGCTGTCCCGCGCGGACTGGCGTCCCGAGCCGGAGTCGATCACCTTCACCGGCGGCGGACGTCAGGCGTTGACCGCCGTCACCGCCGCCCTGGTCGGAGTCGGGGAGCGGCTGGGCGTGGAGGAGTTCACCTACCCGGTGATGAAGGCCGTGGCCGCCCGACTCGGCGTCACGCTTGTGCCGATCCCGATGGACGAGCACGGCCTGAGTCCCGCCGCCCTCGCCGAGGCCCACCGGGCGACGCCGCTAAGGGCGGTCTATCTCCAACCGACGCTGCACAACCCGCTGGGCGTCACGATGCCGGAGCGACGCCGTGCGGAGCTGATCGAGACGACCGGGCGGCTGGGCCTGCCGGTCGTGGAGGACGTGGTCAACGGGTTCCTCCGGGAGGACCCGCTGCCGCTGGCCGCGATCGACGCGGAGCACGTCGTGCTGGTGGACAGCATGTCCAAGCGGGTGGCACCCGGCCTGACCCTGGGCTTCGTCGCGGCCCCGCCCGGGCTCGTGCCCCGAATCGCCTCGGCCGTCCGATCCGGCGGCTGGGCGGCGGCCGGATTCGCGCTGGCCTCGGCCACCAGGGTGATCACCGACGGGACGGCCGACGCCCTGGCGCGGGCCAAGCGCCACGACGCCGCCGCTCGACAGGCGATCGTGGCCGAGCGGCTCGTGGGCTTCGACGTGGCCGCCGATCCCGCCGCCTACCACTGCTGGTGGCGGCTGCCGGAGCACTGGCGGGCCGAGACCTTCGTGGCCGCCGCCGCGCGACGCGGGATCGCCGTCACCCCCGCCGCCGCCTTCGTCGTCGGGACGGCCAGGGCACCGGGCGCCGTCCGGCTAGCGCTGGGCTCTCCGCCGCCGGAGACGCTGGCCAGGGCGCTGGACGTCCTGGCGGGACTGGCGCGCGGGACCACCGAGGACGTCGGCGTGGAGTGACGCGATGAACCGCAGGCGGCGACGGGCGAACCGGCACGCCTCGGTGCGGCCGAAGATCGGGCTCGCCGATTCCGCTCCGGCCAGGGCGGCCGTCGCACCAGTCTGTGGGTGAACCCCGCCACTCACAGAGGACCTGGACAGCCATGCGACGGTTCGGCACCTGGCTCCGGCAGAACGCCGACGGCTTCCTTGCCCTGGTCATCGCCGGGACGATCGGCCTGCTCGGCCTGCTGGAGGTCTTCGGCCCCGATCTGCTGGGCACGGGGGAGGAGGGCGGCGAGGCCGTCGACGCGGCGATCCTGCTCGTGCTGGCGTTGCTGGCCGCGACGCTGCTGCGAGATCGCAGGCACCAGGCCAGAGCCGTGGCCGACGCGAACGCCGTCCGGCTGGTGCACGGCTCCGACATCGCCCGATTACACGCCGACGCGCACCACGGCACAGACTTGTGGATGTTCAAGGGCGGCACCGGCTCCTACCTGCGCGCCGTGACGATCAAGGAGTGCGTGGCCAACGCCCGCCGCGCCAAGCGTCCGATGCAGATGCAGATCGAGATCATCGATCCCACCGACGACGCGCTGTGCACCGAGTACGCGAAGTACCGATCCTCGCTCTCGCCGGGGCCCGACGGCACCGGCGAGACCTGGACGGCCGAACGGGCCCGCCGAGAGGCCTTCGCGACGGTCCTGGCGGCGTGCTGGTACCGCGAGCGCTTCACCTTCCTGCGCGTCGACCTCGCCCTGTCCGCGGTGATGACCACGTTCCGCTGGGACCTCTCCTCCCGATGGGTGATCATGACCCAGGAGGACCCGAGCGCGTTCGCCGTCCAGTTCCAGCGGGACACGCCGCACTACCGGTCCTATGACCGGGAACTCGTCGCCAGCTTCGACCAGGCGCGGCGGGTCGACGTGGCCCTGGTGCGAGATCTGCGGCTGTCGGAGGAGCCCTCGGTCGACGAGGCGCGCACGCTGTTCACCACGTTGCAGCTCCCGCTGCCGGAGTCCTTCACCGACGACGACGTGAGCGACACCCTCAGCAGGGCACTCCAGCCCAAGAATCCCTACGGCTGACGCGGGAAGGCCGGTGTCGCGGCGAGGGCAGCGTCCCGCACGGACTAGCCGGTGATCAGGAGCGCGGCGACGCTCGCCGCCAGCGCGAGGACGGCGAGGACGAGGCCCGTGCGCACGAATCGGCGCAGCGGCACCACGAGCCCGTTCGCGCGGCAGGACTCCAGACACAGCAGCGTCGCCAGTGACGCCCACGGGGTGACGACGGCGCCGACGTTCGTCCCGATCAGCAGGGCCAGCAGCTGATCCCCGTTCGCAGGCGGCACGACGGCCTCTCCTGCGGCGTAGGCGGGCAGGTTGTTGATCACATTCGACAGACCGGCGCCCGTCAGCGCCGCCCGGACGGCGCCGCCGACGTCGTCGGAGGTGCCGATCAACGCCGTCATCACCTCCGCGAGGCCGTGTCGGCTCAGGGTGGGGATCACCAGGAACAGCCCGGCGACCAGGATGAGCAGCCGCCAGGGGATCAGGCTCAGCCGCAACGCCTGCCGGTCCAGCACGGCGAAGGCCGCCACCACGATCAGCGCGGCCCCGGCGGCGGCGAGGCTGATCCCCTCGTGCAGGAAGATCACGGCGCCGACGAACAGGACGCAGGCCCCCGCCGCGACCGCGCACAGACCGCGCTCCCTCGGCTGCTCCAGCCGGACCGGCGACGGCGGCAGATAGCGATCGGCGCCTCGGGCGCCCCGGCGCCAGTAGAACGCCCACAGCGCCGCCGTCGTCACCAGGATCGCCGCCAGCTGCGGCGCCCACATCCGGGCCGCGAAGTCCTCGGCGTCCAGCGCGACGCGATCGGCCGCCAACAGGTTGGTCAGGTTGGACACCGGCAGCAGCAGGCTGGCGGTGTTCGCGAGCCAGATGGTGGTCATCGCCAGCGGCAGCGCGGCGATCTTCGCCCTGGGGGCCAGTGCGAGGAACACCGGTGTGAGCAGGACGGCGGTCGTGTCGAGATTGAGGAAGACGGTCGTCACCGAGGCGAAGCCGACGCACAGTAGGAACAGTGCCGGGTAGTTCCCGCCGCCGATGATCGCGATCCGGGTGGCGATGACGTCGAAGACCCTGGCGCGCATCGCCAGTTCCGCAAGCACGATCACACTGCCGAGGAACAGCAGCAGCGGAGCGACCCTGGCGATGCTCGCCGCCGCCTCGTCGGCGGGCAACGCTCCGGTGAGCACGAAGATCACGCCGAGGAGGAGCAGACCGATCCTGACCCGGTCGAGCGCGCTCGGCATGCGCGGAATGCGGGACAGCCGCGGGGAGACCACGCGATCATCCTGCCCGACACGGACCGAGGTCCTTCGGCATCGACGGTCGTCGGGCCGGTGACCGGGTCGGAATCGCTCGGCGGCCGCCGAGTACTCCTCGGCGACGATCCGCGGGCCGACGTCCGGCGCGGACCCGGCCGGCCGAAAGCGGCCGGGTCGCCGGTGCTCGGCGGGCCGCCTGCGCCCGGTACCGGCCGGACGACCCGGTCGCCCGGCGCGGCTCCGGTCCGCTGAGACGACCCGTGGGCAGGCCCGGTCTACCAGTGTTCTCCTGCGGCGACGCAGCCGGCAGTGCTCGCGATCACGCGCCGCCCGCGCCGAGGACCGGCACACTCATGGCACGATCGGGGCGGCGACGGGGAGCAGCCGGACGATCCGCATCAGCAGCCCGGCGGTGACGATTCGCTCGGCGGGAGCCGGGCGGCCGCGATTTCGCCCGCCGAGAGGCGGGGGCGGTAATGATTCGCCCGGTCGGAGCCGGGCGGTGACGATTCGCCCGCCGGGAGGCGGGCGGTGATGATTCGCCCGGTCGGAGCCGGGCGGTGACGATTCGCCCGGCCGAGTCGGGGCACCGCCAGGCCGGCCTCGGATCACGGGCAGGCTCGCCGTCGAGAGGCCCACGTGGTCGTCGGTCGACCGCGCGTCACGACGCGGGGGAGCCCACGACCGCCGGGCCGGGACGAGATCGTGGAGCGGACGGCCTGGCGAGGCCGACCGATCCGAGGCCGTCCTGCCGACGTCCGGTGACGGGCGTCTGGGGCACTGACCGCGCCGAGGTCGAGACCGCCGCTCGCGGCGGCCCTCGACCCGGCCGACGCTGATCGGAGCAGCACTGTGACGACTCCCGCACCCACCCTGGACGGCGTCCTCGCCACGGCGGAGGGGGCAGCCAGGACTCTGGCCCTCTCCAGCCCTGTCGAGCGGGCGGACTGGCTGGCGGCCCTCGCCGACGCGCTCGACGCGGCGGGACCCGAGCTGATCGCCACCGCCCAGGCGGAGACCAGCCTGCCCACCGGGCGACTCACCGGTGAGCTGGCGCGCACCACCTTCCAGGCCCGGCTGTTCGCCGAGCGGCTTCGCGACGGCAGCCTGCTGGAGGCGCGGATCGATCACGCCGATCCCGCGTGGCCGATGGGACCGAGGCCCGACATCCGCCGGGCGCTGCGTCCGCTGGGCGTCGTGGTCGTGTTCGCCGCGAGCAACTTCCCCTTCGCGTTCAGCGTCGCGGGCGGCGACACCGTCTCCGCGCTGGCGGCGGGCTGCCCGGTGGTGCTCAAGGCCCACCCCGGCCACCCCCGGCTCTCGCGGGAGACCGCCGCCGTCGTCGTCGCCGCGCTGGAGTCCGCAGGCGCCCCGGCAGGCGTGTTCGCGCTGATCGAGGGCTTCGAGGACGGCATCGCGGCGGTGCGGGACCCTCGGGTGTCCGCCGTCGGGTTCACCGGCTCCGTCTCGGGCGGCCGGGCGCTGTTCGACGTCGCCGTCGGGCGGCCGGTGCCCATCCCCTTCTACGGGGAGCTGGGCAGCACCAATCCGGTCTTCGTGACGCCCCGAGGCTGGCAGGACCGGGGCGCCGAGATCGTCGAGGGCTTCGCGGGCTCGGTCACCCTCGGCTCTGGCCAGTTCTGCACCAAGCCGGGCGTCGTGCTGGTGCCCGATGTGGACGCCTTCGTCGGGCTGCTGCCGGAGCTGACCGTCGGGCCGATGCTCAACGAGCGAATCCAGACCGGCTTCCTCACCGCGACGGGCGGCCTGGCCGACTGCGACGGCGTCGACACGGTTCCGACGGTCGCGGGCGCGGACAGCGCGGTCGCCCCGGTCCTGCTGCGGACGACCGCCGAACGCGTGCTCGCCGACCCCGAACTGCTCGGCATGGAGTGCTTCGGCCCGGCCGCGCTGCTGGTCTCCTACTCCTCCACCGAGGAGCTGCTGGCGGTGGCCCGGCTCGGACACGGCCAGCTCACGGCCACCATCCAGGGCAGCGAGGCGGGCGATGACGTGGCCGCCGAGCTCGTCGAGCCGTTGTCGGACTTCGCGGGCCGCATCATCTGGAACCAGTGGCCGACCGGCGTGACGGTCAGCGACGCCCAGCACCACGGCGGCCCCTACCCGGCGTCGACCGCCCCCACGACCACCTCGGTGGGAACGGCGGCCGTCACCCGGTTCCTCCGGCCGGTCGCCTACCAGAACCTGCCCGCCGCGCTGCTGCCCGCCGCCGTCGGGGACGCGGCGGCCGAGGGCGTGCGGCAGGTGATCGACGGCAGGCAGGCCTGAGCGTCGCCTCAACCTGAGCGTCCGGACGCCGTGGGCGCGGCGCTGATCGAGTGTTCCAGGCGTTCGAGCATGGACAGCAGCTCCGCCCGCTCGGCACTCGACAGCCCGGCGACGGTCTGCTCTTCGAGTTCGGCCCACACCCCGTGCAGGCGGTCGAGGAGTCCGCTGCCCGCCTCGGTCAGTTCGACCAGCATCACGCGGGCGTCCCGGCTGGAACGCGTGCGGCATACGAAGCCCGCGCGTTCCAGCCGCTGCACCGTCTTGGTGACGGTGGACGGGTGGATGCCGAGCCTGCCGACCAGGTCCCGTTGGGAGGTCGAGCCGCTCTCGGCGAGCAGCATGAGCACGATCTCCTGGCCGGGATAGAGGCCCAGCCTGGTCAACAGCGAGCCCGCGAGCAGCTTGTGTGCGCGGGCGACTCGGACGATCGCCGAGCTGACCGGGCCCTGCTCGATGCCGAACAGCGATGCCGTGGCGGCACAGACTTCGTCGGTCTCGTCGTGCAAGACGTTCTCCTCCACCGGATCGCCTGCCGCTTTACTGCGGTGATTAGTTGGTCGACCATGTATTCTCGTCGAAGCCATCGAGGAGGAGAACACATGTCCAGCTTCAACGAGAATGTCATCGCCGAGTTCCGGGCGAACGAAGGCCGGGTCGGCGGACCGTTCGAGGGCGTTCCGCTGCTGTTGTTGACCACCACCGGTCGGCGCAGCGGGAAGCCTCGCACCTTGCCGCTGGGCACCATCACCGACGGTGACTCCTTCGTCATCGCCGCCTCCGACTCGGGCGGGGACAAGCACCCGCTCTGGTTAGCCAACCTGGAGGCAGACCCGCGCGCGACCATCGAGGTGGGCACCCGCACCATCGAGGTCCGCGCGCGAATCGAGGCATCCGGACCGGAGCGCGACCGGCTCTACGCGGCCCTGGTGAAGGAAATGTCCCCCTTCGCGGATTACGAGGCCAAGACCACCCGGCTGATCCCGGTCGTGGTGCTCAAGGAGACGGCCGCTGAGAACGCCTGAGCCGCATGAACCTGTTGGGTTCGCGGCGGGCGGGGTGATCCGCCGATCGGCCGCGCTTGCCGTCTGCGGCCGATGTCTCTGCCACCGCGCACCGGCAGCGGACGTCCCGCACCGGATGATCGGCGACCGCCCTCCCCGGCTGCCAGGTCGCGCTCGGGTCTACGAGGTCGAGAGCGACGGGCTCCCGCAGCGGCGTCGCATCGCCGGTCACCGGTCCGGTGTCGCATGATCCGGCCGACGATCTTCAGGTCGGCGAAGTACCCGTAGGCAGGCGGACACCTCGACGCCCGCACCCCTCGACAGCTGCCCGCACGCCCCGCAGACAGACAGTCGACCCGACGCACCGCAGGCCGACTGGCCCGAGGCTCGCAGAACCGGCGGCCCGCCCGTGATCAGCGGCACAGCGCAGGTCGAGCTGATCCCGACGAATCGGGTTGACGCCGGACGAGGCCCGCCAGAGACTCGCTTCGGGCGACGACGAGTCCCTCGGGCCTCGACCGCCGCCGTTCCCGGTCCGCGCAGGCGGGACCGTGTCGACGATCGGTTCAGCGGACGGGCCCGCTCCGACGTTGTTCGACGAGCGGAGGGCACCTCGACGATGAGTGCGCAGGAGACACCGGGTCCACAGACGCCGGTCACGCTGCGCTCCCTCATCCCCGCCGTCTTCCTGCCCGCTTCGCTGTACGGCGTCGGCCAGGGCGCGGCGGCCCCGCTGATCGCCATCACCGCCAGGGAGCTGGGAGCGTCCTTCTCGATCGCGGGCGTCATCGTGGCCGTGCTCAGCGTGGGCCAGGTCCTCGGCAACCTGCCCGCGGGCAGGCTGGTCGGCCTGATCGGCGAGCGCGGCGCCCTGCTGGTGGCCAGCGGGCTGGCCGTGCTCGCCGCGCTGGGCTGCGTGTTGGCGCCCAACCTGCCGACGCTGGCTGCCTCGGTGCTGGTGGCCGGCCTGGCGAACTCGGTATGGGGCCTGGCCAGACAGACCTATCTCACCGAGGTCGTGCCGCTTCGGCTGCGGGCCAGGGCGATGTCGACCCTGGCCGGTGTGGTGCGCATCGGGGCGTTCGTCGGGCCGCTGGTCGGGGCCGGTGCGCTCGTGCTGCTCGGCCCGCGCGGCGGCTACTGGGTCCAGGTGCTCGCGGTGCTCGTCGCCGGGACGATCGTGCTCGCGCTGCCTGACGTCGCGCGGCGTCGCGCTCCCTCGGAGGTCCGCGCCCCGGTGGGTCCGCTGCGCATGTTCGGCCGGTACCGCAGATTCTTCGCCACTCTCGGGGCCTCGGCCGTCCTGGTGGGGGCGATCCGCGCGTCGCGGCAGGTGGTCGTCCCGCTATGGGGGGACCATCTCGGTCTCGACCCGGCCGTCACGAGCCTGATCTACGGCGTCTCCGGCGCGCTGGACATGCTGCTGTTCTACCCGGCGGGTCGGGTGATGGACCTCCATGGTCGTCGCTTCGTCGCCGTGCCGTCCATGCTGGTCCTCGGCGTGTCGTGCCTGCTCCTGCCGCTGACCGGCGGGCCGGTGACCCTGTTGCTGGTCGCGGCGCTGATGGGCGTCGGCAACGGCATGGGCAGCGGGATCATGATGACGCTGGGCGCCGACATGGCGCCGCCCGCCGAACGACCCGCGTTCCTGGGAGCCTGGCGCCTGTGTGTGGACGCGGGCGGCAGCGGGGGACCGCTGCTGATCGGCACGGGCGCCGCGCTCTCCCTGGGATTCGCGGTGGCCGGGATGGGCGTGGTCGGGCTGCTCGCCGCCGCAGGCCTCGGCCGCTGGATCGTCGAGCCTGATCGAGACGAACCGCAGTCCTCTTCCGACTCCGCCGCGCCGTCCGTAGTCGCGTCCCCGGCGGTGCAGATGCCGCCCGACGTCGGCCGCTCGTGAGGCGGCGGCCCGGGGCGTCTCGCGCGGACGGGCTCGGTGGCCCGGCCCCCGGCTGCCCGCGCGGTGATCGCGCCCTCCCGGACGCCCGGCACCGCCGCGCGGACGGACGGCGTCGGTGAGCGGCGTCGAGTTCGCCATCGCCGGTCTGGCGGTCCTGCTCGGCGCCGCACTGCAGGGCACCATCGGCCTCGGGCTGGGCATGGTGTCGGGGCCGATTCTGGCGCTGCTCGATCCGACGTTGGTGCCCGGCCCGCTGTTGATGCTGGCCACGCTGCTCACGCTCACGGTCGTCCTGCGCGAGCGCGCCGCGCTGGACCTGGCGGGCACCGGCAGGCTGCATCTCCCGCCCCGCTCGAACGCCGACTCCGCGGACGCGCGCCGCCGCCCTCAGCCGCCTGCGGGCAGGATCGTGCGGAGCACGCCGCGCGGCAGGCCTCGGGGACGCCATTCGCGGGGATAGCCGAGCGACACCTCCTCGAAGCGGACTCCGTCCTGGTAGGTCGTGCGGGGGATGTGCAGATGTCCGTAGACCACCGCCGCCGCGTTGAATCGGACGTGCCAGTCGGCGGTGAGCTCGGTGCCGCACCACAGCGCGAACTCGGGATAGCGCAGGATGCGCGTCGGGTGCCGCGTCATGGGCCAGTGATTGATCAGTACGGTCGACGTGCCCTCGGGCAGCGCGGCGAGTCGCCGCTCGCTCTCGGCGACGCGGGCCCGGCCCCAGGCGTCCAGGCTCGGGTACGGGTCGGGGTGCAGCAGGTACTCGTCGGTGCAGACCACACCCGCCTCCATGGCCCGTTCCAGCGCCGCCTCCTTGGTCGTCGTGCCCGCCGGCCGGAACGTGTAGTCGTAGAGCAGGAACAGCGGCGCCACCGTGACCGGTCCGCCCGTGCCCTCCCAGACCGGGAACGGGTCCTCCGGGGTGTGCACGCCGAGGCCTCGACACACCTCCACCAGGTGCCGGTACCGTGCCTCGCCGCGCAGGGTCACCGTGTCGCCGGGCGGCGTCCACAGGTCGTGGTTGCCCGGCGTCCAGATGACCTCGGCGAACCGGTCTCGTAACAGCCGCAGCGTCCACTCGACGTCCGCGACGCTGTCGGCGACGTCGCCCGCCACGATCAGCCAGTCGTCCGGGTGGGTCGGTCGAATCGCCTCGACGATCTCGCGGTTCTCCGCGTGGGTCACGTGCAGATCGCTGGTGGCCAGCAGGCTGCCGCCCGAGGAGACCGTCATCCGGCGACGGGAGCGGTCGGGGTGGACCATGCCCGCCTGGACCGGGCGCATTCGGCGCCCTCGCGTCGGATTCCTCGGATCATCACTGTCCACCTTCCCGGCCTGCCTGCTGGGTCTGCATGGTCGCCGAGCGAGCATGTCACCCCGCCGCGCCGTCAGTCCACTGTGGCGGCCGTGTCGGCGGGAAACGGGGTGCTCGGCGGCCGGTGTTGGCCCGGTGGTCGTCGCGACCGGGCAGCGGGCCGGACGGACGAGACGGCGGCGGTGCGCCCGGCCTGAGCCGTGGCGCACCGAGCTTCCGGGCGGCCGGAGTAGGCGGGCGGTCAGTGTGCGGTGCGGGGAGCCAGTTCGCGGCGGCCCAGCGAGCGGAGATGGACCTCGTCCGGCCCGTCGGCCAGCCGCAGCGACCGGGCGATGGCCCAGAACCGGGCCAGCGGCAGGTCCTGGCTGACTCCGGCCGCGCCGTGCAGCTGCACCGCCTTGTCGAGGATCCACTCGACCGCGCGCGGCACGGCGATCTTGATCGCCTGGATCTCGGTGTGCGCGGCCCGGTTCCCGACGGTGTCCATCAGCCACGCCGCCTTCAACACCAGCAGCCGGGCCTGCTCGATCCGGACTCGCGACTCGGCGGCCCATTCCTGCACGACGCCCTGGTCGGCCAGCGGCCTGCCGAAGGCGGTCCGCGTCACGGCGCGGTCGCGGACGAGTTCCATCGCTCGTTCCGCCATGCCGATCAGCCGCATGCAGTGGTGGATGCGACCGGGACCGAGGCGGGCCTGGGCGATGGCGAAGCCCGAACCCGGCTCGCCGAGCAGGTGGTCGACGGGCACCGCCACATCGGTGAAGGTGATCTCGGCGTGCCCGCCGTGATCGTCATCGGAATAGCCGAACTGGCTCATGCCCCGGTGGATCTCGACGCCGGGGGTGTCGGCGGGCACCAGGATCATGCTCTGGCGGTCACGCACCGGGCCGTCCTCGGCGGTGCGGCCCATCACGATCAGCAGCCTGCACTCCGGGTCCATCGCACCGGAGATGAACCACTTGTGGCCGTTCACGACCCACTGGTCGCCGCGCCGCGTGATGCTGGTGGCGATGTTGGTCGCGTCCGAGGAGGCGACGTCGGGTTCGGTCATCGCGAAGGCCGAGCGGATCTCGCCGGCCAGCAGCGGGGCGAGCCAGCGTCGTCGCTGTTCCTCGTTCCCGGCCACGGCCAGGATCTCCATGTTCCCGGTGTCCGGCGCCGCGCAGTTCAGCGCCTCCGGCGCGAGCCGGGGACTGCGCCCGGTGATCTCTGCGAGCGGCGCGTACTGGAGGTTGGTCAGGCCCGCGCCGTGCTCGCCCGGCAGGAACAGGTTCCACAGGCCTCGCCGCCGCGCCTCGGCCCGCAGCTCCCGCAGCACCGGCGGCCGCGCCCAGATCGGGCCTCTCGCCTCGTCGGCCTGGGCCGTGGCCTGCTCCGCCGGGTAGACGAACTCGTCCATGAACGCGAGCAGCGTCGCCCGCAGCTCTTCGGTGCGATGATCGTGCGCGAAGTCCACGATGTCTCCTGGCCTCTCGTCTCGGCGGCTGATGGATCTGGGCGGGGTTCGGTCGGGTCCGGACCGATGTCGCCCGGCCTGCGCGGATCGCGGCGGTGGCGCGGACGGTCGGGTGCGGCGGATCGGGTCGGGTCAGCGCAGGGTCACGCCGCCGTCGACGACGAGGGTCTGGCCGGTGATCCAGGACGACTCCTCGGCGGCGAGGAAGGCGGCGGCGTCGGCGACGTCGGCGGGCACGCCGAGCCTGCCGAGCGGATAGCCCGCCGCCACCTGCGACTCGCGGCCCTCGTACAGGGCGGCGGCGAACCTGGTCTTGACCACGGCCGGTGCCAGCGCGTTGACCCGGATCTTCGGCGCGAGCTCGACGGCGAGCTGTTCGGTGAGTCGGATCAGCGCGGCCTTGGACGCGCCGTACACGCCGATGCCGGGCGCGGGCCGCAGCCCGGACACCGAGGAGACGCAGACGATGCGCCCGCCGTGCTCGCCCAGCCAGGCGCGGTGGGCCTCCTGGACCCAGCCGAGGACCGCGAAGACGTTGACCTCGAAGGTCTTGCGCACCGCTGCCGGTTCGGCGTCCAGCAGCGGCCCGTGCACCGGATTGGTGCCCGCGTTGTTGACCAGGACGTCCAGCCTGCCGAAGGTCTCGACGGTCGTCGCGACCGCCGCAGTCCGATGCGCCGGGTCGTCGCTGCGTCCCGCCACGCCGATCGCGTGCTCCGGGCCGCCGAGGCCGGTCACCGCCTCGGCGAGCGACTCGGGATCACGACCGGTGAGGCAGACCCGCGCGCCCTCGGCGACGAGCCTGCTCGCGATCGCCCGACCGATGCCCCGGCTCGCGCCGGTGATCAGCGCGACCTGCCCGGCGAACCGCCGCGCCTTGATCGGGGTGCCGTCCATTGTCTTCGGGTCCATTGCCGCTCCTTGACCGTCGGTGCGTTCGCTGCCGTGTCCGTCGACGCTGTCTGGCCGGTCGATGCCGTCGTGGCCACGGCGCTGCCTTCGCTGTCGACCCTGCCGGCTTCTCGACACTCTGGTGCGGTGTCTTGATCTCCCCGTGCTCGCATCGATCGCCTGCGCGGCATCGACGAGGGCCCGCGCCTGCGACTCTCGGCCTCGGCCTCGTCGATCCGCGCGCCGCGCCATACCGCGACCCGCAGGCCGGACTCGCGTCCGATTCGGTGGCGCCTCCCTGACGCGGGCGCAGGCTTGACCACGGGCTCCCGGTCGGCGTCGGCGGATCGGGGTACCCGACCCGCGCGCGTCGTCGCGGGGCGGCCGAGAACGCTGCGGCGGCGGAGCCCTGACACGCCCGCTCAGCCCTCGGCCCGGAGGGCGACCAGCCGTCGGTGGGCGCGGCGCATCGATCCCAGCCACCGTTCTCGGTCGTCGGCTCGACGGCGTTCGTACTCGGCGACCCTCGGGTGCGGCAGGATCTGGAACGCGCCGCTGCGTAGGGCCGTCACCACGTCCTCGGCGACCTGCTCGGCGGTGAGGACCTCCCCGGCGGCGAGCGTGGCGGAGTCCGGACCCGCCTCGTCGAGCATCGGAGTGCGCACGCCCTGCGGCGAGAGGCAGGAGACGGCGACGCCCTCGGCGGGGCAGGTGATCGCCAGCCATTCGGCCAGCGCCACGGTCCCGTGCTTGGTGACGCTGTAGGGCGCCGAGTCGATGTTGGTCAGCAGCCCGGCGGCCGAGGCCGTCAGGACGAGCCGCCCGCGGTCCCTGGCGACCATCCTGGGCAGCACGTGCGTGGCGGCGTGGACGTGCGCCAGCACGTGGACCTCCCACGAGGCGGCCCAGTCGGCGAGATCCCCGAGCCCGCGCCCGCGGGCGATGCCCGCGTTGGAGCACCACACGTCGATCGGGCCGATCTCGGCTTCGAGGCGTTCGACGGCCGTCCCGACCGCGTCCCCGTCGGTGACGTCCACTCCAGTGCGACCCCGACCCCGTCGGGCAGCGTCGCGGCCACCTCGGCCGCCGAGTCACCGGCCCGGTCGGCGACCACGACGGCGCGGGCACCCTCGGCGGCCAGCCTGCGGGCCAGGGCGGCTCCGATTCCGGATGCGCCGCCCGTGACGACCGCGATCCGATCGTCGATCGAATAGGGAGTCGACATCGCTGCTTCACCCTCGCCTTCCGTCCCCGCCTGCGATGCGGGCCGTCGCGTCGCCGTCGTGGGCGACTCGGTCTCGTCTGCGATCTCTCCTCGCGCGGTCACCGGGCTGGTCGCCCGTCGCGGCCGTCCGCTCGCCGGGTCGAGACGGCCTGCCACGACGCAGGCTCCTCGTCGAGACTCCGAGCCGAGCCGACGTCGCCTGTCGACGGCGCCGAACCACGTTCCCGCTCCGGCAGACCTCCTGCCGAGAGCTGATCGTCGGCTCGGATGAAAGCACGCCTCGTCGGCCGCGTCTGCCCTCGACGTGATCGTCCGCCTGCCGCGCCGGACCGTCGCCCCTGACGATGCCGAGCGATGTCGTCGCTGGTCCGCACCGTGGACGATCGACGAGACCGACGCGCTCGGCGCCGATCGCCTCCGGTGCGACCCGGTGCACCCGCCCAGTCGGCTGCGGTCGACGCTGTGCGCCGTCCCTGCGGTCCGCTCGCCCCGTCCCCGGTCCGAAGCCGCCGTCGATCGGGCTCCGAGCCCGCCCGCCCAGGCCCGGCCGACCGGGCAGGCCGCGCGACGGGGAGCGCACGGCCGCACCCGGTTGAGAGCCGGTGTCAGACCTGGTCGTGCAACGCGGCGCGTCCCGCCAGTGCCAGCGGCTCGACCAGCTCGCCGATGCCGTCGAAACCGCTGCCCGCCGTCTGACCGAGCTGATGTCGATAGTGGATTCCCTCCATGATCACCGCGAGCTTGAAGAACCCGAGCCCCACGTACCAGGCGAGACCCTCGACGTCGCGACCCGACGCCGCGGCATAGCCCTCGACGAGGTCGGACTCGGTGGGGAAGCCGGGGACGGTGGCGGCGTTGACCGGTGCGTTGCCGTCCAGCGGCGCCCGCCTGCCGTAGACCAGCAGCATCCCGAGGTCGGCGAGCGGATCGCCCAGCGTGGCCATCTCCCAGTCGAGGATCGCCCGCATCCGCTTGTCCGGGCCGAAGATCGTGTTGTCCACCCGGTAGTCGCCGTGCACGACGGTGGACGCCTGCGAACGCGGCAGCTCGCGGCCCAGCTCGGCGTGCAGGGCGTCGAGCGTGCCGGTGGGACGGCTGCGGGAGGATTCGAGCTGCGTGCGCCAGCGCCGGAGCTGGCGATCCAGGAATCCCGCAGGCCTGCCGAAGTCGCCGAGGCCGACCTGTTCTTGATCGACCGAGTGCAGCGCCACCAGCCGATCCACCAGTTCGCGGCCGATCAGCGCCGCCCCGTCCGCACCGAGGGCCCGCAGCTCGGGCACGTCCAGCGCGCCGAGGCCGTCGACGAACTCCATGACGAAGAAGGGCGCCCCGACGACGGCCTCGTCCCGGCACAGCAGCAGCGCGTCGGGCACCGGAACCGGCGTGGCGCGCAGCGCGCTGATCACTCGGAACTCCCGACCCATGTCGTGCGCGGTGGGCAGCACGTGCCCGAGCGGCGGCCTGCGGACCGCCCACCGGCCGCCCGCCTGGTCCGACACCTCGTAGGTGAGGTTGGACCGGCCGCCCGGCAGCAGTCGCGCCGTCAGCTCGCCCATGACACCGCCCGGCAGTTCTCGGCCGAGGTGCTCGCGCAGCCGCGCCAGGTGCAGGCCGGGCGGATCGGCCGGGTCTGTTCGCGCGGGGTGCTCGGCGGCCTCGGGATGTGCGGCCCGGCCGGCGGCGGCCTCGTCTCGCTCGTTCTCGTTCACCGTGTCGATGATGGTCCCTCCCCGGTCGATGGGACACCGCGTCCGTCCACGCTCGACGCTGGGCCGTCGGCCCCACGGCGTCCATGACGATCTTCCGCCCTCCGAACACTCCCCGGCCGCTTCGATCACCCGGCTCGCGCGGCGCTCTCTCGCGCGCCGGCCTCCCGCGCCTGCCGCCGGTCCTGCACCGCAGGCCCAGACGGGGCCGGGACGGCCGCCGACCAGCCGCCGGAAACCGGGCACCAGAACCAGGACCAGGACACCGTACGACGGCCCGTCGCCCGGTCTCGCGCAGGCGACGTCGAGCGTCGAGTGTCCCCGGCCGTCCGAGGCCGCCCACGTGATCCTGTGCGCTCTCACACGGCGGTCGGCTGCTTCCTGGGCGGCTGCCCCGATCTCCTCGGCCGGCCTGGAACGCCTGCGCACCCCGTGTTGTCGTGGTCACACCTTCCGCCCGACGCCGGGCGAGTCGGGGCCGCCCGCCCCGCGTGTCCGGCGCGGCGGAGCTGACAGCGGCCTGGCGAACAGGGGTCGTGGACCCGGACCCCGTGCGACCAGGGCCGGTGGACACCAAGCCCCTGACCAGCGGCCATCGGAGGTGAATGAGTGCTCACCGAAACGCTCGACGGCCCGACCCCGGCGACCTGCCGCCGTCGGCCAGGCCAGATCACCCGGGCACACCCGACGCGAGGGAGCGACATGAGCGCGACCGCCGAATCGGCGTCGAGCGGCGACGACTCGGCGCTGCTGCGCCTGCGCGATCTCGACGTCACCTACGGACGGGCCGTCCGGGCGGTCCGCGCGGTGAGCATCGAGGTGCCGCACGGCGCGGTCGTCGCCGTGCTCGGCGCCAACGGGGCGGGAAAGACGTCGCTGCTGCGGGCCGTCTCCGGCACGCTGCCGCTGCACGGCGGCACGGTGGACGGCGGGCGCATCACCGTCGAGGAGACGGCGTTGACCGGCCGCGACCCGGCGGCCGCCGTGCGAGCGGGCGTCGTGCAGGTCCCGGAGGGACGGCGGGTCTTCGCCGGACTCACCGTCGCGGAGAACCTCCGCGCGGGCACGCTCGGCCTGCGCGGTTCCGGCCGAGCGGCCCGGATCTCGACCGCCCTCGACCGGGTGTTCGCCCTGTTCCCGGTGCTGGCCGATCGACGAGGGCAGCGCGCAGGGCTGCTCTCCGGCGGCGAGCAGCAGATGCTCGCCATCGGTCGCGCACTGATGGCCGAGCCGAGGCTGCTGCTGCTCGACGAGCCGTCGCTGGGTCTGGCCCCGCGCATGGTCTCGTTGATCGCCGAGGTGATCACCGAGATCAACCGGCAGGGCGTCGGAGTGCTGCTCGTCGAGCAGAATGCCGCGACCGCCCTGCGACTGGCCCGCCACGCCTACGTGCTGGACGTCGGGCGGGTGCGCCTGGCGGGCCCCGCCGCGCGACTGGCCGCGACCGACGAGGTGCGCAGGCTCTATCTCGGCGAGGCGCCCGAGGCGCCGGAGTCGTCCGAGGCCGCCGAGGCGGGGGACGAATCAGCGTCGCCAGCGCCAGACCGGCCGGTCCGCACCCTCCGGCGGTGGCGGCGATGAACCAGGACACGGCCGCCCCGGGGCCGACCCCGGCGTCGACCGATGCCGGGGCGGAGCGACTCGTCGCCCGCGCCGTGACGGTGCGCTTCGCGGGCCTGCTCGCCCTGGACGGCGTCGACCTCACGGTGGAGCCCGGCAGCGTGCACGCGCTGATCGGACCGAACGGCGCCGGGAAGTCCACGTTCTTCAACGTCCTGTCCGGGGTGTGCCCGCCGGACTCGGGGACGGTCCGCTTCGGCGAGAAGGAGCTGACCGGCCGCCCGCCGCACCGCATCGCCGCCCTCGGCGTCGCCCGCACCTTCCAGAACATCGTGCTGACCAGAGGCACGGTCGCCGAGAACCTCATGCTCGGCAGGCATGTCCTGACCAGGGCAGGGTTCACCGCCACCGCGCTGGGGCTGCCCGGTGTGGCCCGCGAACAGCGGATTCATCGGGAGCGGGCCAGGGAGATCGCCGACTTCGTCGACCTCGGCAGGCTGTTCCACACGCCGGTCGACCTGTTGTCCTACGGAGACCGCAAACGGGTCGAGCTGGCCAGGGCGCTGTGCATGGAGCCGAGGCTGCTGCTGCTCGACGAGCCCGTGGCGGGGATGAACACCGCGGAACGGCAGCGCATGGCCGCCACCATCGCCGAGGTGCGCGCGGCGCTGGGCCTGTCCGTTCTGGTCGTCGAGCACGACATGGGCTTGATCATGCGGATCGCCGATGAGGTCACGGTGCTCGACTTCGGCCGTCGGATCGCCTGCGGCACTCCTCGACGCGTCCAGCGCGATCCCGAGGTGATCCGGGCCTACCTCGGCGCAGGCACCGACGCCCGCCCGGCGGCATCGGCACCGACGCCTGCCGCGCCGAGCAGGCAGGCCGAGTCCCACCCGCCCGAGCCGACGCCGGACCGGGCGCGGCCGCCCGGCACCGAGGCCGGTGAGGACCGATGACCACCCTGGCAGAGGTGCTGCTCACCGGGCTGTCGCTCGGCTCGGTGTATGCGCTGATCGCGGTCGGCTTCGTGGTGATCTTCCGGGCCTCGGGGGTGATGAACTTCGCCCACGGCTCGCTGCTGCTGTTCGGCGGCTACCTGACCGCCGTGCTGCACGAGCCGCTCGGCTTCCTCGGCGCGCTGGCCACGGCGGTCCTCGCCTCGGCCGCGCTGGCCGGGCTGATCGAACTGGTCTGCATGCGACGTCGACCCGCCGAGACCCACGTGCTGGCGATCGTCACCATCGGCGTCGACATCCTGCTGCGTCGACATGATCAACGCGGTCGACTACCTGCTGCGGAGCTCGCTGGTCGCCGAGGGCGACGCGATCGGGCACGTCTTCTTCGAGAACGAGTACGGCGAGAACGCGCTGAGCGGCTCGACCTTCGCCGCCGAACGCGAGGGACTGACGATCGTCGAGCAGCGGGTCATGCCCACCGATCAGGACATGAGCGCCCAGGTCACCGCGCTGCGCGAGGCCGGGGTGACCGCCGTGCTGTTCAGCGCCGGTCCCGCACAGACCGCCTCCTTCGTCGGCGTGGCCGCAGCGAGCGGCTGGGAGGTTCCGGTGATCGGCTCCACCCCCGCCTACGCCTCCCAGCTTCTGGAGACGGCGGCGGCGCCCGCGCTGGAGGGACTGTTCGTCATGGTCAGCGGCGCACCTGCGGCCTCCAGCGACATCCCCGGCGTCCGCGAGCTGGTCGAGTCCTACCAGTCGGCCTATCCGGGCGAGTCCATCGACGGCGGCGTCCTCTCCGGGTACGGCGTGATGGAGTTCCTCGCCGAGGCCCTGCGCATCGCCTGCGACCAGGGCGATCTCAGCCGGGCGGGCATCATCGCCGCCCACCGGACCCAGGGACTCGTCGAAGGCGACCTGGGCATGGCCATGGACTTCTCCGACCCGAACCGCCCGCCGTCCTTCGACTCCTACCTGCTGCGGCCCGAGGTCGGCGCCGACGGCGGGCTGGTCGAGATCGAGTCGGCGAGCCGGGCGCCCGCCGTCGACGACTACACCTTCCCGACGTCCGGCTGAACATGGGGAGGCCGGACGTGCCTCCCGCCGCGACGACCATCCGTCACGAACCGGAGTATCGATGGACTTCTCGCTCACCGACGAACAGCAGGCGATCCGCGACACGGTCCGCGTGTTCATGGCCAAGGAGGTCATGCCGCTCGAACAGGAGGCACTGCGCCGCGAACGCCGTGGCCTGCCGGGGCTGGAACGCGCCGAGCTGCGAGCGCTTCAGCTCAAGGCCAAGGAGTTCGGCTTCTGGGGCCTGTCGACGCCGGAACGCCACGGCGGCATGGACCTGCCCGCCGTCACCCAGTCGCTGATCTGGACCGAGACCGGTCGCTCCCACGTGCCGTTCCGCTTCGGCGGCGACGCCGACAACATCCTCTATCACGGAACCGAACAGCAGCAGGCCGAATACCTGCTGCCCACGATCGCGGGCGATCGGCTCTCCTGCTTCGCGATCACCGAACCCAGCGCGGGCTCGGATGCGGCCAACATCAGGATGACCGCCCGCCGGGACGGCGACGACTGGATACTGCGCGGCGAGAAGGTCTTCATCACCGGCGGGAACGAGGCCGACTTCGCCATCGTCGTGGCCGTCACCGACCCCGACCTGGGCGCCAGGGGCGGCTCCACCGCCTTCCTCGTCGACCGCGAGATGGGCTGGCGATCGGAGTACATCGACACGATGGGCGAGGGCGGCCCCGCCGCGCTGGTCTTCGACGACGTCCGGGTGCCCGGCCGCAACGTCCTCGGCGAGATCGGCCAGGGCTTCACGCTGGGCATGCAGTGGATCGGCAAGGGCCGCTACGCCATTCCCTCCCAGGGGATCGGCATCGCCGAGCGGGCGCTGGGCATGGCGGTGGAGTACGCCAACACCAGGGAGACGTTCGGCCGGACCATCGGTTCCAACCAGGCCGTCCAGTGGATGATCGCCGACTCCGAGGTGGAGCTGGAGGCGGCCAGGGCGCTCGTGCTGCGGGCCGCGTGGACCGTCGATCAGGGCATCGACCCCCGGCACGCCTCGGCCCAGGCCAAGCTGTTCGGCGCGGCCATGGTCAACCGGGTCGTCGACCGGGTGATGCAGATCCACGGCGGCATCGGCTACACCCGTGAGCTGCCCATCGAGAAGTGGTACCGGCAGGTCCGGCTGTTCCGCATCTTCGAGGGCACCGACGAGATGCTGCGGCTGATCATCTCCCGCGACCTGTTGCGCGGACACACCAAGATCGGCGGCCACCTCGGCTGAGGTGACCTCTTCGTCGACGACTTCTGGAGGGTCCATGTCTCTGTCGCTGGCCTGCATCCTGGCCGAGGCCGCCCGCACCCATCCCGATCGGGTGGCCGTGATCGACGACGCCGTCCGTCTCACCTACGCCGAGTTGTGGGCCGAGGTCCGTTCGCTGGCCGCCGGGCTGCGGGAACTCGGCGTCCGGCCGGGCGACCGGGTCGCGTTGATGGCGGCCAACTCGGCCGACTTCCCTCGCGCCTACTTCGCCGTGCTCACCGCCGGGGCCGTCGTCGTCCCGGTCCACCTGCTGCTCGCCCCGCAGGAGATCGCACATGTGCTGCGGGACAGCGGTTCGACACTGCTGCTCAGCGATCGGGCGCTCGCCCCGGCCGCCGTGCGCGGCGGCGCGGCCCTCGACCTGCCGGTGGTCACCGTCGGGGCCCCCGAGGGCGACGGGCCGCCGAGGCTGGAGGACGTCGCGGGGCGGGTGAGCCCACTGGCGACGCTGTGCACCCGGTCGGCCGAGGACCCGGCGGTGATCCTCTACACCAGCGGGACCACCGGGACGCCCAAGGGTGCCGTACTCAGCCAGCTCAACCTGGTCATGAACGCCACCGTCAACGCCTACGACGCCAACGACACCCGGCAGGTGGACGTCGTCATGGGCTGTCTGCCGCTCTTCCACGCCTTCGGGCAGACGGTCGCGATGAACACCGCGTTCCGGGTCGGCGCCACGCTCGTGCTGATGCGGCGCTTCGAGCCCGTCGCCGCGCTCGAACTGATGGTGGAACACCACGTCACGATCTTCCACGGCGTGCCGACGATGTACGTCGCCTTGCTGGCGGCGGCCCGCACGCTGCCCCGCGCGGCGCTGCCGTCGCTGCGCCTGAGCGTCTCCGGCGGGGCCTCGCTGCCCTCGGCGGTGCTGGAGCAGTTCGAGCAGCGGTTCGAGACCACCGTCTACGAGGGCTACGGCCTGTCCGAGACCTCGCCGACCGCCACCACCAATCAGCCGAGGATGGGCACCCGGCCGGGCACCGTGGGCCATCCGATCTGGGGCGTGGAGGTGGAGATCGCCCGGCATGACGTGCTCGGGAGCATCGAACTGCTGCCGACGGGCGAGCTGGGGGAGATCGTGATCCGGGGGCACAACGTGTTCCTCGGCTATCACAACCGTCCCGAGGCGACGGCCGAGGCCGTCGTGGACGGCTGGTTCCGCAGCGGGGACCTGGGAACCAAGGACGCCGACGGCTTCATCACGGTGGTCGACCGGACCAAGGACGTCATCATCCGGGGCGGGTTCAACGTCTATCCCAGCGAGGTCGAGGACGCCCTCATGCGTCATCCGGGGATCAGGCAGGTGGCGGTGATCGGTCTGCCGCACCCTCGGCACGGGGAGGAGGTGTGCGCCGTCGTGGTGGCCGCCGATCCCGCCGCGCCGCCGACCGCCGCGCAGCTCGTGGAGTGGGCGACCGACCGCATCGGCAGACACAAGTACCCCCGGCTGGTCGAGCTGGTCTCCGAGCTGCCGCTCGGCCCCAGCGGCAAGGTCCTCAAGCGGGAGCTGCGCCGCCGGTACGCCGCCGCCGAGTCCGAGTCCGGGGCGGGGGAGTCGGACTCGTCGGAGCCGGGAGCGCCGGCGGCGGGGGAGGCTGCGGCCGTCGCGTCGGGCGAGCAGACCAGGCCCCACGGCGGCTGATCGGCTGCTCTCGTTCCCAGGCCGATCGGCATCGCCGTCGGCGCCTGCGGGTCGGGCAGGCCGGACGCCGACCGCCCGCACAGCGTTGCAGAACTCGGCGGGCCCCTGCGCGGGGCGCCCGCCCTCGTCACCGAGGAGGACTCGTGCGGGTCTGGCAGGTCCACGAACACGGCGAACCGGGTGCGGTGCTCGTCGAGGAGGACGTCGACGTCCCGGCACCCGGCCCAGGGCAGATTCGGGTGCGGGTGCTCGCCGCCGCCGTCAACTTCGCCGACGTCCTGCTCTGCCGGGGTCGGTACCAGGTGCGGCCGCCGCTGCCCTTCACCCCCGGCGTCGAGTTGTGCGGCGAGGTCGTCGCGATCGGGCCGGAGGCCTACGGGCACAGGGTGGGGGACCGGGTGATCGGCCTGTCGGTGCTGCCGCGCGGTGCCTTCGGCGAGTACACCGTGATGGCCGCCGAGGCCGCCCTGCCCGCTCCGGCGGTGCTCAGCGACGCGGAGGCCTCCGCGCTGTGCATCGGTTATCAGACCGGCTGGTTCGGTCTGCATCGGCGGGCGGCGCTGCGGGCGGGCGAGGTCCTGCTCGTCCATGCCGCCGCGGGCGGGGTCGGCAGCGCCGCCGTCCAGCTCGGCGCGGCGGCGGGCGCCACCGTCATCGGGGTCGTCGGCAGTGCCGCCAAGGCCGAGGTGGCGCGGGAGTCGGGGGCCGACATCGTCGTGGTGCGGGGCGAGGCGGACTTCGTCGACGTGGTGAAGGAGGCCACCGACGGCCGGGGCGCCGACGTGGTCTACGACCCCGTCGGCGGTGACTCCTACCAGCGCTCCACCAAGTGCATCGCCTTCGAGGGACGCATCGTCGTGGTGGGCTTCGCGGGCGGGGTGATCCCGCAGCCCGGCCTCAATCACGCGCTGGTGAAGAACTACTCGATCCTGGGCCTGCACTGGGGGCTGTACGCCCGCCGCGACCCGAACGCGGTGGCGGCGGCACATCTGGAGTTGAGTCGGATGGCGGGCGAGGGGACGGTGCGTCCGCTGGTCGCCGAGCGGGTCGGCCTGGCCGCCGTCCCCGATGCGCTCCAGCGGCTGGCCGACGGCCGCACGGTCGGCAGGCTCGTCGTCGAGCCGGGCCGCTGAGGGGGCGAGCGCCGGGCGGAGCTGCCCGGCGGCGGTCCGGAGAAAGGGTTCCCTGCCGCCGGAGGAAGCCATGCCACGGCGACTCGGCGGCGGCCCACGTCTGCCTCCGTCCGTGTCGCGGCCCGGCAGGCGTGGCGGCAACGGGTCCGTCCACTATGGGCACGAGCCACTCGCGGGGACACCGGAGCTGAGCCTCGTCATGGGCAGTACGCGACCGACGGGGGGCGGCCTCGACGGTGGGCGCAGGCCGCGCCGACGGCGAACGGATTGCTCGTCGAGTCGCTGCGCCTGTTCCGCGCGGTCGAACGCGGCGGTGGGGCCGCCCCACGCCGCCCATCGCGTCGCCGCTGCGCACCGGCGAAGACGAGCCGTCGACCCCGCCGCCCGCGTTGCGTGAGCGACGCCGGAACCACGGCGACGAGCCCGGCCGAGGTGGCTCAGCATGGCGAACTCCCGCAGCGAGGGCCGATCCGCCGGTCGCCGCAGCCCAGCGGCTCCGGTCTGTCACGGTGCCCAGGAGCGCGGGCACTCCGATGTGAGCGGTCACAGCGTGGCGCTTGCGCCTGCTGGAGCGGACCCGATGACGACGGAGCCCTGACCAGTGCCTTTCACCGGCCGTCACGGTTCAGGACGAGGGCGGGCCGGGGAACCGGCCGTGCCGTCGCCTCTTCCCCGGCACGTAACCCGTGCGTAACTTGATCAGGGTGATCGGAGTGCCTGACAGGGCGGTCGGTATCCGAGTACACGGCCGGGCCGCCGAACGAACGGCGATCGACGAGCTGCGCAGGCAGGCGCGTGACGGGCGCGGCGGTGCGCTGCTCATCCTGGGTTCTCCGGGACTGGGCCGGACCACCCTGCTGGAGCACGGCGCCCGGTGCATCCCGGCTGCCACGGTGCTGCGCACCTGTGCGGTGGCCGCCGAGTCGAGTCTGCGACACAGCGGGCTGCACGCGCTGCTGCGTCCGGTCGCCGACCGGCTGCACGCCGTCGGTGACTCCCGGACCCGGCCGCTGCTGGCCGCCATGGACCTCGTCGACCAGGACGTCGACCCCGTGGATCACGAGGCGAGTGCCGTCGTTCCGGTCGTGGCCGCCGTCGACGCTCCCGCCCGGCGACCCCGCTCGGCGCGCTCTGCACCGTCGCCGGGACTCATGGCGCAGTCGGTCCCTACTCCCCGCGAGTCGCCCGAGACGGACGCGGGCCGCGTCGGCCGAGCACTGCTGCACGCGTTGGCAGGCCTGGCGGCCGAGGGCGGCCTGCTGTGCTGCGTCGACGACGCCGACCAGTTGGACCCGGCCTCCCGCGCGGCCCTCTCCTTCGCCGTCCGCCGACTGACGCCCGCCCACGGGGTGACCGTGCTGCTGACGGCGCGCCAGGACGCCCGGCGATGGCCGCCGGAGATCCCGGTGCGCAGGCTCCGGCCGCTCACCGAGTCCGACGCCGCCGCGATGCTGGACGACCTCGTGGCAGGCCCGCTGCGACCGACGGTTCGTGAGCTGCTGCTGCACAGCGGCCGGGGCGTCCCCCGGCTCCTCACCGAACTGGTCGCCGGGCTCGCACCCGGCCAGCTCGCAGGCCTCGTCCCGCTGCCCCGGCACCTGCTGCCAGCGGCGTCGCTGTCGTGGCTGGTCAGGACCCGGCTGGACGGGCTGCCCGGTGACACCCGGCTGCTGCTTCTACTCGCCGCAGTGGAATTGGAGATCGAGGGCGTCGTGGACGTCGGTGTCCTGCTGCGCGCGGCCGAGCGGGCCGGACTGCACCCGAGTTGCCTGGAACCCGCCGAGGCCGCGGGCCTGGTGCGGGTGGACGGACCCGGTCTCGGCTTCGCGGACCGACTCCTGCCCGAGGCCGTGTACCGGGGCGAGTCGCAGGCCAGACGTCGGTCGGCGCACGGGCTGCTGGCCGCCGTGGCGGACGATCCGGAGCGGTCGCTGCGCGCGCTGCGGCATCGCGCGGCCTGCGCCGTCGGCCCCGATGCCGCTCTGGCGGACGCGATCGAGGCGGCGGTCGACCGCGTCGGGTCCGACGGCGACGCCTGCACGGCTGCCGCGTCCGCCTGCTCGGACGCGTTGTCCAGGGCTGCGGAGCTGACCGGGGACCGGGATCGTCGCGGCGCCCGGCTGATCCGCGCCGCCGAGCACGCCTGGGCGGCGGGCCGGACCGACCAGGTCAGGTCGCTGCTCGCTCGATCCGGAGCCTCGACGAGGTCGGCGACGCTGCGGGGCCGGACCGAGTACCTCCGGGGGATCGTCGAACTGCGGGACGGCATCGTCGAGGACGCGCGGGAGGCCCTGCTCCTGGCGGCGGCTCTGCTGAGCGAGTCTGCGCCCGGTCTGGCGGCCGAGGCGCTCGCGAAGACGGCGGAGGCCTGTTGGACGGCGGGTGATCGTCGCGGCCTGGCGACGGTGACGGGCGCCGTCGCGGCGTTGCGCGCCGATGCCCCGACACCGCCTCGGCGGGTGGACGACGCCGCCGGTCTGCTCCCCGTCTTGCGCGGTGATCACCGTGCCGCGACCGCCACCGTGCGCGAACTGCGCCGCCGGGCGGCGGGCGAGGCCGCGCCGGAGGTCCTGCTCGACATCGCGACCAGCGCCGCGATCCTCGGCGCATCGGCCCTGGCCAGGCAGGCGGGCAGCCGGGCGGTGGCGCGGGCCAGAGCGGGCGGTCGGACGGCGATCGTCCCTCGGGCCTTGGAACTGCTCGTCTACGCGGAGCTGCGCCTCGGTGAACATGCCAGGGCGGCCGAGCACGCCGTGGCGGGGCTGGCCGCCGCCCGGACAGCGGGGCAGGGCAACTGCGCACTGCATCTGCGGGCCGCGTTGGCGATGTCCGCCGCCGTCGCGGGGGACGCCGTCGCCTGCCGAGAGCACGCGGCCGCCGTCATCGCGACGGGCCGAGCCCGAGGACTCTCGTTGGCCGTGAGTCTGGCCGAATGGAGTCTCGCGCGGCTCGATCTGTCGCTGTCCCGCCCGAAGGAGGCGGCGGATCGACTGTTTCCGCTGGTACAGGGCAGATCCGGGCACAGTCATTTCGCGGTGCGGTTCCTGGCCGTGCCGTGTCTGGTGGAGGCCTCGGTCCTTGCCCGGGATCCTCGGCCCGTCGGCGGGCTGCTGCGGCGCTTCGAGCAGCGGGTCCGCGCGGTCGGGGACACGGTGGCCCTCGCGCAGGCGTTGCGCTGTCGGGCGCTGCTCGACGCGGACCCGGCCGAGGCGGACGCCCTGTTCGGCGCGGCACTGCGGCTGCACGAGGCCGTGGGAACGGAGTTCGAGTGCGCCAGGACCCGACGCCTGCACGGCGAGTTCCTCCGCAGGCGGCGACGCCCACGGGAGGCCAGGGAGCAGCTGCGCGGCGCGCTGCGGCATTTCGAGAGCTGTGGGGCCCGGATCTGGGCCGACCGGGTCCGGGACGAGCTGCGCGCGACGGGTGCGGCGACGGGCGGCCGAGGCGGACTGCTGGGCAGGCTCACCCCGCAGCAGCTCCGCATCTCCCGCCAGGTCGCGGCGGGCGCGACCAATCGCGAGGTCGCCTCGACGCTGTGCCTGAGCCCGCGCACCATCGACCACCACCTGCGCAACGTGTTCGCCGCGCTCGGGGTGCGGTCTCGCGTCGAGCTGGTGCACGTCCTGGCGGCGGAGACGGGCGACGACGTGGTCGAGGTGCCTGCCCGCCAGGAGCCGCCCGGCGCGGCGGGGGTGCGGCGCCGCCGACCTCCGGGTGGGACGACCCCGCAGGAGACCACCCCGCATGCGCCGCGAGGACCCGCCGTGTCCGGGTCGGGGCGACCAGGGGCGGGCCTGCGGTGAGGCGGGTCGCCGCCTCGACAGGGTCGGGCGCCCCCGAGCGGCCGCCGGGCCGACCGTGCTCCGGGCGGCGTCGCGCCCCGCCGCGGGTCGAGCCTGCCTCCGCCGACGACCCGCCGCGCCCGGGGACCGATGCGGCGGAAGCGGCGGAAGTCCGCGAGTCGAGAGCCGTGAATCAGCGCCCATGTCGAGGTCGAGGGAGAGCCATGGTGAGACCGATGACGGCGGGCCGCACGGGCGCCGAGTCGTCAGAGCCCGTCGGGCCGCCGATGTTCGGCGGCAGGCTGCGCCGCGTCGAGCCGCAGCACGGGTCGGCGTCCTCACGATCCGCCCGGCTGGACGCCCGGTCGCTGCCCGGCCTGCCCGAGGCCAGACCGCCCATCCGGTCCAGGGCGGACGGCACGGCGGTCGCGCTGCTGCACCGGACCGCCGCCGTGCTGCTCGGCGAACTCCCCGAGCTGACCGATCGGCTGGTGACCTCGCTGCGGGCGCAGGAGTCGGCCTACCGAGCGGCGGCGGTGGACCGTGATGAGCTGTGGCAGGAGGTGCACGAGTCCCTGGAGAACAACGTGCGTGCCCTGCTGCGGCCGAAGGAGACCAGGGAGCCCGCGCGGCGGTGCTCTTGGCGGATCGGCGCGCTGCGTGCCGAACAGGGCATTCCGCTGGACGCGCTGCTGCACGCCTTCCGGCTGGGCGGCGGCATCGTCTGGCAGGGCCTGGTGGAGACCGCGACCCGGAACGATCCCGACGACGTCCACCTGCTCGTCCACGTGGCGGCTGACGTCTGGAACTTCGTCGACGAGCACTGTGGACTGGTCGCCGAGGCCTACCGGCAGGTGGAGACCAGGCTGACCAGGCGCCGCCACGAGCGGCTGCGGGCCCTGGTGGGAGCCGTGCTCGACGGGGCTGCGCGCATCGCCGACGTCCCGGCGGTCGCCGCCGCGCTCGACCTGCCGGAACACGGCCGCTACGCGGTGGTCGTCGTGACCGGCGGCGAACGCAGCTCCTACCGGGGCTCCTTCCTACCGCCGGAGGTCGCGGGCGCGCGGATCGTCTGGCACATCGGCGCGGAGTCCGATCGGGGCATCGTGCTGCTCGGCGCCGAACGCGGCCTCGAGGAACTGGCCCGATCGCTGCGGGTTCCCGCAGGCGGGCGAGCGGGCATCAGCCCGGTGGCGGGCGGACTCGCGGCGCTGGGCTCGGCCTGTCGGCTCGCCGAGATCGCGGTGACCACCTGCACTCGGGACGGCGAGGCGGCGCTGCTGCACGACCACCTGCCCGCCGCAATGGCCGTCTCCTGCCCGGATCTGGGCGCCGCGCTCGTCGAGCGCGCCCTCGGCCCCGTCCTCGCGCTGGACGCGCCCGACCGGGAACTGCTGCTGTCGACGGTGACCGCCTGGCTCGACAGCGACGGATCGGCGCTGCGAGCAGGCAGTCTGCTGTTCTGCCACCGCAACACCGTGCTCAACCGACTACGCCGCTTCGAGCAGCTCACCGGCCGATCGCTGAACCGGCCCCGCGACCTCGTTGAGCTGTCCCTCGCGCTGGAGGCCCGCCGAGTCTTGCCGTGAGGCCCTCTCCGGCGGGCGGCGGGCGGCGGGCGGGCCGGCGTCGCGGCGGGCCGGGCCCGCACGGGCGGCCGAGGAGTGGCCGCGCCGTGCGAGCGAGATCACTCGGCCGGGTACAGCCGGGAGACGGTCTGCGCGACACAGCACGGGCGCTCGGCGTCTCGCGCCGTGACGGTGACGGTCGCGACGAGCTGGAGGGCGCCGTCTCCGAGCGGCGTCGCCTCGTCGATCCGGCTGGTGGCCCGGACCGCGCTGCCGGTGCGCAGCGGTGCCGGGAACCGCACGCGGTTGAGTCCGTAGTTCACCCCGGTCCGCACGCCCGCCACCCGGTACAGGCCCCGGTTGAGCATCGGCAGCAGCGACAGGGTCAGGTAGCCGTGCGCGACGGTCCCGCCGAACGGGCCGTCCGCCGCCCGCTCCGGATCGGTGTGAATCCACTGTCGATCCTCGGTGGCCTCGGCGAAGGCGTCGACGCGGGCCTGCTCGATCGACTCCCACGGGCCGGGGCCGATCACGATGCCCACCGCCTCGGACAGCTCGGCGAACGAGGCGAAGACGCGCAACGGGACCGCGTCCGAGGTCGGCTCCGGAGCCGCCGACCGCGCGCCCGCCCCGACCGCCGCGTCACCCGCTCCGGCCGGGTCCTGGGAAACCGCCGCACGTGGGCCGGGAACGCGATCGTCTTCGGCATCGCCTCGGGCGGTCACCGCGCACCGCCGTTGACGTAGAGCGTCTGGCCGCTGACGTAGGACGCCGCGTCGGAGGCGAGGAAGGCGATCACCTCGGCCACCTCCGTCGGTTGTCCCACCCGGCGCAGCGGGATCTGTGTCGCGGCCCGCTGCTGGTGATCGTCGGCCTCCAGCCCCACGCGCTGGGCGGTGGCCGCCGTCATCGCGGTGGCGATGTAGCCGGGTGCCACGGCGTTGACCGTCACCCCGAAGGGGCCCAGCTCGATGGCCAGCGTCGCCGTCAGGCCCTGGACGCCCGCCTTGGCCGCCGCGTAGTTGACCTGGCCTCTGGCGCCCAGCGCCGAGCGGCTGCTGAGATTGACGATGCGGCCGTATCCGGCGGCCACCATGGGCTGCTGCGCCGCGTGGCAGCAGAGGAACATGCTGGTCAGATTGGTCGAGATGACTGCGTCCCACTCGGCGGCGGGCATCTTGAACAACAGGTTGTCCCTGGTGATCCCGGCGTTGTTGACCAGGATGTCCAGCCTGCCGAAGCGGTCGAGGACCTGGGCGGTCATCGCCGCCACGTCACGCTCCACCGCGACGTCGCAGCCGATCGCGACGGCGGTGCCGCCCGCCTCGACGATCTCCGCCGCGACGGGCCTGGCCCGGTCCTCGGTCAGGTCGACCACGGCCACCGACGCCCCGTCGGCGGCCAGCCTGCGCGCCGTGGCGGCGCCGATGCCCTGCGCGGCACCGGTGACGACGGCGATCCGTTCGGCGAATCTGCTCACGGTGATCCCTCTCTCGATGATGTGACGTCTCGGTCGTCTCTCACGGGTGTGTCGGCGGTCGGGGTGGCGTCTTCGGTGGCTCTTGATGCCATGCCGCCGCAGGCCTTTCGTTGATCAATCGCGGTCGATCAGCATCGCCGTGCCCTGTCCGACGCCGACGCACAGCGTCGCCAGTCCTCGCCTCGCGCCGGTCCGCCGCATGCGGTGCAGCAGGGTGGTCAGGATTCGAGCGCCGGAACAGCCGAGGGGATGCCCGAGGGCGATGGCTCCGCCGTCGGGGTTGACCAGCTCCGCAGGCAGGTCGAGCGCATCGACGACGGCGAGCGTCTGCGCCGCGAACGCCTCGTTGACCTCCACCGCGTCCAGGTCCGCCACGCGTCGGCCCGTCCTGGCGGTCACGGCGCGGACGGCGGGCACCGGTCCCAGCCCCATGACGTCGGGGTGCACGCCGACGCTGGCGCCTCCCGCGTAGCGGCCGAACGGCGTGACCCCGAGATCGGCCAGCGCCGAGTCGCTCACCAGCAGCAGGCCTGCGGCGCCGTCGTTCAGCGGCGAGGAGTTGCCCGCCGTCACGGTGCCCCCGGCGCGGAACGCGGGGCGCAGGCTCGCGAGTCGCGCAGGCGAGGTGTCCTCCCGGATGCCCTCGTCGGCGTCGACGAGATCGCCGTCGGGGGTGCGGACCGGCAGCAGCTCGTCGTCGAAGCGGCCTGCTGCCCGAGCCTCGGCCGCCCGGCGATGGCTGCGCAGCGCGAAGGCGTCCTGACGCTCCCGTGAGATCGAGCACCGGGTCGCCACCTCCTCGGCCGTCTCGCCCATCGCCAGCACGCCGTGTCGCTCGCCCGCCTTCTCGTTGACCAGCCGCCAGCCCAGCCTGGTGTCGGCCAGTTCCATCGTGTGAGGCAGACCGTCGGCGGGACGCGGTAGCACGAACGGGGCTCGACTCATGGACTCCGAACCGCCCGCCAGCACGACCTCGGCCTCGCCTGCGGCGATCGCCCGAGCGCCGGTGATCACCGCCTCCAGCCCGGAGGCGCACAACCGGTTCACCGTCGCCCCCGGCACCGAGTCCGGCAGGCCCGCGAGCAGCACGGCCATCCTGGCCACGTTCCGATTGTCCTCACCGGACTGATTGGCCGCGCCCCAGTAGACGTCGTCGATCCTCGCCGGGTCCATGGCCGGCACGTCGGCGAGCAGGCCCGCGATGACCTGGGCGGCCAGATCGTCGGGTCGGACGGCGCGCAGTGCCCCGCGCAGTCGGCCGATCGGGGTGCGACGGGCGGCGACGAAGTGGACGGCACGCATGGTCGGGCTCCTCGGAGGGGACGGGCGGCGGGATGGTCGGGCGGAAGGTGGGGTGCGCTCGGCGCCCGTGGGATCGGTCCGCCGCGGCAGGAACGGCGGCCCTCGGCAGGCGGCGCCGACCTATCTGAAGGCGCCGATGCCGGTCAGCGCCCGGCCGATGATCAGCTGTTGGATCTCGGTGGTGCCTTCGTAGAGCGTGGTGACGCGGGCGTCCCGCAGATACTTGGCCACCGGGAACTCGTCGAGATAGCCCGCGCCGCCGAAGACCTGCACCGCGTTGTCGGCGGCGCGCACGGCGGCCTCGCTGGCGAAGAGCTTGGCCATCGAGGACTCGGTCTCGAAGGGCTGGCCACGGTCCAGGAGATCGGCCACCCGCCAGACCAGCAGGCGCGCGGCGGCGGCGTCCACGGCGATCGAGGCGATCAGTCGTTGCACGAGCTGGTGGCCCGCGACGGGCTTGCCGAACTGCTCGCGCTCTCGGGAGTAGGCCACCGCGGCGTCGAGTGCGCCCTGCGCCACTCCGACGCACCCGGCCGCCACCGACATCCGGCCCTTGGCCAGGGCGGACATCGCGATGCCGAAGCCCCGGTCGACCTCGCCCAGCCGGGCGGAGTCGGGCAGCAGCACGTCGTCGAAGGTCAGCTCGGCGGTCGCCTGGCCGCGCAGGCCGAGTTTGCCGTGGATCTCGCGGCGGGTCAGACCGGGGGAGTCGGCGGGCACCAGGAACGCCGTGATCCCCCGAGGGCCCGGACCGCCGGTCCTGGCGAAGACCACGCAGACCTGCGCCCAGGTGCCGTTGGTGATGAACGTCTTCGCCCCGGTGAGCAGCCAGCCGTCGTCCTGCCTGCTCGCACGGGTCCGCAGCGAGCCTGCATCCGATCCGGTGTCCGGTTCGGACAGTGCGAAGCACCCCAGCGCCTCCCCGGAGCACAGCCTGGGCAGCCACCAGCGGCGCTGTGCCTCCGTGCCGTACGCCAGGATCGAGGCGGCCACCAGGCCGAGGGACACCGAGACCACCCCGCGCACCGAGGAGTCCGCCCGTCCCAGCTCCTCCAGCACGAGGCAGTAGGACAGGTGATCTCCGCCGGAGCCGCCGTAGGACTCGGGGATGGTCATGCCGAGGAACCCCACCTCACCGAGGCGGGGGATCAGCTCGAGGTCGATCGACTCGCGACGGTCCCAGTCGGCGGCATGCGGCACCACCTCACGGTCGACGAAGTCGGCGGCGAGGCGGCGCAGCGCCGCCTGCTCCGATGAGAGGGTCAGGTCCATCTCGCCTCCGTGCCCTGGGAATCGTGTGCCGGGAATCGTGCCCTGGGAACAGCCCCTGGAAATCGTGATCCCCCATAAACTAGCGCTGGAAGTTTATCGGCGTCCAGGGGTGATGTGACAGAGTTCCGTGCGCGGCGGTCGTCGTCCCCGCCGCCGAGGAGGTCGGTATGGCTCGGCCGCGTCAGCCCCGGCTGAGCAGGGCCCGCATCGTGGAGGCCGCCACGGTGCTGATCGACGCCGACGGGCTCGATGCGTTCTCCACGCGACGCCTCGCCCTCGAACTGGGCGTCCGGGGGCCCTCGCTCTACAACCACTTCGCGACCAAGAACGAGATACTCGACGCCGTCGCGGACGAGATCATCGCGCAGGTCGACGTCTCCTTCTTCGCCGAACACGACTGGCGGACGGCGCTGCGCCGATGGGCGCACTCCTATCGCGACGCCCTGGCCGCGCACCCCAACATCGTGCCGGTCCTGGCACGAGGGCCGGGCAGGCGGCCCGCCGCGTTGGCGATGGCGGACGCGGTCTACGGCGGCCTGGTCGACGCGGGCTGGCCGCCCGCGCGGGCCACCCACATCGGCGCCGTGATGCGCTACGTCGTCGCGGGTTCGGCGCTGGGCTCCTTCGCCAGGGGCTTCGAGGCCGATCCCGCGCTGTACGAGGAGGAGCGGTACCCGCACCTGTCGCAGGCGCACCTGCTCGCCGATCACCAGCGCAGCGTCGACGAGGGCGCCTTCGCGCTGGGGGTCGACATGCTGCTCGCCGGGCTGAGTCAGGTCTACGCGGAGGTCGTCGGCCCGCTGCCGCCTGCGGCGGGTAGTTCGGCGACGGGCGGATCTGCGACGACCGGACAGGCCCGGCCTTAGCCGGGGCGGGGTGTGCTCCCGATCGCGGGAGCGCCGGTTCCGAGTGGCCTCCATGCCTCCCGGCGGCCGATGCGGCGGTTCGGCGCCGAGCAGCCGCCTCGACGCCGCAGGGCGCGCGTCCTCCTGGGCGGATCGTCGGTTCGACGGCCGGAGCGTCGCAGTGCCGTCCGCCGTCCGCCCGTCCCGCGGGGGTGGGCGGCCTGCTCGAGTCCGGTTCGCTCCCGTGCCTTGCCGCGTGCGGAGGTGATCACGTCGGGCAGCGTGGGTTTTCGAATCTCGCGTCGTCGGACGTCGTCGCGCCGTTGCCGACCTCGCCGCTGCCGCTGTCCTCCCGGCTCTGTCTTCGCCTTCCCCCGACTTCGTCGCCGTCGCCTCGACGGTCGTCGTGTCGAGCCGCTCTCCCGCGCCGCCCGCCGTCGGCGCACCTCCCGGCCGCAGCCTCTATCGGCGAGGCGGTCGCGGCGCTAAGGTGAAAACTAGCGGCGCTAGTCCACTTTCGTCGCTCACCCTCGGCCGTTCGACGAGCAGGGATGCCATGACCAGCGCAGACGTCGCCACATCAGCCGGGGCGGCGCGAGCCGCCGACCGCAGCAGGTTCTATCTGGACGGACAGTGGACGGAGCCGCTCGGCGGGGGCGTCATCCCCGTCGAGAACCCCTACACCGAGCGGATCATCGCCACGGTGCCCGCCGGGTCCGTACGGGACGTGGACCGGGCGGTGGCCGCCGCCCGTGCCGCCGCGACGCCGTGGGCGGCCACCCCGCCCGCCGTGCGGGCCGAGCACCTCGCCCGACTGGCCGACGCGGTCGCGGCGCGGGCCGAGGACCTCGCCGCCACCATCGGCCGGGAACTCGGTGCGCCGCAGCGGGTGGCCGCCGCCGTGCATGTCGGAATGCCGCTGACGGTGTTGCGCGGCATCGCCGAGACGGCCGCCCGGCCGCCAGCGGAGGAGACCGTCGGCAACTCCCTGGTGGTCCGGGAGCCCGTCGGGGTCGTCGCCGCGATCACCCCGTGGAACTACCCGCTGCATCAGGTGGTCGCCAAGGTGGCGCCCGCGCTGGCGGCGGGCTGTCCGGTGGTCCTCAAGCCCAGCGAGGTGACCCCGCTGACGGCGTACCTCTTCTTCGACGCCGTCCACGAGGCGGGACTGCCGCCCGGCGTGCTCAACCTGGTCGTCGGCACCGGTCCGGTGGTCGGCGAGGCGCTGGCCGGGCACCGGGACGTCGACATGGTCTCCTTCACCGGCTCCACGGCCGTCGGCGCCCGGATCTCCCACCTGGCCGCCGATCGGATCGCCCGCGTCGCCCTGGAGTTGGGGGGCAAGTCGGCCAACCTCGTCCTGGCTGACGCCGACCTGCCCGCCGCCGTCCGTGCAGGCGTCGGCAAGGCCTTCCTCAACTCCGGCCAGACCTGCACCGCGTGGAGTCGGATGCTGGTGGACCGCAGCCGGTATGCCGAGGCCGTCGAACTGGCCGAGCAGTCCGCCCGCCGCTTCACCCTCGGCGACCCCGTCGCCCCGCAGACCCGCCTCGGCCCGCTGGTCTCGGCCGCGCAGCGTGATCGGGTACTCGGCCACGTCGACCGCGCCGTCGCCGACGGAGCCAGGCTGGTGATCGGCGGATCCGACGCCGAAGTGCCCGCGCAGGGCCATTTCGTCGCCCCCACCGTGTTCGCCGACGTCGATCCCGACGGCGCGCTCGCTCAGGAGGAGGTCTTCGGCCCGGTCCTGGCGATCATCCCCGTCGCCGACGACGCCGAGGCCGTCGCGGTGGCCAACAACTCGCGCTACGGCCTCGCCGGAGCGGTCTGGTCCGCCGACGCCGAACGGGCGCTGGCGGTGGCGCGGTCGCTGCGTACCGGCGCGGTCGACGTCAACGGCGGTGCGTTCAACCCCGCCGCGCCCTTCGGCGGCTACCGCCAGTCCGGTCTCGGCAGGGAGTTGGGCGCGCACGGCATCGCGGAGTTCACCGAGGTGAAGGCGATCCAGCGATGAGCGGCGGACGCACCGTGTCGGCCCTGCTGGCGCGTCGTGCGGACCTGTCGCCCACTGTGGAACAGGTGCGGCTGCCCGATCCGGGACCGGGCGAGGTCCGGGTCCGGATTCGGGCCGCCGGGGTCTGCCACTCCGATCTGTCGATGATCAACGGCACGCTCGCCCCGTCCTTCCCGCTGGCACTCGGCCACGAGGCGGCGGGCGTCGTCACCGACGTCGGGCCGGGGACCGATCGCGTCTCCGGCGGGGAGCACGTCGTGCTCAACTGGTCGCCTGCGTGCCGGACCTGCTGGCATTGTGCGGCGGGCAGGCCGTGGTTCTGTGACACCGCAGGCAGGCCGTCCTCGGCACGGGGCGCCACCGCCGACGGCGCGGCGCTGCACGTCACGCTCGGTCTCGGCGCACTCGCCGAGGAGGTCGTGGTACCGCAGCACGCGGTCATCCCGGTGCCCGCCGAACTGCCTTTCGACCAGGCCGCGCTGCTGGGCTGCGCGGTGCTGACCGGCGTCGGCGCCGTCCGCAACACCGCGCGGGTCGCGGCGGGGGAGTCCGTCGTCGTGATCGGACTCGGCGGGGTCGGCCTGTCCGCCGTCCTGGCCGCTCGCGATGCGGGCGCGGAACAGATCCTGGCGGTCGACGTCACGGAGTCCAAGCACGCACTCGCGATCGCGGCGGGCGCGACGGACTTCCTCGTCTCCGACGGCGGGCTCGTCCGCTCGATCCGGGCCCGCACCGACGGGCGCGGCGTCGACCACGCCTTCGAGTGTGTCGGCCGGGCGACGACCATCGAGACCGCCTGGCGCTCGGTGCGGCGCGGTGGCGGGGTGATCGTCGTCGGCATGGGCGCTCGAGACGACGTGATCAGTCTCAGCGCACTGGACGTCTTCCACTCCGGCCGGGTGCTGCGCTCCTCGGTGTACGGCGCGGCCGATCCCGACCGCGACGTGCCCGCACTGGCCCGCGACGTCCTGGCAGGCGATCTCGACGTGACTCCGCTGATCACCCACCGCATCTCCTTGGCCGAGACGCCCGCCGCCCTCGATCGACTGGCGAGGGGGGAGGGCGCCCGCTCGGTGGTGTCCTTCCCGGGCTGACCCGCCCCTCCGCAAGGTCGGTCGGGCCTCTCGTGGCGGCCCGGCGAAGCGTTACGGCGCTGTGCCGGACCCCCGTCCTGCGGCGCCGCACCAGGCCCGCCCTGCGCATTGGCGGCCGTCGAACGGCGTGCCGAGGTCGCCGCCCCGCACCGGTTGCAGGCTGCCCGCCGCGCCGACCGACGGCGATCCCCGGCGGGCGCGGCGACGAGCCTCGAAGCCCGCTCGAGAGCGACTCGAGGACGAGTCGTGTCAGTCGATCGCGGCTTGTCCTGTCGCCCGGCGACGCGAGACGCTCGCGCGCAGCGGTGATCAACTGTCCGATTCACCGACGACGTCGCTAGTCCGACGAACCTGATTCGTCGGGTGAGAGGAAGGGGATCGATGCGGATACTCCTGGTGGCCGCGCCCGGCGTCGGGCACCTGCTGCCCGCCGTGCCGACGATGTGGGCGGCGCGTGCCGCAGGCCACGAGATCCTGGTGGCGACCACCGGGCCGAGCCTGGACATGGCGGTCCGCTCCGGCTTACCCGCCGTCGACGTCTCGCCAGACGGCAGCGCCACCGCCGGCTACCATCAACTGGCGCCCCGCGCCCTCGCCCGCCGCACGGCAGGCGAACACGCCACCGAGGGCGATCCCGCCGCACAGTGGCAGGGGATGACCGCCGCGTTCGGAAGTTCCTGGTCGGCGGTCCGAGACCACCGACCCGCCGAGGACGCCGACTTCCTGGCCTCGTTGTTCGCCGTGAGCGGCCGGATGATCGACGGGACCGTGCGCATCGCCCGTGACTGGCGAGCCGACCTCCTCGTGTTCACCTCGTTCCTCGCGGCAGGCGAGATCGCCGCGACCGCGGTCGGCATCCCCTCGGTTCTGCACGGCATGGGCCTGCCCCATCCGCCCGCCACCGGACTGCTGGGCGTGCTCGACGACGTCGCGACCCGCCACGGCGTCGCGGACCGTCTCGAACCGCCCGCCGCCGTGGTCGACCTGTGCCCCGAGATCCTGCGCCCGCCGAGGTCGGCTCGCGGACTGCCGCTGCGCTACGTGCCCTACAACGGCGGCGCGTTGCTCAGCGACGTGGTCTGCGCGGTGCCCCGACGTCCTCGGATCTGCCTGACGATGGGCTCGGTGCTGCCGGGCGCGGGCGTGGACGAGGTGGTCCAGTCGGCGATCACGGTGGCGGCGGCCCGCGACGCCGAGGTCGTCCTCGCCGTCGACACGCCGGACGAGACGATCCGCAGGCGACTGCCGTCGAACGTCATCGTGTCCGGCTGGGTCCCGCTCAGTTCGGTGCTGCCGCACTGCTCGGTGGTGGTCCACCACGGTGGATCGGGCACTACCTTCACCGCGTTCGCCCACGGCACCCCGCAGCTCGTGCTGCCGAGAATGGCCGATCAGCCCTTGAACGCCGACGCGGTGCGGCGCAGCGGATCGGGCGTCGTGCTCGCCGAGCGGGACCTCGACGTCGCCACGCTGACCAGCAGTCTCGACCACGTCCTGGGCTCCGCCGACATCCGGCGCAGCTGCGCGCTGGTCCGTGCCGAGATCGAGGCGATGCCCGGCCCGGAGGCACTCCTCGTCCGACTCGCCGAACTCGGCGGTCGGCAGGCGTCGCCCCCCGCGCCGCGCGGGCAGGCGGACCCGGCCCGCTCCGCCGCACCGGGCTCCGCCGACTAGCGCGGTGCGGCGGCGCGGCCTGCCGCCGACAGGACCGCTGGTGAATCGCCCCCGTCTGTGCGGCCAGGGTCGGCGAGATCACCCCCGGCCGGAAGGCCACCAGACACCGCAGCCTGCCCGGTGCGGCGGTGGCCAGACCCAGCGCGGCGTAGACGACGAGCCCGATGCCGATCACGTCGGCGCGCAGGAGCTCGCGCGCGTTGTTGATGAGACAGCCCAGTCCGGCGTCGCGTTGACCTGTTCACCGACGCCCCGGCCACGAGGCACTAGAGGCCGCGCGGGAACGCTCCCGCGCGGCCGGAGAGAGAACAGCTGAACCGTCGTGCCCCGGGGTCAGCCCCGCCCGGCGGCCAGCTCGTCGAAGCTGGGGAAGCGGTGTGCGATGGAGTCCTCGATGAAGTCGCCCACCCAGCCCTCCTCGTCGTGGAAGAACCGCACCGACACGTAGTCCGGCCGGGAGCCCATGTCGAACCAGTGCGTGGTGTTCGCGGGCACGCTCAGCAGATCGCCCGCCTCGCACAGCACCGCGTGCACCTTGCCGTCGACGTGCAGGTAGAACACCCCGGAACCCCTGGCGAAGAAGCGGTCCTCGTCGTCGTCATGGGTGTGCTCGGACAGGAAGCGCTTCCGGGCGGATGCCGCCTTCTCCTGCCACTCCGCGTCATCGCTCGGCGTCATGTGCAGCGCGTCGACCAGCACATAACCCTGTTCGTCGATCACCTTGTCGACGCGCTCCCGATAGGCGGTGAGCACCTCCTCGGAGGTGGGCTCGGCGGGCAGGTCCGTCACCACGGGCCACTGCTCGAAGCGGACCTTCAGCTCGGCGAGGACCGCGCTGATCTCCTGGGGGTCCTCCGTGCGTCGCAGCACCGAGGTCGGATCGTCCTCGGGCCAGACCGTCAACAACGTCATCACGTCCACCTGCCTCTCGCCGTGTGCTCCCCGGCGTCGGCCCTGGTCTCCAGGGTGAACCGGAGCAGCCACTCCAGGCACTCCGCGCGATTCCGCGCCGAATGCAGGTCCTCTCCCCACACATACAGGCCGTGCCGAGCCACGATCAATGCCGGGGTCGCCGGATCGAACCCCGCCTCGAAGGCGTCGCCGAGGACGGTCATGTCCTGGCTGTTGGCCACCACCGGCACCGTCACCACGTCGTCGTGCGCGGCACGGCCGAAGCCCTTGAGCATCTCCAGGTCGCGCAGCTCCACACCTGCGGGCCACCGCTCGGCCGCGACCACCGGGGCGAGCACATGGACGTGCACGACGGCGCCCGCCCCGGCGACGGCGGCGATCCTGGCATGCAGCCCGGCCTCCGCCGACGGCCTGCGGGCAGGCTCGGGGCCGCCGGGCACCGCCTCGCCCGACCCGTCGACGACGACGAAGTCCCGCGAGGTCAGCTCGTCCTTGTCCAGCCCGCTGGCGGTCACGGCCAGCCGCAGCGGATCGTGGTTCAACGTCACCGACAGGTTCCCAGAGGTGCCGCGCATCCAGCCCATCCGCGTGTAGCGGGCGGCCTCCTGCGCCAGCGCCCGGCCCGCCTGGTCGAGCTGCGTCGCACTGGGCGTGAACGTCGTAGGGGAGTCGGTCATCGCGAATCGTCCTTTGCGGCCGCCACGATCTCCACCTCGTCGAAGGACGCGATCGCCCGGTGCGGCCCGAAATCGGCCTCGGCGAAGGGCTCGCCCGACCTCGCCAGCCCGACGGTCTGCCAGCCCGCCTCGGCGGCGGCGTCGAGTTCGGCGGGCACGTCGGAGAGGAACACGATCTCGCCCGCAGGCGGATCGCCGAGGCCGGCCGCGATGGCCCGGTAGGACGGCGCCTCCCGCTTGGGCCCGGCGTTGACCGTGTCGAAGTGGTGGCGGAACAGGCCGGTGACGTCGCCTTCGTTGCTGTGGGAGAAGGAGGCGATCTGGCCTGCGACCGAGCCGGAGGAGAACACCGCCAAGTCCAGCCCGCCGTCCCGCCAGCGCCGCAGCGCCGGGAACGCGTCCGGGAAGTACTGCGAGATCAGCTCGCGTCGCGCGTAGCCCTCCTGCCAGATCAGGCCCTGGAGGCTCTTGAGCGGGGCGGCCTTGCGGTCGGCGTCCATCCAGGAGTGCAGCACCGCGACGATCTCGGCGGTGCCCGCGTCGGCGGGCAGTCCCGCCTCTGCCCTGGTCGCCTCGACGGCCGCGCGTACCTGCTCGTCCTCGGGGTGGGCGTCGATCCAGGGCCCGAGCCTCGGCCGCGCGTAGTCGTAGAGCACCACGTGCACCTGGCTCGTCGGGGTCAGGGTCCCCTCGATGTCGACCACGACCCAGCGGGCCGTCAGACTGCCGGTCATGACGTCGTGTCCTCTCTGTTGCGGTGATAGTCGGCCAGCAGGCCGGGGTCCAGGGCGCCCCGATCGGTGACGACCCTGGTGACGAACCTCGGCGGGGTGACGTCGAACGCCGGGTAGTGCCCCCGCACCCGCAGACTCGCGGTGCGGCGTCCCAGCGTGTGCAGCACCTCGTCGCCGTCGCGGTACTCGATCGGGACGTCGGCGGCGGTGCGGGCGCCCGCGTCGGGCGTCTGCACCTGCGCGTAGAAGGGCACGTCGAAGGCGTGCGCGGCCACGGCGAGACCGAGGGTCCCGACCTTGTTGACCACGTGTCCGTCCATCGTGACCCGGTCCGCCGCCGTCACCAGCGCGGACACCAGCCCCTCCGCCAGGATCGAGGCGCCCATCCCGTCCGTGACGAGGGTGACGTCCACGCCCATCTCGGCCAGCGTCTCGGCGGTGAGCCGGGCGCCCTGGAGATACGGCCGCGTCTCGGTGCAGAAGAAGCGCAGTGTCCGACCGCGCCGCGCGGCGGCGGCGACCGTCTCCACCAGGTAGAGGTCGGCCCAGCAGTGGGTCAGCACCGTCGCGCCGTCGGGCAGCAGGGCCGCGGTGTGCTCGCCCAGCGCTCGGCTGCGGGATCGATAGTCCTCGTCACCGGCTCGCGCGCCGCGCAGGGCGGCCTCGACGAGGGCGTCCCCGGTGGGGAAGCCCGCAGGCGGCCGCGCCGCGTCGACACCTGCGGGGTCCGAGTCGGGTGTTCCCGGCTCCGACAGCTCGGCGAACACCGAGGCGACCGCCTTGCGCAGCGCGTCGTTGGTGGGACGGCTGGCGATCAGCGCCCGGCCTGCGGCGACCAGTCGGGAGTGGGCGGCGGGCGCGTCCAGATCGCGGGCCTGCCTGGCGGCCAGCACCATCGCCCACAGTGCGGCGAAGTACGGCCCGGAGGACTGGGTGACCATGTCCTTGATGGCAGTCGCGACGTCCTCGGCAGTGCGGCAGTGCACCCACTGCCGCTCGAACGGGAAGACCCGCCGGTCCAGGATGTGCACCCCGTCGTCCGCCAGCCGCACGCTGTGCGCCAGGACCGGGCCCGGCGCCTCGGCCGGGGCGATCGGGGCCTGCGGATCGGGCCCGCCGCTCGCCGCCCGCGTGGTCGCGGTGGGCTGCTCCGCCGCCGTCATGTCCTCACACCCCTGTTCCCGCTCGTCGTCTCTGTCTTGTCATGCGTCGCCTGCGGTCCGGCGGCTCGCCCTGCCGCCGGACCCGGGCTCCGTGACCCGGCCGCCGGCGCCGCCGAGACGGGCAGGCCACCGGCCCGGACTCGGCGACTGGACTCCGCACCGGAGGCCCCGACCGAACCCGAACCCCGCGCACACCCGAACCCGGCGAGTCCGAACCCGAATCTCAGCTGTAGCCCGTCACCGGCGGCAGCTCGCCGGTGAGCAGATGACGGCCGATCTCGCGGGCCTTGTAGCTCACCGGGTCGTGGAGCGTCAGCGTGCGGGCGTTGCGCCAGTAGCGGTCCAGCCCGTGGCGGGCGCCGGTGGCCCGTGCTCCGGTCAGCTCGAAGATCCTGGTGCCCACCTCGTTGACCACCTCGGTGCTCACGACCTTCGCCCTGGAGATCAGCACCCCCAGCTTGCCGCGCCGCTCGGCCGTCAGCCCGGTGCCCAGCGCCTCGGCTGCCTCGAACGCGCGCGAGGCCGCGTCCACCAGCAGCGTCGCCGCCGTCAGCCGGGCGTCGAGCCTGCCGTACTCGGCGAGCACATACGGGTCGTCGGTCGCCGCCTCCACTCCCGACAGCGGCCAGGCGCGGGACTGCTCGGCCGTGTAACGGCCCGCCTCGCCGAGCGCGCCCTCGGCGATGGCGACGTGCAGTCTGCTCAGCAGCAGCTGGAAGCCCAGCGGGCTCAGCGAGTCCCGCCACGCGCGCGGCTCGTCCGGGGCGGGCTGCGCCCCCAGCACGTCGCCCTCGGGCACGAACGCATCAGTGAACTCGACGCCGCCGCTGGCCGACAGCCGTTGTCCGAGGTTGTCCCAGTCGCCCAGATAGCGGATTCCCGCCGCCGAGGCGTCCAGGGTGAAGGCGATCTTGCGGCCGGTGTCGGCCTCGGTGCCGCTGGCGATCAGCCGGTCGGCGACGCTGGCCCCGGTGGCGAAGAACTTCCGTCCGCTGACGGCCAGCCCGCCCGGCACCGCCCGGGCGACCAGCGCCGCGTCCCGAGGGTTGCTGACCCCGGCCCAGAACCAGCCGCCCTCGACCGTGGCGCGCTCCAGCCGGGCCTGCTGCTCCGGCACGTCGAACAGGCGGGTCCGCCAGAGCTGGAAGTAGTGATAGCCCAGCAGATGACCGATCGAGGCGTCCGCCGCCCCCACCGTGGCGATCACCCGGTGCGCGGTGGGCCAGTCGCCGCCCAGCCCGCCGTGCTCGACGGGCACCAGCAGCCGCAGCAGGCCGGACTCGCGCAGCAGTGCCACCTCTGCGACCGGCTCGGCGCCCCGGCGTTCCCGCTCGACGGCGTCGGCGCGCAGCCGCGCGGCCACCTCCTCGGCGATGTGCAGCACGCTCGGCTGTTCGATCGGCGTGCTCATACTCGTTCTCCGCTCTCGGCCAAGGCGATCAGCGCGTCCAACACGACGTCGGCGCTGCGCCGTACCGCGTCCACGACGACCTGTCGGTGCGGCGCGTAGGTGGTGGCGTCCACGTCGTCGTCCCCTGCATAGCCGTCCACGACCAGTGCGCCACCCGCGCGCAGCCCGCGCAGGCTCGCGAACACGTACAGCGCCGACAACTCCATCTCGATGGCCGCCACCCCGGCCGCCGTGTACTCCCGCACCGGCAGGGTCAGCACCGCCGGGCTGAACGCCGCCCTGGTCCACACGACGCCGCGCCGATGCGTGACGCCGTGCGTGCGTGCCGCCGCCGTCAGCGCCAGCGTCGCCTCCGGCGTCGCGAAGGCCGGGTACTCCGGATGGACGAGCTGCTGGGAGACGCCGTCGTCGCGCACCGCGGCCTCGGCGATCACCAGGTCACCGTCGCCGATGTCGCGACGCAGCGATCCGGCCGTGCCGAAGCGCAGGAACGTGTGCACGCCCGCCTCGGCGAGTTCCGCGAACAGGCACACGGCGCCGGGTCCGCCGACGCCGTGCGAGGACACCACCAGCTCGACACCCCGCCAGGTGCCCGCATACGTCCGGTACTCGCGATTCTCGCCGATCAGCCTCCCCTCGGTGAGCCGGGCCGCGACGGCGTCGGCACGCGCGGGGTCGCCGACGACCAGGGCCAGGCCGGGCAGGCCGCGTCGGGGGATCTTCGTCACGGGCAGCACGTCGGCCGTGCCCTCGGCCTGCGAGTCGGGGGAGTCGGTCATCGAGTGAGGGTCCCTTTCGCCTCGTCCCGTCGCCGGATGCGACGGCTGGAGAGGAACAGTGCCACGAGGGTCACCACGTACGGCGCGGCGTCCGCCGCCTGCTGCGGAAGGCCCACGGCCTGGAGCCGGAAGCCGAACGCCTCGGCGAGACCGAACAGCAGTGCCGCCAGGAACACGCCGATCGGTGCCGCCAGACCCAGCATGACGGCGACCACCGCGATCCAGCCACGTCCCGCCGTCATGTTCTCGGCGAACAAGGTCACATTGCCCAACGCGAGCTGGGCGCCGCCGAGCCCGCACAGCGCGCCGCCCACGACGATCGCGCCGTAACGGTGTCGGGTGACGCTCACGCCCAGGTTCGTCGCCGCCTCGGGGTTCTCGCCGACGCCGCGCAGCCGCAGGCCCCACGGATGCCGGTAGAGCAGCACCGCGAGCCCCGCCACCGCCAGCCAGGAGAGATAGAGCAGCGGGGAATGGCCCGACAGCACCGGGCCGAGCACGGGGACGTCGGCCAGCAGCGGGATGTCGACCCGCCCCAGGCCCTGCAACGCGGGGTCGCTGAAACTGCCCTGCGTGCCGAACACCGTGCGCAGCAGGAAGGCCGTCAACCCCACCGCCAGCATGTTCATCGCCACCGACAGCACGATCGGATCGGCGCCCAGCGTCACGTGGCCGACCGCCAGGATCAGCGAGAACGCCGCCGAGGCCGCCATCGCCGCGAGCACGCCCACCCAGGCGCTGCCGCTGAACCAGCTGCCCGCCACGCCCGCGAAGCAGCCGACGAGCATGGTGCCCTCCAACGAGATGTTGAAGACCCCCGCCCGTTGACACAGCGCCCCGGCCAGGGCGGCGAACAGGATCGGGGTGAGGGCCCGCAGCGCGGCGGCGAACAGTGCCGGATCGATCGTCATCGGGACCCTCCCCGGCGGCGCAGCAGACCGGTGGACGCCGCGAGGAACACGATGATCACCGCTTGCAGGATCGCCGTCAGCTCACGCGGTGTCTGCGTGACCCGCTCCATGTCGAAGCCGCCGTTGGTCAACGCGGCGAAGAAGAACGCGGCCAGTGCGGTGCCGACCGGGCTCGCCCCGGCCAGCAGCGCGGCCATCAGCCCGATCCAGGTGTACTGCGGCGAGATCAACGCACCGTCGATGAAGCGGAACGGGAAGCCCAGCACCATGATCGCGCCCACCAGGCCAGCCATACCGCCGGAGGCCGCCAGCAGCCGGAGAGTCAGCGCGGGCCGGTCGATGCCCGCATAGGCGGCGAACCGGGGACCGGCTCCGGTCATCCGCACCTCGTAGCCCGCCGGGGTCCGCGCGTCGACGACCAGGAACACCACCACGACCGCCAGGACGGCGAACAGCCCGATGGTGACCTCACCGAGGCCGATCCCGGGCAGCGCCACCCCCTCGGGGAGCCGCCTGCTCTGCGGGAGACTGGAACCGGGGTCGGCGAGCGGGAACCGCACCAGGTACGAGGCGAGCGACATCGCCGGGTAGCTCAGCAGCAGCGAGCTGACCAGCAACGGGACGCCCAGCGATGTCTCGCACAGGGCGGCGAGCGCCGCGTACGACGCCCCCGCCAGCACGCCGCCTGCCACCGCGAGCAGCACCGTGAACCCGGCGGGCAGCGGACTGTGCAGGCCGATGATCACCGCCGTGATCGCGCCGAGGACGAGTTGACCCTCGCCGCCGAGGTTCACCATCCCGGCCCGCAGCGGGATCGCCAGGGCTATCGCCATGCCCAGCACCGGCACCAGATACGCCAGCGTGCCGGGAAAGCCGTCGGGGCCGAACGCGCCCACCACCAGCGCCTGATACGCCCGCAGCGGGTCGGCCCCGGTGGCGGCGAGCAGCACCGTGGCGACGACGAACGCCGCGCCGAGCGCGATCAGCACCGCGCCCCGGCGCCCACGCAGTACGTCGGTCATGAGTCACCCGCCATCGCCAGTCCGAGCCGTTCCTCGGTCGCCTCGTCCCGCCACAGCTCGGCGACCAGCCGACCCTCGTAACACACCAGGACGCGGTCGGACAGCCCGCGGATCTCGCTCAGCTCCGCCGAGACGAGCAGCACCGCATGCCCGGCGTCCCGGCAGGCGATCAGCTCCGCGTGCACGGCCTGCACTGCTGCGATGTCCACGCCCCGGGTGGGCTGCTCGACCACCAGCAGCGGAGCCTTGCGGGTGATCTCCCGGCCCAACAGCGCCTTCTGCTGATTGCCGCCGGACAGCGAGCGGATCGGCGAGCGCGTGTCGCCCGCCCGCACGCCGAAACGCTCGATGATCGCCCTGGCATGGGCGTGCATCGCGGCCGGGCGCAGGAGCCCGCCCCGCGAGCGCAGGCTGCCTCGCTGGAAGCCGGCCGCGAGATTCTCGGCGATGGACGCGCCGGGCGCGGAGCCCACCGCGCCCCGGTCCTCGGGCAGGTAGGCCAGGCCTGCCCGCCGTCGGGCCGCGATCCGCAGCCGGGTGACGTCGGCGTCCAGCACCCGGACCTCGCCGCCGGAGGCGGTGCGCAGTCCGACGATCGCCTCGATCAGCTCGCTCTGGCCGTTGCCCGCCACCCCGGCGATGCCGACGATCTCGCCCGCTCGCACGGTGAAGGAGGCCGAGTCCACCAGCGGTCGGCCGCCCCGCCTGGCCACCGTCAGCTCCCGCACCGCAAGTACCGGCCTGCCGGGGGAGCCGGGGGGATGCACGATGTCCAGCTCGACGTCGCGGCCGGTCATCGCCGAGGCCAGGCTCGCCGCGCTCGCCTCGGCGGTGGGGATCACCTGGGCGACCCGGCCGTCCCGCAGCACCGTCACCCGCCTGCTGACCGCGAGCACCTCGCCCAGCTTGTGCGTCACCAGGATGACGCTGCGTCCTTGCGCAGCCAGGCCGCGCAGCACGTCGAAGAGCCGGTCCACCTCGTCCGGGGTGAGCACGGCGGTCGGCTCGTCGAGGATCAACACGCGGGTGTCCCGGTACAGCAGCTTGAGGATCTCCACCCGCTGGCGCACGCCCAGCGGCAGGTCACGCACCCGGGCGTCCGGATCGACGCCGAGGCGGAACCGCTCGATCAGCTCGACGACCCTGGCGCGGGCGGCGGCGCGATCCACGAGTCCCCGCCGGACCGGCTCCTGCCCGTAGATCACGTTCTCGGTGACCGACAAGCCGGGGAAGAGCATGAAGTGCTGGTGCACCATGCCGATGCCCGCCGCGATCGCCGCAGCGGGCCCGGCGGGCTCGACTCGCTCGCCGAACAGCTCGATCTCGCCCGCGTCCGGGCGCAGCGCGCCGTAGAGGATGGACATCAGGGTCGACTTGCCCGCCCCGTTCTCGCCCATCAGCGCGTGGATCTCGCCGCGTTCGACCCGCAGGTCCACGCCGTCGTTGGCTACTACGCCGGGGAACCGTCGGGTGATTCCGCGCAGGACGACCGCGGGCGACTGCTCGTCGACACTGCTGTCGGGGGCGTCGGCGGGCCTGCCGCGCGGGTCGTCGGAGGTGCTGTCCGTCATCAGGTGGTCACGAGCCCGCCGGGTCGACGACGGTGATGTCGCCCGCGACGATCCGATCGCGCAGGGCGGCGACCTCCTCGATGACCTCGGGGTGCTCGGCGATGGTGCACTGCGACTCGCTCGCGTCATCGAGCAGCCCGCTCAACGACAGGCCGTCCTCGGCGAGGCCGTAAGAGCGGTCATCGCCGGGCGCACCGCCCAGGATCGCGTCGATGCCGTCGGCGATGACCACGTCGGTGCGCTTGACCACGTTGTCCACCACCTGGCCCGGGCTGGCCGGGCACTGGTTGGAGTCGACGCCGAAGGCGAAGAACCCGCCCTCCTCCGCCGCCTCGAAGACGCCGAGGTTGCCCGCCGCCGAGGCCGCGCCCATCACGTGGTCCACACCGCTGCCTGCCAGCGTGCCCGCCAACTCCTTGGCGCGGGCCGGGTCGTTGAACGGGTTCTGACCGCCGATGAAGAGCTGGGTGAACTCGACGTCCGGGTTGGTCTGTGCGGCGCCCTCGCCGAAGGGGTCGGAGAAGCGGTGGAACTGCGGGGAGTCCAGCACGACCACGGCGCCGACGTGGTCGGTCTCGGTGAGCAGGCCCGCCTGGGCGCCCGCGAGGTAGCTGGCCTCGTGCTCGCGGAAGGTCGCGCAGGTGACGTTCGGGAAGCTCTCCTCGGTGCAGGAGTCGATGAACAGGAACTGCTGTTCGGGGTTGCGCTCGGCCTCCTGGGCGAGGACGTCGGCGAAGTTGAAGCCCACCGCCACGACCACGTCGGGCGCCTCCCGGACGGCCGCGGCCATGTTCTGCTGGATCGAGGCGGGGTCGCTGCTCTCGTAGACGCTGGAGGTCCCGCCGTGCTCCTCGGCGGCGTTCTCGACGCCCTCCACGGAGAGCCGGAGGAAGTCGTTCACGCCGATCGGGTTGGGGGTCACCAGCACGAAGGACGGTCCGTCGGCCCCGTCGCCTCCGGTCTCGTTCGACGAGGCGTTGCAGCTCATGGCGGCCACGGCGGTGAGCGAGAGCACGGCGGCATATCGGAGGGAGCGCGGCATGACGGTCCTTCGAGGCTCGAACACGGTGGGTGACACCAAGGCTGCGCGACGCGGCCTGGCCTCACCCGAACGGTCCAGTGGATGGTATGCGGATAGCCACGATATGAGAACTCGACACCGATCTTCACCGCTGTGATCCCAGTATATGAAACTTCTCCAGCTTCCTCGCGTGGTCGGATGCGCTCCCGAGCGCAGACGATCCGAGGTCACCGCGACCGCTGACCAGCTCCCCGCAGGCCGGGACGACCCTGCGCCCGGTCGTCCCGTCGTGCGGGACCGCCGTGACCGACCGCCTGACCGACAGGCCGCGCCCCAGGCCGCCGCCGCTGCCCCGCCGTGGCCCGGCCGCCCGCTGCCGCCCGCCGCAGGCCACGGCGGGCCGGTTCCGATCGTGGCCCGGCCCGCCGAGGCGACCGTCGCGCTCAGCCTCCTGCGGGCACCGCCTCCGCCACCAGGATGTCCTCGCCCTCGCCCAGGTCGTAGACCGCGATCTGATTCCGCTGTGCGCCGACCCGCAGCGACTCCTCGCGATCGGTGTAGCGCTCGGAGACCCCGATCACCAGCTCCTCGGTGTCCGGGTTGATCCAGCCCCCCAGGTAGGAGCCGGTTCGCTCGGCGAAGAACTCGCGGTTGGTCAGCAGGAACTCGTCGACCTCCGCCTCCAGCGCGTCGGTGTCGGCGAGCAGTGTCCCCGCCAGCGTGAGGCCGGGCGCGTCGTCGAAGGACACCATGTAGCCGTCGGTCGGCACGTCGCCGCGCACGCCGATGCTGAAGCCGGTGTCGCCCGCCGCCGCGTCGAGGGCCGCGCGGCGGGCCTCGTGGTACTCCGGGTCGCAGATCGCGGCGAGGAACTCGTCGGCGGGATCGAGTTCGGCGGTGCAGGACACCTCGGCCGAGTCGGCTTCGTCGTCCGCCGCCGTGTCGGCCTCGACGGTCGTCTCGATCGCTGCGGTGCCGTCGCCCGAGGCACTGTCGGTGTCGTTCTCAGGACCGCCGAGCAGCGGCCAGGCGACGAACCCGATCAGCGCGAGCACCACCAGCACGGCCGCGCCCACGCCCCACCGCCACGCGCCGCCTGCGGCCGCACTGCTCGGCCGGGCGTCGTCCTGCCCGGCTCGCGTGCCGCCCGCGTCGCCGTCCGGGTCTCGGTCCGTCGTACTCATCTGTCGTCCCTTCGGCCGGGGCAGCCCGGCATGCCGTTCGTATCCGGGCAGATCACACCCGGATGGGCGCCCCGGCTGCCACCCGTTCGGGGGTATCGGCCGATTTCTCCCGCAGGGTGGGACATAGCGGGTCGGGTCGGCCTGCCGGGTCCGGCTTGGCGGAACACCGGTGCCGGGTCGCGCGCCGCATCCCGGTCGTCGTCCGCGACCCTGCCTCGACGGGGACGGAGCTGGTCACCAGCGCGCTCGAGCGCGCGCCGCCGCCGTCGGCAGGTCGCAGCGGGTGCCCGACCGCGTCCAGCCGAACACCGCGCCGCAGTACCGCGTCCGCGTGCACCGCGTGATTCCGGCAGACGGCCCGCCGTCGGACGGCCGCCCCGCAGTCGGCCCGCTCGGCAGACCCGAGCGGGCCGGCGACGGCGCCCGGCTTCGGCTGCCCCCGGTGCTGCGCGACCACGCGCGGCTGCCTGGCCGACGCCGACATCCCGCACCGACCTCCGACGCCCGGCGCCGTCGATCAGGCCCGCATGCTGTCGTCAGCGCAACGGCGGCGCCGCGCTCGAGCACGTCGATGCATCACCACTAGGCCGAGCGCCGAGTCTCGTCGTCCCGGTCCGACCGACCAGGTCGACGAGCATCCCACCGCCTCACCAGGGGATGACGCCCTCATCGTCGAAGAAGCCGCCGCGCGGCCCGTCATCGGGCAGGGTGGCGAGTCGGATCGCGATCGCGGCACCCTGCTCCGGCGTCCTCGGCGAGTTGAAACCGGTGAAGTCGGTCGCGACGTAGCCGGGGCAGCAGGCGTTCACGATGACGTTCGTGTCGGCGAGTCGGCGGGCGTACTGCGCTGTGATGCTGTTGAGCATCGACTTCGACGGTGCGTACGCGGCCAGGATCGGGCCGGTCTGCAGCGTCAGCGAGCCCATGTTGCTCGACACGTTGACGATGCGCGGCGAGCCTGCGCGGCGGAGCAGCGGGAGCAGCGCGTTCGTCACCCGGATCACCCCGAGCACGTTCGTGTCGAGAACGGTGCGGACGACGTCGAGGTCGAGCGTCGTCGGGTCCTGCGCGTCGCCGTCGGTCCGGCCTCCGATGCCCGCGTTGTTGACGAGTACGTCGAGCCGTCCCGCCGTCCGCTCGACGGTCGCCGCCGCCGAGGCGACGCTCTCGTCGGAGGTGACGTCGAGGGCGACCCCGAATGCGTCGACGCCTGCGGCCCGCAGCTTCTCCACAGCCTCCTGGCGCCTGACCTCGTCGCGCGCGCCCACCGCGACCGTGAAGCCGATCGCCCCGAGTCCTTGTGCGATGGCGAAGCCGATTCCCTTGTTCGCGCCGGTGACCAGCGCGGTCTTCGTGTCGTTCACGCGATCCATGCTCGCGGAGTCGCCTGCCTGCCGTCCAAGATCGATTCGGTCAGTGCTGATACTCCCCGGGTATCAGCCGGTAGGCTTCGTCGGTGGACGATCTCGAGACCCGCGAACTCCGGTACTTCGTCGCCGTCGCCGAGGAACTGCACTTCGGCCGCGCCGCCGATCGGCTCGGGATCGCCCAGCCGCCGCTCTCGCGCGCGATCCGGCTGCTGGAGCGGCGGCTCGGTGTCCGGCTCCTCGACCGTGACCGGCGTGGCGCGGCGCTCACCGACGCAGGCCGGGTGCTGCTCCGCGAGGCCCGCGAGGCCCTCGACGCGGTCGCGGCCGCGGCGCGTCGGACCCGGCGGGCAGGCGAGCCGTCGCGGCCGCTGGTGCTCGTGACGAAGGCCGGGGCTTCGCACGAGCTGCTGCAACGACTCCTCGACGCGGTGGCGAGCGAACCCGATGCGCCACCGATCGACGTCCTGCTGTGCGAGGTCGGCGAGCAGGCGCGGGCGCTGCGCGACGGGCGCGCCGACGTGGCGCTCATGCACCGGCCGGTCGACGACCTCGTCGGGTTCGACACCGAGGACCTCTGCGTCGAAGGCCAGATCGCGCTCCTGCCCGCGAACCATCCGCTCGCCTCCCGCGATCAGCTCACGCTGGCGGAGGTCAGCGACGTGCCGGACCTGCCGATTGCCCGATGGCCCCGGCTCGACGGGTCCTACCCGGACGGCCCTGGGCCGGAGGTGCGCACCCAGTCACAGCTCGCTCAGCTCGTGGCACTCGGCAGGACACTGCTCGTCATTCCCGCCTCCAGCCGTGCCTGGCAGTGGCCCGATCACGTGGCGGTGCCCGTCGTCGACGCGCCCCACATCACCACGGTGATCGCCTGGCCGTCGAGCCGTCACTCACCGGCGACGGCCTCGCTCGTCCGCGCAGCGGCCGCGCTCCGCAGCACCACGCCGCCTGCGCCCGAAGGCCCTGTGCCCGAGGGCTGAGCGCCTGGTGGTGGGGAGGTACGGGTCAGGATGCCTGCTCGACGGCTGCCGCAGCGGACGGCGCCATGATCCGGCGACACGTTGGCGCTGCTCAAGCGGTGCGAGTCGGAACGCCTCGAGCGAGCCGGTCACCCGGCGCGGCCCGCAGGCGGTTCGCCTGCTCAGGCGTCCCGCCCGAGGACGCCGTGTTCCAAGGTCCGAATGACGGACTCGATGGCGGAGTGTCGTGACATGGCCTTCTCGCCGACGGCGTCCCACGCCGCCGAGAGCAGGTACCACAGCATGCGCCGAACCCAGTCGGTGCTGAGGGCGTCGTCGAAGTCGCCAGCGGCCCGCCCGCGTTCCAACATCCGCTCGACCGGCCCCTCGGTCGCGGCCATCCTGGCGTAGAAGGCCTCATTGCAGTCGACGTGCAGCTCGTTGACGATGAACATGACGCGGGGTCCGATGTCGAAGTAGCCGTGCAGCAGGCGGCGCAGCGCCTCACGAGGCGTGCCGTGATCGAGTTCGGCCTCCGCGACCGCCCGGCCGAGCCGCTCGAGCAGGTCCTCCGACATCGCGACGATCAGCTCGGTGCGATCGGTGAAGTAGCGGTGCAGGGTGCTTCGGCCGACCTCGGCCGCCTCCGCGATCTCACTCATCGATGCATACGGGCGTTCCCCCAGCAGCGTGCCTGCTGCCTCGAGGATCGCCTGCCTCGTCCTGGTGCGGAAGCCTGCCTTCACGGTGGACACGGGGACATGGTCCCACCGTGGGCGGCTATCGTGTCAACATGACGCAGTCGTGTCTCGACGCGGCACAGCGGTGTCCCAAAATCGGGCCTTATGGGTCCATTCTGGTACCTTGAGTATTCATCGGGGAGTCGCCGGATCAATCGAGGAGCACAACCGTGACCGCGTCGGTCGAATCGCCCGCCCTGCGTTGGGCGAATCTGAGAGTCCTGTGGTCGTTCGTCCGGCCACATCGTCGAGTGCTGGTCTTAGGCACCGTGCTCGGCCTGGCGACCACCGGCGCCGGGCTGGCGACGCCGATGGTCACCAAGTGGCTGCTGGACGGCCTCGGCGCGCAGGCGCCCATCGGCCCCGCCGTCGGATTGCTGGCGATCCTGCTCGTCGTCGGGGCGGTCGTGGGGCTGATCCAGTGGATCCTCCTGGGCACCCTGGCCGAACGGATCGTGTTCGACGCCCGAGGCTCCATGGTGCGTCGCCTGTTCCGGACCCGGATCGGCGAGCTGTCCGGCCGGTCCAGCGGGGAGCTGGTCACGCGGGTCACCTCCGACACGGTCCTGCTGCGGGAGGCCGCCGCCTCCAGCATCATCCAGCTCGTCAACGGCATCGTGGGACTGCTCGGTGCGCTGCTGTTGATGGCGATGCTCGACTGGGTCCTCTTCGCCACCACCATGGGCGCCCTGGCCATGGTCGGGATCGCCGTCGGCCTGCTCATGCCGAAGATCGCCGTCGCACAGCAGCAGGCCCAGGCGGCCGTCGGCAGGCTCGGCGGCGTGCTGGAGGGCGCGTTGCGTGCGTTGCGCACCGTCAAGGCGAGCCGCGCCGAGGGACGAGAGAGCGAGCGGGTCCTGCACGAGGCCCGCGAGGCCCGCCGGGAGAGCATCCGCGCCGTGCGCATCGACGCGATCGCCTGGACCATCGCGGGAGCGGGCATTCAGATCGCGATCATGCTGATCCTCGCGGTCGGCGCCTGGCGGGTCGGCATGGGCGCGCTGGCGGTCTCGAGCCTGGTCGCCTTCCTGCTCTACGCCTTCCAGCTCATGGACCCGGTGTCGACCCTCACCACCACCTTCAGCCAACTCCAGTCCGGCATCGCCGCCGCCGCACGGATTCGGGAGATCCAGGCCCTCGAGGTGGAGGAGCCCGGGGAGACGTCGAACGGCGCCGCCGAGGGGAGTGCCACGGGCACGGTCCCGCCAGCGCACACCGGCTCCTCGGCGGGACGTACCGACGCCGTGCTCTCGCTGCACGACGTCACCGCCCGCTACGCACCGGGCTCCGCCCCCGCACTCACCGGGGTGAGTCTGGACATCGTCCGCACCGGGCACACCGCCGTCGTCGGCCCCTCCGGAGCGGGCAAGACCAGCATGTTCTCGCTGATCTTGAAGTTCCTCCAGCCCGAGAGCGGCGAACTCCGACTGGACGGCGTCCCCTTCGCCGAGCTGTCCGCCGACGAGGTGCGGCGTCGCATCGTCTACGTCGAGCAGGACACCCCGCTGGTACCGGGAACCCTGCGCGAGAACGTGCTGTACACCCATCCCGACGCCGACGACGAGGCGGTCTGGGCCGCGCTGGCCGAGGTTCGTCTGGCGGACCGGGTGCGGGCGCTGCCCGACGGACTGGACACCTCCGTCGCCGACACGACGATCTCCGGGGGCGAGCGACAGCGCATCGCCCTCGCCAGGGCCCTCGTCTCCGACCCGGAGATCCTGCTGTTGGACGAGGCCACCGCCCAGCTCGACGGACTCACCGAGGCCGCCGTGCACGAGGTCATCTCGCGGGTCGCGGCACAAGGCGCGGTGGTCACCATCGCGCACCGACTCTCCACCGTGATCGACGCCGACCGGATCATCGTGGTGGAGGCGGGCCAGGTGCGAGCACAGGGCACCCATGCCGAGCTGCTGGTGGCCGATGAGCTGTACCGCGACCTGGTGGCGGCACTGCGGATCGCCACCACCGTCGGGCCGCTCCTGGCGGCCGGGACGGCGCCGATCGACGACCAGGCCGTGGCGGTCCCGGCCGTCCTCCCCGGCTCCGTCGTCGGCTAGGCCGGGCGGCGGGGTGGACCGGCCGGAGCTCCGGGGGCGGGCGGGAGCGGCAACTCCCGCCCGCCCCCGGCCCTCAGACGGACTGGCTCGCCGTCACCGAGGCCAGATAGCTCCTGGCCGTGTCGGCGTCGAAGAACCACTCCTGGAGGCTGGTCGGATCGGAGAACCCCGCGACGAACCGGGCCGCGACGGCCGGTGCCTGCGCCGCGGCGCCGAGGATCTCCGGGACGTGCTCGGGCGGGTGCAGCATGGTGTTGGTCCACGAGGTGGCGTGCCGGGCCTCGACCCAGTAGCGGTCGAAGGTCTGCTGCATCCACTCCTGGTCGAACGGCTGGTCGCCGAGTTCCACGATGCTGTCCAGGTAGGACGCCGCGCACCGGCTCGCGTTGTTCGAGCCCTGCCCGGTGATCGGATCGTTGGCCACCACCACGTCGGCCATGCCCAGCACCCGGGCGCCGCCGGGCAGCTCACCGACCGGTCTGCGGACCACCGGGGTGTAGCCGCCCGCGAGGGTGGCCCGGTCGTCGGTGAGTTCCGCCCCCGCGCACCGTGCGTACTCCCACGGCACGTACTGCCTGATCAACTCGAGCATTCGACTCAGGTGATCCTGCGGACCCGGCCGGTCCTGCCAGCAGTCCAGCGGCCCGCCCGGAATCCCCTCGAAGAACAGGATGTCGCAGGGCCCGCTGAGAGTGAGACCGGGGATCACGAACAGCTCGCCCACCCCCGGCATCGCGTTGAACCGCACCGCGGTCGTCTCGGGATGCTCCGGTCGAGGACCGAGACCGTGCACGTAGGCGACCGACAGGGCACGCTGCGGGCTGGTGAACGGGGAGTGCGCGGGGTCGCGGTCGAAGAGCTGCACCAGCTCGCCCTTGCCCGCCGCGATCACCACCAGGTCGTAGAGCCGGGCCAGTGCGTCCAGATCCGAGGTCGTCACGCCGTGGAAGACGACCGTGCCGCCCCGGTCCTCGAACAGCTCCAGCCAGCCCGCCATCTTGAGCCGTTGATCCACCGACTGGGCGATTTCGCCGGTCGGCGCGACCCAGTCCAACACCCGGTCGCCTGCGGGCCCGGCCACCGACAGGCCTAGCCCGGTGATCTTCGGTGCGTCCTCCTCCCACAGGTTCAGCTCGTACTCCCGCTCCTTCTCCAAGGCCGGACCGAACATGCACTGGGTGGACATCACCCGCCCGCTCCGCAGCTCCTCCGGGGTGCGCGCCGACATGATCGTGACCGTGTACCCGTGTGCCAGCAGACTCAGGCCGAGCTGTAAACCGGCCTGGCCCGCCCCGACTATCAACACCTTCCGCATGTGCCACCCTTCGTAGCGCCGTGCTTCGACATGCAACCGGTCGAGTCGCGAGCGTCCGTTCGTCCGTCGTGGAGCCGCCCTCCTGGGGCGGAGCGCGGTCCACTGCGGACGGGCCGGAGACGATGACTCGGCGTCCTGGGATCTCGGCGGACCTCCGCCCGCACCGGCACCTCCCCGGCCTAGGACGGCCCGTAGGAGACGGTGAGGTCCATCGTGTAAGAGACCAGCTCCCGCAGCGCCTCGGCCGTCGAGCCGGGATCGCGCGCGTCACAGGTGGTCAGGGGAGTGTCCGGGGCGAGCGCCAGCGCGTCTCGCACCTCGTCCAGATCGTGGCCCAGCCTGCCGTCGAACTTGTTCACCGCGACGACGAAGGGGATGTCCGAGTCGTTCTCGAAGTAGTTGATCGCTGCGAAGGACTCCTGGATGCGTCGCGTGTCGACCAGCACGATCGCCCCTAACGCGCCGCGGGACAGGTCGTCCCAGAGAAACCAGAATCGGGCCTGGCCCGGCGTGCCGAACAGGTAGAGCACCAGGTCCGGGTGCAGGGTGATCCGGCCGAAGTCCATCGCGACCGTCGTGGTCGTCTTGTCTCCGCTCGGGTCGAGCGTGTCGACGCCCTCGCCCGCCTCCGTCATCCACGCCTCGGTGTTCAGCGGCGGCACCTCCGAGACCGAGGTCACGAAGGTGGTCTTCCCGACGCCGAAGCCACCCGCGATGACGATCTTCGCCGAGATCGTCAACGAGGAGAAGTCAGGCTGGAAGTCTCTTGAGTCCATCGAGAATCCTCTCCAGGATGTGCCGGTCGTACTGATAGGCGTGACCGGTCGGGTGGATGAACACCATCTCCTGGGCGGCAAGGTCGCTGATCAGGACGCGGATCACGCCCAGTGGAGTGGTGAGATGCGTGGAGAGTTCCGCGATCGACATCGTCATCCGCGCTCGTTCGTAGAGCGCTCGTGCCTCCGGCATCAGCGTCTCGCTGAACTCCGGGTCGTAGTGCGGCACCGAGATCAGCGTCTCCACCAGGAGGTGGTGGCGTGGTCTGGTACGTCCGCCGGTGATCGCATAGGGGCGCACCCTGGCGCTGCGCTTCGCGGTCGTGGCCATCCGTCGTCGGTCCTCCTCCGGCGGTTCAGTCGCTGGTGCGGCGGGCGGTGACCACGCGCCGCAGGTCGGAGCGGACCTGCGGGGTCAGCGCATGTCCTGCGTTGTCGACGAACTGCGTCATCTCGTAGGCGACGACCTTCATGTCGCAGCCCGGCGACGTGAGCACGGCGAGCCCGGCGTCCTCGCCGATCCCCATGAAGAGGAAGTACCCGCCGGTCAGTCGGATGATGATCTGCTCGCAGCTGCCCTTGCCGAAGAGCGTGGCGCTGTTGCGCGCGAGGCTGAGCAGTCCGCTGGAGATCGCCGCGAGCTGCTCGGCGTCGTCGCGGTCGACGGAGTCCGACGAGGTCAGCGGGAAGCCGTCCGAGGACATGATCAGGGCGTGCGTCACCCCGTGCACCCGGTCGACGAAGCCGTTGACCAGCCAGGCGAAGTCGCGCGGCCGCGTGTCGTTGTCAGTCGTCATGGACTGTCTCTCCATCTCGCTTCTGCTGGTCCTCCGCGTGCCTGCCCGCCCTGGCCGCCTGCTCGCCGTCGGCGAACGCGCCCAGGTCGGAGACGAGCTGTGCCCGACCTGCCCTCGCCTGCGCCTCGCCTCGGGAGGGCACGGCCGCCGGGGTTCTCGGCGCCGACTCCTCCGGCCGGACATCGGTGCGCAGGCTGCGTGAGATCCGTCGGGGCAGGCCGCTTGACGTGGTCGTCTCCACTTCTCGCAGGGCGGCCGCCGTCGGGGACGCGGCCGAGGAGTCGCCTCGCCTGCCCGCAGGCAGTCGTCGAGGCAGTCCGCTCGCCGTCACCTCGCTCGGCGGCGAATCCGCTGCCCTGGGGGCGGGCATCGAGGCCCGAGGCGTCGTCTTGCCCGGCGGCTCCGCGGGCTTCACCCAGGCGGCGGGCGCGGTCTCTCGAACCAGTTCGGTGCGCAGCAGCACCGAGGCGGTCGTGCCGTGCGGGGCCCGCCTGCCGAGCCACACCTTGATCTCGTGTTTGCGGGCGAGCGAGCGGACGACCGCGAGGCCCATGTGCTCGATCGAGTCGTTGTCCAGCCGAGGCGCGGAGACCAGCCGCTTGTTGAGCACGGCGATGCGTTCGGCCGGGAGTCCGATTCCGGCGTCCTCGACCCGCAGCAGCACACTGCCCTGCTCGGTGATGTGCGCGCTCACCGTGACGGTGGAGTTCGGCGGCGACTGCGCCGCCGCGTTGTCCAGCAGTTCGGCCACCAGCCTGCTCACGTCGTCGGCGGCGAACCCTGCCACCGCGAGTCCCGCCACCCGACCGATCTCGATGCGGGTGTACTGCTCGATGGAGGACATGGCCGCCCGGATCACGTCGATCAGCGAGGTGGTCTCCTCGGTGGTCGAGCCCGCCTCCTGCCCGGCCAGCACCCGCAGGTTCTCCGCGTTCCGCCGCAGCCTCGTGGCCAGGTGATCGAGGCGGTAGAGCCGCTTCAGGGTGTCGGGGTCGTCCTCGTCGACCTCCATCTGCTCCAGCATCGCCAGCAGGGAGTCGACCAGGTTGAGATCGCGGACCGCGATGCCCGCGCACATGCCTGCCAACACGTCGTCGCCCACTCGCGGCGTGACGGGACGGGCCTGCGGCGGGTCCTGGAACGGGGACGGCGGCGCCTTCGCCACGGGCGAGGCAGGCACGGGCGTCAACAGCTGCGCCGCTGCCGTTCGTGCCTGTGCCAGCAATGCCTTGGCACCATGCCGTCGGTACCGGTCGAGCAGGGATCGAGCACGGCTCACCATTCGGACTCGCAATCGTCGGCGCTGCTCCGCACGGCGGCGATCATAAGGGCTTTGAGTACGCGCCCAGGTACTGAGGGTGACGTCCGGCGTGGCTCGGGGTACTTCGACGGCATCGGCGCAGCGTATCCGAACGGTTGCTCTGAGTGGATACGTGCCTGCGTGTGCGGGGTGTCCGACGAGGCGAGCCGCTGTGTGTGCGCGGCCTCTGCCGAGGTGCGGGCGGCGCGGGCCGCTCGGCGCGTTCGTTTCTCGGCGGGGCCGCCGGAAGTGATCGGCGTCACGGCGGCCCCGGCAACCTTGTCGGTCCCCGGTCGCGTGCTTCGAAGTGAAGTGTCGTCGATCTTGTCGACACCGAGCCAATGAGAAGAGGTCACCTCGTGCGCATCAACCGCAAGGCGCTGACGGGTGCGATCGCGGCAGCCGGGCTCGCGCTGATCGTCGTGGCGGCTCCGGCCGTCGGGGAGGTCGTGGCCGGGTCCTCGGACGAGTCCGTTCAGGAGTCGACAACGGCGCAGGCACCGTCGGACGAGACGGGGGACCGGCAAATCGCCGGGCCGCCCGCGCCGCCGGTGGCGGACCCGCCTGCGCCGCCGTCGGGGGAGGTGCCGGTTCCGCCGCCGTCGAACCAGGTGCCGCCCACACCGTCGGAGGCGCCTGCTCCTCCGGTGGCCGAGCCGCCGGTGGCGGTCCCTCCGTCGGTGGAGGCGCCGGTGCCGCCCTCGGAGGAGGTGCCGCCTACGCCGTCGGAGGTACCCGCTCGTCCGGTGGCCGAGCCGCCCGTGGCGGTCCCGCCGCCGTCGGACCAGGCTCCGCCCACGCCGTCTGAGGTACCCGCTCCTCCGGTGGCCGAGTCGCCTGCGCCTCGAGCGTCCGAGTCGTAGGACGCTGAGGAACCACGATCGGTCGACGGACGGTCGGTTCATCATTCATCGCAGGCTGCGAGTCGGCAGGCGGGGGCGCTGTCACGCAGGCGGCGCCCCCGTGGCGGGCCCGTGGAACAGGAGACGACTTCGAAGTGAGTGCTTCGCACACACATTCGTCCCCGGCAGCGACCTCCGACGATGAGGCGTTTCGCCGTTGCTTCGACGAGTACGTCGAGGGTGTGCGGTTCACCGCGCGGCTGTTGTGCGGCGACTGGCACCGGGCCGAGGATCTGACTCAGAGCGCCTTCCTGAAGGTCTATCTCGCGTGGCCTCGGCTGTACCAGCGCGATCGTCTCGGGGGTTACCTTCGCCAGGTGGTGGTGCGGACCTTCGTGTCCGAGCACCGCAGGCTGTGGCGCAGGCGGGAGTGGCTGACGGACTCGACCCCGGAGCGCCCCGCCGAGGCGGCTCCCGACGACGATCGGATCGTGCTGTTGGACGCGCTGGCGACCCTGCCCGCACGCCAACGGGCGGTCCTCGTCCTGCGGTACTGGCACGATCTCGGGATCAGCGAGGCTGCCGCGGCACTGGGCTGCACGGCGGGGACTGTCAAGAGCCAGACGTTCAAGGCCCTGGCGACTCTTCGTACACGACTGGGTGATCAGTTCGCCGAACGTGTCGCGGCATCGTCATCGACGGATGGAGTGAGAGGCGATGCCTGAGGAGGATCTCCGGGCGGACTTCGCCCGTCTCGCGCAGCAGGAGCCGCCGCCGACCGGGCTGCATGCCGACAAGATCATCCGACTCGCGCGCCGACGACGTCGAGTGCGGCGGACGGTGGGGATGCTGATCAGCGGCGGGTTGACGGCAGCGGTGATCATCCTGGCCGCGGTCGTACTGCCGGGCGGCCCCGACGACGCGCCGCCCGCGATTCCCGCCGGTCCGACACCCTCGTCACGCGACAGCGCCCCGAGCGTCCACCCGGAGGTCGAGGTGGTCCCGGACGATGAGAGGGCGGGCGAAGCCCCTCCGGAGCCCGACGAACCGGCCTCGCCGACAATGCCGCCTCCGCCAGAGGAACCCGTCCTGCCTGCGAGCCCGCCTCCGCCGGAGCAACGGAACTCTCCGTCGCACGAGAGCGACCTGACTGCCGGGATGGATCCCCCGGACGTGGACGGTCAGCCCGGCGTCGCAGAGCCGGATATGCGCGGACCCGACCTTCCGCCGGAGGAGGAGGCGGGCCTGGCCCCGCCTGCCCCGCAGAACTCCGGGTGAGGACCGTGCCGCTGCGCAGGCGCGGTGCTCGGTGACCCTGGTCGACGAGGTCAGGTGACCTGTTCGGTCGTCCTACCCTCGTGTCGGGTTCCGCCGTCCCGCCCCTCGGCCGCGTGCCGCCTGCGATGGTCGGCGACGTACACGCGGTTGGCGCATCGAGTCGAGCAGAACCGCCGTCGTCCATTGCGTGAGCTGTCCACGTACACGACCTCGCAGCCGTCCCGCGCGCACGAGCCGAGGCGCGTCGCGTCCTGGCAGATCGCCGTCGCCAACCCGGCTGCGGTGTAGGCCCGGAGCCGTTCCTCCAGCGGGCGTTGTTCGTCGGCGAAGTGCAGGTGTGGCGTGCGTCCGTGGTGTTGAGAGACGTAGGGCCGGGCGGCCGACTCGGCGAGCAGTTCGTTGACGCGGTCGACCTGCCGGTCCAGGTCGGTCTCGTCGAACATCGGCCGAAGCCGGGCAGCCCAGTCGAGAAGCCGCCCGGTCTGCTGCGGGGTCGGCCGCTGCCTGGGCAGATAGTCGTGGGTCACGAGGAGTTCGTACAGGTCGTCAGGGGAGGCGTCCGGCCCGAGGTTGACCAGCGCCGCCGCCATCTCGGCAGCCAGCCCGCCGTAAGGGTTGAAATACACTGAACCATGACACCACGCTGGGCGGATGAGTGTCGACCGGCGATCGAAACCGCGCTGCCCCTCCTGCGGTCGGGAGGATCTCGTCGAGGCCTCCCGGCACCGCACGTCGGAGGGCATGCTGAGCTACCTGCGCTGCTCCTGCGGTCGATGGCTGGTCGTGCGGTCGGCGACCCTGCTGGCCACGGCCATGCCGGGCTGGTGGGAGCCTGCCTCCGCTCGCGAGCGCGCGCCCTGGCGCAGGCGGGCCCGGGCGCAGTCCGTGCTCGACGACGGATCGGAGTCGCAGGCGCGGGAGACGCGCGGGCGGCTCTGACCGTCGACCCGTTCGGAGATCACCCGGGCGGGTAACCTGACGCCGTGAGCGAGCCGGCCGGACAGTCGCGAGCAGTCCCGAGCGACTTCTTCCCGCTGGATGCCCGCGTCCTCTCTCGGGATAGCCCGCCGAGATGGGGCGTCGTCGTCGACGACGGGCCGATGCCCGCAGGCCTGGTGCCCGTCCTGTGGGACGGCGACTTCTCCCCGATGACCGAGCACGTCACCGCGCTGCTGCTCGTCCCGCCGCCCGACATCGCGACGACGTCACCGCACCTCGCCATGGCGGGCACGTCCGGCCGCAGATGGCGCCGCTCGCCCGGCGTGGTGTTCCTCGCCCTCGGCGACGGCGGCACCGAGTACGGCAGCACCGAGCATGGCGCCGCAGCGGACGGTGGCCTGGAGTACGGCGACGCGGGCGGCTGAGCCTGCGTGCAGACGGCTGCTACAGGTAGATGTCGCCGCTGGTCACCGTTCCACGCCGAGGCGGCATCCACGGTGGTCGAGAACCGCGGGTTCAGCGCAACCCCCGGCGTGGCGCGAAGGTATCCGGAGTACGTGATCTCCGCGTGTGCCACGAAATGCCGGTTCCCGTCGCCGGATCGGGCCGCCGCATCGACGTTCCGCTCCATGGCAGACACCCGCTGCCGAGCGGCCGCGCTCTCCTGACGTCGCGCGGCGGGCAGGCGAGCCTTCTCCCTGCGGTACCGAGCGTCGACGCCTTCTCGTGCCCCCCTCGTCGGGATCTCCGGCTCACGTCCGCAGCCTGCCCAGCAGCGCGACCAGCACCGCCCGTTCCGTCGGCCGCAGGGCGGTGTCGGTGAGGCCGGCGGTCGTGACCGCGCGCAGCGTCTCCACCACCTCGATCAGGAACTCCGCACCCGAGGGCGTCAGCGCCAGCCGCCGGGCGGCGCGGGTTCCCTGCACCACCAGATATCCGCGTTCCGAGAGGCGGGTGACGCTGTGATCGAGGCTGCGGGGCGGCAGATCCAGCGCCGTGTTCGCGATGGCCTTGCGCATCGGACGCGGGGCCCGTGCGAGCAGCCGCAGCAGGCGATAGTCGTAGACGGTGATCCCGTGCGCGTGCCGGAGGGCCTCGGCGGGCTGCACCGTCCACCGCTGCACGGCGGCCAGCAGCGCCTCCCACACCAGCCAGGGCTCGGCGGTGTCGGCGTTGCCCGCCTGCGGGCCGGGCGTCGTGCCGCCGTTCGCCGCGAGCGGGTAGGGCCGGGTGATCGGAGAGGAGCCTGCCGCTGACCCGGTCGGTGCGGTTGCGGGTGACGGCGACACGGCTGCGGGCAGTCGTGTGGGAACCGACGGGTGAATGCGCGGAATCACCTGAAGCGGCAGCTTCGTCGTGCCGCCGGACTGACCGGTTCGGCCGGCAGGAGCGGCGGCGGCCTGCGATGTCGCGGCCTGCCCGGCGGAGTCGTGCGTGACGTCCGTGTGCCTGCCTGCGGGTCCGACGTCGGTGCCGCCTGCCTGTGCCGAGCAGGCTCCCGCCTCGCGGGCGGCCTGCGGCGGTGTCCGGGAAGTTGTGCCGCTCGGGGCCTGCCCGGCAGTGTCCGGCTTGACGGCGTTCTGTCGAGTGGCGGCCTGTTCGGTGGCGGCCTGTGCGGCGAAGGCCTGCGGCGGCCTGGGCGTCTGTTCGTCGGGCATGGGCCCGGTCTCTCCTTGTCGTCGAAAGAGGTGCCTCGACCTGCCGCGGCTGTCCGATCGCGCAGGCGAAGCGGGGTTCGATGGTTGTTCGAGGGCGATGGGCGGCGGTCGGGGAGTCAGGGCGCGAGACGCGGGGCGGCAGCGGGCAGCGCACGGCGCGTGCTCCCCGCGAGCGGCGGTCGCTCCGGAGCCGACGTTCGAAGACCCGTGCCGTCGCCGCCTGCGGCGCGAGGCGGTGGCGGGGCAGGCCCGGCGGCGCCGAAGTTCTGCGTCGGCCCAGGCACGCCAGTCGCCTGCTCGACGCAGTACCAACACGGCCGAACGCCGATCAGCCGAAGATCGCCGTCCACGTCGCAGGCAGGCGACGGACTCACGATCACCGGGGCCCCGCAGGCGGCGACCACCGCCGTCCCCTCGGCCGGGCGGCGTCCCCACACCAGATGTCGGTCCAGGCACAGCCCGGCCTGCGGCAGGGCGTCCTGAGTGAACCAGCACGCCGAGTCCGCGCTCATCGGACGACCGCCAGAGTCCTCGGCGCGGGAACCCGATCATCGTCGGTATGCGGCAGGCACAGCGGGCATCGCTGCTCGTCGTAGAAGCAGACGGTCAGGGGACGACGATTCATCGCCCGGAACTCGACCTCCGGGGCACACAACGGTCGGACGGGGCCGTAGCCGTTCCACTGCGCCGAGGCCAGATGCGTGTCCCCCGACCGCACCGTCCGCACGAACCACGCCACACTGGTCACGAGTCCACCGCCGGAAAGCACGTCGCGCAGCGCAGCAGCCGCACCCACTCGTCCACCGGCACGAGGACCGCCCCACAGACGGCGACGGTCACCGAGCGGTAGCCGTCGTCCCGCCGATGCTCCAACCGCCGGAACCGGCCTGCCCAACGTTGGTTGTCGGGCGCCTCGACAGTACCGACCGCCCGATCGACGGCGGCGGCATCACAGTCACGAGGCCCGTCGGCGGTCTCGGCCCGTTGTCCCCACTGCCGACGGCGGGGCGGTGTCGGGGCGAGGACCGTCGGCGTCACGTCAGGCTCCCGGAGAAGGCCCGCACCCACCCGTCCGGAGTCGCGGCGGACCGTCGGCGAGCCGCCACCACCGCACCCGCCCGACACTGAGCAGCGACGACGTCGAGCCGTCGGCGCACGGCTGCCCGCCGCTGGATTGCCTGTTCCTCGGCCTCGTCCCGCGCCGCCACCGTGCGCAGGTTCGCGGCGCGCAACCGAGCCCACTCCCGCCGCGACGGGGACCGCCGCACCGGGTGCGCTCGCCGCCACCGCCGCCACGCGAGTTCCACCGAGGGCAGCCCGACACACAGCACGACCAGAACCAGGAACAACGGGTCTTCGGTGAGGGTCATGACGCCACCGACCCCGGTGCCTGCTCCGCGCGCGAACGCCAGCCCGGCTTTGTCTCCGTGTTCTCACGCGGCTTGTCAGCTGGAACGGCAGACGCCACCTGTTCGCAACATCGTGTCATTCGCTGCCAACGCCTGAGCACGTCGCCACGACGCTTCGGGCTCGAACTCAGCCGGGTGAGCCGACTTCGACAACCTGTGCCCACTTCATCACCTCCGGTAATCATCGGTGACGTTAGGCGCGCAAGCAGGGATGAAAGGGGACAGATCGTCCCCCTTGACACCCTGTCCCTAGGCGAGGATGTCGAGCCGCTCGGCGAGTCTGGTCGCTTCGGAGCGAATCGTGGATCGGCCGGTCGTGGCCAGGCTGATGACGACGTCCCGTGCAGAAACACTGAACCGCAACGCCTCGGAGGAGTAGCGCTCCGCTTGGAGCAGCGGGATCAGTGCGCCGCTGTCACGCTGTTGGTGCAGGGCACGGGACACGTTGACCAGGTGCGAGGCCTGCCAACTCCGCGAGGGGATGGCATCGACGTCGACATCGTCGGCGTGCCGCAGTGCCTCAGTGGCGTCGCCGAGAGACTGGGCTATCCAGGTCTTGTGGAGATCGACGTGTTGCCGACTGAACCCATGGTGATGATGTCCATAGTGGGGTGACAGCGTGTCGACGACAGTTGCCGCTCGCTCCCAGTGCACCCACGCGGACGGGTCCTTGAGCTGGCGAGCCGTGGTCGAGGCTCGTGCCAGCTGTACCGCACCCCAGAGGGCACGGGTCTCATCGTCACCGTCGGCAAGTCGGGGATCGAGAGTGCGAGTCGCCGTCTCCAACATCTCCAAGGCCTGTTCAGCACGATCGGTGACACGGAGAGCGAACGACGAGTACAGCAGCGATGCCGCCCGGGCGGCAGGGTCGTCGGCATCTTCACCGGTCTGCTGCCCTCGGTCGACCGACAGCCAGTACCAGTGCCTGCCGTTCTCCTGCCAGGCAAGATATGCCTGACACAAGTGGTAGACATCCGCCAGCGCACCGCGCGCCCGCTTGCGTGCATCCCCTTCGGACTCACGCACCGCAGCCCGGCCGGCTCGGATCAGACCGGGAAGCTCTCCTGCGGCATAGGTCCGCTGGGTAGGGGAGGAGTGCCAGTCACGCCAGGCCCGCGCCACCGCCGCTGTGTAATGGTCGACGGAAGGCGCGGCCTCGGTGTCGGGCAGATACTCCGTCAGCGCGTGTCCGACCATCTCCGCAGCCGGATGAGCGGGACATTCCGCGATCTGCACCGGGGCAGAGAGATCACCGCCGTACAGTGCGGCGAGATCCCGTATTCCCAGTTCACGTGCCACCTGCGCCGCCATGCCCAACGGCAGACCACGCTCACCACGTTCGATCTTCTTCAGCCAGTCTTCGGACTTCCCGACCAAGCCTGCCAACACGGCGCGAGACTTCCCGCTACGTTCCCGGTGTCTGCGCAACCGGCTGCCGACGTCACGACGATGGTCTGCATTGCTCACAGGCATGGGAGATCACGTCCACTCGTCTCGGCGAAGCCGCAGCCTCGCGCTGCCGTTTTGCCTCCATGACGAGTCTAGGCAGAGAGAACGACGATGCGTCGTCGCCTGATAGCTGTCGGTATATTGACGGCAGTGGGACGGCGAACCGGAAGAGGCTATGCCGGATCTGCAGATGTGGTTGGCCGCTGCGCGCTTGTCCGACACTCCCTCCACCTTGTTTGGCGGGGCGGAGCTTTGTGAGACTGATTGACCAGGCTGCGGCGGTCCATAAATGCTTGGAGCTGTGTCTGCGTAGGAGGAGCCCCGCGTGGAATCGATGGCGGATCACTGGTGGTGGCGGCCGGGATGGCGAGTCGGCCGGTCGTTCTGGACCTGGCATGTCACGTTCGCCGCCCAACCGGGCGTGCAAGCCCTCGTCGACGCCTATGCACCCTGCTTCGACGGCCTGGGCGGGCTCGACCCGGTTCCCGTCGAGTGGCTGCACTTGACCATGCAGGGTCTCGGGTTCACGGATGAGGTGGAGCACACCGACGTCGACGCCATCGTGCTCGCCGCGCGCCGTCGCTTCGCGGAGGTAGCACCGTTCGCCGTGACGGTCGGTCCGGCCGGACTCGATCCGGAGACGGTCCACCTGCCCGTGCGCCCGGCCGAGCCGCTGATCGAGACCCGCAGTGTTCTGCGCTCGGCGATCAACGACGTCTGGGATCACGTACCAGAACGCGCCGATGGCTGGCGACCTCACGTCACCCTCGCCTACTCCAACGTGAGCGGCCCCGCCGAACCGATCGCAGACCGTCTCGCCGCGCACGGTGCGCACATCGCGGAAGTCACCGTCTCGGCCCTGAGCCTCATCGAACTAAACCGTGATCACCGACAGTACGAATGGACCGACGTCGCGACCGTGGGTCTCACCGGATCACGCAGCGACATGGCCACTGAGTGACTGATGGGACTGAAAGACCCCGTCCGGTCCACTCTGGAGACTGACGCGACCTGCCGAGCTTGCCCGTTCGATGCTGCCGCTCTCGGTACTGTCCGATGACTTCCTACGTTCGCCAGCAGCGAGGGATGAAGGGCTGCTGATCCACTGGCCTTGTCGCTGGCCGCTTAGGGAGGGCAAGCGTCGGGCGACACGCCGTGTCACTCCGAACCGTCTGCCGGGCGTGTCGGTCAACATCCGATAACCTCACGACGTCTCGAACTGCAATGCCCCTGTACAAGCAGGGTGGCACCGGCCCTTCGGGGCCGGTGAGGATCGCAACCCCCACAGGTACACCCCCCCCTGCACGGGTACGGGTGGCACCGGCCCTTCGGGGCCGGTGAGGATCGCAACCACTCCTGGAAGGCGCGGCCGGCCTCTCGCTGGCCCGGTGGCACCGGCCCTTCGGGGCCGGTGAGGATCGCAACTCCTTTCGTCGTGCCCCGGCCGGTCCGGCCGGGGCGGTGGCACCGGCCCTTCGGGGCCGGTGAGGATCGCAACCGCTGCGACCACCAGCGCCGCCGGTGACGCTGGCCGGTGGCACCGGCCCTTCGGGGCCGGTGAGGATCGCAACCAGCGGCTGTGACCGATCACCCCACCGGTGACCACACGTGGCACCGGCCCTTCGGGGCCGGTGAGGATCGCAACCTGGAGCACTGCCGCCACGTGGCTGGCGTAGAACTCGGGGGTGGCACCGGCCCTTCGGGGCCGGTGAGGATCGCAACGAGATCCGCGCCGCCTCATCGAGGAGTAGGCCGACGGGTGGCACCGGCCCTTCGGGGCCGGTGAGGATCGCAACTCGAGGATGCGGGGGTTGTACTCCCCCGGGTAGGGGGTGGCACCGGCCCTTCGGGGCCGGTGAGGATCGCAACCCGACCTCGTGAAGGGCGGTGTCCCCGGAGTCCGTCAGTGGCACCGGCCCTTCGGGGCCGGTGAGGATCGCAACCATCGCGTCCGTGCAGTTGCCGGATCTCGGAGTGCGGGTGGCACCGGCCCTTCGGGGTCGGTGAGGATCGCAACACCTACTTCGACACCGCCACCGAACCCGTGCCCTGGGCCGATCAGAACAAGCCACGCTGTCGGCGTACGAGTCGCAATGCAGCGCCGCGCACGCCACCGAGTACACGACGACCATCGACATCCGTAAGCTCAGCGACGAGCCAGCGGTCGAGTCGGCGTCGGCACATCGAGATGATCGACTACACAGGGTGATGCATGTCAACCCGGCGGCGCCCTGATTTGCCGAGCTCAGCGCGCCCGGCGCTGTTAACGTGCGCTCGCACATCTGAGAATTCGGAGCGCGCCGCCATGAAGTACACCGTCTCGATCGAGATCGCTCTGCCGAGGGAGCGAGTGGTCCAGCTGCTGGCAGACCCGGCGCATCTGCCGGAGTGGCTGCGGGGCTTGGTGCTGCACGAGCCGCTCAGTGGCACACACGGGCAGGTCGGCACCACGTCGCGAGTCGTGATGCAGATGGGCAAGCAGAAGATGGAGTGCACCGAGACCATCACACGTCGGGAACCGGTGGACCTGCACGCGATACCGAGGGACATTGTTGTTCATTTCGACCGCGAGATCGTCGGCGAGGGCATGTGGAGCGCCGTGCGCGACCGGCTGACCGAGGCCGGTCCGCAGTCGACGCTCTGGCAGAGCGAGAACGAGTATCGGTTCAGCGGCTTGCTGATGCGGCTGGTCGGGCTCTTGATGCCCGGCGCCTTCCGCAAGCAGTCGCAACAGCACATGCAGGACTTCAAGGCATTCGCCGAGCAGGGACAAGATGTCCGCGACGCAGAGGGCTGATCAGCGGTCTTCGATAGGTGACTTCTTCTCAACCCTCTCCCCGAAGGACAGCCGGGTGGGTGGGGGCAGTCCCCGCTAAACCGATCGCCGACCGTCTTGCCGCGCACGAACGCGCCCATCGCGATTCGGGAGAGCGGGCCGTCGCAGGCTCAGAGCCACGGTTCCTGCCGCCCAACCGGGGCCATCGCGTCGGGGTGTGCAGCCGCGCCGCCCGGGTGGAGATCGACAGCTGGTAGCCCTCGGCCATTCGCACGCCGCCGACTTCGGCGACCGGTATCAGAGCGATCTCGTTGTGCTCGTGCGAGAGCACCGGGTCGGCCTCGGTGTCGTCGGGATGACAGCCGTAGGTCACGAACAGCACTGTCTTGCGGGCGAGCGCGATGTAGTAGGGCCAGGCATCCAGAATTGGACCCGTCGTGACGGGCCACGAGGATCACTCGACGATTTCCCGCGTCACGCCTTTCTCGGGTGTCTTACCGAGTTTGAGACGGCCGCCGGGCCGCTCCCACTCGTCGCGCTCGTTGCGCAGCAGGAGAACGGCACCGTCGCGGATGACGACGCCGTTGATTGAGACGGGTTACCCGCCGGGGATCGTCATCGGGTCCCCACTGTGCGTAGGCGACAAGCAGAACCTAGCTGCTGACGGCCGCACCGACCAGAAATTCTGAGCAGGTCGACAGACACCGCGACCTTGTCCACCGCTGGCACGTGACGATGGACGTTGCGATCCTCACAGGGGCTGACCTGCGGAGCCGGCGCTGATGTGCGCCGATCGCCGTCGCAGGGACGCGATCAGGCTACCGCCCGGATCTAGAGCCGTCGTCCCTGGTTGCTGCCGCGCGAAGCTTGGCGCTCGATCGCTGGGCGAGCGGCGTGGCCGAGTGCGGTCAACGACGACTATCGCGCCGCCCACCGAAGTCAGTCGGTCACCCTGTGTATCGTCTCGCCCGTCGGGGGCGGTCGCCGGGACACCCACGGTGTGACAGGAGCGCGGAGATGTGGGCTCACAGTTCCAATGAGCGGGGGGAGTGGCATGTCCTCTCCGATCATGCCCTGTCCACTGCCGAACTTGCGCAGCGATTCGCTGCGGAGTTCCGCGCAGGCGATCTCGGCTACGCGCTCGGGCTTTTCCATGATGCAGGCAAGGCCTGTTCGTCCTGGCAGGACGGTCTGCGCAAGGCCGACGTGCACAAGGGTGCGGTCGGGGTCCCGCACAAGCAGCTGGGCGCGCACCTCTTGAGTTCCGTTGCCGGCCCGGCGGCGTTGGCGATTCTTGGGCACCACGGCGGTCTCACCGAACTCGGCGCCTTGCACGACCTCTTGGAGACGCAACCGGATCAGGTGACCGTGCGTGCCTTTCTCGCCGAGGTCGAGGACGCCGAGCGCGTGCTGGATCTTCCACCGGGCTCCCTGCTTCCACAGCACTGGCGACGGTCCGAATCGATCCTCGACTTGGGCATCCGGTTGGCGTTCTCGGCCTTGGTGGACGCAGACCATCTCGACACGGCGGCGCATTTCGCAGGTCGTTCCGCACCCGAGGTCCGACCGGACACCGACCTGGCCGTGTTGCGCGACCGGTTCGAGGCCGGGCGTGCGGCGCACCTGGCGCATCGTGATCAGTCTCCACTGGACGACGTCCGTCGACAGGTGTATCGACGTGCGATCGAACATGCCGCCGAGAAGCCGGGGATCTTTCGCATGCCTGCCCCCACCGGAGTGGGGAAGACGCTGGCCGCAGGCGGATTCGCACTGCATCACGCGGCGGAGCACGGAATGCGGCGGGTGATCGTCGCGGTCCCCTTCATCACGGTGACCGAGCAGAACGCCGGGGTCTACCGATCGCTGCTGGGGCCTGATGCGGTGCTGGAACATCACTCGGCAGTGCGGCCTGCTGAGCATTCGACCGATGCCGGGGCGCAGGAACAGCGGCTTCGGGCCGCGGTGGAGAACTGGGACAGCCCGTTCGTCGTGACCACCACCGTGCAGCTCTTCGACTCGTTGTTCGGCCGTAAGTCGTCGCAGATGCGCAAGCTGCACCGGCTGGCCAACGCGGTGGTCGTCTTGGACGAGGTACAGGCGCTTCCCCTGCGAGTGCTCACGCCGATCCTCGATGCACTGCGAATCCTGTCCGAGGAGTTCGGCACGACGGTGTTGTTGACCTCGGCGACGCAGCCGTCGTTTCAGGCTCTCGACGTCTGGAGCGAACTGCGCGTGCACGACGTGGTGGACGAGCCCCGTGAGCTGTTCCGGCAGATGCGTCGGGTGGTGTACCGCTGGTGGCTGGATCCTAGGCCGACCCTCGTCGAGGTGGCCGAGGCGGCGGTCGAACACGATCAGGTGTTGGTCGTGGTGAACACGATCGCCGACGCCCGCGAGATCTATCAATCCTGGGCGGGCCGGGGCTTCGGCGACGTCTTCCATCTGTCGACTCGGATGTATCCGGGTCACCGCAGGCGGGTGCTGGCGACGGTGCAGCGCCTTCTCTCCGAGAAAGAGCCGGTACGGCTGGTGTCGACGCAGCTCATCGAGGCCGGTGTCGACGTCGACTTTCCGGTGGTGTTCCGGGCGTTCGCCCCGGCGGAGGCGTTGCAGCAGGCGGCGGGCCGCGCGAACCGGGAGGGGCGTGCCGAGACGGGCCTGGTGGTGGTCTTCGACGCGGAGGACATGTCCGCTCCGTCGGGCTATCGGATCGGGACGAAGGTGACCGGGGAGGTGTTCGGCCAGCAGGATGCAGGCGTGGTCGACCCGGACGACCTCGACGCGCTGGACGTCTATTACCGCGCGTTGTATCAGCGGTCGAACGCCGAGAACGGCGCTCGGGCGAGGGCGATCCAGGACAACCGGCGCAGGCTCGACTTTCTCTCGGTCGCCGAGGGGCCGCCGCACGCGGGCGGAACGGGTCAGGTTCGGGATTCGACGCTGGCCTTTCGGATGCTCGACGACGACACCGTCCCGGTCGTGGTGACCGAGGACGACGGGACGACGCCCGCCGCCGAACTGGTGGAGCGGCTCGCGCGACATCCCGAGGAGGCGGGGCGGCTGCTGCGCAGACTCCAGCCCTTCGTGGTGTCGCTGCCTCGTCGAGTCGTAGACGACCCGGCCGTGGTGGCGTTGTGTCGGCCGCTCCTCGGTGATCTCTATGAATGGCGCGGTTCCTACGACCGGGCCTACGGCCTTGACACGACAGGTTCGACTGAGCAGGAGGTCTGGTGAGGGAGGAACTATCGCCGTCGGCGTCGGGGGAGCCGCCGGTGAGTGTGCAGGTCTGGGGGCCGGGCGCGTTGTTCACCCGCCCTGAGCTGAAGGCCGAACGGGTGAGCTATCCGGTGATGACGCCGACGGCGGCGATCGGGGTGCTGGAGGCGATCTTCTGGAAGCCGGAGTTCCGGTGGCGGCCGGTGGCGATCGACGTGCTCAACCCGATTCGGCAGTTCACTCAGCGCCGCAACGAGACCACGGATCTGGTGTCGCCGTCGGATGCCTTGCTGCGCCGCCGGACCGTCGACACCGCAGAGAATCGGACGCAACGTCATGCGGTGTGTCTGCGGGACGTGGCCTATCGCATCCATGCGCATGTTGAACTGGAGCCGCATGCCACGAAGAACGAGGCTGCCTACCGCGACCAGTTCCGCAGGCGCGTCGAGCGCGGCCAGTGCTTCCACCAGCCGTATCTGGGAACTCGGGAGTTCAGCGCCTATTTCGGAAAGATCGACGAGCGGGAGCGGATCACCGGCCACTCCGATCTCGGGGTGATGCTGCACAGCGTGCGGCGCAGGGGAGAGGACGTCGCCTTCTCCTGGTTCACCGCGCGACTGGAGAACGGTCGGATGCACATCCCCCGCACCGGAATCACCGCAGCTCAACCAGTGGGGGCATGATGTTGCTGCAGCGCTTGGTGCAGTACGCCGAGGAGACCACCGACAGCGCGCCGTTCCACCGGGAACGGGAGTTCGTCTGGCGGATCGATCTCTTCAGCGACGGCCGCCCGGCCCGTCTGACCGACATCCGAGAACCCGATGCCAAGGGACGGCTCCGGGGATTTCGGGAGTCGACGCCCGCGATGACGCGCTCGATCCAGGTCGCCGCGCAGTTGGGCGCCGACGACGTCCAGTACGTGCTCGGATGGGGGGACGACACCACCAAGCCGGACCGTGTCGCGCAGTGCCATCAGCAGTTCATCGAGCTGGTCTCGGCGTGGGCCGACACCGCCGGGCACGAGCCCGCCGCCGAGACGGTGCGGGCCTTCTATCGGGACGGCGACTACACCCACTGGGAGCGCCCGGAGGGGTACGGGGCAAAACAGGGCGTGCTACTCGCGGTGGACGGGCAGCTGCTCAGCAAGGCCCACTCGGCGATCCGGTTCTGGACCGACGAGGTCACCCGGCGCAAGAGCGGCAAGGACGCCGCCGCCGGGTTGTGCCTGGTCTGCGGGCGGCACGGTGCGCTGGTCAAGACGATCCCCACCAAGATCGCCGCGCGTCTGGTGCCGGGAGCGGGTAATGACGTCGCGCTGGTCAGCGTCAACGAGAACGTCTTCGGCTACGGCCTGACCACGAGCCTCGCGCACACTCCGATCTGCTTCACCTGCGGCAATGCCTTCAGCACCGGCCTGACCCACCTGCTGGGCTCGGAGCACGCCTATCGGCTGCCCGGCCAGGACAGCGTCATGGCCTGGTGGGTCGTCGGGGCCCCTCCGCGTGACGTCTACGACGTGATGCCCCGCACCGCGGACCCCGGCGCGGTCCGGCGGCTCCTCTCGCGGCTCCGCTCCGGTGATCTGGATCGGGCTGCCGCGCTGGCCGACCAACAGGAGAGTTCGGAGCGCTTCTGCTCGGTCACTCTCGGCGGAAACAACTCTCGGATCATGGTCCGGGACTGGATCGACATGCCGCTGACCTCGGCGCTGCGCAACCTCGCGCTCTGGCACGAGCACTCGCACATGGTCTCCGAATGGGAGGACGAGCCGCAGCGTCACGGACTCGCCATCCTGCTGATGGCGACCGGCCGGTGGGAAGGCAGCCGCTACGCCGACCACAGCTCCCGCTCCGCCCGCCGCCCGGAACACATCCAGCGTGACCTGCTCGCCCGCGCCCTGCGGGGCGTCGCTCTACCGCCGTCGGTGCCGCACCACGTACTGCGCCGCATCGGCGCCGACGGACACATCGACTCTGCCCGCGCCGCGCTCCTGCGTCTGGCGCTATGCGATCCGAAAAAAAAGGAGCCCTCCGTGACCGCCGGTCTCGACGAGAAGAATCAGGATACCGCGTATCTGTTCGGCCGCATCTTCTCGGTGTTGGAACAGATCCAGTATGCCGCCAGCGAGGGCAAGCTCAACGCGACCTTCGGCGATCGACATCTCGCAGGTGCCGTCGCCAATCCCACGCCCGCCGTGGCCGCAGGACGCAAGCTCGCCTCGGCCTGGCTGGCCAAGCTCCGGCGGCGCCCGAATACCCGGGCCAAGGCCGTGGCATTCGCCGAGACGCTGGACCTGATCGCCGATCTGGCCGACGCGAGCAAGCCGCTCCCGACGTATCTGCCTGCCCGCAGGCAGATGCAGTTCGTCCTCGGTTACCACCAGCAACGCGCCCACGACAGGGAACAGGCCCGGGCCCGCAAGGCCGCGCAGTCCTGACCGACGTACCCCCGTCATCCCGCTCTCGCTGCTCCGCCCGGCTTAGGGCGATTCTCACGAAAGGCACGCTCTCGCATGAGCACTCCGGCGCACCTCGACCCCACCGTCCGCCACGACATGGTGTTCCTGTTCGACGTCACGGACGGAAACCCCAACGGCGATCCGGACTTCGGCAACCGGCCTCGGATGGACGAGGAGTCGGGCCACGGTCTGGTCACCGATGTCGCGATCAAGCGCAAGATCCGCAACACCCTCCCGCTGGCCGCCGACGGCGACTCCCGGTACGGGATCTTCGTGGAGGCGGGTCACGCGCTGAACACCCGCGCGGCGGAGACGATGACCGCCAACAACCTCGACTCGAACAAGAAGCGCCTTACTGAGGAGGAGTTGCAGGCCGGGCGATCCTGGCTCACCGAGCGCTACGCCGACATCCGGCTCTTCGGTGCGGTGCTGAGCACCGGAGACACGAAGGCCCTCGGCCAGATCTACGGTCCGCTGCAGGTCACCAACGCCCGCAGCTTCGATCCGGTGGCGCCGCAGCAGCACACGATCACCCGCGTCACCCAGACGACCCAGCCAGACATCGACAAGGGCGAGTCCACCGAGATGGGCAGCAAGTGGACCGTCCCCTACGGGCTCTACAAGGCCGAGCTCTACTACTCCGCCTCCCGAGGCGCTCAGACCGGCGTGGACAGTCGCGACTTCGAACTGCTCTATCGCAGCCTGGAGATGATGTTCGACCACGACCGCTCGTCGGCGCGCGGCACGATGACGGCCCGAGGACTGTACGTGTTCAGCCATGACAACGCCTTCGGCAACGCCCCCGCGCATAAGCTCGCCGGGCGCGTCTCCGTGAAGAGGGTCGACCCGGATGCGGACCTGCCGCCTCGGTCCTTCGGCGACTACGTCGTCTCCGTCGCCGACGACGACCTGCCTGCCGGGATCACCGCCACCAAGCTCATCGCCTGAGCCGGGGTCGAGGTGGACGAGTCAGCCGCCGAGCAGGAGTGGGCCAGCATCCCGATCTCGGCGATCGAGCACTTCGGCTACTGCCCTCGGCAGGCCGCCCTGATCCATCTGGACCGTTACTTCGCCGACAACGTCGACACGCAGCGGGGTCACTTCGCCCACGAGGTCGTCGACGCGGGCGGTCCCGGCGTCTCCCGGACGGGAGTACGGACCTGGACCGCCCTGGAGGTCAGCGACACCACGCTCGGGGTCCACGGCATCTGCGATGTCGTGGAGTTCCCGGACGGACAGCCGATTCCGGTCGAGCACAAGTCCGGAAGCTATCGGCCGGGCAGCGCCGCTGATCTTCAGGTGGCCGCGCAGGTGATCTGCCTGCGCGGCATGTTCTCCGCCGACGTGCCGCACGGGGTGATCTTCGCCGGCCGGCAGCGCCGACGTCACGAGGTCGTGGTCGACGACGCGCTGCAGGCCCGACTTCGTGACGTCGTGGCACGGCTGCGTGCGGTGTTACGCGCCGGGTCGCTGCCGCCACCGGTCAACGACCGGCGGTGTGATCGCTGCTCTCTGAAGGAAGGCTGTATGCCCGACGCCCGCATCGACGCCTCGTCGCTGTTCGTGCCACTGCCGTTAGGACGGTGGGATGACTGAGCTGCTGCGCACGCTGTTCGTCTCCACGCCGGGCACCAGCCTGCACCTGGAAGGCGACACGATTCGGATCCATCACCCGGAGCGCCCCGGCCGGCACATCCAGCCGCTGATCCGGATCGATCAGCTCGTGGTGTGGCGGGGAGTCGACGTCAGCGACGAACTCATGCTGCGTTGTCTCGCCGACGATCGAGGCATCACGTGGTTGTCGCGCAACGGCCGCTTCCTCGGCCGGGCAGGGGGAGCGCAGCTGGGTAATCCGCTGCTTCGGCTGGAACAGGTCCGCGCGTATGACGACGCGGCACGACGCTTGACGATCGCGAAGTCCGTGGTCGCGGGGAAGCTGCAGAACTATCGGCAGCTGCTGTTACGAATCGCGCGGGACGCCGACGGCGCAAGGCAGAGTGACATCCGCGCGATCGCCGAACGCCATGCCGAGGCGCTGATCGCGGTGGCCTCCTGCGGGTCGTTGACGGAGCTGCTCGGCATCGAGGGCAATGCCGCTCGCGCCTACTTCGAGGGGATCCCGCTGTTGGCCAAAGGCGTTCCACCGGGACGTAGCAGGCGCCCACCGGAGAATCCGTTCAACTGCGTGCTGTCCTTCTGCTACACCATGTTGAAGGTGTCGGTGATCGGCGCTCTCGAACATCGAGGCCTCGATCCCTATATCGGCTATCTGCACGGGGTCCGCCCTGGCAAACCGTCGCTCGCGCTGGATCTGATGGAGGAACTGCGTCCCCTGTTGGTCGATCGACTGGTGCTCACTCTGTTCAACCGGCGGCGTATCACCGCCGCGCACACCCGATCCGATCCGGCGGGCGGCGTCGCGCTGACCGACGAGGGCCGTGCTGTCGTGCTGACCGAGTGGTCCCAGGCGAGGGAACGAGCGTGGCGGCACAGCGGGCTGAACCGCGACGTTCCTGCTGCGCTACTGCCCATCGTGCAGACCCGGCTGTTCGCTCGTCATCTGCGAGGCGACGAGCCCGCCTATACCCCGTGGATCGCGAGCTGACGATGGAACTGCTGGTCACCTACGACGTCGACACCACCACGCCGGACGGCGCCCGGCGCCTACGGCGGGTCGCGAAGGTGTGCGAGGCCTACGGGCTTCGGGTGCAGAAGTCGGTGTTCGAGATCGTGTGCTCCGACGTCGACTGGATGATCATGAAGAAGCGCCTGCTCGACGTGATCGACGGCGACCAGGACAGCATCCGGGTCTACCAGATGAACGCGGGGGCACTCGGCAGGGCTCAACACCTCGGCCGCTCGCCCGAGGCGCCGCATGGCGCACCGCTGATCTACTGAGTCCTGGCGCTTGAGGAAGGTGAGCGTCGGGCGACACGCCGTGTCAGTCCGAAGTGCCTTTCGGGCGTGTCGGTCACCACTCGATAACCTCGGGGCGTTTGAGAAGGCAATGCCCCTGTACAAGCAGGGTGGCACCGGCCCTTCGGGGCCGGTGAGGATCGCAACGACACCCTCACCACCGAGATCGACGTCGCCGGTCAGGTGGCACCGGCCCTTCGGGGCCGGTGAGGATCGCAACTCCAGAGCCTCGGCGTAGGCTTCCGCGTCCTCAGCGGGTGGCACCGGCCCTTCGGGGCCGGTGAGGATCGCAACCAGCTGTTGGGCCAGGTGCCCCCGTCCTCCCAGTCCCGGTGGCACCGGCCCTTCGGGGCCGGTGAGGATCGCAACTCGTCGGAGCCCTTTCCTCCGCCGAACCAGCCCCGCGTGGCACCGGCCCTTCGGGGCCGGTGAGGATCGCAACGCGGGCCACGGCCATGTCCGACCGGGCACGCAACACGGTGGCACCGGCCCTTCGGGGCCGGTGAGGATCGCAACCTGTCCGTGCAGGACCGCGCGGACGCGGTGCAGGTGTGGCACCGGCCCTTCGGGGCCGGTGAGGATCGCAACCACGCCGGTCGTCCGCCGATCACCTGATCGGCCGCAGGGTGGCACCGGCCCTTCGGGGCCGGTGAGGATCGCAACACGGTCAACCGGTCTGGAGTGTGGCGGATCTCCGCAGTGGCACCGGCCCTTCGGGGCCGGTGAGGATCGCAACGTCGAGTACTCGGTGAACGTGTCGAGGAGGTCCTCCCCAGTGGCACCGGCCCTTCGGGGCCGGTGAGGATCGCAACATGAGCGGCTGCCACGGGCCTTGGCTGGTCAGGTTCGGGTGGCACCGGCCCTTCGGGGCCGGTGAGGATCGCAACTCCGTGGTGCCCGAACTCGTTTGTCGGAGGGTGGCGGTGGCACCGGCCCTTCGGGGCCGGTGAGGATCGCAACCCCATGTACGCCAAGGACGACCTCCGCCGCACCCCCGAGTGGCACCGGCCCTTCGGGGCGGGTGAGGATCGCAACGGTCTCCCCACGCGATCCGGACGGTCGAGACGACGTCGTGGCACCGGCCCTTCCGGGCCGGTGCGGATCACCACTGCCGCACCTATGTCGGGTGAACGCAGGGGAGTCGTTGTGGCACCGACCCGCCGACGCCGACACTGCCACCCGACCCCGGACCGGCAGTCTCCCGGTCCAAAGACGGCAGGCGGTCGCGCACCCGCCATCTCCGCCTGTTCCGCAGGCAAGCCGGACGCCCGCCGGGAAGTCCGCTTCAGCCCCCGTCGCCGTCCCCATCAGGCTCCTCGGAAGCCCTCAGTATCTTGCTCATGCGCTGCATGACGTCGATCTGCGCCGGGTTGTAGAGATCGGTGATGGCCACGCTGAGCGTCTGTGCTGTGACGTACTTGCCGAGCGGCGTGTCCTGACTCACGTCCAGGAGCCCGGGATGCCGGGCGTCGAGGTCGCTGACGTGGGCGGCCAGTCGCTTGGCCAGCTCGTGGCGAGTCTGGTCGTCGGCATCGGGCGGCAGGTCGGTGAGGTCGTTGTCCGCGGGGTGCGGTTCGGTGGTTCTCAGCAGCTGAGCGTAGGTGTTGAGAGCCTCCCGGCCGAGCACCCTGGACAGGACCACGATGAATGCTCGGTCGGCCTCACTGAGGCTCATGTCGGAGGTGGACAGGCCCAGCTCGGTCGGCAGATCGGTCGGTGCGGTCTGCTCCAGGGTGACCGCGAGTTCGGCGCGCACCCGTTGCAGGCGTTCGATGGTCTCGGCCAGCTCGGCATCCAGTGCGCGAAGCTCCTGCTCCGGGTGTTCGTCAGCGTCGCCCATGTCGGCGATCTGCGTCAACGAGAAGCCGAGTTCGGCCAGCCGCTTGATGCGCAGCAGGCGGACGAGGTGCGCCACGCCGTAGCGCTTGTAGCCGTTGGAGCCTCGTTCGGGTTCGGCGAGCAGGCCGACGGCGTGATAGTGCCGCACGGCCCGCAGACTCGTCCCGGCAAGCTCCGCGAGCTGGCGGGTGCTCCACGCCACGACTGTCCACCCTCCGCGCAACCGAGCCGTCGGCGCGGATTCGCCGACTTGCACAACGACGGAGACCATACCGTTACGAGACCGGCCCATCGACGTGTGCGACGCCCCGCGGCGACGACGCGTCCAGTGCCGAGTGACGTGGATCACCATCGTCGGGCTTGAGTGTGCCGTAGCGGCAGGGCTTCTCCTGAACCGGCGCAGTGCGCAGACGGACACCCGAAGGTCTGCTCCGCCGGGGCGGAACTCCATACAGACGGCCCGGCGCGTGTCGTCACCGAGCAAGCGAAAGGATCGACATGGCGTTGCCGAGATTCATCACCGTGGAGGAGTTCTTCACCTCTCCTGCCCGCAGCCGGGCGTCGATCTCGCCGGACGGGACCAGGATCGCCTACCTGGCGCTGTGGCGGAACCGCCTGAACGTGTGGGTGCAGCGCATCGACGTCGACGAGGCCGCGCGGTGTGTGACCGCAGAGGAGGCTCGCGACGTGCGGGACTACCGCTGGACCGATGATCCTCGGTGGCTGCTCTACACCCACAGCGGCGGCGGTGACGACCTCGGCCACCTCTACCGGGTGGATCTCGCGGACCCGGCCGCGCCGATCGTCGACCTCACGCCCTTCCCTGGCGCGGTGGTCGCCCAGTTCGAGCTTCCCGCCCGCCGACCGGGGAAGGCGATCGTCACGCTGAGCAGTGAGCGGCTCGATGCGCTGGATCTCTACGAGGTCGACATCGCCAGTGGTGAACTCGTGATGCTGGCGCAGAGCCCCGGCGACGTCGGCGGCTGGCTGTGTGGTCCCGAGGGGGACGTGTTCGCTCTCGCCCTGACGATCGACGGCGACATCGAACTGTCGCGGTGGGACGGTGTCACCAAGACGTTGACCCCGATCATGCTGTGTGAGGGCGCCGACTACCCGATGTCCGTCTACCCGACTCAGATCACCCCGGACGGGACCGGGCTGTGGATCGGCTCCAACCGGGGCAGCGACCGGACTCGGCTGGTTCGGCTCGACCTGGCCACCGGCGCGGAGTCCGAGGTCGACAGCCATCCGACATTCGACCTGGACAGCCGCTCCGCCGTGGCCCCCGCGCTTCCGTCGCCGCTCATCCTCCGCCAGGGGACGGGAGAACTGATCGGGGCCCGCTATCTGGGCGGGCGGCAGGTAATCCACGCTCTGGACCCCAGGTTCGCCGAGGTGCTGGCGAACCTGGAGAAGCTCTCCGACGGCGATCTCGCCGCAGTGTCCTCGGACGAGAGCGAACGGCGATGGCTCGTCTCCTTCACTGGTGATCGTGATCCCGGGGCCACCTTCCTCTACGACCATGCGACGGGAGAGAGCAGACTGCTCTTCCGCGCGTATCCGGCGCTGGACCCTGAGGCGCTGGCGCCGATGACACCGGTCACGATCCCCGCCCGCGACGGGGTCGCGCTGCCCTCGTATCTGACGCTGCCGGTGGGCGTGGAGCCTGCCGGGCTGCCGTTGGTCCTGGTGGTCCACGGCGGTCCGTGGTTTCGGGACGGCTGGGGGTACCACCCGGTCGTCCAGCAGTTGGCCAATCGCGGCTACGCGGTGCTCCAGGTGAACTTCCGCGGGTCGACCGGCTTCGGCAAGGCCTTCGTCAAGGCCGCCATCGGGGAGTTCGCAGGCAAGATGCACCACGACCTCATCGACGCCGCCACCTGGGCCGTCCGGCAGGGCTACGCCGATCCCGATCGGATCGCGATCTTCGGCGGCGCCTACGGCGGCTACGCGGCGCTGGTCGGCGCCACCTTCACCCCCGGCTTCTTCGCCGCCGCCGTCGACTACGTCGGCATGTCGAACCTCGTCAGCTTCATGCGGACGCTGCCCGAGGCGCTCCGGCCCTTCCTGGCCAACAACTGGCACCTCTTCGTCGGCGATCCCGACGAGCCCGCGCAGCGCACCGACATGCTGGCCCGCTCGCCGATCAGCAGGCTGGATCAGCTCCGCGCGCCCCTGCTGATGGTCCGGCGGGCCTCGGGCGCCCGAGCGGGCCGGTCCGAGGCCGAGGAGATCGTGGCGGCACTGCGCGCCCGCGACGTCGAGGCCGAGTGTCTGGTCGAGGAGGAGGGGGACCTCTTCCGCAGTCCGGAGAACCTGATCGACACGCAGCGCGCGGTCGACCGCTTCCTGGCCCGGCACCTGGGCGGGCGGCAGGACGACGCGTGGTGACCGGCGGCGCCGAGCGCGCCCCGTCTCGTCGCCGAGCCCGAGCAGGCAGCGCGGGTGGGCGTCCGGCCTCGCCGCGGGTGTCTTTCGAGACTCGACCCCGCCGGGGTGGCGGACGCGACGGCCAGGTCGTCAGTACCGGACGAGGTGCCTCCGATGTCACGATCCGCGTCGATCTCGTGACTCTGCGCGCTATGCTCGGGGTGGCGTGAGGGGGCGAACATGGGACGCAGATCGAGGCGACGTAGAGCATCCCGTCGACGCGAGGCTCCCGCGAAACCGGAATGGCGTCGATGGTGGACCTGGGCCAGCGTGGCCATGATCCCGGCGGTGCTCACGGTCGGCGGAGTCTGGTTGGGGGCAGGCATCAGCCTGAATCAGGCAGGCGAGCAGGAGGCCCGCGCCCAGCAGGGCGCGAACCGGTTCGAAGACGCGAGACTGGCCGCCGAGCCTGCGGTGACCGCCCGCGTCCGCCCGGTCGGCGTCTCACCGCAGACCTGGGTGTTCCCCGACGTGATCGACCAGGCGACCCTGGAACGCACCTACGGCAGGCCGCAGGACGACCTGGTGCGCGAGTTCGGCGCGCGGGGCGCGGTCCTGAGCGACTCGGATCTGGTGCCGGTCGGGAACATCTACAAGACCCGGAGCAGTTTTCGCGTCACGCTGGTGGGCAATCGGCGCGAGCCCGTCCGGGTCGTCGCCGCGCGGGCGCTGGTCGTCGAGCAGGCACCGCCGCTGGACGGGACCGTGCTGCACGAGACTCCGCAGGGCATGGGCGACGTGGAGAACGTCTTCGTGGATCTGGACACTCCCGGCGGCACGTTGATGTACGACGATGCCACCGGCGGGAGCCCGCGTCCGTGGCTCGACGTTCGTTCGGTGGCCGTGGAGCAGGGTGAGGCCGTCGACCTGGAGATCTCCTCCCTGACCTCGGAACACCGCTATCTGTGGCGGCTCGAACTGACCGTCGACTACGGCTCCACCCGAGGCGAGACGATCGTCGTCGGTGCGGACGGCACCCCCGACGGGGAGCCGTTCGAATCCAACGCCTGGTCGCCGGGAAAACCCGGCCTGGACGGGATGCTGGCCAAGGAGATGTTCCACTACCGAGGGGGGATCCACCACGTCTACGGGGACGACTGGTCCTGGTCTGCTCCCGGTTGATCAGCGCCCGGCCCGCCGCCGGTCCACCCGGGTCGACGTGGCGCGCGGCTCGCGTGAGTGGGGGACCTGAGGTGCCCATGGGGGGACGGGCCGTCGAGTGTCGCTGGCTACTGTCGTTCGGCTGTACCGTCCCCGGCACCGACGCACTTCCGGCGTCGGCGTCGGACCGCCGAGCGGATGCCGCCGGGCGCGCGAGAGACCGGGCCCCGCCGCAGCGCCGGCACTGCGGACTAGGTGCGTGCGGACGCATCATTCTATTCCGGCAATCCCGTCCTATTACCACTCGAACGGGTCATGTTCGATTTCTTCTCCTCCATTAAGGTCGGTGACGCCGAGGCGGGAAGTAGAATCTCGTCGACTTCTCCGGCTCTCGCTGGGCGGGCTTCTTCTCGCGATGCTCTGGGGTTGATCGCGAAGCCTGCCGACGTGAACACTCACATCTCATCGAGGAGATCTCCGTGTTTGGAAAAAGAAGGACGTTCGCCGTCATCTTCGCCGCGTTGTTCACCTTGTTCGCCAGCACCGCAGGTGCTGCCGAGGCCCCGGAATCCGGGGGGCCGCCGAGCACGGTCGGCATCACCGGGACGTGGTACAACCAGCTCGGCTCCACCATGGTCATCACCGCCGGGACGGACGGGTCGCTCAGCGGAACCTACGAGTCTGCGGTCGGCAACGCGGAGAACACCTACGTCCTGACCGGACGCTACGACACCGATTCGCCCACCGGCCAGGGCATCCCGCTGGGCTGGGTGGTGGCCTACGAGAACACCTTCCGCAACGCTCACTCCGTCGCGACCTGGAGCGGACAGTACTTCGACGAGGCCGAGGATCGGATCAACACCCAGTGGATCCTGACCTCGTCGAGCACGCCCGCGAACGAGTGGAGCTCCGCCCGGCTCGGCCACGACGAGTTCAGCCGGGTCGAGCCGTCCCCTGCGGACATCGAGCGGGCGCGCGCGGCCGGCGTGACGGCCCCGACGGGCTGATCCCCGGCGAGTCGACGGTCGGCGCCGACCACATCGCTGCGGGGCCGTATGGTCCTCTCGGCAGCAGGCAGGTCGGTCGCCGTCGGCGCTGATCGCCTGCCGAGGTCGCGGCGCTCGAATCGGGAATTCGATCGGAGCTGATCGGTCGCCATTCCCCGCGAGTGTTGATGTCGACAATGATTCGTCGACAGTGAATTCGTGAAACAGTTCCGCGAAAAGTCGACATCAGGTGTGAAAGAAACGGATCAACCGGTGTCGTCGAAGTCCGCCGATGGTCCCGGTGTGAATCGGCGGCGGGCCGACGACAGCCGCAGTCGACGATCCGCCTGCGCGAGTGTGTCGATTCGAGGTCGACGCAGTCGGATCGATGCCGGCCGGGCGGGTCGCCGTGGTCGACGGCGACCCGCTTTCGGAGGAGGCGACCTCGACGGCGGTCATCCCACCCGGCGGCGGTGACCCGCCGCCGGGTGGGGCGGTGCGACACCGACTCTGTGGGCAATGCGGCACCGTCCGCAAGGCGTCCACCGGCTGCACCGCCGCCGACCCGTTCGGTCTTCGGCGCGCTGGCCCGAGTCCGTCGCGCCCCTGCCGGGCCTCCGAGCAACAGGCCGATCACCGACCTCCCGAGATCACCCCGAGGATCCGACCGCGCTGGGTTCGCACTCCCGGCTGCGGTCGGGCATCCGTCGCTCCGTGGCCTCGATGTGCTCCTGAAGCGCTCGGCGGGAACGGCCGAGCGTCTCGATCTGGGCGTCGAGACCGCCGAGCCGTGCGCGCAGCGTGGTCAGAGCCTCCGGACAGGGCTCCAGATCGGGCGCCGCGCCGGTGACGCACGGCTGCAGGAAGCGGATCTCCTGCGTCGACAGCCCGGCCGCGAGCAACTGCCTGATCTGCGTGACGATCAGCACGGCATCCTCGGTGTACTCGCGGTAGCCGCCCGCGCTGCGCCGGGGCGCAAGGAGGCCCTGGGACTCGTAGTACCGCAGTTGATGGGGGTGGACGTCGGTACGCCTGCTCAGCTCTCCGATCAGCACGGTGACTCCTTTCGCATGCATTGCGGGCCGCGCGCTTGACCTTCATACCGATGTGAAGGTTGATGATCGTGTCATGACCATCGACTCTTCTTCCGGGCAGCTCCCGACCCGCGACCACGATGCCGAGCAGGCTCCGGTGACGGTGATCGGCCTCGGCCTGATGGGCCGGGCACTCGCCGAGGCGTTCCTGCGAGCAGGCCACCCCACCACCGTGTGGAACCGCACGGCGGCGAAGGCCGACCCGCTCGTCGCCCAGGGCGCGACGCTCGCCGCCTCCGTGGGCGAGGCCGTCGCGGCGGCGCCGCTCGTCGTCGTCTGCGTCGCGGACTACGACGCCGTGCTGGGACTCCTCGATCCGGTGGGCGAGGTCCTCGACGGCCGAGTCCTGGTGAACCTGACCTCGGGCTCCTCGGCGCAGGCGCGCCAGACCGCGCGGTGGGCGGATGAGCGGAGCGTCGGCTACCTCGACGGCGCGATCATGACGGACCCGCAGGCCGTCGGCGGCGCGGACACCGTCATCCTCTACAGCGGGTCGGGGGAGTCCTTCGCGCGGCACGCGCCGACCCTGCGCGTCCTCGGTGGGAAGACCACGCACCTCGGCGAGGACCACGGGCTGGCGTCGTTGCACGACGTGGCCCTGCTCAGCCTGATGTGGAGCGTGCTCAACAGCTTCCTCCACGGTGCCGCGCTGGTGGGCACCGCGGGCGTGGGCGCTGCGGCGTTGCACCCGCTGGCGGTCTCGATCATCGAGACCACGACCGGGTGGCTGTCCCGATACGCGCGTCAGGTCGACGACGGCGCGTACCCGGCCGACGACGCGACCATCGACACGCACCGTGGCGCGATGGCGCACCTCGTGCACGAGAGCGCGGCCCTCGGGATCGACGTCGACCTCCCCAGGTTCCTCACGGCGCTGGCCGACCGGGCCGTGGCCGACGGGCGCGGCGGCGAGGGCTATTCGGCGATGATCGAGCAGTTCCGCAGGCCCTCGGCCACGCAGGCGGCGTCGGCTGCCGAGGCGCAGCCGACCGATGTCGAGCAGGCCCCGGACGCGAGCGCAACCCCGTTCGACCCGCACACCCTGCTCGCCGAGGCTCGCCTCGGCGTCCTCGCGACGATCAAGTCGGACGGCCGCCCCCAGCTCTCGCCGGTCACGCCCTTCTACGACCGGGCGGCCGGTGTCCTCTACGTCTCGATGACCGAGGGCCGGGCCAAGACGGTGAATCTGCGCCGGGACCCGCGCGCCACCCTGGAGGTCACCAGCGCCGACGGCTGGGCATGGGCCACCGCCGAGGGCACGGCGACGCTCATCGGTCCGGGCACCGACCCGCACGGCCCCGAGGTCGAGGCGCTGGTGGACTACTACCGCAGCGCTGCGGGCGAGCACCCCGACTGGGACGAGTATCGGTCGGTGATGGTGTCCGACCGCCGGGTGCTCATGGTGATGACCGTCGACCACGTCTACGGCGCCGACATCGGCTGATCGCGCTGTCGACCACGGCGCCGGACGGACGGTACGGGCGACGATGTCGGCCCGCCGCCGTTCACCCGGCCGCCGCCCGATCGGTCCGCGCCAGGACGGGCGGCGAGGCGCGCCTCGCCGCCGCCGCGAGCTGGCTGCCCGCCAGGACCGTCGTGGCGGTCGCCCGAGAAGGGGACCGCCACGACGGGCCGGCGAGCAGCTTGCGGCCGGTCTTTAGAACCGCATCGTCGACAGGTACTCGTAGCTGCGCAGCGCGCTGTTCAGCGGATCGGCGGGCGCGTCGTGCTCCACGACGTACTCCCGCACCCCCGACCGCCGCTCGGCGAACATCCGAGGGAAGTCCAGCGTGCCGTGGCCGACGTCCTCGAAGGAGCCGTCGGCGGCCATGTCCTTGACGTGGAACACCGGGAACCGTCCCGGATACCGGCGGAAGTAGTCCACCGGGTCGTAGCCGCCGTCCACCGCCCAGTAGAGGTCGAGTTCGAAGTTCACCAGTCGACGGTCGGTCTCCTCCACCAGGATGTCGTAGAGCACCTCGCCGTCGACGGTGGCGAAGTCGAAACCGTGGTTGTGATACAGGAAGCGCAGCCCGGCCTTGCGTGCCGCCAGGCCTGCCACGTTGAACTCCCCGGCCACCTGACGGTAGCCCGCCGGGTTCTGCAGTTCGCCGGGCAGTGACGGCACCACGACCGACTGCACCCCCAGCACGTGGGCGTCGGCCAGCGCCTGCTGCCAGTCGCCTCGGATGGCGTCCAGGCTCAGGTGGGTGAGCACGGCCCGCAGCCCGGCCGTGTCGAGCATGGCGCGGAACTCCTGCGGACGGTGGCCGTAGAGCCCGCTCACGCCCACCGTCGCGTAGCCGATCTCGCCGAGCCGGTTCAAGGTGCCCTGGGGGTCGGACTCCATCAGGCTCCGCACCGTGTAGAGCTGAATGCCGATGTGCTCCCTCGGCACCCGGCGGTGCCTGCCCGGCGTCGCCGCCGCGTTCGCCGTGATCAGTCCTGAGGCGCCGACGGCGACGGCCGCGCCGCCCGCCAGACGAAGGAATCCCCGGCGGGACTCCGGTTGCACGATGCCCATCTCACTCAAGCCCTTCTCGCTGAATGACGCTGCTCGTCCGTGGGGTGGCAGGCGCGGCCCGGCCGGGGAGGAGGACCCCGACCGGGGCCGCGCCAGGCTCTAGTCGACCGAGACGTCGACCGTCGCCGAGGTCCGCACCCCGGTGTCGTCGGTCACCGTCAGTCGGGCGGTGAACGGCCCGCTGCGGGTGTACTCGTGGCTCACCGACTCGCCGTCGGCGTACTGGTTGTCGCCGAACTCCCAGTGGTGCTCGACGATCTCCCGGCCCTCGGGCGCGGTCACCTCGGCGCTGAACTCCACGGTCAGCGGCGCGGTGCCGGTGCCGGGCGTCGCCGTCGGCTCGACCTTGGCGGAGATCTCCTCCTTGGTGACGCCCTGGCCGTTGAAGTGCAGCCAGTCGACCGACATCAGGTCGGTGCCCTCGGGCGTCCACTCGGGATTGTCGAAGACCGCGTAGAGCGTGATCGGCCCGCCTGGGTCGGTCAGCGGCACGGTCGGCGAGATCACCGCTCCCCAGTCCCCGGTGTCGCCGACGTCCACCGAGCCCAGCAGTTCGCCGTCCGGCGCGTCGGCCCGGAACTCCAGCGTGCCGCCGATGCCCGCCGAGCCGACGCCGACCGTCACCGAGTCGATGCCTGTCAGGTTGATCGGGTCGTAGGCCACCCAGTCGCCGTGCTCGATCTCGCCGATTCGACTGCCTGCGGAGGAGTCGTCGCGGGCGAGGACCTCCACGCCGCCGTTCTCACCGCCGGTCTGCTCGAAGTGCTCCGCCTCCTTGCGCTTGGGCTCCAGGGTGGCGTGCGCGGAGCCGACGAGCGGGGGAGTGCCGTCGACGCCGCCGTCGTCCTGATACTGGGCGCTCAGCGCCGCGAACAGGTTCTGTCCCGGCCCGTGGCTGTCGCCCTGGTCGGTGGTGATGTCGCCCTGACAGCCGGTCACGTTGTCCATCGGGTGCAGGTGATCGTCATGGCCCAGCTGCGACTGCACGATCACCTTGGAGCAGTCGATCTCGGCGTCCTCGGCGTCGGTCACCTCCACGGTGAAGGGGATCGTGTCGCCGAAGTCGAACAGACCGCCGTGCGAGGGCAGCGTGATCGACACCTCGGGTCGGGTGTTGCCTACTGTGATCGTGGTGACGGCCACGCCCGCCAGCTCGGTGTCGGTGTTGGTGACGGTCAGCCGCGCGGAGTACTGCCCGTTCTCGGTGTAGACGTGGGTGGGGTTCTCCTCGGTCGAGTCGGTCGTGCCGTCGCCGTCGAAGTCCCATTCGTAGGTCACCGACTCGTCCTCGCCCGCGCCGGAGCCCTCGCTGGAGAAGGAGACCTCCAACGGTCCCTGACCCGAGTCGGGAGCGGCCGCGACGCGCGCGGTGGGCACCCGGCCCTCGGCGACGTAGTCGATCCGGTAGATGCCGGAGCCCTCGTTGCTGCCGCCCCGGCCGGTGCCGCTGCCCTCGCCGAAGTCGATCACGTACATCGAGCCGTCCGGTCCGAACTCCGCCTCGAAGGGCTGAATCCAGTCCATGTCCTCGAAGATGCCGTTGATCGAGAGCAGATCGCCCGCCTGCGTCGGCTCGAAGCGCGGGTCGGTGAACTCCTGGTCGGTCTCGTGTACCGACATCGTCTTGAACCACTGGCGGGTCAGCTCGTAGGTGAACCACTTGCCGTCGAAGTACTCGGGGAACTTCGTGATCAGCGGGTTGTCCTCGTCGTAGGAGTAGACCGGCCCGCCCATCGGGCCGCCGCCGCCGGTGCCCAGCTCCGGGAACTCGGCGGACTCGGAGTAGGCGTAGTGCACCCACGCGGGCTCGGCGGGCGGCAACTCGGTCAGCCCGGTGTTGTTCGGCGAGTCGTTCACCAGGGCACCGCAGTCGAAGAGCTCGCCCGAGGTGCCGGTGGCGAAGTCGTAGTCGTTGAACGGGGTGTTGTCGCCGGTGCAGTACGGCCAGCCCCGGTTGCTCGCCTCGGTGATGCGGTCGAACTCCACCGTGCCCTCCGGGCCCCGGTTCGGGTTCGCGGCACGGGCGTCGGGGCCGTAGTCGCCCACCAGCAGCGCGCCGGAGGTCGAGTCGACCGTGATGCGGAACGGGTTGCGCATGCCCATCACGTAGATCTCCGGCCGGGTCAGCTCGGTGCCCTCGGCGAACAGGTTGCCCTCGGGGATCGTGTAACTGCCGTCGGCCTGCGGGGTGATGCGCAGGATCTTGCCGCGCAGGTCGTTGGTGTTGCTCGCGGTGGCCTGGGCGTCCCAGGCGCGGCGGCCGTCCCGCTCGTCGATCGGTGCGAACCCGTCGGAGGCGAAGGGGTCGGTGTTGTCGCCGGTGGCGATGTAGAGGACACCGCCGTCGTCGATGGCCAGCGAGCCCGCCATGTGCGAGTTCGCCCGGCCCTCGCCCCGGAAGGTGGGGATCTCCAGCAGGCGTGCCTCGGTGGCCTCGTCGACGGTGTCGCCCTCCACGGTGAAGCGGGAGACGTTGAGTCTGGCCTCGTCCTTGTCGGAGTAGAGCAGGTACAGGAAGCCGTTCTCCTCGAAGGCCGGGTCCAGGGTCAGCCCGAGCAGGCCGTCGGACTGGCTGGTCATGTCGGAGGTGTACTCGAAGTCCAGGGCGGTGCTCACGGCCAGCGTCTCCTGGTCGACGATCTTCAGCGCCCCGGTGCGCTCGATGTAGAACACCCTGCGGTCGGGTGCGACCGCGAGCTCGAACGGGTCGGCGAGGTTCTCGGTGACCAGCGGGATGCGCTGGAAGTTGCCGGTCTGGGTCGCCGAGCAGTCGCCCTCGGCGGCCCCGGCAGCCCACTCGATCCCGCCGAGGAGGTGGTCGAGGAACAGCTCGTCGGAGAAGTCTTCGCTGGCGTGGCCGCCCGCGGTGAACCAGGAGCGGCCGCCGTCATAGTTCTGGCACCACGAGAAGGGGTGGTCGACGCCCTCGTCGAGACCCTCGATGCCGTCCCGCACCTTGATCTGGGCGAGGGTGTGCACGTTGCCCGTCGGGTTGGCGATCCAGTTGTACCACTCCTCCTCGCGCTCCCAGAGCTCCGGAAGTCCTGCGGTGGAGGGGTGCGCGCGGTCCAGCACCTTCACCCGTCCCGGCTGGATCGCGGGATGCTGGTCGAAGATCGCGCCGACCAGGCCCTCGTACCAGTCCCAGTCCCGCTCGCTGGCCGAGGCCGCATGCAGGCCCGTCCAGCCGCCGCCGCCCTGCACGTACCGCTGGAAGGCGGCCCGCTGATCGGCGTCCAGCAGGTCGCCGGACTCCGGGGTCGAATTGGTGTTGTTGAAGATGATCGCGTCGAAACGGGCGAGATTCTCGTCGGTGAAGGCGGCCGCATCGTCGGTCGCCTCGACCTCGAAATCATTCGCGGCGCCCAGTTCCTCGATCGCCGCGATACCAGCCGGAATGGATTCGTGGTAGAAGTTCGTCCATTTCGAGAACACCAGCACGGAGTATCTGGCCTCGGCCGCGCCTGCTGTCGGGGCCGCCGCGAGGCCTGCCGTGACGGCCAGCAGCATGGTGAGGAGGCCGCCGAGTGCGGCGGCGAATCGATTTCTTCGGACCTGCGGCGGACGGGTCTGATATCTCATGGCGCTCCCAGTCGGACGAGCGAGTGCGGATGCGAGATCGGTCGTCGTTCGGCGGGCTCGTCGAGTCCGTCGGCGGCGATCGGAGGTGGCCTGCGGTCATCGGCCTGCGGCGGAGCCGGTGTGACGGGTACGGCGGAGCCGGAGCCGCCGCGCCGTCCAGTCCTCGGTGGGCCGTCGAGTCCGAGCACGTCAACGCCTCGGTGACGGCGGTGACGTCGGAGCGCTCGCGGTGTTCTACGCCCGGCGCGATCTCGTTCTCCTCGCGGTGGTGCGGTCGCACTGGCCGTCATCGGCGCTCTCCTCGTCGACGTCCGTGCACGGTCGCCGTCCGAGTGCGATGAACGGCGCCGATGCCGGTTCGATGCGGCCGAGTCCCGACCTCGGGCACTCGCCGCCATGGTGTCGCGGTCCGGCCCGAGACAGCGTCGACGGGCCGGCCATTAATTCACCGGGGTGACTAATTAACCGATTTCCGCGATTGTTCGTCACTTCGATGGAAGCACGGTGAATAGTGCGTCGTCAATGGTTTGCCCGGGGCGCTGCACTGCGGCCGAGAAATCCTATTGACGATCCCATTATCGGGCCGGTCGACACGGCGCCGTTCGGCGCGATGACCAGCGCACACCACGGCGGCCGAAGCCGCGTAGGCAGGCTCGGCTCAGTCGTCGATCACACGGATCTCGATGGCCTCCCTCGGTCGTGCTCAGTCGGTCGATTCACGCGGTATGCGGGGGCGGGACGGGTCCTCGCCCGGCGGCCGGGCTCCTCGACGACACCGGACCCGTGGGCGGCGTCATCGCGCGGGGGCCCTCGGCCGCCACTGCGCCAGCAGTGCCGCCAGGACGGACAGGACCAGGCCGACGAGCGCGGACTCCGGATACCCGGCGACCGTGCCCGCCACCGCGATCGCCGAGGGCGGCAGCCAGGTCCACGTCGAGATCAGCCGAGGCGGCCTGCCGCGTCGTCGCCTCGCCGCCTCCACCACCATCGGGACGACCAGCGCGGGCACGGCCGCCGCCAGCAGCACCAGCCAGTCGGCCATCAGCCGATCCACCCGCAGGATCGCCAGGACCAGTCCGGGCACCGCCACGAGCCAGGGCAGCAGTCGGGCGGGCAGCGGGGCGAGCCTGCCCAACGCCAACGATCCGGAGTGGACGCACGCCAGCGTCGGCGCCACCACCGCCACCGCGAGGAAGAGATTCGCCGCCGCCATGCCCTGCGGCCCCGCCAGCGTCGCCACCACGTCACTGGAACCGGTGGCCGCGCTCAGGCCGGCTCCCACCACGGCGGCCAGCAGCGCGGGCACCACCAGCAGCCCCACACACCAGGCCAGGTCCCGGCGTCGGCGCAGACCCACGGTGAAGTCCGGTGCGCGCATCGCGAAAACCGACACGTACCCGAGGAACCCGGCGAGGTCCACGGCGGTGGAGCGCGGCCCGGCGGGCTGCACGGTCACGGGCAGGCCCTCGGGCAGCGTGCGCAGTGCGACCAGGCCGATCAACACGATCGCACTGCCGGTCGCCACGATCGCCAGCCCGTTCCACCGGCCGCCGCCCACCACGATCACGCCGAGCAGCGGCGCGGCCAACGCCACCGCCGCCGCCCAGTCCGGCAGGCCGGTCAGTGCGCCGAGCGCCGCGCCGCCGAGCCCCACGTTGAACCCGAACCAGCCGATCATCGCGAGCGTCATCGACAGCGCCACGGCCCGGTCGGCCACCGGGGGCAGGTACCGGGCCGAGGCGACCGACAGCGTCGAGTTCTCCCCGAGGGGCGGCAGCAGTCCCAGCAGCCCCTGTCCTGCCAGCAGCGCGGCCATCAGGACGCCGCCCGCCAGCAGGACCAGCAGCGGCAGAACGCCGTCGTGTCGCTCGGCGACCTGCGCGCCCAACACCAGCGCGCCGGGTGCGGCGCCGATGCCCAGCCAGGCGCCCGCCGCCGACGGCCAGCGCCGGCCCGCCACGGCGCCGCCCGGCACGGCCGTCACCGCACGGCCCCCGCAGCCCACCGCGGCCTTGAGCGCCGCGCCGTCGGGTGCCCGCCGTGCACCGGTTCCGTCGGGGCGCTCACAGGGTCAGCTCGGGAACCGCGAGACGTCGACCGTCCGCCCAGGACCGCAGACCGAGCTCGGCCAGCTGCACGCCCCGCGCCCCGGCCAGCAGGTCCCACCGGAACGGCTCGTCGTCGACGACGTGCCGGAGGAACAGCTCCCACTGCACCTTGAACCCGTTGTCCATCTCGGCGTTGTCCGGCACCTCCTGCCACTGCGACCGGAAGTCCTCGGTGGCGGGGATGTCCGGATTCCACACCGGCTTCGGCGTCATCGAACGGTGCTGCACCCGGCAGCGACGCAGACCGGCCACCGCGCTGCCCTCGGTGCCGTCCACCTGGAACTCCACCAGTTCGTCGCGGAACACCCGCGTCGCCCAGGAGGAGCTGATCTGTGCGACGATCCCGCCGTCGAGTTCGAACGTCCCGTACGCGGCGTCGTCGGCCGTGCAGTCGTAGGGCTTGCCGTTCTCGTCGAATCGCTGCGGAATATGTGTCGCACCCAGGCATTGCACGGAACGGACCGGCGCGAAGATCTCCTCCAGCACATACCGCCAATGGCAGAACATGTCGGTGATGATTCCGCCGCCGTCCTCGGCCCGATAATTCCAGGACGGGCGTTGGGCCTCCTGCCAGTCGCCCTCGAACACCCAGTAGCCGAATTCGCCGCGCACCGAGAGGATTCGGCCGAAGAAGCCGCCCGCCACCAGCCGGTGCAGTTTGCGCAGTCCCGGCAGGAACAGCTTGTCCTGCACCACGCCCGCCTTGACCCCCGCGTCACGCGCCGCCCTGGCCAGCTCCAGCGCCCCGGCCACGTCGCCCGCCACCGGCTTCTCGGTGTAGACGTGCAGTCCGGCGGCGATCGCCGAGGCGATGGCGGCGGCCCGACCGCTGGTGACCTGGGCGTCGAAGTAGATCTCAGCGTCGGGCTCGGCCAGCGCGGCATCCAGGTCCGTCGTCCAGCGTTCCAGGCCGTGTGCCTCGGCCAACGCCTCCAGCTTCGCCGCATTCCGTCCCACCAGCACCGGATCGGGCCAGAGCCTGGTGCCGTCGGCGAGCCGCAGCCCGCCCTCGGCCCGGATGGCCAGGATCGACCGCACCAGGTGTTGTCGATACCCCATGCGTCCGGTGACGCCGTTCATCACGATGCCGATGCGCCGATCGCCCGTGCCCGCCATGCCTCGTCCTCTCCGCAGCTCCTCGTCGATGACCGTGTGCTCGTGAACTCGTGCCTCGCCGCTTCGTCGCCGCCCGGCCGCCGTCGACGGCGCGGACCTGGGCAGGAAGCGGACGTGTGGTCGGGGTGTGTCCTGTCGGCGCGATCCGCCCCGGCCGCCTCGGCGGCGTCGAGTGCACGGCGACGGCAGGCCGAAGAAGCCTGCGCCTCGGCAGGCTGGTCCGGTCCGGTGCTGATCTCGCCGCGTTCGGGCTGCGTCTGCGGTAGGTCGCGTCTGCGGTGGGGTCGGCCGGTCCCGGTTCGCTCGCCGAACTCCGGGCCCGGACGTCTGATGCGGCGCCGGTTCGAGCCCGATGCCCACGACCGCCGTGGGCCGCCGAACACCCGGAGCGCGCCGCCCGAGTCGACACGCCCACGGCGCCCGCCCGGTGCCGACCCCGCGACGGCACCGGTTCGACACGCCGCCGGACCCGGCTCGACCGAGCCGGGCACCGCAGACGACGTCATCGCCGACGGTGCGAACCGGCCCTGGACCGCTCCGGGGCCCGCCTGGGACTGGTGCCCCGAGTTATTCCGCCGAGGTCGCCGCGCCCAGCAGCTCGCGGATATGCCCGCTGGCTCTGGCAAACTCGGGATGCACCAGCGTCTCGGAGTAGTCCCGCTCCTCCGGCAGGTTCACGTCGATGATCTCGGCCACCGTGCCCGGCCGGGCGGTCATGACCACCACGCGATCCGCGAGGTAGACGGCCTCGGAGATCGAGTGCGTCACCAGCAGCACCGTCGTGCGGGTCTCCTGCCGAATCCGCCGCAGCTCGACGTTCATGTGCTCCCTGGTCAGGGCGTCCAGAGCGCCGAACGGCTCGTCCATCAGCAGCACCGGTGGTCGGTGCAGCAGCGCCCGACACAGCGAGACCCGCTGCTGCATGCCGCCGGAGAGCTCGTGCGGATAGGCGTCCTCGAAACCGCGCAGCCCGGTCATCGCGATCAGCTCGTCGACCCTGGCCGCCGCCTGCGCCGACGGCATTCGCCGCATCTCCGCCTGCAGGGCGATGTTGCGTCGCACCGAGCGCCACTCCAGCAGGGCCGCCCGCTGGAACACGTAGCCGACGTCGCGGCGCGGCGACGTCACGGCCTCGTCCAGCAGCCGGACGTCCCCTGAGGAGGGACGCAGCAGGCCGGAGACGAGCTTGAGCAGCGTCGACTTGCCGCAGCCGGACGGCCCGACGATCGCCACGAACTCCTCGGCGTCGACCTGCAGCGACACGTTCTCCAACGCGGTGACATCGCGCTTCTTCGTCCGGAAGCGCACCGCCACGTCGGAGATGTCCACGGCGGGTGTTCTGACGCCCGAGTGGTCTGCGGGCCGCTCGGCCTCACTGGTCATGCTGCCGCCCGTCATGCGAGTCATGTGGTCATCCCTCCGGTGCGAACGAGGCGTCCCAGTACGCGGAGGCCTCCTCGGCGTTGTCGATCACCCCGGCATCGGCGAAGATCTCGATGGTGGCGTCCCAGTCGGCCTCGTCGTTCACACCGGGCGGCATGCCCTCGGTCGCCTCGGTATGCAGCAGCTCCAACGTCGCCAGGAACTGTTCGGTGAGGACCTCCGGCGAGGGCAGCTGCTCACTCGCCCCGCTCATCGCCTCGATCACCTCGGCGGTGTCGGCCTCGCCCGCCCGCGCCCAGGACTCGCTGGAGGCGGCGACCATCCGACGCACCAGGTCCTCGCGCTCGGTCAGGTTCTCCGAGGCGGTGATCAGTCCGTTGCTGAAGAAGTTGAGGCCGTGGTCGGCGAAGCGCAGGTAGGACACCTCGCGGTCCGCGCTCTCCTGCATCGTCGGGCCCTGGTCGGTGGCGAAGCCGAGCAGGGCGTCGGTCTGGCCGGAGATGACCGCGGCCATCTTGCCCGCCGGGTCGGTGTTCTGGAGGGTGACGTCGTCCTCGGTGAGGCCGTTGATCTCCAGGAACGTCGGGAAGGTCGCGCTCAGCGCGTCGCCCGCAGTGCTGGCGATCGTCTTGCCCCGCAGGTCGTCCGGGGTCTCGATCTCCTGATCGCTGAAGAACTGGGCGGAGGACGGCGTGGTCTGGAGGAACACGCCGACGCTGGTGACGTCCAGGCCCTCCGAGACCCCGGCCAGCACCGCCGGGGTGTCCGCCCAGCCGAAGTCGGTCTGGTTCGCGGTGGCCGCCTGCACGGTGCGCTGCGAGCCCTGGCCCGCCTGAATGGTCAGGTCGATGCCGTGTTCCTCGAAGATGCCCTGATCCACGCCGTAGTAGAACGGCGCGTGCTCTCCGTAGGGGTACCAGTTCAGCGTCAGGGTGACCACGTCCAGCTCGACGCCGTCGGCGTTGGTGGTCGTGTCACCCCCGGCGCCGCCGCAGCCTGCGGCGGCGAACGACACCGCGACGGCGCCGACCACGAGCCTGCTGACCTTCATGAGGAGCCTCCTTGATCCTGGCGGAAGGTGCGGGAAGGTTGTGAGGTGTCTTTCAGGTGAGGCTCGGTCTAGAACGTGGTGGCCGAGGCGTTCGAGCGCCTGCTGGCGTGCCACGGAAGCAGGAAGTACTCGGCCACCTCGACGAGCACGAAGAGGGCCACTCCCAGCAGCGACATCACGATCAGGCCCGCGAACAGCACCGGGGTGTCGAGGTTGCCGTTCGCCTGCAGGATCACGAAGCCGAGACCCTCGTTGGCGCCGACGAACTCGCCGACGACCGCGCCGGTGACGGCCATCGTCGCCGCGATCTTGAGGCCGGCGAAGAGGTGGGGGAGCGAGGCGGGGAAGCGGATCTTCCAGAAGGTCTGGGCCGGGCTCGCGCCCATCGTCGCCGACAGCTCCAGCATCTCCGGGTCGATGGACTTCAGACCGGTGACCATCGAGATCACCACCGGGAAGAAGGCCATCAGCACCGCGACGACCACCTTGGGCTCCAGGCCGAAGCCGAGCCACACCACGAACAGCGGCGCGATGGCGATCTTCGGGATGACCTGCGCGAACAGCAGCAGCGGGTACAGCGTCTTCTCGATCGTGCTGGAGTAGACCATCACCACGGCGGCCAACACGCCGACGGCGGCGGCGATCACGAAGCCCAGCACCGTCTCGTAGGTGGTGACCAGGGTGTTGTCCAGGAAGTACTCCGGCCGCTCCGTGATCGCGCGCAGCGTGTCGCCGGGGGACGGGACGAGATAGGGCTCGACGAGCTCGGCTGCGGTCACCGCCCACCAGCCCGCGAAGAGCACCGCCAGCAGGGCGACCGGGCGCCAGGCCTGATCTAAGAACCCGGCCAGTCGTTCGGTAGCGCCGGGCCTGCCGCGGTCGGCGACTCCGCTCACCGTGGGCGAGGCGGCGCCGTCGGCATCGTCGATGGTGCTTCGCGCGGTCATGACCCTCCGTTCGATTCGATCATGTCCTTCGCCAATCCCGATCGGTGCCCGAGAGCGCGTTCAATGATCTTCATGAAACTGCCGAAAACGAGTGGGGAAAAGGTGCTGTCACCGTGCGGAAACCTTTTTGGAAAGCGCTTACTGCCGTAGGGTAGGCAGCCGGGCAGGACGTGGTCAAGACGTTTCGAATAGGAGAACGGATGAACAAATTCGACTCCGCCGTGCCCTCGATCGGCCCTGCCCGGCAGCGGCCGCTTCCGTCTGACGGCCGCCCGTCGATCGGGCGTTCGACGCCGTCGAACGGCGTCGCCGGCCTCGCGGAGGTGGTGATCGATCGCGTCGAGACCTTCGTCGTCGCACTGCCGACACAACGCTCCTTCGGCGTCGCGGGCGGCTCGGTGGCGGTCGCCGGAACGCCGAGCCTGCGCGTGCTGGTCAAGGTGAGCGCCGACGGCCTCGCGGGCTGGGGCGAGGCGACCCCGATCCCGGCCTGGACCTACGAGACCGTCGAGTCCATCGTCAGCACCATCGACCGCTACCTCGCCCCCTCGGTCCTCGGCCGACCCTGCTGGGATCTGGACGGCCTGACCTCGACCTTCGATCGCGTCATCAACCGAGGCGTCACCATCGGCGCCCCGCTGGCCAAGTGCGCCGTCGATGTCGCCGTGCACGACCTGCTGGGCCGGGCCTGCGGCGTCCCGCTCGGCGTCCTCTGGGGACAGCGGCGCACCGAGGAGATCACCCTCGGCTGGATCGTCTCCGGACAGAGCGCCGCCGAGGTCGCCGAGTGCGTGGCCGAGGGCCGGGAACTCGGCTACGGGGCGTTCAAGGTGAAGATCGGCGTGCACACCGAGGCCGAGGACCTGGCCGTGGTCCGCGCCGTCCGCGCGGCGGCGCCCGATGCTCCGCTGTGGGTGGACGCCAACCAGGCCTACCCGATCGATGTGGCGCTGCGGACGGCTCGACTGCTGGCGGAACTGGACGTGGCCGTCTTCGAACAGCCGCTGCCCGCCAACGACATCGCGGGCCTGCGCAGACTCCGCGACGCCTCCCCGATCCCCGTCGCACTCGACGAGAGCATCCGACACCCCGGCGACCTGGCCACCTTCGTCCGGCTCGCGGCCGTGGACGTCGCCGTGGCGAAGGTCCAGCGCAGCGGCGGCCTGACGCTCTCCAAACGGCTCTGCGCCCTCGCCGAGGACAGCGGCGTCCGGCTGATCGGCTCCGGTCTGACCGACTCCGACGTCGGACTGGCCGCCTCGCTGCACCTGTTCGCCGCGTTCGGCATCGACACCCCGGTGGACCTCAACGGCCGACAGTTCATCGACTCCGTCTACGCCACCGGCGAGACCGTCGTCGTGCGCGACGGCCGCGCGAGCGTCCCGACCGGGCCCGGCCTGGGCATCGCGGTCGACGAGGACGTGGTCCGCGAGATCGCCGTCGACGTGTTCGAGGGTCTGCGGCGCTGAGTCGCACTGCGGGGCGGCGGGCTCGGCTTCTCGCGGCTCCCGACCGCCGTCATCACCTCGGCCCGGCGTTGTCCCGCGCTGCGGCTCGGGTGTCGAGACGGTCGGCGCCGGGCTTGGGGGAAGCCTGTCGTCAGCTCGCACGGACCTGCCCTCATCGACCACGGCACGAGCCTGCCGGGGATTCGGCGCTTCGCCGGTCCGGATCGGACGATGCTCGCCTGACCTCCTCGACTATCGTCCTCCGCGTATTCACCGCGTCACGTACCTGCGACCGGCGGTAGTGAAGGAGTGCCACGGCCGGGATGCGGCACAGCGGCACAGCGACGACGCAGCGACCGTGGTCACCAGCGTTGACGGCGGTCGGATCGAGTTCCTCCGGAGGTCGAGTGCAGGCGACCAGGCGCCGCCGTCTCGCGCGCCGACGGAAGAGCCTCGGCTTGACGCAGGAGGACCTGGCCGCCCGACTGCGGGTCGAGCGCTCCACCGTGGTGCGCTGGGAAGGCGGCGAGCGGGAGCCGCAGCCGTGGATTCGCCCGCGCCTCGCGGCGGCACTGAACCTCTCTTCGGAGGAACTGGAGGAACTGCTCACCGAGGCCGACGGCGTTGACGGCGACGCTGGTACACGGCCGTACGAGGCACTGGCGCCAGGCGACAGGAACCCGGCGTTCGGCCCTGAGATCGCCGAGCAGGTGCGGCGGAGCCAGGAGGAGTGGCCGCGGGTGCGCCGGGCAGTCGGCGCGCGTGGACGCGAACTCGCGGAGTTGGCCGCCTGGTTGTACCCGGCAGCCTGCCGGGCGCCCGGTGGACATGCCCTGACCGGCCCCGGCTGGCTGTTGGACGAACCGGTGGAGCTCGACTCGGTGCGGTTGAGCTTCGCTGATGCCGAGAGTCCGCTCCCGAGGCTCGAGCCGCTGGATCACGTGCTGCCGCTGACCACTCGCGGCGAGCGCTACGCAGGCTACAGCCGAGCCGTGCGGGACCTGGTGCGCCCTCGGCTCCTGGAGAACCGCCTCAGTTACCGACTGCTCGGGGTGTCGCAGCGCCACGGAGTGGCGATGACGTTCGGGACCACGACGTTCTTCGAGGTGTTCGACCTCAAGGAGTCCCTTGCCCACGAGTTCAAGGCGGCGTGGTTGGCCTCGGGAGGGTCCGTACCGGACTGGAGTGCGCTACCGCTGCGGTCGGCGATCGGGGTCCCGTTCGATCCGGCCCGGCTGTTGATGTCACCCGGTATCAGCACCTTGACCATCCGAAGGGGTGCGCGCGGCGATGACCGGTTCATGATGCATCAGCGTGACGGTCGTGCCGTGGCCGACGGCGGCGGGATGTGCACGGTCATGCCCTCCGGAGAGTTCCAGCCCTCGTCACTGGCCGCAGTCGACGTGCGCAACGACTTCTCCTTGTGGCGCAACATCATGCGCGAATACTCGGAGGAGTTCCTCGGCAACCCCGAGCACGACGGAGCCGGAGCCTGCTCGATCGACTATGTCAGGCAGGAGCCCTTCCGCTCCTTCGAGCAGGCGCGTGCCGAGGGCCGCTTGCGGCTCTGGCACTACGGCCTGGTGATGGACCCGCTGACCCTGGCTGCGAGTCAACGTACCGTCGCCGTGATCGACGACGAGACCTTCGATCGACTGTTCACCGGCTTGGTGTCGACCAACGATGAGGGACACCTCGTCGGCGAGGGCGGCAGGCTGGACATGCCGTTCACGGGTGAGGCGATCGATCGCCTCGAACCTCGCCTCTCGGCCTGCTCCTTGACGCTGCTTCGACTCGCGTGGCGCGATCGGAGTCGCCTTCTGGGCCGGTGAACAGCTGCGCCGGGCCTTACGAGGCGTGGAAAAGGACCGTCGTGCGACCACGGGGTGTGCGCGCGGAGAAGGTGTCCGAGGAACTGGACGCGGCGAGATCCGCAGGTTCGCTTCTCCGTCAGCGGTCGCTGCCGTCCTCATCTGGGCACGGCACGTCCCGCGCTGCGGCTCGGGCGTCGAGACGATCGAGGGCGGTCGGCGCCGCTCCGCCTCGAATTCTCCGGCGCGGCCGAGGCATCGGCCTCGACTTCGGCACCCGACCCGCGTTCGGCCTCGACCTCGGCCGCCAGTCTCGTGCGGAACTGCGACACACAGGCGTCGAGGCAGGCGCGGAGATCCTCGTCCCAGTCCCACCCCGCGACATGCGTCGGCTCGTGGGCGGGGGCTGCCGCCGCCGCTGCCTGATAGCCCTCGTAGTAGGCGAGCAGGACGCGGGTGTCGGTCTCCCACCACGGGGTGTGGCCGAGGAAGTGCTCCACCACCTCGCACAGACTCGCCGTCACCGGCCAGGGCGGTACGAACCGATGTCCGGGCCTGCCGGGTGTCGCACTCCCCTGGTTCGAGTGGTCGTCGCCGGCATGAGGGCCTCCGATATGGTCGGGCATGGATGCAGTGAGTTACGTGCAGGCAACCGGAAGTAGCGAAGGAGGGCTACAGCCAGAATGCGGCAGAGAGGTGGCAGCGAGGACGCACCGACGGTGGTCACCAGCATCGACGGCCGCCGAGCGAATGTGTCGGGCCACCGCGCCGACCCTGGCTCGTGACACGAGGTCGAATGTGATCATGCGCAAGCTGCAGGGGCTGCAATCACATCTGGCCTCCCTGCTTGCAGACCAACACATCCACGCGATTGACGCCGATATCAGCGCCCTCGCGGCTCGGCGCACCACTACCGGCTGACGACAGGGAGTTCACCATGCACGAACCAGGCAGGCTGTTCCGCGAGGCATGGATCGCCGGGGTCACCAGGCACTATCCTGGCCGGCCCAAGCCCGGCTACATCACTCCGTGGGAGACGACGCCGGACTGGGAGCGCGCCGCAGCGGCCGCCGTCTGCGAACTGGTCCTTGCCTTCGTCCGCGCCGCCGACGGTGCCACTGCGAGACTGACCCGCAGCCAGAAGGGCCGCTTCGTCGCCCTGTGCTGGATCGGCCAGATCTACCGGCAGTTTCCCGACCCCAAGCCGTCCTACGTCGCGGACTGGGACGAGCTGCCCGGCTGGCAGCAGGAGACCGACGCCGACATCTTCGAGCGCATCGAAGCCGAACGATAAGGCGGGGCGGGACGGCGCCACCGGGGCTCCCGCCACCGAGCGCTCATCCTCCCGCCAGCCGCCGCCGGACCTCCTCGGCTCGCGCGTCGCCCAGCTCCTCGAAGATGCTCGCCGCCTGCCGCCAGTGTTCGCGGGCGGTCTCGATGCGGCCGAGGTCGGACATCGTGCGGGCGATGCCGTCCAGTGCCCAGGCCTCGCCCCAGCGGTTTCCGTTGCGCCCGTTGACCGACGCGGCCGCGCGGTGGCTGCGCAGGGCGGCCTCGTGGTCGCCGAGTTCCCGGTGGACGTCGCCGAGGTCGTTCAAAGTGGTCCCCTCGCCGTGATGGTCCCCGATGCGCGTCCACAGCGCCCTGGCCTGTTCGGTGACGTCCAGAGCCTCGGACAGCCTGCGGTGATCGCGATAGGCCACGCCGAGACTGGTCAGCGTCCAGGCCTCGCCCCACCGGTTCTCGATCCGGCGATGCGCCGTCAACGCCCGGCGGTAGTGCTCGATGCTCTCCGCGGGCCTGCCCGTGCCCCGCAGCGCTCCCGCCACGATGTGCAGGGCCATGCCCTCGCCCCAGCCGTCCGCCTCGGCCCGCCACACGGCGAGGCCCTCGCCCGCGAGACGCAGCGCCTCCTCGTAGCGGCCCAGCTCCCAGTGCACATGCCCCAGACTGGTGAGCAGACCCGCCTCGCCGATCCGATCGCCTGCCCGACGGGCCGCCGTCAGGCCGAGGCGGTGCGTCGTCAGCCAGTCGGCCCAGTGGCTGCGCAGGTAGTAGAAGTCCCACATCGCCTGGGCCAGCGTCCAGGCCAGGGCGAAGCGCCCGGTGTCGAAGGCCTGTCGGACGGCGGTGCTCAGATTGACCCGTTCGGTCTGGCACCACGCCAGAGCCTCGGCACGGTCGGCGAAATGCGGCGGAGACGGGGTGCCGACGAGCCGGGTGATCTCGGCCCGGCGACGATGCGGGCTCAGTGTGCTGCTCGACTCGTGGGCGCCGCGCAGATACCAGCCGAGCAGCCGATCACGGGCGGCCTCCTGCTCGTCCGGCGGCTCCTCGGCGAGGACCTGCTCGGCGGCGTAGAGCCGGACCAGGTCATGGAAGCGGTAGCGGCCGTGTCCTGCCTCGGCCAGGAGATGCCCGCCGGTCAGCGTGGCGAGCAGCGGCTGCGCCGAGGAGGGCGGCTGCCCGCCCAGCGCGGCGGCGGCCTCCGTGCCGAACTCGGGACCGGGATGCAGGCTCAGCAGCCGGAACAGCCGTGCCGACGGTGCGTCCAGGCCTCGGTAGGACCAGGAGATCACCGCGCGGACCTCGGCGAGTTCGTCGCCATCGGCCGAGAGCACGTCGAGGCGGGCGCTCTCCTCGGTCAGTTCCGCGACCAGCTCGCCGAGGGTGAGCGTGCGATCGGCTGCGATGCGCTCACCCGCGATGCGCAGCGCGAGCGGCAGGCGCCCGCACAACGCCGTGAGCGTGGTCGCGGCCGCAGGCTCTTCGGCGACCCGCGCCGCGCCGACGATGTGCCGCAGCAGCTCCACCGACTCCGCCGTGGTCAGGACGTCCAGGGTCAGTGCCGTGACGCCGTCGCGGGCCCGCAGCCCGACCAGACTGTGCCTGCTCGTGATCAGCACCAGGCTGGCGGCCGTCGCAGGCAGCAGCGGGCGGACCTGATCGGGAGTGGCGGCGTTGTCCAGCACGATCAGCATCCGCCTGCCCGCGAGCATGCTCCGGAACAGCGCCGACGCCTCCTCCGCGTCGACGGGGACCTGCCGGGTGTCCAGACCGAGCGCCCGAAGGAACCGGCCGAGTGCGTCCGCCGCGGCAAGCGGAGGCGAGGTCGCGTCGAAACCGCGCAGGTCGACGTAGAGCTGTCCGTCGGGGAACTCCTCGGCCACGTGATGAGCGAAGTGGATGGTCAGCGCGGTCTTGCCCACCCCGGCGGTGCCGTCGACCGAGCAGACCACCACCGCGCGCCGGCCGTCGGTCGTTCGGCGTGCCAGCGCGGCGAGTTCGGCGGTCCGACCGGTGAAGCCGGGCACGTCGTGGGGGAGCTGCGCGGGCACCGGGAGCGCGGCGGGCCTGCGCGCGGGCGCCTGCTGCGGTGCCGACTCGCCGCGCAGGATGCTCGCGTGCAGGCCTTGCAATGCCGGTCCGGGATCGACGCCGATCTCCTCGGCCAGTGAGTTGCGCAGCCGGTCATAGTGCTGGAGCGCCTCCACTCGTCGTCCGGACCGCGCGGCGGCCAGCATGTACTGCCCGGCGGTCCGCTCGTCCCATGGCTGGCGGGCCGTCGCGGTGCGCAGCTCGTCGAGCAGCTCGACGTGCCGTCCCCTGCCCAGCTCGTGGTCGTGGTGATCGCCGGTCGCGGTGGTCCGTTCGCCGGTCAGTCGGTCGCGGGTCTCCTCGACCCACTCGCCGCCCGTGCCCGCCAGCGGGACTCCGCGCCACAGGCCCAGCGCCGCCGACCACGCGGCCGAGGCCTCCTCGTCGGACAGCTCCCCGCTCCTGGCCTCCTCGGCCAGCCTGCGGAAGCGGTGCAGGTCGATCAGCTCGGGATCGACGTCGAGGAGATAGCCGCCGCTGGTCCTGCGCAGAACGGCCGGGTCGTCCAGTTCGCCGAGGCTGGCGCGGATGCGGGTCAGGTGGCTGTAGAGGGCGCTGCGGGCCGACGGCGGAACGGCCTCACCCCAGACCCGGTCGATCAGGACCGCAGGAGTCAGAATGAGGTTGGCGTCCACCAGCAGCGCGGCGAGCACACTGCGCCGCCGAGGGCTGCCGATGTCGACGCGCCGCCCGGCGGTCCACAACTCGATCGGGCCGAGCACCCGGAAGTCGGTCGTCCTCGCCACCACGTTCCTCTCATCGGTTCCTCCCACTCGCGGAGAAGTCGCCGGGATACGGTCGAGCGCCCGTCGGTCGCCCGATCGCGCTCGGCGACCCGCTGATCATGTCGGAGTCACCGACGGGCGCGATGACCGTCCTCCGGATTCACCCGGCCCGCATCGGCCGCCCGCGTCCGCTGCGGCACCGGCCTCCGCCTCTACAGCGCGCTTACCTGCGCGGCAAGGTTTCCTTCGGATTTCACCCATGGTCGATGCGGCAGGATGACGCCCGCCGGGAGCACGGTGTCGGGTGCCAGGGGTGAGCAGAACGGAGCAGCCGACGCAGCCGGCGCGGACAGGCGCGATCGTGGGCCGGACGGACGTCGAGTCCGGGGGTGACCGCCGTCGAGGCGGTCTGGACGAGTCCGCCGATTCCGCGACTGTCCGCTCTCTTCGGCGGCGCGGTACGCCGCGCCGCCGACGGGCACGCGGCTCGCCTCGGACCCGTCGGGACGGTCAGGCCCGAGACCGGGCTGCTGCCTCGATCACCGGACGCGGGCCAGGTTCGGACGTCGGCGAGAACCCGCAGGCCGGGGCGCCCGTCTCGCGCGGGCGCCGGAGACGGCGGCGCGGCCTGCGGTCCTCCGCGAAGCCCAGTCTCGGCCGCCTCGCTTCGGCGGCGCCTGCTGATTCCGTCGTGTTGTTCAGTGCCGGAATGCTCAGCGGCGGAGACCGGCGCCGCCGTGTATGGAGCTGAGCTCGGGCAGCGTCGGACTGTCCGGCCGCCATCGGGTGACGTCGACGATCCCCGGCAGCACCACCTCCAGGTTCGCGTCGGCCAGCCACCGACGCAGGACCTCGGGAGAACGCAGCGTGATGGGCGTCGCGGTCGCCCGGTAGAGGTCCTCTACCCCCTTCGTCACCTCGGGGGGCTGCACGTTCGAGCCATGGGACAGCGCGACCAGCGACCCCGGCGCCACCGCCTCGGCATAGCGGGCGATGACGTCGCCGGGCCGGTCGGAGTCCGGCACGAAGTGCAGCACCGCCGTGGCGAGCACCGCGAGCGGATCGTCCAGATCGAGGATGCGGGTGGCTCGGACCAGCACGTCCTCGACGTCTCGGAGGTCGGCCAGCGTCACGGCGGTCTGTTCCACGCCGCGCAGGATGGCGACCGAGTGCGCGACGGCCACCGGATCGTGGTCGACATAGGAGATCCGGGTCTCCGGGTGATAGCGATGAGCGATCTCGTGGACGTGCCCCCGGCTGGGAATGCCCGACCCGAGGTCGAGGAACTGGCGGATGCCACGGTCCAGCGCGTGGACCACGATGCGGCGGAGGAAGTCGCGGGTGGCCCGTGCGGAGTCGACCAGGTCGGGGGAGATAGCGATGGCCTGATCGGCGAGGGCCCGGTCGGCGGCGAAGTTGTGGGCCCCGCCCAGGTAGTAGTCGTACATCCGCGCCACGTTCGGGACGTCGAGGTCGATCCGATCGGGGAACCGACTCCGCCCCGCCTCGGCACCCGCGAAGGTCATCGAACCTCGCCCGTCATGTCGTCAAGGATGCGCCCGTCGACCCCCGTTCGCAGGGCGACGGCACGTGATGGTTCTTCGGCATTATCACTTCAGTTCTGAATAAAATTAAGTAGGTTCATGCTCACGACCAGCGAAGACGGCCGGGGGAAGACCTGGGGCGGCGCTATCTCACCCCTGGTCGGGTGCAGTGCGGCGCAAGCCGGGTCCGCCCGTCTCCTGGCGGTGCGCGGGAGCGTGGTGCCTGGGTGACGGGTCTCGAGCCGAGGCGTCCATGGTCGGGCTTGCCGTGATGTTCGTTGCGTGTTCGCCGCCTCACCGGGCCGGTGCCATCGCGGTGCGCGCGCCCTGCCGGTCGACGCCTCGGCCTTGATTGTGACCCGCATCGGCCTGGCAGGCCGGTGCCACCTCCGTCGATGACGTAGGTGTAGCTGCCCTCCGCCGTTGCGATCCTCACCGGCTCAGGCGGGCCGGTGCCACTTGAACTTCGAGTACGACGTTGCGATCCTCACCGGCCCAGCCGGCCGGTGCCACCCTGTCTGCGCAGGGGATATTCAGCTCGGTGCGCCATGAGGTTATCGGATGGTGATCGGCGCGCCCGGCAGACGGTTCGGAGTGACCCGGTGCGTCGCCCGACGCCTGCCGTCCCGAACCATGCGGCGGCGCATCACCGGAGCGGCCCGTTCGTCGTCGTCGGCAGTTCGGCTCGGTCGCGGGCTGCCCGGCTCCTCGGTTAACCTTGACAAACATTGAGGTTCTAGGAGGCCGTAGATGATGATGCCGGAGTGGAACGCGAAGGAGCTCACCGTCGGGCAGCTCGCGGCCAGGAGCGGCGTGGCCGTCTCCGCACTGCACTTCTATGAGCGGCAGGGGCTGATCAGCAGCAGACGGACCACCGGCAATCAGCGTCGCTACCGGCGGGACACGCTCCGCCGGGTGGCGTTCATTCGGGTGTCGCAGCGGGTCGGAATCCCCCTGGCGGCCATCGGCGCCGCGCTGCGTCGCCTGCCGGACGGGCGAACCCCCACCCGTTCGGACTGGGAGACGTTGTCCACGGGCTGGCGGGCCGAGCTGGACTCGCGCATCGGGCAGCTCGTCCGGCTGCGGGACGACCTCACCGACTGCATCGGCTGCGGCTGTCTGTCGCTCGACACCTGCGTGCTGTCGAATCCGCACGATGAACTCGCCGATCAGGGGCCCGGTGCCCGCAGGCTGGAATGCACTCCCTCGGAGTGGGCGGCGGGCTGCGAGCCCGAGCCTGCGACCGCAGGAAGCAGGTCGACGGCGTCTGGACGACCCGCGTCCGATGCGGACTGCGGATGAGGCGGGGCCGGTCCTACCCCGAGGGTGGCGGCCGCTGTCCGCACCGCCACCCCGCCGCCTGAGGTCCTTGTCGTCCTCCGGACGACGTCGACGGCCCGCCTGCCGCCGGGCAGGAGGTGGATCAGGACGCCTGCGCGCTCTCGTTCGCCGAGACGTCGGCGGCCGCAATCGTCGAGTCCTCGGCCAGTGCCGTCCGGATCCGGGCGACCAGGTCGTCGACGTCGATGTTGCCGTTCGCCGCGCCGAGTTCGGCGACCATCGCGGTCAGGACGTCGACCTGCTTGCGCAGTGCGACGAGCTGAAGATAGGTGTCGCCGGGGTACTTCTGCCCGCTCTGGCCGGGAGTGAGGTCCTGGTAGAGCCTGGTCATCCGGTTGCGCAGCTCGGTGAGTGCCAGCCAGATGTCGCCGGGCGGGTGCGAGTTGCTCAGGCCCTGGCGCAGGCTGTTTCGGATCTCGAACAGGGCGGTGCGCTCGTCGGGGGTCATGTCGTCCTCCAGATCGTCGGATGCGGCGAGCCGGTTGATCTCACCGATTCGTGCCTGCGCGTGGCGTCCGGGACAGGCGGTGGAGGCGCCGGGCGCGTCCCGGTGCCCGCCGTTGAGCTGGTTGGCCCGCCACCAGCCATGGGCCGCGCCGTGGCGGAGCAGCCAGGCGACGGCGCGGATCTGCTGGTCGGTCATCTGCTGGGTCTCGTAGTTGCCGATCAGGCAGATCGCTCTTGAGATGTCGTTGCGGCCCCCGGTGTGCGCGCCCTGACGGTCGACGCTGTGGCCCTGATAGATCGCGCCCGTCGAGTCGATCGCGAACGTGTACGAGATCCCCCCGCCGAAGCGGGACTGGCCGATGTCCTCCAGCGTCCGCACCGCTGCGGCGCCGGACCCCGACGTGACGCTGTGGTGCAGCCACACCTCTTGTGCAGGCAATGGCGCGGCCCGGAAACCGTCCGGATAGCGGGCGCCCCATGCGGCGCGACTGATGATCTCCATGGTGGACTCCTCCTCGGTTCGACCGTCGAACCCGGCGGTGAGTGGCGACCACGGGCGCTCGGCGAGCCTGCCCGCCTGGGCATGGCGGGTTCGCGGCTCGGCGTGGCTCGATACGGTCGCGTCGGGCGGCGATGCCACGACGATGCAACCGGTCGCCTGGACTGTCCTCCGACGTCCCGATCCGACAGCGGATCAGGGCCTTGCTGGCCCTCGCACGCACGGGCCGCTCGGTCGGCCTGCCTGCGCGGCACGGCACGTCCGACTCCTCACCAGCCTGCCGTCCCGCAGGCGGACGGCCGTGAGATCCGGCTCGGTGGTCCGGTCGGGGCAGGGGATCGGCGGCCCGACTGTGCTCGGCCGTCCCGGCGAGCACCGGGCGCGGCGGTCACCGAAAGGATCGCCGTGCCCGCGCAACGCTGAAACCGGGCGGAGACCCGCCGACCTGCGGTGGTCATGTCAGCCGTTCTCCGTTCTCGTCGACGGCATTCACTGAACGCCTCGTGGAGCCTTGATCCGCCCGACATGCGGAGATCATCGGTGGCGAGGTCTGGTCTTGTTCGCAGTCGACCAATCCTTGTCGGCCTTGGTCGAATAATAACCGGCATCGCTTCCGATTGGCTATCAATTGGTCCGTCTGGATCGGATTGTTCGCCCGACCGGCCGCTTGCTCACGCGGATTTCATATGGTCGTGCACTCGCCGTGGTCGCGGCGGCGTGATCGGGCGCTCCGCTGTCGAGGTGCCGCACGGCCGTCATGCGTTCCCGGCGATGCAATCGGCCATCGCCCCAGCTCAGATGTGGTGTATCTGCGGTTTGTCTCTTTCGCGAAGCCGTTGTTCCGCCCGTCTCTCGTCTGGTCCGGTCATCGTGGATCGGACCCGTCGCACACGGGGATCGCGGGGTTCTCCGGCATTGGCAGCGCGATATCGGCGGCGACTCGTGCCGAGGATGCCGACGGTGCGGATCGAGCCGGTGAAAGCGGCTGGTCCGCCGCCGTGCTTTACCGGATGCGGTCGGGGCTGAGGTGCCCCGACGAAATCGACAGCGACATTCCCGGTGCCTGCCCGGTCAGGGCAGGTCATAGGGCGTCGTGATCGTGCTGTAACACAAGCCGGCGGTCGATCGATCTGCAAGGTGTGTGACTCGCGCGAGGCGGCCGATCCGGACGTCGCCGACTAATGGAGTGGTGCGGTCAGTGCTCGGCAGACGGCAGCAGCTTGAGGTGCTCCGGCGGTGTGAGGAGCGCTTGCGACGCGATCGCGTCGACGCCCTGGAATTCCTGGCGGGCGGGCCCCAGACACTTGCGGCCCGTCGGATACTGCAGGACGAGCCGACTCGACTGCCGTCGGCGGGCCGGAACGGCGCGGGGGAGCGCGGTTCCCCCGGCAGCTCGATCGCCGAGTCCTCGCGTCGTGAGCCGGGCGTCGACCCTGCTCGGCGGGACGAAGCGGACGGCACGGTCCGTGCGGAGGTTCGTCGACGTCGTCGCAGGCTGGCCAGAGCGGGTCGCGCGCTGCGGTCCACGTCCTCCCGGCTCACCGGCGGCTCCCGGCCGCGCGGCGGTTCTGCGGGCGGCGGTGATCTGGCCGAGCTGCTACTGCGTGCGTATGACGATGCGGCCGCCGCCTGCGGTCGTGACCTGCGCGGGATCGGACTGTCCGCGGCGCTGGAGCGACTCGAGCGCTCCGTCGACGTCATCGACCGGATCGGGTCCTCACTCGCGGTGCGGATCGCTCCGGCCTATCACGCGCTGCGGCGGCGTGAACTGGAACTGGCGGCGGGCACACTGCCGCCCGGGCGGCGGGCGGCGGCTCGGGAAGCCTCGCCGCAGGCGCCGTCGCAGCGGGGGCCTCGTGACGGCTGATCGAAGCGGCCTCGGCTCGCGGGGGACCCATCCCCGACCGGGCTCAGCGTGTCGTGGCGCAGCGCGGACGGGGGCTCGGCGGCCGAGTCGGCTCCGGCCGGGCGGGCCTGCGGAGCCCGTGGTCAGGAGGCGGCCGCGCCGTCGGCGGGACCACGGCTTCTCGGAAGGCGCCCCGGAAGTAGCGGTGCGGGGTTCGTGGGCCACACACCACGAACCCCGCACCCTGGAGGCCGTAGGGACGGTTCCCGCACCGTTGTGAGCGTGGGGCCTCCCCGAAAAGGCCGCCTGCTCACACCTGTCCCGTCCCCACGGACGAACATCCGACCCAGTCGGTCGGGGTCGGCAAGTAGGTCAGTTCTGTTCCACCTTCACCCAGTCGATGAGGTAACGGGCGTCGTCCGCCGCGACGAGGTCCACGGTGGACTGCGGGATGCCGTGATACGGCTGGCTCACCCCGTTGACGCCGTGCGGGTAGTCGCCGCCGAGCGCGAAGTTCAACAGCAGGAACTCCGGATCGTCGTAGACCCACTGTCCGTACTGCTCGACCTCGGCGCGGCTGACCGTGTAGACGTGTCGGTCGTTGATCCAGAAGGTGAAGCCCTGCGGCGACCATTCGACGCTGTAGACGTGCCAGTCCCACGGGTCGAGCCCGTCGAAGTACTGCCGGGCGTGCAGCGGGGTGTCGCCCGAGTAGCCGGGGCCGTGCAGCGAGACGTTGGTGAAGGGCTCGCCGACGCTCTCCATGATGTCGATCTCGCCGCTGGACGGCCATGGCGTGCCGTGGCCGATGCTGCTGCCCAGCATCCAGGCGGCGGGCCAGAGACCGGAGGCCTGGCTGCCCTGCGGCAGCTTCAGGCGCACGGCGAAGTTTCCGTAGGTCCAGTCGCGCTTGTCCTGGGTCTTGAGGCGACCGGAGACGAAGTCGTAGGTCCGGCCGTCTGGCGCGACGGTGCCGGGGCGGTACCGGGGATGGATCGCCAGCGCGCTGTCGGCGCCGTCGACGTTCTGGTCGATGTAGAGCACCTCGGGGGAGTCGATGTAGGCCTGCTGCTCGTTGTTGACCGTGCCGAAGTTCGTCCCGGTGACCTCGACGGTCCAGTTCGACGAGTCGATGCCGGGTCCGGAGAAGTCATCGAAGAAGACGACCGCGGCGGCATCGGTGTCGGTGGGGGACTGTGCTCCCGCCGGGAGCACCGGCAGGGCGACCAGGAGGGTGGCTGCGGCGCCGAGCGCCAGAGTGGCGCGACCTCGTCTCATAGGGAGACTCCTTCTCGTGATCGTGCGAGCCGCCGCCTACTCACGCACCACGAATGTAGTGAACGATTTTCTGGAAGCAGACGTTAGCCGTCGCTTGATCACCATCACCAGGGGTGATCGGCGCTGAATCGATTCTGAGCTGCGGAGATTACCTCGAATGGCAGATCGGTTCCGCCTCGTCGCTCGGGGACACGGGGTCGGGGCGGGCTGCTCAGCCGCCGTCTCGACGCGGTCGCTCCCGGATGAGCGTGGCAAGCAGGACCGACCCCAGCATCATCGCCCCGACGGCGGTGAAGACCACGGCGAAGGTGCGTGCCAGGCCGTCGACGATCGGGGCGGCCAGCAGGGGGTCGAGCGTGCTGAGGAAGGACGTGTCGTTCAGATCGACCGAACCGGCCCGCATCTCGGCCACCAGCGCCGCCTCCGATGTCCCGAGAGTCGCCTCGTCGGCGATCCGCGCCGTGAACTCCGGTGAGTCGAGACTCGACCGGAAGGCCGTCGCGATGCGTTCTCCACTGAGCGTGAACAGCAGCGACAGCACCACGGCGGTGCCCGCGACGCCGCCGAGTTGGCGGGAGAAGCCGGACAGCGAACTGGCCACCCCCATCTCCGTCCGGTCCACGCTGTTCTGCAACGCCGTGAGCACCACCTGGAAGTACATCCCCGTGCCGAGACCCAGCAGCGTGAGCACCAGCGCCGCCTGCCACAGGTCGGGGGTCGCCGCGAACCCGAGCAGCAGATAGGCGCCTGCCATGATCGCGAGTCCGCTGGCCAACAACACGGTGAACCGGCCGGTGCGGGCGATCACGGGCCCGCAGAGCATGGCGCCGAGGGTCATCGCCAACGCCTGCGGGAGTAACAGCAGGCCTGCTGCGGCGGGTGCCATGCCGAGCACGATCTGGAGGTAGAGCGGCACCAGCGCCATCCCGGCGAACATGCCCATTCCGCCGAGGAAGTTGACGACGTTGACCAGTGCGAAGGCCGGTCTGCGGAACAGGCGCGGCGCCAGCAGGGCTGCGTCGCCCATCCACCGTTCGACCTGGGCGAATGCGATCAGCCCGACCACGCCCACGCCCGCCGCCGTCAACGCCGCCGGAGACGTCCAGCCCCACTCGCGCCCCTGCTCGGCGAGGATCAGCAGCGGCACCACGCCCACGATGAGGGTCAGCGCGCCCCACCAGTCCACCCGGTGGTCGACCCTGGGCGTCTCGATCCGGAACAGGGCGCCGACCACGATGATCGCGAGAACCCCCAGCGGGACGTTCACCAGGAAGACCCAGCGCCAGCCCGCGATGCCCGCCAGGGTCTCGGCCTCGGCGAACACGCCGCCGAGGACGGGGCCGAGCACGCCTGCGAGGCCGAAGACCGCACCGAGTCTGGCCTGGTAGCGGACCCGTCGGTGCGGTGGGAGCAGGTCGGCGATCACGGCGAGTGCCAGCGGAAGCAGCCCGCCCGCGCCCAGACCCTGGATGCCGCGGAACACGGCGAGCTGATACATCGACTGCGCGAGGGCGCACAACAGCGAGCCGACGGTGAAGACGACGATCGCGATCAGGTAGAGCCGTCGGCGGCCGAAGATGTCCGACAGCTTTCCGTATAACAGCGTCGAGACGGTCATCGTGATCAGATAGGCGGTCGTCACCCAGGCCTGCACGGTCAGCCCGCCGAGTTCGTCGGCCACGGTCCGCAGGGCCGACATCATGATCATTCCGTCGAGCGCGGCGAGGAACACGCCGAGGATCAGCCCGGCGACCACGGCGTTGACCGTCCGCCTGCTCGGCTCGGTGCTCTCCACGGTCGTCATCGGCGTGTGCCGCCGCTGCGCGGCTCCGCGACCGGGACCGCTCTCGCTCTCCGGCCCGAAGCCGGTGCGGTGGCCGGAAGAGGGGGCGACGCCTGCACCGGGCCGCGACCAGGCGGGCCCGGCGGCCGGTGCGCGAGTGCCCGGCGGCGCGGCAGGGGGCGTCCGATCGAGACGGAGGAGCGGCGAGCAGCCATCGCGAGCGACCCTTCGTCGGCGGGCATCGGACTCGAACCGGGTGCGGCCCGACCCTAGGGAGCCCCGCTCGAACGAGGATCGAGGAGCGCGCCGCTCGTCGTCAGCCGTAGATGCCCTGGATCGCGCCCGCGGCAATCGCCGTGACCACCTTGAAGCACTTCATGGCCTCGGTCATCGTCGGTGCGTCGAAGCCGACCCTGCGGACGTCGAGCTGCTCGACGGTGGGGATCACCGCCGTCGCCGCCGCCAGGTGCGCGGCATCGAACTCCACCTCGATCCGATGCGGCGCCGCCGTGCCCTCGAATCGCCCGGCCGAGGCCATCCCGTGCTCGGCCCGCGCGGCGATCAAGGCGTGTGTGCCTGCGGGCGGCAGGCAGATCGCGGCATACCGGCTCACGCACTCCTTGACCGGCGCCAGCGCGGCCTCCGGCGCGTAGCTCACCGCGTCCAGGCAGGTCTGGTCGTCGCCGGTGACCAGGACGACCGGCACGCCGTGCTCGGCGGCAAGCGCCGCGTTCAACCGTCCCTCGCTGGCGTGAACGCCGTCCAGCCACACCCCGGTGATCGAGTTCTCCAGATAGGTGTGGGAGAGCACCCCCTCGGCACCCGCCGCCGCGTGGTAGCCGAGGAACACCACTCCGTCCATTCCGGAGTCCACGCCCTGCATCATCGACAGCGGCTTGTGCCGCCCGGTGAGCAGCCGAGCCCGCTCGTCCAGATCCTCCAGCAGGAGATTGCGCTGCGAGGAGTGTGCCTCGTTGACCAGGACCTCGGTGGCGCCCGCCGCGTACAGCCCGGTCACGCAGGCGTTGACGTCGCCGGTGAAGACGCGGCGGAACCGCTGCCACTGCTCGGTGCCGGGGCGGACGTCGTCGGTCCAGGTGACGCCGGTGGCGCCCTCCATGTCGGCGGAGATCAGGATGCGCATGTCGCACAGCGTAGGCATCGGCGCCGCCGCAGCCGATCACCGACGCACGCCGCGCCCACGTCCGTGGACAAAGCACTCCTGCGCCCCGCCCGATGGTCACTCTTGTGGCGGACCGACGCCGTTGTCTCGACCGGCCCGAGCCTGCCGCGGCGGCCCGTGCGGAGCGATGCGAGCGCGGTGTCGGTCAGTCGACCGGCGACGACTTGCTTCGAGGTAGAGGCGTTGATCCCGGGGAGGCGAAGATCAGGTTACGGCTGTGTTCGGGCGGGCGAAAGTGGATCGGAAGTCATTGACTCGCCTTGGTGTCAGGTGGTTGGTTTTCTCCCACTGGGTGGAAAGGGGCTCACCGGATGAGAGTCAGATCAGGCGCCGTGGCGGCTGCCGTCGGAGTGATCGCGGCGGTGACGGCACCCGCCGTCGCGCCGGGCGTGGCGGGCGCGGAGACGGAGGAGACGGCGGAGTCGCCGACCGTGCTGCGAGTGGCGGTGACGCAGAACATCGACTCGCTGAACCCGTTCATCGCGATCTTCGCCTCGTCCACCGAGCTGATGCGGCTGATGTACGAGTTCGTCACGCTGCCCTCGGCCGAGGACCAGTCGCCCGTCGGCGGGCTCGCCGAGAGCTGGGAGACCTCAGAGGACAACCTGACCTGGACCTTCACCATGCGTGACGACGTCCAGTGGTCGGACGGGGAGCCCGTCACCGCCGAGGACGTGGCCTTCACCTACAACCTGATGCTCGAGGACGAGGCCGCCCGCACGGCCAACGGCAACTTCGTCAGCGCCTTCGAGTCGGTCGTCGCCGAGGACGAGACCACACTGGTCGTCACGACGGCGACACCGCAGGCCACCATGCTCGCCCTGGACATCCCCATCGTCCCGGAGCACATCTGGTCCGAGGTCGACGACATCGCGTCCTTCACCAACGACACGATGCCGGTCGTGGGCAGCGGTCCGTTCATCCTGACGGAGTACCGGGCCGAGCAGTTCATCCGGATGGAGGCCAACCCCGACTACTTCCGGGGGCCCGCCGAGATCGACGAACTCCAGTTCCTCTTCTACCGCAACGCCGACGCGGCCGTCCAGGCCCTGCGGACGGGCGAGGTGGACCTGGTCAACCGGCTTACGCCCGCGCAGGTCGACGCGCTGCGCGACGTGGAGGGCATCGCCGTCAACGAGGCGCAGGGCCGCCGGTTCTACGAGCTGGCCACCAACCCCGGCGCGGCGACGCGGGACGGCACCCCGATCGGGGACGGCCACCCGGCGCTGGAGGACGTCCGCGTCCGGCAGGCGATCAACCAGGCCATCGACCGGGACGTGCTCGTCGACCGGGTGCTCGGCGGGTACGGCGAACCGGGCGCGGGCTACATCCCGCCGGTCTTCCAGGACTACCACTGGACGCCGTCCGAGGAGCAGCGCTGGGACTTCGACCTCGACGCCGCCAACGAACTGCTGGACGAGGCCGGTTACCCGATGGGCGACGACGGCGTCCGAGTCGACGGCGACGACCGACCGCTGTCCTTCCGCCTCTACGGCCGCAGTGACCGCGCGTTCGACACCCAGGCGGGTGAGTTCGTGCGGAACTGGCTGGGTGAGATCGGCATCGAGGTCGACCTCCAGATCATGGCGGGGACCCGGCTCAACGAGCTGACCGGCGAGGGCGTCTACGACCTCGCGTTCAGCGGCTGGGGCGTCAACCCCGACCCCGACTACGTGCTCGGCATTCAGACCTGTGGCCAGCGTCCTGGCGAGGACGGCACGGGCGGCACGACCGACGCGTTCTTCTGCGACGAGGAGTTCGACGACCTCTACGCCGCCCAGCTGGCGGAGTTCGACCCCGAGGCACGGCGGGCGCTGGTCGCCGACATGCAGGAGCTGTTCTACGAGCAGTCGTCCTCGATGACGCTGTTCTACGAGAACGCACTCGAGGCGTACCGGTCCGACCGGTTCGAGGGCTTCCAGCTTCAGCCCGATCCCGGCGGCGTGATCCGGGAACAGAACGGATACTGGGGTTACTACGGCGCGCAGCCCGCCGACGGTGCCGCAGGCGGCGGGGGCGGTGTCGACACCGGCGTGATCCTGGCCGGGATCGCCGTCGTGGTGCTGCTCGGCGGCGGGGCGGCCGTGTTGATCGCCCGACGTCGTCGCGCTACGGCCGACGATCGGGAGTGACCTGGTGAGTGATGTGCTCGCCCCCTCCGAGTCTCTGGGCGACGCCCCGGACTCGGAGGGGCGTTCAGGGGGCGGCAGCGGCCTTGCTCGGTACGTGGCGAGCAAGGTCGCCGGTGCGGCGACGAGCCTGCTCCTGGTGATCCTGCTCGGGTTCTTCCTGTTCCGGGTGCTGCCCGGCGACCCGGTGCAGACGATGACCAGGGGCCGGGCGGTCAGTGCCGAGCAGATCGCGGAGCTGCGAGAGCGCTTCGGCCTCGATCTGCCGCTGTGGCAGCAGTTCATCGACTACCTGTTCGGCGTGCTGCGCGGCGACCTCGGGGTGTCCTACTTCTACAGCAGGCCGGTCTCGGACCTGATCGCCGAGCGCTTCTGGCCGACGGTGCTGCTCGCGGGCTCGGCCACCATCCTCGCGGTGCTGCTGGGCATCTGGCTGGGCACGCGCAGCGCCTGGCGGCACGGCAGTCGGTTCGATCGGACCGCCACGGGCGTGGCGCTGACCCTCTGGTCGGTGCCCACCTTCTGGCTCGGCCTGATCGTGCTGATGGTCTTCGCCGTCGGCGTCGGGCCGATCCCCGGCATGTTCCCCACCGGGGGCATCACCTCGCCCGACACTCCCCCCGGCGTGATCCCCTACGTCCTGGACGTGGCACATCACCTGGTGCTGCCCTGCATCACGATGGTCGCGGTGATCTTCGCCCAGTATCAGATGGTGATGCGCTCCTCCCTGCTGGAGGAGATGGGCGCCGACTACCTGACCACGGCGCGGGCCAAGGGACTGCGGGACGAGCTGGTGCGACGCAGGCATGCCGTGCCCAACGCGATGCTGCCGACGGTGACGCTGATCTTCCTGCACCTGGGGCTCGTGGTGTCCGGGGCGATCATGGTGGAGACGGTGTTCTCCTGGCCGGGGCTCGGCCTGCTGACCTACCAGGCTCTGGACGTGCCCGACCTGCCGCTGCTCCAGGGCACCTTCATCGTCCTGGCGGGTGCCGTCGTGGCGATGAACCTGGTCGCCGACCTCCTCTATCGATTCCTCGACCCCAGGGTGCGTGCCTCATGACCGAGACGCGAAGCCCCAGCGACGACGGTCCTGCCGAGCGGGTCTCGGTCCCGCCTGCCGGGGGCGACGGGCCGGTCGTCAAGCCCCGCAGCCCCAGGGCCATCGCCTGGGCCCGGCGCAGACGGGCCTTCGCCACCGGCTGGACGTCCTTCCGCAGTCAGCGGGCCGGCCTGGTCGGTCTCATCGCGCTGGCGGTCATCGCCGTGCTGGCACTGGCGGCGCCGCTGCTGACGGACGCCACCGGGCTGGACGTCACCCAGGCCACGGCGGACCGGCTCGAGCCGCCGAGCATGCAGTACTGGCTCGGCACCGACGAGAACGGCCGGTCCGTGCTGCTGCTCACCTGGTGGGGCGCGCGGATCTCGCTGCTCGTCGGCCTGGCCGCCACGGTGCTGTCGGTGGGCATCGGCACGCTCGTCGGCGTGCTCGCCGCGCACTTCGGCGGGCTCACCTCGGCGGCGCTGATGCGGGTCACCGACTTCTTCCTGGTCGTCCCCTCGCTGGTCCTGGCGATCGCGTTGTCCACGGTGCTCGCCAGAGGCCTGGGCACCATCGTGCTGGCCATCGGCCTCACGGCCTGGCCGACCACCGCTCGACTCGTCCGCGCCCAGACCCTCGCGGTGGAGGCCAGGCCCTACATCGAGCGGGCCAAGGCACTGGGTGCGGGCCACGGCCATCTCATCGGCAGTCACGTACTGCCGGGCGTGCTGCCGCTGGTGTTCGCCAACACCACGTTGGCCGTGGCCAGCGCGGTGATCGCCGAGTCCACGCTGTCGTTCCTCGGGCTCGGCGACCCGACGCAGGTGTCCTGGGGGGCGATGCTGAAGTCCGCGATGGACACCGGCGCGGTCACCGGGGGCGCCTGGTGGTATCTGCTGCCGCCCGGTCTGGGCATCGTCACGGTCGTGCTGGCCTTCACCCTGTGCGGCAGGGCCTTGGAGACAGTGCTCAATCCACGTTTGCGGGGGCGTTAGGTGACGTTGCTGGAGCTGAGAGACCTCACCGTCGACTACCGGTCGACGCGGGGGCCGGTGCCCGCCGTGCGCGGAGTGAACCTGAGCCTGGACGCGGGTCAGACCCTCGGCCTGGCGGGCGAGTCCGGCTGCGGCAAGAGCAGCGTGGCGATGTCGGTGCTCCGACTGCTCCCGCGTACGGCACAGCTGGGCGGCGAGGTGCTGCTCGACGGCGAGGACGTCCGCACCATGTCCTGGAGCAGGCTCCGCGCGGTGCGCTGGGCCGGGGCCTCGGTCGTCTTCCAGGGCGCGATGCACGCGTTGAACCCGGTCCGCACGGTCGGCGAGCAGATCGCCGAGCCGATCCGGCTGCACGGCATCGACGCCTCGGCGTCCGCCTCGCCGCCGGGGACAGGCACGACCGCGCCCGCAGACTCGGCGGGCAAGGGCGGTCGGGCCGCGACCGGCGGGAACTCGCGGCCGTCCTCCTCGAGGGTCGACCGGCGGGTGGTCGAGCTGCTCGGCCAGGTGGAACTGCCTGCCGGCCGTGCCTCGGCCTACCCGCACGAGCTGTCCGGCGGCCAGCGGCAACGGGTGATGATCGCCATGGCGCTGGCCTGTTCGCCCCGGCTGATCATCGCCGACGAGCCGACCACGGCGTTGGACGTCATCGTGCAGGCCCAGGTCCTGGAACTGATGACCCGCCTGGTGGCCGATCGAGGCCTCGGCCTGATGATGATCAGTCACGATCTGTCGGTGCTCGCCTCCTGCTGTGAGCGGCTGGCGGTGATGCACGAGGGGAAGATCGTCGAGGAAGGCCCGGCCAAGGCGGTGATCGCCGATCCCGAGCACGCGCACACCCGCGCACTCGCGGCGGCGTTCCCGGAGGTCGGCGACCCGGCATCACGTCTGACGTCGGGACGGGCGGGGGCCGGGGTCGAGCGGATCGTGGCCTTGGACCCCGCGTCGGCCCCCGTGCCCGCGCCCGAGCCGACGACCGGGGCCCTTCAGCCGCTGCTGTCGGCCACGGGCGTCTCCGTGGTCTTCCGAGGCAGGCACGGCGGCCGGACCCGCGCGGTCGACGGCGTCGACCTGCACGTCGAACGAGACGAGATCGTCGCGCTGGTCGGACAGTCCGGATCGGGCAAGACGACCATGGCCCGTTCGCTGGTCGGCCTGCAGCCGTTGGCGGCGGGGCGAGTGCTGTTCGAGGGGAAGCCGCTGCCGACCGGCGGGCGTGGCCTGCGGGACTACCGTCGCCAGGTCCAACTCGTCCTCCAGGACCCGACGGGGGCCCTGAACCCGCGCCACAGCGTCTACGAGTCGGTGGCGGAGGGCCTGCGGATCCACCAGGTTCCCGGCGACGAGCAGGAGCTGGTCGCCGCCGCGTTGGAACAGGCCGAACTGCGTCCTGCGGAGCGCTTCTTCACCGCGCTGCCGGACGAGCTGTCCGGCGGACAGCGGCAGCGGGTGGTGATCGCGGGCGCCCTGGCGCTGTCGCCGAGGGTGCTGGTCGCGGACGAGCCCGTCGCCTCCCTGGACGCCTCGGTGCGCGGCGAGATCCTCGCCCTCCTGCTGAACCTCCGTGTCCGACTGGGCCTGTCCACCCTGGTCATCACGCACGACCTCGGACTGGCCTGGGCGATCGCCGATCGCGTGGCCGTGATGTACCGGGGCCGGATCGTGGAGACGGGGACCGTCGAGGAGGTGCTGTCCGATCCGCAGCACGAGTACACCCGCAGGCTCCTCGCGGCCGTGCCCGCGCCGCTCGCGCGTCATCGGCCTGATCTGCTCGGGACTCCTGATCTCGGCACCCCCGCACTCGGCATCACGGTGACGGATCCGGCTGCGCCCGGCGGCGACCTGCCGCCGGCCCCGCCCCCCGGCGCCGCAGCCGCGACAGCCGCGACGGCAGGCGAGGCCGTCGACTCGGCGGATCTCCGTTCCGCGCAGCCTTCCGACGCCGAGCCTGCGGCGGTGGAGCCCTCGGCCGCCGGCCTGACCGCTGTGGGCCCGGCAGGCGGGGACACGGCGGGCCTGTCGAGCGGTACGGAGTCGACGACGGGCGGCGAGACCGACCGGACCTGACGGACCAGACCGCCGCCGAGGTCGACCACGAGGGAGGCGGCGGTCTTCGGCCTCGGCCGTGCCGCCGTCTCGTACCACGGCCGTCGCTCGCCCGGCTGCGCGCTGTCTCGCCTGCTGAGCCGCGAGCCACGTGTGTGTCCGGGGGACTGCCCGCCGTGCCACTGCTCGGCCTCGGTGGCCGCCGCTCTGGCGCGGGGCGCACCACGTCGCAGTGCCGTGGTGCCGCGGGCCGCCGGCTCAGGGGGCCGCAGACCCGTGCGTGCCGCTGCGCCACACGAGCTGTCTGCCGGTCGGCCTCGACGGCGATCGGACCTCGCAGCCTGCCGCGCGGCGCGGACCGAATCGGCTTCCTGCGCTGTCCGGCGAGGTCAAGAAGGTGCCCGCGCCCGACGTCCGGCATCGGCACGTCCGGTCCACCGCTGCCGTCACCTGAGCGGCGGCTGCCGCGCGCCCGCGTCAGGCCAGCGCCGCCGAGACCTGCCCCGCCAACGCGCGGGCGAGGCCGAGGGGCACCGCGTTGCCGATCTGTCTCGCGATCTCGGCCTTCGTGCCGCACCAGCGGAAGTCGGCGGGAAAGTCCTGGAGCAGGGCTGCCTCGTAGTGGGTGATCGGCCGGTTCACCCGGCGGGCGGGTGCGTCCGCCTCCCACTGCGGATGCAGGTACTGGCCCTTCTCCGGCTTGAAGAACTCGGTGCGGATGGTCAGCGAGGGCGCGTCCCAGCGCATCCGGCCCATCACGTCGGTGGTCCCGGTGGGCTTGTCCCGCCAGCACCTCGGCAGCAGCTCTCTCGGCACGTCGAACCGCCCCCCGCCCGGCGGAACGGAGTCGTAGCGCCGCAGGGACAGTTCGGTCGGCCGTCGGCCCAGATGCAGGTCCAGCCCGCTGAAGACGCCGGGAAAGACCCGACCGAAGAACGTGGTCGTCGTCTTGGGCAGCTCGGTGGTGTGCGGACGTTCCGGCAGTTCGGCGATGCGGCTGCGGGTGCCTGCCCAGGGCAGCAGGCTCGCGGCCCCGCCCTCCGTCTCACCTCGGCCGTGCGTCGGGTCCGGGAGCGCGATCGGGCCGACGCGGGAGCCGATGATGATGGTGCGGCGCCTGCGCTGCGCCACGCCGTAGTCCGCGGCGTTCAGATGGCCGTAGGTCAGCGTGTAGCCGGCCAGACTGCCCCCGTCGACCTCGGCCCGCAGCAGGCCGAACTCGGGGCTGCTGAGGAAGCGGTCGACGTTCTCGATCACGAACACCTTCGGGTTCGCCGCGCGCACGACGCGTACGTACTCCCGCCAGAGCTGGTTGCGCGGGTCGGCGAGGTCACGACTGCCCAGGCTGGAGAAGCCCTGACACGGCGGCCCGCCGACCACGACGTCCACCGACGGAACCTCCGCCGCCGGCACGGTCGCGATGTCGACCGGCCGCACGTGATCCTCGCCGAAGTTCGCGGCGTAGGTGGCGGCGGCGTACGGATTGGACTCCACCGCGAGGGCCGTGTCGAAGCCTGCCGCGACGAACCCGCCGGTCATCCCGCCGCACCCTGCGAACAGGTCGATCATCGTCGGCACGGCGTCATCGTAAGCCGGACGGGGGACGGACCCCGTGGTCGGCCCGCCGTTCCGCCGGGTCGCGAGCCTGCCGACTCCGGCTCGTCCGGATTCCTCGGCGACGTCCGGGGTCGTCCTCGTGGGGCCTGCACCGCCAGGCGCGTGGGCTGAGCCCGCGATGTGCCGAGCCGCCAGGGGACGGCGGCCGGGAGTCCGGTCGAGCCGGGGCGGGCCGGAGCCGGTCTGGGCGGTGGCTCGTGCGCCTCGGACCGTCATGATGAGGCGGAGCCCGATGCCGCAGCTCGCACCAGAGTGGATCAGCAGGCCTCAGCGCGGCGCGATCGGCGCCTCCGGCGTTTGGGCATGCGGGCGGGCGGCACGGCCGTTCTCGGCAGCCACAGGCCCCCGGACGAGGGTTCGTCGCGCGCGTGCGCGTGCGTCGGGTATGCCGACGGCGTCGCGGGCGGTCATTAGGCTGCCCGGCGTGACGGGTGCGGCGAAGGCGGAGTCCTGGGCCTCCTCGCCGGGAGTGCGCACGGGCATGCGGGCCAACAAGGGGCGGGACACTCGGCCGGAGCTGGCCGTGCGCCGAGCCGTCCACGCCATGGGACTGCGGTATCGAGTCTCCGCTCGTCCGCTGCCCGGCCTGCGGCGCACGGCGGATCTGCTCTTCACCCGCGTCAAGGTCGCCGTCTTCGTCGACGGCTGCTTCTGGCACGGCTGCCCACGACATCACACGGTCGCCAAGACCAACGCCGAGTACTGGGCGGAGAAGGTCCGTCGCAACCGCGAACGCGACCGGGAGACCGACCGACTGTTGATCGAGGCAGGCTGGCGGCCGTTGCGTCTCTGGGAGCACGAGTCGGTGGACGAGGCGGCTCTGCGCATCGCGGAGGAGGTCCGCCGCGAAGCCCGCCCGAAGCATTCGTGACCGGCCCGACCATCGATCCGGGGCGATCTTGGGTCGGCCCTGGGACGCACCGAGACCCCGTGTCGACACGCCGGGAGAGATTCGCCCATTGGGCCGCTACCTACCCGCCGCGATCGTGCTACGGTTGCGCCGGTTGCTGTTGCAGTTCCTCGCATGTTCTTGGACGCCCGCGGAGCCACATAGCGGGCGTTTTCTGTACGTGGGCCCCGGTCCATGACGGGGGACGACGAACCAGAACCCGGGATCCGCGAGGTGCGGATCCCGAATCGTCCCTACAAGGAGACACAGTTCATGGCTCAGGGCACCGTCAAGTGGTTCAACTCGGAGAAGGGCTTCGGCTTCATCGCGCAGGACGGAGGGCCGGACGTGTTCGTCCACTACTCCTCCATCGACACTCAGGGCTTCCGTACGCTTGAGGAGAACCAGCGCGTGGAGTTCAACATCACCCAGGGCAACAAGGGTCCGCAGGCGGAGCAGGTTCGCCCCATCTGATCTCGAACCCAAGTGTGAACACCCAGGTGTGAACGAGGTGCCCCGACGAGTTCGTCTCGTCGGGGCACCTCGGGTATGTGGACATGGTTCACCGATCGAGGTCGACTTCCGGCGCATCCGTTGTTCGGCGGGTGACGAGCCCGTTAACGTGGAGCCGGAAGTCCGGGTAGCCGTCGTGGAGACCGGATGACCTCTCGTCCGGCCGCACTCGGGTGCGCAACCCGGCCGCACCGGGTGCACGACACAGGGAGAAATGCAGTGACACGGAGGGTCGACCTAGGCGCGGTCCGGTTCCGACTTCGGATGAACTGGCTCCGTCGGATCATGCTGACCTTGACCGGGTCGACGCCGCGCAGCTGTCGGGTCGACGTGGGACTGCATCAGGTGGTCATCCGTGCAGGCCGGTTCTTCCGCACCGCGTTCCCGCTCCGATCGGTCTCCTCGGTGATCGTCCTGCCGCACCACCGCGTCCCCGGCGCAGACGCCGGCCCGGACGGCGTGCGGCTGCTCGGAGCACGCACGGCGTTGGTCCAGATCCTCCTGGAGGCCCCGGCACACGCTCGCAAGCTCGGCAAGCGCATCGCCGTCCGCCGCGTGACCCTGAGCGTCGACGACCCGAGCCTGTTGATGACGGTGTTGAGCAATCGAGGCCACCGCCGCGCCGGGCGACGTTCCGTCACCCCCTGAGCCGCCCCGCCCACGGGCGAAAGCCGGCCCGGTTCCGCCCTCGTCGAGTCTTCCGACGCCTGCTGATCAACTCGGCTCTGCCGCCATCCGCCACACCGTGGTCCGTTTGACCGCCGTGTCCTCCAACGCGGCCACCACCGGGACCTCGTAGTCGGCGAGCGCGTCGAATCGACTGCGCGGCAGATACATCCGCCCCGGATCGCCGACCAGCACCAGCGCCCCTCTGGCCTGCGCCCTGGCCAGCATCGGCAGCACCCGCGCCGCCATCGGCCGTTCGTAGAAGACGTCGCCCGCCAGGACCACCTGGGCGCCGAGCCCGTCGCCGTCGAGCAGGTCCGCCGGACTTGCGGTCACCGCGACCTCGTTGATCGCCGCGTTCAACCCGATCACCGCGACGGCGAGATGATCGATGTCGCTGGCGACGACGTCGGCGGCACCCGCCAGCGCGGCGGCGATCGCGACCAGTCCCGAACCCGACGCCAGATCGAGCACCCGACGCCCCGCCAACAGCTCCGGATGATCGAGCACATGTCGGGCCAGCGCCTGCCCGCCCGCCCACGGGAAGGCCCAGAACGGCGGGGGAGTGTCCGATCGCCCGGACGAGTGTTCGATGCGCTCCCACAGCTCGATCGCCTCGGCAGCCAGCCGTAACCGGACCTCTGGGACCAGGGGAGTGGTGGTGACGGCCGTCTGGGCGTGGATGAAGTCGATCCGGGCGGCCGTGCTGAGTTCGTCGCCATGCACGCCGTGATCCTCGTGCAAGGCGGACGCACGCGGTCGCCCGGGTTCGCCTCAGACTCGCCGAACCGGGGTGCCGACTCCGCTCCGTGACCGGCGATCCGAGTGCCGTCGGCTGCGCAATGATCCTCCTGCGGATTCGGAGCCGCGTCTTAGGCTTTCGAGGACGACTCGGTGGCCCGCCCACCGTTCGCGACCCGAGGAGGAACCGATGGACCTGCTCGATGCCCACCGCCGGGCGATGGAGGAGTTCGACCGTCGTGTGCGGGCGGTGCCCGTCGACCGCTGGGACGCGGCCACGCCGTGTGCCGAATGGACGGTCCACGATCTGGTGAATCATCTGGTCGTCGAGCAGCTCTGGGTACCGCTGCTGCTGGACGGCGCCACCGTCGCCGAGGTGGGTGACCGCTTCGACGGCGACCAGCTCGGCTCCGATCCGGTCGCGGCCTGGTCGGCTGCCGCCCGTGTCGCCGAGGAGGCCTGGCAGGAGCCGGGTGCGGTGGAGGGCATGGTGCACGTCAGCACCGGGCTCATTCCAGCGGCGGAGTACGGCTGGCAGATGGTCGACGACCTGACGGTGCACGCTTGGGATCTGGCCGTCGGGATCGGCGTGGACAGCGCCTTGGATGACGGCCTCGTCTCCGCCGTCCACGACGACCTGCGACCCCATATCGACGAGTGGCGTGGTGCGGGTCTCTTCGCGCCGCCGCTGCCTGCGCCCGCGGGGGCGAATGAACAGGACCGGCTGCTGGCCTGGCTGGGCAGGCAGGTCTGATCGACTCGCCGCCCGACGGCACCGGGTGACGCCGCCCGCCATCCGAGTGGCCCTCCGGGAGTCGGCGTGGGCGTGCGGCACCACGGCGACGGGGTCCGGGCGAGGGGATGCCGCGATCGGCGAGAGCCGAGCGGCGCGGGCGTGGACCGGCCGACTGTCCGGTCTCCGGCGTCCGCCGATGCAGTACGGGGAGTACGGGCCGCCATGCTCGACGGGGCCCGAGCATCGAGGTGGAGCCGGGCGGGCGGCCCCGCGCCGTCGGACGCCTCGGCGCGGGGCGTCACGAGGCGGGCGAGCGCCCGCCCCGTCGGGGGCCCGACGAGTTGTCGGCTCGGCGCCTTCCGACGGCGGTGCGGCCGTCTCGACGGGTTCGGCGTCGAGAAGGGCCGCCGCCGGCATCGCGGGGGCTCCCCGGACGGCCGTCGCCGTGCCGGGGACCGGTCAGGTCAAAGCGGCTTCGTCGAGTCTCAGCGTGCCCGCATCGGCATCCAGCTCCACCGGCACGCCCAGGGGCACGGTGAGCTGATCATCACAGTGGCCGAAGCCCAGCTCCCAGCCGACGGGCACGCCCAGCCCGCCCAGCCGATCGAGCACCAGCGTCCGGACGTCCGCCAGCGGTCCGCAGTCGGTCCAGGAGCCGAGCGCGAAGCCCGCGACGTCCTGCCACCAGCCCGCCCGGTCCAGCTGGGTGAGCATCCGATCCAGTCGGTAGAGGTCCTCGCCGACGTCCTCCAGCAGCACGACCGCCCCCGGCGGCGGCGGATAGGCGTCGGTGGTGCCGATGTCGGCGGCCAGCAGACTGAGGTTTCCGCCCCAGCTGAGTCCTCGTGCCCGGCCGGACACCAGCGGTCCCGCTCCCGGCCTGCCCAGCACGAGGGCGGACTCCGGTTCCAGCAGGGTTCGACGCAGCGTCTCCACGGCGCCGGGGTGATCGACGAACGGCGCGCTGCCCACCATCGGCGAGAACAGCGTCACGAGGTCCAGCCTGCTGCCGAAGGCCTGATGCAGGGCCGTCACGTCGCTGGACCCGGCGAACACCTTCGGCGGTGCCCCGGCGAACGCCGCGAGGTCGAGCCGTTGCAGGGTTCTGGTGCAGCCGTAGCCGCCCCTGGCACAGAGCACGCCCGCGATGTCCGGGTCGAGCCAGGCCTTCGTGAGGTCCTCGGCGCGATCCTCGTCCCGGCCCGCCAGGTAGGGGAAGTCCGGATGCCGGTCCAGGACGTGGGCGCCCACCACGACGTCGAGCCCCCAGCTCTCCAGGATCGCCACCCCGGCAGCCAGCACCGGGGCCGTCACCGGTCCTGCGGGGGCGACGATCGCCACCCGATCGCCGGGGACCAGCCTGCGAGGGCGTCGGGCGCCCGTCATCGGCGCAGGGACAAGGTCGGCACGCCGGGGGCCTCGAACTCGAGAACCTGCGCGTAGAAGGACAGTTCGGCCTCCAACGCCGTCCGAACGGTCTCGGCACGACGGAAGCCGTGCTGTTCGCCCTCGAACGCGAGGTAGGCGAAGGGGATGCCGCGTCCGTCGAGTTCGTCGACGAACCGTTCGGACTGCTCCGGCGGGCAGATCTCGTCTTCGAGCCCCTGCAGCAGCAGGATCGGCCCGGCGAGGCGGTCGACGTTGTTCACGGGAGACCGCTGCTGATAGCGCTGCGCGGTCTCCGGGAGAGGGCCCACCAGGCTGTCGAGGTAGCGGGACTCGAAGTCGTGGGTCTCCCCGGAGCCCCAACCCGTGAGGTCCAGGATCGGGTACATGGCGGTGCCGCAGCGGTAGACCGAGACCGTGGTCAGCGACGCGGCGGTGGTCCAGCCGCCCGCGCTGCCGCCCCGGATCGCCAGGCGCTGCCGGTCGGCGGTCCCCTCGGCGGCGAGCGCCTCGGCGACGGCGGCACAGTCGGCCACGTCCACCACGCCCCAGGACTCGCGCAGCCGCTCGCGGAAGGCCCGGCCGTAGCCGGAGGACCCGCCGTAGTCGACGGCGACCACACCGATGCCCCGGCTGGTGAAGTAGGCGATGGTGGGATCGAGGACGGTGGTGTTCTGACCGGTCGGCCCGCCGTGGACGTGGACGAGGAACGGCGGCAGCTCACCGTCCGGGGCCGCGAAGTCCGGGTTGGTCGGCGGATACACGTGGGCCGGGATCTGCTGCCCGTCCGGCCCGGTGAACATCCGGGTCGTCGGCACCGGGAGCCAGGCCTGGGCAGGCAGACCCGCAGGCTGCCCGGTGAGGACTCGCGGGGTCAGCGTGGCCACGTCCACGGCCACGACGGCGGGCTTGCTCTTCGGCCCGCTGGCCACTCCGATGATCGTCTTCCCGTCGCAGGCCAGCGTCGAGCGCCAGGTCGGCAGTGGGGACTCGACGTCGGTGAGACCGCCGTCGGCCTCGTCGAGCAGGGCGAGTCTGCCGCCGCACAGCACCGCGTGCCTGCCGTCGCCCAACGGCGCCAGCCAGCTCGCGCCGAGCTGCCACAGCGGCCCGCCGATCTCGACCTCGGCGGTCAGCAGCGGCGTGACGACCCCGGCCAGGGTGACCCGGTGCGGGTTCCACCAGCCTGCCGGGTCGGTGAGCGCGTAGAGGGACTCGTCGTCGGCCCAACGGAGCTGACACACCGACTCGGTCGGTCCGCCCGCGAGCACTCGATGGGGCTCGAAGCCGTCCTCGGTGATCTTCGCCACGCAGAGTTCCGTGCCGTCCCACGGCATCGCGGGATGCTCCCAGCCGATCCACGCGGCGTGCCTGCCGTCCGGGCTCGGCCGGGGGGCGGTGAGGAAGTGGTGGCTCGCGGCGAGGACCCGCACGGCCGTCGCGTCCTCGCCCGCCGCGCCCGAGACGGGCAGGGCGACGAGATCACGCCGAACGTCGACGCGGGAGTCGCCGACGACCGTCTCCCGGACGCACCAGACCTCTCGGCCACCGGGACCGGCCACCAGTTCCCCGTAGCGAGCGCCCTGCGGCCGGTCGGGAACGGGGCTGGCAGGCCGGGGAACGGCCTCGGGATCGGTGAGGTCGAGCAGGTAGACCCGCTGATCGTCCCAGTGGGTGAAGGCCACGTGCCTGCGACCGTCGGCCTCGAAGGCGACCCAGGGCCTGCCGCCGTACTCGTGCACCCGGTTGCGGACGTTCCAGGGCGCCCCCAGCACCTCGGCGACGATCCCGTCGTCGGTCTCACGCATCAGCGCGACCCGGCCGCCCTCTTCCGGACGGCTCTCCGTCCACCAGGCCGCACCGAAGGCGAGGTCCGCTGCGAGGACTCCACCGCCTGACTTCGCCGCGTCGGCCGCGTCGATCGGCGAGGTCCACGTTCCGTAGGGAGAGATCGTCACCACCCCGGCAGCGTAGCCGCGCGCGTGCCCCGGAACACAGAAGCAGAGGGATTCCGTCGCGAACCGGGGGGAGCGCGCTGCCCGGTGCAGCCCGGTGGCCTAGTGTCGTCGGTGTCATGGCTCGTGTCATTCATGTATTCCGTCAACCCGACCGGTTCATCGCCGGGACCGTCGGGCAGCCTGGCGAGCGCAGTTTCTACCTGCAGGCGTCCGAGGACGTCCGCAAGGTGAGCGTTCAGCTGGAGAAACAACAGGTCTCGGTGCTCGCCGAACGCATCGGCGCCCTCCTTGAGGAGGTGGCGCTGCGTTTCGACACCGAGGTCCCCGGTGCGGCGCCCGAGGCGGTCATCGACGTGGAACCACTCGACGTCCCGGTCGAGGAGGAGTTCCGCGTCGGAACCATGGGATTGGGTTGGGACGCCGAGACGCACGCGGTGGTCATCGAACTGCTGGCGATGACAGAGGAGGAGGTCGACGAGTCGGTCGTACTCGACGACACCGAGGAGGGTCCGGACGCGCTCCGGGTGTTCCTCACTCCGCTGCAGGCCAGGGCCTTCGCGGCGCGGGCCGAACGGGTGGTCAACGCCGGACGCAAGCCGTGTCCGCTGTGCGGCGAGCCGTTGGACCCCGCCGGGCACATCTGTCCCCGGCAGAACGGCTATCGCCGCGGCGACGAGGGCTGAGGCGAAGCCGGTGCCGGTGCAGCCCGATGATCCCGCTGCCCTCGACTTCCTGCGCCGAGGCCGCATCGAGGTCGAGGGGCGGATGGTCGCCGCCTCCAACGCCACGCTGTTCTGCGCGATCGAACTGGACGGTGTCGAGGCGCACTGCGTCTACAAGCCGGTGCGGGGCGAGCAGCCGTTGTGGGACTTCCCCGACGGCACGCTCGCGGGCCGCGAGGTGGCGACCTACCTGATCAGCGCGGCCGCGGGGTGGGACCTGGTCCCGCCGACGGTGCTGCGCCCCGGGCCGTTCGGGCCGGGCATGGTGCAGTTATGGATCGACACCGACACCGACTCCGAGCTGGTGGACGTGGTGGGTGTGGACGCGATCCCGGCGGGCTGGCGGCCGGTGCTGCACGCTCACGACCGAGCGGGTGAGCCCGCCGTGCTGGTCCATGCCGATCATCCGCGCCTACGGACGATGGCGGTGCTCGACGCCGTGATCAACAACGCGGACCGCAAGGGCGGGCATGTGCTGAGCACGGCCGAGGGCGCGGTGTACGCGGTCGATCACGGCATCTGCCTCCATGCCGAGGACAAGCTTCGCACGGTGCTGTGGGGCTGGATCGACCAGCCCGTGGGCGAGGAGACGCTGGAGGTCCTCGGCTCGCTGCGCGCCCGGCTGGCGGGCCCGCTCGGCGAGGAACTCCATGATCACCTCACACGCAAGGAGGTCGAGGCGTTGGGTCTGCGCCTCGACCGGCTGGCCGCTGCGGGCGTGTACCCCTCGCCATCCGAGGGCTGGCCCGCGATCCCGTGGCCCGCGTTCTGACCGGTCCGCCAGGACTCTTGCGCTTGTCCGTCATGACGGGGATCACGTGGTCGGAAAGGGTGTCATCGGCCTGGATAGCCGCAGGTCAACAAGTATCGGCCCCGCGCACGCGGGGATGGACCCGCGGGAATCGACCGAGCAAATGCACTCATGGTATCGGCCCCGCGCACGCGGGGATGGACCGCTCGAGATGACCCTGCCGATCGGGGGCGCCGCCCCGGGCACCGGGGATCGGCGCCCGGCGTCCGGGTGCGCCAGCCAGACGTCTGCCGGTGCGCTACAAGGCGATGACGCCAGCCTTGGTCGGCCGGAATCCGCAGGCGTCCAGGTAGAAGCCGCTCAGGCGGCCTTCGAAGTCGACGTGCAGCCACTCGCAGCCCGCCGCCGAGGCCTCCCGCATCGCCACCGCCACCAACTCCGCCCCGACACCTCGACGCTGGAGGGATTCGGCCACCACCGTGTCCACCAGGAAGGCATGACCGGCCCCGTCCCAGGCGACGTTGACGAAGCCGACGAGGTCGTCGTCCGCCCACGCGCACACCCAGCCCAGGCTGTGTCGGCTGACCTGACCCCACCAGTCGTGCGGAACGGGCGCATGACCGAAGCCCTCGGCGTGCAGCCGCTCGACGGCCGCGCTGTCGAACCCGCCGCGCCACGCGTACTCGATCTCCATCGCCGGACAGTAATCGAGCAGATCGGCGCCGGAGTCCGATGCGAATCGTGCCTGTCACGGGTCCGCGGGAGGTCCGGCCGGGCGATCTTGCCGAGCCCGGCACCTGCCGAGTCCCCGTCGCCGGGCCCCGGCGGGCAGACTGGACGGTCATGACCACACCCGCCGTCCCGTCCTCCCACGACCGCGCACTGCTGCTGCGGGCCGTCGCCCTCGCCGAGGAGTGCCCCCGCTCCGCGAGCGCCTTCTCCGTCGGTGCGCTCGTCGCCGACGCGGCAGGCGAGGTCATCGCCACCGGATACTCGCGGGAGACCGGCTCCCACGACCACGCGGAGGAGATCGCGCTCGCCCGGTTGTCCCCGACCGATCCTCGGCTGGCGACCGCGACGATCTACAGCTCACTGGAACCGTGCAGCACCCGGTCCTCGCATCCGAGGAGCTGCACCCGGCTGATCCTCGACACGCCCATCCCGCGCATCGTCTTCGCCTGGCGAGAGCCCGAGGCCTTCGTCGACTGCGAAGGCGCCGAGCAGCTCCGCGCCGCAGGGCGCGAGGTGATCGAGCTGAGCGAGTTCGCCGACCTCGCCCGCCATCCCAACGCCCACCTCCTCGGCGGCTGACCACCCCGGACGTCGGGTCGGTCCCGCGCGGCGAGCCAGCGTCGACGCCGCCGGGCACGGCACAGGTCGGCCGGGGCCGAACGCCACGGCGTCGGCCGGGGGCGAGGACGGAGCGAGCGAGAACGCTGTTTCTGCTCCGATGTCAACCCCTTGACCGAAGTGGATCACCTCGGCAGGCTGCGCAGCGGGCAATGACGCCGGACGGTCGACTCGACCGGTGCGGCGTCGCCGTGACTCGGTCGCTCGGCTTGTTCTCTCGGAGGGAGCAGCACGATGGAGACCGATGTGAGCTGGACCGGCACCGGGATCGACCTGGACCGGCCCAACGCCGCGCGCATGTACGACTACTACCTCGGCGGCGCCTTCAACTTCGCCGCCGATCGGCATCTCGCCGAACAGGCCTTACAGGTCATGCCCTGGATGCGGGAGGCGGTGGCCGCGAACCGCTCCTTCCTCGGGCGGGCGGTGCGCCACTGCGTCGAGCAGGGCATCCGGCAGTTCCTCGACCTGGGATCGGGCATTCCGACGGTCGGCAACGTGCACGAGATCGCGCAGGCGGCCGAGCCGAGCTGTCGAGTGGCCTATGTCGACAACGAGCCGGTGGCGGTCGCCCACAGCAGCCACCTGCTGGCGGACGATCCACAGACGACCATCACGCAGGCGGACCTGCGTGATCCGGAGCAGGTCCTGGCCGCACCGACGGTCCGCGAGGTGATCGACTTCGCCGAGCCGGTCGCCTTGCTCGCGGTGGCGGTGCTGCACTTCGTCCCCGAGGAGCGACGGCCGGAGGAGATCCTCGCCGGGTACCGCCAGACGATGGCGCCGGGCAGCAGGCTGGTGATCTCGCACGTGACCGCCGATCACGATCCCGAACAGGCGAGGGCGGCTTCACGGGTCTACCAGCGGGCCGACACCCCGGTGCTGCCGCGCAGTCGAGAGCGGCTGACGGCGATGCTGACCGGTTTCACCCTCCTGGCGCCGGGCCTGGTGGACGCGACGGAGTGGCACGGCGTGCTCAACGCCGACGCGGAGCATGCGGGCTTCTACGCGGCGGTCGCCTCGGTCGACTGAGCCGACCCGAGATCGCCTGGCGGAGGGGCGTCGGGATCGAGCCGGATCACCCGCCGACGTCTCGACGGCCCGGTTGATCGGCGCGTGGCCGGAGATCCGCCGGGACGTCGACGCGGCCAGGCGACGGGGACCGTCGCTCGCCGACCGGTGCGCCCGGCCGCCGTGCGCGGTCGGGCCGTGGCAGGCTCAGGCCTTTCCTGATCCGTGCTGGCCGAATCGGTGCTTCTGGTCGGCGGCGAAGGCGTCGATCCGTTCGAACAGCGGCGTCGCCGCCCAGGCGGCCAGCGTCCACAGTCCGAAGAAGGCCAGGTAGGTCAGCGGCAGACCCGTGAGGGGGATGTCGGCCAGCCCGGCGAACAGCGCGAAGACCAGGGTCATGAACGCGGCTGAGACCAGGGCGGTCACGATGCGATGACGAGCGCTGGAACGGTTCATCGTGCTTCCTCTCCTCCGAGAGACGAGAGCCTGCTGTCTCTCGGATGTGTCGAGTCCGACTACGTCGGGACACGTCTCCCGCGATGGTAGGCGCGCAGCGATCAGGAGTCTCGCATCGAAGTCGACACGCCACGATCGGTGCAAATCCGCAACCTAGGGCCGCCGATCGGCGTCACCGCACCAGTGCGGTCGTCAGCCGGTCCAGCTCGGCCGCTGGATCGTCGGTCAGTCCGGCGTGGACCGCGCCGGTCTGCACGACCGTGCTGCGCGGCGCGGTCAGCCAGCGGAACCGCTGTCCGAGGCTGGTCTGACACGCGGGCACCTGTCGATCGGCGCCCGAGCACACCCGCTCGACGGCGTGCAGCGCCGCGACGACCGACTCCACGTCGACGTGGGGGTCCAGCGCCCGTAGTCGGTCGGCGTCCAGATCGACGGCGGCACCGAGGTAGTCCAGCCTGCCGCAGTACAGCAGGACCCCGGCGTTGATCGACTCGGCGCGCTCGATGCGGGGCATCACGCGCAGCGTCGCGTACTCGAACACGACCAGCTCGCTCATGCCGTCCCTCCGGGAAGCCAGCTCGGTGCCGACTCGATCCGACGCAGGAAGTAGTCCACGTAGGCGGCTCGCCGATGGAACGCGTCCGAGTCGCCGTCCTCGTCGACGAGCCAGCGATCGGGCACCAGCGCCGTGATCTCGGTGAGCAGTGACTCGGTCACCTTCGGCGCCAGTTCGCGGTGGGCCGTCGCCGGGTCGGCCGCATGTCGGACGAGCACATGATCCTCCGACCGGAAGGGCCTGCCCGCCGCCGTCCCGGCCCGAGGCCAGTCGTGGTGGAACCAGAGCGCCGCCCCGTGGTCGATCAGCCAGAGTTCGCGATGCCAGCGCAGCAGGTTCGGATTGCGCCAGCTGCGGTCGACGTTGTTGATCAGGCCGTCGAACCACAGCACCCGCGCGGCCTCCTCGGCGTCCGGCGGGAACGCCTCCGGATCGAAGCCGAACGCACCCGGCAGGAAGTCCATGCCCAGGTTCAGCCCGCTGCTGGCCGCGAGCAGCTCCTGGACCTCCTCGTCCGGCTCGTGCCGGGCAATGCGCGGGTCCATCTCGACCAGCACCAGATCCGGCACTCGAAAGCCGAGTCTGCGGGCCAGTTCGCCCGCGATGATCTCCGCCGCCAGCACCTTGGGACCCTGACCCGCCGCCCGGAACTTCACGACGTAGGTGCCCTCGTCGTCGGCCTCGACCAGGCCGGGGAGGGAGCCGCCCTCGCGGAGCGGTGTCACGTACCGCGTCCCGGTCACCGTCGGGATCACCCTGGCCGCCTTCCCTCGATGCCCTGCGCATCGTCGAGCACACCGTAATGCGCCCGGTTCGGGCTGGACGGGCAGGCCCGCGACGCGCGTCACCGGCTGTCCTCGGCGCGAGGCGGGCCGGGTGGCCGTGCGGCCGGCTACTGCCCGGACCGGGAGCCTGCCGCAGTCCCGGTGCTCGTCGGTGTCCGCCGCTGCCCGCGACGTTCTTCGACGGACGATCGACGTGGCGGGCCGGTCCGTCGTGAGCTGGAGTCACTCGACGTGGTCTCGTCCGCCGATTCTGCGTAGCGTCGAGGCGTGAGCGATCTCCCGGTCCCTGCCGCCCCCGCGATCCCCGACGACCTGCCCGCCACCGTGGGCGCGCTGCGTGCCACCGGACACCGGCTGCGCGGCGTCAAGGCCGAACTGCGGGAGAACCTGCTGGCCGCGCTGCGGGCGGGCGTCGATCCCTGGCCGGGCATCGTGGGCTTCGACCGGACGGTGCTGCCTCAGCTGGAACGAGCGCTGCTGGCGGGACACGACGTCGTGCTGCTCGGGGAGCGCGGCCAGGGCAAGACGAGGCTGCTGCGGACCCTCGTCGGGCTCCTCGACGAATGGGCTCCGGTGATCCGCGACGCCGAACTGGGCGAGCACCCGTTCGACCCGATCACCCCCGCGAGCCTGCGTCGGGCCGCCGAGCTGGGCGAGGACCTGCCGATCGGCTGGGTGCACCGCTCCGCGCGCTACACCGAGAAGCTCGCCACCCCGGACTCCTCGGTCGGCGACCTCATCGGCGACGTCGACCCGGTCAAGGTGGCCGAGGGCCGCAGCCTCGGCGACCCGGAGACCATCCACTTCGGTCTGGTTCCCCGGGCACATCGCGGCATCGTGGCGATCAACGAACTGCCCGACCTCGCCGAGCGCATCCAGGTCGCCCTTCTCAACGTCATGGAGGAGCGCGACGTCCAGGTGCGCGGCTACACGCTGCGCCTGCCGTTGGACGTCGTGGTCGCGGCCACCGCCAACCCCGAGGACTACACGAACCGGGGTCGGATCATCACCCCGCTCAAGGACCGGTTCGGCGCGGAGATCCGCACCCACTACCCGCTGGAGATCGCGGCGGAGACGGCGCTGGTCCGGCAGGAGGCCGAGCTGGTCGCGGAGGTCGGCGACCACCTGTTGGAGGTGCTCGCCCGGTTCGTCCGCGCGCTGCGGGAGTCCACGGCGGTGGACCAGCGATCCGGGGTGTCGGCGCGCTTCGCGGTGGCCGCCGCCGAGACGGTCGCGGCTGCGGCGCTGCGTCGTGCCGCCCGCACGGGCGAGGCCGACGCCGTGGCCCGGCCGGTGGACCTCGACGGCGTCGTCCCCGTCCTGCGCGGCAAGATCGAGTTCGAGGCGGGGGAGGAGGGCCGAGAGGAGGAGCTGCTCGGCCACCTGCTGCGTCGCGCCACCGCCGACACCGCCCGCCACCTGCTCGCAGGCGTCGACCTCGGGCCGCTCGCCGAGGCCGTCGCGGGCACGCCGGTGACCACGGGCGAGCGGGTCACGGCCGAGGCGTTGCTGCGTGCGCTGCCGGAGCTGCCCGCGACGGCCGAGATCGCCAAACGGCTGGGCGCCGACCCGACCGGCCCGGCGGGACCGATCGCCTCCGCCGTCGAACTGGCGCTGGAGCTGCTCTACCTGTCGCGACAGCTCGGCAAGGACACCGAGGACGAGCAGACCGTCTACGGCGCGTGACCTGGCACGGAATCGAGGACGAGATGGACGACGGCGCTGAGGGCGGCGAGCCCCGCCGGGCCGGGCGCGAGGGCCCGGAAGGGGATGTCGCGGGCTACCGCTACGTCCGCTGGCACGGCGGACCCGACCCGCTGGCCCCGCCGATCGACCTGCGGGCGGCCCTGGCCGAGCTGGGCCGCGACGTCATGGACGGCTCGTCGACCAGGGCCGCGCTGCGCGAGCTGCTGCGGCGAGGACTGCCCGACCGCACCGGACTGGACGAGTTGACCAGACGCGTCTGGGAGCAGCGCTCCCGGCTGCAACGGCGGCATCGGGTCGACGGGACGCTGACCGAGGTCCGCGAGCTGCTCGCCCGCGCGCTGGCGGAGGAGCGGCGCGTGCTGTTCCCCGAGCCGACCGACGACGCGCGCTTCCGCGAGATGCGGCTCGACGCCCTGCCGACCAATCCCGGCCGGGCGGTGCGGGAGCTGGGCGACTACCAGTGGCGTTCGGATCAGGCGGCCGTCGACTACGCGCGGATTCGGGAACTCCTCGGCGAACAGCTGTTGGACGCCCGGTTCGAGGGGATGCGGCAGGCGATGCGCGACGCCGGGCCGGAGCAGGTGGCCCAGGTGCGGGCGATGCTCGCCGACCTCAATGCCCTGCTCGCCGCGCACGCCGCAGGCGAGCCCGACGTGCCCGCGAGGTTCACGGCGTTCATGGCCGAGCACGGCCGGTTCTTCCCGGAACAGCCTCGCGACGTCGAGGAGCTGATCGACGTGCTGGCGGCCCGCGCGGCCGCCGCGGCCAGAACGCTCAACTCGCTGTCGCCCCAGCAGCGTGCCGAGCTGGCCGAACTGTCCAGACAGGCCTTCGGCGATCCCCGGCTGTCCGAGGCCCTCGGCGAGCTGGACGCCCGACTCCAGTCGCTGCGTCCGGGGGAGGACTGGCAGGGCAGCGGCCGGTTCCGAGGCTCTCAGCCCTTGTCACTGTCGGAGGCCGCCGAGGCGCTGACGGAGCTGGGCGAGCTCGACGAGTTGGCCGAGCAACTCGGCCAGGCCTATCCGGGTGCCCGCCTGGAGGACGTCGACCTGGCCGCGCTGGAGCGCAGGCTCGGCCCGGACGCGCGAATCGCCGTGCGCGGGCTGACCGAGCTGGAACAGGAGCTCACGCGGGGCGGCCTGCTGAGTCGCAGCGCGGACGGCAGTCTCCGGCTCACGCCGCGCGCCCTGCGCACGCTCGGCCAGGACCTGCTGCGCGACGTCCTGGATCAGACCAGGACGCGGCGCGGGGAGCGCGACACGCGACGAGCGGGGTCGGCAGGCGAGCCGACCGGGGCGAGCAGGCCGTGGCAGTTCGGCGACACCGAGCCGTGGGACGCCGCCCGGACCGCGCGCAACGCCGCGTTGCGGCGGGCCGCCCTGCCGGGACCCGTGCTGGCGGTGGCCGACATCGAGGTCGCCGAGTCCGAGACGCGGACCCGAGCGGCGGTGGTGCTGTGCGTGGACGTCTCCTGGTCGATGGTCCAGGACGGCCGCTGGGCGCCGATGAAGCGCACGGCGCTCGCCCTGCACCACCTGGTGAGCACGCGGTTCCGGGGCGACGACCTCCACCTGGTCACCTTCGGCAGGCGGGCCGCCACCACCGACATCGCGGGCCTCACCGAGCTGGAGGCGACGATGGAGCAGGGCACCAACCTGCACCACGCCCTGCTGCTCGCAGGCCGACATCTGCGGCGGCACCCCGATGCGATGCCGGTCGTCCTGGTGGTCACCGACGGCGAGCCCACCGCGCATCTGGAACCCGACGGCGAGGCGGTGTTCGACTACCCGCCTCGGCCGGAGACGCTGCGCGCCACGCTGGCGGAGGTGGAGGCGCTGGCCAGGGCGGGCACCGCGCTCAGCGTGTTCCGGCTCGGTGACGACGAGCGGCTCACCGTGTTCGTCGACCTGCTCGCGCGCCGGGCGGGCGGCCGGGTGTTCGCCCCGGATCTCGACGGGCTGGGCGCGGCGGTGGTCGGCGACTATCTGCGCACCCGGCGGTCCCGCCGCTGAGGACGACCCGAGACGGCGGTCTCGGGCGACGGGCGCTGCCGGTCGTCGATCGGTCGCCTGACGGCGTGATCTCGGTTGAGTTTCTGGGCGGGCGGCGGGTCCGTGACGAGGCCTGGCCACCGCCTGGAGTGGCGTGGGTCAGGTGGCAGCTTGGCGCCTTGGTCGTCACCAGACGAGCAGGTCAGGAAGTATCGGCCCCGCGCATGCGGGGATGGCTCCCGGGCACTGGCAACCGACGGTGCCGTCAGCGAATCGACCCTGCGCAGGGACGGCTCGATCGTGATCGCCCGCGGTTGGCGGGCCGCGCTGTCAACCGTGCGTACGCGGGAGTGATTCTCGGCCTGTGCGGCACGCGCCCGATTCGGGCCTCGACAAGTGTCTGAGGCTCTCCTGAACAGGATCGATGCCGACCGCGCTGGGGGCAGAACAACTAGCCGAGTCGGGCGAAGGCGGCGTCGACGGCGGCAGTGAGGCGTGCCGGTTCGTTGTCCGCTGCCGCGCGTCCGGCATGGAAGCACGCGATCCCCAGCTCGGCGGCGAGCGAGGCGGTCTCGCGATCGGCGCCGCTCTCGGCCAGCAGCGCGATGATCTCGGCCTTCGTCGCGGCGATGGAGGCCAAGGACCTCTCCGCCGTCGTCGACATGATCGACCGCGACGTGGAGCTGACGGTGGCACTGTCCTTCACCGGAGAACCGGAGCCTGCGGCCCGCTTCGTCGGCGATGAGCAGGTCCTCGGCTACCTGACCGGCGTGTTCACGAACATGGCGACCATCGACTTCGTCGACGAGCGGGTGAGCGTGACCGCCGACGGCGCCACCTCCTTCCGCCAGGCGAACGGCGACTTCACCACCGCCGACGGCAGGCCCTACCGCAACGCCTACGTCGTCCGCCTGGACGGGCACGAGGGTCGCCTACCAAGGTCGAGGAGTACGGCAACCCGATCACCTACTGCCAGACCTTCGGCGATCCGACCTGCTGACGCGCGCCCCCGACCCGGTCGCCACTCGGTCCCACGAGGGCCCTGCGCTGTGCCGAACAGGGAGTGACCACGACCGAGGGCGGTGGACTTCGGCGATTCACGCGGGATGACGCCGAGGACTCCTGACCACGCCCTCGGAGCAGACCGTCCGGCTGATCGTCGCGGGGCGACGGAGCGTCGAACACCTTGCGGCACACGGCATCCTCCGGGCGGCCGGAGAGCCCGACACGACGCAGAACGAACCCCGCGCCGCTGTCGGCACCGTCCACGAGGGGACTCGGACGGCGAGCGGCTCCCCGTCGCGGTCCGCTCAGGTCGGCAGCACCGAGGCGTGGCCCGCCTCGGCCCCCACCCGTACCAGGGGCCCCTGGTACGGGTCCTGGGCGACGTGGACGACCTGATCGGAGCCTGCGGTGATCTGAACGCGATACGGCGCGTGCTCCTCGGCGATCCAGGCGGTCACGTCGCCCTGGCCCGACACCGCCGACAGCGAGGCGAACGGCGCGGTGGTGTGCACCGTGACGTCGCCCCAGTACGTCTCCAGCATGATGCGCTCGGCATCGACGTCGCTGACCTCGATGTCGCCGGTATGGGCCGCGATCAGCACCTCCCCCGCGAGGCCTTCGGCGAAGACCTCGCCGTCCGAGGTTCGGACGGTCAGCGGCGCCATCGTGTCCACGACGCTCACGCTGCCCGTGCCCGTCTCGACGTCGACCTCGACGCCGGCAGGGAGCCGGATCAGATAGTCGGTCGCGCAGAAGTCGTACATGTGCACCGGGCAGGACTCGGTGATGCTCAGTGTCTCGTCCGACTCGGTGACCTCGGACCAGGTCTGCGGGGTCGAGGCGTCGCTGTGCCAGGTGCGGATGATCTCCGTCGTGGTCGCCTCCTCCGACGCCTCGACGCGGACGTCACCCGAGTCGATGATCATCGTCAGTCTTCGGATGTCGCCGGAGTGGCTCACGGTCGTGGTCTCACTGGTCTGGGTGAGCACCGCGAGTCCGTACATGCCGCCGGAGACCACCATCATCAGCGCGACGAACGACCCGCCGATCAGCCAGGCGGGCCGGGCCAACCAGGCCAGGTCGGGTCTCGGCCGCGCCCGTCGGCTCGTCACGTCGCTCATCCCTCGCTCCTGATCGTGTGTGGTCGTCGTCGACCATCCCGCCCGGCCGTGCCTCGATGACGGCCCGACTCCGGCGTCGCGGGCCGGCTCGGCATGCCGCACGGGCGGCCCGCGACGTCACCCCTCGGGGACGCCGTGGTTGCGGAGGTACTCCAAAACAGCCCGGACGCGCCGATGTTCATGGTCCTGGTGACCGAGGTCGAGCCGCGTGAAGATGCCGTTGATGTGCTTCTCGATCGCGCGTTCGGTGATCATCAGGCGTTCGGCGATGCCTGCGTTGTTCAGGCCCTGGGCCATCAGGCCCAGCACCTCCAGTTCGCGCGGACTCAGCCTGCCCAGCCTGGCGTCGTCCCGATTGCGCGTGAGCAGCTGCGCGATGACCTCCTGGTCGAAGGCGGTGCCGCCCGCGACCACCCGGCGCAGCGCGGCGAGGAAGTCGTCCAGGTCGACAACCCGGTCCTTGAGCAGATAGCCGACTCGGGTCGCGCCGCCGGTGATCAGCTCCGCCGCGTACCGGCCGACCACGTACTGTGAGAGCACCACCACCGCGATGTCGGGATGCCGACGACGAATCTCCACGGCGGCATGAATCCCCTCCTCGGAGAAGCCGGGCGGCATCCGTACGTCCACCAGACACAACTCCGGGCGGAGGTCTTCGACGCTGCGGAGCAGCGCGTCCGCGTCACCGACGTCCGCCACGACGTCGATCCCCTCGTCCCGCAGTAGACGCAGCAACCCGGTACGCAGCAGCACCGAGTCCTCGGCGATCACCACGCGCATCGTCTCACGCCTCCCAGGGCAGGTCGACCGTGACGACCGTGGGTCCGCCGGGCGGGCTGGACAGCGCCAGTTCGCCGTCCACGGCCCACACCCGGTCGATCAGCCCGGCCAGCCCGCCGCCCGGTGCACCGTCCACCGTGGCACCGCCCACGCCGTCGTCGGCGATTCGAATCCACAGCCGTTCGCCGTCGCGGTGCAGCCGGACGGAGGCGGTGGTGGCCTCGGAGTGCTTGGTGATGTTGGTCAGCGCCTCGGACACCACGAAGTAGGCGACGCCCTCGGTGCGGGCCGAGGGACGCGAGTCCAGCTCGACGTCCAGGCCGACGGGAACGGCGCAGCGGCTCGCGACGGCGGGCAGGGCGCCGTCCAGCCCGTGGTCGGTGAGGATCGCGGGATGCAGTCCGCGTGCCAGGTCCCGTAGCTCGGTCATCGCGGCCTTGGCCTCCTGGTGGGCCTCCGCCAAGAGCACCTCGGCGGCGGCGGTGTCCTTGCCGATCCTGGCTCGCGCCCTGGTGAGGGTCATGGTCACGGACAGCAGCCGCTGCTGGGCCCCGTCGTGCAGGTCACGCTCCAGCCGCCTGCGCTCGGCCTCGGCGGCGTCGACCATCCGGAGCCTGCGCTCCCGAAGCTCCTCGACCTGTCGGCGCAGCGCCCGCATCTTGTTGCGAAGCACCATCCTTCGCAGCAGCAGCACCTCAATCATGGCGAATCGCCGGGCCAGCCAACCGCTCACGACGAGCCCGACCACCCCGCCGCCGAGGCTCAGGACGATCTGCCTGCTGTCCGCACCACCGGACGCGACGAGCAGCACGCCGTGGCCGAGGTAGGCCGTCGAAGCCGAGAGGGCGAACAGCAGCACGGCACCGGAGGTGATCCCCCACCCCACCTGGACGAGGGTGTAGGCCAGTGCGGTCAGCGCCCGTCGATTCAGCCCGCGCCGCAGCAGACCCTGCCGCCGTGTCCTCGGGACGAGGTCGTCCTCCGGCAGCCGTTCCCGGTCCAGCCCGGTGAGGTCGAGTCCGAGGACGGCGCTGATCCGATGCAGCTCGATCCACTCCACGCCCAGTGCCGCCCAGCAGGCCGCCGCGGCGATCGGGATGCCGACGAACAGCAGCGGGACCAAGAGCACGCCGAGGGCGAACACGAGCAGGACCACCAGGTAGCACAGGGACAGCGCGAGCGTGGTCAGGCAGTGGACGATCGCCACGAGACTGTCCAGGACGCCGCGGGCGCCCGTGCCGGGTCGTCGACTCGACCGGGCGGCGCTCTCGATCACGTGCGGCTCCTTGTCTGTGATGACCATCGTGAATCTAGAGGCGGGTGGGACGGCCGGACAGCGGGGAGGCACCACAGGTGGGGTGGTGGTAGCACCACCCCGCCTTGGGGTGGTGTCGTCATCGACCAGGAACCTCTGCCGCTCATAGCGTTTCCCTGGAGCCGGTGAGGGGAGCGAACAGATGATCGGGTTGCGAGAGCGCACCGAGGAGGGCTGTTCCGGCGAGGCACGCGCGGTCGATCCGACGGAGCGGGCCTGGCGTCGGGTCGGGCCGGGCGGAACCGCCGAGTGGTTGCCGCACCAGGACGGCGCGGGCGACAGACGGACGACGACGCCGTCGGTCCGGTCTGGGTGGGAAGCAGGCTCTGCGGCCTCGTCGTCACCCGGCGGCGCGCCAGGACCGATGAAGGGAGCGGAAACCGCGTCCCGACGCGCCCCCGCCGTGATGTTGCTGATCGCAGCGGTCCTTCTGATGTATCAGGATCAGCCGTTCGCCCTCCTGTACGGGGCGGCGACCTGGCTGGGCGCGCTGGTCGCTCCGGGTGCGGGCGGCACCGATCAGGGCTGGTGGGTGTTGGTGTTCGGCATGGACCTGCCGGAACTCGCGTTCACCGGCCTGCCGCTGGCGGCGCTGCTGCTCTATGCGGTTCTCACCCGGCGCCGTTGACGGATCACTCCTGGGGGCCTGCCGTCGTCGGGGCCCGTGCCGCAGGGCCGACCGTCGCGCCACCCCGTGTCGGCGGCATGCCGGACCGGCCTGCTCCGCCCGTCCCGCCGACTGCCGCGCAGCGGGCCACCACGACCGCCTGCCTGCGCCGCGCCCGCCGGTCGGGTCTCGCCTCTCGCGTCAGCCGTGGTCGGCGGCGCGGGCCGACGTCGCCGCATCACGCGGGCCTCATCGTCACCGAGGCCGGTATGACATCGCCGTCCTCAGCGCACCTTGTTGAGTACCGCGAGGGCGTCTCGCACGGCCAGCCCCACCTCGTGACGTGCCCGGATCGCGGCTCGGGCCTCGGCGTCGAGCCGGGTCTCCGCGGGCAGCCCCGTCGATCGACGGGCCCGCTGCTGATCCACCTGCCAGGCCAGCACCTGCTCGTACACCGGGGAACCCCGATCCAGCGCCACCTCGTGGCCCGCCTCGGCCTCGGCCAGCGCTCTGCGCAGGGCCTCGGAGTCGTTCAGTCCTGCGCCCTCGGCCATGCCCCGGACCAGTTCGATCAGCTCACCGCGTGACGTCGGCCTGCTCTTCTCCGCAAGCCTGGCCGCCGCCTCGGGGGCGTGCGGCTCGAGGGCGGCGAGTCGCAGCGACGGACGGGCGTCGGGTAGCGGAGCGTGGAAGGGCACGGTGAGCAGATGTCCGGTGGTGTCGGCCTCCGTCAGTCGCACACCGGTCAGGCGTTCGACGAGTGCCAGCGCCGCCGAGTCCGGGTCGACGGCGGGAGCCGCGGCGCCTCGGCCCTGGTCGTGCAGGCCGACCGAGGCCATCGCATCCACCAGGGCGTCCGGCTCGGCGCCCCAGCGGCGGTCGGGGGCGAGCTGGTCGAAGCAGGTGCGCACCACGCCGTCCACCGCGTGCGTGATCTGACCGGTGTCTCCCGCATCCCGGAACACCGACACGGCCTCCCCGCCGGTCGAGAGACCCCGCAGCACCTCCCGCCGGGTGCCCTGGAAGCCGTCGATCTCCATCAGCACCGTCCAGGAGCCGAGCCGCACCGCGCGCGCCACCTCGGGGTAGCCCAGGTCGAAGGACCTGGTCAGCTCAAGCCCTCGCTCCTGGGTCGCCACGACGATGTCGTCCTCGACGCCGCCGAGCAGGCACAGGGCCTGCTCGGGCAGCGTCTCGCGCACGAAGGAGAAGCAGAACCCCGGCCTGCCGCCCGTTCCGGCGGGCCAGCTGTGCTCGGCCTGGGTTCTGGTCTCGTCGTTCATCTGCGTGTTCTCCAGGATCGCGGTGGCCGGTCGGCACCGGCCCGCCAAGGCGTGGTCGTGCGCGAGGATAGTGCCGACTGGACTACTGTTCGTCGCCGGCCGTCGTGCGCGGCTGCTCCGAGTGGACCAGCCCGGTGCTCTCCTCTGCGGGGGTGGCGGACCCGACGACAGCACCGGCCACCGGCCCCGGCGCGTCCTCGGAATCCGAGGATGCACCCGGCTGTCCCGGTGCCGCTGTCGGCGTCCCGGTCGAGTCGCCGTGCAGGCCGGGCGCGGTGGCGGCCAGCGGCTTCTCCTTGAGGAACAGCGCCAGCACGGTCCCGAAGAGGAACACCGGTACCAGGTAAAGGAACACCGGGGTGAGAGCGTTCGCATAGGAGACGACGAATGCGTCCTGGAGGGGTTCTGGCAGCCCGGCCACGATGGCGGGAGTGATCGACTCCACATGCGGGACCTCGATGTCGGCTCCCTGCGGGAGGTTCTGGTCCAGCTGCGCGGTGAGCCTGCTGCTGAACAGCGATCCGACCACCGACACGCCCAGCGTGGCGCCGATCTCGCGGAAGAAGTTGTTGCTGGAGGTCGCGGTGCCGATCTCGGCGGGGCTCACCGAGTTCTGCACGGCCAGGACCAGGACCTGCATCACCAGGCCGATGCCGAAGCCGACGAGGGCGAGGTACAGACAGACCAGGGCCACCGGGTCGTCGATCTCCATCGTCGACAGCAGGAACAGCGCCACCGTCGTGATCGCGGTGCCCACGATGGGGAAGACCTTGTAGCGCCCGGTCTTGCTGATCGCGAAACCGGAGCCGATGCCGGAGATCAGCATGCCCACGACCATCGGGATGACGAGCAGACCGGACTCCGTCGCGCTGGCGCCGTAGACCATCTGCAGGTAGGTCGGGATGTAGCTGATCGCCGCGAACATCCCGAGGCCGACCAGCAGGCCGAGGATCGTGGAGACGGTGAAGATGCTGTTGCGGAAGAGCCGCAGCGGGATGACCGGGTCGGCGGCGAACCGTTCGGCAAGGCAGAACAGTGCACCCGCGATGACGGTGCCCGCCGCGAGCCCCAGGATCTGCGGCGAACCCCATTCGTAGCGGGTGCCGCCCCAGCTTGCGAACAGCGTCAGACACGTCACCGCGATCGCCATGAGGCCGATGCCGAGGAAGTCCACCTGGACCCGGCTGCTGCGCTTGGGCAGCCGGATGCCGAGCCAGGAGATCACCAGCGCCGCGATGCCCAGCGGCAGGTTGATCCAGAAGGCCCAGCGCCAGCTCGAACTGTCGGTGAAGTACCCGCCGAGCAGCGGCCCGACGACGGCCGAGACACCGAAGATCGCCCCCATCGGCGCCATGAACTTGGCGCGCTGGCGGGCGGGGACCAGGTCGGCGATGATCGCCTGCGACATGATCATCAAGCCGCCGCCGCCGATGCCCTGCAGTCCGCGGAAGGCGATGAGCTGCCCCATGTTCTGCGCGAACCCGCACAGGGCCGACCCGAGGACGAACAGCACGATGGCGCCGAGGAAGAGATTGCGTCGGCCGAGCAGGTCGCCCATCTTGCCGTAGACCGGCATCGCGATCGTGACCGCGAGGATGTAGGCGGTGACCACCCACGCCATCGCGCTGACCCCGTCGAGCTCCCCGACGATGGTGGGCAGCGCGGTGGCGATGATGGTCTGGTCGAGGGCGGCCAGCAGCATCACGACCATCAGGGCCGCATAGATCCAGCCGAAGCCCTGGACCGGCCGCTCCGACTCGTTCTGCTTCTCCGGCGGCGGCGGAGGGGACTCCACGACGGTCTGACTCACGAGATTCTCCTGTTCGGACACGACGAGACGCGTCGGTGGATCACGACGCGAGGACTTGCCGGCTGCGACGGCATCGGCGCGGGATCGCCGACCACGACGAGGATCGGCGGAGGGGTTCAGGACACGATCGATGCCCACAGCGCGCGGAGATCGGCCAGTGCACGGGCGACCTCGGCGGCGGGGGAGGAGTCGAAGTCTCGGGACCAGCGCTCCATGCCCACCCGGACGGCGGCGAGCACGACGGCGGCGGCGAGCCGGGCGGTGTCGTCCTCGTCGTCGAGGCCGAGGCGCGCGCCGAGCAGTTCACCGAGCTCGAGTTCGAACTGGTGGAACCGCTGCAACTGGAGCGGCACGAGCTGCGGGTTGTCCCGGACGACCTGATGGAAGGACTCCATCGTGGCCCGCCTGGCCTCGATCTCGTCGCTCTGCGCCGCGAAGAGTGACGTCAGATCGGCCAGCACGTCGCCGGTGCCCGCCACGAACAGCGCCCTGGCCTGCTCGGGAATCGGCGGCGGACCCTGGATGAGCGCCGTCTCCTTGCTGGGGAAGTAGTTGAAGAAGGTACGGACGGACACGCCCGCGCGGGTGCTGATCTGCTCGACGGTGACGCGGTCGAAGTCGTGCTCGAGTACGAGGGCCAGCGCGGCCTGCTGGATGCGGTCACTTGTCTCGCGTCGGCGCCGCGCCCGCAATCCCTCACCCGTGGTGCTGTCCCCCATGACGTCAAGCGTGCACGACATGCAGATTCTGCACAACCTGCAAATCTCACCCTAATGAGTGAGTGCGAACACGTTGTGGGGGCTGATTGACCAGGTCTCGGCCGATCTGGTGGCACTCTGTCGCATCTACGGTGGGGTGCCTCGGCCGTTCGTGGCGGCTGCTCGTCCGGCTCGGCGCAGAACGACCTCGGCTCGACCCAGTGGAGTTCCGATGCGGCCGGGCGGTGGTTGGCTCGCGACGGCCCCGCGGTCCGTGCAGACGTCGGCCACCGGCGGGGCCCTGCGGGGCGGGTCAGACCTCAGCGGTCGGCGGCGCCTCGGGGCGGGCGGGCAGCAGGCGGGGGATCGCGCGGACGTAGACCACCATGCCCACCACCTCCACCAGGGTCTGTGCGACCACGACCAACGCCGCGACGGCCAGCGCGTCGGGCAGCGCCAGTGCCAGGGGCAGCACGACAAGGGAGTTCCTGGTCGCGCCGCTGAACACGACCGCCCGGCCGGACCGCGCGTCCAGCCGGAAGAGCCGGACCACGGCGAGCCCGGCGAAGGGCATCGCCACCAGGAAGGCCAGGTAGAACGGCACCACGACGATCACGCCTGCGAGATCGCCGCTGAGGGCAGGCACCTGCGAGGCCACCACCGTCGCCAGGGTCGCCGCCATCAGCGGCACCATCGCGGCGCTCGCGCCTGCCTGGACGGCCTGCCCGGCGGGCCTGCGAGCGGCCCAGGCCTGCGTGAGCCAGGCCGCCGCGAGGGGGATGACGATCAACACGACGAACGCCTGCACGAACGGTCCGACCTCCACCACATCGGCGAGGTCCGGGCCGAGGAACAGCAGGAGGAACAGCGGCAGCAGCGCCATCTGCAGCACCAGCAGCAGCGGCGTGGCCGCCAGCAGTCGTCGGCCGCTGCCGCCCGCCAGGCCGCAGAACACGATCACGTAATCCACGCACGGGGTCAGCAGCACCAGCAGCACGCCGAGGCGGATCGCCTGGTCGGCGGGCAGCAGCAGGAACATCGCGGCGACCACCAGCGGCACCACTGCGAAGTTCACCACCAGCGTGGCGGCGAGGAAGCGTCCTGCCCGGAAGGACCGCAGCAGTTCGGTCGAGGGCACCTGAAGGAAGGTCACGTACAGCAGGGCGCCCAGCACCGGGTTGATCGCGTGTTCCAGCGGAGGCCCGACGGAGGGGACGGTCCAGCCTGCGATCGCGCCCGCCGCCATCGCCGTCAGATAGACGGCGACCTGGTGCCGCTCCATCCGCGCGACCAGTACTGCCGCATCTCCTGCCACGTCGAGAACTCCTCGTTCGCCGTCCGGCCTGCTGCCGGGCGGATGATCCGTCCCGGCGCCGATCGACGTTCGACCCTGGTCGGGTCATCCGGTGCTCGGCTGGTGTTTCGCCGCGTCGGTCGACGGCGGCCGTGGTGACGCAGGGGGATGTGTCCGCCGCCGTCTCCTCGCCGCGCTCGCCTCCACAGTCGATGTCTGATCCGGCTCCGCGCCGGGCCTGCGTGTGGAGGGTAGAGCGCCGGGATCATCCGGGGTCCGAGCGCTGGAGGGGCCGTGCGGGGCGGCGCGACCGATCGTCGGCCGACACGATGATCCCCATTGCTTCAGCGATGATGAAAATTAATGCGAAGGATCACCCGTGATCAGCTTCGCCAACGACACGGCTCGCGAGACGACGCCGCGCACTACGGAGACTGCGACCTTCTCGGTCGCCCGGCCGCTCGCTGCGATGCACACGGTCGGCACGGCCGCGCTGGCCCCGCAGGGGCGGCCGAGCGGGTCGCCGCCTACGTCGAGGCCGGGGCCGACGAGCTCGGTTTCGCGGTCGACGGCGGCGACTACCTGCGTCAGGTGGAGTTGATCGCCGAGATTCGCTCCCGACTCTGACTCCGGGTCTCGCCAGGGCCTCGCCCCGGGCGGTCGCCGAGATCCGGCCTGCCTCCCGACGGGATGCGGCTGATCGGTCCGACCGACTGCGCCCGGACCCGGCTCGCCGTGACGAGTTCGAGGACGGCGACGACCAGATCGCGGGACGGCGGTCGACCCGGCAGCCTGGTCGTCGCCCGTCGCGCATAGGGTCGAACGCATGGAAACCTGGTCGTCGGCCCCGGTGCCCGCCCTGCCCGGCACACCTCGTCCCCTGCGGCTCTACGACACCGCCTCGGCGCAGGTGCGACCCACCGCGCCGTCCGCGACCGCCCGGATGTACGTCTGCGGCATCACTCCGTACGACGCGACGCATCTGGGTCACGCCGCCACCTACCTGACCTTCGATCTGGTGCACCGGATCTGGCTCGACAACGGTCACGACGTCCATTACGTGCAGAACGTCACCGACGTCGACGACCCGCTGCTGGAGCGGGCGATCCGGGACCAGACGGACTGGGTGGTCCTCGCCATGCGCGAGACGGCGTTGTTCCGCGAGGACATGGAGGCCCTGCGAGTCCTGCCGCCCCGGCACTACATCGGCGCGGTGGAGTCGGTGCCAGAGATCTCGGAGGCCGTGCTCGAACTCCTGGCCTCCGGAGCGGCCTACCGAGTCGACGACGAGGAGTACCCGGACGTCTACTTCGACCACCGCGCCAGCGGGCATTTCGGCTACGAGTCGAACTACGACGAGGCGCAGATGCTCGGCTTCTTCGCAGAGCGCGGCGGCGACCCGGATCGCAAGGGCAAGCGGCACCCCCTGGACGCCTTGCTGTGGCGGACGGCCCGGCCGGACGAGCCGTCCTGGGAGTCCGAGCTGGGGCCGGGCAGGCCCGGCTGGCACGTCGAGTGCTCGGTGATCGCCCGCAGACATCTCGGCATGGGCTTCGACGTCCAGGGCGGCGGCTCGGACCTGATCTTCCCGCATCACGAGTACAGCGCCGCCCACGCGGAGGCGTTGACCGGTGAGCGGCCGTTCGCCCGGCACTACTCCCATACCGGCATGGTGGGCCTGGACGGCGAGAAGATGTCCAAGTCGCGTGGCAACCTCGTGTTCGTGTCCCGGCTTCGTGGTGACGGCGTCGACATGGCGGCGTTGCGGCTGGCCCTGTTGGACTCGCACTACCGCAGCGACCGGATGTGGACCGACGCGGTGCTCGACGCAGGCCGGGCGCGCGCCGAGCGGTGGCGTGCTGCGGTCGCGCTGGCCGAGGGGCCGCCTGCCGAGCCCGTCCTGGCTCGCCTGCGGGATCACCTCTCCGATGATCTCGACACGCCGAGGGCATTGGCCGCGCTCGACGCCTGGGCCGACGGGGCCCTGACCCGCCGAGGCACCGACCCGGCCGCGCCTGCGCTGATCAGACAGTCCGTCGACGCGTTGCTCGGCGTCGCCCTGTAACGCACCCTGGCCGCCGTCGCATCTGTTCGCTTCGGCGGGACCCTCGCCGGCCCGGAGCCAGGTCACCGCAGGCCGGGCAGGGCGGTCGTGCCGCGCCTTGACACCGGGCGAGGTGCGGGCTGCGGCGAGGAGCACCTACCTCGCGGTGTCAGGGCCTCGGGACGGCAGCGGAGGTGTCACCCTCGGTGTTTTCGATCATTCGGCCTCGCGACCCTCCGTCGTGGGCGGCCGGGGCGGGGCGCCTGCCGAGGCGACGGCGGACGCGGCCAGCGCGTCGGTGACCGCCGAGTCCGGGTCGGCCTCGATGACCTCCTCGGGGCTCTTGAACAGCGCGGTCATCATCGCGGGCAGCCGGGCGCCGGTCTCACGGAGATACCCGAAGCGGGTACCGCCCGGGTTGGTCTGGCCGGACTCGTGCGGAACGCCGTGGACGTCGAGCCCGGCCGACCTGCACAGGGCCACCGCGCGGGGCAGGTGGAACCGCTGGCTGATCACGATCAGCTCCCGCACGCCGTAGACGTCTCGCGTGCGCACGCACGACTCCCAGGTGTCGTTGCCCGACGGGTCTTCGACGATCGCCTCCTGAGGGACACCGCGTTGGACGAGATAGTCCCGCATCGTGCCCGGCTCGTCGTAGTCGCCGGGGCCGACGCTGCCGCTGAGCAGCAGCACACGCACGACGCCCTCGTGGTAGAGCTCGGCCGCCACGTCGAGCCGCCCGGCGAGCAGCCGGGACGGTCTGCCCTCTGGACGCACGCCCGCACCGAGGACCAGCGCGACATCCGTCTCCGGTGCGTCGTCGGGGTCGACGATCCGGCCTGCGCTGCTGCCGTAGGCCCAGGCCGCGGGGGTGCCCAGCAGTACCGCCAGGGCGGCTGTGCCCGCCAGTGCCCATCGCCAACGCCGTCGCATGGTGCCCGCCCCTCGTGAGAAGTCCTACGAGATCGATTAAACCCATGCCCGTTCGTTCGCGCTCTGTGTGCCTGGCGACATTCATGATCTTGTGCGGACCGCGGGCTGCGGATGGTCGGGCAGGCACGCCCGGTGGGTGTGCGTGCTCGTGCGGTGTCGCCGCCGATCCGACCGGCCCGGCTGCCGGCAGGACTACCCTGGAACTCGGCCGGGTCGACGGTGCCGGAGCCCGGTGCGTCGGATGTCTTCTCGGCGAAAGACGGGACTGTCGGCGTCGGCGCGGGCGGTCCGCCCGAGGCGGGTCGAATCGCGTGCGGGCTGCGCGAGGTCCCGCCCGCCCAGACCGCGCTGCCGGGCCCGGGGCGGTGTGCCGACGGCAGGCCGCCGGTGGGACGACGACCACTGGTGCTTCCGGCCGCACGCGGCGTGTCACCCGGGTGACAACGATCGCCGACCGTAGCCGGCTCGGCAACACAGGGCAGACCATGGAGATCTTCTGCTCATCCCCCCGGCCGGCCAGGCCGATAAGCGAGGGGTTGGTTCACCTGCGATGACGTTCACAGCGGACGGCCGACGGATCACGCCCATCGCCACCGGTGCCAACGGTGGCCTTTCGGGTGGACTCCCTGTTCAGCGACCGCCGTCGGTGGAACCGCTCACCTTCGGTGTCGAGGAGGAGTTCTTCCTCGTCGACAGCCGTACGGGGCGGTGCACCACGGGGGCTGCCGAAGTACTTCGGACGGCGCGTGCGGGGGAGGTCGAGTACGCGGCCGAGATCACCGAGTTCCAGGTGGAGTCGGTCTCCCCGGTGTGCCGGACCGCCGACGAGCTGGCGGGGCGCCTGGGCCAGGGCCGTCGAGAACTGGTCGCCGCCGCGCAGCGGGCGGGACAGACGTTACTGGCCTGCGGCGTGCCGATTCACGAGCCGAGCCTCCCGTACGCGCTCACCGAGACCCGTCGGTACCGACGCATCGCCCATGAGCTGGGCGGAGTCATGGAGAGCCTGCTCACCTGCGGCTGTCATGTGCACATCGGGATGCCCGACCTCGATCACGCGGTCGCGGTGAGCGATCAGCTCCGCGCCTTCCTGCCGGGTCTGCTCGCCCTGAGCGCCAATTCGCCGTACTTCCGAGGGCGCGACTCCGGACACGCCAGCTGGCGCAGCGTCCTGTGGCGGCAGGTGCCCTCCGGCGGCCCGCCGCCGATGTTCGGCTCGGTGGCGGAGTACCAGGCTGCGGTGCGGGAGCTGTTGCGCTCGGGTGCCGCGCTGGACCAGGGGATGGTCTATTGGATGATCCGGCCCTCCTCTCATCTGCCCACCATCGAGATCCGCGTGGCCGACGTCATGCCCACCGTCGAGGACGCGGTGCTCTTCGCGCTGGTCGTGCGGGGCCTGGCCGCGACCGCGCTGGCCAGGATCGACGCAGGCCTGCCCGCGCCGCCTGCCGCCGATTCGACGCTGCGGCTCGCGCTCTGGCGGGCCGCGCGCGACGGGGTGGACGGCATGGGCCTCGATCCGGCGACCGGGGAGCTGCTGCCCGCGAGACTGTTGATCGACCGGATGCTCGCCTGGGCACGGCCCGGACTGGTCGCGATGGGCGACGAGCTCCTCGTGGCGGAGCTGCTCGCCTCGGTTCGGCGGCGGGGTTCGGCGGCCGCCCGCCAGCGCGCCGCCTTCGGCAGGCGGGGGTCCTCTCGGGATCTCGTCGACTTGCTGGCGGGCCGGGCCGCGACGGCGGACGAGGAGCAGGCGGCCCTGCGGCGCCGCCGGACTGAGGAGTCCGCAGCGCCGATCGACTAGAGTGCTGGACGTTTGTCCAGGATTCAGGAGCGTCGCCGTGGGTTACCTGCTGTTGTCCTTCGCCATCGTGACCGAGGTGACGGCGACGATCTCGTTGCGACTGTCCGAGGGGTTCACCAGACTGATCCCGTCGATCATCACCGTGGTCGGCTATGCCACCGCGTTCTTCCTGCTCTCGAGGACCCTGATCCACGGGGTTCCGCTCGGGATCGCCTACGGGATCTGGGCGGGCGCCGGGGTCGCCCTGGTCGCGGTGATCGGCGCGGTCTTCCTCGGTGACGGGATGACCTGGGTGCAGAGCCTGGGGATCGTGGCGATCATCGGGGGAGTCCTCGCCTTGGAGCTGGGGGCCGCCCATTGATCGCCGCCGACCCGGCCTGGCGCCCGACGGCCGTCGCGCCGGTGGGCTTTCGCACGTGGTGAACCTCCGAGGTCCTCAGGCGGTCGCGGCGGGCCGGTGTCGGCCCGGCCTGCCGCGGACTGCGCTGTCTGCCCGGAGCGCCGGGCCGTCTCGCAGTCGTCGGGGCCGACACCGCCGCTGAGTAGCAGCAGGCGCACGACGTCGTCGTGGCAGGAGCCCGGCCTGGCCGTGTCGAGTTGCCCTGCGAGCAGCCGGGACGGTCTCAGACGGAGCCGCCTGCTCAGCCGGCCCGCCCGCTCGGCCGACCCGCCGCTCAGACGGAGCCGCCTGCCTTGCCGCCGGAGCCCCAGCCGCCACGGTGTCGTCGCCGCAGATAGCGCTCGAACTCGGCGGCGATGGCGTCGCCGTTGGCCTCGGTGAGGGTGATCTCGTCCCCGCGCTCTTCGAGGGCGCGTACGTAGTTGGCGACGTCCTCGTCCTCGTCGGCCATCTCCGAGACGGTCTGCTCCCATTCCTCGGTCTGCTCGGGGAGGCTGCCGACCGGAACCTCGATGTCGAGGACGTCCTCTACGCGGCGAAGCAGGGCCAGTGTCGTCTTGGGCGCGGGTGCCTGCGAGACGTAGTGCGGCACCGCGGCCCAGAAGGAGACGGCGGGAATGCCTGCCTGCACGCAGTAGTCGTGGAACACCGCAAGGATGCCCGAAGCGCCTTCGTATCGAGAGCGTTCGAGGTTGAAACGCGTCGCGGCCTCGCTGTCATAGGCGCTGCCGGTGATCGGCACCGGCCGGGTGTGCGCGGTGTCGGCGAGAAGGGAGCCGAGGGTGATGACGGTCGTGACGCCGAGCTTCTCGATCTCCTGGACGAGGCGGGCGCAGAACGATCGCCAGCGCATGTTCGGCTCGATACCGTGGAGCAGAACGACGTCACGGGCTGCACCCGGAGGACGGCAGACAGTCATCCTCGTCGTAGGCCACTCAACTCGTCGGGTGACACCGTCCACCAGGTGGATGGTGGGTCGAGTCACCGTGAAGTCGTAGTAGTCATCGGGATCGAGCTCGAACAGGGGGGTGGCATCCCAGGCGAGTTGTAGGTGCTCGATAGCGGTACTAGCCGCGTCACCAGCGTCGTTCCAACCCTCGAACGCGGCCACGAGTACCGGATCGGTCAGGGTCGGCGGCGTCGCCTCAGCCTCGTCAGCGCTCAATTCCGGGTCGGTCACCGCTCAAGACTACGACCCTGGCCCTAGGCTGAAGACCGTAGGCTGGGCGCATGTCGGATCGTGTCACGTCGCCGTTTCTGGACGCCCTCTCCGCCCGGGTCCTGGTTGCCGACGGGGCCATGGGGACGATGCTGCAGTCCTGGCCGCTCACACTGGATGATTTCGCGGGGCTGGAAGGCTGTAACGAAATCCTCAATGTCACTCGGCCGGATGTCGTTCGCGCGGTGCACCGAGGATATCTTGAGGCCGGTGCCGATGCAGTCGAGACCAATACCTTCGGGGCAAACCTCGCCAATCTGGCTGATTACGACATTGCCGACCGTATTCGAGAACTGGCGCATACCGGTGCGGCCCTGGCGCGGGGGGCGGCCGACGAGTTCAGTTCGGCGGAGAAGCCGAGGTTCGTGCTCGGCTCGGTCGGTCCGGGGACCAAACTGCCCACGCTCGGGCACGTCACCTACGCGACGCTGCGCGACTCCTATGCCGAACAGACACGGGGGCTGCTCTCCGGCGGCTCCGACGCCATCCTGATCGAGACCTGTCAGGACCTGCTGCAGACCAAGGCGGCCGTGCTCGGGGCGCGGCGGGCCATGCTCGACGAGGGCATCACCGTCCCGGTGATCGCCCAGGTCACCGTGGAGACCACCGGGACCATGCTGCTCGGCAGCGAGATCACCGCCGCCCTGGTCGCACTCGAACCGCTGGGGATCGACCTGATCGGCCTGAACTGTGCCACCGGTCCGGCCGAGATGAGCGAGCACCTCCGCCAGCTGTCCCAGTACGCCAGGATTCCGCTGTCGGTGATGCCCAACGCGGGACTCCCGCAGCTCGGTCCCGACGGCGCCGAGTATCCGCTGGGCCCGGAGGAGCTGGCCCAGGCCCTCGCGGGCTTCGTGACGGAGTTCGGGGTCGGCTTCGTCGGCGGCTGCTGCGGCACGACCGGCGCGCACATCTCGGCGGTCGTGGACGCCGTCGCCGGGCTCACCCCTGCGCCGCGCAGGCCTCGCCCCGAACCGGGGGTGGCCTCGCTCTACCAGGCGGTGCCCTTCCGGCAGGACGCCAGCGTCCTGATGATCGCCGAGCGCACCAACGCCAACGGTTCGAAGGCCTTCCGGGAGGCGATGCTCGACGGCCGCTTCGACGACTGCGTCGAGATCGGCCGCGCGCAGACCAGGGAGGGCGCTCACCTGCTCGATCTCTGTGTCGACTACGTCGGCCGCGACGGAGCGGCCGACATGAGCGAACTCGCGGGCAGGCTCGCCACCGCGTCCACGCTGCCGGTCATGCTCGACTCCACCGAGCCGGAGGTGCTGCGCGCGGGGCTGGAACGCCTCGGCGGGCGCTGCGTCGTCAACTCGGTGAACTACGAGGACGGCACGGGGCCGACCTCCCGCTTCCACCGGACCATGGAGCTGGTCTCCGAACACGGCTCCGCTGTCGTGGTCATGTGCATCGACGAGGAGGGACAGGCCCGCACCGCCGAGGGGAAGGTGCGGATCGCCACCCGGATCCTCGACGACCTGACCACGAACTGGGGAATGCGCACCGAGGACGTGATCGTCGACTGCCTCACCTTCCCGATCTCCACCGGTCAGGAGGAGGTCCGGCGCGACGGCGTGGAGACCATCGAGGCCATCCGCGAACTCAAGCGTCTGCATCCTGCGGTGCAGACCACGCTCGGCATCTCCAACATCTCCTTCGGACTGAACGCCGCCGCGAGGCAGGTGCTCAACTCGGTGTTCCTGCACGAGTGTGTGGAGGCCGGGTTGGACACCGCCATCGTTCACGCGTCGAAGATCCTCCCGATGGCACGGATTCCCGACGAGCACCGGGAGGTCGCGCTCGACCTGGTCTACGACCGCAGGCGGGAGGACTACGACCCGTTGCAGCGGCTCATGGAGCTCTTCGAGGGGGCCACCGCGTCCTCCGCGCGGGCCTCCAGGGCCGAGGAGCTGGCCGCTCTGCCGTTGTTCGACCGGCTGCAGCGGCGCATCGTCGACGGCGAGCGCAAGGGATTGGAGGCCGACCTGGAGGCGGCCCTCGTCGAGCGCCCCGCGTTGGCGATCATCAACGACACGCTGCTCTCCGGGATGAAGACCGTCGGCGAGCTGTTCGGCTCCGGCCAGATGCAGCTGCCGTTCGTGCTCCAGTCCGCCGAGGTGATGAAGACCGCCGTCGCCCACCTCGAACCGCACATGGAGAAGAGCGACTCCGACGGCAAGGGCCGCATCGTGCTCGCCACCGTCAAGGGCGACGTGCACGACATCGGCAAGAACCTGGTGGACATCATCCTGTCCAACAACGGGTACCAGGTCGTGAACCTGGGCATCAAGCAGCCGATCAACGCCATCCTCGACGCCGCCGAGGAGCACCGGGTGGACGTCATCGGCATGTCCGGCCTGCTGGTGAAGTCGACGGTGATCATGAAGGAGAACCTTCAGGAGATGAACACCAGGGGAGTGGGCGAACGCTGGCCGGTGCTGCTGGGCGGCGCCGCACTGACCCGCTCCTACGTGGAGAACGACCTCTCCGAGGTCTACTCCGGACACGTCAGCTACGCCAGGGACGCCTTCGAGGGCCTGCGGCTGATGGACCGGATCATGACCAGGAAGCGGGGCGGCCTGGTGATCGCCGACCCCGAGGAGGAGGCCAGGATCGCCGAGCGTCGCGCCCGACACGAGCGGTCCCGGCGGATCGCCGAGGAGCGCAAGGCCAAGGCCGCCGCCGTCGACGCCGAGGTGGTGCAGCCCGCGCGATCCGAGATCGCCACGGACGTCCCGGTGCCGACACCGCCGTTCTGGGGCAGCCGGGTGGTCAAGGGAATCCCGCTGGCGGGCTATGCGGCGATGCTGGACGAGCGGGCCACCTTCCTCGGCCAGTGGGGGCTGCGCGGCGTCAAGGGCGGCGGCGGGCCCAGCTACGAGGAGCTGGTGGAGACCGAGGGCCGTCCTCGGCTGCGGGAATGGCTGGACCGGCTGTCCACCGAGGGCATCCTCGCCCACGCGGCGGTGGTCTACGGCTACTTCCCGTGCGTCGCCGACGGCGACTCGGTCGTCGTGCTCACCGAGCCGAGGCCGGACGCGGCGGAGCGCTTCCGCTTCACCTTCCCCCGCCAGGCCAAGGATCGACGGCTCTGTCTGGCGGACTACTTCCGCCCGAGGGACCTGGCGATCCAGGAGGGCGTGGTGGACGTCCTGCCGCTGACCCTGGTGACCATGGGCCAGCCGATCGCCGACTTCGCCAACGAGCTGTTCGCCACCGATTCCTACCGGGACTACCTGGAGGTGCACGGCCTGGGCGTCCAGCTCACCGAGGCACTGGCCGAGTACTGGCATCGGCGCGTCCGGGAGGAGCTGCACTGGTCCTCCGGCGGCTCGCTCGCCGACGAGGACCCGGCCGAGGTCGAGGAGTACTTCCGCCTCGCCTACCGTGGGGCTCGGTTCTCCCTCGGCTACGGGGCCTGCCCCGACCTGGAGGACCGCGCGAAGATCGTGGAACTGCTCGACGCGGAGCGGATCGGCGTGAAGCTGTCGGAGGAGTTCCAGCTGCACCCGGAGCAGTCCACCGACGCGATCGTCACCCACCACCCCGAGGCCGGTTACTTCAACACCTGATCCCGCCCGGCGCACGGGGCCGAGGAGCCGCGAGGCGGTTTTCGATCCTCGGCCCCTGCCGCCGTGTGCCGGTGATCGCGACCCGAGGAGCACACGTGACCCGACCGTCCCCGCAGGACGGCCGAGCCAGGCCCGCCACCGAATCCGACGAGCGTGCCGTCGCCGAATCCCCTGCCACCCCCGCCACTCCTGTCGAGCCCGGCGGATCGACCGTCGTGGACGCCGCTCGACTGCCGTCCGCAGACGTCTCCGGCGCCGCCGTCGAGGTCGTCGAGGTCGTCGAACTCCGCGTCGCCGACGCAGCCGGTCCGGCTGATGCCGAAGAGGAGTACGGAGCGGCGGGGCGGCTCGCCGGTGGATCTGTTGTTGGGGAGTTCGCCGGTGGATCTGCTGGGGAGTTCGGCGCTGGAGCCCCGGGGGAGTTCGGCGTTGGATCCGTTGGGGAGTTCGCCGCTGGATCTCATGGGGAGTTCGCCGCTGGATCCGTTGGGGAGCTCGCCGCTGGATCTCCTGGGCGGCTCGCCGCCGTCTTCTGGGATATGGACGGCACCCTGCTCGACTCCGAGAAGCTCTGGGCGATCGCCCTGGAGCAGACCGCGGCCGAGCTGGGCGGCGTGATCAGTGCCGAGGCCAGAGCCGCGATGGTGGGCTCGAACATGAGCAACAGCATGGGAATCCTGCTCGGCGACCTCGGCCTGCCGGTGACGCCCGAGTCGGTCGCCTCGGCCGGGACCAGGGTCGCCGACCTCACCAGGGAGCTGTTCCGCACCGATCTGCTCTGGCGGCCCGGTGCGCAGGAAGCGCTGCACGCCGTCCACGACGCCGGCGTGCCGATGGCGCTGGTGACCTCCACGATCCGCTCGCTGGGCGAGGTCGCGCTCAAGACCGTCGGCTCCGAACTGTTCGCCGCCGCGGTCTTCGGCGACGAGGTGCCGCACAACAAGCCGCACCCGGCCCCGTATCTCCAGGCCGCCGCCGCGCTCGGAGTGAATCCCGCCGACGCCGTCGCCGTCGAGGACTCGCCGGTCGGTGTCGCCTCGGCGGTGGCGGCGGGGTGCACGGTGCTCGTCGTGCCCTGTGAGGTGCCCGTCGAGTCAGGGGAGCGCCGCGTGCTGCGGGAGTCGCTCGTCGGTGTCGATCCCGTCCTCCTCTCGGAGCTGCTGCCTGCCATGACGTCCTGAGTCGCCGACGTCGAGCGGTCCCCGGTCACGGCGTGAGCCGGTGGTCTCGCTGCCCCCGAATGCTCCGAAGGTCACCGGGCCAGGGGGCCTGCTGATCGAGGTCGCTGGGGAGACTCGGCCTGCCTGCGGCCGGGCGGCGGCAGGCAGGCAGGCAGGGCGGTGCAGAGAGTGGGCGGCAGCTGAGCGCGGCTGCGGGTGAGACTGCCGGGCGCTCGGCGTCGCCGACCACGCCATACCGACCCCGGCCGTTACCGATGCTGTCCCGCCGCCACTGCCGGGCCAGACTGCCGACCCGACCCCCCGACACCGACACCGACTACCCGACACAGCCGCCCGGCGCGGAGCGGGGCCGGGGACCCGGCTCGACTAGACCGCTGCCCGCACCGCTGCGGCGAACTCGTAGTCCTGTCGCCAGCCCGCCCCGGTCGGCGCGAGAACGACCCGCTCGGTGCCTGCGGCGGCGTACGCCGCGAGCTGGTCTGCGGCCTGCCTCGGATCGGTGCCCAGCACGGGAGCGACGACCGCCGCGCGCGGGCTCGGCCGACCGTGCTCCTCGGCCAGCTCGGTCAGGGAGACGAGAGCCGAGGCCACCTGCTCCACGGACATTCCGATGGACAGCCAGCCGTCGCCGAACTCCGCCGCCCGACGCAGAGCCCGTCTCCCGTTGCCCGCGACCAGCACGGGCGGCAGGGTCGATCCCGGAGCCAGGGTCACCGCCGTCCCGTCGTCGAGGACGGTCGCCGCTCCGGTGATCAAGCCGGGCAGCACCCGCAGCGCCTCGTCGGTGCGCGCGCCCCTGTCCTGGAAGGACACCCCCGCCGCTCGCCAGCCGATGTCGCCGTGCTCGGGATTGCCGGTGCCCACGCCGAGCACGATGCGGTCGCCCGACAGCAGTTGCAGCGTGCTGACCTGCTTCGCCGCCCAGGCGGCGGGCCGGAGCGCGGGCAGCAGCACGCCGAAGCCGAGGGTGATCCGCTCGGTCACCGCCGCCGCGGTGGCCAGCACCACCGTGCTGTCCATGATCGGAGCGCTCGCCACCAGGTGGTCGGTGGACCAGACCGAGTCGAGACCGGCCTCCTCGGCGAATCGTGCGCTCTCCCGGATCTCGACCGAGATCGGCTGCCCTGGGCGGGGCGACGAGGACGGAAGAAACACACCTGTCTCGATGGTCATGTCGTGTGACAACAGCCGCACGCGTCGGCCTGTTCCCCCGGGCATCGGGCCTGCGGCGATCGGTGGGCAGGCGCCGCAGGCCCACCCGGCGAGGCGTGCACCGGGGTCGTGATCAGCGAGGCGGCAGCGGCTGCGGTGCGCTCGGGCCGACGTAGCGGGCGGCCGGGCGGATGATCCGGCCGCCCTCGGCCTGCTCCAGGATGTTGGCGGTCCAGCCGATCACCCTGCTGACGGCGAAGGTCGGGGTGAACAGCGAGCGCGGAATCCCGCACAACTCCATCACCACGCCCGCGTAGAACTCCACGTTGGCGTACAGCTCTCGTCCTGGTTTCACCTCTGCCAGGATCTCGACGACCCGACGTTCCACCGTCGTAGCGAACTCCACCAACGGCCCGCCCAACTCGCGTGCCTTCTCCCGCAGCAGTACGGCCCTCGGGTCCTCGGTGCGATAGACGGGATGGCCGAAGCCCATGATGCGATCGCCCGCCAGCACCTTCGCGCGCACCCAGTCGTCGATGCGGTCGGGGGTGCCGATCTCGTCGACGGAGTCCAGCGCCCGGTCCGGGGCGCCGCCGTGCAGTGGCCCGGTGAACGCCCCGATCGCGGCGGTCACCGCCGACGCGACATCGGCTCCGGTCGAGGCCACGACCCTGGCGGTGAAGGTGGAGGCGTTGAAGCCGTGGTCGATGGTCGCGATCAGATAGGTCTCCACGGCTCGGACGTGCGCGGGAGCGGGGTCGGAGATCCCGAGCATCGCGAGCCAGTTCGCGGCGGTCGACAGCTCCGCGCGGGGCTCGATCGGCTCCAGACAGGCGCGGAGTCGGTACAACGCGGCGAGGATCGTCGGGGTCACCGCGCACACCAGCAGCGCGTCGGCCCGCCGTCGATCCGGGGCGGCGTCCCACAGCGCGGGCAGTCCATGGGCCGCGCCCAAGGCGGACAGGGCCGTCCGCAGGCCCGACATCGGATCGGCGGCGGCGCCGAGCGCCGCGATCGAGGGCAGCAGTGTGCGCAGCTGGTCGGGCAGCACTCGCAGCGGGGCGATCTCCGCGACGAAGCTCGTCAGCTCCGCCGCACTGGGGAGACGTCCTTCAAGGAGCAGGAACCACGTCTCCTCGAAGGAGCAGGACGCGGCCAGGTCGATCGCCGAGTACTGCCGGTAGTGGTAGAAGCCCTCTCTCCCGCGAACGTCGCCGATCTCGGTCGTCGTGACGACGACGTCACGCAGACCCGGCGGAACCTCGATCGATCCGTCCACCGTGACAGACATGGTGCACCTCCTTGATTGCCTGCACTGTCGACTTTGCGGTCATGTATTGTCAATATTGATACAGTCAACATTCACGGGAGGATCGCAGGTCATGGCCGACTCCACTGCCGTCGAGGGTGATTCGCGTTACTTGACCACCTCCGAGGTGGCGCATCGCCTGGACGTCAAGGAGGCGACGGTCTACGCCTACGTCAGCAGAGGTCTGCTCCGCAGCGTGCGGGCCAGAGGCGGCCGGGGGAGCGTGTTCCGGCAGGACGAGGTCGAAGGCCTTGCCGAGCGGCGCCGGGACGGCAGGCAGGCCTCGGGAGCGGTCGAGCGGATTCGCACCGAACTGACCCTGATCGCCGACGACGAGCTGTACTTCCGGGGCCATCGCGCGGTCGACCTCGCCACGACCACCACGGTCGAGTCTGTCGCGCATCTGCTCTGGACCGGCGACCTCGCCGACCGTCCGCCGTTTCCCGCGCCCGCCGATCTCGTCGAGTCGGCCGAGGCCGCCATCGCGGTGCTGCCCAGGACCGCGCGACTGACGGATCGGCTGCGAGTCGCCGTCGTCGCGCTGGGCGCACTGGACCCGCTGCGGTTCGCGCTGAGCCCGGAGTCGGTGATCCGCGCGGGGGAGACGCTGCTCGGCGTCCTGGCCGCAGCGCACGCGCCGGACGCCCCGCAGGGCGACACGGTCGCGCTGCGCGTGTGGCCGGTCCTGACCTCGCGGCCGGTGCGCCCCCGACTGCTCACGGCGGTCCTGATCCTGCTGGCCGATCATGATCTCGCGGTGTCCACCGTGGCCGCACGGGTCGCGGCGAACACGCGGGCCAATCCGTACGCCGTGGTCTCCGCCGGGCTCGGCGCGCTCGACGGGCCCCGCCATGGAGCCGCGAGCAGCCTCGCCTACCGCTTCCTCGGCGAGGCGCTGTCCGATCCGGTCGACGCGTTGTCGGACCGGCTGCGCACCTCCGGCACGGTGCCGGGCTTCGGCCATCGGGTCTACCAGCGGCGCGATCCGCGAGCCGAGCTCCTGATCGCCCTGCTGCGCGAGTCGGGCGAGGCCGAACCGGCCCTGCGAGCACTGGACACCGTCACGGACCGACTGCGCGGTCAGAACCCGTCGGCCTTTCCGAACATCGACCTCGCGCTCGCGGCGATGATGCACGCCTACGACATGCGCCCCGACGCGGGTGAGGCCGTCTTCGCCGTCTCCAGGGTCGTCGGCTGGCTCGCCCATGCGATCGAGGAGTACCGGGAGCCTTCCCTGCGGTTCCGGCCGGTCGGCGTCTACACCGGAGCCCGGCCGATTCGCTGACGGCCGACGCGGGGTCTGCGCGAGCCGGGGCGCCCGCCTGGCGGCCCGCGTGCCGATCGGCGTCCCGGCGTCGCGGCCTGTCGTGTCGGCGGAGCTGCGCCGACACGACAGGCCTCAGCGTGATCGAAACTGTCAGTGCCGACGGTTAGCGTGCCCGGCCATGCCCCTTCGCCTGGAACCCGTCACGCCGGACAACGTTCGGGATGCCTGCGCACTCACCGTCGAACCGGATCAGGAAGCGGTCGTCGCACCGGTCGCGGTCTCGCTGGCCGAGGCCTACACCCAGCCTCAGTCCGCCTGGCCACGCCTGGTCTACGACGACCAGGATCTGGTCGGCTTCGTGATGGCGGGCTTCGACCCGGAGAACCCGGTCGACCTGTTCCGGTGCGGGATCTGGCGACTCAACATCGCGGCGGGTCATCAGGGCAGGGGCTATGGACGATTCGCTGTCGAGGAGCTCTGCGCGGAGGCGCGTCGCCGGGGACAGCGGCGCGTCACCGTCATGTGGGAGGTGCACCCGGCGGGACCCGAGGGCTTCTACCGTCGCATCGGCTTCACCCCGACGGGACAGATCTTCCACGGCGAGGTCGTCGGCGAGCGGCTCCTGGACTGACGGCAGTCGGCCGTTGTGGGCCTGCGCCGGGCGGTGGCGGTGGCGGTGGCGTGCGCGTGCGTGGGCCCGCACTTGACCTCGTCGCCTTCGAGGCGTCGTCCGCCCGCCTGGCGCAGACCGGCGGCGAAGCCCGATCAGGGCGTGTGCCTGCGCCCGCCTCGACGTCGTCCGCGTTCCCGGGCGGCGGTGTCGGGCCGCAGGCGGGGCAGGGCATTCGGCCGCCGGGAGAGAAGACGGCCCCGATCTGCACGGCTCGCCGTGGCCGGTCGGCGACCGACCGCGGCACATCGCTGCCGAGATCAGCTGATCCGGCCGAGGCGGTCGGCCGTGCGGGTGGTCTCCGGCAGTCGATGACACGGCGTGAGCCGCAGCACCAGCGCACACGCCGCCTCGATGTCGCTGCGGTGGCCGACCGAGACGAAGACCGGCTTCACGTTCGGCCTCGTGCGCAGGGTCCGGCCGACCACCTCGCCGTCCAGTAGCAGCGGCGTCCACTCGCCGCGAGCACTCCCGGGCGGGTCGTACGGTCCGAGCGAGTTCTTGCCGACCCCGATGCTCGGCAGATCGGTCAGCACGCCCAGATGGCAGGCCAGCCCGAATCGACGCGGATGGGCGAGTCCCTGGCCGTCGCACACCAGGACGTCCGGCAGCACCTTCACCTGTTCCAGCGCCCGCAGCAGCGCGGGCGCCTCGCGGAAGGCGAATAGCCCCGGCACGTAGGGGAACGACGTCGTGGCGCGCACCACGACGCTGTCGAGCACGGCCAGCGTCGCCACGTCGAGCACCGTCACGGCGGCGACCAGCGTCCCGTCGTCGCCGACGTAGGCGACGTCGAGGCCCGCTGCGGTCTTCGGCGGGCGGACGGGCGCTTCCAGCCGGACCAGCGGCCGTAGGCGTTCCTGCACGGCGAGCGCCTCGACCTCGGTCGTCGGCCATGGATGAAGATCACGAACCTGGATCACGCGGAGAATGCTAGGCGGGTGCGCCCCGGTGAACGGTGCTCGCGGGCGGCTGCGCTGCCTGCCGGCGACTCCTCCTGGCGGCTCGGCCGAGGTGGACGGACCCGCAGGCCCGGCCGGACACCGCCCCCTGGCGACACTCCGCCCGAGACCGATTCTGCCCGGCACCGAGCGTGCCGCGACCGCTGCTCGCGGTCAGAGAGCCGGACCGGTCCCGTGGTCAGGTCCTTTGGTGCTCCCGGTCCGTTCGCGCGGGGCGGCCCGCAGTCCTCCCCGGTCACCTCGTCGTGCGCCCCGCTGCCCTTCAGAGCCGCTAGCCTTCGGCCCCGCAGTCCTTCAGTCCCGCAGTCCTTCAGTGACTCATGTCCTTCAGCGCCTCGGCGCGGGCCGCCCTGGCGGCGAAGATCTCCTCGCGTCGCTCGGCCATCTCGCGCAGCGCCGCCTTACGGTCGCGCGCGGAGAGCCGGTCGATGTAGAGCCTGCCGTTGAGGTGATCGGTCTCGTGCTGGAGACAGCGGGCGAAGAAGTCGGTCCCCTCCAGCGTGAGCGGTTCGCCGTGCATGTCCTGGCCGTGCACCACGGCGCGGTCGGGGCGTGCCACCGTCATGAACGGGCCGGGCACCGACAGGCAGCCCTCCATGCCGTCCGCCAGCCTGCGTTCCGGGGCGGGGATGTCCTCGACCACCGGATTGGCGATGTGGCCCACGTGCCGGACTCCGCTGGTGTCCGGGATGTCGTACACGAACAGCCGCAGGTCGACGCCGACCTGGTTCGCCGCCAGGCCGACGCCCTCGGCGACGTACATGGTCGCGAACATGTCGTCGATCAGGCGGGTCAGTTCCGGCGTGCCGAAGTCGACGACGTCCTGGCACGGACGATGCAGGACCTCCTCGCCGACGACCGTCACCCGCAGCACCGAGCCCCGCTCGGCCTCGGGAGCCCGACGAGGGAAGGCGCCGTCGACCGGCTTGCCCAGTACACGTACTCGGCGATCGACGAAGCGGGGACGATCCGAACCCACTGTCATGGGGCACGACACCTCTCTGCGGTGCGGCCCGGCGTGCTGCTGACGTCGTCGCGGGCCGCGAAGTTTGCCAAGTGCTTTGCAAAGTAGCAGACTTTGCAACGTGAGCAGTGATGGTATCCCCGACTCCGACCCGGCCCCCTCGGCACACCACGACGATCTTCCGGAACACGCAGTGCGGGCGGCCCTCCTCGACCTGATGAAGGACACCGAGACCCTGACCTCGACCGAGGCGGCCAAGGCGCTCGGCTACAGCTCAGGGCTGTGCTCCTTCCACCTGCGCAGCCTGGCCCGACACGGTTACATCGAAGAGGCCCCGCACGAGGGCGGGCGGGCGCGACCGTGGCGGCTTCTGCGGACCGAGCGGCCCGACGTCGTGCCCGCCGAGGAGGCGGGCTTCGGTGAACTGGCGCGCGGTCTGGAGGACGAGAGCCACCGGCGTTGGCTGGAACACCGCTCGGCGGCCCCGGCTCGCTGGCAGCGGGACGAGGCCTTCAGCGCCGTGGTCTATCTGACGCCGGAGGAGCTGACGGAGCTGGGCGCCGCCGTTCGGGAGCTGCTCGCGCGGTATCGCAGCCGAGACGCGCGCTCGGAGGCCCGCCCGGAGGGGGCCGCGCCGGTCGCCGCGATCACACGGCTCTTCCCGCTGATCGCGGACGCGGCGGCCGACGACGGGCGAAGGCCCGGGATCGGCTCGGGTGAGCCTGCTCCCGAGTGATCCGACACGGCGAAGTGATCCGCCGCGCGGCGATGACGCGCGGCAGGCGTCTCGACCGGAGCGCGGATCGGACCTGATCATCGGCGGATGTCGAGGTGCGCCCGCCTAACGAACGGTAGGCGCGACGGCCCTCGGACGACATCGCGTCGTCGCAGCCTGCTGGTCTCGGCTCCTGCCTGATGACTACGAGCGGCCGCCGCGCGCGGCCGATTTTCCTACCCGACGGTCGCCGCGACGGGGTCGCCTGGTGCCGGTTTCCTCGGCCCGCAACGCAGCCGGGCGTCCGAGCCGACCGATGCCGCCCCGGTGCGTCCGGAGGCGGGCCGGGGCGGACGAAAGTCGCGCCTGCGGCGATCCCGGGGCCCGGATCGAGCCGAGGGCGGGCCCGCGACCTGACCGGATCGACGGGTGTTCCGACGGCGATCCCCGCCGGAACGCGAGACGGCACACCACAACGGACCCGACTCGGCCTGCCACGGGTGCGGTGCGGCTTCGCCGACGGCGCGCCGTCCGCCCTGACCCGGCGACACCGATGGCCTGCCGGTGCGAGCAGATCAGTGCAGCCCCAGCGCTCGCGCGTCGAGGCCCAGGGTCGCGTGCAGTCCGGTCACCCCGGCGGCGGTCAGTCGGACCGCGCGACCCGGCTGGACCCGGCGGATCCAGTCCTGTTCCAGCAGCCGTGCACACAGGGCTGCCCCGACGGCGCCCGCAAGGTGGGAGCGGCGCTCGGTCCAGTCCAGGCACGCCCGCACCACGGGGCGGCGTCCGGCCCGCAGCACCTGTTCGGACAGGCCCATCGTGTCGACCAGCCAGCCCCGCCCCGCAGCGGTGAGGGCGAGGCCTGCCGTCGTGTCGAGCAGCCCGCCGCCGAGCATCGCATCGGTGATCGAGACCCCGAGTGTCCCTGCGAGATGGTCGTAGCAGGTCCTGGCGCGAGCGGTCGCGACGGCGGCGTTGACCGCCCGCAGTCCGCTCGGCCGCTCGGGCAGCGGACCGAGCCAGGAGACCAGGTCTTCGAGCAGGGTGGCGGTCGCCGGGTTCGCCAGTTCGACGTAGCGGTGCCTGCCTTGGCGCCGTTCGACGAGCAGCCCGCCCGCCACCAGGCGGTTGAGGTGCTCCGTCGTGGTCGAGGCTGCGACTCCGACGTGGCCTGCCAGTTCCATCGCGGTCCACGCCCGGCCGTCCAGCAGCGCCAGACAGATGGCCGCTCGGCTGCGATCGGCGAGCAGGCCTGCCAGGTTCGCGAGTGCCTCGCCTCGATGCGCAGGAGCCATGACCCCATTCTGCGTCGTGACACTTCGGCGGCGGCCGAACCGTGTCGCCCTTAGCGTTCGCAGTCAGCGACCGGGCGAGGACGAGGCGGGCCGCGACGAGAGCAGGGCCACGCGGTGCGCAGCCGCAACGGAGCGGCCTGCGGGCACGCGGTCGACCGCCGACGAGCCGGGAGCCTCGACGGTGCTCGATCCGGGACGAGGCCTCGCCGCTGGTCCGCATGTCGAGCTGCGACCCGACGCCGATCCGGCGCGCGGGGACACGACCACGGGAGACGACGATGAAGCGGACCGAGGCGTCACGGGTGTTCCACGCCCTGCATCACGGGACCGTGCCCCTGCTGCTGCCCAACGCCTGGGATCATTCCTCGGGGGCGGCGTTGGTCGCCGCCGGGTTCGCCGCCGTCGGCACCACCAGCCTCGGCGTCGCCGCCTCGGTCGGGCTGCCCGACGGCCGAGGAGTCTCGCTCACCGCGACCACGGCGCTGGCCCGGCTGCTGGTGGAGCTGCCGGTGCCGGTCACCGTCGACATCGAGGCAGGTCTGCACGACGATCCGACGGCGGTCGCGCAGTGGGCTGCCGAGCTCGCCGCTCTCGGCATCGCGGGCGTCAACGTCGAGGACGGCCGCCCGGACGGGCTCGCCGACGTCGACAGTCAGTGCGAGCTGATCGCCGAGATCGCCGCACGCGCGCCCGCGCTGTTCCTCAACGCCCGGGTCGACACGCACTGGCTGGTCGCCGAGCCCCCGTCGGTGCAGGCCGCGCTGGTGAGGGCTCGACGGTATGCGGCGGCGGGGGCCGACGGGGTCTTCGTGCCGGGGATCACCGAGCCCGCCGACGTCGCGGTCCTCGTCGAAGCGCTCCCGGTGCCACTCAACGTACTGTTCCAGCCCGGTGGGCTGGGCGTCGACCGCCTCGCCGAGCTGGGTGTGCGGCGGATCAGTACCGGGTCGCTGCTCTTTCGGACCGCCGTGGCCGCGGCCGTCGACACGGCGGTGGCGCTCCGGGAAGGCGCTCCGATCGCCTCGGCGGCCTACTCGTATGCGGAGATCACCCGTTTCGCGGAGCACCGGGCCTGAGCGCGGCGATGATGGACGCCGTGCTGCCCGGTGCGTCCGGTCCCGACGGGATGGTGTCGGTCGGGCGCCGCGTGGTGTCGTCGTCCGGTGTTTCGTCGGGACCGTCGCAGGCGGGCGCCGACGGGAGGTGTCGCGGCGGCCCGGTGAGACCGGAGCGTCGGGGCGCAGCCTTCTGCGGTCGCGGGCTGTGCCAGGCGGCGGGTCGGCGTCGGCCGTACCCCGGCTCGGCGGCCTCGGCTCGACTGCCGCGCGGCTCGGTTGCCGATCGAGGCCGAGCGGGACTTGACCTGAAGTAATATTGAGGTTCTATCGTCGATCTCCAGTGCGGCACCGGCCCGCGCGGAGATCGAAGGGATCGTCATGACGCACGCACCGCCGTCGGCGGGCGCACGAGAGTGGCTCGGCCTCGCCGTGCTGGCTCTGCCCACGCTGCTCATCGCGATGGACATGACCGTGCTGCACCTCGCGGTGCCCGCGTTGACCGCCGACCTGGCTCCCAGCGGAGCCCAGTTGCTGTGGATCCTCGACGTCTACGGCTTCCTCGTCGCGGGCCTGCTGGTCACGATGGGCGCCCTCGGCGACCGCATCGGACGGCGGCGGCTGCTGCTCATCGGCGCCACCGCCTTCGCCACGGCCTCGATCCTGGCCGCGTTCTCCACCAGCGCCGAGATGCTCATCGTGACCAGGGCACTGCTCGGTGTCGCGGGCGCGACGCTGATGCCCTCGACACTGTCGTTGATTCGCGTCATGTTCGAGGACGCGGCGCAGCGGCGGGTGGCCATCGGGGTGTGGATGACCTGCTTCATGGTGGGCACGGCCATCGGCCCACTGGCGGGCGGCGTGCTGTTGAACAGCTTCTGGTGGGGCTCGGTGTTCCTGCTCGGCGTCCCGGTGATGGTGCTGCTGCTCGCGGTCGGGCCGTTCCTGCTGCCGGAGCAGCGCGACCCCGGCACGGGGCGGATCGACCTGATCAGCGCGGCGTTGTCGCTGGTCGCGATCCTGCTCGCGGTCGGAGGCCTGAAGGCGCTCGCGGAGGACGGTCTCGGCTGGCCGCAGGGCGTCGCGGCGGCCGCAGGGGTGGCCTTGGCGATCGTCTTCCTGCGGCGGCAGCGTGGCCTGGCCGATCCGCTGCTGGACGCGGAGCTGTTCCGCATCCCCGCCTTCTCAGTCTCGGTGGCCGCGCAGCTGTTGGCGATCTTCGCGATGTCGGGCGTCCAGCTCCTCGGCGCACAGTATCTCCAGCTCGTGCTCGGGCTCTCTCCGTTGCAGGCGGGGCTGTGGACGATCCCGTCCGTGATCGCCTCGACGGCGGGGACGCTGCTGGTCCCGGTGATCACCCGACATGCCCGGCCCGCGCCGGTCATGGCGACGGGGCTGGTCCTGGCCGGAATCGGCGCCATCGTCCTGACGGGCATCGACACGGCGGGGCTGTCGACCCTGGTCCTCGCCTTCGTGCTGATCGGGCTCGGCCTCGGGCCGACGATGACGCTGGCCACCGATCAGATCATCGGTGCGGCGCCGGCTCGGCGCGTCGGCGCCGCCTCGGCGATCTCGGAGACCAGCGGCGAGCTCGGTGCCGCCTTGGGCATCGCCATGCTCGGCAGCCTCGGCAGCGTCGTCTACCGGTCCGCGATGGTCGACAGCCTGCCCGCAGGCCTGCCCGCCTCGGTGGCGGAGCCGGCGCGGGAGACGCTCGGCGGAGCGGTGGCCTCGGCTGGTCGGCTGCCTGCGGAGCAGGCGGCCGCGCTGCTGGAGGCGGCCCGGCCTGCCTTCGTCGACGGGATGCGGCTGGTCGCGATGACCAGCAGCGTGATCGCCATCGGGTTGGCCGTGCTGGTCGCGGTGCTGCTCGGCCGCGCCGACACCGCGGCGGCCGGGCAGTCGCACACCGCTGAGAAGGAGCCGGACCCGGTGTGACGCGGCTCCGGCGCCACTAGCGGTCGCCCGGCCAGGACCGGGTCGTCGATCGTCACGGGCCGGTCGAACGGTGACCGGGTGTCGGCGCGATAGGCGATCCTTCAGGTCCACCACCGTCCCGCCACCGGGGCGAACCGCCGACACGGCGGCCGTCGCCGACCACGAACCCGAACTGATCAGGAGCCCTCCATGAGCATGGAGTCCACGGCGTGGAACTCGCTCTACAGCGTGACCAGAGCCGATCACCGTGACCGCAGACCCTTCTCCGCCGCCACGATGCGCCGCATCGGCGGCTTCGCCAAGCGGCATCGCAGCCGCCTCATCCAGTTCCTGGTGCTCAGCATCGTGACGGCGGTGCTCACCGTCGCGACACCGGTGCTCGCAGGCCGGGTCGTCGACGCGATCGTGCAGAGCGCGCCGGTCGACGTCGTCGTGTGGCTGGCGGTGCTCATCGCGGGCATCGCCGTCGCCGAGGCAGGTCTGCGGCTCGTCGTCCGCTGGCTGTCGGCGGGCATCGGCGAGGGACTGATCCTCGATCTGCGCACCAGCGTCTTCGATCACGTCCAGCGGATGCCGGTCGCCTTCTTCACCCGGACCAGGACCGGAGCGCTGGTCAGCAGGCTGAACAACGACGTCATCGGCGCGCAGCGGGCCTTCAGCGACACCCTCTCCGGCGTCGTCGGCAACCTGGTGACCCTGGTGCTGACCTTAGTGCTGATGCTCGGCATCTCCTGGCAGATCACCCTGCTCTCGCTGGTGCTGCTCCCGGTGTTCGTCGTGCCCGCCCGCCGGATGGGTGCCAGACTCGCGCGGCTCCAGCGGGAGGCCGCAAGCCACAACTCGGCGATGAGCACCCAGATGACCGAACGGTTCTCCGCGCCGGGCGCGACCCTGGTGAAGCTCTTCGGCAGGCCTGCGGACGAGTCCCGCGAGTTCGCCGACCGGGCCGCCAGAGTCCGGGACATCGGCGTCCGGCGGGCGATGGTGCAGTCGGTGTTCGTCACCGCGCTCACCCTTGTCTCGGCGCTGGCGCTCGCCCTGGTCTACGGCCTGGGCGGCTACCTGGCGCTGAACGGCGGCCTGGACGCGGGGGCCGTCGTCACCCTCGCCATGCTGCTCACCCGGCTCTACGCCCCGTTGACCGCGTTGGCGGGCGCCCGCGTGGAGGTGATGAGCGCCCTGGTGAGCTTCGAGCGGGTCTTCGAGGTGCTCGACCTGAAGCCGCTGATCGCCGAGAAGCCTGACGCGCTACCCGCGCCGGAAGGGCCCGTGTCGGTGGAGTTCGATCACGTGAGCTTCGCCTACCCCTCGGCGGACAAGGTGTCGCTGGCCTCGCTGGAGGAGGTCGCCGCGCTCGACTCCCGAGGCGGTGTCCAGGTCCTGCACGACGTGTCCTTCCGGGTCGAACCCGGACAGATGGTCGCCCTGGTGGGGTCCTCCGGCGCGGGCAAGTCCACGATCGCCTCGCTGCTGCCTCGCCTGTACGACGTGGACGAGGGCGCGGTCCGGCTGGCGGGCATCGACGTCCGAGACCTCACGGCCGCCGGACTCCGCCAGACCCTGGGGCTCGTCACTCAGGACGGGCACCTCTTCCATGAGTCGATCCGAGCGAACCTGTTGCTGGCCCGACCCGAGGCGGAGGAGGCCGAACTGTGGGAGATGCTCCGTCGGGCGCGCCTCGACGACCTGGTCGCGACGCTGCCGGACGGACTGGACACGATCGTCGGCGAACGCGGCTACCGGCTCTCCGGCGGCGAACGCCAGCGGCTGACCATCGCCCGACTCCTGCTGGCCAGGCCCAAGGTCGTCATCCTTGACGAGGCCACCGCACACCTGGACTCCACGTCGGAGGCGGCCGTGCAGGAGGCACTGGCCGAGGCGCTGGCGGGCCGGACGTCCGTGGTGATCGCCCACCGGCTCTCCACGGTCCGCGCCGCCGACCTCATCCTGGTGATCGAGGACGGCCGGGTGGTGGAGCGCGGTACCCACACCGAGCTGCTCGCGGCGGGCGGGCGGTACGAGGAGCTGCACCGCACCCAGTTCGACCAGTCCGATGACGAGCAGGCCGAGCAACCGGGGCAGACCGGGCTGCCCGACGCGGCCCAGCCCATCGGCTGACCGGCGGATCACCGGCCGGATCGGCGCCGTCCACCGAGGACAGGCGCCGTCCGGCGCTGGTGAGCGGCGCCGTCTCCAGCGGGCCCGGCCCGTCGGGTCGGCGGGGCTCCGATGAGCCGCCCGCCCGGCCCATGGTCGTGTGGGGCGGGGCTCGGCTCCGGTCTGCGGTGTCCCGGAACCCCGCCGGTCGCGAAAAGTGTGATCACGACCACTCTCGGCCGCATCCGGTCAGAGTGGTGGTCGTCACGTCGTGCACTTCCTACTGTCACCAAACAGGACCCGGCACGACACAGGACGACCGCTGACGTCCTGGCGATCACGCTCACCGAGGGAGATCACACATGGTCAACCGGAGATCGGTACTGCACGGCATGGGCGGCACGCTCGCCGCCCCGCTCGCTGCTCGGGTGCTGGCGGCAGAGGCAGACGCCCGCAGCGCCGCGACCGGGGACGGCGCCGCCGAGGGCGCGGGAGCCGAGGCGTCCGCCGGAGCGGAGCGCATCGACCGGCAGGCGCTGGTCGCGCGCCACGACATCCGCAGGACCGACGACGACCCCGACCTTCCGGTGCAGGTCGGCAACGGCCGGTTCGCCTTCGGCGCCGACATCACCGGGCTCCAGACCTTCGCGCCGTTCGCCACCATGGCCGACTGGGGCTGGCACTCCGACGCCCTGCCGCCCGGAAAGCAGATCGAGGACTATCGCGGCACCGTCTGGGACACCTACGGCCGGGACGTCTACTACTGGACCGGCGACGAGGACGAGCCCGAACTGCACCACTGGTTACGGGAGAACCCGCACCGCATCAACCTCGGCCGCATCGGCCTGACCCTGACCAGGGCCGACGGGACGGCGGCGGTCCTCACCGACCTCACCGAGACCCACCAGCACCTGGAGCTGTGGACGGGACGGCTCCACAGTCGGTTCGTCTTCGACGGCCATTCCGTCGAGGTCGAGACCAGCTGCGATCCCGAGACCGACGCGGTGGCGCTGCGGGTCACCTCGCCGCTGATCCGGCTCGGCAGGCTCGCGGTCTTCCTCGACTTCCCCTACGCCACGGCGGCGGGCCAGGACAAGTTCTCGGCCCCCTACGTGGGCTTCTGGGACCGTCCCGGCGACCACACGACCGAGGTGAGCCGCCGAGGATCACGCCGTGCCGTTCTCACCCATCGCCTGGACGAGACCGTCTACGAGGTCGGCGTCGCCTGGCGCGGCCCCGCCCGCCTGACCAGGGACGAACAGCGGGTCCACCGATATCACCTCACGGGCGGTCGATCGGCGACGCTGGCGGCGACCGTCCTGTTCGAACCCGAACTGTCCTCGACCCCGCCGTCGGTCGACGCGGTGGAGCGCGCGAGCGCCCACTGGTGGCCGAGATTCTGGCGGTCCGGCGGCGCCGTGGACCTCTCCGGCTCGGCCGACGAACGGTGGCCGGAGCTGGAACGCCGCATCGTGCTCAGCCAGTACCACCTCGCGGTCAACGAGGCGGGCAGCGAGCCGCCCCAGGAGTCGGGGCTGGTCAACAACGGCTGGTACGGGAAGTTCCACACCGAGATGTACTGGTGGCACGCCACGCACTACGCCCTGTGGAATCGATGGCCGCTGCTCGACCGCAGCACCGACATCTATCGACGTCTGCTCCCGTCGGCTCGCGACCGGGCCGCCGAGCAGGGCTTCCTCGGCGCGCGCTGGCCGAAGATGACCACCGCGCAGGGGCGGGAGTCACCCAACATCCCCACGGCCCTGCTGCTCTGGCACGTGCCGCACGTGATGTTTCTGGCGGAGTTGGACTACCAGGCGCATCCCCGGCGCCGCACCCTGCTCAAATGGGAGGAGGTCCTGTTCGCCACCGCCGACTTCATGGCCTCCTTCGCCCACCAGGAGTCCGAGGGCGGCCGCTACGTCCTCGGCCCGCCGGTGATGACCGCCAACGAGCGCAACGACTCCGCCACCACGTCCAACCCGGCCTTCGAACTCTCCTACTGGCGGTTCGGGCTGCGCGTGGCCCTGCAGTGGCGGGAGCGGCTCGGCCTCGACCGCGATCCGCGCTGGGAGGCGGTGCTGGCCGACCTGGCGCCGTTGCCGGTGCAGGACGGCCTGTACGTGCTGTACGAGGGCGTCGAGGACATGTGGACGGTGCACAACACCAACCATCCCGACCCGATCGCGCCCTACGGCATGCTGCCCGGCGACGGTGTCGACGTCGAGATCATGCGCGCCACCGCAGCTCAGGTGTACAAGACCTGGCCGGTGGAGAACCTCTACAGCTGGGACTTCCCGCTGCTGGCGATGAACGCCGCACGACTGGGCGATGCCGAACGCGCGGTGGACTTCCTGCTGCACGAGCGGTTCGGGTTCACCGAGACCGGCCTGCCCGCCAGCGGCAAGTCCGGGGTGCCCTCGCCCTACTTCCCCGGCGCGGGCGGGCTGCTCTATGCCGTCGCGATGATGTGCGCGGGCTGGGGCGACGGGCCGACGGGCGAGACGCCCGGCTTCCCCGACGACGGTCGGTGGACGGTGCGCTGGGAGGGGCTCGCCCCGGCCCTCTGACCGCTCCTCGACCCGGAGTCGTCGCGCGGAACGCCCGCGCTCCTGCTCGGCTCCGGCGACCTCTCGGCTCGGCCGGGCTTGGCGAGCGGAATCCAGGACAGGAGACTCGAATGGGTGTGCGACGACGTTCCCCGGCACACCGGGGACGGACGGCGGCGGCGATCCTCGCGGCGGCCGGACTGCTCGCCGCGTGCGGTGGCGGTGTGGTGCGGACGACGGCCAGGTAGAGCTTCGGTTCACCTGGTGGGGTGACGATGACCGCGCGCGGATCACCGAGGAGGCGATCGCGTTGTTCGAGGAGCGGAATCCGAACATCACGGTCAACACCTCGTATGCGGCGTTCTCGGGGTACTTCGAGCGGTTGGCGACCGAGGTCGCGGGCAACAACGCGCCGGACGTGATCCAGATGGACTACGCGTATCTGCGGGAGTACGGGGATCGGGGCGTCCTTGCCGATCTCCACGAGTTCGACGAGGATCAGCTGGGCACCGAGGGCATCACGCCGTTGCTGGCGCGTTCCGGTGAGATCGACGGCAGGATGTACGCGCTGCCGATGGCGCAGAACACCCATGCGTGGGCGTATGACGAACAGGCCTGGACGGAGTCCGGGGTGCCGCTGCCCGAGGCGGGCTGGACGTGGGAGGACCTGCTGAGCAGCAGCCAGGCCCTGACCGAGTCCACCGACGGCGAGCGCTACGGGACCACCGACTTCGGCTGGTCCTGGGAGACCTTCCAGGTCTGGCTCCGCCAACAGGACAAAGACCTCTACACCGACGCAGGCGAGATCGGGTTCGACGCTGCGGACCTGCGGACCTATCTCGAACTGCTCGACGAATTCCGTACGACCGAGGCGGCCACCCCCGCCGAGGTCACGGCCCAGATCGACGGCGCCATCACCAATTCTCCGCTGGCGATGGAGGGCGCGTACTCCGAATTCGCCTGGGACTCGGCGACGACCACCTTCTTCTCCGTCCTGCCCTCGGGCATCGCGCTCGCCCCCATGCCCAGAACCGAGGGCAGCGAGCGGATCGGCCAGTTCGCCAAGCCCGGCACCCTGATCAGCATCGCGGCAGGCAGCGAGCATCCCGAGGAGTCGGCCGCCCTGGTCGACTTCCTGCTCAACGACGTCGACGCGGGCCTCATCCTCGGCACCTCGAGAGGCATGCCCGTCAACGACGACGTCCGCGAAGCCGTCGGCGCCGAACTCGAAGGACCCGACCAACTCGTCTACGACTACGAGGAAGCCCTCGCCGACGAACTCGAAGAACCCCCGTCCGCACCACCGCCGGGCAACAGCGCACTCAAACGAGAATGGCAGCGACTCAACTCGGTGATCGGATTCGGACAACTGTCCATCGACGAAGCGGTCGAGCAGTTCATGGAACGGGCCGAGCAGGAGATCTGACGGGCAGGGCAGGCCGGCGGGCGCGCCGGTCCCGCTCGGCCTGCCCTGCCTTCCCGGCGTGTCGCGCGGAAGGCAGGTGCCTGCTGGACCGCACGCGGCGCCTCCGAGGTCCGGCTAACCCAACGTCAGATCGCCGACGCCGAACCCGCCGAGGGTGACGTTGCGGTCGACGCCGCCGGGGATGCCCGCCACGCTGCCCCGGTCGGTGTGCTGATGCAGTGCGAGCCTCGGATGCGACCAGCCGGGGTTGCCGGGATCGCCGTTGAACCTGGCGAGCCACAAGAACACGTCTTCGTCGGCCCAGTCGTCCGGCCGCAGCACGTTCTGGTACCAGTCGAGGCTGGAGTACACCAGGATCGGCCGGACGTCGGTCGCCTTGCGGAACTCGGCGATGAAGTCACGGGTGACCGCGTCCGCGTCGTCGCGCAGCTCGGCGGCCTCCATGTCGAGCATCGGCAGCAACGAACCCGATTCCAGCAGTCCGTTCTCCTGGAGATGGTGGACGAAATGGGCCACCTGACCCGCGACTTCGCCCGGCCGGGCGAAGTGGTATCCGCCGGTGGCGATCCCGGCGTCGCGCGCGCCGGGGATGTTCTTCGCCGCCTGCGAGTCGACGTGTCCGGTCGCCTCGGTGACCTTGTGCGAACAGAAGACGATGCCGTCGCCGTGTACGGCATTCCAGTCGTCGACTGCATTCCAATGGGAGATGTCTATCCCGTGGTCGGCCATGGCCGGGCCTCTCAATCCTGGTGACGAACATGTACGGCGGCACTCCGGCACGAAGGCTCCGGGGCGCGGACGTGCTCGGCCGTCCGCGCGGCGGGGCGAGATCAAGGCGAGTCGGACCGCGAACCACGCCGAAGCGCGACAAGGCAGGGCCGCGACGGACCGGTGCACTTCTCGTATGCGGCGCACCTGGTCGCCGCCGTCGCCGTTGTCGCCTACCTTCAGATCTCGAATCCGACCACCGGGCCGGAATGTCACTGATTGCAACGATTGTGTAACTGTGGAGCAAAGTCAACGGCGTGCCTCGGAATTGACCCGAGAGTGGCGGCGTGCGGCTGCGGTGGTTACGGCGCGTATTTTTCCGGTGCGGAATCGACGGCATTCTCGACTGCTTCGCCGACAATCAAGGCATCGCCGGTTCGGGTGACGCACCGAGTGCGGGGTGACCGTGGCACTCGTCCACTGGGCATTGCAGACCCTCGGCACACCGCGTGCCCGTCATGAGCAAGCCTCGGCGGCCGCCCGGTCGAGCGCCGAACCTGCCGGGGCAGGTGCGGCGACCTTCGGGCACCGGCGATCGCTCTGCTGCTCCTCGCACCGTGATGTCGTTGGCCGCTCGGGCCGGGGCATGTCCGCCGGTCGACGTGGGTGCAGGGGTGGTCCGTCCCCGTCGAGGGTGATCGGACGGCGTCGTCGAGCCGGCGTCCCCGCTCGGGCCGAGGTGTGGACTCGACGTCGATTCATGCCGTGGTCCGACGGATTCACCGACCCCGTCGTGTCGTGCCGTCTCGTTCGGGCCTTCGTCGGACCCGCAGGCCGTCCGGCGGCATCCTCGATTCACGTCGGCGCGGCTGAATTCCCGTTCCCCGCCGTATGCTGCGGAATTCGCATGCGCTGATGGCAATTCCTGAATCGGAGCGGGCTCCGGCGACGCACCGCCGATGTCGCCGACCACGCCCTCTTCGGTGATCAGTCGGTGTCATACCGTAGCGAGGCGCTCGTCGAGAAGTAGATTCCTCGACCAACCATCGACGCCAGTGCGCGAGGCAGACAGATTGGGACGTCGCAGCAGGTCATGCCGACCACGGCCCATCGCACCCGGTGACATTCGGGCCGCCCTGGGACGACGACGTGTATTCGTGAGCCATGAACCCGAGTCGATATCGCGGGTTCTGCATATGACACACGAATATGACCTATGGCACCGTGTCGAGGACAGAAAGGCGGAGCAGCCGTGAGGATGGGTTCCGATTCGGACGGGAATGAGGCGACATGGTGCTGACCACCGGCACGTCGTCCGCCGCCGCCCGGCAGACGGACACAGGGACTGCGATCGACGACGCGGCGGAGCCCTCCGGCGGGGCGGCCCCGGACGAGACGAGCCCGCAGTCGGCATCGTCGCTCTCGGAGGTCCCCGGCGATCTGCGCATGGCAGGCCTGTTGTGGCCGGTGCTGGTGGCCTCGGCCGTCAGTCTGCTGCCCTTCACCGTGTTCAGCACCTATCTGGTGGCCATCGCGGCGCACTCCGACAGCAGCGTTGCGGCCATGGGCGGGCTGCGGGGGCTCGGCGGGCTGGCCTCGCTGGTGGTCGGCGCACTGCTCGCACCCTTGATCGACCGGATTCCTCGGGACCTCGCGGCGGCGGGAGCCCTCGGGCTGCTGGGGCTGTCGGCGGCGCTGGGCGCGGTCGGTCACTTCCTCGCGCTGGCGGCCTTCTGCTTCCTCATCGGGGCGGCGACCTCCGTGTTGAGTCCCGCGCTGGCCACGGCGGCGGCCGATCGGTTCGCCGCCGATGCGGCCTCCGGGCGGGCCGCGACGCTGGTGACCGCCACCCAGTCGCTGGCCGCGATGCTCGCCGCGCCGCTGGTGGTCGCACCGGGGCTGCTCTGGGGCTGGCAGGGCAATCTGCTGGCCGTCGCCGTGATCTCGCTGCTGCTGGCCTGCCTGTTCCTGGTGCGGTCGCGCCGCAGCAGGCAGCCTGTCGAGGTCCGGCCGCGACTCGGCTACCTCGCCTCCTTCCGCGCGCTGGCCGCCATCCCCGGTGCCGTGCCGCTGCTGCTGATCGCGGCCCTGCGCACGGCGGCCTTCATGGGCTACCTGGCCTATCTCGCGCCGTTCTACGCCGAGCGGTTCGCGCTGGAACCGGGCCCGTTCGCGTTCGTCTGGACCCTCAGCGGTGCCGCGTTCTTCGTGGGGAACCTCTTCACCGGGCGACTGGCGAACCGGATCGGTTCCCGACTTGCTGCCGAACGGCTGCTCGCGGGCGGACTGCTGATCGCGTTCCTGGCCATGGCCGGCTTCTACCTGACGCGGTCGCTGCCTGCGGCTCTCCTGCTGACCGGGCTGCTCGGAGCAGCGCACGCCGTCGTCGCCGCGTGCGTGGTCAGTCTCCTGGTCCGCCGCTGTCCGGCCCTGCGCGGCACGGCCCTCACGATCAACGCGGCAGGCATGAGCCTGGGCGTCTTCGTCGGTGCCGCCCTCGGCGGTGCCGGCCTCGGACTGGCGGGCTATCCGGGCGTCGGCGTGGTGCTGGGCGGCCTGACGCTGATCGCCTTCGTGATCAGCCTGCGGGTGCGGTCGGCGGAACCGGCGTCCTCCTCCCGATGACACTCGCACCCGTCGTCGGGGCGTGAACCCAGGGCGGAGTCCGGAGATCGGCGCTGCGTGACGGCCTCCGGACCGCCCAGGCTCACTCGAATCGCCTGCTCATCGGCGGCTCGCACTCACCCGACGTGGGTCCACGGCGACTGGTAGCGCTCGGTCAGCTCGCGGACCTCGGCGGGCTCCAGGGTCCGGGGCGGCCGGGCGCCCAACGCCAGCAGCAGGCGTGCGGTCTCCTCGATCTCGATCGCCATCGCGACCGCGCGGTCCATGCTCGCCCCGCCGACGACCGGCCCGTGGTTCTGCAGCAGCACGGCACGGAACGGGAACGTCAGCGACTCGATGCCCAGCGCCTGGTCCTGATCGCCCGGTGCGGCATAGGGGATCAGTGGCAGCTGGCCGACGTTCATCACGAAGTAGGGCGTGATCGGCGGCATCGCACTGTGCTGCGACCAGGCGGGCAGACACGAGTAGGCGGCGGCGTGCGTCGAGTGCAGGTGCACCACGGCCCGCACCTCGGGATCGCGACGGTAGAGGGCCTGGTGCAGCGGGAACTCCTTGGACGCCTTCGGACCCGCCACATGCGCCCGGTCCGCCGGGCTGCCCAGGTCCAGCACGGACAGCTCGTCGACCGACAACGCGCCGAGGGAGACCCCGGTGGGGCTCATGTGAATCCGGTCGTCCTCCCGGATGCTGAGGTTGCCGGAGGTGCCGGGGCTGAGCCCGAGTGCGTCCAGCCGTCGACCGGCGTCGACGAGGGCGTGGCGGTGGTCGGTCACGCGAGTCGCTCCCAGCTTGAGGTGAAGATGTCCTCGTCACCGAAGTTCCCGGACTTCAGCGCGAGATTGACGACGGCGCCCGCGCGGGTGGTGCCCGCCGCCCACGAGACGCCGGGGGAGAGGGGCGCGCCGAGTCGGAGGCGGGTGACCTCCAACGCGGTGAGCACCGTCCCGGAGGTCTCGCCGCCCGCGACGACCAGCCTGCCCATGCCGTGCTCGGCGAAGAGCGTGGCGCAGCGGCCCAGCGCACGTTCGACCAGTACGGAGGCGGGCTCTCCGCCGTCGGATGGCGGTGGTTCGACGTCGGCGAGCGAGTCGACCGCGTAGACGAGCACGGGCCGCAGGGCGTCCTCGGCCCAGCGGGCGCGGGCCCACTCGACGACGGCGGCGACCTCGGCGTCCAGGTCGGCCCGCAGCGCGCTCAAGTTGAGCTTCCACCAGGGCAGTCGATCTCTGGCGTGGGCCACTTGGGCGCGCGTCGCGGCCGAGGCGCTGCCCGCGAGGACGGCGCGGTGGCCGTCGACGACCGGGATCAGCGCGGCCTGCCGGGCGGGCTCGCCCGCGCGATCCGCCTGCGCCAGGCCCAGCGCCAGACCGGAGCCGCCGGTGATCAACGGCAGGTCACGAGTGGCCTCGGCGATGGTGCGGAGGTCGTCGTCGTCGATCGCGTCGACCACCACCAGCGGCCTCCCGGCGGCGAACTCCGCATCGAGGGCGGCCCGCAGGGCGGCCGGTCCGCGCCGGACCACCTGGTGGAACACCTCGCCGACGGCGTGTCGGGTCTGCGGTTCGAGGAGCAGTCGCACGCGGGACTCGGTCATCGGCGTCAGCGGGTGGTGTCGCATGGAGCTGTCGTCGAGCAGTTCGGACCCGACGAACAGTCGCCCCTGGTAGACGGTCCGCTCGGTGTCGGGGAAGGCGGGCACGATGACCGTGCCCGGCGCGTCGAGGTCGGCGAGCAGTGCGTCGACGACGGGGCCGATGTTGCCCTGCGGCGTGGAGTCGAAGGTCGAGCAGTACTTGTCGTAGATCCGTTCGCAGCCGAGTTCGCGCAGGGCTCGCAGCGCCGCCCTCGCGGTGGTCACGGCCTCGGTGACCTCGGCGGTGCGGGTCTTCACCGCGATCACCACGGCGTCGACGTCGGCGGGCAGGTCCTCACCCGACGGGACGCCCAACGTCACCACCGTGCGCAGGCCGCGCGCGACGAGGTTGGTGGCGAGGTCGGTCGCGCCGGTGAAGTCGTCGGCAATGCCGCCCAGCACGGGCATACGACCTCCTTGGTCTGTCGTGAACGGGGCGGATCGTGGCGTCACCCGCAACCCACCGCCCGGATGTGAAGAAATGATACATAGGTTGACTTGGCTGTGAATCCAAGGTTAGTTTGCGTCCGTTGTTGCGTCGTGGCAGCAGTCTCACGGGTCTGTGTACGCCGCGAAGGTCCACTCCCACTCGGGTCACGGCGACCGGGCAAGCACAGGAGAACCCATGAATCACGAGCTGCTGTTCGCGTCGGCGGTCGAGAAGACCGTCACCTTCGCCCTCACGGGTGCCAAGGGCGGCTTCGCCCGCACGCTGCTGGCCCAGTCCCGCGTGATGCCGGGACTCACGCCGTCAGTGCTGTGCGACCTGGACGTGCCGGGGCTGCGTGCGCTGTGCCTGGAACTCGGGTTCGTCGAGGCGGACCTCGTCGTCGCCGAGGACCCCGCCGAGGTCGGCGCCGCCGTGGCACGTGGTGCGGTGGCCCTGGTCGACGACGTCGCACTGCTGACGGCCGCCCGTTACGACATCCTCGTGGAGGCCACCGGGAACCCCGCCATCGGTCATGCCGCCGCCAGGGCGGCCCTGACCGACGGCCGACACGTCGCCATGGTCAGCAAAGAGGTCGACTCGGTGGCAGGCGTCGCACTGGCGGCCCTCGCCGAGCGCAACGGCCTCGTTTACACCACCGCCGACGGCGACCAGCCCGCCAACCTCATCGGCCTGCACAGCTGGGCGCGGGTGCTCGGTCTGGAGATCGTCGCCGTCGGGAAGTCCGGGGAGTACGACCTCGTCTTCGATCCCGCCACCGGGAGCGTCACACAGCTGGACGAGACCGTCGCCGCCCCGGCCCTCGGCGAGCTGCTCAGCCTGGGCGACGACGTCCCCGCCACCCTGGCCGCCAGGGCTGAGGCGGTGGCCGCGCTCCAGCGCAGCGCCACCGCCGACCACTGCGAGATGTCGGTGGTGGCCAACAGCACCGGCTGCGTCCCCGACGTGGAGGCGCTGCACTACCCGGTGGTCCGCACCGCCGAGTTGGCCGACGTCTACGCGCTGCGTGAGGACGGCGGCATCCTGCATCGGTCAGGAGTCGTCGACGTCTTCAGCGCACTGCGGCTGCCCGGCGAGGCCAGCTTCGCGGGCGGCGTGTTCGCGGTCGTCCGGACGCACGACCCGGTCACCTGGGCCACCCTGGCCCAGAAGGGTCACGTTCTCAGCAGGAACGGGCGTTATGCGTGCGTCTACCTGCCCTATCACCTGATGGGCGTCGAGACGCCCATCACCCTCCTCTCGGCGGTATTGCACGGCCGTCCCTCCGGCGGCGCCGCCCCCCGGCAGCACGCCGTGCTCGCGGGCCGGGCGCGGCAGCCGCTGGCCGCAGGCACCGTCCTGACCATGGGGGGGCACCACCACGACGTCGACGGCGTCGCCGCCGTGCTCCTGTCGGGCGACCAGGCCCCGGCGGACACCGCACCCCTCTACCTCGCGGCGGGGGCGACCCTCTCCCGTGACGTCGCCGAGGGCGAACTGATCACCCTCGACGACCTGACCGGTCACGACGAGGACCTCCTCGCGGCCTGGCACGACGGACTGGCCGTCAGCGGCCGCTGATCATGACGACGACAGCGGACCGAGGACCGCGGCGCAGCCCGCGTCTGCTTACCGCCCGGAGCGCGACCCGCCCTCCCATCGTGATCGAGGGCGAGCGCCAGGCCTCGGCCGCGCCCACCGCGCAGGCCGGGACCATCGCCCGGCCGACTCCACCACCGTGCATCTCCGTCGAGCCGATCCCCCGCACAGCGGCAGCGGATCACCGACACACTCGAAAGGCGACCCATGTCCGACGTCTACACGCTGGTGGCGTTCGGCACCGCGATTCTCGTTCTGGTGCTGTTGATCGCCCGCTTCAAGGTCCATCCGGTGCCGACGCTGTTCATCATCGTCACGGCGCTGGGTCTGGCGCTGGGCATGGGCGGGCTCGGCACCATCGAGATCATCACCGAGGGCTTCGGCTCGACGCTGGCCAGCGTCGGCCTGCTGGTGATCTTCGGCTGTGTGCTCGGCAAGATGCTCGAACTCGGCGGCGCCGCGCTGCGCATCACCGAGGAGGCCGAGCGGCTGCTCCCCGGTAAGAAGCTGCCCTGGGGCATCGCGCTGGCCTCGATGGTCATCGGAATCCCGTTGATCGCAGATACCGTCGTTCTCATGCTCATCCCGATCGTCTCGGTGATGGCGCACAGAACCGGCATCTCGATGATGAAGCTCGGCCCGATCCTCTACATCGGCGCCTACGTTTTCACCTCCACGATGCCGCCCGGTCCCGGCCCGCTCGCCGCGACCTCGCTGCTCGGCGTCGAGATCGGCCAGGCGTTGCTGTGGGGCTTCGTCGTCGGCTTCCCCGGCATCCTCGTCGCCACCTTCTACCTGCTGCGCACGAAGACCCACGTGGACCCCAAGCCGGAGTATGTCGACGATCTGGACCTCGGCGCCGCGGGATCGGGCGGCTCCGGCGGGGGCGTCGACACGAAGCCGAAGACCAGCCTGACGCTGTCGCTGATCCCCGTCCTGTTCCCGATCTCGATCATCATTTTGGCGTCGTTCCTGGTGCCGGTGCTGGGCGAGGAGTCGACCGGCGGGCAGGTCCTCGGCTTCCTGGGCGAGCCCGTCGTCGCGCTGTTCCTGGGCTGTATCTCCGCGCTGCCGCTGTTCGGCCGTCGCTGGCACAGCAAGGAGGTGCTCTCCGACGTCTTCGAGCAGGGCCTCAAGCTCGCGGCCATGCCGATCGCGGTGACCGGCGTCGGCGGGGCGCTGGCCCAGATCATCCGGGCCACCGGCGTCGCCGAGAGCATCGCGGGCGGGATCGAGACGGTGGGGATCTCGCCGATCTTCGTGCCGTTCCTCGTCGCGGCGGCGGTCTGCACGATCACCGGCTCCAACATTCTCGGCGTCATGACGGCGGCGGCGATCATGCAGCCGCTGATCGAGAGCCTCGGCCTGTCGCCGTTGGCGGTCTACCTGGCCTGCGCCACCGGGGCGCAGATCATGAAGCACGCCAATTCCTCCGGATTCTGGGTCACCACCACGCTGTCGAACATGACGGTGGGACAGGGCATCAAGTCGATCGGTGTCGCCTCGCTGCTCTCGGGGATCACCGGATTCATCGTGCTGAACGTCCTGCTGGCTCTGGGAGCGGTCTGACGGTCCCTGTACCGTCAGGCACGCGAGGGAGGTCTCGATCATGGCCGAGGAGACGCCGTTGATCCCGGATCAGCGACGTGAACTGCTGCTCAAGCACCTGCGGGGTCAGATGGTGCTCAGCGTGCATCAGCTCACCGAGATCCTCGGGGTGTCGCACATGACGGTGCGTCGCGACATCGCCGCCCTGGAACGGGAAGGTCGGGCGTTCTCGGTTCCGGGCGGCGTGCGGATCGCCAGTCAGGTCCGTCAGGAGCCGAGCTTCGTCGACAAGTCGATGACCGAGCGACCGCAGAAGCTCGCCATGGCCCGCGAGGCCGCTCGGCTCCTGCGGGACGACGCCACGGTCTACCTGGACGCGGGGACGACCATGCTCGCGATGGTGCCCCACGTCCTAGAGCACACGGGGATGACGGTGGTGACCAACGACTTCTCCGTGGTTGACGCGCTGGTGGGCTGCACGGAGGTCGAGCTGATCCACGTCGGCGGGCGGATCGAGCATGCCAACCGGTCCAGCGTGGGCCGGCTGGCCGCCAGGACGCTCGAACAGCTCTCGTTGGACCTGGCGTTCATCTCCACGAGTTCCTGGGATCTTCAGCGGGGCGTCACGACGCCCTCGTCCGCGAAGGTGGAGGTCAAGCGCGCTGCGATGGCGGCGGCCTCTGGCTCCGTGCTGGTGGCGGGCAGCCCGAAGTACGGCACCTACGGCATGTATCGGATCGCCGGTCTGCGGGACTTCGACGCGATCATCACCGACGACGGCCTGGCCGAGGCCGCGGCCGAGGGCATCCGGGACCTGGGCATCGAACTGGCGCTGACGGCACCGGGCGGCGAGTGAGTCCCCGCGCGGGCGGCCGGTGTGCAGTCCGGCCGCCCGCGCGTCGACGCCGCTCAGATCCGGGTCGGCTCCGCACTCCGCAGCGCGCCGTGCTCACGCAGCTCGGGGTGCCGCGAGCGACGGGCTCCGCCGGAGTGCCGAGCCCGGCCCCCGACCCCGTTCTTGGCGATGAGGACCGAGGCCTGGGCGGACCAGCCCAGCGCGGAGTACAGCCGTTCGCCGTCGGGACTGGCCACGAGCAGGCCGGTCGTGGCGCCGCGCGCCGCGGCCTCCCGGCTCAGCGTCGTCATCACGGTCGACGCCAGGCCGCGTCGCCGATGGGCAGGCCGGGTCTCGACGGCGTGCGCCACGGCGTCGCGGCCGGTCAACGCCATGAGTCCCCGCGCGGCCGTCGCCCGTGACGGGTGGCGCACCGTCGCCTCGAGCACCGAGCCCGTGCCTGCGACGGTGCTCGTGTACGGCTCGGGGGCGGGGTGATCGTCGGGAGTCTCGTCGAGTCGCACCGTCATGAACGTCTCGTTGCCCGCGTCCATCGCCAGCCCGGCAGCGGCCAGGACGGCCGCGACGGCCTCGGGGTGCCGGGTGGGCACGGTGAGCCAGTCCCAGTGCGGAGAGTCGGCCGTCTCCTCGGCGAGCGCGCGGACGGAGTCGAGGTCCTCGTCGGCGTGCAGCGCGATGATCTCGGTGTGCCGGTCGGTCTCGCCGTGCCGGACGTGCAGTCCGCCGCGTGCCTCCTCGGCGGGCGGCAGCTCCCGCGCGATGCCCCAGCCGATCTGCCAGCGGCGGATCAGTTCGGACAGGACGGGTGTCGGTGCGTACATGTCGTACAGACAAACACGGCGGTCCGACACGGCGACGTCGTGCCGGAAGTCTGGTCCGTCCCGTGGCAGGGCCCCGTGGTGGCGGCCCCGGCCGTTCGGCAGGGCGGTCGGCTCCTGCTGCGGAGTCGACGGCCCTGCGGTGCGGCAGCCTCTCGGCGAGTCGGCCCTGCGGTGCGGTCGGCTCTGCGATGAGTCGGCACCGAGCCGAGCCTCGCCTCAGGACGCGGGCCTGCGGAACACGGTCATCAGGCTGCTGATGCTGTCCGAGCCGTGCCCGGCCGCCACGCCGCGCCGGACGAGGTCGAGCACGGCGGCGGGCAGTGTCGGGTCGACGCCTGCCGCCCGGGTGGTGTGTACGACGTGATCGAGGCTGGCCTCGGCCATGCTCAGCCGGTCGACGTCGCCTCGGTGATCGCCCGCGTCGATCCGCTCGCCGTAGAACTCCAGGAAGTACGGCATCCCGGCCAGCGCAGGCGCGGCGTAGGGCAGCAGGTACCGCGCGCTGATGTCGTGCGGGGCGGCGACGGCGAGCATGTGCACGTAGCCGACCAGCGTCGTCCAGAACAGGTCGATCGTCAGCTGGTAGTACAGCGCGGCCAGACCGGGATCGGCTCCCCGGAAGTCCACCGAGGTCAGCACCTCCAGCGTCGAGCGGTGGGCGTCGAGGACCTCCTCGGGACCGCTGTAGAAGGTGGCGGCGCCGGGCGTCGCGACCTGCGGCGGCGGAACCTGGACGCCCCCGGTGAGGTGTCGGGCGCCTCGGGCGGTCACCCAGGCCGCGCCCTCGCGAGTCCGCTCCGGGGTGTCCGAGCTGAGGTTGACGATCACCCGGCCCGCCAGCGCGGCGCCCGCCTGTTCGAGGATCGGGTACATCGCCGCGTAGTCGGTGAGGCTGAGGATCACGAGTTCGTTCGCGGCCACGGCCTCGGCGGGCGTCGCGGCGAGGACGGCGCCCTCGGTGACCAGCGCCGCCGCCTTGCTCGCCGTGCGATTCCACACCGTCACGGGATGGTCTGCCCTGCGGAGGGCCGAGGCCATCGCCTGCCCCATTGGGCCCAGTCCGATGACGGTCACTGCCTGCCTGCTCACGGGTCCTCCTGTCGTCGATGCGCTCGTCGGCCGCCGCGACCGGGGACGGGCCCGCTGGCGCAGACTAAAACGAGCGTTCGATTCGGTAACCTCTTCGCGTGACCCATACCGAGTCGAAGCAGGTCAGGCTGCCGGAGTCCCTCGGCACCCGTGATCGGATCGTCCAGGTGACCGCGCGGCTCCTTCAACGCCAGGGCTACGAGGGCACCCCGATCAAGCAGATCGCGCAGGCCGCCGGGGCCACGCTGGGCTCCGTCTATCACTTCTTCCCCGGCGGGAAGCAGGAGCTTGCCGCCGAGGCGATCGGACACGGCGACCAGGAGTTCGCCGACCTGCTGCGCGAAGGACTCGCCACGGCGAGTGACCCGGCGGACGCGCTGATCGCGGTCACCCGGCTGCTCGCCGAGGGACTGCGCGAGTCGGACTGGACCGACGGCTGCCCGGTCACCGCCACCGCCTTGGAGACCCTCGGGCGGGCCCCGGACATCCAGCGCGCCTGCGACCGGGCCCTGCGCAACTGGCAGGACATCGTGGCCGACCGGCTGATCGCCGACGGCCTCGACGAACCCGACGCACGCGAGCTGGCCTGCACGGTGATCAACGCGCTGGAGGGCGCTGAGGTGACCGCCCAGGTGCGTCGTGAGGAGGAGCCGCTGCTCGTCGCGGGCCGCCACCTGGCCCGGCTGGTCCGGTCTTATCGATAGCGAGGTCGGCGCCGACGGCCGGGTGTCGGCTGTCCAGGGCGGCCTGCGCGCCGCTCGGCTCGCGGCCGGTCGCGGGCTGCGCTCGCCGGAGAGTCGGCCTCGGGCGGTCCCGCCGGGCCTGCGCACCTGCTGGTCGAGGCGGTCGAGATCGCGGCCGGGGATCGGTGCGCTACGCAGCCGCGTGTGCGGGCGGACCGGTCGCGCGGCGGAGGGCGCGACCGGTCCGCCGCGCCACGGGCCCGGGATCGCGCCTGCCGCCTGCGATGCGTTGCGGCGGGGGCTAGGCCGGGCCGGGCTCGGCCGTCATCGCGGCGGTGACGGCGGCGAGCGCGTCGAGCTGCTCGGGGTTCAGCCGGTCGAAGATCATGCGCCGCACCTCGCGGACGTGACCGGGGGCGGCGGCGGCCAGGGCGGCGAAACCCTGCTCGGTCAGGCTCGCCAGCACGATACGGCGGTTGTCCTGGTCACGGTGTCGGGACACCCAGCCGCGCGCCCCGAGTCGGTTCACGGCGTGCGAGAGCCTGCTGGGCGAGGAGCCGACCTTCCCGGCCAGATTCGTCATCGACGTGCGCCGACCCTCGCATTCCGAGAGCGCGACCAGGATCTGGTAGTAGGCGTGCGGCATGCCCGCATCGCGCCGGAGCTGCTGATCGAGCGCCTCACGCAGGGCCTGCTGCGCGTGGAGATAGGACCGCCAGACGTCCTGCTCCCGCGGGCTGAGCCACCTTCCCGCTTCGGTCATCACCCCAGCTTACAAAGCTTCGTTGAAGTCTCAATCGAGTCCGGCTAGGGTGTTTATTGAAGCTTCAATAGAGTGATCGCTCTGAACACTCGAACTCGGCTCCGCAGGCACCCTCGTCCCGGCCGGGTCGGTTGATCAGCGCGCCAGAGGGCCTCCGCCCGCCGCCTACGCGGGCACCGTCGCGAGGAAGGACCGACCCGATGAACTCGATCTTCGACCCCGAGGTGCCCGCAGGGGCCTTCGACGAGTTCCTTCTCGGCGCGCTTCCCGCCGCCAGGACCCACCGCGCCTGGACTCCCGAGGATGGCCCGCTGCCCGCCCTCTACCTCAGCCACGGCGCGCCCCCGCTCTTCGACGACGCGCCGTGGATGCGGCAGCTGCTCGCCTGGTCGCTCGCGCTGCCCAAGCCGCGAAGCATCCTGATCGTCAGCGCGCACTGGGAGGCGGCGCCGCTGAGCCTGTCCGCCTCGGCCGCCCACACGCCGCTGGTCTACGACTTCGGCGGCTTCGCCCGTCGGTACTACGAGATGACCTATCCGACGCCGGACGCAGGCCAACTGGCCCGGCGGGTCGCCGCCGCGATGCCCGACACGGAGCCGGTGCACCGCCACCGCAGTCGGGGCCTGGACCACGGGGCCTGGGTACCGCTCAAGGTGATGTACCCGCTGGGCGACGTGCCGGTGCTCCAGCTCAGCATCCCCACGCACGATCCGGACCGACTGCTCGACATCGGGCGGCGACTGCGTGCCCTGCGTGCCGAGGGCGTGCTGGTGATCGGGTCCGGCTTCATGACGCACGGGCTGCCCCACCTGACCAGGGAGATCATCACGCAGGGCGTGATCCCCGGCTGGTCGACCGACTTCGACGCCTGGGCCGCCGACGCGCTGGCCAGGGGAGACGTCGAGACCCTGGCCGCCTACCGCTCGGCCGCGCCCGGCATGCCCTTCGCCCACCCGACCGTCGATCACTACATCCCGCTGTTCGTGACGCTCGGCGCGGCCGACGATCCCGGCAGACCGGTGACCACCACCATCGACGGCTACATGATGGGGCTCTCCAAGCGGTCCTTCCAGGTCGCCTGAATCGGGCCGCCGTCCGGACGCGCCGTCCGCCCGAGCCGTCGGAGAGGACGACGTCGATCGCCGTCTCGGTGGCTACAGTCGCCCGAAGCGCCGTTCTCCCGCTGCGCCGCAGGACGGGCGGCAGGCCCCGATCGACGGACGCCGAACCGACCGTGACCGGCGGGCGACGGCCGGAGCGGGCGACGGCGCCCGCCGACTCGGCACCGGTCCTGCGGACCGAACGGCTCGTACTCAACCGCACCCTCGCCGAGGAATGGGCCTACGCCCAGGTCTTCACCAACTCCCAACACCGCGCCGACGCCCTAGCCCAGTTCCTCCACCACTACAACCACCACCGAGCACACACCGCACTCGCCGGCCAACCACCCATCACCCGCATCAACAACCTCACAGGGCACTACACCTAGGCGGCCCGACTCCGCCGCACCCGTCGGTCGCCGAACCGGCTCCGGCCTGCGAGGCCGGTTCGGCGACCGTGGTGCGTTCCGCCGTCCCGCCTCGCCGACCCAGGAGACGGGAACGACCACGGGCTAGCGGAAGATCACGTCGCTGCACCCGTAGAACGTCTGATCGAAATGGCTGGCCTGCCAGATCATGTAGACGATGTGCCTGCCGGAGCGGCCGGGGGCGTTCACCTCGATGTCCACCGAGACGCCGCCGAGGGAGGGTTCCCCGCTGGGCCGTCCGTCGCCGGGGGCGATCCGGCCGGTCTGGCCCGCCAGTTCGAGATCGCCCCACCCGAGTTCGTCGGTGAGCGGGTCGAAGCCCTGTCTCGTCACATAGATCCGGTAATAGTCGGCGCCGTGCAGCGCCTGGTCGTGGACGGTCGCGGTGAACCGGGTGCTCCGCTCGACGGCCGCCCAGGGGCCGGGCTCGTCGAGTGCGGCGTATCGGGTGCCGCCGGTGTTGCCCGCGCTGCACAGGGTGCCGTCGGGGATGGCGCCCTGATGGTCGCCGCCGACCCCTTCTCGATAAAGGCCGTTCCAGTTCCACATGGCGTTCGTGTCGGTCTGCCAGGCCTGGTAACACATGGGGTCCTGGGTGGCCATCGCCGGATTCTGGAAGTCGTGCCCCCAGCGTTGCCAACAGCCGTAGTTTCGGGACGGCGGATCGATCGTCGAGCCGTGTCCGAAGGCGGAACCCGCCCACAACGTCGACAGGAACAGCACCACGACACCCGCGACGGCCAGCATCTTCATGGCCGCCGATCGCGGCAGCAGAGTTTGGGTGGACATGTCATCCCCACATCGTCGGAGGAATTGTCCCGGCCCAGCCTAGAGCGATTACCTGGTTTCGGAATGCGCCGTCCGGACCAAATCATCGGCAATTCTCCAACATCGAAGTGAATTCGCGAACCGGGGATTATCGTGGCCGAACGAATGAATGTGGGGGAATGCCCCAGATCGACGACGGGGCGGCGTGAATTCGACCACGGCGGCATCGAATGCGCTGCCGCGACGGATCGCCGAACGTGGTGTCCTCGGCCCGGGGGTGTGGTCCTGACGCTGCGACGACGCGTCGACGGGGCAAGATCATCCGACTTGACCTTGAGTCCTGTTGAGGTTGCAGGCTCGTCTCGGCGGTGTCACTCCGATCAAGGGAATCAGATGCGCGCAGTGTGGTTGCGAGAGTGGGGCGGGCCGGAGGTCCTGGTGGCGGGGCAGGCGCCCGACCCGGTGGCCGGACCGGGGCAGGTCGTGATCGCGGTGGCCTTCGCCAACATCACCTTCGTGGAGACCCAGTTCCGGTCCGGCGGCGGGCCGGTTCGGGCTGACCCGCCTGCGCTGCCGATGATTCCGGGCAACGGCGTCGGCGGGGTCGTCGCCTCGGTGGGCCCGGACGTCGATTCCGGTCTGATCGGCAGGCGGGTGATCGCCAGTGCGGGCGGCCGGGGCGGCTACGCCGAGCAGGTGGCCGTCGATGCGGCAGCCCTGTTCGAGGTGCCCGACGCGGTGGCGTTGGACGAGGCGGTGGCGCTGCTCGCCGACGGTCGCACCGCGAGCTGGCTGGTCGACGCGGTCGCGGTGCAACCGGGCGAGCGCGTGCTGGTCGAGGCGGCGGCAGGCGGCGTCGGCACGCTGCTCGTCCAGCTCGCGAGCGCTGCGGGCGCGCGGGTGGTGGCGGCGGCAGGCGGCCCCGCCAAGGTCGAGGTGGCGTCCCGACTCGGGGCGGAGACGGCCGTCGACTATCTCGCCTCGGACTGGGTCGAGCAGGTCCGGGCGGCGGCGGGCGGCCTGGACGTCGTCTTCGACGGTGTCGGCGGCGACCTCGGCCGGGCTGCGTTCGAGCTGCTCGGCGACGGCGGGCGGATGCTCAGCTACGGATTCGCCAGCGGCGAATGGGCGGGGATCTCCGAGGAGGCGGCCGCCGAGCGGGGCGTGCGGCTGGTCAAGGGCGTCGCGAGTCCCGAGGCGATGCGGCACTTCACCGAGCAGGCCCTCGCGGCGGCCGAGGCGGGCAGGCTGCGCCCGGTGATCGGGCAGCGGTTCGCGCTTGCCGACGCCGCCGCCGCTCACGCGGCGATCGAGTCGCGGGCGACGGTGGGCAAGACCCTGTTGGAGGTCCGACGATGACCCCGGTGCAGGTGGGCGTGTTCCTGCCGTCGCCCGTCGACGGCGAGACGGCGCCCGCCGTCGTGGTCGACCACGCCCGCCACGCCGAGGAACTCGGGCTGGAGTCGGTGTGGACGGGGGATCACCTGATCCCGGCGAGCCCGAAGTACGACAGCACGTTGCTGCTCGCCGCCGTCGCCGCGACGACGGAGCGCGTCAAGATCGGCATCGGCGTGTTGATCCTGTCGCTGCGGCCGGTCGCCTGGGCCGCCAAGTAGATCGCGACCCTGCAGTATCTCTCCGGTGATCGTCTGCTGCTGGGCGTCGGCATCGGCGGTTCCCTGCACGGCGACGCCGCGTGGCGGGCCGTCGGCAGGCCCTACCGAGAACGCGGCAGGCAGACCGACGCGGCGTTGGCGGTGCTGCCGGACCTGGTGGCGGGCCGGGCGACGACGGTGGACGGCGAACCGGTGACCCTCGCACCGGGCGCGACGATGCCGCCGGTGCTGATCGCCGGGAGCGCGAAGACCTTGCGACGGGTCGTGCGGCACGGCCAGGAGTGGTATCCGGCCTTCACCACCCGGCCGAGGTCGCCGAGGGGGTGCGACGGCTGCCCGCGCTGGCCGAGGAGGAGGGCAGGCCCACGCCTCGGGTCACCGTCGGGTTGAGCATCGGCCTCGGCGACGTGCCTGCCTCGATGATCGACGTGCAGGTGCGGTCGCTCACCGAGTACGGCATCAGCGCCGAGGCCGCCCGACGCTCGCTGGTCACCGGTCATCCCGCCGAGTTCGCCAAGCGACTCGGCGAGCTGGCGGATGCCGGGGTGAGTCGGGTGATCGGGATGCCCTTCACCGAGGATCGGATGCGGCAGACTGAGCTGTTGGCCGAGTCGGCGCGACTGCTGGGCGACTGACGGCGCGGCCGGTTCGTCACCGCAAGCGTCGACCTGCTCTCGTCGCAGGGCGATCCGGACCCCGACGTCCGTCAGCGCAGGCGGGGTCCGCCGAGCCGGGCGGCGGCGCTGGGCGAGGTCGCGGTCAGAGCGTCACCGGCAGTGCGGTCAGCCGGAGGGAGCCCGGTGCCATCGGCCGCTCCAGTCTCGTCGGCTCGACGGCGAGGGCGAGCCCGGGGAAACGCCTGGCCAGCGCCGCGAAGGCGACCTCGCCCTCCTGCCGGGCGAGCGCGGCCCCGAGGCAGTAGTGCAGCCCGTGCGCGAAGGCCAGGTGGGTCTCGCGTCGACCGCTCTCCGGTGTCCTGGTGATGTCGAGCCGGTCGGCCTCGGGGAACATCCTGGGATCGTGATTGGCCCCGACCAGCATGGGCATCACCGCCTCGCCCCGGCGCACCACGACGCCGCCGACCTCCAGATCCTCGCTCGCGTACCGCATGCGCGCCGCCAGCGCCGGACCGCACCAGCGCAGCAGCTCGTGCACCGCGCGTGACGTGATCTCCGGGTCCCGGCGCAGGAGTGCGTACTGCTCGGGATGGGTGAGCAGGGCGGCCGTGCCGTTGCCGATCAGATGAGCGGTCGTCTCGTGCCCCGCGATGACGAGTGTGAGGATCAACGAGACCATCTCCACGTCGTCGAGACGATCGCCGTCGACCGCCTGGGCGTGGATCAACCCCGAGATCAGGTCGTCGGCGGGGGCAGCGCGTCGCTGCTCGATCAGCTCCCGAGTCCAGGCGATCATCTCGCGCAGTGCCTCGCCGAACTCGGGCCCGCTGCCCGTCACGAGGACCTCGCTCCAGCGGCGCCAGCGGTACCGGTCCGCCTCGGGGATGCCGACCAGCTCGCAGATCACGATGATCGGCAGCGGGTAGGCGAAGTCGGCGAGCAGGTCCACGACGCCGTCGTCGGCGGCCCTCGCCGTCTCGACGAGCCGGTCGAGCAGGCGCTCGGTGATCTCCACCACGCGAGGGCGCAGCGCGGCGACGCGGCGGACGGTGAAGGCGCGGGAGACGAGGGTCCGCAGGCGTGCGTGGTCGGCCCCGTCGGTGTCGGTGAGCCCCGCGCGCAGGTACGGCATGCATTCCGGCGGAACCCCGCGAGCCTGCAGCTGCAGCTCCATCGGGTCGGGTCCGCCTGCGGCCCGCTGCGGGGCGGCCATGACGAAGCGCGGATCGTTCAGGACTAGCCGGACGTCCGCGTAACGGGTGGCAAGGTGCATCGGGCCGAGGCCGGGCACGTTCGCCCAGGCCGACGGCGCCTGCTCGCGGATTCGGGAGTAGCCGCTCACCGGATCGCGCAACAGGTCGGGATCGAGGATGTCGACAGTGTCGCGGCCCGTGGTGTCCGGATCGATGACGGTCATGACTGACGCTCCCTGTTCGGCGGGATCGAGCTGTTTGAGATGATTAGAACATATGGCGTCAACATCTGGAATCGGGGCGACGGGCGGTTCGGACTCGCTCGGGACGATTCCGGACTCGCCGAGTTCGAGTCGGCTGCGTCTGCGGGGTCCGCGCGAAGATCGGTGTTCGCGGGCGCACGTTCCGGCCTCGGCTGGCTGATCAGGGACCGGCGCCCGGCGCGCTGCTGATCTACCGAGTCCCGTCCGTTCGGCTTGGGGAGGGCAGGCGTCGGACGGCACGCCAGGTCAGTCCGAAGTGTCCTTCGGGCATGTCGATCACCTTCCGGTAACATCGGGACGCTCGAAACAGCACTATCCCTGGACAAGCAGGGTGGCACCGGCCCTTCGGGACCGGTGAGGATCGCAACCGCCGACAGCACGGCCAGGCGCCCGCCCTGATCGGCCAGTGGCACCGGCCCTTCGGGACCGGTGAGGATCGCAACCAGCGCCGAGGCCCGCTCCGCCACGACCGTGGATTCGGTCACGGTGTTGCGCCAGAAGGTCACGGCCGCCAGGTGTCGCCGGGTTCGACGACCTCGGCCGGGGGCCGAGGTCATCGGGGCGCTCTCCCCCTGCGTGACGTCGATCTCCGGCATCGGCTGCCCGTGCCCGTCGAGCCCCCGCAGCGCCGGGTAGCCCTCGACCTCGATCGGGTCGCAGACCGCGTATCGCGGCTCGTCGCACCGCAGCGGTGGCCTGGAGCGTCGTCGTCACCGAGTGACCCCCCTGCGTCGCCGTCAACGTCGTCGCCGGTCGGGGCGCTCGACCTTCGGGGTCGGGACGCCAGGCACGCCGTCGACAGGAGGCCTGCTCGGCGACCCGCCGTCGGAGCCGGTCCCCGTCGGCGGGTGAGTCGAGTCTCATGGGCTCGGTGTCGGTTCCGTGGTTAAGGTTCGAGGTGCTGATCGGTGACAGTGCTGTGCGGATCGCCTGCCGAGCCCCTCGAACCCTGAAACCGATCCGTGGAGGAACGCTGTCATGACGCCGTCCGTCGACGCCGAGGCGAGATCGAGCCGCGATCGTCGGGATGTCACCAAGGCCCTGGCCGCGCTGGCGCTGGGCGGCTTCGGCATCGGGGTCACCGAGTTCGCGACGATGGGCCTGTTGCCGCAGATGGCGGAGTCCTTCGGCGTCTCGATCCCGGCGACCGGCAATGCCATCACCTTCTACGCACTCGGTGTCGTGGTGGGTGCGCCGCTGATCGTGAGTCTGGCCGCCCGACTGCCGCGTAAGGGCCTGTTGATGGGGCTGATGGTCGCGCTCGCCGTGGGCAACGTGCTGTCCGCCGTGGCGCCGAGCGCCTCGCTGCTCGTGGCCGCCCGGTTCGTCGCCGGGCTGCCGCACGGGGCGTTCTTCGGGGTCGCCGCCGTGGTGGCGGCCGCGCTCGTCCCGCCTGGTCGGCGGGGTCGCGCGGTCGCCAGGATCATGATCGGACTGACCATCGCCAATCTTGCGGGGGTCCCGGTCGCGACGGCGGTGGGGCAGCAGGTCGGCTGGCGCAGCGCCTACTGGGCGGTGGCGGTGATCGCGGTGGTCACCGCGCTGGCGGTGCACCGGTACGTGCCGAGGATCGCGGCGACGCATGGGGCGAGCATCGTCGGCGAGCTGCGGGCCTTCGGCAGGCTTCAGGTGTGGTTCGCGCTGGTCACCGGGATGATCGGCTTCGGTGGCATGTTCGCCGTGTACTCCTACATCTCGCCGACCACCACCGAGGTCACCGGCCTTCCCGAGGCTGCGGTGCCGTGGATGCTGGCGGTGTTCGGTCTAGGGCAGACCGTGGGGGCCCTCATCGGCGGGCGGTTCGTGGACCGGTCGGTGCTGGGATCGGTGATCGGCTCGCTGATCGCGTCGTCGTCGGTGCTGGCGCTGTTCGGGCTGACGGCAACCCTGCCGGTGCTCGCCGTCGTCTCGGTGTTCCTGATCGGGTTCACGTCGCAGGTGCTGGCCGGTGCGCTTCAGGTGCATCTGATGGACGCCTCGCCGGACGCGCCGTCGCTGGCCTCGGCGTCGAACCACTCGGCGCTCAACATCGCCAACGCCGCCGGGGCGTGGCTCGGCGGCCTGGCCATCACGGCCGGGTGGGGCTACGCGTCCACGACGTGGGTCGGGGTCGCGTTGAGCCTGACCGGCCTGGCCGTGGCTCTGCTGTCCGTCGTGGTCGCCCGCGCGAGTCGCAGTCGGGTGCTCGCCCCGGCCGGTGCTCCTCGGACGCGGGGCTGAGTCCTCGGTCCTCGGCACGCCTGCCGTTGCCGGTAGTCGGCGCGAAGTGCGCACGGTCCCGACTTGCTGCGCGGGTGTTCTCCACCCGATGCGGGGTCGGCCCGCACGGCTCGGCGCGGGCCCGGCGTCAGTCGATGTCGATCAGATCGTCGTCGGCGGGCGGCCACTCGCCGCCCCAGCGGACGTCACGGGCGGCCCGATAACGGGTGCCCTGTCGCCTGGAGACCGTGACATCGGCGATCTTTCCGTCGTCCGAGCAGAGTCGGAGCGCCACCTGCCCCTTCGGCTTCTGCGGATGACGCAGGACTCGGCCTGCGGCGCGTCGCCAGTCGTGCGGTGAGGCGACCACGTAGGAGAACTTCTCGTCTTCGAAGCTCAGGGCGCCGTCCTTGAGATAGCGGTGGGTGGCGCTGCGCGGGAGCCGTGTCGAGAAGTGGCACCAGTCCCGGCCTCGGGGGATGGGGCAGACGTCTTCGTGGGGGCAGGGCGCCACCAGCCGTAGGCCGAGGTCACGCAGCAGGTCCCGCGCGGCGACGATCCGTTCGTAGCCTGCGGGCGTGCCGGGTTCGATGATCACCAGCATGCCGGTGCTGCGGGACAGCCAGCGCACGGTCTCGGCTCTGCGACGTTCCGGCAGTTCACCCAGCACGTAGGACAGGGTGACGAGGTCGGCGGCCGGCGAGTCGGCGGTGGTGTCGATGGCGGCGCGCGTCCACGAGGACTGACGGACCGGCGCGGCCGAGGCGGCCTCGACGAGGCGTCGGCCGAGGGCGACCGCCGGGGCGGACTGCTCCAGGACGGTGATGTCAGTGAGCGAGGACCAGGCGTCGGCCGCAGCCCACACGTCGGCTCCCGTGCCGCCGCCGACGTCGATCTGAGTACGCGGCCAGAATCCGGGGGCGACCGTGATGACCTGGTCGAACACCGAGCGAACTGCCGCATAGGTGGCGGGCATCCGGTAGCAGGCGTACGCGGCGACGTCCACATCGGAGTTCAGGATCGGCTGTGCGGGCGGGGCGCCCTCCCGGTAATGCTGGATGAGTCGGTCTACCGACCGCGCCAGGGTCTGGCGGGGGAAGCGTGTCAGCGCACCGTCGAGCGCGGACATCAGATCGTGGGGGAGTGCCGACATGGGAGACCATTCTGCCGAGCGAGCCGGGGCCTCCTCGGCGCCGGCCCCGCGTTGTGGTCGAGCGGGAGAGCAGGCGCACCCTCGGATCACCCCTGGCGTGGGCGACCGGCGGTGGCAGGCCGACGCGGCCCGGCGTTTCGCGGCCTTCTTGTGCTGCTCGGCCTGCGGGGCGGATCGGACCGTAGCGCCTCGAGTGTGTGTCGCAGGTCCACGACCGTCCGTGTGACGGGCGTCGGTGCATGCAGGGCGGGTCCGTATGGCGTAGGTCTCACATCGGACGGCGGCCGGGTGTGCGGTCGTGCATCTGTCGCGGTGACCGACCGTTGACCTCGCCGTAATCGGAACGTGGTTGCCTGATCACCTGGTGCTGTCTTTCCTGGTGGAAGGGACGGATGATGACGACCATCTACGAAGAGATCGGCGGTCACGAGGCACTGATCACCGTCGTCGACGACTTCTACGTGCGTGTGCTGGCCGATCCCCAGCTCGCCCCCTTCTTCACCGGTGTGCGGCTGGCCCGGCTCAAGGGCCGTCAGGTGGAGTTCTTCGCCGCCGCGCTCGGCGGCCCGGGGCCCTACACGGGGGCGTCGATGAAGTCCGTGCATCGCGGTCGTGGGATCGAGCAGGCGCATTTCGACCGCGTCGCGGGACATCTCGCCGACTCACTGGCCGACGCAGGCGTGCCCGCGGCGACCATCGGGCGGATCATCGCCGCGATAGCGCCGTTGTCGAGCGACATCGTGAGCTCGGCGGCCTGACGGCGAACGAATCTGCGGTGCCGCGGCGGGCCCGGTGGCGCCTGCGGCCCCGGCGGTCGGCCGTCTCGGACCGCCGAGGTCTGCCGACACCATGTCGGGCCTTCGGCGTCCCGTGCCTGAGCCGCAGACACTCGAGTCGTCGGCCTCAGCCGCAGGCCGCGCGTGCCGGGTCGGCGCGACCTTGACGTCCGCGTCTCGGCCGTCGTCTGCGCCGGTCACGGTGCCCGGCGGGGCGCGCACGGCGGGCTTACGCTCGGCGGATGGTGCTGCATTCGGGCCGCCGCCAGGGGCCGACCCCCCAGGGAGCAGGCAATCCGTTCTACGGCCTGGCCGACCCCGCGCCGGGCTCGGAGATCACGCTGCCCCATCAGCGGCTGGGGGCGGGGCCCGTCCCACCCGACGCCGTGCTTCAGCTCGTGCGCGACGAGTTGGAACTCGACGGCAGTGCCCGACTCAATCTCGCGACCTTCGTGACCACCTGGATGGAGCCGCAGGCCCGCGAGCTGATGAACGACTGCGTGGCCAAGAACATGATCGACAAGGACGAGTATCCGCAGACCGCCGAGCTGGAGCGTCGCTGCGTGAACATCCTCGCCGACCTGTGGCACGCGCCCGAACCCGCCGATGTCATCGGCTGCTCGACCACCGGCTCCTCCGAGGCCTGCATGCTCGCGGGCATGGCGTTCAAGCGTCGGTGGCGCGGACCGGGCAGGCCCAACCTCGTGATGGGCGCGAACGTGCAGATTTGTTGGGAGAAGTTCTGCCAGTACTGGGAGGTGGAGCCCCGGCTCGTGCCGATGGCGGGGGACCGGTTCCACCTCAGCGCCGACGAGGCCGTCGCGCGGTGCGACGAGAACACCATCGGCGTCGTCGCGATCCTGGGCTCCACCTTCGACGGCAGTTACGAGCCCGTCGCCGAGATCACCGCCGCGCTCGACGGACTTCAGCGGCGCACCGGTCTCGACATCCCGGTGCACGTGGACGGCGCCTCCGGCGCCATGATCGCCCCGTTCCTCGATCCCGGACTGACCTGGGACTTCCGCCTGCCGAGAGTGGCGTCGATCAACACCTCCGGCCACAAGTACGGGCTGGTCTATCCCGGTGTGGGCTGGGTGTTGTGGCGGCATCGGGACCGGCTGCCTGCCGAACTGGTGTTCAAGGTCAACTATCTCGGCGGAGAGATGCCGACCTTCGCGCTCAATTTCTCCCGGCCCGGCGCCGAGGTGGTGGCGCAGTACTACACCTTCGCCCGGCTGGGCAGGGAGGGCTTCCGCGCGGTGCAACAGGCCGCCAGGGACGTGGCCACTCGACTGGCGGACCAGATCGCGGAGCTCGGGCCTTTCCGGCTGCTCACCAGGGGCGACGAACTGCCGGTGTTCGCCTTCACCACGAATGAGCGCGCCGCAGGCTTCACCGTCTTCGATGTCTCGCGTCGGCTGCGAGAACGCGGCTGGCAGGTCCCCGCCTACACCTTCCCGGCCGATCGGGAGGACCTGGCGGTCCTGCGGATCGTCTGCCGCAACGGCTTCACCCAGGACCTCGGCGACCTGTTCGTCGAGGAACTGCGTCGAGTACTCGCCGATCTCGACTCCTCGCCCGGTTGCGGGCATGCCACGGAGACCGCCTTCCACCACTGAGCCTGCGGCCGGTCGGCGGCGATGGCGGACGGCTGAGAGGCGGCGGGGACTCGGACGACCGAACGGGCCGGTGTCTGCCGTTCGGCCCGGCTGTCCTCTCGCTCTTGTCTGTCCGCCGCCGAGGCGCGACGGCCAAATCTGCACGGACCGTCCTCGGCGGAGGCTGACCGATTCGGCGCCTGCCGAGGCCCGCCGCGGCCTTGACGTGACCCGGTGCCGGCCGGATCTTCGGGGGCCGACCGGGACGAGCGATGCCGTCTGCCGGGGAGGCCCGCCTCCGCATCACCCGGCGTCGGGCGCGCCTCGGCATGACGGCCCATGCCACTACGCGGCGCGGAACGCTCCGTGGCCCGACGCGGAGCCGGGACGGACAGGCAATGGGAGCGCAGCCTGCTCGGCGTACCGGGCGATTCGTACTCGGAGTAACCGGACAGCTCGGCTGGGGGACACCCGGCTCAGGTAGACGGCCGTCACAGGCCTACGGTGGCATGACGTGACTGTCGCATGAACGGCGTGATCGAAGGCTTCTTCGTCATCGGAGCCGTCATCCTGGTGGGCTATCTGGTGGGGCGGACCGGCGTACTCGGCCCGTCGGCCACGCAGGTGCTCTCCCGAACGTCGTTCTTCGTCGCGACGCCCGCTCTGCTGTTCGTCACCCTCGCCCGCGCCGACGTCGGCGCCGTGCTCTCCTCTGCCCTGCTCGTCACCGGCGTGACCAGCTCCCTGGCCTGCCTGCTCTACGTGCCGGTCGGCATGCTGCGTCGGCGGCCGGGCGGCGAGACCGCCATCGGTTCCATGGCCGCCGGTTACGTCAACGCAGGTAATCTCGGCCTGCCGATCGCCGCCTACGCCCTCGGCGACGCGGCCGAGATGGCGCCGATCCTGCTGTTCCAGCTCGGCGTGCTCACTCCGGTCTTCACCACGGTCCTCGACATCCTCTCGGAGCGGGCCAACGGCACTCGCCCGGCCCTGCTGCGCACGGTGACCGCCCCGCTGCGAAACCCGATCGCGGTCGCCACCGCCGCAGGCCTGATTGTCTCGGCGACCGGCTTCATCCCGCCGGAACCGGTGATGGCGCCGATCGAGTTGCTGGCGAACCTCGCCGTGCCGGGGATGCTGCTGGCGTTCGGCATCTCCCTGCGCGGAGCGGCCCTGCCCGGCCGGTCGAAGGAGATCGTTCCGTCGCTCGTGGCCGTCGTGGTGATCAAGAACCTCGTTCATCCGCTGCTCGCGCTGCTCCTCGGGCTGCTGTTGGGCCTGGAAGGCCACGCGCTGCTGGCCGTCGTGGTGTGCGCAGCGCTGCCCTCGGCGCAGAACGTGTTCGGGTATGCCGTGCGCTTCGATCAGGGCGTCGCGCTGGCACGGGAGTCCGCGCTGACCACCACGATCCTGAGCCTGCCGGTGCTGTTCCTGGTGGTCGCGCTGCTCGCCTGACCTCCGGGCGCCGGCGTGGCGCGGCAGGCAGTCCGGGGCGGCGACGCGGCTCCTCGGCTGATCGGGCCGTCGCCGACCCGCGAGTTCCGCTGCGGTCAGGCGCCGCCTGCCGGGCACGGGGCGGCGCGAGGCGTCGCGGCCTGCGCCGACGGATCGGTCCGGTCGGCCGACTTCCCGGCCTCGCGGCCCGCGCACGTGCATCTTGAGCAGATCACGATCATGCCGACTCCCCAGGGCGTGAGCCGGGGCCGAGGTGTGGATCGATCCCGGCGTCGGCCTGCGGTCCGCGCCTCGGCGGCGACCCTGCGTCTCAGTGCCGAGCTGCCTGGTGCCGACCCGAGACAGGGTCTCGATGCCTGCGGCGGCGGGACACACCGCCGCGATCCGCCGACCCCTCAGCTCCGTCGGCGATTCGACAGCATATCGAATTCGATTCGATATTCCGAACGGTTAAATGACTGCTCGTCTCGCGCGGGTCGGCGAGGTCGGCAGCCGATCGGCATCGCTTAGCTGGTGAAGGAGGGTCGCCGAGGGTTGACGGATGTTCACGCTCCCACTACCGTCTGGGGAAACGCTTTCCGTCGAACTGAATTCGACATTTCGAACACCTGGGAGGCAATGATGCCTCGGCTGTTCCCGGACGCCTCGAACGAGGCGACCCCCGAAACGGCCCCCGGTACGCCGGAACGCCGCGCGCCCGGTGCAGGCTGCCTGCGTCCGGTCCGGCGGGCGGATGCCCGTCGGGGAGCGACGAGCACCGACCCGCGTCGAGGCAGTGCCCGCCGCGGTTCAGCCGGCATCACGGCAGCGAGGTCGGCCCCCCGACGCACCGACACCCCGCCGCCCCGGCAGCGTGACGCAGCGGGCACCACCCCACTCCATCACCGCGACCGATACCGGTAGACGACGACGCCGACCGAGCGGTCCCAGCTGGACGTCACGGCGGCGGGAGGGAACTGCGATGTCCGGTTCACCAGCGACGCCCCGCACGACGACCCGACGGGGAGCCGCCGTCGCGGTGGCGGCCGTGCTCGCCACGGGAACGGGCGTGCTCGCCCCGACCGCCCCCGCCGACACCCCGAGCCGCGAGCCCTATGCGGGCTACGTCTTCGTGTACTTCACCGGCGAGGGGACCGCCGACGGGGAACAGGTCTACTTCGCGGCCAGCCGAGGCGACGACCCGTTGGCCTTCGACGAGCTGGGCGGCGGGCGGCCCGTGCTGACCTCGGACCTCGGCGACCGGGGAGTACGTGATCCCTTCCTCATCCGCTCGCCCGAGGGCGACCGGTTCTTCCTGATCGCGACGGATCTGCGGATCCACGGCAACGGCGACTGGGACGGCGCGCAGCGACACGGCAGCCGCTCGATCATGATCTGGGAGTCCGAGGACCTGGTGACCTGGTCCGATCAGCGGATGGCGACGGTCTCGCCGCCGACGGCGGGCAACACCTGGGCACCCGAGGCGTTCTGGGACGCCGACCGCGAGGTCTACGTCGTCTTCTGGGCCTCCACGCTCTACGCGGCCGACGACCCGGACCACGTCGGCGACAGCCACCACCGGATGCTGTACGCCACGACGCGGGACTTCGTCGAGTTCAGCGAGCCTGCGGTGTGGGTGGACCCTGGCCACTCGGTGATCGACTCCACGCTCATCGAACACCAGGGCGCCTACTACCGCTTCACCAAGGACGAACGCGACGCGAGCGCGTCCAACCCCTGCGGCAAGTACATCGTCGCCGAACGCGCCGAGGATCTCCTCGACCCGTCATGGGACCTCGTCGCCGAATGCATCGGCCGGCCGACCGAGGACGGCCCCGGCATCGAACGGGGCGAAGGACCCACGGTGTTCAAGTCGAACACCGTGGACAAGTGGTACCTCTTCATCGACGAGTTCGGCGGCCGAGGCTACGTGCCGTTCGAGACGACCGACCTCGCCGAGGGCCGATGGACGATGTCGCGTGACTACGACCTGCCTGCCTCGCCCCGACACGGCACGGTCCTGCCGGTCACCCAGGCCGAGCACGACCGGCTGACCGAGGCCTTCGCCGCGCAGGCCCCCCGGTGACACCACACATGGCGGTCCGCTGCGGGCGGGCCGGTTCGGCGAACCCGCCCCGCCGCCGCCTCGATTCGATCGGTACCCGGCCGGATGCCCGGCCTGCCGGGTCCTTCACGACAGTTCCCCGCCCGGCCCACCGCCCCGTCGCGGGCCGTCGGCGGGCTCGACACGCGAAGGAGACCCCATGACCAGTCCGACGGCATCACGCTGGCTGCGCCTGTTGGTCGGCGCCGCCATGGTCGCGACGGCGGCCCTCACCGGCGCGGCCGAGGTGCTCGCGCCGCCGCAGGCCTCGGCCACCGCTGACGACGCCCGGCCCGCTGCCGCCCCCGCCGACACGGGCGCGAACATCCCCACCCAATGCGGCGGCGGTACGTTCCACGCCGAGGCGTACCTGAACGGCAGCACCTGGACCGCCCGCCGGGGCACCTCGACCGTCTACACCGGCAACGACATGCGAGCCGCCGTGCAGGCGGCGATCGGCAGCCTCTCCTCGGGACGCACCACCAAGGAGCGGGTCGTCGTGTGGAGTTCCGGCTCGATCAGCGCCGGAACCCGAATCTCACTGCCCAGCTACACGGTGCTCGACGTCTGCGGCACCATCAACGTCACCGGATCGGGCTCGGGCGACCAGGCCCCCGTCTACGCCAGGGGCGCCACCGACATCGAGGTGCAGAACCTCAGCGTCACCGGCTCCCCGCTGTACGGCATCTTCATGCGCAACGTCACCAACGTCCACCTCGGACAGATCGACATGCGGCTGTCCGGCGGCCTCGGCATCCGCATCGACAACCGAGGGGACACCAGCGTCCGCAGCAGGAACATCCGGATCGACAACGTCTTCGTCTCCGGGGCCAGCGCGCACGGCGTCGAGACCTACGGCGTCGACGGGCTGACCATCGGCACCGTGACGGCCCGCAACACCGGCGAGTCCGGACTGCTGCTCAACGACACCATCAACGCCACCGTGACCAGAGTGGACGGTCAGGGCACCGGGGCGGGCACCGGGTACGCGGCCTTCCGCATGGCCAACCGCAACGGTCGCGTCGGCAGCAGCTACCCCACCAACATCCGCGTCGGCGAGGTCATCGCGCGGGGCGGCGGCCGGGGGATCTTCTGTGTCTCGGAGAGCGGCGGAGCGGTCATCGACCGGGTGGACATCGCCAACACCGGCAACAACGCCATCCTGATCGAGAACTGCCACAACGTGACCATCGCCGCCCAGAGCGGCACCGTCACCGGCCCCGGGGACATCCGGCTCGCGGCGCGGACCGAGTTCGCCCCGAATTCCAACATCACCATCCAGAATCTGACCGTGACCAACTCCGCCGTCACGGAGAATCCGTGCAACGGCAGCAACATCACCTTCCGCAACATCACCCGGGTCAACAGCGGCTACAACGTGTGTTGAGGCCGTGATCCGCTCAGCCTCGCCTGGTCGGGCGCGGAGCCTCGGCTCGGCGCCCGACCGACCCGGTGTCGCGGAACCGGCTGACGCCTGCGCACCAGTCCGGGCGACCTCGAGGGGTGCGTGGCCGCGCTCCACCGCTCGGCGGGCTCATACAGGCCGAGCGGGCCGGACGCCGTGTCCGTGCCATCCATCGCGAGGGTTTCTGCCCGCCTCGGTGGTCACCTCGGCCCGCGACCAGGCTGCGGAGCCCCTGGCGGTCAGCCCGCCGAGGCCGCACGCAGGAGTCGGAGCTGGCCGATCTCGGCGACGTTCTTCGTCAGCTCGGTGTTGACCCAGGCGAGCATGTGGGCGACGGTCAGCTCCGGGCTGTCCCGCCACGGGAACGGCGCGGGCGCGTCCAGATCCGCGTCGGTGAGCCGATCCGACACCACGGCCCACTCGTCACGCAGCCCGCGCAGCCAGTCGATCGTCGGGGCACCGGGGCCGGGCCAGGCGATCTCGGTGCGGTCGCGGGGCGTCCTGCCCTGTGCGTGATCGATCGTCACACTCCACCACCACCCGACATGCCAGGTCAGCCACGCGATCGTCGGGACAGGGACCGGATCGGGCTCGACCTCGGCGAAGTCCGCCACCCAACCGCCGTCGGCGTCGGGCCGCATCGTCCAGCAGGGCCTGCCGGGCTCCCAGCCGAAGTCCGCAGGCGTCAGCTGCGCCAGGTGGAACTCCGTCAGTGCCCAGGTCAGGTCGAACTGCCAGCGCAGCAGCTCGGCACGGGATGTCGACATCGGCCGATCGTGTCACGCCCGCGACTCTGAGCCACAGTGCTTTTGTGCCCGCGCCTGCCTGCGGTGGTGTGCAGGCGGGCGCGGGCGGTCGTGGGATGTCGGGAAGCGGAGGTCTTGACCCGACGTGAGCGGCTGTGCTGATCTGTAGTTGGTCTGGACCAACTTCCCAGGAGGTCCCGTGTTTCCACGCTCGTCCCGTACCGCCGCCCTGGTCGCGCTGCTGTCCGCCCTCGCGCTGTCGGCATCGGGGACGGCGGTCGCAGCTGAGGAGGGCCCCGTGTCCACAGTGCCGATCGTGACTCCGACCCCGCAGCAGATCACGCCCAACGGCCGCGACGTCCGGGTGCCGCGCGAGGTCGCGCTGGTGCTCGGCGCCGAGGTCGACCAGTCGACAGAGGACCTCGTTCGCCGCACCCTCCGCCAGGCGGGCGCCCACGACATCCGAGTCGACGGACGCGCCGAACTCACCGTGGTGGTCGGTGCGATCGACGATCCGGTGGTCGCCGACGCGTTGGCGGACGCGGGCGGCGAACGACCCGACGAACTCGTCCCCGAGGGCTATTCGCTGGCGGGGGCGGCCCGCGGCCGAGGCGGCCTGGTGGCCCTGGCGGGCAACGACGGCGACGGCGTCTACTACGCCGCGCAGACCTTCCGGCAGCTCGCCCGCGACGGCGCCCTCGCTGCCGTGTCCGTCGTCGATCACCCCGTGATGGCCCTGCGCGGGAGCATCGAGGGGTTCTACGGCGCCCCGTGGTCACACGCCGACCGCCTCGATCAGCTGGCCTTCTACGGCGACGTCAAGGCGAACACCTACGTGTACACGCCGAAAGACGACCTCTACCTGCGCGAACGGTGGCGCGAGCCGTATCCGGCGGAGGACCTCGACGAACTCGAGGAGCTCGTCACCGAGGCGACCACCCATCACGTGCAGTTCACCTACGCCGTCTCGCCGGGACTGTCCATCTGCTATAGCGACCCGGCCGACCTCCAGAGTCTGACGGACAAACTGGACTCGCTCTATCAGCGCGGCGTCCGCAGCTTCTACGTCGCCTTCGACGACATCGACTACACCGAGTGGAACTGCGCAGGCGACCGGGAGCACTACGGCGAACCCGGTCAGGCGGCCGCAGGCCGCGCGCAGGCGGAGCTGCTCAACGCCGTTCAGCGTGGATATCTCGACACCCTGCCCGACGCCAACCCGCTGCAGATGGTGCCCACCGAGTACTCCGACGTCGAGGACTCGCCCTATAAGACGGTGCTGCGCGAGACGCTCGACGAGCGGATCGTCATTCAGTGGACCGGCACCGACGTCGTGCCGTCCTCGATCACCGTCGAGGACGCGGAGCGGGCCGCGCAGGTCTGGGGCCGCAAGGTCTACCTCTGGGACAACTACCCGGTGAACGACTTCGGGCAGACCGCAGGCAGGCTGCTGCTCGCCCCCTACGACAAGCGAGACGCCGAACTGGACTCGGCACTCAGCGGCATCGTGCTCAACCCGATGAACCAGGCCGCGCCGAGCAAGGTCGCGCTGTTCGGCGGCGCGTCGTTCGCGTGGAACAGCCGGGACTACGACGCCGACACGACCTGGCGGGCCGCCGCCGACTACCTGGCCGACGGTGACCCGGACACCGCACGTGCACTGCTCGCGTTCTTCGACACCTCGCACCTGGCGCCGACCTTCGGCGAGGTGCCGTGGCAGCCGCAGTCGCCCGCGCTCCAGGCCGAGATCGACGCGGTGCGTGACCAGCCGCACGGCGAGCCGCTGGACCGACTACGGGAGCGCGCGAGGCTGCTGGCCACCGCCTCGGAACAGATCCGGGCAGGCGTCGACGATCCGGCCTTCGCGGCCCAGACCAGGCCGTGGCTGGACGCGTTGACCCTGTGGGGCGGCGCCCTGGAGTCCACGATCGACGGCATCGACCGGGCCGAGGACGATCCGGCCGGTGCCGACCGGGCCTTCGCGCACGCGGCGGAGTTAGCCCGGGAGGCCGCGGCGATCCAGACGATCCCCGGCACGACGCGACCGCAGGGGCCGATCAAGATCGCCGACGGCGTGCTGGACGTCTTCATCGCCGACGCACCGGGGCTCGTCGGCCGAGGCTGAGCCTGCCTGCGAGCGGACCGACACCGGCTCGGGCGATCTCCTCGATCGTCCGAGCCGGTTCCGTCGTGGCGGTCGGCACCGGGCGGCTCTGTCCCCGCCTTCTGCGGCATCGACCTGGCAGCGGCCTGTCCGACGGCCACCGTCGCCGGAACCGGCCCCGTAGTGCAGGGGTCGGTGATCGTCCGCAGAAGCCGCGGCCGCCTTGATCGACTACGCGGGCGTCTGCTGATGGACGAGCAGTCGCCCGCCGTCGCCGTGTCGCAGGTAGGTGCTGGCCAGCGTGGCGGTGTACGTCGATGCGCCGCGCCGTCCCGCGAAGGTGTAGACGACGGTCGCGGTGTGCTCCGTCTCGACCAGCCGTTCGTCGGTGAACGAGGTCTCGTCCCAGCCCGGCGACGAGTTCATCGCGTCGATGCACTGAGCCTTGTCGAGCACGGCACCGGGGACGATCACGAGAGCGTCCTCGTGGAGGACGGCGGCGTAGTCCTCGCCGCTGCCGTGGGCCAATCGTCGCTCGACGGCAAGCAGCTCCTGCAGCACGGTCATATATACAGTGTACATATGGAGGCGGATAGACCGACGCTCACTCGACGGCGAGTCCTGGCTGAGGCGCTGGTACTGGTCGACACGGAGGGCACCTCGGCCTTGGGCGTGCGTCGTCTCGCCGCGCGGCTGGGCGTGACTCCGATGGCGCTGTACAACCACGTGGGCGGCAGACAGGACCTCGTCGACGGCCTGGCCGAGACCGTGCTGGCCAAGGCCCGCCTCAGCCCGGCGGATCGATCGCCCTACGAGACGATCGTCGCCCAGGCAGACGCGCTCTACCGCGCCTACCGCGCCCACCCGAACGTCGTGCCCCTGATCCGGCTCGCCTGCGGACGAGGCGACGAGATCGCCCATCCGTTCCTGGCCGTCGAGCAGGCCTGTCGGGCGGCCGGGCCCACGGCGGACCCGGTCGCGATCTGGATCTCGGTGAACGCGCTCGCCGCCGGGTTCGCCGAGTACGAGGCCGCCGGGCACGCGGTCGGCCACGACTTCGAGACCTCGTTCCGGTCCTCGGTGGAGACGCTCGTGCGGGGCCTGCTGCCTGCGGCACGGGCTCCGTCGTGATCCGCCCGGCTCCTGACGGCGGTGTTCGGCGGCAGTGCGGTGCGAACCGTCGCGGCGGCGTCGGTTCCGCTGCCGCCGGCTCAGGTGCACATCTTGTCGGCCACCGGTTCGGGACCCGCCTGCTGCGACACGTGGAAGGTCACGGGCAGGTTCTCCGCGCCGCGTCGGGACAGGTCGGCGATGCCGACGACGACGATCTCGATCCAGTTCTCGTCGCCGCCGGGGACGACCGTCGACTGACCGATCGCCAGTCCCAACGCGGTACACGTCTCACCCGGTGCCTCGACGAAGAAGTCCACGAACCCGGTGGTGCTGCTTCCGGTGCTGTCGTCGGCGCTGACCGCGACTCCGCCGCCGCCGGGCCCGGTCGCCCCGCCCGCCGCATACTTCGAGCCGTCCTGACTGGTCATCCCGAGGGCGGCCGTCACCCCGATGGTGACCGCGCCGTCCGATGTCTCGTTCGTGCCGAACAGCGGGACCACGAGTTCCCGTGGATCGGGCGGTGACGTGCTCGGTGTCGGTGTCCCCGACGGGCGGTCGGAACGCGGCGAACCGGGCTCCGACGACGGCGGGACGTCCGGCAGCGTCGACTGATCGACGCTGCCGAGCGGCGACTGTCGTGTCTGCTGGAGGACGGCCAGCCCGATCAGGGCCGCTCCGGCGATCGCCGCCGCTGCCAGCGTCCTGCCGAGCGTACGAGGCAGCGGACGACGCGGGCGCGAGGCGTACGCCTTCCCGGCGGGTGCGGACGTCGGACCTCGAGTGAGGGCGAGCCTGCTGACGCCGCCGGTGGCGAGACGTTGGGGGAGCGGCCTGCCCAGCGCGCCGAGTTCGCTCTCGGCGTGCCGGTGGATCTCGTCCATCGTCAACGGGGTCGGTGCGGAGAGCGCCCGCAGCAATGCCGCGGTGAAGGCGGTGTTGCGGTGCCCCCGTGGCGCGTGCGAGGGAGTGGTCGCGGTGGTAGAGGTGAGGATGTAGGTGCCCTCGAGGTCCAGCTGGCCCGCCACGAGGGCTGCCGGGCTCGCCATGGCGTTGACCGCTCGACCCGAGAAGCAGCAGTCCAGGATCAGCACCCGTGCTCGCGCCCGCGACCGGCTCAGACCGCGTTTGATCACGTCCAGCGGCAGCGCTGTGAAGTCCAACAGCTGCGGATCGGTATGAGCGGCGGCCAGATAGAGCGCGCCGTCGTCGTCGAGCATGCCGTGACCCGCGTAGTAGACCAGGAGCAGGTCGACGGCCTCCTTGCCCGCGCGGGACAGCGTCGCACCGACGTGCGCGGTGTCTGTCCGGCCTGCCTCGTCGAGGTCGAGTACGACGCAGTGCTCATCGGGGTCGCTGCCGAACAGACCGCGCAGTGGGTCGCGGAACGCCGCCTGCAGGTCGGCGAGGTTGTTGCGCACCGAGGGGATCGGAGGGAGGTCGTCGGAGCCGAAGGCGCTCGCTCCGATGAGGACCACCCGGCTGGCGCCGCCGTCGGCGAACCAGATGTCGGCCATGCGCCTTCACTCCCGCTCGGGTGCGGTCAGCTGTTCGACCTCGCGGATCACCGCCACCGGATTCCGCGCCCGCTGCACGTCGACGTGGACCTGTCGGCCGTCCGGCGCCGTGACGGTGATGGTGACGTCGGATCGGCGTTGGACCAGCCAGGTCGACATCGACCGGGCCACCACCGCGCCGGTTCCCCCGGCGCCGAGTGCCACCAGCAGGACGTCTGCCAGCGCGCCCATCTCGCCCTCGGCGCCGGGGCGGCGCCGGAGCTCGAGTCTGCCCCGCAGCGCGTTCTCCCGAACCAGCCAGTTCCGGAGTGCGCCCAGCTGGTCCGACATCCCGGGTCCGCGCACGGCGAGACTCAGCGCGGCAGGGGCGATCGCGTCGGCGGAGCGGTCGATCGGGTGCATGAGGTCATCATGCCACCGTGGGTGATCAGGCGGCTTCGAACAGTTCGTCCGCGACGGAGTCGGGGGCCAGGCTCGTCGAGATCGGCGGGCGGACGTCGTTCACGCGGACGGGTCGACCTGTCGTCCGCCACGCGGCACAATCACGGCGGTGACCATCACCACGCGCACCAACTGGTCGGGCAGCGTCACCTTCGCCGCGGACCGGGTCGAGTCGCCTCGTTCCGTCGATCAGGTTCGAGAGCTGGTGACCGGCTCCCGCTCGGCCCATGTGGTGGGCGCGGGCCACTCCTTCAACCGGATCGCCGACACCACCGGGACGTTGATCTCGCTCGACGACCTGCCTGCGGTGTTCGACCTTCGCCAGGACACCGTGCGCGTCGGCGCAGGCATGCGGCTCGCCGAGCTGGCGGCCCGGCTGCACGCCCACGGCGTGGCGCTGCCCGCCCTGCCGTCCCTGCCGCACATCACGGCCGCCGGGGCCTGCGCCACCGCGACCCACGGATCGGGTACGGCGATCGGCTCCCTCGCGGGCCTGGTCAGATCGGTGGACCTCGTCACTGCCGACGGCTCGACGCTGCGGCTGGACACCACGGACGAGGACTTCGCGGGCTCGGTGGTGTCGCTCGGCGCGCTGGGCGTCGTCGTGGCGATGGAGCTGGCCGTGTGTCCGGCGTTCGACGTGGCACAGCGCGTCTTCCAGGACATGCCGTGGGAGGCGCTGGTGACGAATCTCGACGCGGTGCTCTCCTGTGCCTACAGCGTGAGCGCGTTCACCACCTGGAGCGGCACGGCGGAGGTGTGGACCAAGGTGCGCACCGGCGACCCGTCCGCCGACCTGCGCTGGACCGGCGCCCGCGAGGCGACCGAGCCCCGCCACCCCGTGCCCGGCCAGCCCGCGCACCACTGCACGACCCAACTCGGCGAGCCCGGCCCGTGGCACGAACGGCTGCCGCATTTTCGGGCGGACTTCACCCCCAGCGTGGGAGCGGAGCTGCAGTCCGAGTACTTCGTCGCCCGCGAGCACGCTCCCGAGGCGCTCCGCGCGCTGGCAGACCTGCACGCCGAGTTCGCCCCGGTGCTGCTGACCTCGGAGATCCGCACCATCGACGCCGACGAGCACTGGCTGAGCCCGACCTACCGACGACCCAGCGTGGCGGTGCACTTCACCTGGCGGCCCGACGCCGCAGCGGTGGGCCGGATCGTGCTGCGGATCGAGGAGGCCCTCGCGCCGTGGGCGACCAGGCCGCACTGGGGGAAGCTGTTCGCCCTGCCTCCGGAGGTGCTGCGCGCCCGATACGAGCGCTGGGACGACTTCCGTGCCCTCCTCGACAGGCACGACCCGACGAGGAGGTTCCGCAACGACCTCGTCGAGGGCTGGTTCGGCTGACGCTCGCCGAGCCTGCGGCTCGCCGACGGCCGGGCGTGTCCCGGGACGAGGCGATCGGTGGGCGGAGGCGCCGACGGCTTCGCTGCTGTCGCCGTCGGATCCGGGCAACCCGGCGCGGTGGGCGTCCGCAGACGGGGGCAGGCGGTCCAGCCTGCTCCGGTCTCGTAGGGTCTGTCGCGTGGAGCGGTTGCAGCAGTTGACGAGCCCGAAGATCGCGGCCGAGTGGCCGGTGGACACCGCGACGATCGCGGTGGTCGGCGCCGACGGTGCGCTGTTGGGGCAGTACGGCGACCTGGACCGGGTGTACCCGCTCGCCTCGGTCACCAAGCTGCTGACGGCCTATGCCGTGCTGATCGCCGTAGAAGAGGGCGCGGTGGAGTGGGATCACCCCGCGGGCCCGGCAGGCTCGACGCTGCGCCACCTGATCGCCCACACCTCGGGCCTCGCCTTCGAGGGCGGCACGACGGTCGCCGAGGTCGGCGCGAAACGCGTCTACTCCAACGGCGGGTTCGACCTGCTCACGGCGACGGTCGAGGAGGCGTCGGGGATCTCCTTCGCGTCGTACCTGGCCGAGGCGGTGCTGGAGCCGCTCGGAATGTCGAGCACGGTGTTGGCCGGCAGCCCGGCGGCGGGAGCCGTCGCCAGCGGGGCCGATCTGGTCCGATTCGCCGCGGAACTGCAGTCGCCGCAGCTGGTGTCACCGGAGCTGGTGAGCGAGGCGACCACCGTGGCGTTCCCCGGCCGGGACGGAGTGCTGCCCGGTTACGGGATGCAGCGTCCCAACGACTGGGGCCTCGGCTTCGAGTTGCGCGACGGCAAGGAGCCGCACTGGACCGGGACGCTCACCTCGCCGTCGACGTTCGGCCATTTCGGTCAGTCCGGCACCTTCCTCTGGGTGGACCCCGTGCTCAAGGTCGCCTGTATCGCCCTGACCGACCGCGTGTTCGGCCGGTGGGCGATCCGGGCCTGGTCCGAGTTCAACGATGCACTGGTCACCGAACTGCGTGGGCGATCATGAGGCCTCCTGACCTGGTGGTCTTCAGCGCGCGGGCTGAGCGAGCCGCTGCGCCGAGCTCGGCCGGTCGACGGTCCGGCGTCGCTCCGTACGGAGTCGAGACCAGTCGCGGGCGGCTCGGCGACTGAGCCGGTCCGCACCGATCGCTGTGCCACCATTGCGAGACGTCCGAGTCGGCTCGGATGATCGACCTTCCGCGACGCGAGTGCGGCACGCCGCCGCCTTGCCGCCCCGGACTCGTCGGGCGTATCGCCGCCTGCCGACGGCGCGGCAGCCGGTGACGTGGAGACCCGCACCTTCGGTGCGGCGGCGATCGGGCGGCTCGTGTCGGCGGGCTACCCGGCGCTCGACCCTGCCGCGCCGTTCGAACCCGTCAGATAGCGGGCGACGGTCGCACGCAGTTGATCGGCGTGCTGGTAGATCTCCTCGGCGTGGGTGATCGGGATGCGCGTCTCGTTCTTCGCCGCGTCGAACACGCCGAGGTACTTCTGAGACCTGTTGAACCACAGTCGCGCGATCGGTCTGCGGTTGTTGTCGTCGAGCAGCACGCCGAAGTACGTCTTGGTGTCTCGAGCCGTGATCCGAGCGGCTTGCACCTCGCTGCACACGATCGCCCGGACGATGCGGAAGCCCTCCAGCTCCTCCTCGGTCGTGAGAATGCCGCGACGTGCCTCACCTGCCTCCTCGTCGACGTCCGCAGGCGCTTCGCCGGAGTCGGTGATCGTCGGCCCGCCGAGGTCCGCCGCACCCATGTCGTCGAACGGGGCGACCCGGCCGCTGACGTATCCGCCCGAGGAGCCGAGGGCCGTCTTCAAACGATCGTTGACCTGTTCGGTGAGGAACTGGCGCATCGCCTTGTCCACCAGCGGCAGGAACTGATCACGGACGCGCTGCGTGAACGAGCGTTCATAGACGCGAGTGGTCAGGAACCGAACCCACTCGTCGTCGGGCTCGGTGAACTGCGCGGCGAGGACCCGCTTGATCCTTCCGACGTACTTGAGTTCGCCCGCGGCGTTGATCACGGAGTCCAGATCGAAGGACTCCTTGGTCAGCTTCGCCAACTCCGGTAACAGCGTCTCGTCGATGTCGGTGAGATCGAAGATCAGGAACGGCTTGTCGTCCATCCGGTTCGGTGCGTCGAGATCGGTGTAGAAGTGGTAGGTCTCGCCGTTGGTCAGGATTGCGATTCGTGCGTTCGTGACCGCGAAGTACCGGAACAGCTGCGAGGCATGTTCGATGCGGAGCGGGTCGTTGACCTTCTTGGCCTCGACGAGCACCTGGACCTCGCCATCGTGCACGATGGCGTAATCGACCTTCTCGCCCTTCTTCATCCCGACGTCCACGGTGAACTCCGGGATCACCTCGGCGGGATTGAAGACGTCGTAGCCGAGAACGGAGCTGATGAAGGGCATGACGAAGGCATTCTTCGTCGCCTCTTCCGTCTCGACGCTCCCCTTGTGCTGATGGACCTTCAGCGCCAGTTCCTGCGTCCGCTCCGCAATGTCCATGCCGCTGATCCTCTCGCCGGGAACATGAGCTCGCGCAGTGCGTCGGTTCTCTCGTCGCGGGAATCCGGTATTCGCGGCGGGATGGCCTTCGATCAACTGCACGAGCTGGATCGAGAGTGCGCGGCCCGGTGTTAGCGAAGTCGACCGCTCTGTCACCGGGCTGTTTCGTATTCGTGTCATCGCCGGTTCTCGCTCGGCGAGGAGGCCGCTCCCGACCGATGAGGCGGCCGGCCCCTCGGATTTGGAACGGACACCGACTCGACAGACTCCGCTTGTCCGACCGATGTCGGGACAAGCCGGTACGGCACGACGTTCCCCGGCGAGTGACGGGCCCGCGGTGAGCCGGTCGCCTCGGCCGCCCTGCTGATCTGCGATGCGAGGGGAGGGGAGGCGGGCGCGATCGCGTCGCCGTTCGGAACGGGTCGACGATGCCACCGGGGACGTCACCCAGCTGACGGTGGAGGTGTCCTACGACGACGGCGAGAGCTGGGCCACTGTGCGTACCCGGTCGGCGGACGGGTGCCTCTCCGACCAGCAGTCGGAGGCTGTCGACTCGCGGTGGGTCGTGCGCCCCGACGCCGAGGGCAACACCGCAGGACGCGATCTGCGCCTACCCGCTCTCCGCCCGGCGAGTGAGGTGATCGGGGAAGCGGCGGTCCGGTGGGGGACACGGCCGCCGCCCCGATGCACCCGACGGCGGCTACCGCATCGGCTCGACGCTGAACGGCCTGCGTTCGTGGGTGCGCTGGTGCTCGGGGAACATCGAGATGAAGAACTCCGACCAGCCGCCCATCCGGACCCGGAGGAGGTCGTACTTCTCCGGATCACGGCAGGCCGCGGCGAAGGTCTCCGGGTTCGCACAGGTCACGGTGAGCAGATTGGACCCGGCGCCCTGCGCGAAGGTACGAAGGACCTCCTTCAGCACACCGAGATCGAAGTCCTCCCTGATGTTGAAGTCGGTGGGCGCGGTGTCCCAGAGCTCGGCGGAACCCGCGCCGCTGAGGCTCTTCAACACCGTCAGGAACTCGGCATCCTGATGGTCGACGGGCCGGTCACCGGGACTGGGCGTGGGGCTGAGATCGGTGGCCAGCGGCTCGCCGGCACGGCGTCCCTCCGCCGACGCCCCCGCAGCGGCACCGAACTCCAGGTAGTTCTCGAAGGTGCCGACCCCAGGCTGCATCTGGAGACCGAAGGGATGTTCGGCCGTGCCGTACCGCCCGGCCAGCTCGACCATGGTGCGCGCGGTCGGGGCGGCGGGATCGGTGAACACGCCCAGCACCGTCGTGGACATCCGCTGGAGGAAGTCGTTCCCGAAGGAGTCGACCTCCGGATTCCCTCGGCCGTACTTCGGCAGCACCAGCGCGGCCGCTCGGATGTCACGGAAGCGTTCGGCGCGTTCGGCGATCCGGCCCTCGCCCGCCAGTGTGCTGACGAACGGCTCCACCATGGACTCGCCCCAGTCGCACATCAGCGCCTCGACGAGTTCCGGCAGGGAGGTCACCGCCGTCGTCGGATCGAAGACGAGGCGCCGCACGGCGTACAGCGAGTTGATGGCGTTGGGCAGCGCGGTGAAGCAGGGCGCGATCACGTTGTAGCGGGCGCCGCCCGCGTAGTAGTCCATGCCCTTCTCGACGCAGTCGTCGACGAAGACCGACAGCAGCGGGGACGGGCACACGTCGCTCATCTGCCCGTACAGTCCCAGCATTCCGTCGGCCTGCTTGGCGTACATCCAGGACAGGTGGGTGAAGAACAGGTCCAGCACCTCGTCGAAGGAGGCGATCTCACCGGGCTTCGGCGAGGTGAACGACACCCGCTGGCCTCGGAAGAACATCGGTCCCGCCGTCAGCCACGACTTGCCCTGATTGAGGGTGGCCTCCAGGACCTGCAGGGTGTTGACGTTGCCGAGGGTGAACCAGTTCTTCCCCACGAACTGCGGTTCGTAGCAGCCGTCGCAGGCGTAGTCTCGCGCGACGCTCAGCGGCACGGTGCTGCGCCACTTCTCCCCCGCCTTCTCGGCCACCGGGGTGAACTCCGTCGGCCCTCGGCCCGCGCCGATGTCCTCCCCGCTGCGCACGAGTCCAGGGATGACCTTCTCGTCGTTGATCAGGATCGGATGGGCACCGCCGCTGATGAGTGCGAGTGCCGACTCGTCCAGGTACTCCTGCGGAATGTCGGACCGCACTCGGAGGGACAGGCAGGGCGCGTTCAACGGCAGTCGGCGGGCCGCCCGAAGACAGAGCATCGTCATGCGGTTGTAGGCGGGCCTGCCTGCCCCCGGCTCGTCGTCGGCCAGCGTGCCGCCGACGGTGATCTGCTGCACCCACTGGTTGTTGGACCCGCCCTGCGGGTAGTTCCCCGCCGCGCCGCCCATCGCCATGTTGCCGTCCGGCTGGTGATCGTCGACGAACATGCGGTTCCAGAGCACGCTCTCGCCGAGCTTGACCCACAGGCAGTCGATGATCTCCTGTGCCTGGTCGTCGTCGATCTCGCCCAGGGCGAGATCGCGATCGTAGAAGGGCTGGAGGAGCTGGTCGAGCCTGCCGATCGCCGTCGGTTCTCCGATCAGGTGGAGGCACGAGTGCAGGGTGAAGATCAACTGGGTGGCCTCGACGAGGCTCTCCGGCGGATTCACGGCGAGCCTCCGCATCCTCGCCTCGACGTCGGTGAGGTTGCGCCGTTCGGTCTCCAAGGAGACGGGCAGCTCCGCTGCGGTGTCCGCTGCCAGGTCGGCGAAGGCCAGGCAGTGTGCCTGGACCCCCTCCAACGCGAGGCGGGTGGCGAGGTAGAACTGCCGCTTCTGTTCATCGGTCGCTTCGGCCAGCCGGGTCGCGACGTCGTCGATGAGTCCGCCAAGCCCGTGGTCCAGCAGCCGCTGGTAGTCGGGGACGACGTGTCCGACCCCGGAGGCATGACCGAGGTTGCGGAAGAAGTTGCCGAGCTTCTCGTCCTGCCGGATGTAGTCCACGACGTACTTGCCCTGGCCGAGCCCGAGAGCGGGCATGCCGCCGACGATGATCTCCAGTGGATCGAGGTGATAGGTGTCGGCGCCGTTCACCCAGTTGCCCGCCGCGTCGGTCGTGCGTCCTCGAAAGCCGTACTCCTTGCTGGCGAACACACTGCCCAGACTGAGCTTCACGGCCCAGCCCATACGCTCCGTCACCGGGCGGTTCATGATCTCCGCCGCGCGTTCGGCACCGAACTCCTTCGCCACGAGGACCGACAGGTGCCCCGGCTCCGGCTGAACGCGGTCGAAGTACCAGTTGTCCTGCCAGCGGGAGAAGGTCTTGCTCAGCAGCCGGAGCACTCGTTTGGACGGCGGCAGGAAACGCTGCCGATCGTCCCCGGCCATGGTGGTCATGCGGAACAGGTAGTCGCGGTGGTTGTAGTACATGTAGCCGTTGCGCGACCGCTCGGTGAAATGGCGGTCGAGGCGATTCCAGTCCATACCGGGGAATTCGTCCCAGCCGACGTCGGACAGGTTCGCCAGAGTGATGGGCGCCAGCTCCAGGGCGGTCTGACTCGGAATGAAGTAGAAGCCGCCGATGTCGGCGTGTGCGGAGGTCAACAGGCGGTCGGCCATGTATCCCGGCTGGTCGCCGATCTGGGTGGACATGATCGATTCCAGGACGCGGACGTCCTTGGCGTAGCCCGCGAAGTAGACGCCGTGCTCGTCACGCAGGCTCGCACCCTTACGGCGCAGGTCGTCGCGACTGACGGCGTCGGAGGTGCCGTAGGGCAGGCCGAGCCGCAGGATTCGCATCGTGTCACCCGCGTCGCCCTGCGCTCGGGAGCACTTGATGTGGCTGCGTTCGTCCCTGGTCGGCACGATGATGTCCTCGGCCGTGCGGCCGACGAGATCCTCGATCTGGTCCGGACCCATGTTGAGGATGTGGTCCCAGTTGAAGGCGAAACGCTGAGCGAGGACGAAGGAGGATCCCGCGTACGCCGGGTCCTCGTTGCCGACGATCGTGTGGCCCTCGATGGTCACCGGATCGGTGGGGTTGTTCAGGTTCTCGGAGAATCGACAGCCGAGCACCTTCCCGCCGAGCTTGTCCTTGCGTACCGACTTCGTCGCCGCCTCCTGGGACACGGTCCGAGCCGGGTCGACGCAGCCGCTGTCGGCCAGCAGCTCTGACACCAGTTCGAACACGGCGGCACAGTCGCCGTCGCGGTCTGACTTCAGGTGGAACCACAGATCGGCCTGTGAATCGGCGAAGGTGCCACGGGATCGCTCGAAGACGTCCGAGGTGCTGCCCGCGTCGCTCGACGCCGAGGGGAAGAGCATGGTCATGCCCGTCGGCGGTGCGACGCCCTCCTGCTCGCAGATCTCCAGCCACAGCCGGAAACCGACGCCGACGACCGCCGTCGTGTTGGCGTCGCCGTAGCGCTCGTGGATCGTCTCGCGGACCGTGGACATCACCCCGGACAGCAGTGCTCTGGTGACGGGGGAGCCGTTCGGCGCTCGCCAGAAGGTGGCGAAGAGGGCGTGCGGCGACGGATAGACCAGGCCGGGCTGGACATGTCGCCAGACCTCGTGTCCCTCCAACACGTTCTCCGGGGGAACGGGGCGGGCTGTCGGCCCTGGGCGGGGGCTGGGGACGGTGGTCTGCGCCGAGTCGGTGCTGGTCGATGAATCGGGCACGGGGGAACCTTTCTCGTCGCAGGGCTGCGGCGGCGTCCGCGTATCACGCGGACACGGATCGGGTGGAATGCGTCGAGTCGCCGCCTGGAGGGAACGTCTGAAATGCGCAGCGGAGCGAGAACGCACAGAAAATGAATCTGGTTGTTGTCTTCGGGTCGGGCCGGACACTCCGAAGTTCGGTGTCCGGGCAAGTGCTCACGAGTCGGCGCGCGTTACCGGGCGAACGACGAGGTGGCACGGCATCGCGAGGCTTGCGCCGAGGAAGCGGCCGTGCCGTCGGACGGACAGTCGAGACTGGCGACGACGGCGATCGGGTTCCTCCGAAAAGCGGCGACGCGAGAAGGGAAGATTCTTACTTGTAATAGTGTTTCCCGTGCGTAGGTCAGGCAACCGACAAGTTAGTCGTCGGCCCGTCGCCGTGTCATCCCTCGGTCGGGGGATTTGACCGGGTGATCTGATCCGTGATTCCTATTCACATTCTGCTCGACGCCTCGATCCGAATCCGCCGCCCGGTCATCGGTGCAGGGATGTCGACGGGCGAGCTCGCGCCCGGCCCGGCTGCTGCGGTGCCCGGATTCGCCCTCGCGCAGGCCGGGTAGCCGAGGAGACGAGCGACGACCAGAAGGAGGAGGGACGGATCATGGCACGACAGGAGTTCTCGCCCGGCGACGCCGTCGAGTGGAGCAGCCACGGCAGTACGGCGGCGGGCGAAGTGCGCGAGAAGATCACCGACGACACCGAGGCGGCGGGGCGCACCGTGCGTGCCTCGGCGGACGACCCGCAGTACCGCGTGCGCAGTGCCAAGAGCGGGCGGGACGCCGTGCATCGGCCGGACGCACTGCGCAGGCGACGTTCGTGATGCGGTGGGGTGTCAGCTCGCGTCATCCTGGACGGACGGTCGAACCCGAGGTCACGCACTGCGCCCGGCACACCCGTTCGTGACGGGACTGCCACGGACCTCACGCGCGGTCGTCGTGCTGCCATCCGTCGACCGGGGAGTCGGAGCGACTCGATACGGCGGTATCGGCGTCGAGAGCGATCGAAGCGACCCTTCCGTTGCCTGCCGCACAGCCTCGGGGAGGACGGCGCTGATCGCCGGGTGCTCCCCAAGGCCGTCGACGTCGGGCCTGCGGCGATGAACCAGGCCGCCGCGACATACGCCGCACCGCGAGCGGTGCACCAGAACGCGCGGTGCATCGGCGCGCTGGTCAGAGACGCATCATGACCGCCTTGGTCTCGGTGTAGGCGTCCAGGACGTCGGTGCCGTGTTCGCGACCGATGCCGGACTCCTTGAAGCCTCCGAAGGGCATGGTGCCGCTGGTCATCTCGCCCCAGGTGTTGACCCAGACCGTGCCGACGCGCAACGCCGCGGCGGTGCGGTGCGCGGTGGACAGATCGCGAGTCCAGACGGAGGCGGAGAGGCCGTACACCGTGTCGTCACCCAGCCGGACGGCGTCGTCGGCGTCGGTGAAGGACATGATCGCCGCCACCGGACCGAAGATCTCCTCCTGCGCGATGCGCATGTCGTTGGTGACGTTCTCGATCAGGGTCGGCGGAAGGAACAGCCCGGTCTCACCGAGGGGTCGACCGCCGAGAGCGATACGGGCGCCGTCCTCGCGTGCCACGTCGAAGTAGGAGACGACCCGGTCGAAGTGCTCTCGGTGGGCGATCGGCCCCATGACGGTGTCGGGATGGAACGGATCACCGGGAACGTAACGGCCGAGCTCCTCGGCCAGGAGTTCGCCGAACTGCTCTCGGACCGGCTCTTGGACGAGGACGCGAGTGCCGGAGACACAGCCCTGGCCGCTGCCGCCGCAGAACGCCAGTGCCGCCGTCGCCGCGGCGGCCCGCAGGTCCGCATCGGCGAACACGATGGTCGGCGACTTGCCGCCCAGTTCGAGGGTGACCCGGGTGAGGGTGTCCGCCGAGGCCGTCAGGATGCGCTTGCCGACCGGCCCCGATCCGGTGAAGGAGACCTTGTCCACACCAGGGTGCGCGACGAGGGCGGCGCCGGTGACGGGCCCGGTGCCGGTGACGACGTTGACCACTCCGGCGGGCAGGTCCGTCTCGGCGAGCAGCGCCGCGAACCGCAGCGCGCTCAGGGGACTCTGCTCGGCGGGCTTCAGGACCACGGTGTTGCCGGTGGCCAGCGCGGGCGCGAGCTTCCACGACGTCTGGAGCATGGGGCCGTTCCAGGCGGTGATCGCCGCGACGACCCCGAGCGGCTGCCGCAGGACATAGTCCAGTCGGGACGGGTCCCCGGGGCCGGTCTGGCCGTAGATCTTGGTGGGCCAGCCCGCGTAGTGGCGGAACACCTCCACCGCGTGGTCGACCATCAGCAGGCTCCCCGCCAGCGGAGCACCCATGTCGAGGGTGTCCAGCGTCGCGAGTTCCTCGCGGTGCGCCTCGATGACGTCGGCGATCTGGAACAGCAGTCTGCTCCGGGCCTGTGGGCTGATCGCCGACCACGACGGGGCCTCGAACGCGGCCCGCGCCGAGGCGACGGCGGCGTCCACGTCGGCGGTGCCTGCGGCCGAGATCGCGGTCAGCACCGTCTCGGTGGTCGGATCGATCGTCGGGAAGGTCTCCTGAGTCTGTGCAGGCCGCAGGCGCCCGCCGATGAACAGGCCGTGCGGGCCGTCGTCGAGGAACGCGGGGCGAGGTCGCGGGGTCGCCGCGTCGAGGAACGGGGGAGTGGTCACGACGTCTCCAGGTGGTGCGAGCTGGGCGGATCGGGCCGGAATCGGGTTCGCGGCTCGACGTCGACTCTGCGGACCTCTGGCCGACGCCGGGTCGGCACTTCCTGCCTAGGAACGCCGGTCCCACCCACGGCGGGGCAGGCGAGAGGACAGTGGCGGGTGTGGACGACAGAGACACCCGTGAGTTCGCCGAGTTCCTCCGCGCGCGCCGTGCCCGCCTGCGTCCACAGGACGTCGGGCTCGAACCGGGTCCGCGCCGCAAGGTCGTCGGCCTGCGCCGGGAGGAACTGGCCCTGCTGGCCGGGGTGAGCACCGACTACTACCAGCGCATGGAGCAGGGCAGGCATCTTCGGCCCTCTGACGAGGTGCTCGACGCGCTGGCCAGGGCCTTGGCGCTGACCGACGACGAGACTCGGCACCTGCACACCCTCGCGCGCGCCGTCCGACGTCCGGTGCGGCCCGAACGCAGCAGGCGGTCACCGGAGCAGGTGCCCGAGACGACTCGACGACTGCTGCACACCATGAGCGGACCCGCGATGGTGTTGGGGCGTCATCTCGACGTACTCGCCTGGAACCCGTTGGCAGGCGCCCTCTTCGGCGGCCTGGACGGGTCCGCCCGCCACGAGCGGAACGTGTTGACGGCGTTGTTCCACCACCCGGATGCCCGGGAGGTCTGCCCGGACTGGGAGGCCAGTGCCATCGAGTACATCGGAATGCTGCGTGCCTCGGTCGCCGCCGATCCGGATCACCCTCGAGCCCGCAGGCTGGTCGGCGACCTGAGCGTCCGCAGCCAGGACTTCCGGCGGCTCTGGGCTCGGCACGACGTTCGGGAGCAGACCCGAGGCACCAAGACCTTCCGGCATCCGATGGTCGGCGGGCTGACGCTGGACTGGGACGCCTATCCGCTGCCGGGGCGCCCCGGACCGGTGCTCATGGCCTATACCGCCGTTCCGGACAGCGCCGATGCCGAGCGGCTGCAACTGTTGGCAGGACTGCTCTCCCCGCCGCCGACACCGTCCCGAGGAGTCGCCACCGAGGTCCTCGGGCTCGGCCCGCGGGTCGGCTCCGAACGGGACTGAACCGCACCCGGAACAGGCGACACGGTCCGACGTGGCCTCTTCTCGGGCTGGACGGTTCCTGGCAGCCGGGGTGGCCGATCGGGGCCGCGCATCGGTGTACGAACCGGAGCCCGAGTGCCGACGCCGGTGACCTGTCGTGTTCGTACGGCGACTGGCGGGTGTCCGCATCGCACCCGACGGAGGTCTCCGGCGACGGTCCGGACACAGAACGCCGTCGAATCGTTCGAACCGGGCTGTTCGGCAGGCCGACCGTGAGAGGCTCCCGCTCGAGCGCAGGTCAGGTGCCTTGCTCCGCCGAGACGCCAGGCGTCGCCGGTGTGCGAACAGCCGAGCGTCGTCGTGGGCCGACGGGTTGATCGCGGGTGAACTCGGTTCAGCGCAGCGGTACTCGACTGCGCTGCGCGACCCTGGGGTGGAGGTGACGTGTCCTTGAGCTGGCTGATCTGGCCTGTCGGTGTGGTGGTGCTGCTCGCCGCAGGCTTCGCCTCGGCGCTGCTGCCCCGATCACGGGGCAGGCGGCAGCGACGACGGCTGTCCTGGTCCACGGCACGGGCGGCGATCGCGAGCGCGGCCGTGAGCCGGGACGCTGCCGTCACGCGGGTCCCGGAGGCGGAGGACCTGCTCCTGCGCGCCGAGCTGATCGCCGCCGAGCACGGCGGGGTGGCGGCGGCGTCGACGGCGACGGAACACGCCCGACGGGCGGACCGGCTGTGGCGGGGTGAGCGACCGTGATCGGACGAGTGCTGTCCCGGTGGCATGGCGCGCTGCGATGGGGCGCGCTCGCCGCCGCCGCCGTCATCCTCATCGTCTTCCTCTTCGCCCAGCAGCAGCGCATCGACGTCAGTTACGGGCAGTCGCCCTCCTCGTCGACTCCCGTCGAGGAGGGCTCGGCGGGGGAACTCGGCGACGTGGGAGTCCCTTCCGTCGAGGAGATGACGGAGCTGGTGCGAGCCGACCCGGTGGTGCGGCTGCCCGGCTCGATCGCCGAGTGGGACCAGACCCGGGTCGATGAGGCGATCGGCGACTCCGACGTGCGCATCCTCGTCGCACCCCCCGGCCTCGACGAGGCGGAGCAGGACAGGGTGCGCGAGGTGGAGAACGCGACGATCCGGGTGCTGGGCACCGAGGTGTCCGGCGGGATGTACGGGGTGTCGACCACCACCCTGCCGGAGTGGCAGGTCCAGTTCGCCACCGGAGACGTGACGGGCATGCTGATCGCCCTGATCGCCGCGTTGCAGGAGGAGCCGAGCCCCGATGAGCCCGGCGATCCGCTCGAGGTGCGGGAGCCGAGCGAGGCGGAGCTGGCCGAGGTCGCGGCCGACCTGCGCGCGAGCGGGGTGTACATCGCCGAGGGTGCGACGTTGACCGACGTCCCGGCGGAGGCCTCGGCATCGGCGTTCCCGGACGGCGCCCTGTACGTCGCCTTTCCCCGGCAGTCCTTCGGGGAGCCGATGGCGCGGTACGGACCCGCGCTCGCGGAGCTCTTCCCCGACACCTCGATCGTGGTGATGTACGGCTATTGGATCGAGTACCACGGCCCTGGCGCCGAGGACTTCGGCGACGTGGTCGCGGCGAGCGTCTACAGCCGGTTCCAAGAGCGCATCAGCACCTACGCCTACCCCCAGCGCAACATCCTCTTCGTCTACCTGAACCGGGTGACCGACGTGCGGTATGCGGGACTGTTCGATCGCCCGCTGCCGTACCAGCCCTTCGATCCGCTGCGGGTCGCGCTGCCCGCCCTGCCGTGGCTGTTCGTGGTCTGCGTCCTGGCATTCCTCGTGTTGTCGTCTCGGCTGCTGCGGCGGCCGGTCTCGGCCGGAACAGCCGCAGGCGACCGGGTCCGCCACACCGCCGCGCCCGCCAGGCTGGCCGGCCTCACCACCCTGGCCGTCGAGGTGTCCGCGCTGACCGACGAGACGAGCGATCCCTCGCTGACCAGGGGGATCAGTCAACTCCATGCCGCGCGCGAGGCGTTAAGGCAGAACCTGCCGGAGCGGCACGTCCACGAGCTGCTGGACAAGGCCGAGGTCGAGTTCGACGACACCGCCACGGCGATGGGGCGAGACGACTATCGGCCCGACGACTATCTGCAGGGCAGGCCGGTATGAGGCGGCGTCACGGGTTCTCCGACTCACGGTTCACGCTCGCCGTCCTCGGCCTGCTGATCCTCGCGGGCTGGGCACTCTGGTCCGGCGGCATCCTCGACGGTCCCCTCGCCAGGGACCTTCGCACCTCCTCGGTCTACGCGGCACCCGGCGTCGAGTTGGACGAGGACGCTGCGGAGCGGATCCTCGGCAATCGCCGGGTGGCGGTGGGGGTCCTGGAGCCCGGAGCCGATCTGCGGGAGGGCTGTCACAGCGTGCGCGGCGCGGCCAACGGCACCGTGGTGCTGATGATCAGTCGGGACGACGACGAGTTCGCCACCTATGGCTGCGCGCTGCTTCCCGACGCCGATGACGAGAACTTCGGCCGGGCGTTCGTCGCGGAGATGACGATCGGCAGCGGCATCGACCAGTTCGTCGACCAGCCGTTGGAGGCGATGAAGCTCATCGCGATCAACTATGACGGGCTGGTGCGGGCCGGGACCGTACCGGACGGTGCGCGGACCATCAGTCCGTCGTTACCCCGGTACCTCGTCGCGGGCGCGGCGGTCGCGGCGGTCGTGCTCGGCTCCGCACTGGTGTACGTGACCGCCTATCGGACGGGTCGGTCTGCGGTGCTGCGGCGGGGTCGTCGGGAGGCGGTCGACGACGCACGCAGCGAGCTGACCGCTGCCGCGAGCGTCCTGGCGGGGCAGATTCTCGAACTCGACAGGCAGTACGTCCTGGTCACGGGCGGCTCGGGGCGCGGCAAGGCGCCGGTCTCCCGACAGACCGCGGCGCAACGACGGGAGTTCGCCGCCCGGTACCGGCGGGTGGTCTCGGACTACACCGAACTGCTCACCGAGATCACGAGACTGGACGCGGGGTCGGGCCGGAACGTCGAGCAGCTGGTGGCGCGGGTGGAGGCGATGACCGCGCGGTGTCGGTCCCTGGCCTTCCTGCGGGTGCGCGACCGCTGAGGACGTCGAGCCCCGCGACCGGTCTTCGGGTGCGGGGCGGCGTCGCCCTGCCACCCCGCCGCTCGGCAGGCCGCGAGTCTCGCCTCCTCGGCGGCCGTCGTCGACGGACGATCTCCTCCGGAGTCGACGCGCAGGGCCGGGCCGGGTGCCCCTGCGCAGTGGTTGCATCGTCGACGGCTGCGGCGGTGGGCGACGAGACTCGCACGGCGGGTCGCGGTCACGCTCGGCCGAGCCTGCCGACGGCGTCTCCGCTCCCGCGTCTCGGGTGGAGCCGACGATCCTCTGATGGGCGGCGGGGAACCGCACGGCCACGACACCAGCCCGGCATCGGCCCCGCCCGGTCCGCGCGGCTTTCGTGACTCTCACCCGTCGTCGGGCCGACTCCGGAGGCCAGGTCGACATCGGACGGATGACGCGCGGTGGTTCCCTTCCCGCTGGTGACCGGGTAGGGATGGGGGAGAAGTCGCCGCGATTTCCCACCCGTGTCTTCGGGGGTTCACGTCCTCGCTCGGTTCGGCCGATTGGCTCTGTTCCGGCCGGTACCCACCGGGTACAGGCCCTCGGAGGTTTCCGACAGGAACGAGACGATGACGAAACGCACCCCCAGACGTCTGCTCTCCCTTGCAGGCGCAGGCATCACCATGGTCGGTCTGACCCTGAGCGCGACGAGTCCCGCGCTGGCGGACTCCGACGGGCCGAAGAACATCATCATCCTCATCGGCGACGGCATGGGCTACAACCATGTCGACGCCGCGAGCCTCTACGAACACGGCACGAGCAACCACCAGGTGGCCGTGGACCCGGCCGCCGGGACCATCGAGCATCTGCCGGGCACGCCGTCCCAGGTGTACGAGTCCTTTCCCGTTCAGGTCGGCATGTCCACGCACGCCGCCAACGGGCGGGCGGAGTACGACCCGACCGCGGCCTGGTCGGACTTCGACTGGATCTCCGAGGGCGCGACCGACTCGGCTGCGGCGGGCACCGCCCTGGCCACCGGCGTCAAGACGAACAACGGCGTCCTGGGCCTCGACACCGAGGGCAACGCCGTCAAGAACGTCGCCGAGCGTGCCGCCGAGATCGACAAGGCCACCGGCGTCGTGACCTCGGTGCAGTTCTCCCACGCCACCCCGGCGTCCTGGGGAGCGCACAACGGCAATCGCAACGCCCTGCACGACATCTCCGACGAGATGATCGCCGGGCCGCTGGACGTGATCGTCGGTGCGGGTCACCCGCTCTACGACGACGACAACCAGCTGTTGGACACGCCGCGCCACGACTACCTGAGCGAGCGCAGCTGGAACCGACTGCAGGACGGCCAGACCGGTTTCGAGCTGGTCGAGGACAAGGCGGACTTCGAGGCGATCGCGGCGGGCGAGCGGCTGCCGGAGAAGTACCTCGGCCTGACCCAGGTCGCCTCCACCCTTCAGCAGGCGCGCTCCGGTGACGTCGACGGGGTGCTGCCCTTCGAGGTCCCGGCCAACGACGTCCCCGATCTGCCGACGCTGACCCAGGGCGCGCTCAACGTCCTCGGCCAGGACGAGGACGGCCTGTTCCTGATGGTGGAGGGCGGGGCCATCGACTGGACCGGTCACGCCAACGAGACGACCCGCAACATCGAGGAGACGGTCGACTTCAACCGCGCGGTCGAGACCGTCGTGGACTGGGTCGAGACCGAGAGCAGCTGGGACGAGACCCTCGTCATCGTGACCGCCGACCACGAGACCGGCTACCTCGACGGCAGCCGGTCCGACCCGACCTGGACGCCGATCACCGGAGCCAAGGGACAGCTTCCCGACCAGGCATGGTTCTCCGGCAACCACACGAATCAGCTCGTCCCGCTCTTCGCCAAGGGCGCGGGTTCGGACGCCCTGGCCGCCTCGGCCACCGGGACCGACCCGGTGCGCGGTGCCTACCTGGACAACATCGACGTCGCTCGGGTGGCGTTCGAGGCCTGGGGGTATGCGGACGGACCCGAGGACGACGGCATCCCGATGCGGGCCACCGTGCCGGGGCAGGACGCTTCCGAGCCGGGCAGGCTGACCCTGTCGGTCGCCGACTACGGCGACGCGATCCAGCTCGGCGAGGCCCGCAACGCGGGCGACCGGCTCCGTTCCACCGGCACCCTGCCGACCGTGTCGGTCACTGACTCACGGCCTCAGGACATGGTGGGCGACGGCGGCTGGACGGTCACCGGCCGTTCGGCGGCGCTCACCTCGGGCCCGCAGGTGATCCGCGCCGGGCACGTCGGCTGGACGCCCGGCCTGGTCACCGAGAAGCCGGGCGTGACCGTCGGTTCCCCGGTGTCGACGGTGCTCGACGGCGGCCCCGGCCTCGCCGAGTCCTCGACGCTCGCCTCCGCGGTCGCCGACGCTCGGTTCGGCACCACCGAGATCAGCGCGGACCTCGCGCTGGAGGTGCCGGTCGACACCCGAGCAGGCGACTACGAGGGCAGCCTGACCGTGTCGCTCTTCCCCGTCGACTGACCTGGCGGATTCCTCGTCGATCTCCTCGGCGAGGCCGTCTCCCCGATGCACTCTTCAGCCGTCGACGGTCCTCGGGTCCGTCGACGGCTGGGGATGTCGATTCTTCCTCTCGCCCGCTCCGCAGGGCGCTCCCGGAGAAGGACACGCCCTGATGACCGCCGCTCACCCCAGACCCGGCCGTGCCTCCGCCGCGAGGCCGACGATCAACCCCCGCATCGCAGACGGCCGTTCGCCGCGCCCGCCGAGGACGGCGATACAGCGGATCGCGTCGGCAGCCTGTCTGCTCATCGCCGCGATGACGGTGACGCCGCCCGTGATCGCATCGGCACGGACTCCCGTCGAGGTCCCCGCCCAGTCCGACGGGCAGGCCAGGACGACCTGGGCGGTCGAGCCCTCCGACGGCGAGGCGCCCGACGGCCGGGTCTCCTTCCGGCACGAGGTCGAGCCCGGCGGCGAGGTCTCTGATCACGTGGTGGTCACGAACTTCAGTCCCCACCCGGCGACGTTCGAGGTGCACGCGGGCGACGGCGTCGTGACCGCCGACGGCCGCTTCGATCTGCTCCCTGAGGACGCCGAACCCGCAGGTGACGACTCGGAGTCCGCTGCGGCCGCCGTCGCAGGTCCGGGCTCCTGGATCTCGCTCGACGGGAACGACCCCGGCGAGTCGGTGGTTCTGGAGATCGACGCGGACTCCTCGACGACCGTGCCCGTCGTCATCGCCCCGCCTGCCGACGCGACACCGGGTGACCATCCGGCGGGCATCACGGCGACGCTGCGCACCGACGGCGACGCCATGGCCTTCACGACCAGGGTCGGGGCCCGGATTCACCTGCGCGTCGCGGGCGAGGTGGTGCCGAGTCTCGCCGTCCACGACGTCCAGATCACCTCGATGCCGTCCTGGAACCCCTTCGCGCCGGGCAGCATGCGGGTCGACTACACGATCGTCAATGCGGGAAACGTCCGGATCGGCGCTGATCAGGCCGTGGCGGTCCAGGGACCCTTCGGCTGGGGAGGCCGCAACGCCGAGCCCGAGGCGATCCGGGAGATCCTGCCCGGCCGGTCGATGCAGGGCAGCGTCGTCGTCGACGGAGTCTGGCCGCTGGGCAGCCTGACGACCGGAGTCGAGGTCACCCCGCTCGTCGTCGGAGAGGACGTCGTCGACGCCGAGCTGACGAGCGCGTCGGCGTCGAGTTCGACCTGGGTGCTGCCCTGGCCCCAGCTTCTGGTCCTGCTCGCCGTGGCGGGCGTCGTGCTCTGGTGGCGGGTGGCCCGACGACGCGGACAGGCCAGGGCCGAGGCCCGTGTCGAGGCGAGGGTGGCCGAGGCGCTGGCGGCCGCGCGCGCGGGCGAGCAGGCCTAGGGCGCCGACGGCGCCACCTCGGCAACGCCGGGGCTGCGACGGCGGTTGCACCTGACCCGGCCTCGTCGGGGCGGCGGGTTCCGTGCTGCCGGGCGTCGACACCCTCCCGCGTCGTGACACCGATTCGTCCATGGCGGACGGTCGCCGCCCCACGCTGAGCCGACGCGGCGGATGTCGGAGTGGGCTGCCCGTCCCGCCCCGGCAGACCCGGTCGTCGACCCGTCGCGGGGTCCCTTCCCGCTGGCTGTGTCGCTGGTACCCCTCATCTACACCGTCCGACGCCGCCTTCGAGGCCGCATCGCCCCAGCCTCAGGCCGTGGACGGGTGACCCGGCACCGCCGTACCCCGGTGCCGCGCGCAGCCGGTCCTCGACCGGCCCGTGTGCGGCGGCCCTAGACTCCCCGGATGGCGAAGTACTTCGACGTGCACCCGGAGAACCCCCAACGGCGCACCGTCGGCCAGGTGGTCGACATCGTGCGTTCCGACGGCCTGATCGCCTATCCCACCGACTCCTGTTTCGCCCTCGGCGTCCAGCTCGGCAACCGCGACGGCCTCGATCGCATCAAGTCGATCCGACGGCTGGACGACCGGCATCACTTCACGCTGGTGTGCCGCGACTTCGCGCAGCTCGGCCAGTTCGTCCACGTCGGCAACGCGGTGTTCCGTGCGGTCAAGGCGTCGACGCCCGGCGGCTACACCTTCATCCTGCCCGCCACCAAGGAGGTGCCGCGCAGGCTGCTGCACCCCAAGAAGAAGACCGTCGGCGTCCGGATTCCCGATCACGTCGTCACCCAGGCGCTGCTGGCCGAACTCGGCGAGCCGCTGCTGTCGAGCACGTTGCTGCTGCCCGACCACGAGGAGCCGTTGACCCAGGGCTGGGAGATCAAGGAGGAGCTCGATCACGTCGTCGACGCGGTGATCGACTCCGGCGACTGCGGCACAGAGCCGACCACCGTGATCGACTTCTCCGAGGACGAGCCGGTGATCGTGCGACGCGGCGCGGGCGACCCGAGCCGTTTCGAGTAGCCCGGTCGGCCGCCCCGGCGCCCGTGCTGCGGCACGGCGCCGCTGCGGGGCGTCCGTCAGTCCCTCGCGTCGGCCAGCGGCCCTCGCGCTCGGGGAAGCGGGATGACCAGCGGGGTCCCGGCATGCGGGTCGACGATGACGTCACACGCCAAGCCGAAGACCTCGGTGACCAGCTCGGCGGTCAGCACTTCGGCCGGAGCCCCCTGCGCGACGATGCGGCCTCCGGCCATCACGACGAGGTGGGTGGCATACCGCGCGGCCTGGTTCAGGTCGTGCAGCACCGCGACGATGGTGCGGCCGTCCAGATGCAGTCGTGCGCACAGCTCCAGCAGCTCGAACTGGTGGGCGATGTCGAGGAAGGTCGTCGGCTCGTCCAGCAGGACGATGTCGGTCTCCTGCGCGAGCACCATCGCGAACCAGGCCCGTTGCCGTTGCCCGCCGGACAGCTCGCCGACCTGTCGGTCCGCGCTGTCGGTCAGGCCGGTGCGGTCCAGCGCCTCGGCCACCGCGTCGTCGTCGGCGTCGCTCCACTGCCGCAGCAGCGAGTGATGCGGATAGCGACTACGCCCCACCAGGTCCCGGACCGTGATCCGCTCCGGCGCGATCGGCGTCTGCGGCAGCAGCGCCAGCCGACGCGCGACCGCCTTGCCGCGATACCGCCGCAGGCTTCTGCCGTGCAGGAGGACGTCGCCCTCGGACGGCACGACCACCCGACCGAGCGCCTTGAGGACGGTCGACTTGCCGCAGCCGTTCGGCCCGATGACTACCGTCAGTCCGCCGCGCGGGATGTCCAGGCTCAGATCCCGCACCACGGGTTCGCCGCCGCCGTAGCCGAGCGTGATGCCCTCGGCCCGCAGACACCAGACGTCCTCGTGATCGGACTCGTCGGACGGAACGGCGCCACGGGCGTCGACCCGCGCCCGCCGCGTGGTGCGGCCGTGCTGGGGAGTCATAGCGTGCCCTTCCTCCATTCGCGGATCAACAGCAGTCCCAGGTACAGCCCGCCGATTCCCATGGTGAAGATCCCCACCGGAAGCCCGTCGCCCAGCGGGGAGTGTTGCGCGATGAGGTCGGCGAGCACAAGCAGCAGCGCGCCGGTCAGGCCGGACAGCGCCAGGTTCGGGCCCGGGCTGCGCGAGAGCCGCTTGGCGATGTTCGGCGCGGTCAGTGCGATGAACGAGATCGGCCCCGCGACGCTGACCGCAGCCCCCGACAAGACCACCGACAGCACGACCGCCCATGCCCTGGTCGCCTGCGGCCGGGCCCCGAATCCGTCGGCCAGCTCGTCGCCCATCTCGGTCACCGCGATCCGGCCTGCCAGGACGGCCACGAACGGCACCGTCACCGCGAGCGCGATGCCGATGGTCGCGGCGTGCTCCCACGACCGGGCCGACAGGCTGCCGTTGAGGTATGCGGCCAGCACCGACGCCCGATCACGGGCCACCACGAACACGACGTAGTGGGTGAACGCGGTCGCCATCGCGGCGACGGCGATCCCGGCGATGATCAGGCGACCGGGTTCACGAAAGCCGGTGCCCGTCGACACGTACACCAGCAGCACCGCAGCCGCCCCGCCGACGACCGCGCCGACCGACGCGGGCAGCAGGCCGGGAACCAGGAGGGCGAAGAACGCCGCACCCGCTCCCGCGCCTGCTCCGACGCCGATCACGTCCGGACTGCCCAGGGGATTCCGGGCGACGGACTGGAACAACGCCCCCGCCATGCCCAGGGCGATCCCGGTACCGATCGCCACGACCAGGCGAGGCCCCCGCAGGCGTTCCAGCGCGAACGCCGTCTGCGCGTCGAGCCGACCGGTGAACGCGGCGAAGAGGTCGGAGAGTGGGACGCCGAGCCGCCCGAGTGAGAGAGTCGCCGCGCCCGCGAGCAGGGTCGCCAGCACCAGGATCAGCGCGAGCAGCAACGACCTCGGCCGCACCGGCAGCGTCACAGCCGGGCCGAGTCGCAGCACGGGCCTGGGATCGATCCGCACCGGCCGTGCCTGCCCGACCGGTTCGGCGGTCGCTCGGTGACGTGTCACGAGGCGCCCCCCTTCATCCGGCGTACCGCCAGCAACAGGAACGGGGCCCCTGCGAAGGCCGCCACCACGCCGACCAGGAGTTCCTGAGGGCGCAGCAGGACGCGACCCACGACGTCGGCGGCCAGCAGCATGGTTGGTCCGAGGAGCAGCGCGCAGGGGATCTGTCGTCGGAAGTCGATGCCCACCAGGGCGCGCCCGATGTGCGGCACGGCGAGGCCGATGAAGGCGATCGGGCCCGCTGCGGCGGTGGCCGCCGCGCTGAGCAGTACGGCCGAGGCCAGCCCGCCCGCCCGAATCAGCGTCGCGTTGACCCCGAGCGACGAGGCAGTCTCGTCGCCGAGGGCCAGCGCGTTCAACGCGGGCCCCAACAGCAGGGCCAAGGCCATTCCCACCAGCATGAACGGCAGGATCATCAGCACCACGTCGAGGTCCCGGCCTGCCAGCGATCCGACCACCCAGTGCCGGTGACCGTCGAACACCTCGGGCAGGCTCAGGGTGACCGCCTGGATGTAGGCACCCAGCACGGCCGAGACGACCGCGCCCGCCAGCACCAGTCGGACCAGCCCGGAGGCCGGGCCCGCCGCGCCGATCGCATAGACCAGCAGACCCGCCAGGATCGCACCCGGCAGCGCCCACCACACGGTCGTCACGGCGGCCCGCGCGCCGAGGAACATCGTCGCCGTCACGATTCCTGCCGCCGCGCCCATGTTGATGCCCAACAGCCCCGGCTCGGCGAGCGGATTGCGGGTGATCGCCTGAAGCAGGGTTCCGGCGACGGCGAGACCCGCCCCGGCGAGGACGCCCAGCAGCGTGCGCGGATACCGGCTCTCGATCACCGTGGTCAGATACGGGTCGGCGGTGCCGTCGAACACCGACAGCACGTCGGCCGGGGTGGTCACCCTGGAGCCGAAGACCAGGCTCGCGAGCACCGTGCAGGCCAGCAGCACCAGTCCCGCGCAGAGCAGCAGCAGGTACCGCCGGGTGCCGCCGCCGCGAACCCCGCCGCGTCGCGGCGGCGGGGCGGACGCGGTCGGAGCGGACGTCGTCGAGGGGTTCGTCGCCGAGGAACTCGTCACCGAGGCGCTCGACGACGGGGAGACGGAGGCCACGTCAGTACGGTCCGTCAGCCGATCCGGGAGATCGCGTCGTCGATCAGCGGCAGGTAGCGGTCGATCGTCCACGGGACGGTCAGCGGATTGATCATCGACGAGGCGGTGACGAAGGGGTTCTCGTCGCTGGCCACCAGCGAGTCGCGGGAGACGGCGGGAATCGCCGCGTACAACGGCTGGCCCTCGATCTGCTCGCGGGTCTCGGCGTCCGAGTAGAAGGTGAAGACCAGGTCGCTCTCGGCGAGCTGGTCGGCCTGTTCCAGGCCGATCAACGCCGAATCGGTTCCCTCGGTCTCGGGGAAGGTCTCCACCACCGGATCGACGGTCAGTCCCAGCCTGCTCACCATCGCGACCCGTTGCTCGTCGGGCAGGAAGACGCCGAGCGTGCCGGGGCCGGTGGTGTAGACGTAGGAGAACGTGACGTCGGCGTACTCCGGGCGAGAGGCCGCCGCCTCGGCGAACCGGTCCTCGATGTCGGTGATCAGCGCCGCCGCCTCGTCGGACATGCCCAGCGCCCGGCCGATGAGCTCGATCTGCTCGTCCCAGTCGGTGCTCCAGGCCAGGCCGGGGTAGGCCACGGTGGGGGCGATGTCGTTGAGGATGTCGAACTGCTCCTGCGTGATGCCCGACCAGGGCGCCAGGATCACGTCGGGAGCGAGCTCCACGATCGCGGGGAAGTCGATGTCCTCGCCGCCGGTGAACTGCTCCGGCAGCTCCTCACCGGTTTCGGTGATCGCCTGGTGCACCCAGGGCAGGTAACCGGTCTCGTCGCTGCCCCAGTCGTAGCGTTCGACGCCGACCGGGGTGCGACCGAGGGCGATGGCGGTTTCCGCCGAGCCCTGCCCGAGCGTCACGACGCGTTCCGGACTCTCGGGGATCTCCGCCTCGCCCAGGGCGCTCTCGATCAGGACCGGGAACGTCCCGTCACCTGTGCCTGCCTCGGTGCCGCCGTTCTCAGTCGTGGTCGAGCAGCTCGCGAGTGCGACGACCGCCACGGCGATCACGGCACCTGCGGTCCGACGTCGACCCAGCGCGGAGTTCATCGATGGTTCCTCGTTCTCGTCCCAGTAGGTGATGCACGTCGGTCGGCGCCGACGGTGCACAATGCGGGTGCGGCACGCGGCGTCAGACGCCTGCGGGCCGCAATCGCACTTCATGCATGGTTGATGAAGGTTAGACTAACCTAACCGCAAGATCGGTTCGGTGGTGTCGGACGGTGGTCGGCGTCACGTGTGCCGAGGTCCGGCGACCACCGACGGCGAGCAGGCCCGTGCGGATCAGATCCGCCGGTCGGCGTCCTGCGGCGGACCGGGCTCGCGGGCGCGACGCGGCTCGTCCGCCGTCGACCAGGTGTTCCGGCCGGCGGAGTCGTCTGCCGGGGTGGCCCGCCGCTGTGCCGCTGCGGCGAGGGCGGAGCCTCGAGCCGGTGCCGACCTGAGCCCGAGTCGTCGACCATCCTCGTCAGGTGGGAAGACCGTCTGCGGCCCCATCACGCGGCTGCTTCGCCGCGCACGCGCGAATGGTCACCTCGCCGCAGCCGTGTGAACGCTCGCAGCTCGCGATCGGGTCGCGGCCACGGTGATCGAGAGCCGGACTCTCCTCGGCGGCGGCACCGGCAGCAGGCGCCGTCCTGCGCCGGCTGCCGGTCGTCGTCAGCTGCCGTCCTCCCGGTGCGCCGACTCCTCGGGCAGCACGGCGATCGCCGTGATCACCAGGCCGTCGTCGACCAGCCAGCGGCCGGTGAAGCCGGTCAGCTCACCACCGTCCCGCGTGTGGCCGGGTACCAGGAGTCGCGCCCGGAAGGTGCCGGTGTCCGGCTCGATCGTGATGTCGGCCTCCTCGAAGCCCAGCCAACGACCGGTCAGCGGGAACCAGGTCTTGTAGACGCTCTCCTTGGCGCTGAACAGGATGCGGTCCCAGTGCACGCCCTGCGCGGTGCGGGCCAGCGTGGCGTGGCGGTCGCACTCGGCGGGCAGGGCGATCGCGGCGAGCACCCCCTCCGGCAGTCGGTCGTGCGGCTCGGCGTCGATGCCGACCGAGACCACCGCCGACGTCCTGGCCACGGCGGCGGCCCGATAGCCTGCACAGTGCGTCATGCTTCCCACGATGCGCGCAGGCCACACCGGGGCGCCCCGTTCACCGGGCAGTAGTGGAGCGGGCGGCAGGCCGAGTTCCGCCAGCGCCAGCCTGGCACAGTGCCGCACGGTGCGGAACTCCCGTCGACGCTTGTCCACCGCGGCCGCCACCACCGCCTCCTCGGCCGGGAACAGCGTCGCCTCCGGTGGATCGTCCCGCCTCTCCACTGCGACGACCTCGGACGGCAGGATCTTCTCGATCACGAGTTCCCTCTCGGCAGGACGCGGCTCGGCCGCGAGCTTCATCGGTCGTGGGCACCAGCGCAGCGCAACCCTCGACGCGGCCGGTGCGGCAGGGTCGAGGGCGGCGCTGCGTCGAGTCCGGCGGTTCGGCGACCCTCGCCGGACACCGTCTCCGGCGAAGGTCAGCCGCCCGCGGGCACCTTGTCGGTCAGCTGCGCCGCGATCCGATCCATCACGGCGTCGGCGTGGGAGTTCAGGTAGAAGTGACCACCGGGATAGACGGTGAGGTCGAAGCCGCCCTCGGTGTGCTCCGCCCACCTCTCGGCCTCCGGGACCGTCACCTTCGGGTCGGCGTCGCCGAGGAAGGCGTACACGGGTGTGGCCAGTCGGGGTCCCGGCCGATGCCGATAGGTCTCGGCCGCGCGGTAGTCGGCACGGATCGACGGCAGCACCATCGCCATTATCTGCTTGTCGTCGAGCAGGCTCGTACTGGTGCCGCCGAGCTGCCTGACCGCCGCGATCAGCTCGTCGTCGCTGCGGAGATGAGCGTCCTCGCCCTGCCGCACGGTGACCGGTGCGCGCCTGCCGGAGGCGAACAGCCCGACGGGCACGACGCCGCGTTCCTCCAGGCGTAACGCCAGCTCGAATGCGACCAGTGCGCCAAGGCTGTGGCCGAACAGGCCCAGCGGCTTGTCTCGGAACGGCAGTACGACGTCCACCAGGCGGTCGGCCAGCTCCTCGACCGACTCGATCGACTTCTCTCCGAGACGGTCCTGTCTGCCCGGATACTGGACGGCGAGTGCCTCGATGCCCGGAGCCAGTCTTCGTGAGACCGGGAAGAAATAGCTCGCGGATCCCCCGGCGTGCGGCAGGCAGAGCAGCCGCGCGGTCGCCGTCGGGGTCGGATGGAAGCGCCGCACCCAGCGGTCGTTCGTGTCGCCGATCGTGGTCATGCTGCTGGTGATCCTTCCCTTCAGGGATTCGTCATGGTGGATCGTCTCGCGATGATCGGCGTGGGACAAGGAGTTCGGAACCCCGGCACCCCGCGGCGGCATGCGTGATCGGGCGTGCTCTCTCCTCGTGCCAGGCGGCGTGGGGGTCGTCCGGCTGTGCAGGCCGCCCGCCGCCGACGGTCGCCGTCACCATCGGACGGGCGGCGCCACCGCACCGCGATGCGGAGGCTTCATGACCGAGCGATCTTTCGTGAGCAGGCGAATCGGCGGCCGCGCTCACCGCGCTCCCGCCCGCCTGGCGCCCCTGCGGTCCGTCGTGACTCGAAGGTGCCTGCCGACTCGCCTGTGGTCGTCGTCGGCACCGTCGGCCACCGACCGTGCAGTAAAGTACAACGCTCGTGGCAATCGGGCTGCGGATGCCGGGACGAGGAACAGAGGATCAGACCATGACCAGGCGCGACGAACCCGGAGCACGTCCACGAGGCGGCCTGCCGGACAAGCGCCGGGCGATTCTGGCAGGTGCCCACACGGTGTTCGCGCGGGACGGCTACACGCGGGCGAGCGTCGACGCCATCTCTGCGGAGGCAGGCGTCTCCACCCGCACGGTCTACAACCATTTCCAGGACAAGGCAGAGCTGTTCGAGACGGTCATCCAGGAGAGTGCGGCCAGGGTCTCCGACGCGCACATCGCCATCATCGATCGCCATCTGAGCAAGGTGACGGACCTGGAGGCCGACCTCGTCGAGTTCGGCATCGCACTGGCAGGCTCCTGGTCCCATGGCTTCACCGAGCACTCCGCGCTGGTGCGACAGATCAACGCCGACGCGGGGCACCTGCCCGCCGCCGCCCTCGAGGCGTGGCAGCAGGCCGGCCCGGTGCGGGTCCGGCAGGAGTTGGCCCGTCGCCTGGCGCGGCTCGCCGACCGAGGGCTGCTGCGGGTGGACGACTCCCAGGTGGCCGCGATCCAGTTCCAGCGGCTGACCATGATCGACAGATCGAGTCGACCCGAACTCGCGAACACCGATGCGGAGCTGGCTGAGATGGTGGTCTCCGGCGTCCGGCTCTTCCTGCACGGCTGCGCGCGCTGACGTCGGGCCGAACCCGGGCCTGCGCCGATCAGGACGTCGACGTGGTCACGGATGTCGGAGCCGGGCCGCGACCATCGGGACCGGTGCGGGTCCGGCGCCTCGCGAGGTTTCCTCGTCTCGTCTGGCGCGTCGGCGTGACCTCGAGCTGAATACGCGCGTCGACGAGGTCGCAGGACGTCGGTCGGCCTGGGCCCGCCTCCCCGGTGTCCGTGTCGTGAACGGAGTCTTCGGTGCGTGCGGGGAGGAATCCGGCGGCTCTGCGGCGCGCGGCCTGCGGAGGCGAGCTCGCCTGCGCTCGCCGGTGAGCGCGAGCGGTCGTTCGCCGACGGCAGGCCGAGGCGGTGCGCCTCAGTGCGGTGACCGCAGTGAGATCGGGTCCCGGTCGCTCTCCGGCCCGCGCATCGTTCGCGCACCGCCCCGCCGCGAGGTCGCATCAGTCTGCGGGCTCGTCCTGTCGGATCGACGACGGTGGCCGAGTGAGCTTTTTGCACTAATCGTTTTACCCATTGCCGTACACGTTGTACCGTATTCCGGTGACCGAGACCCCGACCCTTCCTGCCGTGTCCCGCAGCCGTTCCATCGTGACCCTGGTGGCCGTGCTGCTCGGCTTCCTGACCCTGCCGATGCTCATGTCCGGAACCACCGTGGCGCTCCCCGCCATCGGCGTCGATCTGGAGGCCTCCGGCGCGGCACTGCAATGGGTGGTCGTCGGCTACTTCCTCGGCGCGGCCTCGCTGATGCTGGTGGCGGGTTCGCTCGGTGACCGCTTCGGTCGGCGACGGGTGTTCGCCGTCGGCGCCGCCGTGTACACGGCGGGTGCCCTGTTCAGCGCGCTGGCGCACGACATCCTGGTGTTGGACGCGGCGCGCACGCTGTCCGGCGTCGGCGCCGCCGGGGTGATGGCCTGCGGTGGTGCGATCCTGGGCGCCACCTTCGTCGGACCCGCTCGCACCAGAGCCTTCGCCGTGATGGGCACTACAGCAGGCCTGGGCCTGGCGCTGGGGCCCTCGCTGTCGGGCTGGCTCGTCGGCGAACTCGGGTGGCGCGGCACCTTCGGCACCTTCGCCGTCGTCGGTCTGCTGCTCTGGACCGGGACGCGCTTCATGGCCGAGTCCCGCTCCGCCGCGCCGTCCAAGGTGGACGTCCCCGGCACGCTCCTCTTCATCGGTGCAATGGCGCTGGTGATGTTCGGCGTCAACCAGGCTGCCGGGGCGAGTTGGGTCGCGCTCGTCGTCCTCCTCCCGATCGCCGTCGGGCTGGTGCTGTTCGTCCTCTTCGTGCTGGTCGAGCGGCGCACGCCCGCGCCGCTGCTCGACTTCACACTGCTCCGCGACCGGAGGTTCCTGAGCTGGTGCCTGGGTTGTGCCGTGCTGGCGTCGGCACCCTCGACGGCCATGATCTTCCTGCCGACCTACCTGCAGGGGGTGAACGGCGCCTCGGCGCAGGCCACCGGTCTGACCATGCTGATGTTGAGTGCACCCCTGCTGGTCATGCCCCAGGTCGGCGCCACGCTGATGAACCGCTTCGGCGTCTCGCCTCGCATCATCGTGGTCACCAGCCTGCTGCTGATCGCGGCGGGGAACGCCTGGCTCACGGTGCTCCAGCCGGGAATCGGCACGGCAGCCCTGGCAGGTCCCATGGCGACCATCGGCCTCGGCATGGGCCTGGCGGTCGGCACCGTCGACGCCCAGGCGATGAACCTGGTCGACCGGAACCGGCTCGGGATGGCGGCGGGGATCCTCAACACCGTGCGGACCGGCAGTGCGACGCTGGCCGCCACGGTCGTCGGCACCTCGATGATCACCCTCCTGCAGAGCAGGACCGGAGACGCCGACACGGCCGCCCGCATCGCGGCGGGCAACATCCCCGATGCCGAGCGCGCCGTGCACTCGGCGCAGTACACCGAGGTCTGGCACCTGGTGCTCTGGACGGTCGCGGTCGTCTGCGTCATCGCGGCGGCGACGGTGTGGACCCTGTTGATCCCGTCGCGTTCCTCGCACGACGCCGCCGACCGAGGGGCCGCCGTCGAGCTGAGTGCCGTCGAGTCGGACACCCCGGAGCGAGGCGACCCCGAGCAGGCCGTCCCCGAGCCGCAGCGAGTGTGACGCGAAGCCACGCGCCGACACCGCTCGCCACGCCGACGACCGCCTCTATCCGACTCGCTCACCGCGAACCTGCGGAGGAGCGGCTGCGCGGCGCGACGACCGCCTCGCACCCGTCCGTCGAGGCGGCCCCTCGCGGCTGCCCGTCTCCTCGGACGAGGCCGTCTGATCGAGATCTCTCCTAGGCTGCTCCGCCGGAGAGCTTCGGCCGCCCGGGGCCGGTCCGCGCCCCGCGCATCGACCACCCCGTCGCGCGCCGCCTGGCCTCGATCGTGTCGGCGTGCACGCGGCACTGCGGCCTCGGCGGTTCAGACGGTCTTGACGGCGCCGCCGTCGATGATGTGATCGGCCCCGGTGATGCTGCCCGCGATCGGCGAGGACAGGAAGGCGACCAGTGCGGCGACCTCCGCAGGCTCGACCAGGCGCCCGGTGACCATGCCCGAGGCCGCGGGCAGCCCGTCGAGCAGCGCGTCCAGCGGGATGCCCGCAGTGTCGGCGAGAGCCGCGCCGTATCCCTCGGCCGCCTCCCACATCCTGGTTCGCGTGGCGCCGGGGGAGACGGTGTTGACCCGTACGCCCTTCGGGCCGACCTCGCCGACGAGTGCCTTGCCGAAGGCGCTCAGGGCCGCCTTCGCCGTGGTGTAGGCGATCGGACCCGCATGGGGGATGCGGGCACCGTTGGAGGAGACGGTGACCACGGCGCCTCGGGAGGCGATCAGGCTGGGCAGTGCGGCCCTGGTGGTGCGGACCGTGCTGGTGAAGTTGAGGTCGAAGGTCCGTTGCCAGTAGTCATCGTCGAAGTCGACGAGCCCGCCGATCTGTCCCGCACCGTCGTCACCCCCGCCCACGTTGTTCACGAGCACGTCGATCACGCCCGCCTCGGCGAGCGCGTGCTCGACGAGACGGGCGGGGCCCTCCGGGTCGGCGAGGTCGACGGCCAGGGTGTCCGCGCCGGTCGCCGTCAGCTCCGGCGGCACCGTCCGCGACCCGGCGATCACCCGCATCCCCTCGTTCACCAGCGTTGTCACGATGGCCAGACCGATGCCGCGACTCGCGCCGGTCACGATCGCCGTCTTCCCCGCGAGCTTCAGATCCATGTGCAGCCTCCTGCTGAAATGCGACTTCCGTGACGCGATAACGGTACAAGATGCGACAATGATGTTGCAACTAGTCGTGAATGTGCAACCGCGCGGTAGTCTGCGGAGGCAGGGTGCTCGGGATGCGATGATCGAAGAAGGTCGCCTGGGCGGGTCTCGGGGCCACCGGGCCTCATCGGTGAAGGGACGCCGTGCCAGAGCCGGGCGCGGGAACGAGACGACGGGAGAGTCGTTGGACGCGACCGAGACCGCGGTGTTCGGGGGACGCGCCCACCGCGCCGACGCGGAGCGCACCGTCGCGACGATCCTCGCGGCGGCCGAGCGGGTGCTCAGCCGTGATCCCGCCGCGACCATGGAGCAGATCGCCGCCGCCGCAGGCGTGGCCAGAACGACGGTCCATCGGCGATTCGCCAGTCGAGACGCCCTGGTCAGCGCTATGAGCACCTGGGCGGCGAGTCGGTTCGCCGCCGCCGTCGACGCGGCAAGGCCAGAGGCGACTCCGCCGCTGGTCGCCTTGTATCAGGTGACCGCGAACGTGCTGCGGGTCAAGATCGACTGGGCCTACGCGATGAGCCGTCCCGCAGGGCGAGACTCCGAGATCGCCCGGATGCACACCGAGGTCGAACAACGTTGCGACGGACTGTTCCGACGCGCCGCCGAGGCAGGTCTGCTTCGCGAGGACGTCGACCGCACGTGGGCCCGACGGGTGTTCTATGCGCTCATCCACGAAGCGGCCACCGTGGGGGACGACGTGCTCGATCCCGACAAGGGTGCGCAACGAGTCGTCGACACCCTGCTGCACGGCCTCGGCCCTCGGCAGGCCGAGAGGGGCTGAGAAGTCGACGTCCGTCGGATGCGGGGCTCAGACCCGCCTGCGTCGACGCCGTGCTCCTCCGCGCGAACGGCTCGCGCGCCGTGACCGGGCCTCCACCGCGCGGCAGGGTCCCGGTCTTCCCGGCGGTGTCTACTGCCTCGGCCTGGGCGAGAACGCGACGAGGCCGCCGATTCGGGGTATCGACGGCCTCGTCTGGAAGGCGGATCGCGGATCAACTCGCGCTCCACTAAGTCATGACGCACCAGGATCGCGACAGCGGGACCGAGCCGCGTGCCTCCCGTCCTGCCACTCGTTCGCCGCCGCGATACGGGCTCCGCACCGCCTCGGCCCGTCCCCGCCAGGAGGCCTGCCGTGGTGCGGGCCGCCCGGCAGCGACGTCGACCGAGCGGTCTGCTTCGGCGGGCCGCCCGCGCGGTTCCGACGACAACCGCCGAGCGGGATCACGGGGTTCGCAGTGGAGCGACAGCCTGGTGCGCTGCGGCGGTTCCTCTGGCCTGAGCTGGACGTGGCGCCCGCGCCCTCGACGTGGCCTGCGTCGGGGCGGGGGGATCGTGTCCGGCCGGTCGCGGCCTCGTTCGCTCGGTCTGCCGGGCGGTCGGTCGCCCGGTGACGACACCCGACCGTCTTCGCGGACCCGGGAGCGTCCGAGCTCTCGCCCGCCCGCGAGAGGCCGCCTGCCGTGCTCGGTACGGCCCGTGCTGTCCGCTGCACGCCGGACGACCGGGGGCGATGCCGGTCGGGAAAAGGTCCCGGCGGCCTCGCGCCGATGTTCTCGTCGCACCACCGCTGGTACCTCCGGCTGCTCACGGCGGGTTCTCCGGCCCACCTGACACGGGACTGCGTGCGCACCACGGACGTCGCCGGGGTGCTCGTCTGACTCGTCGTCCGGTTCGGAACCGAGGCGGTCGCCCCCGCTGCCGCTCGGGCGCACCGACAACCGTCGATCCGCGATCGGATGCCCTGCGAGCCCGGCCCCCTCGCTGCTCGGCCTCGGTGGGTCGGACCCTGCCCGCGTCTGATGCGGCGAGCGGCCGGACCCGTCGACGGCCGAGGTGTCGCGGCGAGGCGACGGACGACCTGGCTGCACTGTGCGTACTGCGGCGAACTCTCCGGAATGTCGCTGGTGGTGACGATCTCTGCGGTGTCTCAAAGATCGCAGAACTCGGCGCGACCGGCTCGGGATGCATCCCGACTTCACCCGACAGGGGCGAGTGATCGTGTACCGGGCCTCCCGGTCCGCCGTCGTACCGGAGCCGGTCCTCATCACCCGCGGCCGCCCTCGCCGAGAGCGCTCTGCATCGAGTTCACGGCCGAAGCCGCCCCCCGAACCGACCACCGTGATCTCCGGCTATGCCCGGCGTCGCCGTGCGGCTCGGCGCGTCACGTGCCATGCCGAGCAGTGACCGACCGCTTCTCCAACCGACGGCGAGCAGCGCCACCGAGCGGGCGCGATCGAGTCGGTGCCCGGCCGCACCCGGCGCGCCCGTGCGGACCTCCTCGTGCGGACTCCGGGCGGGACCGGCACGCTTCCGACGTCGACGACGTGCAGTGGTCGAACCATTGACCGGTTCGGTCGGCGCTCCTTAGTCTCGGCTGGTGTGATCTCTCCTGATCGACCACCCTGATCGACCACCCTGGAGGCGGCGATGAGCAGGCGATTCAGATACCTCGGCGTGACATTGGCCTGCACCGCGCTGCTGGGCGGGCTGAGCCTTCCCGGCTTCGCGGGAAGTGCCGATCCGACCGGGGAACAGGCCCTCGGCGAGGACCTCGACCGTATCCTCGCCGACCCGAGGCTGGCCGGGGCCGCCACCGGAGTGGTGGTCCGCCGAGCCGACGACGGCGAGATCCTCTTCCAACGCGGCGCGGACGCCAATCTGCTGCCCGCCTCCAACGGCAAGCTGCTCTCCTCGGTCGCCGCGTTGGAGGCGCTCGGGCCCGACTATCGCTTCGCCACCGAGGTCCGCAGCGACGCACGTCAGATCGGTCGCGTCCTCAACGGCGACCTGTACCTGCGGGGGACCGGCGACCCCACGCTGCTCGCGCAGGACTACGCCGACCTCGCCGCCCAGATCGCCGACGCCGGGATCACCCTGGTGCGCGGCGACGTCGTCGCCGACGACACCTGGTTCGACGACACCCGCCTGGGCACCGGCTGGTCCTGGGACGACGAGCCCTACTACTACTCGGCGCAGATCTCCGCGCTGAACGTCGCGCCGGACACCGACTACGACGCGGGAACCGTCATCGTCCGAGTCGCTCCCGGCGACGAGGCAGGCGCGGCACCGGAGATCACCGTCGACCCGCCGACCGACTACGTCACCGTCGACGCTCGGGCGGTGACCGGAGAGGCGGGCAGCGCGGAGACCATCTCGGTCGAACGAGAGCGTGGCGGCAACGTCATCCGCGTCGCGGGGGCCATCCCGGCAGGGGGAACGGCCACCCAGGACTGGAGCACCGTCTGGGAGCCCACCGGGTACGCCGCCGACGTCTTCCGGCAGGCGCTGGCCGACCACGGGGTGCGCGTCGTCGGCGACGTCGAGTTCGGCACCACCCCGGAGGGTGCCGCAGTCCTGGCCGAGCACGCGTCGATGCCGCTGATCGAGCTGATGGTGCCGTTCATGAAACTCAGCAACAACGGCCACGCCGAGGTCCTGGTCAAGGCGATGGGCCGGGAACACGGCGACGCAGGCACCTGGCAGGCAGGGCGCGCCGTACTGGCGGAGAGCCTCGACGCACTAGGCGGTCCCGACTCGTCCGAGTATCGGATGGTCGACGGTTCCGGCTTGTCCAGGATGGACATGGTGACCGCAGGGCAGCTGGCCGAGTTGCTTGTGGCGGTGCAGGACGAGCCGTGGTTCGACGCCTGGCATGCGTCGCTGCCGATCGCGGGGGAGTCCGACCGAATGGTCGGCGGCACGCTGCGCAACCGGCTCGGCGGCACCGAGGCCCAGGGCAATGTCCACGCCAAGACCGGTTCGCTCACCGGGGTGACGGGGCTGTCCGGATACGTCACCGCCGCCTCCGGCGAGGAACTCGTCTTCTCGGTGGTGGTGAACAACTACCTGAGCGCGAGCCCGAAGGACGTCGAGGACGCCGTCGCATTGCGGCTCGCCCGCTACCAGGGCGCCGACGACCGGGTGTCGGATGCCGAGACGCTGTCGGTGCCCACCGCCGAGCTGCCCGAGGACGACCCGGTCACCCTGATCGACGAGTCCGCGCTGGAGTGCACCTGGGCACGGGCCTGCTGACCCCGGCGCGGCGACCGGCCGGTCCGGTGGTCGGGGACCCGGAGCGCGTGGGCACTCGCCAGCCCAGAGCCCGTTCCGGCCCAGGCGGGGATCGACCGCCCGGACGGGTCGCCGGTCGACGAGCTGCCCGACGGCCACGGCCTACCCGGCGAGGCCGCGCCACGCCGTCGGGGCCTGAGGGCGGATCATCGTGCGCCGATTAGACTCGGCGTCCTCATGGGAGCAACCCTCGTCGCCAAGGACCTCGCGGCCGGATTCGGCGATCACACATTGTTCAGCGGGCTGGATCTCGTCGTCGCGCCCGGCGACGTGGTCGGTCTGGTCGGGGTGAACGGCGCGGGCAAGTCGACGCTGTTGCGGCTGCTCGCGGGCCGGAGCACCCCCGATCAGGGATCGATCACCCTCAACCCGCCCAGCGCGACCGTCGGTCATCTGCCGCAGGAACCCGAGCGGCGAGCCGGGGAGACCGTGCGGGACTTCCTCGCCCGTCGGACCGGAGTGGCCGCCGCACAGGAGGCGCTGGACTCGGCCGTCGCGGCCCTCACCGAAGGCGCACCCGGCGCCGAGGACGCCTACGAGACCGCCCTCGATCGATGGCTGGCCCTCGGCGGCGCCGACCTGCCGGAACGGTCGGAGGAGACCGCCGCGCAGCTCGGACTCGGGGTCGGACTCGACCTGGAGATGACCGCCCTCTCCGGCGGCCAGGCGGCCAGGGCGGGCATGACCTCGCTGCTGCTCAGCCGTTACGACGTCTTCCTGCTCGACGAGCCGACCAACGACCTCGATCTCGACGGACTGGACCGCCTCGAACAGTTCGTGCGCCGCCTGCGGTCGCCGACGGTGCTGGTCAGTCACGATCGTGAGTTCCTGGCCAGGACCGTGACCAGCGTGCTGGAACTCGACCTCGCCCAACAGCAGGTGCGGCACTACGGCGGCGGTTACGACGCCTACCTCACCGAGCGGGAGCGGGTGCGTCGCCACGCGCGCCAGGACTACGAGGAATACGCCGACACCCGCGACTCCCTGGCCGCGCGCGCCCGCACACAGCGGGCGTGGATGGAGAAGGGCGTCAAGAACGCCCGGCGGAAGGCCACCGACAACGACAAGATCGGCCGCAAGTTCCGTGCCGAGTCCACTGAGAAGCAGGCAGCCAAGGCCCGGCAGACCGAGCGGCTCATCGAACGGCTCGACGTCGTCGAAGAGCCCCGCAAGGAGTGGGAACTCCAGATGTCGATCGCCGCCGCTCCGCGATCCGGCACGGTGGTGGCGACCCTGCGGTCGGCCGTGCTGCGCCGAGGATCGTTCACGCTCGGTCCGGTGGACCTCCAGGTCGACTGGGCGGACCGGCTGGCGATCACCGGGGCCAACGGTGCGGGCAAGTCGACTCTGCTGGCCGCGCTGCTGGGCAGGCTCGACCCCGAGTCCGGCGCCGCCACGCTCGGCTCCGGTGTGGTCGTCGGCGAGGTCGACCAGGCCAGGGCACTGTTCTTCGGTGATCTGCCGCTGCTGGAGGCCTTCCGCAGCGAGCTGCCCGGTCCGCCGCCCGCCGAGATCCGGACCCTGCTGGCGAAGTTCGGCCTCGTGGCCGAGCACGTCTTCCGGCCCGCGTCCTCCCTCTCGCCGGGGGAGCGGACCCGCGCGGCACTCGCCCTGCTTCAGGCGCGCGGGGTGAACCTGTTGGTGCTGGACGAGCCGACCAACCATCTCGACCTGCCTGCCATCGAGCAGCTCGAGTCGGCGCTGGACTCCTACACCGGCACGCTGCTGCTGGTCACTCACGATCGGCGGATGCTGGACGCGGTGCGGGTCACGCGCCGCATCGAGGTCGCTGACGGGAAGATCAGCGAACGCGTGGTGTGACATCGCGAGGCAGGCAGTGGGCGTCGGCGGACGTCTGGAGGGGCGATGACGTCCGGCTGATCCCGGCTCGTGGTCCGCGGCGAAGTCACCATGCGGGCCGACCTCCGCTCGGCGTACGAGGGAGCCTCCACTGTGGGCTGAGGGCCGCCGGGCCGTCGTCGGGCTGGAACCGACCACTGTCGGCGGTACGACCATCTCGGGTGGCACGGCACCTGGCGCCTGCGGCCCGGCGTCGGAGCGATTCGCTGATCGAGGCTCGAGGGCCGCAGCTTCATGCACTACGTGATGGGGCTGCGTAACCATCCGTTGCGCTGTGCGCATCGTCGGGCGGTGGCCAGGACGCTCGCGATGGCGGGCGACGGCTCGTTCGCGGGCCACAGCACCGAGAGCTCTGCCGCGATCGGCGGATCGACGACGTCGCGAAGGATGATGCTCGTGCCTGCCTTCGCGGCGTGCTCGGCAAACGATGCAGGGGCCAGGCCGACCTCGTGTCCGCTGGAGAGCCGGGCGAGCATGGCGTTCACCGGCGGTTCCTCGAATGCGCGAATCTCCGGTGAGAAGCCCGCTTCGTGGCACGCGGCGACGATGCCGTCGTAGTACGTCGGGGCGAGCCTGCGTGGGAACAGCAGCAGCGTCTCGTCGCGGAGGACCGTCACAGGGATCCTCGGTGCGGTAGCGAGGCGGTGGCGGGTGCTGAGGAGTGCGGAGACGGGCTCTTCGCGGAGAAGCTCGCCATCGACCCCGTCGATGGGCTGGGGTGAGAGGGCGAGACCGATGTCCAGGTCGCCTGCACAGAGCCGTTCGGGGATCTCGGAGCTGAAGAACTCTCGGGCCTCGACGGTGAAGTCGGGGTGGTCCTCCTGGAGAGCAGCCAGCAGCACCGTGAGCGTGTCGAAGCTGGTGATCGGCGTATAGCCCAGCCGAATCGTCGTCGCGATCCCTGACCCGGCCAGCCGGGTGACCCGCACGGCCTGCTCCAGCGCAGCCAGCGCGATCGGCGCCTCGCGAGCCAGCGTCCGGCCCGCGGCGGTGAGCTGCACCCGACGGCTCGAGCGCACGAACAGCGGGGTTTCGAGGGTCTCCTCGAGCTTGCGGATCTGATGGCTCAGGGACGGCTGGGAGATGTAGAGACGCATGGCTGCGCGGCCGAAGTGGAGTTCCTCGGCTACGGCGATGAAGTAGCGGAGGACGCGGGGGCTGATATCGATAGACGAATCCTATCGCTCAGCGTCCGGACAAGTCTTGGACGTCCGCCGGATGGCCGCCGTAGTGTCGTTCTCACGCCACGGAAGACGTTCCCACCCGCCCCGTCGAGTCTGGTCGGCTCTGGTCTCGGTTCGGGTGACCGGCCGGTATATCAGCCTGGTAAGGAGAGAAGCATGAACGTCACCGTGGTCGGACGAGGCGACATGGGCGGCGGGCCTGCCGACCCGTGCGAACCTGCCGGACACCAGGTGACGCGGCTGGGACGTGGCGGCGTCGACTCCTCGGAAGCGCTGCTGCTCGCGGTCCCGGGAAGCGCCGCAGCGGCGGCTCGGTCCTCCGTCTTCGGGCGTGCGGGCACGACGGTGCTCGACGCCTCGACCTCGATGGCGGTGCCCGGCCTCCGACCGGGTCCTCCTCCCACGCCCAGTACGCCGAGGCGGTGACGGGCGGGTCGACGGCGAAGGCGTTCGACGTCGACCCTCGCCTCTCTCGTCGGTCGGATAGCCGATGTCCCTGCACGGCCGAGCCACCCGTGGTCCGGTGACGAGGCAGCCCGCGGCCTGGTCCGGCAGCGCAGCCTCGCCGCCGGCTGCGCTGCGGCCAGCCTGCGCGACCTGAGCATGGCCTCCACTCAGGGCGGCCCGACCCGCGTCGTATTCGCTATCGCGAAGGTCGGGCTCGGCCGGTTCGGCTGCCCGCCGGCTTCACCCGAGCAGTTCTGACTCACACCATCGAATGTTCGACTCATCACGCCGAAGGAAACATCGTGACGCGCACCGCAAAGGCCGGACTCGAAGCACTGCTGACTCCTGAGGAGAGCGTCCTAGTGCTCATCGACCGCCAGCCTTTCCCGTTCGCCAATATCGGCAGTCACCCCTACCGCGCACCGATCCGTCGATCTCGCCGACCGAGAACGCCGATGCACTGAAGGCCGCGATCGGCTGACAGGACGGGCCCGCCGTCACCCACGACGTTGCAGGCCGCGTCCGAACCTGCACCGGCGCGGTGTGTCCTACTCGTACGAAAGGGAGCAAGTCATGCAGTTCGGCATCTTCGGTGTAGGGGACATCGCCCCGGACCCGGTCACCGGCCTGCCGCGGTCGGAGGCGCAGCGTATCCAGGACACGATCCGGGTCGCGAAGGCAGCCGATGATCTTGGGTTGGACGTGTTCGCGTTCGGTGAACACCACAACCCGCCGTTCGTGGCGTCCAGTCCGCCCGCGATGCTCGCCTACCTGGCCGCCGAGACCGCACAGATCGTGCTGTCGACCTCGATCACCCTGATCACGACCAACGATCCGGTCAAGATCGCCGAGGACTACGCCTTCGTCCAGCACCTCGCAGGCGGGCGCATGGACGTGATGCTGGGACGGGGGAACACGGTGCCGGTGTACCCCTGGTTCGGGCAGGACATCCGGCAGGGAGTCCCCCTCGCTCTGGAGAACTACAACCTCCTGCACCGGCTGTGGCGGGAGGACGTGGTGGACTGGGAAGGTGACTACCGCACCGCTCTGCAAGGGTTCACGTCGACACCACGACCACTAGACGGGGTGGCGCCGTTCGTCTGGCACGGGGCGATTCGCACGCCTGAGATCGCGGAACAGGCGGCGTTCTACGGCAACGGGTACTTCGCCAACCACATTCTCGCGCCCCACTTCCACTTCAAGCCGTTGGTGGACTTCTACCGGCAGCGGTTCGAGCACTACGGGCACGGCCGCGCCGAGGACGCGATCGTGGGGTTGGGCGGGCAGGCGTTCATCGCCCGACGGTCCCAGGACGCTTACGATCGCTTCCGGCCGTACTTCGAGAGCTACCCCATGTTCCGAGGCTCCAGCCTGGAGCAGTTCGCCCAGAACACCCCGCTCTCGGTCGGATCTCCCCAGGAAGTGATCGACAAGACCCTCACCTTCCAGGAGGGTTTCGGTGACTACCAGCGGCAGCTGTGGGCGATGGATCTGGGGTCCGTGCCCGTGGACGTCGCACTGGAGCAGGTGGAACTGCTCGCCACCGAGGTCGTTCCGGTACTCCGCAAGGAGATGGACGCACGGCGTGCGGCCGGCGTCCCGGACGCGCCCACCCACGCCTCCCTCGTACACGCGGCGTACGGAGACGGACAGCCTCGGCAGGCCCGGCCTCGCCCGAACACCGGCGACAACACCTCCGGCGCGTTGCCGTATCTCGACAGCGACCCGGCCAAGCCCGCCGACCTGCCGAGGCCCTCATGAGCTTGGGAGAGACGCCCGTCCATCTCGTGACGGTCAGCGCCGGGACCAGCGAGCCGTCCACGACCCGGATGCTCGCCGACCGAGCCGCCCACGCCGTGGTCACCCGGCTTCGCGAGTCCGGTCGGAACGTGACCACCCGGACGATCGAGATCGCCCCGATCGCGGCTGAGGTCGCACAAAGCCTGGTCAGCGGGCTACCAGGCGACACAGTCCAGACCGCGATCGAGCAACTCGCCGACGCCGACGCGCTCATCGTCTCCACACCCGTCTACAAGGCAGGGATCAGCGGGCTGTTCAAGTCGTTCTTCGACCTCGTGGACAACGACCTCCTCATCGCCAGACCGGTACTTCTGGCGGCGACCGCCGGATCGCCCCGGCACGCGATGGTCGCCGACGACCACCTCCGACCACTGTTCGCGTTCCTGCGCGCGATCCCTGCACCCACCTCCCTGTTCGCCGCCCCCGAAGACTGGAGCTCGGGGGAGACCACCGCGCGCATCGACCGCGCCGCGCGTGAACTGGTCGCCCTCGTCGTGAGCGGTGTCGGACGGCACATCGCAGGCGCCGGTTGGCACGGCTACCAGCACACGTTCGGCGGGAACGCCACGAGGGCCCAGCGCACTGCGGGCGACATCGATCTCGACACGGATCTGATGCGACTAGCCCGAGGTGAACGATGACCGCAGGCCTCCTCGCCGTGCCCTCCGGTCGCGAATCCCCAGCCGGGTCGATATGCCGTCGGTGCCGACCGCCGGCTCGACATCATGAACCCGACAGCCGAGCCCGGCGTGATGCGCGCGCGACTGTGGTGGCGATCGGTGCCGGGCAGCCCGCCGGACCTGGAGCTCCTCGCTCGGCGGGACCCGGTGGTGTGTCGATGTTCCGATCACCCCTCCTCCGAGTCGGTGCTGGACTCCGACACCGGCACGCTGCTGGTCACCCACGATCGCTGGATGCCGGATGCGGTGCGGGTCGTGCGCCGCACCGAGGTCGCCGACGGGACGATCAGCGAACGCGTGGTGTGACGGCAGCGGGGATCGCGCTCCGCACGTGGCCGTGACCATCGCCGCTCGTTCATCCTGCCGATGCGTCAGATCGCCATAAACTGCGGGTATGAGTGCCAGGTCGACCTCGGCTCCCGCCCGCTACGCCGTCGTCACAGCGCCCGGCGTCCTGGAACTCCGGACCGCTGCGGGGCCGCCGGAACCGGCGGCCGACGGAGTCGTCGTGTCCATCACCTACTGCGGCGTGTGCGCCACCGACACCCATGCCTTCACCTCCGGCGGGCTCATCCCGCCCTCGGTGTTCGGACATGAGTGGGCGGGCACCATCACCGCGGTCGGGGACGAGGTCACCGGCCTGGCGGTGGGGGATCGGGTCGTCGCGGGCGTCGGCCCGGCGTGTGGTCACTGCGCGCAGTGCCGCGCAGGCCACCCCGAGCACTGCGACACGGCCTTCGCCGAGGCGAACGGGGTCACTCCCGACGCCCCTCGGCACGGCGGCTTCGCGACGGATCTCGCGGTGAGCGCCCGACGGGTCGTCCGGGTGATCGACGGGCTCGACGAGGAGCAGGCCGCCCTCGTGGAGCCCACCGCCGTCACCTATCACGCGGTCAAGCGGGCTCGGCAGCCCTTCGGGGCGATCGTGGTGGTGCAGGGGGCGGGCCCGATCGGCCTGCTGACCGCGCAGCATGCGCGACACGCGGGTGCCGGGGTGGTGCTCGTCGTCGAGCCGTCCCCCGGTCGCCGGGCGACGGCGCAGGCGCTGGGCTTCACCGAGGTCCATGAACCAGGGGAGGGGTTCGTCGCCCGGCTCCGCCAGATCACCGACGGGCTCGGCGCGGACGTCGTCTACGAGTGCAGCGGAGTGGCCGACCTCCTCCAGTCCTCGGCGGAACTTGTGCGGCGCGGCGGGCTGCTGGCGCTGTTGGGATATCCGGTGACGTCCTCCGACGTTAGCTACGGCGACTGGCAGTCCCGTGAGCTGACGGTGCTGGGGTCGCTGGCGTACAACCACGAGGACTTCGTGGGCGCCATGCGGTCCATCGCCGGTGGTTCGGTGCGGACCGAGGAACTGCACACCGGGACCGTCGGGCTGGACGATCTGTCCCGGCTGCTGGAGGAACTCGCCTCCGGGCAGAGCCGCCACGCGAAGGTGTTGGTCGACCCGCGACGGTGAGCGGCTTGTCGCTCACGCGACGGTGAGCGGCTTGTCGCTCACGCGACGGTGAGCGGCTTGTCGCTCACGCGACGGTGAGCGGCTCGCCGCTCGGGGCATCGGCGGCTCGGCTCGGGTTCGTTCGGTCCCGGGGGCAGGGGCTGTTCTGGCAGGTGGCGGCCGTGGTGCGCTCGCTCGACGTCTTCGGAGGTGCTCATTCGGCGGGCGGGAGAGGCGGCGATGACCGGTGGGGGGTCCGATCATCGCCGCCGAGTCGACCCGACCGTCGACATGCGGCCACGCTGTTCGTGCGGGAGAACGGTGGTCATACCGTTCCGCGATGCGGACGCCATTCTCGGGTGGGCGCCGGGGAGGTCGTCCGATCGCGAGGCACGAGAGCGGGCCCGGTTTCTCAGGCCGCCGAAGCCGATCTCTCGTCCGCGCCGATGTCGAACAAGCCCGCAGTGAACTCTCCGACCTCCACCGATGCGGACGGCTCATGGCGTTTCGGCTGGGCCTGTCTCTGCACCTCGACCTCCGTTTCGTACTTTGCGTAGTCAATCAACTACGCTGGGGAGCATTGGGGGTTTCCGGTGGGTCGGCAACTCGGAGTCCCTCCTTTCACCCGCTCGGGCCACTGAACGGGCGATGTGTCTGCCGGTGTGACGCCGTGTCGTCGAGATTCGACGCGAAACGCAGCCGTGGTGAGCGGCGGTGACGTGAGGCAGGGCGCTGGTCGGCGAATTCGCTCGAGGCCTCCCGCCGCGTTCTGGCTGATCTCTGGTGCGGCACTGACCGACTTCTATTGCGACGACTGTCACCATTGCTTCAGTTTCAATTAAAGTTAATTCTCCAGAGCTCAAGAAGACGACAAAACGCGCATCGACAAGACCGAGGCCGCTTCGCGAAGTCGCCGTCGGCGGCGGGCTGACCTGTGCTCCTCGAAGTGGACCGTCGAAGCCGCAGCCAGCTCGACCGCAAGATCGGCGAGCAGGCCGGACCGGCCGGTGCACGCCGCGCGGGCCCGGGCGGCGGTGTGGTCGATTCGGCGCGAGCCCGGTGCTGGCCCGACCGTGAGAAGACGGGACCGCTGCCTGATCCGCCCGGTCGACCCGCCTCAACGACGAGGCAGGCGCGCCGTGCCGCCCGCGCCGGGACGTCTGCCGTGCCAGGCGTCCCGCAGGAGAGCATCGAGCAGTTCGGCATCGACGGGTCGCGGGTTGGGATACGGGGTGGCGACCGCCAGTCGGGCGGCCTCGCGCAGGTCGACTTCGGCCATCCCCAGCTCACGCAGCGAGGTCGGGCCGCCGAGCGAGCCGATCAGATCCGCCAGACCGCTCGGTGCATCCGGCACACCCATGGCTGCGGCGATCCCGGCCATCACCTCGGGGACGGCCGGTGCGTTGAAGGCCGTCGCGTGCGGGAGGACGACGGTGTGGGTCGGCGCATGGGACAGGCCGAAAGAGCCGCCGAGGACGTGGCAGAGCTTGTGGTGCAGGCCCATGCCCGCAGCCGCCAGACAGGTGCCCGCCAGCCACGCCCCTTCCAACAGATCCGCCCGCGCCGCGCCGTCGGCGGGCTCCTCGGCGACGACGGGCAGGGCCGGAACGATCAGGCCGATCGCGGCGTGCGCGACGGCATCGATCAGGACATTGGCCTGTGGCGAGTACAACGCCTCCACCGCATGCGCCAGCGCGTTGACGGCACTGGTGATCGAGAGATCGACGGGCAGCCCCAGCGTCAGGTCGACGTCGTAGAGGACGGTCTCGGGGAGGAGGTCGGGGGAGGATCGGGTCGTCTTCCGCCCGTCCGCCGTCTCCCCGAGCACCGAGGTCACCTCGGAGCCTGCGTACGTGGTGGGCACGATCACCTGGGGCAGGCCCGTGCGGGCCGCCACCGCCTTGGCCAGTCCGGTGGCGGTGCCGCCGCCGATCGCCACCAGGCAGTCGACGTCGTGTTCCCGCACGACCGCCAGCGCCTGTTCGGTGATCTCGACCGGGGCGTGCATCGTCGCGCCCGCGAACTCGGCGACGAGCAGCGGACCGAGGGCATCGCGAAGCCGGTCCGTCGACCGGCGGGACGGTCCGCTGACCAACAGGACCCGGCGGGCGCCGAGCCGCGCTGCCTCCTCGCCGAGTCGACCGACGACACCTGCGCCGAAGATCACCCGACTCGGGGTCGACGTGTGCACGAAGGTTCGCATCTCTGTCCTCCGATCGAGCGACCTGCCCGGCATTCTCCGGGGAGCAGTGAATTCGTCGACGACCCGGCCGGACCGTCGACGAAGCGGACCGAGGATCAGGTCCGTGCCCAGCCGAGTTCGGCGAGGCGCGCCATCACGGGGCCCGGCCTGCCGCAGGCGGGCATCCGACGGCCGGCCTGCGGTCCGCCTGCGCTCGGCTCAGTCGTCGGTCAGCCAGTCGCGCGCCGCCTGGAGGCCGGTGACGGTGATCTGATGGCCGCCGGGATGTCGATGGGTCGACACCTGAGCCGAGTTCTCCGCCAACGCCGTGACCAGCCGATCGGCGGCGGGCAATGGTGCCATCGGGTCCTGCTCGCCGTTGGACAGCAGCAGTCTGCTGCCGCTCAGCGATTCCTCCGGGGCCTCCGACAGCGGCATCATCGCCGAGAACAGCACCGCCTCGCGCAGGCTGGCGGGCCGGAGCAGTGCCACGGCGGCGGCGATGTTGGCGCCGTTGGAGAAGCCGAGTGCGATCAGCCTGCGATCGGCGAGCCGGTAGCGGCGCCGGGCGTCGTCGACGAAGTCGGCGAGCTGGTGGGCGCGGGCGATGACGTCGGCGGTGTCGAAGACGCCTTCGGCGAGCCTGCGGAACCAGCGGGCCGCGCCGCGCTCGGTGACCGGACCGGCGGGCGCGATCAGCGGTGCGGTCGGGCTCAGCTCCCGTGCCAGGCCGACGAGGTCGTCCGGCCCGCCGCCGGTGCCGTGCAGGAGTAGCAGCACCGGCGCGTCCTCGGCACCGGGATGGAACCGGTGGCGGAGTGTGCTGTCCGCGCCCCTCACGTCGTCGCCGAATCTGCGGCGGTGTGCGCGCCGAGCGCTGCGGCGGTCGTGGTCGTCTCGGGCGCGAGGCGCTCCGACGCCTCGGCCGCCGACACGGTCGAGGCGAGCCGCTGCGGGTTGTTCTCGGCGGGCAGGTTCAACCGGGGCAGCATCGCCTGGATCTGCTCGCGGTCAGGCTCCAGCCAAGGCGGGAGCCGCAGGGCGCGGCCCAGTTCGAGCAGCGGTTCGTCGGCGGTGAAGCCGGGCTCGTCGGTGGCGACCTCCAGCAGGGTGCCGCCCGGCTCCCGGAAGTAGATCGAGCGGAAGTACTGGCGGTCCATGATCGAGGTGACGGACACTCCACGGTCGAGCAGCTCCGCCCGCCAGTCGACCTGGGTGGCGGCGTCGGGGACGCGCCAGGCGACGTGATGCACGGTGCCTGCCGCGACCAGTCCGCGCTGCGCGGTGGGCGTGACGAGGACGTCCACCAGGGCACCTGGTCCGCCGTCGCCTGCGGCGAACCGCAGTCGATCGCCGTGTTGGCTGGTGAGCCGGAGACCGAGGTCGTTGACGAGCATCGCCGAGGTCGCGGTCTCGTCGGTCACCGAGAGCGTGACCGAGTGCAGGCCTCGGACGGCGTGTTCGACCGGGATCAGGCCGTCGTCCCAGGGTGAGCGGGGGTCGGGCTGGGTGTGCGCGACGAGGGCCAGCGCGAGTCCGTCGGGGTCGCGGAAGGTCAGGACGGTCTCCTCGTCGCGGTGCTCGAGTCCGTCGACCTGCACACCGTGGTCGGTGAGGTGGGTGCGCCACCAGCCGATCGATGCCTCGGGGATCGAGAACGCCGTGGCCGTCGCCTGCCCGGTGCCGTGTCTGCCTCGGGGAGCGCCCTTCCAGGGGAAGAAGGTCATCAGCGAGCCGGGGCGGCCGGACTCGTCGCCGTAGTAGAGGTGATAGGTGCCGGTGTCGTCGAAGTTCACCGTCGTCTTGACGATGCGCAGTCCGAGCGCCCGCAGGTAGAAGTCGACGTTGCGCTGCGGGTCGCCGCCGATCGCGGTGACGTGGTGCAGGCCGCTCGTCTGTATCGCCATGGTGATGCTCTCCTGGGCGTCGATGGTCGAGCCTGAGGGGTGTGACGGTTTTCCCCGCGGGGCGAGGTGGGGCAAGGCGGGGAGGGTGCCGGTGGGGTCGTGACCCCCGGTGGGCGGTGACCCCCGGTGGGGCGGCGACGCGGCCGGAACAGCCTGCCGCGCCGCCGTCGACGGCGGGTGTGCCGGTGCTGCGATGGGCGGTCAGCCCGCGTTGCCTGCCTTGAGTGCTGCGGCGACCTTGACCACGCGGCGGGCCTGGACGGCGGCGGCGGTGCGAGTGGTGTCGTCCACCGGGTTGGCGCCCTGGGCGTCGACGTGGCTGGTGCCGTAGGGGTTGCCGTCCACGAACTTGGAACCGTCGGTGTAGCCGGGGCTCACGATGATGCCGCCGAAGTGGTGGACGGTGTGGTACAGCGCGAGCAGCGTCGACTCCTGACCGCCGTGGGCGGTGGCGCTGGAGGTGAAGCCGCTGTAGATCTTGTCGGCGAGCAGGCCCTGCTGCCACTGGCCGCCGAGGGAGTCGATGAACTGCTTGAGCTGGGCGGCGATGTTCCCGTACCGCGTGGGGGAGCCGAAGATCACGGCGTCGGCCCACAGGATGTCGTCGGGGGTCGCCACGGCGATGTCGGCGGTGGCCTCGATGTTGGCCCGCCAGGCCGGGTTGGAGTCGATGGCGCTGTCGGGGGCGAGTTCGGCGACCCTGCGCAGCCGGACCTCGGCGCCTGCCTTCTCGGCCTCGGCGATGAGGGTCTTCGCGATCTCGGCGATGGTGCCGGTCGAGGAGTAGTAGATGACGGTCAGCTTGACGGGGGTGCTCATAGGTGTCGTTCTCCCGGGGTGATGTGATCTGCGGAAGATGCTACCTGGATAACATCTTCCATGGAAGATATCTCCTGGGAAGAGTTTTCCGCGTTAGACTGTGGTCGTGCACACAGGAGACGAGGAAGACTCGGTGAGCCCGGGCGCCGTGCCGGCGCCGCAGCCGGGGGACGATGAGCTGGTGACCTGGTGGGGCCTGGTCATCGAGGGCTATCACGCGACCCAGGACAGACTGATGGGAGAGATCACCGCCCGATTCGGTCTGGCCCCCGCCTCCTTCGACATCCTCATCCGCCTCATCCGCTCACCGCGGACCCGGCTCCCGATGACTCGGCTCGCCAGGGAGGCGGCGCTCACCAGCGGTGGCTTCACCAAGGTCGCCGACCGCCTCGTCGCCGCCGACCTGATCCGGCGGGAGCCCTGCTCGACCGATCGGCGGATCACCTATGCCGTGCTCACCGAACACGGCCGTGACGTGGCCGAGCGTGCGCGGGCCGCGTGCGCGCAGATCCTGCGACAGCGGGTGCTGGAGCCGCTGGGCCCTGCGGCCTCGGAGTCGTTGGCCCAGGCGATGCGCACACTGCGGTCGGCCAACGGCGACGGCGTGGAGGGGCCTGCTCCGGCCGCCGGATCGGGTCGCAGCTGACGTCGAACCGGGTTCGGTCTGCCGTCGCACAGTCTGTTCGGCGGGCCTTGCCGGGCATGCCCCTCGCCTCGTTCGGACCCGTGTCCCTCCCGGGCCACCGGTCCGTCCTCGTCGGCACCAGGTGTCGTGGCCCGGACGGGAGGTGACCTGATCTCCGCTGTTCGGCCGCCCGTTTCGGAGTGCCTGCCGGCGGTGTGCGCTGCGCCGAACGGGCGATTATCGTGCCGAATCCGGTGAGGATCTTGCCTGATTCCCTCCGATGAGGAGAATTTCCCACTGTCAGTGGCGCTCGCCGGCAGGGGAGGCCAACCGGACGTGACCTCGGGAGGCCCGGTGCACGTGTCCAGATCCCGATTCCGTGCCAGGTCGGCGGTGGCGCTGGCGACTGCGGTCGGCCTGCTCTGCTCCGCGCTCACGGTGTCCTCGGCCTCGGCGGGAACCGCGAGGGTCGACGGCAGCACCGGGCCGTCGGCAGACGGTGAACCTCGGCAGGCGGAGCAGCTGCGGGGCGCCTGGGTGTCCAGTGTGTCCAACATCGACTGGCCGAGCGGCGCGGGCCTCAGCCCGGCGGCACAGCAACAGGAGTACGTCGACCTCCTTGACGAGCTGGTGGACCTGCGCCTCAACGCCGTCTTCGTCCAGATCCGTCCCACGGCCGACGCCTTCTGGCCCTCCCCACACGAACCGTGGTCGCAGTGGCTGACCGGCACGCAGGGCGTGGACCCCGGCTACGATCCGCTCGCGTTCCTCGTCGAGGAGGCCCACGCGCGGGGTCTGGAGTTCCATGCCTGGTTCAATCCCTATCGGGTCAGCACCCAGAGCGATCCGGGCAGGCTGGCCCCGGATCATCCGGCGCGGGTGAACCCGGACTGGATCTTTCGGTACGGCACCCAGCTCTACTACGACCCGGGGAATCCCGAGGTCCGCGCGTTCGTCCAGACGGCGATGATGGACGCGGTCGAGAACTATGACATCGACGGCGTGCACTTCGACGACTACTTCTATCCGTACCCGGTGAGCGGGCAGACGATTCCCGACCAGGACACCTTCGCCGAGTTCGGCGGCGACTTCACCTCGATCGCCGACTGGCGGCGCGACAACATCAACCTGCTGGTGCGGGAGATGGGCGAGCGGGTCGAGGCCGTCAAACCCGATGTCGACTTCGGCGTCAGCCCGTTCGGGATCTGGCGCAACAGGTCCAGCGACGCGAGCGGTTCCGACACCAACGGGCTGGAGTCCTACAGCGCGATCTTCGCCGACACCCGTCGGTGGATCGAGGAGGGCTGGGTCGACTACGTCACTCCGCAGGTCTACTGGGAGATCGGCCACTCCGCCGCCGACTACGCCGTCCTCGTCCCATGGTGGGCCGACGCGGTCGCGGGCACCGGCGTGCAGCTCTACATCGGACAGGCTGCCTACAAGGTCGGCAGCAACTCGGCATGGAACACCGCCGAGCTCAGCGAGCACCTGACACTCAATCAGGCACACCCCGAGGTCGGCGGCGACGTCTACTTCAGCGTGTCCTCCCTGCGCACGAATGCCGCAGCGGCCATCGCACGAGTGGTCCAGGACCACTACGGCGAGGCCGCCGACCCGCCCGCCTAGCGCCGAGCGCGAATGATCGGGAGCGTGAACTCACTGCCGAGGGGCCGGTCGGCAGGGCCGGCTGTCGAGAAGGCCGACGCCCTGCACTGACGACGGGCCCTCGGCGTCCGATCGGCGCCGCCGGTGGCGGGGCGTTCGATGCGCTCAGGAGTAGACGACGTCGGCAGGGGCGACGATCCGGACGCCTGCCGCTGCCAACTCCTGCTCGATCTCGGTGGAGACCGCTCGCGCCGGGATCTTCTCGTCCGGGTCGTCGTAGGTCGCGTGCGCGCCCTTGACGAGCACCACGTGATGTCCTCGGTGCACGGCGGCCAGCGAGGTCGCTCGGACGCAGTAGTCGCTCTGCATGCCCGCGACGATCAGGGTGGTCGGCTCGGGAAGGAGTTCGGCCAGCCCGGTGCCCTCGAAGGCGTCGGCCTGCCGCTTGTCGACGACCTCCTCGCCCGGCCGGGGCGAGTGCACGAGCTCCCAGCCCGGGGTGCCGGGCAGGTCCGGGTCGTCGTCGGTCCCGTTGTTGCGGACGTGGATGACCCTGGCGCCCTCGGCGCGACCTCGGACGAGCAGATTCTCGATGACCGGGGCGACGAGCGCCGCCTCCGGCACCGGCTCGGGCGCTTCGAGCATGTTGCGTTGAACATCGATGAGCAGCAGCACGGCAGACATTGCTGCACGGTATCCGGCGGCTCGGACAGGACACGCCACGCGGGGTCCGCGGGCCGTCGACGATCGGGCCGCCGCAGCGGACGATGCAGCCGGTCGAGACGCGCACACCCTGGTCGCCTGTCGGTCCCGGCAGTGCGGACACGAAGACCTCGGCAATCTATTGAAAATTATTCTCAATAGTGCCATGATCGAGCTATGTGTCGTTCAGTGGTCGAGGGCGCGCGGAGCGTGATCCCTCATCGTCGTGGCCGGCCTCGATGACCGGCTCGTACGTCACTCGAAGCGACGGTGCGCGTGGTGAATCGCGAATGAGGAGTGTCGATGCACGGGAAGCCGCAGTCCGGCAGCACCACGTCGCCCGAGGTGTCGCCGGGTGATCACGAGTGGCTCGCCCGACTGCCCGCCACGCTGTCGCGGGCCGAGATCCTCGAGGTCAACAAGGCGAAGAGCGATGTGCACACCTGGCGACGCCACGAGTACAACGGCTGGGCCTTCGACGTCCCGCCGGGCGTGTTCCTGCCGGGCGGGACGAGCAGGGTGCTGCACGACCGGCTGCTCGACGGCACCATCGCCCTGGCAGACCGCTCGTATGCCGCGATGGGCGCAGGCCTCGGCGTCGAGGCGGTGATCGCGGGGATGCGGGGCGCTCGCGAGGTCGTCGTCCTCGACGTACACGCCGACAGCGTGCGCGTGGCCGCCGAGCACTACGCCCGGCTGGCGGCCCCCGAGTCCGCCTCGGAGTTCGAGGCTCTCACCTCGGATCTGTTCGACGCGGTCGCGCCGGGCACGCGGTTCGACGTCGTGACCTTCAATCCTCCCGCGGTGAGTCTGCGCACCAGCGAGGTGCCCGACGTGGTGCGCAACGTGTGCGTGGGTCGGACCATCGTGGATCGGTTCGTGGACCAGCTCGTCGACCGTGATCTGCTGGCCGTCGGCGGCTCGGCGTTTCTGCTCCTGTCCAACACCGCCGACCTGCGGGGCGCGATCGACTATGCGTTGCGGCGCGGACTTCTTGTGGAGACGGTGCACGTGCAGACCTGGGGCGACGCGGTGCTGACCTACCTGTTCCGCTTGAGCGGAGTCCGGCCGTAGCCGAGCCGGGGACGGCGACGGCCCGGTTCCTCGCCGGGCATCCTGTCCGCTTCCGCGCCCGCGTCGTCGCGAGGCGGACCGGGCGAGATGCCTGCCGAGCCGGGGACCGTTCTCGGCGGCGCGCCGGTTGGGCGTGGACGAGGTCGGCGGCGCGGGATCGTGGCCGAAGGTGATGGCGATCAGGTCGATTGTGCGGGGGCGCGGATGTATGACCATGTCACGGATGCCGTCAAACGGCCCGCGATGATCTCGGTGGACTCGGACCTGGTCTGCGTCCGATTCGAGACGATGAAGATGTACTCGGCATTGGGCGCGGTGCGTGCGCTGCTGGACTCGGGCCGGGTGCGACCCGGCGACACGCTGATCGACTCGTCCAGCGGCATCTACGCTTATGCGCTGGCCTTGGCGTGTCATCGCCACGGGATGCGGTGTCACATCGTCGGGTCGACGACGGTGGACCGGGTGTTGCAGGTCCAACTGGAGATCCTGGGAGCCACGGTGGAACTGGTCCGGCCGTCCACCAGCCTGCGGCTGGATCAGAATCTCCGGGTTCGCCGCATCGCTGAGCTGTTACGGGAGAATCCGTCGTATCACTGGATGCGGCAGTATCACGACTCCATTCACTATTCGGGATATGCCGAGGTAGCGCGTCAAATCGGCGAGGAGCTGCCCGACGGGCCGTTGAGCATCGTCGGCGCGGTGGGCACCGGGGCGTCGACCGGGGCGATCGCCTCGTGGCTGCGGGCCTCGGGGCGCGACGTGCAGCTGGTGGGGGTGCAGCCTTTCGGCAGCGTGACCTTCGGCAGCGAGCATCTCGCCGACGCGGAGATCCTCATCGCCGGAATCGGCAGTTCGATCGAGTTCCAGAATGTGCGACACGAGCTGTACGACCGCATTCACTGGCTGTCCTTCGACTATGCGATGTCGGGGGCCGTCGGCCTGTTGCGGTCCAACGCGGTGTTCGCCGGGCTCTCGGCGGGAGCGGCCTACCTGGCCGCGCGATGGGAGCACCGGCTCGACGGTGTTCGTAGACAGGTCTTCATTGCGGCGGACACCGGCCACCGCTATGTGGAGACGGCGTTCAGCAGACATGCCGAGGCGCACGAGGTGGACAAGCTGGAGCCCCTGGAGGTCGAGTCCGTGCGGGAGCTGGCCCGGCCCTGGTCGGCGATGAACTGGGCGGGCAGGCCTGCCCCGCAGCCCGCCGGGGCCGGGCGGGGTGTCCGGTGACGGGCCGGACCCCTTCCCGGGGCGGACGTTCCCGGGGCGGACATGAGGAAGGTACGGCGGTGGCGTCGAACAGGCGGTCGGCAGAGAGCGGAACCATGGCGGCGGGAGCGACGACGCTGGCGGAGCTGGCCGAGTCGGTGCTGGCAGGTGAGCTGGGCCCGCCACCGTCGGAGTTGACGGCCACCAGCGCGTTCTGGCTTCGGCACACGACGCGGCTGGCAGGCTCGGCGGCGACGTATCTCAATCACTACGTGCTGCTGCGGGTCGGCGGCGCCTTCGGGGCCAGCTCCTTCGAGACGGGAGAGGTGGCCGCCGACTTCTGCGAGGGCGTGGCGGGCCGGGTGCTGGCGGAGTTGATCGCCGACGAGCGGCCTGCGGTCCGGGTGGCGGCGTTGGACGCCTACCTGGGCGAGGTGCGGCCGCATCGGACGGCGGCCGCCGCCCAGGCCACCACACTGCCCGCCGGGACGCCGGAGCAGCGGGCGGCGGCGCGAGACGCGGCCGTGGCAGGACTGCTCGACATCGAGCCGGGGGCACGGGTGGCCCTGATCGGCGTGGTGAACCCGCTGGTCGCCGCGATCCGGGAGCGGGGCGGGGTGCCGCTGCCCTGCGATTTCAACCTGCGGGCCACCGCATGGGGCGATCCGGTCGCCGAGTCGATGGCGACCGTGCTCGCCGAGGCGGACGCGGTGGTGGCCACGGGGATGACGTTGAGCAACGGCACCTTCGACCCGCTGCTGTCGACCTGCCGGGAGCGCGGACTGCCGCTGGTCGTGTACGCACAGACCGGCAGCGCGGTGGTCCGGGAGTTCCTCGGCGCCGGGGTCACGGCCTTGTCGGCGGAGCCGTTCCCGTTCTCGCAGTTCAGTGCGGAGACCACGACGGTGTACCGCTATCGGGCGTGAGTAGCGTCCGGCTACGGCCTTCCCGGCACGAATCATCGCCGTCAGCGTGGTGCCGGGGCGATCTACGTGAGTCATCGAGCTCGAATCGGCGGCTCGAACACCGGCTGGCGGGTGCGCTGTCGACGGCTGCTGCCTTGGGGACGAGCGGAGGCATGAGGCCGTGCCGAGCCGGTCGGGGCGGGCTCGGCACGGAGTGGGGCCGATGCGGAGGGTCGCCTCACGGCGAGTTTCCGAACGCGGCTCCGGCCGGACCGGTATTCCGCGACGGCGTGGTATTGAGCCCGGGGGACACAACCGCACCGACCACTCCCTTCAACCAGCCGGGAGGCGGGGATATTCCGCTGGCACGGCACTCTGCTCGCCAGGCGGAGGAGCAGGCCTCCGGGCGGCTGGGAGCGTGCCGCCGCGCCGGAGTCGGGCCGGGCGGCTGCCGGCATCCCGACGCCGTCGAGCATCGGCCCGCCTGCCCGCCTGCCCGCCTGCCCGCCGCCTGGCGAGGCTGACAGGCCTGACGTTCGCGTCGAAAACTCGGTCCGTGGAGGATCATGTCCCGATCCGGGCCGTCCCGGACGCTGGGGCTCCTGGCGGTCCCGAGTCGTTATGACGGACGTTATCCTTAACGGCCGTCGCGGGTGAGCGAGTACAGGTACGGAACCCGCCGCCGTCGGCCGGTCGAGTCCGCAGCTGTGATGTCGGATTCCCGCCGGCTGGGGCGGGCGTGGTCCGGGCATGCTGGCCGGGTGCGGGTGGACGTCGAGCGGGTGTGCGAGGGCAGTGCACGCCTGGTCCGCTCCGTCTCGCACCGCGACCGGCCACGAGCAGCGTCGACGGCGCGTCGGTCGTCCGGTCGCTCCCGATGGGCTCGCGGCCTCGGGAGCCGTCGTGCGGATCGCGGCGCAGGAGTGCGGGCTGCCCGCCGGCCTGCTCGGGCTGGTGCCTGCGGCAGGCGGTGTGAGTGCTGCGGTGGGTCGGGGAGCACCCGATCAAGGCCGTGCCGGGTGCGGAGCAGGTCTCTCCGGGTGCGACGGTGGTGACGGACTGATGATCACGTGAGTGACGAGAGAGGCAGACGATGGGGAAGGTCGGTGTCGCCGTGCGGCGGACGCATACGGTGATGGAGAGCCCGTTGGGACCGATGACATTGGTGGCGGCGGACGGCCTGTTGTGCGGCGTGTACATGGTCGAGCATCGTCACCGGCCCGCGCTGGAGACCTTCGGTCCGGCGGACGCCACGAGCTTCACCGAGTGCGTCGCGCAGCTGACCGAGTACTTCGAGGGGCGGCGCACCGAGTTCGACCTGCCGACGGCCGCGCAGGGCACGCCGTTTCAACAGCAGGTCTGGTCGGCGTTGCGGGAGATTCCCTATGGGGAGACGGTGACCTACGGGTGGATCGCCGAGCGCCTGGGCAGGCCCACGGCATCGCGGGCGGTGGGCGCGGCCAACGGCCGCAATCCGATCTCGATCATCGTGCCGTGCCATCGGGTGATCGGTGCGGGCGGCGCACTGACGGGGTACGGAGGCGGGCTGCATCGTAAGGAGCGTCTGCTGGAGCTGGAACGGGTGCATCGGGCGGTGCCCTCGGTGAACTGACGGCGGTGCAGGCCGGGGCCGGCCGCTCGGCAGGTTTCGTCAATCGGCGGTCCCGATGATCGCGGCGACGCCGGGTCGGCGGTCGGGCTGAGGTGCGCGGGCGACGGGGGCGGTCCTGGTCGTGCCGTGCGAGCCGGCCCGTGGCAGGGCGTTCCGTTGCGACGCGGTGCCCAGCCTGCGTTCGACCCGCCCCGGACGGACTCCGCCGCCGTGCCTGCCCGTACCGGTGGCCGGTGTGTGCGGCGAGCCGATCCCGCGCCGCCGCCGCGTCGACGAGACGAGGCTGATCCCGCGCGGCGCACGACGATCCGAGCCGGAGTCGGGATGCGATGCACGATCCCGTCGACCCGGGTGCCGTCGGCTGCCCAGACCGCCGCTCGGCGGCGGCCGTCTGGGCACCCGCCCCGGTGGCGGCCCGGACGCGGCGGCGTGGTGCGGCCCCGCCCGTGTGGTCCGTGTGATGACCTGTCGGTCGAAAAGTCCTGCGCATCGGCGTGCTGTGGTCATCATTCACGATGAGAGGAGCCATGGTGGCAGCGAAGGTGAACCGGCGTGCTGTGCTGGGATTGGGACTGGGCACGATGGCGGTCGCGGGGGCGGCCCTGGCGACGTCGGGGACGGCCGTCGCACAGCAGGCCAGGCCTCGGCAGGCAGATGTGACGACGGCCTCGGCGGCGTGCGACGTGATCGCGGAGGTCTATCGCGCCGAGACCGCCGCGGCGGGCGGGACCTGGAGTTCGCTGGTCTCGGTCGTCGACGCGGCGGGGACGGCGGTGCCCTCCGTGCAGGAGTCGATCGACGAGGTCGTGGAGGCCTACAGCGTCAACAAGATCGCCGTGGCCGTGGCGGTGCTGGACAAGATCGACCGAGGCCTGATCACCTTGGATCAGCAGGTGGAGGTCTCGGCGGAGATCATCGCCAACGACGGTGACGGCGTCTTCTACCTCGACCGGGCCTACCCGAGCCAGGTGACCGTGGGGCATGTCCTCGCGTTGCTGCTGACGGTCTCGGACAACACGGCGGTCCGCCTGAGCGGACTGGTGTGTCCGGCGGCCGAGCTGAACGAGATCCTCGTCGCCAAGGGCTACCCGCAGACGCAGGTCTCGCCGGTCGCCAATCCGAATCGCTTCTTCCTGGGCAGAACGACTCCGCGTGAGACCCACGACATGCTGAACGCCTTGGTCGCAGGCACACTGCTGTCGGCCGAATCCACCGAGTTCCTGCTGAACTGCCTGCGCGCCCCGGTGGCGTTCACCGACGGCATCCGCCGCGAGATGTCGTCCGACGAGCGACTGCGGGTGGCGACGAAGGCAGGCTGGTTCAACGACGGTCGCAACGAGGCCGGAGTGATCTTCGACCTCGACGGCGCCCCGGTGTTGACCTTCGCGCTGTTCGCGCGCGGGGTGCGTGACGAGGGCAACTTCGGTGCCACCCACCCGGCGGTGCAGGCTCGTTCGGTGATGGGCCGGGTGTTCCTGGACTCGGTCACCCCGTTGACCAGCCCGCTCGAGAATCGGGAGATCCCGGACTACCGGCCGCGCAACGGCGGCTGAGCCACCCGACCGCAGCAGAGCACCCGAGGTGTCCGAGGCCGGGGGAGCGGACTCAGCGACGCTCCGCCTGCCCGGCGGGAACCTCGGTCGAGCGGCCCAGATAGGTGCCGCGCGCCGCACCGGGCACGGTGATCTCCTCGAAGCCCAACCGGTCGTAGAACGCACGGGCCGCCACGTTCTCCGGGACCATGCCCAGGTGCACCCGTGGCACCCCCCGCGCGTTCAACGCGGCGAGCAGCGTCCACATCAGGGCCCGGCCGTACCCGGAGCGCTGCACCTGCGGCAGCAGGTCGATGTGCAGGTGCGCCGGATGATCGGCGAGCACGGGGTGAACCATCCGTCCCGGGGCGTGCAGCAGCGTCCGCATCTCCTCGTCGGGCGTGTGCGGGAGGTCGCCGGGCGGCGGATGCCGGTCGGCGACCATCGGCAGCCACACCTCGGCGAACTCCGCGGCGAAGGACACCGTGTCGGCCGCCCCGATCACATAGCCGACCGCCCGCTCGCCGTCGTCGAGGACGAACGCCAACTCCGGTTGTAAATGCAGGTAGGGACCGGCGAAGATGTCGGCCATCAGGTCGGGATGGACCTCGGCGGCGTCCGCGCGCGGAAACACGGTGCGGCGACAGACGTCGTAGACGGCGTCGCGATCGGCTGGTCGGTAGGGGCGGATCACCGGCTGAGGCATGGTGACGGCGGGCTCCTCTCACGGCGGTCGACGCGCCGAGCCCCGACCTGCCTGCGTGGCAGCCTCGAGGGGAATCGGCCTTCGACGTCGTCGCATCGACTCTACGATCATGATCGTGCCGTCGTCGAGCGCGCGACGGTCGTCGGAGGCCGTGCCTGCGGTGTTCGACCTCGCCGCACCGCCGGTCCGACGCACCGGCGTACAAGGAGTGACGTGGCGGACGAGGGCCCGGAGTCCGGCGAGCCGCGTCGCGGCGGGTGGTTCGAGCCGCCGCGACGCGCACCAGAACCGGAGAGTGGCGCGAGACGCCTCGTGGCGGCGGGCCGAACCCGACAGACCCGATGACGTGCTGGGGGCGGCGAGGTCCGGCAGTACGGCCGCCTCACCGCCCGAAGGCGTGCAGCAGTCGCGCGTTGCGCAGGGCCAGCACGCCCCGCCAGGCCAGTTCCGAAGCCGGGCCGGGCGGCTGCCAGGACAGCGGCCAGCCCCCGTCGGGCTGCTGGGTCTGCTGGATCGCATCGAGGTGTGCTTCGACGGCATCCGCCGGGAACAGTCCCCGACGCGGGTGGTCCGGGCCGGGAGCGAAGTCCAGCGGTCCCAGCCCGTAGCCCGATCCGGGGTAGAGGTGGAACGACGTCCACGTGGCAGCCCGCGCGGCGATCTCGGCGGCCACCTCGCGGGCCCGATCCTGCTCGGCCGCGTGATCGAGGAAACAGAACACGGTCAGGGCGGTGTGGGCGTCGAGGGACTCGGCCGTGCGCAGCGTCTCGATGTGGCGGGCACAGAACTGTTCGGCCGCCGTCGTCCAGTCCGACGTGATCTCCAGGGCACGCAGTCGGGACACGATGCTCGCCGTGGGATTGAGGCCGGCGGGGAACTCGCCGTCACCCCAGTGCTCGGCGCGCGGATACGCGGCGATCGTGGGCAGCACGATCGGCAGGCCGCCGTCGTCCTGCGCTCGGGCCGCCAGATACGCGGGCAGACCGGCGGCGAAGGCATGGGCGTGGTCGCGGACCGAGTCGTGCTGTCCCGACGGGGACTGCAGCACCTGTTCCACGACCTCCAAGGCGAAGTCGACGGCCAACGGCTGTGAGTCCGGTGCCAGGACGTCGGCCTCCAACCCGTGGCCCAGCCCGCCGTCGGCGTTGCGGTGGCCTTCCAACGCGTGCAGCACGGCATGGGCGTGCTGTGGATCGGGCGCGGCGAACCAGGCCTGGGCGAGACGACGTTCCAGCAGGCGGGCGTGGCCGTCGAGGAAGTCGAGGGCGCGGCGCGTCGGGGCGCGGAACTCGGTGATCTGAGTGGGCATTCCGGGATTCTGCCGCCCGGACACCGGCGGCGTCGTGAACAGAACGGTCATCTCCGACGCAGGAACACCGCCGGGGTGCGGCCGGTGAGCTCCCGGGTGTCGCGGGACAGGTGCGACTGGTCGGCATAACCGGCCCTGCTCGCGACCTCGGCCAGCGGCGTCCCGTGCTCGGCCGCCGCGATCGCGCGACGCAGCCTGCTGATCCGCAGGTAGGTGGCGGGACCGTAGCCGACGGCGGCGCGGAACCGGCGACGGAGCTGTCGCTCGCTCAGCGCCACGTCGGCGATCACGGCGGACACCCGCGTCGCGCCCGCGTCGATCCTGGCGAGCACTTCGGTCAGCTCCGGATCGGGCCTGGCCAGCGGACGGCCCGCGATCACCTCGGCCAGGGCAGCCGGATCGGCCCGCAGTCGGTCGGCGAGGCGTGCCCCCGTCGGGCCCCACAACTCGCTCAGCTCGACGCGGGAGTCCCGCAGTGCGTCGGCAGGCACGCCCAACGCCCGCGCGGCCTGACCTGGCTGGAACCGCAGACCGGTGATCACCGTGTCCGGCGGCACCGTGGACTGCCAGGCGCGGGTGTCCGGGCCCGCGACGAAGACCCGCTCGGCGGCCACGATCACATCCAGGCATCCGTCGGGGATGATCAGCCGGGTCGTGGACTCCCGCGCGCGCCACAGGCAGCGGACCAGGCCGCGCAGCGGCTCCGACGGTCGTCGTTCCCGATACACGGCCGCCGATCCTGCCCGAGAGCACCGACACATCGCGGTGCCCGGACTGATCCGATGCAGACAGCCCCGTGGCAGCAGGCTTCGGCCGACTCCGGTGGAGTGCGCGCGGACCGACGATCGGACGCGGGAGCGGCCACCGCACCGGGGGAGAGAGCCAGCGCTGCCTGTCGGGTCTGGCGGCGACGGGCGCGGCAGGCGGGTGTGGTGGTCTGCTGGTGTGGCCGGGCCGTCGCCCGCGGGAGACGTGTCGGTCGGCGCACCGAGATCATCGGCCGATCTCGTCGAGCGTGGCCCCAGCGTGGTGCCTGCTCGACGTTGTTGACTGACGGGATGGACACTCCGGGCAGGCCGGTTACCGACACCACGCCCCCGCGTTCCACCGGCCCCGACCGCACCGACGATGACAGCACCGGCTCGCCGCGAACTCCGACCCGACCCGAGACGGCGGGCGCCCTCACCGGGGCTCGCGGTCGACCGCAGCGGGCCGACGACGAACCGGACCGACGCTCGTCGCAGATCCGTACAGCCCGTCCCGGCGAGGGTGATGCCCGCCGGATCGTCGGTGCCGCACTGCCGCTGTCGTTGTCGTTGATCGTCACGGCGATGGCGGCGCTGGTCAACACCGCCGTCCTGGGGCGCCACGACACGGCGGCACTGGCCGCGTTCACGATCGCCATGGCGGTGTATCTGCCCGCCACAGCCGCCGTGAGCGGCGCGACCCGAGGAGTGATGCCCTTCGTCGCGGCGAGCGGCACCGATCAGAGCGGTCTCCGGACGGTGATCCGGGACGGCCTGGTGTCGGCGTTGCTCGTAGGGCTGCTCGGCGCCGTCGCCACCGCCGCCGTCGGCCTGGTGGCGCAGGCGGGCGGCGTGTCCGCCGCGACGATCGCGCGGCTCGGGGCGCTGCCGATGATCCTGGCGGCGGCCGTGCTGGTGACCGCCGTCGGCTCGTCGGCCTCGGCCGCCCTCGTCGGGTTGGGCAGGCCACGCCCCGTCCTGCACGGCGGACTCGTCGGCGCACTGCTCACGGTGACGCTGTCCCCTGCCCTGGTGTTCGGGCTCGCCGGAATGCCCAGCCTCGGCGCCGCCGGGGCAGGCACGGCCGTGCTGATCGCGGTGACGGGCAATGCCCTGGTGACGATGGTCGGGTTGCGCCGCGTCGTGACCGCAACGGGGAGCAGGGCGACCCGGGGCGGAACCACCGTGCGGGGAGTGACGGCGTTGCTGCGGGTCGGGATACCGCTCTCGGCCACGGTCCTGATCAAATTCGCGTCGCTGGGGGTCCTGGCCTTCGCCGCCGCCCGCATCGGCACCGCTGCCTCTGCTGCGCACGGGATCGCGGTGTCGCTGGTGAACCTGACCTTCACCACGGCGGTGGCCGTCGGCCAGGCGATGGTGCCCTTGATCGCCAGGGACGTCGCCTCGGGCGGGGCACGGAGTCGTCCGATCGCGTGGGCGGGAGTCCGGATCGGCGTCCTTGCCCTGTCCGTCGTGGCGTTGACGCTGGCGGCGTGCCGCGACCTGCTGATTCCGTTGTTCAGCGCCGACGCGGTGGTCACGGCGACGGTCTCGGGTCTGCTCCCGTGGATCCTGCTGGTGGTGGTGGCCGACGGCATGCAGGCGATGCTGGGATTCGCGTTGATCGGACTTCGCCGCACCGTGCCGAGCATGATCGTGCTGGCGGCCGGGCACGGGCTGCTCGTGCTGCTGTGTCTCCCGATCGCGGCGTCGGCGGGTCTGGCCGGGCTGTGGGCGGCGCTCCTGGTGACGAACCTCCTGCTGGGGGTCGGCCAGGTCGTGGCGTTCCGACGGGTCACGGCGAAGGCCGCCCCGCCCGGCGCGACGATCACGTGATCCGGACGACGACCGATGTGAGGCGGTGGCGGCGGCCGGTTCCGACGCTCCAGGCCCGCGGCCCGTCCGGTCGCCGGGCGTTCGCCCGTCTCACCGCAGGCCGCGGGTGAGCCAGATCAGTTCGCCCTTCCGGTCGGTCGAGGTGTGGTCTCGCTCGAACCCGAGCTTGTCCAACACGCGAAGCGATGCGGTGTTCCCGGTGCGCACGGTCGCCCAGAGCCGCCGCCGCCCGGTCGTCACGGCGGCGGCGAGCACCGCGCGGGCCGCCTCGGCGGCCTCACCACGCCCCTGGGCGTGGCGGAACAACTCGTAGCCGATCTCGGGTTCGGCGCGGGTGGCCCGACCGACGATCAGCCCGCAGTAGCCGACGACGTCGCCCTCTGCTCGTCGACGAAGGGCATACAGCCGGATTCCCGAGCGCGCCGCCTCGGCGAGCTGTTCCGCGATGCGACCGTGCACGTCCTCGGCGGTGGGCAGCCCGTGGCCGCGCTCGGCGACCAGTGCCCTATACACGTCGATGTCGGACACCGCGAAAGGCCGCAACGTCAACCGCTCGGTGATCAGCTGTGCTGCCATCGGCGGATTGTCGGTCGGTGCCTCGGCGGGACGGCGTGGCACCGCCGGGACCTCGTCGCCGTCCGGCGTCGGCGGCGTCACGACACGGCCTTGTGCCGCGTGAGGAGTTCCAGGGCTGAGGCGGTCTGCTCGTCGGCGGGCAGGTAGACGACCAACCGCTGCTCGTCGGCGTCGGGCAGCTCCAGGCTCTCGTAGGCCAGGACGAGCTCGCCTGCCGCCGGGTGCACCCAGCGTTCGACCCCGACCCGCGCAGGCAGCGCGGCCGACGACTGGAATCGGCTGCTGAAGCTCACGCCCGCGGCGATCGACAGCTCCTCCGCGAGCCTGCCCGCGTGGGAGTCGCCCAGGGCGGTCGCGGCGCGGAGATCGGCGGCCTGGGCGTCGGCGACCCGGCTCCATTCGGGGAAGACCGCCTGCGCCCTGGCGTCGGTGAACACGAACCGGGCGAGGTTGGCGGGCTCGGCATCCAACAGCCCGACCGGGCCCGCCAGCCGCCGGTAACCCGTGGTGCAGGCGAGCAGGTCACCCGGCCGATTCAGTACCAGCGCCGGGGTCGAGTCGAGCCGATCGAGCAGCGTCCGGACCGTCGGCCGAGCCACTCGAGCCGGGGGAGCACTGCCCTGACACGCGCCGCCGGTCACCGCCTTGACCAGGCGATGCACGTGGACGCGCTCGTCGGAGGTGAGGCGCAACGAGTCGGCGAGCGCGGCGAGGATCTCGGGGGAGGGGCGGCGGTCACGGCCCTGTTCCAGCCGCGTGAGGTATTCGACGCTGATCCCCGCGATCGTGGCCAGCTCGCCACGCCGCAGCCCGGGGGTCCGGCGCCGTGCGCTGCCCGCCAGCCCCACCTCGGCCGGGGAGATCGCCTCCCGCCGGGCCCGCAGGAATGCGCCGAGTTCGTTCTCACCCATGCGGAAAGTCTATGCAGTCTCTCCTGCGCACCTCGGCGATCGTGGCCCTGGCAGTGCCAGTCTCGGCACGGTCTTCCTGTGCACCCGATCCTGCGACAGGGTCGGGTGCGTGAGCGTATTCACCGACCGCGAGATCGCCTACCTGCGAAACCGGTCCCTCGGCAGGTTCGCCACCGTCGGTGCCGACGGCCGCCCTTCGGTCCGGCCGGTCGGGGTGCTGTACGACCCGGATGCCGACGGCCTGGTGATCGGCGGTGTCACGGGGTCCGCAATGGCGCTGAGCAAGAAGTTCCGCGACGTGGTGGCCAACCCGGCGGCGGCGTTCGTCGTCGACGACCTCGCGGCGATGGACCCGTGGACCCCACGCGGAATCGAGATCCGGGGCCGTGCGGAGACATCGGAGGAGGGCGGCGCCGAGGTCGGACTCCGGCTGGCCGCCTCGTTCCCCTTCGACGACGCCTGGATTCTGATCCGCCCGCGTCGAGTCCTGTCCTGGGGCATCGACGGCGACTCCTACGACCTTGCGGCCAGAACGGTGGCCTGACACCGCAGGCGTCGACACCGCACGGCACCCGGCCGCTGCCGACCAGACCCGACGACCACACCCGACGTCGTCACCGAATGAGGAAAGAGGAATCCACGTGCGTCACCGACTACTGGGCCGGACCGGACTGCGGGTGTCCGAGCTGTTCTTCGGCGCGATGTCCTTCTACGAGCGCGACGGAGCCGAGGCGACCCAGCGCTATCGAGCCATGCTCGACGCCTACGACGAGGCGGGCGGCAACGTCATCGACACGGCGTCGGCCTACGGCGAGAGCGAAAACGTGCTCGGCGAACTGCTCGTCGGCCGCCGGGACCGCTTCGTGCTCGCGAGCAAGTACACGCTCTCCCGTGATCAGAGCGACCCGAACGCCGCAGGCAACCACCGCAAGAACCTCGTCCTGTCCCTGGAGGAGAGCCTCCGGCGCCTGCGCACCGACTACCTCGACCTGTACTGGGTGCACCTCTGGGACCGGCAGACGCCGGTGGAGGAGACGATGCGAGCGCTGGACGACGCGGTCCGCGCGGGCAAGATCCTCTACATCGGCATCTCCGACGCCCCGGCCTGGCTGGTCAGCCGAGCCAACACCCTCGCGGAATGGCGGGACTGGACCTCCTTCGCCGCGTTGCAGGTGCCCTACCACCTGCTCCGCCGGGACGCGGAGCGGGAACTGCTGCCGATGGCCGAGGCGTTCGGCATGAGCGTCGCCGCATGGGGGCCGCTGGCGGGCGGCGTGCTGTCCGGGAAGTTCACCGTGCCCGGCGGGGTCGAACCCGGAGCCGCGACCAGGGTCGACGCCGCGTCGCTGACGGCCAGGGAGCACGCCGTGGCGCGAGCCGTGGTGACCGTCGCCGACGAGTTGGGCGCACGCCCGTCGCAGGTGGCGCTCGCCTGGACCTGCGCTCGCCATGCCGCCGTGCACCCGATCGTCGGTGCCTCGACCGTCGGACAGCTCATCGAGAACCTCGGCGCGGTCGACCTCGTGCTGCCTCTGGACGCGATCCGCACTCTGGAGGCGGCTGCGGAGTTCGAGCTGGGATTCCCCGGCGACTTCCTCGCCCAGTGCGAGGCGGACCCCTGGGTGTTCGGCACTGCGCGCCTCGCCTCGCGCCCCTGATCTCGATCGGCCGCTGACTTCGGTTGTGGTGCGCTGGGGCTGCCGATCGTCCCGACCCGCAGTCCGGGCGGGTCGGGAGGCGTCCGGTGCGCCTTCCCCTGCGGGCAGGCTTCAGCGGCCCGAGTGGGCAGCCGTGGCGTGTCGATCGGGCGCGCCGTGCCAACGACGCAGTGCCGCGTCGAGATCGCCAGCCGGAGATCAGGCACCAGGCGCCCGGCCCACGGGTGCGGTTCGTCGACCTCCGCGTGCACATCGTAGACGGTGTCCAGCCCGAGGACGGTCTCGGTGAGCGCGCGGTTGCCCGCCGGGTGGCTCGCCACCCGGGTGAGCAGATCGCGACCGAAGGGCGACCTGCTCGCCGGCACCGTCCGCCGGACTCTCTGCCGTTCCTCCCGGCCCGCCACTGCCGAGATCGCCGCCCTCGCACCCGAGGTCGTCTTTCTGTTCACCGCAGAGTCGGCCCGGGTGTTCGATGCGGGTGCCACCGAGGTGATGGCCATTCCGATCGGTCCGGCAGGGGAGCGGGCCAGGACGATGGCGTTGGTGCAGTCGTTGACGTCGGGGGAGAAGGCTTCCGGGCTCCGCTGAGGACACCCGACGAGTCGGCACGGTCGAACACGCCGCACCCCGTGCCGCAGGCCTCGTGTTCGACCGCCGCACGGTTTCGGGCGTACCGAGATCGCCGACGGCATGGCTCGAGCTGCGCTCGGCGCGATCGACCCGGCTTTCATTACTGCTACCTCTATCATTTCAGTGTTAACTAAATCAAATACCAGGCCATAGCAGACAAAAACCGCCACGAACAACAGCGTCCGACCGCACCTGAGGTCGGCCTGTTGTCGGCCGTGTCGGTTTTCCACCGCGAGGGCGTAGGCGAGGCGAGGACCGGTGTCGGCGGCGAGCGATCAGTCATGATCGGGTGATGTGCGAAGAGGAGCCGTTGACCGGTGGCAACGTCAGCGCCTCGGTGGTCCGGGTCGGTGACACGGTGCGGAAGCCCGCCGTCGAGTCCACCGCGTCGGTCGCCGCGTTCCTGGCTCACCTGCGGGACGCAGGCTTCCCGCACGCACCGAGCTCCGCGGGCATCGACGAGCGTGGCCGCCACGTCCTGGAGTACGTGCCGGCCACGATGAGCGACCGGCTCCCGCCGATGACCGTCCCCGAGCTGCGTCGTCTCGGCGGGCTGATCCGCCTGCTGCACGACACGGCGGAGACCTTCGTGCCGAGTGACGAGGCGCGGTGGGACGTGGTGATCCCGCCCGATCGCGTCGAGTTGATCTGCCATCACGACCTGGCCCCGTGGAACCTCGTCCGCGACGGGGACCGGTGGGTGTTCATCGACTGGGACGGTGCGGGTCCAGGTTCACGGCTCTGGGACCTCGCCTATGCCGCACACGGATTCGTTCCGCTGCATCCCGGCGGTGACCCGGACATCGACGCGCCTCGGCTGCGCGCCTTGGCGGACGGGTACGGACTCGACGCGGAGCAGCGTGCCGCGCTGCCGGTGTTGATCGTCGACCATGTGCGCGGCATGCACGATCTGCTCGTCGAGGGCGCGCGGACGGGCAGGCAGCCCTGGGCCCGGCTGCACGCCGAGGGGCACGCCCGGCACTGGGGGCCTGCCGCGGAGTACGTCCGCCGTCATCTCGATGTCTGGCGACAAGCGTTGATCATGTCCCCCGACGCCGCTGGCCACCGTACGATGACACCTGAATCCGGTGCGTGATCGGACGGGCGCCGGTGGTCTTGTCGGGGCGCTGCCATAAGGTCCGCGTCGACTTGATCAACGATCTTCAGATGGGGGCGACGGACATGACGAGGGACGAGCAGCGGACTGCGATCACGGGCGTCGCCCGCAGGCGAGCGCGGCGTCGGGGAGGACGTCGGGCCGATCGTGGGCATCTGGTGCTGGTCGCCTCCGACGGTGCGGCGCTGCCTTCGGCCGTTGCCCCGGCGGCTGCAGGCGACCCGGCCGTTCGGCTTCGGCGGGAGTGCCGGGAGACGGTGCGGCGGTGGATGGTGCGCTCGCTGCCCATCCCGGTGTCGACGTTGGTCCGGCTGTTCGAGGACGAGAGTTGGCGGGCTGCGCTGTCGGCGCTCGTGGTGGTTCCGGTGGACGGGCGCGGTTCGTTGGTCACGGAGTCGGCGGGCCTGCTGCGCGACGTCGATGCCGACGGCGGTGTGCTCGTCGTGGACGCGTCCGGGGCGGTGCGCACCCTCACGCCTGCTCGGCTGGTGATCGGGCATCCCGTGTTGCTGCCGGATCTGGAGCGGTTCCAGGAGTTGGCGATCGTCCTGGAGATCGAGCAGCCGGTCGCCCAGCTCTTTCGGCAGACCGAGGTTCGGCCGACGGTGATGTCGGCGACGGCGACGGCGATCGCGGACTACGCCGACGGCTACTTCGTCGAGTTGGGCGATGCCTTGGATCGTTGTCGGGCCGAGGGGCTGACGGTGCGAGACGGGTATGCGGTCTGCTCGGTGTTCGAGCGGGGACGAACCCTCGAGGCGCGGTACTGGATCGGCAGCGGCTCACCCGATCTGCCTGCCTGCACCGGGGAGCTGTTCTGGGTGTTGCCGGAGGGGACGCGCGTGCGGTGCAGCGACGTCGGTCCGGTCGCCTGGTCGGAGGGTGCGCGGATGGCGTCGGTGGTGTTCGCGGGTCGTTTCGGCGCGGAGGCGGGCTCGGTGGCCTGAGCGGGCCTGGTGGGCCGGGCTTGTTCGTGGTTGGGGCGAGGCCCGGGCTCTGTTCTGCGGGTGGTGGTGCCTGCGATCTCGGGGGTCTGGCGCGCGGCAGGCGGGACTTCGGAACGGCATGTTCGCGGGTCCGCGGGTTGAGCCGTGTCCGCATGCCGTGACGACTGTCTACTTCTGGTCCGATCGAGGAGAGGTCGCGGCGTCCGGAGGAGTCGGGTTCTCGGGTGGAGTCGACGGAGCGTCGCGTTCAGTCCGGGCAGGCGACTCCACGCCGCGATCATCGCGCGGCGCGGCGGTCGTTGATCTCGGGCCGGAGCGTCTTCTCGGCTGTGTTCGCCTGGGTTGTCGGCGGGTGCCACGGCGCTTCGTGCGGGCTGTCTCGACAGCGGATCGGCTGTGGTGTGGGCGGCCGGTTCGCGGTGGTCAGTCGTGGGGTGTGTCGGGGTGGCGGCTGCGGTAGGAGCGCATCTTGTGGCGGGCGCCGCAGGTGCTCATGCTGCACCAGACGCTGTTGTCGCCGGGGGAGCGGTCGTAGTAGACCCATCGGCAGTCTGGTGCGCGGCAGACCTTCAGGCGGGTGCGTCGGCCCGCGATCTCTTCGGTGGCGAGGGCGGTCAGCAGTTCTCCGATCATGGTCTCGGCGGGCCGGTGTGCGACGAGGGTCAGGCGGGCCGGGCCCTGGTCGGGCCACTGTGGTGGATTCAGGATGGTCGCTGCCCGGCTGCTGAGGATGCGGCTGGCGTCGGCGGCGGTGTCGTCGTCTGCGAGGTGGTGGCGGATCGCCTCGCGCAGGGTCACCAGTTCGCGCCGGTCGTCCTCGTCGAGGTCGTCGGCGACGTCGTGGTGTCCGTGTTCTCGTAGCCAGGCCTGGGTATTCGGGAGGTCGGTGAAGGCGTCGGTGTCTCGTAGCAGGCATGCGGAGTTGCAGAACGCCTCGATCGTGGTCAGGGGAGGCGGGGCGGGGGGTCGGGTGTAGGCCACTCGAGCATGTTACCGGCTTGGCCTTGGAGCAGGTAACCACGACTGTTACCGTCTAGCTGGCCAAGACGGTAACGAAAGGTGTGATGATCATGTGGGAGCTGGTCGAGAGCTTTCCGACTCGGCACGGTGTCGTCCGTTGGACCTGCGCCGGCCGGGGCAGCCCGGTCGTCCTCCTGCACGGGACGCCGTTCTCCTCCCGCGTCTGGCACGACGTCGCGACCGGACTCGCCCGGCGGCACACCGTCTATCTGTGGGACATGCCCGGCTACGGCCGCTCGGAGATGCGGGCGGGTCAGGACGTCTCGTTCGTCGCTCAGCAGGAGGTCTTCACCGATCTGCTCCGCGAGTGGGGACTCATCGAGCCTGCAGTGGTCGCTCATGACGTCGGCGGGACCGTCGCGTTGCGGGCCGCGCTGCTGAGCGGTGTCCGCTACGCGCGGCTGGCGCTCGTGGACGCGGTGAGCGTCCGCCCGTGGGGCAGTGACTTCTTTCGGCTGGTGCGGGAGAACGCCGAGGTCTTCGGGCAGCTGCCCGGGTCGCTGCACGAGGCACTGGTCCGCCGCTACCTGGTCTCGGCGGCTCACCGGGTCCTGCCTGCCGACCTGCTTGCCGAGCTGGCCCGGCCGTGGCTGGGAGCGGTGGGTCAGGACGCGTTCTACCGGCAGATCGCCCAGGCCGACGAACGGTTCACGCAGGAGATGGAGGACCGCTATCCCGAGTTGGACCTTCCGGTTCTCGTCGCCTGGGGGGCCGAGGACGCCTGGCTGCCTGTCGATCGCGCCCACACACTGGCCGGGGTGATCCCGAACGCCCGGCTGGAGATGATCGCGCAGGCGGGTCATCTCGTCCAGTTCGACGCGCCGGGGGCGCTCACGGCGCTGCTCGACGAGTTCCTGGCCGACTGATCACGATAGCGCTGGTCTCGGCCCCGGTCGGCGTCCGCCGCAGATCGCGGCGGCAGGTCTGGTGCGCAGGCGGTCGGTGGGTGTTCTCGGGGAGGGCGTGTGTCGGGCAGGCGGGTCTGCCGGGCTCGTTCGATCAGACCGGCGTGTCGGTGGTGACCGGTCGCGGACGGCCTCCGCCCCCCGGTAGGCGCGCGGAAGGCACGCGCGGGAGGTGATCGCCTGCGCAGGCTGAGTGCCCCCTGCGGCGCCGATGTCGATGCGCAGCATCGCTGGGATCGAGCCTGTGCCGGACAGGGGTGCGGAGAGCAACGGCCGGGGTGGTCTGGTCGGTCGGGCGGCGGGTGCCTGCGGTTCGGTGCCGGTCAGGTCGGCTTGCGGGCCTCGATCAGGAAGCGCTGCGCATGGGTGACGAAGGGGCCTGCGGTGCGCATGCGGGCGTGCAGTGCGGCGAGTGGGGCCCGGTAGGCCTCGATGGAGAAGTCCGGCACGGTCCAGATCACCTTGCGGAGGAAGTAGACGACCGCGCCGATGTCGTGGAACTCGGCTCGCAGGGCCGCCGAGCGCAGGTCGGTGACGGTGAGCCCGGTCTGCCGGACGATCTCGGCGGTCTGTTCCGGGTCGGGTCTGGTGCCCGGTGGGCGGGGTCCGGTGATGGCCTCGGCGAGTTCGATCATGCTGCCGGGGCCGATGCCCTGGGAGAGCAGGGTGCCACCGGGTCGGAGTACCCGTGCCGCCTCCGACCAGGGGGGTGCGACGGGGTGGCGGCTGATCACCAGGTCGAAGGTGTGGTCGTCGAAGGGCAGCCGGGTGGGGTCGCCGTCGACGACGGTGATGCCTGCCGGTTCGAGTCTGCGGCGGGCGAGGGCGAGGTTGGGCGGCCAGTACTCGGTGGCGCAGGTCGTCGGGGGAAGTCCGGGTATCCCTGCGAGGACCTCGCCGCCGCCGGTCTCCAGATCGAGCAGGGCGGTGGCGTGCTGCACGCGTTCGGCGACGAGTCGGGTGTATCCCCACGGGGCGCGTTCCTCGGTCGCGCGGCCGGTGAGCCAGGAGAAGCCCCAGCCGTCGACGTCGGCGGCGTCGGCCTCGGCGAGGAGCCCCTCGAAGGTCCGTGTCATGACCGGGAGCGTGCCGGCCGGCGCGTCCGGCAGGCCAGCGGATTTCTCGGCGGCGTCGCCGGGGTCCTGTCTGGTGGGGGTCCTGCGGAGGCAGGCGCGGGGGAGGGGGCGGGCCGTTCGTCGTGCTCGGTGAGGCTCCTCGGGCGTGCGGGGCAGGGGCGCGGTGGTTGGTCACGGTGTCCGGCTGTGTCGGTGGGGCGGCGTCCCCGGTGTTCGTGCTGATCTTCGCCGTGCGTGGTGGGCTGTCGCCGTCGGCGGGTGTTCTCCTCGGTGCGCGGCGGTGGTCGTCGCGGAGCCTGCGCGGCGGTGTCTTCGGCTGGTTCACGGGATGACCGTCGGGGGTGGTGCTGTTATGGTGGCGCTCGCGTGATCGGGAACAAGGGAGACCGACGTGGTGAGTGACGACGACATCTCCGGGTGATACCGGAAGTGATCGGCCGTAGGCAGGTGCGCAGGTGCGCTGCCCGCCGCTGCCGTGTCGTCGTCACGTGAACCCCGTTCTCCGCCGGGCGGCTTCGGTGCGCCCGCCGTCACCTTTGAGGGCTCTGCCATGTCCGATGCGTTCATCATCTGTTCGAATCTCTCTTTCTCCTGGCCCGACGACACCCCGGTGTTTCAGGATCTGTCCTTCACCGTGGGCGGGGGCCGCACGGGTCTCGTCGCGCCCAACGGTGCGGGCAAGACCACGCTGCTCCGGCTGATCGCGGGGGAGTGCACGCCCACCGGTGGGACGGTGTCGGTCGACGGGGTGCTGGGGTACCTCCCGCAGAACCTGCCCTTGGCCGGTGATCTGACGGTGGCCGATGTGCTGGGAATCGCGCCGCTGATCAGGGCGTTGGCGGCCATCGAGGCGGGTGATGTCGACGAGGCGCACTTCACCACGATCGGCGCCGAGTGGGACGTCGAGGAGCGCACCCGTGCTCAACTGGGCAGGCTGGGTCTAGGGGAGCTGCCTTTCACCCGGCGTCTCGACACGCTCAGCGGGGGGCAGATCGTCTCCCTCGGGTTGGCCGCGCAACTACTGAAGCGGCCGGATGTGCTGCTGCTGGACGAGCCGACGAACAATCTCGATCTCGACGCCCGCCGGGCGCTCTACGCCGTTCTGGAGGAGTGGACCGGCTGCCTGCTGCTGGTCAGTCACGATCGGGCGTTGCTGGACCGGATGGACCGCATCGCGGAGCTGGATCGCGGCGAGGTCCGTTTCTACGGCGGGAATCACACGGAGTACGAGGCGGCGGTGCGGGCTGCGCGGGAGGTCGCGGAGAAGAACGTGCGCAACGCGGAGCAGGAGGTGCGGCGGGAGAAGCGGGAGATGCAGCAGGCGCGGGAGCGGGCCGCGCGTCGCGCGGGCAACGCCGCCCGCACTCTCAAGAGCGCCGGTCTGCCGAGGATCGTCGCCGGGGCGATGAAACGGGGGGCGCAGGAGTCGGCGGGTCGGGCGAACGAGATGCATGCCGCGCGGGTCAGTGAGGCCAAGGCGCGACTGGACGAGGCGGGTCGCGCCGTGCGGGACGAGCAGACGATCGCGTTGGAGCTGCCGGGCACCCACGTGCCTGCCGGGCGCACGGTGTTCTCCGGTGAACGGCTGCAGGCCGCCTTCGGGACTCGGCCGTTGTTCGCGGGTTCGGGTGTCGACCTGACGATCCGGGGACCGGAGCGGATCGCGCTGGTCGGGGCCAACGGTGCAGGCAAGTCGACACTGCTGCGGATGATCAACGGTGATGTGGACTCGTCGGGCGGCGTGATCGCCAGGGCGGACGGCCGGATCGCCTACCTGTCGCAACGGCTGGACCTGTTGGACTCGACCCGCACCGTGGTGGAGAACCTGGCTGCCGCGGCGCCCGCGATGACGGCGGGGCAGCGATTGACCCTGTTGGCCCGTTTCCTGTTCCGAGGCGACCGGGTTCACCTTCCGGTCGGGGTGCTCTCCGGTGGTGAGCTGCTGCGGGCGACGTTGTGCTGTGTGCTGTGCGCCGAACCGGCGCCGCAGCTGCTGTTGTTGGACGAGCCGACGAACAATCTCGATCTGGTCAGTGTGGCGCGGTTGGAGAGTGCGCTCGGCGCCTATGAGGGGGCGTTCGTGGTGGTCAGTCACGACGAGCGGTTCCTCGCGGAGATCGGGGTGAACCGGTGGCTGCGGCTGTCGGACGGGACGCTGCGGGATGCGGAGGGTCCCGACGGCGGCTGAGGCTCTTGAGCGGGTCGGTGGCGCGCAGCGTCGGCGGGCGGAGATCGAGGGCGGCTGGTCGTCTCCGCCAAGGGGCACGACGGGCGAGGGCGGTGCCCCGCCGCCGGTGCGCGCCTGCCGGGTCGGCGTCGGCCGGTGTCGGAGGCGTCGTCGGGGTCCGGCAGGATCGGCGGCGGACGTCGACGCTGGTCACGAGGGAAGCGGTGGGACATGCTCACGGGGTATCGGACGATCGCCCGGAACGGTGAGCACGAGATCGAGATCCGCCGTTCCCGATTCCGCTGCCTGCTGAGCAGGGTCGACGACGAGGACGCGGCCCGGGCGGTGATCGCCGCGCGCCGTAAGGAGCACTGGAACGCCACGCATAACTGCACGGCCTACGTGCTCGGCGCCGCCTCGGACAAGCAGAAGTCCAGTGATGACGGTGAGCCCGCAGGCACGGCGGGGGTGCCGATGCTGGAGGTGTTGCGGCGACGTGAGCTCAGTGACGTGGTCGCCGTGGTGACGCGGTGGTTCGGCGGGGTGCAGCTCGGCGCAGGCGGTCTGATCCGCGCTTACGGTCAGGCGGTCGCCGAGACGATCGATCTGTTCGGCACGGTGGAGTTGCGTCCGTGCAGGCTGGTGACGGTGGCGGTGGACTTCCCGCAGGCCGGGCGGATCGAGCACGCGCTGCGGGACTCGGCGTATCCGGTGCTGGCCGCCGACTACACCGACCGGGCACGGTTCGAGGTGGCGGTGGCCGAGGAGGCGTTGCCGGAGTTCACCGAGTGGGCGGTGACGATCAGCAACGGCGCGGCCGAGCTGGTGCACGGCGAGCTGACCTACGTGGAGGGCAGGCAGTAGGCGCGGGATGACTCGCCCACCCGCGTCGACCCGTACCGCCCGGGGGCGCTCCCGGAGGAGGGCGGTCGGCCGACTGAACTCGGAGACGATCTCGTCCTTCCCGGACCGGACCGGACCGGACCGGCGGGGCGTCGTCTCGTGTCGTCTCGGCGGGGTGCCTGCCGTGTCCGCGTCCGTTCCGGTGGCGGCAGGCGATCGACACGCCAGGTTCGTCCGAAGGAGATCGCCGCGTCGTGTCGAAGTGGCGGTGTGGCGTTCGACGAGTAGGCAGGAGACACGTTCGACGCGAGACCCGAATCGTCGGACGGCCGAATGGACGGACCGGGAGAACACGCGATGAGAAGACTGACGGTGACCATGTTCCTGTCGTTGGACGGGGTCGTGCAGGGGCCGGGAGGTCCTGACGAGGACCGCGACGGCGGCTTCGAGCACGGCGGCTGGACCGTGCCCTACGGCGACGCCGACCTGATGGCCCTGGTGACGGGCTGGTTCGGCCGGGCAAGCGGATTCCTGTTGGGACGGCGAACCTACGACATCTTCGCGGCGTACTGGCCGCTGGTCACCGATGAGGAAGACCCGATCGCCACCCGGCTGAACAGGCTGCCCAAACACGTCGTCTCCCACCGCATGACCACGCCGCAGTGGCAGCACTCCACAGTGATCGGCGGCGACGTCGCCGAACAGGTCGCGCGACTCAAGGAAGACGATCCGGACGGTGCAGGCGGGGAGTTGCAGATCCACGGCAGCGGCGGTCTCGTGCAGAGCCTGATGGTCCACAACCTGGTGGACGAGTATCGGCTGCTGATCTACCCCGTCATCCTGGGCACCGGGCGGCGTCTGTTCGTCGAGGGGAGTCCGCCCACGGCGCTGCGGCTGGTCGACTCCACGATCACCGGCGCGGGCGTCGCCGTGCACACCTACCAGCCCGCCGGGCGTCCCACCTACGGCACCTATGCCCTGGAGGACTCCTGATCGCCGGCCCCGCTCCCTGCCAGGCCTCGGCGGGCGACGGCGGACGTGTCGTGTAGGTCGCAGACCTGGGCGCCCGCCCGCTCGGCGTCTCCGGCCGGGTCGGGGACGCACGGCGGGGCACTCCGACCGTGGTCCGGCGTGCCCCGCCCTCGCCCACGGCCATCCCGCCGAACCCGGCGTGCGGCGGGGCCGTGGAGGTGCCCTCAGTCGTCGGAGGTCGGTCGTGTCGGCGCCGAGGACTCGCCGGGTACGGTGGGCGGCAGAGCACGGGAGCCGTCCCCGCACCCGACGTCTCCTCGGCGGCAGGCGCTGTCCCCGTCGCGGCGACCTCCCGGACCACCGTAGGTCGTCGACCCGGCAGCAGGCGGCTGATCAGCGGGAACAGCAGGATCACCGCGATGATGACGTAGATCGTCACCGCGATCGGCGAGGACACCAGGCCCGTCGGGTCGCCGTCACTGATCTGCAGGGCTCGCCGCAGTTCGCGTTCGGCCGACGGGCCGAGGATCACCCCGGTGATCGCGGGGAGCACCGGAAGCCCGAACCGGCGCATCGCGAAGCCGAGCAGACCGATCACGAACAACAACAGCAGGTCCAGCACCTCCCCGCCCACCGCGTAGGCGCCGACGCTGGCGAAGAACAGGATGCCCGCGTACAGGTAGGGCCGGGGGACCTGCAACAGCTTCGCCCACAACGGCGCCAGCGGAAGGTTCAACGCCAGCAGCAGCACCGAGCCGATGAACATGCTGGCGATGAGCGTCCACACCAGCCCCGCCCCCCGCTCGAACAGCAGCGGACCGGGCTGGATGCCGTACTGCTGGAACGCCGCGAGCATCACGGCCGCCACCGCCGTGGTCGGCAGTCCCAACGTCAACATCGACACCATCGTGCCCGCGGCCGAGGCGCTGGCGGTGGCCTCCGGACCGGCAGTCCCTCGACCGCGCCGTGGCCGAACTCGTCCTGGTTCTTGGAGAGCCGTTTCTCGGTGACATAGGACAGCACCGTCGTCATGTCCGCGCCGCCCGCCGGGATTGCGCCGAACGGGAACCCGATGAACGGTCCACGCAGCCACGGCTTCCACGACCGACGCAGCTCGGCCCTGCCCAGCCACGGCCTGCCCACCGGGATCGGCCGGCCCGGGGTGTGTCGCAGATGCGCGGCCACCCACAACGACTCGCCGATGGCGAACGGGCCCACCGCGACCAGCACGATGTCGATGCCGTCGGCCAGGTGCAGCGACCCCAAGGTGAGGCGTTGCTGACCGGTCATCTGGTCCAGCCCGACCAACCCGATCGTCAAGCCGATGAGCAGCGAGGACAACCCGCGAGTCCGTGACTTGCCCAGCAGGGCGGTGGTGGCGTGGCCACGAACGCCAGCACCATCAACGCGGAGTAGTCCGGAGCACCGCACGAACCCTGCGCCCCGACCTCGTCCTGCTCGACGTCTACCTGCCCGACATCCACGGCCGCACCGTCCTGCGTGAACTACGCACCCAGGACACGACCGACGGCACCGTCGCCGAGACCATCGTGGTCACCGCCGCTCAGGACGTCGAGACGGTACGCGGAGCCGTGCACGGCGGCGAACGCCTGGAATCCTTCGCCTCGATGCACCGCAGGCTCGCCGCCTTCCCCGACGAACGGGAGGTGACCCAGCGCCAGGTGGACGAGGTGTTCGGCGCCCGCCCCCGCAGCACCGACACCTCACCCAAGGGAGTGGCCGCCGAGACCGCGTCGGTGGTCGCCGACACGCTGCGCACCGCCACCCGCGCGGGACTCGGCCTGTCGGCCACCGAGTGCGCGGAACAGACGGAACTGTCCAGAGCCAGTGCCCGCCGCTACCTGGAGTACTTCGTCGACGCCGGTCGCGCCGAGGTCCGACTCCGTTACGGCAGCACCGGCCGCCCCGAATGGCGCTTCCGCTGGGCAGAGGGCGGCAGTCGACCCTGATGCGACCGCGACCGGCTGGCCACCCGAGCACCTGCGGTGCCCGCCACACGATGCGCTCCTACCGCAGCCGCCACTCGGACACACCCCGCGACTGACCCCGCGACTGACCCCGCGAACCTGCCGCCCACGACACCCCCACCGCAGCTGATCACCGCTCGACCCGACCCGGTCCGCCCACCCGCCGACACCGACATGTCACCCGTCGACGGACGGCGCCTGCCGCCCGCAGTTTCGATCAACGCAGCAGGCTCTCGGCGGCCCCGCACCCCGCGAACAGTCGAGGACCGCTGCTCACCGACCCGGCGCGGCCGTCTCCCCACAGCCGCCGGACGACACGACGGGGTCGAACAGACCCGCCGGATCGTGGTGGGCGCGCAACGCGGTGAGCCGACGCCGGACGTCCGGCCGGTGTGCGGTCCGTAACTGATCGGCCGTCACCCGACCGAACAGAAAGTTGAGGCCGCGCCCCGCCGTCGACGGCCGTACCGCTTCCAACGCACTGGCATGAACCCCCAGGACCACGTCGATGTCGGAGACCCGCGCCGCCGGGGCCGGAACCGACCCTCCGACGTCGTTCCCGTCCCCGCGCCCGCGCCCGTTCGACAGACCGGCGCCGACCCGACGGACACCGACCTGCTCGGCTGCGGAGATCGTCACCGGCGAGAGGACCCCCAACAGATACCGGGCCTCCCGATGCCCGACCGCGTCGGCCGTGCCGGGCGGCCTGCCCAACGCCCCGCCGAGGTGTGTGACCTGGACGACGCACATCACCGGTGCCTCCGGCCCGCACACCGACAGCACCGTGTCCGCCGCCGACCAGTCGGGGCCGGTCAGCATCGCGTTGTCGCCCTGGTAGGCGTGCGGCTCGGTCGGGTCGGCGTTGATGACGTCGGACTCGGCGAACGTCATGTCCCGCAGGGCGTCGTCGGTGACGCCCCCGATCCGCCGTAGCGGGGCGACCCGCCGCTCCCCGTCCGCCGGGTCGCCGAGATGGGCGACGTGAACCTGCACGATGCGCCGTCCCCGCTGCTCGGCCGGGATGTCGGGGGAGTCGGGGAAGGAGATCACCGCCACCGACGAAGACGACCCCTCGGGCGCCGAGGCGGTCCAGTCCAGGTAGGCGGCCACCACCTCGCCCGCCCGCCCGGCGTCGAAGGTCAACGTGCCGCCGTAGAGCCGGGTGACCTCACTCAGACCGATCCGCATCCCGGTGACGACGCCGAGACCGTCCCGGCCGCCACGCAGCCCCCAGAACAGATCCGGATCGGACTCGGCGGTGACGTGTCGAAGCCGCGCGTCGGGAGTGACGACGTCCAACGCCCGCACGTGCTCCGCCGCCCAGCCCTGCGCCCGGCCCAGCAGACCCAGGCCGCCCCCGAGGGTGTAGGCGATCGCGTTGAGGTGCGGCGCACTGCCGGAGGGCGGCGCCAGACCATACCGGGCCGCAGCCTCGATCACCGCGTCCCAGCGGGCCCCCGCCTCGACCCACGCGGTCCGCGCGACGGGATCCACCGCGACCCCCGCCATCCGCCCGGTGGCGATCATCAGACCGCCCGCCGGTGCCTCGGAGGAGAGCCCGTGGCCGGTGGCCTGCACCGACACCGACAGCCCTCGCTCCCCGGCGTACTCGACGGCCGCGCGGACGTCGGCTGCCTGCGTCGCTCCGACGATCACGGCGGGCCTGCGGGCCCAGGCGGTCTGGAAACCGGTGCGCTCGGCGTCGAAACGGGCCTCGCCCGCCCGCACCACCGGGCCTCGGATCAGACCGAGAAGCGCGTCGTGTTCGGCTCGCCGATCCTTCGTCGCACCGCCGGGCGGCCGCCTCGGCGACCCCGACGGCACTCTCGACTGCTGGTGAGCGGACATCTGTTCCTCCTTCTTCTGCAACGGGACTTCTCGCGGCCCGCCCCGCACAGGCTCACGCGAGGCGGCACCGTGCTCGCGATCGGCGCGACGAGCACACTTCGAAGACGGTCCGGCGGCGCCGAACGTGAGATCAGCGCCCCGATGCGGCGCCGAATTCCCCCGAAAGGTAGAAGTCCTTGCGGACAGCTGATGTCCGTGACGACTGCCAGACTGCTCGGCGTGTCCAGGAACATGCCTGCCCGGATGCTGCGGCTGGTGTCGCTGCTGCAGAGCGGACGCGAGTGGACCGGTGGTCCACTCGCCGAGCGGCTGGGCGTCACCGACCGCACCGTGCGACGTGACGTCGACCGACTGCGCGCCCTGGACTACCCGGTGCAGGGCACCACCGGCATCGCGGGCGGCTACCGACTGTCCTCCGGGCGGAACCTGCCGCCGTTGATGTTGGACGACGACGAGTCCGTCGCCGTCGCCGTGGCGCTGCGCACCGCCGCAGGCGGGATGACCGGCATCGAGGAGACCGCCGTGCGAGCACTGGCCAAGCTGGATCGCCTGCTGCCTGCCCGGCTGCGCCCGAAGGTCGCCGCCGTCGCCGACATGACGGTCTCCGTCACCGCCCGCGCAGGACCCGACGTCGACCCCGCGACGCTGCTCGCGTTGGCGTCGGGCTGCCGGGAACGCGAGGTGCTGACCTTCGACCACCGAGGGCGCAGCGGCGACCGCGCACCACGCCGGGTCGAGCCGCACCGGCTCGTCGTCTCCCACGGACTCTGGTACCTGCTGGCCTTCGACCTCGACCGCGACGCCTGGCGTACCTTCCGCGTCGACCGCGTCACCGACCCCCGCCCCACCGGTCGGCGGGCCCGGTCACGACTCGCACCCGCCGACGTGGTCGCCCTCCTGACCAGGTCCGTCACCACGGCGCCGTATCGCCACACCGCCGAGGTCACGGTGACCGCCACCGCCGCCGAGGTGCGAGCCTGCCTGCCCACGACGATCCCCGACCGCATCACGACTCTCGACGAGCACCGCTGCCTCGTCCGACTGGGCGCGGACTCCCTCGACTCGATCACCGGGGACGTGACGGCACTGTTCGTGCTCGGCCCGACGGTCACCGTCGAGAGCGGCCCGCCGCTGACCGACCACCTGCGGACGCTCGCCCACCGGCTCGCCACCGCGGTGACCCCGACCGGCGGGGCCCGACCACCCGGAGGCGATCCGCCGCACCGTCCGGCGGTGTGATCACCACGGTGCACGACCGTCCGTCGGGGAGAGACCCGACCGGCGAGCCGCTGGTCATCGACGAAAGACCAGCAGACCGGGCCGTTCCGGTCCGGCAGTCAATCCCGCCGAGGACACCTCCGCGCGCAGTTCGGCCTCGTCGACCGGCCACAGGTCGAAGGACTCGAACTCCTCCCGGGCCGCGCCACCCGGTGCGGTCACCCGGTAGTGGAAGGTCCACCGCAGGCACCGTGATCCCGCGATCGGCGACGCCACGACCGAGACCTCATACCGCGTGTCGCCGACGTCGACGGTGGACAGCGTCGTCGGTCGTACGGGGGCAGGACCGGTGCGGTCCACCACCAGCAGCCCGCCGGGTCGCAGCATCGCCCGCGCCGTCGACCAGAGCCGATCCCGCGTCGGCGGCGGCAGCGCGTCCACGAAGTTCACACACACCATGAGGTCGACGGGCTCGATCGGCCTCAGCTCCTGCACGGGCTCCGGATACACCCGGACATGTCTGCGCATGGGCGTCGAGCCGGCCCACCGGGACAACAGCACCGCCCGCATCGGGCGCGACGGCTCCACCGCGTGCACCGGCACCGACGTCGACTCGGCCAACACCTCGGTGACGATGCCCGTACCGGCCCCCACCTCCAGGATGCCCGCCCGCGCCGACCGAGCCAGCGAGGCCAGCTCTCGCTGCGCCTTGCGTCGGTATCGGCTTCGATGCAGCAGGTCGTAGAACTCCGAGGTGACCCGGTAGGGCTCGGCGTCCGGGACCGGCGCCGAACTCGATGCCTGCGCCGAGGGGGCGCGCGTCACGGTCGCGGGGCGTGTTCGGCTCATGGCCACATCATCACGGCCGGGGCGCGTCGGGGCGCGTCGTCGGTTTCCCCGGACCGTCACGGCCCGCCCCGCCACGACGCGCCCAGACCGAACCGACGCCGGGACGGCGCCGACTCGCGCGGTCCCGGACCGGACCCCTACGGTCTGTGATGATCACAGGAGGTGATGAGATGGTCACAGAGAGGTGGTCATCGATGATGTGGCCACTGCTGGGCGCGCTGCTCGTCGCCTGGCTGGTTCTCTTCGGGATCGTGGTGGTCGGGGTGCTCCTCGTCGACTGGCTGCGACACTGCAGGCAGCGACGACAGGACCGCGAGCAGTTCGCGGAGTATCGACGCGCCATCGCCGTGCTGCGCCGCGGCCGGGTCACCCCCGGTGCCTGCCGCCGGGCCGTGCGAACCCGCGAGAACCAGAGGCGGCCCGCACCGAAGGCGGGTGTGAACCGCCCGTCCTGACCCGCATCGCCGCGACCCGCAGGGGCCCGACCGGCCCCGAGTCGCATGCCGCGAACGCCGCCGCCGTGCACACCCCGTCCGGGGCGGCACCCTGCCGGGACCGCCGATCAACGACCGGACGTTCCCGGCAGCCTCGACACCCGCACCCGCAGGACCGGCAAGAGCCCCACCCGGTGGCCGCCGCCCCCGCCGCGAACCCGGGTCCGCACCCCGGAAGCCCGGCGGGGGCACGAGGCCAGCCTGCGGCGCTGATTCCGTAGGGTTGTCGGCGTGTCTTCAGCCATCATCGCGGCATCGCCGAGCGAGCCCGCGGATCAGGACGGCCCGCCGTCACACCAGCGGCGCCGGACCGTGCTGCGCGTCCTGTCCGCCCTCGCGGCAGGGGCGCTGCTGTCCCTGACCTTCGCACCGTACTCGTGGTGGTGGCTGGCCCCGATCGCCCTCGCCCTGTTCGCCTCAGCGATGCACGGGCGCCGGGCCCGCGCGGGCTTCGGCCTGGGCTTCCTCGCGGGAATGGCATTCTTCCTGCCCCTGTTGACCTGGACCAACGAATACGTCGGCGCGGTCCCCTGGGTGGTCCTGGCCGCGTTGGAGGCATCGTTCTTCGGCCTGGCCGGGATCATGATCGCCCTGGTCGGCAGGCTGCCCGCCGCGCCAGTGTGGGCAGCGGCCTCCTGGGTCGCCGCGGAGGCCCTGCGCGGCGCGATCCCGTTCCGAGGCTTTCCGCTCGGGAGCGTGGCCTTCGGTCAGGCCGACGGCCTGTTCCTCTCCCTGGCCTCCCTCGGCGGCGTCGCCCTCGTCGGGTTCGCCGTGGCACTCTGCGGCTTCGGCCTCGCCGACCTGGCCCGCCGCGTGCTGGGCGCCCGCCGCCTCACCACGGACGGTGCATCAACCGCCGAGTCACGAACGCTCGTCAAGCCCGCGATCCTGACAGTCGTGCCCGCACTGGCCGCGTTGGCCGCCCTGCCCGCAGTGGGCACCGACGCCCAGGAGGGCACCGTCACCGCCGCCCTGATCCAGGGCAACGTCCCCCAGCTCGGCCTGGAGTTCAACGCTCAACGACGGGCCGTCCTGGACAACCACGCCGACCGCACCCGGGAACTCGCCGCCGACGTCGCGGCAGGCCGCGAACCACAGCCCGACATCGTCATCTGGCCGGAGAACGCCTCCGACATCGACCCCTTCCGCCACGCCGACGCCGACGCCGTCATCGACTCGGCCGTGCGTGCCATCGACGCCCCCACGATGGTCGGCACGCTGGAGACCCCAGACCAGGGCGACATCCATAACACGGTCGTGCACTGGGACCCCGACGGCGGCCCCGTCGACACCTACCGCAAACGCGAGATCCAGCCCTTCGGCGAGCGCATCCCGCTGCGCGGCCTGGTCTCGGCGGTGATGGGCGTGGTCAATCCCTCGATTCGCATCCCCGACCGCGAGTATCAGCCCGGTGACGCGCCCGGCGTGTTCGCCATGGGCAGCGCCGACGTCGGCGTCGTCACGTGCTGGGAGGTGGCCTTCGACCACCGCGTCAACGACACGGTGCTCGCCGGTGCCACCGTGCTCGCGGTGCCGAGCAACAACGCGGCCTTCGGCCTGACCGCGATGTCGGAACAGCAGCTGGCGATCTCCCAGGTTCGGGCGGTCGAACACGGCCGTGCCGTCCTCGTCGCGGCGACCAGCGGCATCTCCGCCGTGGTCTCCCCGTCGGGCACCGTCGTGTCGTCGACTGACCTGTTCACCGCCGATGCACTGGTCGCGGAGATCCCCCTGCGCTCGACGACTACGCTGGCCACCCGGCTCGGCGCGGGCCCCGAGTGGATCCTCTCCGCTCTGGGCGTGGCGGCGGCGGGCTGGGTCGTGATCGGCGGCGTCCGACGTCGCCGACTCGACAGGCGGTCCGCCGTTCAGGACGAGTCTCACCAGTCCTGAGACGGCGCAGACAGCAGTACAGCGAAGGTCCCGGGCGCCACCGGGAACGGGGCGACATGATCGGGAACGGACAGTCGACGCAGGCGGGAGCGGCGTCGACGAGGAGGAGACACATGGCGGAGCAGCCTGCCGAGCACGAGAGCCAGGCTCCCGGCCTGGACAAGGTGCTGGTGGTCATACCGACGTACGACGAGCGGGAGAACATCGGCCCGATCGTCGCGCGTCTGCACGCGGCGCTGCCCACGGCGGAGGTGCTGGTCGTCGACGACGGCAGTCCGGACGGCACGGGGGAGTTGGCCGACGAGATGGCCGCCGAGGACCCGCGTGTCCATGTCATGCACCGCACGGAGAAGGCCGGGCTGGGCGCGGCATACGTGGCGGGCTTCAACTGGGCGTTGGAACGTGACTACGGGGTCGTGGTGGAGATGGACGCCGACGGCTCCCACGCCCCCGAGGAACTGCCTCGGCTGCTCGCGGCGCTGGGTGACGACGCCAACGGCGCCGACCTGGTGCTCGGCTCGCGGTACGTGCCCGGTGGTAGAACGGTGAACTGGTCCAGACGCCGGGAGTGGATCTCGCGCACCGGCAACCTGTACTCCAAGATCGCGCTGGGTGCCCCCGTGAAGGACATCACCGGCGGATACCGGGCGTTCCGCAGGCAGGTGCTGGAGAAGATCCGCCTGCACAACGTCGCCTCGCAGGGCTACTGCTTCCAGATCGACCTGGCCTGGCGGGCCATCGAAGCGGGCTTCACGGTCGCCGAGGTTCCGATCACCTTCACCGAGCGGGTGCACGGTGAGTCGAAGATGAGCGGCAATATCGTTCGCGAGGCGCTGCTGCGGGTGACCAAGTGGGGGCTGCGCCGACGCGGACGGCAGATTCAGTCGCTGCTGGGCGGGAGACGCGCGAACTGAGCCCACGGGCTCGGCACGGCGCGGACGTCACGTCGCGGACGCCCTAGCAGGCGATCATCGACGCCGCGCTACTCCGGCGGCAGGGGCGAGATCATCGGGCGGCATCGCGGGCGCGGACAGCGGCGAGTCGACGTAGGGACCGCCGTCGCAGCCCCGGCGGCGGGGACGTCGGGTGCTGTTCGGCACGGAGTCACGCCGAATGCGACGTCGGGAACGAGGCGGGTGCCGGTGAGGCGACCGTGGAGCGGGGACTCCGCTGTCACCCGACGGGCCGTATCCGTCTGACCGGGAATCCCGGCAGTCGTCACATCAGAGCGTGTCGCGGTCGCTCACCGCAGCGGCGAGGCGCCGGCCGTCGCGGCAGCCGGCACGGGGGCACCGGCCGTGCGTGTCACGTCTGCCGTGCTGGGCACCGCGTCCGCCCGTCAGACGACGCGCGGACGCACGACGGCACAGGCCTCCACACGGCAAGGCCGCCTGAACACATCCGGTTCAGGCGGCCTCCCCCGCCGCATCGTGCGGCCCGCAGCTCAGGCGGACCGAGAGGTGCGCCTGCCGCGCAGCTCTTCGAGCCGCTCGGACAGCAACTCCTCCAGCTCGGGGATCGTCCGGCGCTCCAGCAGCATGTCCCAGTGGGTACGAGCCGGCTTGACCTTCTTGGGCTCCGGCTCGTTGCCGTCGAGCATCTTCGACTCGTTGCCGTGCAGCCGACATTCCCAGATCGAGGGGACCTCGGCGTCGTCGGAGAACGGGACCTCGAAGTCGTGGCCCTTGGGGCAGGCGTAGCGCACCGTCCGGCGCGGTGCGAGGTCGTGATTGCGGTCGGTCTCGTAGCTGACGGCTCCGAGCCGGCTGCCACGCAGAACGCGGTCGGCCATAACGGTGTCCTTTCGCTCGGTCCAGGGTCTGGATCGACCCTGGGGTACGTGCTCACCGAGTGCAACGACGGTGAGGTCGTTGTCGTTCCCGGTTTGGCCTAGTCGGTTGCCCACGGTGACGTGTTTCACGCGTCAACGAAGGCTTCCTCCATAGGGATGCAATCGGGCGCTGTTCGTGACGCGTTATCCGCCAAGTAGCGAGCACGACCACACGAATGGGTGATGGTGCCCAGGGCGGAGGTTATCAAGCCAGACTCAGTTGCCCCTGTCCAGTAGCGATCGGACCGAGATCACCCGCCCTGAAATGACGACGACACAACACTTGGTAACGCACCGTGACAGATTCTTGGTCGGGGAGGTCTCGACCGTCCGGGACGGCAGCGCCTGCGGAGGCCCCGTCCTGCCCGGTGTCGGCCACCAGAACGGTGTCACCGGCCCGGATCACCCGCCCGTCCACCACCCGGGCGTTGAACCGTCCGGACGAGCCGCACCAGCACAACACCTCCACCTGCACCGCCTGAATCAGATCCGCCAACTCGAACAGCCGCCGAGAACCGGGGAAGAGCCTGCTCTGAAAGTCCGTCGCGATCCCGAAGCAGTACACGTCCACCTGCACGTCATCGGCCAGCTCGGCCAGCTGATCCACCTGCGACGCCGTGAGGAACTGCGCCTCGTCGACGATCAGGTAGTCCACCGGCCTGCTCGCCGACCAACGCCCCCGCACCAGCTCCCGAATGTCCAGGTCCTCGTTGACCTCCACCGCACCCCGGGTGATGCCGATCCGACTGGAGATCTTCGGCTGTCCTGACCGGTCGTGACGAACCAGCAACATCCCCTCACGGCCCTGCCGCGCATGGTTGTGATCGATCTGCAACGCCAGCGTCGACTTCCCGCAGTCCATCGGACCGTAGAAGAACCTCACCTGACCCGCCGCCCGCCGCCCGGAACGCCGGGGGAGCGAGGAGAGGGCATCGGTCGGGTCATCGGCCAACACTGCACTGTCCACGGCCGCAGACCTTACGGTGTGCACCGATCAGCCCGACGCACCCGCACACTCCCCGGACCGAGATCACACCACCTTCGGCGGCCGGTTGCCCGCCGCCACGATCGCCCGCCGCACCGGGACCAGCGCAACCAGGATCAGACCCACCACGAAGAACACCACCAACGACACGATCGCCAGCCGATAGGACCCCGTCGCCTGCCCGGCCGCCGCGAACACCAGCGGACCCAGCCACGACGTCGCCCGCTCGCCGACCTCGTACACCGAGAAGTACTCCGCCTCCCTGCCCGGCGGCACCAGCTGAGAGAACAACGACCGCGACAGCGCATTCGTTCCGCCCAGCACCAGACCGATGCCCACCGCCAGCCCGTAGAACTGGAACTCCTGGCCCGCCTCGACGAAGAACGCCGCGCCCACCACCACCACCCACAGCACCAGACTCACCATGATCGTCCGCTTGGCACCGAAACGCCGCGCCGCCCGCCCATGAGCCACCGCACCGACGAACGCGATGAACTGCACGATCAGGATCGTCGTGATCAGCACCGTCCGATCCAGGCCCAGCTCCCGCTCGCCGTACTGGCCCGCGACGTTGGTCACCGTCACGATCCCGTCGTTGTAGACCAGGTACGCCGCCAGGAACCCCAGGGTCAACGGATAAGACTTCGCCTCCCGCAGCGTCTGCCCCAACTGCCGGAAACCCGCCCGGAACACCGCCACACCCCGCTCACGGCCCTGCGGCGGCTGATGACCACGCAGCCGCGCCAACGGGATCAGCGTGAACACCGCCCACCACAGCCCCGCCGTGAAGAAGCACCACCGCACCGCCTCGGCCTCGGTCAGGCCCAACGACTCATGGCTCAGATAGAGAGCCAGATGGAACGCCAACGCCAGGCCCCCGCCCAGATAGCCGAACGCCCAGCCTCGAGACGACACCCCGTCCCGTTCGTCGGCGTCGGCGATCTCCGGCAGGAACGAGTAGTACACCACCACCGAACCGCCGAAGCAGATGTTGGCGAGGATGAACAGCACCACCCCGAGCTGCCAGTTCGTCCCCGCTAACAACGCCAACGCCGAGGTCGCCGCCGCCCCGGCGAAGGCGAATCCGCCGAGCATCACCCGCTTGTTCTGCGTCCGATCCGCGATGGCACCGGTGATCGGCAGCACCAGCACCTGCACCACCGTGGCCACCGACAGCAGATACCCCCACAGCGACCCCGCCGGGAACGACAGCCCCCATAGGCTGATGTCGCAGTCCACCAGGGCCGAGCCGTCCGCACAGGACTGCCCCTCGGCCCGTGCGGCGGACTCGGCGACCTCCGTCAGATACAGCGACAGGAAGACCGTGATGACCGAGGTCGGGAACACCGAGTTCGCCCAGTCATACCAACACCAGCCCCGCTGTTCCCTGCGCCGTTGTGCGCTGGTCGGCGCACTCTCGACGCCCGGCTCCACGACGTTCGACCCCACAGCCCGATTCCTCCCACCGGGTGAACTCCAGGCACCCGGTGGCGGGACTGTACTCGGCGTTTCACACCCCATGACCAGGAACGGCAGAGCCGACACCGAGCAGACACCGGTTCGTCGCGACACCAGCGGCGACCCGTCGCCGATCGTTCACCGGAGCCCCGTCGCACGACCCGCAGCCACCCCGGAAGCGGCCGTCGCGCCCGCCCTGGACGATCACCGCGCCGACGGCCACGCCCCCCGCGCCACCAGCTCCGCCCGCAGCAGGTCGGGACGATCCGTCACCAGCCCGTCCACCCCCAGATCCAACAGCTCCCGCATCCGAGCCGGATCGTCCACCGTCCAGACGTGCACCTCCAGCCCCCGACGCCGCACCGCCCCCACCAACCGCTCGTCGACCACCCGCAACGACCCGCGATGCAGCGGCACCTGCGCGAGCCTGCCCGCCACCGGCAGCCCGTCACCCCACCGACCGAGCCGCGACGAGGCCCACAACAGCCGCGCCGACCCACGCCCCAACGACGTCATCAGCCTCGGCCCGCCCACCCGCCGAAGCACCCGCAGCCGCCGCTCCTCGAACGAGGCCAGACACACCCGCGACCACGCCGACATCCGCTCCACGACCCGCAACACCGGACCCACCGCCTGGTCCGACTTCACATCGATGTTGAACCGCGCCGCAGGCAACGCCTCCAGCACCTCCTCCAACCGCGACACCGGCTCCCGACCGCCGATACGGGCCCGCCGCACCGCCGCCCACGGCAACGTCGCCACCACCCCCGCCGAGTCCGTCGTGCGACCCAACGTCGCGTCGTGCTGCACCACCACGACCCCGTCGGCGGTCGCCCGCACATCGGTCTCCAGATAGGCGAACCCCTCCGCCCACGCCCTGGCCAACGCCGAGGCGGAGTTCTCCATCCCCGCCAACTCGTCGAGATGCCAACCACGATGAGCGAACGCCCGAGGATGCGGGCCGTCGAGATACGGATGCGGTCGAAGCCGTCGTCGATGCACCCGCCCAGTGTGGGGTGCGGCGTGGCACCTCGGCAGGAGAGGCCGAGCCCGCTAGCGTTCACCGCCGTGGAGCATCTCGCCGACTCCCTCGCCCCGATCACGCGCCGCGAACCCCGACACTGCACCTGGTGTGGCGCTCGCCTCTCCTCCTCAGGCCGGACCGGGCGACCACGCCGATATTGCGGACAGGCCTGTAGACAACGTGCCTATGAACGTCGCAGCATGGTGCAACGCGGCGGGCTGCCCGACGACGCGGTGGTGCTGTCCGCCACCGAGATCACCGATCTCCAAGATCGCCTGTTCCAACTCCGCTGCGCCGCGGAGGACGTCCTCACCGGAGTCGAGGAGGGCCTCGACACCGAGGAGATGCACCGGCTGGCCGCCGAACTCGTCGAGACGGCGGGGCGGCTGGAACGTCTGCGCTGACGATCCCAGCGCAGACCGCGGCTTGCCCACGGCACCATTCGAACGCCACGATTGCTCCAGCAGGGTGGGCACCAGGGGAGGAACGGGTGACGGACGACGAGGCCGTGCGACACGCTGTGTTGCAGAACGCGGACGTCGGATTCGGAGTGACCGACGTGCGCGGGCGACTCCAGTGGCTCAACGCCGCGCTCGCCCGGCTCCTCGGCGTCACCGAGGAACAGGGCGTCGGCGTCTCACTGCCCGCACTGCTGCCCGGCATCGCCGAAGCCGCCGACGAGCTGCCCTGGCTCAGCAGGATCGCCGCCGAGGACAAACCGCCCCGGTGGATCGAGGTCGTCTGCCTCCCGTTGCCCGGCACCGACCACCGCCTGCTCTACCGGGCCATGGACGTCACCCGATGGCGAGAACAGGAACTCATCAGGACCGACGCGTCCACCCGCCGATCACCAATCGTCGGACAGGTCGGGAACTGGGAGTGGTTCGTCGGCGAGGACCGCGTGGTCTGGTCAGAAGGCATGCGGGAGATGTCCGGGCACCCCGCCGACGCCGAACTGGACTACTCCGCGTTCCTCGGCCTGGTCCACCCCGAGGACCTGCCGCTGGTCGAACGCACCCTCAGCAGAGCACTACGCACCGGAGAACCCTTCACCTACATCCACCGAGCACTCAACGCCGACCCCGACGCCGACGAACGCATCTTCGAGTGCTTCGGCGAGGTCTTCCACGACAGACAGGGCGTGCCCGTCCGACTGGTCGGCAGCGCACACGACATCACCCAGGCCCACCAGGTCCACGTCGAGCTGCGCAAGATGGCCGAGGAAGACCCCCTCACCGGCCTGCCCAACCGGCGGTCCCTCACCCGCGAACTCGAGAGCCAACTCGCCGTGAGCACCACCGGCTCACTGCTGCTCATCGACCTCGACAACTTCAAAGACGTCAACGACCTGCGCGGCCACAAGATCGGCGACCAGGTCATGTGCACCCTCGCCGCCACCCTGCGCGACCGGATGGAAGGCCGGCAGTTCCTCGGCAGGCTCGGCGGCGACGAGTTCGCCGTCATCATGCCCGAGGTCGACGCCGCCCACGCCAGAGCCATCGCCCAACGCCTCGCCGAGGCCGTCGCCGCCGTCCCCATCGACGTCGCAGGCGCCGCCATCAGGATCACCGTCAGCACCGGCGTCGCCCCCTTCGCCTCCGGCCACGGCTGGGAGGCCGTCCTGGCCAACGCCGACCTCGCCCTCTACGCCTCCAAAGCGGCAGGCCGCAACCGGGTCACCGTCTACGACCCCGCCCACTACGCCGACACCGCCAAGAGAGTCGGCGTCCTGGAACGAGTGCGCACCGCACTGGGCAAGGGACACCTCGCACTCCACGCCATGCCCATGGTCAACCTCCGCACCGGCCGCACCCTCGGCTACGAACTGCTCCTCCGACTGGAAGACCACCAGCTTCCCCGCATCGGCCCCGCAGAATTCCTCCCCGACGCCGAACGCACCGACCTGGTCCTGGAGATCGACCGCTGGGTCCTGGGCCAGGCCATCGACGCACTGGCCGCCCACCGCGACCCCGCCCTGCGCCTGGACGTCAACGTCTCCGCCCGCACCCTCGACGACGAGGACTTCTGCGACTTCGTCCTCGACCGCCTCGCCGCCGCCGACATCACCCAGGGCCGCTTCGGCATCGAGATCACCGAGACGGCGGCCATGACCAACCTCGACGCCGCCCGCGACCTCGCCCTCCGACTCCGCGACGCGGGATGCCGGATCACCCTCGACGACTTCGGCTCCGGCTTCGGCTCCTTCGTCCACCTCAAACACCTGCCCGTCACCGGACTCAAGATCGACGGCGAGTTCGTCCGGGGCATCGACCAGGGCCAGACCGACGCCGTGCTGGTCACCGGGATGATGGAAATCGCCAACGGACTCGGCCTGTCCACCGTCGCCGAGTGGGTGGAACGCCCCTCACAGGTCGAGGCACTGATGAAGCTCGGCGTCGAGGTCGCCCAAGGCTTCCACCTCGGCCGACCGGCCCCCCTCATCGACCTGCTGGCACGGCCGAACGGAGTATTGCCCCGCTAATTCACCCGATCGATTTTCGCCTCTGTCAGAATCTACCGGTCCGTCGCCCGCAGGCCGCCCGACATGCCCCAGGAGAACGTCCGCGTGAATTCCGCCGTACGGGGTGTCCGCCGCCTCGAACTGCTGACCCCAGACCCCGCCAGATCCGTGGAGTTCCACGCGAACCTCCACCAGTGGGTCGTCCTCGCCCAAGCCGACGACCGCTTCAGCTGCTGGGTCGGCGAACGACGCACCGCGCACATCCGCCGCCCGGAACCCGGCGAGACCACCGGCTGGCACGTCGTCTTCGGCGGCGGCCGCCGCCGAGGCCCCCGCGCCCTGACCGACGTCGGCGGCGGACTGCACGCCGTCCTGGACTCCGGCCGCGTCACCCACGGCCCCTGGGCGCCGGAACCCCGCGAAGGCGAACCCTGCTGGACCGAACTGGTCACCGCCGACCCACCGCGCTCCGACGCCTACTGGACCGCCAACGCAGGCTGGGACTTCCGCCCCAGCCCCGAACCGACCACCGCCGTCTACCAGGTCGACGGCCGGGCCATCGCAGGCCGACGCACCGCCGACGCCACCGACCACGCCGTCGGCTGGATCTGCCACCTCGCCAGCCCGGACCTCACCGAGTCCCTGCACCGCGCCCTCGAACTCGGCGGCCGGATCGACAGCGGCCCCACCCACACCGCAGTAGGCCTCACCGCCACCGTGAGCTGCCCGGACGGCTTCCCCCACGCCATGGTGGAGAACCCCGGCGTGTGGGCGGGCCGCCTGGCCGGTCAGCCTGCGGGCCCGCCCCCGAGCTGACCACGACCGCACTCCACGGTCCGGTGACACCCGCCGACCACAGCAGGGGAACGACGTCAGGTCCCACCCCGGTCGAGACGAGACCACCCCCGCCGGTCACGGCCAGATGACCGCCTCGGTGCGGACCCCGTCCTCCCGCACACACGTCGTCCCCGGCGCAGTCGCCGGACCACTGGAACACATCCAGGTCCCGACCTCGACCGGCCCGCCGCCACCCATCCCCGGCGCCGCACCGGCCGCCAGCCTCAGGTAGTAGTCCTGCATGATCCGCGTCGCCTCGAAACAGGGCACCTCGCCCTCGCGCACGAACACGTCGGCCGGGAAGTCCGCCGCCGTCATCACCACGTGATCACACTGCGTCCCCGACGCATCCGGAGCCACCCGCAACGACACCCAGCCCCACAGCAGCCGGTGATCCGAGCAGGCCAGCCCGCCGCACTCACCGCCGTCGACCACGACCCGAGACGCCACCTCCGCCGCGAAGTGCCCCGCGTCGACGAACACGTAATCGGTCTTGAGCCGATCCGCCCCACCCTCCCACGTCCAGGCACCCTGCCGGGCAGGCGACGGACACGCAGCCGCAGGCTCCGCCGCACCACACATCCCGACCTCGTGAAACACCCCGTCACCCACCGGCGAGGAGTACAACGACGACAACCGCTCCGCCGACGGCTCGACACCGAGATCCCCGACGACGATCGTCGGCAGCATCGGCGCCTCGAGCTGCCACTGCTCGCTCAACTGCCCCAACTGCTCGTCACCCGCCGCACCGTCGGCCAGCCTCGTCACACAGGCCTGCACCGTCGTCGGACGCGCCGTATGGGCACACACCGCGCGCGTCACCGTCGACTCGTCACCGGGAACATCGTGATAGCGGAACGCCGAGACCATCGGCGCCCGCACCAGCACCGCCAACCCACTCCGAGCCTGCTCAGCGGGAACGTCCCGACCGGCGAGAGCACCACACGCCTCCGCCGCGCCCTCGATGTCCTCCCCGGGACCGAACTCGTAGTCCACGGCGAAGTCCTCGGCGGCCAGCAACTCCGCCAGCAGCACGATCTGACTCTCACACACCTCCTGCACGGCGATCACGTCCGGTCGGCCCGCCAGGATCTCCCCGGCGAGGAACTCCACCACCTCGGTCGCCTTCGACGACACCGCCTCCGTCGCCTGCCCGTCGCTCCCCGCGTTGTACTGCACCACCGCCAACGACGCGTCCCCGGCGTACTCGGCGACGCCGTCCTCCCGCGCCGGATACTCGCCCGGCCGGGTCTCGTCCGGCAGCATCGCGACCGTCGTCGACGCGGCAGACTCTGTCGGGGACCCGTCGGAACCAGTCGCCCCGGAGCATCCCGCCGCGACGACGACGGCGGCGCCGGCAACCGCGAGGACCCGACGTCCCACGACCGTCCGGTGTCGGAGGGACCCGAACACTGACATCAGCACTCCAGAGTGGTCGAAGACCGGTGACGAACGGCCCCTCCGACGTACCACCGACGCCCCCGGTTCCGAACCACCGGACCGCCGACGGCCGATCAACCCACGTCAGACGGCGAAGGTCAGTCCCGCTCCCGATCGACCAGCCGCGCCAACGCCCGATACGTCCGATTCACCGCCGCCGCCGCCCGCTGCTCCCGACCCGTGGCCTCGATGTAGTTCTGACTCGTCGCCAGACTCGCATGCCCCAACAACGCCATGATCTCCGAGGCGTTCGCCCCGTCCTCGGCCAGCCGGGTGGCGAACGTATGACGCAACGCGTGCAGACTCGCCCCCGCGGGAACCCGGTCATGCACCCCGGAAGAGCGGAAACAAGACCGCACCAGATACTCCAGGCCGCCACGCCCGATGGCCTCGCCCTGTCTGTCCAGCAACAACGGCGCCGAAGTCCCTCTGGCTCCTCGAGGAAAGCGCGTCCGGCACGACGTCAGGTAGTCCTCGACGATCCGCTCCATCGGCGCCTCGATCGGAATGGACCGCTCCCTGCTGCCTTTGCCCCGCACGTGCAGTCGACGCTCACCCGGCCTGCCCACCAGCGAACCCAGCGTCAACTCGCGCATCTCCGCCGACCGCAGCCCGGTGATCAGACCGAGCGCCAGCACCAGCACATCCCGCTCCGGCCAGGGATCACGACCGCGACCACCACCCGTGGCCGTCGCCGTCAGAAGCTCCTCCGGAGTCTGCTCCCCCCGCAACGGCTTGGGCGTCAACGCCGGAGTCCTCGGCCGGGCCACCGCCGCCATCGGATTGCCCGCCACCAGCTCCTCGGCCACACAGAACGTCAAGAACTGATTCCACGTCGACCACGCCCGCAGGACCGAACTCTTCGCATGAGTGTCGGCGAAGGCTCCGAAGGCCGACCGCAGCGACCCCGAGGTCACCTCCTCGAGATCGAGGTCACCCGCCGCACACCCCAGATCGCCCGCCAACAGCGCCGTCACGCCCGCCAGGTCACGCCGATACGCCGCAGTGGTGTGCGGGGAGTCCTTGCGGGGACGCCGAGCGAGGAAGAACGCGTCCTGGGCTTCGATCAACCGCATGCCGATCTTGTACACCGTCACCCCGTGATCGCGCACGCCAGCAGCCGCGACGGGGGCGCGACGACGCTGGTCGGCCACCCGAACCGATGATCACACGCTAGGCCGAACAGCGGTCGCCTATCCCCGACGGGCGTGCCCGAGCGCGTACGGTGGCCATCATGCAGGCGAAAATGTGGATCACACCGGATAGCGAGTTCGGGCTGGTGTCCCTCATGATCGAGGACACCGAGACCGGGGCTGTGGTCGGCCACGTCCTGGGTCCGAAGGAGTTCGACGCACTGCAACAGGCGACCAGAGAGGCTGCCGACCGCGCGGAGTCCACCGACGACCACGTGCAGATCAATCTAGCCGAGATCCTCGACCACTGACCCGCCCACCCTGATCGCTGCTGACAGCGGGCGACGGCCTTACGCCGCGAGACCAGACCCGTGCGGCGCACCGGTCGTGCCGACTGACCATCGGGACACGAGCGGGCGGGCGCCCCCTCGGTTCGTCACGGCCATGGACGACACCCAGAATCGCGGCCCGGGGGAGAGACCGGCCCGCTTCGGGCCGCCGCCCCGGAAGACCCATACCGCCGCGATGGTGGACCGAGAACGGCAGAACCCCAGGTCGGGCCTTGCGGGTGGGCACCGGCTGGCGACGCTCGCGCCCAGCGTCGGGTGCGACGCGGTCTGAGTGACCGCGTCGCTGCGGGGTCAGCCGACGGTGAAGGTTCCGTCGTAGCCTGCGAGGGTCACGCCTCGGAAACTCACGCACTGGACCCCGGCATCGATGATCTCGACATTGAACTGAGCCGTGAACTCCTCGCCCGCGAAGCGGCCGTCGGCGATGACACCCGCCAACTCCACGTGCGCCAGTCCGGACCCCGTCAGGACGAAGTCCACTGTGCTGGTCTCCGTGGTGCCGTCCCGCAGCGCCCAGTCGATGCGGCCCTCACCGGAGGTGCCCTCCGGGCTGCCGAGACAGCTCAGGGTGCCGATCGCAGTGCCGTGCAGCGAAGCTGAGCGGACCTCGCCCGCGGCGTCGATACAGCCTCCGTCGTTGCCCGCGAGGGTGAGCGTGCTGAGCCTCGGCACGAACAGGACGCCCGGCTGGAAACCGGCCTGCCCGCTCAGGTCGCACGTCACCTCGCCCGGCTGCTGCGCGGACGCCGTCGGAACGGCGGTTACGAGTGTCGCCGTCACGAATGCCGCTGCCATGAGCTTCAGGAGGTTCCGGAACATGACGTGAACTCATCCTTCCTGGTAGGCGGGAAGAGCCACGCTCTCCCTTCGGCCCGAAAGTAGGTCCTGATGATCATCTCGGCCGCGTGTGTCCGGGTATTTCACACGGCTGGGTAGCCGGAATCGCCCGACGGAGATCGCGGGGGAGCGGTACTGATCAAGCGGCAGGAGTGCCCGCCAGCGGAACAGGGTGCGACCGGGGCGCAAAGTCGAGAGCGGGGAAGCGCCCCCGACGGTCCCGACGACGAAAACCGGGTCGCGGCGGACAGCGCGGGCGCCATGCGATCGTCTCCGCAGGCCGGTGCCTCGGAGCGCGGACACGACGATGGACCTGGGCGACACTGTGGTCAGTGCTCGTCGCACTGCACCTCGGGCATGGTCCGGCAGGGCGCCGTACGGTGATCATTCATGCATAATGGCGATTATGCATGAAATCTCGGGCCAGGCCGAGGAGGGGCGCCCCGAACTCGGGGAGTCTGACGGTCGGTTCGACGTGACCGAGCCTCTCGATCTCGATCCCGTGCGCGTGCGTCATCCGGATCACCCCTCCGGGGCGCTTCTCAGGGCGGCCCGACGGCGCACCTACGCCACCGCGCCGAAGTCACCGCGCCGAGTTCATGGCGGACGCGTTCGTGCCGGGTGCCGCCGTCGGCGACTGACTGTCGAAAGCCGGTAGGCTCTCGTCGAATCCCGTCGATACGTCACCGTGACGAATCCCAGTCGGGCTTGGGCACCCGGGCTCGACATCACCGGAGTCGTTGGAACACGAAGCGGACGACGTCGTAGTCGCCGGAGGTGCGAGCGCCCGCGACGCGTACCCCATGGCAGGGGCGGCGCTCACTGAATGGGCCGGCCAGCGGGGGCGTTCATCGGGCGCGGCGATACCAGCGGACCAGCCACCGTCGCCCGCCGACCTCGCGAGGCTCATCCGGTCCGTCGACCCGATGAAAGCCCGCATTCTCGGCCGTGCGCTGGGATGCGCGGTTGTCGACATGGGTGAACAGTCGAATCTCGTTCACCGGCCAGTTCGCCAGCACCCGATCGCACAGGGCGCGCACTGCCTGACGGGCCACGCCGCGGCCGCGGGCGGCACGGGCGACCCAATAACTCACCTCCGCGCCGTCTTCCTGGCGGGTGGCGGCGACCGAGGCCAGTCGCGTCCCGGTTGCCGCGTCGACGACCAGGTATCCCATTGCGTCGTCGTCGCTACGCAGTCTTGCCAGCGCGGCGCGGAACTCTTCGACGGTCAAGGATGCGCGTTCGATCGTGAACCGCAGGATCTCCGCGTCCTGCACCTGTTCGACGTACCACTCGGCGTCCTCGTCGGAGACGTCGCGTAAGGCGATGTCCATGCGTTCCTCTCGCGTTGCGCAGGGCCGCCCGCGTGCCGGTCGACTGAGGTGAGCCTGCCAGGAACGCCGTGGCCTGAGGTACCCGTTTTCCACCCCGATCGGCCGCCGACCTGCGCCTGGGCGTTTGGCCGATAATATACATTATGTTAACTAGTCGGTTCGCGGACGAACCGTCCCCCGTGCAGTCTTGTGCGGCGTTACCTCGGCTATGAGGCGCCGGCACCCGTCGGCTGCCGGTCGTTCTCGCGTCCGCAGGCGCTGCGGTGCCCGTCCGAACTCACGACGTCCTGTCTGCTCGCGGCCGAGGTCGCGACTCTCACCGTTCGTTCTGGCGCCGCCCACCGTCGGCACCGTCGTCGCGTGCTTCGCCACTACGGCATGGCGTCGGCCGCCGTTCGCCACGCCGGTGATTCTGTCGCTCGGCTGCCATCAGTCGGGTCCGACCCGCCTGCGGGTCGTCTCTCTGCGGTCCGGGACCTCCAGCTTTCCGTCGTGCTGCCGCTGCTCAGGCGTCGACCGGGCCGGGCGGAAACTGCCGGAATGGCTTGCCTGCCGGTGAATGTCCCTCGTTTACGGGTCTCCCCTGTCACTCCGAGTTTCGCCTACTGTCGCACTATTCAGATGGGTCGCCCACTTTGTGGGACCGATCCGGCTGTGGTGGGCGCAGCGTGATCGACTCGCTGCGTTGCAGACTGGTTGGCGCGAACGTGGTGTCGTTCGCGCGAACAGCGCATTGACGCCGTCGAATCGCGACAGCAGGTGACAGCTCTGCTGGGGCCGCACTCCGTTGGCGGCACCGAATATTCTTGATCGACCGCCACGGTGGACCGTATCCGGGCCACATCGACCAGTGTTGGGATAGTGGCTGTTCAGCGAGCTGAGGTTCGACTTGTCGAGGTGGAATATCGGTGCTCGGCACTCCCCTGCTTCTGGTCCCGGGAATCGGTTTCAGCGCAAATCGAGTAGCGGTCGTCGAATATGATCACCGCATCACCCAAATACAGTAATCGGGAGGTCGCTCTTGACACTTTTAACTGATCTCGTTAAAGTTTAAACAGTTCGTAAACTATTCACGGCACTATTGTGCTTATTGAGCAGGGCTTCCTCCGTCAGTCGGCTGCGCGAGCATGCGGTCTCAGCACGGAAGGAGCGTCACACGCCTGCGGCGTGTCCGACCGTCCATGGGGGAACGGTGAACTTCAGCATGTCGAATGGATCGATGACCGGCCGCACCACGTCGGGAGGCCACGCCGCCGCCCGCTCTTCCCTGCGATCCGTCGGAATCCATGACGACAGCGTCGGACTTCCCCTAGCGGCGCCCGGCGCCCGCGCCAGAGACCGCCACGCATGACCGGGCACTCCGACCGGGCCGTCGACCTGGCCGACCTGGAACGCCTTGCGGCGGCACTCCTGCCCGCCGAGGTCCGCGACTTCATCGCAGGCGGCAGCGGCACCGAACGAACCCTGGCGGCGAATCGCACGGCGCTGGACGCGACCTACGTCGTTCCCCGGATGCTCGCGGGCGTCGAGGCGGCGGCCACCAGAACGTCGCTCGTGGACACCGTGGCGGCGCTGCCGCTCGCGGTGGCACCCATGGCCTACCAGCGCCTGGTCCACCCGGACGGGGAACTCGCCGCCGCGCGCGCGGCGGCAGCGGCCGGGGTGCCGTTCACGGTCAGCACCCTGAGCAGTCGGACGGTCGAGGACATCGCGGGCACCGACGCCGCGCTGTGGTTCCAGCTGTACTGGCTCCGAGACCGAGGCGTCGTCACGGAGCTGGTGGCGCGGGCGGAGGCCGCAGGCTGTTCGGCGCTCGTCGTGACCGTCGACGTCCCGGTGATGGGCAGGCGGCTGCGCGACGTGCGCAACGGCTTCGCGCTGCCGTCGTCGGTGCAGGCGGCCCACCTTGCCCCTGGCCCGAGCGGGGCACACGACCGGCGAGCAGGCGGCTCTGCGGTCGCCGATCACACGGGGACGGCCTTCGACCCGACGCTCGGCTGGCATGACCTGGAGTGGCTGCGGGCACGCACTCGGCTTCCGTTGGTGGTCAAGGGAGTGCTCGATCCGAGGGATGCCGTGCGGTGCGTCGACCTGGGCGCGGCTGCGGTCGTGGTGTCCAACCACGGTGGACGGCAGCTTGACGGTGCGCTGCCCACTGCGCTGGCGCTGCCTCGTGTCGTCGAGGCGGTGGGTGCGACGGCCGAAGTGTTGGTGGACGGCGGCATTCGCAGCGGTGTCGACGTCCTGCGGGTGTTGGCGCTCGGTGCGAGCGGTGCGTTGATCGGCAGGCCGATCCTGTGGGGGCTGGCTGTCGACGGCGAGCACGGGGTGGCTCGAGTCCTGCGTCTGCTGGGTGTCGAGCTGGAGCAGGCGTTGCTGCTTGCGGGATGTGTCGACGTCGCCGCCGCGCGTGATCTCACGACGCACCTCGATTCCTGTCTGCCCTGACGGCCGCACGGACCGTGAACGGCGCTACCGCACCGCGATTCGGAGGCTTCATGACCGAGATGGTGGATTTCCGCTTGTTGGGGCCCTTGGAGGTTCTGGTGCGGGGAGACCAGGTCCCGATCGGAGGTCCGAGGCAGCGGGTGGTGTTGACGATGCTGCTGCTGAATGCGGGTCGGGTGGTGTCGGTGGACAGCCTGGTCGAGACGGTGTGGGGCACGCGGCCGCCGTCGAGCAGTCGGACGCAGGTGGCGATCTGTGTGTCCGCGCTGCGGAAGACGTTCCGGGAGCGCGGGGTCGAGCGGAAGCTGATCGAGACTGCGGCGCCGGGGTATGTGCTGCGGCCGGAGGGGCACCGGATGGACACGCTGGTGTTCGAGGAGTTGGTGGCCGAGGCGCGGGCGCGGCGGGGGCGGCTGGCCGAGGCGGTCCGCTGCTACGACGCGGCGTTGGCGTTGCGGCGTGGACCGGTGCTGTCCAACGTCACCGGGGCGGTGCCGGAGCATGCGGCCACGCAGTGGGAGGAGAGTCTGCTCGCCGCATATGAGGAGCAGGTGGAGCTGCGGCTGCAGCTGGGTGAGCATCGTCTGCTGGTCGCGGGGCTGGTGGACGCGGTGGACCGGCATCCGTTGCGGGACCGGCTGCACGGGTTGTTGATGACGGCGCAGTATCAGTCCGGGCAGCGGGTCGCGGCGTTGGAGACGTTCGTTCGGTGGCGTCGGCGGTCGATCGAGGAGTTGGGGCTGGAGCCGAGCGTGGAGCTGCGGCGGCTGCACGAGCGGATTCTGCTGGACGAGGGGGGGCCGGTGGTGGATCGGCCGCCTGCGCAGCTTCCTGCCGCGACGCAGGCGTTCACCGGTCGGGCGGAGTCGTTGGCGGCGTTGGACGGGTTGGCTGCGCGGGGCGGGCGGGGTGGGGCGCCGCCGCTGGGGTTGTTGGTCGGCGGGGTCGGGGTGGGCAAGACCGCGCTGGCGGTGTGGTGGGGTGCTCGCAATGCCGATCTGTTTCCCGACGGTCAGTTGTTCGTGGATCTGAGTGGGCATGATCCGCGTCGTGCTCCGGTGGATCCGCACACGGCGTTGACGTATCTGCTGCATGCGTTGGGGGTGCCGCCGGAGCGGGTGCCCAGTCCTGCGGAGCGGCCTGCGTTGTTTCGTACGTTGGTGGCGGATCGGCGGATGCTGCTGGTGCTCGACGATGCCCGTGACGCCGCGCAGGTGTGGCCGTTGGTGCCGAACAGTCCGACGTGTCAGGTGTTGGTGACCTCGCGGAGCACGTTGCGTGAGCTGGTGGCGCGGTGTGGGACCGTGCCGTTGCGGCTCGGTGGTCTGCGCCAGGACGAGGCGGTGCAGCTGGTGCGTGGGATCGTCGGGGCTGCGAGGGTGGGGCGTGATCCGGAGGCGGTGTCTCAGCTCGTCGAGTTGTGCGGGCGCCTGCCGGGGGCGTTGTCGGCGGCGGCCGCACGGTTGGCGGGCAAGCCGCATTGGGATGTGCCGAGGATGGTGCGGGAGCTGCGTCGTCCTGCCGGGCGGTTGACCGGGTTCGGTGGTGGGGGGCAGCGGCTGCATGACGGGTTGGCGAGCAGTGCGCGTCGACTGGACCCGGTGGCGGCGCATCTGTATCAGGCGTTGGGTGGTCTGCCTGCTCCGGAGTTGACGAGTTGGACGGCGGAGGCGTTGTTGGGCTGTTCGGCGCCGGATGCCGATGACGTCTTGGAGCGGTTGGTGGACGCGCATCTGTTGGAACCGGCTGTCTCCGGTGCCGATGGCGAGGCTCGGTATCGGCTGCCGAGTCTGCCGCACGCCTATGCGGCGGAGTTGGCGACCGCTCCCCCGCCTGCGCAGGCGGGTGGGTCGGTGAGCGGACGGGAGGCGTCGTCCGGGCTTCGGCGTCCGGCGACCGCCGACGTGACGTGATGCGTCGGTTGCGGTCGTGGGCGCGGTGGGGTCGGCCTGCGCGTGTGATGCTCGCGTCGGGCGCGGTGATCGGGCGCCCTTCTCGATCCTCCGGCGGCGGTTCGGTCTCTGGTCGGGGCCGTGGGGTCCGGCCGGGGGTGCTGGGCTGTCGGCCGGTTGTCACCAGGAGTGTGCTGGACGGTGCATTCCCAGAACTGATGAGGAGCCCCGTGACCACAGTCGGAACCTGCCCTTATCCCTTCGGCGATCCGGTGCGCCTTGACGTGCACCCGAGTTATGCGCGGTCGCGTGCCGAGCAGCCCGCGATGCGGGTGCGGCTGCCCTACGGTGACGAGTGCTGGCTGGTCACTCGGTATTCCGATGTCAAGACCGTGTTGTCGGACTCGCGGTTCAGTCGGGCTCGTGCGGCCGGTCGGGAGGACACGCCTCGGGTGACGCCGGAGGCCGCGCCTGCGGGTTCGATCCTGAGTATGGACCCGCCGGAGCACAGCAGGCTGCGTCGGATGATCGCGCGGGGTTTCACCGCGCGGCGGGTTCGTGAGTTCCGGCCGCGTACTCAGGAGATCGTCGACGGCCTGTTGGACGAGATCGAGCGGGTCGGTCCGCCTGCGGATCTGGTGGAGAGGCTGGCGTTGCCGCTGCCGGTGTCGGTGATCTCGCAGATGCTCGGGGTGCCGCCTGCGGAGCATCACCGGTTTCGGGACTTCTCGGCGATGGTGTTGTCCACGACGGCGTTCACCAGGGAGGAGGTCGTGGCGGCGCGGGCGGGGTTGGAGGAGTATCTGGGTGAGCTGGCCGAGCAGCGTAGGCGGGTTCCCGGTGACGACCTGATGAGTGCGTTGGTGGCCGCGCACGATGATGATCGGCTCTCCGAGCAGGAGTTGCGGCAGACGGGGATCACGTTGCTGGTCGGCGGGCATGAGTCGACGGCGAGTCAGTTCGCCAGTTCGGTGTACCTGTTGTTGTCGCGGCCGGAGCGGTGGGCGTTGCTGCGGGAGCGTCCGGAGTTGGTGCCTTCTGCGGTGGAGGAGTTGCTGCGGTTCATTCCGTTGGGCTCCGGTGGTGCCTTCGCGCGGTATGCCGTCGAGGATGTGCAGCTGGGTGAGGTGCTGGTGCGGGCGGGTGAGGCGGTGGTGGCCAGTACCAATTCGGCGAATCGGGACGATCGGGTGTTCGCCGATCCGGATGAGTTCGACCTGACTCGTGAGCACAATCCGCATCTGGCGTTCGGGGGCGGGGTACACGTCTGTCTGGGGGCGCAGCTGGCCAGGGGCGAGTTGCAGGTGGCGTTGGAGTCGTTGTTGACGCGGTTCCCGGATCTGCGGCTGACGACGCCCGCGGAGGAGGTGCCGTGGAAGGAGGGGACGTTGCTGCGTTCTCCTCGAGAGTTGCCGGTCACCTGGTGATCAGCGTCGGCTTCGGCTGGTGAGGAGGAAGTCGACCACTGCGTCGGCGGCGGAGAGTTGTCGGCTGGTCGTCCCGACGGTGCGGGGCGGGTTGGGGAACTCGCCGCCCGGCCAGGTGTGTCCGCCGCCGTGGACGACGATGGACTCCACGCGTAGTCCGGTGGTGGGGTTGGTGCAGGTGTCGCGGGTGAGGGAGGTGCCGTCGGGCTGGTCGGTGTCGGGGAGTTCCTCGTGCCGGTGTTCGTCGGCGCCGCCTGCTCGGCAGAACGCGTTCACGGTGTCGGCGGTGGAGATCGTCGGTCGGGGTGGTTCCTGCCCGATCGGCGGTGTTCCCTCGGGTGGGGTGGTGAGGCCGTCGATGGGGCGCAGCGGGTCGGCGTCGCCGTAGACGGACAGCAGCGGGATGGGGCCGCTCGGTTGGACCGGGACGGGCGGCCCCGGGAGTTGGCCTGCCACGGAGGCTGCTGCGGTGAACCAGTCGGGGTGTTCGGCGGCCAGGCGCAGTGCCATCAGTCCGCCTTCGGAGAAGCCCGCCACGGCGACGCGGTCGGGGTCGATCTGGGTGGTGCTGGTGAGTTCGTCGATCACGGCGCGGGCGAAGTCGATGTCGGCGTCCGGGTCGGGGCGCAGTGCGGTGGGTTGTGGTGAGGCGCCCCAGCCTTCGTTCGCGCCTTGGAGGTATGCGGCGGCGACGCCGTGGGCGTCGGCGGCGGCGTTGAGTCCGCTGTAGCGCTCCATCTCGGCGGCGGAGCCGCCTTTGCCGTGCAGGACGAGTATCAGGGGTCTGCCGGGGTGTTCGGCGGGGCTCTCGGCCATGCGCAGTCGGTAGGAGCGGGGGGTGCCTGCGACGGAGATGTCGCGGAGGGTGGTGACGGCGTCGGTGGCCGGGCGCAGGGCGGCGGGTGCCTCCTCCCCCGCTGCGGCGGGGTCCGCCGGGGCGGGCGGGGCGGCGGGTTCGGGGGCGGTGCACGCGGTCAACGCCGTGGTGACGGCGATGGCCAGCGCGCACCGCTGCGGGAGTCCGACCATGGTCAGCGAGCGTAATGAGCCAGTTCCGGGGGTACCGGCGTCGACACACCTCCGTCCGCCGATCGGGTGTTTCCGGTGTGCCAGAACAGGTAGGTGCCGTCGTCGGTGGTGTCGGCGTCGGCGAGGAGTCGGGCGAGAGCCTTGGCCCCGTAGCACTCGTCGACGGCGATGCCTGCCGTGTCGTGGAGCAGGCGGGCGGCGTGTTCGGACCGGGGGTCGGGCCGACCGTAGGGCGCGGCGGAGTGGCCGTCGACGTGTCGGAGGTGTTCTGGTCGGACGGCGTGCTCCTCGGCGCCGATCAGGGCGGCCGTCTCTCTGGCGCGGCCCAGCAGGCCTGCTCCGGTGACGGAGGGGTCGCCGACGACGTCGACGGCGGTCACCTCGAACGGCATCTCGGCGGTGGCCAGTCCGGTGGCCAGTCCGGCGGCGATGCCTGCGGCGGTGAGGGTGGAGGCGGCAGGCAGGTAGACCCGCAGCGGGGTGGGCAGGGCCAGTGCGCGGGCCTGGTCGGCGAGTTCTCGGCCTGCCAGGGCGTGAGCGATTCCGGCGACGGGGGCTGCGCCGCCGAAGGGGATGACGAAGGGGCGTTCGCCTCGGTCGAGGAGTTCGTCGACGGCGGCCTGGTGGCGTGGGCGGGACGGGTGCACCGACACCCCGGTGGGCACGGGGTGCAGGCGGGCGCCCGCGTTCAGTGCCAGTTGCAGGTTCCGGCGTACGAGCGGGCCGGGTTCCTGGGGCAGGACCAGTGCGGTGACGGCGAGGCCGAGTCGGGCGGCGTGCAGGGCGGTGGCGGCGATGTGGTTGGAGCCGACGGTTCCTGCGGTGAGCACGGTGGTGGCGTCGGCCTGCGTGGCGGCGCCGAGGACGAACTCCAGTGCCCTGGTCTTGCAGCCGCCGAAGATCGACGAGTTCTCGTCGTCGCGTTTGAGGTGGATTCGGCGGCGGCACAGCCCTGCGAGCGGTTGGATGCGGGTCGGTGTGGTGGTCAGTGCGACGCGGGGCGGTGCGGCGGGCTCGGTCAAGCCGAGTCTCCGGCGGCCTGGCGCAGCGCCTCGCGCAGGCTGCGGGGTCGCATGTCGGTCCAGTGTTCGTCGATCCAGTCCAGGCACTGCTGTTTCGGGCCTCGGGTGCCGACGGTGTGCCAGCCTGCCGGGACGTCTCGGTCGGCGGGCCAGATCGAGTACTGCTCCTCGTCATTGATCACGACGTCGAATTCGGCGGATTTTTCATTGTCTCCCAGCACTTGAAATACCTCCACGCAGTTTTTTGGGGACATGTTAGCGAGGGGTCTTTTCATTTCGTTATCGTTGCCAGGGGCTTCTTTTGGTGGTTATTCTCGCGGCGTGGTGATCACCCGGGGGGCGGAGCGTTTCGGATTTCCCCGGATGCGGGGACTGGGCAGGTTGGCGATCACGGCGGGTGTGGACAGTCTCGGCAGTGGTCTGTTTCTTCCGTTCACCATTCCGTACTTCCTGGCCGTCACCGATCTGGGGCTGGTGGCCGTCGGTGCGGCGTTGTCGGTGGCCGCGCTCGCGGGGGTGCCTGCCGGTGTGCTGACGGGTCCGTTGGTGGACCGGTTCGGTGCGACTGCGGTGATCGTCGGCTGCAACGTGCTGCGGTGTGTCGGCTTCCTGTCCTATCTGTGGGTGGACACGCCGTGGCAGTTGATGCTGGCGGCGGCGATGATCTACTGGGCCGACGGGGCGTGGCTGCCTGCGCAGGGGACGATGGTGGTGGCCCTGGTGGGGCTGGAGCAGCAGCCGCGTTGGTTCGCGTTGATCCGGTCCACGCGCAATGCGGCGCTGGGGTTGGGCGGGATCGTCGCGGCGTCGGTGGTCGGGTTCGGTGACATCGGTTATCACGCGTTGGCGGTGTCCAATGCGGTCAGTTATGTGCTCGTGGCGGTGCTCATCGGCACCTGGCCGAAGGCGCGAGCGTTGGCGGGCAGGCGGGCGGCGGTGGCGCGGCCGAGGGCGACCGGCGGCTACCGGCGGGTCCTGCGGGATCGGCCGTTCATGCTGCTGGTGGTGGCCAACGGGTTCTTCGTGGTCGCGGTGTACGCGATCATCCTGTTGGTGCCCGCCTATGTCGGGTTGACGTTGCCGGGGTATGCGTGGCTGCCGGGGGCGTTGTACACGGTCAACACGGTGCTGGTGGTGGTGGCGCAGCCGCCGGTGGTCCGGTGGACCGAGAAGCGGGCCGAGACGGGGGTGCTGCGGCTGGCGGCGGTGGTGTGGGCGTTGGCGTTCGTCGTGTTGGCGACCTCGGCGTTGTTGCCGCCGCTGCCTGCGCTGGTGGCGTTGTTCCTGGGTGTGGTGGTGTTCACGGTGGCGGAGTTGTTGTTCGCACCGACCAGTTCCGCGTTCGCCGCGCGGTTGGCTCCGCCGGACATGCGGGGCCGGTATCTCGGGGTGCATCAGATGTCCTGGGGGATGGCCATGGTGGTGGCTCCGGTGTTGTTCACCGGTCTGTTGGCGCAGGGGACGGTGTGGCCGTGGCCGGTGCTCGTCGGCTGTTGCGCGGTGGCGTGGCTGGCGGTGGGCGGGGCGCGGGCCTCGCGGGTGGCTGCGGCGGCGGCGCGGGTGTGAGCGGTGTGTGTCAGGTGCCTGCTTGGCGGGCGTGGTCGGTGATGAACTCGGCGAGGCGGTCCAGCCCGAGGTCGATCTCGTCGGGGGTGAGCAGGCTGACCGACAGGCGCAGGTGCGGCATCGCGGTGCCGTCGCCGTAGAAGTGGTGCATCGGGGTCCACAGCACGCGGTGCTCGCGGGCGGAGCGCTCCAGCAGTGCGTCGTCCACGGGGAAGGGCACGGTCACGACGATGAAGAAGCCGCCTGCGGGGCTGTTCCAGCGCACGCCCAGCCGGTGTGCGTCGGGGAGTCGGGCGGCGAGGCCGTCGAGGACCTGTTCGCGGTTGCGGCGGTAGACCTCGATCTCGCGGGTGTTGGCCTTGACGAGGCTGTGTCCGTGTTCCAGGAGCAGGCCGCCGATCACGGCCTGGGCGATCGGCGGGGTGTTGACGGTGATCATGCTCTTGAGTCGGGAGAGCTGGTCGGCCAGTGGGATGGTGCGTCCGTCGCCGACGTCAACGGGCTGGTCGGCGACGGCGTAGCCGATGCGGGCGCCGGGGAATCCGGTCTTGGCGTAGGAGCCGAGGGACACCACGCGGTCGCCGCCGAGGGCCTTCAGTGTGGGTGGGCGGTCGTCGGTGGAGCCGAACAGGCGGTAGGGGTTGTCCTCGAGGATCAGGAGGTCTTCGTCGGCGGCCACGCGCAGCAGTTCCGAGCGGAGTCGGCGGTCGAGGGTGGCGCCGGAGGGGTTGGCGAAGTCGGGGACCACGTAGAGGGCTCTGGGGCGCAGGCCTGCGGCGCGGGCGCGGCGCGCGGCGGCCGTGAGGTCGTCGAGGTCCACGCCTGCGGGGCCGTCGCGTACGGGGAGCACTGGCATCTCGACGAGGCGGGCGGCCCCGGTGATGCCGACGTACACCGGGGACACGGCCAGCAGGACGTCGTGTGGGTCGGCGCGCAGGGCGCGCAGGACGAGCAGCATGGCCTCCTGCGCGCCGACGGTGACCACGATGGACTCCGGGTCGACGTGGACTGCCTCGTCCTCGGCCAGGTTGCGGGCGATCAGGTCGTGGATGATGCCCTTGGTGCGGCCGTACTGGAACAGTGTTCGGCGTGCTCCTGCGGCGTCCATTCCCTGGTCCTCGACGAGGTGTCGGTGGAAGGTGCGCAGGTATCGGTGCAGGTCCTCGACGTCGAAGAACTCCTCGTAGGGCCGTCCCGGGGCGAAGGACACGGCTTCCGGGTAGCGGTGGGCGACCTCGTTGAGGAACTCCATGGCGGCCAGCACCGGGTCGGCCAGCGAGCCGTGCAGGTCGGTCAGGCGCAGCGGGTCCATCGGCGTTCCCCTCCGGGCGGGCACGGCGTCGGGGTCTGGTGTTCGGGTGCGGCTAGCGGGGCGTCTTGGCCAGTTCTGCCTCGACCGCCGCGTAGAGGGCCTTGATGTTGCCGGTGCCGAAGGTGCGTGCGCCTGCTCGTTCGATCACTTCGAGGAAGAAGGTGCCTCGGGGGTGCGTGGACCGGGCGAAGATCTGGTAGAGCTTACCGCCCTGGTCCTCGTCGACGAGGATGTCCAGTTCGCCGAGTTCGGCCACGGAGTAGCGGGTGAGTTCGATGCGGTCGGCGAGGGCGTCGTAGTAGGCGCCGGGGGTGGTGAGGAAGTCGACGCCTCGGTCGCGCAGGGCGCGGATGGAGCCGGTGATGTCGTCGGTGATCAGCGCGATGTGCTGCACTCCTGCGCCGCCGTGGTTCTTGATGAAGTCGTCGATCTGGCCGGGGCTGCGGGAGGTGTCGGGCTCGATGAGGGTGAGGGTGACGGCGCTGGAGGCGCTCTGCACGACCTGGGAGTTCATCGACTGTGCGCCGACGACGATCTTCTCTTCGAAGATCATCGTGAAGTCGAGGACGTCTTCGTAGAATTTCACGGTGTCCGTCAGCTGTCCTGGTTCGAGGCAGACGGCGAAGTGGTCGAGGCCGTGGACGCCGGTCTCGGCGGGCGGCGCGTCCTCGGTCGTGGGTGCGGCGGTGGTGGGGCGCTGCACGAAGGTGTGGACGACGTCGCCGAAGCCCATGATGGCGGCGACGACCGCGTCGCCGTCCTCGGCGGGTGCGGCCACCGGGCGGGCTCCTCTGCGTACGGCTTCGGCGAACGCGGCCCGCGCGTCGGGGACGCCCAGGGCGATGTCGGCGACGCCGTCGCCGTGGACCCTGACGTAGGCGGCTGCGGGGTGGTCCCCGGTCACGGCCTCGGTGAACACCAGGCTGATGCCGCCTGCGCCGCCCACGGTGACCGAGCGCACCGTGGTGTCCTCGGTGGTGTCGAGCACGGCCAGGCCGTACTTGTCGGCGAGTTCCGCCGCGGCCTGGTGCGCGTCGCCGACGTGGAACACCACGTGGTCGACGGTCATGTCCTGGAACGCGCCGCCTGCCTGTGCCGCCATTGCCAACCCCTCCAGTCGGGAAATCCATGCTCACGCGAGCAGTATTTATAGCGGGCGGTTTTATCATTCGGTTTTTCGTCGGCGGTCGCGGTCGATAAGGAACTGATAATCGGTGTTCCTAGCCTGGACCGACTATGGCGGACAGCAGGCGGGACTGGGAGTGCGGGACCCGAGTCGAGAACGGTCCGGGCCGGTTATGGCGGCTGATCGCCGCGGCGTCGACTGCGGGCGGCGATCGGGTGGCCGTCGTGTGCGGGCGGCGCCGCCTGTCCTATGCGGAGCTGACTGCCCGGTCTGCGGCGCTCGCGCGTCGACTGCGGGCGGTCGGGGTCGGCCCGGAGCGGCCGGTGGCGGTGCTGGTCGAGGACGGCCTGGACCGGGTGGTGGCCTGTCTGGCGGTCTTCCGGGCTGGTGGTGTCTACCTTCCCCTCGATCCGGGGTGGCCTGCGGGCAGGCGGGCGGCGGTGCTGGCCGATGCGCGTCCGGTGGTGACCGTCAGCTCCGCCGGGGTGTTCGAGGAGGTCGCCGGGCCGGTCCTGTCCGTCGACGGCGAGGCCGAGGGGACCGGCGGAGTCGAGGCGGGCGACGGGGTGTCCGGGGCGGTGGGGTGGCCGGACCCGGTGCCGGGGCTGGCCGCGTATCTGACGTACACCTCCGGTTCGACCGGCAGGCCCAAGGGTGTGCTGCTCACCCATGGTGCGTTGGCGAATCGGATGCTGTGGTGGCAGGACGTCTATCCGCTGTTCTCGCAGGACGTGGTGTTGGCGACGGCGTCGCCGGGTTTCGACATCGCGGTGTGGGAGCTGCTCGCCGGGCTGGTGGTCGGGGCGCGGTTGGTGATCGCCGAGCATCGGCGGCACGGGATCGTGCCGTATCTCCCGGAGTTGATGGCCGCCGAGGGGGTCACTGTCGCGCATCTGGTGCCGTCGGTGCTGGACGAGCTGGTGGCGGGCTCGGCTGACGGTGAGCGGCTGGGTCTGCGGCTGACGGTGTGCGGCGGGGAGCGGGTGCCGCCGTCGTTGCGGGATCGGTTGCTGGCCCGTTCGGACACTCGGCTGGTGCACGCCTACGGGCCGACGGAGGCCACGATCACGGTGGTGCACGACGAGGCCGGGGCCGGTGCGGCGGCGGATCGGCTGCCGTTGGGCAGGCCGATGCATAACTGTGCGGTGGCCGTCGTGGATGCCGACGGCCTGCGGGTTCCGGTGGGGGTGGCCGGGGAGCTGCTGGTGGGCGGCGTCCCGTTGGCGCGCGGGTATCTGGGCGGGGCGGCGGCCACGGCGGTCCGGTTCCTGCCGGACTGGCTCGGGCTGGACCCGGCGGGCGGCGGGCGGGTGTATCGCACCGGGGATCGGGTGCGGTGGCTGGCCGACGGTCGGCTCGAGTTCCTGGGGCGGGTGGACGAGGAGTTCAAGGTTCGCGGGCATCGGGTGGACCCGGCCGAGGTCGAGTCCCTGCTGCATCGGCATCCGGCGGTCGGCCGGGCGGTCGTGCGGCAGGTGGACGGCCGGGTCGTGGCCTACCTCCAGGGCAGCGGCGGCGCGGAGCCCGCCGGGCTGCGGGCCCATCTGGTCGACGTGCTGCCCGAGGCGGTGATCCCCACGCGGTGGGTGTTCGTGGAGCGGTTCCCGACGACGTCGACGGGCAAGATCGATCACGCGGCCCTGCCCGCTGCGTCGGCGGGCGTGGGCGTGCCGACCGACGAGGCAGGCACCGAGGTCGAGCGGGAGCTGGCCGCGTTGTGGTCGGGCCTGCTCGGGGTGGACTCGGTGGGGGTCGCCGACGACTTCTTCGCGTTGGGCGGGCATTCGCTGATCGCCGCGCGGATCGTGGCGGCGGTGTGGCGTGGGCGGCGGGTGCGGTTGTCGATGGCCGACGTGCTGGCGGCCAGGACCGTGGCGGTCTTGGCCCGTCGCGTGGTGGAGCTGTCGGCCGGGCAGGCCGGGGCCGGGCCGTCGGTCGCCGAGACGGGCGAGCAGGCCGGGGCGGCGGCTGCCGTGCCCGCCGAGCTGCCGTTGTCGCCGGGTCAGGCGCGGATCTTGTTCGAGGAGGAGTTCCTCGGCGGCCCCGGCCTGTTCACCGTGTCCGTTCCGACGCGATGGCGGGGGCCGGTGAGCGAGGCGGCGCTGCGTGCGGCGTTGGACGGCCTGGTGCGGCGACATCCGGTGCTGCGCAGCGTGCCCTCGGTCGACGACGGTCCGCCTCGACTGTCGGTGGCCGACGCCGCATCGGTGCCGTTCCGCGTCGAGGACCTGCGCCCGCTCGATGCGGCGGCGCGCGAGCGGCGGGTGGCGGCGGCCACCGACGAGGCGATGGCCGAGCCGTTCGACCTGCGCAGGCCGCCGTTGCTGCGGGCGAGGCTGCTGCGACTGGCCGAGGAGGAGCACCTGTTCCTGCTCGTGCTGCATCACATCGTCATCGATCGCTGGTCGATGCGGGTGGTGGCCGAGGAGCTGCGGGAGTTGTACGCCGCCGCTCTCGACGGCCGGGCGCCCCAGCTCGCCGCGCCCGCGAATCCGGCGGTGCTGACCAGCGTCGACGCCTCAGCCCGCGCAGAGCGGGACCTGGCGTACTGGCGGCGCAGCCTCGACGGTGCGGTGTGGGACGTCGATCTTACGGTGGGGCCGCGTCGCCGCGTGGACCACGGGCACCGGGCCGGGCGGGTGGTGCGGGTGCTGTCGCCCGAGCAGACCGCCGCGCTGAGTGCGGTGTGCGCCGCGCGCGGCGTGACGCCGTTCATGGTCCTGCTGGCGGCGTTCCAGGTGCTGCTGCACCGGTTCTCCGACGCGCAGGACGTGGTGGTGGCGGCGCCGATGGCCGACCGGGATCTGCCGGGCGCCGAGGCGGTGGTGACCATGCTGGTGAACACCGTTCCGCTGCGGGTCGATCTGCGGGGTGCGCCGCGTTTCGGCGAGGTGCTGGAGCAGTGTCGTGCGGCGGTGCCCGCGGCGTATGCGCATCAGGCGGTGCCGGTGGAGCGGTTGGCCGGTGCGCTGGGCAGGCGGCGTGACGCCGGGCATCACCCGTTGATGCGGCACATGGTGGTGTGGGAGGACTCGCTCGGCACGGCGGTGGAGCTGCCGGGGGTGGTGGCGGAGCCGCTGCGCCCGCCGTCGCGTCTCACGGCCTTCGACCTGACGCTGATCGCGCGCGCCCTGCCCGACGGCGTCGACCTGGAGTTGGAGTTCAACCACGACGTGCTCGACGGTCCGGCCGCCGAGGTGTTGGCCGACGGGTTCACGGCGTTGCTGGCCGACGTCCTCGCCGACCCCGACCTGCGGATCGGTGCGGCGCGGCTGACCACCGTGGCGGCGGCGCCGGTCCTGGCGGGGCCTGTCGAGCCGCCCGCGACCGACGTGCCGGGGCTGTTGCGTGCGGTCGCCGGCCGCACCCCGGGCGCGGCGGCCGTGGTGGACGGGTCGACGGTGGTGGACTACGCGGAGTTGGTGCGGCACGCCGACGTGGTGGCGGCGCGGATCGGCGCGGCGGGCGGCCGTCGTGGGGACGTGGTCGGGGTGTGTCTGCCTCGGTCGGTCGACCTGGTGGCGGCGCTGTCGGGGGTGTTGGCGGCGGGGTGCGCGTTCCTGCCGTTGTCGCCGGATGATCCGGATGATCGGCTGCGCGGGCAGCTGGCGATCAGCGGCGCGCGGCTGGTGGTGAGCGCCGACGTCGACCGGTTCGCTCGGCTGGGCGTCGTGGCCGTGGACCCCGGTTCGGCCGGTGATCCGGGTGGACCGGGGCCTGCGCCGCAGCCTGCCGAGGCCGCCTACGTCCTCTTCACCTCCGGGTCGACTGGTGAGCCCAAGGGTGTCGTGGTGGAGCATCGTGCGTTGGCTGATCACGTGCGGTGGGCGGTGCGCGAGTACGGGCTCTCCCCCGCCGATCGGGTCTTGCAGTTCTGCGCGGTCACCTTCGACGTGCTGGTGGAGGAGGTGTTCCCCACCCTGGTCGCGGGTGCGACGGTGGTGTTGCGCGACGAGGCGTCGGCCGGGTCGGTGCAGGCGTTGCTGCAGCGGTGCGCGCGGCACGGGGTGACGGTGGCGAATCTGCCCACCGGCTATTGGGAACGACTCGTCGACGCCCTGAACGACGAGGGCGGGCTGGTGCTGCCGTCGTCGCTGCGGCTGATGGTGATCGGCGGGCAGCAGGTCGAGCCCGACGCGGTGGCGCACTGGCACCGACGTGCGGGCGGGGTGCGGCTGGTGAACGCCTACGGGCCGACCGAGGTCACGATCGGCGCCACCGCCGCGGATCTGGTGCCCGGCGGCGGGACGCCGATCGGGGTGCCGACGGCGAACACGCGGGCCTACCTGTTGGACCGGTATCTGATGCCGGTGCCGGACGGGGTGGTGGCGGAGCTGTATCTCGCGGGCGCGGGGTTGGCGCGGGGCTACGCGCGCCGCGGTGGGTTGACCGCCGAGCGGTTTCTGCCGGACCCGTTCGTCGGGGACGGGCAGCGGATGTATCGCACCGGCGACCTGGCGCGACGCGACGGCGGGGCGCTGCACTTCGTGAGTCGCACCGACCGGCAGGTCAAGCTGCGCGGCTTCCGGATCGAGCTGGACGAGGTGGAGACCGTCCTGGCCGGGCATCCCTCGGTGGTCGAGTCGGCGGTGGTGGTGCGCGGGGACGTCCTCATCGCGCACGTGGCCGCACCGGCCGGGGTGGAGTCGGCGGCGGTGCGGGCGTATGCGGCGGGCGTGCTGCCTGCGTTCATGGTTCCTGCGGTGGTGGCGGTGACCTCGGCGCTGCCGAGGACGGCGGCGGGCAAGATCGACCGGGCCGGGCTGGTCTCGCTCGACGTCGGCCCGGAGCCCGACGAGGGTTACCGCGAGCCGAGGACCGACCGGGAGCGGGCGGCGGCTGCGGTGTGGGCCGAGGCGTTGGGGGTGGCTCGGGTCGGGTTGGGCGACAGCTTCTTCGCCCTGGGCGGGCATTCGCTGCTGGCGATGGACCTGGTGCGGCGGATGCGCGGTCTGGGCTATCCGGAGCTGCGGATGCCGGATCTGTTCGCCAACCCCACCATCGAGGGTCTGGCGCCGTGGGCGGTCGACGAGCCCGCCACGACCGACGGCGAACCCGCCGCTGCCGCCGTCGTCGTCGACACGGCGCCGCTGTCGTGGGCGCAGCTGGCGATCTGGGCGCAGGCCACCACCGCAGGCGGCAGCACCTTCCACCTGCCGGTGGTGCTGCGGTTGTCCGGGCCGCTGTCGGTGCAGACACTGCGCGCGGCGACCGCGGCGCTGACCGACCGGCACGACCTGCTGCGCAGCGTGCTCGCCGAGGACCAGGACGGGCCGAGGTGGCGACCGGCCGGTCACACCCATGCGCTGCGCGTGCTCGACGCGGACGACGCCGACCCCGACGGGCAGCTCCGTGCTCTGATCGCCGAGCCCTTCGATCTCGCGGCCGCACCGCCCGTGCGCTGGATTCTGCTGCGGCGGGGAACGACCGAGCACGTGCTGGTGATCGTGCTGCACCACATCGCCGGGGACGGCTGGTCGGCCCGCGTCCTGGTGCGTGAGCTGGCCGAGCTGTATGCGGCCCGCGTCGAGCAGCGCCCGGCGGTGCTGCCCGCCGCCGCGAGCTTCCTGATCTCGGCTGCGGCCGACCGGGCCGCGCCGACCGACGACGCGGGGCTCGCGTTCTGGGCCGAGGCGCTGCGCGGGGCACCGGAACGCCTGGACCTGCCTGCGGCGCGGAAGCCGGACACGCCCCGCGACCCCGGCCGACACACCGTGCGCGTGCCGCTGCCCGCGTCGGCCGCCGCCGCGCTGGTCGCGTTGAGTCGACGGGAGGACACCACGCTCTTCATCACCGTGCTGGCCGGGGTGCAGGCGTGGCTGGCTCGGTGCTGCGGGCAGCCCGACGTCGTGGTGGGGACGCCGGTGGCCGACCGTGCAGACGAGGCCACGGCCGGGATGGTCGGCCCGTTGGTGTCGGTGCTGCCGATCCGGGTGGCGGTGGAGTCGGGCGGCTCGTTCACCGCGCACCTCGCGCGCACTCGTGCCGCCGTGCACGCCGCGTTCCAGCACGGCGCGGTCCCGACTCAGCAGATCGTGCGGCAGCTGGGGCGCAGCGGGCGCGGCCTCAGCCAGGTGGTGTTCGATCTCGACGACGACGCCGCCCAGGAGACCACGGCCTTCGCCGACGTCACGGCGCGGACGGTGCCGCAGACCCCGACGTTGGGGGCGTTCGACCTGGAGATCACCGCGCGCACCACGGTCGACGGGATGGACGTCGAGCTGCGTGGCGCCGCCGACCTGCTGAGTCACACCGGGATCGCCCACCTCGCCTCGGCGTTGGCGCACCTGCTCGGCGGGGTGGCCGAGCAGCCCGACGCCGCCGTGGCCGGTCTCGATCTGCTGGGCGACCGGGAACGGCACCGGCTGCTGGTGGAGCCCAACCGGCAGACCATGCCGGAGCGGCCCGCGGAGGTCCTCGGCCTCGTCACCGGCTGGGCCGTCCGCACACCGGATGCGACGGCGGTGACCACGTCGACCGGGTCGCTGACCTATCGGGAGCTCGACGCGCTGTCCGACGGGGTGGCCGCGTGGCTGCGGGAGCGTGACCTGCCGGTGGAGGGGCCGGTGGCCACCCGACTCGGGCGGTGCCTGCAGCTGCCCGCCGTCGTCCTGGGCATCTGGAAGGCGGGCGGGGTGTACGTCCCGCTGGACCCGGAACAGCCCACCGAGCGGCATCGACGAATCCTCGCCGACTGTCGGGCGCACGCGGTGATCGCCGACCAGGCCGACCCGGTCTTCGGGGACACGGCGTGCCTGGTGCTCGCCGAACTGCGCCCGGCCGACCCCGGTCCGGTGCGTCGACCCGAGCCCGACCAGCTCGCCTACGTGACCTACACGTCCGGGTCGACCGGGGCACCCAAGGGCGTGCAGTGCACTCACCGGGGACTGGCCAACCAGCTGGCGTGGTCGCGGCAGACATATCCGCTGCGGCCCGGTGACGCCGGGGCACAGGTCGCCGCCGTCGGTTTCGACATCTCGCTGTGGGAGCTGTTTCATCCGCTGGCCTGCGGCGGCAGGCTGGTGGTGCTCGACCAGGACCGGCACGGGGACGTGGCCGCGATCGCGGAGCTGGTGGCCGCCCAGCGGGTGGTCGTGCTGCATCTGGTGCCCACACTGCTGGAGCACTACCTGCGGGAGCGGCCCGCCGGGTCGCTGCGGCACGTGCTGTGCGGCGGGGAGCGCCTCTCCCCCGGCCTGCCCGCGCGGTTCGCGGCGCGGCTGCCCGCGGCGCTGCATCACACCTACGGGCCGACCGAGACCGCCATCATCGCCACGCACTGGCGCAGCCCGGGCGGGGTCGAACCCGGCCGGGTGTCGTTGGGGCGGCCGCTGCCGAATGCGCGGGTGTACGTGCTGGACGCGTTCGGGCAGCCGGTGCCTGCGGGGGTGGTCGGTGAGCTGGTGATCGGCGGCGAGGTGCTGGCTCGCGGGTACCTCGGGAATCCGGCGGCCACGGCGGACCGGTTCGTCCCGGACCCGTTCGCCGACATCCCCGGTGCCCGTGCCTACCGCACCGGCGACCTCGCCCGCTACCACCCCGAGGGCGGGCTGGAGTTCGTCGGCCGGGCGGACCGGCAGGTGAAGATCGCCGGGGTGCGGGTCGAGCCGCACGAGGTGGAGTCCGCCCTCGTCGCGACGCCGGGCGTGGCCGCGTGCGCGGTGCTGCCGTACCGGGACGACGGCGACGGCGAGGACGGCGACGGCGGCGACGGCGAGGACGGCGACGGCGGCGACGGCGAGGACGGCGACGGCGTGGTGAGTCTGGTGGGCTATCTGGTCGCCGAGGACCCGACGGCCGATGCCGATGCGCTCAGTGCGCAGGTGCGCCGGGCGCTGCGGGAGCGGCTGCCTCGCGCGATGGTGCCCGCCCACCTGGTGGTGCTGGCCGAGTTGCCGATCGGCGTCACCGGGAAACTGGACGTGGCGGCCCTGCCCGCTCCGGTCCCGGCCGCGGCCCCGGCGACCGGCGAGGTCGTCGCGCCGGGCAGCGACGTCGAGCGTGCCCTGGCCGCCATCTGGTCGCAGGTGCTGCCGGTGGCCGCCGGTCGGGCGATCGGTGTCGGCGACAACTTCTTCGACCTCGGCGGCGACTCGGTCAGCGCGATCCGGGTGGCGGCCAGGGCCCGCGCGGCCGGGCTGCGGGTGGAGCTGGGGCAGGTGCTGCGGGCGGCGACCCTGGCGGACCTGGCCGTCGCGGTGGTCCCGATCGACCCGGCCGCCGATGCCGCCGCGCCGCTGTCGGCGGCCGCCGACGGCAGGCTGTGGCTCACCCCGGCGCAGCGCCGGTTCCTGGCCGGGGCGGCCCGCGAGACCGGACACTTCAACCAGGCCGTGCTGACCGAGCCGACCGAACGGATCGACCCTGCGCGACTGCGGGCGGCGTTACGCGCGGTGGCCGCCCACCACGATGCGTTCCGACTGCGCGCGGTGTGGGACGACGGACGATGGCAGGACCACGCCGTCCTGGCGTCGGCGGCCGACGCACTGGCCACGGTGCTGGTGGCCGACGCTCCTGTCGTCGCGGCGGACGTCGAGGAGTGGGCCCGACCGGTCCACGCGGCCGTGGACGTCGAGCACGGACCGACGTTGGCCGCGCTGGTCGGCGAGCGGGCCGAGGGCGGGCAGGTGGTGTTGCTGGTCGCCCACCACCTCGCGATCGACACCGCGTCCTGGGAGACGGTGCTGTCCGATCTGGACAGCGCCTACCGGCAGGTGTCGCGGGACGTGCCGGTGGCCCTGCCCGTCCCGGTGACGCCGTTCGCGGACTTCGCCCGGGCCCAGCCCGTACTCGCCGCGCGCGTGGACACCCCCGCCCAGCGTGAGCACTGGCGGCGCGGGCTCGCCGACCTGCCTCGGCTGCCGCTGCTGCCCGTGCTGCCTGCGGCGACCGGGGAGGACGACGACACCGCGCCCGTGCTGCTTCTGCTGGGCGCGGCGGACACCGAGGCGCTGCTGGCGGCGACCGCTGCACACCGCATTCGGGTGGACGAGGTCCTGCTGGCCGGGGTGGCCCGCGTCGCCGCCCGGTGGACGGGAGACCGGCGGGTCGCGGTCCTACGGGAGACGCACGGTCGGTCGGGGCCGTCGGACTGGCCGGATCTGACCGGCACCGTCGGCTGGCTCACCGGGGTGTATCCGGTGTCGGTCGAGCTGCCTTCCGAGGATCCGCTGGCCGCGCTGCGGGCGGTGCGCGCGGCGCTGGCTGAGGTGCCCGACGGCGGGGTGGGCTACGGCCTGCTGCGCGCCGATGCCGGGCCGGAGCCGGACCTGGTGGTCAATCACCTGGGCTCCACGACGGGGCGTCCGGGTGCCGGGCTGTTCGCCCGTGCCGAGCGACAGATGATCGGCGCCTACGCCGCCGCCGAGCACGCCTCGGTGCGCGGAGTGGAGGTGATCTCGGGTCTGGACGACCGGGGCCTGTGGGTGGAGTGGCTGCACGACCCGCAGCGGTTCCCCCGCACGGCGGTGCGCGGGCTCGCCGAACAGTTGCGGATTGAGCTGATCGCGCTGGTCGCGGCCTTGGCCGGGCCGTTCGGCATTGCCGCGGTGCCCGCCGACTTCCCCGCCGTCGCCCTGCCCGCCGCCGACCTGCGGGCGGTGCTCACCGCCCGCACCGGCAGTCGCACGGTGCTGCCGCTGTCCCCGGCGCAGCAGGGCATGGTGGCCTGGCACCTCGCCCGCCCCGGCTCGGTCGCCTATCACACGCAGATCCTGTTCGAGGTCGACGGCGCGGTGGATCAGAGGGCGCTGCGCGCGGCCTGGCAGCAGGTGGTGGAGCACACCGACGTGTTCCGGGCTGCGTTTCCCAGCGCGGGCCTCGACGAGCCGGTGCAGGTGATCGGCGCGAGCCCGCCGGTGGACTGGCGCGTCCACACCGGGACCGAGGCGGATCTGGACGTCGTGCTGGCGGCCGACCGGTCCGAGCCCTTCGCCCTGGCCGAACCGGGTCCGCAGCGGTGGCACTGGATCGACGGCGGCGCCCGAGGGCGGTGGCTGTTGTGGAGCCACCACCACATCCTGCTCGACGGCTGGAGCCTGCCGCTGGTGCTCGCCGACGTCGCCGAGGCCTATGCCGCCCGGGTCGCCGGGCGCAGGTGGGTGCCGCCGCGCAGGCCCGGCTACGACGCCTACCTCGCCTGGCTGTCCACTCAGGACGAACAGGCCGGAGCGCGGTTCTGGCGGGACGCGCTGGCCTCGGCCGAGCCCACCCGTCTCGGGCGGGCAGGCGCTGTCGGCGCGACGTCCTCGGCGGCGCTGGTCACCGCCGATCTGCCGCCTGCGGCGACCCGGGCACTGACCCGCCTGGCCGAACGCAGCAGGGCCACCCTGCACTCGGTGGTGCTGGCCGCGTGGTCACTGCTGCTGCGCGGCCGCTGTGCCAGCCGGGACCTGCTGTTCGGGGTGGTGATGTCGCTGCGGCCGGAGGAGGTGCCCGGGTCGGAACGGCTCATCGGGCTGTGCCTGAACACCGTGCCGCTGCGGGTGCGCATCGACGACGACGCCGAACTGCCCGCGCTGTTCCACCAGGTGCAGCGCAGCCTGGTGGACGGCTACCAGCACGCCGCGCATCCCCTGGGCCGCATTCGAGCCTGGGCCGGGGCGTCGGACGCGTTGTTCGACTCCATCGTCGTCTTCGAGAACTACCCCGGCGACCGCACCGGAGCGGCCCTCGGCGAGCACGGCGCGCTGCGGGTGGTCCGCGCGGTGGAGAGCACCGAGTTCGCCGTGTCCCTGACGGTGCTGCCGGGCGATCGACTGACCTTCGAGCTGACCCATCAGACCGACGCGCTGACCTCGGCCGAGGCGACCGGCCTCGTCCGGCGCCTGGCCCGCCTGCTGGAGCGGATCGCCGACAGCGGCGACCCCGACGGAAGAGAGAACCCGTGACGCTGCGCGTGCGCGACCTGTTCGCCGACGACGCCGACGAGACCACCGCGCAGGTGGCCGAGTGGAACGACACCGCCCGCGACCGCCCCACCGACGTGGGCGTCCACCACCTGGTGCGGCGGCAGGCGGCCGAACACGGCGCGCGTCCTGCCGTCACCTTCGACGGGTCGACGGTGACCTACGCACAGCTGGACGCGGCGGCCGCCGCACTGGCAGGCAGGCTGATCGGGCTGGGCGTGCGGCCCGGCGACGTGGTGGCCGTCGCGATGCCCCCGTCGGCCGACCGGATCACCGCCGTGCTCGGCGTGCTCTACGCGGGCGCGGCCTACCTGCCGCTGGATCCGGAACTGCCCGCCCGGCGACTGGAGTTCCTGCTCGCCGACGCGGACGCGAGCGCGCTGATCACCGACACGGCCGCGCGGGCCGGACAGCTCCGGCACGACGGCCCGGTCCTGTCCTTCGACGCCCCCTCGCCCGACCCCGAGCCCACCGGCGCGACGACGACGGAGCAGGCGGCGTTCCCCGGCGCCGACCTGGTGGCGTACGTCATCTACACCTCCGGCTCCACCGGCCGCCCCAAGGGCGTGGCGGTGAATCACCGCAGCCTGGTCAACCGACTGCTCTGGATGCGCGACCGCTACCAGGTCGGCCCCGAGGACGTGATCCTGCACAAGACCTCCTTCAGCTTCGACGTGTCGGTGTGGGAGCAGCTGCTGCCGCTGATCAGCGGCGCCCGCCTGGTGGTCACCCCGGAGGCCACGAGACGAGACTCCGGGGCGCTGGTGACGCTCATTCGCGACGAGTCCGTGACGATGCTGCACTTCGTGCCGTCGCTGCTGCCCGCCTTCCTCGACGTGGCGGGCGTGGTCCAGGCCGCGACGCTGCGGGTGGCGATCTCCAGTGGTGAGGCACTGCCCAAGCCGATGGCGGCCGAGTTTGCGCGCACCCTCCCGCACTGCGCGCTGCACAACCTCTACGGACCCACCGAGGCCACCATCGACGTCACCCACTGGGCGGTCGACGCCGCCGACGAACGGCCGTTCGTGCCCATCGGCACCCCGATCGACAACACCTCCGTCCACGTGCTCGACGACGACCTCACGCCGCTGCCGGTCGGCTCGGAGGGCGAGCTGTGCATCGGCGGACGCGCCGTCGCCGTCGGCTACCTCGGCCGAGGGTCGTTGACGGCGGAGCGGTTCGTGCCCGATCCGTTCGGCGACCCCGGCGACCGCCTCTACCGCACCGGAGACCGGGCCCGCTTCGGGCCCGACGGCGCCGTGGAGTACCTGGGCAGGCGGGACGGACAGGTCAAGCTGCGCGGCTACCGCATCGAACTGGGCGAGATCGAGTCCGCGCTGCTGGAGTCCGACCTGGTCGGTCAGGCCGCGGTGGTGCTGCGGGGCGTCGACGGGGCCCGGCGGCTGGTCGGGTTCGTCTCCGGCCGCCCCGAGACGGCAGCCGAGCGGGAGCAGGCCGCCGCCCAGGTGCTGGCCACGGTGGCGGCCGCTCTGCCCGCGTACCAGGTGCCCGCCGAACTGGTCTGGCTGGACACCCTGCCGCTGACCACCTCGGGCAAGATCGACCGGGCGGCCCTGCCCGAGGTGACCGTGCAGCGGTCCGCTGCGGCGCCCGAGACGCCCACCGAACAGGCCATCGCGAGCCTGTGGGCCGAGTTGATCGGCGCCGGGGAACCCGGTCTGGACGACGACTTCTTCCGCTCCGGCGGCGACTCGGTGTCCAGCATGCGGCTGGCCGCTCGCGCCCAGCGCGAGGGCATCCGCCTGGAGGTCGCCACGATCTTCACCGACCGCACCGTCCGAGGCATGGCCGCCTCGGCGGACCGGGCCGCGTCGACGCCCGCCGTCGAGTCGCCGTCGGACGCGGCGGGCGCGGACGCGCTGACGGCGGGCATCGACGAGGCACAGCTGGCGTCGGTGCGCGACCGGCCCGGTGTCGTCGACGTCTACCCGCTGGCGCCCATGCAGGCCGGGATGCTGTTCCGAGGGCTGTACTGGCCCGACTCCGACGCCTACTTCAACCAGAACGTGCTGGAGCTGGTGGGCGGAGTCGACGAGGCCGCGCTGCACGAGGCGTGGCGGCGGGTCGCCGACCGGTACGAGATCCTGCGCACCGGCTTCGTCTGGGAGGAACTGGCCGAACCGCTGCAGTACGTGCGCTCCGACGTCCAGCCGCCGTGGACGACGCTGGACTGGTCGCAGGAGAGCCCCGACCGGCACGCCGAGCTGTTGGAACGGCTGTTGGCGGACGACCGCGCGGCCGGTCTGGGCCTGGACGCCTGCCCCCTGTACCGGCTCACCCTGGTGCGTCGAGGCGACCAGGGCCACTACCTACTGTGGAGTCATCACCACATCCTGCTCGACGGCTGGTGCCTGTCGCTGATCTGGGGCGACATGTTCCGCATCTACGAGGACCTCGTGCAGGGTCGGGAACCACAGCTTTCGCCGTGCAGGCCCTACCGGGACTACGTGGGCTGGATCCGGGCGAAGACCGCGCAGGGCGACGAACCGGAACGGTTCTGGCGGGAGTACCTGGCCGAGTTGTCGCCCACCCCGTTCTCCGAGGCGCCCTCGGACCGGGAGGGTCTGTTCCACACGATCGTCCACGAGTTCACCGAGTCGCTGACCGAGCTGGTCGCCGAGGCCTCCCGCCGTTACGGCGTCACCTCCAACGCGATCACCCAGGCCGCGTGGAGCATGCTGCTGGCCCTGCGATCCGGCGCCGAGGACGTCGTGCACGGCCTGACCATCGCGGGCCGCCCGCCGGAGCTGGCCGGGTCCGAGCTGATGGTCGGGCTGTTCATCAACACGATCCCGCTGCGCATCCGGCTCGACCCGGATCGGACGGTGACCGAACTGCTGGACGCCATCCACCGTGACCTCGCCATCACCTCCGCGCAGGGCCATGTCCCGTTGGCCCAGATCAAGTCGTGGGCGGGCGGCACCCGGCTCTCCGGCGGTCGGGTCTTCGACAGCCTCGTGGCCTTCGAGAACTACCCCGAGGACAACCTGCCCGGCGACGACGAGCTGAGCATCCAGGTCATCGACCTGCACGCCCAGGAGAAGACCGAATATCCCATCGGGCTGATCGTGCTCCCGCTGGAGAAGCTGGCCTTCCACTTCAACTACGACACCACGCACTTCACCGCCGCCGAGGTCGACCGGCTGATCGCGACCTTCCAGCTGCTGATGGAGCAGCTCTGCACCCGCCCGAGCGCCCGACTGCGCGAACTGGACGTCACCCCCGCCGCCGACCGGGAGCTGCTGGCGGACTGGAACTCCACCACGACGGACGAACCGGACGCGGCGACCCTGCTCGCCCTGTTCACCCGCAGCCTCGCCGCCGCCCCGCACGCCCCGGCCGTGGTGGAGGGCGACACGGTGGTGAGCTACACCGACCTGAACGCCCGCGCCGCCGCTCTGGCCGGACGTCTCGCCGAGGCCGGGGTGGCGCGCGGCGACCTGGTGGCCCTCTGCCTGCCGAGGTCGACGGCGTTCGTCACGGCCCTGCTGGCCGTCCACCGGCACGGCGCGGTGCCGGTCCTGCTCGACCCGGACCACCCGACCGCCCGACAGCACACGATCGCCGCCGACGCCGGGGTGGCCGCCGTCCTCACCAGCGGCGACCCGGCCGGGTTCGCCGCCTGGCCGGTGATCCACCCCGACGGCACGGTCACGGCACCGACCGGCCCGCCGAGCCGCACCCGAGGCGTCGCCGACCCGGACCGCGACGCCTGCCTGGTCTACACCTCCGGTTCCACCGGCACCCCCAAGGGCGTCCTGGCACCCCAGGCCGGGCTGGTCAACCGGATCGTGTGGTCCGGCACGGCGTTTCCCACCGAGCAGCCGCCACGGGTGTCGGCCACGGCGGGCACCGCGTTCGACATCGCGCTGTGGGAGGTGTTCTTCCCGCTGGCCCACGGCGGCACCGTCGTCATCGTTCCGCACGAGGTCGTGCTCGACGCGGACCGGCTCGCGGAGCTGCTGCGCGCCGAGAAGGTGTCGGTCGCCCACCTGCTGCCCACCCTCCTCGCCGCGTTCCTCGACGGCCCCGAGGCCGCGCACTGCACCGGGCTGCGCCACGTGCTCTCCGGCGGCGAGGCCGTGAGCCCCGCCCTGGTCCGGGCGTTCGCCTACTCGGGCCTGGACGCGCTCCTGCACCAGGCCTACGGCCCGGCCGAGGCCTCCATCAGCGTCACCCACCACACCTGCACGCCCGAGGACGGCCTCGGCGATCGGGTGCCGATCGGACGGCCGATCGACAACACCACCGTGCACGTGGTCGATGCGCACCTGCGGGAGGTGCCCGTCGGGTGCGTCGGTGAACTGGCGACCGCCGGGATCGCCGTGGGCGCGGGATACCTCGGCGACGCCGACCTCACCGCCCGACGATTCCCCGCCAACCCCTTCGGCGAGGGCAGGCTCTACCTCACCGGCGACCGCGCGCGATGGCGAACGGACGGGACGCTGGAGTTCCTCGGTCGAGACGACCGGCAGGTGAAGGTGCGCGGCCACCGCGTCGAACCCGCCGAGATCGACCGCACCGCCGAGGAACACCCCACCGTGCGGCACGCCGTCACGGTCGTCCACGACGGCGCACTGACCACGTTCGCCGTGCCCCGCGCCGGAGCCGCGCTCGACCCCGGTGCACTGCGCCGCCTGCTGGTCGAACGCCTGCCGGACTGGATGATCGGCGGAATCACCGTGCTCGACGCCCTGCCGGTGACCGGCAACGGCAAGGTCGACCAGCGCAGGCTGACCGAGCTCGCGGGCGCCGCGGACGCGCAAGCCGGGGCGGAGGCGTCCCGGCCGCCGACCACCGAGTTGGAACAGCTGATCGCCCGCTGCTGGGAAGAGGTGCTCGGCGTCAGCGGCATCGGCGCGCACGACGACTTCTTCGACCTCGGCGGCCACTCGCTGCTCGTGGTGCGGCTGTTGCGGGTCCTGCGCGAGAACCTGCCCGCCGGGATGCGCTGCGACGTACCCCAGATCCTTAAGGCGGGCACCGTCGCCGGGCTCGCCGAGCAGCTCCTCGGCCCGGTCGCCGGGTCGGGCTCCCAGCACGTGCACACTCTCAACCCGGACGCGACCGGCGGGGCGCTGTTCCTCGTGCATCCCGGCGAGGGCCTCGCGCTGCCCTACCACGGGCTGGCGCCACTGCTGCCCGAGTGGCGGCTGCACGTGCTCTCCGATCCCCGGTTCGGGCAGCCGGACCACCGCTTCGGCACCCTCGCCGAGATGGCCACCCGCTACGTCGAATGGGTGCGCACCCTCGAACCCGAAGGGCCGTACCACCTCGGCGGCTGGTCCTTCGGCGGCGTGGTCGCCCTGGAGATGGCCCGACAGATGCAGGCACACGGGGACGTGGTCACCGACGTCCTGCTCATCGACAGCCATAACCTCAACGCCACCGCGCCGACCGGCGATCCCCGCGAGGGCATCCGAGCGCGGCTGGTCGAGCTGGGCGTGGACGCCGACTCTCCCGAGGGCGTCGACCTCGCCGACGAACTGGAGCACAACGGCGGCCTCGCCGCCCGCTACCCGCAGCCCGCCTACCCGGACCGGGTATCGCTGCTGTCGGTCGACGCCGGCGACCGCGACGCCGCCCGCCCACACGGCTGGGATCGGGCTTTGTTCCCCGGTCTGGTCGTCACGACCGTGCCCGGCGACCACGAGCGGCTCTTCGACACCGATCACCTGCCCGACACGGCTGCCGCCGTCCGCGACGCACTGGGGGAGAACCGATGACGACCCTGCCTGCGACGAGCCTGTCGGAGACCGCCCGCCGTTCGCCTGAACGCGCGGTGGAGACCTACGTCGAGGGCAGGCCGTACGACCTGTTCTATCTGTCGTCCGCCGGACGGCGGCTGGTGGGCCGCAAGACCGAGGCCGCCTATCCCGGCCCGGATCTCGGCGACGGACCGGTCGAGCGGCTCAAGGGCTGCCTGGTCGAGCCGGGGATGCTGCTGGGCATCGTCGAACGGGAGCAGGTGGCCGAGGACCACGTCGCGGTCTTCCATCGGCCGCTGGACGAGGCGGAGAAGGCGGCGCTGTTCGCCGAGGCCGCCGCCGATCCCCTGACCGACCTGTACTACCCCTTCGCGCAGCTCGGCGACCGAGTCCGCGAGGCCGCCGCGACCGAGGAGGGCGGGTGGGAGGTCACCGAGGAGTTCGTCGCCGAACTCGACCACGCCGAGTCGGTCCTGCGGGACTACGTGCCGCAGCGACTCGCCGAGCTGGGATTCCTCGGCGGCATCGCCTACGACGCCGCCTGCTCGACGGGGGCGTTCCTGTCGGCCGTCGGCCGCCGCTTCCCCGACGTCCGCACCGTCGGTCAGGACCTCAGCGCGGCGATGGTCGAGCACGCCCGGTCTCGGGTGGACGAGGTCCACTGTGGCGACAGCATCCGCCCCGCGATCCCGGCGGGCAGCGCGGACCTGGTGGTGTGCCGCCATCTCAACGCCTTCGTCGTCGGCACCGACCAGGCCCACGACCTGTTGGCGGCGGCGGTGAGCCGCTGCCGAGACGGCGGGCTGATCGTGCTGCTCGGCCACACCCCGATCCTGATCAGCACCCAGTGGTGTGAGATGGCCGGACTGGAGGTGGTGCAGCGCTCGGCGGCCACCCCGTCCGGTCATGCGCTGTTCCAGTGCTACGTGCTGCGCAAGGGAGGGAGTCGGGATGGGTGACGAGCCGCCCGCCGACCACGCGAGCCTGCTTCCCCGCCTGGCCGCTGAGCGAGTGGTCTTACGGGCGTTCCGGCCGGCGGACGCGGCGGCGTTGGCCGCCTACCGCTCCGATCCGGCGGTGGCCCGCTACCAGGCCTGGGACACGCCCCTGTCGGAGGAGCAGGCGGCCGAGTCCATCGCGGGCCGCGCCCGCGCCGACCCGGACCAGCCGGGCTGGACGCCCTACGCCGTCGCACTCGACGGCGTCCTGATCGGCGACGTCGGTGTGAACCTGCACGACAACCGAATGCAGGCCGACATCGGGTTCACGCTCGCCTCGGCGTTCCACGGGCGCGGCTACGCCACCGAGGCGGTCGGGCGCGTCCTGGACCACCTGTTCCTGGACCGGGGGCTGCACCGGGTCTCCGCCGAGTGCGATCCCCGGAACGACGCCTCCGTGCGGCTGCTCGACCGCCTCGGCTTTCGCCGCGAAGGTCTCCGGCGAGCCAACACGTGGTTGCGCGGCGAATGGGCCGACGACCTGCTCTTCGGCCTGCTGGCTGCCGACTACCGCGCCGCGCGGGGGTGAGCGGCGAGCAGCACGGACTTGCCTGGGGGCGCCGGGCGCGGCCAGGTTCGCACCGCCGCCGCACCCGACCCGACCGCCTCAGCGCGGACCGCTCCCCCACAACGCGCCCGCCGCTGCCGCAGCGGCGACGTAGTCGGTGAAGTCGCGGGGTTCGCGGCCGAGCGCCCGGTGGACGCCGTCGGAGACGCGGGCCTCGAAGTTCTCGCGGATCGGAGTGAGGCCTGCGGCCCAGATCTCCGCCTCGGCGGCGGGCGCGCCCTGCGCGACCAGGTCGGCGATGAAGTCCTCTACCGGGATCGGGACGTAGCGGGCCTGATGGCCGGTGGCGGCGGCGATCTCGGCCAACGCCTCGGCGATGGTCAGCGGTCGAGGGCCCGACAGCTCGTAGGTCGCTCCGGTGTGGGCGTCGTCGGCGGCGGTGAGCGCCGTGACCGCGACCTCGGCGATGTCCTCGACGTCGATGAACGTCGCGGCGCCGTCGGCGGCGGGCAACCGCAGCTCGCCTTGCCGGATGGGGGTGAGGAATGGCTCGGCGCTGAAGTTCTGGGCGAACCAGCCGGGGCGCAGGATCGTCCAGTCAGTGTCCGAGTCCCGCAATGCCGCCTCGCCCGCCAGATGTCCTTCGCCTGCCAGGTTGTCGGCGCCGAAGTAGCCGGGGGTGTCGACGCCGCGAGCCGACAGCAGCACCAGTCGGGGGACGCCGAGTTCCTCCGCCCGGCGGATCAGGGCCCCGGTGCGGTTCGCGCCGTCCAGGGGGACGAGGTAGGCGGCGGTCACGCCGGTGAGCGCGGCGTCCCAGGTCGTCTCGTCGAGCCAGTCGAAGTGCGTCGTACCGGACCTCGACGCGACGCGGACGGGGATGTCGGCGGCCTCAAGCCGGGCGGTCACCCGGCGGCCGGTCTTGCCGGTGCCGCCGATGACCAGGACGGGGTCGTGTGTCATGTCCTGAGCCTGCATCGTGCGCGGCGCGTCGACCATGGGTGATGCCCTCGGCGGCATGGGTGTTCGTCTCGACGTCGAGACGACCGAGCGCCGGTCAGGCCGGACTGCCCGCCGGTTGCAGCGTGGCCGGTTCCGCGCCGCAGGCTTCGGGCGGCGAGTCGCGGCGGCCGCTGCGGTGGGAGCTGGGGGTGACGCCTCGGACGCGGGTGAAGGCCGCGCTGAAGGCGAACGGATCGGTGTAGCCCACTCGGCGGGCGACGGCGGCCACGGTCGACTCGGGTTCGGTGAGCAGGTCGGCGGCCACGGCCATCCGCCACGCGGTCAGATAGGTCAGGGGCGGTTCGCCGACCAGAGCGCTGAACCTCCTGGCGAAGGCGGCGCGGGACACGGCCGCCTCCGCCGCCATCGCGGCGACGGTCCAGGGACGGGCCGGTTCGGCATGGACGGCGCGCAGCGCGGAGCCGACCACGGGATCGCCGAGTGCGTGATACCAGGCAGGCGGATGAGTCTCCGGGCGGTCGAACCAGGCGTGGAGCGTGCAGGTGAGCAGCCAGTCCAGCAGCCGGTCGAGCACGACCTGCCTGCCCGCCCCGTGGGCGGCGACCTCGGCGGCGAGAAAGTCCAGGACGGCGTCGCACTCCTCGTCGCCGGGCACGGTCAGCACGGGCGGCAGCGCACCGGGAAGTCGCCGTCCGACGTCGGCGCTGGTGCGGTACGCGCCGACGACCAGAGTGGTGGGCCCGCCGGACTCGGGACCGCCGGGCGGCGGCGGGTTCCTCGCCCGGTGCGGACCGTCGGGGTCGGGCAGCTCGTCGACGACGCTGAACGGCGCGGGACCGAGAATGACGGCGGTGTCACCGTGGTGCAGCGGCGTCGGGTCTCCGTTGTCGGGAATGAGCCAGCCGTTGCCGTGCGCCATCGTGCAGAGGGTCAGGGGGGCACCGTCGGCGAAGCGCAGCGACCAGGGCGGAGTGAGGATCGTGCGGTGGAACAGTGCTCCGTCGGCTCGGACGCCGCGCATGAGGTCGGTCAGCGCGTCCATGCCTCGACAGTAGCCGGGCCGGTCGGTGCGGCCGACGTGATCGCTCGACAGCGGCTGAGACAGGGAGTGCCGCCCGCCCCAGGCGAGGACCTCGGGGCGGGCGGCAGAGATGCCCGTCTCGCTGCTCAGCCCGCGACCCTCGGCCGCCTGATCAGCTCGAAGAGACCGGCGACGTCGCCCTGGCCGTGGCCGTCGGCGACCCGTCGCTGCATGAGGGCGTACAGCGGGGCGAGGAGTTCGACATCGACGCCCTGCTCCCGGCCCGCCTGCGCGAGATTGGCGACGCCGGTGGTCTGCATGGCCAGGGTGTTCATGACGCCGGTGTCATGGTCGTCGGCGTCGATTCGCTGGGCGAAGAGGTCGACGCTGATCGCCATGTCGGTGAGCCAGCGGCGGAGCATCGGGGCGAAGCTTTTCGTCGGAATGCCCTCGGAGTCGACGAGCGCGAAGGCCTGGAGGATGCCGGCGAACATGCCGTACATGCCGGTGAGCAGGGCGAGGTCCTGCAGCGCGGCCAGGCCGGGATCGGTGCCCAGGTGGTGGACCTCGCCGAGGACCTCCAGCGTGGCGCGGTGAGCGTCGAGGACCTCGTCCGGTCCGCTGTAGAGGAAAAAGGCCCCGGGCGTGGCCACGGTCGGCGGGATGGCCATGATCCCGCCGTCGAGATACTCGATGCCGTGCTCCCGTGCCCAGTCCGCGGTGGCTCGGGCCTGGCCGGGGATGCCGTTGGTGAGGTTGACCAGGGTGCGGCCCCGGAGGGCCTCGGTCACCGAGGCGTCGAGGATCTCATGCAGGGCCGGGTAGTCCAGGACGCACGCGATCACCAGCGGACCGGCCGCGACGGCGTCGGCGGCGGAGTTCGCCCGGCGGGCGCCTCGGGCGACCAGGGCCTCGACCCGCCCGGGCGAGCGGTTCCACACCGTCGTCGGGTGGCCCGCAGCCAGGAATGCGTCGGCCAGTGCGGTGCCCATCGCGCCGAGTCCGATGATCGTCACTGGAGTGGCCGGGGTCGTCGAGTGGTCGTGTTCTGGCACGGATGCTCCAGTCGTCAATGCTGGTCAGGAGTATTGGTCGGGCGAAATCCGCCTGCTGCCAGCGTCGTGCCGGGAAAGCCTGGATTCAAGTACGCACTAATTAGTGCGGTACGCACCGAAAAGTGAGAATCGGCTGCTCGATTCCTGACCCGGCAGGGTTCTCGCGCTGCTCGGGCCGAGTCGGACTGGTCGCTGGTGCGGGTTGCGCACGTCGCGCCGCGAAGCCTGTTGCCCGGTCAGCAGCCGGTTGAGGGCTCGGCCAGAGCCGCGCCGAGGGCGACGGCGTGGGCACCCGCCGACCGCCCGGCCCGCTCCGATCGCCCGCGTCCCGGCGGGGGTCTCGGCTTGGCGGGTACGGGCGGCTCTCCCGCCGCACCGGCTCGAGCGGGGCCTAGACGGGAGAGTTCCGGCGCACGTTCGAGGTCAGAACACGGTCGAGCGCCGCCCGGCCCGCGGGTCCCCAGGTCGGCTTGCCGCCGGGAAGGCCCTGTTCCCCGTTCTGTCCCATGAGGATGAGGAAGAGGCTCTTCAAGGCGGCCAATCCGCGGGCGCGGCGGATCGTCGCCTCGTCCGCCTGCGCGTACACCTCGAAGAACCGTTCGGCGGCGCCTGCGGGAAGCAGCACCCAGGCGGCCGCGAGGTCCCATGCCGGATCGCCTGCGAACATGGAGCCGAAGTCGACCACGCCCGAGAGTGTCCCGTCCGAGACGACGACGTTCGCGGGATGGAGGTCACCGTGCAGCCATACCGGCGGGCCCTCCCACTCGGGGGCGGCAACAGCGTCGCCCCAGACGGCCCGGACAGCCCGGATGTCGGCGGTAACGCCGCCGGGGGCGATGGCGTGCACGAACTCTTCGAAGCCGTCCGTGCAGTTCTTGGGGTGAGCGCCGCGGTCTGAACTGGCAGGCGCCTCGGCGGGCGCCTCTCTATGGAGCGCCCGGAGGAAGCCCGCCAGAGCGTCGGCCGCGTGGTCGTCACGACTGATCGAGACGCAGTCGAGCGGCTCGCCGGGAACCCACGTCATGACGGCCCAGGGCCTCGGGAAGAGCGCGGACGGTTCGCCGATCCGCTCCGGAGCCGGAACCGGGAGCGGAAGGCGCGGGGCCAGGACGGGCAGCCACCGGCACTCCTTGCGCTGGAGATCCGGGGCGTGTTCCGTGCGCGGCATGCGCACGGCCAACTCATCCCCGAGGCGCCACATGTGGTTGTCCCAGCCGCCTGCTACCTCGCGGATGACCAGCCCGGCGAGGTCGGGATGTTGGTCCTCGAGAAGAGCGTGCACCAGCTCTGCAGTGATCTCGATCTCGGGGTCGGTCATGTGAAGCCACGGTACGTGAGTCCGGCGGAGCGGACACTCACTCGCCGGAATGCCCGCTCGCCACGCCCGTTCCGTCGGCGGCCTCTCCAGAGCAGAAGGACGCCAGGCTAACGCGGGCCTACATCGTGGGTGATGCCTGAGTCAGGACATCAGGGGCGGCGTGGAGCCGAAACGCGGGCTGGTCACCAACAGGCTGGGTTCCTCGGTGCGCCGGCGACGGTCGAAGACGAGACCACACCAGTGTCTCCCCGAGGTCCGCGAAGATCATTCCTGGTCACGAGCGGGTCCGGCCTGTTTCGGAACCGATGTTCCGGAACACGTCGCTGTTTCGGAACGCATGTTCCGGATCAGGTAGGGTGCCGCCGATGCCCGGAACTCCACGACGTCAACGGTGGGACGCCGCGCGCAATCGCACCGCGCTGCTCGCCGCCGCCAGGGAGGCCTTCGCCGCTCGGGGGCTCGCGGTCGACGTTCGAGAGGTCGCCCGTCGGGCCGGTGTCGGCATCGCGACGCTGTATCGGCACTTCCCCACCAAGGACGATCTGGTGGCGGCGACGCTGGAAAAGGACCTCGCCGAGTGGTCCGAGGCCGCCGGGGTCGCGGTGGCCACCGAGGACGCCTGGTTCGGACTGACGTTGATCATCGAGCAGACCCTGGCCGTCATGGCCCGTCACCGGGCCGTCCTGGACGGCCTGTCCGAGCCGAGGAGCGCGCCGCAGATCCTCCTGCGCAGGCTCGCGACGCTGCGCGGGATGCTGGAAGGCCTGGTGGACCGTGCGCACCGGCAGGGCACGCTGCGACTGGACGTCTCCGCCGACGACGTCGGACTGTTGATCCTGGCGCTGGGGCGGGTCGTGCAGCTCACGGTCGCGGCGGGCGGCGTGGCCGTCGCTTCCGAGGGCGACGCCTCGAACGCGGTGTGGCGCAGGCACACCGGACTCGTCCTCGACGGCCTGCACACCCATGCGGTGCGAGAGTGACGGCAGGCGTCCCCGACGTGTGGTGACGTCGCCGTAGCCGAGGCCGACCTCGCCCAGTACGGTTCCGAGGCGGGCGAAGCACTGCCCGACTTGGATGGCGAAGTCCGTGGAGATCAGGCGGCCGTCGGCGTCGGCCGCGCACGGTCCGGCCACGGCGATCAGCCCGATCCGGAGTCCATGAGACGGCTGTACCCGTAGAGGACGGCGGCGGGGTTGATCACGACAGGCGGCGTGGTCGGTCCTGGGCGGCTCCGCAGGAGGACATCACGTCTCGGCCGGTGACTCGTCCGTTCCTGCGCCGTCGATCACCATGGTCGGCCCAGGAGCACAACCCTGCGACCACTCCTGATCGAGTGGGTCGAGTCCCGGCGGGCAGACGGCGTCGACCGACCGACGACGGTCACGATGCCGGTTCGCGGTCGCGGTCGTCCGATCGGCCCGCCTCCGGTTCGGACCATCGGTGCGTCGCCTGTGGACCGTGCCAGGACCGCCAGAGCGCGGCATACGGTCCGTCCGCGTCGAGAAGGTCCTCGTGGCTGCCCAGTTCGGTGATCCGACCGCCGTCCAGGACGGCGACGCGATCGGCGTCGTGGGCGGTGTGCAGCCGGTGCGCGATGGCGATGACGGTGCGCCCGGCCAGTACGGCGGCCAGCGATCGTTCGGCGTGCCGGGCGGTGGTCGGATCCAGCAGGGCGGTGGCCTCGTCGAGGATGACGGTGTGCGGGTCGGCCAGGACCACCCTGGCCAGGGCGATCTGCTGGGAGCGGGCGGCGTCCAACCCCGCCCCCGGCGTGTCGAGCCGGGTGTCCAGCCCGGCGGGCAGGTCGTCGACCCAGTGCGCGTCCACCGCGGCCAGCGCGGCGCGCAGCGTCGTGTCGGCAGCCTCGGGGGCGGCGATGCTCAGGTTGTCGCGCAGGGTGCCGAGGAAGACGTGGTGTTCCTGGGTGACCAGGACGACGCGGCGCCGTAGTTCCGCAGGCCCGAGCCGGGCGACGGGGACCCCGCCGACGGTGATGCTGCCCGTGCGTGGTGCGTCGATGCCGGCCAGCAGCCGTCCGAGGGTGGACTTCCCAGCGCCGGAGGGGCCCACCAGTGCCAGTCGCTCCCCCGGCCGCACGGCCAGGTCGATGCCGATCAGGACGTCACGGCCCTCGACGTAGGAATGGGAGACGCCGACGACCTCGATACGGTCGTCGGCCGGTGCCGTCTCCGTGTGGACGGGGGCGGTCCCGGCGGCCAGCGCGACGCCCTCGATCCGGGCCAGGGACGCGCCGCTGCGCTGCAGCTGCTCCAGGTAGATCAGCACCCGGTCGAGGGGTTCGGTGAGCTGGAGGATGTAGAGCCCGCCTGCGATGACGGTGCCGATACCAATCGTCCCTTCGAGATAGCGGACGCCGCCGACCAGCAGGATCACCGCCAGCGGAATCCCATAGGAGAACTCCAGGACGGGGTACAGGACCGTGCGCAGCCGCAGGGTCCGGTTCTTGGCGTCGTAGGAGTCGGCGACGCGGCGGTCGCCTTCAGTGATCCGGCGTCGCCGCAGCCGCAGCGACTCCACGGTCGCGGCGCCGTCGGCCGTGGCGGCGAGGCTCTCCGAGACTGCGGAGGTGGCGTGGCCCTCGGTGAGATAGGCGGTGCGGGCTCGACGCAGATACCACCGGGCCACCACCCCGATCACGGGGGCGCCGACCAGCGCGCACAAGCCGAACAGCGGGTCCAGCAGCGTGATCGCGCCGAGGATGAGCAGCACCTGCACGGCGGAGAGGAACAGGCCCGGTCCGGCATCGCGCAGGGTGGTGCCCAGGGTGGCGACGTCGGTGGAACTGCGGGTCATGAGGTCGCCGGACCCGGCGTGCTCGACGACGGAGGTGGGCAGGGCCAGCGTCCGGTCGACGAAGCGTTCGCGGAGCCGGGCCAGGGCGCGTTCGGCGAAGCGGTGGGCCGCGTAGTACGCGAGGCGGGTGAGCAGGAACTGGGCCACGGCGAAGGCGACGAGCGCGGCGGCGAGGAGGTCGAGGACGGCGGTGCCCTCGCCCGCCTCGACGCGATCGACGATCTCGCCGAGCAGCCGGGGCGCGGCCAGACCCGCCGCAGCGGCCAGGAACGTCAGGGTGATGACGATGACCAGCGCGCGCCGGTCATGGCGCAACAGATCCCAAGTGGCGCGGCCGACGGCGGGTGCGTCGGCGACGGGAAGTCGCCCGTCGGCGGGCGAGCTGCTCATCGGAGGCCCTCCTCGGCGGGTGCGGTGTCGGAGCGGGCCGTGGCGGCCGAGAGGACGGGGTCCGCACGAGTCGGTCTGGCGGGCGCCGGGTCCGCTGCCTCGTCTTCGGCGAGGACGTCGCGGGTGACCAGGGCACGGTAGCCGCGCGAGGCTGTCATCAGGGCGGCGTGGGTCCCCTCGGTGTGCACTCGCCCGTCGACGAGCAGGACGATGTGGTCGGCGTGGTCCAGGACCAGCGGTGACGCGGTGACCACGACGGTGGTCCGGCCCGTGCGGGCGACGGACAGCCTGCGGGCGATCACGGCCTCGGTATGGGCGTCGACCGAGGAGGTGGGCTCGATCAGCAGCAGGACGTCGGGGTCGGCCAGCACCGAGCGGGCCAGCCGGAGCCGTTGCCGCTGGCCGCCGGAGAGGTCGCGGCCCTGGGGCCGAATCGTGGAGTCCAGGCCGTGGGGGAGTCCGCTGAGGACGTCGTCGGCTGCGGCGGTGTGCAGGGCGGCGAGGACCGCGGCGTCCGCGTGGTCCTCCCCCGTGGCCAGCGCCTCGCGCAGCGTGCCTGCGAAGAGGTAGGCGTCGTCGGCGGCCAGCAGGATGCGGCGGCGCGTCTCCGCCAGCGGGAGCCGGGCCAGCGGCGTGTCACCCCAGACGGCGTCGGAGTCGACGTGCCGGGCCAGCCGTTCCAGGATCGCCGTGGCCTCGACGGTGCGGGCGGTCACCAGGGCTGTCACGACACCGGGCGCGATGGTGACGCCGGAGGCCGGGTCGTGCAGGGCGGCCGGTTGGTCGGGACCGGGTACGGGCTCGACGTGGTCCTGCACGATCGGGGCGAGTCGAAGGACGTTCACGACGCGGCGGGCGGCGACCAGTCCCTTGGCGATCTGGTCGGCGCCCTCGATGAGGAAGAGCACCGGGACGATCAAGGCGGCGACGTAGCCGTAGACCGCGATCATCTCGCCCACGGTGATCTGTCCCGCCGAGGCCATCCTCGCGGCGATCCAGGTGACCGCGACGAGGAAGAGCGTGGGCATCCCGGCCGCGACGGCCTGGATCCAGCTGGTGACCGCTCCGACGCGGTAGCCCTCGGCCCGCAGGTCCTGGGATGCGGATCGATACCGGCGGGCGAACTGCTCCTTGCCGCCGATCCCGCAGAGCACCCGGAGCCCGGCGACGATGTCGCCTGCCTGGGCGGTCAGCGCGCCCTGATGCTCGCGGTAGCGGGTCTCGGCGGTCTGGAGCCTGCCCAGGAGCGGGCCGATGACGACACCCAGCAGCGGAACACCGAGCAGGACCACGGTCGCCAGCACCGGGGAGATCGCCAGCAGCAGGACCGTCACCGCGCCGTAGGCCATCACCGCGCCGACACCGGGCCCGACGCAGGTCAGTGCCAGGGCGATGTGACTGACGTCGGTGGCGCCGATGGTGACGACCTCGCCGGTGCCCACTCGGCGCGACAGCGTGTGGCCGAGGCGGGTCGTCTGCCGGGTGACGACCTGCACCGTGCGGAGCGAGGCATCGGTGCGGAGGAAGGTCATGGTGCGGTGCCGGGCCATGCCCGCGAGTGCGTTGGCGAGGGTCAGGGCAAGAATCCCCACCGTCCACCAGACCAGGGCGGACATGTCTCCGGCGCGCAGGCCGTCGTCGACGGCGCGGGAGAGCAGGTAGGGCGGCAGCATCATCCCCACCATCCAGATCGTGCTCCACATCGTCCCGGCCAGTGCCCGACGGAGCTGACTGACCACCAGCCACACCAGGTACCGGCCGGGGCCGCGGGTGTCTGGCACGCCGGGATCGGCGTAGGGGGCTCGTCTGCGCACGATTCCGACGGTAGCGGGGAGGGTGGCCCGTAGCGATGGATTTCCGCCCCCGACGAATGACCTCGCAGCCGAGGCGACCGGCTGGCTGAGCCCCCGATCCTGCCCGCTCGGATGACGGAGAAGACGCTGGTCACCGGGCTGGGGCGCTCGAGCGTGATGTGGCTGCCCGGTCCGGACGACGGTGTTACTGTCGGATCATGGGGCGTGGCCGGGAGAAGGCGAAGCAGGAGAAGGCGGCGCGGCGGTGGGACTCCGTCGCCGTGCCTGATCTGCTCGGCCTGACCGCACCGGAGGCCGAGCGGATCGGTGCGGAGCTCGGGCTGCGGGTGACCGCCCCCGGCGACGATCCCGAGCCGGTGGAGGAACTGAGCGGCACGGTGGTCCGCCAGCACCCCGCAGCGGGTGTGCTGGTCGCCCGGGGGTCACGGGTGATCGTGTCGACCACCGGTTCAGGTGGCGAGGCGGGCGCACACGAGCCGAGGTGGCCCTTCCCGCCGGTCCCGGAAGGACACACCGTGCTGGAGCCCGACGCCGATCGGGCCTTCTGATCGGCTGCGCGCCCGCCTGTCTGCTCCCGCGCGGCTCGTCGGCACTCGGCACTCGGCACTCGGCGAGAGGCCACGGTGCTCGACGCTCGTGCTCAGCGGTAGAGCTTCTCGGCGTAAGCCGGTCCGTAGTACGTCTCCAGTTCGGCAAGGGCTGCCTCGGGACGGTCCAGCACCTTGGCGATGCGAGGGCGGGAGGCCACGGCGTCGGGATTCCAGGTCTCGGGCTTCCACAACGCCGAGCGCAGGAACGCCTTCGAGCAGTGGTGGAAGATCTCGTCGATCTCCACGATCATCGCGACGCGGGGTCGGTTGCCCTTGACGATCATCTCGTCGAAGAACGGCGCGTCGCTCACCAGCCTCGCTCGACCGTTGATGCGCAGCGTGTCGCCTCGGCCCGGCACGAGGTAGATCAGGCCGACGTGCGGGTTGGCCAGGATGTTGCGGAATCCGTCGACCCGCCGGTTGCCCGGTCGGTCGGGGACGGCGATCGTCGTGTCGTCCAGCACGTGGGTGAAACCCGGCGGGTCGCCCTTCGGGGAGACGTCGCAGCGGCCTGCGGCGTCGGCGGTGGCGACCAGGCAGAACGGGGATGCCGCGAGCCAGTCCCGGTCCAGTTGGTGCAGCGCGGCGCGCTCCTTGGTCGCATTGCGCTCCGTCGGCTCGCCGATCAACGCGGCCAGCTCGGCAGGTGAGCTGATCTCCACCTGTCCCGTCGACCTCATCCGTGTCGTCCCCCGCGTCGTCGGTGCGTGCGCCCCGGCCGAGGGTAGTCCGGCGGCGGGGCCGGGAGCCGCCCGTTCCGGCCGTCGTGGAACCGGCCTCGCCGCCCGCGGCACCCGACCCGTCTCGTCGTCTCCCCGTTCCCCGAGGCCCGGCTCCTTCCGAGTCCCATATCGTCCGGTCGCCCGCCCTCCGCCCCTCGGCGACGTGCGCTTTCATCGGCCCGCCGCACCGCGATGGGCAGTCCGGCGCCTCCCACGGCGCTCCCGGCAGCGGGCGGATCTGCTCTCGCGGCGACGAGTTCCGCTCCGGACCGGTGAGTTTCGCGTTGCGGGGAAGTCTGTACCTCCGACAGCACGGTCGGTGCCCCGCCGAACACCGACGGCGGGCACCGCGACGACAGAAACGGAGTAGGGACCGATGGCGAAGACGGAACCGGTCGGGACGCTGCACACGGGTTTCAGCAGCCCCGGAGCGACGGCGGCGTCCTGGTCCGAGGTGCGGGAACGACTGGTGGCATCGGAGGTGTTCTGGATCTCCACGGTGCGCCCCGACGGACGTCCGCACGTGACTCCGCTGCTCGCGGTGTGGCGGGACGAGGCCCTGTACTTCTGTACCGGTGGGACCGAGCGCAAGTCCAGGAATCTTGCCGAGAACCCGCAGTGCACCCTCACCACCGGGTGCAACCGGCTCAATGAGGGCGTCGACCTCGTCGTTGACGGCCTGGCGGTGCGGGTATCGGAGAACGCCCTGCTACGCCGCCTCGCCGAGGACTGGGCGACCAAGTACGGGTGGAACTTCGCGGTGCGTGACGACGAGTTCGTCGGTGAGGGCGGGAACGTGGCTCAGGTGTACCGAGTGGAACCGGTGACGGTCTACGCCTACGGCCGCGATGCCGAGTACAGCGCGACGAGCTGGCGGTTCTGAGGCGCGACGGTCACTCACTCGGCGAGCGTGCAGCGGTCACGGCGTGCGTGCCGCAGCCTGCGACGCAGGATCGGCGGCAGGCGGTGCATCGCACCCGCTGCCGCCGATGGTGCCGCAGGCAGCAGACGCGACCGGCGGAGCACTCCGGGTGCACAGGTCTCCCTGCGTCGCACCGGCCGGGCGGAGTTCACCCACGCAGCGGTCGGTGCGTCAGCGCGGCAGGCACAGCGCCAGGACCCGATGAAGGCGACGGTCGTCGGTCGATCGCAGCGGCGGCAACAGCAGTGTGGTCAGGCCCGACTCGATGGCGGCCCCGTCCGGCCCGGACCGATCGCCCACCATGAGCGCGTCGGCGGCGTCGACGCCCAGCGCCGTCACGGTCCGATCGAACATCGCCCGGTCGGGTTTCTGCACGCCCTGTTCGAAGGACAGGGTGAACACGTCGACCAGGCCCGCCAGGCCTGCGTCGGCGAACACGGGTCGCAGATCGAAGTGGATGTCACTCACGACCGCGATCCGCACTCCGGCCGTATGCAGGCTCCGGAGCACCTCCGAGACGTCCGAGGCGAACGGGTTGTGCCGTGTGTCGGACTCGACGGCATACAGCGACCGGGCCAGCTCCGGGTCCAGACCGGCCTCGGCGAACACTCCGAGGTAGGTCTGTCGGTGCCGGTCGGCGTCGGCGTCGACGCCGGGGGCGTCCAGCCGACGTCCGTCGTGATCTACCGTCCGGATCGCGGCGAGGACGGTCTCGATCTGTTCCGGCCCTGCGTGTCGCCCGATCGACTCCAGTGCCCGTCGAACCCAGTCGGGTTCCGCGAGTGTCGTGACGAGGGTGCCGCGCCAGTCGAAGAGGACCGCGTCGAAGGACATGGTTCAGATCTATCACGATCGCCGTGGCGGTAGGACGTCGGTACTCGGCCCGGCCCAGAAGCGCCCGGCGGGCAGTGCAGTGTCGTCTGCCCGAGCCTGACGGGCTGCGTCACCCCACGCACGTCGCATCCCCGCGTCGTTTCCACCGACAGGTCATGAGCACTGCCAGACACCGGCCGGTCGGGTCCCCGATGGTGCCTGGTCGGCTCCACGCGACCGGGCGGCAACCAGCCGGGCCGGGAACGACATGCCGGTGACCGGTGGGCAGTGCCGGGGCCGGCATCAGGCCACAGCGGGTGTCGTCGGCTCGACGGCATCGCCGGATTTTTGTCGAAACAGCAAAGCAGTTTGACGATGTTGCGGAGGGCGCGGAGAGTCGGGCAGCGGAGGGCAGCCGCGAGGAAGACGCGGCGCGAAGCAGTGGAGGAAGGGTGACCACAGTGCGAGACGGCTACGACGTGGTGGTGGTGGGAGGCGGCGCCGCCGGACTCGGCGGGGCGCTGGCGCTGGCTCGGGCGCGTCGCTCGGTGCTGGTCGTCGACGCGGGCGAGCCGCGCAACGCCCCGGCCGGACACGTGCACAACTACCTGGGCCGTGAGGGCACTCCCCCCGGCGAGCTGCTCGCCGCAGGCCGCGCCGAGGTGGCGAGTTACGGCGGTGAGGTCGTCGCGGGCCGAGTCGTCTCGGCCGAGCCCGTCGGAGGGGACACCGAGGCGGACTCCACCGGTTTCCGCGTGCACCTCGCGGACGGACGACGCGTCTCCGCGCGGCGACTGCTGGTGGCCACCGGTCTGGTGGACGAGCTTCCCGAGGTGCCGGGGGTGGCCGAGCAGTGGGGACGCGGCGTCCTGCACTGTCCGTACTGCCACGGCTGGGAGGTGCGCGACCAGCAGATCGGCGTGTTGGCCACCAGCCCCTTCTCGCTGCATCAGGCACAGCTGTTCCGGCAGTGGAGCGCGCGGGTGACCTTCTTCCTGCACGACCAGCCCGCGCCTGCGGACGAGGAGCGTGAACGGCTGGCGGCCCGAGGGATCACCCTGGTCCCCGGCGAGGTGGCCGAACTGGTGTCCGTCGAGGACCGCGTCACCGGGGTCCGGCTGGTCTCGGGCGAGGTCGTGGCGTGTCAGGCCCTGGTGGTCGCACCCCGGTTCACCGCCCGTGCCGACGTGCTCGTGTCGCTCGGCCTGGAGTCGACCGAGCTGGAGGTCGGCGGGCATGTCTTCGGCAGTGCGGTGGCCGCCGACACGACGGGAGCCACCTCGGTCCCCGGTGTCTGGGCGGCGGGCAACGTCACGGACCTGCGGGGCCAGGTGATCGGCTCGGCGGCGGCGGGACTCACTGCGGCGGCGGCGCTCAACGCCGACCTGATCGAGGAGGACACCCGACGCGCCGTGGTCGAGTACCGCCGTGGGCGTGCGGGCTTCTCGGCCGATGCCGAGCGGGAGACGTCGGAACGGGTCCTGGGCGACCGGCGCCACGGCGGGTGAGACGGGCCGCGTGTCCCGGCAGGAGGGGCGCGGCGAGATCATCGCCGATCGCCGGGACCCCGTCGTCAGCGCGTCGACCGCAGCCGAACGATCTCGGCGTGGGTGCTGTCGTGGCCTGCGTGCAGGAAGCCCGCCAGTGCGCGCAGCCCGTCCTCGTCTAGATCGGCCAGGTCGTCGCGGGTCCGGGCGGTCAGGCCCGCGTAGTAGTCCGCGACGCGGCGAAGGCCGTGGCCGGTCGGCGTGATCAGTACTCGACGGCGGTCGTCGGGGTCGTCGGCGCGGCTGACGCAGCCTGCGGCGTCGAGTCGATCGATCATGCGGGAGACGGCACCGGGGCTGCGACCGAGGCGGTCGGCGAGATCACGGGCCGTCGTGGGGCCGAATCGACGGAGCTCGTGCAGACAGTGCAGATCGGTGGGGACGACGCCCATCCGCTCGGCGATCAGCTCGTTGAGCTGGACCACCGCGCTCACGAAACTCGGCAGGGCGTCGAGGATCGTCCGCACGGCCGCGTCACGGTCGGCAGCGGCGTCCTCGGGGGATTTCGTCATGTGAATTCCGGTCGGTCCTTCTGATAGCTTGTGCCGCCCCGTCGGTGCGTCACGCAACTGGTGTGCCGCGCAATCATCCGGTATCGAGTCTCCCGCCCGAGGAGCAGGCTTGTCCCACGCACCAGATCCGACCCCGCCGTTCGGCGCCGATCGGCCCGCTCCGGCGGTGACCGCCGATGTCTGACCGCTCCACCCTCGCCGAGACACTCCCCGAACTGCCGGTGCTGCCCGCCGCCGACCTGCCCGGTCGCCTGCAGGCGACCTTCGTCCCCGCCGAGGGTGCCGTGGCGTGGTGGGGCGTGCCGGATCTGCCCGCCGTGCTCGCGTCCCGCGGCCTGCCTGCCGGGCGGGAGTCGCTCGTGCGGCTGGCCGCGCCGACACGGCAGGCCGGGCCGGCCGTCGTCGGCGCGGCGGTGCCCGCGCGACTCGCCGATCTCGACCTCGCCCTGCCCGCGTTGCGCCGACTCGACCCGGCCGCCCTCGACGACGGGGTCGGCGCCTCCCTGCATGCCTGGCGCGAGGCCGCGCTGCTGGTCGACGAGGCACGGACCGAGACTGCCGACGCCGAGTCCGGGTTCGCCGAGTTGGCCGGACGGATGCCTGCTGCCGCGCACGCGGTGCTCACCCCCGACGGGACCGCGATCGACACGGCGGCCGACCTGCTGGGCCGCTTCAGGCAGGCTGCGGCCACCCTCGTCGACCTGGCCACGGCCGCCGTGCAGGCGGAGCTGCGCCCCTACCAGGTCGAGGGCGTCGCGTGGCTTCGTTCGCTGGCACCGGTCGAGAACCCGGCGAGCCTGCCTGCGAGAACCGGCGCGGCGCCGCCGTCTCCCTCGGCCGAGGGTGCCGATCGACAGCGGCCCGGCGGCGGCGTGCTCGCCGACGAGATGGGGCTGGGCAAGACGCTCCAGGCGATCTGCCTGTTCGCCACCCGACGGTCGACGGGACCGCACCTGGTGGTCTGCCCGACCTCGGTCGTCGGCAACTGGCGTCGTGAACTGGCCAGATTCACTCCGGGCACCCCGGTCGTCGCCCACCACGGGTCCCGCCGAGGACTGCAGACCACGCCTGCCGCCGGGACGGTCGTGGTCACCAGCTACAGCGTGCTGCGCTCCGACGCCGAGGCACTGGCCCGGATCGACTGGGACGTCGTGGTGTTCGACGAGGCACAGCAGATCAAGAACCCCGACACCCGCGCGGCCAGGGCCGCCGCGGCCCTGCCCGCCACGATCCGGCTCGCGATGACCGGAACCCCGGTGGAGAACCGGCTGGACGAACTCTGGGCGATCCTGCACATCACCAATCCCGGACTGCTGGGCACTCGCGCCCGATTCCGGCAGCGGTTCGCGGTGCCGGTCGAACAACGTCGTTCCGCGACGGCCGCCGCGCGCCTGGCCACGCTCATCGCGCCGCACGTCCTGCGCAGACGCAAGGCGGACGTCGCCGCAGATCTGCCGCCCAAGCTGTACTCGACGGTGGCCTGCACTCTGACCGAGGAGCAGGCGGAGCTGTATCGGGCTGCCGTGCGGCAGGCCTTCTCCGACGGACTCGGCACGGGCATCGGCCGCCGAGGCCGGGTACTGGCGTTGCTGACGGCGCTCAAACAGATCTGCAACCACCCCGCGCAGTACCGTCCTGACGACCGGGCACTGGCGGGTCGATCCGGCAAGTTCGACCGGGCCACCGAGATGCTCGCCGAGATCGTCGAGGACGACGACCGGGCGCTGGTCTTCACCCAGTACCGGGTGATGGGCGACCTGCTGTCCCGGCACCTGGCCGAGGAGCTGGGCGTCCCGACGGTGCCCTTCCTGCACGGCGGGTTGAGCGCCGAGCGCCGGGATCAGCTGGTCCACGCTTTCCAGCACGAGGACGACGGACCGCGGGTGCTGCTGTTGAGCCTGCGCGCCGCCGGGTTCGGCCTGAACCTGACGCGCGCGGGACACGTCGTGCACTACGACCGCTGGTGGAACCCGGCGGTGGAGGACCAGGCCACCGACCGAGCACACCGGATCGGCCGGGACCGGGCGCTGGCCGTGCACACCCTGGTCACCGGCGGGACCGTCGAAGACCACATCGCCAGGCTCCACGAGTCCAAGCGGGTCCTCGCCGACGCCGTCGCGGGCGGCGAGGCCGCGTTGGCTGAGCTGTCCGACGAGGACCTGCACGCCGTCCTCGACCTCGACGAGGAGGTGATCGGCTGATGAGCGCCGAGTTCGGTGCCACCGTGTGGGGTCGGGCGTGGTTGCGGACGGTCGAGTCGACCTCGGTCACCACGTCGAACGCCGGACTGCCCAAGGCTCGCAGTCTCGCCAGGAACCAGGCCGTCGCCGATCTGACCATCGTGACAGGACGGGTGACGGCCGAGGTGCGGGTCAAGGATGTCGGCTACCGCGTCGAGGTGGGCCTGCCCGAATGGAGCGGGCGAACCCGCGCCGAGGCGGAGCGCCTAGTGGCCGCCGCAGGCGCGCAGCGGGCCACGCTCGCACCAGGTGATCTGCCCGACTCCTTGGAAGCCGACCTGCGCCGTCACGAGATCGACCTGGCGGTGCACCCGTCGGCCCAGGTCGTCGAGTGCTCCTGCCCGGCGCGCGCACCTCGGTGTGTGCACGTGCTGGCCGTGCTCTACGCCCTCGTCCAGCGGATCGACGAGGAACCGGCGCTCGCCCTCGTCCTGCGGTCCGCCCACGCCGAGCCCGCCGCAGCGGCGCCTGCGGCCGGGGCGAATCGAATCCCGCTGACCGACCTCGACCCGGCCCGGTTCTACGGGGACTGACTTCTCCGTCGCATCCCTGTCCGTCCCCTGCGGTCCGACCCGCGTGACCGCAGGGGACGGACACTCGGACTCCCGTCTCGCGGAACAGGCAGGCGGGTCCGATACGGCGACGATTGTGGAGTCGGCGACGAGACCATGCTCCCGCGCACGGCGTACTCACACCCGGCGGCACACGGGAAGGCGCACACGTGGTCGACGAGCCGCCGCTGATCAACCCGATGCACCTGCGAGCAGGACAGCGGCAGCAGCACTGGCACCATCGGGGATCACCGCTCGTCGATCTCAGCGACGACCTCGCCGCCGACCGTGCAGCCAACACCACCCCCTGCACGCGGCCAGCGGAGACGGAGGGTTCCCGTCAGAACACGCAGGTACCGTCCTGGTAATGGCTGTTCGCCTGATAGTCGACGCGCGTGACGATCGGGGATTCCTGCTTGATTCGGGCGGCAAGTTCTTTGCCCTTTTCGATCCAAATTCGATGCGCCTCAGGGGACGGAAATGCTGAATCCGGCGGGTAAGTTTGATCCAGTGTTGCCTGATACTCGGCGTCCCACGACGTTACGGCCGCCGCGAGATCATCGGATAGTCCAAGGTAGGCCGCAGCCTCCTCAACAGTGAAGTTCCCGTACTCTCCCTCCATCTCGAAGTAGAAGGGGCCTTCCGCGTAGCCCACCAGGACTGATAGTTCCATGATTAGTTCTCATTCTTCTTGGCTGAAATTAGTGCAACTTTGTTTCGCTAGGTGACGGGTAGGGCTGTGACGATGTATCCGTTGGGGCTGATAAAGATGGCGATCTGTCGTCGCGGGGTCCCGTCGAAATCCACCTCGTACACCTCCTTGTCCACCATGTGGCCGATGAGTCTGCCACGTTCAATGCCCGCGAAAATCAGATCGACGACACGTGCCGCCGGGACCGCTTCCCGCTCAAAGAATTTGCGCCGATTTGGTCGGAGAATATGCGCTTTCCCTGACGTGTCAATTCGACCCTCCGCCAGCCAGACCAGGTAGCCGTCCTGATGACGTCCCACGTGGACGACCTTCTCCGGGCTGATCTTGATTCCGTTGCGGCGGAGTTCGGCGATGGCCGCGTCGGCCTGGAGGGTGGCCTGGCGGGCTTGGGTGAGTAGGGCGTGCGCCTGGCGGAGCTGGGCGATCACCTCGGTGACCGACGATTCACGACTCCTCACTGTGTGTGTTCGACCATGGTGACGGACCAGCGCCTCGTGGTCGAATGAGTTCTCGTCAGGATGTCCGGACGCCGTCAGGCGTGGCGGCGTGCCTTGCGTGTTTTGGGACCAGGTGTAGGCAGCGCGGGCCATGTCGCGCGTCCAGATCGAGATCAGCCACGCTCCTGGTCTCTTCGGCCTCCGCGACATCGAGAACCGCGCAGGCGGCACCCTGGGGCGTCTTCGGTGCGCTTGTTGCCTGGATCAAGGCCGACAGGGCTGCGCTGGCATGCCCGCGCCGACCCGATCTCCCCGAGCCGCGAACCGCGATCGGGACTTCTCGCATCTGCGATGTGCCTCGTCAGGTCGGTGCCTGCCGCGAACCTCGCGCCCCGAGGGAGAACCTGTCGGCTACGGCTCCGCCGACCAGGCCTGCCCGAGTCAGCGCGGTACGGGCTGCCGACGTCGCGAGCCCGCCGTCACCTCGTCTATCGAGTCGCAGTCGTACACCGCAGAAGGGTCCGTCTCGGCCGTGGCGGTGATGATCTCGGTGAGGATCGCGCGGGCGTCGCTCAGCTCGTCGATCTGGCCGGTGATGCGGTCGCGCTCCCGGCTCAGCTCCACGGCCAGTTCGGAGCAGCCGGGCACCAGCAGGTCGCCGTCGACGACCATGCAGGGCAGCACCTCGGCGATGATCGTCGTGTTGAGCCCGGCGGCGAGCAGCGTGCGGATGCGTCGCACCACCTCGACGTCGGACTCCGCGTACTCGCGATAGCCGCTGGGCCGCCGCTGCGGCTCCAACAGTTTCTGCTGCTCGTAATAGCGCAGTGACCGCTCGCTGACGCCGGTGCGGCGGGACAGCTCCCCGATGCGCATGTGACCTCCGACATCCCGAGTGGACTCTGACATCGATGTCAAAGTCTAGCGTCGCCGCCGTGACCGACCTTCACGCGACCACCGACATCGCTGCCGTCCAGACCGCCGCCACCGACCGCGTACCCGTCACGATCCTCGGCCTCGGCCCGATGGGTCGGGCCCTGGCCGGAGCCTTCCTGGCCGCAGGCCACCCCACGACCGTCTGGAACCGCTCACCAGGCAAGGAGGGCGACCTGATCTCCCGAGGGGCCGTCCGCGCCGCCACCGCAGCCGACGCGGCGGCGGCGAGTCCGCTGGTGATCGTCTGCGTGCTGGACTACGACGCCGTGCACGCCATTCTGGGCACCGTCGGCGACGCCCTGCGGGGACGCACCCTGGTGAACCTCACCGCGGACTCGCCCGCCCGCGCCCGCGAGACGGCAGACTGGGCCGCCGAACACGGCGTCGACTACCTGGACGGGTCGATCATGACCCCGACCACCACCATCGGCGGTCCCTCCGCCAGCGTGCTCTACAGCGGACCGACGGAGACCTACACGCGCTGGGCGCCGACGCTGGCCCACCTCGGCGGCGCGGCGAACCATCTCGGCACCGACCCCGGCCGGGCGGCCGCTCACGACATCGCCCTGCTGGACTTCTTCTGGACCTCGATGCACGGCCTCGTCCACGCGCTCGCACTCGCCAGGGCGGAGGGCATCACGGCGGCCGAACTCGCGCCGCACGCCAAGGGGATCAGCGCGATCCTGCCCGACATCATCGACCACTATGCCGCGCAGATCACCGCAGGAGAGAATCCCGAGGAGGACGCCATCCTCGCCTCTGCGACGACGAGCATCAGCCACATCATCCATACCGCGCGTGCCCATGGCCTGGACACCAGCGCGCTCGACACCACGACCGCACATTTCCGGCGGGCGCTCGACACGGGACGCGACGTCGTCGCAGCGATGAGCAACTCGACGACGGACTGAGACCGGGCGACGGGCGTGGGCCGGTCTCATCGGCCGTGCCCTGTCGGGCCTGCTCCGACGAACGGACTGCCTCGCGAGCGGGTGTCTCAGTCGATCAGGCCTGCATCGGCGCGGGGTCCACACCCGCCTCGGTCCACGCCCGCGTCAGGATTTCCTGCACCGTCTCCTCCGGTGTCTGTCGTGAGGTGTCCAGCCACAGGCCCAGTCTGGGAGTCTCCGCGCGGAACAGCCGATCCAGCTCCTCGACGCCCCAGGCCGGGCCGTAGGCGGTCTTGCCCCGGCCCGCCTCACGATCGGCGATCGAGGCGACGTCGGGGGCGAGCACCACCAGGAACAACGGCCTGCTGTGGACGGCGGCGAGCAGCCGAGGCAGCTCCTCGCCGATGACGATGTCCTGCGCGACGACGGCGAATCCCGCTCGCACGTATTCGTCGGCCACCGAGGCGGTCAACCGATGCCGGAGCCGCAGCTGTTCCAGCGCTGCGGGCTCGGCATCGGGCGTCATCTCGCGTCGCCCGGCGACGATCATCTTGCGGAACAGGTCTCCGCGCAGGTGGACCGCGCGGGGCAGTCGCTCGGCCAGCAGTTGGGCCACCGTGGACTTGCCTGCCGCCTGGACGCCGGTGATCAGCACGACGGCGGGTGTCCCCTGCTCCAGCGGGCTGGGCGGAGTCGGATCGACGGTCATGACGTCCTCGTCTTCTGGTGGTCGTGCGGGTGCTTCGGTTGGGACCGGACGGCACGAGGCGCGACGTCCGTCACGACGCCGTCCGGCTGAGCCTGGACCCTAGCCGGCCGTTCCGCATCGATGCACTCGGATTCTCGCCGGCAGACCGGTGTCCACACGAGACGGCCTGCCGTACGAGACCGCCCTCGGAACGGACGGCGTGGCACGTCGCGGATCACAGGTCACTCCGCCTGCGATCCGATCTCGCCGGTGTGTCGGTCGACGATCGCGCCGGCCGCGACGGAGGCGGGCAGCGCGCCGTAGGAACGGCCTCCCCCGTCGAGTCGGCTGCCGCAGAACGCGTCGGACACCTCGGCGGGGGCATGACGGACGAGTAAGGCGCCCTGGAGGGCCAGCGCAAGCCGTTCCGTCAAGGTGCGGGCCTGCCGCTGCGCCTCGGCCGGGTCGGCGGGCAGCCCGATCAGATCCCGGCGCACCAGGTCCAGGTGGGCATCGAGCCGCGGATTTCCGCCCCTGGCGAGGTCCACTTCGGCGAGGAACGCCTCGCCGGTCTCGGGAGTTCGGGTCAGCGCACGCAGCACGTCGAGACAGATGACGTTTCCGGAGCCCTCCCAGATCGAGGTCAGCGGCTGCTCCCGGTAGGCACGGGCCAGCGGGAAGTTCTCGCAGTAGCCGTTGCCGCCCAGGACCTCCATCGCCTCGAAGGCGTGAGCCGGTCCGCGTCGACAGACCCAGTACTTCAGCACGGCGGTGCCCAGCCTGCGGAGCTGCCGGTCCTGCTCGGACGCGTCGACGTCGTAGGCGCGTGCCAGGCGCAGCAGCCCGGCAGTGGCGGCCTCCGACTCCACACACAGATCGGCCAGCACCGACGTCATCAGCGGCTGGTCCACCAGCGCGGCACCGAAGGCGCGTCGGTGGCGGGCGTGATGGCAGGCCTCCACCACCGCGCGTCGCATGAGCGCCGCCGTGCCGCCGACGCAGTCGAGCCTCGTGTGGTTGACCATCTCGATGATGGTGCGCACGCCGGCACCAGGCTCGCCGACCAGCCGGGCCCACGCGCGGTCGAACTCGACCTCGCTGGAGGCGTTGGACCTGTTGCCCAGCTTGTCCTTCAGCCGTTGCAGCCGCAGCGTGTTGCGGGTGCCGTCGGGCAGCACCCGAGGGAGCAGGAAGCAGGTGGGGCCCGCGTCGGTCTGGGCCAGGACGAGGAAGGCGTCCGACATCGGGGCCGAGAAGAACCATTTGTGCCCGGTGAGCTGGTATTCGCCTTCGCCATGGAGCGGTCGGGCGCGGGTGATGTTGGACCGGACGTCCGAGCCGCCTTGGCGCTCGGTCATCCCCATGCCCATCAGCACGCCGGGCTTGTCGGCGGCCGGCCGCAGTTCCGGGTCGTAGTCCAACGATGTGAGCCGAGGCTCCCACTCGGCGGCCAGGTCCGGCTGAGCGCGCAGCGCGGGCACCGCGGCGTGGGTCATGGTGATCGGGCAGGCATGACCCGACTCGGTCTGGGCGAGCAGCAGGTGCACCGCCGACCGCGCGACGTGTGCGCCGGGGCGGGCCGCTCGCCAGGACAGGGCATGCGCGCCGAGGCCCACGGCGCCGGTCATCACCTGGTGGTAGGCCGGGTCGTACTCGACCTCGTCGACGCGGTGACCGACCCGGTCGTGGGTGTGCAGCCGAGGCGGCCGTTCCTCGGCGCGGTCGGCCCATGCGTGGAACCGTGCCGATCCGGCGAGCCTGCCCGCCTCGCCGAGGTGCTCCTGCGCCCAGTCGGCCGAGTATCGGGACACCGCTTCTCGCAGCGGCACGTTGGCGGCGAACTCGTCGACGTCGATGCGGGGCGGCGTCTGATTGCGGACCTCGCGGGCAGCGTCGAGGTCGGCTGAGGTGGAGGCGGCGGGCACGGGATCTCCTCGAACGTCGGCGGTCGCGGTGCCCGCCATCCTGCCCTGCTCAGAACCGGAATGATCGATCCGACCGTGCGACTCAGCGGATTCGACAGGCCTCGGCCGCCTCCCGCCCGGACATGAAGGGACCCAACAACTCTCGGCATCGCTCGGCGGTGGTCGTTCCCGCATCGCAGGCGATCGCGGCCGTCCGCTCGTCGACGCCGCGGGTGACGGCGAAGGCGACGCAGTCGTGCACGTCCTCGATCGCCGAGACCGGCGTCGCCGCTGCCGTCCCGAGCAGCAGCACCAACATCGACGCAGGCAGCATGCCCGGCGTCCCGCTCGTCTTCCTGACCATGTCGCGCACCCCTCGACTCGGCACGGTGGGCGCCGTACGGGCGTGCTGGGCGGCGAGTGGACTCGACGACGTCCGGCCGCAGGCCGCCGTACCGGCGTGGAGTGCAGTGCATCGCGCGTCGGGGTCGACACGCCAGCAGGATCACTCCGCTGCTCCGCGGTTCCACCACTTCGGGCCGGGAACATTCTCCCGTCGGCGCACTGAACCGTCCGTCGGGTGCGGATCGTCGCGGCAGGCGGTGCCGGGTCGTGGTCGCTGCACCACAAACCGGCATGGGCGGCAGTCGCTACGCCGCAGCCTGCGGAGTCGACGGCTCGGGGTGGAACCCGCTCGACGCGATCGCGCGTGACGTACATGTCCCACCGTAGCGAGATGAGCGCTGCGGCCCAGGTCGCCTTCTGAGTCCACCGACGGTCCGAGGGTTCTCCGGTCGTCAACCCGAACGACCTGGCCGAGCTCTATGCGGGCAGGGCCGACCTCGTCGCGCCGGCCGGGCACGGGATGCCTCCCGCCGGGCGGACGCCGAACCGCTGGATACATCGAGCAGCCGGCGGGAATGTGATCGTTCTTGCCGCCTGCCGTCGGCGCGAGGTCTCCACAGGGCTGGGGCGCGACGGTCGCCCGTCGGCGTAGGTCAGGGTCTCGGCGACTGCCTCGCCATGGCGGTTCCCGCCGGTGAGGTCAGGTCGTCGACGGGGTGAGTCCGGCCGTGCCGACGTCGACTTCGGTGACGATCCGAGTGATCACTGAGGTCACCAGCGTCCGCTCGGCGGCGGGCAGGTCGGCGGCGAGCGCATCCAGTTCTGCGACCACGCCGTCGTGGGCCAGCACGGCGAGGCGGGTTCCTGCGTCGGTCAGTGCGATTCGGTAGGCGCGTCGGTCCTGGGAATCGCGAACTCGGACGACGAGTTCGCGCCGTTCAACGCGGTCCACGAGACCGGTCAGGCTCGACTTCTCCAGGTTCAGTGCGCGGCACAGGTCCGTCATGCCGACCGGGCCACGGACCAGCACGCACAGCAGCTGAGCCTGCGCGGAGGTGAGGTCGTGACGACGGCTCACCTCGTCGAAGACGTGGTCAACCAGATGTGCGAGTCGCACTACTGCGTCGGCGAACCCCAGCGTCTCGGTCCTGTCGGTCATGGCGGCCTCCTGACGCCCGAGTGTAGTTGACAACGGTTCGCGAAACGAACTAATCTGGTTCGTATTACGAACAGTCCGCCAAGTAGACAGTTCTTATTGCGAATCATACGTACTGCGAACCTGGAGTGCTCATGCCTGAGACCGTGGTCGTCATCGGCGGCGGGTATGCCGGAATAGCCGTGGCCAAGGCGCTCGACGACGTGGCCGACGTCGTCCTCGTGGAGCCTCGCGATGCGATGTTCCACAGCGTCGCCGCCTTACGGGGCGTCGTCGACCCGGAATGGTCCGATCGTCTCTTCCTGCCCTACGACCGGCTGCTCAGCCGAGGGCGGGTCGTACGCGACCGGGCAGTCCAGGTTGATCCGTCCGGAGTCGTCCTCGGCTCGGGCGCGCGGATCGACGCCGACTTCCTCGTTCTCGCCACCGGGTCTCGATACCCGTTCCCGGCGAAGACCGACATCGAGGACGCCGGGCGGGCCACGGCCGCCTTTCGCGGCACACAGAAGGCCCTGGCCGCCGCCGACCGGGTCCTGCTGCTCGGTGCCGGGCCGGTGGGCCTCGAGCTGGCGGGCGAGATCACGGCGGCGTGGCCGGACAAGTCCGTGACGATCGTCGACCCCGCTTCCGACCTCCTCGGCGGCCGGTTCCCCGCCGACCTGCGGGCGGAGTTGCGTCGGCAGCTCCACACGCTCGGCGTCGAGCTGCTCCTCGGCACCTCGTTGGCCGAGCAGCCGACCACCGAGCCCGGCATGCCGGGGACGTTCACGGTGGCCACCAGCGCGGGCGGCAAGGTCACCGCAGACCTCTGGTTCCGCTGCTTCGGCGTCGTGCCGGTGTCGGACTACCTCGCGGACGAGCTGGCCGGAACTCGGCGACCCGACGGCCATGTCGAGGTCACCCCGGAGCTCCGGCTGCCGGGACAGCGCACGGTGTTCGCCGTCGGCGACCTGCCAGCGACCCCCGAAGCCGACACGGCGAGCGCGGCAGGACGACATGCCGAGGTGGTTGCGGGCAACATCCGCGCGATGATCCGGGGCGCGGCCGAACTCGTCGCCTACGAGCCCGCTGCCCCGGGCATCGCCCTGCCGCTGGGGCCCGGCGCGGGCGCCGCCTACTCGGACGAACTGGGGCTGCTCGGTGCGGAGACCACGGCGGAGATCAAGGGCGCGAACCTGATGGTGGACTTCTACCGGGACTACCTCCGCCTGGACTGAGACTTGGGCGCTGCCCGGTGACCTGGCCCCGACGTCGTCGGTCGAAAGCAGGCGTCGAGCGCTGGTCGAATGCGACGGTCGTCGGCGAGCCGAGGTCGTACGGCGGCACACCACGGCGGTGCGGCCTACCCAGGGTCGCGGCGTGAAGTCGGCCGTCCGAGCCCGGCACACACCAGGGGTGCCGAGCAACGGACCTCGCGGAATCGACCCGGACACGGCGGGCTCGACGCACCTCGTTAACTCGATCGGGGTTGGTATGCCCGGCGGGAACGGGATGGCGATCTTTCGGCCCTAACCTCTCCTTCCATTCCCAGGAGGTGAGGCCATGAATACGCAGCACAGTGGACAGACGTCGATCGTCGTTCGCTGCGGCCCGAGGTGTGAACACGCGACGACGGTGGCCGGTCGCGAGATGCCGCCCCTCGCGTCGCCGGCTCGTCAGCCGATGCGGCGAGGTCGATTCCGGTGGTCGGCTCGGCGAACGGTCACGGTCCGGCAGCGGGCGGCGGCCCGATGAACGGCGAGGTCCAGCGGTCGTTCACCCAGGACACGCTGCCGAAGTCCGGACTGTGGCTGGACCGTCATCAGGTCGTCGGGACGCGACCCGCCGAGGGAACCCTGGTCGTGGCCCGGTGTGGTCGGTCGATGCGGGTCGGGCCGCCGCCGGAACGGGTCATCGCCGGGATCAGGCTGACCGCGTCGCGCCCGTGCTGGGACTGCGAGGAGGCAGCCGCGGGGCGGCGACCGGGAGCGACGAATCCGGCCAGACCGGTTCCGCCCCGTTCTGATCGGGAACGGTTGATCCGCGTGAAGATCGGGATGGCGCCGGAATCGCACCGGGTGGCGCACGTCTGCTTGTCGCTGGCACCGGTCGCGGGCCTGCTGCGTACGCGGTGCGGCCAGTGGCTGTCCGTCTCGGACGTCGACGTGCTCGCGTCGGACCACGGGGCACCCTGCCCGTCCTGCCTGGTGACATCGCTGTTATCGGGCCCGCGTCCCCGGGCCGCGTGCGTGCGGTACGGCCGGATGGCGCCTGCTGAGACGCGAGGATTCGGCTGGGCCGGTCGCAGGCCGACCCGCGCGCGAGCAGGCCGTGGGAGTCGGCAGCCTGCTTCGGTCCGAGGAGGTCGGACGCTGCGGCTTCGCCGCCACTGACCCGGATCGTCCGACGCCGCCGTCGACCAGCACTCGGACCTGCCGAGCCTGCGCGTCATCGGGCACCGCCGTGGCCTACGGTTGTTGATCGACACGGTCAGCGGCGGCGGAGGGCGAAACGGGTGCGCGAACGGTCGATCGAAGAGTTCCTGGATCAACTCGCCGCGCGCGAACCCACCCCCGGCGGGGGTGCGTCCGCCGCGCTCCACGCCGCCCAGTCGGCGGCGCTGCTGGCGATGGTGGCGCGCTACACCGACGGCGAACGCCATGCCGAGCACGCCGAGGTAGTGGGCAACGTCCTGGTGGAGGCGGAGGAGCTGCGGGCGGTCGCCCTGGATCTCGCCGAACGGGATGCCCTCGCGTTCGGTGCCGTCGGCGAGGCCTACCGGCTGTCTCGGCGCACCGACGAGGAGAAGGCCGTCCGCAAGGAGGCGATTCAGCACGCTCTCAGCGGCGCCGCGCGGCCGCCCGCTGACACGATCGCCGTCGTGGCGCGGCTGCTCGCCCTGGCTGAGGAGCTGCTTCCCGTCGGCAATCGCAACGTGATCACCGACATCGCGGCCTCGGCCGAGGCCGCCAGGGCGGCTGCGGCCGCCAGCCGGGTCAACGTGGAGATCAACCTGGCCGGGCTGACCGACGTCGGTGCGCACGAGGCGTTGCGCGCCGAGGTCGCCGGGGTCGACGATCTCCAGGCGCGCGCACACCGGTTGACCGAGGCCGTTCGGGAGATGATCCGATGACCGCGCGACTGCTGTCCGGCACGGAACTGGCCGCGTCGGTGCGTGCCGACACCACGAGCCGGGTCGCCGCCGCTGCGGCGGCCGGTCGCGTGCCGAGGCTGACGGTGGTGACGGCCACCGCCGACGAGGCCAGCGCCTGGTACGTCCGTTCGATCGCTCGGGCGGCGAAGCGAACCGGGATCGACTGCGTCGTCGTCGATCTCGGCCCGCAGGCCGCGCCGAGCGAGATCCACGAGCGACTGGCGGAATCGAGCGCCGACCCCGACGTGCACGGGCTGATGCTGCAGACGCCGCTGCCCGTCGGGACGAGCCTGGCCGAGGCCGCCCAGTTCATCGATCCGGCCAAGGACGTCGACGGCGCCGCGCCCGCGAGCCTGGGCAGGCTGGTCGCGGGCCTGCCCGCCTTCGCCCCGGCCACGGCCGCCGCCGTGGTGGCCCTGCTGGATCACCACGAGGTGCCGCTCGCGGGCCGGGAGGTGGCGATCGTCGGTCGATCCACTGTGGTGGGCAAGCCGCTGGCGCAGCTCCTGCTGGCCCGCGACGCGACCGTGACGCTGTGCCATTCGCGGACGCGAGACCTGCCTGCGGTGACCGGCCGCGCCGAGATCGTCGTCGCCGCGGTGGGTCGGGCAGGCCTGCTCACGTCGGCGCACATTCGTCCAGGTGCCGTGGTGGTCGACGTCGGCACCAACCCGGCCGAGGACGGCGGGCTGCTGGGCGATGTCGCGCCCGAGGTGAGCGAGCAGGCAGGTGCCCTCTCCCCCGTGCCCGGCGGCGTCGGACCGGTGACGACCGCGCTGCTGCTGCGACACGCCGTCGAGGCCGCAGGCTGGTGACCCGGGGTACGCCAGGGCAGGAAACCCGGCCGGTGAGTGCGCGCCGCCTGCCCTGACCGGGGTGACCGGCGGGCCTGCCGGTCAGGGCTCGGCCGTCACCCCTCGTGCCCCCGATCGGCCGTCCACTCGGCGGCGTGCTCCTCGGCGAACTCGGCGAAGGTCCGGGGCGGGCGGCCGGTGAGGTCCAGCACGGCGGTGCTGACCAGGTCTTCCCGACCACGTTCGATGTCGGCTTCCACTGCTGCGAGGGCGGCGGCGAACGGGGCGGGCATGCCCGCGGCCCGGTTGTCGGCCGCCGACTCCTCGACGCCGATGTGCCGCACCCGGATCGGCCTGCCGGTGTGCGCGGTGATGATCGCCGCCGCGTCCTGATAGCTCAGCGACTTCGGGCCGGTGAGCAGATGGTCACGCCGGTCGTCGAGGACGCCGTCGAGGTCGGTCAGCAGTGCGGCGGCGGTGGCCGCGATGTCGGCTGCGTCGATCCAACCCACCCGACCGGCGCCTGCGGCGGTGCGGATCTCGCCGTGCCGCCGAATCCGTTCGCCCAGCGGGTGCGGGCTCAGGAAGTTCTGCATGAATCCGGACGGGCGCAGCACCACCCAGCCGGGCCGGGACCGCACCCGCTCGGCCAGCCACAGCGCGCCGGGGGCGTCGGGCAGCACGATCGCGGAGCCCAGCAGCACCACTCGGCGTACGCCGATGCGTGTCGCCTCGGCCAGAAACGGCTCGAGCAGCGGCATCGGATCCACGGTGAGCACCGGAGGCACCAGATAGACGCGATCCATCCCGTGCAGCGCGGCCGGGAAGGTCGTCGGGTCCGCCCAGTCGAACCGGACGGCGTCGGGATCATCGCCCGCCGGATGACGACTCGCCACCCGGATCGGCACCTCGCGCTCCCGCAGCAGTGCGGCCAGCACGCTGCCGGTCTTCCCGGTGCCGCCGGTGACCAGCACGCCGGTCATCGGGCGGTCCGCGAGCGCAGCGAGCCGAGCAGTTCGGGCAGTGTTCCGGCCGCCGAGGCGGCCGCCACCGGGCTCCAGTAGTCCCGATATCGGGTGATCAGGCCTTCGTGGACGGTGACGACGGTGACGTAGTCCAACCGGTAGGGCTCGCCGGTGGACACCGTGCGTCCGTGCGCGGTGAACTCCACCACGATGGTGTCCGGGCGGCTCGTGTGATGCACGGTGACGGCCGGGATCTCCCGCACGTCCATGCGGTCCGGATGACCCGCCAGATAGGCGCGGACAGCCTCTCGGTCGTTCAGCCGGGCGGGCGAGGGGGCTTCGGCGAACGGGAACTCGGCTGTGCCGTCCGCCGCCCACAGCTCGGCGACGGCGTTCATGTCTTTGGCCTGCAGCAGATCCAGCAGCCGACGAATGGTCTCGTCCGGGGTGCGGGGCATGGTGTTCCCTCCACATCCGACGGAAGTAGGTGACCACCCCAGGCTGGGGGCGCAGGCCGCAGGCGCGGAACAGACCGGCGAGCCCCGGACCACCGGTCCGTGGCTGAACCGGGCGGAGCCGTGCCACCCTGGCCCGGTGAGCCGACGCGAACTGGCAGACTTCCTGCGCCGCAGACGGGAGGCGCTGCGCCCGGATCAGGTGGACGTCGGTCGCCCGCCGGACAGGCGTGCCCGACGCACCCCCGGGCTGCGCAGGGAAGAGGTGGCCGTCCTCGCCGGGATGTCCATCAGCTACTACGAGCGGCTGGAACAGGCCCGCGCGTCACGTCCCTCACCTCAGGTGCTGGCCGCGCTGGGGACGGCGCTGCGATTCACCACCGCGGAGCGCGAACACCTGCGCGGCTGGCCGGGCAGACGCCGCCCCGCACGAATGTCGATCGCGTGCCCGTGCCCGCCGACGCCCGCCTGCTGCTGCACCGACTCGGGCGGATACCCGCCTACCTGGTCGACGAGCAGGAAGACATCGTCGCCTGGAACACCTCGGCGGCCGCGTTGATCATCGACTTCGCGCAGCTGCCCGCCGCGGAGCGCAACACCGTGCGAGTGGCCATCCGGCTGGGCGCCACGATCTGCTCGGCACCGGCAGGCGCGGAAGGCGAGTTCGCTCGGCAGGCCGCAGCCGACCTGCGTGCGACCATCGCCCGCTATCCGGCGCACCGCGCGCTCGGCGAACTGGTGAACGAGTTCGCCGCGCACAGCGTGGACTTCGCCGCCGGATGGCGCAGCCACGACGTGCGGCCCCGTCTCACACTGCGCAAGCTCCTGAATCACCCCGAGCTCGGCCCGCTCGAACTGGACCGCCAGACCTTGCTGCTGCCCGGCACTGACCTGCGGCTGGTGATCTACACCGCCGATCCCGACAGTGCCAGTGCCACCGCGCTCGCTCGGTTGGGACGAGCCTCCTGACGGCGAAGGCCACGGCTCGACCGCGACTGCTGGCGAGGATCCACCGTCGGGTCGACGCCGATCGGCGAGGGAAGTCGATGTCCGCAGGCCGAGGACGTGTTCTTCGGCCTGCGCGAATCACGGTCCAGGTCGTCTGGCGCCGCCCCGGAGGCGGGCAGGGCGCCGGAGATCACCGAGCGCGGCCCCCGCAGCCGTCGACCTGCCTGCGGGAATGCGCTCCCCCGCCCTGCGAGGAGCGACGTGCCGGGCGGGCCACGAGGTCCGTCACTCGGGCCAAGCCGAGACGTAGATCCAGTCGAGGCCGTCCGGACCCGGCCCGTCCAGGTGCGCTGCTCGGCTGAGCCCGGCGTGGCGGGCCACGTGCTGCGAGGCGATGTTGGCGGGGCGGACCCTGGCGACGATCGGCGGCTCCGGCATCCGTCGCGTCGCCCAGTCCACGACCGCGCGCGCCGCCTCGCTCGCCAATCCCCGCCCCCACGCGGTGGGGGCGAGGCGGTAGAAGAGGTTGAGGATGGCCCGATCCTTCAACAGCATCGACTTCACCCCGCAGAAGCCCAGGGCGGTGTCGGAATCGTGTTCGCGCAGAACCAGATAGCCGATGCCGAAACGGTCCCATTGGGTGTCCCAACGGTGGAACAGCTGTTCGGCCTCCGCAGCGGTGTGCAGTCGATCGGAGGGGTTGTGCGCACACGTGCGCGGGTCCCGATGGACGGCCAGGATCGCGTCGACGTCGTGGCGGACCGGTCGTCGCAATGACAGCCTGCGCGTCGACACCGTCTCGGCGGCCTGATGTTCGGTCATCGAAGCGACGGTAGCCGGCGCCGGGTCATCTCGTGGTGATTCCCCGTCCCCCACCAGACGGACGCGCCGTGTCGGCGGCTCCCCGGTGCCGAGACGTCGACGCCCACCGACGCGAGCGATCGCCCGACCGGCCGTGGCCCCATGGCCACCCGGTCGGGTGCGACGTGTGCCGTCATCCACCCGATCGACCAGCTGGGAATGCAGGCAGCCGGATGTCAGGCTAAAGAGATCGGGTGAGCACCCGATCGCCGGTCGCGGCCGAGTACCCGGCCGCCGCGTCCTGCATTCCCGACGCCGCGCACGCCGTTCGGGCCAGGCCCCGGCCCGGTGCCGGTTCGCACCCTGAACCTGCCCGACGTGCCACCGCGCCGAGTCGGCCGGGGTCGGTCGGGGACACCGAGAAGCCGACATCGTGACCAACCCGACGCCGGAGCAGCCCCGGCACTCGGACGGCGACGCCGGGGCACCCGACGACGGCCTCGCCGACCACCACCCGGAGTCCTCCGTCGCGCCCCGAGGCTGGACGACGCTGTCGGTGGTCCTGGTCGGGGCCTTCGTGGCGTTGTTGGACACCACGATCGTCAACGTCGCCCTGCCGGACATCGGCCAGGCCCTGTCGGCGAGTGAGGAGACGTTGGCCTGGATCCTCTCGGGGTACTTCCTGTCCTTCGGGCTGATCCTCATCCCGGCGGGCAGGCTCGGCGACCGGTACGGCCACCGGATGATGTTCGTCGTCGGGCTGAGCCTGTTCACACTCACCAGCCTGGCCTGCGGGTTGTCCTCGAGCCCTGCGCAGCTGGTGACGTTGCGGGTGGTGCAGGGCCTCGGCGCAGGTCTGTTCTTCCCGGTCATCGCCGCCCTCATCCAGATCCAGTTCACCGGGCTGGCCCGGGGGAAGGCCTTCGGGCTGCTCAGTGCCGTCATCGGTGTCTCCACCGCGATCGGGCCGCTGTTGGGCGGGCTGCTGGTGCACGGGTTCGGCACGAGCGGCTGGCGGTGGGTCTTCCTCGTCAACGTGCCGATCGGTCTCATCGCGGTGCCTGCGGCGCTGCGCCTGCTTCCCCGACCACAGGGCAGGCCGACGACCGGTCTGCTGCGGTCCGCCGATCTGGTGGGCCTGGTGCTGCTCGTCGTCACGGGCGTCGCGCTGCTGCTTCCGTTGGTGGAGGGACAGCAGGCGGGCTGGTTGGGCTGGCCGCTGGGCAGTCTCGCCGTGGCCGTCGTCGCCGCAGGCGTGCTGTGGTGGTGGGAGCGCCGCGTCGAGCGCGGCGACGGGACGCCGATTCTGCCGCCCGCCCTGCTCAATCGCCCGGCGTTCGCGGCGGGAACCCTGGTCTCGCTGACCTATTTCGCCGCGTTCACCAGTGTGTTCTTTACCCTGTCGATCCTCTGGCAGGAGGGCCTCGGCCACGAGGCGCTGTCGACCGGGCTGATCTTGATGCCCTTCGCCGTCGGCACGCTGCTGGGGATCGGCAACGGGCTGTTCATCGCGCCGAACACCGGGCTGGTGCTGTCCTCGGTGGACCCCCGCCAGGCGGGAACGGCCAGCGCTCTGCTGTCCACGGCGCAGCGGCTCGGCAGCGCGGTGGGCGTGGCGTTGGTCAGTAGCGTGCTGTTCGGGACGCTGCGCATCGGCGAACTGGACCGGGCCTCGGCCTTCCTGCACAGCGCGCAGCTCGCCCTGTGCGTCAACATCGTCCTGGTCCTGGTCTCGTTGGGCCTGGTCTTCATGCTGCCGAGGAGGACGGCGGCCTCCGCCCTGTCGTGACCAGCGGGTCCCGACAGGGCGGGCCACGAGGCCACCAGTCTTCGACCGATCCCGTGCTAGGTGACCCGGCCGGTGCCCGGCGCCGGGTCGAGCACGCCGCCCGCCGCAGAGGCCGGCCCACGAGACGGCGATGCCGGTTCCGGGGGACGGCACAGCGCGACGGACGGCCGCCCCCGCGCCCAGAGCCCGGCGCAGGCGGGTTCAGCCCGGATACGGTCGGTCGGCCCGCCCTCGGCGCAGCGTGTGCGCCCACCATTCGAGCTGGTGGAACATCCTGCGCGCGGCGAGGTTCGCGGCCTCGGGGTCCACCACTTCGCCCTCGGCGTCGAAGCGGTCTCCGGCATTGTGAAAGCTGACCGTCTCGCGGATGGTGACCGCGTGCAGCTCGGCGAAGACCAGCCGAAGCTGCTCGACGGCGCGCAGTCCGCCGGAGATCCCGCCGTAGGACACGAAGGAGACGGGTTTGGCGTACCACTCCTTGGCCAACGAATCGACGGCCTCCTTCAGCGGGCCCGGATAGCCGTGGTTGTACTCCGGGGTGATCACCACGACGGCGTCGGCCGCGGCGATGCGCTCGGCGAACCGGGGTTGCGCGGCCTCGTCGGCCAGGTCGACGACGTCTACGGTCGTCGTCGACCGTGGGGCGGCCTGCCCGATCAGCCAACGGGCCACGGTCGGGCCGAACCGGCCCTTGCGCACGCTCCCGATGATCACTGCGAGCCGGATGTGCTCAGGCATGACGAGGTCCTTTCCCTGGGTCGCCTGTCGGCGGCGAAGCGGAGGAATCCGCACGAACGACTGCGCACGCCGAACGCGAGATCACCCGTCCGACGGCGGACCCCGAGGCTAGAACCCGAACCAAGGTTCAGGTCAAGCGGGAAGATCGCGATGGAGGCCGCATTGGGGAGGCGGGCCCGGCGGCAGGTCGAGGCCCCGGCTCGCAGGCGATCTGCGGGGCAGGCGGGGCGCAGGACGGGCCGAGGGTGAACTCTGGAGTGCGGTGACGCACGGGCGGCGGCCTCGCCGCTCGCGGTCGATCCCCGCTCGACATCGTCGGCGGGCTGCGCCTGACGCCTGCGCGACGGCGCACGGGGGACGGGGTGGACCGACAGGCGCGACGAGCTCGCGAAATCGGTTGCCAGACGGACTGATGATCTTGATAAGCGCTGCCTGCACGAGTTCGACGGGGGCTGTGGCGCAGGTGGTAGCGCGCCCCGACAGCATCGGGGAGGACGGGGGTTCGACTCCCCCCGGCCCCGCCGGGTCGATCACGACCCAGACCCACTCGACGGTCTTGCGGAAGGCGTGTCGTGTCGGCCGCTGTCCGGCCGCCCGGCCGGCTCGATCCGGTGATACAGACCCAACCCGACGACACCCGACGAAGTCAGGCTGTCTCAGCCTGACCACACGCCTGAGGTGGCGAAAGGCCGATGGTCAGGGGCACCGAACCGGACATGATCGGCCTCGACGAGAATGAAGATCAATGAGAAGGTCGGGAATGACGGCGACACGGTCTTGATCGTTCGAGACGGGGAACCGGCGGGGCGGACGTTGGTGGTTCGCTGCCCGCCTGTGGCGGTGGAGCCGACACCGGCGCTCGAATACGGGCAACAGGCCGCTCAGGTGAGGCGACCCACCGGCGTGTCCACCGGGAGCACGTTCGTCCGACAGGCGGGCGAGTATCGGAGAGGGATGGACGATGGGTAATCCTTTAGTGGCTGATGTGGTGGACTCGACGACGTCGACGTCGGGTCTGTCGCTGGTGGAGTCGGTGAACTCCACCAACCAGGCCATCGGCAACGGCGACTGGCTCGAGGCAGGACTCGGCACCGCCGACCTCGTCATGACCGCCCTGGACCCCTTCGCCGCGATCATCTCCAACGGCGTCGGCTGGCTCATCGAACACGTCGGACCCCTCTCCGACGCCCTCGACGCATTGGCAGGCAACCCCGACGAGATCCGCTCCCACGCCGACACCTGGACCAACGTCGCCGACGAGGTCAACTCCGTCTCCACCGAACTCGGCAACCTCATCCAATCCGACGTCACCACCTGGACCGGCGCCGCAGCGGATGCCTACCGCGACCGCGCCACCGACACCGCCAACCTCATCCTCGCCGCCGGAACAGCCGCAGGCGGCGCCGCCGACGGCATCCACAAAGCAGGCGAAGTCGTCACCGCCGTCCGCGATGCCGTCCGCGACATCATCGCCGACGTCGTCGGCTCCATGGTCTCCTGGGCCTTACAGGTCCTCTTCACCCTCGGCATCGGACTCATCTGGGTCATCCCCAAAGTCGTCGCCAAAGTCGCCCAAACCGCCGCCACCATCGCCCAACTCATCACCAAACTCACCACCTCCATGTCCAAACTCACCCCCCTCCTCAAAAAACTCGGCGACGACTTCAGCACCGCCACCAACGGCCTCAAAAACATCAAAACCAGCAACAACCACAACGCCCGCAGCCTCGACGCACCACCCGTCACCCCCAACGGCACCCGAGGCAGCGGCAGCGGCGACACCGGGCCCCCCATCACACCCAACGGCACAGACGGACCCAACGGCACCAGCGGCGGGCCCGACGGAACCCGAGGCGGACCGGGCATCTCGCCCAACGGCACCACGCCGGACACCTCCCGAGGCGGACCAACCATCACCCCCGACGGAACCCGCGGCGGCCCAGGCGGAACCCGAGGCCTTCCGGGTGGCGACGGCTCGCGTTCGCCCGGGGGCGGTCCCGCTATCAGCCCGAGCGCTCTACAACAGTCCAATCCGATGGCCAGTCCTCACCAGTACACCCCGGGACTGGGCGGCCCGTCGACGGTAGCGGGCCCGTCTGCTGGTCCCAGCGTGCCGACCATCCAGGGCGTCCACTTCGGATCCGACAAGCGGCCGCATAGGCGGACGTTCGCCGCCGACAGCGTGAACTACCACACGCTGACCGATCCGAGTGGCAGGACGCTGGGAGTCGGGTTCCCGAGCAAATCACAGGACGTGTATCTCCAGCAGGGTTGGGCCAACTCGAATCCCTATTGGCAACAGGCCTATCACGAGCGCACGTCCACAGGGTATGTCGGCCGCCCGGCGCCGTGGGCCAATGATCCCAGCTACTCCGGCCCGTTCGCCGCGCTGGCTCACTCGAACGGTAAGCAATACACCGTCGAGGCCCCGACGGGCAGAGACGGCCGGATGGAGTCCGTCGCCGTCTCGCCTGAGTCCTACCACAAGATCTTGACCAGTAACCAGGTTTACCAGGCGAACATGACAGGAAACGAGAATCCGCTCATCGCCGCGTCGTGTAGCACGGGTGAGAAGGGCGGGGCGCAGCGGTTCGCCGACGCGCTGCACGGGACCGGCGACCAGCGACCCGTCTACGCACCCACCGGCGTGGTGACGACCGGGGTGTTCAACAACAGCAACAGCGGCGCCCAAGGCGTTCTTGCCGTGGACCCGGTCAACACGACGACGCCCGGCGGGTTCAAACGGTTCTAGTCCGGCGGCGCTCGACGGCGGCGGCAGGTCGGACTTCGGGGCATCGAGGGGCACCGTCACCTCGGCTGACCGCCTGGCTCGGCAGCCGTCGCCTCGGCCGTGGAGACAGCTCGCCCGCGATGAAGTCGGGCCGCTCTGCACCCTCGCTGTCGACCTAGACCGCCGCCGGGAGTCGAGGCGCCGCGGATCTCCGCTACCGTCCGGCGAAGTACGCCGTGCCCGACGATCACGGCGCAGCGCCGCCCCCGCCCGTCAGGCTTCTCCGGAACCCGTGGACGTGCCGCTGTGAGCCAGCCGTACGGCGTCGGCCAACGGAGTGCTCGGCCTGCCGATCAGGCGCTGAAGGTCTCCGCTGTCGGTGTCGAGTTCGCCGCGCGCGATCGACCCGTCGAGGCTGGCGACGAAGCTCGCCGTGTCCGGGTCCAGGCCTGCGGACCGCAGTTCCGCCGCGAAGTCCTCGACGCTCAGATCGCGATAGACGACCGGCGCCCCGGTCACCTCGGTGATCGTCGCGGCCAGCTCGGGGAAGGTGAACGGCGTTCCGCCCAGCTCGTACACCGCGTTCTCGTGACCGGACTCGGTCAGGACGGCTGCCGCCGCGGCGGCGAAGTCCGCGCGGGTGGCGCCCGCGATGCGTCCGTCGCCGCCGGCTCCCAGGATGACGCCGCTGCTGAGGTACTGGCCGAGCTGGCTGGTGTAGTTCTCGATGTACCAGCTATTGCGCAGGATGGTGAAGGCGATCCCGGAGTCTTCGAGTACCTGCTCGGTCGCCCGGTGCTCCGGGGCCAGCGCGAGAGTGGTGGCGTCCGCATGCGGGGCGCTGGTGTAGACGATGCGGGTGACGCCTGCGGCCTTGGCAGCGTCGATCACCGCCGTGTGCTGCGCGACGCGGTGACCCACCTCGCTGCCCGAGACCAGCAGCAGCGTGGTGACCCCCGCCAGTGCCGCGGGCAGGGTCGGAGGCCGCGAGTAGTCGCCCTCCCGGACCACCACGCCCGCATCGGCGAGATCGGCGGCCTTGGCGGGCGTGCGGGCGATCGCGACGATGTCGCCGGGCTGGACCCCGCGCGCACGCAGGGCCGCGACGGCGAGCCTGCCGTAGGGGCCGGTGACTCCGGTGACGGCATAGGTGGTCATGGTTCTCCTGTCGAACTGGCCATACTGGCATTCGGCTTGTACTAACTTTTCCACAGTACATTCGGATTGCAGTGCTCCGGTAAGGTGGGCGCATGTCCGCAGTGCCCACGCCCTCGTCCGACGCGATCGATCCTTCCGACGCGCTGGTCGCCGACGTGTTCGCCCGGAACTGCGACTCGCGGGCCGCGCTGGAGACCGTCGGCGGCAAGTGGTCGATCCTCGCGCTGCTCGCGCTCGTCGAGGGCGACTATCGCTTCAACGCGTTACGACGTCGCGTCGAGGGCGTGAGCGAGAAGATGCTCGCCCAGACCCTGCATGCCCTGGAACGGGACGGGCTCGTGCAGCGGGAGGTGGTGACCGTGATCCCGGCCCGCGTGGAGTACTCGCTGACGACGCTGGGTGCCGAGATCGCCGAGCGACTGCGGGGACTCACCGAGCTGCTGGAAGGCTCCATCGACCACATCACCGCAGCTCGCGCAGCCTATGACGCTCGACGGGGTTGAACGCGGACCGGCTTCGCCGACCGCTCCGGTGGTCGGGGCGGCCCCGAGTCGCCTGCCAGGTCGCCCGTGCGGCGGGTTCGGGTTGGCGGGTCGGCGAGCAGACCTGGTCGGCTCAGCCTTCCTGCAGCACGGACAGCACGTTGCCCGACGGGTCCTTGAACCAGGCGATCAGCGGCCCGCCGCCTCGGAACACGCCTTTCGCGTCCTGCTCGAAGCCCTCGTATCGCTCGAAGGTCACCCCGCGCCGTTTCAGCTCGTCGACTGCGGCATTGATGTCGGGCACCGGGAAGTTGAGAATCGTGAACGAGGCGGGAACGTGGTCGCGGCTCGGGTAGATCAACACGTCCCGACCCCCTGGTATGTGCAGGTTCATCAGGCCGAACTCCGACGAGTCGGTCAGGCTGAGGCCGAGGGTCTCGCCGTAGAATCGCTTTGCCTTCGCCATGTCGGCCACCGCGAATCCGCTGTACGCCTCGCTGCCCTCGAGCATGGGTCTCTCCTTCGTCATCGCCGGTCCCGACCATGTCGGCCCGTCTCGCCATGCCTGCTTCGGAGGCGGTACCGATCTTCGGCTCCGAGGCGCGACGTACTCGCTCGTTCCCGGCTGCGCCTGCACCGCCTTGCCTGCTCCAGCCTGCCGAAGAAACCGCCCGCCCGCCGGTTGAACGGACCGGGCGGCAAGGCCGGACCGGCGGTGCGCCACTCCCCTATACGTCGTTCCCCTGTATCGGGCCGGATCAGTTCGCAGCCGGTTCCCGCAGGTCCGCCGTCATGGTGATGCTGCCGGGGATGGCCTCACAGGCCCGCCGGAAGCAGGCCGCCAGCGCCTCTCGCGACGGGTTTCCCGGCAGGCAGCTCCACTCGTCCATCGCGGAGTGGAAGGCGGCCACCATCATGTCCAGCGCGAGACGAAGGCGCAGGTCCGGCGCACCCGACAGCATGATCCGCCTGCGCACGATCTCAGCGGCGGCGCGGGTGGTGCGGTCACAGAAGTGGAGTCCGTGCGCGTCCATCGACGGCGTCCGCTCGGTGAGGTGCCTGCTGAGCAGCACGCGACGCGCCCAGCCCTCGGCCGTCATCTGATCCAGTGCGGCGAGCAGGACGTCCCGCAGTACCTCGATCAGCGGCCGTCCCCGGGGATCGCAGGACTTCAGCTCCTCGATGAAGGCCGCCCAGAGATCCTGGGTCGGGGCCATCGCCACGTCTTCCTTGCTGCCGAAATTGCGGAAGAACGTGCGCTTGGAGACCTCGACCTCGGCACACAGCTCGTCCAGCGTCGTGCCTTCGAAGCCCTTCTCGGTGAACAGGTCCAGGGCCGTGTCGATCAGCTCCCGCCGGGTGCGCAGCTTCTTGCGCTCGCGCAGCGTGAGCCGGTCCGCCGGGGATGCGGACGGCGCGCTCGACGGGGAGGACGTGCTCATGCAGACCACCCTAACCGGTAGCAACTGCCCCTTGTAGGCTGATGCCACTCAGTGGCAGTTACGAGAGGTGATCACATGCGTGCCCTGCTGGTTGACCGATCGGTGCCTGGCGGACTCCGAATCGGGGCGGCTCCCGAGCCCGAGCCTGCTCCCCACCAGGCGTTGATCCGGGTGACCGCGTCCTCCCTCAACTTCGGCGAAGTGCGGCACCTCGTCGAGAGCAGCCCGGAGGGCACCGTGCTCGGCTGGGATGCCACCGGGGTCGTCGAGCGTGCCGCCGCCGACGGGACCGGTCCGGCCGTCGGTGCGCCGGTGGTGACCTTCGGCGCCGACGGGGCCTGGGCGGAGCGCCGTGCGGTGGACACGGACTTCATCGGGACTGCGCCCGACGGCGCCGACCTCGGTGCGCTCAGCACCGTTCCCGTCGCGGGCGGCAGCGCCCTGCGCGCGCTGCACCGTCTCGGCCCGATCCTCGGCAGGCGGGTGCTCGTCACCGGTGCCACCGGCGGCGTCGGCCGGTACACCGTGCAGCTCGCCCGGCTCGGCGGCGCCTACGTCCTGGCCGCCACCGGAGACCCGGACCACCACGGCGACGACCTGCGTGCCCTCGGCGCCCACGAAGTGGTGTCTGGGTCGTTGGAGTTCGACGGCCAGGTCGACGGCGTCGTGGACCTGGTGGGCGGACCGCAGCTCGTCGACGCCTACGGAAGCCTGGCCGAGGGCGGCACCCTCGTGTCGGTCGGGCACGTCACCGACGCGGGCGAGCATTTCCCGCACGGCGCCCTGTATGCGGACCAGGGCAGGCACGACCGGTCGATCGTGACGTTCTATCTCGGGGCCTGCCGAGGCCTCGCGCCCGACCTGACTTGGCTGGCCGCTCGCGTGTCGGCGGGCGAGCTGGACCCCCAGATCAGCTGGCGCGGCGGATGGGATCGGATTGACGAGGCGGTCGCCACCCTGCTCGGCCGCCGCCTGCACGGCAAGGCGGTTCTCGAGATCGGCTGAGTCCTGGGGCGCCGTCGTAGCCGGTCACGGTGGTCCAGGTCGCCTCGGGCGGGCGCTCGTCGTCCCAGCGGGCAGATCCCGCAGGACCGCCGTGTTCGGTGCGGCATCCCGTGCTGCGTTCGGGATCGGGATCGGGATCGGGATCGGGGTCGAGCGGGCGAGGCTCGCCGAAGTCGAGGACCCCGCGTTCCCCACGGCACGCCGGGCTGCGTATCGCTCCCGCCTGCCCCGTGCCCGCGGGTCGCCACGGTTCAGCGTCGGAGCGGCTCCGCGGGCCTGGCGTCCGCTGGTCACCGAGGTCGGGACGGGTCTCCGCCGTGGCGGAACGGGGTCGTGGTGGCCAGTTCCATGAAGCCGAGACGACGAAGGATCGGCGCGCTCTCCGGGGAGGCGTCGACCTGGAGATAGCGGTATCCCCTGGCTGCGGCGAGCGCGACGCGATGCGCGACCATCGCCCGGAACACGCCTCGACCGCGCCAGGCGGGCAGCGTCGCCCCGCCCCAGAGCCCGGCAAAGTCCGTGCCCTCGGGAAACTCGACCCGGCCTTCGGCGACAGTCCGCCCCCGGCGACGGCGAGCACTCCCTCGACGGCGCGGGGCTGTCGGTGCAGATCGGCGACGAGTGCCCGACCCGACTCGGAGTGATCGCCGCCGAAGACCTCGTCGTGGACGGACACCAGCTCGGCGACATCGCGGGCGTCGGCGACGGCACTCAGCCGCATGCCCGACGGTGGGGACGGCTCGATGGCGAGTTCGGTGATCTCGGCGACGAGCAGCGTCTCGGCGGGCTGCGCCGTGAACCCGGCGGCGATCAGCCGCTCGGGCAGACTCGCGGGCCGGTCGTAGGAGTAGTGCTTCCACTCCCACGGCCTGCCCGCCGCCGCGAACCGCTCGACCTGCGCGGCGATGACCGCATCGACGTCGGCGTGGTCGGGACCGCACCAGGTCACCCCGGCCCACCCGTCGTCGGAGACGCAGCGGGTGACCTCGCCGTCGCGCTCGATCCGGCCGTTCGGGGTGTCCGGCGTCGGATCACGACGAATCTGCTGGTCATAGAGCGCGAGTACCGTGCGTCGGTCCATCCGGGGAGTGCATCACGCGGGAGCACGGCCGCCGCGCACCGGGTCGTCGCCGATGATCTCGCTCTGCTCGGCCGAGTCCTGCCGTCACCGCGCTCGACCACGCGACGGTTCTGCCGTCGTCCGAGCGGCGGCTGACCGTCGGCGAATCTCGGCACGCCCGGTGCCAGGCGATGACGAACAGGCGTGGCCGTCGGTGTCATCGCCCGACCGGACGTGAGCCGAGACGGCGTCGGCCGCCGCCGATCGACGGCCCTGTCGAGGTTCGCTGATCAGGCGGGCGGGTCGGCCACGGGCATCGGCGTCTCCCGTGGGGCGCCGAACCAGCGGGCCAGTGCGTCCCGCAGCCCGGCCGAGGCGGTGTCGACGGGTTCGTCGACGGTCGCGGCCCAGGCGATGTGGGCGTCCGGACGGATCAGGAGGGCGTCGGCCGGTCGTGACTCCGCCTCGGCGCTGCGGACGTCCACTCGATGCTGCCAGCCTCGGGCGATGTCGCGGAGATCCTGGCGGTCGGCGAGGTCGAGGAGTACGGGCCGTGCGGAGTGCAGCAGTTCCGCGACGCTGGTCGCGCCCTGGTCGGTATGCAGGGCGAGGTCCGGGGCGAAGGTGCCTGCCAGGGCGTGGTGATCCGGATCGGGTACCGGGTAGCGGATGTCGGCGCCCGAGATGAGGGCTCCGATGCGCCGCAACGGCTGCTCGTCGACGAACAGTTCGAGAAAGACCTCCCGCAAGGCCTGCGCTGCCGCGTCCTGTCCGCGCCGCAGGGCGACCTGAGCCTGGGTGTGCAGCATCGTGCGGGCGCCCGCGACGTGTCGTTCGTCGTGATACGTGTCCAGCAGGCCGGGCGGCGCCCAGCCGTGCAGGTCCGCGGCCAGCTTCCAAGCGAGGTTCACCGCGTCGAGCATGCCTGCGTTGAGGCCGACGCCCGTCGCCGGGAACAGGTGGGCCGCGTCGCCTGCCAGCATGATCCGCCCGTCGCGGTACCGCGCGGCCTGCCGAGCCTCAGATCGATAGCGCGACAGCCGGATCGGATCTCCCAGCGGGATGTCGATGTCGAGCACGCGGCGAATGCTGTCTTGCAACTCGGTCAGGCTCATCGGCGTGTCGTCGTCGGTTTCGGCGGGCTCGAACTCGGTGGTGGAGACGAGCAGCATCTCGGCGGTGAGCGCGCCGATGCCGAACACACCACGATCCGTCCTGATGAAGCTCGGACGAATCCGGCCGAGTCCGGGGACGTCGAGGTGGCCGTCGTCGAACACGGCCACCGCATCGGGCGTGGTGACCTGGCCGAGGCGGTTGACCTCGGGGTAGGTCGTGCCGGGGAACGGGATTCCCGCCCGGTCGCGCACCCGGCTGCGTGCTCCGTCGCAGCCGACGAGATATCGGGACCTCACCTGGTACGGCCCGTCCGGGCCGTGCACCTCCGCGGTCACCGTGTCGCCGTCCTGACTGACCCCGATGATCTCCTGTCGACGGCGGATGTCGACGTCGAGTTCGCGGGCGTGTTCGTCGAGCAGGCGTTCGAGCTGCGGTTGCGGGAGGTGCAGTCCCCGCAACGGGGGGTCTGCCAGGCCGGTGAAGTCCAGATGCACCTCACCGAACGGAAACCGGGGAGCCGGGTGGGCGGGGCCGACGCCTGCCGCTTCGAACCGGTCCAACAAGCCTCGATAGCGCAGCAGTTCCAGGATCTGACCGCTGAGACCGTTGGCCCTCGGGATGTCCCGGGTCTGCGGCTGTCGCTCCAACACCAGCGGCCGCACTCCGGCCCGCCGCAGTTCCCCGGCCAGCAGGAGACCGACCGGGCCCGCCCCCACGATGACCACGTCGACGTCGATCACCGGCCATTCCCTTCGTGGTCCTTCGTCGCCCTTTTCATCTGACTCGGTCCCTGATGAAGACATTCGCACTTCAGTTGCTCCCGTTTTCGCCGTCGTCGAGCTCGGCCGGTGATTCTGCGGCATGACCCGGGTCTTGCCGCAAGCCCCCCGGTGCGCTATAAATTGAGAGTGGGACAAGGTGAGTCGGTCCCCCCTCTCCCCTGGTCTGCGTCCGCAGTCGCCCGCCCTGTCGGTGCCGCGCGAGAGCACTCGCTGCCCGGCGGGAACGCGGCGCCCGTGCGCGAGTCGGGTGGGGCTGCTGCGGTCGAATTCGCGATCAGGTCTCCTGACGGGCGCTGATCGGCGCGGTCGATGATGACCGTTCGGAGCCTGCTCGCGGCCCCGCCGGGATTCCGTCCGGCAACCGAAATCCTGCCCTTCGAATTCCTTCGAGAGCAATTCCGGAATGTCGTCCTTTGAGAAGGCGAATTCTCGTGATCCCAGGTCGGACGATTCTCGATTCCGGGTTCTGCCCGCCCGTCGGTGCCGTACCGCGAGCAGCGCGACGATTCCGGACTGCACTCACGAGACGCATCTCGGATGCGCACCGAAGGCATCGTGCCGACTGTTACCAGGATCGGATGCTCATACCGGCCGTCGGCCCGCGCCACCTTCGGTCGAGACAAGCCCGAATACCCGGCCAGGGCAGTGGCGGGGCCGTCGGCCGAGGGGCCGTGACGGTGGCCCGATGCGCCTCGTCGACGCCTGAGGAGCCGAGGCGGTCCGCCACGCGCTCGCCCGTGCCGCCCGGGGCCGCGACGATCATGCCGGCCGCGACGGACTACCAGTGCGCGGGGCGGGCGAGGATCGCGGGAAGCCGGGTGGCGGCGTCGCCGTCGGCGGAGTTGACCTGGGGTTGGGTGAGGAAGAGGCTGTCGGCCAGGTTCGCGCCGTGCAGCCGGGCGTCCCGGAGATCCGCGCCGATCAGATCCGCCGAACTCAGGTCGGCGTCGGTCAGATCGGCGGCGATGAGATACGTCCCTCGCAGGTCGGCTCCCCGCAGGTCGGCGCCGCGCAGTCTCGCACCGATGAGGTCGGCTTTCCGGCGGCTCTTCCGCCTGCCGGGCACTCCCGCTCGCACCAGTTCGCTGGTCCGCCGCAACACCGTGTCGACCTCGTCGTGCTGCGCGGCCAAGTCCACCGCGAGCAGTTCCTTCGGAGTGCCTCTGGTGAGACCTTCGATGCGATCTCGCAGGTCACGGACCGCTGGACGGAGTGGTACGGCCGAGGGCAGGGTCAGCGCCTCAGACAGATACCAGAGCAGCTCGTGAAGCCTGCGCATGACCGGGAGCACGGCGAACATCTGTCCGGCGGTGTCCGGGGCCGCTCGCCAGTCTCGGCCGCCGAAGGTGGTCTGGGACACGCGCTGCCCGGCGCCGAGGCAGTCGAACGAGGTGCAGCCTGCGAAGCCTCGCTGTCGCAGGTCGGCATGAATGCCGCAGCCGAAGTCCTTCCGCAGGTTCGGGCAGGCGGTGCCTGCGGCCTTGGTGATCGCGAAGTCCTTCGACGCGGTGAAGGGCAGGGCGACGCAGCACAACGCGAAGCAGTTCGCGCAGTCGGCCAGCAGGTTGCGGCGGCCGTCGAAAGACACGGCCGGGAGATTCTCGGGCACCGGGTGGGTCGCTTCCGGTCGGGCGGCTGTCGTGGTTTTCGTGTCGCCAGGAGCGGCGGGTCCACGACGGTTCTGGTCGGGAGAGGCAGTCTAGGCGGCTCCGGGCGTCGGTCGGGTCCCGGGGCGACGTGGGCGGGCCCGACACCCCTGACCCTCGCCCGTGGGCCGGGAGTCAGGTGCATCACGTCGATCCTGGTATCTCGTCAGTTCTCGACCCGGATGCCGTTCTCCAGGGTCCTGATCACGACGCTCGTCACCCCGTGTCGGGAGAGCCGTCCCTGGTCCGCCTCTTCGTAGCCGGTGTAGACCAACGACCAGAGGACGCGCTGAATCCAGTCGGGGGTGACCTCGCGGTCGAAGACACCCTCGGCCTGACCTCGTTCGATAAGCGCGATGACCGGGTCGTCAGGTGCCGAAGGCGGCGCTGGCACGCCGTTGGCGCCGCCGTGCCCCTCCAGTATCTGCGGGTCGGCGAACAGGAACATCAACCGGTCACCGACGGACACCATGGCTGCGACGAGCCTGCGCATCGCCTCGGCAGGAGCGCCCTGTTCGATCTCGGCATCGGCCACGGCCTGCTCGATCGCCTCGACGGAGTCCTCGACTGCTGCGCTGATCAGCCCGTCACGATCCGGGAAGTACCGGCGCAGGGTCGTGCGGCTGACGCCTGCGGCCTCGGCGATCTCGGGCAGGGTCGCGGTGCGGTTGCGCGCGAGTACCGACGCCGCCGCACTGAGGATGGCCCGCTGCGTGCGGCCGCGTGTTCTCGACTCCAAGGCCGGGTCGTTCATGCCGCGCATGCTATCGGCAGCAGAGCTGCTTCCCGACAGCACCGGAATGGACCTCAAAAGGACCATTAAGGTAGCTTGAAGATCTATTTAGTGGTGTGCAAGGAACGGGAGGGCACGAATGCGAATCCTGGTGACCGGTGGAACAGGGAACATCGGCAGGCTGGTCGTCGACGAGCTGTTACGGGCGGACGCCGACGAGGTGCGGGTCCTGACCGCCGACCCGGTGCGGGCGGCCCTGCCCCCGGAGGTCGAGGTCGTCGAGGGCTACCTCGGGCGTGTCGAGACGCTGCCGAGGGCGTTGGAGGGTGTCGACCGCATGTACCTCGCGCCGCTGCCGAAGACCGTCGTCGAGGTCATGCGACTCGCCGCCTCGTCGGGCGTGGAGCGTGTCGTCGACGTGGCGGGCGGCAAGGACACCTGGTGGTACTGCATCGAGGAGGCCGTCGAACAGTCCGGGATCGCCTGGACGCATCTAGAACCGGGCGAGTTCATGACCAATCGGCTGAGCTGGGTCGACCAGATTCGCGACACGGGTCGCGTGCGGGACGCCTACCCCGACTCCGCAGGCGCTGCCATCGCGCTGGAGGACATCGCGGTCGTCGCTGCCGCCATGCTCCTGGAGGACGGACACCTGGGCAGGGCCTACGAGCTGACGGGGCCGGAGACGATCAGTCGGGCGGAGATGCTCCGCTGCATCGGGCGCGCACTCGGTCGGCACATTCCCTATGAGGAATTGTCCCACGAACAGGCGGTCGAGCTGTACGCCGCGACCATGGGCGAGTTCGGGAGCTGGTACGTCGGCGGCATGGCCGATCTCGTGGCCGAGCCTCACCGGTCCACCACCACGTTCCAAGACCTCATGGGGCGCCCCGGCACGACCTTCGCCGAGTGGGCGGCGGCCAACGCGGACTCCTTCCGCTGACTCCGTGGGCCCGCCCTGACGTCATCGCCGGCGGCCGCCGTCTCGGGCCGCTCGCGGTCGTCAGGGTGGTCCTGCCAGACCCAGGATGATTCGGACCTGGTGTGCACAGCGGCTCACGAACCAGAGTGACGTCCATGACCGAGATCGACACCGCAGTCCCCGATTTCCGCGACCGGGTAGTGCTGGTCACCGGCGGCACGACGGGCATGGGCCTGGCCACCGCGCGACTGCTGCTGGAACGCAATGCCCATGTGGTCATCACCGGCCGAGACGAGGGACGGCTCGCCTCGGCCGCCGAACGGCTGAGCCGGGCCGCCGACGACGCCCGACTCCTCACCGTGCGCGCGGACTCGGCCGACCTCACCGATCTCGAGGGCCTGGCCGAGGTCATTCGGGAGCGGCACGGCAGGCTGGACGGCGTGTTCGCCAACGCGGGGGTGGGCGCTTTCCAACGAGCCGAGGAGGTCTCCGAGGCGGCCTTCGACCACGTCGTCGACGTCAACTTCAAGGGAGTGTTCTTCACCATCCAGCAGGCGCTGCCACTGCTCGACGCGGCGGGCGGCGGCTCCATCGTGATCAACGCCTCCTGGACGCTGCATCGGGGCATGGCCGTCGCACCGGTGTACGCGGCCAGCAAGGCCGCCGTCCACAACCTGGCACGGACGCTGGGCGCCGACCTGGCAGGCCGGAACATCCGAGTCAACTCGGTCAGCCCCGGCTACATCGTCACCGACATGTTCACCGGGTTCGCCCCTGAACAGGCGGCGCAGGACGCCATCGCCGCCACCGTGCCGCTGAACCGACTCGGCCAGTCCTCGGACGTCGCCGAGGCCGTGGCCTTCCTGCTGTCCCCACAGTCCTCCTACATCACCGCCCAGGACCTTCTGGTGGACGGCGGACTGGTCACCGCGCTGCCCGGCTCCTGAGCCTCGATCCAGGACGCCGAGAGAAGGACATACTGGGCCGATGAACAGCGCGTCGACCATGGGCGAGTTCTTACGTGCCCGGCGTTCCGGACTGAGCCCCGACGTCGTCTCCCTGCCGAGCATCGGGGGGCGACGTCGGGTCTCGGGGCTTCGCCGCGAGGAGATCGCCCAGCTCGCCGGGGTCAGCGTCGACTACTACACCCGTATGGAACAGGGCCGGGTGGCCAATCCATCGGATGCCGTCCTCGACGCGCTCGCTCGCGCCCTGCGATTGGACGCGGAGGAGACCCGGCATCTGCACCGACTCGCCAGGCCGCAGTCGTCCGCCAGAAGGACCGCTCGCCGCAGAACCGTGCCGCAGACGGTGCGCCCCATGCTCCGACGGCTGCTTGACGAACTGGTGGACGTGCCCGCGGTGATCCGCGGCCGCCGGATGGACGTCCTGGCCTGGAACGACGCCGCCTGTGCGCTGTTCGGCGACTTCGCCGAGCTGGACCCGGCCGACCGCAACATCGCCCGCATGACCTTTCTGAATCCCGAGTCCCGTCGGCTGTACGCGGACTGGACGGCCTGCGCTCGCGAGAACGTGGCATACCTGCACATGGAGGCAGGTCTGCATCCCGACGACCCGCAGCTGGCGGGCCTGATCGGCGAGCTCTCCATGAAGAGCGAGGACTTCCGCCGCTGGTGGGCCCAACACCCCGTGCAGGACGGCACCTCGGGCATCAAACGGTTCCACCATCCGGTGGCAGGCGAGCTGACACTGGAGTACGAGACCCTGCGCGCGGCGGGCGACCCGAGTCAGGCGCTGCTCATGTACGCCGCCGAACCGGGCAGCCCCTCGCACGACGCCCTGCGGCTGCTGCTCGCCTGGGCCGTTCCGGAAGCTGCCTGCGCCCCTGAGGCGTCGAGCCGGTCGGGGTTTGACACAAGGCGAGCAGAGGAGCTCTAATCGCTTCTGTGTCGCGTGACGCCGACCAGAGAGCAGTGGGCAGGTCGGCAGTCGGGCGGTCACCTTCGCCAAGGGATCGTGTCATGAGTTCACTCTCCGCATCCTGCGTCTGACCCAGGCGGCGCCTCCGCGTGCGCCCTTCCCGTACTGCCGTGCCCGGCACCGTCGTCTCGAGTCCATGACCTCGCCGATCGTCTAGACCGACCAGAACCCTCGGGGCGGTCGGCGGTCTCTGCTGCCCGATCGAGGTCTCGGCCGCGACAGCACGGCCGTGCGATCTCGGCTGCGCCTGTCGTCCTCTTCTCGTCGCGATCACGCGACCCCTCGACTTCCGGGAGAACCGAACACGCATGTCCAGCTCCTCCCCCGGTGACTCCGTCACCCGAGACTCCTTCCACGACTCCGTCATCACCGAGTTCCGCGCGAACGGCGGCACGGTCGGCGGCCCCTTGGCGGGCGGCGACCTGTTGTTGCTGACCACCACCGGAGCACGAACCGGCAGTGAGTCGACCGTCCCCCTCGGCTATGTGCGGGACGGCGACCGGCTGCTGGTCGTCGGCTCCAACCTCGGCGCGCCCCGCCATCCGGCCTGGTATCACAACCTGCTCGCTCATCCGTCGGTCCGAGTGGAGATCGGCACCGAGACGTTCGAGGCGATCGCGGTCCCGGCAGAAGGCGCACGGCGCGAGCGTCTGTTTCGGCAGGTCGTGGCGGCGGTGCCGGGCTATCGCGACTATCAGGACCGCACCACCCGCCCGCTGCCGGTCGTGGTGTTGGAACGCGGCGACGCGCACTCGGCCGAGCACACCGGCGACGGGAGTCCTCGCGGGATCACCACCCTCGCCGACAAGCTCCTGGCAGTCCACGCGTGGCTTCGCGGCCAGTTGCGGCACCTTGTCGCCGAGACCGACGCACACCTCGCCGCGCGCGCAGCCCACCAGGGGCCGGGCGCGCCGCCCGCGCCCGGACTCGGCATGCAGATCCGACAGCACTGCCTGGCCTTCTGCGAGACGCTGGAGTTCCATCACACCAGTGAGGACGCGCATGTCCTCCCCGCCATCGCCGAGCATCAGCCGCAGTTGCGCGCGGCCGTGGACCGTCTTCGGGAGGAACACCGGACGGTCCGCCGCATCAAGGAGGAGATCCTCACCCTGCTGACCGAGATAGGCACGACCGACGCCCGCCGGTTCCGCACGGAGCTGGACCGCATGTCACGAGAGTTGATCGCGCACCTGGACTACGAGGAGGAGACCGTGCTTCCCATCCTGGCCGCGATTCCGCTGCCGGGGCGCTAGCGAGCAGCCGGTGTCCGCCGTTCGGCGGGGACGCCGGGGTGGAGGTGGGGACGGGAGTCTCCCCGCCCCACCGGCTCCGGCCCGTTGTCAGCGTTCACGGAGCCGGGAGCTGTGCCGTCGCGCCTGGAAGCGGTTTCCACACACGGCCATGGAACACCAGCGTCGATCGCCCGAGCGGGAGACGTCGTGGAAGTGCAGGACGCAGTCCGGGCGAAGCGACGCTGGCGCCCGCACAGCATCGTTGCTCGTAGCCGGAGTCAGTTCGTCTCCGCAGCGGCCTCGCCTGCTCGCCGCAACTGCTCGGTCAGCGCGTCGAGCTGAGCCTCGGCGCGTTCGGCGCGCGCCAACGCGAGGGCGCGGACCTCCTCGAAGGCTCGCAGCCGTTCTTCGGCGGCGGTGCGGGCGTCGGCAGCGGCCCGCAGCAGGTCGGCGCGTTGGTCGGCGGCCTCCGCGTGCAGTCGCTCGGCCTCGGTCGTGGCGAGTCGCCGAGCATCGGCGAGCTCGGCTCGGACTCGCTCCACCTCGGTGCGGGCATCGCTCGCCGTCTGCTCGGCCTGTTGAGCGGACACCTCTGCTCGCTCTGCGCGCACCACGGCCTGCTCTCGGGCGGCGCGCTCCTCCGCGATCTCCTCGGCGGCGAGCCGCCTCGCCTCGGTGATCTCCTGAGCGGCGGCGCGGCGGGCCTGCTCGGTGTCGCGCACGGCCGCTTCGCGGATGCCTTCTACTCGCTCGTCGGCCGCTCGGCGGATTCGGGCGGTCTCCACCTCGGCCTCGTTCCGCGCCGCCTCGACATCGGCTGCGGCCTGCCGGATCGCCGCTTCCATGCGGCCCTGCAGGTCGCGCAGCTCGTCCTGGGCGATCTCGGCGGCACGTTCCGCCTGCTCCGCGGCGGCGCTCGCGTCGTCGGCAGCGGCCATGGCCTCGGTGCGGTCCTTCTCTGCGGCCCGCCGACGCCGCTCGGCCTCGGCGATACCCGATTCGGCCTCGGCGATCCGCCGGGTCGCGTCGGCCTGCGTCGCCTGAATCTGCTCTTCGGCGACTCCGGGGTCGGCCAGGGTGTTCAGCTCGGCCACGGCCTGCTGCATGGTCTTGCTGACCTGGGTCGCCAACCCGCGAAACTGCGTCAGCAGGTCATCAGCCCTGATCTTCGCGGCGGTGACCGGTCCAGCCTGTTTCGTCACGGTGACGTTACTCGTGACGTCGTTCCCCTCCTGGGAGAGCCGCTGTCGCTCTCGCCAGGCCCGCCACCGGGTGTGCTCCGCAAGATCGCAGTACTCCGACGGTCTGCCGGGTCCCGCGCCTCGATGCACCGCGCGCTCACAGCCGGGATAGTTGCAGGTGTTCGTCTTGGCGGCTGCCTCGCTCGACGTCGCCGTCGTGGTCTCGGGGAGCTCCTGCGTGGTCATGAGGCGTGAGCCTAGTGTTCGCCGTGGGCAGACGTTTCTCACGAAACGCGCGTGGTGATTCGTTCGTGGTGATGAAATCCGGTGCCGTCCTGGCGATGGTTCATCGAGGGTGATCCGATCGGCAGGCCGTTCACGGGACTGCCTGTTCTCGATGCGCCGCCCCGGCCGGGGCGGCGTCCGGCGTCGCCGCAGCCGAGCTGAGGTCCGATGTGGACGATGCGCTGTTCCGTCCGGGCAGGCTGCCCCGGTAGCATCCCTGCCGATGACGATGCACGCGCCCCGATCGGACCCGTCGGGCCGTGCCGGTCCGATGCCGACAGATGCGTTGAGCTGGGTCGGGCGCAAAGTACGCCTGCGCCAGATCGTCCCCGCCGACCGCCGTACCTTGACGGGTTTCGATCGAGACTCGACTCGCAGCCCCGCTTCGCAGATCGGCGGATACCGGCACTGGGCGGAGCATCGGACCGCGCCCTCCGATTCGGGCGACGACTTCCGGTTCGCGATCGAGACCCTCTACGGCCGGATGCTGGTCGGGTCGATGTCCGCCGTCCAGACGGACGCCGCGTCGGGTCGGTTCAGCTACGGCATCGGCATCGGGACCGCACATCGGCGCTGTGGTTACGCGGGCGACGCCATCACCGTGTTGCTCAACTTCATGTTCGGCAGGCGCCGTTACCAGAAGTGCGAGGTCAGCATCTACGGCGGCAACCTCGCCTCCCTGTCGCTCCACAGCGGACTCGGCTTCCGCGAAGAGGGCAGGCCGCGAGACACCGAACTGCTGCGCGGCGAGGTGAAGTATCCGGTGCTGATGGGCATCACGGCTCACGAGTTCGCAGTCCGCCACCCCCACGGCACGACATCCGCACCGTCGGACCAGTCCCGACGCGGCAGGCATTCACGGACGCGCCGCCGCGGCCGACACTGGCGCGGCCAAGACTCCGGCTGACGTCGACCGCGCCGTATCGGTTGCCGACACCGGTCCTCCCCGTGCCGAGACGGACCAGCTCGCCTGGCGGACACGGACGCCCAACCCACGCCAGCGCCATCTCCCGCTGGGGGTGGCTCTGGTCATCGGGATGGTGCTGATCCCTTCAGCAGGGTGGTCCGCGCTCCGGGTGCTGGTCCGCTCCACCCTCGTCGCCGATTCCCATCCCGGGCTCGAGCCGGCGACGGAGGAGTGTCCAAGTCAGCTGACACGACCGGCGGATCGATCGTGTTTGCCGGGCGTGGCGCGGGGACGGAGCCTAATCCGGCGATTATCGTCCGACGGTGTCCGAAACAATCGATCCGTGAGGGGGATTCACGAATAGGTTCCCTGTTCCGCAGGACTCGAATCGGTGAGACTCCCGCACCGGACACCGTGGGAGATTGGGAATCCGCCGTCGACACCGGGTAAATAACTCCGCTGTGAGTTGCCTGCACTTGACCAGTGCCGTCCTCGGCCCGGGTGACACAGGGATCTCTCGGAAAAATCATCGGCGTATCGAATCGAGGATTCGAGGATCCGCCATACTCGGCGATTCGACGTGCTGACTGGGTCGATCGCGCCGAGAAAGCGGCTCCGTATCGAGAGAAGGGTGAGAGAGAACGTCATGAGCGCTGCGAAAGAACCGTCGCCGAAACGCATGGCCAGGGCCCGGATCGGTCGAGATCCCAGCTCCGCGCTGGCCGTGATGACGGCACTGATCGGCACTGCACTGCTCGGCTCGGCACTGGTTGCCGGGCCCACCGGCACGGCGGCGACCCCCTCCTCCGCCGGGCTCGCGAGACAGATCGTCGATCCCCAGTTCAACGTCATGGTGGAAGGCGACGCACAGCTCTACGAGAACGAGACCGAGGGCCCGGTGGCCTTGGGCGGCGATCTGTCGTTCCGGACCTACAACGTGGCTGCGAACGATCCGGGAACCTACGTGGCCCCCGGTGACGCTCGCCCAGCGGGGCTCGTGGTCGGCGGAGGCATCGACTTCGACGACACCCCGATGTACGGGCAACTGCGTGTGCTCCAGAACAGCTACGCCAAGATCGGTGACCTCTCCGGTGCGGAGGTGGTCGACGCAGGCAACCTCAGCTTCATTCAGGAGGCGGGCACCGTCATGGGCAGCCTGCCCTCGGTGAGCGTGCAGACCGATCAGCCGGTGGAATCGGTCGGGAGTCCCGCGGGATCGATTTCGCGGGATTGTTCGCGGGGTATCGCAGTATCGCGAGCGGTCTGGCCGGCTGTCCGCAGACGGTGGAACTGCTCGACCAGAATGGCGCGGGACCGTGGAACGGCATTGATCCCAACGCCACGATCGAGCTGGTCGACGGCCAGAACATCCTGAACCTGACTGCCGATCAGCTCGCCGTGCTCGACAACATCAATCTGGCTCCCGGCAGCCCGGCTCCGGCCGCAGGCCGTTGGCTGATCTTCAACGTCCAGGTAGAGGGTGACTACGTCTTCAGCGTGCCCAACCTCGGCTTCCAGGGTAATCAGGTCTCCCGGCACATGCTGTGGAACTTCACCACCAGCGGCACCATCACGTTGCCTGCGAGCACGGGCAGGACGGTGTGGGGCACCTTCTATGCACCCAACGCTCGCCTCGTCGACCTCAGCGCAGGCAACATCGAAGGCAACGTGGTGGTGCGGGAGTTCCAGCACGGTGGCGAGGAGGTCGGCGTCAGCGGCGGCGAAGTACACCCCGCGTACTTCGAGGATGACGTGATCACTTGTGACGACGTCCCCCCGACGGAGCCGACCGAGCCGACCGAACCCACGGAGCCGACGGAACCCACGGAGCCGACCGAGCCGACCGAACCGACCGAACCCACGGAGCCGACCGAACCGACCGAACCGACCGAACCGACCGAACCCACGAGCCCGACCGAGCCCACGGAACCAACAGAACCAGGTGAGCCGACGGAACCGACCGAGCCCACGAGTCCCGGTGAGCCGACGAGGCCGGAGCCGACCAAGCCGGGTGGCGGCGGCAGTGTGCATGCCCCCGAGCCCCCGCAGGTCGTCCCCGTCGCGCACGTCGAGCAGGCGAGTTCCGGACGTCTCTTCACGGCGGGCCTCGGCGCAGTCCTGATCGCATACTCGGTCCTCGTCTTCCTGCGACGTCCTCGACGACTGTCCTGACGCGGTGCCCGCCGTGTCGCGCTCCGGCGCCTCCTGGAACGCGACGCGATTTGGGCGCGACGGGGGCTGACCCGGTCCCGTCACACCCTGACGCCCGGTGCGAGTACATCGCACCGGGCGTTGTCATGCGGAGACTCCTCACCCCGACTAGACCGAGTGCCAGATGATCCAGCGTCTGGCGGCATCCCGTGCACCGTCGGCTCGCCGGGCTCGACAAGGCGAACACTCTCCGGCACCACTGCTTCAAGCAGTTCGAGGTGTCGCCGAGCGACTACCGACGGGCGTTCCACCGGACAGAGCAGCAGGCACCGAGCCTGCACGCCTCCAGATGAGTCGTCGCGGCACTCCGCGTGAGCCCCTGCTCGGTGAGCGAGGAACGTCCACGGGTCCCCTGTCCCGGGGCCTGCACGCCATCCCGTTGTCCAGACGGCCCGGCGCCTCGACCAGGGCACAACGCGGCTCCCCGGTCGCCGTGGATCCCGTCCGGCGCGGCTGACCAGCGACGCTGCGTGCTCGTCGGCAGTCCCGAGGACACTGCGTCGCCGCGCCGATCCACTACTGGGGCGGACGGTGCAGGTGTGGTGCCGCGAGGCCGTGCCTGGGGGCTTGTCGCCGGGCTAAGCGGTCGGCGATCGCTCGGAGGTCTCGTCGTTGTGGCCACGTGGGTGAGCTGGTGTTGTGACGGTCTGTGGAGTTTCGGGTGGGTCGTTATGGCGTGGCGGGGTGCTGGGTCACAGATGTTGGAAGCGGTGGGTGACCGGCGCTTACGGTCTGGCTTGTACGTCACGGTCCGGTCACGAGAAAAGCATCAAGCAAGGCCCCCCGCGTGTGGGAGTGAGTCCCCCCGGGATGTGTGGGCCGGTCGGTTTTCCCCGCCGATCGCAGTGGCTGTGCCGTTTCCCCGAGACGCAGGAAAGGTTGACGATGCCCCGTACCACTCTGAACGGGCAGTTCACCACCCCGGCGACCCCGGAGCGCACGACCGCTGAAGCTTCCCGCACGACCCGGTTCTCCCGTCGCGGCGCAGGTAAGGCCGTGATCGCCTCCGCGCTGGCGGGTGCGTTCCTGTTGGGTGGCCAGCCGATGCTGGCCGGTGCCGCCGAGGACGGCGGTCCCGACAACTTCGTGGAGGTCCAGAGCACGGAGTCGGTGCTGCCCGCGTTTTATGACAATCCCGCTCGTGGTTTGACGTCGTTGGTGAATGAGACCAAGGCGGAGGCTGATCGGGTGGCGGCGGAGGAGGCTGCGGCTGCGGAGGCGGCGGCGCGTCCTGATTTCGTGAAGCCTGCGGAGGGCACGTTCACCTCTGGTTTCGGTGGTCGGTGGGGCACCACGCATTACGGTGTCGACATCGCCAACTCGATTGGTACGCCGGTGGTGGCGGCCACCGAGGGCACCGTGATCAACGCGGGCCCGGCCACGGGCTTCGGCCAGTGGGTGCGGGTGCAGGCGCCGGACGGCACGATCACCGTCTACGGCCATGTGGAGTCGTTCACCGCTGCGGTGGGCCAGCAGGTGGCCGCGGGCGAGCAGATCGCCACGGTCGGCAACCGGGGCCAGTCCACCGGCCCGCACCTGCACTTCGAGGTCCAGGTCGGCGGTCAGAAGATCGACCCCCAGCCCTGGCTCGCCGAGCGCGGCATCACCCTCCAGTAAGACCACCGAACACCCACACCGAGACGCCCGCCAGGACACCCTGGCGGGCGTCTTCGTGCGTCCACGCCCGGGGTCACTGCCCGAGAGCACCTCGCCCACTACGGCCTCGGGGAACATCGGTACAGCCGTTGGCGCTGAGAACGATCACGGTGAACGCGCCGTCGTGGATACGCAGGGCTACCTGCTCGCGGTGGAGCACGTCGAGCACGTGATCAGCTGTCCGCGGGGTGGGCGTCGGCAAGGGCCTCGCCGAAGAGCCGTCCGGCGAGTTCCACGCAGCGCATCCGGGCAGGAGAGAAGTCGTAAGGCATCTTGGTGATCGCTGTGGCGGCACTCATCTCTGTGCCCTCCTCCCCTTTCAGGTCGGCGTCGTAGATCTCGAAGATCTTCTCCTCGGCCGCGTCGAGACCAGCTGCCTCGATGGCCTGATTCAGGGCCATTTGGTGAGCGCATCGCTGTACGGCGAGTTCTTCGACGCGCGGGTCGTCGGGTTCGACGCCGTCGTCGAGGGCGGCCTCGGCCGCCTCAAGACGGTCCTCCTCGGCCCGAAGGTCGGGGTGGGTGGCCAGCACGATGAACGTGCCGGCCTGGATGGCGGCGCCCAGCGGCCCGAAGATCCGTTCTGTGACTAGCAGGGCGTCCAGATCGGAGGGGCGCAACGCGCCCGGGGGCAGGTGGCTGAGCCGGTCCGTGACCAGTTCGGAGAGCAGCCCCAGCGGGCTGCCCACCGCCTGCAGGCGCTGGACAGCCGCGCGCCGACGTTTGATGGCGGCCTCCTGCGCCGCCAAGGTTTCCTCCAGCCTGCTCAGGACCGACTCGATATCCAGGGCGTCGTCTCCAGCTTCGTCCCGGGCTTCGCCGAAGGCGGCCCGCATGTCGTCCAGGCTGATACCGGCAGCAGCCATCTTGCGGATCCACAGCAGGCGGGTCATGTCGTCATAGCCGTAGCGGCGGCGGCCGTCTCCGCCGCGCTCGGGCTCCGGCAGCAGACCGATCTCGTGGTAGTGGCGGATGGCGCGTGGGGTGATCCCGGCGAACGCAGCGGCATCACCGATCTTGACCTGTCGGGGAGGCGTGAGGGAGGGGTACATCGCAGACAGAGCCTTTCGTGCTGTGGTGCCCCGACTCCACCACATGCCGCTACGGCATGTGCAACAACCACATCCAGGTGCCATCGGAGTCAGGCCCTAGCTGCCGCCGGGACCGATCACGACGAACCATCCGCGAGCGCACGGACCTCCGACACCTTCCGGGCCAGCACCGACACCCCCGGCAGCAGCACCCTGTGCCGGCGCAGCCAGCCCACCGCCTGGTTGAACAGTGCCACCGGCCCTTCGGCGTGCGTCCACGCCCGACCGTGCAGGAACGTACGGAACTTCCGCGCCCACTCCGCATCGTGATACTCGTACGCGTCCCGGATCTCCCACGCGTGCTCGTACGCCGTCGGCTTGCGCTCGGTGTACTGCTTCACACACGAGACGTCCTCGATGCCGAGCTGCTCCCCGAGGTACTGCACCACCGCCCACGGAACGTCCAGCGGGTCGTCCGGGAGGAACCGGCCGATGTAGCACACGGTGCACAACTGAAGGGCGAACCTGAGCCGGTTGTGATCACCGCGCGCCGCTTCGCGATGAGTGTGCGGTCCTCGTCGTCGAGGAAGAAGAACCGCTCCAGCTCCGGCCGGGTCAGCTCCTCGTTGACCTTCCCGTACGAAGCCGCCTGCTCGTCGGTCAAGAACTCCACTGGCATGGACCTGACGCTAACGACGCCCGCAGCCACTCAACGATCTTCCGCCGAACCCCCGCGCCAGGCCGATCGGCTGTGCTAGAAGCCCATGATCACCGGCTTAGCGTTAACCGCTGTACGGCTGTGCCTCAAGGCCGTCATTGGACACGTCGGCGCCTGTCGTCAAACGATCGTTTACCGACCTGCGCCGCTGAGTGGAGGCGTCGCGGATGTTGCGCATTGCGCGCCAGTGTCAACCTTCCGGCCTCGGATCAGGCCGGCCGGTCGGGGCGTATCTGGCGAGCATGGTCTGGACGGCCTGTTCGACGGCGTCGTGGATGTCGGAGGCTGCGGGGTTCCAGTCGGTCAGCAGCATGCGCGGCCACAGCACGTAGTTGGCGATCATGCCGAGGAACTGGTTCGCGGCGCTCACGGCGTCCGGGACATCAGCGTTGCCCGCCTGGTGCTCGGATTCCAAGTAGTGCTGAACGGAGGTGAAGTAGGGCAGCTTGCCGAGTGAGAACTGCATCCGTCCCAGTTCGGGGAAACGAGGCAGTTCGGCGATGACTATCCGGAACAGGGCTGTCATGCCGGGCTGGCCGACCAGGTCGGCATAGCGGTGGCCGACGGTTGTCAGCCCGGAGCGCAGGTCTCCGGTCTGTGGCCGCGCGGCAGCGTCGCCTGCGTCACGCTGCCAGGACTCGGTGACGATGGCCTCGAAGAGGGCTGCCTTGGTGGGGAACCGCTTGAACAGGGTGGACTTCGAGACGCCGGCCGCTTCGGCGATCCGGGCTAGTGAGGTGCCGTCGTAGCCGCGATCCAGGAACAGTTCTGTGGCTGCGGTGGTGATCGCCTCGCGTTTCTGCTGAGCGAGCCTGCGGTGGTGTGCGGAGAGTTCTGCTGCCATGCGGACAGTATGCCGCAGACACGAGGCGAGTCACTTGACTCGCCTCGATAGTCCTGCATACGATACGAGAGCAAGGCGAGTCGAGTGACTCGCATCCTATCTGTGGCGCCCGGGCGAATTCCGGTGCCCGCGCGGTGGAGGAACAGTTCATGACGATCGACAAGATCGCTTTGGTGACCGGTGGGAATCGCGGCCTCGGACGTGGCGCGGCCATCGCTCTGGCCACACGCGGGGTGCGGGTCTTGGTCACCCACCGCGGTGATGCGGCCGGGGCGGAGAAGACGGTGGAACAGGTGCAGGCGGTGGGTGGGACTGCCGCTGTTCTCCGGCTCGACATCAGCGACGTCTCCTCTTTCGCGTCCTTCACCTCCGAACTGAGCGAGCAGCTGGAGCGCTGGGGTACTTCACGGCTCGACATCCTGGTCAACAACGCGGGAGTGGGGATCTTCGGACCGCTGGAGGACGTCGCGATCGACGACTTCGACACGGTGATGGGCACCAACGTCCGGGGCACGTTCTTCCTCATCCAGTCACTTGTGCCGCTGCTGGCCCAAGGCGGCCGCGTCATCAACGTCTCGACGTCACTCACCCGCCACACCAGCCCCGCCACCTCGGTCTACTCCGCCTCGAAGGCCGCCGTCGAAGCCCTGAGTCGCACCCTCGCCGCAGAACTCGGCCCGCGCGGCATCCGGGTCAACTCCATCGCCCCGGGGCCGACCGCCACCGATTTCAACGGTGGAGCGATGCGGGACGACGCCGAGATGCGCCAGGCTCTGGCCGGACAGACCGCGCTCGGCCGCGTCGGCGAACCTGAGGAGATCGGCGACGCCATCGCCACGCTGGCCTCCGAGGGCCTGCGCTGGGTCACCGCCCAGCGAATCGAGGTCTCCGGCGGCGCCCTCCTCTGAGCGACCGGGCGACGGCCTATCAAGACGCAGGCAGCGACGGCCCCGACTCGCCCCCAGCCGGTCTCGTCCTCGTCCAGCTCGGGCGCGTCCGGGTCGCGCAGCGAGCGCAGGGCGCTGGCAGGGTCGAGGCGGTGAAGCTGATCTCCCACGCGTGCTCGTCCGTCTTCGGCCGCTCGGTGTACCGCTTCACCACCGACGGGTCCTCGATACCGAGCTGCGCGGCCTGGTGCTCGACCACCGGCCACGGCGCGTCACGCGGGTCGTCCGGGAGGAACCGGCCGATGTAGCGCACCGTGCACATCTGGAGCGCGAAGCCGAGCTGGTGGTGCGTTGAACGTCGACCGCGATCAGATCGCGGTCGACGTCGTCCATCCGCCGCCGCGCCTCGTCGTGGGGCACCGAGATGTCCAGATCGATCCGGTTGCGCTGCGGCCTCGGCTCGGTCATCTGCTGGAACCAGACCGACCGGCTGTTGTCCGACCGGGTCCACGAGCGCCGCCTCGGGGCCGCTGTCCGCTGCCTCGTCCCGGTATCCGAGGACGGCCTTCCAGAACGGGCGGATCGATGCGATGTCGATTGCGTCGATCGCGAGTTCCAGCACCTGTACGGCCCGCGTTCCGCCGCGTCGGCCTGGGCGTCGGTCCGCAGCCCGACCCCCGCGACGAGGGCTGAGATCCGGTGCGCGAGGTCGACGTCGTGCTGGGTCACCGACTCGGTGGCAGGCGACCGCAGCGTGAGGATCAGCCGGTCCCGGCGGAGGTCGGCGCTCAGGTGCCCGTCGGCATCGCCGTCCGTACCGGCCACGATCCGCCTGACGAGCTCGGCCGCCTCCGTCAACGAGACCACTCGCACGTAGGTGTGCAGGCCCGCCAGCACATACCGCCAGCCCAGCTCGCCGACTGTGTCGGAGATCTGCCGACTGCCGGGGGGCCGGCCCAGGTACCGATCGTCGTCCTCCACGCCGACCATCATCGCAGCCCGGCACGTCGGTCTCGTCGGTCTCGGCGACCGACCCCGCACAGGGGCCTTCTCGTCGTGGGCGGCCGTCAGCGCCTCGCGGTGGTCCTCGACCCCCAGCGGTCATCGTCACCGCGACGAAAGACAGCCGCCGTGTTCGATCCGACCCTGAAATTTCTGACCGCCGATAAGTGAACCTTATCGGCGGTCAGCGAGAGTGACGAGGCGATCACCAGGCGTTTCGCAGTCATATCGTTTCGTTTGAAACGTAACTAGCAAACGTAATGAAAGGATGGTGGCGACTACCGGAGGCGCGGGAGCGGAGTGGAACTCGGCAGTCGGGTCAGGACTCTGGTGTGGCCGAGTGATCCGGGAGTTCGCCAAACGACGCGACGGGGCGGCGCCCACGACTTCTGTCGCCCGCCTCGGCCAGGCCCTGCTCGAAGGCGGCGTTTGAGGAACATCGGAACGGAAACCAGCGCTAAGCCCTCGTTGCGCTGGTCAGGGACTCGACCGCTGACCGTTATCCATCGGTATGCAACGTTTCAGTAACGGGAGTGCTGGATGGTGGCTTGTCCGCCCGCCCTGCAGCAGCGGTGGTTATCAGGGAGCTGGCTTCTTCATGTGGTCGGCGGATAGATCGCGATGCGGCGCCTAGTTCGCCAGGTTGGCATCCGGCTGGAGTGGCCCGGCTCCGGGAGCCGGTGGGGTTGGCGGCCGTATTTGCTTAGTGAACTTTCACGTTCCGTAGCCAATAGGGCGACATGTCATTACAGTCGGTTGATCATCGGCGGGTATCGAGCGGTAGTGCTGAGTCCGTAGGGGGCACCCCATGACGAGGACGCTGTTCGGAGGTGACCGGTCGTCGGGGCCGGTCTCAGCTGGTTCTGTCAGGCCAGTGGTGTTGGTGACGCCGCCTCCTGTCACGCATCGCACGGCCGAGGAGAACCTGGGGCTGGGGTATCTGGCGGCGGTGCTGCGGGAGGATGGGTTCGAGGTCCGGGTGTTGGACGGCTGGTTGGCCGGGCTGACGGCTTCCCAACTGGCTAGCGCGGTCATGAGCGGGCCCGTGCCGCTGTTCGTCGGGTTCGCCTGTTATCGGTCCAACATGGACTCGGCGGTGACGACCGCCGCGTTGGTGCGTTCTGGGATGCCGGACGTTCCGATCGTGGCCGGAGGGTTCGGCCCGAGTTTTCACACCGGGGACTTCCTCGCTGCGGGTTTCGACGTCGTGGTGCGTGGCGAGGGGGAGTTGACCGTCGTCGAGCTCGCCCGGTTCTACCGGGATGGCACACCCGTACTGGACTCGATTCTGGGTATCAGCTTCCGGGCCGGTGACGGCGTCGTTCATCGTCCTGCCCGGCCGCTGATCGCCGATCTGGACACGGTGCCGATGCCTGCGCGGGACACGCTGGGTCTCACGTTGGCCCGCCGTAGCCCGGTGCATGTGCAGACCTCGCGGGGCTGCCAGGCCAGCTGCACGTTCTGTTCGATCGTCGCGTTCGAACGTCTCGGTGGCGGGCCGACCTGGAGGCAGCGGTCGATCAGCGGGGTCGTCGACGAGCTGGCGGCACTGGCCGCTCGTGGGGTGGAGCACGTCAAGGTCATCGACGACAGCCTGCTGGAGCCGCCCCGCGACTTGAGTTGGTGTAGTGCGTTAGCCGACGAGATCGCCCGGCGTGGTGTGAGGGTGGCGCTGCGGGGGCAGATCCGGGCCGATCGGGTCGACGACGCGGTGCTCGCCGAGCTGCGACGGGCGGGATTCTGGTCGTTCGCCTGCGGGATCGAGAACTTCTCGCCCACCGCGCTGCGGAGGATGGCCAAGCGCTCCCGCGTCGAGAACAACGTCGCCGCTCTGGAGGCATTCCGGCTGGCCGGGATGTACGTGCAGGCCGGACACATCCTGTTCGACCACGCCACCACGACGGGCGAGTTGGAGGAGAACTGGGCCGGGATGGCCCGGTTCTCCTGGACGATCTCCAAGGGTGTGTTCACCGAGATGTATGCCGCGGCCGGGACCGCCTACACCCGTGCGCTGGCTCGCACCGGACGTCTGGAGGCCGGGCCGGCCGCTGCGGGCACGGCGGGTCTGGGCAACGCGGTCTATGCGGTGGCGGATCCGGCTGCTGCGGCGGCGTATGCCGCGTTGAAGCGCTGGCAGCGCAGTCACGCCCGGATCTATGACCAGACCGTCGATCCCCTGGCCGCGCCCAAAGCCCTCGCCCCACGGGAACGTCCGGAGTTTCACCAGCTCTGCGTAGCCCTGCGCGAAGAAGACCTGAGGTTCTTTCGTTCGGTCCTCGACCTGGTCCACGCCGGTGCCTGCGTCGCCGAGACCGTGGAGTTCACCGAAGCTCGGATCGTGGAGACCGCCCCGTTCTATGTCCGCGCCACCGCCCGAGTCGAGCATGCCTACCGACGGGCTGGATTGGTCTACGACGCCGAGGACAACCCGTTTCTGTGCTGACACCACCACCGTGATCAGGGAGGACTTCATGTCCACGACAGATGCCGTGTTCCCGTGGCAGCCCAACAGCGGCCAGCGGCGGCTTCCGCTGACTCCGCTGGTCGATGCGACCGAACACTTCCGGCGCCAGGGAGTCGGACCGATCGAGCACACCGAGCTGGACGAATGTCCGATCGAGATCCGCAACATCGGCTGGACCCTGGGCAACGACTGCCCCTACCGCTGCACACACTGCTATTCGATGTCGGCACGCGAGAAGGGCATGGACTTCACCCCCGCCATCGTCGATCGCGTCATCGAGCAGCTCGCCGCCAACGGTGTCGAGACGGTCAACCTCGGCGGCAACGAACCCTTGTTCACCAACGGTCCCAACCCCGTCAACACCCTGTTGCCGCGCATCATCCACGGCCTGGCCGACGCCGGGATACTGGTCGGCCTGACCACCTCCGGCATCACCCTGACCCACCTCGAACGCGACCACGCCCACGCCCTCGCACGCCTCAACGACGTCGACGTCTCCTTCGACTCCCCGTATCCGGACGAGCACAACGCCAACCGGGGCGCGAAACTCTTCAAGCAAGCCGTCCGAGCACTGGAGATCTGCCGCGACCATGGGATCCCCCACAGCGTGATCATGTGCGCGATGGCATGGAACTTCACCGACGACCGCATCGACGCCCTCGTCTCCCTGGCCCGCGACAACGACGCACACATCCGCATCAACCCGCTGAAACCGGTTGAGGCACGCCACATGGACAGCGCTCTGCCCGCCGATCAATACTACGCCGGATTCTCCCGGCTGATGGCGCAGTGCTCCCCGATCGATCTCGGTGAACCCCCGCTGGCAGCGGTCACCGACTTCGCCGGCGCGGGCGGCTGTCCGTGCGGGAGGACGTCCTTCCGGATCCACTCCATCACCCCCGATGGGCGCATCCCCGTCTCGCCGTGCGTCTACCTGCACGACTACAAGGTCGGCGACCTCGTCACCGACGACCTCCACGACATCGTGCGCTCGCCTCAGTTCCAGACGTTCCGCCGACGCAACGCCCACCCCGAGGCCATTCCCGGCTGCGCAGGCTGCCCCCTGCTGGCCTCCTGCCGAGGCGGCTGCGCCGGGCGCTCCTACCTGCACCACGCCCACACCACCGGCCAACGAAGCCTGTTCGTCCAAGACCCCTACTGCCCGGTCGATATCGCACCGACCGCACCGTTCCCGACCAACCCGACCCTGCCCACCGACCAGCGACTCGTCCACATGGACTACCTCTGCACGTGGATCGGCAAGCCGTTACCCGCGACCTCTACCCCTTAGAACGACGGCCGACGGCCGGGCCGGGGACACAACCCGGCACGGCCGGCGGTCCGCTTCGGTGGGACGATGGCCGGGTGATCGTGCCTTCGGCGTCGCTGCGGCTGGCCACCGCCTACCTGCACCAACGGGTCAGCCTGCGCATCGACCGGCCCGCAGGAAGCCGCCACCCCCGGCACGGCTACCGCTACCCGGTGAACTACGGCTACCTGCCCGGTGTCCCGGCACCCGACGGCGACGACCTCGACGGTTACTACCTCACCACGACCCCTGTCGAGCAGGCCAACGGCGTCGTGATCGCCGTCATCCACCGCCACGACGACGACGACGACAAGCTCGTCGTCGTCGACGACCACGACACCGACCTCACCGACGACGACATCCACCGCCTGGTCGCCTTTCAAGAACTCCCCGGTCGGTACGACATCGTCCGCCACTCCATAAGCTGAACCGTCCCGTTCGGGTGGCGCCGCAAGCACGTCCTGCCGCCGACTCAAGCATGGTGACCTCCGGCCAGGCATGTAGCGGTGGGCCCCTCGTGACTTCGCGGATTCAACTGTCACGGCGCTCCGTAGCTGCTGGTCAGCCGCGTCGGCGGGGGCCGGACAATGTCTCGGTGGCCTCGTGGACGGCGGCGAGGCCGGGTTTGACGTAGCGCTGGACCGACCGCAGGGACTTGTGGCCGGTCTTCGTCATGATGACGTTGGCGGAGACGTTGGCGTCTCCGAGATGGGTGGCCGAGCTGTGCCGAAGCTGGTGCAGGCGAAGGCCGTCTCCGTGGTGGCCGAGCAGGATTCGGGCTCTGTCGTATCCGAGTCGGGCCCGGCCGGTCTCGGGGCAGATGTCGCGGGTGTCGGTGGTCGCGCGGCGGTGCGGGCCGGGCCTGTGTTCCGACAGGAACAGCGGCCCGTGTTCACGACCGGCGATGAGGCGGGGCAGCAGGTGTGCGGTGTCGGTGCCCCAGGTGATCCACATGGTGTCGCCGCCTTTGACGGTGATCCGGGCCTGCTTGTTGGCCAGGTCCAGATCCTCGATGTTCAGAGCGAGCACCGCGCTGGCTCGGGAGGCGGACTCGTAGAGCATCCGCCACAAGGTCTTCTCCCGGAGTGGGACATTCCGGCGTCGACACAGCCGATCGATCCGGGACCGCGACACGGCTTTGGTGTCGTCGTTGTTCTCGCGCCGCCGTTCGGCGGCCGCGGGCACTGCCGGTGCGGTCCAGTGTTGTCTGGTGGCGCACCAGGTCAGCCAGGAACCGACGGCGGCGCGGTTGCGGTTCCAGGTTGCCGGTTTCGCCGTGCCCCACAGCTGGCTCAGCGTGGTGGCGAGCTCGTCGTCTGCGACGTCGGCCAGCCGCCGGTTCGGGCCGAGCAACTCGGCTGCCCGGTCGAGCACGTTCGTATACGCACGCAGGGTGTGCCGGTTGCTCGTGACCTTCGGCGAGTCGAGGAAGGCGTCGATGGCGGCGCGCACGGTCGGTCCGCCGACCGTGCCCGTTCCGGATCGTCGAGTGTCGAGTGCGGTCACCGTCGCCGCCATCGTCCGCCACTCCTCGCCTAGACCTACCGGATAACACGCACGAGTCACGTATCCGCGTCCGCGTGATCCTTCCAGGTCGACTATCACCAATGTCGATCGGTCTACCGGATAAGGAACCGTTATCCGGTAGCTCCACGCAGCCTGCCCATATAGCGCAAGGTTGCGCCTCGCGTCGCACATTTGCGATGGCCGCAAAACTATGCGTATTGTGTCGTTCATGGTGATGCGAAACATTCTTAGTGATCTGTGTGGCATCGTGCACCCGCTGCCCGACCACCCTGGCGAGGACGCGCCCGACGGCGCGCTCGATGTCTTCTCCGACCAGACCGCCGACGTCGAGCACGACCGCGAACGGCTCCGGGGAAACATGGAGGCCGCCTGGGACGGCGCCGACGTCGACCCCCTGCTCGGCGAGATCAGTGACGCACGCGCCGAGATCCGTGCCGCCGAACACCGGCTGCGACTGCTGATCGCCTACGGCCGCGAGTTCGTCGAACCCCGCCCCTACACCCTCGACACCCTCGCCCAGGCCGCCGGCATGTCGGTCTCCGGGGTGCGCACCGCCTACGACGACGAGGAGATCGTGGAGGTTGCCCGGCGCATCGGCGCGAAGTTGCGCCGCCGTGACCAGGCCGACGCGGACGGGACATCGTCGTGATCGGCTTCCCGGGCGGCCTCCGGCCCCGGCCCGACGCGGCCTGCACGTGCGAACCTGCCTGGCTGGCCCTGGCCGTCCGGTTGGAGGACGGAACCCTCATCGACGTCCTGCCTGCCGCCACCCCCGGCGGGCTGGCCTGCCTGTACGCGGCCTGCTGTACTCGTTGCGCCGCGCGCTACCCGCACCCTTTCCGCGTGGCGCCCCGCACCCACGCGGCCTGACCACCATGCTGATCTCGAGAACGGAACCTGGACGGCTCGGGTGACACGTCCCCGCCGGGCCGTCCAGGTTCGAAACCGCCGCCGGGCGGCGGTTCAGCGATCGAGCGCGCTGGGCTGCACCCGGAGTGTGGCGACCTGTGTCGGAGTCTTCTTCGCGCGGGAGATGTCGGACATCGTCCAGTGCACTCCGACGACTTCCCAGGTCTCGTTACGTTCATCGCCCAGCGTGTCGCCGTGGTACCGGCGAGTCCGGACGGTGATGGTCTCCCCGACCCGGGGCACGACGACGACACCACCGGTCCCGGTCATCGAGTCGGGATACTGCAAGGGAGTGTGCGGGGCCATGAGCAGGACGTTCGCGTCGTCCCTGCCCTGCTCGTCCACGGCGAGGTAGTGGATCACCAGTTCAACGGGTGCGGTCACACCAATCCTTCCTTCGGTTCGGCTGCCTCGACCCCAACGGGGAGGATGAGCAGCAGGTTCCTCACGCATCCCGCCGTCACCTGCGCGGACTCAGCGCCTCACCGGCCCACCACCGGCGTTGTCGGCGTTGCCCAGCAGCTCGGCGGTCAGGTCACGCAGACCGGCGACGGCGGAGAACCGCGGGTCATTGGCGGGATCGTGCCCGTCGGTCTTGGCCTGCTCCCACATGGCATCGACGTACTCGTGCAGCGCCAGCCGCGCCTCGTACTGCGCCACCAGCTCCTCACCGCTCAACGCAGCGAGAGCGAGGTGATCGTGCGGCGTGAACCCGTTACACAACTCAATGACCATCATCTGGTGATCCAACTTCTCGGTCTCGTCCATCCCGGCATCGTCCCAAGACCGCCCGCCACTGGACCAGGCCCGCGAACGCGGCTGCGGCCCGACCACCGTCCGGTGACCGGACCACACCACGACCCGCTCATTCGGGGTCGTCCTCGTCGCTCTCCTCGGCGAGCGCGTTCGGGTCGCGCAGGGGCCGCAGGCCGCCGGCGAGGTCGGCGGGCAGCAAGAACGAATAGCGGCCCAAGAGGTTGATGTGGCGGTGTCGGAACGGCGATAGCCGGGTGGCATCCTCGTCACGCACCTCGTGGCCGCCCTCTCGCAGGTGGGTGATGGCGGCGTCGAGATAGCGGGTGTTGAACAACACCAGTGCGTTGAGCACCAGACCCAGCGCGCCGAGCTGGTCCTCCATGCCCTCGTAGTAGCGCTGCCGCAGTTCACCGCGCTTGCCGTGGAAGATGTCACGGCCGAGGGCGTGACGCCCTTCCTGCAGGTTGCCCTGGGACTTCATCGTGCGGCGGTAGTCGGGTTCGTCGGCCATGCGCAGCACATGCAGGGACTTGTGGATGCGGCCGTAGTGGGCGATCGCCTCGCCCAACGGGGTCGGGTTGCCGTCGCGGGACAGCATCCTGATCACGTCGTGCGCCCGCACCGCGCCGGTGTGGATCGAGGCGATCACCCGCAGGATGTCCTCCCAGTGCCGGGCGATCCGTTCCAGGTCGACCCGGCCGCGAGCGGCGGTGTTGAACGGTCCGTAGTCGGCGCGGGTGTCCACCCGCCACAGCTTCTGATCAGGCAGGTCGGCCAGTTGCGGGGCGTAGGTCCAGCCCGCCAGCGACAGGAGCCCGAAGACGATGTCCGAATAAGATGCGGTGTCGGTCACGATGGTCTGCGGGCGGACGCCGCCGTCGCGGTCGTAGAGCACGTCCAGCACATACAAGCTGTCCCGTGGGGTACCGGCCACCACCTTCGCACCGAGCCCGGCGGCCTGATCGTTGACCATGTTCAGCCAGGTCGCGCCCTTGCGGGCCTTGAAGTACTTCGGGTTGTAGCCGGCGTGCACCGTGTTGACCGGGACGACGAACCGCATCCCATCCACGCTCGCGACGTGACCACCGCCCCACAGCCCGGCCAGCCCGATAGCGGCCTGCGCGTCGATCAGAGCGGCGTTCGCAGCCCTGATCGTGTCCAGCCGCAGGTAGTTGGCGTTGACGTGCGCAAGCCGATCTCGCGTCAGAGCCGCCACGCCCGGTTTGGTCACCGGCCGCCAGCCGATGTTGCACGCCTCCGCGACCAGCAGCGCCGCGATCGTCACGTTCAGCTCCGACAGGCGCGCCTCGCCGCCGGTGATCGAGGTGAACGCCGCATCCGCGCCGGTCCAGGAGAACACCTCCAGCAGCACCTCCGGCAGATCGACCCGAGGCAGCATCCGGTGGGTGAACTCGCGCAGGTCGACCAGGCTCGGCGGGTCCGCCTCGGCCAGCAACGCCTTCAGGTGCAGCCGCCCGTCGTCGTCGAAGCTCACCGCCGCGTTGCCCGGCAACCGGGACGCGACGTCGAGGTAGGTGTCGTGCAGCAGCCGCGCCCGCTCGGCCAGATGCTCCGCCGGGTCCTCCGGCAACTCGAGGCTGGCCAGCACCAACGGCTTCGCCGCCGACCAGGCGTCCCCCGCCAGCAGCTTCGCCCGCGGATCACCCCATTTGGAGGAGTTCACGGCGAAGATGTCACGCCGCTTGAGATGCCGGTGGAACTGCTCCAGCACGCAGAAGGTGTAGGCACGCCAGTCCACCGCGCCCGGCTCCAGCTCAGGCCCGGACAGCACCAGCTTGCGCCAGGAGCCGATCAGCAGGGCCTGGTCGATCTCCTCGACGCCGACCTTGTTACGCCCACCGCCCCACAACCCGGGCAGCGCCGTCAACGCCCGCAACACCCGTTCGCCGTCCGGGGCGGCACCGAACGCGATCACCTGGCACAGCAGCGGCAGAAACGGTCGCACCGTCGCGTACCGCTTCACCAGCTCAGCCCGCCACGCCGCGTCGGCATCCTCGTCCGCCGGCCCTGCCAACGCCACGATGTCGGTCAACGCCTTGGTGATCTGCTCGCGCGGCACCACCGCCTCGATCTGCTCCCACACCTGCGCCAGGCTCACCGGCTCGAACGCCACATCCTCCCGCCCGGCGTCCGCAGCGAGGTCCTCACCGGCACCGGTGATCTCCATCAACACCCCGACCACCGCAGCGAGCCGGATGGACGCCTTCCCGAGCTTCGGCCAGGTCTTGACCTTCAGCTTGTTCGACTCCCGCTCCGCCCGCGCCAACAGCTTGCTGGTGATCAGCACATCCAACAGGTCCAGCGCGTCATCGACCGCACGGGTCTGCAGATACACCACAGTGGCCAACAACGTCGCCAACCGGCGGGAATCCGGATGCCGCCGCAGCAGGGTGGCCTTGCCCTCCATCCCATAGCGCGACAGCTCCGCCAACCGGCGCGGCGGCACCACCGAGGCGTCCACCCCGCCGAACCCCAACCCCAGGATCTCCGCCGCGCGCTCCAACGCACCGATCATCGCCGGGCCCGACACCCGGGTCGGCGGCCGACGCAGCTTGTCCAAGGCTGACAACCGCTCCCCGTCGGCAACCTCCAACAGCCGGTCCAACAGCGCCTTCTGCTCGTCGGTCAGCAACACGAACAACGTGTCCCACAACCGCCCGGTGGCCGCGTCACGACGGCCGGCCACCAGACGCACGAGCGTGCTCACCCCCGGCAGCAACGCCCGCCGATCCCGCAACCAGCCCACTGCGGCATCGAACAACGCCTTCGGCCCGTCCCCGGTGGTCCACGCCCGTCCCTCGACCCAATCACCCAACTCGCCCGCGAACCCACCGAACTCGTACCAGCCATCGGCCTCACGGATCTCCCTGGCGTGATCCAGCCGGGTCATCTCCCGATCCCCATAGGACTTCACACACGACGGATCAGCGATCCCCAACTGCTCCGCCAGGTAATCCACCAACTCGACCGGCACCCCATCGAGCGGATCATCCAGAAAACCGCCCGCATACCGAACCGTGGCCAACTGCACGGCGAAGCCGAGCCTGTTGTGATCACGGCGCTTCGACTCGATCAGCGCCAAGTCCACATCATCGAGGAAGAAGTACCGCTCCAACTCGGCCCGAGTGAACCCGCTCGGGAAACGACCGTACGCCGACGCCTGATCGTCGGACAGGAACTCAACCGGCAACGCATCTCTCCTGCTACTGCAACCGCCCACCGCGGCGGAACCGGAACGAACCTCAGCACCACGCAGCAGGGCCGGTCAACTCACGAAACAGCAGGTCAAGACACGATTCAGGCTTAGCGCTGGTTTTCGTTCCAATGTTCCTCAAACGCCAAGGCTCACGCGGAACACCGAAGGTCGTGAGCCATGCCGGCCCCAGTGCGCCGACATGGGAGGCCGAGTCACTCCCCTCCCCCGGTCGACAGCAATGTGCTGCGAGAAGATCGCGAACGGAGGGTTCAGACGAACGAAATCGCCGTGGTGAGGGGTACCAACCTGACCAGGGCCGAAAGGAGCCTGACGAAACCTGACGAAACTCCGGGGATGGTCAGCGCCGGTGGATAGGGGCAGCCTGGTCGGAGCCGACCGAACAACCAGAGCGACCGGCACAGTGATCGACTCCGGTGCCGAGGTCGGCACCCGTTGGAAGGTGCACAGTGACGTGCGGCCGCCGGGCGCCGCAGGCCGGCCCTCCCCTTGGCGTCCAGGGCCGGCCGAAGATCGCTACGACCTGGGACCACGACACAGACGGCACGGTGATCTGTGGCCGTCACGGCGATCCACGACGAGGCCCTGAGTCATGAGGCGTCGAACGACTGGCGGGAGACCGTCGTCCGCTACGGCTCGATCCGCGCCGTCGGAGTGCCGCTCTCGTCCCGCTGTGAAGACCCGGCCGGGTCAGTTCTGGAGGAATTCGAGCAGATCGGAGTGGAAGGTCTCCTTGAAGCCCTCGACGCTCGCGAGCCCGTGCGGCGCCCCCGGATAAACCTTCAGCGTCGCGTCCGGGACGATCGCGGCGGACTTCCGTCCTGCGGCATCGATCGGCACGATCTGGTCGTCGTCACCGTGGATGATCAGCGTCGGGACGTCGAACCGACCGAGATCCTCGGTGAAGTCCGTTTCGGAGAACGCCTTGACGCAGTCCAGCGCGCCCTTGATGCCCAACTGCATGCTCATCAACCAGAACGCGTCCCTCACCCCCTGCGTCACGGAATTGCCCGGCCGGTTGGCGCCGAAGAAGGGCTCGCTCAACTCCCGGTAGAACTGTGACCGGTCCTTGCGGATGCCAGCCCGGATGTCGTCGAAGGCGCCGATCGGGGTGCCCTCGGGGTTGCCCTCGGTGCGCAGCATCAACGGCGGGACGGCGCTGAGCAACACTGCCTTGCTCACTCGTGAGGTGCCGTGGCGCCCGATGTAGCGGGCCACTTCTCCGCCGCCGGTGGAATGTCCCACCAGGATCACGTTGTGCAGGTCGAGCTGCTCGATCACGCTCGCGAGGTCGTCGGCATAGGTGTCCATGTCGTTGCCGGTCCAGGTCTGTTCGGACCGGCCGTGGCCCCGCCGGTCGTGTGCGATCGCGCGGTAGCCTGCCTCGGCGACCACGTTCAGCTGGTCATCCCACACGTCGGAGTGCAAAGGCCAGCCGTGGGAGAAGACGACTGGCGTCCCCACTCCCCAGTCCTTGAAGAAGAGCTTCGTGCCGTCGTTGGTCGTGATCGTGCTCATCAGCAGCACCTCCTTCGTCGCAACGGCCCGTGACGAAGCGGCTCGTGATCGAGCTCGTCACGTCCGCCACGGCAAACGGCAGCCGCACCTCGTGCACCAGGCCTGTCGCCACCGGCCCGCGTTTCGCCTGCTCGGTTGCTGTCCCGACCGACTACCCGAACACCGTGATCACGAACCCGATCGGGTCGTCGGCTCTCGTCTCGAGTGCGGCTGCGGGTGCGCCTCAGTGACCTTCTCGATCATGACCGGCTTCTCCTCTCTCGCCGTCACTCAGGCGGCTGACAACCGCCGGCTCGGAAGCCCGCACCGTGATCGCACCGCAAGTGGTCGGATCTGATCATCCTGCGTTCTTCATCGGGTGGGTCGACCCCGGCGACCGACTGATCTCAGCAGCTCATGCGTAGCTGGGACGGTCGTTGCCGGGCGCGGTGCCGAGGTAGAGGTGGCCGGTCAGATGGCACCAGGCCGGGGAGCGGCCGGACTAGAGCTGGTCTTGTCCCACCTGCCCCGTGCCCGGGGGCAGGTCACGTACTCCTGAACAGCCGGTCCAGATGCACGTCGATCGCGGCGAGCGCGTCCTGGGGCTCGATCACGTCGAGTTCGATCAGGGAGGTGAAGCCGGTGAGGGCGAGGAGCAGGTTGGTCTCGGTCGCCGGGTCGCGGCCGGAGTCGATGTGCCCGTCGGCGATCGCCTGGTGGACCAGCCGCTCGACAAGAGCCCGCCCTTGGGCGAGGCCGCGGCGCGCCTGCTCGTGCACGGCCTCGTCGTGCAGCGCCTCCAGGACGTAGGCGGCGCTCATCCGGCTGGTCGCGCGGGCGTCGGCATGCAGGGGGAGCATTTCCGCGAGAGTCAGTCGCAGCACGTCACGGGGGTGCGGACGGTCACCGAGCTTTGCGAGCCCCTGGTGTATGCGCACCGAGGTCTGCTCGGACGCGAAGTCCATGGCGAAGGTGAGCATGGCGGTCCGGGAGGCGAAGTAGTGCTGCAACTGCCCGAGTGACATGCCCGCCTCCTGCGCCACCACGCGCATCGTCAGCTGTGTGACGCCGCGCTGCTCCACCACCCGCCACAGTGCGCGGGCGATCGCTTCGCGGCGTCCGCGGTGATCCACCTGTTTCGGCATCGCCTGCCCCCTCCCTCGTACCCCGGGACCGTTCCAATACAGTTGACATAATACACCTGACCCATAACCCTGGGGTCCACTCGAGGGGAAGGAATCGTCATGTCCGAACAGCCAAAGGTACGGACCACGGAAGGCGTGGTGCAGGGCCGCAGGCGGCAGGGGCACGCGGTGTTCCGCGGCATTCCCTACGCCCAGCCCCCGGTCGGAGCGCTCCGCTTCGCCGCGCCCGCGCCGCCGCACCGCTGGGAGGGGACGAGGCAGGCGGTCGAGTTCGGCCCCGTGGTGCCGCTGTCCCTGCCGATCGACGTGCCCCCGCAGGGCACCGACTGGCTGACCCTCAACGTCGGCACCCCGGACCCCGGCGCGGCGGGACTGCCGGTGCTGGTGTGGATCCCCGTGGGCGGCTACCTCTCGGCAGCGTCGAGCGACCCGATGTTCGACCCGGCAGCCCTGGCCGAGGCGGGAGTCGTCGTGGTGACCATCAACTGCCGCGTGGGCGCGGAGGGATTCGCGTTCCTCGACGACGTGCCGCCCAACCGCGGATTGCTCGACCAGATCGCGGCGCTCGAGTGGGTGCAGCGCAACATCGCCGCCTTCGGAGGCGACCCCGGCCGGGTCACCGTGGGCGGGGTATCCGCCGGGGCGGGGTCGGTCGCCGCCCTCCTGACGATGACGTCCGCGCGCGGACTGTTCCGGCGGGCCATCGCCCACTCGGTACCGGGGCTGCACAGCACCCCCGCGCTGGCACGGCAGGTCACCGCCGCGTTCGCGGATCGGCTCGGCGCGGCGGCCCCCACCGCCGAGGCCCTGCGTGACATCGACCCATGGCACCTGGCCGCCGAGCTCACTTCCTTCAACGCAGGCCTCCACGCGCACCGGGAGAGCTGGGGACGCCTCACGGAGACCGGCACCGCGCTGTGTCCCGTCGTCGACGGCGAGGTCCTCCCGGAAACGCCCTGGCCAGCGCTGACCGGCGCGCGCGCGAGCGGGACCGAACTGCTCGTCGGCCACGCCCGGGACGAATTCCGGTACTTCAGCGTCATGAGCGGACGGTACGGCACCTTCACCGAGGAGGACGCCCACGCAGCCCTGGAACTGCACGCCCCGCAGCCGGACGGCGCGCGGGCCTACCGTGCCGCGTTCCCGCAGGCAGGCCCGGAGGAGCTGGTGGAGACGGTGTACTCCGACGCCCTCTTCCGCATGCCGTCACAGCAGCTGGCCGAGGCGAACGCCGCAGCAGGCGGCACCTCGTACCTGTTCGAACTGTGCTGGGTTACCCCGGTCCTCGGCGGCATCCTGGGCGCCTGCCACAGCCTCGACGTGCCCCTGGCATTCGGCACGCTGGACAGCCCCGTCGGCACCAAGCTCATCGGCGAGGAGCCCACTCCCGAGGGCGTCGCGCTCTCCCGCGAACTCCAAGAGGCATGGGTCCGCTTCGTCACCACCGGCGACGCGGGCTGGCCCGCCCACCGGCCCGGCGAGCGTCTCACCCGCGTCCTGGACACCGAGTCGACGACGCTGCCCTACCCCGAACAGGCATCCCGCCAGATCTGGGAAGGCCACTCCCCCGCCCCCTTCGATCTCTCGTGATCGTCCGGGTCGGCTCCTACGACTGCGACGCCGCCACTCACCTGCCCCTCCGGGACAGCGCGAACTGGCGTACAGCCAGGCAACACCCGGCTGGCTTGGCAGCAGATCCCCCCGAGGGTGACGGACGACATCAAGAGCCGGGAGAGGCCGACGAGAGAGGGCCCAGGTCACGGATGATCCCGGCCAGGGACCAGATGGGCTCGCTCTCCGCCTCCCTCCACCACACCAGCGCGTACGGCAGCGGCTCCAGATCGGTGAGGCAGGTAGGCGATGTCCGGCCGTGCCCAGTAGCGGGTGACGTGGGCGGGGAAGAGCACCACGAGCTCGTCCATGCTGGCGAGGGCATGTTCGGTCAGCAGCCTGTTCATGATCGGGGCCAGACACGGGCCGCGAACACGGTGCTCAGCAAGGAGACGCCCGGGGGCCCACCCTCGCCGGGCCACCTGCGGTGGGCTGCCTGCGCCGCTGGGGCCGACTCAGCCCGCAGCCGGGTCGGCCTCCGCCTGCCTTGGGCTTCCCCAGGGGCCTCGGGCGAAGCTCGCGCCCGCCCGCAGCATCGTCCGCAGTTCCCAGATGCTGATCGCGCCTGCTCCGAGGGCGCCGGTCGTCGCAGCCACGATCGACGCGGTGGTGATGCCGCCGTCGAGGTGTTCGCCCACGAGATGGAACCCGGCGACGGAGCAGGCCAGCCAGATTCCCACCAACGGATCGAGCACGCTGCCTGCCGCCACCCCGAACGAGTTGTTGTGGATCAGATAGGCGGCGCAGAGCCCGAACCCGATGAACCACAACAGGACGGGCAGCGCGACCAGGGAGAGCAACAGCCGACCGCCGCTCAGATCGAAGTCGCGGGGCATGACCGCGTAGATCAGGCCCTGGAACGAGAAGCCTGCGGGCCAGCCGGGTATCTGGTTTCCCACGGTGAAGAGGAACAGCAGCAGCGCGCCGAGTCCGATGACGATGGTCGGCCGCATCTCGCGGGCCGCGCGTCGTCGGTGACCGCGTTCGGCCCGTATGAGGCAGAAGACGATGATGGCGAGCACGCCCGGGATGCCGGAGATCACGGTGGCGGAGGTGACCTCGAACAGTCCCGCGATGAAGGCGTCCGGGCCGCCGTCCACCAGTTGCACGAGCAGCACGAGGACACCGAGGCTCAAAATGACCCGTGCCTGGAGCAGCCTCTCGAGCAGAGGGGCAGCGGAGTCGACCGCCTCACCCGCCCGACCGTAGGCGGCGGCGTCGAAGAGGATGAGCGAGCGTGGCCCGTAACCGCCGAAGAGCCGCCGCGCGACGCGCCACGGCGCGATCAACCGTAGTATTCCCATGACTTCTCACCCCGGGCAGATTCTGCGGATTCCCCTGAATCGTCAGTGTAGTCGCGAAATCGGATTACTCGGCCGCCTCGGAAATCGACAGACAGGGTCGAACAATGTGCGGTCGATAGCTGTTTCCTACTGGCGAGTTCGACCGCGTCGAATTGACTCACGCCGGCGTGAATCGAACATTGATCTCGTCTTTGCGAGTGGCGTCCGGCGTTCCGGGCAGGCCGGCGACGTCTCGTCGTGGACCTCCGGACTCGGAATCCCGCTGCGTCTCCCCTGGCTCGGCATCGCCGACCTGCGTCCGCCGATGCGACTCTCGTGCTCTGTCGAGATCAGGATGGCGATGCGAGGACGCCGCGCAGAGGCGTCGATCTCGGCAGCAGCGAGTATTGGCGCCTGCTGCGGCGTCGGTGTCCGGAAATCCCCGTCACGGCTCGATGCGATGGCTGCCCCGGCAGCGGTGTTCGGCCGAGGTCAGTCTGCGGCGCAGATGGGCCCGCTCCGGCTCGGTGTGCGCCAGTGCGAGCGCATCCCGATACGCCGTCGCGGCCTCGGCGAACCGGTCGAGCCTGCACAGCAGGTCGCCTCGGGCGGTCGGGTACGGGCTGTAGTCGCGCAGCCGAGGGTCGTCCGCCAGCGTGGCGAGCAGGGTTAGACCTGCCTCGGGGCCGTCGCGCATGGCCACCGCCACCGCCCGGTTCAAGGCCACGACCGGAGACGGCGTCAATCGAAGAAGCACGTCGTAGAGGGCGACGATCTGCGGCCAGTCGGTGCTGATGACGTCCTCGGCTTCGGCATGCAGGGCGGCGATCGCGGCCTGCACCCCGTACGGCCCCGGCGGACCGCCGGTCAGCGCGGTGACCACCAGCGCCCGGCCCTCCTCGATCATCGCCCGGTCCCAGCGGGAGCGGTCCTGCTCGTCGAGCAGCCGGATCTCGCCGTCGCCGCCGGTGCGGGCGTCGCGCCGTGCATGCGTCGACAGCAGCAGCGCGAGCAGTCCGGCGACCTCCCGTTCACCGGGCAGCAGCCGATGCAGGATGCGGGTGAGCCGGAGAGCCTCCTCGGCGATGTCGAGGCGCTGCAGGGTCTGGCCGGAGCTGGCGGCGTAGCCCTCGGTGAAGAGGGAGTAGAGGACCTGGAGCACGCCGGGCAGGCGTTCCGACAGTTCGTCGGGACCCGGGACCCGGAAGGGGATGCGGGCCTGCCGGATCTTCCGCTTCACCCGCACGATCCGCTGGGCCATCGTGGCAGTCGGGATCAGGAATGCCCGCGCGACCTCGGCTGTGGTGAGACCCGCCAGGCACCGCAGGGTCAGGGCTCCTCGATCCTCGGCGGGCAGCGCCGGATGGGCGCAGGTGAAGAAGAGCTGCAACCGCTCGTCGGGGAGATCGCCGTCGGCGTCCGCAGGCGGTGACGGGTCGGCTCGGTCCGCCTCCACCTGCAGGATCGCGAGCCTGGCGGCGTAGGCGGTGTCTCGCCGCAGCCGGTCGACGGCCTTGCGTCGCGCCGTCGTGAGCAGCCAGGCCCCCGGGCTGCGGGGGACGCCGTCGACCGGCCAGTGTGTCAGCGCCGCCTCGACGGCCTCGGAGGCGACCTCCTCCGCCAGGTCGAGATCGCCGAAGCGGTGGACGAGAGCGGCGAGCAGCCTGCCACGTTCCTCGCGGAACGCCGCCTCGATCGATGGCGCCGCCTCGGCGGAGGCCGGTGCGGCTCCTGCGGACCCCACGAGTGGCCTGGCCTGCGAGTCTTCGGCTCCTGCGTCGCTCTCGCCCATCGCCGTCAGCCGGCGAAGTCGCCGAAGTCGGCGATCGGTCGGACCACGACCGAACCTCCGCCGCGCGCGCCGGGGCAGCGGGCCGCCCAGTCGAGGGCGACGTCGAGGTTCGGCACGTCGATGACGTCGTAGCCGCCGAGGACCTCGCGGGTCTCGGCGAACGGCCCGTCAGTGACGTTGCGCTCGCCCGCCTGGTCGACGCGGACGGTCGTCGCGGTGGTCAGGTCCGCGAGCGAGTGCCCGCCGACCAGGACTCCGGCGTCGCGCATCGCCTTCTCGTAGTCCATCCAGTCCTGCGGCTCACATCCCTCTGCGTCGGCCGACCCTGCGTAGATCAACAGCATGTACTTCACGGCCTGTCTCCTGTCGTGGTCCGGCACGGCGGGTCGCCGTACTAGATGACGACGGACGGGGGGTCGTCAAATCGACCGAGGCGACCAAGATTCTTCTGGCCGACGTCCCGACCGCACTGCGCCGCTCGTCCGCCCCCCCCGCTCAGGTCCGCCGCCGCCGCGCCGCCCGGTCCGCCTGCGCAGCGTCGGAGGACGCGCCGCTGTGCCGATCACCGTGCGTCCCCGCGACGCCGTCTCGCTCAGCGCAGGCCGCCGAAGAAGTCCCGGATGTCGGCCACCAGCGTCTCGGGGTCGGCCATGGCCACCAGGTGGCTGAGACTGGTGTGGTCCGACCACCGGCAGTCTCAGCTCACGGCCTTCCTGACGAGGTCGGTGATCGCCTTCTCCGCTTCGTCGCTCAACTCGGTTACGGCGTAGGAGGTGGGCCATAGGCCGTCGTCGCCGTCGAGGTGCGCCTCTGGTGTGAAGCCGAAGCTGGAATAACGTTCCTTGTCGACCTGGCCGCTACGGAAGAAGCACACGACCTTCCCTTTCCTGGCATAGGCAGGCTGCCCGTACCACAGCTTCGGTGACAACTCCGGGGCGTTGGCGGTGACGATGGCGTGAATGCGTTCGGCCGAGGCGCGGTCCGACGCCGCCATCTCGGCGATCTTCGCCAGGACGTCGAGTTCCTCGGCCGCCGCCTTGTTGCCGCGACCTCGGCTCGCCTCCTTCGTCAATTCGGCGGCGCGTTCCTTCATGGCAGCACGTTCTTCCTCGGAGAAGCCGTTCGTGCTCATCGCTGTCACTCCCCTGTTCGCGATCGGCGTGCATTGCCCCTGACGCTAAGGGCGGACCGGGCCGCACGCTTCTTGATTCCTGATCGATGCCCGCTTCGCCTGCGACTCGCCGCCGATTGTCGTTCGGTCCGATCGACCGGCGGCGGTTTCACGGGCCACGCAGACCGGTCAGGAATCAAGAAGCCCGCGCCCGGCAGCGCTACCTAGCGTGTTGACCGTGAACCTCACCATTGCGCACGTCTTCCTGCCGCACACCGATCCCGAGGCCGCGCTGGGCTTCTACCGTGACCTCCTGGGCTTCGAGGTGCGCAACGACGTCGGCTACGAGGGCATGCGCTGGATCACCGTCGGGCCGGTGGGCGTGCCCGGCGCGTCGATCGTTCTGCAACCGCCCGCCGCCGATCCCGGCGTCACCGATGCGGAGCGCCGCACCATCGTCGAGCTCATCGCCAAGGGCGTCTACGCCGCTGTCACCTTGGCCGCCGACGACCTCGACGGGCTCTTCGATCGCCTCCAAGCCGCAGGCGTCGACGTCGTCCAGGAACCCGTCGTCCAGGGCTACGGGGTCCGCGACTGCGCGTTTCGCGATCCCGCGGGCAACCTCGTCCGCATCAATCAGCGCACCTGAGCGAACCGGCCCGCACGGCCCCCGCCAGGCCGACCGACCCCCACCGCACGAAGGAGCCATTCGATGGCGCTCTCTCTCGACATCATCACCCTCGGAGTACCGCAGCAGGCAGCCGCTCACGCCTTCTACGCGGCCGCGTTCTCCGTCACGGCCGCCGCCGACGAGCAGCCCGCTCACCTTGACCTGCACGGCACGGGGCGGCTGGCCCTCCAGCAGATCGACGCACTGGCCGCCGACGTCGACGCCGACCCGGCGACCACAGGCTTCCGCGGTTACGTCCTGTCCTGCGCCGTCGACCAGCCCGCCGAGGTGGAGGCGCTCCTCGGCACCGCCACCGTTCAGGGCGCCACGGTCGTCAGGCAGGCGAAGAAGCAGTTGTTCGGCGAGTTCACCGCTGTCCATCGGGCACCGGACGGTGCTGTCTGGAAACTAGCCGCCGCGACGAAGAAGAACACCGCTCCCGTCCCCGACCCGCCGAAGCCGACCGAGACCGCCGTCTTCCTCGGCGTCGCAAGCCCGAAGGCGTCCCTGGTGTTCTACACGGCGTTGGGCATGAGCGTGGACCGCGACTACGGCGACACGTTCATCGACTTCACCATCTCCGACGGCGTATGCAGGCTGGGGCTGCTGACCCGCAAGGCCCTGGCCAAGGACGCGGGCGTGGCCGAGGTGGGGGACGGGTTCTCCGCACTCGTCCTCACCCACCTCGCCGGGTCCCGGGAGGAGGTCGACGCGCTGCTCGCCGCCGCCGAATCCGCAGGCGGCCGGGTCGCGGCCGCCGTAGCCCACCCGGACCGGGGTGCCTACGCCGGGTACTTCACGGACCCCGACGGCTACCACTGGCGAGTCACCACCGCAGCGTGAGCGTGCACGGCCGGTCCGGCGGCGCGAGGGCGCGTCCGGGCTGGACCGGCCGCTCGTTCGCCGGGGCTCGACAGGCGTAGCGAGAAAGCAGACATTCGGCGGGCGGCGGACCGGGCGGCGCGGGTCCCGGTGAGCTGCCGACAGCCTGCGAACCGCCGGAGGACGTCTACCTGCTCGGACGTCCTCATCAGCCGTCCGAGCGGGCCGGCCTGCGGCGACACGACGCCGAGCATGTCCGAGTAACGGAGTGACGGACCGGCGTGCGCCGTTTCCCGGCGCTCCTCGTCGTCCGCGGGCGGCCCGTATCCGTGCTCCGATGCCGGGCTGCTCGTCGGCAGCCGCGCTCGACGACGAACCCGGTGCCGAGGCCCTCCCGATCCGCGGAGGTCTCCGCCGGGCTGTCACGCCCGAGGCAGACACCGGTCGTCATGAGTACGACCTCCGGGCGGCTGCTCCGCCTCTTGCCGCTGCTGCACACCCCGGAGGACTGGCCGGGCGGCGAGCCGGCCGAGCGATTGCGGGTCAGGCGTCTGCCTCGGCCCTCTCCGTCAACGACGCGACGGCGGTGAGGAACCGCTCGTGCATCTCCAGCTGTGCCCAGTGCCCGCACTTCTCCACCAGCACGAGTTCGGCCCCGTCGATCCGGTCTGCCGCTGTCACCGAGCCCGCCGGGTCGACCAGCGGATCGGCCGTGCCGTGGAAGAGCAGCGTCGGGACGCTGATCCGATGCACCTCGCCGAGGGCGTTGTTCCGCATCCGTCTCGGCCCGATGGCGGCCTTGTTGTAGCGGCCGTAGACGTAGCCCGCGCGGGGCCTGCGCGACTCCCGGACGAACTCGTCCACCACCTCGGGCGGCACGGTGTGCCGGTCATGCACCATCTGGTTGAGCGCGGTGCGGACGAATCTGTTGGCGAGTGCGCTCAGGGGCACGAGGATCGGGTCGGGCAGCAGGGTGGCGAGCCAGGCCATGTGATGCGCGACGGGGTTCTTGTATCGCTCGATGAGGCCGCCCGCCGCCACGGCGATCAGGCCCGCGCACCGCGTGGGATGACGCAGGGCGAACTGGATCGCGACCTCCCCGCCCATCGAGACCCCGCACACGATCACCCGCTCGATCGCGAGCGCGTCGAGCAGGGCGGCCAGCAGATCGGCCATGTCCGCCGCCGTCTCGGCGTAGGGAACTCCCTCGGTATAGCCGAATCCGGGCAGGTCCGGGGCAATGACCCGGCGTTCGCGGCGCAGCGGGTCCAGCAGTCGGAACCAGGAGATCGCGGCGTTGTCCGCTCCGCCGCCGTGCACCAGCAGCATCGGGACGCCCTCGCCGGGGTCGCTGCCTTCGAGCACGCGAACGCGGCCGCCGCGCAGCGCTACGAAGGTCTCCAGCGCACCGGGCGGGAGAAGGCGTTCGCTCACGTCGTGACCTCCGTGGTGGTGGCGAGCAGTTCGTCGACGAATGCGGTCAACGCGTCCTTTCCGGCGCCGATGTCGGCGTCGGGGGGTTCCAGTGCGCCTGCCACCAGCGCGGCCATCCCCCGCACCGTCGCCTCGGGATCGTCGGAGGCGGCGGACAGTCCCAGGGTGAAGGTGGTCAGGACCTCGGTGAGGGTGCCGTCGAGATCGCCGGTCAACACTCCGGCGTCGAGAAGCCGAGCGAGGTAGCGCCGCCCCGCCGCGATGCGCGCCGCCACTCTGGCGGCCCGGCGGGCGTCGACCCGGCCAGCAGGAGTCGAGGAGGCCTCGGTCCAGATCGTCCACAACAGCGGGTGGTCTCGCAGGGTCGACGCGGAGTGTCGGTAGACCTGGGAGAGCAGGCCGCCTCGGTCGTCGGCGAGGGCGGCGTCGCGCAGGGCATGCAGCAGCCGGGCGAACTCGCGGGTCACCATTGCGTCCAGGAGTTCGTCCCGAGATTCGAACCGCAGGTACAGCAGCCCCTTCGACACCCCGGCGGCTCGCGCGATGTCGTTCATCGACGCCTTGGCCGCACCATGCCGGAGCACCAGGGCATGAGCGACGTCGAGGATCTCCTGCGCGTCGGGAGCATGTCGGGGCATGACGCGTAAGTTACCAGATGACCGATTCGGTTCAAGTGGTCATCTGTCGAGTCCTGCGCAGCACTCCACGTCGGCGCAGCCTGCGATCGTCTGTCCAGGTCGCGAATCGCGGTCCATGCCTGCGGCGCCGCGTCGTGGGGCACGCCAGGCCGCCCCAGCCTCAGTCTCAGCCGCGCGGAGGAAGCCGACTCCGCGCACTCGGCACTCCTGCGCCGGTCCTGCTCCGTGCACTCGCCGCCGATCCCGCGCGCTGGGCAGGGACGGCGGCCGAGCGCATCGCCCGCCGGTCGGACCGAGGAGTCCCGGCAGGCCACACCGTCGATGCTGAACCCGCCGGGGATAGTGTCCCGGCCATGGCAACCAGGAGCGATGGTCATCCGGCCACGCCGTCCGCGCAGCGGTCGGCCGCCGCGTCACCCGCATCCGACTCGCCCGGCGGGCCGTCGGAGAACCCGGCCGGGGTCGCACCGCTGATCGAGCCCGACGACCTCGGCAGACAGGCGGTGCGGGACCTGATCGCCGAGCATCTCGCGGACATGCACGCCACCTCTCCTGCGGAGAGCGTGCACGCCCTGGACCATGCGGGCCTGCGCGCGGCCGGGGTGTCGTTCTGGACGTCGTGGGACGGCGGGACGCTGCTGGGGTGTGCGGCGCTGAAGCAGCTCTCGCCCACCGAGGGCGAGATCAAGGCGATGCGGACCCGGCCTGCGGCACGTGGTCGCGGCGTTGCCGCGCATCTGCTCGCCTTCCTGATCGAGGAGTCCCGCCGACGCGGCTATCACCGGCTCAATCTGGAGACGGGCAGCGAGGACTTCTTCGCACCTGCTCGCCGCCTCTACGCCCGGCACGGCTTCGTCTTCTGCCCGCCGTTCGCCGACTACGTCCCCGACCCGAACAGCGTGTTCATGACCCGAAGCCTCTCGGCGTCGGCTCCGGCGCCTGCCGACTGCTGAGCCGTCCACCCGAGGGGCCCCGAGGCGCAGTTCGCTCAGTCCGGCCCCGCCTCTCTCCCCGTCGTTCGACTCCGATCGGGTGCCTGCGTCGCAACGAGGTATGCGGCCTCGCCGCGGTCCCGGCTACGACCCGTCCGCCGCCCCGTCGACGGCGATGTCCAGCTCCGTGAGGAACGCCGTCGCCGCCGGACCGAGGGGGACGCGGTTCCAGACGAGGTACTCGATCCGGGCGGGGGCGTCGCGTACCGGGATCGTGACCACGCCCGTGAGGTGCGGCGTGTAGTGCGACGGAAGCAGCGCGATGCAGAGGTTCTGCCGGACGAGCCGCGTCATCATCAGGTCGACGGTGGTCACCTCGAAGGCCACCTCGCGCTGCACGCCCGCTGCGGCGAAGGCCTGGTCAGACTGCGCGCGCCCCGCCGTCCCCGCAGGCAGGTCCACGAAGGCCTCGTCGGCCAGCCGGGCGAGGTCGACCTCGGCCTGTCCCGCAAGCCGATGGCCGGGTGCGACCACGGCCACCAGCCGGTCCTCGGCCAGGCGCCGGGCCTCGACGCCTGCGGGCCGGGTCGTCACGGGCAGGCCGAGGAAGGCCAGTTCGAGGGTGCCCTCCTTGACCTGGTCGATGAGCTGCTCGCTGGGGCCGACGCGCAGACCGATGCGGACCTGGGGATACCGCTGATGGAAGGCGCGCAGGGCGGCTGGGATGTCGACCGCCGCGACGGTGGGGATCACTCCGACGGCGAGTCGCCCCCGGATCTCGCCGACGGCCGAGGCGACGTCGGCGGCGGCCCGCTCGGCGGCGTCGAGGCACCGACGGGCGGCAGGCAGGAAGGCCTCGCCTGCCTGCGTCAACCGGACCCGGCGGCTCGTGCGGTCGAAGAGCCGGGCACCGAGTTCCCGTTCCAGCCGTGCGATCTGATGGCTGAGCGCGGACTGGACGACGAGACACCGCTGGGCGGCCCTGGTGAAGCTGCTCGTCTCCGCGACGGCGACGACGTAGCGCATCTGGTGAAGCTCCATCCATCTATCGTGAATCACGATAGATCACGTGACAAACATGTGTTGGACTCATTGATGCTGCGCGTCGATCCTGGATCGCGTGACGAAACTGGTGACATCACCGACCCGCATCGGACTGGCGGGCATCGCGCTGACGGCGTTCGCGCCCGTGGTGTGGGGCACGACGTACGTGGTCACCACCGAGCTGCTCCCGCCGGGTCACCCGCTGTTCGCGGCCCTGGTGCGTGCCCTGCCCGCAGGCGTGATCGCGCTGGCGATCACCCGCACCCTGCCGCGCGGCACCTGGTGGCTGAAGGCGGCGACGTTGGGCGTCCTCAACATCGGCGTGTTCCTGCCGCTGCTGTTCATCTCCGCTGAGCGACTGCCCGGCGGTGTCGCCGCCACACTGGCCGCCGCGCAGCCGCTACTCGTGGCGATCCTGGCCGTCACGGTGCTTCAGCAGCGGGTGTCGGCCTGGACGCTCGCGTGGGGGGCGGCGGGCGGCGTGGGCGTCGGGCTGGTGGTCATCGGTCCGGAAGCGGGCTTCGACGCGGTCGGCGTACTGGCCGGTCTCGGCGGTGCGGGTGCGATGGCACTCGGTGTGACGCTGACGAAACGCTGGGGACGGCCCGCAGGCGTCAGCCCGACGGCGTTCGCGGGGTGGCAGCTCGCCGCAGGCGGTCTGCTCCTTCTGCCGGTGATGCTGCTGTTCGAGGGCACACCGCCTGCCGTCGACACGAGCGCCGCGCTCGGCTACCTCTGGCTCGGCATCCCCGGCGGCCTGATCGCCTACATCCTGTGGTTCCGGGGCGTCACCACGCTGCCGGTGACCTCCGTGGCCGTTCTCACCCTGCTGTCGCCGATGGTCGCCGCCCTGCTCGGCGCGGTCCTGCTCGGCCAGCTGCTCGGACCGATTCAGCTGCTCGGTTTCGCCGTCGCCCTCGCGGCGATCGTGGCAGGTCAGCTCGCCCCGAAATCCTCAACCACGAAGCCCATGAAGGAAAGGATCGACCGTTGAAGATCACCGTCATCGGAGCCGCCGGAATGGCGGGCTCCCGAGTCGTCACCGAAGCCGTGCGCCGAGGGCACCACGTCACCGCCGTCATTCGCAGCTCGAGACCGGACGCACTGCCCGCCGAGGCGACTCTCATCCGCGGCGATGCCACCGACGTCGAGCACCTGCGGAGCCTGCTCGGTGGCGCCGACGCGATCGTCGGCGCCACCCGCCCCGCTCCCGGCGAGGAGGACACCGTCGCCGCGACCACCTCGGCCCTGCTCGACGCCGCCGCAGCCGCCGAGACCCGTGCCCTGTTGATCGGCGGTGCCGCGCCCCTGCTGAGCCCGGCGGGCGGCCTGGTGTTCGACGACGACCGGTTCGTGCCGTCGTTCGTACGTCCGATCGCCGCAGCCAGCATCGTGCAGTGGGAGGTCTGCCGCACCCATGACGCCGACTGGGTCTACCTGAGCCCGCCTGCCATGCTCGAACCCGGCGTCCGGACCGGTGCCTATCGGCGTGGCACCACCACGCTCGTGGTGGCAGCAGACGGCACGTCCCGGATCTCGGCGGAGGACTTCGCCGTCGCCGTCGTCGACGAGTTGGAGAATCCCGGCCCGGATCGTCACATCACCGTCGGCTACTGACCGGCCTGCGATCACGGGGGCATGACGGCCCGCGTCCGCGCCGAGGGGATTCGCTCCGACGACGGGCCGTCACCGGCCGGGTGCCTGAGTCTCGACGCGATCTCCGTGCCCGCGCTCCACGGCCGCGACGTCGTCACGGGCGACCTATCCCGGTCGAGATCGAGTGGCGCGGGCGCGGTCCGTGGCCCGGTCGACGCCGTCGATCGCCGAGGGTGACGGTCAGCCGATCACGAGGATCACCGTGTAGAACCTAGAGCGATGACGAACCGCACCGGCGCAGATCCCACCCCGAGCAGGGTGGCGCTCGCCCGTCCGCTGCTGAACGCGGTCGCCGCGCTCGTGGTCATCGGGGTGTTCTGGCAGCCCGCGATCGTCGACGCGCCTGCGCCGTGGTCGGCCGTCGTCGGAATCGTCTCGGCCTCGGTCGCGGCGGCGGCGATGCTGGCGCGTTGGCGGTTTCCGGAACTCTCCGCAGCGGCGGCGGGCGTCGCGACGATCGTGGCGAGCGTCCTCGGGGTGTGCCAGGACCCGATGCTCGCTGCGGCGTGGTGCCTCTATCCGGTCGCCCTCGCCCGGTCCGCCCGGGCCCGTGTCCTCGCGTTCCTCGTCGGTGCCGTCCTGGCCGTGGCGATGACGACGGGCATCCCTGGCGTGGGAACGGACAGTACGGTGCAGCGGCTGGTGATCGCAGCGGCGGCATTGGGTGCCGCCTGGTTGTCGGGGGTCGCGGTGGGCAGACAGATCGACACGGCATTGGAGGTCGAGCGCGCCCGAGCTCGCGAGCAGGCGACTCGGGTACAGCTCGACGTCGCCCGCGACGTGCACGACGTGGTGGGACACGCCCTCGGGGTGATCGGCGCCGAGGCCGGGGTGACCCGAGGCCTGCCCGACGCGGACGAGCAGGAGCTCCGCGATGCGCTGGGCGACATCGAAGGGCACGCCAGGACTGCGCTGGAGGAGATCCAGGCGCTGGTCCGTTCCCTGCGATCCGGTCCGGACCGAGGAGCACTCCTCGTGGCGCCGGACGCGGACGGCGCCCTGACGCGGCTCCCCTCGTTGATCGCCGCGACGCGTGCCGCCGGAGTCGCGGTCGACGCACGGATCATGGTGCACGATTCGGTCGACGAGGTGGTCGGCATGGTGGCCACCCGAATCGTTCAGGAGGCACTGGGCAACGTCGTGCGACATGCACCCGGCGCGGCCTGCACCGTGGAACTCGAGCAGGACGGTGCCGAGGTCGTGGTGCGCGTCCGCGACGACGGGCCCGGGGCGCCGGAGGCCGCGACGGGCGGCTTCGGGTTGGCGGGAATGCGGGAGCGGGCCCGACTGGTCGGCGGCACCGTGACGTGGCGGAACCGGCCGGATCGCGGATTCGACGTCGAGGCCAGGCTCCCGTCGGGAGGAAGGCCGTGACCGACGCGGTGTCCGACACCGAGGCCCTGCCGATCCGGGTCTTCCTCGCGGATGACGACGACCGGTTCCGAGGCGCGTACCGGAAGCTGTTCGACCGCACGGCGGGATACCGGGTCGCCGGGGAGGCGGCGGACGGAACCCAGGCGGCCCGGCGGATCCTCGCGCTCGCACCCGACGTGGCGTTGCTCGACGTGCAGATGCCCGGCGGCGGAGGTCTGGCGGCGGCCCGGTGTGTTCTCGAGGCGAGCGACCGCATCCGGGTGATCATGCTGACGACCTTCGACCTGGACGAGTACGTGCACGAGGCCCTGACCCTGGGCGCGGCAGGCTTCCTGCTGAAGAACGCCGCTCCGCCGGAGGTGCTGCACGCGGTGCGCACGGTGCACGCGGGCAACGCCATGCTCGCCCCGGAGGTCACCGCGCGACTGATGCGCCGGTTCGCGCCGCCGAGGCCGCCACGACGGCACGCGTTCGCGGACCACACGCTGTCCGAGCGCGAGGTGCAGGTGATCCGGCTGGTGGCTCGCGGATACTCGAATCAGCGGATCGCGGACGAGCTGTTCCTGAGCATCGAGACCGTGCGCACCTATCTGCGCCGGATGTTCGCCAAGCTCGACGTGAACGACCGCACTCACCTGGCGGTGCTGGCCTACGAGGCCGGACTGCTCCACGAGCCGCGCTGAGCTGTCTACTTCCGGGGGACGCGGGCGGGACTGCCGCTGCCGCAGGCTGGGCGCCACCAGCAACGGCGACGGAATAGAGAAGACGCGTGATCGAGGCTTTCCAGCTCAGCAAGCACTATCAGCACACCAGGGCCGTCGACGACGTCACGTTCACCGTGCGACCCGGCCGCGTCACGGGCTTCCTCGGTCCCAACGGCGCCGGGAAGTCCAGCACGCTGCGGATGCTCCTGGGGCTGGACGCGCCCACCAGTGGAACCGCGTTGATCAAGGGCACTCGTTATCGAGACCTCCGACACCCGCTGCACACGGTCGGGGCACTACTGGACAACGCGGGCCCGGTGCCGGAGCGCCGGGCGATCGATCACCTCGCCTGGATCGCCCAGTCCAATCGACTCCCCCGAAGGCGGGTGTCGGAGGTACTCGAGGTCGTCGGCCTCGCCGACGCCGCGAGACGACGAGTCACGAAGTACTCACTCGGGATGAAGCAGCGGCTGGGGATCGCCGCAGCGCTGCTCGGGGAGCCCGAGATCCTCATCCTCGACGAGCCGGTGAACGGCCTCGATCCGGACGGGATTCGCTGGATCAGGAACTTCCTGCGTGACTACGCGGCGGCAGGTCGGACCGTGCTGCTCTCCAGTCATCTGATGACGGAGACGGCCGACACCGCGGACGACGTCGTCGTCATCGACCACGGCCGGATCGTCACCCAGGGGCCGCTCTCCGAGGTGACCGCAGGGCACGCCTCGTTGGAGGAGGCGTTCTTCGCCCTCACCGGTGACCGGCGCGGATCGGGACGGTGACCGCGATGTTCGCCGCGATCCGATCCGAACTGACCAAGATCGTCACCCTGCCGGGAGTGTGGATCTTCACCGGGATCATCCTCGGTCTGCACGTCTTCGTCCTGGCCCAGCCCCTGGATCTGTCCATCGAGGCGATCGAGAACATGACGCCCGACGGCGACGTCGAGGTGTTCATCGGTCTGCCGCAGCCTGCGGAGGAGGCGGTCCTCGGCCTCCTCGCCGGCTCGTCCCTCCAGCTCAGCCTGCTGCTCCCCGCCCTCGCCGCCGTGATCGCGGGCCAGGAGTTCCGTTCGCACCAGCTCGCCTCGACACTGCTCGCGACTCCCCGCCGAGGCAGGCTGTTCGCCGCGAAGGTCCTCGCCGCCACGCTGTGCCTGCTCCTGGTGGCCGTGCTGATCGCCGGGATCTCCACCGCGTTCACCTACGTGGTGATCAGGGACTGGAATCCGAGCCTGCTGATCTCGGCGGAGGCGCTGCTGATCAACGGCAGCTTCCTGGCCTTCGCCGTGCTGTTCGCCCTGGTCGGCCTGGCGGTCACCATCGCGGCCCGCAGCACGCTCGTCGGCGTCGTGGTCACCGTCGCGCTGATCGCTCTCACGATGACGCAGGCGTTGACCAGCATCGCCCCGGCGCTGGACGCGCTGACTCCGCTGAGCGCGGGCCGGAACCTACTGCTGGACCCGGGCATCAACGAGCTCACCGCAGGCCCGATGCACGGACTGATCGTGCTCGTCTGCTGGGCGGCGGCCGCCATCGGCGTCGCAGGCGTCGCCATCGCCAGAAGGGACGCCCGATGAGCACGGCGCAGCACCTCGCCGGACCCGCGTCCGCGACGGCCGTCAGGTTCACCGACGTCCTGTCCGCCGAGGTCACCAAGATCCGCACCCTGCCTGCACCCTGGATCGCCGTGGTCGTCGCCTTCGCGGCGAACACCCTGCTCGGCGCCCTCGCGGCGACGGACACCATGCGCTTCGCTGGTCCCGACGGCCAGATCTCGATCGGACAGTTCGGGACGCTGCTGCTGTCACCTGCCTACGCCTTCATCGCGGTCGCCGTCTTCGCCGCAGGTAGCGAGTACCGGTCCGGTCAACTCGGCGTCAGCCTCGCGGCCGTGCCGAACCGCACCAGGCTGTCGGCGGCGAAGCTGTCGGCGACGGCGATGATCTGCGTACTCGCGGCCGTGCCCGTCACCGGGCCCGGGTATCTCCTCCAGCACTACCCCGACCTCGTGGCGGGCGACCTGCGGGCGGCCCAGCTGCTCACCGGCCTCGGGACGGTCGTCGGCGTCTACCTGCTGCTCAGCCTGATCGGCTACGGCCTCGCCGTCGTGGTCAAGAGCGTCGTCACACCCGTCGCGGCGCTCTTCGCCATCCCGATCCTCGTCTCGCCCATGCTCCAGGGGGCACTGCCGGACGTGGTGCGGCTCCTGCCGCATGAGGCGGCGCTGAGCATTCTGGGCAACCCGACCGACCCGAGTTCGGCGCTCGACGTCGGTGCGGCATCGCTCACCCTGTCCGGCTGGGCGGCGGTCTTCGTCCTGCTGTCCTGCTGGTGTCTCGCCCGTCGGGACAGTCACGGCGGCTGACCCCGGGAACGCTCCGATCCGGGCAGCGTCGCTCGGTCGATCCGCCGCTGCCTGCTCGATCGGCATGGCGGCTGCGCTGATCGACTCGGCGGCGACGGGCCTGCCGCGCGGGCGGCGGCTCCGTCGCGGGTCGGCGAACAGGACGGGCGTCGGCCGTCGTGATCGATCGCGCACGCCTTCAGAATCCGGCGAACCTCCTCGCGGATCGTGTCGAAACTCCGTCATCGGCTCCGAGGTATCGGTGCAGCGCGGCCCACGGCCGAGTGGGCCGCGCCCGATGAGTCGATGAAGGAGAAGCTCATGAGCGACGACACGACGGCCACGGTCGAGACCTCCCCTGCGGCGTCCGGGGCCGAGGAGTCCGAGACGACGGCTGCGGAGACCGCGACGCCCAGTGCCGAGGTGACCCGCCTCGACCGACTGGTCGGCACCTGGACGGTGACCGGCGGGGTCACCGGCACCGTACGGTTCGAGTGGTTGGAGGGCGGGTTCTTCCTCCGCCAGCACGTCGACCTCGTGCAGTACGGCGCGAGGGTGCGCGGCATGGAGGTCGTCGGACACACCCGGCCCTTCGGCGGCGTGCCGTCGGCCGAGGTGTGGTCGCGGTACTACGACGACTCGGGCAACACCTTCGACTACGTCTACGAACTGGCCGGTGACACGCTCACCATCCGGGGCGGGGAGAAGGGGCCACCCGCCTACTACACCGGCCGGTTCAGCGAGGACGGCGACCCCCTCGAAGGCGCGTGGGTGTATCCGGGCGGGGGCGGCTACTCGGACACGATGACCAGGGTTCGCGACTAGAACGCGCCGCGGGCCAGGCCTCGACCGATCGTCGTCGACGCTCCGGCGCCGGCGACGCCCCCGAGGGGCGCGCGATGACGGTGATCACGTCGCCAGACGAGGAGAGACGCATGAAGTACATCCTGTTGGCCTACACGAAGGTGACGGACTGGGACGCGGTCGACGTGACCAGTCCCGAGTTCCAGGCCCTGTGCGAGTTCTACGCGGAGCTGGGCCGGGAACTGACCGAGAGCGGTGAACTGCTGGCGACCGAGGGCCTGGACCACCCCGCGCTGAGCAGGACCGTCCGCCCGCAGGACGGCGGCCCCGTCGCGGTGGACGGGCCGTTCGCCGAGGCCAAGGAGGCGCTGGCCAGCTTCTCGATCATCGACGTCGTCGACCACGAGCGGGCGCTGACCGTCGCGGCCAGGATCGTCGACGCCGTCGGCGACACGGTCGAGGTGCGCCCCATGTCCGGAATCCCGAGCGACGCCCCGGCGCAGGCCTGACGTCGATGTCGATTCCCACCGCTGTCGAGGGCCTGCTGCGCGATCTCGCTCCGCAGGTCCTCGGCGCGCTGGTGCGCCGCTACGGGCATTTCGACGCAAGCGAGGACGCCGTGCAGGAGGCGCTGCTGATCGCGGCGACCCGGTGGCCGGCCGACGGCGTTCCCGAAGAGCCGAGATCGTGGCTGATCCGGGTGGCGGGCCGCCGACTCGTCGACGAACTGCGCAGCAGTCAGGCCCGTCGAGAGCGCGAGGCCGCCGAGGCCCGGCGCATCCCGCAGGCCGAGTTCCTCGCGCCGCCGCCCGAGACACACCGCGAGTCCGAGCACGACGACTCGCTGGCGATGCTGTTCCGCTGCTGTCACCCCGCGCTGAGCCCGCCGTCGCAGGTCGCGCTCACGCTGCGGGCCGTCGGCGGGCTGACCACCATCGAGATCGCCCGCGCGTTCCTGATTGCCGAGGCGACCATGGGGCAGCGCATCAGCCGGGCCAAGAAGCGCATCACGGCCTCCGGGATCGGCTTCCGCCCGCCCCGGGACACCGAGCGGGCGGCCCGGCTGGACGCCGTGTCCCAGGTCCTCTACCTGATCTTCACCGAGGGGCACACCAGCACCTCGGGGGAGGCGCTGCACCGTGCGGACCTGTCGGCCGAGGCGATCCGTCTGACCCGAATGGTCCAAGCGGCTCTCCCCCGCAACGGCGAGGTGGCCGGGTTGCTGGCCCTCATGCTGCTCACCGACGCGCGTCGCGCGGCCCGCACCGGACCTGCGGGGGAACTGATCCCGCTGGCGGAACAGGACCGCACCCGTTGGGACGCGAGTGCGGTGGCGGAGGGCACGGCTCTGATCAGCGAGGCGATGGCACGCACCACGCCGGGCCCGTATCAGCTCCAGGCGGCGATCGCGGCCGTCCACGCCGAGCCGGTGCGCGCCGTGGACACCGACTGGCCGCAGATCCTCGGGCTGTACCGGCTGTTGGAGCGGCTGACCGGAAACCCGATGGTCACACTCAACCTCGGCGTGGCCGCCGCGATGGTCCACGGTCCCGAGGCGGGGCTGCGGCTGCTGGCCTCACTGGACGCCGACGAGCGACTTCGTGGACACCATCGCCTCGCGGCGGTGCGTGGCCACCTGTGGGAGCCGGCCGGTGACCACGAGGCGGCGGCGTACGCCGAGGCGGCTCGTCGCACGCTCAGCCTCCCCGAGCAGCGGTATCTCCTCGGCCGTGCAGTCAGGCTGCGCGACGGGCCTGCGGGGTGACGACCGTGGTCGTCGAGTCGACTTGCCGCTCGACGGCCACGGTCTCGTCCACTGCGCTCGGCTCGATCGCACGTCGCAGCGGGCCTCGTCTTGGTGCCGACGGGTCAGGAGCGGGTCACCGCCGAGGACGCCGAGTCGACGGGCGCGTTCGGGCGACCACGTCGATACAGCAGGCTGAAGATCGTCGCGGCGGCCAGTGCCGCCGCCGCGATCACCAGGGTGACGTGATAGCCGCTGTCGAAGGCTCGGACGGCGGCGTTCACCAGCGGGTCCGCGTCCTCGGTCGCCATTCCGGCGGCGGCGGCGCGGGCGTCGTCCAGGCTGGCGGCGGCCTCGGCCGGCGCCCCGGCGGGCAGGGTGATGACCCGGCTGTAGACGGAGGTCAGGGCGCTGCCCAGGATCGCGACGCCGGTCAGGCTGCCGAGTTCGTAGGAGACCTCCTCCACTGAGGACGCCATGCCCGCGCGGTGGGCGGGCGCGTTGCCCACGATCGCGGAGGAGGCGGCGGTCATCGCGACGCCGACGCCCGCGCCGATGACGACGAGACAGAGGATCACTGCGAGCTGTCCTGTCGTGCCGACGACGAGCATGGCGACCACGCCCAGCGTCGATGCCAGCAGTCCCCCGGCGATCAGCTTTCGCGGGCCCACCCGGTGCAGCCTCGCCCCGGCCACGATGCCCACCGGCAGTGAGCCGAGTGCGAAGGCGGCCACGACCAGGCCCGCCTCCAACGGACTCTGGCCCAGGACCAGTTGCAGACGCTGGGACAGGATGAGCTGCACGCCCGCCGTGGTGAACATCGCGGCGGCCGCGGCGACGACGCCGATGAGGATGCGCGGGTCGCGGAACAGGGTGAAGTCGATCAGTGGGTAGGCGCGGCCGCGTTGACGACGCACGAAGAGCCAGAACCCGAGGACGGCCGCGATCACCGCCACGCCGATGGCGGGCAGCGACGGCGCGGGATTCGTCGCCTCCTTGATCGCATAGACCAGGCCGACGAGCCCGACCATGATCTGGACCGAGGCCAGCGGGTCCCACGGCTTGTCGGCGGCTCCCCCGCCGCCGGGGGCGACGAGGACGGTGAGCACCAGGGCGATCAGCACGATCGGGATGTTGATCAGGAAGACCGATCCCCACCAGAAGTGCTCCAGGAGCAGGCCGCCGACGATCGGGCCGAGCGCGGTGCCGCAGACCGCGACCGAGCCCCAGATCGCGATGGCGATGTTGCGTTCCCGCTCGTCGTCGAAGGTGGTCCTGATCAACGAGAGCGTGGCGGGCATCATCGCCGCCGCTCCCACGGCGAGGAACGCTCGCGCGGCGATGAGGATCGTGGGCGAGGCGGCGTAGGCCGCCGCTGCGGAGGCGGCGCCGAACACGGCCAGGCCCACCAGGTACATCCGCTTGTGCCCGACGCGGTCGCCGAGCGTGCCCGCTCCCATGAGCAGACCCGCCATGACGAGCGGGTAGGCGTTGATGATCCACAGCTTCTCCGACGCGTTCGCGCGCAGTTCGCCGGTCAGCGTCGGCAGGGCGGTGTAGAGCACGGTCATGTCCACCGAGATCAGCAGGAGTCCCAGTGAGACGGTCAGCAGCACAGTCCAGCGGCGTGCGGGCATGAGGTATCCGACGGCTTTCTTCCGAGTGGTCGGGGCGGGATGACGGGTGGTCGATGCCACCAGACCGGAACCGGAGTCAGGACTCGGCGGGGTCCGACGGCGGCTCGATCAACGCGGTGATGCGGCGGGTCACGGCCTCCCGGACTGCGGGGGTCAGCGAGGTTCCCTTGGTGGCCTCGAGCAGCCACAGTCCGTCGGCGGCCAGGCGGGCGAGGAAGAGGTTCAGCGTCGCCGACTCCGGCGAGGTCGGCGCCGGGACCCAGCGCTGGGTCAGCTCGTTCCACACCTCGGCCAGTGCCGGGTGATTCGCCGACTCCAGCATGAACGCGAGTTCGGCGGTGCTGCTGGGCTGGTCGCTCAGATTGAGCCGGGCGTAGGCGGCGGCTCGCTGCTGCGGCGTCGCCTCGTCCCGAGGCATGCCCAACTCGGCGAGCAGCCGCTCCTCCCACTGGTCGGTGATGCGTTGCTGGATCGCCAGCAGCAGGTCGTCACGAGTGTGGAAGTGGTAGAGCAGGCCGCCCTTGGTCACGCCGGCCTCCTCGGCGGCGGCGTCCAGGGTCAGCCCGGTGATGCCCGCGCGCTCGGTGACGCGGATCGCGGCATCGAGGATCGCGGTCCTCGAACTCGGTCTCATGGGAGTAACTGTACCTTCCGGAAGGTACAGTTACCCGAGTGACTGCGGCCACATCGCGGCCGAGTGCGGGCGCCCGACGCGGGGCGAGGCGGTGAACTCGGTGTCGACGTCGGCGCCGTCTCTGGCGGCCTCCATGCACCGTGCGGCTCGCCCGTCTCCGGGGCGCCTACGTGCCGGTCGCCATCGGGGAACCGGATCGCCACGGCGGTGACCTGCGTGCCCTCGGCGCCCACGAAGTGGTGCGCGGTTCGTCGTCGGAGTTCGGCGGCCGGGTCGACAGTGTTCCTGGACTCTGGCAGGCGGGCCGCAGCTCGTCGACGCCCACGGAGCCGCGAAGCGAACCGACCGTCGGGTTCGGGCAAGTGGACCGAACGGTCCATTCGCCTGGGGCTGCCCACCGGCTCCCGGTCACCTCGATGTCGGACAACGGCGCCCGGCCCGGCGGCATCCTGAACCACGTCGATCAAATCACTTCGGTTGACCCACTTCGGATGAAGTGGTTTGATCGAAGTACTTCCGAGCGAGTCAGGAGTACCGGATGCGTCAGAACCCGGCCCGTCGAGCCGCCCTGCTCGACGGCGCCATCGAGGTCCTTGCCCGCGAGGGATCACGCGGCCTGACCCAGCGCGCCGTGGACAAGGAGGCGGCGGTGCCCATCGGCACCGCGTCCAACTACTTCCGCGACCGCGACGACCTGCTCGTCCAGGCGGGCGCCCGCGTCTACGAGCGGCTCAGGCCGGAGGATGCCGAGCTGACCGAGGCATTCGACCGGGTTCGGGACGTCGCGTCCTACACCGCGATGGTGCGGGAGGCCGTCGCCCGCTCCGCCGCCTTCCGGTCCGGCTACCTGGCGTTGTTGGAACTTCGGTTGGAGGCCACCAGACGGCCGGAGTTGCGGACGCTGCTCACCGAGCGGGTCCGCGCCGACCTCGACGAGAACGTCACCCTGCACGAGGCTGCGGGCCTGCCCGGCGACGCGACCGCCGTCCGACTCGTCTTCTTGGCGATGAACTGGCTCGTCGTCGAGCAGCTCACCCTGCCGGACGTCCTGACCGAGGACCAGCGCGACGAGTTGATCACGCAGGCCGTGGCGCGCATCGTCGTGCCGCCGCCTGCCGGCACCACGTGAACACCGCGACGTCACGCCCCGCAGCCGTCCACCGCTCCCGAGAACGAAGGTCCCCCATGCGCAAGCTCGTGTACTTCGTCGCCGCCACGCTCGACGGTTTCATCGCCGGTCCCGACGGGTCGGACCCCACCGGCCCCGACGGCTTCTGGACCCCCTCGCAGGACTACCTCGAGCACCTCATCGGCGAATACCCCGAGACCCTCCCCGGGCAGGCCCGCGCCGCGCTCGGCGTCACCGCCGAGGGCACCCACTTCGACACCGTGGTCGAAGGACGCAAGAGCTATCAGATCGGCATCGCCGCAGGCGTGACCAACGCCTACCCTCACCTTCGCCATCTGGTCTTCTCCCGGACTCTGACCGAAAGCCCGGATGTCGGCGTCGAGCTGGTCGCCGACGATCCGGCGGCGACGGTGCGGGAGCTGAAGCACAGCGGCGGCAAGGACATCTGGCTCGTCGGCGGCGCAGAACTGGCAGGCGCACTCTACGGCGAGATCGACCGCATGCTCGTCAAGCTCAGCCCGATCACCATCGGCGCAGGCATCCCTCTCTTCGGACGGACCACCGGCTTCGCCCCCGCCAACTGGGAACTCGCCGACCACACCATCCTCACCGGCGGTGCCTGCTTCCTCACCTACGACCGACGCCCCGCCACCCGGTAGACCACTGACGGGGAGTGCGAAGGGCCCCACCTCGGAGCCGACACTCGCCCGAGACGTGCCGCGCCCAGACCCCTCCGCCCGGTGGACAAGCCCACCTCCTCGAGGGATGGGTACCGCGCCGACTCGGCCCGAGTGAACCCGCTGGGGAACGGCTGTACGCCGACGTCTATCGCGGCGGACCCTGGACGCACCTCAGCACCACACAGCAGGATTGGCCACCTCGCGAAACAGCAGGTCAAGGCGCGATTCAGGCTTGGCACCGGTGTGTGTTCCCCTGTTCCTCAAACACCGCGTCGGAGGTGGGCAGGCACACCGACGGGCACGGAACGGAGGTCCGGACCAGGCCTCCTCGGATCGGGTCTGCCGACAGCGTCACCCGCGCAGCGCCTGGCCGATCCGCGCTGCCTGCAGGGTGAGGTGGTGACGTTCGGCGAGGTTGGGGGCAGACCGGGCGGCGTCGGCATACAGCTTCGCCGCGGTCGGAAGACGGACGACGGCGAGGACGAGTAGCCGAGCGCCCGTACAGGCGAATTGCTGTCCACCGTGAAGTTCATGGTGCAGACCCTCGCCGCCGCCGGCGAACTCCAGCGCGAGCTGACCCACGACGGACTGCGCGCCGCCGAGGCCAAGGGCAGCAAGGGCGGGCGTCGCCCCGCCGTGGCGGCCGACAAGACCGACGCCGTCCGCACCGCGTACTTGGAAGACCGCTCGATCGCCGCCCTCGCCCGGGACCACGACGTCAGCCGCGACGCCATCCGCACGGCTGTCGCCGACCTCATGCCCGACCACATCACCATCGAGGAGAACGTCCCGGGCCCGGAGTTGCCGGTCACCCTCGACATGCCGGGCAAGGTCGCCGACTTCCTCCGCGCCGCTGAGCTGGAGCCTGCCGAGCGGGCCGCGCTCGACCGGAGGGCGACCGTACAGCGCGGCCAGGGCTACACCATGCGCGTCAGCCGCGCCCGCCGTGCACCGCGGGCTCCTCGCCCGTTGCCAGCCGCTCGACGGCACCCAGGGCGTCCCGGCGGGCCCGGCCCAGTGCAAGGCCCGCCGCGAGTACGAGAAACGCGTCAGCACACTCGCGCCGATCGGACCACGATTGTTCTCGGAGCCAACCGCTGTACTGAGGTTCCCCGATGCCTGGAAGGGCCTCGTTCAGCGCGGAGCGATTCCCGTGTCCGTGGAACGGAGCGCCTCATCGAGGAGGCCCGCACCAGGGCCCGCCAGCCAGCGGTCGAAGCACAGCAGGGACGGGAACTCCGTGCGCAAGGCGTCGAGGTTCGCGTTTCCCACCAGCCTGCCGTCGTCTACGAGTGCTTCCAACTTGCTGAGGACCTCGTCCTGTGCCTGCAGGCGGCTGTAGCTGATCGGTCGACCGGCGGCCTGGGTCAGCTGCCCGGCCAGGGCGTTGCCGGTGAGAGCGTCACCGGCGATCTCCATGGTGCGGCCGGCGTAGCTTTCGGGTGAGCCGAAGACCGCGGCGACGATGCGGCCGATGTCGCGTACCGCGATGAACTGCATGGCCTGGTCGGGGCGCATCAGGAAGGACAGGTGTCCCCGGTCGAGGCCGATTTCGGGGGTCACCAGGAGCTCCATGAACGTGGCTGGCCGAATGATGGTGCCGGCGATGTCCAGATTCCGGACATGGGCCTCGATACGGCTCTTGGTGTCGAGATGGTCGATGCCCGTTGTCGAGCCCGCGGTGACCGCCGAGCTGTAGACAAGGTGGGCGACGCCGCAGCGCTCGGCGATGTCGGCCACCGCCGTGCCGAAGCGGACTTCGTCCTCGTTGGTCACGCCGGCGCCGGCCTGGCCGGAGTTCGGCTGGACACTGAAGACACCGTGGGCGTCAGCGAAGGCCGCGCGGAGCGACTCCGGATCCCCAAGGTCACCGCGGACGGTTTCGACGCCGGAGGCGGAGAGGGACTGGGCCCGGTAGCCGGACGGATCGCGGACGACCGCGCGCACCACCCAGCCGTCGGCCCGCAGCGCAGCGGCGACCGATCCTCCCTGCTGCCCCGTGGCGCCCAGGACGACGACGGTTTTGTTGATGTTGGTCATGCCGACCACGCTGCGCTTTCGGCGATCACGGACGTGTTCCTGATAAACATTGCTGATTCTTCCTGGGATCCTGAGGAGTGAGTCGGAGATGTGCTGGTCACAGGCGTGCTCCAGAGTTCGTAAGGGGTGGTTCGCGCCGTGTCCGCTACGCTAAAACCTGACGCCAACGTCAGGTGCAAGCGAGACGTGGAGTCGAGTCAGGAGGCCGGGATGCGGATCGGAGAGGTCGCCGCGAAGGCGGGCGTCAGCGTCAGGGCGCTGCGCTACTACGAGCAGCAGGACTTGCTGCACTCCACCCGGAATCCGGGTGGCCAGCGCCAGTATCCGGCCGGTGCCGTCGAACGGGTCAGGCTTATCCAACAGCTCTACTCCGTGGGCTTGCCCAGCAGAACCATCCGCGAGGTGCTGCCGTTCGCCGACTCCGGTGAGGCGTCACCGGAACTGCTGGAGCTGCTCGCGGCCGAACGCGACCGCCTCGACCGGCAGATGACGGACCTGCGGGACGTGCGCAACCGGCTGCACGACTGCATAACCGAGGCGCGGAATCATGACGGAACAGGAAGTCCATCCTGAAGCAGGGGCGGCCACACTCGCACGGCCCGGACCGTGATCGTTCTCACCGATAACCAGGGCTACAGCCTGCATGTCACCGCGCTGCCCGAGGTCCACCAGGCGCTGCTCGCCGCCGCGGCGCTGGGCGCCGACGGGGTATCCCCGGCCGAGCGCAAGGCGTACCGGATCTACACGGAACGGCTGAACAACGCGATGCTTGTGATGGATGAGAACCGGATCATCGGGAGCGTGCACAGGAGTTCGGATATCTGTGCAGAGAAACTCCTGAAATCGACACCGGGGCCGAAGATCCCCAGGTCGCGATTCGCACAACACCTCGCAGAACTACCCCAGGTTTTGACAGAGTTCTGCGAGACTGGCGGGATACAACTCGGACCCGACGATGCCGCGGCCGAACGCCACCCTTGTCCGCAATGCGACGTCCCCGCCGGCAGCGCCTGCGGAACCCGCGCCGGGAAGACCGCCGCGAAGTACCACACCGCTCGGTTCATCCTCGTACCGTCGCTGCGCGACGAGCTCACCGTGGCCGTCCCGGCCGATCGCGGGCCAGGGAAGAAATGGACGCAGGGCCCGGAGGTCGCCGCGACGGCGCCGGAGACGAGCGGCGTGCCGATCCGGATCGGCTACGCGCGCTGCTCGACCGCGACCACATCCACGAGAGGACCCTCGAAGGCCAGCGGGCCGCCGCCGCACGCGGCAACCACGGCGGCTGGCCCAAGGTGATCGACGAAGACGACGTGCTCTTCGCCCGCGCGCTGCGCGACAAGGGCACTCCAATGCCCGACATCGTGAAGAAGCTGACCATCAAGACCGGCAAGAACGCCGGCCAGCATCCCTCAGTCGCCTCGCTCTACCGCGCGCTCGCCGACACTGACGCCTGACCAGCAGCTTCAGGAGGCCATTGCCCCTTTCGCTCATATCCCGGTTGCCCCCAGGTAGGCCTGGGCGATCTGCCGAGTGGTCAGGCCGCCGACGGCCCGCAGCGTGAGGGCCGCCGCAGCCGCCGGGCTCAGCGACGGATGGGCGCACAGGAAGAAGAGCTGCAACGTGTCGTCTGCGGTCTCGGTCGGTCCTGGCGGCGGTTCCGCCTCGAACCGCTGTTCCCGGTCGCGACGCGAGACCTCGGCACGGCGGACGTCGAGGAACTTGCGCCAGGCGACCGTGACCAGCCAGCCCTTCGGGTCGGCGGGTCTGGTGTCTGGCCAGGTCAGCGCGGCCTGGATGAGCGCCTCCTGCACGGCGTCCTCGGCCGTCGCGAAGTCGACTCCGCGATGCACGAGGACGCCGATCACCGCAGGAGTCAACTCCCGCAGCAGGAGTTCGTCCACCACCTGATCTGCCTTACCGGTCCGGTCACTCGGTGACCGTCGGCGACGCGCTCAGCAGCGGGCGCACCTCGAGCCACTCGTGGATCGGCTTGCCGCCCGCACCGGGGGCGGCCGACAACTCGGCGGCGAGCGCGAGCGCCCGCTCGTAGGTGTCGACGTCGATCACCATCCAGCCTGCGATCAGGTCCTTGGTCTCGGCGAAGGGCCCGTCGGTGACCGGCGGCCTGCCCTCCCCGTCGTACCGGACGAACGTGCCCTCTGGCGAGAGGGCACGCTCGTCGACGAACTCGCCGCTGCTCCGGAGCCGGTCGGCGAAGTCGCCCATGAACTGCACATGGTCGCGGACCTCCTCCTGGGTCCACTGGTCCATCGGGACCGGATTCACGGCCTCCGGAGCACCCCGGTAGTGCTTGAGAAGCAGGTACTTGGCCATGCGGGTTCTCCTCGCTGCGGGCGGCCACGGTGGCCGCGACTGGTACTGGGACGGAGTCGCCAGGCCGTTCTCGACATCCTCGCCGCCTCTTCTTCGAGAACCTCCTGACTTGGCACGGACCGAGCCGCAAGATCAGCGCGCAGAACCCGCCGGGGGGCGACGGATTCGTCGGACGAGACCACTGACCAGCCGGTGTGCGGACGAGCGAGCCCGGCCGTACTGCTGCTACTCAACCCGGATCACGTCGAGTGCGCATGTGCCCGCACCCAACGAGTGATCGATCTCGTTCGCGGGCAGTGACGGGAGACCTCCGGCGGACGACCCGGCTGCGCTTGTGCCGAACGCGGGGCCCGGTGCAGGCGGGTCGTCAGTGGAGCAGCGGCCCGGGCCGACTCGGCCCCGCCTTCGCCGGAACACTCTTGTGGAGCAGGTGAGCGGGACTCCGGCTGGTGCGGTAGCCGATCGGCTACTGCACCAGCGGACTGGTCTGATCGGCAACCCGGGTCCACGGCGTCGGTGTGCGGCTCGATGGTCCGGTCGCCTGACCTCGACGTCGCGGTCGGGCGACCGGACTGTGCCTCTAGAGCCGTGTCGTCGGGGTCTGGTCTTCCGTGCAGGCCAGGGTGCGGTCGAGGAGCGGGAGCAGCCGGTCCCAGTGGCGCTGCAGTGCCGACGGGTTGAAGGCGTCGGTGTCGGACATGGTGTAGCCGTGGATGGTGTCGGGGTAGGTCTCGATGGTGTAGCTGATGCCTGCGGCGTCCAGGGCCTGGTTGAGCTCGCTGAGGTCTTCGGGCGTCAGGTCGTACTCGGCGAGGCCGAGGTGGACCTGAGCGGTGAGCTCGGCGACCAGGCGGTGTCCCCGGCAGGCGGTGAGCTGCGGGCGCGCCTGCTGGACCTCCTCACGGAGCAGTCGCCGATCGCGAGCCGGACCGTCGAGGAACACCAGCGGCTGCGCACGTTGCTGACCCGCGCGATCGGCGGGGCCTGACCGGAGATGGGCCAGGCCGCGGCGACGGAGGCGTGCCCGGTGCAGGCGGCGGGCCCGAACACGCCGACGTCGATGTTCCGCCCGGCGCCCGGCTGAGCACTGTCCGAACGGAGACGCCACGTCGTCGGCTCCTGATCCGCTGCTGCCGACCCAGAACGGAGCAGGGCGCGGAGACACCGACAGCCGACATCCGTCGCCGCCGGGATACCCGCTGACGGCATCGGCTCGATGCCGTCAGCGGGACCCGCACACACCGCGCGACAGTGCCCGGCCGAATCCGGGCCTGCGTTCGTCGAGTCGCAGCGGCAGGTCAGTCCCGCAGCGCCGTCCTCGCAGCCACCGCCGTTCTGGCGCGCGAGGTCCGACGCCACACCAGACCGGCGACACCCCCGGTGATCAGGGCCAGCGCCACCAGCAGGGCGCTGACCCACACCGGCGACCGGAAGCCGAGGCCTGCGTCGATGGTGATCCCGCCGAGCCAGGGGCCGATCGCGGCGCCCACGTTGAACGCCGCCGTCGCGAACCCGCCCGCCAGTCTCGGCGCGTCGCCTGCGGCGTAGAGCACCTGTGAGATCAGAGTCGACCCGACGGCGAAGGACAGCGTGCCCTGCACCAGGACGAGCACGATCGCGGCCGCCGGGCTCCCGGCCGTCAGCGCGAAGCCGATCCAGCCGAACAACAGCATCGTCCCGCCGATCGCCAGGAGCGGGATCGGCCGCGTGTCGGCGATCCGCCCCGCCAGGGTGACGCCGAGGAACGAGCCGATGCCGAACAGCGCGAGCCCGGCGGGCACCCAGCCCGCGCCGAGGCCGGTGACGTCGGTGATCAGCGGTGCGAGATAGGTGAACGTGCAGAAGGTGGCCCCGTTCACCAGGGCGGCCAGCGCCAGCAGCGTTCCGAGCCTCGGGCTGCGCAGTGCGCGCAGCTCCCGACGTGCGCTCGGAACGGCGACCTCGCCGGCGGGTGCGGCGTCGGCGGGGGCGTCGGCGGGGGCGGCAGACGGCACCGCCCGCAGGATCGCCACGACGGCGGGCACCGACACCAGCGCCACCGCCCAGAACGCCGAGCGCCATCCCCACGCCTGCCCCAACAGGGCACCGGCGGGGACGCCCGCGACGCAGGCGATGGTGACGCCGCCCAGCAGCGCGGCGGTGGCTCGCCCCTTGGCGTCGGGCTCGACCATCCCGGTCGCGGTCACCAGCGCCACCGCGAGGAAGCCCGCGTTGGCCAGCGCCCCGACCACCCGCGTGACCAGCAGGATCTCGTAGCTGGTGGTGAGCGCGCCGACGACGTGCACGATCAGGAAGACGAGCAGGAAGACCAACAGCGCGCGCCGACGCGACCAGCGCAGGCTCAGCAAGGCCATGAGCGGGGCGCCGATGATCATCCCGACGGCGAACGCCGAGGTCAACGCACCTGCGGCCGGGATGGACACCGACAGGTCCTCCGCGATGTCCGGGCCGAGTCCGGACAGCATGAACTCCGAGGTCCCCTGGGCGAAGACCGCGAGTCCGAGCAGATAGATGGCAAAGGGCATGACAAGACTCCGAGAGACCGCATCGAGGATCGATGAAGCGTCGGAAGGCGGCAGCGGGGTCGGTGCATCGACGGCAGCAGGCGCTCGCCTGATCAGACCCCGCGCGGCCCCCGCGCGATGAGACCTCGCCGCGTCACCGAGGACGCACGAGCGAGGTCGGACAGGAACCCGCACGGCGGCGATCCGGCGGCAGTGGTCACGTCAGAGCGACAGCCCGCGCGGCCTCAGGGCGGCGGAGCGTCGAGGACAGTGCCGGGAAGCCACCGGAAGCCGGTGGCTAGCGTCTTGACGCCTCGGGGCTGGACACGTTCGGCAGGCTAGTCGCGCCGGGCGGCGGGCGTCCACCGGATTTCCGGCCCGGCCCCGTCTGCAGGCAGCCCGGGTCGAATCCCCCGATTCCCGTATGCTGCCTGCCCGACCGGGCACGCGGGTGACGGACGGTCGGAACCATCGTGACGGCGGAGGTGACCAGGTCTGCGGCGCGCGAGCGATCACCGCCGCAGGGCGGGGTCAGGCCGTCACGACGATTCTGTAGCGGACGCTATAGCCTGGGCTGATGGCAGCGACACGCGGACGCCCTCGGAGCTTCGACCGCGAGGCCGCCCTGACCGTGGCGACCCGACTGTTCTGGGAGCACGGTTACGAGGCGACCTCGATCGGCGCCCTGACCGAGGCGATGAACATCAAGCCGCCCAGCCTGTACGCCGCATTCGGCGACAAGAAGGCCCTGTTCGACGAGGTCGTCACCACCTACCGCCAGACTCATGGCGAGTTCATGCTCCGCGCGCTCGACGAAGAGCCCGGCGTCCGGGCGGGCATCGCCAGAATGCTGCGGGAGGCCGCCGCCGCCTATACCGACCCCGCCCTGCCGCCGGGCTGTCTGGTGATCTCGGGCGCCGCCAACTGCTCCCCCGCCAACGCCGACGTCGCCGAGCGCCTGCGGGACCTGCGCAACGCCAACCTGACCGGGTTCGAGCAGCGACTGCGGAGCGCCGTGGCCGCAGGGGAACTACCCGCCGACACCGACGTCCCCGTCCTGGCCTCCTATCTCGCCGCCGTCATCCAGGGCATGTCGCAACGCGCGCGGGACGGCGCCTCCGCCCGTGAGCTCACGGCCCTGGCCGAGACGGCGATGCGTGCCGTGCCCGGCGGGGACGAGGCATCAGGCGAGGGCGGGGCGTCCTGACCCGAAGAGTGCGGGTGGCCGCCGGGCGACCGGCAGACCTTAAGCGGGCGCACCGAGGTGCCACCTCCGGCTCGGCGCGTCACCCGCCTTCCCGGACGAGCAGCGCCGGGCACCGTGCGCGGGACACGATCAGGAACGCCGCCGACCGGGCAGGCCGTGCCGAGGGCGTCCGGGGGTGCGACGGTCGCGGCGCCGTGCGCCGAGCGAACGCCATGAGGCGGCGCCGCCTCCGCGAGTCACGGCCATAAACTCTGCTCATGGTCAGTCTGCGTCAGCTCGAATACCTGGTTGCCGTCGCCGACCACGGCTCCTTCACCCGAGCCGCCGAGCTGCTGCACGTCACCCAGCCCGCGTTGTCCCATCAGATGCGCATCCTGGAGCGGTCCGCAGGCGGTCCGCTGCTGGAACGGCTTCCCCGGTCGGTGCGGCTGACCCCGGCAGGCCGGGCGATGCTGCCGCACGCGCGCGCCGCGCTCGCCGATGCGTATCGGGCCGGATGTGCGGCCCGGCAGGCCTCGGGCCTGGAACAGGGCGAACTGCGACTGGCGGCCGTGTACTCCGTGGGTCTGGGTGTGCTGCCTCCGGTGCTGCGCCGCTGGCGGCAGGATCACCGGGACGTGCAGATCAGTCTGTCGGAGCATCGGCACACCGACGAACTCCTCGCTGCGATGACTGAGGGCGCCGCCGATCTTGCCGTCGGCCCACTGCCGCGTCGGTGGAACGGACCGGTGTGGACGCTGGGCGTGGAGGAGTTCGTCGTCGTCCTGCCTTCCGACGATCCGATGGGGGACGGCGGGGCACTGCGAGTGGCGCTGTCCGCACTGGCCGACTGCAAGTGGGTGCACTACGCCTCGGGACACGGCCTGGCCGAGGTCCTCGATCAGGCCTGCGCCGAGGCGGGATTCCGACCTGTCGCCGCAGTGCGCACCGAGCAGACCGCCGCCGCCCCGGTGTTGGCCGCCGCCGGGCTCGGACCCGCGCTGGTGCCCGCCAACATGATTCCCACTGCCTTCGACGGCCTGGTCCTGCGCCCGGACCCTCCGGTGTGCCGCCCGCTGGCGGCCTACACCCGTCCCGCGCCCGATCCGCTGACCGAGGCCTTCGTCCGGATCCTCCTCGAGACCGTCCGCGTCCTGCCCGAGCCGCTGCGTGCTCGGTTCGGCCTCGGCGACGACGAGCCGCCGGGCTGAGCCTGCTACGCGGCGACGGCGGACCGTCTGGCGGCACGTCCGCCTCGCCGCGACCGACTCCGCCGAGTGACCGAGGTCACCTTTTGGCCGGTTTCCACAAGTTCAGGCACCAGGCACGGTCGGTGACGGCATTTCATTACCGGGCCTTACACGGGAGTGTTCAGGGTGAGAGTGGGCGAGAGCGAGCCCAACAGATGTCTAGTGCAGGAGGCTCGGTCGGTGTTCAGTCGTGTCGCCATCGTCAACCGCGGAGAGGCCGCGATGCGGCTGATCCACGCCGTGCGGGAGCTCTCCGCGGAAACCGGGACGCGGATCGAGACCGTCGCGTTCTTCACCGACGCCGACCGTACGGCCACCTTCGTCCGTGAGGCCGATCATGCCTTCGACCTCGGCCCCGCCTCGGCCCGGCCGTATCTGGACCTGGCGGTCCTGGAACGAGCACTGCGCGAGAGCGGCGCCGACGCCGCCTGGGTCGGTTGGGGCTTCGTCGCGGAGGACCCGGCGTTCGCCGAGCTGTGCGAGCGCATCGGGGTGACGTTCGTCGGGCCGAGCGCCGAGGCGATGCGCCGACTCGGGGACAAGATCGGGTCCAAGCTGCTCGCCGAGGAGGTCGACGTCCCGGTCGCGCCGTGGAGCAGGGGTGCGGTGGACGATCTGGCCGCCGCCGTCCGCGCGGCGGACGAGATCGGCTACCCGCTGATGCTCAAGGCGACCGCAGGCGGCGGCGGCCGAGGCATCCGGATGGTCACCTCCCCCGAGGAACTGACCGACGCCTACGAGCGCACCAGGATGGAGGCCGAGCGGGCCTTCGGCAGCGGCGTGGTGTTCCTGGAACGGCTGGTCACCGGCGCACGGCACGTCGAGGTGCAGGTGATCGCCGACGGTCAGGGCACGGCGTGGGCGCTGGGCGTGCGGGACTGCTCGGTGCAGCGCCGCAACCAGAAGATCATCGAGGAGTCGGCGTCCCCGGTGCTCACCTCGGAGCAGGCCGGTCAACTCAAGGCCGCCGCTGAACGACTGGTCCTGGCGGTCGGCTATCGGGGCGCGGGCACCGTCGAGTTCCTCTACCACCCCGGCGAGAAGCTGTTCGCGTTCCTGGAGGTCAACACCCGACTTCAGGTGGAACACCCCATCACCGAGCTGACCACCGGCATGGACCTGGTGAAGGCGCAGCTGCACGTCGCCGCAGGCGGACGACTGGAGGGCAGGCCGCCCGCCGAGAGCGGCCACGCCGTCGAGGCGCGGCTCAACGCCGAGGACCCGGACCGCGACTTCGCCCCGGCTCCGGGGCACATCGTCCGGTTGTCCCTCCCTGCGGGCCCCGGTATCCGCGTCGACACCGGGGTCAGCGAGGGCGACTCCATCCCGGCCGACTTCGACTCGATGATCGCGAAGATCATCGCGCACGGCCGCGACCGCGACGAGGCGCTGGGCAGGCTGCGCCGCGCGATGGCGCAGACCACGGTGATCATCGCGGGCGGCGCGACCAACAAGAGCTTCGTCCTCGACCTGCTGAACCAGCCCGAGGTGATCGACGCCAGCGCCGACACCGGCTGGATCGACCGGGTCCGGGGCGAGGGCAGGCTCGTCGCGCAGCAGGGCTCCGCAATCGCGCTCGCCGCCGCCGCGATCGAGGCCTACGAGGACGCCGAGACCCTCGCCCGGCAGCGTCTGCTGTCCACCGCGCACGGCGGACGCCCGCAGGTGCAACTGGACACCGACCGTGCGTTGGAGCTCAAGCTGCGCGGCGCCGGCTACCGGGTGCACGTCGGCCGCGTCGCACCGAACCGGTTCCGCGTCGCGATCGCCGCAGGCAAGGGCACACCCCAGGCGGCGGATGTCGTGATCGAACGCTTCGACCGCCACACCGGCCAGATCGTCGTCAACGGCACGCGGTTCCGACTGGTCACCAACGCGCACGGACCGACCCACCTGGTCGAGGTCGACGGGGTCGCACACCGCATCAGCCACGACGAGGGCGGCGTTCTGCGCGCCCCCTCCCCCGCGCTGGTGGTCGCCACGCCGCTGGAGGTCGGCGCCGAGGTGGAGGCGGGCTCTCCGGTCCTGGTGCTGGAGGCCATGAAGATGGAGACCGTGCTGCGCGCGCCGTTCCGGGCGCGGCTGCGCGAACGCCCGGTCGCGGTGGGCAGCCAGGTCGAGGCTGGGGCGCCGCTACTGTGGCTGGAACCGCTCGGCGACGGCGCCGACTCCGGCGCCGACCGGGACACCGCCGCCGCCGAGATCGACCTGCCTGCCGCGCCCGCCGACGTCCCCGCCGCCGAGCGGGTCGCGACCGGGCTGCGGGACCTGCGCGCCCTGCTGCTCGGCTTCGACGCCGACGCGCAGGACGGCCGTCGGGTGATGGACGACTACGCCTCGGCGCGTGCCGAGGTCGCCACGGGCAACGGCAGGCCGCTGGCGGGCGAGATCGAGCTCTTCGGCGTGTTCGCCGACCTGTCGGAGCTGACCCGCAACCGCCCGGCGGGCGCGGAGGGCACCCCCGACACCCAGGTGCACAGCCCCCGCGAGTACTTCCACACCTACCTGCAGAGCCTGGACGCCGAGCGGGCCGGGCTGCCCGAGGAGTTCCAGCAGCGCCTGACCAGGGTTCTCGGTCATTACGGAGTGACCGACCTGGAACGCACCCCGGAACTGGAGGACGCCGTCTTCCGGATCTTCCTCGCCCAGCGCCGCGCGGCCACCGACGTCGCCGTGGTGACCATGCTGATGCGGCAGTGGCTGACCGAGCCGCCGCCAGGCGGCCCCCTGCGCGAGACCGCGGGCCTGGCGCTGGAACACCTGGTCGCCGCCACCCAGGTCCGCTTCCCCGCCGTCGCCGACCTCGCCCGTTCGGTCGTCTTCCGGTGGTTCGCCCAGCCGATGCTGCGACGCAACCGGGCGCAGATCTACGCCGGCGTCCGCAAGCACCTCAACCACCTGGACGCCCACCCGGACGCGCCGGACCGCTCGGAGCGGATGGCCTCGATGGTGGCCAGCTCCGAGCCGCTGGTTCGGCTGCTCGGGCAGCGGATCGGCCGCAAGGGCGCCGGTCTGGCACCGATGCTGGAGGTGCTGACCCGCCGGTACTACGGCAACAAGTCGCTGCACGACCTGCACGCCACCGAGATCGCGGGCTGCACGTTCGTCGTCGCCGAACACCACGACGACGCGGGCCGGTCGGCGGTGCTGACCACCGCCGTGGACTTCGCGGCGCTGCCGGACGCCGTGCGGGCCATCGACGAGATCGCGCCGACCGACGACGTCGTCGCGGACATCTATCTGACCTGGTCGGACCAGCCGGAAGACCCGGATGCGATGGCCGCCGAACTGCGCGAGGTGCTGGCCTCCCGGAAGCTGTTCAGTCAGCTGCGCCGGGTCACCACCACGGTCGCCGGGCGCAGTGGCGCGGTGATGCACCACCACTTCACGTTCCGCCCGTCCTCCACCGGGATCACCGAGGAACGCCTCATCCGAGGCCTGCACCCCCTGATCGCCCAGCGGATGCAGCTGCAACGGCTGCGCAACTTCGACCTCACCCGGCTGCCCTCGGCCGACGAGGAGGTGTACCTGTTCCGCTGTGTCGCGCCGAAGAACACCTCCGACGAGCGGCTCGTCGCGTTGGCCCAGGTACGCGACCTGACCCCGCTGCGGGACGGCGAGGGCAGGCTGGTCGCGCTGCCCGCGCTCGAGGACACCCTGGCAGGCTGCCTGGACGCGATCCGCAAGGTGCAGTCCGGTCGGCCTGCGAACAAGCGGTTCGACACCAACCGGATCCTCATCTACGTCTGGCCGCCGAGCGAGCTGACCAATGCGGAGCTGAACACGGTCGCCCAGCGCATCCTGCCGACCACGGCGGGCGCCGGGCTGGAGGAGGTCGTGTTCCTCGCCCGCCAGCGTGCCCCGAAGAGCGGCGAACTGAGTGACATCGCGGTGCGCATCGGCTACGACGGCGAGTCCCGTATCCGACTGGAGATCGGCGATCGCCCGACCGGGCTGATCGAGCCGCTGGACGACTACCGGCAGAAGGTGCTGCGGGCGAGCAGGCGCGGCACCGTCTACCCCTACGAGCTGACCGGCATGCTCGCCGGTTCCCGAGGCACCTTCGTCGAGCACGACCTCGACGACGAGGGCGCCCTGGTGCCGGTGAGCCGACCGGCGGGCCAGAACACCGCCGCGCTGGTGGCGGGCGTGGTCACCACGCCCACCTCGCTGCACCCCGAGGGGATGTCCCGCGTGGTGCTGCTCGGCGACCCGACGAAGTCGTTGGGCGCGCTGTCGGAGCCGGAGTGCGCACGGGTGATCGCCGCCCTAGACCTCGCCGAGCGGCGGAGCATTCCTCTGGAGTGGTTCGCCCTGTCCTCGGGCGCCCGCATCTCGATGGAGTCCGGCACGGAGAACATGGACTGGGTGGCCGCCGCGCTCAAGCGCATCGTCACCTTCACTCAGGACGGCGGCGAGATCAACATCGTGGTCGCCGGGATCAACGTCGGCGCCCAGCCCTACTGGAACGCCGAGGCCACGATGCTCATGCACACCAAGGGCATCCTGGTGATGACGCCGGACTCGGCGATGGTGCTGACCGGCAAGCAGTCGCTGGACTTCTCCGGCGGCGTCTCCGCCGAGGACAACTTCGGCATCGGCGGCTACGACCGCGTCATGGGGCCGAACGGGCAGGCCCAGTACTGGGCGCCGAACCTGGGTGCGGCCCGCGACGTGCTGATGGCCCACTACGCGCACACCTATGTCGCACCGGGTGAGGCGGGACCCCGGCACTCGGGCACCACCGACCCGCACGACCGGGACATCTCCGACTACCCGCACGCCCTGGAGGGCAGCGACTTCGGGACGGTCGGCGAGATCTTCTCGGCCACCGCCAACCCGGACCGCAAGAAGGCCTTCGACATCCGCACCGTGATGCGTGCGGTGGCCGATCAGGACCATGCCGCGCTGGAGCGCTGGGCGGGCATGGCCGAGGCCGACACCGCCGTGGTGCAGGACGTGCACCTCGGCGGCAGGCCGGTGTGTCTGCTGGGCATCGAGTCCCGCTCGGTGGCCCGCCGGGGATTCCCTCCCACCGACGGGCCGGACACCTACACGGCGGGCACGTTGTTCCCGCGCTCGTCGAAGAAGGCGGCCCGTGCGATCAACGCGGCCAGCGGCAACCGGCCGCTGGTGGTGCTGGCGAACCTGTCCGGCTTCGACGGCTCCCCGGAGTCGATGCGCAGGCTGCAGCTGGAGTACGGCGCCGAGATCGGCCGGGCGGTCGTCAACTTCGAAGGCCCGATCGTGTTCTGTGTGATCTCCCGCTATCACGGCGGCGCGTTCGTGGTGTTCTCCAAGGCGCTCAACCCGAACATGACGGTGCTCGCCGTGGAGGGTGCGTTCGCCTCGGTGCTCGGCGGTGCGCCTGCGGCGGCGGTGGTGTTCGCGGGCGAGGTGAACCGGCGCACCTCGGCCGACCCACGGGTGGCCGACCTGGAGGCACGTCTCGGGGCGGCCGCCGGCGCCGAGCGGGTCGAGGTGAGTGCGACGTTGGCGGAGACGCGGGCGGCGGTGCGCGCGGAGAAGCTGACCGACGTGGCCACCGAGTTCGACCGGGTGCACAGTGTGCAGCGTGCCATCGAGGTCGGTTCGGTGGACGCCGTGGTGAGCGCCGCCGAGCTGCGCCCGAGGATCATCGAGGCCATCGGGCGGGCCTGACTCCGCCCTGTCGTGCGCGTGCCGCCCGGTCGGTCCGGGCGGCACGCGCCTGCGGCGAGACCGGCGGCGGATCCGGTTCTCGAGATGGTCGACGGACTGGTCGACGGCGGGTCAGCCTGCGTCTGTCGTCCTGATCGAAGCGCAGGCCGCTGTCGGGTCCGCGCCGCTCACGGGATGATGCGGCGATCTCGCAGTTCGGTGAAGACGTCCATGAACATCTGCTCGGTCTGGACGTACTCGTGGAATCCGTAGCGGCGGGCCTTGGATCCGTCGCCGAACATGTCGTAGTCCCAGGAGAACACGGCGTCGGCGAACGGCCAGGACGAGACCTCCGCGTAGGAGTGGGCGGCCAGCCCGTTCCGGCGGACGACGGAGTCCCACAGCGGCTCCTTGTCGGCCATGATCGTCGTCAGCGACATCGGCAGCGGCGGCGCGGTGTCCAGGTCGAAGAAACGGGCGATCTTCGGCCACATCTCGCTCCAGCGGAAGAGGTCGCCGTTGCCGATGTTGAAGGCCTCGCCCGCACAACGCGGGTCGGTGGCGGCCCAGACGGTCGCGCGGGCGAGCAGCCCGGCGTCGGTCGTCTCCAGCAGGCTGTCGTAGGCGCCGGGGCGACCGGGGAAGCGCAGCGGAAGCCCCAGCTCTTTGGACATGGTGGCGTAGACGGCGATCGCGATCGCCAGGTTCATCGGATTGCCCAGGGCGACGCCGGCGACCACCGAGGGGCGGATCGCCGACCAGCTCCACGTCCTGCCGCCGCTGCGTCGTTCCAGGAACTGTTGCTGGTCGACGTTGAACTCCGGCGGCATGTGCCCGGCGTCGGTCTCCCTGGCGGGCGTCGCGAACGGCCCGAGGTGCGCGCCGTAGACCTTGTAGCCCTGCATGAGGCTGACGTGGACGAGTCCCTCGGCGACCGGCTCGATCGCGTCGATGACGTTGACCAGCATCGCGAGGTTCGGCGGCACGAGCTCCGCCCAGGTCGGCCGGTCCTGGTAAGCGGCGTAGAAGACGTGTGTGACGTCGGTCAGCTCGGCGAGTCTGGTGCGGGTGTCCTCGGCGTCGAGCAGGTCGACGCGGACGTGTCGCAGTCGGTCGGCTTCGGTGCCGCCTCGGCGGGAGAGGCCGATGACCTGCCAGTCGCCGAGTTCGAGAAGGTGCTCGACGAGGCTGCCTCCGATGACTCCGTTGGCGCCGACCACGAGTGCGACCTTGGGCTGAGTGCTCATTACTCCTCTTTCGATGCCGACGTCGCCGATCCGACGTCGGGATGTGGTGCCCCCGGTGGGGCTCGCCGTCGGGCCGTCGCTCGCACAGGAGGCCGGGGACGGCCGCCGTCGAGCCTTCCTGGCCTGTCCTCATGAGTCCAAGGCTTGTTTCTCACCACATCGATGAGTTTTGCTCATACCTGTCGGGTCTCGGGTGCGGCCGATGACGCCCCGGATGCTGTCACCGTCGAGGAGGTCGGGCGGAGGACGAGCCGGGCCGCAGCGTGGGAGGGGCGTCGCGACGCCGGTCGGCGGCGAGCGTCGCCTGCGGAGGTGAGCCGTCGGCGGTTCAGGAGGTCCCGGTCGGCCGCAGGCCGTTGAGGAGCAGGTCGACGAGTCGACGGGGGTCGTAGCGCGGGTCGCTGCCGTGTCCGATGCAGAGGTTGCCGATGCCGCGCATCAGTTCGTAGGGCTCTGTGCCGGGGTCGATCTCGCCCGCCTGGACGGCGGCGTCGAGCAACTGCGTGAAGACGGGAACCAGGCGGTCGAGGAAATAGGTGTGCAGCGCCTCGAATGCGCTGTTGCCCGGCTGCAGTGCGTCGGCGAGGCCGTGTTTGGTGACGACGAAGTCGATGAGGAGGTCGACCCATCGGCGCAGCGCGAGGAAGGGCGAGTCGGCCTCGGCAGACAGCCTCGGCCCCGCCTCGGCGCACGCCTCCACCTGGTGGCGGTAGACGGCGACGACGAGTTCGGCGCGGGTCGGGAAGTGACGGTAGATCGTTCCGATCCCGACTTCGGCTCGGGCCGCGATCTCCCGGATGGGGGCGTCGACGCCGGAGGTGACGAACACGGCGGCCGCTGCGGCCAGCAGTGCCTGCTCGTTGCGCACCGCATCGGCGCGCCTGCCTCTGGCAGACGTCTGTCCGGCCGGATCGGTCGTGGACACCACAGCTCCTTCTGATGCGCGTTGACAAATCGGAACAGTGTTCCGTATGTTTTCGGAACGCTGTTCCGCTTCAGGGTGGCCGATGCGGAGCAGCTTCCGTCCCTGCGTTCTCACCGTTCCGCACCGGCGCCGGTCGGTCATCACCGGCGCCGGCGCCTCTGGCGAAAGGAACCACCCCATCATGAACGAACCGAACGACGCGGCCGACTACCTCGCCGCGACGACCCCCGTCCTCTCCGTCAACCCGGTCGTCCTGCCCACTCCCGGCCGCGCCGTCGACCTGGAGGCACGCGTCTCCACGCCGATCAGCGACGACGACGCGCTGCCGGTCATCCTGCTCTCTCACGGCCACGGCAACTCCCGCCACCTGTCCTCCCGCAACGGCTACGGCCCGCTCGCCGACTTCTACGCAGCGCACGGCTTCGTCGTCATCCAGCCCACCCACCTGGACTCCAAGACGCTGAGCCTGAACCCGGCGGACCCAGAGGCACCGCTGTACTGGCGATCACGGGCCCAGGACATGACCCGCATCCTCGATCAGCTGGACGTGATCGAGAAGGACGTTCCGCAGCTCGGCGGGCGCGTGGATCGGGACAGGGTCGCCGTGGTCGGGCACTCGATGGGCGGGCACACCGCGAGCCTGTTACTGGGTGCCAGGCTCACCGATCCCCACGACGGGACGGAGGTGAACCTGACCGAGCCGCGTATCACGGCGGGCGTGCTGCTCGCCGCGCCCGGTCGGGGCGGTGACGCCCTCAGCGAGTTCGCGGCCGAGAACTACCCCTTCCTCTCGACGACAGACCTGTCGCGGATGGCGACCCCCGCGCTCGTGGTCGCGGGCGACCAGGACCACTCCGCCCACCTCACGGTCCGGGGCGCGGCCTGGGCCACCGACCCGTACTTCCTCTCCCCCGGCCCGAAGTCCCTGCTCACCCTGTTCGGCGGCGAGCACGTCCTCGGCGGGGTCTCCGGATACGACGCCGCCGAGACCACCGACGACAGCCCCGAGCGGGTGGCCGTGGTCCAACGGCTGAGCTGGGCCTACCTCCGCTCGCAGCTCTACCCCGGCGACACGGCGTGGCAGGAGGCGTGCGCCGCGCTGACATCCGGACCCCGCCCACTCGGAAAGGTCGAATCCAAGTCATGACAGCGAACCGTCAACCGGCCGAGGACGGCGAGCGCGGGCCGTCCGACTCCCCGCCGCCCACGGCACTGATCACCGGCGCCGCGCACGGCCTCGGGCTGGAGGTCGCCCGACAACTGGCCGCGACCGGAGTCCGCGTGGTGATCGCCGCACGAGATCCCCAGCGGGCGGCCGAGGCCGCGCACCCCCTCGACGGAGTCGACGCCCTCCCGGTCGGCCTGGACATCGGCAGCCCGACCTCCGTCGCCGGCGCGGCGGAGGCCCTCGCCGCACATCCCGGCAGACTCGACATCCTGATCAACAATGCCGCCGCCTCTCCCGACCGCTTCGAGACCGCCACCGGAGCGGACCTCGGCACCGCGGCCGAGGTCGTGCAGGTGAACCTGTTCGGCGCCTGGCGCATGACGCAGGCCTTCCTGCCGCTGCTCCGCCGATCGGACCACCCTCGGATCGTCAACGTCAGCTCCGGTGCGGGCTCGCACACCGACGAGCAGTACGGCTTCCCGCTGTTCGGTGGTGCGGCGGCGACGCACGGCATCAGCAAGGCGGCGCTGAACGGGTTCACCGCCGTGCTGGCGGCGGAACTGGCCGACACCCCGGTCATCGTCAACGCGGTCTGCCCCGGCGTCACCGCGACGCAGCCCGGCGCCGAGCACCTGGGCGCGCGCCCGGTCGAGGACAGCGCTCCCGGCATCGTGTGGGCCGCGACCCTGCCGGACGACGGGCCGCGCGGCGGGTTCTTCCGCGACCGACAGCCCCTCGGCTGGTAGCCGCTGCCTGAAGACGGGGCTGGTGACCGCGCTCGTCCCGGGGACGAGGCGGCCCGTGCTGCCTGAGGTGCGAATGCCGGCCAGGGGACGGTCGTCGCACCGAGATCGGCCTGCTCGCTCTCGACGTTCCGGCGCCGGGAGGAAACGAAACGGGACGAGGCGGCGCCCGACGCGCCTGCTCTCGCACCGATCCTGCGGGCCGTGCCTCCCCCGCAGGTCGGCGCGGGCGCACCGATCGTGCCCGGCCGTGTCCCGCTCACCCCGGCGGTGGATCGGAACGGCGCCGTCGTCTTTCGTCGCCGACACACCGACGGAGGACAGCCATACGGGTCGCGGCTCCGGGGCTGCCGACACGAAGCACACCGGAGAGAGACCGAGAGGAGGTCAGAAGGAGAACACCACTCCTGCCATCTTCAACTTATAGCGCACCGGGGGGCTTGCGGCAAGACCCGGGGCATGCCGCAGAATCTCCCAGCCGAAGCCGTCACGTGCGAAAACGAGGGCTTCGGCGCGGTGCGTGGTGTCGGTGTGGCGTGGTGCCCCGTGCTGTGGTGCGGGGTACTCGACGCGGAGGACGCGGGCACCCGTGCCATCGGACTCGCCACGGCAGTCGGGCCGGAAGGCGACCGGAGTGAATCGGGGAATCTCATGATCGACGTGATCGTGGCGGGCGGCGGGCCCACCGGGATGATGCTGGCCGCCGAGCTGCGGCTGCACGGCGTGCACGTCGCCGTGCTGGAGAGGGACGCGGAGCCGACCAAGGTCATCCGCTCGCTCGGCCTGCATGCGCGCAGCATCGAACTGATGGACCAGCGCGGCCTGCTGGACCGCTTCCTCGCGCACGGCACGAAGTATCCGGTCGGCGGCTTCTTCGCAGGCATCGACAAGCCTGCGCCCGCTGTCGACACCGCGCATCCCTATGTCCTGGGGATCCCGCAGCCGGTCACCGACCGGCTGCTGACCGAGCATGCCCTCGAGCTCGGCGTCGAGATCCGGCGCGGCTGCACACTGGTCGAGGTGCATCAGGACCCCTGTGGGGTCACCGTGGAGCTGGCCGACGGCACGCGGCTGCGCTCGCGTTACCTCGTCGGCTGCGACGGCGGCCGCAGCACGGTGCGCAGGCTGCTCGGCATCGGCTTTCCCGGCGAGCCAGCCAAGGTCGAGACGCTGCTGGGCGAGGCGGAGCTGACCGCGTCACCGGAGCAGGTGGCCGAGGTGACGGCCGAGGTCCGCAAGACCGAGCAGCGGTTCGGTGCCGCGCCGATCGGGGACGGGGTGTTCCGCATCCTCGTGCCCGCCGCCGGGGTGTCCGAGGACCGGCGGACTCCGCCGACGCTGGAGGAGCTGAGCCGACAGCTGCGGGCAGTGGGGGGCACCGACTTCGGCGTGCATTCGCCGCGTTGGCTGTCTCGTTTCGGCGACGCCACCCGCCTGGCCGAGGCCTACCGGGTCGATCGGGTGCTGCTGGCGGGCGACGCGGCGCACATCCACCCGCCGAACGGGGGTCAGGGTCTCAACCTGGGGGTTCAGGACGCGGTGAACCTCGGCTGGAAACTCGCCGCCGAGATCGACGGCTGGGCGCCGGAGAGGCTGCTGGACAGCTACCAGGTCGAGCGACGTCCCGTGGCCGCCGATGTCCTGAACCTCACCCGAGCGATGGTCCAGCTCTCCCTGCTCGAGCCGGGGCCGCAGGCGGTGCGCGGCCTGGTGTCGGAGCTGATGGACTTCGAGGAGGTGAACCGGTATCTGATCGAGAAGGTCATCGCGATCGGCATCCGCTACGACTTCGGCGCGGGCCCTGAGCTGCTCGGCAGGCGGCTACGGGACGTGGCGCTGGGGCGGGGGCGCCTGTACGAGCGGATGCACCGAGGCCGGGGGCTGCTGCTCGATCAGACCGGCAGGCTGTCGACGGCGGGTTGGGCGGATCGGGTCGATCACGTCGTCGACACCAGTGCGGAGCTGACGCAACGGGCCGTGCCTGCGGCGCTGCTGCGGCCGGACGGTCACGTCGCGTGGGTCGGCGAGGATCAGCAGGAGCTGCTCGAGCACCTGCCCCGCTGGTTCGGCGCGCCGCTGGACTAAAGCGCGCGGCGTCGGGTCGATGCCGCCCGCGCGGCGTGGAGCTGTTCGAGGAGCAGCGTCGCGAAGCAGGCGTAGCCGATGTCGGCCGTGGGTTCTCCGGCGCCGATTCCGGCCGCACCGCCCTCGGCACCGACCCGACGCCGCGACGCCGGGTGCGAGCCCGCCCCGGGCGACGGCAACGGGTCAATCGCTCCAGGCGAGCGCGTGTGCGTGTGCGCTGCGGTCGACGGAAACTCGGGGACGACGGGGCGGGCCCGTTACGGCCGTCGTTGTGCGGGGCGCGCGGGCCCTGCCATGATCGACTGCATGTCTGGAAGACCCGAGGAAGACGTGGCGGTGCAGGCGGTTCGGTCGCGGGCGAGCGACTACGACACCGTGGCGGAGGGCTACACGGCCGAGAACGAGACCAGCCTGATGAACGCCTACCTCGAGCGGCCTGCGGCCCTGGCCCTCGCAGGCGAGGTGGCGGGCAGGCGGATTCTCGACGCGGGCTGTGGTTCCGGTCCGTTGTTCGCCGAGTTGCGCGAGCGGGGTGCTGTCGTGAGCGGCTTCGACGGCAGTCCGGGAATGCTGGAGCAGGCGCGGCGACGGCTGGGCGCCGACGCGGACCTGCGGGTCGCCGACCTGGCGGGTCCGCTGCCCTACGCCGACGACGCCTTCGACGACGTCATGGCCTCCTTCGTGCTGCACTACCTGCGGGACTGGGGGCCGACGCTCACTGAACTGCGGCGGGTGCTGCGGCCCGGCGGGAGGATCATCGCCTCGGTCGAGCATCCCCTCGTGCTCAACCTCATGAAGCGGCACACCGGCCCCCGGCCCGACTACTTCGCGACGGAGAACCGACTCGAAGACTGGACCATGGGCGGAGGGACCGCCCAGCTGAGTTTCTGGGACCGCCCGCTGGAGGCGATGACGGACGCCTTCCTCGCAGCGGGCCTCCGTATCACTCGCCTACACGAGCCCCGGCCGGTTCCGGCCGCCCACGAGCTGTTCCCCGACGACTTTCACATCGCCGACACGTGCCCGAGCGTCCTGTTCTTCGTGCTGCATTCGGAGTGAGCACCGCATCGGGTGGAGCCGGCGGCAGGGATCACGGCATCGTCGGCTGATCACGAGTCGCCGCCGGGCCGCTTGCGGATGGCGGGGTGGTCGGCACCCTCCGGCGGGGACACGGAGGCAGCGGCGACCGGCGCACCGTCCCCGGAGTCGACTGCTCGCCCGCAGCAGGGCAGGACTCGTCAGGCGCCAGGAGCTTCGGGAACTCGTGGACATCGGAAACTCGTGGACATCGGGGAGCCGTCGATCGAGGTGGCCGACCATGACCACAGCGCCCTGTCCGCCGATTCTCCGCGAATGCCACGGCCTTCTCGGCGTACGCGCTGGCGGGCGTTCTCATTCCTGGTGCTCTGTCGAGTCGTCCTGCGTGCCGGAGCCGTGCCGGGTCCACTCGTCGGTGAGCCGCACGAGTTCGTCGACGGCCGACTCCACCCGGTCCCGGTCTCCGGTGGTCAGGTAGTCCAGTTGCAGGCCCGCATAGGCGGCGTTGAGCAGGGTGGCGTTGCGCCGCGCGACGTCGGCGGGCACGCCGTGGGTCTGGAGGGCCTCGGCGACGAACTCGGCGCGGTCGCCCAGCATGGTCGGGACGTAGGAGCCTCGGAGTCTGCCCGCCGCCGCGAGCCCTTCGATCTCGTGCAGCAGCCGGACCAACGGCAGCGAGTCCGGTGCGAGGTGCCAGTCCCAAGAGGCGCGGACGACGGCGCCGAGGCTGCGTCCCTCGGCCCAGCCCGGCAGCGCCCGCAGCCTGCTGCGCTGCCGTTCGTCGAGGTGGGCCAGGACGGCGGCGATGAGGTCGTCCTTGTTGCTGAAGTGGTGCGTGAGCACGAAGGTGCTGTGTCCGAGGGCCTCGGCCAGGGGGCGCAGGGACAGCTGTGCGATCCCGTGCTCGACCAGGTAGTCCAGGATCGCGTCGAGCAGTTCGACGCGGCGGCGCGGGTCACGGGGCCTGGCCACGGCGGCACTCCCTGTCTCGGTGGGGCGGGGTCTCGACGACCAGGGTATTCGGGCTCTGGTCATGACACCCGTGATGCCTGAAAAAAACGTTCGTTATCCTTACTGGCGGGCGTCATCTTCATGGGGAGGAGCAGCACGTGACACGACGCGACGGCGTGCCGAGGACCCCCCTCGGCGATGAAGACGGACCGGCGGCGGCCACGGTCGGATCGCACCCTGCACCGGAAGGGACCGGCCATCCGCGTCGACGCACGATCCTCTGGGCGCTGGCGGCCGCGCTGCTCATGATGAGCACCACCGTGATGGCGGTGACCGTCGCACTCCCGACCATCGCCCGCGACCTGCGTGCCACCACCGGTCAACTCCAGTGGATCACCGAGGCCACCGTGCTGGCCCTGGCCGCGCTGCTGATCACGATGGGGGCGATCGGCGACCGCTACGGACGTCGTCGGGTGCTGCTGGCCGGGCTCGCGGTGCTGGTGCTCGCCGCCCTGCTCGCGGCCGTCGCCACCGGCCCCGGCGAGCTGATCGCCGCCCGAGCGCTGCTCGGCGTCGGCAACGCGATGGTCATGCCCGCGACCCTGGGGATCATCCGCAGCGTGTTCCCCCGCGACGAGCTCGCCTACGCGCTGGCAGTGTGGGCAGGCGTCGCCGGGCTGGGCGTCGTCCTGGGTCCGATGACCGGCGGCCTCCTCGTCGAGCACCTCGGCTGGCGAGCGGTGTTCCTGGCCATGGTGCCCGTCCTGCCCGCCGTCGGCGTCGCCGTCGTCCTCGTCGTCCCGCCTACGGCTCCCGACCGCACCGCACGGCCCGACCTGCTTGGGATGGCGCTGGTCTCCGGCGGCCTCGTCGCGGTCGTCCACGCGATCATCGAGGCACCCCGGCGAGGCGTGCTCGGCGAGGCGACCCTGCTCGGCGCCGGGGCGGCCGTGATCCTGCTCGGCGGATTCCTGGCCCGTCAACGCCGGACACGGCATCCGATGCTCGATCTGCGCATGGTGGCCGATCACACCTTCTGGCCCGCCGCAATGGCCGCTGCCACCGGATTCTTCGCGCTGATGGGCATGGTGTTCCTCCTCACCCAATACTTCCAGGAGGTGCTCGGCCACTCGCCGTCCGGAGCCGCGCTCCTCCTGCTTCCGATCGCCGCAGGCCAGCTGGCCATGGCCCCGATCACCCCGCGACTGATCGACCGGATCGGTCTGCGGTGGACCGTCTCGGGCGGACTTGGCGTGCTGGCCGTCGGGCTGACGCTGATCCCGACCGGCGTCCACACCGATCGCCACGGGGTACTCCTGATCGGACTGTTCCTTCTCGCCGCAGGCAACGGTGCCGCAGTGACCGCAGCGAGCACCGCCATGCTGGGCGCGGCGGGCACGCGACAGGCGGGGTCGGTCGCCGCCGTCATCGAGACCGCCTTCAAGCTCGGCGGCAGCCTCGGTGTGGCCGTTCTGGGCGGTGTCCTCGCCGGTCGACTCGCCGACCATCTCGCCTCGCACACGGCGGCCCTGCCCGCTGCGGAACGGGCTTTCGCGGGAGAGTCGATCAGCGGCGCCCTGCAGTCCGCCGCCCTGCTCGGCGGCCCGGCGGGCGACCGGTTCACCGACGCCGCCCGGCAGGCGTTCACCGCAGGCCTGACCCACGCCGCCGTCCTCGCGGCCTGCCTTGCCCTGGGCGCGGCGGTGCTGACCGCCTCAACCCTGCACGAACCCGATCGAACTCACCGAGGGAGACGATGACGACTCCGAGACAGAACCACGCGATGGTGCGCGGTCTGCGACTGGCCTACCTGGACTTCGGGGGAACCGGAGCGCCGCTGCTGGCCCTGCACGGTCACTTCGGACGCGGCCGACAGTTCGCCCGCCTGGCCGCCGATCTCGCCCCCCGCCACCGGGTGATCGCGGTGGACCTGCGTGGACACGGCCGCAGCGACCGTGGCGTCGACGTCACCCCCGACGCCTACACCGCCGACGTCGCGGAGTTCCTCCGCCACCTCGACCTCGGCCCGCTGCCGGTCCTCGGGCACTCGATGGGCGGCGTCATCGCCTACCGGGTCGCCGCCCGACATCCGGAGCTGGTCAGCGCGTTGATCGTCGAGGAGGGCGGCGCACTCAACCGGCAGCCCGAGATCGCCCACCCGGTGCTGGACGTGCGGGGCTGGGCGCGGCGGGCCCCGACCCCGGCCGCCCTGCGTCGTGAGGTGGAGAGCCACGGCATCCCCGACGCGAGCTACTTCCTGGCCAGCGCCTGCGAGTACCCGGACGGCTGGGGCTTCCTGTTCGACCACGACGACATGACGGCCTCGCAGCAGGAGTTGATCGGCGACTGGTGGCCGGACTGGCTCGGCGCGCGCTGCCCGACGCTGCTCGTGCACGGCCTGGCCAGCGGCGTGCTGCCCACGGCCATGGCACGCGACATGGCACGCCGCAGGCCCGGCACCGTGCTGCGGGAATTCGCCGACTGCGGCCACTGGGTCCACGATGACGATCCGGCCGGTTTCGCCGAGGCGGTGCGCGGCTTCCTCAGCTCGGCAGTCCCGACGTCGACGCTCTGACATCACGGCGGTCGCATCTTCCGCTGCCTGCTGCCGGAAGAACCCCCGGGTGGCGGCCGCAGCCCGATGCGGACGCGCTTCGGCTCGGCACCGTGTCCGTTCCGCAGCGCGCCGCCGGTCGCCATGGCCAGGCACAGCCGCCCGCTCCCCCGGTTCACGGCCCGGCTCCGCAGGCGGCGAGGCCGCTGCTCGGCAGCGGGGTGCCGATCCGGTGGAGTTGCCGCTTCCGGCGTCGACAGGTACCCACGGGGCATGAGCCGACTGAAGGACACCGACGTCGTCACAGGCACCCGTCGCGAGATCAGTGCCCATGACACGGCGACGGGCGAGGCGCTGACCATGCGGCGGCGCTACGCGGCGCACGTCTCGGATGTCTGGGATGCCTGCACCGATCCCGATCGGCTTGCTCGCTTCTTCATGCGACCCGACGGCGACCTGCGGGTGGGCGGCAGATTCTCCTTTCCCGGCAACGCCCACGGCGAGATCCTGCGGTGCGAGCCGCCGTGGCTGCTCGTCGTCAGCTGGATCTACGGGGTACCCGGCGGCGAACAGGTGGAGCTGCGGCTGTCACCGGACGAGGACGGCGGCACGCTGTTGGAACTGCGGCACTCCGCCCCGGACGGACTGCTCGACCGTGTGGTCAACGACCCGGACTCCGGGGCCTGGGGCATCGGGGCCGGCTGGGAGCTGGGCCTGATCGCACTCGAGGCGTCCCTGCGCGAGGAACTCCCCGGTCTCGAGTCGGCCTCGGTGCAGGACTCCCCGGAGTTCGCCGCCGTCGCGGAGCTGGCCGAGCGGGTCAGCGCGGCATGGGCGGCGGCGCTGACGGCGGCGGGCGTCGACCCGGCGTAGGGGGGCCGTGGCACCTTCGCGTTCCGACCTGGTGACTCTCTTCCGCCTCCTCGGCATGCAGTGCCGTCTCCGCGAATCCCCGCGCTCGATCATGATGTTCGGGAGGTTGTTCACCGCCGTCGTCCGACTGTGGCGGACGATCCACGCGGCGGCTGGGCCTCGTGCACGGTGGTGCGGAAGCGGTCACGGGCCGCCAGGAGCGCAACGTCCACGTGGAGCGGGCTCGCCTGACCGTGCGAGGGCCGGGCCGAGGTCGCGAGGAGCCCCAGCCGGTTCGCTCCGGCAGGTCCCGGATCACTGCTCGTCAGTCCTCACCACCGCGGCGCGGCGGTCTTGATCTCGTGGGCGAGGGTGAGCGCCTTTCCCGCTCGGGGCGGAACTTGATGCGGGTGCTGATCTTCTCGGAGGACACCCGCAGGGCGGTCGGGAAGATGAGCGCCTTCCGTGTAGTCCTGCGAATCGTGACCTGAGGATCGTCGGCCCGGATCGGGATGTTCGCGGAACTGTCACAACTGGTCATCTGTGCGTAGGGCACTGCAATCGCGGGTGCCACGGTCAGCGCGGTCGGCGTAGTCCTGCGATGAGGAGCTCGACCAGTTGGCGTGCGTCGTAGCGGAGGTCGCTGTCGGCGCCTATGCAGAGGTTTCCGACGCCGCGCATGAGTTGGTAGGCGTTGAGGTCGGGGCGGATCTCACCGGAGGCGGCGGCAGCGTCGAGGAGTCGGGTGCACACCGGCAGGAGGCGGTCTAGGAAGTAAGCGTGCAGCGTTTCGAAGCCGGTGTTGTCGTTCTGCAGGGCGGCCGCGAGACCGTGCTTGGTGACCAGGAAGTCGACGAAGAGGTCGACCCACCGTCCGAGGGCGACGTGCGGTGTCGGGCTGGTTGCCAGCAGGGCCGGGCCTGCCTCGGCGCAGGCGTCGACCTGGTGGCGGTACACGGCGATGATGAGATCCGCCCGGGTGGGGAAGTGGCGATAGATCGTGGCCGTCCCGACGCCGGCCTTGGCCGCGATGTCGCGTACCGGCGCGTCCACACCTGACGTGACGAAGATCGAAGCAGCCGCGTCGAGCAGGGTTTCCTTGTTACGCCGGGCGTCCGCTCGTCTGGGCTGGGCTGCATGCCCTGTGCTCCGGTCGCTGTCGTTCACCGCGCCCTGCCCTTCGTTGCCGAGTTGGCTAAACGGGACAACGTCCCGTATCGTCAAACGGAACATGGTCCCGCTTGCTCATGATGTCAGAGCAGGCGTCGATAACCAAGCCATGCGTTGCCGCCACGCTTCATCCGCACTGGAGGAACACGACTCATGCAGTACCGCACCTTGGGCCGCACCGGTGTGCAGGTCAGCTCCCTCGCGCTCGGCGCGATGAACTTCGGCAAGATCGGGCGCACCACTCAGGACGAGGTCACCGCCATCGTCGATGCCGCCCTCGAGGGAGGGATCAACGTCATCGACACCGCCGACGCGTACAGCGGCGGCGAGTCGGAGGAGATGGTCGGCAAGGCCATCGTCGGCCGCCGCGAGGACATCGTGCTGGCCACGAAGGCGAGCCTGCCGATGGGCGACGGGCGCAACCATCAGGGCAGTTCGCGCCGCTGGCTGGTCACCGAGCTGGACAACAGCCTGCGCCGCCTCGGTGTCGACCACGTTGATCTCTACCAGATCCACCGGTGGGACCCGAACACCGGCGACGAGGAGACCCTGTCGGCGTTGACCGACCTGCAGCGCGCGGGGAAGATCCGTTACTTCGGATCCTCGACGTTCCCCGCACACCGCATCGTGCAGGCCCAGTGGGCCGCCCGCGAGTACCACCTGGGCCGTTACGTCACCGAACAGCCCAGCTACTCGATCCTGCAGCGCGGGATCGAAACCCACGTGCTGCCCGTGACCGAGCAGTACGGGCTCGGTGTGCTGGTGTGGAGCCCGTTGGCTTCGGGCTGGCTGTCGGGCGCGATCCGCGAAGGCCGGGACATCACCACCAGCCGCTCCACGTTCATGCCACAACGCTTCGACACTGCCATCCCCGCGAACCGGGCCAAGCTCGACGCCGTCGAACAACTGGCTGCACTCGCCGACGAAGCCAGCCTGACCATGATCCAGCTCGCGCTCGGATTCGTGACCACGCATCCCGCAGTGACCAGCGCGCTCATCGGCCCCCGCACACTGGACCACCTGCACTCGCAACTCGCCGCCGCTGACACCGTGCTCGCCGCCGACGTGCTCGATGCGATCGACGCGATCGTCGCCCCCGGCACCGACCTGGCCGCGCACGAGAAGAACGACACGCCACCCGCGCTGCTCAACCCGGCACTGCGCCGCCGCTGACCGCCGGGCCCACCGCGCCGAGCACGGCAAAGAAACTGAGCGGTCGTACACCTCCAGGTGGCGGGCGCACCAGGTTGCCCGGCTGGTCCTGCACCACCAGGATCTTGCGTCACGCCTCGGTGACGAAGTCCACGTCGATCGCCACCGTCACCGCGTCCGCCCCATGCCCGACGGTCACCGTCTCCGGGACGTACTCGCCGGTGCGGCCCCGGATCGCGCGCAGGAACTCCACCGCGTCCAGCACACTGTGATCCGCGCAGGCGGCCTCCAGGTCGAGGGTGTCGAGCAGGGTGAACAGCGCCAAGCGGTGGCTCGTGTGGAACTTCTCCAGCAGCGGCAGATAGCTGTTGCCGTGGTGCGCCGCCACCACCTCATGCGCCGCCGAGAGCCGCTCGATCCCGCCCGCGTTCGCCGGCGTCGTGAGCTCGTATCCCTGCCGGCCCCCGCGTCACTCGACGATCCTCCGGCCGGCGACCGTGTCGTCGCGGTCCCTGCGGCGGTGCGCCGGCGACGGCCCCGCCTGCGGCGTTCGGCCGTCGCCTGACCAACAGGCGACGGTTCAGGACGGGCTCGTCTCGGCGAGGAAGTCGAGCAGGGCCGAGGTGACCTCCTCGGGCCGTTCCAGCGGGGGCAGGTGGCCGGTGTCGGGCAGGTCGAGTCGTCGGGCGCCGGGGATCTGTTCGGCGAGCATCGTGGAGACGGCCTGGATCCAGCGCACGTCGGCGGTGCCGTTGACGACCAGCGTCGGCACCCGCACCTGATCGAGCCGGGGCTTCGCGGGCGCGGGGTGCGGCCGTTCGAGGGTGGGCGGGCCGTTCCACGTGCGGGCGAAGACGCCCTCGATCATCGCCACGGCCGCCGCCCACACGTCGGGCGCAAGCGCGGCCGGGTCACGGTCGGGACCTGCGACGAGGAAGCGTGCCTGGGCCAGGGCCATCGCCGTCACGTCCGCCGGGTCCACGTGTGGGGCCTGACGTTCGTTGTAGGCCCGCAGTCGCTCGGCGGGGACGGCGCTGTGCACACGTTCGCGGGCGGAGGCGCGCATCTCCTCGGGCCAGTGGTGTCCGGAGAGCCCGGAGCAGATCAGGGTGAGGCTCCAGACCCGTTCCGGTGCGGCCAGTGCCACGTCCAGGGAGTAGGCGCCGCCGTTGGAGCAGCCGACGAGCGCCGCCCGCTCGACGTCGAGGGCGTCGAGCAGGGCGAGGAGGTCCTCGGCATGGGAGAAGCCGCCGTCGGCGTCGGCGGATTCGCCGTAGCCGCGCCAGTCGTAGCGGATGACCCGGTGATCGGCGGCCAGCCGTTCGAACTGCGCGTCCCACAGGCGACGGTCGGTGATGCCCGCGTGGGAGAACACCACGGCGTTGCCGCTGCCTGCCTCGTCGTAGGCCAGCTCGGTCCCGTTGACGGCGACTCTGTTCATGAGGGCACCGTAGCCGCGGCAGGCCGGGCCGTGGTCGCCTCCGCTGTGGACGAACCCCACCGCTCCTGCCGGGACCGGGCCGGTCGGCGGCGCCCGGCTTCTACGATGATCAGATGGATCGTCACCTGGACTTCGCGGGCGTGCACAACTTCCGGGACCTGGGCGGGTATCGGGCCGAGGACGGTCGCACCGTGCGGTGGCGGCAGCTGTTCCGGGCCGACGCGTTGTCGAGTCTGCGCCCCGCCGACGGGCAGCGGTTCCGCGCGTTGGGGATCGGCACGGTGATCGACCTGCGGTATCCGTACGAGATCGCGGCCAACGGGCGGGTGCCGCAGTATGACGGGCTGACCTATCACAATCTCAGCGTCGAGCACCGGCCCTACGAGCAGGCGGCGCTGGACCCCGCGATCGAGCCTGCCCGGTATTTCGCCGACCGTTATGCCGAGCTGTTGGCCGACGGGACGGCCGAGCTGCGCCGGGCACTGGAGGTGATCGCCTTCGAAGCCGAGGGGCCGGTGGTCTTCCACTGTCGGACGGGCAAGGACCGGACCGGCGTCCTGGCGGCGTTGCTGCTGGTGCTGCTGGGTGTGGCCGAGGAGGACGTGGTCGCCGACTACGCGTTGACCGGGCTGGCCACGGAGCGGTTCATCGCCGACTGGAATGCCGACCCGCGCAAGCCGCCGCTGCGGTGGCCCGGTTACGGGCAGGCCCCTGAGGAGACGATGCGCCTGGTGTTGGCCGAGCTCGTCGCCGCGCACGGGTCGGTGGCCGGTTATGTGCGGGGGCTGGGCCTGGACGACGTCGCGGTGGCGACGGCGCTGCGGGACCGGTTCCTGGAATCGGTCCCGGCTGATCGGCGTCGCGACTGAGGCGACGTCGAGGCGCGGCCGCGCCGACATCGTGCTCGACCGACCTGGTGGGGGCGCGGCCGCCGTCGACCTCGGTCGGCCCGTCCGACGCTGATCGGCTCACGGTCTGCTGTCCTCGTGAACGCCGCCGCCACCGCCCTCACGAGGACAGCGCCGAGCACGAACCCGGTCTGGTCAGCGTCTCGGTCCCGCGACGGAACAGGCCGCGGTGCCTGCGACAGCGAGGACCAGGGCCGTCCAGGTGTCTGCTGCGGTGCTGGGTGGCGGCACCATCCAGGTCGCCACCTCCATCGGCGTGCTCGTCGGGGCGGGGCGAGGAACGAGTCGGCCGGACCCCGCCCCGACCGGACAGCCCCCTGGCGCGCGGATCGGGCCCCAGGCGGCCGCGTGCACCCGTGCCGAGCCGGTCCTCTCCTGCTGCCGACCGTGGCGGACGTGCCTCAGCCGTGGCGGACGCGGCTTGACAGGGCGTGGGCGATGACGGTCTGGTCGGCGTTGATCGCGGTCTCGCCGTCCTCGACGTCCCACAGCGCGTTCTGCAGGACACGGCCGAGGGTCCAGTGGACGGCCCGCTGTCGGTCCAGGCCCATGACCTCGGTCATCAGGTCGAAGCGGCGCAGCACGGCGCGGGGGGCGTCGCCGGTGGCCACGACGTCGGGCCACCGGTTGACCAGCGCGGGCAGCAGGTCGAAGGCGGGGTCGCCCGCCAACGGCTTGGGGTCGATGGCCACCCAGGGCTCGCGGTCGCCGCCGGGCGGCGCGGCCAGCACGTTCTCGTAGTGCAGGTCCCAGTGCAGCAGCCGGTCGCCGGGTTCGTGGATCACCTCGGCCACCGCCGTCGCGCAGGCGCGCAGCAGGGTGCGGTCGGCCGGGTCCGACAGGTGCCGTTGCGCGGCGGGGACGTCGGCGAGCATGGCGGCGGCGATGTCGGCCAGGGTGCGCAGGCCGGGCGGGGCGGGCACGGCGACCAGTCGGGCGCCCAGTTCGGCGAGGATCCGCAGGGCCGTCAGGTCGTCGGGCATCCCGGCCAGACTGCGGTCGCCGTCGAGTCGTTCCAGCAGCAGGGTGCCGGTGTCGGGGTCGTCGGCCAGGAGCCGGACGACGCCGTCGCCCTGCCAGTGTCGCAGGCCGATCGGCTCGCCGACGTTCTCCTCGTCGACGGGTTGGAACTTCACCGCGGCCGGGGTTCCGTCGGCGCGCAGGACGGGCAGCACGAGGGCGACCATGCCGTGTCTGCCGGGTCCGTCCGGTCGCAGCTGCCAGCGCTCGAGGATCTCGTGGACGAGGGCGGGCAGGGCGGCGATCCAGGCGCGGCCCGCGTCGCCGCCGAAGCGGGCGTGGGAGGCGGCGAGTGCGGCGGGGACCTCGACGCGGTGCGTTGGTGCGGGCATGGCGGCACTCCCTCTCCCGATCGGATCGAGCTGCACTCTAGCCAGGGCGGGCGCTCGGCGGCGATCACTTCTCCTGCTGGCTCCGTCGGGGACCCGCTGGAGCGGGTGAGTCAGCTGCCGGGTGATCGGGGTTCGGGCGAGGTGCGGGCGGCGTGCCTGCTCGCGGCATGTCCGACGTTCGCCGAGGCGGCCGGTGCGGGCGTGATCTCCACCAGACCCTAGGTCCGTACAACGTACGGTACGATGGTTCGCGTTAATCCGTACGTTGTACGAAGTAGGGGGTGTTTCTGATGGACAGCGGACCGCTCGCCATCGACGTGCACGGGCTGCGCAGGCGATACCGCGACGTCGACGTCCTCACCGGCCTCGACCTGGCCGTGCCGCCCGGCCGCGTCTGCGGTCTGCTCGGCCCCAACGGCGCGGGCAAGACCACCACGGTGCGCATCCTGACCACCCTGCTGCGGGCCGACGGCGGCCGAGCCGCCATCGGCGGCATCGACGTCGCGACCGACCCCGCCGGGGTACGACGCCGTATCGGCCTGGTCGGCCAGCACACCGCCGTCGACGAGGTCCTCACCGGACGCCAGAACCTCCTGCTGTTCGGCAGACTCCACCACCTCGACGAACGCGCCGCTCACCGCCGAGCCGAACAGCTGCTCGCCCGCTTCGGACTGGCCGAGGCCGCCGACCGCAAGACCGCCCGATACTCCGGCGGAATGCGCCGCCGACTCGACCTCGCCGTCGGCCTGATCCAGGCACCCGCCGTGCTGTTCCTGGACGAACCCACCACCGGCCTGGACCCCCGCAGCCGCGACGAGGTCTGGCGGGCCGTACGCGACCTGGCCGCCGAGGGCACCACGGTCCTGCTCACCACCCAGTACCTGGAGGAGGCCGACCGGCTCGCCGTTCAGATCACCGTCCTGGACCACGGCCGCGCCGTCGCCTCAGGCACCCCGGAGGAGCTGAAGACCTCCCTCGGCGTGAACCGGCTCGACGTCGTCGTCACCCACCGCGCCGAACTGGGCCGGGCCGCCGAGATCCTCGGCCGCATCACCGGCACCGCCGTCACCGTCGACGAGGACTCCCACCGCGCCACCGCCCGCACCACGGCCACGGCGGCCACCACGGTCGCCGTCCTGTGCGCCCTGGACGCCGAAGACCTCGCCGTGCACGACGTCGCTCGCCGCCGCGCGACCCTGGACGAGGTGTTCCTCAGCCTCACCGACCGTACCGACCCGGCCCGCCGAACCGGAGAGGACACCGCCGCATGACCACACCCCGCACCGCCGAGGACCGCCCCGAGACCACCACCGGCGGACCGGCGGACCGGCGGACCGAGCCCGCCGAGCCGTCACCGACATCGCCGCCGTCACCCGACGCGACCTGCTGCGCTGGGCCGCCGACCCCGCACCGGTCGTCATCAACCTGCTGTTCCCGATCATGCTCGTGCTGGTGTTCGGCTACCTGTTCGGCGGAGCGATGACCGTGCCCGGCGGCGGCGACTACCGCGAATTCCTCCTGCCGGGCATGTTCGCCATGACCATGCTCTTCGGCCTGGAGTCCACCGTGCTGGCCGTCACCGCCGACACCGCACGCGGCGTCACCGACCGGTTCCGCTCCCTGCCGATCGCCTCGTCCGCCGTGCTCGGCGGCCGCGCCGTCGCCGACGTGATCGACTCGACGCTCCGGCTGGTCGTCGTCCTGCTCTGCGGCCTGGTCGTCGGCTGGCGGTGGCACGACGGACTCGGTGCCGCCGCCGCCGCGGTGGCCCTGCTCCTGCTGCTGCGGTTCGCCTTCATCTGGGTCGGCGTGTATCTGGGTTTGCTGCTCAAGACCCCCGAGTCGGCCGCCATGGTGCAGATCCTCGTCTGGCCGGTGGGGTTCCTCTCCAACGCCTTCGTCGCCCCGGAGACCATGCCCGCACCACTGGCGCTCATCGCCGAGTGGAACCCGATGTCGGCCACCGCCGCCGCCGCGCGGGAACGGTTCGGCAATCCGGGCTGGGGCGAGCAGTCCTGGGCCGCCCAACACGCCGTGGCCATGGCCGTCGGCTGGCCCGTGCTGCTGTCGGCGGTCTTCATCCCACTGTCCCTACGCCGCTACCGACACCTGAGCCGATGAAACACCCACCGCCGCACCAGGGCCGGTTCGGACCCGGTTCCCCCGACGTCGACCGCGACACCCGCCGCCCCTCGCACCGGGGCAGGATCGTCTCGCAGGCCAACCCGTACCGCTGTGTCGTCTCCCCGCGACTCCTTCTCCCCGCCCTTGAACCGTCCGCCTCGACAAGGAGCGTGATGCCGTGCCTGCCGCCGCACCCGAGACACCGAACCCGTGGGCGAGCCCGGTCGCGTTCGTCGCCGCCGACCCGCCCCGCGCGGGCAGACTCGCCGTCCGCACCGCCCCGGACCCGACCGCTCCTCCTGACCTCGCCACCGCGCCCGACCAGACCCCGCCCGCACCCGCCGTCGGCCTGCCCGGCCAGACCCCCTGGGCACTGCTCGACCCGGTCGACGGCGCCGTGCACGTCCGCACCGTCGCCGTCCACTGGATCGACATCGGCGACGCCCTCACCCTCCTGGGCGACACCGAACGCCCGACCCACCCGGCCGCCGTGTTCTGGCGGTCGGCCCTACGGCTCGCACTGCACCTGATCGCCAGGGGCAGACTGCTGCCCGGCCTGTCCCCCGGCGACCTCGACGCCTGGCGGGTCGGCCCGCTGGACGCCGACGACGCCGAGCAGATCACCGCACTGGCCGAGGCCATGCCCCCCGAAGCCCACGCCGTCCCCCTCCCCTCGACCGGTGCCGACCCGAACCTGCTACCCGACCCCCGCACGCTGGTGCGGGCCTTCCTCGACGCCGTGGCCGACACCCTGCCCCGCAGCCCGGCCGCCGCCGACGCCACCGGCACACCCGCCTTCGCCGCCGCCCCGCCCCGCCGACTGCCCGCACTGCGCGGCTGGGCCGAGGAGATCGCCGCAGGCGCCGACTCCGGGGTGCGGATCTCCCTGCGCCTGGACACCGAGGACCCCGTCGAGGACTGGGCCGACGTCGGGCCCGGCTCCTTCCGGGTCGTCGTGCAACTCCACAGCCTCGCCGACCCCACCCGCGTCATCGACGCCGCCGCCTGCTGGGCCGCGACCGACGCCGTCCCCACCGGCTTCGACGGCCGCACCCGCGTCGACGCCGTCCTGGCGATCCGTCGCGCCGCACTGCACTGGGAACCGCTGGGCAGGCTGCTGTCGCAGACCGTGCCCGCCGAGACGGCGATCACCGACGACGAGGTGTTCGACCTCCTCGGCTCCGCAGCCCGCAGGCTGGCCGCCGCCGGAGTGGACGTGCACCTGCCGCGCGCCCTCGGCCGTGACCTGACCACCCGACTGGTCGCGGGCGGCGGGTCCACGGCCCCCGACACCACCGCCCACTTCGACGACCTCCAGCCGCTGCACCTGGACTGGCAGCTGGCCCTGGGCGGCCACCCCCTCACCGACGCCGAACGCGACCTCCTCGCCGAAGCCCACCGCCCCGTGGTCCGCCTCCGCGACCAGTGGCTGCTCGTCGACCCCGACCTCCTCGACCGCGCCCGACGCACCCACACTCCCCCGCTGCCCGCCGTCGACGCCCTACGCCTCGCCCTGGCCGGACACACCGTCGTCGACGGCACCGACGTCGAAGTCGTCGCCGTCGACGCCCTGGAGACCCTCCGCACCAGGATCGCCGACCCCGAACACGACACGGAGCCCGTCCCCGCTCCCGCCGCCCTGGCCGCGACCCTGCGGGACTACCAACTCCGGGGCCTGCGCTGGCTGGACCGGATGACCTCCCTCGGCCTGGGCTGCTGCCTGGCCGACGACATGGGCCTGGGCAAGACGATCACCGTGATCGCCCTGCACCTGCACCGCCGAACCCGCCACCCCGACACCGGACCGACCCTCGTGGTGTGCCCCGCGTCGCTGCTGGGCAACTGGGAACGCGAGATCACCCGCTTCGCCCCCCACACCCCGGTGCGCCGCTTCCACGGCGGCACCCGCACCCTCGACGACGTCACCGACGGCATCGTCCTGACCACCTACGCCACCATGCGCCTGGACACCACCGCCCTGTCCACCGTCACCTGGGGACTCCTCGTCGCCGACGAGGCCCAACACGTCAAGAACCACCGCTCCCGCACCGCCACGGCACTCCGCCGCATCCCCACGCGCGCCCGCGTCGCCCTCACCGGCACCCCGGTGGAGAACAACCTCACCGAACTGTGGGCGATCCTGGACTGGACCACCCCCGGCCTGCTCGGGACGCTGCCCTCATTCCGCCGCGACACCGCCGCATTGCACCGCCCGCCGACCCCCGGCCCCGACGCACCCCGCGACCAGGCCGCACACCGCCTGGCCCGACTCGTGCGCCCCTTCCTGCTACGCCGACACAAATCCGACCCCGGCATCGCCCCGGAACTGCCCGCCAAGACCGAGACCGACCACCCGGCGCCCCTCACCACCGAACAGACAGGCCTGTACGAAGCCGTCGTCCGCGAGACCCTGCACCGCATCGCCTCAGCCGAGGCGATGCACCGCCGAGGCCTCATCCTCGGCCTGCTCACCGCCCTCAAACAGATCTGCAACCACCCCGCCCAGTACCTCAAGGAGACCCGACCCCGGCTGCACAACCGATCCGGAAAGCTCGCCGTCCTCGACGAACTCGTCGACGCCATCACCGCCGCCGACGGTTCAGTCCTCGTCTTCACCCAGTACGTCGCGATGGCACGACTGCTCCGCGACCACCTCACCGGCCGAGGCATCCCGGTGCAGCTCCTGCACGGCGGCACCCCCGTCGACCGACGAGAAGAACAGATCCGCCGCTTCCAGGACGGCGAGGTGCCGGTGTTCCTACTGTCACTGAAGGCCGCAGGCACCGGCCTCAACCTCACCCGCGCCGACCACGTCGTGCACTACGACCGGTGGTGGAACCCCGCCGTGGAGGCCCAGGCCACCGACCGCGCCCACCGCATCGGCCAGACCCGCCCCGTCCAGGTGCACCGACTCATCGCCGAAGGCACCCTCGAAGACCGGATCGCCGCGATGCTGGCGGCCAAACGCGACCTGGCCGACGCCGTGCTCACCACCGGAGAACAGGCACTCACCGAACTCACCGACAGCGAACTGGCCGAGGCGATCGAACTGAGGAGCCGACCGTGACACCCCGTCGAGCCGAACCCGCACTGGGCTTCCCCCCGTTCCCGCCCGGCCGCATCAGAAGAACCCGCACCTGGTGGGGCACCGCCTGGACGAAGGCCATGGAGGACACCTCACTGGACGTCGACCAGCTGCGCCGAGGCCGCCGCCACGCCATCGGCGGCCGCGTCGAGTCGATCACCGTCAGCCCCGGCAGGCTGGCCGCCCTCGTCCACGACACCGACGGCAGCACCCACCACAGCGTCGTCCACCTGGAACAGCTCAGCGACCGCGACTGGGACCGGTTCCTCGACCAGGTCGCCGTCACCGCCGGACACGTCGCCGCCCTGGTGGACCGGGACATGCCCCGAGAACTGGTGGACGTTGCCGACGACGCGGGCGTCCGCCTGCTGCCCGGACCGGGTGACCTCGAGCCGGAATGCGACTGTGTGGGCTTCGAACACCCGTGCCGCCACGCCGCCGCCCTGTCCTATCAGGCAGGCTGGCTCGTGGACGCCGATCCGTTCGTGCTGTTCCTGCTGCGTGGCCGGGAACGAGCCGAACTGCTCGACGAACTCCAGACCCGCACCGCCACAGAACCCCGACCCGCCGACCGGCACAGCCGACCCGACCCGACCGCACCGCCGCCCGGCGGAGTCCCCGCCGCCCAGTCCTACGCCCGCCCGGTGTCCCGGATGCCACCACCACCGCCCCCGATCCGGGACAACCCGCCCACGCCGATGTTCGGCTCGGCCCCCGGCATCCCCCCGGCGGCCCTGACCTTCCTCGCCGCCGACGCCGCCCACCGCGCCGCCGCCCTGCTCACCGCCACGACCCCGCCTCCGGCACTGGATCGACGCACCGACGCAATCCGACTCGCCGCCACCTACGACGATCCCGCGCTGCACACCCGACTGAACGCCACCACCGAGGACCCCGCCGCGTTCGCCACGGCGGTCCGCGCCTGGCAGCTCGGCGGACCCGCCGGACTGGCCGCATTGGAGACGGTGTGGACGCCCACCGCCGCGCAGGCCGCCCGCGCGCGGGACGCCCTCACCGCCTACCGCGACGAGGAACGCCCCGGTCACGTTCCCGAGCTGCGAGCCTGGCGCAACCGGTGGACCGCCGACGACCGGGGCCTGCAGCTGCGGCTGGGCCGAGACGACCGGTGGTACCCCTTCCACCGGGTCGGCGACTCCTGGCAGCCTGCGGCCGCACCCGGCACCGACCCGACGGCGGCGCTGGCGGACCTCCTCGCAGGCTGACCGGCGCGCGGACCGCCTCGCCCGCAGGGGACCGCCTGCCCCCCGCGCGCGGCGCGGTCCGACGGCACCGGCCACGAGCGAACCTTGATCCGTCTCCTGCGACGTCATCGCCCGGCTGCGGCACGGAGGCGTGGCGGTCCGGTGCCGGTTCTCCCGCTCGGGGAGCGAACCCTGCCCGTGGCCGCCCGCCGGTGAGCCGCCGTCCCCCGCTGCACGGCGCGCGACCTCGCCCGAGCACGGCCCGCCCACCGAGGTCGACGGCCGAGGTCGCCCGCCGAGCCGCGTGCCTCAGTCCCGTGCCGAACGCCGATACCGCAGGAACACCACACCGGAGCCGAACACGCGGGTGTCCGCCAACTGCAGGGACAACGGCGCGGGCAGCGTCGGGAAGTACGGCGTGCCGCCGCCCAGGATCACGGGATGGACGAACAGACGGAACTCGTCGATCAGGTCCTCGCGCAGGAAGCTCGCCGCGATGCCCGCACCGCCCAGATCCATATCGCCGCCCGGCAGCGCCTTGAGCCGCGCCACCTCCCCGGCAAGGTCGTCACGGACGAGCGTGCTGTTGTGCTCGACCTTCTCCAAGGTCCGGGAGAACACGACCTTCGGCGTGGCCAGCCAGATCCGGGCGAAGTCGGCTTCCTGACTGCTCGCCGTCGGGTCATCGACGACCGAGGGCCAGTAGCCTGCCATGTCCTGGTACAGGCGACGCCCGTACAGCGAGGTGTCCACGCCACGAGCCTGCTCGTTGTGGAACTCGTGCAGCTCGGCGTCGGGAAGACTCCAGGAGATGTCGCCGTCGGCGGACTCCATGAATCCGTCCAACGAGACCGACAACGAATAGACAACGTCGCGCATTTCTCATCCTTCCCAGCTGTGTAGGCGATACCCGGCACCGTGCCGGACTCTGAGACAGACCGGCGAGACGGCCGAAACTCACCGCGGTGGCGATGGTGTTCCTCGTCTCCTCGACACTCACCGTCGCACTCGAGACCCGACCGGGCCCCTCGGCCGCCGCGCCGGTACCGCTCGACGCCACCGCCGCCGACCAGGCCGCCCGCCGCGTCATGATCTTGTCGCGGCCACGGATCAAGCCTCCGGTAGGGTGGGGCGCCGCAGGTCGTGGACACGCCAGAGAAGGAGGTGCGAGTCATTACCACCAGATCAGGTCGGGTGCTCCCACCTCGCCGCCGGGCGGTCCACCCGGCGTAGCCGAGGTGAGCGACGCCCGTCGTCATCGGCGAAAGGCTCACTCCCATGTCGGCTTCCCTCCTCACCCGTTCCGCGATCACCACCCGACTTCGCGCCGCAGGATGCGTCTTCGCCGAAGACGAGGCCGGACTGCTCGTCTCGGCAGCCGCCACCGCCGCCGAACTGACCGACATGGTGGAACAGCGGGCCGCCGGACTGCCACTGGAACACGTCCTGGGCTGGGCGGAGTTCCACGGCCTGCGCATCGCGGTGGACCCCGGCGTGTTCGTCCCCCGCCGACGCACCGAGTTCCTCGTCGGCCAGGCCGTCACAGTCGCCCGCACCGCCGCCCACCACACACCAGGCCCGGCGGCGCCGAGCCCACCGGCGACCGTCGTGGTGGACCTGTGCTGCGGCTCGGGCGCGGTGGGCGCCGCCCTGCTGAGCGTGCTGGACCACGTCGACCTGCACGCGGTGGACGTGGAGCCCGCCGCAGTGGCCTGCGCCCGCCGCAACGTCGCCCAGGCTGGCGGCGGCCGAGTCCACCAGGGCGACCTGTACGCACCGCTGCCCGCGACACTGCGCGGCCGCGTCGACGTCCTGGTCGCCAACGTCCCCTACGTCCCCACCGAAGAGTTCGACCTGCTGCCGCCCGAGGCCCGCCTCCACGAGCCCCGGACGGCCCTGGACGGCGGCGCCGACGGACTCGACGTCCTGCGACGGGTGGCCGCCGCCGCCCCGCACTGGCTGGCACCACGCGGCGCCCTGCTGGTCGAGACGAGCCAACGGCAGGCACCCAGCGCCGTCGCCGCCTTCGCCGACCACGGCCTGATCCCCGAGGTCACGACCTCCGACGACCTCCACGCCACGGTCGTCATCGGACGACCGAGATCGTCATGACCGCAAGCCCAGTCGCCGACACCCCCGTGGATTCGCCCCGCCCGACCCGCCGCCCACACCCCGGACCCCGGAATGAATCAGCCGGGGCGGCGCCTGCTCGTGATGATCGAGTCGAGATTGGTGCGAGTCGCTGCCAGCTCACCGATCGCCTCGTCGATCCGATCACGCTGCTGCACCAGCCCGTCGACCAGCTCCGGGCAGTCCGGCGTCAACAGCCCGCCGTCGTCGACGATGCACGGCAGCACCTCCACGATCTGCGCCGTGCTCAGACCGGCCGCGAGCAGAACCCTGATCCGCCCCACCAGCGCGACATCCTCAGCGCGATAGACGCGATAACCGCTCGGACGGCGCTCGGGAGCCAGCAGACCCTGCTCCTCGTAATACCGCAATGCGCGCTCACTGACGCCCGCGCGCCGCGCCAACTCCCCGATCCGCATCACCACTCCAGGGTTGACTCTCACGTTGACGTGAAGGTTTAGCTTAGCCGGCATGACCTCCGTGACAGTCCTCGGACTCGGCCCCATGGGACACGCCCTGGCCGCAGCCTGCACCGCCGCCGACCACCCCACCACCGTGTGGAACCGCACCCCGGGCCGAGGAGCCGACCTCGACGCCGACGTCGCCGACACCGCCGCCGAGGCGACCACCGCCAGCCCGCTCGTCCTCGTGTGTGTGCGCGACTACACGGTGGCGCAGTCGATCCTCGACGTCGACGCCCTGCGGGGCCGCACCCTGGTCAACCTCAGCGGTGGCGCCCCCCGAGAGGCCCGTGCACTGGCCGCCTGGGCCCGAGAACACGACATCGACTACCTCGACGCCGTGATCATGGCCACCCCCGACGCCATCGGCACCCCCGACGCCGCACTGTTCTTCAGCGGCCCGCAGGACGTCTACGCCAAACACCAGGCCGTCCTCACCGCCCTCGGCGAGAACGGGATCTACCTCGGTGACGACGCCGGCCGGGCCGCCGGGTTCGACGCGGCCCTGCAAGACCTGTTCTGGACGGCCATGAGCGGCATCGTCCACACCTTCGCCCTCGCCACCGCAGAAGGCATCAAGCCCGCCGACATCGCGGAACACGCCAAGGCGATGGTCGGGATGTTCCCCGACCTGATCGACCAGGTCGCCGACCAGGTCACCACCGGCCGCTTCCCCGGCGACGACGCCGCCATCACCACTGCGGCAGCGGCCATGGACCACATCCTCGACACCGTGCGGTCCCACGACCTGGACAACGGCGTGCTCAGCGCCGCCCGCGCCGAGGTACAACAGGCCATCGACGCCGGACACGGATCATCGGGCTACGCCCGGCTCGCCACCCGCTAGACCCGACACCCCCAACGCGCCCCCGACACCGGCCGTCGTGTCGTGATCCACCCACCGACCCCGCGGACACCCGCCCGTGTGCCGGCGTCTCGACGACGTCACACGGGCCGACCGCACGGACGACGTCACTCACACCGGCGGCCCGCGCAGACCTCCAGGCCCGCCTCGGCGACGACGAAGAAGAGACATCAGACCCGGCGCAGCGCCCCGCCAGACGACAGCACGTCAGAACGACACACCGTCGGGCAGCAGAACCCCCCGCTGCACCGGCATCTCCACCGGACCCGCATAGGCAGGCGCCGCCGCCCACACCCGAGTCTGCGCCTCCGCACGGCACGCCGCCTCGTCGACGGTGACCTGGGAGAACAACCGGTAGGCCTCGGTGATCACCCGACCGCTCACCCCCGGCGTCGAATCCCCGACCAGCATCAGCCCGGTCCCCAACCGAGGACAGAACGCCAAGAACGTCGTACACCCCCGCGTGCCGCCGCTGTGCAGGAACACCGTCTCCCCCGACGCGTTGACCCGCCGCGTCCAGTCCAGACACGACTCGTCACCCCCACGCGCCCGACCATGCGGCTCATGAGTACGCCACAACGCCCGCTCCAACACCGTGCGATGCGGCCGCAGATGCGCGTCCAGATACCGCAGCAGATCCCCCGGCGTGGCACGCAGAACCCCGGCCGCCGCCAACACCCCCATCCGCCACGGCGGCACCCGCCTGCCCCCACGATGCCCCACCGCACTGAGCAGCTCCGGCCGGTCCCGCTCATCGACACACGTCTGCAGCAGACCCAACGGCAGACACACCCGCTCGATCACCAGCTGCCGAAAGTCCTGCCGCACCGCCCGCCCCAACAACACCCCGAGCAGACCCATCCCCAGATTCGAATAACGACAGGTCACCCCCGGCGTCCCCCGAGGAGTCAACCGACACAACGCGGCATGAAGATCCGCCAACCCGTACCCGGCGTACGGATTGGTGCTCCACGCCGACGCCGCCCGCCGATACAGATTGGCAGGCAGCCGAGGCAACGCGGCGGTGTGCGACGCCAACTGCCCGAGAGTGATCGCCGCCGTCGCAGGACGCAACCGCCCGGCATCAGGAAGATACGCACTGATCGGATCGTCGAACCCCACCTCACCGCGCTCCACCATGTCGGCGAACAGCACCCCCGTGAAGGTCTTGGTCACCGAGCCCAGCTCGAACAACGTCCGCGCGTCCACCGGCGGACGCCCCTCCCGGTCCAGCACGCCATGACACACCACCGACCGCCGGCCCCGGACCACCGTGCCGACCACCAACGCCCCACCCTGAAACGACCGCCGCAACACCGGCAGAGCCGCAGCAAGCCGTTCAGCAGGCCGAGGCGTCACAGCGCACCGACCCGCGTCGGGGCCGCAGGCACCTCCGCCAACGCCGCCATGCCCCGCGACACCAGCAGCGTCCCGGCGATCGCCGCCACCACCGTCGGGTGATAGAAGTTCCGAAACGCCTCCGCCATCGACTCCGGCGCAGGCACCGCACCATACGGAAGCAGCCCGTCCTCCCGCTGCGCCCCGGCCAGCGCCACCCACGCGGCCACCGGATAACTCGGCGCCTCCAGACACAGGTCCACCATCAACAGCTCACCGACCAGATCCCACTGCTCGGCCTCCCGGTACACCTCCACCCACGCGGGCAGCCACCGATGCAGATAGTTCTGCAACGGACTCGGCAGCTCCTTCGGGTGCGCACCCCAGTCGGTCAGATGGAACACCGTATGCGTCACCGCATAGGCAGTCATGAAGTCCACCGTCCACGGCTCCGACCGGCCGCCCAACCACGTCCGCGCCGTCAACTCCACCCGATCCAACGTCTCCGGCAGACCGATCACCCGCTGAGCAGCGGCGATCGCCAGCAACCGATTAGGCACCTGCTCGATCACCCGAGTGAACCGCAACCCCGCCAGATGAACCAGCAGCTCGTCCAGCTCCGCATTCCGCCTGCCCGCCCGCACGAACGGCGCATAGGTCTCCAACGGATAGGTCTCCGCCGAACTCCGACGCTGCAACTCCAACAGCACCCGACCAGAGTCGAACTCACTCCACGCGAAGTCGATCAACTCCGGAGCGATCTGCGCCTCCCTGGTGCCCGTCACCGACTCCCGCACCGCCAACGACCCCGCCAACGCCAACTCACACAGCGGCTTCATCGACTCGCCGATGTCGATCTCGCTCACCGGCCCCCGAGGAATCCGAAAATGAGGACCGGCCGCGCTCAACCAGCCCAAGGCGGCACCCGCCACGTGATGGCCCAGCGCCACCAACTCCTTGTTCATCGTCGGCTCCCCTCCAGCATCCGACCCGCCACCACCACGTCCAGCGACACCCTCGGATCACCACCGGCCACCAGCTCCAGATGACGCAACACCGCAGACAGCGACAACTCCGACCCCGCACCATCCCCCGCCGCCAGCCACCGCGCCAACCGAGCCGCCGTCCGATGATCACGCCGCAGCATCGACCGCGTCACGCCACGTTCCAGATCCGCGGAGAACCGACGGGCATCCTCATGCAACGGGCAGTACACGCCGGGCAACGCCAACGTGGACAACCGGGCCATCACCGAACACCACGACACCCACCCCGGCTGCCTGCCGAACCCGGCCCCGACCTCCACCGGCCAGGACACCTCCAACCCCGCCACACCCAACGAGGTCAACGCCCTGGCAGCCAGCCAGTCCCGCACCTTCGGGATCGCAGGCAGCTCCCGATCCACGCTCAACACCGGAAACGCCCGAACACTCGCAAGCACCAGCTCCACATCGGCACGACTCGGCCGACGCCCACCCAGCAGATGCGGCGCCATCGCATCCATCCCCAGCACCCGGATCGCCGCCAGCCCACCGCCGTCCTCCGACGACACCACCAACTCACTGAGCGTGAACGCGTCGTCCGGGCCCCGCAGGGCCCGGACGACGCTCTCAGCCAGTGCGTCCGTCAACGCCGTCAGGCGCACACGGGGTGACGGCTCCATCTCAAGCTGAGACACCGTTTCGGCTTCCTCTCCCCTCGGCGGTCCCTGTCAGCTGCGCGGCGCCGTCGGTTCCTTCGGCACGCCGTGGGACAGAGCCAGGAGGAGACCCAGCAGCAGAAGCCCCGCCGCCTTCGGCTCGAACAGCGGCGGGTCGGCGACCTGAAGTTCTACTTCCTCCATCAGCTCGGTCACCGCCCGAATCTCTTCGGCACTGGGGGCGATCGGTGTCCTGGTGGTGTCGAACGTCCGCATCGTTCCTCCTCGAAAACTTCCCGGCCCACAGGTTTTGTGGATGGAGTCACGTTAGACACCGATCCGAGATCAAAGAAAGCACCGGAGAACGAGGTGCACGGAATTGATGAATGTCATTTAACGAAAACATCACTGCAGGTCAGAGGATCAACTACGCCACGGAGATCGCCAACTGGCGACCGGTTGCCGAGAAGTTCCTGTTCGCCAGGAACACGACGTCCGCCGATCCCCACGACCCCGCCGACGACGAAAGATCCAGCCCCGCATTCCCTAGGCCGAGGACGCCGAACCACCCCCCGAGCCAATTGCGACTCACCGTCACTGAATTGCCGGAGAAGCGGCAGCCTTACCACCCTAAAGAATGAGATTACGAGAGCGGCGAGATGCGCGCAGTCGCCGACCCGCCCCATGCTGGATCATGAGACGGTGACCGACCACCCCACCACGCTGCCCGAAGACCGCCTCCCCGCCCCCGTCCAGACCGCCCTCCGCCACCGAACAGACCGCAGCGTCCTGGTCGACCACCGCGCCCTCGCCACCGTCCGAGCCCGCTTCGACACCGAACAGGCCGACGCCCTCACCCGCTACCTCGAAGCCTCCCAGTCACCCAACACCCTGCGCGCCTACCGCACCGACTGGGTCGCCTGGTCCGCCTGGTGCACCCGCGAGAACCGACAGGCACTCCCCGCCGACCCCGTCGACCTCGCCGTCTACCTCGCCCTCGCCGCCGACACCCGCCGCGACGGCACCGACCCGCCCCGTTGGGCCTTCAGCCCAGCCACCCTGGACCGCAAGGCCGCCGCCATCGCCGCCGTCCACGCCGCCAACGGCCTGCCCTCCCCCACCCGCGCCGACGTCGTCCGACTCACCCTCCGCGGCATCCGCCGCGCCCGCCGCGCCAGACCCGCCCGCAAACGCCCCATACTCCTGCACACCCTCGAAGCACTCCTCGCCGAACGACCCCCCGCGACCTGGCCCGGCGGCGTCACCCGCCGCCGCGACGCCCTCCTCCTGCTCGTCGGCTTCGCAGGCGCCCTCCGCCGCAGCGAACTCGCCGCCCTCACCTTCGCCGACATCGCCACCGAGACCGACCCCGCCACCGGCGAACCCCTACTCATCGTCCACCTCGGCGTCACCAAGACCGACACCACCGCCACCGCACACCACCAGGTCGTCCTCCCCCGAGGAGCCCGACCACACACCTGCCCCGTCTGCGCCTTCGCCGACTGGACCGAACTCGTCGAGACCCACCGACGCGGCGGCCAGGACGCCGTCCGAACCCTCCTCGACACCCCCGGCCCCGACGACCGCGTACACCGCTGCCACCGCTTCACCCCCGCCACCGCCCTGCACGACCTCGCAACCCCCCTGCTGCCCGCCGTCAACCGCCACGGCGGAGTCGCCGACCGCCCCCTGTCCGGCCGAGCAGTGTCCGAACTGGTCAAACGCTATGCACTCCGCGCAGGCCTCGACCCCAACCTGTTCGGCGGCCACTCCCTCCGCGCAGGCTTCGCCACCCAGGCAGCCCTCGGCGGAGCAGGCGACCGCGAGATCATGCGCCAAGGACGCTGGTCGAACCCCCGCACCGTGCACCGCTACATCCGCGTCGCCAACCCCCTCGACGACAACGCCGTCACCCGCCTCGGGCTCTGACAACCACGAAGACCCCACACCACCAGCGCCGTGACCACCGGGAGACACTCCCCGCAGGCGGGTCCGTGGCACTCTCCGACGCCGCGCCCAGCGGGCGACGGACCCGCCCGCCGACACGACGCTCAGGCTCCCCACGAACCGCCGCGACACCTCAGGCGCCCACCACCGCGCCCCGGAACGTCATCCGGTACGCCGTCGGCGAGACCCCCACCACGGCCTGCAGGTGCTGCCGCATCGACGTCGCCGTCCCGAAGCCCGAGGCCGAGGCGATCTGATCCACCGACAGGTCCGTCTCCTCCAACAGCCGCCGCGCGGCCTCCACCCGCTGCTGAGTCAGCCACTGCACCGGCGAGATCCCCACCTCCTCCCGGAACCGCCGGGTGAACGTCCGCACACTCATCGACCCCTGAGCCGCCAACTCCCGCAACGTCAACGGCCGATCCAACCGCTCCAACGCCCACGTACGAGCCGGACCGGTCGACGAGGACCGCGACGGGGGAACCGGCCTGCGAATGAACTGCGCCTGCCCGCCCTCGCGATGCGGCGACACCACCGTTCCCCTGGCGACCTCGTTGGACACCGCGGCACCGTGATCACAGCGGATCATGTACAGGCACAGATCGATCCCCGAGGCCACCCCGGCCGCCGTCAGGACGCCGTCGTCATCGGTGTAGAGAACGTCAGGATCCAACTCCACCGCAGGGAACATCTCCCGGAACATGTCACACGACCGCCAATGCGTCGTCGCCCGCCGACCGTCGAGCAGACCCGCCGCCGCCAGCACGAACGAACCCGTGCAGATCGACGCGATCCGCGTGCCCGGCCGGACGCTCGCCAACGCCGCCGCCAGCGGAGCACTGATCCGGCCGCCCTCGGCAGGCCCGTAATCCTCGTCCGAAGCAGGAACGACCACCGTGTCGGCCGCCGCCAGCACCGAGGCGTCCCGCGTGACGGCGATGGTGAAATCGGCATCCGTTCGAACATCACCCGGTACGACAGCGCAGGTCACGACCTCGTACAGGCGCTCACCCTCGGCTGAGACGGCCTGCCCGAACAGTCGATGGACGATCCCCAGCTCCATCGACAACAGACCCGGACGCACCAACACGGCGACCAGGTGCCGAGCGGGATGGCTCACGCGTTGCATGGCCCGATTCTTTCACATGATGGCCAACAGGCCACTCGTCTCGCCGGGCCCGCAGCGGCAGAGTCGCTGTCGTGACCACGGCGGCGCCGCTGTCGCAGTCACGGCGCCAGCCCCGGGCCCGCTCATGCGGGCCGGAATGCCACCGGTCCCGACGACGACAGGAGACGAGTCCATGAAGGTGCTGTGGATCTTCGCCCACCCCGAACCCCGGTCCCTCAACGGCGCACTCCGCGACGAGGGACTCCGCACCCTCACCGCACTCGGACATGAACACCGCCAGTCCGACCTCTACGCCATGGGCTGGAACCCCGTCGTCGACGCCGCCGACTTCGATCACGACCCGACCAGCCGACTCGTCGTAGGCTCCACCTCCCGGCGGGCCTTCGAGAATCGAACACTCAGCGCCGACATCCGCCTCGAACAGGAGAAACTCGACTGGGCCGACGCCGTCATCGTGCACTTCCCGCTCTGGTGGTACGGCATGCCCGCGATCCTCAAGGGCTGGTTCGACCGGGTCTTCGTCAAGGGCTTCGCCTACGGAGTCCGCGAGCCAGGGCCCGACGGCCGCACCCTCCGGTACGGCGAGGGCAGGATGGCAGGCAAGCGAGCGATGATCATCACCAGCGCAGGCTCCGGCGAGGCCGCCCTCGGCCCTCGCGGCGTCAACGGCGATCTCGACGAACTCCTGTTCCCGATCCAGCACGGCACGCTCTGGTACACCGGCCTGTCGGTGCTGCCGCCGCTGGCCGTCTACGGGGCGGATCGTCTTCCCGACGCGGAGTACGCCGATGCCGCAGCCGAGCTGCGGGAACGCCTCCGCACCTTGGCTACGGCCACGCCGATCCCGTTCCGCCGCCAGAACCACGGCGACTACGACAACGGTGTCCTGCGTCCCGATCTGGCAGCGGGACGCCGAGGGCTGAGCGTGCACCAGACGACGTGACGTCGTTCCTTCTTCCCTGGCCTGACATCGCCCATGTCAGGCCAGGGAAGAACGACGTCACGGGTGCGGCTCGGTGGGTCTGGGCGGTTTTTGGTTTGTTGTTTATTGAGTATTGCCTTTAGTTGACACTGAAGTGATAGATAATTTCGAGTTAAAGCAGGTCGAACAGCCTCGGCCTGCTAGCTCGGCGCCGGGGATTCCGGGCATGGACCGAACCCGGTGCTCAGCGCGCGGATTCTCACTCGGAGGTTCCCCGATGCCGAGGCAGTGCCCTCGACACCTCAGTCGGACAGGACCTTGTCGATCTCCTCCAGTTCGGCGGCCCCAGGAATCCAACCCCGGGACGCGGCGTTGACCTCGACCTGCTCCGGGGTGGTCGCACCGGCGATCACCGAGGGCACGTCCGGCTGGGCCAGGAGCCAGCCGATCGCCAGTTCGATGACGGAACGCCGGTGTCGAGCGGCGACGTCAAGCAGACGATCCACTCTGGCGAGGTTCTCCGCGCTCGCCAGCTGTGCGAACCCGGGAACGACCGCCAGCCGCGACCCCTCGGGGAGATCGTCGCGTCCGTTGTACTTCCCGGTCAGCAGTCCCGAGGCCAGGGGGAAATAGGGCACGACGCCCAGCCCCGCCCGACGGGCGGCAGGCACGACCTGCTCCTCCACCTCCCGCGCCAGCAGGTTCCACTCCATCTGCACGCCTCGTAACGGGAAGCCGTCATGATGGGCCGCCGCCGCCACGGTCGCGTCGATCCGCGCGGCGTCGACGTTGGCGAGGGCGAAATGCAGTACCTTTCCTGCGGCGAACAGCGCCTGAAACGCCTCCAGCATCTCCTCCACCGGCGCTTGCGGGTCCGGGGCGTGCTGGTAGTAGACGTCGATGCGGTCCGTTCCCAGTCTGCGCAGGCTCCGTTCGGCCGCGTCGGTGATCCATGCGGACAGCTCTCCCGATCGGTAGGTGTCCGCCGGTTCACGCCACCGGTACTTGGTCGCGATCACCGCATCGTCACGGCGTGCACCCAGGGCCGCGCCGAGATACTCCTCGGACGTGCCGCCGCCATACACCTCGGCGGTGTCGAAGTGGTTGATGCCCAGGTCCAGGGCGGTGCCGACGACAGCGGCCGCCTGTCCGGCGTCGATCTTCGTCCCGAAGTTGTTGCACCCCAATCCCACTTCCGAGACCAGGGGGCCGGATACTCCGAGCGCGCGAAAATCCATTCATCAACCTTTCCTCGTGAGAGAGCGATGCCTCGATCGCCCTGTGCAGCGCAACATCGCTCACACGCCCTGGCACACTGCGTCAGGGGGCGGACGGGGTCCCGATCGGTGTGGACCGGACCCTGCTGGTCTTCGACGTCGCACCGCTGATCGGCCGTCAACGTGCCAGTTGATCATAACCCGCTCCCGTTGTAGCAGGCGTGGAGCTCCGTCGTCAGGTTCGACTCCTGAGGACCCGAACCGAGCGAAATCCGAGACGGTGCCCGACCGCTTCACAACGCACCGTTGAGCGCCCTTCCGGATCGATCCTGATCAACTGTCAGCGGCCCGTCGCGCCGAACGCCACGGTGGTAGTGATCGAGCCGCACGTGGCAGCCATCGCGATCGATCTGCTCATGCTGAGGTGCTTCGGCGGCAGGGAACGGACCGGCCGGGCTGACCGAAGACTGCTCCGCAGCGCGGTTCCTCTGGCATCGGGACGAACTGTGCTGGACCTGGACGGGCGACTGGAGCTTGGGCGGAGTGCCCGAGAACGAGACCTGTGTCCCTACCGGACCGGGGGAACATCCTTGCTGAGCACGTCGATGGCGTGCTGTCGGTGCTCCGCGAAGAGCCGCACCGCGGTCACGGCGTCTCCGGTGCGCAGGGCCGCCACGAGGTCGGCGTGCTCGCCGGGAAGGTGCTCCAGATAGCCGACGCTGTTGGCACGGATCCGATTGATCAGGAAGAGGTGCACCTGGCAGCGGATGGCCTCCCACGCCTGGTGCACGCGGCGATGACCGCTTGCGAGGTAGATCGCGTCGTGGAAGGCGATGTCACAGGCTGCCATCTCGTATTCGTCCTCGGCGCGCTCCATGCGACGCGCGGCAGCCTCGACGGCCGCCAGATCGTCCTGGCTCGCCTCTCGGGCCACCAGCCCCACCGCCAGGTTCTCCAGTGCACCGCGCAGGCTGTCGAGCTCGGCGATGTCGTCGGCGGAGAGCTCGGTGACGGTGGCACCGCGATGCCAGGCGCTGCGCACCAACCCTTCGGCCTCCAGGCGCATCAACGCCTCGCGCACCGGGCCCCGACTCACCTCCAGTTCGGCGGACAGGTTCGCCTCTCGCAGCTGAGTTCCGGGCGGATAGGAGCCGTCGAAGATCGCGTCGCGCACCCGGTCGGCAACTTCGTCGGCCAGGCCCCTGCGGCGTGCGGGCGCCACCCGTGTCGGTTCACTCATCGCATTCCACCCTCCTCAATGTCCTAATGTTAACATTAGGACATTGAGGGTCAGGCTGGCCCGTGCCCAAGCGACACCGAGAAGACAAGGAGCATCCGACGATGACCGTGCTCGACTCGCCGATCCCCCGCTTCCACCTGGCCATGCCGGTGGACGATCTGGACGCTGCCCGCCACTTCTACGGCGAAGTGCTGGGCCTGAACCAGGGACGTTCCAGCGACACCTGGATCGACTGGGATCTGCAGGGCCACCAGTTCGTGACCCACCTCGCCCCCGAACGGCAGAAGCGCATCCACAACCCCGTCGACGGCCACGACGTGCCGGTCCCCCACTTCGGGCTGATCCTGACCGTGGCCAGGTTCCAAGAGCTCGCCGAGCGCCTCCGAGCCGCGAACACCGACTTCGTCATCGAGCCCTATGTCCGTTTCCAAGGCCGACCCGGGGAGCAGTGGACGATGTTCCTGCTCGACCCGGCAGGCAACGCCCTGGAGTTCAAGGCCTTCGCCGACGACTCCCAGGTGTTCGCAGCGTGAGCCGACTTCGGCGGAGGCCGGGGCTGTCCACTCGCACCAAGCGGAGGAGTCGATCATGAAGGTGTTCCAGATCGGTGCTGCCGGGGGCGTAGGCAGGCGGCTGGCCTGCCTGCTCGTTCAGCGCGGAGACCAGGTCAGCGGCATGTACCGTCGGCCAGAGCAGGCCGACACCGTGCATGACTCCGGCGCCGCGCCGATCGCAGGGGACCTGATCTCCGACACGGTCGAACAACTGGCCGAGAAGATGATCGGCCACGACGCGGTGGCCTTCTCCGCCAGAGCTCACGGCACCGACATGGACCAGACCACCGCCATCGACGGTACGGGTTTGCAGAAGGCCGCCCAGGCCGCCGAGCACGCCGGGGCGAAGCGGTTCGTCCTGGTCTCCGTGTTCCCCGAGGCGCTGCGCGGGGCCGCAGAGCCCTCTGCGGGGTTCGAGCACTACGCCGCCGCGAAGAAGGAGGCAGACGCCTACCTGGCTGGCACCGGGTTGGACTGGGTGATCGTTCGTCCGGGCACGTTGACCCACGAACAGGGCACCGGCCTGGTCACCGCCGGACCTGCCGTCGTCTATGGCGACGTGCCCCGTGATGACGTGGCCGCATTCATCGCCGGGGCCCTGTCCGAACCCGAGGTGAATCGCCAGATCGTGGAGTTGACCCGTGGCGAGGACCGATCGGGCGGGCCGTGAGCAGGCTGGCCGATCAGCCTCGCGCCTGAGAGCCTGTTTCTGATCCTCCTCCGTCGTACGCGGTGATCAGCGTGGCTGAGCTGCCAGACGGAGGAGAGAGCCATGGTGACCGACGACAACGCCGCAGATCGCCACGCCGGCCCCGCGCAACAGGAAGCGGGGATCGAGAACGCGCGCTAAGAGGTGATCCCGGCCGGACCGCCGCTCAGGCCGTCCGGCCGGGAACCACTGCATCCACGCTTCGAGCGAGCAGCACGGCCGACAGCAGCCCGGGGAAACGCTCTTCCAGGTCTTCGGTGCGCAATCGGCTCATGCGGGAAGTGCCCTCGTAGTACTGACGGATGATCCCGGCCTCCCGCAGTACCCGGAAGTGATGGGTCGATGTCGACTTGCTCACCGGAAGCTCGAAGGCGATGCAGGCCATGTCGTCGTGGCCCTGCCCCAGGTCGTGCACGATGCGCAGCCGGATCGGGTCGGCCAGCGCGCTGAGCACGTCCTCCAGGCTGATCTGAGCGGTCTCGGGGTGCTCCAGCTGTCGCCCCTGGGTAGCGCGGGCGGTCTTGTCCATGCTCCGACCTCCTTCCCTGCGGCTCACCTCACAATGTACGAGCACTGTCGTAGTTTGACAAGCAGCGTAGTACGACACGTACCGTACAAAGGGTCGGTCCCCGACTGGCACCTCAGACCGTCTATACGAAGGAACGATTGTGAGCACCCTGTTCACCCCGCTGACGCTGCGGGGACTGGTGATTCCCAACCGGGCCTGGATGTCCCCGATGTGCATGGACTCCGCAGACGCCCAAGGCCCCGACACTGGCGCGCCGACCGACTTCCACCTGGCGTACCTGGCCGACCGCGCGGCCGGTGGCCTCGGCATGGTCATGGTCGAGGCCACCGGAGTGTGCCCCGACGGCCGGATCAGCCCGTGGGACCTGGGCCTGTGGAACGACCGCCAGCAGGACGCGTTCGCGCGCATCACCGCAGCCATCCGCGCCCACGGCTCGGTACCTGCCATCCAGCTCGCGCACGCCGGCCGCAAGGCCTCGGTCGACAAGCCCTGGCTCGGCAACCGGCCCGTCACTCCGGCTGACGGCGGATGGACCACGGTCGGCCCCGGCGACGAGCCCTTCCACGACCACCCCGCGCCCACCGCACTGACCGTCGATGAGATCCAGCAGCTCGTGCGCGACTTCCGTGCATCGGCGAAGCGGGCACTCGCCGCCGGGTTCCAGATCGTGGAGGTGCACGGCGCCCACGGCTACCTGCTCAACTCCTTCCTCTCCCCCGCCACCAACCACCGCACCGACGCCTACGGCGGCAGCGTGGAGGACCGCATGCGGTTCCCGCTGGAGGTCGTCGACGCCGTACGCGAGGTCTGGCCTGAGCACCTCCCGGTGTTCTTCCGCACCTCCGCGACGGACTGGCTCTCCGAGAACCAGGACGATGCCAGGGAGGGCTGGACCGGCGAGGACACGGTGCGACTCGCCAAGGAGCTCCAGGCCAGGGGCGTGGACCTGCTCGACGTGTCCACCGGCGGCCTGGTCCACGACGCCGCCATCCCTGCCGCGCCCGGCTACCAGGTCCCCTTCGCCGAACAGGTGCGTCAGGAGACCGGCATGCCCACCGCTGCGGTGGGCCTGATCCTGGAACCCGCCCAGGCCGAGGAGATCCTGTCCTCCGGTCGCAGCGACGCCGTGTTCCTGGGGCGACAGCTCCTCCGCGAGCCCTACTGGGCACACCGCGCCGCCGAGGAACTGGGCAAGGACTCCTCCTGGCCCGAGCAGTACGGCTACGCGGTCAGGCGCAGCAAGCAACAGGACTGACACTGCTTAAGTGCCCACCATGAGCAACGGACAGGGCAAGACCGTCATCATCACCGGCTCCTCGTCGGGATCGGCGCGGCCGCCGCCAGGGCGCCTGCCGCCACCCTGCGCCCTGGACGGCATCGCCGTGTCCGCGCGCAGGCCCGGTAGGTCCCTGAATCCGCACCGTTGGAATCGGGCCGACGTCGGTGAGCGGGGGCCTGCCCGTGACCACTGCGGCACGACCCCCGCAACACCGGCTGCGGACAGAAATTCGGGCTCACATCCGGTCGCATTGCGCGTCGTCGGGCTTGCGGCCGTCAGCCCGGCGAACGACAAGCCTGTCCGGGACATGCTCATGCCTCCGGACAGGCATGGTCGCCTTTCCCGCGACGGGACCCGCCTCGCCGACCTGGTGGATCGACGGCACGCACGCAGATCCAGAACGGTCGCCCCCGCTGAGGCGTCTGGTGCGGCCGGTTCGTCGGCAGGCAGGCGCGCTGACGTCATCGCTGCGCCGCGTCTTCCTGGCGGGGTTTGTTTTTGTGTTTCGGATGGATTCTTTTCAATTGACACTGAAACAATGGAGGTAATCGTAACCGGAAGGCGCGTGGATATCACGTATCGCAGCAGGCCCGGTCACGGACCGGTGGAGCCGCCGATCACGGCGTCGGTCTCCTCGCCGACCTTCTTGTCCGCGCGTTCGGCGGGCAGCAGGGCGGAGAGGTCTCCGTTGTTGTCGTTCACCCTGATCACGAACGGCCGCAGGGCCGTGTAACGCACGACGCTCAGTGACGCTGGATCGACCACGATGCGCTGGAAGCCGTCCAGATGGGTGCACAGCGCATCGGCGAGGATCGCCTTGATCACGTCCCCATGGCTGCACGCCAGCCACACCGCGTCGGCGCCGTGTTCCGCGGTGATCCTCCTGTCGTGCTCCCGGATCGCCTCGACGGCTCTGGTCTGCACCTGGGCGAGCCCTTCCCCTTCCGGGAACACCGCGGCCGAGGGGTGCTGCTGCACGACCGACCAGAGGTCATCCTTCGCGAGGTCGGTGAGCGATCGTCCGGTCCAGGCCCCGTAGTCGACCTCGGCCAGCCGGGGTTCGATGATCGGCTCGACGTCCCGGTCGCCGAGCAACGGCCGCAGCGTGTCCTGGCAGCGCTGCAACGGAGACGTGACCACCCCGACCAGCGGGACGTCCGCGAGTCTGGCGACCAACTCGGTGGCCTGACCTGCACCGACCTCGTGCAGCCCGACACCGGGGGTCCGGCCCGCGAGCACACCCGCCCCGTTCGCGGTGGACCGGGCGTGCCGAAGCAGGATCACAGTGGCCATGACACAAGCCTACTGACGCGCCGGTTCTCCCGACGGGTCCGGCAGGCCCGCGCGGTCCGACCTCCCTGGCTACGCAGGCCCGTGCGCACGGCCAAGACGCCGTCGGCAGGCCGCGCCGGAGCAGGTGTGCAGCCCCGACCGCTGTCGATCAGTCGGCGTCGCCGACGGTGCCGCTCTCGTAGACGCCGATGGTCCGGACGACCACGGCGCGTTCTTCGGGAGACAACGGCTCGAACGCCGCCCGCCAGGCGTCGGCGCCGCCGGCGAGCCAGCCCTCGATCGCCGAACGGGTCTCCTCGTCCTCGGTGATCGAGACGATCGTGCGCCTGCCGTCGTCGGGGTCGGCACGCCGTTGGAGCACGCCCTGCTTCGTCAGGTCGCTGACCATCAGGCTGACCGTCGTCGGAGCGACCTCCAGGCAGGCGGCGAGCCGACTGACCGGAGTCGGGCCGTCGAACAACAGGTACGACAGCAATGAGAGGTGCCGAGGGGCGAGGTTGAAGGACCGGAGTCGCTCGGGGACGCTGATTCGCTTGAGCCGCGCCGCGACCCTGGGCATCAGCAACAGCATGGCCCGGATCGCGTCGTCCGAGCTCAGGCCGGGGTCTGCGGGCTGCTCCGTCGACATCCGGCGTCCTGTCCTCCTGTGCGCGACGTCTGTTCGGGTCGGCCCACGCTACCGGACCGGCGAGGACATTCCGTGCTGCTGATCATCGTGACCGCCGCACGCCGTGCCGACTGCCGACGCCACTGCGAACATGAACGGGGGTCGACACCAAGTGTCGACCCCCGTTCACGATGCCACGTCAACCGGCGCTGATCACCCCGGTGGTGAGCAGACCGAGCACCAGCACGCCGAGCGCGATCCGGTACCAGACGAACAGGTACACGCTGTGCCGCTCCACGTACTTCATCAGCCAGGCGATGATCGCGTAGCCGACCGCGCCCGCCACCAGCGTCGCGACCAGCATCTGAGCCCCGGACGGTTGCAGACCGGGCCCGCCTGTCTCGAACACCTCCGGCAGTTCGGACAGCCCGGAGGCCACCACTGCCGGAATGGCGAGCAGGAAGGAGAATCGCACCGCAGTCGGCCGGTCCAGCCCGAGGAACAGGCCGGCCGTGATGGTCCCGCCGGACCGAGACACGCCGGGAATCAGCGCCATCGACTGGGCGAAGCCCATGATGATGCCGTCCTTGAGCGTCAGCTGGCTCATCGTCCTGCGCTGCCTGCCCAGGTACTCGGCGAGTCCGAGGAGGATGCCGAACACGATGAGCATGGTGGCGATGAGCCACAGATTCCGTGCGGTGGTGCGGATCTGATCGGCGAAGAGCAGTCCCAGCACACCGATCGGAATGGTGCCGATCACCACGTACCACGCCAGCTTGTAGTCGGGCGTCTGTCGCAGGCTCCGGTCACGGAAACCCCGCAACCACACCATGAACAGGCGGCCGATGTCCTTGGCGAAGTAGATCAACACCGCCGCCTCGGTACCCAGCTGGGTGACGGCGGTGAAGGAGGCGCCTGCGTCCTCCCTGAAGAAAAGCTCCGAGACGATCCGAAGATGCCCGGAGGAGGAGACCGGAAGAAATTCCGTCAGACCCTGGACCAGTCCGAGGACCAGGGCTTCCATCCACGTCACTAACTCACTCCTGCAAGGTCAAGAGCCTCGACGGCAAGACGAAGGGTTTCGACTCCCCGTGTCGGATCTTGCAGCATCGGAACGACGGACAAGGTGGTGACCCCCACCTGGGAGAAGGCCTGCATCCGGTCTGCTATCCGCTCGACGGGACCCAGCAGGGCGATCGCGTCCAGGAACTCCACCGGCAGGGCGGCCATCGCCCCGGTGTAGTCCCGCTCCAAGTAGAGCCGCTGCACCTCCTCGGCCGCCGCACCGAACCCCATGCGCGTCGCGAGGTCCTTGTAGAAGTTCTGCTTGCGGCTGCCCATGCCCCCGACGTAGAGCGCGGCATAGCCGCGGATCGCGTCGGCGCACACCCGCCAGTCCTCGCCAGGACAGACCGGCACGGAGGGCACCACGTCGAAGCCGTTCAGATCCCGGCCCGCACGGGCTCGACCGACGCTCAGGTGCCCGAGCTGCTCCCCCGCATGCTCCGGCGAGAGGAACACCGCCAGCCAGCCGTCGGCGATCTCCCCGGCCAGCTCGGTGTTCTTAGGGCCGATGCTCGCCAGGTACACCGGGATGTCCTCGCGCACCGGGTGCACGGTCAGCTTGAGTGCGGCTCCCGGACCGTCCGGCAGCGGCAGCCGATAGTGCTCGCCGTCGTAGCGCAGCCGCCCGCGTCCCAGTGCCGTACGGACGATCTCCACGTATTCGCGGGTCCGACCCAGCGGCTTGGCGAACCGGACACCGTGCCAGCCCTCCGACACCTGCGGCCCGGACACCCCGAGGCCGAGCCGGAAGCGCCCCTGCGACAAAGTGTCCAGCGTCGCGGCGGTCATCGCGGTGGCGGCAGGCGTCCGTGCCGGAATCTGCATGACGGCGCTGCCGAGCCCGATCCGGGTGGTCTGCGCGCCGATCCACGACAACACACTCGGTGCGTCCGACCCGTAGGCCTCCGCCACCCAGACCACGTCGTACCCGAGCCGGTCCGCCTCCACGGCCAGCTCCAGGTTGTGGTGATCGTTGCCCATTCCCCAGTACCCGAGATTCAGCCCAAGTCGCACCCACCGAACCCTACCGGCGGGTAACCAGCGGGAACAGTCCACGCTCCGGCGAGTCTGTCGCGATCTCTCCTCGGCTCCCGCCTTGGGTTGCCGAGGGCACCTCGGCGACCGGAACACTCAGCCCCGGGCGGCCCGGATTCGACGGTCGAACGGCCCACGATCGGCCAAGTGATGCGCATCACAATCCCTTTGCCGCGCCTTTGTCGACCATTGTCCACGGTGTCCGTTTCCAATCTCTCCTGGATGGACGGCCGGAGTGATTACAATCGCCTTATGGTTAATACATCTGGGGGAAAGAAACTGCCCGATACGGCGATGAGAATGACTCGGCGTCGACTCTTCGGGTTAGGCGCGGCCGCCACCGCCGGACTCGCCTTCGCCTCACTTGCCGCCGCAGCACCCGTGGCGGGACAGACCGCTCCACCAGGGATGACGCCGCGATCCGACCGCCCCGCCGACGCCACAGCAGCCTGGCGACTCCTATCCGAGGGAAATGCCCGGTTCGTTCGGGGAAAACCGCAGCATCCCCATCAGGATGAAGCCTGGCGCGATTCTCTCATCGAAGGTCAGAACCCGTTCGTGACGGTACTGGGCTGCGCGGATTCGCGAGTCCCCCCGGAGGTCCTCTTCGACCGAGGATTCGGTGATCTCTTCACCGTCCGCTCGGCAGGCGAGGTTCTCGACGACGCGGTGGTCGGCAGCATCGAGTACGGCGTCGAACACGTCGGGACCCCGCTCGTGGCGATCCTCGGCCACGCCCAGTGCGGAGCAGTGGCCGCCGCGATCGACACCGTGAACGGCGAAGGACACCTGGAGGGCGACATCAGCTCCCTGGTGCGCGACGTGGAGGCCTCCGTCCGTGCGACCCCCGCCGACTCCGACGCCGACGCCTTCCTCGCCGCCTGCGTGGCGACCCAGGCACGCCGGGTGGCGACGATGCTCCTGGAGCGGTCCGAAATCGTCCGCGACGCCGTCGAGCACCACGGCGTGCAGGTCGTCACGGCCGTCTACGAGCTGGAGACAGGCGAGGTCAAACGACTCGACTGACCATGAGGACGACCCCGTTGTGCAGGCAGGCAGCGCCGGGGTCCACCATCCGAGGAGGGCGGCCCCTCGGGCCTCGAGCATCGGAGTGGATGAGGGATGCTGGACAGATGCGACCAGCTCCGCCCTCGATCCGGCCCGCCCGATCAGTCAAGACCACCGCCGCACCGCGTCGGCTCGTCGCGGCTCTGACTGCCGGCACGGCCCTGCTGACCGGCTGTTCCTTCGGCATGGCGGACGAGATCGTCGGCGACGACCCGCTGCCAGTCTCGGCGACGGCAGGCCCGGCGGACTCCCCCGACCAGACCGGCACGCCTGCGGGAGAGGTGCTCCCCCTCGACGACGGCGTCGTCACCGCCCTGCGTGTCGACGCCTCGAGCAGGACGCTCACCGCCGCGCTGCCCGACCCGCCGCGTCTGCTGCTGCACGACCTCGACGACCTCGAGGCCGAGCCGCGCGAGATCGCGCTCCCCGGACCGGCCGCGAGCCTCGAGCCCGCCGAGGACGGCGGCCTGCAGGCCCCGATCCCCGATGCGGAGACACTCGTGCGGGTCGATCTCGACACCGGCACGGCCGAGGAGGCTCCGCTGGCCCCCGCAGCGGTCTCGACCGCCGAGTCGGCCGGGACGACGATCCTGGCGCACCAGGAGGGCACGGTCGGGCTCCTCGACGAGGCGGGCGACCATCGGGAGGTCCCCGGCTTCGCGGGCGTCACCGACGTCCTCACGGTCGGCGACACCGTCTTCGCCCTCGATCGGGTGGAGAGTTCCCTGGTCGAGGTGAATCTGCCAGAGACTCGGCGAGGGCTGGCCCTGCGCGCGGGCGAGGGCGCCACGAACGCCGTCGTCGACCGATTCGACCGGGTCATCGTCACCGAGACTCGATCCGGTGAGCTGTTGGTGTTCTCCACGGACCCGTTCCTGCTCAGGCAGCGCTATCCCGTCCCCGGCGGACCCTATGCAGTGGCCTACGACGAGCAGCGCGACCTGGCCTGGGTGACGCTGACCGAGACCAACGAACTGGTCGGCTACGACGTCGCGGGCGGGGAGCCGGTCGAGCGCCACCGCTTCCCGAGCGTGGGCCAACCGAACTCCGTCACCGTGGATCAGGACACCGGAACAGTGGTGGTGGGCTCCGCCACCGGAGAAGGGATACAGGTGGTGCGTCCGTGAGCGACGAGGCCGTCATCGAGGGAGACTGGGAGTATCGGCCGCTGCGCCTGCCGCCGGGTGTCTCCCGGCGCACCGCAGCCGTCCAACTCGCCATCCATGCCGAGTTCGCGGGCTGGGAACTGGCCCGCGTGCTGCTGTTCGGTGACGGCACCCGCAAGGTCTGGCTACGGCGGCGACGCAGCGCAGTGGGAATTCCCGGCCTGTTCACCTGAGGCGGCCTCGCGGTGGCCTGGCCTGACCTGGCCGCACCGCACGTGGTCTCCCCTGCCGAGGCGGCCCGTCGGAAGGCTCGGGGTGGACGAACGGTTCGAGTGCAGGCGGAGCCCGACGATGGCGGCGAGGTCGATCTCCCGCTCGGGCGGCGCACCCCCACGGTGGTGCACGGTCTCCCGTGGGGACGACACCGTGCATGGTCCGCGCACGCACCCGCGCCGGCACGGTGTCGACACCGCCGCACGAGAAGCTGTCCGAACCGCGCCCGGGCCTGTGCGGCGCATCGCCGGGCGGGCGACTCACCTGCCCACAAGCAGGCGTCCTCTCGACCGAGGCACGGCGCTCGTCCGCAGGAATTGCCGAGTAGCCGGGTCCCTGGGCTGATGCCAGGGTCCACCCGGCCGCAGCCGCCGAACGTCGACGTGATCCGTCGTCTCCTCTCCCCCAAAACCCGCGCAGGCGAATCGCCGAAACGTCCGCGCGCAGGAACTCGGCGAGGCCTGCCGCCGTCCATCCTGACGACGGCGGCAGGCCCGCACACCGAGAGAGCCGCAACGACGGCCCGGCGGGGATTCCCCCGAGGCCTGCCTGCATCACAGGCAGGCAGCTCGCTCAGCTGGAGAGCAGGAAGCGGTTGAGCACCCGAGTGCCGAACTTCAGCGCGTCCACCGGCACCCGCTCGTCCACCCCGTGGAACAGCGAGGCGAAGTCGAGATCGGCGGGGAGCTGGAGCGGGGCGAACCCGAAGCACCGGATGCCGAGCTTCTGGAAGGCCTTCGCGTCGGTGCCGCCGGAGAGCATGTAGGGCAGCACGTGCGAGCCGGGGTCCTCCGCAGTGATCGATGCCGTCATCGCATCGACCAACGCCCCGTCGAACGAGGTCTCCACCGGAGGAAGGCTGACCCACTCTCGCTCGACGTCCGGGCCGAGGATCTCCGCGAGCTCCCTCTCGAAAGCCTCCTGCCTGCCCGGCAGAACCCGGCAGTCCACCGTTGCCTCGGCCACCGAGGGAATCACGTTCGCCTTGTAACCCGCCGTGAGCATGGTGGGGTTGGCGGTGTCCCGCAGCGTCGCCCCCACGATCCGCGAGATCGCCCCGAGCTTGCCGATCGCGCCGTCGAGGTCGTCCTCGGGGAAGTCCCAGCCGGTGATCTCCGTGACGCCCGCGAGGAACTCCCGCACCGAGTCGGTCAACACGATCGGGAAGCGGTGGGTGCCCAGCCGAGTGACGGCAGCGGCCAGCTTGGTGACCGCGTTGTCCTCGTGAATCATCGAGCCGTGGCCCGCTCGGGCCCGCACCTTCAGCTTGAGCCAGGCGATGCCCTTCTCCGCCGTCTCGACGAGATAGCTCCGCACCCCGTCCTTGAAGGTGACCGAGAAACCACCGACTTCGCTGATCGCCTCGGTGGCACCCTCGAAGAGGTCGGGTCGATTCGCCACCAGCCATTGGGAGCCCTGGAGACCGCCGGCTTCCTCGTCCGCGAGGAAAGCGAAGATGATGTCGCGCGGGGGAACGATGTTCTCCCGCTTGAACCTGCGGGCCAGCGCCAGCGACATGCCCAGCATGTCCTTCATGTCCACCGCGCCGCGGCCCCAGACGTAGCCGTCCTGCACAGCGCCGGAGAACGGGTGCACCGACCACTCCGAGGCATCGGCGGGCACGACGTCGAGATGGCCGTGAACGAGCAGCGCTCCCCGACTCGGATCAGCGCCCGGCAGCCGTACGAACACGTTGCCCCGCCCCGGCCGATCCCCCGACTCGACATAGGTGGGGTCGTAACCCACCTCGCCCAGCTGTTCGGCGACGTATTCGGCCGCGGCCCGCTCCCCCACCACGGTGTCAGGATCGCCCGTGTTGGTGGTGTCGATACGGATCAGCTCGCTCGTCAGCCGGACCGCATCGTCCTCGACGACGCCGAGCCCGCTGGTGATGTCTCCATGGGTGCTCACCAGCACTTTCTACCACTGACCACCGGGCCGACGGCAGTTTCAGGGGGCCGATTTGGGATCTGGCGGGACGATCAGCTAACCTATGTCCATCAGCACGGCGGAAGCCGAAGTTGGTCCGAGTGGCGGAATGGCAGACGCGCTAGCTTGAGGTGCTAGTCTCCGATAAGGAGGTGGGGGTTCAAGTCCCCCCTCGGACACAATCACTATTCACCCGTGGAGAGGTCGTCGCATAGACGGCCTCTTTCTCGTTTTCATACCGAAGTTCGAGTCGCAGCTCCCGGTACAGATCGGCGAGCCGGTCCGGGTTCGCCTCGGACAGGGCCGCTCCCACATCGCCGAGTGAGTCGATCATGGCGTGGATCTCGGCGTCGGTGATCGTGCTCGGTGCCGGGGTGTCGGTCAGCTCCGCGTGTGCCGCTGCTCGTTCGGCTTGTGCCTGGTTGATCGGCTCGACCAGCGCGGCCGGGTCGATTCCCGCGCCGATCGCGTCCTGGAACCGACGTAGCTTCGCCTCGGCCTCGGCGAGACGCCGGCGAACGTGTTCATGATCACTTCGCTGTCGGCGGTCGCCTTGCGAGTCGACCAGCGCTCGGATCGTGCGGCCGATGTTGGCCGGGGCGAACAGCTCGCCGATCCACCCGTTGACCGCGTCCCTGATGGCGTCTTCTCGCACGTAGATCGTGGGCGGATGCTCGGCGAGAGCGGGCGAGCCGGGAGCCAGCGTGCGCGCCGGGCACCGGTAGTACATGCCGTGTTTGCGGGGACTGCCCTCCATCTTCCGAGAGCAGATCCCGCACCGGATGTGCCCCCGGAACAGGTAGGTCCGTGTCGTCGCCCGGCCGGATCGTTCGGTCTTGCGGGCGGTGCGCAGCCCGCCGACGGACTTGGCCCGGCGCTTCACCTGTGCTTCGGTGAACTCCGCCACGGTGACGATCGGCGGATGCGCCATGCTGCGTGACCGCACGACCTGATCGGGCCTGGCCCGCCGGAACCGGGTGACATGCCCGGCCGCGATGTCCTCGGGATCGATCAGCGTCTCCTGCCGAGTCCACCGGCCGAACACCGCATAACCGGTGTACTTCGGATTGTCGAGAATCGCGCGGACCGTACTTCCCTGCCAACCATCCGCGAGCCGATGCCGATTCTGCTCCGGTCGTCGCGCCGAAGGACACGCAATGCCCGCACGATTGAGCCCGTTCGCGATCGCCCGATCCCCCTTCCCGTCCAAGTACTCGGCGAAGATCCGCCGCACGACCTCGGCCGCATCCCCGTCGATCTCCAGCACCCGCAGGCGGTAACCCTCGACCGCCTTACGCGGGTTCGGATGCGGACCCGCGTTCACCACCGTGTACCCGAACGGGGTGCGCCCACCTTGGTGACGTCCCTCATTGAGCACCTGCGCGTCCATCGCCGCCCGAACCCGAGCCTGAACATGCTGCCGCTCGGATTCGCTCATGCCGCCGAGCACGCTCATGAGCATCTTGTGTGACGGGTTGCGCGGGTCGAACCTGCCACCGAGTTCGGGAACCCAGAGGTCAACCCCGTAGGCGGCGAACTTCGGCGCGATCAACGAGAACTGGTTGCCGAACCAACACCGGGTCCCCTCCCCCACCACGACCGCCGACCAACCACGGTTCGGGTTCTTCAGCTCGGCCAGCAGGCGGGCCGCGTCGGTCCGGCGTTCCCACGGGACCGACCGGGACTGCCCGATGTCGAAGAACTCGGCCGCCACCACCCCGCCGAGCGGCTCGACGAACTTCCGCGCGGTGCCGACCTGCCAGCCGTGCGACGTCTCGGGGTCCTGGTTGTCCTCTGTCGAGCACCGGCCGTAGAAGGCCACCGGCCCGATACCGACGTCCGTCGACTCGACGACGTCCACGCCCAACAGATCGTCCAGGACAGCCCATGGATTGCTGATTTCATCTGTCATCTGATCACCTCATCGGTTCGGTCTTCGAGGACCGGAATCGTCGTCAACTCGACCAGTATGGCAAGCAGGACGCGACTTGCGGGCGCCGTCAGCACTGGTAGATCGGCGGGAACCCGAACCGTGAGCGGAGATCCGGGCTCGCTGCCTGACGTCGACCTGGTCACGCCTCACCGTCCACATCATCCTCGGTCGGGCTGATTTCACCAGCTCGTACCCGGTCGACCGCGTCCCGGATCTCCGCCGTCAGGTACCCGCGCACCCGCCGCACGCCGTCCCCCTCCGGGACGTACTGCCGGGTGGGTCGGCAGCCCAGTTCGCCCATCTGCCGGGCGAACACGCTCGGCTCCACGTCGAGTGCGTCGGTGAGTTCGGCGGTCGGCACGAAGCGTCGACCGCCGGGGCGAAGTTCCTCGCCCAGGAACTCGACGACACCCCGCAACGGTTCGGGCAGCCGCTCGGCGTTCCAGCTCACCGGCCCCGCGCTGAGTGCGTCCGTCACGGCCGCCGAGTCGATCCCGCGCACCGTGTCCTCTCCGGCCGCGTGACCGGACAGGGTGCCCGCGATCTCCCGCAGCACCCGGCCGCGTGTGCAGACGGCCCGCCACTCGGCGTTCGTCAGATAGAAGGTCCGCACCGTCAACGCGACGGCGTCCGCACCCGCGTCGGTCTCCCCGCCCGGCCGGAGGATGCCGACTCCCTTGTGACTCGGCAGCAGCGTGGAGGCGTCATAGCCACGGGTGTTCATCTGGTCGCCGAGCACGATGTTGGAGTCCCGCCAGTCCATCACCCGCAGGGCGAACCGAGTGCCGAGCACCGACCGGAGTCGAGACGGGATGGTCTGGGAGTCGGGTCGCTGCGTGGCGAGTACGACGATGATCCCGGCGGCAGGCCCCTTCCGAGCGAGGTAGGCCAGCAGGTCCGCGATGTACTCGCCGAGCGTCGTCCCCCGCTCCCCCATCGTCAGCTTCGTGGGGTTGTCGAGAAAGACCTGCACCTCGTCGAGGACCACAGCCGTGATCGGCATCCGATGGGCGGGATCACGGGAGAGCTGCGGCGTGATCTTCGACTCGGGACACGTCTCATCGTCGAGTTCGGCCATGCGCGCGTAGCGGGACTGCACCTCCGCCACGAGTTCGACCAGGCCGTCTCGCACGGCCTCGGCGTGCGCCTGGTCGTCGCCGCAGACGAACCGATGGGCGACGGCCTCGGCCGCCCGCCAGTCCTTCCCGCCCTTGCCGTCGAAGACGTACAGCCGGGCGAAGGCGTCCAGGATGAACCCCGCTGCGGCCAGGCGGACCGCCATCGTCTTGCCCTGTCGAGGAATCGCACCGACCAGTAGCGACGTCCACACCAACGGGAGGTCGACCTTGCGCCGTCGCGCGTCCCGCCCGAAGGGCACCGGCCGCCAGGCGTCCCAGGTCTCCGCCCGCACCAACGGGGAGGAGAACGGCGGACCGCTGTAAGGGTCGACGTCGGCGACCCAGAGGAACACCCGCCCGGCGTGGCCGCCTCGGCCGCGCACTCGCTCGGCCACGAGCTGCACCTCGTCCACCGCCAACGCCGAGGCCAGCGCGTCCCGATGCTTGAGCACGTCGGCCGCCTTGCGGGTGGCGGGCAGGTCGACCGTGATCGACCACCCGCCGCCACTATGGGTGGCGCGCTCGACCAGCCGCAGCGACTCGTCTCGGCCGATCAGCTTCGCGTCCCGGAAGGCGTCGACCAACACCTGTGGATCCATCGTCCAGGCGAGCGTGCGCGGTCCGCCCAGCGCCGCCGTGCGGCCCGGTGCGCCGTCCTTCCGACGGCCGGCCACGGCCAGGGCGAGCAGGCCCGCCCCGACCGCACTCCACAGCGCCGGCGGCCCCGCCACGAGGTCGACGACCACCAGGCCGCCGACAGCGGCGAGCGCCGTGATCCCCGTGACGCGCCAGCGATACAGCGTCAGCGCGCGGATCTCGACGAACTTCTCTGCCAGCTTCTCGGCCTGCTCGACCGCGTCCCGGTAGTCCTGCACCCGTACCCAGCGGCGCCACGCCCGCAGCGCGGCCAGCAGGCCTCGGCCGACCGCCCCGGCGATCCGCAGCGGAAACCGAAGCAGCCACGTCACGGCATCCTTGACCGCCTGCCATCCCACCCGCCGGGTGGGGAGGATTCTCCGGAACAGTCGGGAAGTGCGGGTGCGGTCGACCAGCCGCGCGACCAGCAGACGACCGCGAGCCCGAAACGGAACCGGCGGGCCGGCCGCCGAGGTTCGGTCCAGCGCGGCGCCCGGCTTCCTCTCCTTCTCTCCGTTCATCGACGACCACCCCGGCGGCGGGGCAGGTCCTTCGTGGTGACCGTCAAGGCGCGGGTCAGGCTGTAGGCCGCGAACAGGGCCGGGACGGCCAGAGCCGCGAGCACCACGCCGTCATGTACCCGGCTGGACATCACGACCCACTGCACGGCCACGATGAGCCCGGCGTTGAACAACACCCGCCCGGTGAGGGACAGCAGGCGTCCGCCGGTCTGGGCCTTCTCCGCCGCAACACGGGCACGTCGTGCGCCCGCCCGCCACACCGAGGCGAATGCGATCAGCACACCGAGTCCGGCCATGACCTCGATCGGCGTCAGGGTGAGAGCGGTCATGACAGTGATCCCCCTTCGTGGTCGGAGGTCTCGGAGTCGGCGAAGCGGTGTCGAGCCCAGATGTGGTGCAGCGCGCGCCGGTCGTCCTCGGCGAAGCCGCCCCAGATGCCGTGGGTCTCGGCCCCGGCGGTGTGAAGTTCGAGTGCCAGGCACTCGTCCTGGACCGGGCAGCCCGCGCAGAAGTGGGCGGCCAGCGCGCGATCCGGGTCGTCGGCGGTGTCGGGTTCTGGCGGGTCGCCTTCGCGGTGCGTCGTGTGGCAGAGGCCGTCGCGCTCAACGGCGTGCCGAAGGACGTCGGAGGGCACCGGGTCGAACTCGGCCAGGCAGCGAAGGACGTCGTCCCACTGGTCGCCGGTCATCAGGCGTCACCGCCGTCTGTGGAGAGGTGGCGCTCGCCGAGCAGCCGAACGAGTTCGGTCGCGGGGATTCGGGGACAGCCGTCGCGCCACCGCGCACGCAGTGCGCCGAGTCGAACGGCGCGCGATACCTGGGCGGGCTGGACGTTCAGAACCCAGGCGGTCTGACGGACGGAGTAGTGCGTTTCTCGCCCGGATTCGGGCAGGCGAATAGCCACGAGAAAACCTCTCAACGAAGTCTGATGTATTGAAATCAGCAACATAGTGCTGATTTCAGCGCGCAATAGGCAGCGCTAGGTCACGGGCGCTGGCGAACAACGCCCTGTCGTCTCGCGAATCACCGTGGAGCGGCTAATCTCGGCGCTGAGGCGGAGCGCGGAGGAATAGGTGTCGGAAGACTGGGCGGCAGTCGCCAAGGCGATTGACGAGCGTGTGCACGAGCTGGGCTGGCGCCAGCGGGAACTCGCGGAGCGTTCGCACGTCTCGCAGGCGATCGTCCGCGAGCTTCAGCACCACACCGTCGAGCGCAGACGCAGCCCGCGCACCCTCGAATCCCTGTCGGTGACGCTGGGCTGGCACCCGCAACACCTGGACGCCGTCGTTCACGGCCGCACGCCGTCCGAAGTGGACGAACCCGTGACCGACCCGGCCGACACGGTCTGGTCGCGCCTGGAAGGCATCGAGACCCGGCTTGCCGAGATCACCGAACGACTCGACGATCTGCACACCGATCTGTCGACGGTGGTACAGCACGTCCGCGACTCGAAGAAATGACCGTGAATTCGAGCGGCGGAATCGGGTTTCTCTCATGCCATTGATTCCACTCGGAATGCGCCTGCGAAACCATGCGATGACAGTGCAACTCCGATGCATGACCAGTGCAGAAGCAGCGCAGAACGGCTATCTCGGGGGGACGAGCTGATGGCGCGGCCGACCGGCTGGACCGGCGCGAGCGCGTGCGCCTTACAGGCCGCGTTGCGCCTGAGCAACGAGTCGTTCGCCGCCCGATTGGGAATCGCCGTGCGCACGGTCGCGGGCTGGCATCAGAAGTCGACGACTCGCCCCCGCCCGGAGATGCAACAGCTCCTCGACACGACGTTGGAACAAGCAGACCAGGCCGTGCGGGAGCGCTTCGCCGCGCTCAGCGCCCGGCCGGAGACCCCCGCGCAGCTCTCTCCCGCCGAGCCCGCTCGACAGGCCGAACCGGTCTCCGCCGAGGCGCTGCGGCGGCTGGACTCCGACCACGGCATCAACGACGCGCTCGCATGGCTCGACGACCATGCGGGGTGGGAACCCGGCACGGCACGCCGTGCGGTCGCCGAGCGGCTGGCAGCACTCGACGTCCGGGAGCTTCGGGACCGAGGCAGCCGACGCGGCAGGGTCGACCAGCGCCGCATCGCCCACGCGCTGGCCGCCTACTACCGCGATGTCGTCGAGGATCACGGCCGCTACACCGTCCGACACGACGGCGGCGCCGAGACCGAGACGAGCATCCTGACCCGACCGGGCTGGCTGGACCTGAACTGTTCCCTGACCACCGGAGGGGACCGCCTCGCCGTAGACGGCACCCCGGCTGCCGCGCTTCGCCTGGATGCCGAGGCTGCTGACCACGGGGTGCGCCGACTCGCGGAGACACTGGCGCTCGACATCCGGCTCACCGACATGCCGCTGTATCGCCTGACCGGGACCGCCGTCGACCAGGGCGGCATCGGCGGAACACTCGCCCTGTCCCGCTTCGTCGAGTACGCCTGCACCATGGACCTTCTGGAAGGCGAACTGGTCGACGCCCTCGCCACCGGGGCACCGGTAGAGCCCGGCAGCCTCCCCCTGCGGGATCGACACCTGCCGGATCTCGCCTCGGTACTCGATCTCGCCGGACGTCTCTGCGCGGGCGGCACGCTGGCGTTGTGCGCGATCGCGCGACCAGCCGACCCGTTTCGCGGACCGGCCGACTACGTCTTGCTGGTGCAGGAACGCTCCGGCCACGTCGTCAACGCCGCTCGGCGGCTCGCCGTCATCCCGAAGGGCTTCCACCAGCCCATGACCGACGTGCGGGCGGATGCCCGGCTGGGTGCCACGCTGCGGCGGGAGATGGAAGAGGAGCTGTTCGGCCGAGAGGACATCGACAACACGGTGTCCGATCAACGGCGAGCCGATCCGATGCACCCCAGCCGACTGTCCGCCCCGATGCGCTGGCTGTCGGAGGAGTTCGGGCGGCTCCGGATGGAGTGCACGGGGTTCGGTCTGAACCTCGTCAGCGGCAATTTCGAGTTCGCCGGAGTGATCGTCGTGGATGACGAAGATTTCTGGACACGCTTCGGCGGTGAGATCGAGGCCAACTGGGAATCGCACGGTCTTCGGCAGTATTCGAGCCTGGACAGTGGATTGATCTCGGAGCTGATCGGTGAGGTAGCGTGGAGCAATGAGGGCCTGTTCGCAATGTTGCAAGGCCTTCGGAGGTTGAGTGAGATCGGCGGGGACCGCGTGAACCTGCCCGCGATGAACTGGGAGGTGCGGGAGTGACGGCCCGCTGGCAACACGGAAACGCCAACGATGACACCCAGGAGACCCGTGGTTGGCTGCTCGGCCACTTCATCAATCCCACCAAGGACATTCGCTCGACGACCGACGTCGAGGTGAAATGGGCGAACCACCCGGCGGGCGACAAGCGCGCCGAGTGGACCACCGACGACCAGCGAACGACCCTGCTGTTGATGGTGCAGGGCGAATTCCGGCTGGATCTCACCGACGGCAGTGTCACCCTGGCCAAGCCCGGTGACTACGTGCTCTGGGGACCGGGCATCGACCACTCGTGGGAAGCCCTCGCCGATTCCGTGGTCATCACGGTGCGCTGGCCGTCGCTGCCCACCTGATCCTCACACCGGTAGGACATCAATCTGCGGGAGATCGACGCGCTCACCGCCGATCTCCCGCAGCCGTCGCAACCCTTGGGCAAACGCGAAGAGTCCTTCGTTGCTCCACGACTCGTCAGCAGCGAGAACGGCCACCAGTTCACGATCCAGGCTGGAATACTGCCGCAGGCTGCGTGATTCCCAGTTCGCCTCGATGTCACCACCGAAGCGCGTCCAGAACCGCTCATCGTCGATCACAAGCAGGCTGGCGAACTCATAGTTCCCACTGACGGTGTTCAGGCCGAATCCCGTGCACTCCATCCGAAGCCGTCCCGGTTCCTCGGACAGCCAGCGCATCGGCGCGGACAGCCGGCTCGGGTGCATCGGATTCGCTACTCGATTGCCGTCCTCGGTACTGTCCACCTCGGAGTGCCCGAACAGTTCCTCCTCTAGCTCGCGACGCAGCGTCGCCCCGATGCGGGTGTCCGCCCGGTAGTCTCGCAAGGGCTGATGGAATCCCTTCGGGATGACGGCCAGCCGACGCGCGGCGTTCACCACCTGTGTCGAGCGTTCTTGAATGAGAAGCACGTAATCGGCGGGTCCCCGAAACGCATCGGCCGGTCGCGCGATCGCACACAACGCCAAGGCCCCGCCGACGCAAAGCCGCGAACCGAGGTCAAGCATGCCGGCGAGCGAGGGAAGATACCGGTCCCGCAACGGCTGGCTGCCATGACACGGCGTCGCGCCGCGACTGACGGCGTCGGACAGCTCGGATTCCAACAGGTCCAGAGTGAGGGCGTATTCAACGAACGAGGCGAGCCCCACCGAGCCGCCGATGTGCGCGGGCTCAACGTCGACGGACAACAGCCGATACACCGGGCGGTCAGAGACACGGACTCCCGCCATGACGGCCTCGGCCAACCGATCGACGGCGTAGTGCGGCACGTCGTGTTCACGGGGCGCCCCCGGCATCACGGCATCCAGCCGAAGCAGGTCCGTGGTCGGTGTGAGCGGGCACCGCAGATCGAGCCAGGACGGACGGGTGAACACGGTTGTGTCGATTCCATGGCCGTCAATCCGAGTCCGATAGAAGCCGTGCCCCGGAACGGCCCGGTCGTAGTAGGCCGCCATCGCCTCCGCCAGTGCGCCACGTCCCACTCGCGCGGGAAGTCGCCCCGCGATCGCGGTTCGCACGCCCGGTTCGGCCAGCCTCTCGGTGACCCGGTCCTGTGTGGTCTGCGGAGTCCATCGGGATTGAGTGTCGAGCCAGTCGAACGCGGCGGACAAATCCACAGGGATGGTCCCGAAATCACCGGGGTGGGAGCGAGTCATCACGGTCTCGGGGACGTGAACGGTCCTCGGCAACGCCGTCCCACCCACGATGTCGGCCGTCCCGAGGGTGTCCCGTGGTGGGGACAGCAGGACATCGATGTCAAGACCGAAGATGCGTTCGAGAAGGCGTGCGGTGACCGTGCGAACCCGACCGAGCGGCTCCCCATCCGCGCGGTGCCCGGAGAGCAGCCGTTGCAGGTGCCGTGTACTGAGCGTGCCCGGCTCGCCGTGTTCACGCGCGAAGGTCTCGACGAACTCCGCGAACTCTTCGACGGACTGCCGCCGCTCCTTGATCTTCTGCTCCAGCACTGTCCGGTACACGCTCACGAGCCACCCCACCCCGTAGGTCCGTAGATGTCGTCATCAAGTCCGACTCAGGTCATTCCGCTGACCATGAGCTGACGTGATGATGATTTCAGTCTGACAGGGCTGTAAAGGAGCTGGTCGGACAGGTGACCGACGGAGGGCATTCGCGCCCGCCTCAAGCCGTCGGGCACCGGGAACGCGGCCGGGCAGCCATACACCGACACCCCGCCCCGGCCGCGTTCTCCCGACTCGACGGGAGGCCCGACGCGATGGCGAAGACCCCGGACGATCGATCCTCCGACCCGTGGGCACCACTGCTCCCGCCGGACAACCCCGCCGCCCAACGAGCACGCTGCGTCGCCTGGCTGACCAGCCGATGTCGGGGCGGCGTGGAGTGCGACTGCGTGCCAGTGGTGGAGATGTTTCCTACAGGCAATCAGCACCACTAAGCCGCCTCCGAGTTGCCATGTCCCATCAGCAACCAGCCACACTCACGGCTACAAACGACGCCTCGGGACACGCAGGACAGCTCGAAGGAAAATGTCGTATCCGTCCCATTCGATTCATCTCCAAGAGATGAATTGACGTCAACCCTCGCTTTATCCATCACGGGGAACCATCGAACGCCCGCATTGCAAAATACACCAGGATGCCCACAATTATGGCACCCACAATTACACCAGCCTTGAAATACTTCCAATTCTTTCCATTATCGTACTGGTGAATTATCGGCCCGCCGCTCCTCTCCATGAGGGCAACAGATTCTCTCGTTTCACTAGCCAGGGACGTCAATTTTACACTAGTCCCCTCTAACTCCTCCCTTGCCTCCCGAACTCGATCAGCAACATAGGAAGATTCAGCCATTTCTTCGGAAGCATTTTTCAGGACTTTGATGAATGGTTGCATCTCCATGAAGTTCTCAACTGCCATATTCAAGGAGCCCACATTATCCTCAAGCTTTCGAAGTTCCCCCGCTGAAGCCAGAAGCATTTCAGCCGAGTCGGGAAGATGCCGCAAGTAGGAAGCAGACTCAGCGAGGATACCTACTGCGTCGTAATCCAGGTACGGGCGTTCGAAGCTTTCGCGAACTAGTTCTCTCAAACTTTCCGCAGCACTTTGACTAATCTTTGCCAGTTCATTGATGGAATTAGCAATATCCTCCTTTGCCTCTACGACGACGCCTCCCAATATCTCCTCAAGGTCGCGCTTTCCGAGCACGTCGAGACCCGCCAGTTGCGTAGAGTAGTCCCCCTCACGCGCACGCTTCCATTCAATCAAGAGCGCTTTCGGATATTTTTGCTCCTTGGATTTGTCATCCACTGGGCCGTGATGCGACGAGCACAGGAGAATGAGATTTCCGAAACTATTTCTTTGAGGAACCGTCAGCAGCGGATCATATCTGGCACTACCCGGATTCAAGCCGTTAATATGCGCAATTTGAACACTTATACTAGGCTCTTTATCTACGATGCTCATAACTCGATTCGAGCACTGAGGAAAGTAGCATCGCCCACGACTTAGCATGAATAGCGCTTCCCGAACACCCGCTTTGTAGTATCTCTTAGCCACTTAAACCCCCATAAAACTCGCCTCAAGTTAACCCGACTGTAGCAGACAGTGATCGTATGACTCCATGTGGTCACCCGGCATCGGTCGTCCGTCGCTCTAGTCGCGTGGAGAAACAGCTGCCTCTCCACCCAGGTAGAGGCAGCAACGCCCTGGACCACCGACTAACTGGCCAAAGACAGCCGTGTGGTTAGTGCGCAAGTCCCCCCTCGGACACAGTTCTGTGGCAGCTATGCCCAGGTTTTGTGTTCAGTGTTTGAGTGTGTTCGGGCACTGTGTTGTGGTCTGTGAGGCGCACCCTCGTCGTTTTCGGCGGGGGTGTTCGTCATGAGTGGGGCTGTGATCGGCCCGGTGAATCTCGGGTCTCCGGGGTTGAGTGCCCTTTCTTGTGATTCTCGTTCTGCCGTGTCGGGCGTTCGTCGTGCGTTTCCGTTGCCGGTTGTTCCGGTACGGCGTAGTAGCACCGTGGTGTACGGGATGGCTGCGGTGGATAGTCGGGGTCGTGTTGCCGACCGCTCTGTCCTACGGGCGTTGGGTTGGGTGCCGGGTACGCGGATTGATCTGTGTGCCCGCGACGGGCTGATAGTGATCGACCACTCCGCTTCTGGCGTGTCGATGATCACTGTTCAAGGGCATCTTCGGGTTCCGGCGTCGATCCGGCACCGGGTGGGGCTGGTCGCGGGCGATCGAGTCCTGTTGACTGCCGACCCCGGCAGAAACCAACTCGTCGTGCACCCGCCGGCGGTCTTGGACGATCTGCTGGCCGCCCGTCACGCCGCGTTGTCCGGCGGTGATCTCTGATGACCGTCTCCGCTTCGCCTTCCTCGAACACGGCCTCGTCGGCTGAGGTGGATGCCGCCCGGCTGTTGCTGGCTCGCCTCGGGCTGTCGCCGGAAGACCTGATGGCGACACCGGCGAATCGGTCGGTGTCACCGACGTTCGCCGAGTACATCCCCCTCGTCTCGGCCGCCGTCACCGACGGCACCCGGCGGGTCTACGGCTCCTACTGGAACCGAATCCTGCATCACTGGGGCAACCGTCGGTTGGACGAGCCGACCCCGTCGGAGATCAAACAGCTCGTGGTGCGCATCAGAGCCGATGTCGTCCCCCGCCGCAACGCCCGAGGCGGTCGAGGCGCCGGGGAACATCTGATCGCCGCCCTGCGATGTGTCTACCGACATGCCGAAGACGACGGCCTGATCACCCGAGCCGACAACCCCGCCCTCAAAGTCCCCAAACCACGGCGCCTGCCCACCACCCGCCGTGCGGTCGCCGACACTCGACTCGCTGAGATCAACCACGTCGCCGCGACCACCGGTAACGATCCGGCTCTGGATACCTTGCTCCTGCGGCTGCACATCGAGACCGCCTGCCGCAGGGGCGGCGCCCTCGCGCTACGACCCCAAGACCTCGACCCAACCCAGTGCCTCATCTTCCTGCGAGAGAAGGGCGAGACGACCCGCTGGCAACCCGTCTCCCCCACCCTCATGGAACACCTCCAGCAACACACCCACGACCGACACGCACCAGCCGCGAAGCAGCTGCTGCGCTATGCCGACGGCCGCCCCATCACCACCCGCCGCTACGACCACCTCTGGACCCGCCTTGGCCGACACCTGTCTTGGGTGGCCACCCAACAGATCTCGACGCATTGGCTGCGCCACACCACGTTGACCTGGGTCGAACGCAACTTCGGCTACGCCACCGCCCGCGCCTACGCCGGACACACCACCACCAACGGCGACGCCGGAACCACCGCCACCTACGTCCGCGCCGACACCCACGACACCGCCACCGCACTTGCAGCCCTCACCGACGAACCACACCCACTCAGCCGATGACCACCACAACGACATCAATGCCAACCAGGAAGCCCGGCACTTGGCGGATTTCTTTCTGTCAACACTGAAGCAACAACCATGGACGAGAGCGACTCAAGCGTCGTCGGCGAACAGTTGTCGGGAGACCTCACTAGGGCACTGATCTGCGTCTCTTTGACCCCAGACTGGGGTCAAAGAGACGCAGGTTCAAATCCTGCCGTTCCGACGGTCGTGAAGCCCCGCTGAACTAGGCGAAAGCCCAGGTCAGCGGGGCTTTCTGCATTCTGATGTCGATCTTCCCGGTCCGTCCACTGTGGTCCGCTCGGCGGCTTGCAACTGGTTTTGGGAGGATCCGCTTGACGGACGCGATATGGGGTCGCACCAGCGACGCACGCCAGGTCACGAACGGGCAACGATCCCGTGTTCACTCCTGCCCCCGGTATCCGATGCGGGTTGGGGCGGAGAAGTGGCAAGAGACCCTTCCAGCACGTGATCAGACCGGGGCACGCAGGGAGCGCACTCCCCAAATCCCGCCAGCCGCTCGACGGCCCGCCGACGAAGATCACTGACCTTGGTTGCCCAGGACCGATGCCGACACCATCCTCACCGAACCCGTGAACTCTTCGGTGTGAACGAAGCGCGGAGCAGATGTGGCGGCGATGTTTCTCAGACCGTGTGACAACGGCTCGCCTCCACCACTCGTCACCGTAAGGAGCGTGGTCGTTCCTCCCCTACCAGCGGGTCGTCGTTGGAGGCCCGCTGGTAAGGGCCAGGTCACCACAGGCCTACGGGCTCGCCGAGGTGAACGCGATGCGGCGTTCCCGCTGCGCTCAACAGAACCTGCAGGTCGTGGGTGAGGACGTCGGGTACGGCCACGCCGAGCAGTCTGCGGGCTCGAGTGACGGCGACATACCAGTTGCGCAGGGTCCCGTCGTGGGCGGCATCGCCGTGCCGCCACCGTCGCACGGCGTCGTTCGACGGAAGCAGGAGCAGGACGGCGTCGGCTTCGCTGCCTTTGAGCTGGTGGACGTTGTCGATGCGAACCCCGAGTGTGCCGAGGCCCGCCGGTGACGGTCGGGGGACGGTGGGTTCCCCTCTCAGCAGGCCTGTGCGAGAGTTCGGGGTGGCGTCGGCGGGCGCAGGCCAAGCCTGGACTGCGGTGTTGACCTGTGCCGTCCAGGTCGAGGTCGGCGCGGGCAAGTGGTGCAGCAGCGCGTAGCCGTGACGCAAGGCGGTGCGCAGGGGCAGCCGGTGACGTGTGCTGATCGTCTCAAGACTGTCTTTGGTCGTGGGGTACCAGTACGCGGTCAGCCGATAGGCCGCCGCGCGGGCGGCCTCCTGCAGGGCCGCGGCCGAGGCGTGGGGGGCGCGGACAGTACGCCACGCGCGGGCGAGAAGGGTGGCCGGGTTCTCACTGGTCCAGGAGCGGGAACTGCCTCCGGGAAGATCGGCTCGGCGCTCTGCGGTGATCACGCAGTCAGCCGGGGCGATGGACTCCTGCGCTGCCAGTTCGGTGAACACCTCCGTTATGGGCCGTTCCGAGGTGGTGTGCTGCGGCTGGTCCTGTCCCAACCCCCGTCTTGACGTGGAGAAGGTCGTCGGCAGGATGACGACGGGGGTGCCCTCGGCGGCGTGCGGGCCTGCGGCCGTGTCGGCGGGGCGGCCGCCGCTGCGCAAGGTGGCGGCGAGGGAGCAGATGACGGGGCTGGACCGGTGATTGCGGGTGAGACGCATCGGCGGGCCCAGCTTGGCCGACAGCTGTTGCAGGCTGGTCGGGTCGGCGTCACGCCATGCATAGATCGCCTGGTCGGGGTCGGCGACCAGGATCAGCGGGACACCAGCGCCGTGGAGGGCGTCAAGGAGGAACAGATCGGTGCGGGAGCAGTCCTGTGCCTCGTCGACGACGACCTCCCGAAAGCGGGACCGGACCGGGGGCAGGACGTCATCGGGTCGCGTCTGCAAGTAGCGTCGGGCCAGCTGGCGGACGTCATGTCCGGTGAGGTAGCCCTGACCACGCAGACCGTTGCGCACCCGGAGGGCACGACGTTGCCATTCCCGCCTGACGTCGGCGTCGTCTCCGATCTTCTGGATCACCGACGTGGCGGCGATGTCGAAGCGGATCGTCTCTCGGCCGTGGTGGTCGAGGGTGAAGGGGACCTCGTTCAGGTCGATCACATCCGACCCGATGCGGATCGAGGTCTTGGCGGCCGGCAGCCGTGCCCAGGAGTCCAGGCGGCGCCATTCCGTTCCCGACGGCAGATACGGGCGGACGAGAAACTGCCAGAGGAACCCGTCGAGGGTGCCGACGAAGTGCGGATGGTTCACCATGTCGGGGCGGCCTGCGGTGACGCAGCGGCTGCGGATCTCCTCGGACGCGACCTGGGTGAACGACAGTAGTGCCCGGCCGCCCCGCAGCAGGGCAGGCGGATCGGCGAGGTGCCGGGCCTGGATGACGTGCGTCTTGCCCGCTCCGGGACAGGCATACAGCGTGAATGGGGCGGGTGCTGTGACGGCGTCGCGTTGCTCGTCGGTCAGTTCGGTCACGACGCCGTGTCCGGATTGTCAGTGATGAAACGGATCGCCTCGGCGAGGTAGTCAGGGACGGTGAACCCGCATCCGGGCGAGAGTTCGTCGGCTAAGGCGTGCGCGAACGCCGGTTTGGACACCGGTGCACCGACCACCTCGGTCAGCCGCTTCTTCTTCTTCACGAACTGATCAAGGAATGCCTGCGCCGGATCCGCGTCGTCCACGACCGCCTTCCACCGATCGGCAGGATTCGACGAGCAGGAGGCGAGGAAAGCCTTCTCCAAAAAGCCGATGTTCTCCTGACTCCAGAGCATGTATTCGAAGGTGGGATGCCCGATGGCCATGAATAGCCGGTCCGCGGCGCCCCACCCTGACACCAGAGCGGGGATCTCCTCGACCCGAGAGGCGGCCCGCCGCCCTGCGAAGTCATCGGCATCGGTGATCACTGCCACCCGTTGTGCAACGGAGGCCTGCCCACTCCCAGGTTTCAGCAGGACCGTGACATACGGTGTGAAGGCGACACCGCCCACGATGGCCAGGGTAGCGCCGTGGAAGCGTTCCACCGCCTCCTGTGACGCGGGGAGGTCCTCGGGGTCGTCGGTGTGCAGCAGCAGTTCGGCGAAGATCGGTAGCAGCAGCGCCTCAGACAATCCTTCGACCAGCACTGCTCGGGGCGCGAACAGCAGCGTGCTCTTGGTGATGTCCAGATAGCGGTCCAGCTCGCGTGTCTCCCGCCCGCTCATCCCGAGGTCGGCCAAGGCGACGACCTTGCTCTCCCACTGTGGGCCGTGACTGCGGTGGCGGGTGCACACGATCAGGTCCCGCACGCTAGCCGCCGCTGCGAGCACCGGTGAGTGCGTGGTCACCAGGACCTGAATGTGCCCTGCCGGTTCGGCGGGATCGACATGCGGCGCCCGACGGGAGTCCTCTGCGCGGCGGCGCAGATGACGCATGAGCAGGGTCTGCAGCTGCGGGTGCAGGTGGGACTCCGGTTCCTCGACGAGCAGCACGGTCAGGTCGGCCTGCCCGGCGGTGCTGAGCTCGGCCAGCACGGTCGCGATGAACAGGGCGTTGGCATAGCCCAGACCTGAGGACCCCAGCGGTGCGGGAGCGCCGTCGGTGTCGCCCAGATGCAGGTGGACGGCCCTGGCCAGCGACGCCAGGGTGGGCTCGGCAAATCGAGCGGCGGCCTGCTGAGGATGCGCTCCGGCCGTGACCGTCCGCAGCGGATCGTTGATCTTCGTCAGCAGGTTGGTGATCACCGGTTCCTCGGTGAGTTCCCCCAGCCTGGCCTCGGCGTGGTCGACGAACGCCTTGACGGCCTCCCGGCTGCCCAGCAGCGTGGCCAGCATCAGACGGATCCGGTCGCCGCTGCCGCTGCCCAGCTCCCGCACCGCGTCCCGCAAGGGAGGTAGGTAGACGTGGCGAACCCCGTGACGCAGTGCCGGTTCTCCCGCAGCCAAGTGATCCCGACCGACCGACCAGGTCGTCGCACCCCGACCTCGATCATCCTCGGGCGGCCGGAAGGTCAGGCCCCACCGGGCGCTGCGGGAACCACCGGGAGCGTCGGCGGGCAGCAGCCCTTCGAGGTAAGCACCGGCCATGGTCGGGGCGATGTCCTTCAGATCAGCCTCCACCCGCAGCGCCTCGCCCGAGGCGGCGGCACCGCAGAGATCCTGCCGGTCCGGTGTGGGCACCCGGCCGTGCACCGACCCGGTCAACAGCCGAACGGCGTCGATGACACTGGTCTTCCCGCTGTTGTTCTCACCGGCCAGCAGCGTGACGTCCGGCCGCAGCGGCACCGTCACCTCGCGGCACGCCCGGAAGTTCGTCAACCGCACTTCGGAAATGAACATGGCGACCTCGCGACGAGACGATCAATGTTGGGATCATCTTCGGCCGAGTGCACGGCGTTACAGGGCCGAACGGCTCAGACAACGGGGCGAGCAGAAGCGGCTCGGCGGTGCTACCGCCCCCTGCGCTGGGCAGTGCACTCGACAGGACGATGCTCTCGGCCAGGAACGGATCAGCCGCCCGCGCCCCGGCGGATCCTCGGCTGTGTCCGATGCACGGCAATACCGCTCATCGCCGGCCACCGCTCCCCGACGGTGCCGGGGTAGCAATACAGCACTCTTCTGAGGACCTGTCGTCCCTGAGCACACGCTCGCAAGTGGCGGCGCGGCACCCCATTTGGTGGGTGTTCCGTCTCCGCATCAATCGCGCTGCCAACCGAGCACTCACAATCTTCTGTCGAAACCAGACGGCTTCGCGGCCATAAACTTGCGGCTAGGCCATGCAGCACCGTGAAAGCACTAACCCTCCGTCATGCGGTTCACGGCTGTGTCGTCGGTAGTGGTCCTCACAGGGAGGTGATGACGTTGCCGATGAGTTGGTCGATGGTGGTGAGGGTGGTGTGGATCTCCGCCACGCCTTCGTCGCGGGTGTGCTGGATCCTGGCCAGGACCGTGGCCTCGTCCCGGGAGGTGCTCAGTGCTGCCTGTGCTTGGGCGTGTACGGCGTCGAGTCCTGCGCTGTATTCCTCGGCGGAGGTGGTGGGCAGGGATTCCTTGAGTGTCTGGAGTTGGCTGATCACGTCGCCGATGTCAGAGGTCACCGTGGTCGTAGCCCTTTCCGGTCTCGGCGGCGGGGATCACGGTGGCGGTGAACGCCGCGCGGCGGCGCACGGGGTGTTCGCTGAGTGTCGCGAGTGCGCGGTCGACGCCGTCCTGCACCACTCGGATGGCCTCGGTCGCGGAGGTTTCGCCTTCGACCGCCTTGTGGAACATCACGCGGCGGGCGGACACGGTGCCGTGGGCGAAGTGGGGGTCGAGGCCGCTGTGGTCGATCCAGGCGTCGCCCAGGGCGTCGAGGAAATCGCGGAACACCTGGTCGTCTTCGGTGAGGAAGGTGCAGGTGAAGCGCACGAAGTACGTCGAGTCCGGCAGGGCGGGCGGCGGGCTGGGTTCCTCGCCGTAGGCGGCGGTCACCAGGTTCGCGAAGTCGTGGCCGTCGGCTGCGGAGGCGGGATGTGTGGAGACCACGAGCCACTCGTCCTGGCCGGCATCGTGGCCATTGGCGTCGGGGGTCGTCACCGGGGTCTGGGGGGCGTCATTCATCGTCAGAGGTGTCCTTCCGTTGGTGGTCGATCTGTTCCAGCAGGCGCCGCAGCCTGCGCACGCTGCCCTGAGTGCTCGGGGTGGAGGAGAACACGTGTGCTTCTCCATGAGGACCCCAGACCTTCACGTGGCCGCCGCCACCCTTCTCAGCCACCCAGCCGCGGCGGGTGATCTCCTGTAGATAGTGGTTCGTCTCCTTGCCGGAGACCCGGGGCGGCGGCATGCCCCGCAGCTCGTCGACCTTACGACCCGACGACCCCTCCACCGGCGTTGGCGCGGTCGTCGTCGCCGACGGGATCGGTCCGTGCTCGTCGGCCAGCGCGTCGGCCTTGGCCAAGATCAGTGCCTCGACCTCACTGATGCCTGCGGTCAACGAGGCGCAGAGGTGCTCGCGCAGGCCGTGTATCTCGTCGACGACGTGTTCGTGGCGGCTCGTTCGCAGCAGTTCGGCCAGCATGGCGAGGATCGCGCCCAGTTCCTCGTCCAGCCGGACGATCACTGCCCGGGGCAATGACGAGGTGGTGGCACGCAACGCGGCGGCAACACCGAAGACTCCACTCACCGGGACACCTCGGCAGCAAACCCGCTGAAGAGCGTCGTTCCCCCTGGGAGCAGCTCGTGACCAACGAGTGTTGACGAGCTGCGTGTCCCGGCCAGGACATGCGGCGCGCGAAAGGTCGAGCAGCCGTCGACAATGGCCGGCTCGGCGCCGTCGCCGAAGTCCCGACACTCCCAAGACTCGGTGAGTGTCCGAGCGTTGCCGTGCGCCACCACGACACTCGCCACCAGAACCGAACCTGCTGGGCTCCGCGTCGACCTGGACTTCCGATCAAGGGAACGGCGTCCCGACACCGCCCGGTCCGTCTTCCCGGACAGCACCGTCAGCGGTGTGCTCGTCGACGCGCTCATCCCTGTGCAGCCGGGGAGGTGAGGGGCGGGATCGGGGTGAGGCCTGCGTCGGAGGTCGTGCCCTCGAGGGTGACGCGGGGCGTGTCCGTGCCGTGGACGTCGAAGTGGCACATCCCGGAGAGCGTGAAGAGGTAAGTCTCGGCGGTGCGGTCGAGCAGGTCTGCGCCGCGACCCGTCAGGCGAGCGGTGACACGGGCCAGCAGGGCACGTTCGTCGCGCGGTTCACTGACCAGCCCGAGGCTGACGTGGCTCGCCGTCCAGAGCCGGAGCACGACCAGGACCACCGACCATGGTGAGCGGCCCAGGTGCTCGGCCACCGACCACAAGCGGGTCTGGTGTGAGCGGTCGAGGAGGCTCAGCACCTCCAGCTCCCTGAGGCTGATTCCTCGGACACGCAACAACCCGGCACCGTCGACCCGCGCCCAGCGCAGCCCGCCGACGAGTTGATGCACTCGCCTCAACACCAACACCGGTTTCCAGTCCACCGGCCCGTTCTTCGACATCTGACTCGTCAACAGTTCTCCTGAGGTTCGTAACGGAGTCGCCCGGAAGCGGCGAGAGGAAGCGCCATGGCCGAGCTGTTCAGGGGCGGCACAGTCACGACGCTCGGACTCCCGCCGCCGGAGCGTCGGCATGTTCCATCGCTCGGGCGCAGGTTTTCCTCCGAGGCAGAGCGGCGCGAGCGGGCCTCCGGGTCACCAGGCCCGCCCGCGCCCCCTGCGGCCCGAGCGTGCGGGCGGGAGCACCGCATCGGGGAAAGCTCGGGCCCGGCAGCGTGCTGTCAGCAGGTGGGCGCTGCCGACAGCACGGGTGGTCGATGCTCGGTTCTCGGTAACAGCGACGCCCCCAGGCACGGCCCGCACGGCATTCCCGTACCGACACCGACGATGTCGATATCGGACACGGGAATCGGCGTTCCGCACCTCGCCCGCAGCAGAGGCGACGTGGCTGCCGGGATGGGACACACATGCACCACCCGCCGCGACACAGGAGCCCGATCTGCTCTGAGCTGCACGAGCCACACCGCCTCAACCTCCAGCTGACGCGGTGGCGGCAGCGTCCTTCCCTCGGACACCGCGACACACGTCCAGCAGTCCCGATCCAGCAGAACAGGACGCTCCTCCGACACCTGCGCGGTGGGCATGGCCGCAGGCATCGACAGCCCACACAACGCCACGACCGCCGAGGTCGGCTCGGTACGTTCGCCCGCGACGCGGTGGTGCTCCACCACCAGGCCCGCAGCCAACGGCACACCCACCACGAAGAACCCCGGTCCAGTAGTTCCGGTCATGTGCCCACCGCCGACGGGAAACAGGCAGGACAGTCGTTCAAGGTGATCAGCTCGGTGGTGATCCGGACGACCACCGCCCCGCACACCGCGACCCCCACCGATCGGTAGGACCCATCCCAGGTATGCCGCAGCCGACGGAACATCCCCGCCCACACCACCGACCGCTCATCGGCAACAGCACGCAGAAGACGGGGTTCCTCCCCGGGCCACACCTCCTCGGCGTGGGCCGCCGTCATGACCTCGCCGCCTGTCGTTCGCCGATCAGATCGAGCACGAGCAGCACCGTCGCCAGCAGCACCGCCGTGATCACCACGCTCACCACGTGCCCCCGCTCGACAGCACGTAGGGCCGCACCCGCGCGGACACCCGTCTGATGACGAGGGTGTTCTCCATCCCGAAGGTGACCGGCTCCTCGGCGATCCGTGGCAGGCGGGACGCCCGCCGTCGGTCGACTCGTCGAACCCAGAACGTCAGGCGCCCGAGGACACCGGCTACTCTTGCTACGGACAGTGACGCGACGGTCATCTCGTCGCTCCTTTCCGTGGGAAGGGGTGGGCGGCCCGCCAGGTGGCCCGCCCCGTTCCCACCACTCGGCTATGGATGGGCGTCCGGCCGAGAACTCGTCGGCCCCGGCCGAACGCCCGGTCCGTGCCCGGCCGCTGGCAAGATCACTGCTCGTGGTGGTGAGACGAACTCCCCTGCCATCGATTCCGCTATCCACCCGGATGTGAAGTGGACGGTGACGTTGACGACCGAGCACGAGTCAGGACGCCGTACGCAACGACGTGCTCGCGTGGCTCATCTGTTCGAGAAGCGCGATCAGGCACCGCCGCGCGGGCCCGTCCACCGCAGCGAGGTGCGCCTCGGCCGCTTCCGCCAGGACACTGCGGGCCTCGACGAGTCGATCGACGCCATACACGGTGATCGTCAGCATCCTGTCGCGGCCACCACCAACACCCTGAACGAAGCCGCTCGCCATCATCCTGCGAACACGGTCGTGCACCGCAGCTGAGAGCAGCAGCCGCTCAGTGACATACCCGACGCTCAACGGCTCCGACGCCGTCGCCAGCAACGACAAGATCCGATACTCACTCAACGGCATCTTCTCGAAACGGACACGAAGCACCTGCCGCAACGTCTCCTCCAGGTGCCTGCCCGCAGCGGACCACACCTCCCACAACGCGATCGAATCCGGGCAGCGCGGAACCTCATGATGTCCTTCGGACACAGTCGTCTCCCTTCTTGGATCGAACAACCGACACCGGACGAAGCAACCACGCCGCAACCCCGATCTCAGCAAGCGCGGTGAGGCCCAGACCCACCCAGAGAACCGTCATGACAGGCTGGCGGTTCGGTCGTTCGAGTGGCCCAATTTCCGCCGTCTGATTCGTCGGTCCCCAACCACGACGTCAGGGCCGCCAGCGTGAAGTGACTGCGGGCTGGGGTCGGCAAGCCCAAGAGCAAAGGCAGCGGTGAGCAGGCAGGGTGTGATCAGATCCCCCGCGTTGAACGCTCCGTCTTCCAGCCGGTCCAGGCGGAGGTGTTCGCGACAACGAGACGGGCCCGACCTGAAATTCGCCGGATCGACCGCTGTCGCCACGGGCTTCGATCTGTCCATCTCCGCATCCCCTCGCCTACCGGACTCTGCTGGGAGACGCCCCGTACCGAGTCCACTCCAGCGAAGAGGACTCTCGGAAGCAGAACCCGTCACTCCCCTAGTACCGGACGTCTAAGGAAGATCCTGCTCAGCGGTCATCCGGCTGGGAACGAACGGGTGTGGCACTTCTGTTGCACTTGCGATGCACTTCCCGATGCAGGAGTGGTTGCATAGGTGCCGAAGGAGGTGCAGTAGGTGGCGTCAGTCCGGCAGTGGAGCGGGAAGGAGGCTCGAGCGCTCCGGCGTGCACTGCGTCTCAGCGTGCGGTCTTTCGCTGATCACCTCGGGGTGGCAGTGCGCACCGTTACCAAGTGGGAATCCCTCGGGGCGCAGACGTCGCCTCGGCCGGATACGCAGGCCATCCTGGATACCGCGCTGGGTCAGGCTGACTCGGATGCCAAGTTGCGCTTCGAGTTGCTGCTCCGGGAAGACGGCGGCCCGCCCGTCCAGGCCTACTATCAGAGTGGCCCGCGTGAGTGGGACTACGAGACCTGGACCGACGACCTCGGCAGAGCAGCGGCCTGCCTGGCTCGCCAGGACTTCGCCTTCGCCGCGAACCTCGTTGATCGTTGGCTCCGGCGCTTCGATCCGCACGGCTTGGACCACCACGGGCTGTACCTGCACGCCCGTTCACTGGTTCTGCTCGGCGATATCCGGCGCGATCAGGGAGACGTCCGAGGGCCGTTGTCGGCGCGGCAGACCTATCGCGAAGCCCAGCAGGTCTTGCACCATCTCGGCGTGCCCCGGCGGACCGCGCAGGTCGAGCTCTCACTCGCCGTCTGCGACGAGATGGCCGGGAGACTGCAACAGGCCGCCCAGAAATACGACCTGCTGGCAGGAGATGCACGGCTCAGTCCTCAAGACCGTGCACGAGCTCGGCTGTGGGTCGGTACCGCGCTGAGCAAAGAGGGCGACAACGCCTACGCCGTACACGTCATCAACGAAGCGACACAGCGGTTCGACGATCTCGGCGAACCCGACGACTGGTCCGTCGCGCACCAGAAACTAGCGCTCGCCCACCGAGGGACCGGCGACCTCAGCAACGCGCTGCGCGCCATCGACGTGGCGCTGTCCCATCGTTCGGCAGGGTCGCCGATGCAGAACGTTCGGCTCGACACTGCACACGCCCACATACTGCTCACCGACGATGCGACAACGGAGAGCGGATCACAACTCTTGAACCAGGCGGAGAACACCGCGCGCACCTACGGCATGTCCCACCAGCTCGCCAGTATCGAGAACATCCGACAGACGTCCCTCAACCCGAGGCATACCCGAGAAGGAGCCACCCTCCGTGACCCAGGACGGCATCACCGCGCAGCAATGGCGAGAAGCGGAGACGATCTGGAACTACCACCAGCTGGGACATGAACTCCGGGCCTGCGACGCCGCCATCGGACTGGGCAGTCATGACCTCGGCGTCGCCACCGTCACCGCCGAACTACACCAGGCGGGACTGTTTCCGGTCGTGGTGTTCAGCGGCGGGAACAGCCCGACCACCCGCGCACGCTTCCCCCGCGGCGAAGCAGCCCATTACCGCGAACACGCGGTCAGCCTGGGCATGCCCCAGGACGCCATCCTGGTGGAGACCCAGGCAGGCAACACCTCCCAGAACATCACGTTCTCGCAGGCAGTACTCGCCGAGCACGGCATCCGGCCGCGTTCCGTGCTGCTCATCTGCAAGCCCTACATGCAGCGCCGCGCCTTCGCCACCTGTCGCCGGGCCTGGCCGGAAGTCGACGTCGTCTGCGCATCAGAACCGCTCAGGCTCCTCGACTACGTGCAGTCCATCGGAGACAGCGCACTCGTCATCGACATGCTCATCGGCGACCTGCAACGGATCATCGAATACCCGAAGAAGGGCTTCGCGATCGAGCAGAACGTCCCCACAGAGGTCCTCACGGCGTACGACCACCTTGTCAGATCCGGCTTCGACAGCCGCTTGTTGACCTGACGAACGGACGGAAACGGGACGCCGGTGAGCCCCCCGCGGCGTTACAAGTCGCCCGTCAGCCCGCCTTGCCACTCATTGGCTTCCCGCAACCGGGGCAGGACCTTGCTCAGTGCCCGGTTGATCCGGGGGTCTCGGCCGGCGACATAGGGTTCTACCCGGGCGTACCCGCAGGCGGTGTACAGAGCGAGCGCAGCGTGGTTGCTGACGCCGGTCTCCAGGATCACCTTGGTCATGCCGTGCAGGCATGCGTCCTGCTCCAGCGCGGCCAACAGCCGCCGTCCGATACCCCGGCCACGGGCGGCCGGTGTGACGTACATGCGTTTCACCTCTGCCGTCGTGGATCCGGCAGCACGCCACCCACCGCACGCGAGAGCGATCCCATCCGAGCCTGCGGCGACGAGGAACACTCCGTTGGGCGGTGCGAAGTCCTCAGCCGGGGTGGCTTCAGGCGCGTCGGCCCTTCCGTAGGTAGCGACCTGTTCGCGGTGAAGTGCCCGAGTGAGCCTACGAGCCGACGGGCTGTCGTAGGGCACGGCGGTGATCGCCCACGCCCGGATAGCACTCGGGAACAGCTCGGTCATGCTTTCGATAGTGCCGTGCTGAGCACCTCGAGTGCATCACTGCGGCCAGCGGCACGGAGTTGGCTGCCTGCCCTGGACTGCACTGCTGCTAGGAGTGTCCGGCAGCGAACGGACTGCACGTGGGGGACCTGGCTGGCGAGTGCCTTGATCCAGTGCGCTGTGGCATCGGTGTCACGGGCACCGATGCTGGCACGGATCAGGTGGATGCCGTGGAGTACGCCGGAACGGCGGAAGCCCGCAGCGTGCCCGTGTGCGGCGATCGGCGCCAGGAGCTCTGCTGCCTCGCGGAGCAGACGGGATCGTCGCCCGGGAGTGCGAGCAGCAAGATCGACGAGTGCCTGGCCGGACTCGGCGTCGATCTGTTGGGAGGTGAGGTAGTACAGCGAGGGCGGGTTCTCGCTGTGTGGTTGCCGGATCAGGCGTCGGCAGTGCTCGGTCGCACGTCGGAAGCCGTCGAGGTTTCCGTCGCCGGCGTGGGCGGTGGCAAGACGGCCCCAGGCCCGCGCTTGGACCAGCGGTACTGCCGTGGCGGAGTGCTCGACGGCAGCGTGCGCGAAGCGTAGGGCGCGGCGGGGATTCCCGCCAGCAGAGTGCTGATAGGCGAGCATGCCGAGCACGTTGGAGACGGTGGTGGTGTCGTCGGCGGCGCGGGCGATGCGGATGGCGAGGAGCTGGTAGCGGTGGGCGGCGGGCGCAAGCCCGGCGTCGAAGCTCAGCCAGCCGGCCAGCTGTGCGGCGCCGGCGGCGTGTTGGAGGAGGCGATTGCCTGTCGCGACGGTGTAGCGGCTGGTATGGATCAGGGCGAGTGATTCGTGGAGGGCGATCCGGGCTTGGCGCTGGCTGAGCGGGCCGCCGCCGCTGCGGTCATCGAGGCGGCGTAGCACGGCGAGTTGCTCGAAGAGCATGTCGACGAACTCCGGTGCGACGGTCTCCCCGCGGCCCTGGCCGGTGAACTGCGGAGCGGGAGCCTGACGAGTGGCGTCCCAGACGGCCGTGGTGAGCCGCTCGCCGGCGGAGGCTTGGACGAGGGCAGGTTGAACGTTGTCACTGGTCCACTCGGACGCTGTCCGCAGGACGTGTTCAAGGGACAGGGGTCCGAGTAGTTCTCCGGTCTCGCCGGTCTCGGTAGCGACCTGCTTGCGGCCCCACAGTTGCGAGGAGGTGTAGCGGTGGCCGGTGGTTTCGGAGAGGACGACGGCCACGATGTCGCGCACTGCGGATGTGCGAGGGACATGACCTCGGAGCCATTTATAGCCCGCGGTGAGGTCCACGATGGGGTGACCCATCGCGTGGAGACGTGGGTTGATGGCTTTGGCCAGGTCCCTGGCCGACCAGGTCGCGCGGGTGAGTGCTTCTGCGAGCACGGCGGAGCGAGAGGGGACACTTTCAGTCGCCACGTCATAACGCTAGGTCACGACATGGGGAGGTGGGGGATTTCACGGATCTTCACGTTCCGCCGTGCGATGTCATGAGGTTCATGTCGGGACGTACTAGGACGGGAGGTCATCTGGTGTTGGGCTGGTCGATGGTCGGCACCGTGTGAGTTCCGCGCAGCGCAGCCGACCTGTCCTGACTCGACCCTGTGATTCCGATGGCGGGCCCATGACTCCTGACTTCGTCGCCTCGTTGCGTGCTGCCGTCGGGCCGGATCATCTGCTCTGGCTGCCGGGAGTGAACGCGGTCGTCAAGGACGGCGACGGCCGTGTCCTGCTGCACCGTCGCTCGGATACCGGGGAGTGGTCACTGCTGAGCGGCATTCTGGATCCGGGCGAGGACCCTGCCGCCGGGGTGGTGCGGGAGGTCACGGAGGAGACCGGGCTCCAGGTGGTGGTAGAGCGTCTGGCGGCGGTCACGGTCTCGCCTCCGATCCGGCATCCCCATGGGGATCGGGCACAGTACCTGGAGCTGGTCTTCGCGTGCCGACCTGCCGATCTGCGGCAGGTGGCCCGCGTGGCGGATGAGGAGTCGTTGGAGGTCGCCTGGTTCGCGGTGGACGCCCTGCCGCCGGTGCGGGAGGGCGTCCGCAAGCGCATCGCGCTGGCTCTGCGCGACGAGCCGCGCGCGTGGTTCACCCCGGCGGGATGACGGTGTGCCGGACGAGTTCGAACGCCTCGGCCGCCTCGACGCCGATCTGGGCGCCGCGCAGGTGCGCGGCAGACTGCAGCGCGCGGGTCGATCGGGTGTGCGGCCAGGCACGCATCTCCGAGGCGTACAGCTGCAGGGCTTGGTTCTTCACGGCAACAGCGTGGTCTGTCAGAGGCTGGAACCAGGTCGGACGGAACGGGATGCCGGTCCCCCACTCGGTGGCGGAGCGGATCTCCCAGGCCAGCACCGTGGTCACGGTGGCGCCGGGTTGTGGCCGGGTGGCGGCGGCGACTGCCTCGGCGGTGATGCGGTGGTCGAGAGAGAGGTCGGCAGCGCTGTGGGTGTAGACGACCTGCGGCTGCCAGCAGGCGACGGCGGCTTCGACTGTCTGGGTGATGTCCAACCGGGGAACGGTGTCGAAGGCGTTGTCAGCGAAGTCGGCGATCTCCAGGTCGGCGCCGTAGAAATCGGCGACCTTGCGGACGCAGGTTGCTCGGTGGGAGCGGACCGCGTCCTGGTGCTCGCCGGGGCGGCTGGTGGCGCTGGCACTGAGGACGAGGAGATGGACGCGGTCACCGGCGTGGACGTGTTCGGCCAGGGTGCCGCCGGCGCCGAGGATTTCATCGTCGGCGTGAGCCGCGACGGCGAGAACACTGCGCGATGTCGAGTTCATGGCGCTCCTGACGTAGGTGAGAACGAAAACCGTGTGGGCAGCCGCCCTTGCTGGGGTTTCCGCAGACTGAACCGAACAAGGTAGGGGAGAACGTGGTGGCTGCGGTGGACTTTCCTGGCGTGGAACTGCGGGTGAGCCGGGCGCGCATCGGCGAAGGGGTGCGGATCGGCGAAGGGACAGTGCTCGTTGCCGACGACCTGGTGTTGGGCGCGGGCACCGTGGTGGGAGCCGGGTGTGACCTGCGGTCGGCGCGTCTGGAGCTGGGTCCGGGTGCGCAGGTGGGTGTGGGCAGTCGATGGCTTGTCGCGGACGAGGCTCGGCTGGGTACCGGGACGGTCGTGGACGTCGGCGCAGAGGTGGTGTGCCGGAAGTGGGTGGTGGGCGACGGCAGCTACATCGGGCACCGGCTGCGCGTCGGCGCGGGGGCGTCGATGGAGCGGCGTTCGGTGGTGCGGATCGGGCACCGGTGCCAGATCGCGCCGGATGTGGTGGTGAATCCGACCGAGCCGGTGGTGATCGGGGATGGGGTGGGGATCAGCGCTCAGGTGGCGATCTGGACGCACGGCTACCACACCGGGCACCCGGTCCGGGAGGGTCACGGCGCGGCGTTCGCGGGAGTCGAGGTGGGTGACGGGGTGTGGCTGGGGTTCCGGTCGGTGCTGCTGCCCGGTGTTCGGGTGGGGGCGGGAACGGTGGTGGCCGCGACTGCCACCGTGAACCGGTCGCTGCCCGCCGGGGTGCTGGCGGCCGGCGTGCCCGCCCAGGTCAAACGGCAGTTGGAGCCAGCGGCGCTGGACGCAGCCGGGCGGCGCGACGCGGCCGCCGGGCTGCTGGACGGCTGGCTGGAGCGCCTGCGGTTCAAGGGCCTGGCGGTGGAACAGAGGGACGCGGACGGGGCCGGGAGCCGGTGGTGGGTGTCCAGCAGCGCTCGGTGCTGGGAAGTCGTCTGGCGAGCAGCGGGCAGGCAGTGCACCGGGGTGGTGGAGGTAAGAACAGGGAACGAGGGCGTGCCGGCAGTGTTCGACTTCGCCGAGCCGCTGGCGGTGCGCGGCGTGCTGGACGATCTCGGTCACGATCTGCGGGACTTCTTGCGGCGTGCGACGTGGCTGTTCCCGTATGAGGGCAACAGCCGTGGCCTGGTGCCGGAGCGGTTTGCCCGGCTACTCCGATGACCCGTTGGTTCGGTGGTGGTCGGGCGGCGGGGCTGGTCACGAACGTGCTTCGAGGTAGGCGGCCAGGTCGGGGGTGACGCGGTCGGACGCGGCGGCGCCCGCCATGCACTCGCGCAGCTGCACGAGCGTGCGCGGGCCGATGACCGGAACCACGGTCGAGCCGAGGGCGCGCAGATAGGCCAGGGCGAGTCCGTGCGGTGTCATCCGCAGCGCCAGGGCGGCCCGCTGTAGTCGGGCACGGCGTGCCCGACCGGTAGGGGTGTCGTAGGTGATGGCGTGGTGGGCCGAGTGCCGTCCGGTGTGGCGGGTGGTGAGGAATCCGGCGGCGAGCGTGCGGAACGGTGTGATGGTCATCCGGTTCCGCACCGCCAAGGCCAGGTGCACAGGGTCGGCCTCGACCAGCCACGGCTCGGGTGGCGGTTGGGCGCGGGGTGCCAGGCTCCACAGCGGTGCGGTGACCTCAGGGACGGCCAGACCCGCTTGGCGGGCGTGGACGATCCAGTTCTCCAGCCGGTCGGTGGTCCAGTTGGAGGCGCCGACACGATCGGCGAGGCCTTCGCGCACTACACGATCGACGGCGTCGGCGATCTCGTCGACGCCGATGGTCGGTGCGTCGCGATGCAGGACCAGGGTGAAGGGGATGCCGAGGCGGTCGGCGCTGTGGCGGGCGTGGCGGAGAATCGTCTCGGGCCGCAGATCACCGGAGTCGGGGTGCGACGGGTGCAGGCCGGCCTTGGTGATGACGTGCACATCCGGAGCGCCCGTGGCGTGCAGCCAGGTGGCGATCAGCGGCTCGGCGTGAAAGGCGCCGTCGCCGGGCCCGTAGGTGGGGGCGGTGTCGATGAGCCGCCCTCCGGACCGGTAGTAGGCGTCGAGGAGTTCCTGGGCGCGGTGCGGGGGCAGGGCTGCGGTGCCGAACTCGAAGGTTCCCAACGCCGCCGGGCCGCTGACCGCGCTCAGCGGCGGCCGAACCCGCGGCGGCACCGAGGTGGGACCGGATGTCACCGGGAGGCTCCGGCCGGGGTCCAGGCACGGGTCCGCTGGTAGAGGGTGTCGGCCAGCGCCTGGTCGAGGGGACGGTGCTCGATGTGCCCGTAGACGCGGGTGAACAGGGTCGTACTGGCGAGGAAGGAGCTGATCTCGTTGGGTCGTGCAGCGGTGTGGGTGATGGTGCCGCGACCCACAGCGTGGATGGCGGCGTCGGCGAGCGCCCGGATGGAGACGCCGCGTCCCGAGCCGCAGTTGACGACGGGCAGCAGTGTGGGGGCGTTCAAAATGCGGGTGAGCATGGTGATCGCGTCGTCGATGTGGGTCAGGTCCCTGGACTGGTTGCCGTCGCCTTCGATGGTCAACGGGCGGTCCTCGGTGGCGGCGTCGAGGAAGGCCGGGACGACGGCGTCGCCGTCCTCGTGGGGGCCGAAGGTGTTGAAGAACCGCACGATGCCGAAATGGCGGCCCTCGCCCAGGCGCGGCCGGTAGATGTCGGCCAGGTGTTCGGTGGCCGCCTTCCCTGCGGCATACGGGGAACGGGGGGCGTGCGACGCGGCCTCCGCAAGCGCTCCGGCCTGCTGGCCGTAGACCTCGCACGAGGAGGCCAGCAGCAGACGCCGGGCGTTGGAGGCGGCGAAGGCGTGGATGAGGTGCCGGTCCACGGCGACGTTGTGCTCGAACCCCCCGACGTCGAACGATGCGGGGACGGACTTGTGCGCGGCCAGGTGAACGACGGTGTCGACGCCGCCCAGCTCGTGGGGCGTCAACGAGCGGACGTCGCGGATCTGGAGATCGTCCGGGTGCGGGCGCGGGGAGGTGACCGACAGGTCGTCCACCGCGGCGACGGTGTGGCCTGCGGTGCGCAGCGCCTGGGTGAGGGCGGAGCCGATGAAGCCGGCGGCTCCCGTGATCAGCAGTTCCACAGCGGATTCCCTTGATGCCGTCGGGGTCAGAGGGTGTCGAGGAAGGCGGCGAGCTCGGCGGCGCCCTGGTACAGATGGGCGCGCAGGCCCAGGTCGCGGGCGGCGTCGATGACCTCGGCGATGTCGTCGACGAGGACGAGGCGTTCGCGAGGGACACCGGCGACGGTGGCGACGTGGTCGAAGAACGCAGCGGTCGGCTTGGTCACGCCGATCTCGTGGGAGCAGTGGACGGTGTCCAGGACCGGGAGGTGCTCGCGGTACAGCTCGCGCCAGAAGTCGGCGTGCAGGGTGTTGGTGTTGGAGACGCCGGCGATGTGGTGGAAGAGGGCACGGACATCGGCTGCGCCCAAGAGTTGGATCAGGTCGGTGTCGACCGTGCCGTAGATCGAGTTCCAGCCGACGACGATCTGTTCGTCGTCCACGTCGAGGTCGAGCAGGTGGCGCAGGTGCTCGAGGTAGGCGGCGGGGCTGATCTCGCCGCGCTCGAACGCATCGAAGGGACCATCGATCTGCCAGCGTTCGCGCAGTCGGCCTGCGTCGACGCCGGCGGCGTCCGCCCAAGCGGCCAGGGCGGCGAGGAAGGAGTAGGAGAAGAACACCCCGCCCATGTCGATGAGGAGGACGGGTTGCTGTTGGTCACGCGGGGGCATGGGCAGACTCCGGAAGGGTGAGGAGGTGGCGGTAGTGGTTATGGATCTCCCGGCGGCGCGGCTTGCCGGTGCTGGTGACCAGGCCGAGGTCTGCCCAGGAGTCGGGCAGGACGTGGACTGCCGCCAGGTCGGACCACGGAACGTCGCCGCGCCGTCGGGCGGCTTCGGCGCTGTCGTGGAGCTCGCGTTGGAGGGCGGCGACGTGTGCAGGGATCCAGGTGGCGGTGTCGGGTGCACAGACGAGGGCGACAGCGCGGGGCAGGCTGTGACCCAGCAGGCAGGCGGCGATCACGGCGGGGTGGGTGAGCAGGTGGGCCTCCACCGGCTCGGGGCTGATCATCTCGCCGCGGGAGGTCTTGAATGCCGAGGCACGGCGGCCGACCGGATGGAGTGTGCCGTCGTCGGCCGCCCGGATGAGGTCGCCGGTGGGGAGCCACCCGTGCCTGCCGGTGACCGGACGCAGACGGGGCCAGCGGTCGACGTACCCGGCTGCCAGGTTCGGCCCGCGCAGCAGCAGCTCGCCCTCGTCGGTGAGCCGGTGTTGGACGCCGACCGGCCGGCCCAGCCCGAGTAGTGCTGCGTCGGGTTGGTGGAAGGCGGGGACGGTGGTCTCCGTCGCCCCGTATGCATCGGCGATCCGTATCCCGGTACGGCGCTGGAGTTCGGCGGCGACGGCCCGGTCCAGGGCGGCGGCCCCGTTGACGGCCGTCGTCACCCCGGCCAGGGCTGCGCACAGGAGCTGGCCAGCTTCGTCGTTCTGCGCGCTCGCAGAGGCCAGACGGGCCCAGAGGTGCGGGACCCCGAGCAGCGTGTCCGGCCGGTACGCGACCAGGTCGTCGGCGGCGCGGCCGGGGGTGGAGGCCACGACGGTGGTCCCGTACAGGCACATCAAGGTGTGACCCATGAGGCGCTGGGCAATGTGAGAGATCGGCAGGTAGGACAGGGTCCGGGTGGGGCGGGCGGTCCACTGGGCGGTCCAGGCGCGGACTCCGCGCACGAGCGCCGTCTCGTTCAGGACGACCGCGCGCGGCGCACCGGTGGTGCCGGAGGTGAACACCACCGTGGCGGCGGGTTCCCTCCTCGCTTCAGCCCAGCGGCGGGCGACGGCACGCCACTCCACGGGTGTTCCCGCTGGACGGCAGTTCGCCTCGTCCACCCGATGCAGGACGGTCCCGGTCCTGGATGCCTCGTCATCGAGCAGGCTGCGGTCCTGGCCCGTGGTGTCGATGACGGCGGACGGGTCGACGACCCGCCATACCGCCGTCAGCTGCTCGTGGGTGAGGTCGGGCAGGACGGCAGGCACCCCACCGGCCACGAGCACCGCCAGGTCGGCGACGCCGAACAGCGGCCCCGGCTCGCTGCGCAACAGCACCACGCGCCCCGCTGTTCCGCCTCGGACACGTAGCCGTCGGGCGATGGTGAGGGCGCGGCCGAGGACGTCGTCGAACGACCACGCGGTGCCGTCGAGATCGATGGTGGCGGTCTGTTGGCCGGGCTGGCGGAGGAAGTGGTGGAGGAGTCGGTCCGGCATCACAGGTCCTTCCCTGTGGTCGCGGACAGCTCGTATGCGCCGGTCAGCTGGCGGCCTCGTGCGGCGACCAAGGCGTGGCGGGAGATCACCACGGCGTCGCGCCAGCAGCCCTCCAGGCCGTGGCGGCGGTGGACGGCGGCGGTACCGGCGGCGTCGAACAGGTCTCGACATGCGTGCTCGGCGGCCTCGGCCATCTGGCAGCAAGCCGAGCGCAGCAACGCCCGTTCACCAGCTGGCACCTCGCCGATTAAGGCACTAGTCCAGGCAGCGGTCGTCGCCGTCTCTAACAGCGCAGCTGCGGCGCGAATTCGGCCGTGAGCGCGAGCGAAGATCGTCTGAGCGATCGGTTGATCGGCGAGCGTCCCTGCCGGGTGCCGGGTGTCGGTGGTGGCGGCCAGTTCGGTGAACGCGGTCAGCGCCCGCGTGGCAGTGGCCTGTGCCACTGCGGCGATGCATCCGGCCATCAGGCCGTAGAGCGGGTACCGGTAGAGCGGTGTGTCGAGGCGCGGCGGGTCCGTCAAGGCGATGCTGTGTGCGAGAGGGACCTCGGTGTCGCAGGCGACGGTGAAGGAGGCGCTGCCGCGTAACCCCAGCGCATCCCAGTCCTCTTTCACCGTCACCGCGTCGCGCGGCACCAGCCACCAACGGGGCGCCTGGGTCCCCTCAACGCTGCGGACGGGGGCGGCGAGTGCGGTCAGCGTCATCGCGGGCGCGCCGGTGACCAGGGGCCATCGTCCGCTCAGGCGAACATTCGTCCCGTGTTGCTCGGTGATTCCGGCGGGCAGGGACGATCCCGCGATCACCGGATTGCGGCCAGCCAGGTCACGGGCGACGGCCGGGTCCAGGCGCGACAGGAAGGCGCCCGCGGGGGCGTGGATCGCGACGACCCATCCGGCCGCCGGATCAGCGGCGGCGACCTGGTGCACCGCGTCGAGAATCCGCGGCACCGACCATTCGAGGCCACCGCAGTGGGTGGGCACCGCGACGCGCGGCAGTACGGATTCCTCCAGCATCCGCCACACCTTCGGGTGCAATGTGCCGTGCCGCTCGCCGTGTTCCCTGTGCGCTTTGGCTGCCTCGCTGAGCCGTTCCACGGCGTCGAATCCGGCCAAGGCGAGGTGTTCTTGGACAACGGTCATCACGATCTCCACTCAGGTCAAATACATCGAGAAGGTCAGGGCTGATCAGTCGGGGCCGTTCCACGGCTGCCTGGAATGAGCAGGTCGCGCAGCACGGCGCCGACCGTGTCGAGCAGGTCGCGCGAAAACCAGCCCGGGCCGATGTCGGCGGCGAGCACGATGCCTGCGGTGCCGACCAGATGACAGGCCAACGCCGCCGCGTCCAGCGCGGGAAGCGCCTGCGCGAGCAGGCCGGCTGCGACGCCGGCCAGCACGTCGCCCGTTCCGTGGCGCGCCAGCCACGGATGCCCGACCGGCACCTCCAGGGTTCGAGCACCGTCGGTGATCCGGTCGGGGTCTCCCTTGGCCACCACCACAGCGCCGACCTCCCGTGCCAACGCGGCCAGCGCCAGCGGATCGATCGTCTCCCCGCGACCCGGCTGGCGTGTGGTGGGCAGCAGCGCACGGGCCTCATGCAGGTTGAGGAGCACCACGTCCGCACCCAGTGCCTGGATGCGCCGCCGGGCTGTCACTCCCCCGCCGAGCGACCCGTCGACCACCAGCGCCGCCGACCGGTCCTGCCTGCGGGCCTCGATTAGGGCATCCAGCACCTGCCGGGCCTGCGGACTGCCGCCCAGTCCCGGCCCGACCAGCCACACCACCCGGCCGCGGGCGCCGTCGGCTTGGAGACGCTCAGTCGCCTGGGCCGACGTCTCGGCAACCGCGCGGACTGTCGCGGCGTTCAACTCCGGACCTGACGCCTCGAGCAGATGCGCCTCGAGAACCGTCTGTTGGGAGGCCGGCCCTGCCGGAGCGGCGATCCGCACGCCGTGCACCCCAGTACGCCTGGCTGCCAGGCCGGCCAGGAACGGCGGCGCGCTGTAGGCGCGCGAACCGCCGATCACAATCACCAGACCGCCATCGCCCTTCACGCCGCCGGAGGCCACCGCCGCCGCCCGCCGCGCCGCCGCCCGCACGACGGCCTCGCCCACCCTCACCACGTCCACGGCACCGACCCGTCCCGATGATCAACGCGACCGGAACTCGCTACGCTCGAACTCCGACACAGACGCACCCGGCTCGACAGACGATCTCGGGCCGCATCGAGGGGACCGCCGTGACCACACCCGTCCGCACCTGGGCCAAGCTCCTCGCCGCTCTCCTGCGCGGCGACGACCTGACCACAGCGGACACCCACTGGGCCATGGGCGAGGTCATGAAGGACAACCACGAGCCCGTCGCCTTCGCCGGTTTCCTGGTCGCGCTGCGCGCCAAGGGTGAGACCGCCGCAGAGATCAGCGGCCTGCTCGACGCCCTCATGGAGCGGGTCGTGCCGCTGCCGGTCGACGGGTCGAGGGTCGTCGACATCGTGGGCACCGGCGGCGACGGCGCGCACACGGTGAACATCTCCACCATGGCCGCGATCGTCACGGCCGCGGCCGGGGCTCCCGTGGTGAAGAACGGCGGACGCTCGGTCTCCAGCAAGAGCGGCTCCGCCGATGTCCTGGAGGCCCTCGGCCTGCCGCTGTACCTCGGCCCCGAGCAGGTCGCCCGCTGCCTCACCGATCTTGGACTCGGCTTCACCTTCGCCCCGACCTTCCACCAGGGCCTCAAACACGCCGCCCCCGTCCGGCGCACCCTCGGCGTGCCCACCGCGATCAACTATCTCGCGCCACTGACCAACCCCGCACGCCCCGGCGCCGCCCTGGTCGGCTGCTCCAACCCCCAGATCGCCCCCGTCCTCGCCGCCGTGCTGGCCGAGCGCGACGCCAGCGCCCTGGTGGTTCGCGGCCACGACGGACTGGACGAGATCACCACCGCCGCTCCCACCGACGTATGGGCGACCACAGCAGGAGGCGGCGTCCGCACGACGACGCTCGACACCGCCCGCTTCGGTCTGGCCCGCCCACAGCCAGACGCACTGCGCGGCGGCGACGCCGACTACAACGCCCGCGTCGTCCACACCGTGCTCAGCGGTGCGCCCGGAGCCGCCCGCGACGCCGTCCTCGCCAACGCCGCCGGTGCCCTGGCAGCCCACAGCGGAATCGCCGGGCGTCAGGCATCCCTCGAGGACGCCTTCGCCGACGGCCTCGATCGGGCCCGCACCGCCGTGGACAGCGGTGCCGCCGCCGACCTGCTCGAACGATGGATCACACTCGCCTCCACAGTGGCCGAACCCCGCTGACACGCGCCTCACCCCGCCGACCCGTCGTTCAGCAACGGCACCCGACGCGACCAGTCCTGCACCGCTGCCCAACGCTGCGGTAACTGCGGGACACCGATAGCGCGTACCAGAGCCGCAAACGCCTCGCCCCGCTGCTGCGGCACCCACCGATCCTCCGCAGACGCCTCCAGGCATCCCCGGTACGCCGCCTCCACCACCGCGAGCGGCGCCACCAGGCACGAAGAGGAATCGGGGTGACTGGCCGACGCGGATGCCACCAGGGCCGCCCGCTCACGCCAAGGCAGGAACACCGCGAGCTCGCGCACCACGTCCACTGGATCGTCGCTGGTGTGCACCATCGTCAACAGCCGATTAGGACTCCCCGCCACCGACCGCAGCGAATCCACCGACCGAGCCGACGGGTCGTTGCCACCCTTCAACCGAGTCAACCGACGCGCCGAGTCACCCTCCGCGTGCCGGTAAAGAACCAACAGCCCCGGTCCCAGCGTCGCCACGGCGTCCAACAACAGCAGTCGCTCGGCCGTCGCGCGTTTGAACTGCCACCACCACAGCGCCCGCACCCCGCCCCGGTCCACGCGCACCACACACGCACCGACCGGAACGAAGCCGCTTCCGGCGATCCTCTCGATCAGCCCCCGCGCGGAACCGGCTGCAACGACGTCCGGGCGCAGCCACACCAACCCTGTCTCAAGGGCGAATCGAAGCGCCTGGGGCTCGCCGAGTACTCCGACCAGGGTCGTCCAGCCCTCCCGCACCAGCGGGTCCACGCCGTAGCGAAGCGCCTTCTCCCGGTCCATCGTCAGTCGGTCGAGAGGAGGCACCGGCATGTCGCCCCACGCGGCGGTCCGGCCCACCTCTTCCCCTGCGCACGCAGTCACTTCAGTACCCTCCCGATCGTGCCGCATCTGGGCTTCTTCAGCAGAACCACCACAGCGCTATCAGGGCTTGTGTCCCAGAGGCTAGCGCCGTGAAATTCGTGAACCGGGAGCCATCTGTGTGAAATCACATGAAACCGTGCGGCCATTGCGCGATAGAGTCATCCTCTTCCAAAGGTGAGCAACAGCTAGTCGAGCAGCGAGTGTCAGATCATCAAGATCGCGCCAAATCTCAAGGGTCACCGTTAGCAGCGGGTTGAGCCGGAAGACTGAAAGCAAGAGGCGAACGATCGCCGCTAATCACCCTCCAAGCTGGTATTGCGAACCCTCGTAGGGACTATGAAGACGTCATCGCGTCCAACCTGGTCGGCGGGCTCGCGGACAGTTGCGAACCCTCGTAGGGACTATGAAGACCTCCTGCGCGGATTCGGGAAGCTCAACAGGCAGCTTGTTGCGAACCCTCGTAGGGACTATGAAGACCCCACCGTGACCGTGAGGAGCCCCCGTGCCCGTCCCGTTGCGAACCCTCGTAGGGACTATGAAGACCGGGGTCCCTTACTGTTTGTGCGTGAGCCTCCTCGGTTGCGAACCCTCGTAGGGACTATGAAGACGACGCGCGCGCATGCAACGACGGCCGTCGCACAGGTTGCGAACCCTCGTAGGGACTATGAAGACCCCCTCGCACCCCCGATTCCGGGGTGCGGGGGGCTTGTTGCGAACCCTCGTAGGGACTATGAAGACACCTGCTATCTCGACCACACGGCCGTCGTCACGCTGTTGCGAACCCTCGTAGGGACTATGAAGACGACGGTGGCACCGCGCGCTCAGTCGCCGAGTACAAGTTGCGAACCCTCGTAGGGACTATGAAGACCCGAGAGTAAAGTCGCAGGTCAGCACCTCTGCCACCTTCGCTCTGGAGGCTGATTTTTCAGGGATCCTCCGGTTTGACGTGGAGGCCCGGGGGTTCGCTGAAGATGGGTGGGCCTCGCTGCTGATGGTCATCGACTAGCGAACAGCCCTTCTCCGTCAATCCCGACCTCTTCACAACGCGCCGAACGGCATGCCGGCTTCTTTCTCATCCATACTGCTCCGCTGGCCGTCGAGCCAGACCTGGGCGTACTCGCCCGTGCCGAGTCGCGACCACCGACTCAGTCCTCCTGGAGCCCAGCACAACCAACTCGGATCGGGTGCTCTTCAGGACGGATGTTACGGCTTGGACCCGAGCGCCTCAATCATGCCGAAGAGAGCCGCCCCGGACGCAAATGACACGACCTTGATCAGTTTCACCCCCGCTTCTTGCATGCCTGTCGGCTGCGAACCGGTGTACACCGCCACCCCAACGACGGTCAGTACTGCTCATCGGTTGAAGTCGCGCTGCTGAAACAGCATCTGCAGGGCGCCCCCACCGGCAGCCGTCTGGAGGCAACTGCACCCAGCGCGAGGCGCCCATGACAGGCGGCTGCGTCGCCCGTACGTCGGCATGCGCTGGTTAGAGCGCCCCGAGTTGCGTCGGCTGGCTCCTGCCTTCTGCGCGGGTGAACAAGCCCTCAGCCCGATTGATGTCTCGGGCCCTCTCTGTCAGGCGCGGCCTCGGCCCCTCATCTCGCGGGGCTTGCCGCTCCATGTGCCTTCGTACGTCAAGTTCCCGACTCACGTAGGCGGAGCGGCTGAGCTCGAACGTGCACAGCTCGCGCCGCTTCCTGCCGTATTCGGGAGCTAGTCTCTTTCGGCCGTAGTTTCAGCGGACCTCTGTCGGTGCATCGCCAGGCGTAGGTCCGCTGAAGTGAGCGATGCAGGCGGAGGCACTCGGGCGCCGAATCGTTGGGCTGTATGGGTGAAACTCAGAGGGATTTGCCAGCATGATCGGCGGCCCGAATCCAGGTGACGGCCGAGGTTCAGGGCCGGAGTCGGCTACGCTTTCCCTGCCTGCACAGGCTGATCATCGGCCCGCGTTCGGGGTAGCAACGCGGCTCCTTTCATGCTTGTTCGTGTTGGGCAGGAGTACTCATCGCCCCTGGTGGTAGGGGTTTCGGGGTGACATCGGAAGGATCGGTGTCACCCCTTTCTGGTATCTGATGGCGCGTGCCGTTCCGCTGATGCCGAGTCGTTCCCAGTGGTGTGGTCGTGCACTCCGAAGGGCTGTCGTCGTCGGGGAATCCCGCACCGAAATCGGAGCATCAAAGGTGCCGCCGACGCTGTGCTATTAGTTCGCCGTGAACCGAGTTCTGGAGGTGTCATGCGGCTGCGGGTGGAGGTGACCACGGCGGCTCAGGAGATCCCGTGGCGGGATGTGCTGCGGCCGGGTCGAGGGATCGTCTACGAGATCCTTTCCGAGTTCGCGCCCGAGCTCGGTGCCCGGCTGCACGAGTCGGGTTGGGGGCCCTATCGGATGGTGCCGGTGGGGCACAGCGCACCGCGATTCTCCGGTGCTGCTCGGCGTCGCGATCATGGTCGCTATGTGACCGGCGGGCCTGGCGTCGTGGAGTTCTCCAGCCCGCTTCCTGAGGTCGTCGAGGCGTTGACTGCGGGGTTGTCGCGGGCCCGGGTTCTGGACTGGGGCGGGACGGCCCTTCGGGTGTCGGGCGTGACGGCGGTGGAACCGCCGGACTTCTCCGACGGTTCGGCGCGGATGGTCTCGGTGACGCCGGTGGTGGTGAAGGGGCCGCCTGCGCGGGACGACGCGGGAGGTCGGGTGCGGGCGCAGCGGTGGTTGTTGCCGGGTGAGGCGGAGTGGGAGGTGTTCTTCCTGCGGAATCTGCGGCGGAAGGCCGAGTCGTTGGGGCTGGACCCGGAGGTGGGGTTGACGGAGGTGTGGCGGGTCGGTCCGAAGCGGTCGTTCGCGGTGGGTGAGGGCAAGAAGATCGGTGCGGAAGTCGGTGTGACGCTGGCCGGGGCGCCGGAGACGTTGCGGGCGGTGTCGTCCTGGGGTCTGGGTGTCGCGAATCTTGCCGGGTTCGGGTCGGTGGCGTCATGAGCACGTCGACGGCTGCGACCGCCGGGGTTCTCGTGGAGTTGACGGCGCATCCGATGCAGCGGGCCGGCGCGTTCGCCTTGGCGGCGTTGGCCCGGAGAGATCATCCGCAGGAGGTCGGTGAGGATGAGTTCGGGGCGGTGTGGGCCTTGATGACCGACGATGCCGCTGCGGCGACACGGCGTCTGGACGCCAAGCAGCCGGGTGCGTTCCTGCTGGCGGCCAGCTACGGGCTGTGGCCGAACTGCAAGATGAACATCCCGAGCATGCGACGGCTGTCGGCCGAGCAGCGGGCCGAGGCGGTGGAGCAGTGGCGGGCGCCACGCGACCCGGATTGCCGGATCGATGCGGCCTGCGCTCTGTGTGGGCAGGCGGCGTGCGGGTTCTTCGGGAAGGTCGACGTGCCGCTGGCGATGTCGGTGGAGTACCGCAACACCACGGTGCCCGGGCACGCCGGGTTGGCGCTGTGTCGGGGATGCCTGGCCAGTTTCTATGCCCTGCCCTATGCCTGCTACTTCCAGGGAGGGCGGGCGGCGATCCTGCACAGCTGGGATGAGGCCTTCCTCGGCCCCGCGATCCGGGGCCAGGTGGTCGAGACGAGTCGGCGGATCGCGAGCATGTCCACGGAGAAGCCTGCGAAGACGGCTTATGCCCGTGAGCAGGTGGCGTTGGAGCGGCTCCGTCGGTACTCGCATCCGGTGACGGCGGACGTGTCGCTGATCGCGTTCACCAACAGCAACCAGGAGCAGGAGTTCAGCGAGTACCGGATCAGTCTGCCGCTGGCGATCTGGCTGCGGTCCACCGCCCGGCAGCCGGAGCGGAAGGCGGCATGGTCGGCGTTGGAGCGGGCCTGTCATTCCGAGCGGGTTGCCGGGTCTGCGGCGCTGGCCGGGCTGCTGGTCCGTCAGCCACATCGGATCGTCGGGCGGGTGGCCCGATACATCTCGACGCGAACGGCCGACTCCCGAGGGTCGGAAGTCGGCGACGAGATCACCGGACTCGTGGAGTTGCTCCAGTCATTCGTGAGAGAGGTTCAGCAAGTGAACGAGCAACAGCTTCAGGAGATCGTCGAAGTCGGAAACCGAGCTGCCGCCTTGATGACCGTGACGAAGAAGCAGGTGAACACCCTGGTGGTGGCTCACCGCAAGCCGAGCGATCTCCGCCGCTGGCTGCACCGCTGCACCGTGGACTGGCTGTTGGCACGTGAGAACCCGGCGCTGACCAGCATTACCGACACCAGCAAGCCGTTCATCTCACCCACCCAGTTGCGGTGGTTGTTCGAGTACGGCGACGAGGCGTGGCTGTTTCGGGACCTGCTGTTCACGGCCGTGCTGGCCGAACTGCAGCGCCGAGGTCACCAGCCCGATACCCAAGACCAGCAAGAGATCAAGGACGCCCTCGACGAGGACGTCACCGACAAGGAGGACGAGCAGTGACGTATCTGGTGGGAACCCTGATCCTGGAGATCAAGGCAGGGGCGCCGAACAACGGCCGGGGCGAGGACAACGTCGCGAAGGTCAAGTCGACCCGCGTCGGGATGAAGACCTACCCGTATGTCTCCGCGCAGGCGCTGCGTCGCTGGTGGCGGGACTCGCTCCCGTCGAGCGAGGAGCGCGCTCCGGTGGTGCGCTCGGGCAAGGGGAAGAAGCAGCAGGCCTACACCGTGGGGCGGGGAGATCTGTACCTCGACGATGATCTGTTCGGCTACATGGTCGCGGTGGAGAAGAAGTCGTTCAACCGGGACACCGTGCTGGCGGTGGGCACGGCGATGTCGGTGGCACCACGGCAGATCACGCAGGACTTCGGCACGATGAGCCGGGGCTTCGAGGTCGGTGCCGATCCGGTGATCCATGAGCACGAGCACTACACCGGTGACCTGTCCAGCCCGCTGCTGCTGGATCTGCCGCGTATCGGGACCTTCCAGCTCCACGGCAAGGGCAACCGGCCGGACCTCGCCGAGGAGGTCGTCGAGGAGGTTCGCGCAGGCGGCATCGAGGAGGTCGACTTCCGGTTCGGCACGGCGCTACGGCTGCCCATCGCGGAGCGGCGCAGGCGGGCGGCGGTGCTGTGGCGGACGCTGGCGGAGCTGCGGGGCGGTGCCAAGCAGTCGCTGCACTATGGGGAGCGGTCTCCGGCGCTGGTCGTGCTCGCCCCGATCAAGGGCGGGAACAATCCCTTCACCCGGTTGATCGGCCACGATCTCGGTGCCACGGTGGTCGACGTCGAGGTGCTGAAGGAGGAGATGGCGGCCTGGGCCGACGAGCTCGACGGCCCGGTGCTCATCGGCTGGGCCCCCGGCTATCTGCCCGATCAGCGTGCGCAGGCCCGCAGTGCTCTCGCGGAGCTGATCGCCGACGGACAGGTGGTCTTCGGTCACCCCCGAGTGATCCTGCGCGACCTTGCCGACTCGCTGACCAGCGGAGACCGCGACAGCTGGTTCGAGGATCCCTCGTGAGCATCCCGGCGCTGGAGGTGACCGTCGCTGCGCCGGTCGCCTCCTTCCGTAACCCGCTGTACCCCGGTATGCAGGTCGGTCTGCCGTGTCCACCGCCGTCCACCGTCGGGGGCCTGCTCGCCGCTGCGTCGGGCAGCTGGGCCCGAGTCCCGCAGCACACCCGGTTCGCCATGGCCTTCCACGTCGAGGCGGCGGGCAAGGACCTGGAGACCTTCCATCCCCTGGCCGAGGTCGGGGTGAAGACCACCCCGGTGCCCAAGGACCGCGACTACCTCTGGGGGACCGCCCTGACGCTGTGGCTGATCGAGGACCTCGACCTCTGGGCAGCGCGACTGCGGCGGCCCGTGTGGCCGTTGCACCTGGGGCGCAGTCAGGACCTCGCCTCGGTGCGAACCCGGCGTGTCGACCTGGACGAGGTCTGCGGTGAGCAGCGGCGCGCGGTGATCCTCGACCATCCTGAGGCCAGCGGAACCCGCCTGCGGCTGACCACGGCGGTCAGGGAGGACCGCAGCCACACCCGCTGGGACGACTACCGCTACGCCGACCCCCTGACCACCGAACACCAGTCCCCACCGGGCAACCGGCTCCCGGTCGGCTGGTCCACCGACACCGGTCAGGGCGTCGCCCTGCTGCCCGCGTTCCACCCCGCGCTGGTGGAGGCGCGCTCGTGACCGACGGTCTCGACCACCTGTGGGCCAAGAGCCCCGACGAACACGATCCCGCCGCCGGCGGCGAGAGGCTCACCACCCACAGCGAACACACCCGTGCCGCCGTCCCGCTGATCCGGCGACGCGTCGGCCGGCTCCGCGCGCTGCCGGAGACGTGGTGGCCTGCCGCCGAGTTGGCCGCGCTACTCCACGACTGCGGCAAGTGCGACTGGGGATTCCAGTGCCAGGTACACCAGGGCGTGCCGTGGGGACAGCGCCACGAGGTCCTGTCGCTGGGCTTCGTGGGGCTGCTCGTCCCGGACTCTGCCGAGCGGGACCGGATCGCGGCAGCGGTGGTCACCCATCACCGGCCGCTGTTCGATCGGACCGGGGAGAGGCCCGTCGACTGGGCGATCCTGCCGATCAACCTCACCGACGACGAGCAGGCGTTGGGGCGGACGTTCACGGTCGCCGAGGACGAGGACACCCTGCGTCGGCTGCTCCGCTGGTACGCCGACCAAGCGACGCGCCACGGCCTGGCGGTCGACACCTCCCGGGTGGAGACGGCCACCCGCGACGACGTTCGCGCGGCGACCCTCGACCTGCTGCAGCGGCTCGCGAAACGCTGGCGCCCGCTCAGCTTCGCCACCGCCGACGCCGACGACGGACTCGCCCACGTGCTGCTGCTGGGTGCGGTGACCTTCGCCGACCACATCGCCTCGGGTCACGGCGAGCTGCTGCTCACCGAGCCGCTGGCCGGCTACGGCGGCCGAGTCGCCGCCCGGCTCGCCGCCGCCGGACATCGCCTGGCCGAGCATCAGGTCACCGCCGTGACGGTGTGGCACCTGCTCCTGGTGGCTCCCACCGGCAGCGGGAAGACCGAGGCCGGGCTGATGTGGGCGGAGAAAGCCTGGCAGGAGATCGCCGCCGACACCGGAGGCCGCCCGCGAGTGCTCTACCTCCTGCCGTTCCTGGCCTCGATCAGCGCGATGGTCCGCCGGCTCCGCGACGGCGATCACCTCGCCGACGTCGGAGTCGTGCACTCCAAGGCGGGCACCTTCCACCTGCACGAGCTCACCACCGCCCGCACCGCCGACCAGCCCGGTCCGGGCGAGGAACTGCTGCTGGAGGATGCCGCCATCGCACTGGACCACGTCCAGGCCAGTAAAGATCACCGTGAGCAGCTCCGCGTCACCACGCCCTACCAGCTGCTGCGAGCGGCGTTCCTCGGCGCCTCGGAATCCTCGACACTGCTGGACACCGCCAACAGCGTCTTCGTCTTCGACGAACTCCACGCCTACGAGCCCGACCGGCTCGGGATGATCCTGGCGATGATCGGACTCTGGGTCCACCGACTCGGCGGCCGGGTGGGCATCCTCAGCGCCACTCTGCCCCAACGATTCCGGAAGATCCTGCACGACACCATCGGCGACACCCTGACCACCGTCGACGGATTCACCGCCGACGACCGACCCTTGCGTCACCGCCTGCGGATCAGCCAGGACCACCTCACCTCCGAAGCCTCCATCGCCCGCATCACCGAAGACCTGCGCGCCGGGCGGGCGACGCTGGTGGTCACCAACAACGTCGCCGACGCCCTCGAGCTCTACCAGCGGCTCGGCCCAATCGCCCACGAACAGGGCGACCCGGCGATGCTGCTGCACGCACGCTTCCGCAACGACCACCGCGCCGCGATCGAAGAACGGATCCTCCGATGCTTCGGTACGGGCACGCCGCAACGCCGAGGTCTCCTCGTGGCCACCCAGGTCGTCGAAGTCAGCCTGAACGTCGACTTCGACGTCCTGCACACCTCCGGCGCCACCCTGGAAGCCCTGCTCCAGCGCTTCGGCCGCGTCAACCGCCGCGGTGACCGAGAACCGGCACCGGTCTGGGTCTGCGCGCCGGACTACCGCACCCGGCGCGCACGCCGCGGCGGCGGCAGCGCCGAGGAACTCTGGGCCGACGGCGTCTACGCCGAACAACCCACGCGACTGGCCTGGCAACACCTCACCCCGCACGACGGAGAGTGCATCGACGAGATCCACGCCCAACGCTGGCTCGACGCCGTCTACGACACCGACTGGGGACGCGACTGGGAACAGCTGGTCCGACGAGCACAGCACCGCTTCACCAGTAGCTTCCTCGACTTCACCAGCCCCTTCGACAACCGCGATCACCTCAAGGACGACTTCTACGCGACCTTCGACGGCACCGAGGCCGTCCTCGCCGAGGACCTCCCGTCCTACCGAACCGAACGACGTCGAGGCAAGACCGGCGAAGGCCGCCTCCTGGCCTCCCGATTCCTCATCCCACTCCCCGACCACCTGCGATCCCGCAGCAAGTACGCCGCCCGCCTCGGCATCACCGTCATCAACGGCGACTACGACCCCGAACTCGGACTCAAAGGCATCCTCGAAGACCAGCGCTACCAACCCGGAGAGATCCTGTGATCACCGCCGACGACGTGGGCGGCGTCCACGTCAAGTACCTGTACCACTGCCCACGCCAACTCTGGCTGTACGCCCGAGGATTCCGCCCCGAACACCTCAACGACGCCGTGCAACTCGGCACCGCCGTCCACGAACTGTCCTACTCCCGCTTCAGCCCCGTCGACCTCGGCGCCGCCACCCTGGACCACCTCGACAACCAGCTCTGGGTCCACGAGATCAAGCACTCCGCGAAGCGCCGGGAAGCCGACCGAGCCCAAGCCCGCCACTACTGCCATCAACTCGTCCGCATCGGCGTCGACGTGCAAGGCGCCGTCCTGCACTACCGCAACCCGCGCAAGACCGAACGCTTCCCCTACACCGACGACGAACACCAGAAAGCCACCGAGGACATCGACCGTGTCCTTGACATCGTCGCCCAGGCGGAATCCCCGCCCAAGCTCGGCCGGACCAGCTGCCGAGGGTGCAGCTACCTCGACTACTGCTGGAGTCAGTGATGCCCGCGACCTCTCGAACCTACTGGCTGACCACGCCCTGCCGCCTGCGCCGCCAAGACGACAGCATCCGCGTCGAACGCGACGGCCACCCACCCACGTTCCTGCCCATCGAGGACGTGCGCGACATCATCGCCGCCGCCGAGGTCGACCTCAACACCTCCATGATGAGCCTGCTCAACAAGCACCGCATCCAGATCCACATCCTCGGCTACTACGGCGACTACGCCGGATCGTTCCTACCCGCCGAGACCGCCGTCTCGGGAACCGTCGCCCTCAACCAGATGAGACTGGCCTCCGACGACGAACACGCCCTGCCCATCGCCCGAGCCCTCATCGACAACGCCGCCTTCAACATCCGCTGGGTCATCGACAGGAAACTGCTCACCCGCTCCTACGGCGTCCTCAAGGAATCCATCGCCGAGGCCACCACCCGGGAACAACTCATGGCCGCCGAAGGCAACTTCCGACGCAACGCCTGGGAAGCCCTCGACACCAAACTGCCCGACTGGCTCCAACTCGACGGCCGCAGCCGCCGCCCACCCCGTAACGCAGGCAACGCCGTCATCAGCTACATCAACGGAATCCTCTACGCCCGCATCCTCAGCGCACTACGCCTCACCCCGCTGCACACCGGCATCGCCTTCCTCCACGCCACCATGCAACGCCACCGACACTCCCTCGCCCTCGACCTCGCCGAAGTCTTCAAACCCCTCTTCGCCGAACGCATCCTGATCCGCCTGGCCAACCGCCGCCAGCTCAAACCACAACACTTCGACATCAACACCAACCAGGCCATGCTCAGCGAATCCGGCCGGAAACTCATCGTGCAGACCGTGCGCGACGACCTCGCCGAAACCGTCAAACACCGAACCCTCGGCCGCAACGTCTCCTACGACGAACTCATCTACCTCGACGCCCTCGCGCTCACCCGCACCTGCCTCGAAGGCAGCACCTACGCACCGTTCCGCGTCTGGTGGTGACCATGTACACCATCCTGGTCTACGACACCGCCACCGAACGCAACGCCGCAGTCCTCCGCACCTGCCGAAAATACCTGCGACACCAACAACGCAGCGTCTTCGAAGGCGAACTCAGCACAGCACAGATGCACCGGCTCCGCACCGAACTCGAACAACGCATCGACCGCGCCTACGACCACATCCTCGTCTACACCTTCCCACCCGGAACCGACCCCAGACGTCAATCCTGGGGACGCCCCGACGACCAACCACACGACATCCTCTGACCCCCACATTTCAGCGAAACCCCCGGGCCGGACGTCAAACCTCCGGTCCTCTGCAAAAACACCACCAAAAACCCGACTGGGAACGCCAGTGACCTGCGGCTTTACTCTCGGGGTCCTCATCTGCCCTAGGAGGGTTCGCAACCGATGATGCCGTCCTGCGGAAGCAACACCGGGGTGAGGGTCCTCATCTGCCCTAGGAGGGTTCGCAACCGAACCACTTGTACCTGATCACCGAGGTCGACGCGGGTCCTCATCTGCCCTAGGAGGGTTCGCAACGAACGTGGCACACGCCCGGCCGCGATCCACGCGGCGGTCCTCATCTGCCCTAGGAGGGTTCGCAACGATGAGCGTCCTGCCTGGTCGGCGGGCGACCGGGTGGTCCTCATCTGCCCTAGGAGGGTTCGCAACCTGAGTGCCTGACACGATCTAGCGCATGGACGACTGGGGTCCTCATCTGCCCTAGGAGGGTTCGCAACTGGAGCCACCTCATGAGGCCGCTGCCGGGCGCGGTGGGTCCTCATCTGCCCTAGGAGGGTTCGCAACCGCCTTCCAGCTCACGCGACGAGGCGGTGTTCGTGCGGTCCTCATCTGCCCTAGGAGGGTTCGCAACCCGTCTTCATAGATTGACGGTTGGATGGGCGCGGCGAGGTCCTCATCTGCCCTAGGAGGGTTCGCAACGGGACATCACCGCCGCGAACTGGGCCACTGTCGAGCGTCCTCATCTGCCCTAGGAGGGTTCGCAACCTGCCGGCGGTGCTGCTGCCTGGCCTCGGCGCGGTCCTCATCTGCCCTAGGAGGGTTCGCAACAAGTTGGCGGGCAGCCGCACGACAGAACAGCCCGGGGTCCTCATCTGCCCTAGGAGGGTTCGCAACACGAGCACCCCGACGCGATCGAGGCCGATCTGCACCGTCCTCATCTGCCCTAGGAGGGTTCGCAACGCGGGGACGTCCTCGGGCGGGACGCCCACGGCGCGGTCCTCATCTGCCCTAGGAGGGTTCGCAACAGGTGCGCCGCGTCCACATGCAGCAGGCGTGCAAGTGTCCTCATCTGCCCTAGGAGGGTTCGCAACAAGGCGTGGCTGCGGGCGATGTGGGCGTTCGCGGCGTCCTCATCTGCCCTAGGAGGGTTCGCAACTGCTCCGGCCTGACCGCGTACGTCTCACCGGGGCCGGTCCTCATCTGCCCTAGGAGGGTTCGCACCATGTACGGCGCCTACTCGGGTGACGTTCCGGCTGAGATCTTCATTCGCCCTCGAAGCTTCAAACATCCAACGGGAACATCCCTCGAGCGCGAGCCGGCCGAGCCGACCAAGACCCTTGGCCCTGTGAAAACAGGCTGCTCGAACTCAGCTCGCCACGACGCACCCGGCATCATGGCGACTCGCTGATCGTCTTCCAGAATCCGCGAGTTCCCGAACGGCCCGCCTGTGCCGCAACACGCGTTTACCAACCGAGGAACACCGATGCAATCGCCCGCCGCCAGGCGCCCGCTATCCGATGCGCGGATGGCGCCAGCGTGGCGACGGGAACCCGCCGCAGCCCGTGCCGCAACGGCGCAACAAGAAGGAACAGGACCATCTGACCTGCGGCGGAACGAAAACCACCAGGTCGCGAACCAGGTCAACCAACCTTGACACGGTAGAGGTCACAGGTTCAATCCCTGTATCGCCCACCAGTTATATGCACTGGTCAGATGCCCCGTCGGTGTTCATCACCGGCGGGGTTTTCTGCGTTGGTGGGAGCATTGTGGGAGCAATGGATCGTGGCGTGATTCTCATCTCGGTATGTGTTCTGGGGAGTCGGTCTCGGTAGTGCTCACCGTGGACCGCTCCCAGCGTCGTTGGAGTCCGTCGAGCATCCGGTCGATCATGTCCTGCGTCACATGCGAGTAGATGCCTGCGACGCCGCGCATCCGATGTCCGAGCCGCTTGTGTTGCAGAACCTCCGGGACGGTGTCCTCGATGAGCCACGTCTTGTGTGTGTGGCGTAGATCATGGAAGTGGAATCCGGGCAGCAGCGGCGCCCATCCACGCCGAGGAAGCCCCGCCACGGCGGGGACCCAGAACCGGTCGCGGAAGTTCGACCTGCGCAGCAGGCCCCCGTCGGTTCCGGTGAACACGTGCTCGTGGTCCTGTTCGTTTCGGTGAGCACGAAGGGAGTCACGCAGGAACGGCGGCAGATGCACCAGGCGCACCGACGCAGGTGTCTTCGGCGGGCCCAACTCCACCCGACCGCCGATCTCGTGCAGGGCCCCGAAACGCGCATCCACCCGGATGGTGCCCGCGGTCATGTCGACGCCCGTCCACCGCAGCCCGGCCAGCTCACCCCACCGCAACCCGGTATAGGCACCGGTCACCACCAACAGGCGATGCGTCGCATCCAGACGCCCGGCGATCCGCTCGACCTGCCACGGCGCCGCATGCGGTCGCTCCTCCCCCGCCCCGACACTGACGCGCAGTCTCCGACACGGATTCGTGCCGATCAGCCCCTCCTCGACTGCCTCCCCGAGGATCATCGAGAACTGCGACACCACATCGGCCACCGTCGGCTCCGCCAACCGACGCCGCAACTGCTTCACCCACGACTTCACCGCCATCCGGCTGATCTCCGACAACGGCAGGTCCCCGAACCGAGGCAGAATGTGATTCCGCAGATGGGACTGGTACTTCGCCCACGTCCCCCGCGACACGTCATGCGCCTGCTCCCACTCCTGCACCCACTCCCGCAAGGACACCCGCCCCGCCGACGGGTCGACGAACGTCCCCCGCCGCTGATCCGACTCCACATCCGCCGCACGCTCCCGGGCCGCCGCCATCGAGACGAAACCGGCCTCCGACGTCAACGACCCGTCCGGCAACCGATACCGCACCCGATAACCACTCCCCCGTCTCTCCGCCCACGCCATGACCAGACTCCTTCCACCGTGATGCCACCGCGCCCGCCCGGACGGGCAGGGCATTCCAATTCCCGCTTCCCACACCACTAAAGAGCAAGCGGTATGTGTTCACCCCCGACCATGACGCCCCGGAGACACCGAACCCCCGCCTCCGGCACCGACTGCCGTGACCACCGCACTCGCCTACGGTCGGCGTCTGTCCCACCGCCCGCGTCGTCAACCACCCGCCCGGCGAGCGACACCCCTGAACTCCGCCGAACCACCACGATTTCGACACCACACACGCCAGAGATGCCCTGGACCGATACACCACCCGGCGATCCCAGCTGGCAGGGCCCTCCTGCTCCGCACGTCGCGATGACCTGGCCAAGGGCGGGCTAATGCCCGACCGGTTGCATCCGTTCAAAGGCCATCTGGCGCAACAACGGGAACCGCGTCGAGTGTCCTACCGCAGCCGAGCCGGTAAGGCGCGACTCACATCGGCTCCAGGCACAGGCCAGTGTTCACGTCGGTGTGGGCCAACCTCGACATCCTCTTCTCACGGCAAGCCGACGCACTGCGGCACGTCATCGAGACCGACCCAGCCCTCACCGGCGTGATCCCGGACGACTACACCACCCGAAGGAAACTAGGGTACGGAGTCGTCAGCTATGAGCTCGACTACGCAGAAAGCCGCCGCAATAAGTCTTGGTTGGTCGACCAGCCCATGCTGTCACCACACGCGCTGCGTGCGCGGTAATAACACAGCCGAGTAAGGGCCCTACGCCGCAAAGTTCCGCTCGGCCTGATAGATGATCTCCAGCGGCCCGTCGCGGCGGACCGGTCACCCGACTCACACAGCACGTACTCCGCTGTGCGCTCGCATCGGGCCCAAGCAGCTGGTGGTTGAGCCGCGCGGCTGTACGCCAGCCACGCCGAAGCGGACATTCTTCAGGAGACCCTCACCGCCTACGGGCAGCAGGTCTGCCGTCTTCTTCCCGGTCGATCTCTGCTTCTGTTCGGAGTGTCGGAGCATTTCACAGATCCAGGAGGCGTTAACCCGACTCGACGCGGATGCGCCAGCTTCTCGGTATGAGTATGTCGCAGCGACGCATTGCAGCGATGACCCGACAGAATCCGTGGGGATCTCCGAGATCATCAGATATCAGACACTGTCTGGTGTGTCTCGCTGGTCATGCCGGAACCGTCGGGTGATGATCCTACGATGTCGGTTCTGCTGCTCATCGATGTCGACAACGTGATCGGTGGGAACAATCCCCGCCCCGAGACGGTCACGTCCCACGTCCAGGCCCTGACAGCGGTGGTCGAAGCTGCGACGAACACCCGACCGACGATCGCTGCGGGCTATCGCCGTCCGGAATCGGGTTCCGCGGCCATCGCCGACGCTCTTCGCGCTCTCGATGTCACGGCGTTACCCGTCGCCGAAGGTCGGGACGCTTCCGACAACGCGTTGCTGCGCTGGGCGGCGGAGACGAGGACCGAGTCGACACGGTTCTTCGTCGCGTCAGCCGACCGCGCTTTCGCCGCCGTGGCCGAGTGGGGATCTCTGGAGGTCGTCGTATGGGACGAGCAACCAGTCGCGGGGGTCCTTTCGCGATCCGCACGGCGAGTACATCGAGTCGCCAGACCACCGCGCCGCGCCACCCGGTCGCAGGAAGCACCGCCGCACAGTGCCACGATCCCTGCGAAGAGTCCCCACCATGACGAGGTCAACGGGTGTAAGGCCGAGCCACCAGATTTCACCACGGCCGCGGCCGCGAAACTCGGAGTAGCCCCGGACTCGGAAGCCATACAGCAGATCGCAAGGGCCGAACGCACGGTCCGCAGAGTCGACGTGTCCTTCAAAGCCGCTTACTTGTTCGCCGGTCTACTCGGCACCGTCGGATTCCTGATCGAGTTACTCCTTGTCGGCGAAACGGCCTACAACGGCTACGCTCGGGCCGGGTTCATCGTCGCGCTTCTTGCCGCAGGAATCACCCACTATCACCTTTTGCGCAGGTCTGTCAGTCAGCGGCTGGTCGTCGAACTCTGGCGCTCGCTGCTCGCGCTGCTCGCGGCCGAACGCTCGAACCTCGATGTCGATCTGTGGTCCGGACTGAAGCACTTGACCGTCGCAGGCCGCATCCTCGAGACCCAGACGGGCCGGTGGGAGCACCCAGGCCCTCATCCACGGCTGGCTGCCCGACTGCTCGGTCGGGACCTACGCCTGCGCGCCCTCCCCGAGCTCGGCAGGCACCCACGGGAGATCGCCACCGAACTCATCACCACGGTCGCGTCAACAACCGACGACGTCGTCCACGGACGATGGATCGCCTCCGTACCCGCCACACCGATCCAGGCCGCCGAATGGCAACAACGGCTCCTCGACATCGACCGAGCACCCACCTTGACCATTCGAGCGATCAGACTCGTGATGCTCTTCGGAGTCAGCTGGGGCGTCACCTACCTCGCCTGGAGCGCCGTGACCGGACACTCGGACAGCCCGACCCCTCAACTCAGCGGTGCGCTCGCCCTCGCCGTCATGCTGTGGGCCGGAACCAACAGAACCGATCAACTCGTCTCCGACAGCCTCCGCCGATTCACCGGCCGATGATCAAGCGGAAAAGAGCCCCGACCGACGCGGTAGACCCGCCGCCCTCCGGTAACTGGATCGCAACTGTTGCGAACCTTCGTAGGGACTATGAAGACAGATGACGCTGCCGTTTCCTCCGGGTCACGGCTCCGCCTCCCCTACGAGGGTTCGCAACGGCACCTCGGGCGACGGGCGAGCGGCACTGCCGCAAGGTTCTGCACTCGAGTCCAAGCGCCTGAGCGCATCCAGATGCGCCCATTATGGCAGCGGGTGCCCTGTGCCTGCTGCACCTCGACAACCCCGTCCGAGCCCCCACCCTGTCCTTGGCGGCCCGAGACTGGGTCGCCCACCTGCACACCTACCGCTTCACCACCGTCGAGAATCTCGCGCCTCACTCGGGCGAGGCTTGTCAAGACTGTCCGCGAGGAGTACTGAGCCGAGTCCGCACGGGGTCCGTCGACGCGGAGGCGGGAGATGTGGCGCGGGGTGTGCCGACGACCTTGGTGGCGTGACGCGAGCGGCGGCGCTCGCCAGCGTGGCCGGTTGCCTGAGCCGTGGAAGGATCCTTCGGTGAGGACGAGCGGGGCCGCCTGCCCCGCTCCGCCCGGTGGAACTCAGGATGACGGCGGTTTTCGCCGCTGTCATCGCGAGGGGAACAAACTTGCCACGTCGTCCACATTGATGATCTTCCCGAGGGTCGGGGAGAGCAGTTTGCCCAGCCATCCGTCCGGCGGCAACGTGGCCTCGATCTTCGTGCGAGCCTCGCCGCGGGCTTCGGCGTTGCCGTCGCCGCAGAGCGCTGCATACTGCTGAAGACGGTCGGCCAGGAGGTTGTAGAGCCGGACGGCAGCGTCATGATTGAGGAGCGTGATCCTGTCGCGGGCTGCCTCGGCAGCGTCGCCCTGGACGGTGGTCGCCGGGGTGAGCAGGCAGCCGTAGACCCGTGTCCTGGCCACGCGTTTGGTCTCGACTTCGATCTGGCCGAGCAGCTGGTTGACGTCGCCGCGGGACACCGGGTGTGGTTCGCCGGTCTTGACTTCCCACACACGGCGCTCACCGCGCTTGACGGTTGACCAGGTCCACCGGCAGTCGGTGGCGCTTTGTTCGGTCTTGGGCGGTCGTTCCCCGCTGGCTCCGACCAGGCGTGCGAGCATCGTGAGACCGTCGCATTGCTGATCGTGGCTGCCAGCGACCAGGGTGCGCCCGCCGGAGAGCGCGCGTTCGAGCCGGCCTCCGGCTTCACGGCGCCATTCATCCCACACGAGGAAGAGGCGGTCAGTGTCGTCAGCGGTGCGCTCATGGCCCCTGAGATCGGCGACCGTACGGCTCAACCGGCGGAACCATGCCGTACGAGGGCCGTTGGTGGTGGCGTCTTCGAGGGCGGAGCGCGCGGCGGCGAGGTCTTCGTTCCGGCCGCGGTCGAACAAGGCGTGGGCTTGGACGTAGCGCCAGAACGCGGCGTGCTCGGTCTCTCCGGTCGACGCGAGCAGGTCCGCGGCTTCGCGTGCTCGCTCGGCAGCGCGGCCGTGGTCACCTATCCACAGGTCGGTGGACGCCGACACCTCAGCATCGGCGCTTGCGACCTCACCGCTGCCGCCGATGCTGCGTCCTGGGCGTGGCCGTCGCCGTGGCGCCCTCTGCTCGACGAGTCCGGTGATGCCGGACGGTCGGTCCACCTGCCAGAACGAACGGCAGGCGTCGGTCGTGGCGACCGAGCCCTGGTCGTAGAGTTCGAGTGCGGCACGAACGATCGGCTGTGTGCCCTCGGGAATGGACGCGCGGACCGCTGGGTCGGCGAGGACCTGGGCGAACGTCGGGTCGAGGCCCAGGTACAGCGAGCGGTCGGTCGCGGTGCGGTTAGCACGGCCGAGAGCCTGGGTGACCCGTTGTCCGACACGGTGCTGCATGAAGGTCGCATCGCCGAGGTAGGCGACCACGAACCGCTCGAACTCGCTACTGGCTTGGGGCACCGTGGTAATGATCACCAGCTTGCAGATGTCGCCGGGGAAGTCGAGCCCGTCATAGCGGCCCGCAGTGATCAACTGCCCCTGGGGAGCGCGGCTCCAGCCGTCGACTGCGGTGTCGTCGCCAGCCCGCAGGCGGTAAACGGGATGACCAAGCCCACCGAGAATCGCCTGCAGTGTGTCCGCTTCGCTGTGGCTGGCGCACAGCCACGCCGCCTTGCCGCCAGCTGCCTGGGCTTGTTCGAGTGCCCAGCGGAGCACGCCGGGATCGAGTGCCTGCTCGGACGACGCATTCAACGCGAACATGCGCTCGCCGGTAGCGCCGGGAAGCAGCGGATGCTCGGTCACCAGCCGAGTGGCCCGACCGCCGCCGATACGGCGTTGCAGGTCGTCCATCGAGCCGAGGGTCGCAGAAAGGTAGATCCGTTGCTTGGCCTGGCTGTAACCGGCGTTCAGCGCCGTCGGCGGGTGGTAGGGGCGGATCTCGATTCCCGACGGCCCAATAAGCACGCCGCAGTAGGGCAGGTGCTCACGGACTTTGGGCCACACCCACTTGATCTCGTCCCTGAGCTTCTTGACCTCCGCCTTGACCTTGTCCGACTCATCCTTGAGCCCGACGTCGGCGACCAGCGGCGACGCCTCGATCACGTCCCGCGAGGCTGTGACGATCGCCGCCCAGTCGCTGAACGACAGCAACTCGGGCGGGGTGCCTGGCCGAGCGGTGCCATCACGCATCGCCTGCAGTCCGGCGTACGCGTCGGTGTGCGCGACGACAAGATCACAGATCGTTCGGTACAGGACGCGAGCAGGGCCGAGCTTGTCCGGAATGCGCAGGGTCTGTAGCCCGCTAAGCGGCTGTTCCGCTAGATGGGCGTCGTCGAAGATGACCAGGTCGGCGGGTTGCGGAACGGGCTTGCTGTTGAAGTAGACCCAGTAGTTCATCACGCCCACCGCTTGGGCCTGGTGGTAGTCGTCGAGCTTGGCACCACCGTAGTCCTTCGCGGCGAACCGGACGATTTCCAGGCCCAACTTCGCAGCCTCATCCTGAACCCGCTCTGCCAGCTGGCGGGTGCCGGTCAGGTAAGCAACCGACATCCCCTGGTCGAGTGCGTAGTCGGCGATCAACAGCGCCAACAGGGTCTTCCCCTCACCGGTCGGCATTTCGATCGCCACGTCCGGTGTCTTGAGGTGGTGAGCCGCGTACGCGGCCAGCATCTGCCTCTGACCAGGCCGAAGCTCCTTGAAGGTCGTCGACTGGAATCCGGCTAGCCGCTCGTCGAAATCTGGTACTGCCGCCGGTTCCGCCACCGCTCACTCCTCCGTCCGTATAGCCTGAACTCTACGGCGCGGGGCTCGATCGACCTATGTCCGTTCCCGCAACATCGAGAACGACACCCGATGGTCGACCAGGTCCAGTTTCTCGCGGCGGCCATCGGCGTAGCTGATCTCGTAGTTGAGGACTTCGAACCAGTCGCCCTCGACGCTCGGAAAGCGTCCGTGGAGCTGGCCTTGTCACCTTGCCCGTCAGATTCAGGCCAGGCGCGATGACGTATCGAGGAGCATCAGGCGGGCGAGGGAAACAGGTCTCCATCTGGCCCAAGAGGCTGGTGAGCACGCGCTTTCGGCTGTGGAGTTCGTCGCCTTACCAGATGGTGAACGGGCAATTGATCATGTTGGCCACCCGCCAACGACGGTGTTGTCCTCGCCCGACGGAGGACGAGGTCGCGAAAGATCTCCTCGTCCAGTTCAGCGCGATCAGGAGTCGGACCATTGGTAGTCAGCCGCCAGGAATGATCAGTGCCCTCGGCAGCGCAAGCCAGACAGTTGATATGGACCTCGCCATCGTGCACAACCGCCTGATACCCGAGCTGTCAAGCCCCGTATGCCAGCTTGCCGTCCGGTTGAGCAGTCCGAAGTAGGCACCGGTCCATGACCAGCAATGCACCCTTCTTCGAACATATGTTCACATACGGGCGGAGGGTGTCCGGTTGACGCCTAGTAGGGCCTCGGCGGTCACGTCAGAGGCGATGAGTGCGTGACGTCCGATGACTTTCGCGGCGCTCGGAACGAATCCCGCAGAGACCGTCGTGATGTAGGTATGGCCCAGATCGACGAGCGGACCGGTCAGCGCACGGAGCGGCGAACGGGAGAGGATGAGGTGAGCGAGAACCCTGAGCCGACTGCGGCCGAGGTGCTGGCGTGGCGGCGCGATGACGTGTTCCTCCCCGAGGCCGAAGCCACTACGGAGGAGTTCCCGTACCTGCGGAACATCTCAGCCGGATTCATCTTTGGCGGCGTGGTCCGCCCGCTCGAACCGGCTCCGCCGGAGTACGCGACGCTGTCGATGCCCCACACCTCCGACGGGGATTTCGTCGCACTCGCGCAGTGGAACATGCTGTGGGAGGCGGCCCAGTTCCGGCGGCGCTTCTTCGACTTGGACGCCCTGCCGAAGCCGATGGCCAAGATCGCCGACCTCGGCGACGTCAACGTCACGTTCGTGCCGCGGACACGGGCACGGTACATCGAGTACGCGCCACTGTTCCACCTGCTGCCCAAGCGCGTCCTAGGCATGTTCGGACTCCCGCTGTTGCGTGGTGGCCAGTGGCCGTTCATGGCTGACTGGGCAGGCATCGACGACTTGCTCCCGACCGACTTCGAAGCCCGGCTGGCCCGCGCGTGGGCGTGGACGGTCTGGCCGCACCTGATGTCAGGGTCGAAGATGAAGGCGTTCTCGGCCGACGACCCGATTCGGCTGTTGGCCCACAACCTGGACTTCTGGGTGCCTGCGGTGACCGCCACGATCCAAGAGCGGCTGCGGGACTTCCCCGAGGTCGACAAGGGCAGGACTCCCAGCCCGGTCCTCCTAGAGGACGGCAGCGTGCTCGCCGGGGCCATCGCCAGCAACCCGAGGATGGGTGGGCCCGTGTGGTTCGGTGAGGACGACGCCCACGACGCCGTGGTCGAGACTGTGGAAGCCGCCGACCGGACCGGCCAGCTCCGCGGCATCCTGGACGCCGTCCGATCCCACCGCATCGAGGACGACTTCTCCAGCCACTGGTCGTACGCACGCGAAGACTTCGAACGCAAGCTGCACGGCAAACGGCGCAAGGTCACGGTGAAGTTCGTCGAGTTGACCGACACCATCCCGATCCAGGGGCCGGAAAGCGAGGTGCTGGGCAACCTGGTCACCAACGACTTCCTCGCGCTGCTGGACGCCCGGAACCGGCAGATCGTTGTGCTGCTCAACAGCGGCGTGACCAGGAAGACCGAGATCACGGATGTGCTCGGGTACGCAAACCACAGCGCCGTCTCGAAGCGCCTAGCGCAGATCCGTCGGGCCGCCGAGGCGCACTTCGACAAGGACTGAGCCAGTGGTAGTAGTAACTCGGTTCGGCTCCGGATGGTCGGAGTGTTGGTCGGGAACCAGTGCGGACAGAGCCGAGTTTGTAGCTGGTCTCCTACAGAGCGGCGGCGTTACCGGCCTTGCGCTAAGGCGTGCCCGACATGATGATGGCCGAGCCGACGGCCAGAGAGCTTCCCCCGCTCCGAACAGTATCCTTGTGACTTCCCGTTGGCCGGGATATGCCCGACGCTGCAGAAGGTAGGCCCTGCCGCCTACGGCCAGAATCGCAGTATGGATTACTTGACGGTCTTTCGGAGGGCGCAGCCGGAGTTGGAACAGTGGCGTCAGCGTCAGGTGCGCTACCCGCCGGAGGAGCCCGAGCGTGGTAGCGACCTCGCCGAGGACGACAAAGTCTTCCGCTTTCAGCGGATCAGCGAGATGGCGCGGCTCAGTTTAATCTCCGCCGGTGAGCACCTGCGCTTGGTTTGGGACGGTTTGGACCGAGGGAACCTGTACAGCTCCGCGCAGCACACCGCTCTGCGGGGCGCCCTGGTCGGTGCCGCGCAGGGCGTGTGGATCACCGCGCCCGACGACGCGGTGACACGGCAGCGACGCGGCCACGCGGTGATCAGCGAGTCATACGAGCAACTACGCAAGTATCAGAGTCGGACGCTCGATGTGGCCTCCGGTCTCGGGCTCACACCCGCTGGAGAGCAGCAGGTGCGGGCCCAACGTGAGTGGATCGCCACCCGAGAGCGTGCGCTCGCGGCGGTGCAGCCAGCGCCCATGAAGTTGAATGTCGCAGACGTGGTGCGGGACGTCGGACCAGTGGTCTTCCCGGAAGACCCGTTCCGCCAGGCTGGCCTGCGGCTGGCTTGGAACACCTTGTCCGGTGACGCGCACGTGCTGATGTGGAGTCTCGCCCAGCGGGCAGAGTTCCAAGCGTTTGGTCTGCCGGACCGCGCCACCGGCTTATCGATTGGTATCACCGGAGGACACCTCGGAGAACTCGCTGGCTGGTATGACCTCGCTATGATCACTCTGCGCCGCGGCTGGCGTTTGTTCGATCGGCGATGCGAAGGCACGTGAGAGCGTCGTGAGCCGATGGCGGGCGAGGCCTTCGTCGACCGACCGCTAGAACTGGTGAAAACGCATACAGGACCCTTTCGTCGGGAGAAGCCGACACCACCTGTCGGCTTCTTCCGACGAGATCGGTTCGCTGCCCCGACTTGACGCACCGACGCGTTGATCAACTGGGCGAGTGGCTGCCTGCGTCGGCCACCGGCGGCTCTGAGTGGTTCCACCGGCCTCGTGCTCCACAGAGGAGCTTGCGGACATCGGCGGCGACCGTCCCGGCCTGCACGTCGCGTGCTGCGGTGAACAGGTCGCGGGTGTCGATCAGGACACCGCCCTCGGCGACGAGGTCGACGAGGGCGTCGTCGTCCGGGAGTACGACGGGTCGGGCGCTTGGATCGGTGGTCCGGAAGTGGTTGACCACGTGCCACAACGCGTCCGGGGCCCGGCCGTGGTCGGTCGCGTAGCGGGAAGCCCAGCGCCGGATCCGGGCGAGATGGTTGACCTGGGCTCCTCGGGTGTAGCCCTTGATCTCCACGATCGCCTCCCAGCCGGGCTCGTCCGGGTCGCGTACGCGCAGGTCCTCCCGTCGCTGCCCTTGGGGGAAGACGGTGTCCATGTCCTAGACCTCGAATCCGAACGATTCGAACGTGATGCGGACGGCGGTTTCCAGCGCGTCGCCGTCCGCACTGAGCAGCCGTGCTAGCCCCTCGGCCGCAGTGGTGTCGGCTACAGCGACCCGATCGCGGGCCTCGACCAGCTGGCGGTCCAGGTCGTCGAGCATCCTCTCCCGCTCGACTTCGAGGTCGGCGACGACGTCGCGGGCGGCCCGTTGGTCGGCCGTGGCCCACTTCGGGCGTTCCCACCACCTGGGCAACGCCGGAATACGCTCGGGATCGACCTCCCGGAAGTGCGTCAACGCCACGGCCACCCATGCCGCCGGTCTGGGACAGCCCTTCGGTAGGAACCAGCACATGCCGCCGGCGTGACGACGAAACACCCCCGCGAGAACGGCCTCCTCACCGGAGAGCAGGAAAGGGCGGAGGTCCAAGAAGAGAGCATCCTCCGACGAGACTGGTCTAGCGAAGTCGCGTGGGTCCGGATTTGAGAGAATGCTTTGTACTTCGGCCTGCCTCCATGCGCTCAGCACGGGTCTCGGGTTCTGCTCGTCGAAATACGGCACCAGACACGCGGACCAACCCACCCAGCTCGCCGGTGATGTCGGAGGTAATGATCAGCTCTCGGGACCGCGACTCATGTGTGTCGGTACGCAGGTCCCGTACAGAGGAGAACGTCTCCTCCCCAACCTCCGTAGCTTCTCCGAGGTTGTGAGCACCGAAAGACACCACGTGCAGATGCGATGCCCGCTTGATCGACCCGCTTCCAGTGACGAGCACGTCCGCCTCCCACTCAGACAGCAGATCCCCTTCGGTCACACGGACGGAAGACGGGAACAGCTTTGCGACCTCGGCGGCCACCTCATCGTCGAGGTCCTCAAGAATGGCGCGGGGTCTCGGTTGCGCGTTGTGGACGTGCACGACGATCAGTACAGCGCATGTGCCCGACAGGAGGGTGCGGGAGGGCGGGATGTGCGGTCGACGGTCAGGGGGCGGGGGCGAACCGTCTGGTGAGGGTGGCGGCCTCGGTCAGTATCAGGGGCAGGTCGGTGTGGGTGGTCCATCGGCGGTTGAGGAGCAGGTCGCCCGCCCAGCCGAGGAGTTCGCGGTAGGTCGTGGGCAGTGCGGTGTCGTGCGAGGCTCCGTCGGCGGGGAGGCAGTCTTGGTGGCCGATCTGCCAGGTCGAGTGTGTGACGTCGTCGCGGGCGAGGCGTTCGAGTACGTCGTCGAGGTGGTCGGGGTGGGTCTTGGACAGGGTGACCGCGTGGCGGATGTCGACCCAGATCCAGGCCTGCGGCGGAGGCACTCTCGTGTGGCAGACCGCGCAGTTCAGGGAGTTGAAGTCTGATCGGGTGATCTTCCGTGGTGGCAGCACGCCGGCGTGCGGGTCGGGGAGGTGCTCGTCGAGGATGGCAGAGGTGGTGGTGTAGGGGTCGGCGTCGAGGATGACGTCGAACAGGACTCGGGTGCTGGCGGCGAGTTCCAGGGTGGACACGGAGGTGAACGCCCGGATCCACCAGTCGGGGTCACGTGCGGCACGTGCGGCGAGCGTCTCGATCTGCTCGACCAGCTCCGACGTCGCGGTCGCCGTCGGCGCCCGCTGTTGCTTCTTGGCGTTGGCCACCGACCGCCACGCCAGGCAGTACAACTCCCCCAGGGGTCGACATCGGGCGGCTGGGCGTAGGGACGCCCGCAGGTCGAGGAGACGGTCCTCCTCAACCGTGCAGAAGCCGGCCTGGGCGAGTTCGTGCTGGGTGTAGCGCACCGCCTCTGCGGCGATGACGTCGACGAGCAGGTCGACCAGCTCGAGGCGACGCGAGGAGGTCATGAGCGCCGGGTCCAGCCTGTCCAGCAGGTGTGCGTCCAGCGCCGCCGACTCCAGCATTCCAACCAGCCGCTACGAGCAGGGCCGAACCCATGATAACACCCAATCAGAAACAATTAATTCAAGCAGAACCCTTCGACTATTCCAATTCGCCGCGCGCAACTCCACGCAGATAAAAGCGGCTACATGATTATGGACTCAAGCCTGACCGGCAAATTGCTAGCACAGACGCACCGGATTTATGTCCAGTAAATTTAACGGCAGCCTCATTGCACGGCTCTATGGTTAGCCATCGAAAGCCGTTCGTACCGATCCGACGCCCCGTTTGCTCCATTTTTACTAAAGCCCGACCGGGTTGACCAATGGTGATGAGCAGATTTAAAGCCACCAAAAGCATGGCTACAAACGGCATGGCAACGCAGTCCGCTCTGGCAGCTCCGCTGCCAGCCACTCGCTCCCACCTGCGATGCCGTGGTCGTGATCTCTCAAGGAAGCTCAAGTCGCCTGTATCCCACACAGCTTGAAACTCATCGTCACGGGTACCGACGATCACATGAGACGAGCCAGCACGCCCGAGTTCGCGCATCCAATTATCGACCGAATTAGTTCGCTCGGGCTGGTCTCTCCGTGTACCCACAGCCGTTCGGCGCCCGCCCCAGGATCCAGGCCTCCTCAGACTGCAAGGCGGCTGCGTACCCCGAGAAGCCCAGCACTTCACACTTCACGCGATCGACATAGGCGACGAGCAATCTACGTCGCGACCCGATCGCGTGCTTCAGGCTGCCGCAACAGCCGAACACGTAAGCCACCAAGCAGCCCCGAAGCCCTCTGAACTGCATTAATCGACGTACCAGCGAGCAACTGCCAGAGCTACCCGGGCATCCGATGTCCCAATGCATAGCGCCGTACAGCATCAAGTTCACAACTCCGAGTACGGGTCAGTACTTGACGACGGGTAGGCGTACAGCTACCGTTGCGCCAGCAACGCGGTTCAACCATCGACGACGCCTGGTTGAGTGCCAGAAAAAAGACAGCGCGCCAGGTGGCATGCCGAAGCAGAGGCGAACCAGGGGCATACTCGAATATTAGAGCACAGCTTCAGGCTGGCCTGCTACACATCTCAGGGGGATCAGGATGGCTGCTACCGACGATTCAAACGCGTGGATCCCCGAGGCCCTCTCCAAGGCCCGTTTCAGCAAGTACCTGGAGGTGTGCGGCGGTGATGTGGCTGCCGCCTTCCGCTTGTACGTGTGGACCGTCCGCGTATGCGGGGCGTTCTACCCATTGTTGCACTTCGCCGAGATCACACTGCGTAACGCGCTGCACCGTGAGCTGACTGCTCAATTCGGCCGCGATGACTGGTGGGCAGTGGCCCCGCTCACCGTCCACAGCCAGAACCTGGTTAAGAAAGCACAGGAGAAGGTCGACGTTCCAGAGTCACAGCAGAACGCCAACAAGGTCGTGGCGAAGATGACCCTCGGTTTCTGGGTCTCGCTGGTCAGCGAGACGTACAACCGTACACTATGGGTCCCGATCCTTCACCGCGCCTTCCGGCACTACGGAGGACGCAGAGACCGCCTTCATGCCGAACTTGAGAACATACGGGATCTGCGCAACCGCGTGATGCACTACGCACCTCTCAATGGTCGTGACTTGCGTGCCGATCACGCCGCGCTCTACCGGGTATACGACTACCTGTCTTCTGGACTGAGTCCGGCCATGCGCGAGATCGATCAGGTCCCGCACGTGCTCTGGCTCCGTTGATCAGTGAGGATGCACCCATGACCGAACCTGGCCAAGGCCTGCCCCTCACCGACATCGCGAAACTGGCGGGGGTCGGCGTGAGCGCGGCCAGCAACTGGCGCAAGCGACACGCCGACTTCCCCCGCCCCACCGTGACGGCGGGCCAGGAGCTGTTCTCCCTCATCGAAATCGCGCGCTGGCTCGATCAGAGAAGGATCGCTCGCAACGGGCTACGGTCAGACGAGACTCCCGGCACCACCTACGGCGACCGGTTCAAGCGCAACGCTGGGGTGCACGCCTCGGTTGATCGGCCAACGACACTGCGGATGAACCCAGAGGCCAGCCATGACACGCCTGCTCTGCTGTGGCAGATTATGGACCAATTGCGCGGCGATCTAGACCGGGCGTCGGCTGCCGAGTTGGTCATGAGCCTTCTCTACCTCCGCTCCACCGCCCCGGCACTGTGGCAGGAAGTCACAGAACAGGGGAACTGGGACGACGTGAGCCGACTGCTGCGATCCGCACCGGTAGCGGGACTGGGTACTCCGCTACCGGTCCCCGACGGAAGAGGTTCCCTCGGCGAGCGACAGTGGCTACGGGTGATCGATCTGTTTAATCGGATCGAGCTGGAAGCTGTCAATCCAGCAACGCTCTTCGACGCGCTGTTGAACAGCTTTCACCGGGATTTCGGACGGCGGGGTGGTCACTTCACTCCTCGATCGCTGGTGCGCCTTTTGATCGAACTACTCGATCCTCGTGAATCGAGCACGGTGTATGATCCGGCGTGCGGCTCCGGCGAGCTGTTGGTGGCTGCCGCGCAACGGGGAGCGGCGTCGGTGTCCGGTCAAGCGCTGAATGAGCGGTCGCAGCGGATGTCGCTGTTCAACATCGCTTTGCACGGTGGTAAAGCGGACGTGCGAATTGGTGGTCCTCAGGTGAGAGGCGGGGCGTTCACCGACAGGAAGTTCGACATCGTCCTCGCCAATCCCCCCTTCAACCTACCGACACCCGACGAAGCCAGAAAGGACACGTGGCTCTTTGGCGTGCCACCGAAGAGAGATGCCAATTTCGCATGGCTCCAGCTTGCAGTGATGAGCCTGAAGCCCGGCGGGCACGCCGGTGTGCTCATGCCCAACGGCGCATTGTTCACTGGCGGAGCGAATGCCGATATCAGACGAATGATGGTTGATGCAAACATTATCGCTAGCATCATCACATTGCCGGCAGGTCTGTTCGCCTACACCGGGATTCCGGTGTCTCTCTGGCTGCTTCAACGACCCGAACCCAGCAAGCTGAAAGTGCCAGAAATCCTCTTCATCGACGCCACGACCGTTCGAGGTGAGTCCGACGGGGACGGCCGACGTGTCTTGCACCCCGAGCTCCGGAGCAAAATCATTCAGACCTATCGCGACTGGCGCGATCTCGGGAGCTCGTGGAAGCATGACGGCTCCGAAAAGTTCGCTCGATCAGTCGGTATCGCCGATATTCAGCAGGAGAACTACATTCTCGAATCTAAGCGCTACGTGGGCGCGGAAATCACTTCTTCTACCTCGGTGACATCAGTCGAATTCAAGTCTTTGCAGCGAGAATTGGACGATCTGAAGAGTAAGGTGGAGGTGATTCAAGAAGACATCGCCTTGCGCATTTCCGCACTACACGACGCAACTCTCGAAAGAAGGATGAGCGTTCCCCTTAGTCAGATATGCGACGTTCAATCAGGGCCAGGTACGGTGCGCAGGACACGTGGCCACTTTACTGCAACTTGGACTCGACTGGTACTGCCCCGTAATATCAGACTCGGGTACCTAAGCCATGAGGACCTGGACACCGTAAACCCGGAGACTACCGCGAGGTTCGCGAAGTATGCGCTATTGCCAGGGGATGTCGTATGCGCACGATCAGGGACACTCGGCCGGCACGGGCTCGTCCGTGAGGCGGAGGCTGGATGGCTTTTGGGTCCCAGCTGCATGCGTCTACGGCCGTCAGTCAATGGAATTGATTCCACGTATCTTGTCCACTACCTGAACTCCCCCGAAGCACAGAAATGGATTAAGGAGCGTTCCCGCGGCACTGCGATCCCGAACATCAGCGCGAGCACCATGCGCAAACTGGTTATCCCACTGCCACCGCTCACGATGCAACGAGAGATCGTTGCCGCAGTGGATGCCGCCAATATCCACATCGAGCAGCAACAACGAGCCGTCGCAGCCGCCCTGCGCCTCCGAGATGTCATTTTCCCGCTCACTGGTGCCGCGATAGGCGATCTTTGACCAACCACGTCAATCATCGTGATTCGCATTAAAGAGGCCGACTCAAGATGTTCCACTGCCACCCCCTGGTTCCTTTATGGACCATATCCCAAAATTCGGGGGTCGCCGCACCGTCTACCTTGGTTTGAAGTCCGCATCCCGATCACCCCGACTCGAACCATCTGCGGCACAGCCCCGCAGCGACTGCTTTGCTGGTCGCGAGTCCTGAGCTTCCACAGGTACGCCAATGGCCACGAGGCCTGGATAATGTCGACACCACCCACACTGCCAGCGTGATCTTCGCGCTGCCGTGACCTGCGCCGATGGAGAACCAGTAGGTCAGGCGATGCCGTTCCACATCGTAGAGTGCCGTTGAGCCTTGTTGCGAACATATGCATGCTCCAGCTCCGCTCCAGGAAAACTGGTGTGAAACAAGCATCATCGCTCGGTCATCAGTTCCGGATTGATGTGGATCGACGGCTGCCACATCCAGATCGCACACATATCCGACACCATGCGCGGAAAGCTGCGCACACCGAGATCACCCCAGTAATTCTAGATCGCGCACATAGATAAAGACCCGATCGCGGTCATACCCTGCAAGAGGGCGGTGGCCAGACGTGTGGTGGTTGACGCACGAGGATAGACGTACTGGCCGTTGATCGTTGCCATGAACACCACGAAGAACACGAGATGGCTGCATCCCGCCAGCGCTTGCTCGCCGACGATCAGATACTCGACCACGAACCCGACCGTGCCGGACAACAGTGCATACGCCAACTGAGCAGCCAGCCCACCCGTTCCAGCCTGCGCGCGGAGCGGGTGAGGCGTCGCATCACCTCAGGCTCGGCGCCGATGCGGATCGCGACCTCGTCGTCCACCGTCGGGACGGCCTCGCCTATCGACGACTTCGGGTGACTCTGGTCCTGACGCGAAGCCGCCGTCGCGACCTGACGCGGACCCTTGCCCCGACGACAGCTCGGCCCGGGCCGTGCTGCCCGTCCTGGCGGCCTCGCGATCAACTCCACCAGGCACACCTCGACCAACTCCGGGCGAGGGTTGTTTCCTCCGACGACGTTGTCGACATCAACTAACAGCAGCACCGACATTCGCCTATGGTCGCGAGTTCTCCTCCGCTCGTGTGCGACGACACTCCGGGTCCAGCAACGTGGCCCGTGGAGAAGCAGGCGACGGGCACAGCAGGGCGTGGTAACGACCGCAGCCCTCGCACGATCCACCAGTTGACACACTCGCGTGACAGCTGACCAGCCCCGATTCCGGGACCGCCGCGACACGGGAGGTCGTGTTCGAGTGATCTGCGGGGAAACTACGCTCCTCAGTACGTGTCAGGCACCCCGAATAGGGTGATCAGCAGGCACACCACGGCCTTCGGCCCTCCACCCCTTTGACGAGCAAGGACACCCCCGACTGATGGCAGTGACCCAGCAGGAGATCGAGAACCGGTTGTGGGACGCCGCCGACGAGCTGCGCGTGGCGATGCCCGAAGCGCAGTACTCCTCGGTCATGTTCCCGCTGATGTTCTGGAAGTACCTGTCGGACACCTGGGAGCACCACCACCAGGAGTTCCTGGCCGAGAACGACGGCGTGGAGAGCCTCTCCGCCGAGGAAGCCCGCGAGATCGAGTACCGCGACTACCAGTCGTTCGAGATCCCGGTCATCCACCCCGGGAACATCCACGAGCGCCCCGCCACTTGGTCGTCCATCCTCGCCACCATTACCCAGCCCGGCCTCGGCAGGCGAGTCCGCTCCGCCCTGCAGACCATCGAGACGGCGAACCCGGACAAGTTCTCCCGCCTGTTCGGGTCCATGACCTGGACCTCCGAAGAGGTGCTGTCGGCGGACGTGCTGGCAGCGGTCATGCAGGCGATGGACCGCACACCGAAAATGCACGAGGGCAACATGTCCCACGACGTGCTCGGCGGGGCCTACGAGTACCTCCTGAAGCGGTTCTCCGACGGGTCCGGCACCCGCGCAGGCCAGTTCTTCACCCCGCGCGAGGTCGTCGAGTTGATCGTCAAGCTCCTCGACCCCACGAGCTTCGAATCGGTGTACGACCCGACGTGCGGGTCGGGCGGGATGCTCATCGCCTCGGCGAACCTCCTGAAGGCCAAGGGCGGACGCGGGTACACGCTCAAGCTGTACGGGCAGGAGGCCGTGCCAGACACCGCAGGTGTTGCCCGCATGAACCTTTTTATGCACAACCTCACGCAGTTCGAGGTCGAGGTCGGCGACACCCTGAAGGACCCGCGCTTCACCAAGCCGGACGGGTCCGCCGCGCAGTTCGACGTGATCGTCGCCAACCCGCCCTACAGCCTGAAGTGGAAGCCTTGGATCAGGGACCCGCGCGCCCTCGGCGGGGTGGCGCCGCCGTCGTCGGCGGACTGGGCATTCGTGCAGCACATGATCGCGTCGATGGACCCCCGGAAGGGCCGTGCCGGCGTCGTCCTACCCCACGGCGTCCTCTTCCGAGGCGGCCAGGAAGCAGTCATCCGCCAGCGTGTCCTGGATGACGATCTACTAGAGGCGGTGATCGGGTTGCCCGCGAACCTCTTCTATTCGACATCGATCCCGACCTGCATCCTCGTGTTCCGTGCTCCCGGCGTGAAGGCTCCGGAGCGCAAGGATGGGGTGCTGTTCATCGACGCCTCGAAGCGGTTCACCAAGGCGAAGAATCGCAACATTCTGACCGAGTTGGACATCTCCGATGTGGTGACCGCCTACCACTCGAGCTCGGATTCCGGCGGAAATCCAGTCGACTCTGATGGCGGCGGACTCGCGGCGCGATTCGTGCCCACCACGGAGATCGCCGCGAACGGGTACGACCTCAACACTGGACGCTACGTCAAGCAGGCCGCAGCCGAGCAGGAAGACCTCGGCGCCCTCATCGACGCCTACAATATCGCTCGGGCCGAGCGTCAGAAGACAGAGCAGCACATGCTCGCCGTCCTCGCCGCCGCTGGGATCGGGGGCTTCGATGAGTGAGCAGTCGCTGTGGCCCTCGAAGGCCCTCTCTAAGATTGGCGAATTGATCCGGGGGCGTCGTTTCACAAAGAACGACTACGTTGAGTCCGGACTTGGCTGCATCCACTACGCGCAGATTCACACGGACTTTGCGGCTATTGCGAAGAACTCCCTCACCTTCCTCGCCGAAAATTCCCGTGCGCGAATGCGCCTTGCTCGCCCTGGGGACCTGGTCATCGCTGCGACCAGCGAGAACGTCGATGATGTCGGGAAGGCAGTCGCATGGCTGGGCGACGACGACGTTGCGGTTCACGATGACTGCTATATCTTCCGCCACAGACTCGATCCTGTGTACGTCTCGTATTTTTTCACGTCATCTCCGTTCAATTCACAGAAAATCAAGTATGTATCGGAGACGAAAGTCGCGCGCATCTCGGGTGTGAACCTAGGCCTGATCGAGATTCCGGTGCCCCCTAGGCAGGTGCAAGAGCGGATAGTCGAGGTTATCGGCGCGGTGGACGAGCAGATCGCCGCTCTCGGGGCCGAGGTGGCTTCTCTACGATCCTTGTTGGCAGGAACCCGGCGGGAGCTGGAATCGGTCGAGGACAGGACCGCTCTTGTTGACCTCGCAGAACCACGTGGCATCCAGATCGGCCCATTCGGATCTCAGCTCCATGCGCACGAGTACACGGAGGACTCGTCGGGAACTCCTGTGGTCATGCCGCAAGACCTGGTGGACGGCCAGATCCTCACCACAAAAATCAGGCGGGTACCCGACAACGTGGCGGCCAGGCTATCCCGACATCGGCTCACGGCGGGTGACATCGTCTTTCCGCGACGTGGCGACCTCTCGAAGCGTGCCCTCGTCATTGCCGAGCAAGATGGCTGGTTGTGTGGAACGGGATGCATTCGCGTCCGTCCGCAAGACTCATCGATGTCACGGCTCCTCGCAGAAGCTCTCTCCGGCGCAGCGACCACCGAATGGCTGGTCTCTCACGCGGTAGGGACGACCATGTTGAACCTCAACACCGAGATCCTGAGCAACCTGCCAGTGGCGGACATCAAGGGGCATCATGCAATCGCGGAGGCATGCCTAGAGATCGTGGACGTAATTCGCCGAACCCAACTGCAGGCCAGCCGGCTCCGCAGCGTTCGTGCCAGTCTGCTGTCGGGCCTGCTGAATCGCACCATCGACATCAAGTCCGCCGAGCTGGAGGTCTAATCCGTGGCGAAGGGCATTCGGGAGCGCGAGTTCCAGAACCTGATGATCCAGTGGTCACTTCCGATGGGCTGGGGCTTCACAGCGGGCAGGTCGTTGCCGCGTGCGACGACGCAGACGGTGATTACTGGACAGCTGCGGGATGCCCTCGTCCGGCTCAACCCCGACACCATCGATGCCTTCGAGGTAGACGCGGTGGTCGAGGAGATCGTCGCCACGGTCAACGCCGTGGACGGCGGGCTGGTGCGGGCCAACGAGCAGGTGCTGCATCTGCTCCGGGGGCGTAAGGAGTTCCGGGACTCAGACGGCGGCTGGCATGCCCTGAGGGTCGTCGACTTCGAGCACCCGACCGCCAACACGCTGGTTGTGTCGGACGAGGTGGCCATCACCGTCCCGGGCAAGACCTCCCGCCGGTTCGATCTCGTGTACTGGGTCAACGGGCTGCCCCTGGTGGTGGTCGAGGTGAAGTCGCCGACCTCGAAGTCCGGGTGGGCCGCCGCCGCACGCGAGATCAACGACGTGTACGCCACCGAGTACCCGTGGTTCTTCACCCCCAACGTCTTCGCCGTGGCCTCCGACGGGTTGAAACTGCGGTTCGGTGCCGCCGGGGCGCCCACGAACCTGTGGCAGCCGTTCCGGTCCACCGCCGACGACGAGAACCTGTCCGGGCAGGCCGACGTGCAGCGTTCCGTCGAGCTGCTGCTGAACCCGGCCACCGTCCTGGACATGCTCGCCAACTTCGCCCTGTTCGACACTTCCGGGGGCGGCGCGAACAAGAAGTATCTGCCGCGCTACCCGCAGATGGAGGCCGCGCACCTGATCCACGCGCGAGTCCTCGCGGGCGGCAGGAAGGGTCTGATCTGGCACCACCAGGGCAGCGGGAAGACGCTGCTGATGGTGTTCGCGGCCTCGCTGTTGTTGACCGACACGCGCGCCGAGTCTCCCACGATCATCCTGCTCTCGGACCGGGCCCAGCTCGTCCGGCAGACCTCCGGGGTGTTCACCTCCGCGTTGGGGGATGCCTACTTCCATCAGCCCGCCACCGGTCAGGAGTTGCGCTCTTTACTGGCCGACGACGTTCGCGGCGTGATCTCCACGACCGTCCACAAGTTCGCCGACGCAGGCAAGAACCTCTCGACACGCGGCAACATCATCGTGTTGGTCGACGAGGCACACCGCACCCAGTCCGCCAGGGAGAAGTCCCTGGCCGGGCAGATGCGCGCGGCGTTGCCGCACGCGAGGTTCTTCGGCATGACCGGCACCCCCGTCAAGAACCTCGCCACCGACACCTTCGACCTGTTCGGCTCGAAGAGCGATCCAGGCCGGGTCCTGCACCGGTACTCGGTGTCTCGGTCTCTGCTGGACGAGACGACCGTCCCGGTCACGCTGCACCCGTACCCGGTCGACTTCGAGATGAACGACCGCGCGTTGCAGGCGGAGTTCGACCAGTTCGCCGACGACTTCTCCCTCGACGACCCCGATCGCGAGGCCCTGTCCCGCAAGTTCGGGCGCCTCACCTCGGTGTTCGCCAATCCCGACCGCATCCACACCGTGTGTCAACACATCGTGGACCACTACCTGGCAGGCGCCTACCGCAACGGTCTCAAGGCCCAGGTCGTCGCCTATAACCGTGAGCTGGCCGTGGCCTACACGGACAAGATCAACGAGCTGCTGGCCGGGTTCGAGGTATCACAGGCACTCGCGGAGGTCGGGGACCACGACCGGATCACCGCCGAGGTGAACATCTCCGTCTCAGACGCCAAGGACGAAGACCGCGGCATGCAGAGGTTCCGACTCTCCGAGGCCGAGGAGGAGGAACAGAAGCGGCGGTTCCTCACCCCGGACGACCCGCTGTGCTTCCTCGTGGTGACCGCCAAGCTGATGACCGGGTTCGACGCCCCCAACGAAGGTGTCCTCTACCTGGACAAGCCGCTGAAGGCCCATACCCTGTTCCAGACGATCACCCGCACGAACCGCACCTGGGTGTCCCCGAAGGGCTTCGTGAAGGACTCCGGGGTGATCGTGGACTACATCGGCCTGGCCGAAGAAGTCCAACGCGCTGTCGTCGACCCCACCACCGCCGGATCAGGCAAGGGCGGCGGATTCGTCACCGAGCTGTCCGAGCTGGTCGCCGAGTTCCGCACCACCTTCGCCCGTATCGAGGACCTCCTCGCCGACGTGGACGACCTGGACCTCACGGTCCACGGATACGAGTCCGTGCGAGCCGTCAACGTCTTCCTGGACGCCAATCCCGGCGCCGCCCAGGTCTTCTCCAGGGACTACCGGCTCCTGGCCCGCCTGTACCCGCTGATCAACACCGACAAGCGGGTCGCCAAGTATCGGGACGGCTTCGGGCTGTTCGGTTCCGTGTACACGACCCTATTCAAGAAGTCCTCCGACGAGGAACGCAAAGAGCGGCTGAGCGAGCTGGGGCCGATGGTCCTGGAGATCATCAACGCCCACGTCCATTCCTTCTCCGTGGTCGCCTCCCAAGAGGAAGCCCTGGTGTTGGACGCTCAGGGCATCGCCGTTCTCAAGGAGCTGCTGACCCTCGTCCGCCCCACACAGGGCTCCGACGACGGCAAGGACAGGACATCGCCGTCTGCGAAGGAGATCCTGGACCGCATCAAGGCCGCCCTCGACGAGGGTGTCGAACCGGCATCCGCGAAGTACACCGCCCTCGCGGAGCGGATCAAGCAGCTGCGGGACCGGATCATCCAGAACGCCCAGGACGCCCTGGAGTTCCTGTCCGAAGCACTCCGGGTCGCCCGCGCCATCGTGGACGCCGAGAAGCACCCCGACGAGGCCGTCATCGTGCTGGACGACGACCACGTCGGCGTCCTGTCGCGGATCATCCACGACCACGCACCGTCCGGGCTCACGGTCACGGAGAGAAACCTGGCCGAGAAGATCGACCAGGTGGTCACCCGCACCCTCGTCCAATCATGGGATAACGCCGACGCCCGCAACCGGGGCGTCCGCCGCGCCACCGCCACGGTCTTCCGCGACTTCAGCTTGAAACCGGTGGGCGAGCCATACGACTCCACCGTCGCCTACATCGAAGCCCACTACCTCGTCGACTGACTCAGCTACGAACGCCAGGCGGCCTGCGCACCGCACGTACGGATGACCGATGGTGCTAGTAAGTGCGGGGCACCAGCCCGGCGAGTAGGGAAGATAGCGGCTACTGATCGCAGTCAACTGCCCTAGAAAGGGTCTTCTACGGTGTCAAGATGGTCTTCATCGTTCCACGGCAGAATCTCATGCTCCGCCCATTCGACGAGTGTACTTCCCTTGTGTTGCGTGATCACCAGGGCGAAGCGGTGCCCGCATAACTCGCAATAACCCCCCAATGCGATGCGCTGTCGTCGTCCGTGGCCGACGGCGGAGCCGATCGGCGCCTCTTCCTTGTTATGAGTCTCCACCCGCCCAGAAATGGCATTCACAGTAATCTCATTGGATAACTGATCCTCCTTCCGCGCGGACACGAAGACATGCTCAACGTGCGTGACATCCGACGAGCAGTGCGGGCAGACCAACAATGCATTCTCGATGACCCTGTCGTCCATCAAGACATGATCTCCCGAAAGCCCGCTGCTGCCAACAGCAGACGCCTGAAGCGTCAAGATCGGTGTCGGACCGATGCGGAGCCCTCACCCGAGTGGATCGGTCGAGTGCCTGTGCTCGAACAACGCGCGTGCTGATCGAGTTGCGAAGCACCCAACAGTGGTGCATACCAGGCGTTGGCACCCGCTCCCACACCGATCGGAGGACGCCATGGCCTGGACCGAGAAGATCGGAGCGCACTCCTGGCGGGTGCGCTACCCCACCGATGACGGCCGGATCGGCTCGCTGTCCGGCTTCGCGAGCAGGAAAGCAGCCGAGGACTACGTCCAGGAGGCCGAAGCGGACCGCCGACGGGGCACCTGGCTGGACCCGAAGGCGGCCAAGACCACCATGGCCCACTGGGCTGCGTCATGGATCGAGACACTGGACGTGGAGGCCCGCACCGAGGTGAACTACCTCGGCCGCATCCACAACCACATCCTGCCGCGCTGGCGCACCACCGCCCTCGGCGACATCACCACCGTCGCCATCTCGCTGTGGATCAAACAACTGCGAGCCCGCTACGCCCCCTCGACCGTGGCCGGTATCCGCACCGTGTTCTCGATGATGCTCGACGACGCCGTCGACGAACGCCTCATCGCCGCCAATCCCGCCCGCCGCAGAACCCACCGGGGACGACGCCGTGACCACTCCACCACACCCGTGGAACGACCGTGGGCGACTCCCGAACAGGTCGTGCGCATCGCCGAACAGGCCGCGATGCTCGGCGGCCACCGGGACTGGGTCCTGACTGTCACGGCCGCCTGGACCGGCGCCCGCTGGGGAGAGATGACCGGCCTCCACCGCACCAACACCCACCTCGACGACGGCTGCATCCTCATCGACCCCGACACCGGATGCCTCCACGAGTCCACCCACGGCCTCTGGCTCGGACCCACCAAGACCCCGGCTTCGGCCCGCGCCATCACCCTGCCGCCGTTCCTCATCGAACTCCTCCGCCGTCACCTCGACGGCCACGACGGCGACCTGGTGTTCACCAGCCCACGCGGTCGTCCACTGCGCCGTAGTGACTTCGACCGCCGCGTGTTCCGGCCTGCGGTCGACGGGAACCTGCGACTACCCCACCCCGTCGTCCGCACTCACCCAGTCCGTCCCGGCCTGACCTTCCACGGTCTCCGCCACAGTCACAAGACCTGGATGATCGCCGACGGCGTTCCCGAAATCGCCCAAGCACGCCGACTCGGCCACCACCTCGACAACCGCATCATCGAGGCCTACAGCCACGTCGCCCCCGAAGTCGAACAACGACTCCTCCGCCACCTCGAACACCGCTGGCACCACGCCCAGACCGACGGCAGCAGGGAACCAGCGACGCCCACCGCACCCGAACCGCCCACCGCCAAACGCCACAACTCAGTGGGGTGCACACCGATCATCGACGCGATCACGCCGACACCAGGAAGAACACAACGACACAGAGCACGGACGATCTCCAGATGCCCCAGACCGATCACCGATCGAGGAGACCGAGAGATCAATCCTCCAGAAAACCTCCACCCATACCCACTGAACCGATCCGGCAGAAGCAGGCAACTGATCACCGAAGATCGTCACCACAACACAAAAACCCTCCTGAACTGGACGAACATCCCAGATCAGGAGGGTTCTAGTGATGGTGGAGCTGAGGGGACTCGAACCCCTGACCCTCACACTGCCAGTTCGTCAGACGGTGCTGCATGGTGCGGTCGGGTGTCCGTTGAACGTCGTTGCGCGTGTACCCGTGCTCCGGTTCTGCTCCAGAAGAATTGGTGTGAACGGGGGTCAACACTCGGTCGTCATGTCCGGCTTCATCTGGAGTTCCCTCCTCGGCCGTCCGGTCGTCGCCCGGATGCTCGGCTTCCACGAAAAGCACACCACCCGCGTCCTGATCGAGGCCGGGGCAACTGGAACCGCTACGTCCCCGGCGACCACGATCAGTGACTGCACCCCGGCCCATCACGTCGAATACAGACCGTTCGATCACAAGAGCTCACCAGACTCGACCCCCGGTACACGGTTGGCCGCTGAAGTCGGTCCGCCCGGCAGCCGATGAAGTGGTGAGGTGGAGCTCTCGGCGGCCGTGCCCGGGTGCCGGTCGGACCGGCGGCGCACTAAGGCGCGTCGACGTCCCGGCGATCGTCGGGGTTCGTGCCGGACGCCCCGCGGTGGTCCGTTCGACGGAGACGGGAGGACATGGGTGATATCGCATGTACGGCTGCCGGGGGACGCGGCCGGGTGGGGTTCGACGTAACGGGCGGCGGTCGCCGACCGGATCGGTGCCGTCTGTCGGCGCGAGGGGTTCTTCCTCGTCCACGACCACGGTGTCCCCCTCAACCTGATCGAGGATGTCTACGCGGAGACGCAGCAGTTCTACCGGCTGCCGTCGGCGGAGAAGAGCGGGTACGACGCCTGCGAGTCTTCCCAGTTCCTCGGGTACCGGAGACTGGGCAGGGAGCGCAGCCGCACCCACGGCGGGACGGAGTCCTGTGAGCAGTACCGGATCGGCAACACCACCGGCGAACTCGCCGCGCCGGAGTCCGTGGAGTTCTACCACGAGCACTTCCCGCGTTCACTGGAGCTGTTCCACCACCTGGCCCGGTTGGGCGACGGCATCCTCGCCGCATGCTCCCTGGACCTGGGGCTGGACGAGGACTTCTTCACCGGGTTTCTGGGCGAGCCCCTGCACCGGCTGGGTCTCAACCACTACGGTGCCGCCGCCGCGTCCGTCCCCGGTCCCGGGGAGGTGTCCGCGATGTCACCGCACGTCGACCTTTCCCTGCTGACCATCCTGGATCAGGACGAACCGGGCCTGGAGGTCCGTGCCTCGGACGGGGCGTGGCATCAGGTCCCGGTCGTGCCGGGCGCGCTGGTGGTGTTTCTCGGCGACTACCTGCAACGCTGGTCGAATGGACTGCACCGCGCCGTCCCGCACCGCGTGGTCGCGGTGCGCCGTGACCGGATGTCGATCCAGTACAAGCACCGCCCCGACTACGGCGTCGTCGTCGCTCCGCTGGACCGCCTCATCCGCCCCGGCGAACCGCCGGCGTACGCGCCGCTGGACACCGGTTCCGGCTACCTGGCCGTGCTGAGGTCGCTCCTCGGCAGATGACACCCGCGACGCGACCCCGTCGACACCGCCGCGGTGACCGGCGTGCGGATCCCCTGTCCCGCCCCACGGCCGACCTCTGTCCTCTTAAGACGGCTACGAAACAGTCCCGGAACTCTTGAAGCTGACCCGAAGTGCAAAGTAGCGGCCGATGCCTGGTCAGAGGTCGTGTGATGCGGCGTAGCGCAGGTTCTCGGCGAGGAAGCGGTCCGTGTCGAAGCGGGTGATCTCGACGTTGCCGGCGCGGCGGCCGAGGATCTGTGGGTCGGTGTTGGGCCCGTGGATCGTGATCCGGACGTGGTTGCGGGGTGGTCGCGGCGGACAGTTCGGTGATGCCCCAGTCGCGGGAGTACAGGTGGTGGGTGCCGGTCATCGGTGGCCTCGTCTCGGGTCAGCGGCATGGTTACGGGATGTGATGCGGAAGCGGTGGGGGTAGCGGGCGAGCAGCGGGTGCAACCGGCGGTGAAGAGTGAGGCTGGTCCGCCGGGGTGCCGGCAGGCTGGACGTCGATGAGGGTTCCGTATCGTCCAGGCGGACGGCGAGGCCGGGCCAAGCGGGTTCGCAGGTGCGGGCGGCTCCGGGCCGTGACCGGAGGACGTTCCTGAAGTCGATCAGTACGACGCTGATTGCGCGGTGGCCCGTCCGGGCTCGTCGTCCTGATCGCGGTGTCGCAATTTCGCGCCGATGCGCCGGGCGGCCTCCGCGATCTCGGCGTCGTCGTAGGCGGTGCGCACGCCGGAGACAGGCATGCCTGCGGCCTGGGCGAGGGTGTAGGGGCGGATTCGGTGAACTCGCGGCCGTAGGCGATCAGCAGCCGCAACTTGTGTTCGGCGGCGCGGATCTCCGCGCGAGGAGAGTATCCGCTCGACGTCGGGCGACCGCCGAGCCAGCACACCTCAAGCGGTGCGGGACGTAGTCCCCCTCAGGTGAACAAGTGCACCACCAATCGCCATGCCAGGACGGTCCCGAAGCCAGCTGCGCGACCTCGGCAGACTTCACGCGATCTCGGCGCCAGGGCACGGAGCCGAAGAGCTGGCGCATATTGATCGAAGCTAGTTGATCTAGCCATCGACGAGGCAGCCGCCGAACGAGGCCTTTCGTTAGTCACAAGTGATCGTCACCGTCCGCGTTGAGATAAGCGTCGAGGGCGTCCATCGACGCCCGGAACGGTGAGGCTCGTCGGCGCTGATGGTGGTGCCGCAGCAACGCCTGACGGGCTGCTTCGGTTAGATCAGCCGACACGGCATCATCCTGCAGCACCCATCCTGCGGCGACGTCAGCACGGTGCTGGCGCAGCGCCTGGACCGCCAGCAGTTCCGCAGCGGAGGTGTCCGTCTCAAGGTGGTAGGCGGCCCGCTTGTCCTGGGCATCCTGCCAGGCCCGTCGGAGCTTCTCAGCGCGAGGCTTGGGGACGGGCGGCGGCAGGTGCGGCGATCCCAAGCTGGCAAGCGCCCGGCGGGTCCGGTCCTGCGATTCCCGCACCCGCCGCACCGCGTCGGCCCTCGTCGGCCGCCGGAACGGCTCCAATACCGCATCCCGAGTGCTCGCCGCCGCAGCGGGCTTGAGGAGGTCCGCCTGGTCGATCGACCGGCGGTTCAGGGCCTCGGCCAGCTCTTCCGCATCACGAAACCCCTCCCTAGGGGGCTTAGACCTGTTCCAGCGGCCAAGGCGCTTCAGGACAACGCGCTCCATCGGAGTGAGTTCACGCTCGTCGTCTCCAACCGCGTGCCGTGCTCCGGAACGTCGGTCTTGTCGGCGCTGGGCAACCAGCCGTTTGGCGGCGGCTTGCGGGCTCATCGGATAAGGGGCGCCGTCCGGGGTCTGATCCAGTGCCATGAGGATCGCCCTGGGGCACCACAGCGAGTGATAGTAGGGCTCCAGAATTTCGTTGTAGGCCTCAACCATGATGGGTGCTGGCGAAGCGTCGCCGAGATCCGCCATGACCCTACGGGTGGCCGCGTGCTGGGTGAGCTGGTCATCTCGGTGTGGCACCAAGGCCAGATGGCCGAGCATGTTCTCTTCAGGAGACGGAGGCCCAGGAGGGGTCATCAGTGAAGTAGACCATGCATAAAGTCACTTGGCGTAATCGACTGGACACTCTGGGTAACTCACAGTCTCGGGTGGCGTGGTCGCACAGCGACCCTGCCGGTGCAGTCTGTCGCGGCCACGCAAATGACGTAGCCCAGACCTCGTCCGGTGGCGACGTAGGGCACGGCGTGCCCCGCCCCATGTCAGGCTGCCTTCGAGATCCTCGTCCTTACCGCAGCCGACCCCGCCCGATCATCACGGCGAGCTCAACGAGAACCGCCCCAATCATTAAGGTGGGCACCCTCAGCTCTCCCGTGCGGGCGAGGATGGGTCGACCGGCACCGGCACCGGCTACGGTCTGCTTCTGCCCAGTGTTCCCGTGGCGCCATGGAAGGGACGATCTCCGAGCTCGTGGAAGAAGTCCGCCGCCCGCCAGCGTTCGGCAGCGTTGGTACCCGTCGGCTTCATGCAGCGTGTAAGGCTGCACCGCATGTGCAGCCGACGCGGTGTCCATGCTGACGTCGCTGGCAGGCGATGTGGAGTCGTGATTCAGCCCTCGAGGGCGCGGACCCGCTCGTACTGCGCGGTAAACTCCTCGCCCCGCTTGGTGCGGTGCTTCCAGAGCACGGCGAGCCACCGCAGCGCGATGGTGCGCTGAGCGGCGTCGAACCTTGCGCGGTTGTCCGGCGTGATGCCGAGGTCGGCTTCGGCGCTGATCCAGACGTCGTCGGGAATGACGCGGGCGCTGATGTGCTCGATGTGGTCGGCGGCGTCGACGGCAATGTCGGAGAAGCCGCTGAACTCGAAGTCCGCGACGTAGGTGGACTCGCCATCGTTGCGCCAGTTGAGCAGGTTCGCGTCGCCGCGGGAGTAGACGCGGGTGGCGGGTTGCGCGAGCAGTTCGGCGTCGCCGCTGTTCTCCCATCGGTGCAGGAGCTTCAGCATCTCGGGGGTCTGGGGATCGTCGGCGGCGTCGGCGAGCTGGCCGGGCCAGACATCGGCGAGGCGGGCGATGTAGTGGCCGATGGAGTCGACGCGCTCCAGGCTGGCCAGCGGCTCTTTCAGCGGAACGCTCTGCAGAGCACGGGTGGTGTTGGCCAGCGACTTGATGGCCGACGCAGGGTCGAGAACGTCGAGGATCGGGGAGCCGGCCAGCAGCGTCATGCCGAGGGCTGGCTGTTCGGGGTCCTCGTCGAGCCACAGCGGTTCTGGTGCGCTGCCCAGGCCGGCGGCGTGAGTGAGTCCCTGCCACTCGCGCTCGACGCGCTGCCGGTCGGTCTTCTTGTAGAGCTTGATGCAGATCGGCGTGGGGGCCGTGGTCCAGACGAAGACGTCGTTGTTGCGACCACCGTCGAGTTCGTGCAATCCGTATTCGTCGAGCGTGGCGGCCAGTGCGTCGGTGCCGGCCGCACGCACGGTGCGTAGGGCCTTGAGCAGGTCGGTGGGAGCGGTGTGCTCGCGGTGGCTGGCCAACGTGGTCACCGTTTCGGACGCTCGGTTTCGGCTCGGCACGGATGGACGGGATCGGGCGTGGTCAGCGTAGAAGACGGCGGTTTCGTGGTGCCCCACACACGGGCTCAGATCGATGTCGCTCGTCTGGCTGATCTGACGCAAGGTCGCGTGAATTGCGTGGTGAGCGTCGACCGGGTCGAGCCCGGTGACGCCGAGGACGGTGAGCTGTGGGTCTCATTCGGCAAGCAGCGCGTAGGCGTGGTCGACCCAGGTGAGGCGAGCGCGTTGTTCGCCGGTGAATGCGGGGCGGCGGCCTCCGCCGCGTTGATCGGCGCGACGGGCGGCGACCTCTGGAGATATCCGCAGCCACAGCGCTCGGGTAGGACGCGGCCCGGCCAGAGCTGTGAGGGCGTTCAGCCAGTCGACGGCGACCTCGGTAGGGGCGCGGTGCTGGCGTAGTAGGGCGTCGATCGCGTAGGAGGCCATCGTGTGGATGCCGCTATGTCACTGCGTCCGCCCGTGTGCGGCAGCGTCGGCATCCGAACCGGCTTCATGCCATCGTTCTAGGTCTGGCTCAGTCATCGGTGTCGTCTTGCGCCTTCCACCGTCACGGAGAATCGGCCGTTCTCGATGGCTCGGACATCCGAGAGGTTGCTTGCATAGAAGTCGGCCTCAAGCTCATGCTGGTGGTGGGTGGTGAGTAGGCCTAGCGTTCTGCACCCGGCTGCGTGGGCGGAGCTGAGGCCGGCTGGTGAATCCTCGATGACCAAGCAGTCGGCGGGGTCGAGTTGGAGTCGTTCGCTGGCGATGCGGTAGGGCGCTGGGTCGGGTTTGCCTACTGGGACATCGTCGGCGGTGATGATCACGGGTGGTGCGGAGAGCCCTGCCGCAGCCATGCGAGCCTGGGTGACGACGGCGGTGCCGGAGGTGACGACCGCCCATCCCGAGACGGGTAGGGCACTGATGAGTTCTGCTGCGCCTGGAAGCACTGTGACGTCGGCGAAGTCGCTGACACAGGCTTCGATGTACCGGCGGAATGCCTCGTCTGGGGGCACGGGGAGGCGATCGGAGTAGGCGCCGATGACATCCCGAGAGCGACGGCCGTGGACCCGGGCGAGCACCTCGTCCGCCGGCAGGTCGTACCAACTGGCGAAGGCCCGCCAGGAGGCTTCAACGGCGGCGGTGCTGTCGATGAGGACGCCGTCGTTGTCGAACAACAGCCCCTGAACCTTGATCGTGGTGACATCAGTCGTCATGTGACTCCGATCCTCTGCGCCAACGAGCGCAACGCTGGCTTGGCGCGCCGCAGGTGAGAGCCGACGATCTCACGCACGAGCGGGTGTGGGCGTACGTAGTCAGGAGCGAGCTTCTCCGCCGCCAACAACGACCCGAGAGTCTTTTCGTGCCGACGTGCCTGCGAGAACGCTCGGGCGAGATCGATCTCCAGACGAGCGCGCCGCTCGCGACCCAAACCGGACGCGTCGATCTTCTTGGCATGGGCGATCGCCGCCTCAGGCTCTCCCAACTCCACTGCCACCGCGACACGATGGATGCCGACATTGGTGGTACCGAACATCGTGTCGTAATGGTTGCCGTCGCCGCCAAGACGTCGCGCGGCGGCAGCGGCTTCGTCGAGGTGTGTAGCGGCGTCGTCGCGATTGCTCCAGTACGCCGCGATGAGTGCGGCTTGAAGGTGCAGCGTTCCCCACAGACTCAGGTGGCCTGGAGTTGCTGTGCTCAAACCCTCGGCCAATCGGTCGATCGTGGCCAATGCCAGCGCTCGTGCGGGACCGGGCGCATTCGCGGTCTTGTAGACCTCGATGTGGTTCCAGGCGTTAGCGGCGATCATCAGTGGGTCGCTGCTCTGTCGTGCTGCCTGTCCTGCCAGTTCGGCCGACATCCAGGCCAGGTCGAGATGGCCGAGTTTCTTCGTCATGGCGCGTGCGTCGTGCATCGCCTCTGCCGCCAGAGTCTGAGCAATGGCCCGGTCCACAGACGACTCTGTGCGAGAAATTGCGTCGCGGAGATCGTCGAGCAAGGCTGGCAGCACGAGAGCAAGGCGCCCGAACTTTGCATCCTGCCGTAGCCGGTTCGCCGTATCGACGCGCTGCCGCAGTGCGCTCAGCGGATGGCAAGGCCCTGCCGAAGCCTGGTTGATCACTGGCATCGCCCACCTCATCAGGGCCTGCCTCACCTCGCCGACCACGACAGCCCTGCTGATGTCGCCGGACACATTCGCTACCGGACTCCTGCCGTCGAGCACGTCGACGTCAACCTCGAGCACGGCTGCCAGTTTCAGCAACACCGACTTCCGGTCCAACGGCAGAACTCCACGCTCGACCTTGGACACCCAGCCAGCGGATCGGCCGACCAGACCAGCAAGAGCCTCCTGGCTGATACCGCGAGCGATGCGGGCACGGGCAATGCGTTCGCCGACGGTCAGTTCAATGGGAAGTTCCATCCGGTGCCCCCGGTCCTTCTCTCGTCGCCACCCCATTCAGGGTAAGGCGCAGCTTCCAGCTACCTGGCAGAAAAACTGCCAGTGATCTCCGTTGACTCTCTCTAATGTGACCACCGGATGATCTACGAGCTCAGAATGGGGAACCGCCGCTGAGCAGGTCAAGCCCTAGATTTCGTCACCGCCGGAGCCCGTCTAGCCATGCGCGCCTCCTTCATCACCGCCCCTCGCTACCCATGACGAACCGTGCCTTCGCGTAGCCATGCTCAGGAGAACCCGTGATCTGTTCCCGTCCCCGCGTGCATCAGAGCCGCCATGCTCCGCCCAGCCAGGGACCTCGTCCACCTTCCACACTGCTGAGCCACCCGTGCTGCCTGCTACGGCGGGAGACAGGCAGGTCACGATGACGAAAAGTCTCGTACCACCGGTCATCCCCGTCGGCCGGACGGCACGCCTCGACAACACCGACTCAGCGACTCGCGAATCGACAGATGCCGTTGCCACGCCACCGGGCCGCCCGGCCCAAAACGGGACGGCTCGGTTGTATGGCTCGGAGTTCGCTGCGGATCCGTCGGCGGTGTATGCCCGGCTGCGGGGTGTGGGTCCGGCGGCGGTGGTGGAGATCGCGCCGGGGGTGTCGGCGACGTTGGTGACGAGTTATGGGTTGGCGTTGCGGGTGCTGCGTGATCCGGAGGCGTTTCCGAGGGATCCTCGGGGGTGGCAAGCATCGTTGCCGTCGGGGTGTCCGGTGTTGCCGATGTTGGGGTTTCGGCCGAATGCGCTGTTCAGTGATGGCCTGGCGCATGCGCGTCTGCGCGCGGCGCTGGCGGACAGTCTTGGGCAGATCGATCCGCGGTGGCTTCGAGCAGTGGTGGAGCGCAGCGCCCTGGTCCTCGTCGAGGAGGTGGCCGGTCGCGGTGAGGCGGAGCTGGTAGCCGGGTTCGCGGCTCGGTTGCCGGTGATGATGTTCACCGAGTTGCTGGGTTGTCCTGCGGGGTTGGCGACGGAGTTCATGACGCACCTGCCGTTGATCTTCGATGCGGGGACCGGGCTGGGGCGGCTGACCGGGTGTTGACGCGGTGTTGGAGCGAACTGGTCGATCTGAAACGGGTCGTACCGGGGGAAGACCTTCCGTCGTGGCTGTTGGCGCATCCGGCGGGGTTGTCGTCGGAGGAGGTGGTGCAGCAGCTGGTGCTGCTGGTGGCGGCAGGGGTGGAGCCGACGCGGAATCTCATCGCGAACGCCGTACGCGTGCTGTTGTCCGAGCCTCGGTTCGCCGACGGGCTGCTCGGCGGGAGCGTGTCGGTCGACGACGCCATCACCGAGGTCCTCTGGGCTGACCCGCCGATGGCGAACTACACCCCCACCCACCCGGCAGACGACATCGAGATCGACGGCCTCCACCTGGCCGCTGGCTCGCTGGTGCTGGTCAGCCTGACCGCGGCCAACAACGACCCCGCACTGGGCGGCGTCGACCGAGCGGGCAACCAGGCGCATCTGGCCTGGGGCGCGGGCCCGCATCTGTGCCCCGCCCGAGCCCAGGCACGCCTGATCGCCGCCATCGCGATCGACACGATCCTGGACCACCTCCCAGGCCTGGAGCTGGCCGTGGCCGTCGAGGACCTGACCTGGCGACCCGGGCCCTTCCACCGCGCACTGACCACGCTGCCCGTGCGTTTCCCCCCGACCTCCATCCCGACCCCGACTGCAGGAGAGCTCACGTGCCCGATCACTCGACTTCCCGACGGCCGTACCGACTCGACCCCGCAGGCCGCGACATCCACGGCGAGGCGACGCTTCTCCGCAGCGAGGGTGTCGCGACGGTGGTGGAGCTCCCTGGCCCGGTGGTGGCATGGACGGTGACCAGCCACGATCATCTGAGACGTCTCCTGTCGGACCCGAGGGTGTCCAAAGACGCCCACCGGCACTGGCCCGGCTACGCCGACGGCGAGATCACCCTCGACTCGATCCTGGCGGCCTGGGTCGGGCGGCGGAACATGTTCGGCTCCTACGGCGGCGACCACTCACGCCTGCGCGGCGTGGCCTCCACCGCGTTCACCCCTCGGCGAATCAGCGCCCTGGTGCCCTGGATCTCGACGATCACCGACCGCCTGCTCGACGACATCGCCACCGCCCCGGCCGGAACAGTGATCGACCTGCGCGAGTCCTTCGCCTACCCGCTGCCGATCGACGTCATCTGCGGGCTGTTCGGTGTTCCCGGCGACCTCCGGCCGAAGCTGCGCCAAGTGGTCGACGGCATCTTCGCCACCGCCTCGACCCCCGAGGAGGCCCACGCCGTCGGCGCCTTCCAATACGAGGTGATCACCGAGCTCATCGACGCCCGCCGCGCATCACCCGGCGACGACCTCACCTCGGATCTGATCGCCGCGCGAGACGCCGACGACTCCCGGCTCAGCGAGCTGGAGCTGGCCGACACGCTGCTGCTCGTCCTCGTCGCCGGGCACGAGACCGTCGTGAACCTCCTCGATCACGCCATCACCGCACTACTCACCCACCCCGACCAACTCGCCCTCCTCCGCCGCGGCGACCGCACCTGGAAAGACGTGATCGAGGAAACCCTGCGCTGGCAGGCCCCCGTCGCGAACCTCCCCCTGCGCTACGCCATCGAAGACATCCCACTCGACGACGACATCGTCATCCGCCAAGGCGACGCCATCCTCGCCGCCTACGCCGCCACCGGCCGCGACCCCCACCACCACGGCCACTCCGCCCACCGATACGACCTCACCCGCGAACTCAAAGACCACCTCGCCTTCGGCCACGGCACCCACTACTGCCTCGGAGCACCCCTGGCCCGACTCGAAGCCACCATCGCCCTCGACGCCCTGTTCACCCGATTCCCCGACCTCGCCCTCGCCGTCCCACCCGACGAACTGCAGCCCTCAGAGTCCTTCATCTCCAACGGACACCACACCCTCCCCGTCATCCCCACACCCCGAGACAGCCCCGACGGCCACTGATCACCCAGCCCCGACGCACCGCCCTCGTACCTCGTCATGTCCACCGACGCCTCGCTACCACCCCGTGAACGGAGAAGAAGCACATCGTGGATCTCCACGTGATCGAGACGAGCATGCTGCCCCGTGCCGCGCACGCCTACCTGATGCTGCTGCCCGACGCCCCCCGATTCGGAGCCGTGTTCTCCGAGATCCAGGACGAGTCCGGTCCATTCGACTGCGCCGCCGCAGCCCTGAACTGGCTGACGCACGACTACGACACCCTCCGCGAAGCACTCGACTCGGCCACACACCACCGCGACGACCTGGCCTGGCAACTGGCCGAGACGCTGTGGCCGCTGTTCCTGCATCACCGCCACCTGGTCTCGCCCACCGTGTTCGCCGACGGCGCCGCCGCAGCCGCCCGCACCGCCCACACCACCGACGACCCCGAACACACCCGTCGACACCGACTCGGCCAGACCAATCTCCTGCTCAAGGAGATCGCGGCCCGGATGAAACTCGGCGACATCGACACCGCCGAGACCCTCCTACCGGCGGCGACCGCACTCGCCGGCCAGCTCGACTCCCCGATGCTCCAAGCCACCGCTCAGGCCCAACACGGCCAACTCGCCCGCGCACACGGCAGCCTCACCGAAGCACTGGACTTCCTCCGCGCCGCTCTACGACTGGAAGAACAGGGCGGGACCCCGCGCGGCGCTTCCATGCGACACCGGGTGCTCTCCCTCATCCTGCGCGACCTCTGCCTCTACGACCAGGCAGAAATCCACCTCTTCCTCGCCCGCGACCTCCTAGCCGCCACCGGCGACGCCAAAGACCACGCGCAGATCAGCGAGCCTCTCGGAACCCTCTACTCCCTCACCGGCCGACACGACGAAGCGGTGACCGAGCTGACCCGAGCCCTCACCGTCTTCGGAGAACTCGGCAGCCACTACCAAGCCACCTGCCACCACCAGCTCGCCCTCGCACTCGAACGCCGCGCCGCCACAACTCTCCACACCGACCCGCCACCTGACGACACCGAGACCAATCACGACAAGACCACCCAGGACCGACACCGCGCCGCCCTCCACCGCAGCCGAGCCCGAGAACTCACCCCGGCGCCCTCCGCCGCAGGCACGGCACCCACCACCTGACGTTCCGGCCACACCACTCCCGGACCCGGCCACAAACGAAACAACACCCGCTCTCCAGCTCACCAGCCAGCCGGTCCCCCCTGGTGAGCTGGAGCGGCCCAGACACCCGCCTCCCTCGACCGGTGTCCGGGCCACCCGCTGCGGGCGGCGCTGTACGCGCCGTCCGCAGCGTTCCAGGCCCCAGGTGCACCGCCCCGTCGTCACCACGCGCCCATTGCCGGGAACGTCAAACAGCACAGCACGCAGCGCGGATACCAAGGACCGCACACGGATCAGCGAGTTCCTGACCGCCCTCGATTCCGCCGCCGGACGACGCGATCTCGCCACAGGAATCTTGATCGTCACCGGCGTAGGAGTTTGCCCAAATCTTCAGCGGGAGTTGCACAGCGGAAGCCCGTGTCGTCATCGAACATGTCGGCAGAGGCGTCGTTGAACGCTGACGGTGTCGCGCGGTCGAAGGAGCTCGTGAACGCACTGCCCTTCAATTCGTATCGGCCGGGATCGGTCTCGGTCGAGCACCACTCCCAGATGTTGCCGCACATGTCGTACACACCATATGGGCTGGTCCCGCTGTGATATCGGTCAACGGGCGTAGTGCTGCCTAGACCGTTCTCGCGGACGTTGCACTTCGCTGGCGTGGCCGCGTTGCCCCAGGGATAGGTGCTGCCCAATCGGCCGCGTGCGGTCTTCTCCCACTGCTGACTGCTCGACAGGGACTTGTTCGCCCATGCCGCGTAAGCAGTGGCGTCACGCCAGGTGACGAAGACAACCGGGTGATCGAGCAAGTCATCGGGACAGCGGCCATCGGTCCAGTGCATCGGCGGACGGTGACCCGTGGCGGCCACGAACCGCCCGTAGTCGGCGTTCGTTGTCGGGTACACATCGATGTAGAAAGCGGGAAGCCAGGCGGGCTTGTCGTTCGGACCGCTGAGAAAGACGCCACCGTCGACCAACGTCATGAGCTTGCCATCACCTGGGTGCCTGACGTGGTTGTCGTCCTTTGCGCGCGTCTGGTCGGCGTAGTCCGCTCGTGGGGCCGGCGTCACGGTGCAGCTACGGATGCGCTGAAACCGCGCGTGTTCCTCGGGCGCGGACTGGGCGAGGGATGTATCGAGCGCGGCCTGGTTCACAGGACGCGGGTGGATCGAGTCGCCGCCCGCCTCCCACTTCGACACCATCCGGTCGCTGATCCCAAGATGCTTGGCGAACTGGCGGAGGCTCATCCGCTTGGCCTCGCGTAACGCCCGAACGTCTCTGCCGGACCACCGGTCTACCGTCGTCATCGCCACCCACAGTTCCTTCGAAACGCTACGTAGGTGAGGGTAGTCGGTGGGCTACAAGGGCGTGGACGTTATAGCGGCTCGGCTGCGATGTCGGTGTATTCCTTGCGCAGAACATCGAGGATGGGATGTGTATCCGGCCATTCGGTGTCATCGACGGCGCTGATCTGACGCACGCCGATGGCGGCGTTGGTCGCGAAGGCAACCTTCATCTCGCAGAGCTGCGCCAGGTCGATCGAGGCGGTGTCGACGTCCCCGTTGTGGACCTCGTTGAGCAGGGCCATGGTTACGCCGGGAAGGGCGTCCGCGTCGGGCCACACTATGTTTTCACCATCGAAGAACCCGATGTTCCACGTCGCGCCCTCGCAGAGCTGGGCCTTCCTATTGGTGAACACGACATCGTCGTAGCCGGCGCGCTGGGCGGCTCGCCGCTGGTGCACCAACCCGAAGAGCCCCACGTGCTTAACCGCAGGGAGCTCACGCTGGTACTGGACAGCCTGCACCCGTATCGGGGGCAACGGCTGTGCGACCGCGGGACGAGTTGTGACCAGCACCTGGGGTTCGGCTGCGGCGCCGGGATGACCGAGTTCGAGTGACGGATCGAAGACCGTGACCCTGACGACAACGGCTTCGGTCCAGTCGGCGACCGCCTTCCTCACCAGGGTGCGCACCCGGTCCGGGTCGAGTTCGGCATCGAAGACGACCCGACAGTCACGCCTGAGCCGATCCAGATGGAGCGACAGACCGCGCACCCGGTTGTCCTCAACCCGCATCGAGGTGAAGTGGCCATAGTTGCTCAGTGCCAGCGCCTTCACTTGGTCGAGGTCAGCGGGTGCGCCGTTCAGCTCCGTCATGGGCACGAGTCTTCCACCTCAGCTCGCCCCAGCAGCCACCCGCACCGTCGAGGGTCGGCGTTAGTTCGGCGGAAGTTCGGCGTTCCGGGGGCGTTGAGGCAGTTCCCACCTGTCGGGATTGCCGGAATACTGTGAAACCTAGGCAGCTCGAAATTCTCGAATGTGGTTGGGAGAACGTCGACGATGACAGATGATCGCGAATGCACGTCAATTGCATCGTCGGCCATGAGCCGACCGCGATCGAGAGGATCTTTCCGCTTGGCGCAATCGTGCTCAACGAACCTACACACAACGTCGGTATTTGCGCCGCGGTCGAACCAGCTTGACCGTGCCCGAATTTTTCGCTCGAGGACTACGATCTTGCGGGAATGCGACATGCCCGACGATACTGGCAGGGCTGGCGACGCAGGCAACCCCGAAATGCCCGTCGCCAGCCCTGTCGTCCACAGTACCAGCAATTCCTTTGAGCGCCCGCTGCTCGGCTATCTGCGCGTCTCATTTTCCGCGTCTAGTCGTGAAGTCGAGAATTTGCGACGAAAGGTAGCAGATTTCGCACAAAGGGAAGCGTTTACCCTCGTGCGAGTCTATGTAGATCGCGACCGAACTCAATCGGCAGGCTTCTCGTCACTGGTCAAGGCTCTGAGCGACGGTGAGGCCCACCATGTCGTCGTACCCGCTCTCCAGCACCTCGCATTCATGGCTAGTGCGCGGCTTCTCATGAAAGAAATGTTGGAGATTCAGACCGGCGCACACGTGCTGGTGATGTATTCGGGTTGCAGTGATTAGTCTTGACAACTGTTCTGAAAGCAAGGCCAGGCGTGTGAGTCGAGGGCGCATCGGCGGCGGGAATGACGGATCAAGTCGCTGTCCCGGCGTTTTCACCGATCGCAGCCGACGGCTTGGACCTATCGGCACGTCGAAAGCTCATCGAAATAATTCCGACCCCGCCACCCTATTCCCAACAGCAAGGAGCCGCGACAGATGGTTTCCCCTCTCGTGCTTGCTGACGTGACCCAGCCCCTGAAAGCCGTACCGGTCACAAGCCCGATGCGACCCAGTCGACTCGTTCTCGCTGACGGTGTGTCCGCTGTGACGATGCCGTCAGACTTGGCCGTGCAGGTCGACGCCTTCCTCACCGTGCGCCTCATGCGGGCGCCGATTCTGCGCGCCGACGGCCATCCGGAGTGCACGCTGCTCACGGGGCCACCGACGCCACTAAGGCCCTCGACTCAGGAAGAGCTGATTCGCTTGGGCGTCCGGCTTGTTCCGCCGGGTACCCCGCTCACCCTGCCCGCCGCCCAGATTCGCACTGGAGAACCGCGATGGTGGGGCGACACTGCCCTCAAGGGATCACTCCCACCGCAGAGCATCGTGATCGCGGCCTGCCGGTCGATCGCCGATTCCTCGAAGGAATGGTGACGGTGCCCGCTCCGCACCCCAAACGCCATCCACCTCGGCATGCAGTGCTCGTCACCTCCGGTGGATTGAACTCCACGGTGTTGGCACATTGGCTTGCCGCCTGCCATTCCCGCGTGACGATGTTGTCCTTCGACTACGGCCGACCGCAACGAGTCGAGCTGCACCATGCCGCAGAGATCGCCGAGCTGTTGGCCGTTGAGCACCACGTCGTCGACCTGACCAGTCTGGCGACAGTGCTGCGCGGGTCGGCGTCGGCCGGCGATGCCATCACCGTTCCCGACGGGCACAACACCGTCATGCCCAACCGGACCCCGATCATGCTCGACATCGCCATCGGCCTTGCCGTGGTGAAGCAGGCGGACGCCGTGGCCTACGGCGCACACAGCGTGTCCCCCACGGTCTCCCCGGACTGTCGGCAGGTCTTCGTCGATTTCACGGACGTCGCACGACGGAACAACAAGGGATTCCTCGCTGACGACTTCGCCGTCCTGGCCCCGTTCTTGCACCAGAGCAAGGTCGACATCGTTCGGCTTGGCCTCTCACTTGGCGTTCCCTTCGATAAGACCTGGTCTTGTCATCGAGAAGGGACGGTCCACTGCGGGACATGCGCAACCTGCGTGGAGCGTGTCGAGGCGTTTGTCGCCGCCGACGTCGCCGACCCGACGCGCTACGCGGTGAGGCAGTAATGCGGGTGGGACCGGCGCCTGCCAGTTTTCTACAGACTGGGGTATTGGGTTCGACCAATCGGACGATCCGATAACAAGATTCCATTGATACGGAACTCTGGACACGGGGATGCGCATGATTCTAAGCACTTCCTACAACAAGAAGACGGATATAAAGCGAGATCTTCTAGCGGGATTCTCGGCTATCGACCATGCGACATCGGAAGAATTGGACCCGGAAGTCGTCGAGGATCTTGTCGTCCGACTGATCCTGCGCCTGTCGGTCCTTTGCTCACTCCACGGCCCGCAGGGAGTTCCGCAGTTACACGCGGCGATCCGAGATGTCGATGGGCTCTTCGATTCAGTGTGTCTCGCCGTCAATGGGCAGGACCCGAAACGGCGGACGACAGCCGTGATCCCTCGTGAACTACAACAAGAGCTCGTGCATTTTTCCCGGATCGTCGATGTCGGCACCGCTGGTTTCGGCACACCGGTTCCAGACACCAAGCGCCTGCGGAACTCGCACGCGATTCCGGTATCATTGAAGGTACTGGCTGAACTCATGGTTGTTGTGCGCGGGCGGCTCGCCCAACGAAGCGCCGCAGTCGTCACCCCGGCTCTGAGTCGGCGCCCGGAGACGTGCCGATTCGATATCGGCAGCGACGTGTTGGCTCAGTTCCCGGAGAACACGACAGACCACGTGCTGATCATTGAGGGTGATCGGCGGCGGACCCGAAGGAAGATAGGTTTCCTTTTCAGCCAGCTGTTGGTCTACCTGCCACCCCGTGACGTCTTCGCTGCGGTAGCGGCATACCTGGTGGAGGCGAGACTGGCCACCAAACTCCGATTGCGGCTGCTGGAGTGCCCCGAACCGGAGCGGTTGCAAGTTCATGCTTGGTCGTACGACGCCGAGACGGTCCCTCGTGAGGCGTTCGCCGCTGCGTCGACGCTGCTGCCGATCAGCCGGGTCTTCCACGTTTTCGGACCAGATCCCACCACGGTGCCGCTGGACCTGCCCGGGACGCGGGTAGGTGTTCGCGGCGGAGAAGTGTTTATCGAGGGGGATCTGGATCACGCAGCGACCGTGCGCATCGTCGCGCCGAGCGCGATCAGTCGGTCAACCGTCGAGGAACTGGTTGAGAAGGCCTTACAGACGTGGGGGCAGCAAGACGTCGGCGAGAACGCCGTTCTGTCCGTCGAGTGCGGTCACATCCATCTCGACCGGCAGCTCGACATCGACCAGGTCGCCGGTGCGCGGATCGGTGCCGCTCTGCTCCGCTCGATCGCGGATGCACAGGCGGCGGAACCCGTCCTGGCACCGATGATGGACGACGACCACGTGATGGTGGCACTGCGACCGACGGAATATCGCGACTTTCTACGGAATCATTTTCCCACCACGCCGTTCAGCCTGATTCCGGAGTCGAGCCCGATCGTCAGAGCTATCACCTGCGTGTTGTTCCACCGACTCAGAACTGGCCCCCACCAGGCGGAACTCGCTACGCGTGGCGGCAACCTGTTCCTGCGACTGCCCGATGGCTCGTTCTGCGAACTGTTCGAGTCCTTCGACGGCGAGCCGGTGTCAGGTTGTGTCCTGTTCGAGACGGCTCTGTTGGTGTACCGGACAGCACCCGCCGTGTTCGACGACTATGCGATGAACCGCTTCCCCACCGCCGAGGACGTGCACACCTTGGCCTGCCGAGTTCTCGATGGTGACGACCATCATGACGCGAAGGTTGCCGAGCTTGCCCGGCTGTACTCGCCGTTTGCCGAGGTGACGGATCCGCAGAAGGCCCTCGATTCGGGGTTTGACGAGATCGTGTCCGAGGTCCTCGACACCGTCTCCACTCATGCAGCGCACCTCAACGTCCTAGAGGACTACTACGAGGTCCAACAGGACAAGGTACGGCAACTACTTGCCGTGCTTGAGCTCCCGTTCATCGTCCGCACCTTGTTCTTCAACACCCAGACCGGCCGGATACATGCGGCGGGCTGAGCGTGCCCGCGTGCTGGTGACCGGGGCGACCGGCGTCGTCGGGCGGGCAATCCTGTCGACCTTATGGACGCGGACATCGCTGTCCACCACCACCGTCGGTAGGCGGGCACCGTCGGGGATGCGCGAGAAGGACGAGCACCACCATGTCGACTTAGCCGATTCGAATGAAGTCGAGCAGGTGTGCGTGTTGATCGGTCGGGCGCCAGCGGCCTTCCAGGCGGTCGTGTTCGCCGCCGGGGTGGACAGCAGGCAGGGGGCGATCGATGTGGACCCGGCGGTGTTCGACCAGGTTATGCGGGTCAACTGCCGCTCCCATCTGCAGATTCTGCGGGCGATCTTGAGCCGCCGCGAAATGGACTCGCCCCCGCTTCCTGTGATCGCGGTGTCCAGCGACGTGGTGTCCGACCGGCAAGCCAGAACCGCCGTCTACGCAGCGAGTAAGGCGGCCCTCGAGGAGGCACTGCGTCACGCCGCAGCCGATGCGGCTCTGCACGTGGTCCTGGTCCGGCTCGCTGCCCTGGAAGTTCCGATGGCGGAGATCGTGGAACAGGGCTCTGTGCACCGCCTATTGCGACCGCCACCGACGGCGGCCCGGCTGCTGGCGACGCGGATCGCCGAATCACTGCTCGCACCACCGGACACGGGTTCTTCTGTGGAGGTATGGACATGATGAACACCCGCTTCACCCTGTCCAGCGGTGAGGAGACCGATAGTTTCACCTTGGCTCGAGAAGCACTGCGGGCCAATGGAATCACCCTCCCCAAGGCGCCGACCAGGATCGCGGTGACCGGAGACGATCAGCACGTCACAGCCGCGATCACACTCCACCTGTTGAATAGTGATCACCAGGTCGTCCTGGTCCCGACGTCCCTTGCGGGTGGGAGAAGCTTGCCGCGCGGGTGTGGCTACGGGCTGGTGGCGCTTGGGCGGACGGTGCGGGAAGTCTGCCCGGCCTCGCGCATCGGAACCTTCGGCGGTGGATGGCGGGTGGCCCTCTACAGCTCGGGAAGCACACGCGCGGCGGCCACATTCGGATTCGACGGACGGCAACTCGACACACTGGCGGCCTGGTACGCCCACGCCTACGGTGTCACGGCTGCGAGTGTGATCGTCACGAGTCTCCCCGTTTCATACAACTTCACCTTCGTGGCCGGACTCATCCTCGCTGCGGCCTCCGGCGCGGCGCTGCGACTGGTTGGCGCTGCGGACGAGGTGCTTGCTGAGGCCGCGTGCCTCGCCGTCCGAGCAGACCGGGTCGTCGTCCTGGCGAATCCCGTAACACTCGACAGCGCGAAAACCGACAGTCGCCTGCCGGACCATGTCCTTGTCGACTCCGGTGGTGCGCCACTGAGCACGCCTGGTCTCCGCGAACTCCGCCACGCTGTCGCGGACGTGCGTGAGGGATACGGGCTCACCGAAACGGGATCGCTGACCCACTTCGACCTCGAGGGAAGCGGAGATTCACTCGGCACGGTGGGGACCTCCCAGCCTGGCGTGCGCTGTTGGATCGAGGCTGTCGACGACAAACCCAGGATCGCGCTCGAAACACCGGTGATAGGCACCGAGGTGGCGCCCGACGGCACAACAGGCCGCCCGAGGACGAGCATGCTCACCGGTGATCTCGGCACCATCGGCCCGGTGGGCCGATTGCGGCTGCTCGGCCGGGCCGACGACCACCGGATCAACGGATTCTGGCCGCGGGACACCCTTGACATGGTCGCCGAGGTGACCGGCGCTCGGTGCGCACTCGTCCTCCATCCGAACCCCGACCGCGTACGCGTCAAGGTGCTCGGCGAGCTCAGTGCTGGCGACGTGTCACGGATTCGGTCCGTGGTGGCGCACGAGTTGGCGCTCTCCCCGGCAGGGATCACCGTCGAAGGGGAAGACGACACGTCGCTGCACTCCCGCAAGCTCTCCCGGCGGACCCCATGACCGCCGGGGCCAGCCAGCTGCTATCCAACGTGGTTGCGGCGGTCGTGGAACTCGACACTGGTGCTCGCGTCGAGTCGGTGCCCGTCCCTGCATCCGCCCCACGGCCAGCGTGTACGGGCGCTGGCCGGTATGCCCACGTAGGTCGTCTCTGGGTCGACGGTGGGCGCCGACGTCCCGGCTGGCGCGGTGTCGGTTTGGGCAGGCCGGTTCACCAAGCTCCTGCACGTCGAATCTGCCTCGGCTGACGCCCATCTGCAATGGATCCAGTCCGCTGCACACGGCGGCTGCGGTACTCAAGAACCACCGCTGCGCACCTTGATGCGATCGCCAGCCAATCCGACTATGAGGAGAACATAATGACAACCGAACTATGCCGGTTCAGACATCCGGAGCAGGGCGCGATGGTGATCTGGGAACTCACCCGATACTGCAACCTCGCCTGCCTGCACTGCTGCACTGATTCGGACCCACAGGTCAGCAGGGAGCGAGACCTGGCACTGCCCGAGATCCGCCGTGCGATCGAGGAGATGCTGGCGGTAGGCGTGGTCGAGTTCTTCTTTTCGGGCGGCGAGCCGATGAGCAGACCGGACTTTCCCGAAATCGTCGAGGCTGTGGACTCGGAGCGGGCCGATGTGTTCGTGAACACCAACGGGTACCACCTGACGCCAGCACTCGCACAAAGGCTAGCAGGCACAGCCATGCGAAGGGTTACCGTCAGCATCGACGGAGCGGACCGTGCTACCCACGCGGTGCTCCGTGGTAAGCCCGCCTCCTACGATCGGGCCGTCGACGCCGTCAGTGCGGCACTCGGGGCGGGTCTCGCCGTACGCGTCTCCCATGTCGTCGCAGCGCCGAATGTGGCTGGCGTCGAGGAGTTCGTGAGTCGGATGGTCGAGGTCGGCGTCGACAATATCGTGGTCAACACCGTGTTCCCCGCAGGTCGCGCCGTCCGCAACCCTCACCTGCATCTGACCAGCGAGCAGCTTGTCGACGTCGAGCGGCGGCTGGTTGACCTGCGCGAGAAGTGCCGCAAGGACGGCGTCGAACTGGACTTCAGCATGGGCGAACCAGACAAGGAAGATGTCCCGGCCGGGTGCCCGGCCGGGGACCAGGTCCTCTACGTCGCCCCAGACGGATCTGTGTCGGGGTGCTCATGGTTGGCCAAGCTGGACCCGGCCCGCTTCACCGTCGGCAACTTGCACCGCACCTCGTTCGCCGCGATGTCCGGTGATTTGGCTGGGCAGAACCTGCTGTTCGCCGAGCACCGCTCGTGTCCGCTGCCCACCCTGGCCCAGCGACGATGATCGCGCGCCCCTCGGCGACGTGGCGAGCCAAAGCACGCACCGCCTTGTTCGGTATCGAAGCCCCGGCACCGCAGGTGGTTCTGTCTCCGTTCACCACGGTGCTGGAGGCAGTTGCCCCTGCCTCGTCGCCGGCCCCGGGCTGGTGGCCCCGCGCCGATGCGCACGGAGTCACAGTCGTTCGGGTTCCACAGGGCAGCGCGTGCCTCGACGCGGTTCTCTGCCTGGAACCAGGGACGTCGGTGACCTTCGTCGGAGCGTGCGGAACCCTGCGGCAGGGCGGACCGTCGGTGGTCGGGGCAATGGTCGAAGCGGACCGTGCAGTGGCCTACGACGGCACCACCGGGCGCAGGACATGGGCCACGGCTCCGATCGCTCCGACCGTCGCGGTCGCCACCGCCCGCTCCCTTGCGGACTCCAGCGCCGGGCACCATCGGTTGGATGCCGACTGTGTGGACCTGGAAACAGCATGGGTGTTGGCTGGCGCCGCGGTCGCTGGTTGCCGGGCCCGCGCCTTGTTGGCGATCACCGATGGCAACCGGGAGGGCGCCGTGTTCGAGAGCGACTTCGGCGTGGTCACCGAACATCTACTGCGCGTTGCGCGACTCGCGCTGCTTCCACACAGTGGTTCTGGGACCTGAGGCTGGTTTGCCCGGTCACCCGGATGGGCGTCGTTCTTCGCGCCGAGGTGCTCAACGGCGACATTCGAGACTGACTCTGGACGTCCGACCACTACGGGCCTTGGTCAAGCACAATCGGGCCGCGCTGCTCCAACCCGATCGGATCTGACCTGGCCGTGCCGGACGCCGTGGCTGCTGATAACAGCAGCCCGGGTGACTGGCAGAATTTCCCTGCGCGACCTCTTGGCCAAGCCTGCCTTGGGCCTCACCCGACACGCAAAGGCATTAACAGGATGAACACCGTCACACCACTCGTGCAGACCCTTGGGCAGCGACTGCGAGACGCCATCGTCGCGGCGCTGCCTGACGCCGCAGACGTCTCCGAGGTAGACCCGCTCATCCGACCGTCCGACCGGGCAGACTACCAGGCCAATGGCGTGTTGCCGCTGGCCAAGCGCTTGGGGGTACCGCCCCGCGACCTCGCGGCCAAGGTTGCCACGTTGCTCGAGAATGACGACCTGATCGTCTCCTGCGAGGCGTCCGGACCCGGGTTCCTCAACATCACCCTGGCGGACAGCGCGATCCTGGGCCAGCTTGTCGCCCGCTCGGGTGCGGAGCGGCTCGGGGTTGGTCTCCACGGCACCGGCAAGGCGACGGTGGTCGACTATTCCCAGCCGAACATCGCCAAGGAGATGCATGTCGGACACTTGCGCAGCACCATCATCGGCGACGCCGTAGCGCGAATCCTGGAATTCCTCGGCACCAAAGTCATCCGGCAGAACCACCTCGGTGACTGGGGTACCCAGTTCGGAATGCTGATCCAGCACCAGCTGGAAGATGAGGAGGCGAACGGGTTCCGCGCTGCGTCGTCCGGGGTCGAGTCGATCTCCCGACTCAACGCGCTTTACCGCGCCGCCAGGGCTCGGTTTGACGGCGACCCCGAGTTCGCCGACCGCAGCAGGCGCCGAGTGGTTGAGTTGCAGGCGGGCGACGAGCGGACTCTGGCCGGGTGGCAGGAGATCGTCCGCGAGTCGAAGGTTTACTTCAACGAGGTCTACGACCGGCTGGACGTATTGCTGACCGACGACGATGCGGTCGGGGAGAGCTTCTACAACCCCTTCCTCAGCGACGTCGTCACGGACATGGAGCAGCGCGGGATCGCGGTGCGCAGCGACGGCGCGCTGTGCGTCTTCTTCGACGACATCCGCAGCCCGGACGACAAACCGGTCCCCCTGATCATCCAGAAGTCCGACGGCGGGTTCGGCTACGCCACCACCGACCTGGCGGCGATCCGTTATCGGGTAGGCACCCTCGACGCGGATCGGGTCCTTTACGTGGTGGACTCGCGACAGGCGCTGCACTTCCGCATGGTCTTCGAAGCAGCCCGCCGGGCCGGGTACCTCACCGACGGTGTGGAGGCGGTGCACGTCTCCTTCGGTTCGGTGCTGGGCAAGGACGGCAAGCCGTTCAAGACACGCGCCGGCGAGACAGTCCGACTGATCTCCCTGCTGGACGAGGCGGTCACCCACGCCAAGGCGACCGTCCAGGAACGCGACTCCGGCCTCGACGCCGAGGCGCTGGACCAGCTGTCCCGCGAGATCGGGATCGGCGCGGTGAAGTACGCGGACCTGTCCACCAGCCGCACCAGGGACTACGTGTTCGACATCGACCGGATGGTGTCGCTCAACGGCAACACCGGCGTGTACCTCCAGTACGCCCACGCCCGCATCCGGTCGCTGCTCCGCCGGGGCGAGGCTCAGCACAGCGCGTCCGCGGTCCTGGACACCGATGTGGCGTTGGAACCCGCCGAGCGAGCTCTCCTCATCCACCTCGACGAGTTGAGCAGCGTCCTGGACACGGTCGTAGAGACCTACGAACCGCACCGACTGTGTGCGTACCTGTACGCCCTCGCCCAGGCGTTCACCACCTTCTACGAGGCATGCCCCGTGTTGCGGGCACCGAACGACACCATCAGGGCCAACCGTCTCGCCATCGCCCAAGCGACCGGCGACACCCTGAAACTAGGGTTGGGCCTGCTCGGGATAGCCGCACCGGACCGCCTCTGAGCTTCCCTCGTCCGGAATCGACAGGCTCGACTCCGAGTGGCTCGGATTGCCGACTACGAAACCCGAGATCGTGCAGAGCTGGCTGCTGGCCGTAGTACCAGCTCGGCACGACGGTGTCATCGGCCGCCTGAGGAACCGATCGCAGCGTCGAACTTTGTTTGGAGCGCCCGAAGGGACTGCACGCGCACCCTCCTCCGCAGATCCGTTCGGTCTTGAGCGAGTCCTGCTGACCCGGCCACCAATCCCGCAGCCGCAAGGCGACGTTGGCCTCCTCAACCCGGGTCAACAACAGACGACCCGATCAGGTGACATGAGTCGTCAATACACAGGCCTGCACGAGATCATCTCTACGATCGTCCTCGTGGAGATCACGAAGCTGGTACTGGAATTTGCGCAAGCTTTGGTTGGTTCCTGGCCGTTAGTCGCGTCGGCAGCGCTGGTCAGCTTCCGTCACGACATCTCACGCCTGTTGAAGCGGACCACCCAGCTCGACCTGTGGGGGGCGCGCGCGAAGTTCAGGAACGCAGAGTCGGAGGAGGCGACAGTGACGTCATCACACGGTTCGCACCCTACATTGCGGCTCGCCGACACCGGCAGGCTGAAGTCCGCAGTCTCGAGTCTGCGGTCGCTCCACGACTCACAGGGAAGGAAAGGCACGCCAATCGATTGGTCCTATTGGGAAAAGCCATTGAGAGATCGCTGGACTCCCGTACCTCCTGCGGTTGAGGTAAGAATCAGACGCAAGCGAATCTCGGATTGGTTGAACGAACACGATGGAAACCTCTCGCCGGACGAAGCTGGCACGCTCGATGACATGCTGAAAAAGCTTTGGTCCGCCATGTCACGTGCAGAACCGCAACCGACTGGATCGCTTCCAATTGCGTTTGGTCCAGGACCGGTGAGGCGAGCAGGAGTCGACGGACATGGCGGGCTCCGATGAGGCACACCGGTAGGTCGACCTTCTGGGGTGATTCGGCTCCGTCTTTTCGATTGGAGGCGCCCCAACGGTTGAGAGGGTCCGGTGGCACTGAGAGTGCGTCGGCGAAGCTACTGAGGCCAAGGACTACGTCACCTGGACGCACCTGCCAGCTACCGCCCTCGTGCGCATCTACGCCACGTCAGAACAGCGCTGCACAGCAGCGCGGGCTGCATGAAACCGCCCGAACGAACGTACCCATACAACCGTATGCGCACAGTTCAGGACGCTTCATTTGCAATGAACTCTTCATTCACCTTCTATGAAGACATGCCTCTTCCTTTCCGTGGGATCGACCCGTCATGACTCTCGGCTCGACGTGTCGAATTGGGGTTCACCCGCAGAGCGTTGGCCGCGCGAGTCGGGGCCTCAGCCAGGATGATCTTCTTCTACGAGGAGGGCAGACACCGGCCCACACCGCCGTGTCTTGAACGATTGGCTGCGGCGCTCGACTGCGAAGCTGACGTCCTGACGGGGCCACTCATGGGCAGGAGAGCCTCGTCGATCTGAGATATGCGGCAGGGCTGACCTTGGAACGGATTGCGGAACTGCTACAGATGTCTTCGGCGGGACGAGAGCTGCGCGTCTCCGCATCCAAGATCTCTGCGCTCGAGAACGACCGGCGCGTCCGCGATGCGCGCCGTATGGCCCTAGGGGAAGGCATCACAGAGGAACTCGCCCCTTGAGCACCGCACAGACGGCACAGGCGCGAAGAGACACGGAAAGCACCGGAACAACATCCGCTACCGACAACGAGAATCACTCAGTCCCCCTGTTCGGAACGATGATGGCCGCTGCGATCGATCCCGACTACGAAGGGCACCGCATCCGGTCGGACAGGAGCGCGTCGCAGCCCAGCCCCGGTGCCCGTCGACAGGAGCCTTGTTTTCTCTGCGTCGATAAGGGTCCGTTCGAGGTTCAGGGTCAGACGGTTGTCCAGTGTCGGCTGATGCGGGTCCACCAGGTGACGTTGGCGGCGAGGGTGGTCTGGGTGTCGAGGGTGCGGGCGCGGTGTTCGGTGGGGATCGGGTCGGCGTTGGTGCGGTAGTGCTCGAGGGCGGTGTGGATCATGGCGGTGTGGGCGAGGGCGTCGGCGGTGTCGTGGTCGTGTCCGTCGGCGAGGGCCTGGTGGTAGGTGTGTGTTCGGATGCGGGCGTCGAGGTGCGGGTGCAGGAAGACGATGATGTCCCAGCATTCGATGACGCGGTGATGCAGTCGTTGGTCGAGTCCGGCCAGGGACAGTCGGTCCCAGATCTGGTGGAGCTGTGGGGGCCACCAGTTCGGCCGAAGGTTCATGATCACGTCGGGGCGGACGGTGACGAGGGCGGCCCATAGGGGTGCGAGTCGGCCGTAGGCGGAGCGGTCCCGCAGGAGCCGGATGGCGGTCGGGACGGTGGTGGCGACCAGGGGTGTGGCCAGTCCGAGGCTGGTGAACACCGCGCCTAGGGCGATGAGCGCCCACTCGGCCAGGTACTGGTCGTACCCGGGTGCCGCGTCGAGCAGCGCTAGGACCAGGTAGGTGAGGCGGTGGAGCAGGTAGAGGCCGATGAAGCCGACGCCGACGCCGACGAGCCTCAGGCCTCGACGAGTCCAGGGTCGGGTGGCGGGATCGCGAGCCCAGATCCCCACCAGGATGGTGACGCTGACCGCGCAGTAGAGCATGTAGGCGATGTAGAGCAGCACCGCCGCAGCCGAGTAGGGGGCGGCGGTCCATGCCGAGTCTTGGAGTGCGGCGGCGGCGTCCGCGTCGGTGCCGAGCCCGGCCAGAACCCAACGCAGGGTGAGGACGCCGACCAGGATCGCGGTGTGGATGCGCAGACGACGATCTCGTGAGTCGCCGGGAAGCCAGACCCAGCAGAGGAATGCCGAGCGCAACAAGAAGGCGCAGCTGATGGCGACGGTGTGACGCAGGGCGTAGGACCAGCGATCTCCCAGTGCCATGTCGAGGTGCGGGGTGACGGCCTGCAGTTCGAGCACGAGGCCGAAGGCGAGGACGGCGGCACAGGCGAGCATGAAGGTGGCCGCGGGTTTGTTGGTTCCGTCACGGCCCAGGTGGAGTGCCTTGGCCGTGACGGCGATCAGGACCACCGCGATGACCGCGAGCTGGATCAGGTCCCTCATCGGTGAGCCTTTCCCGGGAATTCGAACGCGCTGGTGAGCAACCGGTTCGACCCGGTGTGCGCGGTGGTGAGCGCGCGGCGGCGGCCGGCGGCTCGCCAGATGGCGTAGGCGAGAGTCTCGGCCTCCAGCTCTCGCTGGTCGGTGTGATGCCGACGATGCAGCACGCGAGTGGGTTCGGTCGGTTGAGCGGGTGCGCCCGCCTGCTGTGGGACGGGGAGGCCCTCATGGCCCAGCAGCATGTGCGCCAGTTCGTGGAGCGTCGCGTTCTCACAATAAAGTTCGGAAGCGGTGTCGTCGACGACGATGAGATCGAGCTCGGGCTGTGCGACCCAGAGCGCGGTGGCTCGGACCGCGTGATGGCTCATGGTGGCTGGCTCGACGACGATCGGTCTGCCTCTCGCTGCGGCAATGCCGCTGATGAAGTCCTCGAGCGACCACGGTGACGGCAGCGTCACCCGCCGCAGGACGTCGGCGGCACGACGCCGAGCGGCAGGCAGGCTCAGCGGCCTCACCGCTCCGCCCGGCCCGTCCGCCGCGAGTGCAGATCGCTGATCAGCTGATCCACCGCGGCGAGGTCGGCGTCGTCGAGGTCGGCCAGGCGCCCGAGTAGCAACGCCTGGCGACGCGGCAACCAGAAGTAGGACTCCGGCACGCCGAAGAACGCGCACAGGGAATCCATGGTCCGTTGATCAATGGTCGAGCGGCCGTTACGGATACCGGTCAGCGTTCCGTGGGAGATCGGATACCCGGCGTCGGTCATCCGTCTCGCCAGCTCTCGCATGCTCAGTGCGGATAGTTTCTCCCGCCGCATGTGATCCTTGATCAGTCGCTCGAACTTGTTGGCCAGCTGCTCCTCTGTGGTCATGTCTCCACCCTCGCATCACCCACCTGGGTGACATCCACGCAGACTTCCTGTTCAATGCGTTGAACAGCGTTGCGAGTTATGCCTATGGTCCTGTCAGCGTGTTCACCACGTTAAACACTCAACACCCACAGAGTAGGCGAACACGCCGCTCGACGAAAGAGGACCCATTTTCGTTGAACCGTACATAACCGTTGGGATGGATCATGACCGCTGTCGAGGCTCGCAATTCCCGGGACACACCCCCCGACGACCCACTCGCCGCCGCCCACGCCCGCGAGGCGGCGCTGGAAGCAGAAGTGCATCGACTCAGCCGGGACGATCTCACCGGCTTCCTGCGGCGCGGCCCGTGGGGCCAGCAGGCCGCCGAGGCGCTGCTGCACCTCGGCAGCGACGCCCTCCTGTTGATCACAGATCTGGACCGTTTCAAACGAATCAACGACAGGTTCGGCCATCGCGGCGGAGATGTGGTCCTCCGTACCCAGGCCCATCGCCTGCGTGAATCGCTTCCCTCCACGGCGGTGCTCGGCCGTCTGGGAGGTGACGGTGGCGACGAGTTCTTGGCGCTGACCGAACGGGACGCTGTCGATCTCCAGAATCTCGTTCAAGTACTCGCGCGCCCGGTCGAGATCCTCGGGCGAGCGGTGCCCGTGTCGGCGTCGGTCGGCGCGGCTGTGCGACCGGCCTGCGCTCCGGCGCCCCTGCTGGCCGACTTGTTGGCGACGGCCGACGACGCCCTGTACGAGGCGAAGACCGCCGGACGGGGTAGCTGCCGGATTCGTACCTGCTGATCTGAGTCTTCCGGTGCGCGTGGCGCAGCCGCCTGCACCACCCGGTCCGGCAGACGACCCCGACGTCCGCCCGGCGCCGCGCGAATTCCAGGCGCAGCGACGCCGCCGGGTCCTTAGGAGACGGCGACGACCCCCACGTCGGTCTCCTGTTCGTGGCGTGTCCGACCGGAAACACCCCCCGGTCGGGCACGCCACGGCCTCTTCCTCACATCATTCGATCAATGAAGGTGACCTCGTGTATGCCCCGCTTCAACTTCAAGCGCTTCGAAACATCCGCAGCCTGATCAAGGGCGAGTGGGTGCCGGACATCCTCGTCGCCCTGCGCGGTGAGTCGCAGCACTTCAGCGAACTACGGAGCCGGGTCAACAGTCTCCAGGTCGCCCGGCGCTCCACCGGTTCCGGCGTGTTGCACGACGGGATCCTGTCCCGGACCCTGCAGCGGATGGAACACGACGGGCTGGTCGAACGCCGGGCGCAGACCGGGGTGTTCCCGCCGTCGGTCGAGTACCGCCTGACACCGCTCGGCGAGGACCTGATCGTCGTCATGCAGCCGCTCGCCGCGTGGATCGCGCACCGGACCGCAGCGAACGCTGCTCCGACTCACTCGGATCAGCCTTGCGTCCTGTCACCCGCCTGCCATGAGCAGCACGGTGACCGCCCCTGCGAGTAAGGCAGGTCCCAGCGGCATCGCCGACTGCGGGGAGGCACCACGCAGCAGGATCAGGACGGCGCCCTGGACGGTGGCGAAGACGAGCCCCAGCACGGTTCCGGCCAGCAGCACCGGCCATCCTGCCCAGCCCATCACGAGGCCGAGGAGACCGGCCAGCCGGACGTCACCTGCTCCCAGCCCTCCTCGGGCGCACAAGGCCACGGCCAGATACCCGCTGAACAGGACGACCATCCCCGACACTGCGCGCAAGAACGACGTCAGGTCATCACTGACGAGTGCGGCGAGACCGAGCAGCAGAACGTGGACCGGGTAGGCGGGCAGCAGGAGTGCCGTCGGCAGGCGTCGCTCCCGCCAGTCGATCACGGCTAACGGCATCCCGACGGCGACCAGGGCGCTGTAGGCGAGCAACTCGGGTCTGACCCCGACGCGCCAGGCCAACAGTCCGAACAGCAGGGCCGTCCCGACGGCCAGCGGCCCGGTCGAGCCGTGACGCCGTGTCGGCGGCCGGGTGTTCGAGAACCGTCGTATCACCGCGCTGCCGCCCACTCCGCAGGCGGCGCCGAGCAGCGTCCAGCCACAGAGGCCCCACCACATCAGCACGAGATCAATTCCTTTCGATCATACTTTCCATCACGCACTGAACAAAAGAAAAAGATCCTCTCGGGCACTTGTTCAACAATGCAGAGATCAGTGATCGACGCATTCCGTGACCAGTCACCGATTGTGTACTCCGTTCGGGTGATTGTCGAGGCTGGTGCCCATACGCGCATCAATACGCGTTCTTACTCACCTTGCGGTGAGTGCCAGGTCGGGCGGTAGAGATATGCCATCCCCGATACCCCCGGATCTGGAGGTCAGAGTGAAGCCCCGATTCGTCCCCGATTCACGGAGCTGGGCCGCCCTGGCGGTGGCGGTGTTATCCGTCGCCACCGCGACCGCCTGCACCACAACTGATTCCGCTGATTCGCCGGCGCGATCCTCGACGGTCCCGAACACGTCACCGGAGTCCTCTGCCACGAGCAGCCCGTCGCCTTCTCCTCACGACGACGCTGAAGCAGCGGCGGTGGCTGCGTATGAAGGAATGTGGGCTGCCTTCGTCGCCGCGGGAACGACGGCGCACTGGCAGGACCCTGCCCTGGCCACGCACGCCACCGGCCAGGCATTGTCGACCTTGACCCGCGGCCTCTACGCCGATGCCTACAACGGCCTGGTCACCCGAGGAGAACCGATCCTCGACCCGACGGTCTCCTCAGCCGAACCCGCAGGCGATCCGACGACGGTGATCGTGACCGACTGTGGTGACGGGTCGAACTGGCTGAAGTACACCGCCGAGGGGCAGCTGGCCGACGACGAACCCGGTGGACGACGGCGGATCAACGCGATCGTCGAGCGCCAGCCGAACCACGACTGGATGGTCACCGACTTCGGCGTTCACGAGGTGGGAACATGCTGAACCTGACCCGCCTCGGTGTGACCGTCGGTTCCGCTGCCCTCTTGCTGCTCACCGGCGCGGCGCACACCTCCGCCGCTGACGGCTGGCGTGACGTCGACTGCTGGCAGATCCCCCGGCCCGGCTGCGATCTCGGTGCCGGGTCAGACGGACACGGCCCGGCTCCCGGCATCCCCTCGCCCGGATCGCCCCGGCCTCCGGCCCAGGACAGACAGGGCGGCGGCGAGCAGGCGCCCGCACCCGGTGGCGACGGCGAGGACGACGGACTGGCCGAGTGCGAGTACGTCCGTAGCGACTACCAGTCACCCCCGGGTGCGATCCCGGCCTCGGTCTTCCCGTCGGCGTCCCCGACGCTTCCGGCGGTGGTGCCGGCTGCACACCGTTCGCGGGCCGCTGTGTCGAGCCGGGCTCCGGACTCTGCGGTTCCGGTGCAGGACGGGGAGGAGCCGGGTGCCTGGTATGTGTGGCAGTGCTCCACGGAGGGCTACCGCGACGCCCTGTACCGGCCGCCCGTGTGGATTCCCGACGGCGAGGAACCAGGCGCTGAGCTGTTGCCCTCACCGGAGGAGTTGGCCGCGCTGGCGCGGGACCAGCTGCGGCTGCCGCAGCCGAGCATCGCGACGTCCCCGACCGGGGACCAGCTCGTGCACCTGCCGACGTGGCTGTGGCTGGAGGAGACCAGCTGGGGTGCGCGGTCGGCGACGGCGTCGGTTCCCGGCGTGTCGGTCACCGCGACAGCCCGCCCGGTGTCGACGACCTGGTCCACCGGGGACGGAGCTTCGGTGACCTGCACCGGCCCCGGCACCCCGTTCCCCGCCGACGGCGATCCCGAAGCCCCCTCACCGGACTGCGGGCACGTCTACCGCAGCTCCTCCGACCACCAGCCCGACCGGGAATTCCCCCTGACCGCGACCGTGCGGTGGGAGATCACCTGGTCCGGCGGCGGCGCCGGAGGGACGTTCCCCGACCTGACGACCGAGGCGACCACCACGGTGCGCGTCGCCGAGTCCCAGGCCCTCAACACCGGCTGAGCGACCTTTCGCCGGTGGTCGCTTCCCCGAGCTGGCTTCAACTTCTCGGTTCTCTCCTCTACTCGTTCTCGTCGTCGCTGCTCGGGCGGACGACGGGTCCCTCACTCCACTCCTCTGGAGGTAGTTCGTGAACGTCACGACGCAAGAATCGGCCTCGACGGCCGCAGCATCGGCGGAGCACTGGGCCAGTGGAGGGAAGGGGCCGCGATCTCGGCCGCCGGGCAGAAGTCGACGGCGTGTGCCGCATCTGGCTGTGGGTGGTGTGCTGGTCCTGGCGTGCGCGGCCGGTTCGGTGTGGATGTGGACCACGGCCGGCGAGCGGCGTGCGGTGCTCGCGGTGGCGCGTCCGGTGTCGGTGGGCCATGTGCTTACGGCCGCCGACCTGCGCGAGGTACAAGTCGGGGCGGACCCCGATCTTCCGGTGGTCGAGGCCGTCGCCGTCGACGGCGTCCTCGGCCGTCCGATGGGCACCAGCCTCCCGGCGGGTGCTCTGCTCCACCGCGACGCGGTGGGCACCGTCCTGGTGCCTGCGGCGGATCGAGCCATGACGGCGGTGGCGGTGCCCGACGGGCGCGTTCCCCCGGAGGTCGCCGCCGGGGCGGCGGTGTCCCTGGTCGCAGCCCCCGACGAGTCGGCTCTTGAAGGCGTCGGGGCCGCCGAGACGTGGGCGGCGACGGTCGTCGGCGTCACCACACGGGAGACGACGTCGACGACGGTCCTCAGCGTCGAACTGGCGTCCGATGACGCACGGGAGGTCGCGGCCGTGGCCGACGGGCAGATCTCGGTGGTCGTCCTGGGCGGTGATCGGTGATGCTGATCGCCCTGGCCAGTCTCAAAGGGTCTCCCGGGGTGACCACGTTCGCCGTGGCGCTGGCAGCGACCTGGCCTGGCGGGTGTCGGCGGGTCCTCGTCGAGTGCGATCCCTCGGGCGGGGACCTCGGGGTGCGGTTCGGACTACCGACCTCACCCGGGTTGGTCAGCCTCGCCGCGGCGGGGCGCACCCACGACGATCCCGAGCTGGTGTGGCGGCACGCGTGGCCGTTGCCCTCGGAAGTGCCCGTCGTCGCTGCTCCGCCGGGCGCGGCGCAGGCTAGGGCGGCCGTCACCGCGCTGGCCCCCGCACGTGATCGGGCCGGTGTGCTGGTCGCTGCGGGACGGGCGGGCGGGGTGGTGCTCGTCGACTGCGGGCGTCTGGATCCCGCGTCGCCTGCGTGGCCGCTGGTGGCGGCGGCGGATGCGTTGCTGTTGATGAGCGGAGCCCATGCCGATGAGCTGGCCCACCTCGCGGCGCGGCTGACCACCGTGGGCCGATGGTCCCGACACCCCGCGCTGGTCCTCGTCGGCGAGGGGCATTCCAGCAGCGAGGTCACCCGCGAGCTGGGCGTCCCGGTGCTGGCTCAGGTTCCACACGACCCGCGCAGCGCCGCAGCGCTCAGCGGACGCCCCACCAGCCGCAGGACGGTGACCCGTTCCGGGCTCGCTCGCGTCGCCCACCAGGTCGCCCGAGCCTTGACGACCCGAGACGCCGACGTCCCTCGAACTTCCGGGCCCGATGCCGCACCTGTTCAGGCCGGAGTGCGACATCCGATCGCGCTCGCAGAAAAGGCGGTCGCGCCGCTGGCGGCTGCCGCCGAGGATCTGACGACGACAAGGACGACCCGATGACCTCCTTCGACTCCCGACCGCCACTGTCACAGCGCCGACGACAGGAGACCTCCCCTCGCGCATCAGGGTTCGTCGACGAACCGCCTGGTGGTGGCGTCGTGGACAGGCTGCGTCGTCGGCTGCGTACTGATCTGACGACGGTGCTCCCTGAGCGAGTCGCGGCCCAGCAGCAACGCTCCGGTGTGCCGTCCACCCCCGAGGGGCGGCGGGTGCTGGCTCAGGCGATCCTCGCCGAGTCCGTCCAGGCGCACAGCGAAGCCGAGCTGATGGCCAACCGGGCACTCGCCCCGGGCGACGTCGAGGCGCGGGTCGTCGCGGAGGCCCTCGACGAGGTGTTCGGGATGGCCGGGTTGCAGCCGCTGTTGGACGACCCGTCCATCGAGACGATCAACGCCAATTCGTGGGATCGGGTGTTCGTCCAGTACTCCGACGGGAGCCGGGAGCGAGTCCGTCCGATCGCCGGGTCCGATGAGGAGCTGACCGACCTCGTCCGGCTGCTCTCCGCCCGCTCGGGTGCGGAGGAGCGCCGCTTCGACCGGGGTTCCCCGTCGGTCAACGTGCAGTTGCCCGGCGGTCAGCGGCTGTTCGCGGTGACCGGGCTGACCGCCGGTGGGGTGACGTCGCTGTCGATCCGCCGCCACCGGCATCGCCACGCCACCCTCGGCCAACTCCGGAGGAGCGGCACCCTCGACGACGGGCTCGTCGAGTTCCTCCGAGCGCTGGTTCGGGCGCGGAAGAACATCCTGATCACCGGTGGCACGGGCATCGGCAAGACCACGCTGCTGCGGGCGCTGGCCTCCGAGATGGACCCCCGCGAGCGCCTGGTCACCATCGAGGACGCCTTCGAGCTCGGTCTCGACGCCGACGGCGATCGGCACCCGGATGTCACCGCGTTGCAGGCCCGCGAGGCCAACATCGAAGGCGAAGGCACCGTGTCCCAGGCCGAGCTGGTGCGGTGGGGACTGCGGATGTCTCCGGACCGGGTGATCGTCGGGGAGATCCGCGGCCCCGAGGTGATCCCGATGTGCAACGCCATGTCGCAGGGCAACGACGGCAGCATGGCCACCCTGCACGCCTCCAGTTCGAAGATCGCCTTCGCCCGGTTGGCCTCCTACGCCGCCCAAGGCGCCGAACGACTGCCAGTGGAGGCGACAAACCTGCTCGTCGCTTCCGCCGTGCACGTCGTGGTGCACCTCGCCCACGCCGCAGACCGCCGGACACGGGTGGTGTCCTCGATCCGCGAGGTCGTCGGCGCCGACGGCGCCCAGGTGATCTCCAACGAGGTCTACCGGCCCGGACCCGACCGCCGCGCCCGACCGGTCGCCGGGGCACTGTCCACCGACACCCTGGAAGACCTGATCGCCGTCGGCATGGACCCCGACGTTCTCACTCGCGGCGGGACGTGGACGTCGTGACCGGCATGACCACCTGGGCCGCGCTCCTCGGCATCGGCCTCGGCCTCGGTGTGCTTCTCCTCGTCACCGGCTGGCACGCCCCTGCCCCCGACCGGGCGCCCCGGTCGTCGCGACCCGCACGGGAACACCGTGGGCCGACGGTGCGGCGCGCGGTGCCTGCGGTCGGCGTCGCCCTCGCGGGGTCGGTGCTTACCGGGTGGGTCGTCGGCGGAGTCCTGGCCGGGCTGGCCTGCTACGCACTGCCCCGACTGCTCGGCCGCGACCCCGACCACCAGCGGCGAGTCGCCCGCGTCGAGAGCATCGCGACCTGGACCGAGCAGCTGCGCGACACCCTCTCGGCCGCCGCCGGGTTGGAACAGGCGATCCTGGCCACCGCCGACCTCGCCCCCGTCGCCATCCGACCACAGATCGCCGCGCTCACCGCCCGGCTGCGCGCGGGAGAGCGACTGGCACCGGCCCTGCGGCACCTGGCCGGCGACCTCGCCGACCCGACCGCCGACCTGGTGATCGCCGCGCTGATCTCCGCGTCACAGCAGCAGGCCCGCCGACTCGCCGACCTCCTCGGGTCCTTGGCGCTGGCGGCGCGGGAGCAGGTGTCGATGCGGCTGCGCATCGACGCCGGACGCGCCCGGACTCGCACCTCGATCCGCGTCATCGTCGGCACCACGCTGGCCTTCGCCATCGGCCTGGTCGTGCTCAACCGCGACTACCTCACCGCCTACGACACCACCACCGGACAGCTGGTCCTCCTCGGCGTCGGCGGGCTCTTCGGCGCCGGGTTCGCCTGGCTGGCCCGGATCGCCACCGTCATCGAACCTGCTCGCGTCCTCACCGCGACCGCAGATCACACCCGGTCCGAACACGGGGTGCTCCCGTGACCGCGGCACTGTTCCTGGGTATCGGCCTGGGCCTAGGGCTCTGGCTGATAGCCCTGTGGCTCGTCCCGCCACGCCCGGCGCTGGGGACACTCCTGCACCGCCCGGACGGCGGTCCGGTCGACCCGAATGTCGGAGGCGACGGCGGGCTGGGATGGGCCGGGCTCGTCGGCCGTCTGGCGGCGCGCGTGCTGCGGGGCATCGGGCTGCCCGGAGCCCGGCTCCACCGTGACCTGGCCGTTCTGGACACGCCGGTCGCCGGGCACCTCGCGGAGAAGGCGGTCCTGGCCGCGCTCGGGTTGCTCACCCCGGGGCTCGGGCATCTCCTGCTGGCCCTGCTCGGAGCGGCCCCGCCGTGGCCGGTGCCGATCGTGGCGGCCGTCGTGCTCGCCGGGATCGGATTCGTCGTACCCGACCTGCGCGTCGGTCGGGAGGCCGCCGCACGACGCGAGGAGTTCCGCCACGCGCTGTCGGTCTACCTGGACCTGGTCTGGATCACCCTCGCCGGGGGAGCCGGCGTCGACAGCGCCCTGCACCAGTGCGCAGCCATCGGCCACGGCTTCGCCTTCACCCGTCTCCGCCGGGCACTGGCCGACGCCCACCTCATCCGCAGCACCCCCTGGGCGACGCTACGACGCCTCGGGGAGCACCTCGACATCACCGAGCTGACCGAACTCGCCGCCACCATCTCCCTGGCAGGTCATGAAGGCGCCCGGGTGCGCACCTCCCTCGCGGCGAAAGCCCAGGCACTGCGCACCCGGCAACTCACCACCGCCGAAGGCGCGGCCCAGGCCGCCACCGAACGCATGTCCCTGCCCGTGATGTGCCTGTTCCTGGGATTCCTGGTGTTCATCGGCTATCCCGCGCTCGCCCACGTCCTGACCGGACTCTGACCGATTCCCGCTGTTATCCGAAACCGTGACCAGCAGAAACGGAGACACACCGATGCTCACCTATCTCAACCTGTTCACCGAGGGCCTGCGCGATCGGTGGCAGGCGCTGCACCGCGACCCGGATGCCGGGTATTCCACCGAGACCGTCGTCGTGACCGCGCTGCTGGTGGCCCTGGCCATCGCCGTCCTGGCCGTCCTGGCCATCGCCGTCATGAACCGTGCCACCAGCATCGACCTCGGCGTGTGACCCCGTGCACACCTCCCCACACGCCGACGCGCACTGTGCCCCGGCTTCGAATTCGACCCCACGGCCGATCCGCCGACGGGTCCGCGACGTCTTGTCCGGTGAGTCCGGCGCGGTGTCGGTGGAGCTGGTCATCGCAACCCCGCTGCTGCTACTCGTGCTGCTGCTGATCGTGCAGTTCACCCTGTGGTCGCATGCCACCCACCTCGCTCAGGCCGCCGCCTCCCGAGGCCTGGCCGCCGCTCGCATCCACGAGGCCACCGCCGCCGAGGGCCACCACGCCGCCAGCAGCCTCCTGGACTCCCTCGGCACCGCCACCCTGACCGAGATCAGCATCGACGTCGACCGCGACACCGACCTCGCCTCCGCACGCATCACCGGTCGGGCCACCAGCGTCGTCCCCGGCCTGCACCTGCCCGTCCGCGCCGCCGCCAGCGGCCCGGTCGAACGAGTCGTCCCCGCCGTCCCGGGAGCGCGGAACGGCGGGGCGAGCCGATGACACGCCACGATCGGGTCTTCGACCGGACACCTCCACCACCACGCCTCACCAGGACCGGCCCTTGGTGGCGATCTGATCGAGGGTCGGCGGCCGTGGAGGTCACACTGCTGACACCCGTTCTGATCATGCTGCTCGTGTTCGTCGCCGTGGTGATCCACCGCGGCGTCACCGCCCGTCTGCGTCTCGACGACGCCGCCCACCAAGCCGCGCGGGCAGCCAGCATCGAACGGTCGGCTGCTGGCGCGCGAACAGCAGCGCGCACCGCTGTGACAGAGACCCTCGGCTCCGGTGACGTGGTCTGCCAGTCGCCGAACGTCGACCTCGACACCACGGGGCTGACCGCCGGCGGTGCCGTGACGGCGACGGTGACCTGCACCCTCGACCTCGGCGACGCCCTCCTCCTGGGAGTTCCGACACGAACGCTCTCAGCGTCGGCCACCGAGGTCGTCGACACCTGGCGAGCCGCCGACACCACCGAGACGACAGGAGACAGACGATGAGCCGACGTGCCCGACATGCCCGCCCGACCTGGTGGGACCGCGTCCGCACCTGGTGGCGAGGCTGGTGGACACGAGAGGAGGGCCGGGTGACCGCCTTCGTCGTCACCCTCGTTCTTGCCGTCCTCACCCTGGCCGGGCTGGCGTTGGACGGCGGCCTGGCCTTGGCCGCCAGTGTCCGCGCCGCCGGTCAGGCCCAGTCCGCTGCCCGTGCCGGCGCGCAAGCACTGGACCTCGCGGCCTTCCGCGACAGCGGGACGCTGCGGCTCGTACCCGCCCGCGCCGCCGCCGACGCCCACGATCACCTCGACCGCGTCGGAACGACCGGAGTCGTCTCCGCATCCGAGGCGGAGGTCACCGTCACCGTCACGGACTCCCATCGCACGCAGTTGCTGAACCTGATCGGGATCTCCGAGCTGCCTGTGCGCGGCGAAGGAACAGCACTCCCCGAACGCGGCGACACCGCCCCCCAGCCCTAACAACAGACCACCCGTCCATCCCGCACCAGGTCAGGCGGCGGAGGCACGATGTGATCAGACTCGGCAACGAACTCAGAAGGCTGCTCGCCGCGACAGGCGCCCTGGCCGCGTTGATCGCGCTGCTCTGCGGGGTGCCGTGGGCCCTGGTTCGCTACATCGGCTGGCCCCTGCCCGACCGCCTGCCCAGCCTCGCCGAGATTCCGGACATGCTGCTGAGCCCGATGACCACCGGACTACTCCTCGATGTCCTGGCCTGTCTGTGCTGGCTGGCCTGGGGCGTCTTCCTCCTCGACGTCGCCCGCAGCGCCGTCCACGCCGTGGGCGGCGTCCACCGCCGCCCCGGACGGGGCGGGCCGAGACACACCGTGGCCGCCGTCCTGGTCGGCGTGCTGATCGTCGCGGTCCTCGGCGGACGAGCACCGCCGACCTCGACGCCCGCAGCTCCTGTCGTGGCAGCTCTGCACGATGACGACCTCCGAGGTAAGCCTTCGGTGACCCTCGTCGGAATGCAGGACGCTGCCTCCTCAGCGGACGAACAGGCCCGGCCCACCACCGTGATCGTGCGGGCACCACAGGACGGCGTACACGACTCGCTCTGGCGCATCGCCCAACGCACCCTCGGAGACGGGACCCGCTGGCCCGACATCTACGCCCTCAACGAAGGGACCAGTCAACCCGGCGGGCGAGCCCTGACCAACCCGGCCCTGATCCATCCCGGACAGGAACTCCTCCTTCCCCACCACACCGCGTCCGACCACCCTCGACCCGACAGCCACCCACCGGAAAGCCCCGACCACACCCCGGCACCACCGCCGGCGCCGCCCTCACCGCCACATCTCGACGCAGAACCAGACCGGGACCGGGACTCGGCAGACTCTCCCTTACCCCCGACAGCACCACCCGGCATCGTGCCTCCGCCGACCGACCACCCTCCGGAACCATCGGCGCGTGATCAACCGTCGGCGCCTCCGCCAGCGGTGTTCGTCGGACTCGGCCTGGCCGCGGCGGTCAGCACGGCGTTGCTGCTCGCTCGGCGTCGGCACCGTCGGTCGTACCGGCCCGGCAGCGGCCGTCGTGAGGTCCTGCCCGTCGCTCCCGTCGTCTACCAGCTGCACCTCGCCCACCTGCGTACCGACACCCCGGATGACGCCGCGGGCAGCGACCTCGACAAGCTGTTCGGCGGCCAGGAGGTCGCCCTCGGCTCCGCAGCCGGACAGACTCACCCGCCGGGCGATGTCCACGGCACGCCGCTGGGAATGCGCGACGGCCACGAGATCGCCGTGGACCTGGCCCGCACCCGAGGACTCGGCCTGATCGGCGTCGGCGCGCCCGCCGCCGCACGCGCCCTGCTGCTCACCCTGCTCACCGACCATGCGCCGCAGGACGTCCGCCAGGAGCCGACCCGCGTCCTCTTGGCCGCACCCGACTTGGCCGCGCTCCTCGACCACCACCCCGGGCACCGTCGGCACCACGGGGGTCTCAGGGTGGTCTCCGATCTGGACGCGGTGCTGGACGAGGTCGACACCGAGATCCTGCGGCGTCTGCGCAGCGAGCCGCCGCCCACCGGCTGGCCGCTGCTGGCGCTCCTGGTGCGCGTGCCGGACCGTGCTGTCGGCCGGGTGCAGGCCGCGTTGGACAACGGCGGTCACCTCGGGATCGTCGGGATCATCCTCGGGTCGTGGCCGGCCGGGATCACCGCGTCGCTCACCACCGACGGCATCGTCTCGGCGACCAACCCCGGGCCCGGCAGACGACTACTCGGCACCCGGATGTTCCGCCTGACCACCGAGTCGGACGCCACCGACCTGCTCGCCCTGTTCCACCCCGCCGACCCCGACCCCGAGACGTCCTGGGTCGACCGGTGTCCCGAGCACGACGACCCCGACGACGATTCCCGTCTACGGGACGTCGATGCGCTCGAGGTCACCGCACCACCGCCCGCCGCGCTCGACCCGGCACCTTCGAGCGACGCCGATGCGGCACCGGAGTCGACGTCCCGGGAGCCCTCGACCTCCACCTCGGCGGCGTCGGACCCCGCCGAGGAGACCGTCGTTCCCCTGCGCCTGGTCGTCCTGGGCGCGCTGCGCCTGCACTGGCGTCCCGACGCGACCGACGAGCAGGCCGGCCGCGAGATCCTCGCGGACCTGTCACCCCGACAGCGAGAACTCCTGGTGTTCCTCGCCGTGCACCCGCAGGGAGTCTCCCGCGAGCTCCTCGTCTCGACACTCTGGACCGCAGGTCCCCCGCGCAGGCCGACCAACGCCCTGAACACGGCACTGACCCGACTGCGCACAACGCTCGGTGAGGCCACCCACGGGTCGATCACCGAGGTCGTCGTCCTGCGCGGCGACCGCTACCACCTCGACCCGAGAAGCATCGACGTCGACTACTGGACGTTCAGCGAAGCCGTGGCGGCTCGACGTGTGGCCGCCACCGACCGCGACCGGGTGGACGCCGATCGCCGCATCCTGGCGTGTTATGCGGGTCCACTCGCCGAGGACCTCGTCGGTGACTGGGTCGAACCCGTGCGCGAGGCCGCGCGCCGCGACGCGCTGGACGCAGTCGCCGCAATGGCCCGCGCCACCGTCGCACACGACCCCGAAGAGACTCTCGACCTCCTCGAGAACGCCCGCACCATCGATCCGCACAATGACCTGCTCTACCGCGACATCATGCGACTACAACACCGCCTCGACCGCCCCGAGGCAATAGCCCGCACACTCCAATTACTCACGACCCGCCTCGCCGAGATCGGCGAGACCCCCAGCCCCGAGACCCGCGATCTCGCCGCCCGACTTCAACACCACCGCGACACGACGCCACCCGATTCCATCGCCGAGATGACGCGGACGGAGAGAGTCGTTCACCGGGCACAACGCGGTGACGGCACCAGAGAGTCACCGTTGTGACTCAGCCTCGCCATGCCAATCGACGTCGGCGACACCGTCGCGGACGGCGCGGGCCCGCACGATGACCTGCTCATGCCGACCAGCCCAGTCCACGACCGCACTCATCGCCGACACGAAGTCCCGAGCCGCCGGAGTCAACCCGTAGCTGACATGCGGAGGGAAAACCTCAGACTTCTGACTTCGAGTCAACAACCCCTCGTCAGTCAACTTTTTCAAGACTTTCGTCAGAATGCTATCGTGCAAGACATCCAATCGATTAGACCATTCCACACTCAGCGAATACGAACGAATCGTGGACAGTATCTCCACCCGCCGCAGAGGGCCAGCCGACACCGCCATCAGCACGGCCGGCACCCACTTGTCTCCCAGCAACGAACGCACCGCATACCACCGCGACAGGAAGAGCTCGTCCGCCTCGTTCATCGCCACTCCCGTCCCGTGCCCACCCCCTGCGGGGAACCCACATCCTCGCCCCTCGGCCGAACGAGTCATCCTCCCGGCGAGCACAGCCCGCCGCCACACGATCATGACCAGCCCAGACCAGCAGGGATGCCGATCGGGATACCACCAGGGAAGCCAGCAGGGAAGCCAGCTGAGCCGGCACCACCCGACACGACTCCACCACCAGGTCACACCCCGTGCCGGGGGTACCACGGCCATCCCAGAGTCCTCCCCGCACAGGAAGGTGAACACATCGGGGCAGCCGCGCGGGACCAGCCCCTCCCTCACCGGCCTTCTCCCCACGACTTCTGACACTACTCACCTTTCATGCCCTCACTTCACCGAATACTCCCTTCATTCCCCATTCCTTCGAATTAACCAATTGAATCATCGGATCGAATGCCGCGAAAGGAAACCGCCCCCGACCAAGGGTAATACAAACAACGGAACGGAGACAATGCCACACGCCCCCATTCGGACACATGGCGAATTGCGGCGGAAAAATCTCGAAAAGAGTCATGAAAATCGGGGTTCGTCCGGTTGCATTCGCCGACCAACAGAGCTATCGTTAAATCACAACAACGGGAACGGAGAGCACCGAAAATCCACGAATGGCGCGCAATCATGGCACGTCGAATGCACACTCGGCGCGATCCGCCAATTATTGAATGGGGGAAACCATGTGTTTCGCCGACACCCTCACCGAAACCGACGACACGGTGACCGCGTACTGCTACTGCGGTTGGGTCGAATACGGACACACCCAGGAATCGGCTGACGCCGCCGCCGAATCCCACCAGAACTCGACGGAATAACCGAATACCGGCCTCGACCGCCACCCGTATCGCCACAGCCCCCACCGTGCCTCGCACATTCGACCCTGCCCGTATCACACCCCGCGCTGAACGCTGCCCGAATCCCGACCGCCGGAATTCATCGAAGGAGATCGACGTCATGGATATGAACGAGGCCTTCAACGAGATGCGTGACGCCACCAATTGGTGCCTGCTCGCCGAGCCCGACGACGACCCGCAGCTCTGGATCGCCGAGGCGAAGCGCGCGCTGGAAGCGGTCAACAGCTTCCACTTCTCGTGCAGTTGGGAGTGGCGGCGCATGGATCGCCGTTCCTGATTCGCCGCCGGCACCTCACCCGAGGCCCCCGCACCACGACCGAAGGGATTTCGTGATCATGAAGCTCACCGTCGGCATGTTGATCGACCAGCTCACGGCGTTCGACCCGGAGGCGTCGGTGCGTCTGGCGTTCCAACCCGCCTGGCCCCTCGAGTACGACGTGGAACGGGTGACCGGATCCCACACGCCGCCTGGCGACGACGACCTCGACGACGCCCCCGGGGTGGTGTGGATCGGACAGGGCGACCACATCGGATACCTGCCCGAAACCGCCACCGACGCCATGGGGTGGCAACGCGACCAGGACTGAACCGGCCGCCGTTCGGCCGTCAACGAACGGCCGAACGGCGCCCGCACCTCGGCCCGTTCGCCATCCCACCGCACGAGATCGAAAGGACGACACGCGATGACCACCGCACCTCCGCCACCGGTTCCGTCGGCGACATCCGCCGCGACCGTTCCCCGGCCGGCGGGTGCTCGGTTGCGCAGCGGTGAGCTCCGCCGACAGGTGGCCGCCGTACTCGCCGACCAAACCGAGGTCGATCACACGCCGCGCACCGTCGCCCTCGCGTTGGGTCGGTCGGCCGGCGCGGTCGCGAACGCCTTGGCCGTGTTGGTGGACCGGGGTGAGGCCGCGCAGACGTCGACGACACCGGTACGGTTTCGGGCCAACGCTGCCACGGCAGCCGCCGCGACGGCGGCGCACACCGGGGGCTCGGGGTCGCCGCGTCGGTCCCGCGCGACGGCGCCGCCCGCGCCGGCCACGGGTGCCGGGGTGGTGTCGGGGCCGGTGACACGGCCGAACGGGCAGACCTATCACCCGCGCACCGTCGCGGGGATGCCCGACGTCACGGCGCTACGCCGGTTGCGTGAGGCCGGGGTGCCTGCGTTGTTGTACGGCCCACCCGGCACCGGGAAGACGTCGGTGGTCGAGGCGGCGTTCCCGGATCTGATCACCGTCGCGGGTGACGGTGACACCACGGTGGCCGACTTCGTCGGCGAGTACACGCAGACGCCCGACGGCCGGTACGTGTTCGTCCACGGTCCCCTGATCCGCGCGATGCGTGCGGGCCTTCCCCTGTTCATCGACGACGCCACCCTGATCCCGCCGACCGTGTTGGCCGTGGTCTACCCCGCGATGGACGGACGCCGCGAGATCGTCGTGAAGGCCTACGGCGGCGAGGTCGTGCACGCCGCCCCCGGGTTCTACACGATCGCCGGCCACAACCCCGGTGTTCACGGCGCGGTGTTGTCCGACGCGTTGGCGTCCCGGTTCGCCGTACAGATCCAGGTGTCCACCGACTACGACCTCGCCACCCAGCTCGAGATCGACCGGCGCGCCGTGCGCGTCGCGCGCAACCTCGCCGCCCGTCAGGCACGCGGTGAGGTCGGGTGGGCGCCGCAACTCCGTGAACTGATCGCGTTTCAGCGGATCGCCGACGTGTTGGGCAGTGATGCCGCCGCCGGGAACCTCATCGGCGCCGCACCGGAGGAGGACCGCGACACCGTTGGCTTGGTGGTGCGCGGGGTGTTCGGCAAACCGCTGGAGCCGCTCGCCCTCGGTGCCCGCATCTGACACGCCCGGCCGACCCCGTCGAGGAAGGACACCCGTCACCATGACCACCCACCTGATCAGCGACCCCACCGTCCCTGGCACCGCCGTGTTCCCCGCCGCCCCCGGCTGGCTCACCCTGTCAGCCGCGATGACCGAGGAGGTCCCGGTGATCGCCGACCGCGACGACCTGCTGGTCACCATCGCCCCCGGGGCCGGACACGGCGGACCGGCGTGTTTCCTCCACGCCCACGCCGTGATCGAGGTCGACGGCACCCACCTCGGCGCCGTCGACCCCGCCACCGCCACACCCCACCGGATCGGCGACCGCGCCCGCTATGCGACCGCCTGGGGGCTGCTCACCCACGAATGCGCCCACGCCGCCCACAGCCGATGGGACCCGCCACCCGGCGCCAAACCGAATGCCGCCACCGCCGCCACCCTGCTGGAAGAGTCGCGCATCGAGGCCGCCCACCTACGGCGCCGCCCCGACGACCGACACTGGCTGCGCGCCTCGACGATCAACCTGATCCTCGCCGACCTCCCGGCCGCCGACCCCGCCCACGGTCCCGCGATGACCGCCCACGACGCGGCACAGGCCGCCGCATTGTTGCTGGCACGCACCGACGCCGGGGTCCTGACCGCCACCGAAACCGCACCGGTCGCGCGGGCCGTGGAGTCCGTCCTCGGGAAGGACGTCCTCGCGGCGTTGCGCGCGGTGTGGTGTGAGGCGTTCGGCGTCGCCGACGACGACGCCGAGGCCATGCTCGACCTCGGCCGCCGATGGTGCGAGATCATCGGCACCGACGCCGACAGCGACCCCGACGGCGACCCCGACCCCGACCCCGACGGCGACCCTGACCCCGACGGCAACGGCAACGGCAACGGCAACGGCAGTGACATGGCAACCGACCCGGATGCCGCCCCGGTGCCCTCGCCGCTCACCAGGGCGATCACCACCAGCCTGGCATCGGTGGCGCGGGCGGTAGCGGACGAGGCTGGACCCGTCGATCCCGCCGACGCGACGGCGACACCCGCCGCCGACCCGCTCGCCGACACGGTCGCCCAGCGGGTGTTCGCCACCGACGGGCCGCGCGACGGGCGCACCGCCACGACCGGTACCCGGTCGCCGACCGCCGCCGAACGTACCGCCGCCCGCACCATGGCACGCGCGCTGAACACCGCCGGGATTCGGGAATGGGTGGCCACGAAGACGACCTCGGCGACCCCGCCCGGGCGGCTGCGGATGCGCGGGGCGCTGGCCGCCGACGCACAACGCGCCGCCGGGGCGCTGCCCACCGCCGAGCCGTTCACCCGCACCACCCGCACCACCGTTCCCGCACCACCGCTGCGGCTGGGCATCGCGTGCGACGTGTCCGGATCAATGGACACGTTCGCGGGGCCCGTGGCCTCGACGGCGTGGATCCTCGCCCACGCCGCCCGCCACACCCGGGTGCCCGCCGACACCGCCACGGTGATCTTCGGCAACCACGTGCGCCCCATCGTCTACCCGGGAACCGCACCCGCCAAGGTCACCGAGTTCGACGCCGACGACGACTGGGAAGCCGTCGACAAGGCCCTCGACGCACTCGACGGCGCCCTCGGCCTGTCCCACCCCGGCGCCGCCCGCCTGCTCGTCGTGATCTCCGACGGCTACTTCCAGGACGAACCCCGCGCCGCAGGGCAACACCGCGTCGACCGGCTGCGCGCCACCGGCTGCGGCGTGTTGTGGCTGTCCCCCAACAACTACGCCACCCCGTTCAACGGGGTGACCGTCCACACCGTGACCGACCCCACCGCCACCGCGCGCGCGGTCGGACGCGCCGCCACCGCCGCCCTGCACGCCACCCGCTGAACTCCGGCACACCAACCCGGCCACCACACCGAAAGGACTATCGATCATGGGAATGGCGCTGTTCGTCGTCGGACGCGGCGACCACGCCCGCGCCCTCGGCGCGGTCGTCCTGTACATCCCGACCGGCGAAAACCCCGGCCCGACCCCCGAGGTGATGAACACCCTCCCCGAAGGCCAGGCGGTCCTCACCGCCCCCACCGTCGACGCATTCGAACGCGCCGTGACCGACCTGCTCCCGGCATGGCGAGACGCCTGGCGGGGAGAAGCCTATCCAGGGTTCGACGACGAGTTCGACTTCGTCTACGCCTACGACGACGACCGGATCCTGTTCTGGCGAGACCACACCTGGCACGACATCACCGCCACGTGACCAATCTCGACACCTGGCTCACCCGACACGGGATGCGACCCGACGGTTGGTGACCACCTCCACGACCTACCCACACCCGCACCACGACCGAGGGGAACCCGTGATCCGGAACGGTCACCATCCAGCCCCCGAACCCGCACCGACCCGACAAGAACAGGAAGGACCAACACTCGTGATCGACAACGACGCGGCGGACTTCTACCTCGGGCGGGGAACCGACGCCCGCTGGCTCGGATCACTCGCGACCGACGGAGACCCCGCCTCGATACTGCCCGGCTACGGACTCGACGTCGTCCGCGACGCCTCCGACTACTTCGCGACCCTCGCCCGGCTCCTCCACGACAGGGAGGTCGACGAGCCTTTCGGCGCCCACCCCGTGAGCTGGGGATGGCCGTGGCCCTACGAGACCAGCGCGGTCACCGGCTGGACCTACGCCTGGGACGGCGGACTCTGGATGTCCCGCCTCGGATCGGCCTGGACCCGCATCAGCCGCGATCCCACCGAGTTCGGTGCCGCCGAACCGATGTTCCCGACGATGCTCCCCGCGACGACACCCGCCACCTCCTACCTGGACGCCGCGCGACCCGGCCGGGTACACGGTTGGGCCTACACACCGACCGCCGACTGGCCGCTGCCCGAGGTCGCCGCCGCGATCCTCACCCTGCTCACCCTCCGCGCGCACCACCCCACCGTGGCCCACGATCGCGTCCGTCTCCGCTACGCCATGACCCTCGACCCCGACACCCGCGTACTCCAGGTCGACTGCCACGGCTACACCGACGCCGACCTCCGCGACACCAACGGAAACACCCTCGTCCGCCCGCACGAGGCCGAGGAAGACGTGCACCGCGCCATCGCCGAATTCGGATGGCACCACCCCGACGACCCCACCGACCGGCGACTGCACCCCATCGTCCGATGCCTCGACGAAGCCACCCAACAAGCACGTGCCCAGACGATCGGAACCGTCACCATCGCACAAACCTGACCCGAAGCCCCCGCCCACACCCCGCGCCGCCACCGGAAGGACGTGTGGTCCTGGGCACCGGCCAGCTGTGGTGGCGGCCGGCACCGACCCCGACAGCACAGACAGCGACCCCACGCCCGACCCCGACGCCGCCCGCCTGTTGGTCGTGATCTCCGACGGCCACTTCCGGGACGAACCCCATGCCGCAGGACAGCACCGCGTCGACCGGTTGCGCGCCACCGGGTGCGGCGTGTTGTGGCTGTCCCCCGGCGACTACGCCACCCCGTTCAACGGGGTGACCGTCCACACCGTGACCGACCTCACCGCCACCGCGCGCGGTCGGACGCGCCGCCACCGCCGCCCTGCACGCCACCCGCTGAACCCCGGCACACCAACCCGGCCCCCACACCGAAGGATTATCGATCATGGGAATGGCGCTGTTCGTCGTCGGACGCGGCGACCACGCCCGCGCCCTCGGCGCGGTCGTCCTGTACACCTCGACCGGTGACAACCCCGGCCCGACGCCCGACATTATGAACACCCTCCCCGAAGGTCAGGCGGTTCTCACCGCCCCCACCGTCGAGGCATTCACCCGCGCCGTGGTCAACCTGTTCCCGGCATGGCGGGACGCCGAGCTGGGTGCGGCCTATCCCGGGTTCGACGACGAGTTCGACTTCGTCTACGCCTACGACGACGACCGGGTCCTGTTCTGGCGAGACCGCACCTGGCGCGACATCACCGCCGCCTGACCGGTCGCGACACCACCGACCGCCGGCCGGCCCGGCGTGGCACTACCCGCGCCCGATCCGATGACCGCGCCCACCCGCCGACGGCGCCACGCCGAACGGCCGACGACGCCCCGTTGCGTTCCCATATCGACCGGTGCCGACACACCGCCGCCACCGGCATACCCGCCCGGAACACGGGCGTCCGTGGCCACCACCGCCACGTGAGCGGCGCACACCACAGCCGTCTCATGTGGACGTTGTTGATCAGCGGCAATAGCGGATTACGCCATACGGGCCGTTCCCGCCAGCCACGGCCACATCGGGTTGACGTCGGCGCGGCAACCAAGCGTCCATACACATCGCCGTACGGCACCGACCCAACACACACCAACACGAACGGAGAACCCGATGACCACCACACCCACACCCACGCCGACCGCCACGACCGACGAACCGACGCGCAACCCCCGCCTAGTCACCCTGATCGACACCGAGGCCGACGTTCCCCCATCCCCGCCGCCGATGGGCATGCCCGCCGACGCCGAGGGCCTGTTGATCACCTGTGTCGACGTGGACACCACCTCGACGAACCTGACCGTCGAGCCGATCCTGTTCGAGGCCCACTGGCTGCACACCCTGCGCCCGGCCCGGGACGTCGAGGGCGACGTCGTGATCCGGGTGCACACCACCGCATCCGACACGCACGTGGACATCGAGCTGCTCGTCGCCTATCAGGGCCGGTGGGAGCAGGCCGGGGTCTGGAACGGACTCGACACGACCTGGCCCGTATACGTCGCCCGCACCGTCTCCCTGATCATGCGGCTCGACGGCGACGCCGCCAGGCCCATGCCGAGGTCGACCCGACCGGGACACACCGACACCAACTGAGCCGCAAACTCATCGGCCGGAACCCGGGCACACGAACCCGGGTTCCGGCCGAACGGTGTCCCGCATCGCATCGAAACGACACCGCGCCCGAAGGCGCTCACGTCGACAACACCCGCAACCACCACATTCGCAGGCACGTCACCGACACCGCCGACGCCCGGACCACACGTCACCGGCGCCGGGGCGTGCGGCCGGACATCGCAATGACACCCGGTGCCCCGTGCCCGCCCCGTGACGGTGGCCGCACCCGGTGCAACACGGCGGGAACCGGAAGGTGCGCCGATGCCGCCGAACCGCCACGCGACGGTTCCGGGCGAGGCGCGTGCCATCGCGGCATCCGTGCCGCGACACGGCGCCCGACGAGGCGCCACCGCACGCACGACCCGCGTACGGCGAACGGGCCGTCCGGGGCAGGGCCGCACACCACGGCCCGGTCGTAGGCGTTGGGCCGATACCCCGACCGGGGCGACACGAACCCCAGTACCGCGCCGTCGACGTCGGCAGGGCGAGGCGATCCCGCCCACCACACCACTACCGGACCGCACCGAGCGCGCACGTCGACGGCCCGACCCAACCCCGAATGACCGGGCGGCGCCGTCCGTCCGGTCGAGCCGCCCGGCGCACCGGCGCGGGCCGGCGACGCCGCGCGTGTGGTCGCGCCGGGATCGCCGACGGATTCCACCCGATGCCCGCGACGTGATCCGTCTCATCGGTCCGCCGGACCCGGCACCGTCACGAACACCGCCGACAGCCGGACGGGCGTGATCCCGGCTCGCTGTCATCCGCCGGGATCACGCCCGAAACACCCTCCGCCGTATTACCCTGCCCGCGATCGATCCACCTCGTCGAGGCGATCAAGGACTTCGGGCAGGTCCCTCGTCAGGTGTTCGCAGAACGTCCGCAACGCCTCCATTCGTCGGCGCCCCGCCACCCCGTCGGCACCGACGTGCTCGATGCCGCGCCGCGCCGCATCCCCCATGACCCGCAACGCCGTACTGAACGTCGCCATCAGGCGCAGGCCGACCTGGTCCGGACACCGGTACCGCCGTGATCGGGTCCCCGGTGTCGGAACCTCCTCGATCAGGCCACGCTGGGCGAGCACGTCGACGGCCGCCCACACCGACCCGCTTCCGACCTGGAGATTTCCCGCTATCTGGACGGCCGTGATCGCCTCCTCGTCCGTGAGCAGCAACCCTGCCAACACCCGGGCGGGCATGCGCCGCAGGTCGAAACGTGTCAACGCCAACGCGAGATCCTCGGTGGCCTGGAGATCCATCATCCGTCCTTCCGTTCCCGTTCCTGTCGGTCGCGACAGGCGGCGGGTGCCGACCACAAGGCGGCACCCGCCGTGATCACCGATGCCGTTCGGGGTCACGCCGTCGGCGCGTCGCCCTCGACGGCCTGATAGCGCTTCGGGGATTCGGCGACCCGCCTGGCGTAGCCGTCGGCGACCAACCTCTCCAGTGCGTTCGCGACGGCCCCGCCCGACCGACCCAGCCGCTTGCCGAGCTGGGCCGGCCCGAACGACTCACCGGGGTGCGCGGTCAGGTAGTCCTCGACCATCCCCCGGAGGGCGCCCTTCGCCAGTCGACCCGTCGGTCCGGTCCGAGGCGTAGGGGCGGTGTCGGTCGACGACGGCGCGGGCGGCGCCTCCTCGATCGGAACGTCGGCCTCGGCGGGGGTCGGGTCGGCGGCGGTGTCGGTCGGCGCGTCGGGCACGACGGCCAGCCGGACTGACATCACCTCCTCGCCCGACGGAGTCGCCCCGTCGCCGTCGGAATCGGAATCCGACCCGCTGTCGGTGTTCGTGTCCGGCTCGACGTCGGTGTCGGTGTCGGCGGGTCCGTCGACGTCGATGACGCTCCACCGGTCGGCGGGGCGCCGACCGCCGGTGGCGATGCCGGCCGTCCTCGTGGCGCTGCCCTCCGTATCCCACGTGGCGAGGATCTTCGTCGCGGTCGACCGGCCGATGCCGGCGGTGAACGCGAGGTCGGCGGCGGTCGATCCGGGATTGTCGTGCAACGCCCGCCACAACCGGTGCTCCGCATCGGTGCGGCGACCGCCGGGAACGGCGTGCAGGCGGGTGGTGTTCGTGGTGTCGGGCATGACGGCCACTCCTTCGTAAAGAGGGGTTACGGGTCATGCCCCCGGGGGCGGTGCAGCCCCCGGCGCGCTACCGGTCGAAACGGGCTACGCGTCTATGAACGCTTCCATCACCGCGACGAGTCAAGCCCCACACCACAACACAACCGTCTCATGTAGACGTCCGTGATCAGCGGCTATAGCCGATTGCGCCATCCCGGTCGTCCCGTCACATCCGGCCGCATCGGGCTTGACGACGGCGCGCCACGACCACGCGTCCATACACATCGCCGTACGACCTCGACCAGCACAACCGACCGCGAACGGAGATCCCGATGACCACCACACCGACCCCGCCCATCACCGACCAGCTCACACCGTCGAACTGGGACAGGGACCCCGGACATAGTGGTCCTGTTCGACGCCGACCCCGACGTGGTGTCCCCGACGCCGATGGGGATGCCCGCCGACTACGAGCGCCTGATGATCACCTGCATCGACGTGGCCACCACCCCGCCGGGCCTGACCGCCAACCCGATCCTGTTCGAAGCGGCCTGGAACAAGACGTTCCCCCGGCAGAGGATGTCGACGGCGACGTCGTCGTCCGCGTGCACACCACCACATCCGAAACACACGTCGACATCGAGCTGCTGGTCGCCACCAGGGCGTATGGGAACAGGCCGCAATGTGGCACGGTCTCGACGACACCTGGCCACGACACATCGGCACGCACCGCCGCAATGATCTTGCGCCTCGACTACACCGTCAACGCACCCATGACCATTCCTGCCAGCCGCCCGGAGCCGATCTTCACCGCCTGACACCCGATCAGACTCCTCGGCCGGAACCCGGATACACGCGGGTTCCGGCCGAACGGCGTCCCCTACACGCGACACCGCCGCCCAACCTGACGAACGCGACTCGATTCACGTTCGGAGATCACCTGTCCGAGGGAGATCCATAACGCTCTCGAAACGTCGGGCCCGCGATGACCTCGCCACCGTGTGAGAGTGACCCGATGCATACTAACTGCGTGCGGACTGCGCTCTTCGGCTACGGACTGCTGACTGTCCCAGAGGTGGAGGCACGACTAGAGACCATCCAGTCGAGGGTGGGCAATGGGCAGTGTCCTCGGTGTTGCGGACGATTGCCCGAGTGGCCCGACACCTCTCACACCATCTCAGACTGCTGCTTGCCGATCTGCAACGCTTGTGGAAATAAAGAATCCACCGAGGAGTTCCGCACCGGGTTTGTGCCACCTATCCCCGAGTGGGACTCGTTGCCTATAGTTCCGCGTCGGATCCGAGTGCGAGCCCGATACGTCTCGATGCCCATTCCCCTCGGTAAACGCACGTGATGTCCGTGCGGAAATCGCCCCGGGACCGCAATCTTCCGATTCCAGGCACCGCGCGAACGCATCTACACTCCCCGCAATCACTCAACCGGAATCGACGCCCCTTCTACAACCCGCACGCACTCTGGCAACGGGGCACCAACGAAAATACCAACGGACTCCTCCGACAATATCTCCCCAAGGGAACCAACCTCTCCACCCGCACTCACGCCGAACTCGACGCCATCGCCGACGAACTCAACAACCGTCCACGCCAGACACTCGACTGGCTCGAACCCATTGAATTCTTCAAAAACCTCCTACTTAACGACGGTGGTGCACCCACTGCTTGACACCAGCCGGGCCTTTATTCCGTCAAATCGTCCACCGGCACCACTCGAATGTCCTTTAGATCCCGAAGCCATACAGTAGATTCCGCATCCCAACCCCGCAGCTCGGCAACTCCAAGCGATGTAACTACCGGAAAATTCTGCGTAGCCAAGAGCCCTCTTGCAGTGAGATGGACAGCGCGGAAATCGACGGAGACGTCCCGCCATTCGACACAAATACGACCACCTCGAGAATCACCTGGATATTGCGAGGCAAGCCATTGAAAATCCCTGAGAGCATCAATGTGATAGATTGAATGATCACTCTCATGAAAGTAGACGGACCACAGAGTTCTATTCTCTCTCGAAAATTCCGCACGCTCCTTCCTTGCCCAGGAACTCTCACCATTAGGCAGGTAGGAAGAAGTCCAAAGCGCCCCTTGAGGCTTCTCCGATATGACAGAGCCAAGCCGGGAATCCAGAGTGCCAACGGATCGGATTTCGCCTGTTTTCGAGAACCAGGATTGCGGACTACTCAATTCCGTCCGCGCAAACCAACCCGCCTTCATGCGGCCCATAATCCGTTCGGCCACGTCGTCCAATTCAGGAGCAATCTGCGGCAGGAACACATCGCGCGAATTCCGGAGGCTTGCAGCAAAGGTTATCTGATGATAAAGATTCACATCGTCCAACCGCCGCAGGCCTTCGAAATCATCCAAAAATTGCTTGCACAGCTCCACCAGAATAGGGCTTTTGAAAGCACCCGAAATGAAATCTTGACTCCTCACGCAGAGTCCCTTCAGTCACGATCAGATACGCCCCGTAATATTGCACTACAAGGTCGCACTTCCGAGACTGAAGGGCTACCTCGGCATCAGATAGTACAGGAGCTTAGCAACTAATCGATCGAGCGGGTGTTACGTGGCTTCGCTCGTACCTGACACCGTTGTGGTCCACCATCAAAAACTCTGCCCTCGCCAGATAGCGAACACTCCTACAGGGCTCCGCTGCAGCTGCTCCGGCATATACGCCCCTGCCACTATTAGATACATCTTCGGCAGACGCGACAAGGCTGAAATAACCTGGCGTAGTTTCCCTATAGAGATGAGTCTCAACTCCCAGATACGCCTTGGCAGTGTTGCACGACATCACGCCGTTACTAGTCACGTAACCGGGCCTATGACCCGATTTATGCGGCCAATCCAAGTTGAAGTTGCAGTCCGACACCTTCTCCAGGATCTCGACGTTATCCGCCACCGAGGCAGAAGTGCCGGAAGCAAACAGAAGAAGTCCCGAAAGGGGCACCAATACCAGGCCGAGCAGCTTTCCGAGGCGTGTCTTCATCAACAATCCTAACTCATAGGTGCAGGAATTCGAATTGAATGCATAAGCCGCACGGGAGCTTTCATCCCGCACATACCTCGATCGAGACTTCTTGAACAGGTAGAAATGTTACTCGAGCCCATCCCGTAGCACACTCCACTAAATAGTGGTGAAAAACGACACAACATTGCGACATGGAGGGAACTTGATGGCCACCCCAAAACAGGCCGTAACGGAAAATCTGCCATTTGGGTGAAAGTTTACCCACACTCAGATCGATTCTTGACAATCGCCAATCAACATGCATGAGCGGCACCTGAGCTAGGTGGCGTTCAACTCGCCCAAGGACGAGCCCAATTGTTGGCGAAGGTTGAGCACAGGAATCGCCTCCGATCAGCGTCGGCGCAGCCTCCCGAAGGATTCAAGAGAGGCGGCGAGCACCGACATAACTGTCATCGTCCCAGCGGTACGCGCCGATTTGGACGGGTTGGCCGAAGGTGGGTGCGTGGATCATCTGGTCGTTGCCGAGGTAGAGGCCGACGTGGGTGATCTTGGTAGCCGGGTTGCCGTAGAAGACGAGGTCTCCGGGGAGCAGTGCCGTGTCGTCGGGGAGCCGGGGTCCGGCGTGGTATTGGGTGTGGGCGGTGCGGGGGAGGGTGACTCCGGCGGCGGCATAGGCGGCGGTGGTGAGTCCGGAGCAGTCGAAGCCTGCGTGTCCGCCGTCGGGGCCGTTGCCGCCCCAGACGTAGGGCAGGCCGAGTTGTCCCATGGCGTAGTTGATCGCTGTCTGCGCCGCGTCGGTGGGTGCCTGGTCGGGGCTGCCGTGGGCGGTGGAGTAGGTGTCGGCTTGGGCGAGGACTTTCGCGACGTACCAGTCGGCGCGGTTGTAGGCGAAGATCGCGGCGTAGAGGTCGTCGGGGGCGCCGGAGTCGCAGAGGTAGAGGGCGGCGGCGTGGACGGCGTCGTGCGGGTCGTATCGCGACGGCGGGGCGGCGCCGCCGGGTGGGATGCGGCTGGCGACGGAGTCGAAGGTCGGTTGAAGGAACTGCATCGGCCCGCCGGCCCCAGCGTAGTTCTCGCCGTCGTTGACACCGGGGAGTGGGACGCGGCCGTGGTCGGTCTCGACTTTCCCGATGGCAGCGAGGACGGCCAGTCGAGGCCGGGGCAGGTCGGGGCGGCTTGGAGGTAGAGGGTCAGGTAGTCGCCGGGGATGTCATCCAAGGCAGCCTGGCTTGGTGTGGTGTCGGAGCTGCCGAGGAACGTGGTGGCCAGGCCGTGCAGGAGTGCGGCGATGAGGACGGGGATGAGCAGGAGCGCGCCAAGTCCGGCGAGGGCGGTCTTACCGCCCATGGCGGTCCCTGTCGGGTGCAGTGTCCGTGCCGATGCCGGGCGCCGGGGGACACGGGTCGGGCGGCGGCAGTACCAGGGCTGGTGCGGTCGGGGCGGTGGTCGTCTCCGGTGCGGCGGGCGTCGGCGTCGGTCTGTTCTGGTGGTGTCGTGAGTCGGGCAGGTGGTGGAGTGCCCGCCGCGCTCCGGCTCCGGTGGCGTCGAGGGGAAGCCAGATCGCGTCGGCGGGGGTCGCGTCGGGATGGTCGGCAGTGGCGGTCGCGATGGGGAGACGGTGCGGGTGGTCGAGGTCGGCCCGGGCGCGGGTCAGGGCGCGGCGGGCACCGGCTTCGCGGCGGGTGGTGGGCAGCCAGAGCAGGAGCGGGGTGGTGATGCCGGTGGCCTCGGCGAGTCGGGCGTAGCCGTGGAGCTTGCGGGTCAGGACGGCCAGGGCTTCGGTGCCGGTGTCGTATTCGAGGAAGAACTCGATCTCGCGGTCATCAGCCTGCCAGCGGCCATAGGCGTCGGGGCGGACGAGGTCGCCGAAGTGGGCGGCCACGCGGGTCTCCGACCACCACGCGGTCACCGCGGTGGTCGGGTCGTGGCGGGCGCGGCTGATCAGGCTGGTGAACCACTGGTTGATGCCGATGGTGTGGGCCAGGTGCAGGCTGTAGGCGATGCCGAAGGCCCGGTCTCGCCGGTAGCCGAGGTCTTTGACGTCCAAGCCGTCCTCGGCGGCCAGGACACTGGCGCCTGCGGGTGCGAGGACGTAGTGCATCGGGGCGGCCCCGTGGGTGGTGAACGGTTGGAAGCGGTCCAGGACGCTCCACTGGTACAGCTCCAACAGGCGCTGGCGGGCCGCGCGACCGGAGGGGAAGGCCAGGTCGGTGATCTGCTGTGAGGTCAGGACCCGGTGCTCGTGCAGCATCCGCAGCAGCCACCGATCCCGCGCGGTGAGCCGGGCGGCAAGCGCAGCCTGGTGTTCGGTCGAGTTCGCGATCCTCGGACGCGCACGGGTCGGTTGAGACCCGCGCAGGGATCGTTGTGTGGGCACGGTGGGCATAGCGAACCTCCGAAGAAGACGGGACGGGGATACCGGTCGGGTGTCGCCTGCGGTGCCGGTACCTGAGGCGGGGCGGCGGGCGGCATGGTCGGGGCGTGGTCGGGATCTGATCCGTTCAGCCGGTCCGGCGAGGGTCGGTGCTGTGAGGTCGAGGGCCGCTCGTTGGTGGTGGCCCCGCCGGGTCGGTCGTCGGCGCCGAAGTCGTCGCCGGTGTGGCGGGCCGGTCACGCAGGGCTCGTCGGAGGTCGCGGGCGCGGCCGGGGATCGCCGGGGGCAGCGGGCTGGTGGTGAGGGTGAACGGCGGGGTGTTCTCGCCGTGCAGCACCAGGCGGGTGGCAGCGTGATAGGCGCCCAGGTGCGCGAGGTCGTGTTCGGTCAGTCTCGGGGCGGTGTGGCGGGCCAGCTCGCGGGCGTCTTCGGGGGAGGCGGTGAAGAAGATCTTGCTGCGGGCGTTGGTGGAGATGCCCTCTCGCAGGTCGCGGGGAAGTTGGCCGAGGTGTTGGTGGGCCAGAGTCATCGACACCCGGAAACCTCGGGCCTCGGCGAGCATGTCCTCCAGCGGGTAGGGCAGGTTGAGGAAGTTGTGGGCCTCGTCGATGACCATCGCCGCATCACGGCGATCCCGTTGCGGAGTGCGGGCGCGGCCGGTGGTGGCCTGCCAGGACTGGGCCACGATCAACGACCCGACCAGCCGGGCCGTCTCCTCCCCCAACGTGCCCTTGGGGATGCGCACGAGGCAGATCCCGCCGTCGAGCACCCGGCTTAGGTCCACTGTGGAGTGTCCGGCGGTCAGTGCCCGGCGAACGAAGGGCCGCAGGAGGAATCCTCGGAGTTTGTTCATCAACGGGGAGATGACCTGGGAGCGGCCGGAGTCGGTGAGTTCGTCGTACCAGGTCCAGAAGCCGCGCAGGACGGGGTCGACGACTCCGGCGACGACGCGGGAGCGGAATGCGGGCTCGGACAGCAGGCGAGGGAGGTCGGCGAGGGTGGTGACGCCTTCCTGGGTGCGCAGGGTGAGGCAGGCTGCGCGCATCACGTCGTCGGTGCGTGGTCCCCAGAACGCCGAGTACACCCGGCGGAACACGCTGACGAGGTTGTCCACGACCAGGTCGGTCTCTCCGCCGTCGAGGGGGTTCAGACACGGCGGTGGCGTCCGGGAGTCGGCGTCGAACACCACCAGTCGATCCGCCGCCGAGGCGGGCAGGCGGGAAAGGACGTCGGTGACCAGGTCGCCTTTCGGATCGATCACCAGCAGGCCGCGACCGGCCTCGGCGTCGGCGAGGATCATGTTCGCCAACAAGGTGGACTTGCCCGACCCGGTGGCGCCGAGGACGTGCAGGTGATGCCGGGCATCGGGCACGCGTAGCGCGACGGGCCTGCGGTGGCCGCTGTCGGTGAGTCCCAGGGGTTTGGTCTGCGGGCCGGGCACGGGGATGCCCGGCGGCGGGGCCAGGGCCTTGGCTCCGGCGCGTTGCACACCGGGAGTGGCCTCGTCGACGGGCAGGTGCGCCAGCGCGGCCAACTCGGGCACCGACAGCAGGTCGCCTCGGCCGAGGCGCCGATCGGACACGACGCGGGCGGGGTTGCGGAGGCGGCGGCGGGTGTAGTGGTTGTGCTCGGTGTACGAGGCGAACGCCGCCGCCAGGGCGTGGGCTCGACCTCGCGCGGTCTGCCGAGCGAGCCGCACCTCCTCCTCAGAGGCTTCCGGAGGTAGGTCGGTGGTCACGGCGTAGCGCAGGACGGTCTCGTACTGGGAGCCGCGTTGTTTGGCGACCACCACGCGGTTCTGCGCGGCGTAGTCCAGCACCGTCTGCGGGTCCCCTCCCGGCCGTGTCGCGGAGGTGGCGCGCCGTCGGGGGGTTCCGCCGGGGGTGAGCAGGTCCAGGGCCAGGCCGACCGGGTGGGTGGCCAGGCCGGTGTGCAGGCGTCGGGCCGCGCGGCGGGCGCGGGCGACGCGACGGCCGGTCACCGGACGGGCCAACACCTGCACGCACGCGTGTTCCCCGAGGCCGAGGCCGACGGGGGCGCCGATCAACGCCCGCAGGGGGTCGGTGTCGAAGTCGGCTCGGATCGGCAGGGCCTCCGACCGGGCCAGGCGCAGCTGCCCGGCGATCAGCACCCGAGGCCGTCCCGCCTCGACTGCGGGCAGGGGCGGGCCGGCGGGTGCGGTGCGGGTGTGCGCGCCGGGCCACGCGGCCTCCACGGCCCGCTCGACCAGACCGGGCGGGACGGTCCCCGGAACCCACAGCCGCAGGGCAACCCCGGCGTCGGAGAACAGGTACTCCCACGCGAGGTGCGGCTGGTTCCCGACCAGGCGAGCGAGGGCCGGGCGCAGCAGGCCGACGAGGTTCGACCACAGCGCAGGCCCGCCGGCGGCATCGACGGTGGGCGGGGCGAGCACCGTCACCACACGGGCATCGACCACCAGCCGCCGATGGCAACGCCGTTGCCACCACACCCGGACGGCGATCAACACGGCGAGTGCTGCGAGCGCGGTGGGGCCGACGATCGGTCCCCAAGTCAGAGCCCATCGGCCGAGGGCAGTCACCACGGTGTGCAGGGTGCCGCCGGGGTCGCGAAGGTAGTCGCCGACCCAGCCGGCCGCCAGGACCGGCGGGCGGAGGTGCGCAGGCGTGGACATGGGGATGCCTCCTTTCCACGGTGTCGAACGGGATCAGTCGATGTCCAGGGGCAGGTGCTCGCCCTCGGAGTCGCCGTCCCGCCACTCCTGAGGTGCGGGTCCGAGGTCGACGGCGGCGTCGGTCTGTCCGTCGTCGGCGGCGAGTTCGGCGGGGCTGCTGGTGGCCAACTGGTGCTCTGTCGGGGAGGCGATGCTCTGGAACGCGACCCGTTGCGTCCCGGCGGACAGCAGTCCTTGGCCGCGGTCGGCGGTGAGGAGGAACTGGCGTTCACCGTCGGAGAGGTCGAAGGTGCGCGTGATCTCATCGATCGCCTGCGGCGCCTGACGCAGCAGGATCTGGGTGCCAGCGTTGGCGACGACCGCCTTGCCCAGCTCGGAACCAAGGACGTCGGCGGTGTCCTGGGTCGCCACGGTCAGCCCTGCCCATTGTTTGCGGGAGGCCTTGGCCATGCGGAAGAGGAACTCCGCGCCGGCCTGCTCCTTCATCAGCAGCCAGGCCTCGTCGACCACGACCAGGCGGGGGCGGCGGATGGCCGGGTTGGACACCCGCCGCCACACCGCATCCAGGGTGAGCAGCGTCCCGATGGGCTTGACCTCGTCGGGCACATCCCGCAGGGAGAACACCACCAGGTGGCCCTCGGGGCGGGTGGTGGTGGGACCGTCGAACAGTCGCTTGAACGCGCCCTCGACGAACGGGTGCAGGCGGGCCGCCAGGTCACGAGCAGCCGGGTCGTCGGTGGCGGCGAGGGTGTCGCGCAGATCGATCAGCAGCGGGGCGGGGCGGGTCCAGGTGCGGGCGTCGGCGGTGATGCCCACCCGCCGGTAGGTGGTGGTGATCGCCCGGTCCAATGCGGCCCGCTGCGCCGCCGACAGCTCGCCGCCGAGGATGACGGCGATCACGGTGTGCAAGAACAGGCTGCGGCGCAGCAGGGCGTCTTTCGGTGCGGTGCGGCGGCCGTCGGGGCGGGTGTGCACGGGCAGGTCGAAGGGGTTGAGGCGGACGTCGTCGGCGCCCAGGTGCAGATAGGTGCCGCCGACGGCCTGGGCCAGGCGGGCGTATTCGTCCTCTGGGTCGATGACGCAGATCTCGATGCCCCGATACAGACTGCGCAGCAGCTCCAGCTTCACCAGATACGACTTGCCCGAGCCGCTGCGTCCGAGGATCACCGAGTTGTGGTTGTCCAGGGCGAAACGATCCCAGTGCACGAGGCCCTGGGAGCCGAGGTTGACGCCGTAGAGCACCCCCGCCGGCGCGGCCGGGGCCGTCGGATCTGCGGGCGGCAGGTCGGGGCTGGTGAAGGGGAAGGCCGCCGACAGGGCAGCGGTGTCGAAGGTGCGGCGCATCCCGACCAGGTCCAGACCCATCGGCAACGTCGTCACCCACCCCTGCAACGCCCGATAGGTGGTGGGTTTGGCGTCCAACAGCAACGACGCGGCCAGCGACCGGATCGCGGCGATCTCCTCGACCAGCCCTGTCTCGGAGGCGGCGTGGATCGTCAGGTAGAGCCCGACGCGAAAGAGTTTCCCCTCGCCCCGGGCGACGCGAGCCGACAAGTCGTAGGCGTCCTCGGTCGCGGCCTCCACGTGCGGATCGACTAGGCGGCCCTTCTCCGCCGTCTGCCGCCGTCCCGACTCCAACTTCGCCAGCTGCCGCTTCAGCCGGTTCGCCGCCGTCACCGGATCGACCGGCTCGACGTGCAGCGACACGTCGATGCGTCCCGGATAGGTCACCAGCGGCTGCAACCACCCGGGATGCACCTCGCGGGGATACCCGGCCACCGCCAGGGACGCCACCCACTGCGACCCGATCTGAAGATGGCGTGTGCCGACCACCAGCGACTCCGGAGTGAAGGCCGCCGCAGCGGCACTCGACCCGGAGGCGTCGGCTCGAGGACGGCGCGAACGTCGAGGACGTCTCATCCCGCCCACCTCGGCCCGTCGTCGACCTCGGCGGACACGGCGTCGCCGTACGCAGCGGGATCGTGTTCTGCGACGTCGGGGGTGGGCTCGCTGGTAATGACGTCGTCAGCACCGGCCAACGAGGCCGAGGCGGGGATCAGCGAGTCGGGATCGCAGGCAGCGGCGAGCACGGCGGTGGCCTGACCGGCATCCAGCGGCGTCACCACGATCCCGGCCGGGGTGAAGAGTTCAGCGGCCTCGTTTACCCGCCGCAACAGCCGCGCCTCCGCCGCCCGCCGTGCCGCCTCCGTCGCCTCGAGGGTCGGACTGCGACGCCGAACGAGCCCGGTGAGGGTCGCCGTCGGGGACGCACCGCCCAGGCCCGGGTCGGTCGTGGTGTGGACGGGTTCGCGCAGGATGAGCAGGATCTGACGGCGCAGCAGGTCGGCCTGGGTGTCGAGGTGGACCAGGTAGTCGGCGTGCTCCCGCGCGGCGTCCTCCAACGCCGGGTGCGGCAGCGTCGGAGCACGCTCACGCAGCTCGCTGATCTGCGGGGACAAGTCGAGGTGCTCCGCGCGGATCAGAATCTGCACCGGGGCGGTCAGCGAGTGCAGATACCGGCCGAACGTCGCGACCAGCGACTCCTGTTCGGTCGGGGTGCGCAACGCGAAGTTCACCGCCCCGCAGGTCGCCACCGCCGCCAGGCCGTCCCGGCCGAGATCGATCACCCCGGCATCGGTGACCCCGTGAGCGGGCAGCCGCAACTCCGCAGGTGCCGCAGGCTGGGTGGTCGCGTCGCTTCCGCTCACGGAGGACGCACGAGCGGTGAGCCAGTCCGGCGCCGGACGTATCCCCTCCGGTGCCGCCACACGCAGAGCGGGAGTCCGGCGCTGCCGCCACGCTGCCACCAACAGCCGATCCAGTGTGATGCCGTCACGTCGGCCGAGGGCGATGACGGCGGCGGCGACACCGATCGGAATCCCGAGGGCGAGGAACACTGGCAGCGGCACCAGTTCGCGGGTCGACGTCCAGGTGCCGTAGAGGACGATGCCGGTCACCGCCAGGATCGCCAGCTGACGGGCGGTCAAGGTGCCGACCACCTGATCCGGACGGTCGACGTCGGCGGGAATTCGCACGGGACTGGTCATGACGACCTCTCTCCTTTCGGATCGGTGCGCCGCGGCGGCGGTGCGGGAGGACGGGGAGTACGCGGCAGATCCAGTGGCAGCCGCAGTTGACGGCCGCGACGAGGCGGCGGCGCGGAAGGCGGCGGGGAGACGGGCGCAACAGCACCGGGCGACGGTGGTGGGGAGGATGTCGTGCGGTGGACGCCGTCCAACGGCAGCCGGTACTGGCCGGTGCGATCCGCGCGGGTGCCCTGATAGGGATCGAAGGGCAGCTGCGGCTGCCGCACCCGAGACCGCGACGGCGGACGCGGCGGCGGAGGCGCGGAGCGGGGCGGAGGCGACGCCGCCGGGCGCGACGTGCGGTGGACGCCCTCCAACGGCAGGCGGTACTGGCCGGTGCGGTCTGGACGGTTGCCCTGATACGGATCCAACGGCAGCTCCAACTGCCGCCCGCCGCGCCGCCCGTGCCCGTGTGGCGAAGGCCCAGCCGGCTGGTGGCCCGGCTGCGGCGCGGGTTGCCGCTCGACGTCGAGGGGCAGTCGGTACTGGCCGTCTCGGCCCAGGACGGGGCGGTTCTCCGGCCAGTCCTTCCCCAACGGCAAGGACAGCTGCTGCCCCACCGCAGACGACGCCGCCGCGTTCGACGGGGACGGCGTCCCATGGCCGGATGTGCTGGTCGAGGATCGTCGAGTCTTCCGCACCCCAGGCAGCGGAAGGACGTACTGCCCGTTCGCCGCCGTCCGTGTCGACCAGGACCTCCCGCCGGCCAGTGGTGGAGACACCCCGCCACCCGCCTGGGCCGGGTTGCCGCCGCCAGCGGGAGGTGGAGCCCCGCCGGTCTTGCCAGAGCCCGAACCGCGTCCTCGGCCGCCTCCGCCGAGGAGCCCGAAGGTCTTGTACGCCAGCCATCCCTTCGCCAGCGAGCCGATCAACGACCGCCCGCCGCCGGAGACCGACGACATCACCCAGAACGGGATCTTGAACAGGATGTACATCAGCGCCAGGGCGACGACGAGGTTGACGAGGCTGCTGCCGTCGGGGCCGAACAGGGTGAACCCGCCGGGGCCCAGGAACACCCGCATCGCGGTGATCAGGGTGAGGCTCTGCACCACCTGGATCGCCAGACACCCGCCGAAGGCCTTCCACCACCACTTGGCGATGCCCTCGGTGTGCGGAAGGGCGTGGAACATCAAGGCCAACGGTGCTCCGACGACCAGGATGATCGTCATCGCGACCCGCACCACGTAGGTCACCAGCAGCGCGAGGAGCAGCCCGGCCAGGACCAGCCCGAGGATGATGATGAAGAACCCGCCAGCCAGCGATCCCAGGATCAGGTCTTCGAGGTTCTCCGCCGCCGAGGTCGCCTCGACGCCGCCCTCCATCACCGCCGCCGACAGCGCGTTGGCGACCGTGATGGCCTGGGTGGCCACGAACAGCGACAGCGCCCCGGCGAGGAATCCCACCGCGATGCGCGGGATGAGTTCTTTGATCGTGTAGCGGGTCTGCAGGGACTCGTAGGACATGATGAGGATCCCGGCGATCAACACGAGCAGCCCGTAGGAGGCGAGCAGGATCTGCCAGGAGGACTCCCACAACTCCCCCACCCGAGGCAGGGAGTCCGGTGTCGGGGTCGTCAACAGTGTCCGCCCCAGCAGGTCCAACAACGGGTTCAGCGCGTCGACGACCACGCTGCGGATGAAGTCGTCCACGGCCTCGGTGACACAGGCGCCGATGTCGGTCAGCCCACAGGCCGACTCCTCCTCCGGCGCCTCGCCTGGCCCCGAATCCTGCGGCGGTGTCTCCGGCTCGGGCGACGGCTCGGGTTCGGGGGAAGGCTCCGGCGGCGCCGGAGGTGCCACGCACTCCGGCGGCAGGGCCGCCGGAGGTTGAACCTGGCAGTCCTCGGGCAGTTCCGGGCCGGGGTCGCCGGGGTCGGGCAGGCACAGGACGGGGTCGTAGTCGGGCAGCTCGCACGACGGCGGAGGCGGCGGGTCCGGAGACGGCAGCTGCGCTGCGGCCGGAACCCCGCCGACCCCCACACCGGCCAGCACCAGCGCGGCGACCACCACCAGGCGGCTCAACACACGACGAGGCAGCAGGGACGGCTCGACAGAAGAGAACCGGGAGTCTGCGGGACGCGCGGATTCCGCGCTGCGAGGGCTCATCGGCTCAGACCCCGACGATCCCACGGAGGATCTCCACGACCAGCGGCGCCAACGCCGCCAGGCCGTAGCCCCATCCGGCGGACTTGAACGACCCCTTGGCCTTCTCCACCTCTCCCGGATCCCCGGCAGCCATCACATACCGGACACCGCCGACGGACAGAAACACCGTCGCCAGCCCCGCGAGGATGCCCATCAACCAGTCGCGAACGTTGGTCAACACCGCATCCACCGACTGGGCCTGCGCCACCACCAGCACCGCCCGTGCACCCGCCGACGACGCCAACAGCAACACCCCGGCCGCCATCAACACCACGACCACCGCCACCCGAACGCCCGTCCGCCGCTGGAGGCGCCGACGGGCGCGACGACCAGACCTCGGATGTCCCGTGCCGGAAGGGCATGCCGGGGACGGGCCGCGCTGCGGCGAGGGACGCTGGCGAGGGTGATCGGACAAGACCGTCTCGGAGTGCGGGTGCGGGGCGCACGAGTCGCGGGAAGCAGAGTTCACAGGCATCGGGGGACCTCCGGTGTCGAAGACGACGGCGATGAAGACGAAGCGGGAGAACTCGAGGGCCTCCCGTGCACCTGAACTCCGGAATCACGCCGTCGTTTCGACCGAACGGCCTCGGTTTTCTCCGACGAGCCACAACGCGGTCGTGTCACCGACGGTGACGATGTGGGGGTGGTGGCGGCCGTGGTGACGGTCAGGGTGTCGGCCACCCGACGTGCCGGATCGCCGCCGTCGTCCGCGTCGTCGATGTCCTGGAGGAGGTAGGCCGCGAGCCGGTGCTCGGCGCGGCGACGGGCCTGGTGCACCGTCGCGTAGGAGGCATCCCGTTCGGCGACGACCGCGGCCAGCGGCCTGCCCTCCAGCCGGGTCGCGGCGATCAACTCCGCGTCGGCGGCGGTGATCACCTTGTCGGCGACGGCGCGCGCCAGGACGAAGTCCGGGTGCCCCCACGGCGGGACCGGCGCGGCCGAGCGCACGGCCTGACCAGTGGGCTGCGGCGCGTCCAAGGCCTCGCGCACAGCGGCGTGCCCGGCCCGGTAGGCGGCCCACCGCAGCCGCAGCATCACCCGAGGACGACGCAGATCCACCCGAGGCAACTCCGCGAGGAACCCGGTCAACACCGCAGCGTGGATGTCGGCGGGATCACCGGCGAACCGCGCCGACAACCGGCTCGCGATACCCAACAAGGCCGGCAGGCCGACCCCGACGCAGCCCACCGTCCACGCCGCGCCGTCGGTCCGCGCCAACAGCACCAGGTGCGCCCACACCGCATCGCGTACCGACTGCGGGCACCGTCGTGCCAGCAGCCGATCCCGCACCTCGTTCAACGGCACCCGCCGGTTCGGGAAGCCGGAAAACAGACGGCCGTCCAGCGACAACGGGTGCGGCCCGGTGACCAACAAGTCGAAGGCCGTCCGTGCGACGTCCAACGGCATCGCCACGTGGGAATGACCGGACCGACGACCAGAAAACGAGTGAGGAGAAGACATGACATGCGCTCCTGTCGACGACGAGAAGAGGACGTCGACAGCAAGACACAGCGGGTACTACACCCCTACTACCGAACTACTACACGACTACTACCGCCCCAACAGAAAAGATCACCATCCGGCTCCGCGAAGGTCGCCATGCACCTCTGGCAAAGATCAGTCGGCCTCTGCCGAACGACGTCACCAGAATCGACGGTAGTACCGTATGACCTGCTACTTGCTGGCCCAGTAGTAGATCGGTAGTAGCTCTGTCGTAGTGCCGTGGCAGGCAGATGCGGACTGCACTACGACCAAGATTCACGCGGACTGGTTCATCGTCGAGAACCGGCACGGAATCGACTCGTCAGCTGAGCGGTCCCGCGCAGCTGAACCACGTCGCATGCTCATAGTGGCGACGGAATTCCGAAGACCAGCATCTCTCCCGCTATGCCGTCGAATTCCCCACCTAGTTCGCATCTGCGTCAGGTCCGCAGACAAGTCCGAGGGAACACGGTGGGAGACACAAAACCGTAGATCGGCTGTCGAAAACAGGTCCACATCACGGAGTTCAGGGATGTCAGCGAAACACCACTCCCGCACCGTGGAAGGCAGCCCATGAACTCACCCGATCACCCGCCCACCCCGCGACACGCCAGCCTGACCCGGGCGCCCCGGACGTCCCACCCGACGGCGGCGGGCCGCCGGGCGCAGGCCGCCCGGCCGACACGGATGCCCGCGATCCCGCCGACCGTCTGGTCCGCCTCGACCACTCACCCCAGCGCGCCCCGGGATCTGTGGCCCGTCGGGGTGATCTCCCAGATCGTGACGTCCTTCAGCCAGCGCGGTGACCATGTCCTGATCATCACCGCCGACACCACGACCACCGAACGGATCGACTCGGTTGAGACGGCGACCAGAACCGGGGCCGGGGCCGGGGCTGTCGAGGCGGCGTTCGACGCTGTCACCACGGCGGGTCGCGTTGCCGGGATCACGGTGCTGTGGAATCGGCCGCTGTCTCACGAGTCCCCGGCACCGGCCTACTGGGCGAGTCTCGTCGCCGGCCCCGACCACCCGGCCGCCGCCGGCGAACGCCCGCAATCGGATCCGATCGTCGAGGACGACAGCGTCCAGCCGAGGGCGGATCTGATCATCGCGGCCGTGCCGCCGTCCTGGACCCGACACCGCCGAATTGACCACCTGGCGTTGCAGGCCGCCCGTCTGCTGCGGACCGGCGGGATCCTGGCTGTCCTCACCCACAGTGACGTCAGGGAGTGGCAGCTGGTCGACCCGACCGGCCCGGTCGTCACCGCCGGCCAGAACGCCGACCTGCTCTACCTCCAACACATCGTGGCGCTGCACCACACCACCGACGAGCCCTCGGACAGCGAGGTCGTCGGCACCGCCGCATCGGACGTCGACCGGCCGCAGCCGCACCGACGGGTGCATTCCGACGTCCTGGTCTTCGCCCAGCCTCACGACCACGAACCCCCTCCGACGTCGGCCGTCACCGCGACCGTTCCCTCGCAGGTCATCCGATGACTCCCCGGCGCGTTCCCCGCCGCGACGCCGTCACCCCCGAGCAGAGAAGGACTCTGATGCCGCAGGCCACCCCCGAGTTCCCCGGCGACGACAGCCCGACCGTGCCGATTCCCCGCGCCGAGATCGATCGGATCGACCGACGGGCCCGCTCGCGGGCTGCCGGTTCGGTGCACGAGATCTCACCGCCTGGTTCGGTGTCGGGGTCGGTGTGGATGACCGCGCAGCAGTCGCCCGGTGCTCAGCGCAAGGGCCGCTACATCGCCGAGTCCACGGCGCATCCAGCGAAGATGCTCCCGGCGGTCGCCGCCCACGCCATCGCTCACTACACCACACCGGGTGAGCTGGTCTTGGACCCGATGTGCGGTATCGGCACCACCCTCGTGGAGGCCGCTCATCTCGGCCGACGAGCGATCGGCCTCGAGTACGAACCGCACTGGGCGCAGGTCGCCGCGGCGAACCTCGATCTCGCCCGCCGCGCCCGCCCCGAGGTCGACGCCGCGGTGTTCCAGGGCGACGCCCGCCAGCTCCTCCATGTCCTTCCCGAGGTTCGGGGTCAGGTCGCGCTGGTGGTCACCTCGCCGCCCTACGGGCCCTCCACCCACGGGCAGGTCTCCGTCGTCCCCGGCGGCGGAGTCCACAAATACCACCACCTCTACGGCAACACCCTCGACCGAGGGAACCTCGCCAACATCGGCCACCACCGACTGCTCTCCGGGTTCACCCGCATCCTCACCGGCTGCGCCGCCCTGCTCCGGCCCGGCGGGCACATCGCCGTCACCCTGCGGCCCTGGCGGGAACACGCCGAGCTGATCGACCTGCCCGCCCAGATCCAGGCCTGCGGCACCCACGCCGGGCTCATCCCCGTCGAACGCTGCGTGGCCCTGCTCGCCCGCCACGACGACAACGGCCAGATCATCCCGCGCGGATCGTTCTTCCAACGCGACTTCCTCCGCAAGCAACGAGAGCGCGGATTGCCCCTCCACCTCATCGCGCACGAAGACGTCCTCATCTTCCGCACCCCACTGACCGAGGAAGACGCCGAACAACCCACCGGGCCCGCCAGCACGAACCACACCCGGACCTCCCGGCCGCTGGCGGAGCTCGCCACCGAGCAGGTCGCATGAGCACCCGTGTGCACTGCCACGCCTGCGGACTCCGCCGCCACTACCGACACCCCGACACCGCACGCACCGCCGCCGACCACCACCGCTGCCCGACACCACCACGCACCACCCGCGCCTGCCAGGCCAAGCCCATCACCGACCAGCACCGGTCAGAGAGGGGCGCATGGTGACCGCCCCCGACCTCAAACACGTGGACACGAGACCGGTCATCGGATCCCTCTGCACCGGAACCGGGGCACTGGACCTCGGAGTGCTCGCCGCGCTCGGAGGCGGGCGGGTGGCATGGTGCGCCGACCCCGACCCTCACGTCCGCAGCATCCTGGCCGCGCGCATGCCCGGCATCCCCAACTTCGGGGATCTTCGCGCCGTGGACTGGGCTCGAGTCGAGCCGGTCGACCTCGTCACCGTCGGCTTCCCCTGCCAAGACATCTCCGCCGCCGGACGACGCGCCGGCATCCGAGAAGGGACCCGCAGTGGACTCTGGACCTCGATCATGGCGGCCCTTCGCCTCCTACGACCCGCCTACATCCTCGTGGAGAACGTCGCCGCCCTCCGCTGGCGACACGGCGGACTCGACACCGTACTCGCAGACCTGGCCCAAGCAGGGTTCGATGCGCTCTGGCGAAGCGTTCGCGCCAGCGACGTCGGGGCGCCGCACCGTAGGGAGAGGGTCTTCCTCCTCGCCTGGCAAAAACCAGACACGTCCGGATCATCGATCAAGACGTCGAGCCGCTTCTGGAGTGGACCAAACACTCCGATATGCCAACAGCACGGCACCGCTGGCGGAGAACCGCAAGGGCGGGGTTACGAACTGATCCGGTCCTCGACCTGGCTTCCGACTGCTCTGGCCGGGATCTTCCCGAACGATGGTGAAATCACCGACCACAACGTCGTCCACCATCCGCCGGACGGAATCGACAGCTTCAGCAAGCCGCTGTCCACCGCCGTCCCGCGCCTACCACCACGTATCGCCGCCGACAGCCCTCAGGATCTGTCGACCTTCGCACTACTGCCCACGCCTCGCGCCACGGAAGGCAGCAAAGGCAGCCCCAACCAACGCGGCTCCAAGGGGGACCTCACTCTTTCCTCAACGATCGTCCGGCTCCCAGCTGGCGACGCCGACCGACATCCAGCCAGCAAGGTCGACTGGCGCGACTACGCCTCGGCTATCCGTCGATGGGAACAGGTCCTCGACCGCCCACCGCCGCCACCCACCGAGCCCGGCCGGAATGGCAGACGACGCCTGGCCCCCGAGTTCGTTGAATGGACCATGGGCTTACCGCCTGGCTGGATCACCGACCTCGGCCTTCCCCGCGTCGCCCAACTCCGAGCATTAGGGAACGCCGTCGTCCCCCACCAAGCTGCCTGGGCGATACGACTGCTGCTCGATGAGCTGGGCGCACACACTGTCCGCTCGACCTGGGCACGTCCGCCGCAACGGCCTTGCGAGCGCGAACCCTCGAGCCCATGCAGCAGTTCACCATCCCGATCGCTCTGAATCACGCCTCGACACAAGGGAATCCATGATGCCCTCAGACGACCACCACGAAGCCTCAGACTCGATCAGCAACAGTGCGCGGCCCAGAACCGTCGAACCCAACGGCAGCGACCGAAGCCCCATCCCGCCGCCGTCGGTCTCGCCCGTTCTATCCGGCGAACGATCCGAGTCGCTCAGTTCTCGTCTTGCCACAGCCATCACGAGCAGCGGGTCCTCGACACGGGGAGAGACGCCGGGCCTGCCGATCGCTCAGTTGAGCACACCCACACGAGACGATTCGGTCTATCACGTCGTCACGACGATCGACGGCCGAGGAAGGCTCGCGGATAGATCACCTCTGCGGCTTCTAGCCTGGTGGCCGAACTGCCCGGTCACGATCAGGGTGGTCCATGGTCGTCTCATCGTCATCACCCCATCTCCCGGGCAAGGCACCATCACACGCCAAGGACACCTGCGGCTACCAGCGGCCATCCGGCACACGTGTCGTCTTCAACCCGGCGACCGGCTCCTCGTCGCCGCATGCCCGGACCGCAACCTTCTGGCCATCTACCCAACTCCCACACTGAATGCCCTCCTGCTGACCTATCACCAGTCAGAACACAACGAGGTCAGCTGATGAAGGACGACGACCTCGAGGCAGCGCGCCTCCTACTCACTCGCCTGGGCATTCACCCCCAACAACTCCTGAAAACCCCAACGACAGCCGCCGTTCCCACCATCGGTGACTACATCGACCGCGTCTCCCACGCCGTCCCCGTGGGGACACGCCGTGTCTACGACACGTACTGGCGGCGCATCGCGGAAGCCTGGGGTGATCGACGCATCGACGAGCTCACCCCGATGGACATCAAACAGTTCGCCGAACAGGTCAAGCTGCAGGTCGTCGTCCGACGAAACTCCCGAGGCGGACGAAGCGCAGCCGAACATCTCATCGCCGCCCTCCGGTGTCTCTACCGACATGCCGTCGCCGACGGACTGATCTCCGAGAACCACAACCCAGCCACCCGCGTAGCCAAACCCAGACGACTGGCCACCACCCGACGCGCACTGCCCGACCGAGCACTCACCGAGATCAACGAGGTAGCAGGCACCACCGGAAGTGACCCCGAACTCGACCTCCTCCTGCTACGCCTACACACCGAGACAGCCTGCCGCCGCGGCGGCGCACTGCAACTCCGCGCCACCCATCTAGACACAGAGCAATGCCTCATCCGCCTATACGAGAAAGGCGAGACTGTCCGCTGGCAGCCGGTCTCCCCCACCTTGATGCGGCATCTCGTCGCCCACGGCGAAGAACGAGGCCTCAGGGGTGAGCATCTTCTCCGGTACCGCAACGGACAACCACTCACGGCACGCCGCTACGACCACCTCTGGCAACGTCTCGGGAAACACCTGCCCTGGGTCGCGACCCAACAGATCAGCACCCACTGGCTCCGACACACCACCCTCACCTGGGTCGAACGCAACTTCGGCTACGCCGTCGCCCGCGCCTACGCCGGACACAACGGCAAGAGCGACGCCGGGACCACCTCCACCTATGTCCGGGCCGACCTCCACGAGGTCGCGGAAGCCTTGGCCGCGCTGACTGGTGAGGCGCATCCGCTCAGCCGCTGAAGTCCGGCAGATCTATCGGAAGCTGGTTGCTGACGTCGGGTTCGGCACACGAACCCGCCACCACTCGGGATCGACGTCGCGATAGGGCAGCAGCCTCACCAGCGTCAATAACCGCCGCAACTCACGCATCCGGCGGGCGGCAGCCTGCCGGGAGAGATACCCAGCGCCTCGCCGATGTCCTCCAATCTCGCACCGAACGGGGACGCCCGACGGGCACTGAGGATCTCCTCGTCGACAGTCGGTTCACGTGTGGCGGCGCCGGTTCGAGAAAGAGGGGACACCGGACCTGGCAGACCGGTCGCGGCGACCGCGCACGAGCACAACTCGGACCCCGTCCGAGGTGGAGACGAGGATCTGCCGGGTACGTCGGGAGCATCCGTGGTGGTGTCCGGCGGATCAGCCACAAACTCGGCGAGCGCGGGGGTTTCGCAGGCTCGTCGCGGGTGACGGGGCACTGAGTCCTGGCGCGCAACGGGCTGATCAACCAAGAGGAACAACGGCACAAGCGAAAGTACGAGCGGTGGCAGCGCGCCGAGCCGATGCACCTGTGGCAGATGGACATCGTCGGCGGGGTGCCCTTGGCCGACGGCCGCAGCTGCAAACTCGTCACCGGCGTCGACGATCACTCCCGGTTCGCGATGGTCGCGACCGTGGTGACGACGGCATCGGGCCGGGCGGTATGCAGGGCGTTCACCGCAGCGATGCGCCGCTACGGCGTGCCATCGGAAGTATTGACGGATAAAGGGAAGCAGTTGTGTCAAACGGGCCCCCAGACGACTTGACGCTGATGTCGTTCATAGCTGTTCGACCTCGACAGAGGAGCTGAACCGCACCACGCAGATGGAAAGCACGTTCATCACGTGAACCTCTGGCAGAGGGGGTCGGTGCCTGCTACTTCGTCTCAGTGACGACACTCCGGTGGTCTGCCGCGCGATGGCGTCGGCGATCACAGCGGAGCGGTCGGCCGAGCCGTCCTTGCGGCATGCGGCGAAGGTCTTCGTCGCGGAGAAGCAGGCTGCTCCGTATGAGCGGCCAGTTCAGCGGCGGTCGCGTCGAGATCCGGCGCGAAAGGCATTGCGAGCCCAAGTGCCCGTGGCCGGACGACGAGGTGAAACGCCTTCGCCTGATGCCATGCTTCTCCTCAATGATCCCGACTGCGTCAACATCGTTACGGGCGCCGTCGCGATATCGGCTCGCCAACAAACTTCCCGGGTCTGTTAGCTGCAGCACAGGAGCGGCGTCGCTTTTCGCGATGCTCGCGCCGATCGCGTCGAACCACGGCTCGCCAACGGCGGCGAGCCGCACGCTTCTCGGCCCGGTACTGCCAGAAGGCGACCCACCACGCAACGCGCTCGTCTGAGCGCTCCGGAAACACGCGGCTGATGATCCGAAAGATCATCAAGCAGGCAGCTGACGCCGCCATAGTTGCAAACGCGAATACAATGACCCAGCTCGACGTCCCGGGTGGAAGGGTGACCACTCGCGACTCCTAACCTCGCAGTCTGCCCGTGAAGGGCCTTCTGCTAGTAGGGAGCGGGGCCGTGGCCTGGTTAGCGGTGGTTGCAGTGAAACGTCTGCTACAGGGCAGCGCAAAACCGGCCAACGTTGTGGCTCTTAGAGAGTATGCCACGGAGCCTTGCTGTACTGCTTCATCTGGGTGAGTCCTCCTGCCCCACGGATGCTCCCGACGTACCCGGCAGATCCTCGTCTCCACCTCGGACGGGGTCCGACTCGTGCGCGGTCGCCGCGACCGGTCTGCCAGGTCCGGTGTCCCCTCTTTCTCGAACCGGCGCCGCCACACGTGAACCGACTGTCGCGAAACACCCCGGAACAGACCGCCACCTCGTCGATCGGCGAGCCGCCCAGCACCTCCCGCGGCGTTCACCTCGATCGGCGTCCACATGGTCCTCACGGCACCGCAAGCACCGCGGATGAACGCGTTCGCCGAACGCTGGATCTGGCCGAGAAGCAGACCCAGCTCGAAGAGATGCGCAGCCGCCAACACCAGCTGAAGACCTGGATCCAGGAGCTCGGGCCCGTCCTGGACAGCTTGAACGTGTTCCGGCAGATCGTGCGACGGTTCAAGCTTCCCTGGCCGCCGGATGTGCCCGCTCGACCCGAAGACCTCCACCCGCTGGTCGACGAACAGGACTTCGACCAGCGCGCGGCGGCTTCCGAACCGCTGTCTCGGTCCCTACACCCTCGCCCTGCTCCTCTACGCGCTGGAGAACCCGAGTCACTGCCATCTGCCCACACTGCTGATCCTGGACTAGCCGCAGAAGAACTTCGGCCAGAACACACACGACCAGGACCTCGCGAACCGGATGTACGAGTGGATCACCATCTACCTCGACTATCACCGGCAAGAGGTGGGAGGCCCCTTCGAACACATCCAACTGATCATCGTGGACAACGACATCCCCAGCAAGACACGATCGAAAGTCACTAAGATCATCACCTTCGGTGCGGACACCGGATTCCTTCGCGACCTCCACCATCCTCACGGCCGACCCCTGACCGCCGAATAACTCGACCTCGATGACCTCGAGGACGAGACCGAGACGACAGACGAACTGGCCTGATAAAGCGCCCGCGACGGCCCAGTCGACCTGCCTCATGCTCGACGATTGCATCGCCGAGAATGAGATCAATTCTGCTGCTGGCCATGGATCTGGTACGTGGTCTTCCACCCCAGCGAACGCTCGTGGTCAACGCGCTAGGCAGTCGACAGGCCGGTCGTGCGGTAAAGGTCACGGAAGAACGCCTCGACGACGATGCCCGCTTGCTCCTCGTCGGCGAGTTCGGCGGCGCCGAACCGATAGACGTCATAACCGCTGAGCTTGAGTTCACGGTCACCGCGCATAGTCCTGGCGTAGACGTCCGGGGCCGCTCGCTCCTTGGTGGCGTAGTGGTGCTTGCCGTCGACCTCTAGCACCACCCGCCGCCCGTAGGGCAGCAGGAGCAGGAAGTCCATCCGAAACCTCAGCAAGGCATCCTTGCCCCGCGCCTTCGCGGTCTGGGGATCCCAGTGCAGCCAGACCTCCGGCAGCAAGGCCGGAAGATCCTGCACCTGGGAGCCGTGGACGCGGTGGTACTGCTCGAACAGGTGGCGCTGCGGAGGCGAGTTATGCGGCAGGCAGGCTGTGAGCCTGTTGTACAGGTCCCACTTGGCTTCGTTGTCGCTGTCCAGGCCGCGCGTCTCCCGCCACCATGCCTGGAGGTCGCGCCACCGCAGCCCATCGCTGCCGATGGGTCGGTCGTAGACCAGGACGTCGTCAGGGTCTCCGAGGATCTCGACGTCGTTGTCGACCGCGTCGCGGAACCGCAGGTCGGGCTTCTTACCGATGGAGGCGAAGATCAGGTTCTTCGGGCGGCCGCGGTGCGAGCCGACGGAGACCACGCTGAACACCGGGTAACCGTCGCGCGCACCGGTCTCCCGCAGTTCGACCCCGGCCTGGCGCAAGTGTGGGTTGACCGCCTCGACGAACGCTCGCTGTGCCCGCTCGTCGCAGCTGAGGTCACCCGACGCCAGCCGCTCCAGGAAGACCCCGAACCGGGCGTCGAGGGCCTTGAAGGCGCCGAGTTCCTCGAACAGCTCCTCGGTCGACCAGTCCCCGGGATTGCGGAAGACGTGCCGGTCGATGCGCGCACGCAGGTTGCGCTCACCGTCGCCGAAGACCGCATCAAGCGGGTCGTCGTCCAGGATCCACAAATCGTCCAGGACCTGGGTGAACCGGTCGGAGTGGTGGACGATGTTAGGAAGGTCCAGGGCACGGGCCAACTCACGCCGCACCCGCGCCGGAATAGAGGCATATGCCCTCAGGCCCCCACAGCTCGTCCTCGACGCCGATGCGCTCCTTGACAGGCAGCGAGCCGGTGGCCATTACCCTCCGCGCGACCTCCACCAGAGCCGAGTCCGGCACGGCCACGAAGCTGGCCAAGGCCCGCCGGTACTTCGTCCCTTCCGATGGAGGCGTCGGCAGGCCGAGAGCGTCACAGTCAGCGGCCAACTTGGCATGGGTGGCCGACTCACTCAGGCGTCGCGGCAGGAAGTCGAGAGCTTTACGCAAGGTCGTCAGGTCTGTGGAACCGGCCATCGGCCGATGATGCCAGACCGACATCCCGATCCCAGACAGCCGATGACACTCGACCGCTCTGGTATATGAAACAGCCTCCAGGAGCCCGTCCCTTTGATTGGCCTACCGTAGTCAACATGAGCGAACCGCATGCCGGATTCCCGACAGGATTCGACCACCGGTTCCTCGGCCTGCTCGCCGGGACCGACAAGGCGTTCTTCGGCTTGGACGTGCTGCGCGGTCTGGTCGACGGCATCAACGACCACCGCCGCGAGCACGACACCGACAAGCCCTTCCGCACGCTGGGTCCGGCGCTGCTGGGCGCGTTCCTGTGGCTGGACGACAACGAGTTGATCCAGTCCATTGCCAACTACTCCGCGGCCTGCGTCGTGGTCAGCAAGCAGCAGGCAGCCACCGGTAAACGGAGCGACAAGCAGCGGAGGACCTTCGACAAGCTGCGCGCGGTCTGCGACAACGGTAATGGCTTCCCCACCCGCGCATGTCCCGAACTGACCGACCTGGCCCCAGGACACAACGGCCGTCCAGTAGTCGTCGGTCCTCATGACGCTCCGTTCGAGATCGACGTACCCGTCTTCCGGTCCATCGGACCCCGCCGCGTCGGCAACCACCTAGTGCCCATCCTGCACACCAAAATGGTGCTGCTGGGCCACCTGTGGTGGCACGACGAAGGCGCCGACGGCCACGTCGAGGACGTCATCGGCTTCACCCCGCAGAAGCTGTGGCTGGCCAGCGCCAACGGCACCACCAGCTCCCGCCGCAACCTCGAATTCGGCCTCTGGCTCACCGACCCAGATCTGCTCGAAGCAACCCGCGCCTTCCTGACCTGCGTCATCCGACACTCCGAAGACATCGACCCGTCAAGTGATTTGTTCGACCCGGAGTTCGACTCTGTCGAGTTCGACGACGAAGCGATGGCCGAGGCAGCGGCCGAGTTGGCCGGAGACGACCTTGCTGATCACGATTACCGCTACCCGTGATTAGCGTCGTAGGCCACTTTGATCGAATGTGTCGACGTGGCTGGTTGACATGACAACGCCGGAGGCTCTGCGTCCTCGGGCGGGTCCCTGGCCGCTGGAGGCAGTTCGCCAGGCCGTACTCGGTGGAGAACCTGCACCGGTAGTACAGCGCTCCCTTGCTCGCTGGCCCGCATCTGCCGTCCACACAGCCCGCAGCACAGCAAGCCGCGCAGTACGTACAAGCGCGGGTGCGGTGTCGTTCGCGGGTGTCGCGGTCCACTCCTTGGCGGCCATCACGTGCTGGCGCGCTCGACGTGCCGGTGTCGTCAACGGTTCGTGCACGACGGTGTCGACCAGACCCTTGCCGGGGTCGTTTCGGCGAATCTTGCTCACATGCCCCAGTGCCACGTCATCGACGTCGACGAGGGCCTCGTCCTTGCGCTGCTTATTCCATACCTGCCGCCCGGTGTAGCGGGAGTTGGCCAGGATGGTGCGGATCGCGCCCTTGAACCATGCGATACCCGAGCGGTGCGGGTTCCGCGACCGGTTGTGGGCCGAGGGCGAGGCGATGTCGTCGCGGGTGAGCGCTTCAGCGATCGCGAAGATTCCCCATCCGGCCACGTACTCGGTGAAGATCCTGCGCACGACCGGTGCCGCCAACGGGTCCGGCTCCAGCCGGTGCAGGAGTTTCCCGTCAGCGGCCTTGGCCGATCCCGGATGCGGCCTGGCGTACACCAGCCGTAGCCGAAGAGCGGGCACCCTCCAAGGAAGCTTCCCTCCACACTCGCCCGAGCGGCCAACGCGGAGCGACCCAGGATCTTGTTCCGGTTCCACTCCCTTTGCTCATGCCATCGAACCGACAGATCAACTGGACTGAACTGAAGTTCAGTTCGCTTGGTACAAATGAGTGACGTTTCTAGAATTTCTATGCTAAGTCGCGTCGAACGGCGGATTCACTCTCGTACTGCTGCTTGCATGTACACCAGTGCACACATGCAACGACAGAAAGGGAGCACGTGCGAAGGGGATCGGGCGACCGCCAGCCGCTGTTCGCTTACGTGACGGGTGACGAGGCACCCGTGTACCGCGCGATCGTCGACGTGCTCTTCGACGGTGCCGCCGAGTACCGTTCGGACCTGACCATAACCGTGATCGAGGACGCGCTCAAGTGCTCAGATCCGCCGGTAGTCATAGAGCCGAAGGTGCTGACGGACCGGCTGACACAACTTCACATCTGGGGCAACGTCGACCGCGACCGGGACGAGAGCTGGGCCCCTGACCTGCGATCCTACGAACTCCGAGCCTTTGTCTATAATCTCAGCTCGAAAGGAGAGGCCGCGCACGAGGCGGTGCTCGGGCTTGAGGAGACGCTACTCAGGACGATTGGTCTGCAGCGCGTGGCCCTGCTTCACATCGGATCCGTACTCGGGGAGCTCGTGGACCAGATCGCTCTGGACACGCCGGATGGAGACACTGTTCACAACCTTGCCGTGGAATTGCATCGAACGTTTAAGACGCTCACTGGGAACACGGGGCGTTTCCTCCAGCGGGTGAACCACATCCTCAACGCTCCCGCTGTGGAAATCGACGAGTATCTGCTCTTCAAAGTGGACACGATCCACTACCTCGTCGAGTTCACCGACCACCTCGAGAAGGTGTCGGACGACGTGGTGCTCCTGTTCTCGCGGATCGACGAGATGCCAGAGAAGTACGCGGCAGCACTGGAAGCAGGAGCGAAGGCGTCCGGCGAGCGGATCATCGACCAAGCTGGCTCCTCGATGTCCTGGACCGAAGAAGCAGTGCTGCGCATCGACGGAGTGCGGCACTGGTTCGTTCCCGTCGACGGCACGCCGACCGGCGGACAGAGACTGCACCGCATGGTGCGGCGCGCGGTGCTGGGCATCGGTCCGCTGTTGGACCGCGTACGCGACGCACGTCTCGCCGGATCCGGTCGCGCTTCCGAACTGCTGTCGCTGGCCCGCAAGTTCACGACCGCGCCGAACGACGAGGCAGCGCACGCATTGTGGCACAACGAGTTCGGTCTCGCTGGCGCCCGACACTTCTACGACGAGGCACCTCAGGACGGCGGTCCGATCATCGGGGACTGGTGGAACGCCCCGGCAGCCCGTCACACGATTAAGCTGCGTGCAATCTCCGCCAACGACCAGACAGGCCGGGCGCGGAGGACGCCGAACCACGGGGCCACGAAGCGATTCCTCGCGGAACTCGCCCGCAAACGGCTCGCAGAGCACGAGAACGCACATCTAGCTCTCGTGCGGCTGGGCCGCACGAAACTCTCCAACATCCGGCGACTCGCTAATCACGCCACGTTGGAACTGCTCGCGCAACTAATCGCGCAGGTCCAGCAGGCACCACACGACCCGGTCCGAGGCCGGAGAACCGCATTGAGCATGGACGGCCGGTTGAATATCACGTTGGCGGATCCGATCGCTGGCTCCGCGGCGCGGATCTCGTCACCCAGCGGTCACTGGACGCTGCCCGACTACCAGATCCACGTTCGCTGGACCGAGGAGAGCTGATGGTCTCAGGAGTTTCCGCCGAACATGATGCCGCAGAGCGAGCACGGACGATTCGAGCGCTACTCCACACTCCGGTGCTAAGCCGTGCCACTGACGTGTTCCGCCTCGTGTGCGACCACGATGTCTGGCTCCGGAGGTGGTTTCACGAGACCTGCGGCTGGCGACTCGTCGTCGAGGGAAGAAGGGGCTTCGCTCGTCTGCACAAGGTCCCGGACGTGGACTCACCCGCACGACCACCGCTGCGGACACTTCGCACGGACGCGAAGCCGTTCGACCGCAGGCGGTACGCGCTGTTCTGTGTAACCGCCGCCGCTCTGAGCCAGTTCTCCCGCAGGCAGGTTTCGTTGCAGGACCTCTCCGGTCGCATCGTGGACATCACCGGTACTGAGGACGACTTGACTCAGTACAACGCGTCAGACAAACGTGAACGCCTCGCGCTGGTCGACGTTCTGGCAATGCTTGCCGAGCTCGGCATGATCACCACCGTCGAGCGACGCGATGACTACGAACACAACGAACACGCGAACGCTCTCTACACCATCGACGACCGCCGCCTCGCCCAGCTCGTCCTGCCACCCGATCTCGACGCGGAGGAGAGCGTCCGGCACGGTGTGATGCGCAGGCTCTTGGACGACCCCGTCCTGCACGTCGACGAGGTCGACACCGAACAGCTCGACGTTCTCAACAACTCCACCGGCTGGATCCGCCGCCGATTGCTGGACGCGGGTCTACTGCTCGAACGCCGTGCCAGTGGCTGGTGCGCCATCGATCCGACGACTGAGTCGACAGACATGCGCTTCCCCCAAACCAACGCCATCACAGACCAGGCCGCGCTTTTAACGGTCAGCAGGCTCGGCGAGCAGTCGGACGCAGTCGGAACTTGGTTGCCTCGCATGCGTCTTCGGCAAGTGCTGACCGACGTCATGACCGAGTTCCCGCACTGGGCCAAGGGACATCGAGGCGAGGGAGGCCTCGACAGACTCACCGACGAGGTGCTGGACCTCCTGAAAGCCTTCGACCTGATCCGTCTCGACGAGCTCGGCTTCCAGCTCACACCCGTCGCGGGCCGCTTCCGCGACGTCGTCGTCACCACCACCGGAGAGAAGCGATGACCACCACGGCTCCCGCGGAGTTGCTCTACAGCCCTGCCCGCCCGTCGCGGCGACGTTGGGAACCGGTGCGCGCCGGTATCACCGGTCTCTTCCACTACGACGAACAGATCTTCACCTTCCACCGCGGACGGCTGCTGCTTCGCGGTAACAATGGGTCCGGCAAGTCGATGGCGCTAGAGGTGCTGCTTCCCTACGTGCTGGACGCCGACCTCGCGCCGGAACGACTGTCGACCTTCGGCGTCCGCGACCGCGGCATGTTCTTGTGGTTGCTCGGTCACGACCCGGATGAGGGCCGCGCCAGCGCACGTGGCTACGTGTGGGTCGAGTTCGGCAGGATCACCGACAACGGTGATGAGTTTTACACAGTCGGCGCCGGACTGCATGGTGCCCGTGCGAGCAAACGCGTGACCGCCTGGTACTTCACCACGGCAGGCCGGGTGGGTCACCAGTTCGAGCTCGGCGTCGCGGGCACGGAGCCCAAGAGCTCGAACCAGCTCGCTGCCGCGTTGGCCGATCTCAATGCCGCAGGTGTGATCGGCCGTGTCCACCCGACGCCGGACGCCCATCGCCAGGAGGTCAACCGGGTCCTCTTCGGACTCGACGATCGCCAGTTCGAGGCGCTCCGCAAGACGTTGCTGCATCTGCGCAAGCCCAAGCTGTCGGACAAGCTCTCCGAGACCAAGCTGGACGAGGTCCTTCGCGACTCGTTGCCGTCGGTGAATCAGGCGATCATCGACGAGCTGGCGGACGGCTTCGAGCGGTTGGACAGGCACCGCGAGATTATCGCCGAGCTCACCGCAGCCCACGCGGCGCTGGCTGAGATCAGCACCGCGTACACCGACTTCCTCAACCTGCTGGTCGGCCGCCGGGCGGCCGATGTCGTCGATGCGGTCCAGGAGGCCGACAAGACCGGGAAGCTCGCGGCCAAGGCTGCAGAAGACTGCGCGAACGCCGAGAGTTCCCTGGCGCAAACGCAAAAGCAGACGGAGAAAGTGCGATCCGAGATACGGTCGCTCGGCATCGAGATCGAGTCGATTAGGATGCTCGACCTCTACAAGGAGGGTGCCGAGCTGACGCCCCTGCGGGAGAAGGCCGCTGCGTTGACCTCGTTGGCGAAAGCAAGCCGCGACCAGGCCGCAGAACTTCAGCACGCGGCAGCACGGTCGCGAGAAGCGGCAATCTCGGCAGCTGCCGATGCCAACACCGCTGCTCTCACGCGAGACGAGCGAGCAGCGAGAGCCGATTCCATTGCCTCTCTCTTGCCGCACGCCGCGCTGTCAACGCTGGCAGCAACGCTGGTCAGGCACCTCGACGGGTCCTCCGAGGACAGTTTCGCTGCACTGGCAGAGCTGCGCGACACGGTGCGCGCTCGGATTGAGGAGCTGGACCGCCTACGTGACCTGGTCAGCCGATCGCACAAGGCGCTCCAGCTGGCCCGCGTGGCCGCCGAGGCTACGACCAAGGCGAAGTACCGCGTGGTCGACGCCGAAAAGGATGCCGAGGACGCCCGAACCGTCAGGAGCGAAGAGCTCTCAAACTACCTCGCCGCAGTGACCGAGTGGATCGCCGGCAGCACTCAGCTCGTGCTCGGCTCGACGCCACCGGAGACGTGGCCGTCCGAGTTCCCCGAACGTGCGGTCAGGCGGTGGTCCGATGGTGCGGCTCAGACTCGCCGCACCGCCCTGGCGGCTGAGGCTCGCGCGTTGGAGTCGATTCTGTCTGCCGTGACCCCGCTCGTACGGCAAGCGGCAGACCTGTCAACCCGAGGTCAGGCGCTCGGACTGTCGCTATCGACGGTGTGGACGAAGGCCAGCCTCGTGCGAGATGCGCGAATCGACTTCGCGGAGAGGGTGAGCACCTGGTTCATCAACCTCGTCGAACTGACCCGCACAGCGGAGGTACCGGAGGTCCTCCGCGTGCCCGCACCACGCGAGCTCCACCGCGACGATGTGGTCGAGTGGGCATCAAAAGCCGCAACCGTGCGCCTGATCGCACTCGAACGCGAGGCGACCGTGATCAAGAGCGAGCTGGCTTCGTTGCAGGAGGTTCTGACTCAGAAGCAGGGTGAACACAGTCGCCTGGAGTCGGGAGGCTTGCCACGGCTGCCAGTTCCCGCCGAGCGGCTTGCCGATCGCGAAGGCCGCGTGGGCTCGCCGCTGTTCCTCCTCGTGGACTTCGTGCCCGGACTGGACCAGGGCGATCACCAGCGGGCCATGCTGGAGGCTGCGCTGGTGGGTTCCGAACTCGCTGACGCGTGGGTGTTCCCGGACGGCACGATCGCAGCGGGCCCGGATGGCGAACCCCTTCTCGACGTCCAGATCAGCACTCAGCAGCCAGCTGTGCGCGCTCCCCTGTCGGCCGCGTTGTGCCCGGACCCAGCCTTGCCCCCGGACGGGCCAGTCTCCGCGGAGGTGGTGCGTGCCATGCTCGCCAGGATCGGTCTCGCCGACACGGCTGCCGAGACCAGTGACGGCCTCACTGTGGCGTGGGACGGCACCTGGTCCTCCGGTCCGTTGCGCGGCGCGTTTCAAAAGAACCAAGTCGAGCTCATCGGCGCGGGTAGTCGCGAAGCGATGCGCCTGCGTCTCATTGCCGACCTCGCCGTAGAGATCAGCAACCTCGAATCCGCCAGCTCCGAGCTGCAGGAGAAGCTGCGGGCCTCCCAGCGGACTGCGGCTCAGGCCGAGCTGGAACGCGGCTCGGTTCCGGCGAATCAACAGGTGCGGGCAGCAGAAAGCGAGCAGTCGCAAGCAATCAGCGACACCGCCGCCCTGCTTCGCCGCGTCATCGAAGAGACCGACGCGTTGGCCGCGGCAGCGCACCAGGTCACGTCCGCAGCGCTGAACACGTTGTCCTCCTTGGGTTTGTCACACGAGCTGCCAGGTACTCATCTGACCTTCGCCCAGATCGAGGCCGGGGTTGCCGGGACGATCACGTCGATGCTCGACGGGGTGTGGACCGACAAGCCGGATGAGCCGGACGTGACGGCTGTCCTCGCACCGGTCCAGCTCATCACGACCGCAGCCTCCGAATGGCAGAGGATCGCGGACCGTGCCGCAGAAGGGATCACTGCTGTCGGCGTGCGCTCTGGTGAGCTCGAAAGCCAAGCCGCTCGGCGGCCGTCGGAGACCGCACTGGTGACCGCCACCTTCGAAGTTGTCCTCAAGACGCGTATCGGTCAGGGCCGGGTCGCGGAGCTCAAAAACGTGCAGGAAGCCGAGGTCGCGGCCACTGACGAGCGTGACGCGGCAGCAGGCGTGGCGGAGGCCGCGCTGGAGGTCGCGGACCTGTCGGACCACCGTGATCGGCTGGACGATCTGCGTGCCGACACCGAACGGTTCAGGCCGTCCGCAGAGGACTGGATCAACGCTGCCGCCCAATGCTTGCGCCTCACCCGTGCGGCCACTATCGCGCACGAGGAGGCGGGCACGTCCGAGGTGATCGCAGCGCGCTCAGCGCAGCGTGCGGCGGACGCCGAGCAGGAAGCACTTCTCGCGCAACAGAAGTATGACAGCCTCAACGCGCATATGGGCAAGCCCCACCAGGAACTCATGCTCAGGCTCGCGGGGCTGGAGTCGAGGCACGCCCAGCAGACATCAGCACTCGAAGGTTCGGCCACACAGGAACTCGAGCGCGGCCGAGTCGCCGAACGCAGGAAGGGCGAGGCCGCGAACGCGGTCACCAAGGTCGACGAAGCGACCGCGCGGCTGAACGTGCTGACCGAGTCACTCGCCGACGTACACAGGCTCGGTCTCCTCAGGGTTCCCGGTGTTGCGGAGCAGCCCGCGCGCTTCGGCGAGGATCCGCTGCGCCCCGATCAGCTCAAGGCGGTATGCGGCTGGGCCGTCTCACTGCTGCCGAAGACGCACAAGAGTGCAGAACAACAGGACAAGGCGCAGACCCGAGCCGGGCAGGTGCGGACCAAGAAGGAGCAGGACCTAACCGGGCACGTCGTGCTGCGGGAGCGAGTGGATCGCGGGGTTTTCGCGCTCACTGCGAGCCGCAACGGGCGAGAACGTCCGCTGCACGACACGGTCGCGGTGCTGGCGCACGATCTCATCCAGACCGAGAAGCTGCTGGAAAAGGAGGAGGCAGAGCTGTTTGAGAGGTTCCTCTCGGACGAGGTCCGGCTCGAAGTGGGCCAACGCGTTCAGGCCGCAGTGGCGCTCGTCCAGCAGATGAACGGGTTGATGAGCAAGCACGCCACCTCGTCCGGCTACCTGTTCAAACTGCGCTGGGTTGCCACTGCGGAGGCCGAGATGCCGCCGGACATGATGGAACTGCTGAGGAAACCGGAAGGTCTGCTATTCCGGAGTGAGCGGGACCGGCTGTCGGCGTTTTACCGGCGTCGCATCGCCAGCACGCGCACGGCCACGACCTCAGTGCCGTGGCGGGAGCAACTTGCGGCGATGCTCGACTATCGCACGTGGCACCGGTTCGAGCTCATGACTAAGAAGAGCCCCAGCGACTGGGCAAAGCTGGACCGCCGCCGGCACGGTGCAATGTCGGGCGGAGAGAAGGCCGTGGCATTGCACCTCCCGCTGTTCGCGGCGGCCGCGACGCACTGCGAGGCGAGCAGGATCGTCGTGCACGAAAACGGCAGAACCTCCCCGGGATGTCCCAGGCTCATCCTCCTCGACGAGGTCTTCGCCGGTGTGGACGCGAAGAACCGGGGCGCGCTGTTCGACCTAGTCACCGAGCTCGACCTCGATCTCGTCGCGACGAGCGAGTCCGAGCTCGGCCTTTACCAGGAACTTGACGGCATCTCGATCTATCACTTGATCGTCGACGATGCACTCCCAGGGGTACTCGCCGCCCGCAGCGTGTGGGACGGCCGAACCAGCCACGACATGCTCGACCACGATCTGAACGAGGACCTGTGAACGAAGAATCCACTACTGTGCCCGAGGTCCTGCAAGCGCCGAGCTGGAAGTGGCTCCGTACAACCGTGCGCCAGCGCCTTGAAACAGACGGAGGCGCAGCCAACGTAGTCATCGACATCGACGCGTTGACCTCGGCTGAGTCCGAGGTGTTCCGGTGGCTCCTCAAGGTGCCAGCGTCCCGGCGGGGCTCTGTCCGGGTGCGCCTGCGCCGCCTCGATGACGAGCTGACGGCCCGAGTGACCAACGGGATCGACCTCCGGAGCACCCTCGCCCTCCTGGGCGGTCCGCTCGAAGACCGGCGGGCTAGGAAGCGGCAAGAACGCTCAGACAAGCTCGCGCGCGACGTGGGAACCTACGACGAGTTTCTGCGGCTGACAGCAGCCGAGCCCAAGCTGGAGCGGGAACACGTCGCGTTGCTCGAAACACCTCCTTCCCCCACTCTGCGGGTCCCGTCCGCATCGCGCAGTGGCACGACGTCCTGGGCTGTGTACGAGTTCGCGCTCCGCGCGGCCGTTGTCTGGCTGACAGAAGACGGCGACGGATATCGGCTGACGGCCAAAGCACTCGCGGGAAAAGCCTGGCGCGACACCAAGGCTCTTTGGACAATGCCGCGCCGATTCGCCTTCGGCAACCTGATCCGCCAGTCGTTCGACACGGCAGTCGACGAGGCCGACACCGAGCTTCGCATGCGAGGCCCGTTCACCTGGACTGCGGATGAGGACACGATCGCCGACGCTGCCACCACGACGCCGTGGATCGGTCTGCCTGCCCTCGGCCTGCGCACCCTGGGCTATCCGCACTTCAACGCACGCGGTGTCCTCCTAGTGGAGAACAGCGACGCGTTCGACAGGGTGTGCGCGATGCCGGAGATCGTCGAGTCGTGGCTGTGCGTATGGGGTGCCGGATTCGCCAGCGAGGGCCTCATCCGGTTCCTGCAGCCGCTGACCGTTCCGATCGCAGCCTGGCAGGACCTGGACGTCGACGGCATCAGGATCATCGGCGACCTCTCGGCACGACTCGGCCGGGAAGTCAGGCCCGTCGGAATGTCTGTGCAGCGGTGGGAGAACGGCATCAAGCGGAAGCAGGACGCCAGCGAGCACGCCCGCGCTCAAAGGCTCGCCAAAGGGCTCGCGACGCACGGCCCGGTTCCGTTGCGTGAGCTGGCGGCTCGCATCGCCGAGACTGGTGAGGGCTGCGAACACGAGACCTTGTATCGGCAGGTGCTGCCTAGACTCAGGCAGGAACTCGACGCGTTGGAGGAATAGGCGGCGCGGAACGCACAAAGTCGGCGTGGGACGGGGCATCGCATAGTATGATCAACTTCTTGACCAGAAGTAGTTTCGCGGCGGCGAAACCGGGTGCCACTCTAGCAGTCCAGCAAGGACTGTTTATGCTCCGAGTCCGTGGGCACTGCCAGAATCCGGACTTCCAGGCAGGCCTGCACGGATTCGTGGAGCAGGAACGTCGGCGAGCTGGCGCACATCATTTCAGCGAGCCCCGACGGGCTGCGCTGCAGAGGAGTCGCAGTTTCCGCGCCAGAATGAGCGCTGCTCAGGAACGCTCTTCTGCTGCGCTCGAGGCGCACTCGTAATCGATAAGGCCCCGCATGAGTTCCCGGCCGATGTGCTGCGGGACTGGAAGCAGCACAGCCAAGACGCGCGAACGATGACTCACGAAATACCGGTTTTCGCCACCAAAGCTGAGGCACGAAATCCGGTCGAGCGACTTCTCGGCACCAACCGGTCCATGTTCTCTCTCTATGGACCTGCGGACGACCTCTTCGATGACACACGCGTGAACCAATTGCGTCGGCACCTGAAAAAACCGCTGGCAACCTTCCCCGTCACCGCCGCCTCTGCGAGGAACTCGACTACCTTAACATTTGAAATTGACCACATTGCCAAATGGGAGTTGCTATTCTTTTGTGACCATAGAAATTCCACCCGACGCAAGGGAAAACATTCGAGTAAGCACCTTCCGAACTTTTGGATCTAGATCAATTCGATCTAGCGATTCGAGTCTTTCCGGATCAAGGTCGATGGTAGCAACCCCGCCAGCATCCTTGCCATCCGCAGTCGAGAATAGCAGAAGGCATCGGTAAGTTCGCACGACACCTCCCCGCTCCTCGCGCATCAACGACCGGAGGAAGACGACTCCTTCCTTGACTTGACCGCGGAGCGCGTCCACCGAGCTCCACCGGGTCGACCAACCTCGACACTCCGCCTCCATTTGCATCTCGATAAGCATATCAAAACTGATTTCACAAATTCGAAAATCAGGATCAGCTGAATGAATCACTGACATCAGGTCACCACCCCCCACTGTAGACGTCGACACGGATTGAAGTCCCTGGGTCAATACGCCCATCGTTGATGCGCGTTAAGACCTCGTCCCAACGGTGATGACCTCCAAGAATAGTACCTCCACGTGAAACGAAAATCCCGTCTCCCTCGTCGGCGTTATTAATACTGTCCAGAAGTTCATCGTTGCTCAGCTCTTCGTGATACCACTGCGATGCCGGATCCCGAGTCGCCTGCCCCTCAGTGTATCTCTCAGCGAGGTCGCCTGCCCTCTCGTAACGCGGCGACCAATCGGAACATGGCCCAGAATTATGGACAAGTACCTGTGTTCGACCTGCCACAACATAGTACGTGTGCAGCCTGTCGATGGTGAGGTTACGTACCTGTCGTGGCGCGTCGTAGGCATCGACGGCGGTGACCGAGGCATCCCGATGATCCGCTGTCTCGAAACGGTGGCCCGGCTCCAGGTCCTCGGCGTTGACCCAGGCGTTCAGGTCTGCGACCCAGAACGGATGCTCGGCCGTCGCGGTGATCGTGTCCGTGCCGCCGTCTTCGGTGGTGATGGTGATGTCGACCAGGTGCTTGACACCGTCGCCGACGATCGTGGCCGTCACGGGCTGAACGCTGGTATCACCTGTGGTTGGGTCCGCTGCCAGGACCTCGTCGCCGACCTCGACGTCCTCGATCGGCTTCGTCGACCCGTCTGCCATGAGCACCTCGGTGCCCGCGGCGAAGCTGTTCGATGTATCGCAGGAGTCGGCGGGGCCGACCAGGTTCGTCGGGTCGGTGTAGGACACCTCCGACGGCGCGCTGTCGTGCAAGGAGATGTTGGTGATCAACGACCCTGCGGAGTCCAGCAGATCTCGATACAGCCGGTCGTATGATTCGGCAACGTCCTCCACACGATCGAAGAGGTCACCAACCTCACTCGCGGGCACCGACGGCGAGGACGACACCGGAGCATCGGGGCCGTTACCGAACCACGGATCGTCCCAGCCGTCCGGCATGGGAGTTGGGTTCTCGATCGCGTCGTCCCGATTCCGCTCCCTTGCCCAAATCGCTGGGTCCGGCGGAGGCGGAGGAAGCGGGATCTGGTACCCGCGCCAGCCCGTTGCTGGACCGCCAATCGGCTGAGAACCGGGACCACGGTTCCCGCTGGCAGAGGCGGAAGTCCTACCGATATTGTGCTGCGATGAGCCGGACCACGTGTTTCCGTCCCCGTAGTCCGGAATAGGCGTGTAGTGAGGCAGGAGTTGTACATCAGCTTCGATCGTCGGTGACGTTGTGCAGCCCGATTTCCCTCGGCATAGAAGTGCAAGAAGCACTAGCCACCAGGGAATATGCCCGTCGGGATCGATGAAGTTCGTCGGTGCCCCCGCCCCGTAGGTATACCGGTTCGTCAGGATCGACGGGCTGCTCGGGAGGTCGATGTCGTCCCGAGAGAGGAACGCGGCACTCGCGGGGTCGTACCAGCGGGCGCCCATGTTGGTCATGCCGGTGTCAGGGTCGGTCCAGTCGCCCTGGAACCCGATGATGCCGGTCGACCCGGCCGTGTCGACGACCTGGCCGAAGGGGTCGTAGGCGCGGGAGCCGGTCAGGGCAGCGCCGGTGACCGGCAGGCCGCCGATCACGTCGCCGTGCCGGTCCGAGACCGCCAACGCCGTCGTGTCGGCGTCGGACCAGGCCAGCAGCTCGTCGCCGGGCCCCCGGCCGAAGACCGAGGCGCCGTCGGACACCGGCTCGATGCTGAGCCCGGCATAGGAGAACCCGCCCACGCCGTTGCGGGCGACCACCCGGTCCAGCGCGTCGTAGTCGTACGTCGTGCCGCCTCGGGCGATCAGCCGGTCGAAGGCGTCGAAGGAGAACTCCTCCACCAACCCGGAGCTGTCCCGACCGGCCACGGTGCCTCGGGCGGTGTGCTCATAGGTGTAGTCGCCGTCGGCGAGCAGGCGGTTGCGCTCGTCATAAGCGGCCGTCTTGTCCCCGACCGCGATCCGGTTCCCGGCGGCATCGCTGCCCGGCTGGCGGAGTGCGGGTTGGAGTTGCATCCGGTGAAGACCCGGTTGGTGTATTGCAAGGACGAGAACCGTCCGGGCTCCTACGAGTACGAGCAGTTCACGTTCCTGGGATACACGTTCCGAGCACGGCAATCGTATAGTTCGGTGACGGCGAAGTTCTTCGTCAGTTTCTCCCCGGCGGTCAGCCGGGAGGCACTGACGCGGATACGACGCACGATCCGGGGTTGGCGTCTTCATCGGCGCAGTGACATGACCTTTCAGGAGATCGTCGCCCACATCAACAAGTATGCCACCGGGTGGATCGCCTACTATGGGCGGTTCTACAAATCTCAGCTACATGCGGCGTTCTACGGCCTGAACGATTTCCTGGTGAAATGGGCCAGACGGAAGTATAAGACGTTGAAGAGGCGCAAGAAACATGCGTGGGCGTGGCTGATCGGGATCGCGAGTCGGTACCCGTTGAGTCTTGCTCATTGGCGTCTTGGTGTTCGTCCGACGTGAACGGTGAAGGTTGGATGATGGGAGCCGTGTAAGCCGAGAGGTTTACGCACGGTTCTGAGAGAGCCGGGCGGTGCGATTCCGCCCGGCCACTCGCTTTCGCGCGGGAGCTCGACCCGCGACCGCCACGATAGTCGAGTTCATCGACGACCACAGGGAATCGTTCGGAGTCGAGCCGGTCTGCCGTGAATTGGAGATCGCTCCGTCGACCTACTACGCCGCCGTGTCCCGGCCGCGCTCCGCCCGGTCGATCCGCGACGACGAACTGAAGAGCGAGATCCGACGTGTGTTCGAGGAGAACTACGGCGTCTACGGAGCACGGAAGATCTGGCGGCAACTGGGCCGCGAGGGCATCGACGTCGCCCGGTGCACGGTCGAGCGGCTGATGCGCGAGTTGAGGATCTCTGGTGCCGTGCGCGGGAGAACCCGGCGCACGACCGTGGCCGACCCGAGTGCTCGACGACCTCCGGACCTGGTCAACCGCGACTTCACCGGGATCGAGTAAGACCAGGACGGCACGGTGCCGCGTGAGGCCTTCCCCCAGTGCCGCCGTCGCGGCCCGCATCTGCGCGTTGGTCGCGACATCGCCCGCCCACAACGCCCGCGAGATCTGGTTCAGAAGCACACCGGCCCGGCGGATCTCCCATTCGACACGGTCCAGCTCGGTCACCAACGTCCGTGCCTGCGCCAACGACAACCCCGGCGCAGTCGGCGAAGGCCTCTCGGTCATCGGCGAGGCCGACACCGCCGACTCCACCAACAACCTCGGCACGCTCACGCCCGCAGCCGCCGCCCGCACCGTCAACTCCACCGCCTCGGCGTGACCGGCGTGCACCGACCACTGCACAGGCCGACCACCCTCGACCCGCCGCTGCCGCCTTCCCCGCACTCCCATCCCGCTACCACCGTCCCGTGCCGCTACACCATTCGGAGTAGCGACACGGTAAGCGGGGACACGCCGCAGCGGCGGCATCCGCAGGACAATTCTGCGCACCGACGCCGATCAGGCGTCTGAGCTCTAGCTCGCTCCCGCCGATCAGACAGGCACCGACGCCCCTGCGAGCAGTGCCAGCCCGAGCAAGGCGACCACCGCCGCACCCGCAAGCACGCCCGTCGCAGCAGCGCGATCAGCGGCGTTTCGACCATGCAACACCGACGGGGTGGCCATCAATCCCACGACGACAGCGGCACCGACAACCGCCAAAACCAGATAGAGCAGCATCGTTCTCGTTCCTCCACGATTCGAGTTCATCTCGACGGGGAGGGGGCTCCGAGGTTCTCCACTGTGTCTACTTCGGAGCAGAACACGACCCATAACCCTCAAGATCCCACCTTCAGTGGGCCAGCGACGGCCACCGAATGATCACGCGGTCCTCACCATCGCTGCAGGCGCAGTTGCCCGCTGGCGAGGCCTTCGCGCAGCGCGGTCGGCTGCGGCCTGCCAGGCACGTTGTGCTGTGCCAACGCCCGGACGGCAGGCGTCTCAGCCCACTCCCGCGCGTCCATGGCTGTCTTCGGCCAATCGGCGCCCGGCAGCTCCACGCCGAAGTCGCACACCGCGAGCTGGCCGCGGTGGACCGCGTCGACGACATCCAGTGCCATATCGAGCAGGTCGGTGTAGCCGACTGCAACCGCCTTGAAGACGCCGCCGCTGCGGAGGGACCCGACGTAGCACTTGTTCACCTGCTAGTCACAGCACGCGCAGTCCGCGCAGCGGACATCGTCGACGGGCGCCACCAACGCGGTGTCACACGTCAGGCACGCCGCCCAGGAGACCGCTGGCTGAAAGCACAGCGGCTCGTCGGTGATCGTCACGGTGCCTTGGATGAGCTGGTCGTGTCCGCAGCGCGTGCAGATCACCCGACGGGACACCGCGAGCCTCGTCCCGGCTTCCCCCGAACCTCTATTACGGCGTCGACCGGTCCTTGGCAGCCAGACTACTCGAAACAGATGCTTCCACCGCCTGAATCTGCCCCCATTTCAGTGGTGGTCTCCCGGCCCTGCGTTGTTCTCGCGTTCGTCGGCATCGGCGCCGTCGTAGTCGAGCGTCGTCATCTGGCGTGTGCAGCCGTCGTGGGGCCGAGCTCGAAATCGACCTGACCCGCATTCTTCGGCCCGTCACGTCGGGGTGCGCAACCCGGGCCGGCACGGGGAACACCCGACGGAGGTCAGCGCCGCCCGGACATCGGGTTGGTGGTCGGGTACCCGATGGCGGAGGTGGTGTTGTGGTGGCTGATCCACCCGGTGGTTGCGCGGGCGATACCGGGACCGGTCAATCCCATCTCTGCAAGGAGTTCGTTGCGGGATGCGTGCTCGGGGAAGCAGCGTGGGATGGCCAGATTCAGCAGCGGCATATCCAGACCGGCCTCGCGTAGCAGCCCTGATACAGCCTGGCCCACACCGCCGGCGCGGCTGTTGTCCTCCACCGTGACCACGTGGCGGTGTCGTACGGCCAGTGCGGTGATCGACGCGGGAACCGGCAACACCCAGCGTGGGTCGATGACGGTGGTGCTGATGCCGTGACCGTGGAGCAGTTCGGCGGCGGCCAGGCAAGCAGCGGCCATCGCGCCGACGGAGATCAGGAGGACGTCGGTGGCGTGGTCTTCGCCGTCGGTGGGGGTCGGGCGGTGCAGCACGTCGAGCCCGTCGACGCGGTCGAGTGCGGGGATGTCGGCACCGACGGTGCCCTTGGGGTAGCGCAGCACCGTAGGGGCGTCGTCCACCTCGATCGCCTCGCCCAACAGCACCCGCAGTGTGGCGGCGTCGCGGGGTGCCGCCACGCGCAGGCCGGGCACGGTGCCCAGCATCGACAGGTCCCACATGCCGTTGTGGCTGGGCCCGTCGGAACCGGTGATCCCGGCCCGGTCGAGCACGATGGTCACCGGGAGTCGGTGCAGCGCGAGGTCGAGCAACACCTGGTCATAAGCGCGGTTGAGGAAGGTCGCGTACAGGGCGATCACGGGATGCAGGCCGCCCATCGCCATCCCGGCCGCCATCGTCACGGCGTGCTGCTCGGCGATGCCCACATCGAAGAATCGAGTGGGAAATGCCTCAGCGAAGCGGTCCAGCCCGACCGGCCCACGCATCGCGGCCGAGATGGTCACGAGGTCACGGCGCCGGGCGCCCAGCGCGGTGACCTCCTCGGCGAACACGCTGGTCCAGTCCAGAACGGAGGCTTTCAGGGAGCGGCCGGTGACCGGATCGATGGGGCCCACAACGTGGAACTGCTCGGCCTCGTCAGCCTCGGCGGGGCCGTAGCCGCGGCCCTTGGCGGTGATGGCGTGCACGACCACCGGCCCACCGTAGCCGTGCGCCAACCGCAAGGTCTCCTGCAAAGCGGGCAGATCGTGCCCGTCAACGGGCCCCAGGTACTTCAATCCGAGGTCGGCGAACAGCACCTGCGGGGCCAGCACGTCCTTGACGCCTTCCTTCGCCGCATGCAGCGCCCGGAACAGGGTTTCGCCCCCGGGGGCGCGGCGCAGTGCCCTTCTGCCCCATTCCAGTGCGGCCTCATAGCGGGGGTTGGTGCGCAGTGCCGCCAAGTGGTCGGCCAGGCCACCGATGGTGGGCGAGTAGGAGCGGCCGTTGTCGTTGACGACGATGACCAAGGGCTGTCCGGGATCAGCGGCAATGTTGTTCAGCGCCTCCCACGCCATGCCACCAGTCAGCGCGCCGTCACCGATCACCGCGACCACACGTCTGTGCGAGCGTCCGCTCAGGGTGTTCGCGCGGGCGATCCCTGCGGCCCAGCTGGTGGCGGTAGAGGCGTGGGAATTCTCCACCACGTCGTGCTCGGACTCCGCACGCGACGGGTAGCCGGACAGCCCGCCCTTGGCCTTGAGCCGGGAGAAGTCATGACGGCCGGTGAGCAGCTTGTGAACGTAGCTCTGGTGGCCGGTGTCGAACACGATCGTGTCTCGAGGTGAGTCGAACACCCGGTGCAGGGCGATCGTCAGCTCGACCACGCCGAGGTTGGGGCCCAGGTGCCCGCCGGTCTTGGCGACCTCCGAGATGAGGAAGCGGCGGATGTCCGCCGCTAGATGCGGCAGGTCCTGTTCGGACAGTGCCCTGAGGTCGGCGGGGCCGTCGATGCCTTCCAGCAGCGTCACGGGTGTGCCCTCTCACTGATCGGTGGCGTGGTGTAGCCGGCGGCGCAGGGGGCTGGCGGACGCCGCAGAGTCTAGCTGCGTCCGGCCATAAATGGTGACCGATGTGTGGGCATGCGATCACGGCCCGTGGTTGGTCAGGTCAACGCGGTATGCCAGGACGGTCAGCTCGGGCTGGCGCTCGGCGGTGGACACCTCAACGTCGCGGGCATGAGGAAACCCGTCGGGGCCGATCGAGTCGGGCAATAACAGCCGAATCGCTTCGGACGACGCGGCAGGTCTGGGGTGCAGGCGGCGCAGCACGGTGAGGTGGATCGTGGCCACCATCGGGACCAGTTCGACCAGCGGGCGCTGCCAGCGCAGACGGTCGCCGAGGTCGACTTGGGCCAAGCCGTCCAGTCCAACTCGTTCCAGCGCGTCGACGACCAGTTCCAGCTCCACTCGGTAGCCGCAGGGCAGAGTCTCCAGCAGGCTGCGGCGCCTCGCGTACTCTCTGCCCGGTGGCTGCGCGAACCCGGCAAACGCTGGCTAGTGGGCATTGAGTAGATCAGGTAGTTCTTGGCGTTGTCGGTCAGGACGCGGTGGACGCGTGGGATGCCGTTGGCGGCGAACCACGAGGCCGCGCGGAGCAGGAAACCCGCGCAGGTGACGCCGCGTTCGTCGTTGAGGATTTCGGCGTAGGCGAGGCGGGAGTGGTCATCGACGGCGGCGTGGACGTAGTCATAGCCCAGGCCTCTGACCATGCGGGGCCGTATGCCGCGGCCGTGGGCGCGCCAGCCGCCTCCGGACGGGATCTTGCCGATCTTCTTGACGTCCAGGTGCAGCAGATCGCCCGTGTGAGGGTGTTCGTATCGACGGGTGGTGTGCCGGGTGGCGCGGATGCGTTGCCCGGTCAGCGGATCGCACTCGCCCAGCCGCGGGACGCCGCGGCGGGCCACGACCCGCGAGACCGTGCGGACGGCGACGCCGATGGCGGCGCTGATCCGAACCGGGCCGCACCGCAGCCGCTCCCGCGTGGCGACGACCCGGTCCTCGGCTTCGGCGGGGGTGCGGGAGGGCATGTGGTGCGGCCGGCTCGACCGATCGGTCAGACCCGCCAGGCCCTCATCGTGGAAACGGCGGACCCAGCAATGTGCGCACTGCCGCGACACACCGAGCTCCTTGGCCACGTGAGCGACCGGTCGGCCGTCGGCGACCCGTGAAACCAGGACCAGGCCGTCCGTGCACGGTCAAGCGGGCGTTAGCGTGTCCCATCGAGGCTCCGGTCGTGGTGACTGACTTCGCAATCACCACCGCACCCGGAGGCCTCACCCATGATCAAGCCGACACACCGTCACCAACGTGTCGGGCAGGTACAGCTAGCCGAAAGACCAGGTCAGCGGTGCTTCTTGCATTCTGATGTCAATCTTCTTGTTCCGTCCATTGTGGTCTGATCGGCGGCTTGCGACCGGTTTGGGGAGGATTTCGGGGTCCGGAACCTTCGGCGTGATGGTCTCGCTCAACCGCAGGCCTCTTCTCAGCACCGCCTCGAGGATCCGCTCATTCGGACCGCCTCGACCCGTGCACGCGAACGTCAACATCATTCGCGCTAAGGAGGATGTCGACGTCGCCTCGCGTTCTGCCCAGCGTGTTGCCGTGTCCTCGTCTCGACGAACGACCAGAGGAAAGATCAGGCGGAGGGGCGGTGGATGCGGGCTGAGTTGGCGATCGGGGTTGCCGTCGGGATGGCGGTGGACCCAGAACAGGCCGCCGAGGTCCAGGCGGTGTCGCGCGCGGGTGACCGCAACGTAGGCCAGCCGGGCGGCGCTGGGATCGATCGGATCTCTCCACGCCGTCAGGTCGTCCACGGGTGGGAGACACGGCCCGGATCGGGTTCGGAGTGACTCGGTGTGGTGCCCGACGCCTGCCTTTTCGAAGCGCCCCTCGATGTCCAGTAGGCGAGCGTGGGACCGACATCCGATCCGCAGCAGGCCCGCCGACACGGTCAGGATCGGGCGCCAACGACGTTCCCGATCCAGTCGACATGTCGGAAAGCCGACGCGCCTCGCCTCGGTCACCGACGAACGCGCTCATCGGGGACCGAGGCGAGGAAGGCACCGACACTGTGTCAGTTCGTGGCGACTGGCAACGTCTCGCCCAGCATCGTGCAGACCGCGCCGTCGATCACCGCCTGGTCAGCGGCGCCGAGCTCCGCTTCGAGCAGCCCGAACTGCGTCGTGGTGACCACGGTGACCGATCGCGTGCCCGCCTCGTCGACGTAGTTCGCGCTGGAGTAGCCGGGGATTCCGCCGGTGTGGCCCCAGACCGGCCCGCACGGGCTCTGGTACTGCTCGAGGCCGAGCCCGTACCGCGCGCTCGCCGGGTCGTCGGGGATCTCCACGACGGTGTCCTTCATCTCGGCCAGCTGCGCGGGCGGCAGCACCTCGCCGGACAACAGCGCACGCAGGAATCGTTGCCAGTCCTGCGGAGTGGATACCACCGCACCCGCGGCCCAGGCCCAGGACGGGTCGATCGATGTCACCGTGACGTGGCCGTTCCGAGACTCACCCGCGAAGGCGACACCTTCGGGCGTGCCCGGCGGCAGTAGCGGCGCGAGGTGTTCGGCGTCGGGTTCGTACCCATCGGCCAGCAGGTCACCGTCACGGGACTCGCCGTCGGTCGCCAGGTAGGTGTCGGACAACTCCAGGGGGTCGAGGATTCGCTGCTGGAACAACGATTCCATCGTCTCGCCGCTGACGTCCTCCAACACCATACCGAGGGCGACGTAGTTGGTGTTGCTGTAGGCGTGGCGGGTGCCGGGCGGCGATAGTGCGGGCAGGCTCACCCCCATCTCGAGCAGCCGAGCGGGCGGCAGCGGCGTGGTGCTCTGGCCGGTGATCAGAGCCAGAACCTCGGGGGCGTAGATGTAGTCGGCGAGGCCGCTCGTGTGATTCAGCAGCATTCTGAGCGTGATCTCATTCCCGTTCGGCACCGCGCCGGGCAGCCATTTCTCGATTGAATCCTCCAGGGAGAGCCGTTGCTCGGCGACCAGCTGCAGGACTAAGACGCCGATCATGGTCTTGGTGTTCGATCCCATCCGAAACTGGTCGTGGACCGTCAGACGGTGATCGGCGATGGTCCAGTCGGCTTGCCGCGCGAGTTCGATCGGTTCCCTGACGCCGTCGTCGACCCGGACCACGACACCTGGCACGCCTGCGGCGACGGCATCGTCCAGCAGGGTGGTCAGCGCGGTGCCCGGAGTCGGGGAGGCCGGCGGGGCGGTCGCGCTGACGTCGTGGGCTGCGAGTGGAACGGCGGAGTCAGCGGGTCCGGCGCAGGCGGCGATCGTGGCCAGCACGGCCAGGCCGGCGGCGACGGTCAGCGTCACCCGTCGAGTGGAATCCGGTGATCCGGCAGGCCGAATACTCATGGTCTTCTCCTGTGGCGGGACGGTGTGCGGCGGGCTCGCCGCGCTAGAACCATTCAGCCAGGATCACCTCGTCGAGACGTCGCACGATGTAGTGCCTTTCCCGACCCTCGGCTCACTCGAAGGAATGACCGGAAACGACCGGGGGACTTAGGCCGCCGCACGTGAACGATCAGGATCGAGTATTTCTCGCCAGCACCGCTGCCTGGGCCCGGCTCTGGCAGCCGGTTTTCGTGAGCACGCGGCTGACGTGGGTTTTCACCGTGTGGAGGCTGACCACGAGTCGCTCGGCGATCTCGGCATTGCTCAGTCCGTCCCCGATCAGGTTCAACACGAGGCGTTCTCGCGCGGTGAGGTTCGTCAGCCTGGCGAGGTCACGGGTATCCGGCCGGTGCCGGGCAGTCAGGTGTCCGTCGATGATCCGCCGGGTCACCGCCGGGCTCAGCGCGCTGTGTCCAGCCGCCGAGGCCCGAACTGCGGCGGTCAGCTCCTCGTAGGAACTGTTCTTGAGCAGGAATCCCGCCGCGCCTGCGGCGAGTGCATCGTCCACGTACTCGTCGAGATCGAAGGTGGTGAGCATGAGCACCTGGGTACGGCCGGGGCCGAGTAGCCCGCGTCTACCCAGTTCGGCCAGCGCCCACAACCCGTCTCGGCGTGGCATTCGGATGTCCAGCAGCAGTACGTCGGGCCGGAGCTGGACGCAGACGTCGACGGCTTCCTCACCGTGGGTGGCGGTGCCCACGACGGTGAGGTCGGGCCGGCCCTCCAGGATCGTGGTCAGGCCGACACGGATGATCTCTTCGTCGTCTACCACCACCACGGTGATCTGCTCAGACATCAGCGAACTCCAGCGGCATCGTGGCCATGATGCGGAACCCGCCGTCACAGGTCGGGCCTGCGGTCAGTTCGCCACCCGACGCCTCAACCCGTTCGCGCATGCTGATCAACCCGAGGCCCGCTCCCACATCCTGCGCACCAGGCCGAACAGCAGGACTGTTCACCACCTCGACCCGCAGTTGCCCGTCGTCGATATCGAGAGTGAGGACGACCGCCGCGCCGGGGGCATGACGGCGGGCGTTGGTCAGCGACTCCTGCACGATGCGATATCCAGCCAGTTGCACTGGGCGCGACGACGCCGCCAGCTCGTGGCCGAGTCGCGCGTCGACGGTTCCGCCGTCGGCCCGGTGGGCCGCCAGCAGCGCAGGCAGCTCACCGAGCCCCGGAGTCGGACGCAGTGGGGCTGCCTCTGCCGGATCATGCAGCACCCGCAGCAGGTCCCGCAGTTCGCCGCCGAGCTGCCTGCCCGCCAAGGCAAGCCCGTCGGCCTGGGTACGGGCCCAGTCGGGCAGGTCGCTACCTCGGGCACGAAGGGTTTCCGCATGCACGACGAGCAGGGTCAGTGAATGCGCGACCAGGTCGTGCATCTCACTGGCGATGCGCACCCGTTCCCGTTGGGCGGCCTGCTCGGCGCGCAGCTGTTGCTCGCGGGACGCGTCCGCCGCCCGCTCTTCGGCAGCGGCGAGCAACGCGCGGCGGGTGCGGGCGGCGAAGCCCATCGCCCAGGCCAACGGCATCGGAGCCAGCATGGCGAACACGTCGATGCCACCTCGGAAGTCTGCCGCGCTGGCCGTCTCCCAGTTGATCCAGAGGCCTGCTGCGAGCATCCCGCCGCCCGTCAGTGCGGCCAGTCCGGTGCGAGCCAGGTGGACACCGTGGTTTCCCAGGTTGTAGAGGACCACCGCGAGTGGCAGGAAGACCAACGGAGACAACCTGACTCCCCCGGCCGCACCGCCCACGACTGCCGCCACCAACGTGCCGAAGATCAGCAGGAAGGCGGTGACCGGCACTCGACGCCGAGCCGACAAGGCAACCAGGGCCACCAGCTCGAAGCCGATCAGCAGCAACCACGCGGTTGAAGACTCGTCCGTGCTCGGCTGTAACAGCGGCGGCGCCACCAGGGTCAACGCGATGACCACGGCATCCGCTTCCCACCAACGCCACCGGCCAGAATCTCCCGTCACAGCCCAACCCTATGGCCGAGTCTGCCGCCGATCGTCACTCTTAGGGACTACCGGGCTGATCCCTCACCCGTCCAGACAATGCAGCGAAGCCGCAGCTGTCGCCCCGCTCGGCAGGATTCCGGGTCTCGCACCCTGCGCTCGTAGCTCGTTCAGCTGGCTCCTGGCGCGGTGGTCATCGCGGTCCACGAGTCGCTGCCGGAAAGCAGGCGCGGGGCTCCTGATCGGCCGTCACCCCGGGCGCCGGGTCGCGGCACCACAGTCAGGGGGTGCCGCGTCGACACCTCGCAGGCCACCCGTCTCGTCCACCGGTGCTCGGACGCCCGGCGTGGGCAGGCCAGTGCCGCACCGCTCGCTGCGCCGCAGCCCTCACCTGCTCGTCGTCCGTCTCCGGGTCCAGACCGAGCCGGGTTGCGCGGATCGATCCCGTGGACGAAGTGTCCCCGACCGCTCGTCCGAGGGAACGACGGAGAACGGTTTCCGGTCACGATCAGATGCACCGCGCCCCGGCAACCCCCCGGGCACCCCGGACACCCCCTGCCGAAAGCAGACCGGCCCCATGCCGCAGCGCGGGGTGCCCCGTAAACGGCGTTCGGGCACGCACGAGTTGGCCGACGTACTGGGCGAGTGCGTGCGAAACGGACAGGATGGCCAGGTATGGGATCCTGCGGATTCCGTGGTGCAGGAAGAACCATCTGAGCGTGCAACCTGTGAATGGAGCAACGAATTAGCCCATCTGCTGGAACATTACCACGCACAACCAGCGGGCCAGCGTCGTCTGTCGACCTTCGATTCATCGAACACCACGGTGATGAGCCCCAGCGATCCCCGTGGTCCAACCATGACCGGGCCAGGCAGGACGCTGGTCCACCTCACCGGAAACTGCGCAGCGGGTCGGTTCGCACCGACCGAACCGATGTGACGCAGGAACGAACCCACCGTTCACCGTCGAACGGCGTCAGGCGCTCCTGTAGCGGAGGGGGGTGACCGTGAGCACAGCACGGGCACTGTCAGCCGGTGGCTGCTCACGAGTCGCCGAGAGACGTCACGACGCACCAATCACAATAATCACGGGGCAGGCTCCCGCGAACTTTGGATATCAAGTATTGGCCAACGTCAGAGAACTCCCCATTCTGAAAAAGCGGAGACCAATATGAAAAACTCGACCAGCATGATGACCTCGTGCAGAACAGTCATCACCACCAAGAACGGAGATGCCTCCGACGATGACTGCGATATCTACACCTCGTTGTCCGAGCAGTCCGGTCTCTGCACGGCCCACCTGGACACGCACCTGCGGGTTCGCGATGCCAGTGAGGATTTCTGCGATCAGTTCGACCGGACCGCCGCACAGGTCTGCGGGTTGAATTTCGTCGAGCTCGTCCATCCCAGCGCGCGCAGGCTGCTACAGCAGCAATTCGGACGCCTGATCGAGGGCACCAACAAGAGTTTCGTCGATAAGCTGACCACCGTTCGTCAGCAGCGAACCGCACGCCTCGGTGACCTGTGGGCCATGGCGGTGACCGAGCGGGCCGGGGAATTGAAGCACATCCTGGTGCTGCTCAACCCCGCGACCGACGAGAGTCAGTCCGTCAAACCGAAGAAACGCCTCATGCTCTCGTCGATGGATGCGACGATCATCGAGAACGTCGCATCCGGACTGTCCAGTGTGACCATTGCGAACCGAATGTACCTGAGTAGGCAGAGCGTCGAGTACCACGTGAGCAATTTGATCCGCGAGTTCAAGGTGGCCAACCGCACCGCGCTCATCGCGAAAGCCTACAGCCTGGGTATTCTCTCTTCCGACGTGTGGCCGCCCCGGGTTCCCGAAGCGTATATCAAGTAGAACGCCGCCCGGGCTGCCGTGCAACGGTGCACGGCAGCGACGACGGGGCAGGCACTCACCCGCCGGACCCGCCGCCGCCACCGGTTCTAGGCCGGACTCACGACCCGCGCCCGGGATTCGAACACCGCGACCGCGCCGTCGACGCCGCCGGCCGCGCGGATGTTCTCCTGCAGCGCCTCGATGGCCTTGCGGTAGTGCGGCGCGTCCGCCTCCCGCACCGCAGCCAGCAGCACCTCACCGTCGATCTGATCGTGACGGATCAGCGGGCCGACGCCCAGTTCGGCCGCCCGCTCGGCGATCATCTGTTGTTCCGGCGAGTGCGGCACCATCACCGGTGTGACCCCATAGTGCAATGCCTGCATCAGGCTGCCCATACCGGCTTGGTTGATGATCATTCTGGCGTGTGGCAGCACGGCGAGATGCGGAAGCCATTGGTGCACCTCGACGTTCTCCGGGACAATCCCCAGTTCCTCGGGCCGCACCCGGCTGCCTAGGGTGAGCACCACATGCCATGGTTGGCCTTCGAAGGCCTGCGCGCACATCCGGAAGAACTCGGGGCGCTCGTTCGTCGTGGTGCCGAGCGAGACCAGGACCACCGGGAGACCGCTGGCAGGGGGCGTCCAGCCAGTCTCCGGTTCCTTTCGCTCCAGGCACGGCCCGACGAAGGAATGGCGTTCGTCGAAGGTCTCGTAGCCGAGCTGGAACTCTTTGGGGAAGAAGGCGAGGTTGGCCTCCTCAGCGGGATCGTTCACCAACGCGGGGTCGCTAAAGCCGTGCGCTCCGAGGTAGGTCATCAGCGCGGTGAAGTACTCGGCCATCGCGGGGTGCTGCGGATCGAACTGTTCGCCGACCTGTTCGAAGAGCTTGACGAGAAACAAGAACTCGTTACTGGAGGCGAAGGTGGGGAACAACTCGATCGCAGGCCGATTCCACTTCCTGGAGAGAACCCGCCCAGAGAGGAACGTGACGAGGTCGTAGGCCACCACGTCCGGTGGGGCGTCGGCGAAGTGGGCCTCGATCGAGGCGGTGGTGGCCTGTGCCTCCTGGACCGCCCGGAGGGGTTGGCGGAACATGTGCTCGACGTCGAATAGATCGCCGGGCGGTGTGGTGGACAATGGGGATTCGTAGATCAGCACCTCGGCACCGGTTGCCGCGACCGTCTCGGCCAGATTCTCGGTGATGGCGTAAACCACCTCATGACCTCGGCGCACCAACTCGGTCACCAGCGGCAGGGTGGGCATGACGTGACCATGCATCGGAAGCGGCATCATCAGGATACGCAGACCCGTCACCGGCTCCGCCTCGTTGGTGTCCGAATGCAATGAACGTGGCGACATTGCTCTCCTTACAGTTGGTCGCGGGTAGGACTTCCGGTAGCTCCGGCCGCCACGCCGCTCGCGCGGCCCCGCAGATTTATTCGATACCAGCGCGGCTCCTGGGAAAATGTCGAGATTCGCGCTGGCTCGCGTCCGGAATCCGGCTGGCTCGCCTGTTGTTCACAGCGTCTCGGCGATCCATGCCTCGATGGCGGCTGCGGTGGTCTCGGCGTGGGACTCGACCATCGTGTAGTGGTCCCCCGGCACCACGATCGAGGTGTGGGCGGTATCCCAGGTGGACCGCCACTCGCCCTCCGGTTCGTGCTGATCCGGGCCGATCATGATTGCGTCGGCGGGCTGAGCGAACAACACCGGCGCCGCGAGGGATGCAGGCTCGAAGTCGGCGAAGATCCGGAAGTACCAGCTCATCGCGCTGAGCCGGGTGGTGTCCAGTTCTCCGAAGAGACTCTCCCGGTCGAACATCCCCTGGGTCATCTGCTGCCAGAACGCGTTCCCGGTGACGGTGCGCGGGATGTAGCTGTCCAGTAGCACCACGGCGGCCGGGGGACGCCCCTCGGCCTCCAGGGCACTCGCGGTGGCGTGCGCGAACAGGCCGCCGGAGGAGGATCCCAGCAGGATGAACGGCTCCTCGCCTGCCGCCTCGAGCACCGCGTCGGCGTAGAGGCCGAACAGTGCCTCGCGGGTGGCGGGCAGCGGTTCGTCCGCCGGGAAGCCCGGAGTGGGAATGCCGTGCAGATCGCGTACCCCTCGGGACGCCGCAGCCAGCCTGGAGTACTGGTGGATCCCGCCCATCGCGGCGTAGGAGCTGAAGCAGATCAGCGGCGGGCGCGCTTCGCCTCGGGCCAACTGCACCGGGACCAGCGGCCTGCCGAACTCGGCTGCGTCGCGGAACGACGGGCGCAGCGCCGCCGCAGCCTCGAGCAGGCCGAGCCCCTCTTTGAGCCGGTTCGCGGCGCATGCCTCGCGGAAGAGGTGCCGAAGGCTGTCGGCGGGGTCGCTCCGGCTGCTCGCGGTGGTGGCGTCCGGCGCGGTGGCGAGCTCCTCGCGCAGGAGTCGGGCCAGCGCGGACGGAGTCCGGTGATCGAACACCACGCTCGCCGCCATGCGCAGCCCGGTCGCCGAGCCGAGCCGGTTGCGGAGTTCCATCGCGGTGAGCGAGTCGAATCCGGCCGCGAGCAGGTCCTGTTCCGCCGCCAGCGTGTCCTTGCCCGTGAAGCCGAGGATCGCCTCGGCGCTGGTGCGCACCAGGCCGGTGAGCGTTTCCAGCTGTTCGGCTTCGGACATGCCCGCAAGTTCCCTGCGCAGGGTTCCCGCGTCCGTACCACGCACGGCGGTGGCTCGTCTGCGGCCCGGCCGGACCAGACCTGCGAACATGCGCGGCAGTTCCGCCGTCCCGGAGCGTAGGGCGGCGGTGTCCAGCGGTGCGGCGACGAGTGCGGGATCGGTGCTGCCGAGCGCGCTGTCGAACAGGGCCAGGCCGTCCGCTTCGGACAGCGGGCGCAGACCTCCTCGGGACATCCGCGATCGGCCCGCGCCTGCGAGGTCGGCGGCGGCGGCCCAGAGCCCCCAGGCCAGCGAGTGTGCAGGCAGGCCGAGTCGCCGCCGGTACTGGGCGAGTCCGTCGAGGAAGGCGTTGGCGGCGGCGTAGTTGCCCTGGCCGGGCCAGCCGAAGGTACCGACCACGGACGAGAACAGCACGAAGGCGCTCGGTGCGGCGTCGGCGGTCAGCTCGTGGAGGTTGAGCGCCGCGTCCACCTTGGGGCGCAGCACCCGGTCCATGCGTTCCTCGTCGAGGGAGTCGAGCACGCCGTCGTCGAGCACTCCGGCGGCGTGCACCACTGCGGTGAGCGGCCGGTCGACGGGGATGGCGGCGAGCACCTGTGCGAGGGCGGTGCGGTCGGCGGCGTCGCAGGTGAGGAGTTCGGGACGCGCTCCGAGCGAGGTGAGTTCGCCGAGCAGTTCCTCGGCGCCGTCGGCTTTCGGTCCACGACGGCTGAGCAGCAGCAGATCGCGAGCGCCGTACCGGGTGACGAGGTGGCGGGCGAAGATCCGACCGAGGGTGCCCGTCGCACCCGTGAGCAGCACCGTGCCGTCTCCGAGACTGATCGGCTCTGCCGAGGGCAGCGGGACCGCGCGTTCGAGTCGCGGGATGTGCACGGCGCCGTCGCGCACTGCGGCCTGCGGTTCGCCTGCGGCGAGGAGCGCGGGCAGGGCTGCTGCGGACTTCTCCCGGTCGTCCAGGTCGACCAGCAGGAACCGGTCGGGGTTCTCACTCTGCGCGGTGCGCAGCAGGCCCCAGATTGCGGCGCCGCCGAGGTCGGTGACCTGGTCATGGGCGGCTGCGGAGATCGCCCCCCGGGTGCAGATCACGAGACGGGAGCCGTGCAGGGAGTCCTCGGTGAGCCAGTCCTGCACCATCCGGAGTGCGTGGGATGCATCCGATCGGATGGCGGCTGCCGCGTCCCCGTCCCCGGTGGTGGCGGTCAGACAGGAGACGAGGACGACGTCGGGGGCGGCTGCTCCCCGTCCGGCCGCCGCTCCGAGCGAGGCGAGATCCAGGTACGACTCGGCAGGCATGCCTGCGGCGCGCAGGCTGGAAATGAGATCGAGTTCGTCCTCGCCGACCACGGCCCACCTGCCGCCCTGTTCGGCGGTGTCGAGCGGAAGGACCGGCCAGGTCAGGCGTAGCAGCGGGTGGTGGCTGCCGCCGTTGGTGTCCGGTGCGGCGGGCAGCGGCCGCAGGACGAGGGATTCGGTGGACAGCAGCGGTTCGCCCGCCCCGTCGGCGAGGGTGAGCACGACGGTGTCCGCGGCGGTCCTGCTCAGCCGCACCCGTGCGGCGGTCGCGCCGGTGGCGGCGAGCGATATCCCGGACCAGGAGAAGGGCATCCAGCCGTCGGCGAGTTCGCCGTCCAGCGCGACCAGGTTGATCACGTCCAGCGCGGCGTTGAGCAGCACCGGGTGGATGCCGAAGCGGGCGGCCTCCTCGTGTAGTTCCTCGGGAAGAGCGACGTCGGCGAAGACCTCCTCGCCGTCCCGCCAGGCGGTGAGGATGCCGTTCTCCGGTGTGTCGAGTTCGATCGCGGTGGCGCCTGCGGGTGGCCAGACGTGCAGTTCGCCGCCGGAGCCTGCCGCCGGGGCGAGCAGTCCGGCCGCGTGCCGGGTCCAGTCGGGTTCGGCGGCGCCTGCGGGACGAGAGTAGACCGTGACGGCCCGCTTGCCGTCGGCCTCGGGTTCAGCGATGGCGACCTGGATCTGCACCACGCCGTCCTCCGTCAGGGTGAGTGGTGTCTCCAGGGTGAGTTCGTCCACCCGCCGGTAGCCGATGTGGTCGGCGGCGTGCAGGGCGAGTTCGAGGAAGCCCGAGCCGGGGAAGAGAACGGTGCCCGCCACCGAATGCCAGTTCAGCCACGGCTGTCGGGCGGTGGACAGGGCGCCGGTGAGAATGGTGTCACCGCCTGCTGCGAGGTCGGTCGCGGCGCCGAGTAACGGGTGTTCGGTCGGCTCGAGCCCGAGGGAGCCTGCGTTCCCGGCAGGCTGCGAGTTCTCCAGCCAGTAGTGGGTGTGTTGGAACGGGTAGGTGGGCAGCGGCACCCGCCGGGAGTGCTCACCGAAGGCGGGGGTCCAGTCGACCGGGTATCCCTGTGTCCAGGCCTGACCGAGGCTGTCGTACAACCGGCCCAGTCCGCCGTCGTCCCTGCGCAGCGTCCCCGTCACCAGGGCCCCGTCGACCTCTAGAACGTCCAGGGTGTCCTGAATGGACATCGTGAGCACCGGATGCGGCGAGGACTCGACGAACCCGGTGTAGCCCTGCTCCGCCAGCGACACGATCGCAGAATGGAAACGCACCGTCTGACGAAGATTCCGATACCAATACCCGGAATCCAACTCACTGGTGTCGATCCAGTCACCGGTCACCGTGGAGAAGAAACCCACCCCACTGCGCTGCGGCGCAATCCCGTCCAACGCCGTCAGCAGATCCGACTCGAGCCGCTCGACCTGCTCGGAATGCGAGGCGTAGTCCACCGCGATCCGCCGCACCCGAACCCCATCGGACTCACACGACCCGGCGAAGCCGGCCAACGCCTCCGGCTCACCCGAGACCACCACCGACGACGGGCCGTTCACCGCCGCCACCGACACCACACCACCGGCACCGGCACCGGCACCGGCGTCGAACGTCGTGAGGCGGGAGCGGACCTCGTCTTCGGGCAAAGCCACCGACAGCATCCCGCCGCCCCCGGCCAGGGTCTGCGCAATCAACCGAGAACGAGCACACACCACCCGCGCGCCATCAGACAACGACAAGCCACCCGCCACCACCGCCGCAGCAATCTCACCCTGCGAATGACCCACCACCGCATCCGGCCGAACACCAAACGACTCCCACACCGCAGCCAACGACACCAACACCGCAAACAACACCGGCTGAACAACATCAACCCGCCCCAACAACCCCTCATCATCCACAGCAGCGACAAGCGACCACTCAACCCACGGCGCCAACGCCTGGGCACACTCCGCGAACCGCGCAGCAAACACCGGAGAACACCCCAACAACTCCCGACCCATCCCCACCCACTGCGAACCCTGACCCGGAAACACCAGAACCACCCGACCAGCAGGACCGGCCACGCCGGCGACATCAGGTGCGTCGAGCGCTGCCAGCCCGGCGAGCAGCTCATCCCGATCGCCGCCGACCACCACCGCGCGGTGCTCGAAGGTCGACCGCGAGGTCGCCAGCGACCGCCCCACCTCGGCGACCCCGAGTCCCGGGGCACCCGCCAGATGGGACGCGAGGCGATCTGCCTGCGCCGCCAATGCCTCCGGCGAGCGCGCCGACAGCGTCCACGGCACCACCCGAGGGGTGGCCTCCGGGGTATCGAGGCGCACGGCCGCGGGCTCCGGTGCCTGTTCGAGCAGCACATGCGCGTTGGTTCCGCTGATCCCGAAGGAGGACACCCCGGCCCGCCGGGGCCGGTCCGCACTCTCCCAGGGAACCGCCTCGGTGAGCAGTCGGATGTCGCTGCTCGCCCAGTCCACGTGGGAGGTCGGCGCGTCGACGTGCAGCGTCTTGGGCAGCACCCCGTGGCGCATCGCCTGCACCATCTTGATGACGCCGCCGACCCCGGCCGCAGCCTGGGAATGACCGATATTCGACTTCAACGAACCCAACCACAACGGCCGATCCGCCGGGCGATCCCGACCGTAGGTGGCCAGCAACGCCTGCGCCTCGATCGGATCACCCAAGGTGGTCCCGGTCCCGTGCGCCTCCACCACGTCGACCTCGGACGCCGCCAGACCGGCATCCCCCAACGCTGCACGGATCACCCGCTGCTGCGAAGGACCGTTCGGCGCGGTCAGACCGTTCGAGGCGCCGTCGGAGTTCACCGCAGAACCCCGCACCACCGCCAACACCGGATGCCCGTTGCGCCGCGCATCGGACAACCGCTCCACCAGCAGCAGGCCGACGCCCTCGGACCAGCCGGTGCCGTCCGCCGATTCGGCGAACGCCTTGCAGCGGCCGTCCGGGGCCAGTCCGCGCTGGCGACTGAACTCCAGGAACATCCCGGGGGTCGCCATCACCGCGACGCCGCCCACCAGGGCGAGGCTGCACTCGCCGGCAGCCAGCGAGCGCGAGGCGAGGTGCAGGGCGACCAGCGAGGACGAGCATGCCGTGTCCACCGTCATCGACGGGCCCTCCAGACCCAGCACATAGGCGATCCGGCCGGAGGAGACGCTGCCCGCGTTGCCCGTGAGCAGGTGTCCGGTGATCTCCTCGGGGACCTCGGTCGATCCGGTGCCGTAGTTGCTCGACGCGGCGCCGATGAACACTCCGGTCGGGGTGCCCCGCAGCGAGGCGGGGACCACTCCGGCGTTCTCCAACACCTCCCAGGACGCCTCCAGCAGCAGCCGCTGCTGCGGGTCCATGGCAAGGGCCTCGCGGGGGGAGATGCCGAAGAACCGAGGGTCGAAGCCGCCGACGCCGTCGACGAAGCCGCCTTCGTGCACGTAGCTCACCCCGGCGCGCTGCCCGGCGGTTCCGGCCATCCCGGCCAGGTCCCAGCCTCGGTCGGTCGGGAACTCCCCGACGGCGTCGACTCCCTCGGAGACCAGGCGCCACAGGTCCTCGGGGGAGGTGACGCCGCCGGGGAAGCGACAGCTCATCGCCACGATCGCGATCGGATCCGCAGCCTCCGAGGTGCGCACCGGGCCTGCCGGGGCGCGCGAGGTGTCCGCACCGCCGAGGTCGAGGTCCAGCTGGGTGGCGAGGGCCGACGGGGTCGGGTAGTCGAAGATCAGCGTGGACGGCAGCCGCAGGCCGGTCGCCGAGCCGAGCAGGTTGCGCAACTCGACGGCGGTGAGGGAGTCGAAGCCGAGATCGGTGAACGCGCGGTCCGGGTCGACCGCTTCGAGGGAACCGTGTCCGAGCACGCCCGCGACCTGCGCGCGGACCACTTCGAGCAGGGCCGCCGAGCGCTGGAGGCCGGTCATTCCGGCGAGCCGCTCGCGCAACGAACCCGCACCGCTCGACGTCCCGGCGGCGGGGCGGCGGTGGACCGATGCGAGCCCGGACAGCACGGCGGGCAGTCCTGTTGCACGGGCGCGCAGGGCCCGCAGGTCGAAGCGCACCGGGACCGGCGCGGGATGGGCTGCGGTCACCGCGAGGTCGAACAGCGGCCAGCCGTCCTGCTCGGTGAAGGGCACCAGTCCTGCGGCGGACATCCGACGCAGATCGGCTTCGCCGACGGTGCCGGTCATCCCGCTGTCCGCGGCCCAGGGACCCCAGGCCAGCGAATGGGCGGGGAGCCCTATCGAGGACCGGTGTGCGGCCAGTGCGTCGAGCAGGGCGTTCGCCGCGGCGTAGTTGGCCTGGCCCTGCGCACCGACGGTGGCTGACAGCGAGGAGAACAGCACGAAACCGGCGAGGTCGAGGCTGCGGGTCAGCTCGTGCAGGTGGATCGCCGCATCGGCTTTCGGGCGCAGCACGGTGTCGAGTCGGTCTTCGGTGAGCGCGTCGAGCAGCCCGTCGTCGAGAACGCCTGCGGTGTGTACGACGGCGGTGAGCGGCCGGTCGGCGGGCACGTCGCGCAGCGCGGCGGCGAGTGCGTCGCGGTCGGCCCCGTCGCAGGCGAGTACCTCGGTCTCGGCGCCGAGCCCCGCGAGTTCGGTGATCAGCTCCTCGGCGCCGGGCGTCGCACGGCCTCGGCGGCTGATCAGCAGCAGGTGTCGGAAGCCGTCGCGGGCGAGGTGTCGGGCCAGCTGGGTACCGAGTGCGCCGGTACCACCGGTGATCAGCACGGTGCCGTCGCGTCGCCATGGCGCCTGCACGGTGAGCACCGCCTTGCCCACGAGGCCGGCCTGGCTCAGCCTGCGGAATGCGGCGCGCGCGTCCCGGACATCCCAGGCGGTGATCGGCAGCGGTCGCAGCGCGCCCTGGTCGAACAACGTCAGCAGCGCCGCGAACATTTCCTGAATGCGTTCCGGCCCCGCCTCTATCAGGTCGAAGGCGCGATACCCGGTGGTCGGCTCACGCAGATCGGTCTTGCCCAGCTCGAGGAACCGGCCGCCGGGGGCGAGCAGCCGCAGCGAGGCGTCCAGGTACTCGCCCGCCAGCGAGTTGAGCACGACGTCCACCCCTCGGCCGTCGGTGGCCGTGCGGAAGCGGTCCTCGAACTGCACGTCGCGGGAGGAGCCGAGGTGGTCCTCGGCGAAATCGAGGGCGCGCAGGGTGTCGTGCTTGGCCACGCTGGCGGTGCCGAAGACCTCGGCGCCGAGGTGGCGAGCGAGTTGGGTGGCGGCCATGCCGACCCCGCCTGCGGCGGCGTGCACCAGGACCGTCTCCCCCGGGTTGACCTGCCCGAGATCGACCAGCGCGTAGTAGGCGGTGAGGAAGACCAGCGGCACGGAGGCTGCTTCGGCGAAGGTCCAGCCGTCCGGGATTCGTGCACACATCCGGTGGTCGGCGAGCGCGACCGGGCCGAAGGCGCCGCCGAAGATGCCCATCACCCGATCGCCGGGGCGCAGCGAGGTCACGCCGGGTCCGGTCTCCACGACCACCCCGGCCGCCTCGATGCCCAGCGGCACGGGCGGGCCGGGGTACATCCCGAGGGCGCCGAGCACGTCGCGGAAGTTGATCCCGGCGGCCCGCACCTCCACCCGGAGCTGGCCCTCGGTCAGCGGTGCCCCCGCCTCGGGGAACTCCACCAGGGTCAGGTTGTCCAACGATCCGCGTTCCGGGGCGTCCAACCGCCAGTGCTCGACGGGCGGCGGCCTCAGCGGGCCGTCCGGTTCGCCGGGCTTGGGCATTCGGGCGAGTCGCGGTACCGCAAGCCTGCCGCCGCGCAGCACGGCTTGTTCCTCACCGGAGGTCACCAGGGCGGGCAGTGCGGCGGCGGAGGCGGGGTGGTCGTCGAGGTCGGCCAACACGATCCGACCGGGATGCTCGGACTGGGCCGTGCGCGCAAGCCCCCAGGCGGCTGCGGCGGCGGGGGCGGCGGCGTCCTCCCCGACGGCGAACCTGGTGAGCAGGAGTAGCCGCGAGTCGACGAACCGGTCGTCGGCAAGCCAGGACTGCAACACCTCGAGCGCCGTCTGGACTGCGTCGTGGGTGTGTTCGGCGCTGATGGGGCCGGACGCCGTGCGGAGCAGCACGACCACCACGTCGGCGGCGGTGACGGCGTCCAGGGTGGGGTGGTCGGCGATCTCGGCGACCTGCCGGGCCAGGGTGGCGGTGAGTTCTTCGCCGTCCAGCACGGCCCAGCTGCCGGGGCCTGCCTGCGGTTCGACGACCATCGGTTTCCAGTCCAGCCGGTACAGGGCCTCGGACGGTGCGGTGGGCCGGTCGGTGGTCATCGGGCGCAGGACGAGCGAGTCGACCGAGGCGACCGGGGCTCCGGTGGCGTCGGCTACGGCGATGGCGAGGGCGTCCGCGCCGTGCCGGGACAGCCGGGCCCGCAGGGTGCCCGCGCCCGCAGCGTGCAGGGTGACCCCGGACCAGGCGAACGGCACCAGGCCGCGCTGGTCCTCGGTGCCGATCCCGGTGAAGCCTGCGGCGTGCAGGGCCGCGTCCAGCAGGGCCGGGTGCAGGCCGAATGCGGTGGCGCGCGGACGTTCCTCCTCGGGCAGGTCGACCTCGACGAACACCTCCTCGCCTCGGACCCAGGCCGCCTGGAGTCCTCGGAACGCCGGGCCGTAGGTCAGCCCGCCCGCAGCGAGTCGGGTGTAGAGCTCCTCGGCGTCGAACGGCAGCGCCTGCGCGCCTGCGGGCGGCCACTCTGCGAAGTCGAAGTCGGCACGCCCGATGGTTTCGGTGAGCACCCCGGCGGCGTGGGTGGTCCACGAGCCGTCGTCGTCTGGGCGGGAGTAGACATGCAGCGAGCGTTCACCGCTCTGCTCGCGTTCGCCGACGACGATCTGAAGGTGGACGTCTTGTCGGGTGAGGGTGAGCGGCGTGTGCAGGGTCAGCTCGGCCAGCTGCGGGAAACCAAGCTGGTCGCCTGCATGAATGGCCAGCTCGACCAGCGCCGTTCCCGGCACGATCACCGTGCCCTGCACGACATGATCGGCCAACCAGGGATGGAATCGGGTCGAGACCCGGCCGGTCAACACCAGACCGTCGGTTCCCGCCACGGCGACCATCGCACCGAGCAGGGGATGTTCGGCAGCGGTCAGACCCGCTGCGGTGACATCACCGGTGCCGCTTCCCGGCTCGGGCCAGAACCGTTGGCGTTGGAACGCATGGGTGGGCAGGTCGACCCGGTGGGCGCCGGGCAGCAGGGCGTCCCAGTCCAACGGGATGCCGGTGATGTGCAGGGTGGCCAGCGCGGTGAGCAGGCCTTCCGCTTCCGATCGGTCCTTGCGCGAGGCGGCCACCGCTGTCGATTCGGCGATGATCTCGCCGACCATGGGAGTGAGCACCGCCTGCGGACCCAACTCCAAGAACCGCGTCACCCCGATACGACGTAACGCATCCACACCGTCGGCGAACCGGACCGGCTCCCGCACATGCCGAACCCAGTACTCGGGGGTCGAAATCTCCTCTCCCGCCACCTCGCCCGAGACCAACGACACCACCGGAAGCCGCGCCGACTCGAACCGAACACCCTCCGCCACCCCGGCGAACTCCACCAACATCGGATCCATCAGATGCGAATGGAACGCATGCGACACCACCAGCCTGCGAGTCTTGCGACCCAAGCTGGCGAAATGCGCCGCCACCGCCGACACCGCGACCTCGGCACCGGACACCACCACCGACCCCGGACCGTTCACGGCCGCAATACCCACCACATCCGACAACAGCGGCCGCACCTCGTCCTCCGACGCCGCCACCGCCACCATCGCCCCACCCTCGGGCAACGCCTGCATCAACCGACCACGCGCCCCCACCAGCCGACACGCATCCTCCAGCGAAAACACCCCCGCGACATACGCAGCAGTGATCTCCCCCAACGAATGCCCCGTCACCACATCCGGACGAACACCCCACGACTCCACCAAACGGAACAGCGCCACCTCAAACGCAAACAAACCAGCCTGCGCAAACACCGTCCGATCCAAAACAGAACCAGACCCAGAATCAGAATCAGAACCGGAGTCAGAATTTGACGCCCCGAACACCACCTCCGCCAACCCGCCCGGCAACAGACCATCGAACCCGGCACACACCGCATCAAAAGACTCCGCGAACACCGGAAACGCGCCGTACAACTCCCGACCCATCCCCACCCGCTGCGCACCCTGACCCGAGAACAACACCGCCAACCGGCCGGAACCGGCCGTACCGGTGACCACCCTCGGACCGGCGGCACCGGCGGCGAGCACACCCAGACCAGCAAGCAACTGCTCCCGGTCGCCACCCAGCACCACCGCACGATGGGAATGCAGCGAGCGCGTCGTGGCCAGTGACCACCCCAGGTCGACCGGAGCGATTCGGGGCGCATCCTCCACAAACGACAGCAGCCGCGCGGCCTGAGCCCGCAACGCCTCCGGCGACCGCGCCGAGACCACCCACGGCACCACCGGCACCGGCACCCGCGCCGGGACCTCGGTCGCGACCGGCGGCGGCACCTGCTCCAGAACCAGGTGTGCGTTGGTGCCGGAGATTCCGAAGGAGGACACCCCGACCCGCCGGGGCCGATCCACCGCAGGCCACTCGACCTGCTCCGTCAACAACCGGACCGCACCCGCGTCCCAGTCCACATGCGACGACGGCGCATCCACATGCAAGGTCCTCGGCAGCACACCATGGCGCAACGCCAGCACCATCTTGATCACACCGGCGATGCCCGCCGCGGCCTGGGTGTGGCCGATGTTCGACTTCACCGAACCCAGCCACAGCGGGCGATCCGCCGGACGGTCCTGGCCATAGGTGGCAAGCAGGGCCTGTGCCTCAATCGGATCGCCCAACCTCGTCCCGGTCCCATGCGCCTCAACGGCATCGACACCGCCGGCCGGGATTCGCGCGTTCGCCAGGGCCTGCCGGATCACCCGCTGCTGGGAGGGACCGTTCGGCGACGTCAGGCCGTTCGAGGCACCGTCGGAGTTCACCGCAGAACCCCGCACCACCGCCAGCACCTGATGCCCGTTGCGCTGCGCATCGGATAGCCGCTCCAACAACACCAGGCCCACGCCCTCGGACCAGCCGGTGCCGTCCGCCGCATCGGCGAACGCCTTGCAGCGGCCGTCGGTCGCCAACCCGCGCTGCATGCTGAACCCGACGAACGAACTCGGCGTGGACATCACGGTGACCCCGCCTGCCAGGGCAAGGGTGCATTCCCGCCTGCTCAGTGCATGACAGGCCAGGTGCAGCGATACCAGTGCGGAGGAGCACGCCGTGTCGATCGACACCGCCGGGCCCTCCAACCCGAGCGCGTAGGCGACCCGCCCGGATAGGATCGCCGCCGCATTCCCGGTGCCGGAGAAGGCCTCGGCTCGTTGCGGCGAGGCGGCCATCAACGCCGAATAGTCCTGCCCGTTGGTACCCGCGAACACCCCGACGGGGGCGCCGCGCAGCGACAGCGGATCGATACCCGCACGTTCCAGCGCCTCCCAGGCGCTCTCCAGCAGTAGCCGCTGCTGAGGGTCCATACCGACGGCCTCGCGCGGGCTGATCCCGAACAACTCGGCGTCGAAATCCGCCACCCCATCGAGGAATCCGCCCTCACGCACGTAGCTCTTGCCGGGCACGCCCGGCTCCGGATCGTAAAGGCCCTCGACGTCCCAGCCCCGGTCGGCGGGGAACTCCGAGATGGCGTCGCCGCCCTCGGACAGCAGCCGCCACAGGTCCTCCGGCGAGCGCACGCCGCCGGGGAATCGGCAGGCCATCGACACGATCGCAATCGGCTCCCGCGCGTCGGACTCGGCGGCGCGCAACCGCTCCCGGGTCTGGTGCAGTTCGGCGGTGACACGCTTGAGGTATCCGACGAGCTTCTCTTCGTTCGCCATGCGGGGTCACTGGTCCTTCGTTGATGAAGCCGGGCCGAACTCGTCGTCGATGAACGCGAGTACTTCGTCGGCGCTCGCCGCGTCCAGCTGGTCGCTGATCGAATCGCCCAGGGCGGAGTCGAGCCGGGCGGAGTCGAGGCGGGTCAGCAGCGCCCGCAGTCGCGGGATGATCCCGGTGGTCTCGATATCCGCAGCGGTGAACTCCGAGGTGCCGTTCTCCAACCGGTCGAGTTCGGCCAGCACCGCCAGCTGCCCGACGGGGCCCTGTTCGTCCAGCAGTTCGGCGCGCAGCCAACCAGCCAGTTCGGTTGAACTCGGGTGGTCGAACACCAGCGTCGTGGGCAGGTCCAGACCGGTGCAGGCCATCAGGCGGTCGCGTAGTTCCACCGCGAGGAGGGAGTCGAAACCGAGATCACGGAAAGCTCGATCGGGTGGCACCGTGTCCGGGCCGTCATGACCGAGCACCGCCGAGACCTCGGTACGGACCAGCGTCAGCAGGATCCCGTCCCGCTCCCCGGGTGCCGTGTCGGCGAGCTGGGAGCGCAGGCGCGCACCGCTGTCGCCGGACCGGCGGATCTCCGTGTTCAGCGCGGCCTGGACCTCGGCCAGCTCGCCGAGCAGCGGGCTCGGGCGCAGCGCGGTGAAGGGACCTGCGAACCCGGGCCAGTCCACCTCGGCGATCGTGGTGGTGGCGCGGTCCTCGGCCAGGCCGAGTTGCAGGGCGGCGATCGCGTCCGCTGGCGCGAGCACGATCAGACCGAGTCTGCGCAGTGCCGTGGCGGCCGCCTCGTCGGCGACCATGCCGCCCCCTCCCCACGGTCCCCAGGCAACGGAGGTACCGGCCAGCCCGGCCGCGCGACGCCGCAGCGCCAGGGCGTCCAGGTAGGCGTTGGCAGCGGAGTAGGCGGCCTGTCCGCCGCTGCCCCAGATTCCGGCGATGGAGGAGAACAACAGGAAGGCGTCCAGGGGGCGGTCGCCGAGCACCTCGTGAAGGTTGTCCGCGCCGGTCACCTTCGCTCGGAAGAGGTCAGCGAACTCCTCGATCGAGGTTTCGGTTACGGCGCCGAAACCCGCGACGCCGGCGGTGTGCACCACGGTTCGCAGCTCCTCGCCCGCCTCGTCGAGGCCGCGCACCAGGTCGGCGACGGCGGCGTGATCGGCCACGTCGCAGGCGAGTACGGTCACCCTGGCACCGAGATCCCGCAGTTCCCGTTCCAAGGCGACCGCGCCGGGAGCAGCAGGCCCGCGTCTGCTGGCGAGCACCAGGTGCTCGGTGCCGAGACCGGCCAGCCAGCGGGCGACGTGGCCGCCGAGAGCCCCGGTGCCACCGGTGATCAGCGCGGTGCCACGGCTGCGCCAGGACGGCTCGGTCCCGCTCGCGACGACCCGATTCAGCCGCCTGCCGTATGCGGCGGCCGGACGCAGCGCGACCTGATCCTCATTCGAGCCGCCGAACAACACCCCGGGCAGCCGTTGCAGGGCACTCTGGTTCAGCTCCTGCGGCAGGTCCACCACACCACCCCAGCGGCGCGGGAACTCCAGGGCCGCCACCCGGCCGAGCCCCCACACCGCAGCCTGACCCGGGTCTCGGACCGGGTCCTCGGGGCCGGTGCCGACCGCACCGAGGGTGATCATCCAGACGGGCGCCTCGATCGCGGCATCGGTCAGCGCCTGGAGAAGCAGCACGGCGGGTGCGACTCCCGAGGGCAGCTCCGCCGTGGTGGCGCCCGCTTCGGGCCAGGACAGCAGCGAGAGCACCCCGTCGGGCCCGCTGTCCTCGGCCGAGGCGCGCAGGACGCGGGCGAGTTCCGCCCTGGTGAGGCCTCGGGTGGCGACCTGCTGCACCCGGACCCGGCCGATGGCGCCTGCCAGGGTCTTGTGCACCGCTTCGGCATAGGCGTCGGCAGCTGATTCCTCGGGCACCAGCAGCAGCCAGTAGCCTGCCCCCGCATCCGGGGTCGTTGCGGCGTCCTGGGCAGGCTCGGGGATCTCCCGCCAGCCGATCTCGTACCGCCGGGAGTCCACTGTGGATGCGGCGGGATCGGCCAGCCAGAAGCGCTGGTGGTCGAAGGCGTAGGTGGGCAGGTCCACCGGGCGGGCGTCCGGGAACACCGCCGACCAGTCCGGTGAGGAGCCTGCCGCGTACAAGCTGGCCACGGCGGTCATCAGGGCCGCAGTCTCGGCGCGTCCGGTGCGCAGCGCGGGGATCAGCGCCTCCCCGTCGGAGCCGGTCTCCCTGGCCAGCGCGGTGAGCACTCCGCGCGGCCCCACCTCCAAGAACCTGGTGACGCCCCGGTCCCGCAGTGCGGTCAGGCCGTCGTGGAACCGCACCGGTTCGCGGACGTGCCGCACCCAGTGCTCCGGCGAGGCCGGTTCGGCCCCGGCCAGATTCGACACCAACGGGATCCTCGGCGGGGCATAGCTCAGCGACTCGGCAACCGCCCGGAAGTCGGCCAGGACCGGATCCATCCTCGGCGAGTGGAAGGCGTGGCTCACCACCAGCCTGCGGGTTCGCCTGCCGACGGCCTCGAAGCGGGCGCCGAGTTCGAGTACCGCGTCCTCGTCGCCGGACAGCACCACCGAGGTCGGACCGTTGACGGCGGCCAGGTCGACGGTTGCGGACAGCAGCGGGCGGACCTCGTCCTCGGCTGCCTGCACCGACAGCATCGCGCCGCCGCCGGGAAGGGCCTGCATCAGAGCGCCTCGGGCGGCCACCAGCCTGCAGGCGTCGTCCAGCGTGAGCACGCCCGCCACATGCGCCGAGGCCAGCTCGCCGATGGAGTGGCCCATCACCAGATCGGGCAGCAGTCCCCAGGATTCGAGCAGCCGGAACAGCGCGACTTCGACGGCGAACAACCCTGCCTGGGTATAGGCGGTGTGGTCGAGCAGCGCGGCGTTCTCGGTGCCCTCCTCGGCGAACACCACCTCCCGCAGCGGTCGGTCTAGCCTGCCTGCGAATCCGGCGCAGGCCGCGTCGAAGGCGTCGGCGAATGCGGCGTGCGCGGCGTGCAGCTCACGACCCATGCCGGGGCGCTGCGCCCCTTGGCCGGAGAACAGGAACGCGGATCTGCCCGCGACCCGGCTGCCGGTGATCACCCGAGGATCGGGTGCGCCGTCGGCCAGCGCGGTCAGGCCGCGCATCAGCTCGGACCGGTCATCACCGATGACGACCGCGCGGTGCTGGTGCGCGGCCCGGGTGGCGGCCAGCGACCAGCCGATGTCCGAGGATCGAAGTTCCGGCCCGGCCTCGGCGGCCGCGAGCAGGCGGGCGGCCTGGGCGGGCAGCGCTTCGCGCGTTCTGGCGGACACCGGCCAGGCGAGCACCTCGGGGGCGCTCGCGCCGCTGCCTGCTGATTCCGAGCCGGGGTCGGGATCGGTGGGCGCCTCCTCCAGCACGATGTGGGCGTTGGTGCCGCTGATGCCGAACGAGGAGACCCCCGCTCGGCGCGGTCGGCCCGGGTCCGGCCAGGTCTGCTCCTCGGTGAGCAGCCGGACCGCGCCACTGTCCCAGTCGACCTGGGCGGACGGCCGGTCCACGTGCAGGGTCCTCGGCAGGGTGCGGTGCCGAAGCGCCTCGACCATCTTGATCACGCCTGCGACCCCGGCGGCCAGCTGGGTATGGCCCAGGTTCGACTTCACCGAACCGAGCCACAGCGGGCGGTCCGCCGGTCGGTCCCGGCCGTAGACGGCCAACAGCGCCTGCGCCTCGATCGGGTCGCCCAGGGCGGTCCCGGTGCCATGGGCCTCGACGGCGTCCACCTCGGCTGGTGTCAGGTCGGCGGCGGCGAGGGCGGCGCGGATGACCCGCTGCTGGGAGGGACCGTTCGGTGCGGTGAGGCCGTTGGAGGCGCCGTCGGAGTTGACCGCCGAGCCTCGAACCACGGCCAGCACGGTCCGGCCCTCGCGGCGGGCCTCGGAGAGGCGCTGTACCAGCAGCATGCCGACGCCTTCGGACCAGCCGGTGCCGTCGGCCGCCTCGGCGAACGGTTTGCACCGCCCGTCCGGGGCGAGTCCGCCCTGGCGGCCGAACTCGCGGAAGGCCATCGGGGAGGCCATGATCGTCACCCCGCCGACCAGCGCGAGCGAGCACTCGCCCGCCCGCAGTGCCTGGGCGGCCAGGTGCAGTGCCACCAGCGACGAGGAGCAGGCGGTGTCCAGCGAGACGGCGGGGCCCTCCAAGCCGAGCAGGTAGGCGATCCGGCCGGAGATCACGCTGCCCGCGCTACCGGTGAGCAGGTGCCCGGCGACCTCCTCGGGCACCTCGGCGAGCCCGGCGCCGTAGCCGCTGGTGGCTGCGCCGAGGAACACCCCGGTGCGAGTGCCTGCCAGCGCGGTCGGGTCGATGCGGGCGCGTTCCAGCAGTTCCCAGGAGGTCTCCAGGACCAGCCGCTGTTGCGGGTCCATGGCCAGCGCCTCGCGTGGGGAGATCCCGAAGAACGCCGGGTCGAAATCACCGGCGGCGTGGACGAACCCCCCGGTTCCCCGTATCCCCCAGCCCCGGTCGACGGGGAAGTCGCCCATGGCGTCGCCGCCGTCGCGGACGAGTTGCCACAGCTCCTCCGGAGAACCGATGCCGCCGGGATAGCGGCAGCTGGTGGCGAGGATCGCGATCGGCTCGCCCGCCGCATCGGACAGCTCGCGGACTCGCCGCTGCAGCCGCCCGTTCTCCTTGAGCGAGGCACGCAGCGCCTCGACGAGTTCCTCGGTCGACGTGGTCATCTCATCCCTCCACTCGCGCGGTCGGGGACGCCCCGAGCGCCCGCTCGATCAGGGCGGCGGCGTCGAGGTCGTCGTACTCCTCGCCCGCACCGGCGTCCGCACCGGCGGCGTCGCCATCGGCAAGTCGCAGCAGCGTGTCCAGCAGGCCCGCCTTGCGGAACCGCTCCAGCGGTATCCCCGCGAGGGCGCGGCGCAGCTCGGCCTCGGCGGGGTCGGCCGGTTCCGCCGATTCCGGCAGAATTCCGGCGAGTAGCTCCCCGGCCAGTGCGGCCGGTGTCGGATGGTCGTAGACGAGCGTGGCGGACAACCGCAGCCCGGTGGCGGCGGTCAGCGCGTTGCGGAACTCCACGGCCGTCAGCGAGTCGAAGCCGAGATCGGCGAAGGCCCGTTCCACGTCGAGCTCGTGTGCGTCGTGGTACCCGAGTGCACCCGCTGCCTGCTCGCGGACCAGTCGCACCAGCATTCCGTGCCGCTCGCCGGGTTCCGTTGCGGCGAGCGCCGCCCGCAGTGCCGATCCGGAGCCGGTGTCCGCAGGCTGCTTCTCCCGCAGCGCGGCCGCCACCTCGGGAAGCTCGCCCAGCAGCGGGCTGGGCCGCAACGCGGTGAAACCGGCGGCGAACCGGGACCAGTCCACATCGGCCACGGTCACCGTGGTTCGGTCCTCCGCCAGGCTGCGGCGCAACGCGAGGATCGCGAGCTCCGGTGCCAGCAGTCGCAGACCGAGCCGTTCCAGCCCCTGCGCTGCCTCCGGACCGGAGACCATGCCGCCGCCGCCCCACGGTCCCCAGGCAACCGCCGTGGCCCTGAGTCCTCGGGCCCGGCGCAGTTCGGCGAGCCCGTCGAGGTAGGCGTTGGCCGCCGCGTAGGCGCCCTGCCCGCCGCTGCCCCAGATGCCCGCGATGGAAGAGAAGAGTACGAAGGCGTCGAGTTCGGTGTCGGCGAAGGCGGCATCGAGGTTGCGCGCCCCGGCCACCTTCGCCGCGAGGACCCGTTCGAATTGGTCGGAGGAGGTCTCGGCGAGGGTGTTCACCTCGGACACCCCGGCAGCGTGCACCACCACCCGGACCTGTTCGCCCTGTTCGGCCAGCCCGGACAACAACGCGGACAGCGCTTCGGCGTCCGAGGCGTCGAAGGCCGCGAGGGTCACCCTGACGCCGTACCCGCGCAACTCCTCGGCGAGTTCCTCCGCACCGGGAGATCCGGGGCCTCGGCGGCTGGTGAGCACCAGGTGCTCGGCGCCGCCGCCTGCGAGCCAGCGGGCGACCTGCCCGCCCAGCGCGCCGGTCCCGCCGGTGACGAGCGCGGTGCCGCGGGTCGCCCACTCCGGGCCGCCGGTCGCGGCACCCACCCGGACCAGACGTCTGCCGAACACCCCGGCGGACCGCACGGCAAGCTGGTCCTCGCCTGCTGCGCCGGACAGCAGGCCCGGCAACCGGCGCAGCACGCCCTGGTCCCGGGTAGCAGGCAGGTCGATCAGGCCGCCCCAGCCACGCGGGAACTCCAGGGCCGCGACCCGGCCCAGGCCCCACACCATGGCCTGCCCCGGATCGGTGACCGGGTCGCCCGGCCCGGTGCCGACCGCCCCCCGGGTGAGGCACCACAGCGGCGCTCCCAATCCGGCCCCGGCAAGGGCCCGCAGCAGGGCCAGCAGGGCATCGGCTTCGGCGCCGCCCTGCCAGCCTGCGGGGAAGAGCACTCCGGTCACGCCTTCGGCTGCGGCAGCCAGTTTCGCCGGGTCGTCCAGCGCATCCCGGTGCGCCAACCGAACCAGGTCGGACGCAGGACCGGTCAGTTCGGCGGTCACCTCGGCCAGGTACTCGTCGGCGGACTCCGGTTCGATCAGCAGCCAGCTGCCGAGTGCCACGGGTTCGCCGGGTGCGGCGAGCGGGGACCACCCGACGTCGTAGCGCCACGAGTCCGCGGTGGACGAATCGTGCAGCCTGCGTCGCCAGGAGTTCAGCGCAGGCAGCACCTCGCCGAGCGGGGCGTCCTCGGTCAATCCCAGGGTGTGGGTCAGATCGGCGAGGTCGGCCCGCTCCACGGCTTCCCAGAGCACCGTGTCCTCGGCGGCGGCTGTCGGCACCGACGGATCGAGCCAGAGCCGCTGTCGCTGGAAGGGGTAGGTGGGCAGCGCGATCCGCCTGCCGCCGCTCACGACGGGAGTCCAGTCCACCCGGCCGCCGTGCACGTGCCAGGCGCCCAGCGCGGCGGTGAAGGTGTCCTGCTCATCGGTGCTGTCCGCCCGCGCGGCCGGGATGAAGGACCGCTCCTGGTTCGCAGGCAGTCCGGCGGCGGCCAGCGCGGTGAGCACGGCGTCCGGGCCGAGTTCGAGGAAGCGGGTGACCTGAGCGGAGTCCAGGTAGGAGACGGCATCGCCGAAGCGGACGGTGGCCCGGACCTGCTCGACCCAGTAGCCGGGTGAGCACAGCTCGGCCTCGGTGGCGGGTGCACCGGTCACCGTCGACACCACGGCCGTCCGGGGCGGTTGGAAGTCCACGGTGGCCATGACGCGGCCGAAATCGGCGAGCATCGGTTCCATCCGGGGCGAGTGGAAGGCGTGCGAGACGCGCAGCCTGCGCACCTTCCGGCCTCGGGCGGCGAACTCCGCCCCGATCGCCAGCACAGCGTCCTCGTCACCGGAGACCACCACCGAGGCCGGACCGTTCACCGCCGCCAGGGTGGCGGCCCCTGGCACTTCGGCTCCAGCCGGCACTTCGGCTCCAGCCGGCACTTCGGCCCCGGACTGCGCCGCGATCCCCGACAGCAGCGGCCGCACCTCGTCGGCGGTGGCCTGCACCGCGACCATCGCACCGCCGGAGGGCAGCGCCTGCATCAACCTGCCTCGGGCGGCGACCACCCGGCAGGCGTCCGCCAGGGAGAACACCCCCGCGACGTGCGCTGCGGCCAGTTCGCCGATGGAGTGGCCGACCAGGTAATCGGCGCTGAGGCCGTGTGCTTCGGCGAGTCGGAACAGCGCCACCTCGTAGGCGAACAGCGCGGGTTGGCCGTAGCCGGTGTGGTCCAGCAGCGCGGCCTCCGGTGATCCCGGCTCGGCGAACACCAGCTCGGCGAGCGGGCGGTCCAGTTCGGCATCCAGGTAGGCGGCCGCAGCGTCGAAGGCCTCGGCGAACACCTCGGAGGCGGCATACAGTCCCCGGCCCATCCCGGCGTGCTGCGCTCCCTGACCGGTGAACAGGAAGGCCGCGCGGGCGCCCGGTCGCGCGATCCCGGTGAGCACACCGGCGGTCTGCTCGCCCTCGGCGAGGGCACGCAGCCCGGCCGTCAGCTCGCCGCCGTTCGCGCCCGACACCGTCGCGCGGTGCTCCAGCGTGGCGCGGTGGTGCGCGAGCGTGCGGGCCACATCGGCCGGGTCCGCCTCGCCGATGCCCGCAAGGAGGTTCGCGGCCTGGGCCCGCAGTGCCTCGGCGGTGCGGGCGGACACCAGCCACGGCGCGGGCCGGTCCGGTCGGTCGGCCGGTTCGACACCGGTCGGCGATTCGGGCGCCTGTTCCAGAATGGTGTGCGCGTTGGTGCCGCTGATCCCGAACGAGGAGACCGCAGCACGGCGCGGCCTGCCGGTCTCGGGCCAGGACATCGGTTCGGTGAGCAGCCGCACCGCGCCTGCCGACCAGTCCACCTTCGTCGTCGGCCGGTCGGCGTGCAGCGTCACCGGGAGCAGGCCGTGCCGGATGGCCTGGACCATCTTGATGACTCCGGCGACGCCGGCCGCCGACTGGGTGTGTCCGATGTTGGACTTGATCGACCCGAGCCACAGCGGCCGCTCCGGTTCGCGGCCGAGGCCGTACCCGGCGAGCAGGGCCTGTGCCTCCACCGGATCGCCGAGGGCCGTCCCGGTGCCGTGTGCTTCGACGGCGTCCACCTCGGACGATTCCAGGCCGGCGCCCGCCAGGGCCTGGCGGATCACCCGTTGCTGCGCGGGACCGTTGGGGGCGGTGAGGCCGTTCGAGGCGCCGTCGGAGTTGACGGCGGAGCCGCGCACGGTGGCCAGTACGTCGTGGCCCAGTCGCCGCGCCTGGGACAGCCGCTCCACCAGCAGCAGGCCGACCCCTTCCGACCAGCCGGTGCCGTCGGCCTCGTCGGAGAACGCCTTACACCGGCCGTCCGGGGCAAGCCCGCCCTGGCGGCCGAACTCCAGGAAGGCGTTGGGAGTGGACATCACGGTGACCCCGCCGACGACGGCGAGCTCGCACTCCCCGCCGCGCAGCGACTGGGCGGCCAGATGCAGCGCGACCAGCGAGGAGGAGCAGGCGGTGTCCAAGGAGATGGCGGGGCCCTCGAGCCCGAGCAGATAGGCGATCCGGCCGGAGGCAACGCTGCTCGCACTGCCGGTGAGCAGGTGTCCCGCGACACCGTCGGGGACCTCGGTCAGCGCGGCTCCGTACCCGGAGGAACCGGCGCCGATGAACACCCCGGTCGCGCTGCCGCGCAGGGCGGTGGGGTCGATTCCGGCGCGTTCGAACAGTTCCCAGCAGGATTCCAGCAGCAGCCGCTGCTGCGGGTCCATGGCCAGCGCCTCGCGCGGCGAGATCCCGAAGAAGCCGGGGTCGAAGGTGTCGGCGTCGTAGACGAAGCCGCCCTGCCGCTCGGCCGCGCTTCCGCCGAGGCCTGCGAGGTCCCAGCCTCGGTTCTCGGGGAACCGCGAGATCGCGTCGGTGCCGTCGACCACCAGCTGCCACAGGTCTTCCGGGGAGCGGACCCCGCCGGGGAACCGACAGCTCATCGCGACGATGACGATCGGGTCCTCGTCGCCAGCGGTGTCGATGACCGGTCCGGCAGGCGTCGGGCCGTCCTCGCCGAGCAACTCCGTTCGGACCAGGCGGGCGAGTGCGGCGGAGTTCGGGTGGTCGAAGGCCAGGGTGGTCGGCAGCGCGAGCCCGGTGGCCTCGGTCAGTCGGTTGCGCAGTTCCACGGCGGTCAGCGAGTCGAATCCGAGGTCCGAGAAGGCGCGTTCCGGGGCGATCGCGGCCGCGTCGCGGTGGCCGAGCACCAGGGCCACCTGTTCGCGGACCAGTTCGTCGATCGCCCTGTCCCGGTCGGCGGCAGGCAGGCCCGCCAGCCGTTGCCGCAACCGGTCGCCGGTTCCACCACCCGATGCGCCGTCCGCGACGGCCTCGACTGCGGCGGGGACGCCTGCCAGCAGCGGGCTGGCTCGTAGGGCGGTGAAGCCCGGTGCGAAGGCGGACCAGTCCACATCGGCCACCACGGTGGTGGTCAGCTGGTGCTCCACCGAGCTGTGGAGTGCGGTGACGGCGGCGTCGGGGTCCATCGGGCGCAGGCCTCGGCGGCGCAGGGCCTCCTCGGCTCCGTCAGCGGCGGCCATCCCGTCGCCGGACCACGGTCCCCAGGCGATCGAGGTGGCCGCGAGGCCGAGGGACCGGCGATGCTCGGCAAGCGCGTCGAGATAGGCGTTTCCTGCGGCGTAGGCCGCCTGGCCTCCGCTGCCCCAGATCGCCGCGATCGAGGAGAACAGCACGAACGCATCGAGTTCGGTGTCCGCGAGCACCTCATGGAGGTGGCGTGCCCCGGTGACCTTGGCGTGGATCATCTCGGCGAGATCGGCAACGGAGGTCTCGGCCAGCGACCGGAGTCCGGTCTGCCCGGCCGCATGCACCACTGCACGCACCGGGGTGCCCTCGGCCGCCAGCCGGGCGGTCAGGGCGGCGAGCGCCTCGCGGTCGGTGACATCGCAGGCGAGGACCTCGGCACGGGTACCGAGTCCGGTCAGCTCCTCGGTGAGGGCGGCGGCGCCCGGCGCGGCAGGCCCGCGCCTGCTGGTGAGCACCAGGTGGTCGGCTCCGGAGCGGGCCAGCCAACGGGCGATGTGCGCTCCGAGCCCGCCGGTGCCGCCGGTGACGAGCACTGTTCCGCGCGGCGACCAACCGGTTGCAGGCCCGGCCAGCGGTGCGGGCACGAGCCTGCGGCCCAGCACGGCGGATCCTCGGATGGCGACCTGGTCCTCGGTGCCGTCCGCGAGCACTCGGCACAACCGGGCGAGGCCGCGCCGGTCGAGGTTCGCAGGCAGGTCGATCAGCCCGCCCCAGCGGGTGGGTTGTTCGAGCGCCGCAACCCGGCCCAGGCCCCAGAGTTGGGCCCGTTCTGGGTCGGAGAGCGGATCGGAGCGCCCGGTGGTGACGGCGCCGTGGGTCAGCACCCACAGTTGCGCCCGGGAGTCCTCGGTGTCCAGGAGATGCAGCACGGTGAGCAGTTCATCCACCCCGGGGTCGGCCAGGATGATCTGCTGCGCGGTGTCGCGGGTGAGTGCCTCGGCGAGGTCGTCGTCCGAGAGACACAGCGGGGTGACGGTGGCACCGCCCACGCGCAGTGCCTCGGCGATGGCGTCGGTGTCCTCGGCAGCGCTTCCCGCCACGAGCAGCCACTCGCCTTCGGGGGTGTCGGGGCCGAGGTCCAGCAGCGGCTGCCAGTTCACCCGGTAGCGCCAGGATTCCAACTCAGACTGTGCGGCGAGCCTGCGACGCCAGGCGTTCATGGCGGGCAGCACGTCCCGCAGCGGCGCCTGGTCCACCCGCAGGGTGCCTGCCAGCGCGTCGAGGTCCTGTTCCTCGACGGCGGCCCAGAAGGCACCGTCGGTTCGGGTGTCGTATTCGGTTGTCGAGTGGGCGGCGGGTTCTGGCCAGTAGCGCTGGCGGTGGAAGGCGTAGGTGGGCAGGTCGATCCGCCGGGCACCGGGCAGCAGTGCGGCCCAGTCCAGCGGGGTGCCGGTGGTGTGCAGGGCGGCCATCGCCCCGACCAGGGTCTCGGCCTCCGGCCGGTCCTTGCGCAGCGCAGACACCACCGTGGCATCACCGACGATCTCAGCGACCATCGATGTGAGCACGGCTTGCGGACCCAACTCCAGAAAACGTGTCACCCCGGTACGGTGCAAAGCCTCGATACCGTCGGCGAACCGAACGCACTCCCGCACATGCCGAACCCAATAACCAGCGGTCGAGATCTCCTCGGCCGCCACCTCACCCGAGACCAACGACACCACCGGAAGCCGCGCCGACTCGAACCGAACACCCTCCGCCACCCCGGCGAACTCCACCAACATCGGATCCATCAGATGCGAATGGAACGCATGCGACACCACCAGCCTGCGAGTCTTGCGACCCAAGCTGGCGAAATGCGCCGCCACCGCCGACACCGCGACCTCGGCACCGGACACCACCACCGACCCCGGACCGTTCACGGCCGCAATACCCACCACATCCGACAACAGCGGCCGCACCTCGTCCTCCGACGCCGCCACCGCCACCATCGCCCCACCCTCGGGCAACGCCTGCATCAACCGACCACGCGCCCCCACCAGCCGACACGCATCCTCCAGCGAAAACACCCCCGCGACATACGCAGCAGTGATCTCCCCCAACGAATGCCCCGTCACCACATCCGGACGAACACCCCACGACTCCACCAAACGGAACAGCGCCACCTCAAACGCAAACAAACCAGCCTGCGCAAACACCGTCCGATCCAAAACAGAACCAGAGCCGGAATCGGAATCCTCGAACACCACCTCGCTCAACACACCTGGCAACAACCCGTCAAAACCCGCACACACCGCATCAAAAGACTCCGCGAACACCGGAAACGCGCCGTACAACTCCCGGCCCATCCCCACCCGCTGCGCACCCTGACCGGAGAACAGCACGGCCAAGCGGCCGGGCCCGGCGGCGATGCCGGTCACGACCCGTGGATCGACACGGCCGTCCGCAAGCGCCCCCAGGCCTGCGATCAGTTCCTCGCGGTCGCCGCCGATCACCACCGCGCGATGCGCATGCACCGATCGCGTGGTCGCCAGTGCACAGCCCACGTCGACAGGATCGATCTCCGGAGCATCCTCCACAAAGGACCGCAGTCGCGCGGCCTGCGCCCGCAGCGCCTCCGGGGATCGCGCCGAGACCGCCCAGGGCGTCACCGACACCGGCATCCGCACCGGCTCGGCTCCCGGCTCCGCAGGTACCTCCTCGAGCAGTAGGTGCGCATTGGTGCCGCTGACCCCGAACGAGGACACCCCGGCCCGCCTCGGCCGGTCGGTCACAGGCCACGGGGTCTGCTCCGTCAGCAGCGCGATCGCGTCGGAGGACCAGTCGACGTGCGGGGACGGCGCGTCCACGTGCAGCGTCTTCGGCAACACCCCGTGCCGCATCGCCTGCACCATCTTGATCACACCGGCAATGCCCGCCGCAGCCTGCGTGTGCCCGAGATTCGACTTCACCGAGCCCAACCACAACGGCTGTCCGTCCGGCCGATCCCGCCCGTAGGTCGCCAACAGCGCCTGCGCCTCGATCGGATCGCCTAGGCTCGTCCCGGTCCCGTGTGCCTCGACGGCGTCCACCTCCGAGGCGTCGAGACCGGAGTTCGCCAGGGCCTGCCGGATCACCCGCTGCTGGGAGGGACCGTTCGGCGACGTCAGGCCGTTCGAGGCGCCGTCGGAGTTCACCGCAGAACCCCGCAGCACCGCCAACACCGGATGCCCGTTGCGCCGCGCGTCGGACAGCCGTTCCAGCAGCACCAAACCGAGGCCCTCTGACCAGCCGGTACCGTCCGCCGCCTCGGCGAACGCCTTGCAGCGGCCGTCGGCGGCCAGTCCGCGCTGTCGGCTGAACGCCACGAAGGCACCCGGGGTGGCCATCACCGTGGCCCCGCCCGCGAGTGCGAGATCGCATTCCCCCGAGCGCAGCGACTGCGCCGCCAGGTGCATCGCCACCAGCGAGGAGGAGCACGCGGTGTCCACCGTGACCGCCGGGCCCTCCAGCCCGAAGGCGTAGGCGACCCGGCCGGAGACGACGCTGGCCGCGTTGCCGGTGCCGGAGTGCCCCTCGCCTGCGTCGACGGCGCCCATCAGCGCCAGCTGGTAGTCCTGCCCGTTGGTGCCGACGAAGGCACCTGCCCGGCTGCCGCGCACGTCGATCGGATCGATGCCTGCGCGTTCGAACAGCTCCCAGGAGCCTTCCAGCAGCAGTCGCTGCTGTGGGTCCATCGCCAGTGCCTCGCGCGGCGAGATCCCGAAGAAGCCGGCGTCGAACCCGGCGGCGTCATCGAGGAAGCCGCCTTCGGCGACGTAGCTGGTACCGGGGTGGTCCGGATCAGGGTGGTAGAGCGAATCGACATACCAGCCTCGGTCGCGCGGGAAGCCGGCGATCGCGTCGGTTCCGGTGGCGAGCAGCTCCCACAGCTCGTCGGGGTTGTGCACCCCGCCTGGGAAACGACAGCTCATCGAGACGATCGCGATCGGCTCGCCGGTCTCGGCGTGGGCCGAGGACGGCGCTGCTGCCGATCCGCCTGTTCCCACGATCTGCTCGGCCAGGTGGCCAGCCAGCAGGGCGGGGGTCGGATAGTCGAAGACGAGGGTGGCGGACAGCGGCAGGCCGCTCGCGGCGCCGAGCAGGTTGCGCAGCTCGACGGCGGTCAGCGAGTCGAAGCCGAGATCACGGAAGGCCCGGTCCGCGTCGATCGCTGCCGAACCGGAGTAGCCGAGTATCCCGGCCGTCTGTGCCCGGACCAGTTCAAGCAGCGCCGCGTGCTGTTCGGCCTGCGTTCGGCCGGCCAGCACCTCGTGGAGCCCGAGATCCGCTGCCGACGAGGCCGGGGCGACGACGCCTGCGGCTTCGGGCAGCTCGCGCAGCAGCGGGCTGGGGCGGGTGCGGGAGAGCACCGGGGTGTAGCGACTCCAGTCGATATCGGCGACGACCACATCGGCGCCGGGATGCCAGACCGCCCGGCCCAACGCGGTGACCGCGAGGTCCGGCGACATCGGCAGCACCCCGCCGCGCCGGGTGCGCTGGGCCGCCAGTTCGTCGGCGGCCATTCCAGTCCCCGCCCAGCTGCCCCAGGCGATCGCGGTGGCAGGCAGGCCCTGTCCGGTGCGCCACTGCGCGAAGGCGTCCAGTGCCGCGTTGGCCGCCGCGTAGCCGCCCTGCCCCGCAGCACCCACCGCGCCGGCGAGTGAGGTGAACAGCACGAACGCCGAGAGATCCGTACCCGAGGTCACCTCGTGCAGGTTCATCGCAGCCTGGACCTTGGCCTCCATCACGGCGGCGAGGCGGTCGGTGCTCAGTCCGGCCAGCACGCCGTCGTCGAGTACGCCTGCGGCGTGCACGACGGCGCTGAGCGGGGCGTCCTGGGGTACCGCCGCGAGCACCGCGCGCAGTTGTTCCGTCGAGGCCGCATCACCGGCGAGGGCGTCGGCGCGGACTCCGAGATCGGTCAGTTCCGCCACGAGTTCGGCGGCGCCGGGAGTGTCCGGACCTCGGCGACTCGCGAGCAGGATGTGTTCCGCGCCGTTGCGGGCGAACCAGCGGGCCGCGTGCGCGCCGAGCGCACCGGTACCGCCGACGATGAGCACCGTGCCACCGCCTCGCCAGCCGTCCGGACCAGCCGTGAGCCTCGGCGCCCGAACCAGACGACGGGCGAGCAGTCCGGTGCCTCGGACCGCTATCTGGTTCTCCTCGCCCTGAGCCAGGGCGGTGAGCACCCGGCGGATGCCGCGCTCGTCGGTCGCCGAGGGCAGGTCGATCAGCCCGCCCCAGCGGTCCGGGTGCTCCTGCGCGATCACGCCGCCGAGGCCCCACAGCGCGGCCTGCACCGGGTGTCGCACCGGGTCCTGCTCACCCACGGAGGTCGCGCCGTCGGTGAGCAGCCACAGCGGCGCCGTCACGCCGGTGTCCCCGAGTGCCTGCACGAGGGTGGTGGTGGCCGCAAGACCGACGGTCAGTCCCGGATGATCCGGGTGCTGCCTCTCGTCCAGCGCCAGCAGCGAGACCACCCCGGCGAAGCTCTGCCCGGTGTGCGCCCGCAGGGCTGCGGCGACGGTCTCCCGGTCTGCTGTCGCTCCCGGCTGTTCGAGCACCACGGGTTCAGCGCCGATGGCGGCGAGACCGTCGGCAAGCGCGGTCGACCAGTCGGCTCCGGTGTGCCCCGGTGGGACGATCAGCAGCCAGCGACCGGCGGGGCGTAGGTCCTCGACGACGAGCGGCGCCCAGGAGATCCGGTAGCACCAGGAGTCCACGGTGGACAGCGATTCGCGTTCGCGGTGCCACTGCGCGAGGGCGGGCAACACCTGGTCGAGCGGCGCGTCATCGGCCACCCCGAGGGCGCGGGCGAGCTCCCGGTCGGCCACCAGGTCCCAGAACGGGTCCTCGGCAGCGGCGGCGGCGGGCTCGGAACCGGCGAGCCAGTATCGTTCCCGCTCGAAGGCGTAGGTGGGCAGGTCGATCCGTCGGGCGCCAGGCAGCAGTGCGGCCCAGTCCAACGGGGTGCCGGTGGTGTGCAGGGCGGCCACGGCGGCCAGCAGCGTTTCGGCCTCGGGCCGGTCCTTGCGTTGGGCGGGCACGGCCGTGGCGTCCTCGACGATCTCGCCGATCATCGAGGTGAGCACTGCCTGTGGACCCAACTCCAGGAACCGCGTCACCCCGGTGCGGTGCACCGTCTCGATGCCATCGGCGAACCGAACACAGTCCCGCACATGCCGCACCCAATAACCAGCGGTCGAGACCTCCTCCCCGGCCATCTCACCCGACACCAATGACACCAGGGGAAGCGCCGCAGGCCGATAATCCACCGACTCCGCCACCGCCGCGAAATCAGCCGACATCGGCTCCATCAACGCCGAGTGAAACGCATGCGACACCACCAAACGACGAGTCCGACAACCCAGACCGGCGAAATGCCGCTCCACCACCGCGACCGCATCCTCGGCACCCGACACCACCACCGACCGAGGACCATTCACCGCCGCGACATCCACCACACCCGACAGCACCGGACGAACCTCGTCCTCCGCCGCCCCGATGGCCACCATCACCCCACCAGCGGGCAACGCCTGCATCAACCGACCCCGCGCCGCCACCAGACGACACGCATCCTCCAGCGAGAACACCCCCGCGACATACGCAGCAGTGATCTCACCCAGCGAATGCCCCGTCACCACATCCGGACGAACACCCCACGACTCCACCAAACGGAACAGCGCCACCTCAAACGCAAACAATCCAGCCTGCGCAAACACCGTCCGATCCAACACAGAACCAGCACCAGAATCGGAATCGGAATCCGAGCCCTCGAACACCACCTCACTCAACACACCCGGCAACAACCCATCAAAAGCGGCACACACCGCATCAAAAGAATCCGCAAAAACCGGAAACGCGCCATACAACCCACGACCCATCCCCACCCACTGCGCACCCTGACCCGAGAACAGAACGGCCAAGCCACTTCCCCGCCCAGCCACACCCGACGACACCGACGGATGCCTCTCCCCAGCCACCACCGCACGCAGACCCGCCACCACACCCACCCGATCGGCAGCCACCACCACCGCACGATGCTCCAACTCCGCGCGCGAGACACCGAGGGAGTAACCGAGGTCCGTGAGGGCCAGTCCGGGGCTCTGCTCGACGAAGGACAGCAGGCGGGCCGCCTGCGCGGACAGCGCCGCCGAGGAGCGCGCCGAGACACGAAGCGGGACGAGCGCAGCGGGCTCGGTCGACGGCTCCGGCTTCTCGGCAGCCGTCGCCGTCTCGGAATCCGCTGCCTGTCGGGAACCCACGGCCTGCCGGGAATCCGCTGCCTTCTCGGCGTCCGCGACAGCCGCCGGGGCCTGTTCCAAGATGACGTGCGCGTTGGTGCCGCTGACCCCGAAGGCGGAGATGCCGATCCGGCGCGGGCGTTCGGTCGCGGGCCAGGCCTGCGCCTCGCGCAGCAGCTCGACGTTCCCGGTGGACCAGTCCACGTGTGAGGTCGGTTCGGTCACGTGCAGGGTCTTGGGCAGTGTGGAGTGCTTCATCGCCAGCACGGCTTTGATGACGCCGGTGACCCCGGCTGCGGCCTGGGTGTGCCCGATGTTCGATTTCAGGGTGCCGAGCCAGAGCGGCTGGTCGGCGCGCCGGTCCTTGCCGTAGGTGGCCAGCAGCGCCTGTGCCTCGATCGGGTCGCCCAGCGTCGTCCCGGTCCCGTGTGCCTCCACCGCGTCCACATCGGCGGCGGCCAGCCGGGCATCGATCAGTGCCTGGCGGATGACCCGTTCCTGGGAGGGACCGTTCGGCGCGGTCAGCCCGTTCGACGCGCCGTCCTGGTTCAACGCCGAGCCTCGGAGCACGGCGAGCACCTCGTGCCCGTTGGCGCGGGCGTCGGAGAGCCGCTCCACCATCAGCAGGCCGACGCCCTCACCCCAGCCGGTGCCGTCGGCGTCATCGGAGAACGCCTTGCATCGGCCGTCGACCGCGAGGCCGCGCTGCCTGCTGAACTGGACGAACGAGCCCGCATTGGCCAGGACCGCCACCCCGCCCGCGATCGCGAACTCGCACTCCCGTCTGCGCAGGGCCTGCGCGGCCAAGTGCAGGGCCACCAGCGAGGAGGAGCAGGCGGTGTCGATGGTGACCGCAGGACCCTCCAGCCCGTACACATAGGACAACCGGCCCGAGGCGACGCTGGCGGAGATGCCGGTGAGCAGGTGCCCCTCGACGTCCTCGGGAACGCTGCGCAGCCCGGTGGCGTACCCGGAGAGCCCGGCACCGACGAACACCCCGCCTGCGGCGCCCTTCACCGAGGTGGGCGCGATACCGGCGCGCTCGAACAGCTCCCAGGTCGCCTCGAGCAGCAACCGCTGCTGCGGGTCCATCCCGAGTGCCTCGCGCGGGGAGATGCCGAACAGCGAGGCGTCGAACCAGCCCGCGTCGTGCAGGAACGCCCCTTTCCTGGTGTAGCTGGTGCCGGGCGCGTCCGGGTCCGGGTTGTACAGCGCCTCGAGGTCCCAGCCCCGGTCCTCCGGAAACCCGGTGACGGCGTCCTCGCCTGCGGACAGCAGCTCCCACAGATCCTCGGGGGAGCGGATGCCGCCGGGGTACCGGCAGCTCATGGACACGATGGCGATCGGCTCGTGGTCCGCCGCCTCGCGCTCGCGGAGCCGTTCGCGCGTCTCGTGCAGATCGACGGTGACTCGCTTCAGGTACTCGCGGAGCTTGTCCTCATTCACGCTCTACACCTTGCCTACGCAGCAGTGCCGAAAGAACAATCGAAATACCAAAGGAAACCGGGTAGTCGGGCCGGATCACGAGGTGCCGAACTGCTTGTCGATGAAGTCGAACATCTCGTCGTCGCTGGCTGCGCCGATCCGGTCGGTCACCGAGTCGCCCGCGTGGTCGGCCTTGAGCTCGTCCAATCGGGACAACATGGCCCGCAGTCGGCTGCTCACCGCAGCCTGCGCCGCATCGTCGGAGGTGAGATCGGAGATCGCCGCGTCCAACCGGTCCAGCTCGGCATTCATCGAGGCGCCGGGCTGCTCGTCGGCATCGGCGAGCTGCGCCTGGAGGAATTCCGCCATATCCGCTGCGGTCGGGTGGTCGAACAGCAGGGAGCCGGGCAGGCGCAGCTCGGTGGCAGCGGCCAGCCTGTTGCGCACGTCCAGGGCCATCAGCGAGTCGAATCCGTAGTCCTTGAACGCGCGAGCCGGATCGACCTCCTGTGGGCCCGCGTGCCCGAGGGTCCGCGCGACCTGTGATCGGACCAGTTCCAGCAGTTCCAGTCTCCGCTGGGCGGGCAGCATTCCGGCGAGCCGGTCGCGCAGCCCGGCACCCGCCCTGGCGGCTGTCGAGGACCGCCGGCGGGCGGGAAGCAGCCCGCTGAGCACGGCCGGAACGGCATCGCCCTGCCCACGCAGGGCGACCCGGTCGAACTGGGCGGGCAGGGTGACCGTCTCTCCGGTGGCCAGCGCCGCGTCGAACAGGGCGAGCCCGGTCTCCGAGGACATGGCCACCACGCCGCCTCGGCCGAGCCGAGCACGGTCGGCGTGGTCCAGACCGCCGGTCAGCTCGCTCGTCTCGGCCCACAGACCCCAGGCCATCGACAATGCGGGCAGACCCTCGGCGCGTCGGCGCAGCGCCAGCGCGTCCAGGTAGGCGTTGGCCGCCGCGTAATTGCCCTGCCCCGGGGTGCCGAGGGTGCCCGCAAGCGAGGAGAACAGCACGAACGCGGAGAGATCCAGCCCTCGGGTGAGCTCGTCGAGGTGACGCGCGGCGTCCACCTTGGGCCGCAGCACGCGATCCACGGATTCCGTGGTCAACGAGCCGATCACGCCGTCCTCGAGCACCCCGGCGAGGTGAACGACACCACGCAACGGCCACTCGTCGGGGATCTCGGCGAGCAGGGCGGCCAGTTCCTCCCGGTCGGCGGCGTCGCAGGCCACCACCTCGGCCTGCGCGCCGAGCGCGGCGAGTTCGGCCACCAGTTCATCGGCTCCGGGTGCCCGGGTACCCCGGCGACTGCTCAGCACCAGGCGTCGAACCCCGTGCACCTGCACCAGGTGTCGGGCGACGAGCCCGCCGAGGACTCCGGTGCCACCGGTGACGAGCACGGTGGAGGCGGGATCGAAGGCGACTGCCCCACCGTCGGACGATTCGGGCAGCTCGACCGCCCTCGGCACGAAGGTCGCACCGCCTCGGATCGCCACCTGTGGCTCGGCGGCGGCAAGCACCCCGGGCAGGACGTCTGCCTCGGTCCCGTCGTCCCCGAGGTCGACCAGCAGGAGGCGACCGGGGTTCTCCGACTGCGCCGTGCGCAGCAGCCCCCAGATCGCGGCCGCACCGGGGTCCGGCGTCACGCCCGCGCAGCTGACCGCGTGCCGGGTGAGCACGACCAGCAGCGCGTCGGCGTACCGGTCCTCGGCCAGCCAGTCCTGCACCAGCCGTAGTGCCGCGTGCACTGCGGTATGCGGGTCGCCGCCCGCCAGCGGCGCGATCACGACCTCGGCAGGAACCTCGCCCAGGTCGGCGAGCGAACCGACCGGGCGGGCCGACAGGGCGGTCGCACTCACCGGGACGCCGGTGTCCAGCAGTGCCCACGGCCGGTCCGCGCCGTTCTCGGGCGCGGCGGTGAGCCGGAGCGGCTGCCAGGCCAGTCCCAGGAGCGGCCCGGCCCCGGTCCGGTCACCGCCGAGCCTGCTCCGGTCGAGCGGACGCAGTCGGACCGCCGTCGCGGACAGCACCGGGTTCCCGTCCTGATCGGCAACCGTGACCGACACCTGGTCCTCGCCTGCCACGCCGAGGTGCACCCGGATGCGGCCTGCGCCGGGCGAGTACAGCCGGACCCCGGTCCAGCCGGTGGGGACCAGGCCTCGGCTCTGGTCGTCGGCGATGAGCAGCGCGGTGGTGAGCAGACCGGGATGCAGCCCGAACCGGGCGGCGACCGGGTCCTCCTCCTCGGGAAGGTCGATCTCGGCGAACAGGTCGGTGTCTCGGCGCCAGAGGGCACGCACGGTGCCGAACCGCGATCCGAGCGCAGTGCCCCCGTCGGCGATCCGCTGATGCAGCTCATCGGGGTCGGCTTCGACCGCGTCCGGCGGCCAGTTGCCAAGGTCGGTGCCGGGGTCGGCGAATTCCTCGGCAAGCAGGCCTGCTGCGTAACGGGTCCACCGCCCGGTCCCGTCGTCCTCGTGCGGACGTGCGTGGACGGTCAGCGGGCGGTGCCCCGACTCGTCCGGTGCGGCGACGGCGACCTGCACCTGCAAGGCAGCGTCGTGAGACAGCGGCAGCGGCAGCAGCACGTCGAGCTGGGCGAGGTGGCCGAAACCGACCCGGCCCCCGGCCTGTAGCGCCAGTTCTGTCCACAGCGCCTCGGGCACCACGGTGACGCCGTCGACGGTATGATCGGCCAGCCAGGGCTGGCCGGGCACCGACAGCCGTCCGGTCAACACCACCCCGTCGGCTTCGGCGAGGTCCACCGCCGCTCCCAGCACCGGATGGTCGGCGTCGGCGAGGCCCAGCGACCCTGGGTCGCCTGCGCCTGCCGTTCCGAGGGACACCTCGGGCCAGTAGCGGCTGTGTCGGAAGGGATAGGTGGGCAGTTCGACGTGCCGAGACCGGTGCCCGGCGAACGCGGCCGACCAGTCGATCCGCCTGCCGTAGATCCAGGCCTGGGCGAGGCTCTCGTACAGCTGCGCGAGTCCGCCCTCGTCCCGGCGGAGTGTGCCGACGACCAGTGCCTCGACCTCGACGGTGTCCAGCGTGTCGTGCACGGGCATGGTCAGCACCGGATGTGGCGAGGCCTCCACGAAGGCGGTGTATCCCTCGGCTGCCAGCGCGGCGATCGCGGATTCGAAGCGGACGGTCTCCCGCAGATTCCGATACCAGTACCCGGCGTCGAGCTCGGCGGTGTCGATCCGGCCGCCCGTCACGGTGGAGTAGAACCCGATGCCGCTGCCGCGCGGCGCGACGTCGGCCAGGGCCGTGAGCAGGTCCGCCTCGATCCGCTCGACCTGCGCCGAGTGCGAGGCGTAGTCCACCGGGATCCGCTTCGCCCGGATGCCGTCCGCCTCGCACTCCGCGGCGAACGCGGCCAGTGCCTCGGGGTCGCCGGACACCACCACGGCGCGGGGACCGTTCACCGCGGCCACCGACACCCCGCCGCCGAACTCGACGAGTCGAGCACGGACCTCGGCCGCAGGCAGGCCCACCGAGTACATGCCGCCGTGCCCGGCCAGGGTCTCCGCGATCAACCGGGATCGCAGGCACACCACCCGGGCACCATCGGTCAAGGACAGGGCGCCCGCGACCACGGCGGCGGCGATCTCGCCCTGTGAGTGGCCGACCACCGCATCCGGTGTCAGGCCGAAGGACTCCCAGACCGCGGCCAGGGAGACCAGCATGGCGAACAGCACCGGCTGCACCACGTCCACCCGGTCCAACAGGTCCTGATCACCGAGCGCGTCGTAGACCGACCAGTCCACCCAGCGGTCCAGTTCTTCGGCGCACTCGGCGAACCTGGCGGCGAACGCCGGGGACGACTCCAGCAGTTCCCGGCCCATTCCGATCCACTGTGATCCCTGGCCGGGGAAGACGAAGGCCACCGCGCCGGGGCGGTGCGCGGCGCGCGATTCGGCCTCGCCTGTGGCCAGGGCGCGCAGCCCCGTCAGCAGTTGCTCCCGACCGGTGCTAGCAACGACGGCGCGGTACTCGAAGGTCGACCGGGTGGTGGCCAGCTCGTGCCCCACCGCAGCCACATCGGCCTCGGGGTTCTCCGCCGAGAAGGACAGCAGCCGTTCGGCGTAGGCACTCAGGGCGGCTGCCGAGCGCGCCGAGAGCACCCACGGCACCAGGGCGGGGGCCTGGCCCGCCGGTTCGGGAAGCAGGTCGGCAGGCCCCTCCTCGATGATCACATGTGCGTTGGTGCCGCTGATGCCGAAGGAGGAGATCCCGGCCCGTCGCGGACGGTCCCCGACCGCCCACGGCACCGGCTCAGTGAGCAGCCGAACCGCACCGGCCTCCCAGTCCACATGGGACGAGGGCGCATCGACGTGCAGTGTCCTGGGCAGCACGCCGTGCCGCATCGCCTGCACCATCTTGATCACGCTGGCCACTCCGGCCGCCGCCTGGGTGTGCCCCAGATTCGACTTGACCGAGCCCAGCCACAGCGGCTGCTCGACGGATCGATCCCTGCCGTAGGTGGCGAGCAGCGCCTGCGCCTCGATCGGGTCGCCGAGGGTGGTCCCGGTGCCGTGCGCATCCACTGCGTCCACATCGGACGGCGCCAGCCCCGCGTCGGCCACCGCGCGGCGGATCACCCGCTGCTGTGAGGGGCCGTTCGGTGCGGTCAATCCGTTCGACGCGCCGTCGGAGTTCACCGCCGAGCCCCGCAGCACGGCGAGCACCGGGTGCCCGTTGCGCCGTGCATCGGACAACCGCTCCACCAACAGCACACCGACGCCCTCGGACCAACTCGTACCGTCGGCGGCATCGGCGAAGGGTTTGCACCGGCCGTCCGCAGCGAGGCCGCGCTGCCTGCTGAACTCCACGAACACGGTGGGGGTGGCCATCACGGTGACCCCGCCGACCAGGGCCAGCGAGCACTCGCCCTGCCGAAGTGCCTGGCGGGCCCAGTGCAGCGCCACCAGTGAGGAGGAGCAGGCGGTGTCGATCGAGACGGCAGGCCCCTCCAGCCCGAGTGCGTAGGCCACCCGGCCGGAGACGATGCTCCCGGCCGCGCCGACGCTGACATGCCCTTCCGCATCGTCCCCGCCGCCGGAGAGCAGGGCCCCGTAGTCCTGGTACATGACGCCTGCGAACACCCCGGTCGGGCTGCCGCGCAGTGCGGCCGGATCGATGCCCGCCCGCTCGATCGCCTCCCAGGAGGTCTCCAGCAGCAACCGCTGTTGCGGATCCATCGCCAGCGCCTCGCGCGGGGAGATGCCGAAGAAGCCCTCGTCGAAGCCGCCGACGTCGTCCAGGAAGCCACCGCTGCGGGTGTAGCACTTGCCGGGTGTGCCGGGGTCGGGATCGTAGAGCGCGTCGAGGTCCCAGCCTCGGTCGGCGGGGAACTCGGCGATGCCGTCGCGCCCCTCGGCAAGCAGCTGCCAGAGCTGTTCCGGCGAGTCGACCCCGCCCGGATAGCGGCAGGCCATGGCGACGATGGCGATCGGCTCGTCGTCGCCATCGGGTTGGCTGCGACCGGTCGGGGCGAGGTCGTCGAGAGGTGCCGCGCCGACGAACAGCTCGCCGTCCACCAGTTCGGCCAGCCGTTCCGGGGTCGGGTGATCGAAGATCAGGGTCGCGGGCAGTCGCAGCCCCGTCGCCTCGGCGAGGCCGTTGCGCAGCTCGAGGGCGATCAGCGAGTCGAAGCCCAGTTCCGCGAAGGTCCGGTCGGCGGGCACCGATTCCGCTGAACCGTGGCCGAGTACCGAGGCCACCTGCGCGCGCACCAGTGCGAGCAGGGCACGCCGCCGATCGGCGGCGGACAGCCCGGCAAGCCGTTGGCGCAGGCCGCCCGCGTCCGCTGCGCCGGTGAGCGCTGCGGTGCGGCGGCCTGCCGGCACCAGACCGCGCAGGATGCCGGGCAGCGAGGAGCCTTGCGCACGCAGGGCGGTCGGGACGAGCTTGACCGGTACGAGCAGGCAGTCCCGACCGGAGACCGAGGCGTCGAACAGCGCAAGCCCCTCCTCCGCGGACAACGCCGACACCCCGCCCCGACCCAACCTCGCCGAAGACGCGACGCCCGCCAACTCGCTCTCCTGGTCCCAGAGCCCCCAGGCAAGCGAATGCGCGGTCCGGCCGACGCCGCGCCGATGCTGGGCGAGGGCGTCCAGACAGGCGTTCGCCGCCGCGTAGTTGCCCTGCCCCGGGGTGCCGACCAGCCCGGCAAAGGAGGAGAACAGCACGAAGGCGGACAACTCCGCCGACTCGGTCAGCTCGTGCAGGTTGATCGCGGCGTCGATCTTGGGCCGCATCACCCGGTCGATCCGGTCGGCATCGAGCGAATGCAGCACGCCGTCGTTCACCACCCCGGCCGCGTGCACCACGCCCCGCACCGGGTGTTCCGCCGGAATCTCCCGCAGCGTCGCGGCAAGGGCCGCCCGGTCCGCCGCATCGCAGGCGACGATCCTTGCCTGTGCGCCGAGCGCGGTCAGCTCGTCCAGCAGCTCGACGGCACCCGGTGCCTCGATGCCTCGGCGGCTGAGCAGCAGCAGATGCCGGACGCCGTTGGCCCGGACCAGATGTCTGCTGACCAGCGCACCCAGCGCACCGGTGGCCCCGGTGACGACCACGGTTCCCTCCGGTCCGAAACGCGCAACGGGTTCCGGATCAGGTGCGGCCTGGGTCAGCCTCGGGATCAGAACGCGGCCCGCCCGCACCGCCACCTGCGGTTCCCCGGAGGCGACGGCGGCCGCGAGCACATCGGCGGATGCGGTGAGATCGTCGGTGTCGATCAGCACGAAGCGGCCGGGGTTCTCCGACTGGGCCGAGCGGGCCAAGCCCCAGGCAGCCGCGCCGCAGAGGTCGATGCAGTCCTGCGGGTCACCGTGGTCCGGCGTGCTGTCGGTGTCGACCGCCCCGCTGGTGAGCAGGATCAATCGCGAGTCGGCCAAGCGGTCGTCGGCCAGCCAGGTCTGCAACACGTGCAGCGTGTTGGCGGTGCTGGCGCGGATTCGGGCGGCGGCGGCCTCGCCGTCCCAGGATGCGGCGCGGTACGCGAGCACGACGACGTCCGGTGCGGGTTCGGTGTCGAGTCGATCTATGAGCGCGGCGAGGTCGGCAGGGGTGTCGAGACCGGCGACACTGTTGCGCAGCGCCTCGGTGAGGTCTGCGTCGCCGACCACCGACCACCGCGCCGCCGAGGCCGTCTCGGCCACCGGATGTTCGATCCAGGACAGCCGGTACAGCGAGTTCGCACCGGGTCTGGCAGGCGCGGCAGTGAACGGCCGCAGCACCAGCGAATCCGCCGAGAACACCGGGTTCCCGGCCGGGTCCTCGACGCTCAGGGCGGCGGTGTCGGCGGAGCGGGGCCGCACTCGGACGCGCAGGGTGGTGGCGCCTGCGGCGTGCAGCGCGGCACGCGAGAGCGAGAACGGCACGAGTGGTTGCCCGCCCTCCGCGCCGAGCCCGGTCAGCGAGACCGCGTGCAGGGCCGCATCGAGCAGCGCGGGATGCAGGCCGTACCGACGGGCCTGGGCTCGTTGATCCTCGGAAAGCCGGACCTCGGCGAACACGTCCTCGCCCCGGCGCCACGCGGCGGTGAGGCCCTGGAAGGCAGGGCCGTAGGCCAGCCCCGCGCCGGAAAGCCGGTCGTAGAGCCCGGTGACGTCGATCGGCTCGGACCCCGTCGGCGGCCAGACCGGGTCCACCGTCGCGGGAACCTGTTGCTGCGCGGTCAGGATGCCGGCGGCGTGCTGAATCCAGTCCTGTCCCTCGGTGCAGGAGAAGACGGTGATCGGGCGGCCCTGCTCCGCTGGTTCGCCGACGACGACCTGTAGTCGGGTGTCGTGTCGGGTGAGAGTGAGCGGGGTGTGCAACGTGAGCTCCGCCAGGTGCGGGGCGCCGACGTGATCCCCGGCATGGACGGCGAGCTCGACCAAGGCGGTGCCCGGCAGGATCACCGCACCGTGCACGACATGATCGGCCAGCCAGGGGTGCGTCCGGGTCGAGATCCGCCCGGTGAACACCAGACCGTCGGTGCCTGCCATGGTGACCACGGCACCCAGCAATGGATGCTCCGTCGAGGCCAGACCCGCAGCGGTGACATCGGCTGCGTCCAGTCCCGACTCCGGCCAGAACCGCTCGTGTTGGAAGGCGTAGGTGGGCAGGTCGATCTGTCGGGCGCCGGGGAGCAGTGCGGCCCAGTCCAGCGGGGTGCCGGTGGTGTGCAGGGCGGCCACGGCGGCCAGCAGCGTTTCGGCCTCGGGCCGGTCCTTGCGTTGGGCGGGCACGGCCGTGGCGTCCTCGACGATCTCGCCGATCATCGAGGTGAGCACTGCCTGTGGGCCCAGTTCGAGGAATCGGGTGACTCCGGTTCGGTGCACCGTCTGGATGCCGTCGGCGAAGCGAACACACTCCCGAACATGCCGCACCCAATACTCGGGGGTCGAGACCTCCTCCTCCGCCATCTCACCCGACACCAATGACACCAGGGGAAGCGCCGCAGGCCGATAATCCACCGACTCCACCACCGCCGCGAAATCAGCCGACATCGGCTCCATCAACGGCGAGTGAAACGCATGCGACACCACCAAACGACGAGTCCGACAACCCAGACCCGCGAAATGCCGCTCCACCACCGCGACCGCATCCTCGGCACCCGACACCACCACCGACCGAGGACCATTCACCGCCGCGACATCCACCACACCCGACAGCACCGGACGAACCTCGTCCTCCGCCGCCCCGATGGCCACCATCACCCCACCAGCGGGCAACGCCTGCATCAACCGACCCCGCGCCGCCACCAGACGACACGCATCCTCCAGCGAGAACACCCCCGCGACATACGCAGCAGTGATCTCACCCAGCGAATGCCCCGTCACCACATCCGGACGAACACCCCACGACTCCACCAAACGGAACAGCGCCACCTCAAACGCAAACAATCCAGCCTGCGCAAACACCGTCCGATCCAACACAGAACCAGCACCAGAATCGGAATCGGAATCCGAGCCCTCGAACACCACCTCACTCAACACACCCGGCAACAACCCATCAAAAGCGGCACACACCGCATCAAAAGAACCCGCAAAAACCGGAAACGCGCCATACAACCCACGACCCATCCCCACCCACTGCGCACCCTGACCCGAGAACAGAACGGCCAAGCCACTTCCCCGCCCAGCCACACCCGACGACACCGACGGATGCCTCTCCCCAGCCACCACCGCACGCAGACCCGCCACCACACCCACCCGATCGGCAGCCACCACCACCGCACGATGCTCCAACTCCGCGCGCGAGACACCCAACGAATAGCCGACGTCCGCCAGGTCGAGCTCGGGATGGCGCTCCGCGAAGGACAGCAGGCGGGCCGCCTGCGCCGACAATGCCGCCGAGGAGCGCGCCGAGACCGCCCACGGCACCACGGGCACCGTTGACGGCTCCGCCGCCCCGGCTGTGTCCGGGCCCTGCTCCAACAACACGTGTGCGTTGGTGCCGCTGATGCCGAAGGAGGACACCCCGGCTCGCCGAGGCCGGTCGTCGCTCTCCCACGGCACCGATTCGGTCAGCAGCCGGACCGCACCCGAATCCCAGTCCACATGCGAGGAGGGGGCGTCCACGTGCAGCGTCTTCGGCAACACCCCGTGCCGCATCGCCTGCACCATCTTGATCACACCGGCAATGCCCGCCGCAGCCTGCGTGTGCCCGAGATTCGACTTCACCGAACCCAACCACAACGGCCGCTCGACGGACCGGCCCCGACCATAAGTCGCCAACAAGGCCTGCGCCTCGATCGGATCACCCAGCCTGGTGCCGGTGCCATGCGCCTCCACGACGTCCACCTCGGTCGGTGCGAGGTCGGCGGCGGCGAGCGCCGCGCGGATGACGCGCTGCTGGGCGGGACCGTTCGGCGCGGTCAACCCGTTCGACGCGCCGTCCTGGTTCACTGCGGAGCCGCGCACCAGGGCCAACACCTGATGTCCGTTGCGCCGGGCGTCCGACAACCGCTCCAGCAACACCATGCCCACGCCTTCGGACCAACCGGTACCGTCGGCGGCCTCGGCGAAGGGCTTGCAGCGGCCGTCGGGTGCCAGCCCCCGCTGCCTGCTGAACGTCACGAAGGCACCGGGCGTCGCCATCACCGTCACGCCGCCTGCCAGCGCCATCGAGCACTCGCCGGAGCGCAGCGACTGCGCCGCCAGATGCATCGCCACCAGCGACGACGAACACGCCGTGTCGATCGTCACCGCCGGGCCCTCCAGCCCGAACAGATAGGCGACCCGACCCGAGAGCACGCTCCCGGCCCCACCGGTGCCCTCGTGACCCTGCGAGTCGTCGTCGGCGGCGGCCAACCGGCCACCGTAGTCGTGGTACATCTGTCCGGCAAACACCCCGATGGAGCTGCCGCGCACCGAATGCGGATCGATCCCGGCGCGTTCGAAGGTCTCCCAACTCGTCTCCAACAGGAGCCGCTGCTGCGGATCCATCGCCAGCGCCTCGCGCGGGGAGATGCCGAAGAAGTTCGCGTCGAAACCGGCCGGATCGGTCAGGAAGCCGCCCTCTCGGGCGTAGCAGGTGCCCGCCTTGCCCGGCTCCGGGTCGTACAGGGCGTCCAGGTCCCAGCCTCGGTCGGCGGGGAACCCGCTGATGCCGTCGGTCCCGGCGGCAACCATTCGCCAGAGGTCGTCCGGCGTGTCTGCCCCGCCCGGGTAGCGGCAGCCCATCGCCACGATCGCGATCGGCTCGTCGTGCGCAGGCGTGGGCTGGTCGGGGCCCGTCACCTGCTCGAGCGCGCCGAAGAGCTCGGCATCGAGGTAGGCGGCCAGTGCGCTGGGCGTCGGGTAGTCGTAGACCAGGGTGGCGGGCAACCGTAATCCGGTGTTCTCGATGAGCTGGTTGCGCAGTTCCACCGCAGTGAGGGAATCGAACCCGAGCTCGGTGAAGGCCTGCTCGGGTCGGATCGAGGCAGTCGAGGCGTGCCCGAGCACGACCGCGACCCGGTCGCACACCACGGCGACCAACGCGGCCTGCCGCTCCTCGCGCGGCACCGCTGTCAGCCGGTCGCGCAGACCACCGTCGGACGACTCCGCAGCGGCACGCCGGGTGGGCGGCACCAGCACCTGCCAGAGCGCGGGAAGGGCCTGACCGCCTGCGTTCCGGCTGCGCAGTGCCGCCAGGTCGAGCTTCGCCGGGATGGTCACCGGTTCGCCCGCAGCGAGCGCGGCGTCGAACAGTGCCAGTCCTTCGGCGACCGGCAGTTCCCGGACGCCGCCTCTGGCGAGCCGGGATCGGTCGGTGCCAGACAGGTCCCTGGTGAGGTCACCTGATCCCGCCCACAGCCCCCAGTCCAGCGACAGCGCGGGCAGTCCGGCGGCGCGGCGTTGCTCGGCCAGCGCGTCGAGTGCGGCGTTCGCCGCCGCATAGTTGGCCTGTCCCGGGGTGCCGACCACGCCTGCCAGCGAGGAGAAGAGCACGAAGGCGGTGAGGCCGAGTTCGGCGGTCAATTCGTGCAGGTGCCGAGCGGCGACGATCTTCGGCCGAAGGACCCGGTCGAGGCCCGCGACGGTCTGCGAGAGGAGGGTGCCGTCCTCGAGCACCCCCGCCGCGTGCACCACGGCCCGCAACGGCCGGTCGGCGGGGATCCGCGCCAGCACATCGGCCAGTGCCGCTCGGTCCGCCACATCACAGGCCGCGATCTCAGTCCTGGCGCCCAGTTCCGCGAGTTCGGCGACCAGCGCCTCCGCGCCGGTGCCCCGGCGGCTGAGCAGCAACAGGTCGCGGACCCCGTACGCGGTCACCAGGTGTCGCGCGATCTCGATACCCAGCGCACCGGTACCGCCGGTGATCAGCACCGTCCCGTCCGCACCGAAGGCGCCTGCGGGGACGGCGTCGGCGACGGGGGCCGCGCGGACCAGTCGAGGGACGTAGGCGGCTCCGCCACGGAGGGCGATCTGTGGTTCACCGGAGTTCAGGGCGGCGACCACCGCCGCCTCCGAGGCGGTCGACCCGTCGCTGTCGATCAGCACGATCCGGCCGGGGTGCTCGGATTGAGCCGAGCGCACCAGTCCCCAGACGGCGGCGGGCACCGGATCCGGCACGGTTCCGGCGCAGCCGACCGCGTCGCGGGTGGACAGCACCAGCCTGCGGTCCGCCGAGCGTTCTTCGCCCAGCCAGTCCTGGATGCGGGTGAGGGCGGCGTGGGCGGCGTCGGCGACCACGAAGTCCGCGTCGGCGGACTCCTCGGACGCGACGTCGGCGCCCGCGCTGAGCAAGGTCCACTCCAGGTGGAACAGGGGGTTGCTCGGCGCGGTCTGCCCCGTGGTGTGCCTCGGCCGGAGCAGGAGTTCCGCCACCGAGACGACGACCCGGCCCGCGCCGTCGGCGATCAGCAGCTCGACGGAGTCGCCGCCGAGGTTCCGCAGCCGCAGCCGCACGGCCCGCGCGCCTGCCGCGTGTAGCGAGACGCCCTTCCAGACGAACGGCAGTAGCGCGGTCCCGCTGTCCGTTCCGACGCCGGTGAAGCCGATCGCGTGCAGCGCGGCGTCCAGCAGCGCGGGGTGGATTCCGTAGCCTGCGGCCTCGCCCGCCACGGTGTCGGGCAGGGCGGCTTCGGCGTAGACGGCGTCCCCGTGTCGCCATACCGAGTGCAGGCCTCGGAAGGCGGGGCCGTAACCGAGGCCCGCATCGTCGAACCGTTCGTAGAGGTCGGCCGGTTCGACCGGTTCTGCTCCGGCGGGCGGCCACTGTGCCCAGGTCTCGGCCTCGGGTTCGCGGGTGGCACGGAGCGCTCCGGTGGCGTGGGCAGTCCAGTCCTCGGCGCCGTCGGGCAGCGAGAACACCGTCACCGAGTGCTGTCCGTCGGCATCCGGTGCGTCGACGGCCAGCTGAATCCGGACCCCGCGTTGCCCGTCGAGGACGAGCGGCGTGTGCAGGGTGAGTTCCGTGAGATGCGGGGCGCCGATGTGGTCACCGGCGCGGATGGCGAGTTCCACGAAGGCGGTGCCGGGGACCAACGCGGTGCCGTCGACGGTGTGCTCGGCCAGCCAGGGATGTGTCCGGGTGGAGAGCCTGCCTGCGAGCACGACACCGCCGGAGCCCGGTAGGGCGAGCGAGGCGCTGAGCATCGGGTGGTCCGCTGCGGCCAGGCCCATGGTGGCGGGGTCGCCGTTGGCGGCAGGCCCGTCCAGCCAGTAGCGCTGGTGTTGGAAGGCGTAGGTGGGCAGGTCCACCTGCCGGGCACCGGGGAAGAGCGCCGCCCAGTCCGGGACGGCACCTGCGAGGTGCAAGGTGGCCACGGCGGACATCAGGGCTTCCGGCTCGGGGCGGTCTCGGCGCAATGCCGCCACCGCCGTCGTCGCCGTCGCCGCCGTTGCCAGCCCGGCCGTCGCCGTCCCCGCCGTCTCAGCAGCGGTGACCATCGGCGTGAGCACGGCCTGTGGGCCCAGCTCCAGGAACCGGGTCACGCCGGTACGGCGTAAGGCGGCGACGCCGTCGGCGAACCGGACCGGCTCCCGCACATGCCGAACCCAGTACTCGGCGGTCGAGATCTCCTCCCCCGCCACCTCTCCCGAGACCAGCGACACCACGGGCAGCCGGGCAGCCCGGTACGCCACCGACTCCGCGACCTCGGCGAACTCGGCGAGCATCGGATCCATCAGGTGCGAGTGGAAGGCGTGCGAGACCGCCAGCCTGCGCGTCCGGCGACCGAGACCGGAGAAGTGCCGCTCCACGGCGGAGACCTCGTCCTCGACTCCGGAGACCACCACGGCTTCCGGACCGTTGACCGCCGCGAGGGCCGTGCCCTCGGTCAGCCGCAACCGCACCTCGTCCTCGGACGCCGCCACAGCCACCATCGCCCCACCCTCGGGCAACGCCTGCATCAACCCGCCCCTGCCGGCGACCAGCCGACACGCATCCTCCAGCGAGAACACCCCGGCAAGGTGCGCAGCAGTGATCTCACCCAGCGAATGCCCCGTCACCGCATCCGGACGAACACCCCAGGACTCCACCAGCCGAAACAACGCCACCTCGAACGCGAACAACCCAGCCTGCGCATATACCGTCCGATCCAATTCGGCCCCGGACCCGGACGCACCGTCGGCGAACACCACCGCCGCCAACCTGCCCGGCAACAGACCATCGAACCCGGCACACACCGCATCAAACGACTCCGCGAACACCGGAAACGCGCCGTACAACTCCCGACCCATCCCCACCCGCTGCGCACCCTGACCCGAGAACAGCACGGCCAGCCGGCCCGGCGTGGCGATGCCCGTGACCACCCGCCGATCCAGTCCGCCCGTCGCGAGGACGTCCAGACCCGCCAACAGCTCCGCCCGATCGGCGCCCAGTACCGCCGCACGATGGGAATGGGCCGTGCGGCTGGCGCCGAGTGAGTAGCCGAGATCGGCAAGGCCGAGTTCAGGCCGGTCGGTCACGAAGGAGGACAGTCGGGCAGCCTGCGCGGCCAAGGCCGCCGGCGATCGAGCCGAGAGCACCCAGGGCAGGACGGGCAGCTCGGTCGACTCGGAGCGTTCCGGGTGCGGCGTGAGCGGGCCCTCCTCGATGACCACGTGCGCGTTCGTGCCGCTGAAGCCGAACGAGGACACCCCGGCCCGCCGAGGCCCGTCGCCGTCCGGCCACACCACCTGCTCGGTGAGCAGCCGGACCGAGCCCGAGTCCCAGTCCACCTGCGAGGACGGCTCGTCGACGTGCAAGGTCCTCGGCAGCACACCGTGCTGCATCGCCTGCACCATCTTGATCACGCCGCCGACACCTGCGGCAGCCTGGGTGTGTCCGATGTTCGACTTCAGCGAACCGAGCCACAGCGGCCGGTCGGCGGGGCGGTCCTGACCGTAGGTCGCCAGCAGGGCCTGCGCCTCGATCGGATCTCCCAGCGTGGTCCCGGTGCCGTGCGCCTCGACAACGTCCACATCGGAGGGTGTCAGTCCGGCGTCGGCCAGCGCCCGGCGGATCACCCGCTGTTGCGAGGGACCGTTCGGCGCGGTCAACCCGTTCGACGCGCCGTCCTGGTTCACGGCCGAACCCCGCACCACCGCCAGCACCCGATGTCCGTTGCGTCGGGCGTCCGACATCCGTTCCAGCAGCACCATCCCGACGCCCTCAGACCAACCGGTGCCGTCCGCGGCCTCGGCGAACGGCTTGCACCGGCCGTCCGGTGCCAGCCCGCGCTGCCTGCTGAACTCCACGAACGCGGTCGGCGTGGACATCACGGTCACGCCACCGGCCATCGCGAGATCGCACTCCCCGGAGCGCAGCGCCTGGGCGGCCAGGTGCATCGCGACCAGCGAGGAGGAACAGGCGGTGTCGATGGACACGGCCGCACCCTCGAGCCCGAGGGCGTAGGCGACCCGACCCGATACGACGCTGCCCGCCGCGCCGGTGCCGACATGTCCGTCAGTGTCCTGAGCTGCGGCGGCGACCTGTGCGCCGTAGTCGTGGTACATGACGCCGGTGAACACGCCGGTCGCGCTGCCGCGCAGACTCGCGGGCTCGATGCCCGCGCGTTCGAGGACCTCCCAACAGGACTCGAGCAGCAGCCGCTGCTGCGGGTCCATCGCCAGCGCCTCGCGCGGCGAGATACCGAAGAAGCCGGCGTCGAAACCGGCCGCATCGTGCAGGAACCCGCCGTCACGCACGTAGCTCGTGCCGGGTCGGGTCCGCTCGGGGTCGACGAGGCGATCGAGGTCCCAGCCCCGATCCTCGGGGAACCCGGTGATGCCGTCGCCGCCCTCGACGACCAGCCGCCACAGGTCCTCCGGGGACTGCACACCACCCGGGTAGCGGCAGCTCATCGCCACGATGGCGATCGGGTCGTCGTTCGCCCGCACGGAGGCCGCGACGGGCGCGGCGGCGGTTGCCACACCGGTCAGTCCGACGTCCAAGAACTCCGCAAGGGCCTGCGGCGACGGATAGTCGAACACCAGGGTCGCGGGGAGCGCCAGTCCGGTGACTCCGGTCAGCGCATTGCGCAGCTCGACGGCGGTCAAGGAGTCGAATCCGAGGTCTGCGAAGGACTCGTCGGGCACGACGGCCACCGACGAGGCGTGTCCGAGCACGGCGGCGGCCTGGGCGCGGACGAGTTCGAGCAGGGCGTCCCGTCGTTCGGCCGCAGGCAGCCCGGCCAGTTCGGCCGCAGGCCCCGAACCTGCGGCGCGGACCGCGTGCCGCCGCCTGGATCGGACGAGATCGCGCAGCAGCGGATGTGGCGGTGCGCCGGACGCGGTCAGCGCCGCGATGTCGAGCCGGACCGGTAGCAGCACCGGTTCATCCCGGCCGAGCGCGGCGTCGAAGAGCGCGAGTCCCTCGGCGGCCGACAGCGCGCGGACCCCGCCACGGGTCAGGCGGCTGCGGTCCCGCTCGACGAGTCCGCCGGTCAGCTCCCCGGTCTCCGCCCAGAGTCCCCAGGCGAGGGACTGAGCGGGCAGGCCCTGCGCACGTCGCTGTAGGGCGAGCGCGTCCAGGTAGGCGTTGGCGGCGGCATAGTTGGCCTGGCCGGGCGTGCCCAGCATCCCGGCGGCCGAGGAGAACAGGACGAATGCGGAGAGGTCGAGCCCTTCGGTCAACTCGTGCAGGTGCCGTGCGGCCAGGGCTTTGCCACGCAACACGTGATCGAGGCCCTCGGCGGTGAGCGTGGTGATGGTGGCGTCGTCCAGGACTCCGGCGGCGTGTACGACGCCGGTCAGCGGCCGGTCCGCAGGCAGGTCCGTAAGCAGCGCGGCGAGCGCAGTGCGGTCCGAGACGTCGCAGGCCACGACCGCCACTCGGGCGCCCGACGTGGCGAGTTCGGCGCGGAGGTCCTCGGCGCCGGGGGCGGCCGGTCCGCGTCTGCCGACCAGGACCAGGTCGCGCACCCCGTGGGCGAGGACGAGATGTCGTGCGACCAGCGAGCCGAGCGCACCGGTCCCCCCGGTTACCAACACGGTGCCGGACCCGAACTCCGGTGTGCCGGTCTGTGCCGGTGCTCGCCGGACGCGCGGGGCGCTGACCCGGCCCTGCCGCACGGCAAGTTGCGGTTCACCGGTGGCGAGCAGGGCGTCCAGCACCGTGGCGGCGGCGATGCGGTCGTCGGTGTCGAGCAGCACGAAGCGTCCGGGGTGCTCGGTCTGGGCCGAGCGCACCAGGCCCCAGATCGCCGCCGCGTCCGGCTCCGGTGTGTCGCCGGTCGCGTCGGCGGTCATGATGACCAGGCGGGAGTCGGCGAGGCGTTCCTCGGCAAGCCAGTCCTGGACGAGGGCGAGCGCACCGAGGCAGTCGGCCGGGCTCGGCGCGAGCAGCACCTCGGGTGCGATCTCGGCGGCCGAGGCGAGGTCGGCACAGGTCTCGGCCCGCAGTGCCTCGGCGAGTGCCGGCTCGCCGCCGAGCACGGCCCGGTGGGTCCGTCCGATACCCGTCGGGAGCTCTAACGGCGTCCAGTCGAGGTGGAAGAGGGCGGTGCGCGCAATCGCCGAGGTCGAACTGCCCGGCTCCGAGGAGATCGGGCGCAGCACGAGATCCCGCACGGTGGCGACCGGGTGACCGTCCTCGTCGGCGAGCACGAGCGACAGGGAATCAGTACCCCGGGGCCGCAGTCGTACCCGCAGGGCGGCCGCGTGCGCGGCGTGCAGGGTGACCCCGGACCAGGCGAACGGAAGCAGCGCGCGGTCGGTCGCGGCGGCGAGCGGGGTATGGCCTGCGGCGTGCAGGGCCGCGTCCAGCAAGGCGGGGTGCAACCCGAACCGGCCTGTGTCGGCAACGATCTCGGTGTCCAGTGCGACCTCGGCGTACACGTCCTCGCCGTGTCGCCAGGCAGCGCGTAGGCCTCGGAATGCCGGGCCGTAGTCCAGTCCTGCCTCGGCCAGCTCCGCATAGCCGCCGGTCAGGTCGATCTGTTCGGCGCCGGCAGGCGGCCACGGGGCGAGGGTGAACTCCTCGGTCGGGCCCTCCGGCGCCAGTACACCCGTGGCGTGGCTGGTCCAGGGCTGCTCGTCCGCACCGGGACGGGCATAGATCTGTAGCTCGCGGTCGCCGTTCTCGCCTGCCGCGCCGAGCACCACCTGCAACTGCACGACCTCGGCATCGGGCAGCACGAGCGGGGCGTGCAGGGTGAGTTCGCGCAGCTGCGGGCAGCCCGCCTGGTCACCGGCCCGGATCGCCAGTTCGACCAGGGCCGAGCCGGGGAGCACCGGGACCCCGGAGACGACGTGGTCGGCCAGCCATGGGTGGGTGCGGGTGGACAGCCGCCCGGTGAGTACCAGGCGGTCGGAGTCTGCCAGCCAGATCGCGGCGCCGAGCAGCGGGTGGTCGGTTCTCTCCAGTCCCAGCGAGGCCGGGTCGCCGCCGTCCGAGGTCGCGTCCAGCCAGTAGCGCTGGTGTTGGAACGCATAGGTGGGCAGGTCGATCCGGTGGGCACCGGGCAGCAATGCGTCCCAGTCCAACGGAATGCCGGTGGTGTGCAGGGTGGCCAGGGCGGCCAGCAGGGTCTCGACCTCGGGCCGATCCCGGCGCGAGGCGGCCACCGCCGCCGATTCGGCGACGATCTCCCCGACCGAGGGAGTGAGCACGGCCTGTGGGCCCAGCTCCAGGAACCGGGTCACGCCGGTACGGCGTAAGGCGGCGACGCCGTCGGCGAACCGGACCGGCTCCCGCACATGCCGAACCCAGTACTCGGCGGTCGAAATCTCCTCCCCCGCCACCTCTCCCGAGACCAGAGACACCACGGGCAGCCCGGCAGCCCGGTACACCACCGACTCCGCCACCTCCGCGAACTCGGCGAGCATCGGATCCATCAGATGCGAGTGGAAGGCGTGCGACACCGCAAGCCTGCGAACCTTGCGACCCAGACCGGAGAAGTGCGCCGCCACCGTCGACACCGCGTCCTCGACACCGGACACCACCACCGAGCCCGGGCCGTTGACCGCCGCGATGCCCACCACATCCGACAACAGGGGCCGAACCTCGTCCTCGGACGCCGCGACAGCCACCATCGCCCCGCCCTCGGGCAACGCCTGCATCAACCGACCCCTGGCGGCGACCAGCCGACAGGCATCCGACAACGAGAACACCCCGGCAAGGTGCGCAGCAGTGATCTCACCCAGCGAATGCCCCGTCACCGCATCCGGACGAACACCCCAGGACTCCACCAGCCGAAACAGCGCCACCTCAAACGCGAACAAACCCGCCTGCGCAAACACCGTCCGATCCAACTCAGAACCCGACCCAGAACCAGAACCGGACTCAGACTCAGACTCGGAGTCGGGCGCCCCGAACACCACCTCCGCCAACCCACCCGGCAACACACCATCGAACCCGGCACACACCGCATCAAAAGACTCCGCGAACACCGGAAACGCGCCGTACAACTCACGACCCATCCCCACCCGCTGCGCACCCTGACCCGAGAACAGCACCGCCAGCAGACCGGAGCCTGCGCCTGCGGTACCGGTGATCACCCGCCGGTCCGCACCGCCTGCGGCGAGCACACCCAGACCGGCGAGCAACTCTGCCCGGTCGGCACCCAGCACCACCGCACGATGGGAATGCAGCGAGCGGGAGACACCCAGCGAGTACGCGGTGGCCGCCGGGTCGAGCTCGGGAGTTCCGTCCGCAAAGGACAGCAGCCGCGCGGCCTGGGCCCGCAGCGCCTCCGGCGACCGCGCCGAGACCACCCACGGCACCACCGGCAGCGACGCCGCAGGCACCGGCAGCCCCGGGGACGCCGCCCCGGCGGACGGTTCCTCCGGTGCCTGTTCCAGGACGATGTGCGCGTTGGTGCCGGAGATTCCGAAGGAGGACACCCCGACCCGCCGGGGCCGGTCCACCGCAGGCCACTGGACCTGCTCGGTCAACAACCGCACCGCACCCGCATCCCAGTCCACATGCGAGGACGGCGCATCCACATGCAAGGTCTTGGGCAGCACACCGTGGCGCATCGCCTGCACCATCTTGATGACGCCGCCGACCCCGGCCGCAGCCTGGGAATGACCGATGTTCGACTTCAACGAACCAAGCCACAACGGCCGATCCGGCAGACGATCCCGACCGTAGGTGGCCAACAACGCCTGCGCCTCGATCGGGTCACCCAAGGTCGTGCCCGTCCCGTGCGCCTCCACCGCGTCCACCTCCGACGCGACAAGACCCGCATCCGCCAACGCACGCCGAATCACCCGCTGCTGCGCCGGACCGTTCGGCGCCGTCAGTCCGTTCGACGCGCCGTCCTGGTTCACCGAGGAGCCGCGCAGCACGGCGAGCACGCGGTGTCCCTTGGCCTTGGCGTCCGAGAGCCGCTCCAGCAGCACCAGACCGACGCCCTCCGACCAGCCGGTGCCGTCCGCCGCCTCGGCGAACGGCTTGCACCGGCCGTCGGCGGCCAGCCCGCGCTGCCTGCTGAACTCCACGAAGGGCATCGGCGAGGACATCACCGTCACGCCGCCTGCCAGCGCCATCGAGCACTCGCCGGAGCGCAGCGACTGCGCCGCCAGATGCATCGCCACCAGCGACGACGAACACGCCGTGTCGATCGTCACCGCCGGACCCTCCAGCCCGAACAGATAGGCGACCCGACCGGAGGCGATGCTGCCCGCGCTGCCGCTGCCGAGGTAACCCTCGAACTCCTCCGGGACCTCGTGCAGCCGGGCTGCGTAGTCGTGGTGCATCATGCCCGCGAACACGCCGGTCGCGGTGCCGCGCAGGCTCTCCGGGTCGATTCCGGCGCGTTCAAACAGCTCCCACGAGGCCTCCAGCAGCAGTCGCTGCTGCGGATCGACCGTCAGCGCCTCCCGGGGACTGAGCCCGAAGAACGCCGCGTCGAACCGGTCCGCATCGTGGAGGAAACCGCCCTCGCGGGCGTAGCTGGTGCCCGCGACGTCCGGATCGGCGTTGTAGAGCCGGTCCAGGTCCCATCCCCGGTTCACCGGGAATCCGGTGATCCCGTCGCGTCCCTCGGCCACCAACCGCCACAGGTCTTCCGGCGAGGCGACCCCACCCGGGTAGCGGCAGCTCATCGCCACGATCGCAATCGGTTCGTCCGGTGCGGCGAGGACCGCAGGGGCGGTGTCGACCGGGCGCAGACCCGCGAGTTCGGTGTGGAGCAGTTCCACCAGCGCGGCCGGGGTCGGGTGGTCGAACACCAGCGTCGCGGGCAGTCGGACACCGGTTTCCGAGGTCAGCCGGTTGCGCAGTTCGATCGAGGTGAGCGAGTCGAACCCGAGATCACGGAAGGCGCGGGACACCTCGACCGAGGCGGCCGAATCGTGCCCGAGCACCTCCGCGATCTTCGCCCGGACCAGGTCGGTCAGCACCCGGTCCCGTTCGGCCTCGGTCAGACCCGCCAATCGCGCGGCAAGCGGTGCGGCGCCCGCTGCGGCACCGGCTGCGACGATCCGCCGCCGGGTGGCCTGCACCCGGTCGCGCAACACGGTGGGGACCGCCTCGCCGTGGCCGCGCAGCGTCGCCAGGTCCAGCCGGACGGGCACCAGCGCGCCCCCTGATCCGGCGCAGGCCGCGTCGAACAGCGTCAGACCGTCCTCGGTGGACAGCGGGAGCACGCCGCCTCTGGCGGCGCGATGCAGATCGGTCTCCCCGAGGTTCGCCGTCATCGCACTGGTCTCGGCCCACATGCCCCAGGCCAGTGCGAGGGTGGGAAGACCGGCGGCTGCTCGGAACCCGGCGAAGGCATCGAGGAAGGAGTTCGCGGCCGCGTAACCGGACTGACCCGGCCCGCCGAAGACCCCGGCGGCCGAGGAGAACAACACGAAGGCGGACAGGTCCCGGCCTGAGGTCAGTTCGTGCAGGTTGACTGCGGCGTCCACCTTCGCGCGCAGCACCGCTGCCACTCTCGGCGCGGTCTGGGAGCCGACGACGCCGTCGTCCAACACCCCCGCCACGTGCACCACCCCGCGCAACGGGTGCTCCGAAGGGATCGTGTCGAGTGCTGCGGCCAGCGCCGCGCGGTCCGCCGCATCGGCGGCCACCAACTCGGCATGCGCACCCAGCTCCGCGAGTTCCGCACACAGTTCGACGGCCCCCGGGGCCTGCGCGCCCCGGCGGCTCAGCAGGAGCAGTCTGCGAACGCCGTGGACGCGAACCAGGTGGCGGGCGAGCAGACCGCCCAGTGCACCGGTCGCGCCGGTCACCAGCACGGTGCCCTCGGGGCCGAACTCCGCGGCCGGGGCAGGCCGCTCGTCCTTGACGGCCCGCACCAGCCGAGGCACGAAGATCGCGCCCGATCGGACCGCCAGCTCCGGCTCGCCCGAGGTGAGCAGGGCGGGCAGGACACGCACCGAGCTCTCGTCCTCGTCGATGTCGATCAGCACGATCCGACCGGGATGCTCCGACTGCGCCGAGCGCACCAGCCCCCAGGCCGCAGCCGAGGCCGGATCAAGCGGTGCGCCGCCGCAGTCCACCGCGCCGCGACCGAGGACCACCAGTCGGGTGTCGACGAACCGCTCCTGCCCGAGCCAGTCCTGCACGGCGGTCAGCGCCCGCAGGGTACGTGCGTGTGCCGTCGCGGCGAGATCCCCCTCGGAGGGCACCGCTGCGGCCAGGTCCAAGACGAGCACCTCGGGAGCCGGACCGTCGGGCGCCTGCCCCTCGGCCGCCGCATCGGGCGCCAGCACCTCCAGCGCCGCCACGTGGTCGGAGAGTGCGGACCGCACCGGGGAATCGACGAGCAGCGCCCACCGCTCGGCGGAGGCGACCGCCTTGGTGGGCAGCGGGGTCCAGCCGCACCGGAACAGGGAGTTGCGGACCACCCCGGGCGCAGGCGCGAGCTGCTCGGCCGCCTGCGGGCGCAGCGAGAGGGAGTCGACCTCGGCAACCGGTTCACCGGTGCCGTCGGCCACGGCCAGCGAGATCGATTCCTCGCCGCTCCGCCGCAGCCGTACCCGCAGCACGGTTGCGCCCGTGGCGTGCAGCGTCACCCCCGTCCAGGAGAACGGCAGTACGGCACCGCCGCCGCCCACCCCGGTATGGCCTGCCGCGTGCAAGGCGGCGTCGAGCAGCGCCGGGTGCAGCGCGAACTCGCCGGTCGCCCCCTCGGGCAGCGCGACCTCGACGAAGACGTCGTCACCGGAGGTCCACACCGCGCGCAGGCCGCGAAACACCGGTCCGTACTCCAGACCGACCTCGGCCAGCCGGTCGTAGAAGGACTCCGGATCGAGGTCCACCTCGGCCGCACCCGCAGGCGGCCACTCGGCAGCCGGGAAATCCGCCGGTTCCGCCGCGCTGCCCAGCAGGCCGTGCGCGTGCAGTGTCCACGGTTCATCCTCGGCCTCGGACGAGGGTCGCGAGTAGATGCGCAGGGAACGGGCGGCCGAGCCGTCCGGTGCGCCCACCACGACCTGGAGCCGCACCGCGCCCTCCTCGGGCAGCGTCAGCGGCGCCTGGAGGGTCAGTTCCTCCACCCGGGGGCAGCCCGCCCGGTCCCCCGCGTGCAGGGCGAGCTCGACCAACGCGGTCCCCGGCAACACGACCGCCCCGGCGACGCGGTGCTCGGTCAGCCAGGGGTGGCTGCGCACGGACAGCTGCCCGGTGAGCAGACTCCCGTCCGAGTCGGCGAGCGCGATCGCCCCGGCGAGCAGCGGATGCGCTGCGGCGGCCAGGCCCATGGCCTCGGGGTTCTCGGCGACGACCGGAGCATCGAGCCAGAAGCGCCTGCGCTGGAACGGATAGGTGGGCAGGTCCACGCGCGGCGACGCGGTGCCGTCGAACACCAGCGGCCAGCCGATCTCGGCGCCGTGGCAGTGCAGGCGGGCCAGCGCCTCGGTGACCGCCCGAGGTTCCGGTCGGTCGCCACGCAGCAGCGGGGTCGCCACGATGTCCTCGGCACCGTCGAGGCAGTCCTGCACCATCGCGGTGAGCGTGCCGCCGGGCCCGATCTCCAGGAAACGGGTGACGCTCTTCCCTCGGAGGAAGGCGATGCCGTCGCGGAAGCGGACGGCCGCGCGCACGTGCCGCACCCAGTAGTCGGGCGAGGTCAGTTCCTTGATCTTGGCCTGCACGCCGGTCACGTTGGACACCACGGCCAGCCGGGGCCGCCGGTAGGTCACGGTCCGCGCGACCTGCTCGAACTCGCCGAGCATCTCGTCCATCAGCGGCGAGTGGAACGCGTGCGACACGGCCAGCCGCCTGGTCTTGCGGCCGCGCTCGACGAACTCCGCCGCCAGGGCGGCGACCGCCTCCTCCGCACCAGAGACCACCACGGAGGCAGGCCCGTTGATCGCGGCGATTCCCGTCTGCTCGGTCAGCAGCGGGGTCACCTCGTCCTCGGTGGCCGCGATTGCCACCATCGCCCCGCCCGTGGGCAGGGCCTGCATCAGTCTGCCGCGCGCGCCCACCAGCCTGCAGGCGTCCGGCAGCGAGAACGCCCCGGCCAGATGCGCCGCGACCAGCTCGCCGATGGAGTGACCGACCAGGTAGCGGGGGCGCACGCCCCAGGACTCGACCAGCCGGTAGGCGGCCACCTCCACCGCGAACAGCGCGGCCTGAGTGAAGACGGTGCGGTCGAGAAGAGCGGCCTCGGGGCTGTTCTGCGACGCGAAGACCACCTCGCGCAACGGCTGCGGCAGCTCGGGGTCGAGATGCGTGCACACCTCGTCGAAGGCCCGGGCGAACACCGGGTACGACCGGTACAGCTCCAGGCCCATCCCCGGGCGCTGGGAGCCCTGACCGGAGAACAGGAACGCGAGCCTGCCGGTGCCTGCCGGGCCGCGCACCAGCTGCGCCGAACCGGTTCCGTCCGCGAGCGCGCGCAGCCCGCCGAGCAGCTCCGCACGATCGGTGCCCAGCACCACCGCGCGGTCGTCGAAGTGGGTGCGGGTGGTGGCCAGCGCCTGTCCGACATCCACCGTGGGCAGATCGGGACGCTGCTCCAGCAGCGCGAGCAGCCGCTCGGCCTGCTCGTGCAACGCCTGCCCGGTGCGTCCGGAGAGAAGCCAGGGCACGATCTCGGGCCGGGCGGCCTCGACCTGATCCGACGCGGCCTGACCCGGCTCGGCCTGATCCGATTCGACCGGGTCCGGCTCGGCAGGGTCCGGTTTTGGGGCCTGCTCGACGATGACGTGCGCATTCGTGCCGCTGACGCCGAACGAGGAGATCCCTGCCCTGCGCGGCCGGTCCGAAACAGGCCAGTCCACCGGTTCGGCGAGCAGGCGCACCGCGCCCGCCGTCCAATCCACCGAGGTGGTGGGCTGGTCCGCGTGCAGGCTCTTGGGCAGCAGGCCGTGGCGCAGGGACTGCACCATCTTGATCACCCCGCCGACGCCGGCAGCGGCCTGGGTGTGCCCGATGTTGGACTTCAGCGCGCCGAGCCACAGCGGCCGGTCCGCTGGACGGTCCTGACCGTAGGTGGCCAGCAGCGCCTGCGCCTCGATCGGATCACCCAGCGTGGTACCCGTGCCGTGCGCCTCCACGGCATCCACATCGGACGCCGCGAGGCCGGCATCGGCCAGCGCCTGCCGGATCACCCGCTGCTGGGCGGGACCGTTGGGCGCGGTGAGCCTGCTGCTGGCGCCGTCCTGATTGATCGCCGAGCCCCGGAGCACCGCGAGCACCTCGTGCCCGTTGCGCCGGGCGTCGGAGAGTCGCTCCAACAACACCAGACCGATGCCCTCTGCCCAGCCGGTGCCGTCTGCCGACGCCGAGAACGGTTTGCACCGGCCGTCGGCGGCCAGACCGCGCTGTCGGCTGAACTCCACGAAGGTGTTCGGCGTCGACATCACCGTGACCCCGCCCGCCAACGCCAGCGTGCACTCGCCTCGACGCAGGGCCTGCATCGCCCAGTGCATGGCGACCAGCGACGAGGAGCACGCCGTGTCGATGGTGACCGCAGGGCCTTCGAGACCGAACGTGTAGGCCACTCGCCCGGACGCGATGCTCGGCGCGCTGCCGTTGCCGAGGTAGCCCTCCAGCCCGGCAGGTGCGCTGGTGAACCGGGCGCCGTAGTCGTTGTACATGATGCCGGTGAACACGCCGGTCCGGCTGCCGCGCAGATCTGCGGGCGGGATGCCTGCCCGCTCGAACGCCTCCCAGGTGGCCTCCAGAAGCAGGCGCTGTTGCGGATCGGTGGCCAGCGCCTCCCGTGGATTCAGCCCGAAGAAATCGGGGTCGAAATCGGCGGCGTCGTGCAGGAAACCGCCCGCCCTGGCGTAGGTGGTACCAGCCGAATCCGGATCGGGATGGTAAATCCGCTCGGTGTCCCAGCCCCGGTCGGCGGGGAATTCGGTGATGGCCTCCCCGCCGGATTCGACCAGCCGCCACAGGTCCTCCGGAGAGGTGACGCCGCCGGGATAACGACAGCTCATCGCGACGATCGCAATGGGCTCACGCTCGCGGTCATCGAGCTCGCGCAGCCGCTGCCGCGTTCGCTGCAGGTCGGTCGTGACCCGCTTGAGATAATCCCGAAGCTTGCCGTCGCTCATTGAGGTCGTCCCTTTCGCGGCGCGATCGAGCCAGGTGAATCAGGAGATTCCCAGTTCGTTGTCGATCAGATCGAAGATCTCGTCGTCGCTTGCGGCGTCGATCTTCGGATCGACCTGGTCCGTTCCTGGGGACATCTCGTCCAGTGCGGACAACAGCCGACGCAACCTGTCGGTGAGAGCGACCCGCTCCGGCTCGCTGCCGGCGATCCCGGGTAGCGCTCGTTCGATGGCCGCCACCCCGCCGAGGGCATCGGCGAGGCCGTCGCCCGCCTCCTGGGCGGTCTCCGCCCGCAGGTGACCGGCGAGGGCGGCAGGCGTGGGGTAGTCGAACAGCAGGGTCGCGGGCAGCCGGAGCCCGGTGGCCGAGGTGAGCCTGTTGCGCAGCTCGACGGCGGTCAGCGAGTCGAAGCCGAGATCGAGGAAGCCCCGGTCGGTGTCGATGGTCTCCGGGTCGGCGATGCCGAGGACCTGCGCCGCCTCCACCTGCACCAGATCGGCCAGCAGCTCATACCGTTCCTCGGCGGTCAGCGGGGCCAGCCGTTCGGCCAGTTCGGTCTCCGGTGCCGGCCCGGCCCGGCGCAGCCGGGGCGGGGCGAGTGCCCGCAGCATCGGCGGTACCGGCCCATCGGCCAGGGCGCCGGTCACCAGACGGGACGGCACGAGCACCGGCTCGTCCCGCGCGGTGGCGAGATCGAACAGCTCGAACGCCTCCGCCGTGACCAGCGGCGCGAGGCCGCCTCGGGCCATCCTGGCGAGATCGGCCGGATCGAGTTTCCCGGTCATCCCGCTCGCCTCGGCCCACAAGCCCCACACCAGGGACTGGGCGGGCAGGCCGAGTGCGTGCCGCTGCCCGGCGAAGGCGTCCAGGAAGGCGTTCGCCGAGGCGTAATTTCCCTGCCCGGTGCCGCCGAGGGTGCCTGCCAGGGACGAGTACAGCACGAAGGCCTCGAGGTCGAGATCCACGGTGAGCTCGTGCAGGTTGACCACCGCATCGACCTTCGGTCGCAGCACGGTGTCCATCCGGGCCGGCGTGAGGGCGGTCAGCACTCCGTCGTCGAGTGCCCCCGCCACGTGCACCACAGCGGCGAGCGGGTGCTCCTCGGGTACCGAGGCCAGCACCGAGGAGAGTGCCGCACGGTCCGCCGCATCGCAGGCCACCAGCCGAACCTCGCAACCGAGATCGGCGAGCTCGGCCACGAACTTGGTGGCGCCGGGCGCCCCCGGGCCGCGCCTGCCTGCGAGCAGCAGGTGCCGAACCCCGCGCTCGGTGACGAGGTGCCGGGCCAGCACACGGCCGAGGGTGCCGGTCGCACCGGTGATCAGCGTGGTGCCGTGTCGCGGCCACTCCCGCCGGTGCGCTGCGGAATCGGCGGCGCCCGCCGGATCGACGGCGCCCGCGGGGACCAACCGGGGTACATGCACCTGGGTGCCTCGGATCGCCAGCTGGGGTTCCCCGCTCGCGAGCGCGTCGGCGACCACCCGGATCGGGTACTCGTCCGGTTCGAGGTCGAGCAGCACGAACCGGTCCGGGTGCTCGGACTGTGCGGTCCGCAGCAGGCCGTGTACCGAGGCACCGACCGGGTCCGCGACCGCGCCTGCGGCCGCGCAGGCTCCCCTGGTGAGCACCACCAGGGTGGTGTCCGTGAGGCTGTCCTCGGCGAGCCAGTCCTGCACCAGCCGCAGCGCCCGGTTCGTGATCGCGCGGACCGCGTCCGGCACGGTCGTCCCCGGCGGCGGGGCGATGGAGAAGTCGGCGAACACGACATCCGGCCGAGCGGCGGCGGAGACGACGGAGGCGAGGTCGGCGAACTGGTCCGAACCGTGGAAACCGGTCAACCCGTCACCGGCAGGTTCCAACAGACCCCACCTGCCGGGCACCGATTCGGCGACCGGGAGCACCGGCCAGTCCAGGCGGTACAGGGCATCCGCCCCGGCAGGCCGTGCGGCCAGCAGCTGTTCGGCGGGCAGTGGTCGCAGACGCAGCCCGGCCACCGAGATCACCGGGCGACCTGCGGGGTCGGCTGCGACCAGCGCGACGGAGTCCTCCCCCGTCGGCGACAGTCTGATCCGCAGCGCGGTCGCCCCGGTGGCGTGCAGGGTGATGCCGCTCCAGGAGAAGGGCAGCCGCCCGCCGGAATCGGAGTCCTCGAAGGCGATCGTGTGCAGCGCGGCGTCGAGCAGCGCGGGGTGCACACCGAAGCTCCCCGCAGCGGCCTCCTGACCTGCGGGCAACGCGACCTCGGCCAGTACTTCCTCGCCCAGCCGCCAGGCTGCGCGCAGGCCCTGGAACACCGGGCCGTAGTCGAAGCCGTTGGCCGCGCACTGCTGATACAGGTCCGAGATGTCCAGCGACTGCGCACCGGCCGGTGGCCAGTCCGCCCCGGCCGGCGATGCAGGCCCTCGGGCCCCGGCAGTGGCACCGAGGACACCGGCGGCGTGCTGGACCCAGCCACCGGGGCCGGTGTCGGGCCGGGTGTGCACGGTGATCGCCCGGCGGCCGGACTCGTCGGCGGGAGCGAGGACCAGCTGGAGCCGCACCGCACCGTCGGCCGCCAGCACCAACGGCGCCTGCAGGGTCAGCTCCTCGATCACACCGGTCCCCACCGGTTCTCCTGCAGCGAGCGCGAGTTCGAGGAACGCGGTGCCAGGGAAGAGGATCGTGCCGGACACCACGTGCTCGGCGAGCCAGGGCTGGGCCTGCGGGGAGATCCGGCCCGCGTACAGCATGGTGCCGTCGGCGGCCAGTTCCACCACGCTGCCCAGCAGCGGGTGACCGGTCGGCGCGAGACCGGCCTCGCCGCCTGCCCGCCGGGTGATCTCCAGCCAGTACCGCTCGCGCTGGAACGCGTAGGTCGGCAGATCGACGCGGAGCGCACCGGGCCTGCCGAAACCTGCCTCGCGGTCGAGTGCGACGCCGCGAACGTGCAGTTCGGCCAGCGCCGTGGTCACCGCGTCCCGATCGGCACGGTCGCCGCGCAGTGCGGACACCGCGACCGTGTCCGGGCTGATCGCGTCCGGATCGTCCTGGACGAGCGCGATCAGCACGCCGTCCGGGCCGAGTTCCGCGAACGCGGTGACCCCGAGTCCGGTCAGGGTCCGGACGCCGTCGCCGAAGCGGACGGCCTCGCGGACGTGGCGCACCCAGTACTCCGGGGTGCACAGGTCCGGCCCGTCGGCGAGCGCGCCGGTCAGATTGGACACCACGGCGATGCGGGGCGCCGAGTAGTCGAGCCCGGCAGCGATCTCGGCGAACTCCGCCAGCATCGCGTCCATCAGCGGGGAGTGGAACGCGTGCGAGACCCGCAGCCGCTTGGTCTTGTGGCCGCGTTCGGCGAGTTGCGCGCCGATCCGGTCCACCGCATAGGCGGCACCGGACACCACCACCGAGCGCGGGCCGTTGACCGCCGCGATACCGACCTCGTGCTCGTGTCCGGCGAGCAGTGCGCGGACCTCGGCCTCGGCGGCGAGCACCGACACCATCGCCCCACCGGGCGGCAGTGCCTGCATGAGCCGCCCCCTGGCCAGCACGAGCCTGCACGCGTCTGGCAGCGTGAGCACGCCGGAGAGATGGGCGGCGGTGATCTCGCCGATCGAGTGGCCGAGAAGGTAGTCCGGTTCGACTCCACAGGCCTCGAACAGCCGGAACAGCGCGACCTCGACGGCGAACAATCCGATCTGGGTGTACTCGGTGCGGTCCAGCAGTTCGGCGTCCTCGCTGCCCGCCTCGGCGAACACCACCTGCTTGAGCGGGCGGGCCAGTTCGCCGTCGGCATGGGCGCACACCTCGTCGAACGCGGCGGCGAACACCGGGGAGACGGCATGCAGGTCCCGGCCCATCCCGGCCCGTTGGGCGCCCTGACCGGTGCACAGGAAGGCGAGCTTCCGACTGACTGCCGCGCCCGTGATCAGCCCGGGGGCGGTCTCGCCCTCGGCAAGGGCACGCAGCGCGGTCAGATCCCCGCCGGGGATCACCGCGCGGTAGTCGAACTCGGCACGGGTGGTGGCCAGCGACCAGGCCACATCCGAGGGATCGAGAGTGGGTTGCTGCTCGACGACGTGCAGCAGTCGGCCCGCCTGCCCACGCAGCGCCGCAGCCGAGCGCGCCGACAGCGGCCAGGCCGGTGCGATGCCCGCGAGTGCGGTGCCCATCGCCTCCGGTTCGGCGGTCTCGGCCACACCGTCCCGGTCCAGCACCACGTGCACGTTGGTGCCGCTGATCCCGAAGGAGGACACCGCTGCCCGCCTCGGGCGGACGCCCTCGACCCACGGCACCGGTTCAGTGAGCAGTCGCAGCGACCCGGAACTCCAGTCGATGTGCGGCGAGGGCTCCTCGGCGTGCAGGGTGCGCGGCAGCTCTTCGTGCCGCAGCGCCATCACCATCTTGATCAACCCGGCCAGCCCGGAGGCGGCCTGGGTGTGACCGATGTTCGACTTCACCGACCCGAGCCACAGCGGCCGATCGGCAGGCCGGTCCCGACCGTAGGTGGCGAGCAGGGCCCCTGCCTCGATCGGATCGCCGAGCGAGGTGCCGGTGCCGTGCGCCTCCACCACATCCACATCGGACGGCTCCAGACCGGCATTGGCCAAGGCCTGCCGGATCACCCGCTGCTGCGCGGGCCCGCTCGGAGCGGTCAGCCCGTTCGAGGCGCCATCCTGGTTGACCGCCGAACCGCGCACCACCGCGAGCACCCGGTGTCCGTTGCGGTGGGCATCGGAGAGCCGTTCGACGAGCAGCATTCCGGCGCCCTCGGCCCAGCCCGCACCATCGGCGCCTGCGCCGAACGCCTTGCAGCGGCCGTCGGGGGCGAGCGCCCGCTGTCTGCTGAACTCCACGAAGGTGTCCAGGGTGGAGATCACGGTGACCCCGCCTGCCAGCGCCATCGTGCACTCGCCTCGGCGCACCGCGTCGGCGGCCAGGTGCAGTGCGACCAGCGAGGAGGAGCAGGCGGTGTCCACGGTGAGCGCAGGCCCCTCGAAGCCGAACAGGTAGGAGATCCGGCCGGAGGCGACGCTGCCCGCGCTGCCGGTGGCCAGGTATCCCTCCAGTCCGTCCGGGGTCTGTCCGCTGCGGGAGGCGTAGTCGTGGTAGTTCGAGCCGACGAACACGCCGATCCGCTCGCCCCTGGCGCCGCCGGGATCGATCCCGGCGGTTTCGAAGGCCTCCCAGGACGTCTCCAGCAGCAGCCGCTGCTGCGGGTCGATCGCGAGGGCCTCACGCGGCGAGACGCCGAAGAACTGGGCGTCGAACTCACCGGCCTCGTGCAGGAATCCGCCGCCCGTGGTGTAGAAGGTGCCCTGGTGGTCGGGGTCCGGGTGGTAACTCTCGTCCAGCGCCCAGCCTCGGTCGGCAGGCAGCGGGGAGATCACGTCCCGTCCTTCGGCGACCAGCCGCCAGAGGTCCTCGGCGGATTCGACGCCGCCGGGGAAGCGACAGCCGATGCCCACGATCGCGATCGGGTCGTCTACGGCGGGTCCGCTTGTGGTGGCGGCGGGCACCGGCGCATCGGCAACCGCGCCGAGCAGTTCCGCTGCCAGATACCGCGCCAGTGCGGTTGCCGTGGGGTGATCGAAGACCAGGGTCACCGGCAGCCGCAGCCCGGTGCTCTCGGCGATCCGGTTGCGCAGATCGACCGAGGTGAGCGAGTCGAAGCCGAGATCACGGAACGCGCGGTCGGCGTCGATCGCCGCCGCGTCGGGATAGCCCAACGCGGTGGCGGCGAGCTCTCGGACCGAGTCGAGCAGCCAGGCGGAGCGTTCCGAGGCAGGCAGCGCGCGGAGTTCGCCGACGAGCCCCGGCTCCTCGGTCACCACCGATGGCACCGCCGCAGGCAGACCGCGTAGCGCCGGGTTCGGGCGCGAGGCCGTCAGACTCGGGCCGTAGCGCTCCCAGTCGATCTCGGCCACCGCGAGGAATGCCGTGCCGTCGGCCACCGCCCGACCCAGTTCGGCGAGGGCGGGTTCGGGTTCCAGCAGGCCCATCCCGCTGCGCCGGAAGCGGGCCGCCGCCGCCTCGTCCACCAGTCCGCCGCCCGCCAGGGCGCCCCAGGCGAGGGAGGTCGCGGGCAGGCCGAGCCCGCGCCGATGCTCGGCCAGCGCGTCGAGGTAGGCGTTGGCGGCGGCGTAGCTGCCCTGCCCCGGTCCGCCGAGGGTGCCCGCCAACGAGGAGAAGAGCACGAAGGCGTCCAACTCGTGATGTCGGGTCAGCTCGTGCAGGTTGCGCGCGGCGTCGAGCTTGGACCTCAGCACGCCTGCGACTCGCTCCGGGGTGAGCGTGGCCAGCACGCCGTCGTCCACCACGCCTGCGGTGTGCACCACGGCGGTGAGTTCGCCAGGAAGCGAGTCCAGCAACGCGGACAGCGCCTCTCGGTCGGCGACGTCGCAGGCCGCGACGGTCACCTCGGCACCGAGCTCGCGCAGCTCGGCGGCCAGTTCCCCGGCTCCCGCCGCAGCCGGTCCACGGCGGCTGACGAGCAGCAGGTGCTCGGCGCCTGCGGCGGCCAGCCACCTGGCGGTCCGGGCGCCGAACGAGCCGGTGCCACCGGTCACCAGCACGGTGCCGCTCGGGGTCCACTCGGAGGTCCCCGCGTCGGGCTCGGCGCGCACCAGGCGCCGGGCGAGCAGTCCACGCCCGCGCACCGCAAGCTGGTCCTCACCGTCCACACCGGACAGCGCGGCGCAGATCAGGCCTGCCGCGTGGTCGTCCCACTCGACGGGCAGGTCGATCATGCCGCCCCAGCGCTCGGGGTGTTCCTGGCCTGCGATCCGTCCCAGTCCCCAGCCGAGGGCCTGCAGCGGCGCGGTCAGCGGCTCGGCCGGTTCGGTGCTGACGGCTCCCCTGGTCACGGTCCACAATGCGGCCGGAACACCGGAGTCTCCCAGTGCCTGGAGAAGAGTGAGAGTGGCGAGAAGTCCGACCGGCGTCGCCGAGTCCGGGCCCGCCGGTTCTTCGGCGGCGCCGAGCAGGGAGAGCACTCCGGTGAGCCTGCGTTCGGTGTCCGCCTCGCGCAGTCGGGTCGCCACGGCGGCGCGGTCCCCGCTGCCGTCGACCACCAGCACCCGTAGATCGGCCCCCCGCCCGCGCAGTGCATCGGCGAGCTGCTCGTGGGCGTGGTCGCCTGCGGGCACCGCAAGCAGCCAGGCGCCGGTGAGGTCGGTGGCTGCGAGGTCGGTGCCTGCCTCGACCGGCTGCCAGTCGACCTGGTAGCGGCGGCCGCCCTCGGCGGACGCGGTGGAACGGCTCCGCCGGGCCGGGGTCTCGGAGGCGAGCCAGTAGCGCTCCCGCTGGAAGGCGTAGGTGGGAAGTTCGACGGTGTGCGGATCGAAGGAGGCGAAGACCGGGGCCCAGTCCACCGGCAGACCTCGGACCCAGGCCTCGGCCAGCGAGGTCAGCAGCCTGCCGATTCCGCCCTCGCCGCGCCGCAGCGTGCCGACGACGGCGGTGGGCGTGAGCGCGCCTGCCCGGTCCAGGCCGTCCTGCACGGCCATGGTGAGCACGGGGTGCGGGCTGATCTCGACGAATCCGGTGAAGCCCTGTCGGGCGAGCGCGCCGATCGCGGTGTCGAACCGGACCGTGGCGCGCAGGTTGCGGTACCAGTAGTGGGCGTCCAGGTCGGCGGTGTCGAGCCAGTCGCCGGTGACCGTGGAGAAGAACGGCACGGTCCCGGACTGCGGGCTGAGGCAGGCCAGCGCCTCGACCAGTTGTTCCTCGATCCGCTCCACCTGCGCCGAGTGCGAGGCGTAGTCGACCGGGATTCGGCGGGCACGCACCTCCTGTGCCTCGCATTCGGCAAGCAGCTCCGCGAGCGCCGAAGGCTGACCGGAGACGACGACCGCCGACGGCCCGTTGACCGCCGCGATGGAGATCCGCTCCTCGAACCGGTCGATCCTGGTGCGTGCCTCGTCCACCGACAGGGCCAGCGACACCATGCCGCCGTCGCCTGCGAGCACCTCGGCGATCAGTCGAGAGCGGAGGCAGACGATCCGCGCGCCGTCGGCGAGGCTCAGGCCGCCTGCCACGACGGCGGCGGCGATCTCGCCCTGGCTGTGCCCGGCGACGGCCTGCGGTTCGATGCCGTACGCCCGCCACACCTCGGCGAGTGACACCAGTACGGCGTACAGCAGCGGCTGGACGACGTCGACCCGCTCCAGCAGGGCCTCGTCGGACAGGGCCTCGCGGGCGGGCCAGTCGGTGTGCTCGGCGAACGCCTCCGTGCATTCGGCGAAGCGGGCGGCGAACACCTCGGAGGACTCCAGCAGCTCCACCGCCATGCCGGTCCACTGCGATCCCTGGCCGGGGAACAGGAAGGTGATCCGCCCGTCCACGTTCGCGATGCCGGTCACGAGACCGGGTGTGGAGCCGCCGTCGGCGAGCACACCCAGCCCGTCCCGCAGCGCCTGCCCGCCCTCGGCGACCACGACGGCGCGACGGTCCAGCGCGGCCCGCGAGGTCGTGAGCGAGAAGCCGATGTCCACGGCGGAGGTCTCGGTGCCTGCGAACCGGTCCAGCAGGGCCGCGGCCTGGGCGCGCAGTGCGGGGGCCGTCCGGGCGGACACCGGCCACGGCACGGTCAGGTCCGCCTGCGGCGGCGTGGTCACAGCCGCAGGCACGACCGTCCTCGGGTGATCCTCCTCGGTCGGCAGCTCCTCGATGACGACGTGCGCGTTGGTACCGCTGACCCCGAAGGAGGAGATCCCGGCGCGGCGGGGTCGGCCGTCGCGCTGCCACGGCTGTTGTTCGGTCAACAGCCGGACGTCACCGGCCGTCCAGTCCACATGAGTGGTGGGCTGGTCGGCGTGCAGGGTGCGGGGCAGCTGCTCGTTCCGCAGCGCCATCAGCATCTTGATCAGACCGGCCAGCCCGGAGGCCGCCTGGGTATGACCGATGTTCGACTTCACCGACCCGAGCCACAACGGCCGATCGGCAGGCCTGCCCTGTCCATACGTCGCCAGCAGGGCCTGCGCCTCGATCGGGTCGCCCAGCCTGGTGCCGGTGCCGTGCGCCTCCACGACATCCACATCGGACGGCTCTAGGCCTGCATTGGCCAAGGCCTGGCGGATGACCCGCTGCTGCGCCAGGCCGCTCGGTGCGCTCAACCCGTTCGAGGCGCCGTCCTGGTTGATCGCCGAACCGCGCAGCAGGCCGAGTACCCGATGTCCGTTGCGGCGGGCGTCGGAGAGCCGCTCGACGAGCACCAGACCGGCGCCCTCGGCGAGCGCCATGCCGTCGGCGCCCGCGCCGAAGGCCTTGCACCGGCCGTCCAGGGACAGACCGCGCTGCCTGCTGAACCCGATGAACCCGTCCGGGCCGTACATGACCGCGACGCCACCGGCCAGCGCCATCGTGCACTCGCCTCGGCGCACCGCATCGGCGGCCAGGTGCAGCGAGACCAGCGCGGAGGAACAGCCGGTGTCGATGGTGATCGCCGGCCCCTCCAGGCCGAAGGTGTAGGAGACCCGGCCGGACAACACGCTGGTCGCGGTGCCGGTCACCAGGTGGCCCTCGGCGCCGTCGGGCAGTTCCGGGGTGTCGTTGCCGTAGCCCTGATAGGCGGCGCCGAGGAACACCCCCGTGCTGCTGCCGCGCAAGGTGTGCGGGTCGATCCCGGCCCGCTCCAACGCCTCCCAGGCGACCTCCATCACCATCCGCTGCTGCGGATCCATCGCGAGGGCCTCACGCGGGGAGATGCCGAAGAACCCGGGGTCGAAGTCCGCCGCCCCGGTGACGAACCCACCGCTGCGCACGTAGCTGGTGCCCGGCCGGTCGGGGTCCGGGTCGTACAGCTGCTCGACGTTCCAACCCCGATCCTCGGGAAACGTCGAGATCGCGTCGACACCGGCGGCGACCAGGTCCCACAGCTGTTCCGGGGTGCTGACATCACCGGGGAACCGGCAGGCCATCGACACGATGGCGATCGGGTCGTCGTCCACCTCGGTGCGCGTCGACACCGGTGCCAGGACGGGTTCGTCGGCGCGGTCGCCGAGCAGGGCGGTGCGCAGGTTCTCGGCCAGCACGGTGGCCGTCGGGTGGTCGAAGACGATGGTGGAGCGCAGCCGCAGGCCGGTGGCCGCGTTGAGCCGGTTGCGTAGTTCGACGGAGAGCAGCGAGTCGAAGCCGAGTTCCCGGAAGGCACGTCCGGTGTCCACCATCTCCGGGCCGTCGTGGCCGAGCACCGCCGCGACCTGGCTTCGCACCAGGTCCAGCAGCAGCCAGTCCTGTTCGGCTCGTTCGAGATTGCGCAGCCGCCGCGCGAATCCGCCGTCTGCGGTGCCCTCCTCGGCCGTCGACGCCGCATCCGCCGCCAGGATCTCGCGCACCTCGGGGATCTCGGCGAGCAGGGGGCGGTCGCGCGTGGCGGTGAAGACCGGCACGAACCGGTCCCAGTCGACATCGGCGATCGCGATGAACGCCTCGTCCCGGTCGAGCGCCTGCTGCATGCCCGCCACCGCGATTGCGGGGTCCATGAAGGTGATCCCGCGAAAACGCAGTTGTTCCTGCATCTTGTCGACGGCCATGCCGCCGCCGTCCGGACTCCAGATGCCCCAGGCGATCGAGGTGCCTGCGAGGCCGCGAGCCCGGCGGTTCTCGGCGAGCGCGTCGACGTAGGCGTTGGAGGCCGCGTAGGCGCCGTGGTCGCCGCTGCCCCAGACGCCCGCGACCGAGGAGCAGAGCACGAACGCGTCCAGGGTGTCCTCGGCGAACAGCGCGTCGAGGTTCCGCGCGCCTGCCATCTTGGCCCGCACGCCCTCGGCGAAGTCCTCGATCGAGGTGTCGGCAAGCGGCACCAGTAGACCGATGCCCGCGGTGTGCACGACCGTGCGGATGTCGTCGCCGTCGCGCGCCAGGCCCTCGACCAGCTCGGTCAGCGCGTCCAGGTCGGTGACGTCGCAGGCGACGATGGTGACTCTGGCGCCGAGGGCGGTCAGTTCGGCCGCCAGTTCGTCGGCTCCCGGGGCGGCACTGCCTCGGCGGTTGGTGAGCACCAGGTGCTCGGCGCCGCCGCAGGCAAGCCAGCGAGCGGTGTGCGCGCCGAGACCGCCGGTGCCGCCGGTGATCAGCGCGGTGCCGCGCGGAGTCCAGCGGCGGTGCGGTGTGCGGTCGCCGATCGGCAGGCGTACCAGCCGCCGGAGCAGGACCCCGGTGCCGCGCACCGCGAGCTGGTCTTCGGTGCCGGGGTCGGCGAGGACGCCGGTCAGGTGCGCAACGGTGGCGGTGTCCAGGTCGGCAGGCAGGTCCACCAGCCCGCCCCAGCGATCCGGGTGTTCCAGCGCGATCACCCGGCCCAGGCCCCAGAACGCGGCGTCGGCGGGGTTGTCCACCTTCTCACCCCGGCCGGTGGCCATCGACTCCCGAGTGGCCAGCCAGAGTCTCGCGGTACCGCCGACATCGGACAGTGCCTGGAACAGGCCGACGGTGGCGGTCATCCCGATGGTGAGTCCGGTGTGACCGGGGTCGGGACGGTGGTCGGCGGCGAGCAAGGAGAACACGTCTGTCACCGGGTCGGTGTCGAGCAGTTCGTGCAGCCGGGTCGCCAGGGCGGCTCGGCCGAGGTCCTCGTCGGGACCCAGCACGAGTTCGCGGACCTGCACGCCTGCGCCGGTGAGGCCGTCGCGGAGGGTGTGTGCCCGGTCGGCGTCGGCTTCGGAACTCACCAGGAGCCAACTGCCGGTGAGCGCGCGGCGCGGGGCGGCCGGGCGGGGCCGCCAGCTGATGCCGTAACGCCAGCGGTCCAGGCTGCTGTCCTGCCGCTGCCTGGCGCGTCGGGCGGAGAGGGCGGGGAGGACCTCGGCGAGGGCGGCGGGGGTCACCTCGAGTTCATCGGCGAGCGAGGCGAGATCGTTGGCGTCCACCGCCTGCCAGAACCCGGCGTCGGCGGGCTCGGCTACCGCTCCGGGCGCGGCCGGGGTGGCGTCGAGCCAGTAGTGGCTGTGTTGGAAGGCATAGGTGGGCAGGGGCGCGCGCCGGGGTTCGTCGCCGAAGGCGGGGGTCCAGTCCACCGGATACCCCAGTGCCCAGGCCTGGCCCACGCTGTCGTACAAGCGGCGCAGCCCACCGTCGTCCCGCCGCAGCGTCCCCGTCACCAGGACCCCGTCGACCTCCAGGGCGTCCAGAGTGTCCAGGATGGACATCGTCAGCACCGGATGCGGTGAGGATTCCACGAATCCGGTGTAGCCCTGCTCCGCCAACGCAGTGATCGCAGAGTGGAAATGCACCGTGTGGCGGAGGTTCCGGTACCAATAGTCGGCGTCCAACTCACTGGTGTCGATCCAGTCGCCGGTCACCGTGGAGAAGAACCCCGTCTCACTGCTGCGCGGCGTGATCTGCGCGAGCACCGCCAGCAGATCGGCTTCGAGCCGCTCGACCTGCTCGGAATGCGAGGCGTAGTCCACCGCGATCCGCCGCACCCGAACACCCTCGGACTCACACGACCCGGCGAAGCCGGCCAAGGCCTCGGGTTCGCCGGAGACCACCACCGAGGACGGGCCGTTCACCGCCGCGACCGACACCGAACCGGCACCGAAACCCGCGAGACGGGACCTGACCTCGTCCTCGGGCAGGGCCACCGACAGCATCCCGCCACGCCCGGCCAACGTCTGGGCGATCAACCGGGAACGAGCACACACCACCCGCGCGCCATCAGACAACGACAAGCCACCCGCCACCACCGCCGCAGCAATCTCACCCTGCGAATGACCCACCACCGCATCCGGCCGAACACCAAACGACTCCCACACCGCCGCCAACGACACCAACACCGCAAACAACACCGGCTGAACAACATCAACCCGCGCCAACAACCCCTCATCATCCACAGCAGCGACAAGAGACCAGTCGACCCACTCCCCCAACGCCTCCCCACACTCCGCGAACCGCGCAGCAAACACCGGTGAAGACCCCAGCAACTCCCGACCCATCCCCACCCACTGCGAACCCTGACCCGGAAACACCAAGGCCACCCGACCAGCAGGACCGGCCACGCCGGTCACCAGGGCTGCGTCGGAGCCGTTGTCTGCGAGGACGCCTGCGGCCGCGATCAGTTCCTCCCGGCGGTCGCCCACCAGCACCGCGCGGTGTTCCATGGCGTCGCGTGCCGTCGCCATGGCGAACGCGGTGTCCCCCGGGGACAGCTCCGGCCGGGCGCGGACATGCTCGAGCAGCCGCTCCGCCTGTGCAGACAGCGCGGCGGCCGACCGAGCCGACAGCAGCCACGGCAGCATCCCCGGCTCGGTTGCGAGGCCGTCGGGGGCCGTCTCGGGTACCGGCGCCTCCTCGACGATCACGTGCGCGTTCGTCCCGCTGCCGCCGAAGGAGGACACGCCCGCACGCCGGGGCGCATCCGTGGCAGGCCAGGTTGCGTTCTCGGTGACCAGCTCGACCTGTCCAGCCGTCCAGTCCACGTGCGAGGTCGGGGTGTCCACGTGCAGGGTTGCGGGCACGGTCGCGTGTTGCAGCGAGAGAACGGTCTTGATGATCCCGGCGACACCGGAGGCCGCCTGCGAGTGCCCGATGTTCGACTTCACCGAGCCGAGCAGCAGCGGCCGTCCGCCCTCGCGGTGCTGCCCATAGGTGGCAAGCAGTGCCTGTGCCTCAATCGGGTCGCCGAGCTCGGTGCCGGTGCCGTGTGCCTCCACGGCGTCGACCTCGGCGGGTGAGAGCCCCGCGTCGCGCAGTGCCTCGCGGATCACCCGCTGTTGGGCGGGCCCGCTCGGCGCGGTGAGACCGTTGGACGCACCGTCCTGATTGGTCGCCGACCCGCGCAGGACGGCGAGCACTCGATGGCCGTTGCGCTGCGCGTCGGACAGGCGCTCCAGCAGGAGCACGCCGATGCCCTCGGACCATGCCGTGCCGTCGGCTGCTTCGGCGAACGGCTTGCAACGCCCGTCGGGCGCGAGCCCTCGCTGTCTGCTGAACTCCACGAAGTTGCGAGGGGAGGCCATGACCGTCGCACCGCCGACCAGCGCCATCGAACACTCCTGCTGGCGCAGTGCGCGGATGGCGAGGTGGGTCGCCACCAGCGAGGAGGAGCACATCGTGTCGATGGTGACCGCAGGTCCCTCGAACCCGAAGGTGTAGGCGATCCGGCCGGAGAGCACCGCACTCGAGGAACCGGTCAGCAGATGCCCTTCGACGCCGTCGGCGGCACCGTCGACGCCCGCGCCGTAACCCTGGTTGCTCGATCCGACGAAGACCCCGGTTCCGCTGCCGCGCAATGACTCGGGTGCCAGGCCCGCGCGTTCGACCGCCTCCCATGAGACCTCCAGCAACAGCCGCTGCTGTGGATCCATGGCCAGTGCCTCGCGTGGGGACACACCGAAGAAAGCCGCGTCGAATCCGGCCGCGCCTGCAAGGAAACCGCCCTCGCGCACGTAGGATTTGCCGCTCCGCTCGGGGTCCGGGTCGTAGTATCCGGCTGCCTCCCAGCCACGGTCGGCGGGCCAGTCGGACATCACGTCCCGGCCGGTTGCCGCGACCTCCCAGAGCTGTTCGGGCGAATCCACCCCGCCGGGGAATCGACAGGCCATGGAGACGACGGCGATGGGCTCGTGGCGATCGGCTTCGACCTGCCGCAGGCGCTGACGAGTCTGCCGCAGATCCGCGGTCACCTTTTTCAGGTAGTCGCGAAGCTTGCCGTCGTCCACCATCTACCACCAACTCCTTGACGCAGGGGGCGACATCGGATTACCGCAGGAAAGGAACGATCGCCGGGCACGCCGGTGCGCAGCCGAGCGTGAGAACTGATCGGAAATCTGCCAGAGACCGATTAGCAGAATTGTCAATCTTGCGGGGCACGGGCAGCCGAGAAAGCCCGGCCCAGGTGGACAGTGCGGTTGACCCGGGGTGGGTCGACGCCTGGCGGGTGATCGACATCACCCGTCCCCGTCCGCCATCGGGCGTCTCGTCCGATGGCCGGGCTGGGACCGAAACCGCAGGTCCGCCAGTCTGCTCCGACGCGGGCGGCCTGCCGACCCCGCTGGAGCACGCCGCCGTCGCCGAGCAGCGCTGGCGGACCCGTTCGCGAATTCGATGCCGCCATCGGATCGAGTGACATCATCCGAAGATCTTCCGCAGTTCCGTGATCGCGTGCGCACGAGCCGGAAAACACCACCCGGCACGGGACTACCCGACGATTCCGGTCGGGAGGTGCGTCAGTCCGCTATTGCGGCGATCGAGTCACCACGCAGTACCGCATCGAGGGCCTGTGGGATCAAGGCGGTGTCCATCAGCGCGGTGAGCCGGTCACGCAGGCGAGTGTCCGAGACCAACAGCCCCGTCGCCAGGTCGGCGTCCACGGTGGCCCGGTCGCGCTGCCGCCCGGCGTAGATCTCGGCCAGCCGCCCGGCCTGGAAGGCTGCGTAGTCCTGCCGCCAGTGGAAACCCGCATAGGGGCTCAGCCGCTGGTTCGTGTTGTAGGACGAGCCACCATTGATGATCTTGCGGCAGTACTGCTCGTAACCCCGGTCGGGAACATGCAACAGCGACAGCGGCCGGTGTTGCGCCTTCGGCCCCAGGTTCGGCCCGGAGGCCCCGTGGTTGCCCTGGTCCACCGTCACCTCGGGATCACCCCGGTGGCAGACCTTGGCCGGGTCCCCGTGCCCGAGATCGGCCAGTGAGGTGGTGTCCCGCAGGATGAGCCGGTCGAGCCACGGACCGGTGGCATCCGGATCGGCGACGAGGTTGTCCGGCCGCACCGGCAGCAGGCCTGCCTGTGGTTCCACCTCGGCGAAGGCCGAGGCCAGCGCACCGCGTTCCACCGTGGCGGCGCCGTCCGGCCAGAAGAACTCGTCGGCATCGCAGTTGATCACCCAGTCGGCGCCGTGGGCCTCGGCGGCCCGGCGGGCCATCCTGGTCACCCAGCGGCCCTGTTCATAGTCCTGGGTCGGTTCGTGGTGCAGTTCGAGCATCCCGAGGTCGCGATACGCCTCCAGCACCTCCACCGTGCCGTCCACGGAACCGTTGTCGGTGGCCACGATCAGATCGACACCCGCATCGAAGTGGTGCTCGATCGTCGCCGCGACCACGTCGACCTCGTCGCGTACCAATAGGGTCATGACCAGCTGCATGTCGTCCTGTCTCCTCAGTGGGTTCGGCTGCGGGCAGGCTGCAGCGGGTGAGCGCTGCCGCCCTCGGTGGTGTCCGTCGGTCGGGGCGTAACGGTCGTCTCGGCGCTGTCAGTCCGAGGATCGACACCGGAAGTTCGCGGGCAGGCGGGGTCTCCCCCGAATAGGTGGTCGGCTGTCCGCCTCATCGAGGCCCCTTCCGCCCGGTCCGCTTGAGTCAGGCGAGGCCGAGTTCGTTGTCGATGAGCTCGAACATCTCGTCGTCGGTCGCGGTGTCCAACAGGTCCTCGGGCTCCTCGCCGCTGTGATCGGCGACGGCGGGAGCTCCCCACCTGCGCAGCAGCGCTTCCAGGCGAGTGGCGAGCTCGGCACGCTCGGCCCCGGTGGGCGGCGTCCTGGTCAATCCGAGCTCGAATCGCTCCAGTTCGGCCAACGGGTCCCGATCGTCGGGCCGGTGGTCGGGCACCACCAGGGTTCCGAGCAGCTGCTCGGCGAGAGCGGCGGGGGTGGGGAAATCGAAGACGAGGGTGGCGGGCAGCCGCAGCCCGACCACGGTGCCGAGCCGGTTGCGGAAGTCGACTGCGGTCACCGAGTCGAACCCCAGCTCTCGGAAGGTCTGTCGGCCCGTTCCGGCGAGCGTCCCCGAATGGCCGAGCACCCTGGCGGCCTGGGAGTTGACGAGGTCGATCAGCGAGCGCCGCTGCTCGGCGGGGCTGAGCCCGGCCAGCGTCCTGGCGAAGTCCGTGCGGTCGTCCTCGGCCGCCACCGCGACGGCCGGTTCGGCCTCGGTGAGCGCACGCACCTCGGGTAGATCACCGAGGAGGGGGCGGGCCCTGACCAGCGTGTACGTGGGCGCGAACCGCGTCCAGTCGATGTCGGCGACCACCACGTGTGGCACCCCCGACCGGACGGCCTGCTCCATCGCGGTGACGGCCAGCTCCGGCGCCATCGCGGGGACGCCGCGTTGGCGCAGCCGGACGGCCTCCTGGGCATCCACCATGCCGCCGCCCGCCCAGGCACCCCAGGAGATGGCGGTGGCGGGGAGTCCGAGCGCCTGCCGCCGATGGGCGAGCGCGTCCAGGTAGGCGTTGGCCGCAGCGTAGCCGGGCTGCCTGGCATTGCCCCACACCCCTGCGCCGGAGGAGAACAACACGAAGGCGTCCAGGTCGAGCCCGCTGGTCAGTTCGTCGAGATGCCGTGCTCCGGCGACCTTGGCGCCGAACATCGCGGTGAAGTCGGTGAGCTCGAGATCGGTGAGCGGGGTCTCGGGGGCGACGATCCCGGCGGCGTGCACGATCGCGGCGGGCGGTTCGGGCAGCGAGCGCAGCAGGTCCGCCACCGCGTCCCGGTCTGCGACGTCACAGGCTGCGATGGTGACCTCGGCGCCGAGGGCGGTCAGCTCGGCCGTCAACTCCGAGGCTCCCGGAGCGGCGCTGCCGCTGCGGCTGGTGAGCACCAGGTGCTCGGCGCCGTTCGCGGCAAGCCAACGGGCGGCATGCGCACCGAGCGCACCGGTGCCGCCGGTGATCAGCGCGGTGCCGCGCGGGGTCCACGGGGTGCCGGGGAGTTCGGGCTGGTTCGCCCGGACCAGTCTCCTGCCGTGGAGTCCTCCGGAACGCACCGCGAGCTGGTCCTCGTCGCCTGCACCGGACAGGGCCGCGCACAGCAACTCGATGTCCTGTTCACCGGGTGCGGCAGGCAGGTCGATCAGACCGCCCCAGTGATCGGGCAGGTCCAGGCCTGCGACGATGCCGAAACCCCAGGCCGCAGCTTGATCCGGGTGGTCAACCGGTTCGCCTGCTGCGGCGGTTGCGGCGGTGGTCACCGTCCACAGCGGGGCTTCCACCCCGATGTCGAGCAGGGCTTGGACGAGTCGGAAGGTCCCGGTCAATCCTCGGCGCAGGGCAGGCGCGTCGGGTTCCGGTCTGCCGTCGGTGGCCAGCAGGGACAGCACGCCGCGCAGGTCGTGGTCGTCGGTGGCCGCGCGAAGGCGTTCGGCAAGCCGGGACCGGTCGTCGTGGTCCACCTCCACCGACACGACCTTCTGGCCGCTGCTCTCCATTCCCCGCGCGCAGGCCTCGGCGAGCGAGCGGCAGGCGTCGGGGGCGACCAGCAACCAGGTTCCGCCTGAGTCCGGGTTTTCCGGCGGGTCGATCGAGGTCCATTCCAGCCGGTAGCGCCAGGAGTCGACGGCGCCGTCCGGCACCGGCACGTCGGGCCAGTAGTGGGTGTGTTGGAACGGGTAGGTGGGCAGCGGCACCGGCCGGGAGTGGTCGCCGAACGCCGGGGTCCAGTCCACCGGATACCCCAGCGCCCAGGCCTGGCCCACGCTGTCGTACAAGCGGCGCAGCCCACCGTCGTCCCTGCGCAGCGTCCCGGTCACCAGGGCGCCGTCGACCTCCAGGGCGTCCAGGGTGTCCTGGATGGACATCGTGAGCACCGGATGCGGTGAGGACTCCACGAATCCGGTGTAGCCCTGCTCCGCCAACGAGGTGATCGCGGAGTGGAAATGCACCGTCTGACGAAGATTCCGATACCAGTACGCGGCGTCGAGTTCGGCGGTGTCGATCCAGTCACCGGTCACCGTGGAGAAGAACCCCACCTCGCTGCTGCGCGGCGTCACCTCCGCCAACACCGCCAGCAGATCGGCCTCGAGCCGCTCGACCTGCTCGGAATGCGAGGCGTAGTCCACCGCGATCCACCGCACCCGAACCCCGTCGGACTCACACAGCGCCGCGAACCCGGCCAACGCCTCGGACTCCCCGGAGACCACCACCGAGGACGGACCGTTCACCGCCGCCACCGACACCACACCGGCACCGGCACCGGCGTCGAACGTCGTGAGGCGGGAGCGGACCTCGTCTTCGGGCAGGGCCACCGACAGCATCCCGCCGCCCCCCGCCAGGGTCTGGGCGATCAACCGGGAACGAGCACACACCACCCGCGCGCCATCAGACAACGACAAGCCACCCGCCACCACCGCCGCGGCGATCTCACCCTGCGAATGACCCACCACCGCATCCGGCCGAACACCAAACGACTCCCACACCGCCGCCAACGACACCAACACCGCAAACAACACCGGCTGAACAACATCAACCCGCGCCAACAACCCCTCATCATCCAAAGCAGCGACAAGAGACCACTCAACCCACGGCGCCAACGCCTCCCCACACTCCGCGAACCGCGCAGCAAACACCGGAGAACACTCCGACAACTCCCGACCCATCCCCACCCACTGCGAACCCTGACCCGGAAACACCAAGGCCACCCGACCAGCAGGACCGCTCACCACGCCGGTATCGATCGTGTGGAGCCCGGCGAGCAGTTCGTCCCGATCGCCTGCCAGCACCGCGCGGATCTCGAGGGCCGATCGCGCGGCCACCAGCGAACAGCCCAGATCCATCGCGGACAGTTCGGGGCGCGAACCGGCGTGCTCGGCCAGCCGGGCGGCCTGCGCCCGCAGCGCTTGGGCCGACCGCGCCGACAGCACCCAGGGCGCCACCGGAAGAGTCTCCGGCGGCGGGGCGGTCTCCGGCTGGTCCGGTGCTTGTTCCAGCACGACGTGTGCGTTGGTGCCGCTGATCCCGAACGCGGAGACGCCCGCCCGTCGAGGCTCGCCGGTATCCGGCCATTCCACCTGCTCCGTCAGCAGTCGGACCGCACCCGAATCCCAGTCCACGTGGGAGGTCGGCGCGTCCACGTGCAGGGTCTTCGGCAGTATCCCGCGTCGCATCGACTCGACGATCTTGATCACGCCCGCCAGCCCCGCCACGGTCTGGGTGTGGCCGATGTTCGACTTCACCGAGCCCAACCACAACGGCCGCTCCGCCGGACGATCCCGACCATAGGTCGCCAACAACGCCTGCGCCTCGATCGGATCACCCAAGGTGGTCCCGGTCCCGTGCGCCTCCACCACATCGACCTCGGACGCCTCGAGACCGGAATTCGTCAACGCCTGCCGGATCACCCGCTGCTGCGACGGGCCGTTCGGCGCCGTCAGACCGTTCGAGGCACCGTCCTGATTCACTGCGGAACCGCGCACCACCGCCAGCACCTCGTGCCCGTTGCGCCGGGCGTCCGACAGCCTCTCGAGGACGAGCATCCCGGCACCTTCGGACAACGCGAATCCGTCGGCCGCCTCCGCGAAGGACTTGCACCGGCCATCCGGCGCCAGACCCCGCTGCGAGCTGAAACCGCTGAACTGCGCTGGGGTGGACATCACCATGGCCGCGCCCGCGAGCGCCAGTCCGCACTCCCCGGCACGCAGCGCCCGGACCGCCAGATGCATGGCGACCAGGGAGGAGGAGCAGGCGGTGTCGATGGTGAGCGCGGGGCCTTCCAGCCCGAGGACATAAGCGATCCGGCCGGAGGCGACGCTGCCTGCCTCGCCGGTGACCGCGTAGCTCTCGTCCGCGCTCTCGTCCCGCCGCAGGACCGATCCGTAGTACTGCTCGCCGAGCCCGACGAACACGCCGGTCTGGCTGCCACGCAGCGAACGCGGGTCGAGCCCGCCCCGCTCCAGGGCCTCCCAGGAGGTCTCCAACAGCAGCCGCTGCTGCGGGTCCATGGACAGCGCCTCGCGGGGCGAGATTCCGAAGAACCCGGCGTCGAATCCGGCGACGTCCTGGAGGAACCCGCCCTCGCGGACGTAGCTGCGCCCTCGGGCCTGCGGATCCTCGTTGAAGAGTGCGGCGAGGTCCCAGCCACGGTCGAGCGGGAAGGTGCCGATCGCGTCGCCGCCTGCGGCGACGAACTCGAACAGTTCCTCGGGACTGGACAAGCCGCCGGGCAGCCGACAGCTCATCGCGACGATCGCGATCGGTTCCGCCGGATCGGCGACCGTGGCCGCCCCCACCGGGGCCACCGCCGCGCCACCGTCGTCGAACAGGCCGATCTCCAGGTGGTGCGCGAGTTCCGTCGGGGACGGGTAGTCGTAGACCAGGGTGGCGGGCAGGCGCAGGCCGGTCGCCCCGGTCAGCCGGTTGCGCAGTTCCACCGCGGTGAGCGAGTCGAAGCCGAGTTCGGTGAACGCGCGCTGTCCGGCAACCGATTCGCGCCCGGTGTGCCCGAGCACGGCCGCCGTGTGCTTCTGCACGAGTTCGAGCAGGGCCCGCTTGCGTTCGGCGCCGGATCGGCCTGCGAGTTCCGCTCGGATCCTGCTGCCCTGTGGCGGGACCGCCGGGCCGGTGTTCTCCTGCTCTTCGGCGATGGCGGTGAACAAGGTGCTGGTTCGGGTGGAGGAGAAGACCGGCAGGAAGCGCGGCCAGTCCACCTCGGCGATGGCGAGGAACGGGGTGTCCTCGCCCGCAGCCCGCTCCAGGCCTCGGACAGCGGTGGCCGGGTCGAGCACCGGCACCCCGCGTCTGCGCAGGACGTCCTGCAAGGATTCGGGGATCATCCCGCCGCCGCCCCAGGGTCCCCAGGCGATCGACCGGATCGGCGCGCCGTCGGCCCACCGCTGTCGGGCGAAGGCATCGAGGTAGGCGTTCGCGGCGGCATAGGCGCCGTGGTCGGCCACGCCCCAGGCCGAGGAGATCGAGGAGAACAGCAGCACCTTGTCCATGGCCGCGAGGTCGAACACCTCGTCGAGGGTGCGCAGCCCGCCGACCTTCGCGGCGAGCACCTCGGCCATCGACTCGACGCCTAGGGAGGAGAGCGGTTCCAGGACACCGATCCCGGCCGCGTGCACGATGCTGCGCACCGGGTGCCCGGCGGCGGCCAGCCGGGCCGCGAGGTCGGCCACTGCGGCGCGATCGGTGATGTCGCAGGCCGCGACGGTCACCTCGGTACCCGCCTCCTCCAGTTCGGCCACGAGTTCGGGAACACCGTCGGTGGCGGCGCCTCGGCGGCCGACGAGCACGAGGTGATCGGCACCGGCGCGAGCAAGCCACCGTGCGATGTGCGCGCCGAGGGTGCCGGTGCCGCCGGTGACGAGGACCGTGCCGGCTGGCCGGAAGGATTGCCCGGCGTGTGCGGGCAACGGCGCGCGGACCAGCCGCCTGCCGTAGACGCCGTCCGGGCGAATCGCGAGCTGGTCCTCGCCGTCCATGCGGGTGAGGGCTGCGGCGAGTGCCCCCGCCCAGTCGCCGTCCTGCGCCGGGAGGTCGATCAGTCCGCCCCAGCGTCGCGGGTGCTCCAGCGCGGCGACCAGGCCCAGGCCCCAGGCGGTCGCCTGGTCCGGGCTGGCCAGCCGGTCGGTGTCGCCGGTCGAGACGGCGCCACGGGTGACGCACCACAGCGGCGCGGAGATCTCGGCCTCGGCGAGGGCCCGGAGCAGTCGGGTGATCGCGTCGAGTCCGGCCGGGACGAGGGTCGGCCCGGCGTCGTCCGAACCGAGCAGCAGCAGTACGCCCACGGGTGGTTCGTCGGCGGCGGCCCGCAGGGATTCGGCGAGCTCGCCTTCTTCGCCGAGGGCGACGGTGCGGATGACCGCGCCCCGACCGGCCAGCTCGGTGTACAGATCCGGCTCGTGCCCGCCGGTGGTCACCGCGAGCCAGGTGCCGGAAAGTCGTGCGTGGGCGTCCGAGGCGAGGTCCGCCCAGGCGATGCGGTAGCGCCAGTCGTCCACGGCCTCGTCGCGGCGCGCGGCCTGCCGCGTTTCCAACCAGTAGCGGGTGTGCTGGAACGGGTAGGTGGGCAGCGGCACCCGCCGGGAGTGGTCGCCGAAGGCCGAGGCCCAGTCCACCGGATAACCACGCATCCAGACCTGGCCCACGCTGTCGTACAACCGGCGCAGCCCACCGTCGTCCCGCCGCAGCGTCCCAGTCACCAACAGCCCGTCTTCGTCCAGGAAGCCCGGACCGTCCAGGGTGTCCTGGATGGACATCGTGAGCACCGGATGCGGTGAGGACTCCACGAATCCGGTGTAGCCCTGCTCCGCCAACGCAGTGATCGCAGAGTGGAAATGCACCGTCTGACGAAGATTCCGATACCAATACCCGGCATCCAACTCACTGGTCTCGATCCAGTCACCGGTCACCGTGGAGAAGAAACCCACCTCGCTGCTGCGCGGCGTGACCTCCGCCAACACCGCCAGCAAGTCCGCTTCGAGCCGCTCCACCTGCTCGGAATGCGACGCATAATCCACCGCAACCCACCGCACCCGAACACCCTCGGACTCACACCCCTCGGCGAAGCCGGCCAAGGCGACGGGCTCGCCGGAGACCACCACCGACGACGGGCCGTTCACCGCCGCCACCGACACACCACCGGCACCGGCATCGGCATCGGCGTCGGCACCGGCGTCGAACGTCGTGAGGCGGGAGCGGACCTCGTCTTCGGGCAGGGCCACCGACAGCATCCCGCCGCCCCCCGCCAGGGTCTGGGCGATCAACCGGGAACGAGCACACACCACCCGCGCGCCATCAGACAACGACAAGCCACCCGCCACCACCGCCGCGGCGATCTCACCCTGGGAATGACCCACCACCGCATCCGGCCGAACACCAAAGGACTCCCACACCGCAGCCAACGACACCAACACCGCAAACAACACCGGCTGAACAACATCAACCCGCGCCAACAACCCCTCATCATCCAATGCAGCGACAAGAGACCAGTCAACCCACGGGGCCAACGCCTCCCCGCACTCCGCGAACCGCGCAGCGAACACCGGAGAACACCCCAACAACTCCCGACCCATCCCCACCCACTGCGAACCCTGACCCGGAAACACCAGAACCACCCGACCGACGGAACCGGCGCGATCGAAGTTCTCGGGCACCATTCCCAATCCGGCCAGCAGTTCGGCGGGCTCCGCCCCGATCACCACAGCGCGGTGCTCCATCGCATCGCGGGCCACCGCCAACGTGAAGGCGGTGTCCACCGGCGACAGATCCGAATCCGCACCGACCTGCTCGGCCAACCGGCCCGCCAGGTCCGATAACGCCGCAGGCGAACGGGCCGACAGCAACCACGGCACCACCCCGGGTTCGGCATCGGGGCCTGCCACCACCTCGGCGGGTTCCGGCGCCTCCTCGACGATCACGTGCGCGTTGGTGCCGGAGATCCCGAAGGAGGACACCCCGACCCGCCGAGGCCGGTCCACCGCAGGCCACTCGACCTGCTCCGTCAACAACCGCACCGCACCCGCATCCCAGTCCACATGCGACGACGGCACATCCACATGCAAGGTCTTCGGCAACACCCCATGGCGCAACGCCTGCACCATCTTGATGACGCCGCCGACCCCGGCCGCAGCCTGGGAATGACCGATATTCGACTTCAACGACCCCAACCACAACGGCCGATCCGCCGGGCGATCCCGACCATAAGTCGCCAACAACGCCTGCGCCTCGATCGGATCACCCAAGGTGGTCCCGGTCCCGTGCGCCTCCACCGCGTCCACCTCCGACGCGACAAGACCCGCATCCGCCAACGCACGCCGAATCACCCGCTGCTGCGCGACGCCATTCGGCGCGGTGAGGCCGTTCGAGGCGCCATCGGAGTTCACCGCAGAACCCCGCACCACCGCCAACACCGGATGCCCGTTGCGCCGGGCGTCTGAGAGCCGCTCCACCAGCAGCACACCGACGCCCTCGGACCAGCCGGTGCCGTCGGCGGACTCCGCGAAGGCCTTGCAACGCCCGTCCGGTGCCAGTCCCCGCTGTCTGCTGAACTCCACGAAGACCCCCGGCGTGGCCATCACCGTCGCCCCACCGACCAACGCCATCGAGCACTCGCCCTGGCGCAGCGCCCGCGCGGCCAGGTGCAGGGCCACCAGCGAGGACGAACATGCGGTGTCCACGGTCATGGAGGGCCCCAGCAGGCCGAGCGTGTAGGCGATCCGGCCGGAGGCGACGCTCGCCGCGGTGCCGGTCAGGGTGTAGCCGCCGGAATCGTCCGCAGCCTCATGCAGGCGGGCGCCGTACTCCTGCGTCGTGGTGCCGACGAACACCCCGGTGTCGCTGCCCTGCAGGGAATTCGCAGCCAGCCCGGCCCGCTCCACGGCCTCCCAGGACACCTCGAGCAGCAACCGCTGCTGCGGGTCCATCGCCAGCGCCTCACGCGGGGACACCCCGAAGAAGTCTGCGTCGAACCCGCCCGCGCCCGTAAGGAACCCGCCCTCCTTTGCGTAGGACCTGCCTGGCAGGCCGGGCTGCGGGTCGTAGCTGCCTGCCAGATCCCAACCTCGGTCCTGGGGCCAGTCCGACACCACGTCGCCGCCTGCGGCCACGACGTCCCACAACTGCTCCGGCGAGACGACCCCGCCGGGGAATCGGCAGGCCATCGACACGATCGCCAGCGGTTCCGCGAGATCAGGAACCCCGGCAGCCTCGGTGGCACCGAGGTCGACATCGTCGGGCTGCTCGGCCGCGAGGTGGCCGGCGAGCGCTGCGGGTGTCGGGTAGCTGAAGAGCACGGACACCGGGATCGGCCGTCCGATCGTCGCGCCGACCTGGGCGCGTAGTTCGACGAGGGACATCGAATCGCAGCCGAGATCCTTGAAGGTGGCGCGCGGATCCACCGCCGCACCGTCGCCGATGATGCCGCCGAGCCTGCGGACGATGAGGGCTTCCCACTCTGACGCACTGCGCGCGGCCTGCTCCGGATCACCCTCTGGCGCGGAGCCGTCCAGCCAGTGACGACGGCGTTGGAAGGCGTAGGTGGGCAGTTCCACCCGCTCGGCACCGGCCGACGGCAGCAGACCGTTCCAGTCCGGGGAGAGCCCTCGGACGTGCAGCTGCGCCGCCCCGGACAACAGGTTCAGCACGGCGGGCTCGTCGCGACGCAGCGTCCCGATCACGACCCTGAGCCGGGTCTCCCCGGCGAGAGTGTCCTCGATGGCGGGAACGAGGATCGGGTGCGGGCTCACCTCGATGAAGAAGTCGTGCCCCGACGCGGCGAGTGCCCGGACGCCCGGCTCGAACCGGACGGTGCTTCGCAGGTTGCGGTACCAGTAGTCCGCGTCCAGGTCGGCACCGTCGACCCAGTCGCCGGTCACCGTGGAGAGGATGCGCACCGGGCACCGGCGGGGCTCGATACCGGCGAAGGCGGCGCGCAGGGCCTGTTCCGCAGGTTCCACGGCGGGTGAGTGCGAGGCGAACTCGGCCGCTCGCACGCCCCGGCACCGCACGCCCTGCGCGGCCACGAGCTCGGCGAATGCGTCCAGCGTCGATTGGGGCCCGGCGAGCACGATGGATTCCGGGCCGTTCAACGCGGCGATCGACACCCCCGGCGCCAGTTCAGCGAACCGCTCGCGGTAGTCCTGCGCGCTCGTCCCGAGAATGAGCATCCCGCCACCGGAGTCGGCGAGAAGGTCGGTGGTGATGCCGACCCGCAGGGCGGCGATCTTCGCGGCATCGTCCAGGGACAATGCCCCCGCGACATGGGCGGCCGCGACCTCGCCCTGCGAATGACCGATCACCGCGGCGGGCTCGATCCCGGCGGCCCGCCAGGTCTGTGCCAGTGACACCGACATCGCGAACAGCACCGGCTGCACCACGGCGGTCCGCCCCAGGTCCGGGGCGCCCTCGACACCGCGCAGCACATCGAGCACCGACCATCCGGTATGTCGGGCCAGTGCCAGGGAGCAGGCCTCGACGTGCTCGGCGAACACCGGCACGGTGTCGAGCAGCTCCACCGCCATGTCCGCCCACTGCGCACCCTGGCCGGGGAACACGAAGACGACCTCGCCCTCGGCGTCGGTCACGCCTGCGGTCAGCCTCGGGTCCGGCTCCCCGAGCGCCAGCGCACGGGTCGCCTCGATCAGGTCCGCGCGGGTGGCCGCCTGCACCACCGCGCGGTGCTCGAAGGTGGTGCGGGTATCCCGCAGCGCCGCGCCGATCGCCTCCACCGGCAGGTCCGCCTGTTCCTCGGCGAACGCGGCGAGCCGTTCGGCCTGTCCGCGCAGCGCCCGTCGGCTCCGCGCGGAGAGCAGCCAGGTCGGTGTTGCCAGACCCGCGCCCGGCGCGCCGGACCCGGCCCCGGGCTCCCCGGTCACCGATGCCTCGGCGTAGCCGGCAAGCACCACATGGCAGTTGGTGCCGCCGATCCCGAAGGAGGACACCCCGGCCACCGGCGGGTGGTCCGGCCCGGGCCAGCCGGTACGCGCGGTCTGCACGCGCAACCCCAGTTCCGGCAGCGAGATCGCCGGATTGGGCCGTTCGAAGTTCAGCGAGGGCGGCAATTCCTCGTGGCGCAACGCGAGCACGGTCTTCAGCAGGCCCGCGATGCCCGAGGCGCCCTCCAGGTGTCCGATGTTGGTCTTCACCGAGCCGACCAGCAATGGTGTCGCCGGGGACCGTTCCGCGCCGAGTGCGGCCCCGAGCGCGGCGGCCTCGATCGGATCGCCGACCCGGGTGCCGGTGCCGTGCAGCTCCACGTACTGCACCTCGGCGGGTTCGACCCCGGCGCTGCGGCAGGCGGTCCGCAGCAGGTCGCGCTGCGCCGTCTCGCTCGGTGCGGTGAGGTTCGCACCACCGCCGTCGTTGTTGGTCGCACTGCCGAGGATGACCCCGTGCACTGTGTCACCGTCGGACACGGCATCGGCCAGCCGTTTGAGCACGACGAACCCGCCGCCCTCGCCGCGCACGATCCCGTTCGCCCGGTGGTCGAAGGTGTGACAACGTCCGTCCGGGGAGAGCACTCCGAGCGCGGCAAGGTGCGCGGTGCCGTCCGGCACGAGATTGAGCTGCACCCCGCCTGCGAGGGCGAGGCCGGATTCCCCGGCGCGCAGGCTCTCACAGGCGAGGTGCACCGCGACCAACGAGGAGGACTGTCCGGTGTCCACGGTCAGGCTCGGACCGTGCAGCCGCAGGAAGTAGGAGATGCGATTGGCGATCATGCTGCGGTAGAGCCCGGTCAGCACGTACCGGCCGGACGAACCGTCCAGCCCCGCCAGCGCGCGGTAGTCCTCGGCCATCGCGCCGACGAACACCCCGGCCGGTCCGCCCGCGAGCGTCCCGGGCAGGATGCCCGCGTTCTCCAGGGCTTCCCAGCTCAGTTCCAGCACGAGCCGCTGCTGCGGATCCATCATGGCGGCCTCGCTCGGCGAGAGCCCGAAGAAGGCGGGGTCGAATCGATCGACCTCGTCGAGGTACCCGGCCGCAGTGCCTGCCGGGTACCGATCGACAGGGGCGTCCCGGATCGCATCGATGCCGTCGGTCAGCAACCGCCAGAAGGCCGAGGGATCGGGGGCCTGCGGGAAGCGGCAGGAGATACCCACGATCGCGATCGGCTCGGAACCTGCCCTGGTCATCACGTCGAACCACCATCCACGCGTGGCGCGACCCATGGCTGAGCCGCGCGATCCGGCTGTCAGCCCTGCTGCCTGGCGGGGACGGCTGTGGCCCCTGCTCCCGTTCGTGCCTCGAGATGCCGATCCGGGAGCTCCTGCGGGGAGTACTCGCCGGGCCGAACGCGCCACCGTGGCGAACCGGTACTCGACCGAGAGCACCCGCTCCGCAGTACGGTGCTGCTCCGCGAGCCTCGACCCAGGTGCTCGGGTGGGCCTGCCACGGCGCGATCGAGCTGCGACCGCGCGGTGCTGCCCGGGATCGTGGCGGAGTCGTGGGCGTGGTCGACATCGTCGGTGCCCGACTCGGCCGGTCGGTTCCGCCTGGCGTCGGGGAAAGTCCGCTCCACCGGGTGGTGCTGCGGACAGCTCGCGCCGAGGATCCGATCGACCACTGCGATCCAGTCGAACGCCGGGGTCCAGCCGATCACCCCCGGCACAGCACCGAGTGCCCCGAAAGCCGCAGACCCGCGGGCACCAGTGGAAATTCCGTTCACCACGGGACCCTTCCTCCGGCTACGGGCGATGGGAACGACGGTAGCCACGGGTGATTGGCACTTTCCTCAACAAGGAACTGGCACCGTTCGCCGAGAAGCTTCCCGCTCGCGCTCAGGTGGAGGACGGTCGCATGGCACCAGGAGTCGCCGATGTGCAACGAGAGAACCCGAGGGTGCCACCAGGCGGCACCACCCTCTGGGTCCGCCGGTTCGAAGCCTCGTCACCCAAGGCACCCCGCCTGATCTGTCTGCCGCATGCGGGCGGCTCCGCAAGCTTCTACCTGCCGATGGCGCGGGACCTCGCACCCGTCGCGGATGTGCTGGCCGTGCAGTACCCCGGCAGGCAGGACCGCAGGCACGAACCCCACATCGAGGATCTCCACGAACTGGCAGACCAGACCTTCGCCGCGCTGGAGCCCGAACTCGACCGGCCGGTCGTGTTGTTCGGCCACAGCATGGGCGCCATCCTCGCCTTCGAGATCGCCAGGCGCATCGAGGCGGCAGGCGGCGTACCGCCGTCGCGGCTGTTCGTCTCCGGCCGTCGGGCACCCGGCACCCATCGCGACGAGCGGGTCCACCAGCGCGACGACGATGCGCTGATCGCCGAACTGCAATCGCTCAGCGGCACCGACGACCGGGCGCTGGGCAACGAGGAGATCATGCGGATGTCCATGCCGTCGATCCGCAGCGACTACAAGGCCGCCGAAACTTATCGCTATCGACCCGGGCCGCCGCTGAGCAGCCCGATCAGCGTCCTGATCGGCGACGACGACGTCAAGGCGACGATCGACGAGGCGCGACGGTGGAGCGAGCACACCCACGCCGAGTGCACCGTGCGGGTGTTCGAAGGCGGGCACTTCTACCTGCTCCAGCATAAGACCGAGGTGCTGGCGGACATCCGCGCGGAACTCCTGGCGGTATGACCCGGTCATGACCGAACCGATGATCGAAGCCCGTGGAGTCGGCAAGACCTTCGGCGCGGTCGCCGCGCTGGACTCGGTGAGTCTGAGCCTCGACCGAGGCAAGGTGCTCGGTCTACTCGGCCACAACGGCGCGGGGAAGACGACCCTGGTCAACGTGCTGACCACGATGCTGCCGCCGAGTTCGGGCAGCGCGCGCGTGGCGGGCTTCGACGTGACCGAGAACGTCCACGAGATCCGCACCAGGATCGGTCTCACCGGCCAGTTCGCCTCGGTCGACGAGCAACTCAGCGGCCGGTCGAACCTGGTGATGGTGGCCAGGCTGCTCGGCGCCGGGCGCAGGAAGGCGAAAGACCGCGCGGACGAACTGCTGGAGCTGTTCGGCCTGACCGATGCCGCGCTGCGGCCCGCACGCCATTATTCCGGCGGCATGCGCAGGCGCCTCGATCTCGCCTCCTGCATCGTGGGCAGGCCCGAGGTGATCTTCCTGGACGAACCGACCACCGGACTCGATCCAGTAAGCCGCCGCAACCTGTGGACCTTGTTGCAGGGCCTGGTCGAGGATGGCGCGACGGTGCTGCTCACCACCCAGTACCTCGACGAGGCCGATCATCTGGCCGACACGATCACCGTGCTCGCCGACGGCAAGGTGGTGGCCGCAGGCACCCCGGCCGAGCTGAAGGCCGGGGTCGGGCAGCGCACCGTGACGGTGACCATCTCGGCCGCCGACGATCTCGGAGCGGCGACCACGGGCCTCGAACGGGCCGGGCTGGACCCCAGGGTGAACGCCGAGGCGCGGACGCTGACCATGCCGATCATCGCCAACCGGGAGGTGGCCATCGTGGTCCGGGCGCTGGACGAGGTCGGCATCGAGGCCTCCGAACTCGCGCTGGGTGAGCCGACCCTGGACGACGTCTATCTGGCCGTCGCGAAGACCCCTCTGCCGGTGCGGGTCTAGCCCGTAACCGGGCAGGACGGGTTCGGGCCGACCGACACCGGACCGCCCCCGACGCGATCGGGCCCCGAATCCGATCCGAGGCGGGCCCGCCCGCCGGGGTGACGCACCCGTGCCCGGATGCAAGGGGCCGCGCGACCCGCATCCGATCCGCACCCGACGAGAACCTCGTCTGACCCTGGGAGTTCCGATCAGTATCTCCTCGTTCCAGCAGGCGCCGCCGCGATGGCGCGGCAGTTCCGCGTTCACGCAGATCTCGGTGCTCACCGGCAGATCGCTGCACGCGACCCTCACCGACTGGCGCCTCGTCATGCTGAACCTGGTCCAGCCGGTGGTCATCCTGGTCCTGTTCACCCAGGTCTTCGGCAGCCTGGCGAGCGGCGCGAGCTTCCCGGCCGGGGTCGACTACATCGAGTTCCTGATGCCTGCAATCCTGGTGAACACCGCCTTGCAGTCCTCGATCCAGTCCGGGGTCGGTCTGGTGGACGACATGAAGAACGGGGTGCTCAACCGGCTGCGCTCGCTGCCGATCCGCCCGAGCTCGATCCTCGTCGCTCGGAGCATCTCCGACCTGGTCCGCACCGGCTTCCAGCTGGTCGTGATCCACACTCTGGCCAGTGCGCTGTTCGGCTACTACCCGGCGACCGGGTTCCCCGGCGTGCTGATCTCGCTGAGCCTGGCACTGGTCGTCGGTTGGGGGATCACCTGGGTGTTCCTCGCACTGGGCACCTGGATGCGCAACGCCGAGGTGATGCAGAGCGTCAGCGTGCTGACCATGTTCCCGCTGATGTTCGCCTCCAGCGCCTACGTCCCGATCGCGGACATGCCCGCCTGGCTCGGCGCGGTGGCGACGGTCAACCCGCTGACCTACGCGGTGGACGCAACCCGCGCGGTGGCGCTGGGCCTGCCCGGTGGCGGGTCCGCCCTGCTCGCCACCGCGATCAGCCTGGTGATCGCGGGAATCAGCGGTGTGATCGCGACGACCGGGTTCCGCAGGCCGCAATGACTCCCGGAGGAACGGGGACCGCAAGCAGGCTGTCCGCAGCGGCTTGGGCGCCGACTTCGGCGCTACCCGAACCTCGATACCGGACGGCCGGGTAGCACAAGGCATCACCAGGGCTCGGTCTGCTCGGCCGGGTCGGCAGGCGCGGCCCGCCCGCGCCCTCCGCGGCCCGCCCGCCGCACGGCGCTGCCGGAGTGCGGCGCTGCCGGAGTGACCGGCGAGACGGTGGTACGGCGAGACGGTGGTACGGCGAGACGGTGGTACGGCGGGCGAGCACCGGGCATCAAACACCGAGCACCGCCGGCGCCGCCGAGCACCGGGCCCGGGCGTTGGGCATCGCCTTCCCCGGGTCGCTGCCAGGCCCCGGGTCGTCGCAGCCGCAGCGCCTAGCGCAGGCCGCGGGGACGCAGGTCGGTCCGGTGTTCGTCGATCCGGTCCAGGCAGGCCCCGGGTCGCCCGGCCGGGCATCCCCCGCACATTCACGCGGGGTGGACGCCCGGGACCGGGAGATCCGTTGTGGACTACACGGCGGGAATCTAGCTGTAGTCGTAGAACCCGCGTCCCGTTTTGCGCCCGAGCAGCCCGCCGTCGACCATCCTGGTCAACAGCGGCGGCGGCGCGTAGAGCGGTTCGTGGTACTCCGCGTAGAGCGCGTCGCCGACGGCGGCGACTACGTCGAGACCGATCATGTCCATCAGCCGCAGCGGGCCCATCGGGTGTGCGCAGCCGAGGGTCATGCCCCGGTCGACGTCCTCAGCGCTGGCGAAGCCGGACTCGACCATTCGGATGGCGGACAGCAGATACGGCACCAGCAGTGCGTTGACCACGAACCCGGCACGATCGGGAGATCGGACGACCTCCTTGGCCAGCCCGGTGGTCACGAACTCCACCGAGTCCTCCACCGTGCTGTCGTCGGTGAGCAACGCCGGCACGATCTCGACCAGGGGCAGCACCGGGACCGGGTTGAAGAAGTGCACGCCGATCACGCGCCCCGGCCGCTCCGTGACCTTGGCCAGCCGGATCAGGGGGATCGCCGAGGTGGTCGAGGCGAGCACGGCGGTCTCCGCCCGGACGACCTTGTCGAGCGTCTGGAACACGGCGGTCTTGACTGTCTCGTCCTCGCGAACCGCCTCCAGCACGAGATCACGGTCGGCGAGTTCGCCGAGATCGGCGCCGAACGACACCTTCGCCTCGGCCGCCGCCGCCTGTTCGGCCGTGATCTTCTGCTTGGTGACCGACTTCTCCAGGGAACGGAGCAGCCGGGCATGGTCCCGGGCAGCCGAGGCCGGACCGGAGGCGACCACGTGGACGTCGAAGCCACGCAGCGCGCAGAGTTCTGCGAAGCCGCCGCCCATCAGCCCGCCGCCGACCACCCCGACCCGACGTATCTCCCGGGCCGTCATCCGGTCCGCCAGCGCAGCAGGCAGGTGCCCAACGACATGCCGCCGCCGAATGCGGCGAGCACGATCAGATCGCCGTCGGCGAGAGCGCCCGAGGCGTTGGCGTCATCCAGCACCACCGGCACCGATGCGCTGCCGACGTTGCCGTAGCGCTCCAGTGTGTAGTGGGTACGGGCGTGCTGGAGACCGGCCTTCTCGACGAGTTGGGCGAGCAGCACGCCGTTGGCCTGGTGCGGCACGAAATGGTCGACGTCGCCGAGGTGCAGCCCCGCCCGCAACAGCAGGTCGTCCAGGGCGGGTGGTACCGCGTCCATGACGAAGTCTCGGACACCCCGGCCGTTCATCCGGAAGTAGTGCCCGCCATCGGCCACCGTCTGCGCGGTGGTGGGTCGTCTGCTGCCCCCCGCGTCCACCCGGATCAGGTCCCCGCGCTCGCCACGACTGGCGAGTCCGACCTCGAGCATCCCGTAGGGCGCCGGGACCGCGCCGAGCACTGCCGCGCCCGCACCGTCACCGAGCAACACCGCCGTGCTGCGGTCGTCGAAGTCGAGGATCCTGGAGTAGACGTCGGCGGCGACCACCAGCACGAGCGCCTGGGGATTGAGCGTGACCAGGGCACGGGCGAGTGCCATCCCGTACACGAAACCCGCGCACACCACGTTGATGTCGAAGCAGGCCGCGTGAGTCGCACCGATGACCTGCTGGATCACGCACGAGGTCAGCGGCTGCGGCGAGTCGCCGGTGGACGTGGAGACGATCAGGTAGTCGACATCGGCGGCGGTGACCCCTGCCCGCTCCAGCGCGCGGCGAGCCGCCTCGGCGCCGAGGTCCGAGGTCGCCTGGTCCGAGGCCGCGTAACGGCGGCCTTCGATCCGGGTGCGCTCGGTGATCCACTCGGCGGTGGTGTCGGGTACTCGGTTCGCGATCTCCGTGTTGTCGACGACCCGCTCCGGCAGGTACGAACCGGTGCCGAGCACACCGACTGGAACGCCGACGGGGCCGACGGAAGCAGTCATCGCCGCCTCACCCGGCCGCTACGGTCGCTCGGGCCAGCGGAGCGACCCGGTCGGCACCGATCCGCGTTCGCAGCTCGTGATCGGTGACTCCGAGCCCCGCTCGGGGTGCGAGGCACAGCACCCCGATCTTGCCGATGTGCTGATTGGTCTGCACGGTGCGAACCGCCTCGCCGACATCGTCGAGGTCATACACATCGCTCAACGCGGGGGCGATCCGCCCCGACGCGATCAGCCGGTTGGTCTCCCACTGCTCGTGGAGGTTGGCCGCATGGCTGCCGATCACCCGCTTCAGTTTCATCCACAGGTAGCGATTGTCGAACTCGTGGCGGTAGCCGGTGCTGGAGCCACAGGTGACGACGGTGCCGCCCCGACGAACCACGAACACCGAGATGCCGAAGGTGGCCCGGCCGACATGTTCGAAGACGATGTCCGGATCCCGGCCGGTCTCACGGCGGATGATTCGACCCAGCCGCTTCCCGACCTCGAGAACCCTGGCCGGGTCGTCGGCCACGTGGTCGTCGATGCCGATCTCCCGACGGTCGATCACCACGTCGCAACCGAGTCTGCGGACTGCCTCAGCCTTCTCCGCCGAGCCGACCACGCCGATCGCGATCCCGCCGCCGTTGCGCACGAACTGGACGGCGTAGGTGCCGAGACCTCCGGCGGCCCCCCACACCAATACGACGTCACCCTGTTTCATCCTGGCGCCGCGCTCGCCGACCAGCATCCGGTAGGCGGTGCCTGCGCACAGTGGGTTGCAGGCCGCCTCCTCCCAGGTCAGGTGCGCGGGTTTGGGAACGAGTTGGCTGGTCCGGACCACGCTGTAGTGCGCGAGGCCGCCGAAGTTGGTCTCGAAGCCCCAGGCCAGCTGTTCGGAGCCCAGCATCCCGTCCGCATGGGTGGCCGGTTCCTGGTCGTCGACGTAGACGGGGCTCACCACCACGTGATCACCGATCTTCCAGCGCCGGACGCCACTGCCGACCCGGACCACGACACCCGCACCGTCCGAACCGACCACCTGATAGGGCAAGTCATGACGGGCGGCCCAGCCACCGTTGCGGGCGAAGCGGCGGAGGAACTGGAAGGTGGGCAATGGCTCGAACATCGCCGACCACACGGTGTTGTAGTTGACGGCACTGGCCATCACAGCGATCAGCACTTCGTCCGGCGCCAGCTCGGGCATCGCGACCTCGCCGACCCGCAGCGATTTGCGGACGTCCTTGTCGACGACGCCGCCGAACATTCCGACGTCCTCGGCGCGCAGATGAGCGGCGACGAAGCGTTCCGGCGGCGCCAGCCGGGACAGGTCTGCTGCGGGGGCTCCCGCAATGACTGCTTCCGATAGTGGGTCCATCACGGTCGCCTTCCTCGTGACCGGTCCCGCGATCACGGGTGCCGCATCGAGGAAACGTCGCGCACCCCCGTTCCCACCACCCCTGCCGCCCGCCCCCACCACCTCGGAATGGTGTCTGCGACGCCCTCGCACCGGAGGTGACCCCCCTAGCTCGGGCCTGCCGCCATATCCCCTCTTCCCGTACCCGCCGAACACCGGGATGATGGTGGGCAGTCAATCCCTGAAGCGTCGCCTCGCGCACGCACTTCTTCCTTGTTCGCCGCCGAATCGGCGTCACGAGGTAGCCGGCCGACGAACGAGACTCCGGCAGGCAGCCGACGCACAGCAGGCGCTGCACCGGATCCGCGCCACCGACAGGCAGGCCGAAGAGCCTGTCTTCGATCCCCCCGTCGTCGGCGGGATCAGCGTGGCTGAGCTACCAGGCGGAGGAGGAGAACCACAGCGGAGCTCTGGTGACTTCACGACGACGCCGCAGATCGCCGCGCAGGCCCCGCGCAACTCCGAAGGTGGGGATGCGGAACAGGCTCTTTAGATGCCGGTCGCCGTTGTCGGTATGGCGTGCCGGTCACCCGGCGGGATCCTCCAGCAGTGGTGGCGGCGGTTCGGTGCGGGCCACGACGCCGGTGCGGGGATGTCCTCGGGCCGCGGTGGGAAGCCGGCCGCGCCCGCCGTCTGGAGCCGGATCACCCGGGGCCTGGTGGACACCCGGGCGGGCACGCGCCTGTCGCGGTGGTCCGCCCCCACACCCCTTGCCGGGTTGTCTGGATGACAACCCGGCTGTGTCGCCTGCCGACGCAGATCGTTGTCAGCCCGAGGGACTCCCGGCTTTACTCGTCGACGACTCGAGCAAGCCCGGTGCGGCGCTGCGCGCGAGGGTGAGACCGATCAGGTCTGCCCGCCTGCTCACCCCGAGCTTGCGGAACACCCTGGTAAGCCGTTGCTCGACCGCGCTCATGGAGAGGAACAGCTTGCGGCCGATCTCGCGATTGGTCAGCCCCTGGGCGGCAAGTCCGGCGACACGACTCTCCGCGTCGGTGAGCTGGGGATAGCGCTGCTCGTCGTCGTCGACCAGGTTGGTGAGGTCGAAGCGCTCGCCGCTGAGCAACAGGTTCTTGGCCACTCCGAGGGCATCGCAGCCGCTGGAGACCTCGATGGCTCGGCGGCCGGTCAAGCGGGAGCGCTCGGAGTCGCCCCTGGCGTAGTACTCGTTGCTCAATTCTGCCAAGGAGTTGATCAATTCCAGCAGGTGCCCGCTGTTCTGCAGCAGTTTCACCGACTCCTCGAGGAACTGCCTGCGATCACTGATCAACCCCGTCTCCGCGAGGAGTCGCAGCGAGACGGCATGTACAGCCCGGGCCCGACCTCGGGCCCGAAGGAGCTGCTTGTCGAACATCCCCTTCGCCTCCCTGGGCCTGCCCAGCGCGAGGTATGCCTGCCCCACGCCGATGCGCCAGGAGACGAACGTCGGTATGTCGAAGTCCCACGAGGTCATCAACCGGCCGCAGGTGCGGAAATCCTCCAGAGCCGCGTAGGGACGGTTCGTGGCGAGAGCGTGCTGCCCCCGGGCATACAGGTACGGCAGTGCGAACGCGGTGTCCTCCAGATTAGCGGGGACGGGGCGGCGCAGCAGCTCCGCCGCCTCGTCCAGATACCCGAGCGCGGTGCTGGCAAGCACGTGGGTGCCAACCGGATAGCCTACGGCGACACACCAGCTCTTGACGCTGATGAGGTTCAGGGCCGACGCGGCCCGACTGCGAGCCAGCGGCATATCGCCGCGCCGATAGGCCACCTCGGCGGCGACGCTGAGCAGGACCGCGCGCAGCGTGTCCAAGCTGCGGGCGGCGAACTGGCTGTCGAGCCGTAGACACCACTGCTCGGCATCGTCGAGCCGATCGACGTAGACCAACGCCAGCAGAATGGACATCAGGGGCTCGACGGCGATCCCGCTCAGTTCACCGTTCTGCAGCACGTAGTCCGCGTCGGCGGCTACGCGCGCGGGTTCACCGCCCGACAACGCCACACCGAGCGCCTCGACGGCACGCTGGAACAGGTCCCCGCCGCCCGGGTCGCCTGCGGCGCTCGTCGGCTCAGTGAACGAGCCGGGACTGACGAAGTGCAGCCACCGCAACGCAGGCTCGGCCACGGCGGTGGACGTGTCGTCGCCAATCGACCGGATGACGTCCGCTGCCTCGGCGAAGTGCCCGTTCCAGGCCAGTGTGCTGAGCAGCAGTTCGAACCCGTCTCCCGTGAGATGCCCGGCACGCCGAGCGGCGCGGAGGTCGCCGAGGTGGCTGGCGGCGGCGGAGGGATTCCGCCGCCATCGAGCGGCGACGAGCAGACCCAGGGCCCGGACACGGACAGTCTCGGCGGTGGTAAGGCTGCGCGCGGCTTTCGCATACCGCACGGTGTCGGCGGGACGATCGCCGCGCAGCGCGAAGTCGGCGGCTTCGACAAGCAACTCCGCCGCCCACGGCAACTCGGAACCGAAGTCGCCGGGGTCGGCGTCCAATGCGGCGACCAGGTGCGTGGCGGCCAGTGGTACGTCCGCGCCGCAGTGGTGCAGCAACGAGGCGATCCTGCGGTGGGCATGGCCGCGCTCGGCAGGAGTGAGGGTGGCCAGTGCGACCTCCTGAGCTGCGGGATGGCGAAATCCGCCGTCGTCGTCGAGCAAGCCGGCGACGGTCAGATCGGTGACGGCCTGGTTGACGTCCGCAGAAGGGGCATCGGCCAGCTCGTAGAGCAGGTGACGGGAGGACGTGGTGTCCAGCAGTGCGAGACAGCGGGCCACCTCCAGCACCGTCCGACCGCCCCGATACAGACAGGTTGAGACCGCCACCTTGAAGGTCTCCCCCGGAGCCAACACGCCTGTCTCGTAGCCGTCGACGACCAGGGCCTCGGCGAGCAGGGGGTTCCCACCGCAGAGCGCGTGGCACTCCTCGGCACGGCGGTCGTCGAGCGGCACCTCGAGCAGGGCCGCGACGTCATCGACGTCAAGCATGCGCAGTCGCGCCGCACGCACCGGCACCAGGCTGCTCAGCTCCGCGATCAGGGCGGCGGCGGGTGCGACAGCCGGATCCACGGTGCTCAGCAGAACGAGTACCGGTGTCCCGACGATACGACGCAACACGTAGAGCAGTGCGTCCACCGACGCCGCGTCAGCGTGGTGGACCTCGTCCACCACGAGCACCGCCGGGCTGCCCCCGACGACGTCGGCGAGTAGGGCGCGACCATTGTCGACGGACTGGTCGGAGCGCAGCTGGTCTAGGCCGGTCCCCGGTCCGGTGCGCTGCCCCGCTCGGCGCAGGAGCTGCTCCACGATCCCCATCGAGACATCGTGCTCACTGAGCGAGCCGGTCGCGGTGAAGACGGTTCCGATGCCCGCCGAAACCTTGTCCGCGAAATCGCGCAACAGCCTGCTCTTCCCGGACATCATCGGTCCGGACACGACAACGGCGCGGTCGTAGCCGCCCAAGAAGGCTCTGAAGGACTCGTCCAGGACGGCGACTGCGTCCGCCCGGCGCATCGATCTCATCGACATTGGGCTGCCCAATCGGGTTCGTCCTCGTGGACGTCGGTCTGATATCTCGTGGAAGGCGGTCAGGCATTCGAGCGGCGGGTGTTCCATTCCGCACCGTCCTCGGTAGCCGGATTGCGCACCGGATCGATGTTCTCACGGCTGTGATCGGCCGCCACGAAGTCGAGTCTTCGTGGTTTCGCACCCGGCGCCGGACGCACACACGCGGTCACCACGACGTCCACCTCGGCACCGGTCGCCGCAGTCGCGGACAGGATTTCGTTGGTCATGCTGTCCTCTCGGTCAGATGGAGACGTCCAGGCCGGCGCACACTGGCGGCCAGACGCGATGCCGGGACCGGATCGGGTGTCCGGACAGTGCCGAGCGGGATCAGGATCTCCCCGGGCCTGCGCGTCCAGCGCGATCAGCGACACAAACCCGAAACACAACCGCAGAACGAGTGCGCTCATCGTCGGGTGTGAGCTGACAAGACCTCTACGGCGGCGGCCGTCGCGATCGACGAACATGCGGGCGCCAGTGCGATCACGCCGAGTGTTCGGGACATGGCGAGACGAACCAGCTGGTGCACCTCGCCGGGGCGGCAGCATGACAACATTGTCAGCAGGAAGAGGACAGACCCGGGCGCCGTCTCGATGTCACTGGTTCAAGATCGATTCCTCGCACACCAAGACTTGCCCATAAATCTGCGGAGCGCCGGAACCAAGCTCGAGCCTGAAACAGTCGATTGACCCGACACATCCAGAAACAGACGACGATAAACGTTTCCAGAAGTAGCCGAGGAAGTTCTCAAAAATCCGGATAAGCGAATTCGACGAAATCTATCGCCAGCCGAACCTTGTTGAGTGTACCGTCAGACCGACCAGAAAAACATCAATCTTCACACGCAGTGAACACCGCTTCCGGAGCCGGCAATACCGTCGCAACATCCGGCACCGGATACACCACAGGACTCCCGAGGCTATGGTCGAGAACCATATCTCCCGGATCTACCGTTGAACGCCGCATGATCACATCTTGCGAGAGAACCGCTTCAGCCCGCAACCACGCCCGTCCGATCAGGAGATTTTTGCCCGAAAGTGCAGCGGTCTCGACCCGAGATCAGGGACGAGCGTCCTCGAGCATGCCCGCCGCAGCGGTGGACGCCGACCGACGCCGCGGGTATCGGGTTCCCGTTCACGGCCGAATTAGACGAAAGTTTAATATACATCTGGTTATCCGCGATGGACACCAGGTTTCCAGCGATGGCGTCGTCTGATGGAGAGGCACGACACGGCGACGCTCACCAACCTGAACGATCGACATGCGCCGGGGGCAACGACAGAGAGTGCAGAGGCGCCCAAGCGGACGTCACCGTGCAGTCGACGAAGTCCATCACGCCATGCCCACAGCCGGCCCCGAATCGGCCCCTGTGGGCGACCGCACGCGCCTGTTCTTGGCGATCGCGTCGTGACAGCGTCGCCCAGACCAGATGCGTCTTCCACAGCGCGATCGAGCTGGTGGGGAAGTCGATCGCGCTCAGCAGATGCGCCCAACTGCCCGCACGGTGCTCCACACGACGCTCGGGCTGGCCTACTCCAGCTCGATCTGGGTGAGCATCCGGCGGCTGACCTCGCTGCGCTCCGCTGGCGCCGACACACTCAGGCCCCGCGCCCCGCGCACGCCCGCACAGAAGCAGGTCTCGCGCTCCCCGACCGGGTCCTTTCGCCGACCGGCAGGCTCGGTGCGCACGCGGTGGTCAAGGCGTTCGGCACCCAAGAGTCGTTCCTCCAGGCCATCGGCTCCACCCGCGGGGGCGGCCACCTCGGCTACGTGGGCGCGAACCACGGAGTCTCCATCCCCGGAGACCAGTTGTTCTCCGCAGGCATCCACACCCTCGGCGGCCGGCGCCCGTGCGGCACCACCTGCCCGAGCCGATCCGGCTCATCTGGGACCGAGGCATCTACCCCCGGCGGGATCTTCGACCCGGCCCTCCCGCTGACGGGGGCAGTCGAAAGCTACCGGGCGATGGATGAACGTCGCGCCACCAAGGGTCCGCCCATCCTCTGATTCGCCCTGGCGCCTCAGCCTCCACAGGAGCGACTTCCGGGTGTCTCTCTCAGTGTCCCGTCAGGTGCGGACATGGCGAGGACCGTCACGACACCCTTCTGCTCCTCCTCCGCAATCGTCAGGATCGGAATCGACTTGTTGATCGGGTTGCCTTCGTCGTCGAAGGAGAGACAGCCACTCGCTCCCTTGACGGTGTTACCGCCCTTCATGTGGAAGAGCATTCGGCCGACGTCCTCGCCCGTGATGTCGAGTTCCGCCGTGGTCTCGCTGTCGCCCAGCGCCGCGACCATGGCGTGGGTGATCACCAGCACCGCGTCGTGGCCCATCATCGCCCGACCGTCGTCGGTCGGGTTCCCGAAGCGTTTGCTGTAGGCCCCACCCGGTTCGAAGCGCTCGAGCGACTCCCGATTCACGGCCTGGTTGACCTCTTTCACGGCGCCGGGGTGGGCCAGACCGGTGTAGAGCACCTGGATGTTCTTCATCGCCGCCACGCCCGTCAACTCCTCGGCGGTGAGGTTGCTGAGGTCGTCGCCCGTCATGACAGTGATCGACTTGTCGTCGCAGACCGGCTCGGCGCCAAGCCGCTGCACCATGCGTACCAGCTCTTCCGAGCGGCCGGCGAACAGGAGGGCGAGTTCCTCCCGAGCGTCGGTGCACACCTGACCGGGTACCTGGTGAATCTCGTTCTCCCACCTCTCATTGTCGGACCCGTACGAAATGATCAGGTCTTGGCCAGCTTCGCCGACGGACTCTTCGAAAGCATCAGCGAGGGTTTGTGCATAGTGATTGCTCCCTCTGATGTCCCGGATGATCATCATTTCGGTGTGCCCCTGGAGTTTGAGGTGGTTGACTGCGGCCAGTGCCTGGTCGGCGTTGGTCGGGGCGACACGGACGAAGTTCTCGATGGGCGGCTCGAAGTCGGCGGTCATCGTGCTCGCCACGATGGCCAGTCGCTCCTCCGAGAGTTTCTCGACCGCCGCGATGTTCTGCTCCTCACTGGGGCCGAGCCCCGCCACCGCCACCAGTCTGTCCTCGGTGCGCTGGCGCTTCGCCAGTTCCGCCACCGTGTGCTCCCAATGCTGCGCGGTGCTTCCAGTGTTCGCGATGAGCAGGCGGATCTTCGGCGCCCGTTCGCTGTTGTGCCGTCTCAGCGCGTCATACGCGCCCTGGAGCTCATCGAGCACCGCTTTCCTGGTGTTGGAGTCCGCGTCCGTCAGGGTGAAGGACGTCATGTAGGCGATGCTGTAGTACGTCGTGTTGCGCTCGTGCGCCTCATCGATCACCTCGTCGTTCGCCACCTTGATGAGGTCGAAGACCCTCTCATACTCCTCGTACTCATCGCCGAAACCGACCCCGCCGTCCGTGACGCCGACGCACTCGCCGGCATCCCCGAGCCTCTTCAGCCCGGACGGTCCGCAGGACTGGCTCATCTCAAAGAGCAGCCACGTCCCCACTATGCCGACGACCGCCAACACGGAACCCACGACGAGCAGGATGAAGCGTTTGCGGAGCACGTCCAGGCGTGCCTTGATGCGCATCGTTCGCGTCCTTTCCCATGCCATCGGTGAGGTCGGCGCTCTTCTGCGGGGGGTTCACTTCTCCATCAGGGGGACGTGGCGGGGGAGGTGCGCCAGTAGCGGTAGCGCTCGGCTTCGTCCAGCAGCACGACGACGTCGCGGCCGCTGAGCCGGGTGAGCTGACCGAAACCGTCGGCCAGTGTCTCCTTGAGTCGCCTGCGCGGATCGGCCAGCGGATCGCACCACACCCAGCGCGCCGCCACCAGGCCACGGACCAGCGCGGTGACGGTGACCTCGGAATCGGCGGGGACTGCGGCCAGCAGTCCGGCGAACAGGGTACGCGGGCCGTCTCCCGGGGCGAACCGGTTGGGTGCGGTGGTGATCACGTTGAACGAGGCGACCCACGCGGTGGCGTGCTGTTCGCCGAACCGCCCGGCCAGGTGACCGGTCACCTTTTCCAACTGCCCGGCGGCCAACCGGTGGTACATCTCGTGGGTTGGGTTGCCCGTCTCCCGGAAGTGCTCGGCGAGCTCCTCGTGCACCGTGGTCCAGTCGTCCGCCCGCTCGGCCAGACGCCACAGCAGGAGACGCCGCAGCCAGGGATGCAGCGAAGGGGCTTCGTCGGGTGCCTCACCGCCGTCACCCGTCCACGGCGCGAGCAGCCAGCGGGCGCGCAGCTCGTTGAAGAGCCTGGCGAACTTGCTGTGCAGCCGGATGGCGCTCGACAGGTCCCGGGCCGCGGCGCACCTGACCAGCAGGTCGACATCGTCCGGTGCGAAGCCACGGAGCAGCTGGCGCAGCGCGCTGTCGACGAGCCTCGGGCCGGTCTCGGCGTCCGGAACGGAGGCTCCGTCGCCGGTCCGGTCGTCAGGGTGTTCGGTGGCCCGCAGCGTGCGGTCGGGGAGGGCGCGCAGCCAGACGTCCTGCTCCGGACCGTCGTTGCCGGGCATGCCCTGCTGGGTGATCACCGTCAGCACGTCCTGGACGGCGCGAGGCATGCCACCGGTCAGCCGGTGCACGAACGGAGCGAGGTGCAGACACCGCGCCAATGCCGGACTTGAGGGGGCGGCGAGTTCCATGCGCACCCGCACCTCGTCAGGGCTGAGATCGCGCAGCCGGACCGGGTACCACCAGGAGTCCTCCGACTCCAGCCACGGACGGCGTCGTTCCCCCCAGTCGTCGAGTGAGACGTAGTCGGGTTCGAGTGGTCTGCGCCAGGGCCACTGGTCGCCGGTGGAAGGGCCCCAGCGGGGCAGCCAGCGGTGCGCCGAGACGACCACCGTCAGGGGGTCGGCCCGGCCCCCTCCGCGAAGCGCGTCCTCATGCCGTGTGCGGATCAGCAGATCGAGGAAGTGACGGCCGCCGGCGGTATCCGCGTCCTCCAGCAGCAGCAGGAACGAGTGCGGGCGGAAGGGGCTGTCCGCACGCTCCCGCAGATCCGCGAGAAAGGCCGAGAACAGCATTTGGTCCAGCTTCCTCTGTTCCTCCGTGTCGCCGCTGTGCCGCCAGTTGCTGAGTTCTGCCAGGGCCCGCCAGCCGTTGCTGTCCTGCGTCAGCCGGTGTTCCCCGTACCAGCGCACCGGGCCGCTGAAGCCACGAAGGTACGACCGTGTGCTGCGGCTCAGCCGCTTGAGGAGCTCGACCACCAGTTCCGACGCACCCTCCGGGGCACCCAAGGAGTGATCCGCCACCTTCGCGAAGGCGGCCAGGTAGTTGCCGTCATACCGCTCCTCCGCCTTCCGCTCGAACTGCTTGAGCGACTGCTTGATCGCTGATTCGCTCTGCTTTCGGCTCAACTCCGAGTAGTCGTTGTCGGAGGCCAACAGCCCGAGGCGGAGCCTCGGCAGTGTGACGCGACTGTAAGCGGGGTTGTGGCTCTCCAGGCGGAAAGCGAGCGCGCCGAGCACGTGGCGGGGCAGAAGCGACTTCTGACGTCCGAGGTTGAGGTATGCGAACGGATGCTCCTCTCCGTACTTCTCGACGAGCGACGCATGCATCTCGCTGGAGCCGCTGCCCGGAGGGCCGAGCATGATGGTGACGGGTCGCTCGGCGCCCGGTTTGTCGAGGCACTCGCCGACCAGGGAGATGATGGCTCCCCGACTTCTCGCATCGGTCGGAAGTGTCACCATGGCGTCCCCCTAACCCCTCGTCTGCCGCCCGGGCGGCCGTCCACAGCATAGCCACGCAAAGTCGGCGAGATGCTCAATTCACGTTTCTCGAACAGGAATCCGCTGCGTCGCCTGGTTGACCAGCCGATGCCGGGGAGACATGCGACTGCGTGCCGGTGGCGGAGGCGTTTCCCAAGGCCAGCGATCCCCGCTCCGAATAGTCCCGCCAACCCTCCCGACTCGCTAGCCGCACAAACCGTAGCTCTCGGGCATCCTCGCGACAGCTCGAGACAGGCACCGGAGGCATCCCGCTTCGGCAGGCCGGGAAGTTGTTCTCGCAAACAATCAATCACGTCCTCGGGAGTCCGAGACCGCTTCAGGTTGCCGGACCGCTCGGTCAAGATGGCATCCCTGGCCACAAGAATAAGTGATGACCTATAAAGAATTCTTAGAAAATGTCGAACCGGCCCTCGGGGTTTCGCGGGGAAGAAACACTGATAAATCGAAATCAGGGGCCGCGCCAAGGCTGCGGGCCCGGCAATCACAGTCCGCCCCCTTTTGTGTGTAACGGAGATCAAGGCGGAGTTCCGCAGAGAGCCGCCCGAGTTTCACCGGGTCGGCGCCCGACAGTGCCTCTCCCACATCGCCGAGCGAGTCGACCATGGCGTGCCGCGACGTCCTCGGGATCGAGCAGTGTCTCGTGTCGCGTCCACCGACCGAACACAGCAAACCCGGTGTACCGAGGATTGTCGAGAATCACGCGCACCGTGCTCGCCTGCTGGCCGTCGGCGAGCCGATGCCGGTTCCGCTCCGGCTTACGCGCCAAAGGACAGGCAATGCGATCGCGGTTCAACGCTGCCGCGATCGCCCGGTCCCCCTTCCCGTCGGAGGTACTCGGCGAAGATCCGGCGCACGACCTCGGCCCGGAAGGCGCGCGGCGCGGCGCTGGAGAAACATCGGCAAGTGCACAGTGCGAGCACTGTGCACCTTCCCACCAGGCATCGCTCGTGAAGCCCGCCGACCGCCGGGATCCCCGCCTGCCCCTCTCTGTCGATCGAAGGACTGGATCGCGACATTCATCTCCCCGAGGTGAGACGCCACCCTCTTGCCCTGCTCCTGCTCCGCCAGAACTCCTGATAGGGGCCCGGCACCTCGACGAGCTCCTCATGCCTGCCCTGCTGGACGATCCGCCCTTCATCCAACATCAGGATCTGGTCCGCCCTGGTCACCGTGTTCAGACGGTGTGCGATCACGAGCAGAGCCCTGTCCTGTGCCAGCTTCGACACCGCAGCCTGGATGATCGCGTCGTTCTCCGGGTCCAGTGAGGCGGTGGCCTCGTCGAGGATCACGATCGGGGAGTTCTTCAGCAGCGCGCGGGCAATCGAGATCCGCTGCCGCTGTCCCCCGGAGAGCCGGGCTCCTCCCTCCCCCACCGTGGTCTCCCAGCCCTCGGGGAGCTCGGCGATCAGCTCGTCGAGACCCGCAAGGGTGGCGGCGGCACGCAGTTCGTCCTCACCCGCGTCCAACCGCCCGATGAGGACGTTGTCCCGCACGGTGCCCTCGAACAGGTAGACGTCCTGGAACACCGTGGAGACGAGCGGAGTGAGGGCTTCCGTACCGATGTCGGTGACGGGGATCCCTCCGATCCGGACTGCGCCCGCGTCGACGTCCCAGAAGCGTGCGAGCAGCCTCGCGACCGTGGTCTTCCCCGAGCCGGAGGGGCCGACCAGCGCGGTGAGTCCCCGAGCAGGCATCCGGAAAGACACATCGGTCAGCACCGGCGAGCCGTCGTAGCCGAAACCGACGCCGTCGAACTCGACATCCGTGCACGCGGGCAGCCTCGGTGTCGCGGGCTCGGGCAGCGTCGGTTCTCGGATCACCCGGTCCACCTCGTTCAGGGCATTGGACGAGAGCCGTAGTGCTGCGGAGAGGTCAGCGGCCACCATCATCGGCTCGATGAACCGCGCGACGAGTACGGCCACGGCCAGCATGGTCGGCACGTCAAGTGTGCTCCCCATGACGAACGTCACCCCGAGCACGAGCACGACCGCGAAGCTCGCGCGCACCATGAAGCCGAATCCGGTGAGGCCCGGAAGGCTGCGCCAGATCATCGAGCGATCGATGTCACGTTGCGTGCGCAGAGCCTCGTCGAGCATCCGGGTGCCGCGGCCTTCCTGTCCGAAAGCACGCAGGACCGGTTGATTCCTGGTGAACTCCAGCACGCGGTTGGCCGAATCGACCATCGCCCCGCCTCTGGCGGCGTCGGCTCGCTGCACGACGTCCGAGGCCCATTTCGCCACCAGGGCCAGGATCGGCGCGAAGAGCGTCATCACCAGCGCGAGCCGCCAGTCGAAGAGGTACATCGCGGCGATCGCCGCCATCGGACTGAGCACTCCGTTGCACAGTGGGCGCAACAGGTGCGCGGGCACCGTCATCACACCCATCACATGCTGATTGCTCGTCCGAGTCAACTCGCCGACCCTCGCGGGGTTGAACCAGCCCAGCGGAAGTCGGGCGATTGCATCACCCAGTCGGTGGTGCAGGCGCCTGGCAATGTCCGAACCGACGCGGAATCCTCGTTTCTGAGCGCTGAACTGGGCGACGACGGCGGCGGCTGCCGCCACGACCATGCCGGTGAGCGGCAGCAAGGCCGACTCCGGCGAAGGCCCTAGCAGCGCGCGCAGCACCGGCACCAGGGTCGCAAAGGCGATGCCCTGCAACAGCGCGGCGACGACCAGTAGTGCCAGCAGCCTGCGCAAGGCCGCAGCGTGCGCGGGCCCGAGCACCGCGAACAGTTGACGAATCACGCCGAGAGCTCCTCTTCTGGTGCCGCCGAGGCGGGGGCGAGCTGTGCCTGCCACATTCGCGCGTACCGGCCTCGGGTGGAGAGCAGCTCTTCGTGGCTGCCACGTTCGACCACACGACCTCCGTCGAGCACGAGGATCTGGTCCGCCTGGGTGATCGTGGCGAGTCGATGCGCGATCACCAGCAGGGTCCGACGCGCGGTGAGCGCGGACAAGGCATCCTGGATCTGGGCCTCCGCGTGCGGGTCGGCCAATGCGGTCGCCTCGTCCAGGATGAGCAACGGAGTGTCGGCAAGCAGCGCTCGCGCGATGGACAGACGTTGAGCCTCGCCACCGGAGAGACGAAGCTCTGTGCCGATCACCGAGTCGTATCCGCGTGGCGCGGCGAGTATCCGCTCGTGAATCCGCGCGGCCTCCGCCGCCGCCCGCACCTCGTCCTCGGTCGCCTCCGGTCGGCCCAGTCGGATGTTCTCCAGCACCGACATACGCAGCAGTGCCACGTCCTGGAAGACGAAGCCGACGTTGCGATACAACGTCGTGCTGTCCAACGCCCGGACGTCCGTGCCGCCCAAGGTGATGGAGCCCTTGGTGACGTCGAAGAACCGTGCCACCAGCATGGCCAGCGTCGACTTGCCTGCCCCCGACGGGCCGACGAGCGCGGTGACGGTGCCGGGGCGCAGTTCAAGGTTCACTCCGCGCAGCACCTCGTCGGAGTCCGCGTCATAAGAGAAGCCGACATCCTCGATTCGCACCCCGATTCCTTCGGGTTGCCGAGGCTGCGCGGGCTGCGAGAGCAGGGGCTCCGTCAGTACCTCGTTCACCGCCTGTGCCGCCGCCATCCCGCCCCGCAGGTTCTGCAGGCGCGTTCCGATCGTCGCCATGGGCGCCGCGAGGGGCGGCGCCAACAGGGCGAAGGACACGATGGCTGCGGCGGGCATCCAGCCTGCGATGACCATCACGGTTCCCGTGGACATCACCAGGATGAGCACCGCCGGAGCGGAGACGACCAGCTGCGACGCGGTCGTGATCGTCGTGGTGCGGCCTGCCCAGGTGCTGAAGAAGTCGTGGAAGGCGTCGGCCGCAGCGAGGAAGCGTCGATGTGCACGACGGTGCTCGCCGAAGGTCTTCACCACTGCGATGCCGTCGACGAACTCCGACACGCCAGAGTTGATCTCCTGCTGCGCGCGGCCGTACTCGGCGAACTGGTCTGCGGAGCCGCCCATCGCTCGTGCGAAGAGGACGATGCCAAGCACCAACGGGATCATGCTGATCAGTGCCATGCGCCAGTCGATCAACAGGAGATACGCCATAGCCGTCAGTGGGGTGACCACCACGGATACGACGTCGAGCAGCGCGTGCGCGACCAGGTGATGCAGGCTGTGCACGTCATCGTGCAGAACCTTGCCGAGCCGGGAGGATCCTCGGGCCGCGAGGCGACCGAGCGGAACCCGACTCAACCGCTCGGCCATCCCGGTGCGGAGTGTGTGCTGCAGTCGATTGTCCGCGAGGTGACTCACGAGGTTGGCGGCGGAGGCGAGTACCAGGGCTGTGCCGGTCGCGGCGACCCCGATGACCGCCAAGGGCCATACGTCCGTGTCCGAACGCTGTCCGAGCAGTGCCCTGCCGATCTCGGACACCATGATGAGCGGAATCACCGCAAGCACCGCGGCCAGTGCCTGAAGCATCATCGCGGTCGCCAATGCGCCGCGGATCGTTCTCAACAGCGTCATCGGCTTGTCTCCGGCTCCTGGTGTCGGTCTTGGCAGGGGGTTCTCGTCCACGCAGCCGCTCTCCCGGGCTCGGACGCTGGTCCGGTCGGCGGTCCGGAGATCGGACGACAGCCCCGGCGACACGGGCAGCCGAGGCGCCCCGGCGCGGCGATCATCTGCGTTCTTCCAGTGCCCGGCCCGTGTCTGCGGAGGAAGAGCGTCCTGTCATCGCCCCACCCGCCGCGCGTCACGTCCGTGATCAGCTCGGCCGCTGACATCCGCATCCCTTCGACCGAGGGAAGGAGGCATTTCCTGATCATTTCGTCGATCGTGTCGCCGTTCGCGCTCCGCCACCGTCCACTGAGGATGGCGGTCGTCAGGTCGGCCACGCACAACCGGCCCGTGCTCAGCACGATTCGGCCCGGGTCTTCACAGGCCGGGTGTCGGCCTGCGAGCCTCGGTCGTCCGCCATGCCTGCGTCGGGCGTGTCGGTGCCGTCTTCATCGCCCCGTTGGACGTCGCTCGGTTCGGAAGAGGAACGGGGAAGGACGATCACGGCGAGGAGTGCCCCCGCTGCCAGCGCCACCGCCGCCAGCGCCAATGCCGTCGAGTACCCGGCCGCCAACGCCGCCACCATGTCGCCATCGTGGGAGGACGTGACGTGAGCGGCGGCGGTGACGAGCACCGCCAGGCCCACCGAGCCGCCCAGCTGCCGGGAGCTGTTCAGTACTGCCGATGCGGTCCCCGCATCTCGCGCGGGCACGCCGGACGTGGCGGCGGCACCCATGGCCACGAAGGAGACGCCGATCCCCACACTGCAGACCATCGACGGTCCCAGCAGCTGGGTGAAGAACTCTGCCTCCGGGCTCAAGCCCGCGAACCAGGCCAGTCCGGCCGCGCCGGTCAGACCGCCGATGAGGAGCAACGTTCGAGGGCCGAGTCGCTCCAGGTTCCGCATGGCGATACGCAGGCCGACGACCGTGCCCGCGCAGAAGGGCAGAAACGCCGCTCCTGCGAGCGCAGGCGAATAGTCGAGAACCCGTTGCAGATAGAGCGAGACGAAGAAGAAGCCTGCGAGCTGTCCGGCGGAGAGCAGGAAGCCGAACAGATTGGCTCCCAGTACTGCGCGTCTCGTGAAGAGGGTCAACGGCATCAGGGGCTCCGGTGCCCTGTGCTCGACCAGTACGAAGACGGCGAGGATCGCCACTGCGAAGACGAAGAGCAGTGCCGTGTCCGGTGCGGTCCAGCCGCCGCCCTCGCCACGCAGCACCCCGAGGATGAGCAGTGACATCCCTGTGGTGACGAGCACGGCACCCGTCACGTCGAGCCTCGGCCGATGCTCGGCGCGGCTCTCTCGAACGCCGCTCAGTACGGCGAACAGCAGGACCGCCACGATCGGCAGGTTGATCAGCATCACCCATCGCCAGCCCATGAACTCGGTGAGCAGCCCGCTGAGCAGAACGCCTGCCGCCCCGCCTAAGGCACCACCTGCCCCCCAGAGTGCGAGCGCACGAGCGCGCACGGGACCACCGGAGAGATTCACCGTGATCAGCGCGAGCGCCACCGGGGAGATGGCCGCTGCGGCGAGCCCTTGGATGGCACGGGCCGCGCCCAGTTCCCAGGCATGTGTCGCCAGGCCTGCCCACAGACTGGCCGCACCGAACAGGACCACGGCGCCGAGAAGCACACGCCGCCGCCCGAACACGTCGCCGAGTCGGCCTCCTAACAGGAGAAATCCCGAGAACGTCAGCAGGTAGGCGTTCACGACCCAGTGAAGATTCGACTCCGTGAAACCCAAGCCTTCCTGGATGGACGGCAGGGCGATGTTGACCAGTGAGATGTCCAGCGCGACCAGGAACTGCGCGGTGAACACCACCACGAGCATCCGGTTCACCAGCCTCGAATCCGAACCCATGGCTCCTCGACTATGTTTCCGTACATGTACGTAAATATAACGTCAGCCCTTCAGGAGGGCGCACGGGGCCGGGGTCAGGCGCGCCAAGACAATGGCGACATGACAGAACCGCCGAGGCAGGCGCGCCGAGTGGGCAGGCCCGCCCGGATCAACCGCGCGACGATCGTGACCGCCGCCCGCTCGGTGTTGGAGGCCGAAGGCCTGGACGCACTCACCATGCGACGGCTCGCCCGCGAGGTCGGCCGCGCCCCGATGGCGCTCTACCATCACGTCAGCAGCAGAAGCGAGCTGCTCACGGCGGTGCTCAGCGTGCAGGCAGGCGAGATTCCCCGCCCGAAGCTGCCTGCAGACCCCCGTGATCGCATGGTCGCCGTCGCCTGCCATCTGCACGGCGCCCTCGCCGAGGTCCCCTGGGTGATGGAGGTCCTGTCCCATGGCGAGGGCGTCGGCGTCCCGGCGCTCTGGATCTCGGATGAATTCCTCGCGAGTGCCCGCGACTGGGGCGCCACGCCGGAGCGCGCCCTGCACATGTTCCGCTCGATCTGGCACTACATCATCGGCGAGCTGACCCATCGGTTCCATGCCCGCCGCCGAAAGACCGACCCCGAGCTGCCCGACGACTGGCGTGCCTCCGTCGGCGAGACAGACCTCGTCGACGTTCCGACCTTGCGGGCAATGCTGCCGGAATGGGATCGACTGTCGGCCTCCTACGACGTCCCTGTCGCGATCACCGAGCTGATCGACGGAATGCTGGCCGTCACCCGGCCCGAGGGGCGGACCTCCATCTGACAGGCAGGTGCACACCGGGGCCTTCTCCATCGCGAGCGGATCGCCGCACTGCGCCGAAGGCGGGTCGCCGCACGCCGCCTCGGCGTCCAGACATGACGGCCCCGTCGCCGGATCAGGACGGCAGGCGACCCTGCCCACCGGTGGGCGCACCGTGTGATCGCGGGGCACTGAACGCTCTGGTGAGCGGGCCACCTTCGGCAGTGACCTGCTTGCTGCTACCGAGCCAAGGCGAAGAGGATCGCGGGTCAGGCGGCCCGCCCCGCAGACGGGATCGGCCGAACAGTCGCCGTCGCGAGCATCCGCCCACCTGGCATTGGCACGGCTATGATAATCATTTTCACATCATATGCAGCCGCCGCACCTCGACAGCAGGGAAGGGACGGACGTCCATGCAGAATGAGCAGCGACCTGCAGGCGACGAGTACGAGATCTCCGGCGAGTTCCTCGATCTCCTGATCGCCCCACACTGGCATGCACTTGCGCCTGCTCTCCAGGACGCGCTGGTCGGGGTCGACGACACCGCCGGGCCGGTGCTCGACATCGGCTCAGGCAGCGGGCGCGCCCTCCCCATGATCGACGCGGTCCTGTCCGACGCGGAGATCTGGGCATCGGAGCCTGCACGCACTCTGCGCAGCATCCTGTTGGCCACCGTCGCAGCCTCGCCGAGACTGCGAGACAAGGTGACCGTGATCGATCACACGCCGCTGGCGGCGGCGCTGCCGGACTCCCTCTCGGCAGTAGTCGCGATCAACGTGATCGGCCACTTCACACCGACCGACCGAGGCAGACTGTGGGACCTCCTGGCCGAACGGCTCGCTCCCGGCGGTCGCATGGTGCTGAATCTCCAACCGCCGTCCACACCCGAGCCCGTGCCGGAGACCGCGCCCAGCTCGGTCCACATCGGCCGACGTCGTTACGAAGGTCGAGGTCGAGCAGAGGTCGCGGGGCCGGACAGTGTCACCTGGCGGATGACTTACCGCGTCTATCACGATGAAGTGCTCCAGGCCGAGCATCAGGTCGACTACGACTGGTGGGTGCTGAACGAGGCGACCCTCCGCTCGGAGACGACCGCACGAGGCTTGCGAACGATGCCGGTCGGACCCTCCGATCTCGCGATGTACGCGATCGACCGAGCCCGACAGGCCTGAACGAGGGATCTCCACGCCCCGCCGAACCAACGTGACGAACGGGCGCACGCACCTGGGCGAACGGCATCAGTCACCGACGACGGCGGGGCGGCCTACGACACGATGCCGCAGCCATCCCAGGAGAACCTGCGGGGAGCGCCGCCCCACCGTCTCCCTGCCCGCCCTCGATCGCGAGGACCTACTCGAGCCACCGCCTCGACGCACCCACGATTCGACCCTTGTTCGGACCACCGAGCGACCAGTGTCGAAGCCCAGAAAAGACCGTCGCCGGGAGCGAACGTCCCAGCACCCCGACCCGCGCCCGGCCGAAGTCCGATTCTGAGCAGAACAGGGGCTTGTCGATGCGAAGCACTGTTGAGCCCGATCTGTGCATCGCAGCGATGCCCGTCGGGAGCCGGCCGGCTGTCCGAACTGTGACGGCCTGTCAGTGTGGAACGGGAATGACGGGGCAGGTGGCACCGTCATCCCCGCAGCGCGGAAACCGTCACATCAGCTGATCCGTCGAGCGCCCCTCATCCCTCGTCCTCGTGTTCGTGTTCGTGCGGATCGCTGTGATCGTGCACCTCTCCCCCGTGCTCCGGCCGTAGTCGACCGCCGTCCAGGCCGGTCGCGGCCACCACGATCAGCAGAACGGCGATAGCGGCCACCGAGATCCGCCCTGCCAACCGGAGCCAAGCGGGCAGCAGGCCTGTCTTCCTCGCCGACATGTCGAGCCGCTCCCCGCGGCGCGCGGGCTCGAGCAGCCGCCAGAGAAGAAGCACGGCGATCGGCACCTGAAGTAACCACAGCACCGTGCGCGGCCAGCCCTCGTACCAGACGTTGGTGCTGTAGAGCAGCGTGTGCCATACGCTGAGTGCGTAGACGACGATGATGAACCGATGCAGAATCCGCCAGGCCTTGGCCCCGATCCGCCTGCGGAAGTAGTACGCCAGACCGAGCGGGATCGCGAGGTAGAACGCCGCCTGTCCGATCGGCATCGCGATCCAGCCGGTGCTGCCGTCGTGTCCGCCCGGCACGAAGGCGCGGACGAAGGCGGCCCAGACCCGGTCTCCCCATGCGTCGGGCGCATTGTCGCGGACGACCTGAGCGGCGTACAGCAGCGCATGAGCGGCCATCAGACTGAGCACGCTGAGGCTGGTGGTGCGATGGAGACGTTCGAGCTTGGCGGGCTGCCACCGCAGCCAACCGGGCTTGGAGCCCGATATCAAGAGTCCGAGGACGACCGCGAGATACGCCCAGAGCAACGCGGACCAGCCGAAGGCCTGGCTCAGGAAGTAGACCCAGTACCGGTCGGCATCGGCCATGTAGGAGATCACGGACACGGTGTCCGACTGACCTGCGCGTACTCGGAGGTAGAGGAACACGAACACCGATGCGGTGATGAGCAGGGCGATGCCGAGATCGAGCATCGAACCCCGTAGATCGGCAGTGAACCCGGATGACGTGCGATCGGAACGCCTGCGTTGCTCACCGTCGGACGAGCTCTGGTGAGCGAGTTGCTCGTCGGTTCGTCTCCTGGGATCGGGTCTGGTCGGCATCATCTCTCCTTTGAGATCAACGCTCCCCGCTGAAGCACACCACGTCGCTCACGGCCTCCGCCAGAGCAGTCGTGAAAGCTGGAGCGTGGAAGGTCACCTGTGTTCAGCCGGTGCTGATCCGTTCTCCGGTGTCTCGGCTGCCTCCTCCGCGCGGCGCAGACAGCCTGCAAGCACGGCGTCCAGGCCGCTTTCGAAGATGGTGTCCATGCTGAGGGTGAAGAAGCGGCTGCCGATCCGCGAGGCCGCCGGATACCGCGCGGTGTCGAGGGAGGACAGTCCGGACACGAACGCCCGTGCTCTGCTCGGGACGGCCTGCCGCGCGCGGGCGTCTGCCGCGTCTTCGACGCTGACGCGGGAGAAGACCCAGCTCATGATCATGGCGCAGGCACGGGCCGTCGCCTCGTCGTCGAATCCGGCCTTCAGCATGCTTCTCGCCAGGTCGTCGAGCAGCCGGTAGGCCTGCTCACCGGCAGGCCCGTTCGCCGTCAACCAGGCGGCCAGACCGGGAAATCGGCGTAGTCCGCTCCGCTGCGCGCGAGCCCATTCACGCGCGTTGCGATGCCAGGGCGCAGCGGGATCGAGGCGTGGCCGGATGAGCTTCCCTGCCTCGTCGGCCACGATCCGGTTGAGGCTTTCTCGGTTCTCGACATAGCGGTAGATCGCCATGGGCGTCACCGAGAGTCGCTCCGCCAGCACGCGCATGGACATCGCGGCGAAGCCACCCTCGGCCGCGATGTCGAGCGCCGCCCCGACGACTGACTCGCGGTCCAGGCCGACAGCAGGCATGTGGCTCACCCCTCAATTGACAATCATTTTCGCCTACACCTAGTCTACGGCGTATAGTACGCGCGGTCGGGCTCTTCCCGAGCCCGTCGTGCCGCGCGCCGAACAGGTAAGGGCACCTCTCGTGGTTGAACTCGATCGTCGTCGCTTCCTCGGTTTGGGCGCCTTCACGGCCGCCGTCGTCGCCGCAGGTCTCACTGGGTGCGGCACTGCCGCCACCCCCGCGCAGAACATCGGTCGCTTACGCGCCGCGTTCGCAGGCGGCGGCGCGGGCGAGACGCTGAACTACCTGGTCGGGCCCACCGCGCTGGATTTCGTCCGTGCCCGGCTCGTCCACGCCGCGCTCGGCATGATCGACGTCAGCCAGCCCGACGGTGTGCGGTACGGCGCGCTCGAGTCCATCGACGTCAGCGATGATCTGACGACCTACACGCTGCACGTGCGCCCGGGCATCGCCTTCACCGACGGCTCGCCGCTGACCGCCGAGGACATCCTCTATTCACTCCGGGCTCCCGCGCTGCTCCAAGGGCTGCCGTTCACCCAGATCGTCGGCCGTGACTTCGACCTCGACAACGCCGTGATCGATGACGAGCACACCCTGACGCTGCCCACGCTGCGCCCCATCGCGGATGGTCGTCTACTGCTGTGCCAGAGCATGTTGGCGATCAAGGCGGGCACGACGGAGTTCACGAACACCACTGTCTCCTGCGGCCCGTTCGTCATCTCGGCATTCCAGGCAGGGCAGGAGACTCTGCTGACCCGCAATCCCGACTACTTCGGCGCGGCCATCGGCGACGAACCGACGCTGGACGAGATCCAACTGCTGTCCATCGCCGACGACAACGCCAGGGTCGCCGCGCTCACCGGGGGACAGGCCGACTTCATCAGCGGCATCACTCCCGCGCTCGCGCAGAACCTCGATGGCGCCGACGGCGTCGTCGTGACGAACGGCGAGCTGCCCTACGCCTCCTGCCTGCGGTTCGTAATGAACCCGAGCTTCGAGCCGTTCGCCGACGTCCGGGTGCGGCAGGCGTTCAAGCTCGCCGTCGACCGACAGTCGATCATCGACAACGTCTACTACGGTCGGGCGTACCTCGGTAATGACATTCCGGCGCTCGGCTTCCCGACCTACCACTCGGCGCTCGAACAGCGTGCCTACGATCCGGACACGGCACGGGACCTGCTGGAACAGGCAGGCCAGAGTGGTATGAGCGTCGAATTGACCGTCGGCCCCGAGCTGCCCGGAATGGTCGAGACCGCGACGCTGATCGTCGAGAATCTCCAGGCGATCGGGGTCGACGCCACCCTCGCCGAGCTTCCAGCAGGACAGCTCTTCGCCGATTACGAGGCCTACACCGCCCTTCCCTTCGCCGCCGGGTACAACCCGCCTGCGCTGTTCGAGCCGAACCACACCCCCGGGGTGCTCCCCGAGGCCGACGCCCTGGTGGTCACCGCGCGCGGCGGCCTGACGGAGGACGAGCGACTGGACGCGTCGCATCAGGCACAACAGCTGCTGTGGGAGAACGGGAACCAGATCGGGCCGGTCTTCGTCCCCGGTATCGACGCCGCCGTGGACGCGGTGAGCGGGGTCCGAGATCAACAGTTCCCCGACTTGACGAATGCCCGCCTGGCAGAATGAGTCACGCCCGAGGTATGCCGGGATTCATCGGCTCCCGGCTCTGCATCGCGGTCGTCACGCTGGGAATCCTCTCGGTCGTCGTGTTCTGGGCGACCGAGGTCCTTCCCGGCGACGCCGTCGGCGTGCTGTCGGGAAGCGACGCGACCGAGGCCGAGCGTGCTGCCGTGCGCGAGGCGCTCGGCCTCGACCGGCCGGCTCCTGAGCGTTACCTGGACTGGGTCGGCGGCGCCCTGCGCGGTGATCTCGGCGTCTCCATGGTCTCCGGCAGACCGGTGGACGAGATCCTCGTCCCGAGACTGCTGAACACGCTCGTGCTCGTGGTCATCGCCATAGTGGTGATCGCCGCCGTGTCGGTGACGATCGGACTCCTCTCCGGTATGCGGGCGGGCGGCCCGCTTGATCGCGTTCTCAGCTCGGCCACGATGGGTTTGATCGCCACGCCCGACTTCCTGCTCGCCACCCTGCTCCTCACCGTGTTCGCCACGATGCTGGGTCTGTTCCCCGCCGTGTCGCTCGTCCCGCTCGGCGACTCCGCCTGGCAACACGCCGAACTGCTCGTCCTGCCCACTGCGGCGTTGGTGCTCGGCGGTCTCGGCGGCACCACACGGCTCGTCCGATCCAGCGTGATCAGCGTCGTACGCAGTCCCTACATCGAGAATGCCCGGCTTAACGGCGCACGCGGCCTACACCTGGCACTCGCTCATGTCCTGCCCAATGCACTCGGCCCCGGAGTGCAGGCACTCGCGATCATGGCGGCCGGGCTGCTCGGCGGCGGGATAGTCGTCGAGACACTGTTCAACTACCCCGGCATCGGATTCGAACTCACGCAGGCGGTGGGCACCCGCGACGTGCCCGTCGTCGCGGGGCTGAGTCTGGCGCTGAGTACCTGCACGCTGATGATCCTGCTGCTGGGCGATCTGGCCGCTCGCCTGCTCGGCGGGCGGGCCTCCCGAGGTGCGACCCGATGAAGATCATCCGCCGTGGCATCGCTGTCTTGCTGTTCGCGGTGCTGTTGTTCGGTCTCGTCGGACCGTTCCTTCCGTTCGGCTCCACTACCGCCGTACAGGAGTCCCCGTTCGCTTCGGCATCGGTCGCCCACCCGTTGGGGACCGACTTCCTCGGCCGCGACACGCTCGCTCGGGTGGCGGCGGGCGGACAGACAGTGATCATTCAGGCGCTCACCGCCACCGTCGCCGTGAGCTTCGTCGGCATCCTGCTCGGCGCGGCGACGGGAATGACCACCCGGCGTTGGGGAGCCGTGCCCCTGCGGATTCTCGACGGGCTCTCCGCGCTACCGCCCCTGTTCATCCTCGTGCTGCTCGCTTCAGGTGCTCCCGGCAACGATCTTCTGGTGGTGGCCGCGATCGCGACCGTCACCACGCCCTTCTCCGTCCGCGTCATCCGCGAGGCGACTCGTCAGGTCTGCGGCACCGCTTTCGCCAGGACCGCCTGGGCAAGAGGTGACAGCGTCTTCCGACGCCTCCGCTACGACGTCCTGCCGGGAATCACCGAGGCCGTATGGGCCGATGCCGGAGTTCGATTCGTCGCGGCCGTCCAGCTTGCGGCGACGGCAGGTTTCCTCGGGCTCACCGCGGGCGCACCCGCAGCGAACTGGGGCCGCATGGTTCGAGAGAACGCCGTGGGCGTGGGGGTCAATCCGCTGCCCGTCCTCGTGCCCGCCGCTCTGATCATCGCGCTGGCACTCGGCTTCACTCTCCTCACCGATCGCCTCTCCGCCCGTACGGGCGCCGACATCAGTGAAGCGGCGGTCGCATGAACATCGTGACGCTCGACGGACTCAGCGTCCATGCGGGTGAACGCCCCATCGTCGACTCCGTGTCCCTGACGATCGATCGTGCGGAGATCGTCGGCTTGGGCGGGGCGTCAGGAGCGGGGAAGACGACGCTGCTGCACACCATGATCGGCCGACTCGGGCCCGGACTGCGGCAGACCGCAGGCGTCGTCGAGGTATGCGGAGAGGATCCGTTCAGTCCCGAAGGTCGACGGCGGCTGCGCGGCGCCGATGTCACCTACCTCCCACAGGATGCGGCAGGCTCGCTCAACCCGGCTCACCGAGTGCACTGGCACCTAGACCAGATGCTGCGCCGCAGCAACCGGACACTGTCCCGGACGCACCGCGCCGAGGAGATCGCCCGAATCCTCGACTCGGTGCGGCTGCCGCCACGGCTGCTCCGCGCCTATCCGGCCGAGCTCTCCGGCGGGCAGGCGCAACGGGTCGCGCTGGCCGCTGCGCTGCTCCCTCGGCCGAGTCTTCTCCTGCTCGACGAGCCCACCAGCAACGTCAGCGCGGCGGCTGCGCGCGAACTCGCAACTGTGATCAGCCAGGCGGTCGACCCGATGTCGATCGGCGTCGTCAGCCACGACCAGGACTTCCTGGCCGGACTCGCGCATCGGATTCACCACGTCGCCGACGGTCGCATCGTCTCGGCACCACGGCGACACCGAACGTACCCGGCGCGCGCTCCAGGACGTCGCGATGCCGCTCCCGTCCTCGCCGCGACCGGCGTGACCATCTCCTACGGCCCTCGTGACGTCCTCGTCGACGGCTCCCTCGCCGTGGGCCCCGGCGAGTGCATCGCCGTTCGGGGCGAGTCGGGAGCGGGAAAGAGCAGCCTCGCGCGGTGCTTGGCAGGTGTTCAACTCCCTCGCTCCGGTGCACTGACTCTCCACGGGCAGCCCGTCCCCTGGCCCGTCGGATCCCGCCGAAATCTCGCTCGGATCGCGGTGTCCTACGTCGAACAGGATTCCCAGGCGGCGCTGGCGCCGTGGGAACGAGTCTCCCGAACGCTGGAACGGGCGCGGGCCGCCGCCCTCCGTAACGGACTGTCCCCAACGGAGGAATCAGCGCTGCTGGCTGCCGTAGGTCTGGCACCCGACATCGTCGAACGCACGCCCCGGCAGCTCAGCGGAGGTCAGCGCCAACGCGTCAACCTGATCAGGGCGCTCGTATGCAGGCCCGATGTACTGATCTGCGACGAGGTGACCGCCTCGCTCGACGAGGAGACCGAGACGCGGGTACTGGACGTCCTCGATGATCTCCGCGCCCGTCTCGGGTTGGCCGTCGTCCTGATCACGCACAGCGACCACGTCGCCGCCCGAGCATCCCGTTCCCTTCACCTCCTTGAAGCCCGACTGGCGTGACCCGACGCCCGCCGCTGGACCCGACTCGTCAGGGCCCGGCTCACCAGGCTGTGCGGGTGAACCGTCGATACAAGGGCCAGAGCACCACGGCGTGGTAGAGGACGCCGCCTGCGAGATAAGGCCACCAGGACGCACCGTCCCCTGCGGCGAGGAACGCCTGAGCAGGCCAGTAGGTGGGCACCACCCCGAACAGAATGCTCCAGGAGGAGTCGAGGAAGGGCGGCAGCAGCGGGAGCCCGGCGACCACGATGCCCAGTGCCCGCATGGCGGCGAGTCCTTCGACCTTGTTCCTGGCCGTCGACAGGATCGCGAGGGCGATCACCAGTGCCGACAGACCGGTGAGCACACCGATCGGGATGAGGGTCGGCAGCAGCGAGAACGAGAAGATGCCGCTGGCCGACACCGTGCCGAGCACGTAGACCAGGGTGATCCCGACGGCGGTCACCGATCGGTAGGCGATGTAGTCACCCATGGAGACGGGTGCGACCCGTATCGCGGTGAGCGTGCCCGCGTCCCGCTCGTCGAGCACCAGCAGCGCCGTGACGCCGCCGACCACGATCGGGCTCGTGAGCAGCAGGAAGCCGACGAGGATCAGCGGGTAGTACGGCGTCAGGTCGAACTGGTTGTTCTCCGCCAGCATCCGGGTCACCGGCGGAGTGCCGAAACGGACGGTGGCGATCCACACCAACGGTGCGAACACCATTCCGATCAGCAGTGCGTCGCGCCGCGAACTGCGGAAGTCGTTTCGGCCGAAGGCCGCGAATGCCCGTGTCATGTCACGCGCCTCCTGTCTTGGCGACGAGGTACCTGTCGAACAGGCGTCGAGCCAACAGCCACATGCCGGTGGCGAAGATCAGTGGGTAAGCCACGCCGTAGCCGATCTGCCAGCCGGTCAGTGCCGTCTGATCGAAGGCTGCCCCGAGGAAGAGCAGCGGGCCGTACGTCGGCACCAGGTGAAGCCACGGCGTCTCCCAGAGACCGGAGTAGCCGAGGACCGGCAGGTTGAAGACCGCGATCGGGACGACTGCGGGCATGAACCAGTCGCTGACCGACTGGAACGGCAGGACGGTGATGAAGCCGAGCAGCAGCATCAGCACGGTGCCCAGAGCCGCACCGAGGGTCAGCAGGGGCAGGTGATATCCCACGCCATGGGTCACCGTCGCGAGGAACACGGCTAACAGGACGGAGAGTCCGGTCAGCAGGATCACCTTGGACGCGAGGTACTCGTGAAACCGCAGCGGCGTGGTCACCACGGCATCCAGCGTCCGCTCCCCCTTCTCGAAGAAGACGGCCCCGGCGACGAAGAAGAATCCGACGATCAGCAGGTCGCCGAAGATCACGTACGGCTCCGCCGCCGACCGCAGGTCTGCGGGCATCGGCAGTAGGAGTGCCAGCCAGAGCACGCCGGAGAACACGGCGGCGTGCAGGAACCTGTAACGGCGCTGGAGGGTGATCTCCAGGCGCAGTGCCGTCCCCAGGCGGCTCACTTCAGGCTCCGACCGGTGGTCTCGACGAAGACGTCGTCGAGAGTGGCTTCGCCGCTGTGGATGGTCTCGATCCGCTCGGTACGGAGCAGGCTGTGGAACTCGTGATCATCGGCCAGCGAGTCGAGGGGGAAGTCCCGACCGATCAGGATCTGCGCCTCGTCGCGATACTCCACCCTCACCTGGCGCACGCTGCGCTGGACCTTGAGTTCCTTGGGCGAGTCGAGAGCCACGATCTTGCCGTCCACGACGAAGGCGACCCGGTCGCAGAGCTGGTCAGCGGTCGTCATGTCGTGCGTGGTCAGAAAGATCGTCTTTCCGCGAGCCTTCTCGCCGAGGACGATGTCCCGGACCCTGCGCGCGTTGACCGGGTCGAGTCCCGACGTCGGTTCGTCAAGGAACAGCAGGTCGGCATCGTGCAGGAGGGCCCGCACGAGCACGAGGCGCATCTGCATGCCCTTGGAGAACGTCGAGACCCTGGCGTCCGCCTCTGCCGCCAGACCCACCGCGTCGAGCAGTTCCATCGGATCACGAGTGGCTCTGCCGTAGAGCGAGGCGAAGAAGGTCAGGTTCTCCCGCGCGGTGAGCTTCTGGTAGTGGTTGGGCAGTTCGAAGGAGACGCCGACGCGCTGGTAGTAGTCCTGTCCCCAGGCAGCGGGTTCTCGGCCCCACACCGAGACCGAGCCGCCGTGTCCGGTCAACAGGCCGATCAGGATCTTCTGGGTCGTCGACTTTCCCGCGCCGCTGGGCCCGAGGAACCCGAAGATCTCACCGCCGTCGACGGCGAAGTCCATGCCCCGCACCGCTGGTTCGGCGGCGCCGGGGTAGCTGAAGGTGAGTCCGTCCACCTCGATCACAGTCATACGGAGACACTACCCAATCTTCGCACTTTTTCGAAGATTCCGAACAGATAGGATGTGCCGGACGCAGAAGGGAAGAGTGATGACCGATCTGATGGACGCCGCCGAGCGGCTCGCGTTGACGCTCACCGAGGGGGGCATGCAGCGGATGACGGCACGGGTCATGAGCGCGTTGCTGTTCGCCGAGCAGGAGACGGTCACCGCAGGCGAGCTGGCCGAGCGACTCAAGATCAGTCCGGGCACGGTGTCCACCGCCGTCAAGAACCTCGCCACCGTCGGACTCATCGAGCGGGTTCCGGCCCCCGGCAGCCGTCGAGAGCACTTCCGGTTCCGCGGCGATGCATGGACGACTCTGATGTCCAGCAAGAACACGACGCTCAAGGTCATGCAGGACGCAGCGCAGGAAGGCATCGACACGGCCGGTGAAGACAGTGTGGCAGGCCGTCGACTCGTCGAGATGCGCGACTTCTACGGCTACCTCATGGCTGAGCTTCCGCCGGTCATCGACCGCTGGACCGCCGCCAAGATCGAGCGCGCCCGGCTGGAGTGACGCAGGCCACCCGGAGTCGACGAGGGCTGGGGGCTGACCAGACGTCTGCTGCCGAGAAGCCCTGGCTCGAGGTCACCCCACCGTGGCGAAACGGAGCCGCGTGGCAGGCGTCCTGCTACTGGCAGCGAGATCAGCAGGAAGGTGATCGCCGACCGCGGCAGGAACGTGAAGCCCGTCCGCTGCCGGAGACGACTCGTCCTGCCGAGCTTCGACGTGGTACGGCGGGGGAAGAGGAGTGCACCACCGCCTCGTCCCACGACGACGACGTGTCCAAGGCACGCGGTCCGCAGTGATCGCGCCGGTCAGCTGCGCCCGCCGGGGCATTCGCCGCTGACTCGTTGCAGGTGTTCCCCGGTCAGCGACGGTCGGTGTGTGAGCAGTCCTGCGGGTGTTCCTTGGTAGACGATGGTGCCGCCTTGGTCGCCTGCACCTGGGCCGATGTCGATGACGTGGTCTGCGTGGGCGATGACACGCTGGTTGTGTTCGATCACGACGACGGTCGCCCCGCCATCGATGAGGCGGTCGAGCAGGGCCAGCAGCCTGTCGGTGTCGGAGCCGTGGAGGCCTGCGGTGGGTTCGTCGAGCACGATGCGAAGCCGAGCAGGATCGGTCGTGTCGGCGAGGTGCCTGGCGAGGAGAAGGCGTTGGCGTTCGCCTCCGGAGAGGGTGTCGGCCCCCTGCCCGATCGCGAGGTAGCCGAGGCCGACCTCCTCGAGCCAGCGCAGCCGCGGGACGACGTCGACCTCGGCCGCGAGTAGTTCGGCGGCCTGGGCGGCCTTCATGGTGAGGACATCGGCGATCGTGTGTCCGTCCAGCGTTGCGGCGAGGGCGGTCGGGTTGAAGCGGGTGCCGTTGCATGCCTCGCAGGTGCTGCGGACATCGTCGAGGAAGGCCAGGTCGGTGACGACGACGCCTTTTCCCTTGCACGCCGGGCAGGCCCCACGCGCGTTCGCGCTGAACCACGAGGGTGACGTCCCGTTCGCGGCGGCGAACGCCTGTCGGAGCGGTTCGGCGACGCCGAGCACCGTCGCCGGAGTAGATCTGATGCCGCCGCGCAGCGGTTCTTGGCCTATGACGGTGAACTCGGGATGCTGACGCGGCAACTCGGCAGCGGCCAGGGTGCTCTTCCCTGAACCGGCGACCCCGGACACGGCGGTGAGAACCCCCAGCGGCACGTCCACGGTGACATCCCGCAGGTTGTGTCCCGTGGCATTCGCCACGGTGACCGTCTGCGAGGCTTCACGAGGGCGGCGATTGATGCGGACCCGGCCGCGCAGTATCCGACCCGTTGCGGTGTCCGTCGCGCCGAGCATGCTGGGTGCACCCTCGAACTGCACACAGCCTCCGGCGGTTCCAGCGCCGGGTCCCAGGTCGATGACGTGATCGGCGGCAGCGATCACGTCCGGGTGATGCTCGACGACGAGGACGGTGTTGTGTGCGTCCCGCAACTGCACGAGCAGCGTCAGGAGCCGGTGCACGTCGTGCGGGTGCAGGCCGACGCTGGGCTCGTCGAAGACGAAGCAGACGTCGCTGAGCGCGCTCCCGAGATGGCGGACGATCTTTATCCGTTGTGCCTCGCCGCCAGAGAGCGTCGTCGACAAGCGACCGAGGCTGAGATATCCGAGGCCTACCGCATCCAACGCCTCCAGGCGTTCGCGGATCGCGACGAGGACAGGCTCGACACGCACGTCGCGGAGGGCCGCGACCACCTGGCGAAGCTCACTGACAGGCAGGTCCGACCAGTCCGCGATGGAGCGATCTTCGATCAGACTTGCTCGGGCGGCGGCGTTCAGGCGTGCTCCACCGCACTCGGGGCAGGTTGCGCGCATGACCACCCGCGCAAGCCCTTCTTGTTCGTCGTCGGTGAGACGAGACGGGGTCTTGCGGAGGTAGGCGTTGCGCAGCCTGGGAATCACTCCGTCGAACAGGCCCGACTTGGGGTACTCGGGACCAGGATCGGTCAGCGGCAGATTCTCGGCGTACAGCAGGAGGTGCAGATCGTCTGCGGAGATTTCCGAGAGTGCCTGGTCGGGGTCGACGAGCGCGGAATGAACCATACGCTTCCACCGGTAGGTTCCAGGCGCGAAGGTCGGAAAGCGGATCGCTCCCTCATTCAGACTCCGCGACCTGTCGAGTAGTGCGTCGAGGTCGATATCGTCGACCGTGCCGAGGCCTTCGCAGCGCGGACACATCCCGCTCGGGTCGTTGAACGAGTACGCGGGCGAGTACCCCGCGTTCGGGATGCCGATCCGGGAGAACAGCATGCGCAGCAGCGGAGCAACGTCACTCGCCGTGCCGACCGTGGAACGGGCGTTGCCAGTGAACCGGCGTTGATCCACCACCGTGGTGTGCATCAGCCCGTCAAGTCGATCGGCATCGGCATGTCCACGCTGCGGTAGGCGATTTCGCACGAACAACGGGTACGAGTCGGCGACCAGACGCTGCGCCTCGGCGGCGATCGTGCCGAACGCCAGCGACGACTTCCCCGACCCCGAGACCCCGGTGAACACAGTGATTCGATGCTTCGGCACGCGCACCGAGACTTCACGCAGGTTGTTCGTTCGCGCGCCCTCGACGGTGATCCACTCAGCTCTGTCCTCAACCTTGCCCATGCCTTCGGCCACCTGCTCACGCTACGATCAGATGCGGTCATATAATGACCACAACTCGCGGCACACGAGAGGTAGTGCGATGGGCTCGCCCCGAGAGCGGATGCTCCGACTGCTCTCGCTGTTGCAGAGCGGCCGACGCTGGACTGCCACCGACCTTGCGGCTGCACTCGAGTGCACGCCCCGCACCCTGCGCCGCGACATCGAGTACCTGCGGGAGCTGGGCTATCCCGTGACGAGCACGCGCGGTCCCGGTGGCAATTACCGGCTCGTCGCCGGCCGGGCACTGCCACCCCTCATGCTCGAAGACGACGAAGCGATCGCAACGGTCCTGGGGTTGAAGCTGGCAGTGGCCGGGGACGTCGGGATCGGCTTCGCCGCCGAAGCCGCACAGCGAGCCGAGGAGAAGCTCCGCCGCATCCTGCCGCCCAAGTTGCGGCGCACCACCGACGAACTGCTGGTCGCCGTGGAGTTCGCTGCCGCCGCGCATCCACTGCCAGCATCCACGCTGCTGACGACGATCGCGGAAGCGATCTCCGGACACCGCAGGCTCACCTTCACATACGAGAGTAGAAAAGGCAGCGCCGAGCGTCAGGTCGAACCGACTCGACTCCTCCGGATGCAGCAACGATGGTATCTGTTCGCCTGGGATCGGGGGCGTGCCGACTGGCGCACGTTTCGGCTGGACCGGATGACCGACAGCCCGGTCCCCGGCACCGGATTCATCCCGAGGCCGGTGCCCTCCGACGACCTCCTCGGATACACCCACGAGCACTTCCGTAGAACTCCGATGCACACCATCACGCTTACTCTCCAGACGAGTGCTCAGGACGCATCCGTGCGCCTGCATCGCATCGACGGTGTGCTCGAACCTCTCGCAAACGGCCGCTGCCGTTACACCGCCCATGTCGACTCTTACGAATGGCTCGCCCTCGTCCTGATCCTCACCGACATCGAGTTCACCATCGTAGGACCCGAGGAGTTCCGAGAATACATCGCAACACACGCGCAACGATGGACCCGCTCCGCTCGCCGAGATTCACGCCGTGACTCACCGCCCGCAGAAGATTGAGGACCACCCGGCCGCGCAGCGGAACGGCCCATTGGGTCGCCTCGGTCCACGCGCCAGCTTCCACCGGGAAGTCACCCCACCGCCGGGTCCTAGTCGATGAACTTGTCTACCGGTCGTCTCACCGGCTTCGGTGAACGAGTTGAACTCGGGAAACCCGTAGGCCAACTGCGGAGACATTCTTCGCCACCCTAGCCGTCCCGTGCCCGCGCGAAGCTCTGTTACCCGGCGGTTCGACCCGGAATCGGAGGCAGCCGTCCTCGATGACCGCGACCGCACCGTCGTGCGACGGCTTGATTCCGCAGCTGATCAGAGCACCTCGTCCCTCGTTTGATGACGACATATCTCGAGCCGTGGTGCGGAGCGGCATCGTCCGCGCGGCCGCGTATTCTCGCGCTCACTCGGCCGCCTCGTCCGGAGCGCTTACCAGGGCGCGATTGTTCAGCACGGGAGAGAAGACCAGCGCCACCAGGATGAGAAAGACCCCACCGGCGGCATACGAGACCTGGACGGTGAACACGCTGGCGAGAACGCCGCCGAGTAGCGCACCGACCGGCCCGCCGGTCATTACCACCAGTCTGCTCGACGAGAGCACCTTCCCCAAGAGTTCAGGAGGCACGATCTGCTGGCGCAATGTGCTCACGACGACTTTCTCTGCAGTCATCAACGCACCGGTCACCATCATCATCGCGGCCGCAACCCACGCATTGTCGACGAGTCCCAGAACCAGAACGGCCGCGCCGACTCCGGTTTTTCCGGTGAGCAGCACCGTGCCGGAGCCGAACCGCTTCCTGGCGGCCGCGGCCGCCAGTCCCCCGACCGTTGCGCCCACCGCAGTGGCCATCAGTAACAGACCGAACCCGAAATCCGGAAGTTCGAGGACCTCCTTGGCCAGCAGCGCGAGCATCGCGAACTGAGCGGTGGCGACGACGTTGCCAAGGCAGGACACCGTGGCCAGTGCCCGCAGGATCCGGTTCCCGAACAGCCACCGAATGCCCTCGACGATTTCGCTCCGCACGCTCTTGCGCGGAGCGTCGGACGTCGCCTTCGGCGTGCCATCCGTCCTGATCGAGAGGATCACGAGGCCGCTGGCGGCGAACGAGAGAGCGTTGCCCGCGAACGGCAGGAAGTTCCACACACCGAACAGGGCGGCGCCGAGCGGGGGGCCCACGAAGTCCTCACCGTTGCTCTCCGCCGCGGCAATCCGCCCGTTCGCCGTTGCCAGGTTCCGCGGGTCCCGCGACACGAAATCGGGAATGGCCGACTGGGCGGCGACGTCGAAGAAGACCTGGCCGATGCCCAGCAGGAACGCCGCGAGCACCAGCCACACCAGGTTCACCTGCGCAGTCAGGATGAGCACCGCGAGAGCGACCAGGACGGCGAACCGGCCCAGATCCGCCCACACCATCACCCGCCTGCGGTCCAGCCGGTCCACCACGACACCGGCGTGCAGCGAGACCAGCACCCAGGGAATCTCGGCGGCCACGACGACGAGGCTCAACGCCATCGGGCTGCTGCTGATCTGCAGGGCCAGCAGGGGCAACACGGCGGCGTGCATGCCGGTGCCGATGGCCGACACGAGCGTGGCACCGAAGAGCCGGTGGAAGCGACTGCCCAGTCTCACCTTGGCGTCGTCGGACTCCTTCCTGGGCACGTCGATAATTCCTCCGGCCAGACTTTCACAACAGAAGACTCCAGCGCTGATTACCGCTCTGAACCGTACCGTGTGAACACGCCCGAGACGATCCTTCCGATGCTCAGAACTAGTTCCACGTTCGTCATCTCCTCGTGCCCGCAGTCGATCGAGTAGGTCTCCACTCCGCCCTGGGCGAGACCAGCCCGCCACGGTCGCGGCCGCTCCGCAGCGCCCTGCGATCACGCCGTCTCGATGCTGACTAATTCTTCACTGAAGTTCCGTGACTCGTCGGCGTCGAGAAGCCGAACGCGGCGATCGGCCATCGGCGACAGTCTGGCCACGTTGTCCTCGAACAGATCGTCGGCTCGTAAATCCTGACCCCGGCCGAACGTACTTCCGGAAAAAGAGACGTCAGGGTGTACCATTCCGCCAGCGGCCCGGGCAGCCCAGACGCCTCTGTTGGCAGTTGGTCCGCGCAGCCTTCCGCAGAACCACGCCACCTGCGCAGTAGGTCAGCTACGTCGATATCGGCAGGGCTGATCATTACCTCATCATCACACTAACCCTGGCCCAGCCATCGACGCCGGAGTCCTAGCGCTGTTCTCAGGACCTGAATCCAACCACACGGTCTCGCACAAGATCTACCAGAAGTCCACTAACCGAGCGGGTTTCCTCGCCAGAAATCTACCCGCAGCGACCACCGAGTACACCCGTCCGCTCACCCGGCCACCGCTTCCCCGTCGAGATCGCGACCCACCAGAGACACCAGCGCATCGACCGCTGTCTGCTCGATCGCCGCGATCTCGACCTCGTCTCCCTGGTGCGCGCCCAGGGTCATCAGCCCGATGATGCTTGCGGCATCGACCGGCTCCCCCGCCACGCCGTCGACCACCTTCGCGATGGAGGTCGGGACTCCTTGTGCGGCAGCAGTCTTGGCCAGTAGTGCGGCAGGTCTGGCGTGCAGACCGGCGGCAGCTGCCACCCGGACACGTTGACGGTGCATCGTCTTCTCCATTCTCGGTTCGCCACTGCGAAAGCTGCGGGCCTGGTCACGCCAGGAGTCGCGGCTCGTGTCACGGCGAGGCGGCGGCTCTCGTCACGACGGGAGCCACCGCCTCGCCGCAACACGAGCCGCAGACCTCACCCCGCCACAGCCGAAGTCCCGACACCCGCACCCGAAGGCGCCCGCCCAATCTGCTTCGCCAGGATCACCGCCCCGGCCGACACCACCATCCCGATGACGATCGCCAGCAGATAGAGCAGCGGCCCGCCGACCAGCGGGAGTACGAACAGGCCGCCGTGCGGAGCCCGCAGCGTCGAACCGAAGGCCATCGACAGGGCTCCGGTGGTGGCGGAGCCGAGCATGATCGAGGGCAGCACCCGCAGTGGGTCCGCCGCCGCGAAGGGGATCACGCCCTCGGTGATGAAGGACGCTCCGAGCAGCCAGGCGGGTCGGGCGCTCTCCTGTTCGGACGGGCTGAACAGCTTGGCTCGCACGGTGACGGCCAGCGCCAGCGCCAGCGGCGGCACCATGCCTGCCGCCATCACCGCCGCCATCAACTCCAGGGCGGTCTCGCTGCCGGTGCTGAGTCCGCCGACGGCGAAGGTGTAGGCGGCCTTGTTCACCGGCCCGCCCGCGTCGAAGGCGATCATCGTTCCGACGACCAGGCCGAGTAAGGCCGCGTTCACCCCGGCCAGGCTGTTGAGCCAGTCGGTCAGGCCGACGGTGACCGAGGCGATCGGCCCGCCGAGCACCACGAACATCAGGGTGCCGACCACCGCCGAGCCCAGCAGCGGCAGTACCAGCACCGGCATCACGCCCGCGAGGGCGTGGGGCACCTTGATTCGGCGGAGCGCACCGACGACGGCGCCCGCGAGAAAGCCTGCGACCAGGCCGCCGAGGAAACCCGCCCCGACCACCACCGCGATCGCTCCGCCGACGAATCCGGGGGCGATCGCCGGTCGGTCGGCCATGGCGAAGGCGATGAAGCCTGCGAGGACGGGGACCAGGAAGTCGAAGGAGATGCTGCCGATCTGGTTCGCCAGCGCGGCCCAGCCTGCCAGGCTGCCTGCGTCGAACCGCTCGGTGACCGGGGGCGCCTCGGTGATGTCGTAGCCGCCGAGCGCGAAGCTCAGCGCGATCAGCAGGCCGCCTGCGGCTACGAACGGGATCACGTAGCTGACGCCGGTCATCAGCCACTGCCGTAGCCGGGTTCCGAAACCCGTCCCGGCGGGCTCGGCGGGGGGTCGTGGCACGGGGTCCGGTTCCGCAGGCTCGGTGCTGGTCTGCTGCTCGGCCGCGGTCTTCGCCCGGTCGATCAAGCCTGCCGAACCGCTGACGGCCTGTTTCACCGTCGCCTCGACGAAGGGCTTGCCTGCGAAGCGCTCCCGGTCTTGGACGCCGACGTCGACGGCGAAGATCACCGCGTCGGCGGCCCGGATGTCCGCTATGGACAGCGGGGTGGATCCTGCGGAGCCCTGGGTCTCGACCTGGATCTGGTGTCCGGCGGCCTGGGCGGCCTGTTCCAGTGCCTCGGCGGCCATGTAGGTGTGCGCGATGCCCGTCGGGCACGCGGTGACGGCGACGAATCTCATGGCGTGACCTCCCCGCGCACGTAGGACGCGACCGCCTCGGGATCGACGGCGGTCAAGAGGGTCTGGGTGAACTCCGCACGCATCAGCCTGCGGGCCAGTGCGGCGAGCACTTTCAGGTGGTCGGCGTCGGCACCGTCGGGCGCGGCGATCAGGAAGACGAGCCGTGCGGGGCCGTCCTCGGCACCGAAGTCGACCCCGGCGGTGCTGCGGCCGAACGCCAGCGTCGGGGCGGTCACCGCCGTCGAACGGCAGTGCGGGATGCCGATGCCGCCCTCCAGGCCGGTGGGCATCTGCTGTTCGCGCGCCTCGACGTCGGCCAGGAACCTGTCGATGTCGGTGACCCTGCCTGCGGCGACGAGCCTGCTCGCCAGCGAGCGCACCACGGCGCGTCGTTCGGTGTCGACCAGTTCCAGGTCGACCAGATCCGAGGTGATCAGTGCGTCTGTCATAAGGCCGCTCCGTCGAGGCTCAGAGATGCATCTGCTTCCGACACGCGCACGTCGCCCGTGCGCAGATCCTTCGGGGCGGGCATCCGGGTGCCCGCCTGTTCGACCGCCGCCGTGCCGTAGGCGACGGCGGTGCGCAGCGCCGAGGGTCCTGCCGCACCTGCGAGCAGGAAGCCGGCCAGGGTTGCATCACCGGCGCCGACTGTGCTGCGCACCACGGAGGCGGTGCTGCTGGCGTGCCAGCTTCCGGTGTCCTCCACCAGTACCGCGCCGTGTTCGCCGAGGCTGACCAGCACCGTGCCCACTCCCGATGCGCGCAGTCGCCGGGCGGTGTCGAGGACGTCGCCGAGGTGGTGGAGCGGACGTCCGGCGAGTTCGGCGCACTCGGCCAGGTTGGGGGTGACCAGGTCCGGATCGGCCGCGCAGGCCGCTGCCAGCGGAGGTCCGGAGGCGTCGACCGCCACTCGGGCGCCCGAGCGACGCGCGGCGTGCACGAGTCGGGCGTGCAGATCGGCGGGGCAGCCCGGCGGCAGGCTGCCGCAGGCAACGAGCCAGTCCGCGCGCGCCCCGAGTTCGGCGGCCTTCGTCTCCAGGGCGGCGATCTCGGCCTCGGTCAGCTCCGGGCCGGGTTCGTTGAACTTGCTGGTGGTGCCGTCGGCATCCACCACGGCGAGGTTGCTGCGGGTGGCAGAGCGGATCGGCACCTCGACCACCGGAACCGCCTCGGGGGCGAGCAGTTCGGCCAGCCGGACGCCCTCCGCGCCGCCGGAGGGCAGCAGCGCCAGAGTGGACCGGCCGGCTGCGGCGAGGGCGCGGGCGACATTGACCCCCTTGCCACCCGGATCCAGTCGCACCCGCCGGGCCCGGTGCACCGCCCCGCGCACCAACTCGTCTACCAGGATCGTCCTGTCCAGGCTCGGATTGGGCGTCACAGTGACGATCACGCGAGGATCACCTCGCTCTCGGCCTCGTTCAGTGCCGCGACCGCCACCTCGTCGAGCCTGGTGTCGGTGACCACGACGTCGATGTCGGAGATCTCGGCGAACCGGCTGAACTGGTCGTCGCCGTATTTGCTGCTGTCGGCCAGCAGGATCCGCCTGCGGCAGGCCCGGATCATCGCCGCCTTCACCGCGGCTTCCACCGGGTCGGGGGTGGTGCAGCCGCGCTGCGGCGAGAAACCGTTGGCACCGAAGAAACCGACGTCGATGGTGAGACCGGCCAGGACGTCCAGCGCCCACGATTCCACCGCTGCGAGTGTGGTGCCCCGGATCCGCCCGCCGAGCATGAACAGCGTGCAGTGCGATCGGGGGGCGAGCTGATTGGCCACCGGCAGCGCGTTGGTCACCACGGTCAGCTCTCGGTCCGAGGGCAGTAGACCGGCCAGCCTGGTCGTGGTGGTTCCGGCGTCGAACAACAGCGTGCCGCGCTGCGGAAGCAGGGCGACGGCGGTGCGGGCAATGCGTTCCTTCTCCGCAGCATTGGTGGCATCGCGCTGAGAGACACCCGGCTCGAAGTCCAATCGCTCGACGGGAATCGCGCCGCCGTAGACGCGCCGAACCAGCCCTTGTCGTTCCAGCGCACCGAGGTCGCGGCGGATCGTCTCCGGTGCCACGGCCAGTTCGTCGGACGCGGCCATCACGTCGATACGCCCGTCCCGCCGGGCCCGCTGCATCAACAACTGCTGACGTTCCGCTCCGTACATGCCCGGTTAGCTCCGCTTCCTGTTTGTTGTTGCCTGATTCTGCCTTTTGTTGTCGCATTGTCAAGGGATTCGGCAACGTGGGGGTCCTGGTGGCCGATCCGGACTCCGGCAAGCGAACGGCATGTTCGCGGGCGTGGTCGTGACATGGCGGCAGCGTCCACCGCGGACGGCAGGCAAGGCCGCCTGATCAGCACGTCGACGGTGCTGTCGGATCCGCCTCGCATCTCGTCGTCATCGCGACGATCACCATGCCCAGCACGGGTTCCGGCAGTCGGTCCGGCGGTGGTGACGACGAACAAAGCTGCGACGCTCCGCCCGTCGATGAGTCCGTGTTCCGCGACGGCCGAAGGGCTGCGACCAGGCAGCCGGCCTGCACAGCGAGCCCGAATGATCACCGCGCGCACACGACATCCGGGGCAGGCAGGACCGAAATGCGGCGCAGCTCACGAACAGTTGACTGTCCCTGTCGCGGCAGGCTTCACTGTCGAATCAATTGACAACGATTTTCACTTCAATCAGTGCGGGAGTCTCGTCCCGCTAGGTGAGCCCGCTGGTGAACGCCTCGATCCCCGATTCTCTCGTGCCGCCGCGCAGGCGCGCGTCACGCGCCGTCCTCGTCCTCGGCTCGCTCGCGATGCTGTTGATCCTCGTCGTGATCGTGGCCGTGTCAGTCGGGCCGGTCCGGATCCCCTTCCTCGACACCATCGTCATCCTGCTCGACCAGGTCAGTCCCGAGTCGTCCGGAGGAAGCCGACATGAGCTCGTCGTCGAGACGATCCGGTTGCCGCGAGTCCTGGTCGCGCTGCTCGTCGGGATGGCGCTGGCGGTGGCGGGCACGATCATGCAGGCCCTGTTTCGCAATCCACTCGCCGATCCGGGGGTGACGGGAGTCTCCAGTGGCGCCGCTGCCGGATCGGTGCTGGTCCTGGCGGGCGGGGCCACGGCCGCAGGTCGCTGGGTCCTGCCCGCCGCTGCCTTCACGGGTGCCCTGGCCGCGCTGATCTTGGTACATATGGTCGCCGCGGTGCGCCGGGATCGGTCTGCGGCGACGCTGCTGCTGATCGGGATCGCGCTCAATGCGCTGCTCGGAGCAGTGATCAGCGCGGTGATCGCGAACGTACCCGACGACCGGGACGTACGCGGCATCGTGTTCTGGCTCAACGGTGACCTGGTGGCTCGCACCTGGGAGCACGTCGGGATGGCGGTGCTGCCGGTGGCCCTCGGGGTGGCGGCATCCCTCGTCTTCACCCGTGACCTCAACATGCTCCTGCTCGGCGAGGGAGCGGCCCAGGCCGCCGGTGTGGACGTCGTCCGAACCCGGCGTGTCCTGCTGACACTCGCGGCGGTGATCACCGGAGCCTCCGTGGCCGTGGCGGGCGCCATCGGCTTCGTCGGCCTGGTCGTGCCGCATCTCGTCCGCCTGGCGATCGGCCCGGATCACCGGCTGCTGCTGCCCGCCTCGGCACTGCTCGGCGGCTCCTTCCTGGTACTGGCCGACCTCGGCGCGCGGATGCTGTTCAGCCCGGTGATCCTCCAGACCGGCACGGTGACCGCACTGATCGGCGCCCCGGTGTTCCTGCTGCTGGTGCTGCGACGCAAGCGGAAGGCCACGCCGTGACCGACCTGGATCGAATCCGGACCGACGGGCCGCCCCGACTCGTCGCCGAGGGCGTCGGCGTAGTGATCGACGGGCGACCCGTGCTCACCGACGTCGAGCTGGCAGTCCGCCCCGGTGAGGTGCTGGCCCTGGTGGGCCCCAATGGTGCGGGCAAGAGCACCCTGTTGTCCGCGCTGGCGGGGCTACGACGACCTGACAGCGGCACGGTGCGGTTAGGCGAGAAACCGCTGCGGACGCTACGGCCCCGCACCGTGGCCAGAAGCCTCGCCCACGTGCCGCAGGACACCAGACTCGACTTTGATTTCACCGCCAGGCAGGTGGTCCTGATGGGACGACATCCGCATCTGGGCCGGTTCGCCCCGTTGCGGGCCGAAGACGAAGGCATCGCCGACCAGGCACTGCGCACGGCAGGAGCCGAGCGGTGGGCGGACCAGGAGGTCACCACCCTCTCCGGCGGCGAACGACAGCTCGTCCACATCGCCAAGGCACTGACTCAACAACCCGAGGTGCTGTTGCTCGACGAGCCGGTCGCCGCGCTGGATCTGCGCCATCAGCTCCACGTTCTCCAGCTGTTACGAAACCTCTCCACCGAGGGGACCGCGCTGGTCGTCGTCCTGCACGACCTGGACCAGGCAGCTCGCTTCTGCGACCGAGTGGCCCTGCTCCACGAGGGCCGCGTGCTCGCCGACGGCACACCGGAGCACGTGCTGACCGAGCAGAACATCGCACTCGCGTACCAGGTGCGCAGCGTCATCCGACGAGATCCCGACACCCGCTGCCTGCGGGTGATCCCACTGGACATCATCGACACGAGATCAGGAGACGACGCATGAGCGTCCCCAGACGAGTATCTTCCCTGGCAGGAGCGGTGCTGGTGGCGGTACTGCTGGCCGCAGGCTGCGGCACGACCCCGGCCGAGGCGCCGGAAACAGATCCCACCGCCGTTCAGTCGGGCTATCCGAAAGTGATCGACCAAGGGGGCGCCGAACCCGTGACCATCGAGGCCGAACCCCAGCGCATCGCCGCGTTGTCCCCGGACGTGGCCGAAGCTGCCTTGGAGCTGATCGGCCCGGAGCGACTCGTCGCCGTACCCAGGAACCTCAGCTCGCCGAGCCTCGGCAATCACGTCGAGGACGCCGCATCCGTGCCCGAACAGCTGGCACCAGGCAACGACCCCGATCCGGACCAGGTGCTCTCATACGAACCCGACCTCATCCTGCTCACCCCTCGCCATGAGGGCGAGCAGGACGCAGCGTCCGTGCTCGGGGGCACCGGCATCCCGGTGTTGGCGATGGAGCACTGGGACGACCTCGACGACATCGCCGCCAATCTGATGCTGCTCGGAGAAGCACTCGATGCCGAGGAACAGGCCGAGAGCCTCGTCGAGGAGATGAACCTCAGACGCGACGCCGTCGCCGATGCGGTCGCCGACCTGGATCGACCCTCGGTGCTGGCGCTGAGCAATCAGGCAGGCACCCCGTTCGTCATCGGCCCCGACGCCTTCACCTCCGCCCTCATCGAGCTCGGCGGCGGCGAATCGGCCGCCGAGGCCGCCGGAGTACGCGCCACCGGACCCGCCGACCCGGAGCTGATCGTCTCCGCGGAACCCGACGCCATCCTGCTCGTCGACGTCAAGGGCAGCGGCCGTGACTCCTTCGACGCCGTACTCGAGAACCCTGCCGTCGCCGACCTTCCCGCGATGACGGAGGACCGCGTGTTGATCCTGCCCGCCGCATCGGCGTTGGCCACCGGCATCACTCACACCCTCGACGGGCTGGAGGAGTTGGCAGGCTGGCTGCATCCCGATGCTCTCGACCACGACTAAGGGAACTGGCGAACCATGAAGAAGTCACAGCTGGCAGGCGCCGCCCTGCTCACCGGCCTCGCGATCGGGCTCGCCGGACCGGCCTGACCGCAGTAGACGGGCTGGACCGGCTCTGGTCGCTGCCTCCGGCGATCGAGGAAACCGGGACGCGCACCGCCTCCTCCCCTGCCGGTCACCAAACCACGGATCGTCCCGTCCGGCATGGGAGTCGGGTTCCGGATCGCGTCGTCGTAGGCAGTGGATCACCCGGTATCGTGACAGCCAGCGCTCACCGGCTCCCCTCCTGATCACGATCGCCTGCGGTCTCAGGATCGACGTCATAGGCGGCGAGGTGGGCGGGAAGACCGATGGACCGGCCCGCGTGTCTGCGAGTCATCGAGTGCCCATCAGAACCGGCCGCGATGTCGAGAGCGACGCCTCAGCTGGATCCTCGACCGAGTGGGAACGGTCCCTACTGCCATAGAACGGCGACCAACACGTTCACAATCGCCAGTCCGCCTGCGGTATGGAACAGCGGCTTGACCTTGCCTTCGCGGCGCTGTGCGCGGTTGGCGAGAACGGCGGCGATGAGTACCGCCAGCGCGATGAGGAGCTTCGCAGCGATCTTGACGTGATTGACCCCGCCATCTGATACCTGAAGCACGCCGACCAGGGCGAGACCGCTGGCCATCTGGACGGCAGCTCCGCCGAGCATGACGCCGGTGGCGAAGTTCGCCTGCGCACGCATCTGCACGAAGAACGTGCCTACGATCGCGGCCATGCCGAGTAGGTGAGTGGCCAGGAGGCACAAGTGGATGATGTCCAACACGGTCACAGGGTTCCGATCCGTTCGCAGCGTCAGAATGGGAGCAGTCAGGGGATCCGACGGGCCCGTCGGCCCGCGAGGCGTGGGCGGTGGGCCGGATGTCGACGACGGCAGCGCACCGGGCGACACAGGGGCAACAGACTCTCATCGCCCACACCCAACCTTCAGCCAGCCTGAAGGCTAGCAGAGCCACCTTACGGGACGACCATGGACTGACCCAGCGGGTGCGACCGGGGCTCCCCGTGGGGAAAATGGCGGGGTGGCAGACGAAGATGAGTGCATGGACGCGCCGACGATCAGTCCGTCGATTGTGCTGCTCAGTTTGGCCCGCCGCATCGAGATCGAGCTGGCCGAGGCTCTTGCGGACCTCGGATTGACGGTGAGCCGCTTCGGGCTGCTCGGGCATATCACCGGCGTGCCGGGAGTCTCCTTCAGCGATTTGGCCCGCATGTCTGGGATCACCGTCCAGAGCGTCCATGCGGCAGTGAAATCACTCGCGGCCGCCGGCCTCGTACGCGACAACACCGCTCGGGCGGGTGCCGCCTCCGCGATCGAGCTCACCGAAGAAGGGCGCCGCATCATGGATGCGGCGATGAGGAGCGTCAGTAAGGTCGATGAGCGACTCTTCGGCACCGACGCCGACCCGAGCCAGCAGCAGATCGGCGCGACCGTGCACGCGACCTTCGGAGCCGGCCGCTAGTCCGTGTTCCAGGTTCGGATTCCTGTGCGCGCCCTGAACGATGCTGATCAAGATGTGGGGCGAGGCGATCTCTCTGATGCGCAGTGGTCGGTGCTGGAGCCGTTGCTGCCTGCGGTGGGTGTAAGTCGCGAGTGGCCTGGCTGTCGGCGGCTGGTAGACGGGGTGCGGTGGCGAGTTCGGACCGGAGTTCCGTGGCGGGATCTGCCTTTGCCGGCACCACGCCACGGGCGATTCGCCATTACCACGAGATCGGCCTGCTCCCCGAGCCTGAGCGGGGCGGTAATGATCGCCGCCGCTACGGGTACGAGGACATGATCCGCCTGCTGTGGATTCGCAAGATGGCCGACGCCGGGATCGCCTGGACGACATCCGTGATGCCTTCACCACCGGCATGGCTTCCGCCGGTGCGGACGGCAGAGACGGTATCGCGGGCATCCTGGAGCGGTTGGAGGAAACCCTCGCCGAGCAGGAGGCGGAACTGCGGCGGCAACGAACCGCCGTGCAGCGGATGCGCACCGAAGGCAGCCGGATGGGCCTGCTCACCGACTTCGTCACCGAACGCCTCAAGAGCCTGCCCGAAAGCTCCCTGCGTCAGGCGGACCTGGACACTCTGCTGGTCACGGAGCGGATCTTCGGCCCGCTCGGCGCGGCCGTCCAGGCCACCCGCTTCATCGTCCTGGCCACGCACCCCACTCTGCGGGAGGATTCCGACCGCATCGACGACGTCGAGGAGGCACTCGATGACAGCGTCGCCGTCGATGATCCACGGGTGGCTCACGTGGCCGTCGAGCGGCACGCCTTCGAAAAGCGCCCTGCATGCCGTCATCGAGGAGTCCGGCTTGGACAAGGACGACGATGCCCTCTTCGACGCCTGGGACGCTCTGCACCCTGCTACCGCCGATGACGGCGAGGACGAGGCCGACCTCGGCGCTGGCAGGCGGGAGGCGAACTCCATGAGCGCGTTCGAAGCCATCGGCAAGATGCCCTACGACTTCTCCCCAGCCCGCCTGCGCTGTATGGAACTGGCCGTAGAGCTATCCGCCCAAGACTCACCCGCTACCTGAAACACGGCCTAGTCACGTCCCGAAGTGCCGCGACCTGACGGGATCGGTGCGGCCGGGATTGGTGGAGTCGGTGACATCGAGCACCGCGATCATCCGATGGTGCCCTGATGGATGAGTCTTCAGCACCGCCGCTGTGTGGAGGTCGCCCGCACAGGCTCGACGCAAAGGGGCACCGCGTGGAGTGTGCAGGATGCGGACCACACACTCCTCGGTATTCGCTTCGTCGGTACCGACCACGTCTTCCGGCTGAACGGGACCCGGGTGGAGGCCTTCTCCGGCGTAGCCGACGACCTGTACGGCCTCCTCACTCGCGGACAAGTGAACCAGTATCGTCGCGAGATCTACCAGCGCCGCTCCACCTGGCCCGGCAAGTCCGCAGACCGCTCGTGGGGTGGGCCGGTGTCGGTTCACCCGGATGGAACCGTGCTCGCCATGCGCTTACTCCGCTGACATGACGATTCGGCATGAGGCCGCCTGCCCGAGACGCAGGCGAGCGTGTCCGTGATCACTTCCCTTTCCAGGTTTGAGTTGGTCAGCGAAGGCCTGGGCATGGTGGCGGTGTCGTATCGGTGGTGCCGTCAGCGGCTGACGGGCCGCACTTCAGCAGCGGAGTGGACTTCCTCCACGGCCTCATCCCGGAAGGAAGTCCACTCCTGGAGCGCGCCTCGGTCGGATCGGCGGCCCGGTGTCAGGGGCAGCGCTCCTGGTAGTTGAGCCGCACTGGTGCGGTCTGAGTCACGGTGCCGTCGTCGGCCCACACCTCGGCGTGGTAGACGCCGACGGGAGCGGGCGCAAGCGAGAGCTCGGCGAAGTACCTGATCCCCGGGCCAGGGTGCGATCCGGGCGCGATGGTTCCCTCCGGGCTGGTCGAGCCGGCAGGCATGTTCCGCACCCCGATGATGATCGGGGTGGACCACTCTCCGAATATGGGCGCCCAGACGTAAGTGTCCCGCCACCCTCGCTCGGCCACGACGCACAACCGCTGCTCGAAGTCGTCCAGATACCACGTTCCCGACTCCGTCGTCCCTCCCGAGCTCGCGGCGGCGGGTGCACCCGCCAGCAGCATCCCGACCAGGCCGACCGCCACACCCATGACATCGAGCCTTGTTCTCATTTCGCATCTCCTGGGCTCGAACGGCGTCGTCGGGAACGACGCTACGAACCGGCGACACCGGTGTCAGCCTCCCGTGCACCCGATTCGCCTTCTCGGAGCAGTAACTGCTTGTCAAGCATCGATGCTCCGACAACTGTCACGGCCCCGCGCCGTGCGGCCGACGACTCGAGACGGGCCATCAGGTCATCGACGATGGAGCCCGCAGCCGGTGTTCCTTCTCCTCGGCACCGACGCCCCACCGCGCCCCGACCGATCATCAGAGGCCGTGCCTGCGCCGGTATCTCCGCAGTCCCGGCTGTGCCAGGCGTTCGAGCAGGGGGCGGAGGCGCGGCAGCAGACCCGGCGTCAGGCCGACGGTCTTGAGCAGCCATCCGTCGTATCGGGGCAGGTAGGTCTCGAGCCGGGGGCGGTCGAGATTGGCCACGACGGCCGCGGCGACGGTGTCCGCGCTCATCGGGTCGCCGAGGAAGTTGAGTGCGGACCCGCCGTCGGTGACCTCGTGCCGCAGCATCGCGGTGTCCACCGAGGCGGGATGCACCATGCCGACGCGCACCCCGGTCTCGCGTTCGAGCATCGCCAGAGCGAGCATGAAGGCTCGTAGTCCCGCCTTCGAGGCGCTGTAGCCCGCGCTCTCCGCCAGCGGTAGCAGCGCGCCCATCGACACGACGGACACGATGTGGCCTCGGGCGGCCCGCAATGCGGGGTACAGCGCGCGGCTGAGCTGCATGGGTGCCTGGAGGTTGACCGACTGTTCGCGACGGCTCTCCGCGACGGTGACCTCCTCGAACGGCCTGGTCACCACGATGCCCGCGTTGTTGACGAGCAGATCGCACCGCGCGCCCCGTGCCGCGATCTCGGCCACGACGGCCGGATGGAAGTCGGGGGCCGTGAGGTCGATCGCGAGCCGGGTCACCGGCTCCGGGAGTCGGTCCAGCCCCTCGGTGTCCAGGTCCACGGCGATGACATGGAAGCCGCGTAGGTTCAGTCTCCTGCAGACGGCGGTGCCGATGGCGCCTGCCGCTCCGGTGACGACCGCCGTCTTCATCCTCGCACCCCCTGCGGCGCCGCAGGCCGGTCGAACATGCCCGAGGTCAGGTCAGTCCAGCCGACGCGGTCGCGCACCTCGGCCAGATGTCGACGGTAGGCGTGCGCGTCCACATAGGAGCGATGTCGTGGCGAGTTCACGAACCGGATGCCGCCGCTGAGGTCCGGGCGGTCGGCGGCGATCATCCGGTCGAACCGCTCGGCGCGGTCGGGCGCGTGGGCCTGGTCGTGCAGATACTGGGCGATGATGTTGCTGATGTGGTCGAAGACGGTGTACGCGCTGGAGTTGATCTCGATGTAGCCGAGCCCGAACAGGTTGTGGTGTCGCCGGTTGAACGCCGTCAGGTAGAGGTCCGGCCTGCCGTCCCGCCAGTCGAAGTACTTCTCCGCGTAGGGGATGTTCCAGTCGTAGCCGGTGGCGTACAGCACGAGGTCGATCTCCTCGGTGCTGCCGTCGGCGAACCGGACCCGAGAGCCTGCCAGCCGGGCGACGTCGGGACGGATCGCGACGTCGCCGTGTTGCAGGTGGTGGATGAGCTGACTGTTGAGCAGCGGATGCGTCTCGAACAACTGGTGATCCGGTTTCGGCAGCCCGTACCTGGTGAGATCGCCCTGGATCAGACGCAGCAGCGCCCGGAACAGCCGCTGCTCGATTCGCGGCGGCAGCCTCGGACCGCGTTCGCTGAACTCGTCGCTCGGAATGCCGAAGACATGCTTCGGGATCACGTGGTAGCCCCGCCGGACGCTGACGAAAGCGGCGGCGGCATGGGCCGCGGCATCGCAGGCGATGTCGGCGCCGGAATTGCCAAGACCGACCACCAGGACGCGCCTGCCCCGGAACTCCAGCGGGTCACGATAGGTCGAGGAATGCCGGATCTCCCCGGCGAACTCGCCGGCAGGCGCAGGCATGCGCGGCGCCCATGTGGTTCCCGTCGCGCACACTACCGCGCGATAGTCCTGGCGGGAGCCGTCGTCGAGGGTCACCCGCCAGGCGTCGTCGACGCGCTCGACCGCGTCGACGACCGTGCGGAACCGGATCGACTCGAGTAGACCGTGGGTGGTCGCGAAATCCCGCGTGTACCGGAGGATCAGCCGGTTGCTCGGGTAGTCGGGGAACGAGTCGGGCATCGGGAAGTCGAAGAAGCCGGAGGTCTTCCGTGAGGAGATGAAATGCGCGGACTCGTACATCGGTGTTCCGGGATTGTCCAGATCCCAGATGCCGCCGACGTCGGAATGCCGTTCGTACTGGTCGTAGGGAATACCGAGCCGCCGAAAGGCCCTGGCCGCCGACAAGCCGGCTGGCCCGGCACCGATGATGCACACCCGCCCGCGATCCGCCGTCATGGTTCCTCCCGCCGTGGACGTGACATCAGCCCAGTGAAACGGTCTCGACCACGATTCCGACAGGGCGGATTCGGCTAACATGGGGGGCAGACCGGACCAGGAGGTGCCGGGTGGCCGAACGAAGAGTTCCGAGCCTGACCCAGGCCGTCATCCCGCCGTCCGTGTTGTCCGGCACCGTCGAGGTCGGCAGGCGCGAGGGCCGCCCGATCGTCCCCTGGTTCGCAGGCACCGGACTGGATCCGACCGACCTCGTCACCTCGGGCTCGGTCCGGGTGTCCTACCGCCAGGCCGCCGTCGTGCTGCGCCGCGCGGTACACGCGATGCCAGGCAGGCCGCTCGGCATGCGGGTCGGCTGCCGGGACACGCTGCTGTCGTTCGGCATGCTCGGCATCGCGATGCGATCGTGCGCCACCGCGGCGGACGCCCTGACCCTCGCCCGCGAACTGCATCAGGCCGCGGGCAGCCTGATGGACCTGGACGTCGAGACCTTCGGCGACGAGATGGCGCTGCGGCTGCACGAACTACGCCCCGACCCCGAACTGGTCGCCTTCCTCTGTGAGGAGGCGCTGTGCAGCACCCTGGTCGTCATCCGTGCGATGCTCGGCGCGGCCTGGTCTCCCACCCGAGTCGAACTCGCCTATCCGGCCCCGCAGTACGTCCAGGAGTATCACCGCCTCTTCCGATGCCCGCTGCGATTCGACGCCGAGGCCAACCGCCTGGTCTTCCCCACCGAGGTGTTGGCACGCCCGCTCCCCACCCACCACGAACCGACCCGCGCGGTCGCCGTGGAGACCTGCCGCCGCCTGCTCGACCTCGACGACAGCCGCCCGGACGTCGTCGCCTCGGTCGAGAGCCTGCTCAGGCGGAATCTCCGGTCTCGCCTCACCATGACCGAGACCGCACGGCACCTGCGGATCACCGAGCGAACCCTGCGTCGCCGACTCACCGCCGCAGGCGAGCATTTCAGCACCATCCGCGACCGCGTGCGCAGACACCGTGCGATCACCCTGCTCCGCGATTCCACGCTCACGATCGAAGCCGTCGCGCACGAGATCGGTTTCAGCGACGCCCGCGAGTTCCGCCGCGCCTACCTCCGCTGGACCGGAGAAACACCCAGCACGACCCGCCGTCGGCAGGGCCAAGCCCACCAGGCTGAGGCTGCCGAGCTCGACTAACCGCGCCCCAGCGGGTCCGCGACGATGTCGAATGCGCGACCTCGGTCACGAATTCCGTTGCCGCAGCAGTCCTCGCGGAAAGACACGAAAGCAGTTCACCAGGGCCGGGATTGACCACGGCCCCTCGGGCGGGCCTACTTCTGAGGCGGCGACCTCGAGTCCCTGCGCCGTCAGATGGGAAGGTCGGCCGCCGCGACCGGCAGACCGAAGATCCCTTGCGAGGCTCCTGATCGACTGCCCTCGCGGACGAAATCCTGAAACCGTATGACGTCGACCCGGTCGCGCGGCGTGTGCAGCGCGTGGCCGGTGCTTACCCGCTCCCGCCGGACGCGATGGGGCGCCGTCCGGGCCTGCAGTGCACGTCGTCTTCGGCGACGCCGGGCGGACGGGGATCAGCCCATCCGGGAGCGAGAAGCCTGCCAGGGGAACCCGATCAGCCGTCGCTCAGTCGCGGCCCAGGGACCGGCGAATCTCGTCGAGTTTCGCCCGACCCGCCTCCTCGCGTTTCGCCCACTGCTCGTCGAGGGACTTCACATCGGGCCCCGAGCCGCCGATTCCGGCCAGTTCGATCGACCCCACGGCCGTGTTGGACCGGTTCTCGATCTTGTCCCGCACGTAGTCGAAGCTGGGAACGCCACCCTCCGAGTAGTCCGCCGGCGGCACCGCGACGGGCGGCACCGACGCGGCAGACGCAGGCGATGTGGTGGGGACCGACGCGGACGGGGAGCCGACCGCGGGTTCGCCGACGATCTCGGCGTCCACCACGTTGGGGTCGTCGCTCTGGGGCCCGCTCATCAACTGCCTCCTCCGTCGAATGTCGCTCCCCCGACCCTACTTGGCCGCGAGACCGGCAGCGCTCGATCGCTGTCGTGAGCCCGGGCGCAGCGCGCCCAGAGCCGCGACGGGCGATCGGTGCGGAGCGGGCGGCCCGGCAGGCAGCACGTGACGACGCCCGTAGCGATCTCCGATCTACCCATCGTGATCAACAGGGCGGCCGGGGCAGGCACGGTGGCCGCGTAGTACGTCGGCCCGATCGCGCGGTGTGGTGATCGGCACCGAAGCCGACGACCCGCGGAGCAGGGCCGGCCTGCGGATCGCACGTAACCGAGGTTGCGGTCACGGGCACCGGCCGGGTCTCCTCGCCCCTGCACCCGCCTCCCGACGGCGGGCACCGCTCCCGGTCTGTCGGGTTTGCCCGGTAGCAAGCCGCTCACCAGCGCAGCCGCCGGACCTATTGACTCGTTCCGCCCCCACGCAGGCATGGCGATCACTACGCTCCGCACCTGATGCGTCACTCCGCTACGTGAATCGGAGGGGACATGGACGAGAGCATCCTCGATCCCGGCGGCGCCCGTGCGCGGCTGGCCGCCTGGAAGGGCCGGATCGACAAGCTGGCCGCCGACACTCAGGCGATGAGCGACCGGTTTCAGGCGGTGCGGATCACCGCGAACGACTCGACCGGCTTGACCGAGGTCACCATCGATTCGACCGGTGCGCTGGTGGACCTCAAGTTGACCGACCGGATTCAGCGGGTGGCGCCTGCCGTCGTCGCTCAGACGATCATGGCCACGCTCGGCGAGGCACGGACCAGGCTTGCCGAGCGGTCGCAGGAGATCATCGCGGAGACGGTGGGCACCGAGTCAGCCACGGCGAGGGCCGTCTCGGACAGCGTCGGCAGGCACCTGCGCGGCGATCCCCCACCGAAACGCCCCTCGGCACCGGACGAGGACGACGGTGACTACGACACGCGGTCCTATCTCGGGGGGCGGTGAGCGTGAGCGAGGGATACGAGGTCGACGTCGAGCAGTTACGCACCCATGCGGGCAATGTGGACTCCGTCGGTGCCCGGTTCGAGGCGGTGATCTCCGCCAGTTCGCATATCGCGCAGAACGACGAGGCGTACGGGCTGCTGTGCGGATGGATCGCCGCCGTGTTGGAGGGCAGGCACACCAGACAGGACGAACTGATCGCCTATGTGGCGGAGAACCTCGCGCTCGCCGCCGAGGCCCTGCGCACCACCGCGTCCGACTACGAGGCCATGGAGGACACGGCCTCGGGGCTGATCGGCTCGGCGGGCGGTGAACTGACGCCATGACCGACGACTCGCTGATCGCCCCGGTCGAGTCCTCCCGCGAGGCGTGGACGGGATCTGGTCTCGCGGAGAGTATCGAAGGGCTGGTCGATGCGATCAAGAGCGAGGGCTGGGTCGACGACGCACTGGCGGGCACCACACTGGCCGTCGAGGCCGCGGCGACCGCGATGGACCCGATCAGCGCATTGCTGGCCAACGGGCTCGGCTGGGCGATCGAGCACTTCGAGCCGCTGCGGGAGATGCTCGACGAGCTGACGGGGATACCGGACGTGGTCGCGTCCCATGCCGCTACCTGGGACAACATGGCGTCCGAGCTGAGCGGGATGTCCACCGAACTCGGCGCTCGGCTCGACGCGGACCTCCCGGGTTGGAACGGCGACGCGGCGGACGCCTACCGGAGCATGATGTCCAACAACGTCACGGCCATCGGGGGCCTGTCCGCGATCTCGGCGGCGATGGCTGCGGCCACCGAGGGCGCGGGCGGTCTGGTGCAGTCGACCCGCGAGCTCGTCCGCGATCTGATCGCGGACCTGGTGGCCAGGGTGATCGTCTGGGCGGTCGAGGCGATCTTCGTGGTCACCATTCCGGTGATCGCGAGCCAGATCGCGGCCGCAGTAGTCAAATGGACCGGCCGCATCCTCACCTACACCCTGGGCCTGATCGACAGCCTCACCAACCTCACCAAGCTCCTCGACGGGTAGGCGGCCATGTTGAGACTGCTCGTGTTACTCCTGCTGACCGTCCGGTTCCTCTTGCACCAGAGGAGATCAGACGGCGGTGACGGCGACGGAACCTCGGACGGCGACGGAACCCGGGACCAGCACCACGGCTCGATCGATGCGGGCGCCGGGGTGAGCAGTGCGCAGGACACCACCATGGACCTCGCACAGCGAGGCCGCCGGACGGAGACCGGCCACCAGCCCACCTCCCCGGGTCAGGACGAGACCGGCACCCAGTGGGACAACACCGAAGAGGGGACAAGCCCGCCCCGCCCCGAGGACCTCTCCCTCAGCGACGAGCGCCGCAACCACATCATGGACGGCCATGGCGAGGACGACGGCGGTGGTCACTTTCCGGGTACCGGCAAGCCGGACAAGACCGAGTTCCCCGAGAGGTGGGCGCCCGAGGATGAGAACCGCCCCGGCGACCTGATCACCCAGCAGATCCTCGACATAGCCAGGAACCCGGACGAACCGCCGTTCTTGCAGGACAACGGGAACTGGAACGTTCAAGGCACCCGCGACGGCGTCACGGTCGAGATCATCGTCGATTCCGACGGCAACATCGTGACCGCGTTCCCCGAGGCAGGCGGGCACGGCGTGTTCAAGAACGACGAGAACGGCGATCCTGGGGTGTACACCGAGGACGGCACGTTGATTCAGCCGGACGAGAACGGCCGATGGTTCGGAGAAGATGAACGGGGCGACCCGATCGAATACGACGAGCACGGCAACCCGATCGATTAGGGCAGACAGAGCAAGGAGACACACTGTTGGACGTCGTCAAGCTGGGCAAGGCGCTGCGCAACCTGTTGGAGCGGCTCGACAGCCGTCTTGCGGAGCGGATCTCGCCGCGACAGCTCAGGTCCTACTGGTCCTATCTCGACGCCGGGGAGCGCACCGAACTGCTCGACGCACTGTGCGCGACGCTGGTGAAGCGACAGGTCCCGGTCACCGGGGAGGAGCGGGACATCCTCGCCGGGATCCTGGCCATGTACGACAACCCCGACGCGCGCCACACCTACGTCAAGGACCCGGAGGGGGTGCTCGCGAAGCTCAACGTCACGTCCGCGTCGTGACCACGGCGCCTAGCCCGCCGCAGCCGGTCCGCCGCGCCTGCTCACCGTCTCCGCTGGGCAGGCGCGGCGGAATCAGCGGCCGCCTCGGTTGATCGTCGGGTCTGCGGCGGGTGGAGTGCCTGCCTGCCTGCGAGGTGTCACGAGACGACGGTCTCGGGGGTCCCGGTGTCCGATCCGGCGGCGGGTGCCGAACGCCGGGGCCTGCGGGCGAGGATGTACAGGAAGAGGACTGCCATGAGGGCGACTCCCGCCCACATCGCGGTCTGCCACCCGCTGACGAAGGAGTCCTGGGCGGCTCGGACCAGTGTCTGCGCGTGGACGCCTGCGCCGTCGGCGGCTTCGAGGGCGTTGGCGATGCCTTCGCGTGCGGTGTCGGCGAGGTCCGGGGGAACGCCGTCGAGTGTGGGCGTGATGGCACTGCGGTAGGAGGCCGACAGCAGCGCTCCGAGTAGCGCGACGCCGATCGCGGTGCCGAACTCCCTGGTGACGTCGTTGAGCGCGGAGGCGACGCCTTGGCGTTCCCGAGGCAGCGCACTGGTGATGGCCTCGGTGGCGGGCGGCATCGACAGGCCCATGCCCGTTCCCATGACGATCATGCCGGGCAGGACGGTGAGGTATCCGCCGTCGACGGAGACGAGCGTGGCCAGGAGGGCCAGGCCCGCGCCTGCCAGGAAGACTCCCGTCGTCATCGTCGCGCGGGCTCCGACCCGCTCGGCCAGGCGGGGGGCGAGGCCGGAGGCGACCATCATCAACCCGGCCATGGGCAGGATCGCCGCGGTGGACAGCAGGCCCGACCAGCCGAAGACGGTCTGAAAGAACGGGTAGAGGACGACGGAGACGCCCGCCTGGACCCCGAAGACCGCCAGGAGTGCCACGGAGCCGGTTGCCAGGCCGCGCTCACGGAAGAGGCGGACGTCCAGCAGCGGAGCGCGGTGGCGCAGCTCCCAGGCCACGAAGCCGACGGTGCCGACGACACCGATGAGCAGGCTGATGACCGTGCCGGGTGCGGTCCAGCCCTTCTCTGGGCCTTCGTGGAGGAAGTAGATGAGCCCGACCACGGCGAGGAGCGACGCCAGCGAGCCGACCGTGTCGAAGGAATGCTGCGACGCCTCGCGCGAGTCGGGGACCGAGCGCCGCACCATGATGACCGCGACGAGGACGAGTGCGATGGGAAGAACGAACAGGAAGCGCCAGTTCGCCACATCGACGAGGATGGCCGACAGGAACATGCCCAGCAGACCGCCGCCGCCTGCGACGGCGGTCCATACACCGATCGCCCGGCCGCGCTCCTTCTCCGGGAAGGTCGAGGTGATGACGGCGAGCGTGACGGGCATGATCATCGCGGCCCCGATCCCGCTGAGGGAGCGTGCCACGAGCATGACCTCGGCCGACGGGGCAAGACCCGCGACCGCGTTCGCGACGCCGAAGGCGGCCAGTCCCGCGAGGAGCACGGGCCTGCGACCCCAGCGGTCGCCGACCGCGCCGAGCGGCAGCAGGAGCGCGGCCAGCGTGAGGATGTAGATGTTGATGATCCACAGGACCGTGCTCTGGGAGGCGTCGAAGTCGACGGCGAGGTCCGGCTGGGCGACGTTCAGGCCGGTCACCGAGGAGATGACGGCCATCAGCGCGACCGAGACCGCGATGAGGATCGAGCGACGCTGTCGGGCGTCTGAGACCGTCACGCCGAGGGCGCCACTCGGATCAGCAGGCCCCTTCACAGGCCGGTTCGGGTTCATGATGTCCTCTCGAGAAGGCAGGGAAGAGCCACGCCGGAGCGAGTGCGCAGGCGCGGTGCGGTGGCTGTTGACGCGTCGTGGCGCGCACGGAGTCGTCGTGCGGCGCGGATGCTCAGGCGTGCGTGGTGCCGGACTCGCCGGCGGCGAGGAGGGCCGCGTCGGTGTCGGCGGCGGCGAGGTGGGCGTTCATGTGAGCGCCTGCGAGGGCTCCGGCCGCGGCGGAGGCGCCGACCTGTGCGGTCAAGTCGGTGGCGTTGCCCGCCACCCACACGCCCGGCACCTCGGTGGTGCCTGCCATCCCGGTGACGAAGCGGCGACCCATGCCGCCCGGCAGATCCTCCATCGGCAGCCGCAGGCCGTCGAGTCCGTCCGTGCGGGCCAGCGTCGTGGTGGCGACGGCGAGCACCCGGCGCGGCACGACCTGTCCATCGGCCAGCCGCACGCCCGTGATGCCGCTCTCGCCGCTGTCGACCCCGGTCACCGGGGTGTCGACGACGCGGACGCCTCGGGCGGCGAATCGGGCGCGCGCGTCCTCGTCCAGGTCGGTTCCTCGGGTGAAGTACACCAGGTCCTCGGTCAGCTGACGGAACAACAGCACGTGGTGGACCGAGGCCGGGCCCACGGCCAGGATGCCGATGGACTTGTCGCGGACCTCCCAGCCATGGCAGTACGGGCAGTGCACCACGCCGCGGCCCCAGTGCCGGGCCAGGCCGGGGATGTCGGGGAGCACGTCGCGTAGTCCGGTGGCGACCAGCACCCGACGCGCCGTCACCAGGCTGCCGTCGGTCAGGGTGACGGCGAAACGCGGGTCGCCGTCGGCCGAGGGCGCGGCGGGCGCGGCGGAGGTCACCTCACCGGTCGTGACCTGCCCGCCGTAGCGGCGCACCTCCTCCCGGCCGAGGCGCAACAGCTCCGCGGGCGGCGTGCCGTCCAAGCCGAGCAGGCCGTGCACGCCCTCGGCCTGCGCGTTGCGGGGAGTGCCGCTGTCGATCACGACGACCGACCGGCGGGAGCGGGCCAGCATCAGTGCGCCGTTCAAGCCTGCGGCACCACCGCCGATCACCACGGCGTCGACGGTCTCGTCTGGTAGCGGGCTCGTCCCGTTCGTCTCAGGCATGGCGGTGCCTCCGTTCTTCGGGTGGGTGGGCGGCCCTGGTCGTGGGGCGCTACGCCGCAAGAGTAGGCACAGCTTGCGGATTGGGCATAAGATCGTGCCTATGACGCAAGATGATGGCGAGTTGGACAGCCTGGTACGCAAACGCATTCGCGCCCTGCGCGTGGCGCAGGGCTGGTCGCTGGAGGAACTGGCCACCCGTGCTCGGCTGAGTCCGTCGTCGCTCAGCCGGATCGAGAACGGCCAGCGCCGCCTCGCCCTGGACCAGCTCGTGACCCTCGCCCGAGCCCTGGACACCTCTCTCGATCAGCTGGTCGAGACGGACACCGACGACGTGATCTCCAATCCGATGATCGACGGCGCCCATAGCGTGATGCGGTGGCCGATCAAGGCAGATCCCGGGATGACGGTCATGCGTCAGCGCATGACCGATCCGCCGCCGGACAGTCCCGCCCGCCTGCGCGCGCACCCGGGCCGCGAGTGGCTCGTCGTGCTCTCCGGCACCGCCGTCCTCCTGCTGGGCAACCGACGCTTCCGCGTGGAGGCCAACCAGGCCGCCGAGTTTCCCACCATGCTCCCGCACGCGATCGGCACCGCGGGCGGACCGTGCGAGATCCTGGGCATCTTCGACCGCGAGGCCCGCCGCGGGCACAACACCGAGAAGGCTCGACCGGAGACGGAGCCGTCATGATGATCGGCCGACGCTCGTTCCTGGCCGTCACTTGCGTGGTGAGCTGCCCTAACACCGATCGCCTTGCTCTCTAAGCAAGAAGTCATGCATCTGACGCACAATCGCCTTACCGTGGCGTCATGAAGCCCACTGCGCAGGACCCTGGCGGGTCACACGGTCACGGACACGGCCACGGACACCGGAGCGACGTGCACGGCCAGACTGAGATCCTCGATCTCGATGCGGAGGTCCTCGCCGAGCACACCGCGTCGATCACCGCGTGGCTGCCCGTCGAGGCGAGTCCCCGTCAGATCGTGGACCTGGGCTGCGGGACCGGCGCAGGCACCGCCGCCCTGCTCGCCCGCTTTCCCGATGCACACGTCACCGCCGTCGACTCGTCGGTCGACCACCTGCAGCGCCTGCAGGAGAAGGCCTGCAAGCAAGGGGTGGCCGACCGCGTGCGCACCGTCCAGACCGACCTCGACTCGACATGGCCGGAACTCGGCAGGCCCGAGCTGGTGTGGGCGTCGGCTTCGCTGCACCACCTGGCCGATCCCGACCGCACCCTGCGTCAGGTGCGTGACACGCTTGCGCCCGGCGGGCTGTTCGTCGTCGTCGAGCTCGCAGGCTTCCCTCGGTTCCTGCCCGACGATGCTCCCGAGCATCGTCCCGGCCTGGAGGCACGCTGCCACGCCGCAAGCGACCGCCGCCACGCCGAGCACCTGCCCCACCGAGGCGCCGACTGGGGCCACAAGCTGACCGCCGCCGGCTTCACCCTCGTCGGCGAACGCACCATCACCGTCGACGTCGAGCGCTCCCGTTCCGAGGCGGTCGCCCGCTACGCGCTCACCGGCCTGCGACGCATGCGCGACGCCGTCGCCGATGTGCTCTCGGCCGACGACCTCACCGCGCTGGACCAGCTGCTCGACACCGACGGCCCCCACAGCATCCTGCGCCGCGACGATCTCGCGGTCCGCACCGAACGCGTCGTGTGGGCCGCACGCCGCACCTGAACACCACGCTCCAGGTCACACCACGACATCGTCGCGTTTGCCCGACCGGCAGCGCCAGGCCCGACTCCTTGCTTCATAAGCAATCCCTTGTGCTTTTAGCGCATGGAAGTCGTACGTTGATCTCAGGCGCACCGGTCCGACACGCGGGCGCCCCGCCGGTCACGTGACCTCCCGACGCGGGGCAGCACCACGACGCCGACAGAGGAGAAAGGACGACACCTGTGACGAATACAGATCACGTTCCCGCGCACCAGCGGACAGCGAACGACGCAGCCGACAGCGGGCCCGCCGACTACGAGGCGTGGCGCGAGGCCAGGTGGGACGAGATCGCAGGCCCGAACGGCAAGGCGAGGGTCGTCGCCAACGGCAGGGTGACCGGCCGCGACGCCCACATCATTGCGGGCGTTCCCGGGCAGTGGAGCACCACCGAGAATGGCGCCTTGACGGTGTCGGTCGCTGCCGAGGACAGCGTGACCGTCAACGGCGAAGCGGTGACCGGAACAGCCGAGGTGCCGTCCGGCAGCTCACTCGGGTTCTCCGGGGGGCGCGTGGGCTTCGCGGGCGGCGCGGACGGCGCCTACGGCCTGGTCGTCATGGACCACGAGGCTCTCGCCCGATCGGGACTCAGCGGGATCGACACCTACCCCTACGACCCCGCCTGGGTCTTCGAAGGGGAATATCGAGCGGCTCCCGAGGGCCGCCGCATCGACGTGGAACGCCTGACGACTCCCCGCAGCACGGAGGCCATCCTGGCGCCCGTCGACCTCGTCGTCACCGTCAAGGGCACGGAACACGTGCTGTCCGTGCTCGAGGACATGCCGGGCCAGCGACTCGTGGTCTTCACCGACGAGACCAACGGAACCGAGACACCCGACATCGGCCGCTGGCTGGTCCTGCCCCTCCTGGAGCCCGGCAGCACCCTGACGGTCGACTTCAACCAGGCCACGCTCTCCCACCACCACCTGGTCCCCGCCGTCTTCACCTGCCCGCTCTCGCCTCCCGGCAATCACGTGCCCATGCGAGTCGAGGCAGGAGAACGCGCTCTCGTCTACGCCGACGACTGAAGCGCCCCGCAGTTCCCGACAGAGCACCTCCCGTACAGAAGGAAGCGACACCATGAGCCAGGACCTCAAAGACAAGGCGATCGCCTACCTCCGCCACCTGGAGAACAGGGAATGGGCCGAGGCGCAGGCGATGTGCACCGAGGAGACCACCGTCTGGCACAACGACGGCAAGGGCGATTCGACGATCCAGGAGAACATCGCGGGCATGGCGGCCCAGATCGAGCCCATCGAGTCGATGCGCTACGACATCACCCGGCAGTTCTCCCAGCCGGACGAGGTCCTCCAGCAGCACGTCGTGAACGTGGTCATGAAGGCAGGAGCCCGATTCCGGGTCGACGCCGCCGTGTACTTCCGCTTCGAAGGCGGCCGCATCACTCGCATTGAGGAATACGCAGGCCTGCCGGGCGAGGACGCCGCCTGATCGAGCGGCATCCCCCTGGGCGTCACGGTCGCGCCGGGTCGCACCAGCTGGTTCGAGCTGGTGCGACCCGGCCGCTCCCGACCGACTCCGCTCCCGACCGACTCCGCTGCGTGGCCGACGCCCTGTTCGGCAGGCCCCGGCGGTGTGCCGGCGTCGTCGTCCCGGCGGGCTCGTGCCGTGCGGTCGGGTGTCGGTGCGCCGCAGGCGGGAATACCTCGGCGGCGTCCGAGCCGGACACCTCACCCGTTCAGCACCCCCGTGTTCCGGCAGGCCACCAGCCGCCACTCTCCGTCCTCGGTGGACATGACGAACAACGGAGTGCCTTCGCCCTCAGCCTCCGTCTGCCGCCCGTCATGACTCACGTACAGCTGGCGTACCTTGACGGCGGCCACGTCGGCCCGGATGAACAGCACGTGGACCACCTCGAGTGTCATCGTGAGGCCCGCCATCCCGCCAGGAAGCACCTCCCGAGCGAACACCGCGATCTCATCGCGACCGAGAAGCCGCCTCCCGCCGCCCGTCGTCCACACCGCATCGGCCCGGAACAGGCTGAGGAACTCCTCGACGAGTTCGTTCTGAACGGCGTGCTGGACGGCGGCGACCACCCGCCTGATCGCGTCCATCTCGGATTCACGGGTCGGTCTGTCGGTCTCCTTCGTATCCACGCGCATCAGCGTGCAACCCGAAGTCGACGTGAGGTCAAGGCGCGCTCGGTCGCCTCAGGCCTCCATCCGCGGCCGCCACGGTGAGCCGGGACCAGCGGGGACCCCCGATGCGGGATCATCGGCAGGGTGTGGAACAGGATCGCCCGCTGGATCGCGTCGGCGTGACGGTGGACGTGGAGCTGGACATCCTCGAACCTGGTTCGGGTGGATCAAGTCGGTTTTGATCCACCCGCACTTTGTGCAGTAGCTGTCAATTCATGTGGCGTGCCAGGAACTCAAGCTTGGGCTGCGGGTCGCGTTGGAAGTCGAGGTAGCCGTCCCAGCGGGCGGTCGTGCCCTCGATCCAGTGCAGCTCCTTCTCCTCGATGGGGATGTTGTCGTACATGCTCTGCACGTCACTCGGTTCCGTCATCAGATCGTCCTTCACCTGATACAGGTAGGTGGGCGTTCGGACGCACTTGGCCCAGGTCACCGGCGTCATCTCCTCGAAGGTGAAGCTGACCCGCAGTTGGATCTCTCGCTCAAGTTCGTCGATGCGGTCAGGGAAGCCGAGCATCTCGAGGCTCCGCCTCATGGTGACGCCGACCGACAGCGGCTGGGGGGCCAACACGCATCGGACGTCCACGAACTCGCCGGGGTGCTCTTGCATCGCGAACATCGTGGCGTTCATGCCCTGACAGCGGCTGAAGAGTCCGATGGTCATTCCGCTGGTTCGGGCGTCGGCTCGCGCGAACTTCAGCGAGCCGACGACGTCGCGGGCCTCGAAACGACCCCCGCTTCCGCCGCCCGAGTTGGCGCTGCCGCTCTGTCCCAGATTCCGAAAGTCGTAAGTCAGGACGTTGTAGCCGGCATCGTGAAGGATGCGGTAGTCGGGCACGTAGTCGACCTCGAAGTCATTGCCGGTCGCGGCGCCGATCGACTTCCACGGCTCGAGGTGGGCGGGTAAGCCATAGCGGCTGAACCACAGCGGGTGGTTGGCGATGATGAGCTTCTTGGACCCTTCGCGGGGGATCCACCAGGCCTCGAGCGGCGTGCCGTCGAGGGACGGGAACGTGATGTTCTCGTAGCCGAGGCCGTAGTCACCGGGATTCTTCAGGAGCGGTGACCGCACGAGCGTTCCGTATCCGGCGGCGAGGGCCTTGATGGTCTCCGTCACCACATCATGGGTGAGGGCGCGTTCGGATATATCGGTCATGTGTCTCTCCATTGCTCTGTCATATGGAGCTGTCCGCGAGGGACGCGAGCCATTCACGCAGCAGCGCGACCTCAGTCGGGCGCAAGCGCTCCAGGGGGCCACGCGGCAACGCGTCCAGAAGTTGTCGCGCCGGGCGCGTGACACCGTCTGCGAAGGTGTCGCCCGGGTTCAGAGGGTGAAACAGTGCGTGGGCGATGGTGTCGCGAACGTTCGTTGAGATTGGGTGCGTGCTGTCAGCCTGCGCGGCGATCAGCTGCAGCGTCACACCGACCGCGGCGGCGGACATCGTCTCCGTTGCCGCGTCGACGGAGACCATCAGTTGGCCCTTGGCCCCCCACTCAGCGACCGTGCGAGCGAGTTCGTCCCGCGCCACCAACGCAGCAGGAGCTGTCTGATCAGCCTGAGGGTTGCCGAACATCAGCCGGTAGTGGGCAGGATGCTCGCAGCCGAAGGACACGTGCACATCCCAACCGGTGCGGAAGTCTTCGAGCACATCGCCGCTCCACGCGATGGCACGCTTTCCGTCGAGATACGTGTTGAACCCCTCCAGCACCACCGCATCCAGCAGTGCGTGTTTGTCTTTGAAGTGGTGGTAGAGGGTCGGGGCCGTGACCTGCGCTCCCGAGCAGATCTCGCGCGTGGAGATCTGACCGTCGGCAGACGAGGCGAGAAGCTGCTCCGCAGCACGCATCAGCCTGGTACGGACATCGCCGTCGATCGCTCGTGCAGATCCGTTCTCGCCCACGGGTAGCAACGGTACACGATCTAGCGACTTTCAGGGTAGTGGCGATATACAGGGCCGCCCTGGCGTCACGCCGGGGAGCGGGTGGAAGGTGCCCTGTCCTGCACACCCCGCAGGTCGGCCGCGCGTCTCGCCGGGGTGGGGAGTCCTGATCGGACCATCACCGAGGTGCGACGGCCCCGTCGCGGACTCCACGGACGGCGCCTCCGCCATGCGGGCGTTCCCGCGCGGCCTGATACCCCTCACCGGCCACGGCACGGTGAATCCAGCGGTGAGTCGGATCGCCGCCGCCGTGCTAGGCGAGCGGGCGGGCGCCGCGCAGGAACTGTTCGGCTGCGGTGGCCACGAGCCCGTCCAGCAGTTCCGGCTTGACGATGTTGCCGTTGATGATCGAGGCGATGCCCTGCAGAGTCGCGAACAGGACGATCCCGATCCGCTCTGAGTTCCCCGTCTGCAGTGCGCCCTGCGCCTGCCCCTGGATGATCAGGTCGTTCATCAGCCCGAAGGGCGCCTCGGCCGCCTTGACGATCCGCGCCGCGTCCGGCCGGTGCTTGCCCGCATACATCAGTTCGACGAGCGCGGCGTTCTCGGTGGCGAAGCGGGTGTAGGCCGTCATCGTGGCGAGCACGCGCGAGGGGAAGTCGTCGTCCGCGCCGGTCAACGCGGCGCGCAGGGTCGTGTCCAGCCGGGCGAACCCGGCTTCGGCGAGTGCGTCGAGCAGTGCCTGGCGGTTCGGGAAGTGTCGGCGCGGTGCGGCGTGGCTGACGCCGATCTCCCTGGCCAGATCGCGCAGCGCCAGCCGGTCCGCCCCGTGTTCCCGCAGACCGCGCTCGGCCGCATCGAGCAGTGCGGTGCGGAGGTTGCCGTGGTGGTAGGGCCGCTCGTCGATGGCGTCTGACATGGAGCCGATCGTAGCAACCTAGTTGCCGTTGCCAACATTGTTGTCGTCGTCTACTTTGTAGACTATGACAACATTCTCGGCTTCAGGCATCCCCTCTCAGGCGGGACGCACCGTCGTCGTCACCGGCGGGAACAGCGGAATCGGCCGCGTCGCCGCCCGCGCACTCGCGGCCAGGGGCGCGCACGTCGTGCTCGCCGTGCGCGATCTCGCCAAGGGCCGTACGGCCGCCGCCGCGATGACCGGCCACGTCGAGGCCCGACGGCTCGACCTCGCCGACCTGGCCTCGGTCCGCGCGTTCGCCGAGGGTCTCGGCGGGCCCGTCGACATCCTGATCAACAACGCAGGCGTGATGATCCCGCCGCACTCCCGCACCGCCGACGGTTTCGAGCTGCAGTTCGGCACCAACCACCTGGGGCATTTCGCGTTGACGAACCTCCTCCTGCCTCAGATCAGACAACGGGTCGTCACCGTGTCCTCCAACGGCCACAAGGTGGGCTCGATCGACTTCGACGACCTCAACTGGGAACGCAGGCCGTACCGGGCGATGCGTGCCTACGCGCAGTCCAAGCTCGCCAATCTGTTGTTCACCTCGGAGCTCCAGCGACGACTCGCCGAGGTCGGCTCACCGGTGATCTCGACCGCCGCCCATCCGGGCATGGCGGCCACGAGCCTGCTGAAGTCCGACGGGCGGCCACGGGTGCGCCACCTCGCGGAGAAGGTGATTGCCGGTCTGTTAGCGCAGAGCGAGGACGACGGCGCCCTGCCGACGTTGTACGCGGCGGTGGCGGACGTCCCTGGCGACGGTTATGCGGGCCCGAGCGGCTTCCTGGAGGGGCGCGGAGCGCCGAAGCTGGTCGGCCGCTCGGCGCGAGCGCGGGACACGGAAGCGGGCCGCCGGCTGTGGGAGGCCTCTGAAGAGCTGACCGGAGTCGCCTTTCCTCGCCGGTCTCTCCAGGCCGGGGTGGACGCATGAGCCGAGTCCGGACCGACCACGGCGTCGTCGAAGGAGTCGAGAGCGGCGGGCTGCACCTCTTCCGGAACATCCCTTTCGCCGCGCCGCCGTTCGGCCGCCGTCGGTTCCGCCCGCCCGTGCCGCCCGAGCCGTGGGACGGGGTGCGCGACGGGACCCGGTCGGGACCGGCTGCTCCGCAGCCCGCAGGGCAGGGCCTGCTCGGCAGTGTGTACGCGCCGCAGCGCACCGGTGCGGACTGCCTCACCCTGGAGGTGTGCACGCCCGATCCGGGGACCACTGGTCTGCCGGTGATGGTGCACGTTCACGGTGGCGCCTATGTCTACGGCGCGGGTTCGGCGCCGGGCTTTCGCGGGCACACCTTCGCCCGGCACGGGATCGTGCACGTCGGTGTCAACTACCGGCTGGGTGTCGACGGCTTCCTCTACCTGGGTGCCGGTGCGGACAACCTCGGGTTACGCGACCAGACTGCCGCGCTGGAGTGGGTGCACCGCAACATCGCCGCCTTCGGCGGTGACCCAGGGCAGGTGACGATCTTCGGTCAGTCCGGCGGAGCGGTCAGCGTGTTCACTCACCTGGCGATGCCTGCCTCGCGCGGGCTGTTCACCCGCGCGATCGCGCAGAGCGGACACCCTGCGGCGACGGTGGGGCCGGACGAGGCGATGCGGATCACGCGGCACGTCGCGCGCCGCCTCGGCGTCGCAGCGACCGTCGAGGGGCTGCGCGACGTCCCGATCGCACGGACCGTGGCCGCCACGGAAGCGGCGTTGGCAGGCTTCGGCCGGAACATCATCGTGGGCGACCGGCGTTCCCTTCTTCTCAGTCCTTTTCGGGCGATCCACGACACCGAGACCCTGCCCACCCCTCCCGGCCGGATCGCAGGCACCGGCACCGCGTCCGACGTGCCGGTGCTGACCGGCACCGTGCGCAACGAGGCCGTCGACATCATCACCGCGATGGCGAGCAGTCCCTTCTCTGCCCCGCTGATCCGCCGAGGGCTCCGATCGGCGCTCGGCATCGATCGCACACTGCGCGACGCCTACCGGGACGGACCGCGTCGCATCACCGATCCCTCCGCGCTGATCGAGGCGGCCTGGACGGACTGGGCATTCCGCATGCCCACCCTCCGCTTCGCGGTGGCCCGAGCCGCACCCACCTGGATCTACGAGTTCCGCTGGCAGTCCGAAGCCCGCCCGCCCCTGCTCGGTGCGTCGCACGGCATCGACCTCTGTTTCGTGCGCGACGACGTCGATCTCGTGGCGACGGCAGGCAAGGCAGGGCGGGAACTGCTCGGGGCACGGCGACCGCACGGCCTGGCGACCGCCATGCACGACGCGTGGGTGCGGTTCGTCAGGTCCGGCGATCCCGGCTGGCCCCGCTACGAATCCCGGGAGCGGGCGACGATGGTGTTCGACACCTCCTCCCACGTCGTGGCGGACGCGGCAGGCGCAGAGCGTCGGGTGTGGGAGGGGCGTGCGCTGCACGGACTGTGAATCGCGTCCCGGCGACCGGCCCGATAGACGGGTGGCCGACACTGCGCCGGTCCACTCGTCGAGCGGGTCGAGCACGGCTGTTCCGAGGAAGGTCGACGTATCGCCCGGACCCCCGCTCGGCCAGGGCGGGCGAGCGAGAAGCCGATGCTTTCCGCGCGGGGAGAACGACCTCCGGCGCCACCAGCTGGTGACCACGCACCCGGCCCGTGCCGGTTCGGCGTGCGCACGGTGGCGTCTCCCCGTCGGAGACCTCCGTCGGCGAAGGCGGCCACCGTGGCGGACCATGCGGCGGCCCGCCTCGGCCCACGCCTACCTCACCGACGGGTCCGCTGCCGTGACGACGGCGATCAGGCGACGTCGACCACCTCGTGCAGGCGCAGTCTGCGGTTGAATCCGCCCGCGATCCGCGCGACGACGGTGCGCGGCAGCAGCCGCGCAAGCCAGGTCATGACCCGATTCACCTTCCGGCCCGGGTAGGACACCGCGCGTCGTCGGGTGTAGTCGTCCAGCGTCTGGGCCGCGAGCGGGGCGGGCGAGTCCGCCGCGCGGGGGTCGATCTCGGCCGAGGTTCCGTCGAAGAAACCGGTCGCGATCGCGCCGGGGTGCGCGGCCATGATGTGGACGCCGGTGCCCCGAAGCTCCTCGGCCAGCGCCTCGGTGAAGGAGAGCACGAAGGCCTTGGTCGCGGCATAGCCCGCCTGGTAGGGCATGGGCTGGAAGGCTGCGGTGGACGAGACGTTGATGATGCCTCCGGAGCCGCGGGCGACCAGCTCGGCCCCGATCGCGTGGGTCAGCGTGAGCAGGCCGCTGATGTTGAGCCCGACGGAGCGCAGCTGCGGCTCGAGCGGGCGGGTGAGGAACGGGCCCACGCTGCCCGCGCCCGCGTTGTTGAGCAGCAGGTCGACCGTCAGACCGCGATCGCGCAGCTCCTGGAGGATGCGCTCCGGGCCGTCCGGAACGGCGAGGTCGCCGACGATCACCTCGGCCTCCGGGCCGCCGTGCCGTTCCCGGATCTGTGCGGCGACCTCCCGCAGGTCCGCATCCGAACGGGCCAGCAGGATCACCCGCGCTCCCCGGCGTGCCAGCTCCAGCGCGTACTCCCGCCCCAGTCCCTTGGACGCACCCGTGACGAGCGCAGTGACACCACGGTAGTCATCTCTCATCAGATCTCCATTGCTTCGAGTCTCGAAGCATTGAGCCTAACAGGGTCCTTTCGAGTCTCGAAACATCGATATGATGGCGGCATGACCACGCCCGAGCTCTCCGCGGTGGTCGCCGCGACCCACGACATCTGGATGCGGACCAACGATCTGATCGCGCACGCGCTGGCCGGGCACCGGCTGACACCGGCGACGTTCCAGGCGCTGTGGGCCATCGACCCGGCCGAGCCGCCACCCTCGATGAAGGTGATGGCCGCACGCCTGTACTGCAACGCACCGAACCTCACCTTCATCACCGACCAACTCGTGGACCGAGGCCTGGTGGAACGCGCGGTGGACCCGGCCAACCGCCGCTCCCGCCTCCTGGTGCTGACCGCCAAGGGCCGCCGGGTTCGCGACGAACTGGTCCAGACGGCCATGGAGAAGACGCCGTTCGCGGGGCTGACCCACGAGGAGCTGGGGCAGCTCGCGACCCTGCTGTACCGGGTCGTCGACGGGTCTGACGGGGTGCTGTCTCGCCAATCATGAGCGGGGAGCGCCGGGGCCGGGTCACTCCGACGCCACACCCCGCTGACCAGTCAGGACCGGCATGACAAGACAGTCTGGACGAGAACGGCCGGATCGACGTCGAGGCGGGACTCGAACGTCGTGCGTTGCGGTTGCCGGTCTGGTCGCCGGCATACTGCCGGGAAGCACCCCGTGCACCGCGCCGCACCGACGCGCATCTCGCCGCAGCGTCGCAGTCGTCACGACGAGCAGGCCGCCGAGCACGATGACGAGGGGAGACGTGACGGCGTTCCTCGGCTTCGGCGGGCAGCCCGACGTCGGGGCGGGCGGTTTCCGCGCGCGCCGCGTCGCTACCGCCGCCTCGGCGCGGCGGGACACGGCGGCCCGGTGTCTGGCGCCGCCATCGTCGCCACCAACACGGCGCCGCCTGATCATCTCACTCGGAGGGTCCCGGAGCGGCCTCGATCACTGCGGCGCCGCCGGTCAGCCGCACGGCGGGGCTCGGGACGAACCCGGCGGAGGTCAGCAGGACGGCGAACTCCTCGAGGGTGCGTTCACGTCCGTCCAGGACCGACAGCATGTACAGGTCCATCAGCCCGGTCAGTCGCGCCGCCGGGTCCGAGGACAGGACCGGGTCCGAGACCCGCTCGATGATCATCAGTGTGGCGGTGGGCGCCATGGCACGGCGGCACACCGTCAGGAGTTCGAGACATCGCGCATCCGGCCAGTCGTGCAGGATGTCGCGTAACAGGTACAGATCACCGCCTGCCGGCACTGCGGTGAAGAAGTCCCCCGCCGAGACCGCACACCGATCGCCCAGCCCGGCGGCGGCAAGCCGCTCCCGCGCCTGCGCTGCCGCTCCGGGCAGGTCGAGGAGCACTCCCCTGCCCGCCGGATGGTCGGTCAGCACTCGCCGCAACAGCGCGCCGTCTCCGCCGCCGACGTCCACGATCGTCGGGAATCTCGTGAAGTCGACCCGGCTCAGCCGATCGAGGGTGAGATCGAGATCGGCGGCCTGGGAGGCGTAGAACAACGAACTCAGTTCCGGGTCTCCGGCGAGCAGGCCGAAGACGTCGACGCCGTGAACCCGTTCGAAGGACGGGGTCCCCGTACGCACGGTGTCCAGGAGCCGGTCCCAGCCCGGTCCGAACTCGGCCGCGAGCATCGCCGTGGGCCAGGCGGACCCTGGCACGTCGCTGCGGAGCGTCTCCCCGAGCGAGGTGAGGGCGAACGCGCCGTCGGCGCCGACGGTCACGGTGTCGAAGTTGGCCAGCACGCGGAGCAGCCTGGCGAGCGGACCGGGGAGTGCCCCGCACCGCCGGGCCAGCTGCTCCGCTGTCTGCGGGCCCTCGTGGAGCAGGTCGGGAAGACGCAGCGCGGCTGCCGTGCACAGCGCGGCGGACAGCAGGCGACCGAAGATCATGGCGCGCATCTCGGCGGCGGACGCGAGGTGTTCGGCCTGCGAGACGGCGACGGCGGTCTCGGCCGCCGCTCCGTTCCGCTCGTGGCCCTGCGGATCACCGACCATCACTGCGTCGTCTCGGAACTCGGCCGCAGGCCCGCGAGCGCGACGGCCTCATCCGGTTCGGGAACCCGTTCCTCGCCGGTTCCCCTGGAAGGACCCATCGCCGGATCTCCCCGCCGCACGGCCTCGGCGGCGAGGCTCGCCTCCTCGTCGAGTCGGCCCGCCCAGTAGTCGTTGAGCCGGTCGGCGAAGACCTCCCTGAAGTATCCGAGATAGGTGAGACGGCGGGCGGAGTCGCGTTCATGGGTGACGAAGAACATCAGGTCCGCCGGGACCATCGGGCGCATCCCCAGCATCGGCAGCGGGCTGGCGAAGGGGCGGAAGTCCGAATGGTGGAGCCCTGGCGTGTCATGGTTTGGCCAGAAGTCTCCTGCCATGTAGCCCCTGGTGACGAACTCGGCGCGCAGCCTTCCGTGCACTCGGTCGACCATGGCCTTCAGTTCCGGTTCCGGCAGACCGTGGGGCACCACGACGGAGACGAGATAGATCCGGTCCGATCCCAATTCGGTGGATCGGGCCAGCATCCCGTCGCGCAGGGTTCGGGCTCGGTCGGCGAGCGCGTCGTCGCCCTGCGCGGCCGCGAAACCCTCGACGTGGACGTAGTCACGTGCCAATGCACGAACCATGTAGGGGCAGACCACCCCGGACCTGCCCAGTTCCGGATGGGGCTTCGGCGGGTACTCGCCGACCCATCGGCGGGCCAACGCCACCCGAGCCTCGGGGTCCGTCGGGAGCGTCGTACCGGTCTCCGTCGTCATGACCTTCGCCCTCCTCGATTCGGTTGTCGTCTCCGTGCCATCGTTTCCGTGTCGTGGTCTCGTACGGCGACGTTCGCCACCCGAAGAAGGTCAGGCGCTGGGACGGCGCGTCGGAGCAGCAGGGTCGAAGGGCTCCAGACCGCCGCAGCACAGCGCGAAGCAGGCCATGCCCACTGGTCGGTCGCCCGTGGCCATGGCCGTCATCACCCCGACTCCGGTCGGGAAGCCCGCCATGACGGTGCCGAAGCCGTCGCCCGCGCGGGGAGCGGGGACTCGGGGGCGCCTGCGGGCCCCGCAGGCCTGCTCCGGCGCCGGAGCCCGTTCCTCGGCCGTCAACCCTGTCCGTTCGACGCTTGGTGGAGCCGGGCGAAGTACTCGTGCTGCGAGGGCAGCGTCCGCACCAGTTCGTCGGCCTGATCGCGCACTATCTGGAAATCCTTGTGCGCCGAGGCGTCGGAGAGCAGCGCGAGCGCCGGTGACGACCGCAGGGGCACACCCCCAAGTCCGAGCAGCATGCAGGCATAGGAGTAGGGCTCGAACCCGTGATAGTAGGGAAACACCGTCTCAGTGTCGGGCAGCCGGGTCTGCCACGCCTCCATGCGTTCGGCGAGGGCGTCAGGAACGGGGCGGGTCTTGGCGTCACGCCAATACTGGTTGTCGGTCCGCGCCGCGCCCCGATAGTGCAGAACCAGGAACTCGCGGACACCGTCCATGCAGTTCGCGATCGACCGGTTGTAGGCGTCGCGTAGGGCCGGATTCCAGTCGTCGCCGGGAAAGTGCTTCACGAGCTGCTCGATGCCGTGCTGGATGAAGAAGATCCCCGTGGACTCCAGGGGCTCGACGAAGCCGCTGGACAGCCCGACCGCGACGCAGTTGCGCACCCAGGAGTCCCGGCTGCGGCCGATGCGCATCCTGATGTGGTTGGCCTCCAGATCGTCGGCGGCCGGTCCGACGAAGGCCCGCAGGTCCCGCTCCGCCTCCTCCGGCGTGATGTACTCGCTCGCATAGACGTAGCCGGTGCCGATCCGTCCGAAGAGCGGGATGGTCCAGATCCAGCCCGCGTCGCGCGCGCTGGCCGTGGTGCAGGGACGAATGCCCTTGGCCGCCATGTCGACCGGCACTCGCAGCGCGACCGCGCGGTCGTTGGGCAGCGTGTCCTGATAGGACTGGAACGGCTCCTCCAGCGCCTTGTTCAGCAGCAGACCGCGGAATCCGGTGCAGTCGACGAACAGGTCGCCGCGCAGTTCGCCGTGTTCCCGAGTGAGGACGTGGTCGATCCAACCGCGTTCGTCGAGGGAGACGTCGAGGACGTCGTCCACGACGTGCCGCACGCCCCGCCGGACGGCGTAGCCGCTCAGATAGTCGGCGAGCAGGCTCGCGTCGAAGTGGTAGGCGTAGGGGAACTGGGTGTCCTGTTCGGACAGGGTGGTGCGGTGGACGCGTTCCGGTCCGCTCTCGACGAAGTCCTGTTCGAACAGCCGACCGTCATGGTGACGTGGTGACCGCTTCGCGTCGCAGAGGGCGGCGATGAGGAAGCAGTCTCGGTCGAAACGGTCCGTGACGCCCTGCTGGAGCCACCAGTCGGTGATCGGGAAGCCGTCGACCATGCGCTGCCGCTCGAACGGGTGGTAGAAGTGATGCCCCTTGTGTCGCCAGTCCTCGAACCTGATGGCGAGCTTGTAGGTCGCCTGGCAGGCAGGCATCCATTCTCGCTCGTCCAGCCCGAGGTAGTCGAAGAAGTGCCGGACGGTGCTGAAGGTGGCCTCGCCGACGCCGATCGTCCCGACCCGCGCCGATTCGACGAGAGTCACCTCGATGCGATCGGCGAACGCGGCCTTCAGATAGGACGCGGTCATCCATCCGGCGGTGCCGCCACCCACGATCACTACGCTTCTCGGCATGTCGACCTCCTAGAGAACGCTCTGGTCCATGTCATTGGGACGGCACGACCACCCGGTCAGGTCGCGGTGAGCAGGTACCGCCAGGTCGAGGGGGACCCCGACGGTCCTCGGCGAGTGACCTCCAGTCCCGCCTCGACGAACGCCTTCTCGTAGACCTCCCGCCCCGCAATCCGGGGTGTCCATGACGGCGTGGACGAGTTCGCAGGCAAGGGAGGAGGTCGAGCGCACCCGGTGCGCCGCCCGGTTCTGGCGGACGGCGTCGGCGATCAGGACACGGCATCGGGGAAGCCGGACGCCACAGCCGCAGGGCACCGGGCGGACCGCGCGTCGAAGCCGATGACCTCGCTGCCTCACCGCCATCGGCTTCGCGGAATCTCGAAGTAGTCCGCGTTATTCATCGCCCGAGAGGACCACGCCGGAGAGCACTCGAAGAAGAAGGGAGGATTCAGTCTTCATTCTGCGATCCGCCTTACTGCCAGCGACGCTACGACGAGGTTCCACGGTAGACACGACACGCAATCGCGTAACGCACGGGAGACGATTGCGGTCGAACAATCACCAGAATTCAAACACAGCAGGTTGAATATGTAACTAAGTCGACATCAAGGCTGCCCGAGGGACCCGAGACCGGTTCACGAAAGGGCACGATCGTGGCTACTGCCATCGGCCGCCGAGGACCCGCCAGCCTTCGTCGCCGTAGGGCCGCGCGTGCGACGGGAGAACATCGAGGGGCCGAGATCACCGGACGCCTCGACGACCCGCGCGTGATCTGCCGACGATGGTCGAGCAGGTTCGCGACTCGAGGAAGTGATCCGAACTCCGTTCTGCCGTTGACTCCTTCGGCCTGCGTGATCACGCGACGACGACGGCCAGAAGAGCATGGCGGGCGTGGCGGCCAGATCAGTAGTGCGATGACGATCAGCGCCGATGCCCGTGAATGACGGGCTTGGTCCCGTCCAGACGTTGGACGAGCACTCCCGCGACGAGCGGGCCCACGATCGAACCGAGCAGATTCGTCAGGCCGAGAGCGGACAGGGCCGCGATGGCGCCGTCTCCCAGTACGAGGCAGTCGCCGATTCCGTCCAGTCCGGCATCGACGAGATCGAGAACGTGCGTGCCAGTACCGGACGGTCAGCCGGCGTTCGTCCCGGACGCACCGGGGGGCGAGCTGTGCTGATCGAGGATTCCCGCGACGAATCTCATCAGCCGCTCCCCCGCGCGATCGATGCTGCCGTTCTGCGTGCTGACCTGTGCGCCTTCGAGGACGAAGGTGATCTCGGCCGCAGCCTGCTCGGGGTCGGGCAGCCCGGCCTCGGCGCACATGGCGGTCAGCCTGCGGGTCTGCCTGGCCTTGTGCTCCTCGATCACCTGCCGTGCCGGGTGGGCACGGTCGGGCAGCTCGGCGATGGAGTTGATGAACGGGCAGCCCCGGTGTGAGATCGCGGGCAGCCCCTCGGCGATGAAGCGGGCCATGGCCAGGATCTGCTCCCTCGGCCTGTCGGCATACTGCGTCTCGACGCGGTCGAAGGCCGCCTGGTAGTCGGCGGCGACGATCCGCAGCCACTCCGCGACCAGCGCGTCCTTGGTCTCGAAGTGCCGGTAGATCGCCGCCTTGGTGGTCTCGGCCTTCTCGGCGATCGCCTGGACCCCGACCCGCCGAATCCCCTCACCGTGGAAGAGCTCCTCCGCCGCGTCGAGGATGCGCTCACGCGGCGGCAGCCTCGCCACCCTGCTCGGCCTGCCTGCGGTCGATGTCATGACTGCTCCGTGACGTCCGGTCGGCCGTGCGGCTCGTACCCCTGGTGACGGTACCATCCCGTTCCATGCGATACCGTTCGGTATCGTCAGATACTCGAAGGTATCGTTCGTTCCGGGAGTGACAGTGAGAGTTGCCGAGTACGTGAGCCACGACGCAGTCGGGCTCGCCGAGCTGGTGGCCGCAGGTGAGGTGACCCCCGCCGAGCTGGCGGCGGCCGCCCGCGAGGCCGCGCAGGCCGTCGGTCCGCAGATCAACGCCATTGTGGAGACCTGGTCTGCCGACGACGCCCCAGCCCAGGACCCCGACCCCGGCAGCACGCCGCTGGCCGGGGTCCCCTTCCTGATCAAGGACATCGGAGTCGCCATGGCCGGGCGGCGGATGGAGCTGGGCAGCAGGCTCGCGGCGGGCAACGTCGCGGCCGCCGACTCCGCCCTGATGCAGCGATTCCGTCGCGCAGGCCTGGTGACGTTCGGGCGCACCGCGACCCCGGAGCTGGCCTACAGCATCACGACGGAGCCGGTGCTGTCCGGCGTGACCCGCAACCCGTGGGATCTGGCGCGGAGCGCAGGCGGATCGAGCGGCGGCGCGGGGGCGGCCGTCGCTGCCGGGGTGGTCCCGATCGCCCACGCCACCGACGCCGCAGGTTCGCTTCGCATCCCCGCCGCCTACAACGGACTGTTCGGGTTGAAGCCCACTCGTGGCCGGGTCTCGATGGGTCCGGACGCCGACGAGGTCTTCAACGGCCTGGGCGTGCATGGCAGCGTCAGCCGCACCGTCCGCGACAGTGCGGTACTGCTCGACCTGATCCGAGGCCCGGAGCCGGGTGACCCCTACTTCGCCCAGCAGCCGCTCCGGCCGTACGCGGCGGAGGTCACCCGGCCGCCCGGCACACTGCGGATCGGCGTCCTCGCGCAGGCCTGGGGCGGACGGCGCACCACCGCACCAGTGGTCGACGCACTCGCCCACACGGTGCGCCTGCTCGACTCCCTCGGCCACCAGGTCGAGGAGGTCGCGGTCGACCTCGGAGTCGGCTGGGAGGAGTTCGTCCTGGCCAATGCCCGCCTGTCGACGGCGAATCTCACGGCCTTGATCGACACGCTGGCCGCCGCCTTCGATCGCCCGGTCGACTCCTCGACGCTCGAGCCCGCGAGCCTGGCGGGCTACCACTACGGACGGCAGGTCAGCGGCGCCCAGCTCGTCGGCGCGCTCGCGCTCCGGAACCGAGTCGCGCGGAGTCTGGCCCGGTACTTCGACGCCTACGACATGCTGCTCACCCCGACCCTGCCCGAGCTTCCCCTGCCGGTCGACGCCTATGCCGACGGGGAGGCGGCGCTGGACGGCCTCGGCTGGATCGACCGGCTCAACGACCGCTCGCCGTTCACCACGGCGTTCAACATGGCGGGCACGCCCGCCATGTCCGTGCCCGCGACGAACGACGTCGAGACGGGACTCCCGATCGGTGTGCAGTTCGCGGCCGGGTACGGCCGCGAGGACAGTCTCTTCCGCCTGGCAGGCCAACTCGAACGTGCCGCCCCGTGGTCGGACCGCGTTCCCCCGGTGTGGCCCGGGAACCGTACCGGGGGCTGAGCAGCGGCTCGTGCAGGCATCGCCGCGTCGCGGACCCTGCCGGACGGCCACGGCGCCGAGCACGTCGGCGACGCGCCTCGCGGCACGATCCCGGCCCGCTTCCCTGCGGGACCGAACTCCCCCGGAGCCTGCGTCACTCCGCCGCAGGCGGGCGTCCGGCCCGATCAGCTACTGCCTCTGATCACCATCTCGTGCAGGTCGCGGTCCTGAACCAAGGAGCGAGGCTCGTCATCGAACCGGCAGAACTCGGCCGAGGCCGGTGCTGCCGCCAGCGCGCTTCAGGCCGGCACGGGAGTTGTCCGGCTGTCGTGCCATCGGCAGCATCGCCCGGGATCAGGTGGCGGCGACCGCCTCCGACGAGTTGTCGTCCCTCGGCTGGTTCCGGTGTTCCTCGCGGGCCCTCGGCTCCGGCTTACGCAGGAACAGCGCCGCCACGGCCGCTCCGGCGAAGGTCACCAGCGCCCCGACGAGCAGGCCTGCCCGCAGGCCGACCAGGGAGCCTGCCTCCGCCGTCACGCCCTCGGTGATGGTCGCCGACGCGACCACCGCGGCCAGCACGGCGACGCCGACCGCGCTGCCGACATGCTGTGCCGTCTGGGCGAGCCCGCCTGCGAGGCCCTGATCCGCGTTGGACACGCCCGAGGTCATGGTGCCGATGAACGACACCACCGCGAGCACGTGCCCGAAGCCGAGCGCCGAGGTCGTGAGCAACAGCAGGGTCAGGTTGCCCTCCTGCGGCAGCAGCAGCATCGCCGCAGTGCCGATCCCCTGCACCAGCAGGCCGATGACGAGAGTCCTCGGCGTGCCGATCGCGGCGATGAACCTCGCGGCCAGCGCCCCCGCCACGATGGCGGCGACACCCTCGGCGAGGAAGCCCGCGCCGGTCGCCAGCGGACTCCACAAGAGCACATCCTGCATGTAGAGGCTCAACAGGACCGTGGTGCCGCCGCACATGCCGAAGGTGACGAAGCCGGTCAGGCCGCCCCATGTCACCGAACGACGCCGGAGGATCGACAAGGGTGCGAGCGGAGCCTTGGTCCTGCCCTCGACGTAGCGGAACGCGCCCAACAGGAGCACCGCGGCGAGCAGCAACGACAGGGCGAGCGGGTCCGTCCAACCGGTGGTGCCGACCGTGGAGATCCCGTAGACCAACGCGAGCAGACCGCTGGTGGCCAGCAGCGCGCCGGGGACGTCGAGCCGGGCGGAACGTCGTTCCTCGTGTCGGGGCAGGAGGGTCACCGCGCCGAGGAGCACGACGGCGCCCATGATGACCAGGATCAACATCGTCCAACGCCAGCTCAGCCCGCTGGTGACGACCCCGCCGCCGATGGTGCCCGCGACGAAGCCGAATGAGAGCAGCGCACCGCTGACGCCGAGGGCCTTGTCCCGGCGAGGCCCCTCCGGGAACAGCGAGGTGAGCAGCGCGAGCGCGGTGGCGCCGACCATCGCCGAGCCGACGCCCTGCCCCGCCCTGGCCGCGATCAGCACCCACGGCACCGAGGCCAGCCCCGCGACCAGCGAGAACACGGTCACGATCACCATGCCCACGATGAACAACCGCCTACGGCCGAACAGGTCGGAGAGCCTGCCGAACAACAGCAGCAGTCCTGCGGTGGGCAGGATGAACGCGGTCACGACCCACTGCAGTGCGCCGGGTCCGCCGAAGTTCAGGCTACGGTCGATGGCGGGCAGTGCGACCGTGACGATGGAGAAGTCGAGCGCGATCATGAACTGGGCGGCGCACACGGTAATCAACGTGAGCGCGCCTCGGATACCGAATCCCATCGGGATCGCACTCCCCGAAGGTGGAGTTCCAGAGACCGTCGTCCTGGCCATGCCTGCCGTCGCCTTCCGCCGAGCCGCTTCGTTCTCACGGCAATCCTGATCGGCGGCGAACCGGTTACCCAGCCCTCTGGTTGAGGTAGGAACCCTGTTGGTACCACCCGGAGTGTCAGTCTCGATTCGGTTCGGTGCGCGAAAATTCCTGATATGAACCGGCTCAGCGACCTCGGTGACTTCCTCCGCACCAGACGCGCACAGTTGCGACCCGAGCAGCTCGACCTGGTGGACTACGGTGGCCGTCGCCGGGTCCCGGGCCTGCGCCGAGAAGAACTGGCCCAGCTCGCCGGTATCAGCGTCAGCTACTACATCCGGTTGGAGCAGGGGCACGACGTCAACGCCTCCGACTCGGTGCTGGACGCGCTGGCGAGCGCACTGCGACTCACTCCGGAGGAGCACACTCACCTGTACAGCCTCACCCGTGCCGAACCGCGCCCCCGTGCTCGGGCCACGCCGGAACGGGTGCGCGAGAGCATCAGAGTCGTCGTCGACTCCCTGGAGCACCTGCCCGCGCTGGTCCTCGGTCGGTTCGGTGACGTGCTCGTCTGGAATCGGCTCGCCCACTCGCTCCTCGCCGGGCATCTCCCCTTCGATTCGGTCCGCCGCGCAGCCGATCGACCGAACTGGCCTCGGATGCTCTTCCTCGACCCGCAGGTCCGGGAGCTGTTCTGCGACTGGGAGGCGAAGTCGCGCGACACCGTCGCGGATCTGAGAATGATCGCGGGCAGCCATGCCGATGCCGCGAGGCTCGCCGAACTCGTCGGCGAGCTGTCGAGGAAGAGCAGCGAGTTCCGCGCTCTCTGGTCGGCGCACTCGGTACAACGGTGCGCATTTCACGACCGGCGCTTCCACCATCCGGTCGTCGGAGAACTGACCCTCACCGACGAGCTGATGACGCTGCCCGACGACGACGGTCAGCGCCTCATCCTGTTCCACGCCCGGCCCGGTTCCTCCTCGGCAGCCGCGCTGACTCTGCTCGCGGAGCTCTCGATGAAGGGAGTCGAGCGACTGCCACCGCAGGAGGCCGACCACCGGTGATCGGGTGTCACCGGCCGCAGACCGAGGAGTCGTCGACAGATCGACGGCCCGACCTGTCGGCGCCTGCGCCGGAGCGTCGGTCTGCTCGTCGCAGGGCGGGCAGCCACCACGCTGCGCCGTGGCATGGCGCCCATGGACGGTGCCCCTCCGCCGAGAATCCCGGTTTCGATCATCTACTGCACCGGGTGCCCGATGTGGAATCGGCGGCGAGTCGGTACCGCGCGGCGGGCTTCCCGCCCCCTTTCAGTCGGCGGTGGACGGGCCGGGGCGCCTCGCACGACGGATGTGCTCCCAGCAGATACCGTGCCGTCGCGGCACCCCGGAGCCCCGGATCGGGAAAGGCGATCTCGGTCTTCGGCGTAGGTCGACCGCCGTTCAAAGCACCGCGACACCTTCGGGGTTCTCCTCACTCGAGGAATGAGCGGGGGTCTGCCCTTCTTCCACCGATCCCGAGACACCGGAGTTCCTCCGAACACGTGGCACGGTGAGCGGGGCGAGCGTCTCGGGTGGCGGCGCGGTTGAGAGACTGCGGCGGTGAGTGTGATTCGGGCATGCCCGTGCGGGCTCGGCGAGCCGTTCGCCGACTGTTGCGCGCTGCTGCACGCGGGCAGCCGTCGAGCGGCCACGGCCGAGCAGCTCATGCGCTCGCGATACTCGGCCTTCGCCGTCGGCGACACCGCCTACCTGCTGCGGACCTGGCATTCCTCGCGCCGTCCGACCGAGCTCAGTCTCGATCCCGAGCAACGCTGGATTCGCCTCGACATCCTCGGCCGCACCGGCGGCGGACCGTTCGACAGCGAAGGGACCGTACGTTTCCGGGCGCACTACCGGCTGCCCGGGCACGCGGGGTCGCTCACCGAGAACAGCCGCTTCCGGCGCACCGACGGCTCCTGGTTCTACGTCGACGGCGATCACGACTGATCACTCGCTCAGCCGCGACACGGACGCAGCCTGCGCATCCCCCGGGCGCCTGATCGCATCGTAGGCACCCGGCCCGATCGCGTCGCCGCCACTCGCTTGTTCGCGACGATGGCCCCCTCATCGCGGAACAGCACACTCCTTCGGCGAATCCGACCGGGGATCCGATTGATGGCACGCCCGACGGGAGAGCAGGCGATCACCCCTCGTGACGAGCGCCTGCTCTTGTCTCTGCTGCCACGGTGAGGCTGTCTTGACTTGACCAGCCGGCGGATCTTGATTTACTTTCAATCAACACTGAAATAATGATCTCTAATGAGGGTTCGGGGCAGGGAGTCGCGAGCGGATCGCACCGCACCGCACCGCACCGCACCAGATGGTGCACCTGCGGATCTTTCTGCACTAGTTTCACGAATTAGTGAATCTAATGTAGATTGTGCGGCATGACCACAGTGGTGCGGGCCGAGGGCCTGCGGAAGTCGTTCGGCGCGTTCGCCGCGCTCGACGGGCTGGATCTGGCGGTGTCCGAAGGTGAGGTCCACGGTTTCCTCGGGCCGAACGGTGCGGGGAAGTCGACGACGATCCGGGTGCTCTTAGGCCTGTACCGGCCCAACGGCGGCGAGGTGCTGCTGTTCGGCGAGAGTCCGTGGCAGCGCCCGGCGGATCTGCACCGCCGACTGGCGTACGTGCCCGGCGACGTGAACCTGTGGCCGTCGTTGACCGGCGGCGAGGCGATCGACCTGCTCATCCGGCTGCGCGGCGCCTCGCCACAGGGGTCGCAGCGCGAGCGGCTGATCGAGGCGTTCGAGTTCGATCCGACCAAACGCATCCGGACCTACTCCAAGGGCAACCGGCAGAAGGTCGCGCTGATCGCGGCGTTCGCACTGCCTGCCGAGCTGTACATCCTGGACGAACCGACCTCGGGCCTGGACCCGCTGATGGCGCGACGCTTCCAGCGGGAGGTCGCCAGAGTCGCCGCCGAGGGCTCCTCAGTCCTGTTGTCCAGTCACATCCTGGCCGAGGTCGAGGAGGTCGCCGACCGCATCTCGATCATCCGCAACGGCAGGCGGGTGGAGACCGGGACGTTGCGGGAGCTGCGGCACCTGACCCGCACCGAGTACTCGATCCCCGCCACGCTGGCGCCAGAGCACGCCGAGCGGCTCGAACCGTTCACCCACGACTGGGCGGCGAGCGACGGCCGAACCACCTTCGCCGTCGAACCCGCCGACACGGGACACGTCCTTGCGCTCCTCGCCGAGGCGGGGGTGCCCGGTCTGACGGCTCAGCCGCCGTCTCTGGAAGAGCTGTTCCTGCGTCACTACAGCGACGACCACCGTGCCGACGGGAACTCCGGGGCAGGTCGGCGGTGACCGGATCGTTCGCACTGACCCTGGTCGCGCTGCGCCGAGATCGAGGTCAGCTGCTGCTGTGGGCGCTCGGTCTGCTGGTCGCAGCGCTGATCTGCGCAGTCAACATCGCGGGGGGATTCGGCGAGGAGTCGCAGCGTCTCGCCGCCCTGGCGGTGGCGGTCGACAGCCCCGCGCTGCTCATCGGGCGAGGGCTTCCGATGGGCACCTCCGAGGGCGCCTTCCTGTTCTACACCTACGGCGTCGTGTTCGCGACGGTCTTCGCGCTGTTCGCCACGGTCTTCGCCGTACGCCATGGGCGGACCGAGGAGGAGGACGGCACTCGGGAGCTAATGCGTGCCGCCGTCACCGGCCGACTGGCGAACGTGATCGCCGTCTTCGCCGCCGGAGCGATCGCGACCGCGGGCCTGGCCGCCGCGATGGTCGTGGGGCTCGTCGTCGGGGGCGGCGATCCGGTCGGATCGGTGTGGGCAGGCCTGACCTGCACGCTGGTCGGGGTGGTGTTCCTGGCCGCCGGGACGCTGTGCAGCCAGTTCGCGCCGACCTCGCGCGGCGCCATCGGTCTGGGCACTGCACTCATCCTGCTGTTCTTCGTCCTCCGAGTCGTCGCCGATGTCGCGGCCGACATCGACGCGCTGACCTTCGTCGGCACGCCCGTCGTCCTCGGCTGGCTCTCGCCGTTCAGCCTGGCAGGGATCGCCGATCCCTACGGATCCGTCGACCCTCGGCCGTTGCTCCTCCTCGCCTGCGCCGCGACTCTCGGTGCAGCGGGTGCCGTCGCGGTCGAACGCGGCCGGGAGTTCGGGGCGTCGCTCCTGCCCGCCCGGCCCGGCCCCGTGCACGCCGCGCCCAGCCTGCGCACCCCGCTGCGGCTCACCCTGCGTCTCCACCGAGGAACACTGCTCGCGATGATGTGCGCAGGCGCCGGAGTCGGAGCGTTCGCCGCCGTCCTGACCGTGTTCGCCGTCGCAGGCGACGAACAGAACGACGCCGTCGGTCAGACGATCCGCGAACTCGTCGGCCGGGACGGTCCGCTGTACGACCTGCTGCTCAGTTACGTCATGGTCCTGGTCGGCGAATGCGCCGCCATCGCGGGTGCCCTGGTCATCCTCCGCGCCCGGCGTGAGGAGGCGGCCGGGAACGTCGAACTGGTCCGAGGCACCGCCGCAGGACCCGGCCGCTGGTTCTCGTCCGTGCTCGCCGTGGGAGCGGGCTCGATCCTGCTCGTCCTGACGACCGCCTGGCTCGGGGCGACGACCGTCTACGTCGCGCAGGGCAGGAACGCCGAGGCGATCTGGCAGGTGCTCGCCGCGACCGTGGCACAGCTGCCCGCCACCGCCCTCTACCTCGGCGTCATCGCCATCACGTTCGCCGTCGTGCCCCGCCTCACCAGCGGGATCGCCTGGACTATCCTCGTGCTGGGCGTCGTCCTCGCCGAACTCGGCGGGCGACTCGGCCTTCCGGACTGGGCGATCGCGATCTCCCCATTCGTGCACACCCCACTGGTCACCACGGCAGATCCCGACTGGAGCGGCGCGGTCTGGATGACCGTCGTCGCGGTGGTGACCATCGCGCTCGCCGTCGTCGCCTACCGCAGGAGGGACCTCAGCCCATGACCCGACGCCGCGCAGCCGACCACGGCGCTGCTCGCCTCGACGGGGACGTCGTGGCGGATCGCGGGAACGAGGAGCTGCCGGACGAGGCCGCCCGACGCCACGCCGACCGGCTCGCCGGTCTGCTGGACGCGGCAGGCTTCCCGCGAATGCCCGCGCGGACCCTGATGGCGCTGTTGACCAGCCCGAGCGGCGAGCTGACCGCCGAGCAGATCAGCAAGACCCTCGACGTCAGCCCGGCGGCCGTGTCCGGTGCGATCCGCTATCTCCAGTCGACGCACCTCGTGCACACCGGGTCGCTGCGCGGGACCCGTCGCCGGGTCTACAGCCTCGCCCCGAACTGGTACACGGCCACGCTGACTCGATCCTCCATGTACGGGGAACTGCGCGAACTCGCCCGCGCGAGCCCGCCGTCGCTGCGTCCCGACACCGCCGCCGGGCAGCGCGTCGAGGAGATGGCCGACTTCTACGCCTTCCTCAACCGCAAGTTCCCCGAACTCCTCACCGAGTGGAACGAGCTTCGGGCACAGGGCGGCACGCACCGGGAACCGCCGGAGGCGTAGCACTCCCGCATGCTGCCGTCGACCATCCGCGCCCCGCACCTCGACATGCCGAGGTGCACTCGCCACGCAGGCAGCTCGTTCGGCGGCAATGCCGAGACGAATGCCACGTTCGACCTCGGCGCGTCCAGCAGGTGCCAGGTGACGACCAGCGGGGCGGGGCCGTCGGCGGCAGGCGGCAGGGCGGTGAACGGCACGCAGGCGGCGGTGCCGGTGATCGGTGAGTGCATCCCGTCACGGTAGGTCGACGGCGGCGAGGCGTCGCCGGTGATCGCCATCGGCGGAATCGACGCGGCGAGCGCCCGGGCTCGGCGGCACGGTGCGGCCGAGGATCACCGGGAGCGTCGGCGACGGGCCGAGTGCCCGCAGGCGCGGGGCGGTCCTCGTCCGTCCTCACGCGCAGCCGAGGGCTGCGGTGTCGGATCGACGTCCGACAGCGGGCAGTAATCGGCCGGTCCGGGTGGCGTAGGCCGGGTAGTCGGCCCCGTGGACGCGGTGGAGGCAGGGCTTCTCGACCACCCGTACCTGCACCTGGCCTCCGACGAGGAGGCAGAGCAGGGCGAGCAGCCGTGGCGAGGTGGGCACCATCGCGGTCAGGCCGACCGAGGCGACGATCATGCCGGTGAAGGCCGGGGTGCGGGCCGACAGGACGACGCCGTCAGTGACCAGGTCGGTGGTCTCGGACGGGTCGGCGCCGACTCGCCGGAAGCGCCTCATCGCCGCCTGCGCGGCGCGGACGCCGACGAAGCCCGTGACCGCCAGGAACCAGGCCGGGAATGGTCTGCCCGGTCGAGCTTCTGGCGGCCAGACGGCGCCGCCCGCGGCCGGCAGCGGGGCGAGGAGCAGCGCCGCCGCCATCGGCAGCCGGGGCCCACCAACCGGCGGAGGCGACAGCGGTCGGGAGAGGCGACGGCCGGTGTCGCCGGTGGCTCGGCGATGCCACCACGCACGGAGTCCGAACACCGTGGTGATTCCGAGCAGGTACCGGACGAAGAGACACCCCTGCGGTCATGCTCTACTCCGAGCCGGGGGTCGGTCGGGTCAACAGACGTCGCAGCACGGCGCTGCCGGTTGGGGGCGCCCGCCGTCGGACGAGGACGGTGGCGACGTCCCAGCCGGTGTCGCGACGCCGGGCAGGGCGACGATGCGCGCCGCTCGGACGGCGTTGAGGATGACCAGGACCTCGGCCAGTTCATGGATGAACACGACACTCGCCAGCCCGAGGACGCCGACGGCGCCGAGCGGGATGAGTACGGCGATGATCGCCAGGGAGAGTGCGACGTTCTGCAGCATGACGGCTCGGGCGTGGCGGGCATGGGCGAGTGTCTGGGGCAGGTGCCGGAGGTCCTCGCCCATCAGGGCGACGTCGGCGGTCTCGATGGCGACGTCGGTGCCCATAGCGCCCATGGCGATGCCGACGTCGGCGGTCGCCAGCGCCGGTGCGTCGTTGACGCCGTCGCCGACCATGGCGATCCGGCCGCCGCCCCGCAGGTCAGCCAGGAGACGGGCCTTGTCCTCGGGGAGCAGTTCGGCGTGCACGGTGTGGATGCCTGCCTGGGCGGCCAGCGCTGCGGCGGTGCGGGAGTTGTCGCCGCTGAGCATCGCGGTGTCGATGTTCATCCGGCGCAGCCGGTCGACGACCACGGGGACCTCGGCGCGCAGTTCGTCGCGGACGGCGATCACCCCGGCCAGGGTGCCGTCCCGTTCCAGAAGCACCACGGTGGCGCCGAGGGCCTGAAGTCGCTCGACCTCCTCGGCCGAGGAGCCCGCGTCGATCCAGCCGGGTCTGCCAAGCCGCAGTAGTCGCCCGTGACGGCGTCCCCGCAGGCCGTGGCCGGGGATCGCCGTGACGTCGTCGGCGGCGGAGACGTCCCCGGCGGCGGCGAGGATCGCGCGGGACAGGGGGTGTTCGCTGCGGATCTCCAGCGCCGCCGCCGCGGCGAGGACATCCGCCCTGCTGGTGTCCTGCTCGGTCGAGATCACGGCCACGACCTCGGGGGTGTTGCGGGTCAAGGTGCCGGTCTTGTCCAGTGCCACGGTGTCGACGCGGCCGAGTTCCTCCAGCGCCATGCCGCCCTTGATCAGCACACCGTGTCTTCCTGCCGCGCCGACGGCGGCGACCACAGTCAGCGGCACGGAGATCGCCAGCGCGCAGGGCGAGGCGGCGACGAGCACGACGAGGGCGCGTTCCAACCAGACCAGGGGGTCGCCGAGCAGCGCACCGCCCGCGGCGATGAGCAGCGCCAAGACCATGATCGCCGGGACTAGCGGCCGGGCGATGCGGTCGGCCAGGCGTTGGCCGCTGCCCTTGCGCTCCTGGGCCTCCTCGACGATGTGCACGATGCGGGCCAGCGAGGAGTCCGAGGTCCGCGCGGTGACGTCGACCTCGATCGCGCCGCCGCCGTTGATCGCCCCGGCATGCACGACGGCGCCGGGACCCGCTTCGACCGGCATCGACTCGCCGGTGATCGCCGAGAGGTCCAGGGTGGTGCGGCCGGTGCGGACCACGCCGTCGGTGGCCGCTCGCTCGCCGGGCCGCAGCAGCAGCCGATCCCCGACGACGAGGTCTCCCGGCGCCACCCGGCTCTCGGCACCGTCCCGGAGCACCGACGCCGTCGGGGGCACCAGGCCGAGCAGGGCGCGCAGGCTGCGACGGGTGCGAGCGATCGCGTAGTGCTCCAGCCCTTCGGCGACGGAGAAGAGCACGCCGAGCATGGCGGCCTCGGTGAGCTGTCCCAGGGCGACGGCGCCGACGGCGGCGATGGACATCAGCGTGCCGACTCCGACTCGGCGACGCAGCAGGTTGCGCAGGGCGCCGGGCACGAACGTCGCGGCACCCGCTATCGCCGAGGCCAGCGTCAGACCGGTGCCGATCGCCTCCGCGCCTGCGGCGGTCGCAGGCCAGGCTCCGGCGAGCAGCAGCGCGGCCACGGCCGCGAATCGCAGTTCGCGGACCTGCCATAACCGCTCCACCGCGTGCGGTCGACCCGGTTCCGTCTCGGAGGTCGTGCCGCCCGGCCGGTGTTCCCCCGAGCCGCAGCACTCGTCAGCCACGCCGTCCACCCTCGGTCGACGTCCCGGTCCCGATCGCGGCGCCGACGATCGGGGCGACGTGCTCCCCCAGGACCGCGGTGAGGAGGCGGCGACCTCGCCCGGTCAGGGAGTACATCACCAGCTTGCCGTCCCGCCGGGAGGACACCAGGGCGGCGATCTTGAGCTGCCGCAGGTGGTGGGAGACCAGGTTCTGCGCGTGCCCCACGATCCAGGCCACGTCGCAGACGCACAACTCGCCGCCGGCGGCCAGGGCCACGGCGATGGTCAGCCGGGTCGGGTCGCTCAACGCCCGCGCGGCCGCCGCAGCGGGCTCCACCGCAGACAGCGCGGGCAGGCCCGCCCTGATCTCCTCCGCATGCGGCAGATCAAGGCACAACAGGTCACAGGCGTCGTCACGATCAACGGTCACATCAATAAACTAACACTCGTTGATGTGTTAACCAGTAGTAGCGGTGCTCGTCTCACCGTGCGTGAGTGTCTGGCGGTCATCGGCGGGCCGATGACCGGACGTCGAGGCGATGCGGAGGGCGCGGGCGACCGCCGCCTGCTCCGGCGGCGAGCAGGCCTCGCGCGACCCGTCGCCGGGTTGCCCTCGTCGCGAACATCGCTCTCCTCCAGGGCTCGGTCTGCGGCTATGCCACGACCACGCCGGGCTTCGCGGCCGAGTACACCGTCATCTCCGCGCTCTACTGGCTGACGCTGTTCTGACCACCAGCGTCGGGCTTGACACTGCGCCTCGGCCCGAGTGTGCGGCGTGGATACGGGGCGCGCCCGGCACGTCGAGGCGGCCGAGGGCGCCGCCGCCTCGACGTGCGCGGCCGAATCGGCCTGGTTCGGCCGCGCGGGCGGTCCACGGGAGGTCGGACAAGGAGCCGCATGATCCTCCGGTTCGTCTGGCGAGCGCGTCCCGGACACGGCGAGCGCCCTACGCACCCTGCCGCCCGCGTGAGCAGCGGCGGCGGACTGCGGCGGCTCCTCGCGGGTGTCCGGCGGGGCGGGTGCGGACGTCGGCACCGTGACGATCCCCGCCCCGCCAGGGCAGGTCGTCCTCGCGCCCGCAAGACGGCAGGGCAGACATCGCCGTGAAGGTCTCGCCCTCGGGAACTGGTCAGATCGCCGAGAAGTCTCCACCGAAGCTTCAACGATACGGTCGAACACCATGACGACGGCAGGAGAGCACCCGACGATCGAACTCAGCCTGGCGGAACTGCGCGAGATCGCCGGTTATGCCGTGGCCTGTGCCGAACCCGCGATGGCGATCTTCGATCGCGCACGCCCGTCGGATCGGCGCTCACGGGCCGCCGTCGACGCTGCGCAGGCGTTCGCCGCCGGGGCGGCCCGCACGAAGGGAATCCGGGAGGCGGCGTGGGCGGCGCAGCGGGCGTTCGGGGCTGCCCGTGATGCCGGGCAGGCCGCGGCTGCCGAAGCTGCGCGCGCCGCCGTCGCCTCGGCCGGTGCGGCGTTCCTGCACCCCCTGGCGAGGGCGACCCAGGTCTGGCACCTCCTCGGATCGGCCGCCCACGCGGCTCGGGCATTCGAACTGGCGGCCTGCGACGACCCCGCCGTCGGCGCCGCGCACCTGGAACAGGCGCGGGTGCTGGCCCGTCCCGTCGTGGTGCGCGTCCTGCTCCGGTATCCGAACGCCCCCGGTGGTCGTGGCCGGACCGGAGAACTGCTGCGGAGTCTGGACGCGGCGCTGCGACAGCAGGCGGCCGGGGCCTGAGAGGCCGCCCCGCCGCACCATGAACCGGCTGGATCGAGTTCCCGCTTCGGCCACTCGGCAGCGATCTCGAACCGTGATCGGGCACCCGATCCGCTTCCGGGATATTAGTCGGATATTAGTCAGTTGATTCTCTTGACGGTGCCGGCGCCCCGGCGACAAACTGCTGGCTAATCCGCATTAGTTACGTGAGAAAGCGGCTCGCAGCCCGCGACTAATGCGTATTAGTCGAGGAGTCGCGTATGGCCGAGAAACGACCGGTGAAAGCTCGCCGGGGGCGGCCGAGGCAGGCGGAGGTCGCCCGGCTCGCCGGGGTGTCGCAGACGACGGTGTCGCTGGTGATCGGCGGCAACAAGCAGGGCATCGTGCTGCATCCCGACACCCGCGCCCGCGTGCTGGAGGCGGCCAGGGCGTTGGGCTACGTGCCCGACCCGGCGGCTCGGCGACTGGCCGCCGCCCGCAACAACCTGTTGGGGGTCTTCAGCTTCACCGCCACGTTCCCGACCGCCGTGGAGCACTCGTACTACCCGTTCCTCGTCGGCATCGAGCAGGAGGCGGCCGCGCGCGGCTACGACATGGTGCTGTTCACCGGCTCCAGTTCCGGCGGCGCACAGGCAGGCGCGTCCGGCGCGCTGGAACGGGTACGACTCGCCGACGGATGTCTGTTCCTCGGCCGCCACATCCCCGCCGACGAGCTGCGCAGGCTGGTCGAGGACGGCTATCCGGCCGTGCACATCGGCCGCCGCGACGAACTCGACGGCCTGGCCTGGGTCGGCGCCGACTACGTGGACGCCAGCGCCGAGGTGGTCCGACACCTCGCCGGGCTCGGCCACCGCCGCATCGTGCTCGTCCGCGAGGACGACGACGCCCCCGCGTCCACCGACCGCGAGCGCGGCTTCCGCGAGGCGCTGGCCGCCGCCGGACTCCCCGACGCCGTTCCCGTGGCACGTGCCGCCGATCCGGTCGCGGAGATCACGCCGGACTGGCTCCGGGACCGGCACGCCGAGGGCGTCACCGCCTTCGTCGCGGAGGAGACCGACACCGGGGCGGCCTGGCGGGCGCTGCTGGCGGCCGTCGAGGGCGCGGGACTCGACGTCCCCGCCGACGTCTCGCTCGCGCTGCTCGGCTCCCCGCCCGCCGACTTCGCAGGCCGTCCCCTTCCCACCGGATTCGACGTTCCCCGTGCCGAACTCGGCGCGGCCGCCGTGCGGGCGCTCACCGCCCTGCTCACCACCGGCGAGACCGAGTCTCCCCTGGTGGCCTGCGCCTTCCGGCCGGGGAGCACGGCGGGCCCTGCGGCCGTCCAGTGACCAGCAGCCTTCACCAGAACGAGCAGAGGAGTACGCACCACATGCCCACCCCCATCGGCACTCCGACCGAGACCGACGTCCTCATCGTGGGCGGCGGACTAGGCGGCGTGGCCGCCGCCCTCGCCGTCTGTCGGGCCGGGCGCACCGCCGTCCTGACCGAGGAGACCGACTGGATCGGCGGCCAGCTCACCGCGCAGGCCGTGCCCCCGGACGAGCACCCCTGGGTGGAGCAGTTCGGCGTCACCGCCACCTATCGGGCGCTGCGCGAGTCGATCCGCGAGCACTACCGCCGCTGGTATCCGCTGCGCGCCGAGGCCCTCGACCTGCCGTACCTCAATCCGGGTGCGGGGCGGGTCAGCAAGCTCTGCCACGAGCCGAAGGTGGCGCTCGCCGTGCTGGAGGCGATGCTGGCACCGCACCGCGCCGCAGGCAGGCTCACCGTCCTCACCGAGCAGCGGCCCGTCGCCGCCGAGACCGACCACGACGCCGTCCGCGCCGTCACCGTCGCCGACGTCCGCGACGGCGCCCGGCACACCATCACGGCCGCCTACGTCATCGACGCCACCGAGACCGGCGAACTGCTCGAACTGGCAGGCGTCGAGCACGCCCTGGGCGCCGAGTCCCGCGCCGAGTACGACGAGCCGCACGCCCCCGAGGTCGCGGACCCGCTCAACCAGCAGGGCATCACCGTCTGCTTCGCCCTCTCCCATCACGAGGGCGCCGACCACACCATCGACCGGCCTGCGGGCTACGACTTCTGGCGTTCGTACCGCCCCGACTTCTGGCCCGGTCCGCTGCTCGGCTTCCTGGCCCCCGACCCGCGCACGCTCGCGCCGGTCGAACGCACTTTCGTGCCGAACCCGGACGTCGATCCGCTCGCCGTCACGGCCGATCAGAGCGCCGACGCGGGTGACAAGGAGCTGTGGGGCTTCCGCCGCATCATCGCCAGGGGGATGCACCGCCCCGGCGCCGTCGACTCGGACGTCACGCTCGTCAACTGGCCGCTCAACGACTACTGGCTCAAGCCGCTCGTCGGTGCGGGCGAGGAGACCTCCCGGCAGGCGCTGGCCGGGGCGAGGGAGTTGTCGCTGTCGGTCCTGTACTGGCTGCAGACCGAGGCGCCGCGCACCGACGGCGGCACCGGCTTCCCCGGGCTCCGGCTGCGTCCCGACATCACGGGCACCGCCGACGGCCTGGCCAAGTCCGCGTACGTCCGCGAGGCCCGCCGCATCAAGGCCGTCACCACCGTCACCGAGCATGACGTGGCCATCGACATCGTCGGCCCGTACGGCGGCACCCGGTACCGCGACTCCGTGGGCGTCGGCGGTTACCGCATCGACCTGCATCCCTCCACGGGCGGCGACGACTACATCGACGTCGGCTCCGTTCCGTTCGAGATCCCGCTCGGCGCGCTCGTGCCACGCCGGGTCCGCAACCTGCTGCCCGCAGGCAAGAACATCGGCACCACGCACATCACCAACGGCTGCTACCGCCTGCACCCGGTCGAGTGGAACGTCGGCGAGGTCGCCGGGGCGCTCGCCGCGCACTGCGTCACCGAGAACGTGCAGCCGCACCAGGTGCAGGAGCAGGACAAGAGGTTCGACGAGTTCGCCCGCGTGCTCGACCGGGCCGGGGTGCAGCGGCACTGGCCCGACGTTCGCGGCTACTAGGCAGGACGGCCCCACCGCACCCGTAGTCCCCCGACCCGCACCATCCGCTCGACCCGCGTACGACACAAGGAGGTGTCCATAACGTGGCTCCGCACCGCATCCGCGTCGGCATCGACGTGGGCGGAACCTTCACCGACGCCGTCGCGATCGACTCCGCCACGCTGGAGCTCGTCGCCCAGGTGAAGGTCCCGACCAGTCACCATCACGCCGACGGCGTCGCGCACGGCATCGTGGAGGCGCTGAACCGGCTGTTGACCGACGTCGGCCGCACGCCGGACGACGTCGCGTTCCTCGCCCACGGCACCACGCAGGCCACCAACGCCCTGTTGGAGGGCGATGTGGCGCCGGTCGGCCTGATCGGCATCGGCACCGGACTCGGCGCCGTGCCGACCAGACGCCTCGCCGGGCTCGCGAAGCTCGACCTCACGCCCGGCAGACGGTTCCCGCTGCACTACGCGCACGTGGCCGATCCCGGCGAGGCCGCGAACGTGCGCACCGCCGTCGAGCAGCTCGTCGCGGCGGGCGTCGAGGTGCTCGTGGCCAGCGAGCCGTTCAGCGTCGACCTGCCGGACGGCGAGGCCGCGGTGTTGGAGACGGCCCGTCCCTATGGGCTTCCGATGACCGCGGCGCACGAGATCACCTCGCTGTACGGGCTGCGCAAGCGCACCCGCACCGCCGTGGTCAACGCCGCGATCATGCCGAAGATGCTGGCCACCGCCGAACTGGTGGACGCGGGCATCACGGCGGCCGGGGTGCAGGCGCCGCTGATGGTGATGCGGTGCGACGGCGGCGTCATGTCGCTCACCGAGATGCGGCGACGACCGCTGCTGACCGTGCTGTCCGGGCCCGCGGCCGGGGTGGCCGGGGCATTGATGCAGGAACGGGTCAGCGAGGGCGTGTTCCTGGAGACCGGCGGCACGTCCACCGACATCAGCGTGATCCGCCGGGGCAAGGTCGCCGTCAAGCACGCCACCATCCTCGGCAAGACCTCGTACCTCTCCGCGTTGGACGTGCGCACGGTCGGCGTCGGCGGCGGCTCCCTGGTGCGGCTCGGCGACGGCCGGGTGCACGGCGTCGGGCCGCGCAGCGCGCACATCGCGGGCCTGCCGTACGCCTGCTACGCCGACCCGGCGGACCTGCGCGACGCGAAGCTCACCACCGTGAGCCCGCTGCCGGGCGATCCTGGCGACTACGCGGTCCTCGACGCCGCAGGCGGCCGCTTCGCCATCACCATGACCTGCGCGGCGAACGCGCTGGGCCGGGTCCCCGACGGCGACTTCGCCGCCTGCGACCCGGCGGCAGCCCTGGCGGCACTCGCGCCGCTCGCCCAGGCCCTCGGCACCGACGTCGCGGGCGCCGCGACGCGGGTGCTGGACGCGGGCGTGCGGCAGGTGCGCGAGGTGGTGGACGAGATGATCGGCGACTACCGCCTCGACCGCGACACCGTCGTCCTGGTCGGCGGCGGGGGCGGGGCGGCGGCCGTGACCCCGCATCTGGCCGCCACGACCGGCCTCTCGGGTCGGATCGCCGCGCACAACGAGGTCATCAGCCCGATCGGCGTGGCGCTCGCCTTAGTACGGGAACAGGTCGAGCGGATCATCCCCGGCGCCACCCAGGAGCAGATCCTCGGCGTACGGGGCGAGGCGGAGGCCGCCGTCGTGGCGCAGGGCGCCGCGCCTGCGGCGGTGGAGGTCGAGGTCACGGTCGACCCGCAGACCAACACGGTCCGGGCGGTCGCGACCGGCGCGACCGAGCTGCGCACTCAGGACCGGGCCCACCGCGCCGATGACGCCGAGCGGCTCTCGGCGGCGGCGACCAGCCTCAAAGTCGATCCGTCCACTGTGGAGGTCTTGGCTGGCACGTCCGCGCACACCGTCTACGGCACCACCCACCGTCGCCGTTTCCGCAGGGCTCGCCGCCCTGTCCGCGTGATCGACGCCGACGGCGTGGTGCGGCTCCACGCCGCCGACGCGCACGTCGCGACGACCACGGTCGGCGAGGCGCCGGAGCTGCTGAATCGTCTGATCCACGAGTCCACCTCGTACGGTGACGGCGGCGTCCGCGCTCCGGCGTTGCGCCTGCTGCTCGGCTCTCGGATCGCGGACCTGTCCGGGGTGCTCGACGCGGAGTCGCTGCTGGCGCTGGCCCGCAGCGAGCTGCGCTCCCGCGCGGCCGACGAACCGGTGATCGCGGTGCTGGAGGCCCGGTCATGACCGGGCCGAGACCGGCGCGCACTGCCCTCGCCCAAGCGGGGGCGTCTCTCGACCGGCTCACCGAGGGCAGGCGCGAGATGCTGCGCGCCGAGTGCGCGCGGTCGGCGGAGACGGACGACGCGGAGTTCGGCCGCAGACTGCTGGCGGACTCCCCGACGCACGAGGGCCGCGACCCGGCGCTGCTGCACCGTTGGGCGACGACGGCGACGGAGTTCGGCACGGGGCTCGCCGAAGGGGACCGCGACGGCGAGACGGTGCGCGACCGCAGGCGACACCAGGAGCCGCTCGTCGTCGAGTGCACGGGCGGAATCGAACGACTCCTGCTCGCCCGCTACGTGTCGCGGCCCGTCCCGGCCGTCGAGCTGTTCACCGACACCCTCGCGCTGGGCGAACAACTCGTCGAGATGCTCGGGTGGCGCGAGTGGTACGCCCCCGGGGCGCTCCGCGCGGCGGCGCTGGCGCATGAGGAGGCGCATCGGCTCCTGCACGAGGACGCCGGTCTGCGCCGGGCGCTGCGCGACCGGCTCGGGCACACCGTCCTGCGTCTCGGTCGGCTTCGGGTCGCCGGGCACGTCGTAGGCGCCGACGAACTCGTCGCGCACGGCTACGCCGCCGCCCGCTGCGGTCTCGGCCGCAGCCCGCTTCTACTCACCGTCGCGCTCGCAGGCGCGGTACGGGCCCTCGGAGAGGACTGAGAAACCGCCATGGGGATCATCATCATCCTGCTCATGCTGGCGGCCGTCGGCCTGATGCTCACGCGCAAGCTGCCCACGGCCGTCACCCTGGTCCTGCTGGCCGTGGCCGTGGCCGCCGTGGTCGGCGCTCCGATCGTCGGCGAGAACAGCATCGTGGACACGGTCCTCCAGGAGGGCGCGGTGGCGCAGGCCGCCACCATGATCGCCGTGCTCATCGGCTCCTGGATGGGCAAGCTGATGCAGGAGACCGGCATCGCCAGCACCCTCGTCCGCAAGATCGTCGAGTTCGGGGGTGACCGGCCCACCGTGGTGGCGCTCGGCGTGCTCCTGGTCTCCGCGCTCATCGGCACCGTCACCGGCTCCGCACCCGCCGCGATGATGGCGGGCATCATCGGCATTCCCGCGATGGTCGCGGTCGGTGTCCCGAAGGCCACCGCCGCAGGGACCATCCTGATGGGAATCGCCGCAGGCATGCCGTTCGAGCTGCCGATCTGGCAGTTCTTCTCCACGACGCTGGACCTGCCGGTGGAGACCGTGCGCGGGTTCATGCTGCGGCTGTTCCCCTTCGCCGCCGTGTTCGCCGTGCTCTTCGTCCTCATCGAGAACCGCCGCAGGGGCGTCGAGCACGCCTGGTCCCTGGCGAACCCGGCCGCGCGTTCGACAGGCGGCGGCGACCGACGGCGCAACCGGGCCCGGCAGATGGGCGACGCGCCGTGGTACGCGCTGCTCGCCCCGCTCGTGCCGCTGGTGCTCGCGCTGGGCTTCGAGCTGGCGATCATCCCGTCGATGCTCGCGGGCGTGCTGTACGCGCTGGTGACCACGACCCGGCCGAGGGAGATGAACAAGCGGCTCCTGCGCACGCTGTACGGCGGCTTCGAGATCGCCGCCCCGCCCATCGTGCTGTTCATCGCGATCGGCATCCTGCTCTCCGCAGTGCGGCTGCCCGGCGCGGTCGAGGCGCTCAACCCGCTCGTCACGGCGGTCAGCCCGGCGAATCCGATCGTCTTCGTGGTGGTCTTCACGGTGTTGACTCCGCTGTGCCTCTACCGAGGCCCGCTGAACGTCTACGGGCTCGGCGCCGGCATCGCCGGAGTGCTCATCTCCGCAGGCATCTACCCGGCCGCCGCCGTGCTGGGCCTGACCGCCTCGTACAACCAGGTCTTCGGTGTCGCCGACCCGACGAGCACTCAGACCGTGTGGGCGGCGCAGTACTCCGGCGTCAGCCCGCAACAGGTGATGCTGCGCACGCTGCCGTACGTGTGGTGCGTCGCCCTCGCCGGTCTGATCGTCACTGCCGTCACCGAGCTGTAGGACATCGTCGTCCGAGAAGAGGAGCCGCAGATGACCGTCAACCGTCGTCGCTTCCTGCAGGCCGCCACCACCGGGGCCACCGTGCTCGCCGCAGGCACACTCGGCGCCCCACCCGCACTGGCCGCACCCGGCGGCTTCCCCGACTACCGCTACGTCCGCACGCTGCTCCGCCCGGACCAGCTCGGGTACGACCCGACCGGCGAGATCATCTTCCCCTGTGTGCGGGGCGTGTACGACCGGCTCAGCTCGCCGATCGGCCGCTACTACCTCTACTACGCCCCGCACAACGACCCCGGCGGCATCTGCCTGGCCTACGGCGACTCGCTGGAAGGGCCGTTCACCGAGTACCCGGGCAACCCGATCGTCGCCAACCGGTGGGACCCGCACTACAGCGTGCCCCATGTGTCGTCCCCGCACGTCATGTGGCACGCCGGACAGCGTGAGATGTGGCTGTACTTCCACGGCGACAACCGGACCACCCGACTGGCCCGCTCCGCCGACGGCATCCACTTCACCTACGACAAGATCGTGCTGTCGACCTCGATGCTGCCCGCAGGCGCCACCGAGGCCTCCTACGCCAGGGTCTTCCCGTACAACCTGCCGTCTCGTGGCGCCCGCTACGTCATGGTCTTCATGCGCAACATCACCGCGGACCGCCGCAACATCAGCTGGGGCTGGTCGGCGGACGGGCGGAACTGGCAGTTCGATCCGACGCCGCTGGTCGAGCCGCAGGCCGTCGGCGCCGTCAACCTCTCCGGGCCGCATCTGCTGGAGCGGAACGGGAACGCGTACGTCGTCTACCACACCGACAAGGGCAGCGGCGGCAACATCCTCATCACCGAGGTCGGCGCCGACTTCTCGCGCCGTCGTCATCTCGGCGTCTTCTACGACTCGCGGTCGGCAGCCCCGGAGAGCGGTCGAGCCGCGGCACCGTGCTTCGGCACCGACCGAGGCGTGCCGTACATGATCTACGAGGCGGGTGAACGGCTGGGCGGCGTCATCGCCATGGCGCGGGGCTGAGCCGACGGTGCCGGTCGTCGCAGGCGTGTTCGTGACGACGATTGAGACCTCGCCCCGGAGAGATCGGTCCGGTGGCGGCGCCTCGCCGGGGACGCCGCAACGGTCCTTCACGGCGTCGCCGACGCTGGAGCCGACACGGCGGGCCGAGCGTCGGCACTCGATGCCGAGGGCGGTGACCGGCGAACGACGATCAGGGTGATCGGATTCCTGGCGGAGGGCACCGGGAACGACGCCACCCTGGAAGGCGCACGCGAGCGTCTTCCAGGGTGGGCGGCCCTGGCGCACGGTCCGGCCGGGCTCGTCTGCTGCCGTGGGAGCGAGTCGCCTGCGGTACCTCGGACGTGGGAGGAGCAGGGACGTCGACGGGCGGCACCCGATCCCGAGCCGGCGGGTGGCGGCGGTGTCTCGCCGGCGGGACCGGGCCAGTCTGATCTGCACCGTCCGAATCGGCTTTCGGCACCAGCGGTGATAATCGGGCATTGTCCGGACGGTGCGAGCAGTCGCAAGGCAGCACGCTGGACGACATCACCTATGGACGACGTCGGCAGCCGACACTCGATCGATATCGGCAACGGTCCGTTCGGGTGGCGCGGATAATCCATTCGGCCGAGGAATCATCGGCGCCATCGGCATCGGATCTCCGATCGACGGAGGCGCGCAGCGGGTCTGACGGCCGAGTTCCCACTGCCAGGCCACCAGGTCGCCGTCAATGCCGAGTAACGGTATTCCCGCTGGTCGGCTGTGCGCGCGCCGCCCGCTGGTCGGCAGGACATCGCAGTGCACGGAAACGACGAGCGGTGTCTCGACGTCATCGAGCGGGCGCGGCCGGACAGCGCGCCTGCCGTCGGCCGAGAACGGCGGCGCGCCGCCGGGTCGAACCGGCCGGGCGAGAGGCAGGCCTGCCGAGAGCCGCACTCCGCAGCCCCGGTTTTCAACCCGGCACGACCTGCGTCGACCCCGCCGTGCTCGTCACGTCGAACCAGCAGGCGGCCCGATCCGTGCTCGCACACCGTGCCCGACAGCGTCTCGCGAGCGGGACGGCATCGACCGGACGAATCGGGCGTCGAGAACACAGTATTCGCCGCAGATTGCAGGCCGTCATCCGACCATTGGCTGGGTACGATCTAGCTCGTTCCACGCTGTCGACCGAGTATGCCGAGGTAGCCGAGATGAGATTCTTCGTGATCGACGGACTGACGCAATGAGTTCGGGAGAGGTCACCCTGGCCGCAGTCGAGGTGCAGGATTCGGAAGAATTCCTGACGAAAGTCCAACAAGGAGTCTGGCACCGCCAGCAACTCGAGCCGAACAGTCCGTCCTGGAATGTCGCCACCGCACTGTACATTCACGGAGAACTGGATCACGTCGCCTTCGAGGCCGCGCTGCGGATCGTGGTCGACGACGCCGACGCGCTGCATGCCCGCTTCGTCCCACGGCAGGACGGGCCGAGGCGAATCCGGCGCGCTCCCGGCAGGTGGGAGCTGCGTCGCGTCGACGTGAGCGGGGACGTCGCGCCGCGCGCGGCGGCGGAACGGCTGATGCGCGCAGACCTCGACACGGTGGTCGACCTGGAACACGGCCCGCTGTTCGCGCAACTGCTGCTGACGCTGTCCCCCGACCTGACCGTCTGGTACCAGCGCGTGCACCACATCGCCTTGGACGCCACCGGCTACGAGATCCTTCGGGCGCGGCTCGGTACGGTGTATGCCGCCCTGCGCGCGGGTGAGGTGCCCGCCGCCGAGGAGTTCCCCAGCGAACGCGTGCTGCGGGAGGCCGAGGTCGACTACCACGCCTCGCGGGACCACGACCGAGATCGGCGGTACTGGACGACCCTGCTGGCAGACCATCCCGGGCCCACCCCGATCTCGGCGGGGGCGGGCGCCATGGCGACCCCGGCGCCCGCAGCGCCGTCGACCACGTCCCCCACGACGGGCGGCCGGCCCCACCGCAGCATCGGGCGCCCGCCCTCGGAGTACGAGGCGGCGGAGCGCGCCCTGCGCCGACGAGTGGCCGCCAACCGCTCCGCCGTGCTGACCGCAGCCGTGGCCGTCTATATCGGCCGGGCGACCGGCACCGACGACGTCGTCCTGCGGCTGCCGATGACCGGCCGGACCGACGCGAGGACCCGGCTGGTGCCCGGAATGGCGGCGACCGTGGTCTCCCTCCGGCTCACCGTCACCGGCGACGAGTGCTTCGCCGTCCTCGTCGAGCGGACCGCAGCCGAACTCCTCCGAGCGCTGCGACATCAGCGTTACGGCATCGAGGAGCTGCGCCGAGACCTCGACATCGGCTCCGATCGTCCGGGAGGCCGGTCCAGCGGGGCCCTGGTCAACTTCCTGCCGTTCGCCGACACCGTCGAGTTCGGGCCGCACCGCGCCGAACTCGATCCGCTGGCCAACGGGCCGGTCGACGACCTGGCCGTCTCCATCCACTCCGATGCCCATGGCCTGCGACTGGCGGTCGATCTCGACCCGACCTGCCATGACGCCGAGGACGCCGACGCCCACCGCGACCGACTCCTGGGACTGCTGACCGCCGCCGTCGCCGAGCCGGATCGGCCTCTCGGCGAGATCCACGCCGCCACCGAGGCGGATCTCGCCGCGCTGATCGGGCCGGTCTCGGCGGCCGGGACACCGGCGACGGTGCTGAGTCTGCTGGCCGACAGCGTGGCCCGACTGCCGAACCTGCCCGCGGTGCGCGACGCCGAGACCACGCTGACCTATGCCGAGCTGTCCATCCGGTCGAACCGGTTGGCACACCAGCTGCTCGGCAGCGGCCACGGCCGCGAGGAGGTCGTCGGCATCGCGTTGTCCCGCTCGGTCGAGTACGTCGTGGCCGTACTGGCGGTACTCAAAGCGGGCTGTGCCCTCCTGCCGCTGGACCCGCAGGACCCGACGTCCCATCTCGCCTCGGCACTGGCGGCGGCGGGCGGCACGCTGATGATCAGCAGACGCGCGCTGGTGGACGTCGACGAGTTCTCGATACCGGTGGTGGACCTGGACTGTCCGAAGACGACCGACCGGGTGTCGGCGTGCTCGACCGCCGAGCCGACGGACGAGGACCGGGGAATGGCGCTGTCGGGCGCGCACGCCGCGTATGTGATCACCACCTCGGGCTCGACCGGAACGCCGAGATCGGTGGTGCTCGCCCATGCGGGCCTCGTCCGGCTCGCCGAGCGGCACCGCACCGAGATCGTCGACCCCTGGGCACGCGCGTCCGGCCGTCGGTTACGGGCTGCCCACGTGGCGCCCTTCGTCTTCGATGCCGCCTGGGACCCGCTGCTGCTGATGTTCACCGGTCAGGAGCTGTTCCTGGTGGACGAGAAGACGCGACGCGACCCGGCGGCGCTCGTCGAGGCCCTGCGTCGCGAACGCTGTGATCTCCTCGAGACGACACCGTCCTACTTCCGCAGACTCCTCTCAGCGGGGGTTCTCGACGAGCATCTCCCCCGGCCGAGTCTCGTCGCCCTCGGCGGCGAACCGCTCGACGAGGAGCTCTGGGCGCTGCTGCGGAGCACCACCGGGGTGACCGGTTTCAACTTCTACGGACCCACCGAGTGCACGGTGGACCCGCTCACCGCGAGATCGACGGACGACGAGGCGGTCACTCTCGGGCGACCGGGAATCGATGTCCGCGCCTATGTGCTCGACGCACGGCAACGACGGCTCGGCCCCGGCTCGATCGGCGAGCTGTACCTGGCGGGCCCCGGCGTCGCGCGCGGCTATCAGGGGGACGGCAGGTTGACCGCGAGCCGGTTCCTGCCCGACCCCTTCGGCTCGCCGGGATCACGCATGTTCCGCACCGGCGATCTCGTCTCCTGGACCGTGTCCGGCAGACTGCGATTCCTGCGCAGGCTCGACGACCAGGTGAAGATTCGCGGCGTCCGAGTGGAGCTGGGCGCGGTCGAACACGCCGTGCTCCGCGATCCCGACGTCCGCGAGGTCGGCGTCGTGACCAGGACGGATGTCCACGGTGATCCGGTGCTGGTCGCCTTCGTCGTCCGGAACGGGGATGCCGCAGGCGTGGCCGGGCTCCGCAGCAGGCTCACGCAGACCCTGCCTGCGCAACTGGTGCCGTCCCTGTTCGCCGAGCTCGACGCCCTGCCGATCACCTCGCGGGGAAAGCTCGATCGGCAGGCGCTTCCCGAGAGCACCGAGATCACCGACCCCGGCGTGGGCCCGACACGGGCACGTCCACCGACGTCGGAACTGGAGAAGACGCTGTACGAGCTGTTCACGGAGGTGCTCGGCGTCGCTCCCGCCGGGGTCGACGACGAGTTCTTCGCGTTGGGCGGGCATTCGCTCGGCGCGACCCGCCTCGTCTTCCGCATCAACCAGAGCCTCGACGTCCGCTGTTCCCTCCGGGCGCTGTTCGATGCCCCGACTGTCGCGTCACTGGCCCGGCGGATCGAGAGCGAGACCGGGCGGGTGGCGCTCGATGACTGATCTGCACCCCGACCGAAGCAGGCAGGCTCGGTCGTCGACGACCGAGCAGCCCAGGACGCTGCGGAGCTGCCTGGACGCGCATCCCTCGGACGTGCCCCTGTTCGACGGCAGAACCGCCGCGCAGGTGCGCGACCTGGCAGACCTCGCGGCCCGCCGATTCGCCGCGTGTGACGTCGCCGGCCGCCTCGTGGGGCTGCGCATGGCGAACGGAGTCGAGTGGGTGGCGGCCCTGCTCGGTCTGCTCGAGGCGGGCGCCCATCCCCTGCTCCTTGCGGCGGACTCTCCCGAGCCGGAATGGCACCGACTGCTCACCGTGGCAGGCGGTGATCTGCTGGCGACCGGCATCGATCCCGCGCAGGGGCGGCTTCGCCAGGTGTCGGCCGACGCGACGCCGCCTGCCTCGGGCGTCGAGCGGGTCGTTCCCAGTGAGCCGTCGGTCGTCATCATGACCTCGGGTTCCACCGGTGTGCCCAAGGCCGTCGTCCGCAGCCAGCGGTCGCTGCTGGTCGAGGCGGCACACTACCGGCGGCACTTCCGGGTCGGTCGGGACGACGTGTTGTGGATTCCGCTGCCGCTGCCGCACGCCTACGCGCTGAGCTGGCTGTCCTGCGCACTGCTTGCCGGAACCGACACCCGACTGCCCGCCCCGGGTGCCCTGGGCGAACTGGAGAACGGCCTCCGAACCGAGGCGACGGTGGCGGCGCTCGTGCCCTCGCTGACGCGGCTGCTGCTGCACCGCCGTCGGCGGCGAGCCGATGCAGGCGGCCCCGCACCGTTGCGGACGGTGGTCGTGGGTGCCGGAGCCGTCGACGAGCCGTTGGCGACCGAGTTCCGGCAGGCCTATGGGATCGGGTTGTCCCGTGTCTACGGGTCGACCGAGACGGGAGCCGTCTGCGCGGCGGGGCCCGACGTGCCCGCGCTCTGCGTCGGCAGACCGCTGCCGGGAGTCGACCATCGCGTCCTGGACGAGGCAGGCCGCCCGATCGGTGCGGGCGGCGAGGGCCTCCTGGAGGTGCGAACCGGCACCGGCGAGTCCTGGCAGGCGACCGGAGACCTGGTGTTCCAGGACGAGCAGGGCCGGCTCACGGTGCTGGGCAGGCAGGCGAACGCGGTGCGCCGAGGTGATCGCTGGATCGCCCCCTCGGAGGTGGAGTCGGTGTTCCGGGAGCATCCCGGAGTCCGGGAGGCCCGGGTGACGGCGATCCGGTCGGCGACGGCAGGCGAGGACGGGCTCCTGGTCGAGATCGAGGCGGGGAGCGCAGGCGAAGGCGACGCGGCGGCACCGCCCGGACCCGCTGACCTGATGTCTTTCGCGCGCGAGCGGCTGGCCGCCTACAAGCTCCCCAATGAGGTCCGCGTGGTCCACCGGCTCGCGCGCGGCGCGTCGGGGAAGGTGGTGGCGAAGCCTCGGTATCGGTGGGCGGAATCGGCCGTGCTCAGCGAGGCCGCGAGGGCCCATCGAGTCTCGGCGACGCTCTTCGCCCTACGGGATCTGGGTCTGACGGAGCTGCTGACCGGATCGCTCAACACCGAGGAGATCGCCCGGCGCGCCGGGGTGGCTCCCGTCGAGTTGGAGTTCCTCCTGGACACGGCGGCGGGCCTCGGGCTGCTCGTCCCCGGCGGCTCAGGGCGTCTCGTCGCCGACGGCGTCGCCCTGGATCTACAGCTCATCGACGCCGAGGCACGAACGTCCCGGCTGGCACGGGACGCCGTCGTGGACGTCGTGCGAGCCGGAGCGGGCAGCTCGACACCGGCCGCCGGTTCGCCGGACACCGCCGCCGACCCACCACGCGACCCGACACCGCCCGCACTCGCCACGAGGACCGTCGAGGGGCTGCGGCTGCTCGATCCGCCGTCAGGCGCCCGAGTGCTGGAGGTGACCACGCGGGACGGCCGCTATCTGGCCGCCCTGCTGCGGCGAGACACCGCCGCGCGGGGTCACCTGGTGCAGGTCGGTACCACCGCCGAGCCGGCCGTCTCGCTGCGCACCGAGGCCGCCGGACGGGTGACCTACGCCGCGCCCGCCCCGGACGAACCCGACCTGGACCTGTGCGTCATCAGCGACGCCGTGCACGGTCCCCGACCCGGCGACGAGCCGCTCCGGCTGTTCCAGCGCCTGCGGCCCGGCGGTGTGCTCCTCGTCGACGATCGGTTCCTGCCCGAATCGGGCGGGCCCGCACGCGGCGAGGGCCTGGACTGGCTGGTACGACGCGGATTCTCCTGGCCGCAGCTCGCCCCGCTGCTGGCCGCGCTGCGCGCGGAGGGGGCCGAGGTCAGCGTCCGTCATCCCTCGACGGGGGCCTCGGCGGGGGCCTTCGTGATCGCCGTGGCACCGGGATGACCGAACCGGTGGTCGGCCCCGACCGGACCACGCCGGGACACCGCCGCCGGGAGACGACCATGATCAGTCGAGGAGAGAAGAGCGCCATGGACCTGATCGAGACGAGGCTGCGCCAGGTGATCGCGGATGCGCGGCAGCCGCGCATCGAGCCGGCCGACATCCCCAGTACCGGACTGTTGGACACGCTCGGCCTCGACTCCGGTGCCTGTCTGAGTCTCCTGCTCAGCGTGGAAGAGGAGTTCGACATCGAGATCGAGGACGCGGACCTCTCCCCCCGTCTGGTGGACGATCTGACGGTGTTGGCCGACTACGTCCGGAGTCGGACCGGCTCGCTCGAGCTGAGCTGAGCTGGCTCTGCCCGGCTCTGCTCGTCCTCGGAAGCACGGCGACGGCAGGCAGAAACCAGTGGGCATCCTGGTCTGCGGGGTCACTCGACTGTCGGCACCCGAGCGCCCACCGCATCAGCCGAACCATGACCGTCCGTTCGGCACCGCAACGCCGCGCCGACTGTGCATAGGCCGCCGCACCAGTGGACGTGACCCGAGCTTCGTGATCGAGTCGCATCGGCCGGCCGCCTCGGCGGTCGTGGCCGCGATCCGCCGCCGGACCGAGTCCCTCGGCCGGACCGTCGACTCACACCCGAGATCGACGCGGTGACCGCGTCGATCCGGGGCTGGTCGTCCTCGGTGGCCGCCGACCAGCCGGTGCGGGACCTGATTCGCCGAACACGTGACGAAGCCGGTGTGCGCAGGCTATGCCGCGCGATGCCGCGTCCGGGGCGACGTCCGGGGTTCGCCGCCGGGGCGAGCCCGGTCCGACGGCTCACCCGTCGCGGCGCGACAGCGTGTCGGTGTCCTGCCGGGGAACCACGATGTCCACCGGGGTCGAGTCCGCGACCTCACCCGCTCCGGCCACCTGGTCGAGCACGCTGGTCATCCAGTCCACCAGGTTGCGTCGAGAGCGACTGGCCGCCGCCTCCCAGGCCTCGTGTCGACGACCGTCGATGCGCATCTCCACATGCATCGTCTGGGGTCTCGTCACCTCACGCTCGGCATTCCGCGCGGCACGGGCTCGATTCCGCAACTGATTCCTCGACCAGGAGTGGCGCTGCGCGCGGGACAGCCAGCGCTCCTGCTCCTCCGGGGGCAGCGCCGCCACCTCGGCATGGTGCTGGAAGCTCAGGCCGAGGTAGCGCCGAGCAGGCGGGAACTTGCCCGCAACCCAGGCGTAATTGCGTAACGTCCGGTAATCCAGTCGGGTCTCGTTGATCGCCCGGTGGTAGCGATCCGGATATCTCGCCTGGCCGAAGAGCAGCCAATCACCGAGCCACCAGACCGAGGACTCCGACACCGCGGCGATCCGCTGCCCGACCTGCTTCCACTCGTCGATCGAGAGGGTGTCCGCAAGCACGAGGGCATTCCGTCGAGAGCGGACCCGCTTCTCGTCGATCAGTGCCGAGTGCTCCTCCCCTGCGACTACGGTCACCTGTCCGGATTCCTGCGGTACCGTCACTGGAGCCATCCATTCGTCACGTGACTTCTCACCTGTTGACTTTTGTTGCCGCCCGCACCGGCGATCGCGAACAGGCGAACAGGAGCACGCCGGGTCACGCCGTCCACGAGAAGGGGTCGTGACCAGCTGGATCAGTCCGGTCGACCTCATGCGGGACCCGGGTCGGCTCCCGTCGCCGTCGACAGGTTCGGGCGAAGGCCGTCCACATCACGGAAAAGAGAGACGCCCCACCGGGAAGGCTTCGTACTCAGCCTTCTTCAGTGCGCGAAAGAATACCGATCAGGACTCGACCACGGGAATCTCGGTCGATTCCTCCCGACGACCATCCGGTGTCGGATTCGAATCAGGAGAGGCAGTGCTCGACGAGACGATGCCGGTTCGCCAACGACGACCACAATTCGCCGACCCGAGGTACATGACGACGAAAGTATCTTCCCGCCGAAGCCTGCTCTACCGCCGATCGAGTGAAGGCCATCGAACAGTGCGCGCAGTGATAGCGGGACGGGAAAGGGGCCGCTGGATCTGGACCGGCAGCCGGCCGTCCACTATGGTCCGGCGGCGCTGCCGTCGGCCCGGGATACGCGGCCGCCCCGCATCTCGAGCCTGAGTCACCGGTCGCCTCGGCCGTGCCGTCGAGCTGATCGCCGAATTCGGATCGGTGCGTCGGCGGGCGCCTTCGGTGCGACCCGCCCCGGCGTCGTCGCCGGGGCGGGTGTCCGCCCGACAGCCTCCCGTCACCGACTCAGAACGAGAACCCCGCCGGGAACGGGTCCGTCGGGTCCAGCAGGTACTGCCCCATTCCCGTCACCCAGGCCCGCCCGGTGATCGTCGGGATCACGGCGGGAATGCCTGCCACGTCGGTCTCCCGCACGAGCCTGCCCACGAAGCGGCTGCCGATGAACGACTCGTTCACGAAGTCCGTGTCCAACGGCAGCTCGCCCCGAGCCCACAGCTCGGCCATGCGGGCGCTGGTGCCCGTGCCGCACGGCGAGCGGTCGAACCAGCCGGGGTGGATGGCCATCGCGTGCCGCGACAGCCGCGCGTCGGAGCCCGGGGCGAGGAATTCGACGTGATGGCAGTGGTCCACCCCGTCGATGCTCGGGTGTCGCGGCGGTGCCGTGGCGTTGATGGCGGCCATGATGTCCAGTCCGGCCCGCAGGACGTCATCGGCTCGCGACCGGTCGAAGGGCAGGCCCACGTCGTCGAGTTCGACCATGGCGTAGTAGTTGCCGCCGAAGGCCAGGCTGTAGGGCACGTCCCCGAGTCCGGGCACGGCCACGACCTTGTCCAGGCGGTCCACGAAGCTCGGGACGTTCTCGATCGTCACCGACTCGGCGTGGCCGTCGGCGACGGCCACCCTGGCGACGACCACCCCGGCCGGGGTGTCCAGCCGGATGACGGTCTCCGGTTCGTGCACCTCGACCATCCCGGTCTCGACGAGCACCGAGGCGACCCCGATCGTCCCGTGGCCGCACATCGGCAGGAAGCCGGAGACCTCGATGAACAGCACGCCCCAGTCGCAGTCCGGCCGGGTGCTCGGCTGCAGGATCGCCCCGCTCATCGCGGCATGGCCCCGAGGCTCGGTCACGAGGAACGTGCGCAGCTCGTCGAGGTGCTCGATCGCGTGCAGCCGACGCTCGTTCATGGTGGCACCGGGGATGACACCGACGCCGCCGGTGACGACGCGCGTCGGCATCCCCTCGGTGTGTGAGTCGACCGCGCTGACGGTCCTGATGGATCGCACGGCTTGTCGCCCTCCCGATCGCCTGCGGCTCAGCGGTTCTTCGTGTAGGCCAGGGCCCGTTCGGTGTCCCGCCGGACGGCCGCCGCCGCCGTCTCGGACAGCGGACCGCGCGGCGGACGGGTCGCGCCGCCGTAGCTCTCGCCGATCACGTCGATCGACAGCTTGATGGCCTGGACGAACTCGGTCTTGGAGTCCCAGGCGAACACCGGGACCATGTTGCGGTACAGGTCGCGGGCCTCGAAGACCTTGCCCGCCATGACCAGCCGGTACAGCTCGACGGCCTCTCGTGGGAAGGCGTTCGGGTAGCCCGCGAACCAGCCGGTCGCCCCCGCCACCAGCGACTCGAACAGCAGGTCGTCCGCCCCCGCGATGACCTGCAGGCTCGTCTTGTCGAGGATCTCCAGGACGCGGCGCACGTCCCCGGAGAACTCCTTGACGGCGACGAGGTTGTCGAGTCCGTCGATCTTGGCGAGCAGATCGGGCGTGAGGTCGACCTTCGTGTCGAAGGGATTGTTGTAGGCCATGATCGGCAGGCCCACCTCGTTCACCTTCTCGTAGTGCTCGATGATCTCGCCCTCGTTCGCGCGGAAGATCGTCGGCGGGAGCAGTAACACGCCCGCCGCACCGTCCTCGGCGGCGAGTTCGGCCCAGTGCTTGGCCTGGTGCCAGCCCACGCCGTGCACGCCCGCGACGACGAGACCCCGATCGCCGACGGTCTCCACCGCGACCTGGATCACCTTGCGGCGCTCCTCGTCGGTGAGGGAGGAGTACTCGCCGAGGGATCCGTTCGGGCCGACGCCTCGGCAGCCGTTGTTCATCAGCCAGTCGCAGTGCGCGGCGAAGCGGTCGAAGTCGACGGCGAGGCCCGCAGGAGCGTTCGGGTCCTCCTTGAAGGGAAGCGTGGTGGCGACGATGACGCCGCCGAGGTCGAACTTCGTGCCGGTCATGGGGTGTGTCCTTCCTGTGCAGTCGGGGCGGCCGGGAGCGCCGCCAGTTCCGCGAGACTGATCGGCGCCGCAATGGGCCGCCGGTCGGTGGAGGCGTCGGCGATGACTCCGTCGGGCGTGGTCTGCCCGAGGATCTCCTCGACGTTCCTGCCGCACATCCGGGCCTGGCAGATGCCGAGCCCTGCGCGGCTGGTGAGCTTGGTGGAGCGCAGTCCCCTGGACCGGGTCGCCGTGACGGTGTCGACGAGTTCGCCGTGGGTGACCTCTTCGCACCGGCACAGCACGGTGTCGCCGTCCAGCCAGGCGGTCCAGCCCGGTCGGATGCCGTGCGCTCCTTCGATCCGTGCCGCGAAGCGGGTGGTGCTCACGCGCCTGCGGCGGAGCCGGGCGGTCCGTCGTTCGTCGGCGGCGCCCGCGGCGGCCAGTCCGGCCAGCGCCCCCTCGGTCTCGGCCGCCTGCGCACCGCCGATGCCGGTGATCTCCCCTGCGGCGAAGACGTCCTCAACGCTGGTGCGGCCGTCCTGATCCGTGACGACGAAGCGGTCGGGCCCGATCCGGCAGCCTGCCGCGATGGCCAGTTCGAGCCTCGGGGTGAAGCCGTGGCTGACGCAGACGGCGTCCACCTCGATGCGCCGCTCGGTGCCCGGCAGCGGCGCCCACGTCGAGTCCAGTCGCGCGACGGTGACCGACTCGACCCGCTCGCCGCCGTGGGCGGCGACCACGGCGGAGCCGGTGACGTACGGGATGCGGTGTCTCAGCTGGCTGAGCAGGTAACCGCCCAGCTCGCCGCCTTTGCCCAGGGCGGAGAACAGCTCCCACGGCCGGGCGGTCCAGTTCCGGACGAGGGCGGGCAGGCGGGCCGCCTCGTGGATGCCGACGACGCGGGCGTCGGTGTGGGTCAGGGCGGCGGCGACCGGCAGGAGGAACGGTCCGGCGCCCGCCACCAGGACGCGCCCGCCGACCGCGACCCGCTCCCCCTTCGCGAGTGCCTGCGCCGCCCCGGCGGAGTAGACGCCCGGCAGGTCCCAGCCGGGGAACGGGAGGGTCCGGTCGTGGGCGCCGGTAGCGAGGACGAGGGCGTCGGGCAGCAGCGTGCGCGGTGTCCTGGCCCGCCCGTCCGGCGGCCCGGCCAGGACGTGCACCCGCGGCCGCCCGTCCGGCCGATCGATCGCCCAGACCTGCGCCCCGGTGATGATCTCGCAGCCCGCGTCGGTGGTGAGACGATCGCGCAGCGCGGTGAACCGCGACCAGCCGTGGTGCAGCCGCCGCTGATGTCGCGCCGGTCGGTCCGCAGGCAGGTGGCGCCAGTACTGGCCGCCGAGGTCGGCGGCGTCGAGGAGCACGACGGCGGCTCCCGCGTCGCGGGCGGCGCGGGCGGCGGTGAGACCGGCAGGTCCGGCGCCGATGATCACGACGGTCATGACCCGGCCCCCGGCAGCTCGTCCGCCTGCAGGGTCACGGTGTCGCCGTGGCAGGCGCGGCGCTGACAGGCGCGCACGTCGCGCTCGCCGTTGACCGTGACGACGCAGTCGAAGCACACGCCGATCCCACAGAACACCCCCCTGGGCCTGCGAGATCGGCTGGTCGTGCGCCAGGAGTCCCGGCCCGCGGCGAGCAGCACGCCCGCGAGCGTCTGGCCGCGCACGCCGGGGACGGGCTCGCCGTCCACCTCGATGACGATGTCGACCTCGTCGGCGCGTCCGACGACGTCGACGGACGACGGAACCATGTTCGGGCCCGTCCGGCGCCTGCCTTCTGGTCGCGGGCTCATGCGGCGCCTGCCTTCGGGTCGGGAACGGCGAGCGGGCGTCCGCTCGGACGGAACGGCGTCGGGTCCACGGGAGCGGGCCCGCCGAGCAGGTCGGCGGCCAGCAGCTGGGCGGTGACGACGGACAGCCCGATGCCCGCGCCCTCGTGCCCGCCGGCGTGCCAGAGGCCGCGCAGCCGGGGGTCCTGCCCGATGAGCGGCAGGTGATCGTCGAGGTAGGGCCGGAACCCGCCGTAGGCCCGCATCACCGGGGCGGCGGCGAGGAAGGGGAACAGGGCGACGGCCTTGCGGGCGATCTCGCGGAGCACCTCGACGCGGATGCTCGGGTCGAAGCCGACCTGCTCGCGGCTCGATCCGATGAGGACGGTCCCGGCCGCAGTGGACTCGACGACGCTGGAGGTCTGCAGGGCGGCGTCGGCGGACTGGGTCGCACCGACGTAGTCGCCGTCGTAGACCTTGTGGAAGATCCGGTGCGGCATCCGGGTGGTGACCAGGACCATCCCCCGCCGGGGGCGGACCAGCACCGGTGCCCCGATCCGCTCCGACACCTCGCCGGACCAGGGGCCCGCCGCGAGGACGACGGCGTCTGCGGTGAGGTCGCCGCGGGTGGTGGTGATGCCGACGAGCCGGTCGTCGCGGACGATGCCGCCCAGGACCTCGACGCCGGTGCGCACCTCGGCGCCTGCCCGGCGCGCGGAGGCCAGCAGCGCCTCGCCTGCCGCGACGGGCTGGACCTGGCAGTCCTGCGGGTAGTACACGGCGGCGGTGAGGTCGGGGGTGAGATCCGGTTCGAGCTCGTGGGCCTCCTGGGCGGTCACGACGCGGGCGTCCACTCCGGCGGCACGCTGCTCGGCGGCGAAGTCGATCAGGGGCTGGGCGCCGGCCTCCGTCGTGGCCACGACGAGTCCGCCCTTCTTCTCGAACTCGACGGCGGGGAAGGACTCGCCGAGTTCGTCGGCGAGTTCGGCGACGACGTCCGGCCAGCAGGCGTTCGCCGCGAGGGCCAGCTCCAGTTCGGCACCGGGCCCCTTGTCGGAGACGAGGAGGTTGCCCTCGCAGGAGGCGCTCGTGCCGGTCATCGTCGGGCCTCGGTCGACGACGAGGACCCGGTGGCCGCGCCGGGCCAGTGTCCGGGCGCAGGCGGCACCGACGATGCCCGCGCCGATCACGATGATCTCGGTCATCCACCCTCCTTCCGCTAGTAATATGTCACATATCGCGGCCGAATGAGAGTGCTCTGCCTCACGAATCGCCGAACCTCGCAGCTCGCCGACCCCGGCTCGCCGAACGCCACAAGCCGCCCGCGTCCCGACGTCGCCCGCCGCGCCGCCTCAGGACGCGGTCGTCTCCGAACGACCGGCCCACCAACCGCTGATGTGGCCGAGATGCTGGTGCATCAGGGCCTTGGCACCCTCCGCGTCGCCCGCCTCGATCCGGTCGAGCAGCAGATGATGCTCGGAGGCCGACTGGTCGAGCTGGCGTGATTCGAGCATCGTCACCAGCCCGACCAGCCGGGTCCGCGACCGCAGATCGGCGATGATCTGCGTCAACAGCGGATTGGCCAGCAGTTCCGTGAGCGCCAGATGGAACTCCCGGTCCGCCTGGAGATAGGCGTGCAGATCACTCGTCGTGGCGCCGGTGACGATGGCGTCGGCGAGTGCCCTGAATCGGGCCATGTCGACCGGGATGCCGCTGGCGGCCAGGTCCCGCATCGCCGAGGGCTCGAGCCGCTGCCGGACGTCGAGGAGTTGATCGAGGATCTCCTCGCTCACCGTCGTGACCCGGAACCCCTTGTTGCGCACCGGAGTCACGAAGCCGCGCTTCTCCAGATCGAGCATGGCCTCCCGCACCGGCGTCGCCGACATCTCGTACTGCGCCGCCAACGTCGGCACCGTCAGGAGGGAGCCGGGGGCGAGCTCCCCCGACACGATGGCCGAGGACAGCGCCTCCTCGACCTGAGCACGCAGGCTCAGCTGCCGCTGGATCTTCGAGCCGGACAGGTTCCTCATCCTCTTTCGCTCACGCCGTCGACCTGCAGGCCTGATGGTGATGGTCGGTCGCTCAGCGTAGAACTCCGCGCTGGATCACCGCGCGCGGCTTGGCCTCGTCCCACAGCAGCGACGCGTCGGTGAGCGGGTCGCCGCCGAAGACGACGAGATCACCCGACCGGCCCTGGGCGATCATCCCGAGGTCGGAGCGTTGAATGGCGCGAGCGTTCACGGCCGTGGCGGCCCGCAGGGTCTCCAGGACGCCGTCGACGTCGATCTGGAGCCGGAGGCCGAGGAGCTGGTCATCCTCCAGCTCGCCCATCAGGTCGGAGCCGAAGCCCACGGGCACCCCGGCGTCGCGCGCGATCCGGATCGCCTCCTTGCCTGCGGCGAGCACCTGTCGGTTCTTGGCCTGCCCGGTCGCCGAGAGGCCGATCGACACTCCTCGGCGTTCCATCGCGTCGTAGGCGACCAGGGTCGGGATCAGGTAGGCACCGTGTTCGGCCGAGATCGCCGCGGCGCGTTCGTCCATCAGGTTGCCGTGCTCGATGGTGCGCACGCCGTTCTCGACCGCGTGGATGATCGCCTCGGGCGGGTAGGCGTGCGCGGCGACGTAGCTGCCGCGCCGGGCCGCCTCGTCGGTGGCCGCGCGCACCTCGTCCGCGTGGTACTGAAGGAACTGGATCGGGTCCGTCGGCGAGACGACGCCGCCGGAGGCCATGATCTTGATCGCGTGCGCCCCGGTGCGGAACCGCTCCCGCACGGCCCGCCGCACGGAGTCCGGACCGTCCACCACCTCGGAGAGATGGGCGTGCGCGGCGCAGTGGTCGAGGTCGCCCTGCCGGGGGTCGCCGTGTCCGCCGGTCTGGCTCAGCGCGGGTCCCGTGTAGAGGTACCTCGGCGCCCGCACGTAGCCGGCGTCGATCGCCTTGGCCAGGCCTGCGTCTCCCCCTGCGACGTCGCGCACGGTGGTGAAGCCCCGATCCAGCGCTCGGTGCAGGCGGTCGGCGCCGACCAGCGAGACGTAGCTCAGCGGCGACGACTCGATCGTCATGACGTCGATGCTGGTCCCGTAGGCGTGGAAGTGGGCGTCGATGAGTCCGGGGGTGACCGTCCGGCCGCCCGCGTCGAAGACCTCGCCGGTGCGGGGAAGATCCCGGCCCACCTCGGCGATGACGCCGTCGACCACCGCGATCTCGGTCGCATCCTCCAGGATGCGTTCGCCGTCGAAGATCCGGGCGTCGACGACCGTGATCGTCCCGGTCGCCGTGCTCCTCGCGTTCGTCACGCGCGTTCCTCTCCCTCGTGGTCGGCGGCCCTGACTCGGATCGCCCGTTCGATCTCGTCCGCCAGCACGGCCAGCGGCACGCTGCCGAGCCCGAGCACGGCGTCGTGGAACCAACGGATGTCGAAGTCCGACCCCAGCGTGTCCTCGGCGAGGCGACGCAGTCGCATCACCGTCGACTGCCCGATGAAATAGGCGGTGGCCTGGCCCGGCCACGCGATGTACCGGTCGATCTCGGTGACGATCTCGTGCTCGGCGATGGCGGTGTTGCTCCGCAGGTAGTCCTGTGCCCGCTCGCGGCTCCAGCCGAACGCGTGCATGCCGGGATCGACGACCAGCCGCACCGCCCGCCACATCTGGAAGCTCAGCATGCCCATCGTCTCAAAGGGATCGCGGTACATCCCCATCTCGACGCCCAGCCGCTCGGTGTAGAGCGCCCAGCCCTCCCCGTAGGCGGAGATGTAGACGTGGCGCCGGAAGGCGGGCAGATCCGCCAGCTCGCTGGCCAGCGCGATCTGGAAGCAGTGCCCCGGCGCGGCCTCGTGCAGGGTGAGCGCGCAGAGCGAGTACAGGGGCCGGGCGGGCAGGTTGTAGGTGTTCAGCGTGTAGCGGTCGATCCCGCCGCGCCCGAACGTGTAGTAGGGCGCGAGTTCCGGCGGCGGCTCGATGATGCCGAAGCGCCGCAGTGGCACGCGACCGAAGTACTCGTGGACGACCCCGTCGAAGCGCTTGGCGTGCCAGGCGGCCTCCTTGAGCAGGTCCTCCGCGGTGGTGGCGTAGAACCGGGGATCGGTGCGCATGAACTCCAGCATCCGAGGCACGTCGCCGTCGAAGCCCGCCTCCTCGGCGACCGCGACCATCTCCTCGCGGATGGCGGCCACGCTCTTCTCCCCGAGCGCGAAGATCTCCTCCGGGCTCAGCTTCGTCGTGTTGTACTCGGCGAGCTGGGCCAGGTAATAGTCCAGGCCGCCGGGGCCCGCCGTCGCCGCGATCTCCTCGGGCAGGCCGGGGAAGTACTCCTCCTCGAGGAACCGCAGCAGCTCGACGTGCGCGGGGATCACCGACGAACCGATCACCTCGAGGGCGCGGGCGAGCAGCGCCTCGTCGACGATCCCGGCCTCGCGGGCCGATAAGAAGGGTGCGGCGTAGCGGGTCTGCTCCGCCGAGGCCGCCGCCGCGACGGACCGCACCGGGTCGGCCCGGCCCGCCATCGACACCCGGGCGGGCCCGAAGCCTCGGGCCAGCCCGGCGCGCATGTTCTGGATGTGCTGGGCGAACCAGCGGGGCAGGTCGGCGAGCTGCGTCACGAACGCCTCGGCCTCCCCGGCGTCGCGCAGCGTGCCGTTCGCCCGATCGGCGTGCGTCGTCCAGAACGCCGTGTCGGCGTTGGCGGGCCGCTCGAACTGTCGGTGCTCGACACCCGAGACGAGCGTCTCCACCTGCTGCACGTACACCGCGAGGTCCACCCGCGTCGACGCGTCGAGTGCGTCCGTGTCGAGGGCGCGTACCCGGGCGAGCACGTCACGCCAGTGCCCGGCACGACGCTCGTGCGCCTCGGGGCTCTCGTCCGGCAGGAAGGCGTCGACGCCGAGCGCGGAGCCGTAGTGCTGACGGCCCAGCTCGCCGAGCCGCCACTCCCACTCCTGTTCGCTGATCGTCCGGAACGTCTCGGCCGCCGTCATGTCAGTCCTGCCCTTCTGGTGGCGTCCACTCTCTTCTCCGTCTCTCCCACTCGGGGTTGATCCTCGGCACGGCCGCCAGCAGCGCCCGCGTGTACTCCTCGCGCGGCGCGTCGAAGACCTGATCACGACTGCCCTGCTCGACCACTCGCCCGCCGCTCATCACCGCGACGCGGTCGGCGAGCCGCCGCACGACCGCGAGGTCGTGGGCGATGAAGACGTAGCTGAGCCCGAGGTCGCGTTGCAGGTCCCGCAGCAGGTCGATCACCTGCGCCTGCACCGACACGTCCAACGCGGAGACCGCCTCGTCGCAGATCACCACCTTCGGATTGACCGCCAGCGCACGGGCGATCCCGATGCGCTGTGCCTGACCACCGGAGAACTGATGCGGATACCTGGTCGAGTGGTCGGGGTTCAGCCCGACCCGCTCCATCAGCTCCTTGCAGATCTGCGTTCCGCCCTTGCGCGGTGAGAGGCCCTGATAGCGCAGCGGCGCCGTGATGATCTTCTCGACGTCGTGTCGCGGATTCAGCGAGGAGTAGGGGTCCTGGAACACCACCTGCACCGTGCGGCGGAAGGTCCGCAGCCGGGCCGGGGGCGCCGAGGTCACGTCCTCGCCGTCCAGTTCGATCGTCCCCGAGGTCGGTTCGTCGAGGCGGGCCAGCAGCCGGGCCGTCGAGGACTTCCCGCTGCCCGACTCGCCGACGACGGCCAGTGTCTCCGACGCGCCGACTTCGAGGGTGACGTCGTCGACCGCCCGGAAGGCCGGGCCGCGTCGGCCCCCGGTCGCGTACTCGCGGACGAGGTTGCGCCCCGCGAGGATCGGCGTGTTCATGCCCCGGCCTCCTCGACCTCGTCGATACGCGGCGTCGCGTCGAGCAGCTGCCGGGTGTAGGCGTGGCCGGGCCGGGAGAACACCTGCTCGGCGGTGCCCGCCTCCATCTGGCGGCCGTTGCGCAGCACGAGCACGTCGTGCGCGACCTCGCTCACCACGGCGAGATCGTGGGTGATGAAGAGCATCCCGACCCCGGTGTCGCGCTGTAGTTCGGTGAGCAGCGTCAGGATCTGCGCCTGCACCGTCACGTCCAGCGCGGTGGTCGGCTCATCGGCGATGATGATCTCGGGCTCGCAGACCAGCGCCATCGCGATCATGATCCGTTGGCGCATCCCGCCGGAGAACTGGTGGGGATAGTGGTCGAACCGCCGCTGCGGCTCCTTGATGCTCACCCGTTCCATCGCCTCGATCGCGATCTTCTTCGCCTGTGCCGAGGTGGCCCGCCGATGAGCGCGGAAGGCCTCGGCGATCTGGAAGCCGACGGTGTAGTAGGGATTGAGCGAGGACAACGGGTCTTGGAAGATCATCGCGATCCGCTCGCCCCTGATCGCCCGCATCTCCCTGGCGGAGCGTTCCAGCAGCTCCTGATCGCCGAAGCGGACGGAGCCCGAGGTGCGCGCCTCGGGCGGAAGCAGTCCCATGATCGCCAACGAGGTCATGGACTTGCCGGAGCCGGACTCGCCGACGACGCCGAGGGTGCGCCCCGAGCGGAGGGAGAACGACAGGTCGTCAACGACCGCGTCCTCGGGATCGGGACCGAAGGCGACGCGCAGTCCGGTGACGCGCAGCAGCTCGTCGTCCTGGCCGGTCGGTGCGGCGTTCATCGGGTTCCCTTCCTGACACGCGGGTCCAGCAGGGGATAGAGGAGGTCGACGACGATGTTCATCAGCACCACCGCGGCACCCGCGAGGAGGGTGACGCCCATGATCACGGGCTGGTCGTTGGTGCCGATGGCGTCGTAGGCGAGCTTGCCGACGCCGTTGAGGCCGAACACCGTCTCCGTGATGAGCGCCCCGCCCAGCAACGCCGCGAAGTCCATCCCGAACAGGGTGGCCACCGGTGTCAACGACGGCCGCAACGCGTGGCGCGTCAACAGCTGTCCCTTGGGCAGGCCCTTGGCGCGCGCCGTGCGGACGTAGTTCTCCGACAGGGTCTCGATCACGTTCGCCCGGGTCATCCGCGTGTACATGGCGGCGTACATGATGGAGAGCACGATCCACGGCATGAGGTAGGTCTGGAACCACCGCAGCGGATCCTCGCCGAAGGCGACGACCGTCGGGAACGGCAGCACCTCGAGCTGGACGACGAGCAGCCACTGCAGGATGAGCGCGACGAAGTAGTTCGGCAGGGCGATCCCGCCGAGCGCGAGGCCGGTGGCCCCGCGATCCCACCACGTCCCCGCCTTGACGGCGGCGATCAGGCCCGCGCCGACGCCGACGAGCAGCCACAGCAGCGCCGCGCCCACCGCGATGGTGACGGTGACGTCGATGCGGTCGCCGATCATGGTCATGACCGACTGGCGGGTCTGGAAGCTGTACCCCAGACACGGCGCCTCGCAGACGATCGCGGTGGGGCCCTCGCCGTAGGTGCGGCCGACGAAGATCCCGGCCAGGAACACCCAGAACTGGACCCAGAACGGATCCTCCAGCCCGAGCCTGGTGCGGATGTCCTCGATGCGTTCGGGGGTGCACGTCTGCCCGCAGATGCTCAGCGCGGGGTCGGGTGTGAGGACGAAGAACACGACGAAGGTGAAGAAGACGACGGCGAGCAGGACGAGCACGGCGCTCATGAGCCGTCGGGCGATGTAGAGGGGCATCAGTGCTGCGTCCTCCTCTGCAGAGTCGCCTGGAGCGTGTCACCGATCACCATGAACGAGAGCACGGTCAGGGTGAGGAACAGGCCGGGGATCATGAAGAACATGGGGTCGGAGGCGTACCAGGGGACAGCCGAGGAGATCATCTGCCCCCAGGACGCCGTCGGCGGCCGCACGCCGACACCGAGGAACGACAGCCCCGCCTCGGTGGCGATGAACGTCGGCACCGACAGCGTCGCCATCACCGTGATCGTCCCCACCAGGTTCGGCAGGACCTCCTTGAACACGATGGCGATCCGGCTCGCCCCCGAGGCCCGCGCCGCCTCGACGAACTCGCGCTGGGCGATCGACATCGTCTGCCCCCGCACGACGCGCGCCGTCGCGGGCCAGCCGAACAACGCCAGCACGACCACCAGCAGCATGGGCCGGTTGCCCTGCGGCAGCGCCGAGAGGATCGCGATCATGAAGATCAGCGCCGGGAAGGCCATCAGGAAGTCCATGACCCTCGACACGATCTGGTCGACGATGCCGCCGAAGAACCCGGCGAGCACGCCGAACACGACGCCGAGCACCGTGGTGACGGCTGCCGCGCTCACCGCGATCGTCAACGACACCTGCGCGCCGTAGACGATGCGGGCGAAGATGTCCCGGCCGTTGAGCGGCTCGACGCCGAACCAGTGTTCGGCGCTCATCCCCCCGAAGGGGCCGATGGGCAGGCCCCCTCGGATGGGATCGATCTTGTCCTCATGGAACTCGTACGGGCCCGAGCCGCTGATCATCGTCAGCAGCGGCGCGAAGACCGCCATGAGGACGACGATGCCGAGGAAGATGAAGGAGGCGATGACGGCGGGCCGCCGCCATCGACTTCCCCCGCGTCTGCGCACCGCCTGCCGCGTGAGTGCCTGTGTGGTCATCGCCATGGCGACGTCACCCCTGCGGGTTCTTCAAGCCGACGGACGAGTAGTCGACGTACCCGCTGCGGGCGGAGCTGGCGAAGGCGTTGCCGATGTTCTCGCCGACCATCTGCAGCGGCGTCTCCCGCACCAGCGGCACGACGGGGGCGAACTCCATGATCTCCCGGTCCAGCTCGCCGTAGGCGACGTTCTGCTCGTCGACGTCCGCGATCGCCTCGATCTCGTCGAACCGGTCGTTGATCACCGACTCGTCGAACTGGCTGATGTTGGTGTTGCCGGTGTCGGTGACGTTGTCGCCGTCGAACAGCGGAGTCAGCAGCGGGTAACCCGACATCCACGACGAGCACCAGCCCGTGATGGCCAGCTCGTTCTGCTGGGCGGGGGTGGCGATGACCTCGTAGAAGGTCGCCGCATCGATGACGTTCAGCTCGACGTTGATGCCCACCGCCCCGAGGGACTGCTGCACGGACTCCGCCTGGGCCTGCCACTTCGGCAGCGCCCGGACGTCGAGGGTCAGCGTCAGCTCGCCCTCGGCGATGCCCGCCTCCGCCAGGAGTTCGATCGCCAGGTCCTGATCCGTCGGGTAGAGGTCGAACTCCTGCCGTTCTGGCACCGACGGCGTGAGCATCGTGTGCGCCGGTTCGGCCATCGCCGGGCCGCCGGTGGCGGTGACGACGCTCTCCTTGTCGACCGCGTGGTTGATGGCCTGCCGCACCCGGACGTCGGACAACGCCTCGTGGCTGTTGTTCATCGACATGTACATGGTGCAGGTGGGCAGCGAGCGGACGGTGCGCTGCTGGAACGCCGGATCGGACATGACCTGGGCGAGGGAGGCAGGCTGCAGGCCGTTGGTGCTCGACGCCATCGCGTTCGCGTCAGCGCCCTGCCCGGAGACCATCCGCTGGTCGACCGTGTTGCCGTCGATCCCGAAGAGGAACTCGTAGCCGTCCGGCGACGCGGCGCGGGTCTCGTCGGTCGCCGGGTCCCACTCCTCGTTGCGGACGAGCGTGAGGCGTTCGCCCCGCGTGTACTCCTCCACCCGGTACGGACCGGACGAGATGGGCTGCTCATCCAGCTGGTCCACCGTCACCTCGCCCACCGGGAACGGCGTGAAGGGCTGGGTGGCGGCGACGGCGTCGAAACCGGCCAGCGGCCCCTGAAGGGTGAACACGATCGTCTTGTCGTCCGGCGTCTGGATGGAGTCCAGGCCCTCCGGCGCCGCGTAGACGCCTGCGTACTCCCTGGCTCCGTCGATGATCTCGTGGAAGTCCGAGCCGATCGCCAACGCGGGGTCCAGGGACCGTTCGATGCCGTACTTCACGTCGGCCGAGGTGATCTCGCGGCCGTCCTCGTACCGCAGTCCGTCCTTGAGCGTGTACGTCCACTCGGTGGCGTCCTCGTTGGACTCCCCCGGGCCGACGGCCAGGTCGCCCACGATCTCCAGCTCGCCGGTCTCCTCGTCGTAGACGAAGTCGGTGAGCTGGCGATAGATCAGCTCGTAGACGTTGTTGACATTGCCGTCGTTGCCCATCGCCGGATCGAGGTGGGAGAGGTCGACGGTGCCCAGCACGGTCACGATGCCGCCCTGCTCGGTCTCCCCGGTGTTGAGGGCGAAGCCGCCGTCGGTGGTGACGACGTCGTCGGCGTCGTCTCCGGACCCGCCGCATGCGGTGAGTGTCAGCGCGGCGACCGTACAGATTCCGATCGCGGCGCGTGCTCTGCGATGTGTGGCCATGATTCCTTCACTCCCGGATGCGTCGGGGGGTACTTGAGTGCCCTGAAGAGAGCGGGTGCTGCGAGATCAGGTGGTGCGGAAGAGGGGGTGCCGCGGTGGGCATCACCCGGCTCGGAGCCAGACCCGCATGGCGCCGGGTCCCCGGTTGGCCCACAGCCGGTACGGCACGAGGTCGACGGTGGTCGGCTCTCCCGCCGGTTCCGGCTCGTCGGCCGTCCCGAGCACCGGGTACAGCTCGGCGGACGTCGACGGTCGCGTTCGGACGTCCACTGCGATGCGGAGGACGTCGGTGTCGGGATCAGAACCGAGCCGGTCGACGCGGACGCGGGCGGAGCCGAGGTCGGCGGGGCTCAGGACGATGTCGTCGAGCGGAACCTGCTGGTCCTGCTGCTCGGCGCAGTAGACGACGGGTCCTCTGGCGACGGCGATCGAGCCTCGGAGCGCGTCGACCGCCGGGTGCGCGCCGTGGAGGCGCACCGGCATGGGCAGGTCGAGTTCGACGACGGTGCCGGGTACCCAGTCATGACGCAGCCGAAGCCAGCCGTCGACGGCCTCGACCGGCACCTCCTCGCCTGCGACCCGGGCGGTCGCGCCGTCGGCCCAGGCGGGAATCCGCAGGGCGAGTTCCGCACCCGGTTCGGCGCGGCCGACCGTCAGGGTGACTCGCCCGTCGTCCGGGTAGGCGGTCCGGATGCTCACTGCGATCCGCTCGGTGTCGACGTCGGCGTCGGCGTAGACGATCACCCCGACGCCGGTCTGGGTGGCGACGGCCAAGTGGTCCGGCAGCTCGGCCATCCAGCGGATGACGTTCGGCGGGCAGCACGCGCACCCGAACCACTCGCGGCGCGGCGGCGATCCGGCCGGGGCGCCGCCGCCCTGCCGGTGTTCGGGACGACGCTGCAGCGGATTGTCGTAGGAGAAGGCGGTGCCCCGCTGGGAGAGCGCCACCGCGTAGGCGTTGTACAAGATCCGCTCGAACACGTCGCCGTACCGCGCGTCCCCGGTGGCCAGCAGCAGGCGCCAGGCCCACTGCATCGTGCCGATCGCCGCGCAGGTCTCCGAGTAGGAGCGTTCGGAGGGCAACTCGTACCGGTCGCCGACCGCCTCGTCGGAGTGTCGAGCGCCGAGCCCGCCCGTGAGGTACAGCCTGGTGTCGAGCATGTCGTCCCACAACCGTCGGGACGCGTCGAGCAGCGCGGCGTCGCCCCGCTCGATCGCCACGTCGGTGGCGCCCGCGGCGAGGTAGACCATCCGCACGGCGTGGCCGCGCAGCCCGGTCAGCTCCCGGAAGGGCGCGTCATCCTGGAAGTAGTCGGGCGAGAAGAAGGTCGCCGGAACGGATTCGTGCCCGCGCCGGTCCACGAAGGACGCGGCGAGGTCGAGATACCGTCGGTCCCCGGTGTGCCGGGTCAGCTCGACGAGGGCCATCTCCACCTCGGGATGTCCGCACGCGTCGCCCGTGTTCGCGAACCGGGTGACGGCCAGATCAGCGAACCGGACGGCTACCCGCAGTAACCGATCGTCGCCCGCCTGTCTGCTCGCGGCCACGGCGGCCTGCACGAGGTGCCCGAGGTTGTACAGCTCGTGCCCCCAGGCGAGGTCCTCCCAGGGTTCGCGCGCGGTGTGCTCGTTCTGCACGAAGGAGTTGAGATACCCGTCGGCCCGCTGCGCCCGTTCGATGAGGTCGACGGCCTCGTCCCAGAACGCCGTCACCTCCTCGCCGACCTCGTCGCGGCCGATCTCGTAGGCGAGGCCCTCCAGGGTCTTGTAGACGTCGGTGTCCAGGAACGGGTAGCGCCCGACGTACTCCGCTCCGGTCCCCTCGGCGACGGTGCGCAGATTGCCGAGGGTGCCCGCCTCGCGCAACTGCGCGATGGTGTGCGGGATGGTCGCCGCCCGGTTGCGCTCCTGCCAGTCGGCGAGCAGCCCGCCACGCAGGACGACGCGGTCGGCGGGAGTCACGGGCACGCGGTCGGGCGTGGGTCGCACGGCGGCGAGGGGGCCCGTGCCCGGGGCGGGCTCGGGGATGCTCACCCCTCGATCAGCTCTCGTCGAACGGTCCATGCGTGGGTCCTTTCGCCGGCCAGCCCCATGTAGTGGGTGACACACTACTGAGAAAAGCGCTGCTGTAAAGGGGTGAAAACGCAGCGAAATACTTCCTTAACTTGCGGGCCTGTGCTCCCGTGACCAGGCCGGACCCGGGCGCGTCACGGGATCGGCGGCTCGATCGCCCGCTCGGCGGGCAATCGGCCTGCCCCTCGGCGCGACGCCGCCTGCCCCCTCCCGGCTCGTCGGCGACCTCGCCGCGGACGCTCGGGGCGAGGGATCGACGGTGCGCCGGGACGGCGCCCGGCGCCTGAGCCCGAGGCGCCGCCCCTCGGTCCGTCGCAGCGGCCTGCTCGGCGGCGGCGACGGACGCGAGAGACGGCGTCGGCTGGTCTCCCCGATCCGGTGGATCAGCAGGGAGAGTTCGTCTGGGTCAACAGTCCCAGCCGCCACGGCAGGCGGTTGTAGTCGCCGCCCGCCCCGGGGTCCAGGCCCTGATACAGGTAGCGCAGATCGCAGGGGCTGATCTCCATCGTCTGGTCGACGCCGGAACGCAGCATCTCGCCGTGACTGATGTCCCTGCTCCACTGTCCGCCTGGGAACGTCACGTTGTTGGCCCGAGCGAACGGGCGGGACTCGCTGTCGGCGAGGGCCGTCCACGGTCCGGTGATCGCCGGAGCGGTCCAGGACCGGAACCACCGTCGACCGTCCGAGCCGATCGCCTCGTGCACCAGGAGGTAGCCCTGATCGCCCTGAATCCGGTAGACGTTCGCCGCCTCGAACAGCCGGTTGCGGTCGGCGTCCTCCATCGCGATCACGGTGTTGGTGAATCCGGCGGGGAAGTTCGCGACCGTGGTCTCGGACCGGTATAGGTGACCGTTGTCGTCCGAGGAGAACAGGTAGCACATCGCCGCGTCGCACACCGTCCAGAAGTCGACCCAGTAGCCGTCGCCGATGTTGTCCCGGATGATCTCGGGCATCGCGGAGTAGAAGTTCCTCGGCGCGGACCAGGTCTCCGGCCTGGTGATGTCCGTCGTCGTGGAGTAGGAGCCGCCCGCGCCCGTCTGGTAGACGAGGTACCACAGACCCTGCGGGGCGAAGTAGAACACCTGCGGCGCCGCTCGGTAACCGGGGCCGATCCCGGACTGGTCCAGGTAGTGGTGTGGTGCCGACGACGCCTGGGACCAGTCACTGAAACTGGTGTACACCATGTTGTATCCGTCGGTGTACACCGTCGCGAACACATGCCACCGTCCGTCGTGATAGACGACGGACGGGTCCTTGACCGACACCGCCGGGTGGCCCGAATCGGGTTTGGGGCTGATGATCGGCCCGGTGGACGACCATTGGAAGGAGTTCGGCAGGCTGCCGTCCGGCGGCTGCGGCGTGGTGCCGCCCGTACAGTTCGTGCCGTTGAGACTGAAGATCGTCGGCGGCGGTGTCGTCGTCCCGGAGGTCGTGCCGTTGAAGCCGAATGACACCGAGCCGCCCGCCGGGATGCGCGCGTTGTGGCCGGCATCGCGCGCGACGACCTGGGAGCCGTTCTGCGTCACTGCAGCGTTCCAGGCATGATCGACCCCCTGTCCGGCGGTGAACGACCAGGTCAACGACCAGCCGTTCACCTCGGAACCGAGGTTCCTGATCGTCACGTTCGTGGTGAAGCCGCCGGGCCACTGTGCCGCGGTCGCATAGTCGACCGAGCAGCCTTCCTGTGCCTCGGACGCAGCAGAAGCGGCGGCGGGAGCGCCGGCGGCGGTGAGCAGTGCAGACGCGAAGAGCAACGCGGACGCCGTGGCGACCGACCGCGACAGGGCGGCCGCGAGGCGTCGGGATACGGACATGAGCATCCTTTCGTGACAGGAATGCGACGTCGTCTCGGCTCGCGATCCGGCAGCGGGTGACCTCGGCGAATCGGGCCGGGGCAGGCCGGTGAGTCGAATGAGGTCAGGTCTGGTGGGGCAGGCGGGGACCACTGCGGACGGGGCGGTTCGTCGCTCCTCTCGTCGCACGCCACCTGAGACGAGCGGTCCTTAGCGGTCCGCACGGGCTGATCACACGATCGACGGCCGCTCCGACGGCAGTGCGCGACACACCTCGCACGTCCGACGGAATTGCGTCGGCGCGACAAAGGATTCCCAGATCAGGTCGCTGAACCGGCATATTCCGCAGCTCGGCGAGGATTATCACGGCGAATTCGTCGAGTCTCGACGACAGCGCCCGCAGAAGAGCCGAGGAGTCACTCCGGAGAACTCGACGAGGACGTCGTCACCGACGACGAACACAGCAGGCGAATCCACACCGTCCGGCGGGTGTGCCGTCGTCGTCGGTCACCGTACGAGAACGTCGCCGCCCGCCCGGAACGAGCAGGATCTTGGTGGCGGCCACCGCGTCGATTCACGATGTCGATGCGCGGCGAGGTGGACCGTACCGGTGACTCCTGATCGGCGGGAAGCGGTCGTTCCTCCTCGGCGAAAGGATCGATCGCATCGGGACTCCTCACGTCGGCATTGACGGTGATCACGGCGACGCACTCCCTGTGGAACCTCTCGGGAACCGACAGATCCCAGACCGATGACAACATATCCTCACGTCACGTCGATGCGCAATACACCAACGGGACGACTGCCGAATAATGCACCCAAGAAGTGATCGTGTCGCGATCGATCGTCGTTCGACGAAGAATTCCATCGATGTCATCGAAGAATTCGGGAGGCGACTCCGCACCCGATCGGCAGCCTTCGCTGCCGCCGCAGGCCCGGTGTCCGAAGGTGGCGACGGCGGTTCCGGGTGATGAAGGTATCGGCAGCCGTCCCCACTCCCCCGGGCTCGGCCCGCCCGACTCGCGAACGGCTCGGCAGGATCGACCCGGCCTGTGGCCAGCCACCCACGACACAGGCCTTCCGGTGCTGACGTCGATTCTCCAGGGCAGGGGACGACGGGCGGTCTCCGGCCGGCGATGCGCCGCCAAACCGAAGAGATCCGCCCGCCTCCGGTTCTGATCAGTCGGCGTGCCGCCGTCCGCAGTCGTCTCCAGGCCCGGGCTCGACACGCGGTGGCCTGCCGAAGGTCGGCGAGTCCCCCGCCGCCCCGACGTGTCTCGATCGCAGAAGTCGTCCCCGCCTGGCCTGTTCCGTGCCGAGACTAGGCCGTCCAGTCACGCGACCACCGCGCACGGCGCTCTTCGTCTCGGAGGATCCATTCCGATCCCTCTGCCGCCACCGCCTCGAGAATCGGAAGCGCCGCGTCGATTCCCGAGGTCTGCAGGGCTGCCGAGAACAGCTCCGAGTCGTTCTCGACGACGTCGTCCTTCTGCTGACGGAAGTTCTCGGCGACGACAGTGATGGCGTCGCCACTGAGCAGCGTGAGCCGGAACGTGCGGCTCCGCAACGACTCCACCAGGCGGAAATCCTCGCCGACGACCTCCGCGGCCCTGGCCCCCTTCTCCGTCACCGAGGCCGAGGCCAGCGAGTTGTAATTGAACAGGTTGCGGCGCTCGTCGCGCGCCTCTCCGGTGAGGAAGTCCAGATCGACGCGCGCCTCTCGCACACCGCTTCTGGTGAGAAGAAATATCTGTACGGAGTACCGCGCGAAACGCGGCGGCCCTTTCACCACTCGCGCACGGGCGCCGTCGGCGCCCTCCGTCATCACGACATGGGTGACGACGTCGTGTTCGCCCAGCTTCGCGCGCCGCATCGCGTCATTCCGCAGGTAGATCTTGTCCAAGGCAAGCCACCGGGCCATCTCTGCATCCGTCGGACGATCGGCGAGTTCGCGACGACGCTCCTCGTAGGCCGCGGTCTCCTGCTCGAGGAGATCTCGCGCATCCTGCAGAAGCAGCTCGTCGGCCCGCCGAAGCCCCATGAGGTGCGTGATCCTCTCGACCGCGAGACCGCCTCCGAGTCCGAGGAGCACCACGGCGAGGTACGCGCCGCTCAGTGCCAGAACCGTCACTGCGGCTGACGCCAGTACGACGCCCACGGTGCACAGCCGAGTAGACCTCGGCTCGCACGGCACGGGGAAACAGAACAGCTCTTGCGTCCGCCAGCCCGACGCAACACGTCGCGCATGCCAGCTGATCAACCAGTCTACTTTCGCAGGTTCCAGGCGGGCATTGCCGTACTGAGCCACCAGTCGTCGTTTGAGGTGGTCACGGATGCCGCCGACGTACCGGGGCCAGTCGCCCGCCTGATGCGGACGGGCGTCGGTGAAGCGCTGATCCACGAGTTGGTAAATCTCCTTGACGAAGGCGGTGGGAACCCAGTGTCCAGGTGAGACGGCCGCGAGCGGAGCTCCCGGCATGACCTCGCTCCGCCGTCGTTGTTTCCAGGCCTGCCAGGCCCGACGGGTGATGCCGTGTTTCACAGCAAGATGACCGCCGACTGCCACCAGTGGCAGGAACACCAGGAAACCGGCCATCGTCGAACCCGCCATCGCCTGCCAGAGACCGAACCCCGTCAGCAGCAGCCCGATGATCATCCTCGGCCAGGTCCCCGGCTCCGGGACGGACGCCGGTGGCACGCTCAGACGTGGTGTCGCCGGGTCCGGCTCGAAGAACTTCCACGCTCGGGCCCGCCTACCTGGCCGAAATCGTTCGATGGTGATCCGCTGGGCACGAGCGGCGTCGAGACTGGCCTGTTCGGCGGTGCCGAGGATCATCTGCAGATGCAGATGGATCTCCTCCTGTCGGGCGTCCGGCAGAGTCTTGAACGAGGCGACCACCTGGGAACTGTCGTCGGCCTCACCCTGCATCCGCATCCGTGCGAACGTCAGGAATTCCCAGACCACCTCAAAGGCGGCGCTCCACTCGTCGTGTCGCAGCAAGGCGAGCATCTTTCGAGCGTCGCTGATCGAATCGACGTGCTCCGTCTTGATGTCGTGGAACGACCGATCACTGACCACGGCGAGGAAGTAGTGATAGGCCCGCTGAGTGGTCCCCTCCCCCGTGCTGAGGAGTTCGCCGAGGATGCGCTCGGCAGGTCGAGGCGTTCCTCCCGCGAGGAAGTTTCGGGCGACCTCGTGCCTGCGTTCGGGGATGTCGCCGGGATCGAGGTTGTAGACGTTCTCGTTGTGGACTGCGTTGCCGTAGAGCGCTCCGATCTGTTGACCTACCGTCGCCCCGTCGCGCGCCTCGTTGCGGCTGCCACCACCACGCCGGTCTGACATCGTCGCGCTGAATTCCGCAGTGTTCACCTGGAGTCCGCTCCCCAAGTCAGCGTGACGCCCCCGTGGTTGACTCCGAACTGCTGGCCGACTCGTGCGTTGCCCTGCGCGACATTGGAGACACGAACCGCTTCGCCGCCGGCATCGGCATTGCCGGGTTCGGCTTCCGATTGCTGGTCGTTGCGTGCTCCGGCCGCCTCGTCGATCGCTGCGGCGAGGGCGACGGCGAACGCCGCCGCGTTGCGCGCGGCGATGCGTTGCGAGCCCCGGCCGTCGGTCAGTTCCTTGGTCCCGTCTGCGTGATCGCTGATGGACCTGATGGTCACCATGGGCACGCTGCCGCTGAGATGTCCGGCGATGGCGAAGCCCGAGCTCTCCATCTCGATCGCCACCGCGTCGTTGAAGTTCTCGCGAATCCTGGTCGCCACCGGCGAGGTTCCCGAGTTCAGTACGACGTCTCCGGCAGCGATCGGCTCGAAGTGGACGCTCGGCGCGACTCCCTCGCCCGGACCTGCGAGGCCGCCATACCAGGCGTCGCTCCTGGGCAGCCGACGAGCCACCTGCTCGAGTTCGTGTGAGGCGTCCCATGACCGTGGACGCACCAGGAAGGCGTGATCCTCGCTGCGCCCCCCGTGATAGGCGTGAATCTTGGTGCCCACCACGACATCACCGATCTCCAGCCAGGAGCGGAGTCCGCCTGCGACGCCGACGAACATCACCGCCCTCGGGGAGAACTCCGTGATCGCGCGTTCGGTGAGGGCGGCCGCGCCGAGGGTTCCCGGACCGGTCACGCCGAGCGCGACCCGCGTGGCCGACCGCCCGGCCGGTGAGCCGACGTCGAAGAGGGTCCCTGCTCGGTGTGGGTGCACCTCGACATCCACCAGATGTTCGAGGACTGCCTGCTGTTCGACCGGCAACGCGGTCAGGATCACGATCATCGCTCGTCTCCCATGAGGACCTCTCAGCCGAGGTCCGCTCGTTGTGCACAAGGGTGCGGGGGCGAGTCCGCGAGACGGCCCGAACGATCTGTGTCCACAGCGATCGGCCCCGTCCGATGGGGCCGATGTGCCTGCTGTGACGAAGATCAGCGCGGGAGGAGGCTAGCCGAGCCGGTTCCTTCTCGTCAATCTGACGCTAACGAGCCGCGCCGTAGGCCGACACGAGATAGCATGCGTCTGCGGCGAGCCGCTCCGGACACGCCGATTCCCGCCCGCCGCAGCATCCGAAAGCGACGTCATGCCCGAGGCCCCATGGACGATCCCCTCGATCGCGATCGCCGTGGACCTCGCGGTGTTCACCGTCATGGACGGCATGTTCCAGATCATGCTCGTCGAACGCGGTGTCGAGCCGTATCGAGGTCTGCCCGCCCTGCCCGGCGGATTCCTCCACGATGCCGGGGAGAGCCTCGACGCCGCAGCGGCGCGCGAACTGGCGGAGGAGACCGGTCTGGACGCATCCCGGCTTCACTGGGAACAGCTCGGCACGTATGGCGAACCGGATCGCGATCCACGGCAACGTGTCGTCACGGTCTGCTACCTCGCTTTCGTCGTCGGGACGGCGACACCGCAGGCAGGCGGCGATGCTCGTGCCGCGTCCTGGGTTCCGACGTCCACCATCCTGAAAGGAGACACCCAGCTGGCCTTCGACCACCGCCAGATCATCGATGCGGCGGTCGAACGGGCGCGCAGCAAGCTTGAGTACACGACTCTCGCGGCAACCTTCTGTGACCCTGAGTTCACGGTCACCGACCTCCGCCAGGTGTACGAGATCGTGTGGGATGAGCATCTCGACCCGCGGAACTTCCATCGGAAGGTCACCGGTGTGACGGATTTCCTGGTTCCGACGGGACGACAGACGGTGCGACACGGAGGTCGCCCGGCAGCCCTCTTCCGGCGGGGTTCCGCCCATCTCCTCCACCCGGCGATGTTGCGCCCTTGTCCACCGAGACCGGCATCCGCCATCCAAACCTCCTGAAGACGGCGTCACCGATGATGTCCCGGTGGTCGAAGGCGAGTTCCTCGATCGCGAACAGTTCGGGCAGGCCGACCCACGCCGCCCGGCTCGCGTCGTCGCCCCCGACGACCGGCGGCGCGCCGGGAAGGTAGCCGTGATGAGCCACGCTGACGACGGGGCCTCGAGGGTCCCGACCGGGTCGCCCATAGCAGCCGAACCGCTGCAGACGATCTGCGGCCAGTAGAACCCCGGTCTCTTCGCAGAGCTCGCGGGCGGCGGCGTCCACCGGGCGCTCGCCCGGTTCGACGAATCCGCCCGGCAGCGCGAGCGCCGCCCGATACGGCTCCTTGGCGCGCTCCACGACGAGCACCGACAGCACGCCGGTCTCCTTGGTGAACAACACCACGTCCGCCGTCCACCGCGCGGCCTTCGACTTCGGTCGACAATGAGTGTTCATGGTGATCACGCTAGGTTATTGTCAGATTGACATCAAGTACTTGACCAGCCCCTCCAACCGGAGCATCCTCTTATGGTCTCGTTGACCACAAGGGGTGATCCGGTTCGGTGTCCATCTGGTCTCGGCGTCTGCGCGCTGGCGGGCGCCCCCAGAAGCAACTCGTCGGCCTGGCAGCTCCGCCGACTCACGAGGCCGCCGGCCGGGGCCTCATCATCGGCGGCGTCAGGGTTGCCGCATCGCCCGCCCGGAACAAGGCGGCAGGCCTTCCGTTGACGGTGGCACGTCTACGGCCCGTCGCGATGACGAAACCTTCTGCCTCGGTGACCTTGCGGTGGAAGTTGGATCTGTCCAATTCGACCCCCCACACGCGCTCGTACACCTCCCGAAGATCACTGATCGTGAACTCTGGAGGGCAGAAGGCGGTGGCGATGGTGCGGAACTGCAGCTCCGCACGAGCCAGTTCCAGCGCGTCTCGGAGGATCTCATCGTGGTCGAAGGCAAGGCCGTCAGCGAGTGTGCGGACCTCGGCGATCGGCAGCCACCGTGCCGTTCGGGCATCCGATCCTGCGGACGGGAGTGGAAGGTCCGGAGCGATGGCCAGGTGAGCGCACGTGACCACCCTCGGACGACGCGGATCGCGATCCGGCCTGGAGTAGACGCCGACCTGCTGGAGATACAGCGTCGCGGCGTCGACTCCAGTCTCCTCCGACAGCTCTCGCGCCGCAGTCTGCTCGATACTCTCGTCACCACGCAGGAATCCCCCCGGCAACGCGAAACGCCCGAGGAACGGCTCGTTGCCCCGCTCCACGACGAGCAGACACAGTGCTCCGTCTCGGATGGTCAGGATCACGAGGTCTGCGGTGAACATGAGGACCTGGCGGGCGCGGCTCATGCCGGGGAGGGTACTGAGCGCGAAGGCCTCGACCCCCGTGGAAGGCCTGCTCAGGACGAAGAGAACGGGAGCTGCCCGATGATTCGGTCGGCGCTGTCGCCGGTCCAGGACCGGGCCGTCAGCACGACCCGCGCCCGCCGAACAGGCGGGCTCTCGCTCGGCCCAGCCACCCGGCGGCGAACACCAGGTCGCGCACCTGACCGCGAAGGCCCGCGACCGGTGGTCCGGCCGCCGCCCTCGGCCAGACCACGACGTCTCGCAGGCGCGACCGCCTGCGCTGCGACGCCCACCGTGAGCAGGACCTCAGGTCACGTCGTGTACGACCGAGATCCCGACCCGGCCAGGTGCCCCTGGTCGACGATCAGATACTCGTCACGGATCGGCGTTCCCGCCAGCCAGTTCTCCAGGATCTCCCGCGTGGCGGCGGCATATCGCGCCTGTGCCGACAACGTCGTTCCCGAGACGTGCGGGGTCATGCCCTGATGCGGCATGTTCCGCCAGGGGTGGTCGGCAGGCGGCGGCTGCGGGTACCACACGTCGCCCGCGTAGCCCGCGAGGCGACCGCTCTCCACGGCCCGGACCACGGCGTCTCGGTCGCAGATGGCGGCGCGCGCGGTGTTGACGAGGTAGGAGCCTCGCTTCATCGACCCGATCAGCTCATCGTCGAAGAGCCCCTTCGTCTCGGGATGCAGCGGCGCATGGATCGACAGCACGTCGACGGCGGACGCCAGCGAGCGGACGTCCTCGTGAAAGACCAGGTTCAGTTCCTCCTCCAGCTCGATGGGCAGCCGATTCTTGTCCGTGTAGTGCAGCGTGACGTCGAACGGCGCGAGTCGGCGCAGGACGGCGACGCCGATGCGGCCCGCCGCCATCACCCCGACCGCCATGCCCTCGAGGTCGTAGGAACGCTGCGCGGCGTCGGCGATGTGCCAGCCCCGATCGTCGGTGACCAGGCGATGCGCGGGCAGGTAATCCCGGACCAGGGCCAGGATCTGCATGACGGCGTGCTCGGCGACGCTGATGCTGTTCGAGTACGTCGCCTCCGCCACCGTGACCTTGTTCTCGACGGCGGCCTTCAGATCGACGTGGTCCGAGCCGATCCCGGCGGTGATCGCGAGCCTCAAGCGGGGCGCCTTCGCGATCAGGTCCGAGGTGAGGTAGGCGGGCCAGAACGGCTGCGAGATCACCACGTCGGCGTCGGGCAACTCCCGCTCGAACACCGAGTCGGGACCTTCCTTGTCGGAGGTGACGACGAACTCGTGTCCGGCCCGTTCGAGGAAGTTCCGGAGCCCGAGACCCCCCGAGACGCTGCCGACCAGTTCGCCAGGGCGGAAGTCGAGGCCCTCGGGCGTGGGCGTCGACTGACCGTCGGGATAACGATCGATCGTCGGGATGTCGTCCCGCGCATATCGCGGCGGAAAGCCGTCTGCCGGGTCGTCGTAGAGGACGCAGAGAATCTTCGCCATGTGCTTCTTCCTCCTCACACGCGGACTGTCTTCCTGCCTACCCACTGACCGCGGCCGACAATCATCGCGCGATGCTGCCCCGTCGTGCCGACGGACCACTGCCGAGCGCAACGGCGCCCGTGACCTGGCACGAAAATGTCCTGGAGCTGTCGGAATCCGACCGGTGGTCCGACGGCGACGGTCCGACTCCGATCGCGGTCCGCGAGGGCGAACCGGCACAGAGCGGCCCCACGGTGTCGCACCGGCCTGCGTGTGCCGACCGTCGTCGCTGAATCCGCGCCGATAGACGACCGATGCCCCGGCACTCTGGCAGCTCTGAAGACGACAGCCCTGAAGACGACGGGCCCGAACACCGCCGGGTCCGAACACGCTGCGCCGACGGGAAGGACCGACCATGAGGATCGCGCTGGGCAACGACCACGCTGGCTACCCGCTCAAGAATCACGTCGCCTCGGTGCTGCGTCGTCTCGGCCACGAGGTCGCCGATCACGGCACCGAGGACGACGCGCCGGTGGACTTCCCGGACATCACCTTCGCGACCTGCGACGCGGTCCGTCGAGGCGAGGCGGACCGAGCCGTGCTGGTGTGCGGCACGGGCGTCGGCGCCGTGATGGCGGCGAACAAGATCTCGGGCATCCGCTGCGCACTCGGACACGACGTCTACTCGGCGCACCAGAGCGTGGAGCACGACGACGCCAACGCGATCGCCATGGGCGCGTGGCTGATCGGCCCGGCGACCGCCGCCGAGGTGCTGGAGTCCTTCCTCGGCGCCCGCTTCGACGACGACGCCGACACGATTCGACGGGTCGCGAAGCTGCGCGAGCTGGAGCTGCGGTCGGCACGGGAGCTGACCGCATCCGACTGAGCTCCTTCGGTCAGCACCGCCGATCCAGCAGAGCGAAGGAGTCAGGCCCATGACAGCGGACGCCGACAGCAGACGCCGCGCGGCACACGGGACACCCGGAAAGCTCAAGACGGCACTGGCCTCGGCGGCCGGGACCTGCGTGGAGAACTACGACTTCATCGCCTACGGCACCGCCGCCGCGCTCTACTTCGACGACGTCTTCTTCCCCGAGTTCGACCCGGTCGTAGGCACTCTGTTGTCGTTCGCGACCCTCGGCGTCGGCTTCTTGATGCGCCCGATCGGCGGGGCACTCGGCGGCTATCTCGGCGACCGCTTCGGCCGCAAGCCCGTCCTCGTCGCGGCCCTGCTGGTGATGGGCGTCGCCACGATGCTGATCGGCTTCCTGCCCACCTACCAGCAGGTCGGCATCTTGGCGCCGATCCTGTTGCTGCTCATCCGGATCATCCAGGGACTCGCCTTCGGCGCCGAGTGGGGCGGCGCCGTGACGATGGCCTTCGAGCACGCGCCGTGGCGACGACGAGGCCTGTTCGCCTCGATTCCCCAGGCGGGCAACCCGCTCGGCATCGCGCTGGCCAACATCGCCTTCCTCGCCTCGGTGGCCCTGGACGGCGACTGGGCCTGGCGCGTGCCGTTCCTGGCGAGCAGCGTGCTCATCGTCGTAGGGCTCGTCGTCCGGCTGAAGCTGTCCGAGTCGCCGGAGTTCGAGGAGAGCCGCGACCAGGGAACGCTGGTGAAGAACCCGTTGACCTCGGTGATCAGGAACGACTGGCGCAACATCCTGCGGATCATCGCCCTGCGGGTCGTCGAGTCCTGCGCCTACTACCTGACGGCCACCTATCTGCTCGCCTATGTCACCGGCCGGGACGCGGGCGACCGACCCGCCGCGCTCACCGCGCTGGTGGCGGCGAGTCTGCTGGCCGTGGGAGTCACGGTCTTCGCGGGCTGGCTCACCGACCGCGTCGGCAGACGCCGCGTGTACCTCACGGCCTGCCTGCTGGCGATCGGGTTCGGCATCCCGATGTTCCTGTTGGCCAACGCCGCCACGCAGGTGTCCCTGCTGCTGGCGATGGGCATCGGCATCGGTGTCATCCATGCCCTGCTCACCGGCACCCAGGGTGCGTGGTTCGCCGAGCTGTTCCGGGCGAACACCCGGACCTCGGGAGCGTCGATCGGCTATCAGGTGGCGGCGTCGATCGCGGGCTTCGCCCCCTTCGTCGCCGTGCTGTTGGAGAACGAGTTCGGTTGGGGCGGCCCGGCGAGCTTCTACCTGTTCGTCGCCTCGATCGGCATCGTGGGCGTGCTGGCGACGCAGGAGACCTGGAGCGCCGCCCGCCGCGCCGAGGTGGAGGCGTTCATCGCGACCGATCCGCAGCAGGGGGCGGGAGATCGGTGAGGATTGGTCATCGGCATCACCCCGTCTGACCATGGACTCGATGAGCGGCAGCGCCGTTGCACAGGCAGGCACTGTGGAGATGTCGACTCGCGCTGCCGTTCCCTACCCAGCCCGAGCACACCGCCACAGCCCTCGCCGGAGACCAGCCGGACGATCACCGCTGCCTGCGGCGAGAGGTCGGCATCGAAACCGTGGCCGCCTTCCCGCGCGTGCAACGGGAGTCGACGCGTGTCGTCGGCTCCCGCGACCACGACAGTCCGGTGCACGCCTGTCGGTGTGCACCGGACCGCCCGGACAGTCGAGCCGCAGTGGCTTCGGAAGGTACTCGCTCGCGGGCGGCGCACGTCGTGCCGGCAGTGAGCACCGGCCCTCCGCTCGACCCACCGCTCAGTCGGTGCCGAACTCCATCGCGGCCCGGTCCAGGATCTCGTCGTCGCCGGAGACGGTGCCTCGGGAGGCGATGGCCTGGGCCCCGCCCTGCGGCATCGCGCCGATCAGCCCCGTGGCGGCGGCCTGCGCGGCGCCGGTGAGCGCGGGCTGGGTGGTGCCGACCAGACCGAGGACGGCGTACTGCTCGAGTCGGGCGCGGGAGTCGGCGATGTCGAGGTTGCGCATGGTGAGCTGGCCGATCCGGTCCACCGGGCCGAACGCCGAGTCCTCGGTGCGTTCCATCGACAGCTTGTCCGGGTGGTAGCTGAAGGACGGGCCCGTCGTGTCGAGGATCGAGTAGTCCTCACCGCGCCGAAGCCGCAGCGTCACCTCGCCGATGACGGCGGTGCCGACCCAGCGCTGCAGCGATTCGCGCACCATCAACGCCTGCGGGTCGAGCCAGCGGCCCTCGTACATCAGCCTGCCGAGGCGCCTGCCCTCGTTGTGGTAGTGGGCGAGCGTGTCCTCATTGTGGATGGCGTTGACCAGCCGCTCGTACGCCGCGTGCAGCAGCGCCATCCCCGGCGCCTCGTAGATGCCGCGGCTCTTGGCCTCGATCACCCGGTTCTCGATCTGGTCGGACATGCCCATGCCGTGCCTGCCGCCGATCGCGTTCGCCTCCAGCACCAGGTCGACCGGGGTGGCGAACTCCTTGCCGTTGATCGAGACGGGCCTGCCCTGGTCGAAGCCGATCGTCACGTCCTCCGTCTCGACCTCGACGTCCGGGTCCCAGAAGCGGACGCCCATGATCGGGTTGACGGTCTCGATGCCGGTGTCGAGATGCTCCAGCGTCTTGGCCTCGTGGGTGGCGCCCCAGATGTTGGCGTCGGTCGAGTACGCCTTCTCCGTGCTGTCCCGGTAGGGCAGCTCATGGGCGAGCAGCCACTCCGACATCTCCTTGCGACCGCCGAGCTCGGTGACGAAGTCCGCGTCGAGCCACGGCTTGTAGATGCGCAGATTCGGGTTCGCGAGCAGCCCGTAGCGGTAGAAGCGCTCGATGTCGTTGCCCTTGAAGGTCGAGCCGTCGCCCCAGATCTGGACGTCGTCCTCCAGCATCGCCCTGACGAGCAGCGTTCCGGTCACGGCGCGGCCGAGCGGCGTGGTGTTGAAGTACGCACGCCCTCCCGAACGGATGTGGAACGCACCGCAGGTGAGCGCGGCCAGCCCCTCCTCGACCAGTGCGGCGCGGCAGTCGACCAGGCGGGCGATCTCGGCGCCGTAGGCCAGCGCCCGGCCCGGTACGGAGCCGATGTCGGGCTCGTCGTACTGACCGATGTCGGCGGTGTAGGTGCAGGGAACCGCGCCCTTGTCGCGCATCCACGCGACTGCGACCGAGGTGTCGAGACCACCGGAGAAGGCGATGCCGACGCGCTCGCCGGCGGGCAGGGAGGTGAGGACCTTAGACACGAGGACGAATTATGCACGATCCTGAATTTTCATGCAAGCCCGACCGCGCAACGCCGCCCGATGCCCGAGCCGCAGCCGAACCGGACCCCGACAGCCCGGAGTGCGCCGACGGGTCGCGGCCGTCCGGACGACGGAGGCCGAGACGAACGATCTGTGGCGGAAAATTTCCAACCAGATATGACGGTCGTGGCAACCTCGGCGGTCAAGCATGCGTCTCAACTCATGAAGGACCATGACCGACAGGAGGACCGCAATGAATCGACGTAGCGTGCTTGTGCCCGCGATGCTGGCAGCCGGCGGCCTGTTCCTGGCCGCGTGTGGACAGACCGAGTCCGATCAGGATGCGGTGCCTGCGGACGACACCGCCGCCGAGGCTCCGGCGAGCGGCGGCCTGACCGAGGACAGCACCCCGTCCGACGACGGCAGCCCGACCGACGCCAGTGGAGCGGCCGATCCCACCGGTCCGGGCGAGGACGGCTTGGAACCGGTCGACTGCGGCGAGATCGAACTCGACGCGGGCACCACGCACAACCTGATCGCCCTGCCCTCGGCGGGCGGCGTGGTCGGCTGCACCGAGGCGTTCAACGTGATCGACGAGTTCATCCAGCTGCCCGACGAGGAGAAGGCGGAGGCCGCCCTCGGCAACGTCGAACTCTCCGACGGCTGGTCCTGCACCATCGACGACGGTGCGACGGCCGGGGTCGGCTGCGTCCAGGGCCAGATGGCGGACGACTTCGAGTTCGCCTTCCAGACCCAGCCGTGATCGGCGGGCTGGGCGGTGGCGACGGCGACCGGCCTGCCAGAGCACGTCGTCGCAGATGCAGGCAGCGATCGGGTCTGAGCTGAGCCTCGAGATCGGCGTGACCGAGCAGCTCCGTGGTCGGCGACGGCGTTCGGGGATCGGGCGCGGTGAGATTCGAACTCACCGCGCCCGGCCCTGTCGTCAACGGACAAGCCAATCCGGCGGCGATGACCTCCGCACCCGATCACCTTTCGTCGCTCGATCAGTGCAACTGTCAGCGATTCGGATGAATGATCTTGACGATGGGCTGAGCCGATCCGCATAATCGTCCACCGAAACGGCCGCACCCCGGCGGCTATTATCGATCGGAGCGGAATGTCTCGCCTTCTCGGTGCTCTCGCCCTCGCCGCCGCAGCCGCCTTCGCCACCACCGTCCCGGCAGCTGCCGCAGGCCCCTGCGACCATCTCACGCCCGATACCTACGCCTACGTCGAGTGCCTCAACAAGCACAATTTCGGCTGAGCACGACGGGCAGCGAACCGCACTCGATCACACGGTTGACCTGCTACGAGACGAATTCCGACCGCGTGATCGCGACGTGATCCGCACCCGACGCAGGACTCCCGGCAGTTCGGAACAATGGATCGGCCCGAACGCCGGGAGGGCCCGTCGATCAGATCGAACGGCCTTGGGCCATCGAGTTCTTCCGCACCAGCCGACGACACCCCGCCGCCACAAATTCTCACCGGACCGAAAGGAGAAGAAAGGCGGGACGGCAGGGCAGCCGAAGACGACGGCGTCGCCACGATCGCGGCCTGTTGATCGACGCGCCCGTTCCAGCATCGAATGACGGCCGTCGTCGTCGTCGTATTCTCGAATCAATTTCAGGTCTGTGTCGTTCCGTGCCCGGTGCCTCACGGCAGGACCTGCTCGACGAGTTCCGCCACCGGCCGTCCAGGGCCGCCGAGATCGGCGCCTTCGGTACGACCGGGCATCGTGTCCCGGGGCTCCTCCGCCCGCCGGGCACCGCCGGCACCGAGGAGCACTATCCGACAGGCGTGACGAGCACCCGGCCGTGATCGCCTGCATCGACGCGTGCGTGCCCGGCGACGCCGGCCGGGACCATCCCGGGCGATCTCCCCGTCGACTGCACGGATACACCTCGCCTCTTGCGTGATCGCGTGGCCGGTCTGCCGGTTCGCGGCTGCGCCGACCAGGTCCGGTCGGTACCCGGCGATGTCTCGGCGCAGTGGTCGAGGCGCCGCAGGTGCAGGATCGTCCGGCTCCTGATCGACGCGTGCACCGCCGCTCGTCTCGCCGCGCGGCCGAGCGGAGACGAAGCGGAACCCGGCCGTGTCGCGGGCAGGCCGAGGCCCGCAGTCGTGGTACCGCCCGGCAGTCACCCGGATCACGGCACGCTCCTCGCGAGCGGCGGGCCGCGACGGCGGGCGGCCGGGCATCGAGAGGAATGCACCGCCCGCCGCCGTGTCCGCCCGGGGAGGACGTGTCGTCACGCGGCCGGGGCGGGCTCCACCACCGCCGCAGGCATCGTCCGGAGCCTGCTGACCGGCGAGAGGATCAGCCCGATCACGACGGCGGCCGACCCGATCGCGGCCACGATCAGGGCGTTGCGGGCACCGACGGCCTCGGCGAGCAGTCCTGCGACCAGGCCGCCGAGCGCGCCGCCGCCGAACAGCAGGGTGCGGAAGCAGGCCGTCATGCGGCCCATCATCGACTGCGGCGTCAGGGTCTGCCGCAGCGCCACGATGATCACCCCCGCGATGCCCAGCCCGAGGTAGGTGGTGAAGAACGAGGCGATGAACATCGCGATCATCACCGGTCGGGGCCCGGCGGCCAGCACGATCAGCAGCGGCCCGAGCAGCAGGCCGCTCTGTGCCACGAAGTACGTCGGCCCGATCGGGAAGCGCGCGACGACCCGTCGCGACACGACCGCCCCGATCAGACCGCCGACCGAGGCCGTGCCGAAGATCAGGCCGAGCGTGGTGGAGTCGAGGCCGATCGTGCGCGTGCCGTAGAGCAGGAACATCGTCCACGTGGTGATCATCGAGAAGTTGCAGCAGAACCCGATGAGGGCGAGCCACCGCAGCAGCGGCTTGCCGAACACCCAGACCAGGCCGTCCTTCAGCTCGCGGGACGCGCGCCGCTCCGGCACCGCCACGGGCTTGGGCTCCTTGGCGCCGATGAGCATCAGCGAGACGATCGACAGCAGGTAGGTGCCGGTCTGCGCGAGCAGCGCGATCGGCGGGGTCAGCCACGCCACGACCACGCCTGCGATGCCGGGCCCGGCGACGTCTGCCGTGGACGAGCTGATGCCCATCTTGGAGCTGGCCTCGACGTAGTGCTCCGGACTCTTCACCAGCGTCGGCACGTACGACATCCAGCTCAGGTCGAACAAGACCGACGCCACGCCGATGAGACAGGCGATCACCAGCAGTACCGGCACGGACAGCAGATCAGTCACCCAGAGTAACGGGACGAGGGCGATCAGCACCATCCTGGCCAGGTTCGACCACAGCATCACCCGTCGCCTGCGCACCCGGTCGACCCAGATGCCGAGCAGCAGCGCCAACACAAGGTAGGGCGCGAGCTGCACGAACCGCAGGTAGCCGACCTGGCTGTCGGTGGCGTCGAGCGAGTAGATCGCGGTCAGCGGCAGGGCGAGGATGGTCACCTGGGTGCCGAGCAGGGAGACCGTCTCGCCCACCCAGAACTTCATGAAGTCCGGGTTGCGCCAGAGGCTCTTCTGCCGGGTAGGCGGCGTCTCGGCCTGGTCGGGGTCGATGATGGACACGGTGCTGGTCTCCTAGTCGCCGAGGCGCTTGCGAACGAGCCTGCTCAGCTCGAGAAGGCTGTCGCCGGTCCAGATGGAGTGGTGGGTGCTGCCGGGGACGGTGTGCTCGACGAGGTCCGGCAGGAACCTGCCCCACCGCATGTCCTCGGCGGGCGAGTGCTCCGCCAGGACGTGTATCGAGGGCCCGGCATGGCTGCCGGTGACCTCGATCGAGTAGAACCCCGCCAGATGCGCGCGGAACACCGCGTACTGCTCGCCGAGCAGATAGGCGTCGAGTTCCTCCGGGAGGATGCCCGCGTCCTCGACCTGCTCGAACGCCGTGTCGGGGTCGACGTCGGCGGCCCAGGTCGCGGCCAGCTCGTCCAGGCCCGGCGGCGACTCGGCGGACGTGCCCGCCATGTCCAGGACGAACCGGCGCAGGATCTCCTGCTCTGGCGGGAGGTCCGTCACCTCCGGGATGCCCGCGTCCACCAGCACCAGCTGGTCCACGACGTCGCCTGCGGCGGTGAGCCGTTTCGCCATCTCGAACGCCACCAGGCCGCCGAGGGACCAGCCGAGCAGCAGGTACGGCCCGCCGGGGTGGAATTCGCGGAGGACGTCGGTGTACTCGTCGGCGAGCGCGGACAACGACCGCACCGGAGTGCGGTCGTTGTCGAACCCCGGAGCTTCGAAGCCGTGCACGGGCCGGTCGTCGTCGAGCAGCCGGGCGAGGCCCGCGTAGGCGTATGCCGAGCCCGACACCGCGTGCACGCAGAACACCGGCGGCTTCTCGCCCCCGGTGCGCAGCGGCACGAGCCGTTCCAGGTCAGCCATTCGTCCGCGCCCGCACCAGGTCGTCGATGGTCTGCGAGATCGCGCCGACGGTGGCGTTGCCGTACAGCAACCGCACGGTGATCCGGATCTTGAAGGTCTTGTTGATCCGGCTCACCAGGCGCAGGGCCTGCAACGAGTTGCCGCCGATGTCGAAGATGCTGTCGTTGCGGCCGATGCGCTCGACGCCCAGCACTTCGGCGAACCGCTTCGCCACCTCGATCTCGGTGTCGGTCTGCGGCTCGGCCAGTTCGCGGTCGCCGTCCTCGTCGACCGGGTCCGGCAGCGCGTTGCGATTGATCTTCCACCCGTCGTTGTTCATCGGGAAGCGGTCCAGCGCCACCCAGGCGGTGGGCACCATGTAGTCCGGCAGCGACTCCGCGAGGTGGTCGCGCAGTGCCGAGGACGACGGCGGCTCGGCCACCGACGTGTGGTAGCCGACCAGCCGGTTCTCGCCGCGTCGGTCCGGGCGCATGAGCACCACGGCGCGCAGCACGCCGGGATGGCCCTGCAACGCGGTCTCGATCTCGCCGAGCTCGACGCGCAGGCCGCGCAGCTTCACCTGGTTGTCGATGCGGCCGAGGAACTCGATCTGGCCGTGCTCGCTCCACCGCACCAGGTCCCCGCTGCGGTAGACCGTGCTGTCGGGGTCGAAGGGGTCGGTGACGAACTTCTCGGCGGTCATCGCAGGCTGGTTGAGGTAGCCACGCGAGAGACCGCCCTCGGCGCCGCCGATGAGCAGTTCGCCGTTCACGCCCTTGGGCACGAGGTTGTCGAACCGGTCGACGACGTAGACCTGCCGGTTGAGCTGCGGGCGGCCGATCGGCGGCGGCGTCGTCCACTCGATCTGCTCGACGTGGTACTCCGTCTGGCCGATCGCGCACTCGGTGGGGCCGTACAGGTTGAGGTACTTGCGGCCGGGCAGGTTCCACTTGTTGACCAGTTCCGGCGGCAGCACCTCCGCACCGCCCATGACGTACTTCAGGTCCGGATACGGCTCGGGTTCCATCACCGACTGCATCGCGGGCGGCAGGCCCGCGTAGGTGACCCGCTGGTCACGCAGGAGCGCCGTCAACGCCTCCGGCGACTGGGCGTCGTCGGGCGAGACGGCGACGATCCGCGCCCCGACGAGGAACGCCGTCCAGATCTCGCCCTGCGACATGTCGAAGTTCAGTGCAGGCAGCTGGAGCAGCCGGTCCTGCGGGCCGAGGTCGAACGTTCGCCGGTAGGCCTCGCAGAAGAAGGACACCGCCCGGTGGGCGATCATGACGCCCTTGGGGGTGCCGGTGGAGCCGGAGGTGTAGAGCACGTAGGCCAGCGACTCCCGAGTGGTGGCGTCCGGCAGCGGCTCGTCGGCCGGGGTGTGCTCGACGGCCGCCCAGTCGGCGTCGATCAGGACCGTCGCCCACCCGTCGGCCTCGGGCAGCCGGTCGGCGAGGGCGGCGCGGCTGATCACGACCGGCGCGGCGGTGTCGCGGATCATGAAGTCGAGGCGGCCTGCAGGCACCTTCGGGTCCATCATGGCGAACGCGCCGCCCGCCTTCAGCACGCCGAGCATCGCCACGTAGGCGTCCAGGTCGCGGTCGATGACGATCGCCACCACCTGGCCGTGCGTCACGCCCAGCGTCCGCAGATGCCGGGCGAGCAGGTCGCCGCGCCGGTCCAGCTCCCCGTAGGTCAGCTCCGCGCCTCGGCACACCACCGCCACCGCGTCCGGCGTGGCCCGCGCGACCTCGGCGAAGGCCACGTGCAGCGGCAGCTCGGAGTACTCGGCCGCCTCGCCGCGCCCCCACTCCATCAGCTCGACCCGCTCCGCCGGGGTCACCACGGGCAGCCTGGACAGCGGCTGCGACGAGTCGCCGGACGCCGCCGTCACGACCGACCCGATGTGGTCGAGCAGCGCCTCGATCCGCCACTGGTCGAACAGGTCGGTGGAATACTCCACGACCGCGCGCAGCGAGTCGCCGGACTCCACGAAGTCGATCGCCATGTCGAACCGGGAGCCGGTCGAGGCCAGCGAGATCGGCTCGGCCTCGATGCCGGGCAGGTCCAGCGCACCGCCGGAGTTCGCGTCGCCGAGCAGCTGCATGGAGACCTGGAACAGCGGGTTGCGGCCGGGCACCCTTACCGGCTGCACCCGGTCCACCACCAGGTGGAACGGCACCTCCTGATGCTCGTAGAGGTCGAAGTTCGCCTCCATGGTGCGAGCGAGCAGCTCGGCGAAGGTCGGGTCGCCCGACAGGTCGGAGCGCAGCACCACCATGTTGACGAACAGGCCGACGACCGTCTCCTCCTCGGGGTCGACCCGGCCCAGCATCGGCACGCCGACGGGGACGTCCTCCTGGCCCGTGTAGCGGCTGAGCACCACGTTCAGCGCGGAGACCAGCACCATGTAGAGCGAGACGCCGTGCTCCTCGGCCAGCCTGCGGGCCGCGATCAGCAGTTCGTCCGGCAGGTGCCGGGTGATCGAGTGCGCCCGCCTGGTCGGTGCGGGCGGGCGTGGCCGGTCGGTGGGGAACTCCAGGGTCGGGAGGTCCCCCAGCCGCTCCGCCCAGAACGCCAGCTCCTCGTCCAGCGTCTCGCCGTGCATGTGTTCGCGCTGTGCCCGCGCGGACTCGGTGAACCGCGAGCCCGGCCCGTCGAACGCGGGCTCGCGCCCCTCGGTGAGCGCCCGATACGCCTCGGCCAGCTCGGCGTTGACGATTCCGGACGACCAGCCGTCGGTGATGATGTGATGCACGTTCTGCAGCAGCACGTGGTCGTCCTCGGCGAACGCGAGGACGCGGTAGCGGTACAGCGGTCCGTTCTCCAGATCGAACGGCGTGGTGGACATCTCCTCCAGCGCGGCCTCGATCGCCCGCTCACGCCCGTCGTCGGCCAGGCCGGGATGCGCCTCGACCTCCAGCGCCACCTCCGACGGCGCGGTGAGGACCTGGTACGGCGTGCCCTCCGAGGAGCGGATGGTGACCCGTAACGCCTCGTGCCGCTCGACCACGATGCTCAGGCATCTCTGCAGCACCGGCACGTCCAGCGGTCCGCGCAGCCGGGCCGCGAGCAGGATGTTGTAGGTCGTCAGGCCCGGGGTGAGCTGGTCGAGGAACCACAGTTGTTCCTGACCGAAGGACAGCGGTGCCTGGGTGACGGAGTGCGTGGACGTGGTCATGTCGGGTGCTTCTCCCCTTGCGAAGTGTCAGACGGCACGCATCGCGCGCCGCGTCCGCAGACCGGACGCGGCGCGGCCGACAAGCGATCGCCGAACAGCCGTGATCTGTCGAAGTCCACCGTCGATCCGAGATCCGAACGGATGCCTTCACGCCCTGCGCGGCGTCACGAACACGTCGTTGACGACGTAGCCGTCCAAGCCGTGCTTCTCGCCGTAGGCGAGCAGGTCGCTGGTGCGATTGATGAATCCGCGTCCGTTGTTGTTCAGCGAGGTGTTGCACAGGACGCTGAAACCGGTGATGTCGCGGAACGCCTCCAACACGTCGACGATGCGACCGTTGCGCTCTCGGGTGACCGTCTGCGTGCGGGCGCTGCCGTCCACGTGCGTGACGGCCTTGAGCCGATCGCTGGTCACCCGGTTGAAGAAGAGCATGTACGGGTCGACGACCGAGCCCGCGAACCACCGGTGCGCGTCGGACTCCAGCGCGATGGGGGCGATGGGGCGATACCCCTCCCGACGCTTGATCGCGTTGAGCCGCGCCGTCGTCTCCTCGGTGAACGGCGCCGCGAGGATCGACCGGTTGCCCAGCGCACGCGGGCCCATCTCGTACCGGCCCGCGGCCCAGCCGATGATGTTGCCCTGTTCGACGTAGCGGGCGACCTCGGCGGGCACCAGGGGGCGCACCTCGTACTTCGCCAGGTCCGGCTGGACGTCCTCGACGAACTCCTCACCCGAGTAGACCGACCACTCGATGGTCGCGTCACCGGTGTAGTACCACTGGGCGTCGATGCCGGTGCCCAGCGCGGAGCCGCTGTCGTTCGGGCACGGCGGAACGAACACCGACTCGAACAGGCCGCTCTCCCGCCACTGGGCGTTCCAGTCGCAGTTCAGGCCGCAGCCGCCGGAGATCAGCAGCGGCAGGCCCTCCTTCATGTGCTCCGAGGCGTAGTCGTAGAACATGTCGAAGATCGCCTGCGAGTGCTTGGCCGCGATGTTGCGGTACTCCTGCGACTCGACGCCCTTGTCGTAGACGTGCGACCAGGACATCTCGTCCTTGGACAGATTCAGGATGATCTGCTGCTGTCGCAGGATGAAGTCGATGGTCTCCTTCTCTTCGGCGGTCGTCGGGCCCTGCTCGGCGAAGGCGGTCAACGCCATCTGCTTGCCCGCGTCGTTGTAGCGGAACAGACCGGTGCCCACGGGAAAGCTCGGGTCGGCCAGGGCGAACAGGTAGGCGTACTTGTTGCCGGGGTCGGCGAGCACGTGCTTGAGGTGCGTCGGCCTGCCCTGCTCGTCGATGCGGTAGAAGTCGCCGATGTTCCCCTCCCACACCAGCGAGTAGTAGGCCTGCCCGGTGGCTCGCGGGGCCATGCCCAGCGAGGTGTAGATGTGCGATCGCTCGTGGGTGGAGGAGAAGTAGCGCACCTTCTTCCCGAAGAAGGTGCCCTCCTCGTCCGAGGTCGACCCGTCGCCGACGCCGAAGTAGCCGGTCCTGGACGGCGGCTCCACGGAGTGGAAGCCCTTGACCCAGCCACCCAGGGCCACGACGTCGGGCACCCGGTCGAGCAGTCCGGCCGCGCGCGCCATGACCTCCCCGGTCAGCCGGTCGTAGCGCGGGTAGTTGTCCTTCTCGGCCTCCAGGGCGAACAGCAGTCTGCCGTCCTCGATGGCCGTGATTCCTCCGTCGTGCCCCTCTTTGAGCGAGAGAATCAGCATGATCGCGTCGTCACCTTCTTGTTCGTATGCGGAGGGCGGTGCTGGTGGTCGTCCCGATCGGCCGCGTGGCCACGGGCGTCAGGGAGCCGCGCGCATCGCCGCCTCCTTCGCGCTGAGCACCGGGACCAGCACGCGGTCGAGATCGGTGAGGGCCCGAGACCACCTGCCGGGAGACGGCACGTAGTGGTTGTAGTAGCTGGCGCCTTCTGCGGGCGGCCCGAACACGGCGATCGCGGTGCACGGCTCGCCGTCCCGCCGGATCACGTATCCGTCCCGGTCCAGGGTCAGACGCCGCGATCGGTCGTCGCCCGCCGCGACCCACGTCCGCAGCGCCGAACCGACGGGGTCCTTCTCGTCGTCGGGCGCAGGCCAGGTCAGGTTGGCCCGCACGACGGCGTCGACCTCGACGCGGCGCGGTTCGCCCAGCCCGGTGGACGTCAGCGCCCACCGGTCGCCCGCCCGCGCAACCACGGCCCCCGGCCCGGGCCCCAGGGTGACGATGCCGGCCGCCGTCAACGCCAGCAGTTCGTGGAGGCGTTCCTTCTGCGGGCCGATCACCACGCGGTTGACCAGGGGCACGTACTCGTCCAGGAAGTACCGGTGCGACTCCTCGGTCAGGCCCGGCGGGTCGACGACGACCCGGAGGCTCTCCCGGTGGTCGCGGAGCACCTCCAGTGCCTCCTTGACCGGGCTGACGCCGAGGCCCCGCTCCGCCTCGGCCAGGTCGGCGCGGGCCAGCGCCAGCGTCGCGTCGCGGTACTCCGCATAGGTCGCCCAGGTGCCGGGCACCGGCGACAACGCCCGGTCGACCGCCGCGATCTCCGCGTAGGTCGGCGGGCCCGGCGCCGCCAGCCGGGCGAGGGCCTCGCGCCGGATCAGCGGTTCCACGTCGCGGCGGAAGTCCAGCAGGCCGCCGGGCACCCGCTCCCGCAGTCTCGTGATCGCGGCCGGGGTGAGGTGCGTTGCGGGTGCCGGGAGGCGCCCCCGACTCGCGCGCGGCCGGGCGCACGGCAGGAGGCCCGTCCGGTTGGCCAGCACGATGTGCGGCTCCCGGCCCGAGGGGGTGTAGCCGTCCTGGCCGAAGACACCGCCTCGCCCCACCGTGAGCCCGGCGATCACGTCCATGGCCGTCAGGCCGGAGCCCCGCAGCGCGACCGTCGCGCCCTCGGCGATGCCCTCGACCCGCGCGGGCAGCGGGTAGGGCGTCGCCACGAGGGCACCGCCCGCAGCGGGCTCGGCGGCGGCCAGGCCGTGCCCGGTGGTCACGACGGCCAGGTCCACCTCGTGCGTGGTGCCGTCCGCCAACGTCACCACCGCGCCGGACCCCGCCTGCCGCACGTCGCGGGCGACCGCCGGGAGGTGCCGCACCGTCAGCCGGGGCGGCACCCGCGCCAGCAGGTCGCGCACCGCCCACTGGAGGTACTCGCCGAGCAGCCTGCGCGGCAGGTAGTCGTCGAACCGCACCGGCCCGTGCCGGGTCAGGCACCATTCGTGCAGGCTCGGCCCGGTGGTGACCGGTGCGCCCGGCGTCATGTGCTCGTCGGAGAAGATCGTGAGCTGGGCGGCGATGGTGTTGAGCAGCAGGTAGTCCGGCTGCTTGACGTCGTGCACGCCCACCCCCGGCTCGCCCGGCTCGATGAGCAGCAGCTCCGTCGCCGGACCGGGCAGCCTGGTGTGGCTGACGACCCGTTCCAGCACCGACAGGCCGCGCGGGCCTGCCCCGATGACCGCGATGCGCATGGCCGTCACCACCGCTGCGTCTCGCCGAAGAAGTCCGGCACCTCGAGCGCCAGCCCCTGTTCACGGGCGACCGAGAGCACGTGCTGCCCGACCGCGAGGTCCAGGACGCCCAGGCCGAACGGCGACACCAGCACGCCCCGGCCCGGATCGGGCAGCGCCCGGCCGAGCACCAGGTCGGCGATCGTGCCCGTGACGAAGTCGCGGTTGCCCGTCTCCTGCTCGGCCAGGTGCGGCGAGGTGTCGGCCTTCATGCAGTGCTCGACGTCGTCGAGGTAGTTCTGCGCGCCGAGGACCACCGACGGGGCGAAGTCACGCAGCGAGATGTTCAGCGCGATCTGCCCCGGCTCCAAGGGGCGCGCGAGGTGCGGGGCCCCGGCCGTCGTCGCGGTCACCACGGTCTGCGCCGTCAGCACCTCCGCGGCCGTGGCCACCCGCTCCGCGATCAGTCCCAGCTCGTCCCTCGCCAGCCGCACGAGGTTGTCGGCCGACTCCGGGTGCAGATCGAACACCCGCAGCCGGTCCACTCGGTGGCCGACCGCCGTCAGGTAGCGCAGGATCGTCCGCGCGATCACCCCGGCCCCGATGATCGAGACCTCTCCGTTGCCCGGCAGGTGTGCCGCGAGCGCCCGCGCCGCCACCGCCGCCGACGCCGCCGTCCGCGCGGCGCTGATCGACGCCGCCTCCAGCAGCGCCGTCGGGTAGCCGGTCTCGTAGTCGTTGAGGATCAGCACCGCCGAGGCACGCGGCACGTCCCGCCGCACGTTCGACGGGAAGCTGGCGATCCACTTGATGCCCGCGACGGGGGCGGCGGCCAGGTCGGCGAAGGCGGGCAACGCGATGATCCTGGCGTCCGGCTTCGCCGGGAACCGCAGGAAGTAGCTGTCCGGGTTGATCGTTCGCCCGGCGTCGTGCCGCAGGTAGGCGTCCTGGACCAGGTCGACCACGCGCGGGAGCGAGGCGTCCAGGACCTCCTTGACGACCCTGCCGGGCACCACCTCAAACGAGAACATCACGCTGTCCCTCCTCGAGCGGCCGTTCGGGGGCCAGTGCCCGGCCCAGGCCGTGCTCGATCACCCAGTCGTCGTCGTAGACGGAGTTCAGGTATCGCTCGCCGAGGTCGGGGGCTATCGCCACGACCGTCTCGTCCGGGTCGATGTCGGCGGCCTGGCGGCGGATCGCGGCGAGGACCGTGCCGGTCGAGCCGCCCGCGAGCAGGCCGGTCGTCCTGGCCAGCCAGCGGCACTCGCGCACCGTGTCGTCCTCGTGCACCAGCACCACCTCGTCCGGTGCGTCCGGCGCCAGCAGCTCCGGCCGCCTGCTCGTGCCCAGGCCCGGAATGTGGCGGGGCCCCGGCTCGGAGCTGAAGTTCACCGAGCCCACCGAGTCGACGGCGACGATCCGGGTCTGCGGGCTGTGCGTCCGGAAGTAGTCCGTGATCCCCATGAGCGTCCCGCCGGTGCCGACGCCGACGTACAGCCGGTCCACCTTGTGGAACTCGTCGAGCACGGCCGGGGCGGTGCTCTGCTCGTGGGCGAGCGAGTTGTCGGGATTGGCGTACTGGTTGACCCAGAACAGGTCCGGCTCCTTTTGAAGCCGTCGCCTGATGTAGGAGATCCGGCTGCCCAGGAAGCCGCCGTTCTCGTCGCGCTCCCGGATGACGACCACCTCGGCCCCCAGGGTCCGCATGATCGCGGCGGCCGAGGCGTTGGCGTTCGCGTCCGTGACGCAGGTGAGGCGGTAGCCCTTCGCCGCGCAGATCACCGCGAGCGCCACCCCGAGGTTCCCCGACGTCGACTCGATGATCCGGACCTGTGACATGTCCACACCGGACAGTTCCGCGCCGGTGAGAATGCTGCGGGCGGTCTTCAGTTTGATCGATCCTGCTGCGTTGAGGCCCTCCAGTTTCAGGTAGAAGCGGGTGAGATCCCCCAGCCCGGTGACACGTAAGAAGACGTCGTCCCGCACCAGGTCATAGACACGATCCGTGATCAACGCGATCCTCCAATGCGAGTTCACGTCGGAATATCGGAAGAAACGGAGAAACCTGCCGCCCCGTCGAGATCAGGTGCTCGGCACCGGGGCTGACCACTGCCGCTGTCGTTCGAGCGTCGCGAGTTCGTACTCCAGGCGTCCGCCCGCGACGCCGGGAGCGGCAGGGCGGACTCGGCCGACGTGCATCCTCTGCAAGGGCACGATCGTGAAGCCGGAGAACGACTCCGGCGGCTCCGCAGACGACGCGGTCAACGCCGCCGCGAGCGCCGACAGGCCGGGCACGGTCGTCACCACGGCCGTCGAACGGGCGGCGGCGGTCGACCTCGCCACGCGCGCCGACGGGGTCCGGTCCAGCGTCACCACCAGCTCGACCTCGTCCACCAGCAGCCTGGCCAGGTCGTCATCGGACAGCCCGGCCGGGAGCGCCCGCACCGGCACGTCCTCGGCGGCCAACAGCTCGGCGGTCGCGTGGTCGGCCACCAGCTCGACACCGTGCCGCCGCAGCGTGGCCAGCGCGGGAAGGGCCGCCGCCACCTGCCGACGGGTCAACGAGACGTAGGCCGGACCCGACGACGGCAGCGCCACTCCCGCAGCCAGCTGCGCCTTGGCGTAGGCCAGACCGAAGGACACGTCGGTGCCCATGACCTCGCCGGTGGACTTCATCTCCGGCCCCAGCAGCGAGTCGACGCCCCCGCCGTCGGCGGTGCGGAACCGAGGGAACGGGAGCACCGCCTCCTTGACCGCGACGAGGGCCTGCGGTGACGGTCGTGTCCCGTCGCCGACGGCGGGGAGGACGCCCTCCGAGCGCAGGTCGACGATGCTCGCGCCGAGCATGATCCGCGCCGCCGCCCTGGCCAGCGGGACGGCGGTCGCCTTGGACACGAACGGCACGGTGCGCGACGCCCTCGGGTTGGCCTCCAGCACGTAGAGCACGCCGTCCTTGAGCGCGTACTGGACGTTGAGCAGGCCGCGCACCCCGATGCCTGCGGCGATGGCGCGGGTGGAAAACCGCACGGCGTCGACGTCGGCCCCGCTCAGGGTGATCGGGGGCAGCACGCACGCCGAGTCGCCGGAGTGCACGCCTGCCTCCTCGATGTGCTCCATCACGCCGCCGACGAAGATCTCCTCGCCGTCGAACAGGGCGTCCACGTCGATCTCGATCGCGTCGTCCAGGAACCGGTCGACCAGCACCGGGTGCTCCGGACTGACCTCGGTGGCGCGGACGATGTAGCCCGCCAGCGCCTGGTCGTCGTAGACGATCTCCATGCCGCGACCGCCCAGCACGTAGGAGGGGCGCACCAGCACCGGGTAGCCGATCTCGTCGGCGACGGCCTTGGCCTGGGCGAACGACGTGGCGGTGCCGTACCTCGGCGCGGGAAGACCCGCGTCGGCGAGCACCCGACCGAAGGCGCCCCGGTCCTCGGCGAGGTGGATGGCGTGCGGCGGAGTCCCCACGATCGGCACCCCCGCGTCCGCGAGCCGCTGCGCCAGGCCCAGCGGCGTCTGCCCGCCGAGCTGCACGATCACGCCGACGACGGTGCCGGAGCGCTGCTCGGCGTGGCACACCTCCAGCACGTCTTCGAAGGTCAGCGGTTCGAAGTACAGCCGGTCGGCGGTGTCGTAGTCGGTGGACACGGTCTCCGGATTGCAGTTGACCATCACCGTCTCGTACCCGTGCCCGAAGTCGGGAGCCTCGCGCAGCGCCGTCGCCGCGTGCACGCACGAGTAGTCGAACTCGATCCCCTGCCCGATCCGGTTCGGTCCGGAGCCCAGGATGACGACCTTGGGTCGATCCCGCTGCTCGGCGACCTCGGTCTCCGCGTCGGGGTCGAACTCGTAGGCCGAGTAGTGGTACGGCGTCGTGGCGGCGAACTCGGCCGCGCAGGTGTCGACGGTCTTGAAGACCGGCCGCACGCCCAGCGCGTGCCGCAGGGCGCGCACGCCGTCCTCGCCAGCCGATTCGGGGCGCAGCACCGCGATCTGTCGATCGGACAGGCCCGCCCGCTTCGCCGCGCGCAGCAGGGGTTCGTCCAGCATCGGCGCGTCCCGGATCTCCCGGCCGAGGTCGACCAGGCAGGCGATCTGCTCGACGAACCACGGGTCGATGCCGGACGCCGCATGCACCTGCTGGATCGTCGCGCCCAGACGCAGCGCCCGGTCCACCGTGTACAGGCGCCCGTCGTGGCCGGTGCGCAGGGCGTCCAGGACGGACTTCAGCGCGGTGTCCGGGTCGACGGCCGGGTCGTCGGGCACGGTCCAGAAGCCCGCGGCCCTGGTCTCCATGGAGCGCAACGCCTTGCCCAGCGCCTCGATGAAGCTGCGGCCGATGGCCATCGCCTCGCCGACCGACTTCATGGTCGTGGTCAGGGTGGGATCGGCGCCGGGGAACTTCTCGAAGGCGAACCGGGGCACCTTCACCGCGACGTAGTCCAGGGTCGGCTCGAAGCTGGCCGGGGTCTCGCCGGTGATGTCGTTGCGGATCTCGTCCAGGGTGTAGCCGATCGCGAGTCGCGCGGCGATCTTGGCGATGGGGAAGCCGGTCGCCTTCGACGCCAGCGCCGAGGAGCGCGAGACGCGCGGGTTCATCTCGATGACGACCATCCGCCCGGTCGCCGGGTTCACGGCGAACTGGATGTTGCAGCCGCCGGTGTCCACGCCCACCTCGCGGATCACCGCGATGCCGACGTCGCGCATGTGCTGGTACTCGCGGTCGGTCAGGGTCATCGCGGGCGCGACGGTCACCGAGTCGCCGGTGTGCACGCCCATCGGGTCGATGTTCTCGATGGAGCACACCACGACGACGTTGTCCTTGCGGTCCCGCATCAGCTCCAGCTCGTACTCCTTCCAGCCGAGCACGCTCTCCTCGATCAGCACCTCGGTGACCGGGGACTCCGCGAGTCCGCCCTCGGCCAGCCGCTCCAGCTCCTCGGGGGTGCGGGCCAGGCCGGAGCCCAGGCCGCCCATGGTGAACGACGGCCGGATCACCACCGGCAGGCCCAGCTCGGCGACGGTGGCGCGGACCTCGGCCATGGTGCGGCACACCGCGCTGCGCGGGACCTCCGCGCCGATGCCGCGCACCAGGCACTTGAAGACCTGTCGGTCTTCGCCGCGCTGAATGGCCTCGATGTCAGCGCCGATCAGCTCGACGTCGTACTTCGCCAGCACCCCGCGTTCGTGCAGCGCGAGAGCGGTGTTCAACGCGGTCTGCCCGCCCAGCGTGGCCAGGATCGCGTCCGGCCGCTCCGCAGCGATCACCTTCTCCACGAACTCCGGCGTGATCGGCTCGATATACGTCGCATCCGCGAACTCCGGATCAGTCATGATCGTCGCCGGATTCGAGTTCACCAGGCTGACCCGCAGGCCCTCCTCCCGCAACACCCGACACGCCTGAGTACCGGAATAGTCGAACTCACAGGCCTGACCGATGACGATCGGCCCAGAGCCGATCACCAGTACGTGTCGGAGATCGGTCCGCTTCGGCATCAGCAGACCCCGCCCGTCGTCCGTTCGTCGACGAGGCGAGCCGTCGGGTCGCCGACCTCGTCGGACCGAGGAGCCTCGTCCTGTCCGCAGGCCGCGTCCGGCCCGCGGTGCGCGCCTGCCGCGGATCGCCCGTGGCGGGCACCGACGTCCTCCCCCGGGCCGCGTGCCTCGCCGTCGGCGGCTGTCGAGGTGCTCGGCCGCAGGGGCGGGCCTGCGGCCGTCCCCCGGGCAGCGGCGCCCCGCCTCGTGCCGACCGCCTGGCAGTTCCCGCCGTGGAACCCACGACGGCTCAGCAGTAGAACAGCAGCATTCATCCGCACGCCCCCAAGACGACGGGCGCGCCCCCCAAGACGCGCCATTCCCCGACCTGGCCGAGATCGCCGCTGATCGCATACGGAGTGCGGCCGGAGTGCACCGCGTGAGACGGTGTCCGGTGGCAGGGCGCAATGGCGATTCAAACGGTCGGCGGTCGAGTCGGCTTCAGGTTATCAACCGGCACTCATTCGACAAGGGTGCATTCGGCCTAACAATTCGAGGCAGCGACAGTTGCCCGAAAACAGGATCGGCGCACAAAGAAGTCGATGAGTCACAGACAGCGCGCACGCGCAACAAGTTGGCGAGCGACCGAAAAATCGGGCATAAGACCGGGTTCGCAACCGAAGGGACGGCTGCGCGGCGCAGGCACCACCGGGACTACCACCGGGGACTACCACCCACGAACTGCGAAGACGAGGCCTCGGGACGATCAACGACGACTCCGCCTGCCGCGACGTATACCGCACCTCACCGGCTGTCCCACCAGCCGGGAATCGCAGTTTCACGATGGACGAAAGAATCCCGAGACGCGTATTAAAGTCACGTTCGGCGGACCGGTGGCTCCGTCGCGACATCACCTGCCGCGATAACCGATCGGCTGGCGATAACCTGGTCGACAGGGCCGGAACCGACGAGTACGGTTTGCGCTCGAGGCGAGTCTTACCGGCCGGAACCCGATCCCAGTCGGTGATTCTGTCGAGCCACGCGACGTCCACCGCACGGGGCGGCGTCGTCCGGAGTGCGCGCGGTCACGATTGCGCCCGCCCGACAATCCGCCCCAGGGAGAGCGTCGAAGGAATGCCCGGCAGGCACCTCGTGCCGCCCCGGCCCGGGGCCGGTTCGCGGGAAATCGGTTGCCCACACCACCGAGGCGACCCATAGGGTCACTTCCCGTGATGGTGCAGGGTGATGTCGACAACGGCTGGGCAGTCCTGACTGACGACGGCCGAGGGGGCGGACTGCGGGCGCTGCGCAGACCGGACGGGCGCCGACACCTGTTCTTCCTCGGCGCGGCGACCGACGAGTACGGCCCGCTGGTCGAGACCGCGCTCCGCGCGCTGGACACCGATCTGTACGTGGAGGTGGACGAGGCCGACGCCGCCGCGCTCACCGCACTGACCGAGCGCGGTTTCGTGGTGCACCGCAGCGAGCACCGGTACGCGGTGCCGACCGATCCGGCGGTGACCGGGCTGGGCGTCGGGCTCGGCGATGTCGAGCTCCGGTCGGTCATGGCGGCCGACCCCGACCGGTGGCGAGTGCTCGACGACGAGCTGCGCGGGGAGGTTCCCGGCGCGGGCGGCTGGCGGAACGACCCGGTGAGCTTCGCCTCGGACACCTTCGCCGATCCCGAGTTCGACCCGGCGCTGTACCTGATCGCGGTGGATCGCGTCACCGACGCCTATCTCGGCCTGACCCGGGTATGGAACCGGCAGCCGAGACCTCGACTGGGCCTGATCGGCACCGCCGCCGACCACCGCCGGCGCGGGGTGGCACGTCACCTGCTCGCCGAGGCGTTCGGGGTGCTGCACCGCCGAGGACATCACGAGGTGACCTGCGAGGTCGACGAGCGCAACACCGCCTCGAACGCGCTGTTACTCGGCGTCGGTGCACGCCGGGAGGGCGGCGGCGTCGAACTCCTGCGGCGGGGCGCCGCCGGGTGAGAGTCTCCGCCACACACCCGCTCCCCTGCCACTGAGTCACCGACTCGATCAGGAGCCGGAACTGCGGAACGTCCCGGCTGGTCGGCATCGAGGGTCCGTGCTCACCACCCTGAGCATCGCGCGACCGCGCGCCGCCCCGGTCCCCCTAGACCGGTCTGTCCGCGAAGGCCATGACGATCGCGTCCGTGAGTTCGGCGCCGTAGCGGCCGTCCTGGTCGAGGTCCGGGTCGTAGATCGTCACGTGGAGGCCCACGCAGCGCTCGTCGGCGAGCATCGGGCGCAGCAGGTCGAGCAGTTCGCCGTACTGCAGGCCGCCGGGGTCGGGAGCGTCCACCGCGGGAAGCACCTCGATGTCGAGCACGTCGACGTCGAGGTGCACCCAGAATCCGTCCAGACCGTCGAACCGCTCCAGGGTTCGCGCGGCCACCGCAGCGGGCCCCGCTGCCTGGATCTGCGGTGCCGTCCAGCAGGCGATCCCGGCCTCGGCCAGGTTCGGCACGTCCTCGTCGTCGTCCCGGTTGCCGAGCACGACGACGTCGCCGTCCCGGACGTAGGGTCCGAGCCCGTCGATGTCGGTGACGTCGGCCCGGCCCCGGCCGGTGGCCAGGGCGAGCGTCTCGCCCGCCGCCGCGCCGGACCGGCCCGCCTGCGCCAGTCGGAGGAAGTCCGCGCTGCCGTCGAAGTACGCGAGCCCGTACCGGCCGCGACGGCGCAGGGCGAGCATCGGCGCCAACAGGATGCTGCAGTCGCCGCCGAGCACGAACGGGAACTCTCCTCGATCCAGCTGCCGTGCGATGCGCTCGGCCAGGCGTGCGGTGTACTCGGCGATCGCGGCGCCGTTGAAGAGTCCGTCGCCCGGCGACCAGTCCGAGACGTCATACCTCGGCGGGACCACGTAGCCCGCGTCGCCCGCGCCGATCCGCCCGAGCAGCCCGTGATCGCGGAGCACGCCCGCGAGCTTGTAACAGCCGGGCAGGACACCGGGAGCAGGCATGCGCAGACCGAGGTTGGACGGCGCGTCCAGCACGACGATCGGGTTCATGGCCCGGACTCTACGATCCCGATCTGACTCCGCCGATCAGTCCGCGCTGCCGCACGCGGGTCACGCGGCGCGGTCGAGTTCGGCCGCCAAGCCTGCGCGGGCCTGGGCTCGCGACGGCCCGTCCACACCGCGCACCAGGCCGACCGCGTCCGGCAGCGAGACCGGCAGGCCCCCCGCGTCCGAGTCTCCGGTGCCCGCCGGGCCCGGCAGTCCCGCCCCACGGTGTCCTCGGTAGACGACGATCAACAGGATGACCCCGACGAACACCAGGCCGTGCGAGAGCACCCGCTCCGGGGTGGCCAGACCCGCCATGAGGTCGCCGATCGAGACCAGCGCCAGCACCACGGCGAACCCGCCGAGCATCGGCAGCTGACCGGCCGCCGCCCGCGTCCGCACCGCAGCCCAGAGCAGGCCGATCCCGAGCGCGAGATTCCACGCGGCACTCTCGTTGATCAGGTGTCCCGCCATGAGACCCGACTCGTGTGCGACGTGCCCGTGGTCGCCGCCGCCGATCAGCTGGACGGCCCCGAGCACGATCTGGGCGATCGCGACGAGGCCGAGGAGGATGCGACGCACCGGCAGCCGAGGGGCCGCAGGCGGCGCGATCGTCATGATCCGGGCGGTGAGATCGGGGACGGCGGGCGCGGCTCGGACGTGCATCGAGCGACGCATCTCCGTCACGGCGCGCTCCCAGGCCTGGCAGGAGGAACAACTGTGGACGTGCCCGGCGACCTCCGACTCCGGCAGGACGTCGGCCTCGCCGTCGAGGTGTGCCGACAGAGCCTCCCGGTACTTCGCACAGTTCATGGCGCTGATTGTCGTCGGCTCAGGTGAACCCGCTCGCGCGCACCTCGGCTACTGTGAGGCCCGTGACTCGCAAGGGTGATCGACTGAGCGAAGAACAGATCACCGCGCTCGCACTCTCCGCCGGTCGAGGCGACCGAGCAGCCCTGGAGGCATGGGTCCGCGCGACACAGGCCGACGTCTGGCGGTTCCTCGCCCACCTCGACGGTCCCGGCAGCGCCGACGACCTGACCCAGGAGACCTACCTGCGGGCGTTCACCTCGCTGCCGAGCTTCGCCGCGCGATCCTCCTCCCGCACCTGGCTGATCTCGATCGCCCGCCGCGTGGTGGTGGACCGGATCAGGTCACGCGCCGCCCGCCCACGGGTCTCCCACGAGGTCGACTGGCAGCAGGCCGCCGAAAGCGATGCCGCACGTCGGCGCAGGCGCTCGGCAGGCTTCGAGGACATCGTGGAACTCAACGTGCTCCTGGACTCGCTCGACGAGTCCCGGCGTTCCGCGATCGTGCTCACCCAGATACTGGGGCTGTCCTATGCGGAGGCCGCGAAGGTCTGCGACTGCGAGGTCGGCACCATCCGCTCGCGGGTGGCACGGGCCAGGGACGACCTGCTCCAGGCCCGTGGGCAGGCCCACGAGACCGGCTGACGACACCCGTCGCACACGTCGGACGAGAGAAACGGTGCCCCCTGCCGTCTTCTGGTCCCCGGCATCCCGCCCGGCACGCCGGGACTGGACGAGACCGCCGCCCTCCCCCGCCTGTCCTCACCGGGTCGGCTCGGCACGCCGCGACCGGCCGGGCACGCCTGCGACGAATCAGCCGGGCGGACCGGCTCGGCGGGCGGACGGGTCTGCCGCCTGCTCCGCAGCGTCTCGGGCACCCGCGAGCGGCTGGGCGGCATAGTGAATGCGCACCACCCCGTCGGAATGGCGCTGCGCCTCGGCGTTGACGCCGAAGACCGAGCGGAGCATGGCGGGGGTGAGCACGTCGAGGACGGGGCCGACCGCCACGATCCGACCCCGGTCGAGGACCACCAGCTCGTCACAGGTCCGCGCCGCCATCTCCAGCTCGTGCAGCACCGCCAGGGTGGTGACCCCCGTCGTGCGCACCAGGGCCAGCAGTTCGAAGCGGGCGCGGATGTCCAGGTGGTTGGTCGGCTCGTCGAGGATCAGCAGCCGAGGCTCCTGGACGAGCGCCCTGGCGACCAGCACGCGTTGACGCTCGCCGCCGGACAGCGTCCCGAACGCCCGATCGGCGAAGTCGGCCGTCGCCGTCCTGGTCATGGCGTCCAGGACGACCTCCCGATCCCGGGAGCCAGGACGTTCGAGGAGGCCGTGATGCGGAGTCCGCCCGAGCGCGACGACCTCGGCGACGGTCAGCCCGGCCGGGGAGGAGTCGCTCTGCAGCACCGCAGCCGTACGGCGGGCCGCCTGGCGCGGAGCCAGCCGCCAGACGTCGTCGTCGCCGACGCGGACGACGCCCGCGTCGGGCCGCAGCGAGCGGTAGACCGAGCGCAGCAGGGTCGTCTTGCCGCTGCCGTTCGGGCCCACCAGCCCGACGAAGGAGCCCGAAACCACGTCGAAACCGGCCTGGTGGACGATCCGATCGTCGCCGATGGAGAGGTCCACCCCGGTCAGCTGCAGTCTCATGCGGCATCCCATCCTCGGCCACGCCGAATCAGCCAGACGAAGAACGGCGCGCCGAAGACGGCGGTGACGATGCCCAGCGGCAGTTCGTTGGGCGGATCGACGACGCGGGAGAGCAGGTCGACCAGCACCAGATAGGACGCGCCGATCAAGGCCGACAGCGGCAGGAGGCGTCGGTGATCGACGCCGAAGGCCAGCCGCACCAGGTGCGGGATCATCAGGCCGACGAAGCCGATGCCGCCTGCGACCGAGATCAGCGAGGCGGTGATCAGCGATGCGGTGATCAGCAGGCCGATGCGCAGTCGCCACACGTCCACGCCCAGCGCGGTGGCCGACTCCTCGCCGGTGACCAGCGCGTTGAGTCGCCTGCCGTAGAGGACGAGCAGCCCGGTGCTCGCCAGGACGATGGCGGCGGTGAGGGGCAGCTGCTCCCACTGCGCGCCCGCGACGCTGCCCAGCATCCAGAACATCACCCGGCGCAGCTCGTTCGGATTCGCCTGCAACTGGACGAAACTGGTGACGGCGGCCAGCAGGTAGCCGACCGCGACGCCCGAGAGCACCAGTCGGGTCGGCACCAGCCTGCCGCCGCGCTGGCCGAGCGCGAAGACCAGGACCACCGCGAGCAGCGCGCCGAGGAAGGCGGCGCCGGTGACGCCGAGGCCCGCGAGTCCGGCGAACACGCCGGTCCCGATCGTCATCACCAGGACCGCGCCCACTGAGGCACCCGAGGAGATGCCCAGGAGGTAGGGATCGGCCAACGGGTTGGCGACGACGGCCTGCAGGACGACGCCCGCCACCGACAGGCCCGCCCCGCACAGCGCGGCCAACAAGACCCTCGGCACCCGGTAGCCCCACAGGATCTGGTCGTCGACGACGTCGGCGGGCGGTCGACCCGTGAGGCGGTCGACGATCACGCGCCAGGTGTCCGCAAGTCCGATGTGGACGGAACCGATGCCGATCGCCACGAGCATCGTGACGGCGAGGACGATCAGCAGGCCCGCGGCCAGTGGAACCAGCGGAACCCGACCGAACGGCGCCGTGCCTCGGCGCTCGGCCATCTCAGAACCTTTCGGGATGCGCCATGCGCGCGATCGCCTCGACGGCCTCGGCGTTGCTCGGACCCAGGTAGATCGAGTCCGACAGCACCACGAAGTCCTCGTCGCGCGCGGCCGCCCACTGGGGGAACTCGTCGAACAGCCTGCGTGCCTCCGACTCCGGGTCGGGGTGCCGGTAGCTCACGATGACCACGCCGTCGACGGCGGCCTGAGCGGCATGTTCCCGGCTCACGTCGGCGAACATGCCCTCGGAGGCGTCGCCGAAGGCGTTCACCGCGCCCGCCCGAGCCAGGACGTCGTTCCAGATTCCGGTGGCTCCGACGTCGCCGAGTCCGCCCGAGCCCATGCTCATGCCGACGAACAAGACGAGGACGTTCTTCTCCGCCGCCCCCGCCACCTGGGCCTCGATCTCCGCGATCGCCGCGCGCGACTGCGCGATGACCTCCTCGGCCCGCTCCGGGACGTCGAAGATCGTGCCGAGGTCGGTGATCAGCTCGTAGCCGTCCTCAATGACCGGTTCGCCGTCGACCGTGCCCGTCGGGCCGCAGCTTCGGGCCGGGACATAGCTGTTCGCGCCGAGCCGCCGCAGTTCGTCCCTGGTCGCATGCCCCAGGTCGGCGGAGAAGCCACCGTCGTAGGTGGCGAGCACGAAGTCCGGCCGCAGGGCGAGCATCGCCTCGCGCGGGATGTCGCCCGACTCGTTCAGTGCGAGGCCGCCGGTCGACAGCGCCTCGATCTCCTGCTGCCGACCGTCGACCTCCGAGGCCCCGTAGTCCTGCGCGTTGGCCACGATCCGATCGCCCAGCCCCAGCGCCAGCATCGAGGAGACCTCGGCGACCGAGCCGCCGTTCATCACGACGGTGCGTTCGGGCGGTGCGGGGAAGGTGTACTCCTCGCCGCAGTTCTCGATCACCACGGGGTAGCCCGCCGGGCTCTGCTGCGCCGCAGCACCCACAGGCGGGGTCTCCGAAACCGTGTTCGCACAGCCCGCCGAGGCCGCCAGCACCGCCGCCGCCGCCACGGCGATCAGCCTTCGCCGAGTCACCACGGTCGTCTCCTCCTCTGCCGTCGCCGCACCTCGCGACAGCGGTCGCGAGACGTCCTTGAATCGGTCGGGCCGGTGCGGATCGAAGTTCCCGCCGACTGTGGACGACTGAAGCGGAGGCCGCGTCGACGACGCCGGGCGTGAGAAGGGTCTCCGCCGCCTGGTCGGCCGAGCCGTTCTCCCCGGCACGGGCAGGCGGCTGACCTGGCCCTCGGCCGCGGGGGGCGACGGCTGCCTGCCTGCCCGGTGCAATCCCTCGGCAGGGCAGGGAACCATCCGGGCGGACGGGCCGACCTCTGGAGCGTGCAGAGACGTGACAGACCAGATCTGGGAACCCGCCGCCTGATCCGTGGCGGCCTGACGCTTTCGGTGGTGATCGCCGTGGCCGTCGTCGCGGTGACCGTGGCTCTCGCCGGTGACGTGCACGCGCCGCTCGGTGACGAGGACCCCGGCCTGATCACCTCGCTGGGCGCGACGCTGCTACGGCTGTCGGCCCGGCTCGCGGGCGCGGTCTGCCTCGGTTCGTTGGTGTTCGCCGCCTTCTGCACGCCGTCCGCGCCGACGGGCACCGTGACCGCCGACGGCTATGCCGCGCTGCGGACGGCGGGTCGTGCGGCGGTCTGCTGGGCGGGGGCGGCGGTGTTGCTCGTCCCGTTCAGCGCGGCTGACGTCGCCGGTCGACCGGTGGCCAGGATGGCGGAGCCTGCCGTCCTGTGGGGCCTCGTCGACGCGCTCGAGGAGCCGAAGGCGTGGGTGTTCGTGCTGTTCTGCGCGGTCTTCGTGGCCGTGGGTGCGCGCTGGACGCTGTCCTGGCGCCCGAGCGTGCTGCTGCTCGTGGTCGCCGCGTTCGGCGTGCTCGCACCGGTCGTCGTCGGGCATGCCGCCGTGGGTGTCTGGCACGACGTGGCGACCAACGCGATGCTGTGGCACGCGGTGGCGGCGGCACTCTGGCTGGGCACGCTGGTCGCGTTGCTGCTGCATGTGCGTCGCGGCGGAGCCCGTCAGGACCTGGCGATCCGGCGTTACCACCGCCTCTCCCTCGGCTGCCTCGTCATCCTCGGCGGCTCGGGAGTGATCAGCGGCCTGATCGGGGCCCGGCCTGCCGGCCTGCTCAGCACCGGCTACGGACTGCTGATCATCGTCAAGGCCCTCGTCCTGGTCGGACTCGCCGCGATCGTGGTCGTCCTGCGACGGCGGTGGCTTCGGCCCTCCTTGGCCGACGACCGACGACCGGTGGCCCGGCTGCTCCTGATCGAGGTGGTCGTGCTGGGACTGGCCGCCGGGGTGTCCGCCGCGCTGAGCCGACTCGTGTTGCCCGCGTTCTTCTCCGATCCCGCGTCGATCATGGAGACGCTGATCGGCTACGAGCTGACCGCCGCACCCGACCTCGCGAGCATGGTGCTGGGCTGGCGGCTCAACCTGGTGGTCGGCGTCGGGGCGCTGGCCGCGCTGGTGCTCTACCTGTTCGGGGCGCGCAGGCTGCGACGCCGAGGCGACCGCTGGCCGGTCGGGCGCACCGTGGCCTGGATCGGCGGCTGTCTGGTCGTCCTGGTCGCGACGTCGTCCGGGCTCGGTCGGTTCGCCCCCGGCGCCTTCAGCATCCACATGGCCACGCACATGACGCTGAACATGCTGGCTCCGGTGCTGCTGGTGCTGGGCGGACCGATCACGCTCGCGCTGCGCGCCCTGCCCGCCGCAGGCGAGGGACGCCCGCCGGGGCCGAGGGAATGGCTGGTGTCGCTGTCCCATTCCAGGGCAGCCCGGCTGCTGCTGCATCCCGTGACGGCCTCCGTGGTGTTCATCGGCTCGCTCTTCGGGCTGTACTTCACCGGCCTCTTCGGCGAGGCGATGCCGGAGCACTGGGCGCACCAGCTGATGACCGTCCACTTCCTGGTGTCCGGCTACGTCTTCTACTGGCTGGTCATCGGCGTGGACCGGCCGCCTCGGCCACTGCCGCATCTGGCCAGGCTGGGCATGCTGTTCGCCGCGATGCCGTTCCACGCGTTCTTCGGGGTGCTGCTGATGAGCAGGCCGACGCTGATCGGCGAGATGTACTACCGCTCTCTCGACGTGGGCTGGGTGCCCGACCTGCTCGCCGATCAGCATCTCGGTGGGGCGATCGCCTGGGTCGCGGGCGAGGTGCCGATGGTGCTCGTGCTCATCGCCCTGCTCGTCCAGTGGTCCCGACAAGACGAGCAGGACTCGCGTCGACACGATCGTCGGGAGGGTGCGGCGCGCGGCGACGGGAACAACCTGGACTCCTACAACGCGATGCTCGCGGCGCTGGCCGACCGACGAGACTGACCGGCGTCCCGGGCACGGCCGGACCATGGCGGCGGCACTGGCATCGCGCCGGCCGTGCGACGGGGGCGGCGGCATCGCGGGCGGCAGAGACGGCGACTACGAGACGGCCTCCAACGGCAGGTCGGTGCCGCGCCAGGTCGCCGCCAGGTCCTGAACCGGCACGTCGAGCGCCTCGCCCAGGCAGACGATCGTGCCGAATCCCGGGGACGGCAGCCGGCCGGTCTCGATCTTGCGCAGGGTCTCCGGCGAGATGCCCGCCGCCTGTGCGACTTCCGCCAGGTCCCGTCCCGCTCGCGCGCGGCGCAGCAGGGCGCCGAGACGTCTGCCTGCTTCGAGCTGCTCGGACGTGAGCGGTTGACGGACCATGCCCCCAGGATATGGTTGGTATTATTATACCGGTAGGTGCTAGGGTGCCGGTATAATAATACCAATACCCTGTGACGTGAGGCAATCGTGATCGAACTGAAGACGCCTGCGGAGATCGGACGCATGCAGGTGGCCGGGCGTTTCGTCGCCGAGGTGCTCTCCGAGGTCGCCAGGCTCGCCGACGTGGGCGTCAACCTCCTGGACCTAGAGCACCACGTGCGCGGCATGATCACCCGGCGCGGGGCGGAGTCGTGCTACTGGGACTACACCCCGTCCTTCGGCAAGGGCCCGTTCCGCAACGTCATCTGCCTGTCCGTCAACGACGCCGTCCTGCACGGCCTGCCCCACGACTACACCCTGCGCGACGGGGACGTGCTCAGTGCGGATCTCGCGGTCACCATCGACGGCTGGGCGGCGGACTCGGCGCGCACGATCATCGTCGGAACCGCAGCCGAGGAGGACCTGCGACTCATCCGCGCCACCGAGGAGGCGTTGGCGGCGGCGATCGAGGCGGCGCGGCCGGGCAACCGCCTGGGCGACATCTCGGCGGCGATCGGGGCGGTGGCAGCCGCCCACGGCTATCCGGTCAACACCGAGTTCGGTGGTCACGGCATCGGCCGCACCATGCACGAGGATCTCCACGTCGCCAACAAGGGCCGGGCGGGCCGAGGCATGAAGCTCCGGCCGGGGCTGACCCTCGCCCTCGAACCCTGGTTCGCCAGGACGACCGACCGGATCGTCTACGACCCCGACGGCTGGACCATCCGGTCGGCGGACGGCTCGCGCACGGCTCACTCCGAGCACACGGTGGCCGTCACCGAGGGCGCCCCGCTGGTGCTCACCCGGCGGGAAGCGGAGAACTCTGCGCCGCAGGGGAACTCGGCCGGTCGACTGTCCACGACGGACGCCTAGGCCGCCCCGATCGCCCGAGCCCTGCCCCAGTGAACGGCGCTGGTGACCCTCGGGACGGCCCAGGTGGCCGTGGTCGGGCCCGGTCATCTCGGCCCGGCACCTCCACGATCCCGGCGCCGCGACGCGGGCCGCCGGACTCGTCTCCGTCGGGAGTGGGCTGCGGCGTGGTCGAATCGGGTGTCCGCCGCAGTCCCGATTCCAGCGAGCCGCCCGGTGCGGGCCGATCCAGGGAAGTCGGGTGATCACGGCGGCGGACGTCTCGGCCGCCGCCAGAATCAGTGCGGCGGTGCGGCCGACGGCGGGCTCCTTCGTCACCGGCGATTCCACGCGGTGTCGTCGGAAACAGCCGTCGCGGCGCGAGCCCGCAGCTCGGGGCCGTCAGCGAGTCGGCCGTCAGCGAGTCGGTCAGTACTGCGGCGGTCATCACCGGGGCGGTCGCCGTCACGGCCCATGCCCTCGGGCGCAGCCTCACACCGGCGCGAAGGCCGCCGTCCGCCGCCTGCCTCACCTCCTCGTCGATCCACGCCGTCACCGGCGGCTGTCACCGTCACCGTGCAGGTAGTCGGACGGCGAGGCCGCCCGGTTCCCGAGGAGTCCGACCGGCAGGGGCTGCTTCCGGCGCGCGGCAGGCGGCGTACTGTGCGAGCGCATTCTCGGTCCGGTCCTGTCGCCGTCACCACCGACAGCAGCCACCGGAATGACGGAGAGCCATGTCCGCCCACACCAGACCCCCCGACACCGCCGAGCAGCGCGTCGAGCTGATCCTCGGCGGGATGACCTGCGCAGCCTGCGCCGCCCGCGTGGAACGAGCCCTGAACAAGGTCGACGGTGCCCGCGCCTCGGTAAACTTCGCGACCGAGCGTGCGGTGGTGCACCACACGTCGGCGGTGACGCCCGAGGGACTCCTCGCCGTGGTCGAACGCGCGGGCTACCAGGCGACGGTGCGGCAGGCGCCGGGCGATGCCGAACAGCGGCAGTCCCGGGCCCGGCAGATCAGGGAGCTTCGGCGGCGGCTGGCGGTGGCGGCGTTGCTCGCGGTGCCGCTCGGGAACATCGCCATCACACTCGCGCTGGTGCCCGAGCTGCGGTTTCCCTACTGGGAGCTGCTGTGCCTGCTGCTCGCCACCCCGGTCGTCTTCTGGTCTGCGGCGCCGTTCCACCGCGCTGCCCTGCAAGCGCTGCGGCACGGTTCGTCGACGATGGACACGCTGGTGTCCCTCGGCGTGCTCGCCTCCTACGGCTGGTCGGTCTTCTCGCTGCTGCTGGGCGGCTCCGCCGAACCGGGCTACTGGCTCGGCTTCGGCACCACGGCCGCCGGTGCGGACGCGGTGTACCTGGAGGTCGCGGCCGGGGTGACGACGTTCCTGCTGGCCGGTCGCTACTTCGAGATGCGGTCCCGCCACCGTGCGGTCGACCTGCTGACTGCGCTGGACGGGCTCGCCGCCAAGGACGTCCGCGTGCTGCGCGCGGGAGTGGAGACCGTCGTCCCGATCGGCGCGCTCGCCGTCGGCGACCTGTTCATCGTGCGCCCCGGCGAGAAGATCGCCGCCGACGGCCGGGTGGAACGCGGCCTGTCCACTGTGGACACCAGTGCGATCACCGGCGAGTCGGTGCCCGCCGAGGTCGGCCCCGAGACGAGGGTGGTCGGCGGGACCATCAATCTCAGCGGGCGGCTCGTGGTGCAGGCCACCGCGGTCGGTGCCCGGTCGCAGCTCGCGCAGATGAGTGCGCTCGCCGAGCGCGCGCAGGCGGGCAAGGCCCGCATCCAACGGCTGGCCGACCGGATCTGCGCGATCTTCGTCCCCGTGGTGCTGGTGATCACGGCGATCACCTTCGCCAGCTGGCTGCTCACCGGCCATGCCACGACGGAGGCGTTCCGGGCCGCCGTGTCGGTGCTGATCATCGCCTGCCCCTGCGCGCTGGGGCTCGCGACACCGACCGCGTTGATGGTGGGCGTCGGACGAGGCGCACAGCTCGGCATCCTCATCAAGGGTCCGGAGGCCCTGGAGACCAGCAGGCGCATCGACACGGTCGTGCTGGACAAGACCGGGACGGTGACCACCGGACGGATGACGCTCACCGAGATCGTTCCCGTCGGGAGCCTCCCGGCAGACCAGGTCCTCCGGCTCGCGGCGGCGGTGGAGAGCGCCTCGGAACACCCGATCGCGGCGGCCGTGACGGCGCGGGCCCACGCCGAACTCGGCGACCTGCCCGAGGTGGACCGTTTCACGGCCTCGCCCGGTCTCGGCGCGCGCGGCGAGGTCGAGGGCCGGGCAGTCCTCATCGGCCGGGCGTCGCTGCTCGCCGACGAGGACATCTCGATCGACGCCGCTATTGCGGAGCGACTCGCCGACGCACAACGGACCGGAGCGACGGCCGTCGTCGTGGCGGTCGACGAGATCGTCGTGGGGCTGCTGGTGGTTCGTGACGAGGTCAGGCCGGGTGCGCGCGAGGCCGTCGCGCACCTGCACCGACTCGGCCTGCGCACCCTGTTGTTGAGCGGAGACACCGAGATCACGGCGAGAGCCGTCGCCGACGAGGTGGGCATCACCGAGGTGTCGGCAGGCGTGCTGCCCGCCGAGAAGGCGGCCGCCGTCGCGGAGCTGCAGGGCGCGGGCCGTCGGGTGGCCATGGTGGGCGACGGCGTCAACGACGCCCCGGCGCTGGCCACGGCGGACCTGGGTCTGGCCATGGCGCGCGGCACCGACATCGCCCTGCGTTCGGCCGACGTCATCCTGGTGCGGGACGACCTCCGCGTGGTCGCGGACGCGATCCTGCTCTCCCATCAGACGCTGCGCACCATTCACGGCAATCTCGGCTGGGCGTTCGTCTACAACCTGGCGGGAATTCCGCTGGCGGCATTCGGCCTGCTCAACCCGTTGATCGCCGGCGCGGCCATGTCGCTGTCCTCGCTGCTGGTGGTGAGCAACAGCCTGCGGCTGCGGCGCTTCTCGAGCGTCGACGTCGGGCCGGGAAGCGCCGAACCCCGGCCGTAGCCGAGCGCCGTGGCGGCCCCGGACTCGCCGACGGCGCCGCCGCGCAGTCGGCGTCCGGCGGCTCCAGCGGCGTCCCTTCGGCTCCAGCGGCGTCCGGCAGGCCGTCCCCCGGCGAGACACGGGCAGGACGGCGGGTAGGTCCGGCAGGCACCGGACCTGGTCGGCATCGTGGACACACGGCCGGGATCACGATCCGGACCGCGTCGACGCTCCCGCTCGTCGACATCGTGTGCGACGATCGCGATGATCGAGTTCTCGGCCTCGACGACCGAGCCTCCCCCATGCCTCCCGCACCGCCGCGCCCCGTCCACGAGCCGCTGCTCGCCGGCCGGGGGTCGGCACCTCGACCCGGCCCGCCCCGGCTCAGGGTCGGATCATCGACGACACGAACTCTGGACCCGGAGGAACGATCCCATGTTCGACCTCGAAGCAGTCGTGGCCGCCGTTACCCAGGCCTACGGAGAGGACCTGGGCGAAGCGGTGTCGAACTGCGACGCCGCAGACGGCCTGGTCGACGTCGTCTCCGCCGTCGCGAAGGACCACGACCTCGAACTCGACGAGATCATCGCCGCTGCCGAACTCGACGACGACGAGGCGGCCTGGGCGGCGTCCGCCAACCGCCCGGCAGCGGTGCTGATCAGCCGGATCCGCGACGGGCTCTCCTGACACCGCCGGTCGCGGGCGAATTAGGCCCCGTTCGCGGCGCCTTATCACCAGGGCATCGGGGACCTGCTCCGCAGCATCGACGCCCAGGGCCGTGCCGAGATCACGACGATGCGGCCGGCCTGCACCGATCTGATCGAGCTGCCCGAGCGAGCCGACGACTACCTCCCGCTGCCCGATCCCGACCTCCAGGCCGCCTGGTCTGCCGCGCCTGCCGACGTCAGCAGCGCGGCCGGAGGCTGTCTGACGGCCTCGATCGATCGGACGGGCAGGCCGTCTCGGCGGCGCTGCCTGCGCTGAGCACCGTCCCGGACGCGGTGGCCTGCGTCGGCGTCCGGACGATGGAGGCGGCCTCGGACGCACGACGACGTCGAGGAATCACCCCGGAGCCCGTCCCGGCGAGCGTCCGGGGTCTCTGCTCCGAGGGATGACGCGACGTTCTCGGCGCCCGCTCGTCGGCGGCGGCGAGCAGGCCCGCAGGGCACGAGGTCTGCGGACCGGGGCAGGACGAGGCATGATCCGAGACCGCCGGGCTGAGCGCGCTCCGCCTCGAACGACCCCGGATCGCGCACCAACCGAGCAGGCCGGGCATCCCGCTCGGCTCGGCCGCTCAAAGTCGTCGTCACTCCCCGACGTAGGAGATGGCAGGCCTCGGGGGCGTGCTCATCCCGTGACCGAGGAAGTAGTCGACGTGATGTGACTGCAGATAACCGTGCAGGGTCATGGCATTGCGGTAGGCCGGGTTGTGGGCCAGGGTGTAGAGCCGCGTGTCGGTGGGCTGGTCGGTCGTGAAGACGATCAGCTCGTCGCGGTCGGCGTTGGTGTAGACGACCTCTTCGCGCCAGTCGCCCAGGATGTCACCGACGAGTGCGGGGTTCACCCCGTGCGCGTTGACCGCCCCGTAGTCGGAGTTCCGCAGCAGCCGGCGCAGGCTGTTGCTCGGCCTCGGGTTCTCGGGGTCCCACTTCTCGAACTTGCCGTCGTTGAGCAGTTCCATGGTGAGATCGCCGTCCCACCACAACCCCAGCTGCGGCCACGGCGCCAGCCCGGTGTCGGGTTCGGTGAGCTCGTCGGTGGAGGCGTTGTAGAGGCCGGAGAAGGACCAGACCTCCATGCCGGGGAAGCGGGGGTCGATGTCGCCGACCATGCCCCGCCCGACGTCGGCGACGCCGTCACCGAAGTGCTGCCAGATCATCTCGCCGTCGGCGGCGTCGTAGTAGTACTCGCGCAGGCCGCTGGGGTTGTCCTGCTGCACGCCGTAGCCCTCCAGACCGGGCCGTTGCGGATCGATGTCGGCGATGTGAAAGCGGTCGCCGTGGACGATGCCCGCGTCGGCCAGCGAGTAGCGCAGGGTGCCGTCGCCATTGAGGACGAATCCGATCTCGACGATCTCGTCCTTCCCGTCACCGTCGACGTCGATGATGCGGGTGTTGTGCCCGTCCGGCGCGTCCTGATCTCCGCGCAGCCATCTCCACTCCTGCGTCAGGTCCTCGCCGTCGAACTGCCAGGCACCGATGGCGAGGTTGAAGCCACCGTTGCCCACCCGGTTCTTCAGGTACGCCACCAGACTCGGGGTGACGCCGTCGAGGTGGCCGACGCCGAAGCGCGCGTACATCGGGCCGTCTGCGAGGTAGTCGGCAGGCACCGGGGCGGCGGTCCGAAGCGCGCCGGTCTCGCCGTCGAGCACGGCGATCGACTGGCGGACGTCGTCCTGCTCGCGGTGGGTGGTCCCGTCACCGAAGACGACCCCGTCGGCGACGCCTCGTCGCCGGGCGGCTCGGCCGCAGGCACGGGAGCGGCGGCGCCCATCGTGGTGAGGCCGAAGATCAGAGCGACGGCTGCGGTCAGGGCTGTCGAGACGGTGGTCAGTCGCCGTCCCGGACGCCATCGGTGTCTGCGGTGCATGAAGATCTCCTCGTCATCGTCGACTTGTCGTTCTTCTCGGCAGGCGCGGTGCACAAGGGGGTGGCAGGCAGACATCGCCGGTCCACACCGGACGGCGGATCATCCCTTCCGGTCTCGAGAAAGCGCTTTCCCAGCCATGGCGTGCCCAGGCCCGCGGGAAGCACGCCCGCCACATCGCCACCGCGCGGGACCGTTGCTCAGCGTCATGCTCGCCCTGCGACTCGTCAATCCCCCACCTGCGACGCTCGACCGCCGTCCCGACCGGGGGAATAGGCGCATCGCGGCGCTGTAGCTCGATGGGCGCCCACGTCAGACACCCGGACGGGCCCCGGCGGGCACCGGCCTCGACATGCCATGAGGAGACCGACGACCCGGCATCCACCGTGCATCGGGACGGGCCGCATCGCCGGTCGGAGGAATTCCGGCGCCGGCGCGCAGCGAACCCGAGGAGGGCTCATTCCGCGTCGAACGTAAGACTCGACCATGAATAAAGATCGACTTCACTTTCCAGGAAAGGAAGCTCCGGAAATCAGTCCGAATCATTGCGACCAGAAGAACCGACCGGCGACCAATTCACCCTGTCATGGCGCCTCTAACGAGTGCGATAAGGATCGATATCGCTGCGACTCTCGAATTCCGGTGCATCCTTGACCGGCGAGTTCCCAGCAGCGGGTTCCCCTGGAGCCGAAGGGAAAGATCAATGTGCTCGACCTCGACCACCGCGAGCGACGACAGGCCCGAGGATGCCGCAGGACACACTGTTTCTGACTTCACCGTTCAACCCAATAGTGATAACTGCCGACGGGTGTGCGAACGGACGGAACATCTTCTGGTCAGCGTCAGTCCGGGGCAGCTACCTCAGCGTGGCGCTGCTGACTCGACTGCTGGGATGGGCACACCGGAGGTTCGCGGAGGTCGACGTCGTCATTCCCGACACGACTTTGGTGCACACCCAACTCGAATTGGGACATTCGGAGAAGGAAACCCAGGAGCGGAGCCGGGAAGAGTGCAACCGGGTGGTGCGGGCCTGGGATCAGATCGGGCTGGAACGTGCCCCCGAGCGCTGGCACCTGCTCTCGGAGTTCGCCGAATGCCCGCGCTATCGGGCCCTGCTGAGCCAGGCGGAGGCAGCGGTCGCACAACCGTCGCCACTGCGACGGGCCTGCCTGCACACCAGCCGCGTCGTGCTGGAGTCCCGGCGGCCGAGCGTCCCGTTCACCGACGAGCAGATCGAACAGGGTGCCCGGTACGTCGTGGCTGAGCTGCCATTCGTCGTCGACACCGCCGGCATCCTCGGTGTGCCGTCGTCGGTGAGCTTCTATCACCGAGCCGCCGAATTCATCCGCGAGGTGGTCGCCGCACGCGGCCCGCTGCGCCCCGTCCCCTCCCCGGGATGTGCGCTGATCCGCCCGGCGACGACTGCGGCGGAGAGCTCCGCCTCCGCCGCGACCACCCTGCCCGGCTGAGCTGAGCAGGAGAAAGGAACGGCGATGTTGCCGATCGACGACATTCCGATCTGGCCCTTCGAGGGGGTGGGACCACCGACTGCCCGCCTGGACGACCCGGCTGCGGGACACCGCCGAGCCGGGATACCGGGTACGCACCCGCAACGGCGACACGGTCTGGCTGGTCACTCAGGCCGAGGTCGCCCGCGCCTGTCTGGCCGACCCTCGGATGAGCCTCCGGGCCGCGAGCGCAGACGACTCCCCGAGGCAGGAGGCCGTGCGGTTCCGACCACCGGGCACCCGAGGTGACGCCACACCCGTGCTGGAGCGGCCGGAGCTGCGCAGGCTGTTCCGACAGGCGTTGAGTTCGCAGGCCGCCGACGCCCAGCGACAGCATGCCGCCGAGGCCGCACAACGGTTCCTGAGCCGCCTGCGCCGCCAGGGTCCGCCCATGGACCTGCACACCGCCATCGCACTTCCGCTGCCGTTCGAGATGAGCGGCCGCGCGCTGCTGGGCGATCTCTCACCACGGCTGCGGCGCAGGCTCCACGCCGACGCCCTCATCGGCCTCAACGGCGCCGCCTACTCGCGTGACGACATCGAGACGGCCTGGCTCGACTACCACCGGTCGTTCACCGACTGGTACGCCAACCCTGTGCACCTGACCGGCGATCACCTCATGGCCCGGTTCCAGCGCGCTGCCGAGGGCATGCTCTCCCCGCACGAGCTGGCCGAGATCGCGGGGATGCTGTGGGCCGCCGGTCACGAGAGCACAGTCGGCTTCCTCACCAATGCCTCCCTGGCTCTGCTGTCCCATCCGGACGTCTGGAACGAACTCCGCGACCGGCCGGAGCTGATCCCCCAGTCCGTCGACGAACTGCTGCGCTACACGCCGCTGGCCACCGGCGGCGCCCCGCGTCGCGCCGTCGAGGACGCGGACATCGCCGGGCTGTGCCTGGCCCGAGGGGACTGCGCCGTGTTCTCGTATCTATTCTTCGTCGGCCAAGGCGAGGCCGACGATGCTCGTCTCCCGTGCGGCGGAAAGGACCCCGCGCGGGACGCAGGCGACGCCGTCGGCGAATGCTCGTCCGGGATCGCGCGCCCCGACGACAGCCGACAGCCGATCACAGACCCGGCATCAGGACGATCCGCCGCCCCGAGTCTTACCCGTCGGCACCCGCTTCCACACCCCGCACCGCAGCCGTCGGGCCTCCCGACGCGAGCCCGGCACCACGAGTCAGCAGCACCCAGCGGCCCGGCGAACACCTGACCCCCTGTCTCTCCGGTGCGGTGACCCCTATTCCCACGAAGGATGCTGGAGCGCCTCGATGGCGCCACGTAGCATCCATTCGGACGAGCGGCCGCGACTTGCCCGAACAGGTGGTTGGCGATGGAGGAAGTCATTACCGCCGAGGGCGGCGGCGAGCGAGGGCGAGCGACCAGACACACCATTCCGCGGCCGCTGATTCCGGCGACCGGCCGAGTAGACACACACCGGCCGAGCTCGACACCGGTCTCGACAGGGGACCGCGAGATCATGATCACTCGGATGCCGCGTTGCCGCCCGACAGTACGCAGAGTGCTCGACGCAGGCACGATACTCGGCCGACATCGCGGCCATGCCGAGTCCCGCGATCTGGCACCGGCAGTCGTCGGCACCCATCACGAGGTGCGACTGACGACGGCGGAAGACGACCGGCTCGGCCGCCGGATCATTCGGCTCGCCGCAGGCGAACCCTGATTCCTCGTATCGCTGCGACGGCGCCGCCGAGAGCATGGGACATCGCCCTTCTCCTGGCAGTCGACGGACCTGGTCCACTCGATACACATCGGCTGACTGCGATCTCCCGCGATGACGGGAGATCCGCTCGCCGACACCGAAACGGAGCAGCTCGACATTCGACCGCCAGAAGGAGATCGCGGTATGACAACAGGCCATTCCGAGGTAACGCTGCTGCCCACGCTGCGCGAGCGCCCGTTGGATCCTCCCGACGAGCTGGCCCGGCTGCGTGAGCGACAGCCCATCGCCAGGATGACCTACCCGGACGGACATCTGGGCTGGCTGGTGACCAGCCACGCCGCCGCGCGAGCGATACTCGCCGACCGTCGCTTCAGCTCTCGACAGGACCTGATGCGCGCCTCGCTCCCGCACATCGTCGCGCAGGAGCCGCAGACGCCCGCCGATCCGGGGAACTTCATCCGGCTGGACCCGCCCGACCACACCAGGTACCGGCAGCTGCTCGCGGGACAGTTCACCATGCGTCGCATGCGCAGCCTCCAGCCGAGGGTGGAGCACATCGTCGAGGGTCTGCTCGACGAGATGGAGCGTCAGGAGGCCCCGACCGACCTGGTGCGGAGCTTCTCCCTGCCCATCGCCTCGATGGTGATCTGCGAGCTGCTCGGCGCCCCGTACTCCGAACTCGACGAGTTTCAGCATCACACGGCGGTGCTGCTGACCCTGACCTCGACGATCGATCAGATCCAGGAGGCGGCCGTCAGCGTGAACGAGTTCGTGCGCAGGCTCGTGCTCAGCAAGCGCCGGGAGCCGACCGACGACATCCTCGGCAGGCTGATGGCCGAGAACGACCTGTCCGACGAGGAGCTGACCAACATCGCCTTCCTCCTGCTGGCCGCCGGGCACGAGACGACCGCGAACATGCTGTCGCTGGGCACCTACACCCTGCTGTGCCATCCGGAGCAGCTCGAACGGCTGCGCACCGACCCGGCGTTGATCGACGACGCCGTGGAGGAGCTGCTGCGCTACCTCACCATCTTCCACATCGGACCCTCGCGGACCGCATTGGCCGACGTCGAGCTGGACGGCCACCTGATCAAGGCAGGCGACACGGTCACTCTCTCGCTCAGCGCCGCCGACCGCGACCCGGAGAAGTTCGCCGATCCGGATCGGTTCGACGTCACGCAGGCGGCAGGCGGTCACCTCGCCTTCGGCCACGGTGTGCATCAGTGTCTCGGTCAGCAGCTCGCCCGCATGCAGATGCGCGTCGGATACACCGCGCTCATCAGGCGATTCCCGACGCTGCGGCTCGCCGTCGAACCTGCGGAGGTGCCGATGCGGGACGACATGACCATCTATGGGCTGCGCAGGCTCCCGGTCACCTGGTAGCAGGCGAGGGAGAACTCGCGGTCGAGCCCTGACGAGCCGGCCGAGGGCAGGGCTGCCGAAACGCTGGAGAGCGATCCCCAGGCACCACGGCCGGCTCGGTCGGGTTCAGCCCTCGGTGCGGTACTTCATCGTCATGCTCTCCAGGATCGGGACCAGCTCGCCGGGCGTCGGGTCCGCCAGGCTCTCCTGTCGCAGCCGGGCGGCGCTCTCCTGGAAGGAGGGCTCCGTCAGCATCCGTACCAGACCGGCCCTGACCTCGGCACCGGTGAGATCTGCCGAGTGGATGTGCAGGCCTGCACCGAGGTCCGTCAGCTGCCGTGCCTTGAGCACCGTGTCGAACATGTTCGGGATGATGAGCTGCGGCACTCCTGCGGCCAGCGCGGTCGAGTAGGTTCCCGCCCCGCCATGGTGGACCACCGCCGCACAGGTGGGCAGCAGGGCATGGAGCGGCACGAACTCGACGGCTCGCACGTTCGGATGGCGTAACGAGTCCGCCAACGCCGCCTGCTGCCGCTCGGTGAGGGTGACGACCACCTCGGCATCGAGGTCCGCGATCGCGTCGAGAATCATGCCGATGTCCTGTTGCCCGGGGCCCGGCACGTGTTCGTATTCGCGTTGACTGATACCGATCGTGACACAGATACGTGGCCGCGTCGACGGTTCCCGCAGCCAATTCGGAATAGGCGATCGGCCGTTATAAGGAACGTATTGCATAGGCACCGACGGCGTCGCGGCGGCGAGCCTCGTGGCGGCGGGCATCGGGTCGATCGTCCACTGCCCGTTCACCACGTCCTCGTGAAAGGTCGCGCCGTGGCGCTGGAGAACATCGGTCAGCCACTCGGCCTGCAGGTCGGTCTGCTCCCCGGCTGGGCGCCCGTCCCGCAGCGCGACGAAGTGCTCGCGAGTGCGCGTCCAGACGTCCTGACCCCAGAGCAGCCGCGCGTGTGCCGCGCCGGTCACCCGCGCCGCCACCGCGCCCGCGAACGTGATCGGCTCCCAGATGACCAGGTCAGGACGCCAGTCGACGGCAAAATCGACCAGATCGTCCACCATCGAGTCGTTGAAGGGGATGACCCCGGCCTTGAGGAACGACCGGTAGCCCCTGGTGAGCTCCTCCCAGTCGAGCGACTCGGGTTCGAGGCCGAAGATCTCGACAGGCTTCGCGATGTCGTCGTCGGCGTTCGCAACGATCTCGGCTGTGCTGAAGTCGGCGCCGACCGACACGGCGGGCAGCCCCGCCTCGGTGATCACGTCGGTCAGTATCGGCTGACTGGCGACCACGACCTCGTGGCCTGCCACCCGAAAAGCCCATGCCAACGGAACCATCGGATACAGGTGAGTTCTCGCCGAGAACGTGGTGAACAGGACGCGCATGAATCCTCCCCAGGCCGGAAATCAATCGACGTCACGGTCAGGCTGTTCGTGGTCTCCGGTTGAGGGTAACGGAACTCCACGAGAAATCGACTTCGTCATGCGGATCGATTTCCCCGCCATGACGTCTCAAGGGGCGCCTGCCGGCCGATGCATACCCGTCCATCGCCGTGGGCCGGTGAGAGACGGGGGCCGCCGTCCCCCACCGGCCGCCGACCGATCAGCTCAGGGGAGCACCGGCCGCAGCGACCTCCAGGCCTTCGAGGACGGCGGGCAGGGGCGCGGAGTGGACCACGATCAGTTTCTGGGTGGCCCTGGTGAGCGCGACATAGAGTTCCGCCGCGCCGTGCAGCGGGTTGGCCAGGATCTGGTGCGGCTCGACGACCACGACCAGGTCGAACTCCAGCCCCTTGGACGCCTGCGGAGTGATGACGGCCGCGTCGACTCCGAACTTCCCGAGTTCGAGGGTCAGGCCCTCCGGCACGATCACCACCGCCGCGCCCTCCTCCGGAGCCGTGCGGATCGCCTCGGCCACGGCAGCAGCCAGTTCGGCAGAACTCGTCTCGCGGGCCTGCGGCCGGATGCCGTTGCTGCGAATCGACTCCGGGGTCGCAAGAGACGGGTCCAGTTCGGCGAGGACCTTGCTCGCCACCTCCATGATCTCCGAGGGCGTCCGGTAGTTGATCGTCAGCTCCCGGAAGATCCACCGCTGCGGCACGTACTCGTCGAGCATCGCGCCCCAGGTACGCGCGCCCGCCGTGGACTGCCGCTGCGACAGGTCACCGACGATCGTCATCGACTTGGTCGGGCAGCGACGCATGAGGACTCGCCAGTCCATCTCGGACAGTTCTTGCGCCTCGTCGACCACGACGTGCCCATAGGTCCACTCGCGGTCGCTCGACGCCCGCGTGGCGATGTCGCGACCGTCGCGCTCCTGGTTCCGGTCGGCGAGAGTCTCGGCGTCCACGACGTCGACTGCCCGCAGCGTCTCGCCGTCGAGGTCCTCGTCGGTGTCCAGCACCTGGAGCACGCCCTTGGTGTATTGGACGTGCTCCAGCCGCTCCCGCTCGGCCCGCTTCTCCGCGCTGTGGTCGACGCCGAGGAACTCCACCGCCTCGTCGAGCAGTGGGGCGTCGGAGACCGTCCAGGCGTCGCCCGCCTCGCGGTACAGGCTCATTCTGTCCGCATCGGACAGTGCCGACGCGGCCGCCTCGATACGCCCACGGTCGCTGAACAGGTCGGCGAGCAGTCGTTGCGGCGTCAGGAACGGCCACAACCGATTCACGGCCCGGACGACGTCGTCACTGCCCTTCAGCGCGGCGGCGGTGTCGGCGGCGAGCTCGGCCCGCAGCACGGTGTCACGCTTGTCCAGCCATCCCTTGCCGATCTGATTCACCGCCCGCGTCACCAAGCCCTCGACGAGGTGCTGGTGGAAGACCTCGCGCGCGTCGTTGTGCAGCAGGCCGGTGTCGCGGGTGTACTGCCGGGCCCGCTCGGCCAGCTTGGCGTCGACCTTGAGGTCGTCGACGTGGTCCAGGTCGATCGAGATCGGCGCGTCCGGCAGCTCCTGACGATCGGCGACGGCGGCCTTCAGCACGTCGACCATGGCCAGAGATCCCTTGACGCGCTTGGCGTCCGGGCCTTCCTCCCTGGTGGCCACGACACCCGGCATCAGCATTCCCGTCGTGGCGAACACGACGCTGGTCTCGCCGAGCGACGGCAGGACGTTGCCGACGTAGTCGAGGAAGCCCTCGTTCGGGCCGACCACCAGCACGCCTCGCCTGGCGAGCCGGTCCCGGTGGTTGTAGAGCAGGTGCGCGACGCGGTGCAGGGCCACGGCGGTCTTCCCGGTGCCGGGGCCGCCCTGGATCACCACGACCCCGCCGTGGCCGAGGCGGATGATCTCGTCCTGTTCGGACTGGATCGTGGCGACGATATCGCGCATCTGCCCTTCGCGCGGGGCGTTGAGCGCCGCGAGGAGCGCGCTGTCGGCGTCTCCCCCGCCCTCGGCGACGTCGAGGTCGAGCACGTCGTCGTGAAAGTCGACGATCTCGTGCCCGCGCGAGCGGAAGTGACGGCGCCGCACCAGACCCTCGGGCTTCGCGACGGTGGCACAGTAGAACGGCCTGCTGGCAGGCGCCCGCCAGTCGATCACCAGCGGCTCGTAGTCGTCCTCTTCGTCGAACAGCCCGATCCGGCCGATGTAGGTGGTCTCGCCGTCGGTGTCGTCGATCCGACCGAAGCACAGGCCGGAGTCCGCGACCTTCAGCGCGTGGATCCGGGTCGTGAGGTGGTCCACCGAGGCCTGCTGCTGCCAGCGCGCCTGCGGGCTGGTCGCGGTGCTGTCACGCAGGTTCCGTTCAAGCTCCTGCTCCGCCTTTCGCCTCTCCTCGTCGAGCTTCTCGTAGAGGGACGCGACGTACTCGCGTTCCGCCGCCAGCTCGGCCGCGAACTCGAAGGTTGACAACTTGCCTCACATCCACTAGGATCATTATAGGATTTTTGTGCCTCTTCATCCGGCACTATACCGCAGTGGATCTCTGCGCTCTCGACCATGGCGTCTGCGTGGGTCTGTGCGACCGTCGGTTCCTGTCTCCCGAAGCGTCCATCCGTCGATTCCTCAGCGGCCGACGTCGGCCGGAATCGGAGATCGTCCTTCCTCCTTCCGCTGAGCCCTCGTGCCTCCCCCGGCCGGAACGTCCGGACTCCGTCATCCCGCACGGGATCGCTCTGTCGGTCCTCCTCGAGATCGCCTCCCACACGCCGCCGCACCGCAGGACACCGACTCCCTTCACCACGGCAGGACTTCTCTGCCTCACCGTGACGTCGCGGGCGACGGCGGTCATCGCGCGTCATCGCCCGCAGCCGCCGCACCACTCTGCCGACAGGACCGCCCGCACCGAGACGCCCTCGTCGACGTCCGCATCGCCCACCTCGGGACCGCCGACGTCGGCGGCCTCAGACCGGCCGCGCGCCCCGGGCGCGGAGCAGCTCCTCGACGTGGTCGGCCGCCAGGCGGGCGCCCCCGGCCCGCTCGATGTCAGCCTGCATGTCTCGCAGTCGATCCCGCACCGACGCGCTGTCCGACACCGCCAGGACCGCCGTCCGCAGGGTCTCCCCGGTCACGTCGTCCGAGGGCAGGAGGCGGCCGAGTCCTAGTTCGGCGACTCGCTCGGCGTTGGCGTACTGCTCCGGATGCCGGGGCACGACGACCAGCGGGACGCCGAAGGAAAGCGATCCCATGATCGACCCCATACCGCCGGGACAGACGAACACCGCCGCATGGGCCAGGACCTCGGCCTGCGGGATCCACGGGTGCACCTCGACGTTCGGCGGCAACGGTCCGACCGCCGCCTCGCCGACCTTGTCCCCGATGGTCATCACGACATGCCACGGCAGGTCTTCGAACGCGGTAGCACAGACGCGGAAGAAATCGGGACGATCGTTGTCCACCGTGCCCAGCGAGATCAGCACGACGGGTAGGCCGTCGCCGGGCGGACTCCACCGCGACTCCTGGGGAAGCAGGCTCGTCCGTGGGCGACAGGGACCGACGAAGGCGTGGTCAGCACCGAATGTCTCGCCCTGGAACTGGAACTCCCGAGGGATGAACACCAGGCTCAGTTCGGTGTCGCCGGGGAAGAAGCCCGTCTGATCGTCGGTGGTCAGACCGTGCGAGGCGCGGAACTCCGCGAGCCGGGTGTCGACCTCCTGCATCGCCGGATGAGCGAAGTCGATCTGATCGACGCCGACGGACAGCCGCTCCTGGAGCGAGAAGTGCTCATTGGAGGCGAAGACGGGCAGCAGCCTCGCCACGGGCCGGTCCCACTTCTGCGCCAGGACGCCGCCGGGCAGGTAGAAGATGATGTCGCACAGCAGGACGTCGGGGACGTCATCGGACAAGCGGGCAGCGACCACGTCACACGCCGCCGATGTCTCGACCACGAGCCGCAGGCTCGCCTCGGCGATCTCGTCGACGGTCGGGTCGACCAACGGCGGCTCCACGCTCAACGGGACGTCGTAGCGCACGATCTCGGCCCCGGTCGCCGCGATGTCGTCGGCGCCGAGGTCTCCGACGAAACAGGTGACCCGATTCCCCCTGCGCACCAGTTCGGCCACGACCTCCACCGCAGGCATGGTGTGCCCGTGCGCCGGATAGAGCATGCAGGCGATGTGCCTGCGGTCATGCCCTGGAGCCGTCGTCGAATCCGGTTCGGATCGTCGTTCCGTCATGGTGCTCCTCCGCTCGCAACCGGGCAGGTGTGCGCGAGGCCTCGTCCGCGATCGGCGCAACGTACCGATGAATCAGCCGTTCGAGGTATCCAGGGCCGAAGCCGTAGGTGGCGACCTCGGGAACCAGCTCGCGCAGCCGGGCGATCGACACGGCTGCTCCGCCTGCGGACCCGGTCACGAAGTCCCAGCGCGCGGATCTGTTCAGCCGCGCCTCGATGCCGGCGACGATGCGGTCGACCGGCTGCGGAGTCCCGGAGGCGACGTTGACCACGGTGCGGCACACCTTCGCGGCCAGCAGGCGGTCCAGGATCTCCATCAGGTGGCTCACGTCGAGCAGATCACGATGACTGCCCTGGTACACGGTCACCACGCCCGAGGTGATCTGCGCCGTCAGGGAGGGCACCAGCTGATGCGGGGGCTGCCCGTCACCGACCAGGGAGCTGAGCCGCAGGGTCAGCCAGTTCGCTCCGGAGACCGCGATCATCGACTCGAGGTCGAACTTGTGTCGTCCGTAGGGCGAGATCGGCGAGATCGGGTCGTCCTCGGCGTGCGGTCCGCCCTCGCTGCCGTACAGACCGGAGGCTGCTGTGGACAGGAAGACCACCGTCCGGTTCTCGGCCCGACAGCGTCGAGTGACCTCCTCGACGAGAGTCAGTTCCCGAGCGAACTCCGCAACGCTGTTCGCCGTGGTGCGGGACACGCCTGCCGCAATAATGGTCGTGTCCGGATGGTGATCAAAAAAGTAGGTGCGTAGATGTCGCGCAATGAACCCGTTCCCGATGACCTCCATCAATTCCCCTTCGCGACCACAGCGCCCTTGATTCGATCATTTGAGAACGCCGACCCCGGTCGGACGCTACCGGAGCCAATAATCCGCGAGCAACCCCTACCGATCGACCCCTAGTTTCTTGCCTGCCATGGCGATGCCGGGATAACCTATCGCTGTCGCGAGCTATCAGCTCGCCCCACTTCGCAGCGGGTGGCGCGTCGACCAGGAGGAATCGAGCATGACCGAACTTCATTTCGTGCAGTTCACCGAGGATCTCGGCAGTTATACGCCGTCCCAGCACCCGGAGTACGGGCCTCATGAGGCGATGTACATCTACTCAGAGATCTTCGAGAACCGCTCGTATCTGAAGAATCAGGTCACCCTGCCTGCCGACGCCCTCATCATCGACGCAGGCGCGAACATCGGAATCTTCGCGCTCTTCATGAAACAGGAGTTCCCGCGCGCCGAGATCCTGGCCTTCGAGCCGATTCCGGAGATCTTCGAGGCCTTGACCCGGAACATCGAACTACAGGCCCTCGAATCGGTGTCCTCCTTTCCGATCGGACTGGGCGACACGGACGGAGAGGTAAGTTTCACCTATTATCCGTCGCTCCCCAGCAATTCGACCAGATACCCAGCGGACAAGGAGCTCAGTCGGCATTTGATGACCGGCCTCATGGGTGCCGAGGCCGCTAGTCGAATCTACACGGGCAGCGAGATCACGGTCCCGATCGCGCGGCTGTCGACGGTGCTCCGCAGGCACGGGAGCACTCGTCAGGTCGACCTGCTCAAGATCGACGTCGAGGGCGCGGAGCTGGACGTGCTGCGCGGCATCGACGACGCAGACTGGCCGAGGATCCGCCAGGTGGTCGCCGAGGTCGAGGACTTCCACGGGCGCCTCTCGGCGTTCTGCACGCTGTTGCAGGAGAAGGGCTTCTCAGTCGTCGACGAGGCCGCGGACGGCCTGTCGGGATCGAAGAATCACATGGTGTACGCCGTTCGGGCCTGAGGTCCCGCGCGCCGGAACCGCGCACGCCCTGCGGAGATCTCCGCAGTTCCGTCCGACCTGGTCTCGACAATGCCTCGCGGCAGCGTCTCACAGCAATGCCCGCCGCAATCTCCACCCGGCGACGTCCGTTCGGCGGGAGTCCGGATATCGACGACTCCGGACGCAGTGGCGACCACCCCAGCACTCCAAGGAGTCCTCTCGTGTACGAAGCCGATCTCGCCGCCGTCTACGACGCCTTCTACGAGGCTCGGGGCAAGGACTATGCGGCCGAGGCCGCCGATATCGCGCGGGAGATTCGAAAGCGCGCGCCGGATGCGACCTCACTGCTCGACGTCGCCTGCGGAACCGCGTCTCATCTCCAACGCTTCGCCGCACTGTTCGACGACGTCGAGGGCATGGATCTCTCGGCGGACATGCTCGCTTACGCCCGTACCAAGCTGCCGGGCGTACGACTTCACCAAGGCGACATGCGCAAGGTCGATCTCGGCCGTGGCTTCGACGCGATCACCAGCATGTTCAGCTCGGTCGGATACCTTCGATCCACGACCGAACTCGACGAGACGATGCGCAGTCTGGCCGGTCACCTGACTCCCGGCGGTGTCCTGGTCATCGAACCCTGGTGGTTTCCCGAGACGTTCCTCTCCGGTTACGTCGCAGGAGACGTGGTGACGAGCGGCGGCAGAACCATCGCGCGGGTCTCGCATTCGGTGCGCGAGGGCGGTGCGACACACATGCAGGTGCATTTCATCGTCGCGGACGCCGAATCCGGCGCCGAGCACTTCGCCGCCTCCCATGTCATCACGCTGTTCACCAGGCAGGAGTACGAGCAGGCCTTCGAGCGGGCGGGACTGGCCGTGGAGTACCTGCCGGGCGGGCCGTCCGGACGAGGGCTCTTCGTCGGCGTCGGCTGAGGACGTCGCTCGGCCCGCCGGTGGCAGTGGCGGTTCCCGGGCGACTCACCGCCGTACGGCGAGCACCCGATACGAGTTGGTGAGGCGCAGCCGGTCCGCCACGGGCTGGGCGACACGATCGAGGAGCATCCCTGCGAGCATCAGCGGGGCCCCCGCGATCAGCGCCGCGAGCCTGCCCGCCCGGCGACCGAGGCCGGGCCGATCGAACAGCCACGGCCGATCCTGTCTCGGCGCCAGATGGTTGACGAACAGCCAGGTCGCCGCCGCGAGGTCGTACGGCAGGTGGGCCTCGGCGCGTTGCACCGCGACGACGTCGAAGCCGGACCGACCCAGCTCCGCACGCAGGTTCGCCAGCGGGATGAAGTGCAGGTGTTGCGGCTGGGTCCACCCGATCCACCAGCGCCCGAGCAGTCGGGCGAACCGACACTCCGGATCGGGCACGTCGATCAGCAGGTGGCCGCCGGATCGCAGGACACGCTGCGCCGCACGCAGTTCCGGCTTGGGCTCCGCGCTGTGCTCCAGGTAGTGGAACATGCTGACCACGTCGTAGCGGTCCGTCAACTCGTCGGCGAGGTCGACGAACTGTCCCTGGTAAGCGCGCTTGATCCGTCCCTGCTGCCTGCCGAGCTCCACGCCTGCACCCAGGTCGAGTCCGTCGAACTCGGTGTCGGGGAACAGCTGGGCCGCCGCAGAGCAGAAGTGCCCGTGCGAGGTTCCGACGTCCAGCCAGGACTTCGGATCGGCATGGGGCAGGACCACCTCGGCGCGAGCACGGTGTGAGCCTGCCTCCTTCTCCAGCTGGCGGTCCATCTGTTCGGCGGCGAGCCCGTCGTAGAAGTCCCGGTAGTAGAACTCCAGGCCCTCCGCGGTGAGACGGGGATTCTGGAAGACGTGCCCGCAGCCGCCGCACTCGTCGAGCGTGAACCGCCCCGGCTTGTGCTGGAGGAGGTCGGTGGTTCGCAGGCGCAGCCGCAGGTCGGCGGAGCCGCACCACGGGCACGCCGTGCTACGCGGGTGGAAGAACCTCCTGGTGCCGAGGTGAAGATCCGCTCGATACGCGACCCTGCTTCGATCCACCTCGTCGGTGGTGGGCATCCTGACGCTCCTCTGCCGTTCGCGGTTGGCGTTGATGATCACCCGTCTGTCGCACCCCTTTCGCGGTCAGGCCGGTGCAGACGGACGCTCGCCCACACCTCCGGCGTCGGCGGGCGGACGAACGTCCCTGTCCTCGGCCAGGCCCCGGTGCAGACGGGCATCGTCGGTCTGCTCACCGGCCGCGGCACGGAGAGCGGCGATGACGGTGGTGACGTCCTCTTCGGACAGATGCGGCCCGATCGGGAGGCTCAACACCTGGTCGGAAAGCCGCTCGGCACGCGGGAACGTGCCTGCGGGCCACCGTGGTCCGGCATAGGCGGGCGACAGGTGCACGGGCGTCGGATAGTGGATGAGCGTCCCGATCCCGGCGGCGTCGAGCTGCTGCGCAAGCCGATCCCGACGCGCACTGCGCACGACGAAGAGGTGCCAGACCGGGTCGGCCCACGGCATGACGTAGGGCATGGTCACCCCGGGCAGATCACCGCACTCGGTCAGATAGCGCTGCGCGACGTCGGCACGCCGGGAGTTCCAGGCGTCGAGATGCGTCAGCTTCACCCGGAGCACGGCGGCCTGGACCTCGTCCAGCCGCGAGTTGGTGCCCTTGATCTCGTGGCGGTACTTCACGGTGGAGCCGTAGTTGCGCAGCAGCCGCAGGCGATCGGCCACCGCGTCGTCTCCGGTGATCACCGCGCCGCCGTCGCCCATCGCACCGAGGTTCTTGCCGGGATAGAAGCTGAACGCCGTCGCCGTGGAACCCGATCCGACCCGCACGCCCCGGTGCCGCGCGCCGTGGGCCTGCGCCGCGTCTTCCAGGACGTGCAGGTCGTGTCGCCGGGCAACGGCCAGAACGGCGTCCATGTCCGCAGGCTGCCCGTACAGGTGCACCGGGATGATCGCCCTCGTCCTCGGCGTGATCGCGTCTTCGAGGCGATCGGGGTCGAGGTTGTAGGTGCGCTCGTCGGGTTCGACGGCCACCGGCACGGCGCCGGTCGCGGAGACGGCGAGCCAGGTGGCGATGAAGGTGTGCGCGGGCACGAGGACCTCGTGCCCCTGCCCGACGTCCATGGCGCGCAGGGCCAGTTCCAACGCATCGCATCCGCTGCCGACGGCCACGCAGTGCCGGGCTCCACAGTAGGCGGCGTACTCGGACTCGAACGCCTCGATCTCAGGCCCGAGCAGATATCGGCCGGAGGCCAGCACTCGATGCACGGCGGCATCGATGTCGTCCTGGAGTTCGACATAGGCCGCGCCCGGATCGAGGAACGGTACCGTCATGCGTATTCCCTGGCTGCTGTCAAGAAGTCCGCATACTCCCGGAAGTAGTCGGACTCGTCATAGTGGTTGGAGGCCAGCACCAGCCCGACCGCCCCGGACGAGAAGTTGATGAGGTTTCGCCAGATCACCGGACCGATGTAGAGGCCCTGTCGGGGCGAGGTCAGGCTGAACCGACGCCTTCGGAATCCGTCGTCCACGGCGACTTCGAAATGCCCGTGAACCGCGATGATGAGCTGTTCCAGGTGGTGATGACCGTGTGCGCCGCGAATGGCGGTGGTCGGCAGGTCATAGAGGTAGTAGACGCGTCTGATCTCGAAGTCCACGTCCTTGCCCGCCTCGACGACGGAGAGGCTGCCGCGTGGATCGACGAACTCGGGGAGTTCCACGATATGGCAGGGCTTCACTCTGCCTACGGAGACGGCATGATCAGACTTCGCATCCATCTTGTGGACTCCCCCGTAGCCTTCCGATGATATTCTGATCTTATGGACGACCGGGGCTCGACGAGAACCCCTTAATTCGGCCCGGACAGCCCCTTGATCGAACCCCGATCACCGGACTGGCGGCGAAATTCCGCCGGTCCCGGCACGTACCGACGAGTTCACGGTAGATCGCCGCACGGAAGAGCACGGCGGTCGACTGGTAATTCGGTCGGTCGGACCCGGTCGACTACTCCTCGGTCGTCGCGGGACGGAATCTGTTGATCGCCGGGAGATGCCGGGCCCGCATCTCAGGATCGGACACGCCGAGGCCCTCGCGCGGTGCAAGGCAGCGGATGCCGACCTTTCCGGTGTGCTGGTTGAGATGGACACTGCGCGTGGCGTCGCCGACCTCGTCGAGCGGATAGCTGATCGACAGCGTCGGATGGATCATGCCCCGGCAGATCAGCCGGTTCGCCTCCCATGCCTCGCGATAATTCGCGAAGTGGGTGCCGATGATCCGCTTGAGCGACATCCACAGATAGCGGTTGTCGAACACGTGCTGGTATCCGGAGGTGGACGCGCACGTCACGATGGTGCCGCCCCGGGCCGCGACGAAGACGCTCGCGCCGAAGGTCTCCCGGCCCGGATGCTCGAAGACGATGTCGGGGTCCTCCCCGCCGGTCAGCTCGCGGATCTTCCGGCCGAAGCGGGCCCATTCGCGCGGATCGGGCTCGTGTTCGTCCTTCCAGAACCGGTAGTTCTCCGCAGACCGGTCGATGACCAGCTCTGCCCCCGACGACCGCACCAGTTCGGCCTTGTGCTCGTCGGAGACGACGCAGATCGGGACGGCCCCGCCGTTGCGGACGAGCTGGGTGGCGTACGAACCGAGTCCGCCTGCCGCACCCCAGATCAGGACGGTGTCGCCCTGCTTCATCCTGGCTCCGTTACGGGAGACCAGTTGCCGGTAGGCGGTCGAGTTGACCAGTCCTGAGCCTGCCGACTCCTCCCACGTCAGATGCGCGGGCTTGGGCATGAGCTGGTTGGCATTCACCAGCGCCAGCTCGGCGAGCCCGCCGAAGTTCGTCTCGAACCCCCAGATCCGTTGTTCCGGGTCGAGCATCGTGTCGTCGTGCCCTCGGGGCGACTGGAGATCGACCGACAGGCAGTGCGCGACGACCCGGTCACCCGGCTTCCAGGCGGTGACGCCGTCGCCGGTCCGCAGCACGACGCCGGAGAGGTCGGAGCCGAGGACGTGGTATGGCAGATCGTGGCGGGCTGCGGAGGCGCTCGCGCGGCCGTAACGTTTCAGGAAGGAGAACGTCGGCAGCGGCTCGAAGATCGCGCTCCACACCGTGTTGTAGTTGACGGCGCTGGCCATGACGGCGATCAGCGCCTCGCCCGGTCCCGGCTCGGGAGTCGGCACGTCCATCACGTGCAGCGACTTCCCGGGATCCTTGTCCGCGGAGGCGACACCCTCGAACATGGTCGTCTCCTCCGCCAGCAGGACGGCGCCCCGATAGCTTTCCGGCACGGGCAGCGCGGACACATCGGCGCCTGTCCCGTCTTCAGACAGGACAGCATCAAGAATGTCAATCATTTTCCGCCGCCTTCGGTCCGGACATCTCGCCGTCGCCGCACTCTATCGACGAGAATTCCGAGTAGGTACCCCTAGTCTGTCCACTTGTCTCGAACGCGACTTCAGGGGTCGGTCCACAACTGCGGGCGCGGACTGCGCCGCCGCCGCCGCGAAGAACGATCCCGCCAGGTTCCCGATCACACCGGTCGCGGTTCGTCGCAATCGCCGCCCGACCGGTTGACCCGCGACAATGGCTCGCCCCCGCGAAGGATTGATGGTGCGGTGCCACCGCCTGGACGCACGCAGCCCCCCGGACCGGCCGAGATCCGGGCGACCAGGCTGACTCGCGTTCGAATTCCAGCTCGGCACCGGGCCGACTGGCGGCACCGAATCGAATGCCGTGATCGCACGACGGATTCGAACCCTGCCGCGCCATCGTGATCACCGCATCCGTCCGAATACCGGCTGATCACGTCTGCTTTCGGGAGATTCGATTGTCGACTTCGCGACACCGAAGATCACAGCCTGCTCACGAGGGCGACATCCGCCACGATTCTTCGAGAAGAAGTCTGCGGCGGAGGCCGTAGACCACGGACCGCTTCTCCTACGACGACGCGATGAGAGAACGGCGATCCGCGCGGTCGACGCGAGCGGCAAGGCCCCACCGCCGCTGCGGCGTCTCCCCCACGGTTCCCGACGATCGCGGTGCAGACGCCCGCCGCCGATCAGCGCTCCGCGATCGGGCCCGCTGCGTGGCCCCGCCTCTCGCGTCGGGTACACCGCTCAGGCGGAATCCGGCACGTCAGCACACCAGCTCGGCGGGCAGGTGTGCCCGTCGGTGGACGTTCAACTTGCGGTAGACGCGTGTCAGGTGCTGTTCGACCGTGCTGACCGTGATGAAGAGCTGCTGACTGATCTCGCGGTTGGTGTGGCCCTGGGCGGCGAGACTGGCGACCCGGCGCTCGGCGTTGCTCAACGAGCTGAACTCCTCACCCGGCACCGGCTGCGGCAGGCTGGTCTCCCGCACCGCCCGCCGGACGCCGCACAGATCGAACAGCTCGCCTGCCCGCCTGGCGAAGGTCTCGGCCTTGTCGACGTCGCCGAGTGCCCGGTAGGTCCGGCTGAGTTCGTTGTGCGTGTGTGCCAGCTCCAGCTTGTCCCCACACCGTTGCAGCATCTCGCTGCTGCTCCGGAGCAGGCTGGGACGCCGGACGAGGTCGCTCACACTCGCGAGGGTGCGCAGCGAGATCCCCCGGATCCGGGACGGTCCCGGCCCGACGAGCCGCAACTGCTCTTCGGCGAGCTGTCTGGCGTGATCGCGCCTGCCGAGGGCGAGATTGGCCTGCGCTGCGGCACTGCGCCACGGGATGAGGGCGGGGAAGTCCAGCCGCCATCGGATGAGCTTCTCCCCGCATTCGAGGAGATCGTCGATCGCGGTGTACACGTGGCCGGTCGCCAGATGGTAGGAGCCCCGGGCATACAGGTACAACAGGCCCCACGTCGTGTCGAACATCGACTGCGGCACGGCCTGACACAGCAGTTCCTCGGCCTGGTGGTAGCGCCCGGCCGTGGTCGTGGCGAGCAGTCGCAGACTCAGCGGAGCCCCGATCAACATGCCCCAGCTCTGCGGCGACATCCGCGCCATCGCGGTCTGCGCCTGGCGTTCGACGTCGGCCAGGTCGCCCCGGCGCAGGGAGATCAGGGCCGTTGTGACCTCGAGCTGTGCCTGCCAGGTCGACGCGCTCTGCTCGCCCGCCTCACGCCACAGGACCGTGCACCAGCGGGACGCCTCCTCCAGCCGGTCGCCGATGACCAGCGCGGCCAGGGAGATCGCGACGGGCGTGACGGTGGTGTGATCGAGCCTGCAACCCTGGATCACCTGTTGGGCGGTCTGCGCCGCGGCGTCGTCGTCGCTGTTCTTGAGCACCGCCGTCAGCGCCGTGATCGCGCGGGTGATGGGCTGATCGTCGAGGAACCGCCCCGCCGTGGGCAGGACCTCGACCCGGTCCGGCCGCGCGGTCAGCAGCCACGGACAGCCGATGCTCAGCTCCGCCGTGATCTGCGCGGCGAGCTGGGGGGCGTGTTCGTCGACCAGTTCCAGCAGCTCGGTCACCTCGTCGAACCGACCGTGCCAGATCAGATAGCCGACCAGCGTCGTCACGTCGTTGTCGAGGAGGTGCCCGATCTCGCCGCCGTGATAGGACGAGGCGAGGTGCTGGGCTGCGGCGGAGGGGTTGACCCGCCAGACCAGGTGGATGAGACGACCGGTGATCGACGCACGCCGACGCCGATCACCGCAGACTGCACGGGCCACCGTCAGGCATTCGATCGCGTGGTGCACCTGATCATTGAGCAGGGCCTGCTCTGCGGAGTCGGAGAAGACGTCGATCGCCCACGGCTCGTCCGGCACGATGTCGCCTGCCGCGAGCAGGTGCCCGGCGACGACGTCCGTCTCGGCGCCCTCCTGGTTGAGCAGCCGCGCGGCGCGCAGGTTCAGCTCCATCCGCCGTCGGGGCGCTGTGCTCTCGATGACGATGTCGCGCAGCACCGACGCCCTGAACCGGGCTCCCGCGACGAGGCCGGAGTCCACCAGGGCGGTGAGCGCCTCGTCCACGGCCTGGATGCCGAGGTTCGACAGCTCGACGAGCCGTCGCGCCGACGAGAGCGGTCCCAGGACGGCGATTCCGGAGGCGATCTCGGCAAGGGCGGGTTCCCCGGAGTGGAGGCAGGTGACCACCGAGCGGCTGAAGGTGTGCCCGGCCACGGGAGCCGTCGGACCGGGCCGCGCGGGGTCGAGGCCCTGTCCGGCGTGCGTCGTGGCGAGGGTGTCTGCGAGAAGACTGTCGACGAGCAGTGAGCTTCCGCCGGTGACCGCTAGACAGGACTCGGCGAAGCCCGCCGGGCAGGAGCCGAGCACCGTGCGGGCGACGTCGGCGATCTGTGCCAGGTCGAGGGTGTCCAGCCGGATGCGGTGGGAGTAGGACTGGCGGAACAGCTCGGCGTCGAAGAGCGGATGGGCCGGGCGCGGCGAGGTCCATCCGCTCAGTACCAGCATCGTCCTGGTCGAGCGCAGCCGCCGCTGCAGGTACGACACGGCGCCCAGCGAGGGCCGGTCGGCGTACTGGAGGTCGTCGATCTCGATGACCAGCGGTCTGCTCTGCGCCAGCCCGAGCAGCAGGGTCACCAGGTTGTGCACGAGGCGGGCATGGAACTGCTGGACGATGACCGGCCCCTGCGCGGGATCCGACACGGCGGCGTCCACATCGAGCATGTGCGGGCCGAGGAGCTCGTTGGCCTCCGCCGCCACCCCCGCGGGCAGGGCGTCGTTGTGGAAGAGCTGGCTCACCACTCCGAACGGCAGCGCCTGCTCCGCCCGTGAGCACTTCGCCGCGAGGACGAGCGCGCCCTCGGCCGCAGCGTGATCACAGAAATCTCGCAGCAGCTTCACATTGCCGCTGCCGATCGGCCCGTCCAGCATCATGACCCGGCCGAAGCCGCTTGTGACTGCGGCATACTGTGACCGCAGCGCCTCGAACTGGTCCTGAAACTCCGTGCAGCACTGCGTATCCATGGAAACTCCCCAGACGACCTCAGAATCCAATGCGGGCAGCAGTCTCTCCTCGTCGATTCGCCCGCGTCGACTCATCATCATTCGATTGACATCACGACTAGAAGCGTTCAGCCATCAGCCATCCCTGATGATCAAACATCAGGCTAACCGGACGAACGACGACCAGTCAAGGCAATAGAATCAACCAGACAAGGCGACCTGCCGATGATTACAGCATCAGCGTGCGTTCATTCCAGGCATCCCGCCGATGAATTGGCGTCGACAAAATAGCCGAGAATGATCGGCGCCTGCCGACTTCGAATTTATGGCGTCGACCTTGGCCCTGAATTCACCGCGCCGAATCGGGCGATCGCCGAATTCGTTCGGCCGCAGCCGCCCGCCCGAATCCGTCGAACAGCACCGTTGCCGCAGCAGGGTCAGGGCTTTCGCCCCACGCGCCCGCCGCCGACCGACTCGCCGGGAGAACAGCCGGGAGTCGGCCCAGGTCTCGCCGCGGCGGCCGCACTGCCGCCTGCCCGACACACCGTGCGACGAACTCGATGATCACGCCCCGGGGCCCAGACGTGGATCGGCCGTACCGAAGCAGGCGATCCTCGACGCGCGCGCAGGAGGTCGATACGGCGCCGTCGGGACCGGCGAGACATCACTGCGCCATGACCCGCAGTACCGCGCGACGCCGGGCCGGGGACGGCCGAGCCGCAGCGCCCGTGCCACCGCCACACCGAGCGGAATCCGGCTGGCGTGCCCGCATTCGGCGCCGGACAAGAAGAGCCCGGACAGCGATGGACAGCTGATTCCTGCACGTGCAGATGACATTCGAAGAAAGCGGTGACGGCGACGTCTTCCCGCCAGCGTCCTGTCCCGACATCCGCGCCCGCAATCACCCTTACACAGCCCCCCGGCGCAACTTCTTCAGCCGCAGAGTCGAGCCAGCCCGACCCTCACTGAAGCCCGATCAACCGTTTACCACCGATCTGGTTCGACCCGGACCGTAAGGTTTCAGCACAGTCTCGATTATGACACGGATCGCCGAGCGGGAGCAAGTAGTCACGTGCCGTCACGGGTCCAGCTGATCGATCGACAAGGCGTGACGGCCGACGGACCGCCGGACCGCCGCAATCTCGCGAATGACTGCGCCCGAGAAGTACGGTCGTTGTCAAGACAGTCTTCGAGATACTGTCACCGAGAGCCACCATTCGGTCCGCTTATCGCAAATCCGAGATACCGAGAGTGACATCACTTCGTGATACGGAAAGGACATCGCGATCATTGACGCAGCCGTCCCGGCGAAAGATCCCCTTTGTCTGGACCACCGGGCATCGGACGGTGTCGACCAGTCTGCCGCCCGACGCCGCGCCGACGCAGGATCGACCACGCCGGGGCGGGCCTGGCCCGCCCCGGTCGCGGCGGCCGGACGGACCCGGCTAGACCTCCGTGCCGGTGCGGAGCCAGTCCTCGACGGCGTGCGCGGTGTCGACGGCATGGTGTTCGAGCATCGTGAAGTGGTCGCCGGGCACCTCGGCGACGGCCTCGGCCGAATCCCAGGAGGCGCGCCACTGCACGTCGTGCGACTGGTCGTCGCCCAGCGATCCGGGACGCACGAACAGCGTGGGCGCGGTGATGTCGCGCACCACGCACTCCTCCAACAGCCGGACATAGCGGCCCATGGCGGAGAGCCGGTCTGCGGTGTACGGCCCGAAGGACTCCTCCCGGGAGAACAGGCCAGCCAGCATGTGCGTCGCGAACCCCTCCATCGCCTTGCTGTCGGGCAGGTAGGTGTCGAGCAGGACGAGTGCGGCGGGCGCGTGACCGCTGTCCTGCAGTTGTCGGGCCGCGGCCTGGGCAAGGAGTCCGCCTGCCGAGTAGCCGAGGAGGACGAACGGCTCGTCCCCCGTCGTCTCCCGCACAGACCGGGCGAGCAGCCCGACGGCCGCCTCGATCGTGGCGGGCAGCGACTCGCCCGCCGCGAAGCCCGGCACGGTCAACGCGGACACGGCCCGCCTGCCGTCGAACGCGGCGGCCAGCCGGATGAACTGGTGCGCCCCACCCATACCCATCGGCGACGGCACGCAGATCAGCTTCGGCCCGGGGCCCGAGGCCAGTTCGGCCACCGCGGGCGCGGTCGCGGGCCCGTCCGCGTCGTGGAACGACGGGCGCAGGTCGGCGACGGCATTGAGCAGTTCGAAGCCCCGGTCGCGCTGATCGGTCGTCACGGCGTGGCGGAACAACGCGCTCAGCGTGTCTGCGGCGTCGTTCGCAGGCTGGGAGGCCGCCGACGCCTGCCGCAGATGCCGGGCGAGCCCGGCGGGCGTCCGGTGGTCGAACACCGCCGTGGCGGGCAGCCGCAGGCCGGTCGCCCGAGTGATCGCGTTGCGCAACTCGACGGCGGCGAGCGAGTCGAAGCCCGACTCCAGGAACCCTCGGTCGGCCACGACGTCCTCGGCCGAACGATGCCCCAGCACCGAGGCGGTCTCGGCGAGGACGAGCTCCAGCAGCAGACGTTCCCGTGCTTCAGGGTCCAGCCCGACGAGCCTGTCCTTCAGGTCGTGCCGCCCTGCGGCCGGGCGGCGTCGTGCCCTCACGAGGCCCGTGAACAGTGGCGGCACCCGGCCCGCGTCGCGCATGTCGAGCCGCACCGGAGCAAGAACGGGCTCGGCACTGGCCAGTGCCGCATCGAAGAGTGCCAGTCCGTCCGCGATGGAGAGTGCGGAGACGCCGCGCGACCGGGTCACGGCCGCCGTCATCGTGCTGGTCTCGGACCAGAGACCCCAGGCCAGTGACTGCGCGCGCAGGCCGATGGCTCTGCGGTGCTGGGCGAGTGCGTCCAGGAACGTGTTCGCCGAGGCGTAGTTGCCCTGCCCCGGCGCGCCGAAGAGTCCGGAGGTCGAGGAGAACAGCACGAATGCGGTGAGATCCTCGGTGAGCTCGTGCAGGTGCACGGCCGCGTCGACCTTCGGGGCGAACACCGTGTCGAGCTGTTGCGGTGTCAGCGACTCGATGACGCCGTCGTCGAGCACTCCTGCGGCGTGCACCACGGCGGTGACGGCGTGCGCCGCCAGGAGCGCAACGACCTGCTCTCGCTCGGCGACGTCGCACACGACGACGGCGACCTCCGCGCCCATCTCCTCCAGCTCGGCACGTAGTTCGGCGGCGCCGGGCGCATCGAGACCCCGGCGGCTGGTGAGTACGAGCCGCTCGACGCCGTGTTCGGCGACGAGATGTCTCGCCAGCGCCGCCCCGAGCGTCCCGGTGCCGCCGGTGATCAGTGTCGTTCCCCGCGCATCCCAGCCGCCGCCGTCGACAGCGGACACGCGCTGGAGCCGCGCCGCGAAGACGTCGCGGCCGCGCACCACGAGCTGCGGCTCGCCCGTCGCTGCGAGGAGTTCGACGTCCAGTTCGTCGTCGGCGGTGCCGTCGACCAGCACGATCCGGTCCGGATGCTCCGACTGGGCGGACCGCACCAGCCCCCAGACGGCGGCGCCTGCCAGGTCGGGCACCTCGTCCGACGAGACCGCGACCGCGCCCCGCGTCACCACCACCAGTCGGTCGTCCGTTCCCCGCAGCCACTCCTGAAGGTGCGACAGCACCGCACCGACTGCGGCGCGCGGGGTGTGCTGCGGGCATTCGAACACCGACACGACTGCCCGTTCGCCGGTCGGACGAGTCGGAACCCACTCGACGCGATACAACGAGTCGGTCGAGGCTGCCCTGGTCATCGGTCGGACGGTGATCGATCGGACCGACACCACGGGCGCTCCCGTGTCATCGACGCCGTGCAGCGACACGGACCCGTCCGGGCCCTTCGTGATCCGTACCCGCATCGTCGTCGCTCCGGACGCGTGCAGCCGCACCCCCGACCAGCTGAAGGGAAGTCCGATGCCCTCGCCGCCGTCGGCGCTCAATCCGATCGTGTGCAGTGCCGCGTCGAGCAACGCCGGATGCAGGCCGAACCGTGCGGCGGCCGCCCGCTCCTCCTCCGACACCGCGACCTCGGCGAACAGCTCGTCGCCTCGACGCCATGCCGTGTGCAGCCCCTGGAAGACGGGGCCGTAGTCGTATCCCCGCATCGCCAGCTCGTCGTAGAAGCCTGCCAGGTCGACCGTCTCGGCATTCGCAGGCTGCCATTCCATGGCGTCGGCGACGAGGCTGTCGCCGGGCTCGGCCAGCGCACCGGTCGCGTGCGTGGTCCAGGTGTCGCCGATGCGGGAGTGGATGTTCACCGGTCGGAGACCGGCATCGTCGGGCGCGCCGACCGACACCCGCACCTCGGCGGCGGCGTTCTCCGTGAGCACGAGCGGAGCCTGGAGGGTGAGTTCCTCGACCGCTCCGTACCCGACCTCGTCGCCTGCGCGGACGGCGAGTTCGACGAAAGCGGTCCCGGGCAGCAGCACGGTGCCCGCGACGGCGTGATCGGCCAGCCACGGGTGGGTGCGGAGAGACAACCTGCCGGTGAACACGACCCCAGCGTCCGCCGGCAGCGCCACCGCCGCGCCGAGCAGCGGGTGGTCTGCGGCGGTCAGGCCTGCGGAGCTGACGTCTCCGGCCGAGTCGGGGGCGTCGAGCCAGTAGCGTTCGTGTTGGAAGGCGTAGGCAGGCAGTGCGATCCGGCGACCGCCGTCAAGGAACGCCGTCAGATCGATGTCGATGCCGTGGGTGAACAGTTCCCCCGCCGAGGCCAGAAAGCGGTCCATGCCGCCGTCGTCCCGGCGCAGCGTGCCGACCACCAGAGCACCCTCGCGGTCACGGCCGTCGAGGACCTCCTGAACGCCGTAGGTCAGCACCGGATGCGCACTGCACTCCACAAACACGCCGACACCGTCGTCCAGCAACGATTCCACCGCACGGTCGAACCGCACCGTCTCCCGCAGATTCGTGAACCAGTACTGCGCGTCCAGCGATGCGGTATCGACCACCGTGCCCGTCACCGACGAATAAAACGGCACCCCCGACGACCGAGGCTCCACCCCCGCCAGACTCTCGATCAACTCATCCCGCAGCGCATCCATCAACACCGAATGCGAGGCGTAATCCACCGGAACCCACCGCGCCCGAACACCCCGCGACTCACACGCTGCCACGACCCGCTCAAGACCCGAGACCGAACCCGACACCACCACCGACGACGGACCGTTCACCGCCGCCAAGGAGACACCATCGGAGAGCAGACCCACCACCTCAGACACCGGCAACGCCACCGACACCATCCCACCACCACCACCCAGACCCGCGATCAAACGGCTCCGCTCCACCACCACCCGCACACCATCACGCAGACTCAACCCACCCGACACCACCGCCGCCGCAATCTCACCCTGCGAATGACCCACCACCGCCGACGGAACCACACCCACCGAACACCACAACTCCGCCAACGACACCATCACCGCAAACAACACCGGCTGAACAACATCAACCCGCCCCAACACCCCCTCATCACCCAAAACATCCAACAACGACCACCCAACAAACTCCGACAACACCACCGCACACTCAGCCATCCGTTCAGCAAAAACAGATGACGACGCCAACAAATCCACAGCCATCCCCACCCACTGCGAACCCTGACCCGGAAACACCAACACCACACCAGAACCGGCGGCACGATCACCGGGAACCACGCGGCCTGAGACGACTTCCCCCAGCCCGGCCCGGAAATCGTCGATGCCGGAACCCGACACCAGCACCCGTCGATCAAACGAGGATCGCGATGTCAGGGTGAAACCCACATCCCGGATGTCCAGTTCGGATCGGGAGGCAAGGAAAGCCGACAGTCGGGCGGCCTGTGCACGCAGCGCGGCATCGGATTTCGCGGAGACGACCCAGGGAACGACCCCGGCGGCGGAAGTCGACCTCCGTGTGTCGTTCGCCGCACCGCCCTGGACCGTGGCCAGTTCGCCGGGCGATTCCGGCCCGGCCAGCCCGGAGGGGTCCTCCAGGACCACATGGGCGTTCGTCCCGCTGACGCCGAAGGAAGACACTCCCGCGCGGCGAGGCCGAGCCGTCGCGGGCCAGGCGACCGGCTCCGTCACGAGTTCCACCGCGCCCGCAGACCAGTCCACGTGCGGCGTCGGCTCGTCGACGTGCAAGGTCTTGGGCACCACCCCGTGCTGCATCGCCAACACCATCTTGATCACCCCGGCGGCCCCCGCTGCGGCCTGGGTGTGCCCGAGATTCGACTTCACCGAACCCAACAGCAACGGCCGATCCCGGTCCTGCCCATACGTCGCGATCAACGCCTGCGCCTCGATCGGATCACCCAACCGAGTACCCGTGCCATGCGCCTCCACCACATCCACGTCCCCGGTGGACAGACCCGCATTCGCCAACGCCTGCCGAATCACCCGCTGCTGCGACGGACCATTCGGCGCCGTCAACCCATTCGACGCACCATCCTGATTCACCGCCGAACCCCGCACCACCGCCAACACCGAATGACCCAACCGACGCGCATCCGACAACCGCTCCACCAACACCAGACCCACACCCTCAGACCACCCCGTCCCATCCGCCGAGGCCGAGAACGACCTGCACCGACCATCGGCGGAAAGCCCACGCTGCCGCGAGAACTCCACGAACACCCCGGGGGTGGCCATCACCGCGACGCCGCCCGCGAGCGCCAGATCGCACTCGCCAGAGCGCAGGGCCTGCGCCGCCAGGTGCAGCGCGACCAACGAGGAGGAGCACGCCGTGTCCACGGTCATCGCGGGCCCCTCCAGGCCCAGCGCGTAGGCGATGCGACCGGAGGCGACGCTGCCCGCGTTGCCGTTGCCCAGGTGCCCTTCGAGATCCGCAGGCACCTGGTGCAGCCTGCCGAGGTAATCGTGGTACATCAGTCCGGTGAACACCCCGGTCCTGCTGCCGCGCAACGACTGCGCATCGATGCCCGCGCCGTCGAGCGTCTCCCAGGCGGTCTCCAGCAGCAGCCGCTGCTGCGGATCCATCGCCAACGCCTCGCGCGGGGAGATCCCGAAGAAGGCGGCGTCGAACAACCCTGCGTCGTGGAGGAAGCCGCCGTTGCGGGTGTAGCTCGTGCCTAGGTGTTCGGGGTCCGGGTCGTACAGGGCGTCCAGGTCCCAGCCTCGGTCCGCCGGGAATCCGCCGACGGCGTCGCGGCCGCTCGCCACGAGGTCCCAGAGGTCGTCGGGGGACGCGACCCCGTCAGGGTATCGACACGCCATGCCGACGATCACGATCGGATCGTCGGACACGGCGGCGGTCGGCGTGGCGGGGACGACCGTCGCAGGCCCGCCGTGTCGCTCCGCGTACAGGTGCGCGGCCAGCACTGACGGCGACGGATAGTCGAAGATCAGGGTCGACGGCAGTTGCAGACCGGTGGCAGCGTTGAGTTCGTTACGCAGCTCGACGGCGGTCAGCGAGTCGAAGCCCAGCTCGTGGAAGGCCTTGGTCGGCTCGATGTCGTCGCCGGATCCGTAGCCGAGCACGGCCGCCGTGCGGCTGCGGACGAGTTCGAGCAGTTCCTCGGGCGCTGCGTACTGCGTGTCACCCGTTCTCGGCGCCTTTCGCGGGCTTCGCACGAGACCGGACCACAGCGGGGGCACCTCCTGCGCGGCAAGCACCGACAGGTCGAGCCGGACCGGGACGACGACCGCCGAGTCCACTCCCGAGGCGACGTCGAGCAGCGCGAGCCCGTCCGCCGTGCTCAGTGGGAGGACGCCGCCACGCGACATGCGGCTGTGGTCCGCCGTGCCGAGTTCTCCGGTGATGCCGCTGGCCTCGGCCCACAGTCCCCAGGCCAGTGACTGCGCGGGAAGTCCCCTGGCCCGGCGGAGCTCGGCCACCGCGTCCAGGAAGGCGTTCGCCGCCGCATAGTTGCCCTGCCCGGCGCTGCCGACCACCCCGGCGGCGGAGGAGAACAGCACGAACGTCGAGACGTCGCCCGCCAGCTCGTGAAGGTGCCACGCGGCGGCCGCCTTCGGGGCGAACACGGTGTCCACCCGTTCCGGCGTCATCGACTGGATCACGCCGTCGTCGAGCACGCCCGCCGTGTGGACCACGGCGTCGACCGGGTGTTCGGCCAGCAGGGCCGCGACCTGCTCGCGATCCGACACGTCACAGGCCACCAGCGTGACGGCGGCGCCGAGGTCCGCGAGTTCGTCGCGCAGCTCCACCGCGCCCGGCGCAGTCAGCCCACGGCGGCTCGTCAAGACCAGGTGCCGGACACCGTGGACGGTGACGAGGTGGCGCGCGACCGCCGCGCCGAGTGTGCCCGTTCCCCCGGTGATCAGTGTCTGCTGCGACGCAGCCCAGTCGGTTCGAGCCGCCTCGGCGGCCGCGCGCTTCAGTCGCGCGGCGAACACCTGATCACCCCGCACCGCCAGCTGCGGCTCGCCGAGCCCTGCCAAGCGCTCCGCGTCGACCGCGGTGTCGGCGTCCACCAGCACGAACTGCCCTGGACGTTCGGTCTGGGCCGACCGCACCAGTCCCCAGACGGCAGCAGCGGCGGGGTCGGGGGCCTCGCCGGGGGACACCACGACCGCTCCTCGTGTCAGCACGACGAGCCGCTGGTCGGACTGCACGGCGACCAGGGCGCGCGCGATGCCGCTCCTGGCCGCCGCCACCGGGTCGGTGCCCAGGTCCGTGCAGTCCACCGTGTGGACCGGGACGCCGGATTCGCCGGCCGGCACGGGCACCCAGTCGAGTCTGAAGAGCGCATCACGGACGTCCACCCGCCGCGCTGCCACCCGGTCGAGGGCGACGGGGCGCAGCCGCAGCGTCTCGACCGAGGCCACCGGCTGTCCCGACGGGTCGAACAGCTCCAGCGCCATCGCGTCGGGCCCCGTCGGGCGCAACCTGACCAGCAGTGTCGAGGCACCGCTCGCGTGGAGGGTGACCCCGGAGAAGGCGAAGGGCAGCCGGACCGCGTCGTCCTCGGCGCCGACGAACGCGCTCGCGTGCAACGCGGCGTCCAGCAGCGCCGGGTGCAGGCCGAACCGCTCCGCATCGCGCCGGGAGTCCTCGGGCAGGGCCACCTCGGCGAGGATCTCCTCGCCCCGCCGCCATGCGGCGCGCAGCCCGCGGAAGGTCTGCCCATACGGCAGACCTCGGTCGGTCAGCTCCTCGTAGAACCCGTCAACGCTGATCGGCGTCTCGTCGGAGAGCGATCGTTCGAGGGCGGGCGCAGGCTGGGGCCGGGCGGGCGAGAGGATTCCGTCGGCGTGGCACGTCCACGGCTCGTCCGAGGTGTCGCTCTCCACGCGGGAGTAGACGCGTACGCGGCGCAGACCGGACTCGTCTGGTTCGTCGATCGCGAGCTGCACCTGCACGGCCTCGTCGGTGCGCAGCACCAGGGGTGCCTGGATCGTCAGCTCGTGCAGCCGACTGCACCCGACCTCGTCACCGGCCCGTAACGCCAGTTCCACGAAACCGGTGCCCGGCAGCAGCACCACGTCGCCGACGAGGTGTTCGGCGAGCCACGGGTGTGACCGCAAGGAAAGCCTGCCGGAGAACACCACGCCGTCCGAGTCGGCGAGCATGACGGCGGCGCCGAGCAGCGGATGTCCGGCGGCGATCAGCCCGGCGGCGGCGACGTCGGCGGACGATTCGGGGATGTCGAGCCAGTGCCGCTGTCGTTGGAAGGGGTAGGTGGGGAGGTCCACGCGCCTGCCACCGGTGTGGAACGCAGCGAAGTCGACCTCGCCACCCGCGACGTGCAACCGAGCCAACGCCTCCACAAAAGACGACACCTCCGACCGATCACGCCGCAACACCGGAACCGCACCAGCCACCAACGCAGACAAAGCACCACCCGGCCCCACCTCAAGAAAAAAACAATCCCCCAACCCACTCACATAATCATGAAAACGCACCGTCTCCCGAACATGCCGAACCCAATAATCAACCGAAGCCACCTCCCCACCAGCCACCAACCGAACCCGCGGCTCCGAAAAAGACAACCCACCAATCGCCAACCGAAAATCAGCCAACATCGGATCCATCAACGACGAATGAAAAGCATGCGACACCCGCAACCGCGACGACCGCCGACCACCAAAACGAGACACCACCCCCGCAACCTCAGACTCCACCCCCGACAACACCACCGAACCAACACCATTCACCGCAGCAACAGACACCCCCGCCGTCAACCACGGCACCACCTCAGACTCCGACGCCTCCACCGCAACCATCACCCCACCCACCGGCAACGCCTGCATCAACCGCGCCCGCTCCGACACCAACACACACGCATCCTCCAACGAGAGAACACCCGCCACATGCGCCGCAGCAACCTCCCCCACCGAATGCCCCACCACCACACCCGGCCGAACACCACACCACTCCAACAAACGAAACAACGCAACCTCCACCGCAAACACCGCAGGCTGCGCCCACCCCGTCAAACTCAACACATCAACATCACCCCCCCACATCACCCCACGCACACCAGAACCCAAACAACCCAACACCGAATCCAACGCCTCAGCAAAAACCGGAAAACAACCATACAACTCACGACCCATACCCAAAAACTGCGAACCCTGACCCGAAAACAACAACACCAGATCACGATCCACCACCCGCCCCCGAGCAACCTCCACACCATCCACCACGACGGCGCGATGCTCGAATCGGGACCGGGTCGTCGCCAGCGAGCAGGCGACGTCGAGAGCATCGTCGTCGTTCGCGCGCAGCCGCTCGATCTGCTCGTCCAGGGCGGCCGAGGACTTCGCCGAGACCACCCACGGGGTCGGCAGCGCGGCGGCCGTGGCCCGCGCGGCAGCTGCTTCGGGGTCACTGCCCCGCTCGGGAACGGGTTCGGCAGCGGACTCCGAATCGATCGCCGCCTCAAGGATCACGTGGGCGTTCGTGCCGCTGACCCCGAAGGACGAGACGGCGGCCCGCCGAGTCCGATCCGACACGGGCCAGGACACGGCGCTGGTCGCGAGCTCGACGGCGCCCGCCGACCACGTCACATAGGGCGAGGGTTCGTCGACGTGCAGCGTCTGGGGCACGATCCCGTGCCGAAGGGCGAGCACCATCTTGATGACGCCCGCGACACCGGCTGCCGCCTGGGTGTGCCCCAGGTTCGACTTCACCGAGCCGAGCAGCAGGGGCCGCGAGCGGCCCTGCCCGTACGTCGCGATCAGGGCCTGCGCCTCGATCGGATCGCCGAGCCTGGTTCCGGTGCCGTGCGCCTCGACGACGTCGACGTCCGAGGTGGACAGGTCCGCCGAGGCGAGCGCCTGCTGGATGACGCGCTGCTGCGAGGGACCGTTCGGCGCCGTCAACCCGTTGGAGGCGCCGTCCTGGTTGACCGCCGAGCCGCGCACGACGGCCAGCACCGGGTGGCCCCGCCGCCGGGCATCCGACAGTCGTTCCACCAGCAGCAGTCCGACGCCCTCGGACCACCCGGTGCCGTCGGCCGAGGCGGCGAAGGCCTTGCACCGGCCGTCCGGGGCGAGCCCGCCCTGCCGGGAGAACTCGACGAACGCGGCCGGGGTGGACATCACGGTGGCACCGCCTGCCAGGGCCAGATCGCACTCGCCGGAGCGCAGCGCCTGGATTGCCCAGTGCAGGGCCACCAGCGAGGAGGAACAGGCGGTGTCGATCGTCACCGCAGGACCCTCCAGGCCCAGCGTGTAGGCGATGCGACCGGACACGACGCTGGCGGCGTTGCCGATCAACAGGTGGTCGGCGGCCGCCGCAGGCACCTGACGCAGGCCGCTGACGTAGTCCTGGCCGTTGGTGCCGACGAAGACGCCCGTGTTGCCGCCCCGCAGCGACACCGGGTCGAGTCCGGCCCGTTCGATCGCCTCCCACGACGCTTCGAGCAGCAGGCGCTGCTGGGGATCCATCGCCGTCGCCTCCCGGGGCGAGATCCCGAAGAACTCCGCATCGAAGTCCGCGACGCGCTCGACGAAGCCGCCTCGGTGCGTCGTGCTGGAGCCCGGCCTGCCCGTGGCGTGCAGGCGGTCGAGGTCCCAGCCTCGGTCCGCCGGGAATCCCGTCAGGACGTCGCGGCCGTCGGTCAGCACGCGCCACAGATCCTCGGGCGAGGCGATGCCGCCGGGGAACCGACAGGACATGCCGACGATCGCGATCAGCTCGCGGCTCGCCTGTTCGGCCTGGCGGAGGCGCTCGCGCGTGTCGTGCAGCTGCGCAGTGACCCGCTTGAGGAAGTACCGGAGGTTGTCCTCACCGGTCATCGTGTGAACCCCCAGAGAGAAGAAGATCAGGAAATGCCGAACTCTTTGCCGAGCAGCTCGAAGACGGCCTCGTCGGAGGCGTCCTCCAACTGATCGGCGATGCCGAGGCCGCCGTCGTCGGCGCACGTGTCGAGCAGCCGCCGCAGCCGGGCGGCGACGGCCGACCGCGCCCTGCTGTCCAGGTCCGCTTCGGACAGCGCGGATTCGAGGAGATCGAGTTCGTCGAACACCGGCTTCGTGTGCCCCGTGAGCTCGCTGTGGAGGTGGGCCGCGAGTGTCGCCGACGTCGGATGGTCGAACACGGCCGTCGCGGGCATGGTGAGCCCGGTGGCCGCCCCGAGCCGGTTGCGCAGTTCCAGCGCGGTCAACGAGTCGAAGCCGAGGTCCTTGAACGCCTGATCCGGCCGGATCTCGTCGACGGACCGGTGACCGAGCACCTGGGCGGTGTGTCTGCGCACGAGATCCTGCAACGCACGGACGCTCTCGGCCGGGGGGAGCGCGGCGTAGTCGGGGATGTCCACGATGCCCTCGGCAGGCACCAGCCGTTCCAGCAGCCTGCTGCCCCGCGCCACCGTGAAGGCGGGCCCGAACCGCGTCCAGTCCACCTCGGCCACGACGACGTCCGTCTCGTCGAGATCGAGCACCCGTTGCAGGGCGACGATCGCCCGCTCCGGCGCCATCCCGCGCAGGCCGAGGCGCTCCAGCTGGTCCGGTTCGATGCCGCCCGCCATGCCACCGCCCGCCCAGGGGCCCCAGGCCACGGCGGTGGCGGGCAGTCCGGCCGCCCGACGGCGCACGGCGAGCGCGTGGAGGGATGAGTTCGCCGCCGCGTAGGCGGACTGGCCGCCACTGCCCCACACCGCGGCGCCCGAGGAGAACAGCACGAAGGCCGACAGCTCGCGCGAACGCGTCAGCTCGTCGAGGTATGCGGCAGCCGTGGCTTTGGCCGCGAACACCGCGTCGAGCCGGTCGGGGGTCAGCGCATCGACGACCCCGTCGTCGAGCCGTCCTGCGGCGTGGAAGACCGCGTCGACGGGATACTCGTCGAGCAGCGCGGCCAGCGCGTCGCGATCCGCGACGTCACAGGCGGCCAGCGTCACCTGAGCACCGGCGGCCCGGAGTTCCTCCCGCAGCTCGGCGGCGCCGGGAGCGCGATCTCCTCGGCGACTCGCGAGGACGAGATGCTCGGCACCGGAGGCGACCAGCCAGCGCGCGACGTGGGCGCCGAGCGCCCCCGCTCCGCCCGTGACGAGCACGGTGCCCGAGGGACGCCACGATCCGGCCGGGACGGGCGCGGGCGCGTGGTCCAGCCTGCGCACGAACACGCCGCCTGCGCGGATGGCGACCTGGTCCTCATCGCCTGAGGCGAGCACGTCCAGCAGGAGACCGAGGCCGCGTTCGCCTGTGACGGCGGGCAGGTCGACGAGGCCGCCCCACCGTTCGGGGTGCTCCAGTGCCGCGACGCGACCGAAGCCCCACACCGCCGCCTGCTCCGGGTCGGGGGTCTCCCCCGGCTCCACCGCGACCGCCGCCGTGGTGACGCACCAGAGCGGCGCTGCCACGCCCGCGTCGCCCAGCGCCTGGACTAGTGCGACGGTGCCGGACAGGCCCAGCATCGAGACCACACCGGACACGGTGTCCTCGCCCAGCGCTGCTCGGAGTTGATCGGCGAGCACCGCGCGGTCCGGCTCGGCCGCCTCGATCGTGCGCGCCGCACCGCCCCGGCGGCGCACCGAGGCGCCGAGGGTCTCGGAGTCGCCCTGCGGCGACGTCACGATGAGCAGGCTGCCTGCGGTCGTCGCAGGCGGAACGTTCCAGGGAGACCAGGTGACGTGGTACCGCAGCACGTCGGCAGAATGCCGTGATTCGTCACGCGGTCGAGCGTCAAGCCAGTAGCGCTGTCGTTGGAAGGGGTAGGTGGGGAGGTCCACGCGCCTGCCACCGGTGTGGAACGCAGCGAAGTCGACCTCGCCACCCGCGACGTGCAACCGAGCCAACGCCTCCACAAAAGACGACACCTCCGACCGATCACGCCGCAACACCGGAACCGCACCAGCCACCAACGCAGACAAAGCACCACCCGGCCCCACCTCAAGAAAAAAACAATCCCCCAACCCACTCACATAATCATGAAAACGCACCGTCTCCCGAACATGCCGAACCCAATAATCAACCGAAGCCACCTCCCCACCAGCCACCAACCGAACCCGCGGCTCCGAAAAAGACAACCCACCAATCGCCAACCGAAAATCAGCCAACATCGGATCCATCAACGACGAATGAAAAGCATGCGACACCCGCAACCGCGACGACCGCCGACCACCAAAACGAGACACCACCCCCGCAACCTCAGACTCCACCCCCGACAACACCACCGAACCAACACCATTCACCGCAGCAACAGACACCCCCGCCGTCAACCACGGCACCACCTCAGACTCCGACGCCTCCACCGCAACCATCACCCCACCCACCGGCAACGCCTGCATCAACCGCGCCCGCTCCGACACCAACACACACGCATCCTCCAACGAGAGAACACCCGCCACATGCGCCGCAGCAACCTCCCCCACCGAATGCCCCACCACCACACCCGGCCGAACACCACACCACTCCAACAAACGAAACAACGCAACCTCCACCGCAAACACCGCAGGCTGCGCCCACCCCGTCAAACTCAACACATCAACATCACCCCCCCACATCACCCCACGCACACCAGAACCCAAACAACCCAACACCGAATCCAACGCCTCAGCAAAAACCGGAAAACAACCATACAACTCACGACCCATACCCAAAAACTGCGAACCCTGACCCGAAAACAACAACACCAGATCACGATCCACCACCCGCCCCCGAGCAACCTCCACACCATCCACCACGACGGCGCGATGCTCCAGGGCGGCGCGGGTGGTCGCGAGTGAGTGACCGACGTCGACGGGATCGCCGGACAGCGAGGCTACCTGGTCGAGCTGAGCACGCAGCGATTCCGGGGACCGGGCGGACACCGGCCAGGGAATCCCGGCGGCGGGAATCCGTGCCCCCTGCGCTCGGTCCGATTCTGACGACTCCGGCGCGGGCGCCTCCTCCACGATGACGTGGGCGTTGGTACCGCTGGCACCGAAGGACGACACGCCCGCGCGGCGTAGTCGGCCGGCGTCCGGCCAGGGGACGGACTCGGCGGCCAGTTCCACCGCACCGGCCGACCAGTCCACCTGCGGCGTCGGCTCGTCGACGTGCAACGTCTCGGGCACCACCCCGTGCTGCATCGCCAACACCATCTTGATCACCCCGGCGGCCCCCGCTGCGGCCTGGGTGTGCCCGAGATTCGACTTCACCGAACCCAACAGCAACGGCCGATCCCGGTCCTGCCCATACGTCGCGATCAACGCCTGCGCCTCGATCGGATCACCCAACCGAGTACCCGTGCCATGCGCCTCCACCACATCCACGTCCCCGGTGGACAGACCCGCATTCGCCAACGCCTGCCGAATCACCCGCTGCTGCGACGGACCATTCGGCGCCGTCAACCCATTCGACGCACCATCCTGATTCACCGCCGAACCCCGCACCACCGCCAACACCGAATGACCCAACCGACGCGCATCCGACAACCGCTCCACCAACAGCAACCCGACACCCTCGGCGAAGCCCGTGCCGTCGGCCGAGGCGGCGAAGGACTTGCATCGGCCGTCGCCTGCCAGGCCCTGCTGCCGGGCGAACTCGACGAAGACGCCGGGGGTGAACATCACCGTGGCACCGCCTGCGATCGCCAGATCGGCGTCGCCGGAGCGCAGCGCCTGGATCGCCCAGTGCAGGGCCACCAGCGAGGAGGAACAGGCGGTGTCGACAGTGACCGCCGGCCCCTCCAGACCCAGCGAATACGCCACCCGCCCGGATGCCACGCTGGCTGCGCTGCCGTTGCCGACGAAACCTGCGAGCTCCGGCGGCACCGAGGCAAGCCGCGAGGAGTAGTCGCTGTACATCAGGCCGGTGAACACCCCGGTCCGGCTGCCGTGCAACGACGACGGGTCGATGCCCGCGCGTTCCAGCACCTCCCACGACGTCTCCAGCAGCAGCCGCTGCTGCGGATCCATCGCCAACGCCTCGCGAGGCGAGATCCCGAAGAAGCCTGCGTCGAAGTCGGCCGCGTCCGGCAGGAATCCCCCTGAGCGCATTCCCGAACCATCGACCTGGTCATAGACGTGGTCGAGGTCCCAGCCTCGGTCTGTCGGGAAGCCGCCGAGCACCTCGCCGCCGTCGCGCAGCAGGCGCCAGAGGTCTTCCGGGGACCGCACGCCGCCGGGGAAGCGGCACGCCATCCCGACGATCGCGATCGGCTCCGTGGCGGCCGCGACCAGCGTCCTGCTCTGTTCGCGGAGGCGTTCCACCTCCTTCAGCGAGGAGCGCAGCGCCTCGACGAGCTTGCCGTTGGTGTCCGTCATGCTTCACCGCCGAACTGAGCCATCCGCAGCAGTTCCTCCGTGTCCAGCTCGTCAATCGAGCCGAGCGTCTCGGCGGCCTGGTCCTCGCCGTCGGCGAGTTTCCGCAAGACGTCGAGCAGGCCTGCCTGTCGCAGTCGTGCCGCCGGAATGGCGGACAGGATGTTCTTGATCTCGACCTCCTCCGGGTCGAGCGACGGCCCGGCCCCGTCGGGCAGCAGCAGGTCCCGTAAGTGCTCGGCCAGCGCGGCGGGGGTCGGATGGTCGAAGACGAGCGTCGCGGGAAGCCGCAGCCGCGTCTCCCGATTCATCCTGTTGCGCAGCTCCACGGCGGTGAGCGAGTCGAAGCCCAGTTCCTTGAACGCCTTGTCCACCGCGATCACGTCGGCGGACCGGTGTCCGAGGACGGCCGCGGTGGTGGTCCGCACCAGGGTGATCAGCTCCTGCGCCTGTGTCTCCGGCGACAGGCCTGCGAGCCGCTCCGCGATCGGTACGCCGTTCGCCGGGCCTCGCCCGGCGGCCGCCCGGCGGCGAGCGGCGGGCACGAGGTCGCGCAACAGCTGCGGGACCGGTTCCGACACGGTGCGCAGATCGAGTTGCGCCGTCACGAGGGTCGGGTGGTCGGTGCCGACCGCCGCGTCCAGCAGCGCGAGGCCGTCCTCGACGGACATCGGGACGACGCCGCCGCGAGCCAGCCGTGACAGGTCGGCGCCGTCCAGGCCGCTCGTCAACTCGCTCGGCTGCGCCCAGTGCCCCCAGGCGAGGCACTGAGCAGGGAGTCCGCGCGCCCTGCGGTGCTGGGCCAGAGCGTCCAGGAACGTGTTCGCCGAGGCGTAGTTCCCCTGCCCCGCCGCCCCGAACACCCCGGACGCCGAGGAGAACGACACGAAGGCGGTCACCTCGCCCACCAGTTCATGCAGGTGCCAGGCCGCATCGACCTTGGGGGCGAACACGGTGCGCACCCGCTCGGGGGTGAGGGACGAGATGACGCCGTCGTCGAGGACCCCGGCGGCGTGGACCACGGAGGTCACCGGATGTTCGGCCAGCAGGGCTGCGACCTGTGCACGATCCGAGACGTCACACGCCACCACGACCGGGTCCGCGCCCAGTCCGATCAGCTCGTCACACAGCGCCGCCGCGCCCGGCGCGGCCTGCCCGCGACGACTGGTCAACACCAGCCGCCGTACCCCGTGCACCCCGGCGAGATGCCGAGCCACCGCCGCCCCGAGCATGCCCGTCCCGCCGGTGATCAGCGTGGTTCCCGAGGCGTCCCACGGTCCCCGCTCGCCGGGTTCCGGTGCTTTGGACTCCGCCGTACCTGCGACGGCCTGCGGCGTGGACGCGGCGACGAGCCGGGCGGTCAGCACCCGCCCGGCCCGCACACTCACCTGCGACTCGTCGGTGGCGAGGACGGCGGGCAGCAGTGCAGGCGGTTCGGCGTCCTCGTCCAAGTCGACGAGCACGATCCGGTCCGGGTGCTCGGTCTGCGCCGAGCGCACCAGCCCCCAGACGGCGGCGCCCGCCAGATCCTCGCCCGCCTCGACGGCGCCTCGCGTCACCACGACGAGCCGAGTCGCCGCCCATCGCTCGGCGGCCGACCACTCCTGGAGGACGGCGAGCACCCGCAGCACCGCCTCCCGCGCGGAGGCGGGAGTCTGGTTCTCGTCCGCGAGCCGGTTCGGCAGGCAGGACAACACGATCGTGTCGGGTGCCGCCTCGTCCGGGGCAGCGGCCAGTGCGGCGAGGTCGGCGTGTGCGGTGACGCCCGCGACGGCGGCGAGCGGCTTGGCCTCGGCGCCGCCGAGGACCCCCCACCGTCCGCAGCGGGCGTCGACGTCGACCGTGACGGGTCGCCAGTCGAGCCGGAAGAGTCCCTCGCGCCGCTCCGCCCCGGTCAGCAGTTCGGTGCGGACGGCCCGTAGCCGCAGCGAGTCCACGACCGCGACGGGTGCCCCGGTCGGGTCGGCGATGTCGATCGACATCTCGTTCTCGTCGGTCGCCCGCAGTCGCACGCGCAGGGCCGAGGCGCCAGCCGCGTACAGGGACACGCCGCTCCAGGTGAACGGCAGCTGGACCTCGGCGTCCGTTCGGGGGCGCAGTCCTGCGACGTGCAGTGCCGCATCGAGCAATGCCGGGTGCAGGCCGAACCGGCCCGCGCTGCCGTCCTCACCGGTCGGCAGTTCGACCTCGGCGAAGAGTTCGTCGCCTTGTCGCCAGGCCCGCCGCAGCCCTCGGAACGTCGCGCCGTACTCGTAGCCCCTTTCGGCCAGGCCTGCGTAGAAGTCGGACACGTCGACCGGCTCCGCAGCGGCGGGCGGCCACTGAAGGAGGCCCGACACCGCGCGGGTGCCGATCGGCCGCAGGTGTCCCGTCGCGTGGCACGTCCAGGCGAGGCCTCCCGCACCGCGCGAGTGCACGGCGACCGGTCGGACCCCGGCCTCGTCGGGCTCGCTCACCGAGACCTGGAGCTGCACGCCGCCCCGCTCGGGCACGATCAGCGGCGCGTGCAGCGTGAGTTCGTCGACGGTCCCGGTGCCGACCTCGTCGCCCGCGCGGATCGCGAGTTCGACGAAGGCGGTGCCCGGCAGCAGCACGGTGCCCGCGACGGCGTGCTCGGCCAGCCACGGATGCGTCTCGATCGACACCTGTCCGGTGAGCAGGACGCCGTCGGAGTCGGCGAGCGGCACCACGGCGCTCAGCAGCGGGTGATGGGCGGTGTCCACTCCGGCCGAGGCCACGTCGAGCGACCCGTCCAACGCCGCCAGCCAGTAGCGTTCGCGTTGGAAGGGGTAGGTGGGCAGCTCGACTCGTCGGCCGCCTGCCAGGAACGGGGTGACGTCGACGTCGACGCCGTGGGAGAACAGTTCGCCCGCCGAGGCGAGGAAGCGGTCCATGCCGCCGTCGTCCCGACGCAGGGTGCCGATCGCCAGGGCGTCGCCGTCCCGTTCGTCGATGACCTCCTGAATGCCGTAGGTCGTCACCGGATGCGCACTGGACTCCACGAACACACCGAAACCATCGACCAGCAACGATTCCACCGCACGATCGAACCGCACCGTCTCCCGCAGATTCGTGAACCAGTACTGCGCATCCAACGACGCCGTGTCGACCACCGATCCCGTCACCGACGAATAAAACGGGATCTCCGACGACCGAGGCTCGACATCCGCCAGGCTCTCGACCAGCTCGTCCCGCAGCGCATCCATCAACACCGAATGCGAGGCGTAATCCACCGGAACCCACCGCGCCCGAACACCCCGCGACTCACAATCGGCCACCACTCGCTCAAGACCCGAGACCGAACCCGACACCACCACCGACGACGGACCGTTCACCGCCGCCAACGACACACCGTCAGGAAGCAGCTCCGTCACCTCGGACGCAGGCAACGCCACCGACACCATTCCCCCGCCACCACCAAGACCAGCGATCAAACGGCTCCGCTGAACCACCACCCGCACACCATCACGCAGACTCAACCCACCCGACACCACCGCCGCCGCAATCTCACCCTGCGAATGACCCACCACCGCCGACGGAACCACACCCACCGAACACCACAACTCCGCCAACGACACCATCACCGCAAACAACACCGGCTGAACAACATCAACCCGCCCCAACGCCTGCTCATCACCCAGAACGTCAAACAACGACCACCCGACGAACTCCGACAACGCCGCCGCACACTCGCCCATCCGACCCGCGAAAACAGGAGACGACCCCAACAAACCCGCCGCCATCCCCACCCACTGCGAACCCTGACCCGGAAACACGAGCGCCACGCCGCCCGAGGCCCGCCGCCCCGAATCCACCGCACCGGCGGCGACCGCCGACAGGCCCGGCAGGAGATCGGCCACCCCGGAACCGACGACCAGTGCTCGATGCTCGAACAGCGACCGCGAGGCCAGCGACCGGCCCACGTCCACCGGGGACAGCTCGGGCCGATCCCGCAGGAAGTCCGACAGCCGGGCGGCCTGCGCGCGCAACGCGGCGTCCGATCGCGCCGACAGCACCCACGGGACGACCGCGGCGGACCCGGCGGACGTCGACTCGTCGGGCTCGGCCCCGGCGACGCCGTCGGCAGGCGATGCCAGAGCGGGCGCCTCCTCCAGGATTACGTGCGCATTCGTCCCGCTCACCCCGAAGGACGACACGCCGCCCCGACGCGGCCTGCCCGTGGCAGGCCACTCCACCGACTCGGTCACCAGCTCGACCGCACCCGCCGACCAGTCGACGTGCGGGGTCGGCTCGTCGACGTGCAACGTCTTGGGCACCACCCCATGGCGCATCGCCAGCACCATCTTGATCACGCTCGCCACCCCGCCGGGGGCCTGGGTGTGTCCGAGGTTCGACTTCACCGAGCCGAGCAGCAGGGGCTGTGAACGGTGCTGCCCGTAGGTGGCCAGCAGGGCGGAGGCCTCGATCGGATCGCCGAGGCGGGTGCCCGTGCCGTGCGCCTCCACCACGTCGACGTCCGATGTGGACAGTCCCGCGTCGGCCAGGGCCCGGCGGATGACCCGCTGTTGAGCGGGGCCGCTCGGTGCGGACAGCCCGTTGGACGCGCCGTCCTGGTTGAGGGCGGAGCCGCGCACCACGGCCAGCACGGTGTGCCCGCGACGCCGGGCGTCGGACAGCCGTTCCAACAGCACCAGCGCGGTGCCCTCGGACCAGACCGTGCCGTCGGCGTCGGCGGCGAAGGACTTGCAGCGGCCGTCGGGAGCGAGTCCGCCCTGCTTGGAGAACTCGACGAACGCCCGAGGCGTGAACATCGCCGTCACGCCGCCCGTGACCGCGAGGGAGCAGTCGCCGTCGCGGAGCGCACGGATCGCGTTGTGCATCGCCACGAGCGAGGAGGAACAGGCGGTGTCCACGGTGATCGCGGGGCCCTCCAGCCCGAAGGCATAGGCCACGCGTCCCGAGACGACGCTGCCCGCGTTGCCGATCAGCAGATGACCGGAGACCTCCTCGGGGATGTCGCGGAGGCCGACCGTGTAGTCCTGACCGTTGTTGCCGATGAACACGCCGGTGTCCGAGCCGCGCATCGCCGCCGGGTCGATGCCCGCCCGTTCGAACAGTTCCCACGAGGTCTCCAGCAGCTGACGCTGCTGCGGGTCCATGCCCGTCGCCTCGCGCGGCGAGATCCCGAAGAACGCGGCGTCGAAGTGCGCCGCATCGCGCAGGAACCCGCCCCGGCGGGCGACCGTCGTGCCGAGGCGGTCGGGGTCCGGGTCGTGTAGACGCGCGAGGTCCCAGCCTCGATCGGTCGGGAACTCCGACATCACGTCGGCCTCGTCGAGCAGCAGCCGCCACAAATCGTCCGGGGAGTCGACGTCACCGGGGAACCGGCACGTCATGCCGACGATCACGACGGGGTCGTCGGCCACGAAGGTCCCCGAGGGTCCGGCCGCCTGAATCGTCCCGGCAGGGTCCGCCTCCTCGGCGCCGAACAGCATCGCCAGGACGTGATCGGCCAGCGCCGTGGCGTTCGGATGGTCGAACACCACCGTCGTCGGCAGCGGCAGGCCGGTGGCCGAGGTCAGCTGATTGCGCAGCTCGACCGCCGTGAGCGAGTCGAATCCGAGCTCCTTGAACGCCCGCGACGGTGCGACCGCATCGGCGGAGCGGTGGCCGAGGACGGCGGCCGTCTGCGCGAGGACGAGATCCCGCACCGCAGCGCGCCGTTCGGCGGCTCCCATCCCGGTCAGCGTCGCCGCCAGCCCGGCGGGCACGGAGTCGTCGGCAGGCTCGGTCGTGTGCAGTTCCGGCAGATCCGCCAGCAGCGGGCTGGGCCGCGCGATGGTGAACTGGGGCGCGAACCGCGCCCAGTCGACGTCGGCGACGGTCACCGTCGTCTCGTCGCCGTCGAGTGCCGTGTGCAGGGCCGACACGGCGAGGTCCGGCCGAAGCGGCCGGAAACCCCACCTGCTGAGAAGTTCGCCTGCCTCGCCCTCGGCCATGCCTGCGCCGCCCCAGAAGCCCCAGGCGACGGAGGTCGCCAGGCGTCCCTCGGCATGCCTGCGCTCGGCGAGCGCGTCGAGGAAGGCATTCGCCGCCGCGTAGGCACCCTGATTGCTGCCGCCCCAGACCCCGGCGCCGGAGGAGAACAACACGAAGGCCGAGAGCTGCTGCCCGAGGGTGAGTTCGTCGAGGTTCAGTGCGCCGGTCACCTTGGCGCGCAGGAGGTCCGCGAGGTGGGCGGGGGTGATGTCCTCGATCGACCCCGTGTCGCCGATGCCCGCCGTGTGGAAGACCGCCGACACGGGCTGCTCCGTGAGCAGGGCCGCCAGCGCCTCGCGGTCGGCGACGTCGCAGGCGGCGATCGTGACCCGGCCGCCGAGCCCCTCGAGTTCGGCGCGGAGTTCCGCCGCTCCAGGGGCCTGCTCGCCCCGTCGGCTGGTCAACAGGACGTGATCCGCCCCGATGGTGACCAGCCAGCGCGCCACGTGGGCGCCGACCCCGCCGGTGCCGCCGGTGACCAGCACGGTGCCCTCGGGCCGCCAGACCCGGCGAGTCGCGGGGCGCCGTGCATGGCGGAGCCTGCGCGCGAACACCCCGGACCGGCGCACCGCGAGCTGATCCTCGCCGTCGGTGCGGGTGAGCGACTGGACGAACCGCGCCGCGACCCGGTCGTCCACCTGCTCTGGAAGGTCGATCAATCCGCCCCAGCGCCGGGGATGCTCGAGTGCCACGACGCGACCGAGTCCCCACGCGGCGGCCTGCACCGGGGAGGGCGGCGGGCCGTCGACGGCAGCGACGGCGCCCGTGGTGACCCACCACATGACGGCGTCGGAGGCCAGGTCTCCCATGGCCTGGACGAGCGCGACGGAGGCGGTGAGGCCGCAGGACACGCCGGGCAGCACGGGGTGCGGCCGTTCGTCCTGGGCCAGAAAGGACACCACGCCTGCGAGGTCCACCCGCCCACCGGCCACGGCGTGCAGCTGTTCCGCCAACGACGCCCGGTCCGAGGCGGCGGCGTCGACGCGGACCACCGTCACCTCGGCGCCGCGCCGCGCCAACGCCTCGGCAGCGGGCTCGCCCTGCGGCCCGGTGAGGAGCACCCAGCTGCCGGTGAGCACGTCCTGACCGGGGGGCACGTCCGAGCCGGTGGCGGCCAGCGGTACCCAATCGATGTCGTAGCGCCACTCCCGGGCGGCGCGGCCCTCGCGATCACGCCTGCGCCAGGTCGCGAGGGCGGGCAGGACGGCGGCGAGCTGGCCCTCGGCGACGTCGAGCGACGTCGACAGCGCGGGAAGGTCGCCGTTCTCCACTGCCGCCCAGAACTCGGAGTCGAACTCCCCGCCTGCCTGCTCCGGCGCGGCGGCGTCGAGCCAGAATCGTTCGCGCCCGAAGGCGTAGGTCGGCAGGTCCACCGGTCGCGCGTCACCGTCGACGGTCCAGTCGACGGCCACCCCGCGTACATACGCCTCGGCCAGCGAGGTGAGGAATCGCCGCCGGCCGCCGTCGTCACGCCGCAGGGTGCCGACGGTCAGCACGGGAGTCTCGGTGTCCTGCGCGGTCTCCTGGACACCGGCGATGAGCACGGGGTGGGAGCTGGCCTCGATGAACGTCTCGTGTCCCGTGGCGAACAGCTCGCCGAGCGCCCCGACGAAGTCGATCGGCATCCGAGCGTTCCGGTACCAGTACTCGGGCGTCAGCTCGGCGGTGTCCAGCAGTCCGCCCGTCACCGTCGAGAAGAACGGGACGGCGCTGGAGCGCGGGGTGATCCCGTCGAGCAGCTCGAGCAGCGTGTCGTGCAGCGGGTCCACCTGTGCGCAGTGCGAGGCCACGGTGGCGGGCACGACGCGGGCCCGCACGCCCTCGGCGACCAGCTCCGCCACCAGCTCGTCAAGCGCGTCGACCGCGCCTGCGACGGCCGAGGACCGGGGTCCGTTCATGCCGGAGAGCGCCAGGCGTCCGTCCCACCGCTCCAGCCGCAGCCGCAGGTCGGCCGAGGGCATCGCCACCGAGGCCACCGCGCCGTTGCCGACGAGCCGCTCGGCGAACAGCCTGCTGCGCAGCACCACGACCCGCATCGCGTCGTCCAGGGACAGCGCGCCCGCCACGTACGCGGCGGCGATCTCGCCCTGGCTGTGACCGACCACCGCCGCAGGCTGCACGCCGTGCGCCCGCCACATCTCGGCGAGCGAGACCATCACCGAGAACAGCGCGGGCTGCACGACCTCGATCCGCTCGTAGCCGGGTGCGCCGGGCGCACCCCGCAGCACGTCGGTGAGCGACCAGTCCACCAAGGGTGCGAGGGCCCGTTCGCATTCCGCGACCGCGGCGCGGAAGACCGGTGCGGAGTCGAGCAGCTCGACGCCCATGCCCGACCACTGCGCGCCCTGGCCGGGGAAGATGAAGACCGTTCTGCCCTCGATGTCGGCCACGCCCGTGACCACACCCGGCGCGGGCCTGCCCTGCCGGAGTGCGTCGAGTCCCTCGACGAGCTCCGCGCGGTCGCGGCCGATCGCCACCGCCCGGTGCTCGAACCTCGACCGCGTCGTCAGCAGCGAATACGCGACGTCCGAGGTCCGCAGTTCGGGCCGTGCGGTGACGTGGGCCAGCAGCCTGCCGCTCTGGGCGCGCAGCACGGCCGCCGACTTCGCGGAGATCAGCCAGGGAGTCGCTCCGCCGGAGAACGACGTCGCGGGAGGCTGGGGGGCTTCCGTAGCAGGCAGGGCCGGTTCAGCGTCGGCGGCCGGTGCCTCCTCCAGGATCACGTGGGCGTTGGTGCCCGAGATTCCGAAGGACGACACGCCTGCCCGCCGTACCCCCGTCGACTCCCAATCGACGGCAGCAGACGCCACCTCCACGGCACCCGCCGACCAGTCGACCTGCGGAGTCGGCACGTCGACGTGCAGGGTCTGTGGCACGATCCCGTGTCGCATGCCGAGCACCATCTTGATCACCCCGGCGACGCCTGCGGCGGCCTGGGTGTGCCCGAGGTTCGACTTCACCGAGCCCAGCAGCAACGGCCGCGAGCGGTCCTGGCCGTAGGTCGCGATGACCGCCTGTGCCTCGATCGGGTCACCGAGCCGCGTGCCGGTGCCGTGCGCCTCCACCACGTCGACGTCGGCAGGAGACAACCCGGCCGAGGCAAGGGCCTGCCGGATCACCCGCTGCTGCGCGGGACCATTCGGCGCGGTCAGGCCGTTGGAGGCGCCGTCCTGATTGATCGCGGAACCTCGCACCACCGCCAGTACCGAATGCCCCAGCCGCCGTGCGTCGGACAGCCGCTCCACCAGGACGAGACCCACGCCCTCGGAGAAGCCCGCCCCGTCGGAGCGGGCGGCGAAGGGCTTGCAGCGGCCGTCCGGGGCAAGCCCGCCCTGCCGCGAGAACTCGGCGAAGACGTCCGGGGTGAACATCACCGAGACGCCGCCCGCGAGCGCCGTCGAGCACTCGCCCGCCCGCACGGCCTGCACTGCCAGATGTAGCGCGACCAGCGAGGAGGAGCACGCCGTGTCCACGGTGACGGCAGGACCTTCCAGGCCCAGTGTGTAGGCGATCCGCCCGGACGCCACGCTGCCCGCGTTGCCGTTGCCGACGTACCCTTCCAGGTCCTCGGGCAGTCCGGGCAGGCGTGCCGCGTAGTCGTGGTGCATCAGACCCACGAACACCCCGGTCGCACTGCCACGCAGAGACTCCGCGTCGATGCCCGCGCGCTCGATGACCTCCCAGGAGGTCTCCAGCAGCAGGCGCTGCTGCGGGTCCATCGCCAGCGCCTCGCGCGGCGAGATCCCGAAGAACTCAGCGTCGAACTCGGCCGCGTCGTGCAGGAAGCCGCCCTCGCGGGCGTGGATGGTGCCGGACCGGTCGGATCCGGGGTCGTAGCGGCTCTCGACGTCCCAGCCTCGGTCGGTGGGGAAGCCCGAGATCACGTCGCCGCCCGTCGAGAGCACCTGCCACAGGTCCTCGGGAGACTCGATGCCACCGGGGAATCGACACGCCATGCCGACGATCGCGATCGGCTCCTTGGCCGTCTCCTCCAGCCGGTACAGGCGGTCGCTCGTGTCGTGCAGCTCGGCCGTCACCCGCTTGAGATACTCGCGCAGTTTCGCTTCGTTCGACATCTAGAGGAAACCCCCAAGGCGTGTGATCAGGATCGGCCGAGCCTGTTGTCGATCAGGGTGAAGATCTCGTCGTCGGACGCCGAGTCGAGCTGGTCGGCGAAGGAGCCGTGTGCCGCATCGCCGGTCCACCTGGTGAGAAGGGCCTTCAGCCGGTCGGTGACCGCCGACCGCGTCTCGTCGTCGAGATCGCCGGTCAGGCCTGCTTCCAGCCGGTCGAGGTCGGCCAGCACGGGGGATGCGGGAGACTCGGGGACGGCGGCGCCGAACAGCTCCACGTCCAGGAGTCCGACGATCGCCTGCGGGGTCGGGTAGTCGAACACCAGCGTCGCGGGCAGGCGCAGGCCGGTCTCGCGGTGGAGTCGGTTGCGCAGCTCCACGGCCATGAGCGAGTCGAAGCCCAGCTCCTTGAACGCCCGCGTGGGCCGGACCTCGCCGACGGTCGCGTGTCCGAGCACCTCGGCGCCTGCCGATCGGACGAGGGTCAACAGGGCTGCCGCACGGTCCGGCGGATCGAGACGCACCAGGCGGTCGACCAAGGTCGCCTCGCCTGCTGCGGGTGCGGCGGCGGTGCGGCGCGTGGTCCGCTGCAGTGCTCGGCACACGGCGGGCAGCGTGGCCCGGAGGTCGAGTCGCACCGGCAGCACCACGGGTCGTGGTCCCGCCACGGCGGTGTCGAACAAGGCCAGTCCCTCGTCGGTCGACAGCGGCACCACGCCGCGCCGCGTCATCCTCGATCGGTCTGCGGCGCCGAGTCGGGCGGTCATCTCGCTGGTCGACTCCCACCAGCCCCAGGCGAGCGAGTGCGCAGGCAGGCCGTGCGCCCTGCGGTGCTCGGCGAGCGCATCCAGGAAGGTGTTGGCCGCCGCGTAGTTGGACTGTCCTGCTGTCCCGAACACGCCGGACGCCGAAGAGAACATCACGAAGGCCGACAGGTCGCCTGCGAGTTCGTGCAGGTGCCAGGCCGCGTCGACCTTCGGGCGGAACACCGTGTCCACCCGCTCCGGCGTCAGCGCGGAGACCACCCCGTCGTCGAGGGCGCCTGCGCTGTGCACCACCGTGGTGATCGGGTGCGCAGCGAGCAGCGCGGCCACGGCGGCACGGTCGGACAGGTCGCAGGCCACCACGGCGACCTCGGCGTCCCACCCGGTCAGCTCCTCGCGCAGCGCGACGGCACCGGGGGCGTCCAGTCCACGACGACTGGCCAGCACCAGGTTGCGGACCCCGTGCCGCCGCACCAGATGTCGGGCCACGGCGGCACCCAGCGTGCCGGTCCCGCCGGTGATCAGGACGACGCCTGCCGGGTCCCAGGAGGGCGCCGCCGACTCGGTGGTCCTGCTGCGCGCCAGCTGCGGTATGAACAGCTGCCCGGCTCGGACGGCGATCTGCTGCTCGCCGCAGGCCGCCGCCGCCGACAGCTCCGCGTCACCGGTGTGCTCCTCGGCGTCCAGCAGTATCAGTCGGTCCGGGTTCTCGGACTGCGCGGACCGCACCAGACCCCAGACGGCCGCCGACGCCGGATCCGGCACGTCGCCGTCGACCGCACGCACCGCGCCTCTCGTGACCACCGCCAGGCGGGTGTCGGCGAAGCGCTGGTCGGCGAGCCAGGCGCGGACGACGTCCAACACGGCGCCGACGACCCGGCGGGCCCGCGTGGGCGCGTCCTGGCTGCCTGCGCAGGCGGCGTCCAGCAGCACGACGGCCGGCGTGGAGCCGTCCGCCGCCTGCGAGTCCAGGTCCAGGTCTCGGCCGATCCAGGCTACCGAGGTGCCGCCGACCGTCGCGAGTGCCTGCGGTCCGGTCCAGTCGAGGTGGTAGAGCGAGTCCGTCGAGGCGACGGCGAGCTGGTCGGGTGTCACCGGGCGCAGGGCGAGCGAGTCCACCGAGACCACGGGAGCGCCGGTCTGGTCGGCGGCGTCGAGGGAGACCACGCCCTCGCCCCGCATCGTCAGCCGGACACGCAGCACGCGCGCGCCTGCGGCATGTATCGAGACGCCGGACCAGCTGAACGGGAGCCGGACCTCCTCGGTCTGCGCGACCGCTCCGGCCGGATGCAGCGCGGCGTCGAGCAGCGCGGGATGCAGGCCGAAGGCGGTCGCCCCGGTCGTCGCCTCGGCGGGCAGCATGACCTCGGCGTAGATCTCCTCCTCGGTCCGCCACATCGCCCGCAGACCCTGGAACATCGGCCCGTACTGGTAACCCTGGTCGTACAGTCGTTCGTACACGCCGGCCAGCGGCACGACCGTCGCCGCAGGCGGCCACGCCGTCAGGCCGAGGTCGCGGCTCGGCTGGTCGACCCCGAGCTGCCCGAACGCATGACACGTCCATGCGTCGTTCTCGGCATCGGCGCGCCGCGAGTACACACTCACCGGCCGCAGCCCGGACTCGTCCGGCGCTCCGACCAGTACCTGCACGGCGACCCCGCCGTGGGGCGGGAGGATGACCGGGGCCGCCAGCGTCAGCTCCGCGACGCGACTGCAGCCGACCTGGTCGCCTGCGTGGACGGCGAGTTCGACGAAGGCGGTGCCCGGCAGCAGCACGGTGCCGGCGACGGCGTGCTCGGCCAGCCACGGATGCGTCTCGATCGACACCTGTCCGGTGAGCACGACGCCGTCGGAGTCGGCCATCGAGACCGAGGCGCCCACCAGCGGATGGCCCGCGTCCTGTTGCCCGATCGAGGCCAGATCACCGGCGAAGCCCTTGGGCGTCTGGAGCCAATAGCGTTCACGTTGGAATGCGTAGGTCGGCAGGTCGACCTGGCGACCGCCTGCCAGCAGGGGCGTGACGTCGACGTCGACACCGTGGGTGAACAGTTCGCCCGCCGAGGCGAGGAAGCGGTCCATGCCGCCGTCGTCCCGACGCAGGGTACCGATCGCCAGGGCGTCGCCGTCCCGTTCGTCGATGACCTCCTGAATGCCATAGGTCGTCACCGGATGCGCACTGGACTCCACGAACACACCGAAACCACCGACCAGCAACGATTCCACCGCACGATCGAACCGCACCGTCTCCCGCAGATTCCGAAACCAATACCCCGCATCCAACGACGCCGTGTCCGACGGCGCACCCGTCACCGACGAATAAAACGGGATCTCCGACGACCGAGGCTCGACATCCGCCAGGCTCTCGACCAGCTCGTCCCGCAGCGCATCCATCAACACCGAATGCGAGGCGTAATCCACCGGAACCCACCGCGCCCGAACACCCCGCGACTCACAATCGGCCACCACTCGCTCAAGACCCGAGACCGAACCCGACACCACCACCGACGACGGACCGTTCACCGCCGCCAACGACACACCGTCAGGAAGCAGCTCCGTCACCTCGGACGCAGGCAACGCCACCGACACCATTCCCCCGCCACCACCAAGACCAGCGATCAAACGGCTCCGCTGAACCACCACCCGCACACCATCACGCAGACTCAACCCACCCGACACCACCGCCGCCGCAATCTCACCCTGCGAATGACCCACCACCGCCGACGGAACCACACCCACCGAACACCACAACTCCGCCAACGACACCATCACCGCAAACAACACCGGCTGAACAACATCAACCCGCCCCAACGCCTGCTCATCACCCAGAACGTCAAACAACGACCACCCGACGAACTCCGACAACGCCGCCGCACACTCGCCCATCCGACCCGCGAAAACAGGAGACGACCCCAACAAACCCGCCGCCATCCCCACCCACTGCGAACCCTGACCCGGAAACACCAACACCACACCACCGGCAACACGACCACCGGGAACCACCGCACCGGAGGCGACCGCCGACAGGCCCGCCATGAACTCGTCGGTGCGAGACCCCGAGATCAGCACCCGGCGATCGAACCGCGCTCGCGCCGTGGCCAGGGACATTCCGACATCCGCTGGACGCACCGCCGGCCGCGCCCGTAGGAAGTCCACCAACCGGTCTGCCTGCGCACGCAGCGCGGCGTCCGACTTGCCCGAGAGAATCCAGGGAACGATCGAGTGGTCCGGGGCCGCCGCTGCGGACGCCACGGGGTCCGCCGGGGGCTCGGGCGGCGCCTCCACGATCACGTGCGCGTTCGTCCCGCTGACGCCGAAGGAGGACACTCCCGCCCGACGCGGCCGGTCGGCGACGGGCCACGGCTGCGCCTCGGTGACCAGCTCCACCGCACCGGCCGACCAGTCCACGTGCGGCGTCGGCTCGTCGACGTGCAAGGTCTTGGGCACCACCCCGTGGCGCATCGCCAACACCATCTTCATGACGCCCGCGATGCCCGCCGCCGCCTGGGTGTGCCCGAGGTTCGACTTCACCGAACCGAGCAGCAGCGGCCGGGCACGGTCCTGCCCGTACGTCGCGATCAACGCCTGCGCCTCGATCGGATCACCCAGCCGAGTACCCGTGCCGTGCGCCTCCACCACATCCACGTCGGCGGCGGACACCCCGGCCGAGGCAAGGGCCTGCCGGATCACCCGTTGCTGCGCAGGGCCGTTCGGCGCGGTGAGGCCGTTCGACGCACCATCCTGATTCACCGCAGAACCCCGCACCACCGCCAACACCGAATGCCCGTTGCGCCGCGCATCCGACAACCGCTCCACCAACACCAGACCGACACCCTCGGACCAGCCCGTGCCGTCCGCCGCCCCGGCGAAGGACTTGCAGCGGCCGTCGGCGGACAGCCCGCGCTGCCGGGAGAACTCCACGAAGACGCCGGGCGTCGCGAGTGCGGTGACGCCGCCTGCGAGGGCGAGGTCGCACTCGCCGGAGCGCAGGGCCTGCGCCGCCAGGTGCAGCGCGACCAACGAGGACGAACAGGCGGTGTCGACGGTGACCGCAGGGCCCTCCAGGCCCAGGGCATAAGCCACGCGACCGGAGGCGACGCTGCCCGCGTTGCCGTTGCCCGCGTATCCCTCGACGTCCTCCGGCACTCTGGGCAGCCGAGCCGCGTAGTCGTGGTACATCAGGCCCGCGTAGACGCTGGTCCGGCTTCCCCGCATCGACACCGGGTCGATGCCCGCCCGCTCGAAGACCTCCCAGGAGGTCTCCAGCAGGAGTCGCTGCTGCGGGTCCATCGCCAGCGCCTCGCGCGGCGAGATCTCGAAGAATCCCGCGTCGAAGTCGGCGACGTCGCGCAGGAAGCCGCCAGCGCGGGTGTAGCTCTTGCCGGGCACGCCGGGTTCCGGGTCGTAGAGCTCGTGGAGGTTCCAGCCTCGATCGGTCGGGAAGTCGGAGACGACCTCGCCGCCGTCGGCGAGGAGCCGCCACAGGCTGTCCGGGTCGTTCACACCACCAGGGAAACGGCAGGCCATACCGACGATGACGATCGGGTCGTCCGAGACCGAGCCCGTCGTGCCGGGCTCCACGGCGAGGGGCTCCGCCGTCGCGACGGTCTGGCCGAACAGCCGCTGATGCAGGAAGTCGGCGAGCGCGCCGGGCGTCGGGTAGTCGAACACCATCGTCGCGGGCAGGCGCAGGCCGGTCTCGACGTTGAGGCGGTTGCGGAGTTCGACGGCCGTCAGCGAGTCGAAACCGAGCAGCTGGAACGTCTGGGCGGTGTCGACGGCCTCGGGGGAGGAGTGGCCGAGCACTCTGGCCGCCTGGGCGCGCACCAGGTCCCCGAGCAGGGACTTCTGTCGGGGGTCGTCCAGGTCTGCGATGCGTTCCCGCAGGGTGCCTGCGGCTGCCACTGCCCGCCTGCGGGCGGGCACGAGGTCGGCGAACAGGCGCGGCACCTCGCCCTGGAACGCCGTCAGGTCGAGCCGCAGCGGCACCACCGAGGCCTCGTCGACGCCGAGTGCCGCGTCGAACCGGGCCAGCCCGTCCTCGGTGGACATCGGGACGACCCCGGCCCTGCCGAGCCGCGTCACGTCCGCGCCGTCCAGTGCCCCGGTCAGCTCGCTCGCCTGCGACCACAGGCCCCACGCCAGCGACTGCGCGGGCAGTCCCCGTGCTCGGCGATGGTGGGCCAACGCGTCCAGGAAGGCGTTCGCCGCCGCGTAGTTGCCCTGCCCGGCGTTCCCGATGAGCCCGGCCGCCGACGAGAAGGACACGAAGGCGGACAGTTCGCCCGCGAGCTCGTGGAGATGCCAGGCGGCGTCCGCCTTCGGGGCGAACACCGTGTCGAGGCGCTCCGGTGTCAACGACGTCACGACTCCGTCGTCGAGCACCCCCGCCGTGTGCACCACGGCGTCGACCGGGTGCTCCGCCAACAGCCCGGCGACCTGCTCGCGATCGGCCACGTCACAGGCCACGACGACGACGGCCGCGCCGAGCCCGACGAGCTCGTCCCGCAGCTCCACGGCATCCGGCGCCGTCAGGCCCCGCCGACTGGTGAGGACCAGGTCTCGGACACCGTGTCTCGTCACGAGGTGTCGGGCGACGGCGGCGCCCAGCGTCCCGGTGCCGCCGGTGATCAAGGTCGTGCCGGAGGCGTCCCAGGCGGGTTCGGCCACGGCGGACATTCGCCGCAGCCGCGCGGCGAACACCCGATCACCACGCACCGCCAACTGCGGTTCGTCGAGCGCGGCCAACAGTTCGAGGTCGACGGTGCCGTCGGTGTCCACCAGCACGATCCGGCCGGGATGCTCGGACTGTGCCGACCGCACGAGCCCCCACACGGCCGCGCCCGCGAGATCGGGCGACTCCTCCGGAGTGACCGCGACGGCGCCTCGGGTCAGCACGACGAGTCGCTCTTCCGGCTCTCTCGCCAGCCAGGACTGCAGCTCGGTCAGCACACGGCCGACGGCGGTGCGCGGGGTGCTCTCCCGCTCCTGGTGATCGAGCACCGAGACGGCCGTCCGCCTGCCTGCGGCCTCCGTCGGGACCCACTCCACCCGGAACAGCGAGTCGCGGTTCGAAGAGCCGGCCCGGACCCGCGTCGCGGGACGCACGACCAGCGACTCGGCCGACAGCACGGGTGCACCGGACGCATCGGCTGCCTGGATCGACATCGTGTCGGCCGCCAGCCGTCGCACGCGCACCCTCAGCTCCGTGGCGCCCGCCGCGTAGGACCGCACGTCGGACCAGACGAACGGCAGGAGCGGTTCCTGCGGCCCGCTTCCGTCGAGCGCGAAGCTGTGCAGTGCCGCGTCCAGCAACGCGGGGTGCACGCCGAACCATTGCGCCGCAGCGCCCTCCTCCTCGGCGAGCGCCACCTCGACGAAGATCTCGTCGGCGCGTCGCCACGCCCGCCGCAGTCCTTGGAAGGCCGGGCCGTAGAGCATGCCGATCTGGGCGAACCTGCCGTAGACGTGATCGACGTCGACGGTCTCGGCTCCGGTCGGCGGCCACTGGGTCAGGTCGAAGTCGGCCTGCGGCAGGGTGGGCAACAGCAGACCGGTCGCGTGGCGGGTCCAGTGGACGGCGTCGTCGTCGGTACCGCGCGCATGGACGCCGACCTGACGAGCGCCGTCGTCTGCCTGCGGACCGACGACGACCTGAATACGCACCGCGCCGGACTCGGGGACCACCAGCGGCGTCTGGAGGGTCAGCTCATGCAGCCGCGTGCAGCCGACGGCCGCACCGGCCTTCGTCGCCAGCTCCACGAGACCCGTGCCGGGGAAGATCACGGCCCCGTCGACGACGTGATCGGCCAGCCACGGCTGTTCGGTGACCGAGATCCGGCCGGTGCAGACGACCTCGTCCGAGCCCGCGACCGGGACCGTCGCACCGAGCAGCGGGTGATCGGCGGCGTCGAGGCCGACGGAGGCGACGTCGCCCGCCGAGGCGGGCGTCGCCAGCCAGAAGCGGTCGCGTTGGAAGGCGTAGGCGGGCAGGTCGACCCGTCGGCCACCGGTCAGCAGGGGCGTGACGTCGACATCGACGCCGTGGGCGAACAGCTCGCCCGCCGAGGCGAGGAAGCGGTCCATGCCGCCGTCGGCACGGCGCAGGGTGCCGACCACCAGCGCGTCGGCGGCATCCCGATCGCCGTCGCGTTCGTCGACGACCTCCTGAATGCCGTAGGTCAGCACCGGATGCGCACTGGACTCCACGAACACGCCGAGACCGTCGGTCAGCAACGCCGCCACGGCGCGGTCGAACCGCACCGTCTCGCGCAGGTTCCGGAACCAGTACCGCGCGTCCAAGGACGCGGTGTCGACCACCGTGCCCGTCACCGACGAGTAGAACGGCACGGCTGAGGAGCGCGGCTCGATCTCCGAGAGGAGTTCGAGCAGCTGATCGCGGATCTCCTCGATCAGCACCGAGTGCGAGGCGTAGTCCACCGGGATCCAGCGGGCCCGGACGCCCCGTGACTCGCACTCGGCCACCACCCGGGTCAGACCCGCCCGCGCACCCGAGACCACCACCGAGGACGGACCGTTCACCGCCGCCACGGTGACGCTTCCGGAGAGCAGGTCGGCCACCTCGGGCAGCGGCAGTGCCACCGACACCATGCCTCCGCCGCCGCCGAGGGCCGCGATCAGCCGACTCCGCCGGGCCACCACTCGCGCCGCGTCCCGCAGACTCAGGCCGCCCGCGACGCACGCGGCGGCGATCTCGCCCTGCGAATGACCCACCACGGCCGAGGGGACGACGCCCACCGAGCGCCACAACTCCGCCAAAGAGACCATCACCGCGAACAACACCGGCTGCACGATGTCGACCCGCGACAACGCCGCCTCGTCACTCAGCACGTCGAACAGCGACCACTCGACGAACTCCGACAGCGCCGCCGCACACTCACCCATCCGCTCGGCGAACACCGACGAGGACGCCAGCAGCTCCACGGCCAGGCCGACCCACTGCGAGCCCTGACCGGGGAACACCAGCACCACCCCACCGGCGGCGCGCCGCCCCGCAGTCAGCCGACCGGCGGCCACCTCGTCGAGGCTCGCCAGCAGGTCCGCCCGATTCGCACCGGCGAGCAACACGCGCCGGTCGAACAGCGACCGCGATGCCAGTGCCGCTCCCACGTCCGTCGGCGGGAGATCGGGTCGATCCCGGAGGAACTCCGCCAGGCGAGCCGCCTGGCCGCGCAGGGCCGCGTCCGACTTCCCGGAGAGCACCCATGGGACGACCGGGGACGTCGCGGGCTCGGCTGTGAACTCGATGGCAGCAGGCGGCGGCTCGGGCTGGTCCGCCGCCGGTTCCGGCGCGGGGGCCGCCTCCAGGATCACGTGCGCGTTCGTGCCGCTGACGCCGAAGGACGACACCCCGGCGCGGCGGGGTCGGCCCGTGTCCGGCCACGGGACGGACTCGGCGGCCAGCTCCACCGCGCCCACCGACCAGTCCACCTGCGGCGTGGGCTCGTCGACGTGCAACGTCTCGGGCACCACCCCGTGCTGCATCGCCAACACCATCTTCAGCACACCGGCGATCCCCGCCGCCGCCTGCGTATGCCCGAGATTCGACTTCACCGAGCCCAACAACAACGGCCGAGACCGACCCTGTCCGTAGGTGGTCAGCAGGGCATGGGCCTCGATGGGGTCGCCAAGCCGGGTACCGGTGCCGTGCGCCTCCACCACGTCCACGTCCCCGGTGGACAGACCCGCCGAGGCCAACGCCTGCCGAATCACCCGCTGCTGCGACGGACCATTCGGCGCCGTCAACCCATTCGACGCACCATCCTGATTCACCGCCGAACCCCGCACCACCGCCAACACCGAATGACCGAGACGACGCGCATCCGACAACCGCTCCACCAACACCAGACCCACACCCTCAGACCACCCCGTCCCATCCGCCGAGGCCGAGAACGACCTGCACCGACCATCGGCGGAAAGCCCGCGCTGCCGCGAGAACTCCACGAACACCCCGGGGCGCGACATCACGGTGACCCCGCCCGCGACGGCCGCCGTGCACTCGCCGCTGCGCAGGGCCTGCACGGCCAGATGCAGCGCGACCAGGGACGACGAGCACGCCGTGTCCACGGTGACCGCCGGGCCCTCCAGCCCGAACGTGTAGGCGATGCGGCCGGACACGACGCTGGCGGCGTTGCCGGTCAGGACCTGGCCCTCGACGTCGCGGGGGATGTCGCCGAGGTCGGTGACGTAGTCCTGTCCGTTGGTGCCGACGAACACTCCGATCCGCTCGCCGCGCACGGCTGCCGGACGGATGCCCGCGTGTTCGAAGAGCTCCCAGGCGGTCTCCAACAGCAGCCGCTGCTGCGGATCCATCGCCAGCGCCTCGCGCGGGGAGATCCCGAAGAAGGCGGCGTCGAACTCGGCGGCGTCGGGCAGGAAGCCGCCCGCGCGTGTGTAGCTCGTTCCCGAACGGGCGGCGGTCGGGTCGTAGAGGGCGTCGAGGTCCCAGCCCCGGTCGGACGGGAATCCGCCGATCGCGTCCTCGCCGTGGGACAACAGTCGCCACAGGTCCTCGGGTGAGCGCACGCCACCCGGGAACCGGCAGGCCGTGCCGACGATCACGATCGGGTCGTCCGCCACGGCGGCCGTGACCGGCGCGACGGGGGCGTCCTCGCGGCGGCCGCCGGTCGTCTCCTGGGAGAGGTACGCCGCGAGTGCGGCGGGCGTCGGGTGGTCGAACACCACTGCGGCGGACAGGAGCACGCCCGTCGCGGCGCTCATCCGGTTGCGCAGCGCGACGGCGGTCAACGAGTCGAAGCCCAGGTCCTTGAACACCCGATGCGCGTCGATGTCGGCACCGGATCGGTGGCCCAGCACGGCGGCACTCTCGGTGCGCACCAGCTCCAGCAGGACGCGGCCGCGTTCGGCATCATCGAGGGCCGCCAGCTCGGTCGAGGGGCTGCGGTCGTCGGTCCGCGCGCCGACCTCGGGCAGGTCCGCCAGCAGCGGACTCCATCGCGCCGCCGTGAACTGCGGGGCGAACCTCGCCCAGTCGACGTCGGCGACGGTCACCCCCGTCTCGCCACGGTCGAGGGAGAGCTGTAGGGCCGCCAGGGCGGTCGGCACCGGCAGCGCGCGCAGGCCGTCCTCGGCCAGTCGAGTGCCGACGGGGCCCGCCGCCATGCCCTCACCCGCCCACGGCCCCCAGGAGATCGCCGTCGCGGGCAGGCCTTCGGCGCGGCGGCGCTCGGCGAGCGCGTCGAGGAAGGCGTTCGCCGCCGCGTAGTTGCCCTGCCCTGCCGTGCCGAGCACCCCGGTCACCGAGGAGAACAGCACGAAGGCCGACAGCTCACGGTCCCGCGTCAGCTCGTCGAGGTGGGTCGCGCCCCAGGCCTTCGGGGCCAGCGTCCGATCCAGCTGCTCGGGGGTGAGGGAGGCGAGCACGCCGTCCTCGAGCACACCTGCCGTGTGGAACACCGCGTCGACCGGGTGGGCGGCCAGCAGCGCGGCGACGGCGGCGCGGTCGGCGACGTCGCAGGCCACCACGTCGACGTCGGCGCCCAGCGCCCGCAGCTCGGCGGCGAGGTCGGCGGCGCCCGGTGCGTCGGCGCCCCGGCGGCTGGTCAGGATGAGACGGTCGGCTCCCCCGCTCGCGAGCAGGCGCGCCACCGCACCGCCCAGCGCCCCGGTGCCACCGGTGACCAGGACGGTGCCCGAGGGCCGCCAGCCGCCGCTTGCGCCGGAGCGGGCCCTGGCCAGCCGTCGGACGAAGGTCCCCGACTGCCGGACCGCCACCTGGTCCTCCCCTGCGGGATCGGCCAGCACGGCGGTGAACCGGGTCAGCGTCGCCGCGTCCGGGCGGGCGGGCAGGTCGATCAGCCCGGCCCACAGGCGGGGCGATTCGAGCGCGGCCACCCTGCCCAGTCCCCACACCGCCGCCTGCCACGGGTCCACGGGTCCGTCGGAGCCTGCGGCGGCCACGCCGTTGCGCGTCACGCACCACAAGGGGATGGTGCGGTCGCCGAGGGTCTGGATCATCGAGAGCGTGGCGTGCAGTCCGACGGTGCTCACCACTCCCGCACAGTCGGCGGGTAGGCCCTCGGCCAGTGCGGTCGGGGTGAGCCGGACGACCGCCGCCCCGGCGGCCGACAGCGCCGCGGCGAGGTCGTCGGCGGCGTCCTCGGAGATCAGCGCCCAGTCGCCGGACAGCCAGGCCGCCGCCGACGGTGTCGTCGGTCGCCACACCACCTCGTGGCGAAGGCCGTCCACCAGGGAGCGACGCTGCCTGCGTTCCCACCAGGAGGACAGCCACGGCAGCAGCTCGGCCAGCGGCGCCCGTTCGTCGGCGCCGAGGTCGAGCGAGCGGGCGAGGGCGTCGAGGTCGCCTCGGCCGACGGCGGCCCAGAACTCGACGTCGGCCCCGGAACCGCTGGTGATCCGGGGCTCCAGCCAGAAACGCGTGCGGTCGAAGACGTACGTCGGCAGCGTGATCCGGCTGCCCGCCGTCCCCAGCGTGTCCCGCTCGATCGGGACGCCGAGGGTGAAGAGCCGCGCGGCCGCCGTCCGCAGGGCGAGCGACTCGGGTCGGTCCGTCAGCAGCGACGGCACGGCGACCGCCGATCCGCGCAGTGACTCCGCCGCCATCGCCGACAACACCCCGCCCGGCCCCAGCTCCAGCAGCGCCGAGACGCCTGCGTCCTCCAGCCCGCGCACGCCGTCGGCGAACCTGACCGGCTCGCGCACATGACGCACCCAGTACTCCCCGTCGCGGAGCTCCTCGGCATCCGCCGGGCCGCCCGTGACGTTGGACAGCACGACGAGACGGGGCGCGTGAAACTCCAGACCCCGCACGACCTCGGCGAACTCCGCCAGCATCGGGTCCATGAGCGGCGAGTGGAAGGCGTGGCTCACGCGCAGCCGCCGAGACTTCTCGAAGTGGGTGGCCAGGGCGGCCACCTCGTCCTCGACGCCGGAGACCACCACCGAATGCGGGCCGTTGATCGCGGCGATCGACACGCCCGACGTCAGCAGCGGCCGGACCTCCTCCTCGCTCGCCCGCACCGACGCCATCGCGCCGCCCGCAGGCAGCGCCTGCATCAGTGATCCACGGGCGGCCACCAGGGTGCAGGCGTCCGCGAGGGTCAGCACGCCTGCGACATGTGCCGCGACGATCTCCCCGATCGAATGGCCGCCGACGACATCGGGGCGCACGCCCCACGACTCGACCAGGCGGAAGAGCGCGACCTCGACGGCGAACAGCGCCGCCTGCGTCCAGCCGGTCTGTGCGAGCAGCTCGTGGTCCTCGGCGAAGACGACCTCGCGCAGCGGCCGGTCCAGCTTCGGATCCAGCTCGGCGCAGACCTCGTCGAACGCGGCGGCGAAGGCCGGGTGGCTCGCGTAGAGCTCAGAGCCCATGCCTGCCCGCTGAGCGCCCTGACCGGTGAAGAGCACGGCCAGCCGCCCGGACACGGCGGCGGAGCCGGTGACCGCGAACGTCGAGGATCGTGCGGCGGCGACCGCCGCCAGGCCGTCGATCAGCTCGGCACGGTCCCGGCCGATCACGACCGCGCGGTAATCGAACGCGGATCGCGTCGTCACCAGCGAGTGCGCCACGTCGGCGGGATCGACGTCCGGCCGTCGGACGAACTCCAGCAGCCGCTCGGCCTGTGCGCGCAGCGCGGACTCCGACTTCGCGGTGAGGACCCAGGACGTCACCTCGGCCCGGCCCGAGGCCGCTGTCTCGGACTCGTCCGGCACGACGGCGGAATCAGGAGACGCCGCGTCGGCGGCGGGCCGCCCGCCGAGACGGTCGCCGGGGTCCGAGGACACCGGAACCGGTGAGCGGCCCGGCACGGACGGCGGTTCCTCCAGGATCACGTGTGCGTTCGTGCCAGAGATCCCGAACGACGAGACACCCGCCCGGCGCACGCCCGCCGACGCCCACTCGACGGCCTCGGGCACCAGCGACACCGCGCCCGCCGACCAGTCCACCTGCGGACTGGGCTCGTCGAGATGCAGCGTCGCGGGCACAATCCCGTGCCGCATCGCCAACACCATCTTCAGCACCCCGGCGATCCCCGCCGCCGCCTGCGTATGCCCGAGATTCGACTTGACCGAACCCAGCAGCACCGGCCGCGAACGACCCTGCCCGTAGGTCGCGATGACTGCCTGCGCCTCGATGGGGTCGCCGAGCCGGGTACCGGTGCCATGCGCCTCCACCACGTCGACATCCGCCGCGGACAGACCCGCCGAGGCCAACGCCTGCCGGATCACCCGCTGCTGCGACGGACCATTCGGCGCCGTCAACCCATTCGACGCACCATCCTGATTCACCGCCGAACCCCGCACCACCGCCAACACCGAATGACCGAGACGACGGGCATCCGACAACCGCTCCACCAACACCAGACCCACACCCTCGGCGAGGCCGAATCCGTCTGCGGTGCTGGAGAAGGGCTTGCACCGGCCGTCCGGTGCGAGCCCTCCATGGCGGGAGAACTCGACGAACATGCCCAGGTTCGGTAGGACGGTCACCCCGCCCGCCAGCGCCGAGGTGCACTCCCCGGCCCGTACGGCCTGCGCCGCCAGGTGCAGCGCGACCAGGGAGGACGAGCACGCCGTGTCCACGGTCACCGCAGGGCCTTCCAGGCCCAGCGTGTAGGCGATCCGCCCGGAGAGGACGCTGCCGGTGTTACCGGTCAGGACGTGACCCTCGTGCCCGGACGCGGCGTCCAGGCGGGGCCCGTAGTCCATCGTCATCGCGCCGACGAAGACCCCGGTCCTGCTGCCCCGCAATGACAGCGGGTCGATGCCCGTACGTTCCAGCACCTCCCAGGACGTCTCGAGCAGCAGTCGCTGCTGCGGGTCCATCGCCAATGCCTCCCGAGGCGAGATCCCGAAGAACTCCGCGTCGAAGAGGTCCGCGTCGGGCAGGAAGCCCGCCTCGCTCTGGTAGTACTGACCGGGCTTGTCGATCACCGGCGAATAGGCGCCGGTCACGTCCCAGCCCCGGTCGGCAGGGAAACCGGACACCACGTCGACGCCCTCGGCGACGACCCGCCACAGCTCCTCCGGCGAGGCGACGCCGCCGGGGTAACGGCAGGCCAGGCCGACGATGACCACCGGGTCCTCGGCAGCGGCCGGAACCGGGACGACGGCATCGACCTCGGCGGCGCCGAAGAGCTCGGCGTGCAGGAATTCGGCGAGCCGAGCGGGGGTCGGGTAGTCGAAGGCGAGGGTGTGCGGCAGCCGCAGCCCGGTTGCGGCGCCCACCCGGTTGCGGATCTCCACGGCGGTGACCGAGTCGAAACCGAGGTCGCGAAAGGGCCGTCGGGGATCGACGAGACGACCGTCCGTCCGGCCCAGCGTCACCGCCACCTCGTGACACACCAGTTCCTGCAGCGCCGCCAGCTGCTCGACGGCGGACCGGGGCGCCAGCGCCTCGGCGAGCGGCACGAACTCGGCGACCGGACCGTCCTCGTCCGCCGCAGGCAGGTCCAAGGCCGCACCGTGGCCCGCGAACACCACCGAGGCGTCGAACTCGACGCCGTCGACGTGCAGTTCGGCGAGCGAGTGCGTCACGCGCGCGAGATCGGCCTGATCGCGGCGCAGCGCCCCGCGCACCGACGCCGCAGCCCCGGCGTCCTCGACGGTTTCCAGCATCGCCGCAGTCAGCACCGGATGCGGGCTCATCTCCAGCAACACGTGGTGGCCGTCGGCGAGCACCGCCCTGGTCACGTCGTCGAACCGCACGGTGTTGCGGAGATTGCGGCACCAGTAGTCGGCATCGAGCAGCTCACCGTCGGGCAGCCGAGATCCGTGCAGCGCCGAGTAGAAGGGCAGCTGCGGCGCCACCGGCCGCAGCGGGGCCAGCTCCCGGCGCAGGCGGGGCATGATCAGGTCGATGTGGGCGGAGTGCGCCGCGAGTCCGACGGCGACCTTGCGCGCGGTCCTGCCGTCGGCGTGCAGGGCGGTCACGAGCTCGTCGGCGGCGTCGGCGTCCCCCGAGACGATCACTGCGGCGGGTCCGTTCACCGCGGCGACGCCGAGCGCGTCGCCCCAGGGCCGTAGGAACTCCGTCACCTCCGCTCGGGTCGCGCGGACCGACACCATCTCGCCTCGGCCCGCCAGCGTCACCTGCGCCTGGCTCCACCGGGCCGCGACTCGGGCCGCGTCGTCGAGGCCCAGCGCACCGGACAACTCGGCCGCGAGGACCTCGCCCAGACTGTGCCCCGCGACGGCCGAGGGCTCCACGCCGTGTGCGCGCCACACCGAGGCCTGAGCCAGGCCGACCGCGAACAGCGCGGGCTGCGCGATGTCGGCGCGGTCCAACAACAGCTCCGGCGACGCCCCGCGCAGCAGATCGAGCAGGGACCAGTCCAGGAACGGCTCCAGTGCCTGCGCGCAGTCGTCGATCCGGGCGCGGAACACGGCGGAGGTCTCCAGCAGTGCGCGGGCCATGCCCGGCCACTGCGAGCCCTGTCCCGAGAAGACGAAGGCCACGGAGTCCCCGACGTGGGGTCCCTCCACCAGACCGGCGGCGCTGTGTCCTGCAGCCAGCCCGCGCAGACCGGTCAGGAAGTCGGTGCGCTCGCCTGCGACGAGTGCGGCCCGCCACCCGCCTGCGGGACGACGCTGGGCGAGGGTCCAGCCGACGTCGACCGGGTGCCAGTCCGGCGTCGAGTCCAGGTGGGCGAGCAGTCGGCCTGCCTGGCCGCGTACCGACTGCACGCCGCCGCCGGACAAGATCCACGGCAGCCGATCCACCCCGGAACTACGCACCATTGTGTACCGCGCTCCTTCTCCCCGCACCGGTCACCGCGAACAAAGAGTGAGACCATTCGACTGCGGACAGCACGAACGGCAATGGTCGCGCTCAGTCACGCCAGAGTTGCATGGAAGAACCGGGCCGAGTAACCCCTGTCCGAAACCCCTAGGCGTCTCACCAGCGCTTTCCTGGCGGGCCCTCCACCTCGTGAGAACGGGATGAATTCCACGCGCAGTCGCCTCGGTGCGAGGTCGCCCGACCTGCGAGATCCGCGATGACGACTGCGAAGTCGGACTGCAAACGAGGGAGGAAGGTCCAGTCCGAAGAGGACAGCTGCCCCGCCCGGCGCCGCGCGGCGGCCCTGCCACAGACGATCACCGGGCCGCTCGTCGCCCGGATGGGTCGGAAAAGCCGCGTCAGTCGGAAAGCCGCGTCAGAAGGCCGCGACGGAGGAGCCGGGGCATAGGGACACGACGGGAAGGCGGTCGGCGAACCGCGCGACGAACGCTGTCGAGGAGCGGGACCACTCGGCCGCGCGACACCGAAGGCTTCCGGTCGGGCTCGCGCAGGCGAGCCAGGGCGGCAGGCCGGGCCCGCTGCCCGCCGCGCCGCCGCGAGCCGCCCCCGCGTCACCTCGTCGAGGAGCGGCGATGGTGCCGAACAGACGCAGCGCACGGCCGACGGCGAGGCCGGCTAGGCCGGCTAGGCCGAGTAGACGACGAGCTGTGTGCCGGGAGCGGACCGGACGTCGAAGGTCTGGAAAAACGGACTGGCCGGCCGCACTCCCGGCCCGACGACCTGCGGGAGCCCGCCTCCGCGATCCGGTGGTGAATCGCGGAGGCGTCGCCTGGAGCCCCCGCAGGCAGGCACCGTCACCGTCGGGCGGTCGCGGGCTCCTGATCCTCGTACCCGTTGTCGATCTCGCTCGCGGCGCCGTCCGCGCCCGTCGATCCGATCGAACGGTCGTCCGACTCCGGTTCCGACTCCGACTCCGGCTTGTCAGGCGTCGACTTCCCGCCGATGAACAACGAGGTGATGAAGGCGAGCACGCCGACGCCCCCGGCGACCAGGAATGCGGTCCGCAGTCCGCCCGCGTCGGGAACACCGGACGGAGCCGCGCTGGACAGGGAGGCGACGGTGATGAACACCGCCGTACCGAGAGCACCCGCGACCTGCTGGAGCGTCGAGAGGATCGCGCTGCCGTGGGAGTAGAGGTGATCCGGCAGGACGCTCAGGGCCGAGGTCATCAACGGGGTCATCATCAGTCCGAGCCCGACCATCAGCAGAACGTGGATGGCGACGACCGCCTGAATCGGCGAGTTCGCCCCCAACGTGACGAACAGCCACAGCGCCACGGTCATGGCCAGGGCGCCGGGAATCACCAGCGGACGCGCGCCGAATCGGTCGAACATCCGCCCCACCGGCCGACCGAGCAGGCCGAGCGCCAGCCCGCCGGGCAGCACCGCCAGTCCGCTGACGAACGTGCTCGTGTTCAGGACCGTCTGCAGGTACAGCGGCAGCAGGATCGCCGAGATTCCCAGCAGACACATGAACAGCAGCGCGGCCAGGACCATGGCGACCACGAAGGTGCGGTGACCGAACGGCCCGAGGTTCAGCAGCGCCCGACCGTCACGCTGGAGTCTGAGCTGGCGCCAGGTGAACACGCCGAGGGAGGCCAGGCCGAGAACGATCGCCGCCCACGGCGGCACCGGGTGCTCTCCGCCTGCGGACTCGCCGATCGAGGACAGTCCGTAGAGCACCCCGCCGAACCCGAGGGCGGACAGCAGCACCGAGAGCACGTCGAGCGGCACCCGACGGGTCTCGCTGTGCAGCCGCATCAGGTTCGCGCCGATCAGGAGCGCGGCCACCGCGAGCGGCAGCACGATCCAGAACATCCAGCGCCAGCCCAGCGAGGACAGCACCGCGCCGCCGATCGTCGGACCCAGCGCGGGCGCGACGGCGATGACGATCATGATCGTGCCCATCGTGGCACCGCGCTTCTCAGCGGGTACCAGACGCATCGCCGAGGTCATCAGCAGCGGGAGCATGACCGCCGTGCCACAGGCCTGCACCACCCGGCCGAGCAGCAGGACCGCGAAGCCGGGAGCGAGCGCGCTCAGCAGCGTGCCCAGACTGAACAAGGTCAGCGAGGCAAGGAAGATCTGGCGTGGCGTGAACCGCTCCAGCAGGAATCCGGTGGTAGGGATGACCACGGCCATCGTCAGCAGGAACCCGCTGGTCAGCCATTGGGCGGTGGTCGTGGACACGTCGAGGTCGACACCGAGGTCACGCAGGGCGACGCTCAGGATCGTCTCGTTCAGGATCATCACGAAGGCGGATGCGACCAACACGCCGATCAGGACGTTGGCGCGCGGCGGCGGCGGGGCGTCGCGGTCGGAGTCCGCAGTGGCTGCGCCCACGGAGTCGATCATGTCGAGGCATTCCTCACAGAGTCGGGAGCGGCTGGGGTGGGCAGGGTCGTCGCAGCACCCGTCCGGGAGTCGTCATCGTCACGACGTGCGACAGGCCTCCGCGATGTTCCGCGCCTCGGCTGCCGGACGATCGCCTGCCCGCGCAGGTCGACGCGACGCTGCACACGTTCGATGGGCACGGTGACACGGCAGACGGCGTACGAGACGCTCGTCTCCCTCCTGCAGACGGCTCGACCCGCCTGACGACGATGTCGGGGGGCGGCCGTTTCTCGGACGACAGGATCATCGTCCGAGCCCCAGAACAACACGGTAACCCCGACCCCCGACGATTTCGATCGAAATTCGGTTGACCGGAAGGCCGGGCCGCCCGTCGCATCCCGGACGGACGAGCCTGCGGTCTCATGCCGACCTCGGGAAGAACGTCATCCCAGGTCGCGGGGTGCCTGCCGAGCAGCGGCGGCGAACCGGTGTGGCGGTCGGCACACCGCGCACGCCGCAGGCTCGGCGGGCCGGGCGGCGGCGGTCTTCGACGCCGATGTTCGACGCAAGAGTCGAACGCCAGGCTGTCACGACCCTGGGGAACCCTCCGCCGCTCGGCTCTATGGCGGAGACGTCGTGTCGAGCTGGTCGCGCCTGGGCCCGGACACTCACGGCGGACCCGCACCGACGCAGGCGGGCCGACGCCGTCACCGCCGAGAGGCGATGCCGGACCGGGGCGGGGCCGACGCGGCGAGTGGTCAGCTCAGGGTCGCGGTGGTGGCCGCGATCGCCCCGAGCAGGCGCAGCGCGTCGGCCGACGGCGAGGCGGGCTCGGCCGAGTAGACGACGAGTTGGGCGCCGGGCGCGGACCGGACGTCGAAAGCCTGGAAGCCGAGGGTGAGGCTCCCCACCTGAGGGTGCAGGAACTCCTTCGCCTCGGCGGTCTTCCCGCGCACCTCGTGACGTCGCCAGTAACGACGGAACTCGACGGCCGCGTGCAGCTCCTCGACGAGGCGGCCGATCTCGGAGTCCGTGCCGTTCCCGGCGACGGCGGTGCGCAGGTTGGCGGCGCAGGCCTCCGCAGCGCGATGCCAGTCCACGAAGAAGGTCGGTGCGACCGGGTCGAGGAAGGTCATCCGCACGAGGTTGTCGAAGGCCCGGAAGGGGCTGTACAGCGCCTCGGCGAGGCGATTGGCGGCCAGGACGTCCAGCCGTTCGTTCAGGATCATCGCCGGGGTGTGCGGCCAGGAGTCCAGCAGCGCCCGCAGTTCCGACGACGCCGTCGCGACGCTCCCGGCGGGCGCGGCGTGGAACGGGACGTCGGCGAGCCGGAACAGGTGCTCCCGGCCGTGCACGTCGAGCCGCAGCACGCGGGCCAGCGCGTTGAGCACCCCGGCGGAGGGGTTGCGCTCGCGGCCCTGTTCGAGCCGCGCGTAGTAGTCCACGCTGACCCCGGCCATCGCGGCCAGCTCCTCACGCCGCAGGCCCGCGACCCGACGCCGCCCGGTCTCGGCCACGATGCCGACGTCCTGCGGGGTCACCGCGGCCCGGCGGGCACTGAGGTAGGCGCCCAGGTCGCCGCGCTTCGTCATGCGCACCACGGTAGGCCGCAGGCGCTCGACCTATCCAGGCCGTGTCACTCCTGGTCAGGAGACGACCTTCCTCCCCGCCCCTCCGGAGCTGACGATCGAGGTCGTACCACGCGGACGACGACACGAAGAGGACTTTCGATGCAGGCATCGGATTACTGCGGGCTCTGGGTGACCGAGGACGGGCGCATCCGCCACCGGCTGCTGCCGACCGGTCGCTACGACGAGGCCAGGGACCAGAACGAGCACGCCTACCAGGGTGACTACCGGATCGACGGCGATCACATCGACTACCGGGACGACACCGGATTCAGCGCCGACGGCGACTTCGTCGACGGCGTCCTGCATCACGCCGGGATGATCCTGTACCGCAGGCCCGACTTCTCCCCCGCCGCCGGGGAGGAGATCGAGCTGGCCCGCAGGCAGGGACCGCACCGGCCGCTGCTGTTCACGGGCGCGCGGCTCCTGACCGGGGACCCGCTCATCGGCGACGTCGAGCGCGGCGACGTGCTCCTGGCCGGGCAGACGATCGCGGGCATCGGTCCCGGCCTGCTCACCGCCGCCGACGACGACGGCGCCATCGTCGTGGACTGCCGGGACACCGTCATCATCCCCGCCGTCGTCGACCTCCTCGCGCTGCACTCGCTGCGCACGGAGCGAGCCGACGCGGTCGGGACGCTGGTGCCCGGCGCCGAGGCGAGCTTCCTCGTCCTCCGGGAATCCGACGTCGCGACTATCGCGGCGGGGCTGGCCCGGCAGTTCGCGGATTCGACGGTCCTCGGCGCGGTCGTCAGCCGAGGCGAGGTCGTCCACTGGGGCTCTCGCCCGCGCCCCGACGATCGTCCGTCCGTGTCTGCCGAGGTCCTCGCCGGGCAGACCGACGAGCGCCGGGTCGGCACCTGGATCGACGAGACCGGCTTCCTGCATCAGCACCTCGGCTCCGACGGCCGGTACGACGAGACCCGTGGCGGACGGCCGCACGCGTTCCAGGGGCGTTACTGGATCGACGGCGACCGGATCGACTACCTCGACGACCTGGGGTTCTGGGCCTACGGCGACTTCGTCGACGACGTGCTGCACCACGCGGGCTACACCCTGCGACGCCGCCCCTGACCCCGTCTCCTCCCCACCGACGAGAGAGCGACCACACCATGCCGACACCACTGCCGGACCTCGGCAGCCCCGGCCCCACCACGTTCCTGTTCACCGGCGGCACCATCGTCACCGGCTCTCCCACGATCCCCGACCTCGAGTCCGGCGACGTCCTGGTCGGCGACGGCCTGATCCTCGCGGTCGGCCCGGACCTGCGCAGCTCGCCAGAGTTCGCCGACCGGATCGCCGAGGCCGTCGTCATCGACACGCGCGGCCGCATCCTCGCGCCCGGCTTCGTCGACACCCATCGACACGCGTGGCAGTCACAGCTGCGACGCAGCATCCCGGACGTCGGCGACCTCGTCTCCTACGTCACCAGCACCCTCGGCGGCGCGGCCCCCGCGTACACGCCGGAGGACATGCTGATCGGCACCCGGCTGGCGGCGCTCGCGGCGATCGACGCGGGCATCACCACGATGCTCGACTTCTCCCACAACGCCCGCAGCGCCGCGCACACCGACGCCGCCGTCACCGCGTTGATCGACACGGGGATCCGAGGCGTGCACGCCTCGATGGCGCCGCACTTCGGCGACTGGGACCGGCAGTGGCCCGCCGACCTCGGCCGAGTCGTGTCGCGATACCAGGGTGCGGAGAGCGGACGCATCACCGTGCAGCTCGCCGCGCTGGCCACCGACGAGATCGCGGGCGAGCACCTCGCCTACGGTCCGCACCTCGCCTCGGTCGCCGAGTCCCTGGACATCGGCGTCAGCATCGACGCCGTCTTCGGCGCCTCGTCCTCGCGGGCCCTCCTCGACTGGGCACGGCGGGGCATCCTGCACTCGAAGGTCATGCTCATCCATGCCACCGGCCTGACCGACGAGGCGTGGCGGGCGGTGGGCGACACGGGGGCGACCGTCGCGCTGGCCCCGACCTCGGAGCCGCAGATCGGCCTCGAATCGGGAGTGCCCGCGATCGACGAGGCCCTCGCCGTCGGAGTCCGTCCCGGCCTCAGCATCGACGTCGAGGTGGCGCTGGCGGGCGACATGTTCACGCAGATGCGGGCGCTGCTGGCCGTCCAGCGGATGCGGGCGGTCGAGAACTCCCCCGACCGCGCGAACCCCTCGGCGCGCATCACCACCCGCGACGTCCTCGACTTCGCGACGCTGCACGGTGCCCACACGCTGGGGCTCGCCGATCGCACCGGGTCCGTCGAGGCGGGCAAGCGGGCGGACCTGATCCTGGTGAACGCCGAGTCGATCGCGACCATGCCGCTCAACGACGCCGTCGGGACCCTGGTCCTGGGGGCGAGTCCCGCCGACGTCGATGCCGTGCTCGTCGACGGCGTGCCGCGAAAGTGGGCGGGCTCGCTCGTCGGGGTCGACGTCGACGCCGTGCGGGACGAGGTCACGGCGTCCAGGGACGCGATCCTGCGGCGTATCGGCGCGGCGGCGGAGCGGCAGGCCGGGCGCGGCTGATCCGCCCGGGCGCTGCGGGGATCCGATGACGCGATCATCGGAGCCGGTGTCGCAGGCCCGGCGGCACCGGCCCGACGGCGCTGCGGGAGACGGCACGGTGGGAGACCGCGCTCCGAAGGCGACGGCGTGCTCGGCCGGGACCGCGCGGGCAGGCGAGCGGACGGCGCGGGAGGACCACGCTCCGCTGCCGCTCCGGGCAGGCGAGTCCGGTCCGGACGCCGCACGGACGACGAGTCGCCGATCGTCCCGCGTCCCGCGTCCCGCACCGACGGTGAGCCGACGAACTCGGCGCAATCGGTCCGCGAGGAAATACGGGGCCGGTCCGTGCGGAATAGATCACGTCGGTCTCGAATCGGGAATTTCCCCTGAGTTCAGAACGTCTCATCCTGGCGTCCCCGTAGTCGCGTCACCGCATTCCTGGAGAGCATTCTCGTGACCAACGCAGCAGACTTCGCCAAGATGAACGAGGGCGTCATCAAGGAGTTCCGAGAGAACGAAGGACAGGTCGGCGGCATGTTCGCAGGCTCACCGCTGGCCCTCGTGCACCACTTCGGTGCCAAGTCCGGCACCGAGCGCATCGCGCCCCTCGTCTACCTCGACGACGACGGCCGCATCTTCATCTTCGCGAGCAAGGGCGGCGACCCGAAGCACCCCGACTGGTACCACAACCTCGTCGCCACTCCGAGGACGACCGTGGAGATCGGCAACGAGACGATCGAGGTGACCGCCACGGTCATCACCGGCGAAGAGCGCGACGTGATCTACGCGAAGCAGTGCGCGGTGGCCCCGCAGTTCACCGATTACCAGAACAAGACCACCCGCGTCATCCCCGTCGTGGAGCTGGTCCGCACCTCGGGCTGAGGACGCACCGACGACGGGGCCGGGCGGGCGGCGCCAGCCGGGCGAACGGGTTCGGACCGCCCGGCGGAGCATCGGTGCCGACGGATCCCCCGGCGACGACACGCCGGGCGTCGGTCCGGGTGTCGAATGCCGGTGCCGTCCCCGATCCCGGCCGGGTCCGGCGCCCGCGTCAACCGAAAGTGTCGGAAGAGCGGAACACCGTCGGCGCCGGGGCCGAACGGGATTCCCCCGTCGATTCCCGATCGGAGTCGTCGGAATTCTTCTCGGACACCGCCGTCGGCCCTTCGGGGCAGGCCGGTGGTGAGCACGGCCCGCCCCGGCCCGGCATCTCCGGGAGCCCCGACGACGGTGCGGCGCGGCCGCCTCGGGCGGCCGCCGACGGCCTGGCCGACACGGCGGTCGGCGGACCCCGACACACCACGGCCGACGACCGGCGGGGCGGCCTCGCCCGCATCCGATGGGCTGTCTGTCGCGGCGGTCGTCGTCGGTTGTTGTGGATTAACTTCGATGAGCACTGAAACAACGGAGGCCGGTGACTGCAACCACCGACGCGTCAGGCGCCGTGGAGCCCGCCGGACCCCGGCGCCGCACCCCCGAGATCGATGCGTAACGAGAGCTCCGATCAACGACGCCCGATCGGCCGAGGGCACGGCCCCAACTAACCGCACGGCCGTTCGTGCTAATTTGCACCAGCCGTCCTGATCGAGGAGTACCGAGGAGGAGTACCGGGCATGGCCGTCGTTCAGTCAGTCGCCAGCGTCACCCTCAACAGCCTGTCCCGCGTCTCGGCCGCACTGGCGGGCAGGGGCGCTTACCGGCTGATGCACATGCCCTTCGCCCGCAGCTCCCCTCGGCAGGCCGAACGCGAGCGGATGGGCACGGCCCACATCGAGCGGATGCGCGTCGGCGCCGCGTCCGTGGTCACCTACCGCTGGGGCAGCGGCGAACGTCCCGTGCTGCTCGTGCACGGCTGGCAGTCGCGCGGTTCGCGGCTCACCGATCTCGTTCCGGGGCTGCTCGACCAGGGCCACAGCGTCATCACCTTCGACGCGCCCGGCCACGGCGACTCGACCGGCCGCAGCGTCACCATCCTGGACTACCGCGAGATCATCACCCGGCTCCAGGACCGGTACGGCGTCTTCGAGGCCATCGTGGCCCACTCGATGGGCGTCCTCGGATCGTTCGACCCGCTGAGCCGAGGCGTCCAGACGCGACGGTTCGTGAGCATCAGCGGCGTCTGCGACTTCACCCATCTGGTCGAGGAGTTCTGCTCGACCCTGCGGCTGCGTGCGCAGGTGCAGGAGCAGATGTACCGCCTGGTCGGCGCGCGGCTCTTCCCCGACCTGCCCGCCGACCGGATGCCCTTCTCTGTCACGCACGCCGCCGACATCGTCTCGATGCCGGTCCTGGTCATCCACGACGAGCAGGACGACCTGGTCGAGCACGGACACGGCCTGCGCATCGCCGCCGCCCTGGGCGATCGGGCCCGGCTCGTCACCACGAACGGACTGGGCCATCGACGCATCCTCGGCGACGGCGAGGTCATCCGCACCGTGCTGGACTTCGTGAACGGCGGCGAGCCGCAGCGGACCGAAGCCGCCGAGAAGCACCCGACGGCTCCCCTCGCGGCCGAGTGATCGCCTGACGGGCAGGGAGCCTGTCTGCGGGCGGTCGAGGCCTCGCTCACTCGCTCGCCGCACGATCACGCGCACCCTCAGTACACTGCCGCGTTCAGGCACACGAGGTCTCGGCCCAGCAGACAGGCAGGCACGGGCATGGCAGCACGGGCACGTTCCGACGGAGACGGAAGAGTCGAGCGCGGGAACCAGACCCGCAGACTGATCCTGAAACGCAGCGTGGACACGGCGTCCGTCGAAGGACTCGAGGGCCTCTCGCTCGGCCGACTCGCGGCCGAACTCCAGCTCAGTAAGAGCGGGGTGTTCGCCCTCTTCGGGTCCAAGGTGGACCTGCAACTCGCCACGGTCCGGGCGGCGATCGCGATCTACGTCGAACACGTCGTGCTGCCTCCCCATGAGCTGCCGCCCGGTCTCGGCAGGCTCTGGAGGGTGTGCACCTCCTGGCTTCGCTACTCCCGAGGGCGGGTGTTCCCCGGCGGCTGTTTCTTCTACGCCGTCTCGGCGGAGTACGACGCCCGCGAAGGTCCGGTGCACGAGGCCCTCGCCGCAGCCCGCGCCGACTGGACCGGCTTCCTCGAGCGGACGGTCCGTGAGGCACAGCGGGTCGGCGAGGTGCGGGCGGAGGTCGACGGCCCTCAACTCGTCTTCGAGATGATCGCCCTGATGGAGCTGGCGAACGCCGAGTCCGTGATGCACGGCGACGACGGCTACTACGACAAGGCGACCAAGGGCATCATCACCAGACTGCGCGACGCGGCCGTCGACCCCACGCTGCTGCCCGAAGCATCGTCGCCGTCCGACGTCGGCTGAGGTCGACGACCGCATCGCCGGGCTCGACCTCCCGGCAGGATCGGGACCGGACCACGAAGGCCGCAGGACGCACGCGAGCAGCGTGGTGGACATCCCGTCGTGGGGCGAGACCGGCGGCCAGACGACCATCCGCGACGGCCGGGCGGCCTCACGCGGCGGTCTTCGGAACCGCGCTTCCTCGCGGCTCCGTCCGCTGCCCGACTCGCCGCGCCCGCCGTCACGTCGTCACCCCGCTCTCGCGGTGTCGACAGAAGTCGGCGATGCCGTCATCTCGGAGACTCGGAGATCGTGGCGATCGACGAGGCCTTCCAGCACTGCTCGAGGGCGTTCCTGCACCGCCCGCCTGCCATCGCCCCCGCATGACGGCAGGCGTCCTGCCCGGTCCGGCACGGGGGCAGGACGCCTGCGTCCGCTCAGCCGAGCCGCCGCCTCAGCCCTCGCTCGACGCCGCAGGCCTCGGTGTCAGGCGCAGCACGCTGCCTTCGCCGTTCGCCGAGAGGTAGAGCGCGCCGTCCCGATCCACCGCGAGGCCGGTGAACTGCCGGGGCAGGCCCGGCATGCCGTGGCAGAAGAGGGCGGGTTCGGCGCGGGTGATCCCCGGCGGGAGGCCCACCGGAAGGTCCTCGGCGTCGATCCGGTGCTCCCCCGTGCTGAGGCTGATCGCCCGCAGCCGCCGATGCTCGGTCTCCACGACGAACAGCTCGTCGCCCCGGATCGCCAGGCCCTGTGGCGCGCCGAGGTCGTCGGCGACGAGTACCGCCTCGCCGTCGTCGAGCCGGAACACCGCGCCGCGACCGGCATCGCTCACGTGACAGCGCTGCCGGTCGTCGAAGGCCACGTCCACGGGGTGGTCCAACCCGTCCGCGAGCACGGTGACGACGTCGTCCTCATCCACCGCAAGGACCCGGCCGGTTCCCGTCTCGGCGACGACGAGCGAGCCGTCGCCGCGCACGGCCAGGCCTGCGGGCCGATCCAGTCCATCGGCCCGCACCCGCACGGTTCGGGCGACCGGGTCGTAGGTGCACAGCCTGCCGTACTGCGAACTCACGTGCAGCAGGCCCTCGGCGGCGGCGACGCCGTGGACGAAGATCATCATCTCGCGGGTGCGGACGCCGCCCGGCTCCCCGGCCCGACTGCGCGAGCCGTCGAGAACGGCCGGGCCGCCGGGGCCGCCCGCGCTGCCCGAACCCCCGTGCCCCGCCGAAACCGCCGCGCTCGCCGAGTCCACCGGACTCGCAGGTTCCGCCGGACTCGCAGCGTCCGCCGGACTCGCCAGCCGGTAGTGGTCGGCCGCATACACCGTGCCGTCGCCGCCGACCGCCACGCCGAACGGGCCGTCGAGCCCCTGCGGGACGACGTCCCTGGTCCGGCCGTCGACGTGCAGCTCGGCGATGCCGCCGCTGGCATAGCTGGAGACGAACATCCGGTTCTCGTCGTCGAAGGCCGCGTTGTCCAGCCCCGTCACCCCGCTGGCGACGACCGTGCGCGATCCGGTGCCTGCGAGGTCGACGCCGGTCACGAGGCCCGCTGCCCCGCGCGACAGGACGAAGAGCACGCCGCCCCGATCGAAGCGCACCGCCACGGGCTCGTGCACCTCGTCGGCGACGAGCTCGGGCTCGCCGCCCTCGAGCGGAATCCGGAAGACCTGGTCGGTGAGCATGTGCGGGTAGTAGAGGCAGCCGTCCGGACCGAGCTGCATCGCATTGCCCATGACCAGTCCGTCGGTGAGCACCCTCGGCTCACCGCCGTCCGGGAACAGCTCCACCAGCCTGCCGTCGATCGTCATCTCGTTGACGAAGAGCCGATCGCCGACGCAGGTGATGCCGTTGGGCACCCGCAGCTGATCGGACACCAGGCTGAACTCGCCGCGCGGATCACGACGCCACACCCGGCCGGGCACGAGATCGGTGATGTACATCGAGCCGTCCGCTCCGAAGGCGAGGTCGTCCGGTGCCTGCACGACTCCGTCGGCGGGCACGATCACCTCGACGTCCCCGGAAGCGACGTCGACCGCGCTGATCTGCCCGGCGAGGAACTGCGCGACGTACAGCCGTCCGTCCGGTCCGAAGGCGACGCCGTTGGAGCCCCACAGCCGGTTCGGCCGATTGAGCCGCCGAATCTTCCACCGGGTGCTCGTCGGTCCGGAATGTCCCGCAGCGGCGAACCGGCTCGGCTGCGCGAACGCCTCGGCGCTCATTCGGCGTCGACCATGACGTCGTTCATTCCACCGCCGTCCCGCCAACGTCTGAGCAGTTCGTGGAACACGACGGGCCCGTTGCTGTAGGTCTCGCCGCGCGGGCGCGGTCGTCCCTCGTTGTTGTAGTAGCCGGGGGTGCACTCGGCCTGGAACCGGTACTGGTCCGGCGCGTTCGCCCGGAGGGTGGTCACCCAGGCCTCCTCGGCCGCCGCGCTCGGCTCGATGCGACGGGCCTTGCGCTCGCGTGCCTCGGCGACGACCTCGGCGACATGCTTCGCCTGCTCGTCGAGGACGTGCACGAAGTTGACCGAGGCCGCGTTCTGCAACGGGCCCAGATGGAACAGGTTGGGAAACCCGTTGCTGTAGAAGCCGTGCAGTGTCTTGGGACCACGCCCCCAGTACTCGGTGAGCGCCACCCCGTTGCGGCCGTATACCGGCAGACTGCCGGACAACACGCCCGAGATGCCGACCTCGAAGCCGGTCGCGAAGACGATGCAGTCGACCTCGTACTCCGTCCCGCCGACCACCACGGCGTTCTCGGTGATGCGCTCGACTCCCCCGTGATCGGCGGTGTCGACCAGCGTGACGTCGTCTCGGTTGAACGCCTCCAGGTAGTGATCGCTGAAGGTCGGGCGCTTGCACATGTAGCGGTACCAGGGCTTGAGGGCCTCGGCGGTCGCCGGGTCCTTGACGACGGCGTCGACCCTGGCACGGATCTCGTTCATCTTCTGGAAGTCGGCGATCTCGTTCACGTGCTCCCGCTCCTCGGGAGGCAGATCCCGGTAGGCATCGCTCGGGATGAGGTTCTGCAGCAGTCGGGCGCTGCCGGTCCAGCCGTCGGCTACCAGGTCCTCCTCGGCCTGACCGCCGTGAACGATCGTGAGGAAGTTGTCCATCCGGCGCCGCTGCCAGCCGGGAGTCAGCGACTCGGCCCACTTCGGGTCCGTGCGGCCGTTGCCTCGGACGTCGACCGAGGATGGGGTGCGCTGGAACACGTACAGGTGCTGGGCGTCGCGGCCGAGGTGCGGCACGACCTGAATGGCGGTCGCGCCGGTCCCCACCAGTGCGACGCGCTTGTCCGCGAGCCGGTCCAGGCCGCCGTCGGCGTTACCGCCGGTGTAGTCGTAGTCCCAACGACTCGTGTGGAAGGTGTGCCCGGCGAAGGTCTCGATGCCGGGGATGCCGGGGAGCTTGGGCCTGCTCAGTGTTCCGCTGGACACCACGACGTGCCGCGCTCGCATCTCGTCGTCGCGGTTGGTGCGGACGATCCACTCCGACTTCTCGTCGTCCCAGCGCAGTTCGGTGGCCCTGGTCTGGAAACAGACGTCGCGGTAGAGGTCGAAGTGCCGCCCGATCGCTCTGGCGTGCTGCCGGATCTCCTCGCCCGGCGCGTACTTCCACTCCGGGACGTACCCGACCTCCTCCAGCAGCGGCATGTAGACGTAGGACTCGATGTCGCAGTGGATACCGGGATAGCGGTTCCAGTACCAGGTCCCGCCGAAGTCCCCCGCCTCCTCGATCACTCGGATGTCCTCGACGCCCGCCTGCCGAAGGCGGGCTCCGGTGAGCAGGCCGCCGAACCCGCCGCCGACGATCACCACCTCGACCCGGTCGTGCAGCGGCTCGCGGGTGCGCTCGACGTCGGAGTAGGGATCGTCCGCGTAGTAGCCGAAGTCGCCGTCGACGCGTCGGTACTGCGCGTTGCCGTCGGGTCGGATGCGGCGGTCTCGCTCGGCCCGATACCTGGCGCGGAGGGCCTCCGGGTCGAAGCCGAGCTGGTCGGGAAGCGCGGCGTGGGCGGCGGGGGGCTGGTCAGGCGTGGGCATGCAGGCCTCTCTGTCGTGTCGCCGGCGGTGTTCCTCGGTCGCGGAGCGGCTGTGGGCGGGCGAGGTCGCCGCCGTCCACAGCAGACCGATCGATCGACCTCGACCCGGGGCCTCGCGAGCGGCAGGGCGACGGCGCGGCCGCCCGCTCCCTCGCCCCTGCCGCGCACCGTCGGCACCCGGCATCCCGTGGCGCACCACAGGAGTGACCATCGGTGTTCCGGCGCCGGGCGCCCGGTCAGGTGCGGCGGCCCGGTTGTCGAGCTCGATCGACTCCAGCTAAGCGTCGCCTGATTGCTGAGTCAATCGACTGACTTAATCATCGCTGGTCACCGCCCCGGGTGATGCTGATCACAGAAAGTGACTGTGAAGTCTGCGTGAGGACCGGCGGGCGCCGAGGGACGCGCGGCGGCACCGAAGGTGCGGCTGCGGCCGCGTCTCAGCCCGGCTCGGCTGCCGAGGCCTCCGCCTGGCGATCCAGCGTCGCCGCCCAGCTCGCCAGCAGCCGCAGGGCGTCACGGGCGGTGCTGCCCGGCTCGGCGGTGTAGACGAGGAGGTTGAGTCCGGGGTCGGCGGTGAGGGTCAGCACCTCCCACGCGAGACCGAGGTCGCCGACCTGCGGATGCTGCATGTGCTTGACGCCGGAGTGGTGGAATCGCACGTTGTGCGCCGCCCAGCGCGTCCGGAACTCCTCGCTGCGGGTCGACAGCTCGCCGACCAGGTCGGAGAGCCCTCGGTCGTAGGGATCGCGGCCAGCCTCGGCCCGCAGCAGCCCCACGGTGTCGCTGGCGGCTCGCTCCCAGTCACGCCAGAACGCCCTCGCCCGAGGGTTGAGGAACAGGAAGCGGGCGTGGTTGGCAGGCCGGATCGGATCGGTGTACATCTCCGAGTACAGCGCGTGACCGAGCCGGTTGGCGGCGAGGATGTCGAGTCGCCCGTTGAGCACGAAGGCGGGCGCGTCGTCCATCGCGTCGAGGATGCGCTGCACGCTCGGCCGCACGCGATGCTGCTGCCGGCTGCGTCGCGGACGTGCCGTGGTGTTCGCCGAGCGTGCCAGGTCGAACAGGTGGGCACGTTCTGCGTCGTCCAGCTGCAACGCGCGGGCGAGGGCGCCCAGCACGCTCTCGGAGACGCCGCTGAGATTGCCCCGCTCCAGACGGGTGTAGTAGTCGACGCTCACCCCGGCGAGCAGCGCCGCCTCCTCCCGACGCAGGCCGGGAACACGCCGATTGCCGCCGTAGATGCTCAGCCCGGCCTGGTCCGGCGTGATCCTGCCCCGCCTGGAGGTCAGGAACTCGCGGATCTCGTTCCGGTAGTCCACGACCACCAGGGTAAGACCGGCCCGGACGTGCAGGGAGGTACTGCCGTTACCTGACTCGACAGGTCCTCCCGAGGCCGCGTCAGTGCGGGTTTCATCCTCGGTGGTCCAGGGGACCCGGAGAGCGAGCACGACGATCCGACCGTCATCGAAGACGGCCTCGCCGCCCCGGAGACGTCCCTGGGCAGCCCATCGACGAAGACGATTCGAGAGAAGGAAGCTCATGCGAGCCACCTTGATCTACGGTGCCGGTGACGTGCGGGTGGAGGACGTTCCCGACGCCAGGCTGCACGAGCCCACCGACGCCGTGGTGCGGGTCCTGCGGTCGTGTGTCTGCGGCAGCGACCTGTGGCCCTTCGGCTCCCGACCCGCCTCCGCGCACGGCGACCGGATGGGACACGAGTTCCTCGGCGTGGTGGAGGAGGTCGGCTCGGCGGTGTCCGGGCTGACGGCCGGTGACGTGGTGGTCGCCCCGTTCGTCTGGGCGGACAACACCTGTGACTTCTGCGCCGAGGGTCTGCAGACCTCGTGCAGGCACGGCGGGAACTGGGGCGCGCCCGACGTCGACGGCGGCCAGGGCGAGGCCGTGCGGGTTCCCCAGGCGCAGGGCACGCTGGTCCGACTGCCCGTCGCGGAGGACTCCGCGCTGCTGCCGTCGCTGCTCACCCTCTCCGACGTCCTGCCGACCGGCCATCACTGCGCGGTGACGGCCGGGGTCGGACCCCGCACCACCGTCACGGTGATCGGCGACGGCGCCGTCGGGCTCTCGGCCGTGCTGGCCGCCAAGCGGCTCGGCGCCGAACGCATCCTGCTGATGGGCAGGCACGCCGACCGCACCGACCTCGGCCGCGAGTTCGGCGCCACCGACGTCGTCGCCGAGCGCGGCGCGGAGGGCGTCGAGCGGGTCCGCGAGCTGACCGGCGGCGACGGCACGCACGCCGTGCTGGAGTGCGTGGGCACCCTGCCCGCGATCGAGACGGCCTTCGGCGTGGTCCGCGACGGCGGCGCGGTCAGCAGGGTCGGCGTGCCGCAGTACTCCGAGGTCCCCATGGACTTCGGCGTGTTCCTGCGCAACGTCACCCTCACCGGCGGGGTCGCGCCCGCCCGCGCCTACATCGACGAACTGCTGCCCGCCGTGCTCGACGGTGTCATCCAGCCCGGCAAGGTGTTCGACCGGACCGTGAGCCTGGACAAGGTGGCCGACGGCTACCGTGCGATGGCCGACCGCACCGCGCTGAAGGTGCTCGTCCAGCCCTGAGCCGCTCGTTTCGATCCTTAAGCGACTTGCCGGAGCGGACAGGCCGAGGTGGCGAGGGTCCGGTGTCCTCGCCACCTCCGGCGCGGCGGCGGCCGCGCGTCGGCTCGGCTCAGCCGACGCCGATCACCAGGCGACCGGCAGTTCGTAGACGCCGTAGACGAAGCCGTCGTGCTTGAAGGGCACCTCGTCGAAGTCGACGGCGAGCCGCAGACCGGGGATGCGTCGGTAGAGCGTGCTGTAGACGGCCTGGAGTTCCAGCCGCGCCAACGACTGCCCGAGACACTGATGTCCGCCGAAGCCGAAGGCCACGTGGTGCCGGGCCTCCCGCAGCACGTCGAGCCGATCGGGATCGGGGAAGGCCTCGGCGTCCCGGTTGGCGATCTCGTTGGGCAGCACCAGGCCTTCGCCCGCCTGCACGGTCTGCCCGCCGACCTCGATGTCGGCCATGGCCACCCGGCGCCTGCCGCCGTGGGTGATGTTGAGGTAGCGCAGCAGTTCGTCGACCGCGCCCGCGACGACCTTCGGATCGTCGGCGTCGCGCACGAGGGCGAGCTGATCGGGGTTGCGCAGCAGGGCGAGCGTGCTCAGCGCGATCATGTTCGCGGTGGTCTCGTGCCCGGCGATCAGCAGGAGCACCGCCATCGACGTGGCCTCCGGCGTGGTCAGCTCGCCCTTGGTGATCCGCGCGGCCAGCCGGGACAGCAGGTCGTCGCCGGGATCGTCGATCTTGGCGGTCACCAGGGTGTGGAGGTAGCCACCCAGCCGTTCGATGGCGGCGGCCCGCTGCTCCGGCGTCGAGTTCCGGTTGATGAGGGTCCGGCTGTTGCTCTGGAAGAACTCGTGATCGGCGTAGGGGACGTCGAGCAGGTCGCAGATCACCAGCGACGGCACCGGGAGGGCGAAGGCCTCCACGAGGTCCACCGGCGTCGGCCCGGCCAGCATGTCGTCGATGGCATCGTCGATGATCTTCTGCACGGCAGGCCGCATGGCCGCCACCCGTTTCACCGTGAACTCGGCGCTGACCATCCGACGCAGCCGGGCGTGCTCGGGGTCGTCCATCCCGATGAAGCTGAGGCTCCCGGCCTTGCCGGGGGCCTGGCGCGAAAGTCGGGGCGGGTCATGTCTGCGCTGACCCTGGCGTCACCCAACACCGCGCGCTGTTCGGCATAGCGGGTGACCAGCCAGGGCGTGCTGCCGTCCCAGAGCCGGACCCGCGTCAGCGGTGCCTCCTCCTGGAGGGTGCGCAGCTCCGGGGGCGGGTCGAAGGGACAGCCCTGCGCCCTGGGCATGGGGTATTCGGGGGTCTCTGCGGAGGGTTCGGTCGTGCTCGTCATCGTGATCCTTCCGGTGAGGGTGCCCGCCCGCGCAGACGGCGAAGGGCGGTACGGGGAGGGGTGGTACGGCGACGGGCGTTCGGCGACGGAACGGCCGGGCGGCAGGCGGCGGGGCCCGAGGCTCAGCGATCCGCCGTCGCGGTGCGGGCTCGCGCCGCCGTCACGTGCTGTGTCACCTGCTGCGGTGCCGCGTCATTCGCGGGCGAGCGCTCCGGTCTCGGTTCGGCCAGCTGCCGTCGATGGGCGCGGGCCTGCTTGGGCATGTTCCAGCCCAGGACGCCGACGGCCTCGCCGCCTCGGCGATAGAGCGCGACGAAGCGGCGCGCGGCGACCTCGCCTTCCACGATCGTCACCTCGGCGTCGGCTCCGGGCAGGCCGTGGATCTGGAGCCGCGCCCCGAACTGGTCGGTCCAGAAATAGGGCACCGGCACGTACGAGCAGCGCCCGCCGAGCAGGTTGTCGGCGACCACGCCCGCCTGCTCGGCGGCATTGGTGCGGTTCTCCAGTCGCAGCGAGGCGCCGAGCCGCTCGTGGTGCCAGCGGGCGACGTCGCCCACCGCGTAGATCCCCGCCTCGGCGCGGCAGTGGGCGTCGCACACCACTCCGTCGGCCAGGCGCAGCCCGCTGCCGCGCAGCCAGTCCGTCGCGGGCACGGCGCCGAGTGCCACCAGGACCACGTCCGCCGGGAGCACCTCCCCGTCGGCCAGTCGGACTCCGGTCACCCGGCCGTCGGGTGCGGCGGTCAGGCCGGTCACGGCGGTTCCGAGCCGAAGTCGGACGCCGTGTTCGGCGTGCAGCTCCGCCAGCGCATCCGCCACCAGCGGACCGAGCTGGGCGGCCAGCGGGGCCTGCTGCGGCCCGGCCAGGACGACGTCCAGGCCCATGCCGCGCGCGGTGGCGGCGACCTCCGCACCGAGCACCCCGTCCCCGACCACGACCAGTCGAGCCGAGTCCCGCAGGTCGGCCCGCAAGGCGAGCGCGTCGTCCAGGGTGCGCAGCACGTGGACGCCGCGGATGCCTGCCTGGTCGGGCAGCAGGCGTGGGCGGGCGCCGGTCGCCAGCACGACGGCGTCCGCGCTCAGGCTGAGCCCGGCTGCGGTGCGGACGGTCCGCGTCGGCACGTCCAACGCGGCGGCCGCATCGCCGAGGACGAGCCGGGCGTCCAGGGCGTCGAGGGCCTCCGGAGTCCGCAGCCGGGAGCGCGCGGGCTCCCACGTCCCGCCGAGGACCTGTTTGGACAGCGGGGGTCGGTCGTAGGGCGGATGAGCCTCGTCGCCGAGCAGGGTCAGCTCGCCGCCATAACCCTTGCGGCGTAACGCCTCCGCAGTGGCGAGCCCTGCGGCGGACGCCCCGACCACCAGGACCCCTGCGGGTGTGCTCACGCCGTCCCGCTGAGCTGGATCACGGCGGCGGGGCACACGTCGGCGGCCTCGCGGACCCTGTCGTGGAACTCCTCGGCGGGCTCGGCGTCCAGCAGCACCACGACGCCGTCCTCGTCACGCTGGTCGAACACCTCGGGCACGGCCAGGACGCACGAGCCCGCGCCGCAGCATTTGTCCTCGTCCACAGAGATCTTCATCGGTTGCGCTCCTCATCACGGCGGGTGCCGGGCCTCGCCCAGGGTGGTGCCCGCCTGTCGATCCGTCTTCGATCACACGTCGGTCACCGTGACCGGCGCGAGCCACATCCCGGTGATCGCGTCGATCAGGCCGGTAGCGGCGTCCTCCCAGGTGGCCCGGGCCGTGAGCGTTCCCTCGGCCAGGGCGCGCTCCCGCTCGGCGCAGGTGTGGGACATCAGATAGCGGGCCATCGCGCTGCGCTCGACATGCACCGGCAAGGGCAGCATCGGCAGACAGCGGTTGAGTCCGTCGAGCACCTGCTGGATGGGCTGGGTGCTCAGCGCCTCGTCGATGATGATCCGTCGGAGGCCGGGGTCGGTCATGACCTGGGCGCCGAACCGGGCGTACCAGGTGGGTCCGCCCAGCTCCGCCAGGTGTTCGGTGAACGGGCGCACCAGGCAGGCCACCCAGTCGCGCACCTCGTCGCTGTCGCCGATCTCGGCGAGCATCCGAATGCGGATCAGCTCCACCGGCTCGGCGTGTCGGCGCACGATGGCACGGACCAGGTCCGCCTTGGTACCGAAGTGGTAGCCGACAGCGAAGTTGTTGCCCTGCCCGGCGGCCTCGCCGACCTGGCGGTTGGACACCGCGAACACCCCGTGCTCGGCGAACAGCCGCTCCGCCGCGCTCAGGATCAGCTCTCGAGTCTCCTCGACCTGCTCGGCTCTTCTCGTTCTGCCCGGCATCGTCACCACCGCACCGAGCCGCCGCGCCGCCCGGCGGGGATGAGGCCCTGGACACGCCGCCGCCCGGTACCGGGTGCCGCCTCGTCGCCGCCGGGCAGCGTCGCAAGCGCCGACCCCTGCGGACCGCACGGCTCCGCAGGCGCCGTCAGGGCGGTGATCGGGCGGTTCAGCGCCTGCTGCGCGTCACTGCGCGTCATGAGGCCTCCTCCAGTGGATCTCGATCGACTCAAGCTAAGCGGGCTTCGTGATTTGAGTCAAGCGACTGACTTAACACGTTCGGTTGACTCCGGACATGGTCCCCGACGCCGCAGGCGGACCCGAGGCCGGCGTCGCTCCCGCCCGCTCCCCCGCCTGGCAGGGCATGGCCGCCACCCGCCCTGCGACCGGTCCTGCTCGCCACCTCGGAAGACCGCGCGGACCCGCAGTCAGCCGACCGGGCGCGCAGACCGACACGCCCGGCAGGGGGCCGCCCGACGCGCCGAGCCGTTGCACGGGAGCACGCCGAGGACGGCCCGAGGTTCGTACCCCTGAAGACGCTGCGCGAGACGACGGGACGCGCCAGAGTCGAAGACAGCGACCCCGACCACCCGAATACCGCCGAACGGACCCGCCGCCGCCCGACGGGCGGATCACCCGCGCCGACCTACGGCTAATCTAAGTCAACCGACTGATTTAATTCTCTCCTTCTCCCCTCACCCGGTCAGGACGAAAGGCTTCACCATGTCGAGTGCTTCGGCACGAACCACCGACGTCGGGACGGTCGCCCCGCCACGCACGAACGTCGTCGTCTCGGTGCTGGCGATGGCAGGCATCGTCGTGGCGCTGATGCAGACCCTCGTCATCCCGCTGATCCCCGAACTTCCCCGGCTGCTGAACGCGACCACGGCGGACGCGAGCTGGGTGATCACCGCGACGCTGCTGTCCGCCGCCGTCGCCACCCCCACGATCGGCCGACTGGGCGACATGTACGGCAAGAGACGCATGCTGCTGGTGAGCCTGGCGCTCCTGGTGACAGGTTCGGTCATCGGCGCGCTCAGCAACTCGCTTGCGCCCATGATCGTCGGGCGAGTGCTGCAGGGCCTCGCCGCAGGCGTGATCCCGCTGGGGATCAGCATCATGCGGGACGAACTGCCCGCCGAACGGCTGGGCTCGGCGACGGCGATGATGAGCGCGTCACTCGGCGTGGGCGGCGCGCTCGGGCTGCCCACCGCGGCGCTGCTGGCCGAGTACACCGACTGGCACGTGCTGTTCTGGGCGTCCGCCGTCCTCGGGGCGACCGCCGCCGGACTGGTGTTCGCCCTGGTGCCCGAATCCCGCATCCGCACCGGAGGCCGCTTCGACCTCGTCGGCGCGATCGGGCTGTCGACCGCGTTGATCTGTCTGCTGCTGGGCGTCTCCAAGGGCGCCGACTGGGGATGGACCAGCGGGCTCACCACCACGATGTTCGCCGTCACCGCCGTGGTGCTCGCGGCCTGGGGCTGGTGGGAGCTGCGGACCCGGCAGCCGCTGGTGGACCTCCGCACCACCATGCGTCGCCAGGTGCTGCTGACCAACCTCGCCTCGGCGGTGTTCGGCTTCTCGATGTTCGCGATGTCGCTGGTGATGCCGCAGCTGCTGCAGCTGCCCACCGCCACCGGGTACGGGCTGGGCCAGCCGATGATGACCGTCGGGCTGGTCATGGCGCCGTCCGGGCTGGTCATGATGGCGATGGCCCCGGTGTCGGCCCGCATCTCACGACTGAGCGGGCCGAGGACGACGCTGATGGTGGGCGCCGTCGTGGTCGCGGCAGGCTACGGCCTGAGCATGGTGCTGATGTCGGCGATCTGGCAGCTGATGTTGATCTCCAGCATCATCGGGGCAGGCATCGGCATCGCTTACGGGGCGATGCCCGCACTCGTCATGTCGGCCGTGCCCGTGTCGGAGACGGCCGCCGCCAACAGCCTGAACACGCTGATGCGGTCGATCGGCACCTCGCTGTCCAGCGCGGTGGCAGGCGTCGTCCTCGCGCAGTTGACCATCACGCTCGGCTCTACCGCCGTCCCGTCCCAGAACGGCTTCCGCGTGGTCATGGCCATCGGAGCGGGCGCGGCACTGGCCGCCGCCGTCATCGCCGCCTTCCTGCCCAGGCGGCGGCCGAGCGTGCCGTCCTCGGTGGCGACGGAGAAGGCCGCACCCGCCGAGCTCGCGAGCTGACGGCCGCGTAGCGGAGTGGTCCGCCCTGGACGCAGGCAAGACCGATCCACCTGGGCCGATCCGACGCCGGCGGTCGTCCAGGCGGCGTGGTCACCGCCCCGACTCACTCCTGGGGCGCCCTCCGGACGCGGCCGATCCGTCGGGCCGGACCCGGCGGCACACCGGTCGGGGGCGCGGCGAGTAGGTGAGCGGGCCGGGCCGCCGCCGTCCGCCCCGACCACGAACACGGGTGCGGCGCCGAGCCAGGACGCCTGCTGTCGAGGGCCGGGAGCCGCCCGGTGCCGATCATCGACGAGGATCTTCTCCCCGCGCGTCGACCGGCACCGACGCCGTCACCGAGGCAGCGAAGCCAACACGGCCGCCAGTTCGTCGGGCCGGCTGGCGAACGGGCTGTGGTCGCCGGGGAGCGTGTGCACCGTGAACGGCTCGCCGGGCATCGCCTCGTCGGCCTCGGCGATCATCAGGTCCTGTGCGGCGGGCAGGAACGCCTGGTCCTCCGCACAGCGCAGGAAGGTGCGCGGGATGCTCCCCCAGCGCTGCGGGGTCAGGGCGACCGGACTGCTCGGGATCGACAGCGGCAGGTCCGGGGTCAGCGCCGACCGCCACCGGTCCAACCGATCGGCGGGCACGTCCCCGTAATAGGTCCGGTGCAGTTCGTCGACATAGCGCTGCTCCGTCGAGATCGGATTGATCCGGATCGCACCGATCGCCGCCGGATCGCCGATCGTCAGGCCCGCGCCGCGATCGACGGTGTTCTCCGGCGCGCTCGCGTAGTCGAGGAAGCGAGGCCGGCCCGCCGGGACGAAGGAGGACAGGTAGACGATCCGATCGACGAGTTCCGGGGCCCGCTCGGCGGCCAGCGAGGCGGGTCCGCCTCCTGCGCTGTGCGCGACCAGGACCACCGCCCGAGCGTGGCCGCGGACGGCGCGCAGGGCGGCCAGCACGGCGTCGGCGCAGTCGTCCATGGTCAGTCCGGCCAGTTCCGACTTCTCGGTGCTCATCGTGTTCTGATCACCGGTGAGGTATCCGGTGGGAAGGGGCGCGTCGAAGCCGTGGCCGGGCAGGTCCACCGCGATGCTCGCGACGCCGCGTCCGGCAAGGGCACGCTGGGTCGAGACCCATTGCCGGGAGCTGTGCCAGGCGCCGTGGACGAGGACGAACATCGTGTCGATCGGGGATACGGTCATGATCCTCATCTCATCGGCGACGAGCATCGTCATCGACCGATATGTCTGACACACTGCCCCGCGATACCTGTCGGATATCGCCGCTGATCGAGAGGGCCCGCGTCATGGAGGCACGTCACCTGCGCTACGCGGTGGCGCTGGCCGAGCACCAGCACTTCGGCCGAGCCGCGGCGGCGATCGGGATCGCGCAGCCGCCGTTGTCGAAGCAGATCGCCGCCCTGGAACAGGAGGTCGGCGCCCGATTGTTCGACCGGACGTCGCACGGGGTCTTCCCGACGGCGGCAGGCGAGGCGTTCCTCGTGCGCGCGCACCGGGCCCTGGCCGAGATGTCCGCCGCCGCGATCGACTCCGGACGCGCGGCGCGCGGCGAGACCGGCCGACTGCGGATCGGCTTCGTCGCCTCGGCGCTGCTCGAACCGCTGCCCGTCGTGCTCGTCCGGTTCGGCAGGGAACGGCCGGATGTGCGGCTGAGCCTGCACGAGATGGCGACGAGCCGAAGCACCGCCGCGCTGGTCAGCGGCGAGCTGGACGTCGCGATCGGGCTCGGCGCACCGCGCGGAGCAGGCGCCGAGGGCCTCGTCCAGGTCACGCTCGGCCACGACCACCTGGTGGCTGCGGTGGCGCGGTCACACCCCTATGCGGGGCAGCAGACGATCGGACTGGACCAGCTCCGGCAGCAGCACCTCATCATCTCCTCCGGCGAGGACGAGCCCGGCGTGATCGGCATGCTGCGCACCCTCTTCGGCGCGGACTCCAGGGCGTTGGAGGGTGCCACCGTCGCGCGAGACGTCCACACCATCGCGGGGCTGGCCGCCTGCGGCGTCGGAGTCGGCCTCGGTCCGTCCCGGATGCGGCTGATCACCCGGACCGATCTCTGGGTCTGTGCGGTGGCGCCGCGCACGCTGCTGCCCGAACTCACACTGGCATTCCGAGCGGCCGACGACTCTCCCGTGCTGGCGGCGTTCCTCGATGCCATCCGCTCCCACTGCGCGGACATCGACGACGCACTGGGCCGTCGACTCGGTTCGCGCTGAGCGATTCCCCTCCGGTGCGGCGCACTCCGTCGATCGGGTCCGCCCCACCGCACGTCGGCGCCGCGCTGGAATCGCCGCTCCCGCCGCACTGCGGTGCTGGTCCGCGCGCCGAGTCCGGGCCCGCGACGCCGACGGACGGCGGGCACACCAGCGGGTGACCGGGCCCCGAGGCCGTCGTTCGAGCAGCGAGGCCGCCCGGTTTGATGCGCACCGGTCGCGGCCGCGCGGTGCTCGCAGGCAGGCCCTGGAATCTCGGCTCCATCGAGCCGGGCCGTCGCCACTGGAGGGTCCTCCACCGCGCTGGCTCACTTGCGCCGGTTGCCCAGTTGGGACAGACGATTCCCTACGCAGGTCCCGGCCCGGCCAGCAGAATCACCGGGGTCCGGGACTGCGTCCATCGAGACGCGGGGGGAGAGTCCCGGACCGCGTCCGAACACCCACGGGGGAACCAGACATGCCCGCCAGAGCCGAGCCGGACCGACTCGCCGCTGCCACGGTGCTGGTCGGCACGGCGAGCAGGTACGCCGCGCCTGCCGCCGTCGCGGCGGAGCGGACTGCCGAGGCGACGCGGGCCGTCGTCGCTCAGCACCGCAGCGACCACGCCGCGCCGGGGCGACAGCCGTGGTCTCAGCCCACGACCCGAGGTGGAGCGTCACCAGCGGGACGAGACGGCTCGGTCCCGCGCGCCGCCCTTCGCGTAGGCCGACGCCGGGGACCCGCCGTCCGACCACCGGCCCCGGCTCCGGGTCCAACCCGGCGGCGACCGCAGGCGACCGCGCCGCGTTCGTCGCGGTCGACGTCGTCGATCCGTTCTCACTCTCCGGCGGTGTGACGCCGCTCGACGCGGCCGGGACGACCGCGCTGTCCGACGCGCATTGATCCACTCCGTACCGATCGGAGTTCCCTACTGAAAGGATTCCGTTTGATGTCCCTGTCCTCGCTGTCATTCCGCTCTCGACGCTGGGCGATCGCCGCCGTCGTGGCGGTGTCGGCCACGACGACCACCGCCGTGCTCCCCGCCTCGGCGCAGGCCGACTCGGGTCGGGAGGCCGCGCAGGCCGCCGTCGACTCCTTCGTGTCCCAGGAGCGGGCGATGGGCGCCGCCGCGTTTCGGGTCGGCGGTGCCGACGACTGGAGCGTGCACGCCGGAACCGTGTCCAGTCAGGAGGATCGCCCGATCACCGACCAGGACCACTACCGGGTCGGCAGCGTCACCAAGACCTTCGTCGCCACGGTCGTCCTCCAGCTCGTCGCCGAGGGCGCGATCTCGCTGGACACCGGTTTCGGCACCTATGTCCCCGGACTCACGACGGGCACCGCCCACGATGACACCGCGATCACCGTCCGCCACCTGCTCCAGAGCACCAGCGGCATCGCCGACTACCTTCCCGGCCTGGCCGCGCTGCCGACCAACTGGTGGCAGAGCTACGACGTGACCGATCACGTCAGGACCGGGCTGGCCCAGGCCCCGCTATCCGCGCCGGGCGAGGAGCACCACTACTCCAACACCAACTACGTCATCCTCGGCCTGCTGATCGAGGCGGTCACGGGCAACACCGCGGCTCAGGAGATCGCCGACCGCATCCTCGTCCCGCACGGGCTGGCGAACACCGGCCTGCAGTCCGCAGGCGAGCAGCTCATGCCCGAGCCGTACGTGACCGGCTTCGTCGCGGTGCCGCTGGTTCCGGTGCGGATCGACGCCAGGTCACAGGACCCGACGATGGCCTGGACATCGGCGGCGATGTACTCGACCGCCGCCGACACGGCACGATTCCTCGATCTGCTGCTCGACGGCGAACTGGTGCCGCCTGCACTGCTGACCGAGATGATGACGCCGTTCCCCGGCGGGTCCTACGGCCTCGGCCTCTACGAGACCGAGTTGACCTGCGGGATGACCGTCTACGGGCACGACGGCCTGATGCCCGGATACACCACTCTCGCCCTCGCCGTCCCCGGTGGTGAGCAGGCAGTCGTCCTGGCCGCCGTCACCCCGCTCTCCGCAGCGGGCCTGCAGCTGCGTGTCGAGGCCGCCTCCGCCGTTCTCTGCCCCTGACCGACGAGAGGTCGCAGGCGGCCGCCGTGCCGCGTGAGGTCGGCGGCCGCCGCGACTCGTCCGAGGGGAGCACCGACTCTGTTGACCATCGCCGCACGTGCCTCCTATCGTCGTGCCGGGGGACGGGCACGCTTCGGGGGTGGATGGTTCTGGACGCGCTCGACCCCGACACGACGCACGGGCTGGTGTATCGCACGCTGATCAGCAGGCCGCGCGCCGGGATCACCGAACTCGCCGCCGAGACCGGCATCACGCCCGCGGTCCTGCACGGCGTGCTGCGTCAGCTCGCCGCCGAGCACGTGGTGATTCCGCTGGACGACGACCGGTGGGAGGCGCACTCCCCCGCCCAGATCACCGAGTCCGCCCTGGACCGGGACGCCGCCCGGCGTGCGGAGCTGCGCAGATCCGGCGTCGAGCTGGAACGGGTCTTCCGGTTCGCCCGTCGGGAGAGCGGCCATTACGGACCGCTGGAGGTGATCGACGATCCCGTCCGCATCCTCGCCACCCTGCAGCGGATGCAGGCAGGCGCTCGGCGCGAGATGCGACTGATCGACCGACCGCCGTACTTCGCGCAGCCGCCGTACTACGCCGCACAGGAGAAGACTCAGCACGAGCTGATGGCGGCCGGGCTGAGCTACCGCACGATCTATTACGAGTCGGCCTTCGCCGACACGCAGATCCCCGACGTGGCGGCGATGGTCGCGGCGGGCGAGCAGGCCCGCACCCTGCAGGACCCCCCGATGAAACTGGCCATCGCCGATGACGACCTCGCCATGGTGACGGTGCAGTCGGAGAGCGGCCCCGGGGTGGTGTCGTTGTTCATCCGCCCATCCGGCCTGCTCACCGCCCTGTCCGACACCTTCGAGACGCTGTGGCGGCTCGCGATGCCCATCTCGGCCGTCGGCGTGGACACCCTCGACGACGAACGGGACCGCCGCATCCTCACGCTGATGGCCAGCGGCGCCACCGACGACGCCATCGCCCGCAGGCTGACGCTGTCTCGCCGCACCGTCGTCCGTCGGGTCGCGGCGCTGCTCGAACGCCTCGGCGCCACCACCCGGTTCCAGGCGGGCGTCCAGGCGGCCCGGCGCGGGTGGCTCTGATGCAGGCGGGCTCGCCGGATGCCCGGATCTGCGGTTCCCGGTGGACACGTCGGCGGGCGGTGACCCCTGGGCTGGGCGAACCCGATACCGAACGGCGTCCCGCTCTTCCATGAGCACACCGTGTCTCGAAAACCTGATCTCTTCAGATTCTCGTGTGCCCGCAGGTTCTCCTGCCACGACGGGCTGGCGGCGCCCCGTCCACACACCACTGGCTGCGACGGGCACGCAGAACGGCCTGCCGGATCACGTGGAGGGGTGCGCTCGAAACGGCGTGGCTCACGGAAGCAGCCGTGACTCCGCGACGCTCGACGCGGAACGGCTCGGCGATCGACAGTCAGGGATACAGGCCGTGCACCGCGACCCGCAGCGCCTCGCGGACCGCCTCGACAAGGCCCGCACCCTCGATTCGCCCCTCCCGGTCGCCCGCCGACGTCTCCTCGGCGTCGTCCGAGCCCCAGGCGTGGTGCTCCACGGCGGCGCGGAGGGCTCCGTTGACCATCGCGGCACGCACCCTGGCGCGCAGACCGTCGGGGCGGAATCCGGTCGACCGGCCGAGCGCGGTGGCGAAGATCAACTCGGCGTCGTCGTGCACCGTCAGCCAGACCGCACGCAGGCCCGGCTCGGTCCGGGTGAGTCGGATCAGGGCGAGCACCGTCGGCACATCGGTGATGGCCTGACCCGCCGCAGCCGCCGCCTCGTCGACGAGGACGGCCGGATCCGCGCCGGGGTGCCAGCGGGACAGCGCGCGGGTGACGACGTCGACTCCGGTGGTGAGCAGGGGACGGACGCAGCCCTCCTTCGTGGCCGCGTACCGCCAGAAGGTCCGCAGTGAGATGCCTGCGGCCAGGGCGATGTCCTCGGCGGAGGTGGCGTCCACGCCCCGCTCGGCGAAGAGCCGGACGGCCTCGCGGGCGATCCCCAGACGCATCTCGGTCTTGCGGCGTTCGCTGAGCGGCGGGCGCCCTGCCCTGGTCGCGGCGGCCGGGACGTCGACGTCCGCCGCGCCCGCGCCTTCGCCTCGCACCGGCATGTTCCCCTGCCCTCACTCCTGCACTACTGCCGTCACCCTACTATCTGGCACGATGGGACACGATGGCACTCCGTGCCATCAATGGGGTACGGCGGCACGCCGTGCCACCGACAGGACCGAGAGCAGCGGAGCGCCAGATGAGCAGTAGCGGACTCGACGGCAGCAGCGTGATCGTCACCGGGGCAGGAGCGGGAATCGGCCGCGCGGCGGCCCTGCGGTTCGCGGGCGAAGGCGCCCGCGTGGTGGTGGCCGACCTCGACGCGGACCGGGCGGCGGCGGTCGTCGCCGAGATCTCGGCGGCGGGCGGGACCGCCGTCGCGGCGGTCGGCGACCTGAGCGGACAACCCGTGGTCGACCGGGTCGTCGCCACGGCCGTGGACACCTTCGGCGGGGTGGACGTGCTGGTCAACAACGCCGGGATCATGGACGGGATGACCGCGCTCGCGGACGTCACGGACGCGGAGTGGGAACGGGTGATCCGGATCAACTTGACCGCACCGTTCCTCCTCAGCCGCGCCGTCCTCCCGCACATGCTCGCCAAGGGCTCCGGAGCGATCGTCAACACCGCCTCGGAGGCGAGCCTGCGGGGCAGTGCGGCAGGCGCCGCCTACACAGCCTCCAAGCACGGCGTCGTCGGACTGACGAAGTCCCTCGCGGTGATGTACCGCGACGCGGGCATCCGCACCAACGCCATCGCACCGGGCGGGACGAGGACCAGCATCGCCCTACAGCCTGGGGAGGGAACCGGTCCCGCCGTCCTGGCGCCGTACATGGTGAACCTGGGTCGGGTGGCCGAGGCCGACGAGCAGGCGGCGGCGATCGTGTTCCTCGCCTCCCCCGCGGCCTCCAACATCAACGGCGTCGTCGTCCCCGTCGACAACGGGTGGTCGGCGGTCTGAGGACGCACCGGCTCCGGCGCGGCGAGTCCGACCCGACCGCCGACCGATGCCGGGCGCGGTCGACTCCCCCGGAGCGTCGCCGACGAGGTCTCCTGAGCTGGTCGACGTCGAGCGGCAGGCCGAGGCAGGCACCGGCCTGTCCGCCCGCGGCCCGGCTCGGCAGGCGGGCGGATCGGGCTCGGGACCGGAGAACAGTCCGATCGGACCGCATCACCAGGTGACGGGCAGCGCGTGCAGGCCGTAGATCGTCATGTCCACGCGAAACGGGAGCTGCTCCAACGGCACGGCGGGCCGCATCGTCGGGAACCGACGCAGCAGCGTGGCGACGGCGATCTGGAGTTCGACGCGGGCCAGGGTCTGGCCGACGCACTGGTGGACGCCGAAGCCGAAGGCGACATGGCGCGCAGCGTTGGGACGGCCGATGTCCAGCACATCGGGATTCCCGAACTCTCGCGGATCGCGGTTGACCGCGGGAATCGCGATGATCACCCCCTCGCCCGCCCTGAGCCGCCGTCCGCCGATCTCGACATCCTCGGTGACCGCACGACGCGGTCCGTTGCGGATGATGCTGTGCAGGCGCAACAGCTCCTCGACGGCGCCTCGGATCAGTGCCGGGTCTTGACGGAGACGCTCGGCGGTCTCGGGGTCGCGCATCAGGGTCAGGGCGCTCAACCCGATCATGTTGGCGGTCGTCTCGAACCCACCGATCAACAGGACCGCGGCGATGGCCAGCAGCTCGTGGCGGGACAGCTCGCCGGATCGCACCTGCTCGACCACCAGGCGACTGAGGAGGTCCTCACCGGGATCGTGCTCCTTGGCGGTCACCAGCTCGTCGAGGTAGGCAGCCAGTTCGTTCAGGACACCGGCAAGCTCCGCAGGGCTGCACTCGCGGGAGTTCATCCTGGCGGTGATGTCCCGAAATCGAGGGTGATCCTCCTCCGGGATGCCCAGGAGCAGGCCGATCACCGAGGACGGCAGCGGCAGCGCCATCGCCGAGACCAGGTCGACCGGCCGTCCGGCCCGTTCCATCGCGTCGCAGAGTCCCTCGGCCAGCTCCTCGATCCGAGGGCGCAGGGCCTCGACGCGCCGGACCATGAACTCCCCCGTCAGCATGCGCCGCAACCGAGTGTGCTCGGGCGGGTCCATGCGGATGAAGCCGAGACTGACGATGTTCGTGTCGGTCGTGCTGCCGCCGACCATGCCGCTGGTCGGGAAGCCGGGTGTGGCGGGCACGGAGCTGAACCGTCGATGGTCGCCGAGCACCGCGCGGGCCTCGGCGTGACCGGTGACCAGCCAGGCCTCACTCCCGTCGTCGAGGGAGACCCGACTCAGCGGCGCCTCCGCGTGCAACGCGTCCAGACCCGCAGGCAGCTCGAACGGACAGCCCGGCGGCGGGGCGACCGGCAGCGGCGGCACGGCGGACGCGACGGGGGAAGACACGGTCAGATCGGCTCATATCGCTCCTGCTTCTCGAGGGCTCGTGCTGCACGAATCGCCCGTACGCACGCGGGTCAGGTCCGGCTGTTTCGCAGACACCGCAGGCGAACGGCGGTCGCTCGCCGAGCCACCCGGCCCGAGGCCACCGCCCCACGCCACGACACATGTGCGCACAGTAACGATTTCCGGGCCGAAATGTCACTTATCGTGATCACCTGGACGTCGTCGCGGCCGGTCTCGGACAGGTCTGCCCGCCGCCACCGCGCGGCCGGTCATCCGGTCGGCACCAGGCCTCGGCGGGCCGAGGCGCGGACGAAGGCGGAGTCGCCGTCCATCACCAGGACTTTTCTCCACTCGGCATCCCCGCTTCGATAGAATCGCGGTTCGTCGATGCACACCGCACCACGGTGGTTCGGACTCGCCCCGAGCCGGGACCGTCCGTGCGGAGAAACCGGAAAGGACGCCCGTGACCACGCCGGTCGAGACACTCGAATTCCAATCCGAGGCCCGTCAACTGCTGCAGTTGATGATTCACTCCATCTATTCGAACAAGGACACCTTCCTGCGAGAGCTGGTGTCCAACGCCTCGGACGCCTTGGACAAGCTGCGGTTGGAGACCTACCGCGACAAGGACCTCGAGGCGGACACCTCCGACCTGCACGTTCGCCTGGAGGTCGACAAGGAGCAGCGCACGCTGACGGTGCGCGACAACGGAATCGGGATGAACCGTGACGATGTCGTGAGCCTCATCGGCACCATCGCCAAGTCGGGCACTGCAGAGTTCCTCACCAAGCTCAAGGCCTCCCAGTCCCAGGACTCGGCGGTCGCCCAGGACCTCATCGGCCAGTTCGGGGTCGGCTTCTATTCGAGTTTCATGGTCGCCGACAAGGTCACGCTCGTGACCCGCCGGGCAGGCGAGGTCGAAGGCGTGCGCTGGGAGTCCGACGGCGACGGCACTTACACGATCGGTCCCGCCGAGGACGCCCCCCAGGGCACCTCGGTGATCCTGCACCTCAAGCCTGCGGACGCCGACGACCAGCTCTACGACTACACCTCGCCTGCGAAGCTGCGCGAGGTCGTCAAGCGCTACTCCGACTTCATCACCTGGCCGATCCGGATGGCCGTCGAGGCCCCAGCCGCTCCCGAGACGGCAGCGGCGACCCCGGAGGCCGACGGGGAGCAGGCCGACGCCGAGCAGGCGAAGGACGACGCCGCGACGCCGGCGCTGGAGACGCTCAACTCCATGAAGGCCCTGTGGGCCCGTCCCAAGGACGAGGTCACGCAGGCGGAGTACACCGAGTTCTACAAGCACGTCAGCCACGACTGGACCGACCCGCTGGAGACGATCCGGCTCGCAGCCGAGGGGACCTTCGAGTACCAGGCGCTGCTGTTCCTGCCCTCCCGCGCGCCGCTGGACCTGTTCATGCGGGACACCAGGCGCGGCGTGCAGCTCTACGTCAAGCGCGTCTTCATCATGGACGACTGTGAGGAGCTCGTCCCCGAGTACCTCCGTTTCGTCAAGGGCGTCGTCGACGCCCAGGACCTCTCGCTCAACGTGTCGCGGGAGATCCTCCAGCAGGACCGTCAGATCCAGTTGATCCGCCGACGCCTGGTCAAGAAGGTGTTGTCGACGATCAAGGACATGATGGCGAACAGCCCGGAGACCTACGCGACCTTCTGGTCCGAGTTCGGCCGCGCCGTCAAGGAGGGCCTGCTCTCGGACTTCGACAACCGCGAGGCGATCCTGGAGATCTGCTCCTTCCCCTCCACACACGACGAGGAGAAGCCGACGAGCCTGCGGGAGTACGTCGAGCGAATGAAGGAGGGTCAGGAGCACATCTACTACCTGACCGGCGACTCCCGGGCGAGCATCGAGAACTCGCCGCACCTGGAGGCGTTCCGGGCCAAGGGCTACGAGGTGCTGGCGCTGACCGACCAGATCGACGAGATGTGGATCGACTCGGTCGACGGCTTCGACGGGACGCGCTTCCAGTCGGTGGCCAAGGGGCAGGTCGACCTCGACACCGAGGAGGAGAAGAAGACCTCCGAGTCCGAGCGCGCCCAGCGGGAGAAGGACTTCGCGACCCTGCTGTCGCGCATGTCCGCGAGCCTGGCCGACGAGGTGAAGGAGGTCCGGCTCTCCGCCCGGCTGACGACCTCCCCCGCCTGCATCGTGGGCGACACGCACGACGTCACCCCGACTCTGGAGAAGATGTACCGCGCGATGGGCCAGGACATCCCGCAGATCAAGCGCATCCTGGAGCTGAACCCGACGCACCCGCTGGTGACGCGCCTGCGCGCCGCCCACGATGAACAGCCCGACGGCGACGGTGACGGCGCACTCGCCGAGACCGCCGAGCTGCTGTACGGGATGGCGCTGCTCGCCGAGGGCGGCGAACTCGCCGACACGGCACGGTTCACCCGGCTGCTGGCGGGCAGGCTGGAGAAGTCGCTGTAAGAGCCTGTCTTTGATCCCCCTGGAGTCGTGAGCGGGGATCAGCGTGGCCGAGCTGCCAGGCGGAGGAAGGAGACCTGACGGAGTCATGTCGACTGACGACAACGCCGCAGATCGCCGCGCCTGCCCCGCGCAACAGGACAGTGGGGATCAAAGACAGGCTCTCAGACAGCGGACCGGGCCACGGCCTGGGTTCGGACGCACTGTCACCCGGCGTGCTCTGTACCGGGGACACGGCGACGGGCGTCCGGACTCGGGTCGTAGTCCGGGTTCGGGCGCCACCGTGGCGGTCGCCGCAGGCCCGCGGCAGGCACTCAGCACCGCAGTCACGAAGAAGTACCCGGACCGCCCGCGCTTTTAGAATCCGATAATGGACAGGAGATGTCGTATCTGCGGTGGCCCGGTACAGGAATTCCTCGATCTGGGTCGGCATCCGACAGCGAACGGTTTTCCACTGCCTGCCGAGTCCGACCGCGAGACGCTCTTTCGCCTCGCCATCGGTTCCTGTGTGCAGTGCACGATGGTGCAGCTCATCGACGAGATGCCACAGGAACTCCGATATCATGCGGAATATCGATATCACGCCTCCGGATCAGCGGGCCACCGACGACATTTCGCCGAGAACGCACGTCGGCTCCTGGCTACGGAACTCACCGGCCGAGACCCGTTCATCGTGGAGATCGGCAGCAACGACGGCGTCCTGCTCGCCTCGATAGCCCAGGCAGGGATCAGACATCTGGGGGTGGAGCCGTCCGCGACCGTGGCCGAGGTGGCGGAGTCGAAGGGCGTGCAGGTGCTGCGGGCATTCTTCGACGAGCGGACCGCCGAGGCGATCCGCTCCGGACACGGCATGGCCGACGTCGTGTTCGGAGCGAACACGATCTGCCACATCGCCCACATCGACTCCGTCCTGCGTGGAGTCGACGCGCTGTTGGCGCCCCACGGCGTCTTCGTGTTCGAAGAGCCCTACCTCGGAACGGTGATCGAGGGCACCGCCTTCGACCAGATCTACGATGAACACGTCCTGTACTTCAGCGTGACGTCGGTGCAGGCGATGGCCGCGCACTTCGGCTTCGAACTGGTCGACGTCGAGCCCACTCCCCTACATGGTGGGGAGATCCGCTACACGCTGGCGCGCGTCGGAGCACGAGCCGTGCAGCCGTCGGTTCCGAGGATGATCGGCGAGGAACTGACGCGAAAGCTGACGGACCCTGCGACGTTCGAGCGCTTCGGCCGTACCGTCGAGCGGATCCGGGAGGACCTGGTCACGCTACTCACCAGATTACGGGCCGCCGGAAAGCGGGTGGTCGGCTACGGCGCACCCGGCAAGTGCGCCACAGTCACCAACTACTGCGACATCCGCCCCGACCTCGTGCCGTTCGTCTGTGACTCCACCCCCGCCAAGCAGGGCCGACTCGTCCCGGGGTCGCATCTACCGGTACGGCCCCCTGCGGCGTTCAGCGATCCATACCCGGATTACGCCCTGCTGTTCGCGTGGAATCACGCGGACGAGATCATGGCCAAAGAACAGGACTTCCGCGCCGGCGGCGGGCAGTGGATCCGCTATGTACCGGAGGTCCACATCGTCTGAGGGTGCCCCGGGTCGGCACGAATCTCACGATCCGGGCGTCTTTCCATGGCGCGGCTGCCTCGACGTGAGTCGCGCCGTGCGGCGTTCGTCGCCCGGTCACCATGGGTGTCTCCAGCCGGCCCAGGTCCTCAGCAGAATGGCGGCTCAGCGCCGTCTCCTCCGAAGCGACGCACGCCCGAGTTCCGGCCCTCGGCTCAGCCGCCTGCTGCGGCGCAGCGGAGACCGGGCGGACGCACCGTGTGGAGGTACGCGGACCAGCCACGCCGGGCTCTCGGCCCGGTCGACCAGGAACGGCTCTCGCCGCACCGCGAACCGCGTCCCGGCCCGCCGGGCGCTCGATCGAAGCGTGCGACGGGCGCACGACGGCAGTCGTCGACGCAGAGCAGCGCGATCCACGATCACCGCGCAGGCTCGGCGTCGACACCTCGTGCGCGCAGGCGAACCAATCCGAACGCGACGGGCGCCGGAGCCTCGTCAGCGACCTTCGTCGGCCCGACGGCGCGCACGGACCGAGGACCGCACTGCGGTGACGACGCGTTCCACGTCGTCGTCGCTCAACGACTGGTGCATGGGCAGCAACAGCGTCCGTTCGGCGGCATCCTCGGCGTCCGGGAGGACGACGTCCGAACCGTACGCCGCCACTTTGTGCAGGAGGGGGTACCGGAAGGTGGTGTAGATGCCACGTTCGTAGAGATCGCGAGCCACCTCGTCCCGGATGCCACCGTCGAACCTGACCCAGTACATGTAGTGGGAGGTCTCGTGTCCCTCAGGCAGCTGAGGAGGACAGGACATCCCCTGGAGCCCCGCGAACTCCTGGTCGTAACGACGCGCGACCTCACGCCTGCGTGCCATGAACTCGGGAAGCCTGCTGAGCTGGACACTGCCGACGGCGGTGAGCACGTCGTTGGTCACCGACCGCCGGGCGAAGGCCGACACCTCGAACTCCCACCATCGGGTACGGCTGCGCTGTGCCTGGTCGTAGCCGCTGGCCTGCTCGAGACCGAAGTAGGCGAGTCTGGGTGCCCTGGCCGCCAGTTCCGGATCACGAACGTAGAGCATCCCGCCGTCGACGGTGACCACGATCTTGCCGTGGTCGAAGCTCCAGACGGCCAGGTCGCCGAACGTCCCACACGCCCGACCGTCCACCCGAGAGTCGATGGCGATGGCGGCGTCCTCGATCAGAAGCACCCCGCGCTCTCGGCACAGTTGCGCGATGGCCGCGATGTCGCCGGGATACCCGCCGTAGTGCAGCACGAGCACTGCCTTCGTCCTCGGCGTCATCGCAGCCCGGATCGAATCGGCAGTCGGGTTGAGTCCGTGAGGATCCACATCGCAGAACACCGGCCGGGCACCCCGCGCCGCGACGGCGTTGGCAGCACCGACGAAGCTCACCGTCGGCATCACCACCTCGGTGCCGGGACCGACGCCTGCCAGCTCCATCGCCAGAAAAGTCGCCTCGGTGCAGGAGTTCACCGAGGTGACGTGACCAGGATCGACCCCGATATGCCGGGCGAACTCCGCCTCGAATGCCGCAGTACGCGGCCCCCGCCCGATCCAGTTGCTCTCGAAGACCTCCTGCACAGCGGCCAGCTCGCGCGTTCCGAGCGACGGTTGAAATATATTGATCATCTCACTCATCACACACTCCGATTCGAGTTGGCCGGGACGAACGATCCCGTCATCATGGTCCCAGCAGGCGCCGCGATTCGGTAGCTCCCTGACTAGGTCCGCACGATCCGACAAATTCAATCCATCAATGCGACACCGGTCGGAACAGAATTCCGCAAGCGCGGCCCGGGGGAATCCGTTGACGCACCACCTTTGCGGGCACGCATCGGCGACTGTCGTACGACGGCGGAACACGCTGCACCGACGGTGAGCACCTTGCGACAACTCACATAGTCTACCGCGCTGCTAACGTGGCAGGCGACCGAGTGGTCACCGGAATTCGGCCGCATCTCGGCCCGACGCCATTCGCAGGGAATCGGCCGCACTCTGCCGACAGCTAGGGAAGAGCAGTCATGCGATTCATTCCACGGTTTCGTCACCCCCGTATCGCCGTCGTCGGTTTCGGTTATGTCGGGTCGTGTCTCGGGGTCACGCTGGCCGAACTCGGCAGGCCCGTCGTCGCGATCGACAAGGACGGCGTGTTGATCGACGAACTCCGAGCGGGGCGGTGCCCGATTCCGGAGCCTGGTCTTTCCGAGGCGGTGGCCAGGCTGCACGGCTCAGAGCTGCTGACGTTCACCACCGACCACGACGCCGTACGAGACGCGGACATCGTGATCATCACGGTGGGCACGCCGGTGGATGAGCACGGCACCCTCCTGACCGACGCACTAGAGCAGGTCTGCGGGCAACTCGCCGCCCGGCTACGACGGGAGCAGCTCGTGATCCTCAAGAGCACCGTCTCACCAGGGACGACCCGCACGCTGGTCGCACCCCTGCTCGAGCGCTCCGGGCTCCGCGTCGAGCACGATTTCGGACTGGCGTTCACTCCGGAGCGGCTTGCCGAGGGGTCCGCACTGGCGCAACTGCGCACGCTGCCGATCGTGGTAGGCGGGTGTGGACCCGACAGCGCCGCGGCCGCCGAGCAGTTCTGGGCGCAGGCCCTGGAGGTCCCGACGCAGACAGTGCCGACACCGGAGACAGCCGAGGTCGTCAAGCTGGCCACCAACTGGTGGATCGATGCCAACATCGCCATCGCCAACGAGGTGGCCCGACTCTCGGCGGCCTTCGACGTCGATGTACTCGACGTGATCGGAGCTGCCAATCAGCTGCCCAAGGGCGAACGGCACGTCAACATCCTGCTGCCCAGCATCGGCGTCGGCGGGTCGTGCCTCGTCAAGGACCCGTGGATGGTGTGGCGAGCCGCACGTGACCGGGGCGTCGATCTGCGGACCATACCGGTGGCCCGCCAGGTCAATGAGGCTATGCCAGGTCACAGCCGCCAGGTGATCAGCGATGAACTCCTCAAGCTCAACGTCAGCCCCGCAGCGGCGAAGGTCGCCGTGTTGGGCGTGACGTTCAAGAACGACACCGGCGATCTCCGCAACACACCGGTCAAGGGAGTGGTGGACGCCCTGCTGGCTGCGGGGACGACGGTGACGTTGTTCGACCCCTTGGCCGATCCCGATGCCGTTCACGACATGTTCGGCATCCGGCCCGAGTCGACGCTCGAGGCCGCGGTCGACGGCGCGCACTGCGTCGCGATCCTCGCCGGGCACCGCCAGTTTCGCGAGATCGACTTCGCGGCGCTGTGTACGGTCGTCGCCGACCAGTGTCTGATCTTCGACGGGCGGATCTACTACCCGGCCGACACGATCCGTCGGCTCCACGACCTCGGGCTGCACTACCGGGGGATCGGGCGTTGACCAGCGGGGCGCCCGCGATCCGCCCCGTACTTCGCTCGGCACCGCGATCGACGTAGGCAGGCAGGCACGCCCGGCAGGTTCCCCCACGAGTCGGGCTCCGCCTCCCACCGCCGTACCCGTCTCCGCGCTGAAGGCGTCGGGGCCGCTGGGCGTGTACCACGGCATCGCCCGCCGAAGAGGGACGACTTCCCGGCAGGCAGTCCTTCGGGTCCCAGTCACGTCCCGGTATTCCGTCGGCGATGCCCGACGGGACGGACGCCGTCCAGCGCCCGTCCCGTCGTCGTCGCTAGGAGAACATCGTCGGCCCGCACCGGGTGAGACCAGTGCGGCCGAACCTCATGCGCCGGACCCGGCGAGCACCTCGACCACGGCGGCAGTCGTCCTGCCGACCTCGTCTCCTGTCATGACCAGGGGCGGGGCCATGATGATGTTGTGCGCGTAAGGTCGAACGATGATCCCGTGCTCGTCACGGATGCGGGCTGTCAACGCGAACACCTCCGGGAAGGGCATCGGCTCTCGCGTCCGCCGGTCTCGGACCATCTCGACGGCGGCGGCGGCGCCCACCACTCTGACGTCTCCGACGGTGGAGACGTCGGCCAGTGCGGCGAGGCCTGCGCGGAATCGATCCCCCATCGGGAACGCGCCTGCCACCAGGTCTTCGCGCTCGATGATGTCCAGGTTCGCCAAGGCCACCGCGCTGCCGACGGGGTGGCCGCTGAAGGTGTAACCATGGAAGAAGCCGGTCTCCCGACAGATGACCTCACCGATCTCATCGCGCATCAGCACCGCACCGAGCGAGAAGTAACCGCTGGTGAGCCCCTTCGCAGTGGTGATGATGTCGGGTTTCATGCCACGCGCGGCCGATTCGAACCAGGAGCCGGTGCGACCGAACGCCGTGATGACCTCGTCGGCGACGAGCAGGATCCCGTGCCGAGAGAGCACCTCGCGCACGCGCGGCCAGTAGTCGTCGGGGGGAGTCAGCACGCCGCCGCCGCCCATGACCGGCTCACCGACCATCGCCGCGATCCTGCCGGGTCCGATCCGAGCGATCGTCTCCTCCAGCTCGGCGATCAGGAAATCGGTGGGCTCGCGCTCGCCGTACAGCTCGGCCGCGCGGTAGGCATACGGCGGCGAGACCTTGACGACGTCCGGCAGGTTCGGACCGACACCCGCCTGCATCAGCTCGAAACCGGTCAGGGTTCCGGCACCGTAGCCCGCACCGTGGAAGCCGAAGTCTCGCGAGATGATCCAGGTACGGTCCGGCTCCCCGCGTCTGCGGTGATAGAGGCGGGCTGCCTTGACTGCGGTCTCGACGCTGTCGGAGCCACCGCTGGTGAAGAAGACCTTGTTGAGGTCGTCCGGTGCCAGCCCCGCGAGCCGGGTCGCCAGGGCGATCGTCTTATCGGTGCTGAACTCCTGGAAGGTGGTGAAGTACTCCAACTCGGCGATCTGTCGCGCGGCGGCATCGGCGAGCTCACGACGGCCGTGGCCGACATGGGAATGCCACAGCCCACCGCCGGTGGCGTCGAGCAGTTCCCTGCCCGCCGCGTCCCACACCGTAGAGCCGCTGCCTCGCACGATGACAACGCGCTCGCCGATCGAGTCCGCCTGCATCGGGTGAATGAGATGCCGACGATCCAACTCAGCCAGTTCCGTCGCCGAAAGATCCATTCTTTGGTTCGATGAACTGATCGTCACAATGATTCCAATCACGAGTGACCACGATGGGCCGGTTCGAACGAGCCACCAGTCAGGAATAGCACGATGGCGACCGCTGGCCGCTTTCGTCATCGACACTGAAAAGCATCGATTCACGCATTCCGAGTCTAACCGGCCCGGGCAGTCCGGTTCCCCTCCTGGATTGCTCGCTTCGCAGTCGACTACCAGCTGACGGGCAGGGTGAGAAGTCGCGGCAGGGTCAGATCGTCGTACCAGGGAATTCGGTCGACCGGCTCGGCCAAGCACAATCCCGGCAGCCGGGTCACCAGGGCATGGAACGCGATCTCCAACTGCAGTCGCGCCAGATTGTGGCCCAGGCAGTGATGTATTCCGTGGCTGAAAGCGAAATGGCCGGACGGCGGTCGTCGGACGTCCAGCTCATCGGGATGGGTCGTGAGATCACCACCGAAGTGCGCGGCAGCGAAGCCGATGAGGATGCCGTCCCCCGCCCTGATCACCTCGTCGCCGACCGCGATATCGGTCAGGGCGACCCTGGCGAGCTGCTCGACGAGGGAGAGGTACCGCATGATCTCGTCCAAGGCGCCGGGGATCAAGGCTGGTTCGGCTGCCAACGCGGCGAACTGTCCAGGCTCCTCCAACAGTGCCAGTGTCCCGAGGGCGATGGTCTGCGTACTAGTCACGGTGCCTGCGACCAGGATCGCGAGGGTAAACTCGATCAGCTCGCCGACGGCCAGCCCACCGGTCCGGACGTGGTCGCGGATCAGCTTGCCGAGCAGGCCGTCCGTCGTCCCGCTCTCCGCTGAGCGCGCCAGCTTGTCGGTGATCAGGTCGGTCAGATAGTCCGTCAGCTCCTGCTGGGCCCGTTCGGCGCGCGTCGGGTCGAACAGCTCCCGCGCGTGCTCTTCGAAACGGGCCCGCTCCTGATAGGGCACGCCCAGGAATGCGCAGATCACCATCATCGGCACCGGGCGGGCGAACGCGGTGACCAGGTCGGCGGGCGGTCCCTCCCGCAGCATGAGGTCGATGTGCTCGTCGACGATCTGCTGGATCTCGTCTCGATGCGTGCCGATGCGGCGGGTGGTGAAACTCGGCAGCAGTATTCGACGCTGCCGAGTGTGCTCCGGCGGGTCGACACCGAAGAGCACGCCCGCGAACCCGCCCTCCTGTTCCTGAGCCATCTCTCGCGTGGCCCGCATGTGCAGGTGACTCTCGGCGAGCACCGGATGGTTCGGGTGATCTGACCTGCTGGACACTCGTTCATCCGCCAGCAGGGCGCGGGCCTCCTCGTATCCGGTCACCAACCACGCGGTGCGACCGTCGTACAGCCGCACCTTCGTGAGGGGACCGGATCTCGCGAGTTCGCGCAGTTCCGGTGATGGCCGGTAGGGGCACGCCCGCGGGCGCGGGTAGTGCGTCGGCTCCTCGGGCCCTCCGGGGGGAGACGTCTCCGTCGGCTGTGACAATGTCCACCTCTTCCGTCTGACCGGGCAGGCAGGTGATGCGCCCGGCTCACGCGCTCATGCTGAGCGACCGCGCGGCATTGACAGCCAGGAGAATCGGCGGATCGAGCGCGGTCATCGGCCGCAGTGTGATGTCGGCGCGCGGCGAATCGGCGGACGACGCGATCTCGACGGGACCATAGGTGCCGACATACGGGCCGCGATCTTCGGCAGACCTCGGCGCCGGGATCACGTCGTCAGCCGCAGGTGAGAACGAACAGGCCAGTACATACCACGTGCCAGCCGGGACGTCCGTCAGTTCATACTGACCGTGTCCCTCGATGGCCGTGCAGGCGACCGGCAGGCCTTGGGGGATCGGGCCGGGGAAGAGTGCGATCACGACGAATTCGGGCAGGTGGCTCGGGGAGGAGAAGACCCGTCCGCTGATGGTCGCCAGGCCGGTGTGATGCAGGGCCGCCGTGTCGACGATGTCGTCGACGCCTGCGGAGACGACTCCGCCGAGCCTGCGATACGCACTCGGCGCCATTCCCACGCAGCTCCGAAAACGCGAACTGAAGGTACCGACACTTGCGTAGCCGACTTGGTGACTGATGTCGGTGACACTTAATTGCGTGGACCGGAGCAGTCGTTTCGCGGCTTCTAGTCGCATAGCCGACAGGAAACGTCCCGGAGACACGCCGGTCGCCCGCAGGAACACTCTCGAAAAATGGAACTTACTGAACATGGCAGCCCGCGCCATGTCGTCAATGGTGATACGCTCGCTAAGGTTCTCACGCATCAGATCAATGACCCGCTTGACCGCGCCCTCGACAACTTCGTCCACAGCAGTCCCCCAATAGGAAGCAAGAGAGAAGAAAATCAACCCGTCTGCCAAACGGCCCACGGAAGACGAGCAGCACACAGTAAAGAAACCACCCCCAAAGAAAAATCTAACAATAGTGCAGCCGCCGACCGAAGTCAGTCCTATTCCATGGTGTTTCCCGGCCGTCCCCGACCTTCATCAAGCTAGCAACCGCACCTCAGGCACGCAACACCCGACACAATCCGGATTCGATGCCAGAGTGCGTCCGTACATGGCTTTGGACTACATCAGAGCCGGTCGCAAGGTTCCGCACTACGCGTAATCACGGCTGGTAAGGCAAGCGCGAAGAAATCAACCGCACGCCGCTTTACGGAACCGATAAGCCAAAGCGGCCGCGACGTCACTAGGCCAGTCAGCCTAATGCACTGGTTCATTCAAACCAAGCCGAGGGCGACCAGGCCGACGACGACCTCGGAAGCAGGAAAAGCAACCCAGAAGGTGCGAAACCAGACACGATCACCTATGGGCAATCATCCACAACTTAGATCCACAGATCGAAAATAAGCCACGGCGCAACCGATCACGGCCGCCGACGGAACCGAAGAAGGCAACCAGGAATACGCGATGGACCGCCGAGAAGAAGGGGGGCGAGTCGCGCGGCAGTCCCGAGTCACGGCGTCGGATAAGGCACGAGGAGAGATGTCCGCCGCTTCCGGACCAGAGATGATCCATCCGACAGGAAGGCAGGTCAGGCCCGACGGCGAAACGACACACCGAGCGACCGACAGATTCCGGAGAGAACGGGGAGCCATGACCGAGCCGCCTGCGAGCCGGGCACGGAACGACGTCGGCGACGAGTTCCCACGCCGCAGCAGCGCTGCTTTCGCCGCGACGGCGCGCCGAAGCGACTCCCGTCGTCCGATGACCATTCCTCGGGCTACCGGGACTCCCGAGTCCAGGACGTCCTGCGATATGACCGTCGGGCGCGCCGGTCGGCTGGTACCGGGCGCCCGAGGCGCCGCGAACCGGGCGCTGCTCGGCGAGCCGAGACCTCGACAGTGCAGGCGGTCCGGCCACTGCACAGCACGGTCGGCAGGCGGCGGAGACCGGTCGCCGGGCGAAGTCGACGGCGCGTGCTCGGCGCATCGGCCCCTCGACGTCGGCGAGCAGGCTTCGCGGCAGGTAGCCCGGAGCGGGCGACGGCTGCCGAGCAGGCCGACTGCCGAGCGCCGAGCGGCCGACGGCTCAACGACGGGAATCCCCCGCCGCCTTCTTCTTGAGTCCCCGATAGTAGGCCCGCTGGTCCGGATCGAGATGTTCGATCGCGTACCGCAGCATGGTGCGAGGCATCGCTTCGGCGTACTCGTCCAGGAACGCGATGAGCCGGTCCGGCGCCTTGCGCCCCGCCTCGCGCACCCAGCCGCCTGCCGCCTTGTGGATCAGATCCTCCTCGTCGCCGAGCAGGATCTCGGCGATCGCGAACGTGTCGTCCACTTCGTCATGCCTGATGAAGTAGAAGGTACTGACGATCGCGGTACGCCGCTCCCAGATGTTCATCGAGCGAGCGAGCCGATACAGGATGTCGCGCGGCTTGTCGAACAGGTAGCCGCCGATCACATGCGGGGCGGCGAGGTCGACCAGATCCCAGTTGTTGATCCGGTCGATCCGGGACAGGTACAGCTCGTACAGCTCTTTCCGCCGCTCCTGGCCCGTCTTCTTCCGCCTGGCCTGCTTGTCCATGACGCTGAGCGCGCCTGCCCGCACCTCGTGGATCGGACTCGCCAACAGCCGATCGATCTCCGCCGGTGTCAGGTCGATGAACTCCTTCGCCAAGGCGAAGACCTGCCCCATACGCACGCCGATGAACTGATCGCCCTCGCCGTACTCGCCCTCGCCGGACTTGAAGTAGCGCTGAATCTTGCGCAGTTCCTCGTCCGAACGGTGGCTCTCCAGACGCTGGACGAACCGCTCGGCCGTCAATTCGAGCGTCATCCTGTCATCCCCTCTCGCCGTCTGACAGCGGGACCTCGCCACGCACAGCCTGCCTCCGACCGACCTCGGTCGGGGAATCCGAGCCAGTGACCGACGACCAGGTCGCTCCGGCTGCATCGATCCTGCCTGCCGGCCGTACCGAAGCGGCCGCTGGAGGCAGACCTGCGGAGCGGACCCTGGAAGCGGACACCTTATGAGACTGTCAGGCGCGGGACGAGATCTGCTGAAGCGCCCAGCGATTTCCGTCCGGGTCGCTGAAGAAGGCGAACCCGACGTTGTCCAGTGCATCGTCCTCCGTGCTCGACCGGAACCCCTCCGGTCCCGCCACCTGGACCTCGCTGATCTCGACGCCGCGGCCTGCCAGTTCCTCCCTGGCAGCGCGAATGTCCGGGACGACGAGTTGGAGCCCCTGGAGCGACCCCGGCTCCATCTCCACCATCCCCAACCCGAGGACGATCGAGCAGCCCGAACCCGGCGGAGTCAGCTGGATGATCCCCGGTCCACCATCGACCCGGGTGTCGTGGTCCACCACGAAGCCCATCTTCTCGGCATAGAACTTCTTCGCCCGGTCCAGGTCGGCGACCGGCATGGCAACCACTTCCAGCGTCCAGTTCATACGTGCCGTTCCTTCTCTCTCGTCTGCCTGCATACCTTCATGCCCGAGTTGACGTGTCACAACCTCGACGACGATCCGTCGATCTGCTGTCTCGGGTCGACTTGAGCAACTCGGCGAGGCGGTCACAGCCTTCGCCGAAGCCGCGGTCCATGGGGGTCAGGAGAGCAGCGTCACGGGTCTCTCGCGAGGGATGCAGCACCGTGCTGATGACGGTGGTCCGCTCGCCGTCCTCGGTGAACTCCGTGGTGACCAACGATTCGACATCCGGGGGCCACGAGTCGCCATAGGACTCGGTCTGCACCAGGCGACGGGGCACGACGATCTCGCGGTACACCCCGCGTTGAACCATCTCGACACCGCCGGGGCCCCGGGAGACGAAGCGCCATGCCCCGCCGATCCGAAGGTCGACCTCACACGTCACCAGGCTCCACCCGCGCGCTCCGAACCAGTGCATCAGCAGCTCGGGCCTGGTCCACGCCGCGAAGACCAGCCGCGCAGGCGCGTCGAAGGCCCTGGTCAACCTGATCTCCCGGTCCGTAGGGGTGGTGACCACCAGCCGGCAGGAGTCTCTCCCGAACGACATCAGGTGTTCTCCGGCTTCCCGTCCTGCCGTTCCACGGCCTTGAGCTGCTCTAGCACCGTGTCGAGTCGTTGGAAGCTCTCCTCCCTGGTGCGGCGGAACTCCTCAAGCCAGAGGACGGCTGCGTCCAGGGGCACCCGGTTCAGTCGGGAGGGTCGTCGCTGCGCGTCGCGGCCCCGCACGACCAGGCCTGCTCGCTCCAACACCTTCAGATGTTTCGAGACCGCAGGCTGACTGATATCGAAAGGCGCGGCCAGCTCCGTCACCGTCGCGTCCCCCAGGGCCAACCGAGCGATGATCGCGCGACGAGTGGGGTCGGCGAGCGCGGCGAACGTCCTGTCGAGCAGCTCCGGACTCATGCTTCATAACCCCCAGGTTTAATAACCTTGCGGTTTTGTACCGCTCAGCCTGCCGCGTGTCAAGTCGACCCGACTGCCACGCACGCCACCGAGTGACTACAGCGCGGCCGTCGACACCGCATCCACGAAGGTGCACCCGAGAACACGCGCGATCAGGATTGATCCTGGCTTCAGGCTCACGGGGTCGAGCACGGCGGCGCCCGAGGACACCGCCCGGTGCACGCCTGCGGCGCGTTCGACCGAGGCGGGCGGAGCCCGATCGACTGCCCCGGCGCGGTTCGGCAGGCAGCGTCGCAGGGCCCCTTCCCACTGAGAGGAGAGTCATGGCAGACAGCAACGCCATCACCGTCACGGACTCCGACTATCTCCGGCTGATCATCCACGGTGTGACCGCATTCGAATTACTCAGGACGGCGTTGGAGTTCGACCTCTTCGAGCGGTTGGAACAGGCCGACGGAATGACGATCGACGACGTCGCCTCGGCGATCGAGGTCGACCAGCAGCCGGCCCGAATACTGCTGCTCGGCCTCGCCTCCCTTCGGTTGCTGGAGAAACGCGGTGACGCGTATGTCAACAGCGCGGTGACGCGCCGCAAGATGCTCCGAGGCAGTCCACGATTCCTCGGCCCACTCGTGGACATCCAGGCCGAGATCATCAATGCCGGTATCGGTGACTTCGCCGAGTCCATGCGTCGCAACACCAATGTGGGGCTACGGCACCTCGACGGACCCGGCACCACGCTCTATGAACGCCTCACCGCGCATCCTCGACTTCAGGAGATCTTCTACGCGAACATGGGCGACGCGTCGAGCAAGGCACTCACACAGCTGCGCACGCTGTACGACTTCTCGGACATCCGCCACCTCGTCGACCTCGGCGGCGGGGACGGGACCAACAGCCTCGAACTCGTCAGGCACCACCCCGACCTGACGGTGACGGTCTTCGACCAGGAGAGCGTCACCAGACTCGCCGAAGCCAGGGTCGACGACCAGGACCTGCGACGACGAATCGCCTACCACCCCGGTGACCTGTTCGCCGACCCCTTCCCGCAAGGCGCGGATGCGATCCTGTACTTCCACCTCTTCGAGATCTTCTCCCCGGCACGCAACACGCGGCTCCTCCGCAAGTGCCATGCGGCACTGCCTGCGGGCGGCGTATGCCTCGTCTACAACTTCGTCTCCGACGACGAGGGCACCGGCTCCCTGAGCGCCGGGCTCGTGTCACCGTATTTCCTGGCCCTGGCATCGGGTGAGGGCATGACCTATTCGCCGGCCGACGTCGAACGCGCCGTGCTGGCCGCCGGTTTCTCCAGAGTGGAGCGGCACGACAACCTCGGATTCAGCCACACCCTGATCGTCGGCCACAAATAGGAACTCGCCCACTCGTCTTCTCACGACTGCCGTCGAGCCCCCGTGGATCTGTGACGGTGGAAGGAGGCTGTCCGCACGATGAACTCCTCCGAGCCCATCGCCGTCCTCGGGATGGCGTGTCGATTCGCCCAGGGCATCGACTCGCCCGCAGCATTCTGGGAGCTGCTCCACGACGGACGAGACACCATCTCCAAGGTTTCCGACGACCGCTGGGAATCTTATTCCTGGCGGGATCGGGAATACGCCGAGGCACTGCGCGATGTGACCAGGAACGGCGCCTTCCTCGACGACATACGGGGATTCGACGCCGACTTCTTCGGCATCACACCGCGCGAGGCGGCACTGATGGACCCGCAGCAGCGGATCATGCTGGAGCTGTCCTGGGAGGCGCTGGAACACGCGGGCATCCCGCCCTCCGACCTGGGCGGCTCCGACACGGGCGTGTTCGTCGGTGTCGGGTCGGACGACTACGGCAGGCGGCTCCTGGAGGACCTGCCCCGGATCGAAGCCTGGACGGGAATCGGTGCCTCCTACTGCGGAGTCGCCAACCGGGTGTCCCATGCGCTGGACCTTCGCGGGCCGAGCATGGCGGTGGACACGGCGTGCTCCTCGTCGCTGGTGTCGATTCATCTGGCCGTACAGGCACTGCGGGCGCGGGAGTGTCCGGTCGCCCTCGCGGGCGGCGTGCTGGTGATGGCCGCACCCGGCCTGTCGCTGGTACTCGACGCCGCAGGCGCCACGGCCGCCGACGGGCGCTGCAAGTCCTTCGACGCGAATGCGGACGGCTACGGCCGTGGGGAGGGCGGCGGAATGCTCGTGCTCAAGCGACTGACCGACGCGCGCCGGGACGGTGATCGGGTGCTGGCGGTGATCCGAGGCAGTGCGGTACGCCAGGACGGGCGGACCAGCGGGATCATGGCGCCCAACGGCGAGGCGCAGGCTCATCTCATGCACCAGGCCTGCGAGAACGCACAGGTCGACCCGGCCGACGTCGACTACGTGGAGGCTCATGGCACCGGCACGCCCGCGGGCGACCCGATGGAGGCGCGCGCGATGGGCTCGGTGTTCGGCGCGGGCCGTGCCCCCGGCAGACCGCTGCTCACCGGGTCGGTCAAGCCCAACATCGGCCATCTGGAGGCGGCGGCGGGCGTCGCCGGGGTGATCAAGACCGTGCTCGCGCTACGCCACGGCATGATCCCCCCGAGTCTGAACCTCGTCGTGCCCAATCCCGCCGTCGACTGGGAGGAGTCCGGGCTGCGGGTGGTGACGGAACCGACGCGATGGCCGGTGTCCGACCGGCCCCGGCTGGCGGCCGTGTCCGGTTACGGCTACGGCGGCACCCTCGCACACGTCGTGCTGGAAGAGGGGGACGCGTCGGAGTCCGGGGGGCGGGAGGCCGGACTCGCCCTGTACCCGCTGTCCGCAGGCAGTCCGGAGGCCCTTCGGCGGAACGCCGAACGCCTCGCCGATCAACTTGCCGCCTGCGACGCGTCGACGGGAGACATCGGCCACACGCTGGCCCTGCGTCGAACCCACCTGCCGTATCGCACCGCAGTGGTCGCCCGCGATCGGGAGCAGCTCGCCCTCGGCCTGCGTGCGTCGGTCGAGGCCGTCGCGACGAAGGCCGAACCACCCTCGGAGTCGGGACGGGCCACGGTCTGGGTCTTCTCCGGCCACGGCTCCCAGTGGCGCGGCATGGGCCGAGGTCTGCTGCGGGAGTCACCGGCCTTCGCCGAGGTGATCGACGCCGTCGAGCCGGTGTTCCGCGAGGAGATCGGGCTGTCGCCCCGCGCGACGCTGCTCGACGACGCGCCGCAGTCGGTGGACGTCGTGCAACCGATGATCTTCGCGATGCAGGTCGGCCTCGCAGCGGTGTGGCGGTCCCAGGGGCTGCGCCCCGGCGCGGTGCTGGGCCACTCCGTCGGCGAGATCGCCGCCGCCGTGACAGCAGGCGTCTTCACTCTCGAACAGGGCGCGCGACTCGTGTGTCGGCGGTCGGCGCTGTTGCGGCAGGTTGCCGGGAACGGCGCCATGGCGATGGTGAGTCTCGCCGCAGCGGAGGTGCGGCGGCGGCTCGGCGATCGCGTCGACGTCGTGGTGGCGGTCGAGGCGGCTCCACACGCCACGGTGATCTCCGGGGACGTGGATGCCGTCGCCCAGCTCAGCGCGCGCTGGCGGGCCGACGGCGTGGCCGCCCGCGCCGTCGACTCCGATGTGGCCTTCCACAGCCCGCAGATGGGGCCCCTGCTCGATGCACTCGTCGCGGGCACGGCCGACCTCGTGCCGAGCCCGCCGACACTGCCGGTGTACGGAACCGCCTTGGCGAATCCGAGGTCGACCGCGCCGAGGGACAGCCGATACTGGGCGGTCAACCTCCGGCAGCCGGTCCGATTCTCCTCGGCGGTCGTCGCCGCGCTCGAGGACGGGCACCGGCTGTTCCTGGAGGTCTCGCCGCATCCGGTCGTCGAGCACTCGGTGGAGGAGGTGTTCGCGGAGCTCGGCGTCGAGGACGCTGCGGTGACCCACTCCCTACGCCGGAACAGACCAGAGCTGGAGTCGGTGCTGACGGGTCTCGGCCTGCTGTACCGCCGGGGTGCCGAGGTGGACTGGCGCGCGACCTGGCAGACCGGGCGCCCCGTCGATCTGCCCGTCACGACCTGGCAGCATCGGCCGCACTGGGTTGCCGAACCGCCCCGGGTCACACCGCTCGCCGCCGCACACGACGCGGGACGGCACACGCTGCTGGGCGGCAGGCTCGATCTGGCAGGTCCGCCGCCCATGACGGTGTGGGTCACCCGGCTCGATCGCGAGAACCGGCCTTATCCCGGCGATCACCCGGTGCGTGACGTCGAGATCGTCCCGGCCGCGGTACTGCTGAACACCTTCATCGCCGCCGGGAGTCCCGACCGGGGGCACGATCTGGTCGACATCGTGCTGCGAGTGCCGGTCAGTCTCTCCGCCGCACGAGACGTGCAGGTCACGCGCCAGGACGACTCGCTCCGGCTGACCGCCAAAATCGTGGGTGACGAGCAGGGCACGGGGTGGATCACCCACACCACCGCCACGCTCGCGTCCTGCCCCGACGAGGACGCCGAGGCCCTCCCGACCGTGCAGGACACCGCCGCGACGGAGGAGCTCCCGGTCGATCGGGTGGTGGACGGACTGGCCGCGCTGGGTGTCACCGCCATGGGATTCCCCTGGATGATCGAACGGCTGCGCGGTGGAACGGGCGTCCTGACGGCCACCGTCCGCGCGGACCACGATCCCGAGCGCGAGCCCACGACCTGGGCGCCCGTCCTCGACGCAGCACTGTCCGCGGCCTCGGTCGCATTCCCCGGCCCGCCCGTGCTGCGGATGCCCGCGAGCATCCGGCGGCTCCGGCTGACCGGGCGCCCGCCTGCTCAGGCACAGGTGACCGTGTCCGTGGCGGGTAAGGACGTCGTCGACGTGCTCATCACCGACGGCGACGGGACACCGGTGGGCAGGCTGTCCGGACTTCGCTACGGGGTGCTCGACGGCGAGGCCGACGAGCGGACGGACCCCGCAGCCCTGGTGCACGAGGTCGTGTGGCGACCGGTGGAGTGCCGGGCGCAGGCGGAGTCCTCGGCATCCACCTGCCCGAGACCCGCCACGGTCGCCGTCGTCGGCCCCCTCGGCCCATTGCGCGAGGCGGTGAGCGAAGGACTTCGCCACGCAGGCCTGCGCACCAGGGCCGTCGCCGAACCCGAGGAACTGCAGGACGACGACCTGGCCGAGGACCGCGTCGTGATCGTGGTGCCTGGCGTCGGATCGGCGAGCGGAATCGGCGAGGCCGCGTTCGACGCGTCATGGCTGTTGGCCAGGACGGCGCAGCAGGTCGCGGCGACCGGCGTGCGCGGCGGGGCTCGGCTGTGGTGCGTCACCCAGGGGGTCCGCGACGCCGTCGACGCCCGATCGCTGGCTCATGGACCGCTCTGGGGCCTCGGCCGGATCATCGGCGGCGAGCATCCCGACCGATGGGGAGGCGTCGTCGACGTCGGACAGCCGCCGGACGACGTCGCCGCCCTCGTCGACGTGATCGGTACCGTGCGCGGCGAAGACGTCGTCGCGGTGATCGACGGTGCACCGTTCGTCCCTCGGCTGCAGCGGCCTGCGAACGATCCGCCGCGCCTCCCGACGCGGTGCAGACCGGAAGGGACCTACCTCGTCACCGGGGGGCTCGGTGCTCTCGGCCTCGACGTCGCCCGGCGACTGGCCGACCGGGGCGCACGCAGGCTGGTCCTGGCAGGCCGCCGTGGCCTGCCGCCGCGTGACCGCTGGGCTGAGTGCGTCGATCCCGCCGACACCGCCCGGATCGAGGCCGTCCGCGATCTGGAACGGGCCGGGGTCACGGTCGCCGTCGTCGCCGTCGACGTCGCGGACCCGACGCAGGCCCGGCGGCTGCTCGATCCGGCCACGCTGGGTCTACCGCCCATCCGAGGCGTGGTCCATGCCGCCGGAGTCCTCGACGACCGGATGCTGCGCGATCTCGACGCCGAGTCCTTGCGCCGGGTCCTGCGCCCGAAGCTGGCGGGTGCGCTGGTGCTGCATGAGATGTTCCCCCCGGGAGCCCTCGATTTCTTCGTGCTCTTCTCGTCCGCAGGCCAGCTTCTCGGGTTGCCGGGGCAGGCGTCCTACGGCGCGGGGAATGCCTTTCTCGACACGCTCGCGACCCATCGACGCCGCAGCGGCGATCCGGCGACGACGAGCCTGGCCTGGACCTCATGGCGGGGACTGGGCATGTCGACGTCCACGGAGGTCATCGATGCCGAACTCGCCGCCAGAGGCACGGCGGACATCACGGCTGCCGAGGCATCCGACGCCTGGGACCTGGCCGATCGGCACGGCCTCGCCTACGCAGCAGTGCTGCGGACCGTACCGCTGGGCCCGGGGGATCGCAGACCCGCGCTGTTCGCGGATCTGCCCGACGACGACCGTCGGAGCGACGAGGTCCCCGAGCATCCGCGACTCTCCCCGGTGGCCGATCCGGAGGGACGCGGCACGCAGGTCATGCTGCTGGAGGAGATCACCCGGCAGGTAGCGGCCGAGACCCGACTGGCCGTGTCCGAAGTGGACCGGCACCGGCCGCTCGTCGAGATGGGCGTCGACTCGGTCATGACCGTCCGAATCCGGCGCGGTCTCGAACGGCGGTTCGACCTGTCATTGCCCACGACCCTGTTCTGGGATCGGCCGAGCATCGACGCCGTCGCCGCGCTGTTGGCCGAGCACGTCGAGCAGGCAGGCCACGACGACGGGGAGACGCGATGAACACCGAGGCGCTGGTTCCGTGGCCCGCCGATCTCGCCCACGCCTACCGCGTGGCGGGCTGCTGGCGGGGCAGGTCGTTGGGCTCCGGTCCCTGGGAGTGGGCCGAACAGTGGGGCGACCGCGTAGCCGTGGTCGGCGGAGATCGGCGATTGACCTTCCGAGAACTGGCGATGCTGACGGACCGGCTCGCCGAGGGGTTCGGCGCTGTCGGCCTGGTCCGGGGAGACACCGTCCTCGTACAGCTGCCGAACGGGTGGGAGTTCGTCGTCACCACGCTCGCGTGCCTCCGCGCCGGGGTGGTGCCGGTGATGATGCTGCCCCCGCATCGTGAGTACGAGCTGGCCTCGATCGGCCGCCACGTCGACGCCAAGGCGCTGATCGTGCCCGACGACTGGCGCGGGTACGACCACCAGGAACTCGCGCTGCGAGTGGCCGCCACGCTGCCCTCCCCCGCCAAGGTGATCGTGGCAGGCGAGAACGTCCGGTCCGAATGCCTCGGGCTTCGGGAGCTGATGAGCCGCAGCGGCCAGGTCGACGCCCGCCGCCGCAGACTCGACGCCGTGTCGCCCGACGCCTCCGACGTCGCGGTGTTCCTGCTTTCCGGCGGCACCACCGGCGTGCCGAAGGTGATCGGCCGGACACATGACGATTACGACTACAACATCCGCCGGAGCGCCGCCGTCTGCGGCTTCGGACCGGACACGGTGTATCTCGCGGTCCTGCCCGCCGGACACAACTTCCCGTTGGCGTCGCCGGGAATCCTCGGTGCGCTGTCGGCAGGCGGACGGGTCGTGATGCTGCCGAGTCCTCGATCGGAGACGGTCTTCGCCACGATCGCGGCCGAGCGCGTCACCGTCACCTCGGCGGTCCCGGCCATCGTCCTGCGCTGGATGGAGGAGGTGAGTGTGACCGGGCCGGACCTCTCCAGTCTGCGCATCGTTCACGTCGGCGGATCGGTGCTGTCACCGGAGGTCGCGGCCCGGATCGGCCCGGCCCTGGGCTGTCGTGTGCAGCAGGTCTACGGAATGGCGGAAGGACTCCTCTGTTACACGCCGATCGACGCACCCGACGAGGTCACGCACCGAACCCAGGGAGCTCCGATCAGTCCGTACGACGAGCTGCTGGTCGTCGACCGCGACGGTCGAGCGGTGCCCCGGGGCAGGATCGGCGAGCTGCTCACCCGAGGGCCGTACACCCCGCGCGGGTACTTCGGGGTGCCCGAGCAGAACGCGCTCTCCTACACAGAGGACGGCTGGTACCGAACCGGCGACCTGGTACGGATCACTCCCGAGGGCAACATCGTGGTCTGCGGTCGGGTGAAGGACTTGATCAACCGGGCGGGCGAGAAGATCTCGGCAGGCGAGATCGAGACGCTGGTGCAGGAGATGCCCGCGATCATCGAGGCCGCCGCGGTGGCGATGCCCGATCCCCAGGTCGGCGAGCGAGTGTGTCTGTTCGTCCGTGCCCGTCCAGGCCGGACCCTCACCTTGGACGACGTCGCCGAGGCCCTCACCGCCAGAGGCGTTGCCGCGTTCAAGATTCCGGAACGGCTGGAGCTGCTCGACGACCTGCCGCACACGCCCGTCGGCAAACCGGACAAGGCCGCGCTGCGCGGGCTGCTGGCGGCGAAGCCCGACACCCGCTCCTGACGAGCATCCCGGTTCCGAGGCCCCGCCCCGGCTAGACCTGACGACGACCTCCCGAGCAGCCCGGCCCGGCCCCTCGGTCAGAGCGTCCCCGCTGACTGCACGGCGCGAGTGGGCCTGTCGACGACGGTCTCGCCGCCCGGCCGACACTCGGCGGTCGGGCGGTCGGCCACGCTGTCGACGACGAGGGGTGAACGCCGGGGCTGCACCAGGACACGGCGGCGACCGGCGAACTCGCCAGGAACCCGCACCACGCACCACTCGGGTCCCGCCCGGACGGCGTCCTTCTCTCGGGCCCTGGCTCGGGCCCATGCGAGCCGCGCGCCACCCACACAGGCCGCCGCCCTGCCGCGCAGCCGCGTCGCGGTCGGCGAGGCCGGACCGGGGCACGCCGGGGAGTCCCGGCCGATGTCGCCGAGGAGACATCGGCCGGACTCCCGCTGCCGCCGAGCAGGCGGCCGCCGTCGACAGGTCGGGCTTTCGTCGCCTGTCACACGGCCGAGGAACTCGGCAGGCAGGAGACGTTCGCGGAAGATCAGACGGCCGGCCCCGTGCGACCGAGGTGCGGCCGATCCCGCACGCACTGTCGGGACCAGTTGCCCGGTGCCCGGCGCGGAGATGGACTCTCAGCCGGTTCTAGCGTCGAGCACGCTGCCGAGCATCGCCGCGAACTCGTCCGGGTGAGTCACGTAGCCCACGTGTCCACCGGGGAAGTGCATGATCTCAGTGCCGAGACGTCCGGCGAGTTCCACATTGGGCAGGTAGGGGAAGTGTTCTCGTGCGGTCGTCCCGCCCGCCAGGATGAGACGATCCGAGAACGTCCGCAACGCCTCGATGTCCGGCAGAAAGGCGGGGTAGGTGCGGATCTCGTGCTCGAACCAGAAGAGTTGATTGCGTCGCAGTCTCGTCAGCATCTCGGCGAGCCGGTCCGGCGGCAGCGCGGAGCCTTCGGGTGCCCTGGTGGGCGTGGTCATCCCCATGCCCTCGCGGAACATCTTCCGGGCCGCCTCGACGCCGGACTGCCGAAAAGTGGTGTACAGATCGGCATAGAAACCGAGCCAGTGTGCCGAGTCGGGCAGCACCGAGGCCAGCGGCGGCTCATGCGCGATCAGCGTCCGTAGGCGATCCGGGTGCCGCTCCAGCAGTGCGAGCGCGATGACGGCACCGGAGCTGCTGCCCAGCACGTGGGCGGGTCCGTCGGCCACGTGGACCAGCAGCCTGCGGGCATCGTCCACGTCCTCGGTCAGGCGGCGCTCGTCGTCGACCGGTCGCAGCATCGGGCTGCGGGAGAAGCCGCGTCGGTCGTACGTGATGACGGTGTAACGGTCGGCCAGCGCGTCCGCCAACGGCGCGAAGGGCTCCGCGTCGCCGTTGCCGGTGGGAATGATCAACAACACGGGTCCCGACCCTCGCACCTCGTGGTGCAGACGCGCCCCCGGCACGATCAGCGTGTCGATTCTGGGTTCGTGTCGCATAGGTCCTCCGATGATGGCGAGTGCCGTCGGGACGGGGCGGACGCGCTGGGGCTACCGCTTCGATGCGGCGGCACGAGACGGAAGGTGGCGCAGAGTGGTGAGCGCGAGCACCGTCAGGCCGAGGAAGGCGACCGCGCAGATCGTCGCGGTGGTGTTCAGACCGGCGACGAAGGCCTGTCGGGCCGAGTCGACCAGGCCATCGGCGATCGGGGGTGACAGCTCGCCTGCCGAGGCGAGGGCGCCTGCGAGCGTCTCCCCCGAGGCCTCCCCTGCCTCGGTACCCGCGAGCTCCGGCGGGACGTCCACGCCCGCGCGGTAGACGGCGGCCCCGACGCTGCCCAACAGCGCGATGCCCAGCGCGACCCCCAGTTCCCCGCCGGTCGACTGCAACGAGGACGCGGACCCCGCCTTCTCCGGCGGGGCCGAGGGCACGACGACCTGAGCGACGAGCGGGCCTACCGGGCTGACGCCGAAGTAGACGCCGGTGAAGCCGATTAACAGGACGGCGAGTCCCGTCTCGGGCCCGACCTGGGTCAGCACCACCATGCCGACCGCCGCGATCACCGCTCCCGAGGCGATGAGATAGGCAGGCCGCACGAGGTGGCCCACCGCCTGGCTCAGGAAGATGCCGATGATCAGGGCGAGTGTCGGGACCAGCACCCACAGCCCGGCGTTCAGCGGCGAGAGCCCCTCGACGAGTTGGAGATGCTGGGCCACGAGGAAGCCGGTGCCTGCCTGCACGGCGGCGACGAGCAGCCCGATGACCAAGGCGGCACTGACCGCGCGGATGGCGAACAGCCGCAGGTCCAACAGTGGTTCGGCCAGCCGACGCTGCCGAAGGACGAACGCCAGGCCGAAGAGGAGGCCGATCGCGGCGGCGGCGAGCGGCAGGAACTGCCAGCCGACGCGGGCGATCTCCTTGACGCCGTAGACGAAGGGCAGGAGGGCGGCCAGCGACAGGACCACGCTCAGCGGGTCGAGCCTGCCTGCGCCGGGGTTGGCGAACTCCGGGAGCAGCCGCCGCCCCGTCACCAGCAGCACCACCATCACGGGTACCGCGACGAGGAAGGCCGAGCCCCACCAGAACCAGTGCAGCAGAACGCCGCCGAGGACGGGACCCAGCGCCACCCCAGCCGTCAAGGCTGCCGACCACACCGAGATCGCCACCCCGCGCTGCGCAGGATCGCGGAACATCCCCATCACCAATGCCAACGTGGAGGGCACGATCGTGGCTCCCGCGATGCCCAGCAGGGCACGCGACGCGATCAGCATCTCGGCCGATGACGAGTACGCAGCGATGACGGACACCACGCCGAAGGCCGCCGCGCCGATGAGCAGGAGGCGACGTCTGCCGATCCGATCGCCGAGCGTCCCCATCGTGACGAGGAAGCCCGCGATGAGGAATCCGTAGGCATCGGTGATCCACAACTGCTCGCTGGCACTCACCGACAGGGCCGCCGTCAGCTCAGGCAACGCCAAGAACAGCACGCCGATGTCCAGCATCGTGAGCATCGTCGGCAACATCAGGACCGCCAGGGCGGTCCATTCCCTGCGGCCCGCCTTCGGTGGGGGGCCGTCCCCGGGCACGGTCATCAGCTTCTCCTCATCGACGTCGGTGCCGTGCGCGTGGCCGCACAGCGGATACACCGCCCGAGACGGCCGGGACGGGACAGCGGCCCGCCCCACAACGCGGTGGGCGGGCAGAACGGACCCGGTTCGACCGGCTGTGCGGCGGCTGGCCCGCTCGCCGGGCACGCTCGTGTGTCGGCGCGGACGCCGACAGCGCTAGCCGCGGCGGTGTTCGAGGGTCATCCGTTCCAGGAGCGGGACGACGTCGGCGGGGCTCGGCATGGCGAGCCACGTGTCGAAGACGTCCTGAGCACCGCGCTGAATCGCCGGGTCCTCGACGGCCGTCAGGATCACCGCCCGGATCTCCTCGACAGACTGAGTCCGATGATTCAGCCGAAGGCCCGCGCCCCGACCGACCACGTAGTCAGCGGTGGGGGTCGCCTCCAGCTTCTTGGCGGGCAGCTCCCACGAGGTGACCTTCTCGACGACGTCCTCGCTGATGCCGAACTCGAACCCCACCCGGTAGGTGCCGTCGCCGGGCATCTTCGGGTCGACCTCGACGGGCTGCATCATCAGCGTCTCCCCCGTGTCGCAGACGATCTGCGGCACCTTGGCCGCGACGGGCGCGCCGAAGGTACCGAGGCCCCCATGGTGGATCAGGACCGAGCAGGTGGGCATCAGCTGGGTCAACGGGACCCATTCGATCGTGCGCACGTTGTCCGGAATCCGCTCGACTCCCTCCAACTGCGGGGCGTTGACGGTCGCGATCATCTCGACGTCCAGGCCGTCGACCGCCTCCAGGATCTTCGGAGTTCGTCCCCAGTCGCCCTTGATGAACCTGCGCGTGGACTCCCCCAGCGATAACGCCACCCTCGGCCGCTCCGGCCGACGGTGCAGCCATCGCGGGAACGGCTCGGCGCCGTTGTAGGGCACGTACCGCATCGACAAGGTCGTCGTGCTCGTCGGGAGGACCAGCCCGGGCGGCATCGGGTCGATACTCCACTGTCCGTACAGCAGCTCGTCGTCGACCTCCATGCCGTACTTCTCCGCCAGGGGCGCCATGAGCTCGGCCTGCGGATTGGGCGACAACCCGGCAGCGAGCAGCTCGGTCCGGCGCTCTGCCAGCCGGTCCAGGCTCCACGCCAGGTAGTCCGGTCCGATGAGCATGCGGGCGTGGGCGGCGCCACTGACCTTCGCGGCGACAGGGCCGCAGGCGAACGTCGGATCCCAGATCACCAGGTCGGGCCGCCAGTCCCGTGCGAAGTCGATCAGCTCATCGGCATACGGCAGATCCGTCCTCACATAGTCGGAGATCGGGTTCAACAACCATTGGAAGTAGGCGATCCAGTGTTCCCGCGCCGCCGCGTCCAGCCCGAGTGCATCGGCATAGCGGAGCACCTCCTCGGGATGGGAGGGGGCGCGCGCGTCGGGCCGTGTCCTTGCCTCGTCGACCCGAGCATCGCCTAGACCGACCGGGGTCAGTCCCGCCGCCGTGACAGAGCCTTCGAAGCGGGCATGCGAGGCGACTCGCACCTCGTGTCCTGCGCTCTGCAAGGCCCAGGCGCAGGGCACCGCAGGCCAGAAGTGCGCGTGCGACGGGTAGACGACGAACAGGACTCGCATGAGATCTCCTTTGAGAATGTCGGCCCCGCATGGCAGCACCGAATCGGCGATTCTCGACCGGCCCGCCGAAAGTTCGAAAGTTCGGGATTCGGCCAACCCGGACAGTCCCGATCGATGCTCCTCCCCATGATTGGCATGCGGCACCGGACCCGCATCTTCGGAAATGCCCTATTGACGTTCCTTCCGCGCGATGTCCGGCCGGGCCTCGACAGATCGCGACGAGCGGGGTGAAACGCGGTCCTGGCGGGTTGATTCCGGTAAGGAGACACCGGGAACGGCGGTGTGGACGACCCGGCCACCGGCGGTGATGCGGTCGTTCCACGACCGCAGGCACCCCGCAATCACGAAGAACCACGCACGGTCGCCGGTTGCTACCTTGGCCGAGATAGTCGAGGTCACGGCATCGAAGCTGCCGACAGGGCAGGGTTTCCCTGCCGCGCAGGCGGCACGACGCGACAGCTGCCGACCGACCCCGTCACCGACCAGTCGGGCTGAGAGCCGAGGGATCGCCATGTCAGAATACGACGATGCCGTCAGACTTCCTGTCTCGGCATTCGCCGACCCCGAGAAGCTGTTCGCGATGCTGGGTGATCGCGGGCCGGTTCATCGGGTCACCCTGCCGGACGGGATGCCCACCGTACTGGTCACCGGGAATGACGCGGCGCGGGCCGCCCTCGCCGATTCCCGACTGGTCCGGGGAATCGACGCGGCGGCACCGGAACTGCATCGCTATCATCCGATGGGCGGCGCCGACTTCCCGCTTTCCGCACATATGCTCTTCGCCGATCCACCGAATCACGGGAGACTACGTCGGCTGGTCTCGAAGGCCTTCACCCGACGGCGGGTGGAGGAGATGCGTCCGAGGGTCCAGCAGATCACCGACGCACTGATCGACGCCGTCGCCGCTGACGGCTCCGCCGATCTCGTGACCGCGCTCGCGCTGCCGCTCCCGATCACCGTCATCTGCGAGATGCTGGGCATCCCGGTCGGCGACCGTGCCGAGTTCGAGGAACACGCCGAGGTCCTCACCGGAATCAACACCTCCTCCGGCTACGACGAGATCATCGCGGCAGGCCGCTGGCTGGACGTCTATCTCACCGCGCTGGTGAGCACGCGGCGCCGCGCCCCCGGCGCCGACCTCGTGTCGGCGATGCTGCTTGCGCAGGAGGAGGACGACCGCCTCACCGACGCCGAGGTGCGGTCGAACGCGATGCTGCTGCTGAGCGCGGGATTCGAGACGACGGTCAACTTGATCGCCAACGGCCTGCTCACGCTGCTGCGGCATCCCGAGTCGACGGCGATGTTGCGGGCGGACCCGACCATGATGCCCGGCGCCGTCGAGGAACTGCTCCGATTCGACAGCCCGGTGTCGAGCGTGACCTACCACTTCGCGCGGGAACCCCTGGAGATCGCCGGTGTCGAGATCCGACCGGGCGAGCACGTCGTGATCTCGGCCGCCGCCGCCAACCACGATCCGGAGGTCTTCGAGGAACCCGGTCGCCTGGACCTGCGGCGGGAGGTCGGAGGTCGGATTCTCGGCTTCAGCCACGGCATCCACTACTGCCTCGGTGCCCCGCTCGCCCGGATGGAGGGCGAGATCGCCTTCGCCACCGTACTGCGCAGACTCGACGACCTCCGACTGGCAGTTCCACCGACGGAGCTGGCCTGGAAGCCGAGCTACAACCTGCACCGGCTGACCGCGCTGCCGGTGGAGTTCACCCCCGTCACCGCCGCTCGGCCCGCACCCGCAGGCCCGAACCGCCGAGCCGACTGACCCTCGACGTCCGCCCGGCGATGCCGTCCACGCCGCACCCGCAGGCGTCGCCCCGCCTGACGAGTACTGCCCGCAGCAGGCCGCGGGCAGCAGGCCTCCGGGCAGCAGGCCGGTCGCACGGCGGGGAGCCGCCCCGCACGCCGCGCCTCGGGAACGACGACCCCGTGACGACACGGGAGCACGAGGCGAACAGCAACCCGAGCCTGCCGTCGGCAGGTTCGGACTCGATGACGAATGGAGCCCCACGATGCGAGGTCGACAGAGGATGTCCGTACTGGCTGCGGCGGTGGCCGTGACGGCCGCCGTCGCGGGATGCAGCCCGCAGCAGCCGCCCGATCCGCCCTCGACGAGTCCGGTCGACGTCGCCGCATCCACCAGCCCGGTCGACGACCTGCGCTCGATCCTGTTGCCCGTCGAGGAACACCCGGCGGGCAGCCAGCTCAACCCGGAGATGCCGCTGCGGGAAGCCGTGGCACGAGCGATGCCCGGCACCGGCGAGCCCTCTGGTGTGGTCGTGATGCCCCGATGCGTCAGTTACTTCTCGGCGATCGACGGCCTGGAGTCGTTGGAGGGCTGGTATCACTTCGGCAACCGCGCCGACGGAGCGCTCTTCATCGCCTTCGTGGCGGAGGCTCCTGGCAGCGACGCACTCGATCTGATCCGGATGCGAGTGGAGGGGTGCGGCGAGGGCCACCAGACCATCCAGGGCTGGCCGCCGAGCGCCACCGGAGGCGGGGAGACCGTCAGCAGCACCCTGTCGTTCACCGAACGCGAGATGGCGGAACTGCCGGACGCGCAGTCCCTCGGCATCACCCAGTCCATCGTGTTCAACGACCAGGACCACGAACTCGTGCAGACGATCCGGCAGAGCTGGCAATGCCCGGAGACCGCCTGCGTGTCCGAGGACTCGATGGTGCTGACCGACGACGTGTTCATCTGGGTTCACGAGGGTGGCGAAGGGTCGAACTCGGACGCGATCGCCGAGGCCATGTACGAGCGGATCACCTCCTGACGCACGAGGCGGAGGCGCTCGGCAGGCCGCAGCACCGGTCCCGGGGTCCGCGCCCACCGGATTCCTTCACCAGCGCGGACAGCGAGGACGGACAGCGACCCGCCGGGCCGCGTCGGCCCGGCTTCCCACGAACAGATTGGACGGACCTCCGATGGTGCGAGCACTGGTGACCGGCGGCTGTGGATTCATCGGCACCCACCTTGTGCGACGCCTTCTCGCCGACGGCGACGAGGTGACGGTCGTCGACATCGCGACGCCGCCCGACTCGCTGGGCGCCGACGGGGGGCGGGTCGGGCACCTGCGCATCGACATCCGTGATCGTGACGCCCTCCAGGAGGCCGTCTCAGCCTCGGAGGTCGACGTCGTCTATCACCTTGCCGCGGTCGTCGGCGTCGACCAGTACCTCGCCCGCCCGCTCGACGTCATCGACATCAACCTCAACGGGACACGAAATGTGCTCGACCTGGCCCGGCGGTCGGGCGCGCGAGTGGTGGTCGCCAGTACCAGCGAGGTGTTCGGGAAGAACCCAGCGGTGCCGTGGGCCGAGGACGGGGATCGCGTGCTGGGCCCCACCTCGGCCGACCGCTGGGCCTATTCGTCGAGCAAGGCGCTCATGGAACACCTGGCGTTCGCCTACATCCGCGAGCACCGGCTCGATGCCTCGATCGTCCGGTACTTCAACGTGTACGGGCCGGGGCAGCGACCCGCTTACGTCGTGAGCCGCTCGATTCACCGCGCGCTCAACGGGCACGACATGGTCGTCTACGACCGGGGAGACCAGACCCGGTGTTTCACCTACGTCGACGACGTCGTCGACGGCACGATCCTCGCGGCGCGAAACCCGGCGGCGACGGGTGAGGCGTTCAACATCGGCAGCATGGACGAGGCGACGGTAGCCGAGGTCGTGACGCTGATCGCGGCGGCCACCGGGGCATCGTGGACCTCCGTGGACACCGCGGCGCACCTTGGCTCGGCGTACGAGGACCTGCCACGACGGGTTCCCGACAATGCCAAGGCACGGCGGCTGCTGGGCTGGGAGCCGACCACCGGGTTGGACGCGGGACTCGCCAAGACCGTCGAGTGGGCGCGGCGGACCCCGGCCTGGCTGGGCCGGCCCGACACGGGCGCGGCCTGACACGCCCGCCCGGCCGCCCGGCGGCGGGTCGGGGCTGCCGGGGGTGGGCGGACTACCGGCCGCAGCAGACGGTCCGGCAGGCACCGTGCCGGTCGCCGATCAGACCTGAGGGCGGGCGAGCCCACATTCGACGAGCAGGAAGGGGCGCTCATGCACGGCGCCGATGCCGAGGTGAAGAACGTCCCGGTCGACGGCCGGACCCGCGATTATCTGGTCCGTTCGTGCAGTCCGCCGGAGCCGGCGCTGCTGGCCCTGGCCGAACGCACGGCGTCGACGGGCGAGTCCGCCGGGATGATGGTGCCGTTGGAGCAGGCCGCACTGCTCACCCTGTTGGCCAGGACGTGCACCGCCAGGACAGTGGTCGACATCGGCACCTTCACCGGGATCTCCGCGCTGGCGCTCGCGCTCGGCGTCGGCCGAGGCGGCCGGGTGATCACCTGTGATGTGACCGATCGGTGGGCGGGAATCGCCCAGGAGCACTGGAGTCGTGCGGGCGTCGCCGATCGCATCGAGTTTCACGTCAGCTCGGCGGGTCGGGTGCTGCGGGAGCTTGCGACGGGGCCGCCGGTCGACCTGGTGTTCGTCGACGCGGACAAGATGAACTATCCGAGCTACTGCCGGGCGGCGATCCCCCTGCTGCGCCAAGGCGGGCTGCTGGTGATCGACAACGTGCTGCTGGACGGGACCGTGGTCGACCCCGAGCGGGCTGCGGAGGGCCTGTCCCGTGCCTGTGCTCGGACGCTGCGGGAGGTCAACGCCGAGCTCTCCGCCGACGCCAGGTTGGAGACGGTGATGCTTCCCATCGCTGACGGCCTCACCATCGCGCGTCGCCGATGAGCATCGGGCCCGATCGGCATCGTCGCACCGCCGCCTGATCGCGAGGCCGACCGAGGCCGACGGAACCCCGGTCGACACAGCCACTGCCCGCACCGCCGGATCTGGCCTCCTGACTGCTCCGCTGCCGGACCGGACCCGCCGATCAGGTCGGTTCCCCGCGCCCCGGCCCGTAGGAGAAGAAGCCCCCACGGCGACCACCACCGACACAGCCGCCACCGAGACCGCCCGCCGTTCCAGCCCGACGAAGGCCGCCACCGTCCCGAGGGACGGTGGCGGCCTTCTCGGCTGCTCGGGTCGATCAGCGGCGGAGGGAGGTCTGGAAGCCCAGGTGGGCGTAGTGGTCGGCGATGGCGTGGAAGGACTCCTTCGGCTCCACCTGGTAGTCGGAGGCGGGATCGGCGGGATCGGTCCGAATCGTCTTCACCAAGGCCATGCTCGCCATGTCCAGATCAACCGTCGGATCGGCAGAGTGCGGGTGTGTCGGGTGGATGAACTCCGACACGGTCGCAGCCCTGATGCCCGCCTGCTCGAAGACGTCGAACATCCTGAGGTGGTAGGCGGCCTGGGCACCCTCGTCGCGAACGTGGCCGTCCAGGATGGTGGGCACGGGCCCGGACCGCTCGACCACGTCCCAGAAGAAGAACGCCTTGTGCTCCGCTCCCCGGTAGGTGGCCGTGCCGAACTCCGCGATGTCCACCGGCCTGCCCCAACGCCGGTACTCGCGCAGCTCCGCAATGTGCTGCTCAGGAGTCCGGAAGACCGGCACGTACTGGTACATGAGGCCGATGAAGTCGAATCGACGCCAGTCGACGTCTTCGAACGGGGCCGCCGAGTAGCCCACTTCGCCGCCGAAGGCCCTGCCGACCACGTCGTGCGCCTCGGCGAGGAACTCGTCGAGGCGCGGCGCGGCGGCGGCGAAGTCGACGGTGCCGGTGGGGGTGAGCAGGTGGTGCTCGGCGTCGGCGTAGATGTCGGCCATCCGCTCGTGATACTGCTCGCCCTCGATGAGGCCAGGGGTGAACAGCAGATGGACGGCGCCGACCGTCATGTCGATGTCCGCTCCCTGAGCACGAAGCGACTCGGCGAGCCGGGCGGCCTCGGCCAGGTGTTCCAGGATCTCCGTGCGCGGTCGGTCGACGAGCCGGGGCTGCAGCCGCACGTGCAGGCCGCGTTCGGCGACCTCGCTCGCCGTGTCGGCGAGGCGGCCGAGGTCGCTGCCGTAGACGGTGACCGAGTTGCAGTTCAGCTGGTCGCTGATGAGGCTGATCTCGTCGAGCATTCGCCGTCTGCTCCAGACCGCACGAGACAGCGAACCCTGGCCGGTCGCGAAGTTCGTCCCCGTGTCGTAGGCGACGCCTCGCAGGGACAGCGTGTCGGTGTGGCGATGCCGTTCGCCGGGTGGCCGTGTCATCGTGTGCTCTCCTCCATGTCCTCGACTGATCCGCGTCCACACAGTGCGCGGGGCGGACTTCTTCTGACGAGCGCCGCCGGGAGACGGGCGGTCCCGTCCAGGACTGGTCCGCACGGGAGGTGCGGTCCCCGGACCCCGGCCGCCGATGCCGACGAGGAACCCGTTACCAGGTCACCGGAAGCTCGTAGAGCCGTTGCAGGGTCCCGTCATTGTTGTTGCTGGGCAGGTCCTCGGTGGGCACCGCGGATCGCAGGTTCGGGAACCGCTCGACGAGCGAACGGAAGGCGATCTCCAGTTCGAGACGCGCGAGGTTGTCGCCGGGACAGCGATGGATGCCATGGCTGAAGCTGAACGACGGCCTGGGCGGACGTCGGATGTCGAACACGTCGGGTTCGGCGGCCGAGCGGGGGTCGAAGTTGACCCCGGCGCAGCTCACGAGGATGCCCTCCCCTGCCTTGATGACTCCGCCGTCCAGTTCGATGTCCTCCACCGCGACCCTGGCGAACGCCTCCACCAGGGACACGTATCGCAGGATCTCCTCCACCGCAGCAGGCACCAGGCCGGGATCGGCACGCAGCGCCGCCCACTGCTCCGGATCGTCCAGCAGCGCCAACGTGCCGAGCGAGATCACGTTGGTGGTGGTGTCGGTGCCCGCCACCAGCATCGCCATCGCGATGTGCACCAGCTCCGAGCGCGTCATCCTGTCCTGGTGCAGGTGCTCGACGATCAGGTCGTCGATCAGGCCGGACAGTCCGGCGCCGGGTTCGCGTTCCTTCCGCTGAATCAGGCGATCGAGGTACTCGCCGAGTTCGGTGGTCGCCTCATCGGCCAGTTCCGGCACGAACAGCTTGCGCGCCGGTCTCTCGAACTCCTCATGGTCCTCGTAGGGAACCCCGAGCACCAGGCTCATCACCATGGAGGGCACCGGCTGAGCGAACCTGGTCACCAGGTCGGCGGGAGCCCCGGAACGCTCCAGGTCGTCCAGGCTCGCGTCCACGATGCGCTGCACGTCCGCCCGGAGCCGCGCAGTCCGGCGTAACGTGAAACTCGGCATGATCATCTGGCGTTGCCTGGTGTGCTCCGGCGGGTCGACGCCGAAGAGGACGTCGGCGTATCCGCTGTCGACGACCTTCTCGAACTCCACGTTGAGCAGGGGATAGTTTCCGTGGTACGGGCGGATGGACACCCGTCGATAGTCGGAGAGCACCGCACGCGCCTGCGCGGCGCCGGTCACGAGCCAGGCGTGCCTGCCGTTGTAGAGTCGAACCTTGGTCATCGGACCCGCATCGCCGAGCCGGACATGTTTCTCGGCGGGCCGATAAGGGCACTGCGACGAGCGCTGGATCGGATACTCCGGCAATTCGGCTGAGACATCGGACGAGCCGGGCATAGAACACCCCTCGGTCGGAATTCGGATACGACGTGTCGAAATCAGGACGGCGTGCTGGTCGAATGTCGAGACCGACGGATCCATCCTCGACATATCGTCGGGCCGCGCGCAGAACGCGCGCATCTCCGCACGTGCGGATCACGGTGATTCCGCACGATCAGGACGATTTACGGCTGCCGATCGTGCCGTCGTACCTCACCTCGGCGAGGAATACGCGATCGGACACCCCACGACGGCACGGCGTGGACCAGGACGTGCTCGATGCGGACTCGCGTTATCCACCCGTGCCCTATCATCCCGCTCTCCTTGTCGGCGGTGTCGGATGACGGAGATCGTGTAGCCGGAACCGGCGGGCGAACCTGCGCGGACAACCAAGCGGGTCGTTCCGCCCCGGCCATCAGATCGGGGAGCACAGTCGATGACCAGCCGCCACGATTCCCACGCAGAATCCACGCCGCCGCGACCCGGGACACGCCCCATGACGGGCGACGAATACGTCGAGAGCCTGCGCGACGACCGCGAGGTCTATCTCTACGGCAAGCGGATCGCCGACGTCACAGCACATCCGGCATTCCGCAACCCGATCCGGATGACGGCCCGTCTCTACGACTCCCTGCACGATCCGGACCGCCGCGAGCTGCTCACCGCACCGGTGGACTCCGGCGGGGACGGCCGCACCCACCGGTTCTTCACGACTCCGCACAGCGCCGACGATCTCGTCGCCGACCAGCGGGCCATCGCCGAGTGGGCGCGGATGAGCTACGGATGGCTGGGCCGAGGGCCGGACTACAAGGCCTCGTTCCTGGGCACCCTCGGCGCGAACGCCGACTACTACGCGCCGTACTCCGACAACGCCAGGCGCTGGTATCGAGAGTCTCAGGAGAAGGTGCTGTACTGGAACCACGCGATCGTGCACCCGCCCGTCGATCGAGACCGCTCGCCCGACGAGGTCGCCGACGTCTTCATCCACGTGGAGAAGGAGACCGATCAGGGCCTGATCGTCAGCGGGGCGAAGGTGGTCGCCACGGCGGCCGTGCTCACGCACTACAACTTCATCGCCCACTACGGACTCCCGGTCAAAAAGCGCGAGTTCGCCCTGGTGGCGGCGGTGGCGACGAACGCACCCGGCGTCAAGCTGATCTGCCGCCCCTCCTACACCGCCTCCGCCGCCGTCCTCGGGAGCCCGTTCGACTATCCGCTGTCCTCCCGGCTGGACGAGAATGACACCATCCTGGTGCTGGACAAGGTGCTCATCCCCTGGGAGAACGTCTTCATCTACGGTGACCTCGGCAAGGTGCAGCTCTTCACCGGCCGCTCGGGATTTCCCGAACGTTTCACGTTCCACGGCTGCACCCGCCTCGCGGTGAAACTCGAGTTCCTGGCGGGACTGCTGGCCAAGGCATTGGAGATCACCGGGACCGCCGACTTTCGCGGCGTGCGCGCCCGGCTCGGCGAGGTCCTGGCATGGCGCAACCTGTTCTGGGGGCTCTCCGACGCCGCCGCCCGCAATCCGGTGCCATGGAAGAACGGCTCCGTGCTGCCCAACCCGCAGTACGGCATGGCTTATCGATGGTTCATGCAGATCGGCTACCCGCGTATCCGCGAGATCATCCTTCAGGACGTCGCCAGCGGACTGATCTACGTCAACTCCAGCGTCGACGACTTCGCCGATCCCGATGTCCGCGGGTACCTGGACCAGTATCTCCGAGGTTCCGGGGGCACCGACTCGGTTCAGCGGGTCAAGGTGATGAAGCTGCTGTGGGACGCGGTCGGCTCCGAGTTCGCGGGACGTCACGAGCTGTATGAACGCAATTACGCGGGCAGCCACGAGAACACCCGCCTCGAACTCTTGTCCGCCCAGCTCGCGGGCGGCGAGATGGACGAGTACAAGGCGTTCGTCGACAGCTGTCTCGCGGAGTACGACCTGGACGGCTGGCGGGTGCCCGATCTCGCGTCCTACGACGAGCTGCGCCGCGCCGGGACGGATCTCCTCGGCCCCTGATCCCGGCGGGCCCCGGGGTGTCGCGACATCGGTCGGGCGCGCATCGGCGACGCCCGACCGATCGTCGGTTCGCAGGCACAGCAGGCGGCCATGGGCGAACGCTCAGGAGACGGGATCGACCAGCGTGTCCGCGAGCGTGACCACGGTGTCGCGCAGCACCACCCGGAACTCCTCGGCCATCCGCACCACCGACTCCTCATCGAAGAGGTTGGTGGTGTAGCCGATCTTGCCCAGGATGAGCCCGCCCGGCCTTGGTTCCAGAGACCAGAGCAGCCCGTCTGGGAGCTGGGAGCCCACCGACGCGGACAGCAGGCGACGGCGCATCGCGGTGAACCTCAGATCACCCGCCTGCCAGTCGGTCATCATGAACGGCGACTGGACGACCTGGAACACCGAGGCTGCGCCGTCCGGCTCCGACAGGGGCGACATCAGCTCTGGCGCCTCCTCCGAGAGCTGGACGAACGGAATCTCGTGAACGTAGGCGGCGAGACAGGCGGACCGGACCCGTGCGACCACGGCGAGGAGGTCCGCGCAGCCCTCGACGTCGACCCGCAGCGGCAGGAAGTTGTAGAAGGAGCCGACGACGTCCTCGGTCCATCCCGGCGAGCGGCCGGGGGTGAACGTCGGCAGCACCAGATCGGTCTGGCCGGTCCTGTCACGCAGGTGCATCAGATAGGCCGCGAGGAGCACCATGAACGACGAGGACCGGGTTCTCGCGGCGACCGTCGCGGTGGCACGACCGAACTCCTCACCGAGCAGGAAGCGGTGCCAGCCGGTGCGGAAGTCGCCCTCCGCCGGACGCGGCCGGTCCGTGGGGATCGTCAACATCCGAGCGCCGTGCAGGCTCGTCCGCCAGAACGCCCGTGCGGCAGCCGTAGCAGGACGTTCCGCCTCGGCGCGCTGCCATGCCGTGTACTCCCTCGGTTGACGAGCCGGGGGCAGGACCGGTCGCCGCCGCTGTGCTCGCGCCGCGTAGTGCTCGGCGAGATCACGCATCACCACCTGGGCAGACCATCCGTCGACCATCGTATGGTGGGCGACCATGACGAGCACGGCGTCCTGGCGATCGAACCTGCCCAGGACCATCCGCATCGACGGGTACTCGTCGGTTCCGAAGGGACCGGCCTCGATGTCGCAGGCGAACTGCTCGGCGATGCGCTCTCGATCTCCGTCGGCAGGCAGATCACGCACCACCAGCTCGGGCGCGGCGGGTGGGCGCACCCGCTGGTAGACACCGGTCTCGTCGAGGACGATCGCCGTCCGCAGCCCCTCGTGTCGTGCCACGACGTCGTTCAGGGCTCCGCGCAGGATGCGCAGATCGAGCGGTCCGTGCAGCCGCCACCCGCCGACGATGTGGTAGTACGGCCCGAACGGCCCGTTGCCGTCCCCGTGATCCATCGCACGCAGGAACTCCTGCTGCAACGACAGCGCGATCCGGTCCCCGTCCTGCCGCAGTTCGGAGGGCTGCGGTCGAGGCGTCGTGTCCGTCATGAGCGTGGGCTCCCGTCGGTCGATGGCTGTCGCGACGACCAGTGCAGGCCGTCGGCGGACGGCACCAGACCGCCCGCCCGTACCGGAGTGCGCTCATCGGCGTTCCCGCCGGCCGCCGCCTGGAACTGGATGTGCAGCCCAGACCGGGACACCGCCTTGACCAGCGCGGCGCCTAACAGGTCGCGGTCCTCGCCCTCCTGCCCGACGGGCCTGCCGACGATGTCGGCGAGTTCCTGGAAGGCCGCCTGGTTGCGATCGGCGTAGGAACCCGCCCCGACGAGCGCGTCCTCACCGGACGCTCCGCCGCCGACGAGTTCGACGAAGGACTCCAGGTCGGAGGCACCGGCTCCCCCGAGGACCTTCCTCGCCTTCCAGAAGTACGACGCCTCGTCCTGGTGCATGTCGTAGAAGCCCACCAGGAAGTCGTGGAAGCGCGTGTACTCCATGCGGTAACGCGCCTCGAACTCCGCCAGACAGACGTCCTCGTCAAGGCGGCCCGCGAGCATGGTGTTGAGGGACCGAGCCGCCAGGAGAGCGCCGTAGGTGGCCAGGTGGACGCCGGAGGAGAACACGGGGTCGATGAAGCAGGCCGCATCGCCCACCAGCACGAAGCCGGGGCGCCAGAACCGCTCCTGGATGTAGGAATAGTCCTTGCGAACCCTGATCTCGCCGTATGGTCCGCTCGTGACGCGTCGGGCGTCGGCGAGGTTCTCGGCGATCAACGGGCAGTCCTGGATCAGGCCGGCCAACGCCGCCTCTCGATCGCCTCGGACCCGGTCGAGCGCATCCGGCCGCACCACCGCGCCCACGCTGGTCAGCTCGTCACTGAGCGGGATGTACCAGAACCAGCCCGCGTCGAAGGCCGCGGCGAGGATGTTGCCCTGGTTCGGCGGTGGGAGCCGCCGCCCGCCCTCGAAGTAGCCGAAGAGCGCGAGGTTGCGGAAGAACTCGGAGTACCGTCGGCGACCGCCCACCCGACTGTGGATGCGGCTCTTGTTGCCGGAGGCGTCGACGACGTACCTGGCCCGAACGTCGCGGGTCGTGCCGTCGTCCGTCGTGACGGACACCCCGACCACCCGGTCACCCTCGTCGATCACGTCGATGACCGGCGACTCCTCCCAGACCTCGACACCGACCCGGCGGGCGTTGTCCAGCAGGATCTGATCGAACCGCATGCGCTCCACCTGGTACGCGGTCGACGTGTCACCGGCGAACCTGGCCGACGCGGCGAAGGAGAACGTCCACGGGTCGGGGTTGTTCCCCCACCGGAACGTTCCGCCGCGCTTGACGACGAACCCGGCCCGCGTCAACTCGTCGGTGATGCCCAGCAGCCTGCCGATCCCATGGACCGTCGCGGGCAGCAGTGACTCGCCGATCTGGTAGCGCGGGAATCGTTCCTTCTCCACGAGCAGCACCCGATGGCCCTGCATCGCCACGAGTGCTGCCACGGTCGAACCGCCTGGGCCGCCGCCCACCACGACGACGTCGTAGTCCGGATGGTCCTGATCCCTCATCGCCCCTCCTCCGTCCGCTCGTCCTCCACGCCGTTCATCGCAGTCCTTCCGTCACCTGATCGACGGCGGCGGCGAAGGCGCCTGCTGCCAGGGCCTCGGCCACCCGCTCGATGTCATCGGCCATGTAGCGATCGACGTCCAGCGTCGGAGCGAGCGACCGCACCAGCAGGTACGTCGCCTCGGCCGCCGGGCTCAACCGGTCGCGACCGCCGGAGAGGTCGACCGCCTGCGCTGCGGCCAGGAACTCCACTGCCAGGATCGTGTCGTTGTTGCGCAGGACCCGACGAGCGTTCCGCGCCGCGATGAGTCCCATGCTGACGATGTCCTGGTTGTCTCCGTTGGACGGCACGCTCTGAGTGCTTGCCGGGCCGATGGTCCGGTTCTCCGCCACCAACGCCGTTGCCGGATACTGCGCGCCGGCGAACCCGCTGTTCAGACCGGGATCACCACTGACGAGGAACTCAGGCAGCCCATCGTTCAGGTACCGGTTCAGCAGCCGATTGGTCTGTCGTTCAGACAGCACACCGAGCTGCGTGAGCCCGATGGTCACGTAGTCCATCGCGATCGCGATCGGCTGACCGTGGAAGTTGGCGCCGTGGAAGACCTCCCGGTCCTCGAAGAAGAGCGGGTTGTCGTTGGCCGAGTTCAACTCGACGTCCAGCTTCCCGGCAGCGTGTGTGAGGGCGTCGCGCACGGCACCGAGCACCTGCGGCACGGCACGAAGGGAGTACGCCTTCTGGAGATAGACCTCGGTGCGTTGAACGTCCCGGCCCTGCTCACGGGTGTCCTGCACCCACCTGCGCAGCACGGCGTGCTCCACGGTCAGGCCGCTGCCCCGCATGAGCATGCGCATGTTCGCAGCCGAGTCGATCTGCCCCCGGTGCGGCCTGGCCACGTCATGCCCCTCGGCCAGGAACGGACTGGTCGATCCACGCAGCGTCTCGATCACCATCGCCGAGACGATCTCGGCCTGCCGGACCTGGTTCACCGCGCGATCGACGATCAGCGCGCCGAGCCCCGTCATCGCCGAGGTTCCGTTGATCAGTGCCAGCCCTTCCTTGAAACGCAGGCTGAGCGGCTCGATGCCGAGTTGACGCAGGACCGGTCCGGTCTCGACGCGAACGCCGTCGCGCAACAGGTAGCCCTCACCGATGAGGCTGCTCGCGATGTGCGCGAGCGGCGCGAGATCACCGCTCGCGCCGAGCGATCCGATCTCGGGTATGGCCGGGGTGATGCCGAGGTTGAGATAGAGCGCCAACCGCTCCAGGACCTCCGGACGAACCGCCGAGTGTCCCTTCGCCAAGGCGTTGAGTCGCGCAGCCAGGACGGCGCGTGCCTCGTTCTCGGCGAACAGCGGTCCGACGCCCGCACTGTGGCTTCTCACCAGGTTGGTCTGAAGCTCCGTCTCCTTGGACCGGTCCACGAGCATGTAGATCATCTCGCCATAACCCGTGGTGACGCCGTACACGGGGATGTCGGCTTTGACGATGTCCTCGAACTGGGCACGCGATCTCGCCGCCCGCCGCAGCGCCGAGGGTGGCACCCGGCAGGACGCCCGCCCCTCCGATACGTTCACGACACCAGGGATGTCCAGGCTCTCACCATCGAATAGGACCGACCGTGCGGTCTGCTCCGTCGTCAACTCTCGCTCCGTCCTCGTGTGGCTCGGACGACCGACTCGTCCAGGTGGTCTCGGTCACGGATCGCGGCCTCGATCAGGGCGGCCAGCCCGGTGGGGGTCGGATCGGCAAGCCAGTCGGATGCCGAGACGTCGACGCGGAACCTCTCCCGAATCCGGGTGAGGACGCCGAGTAGCCGAGGGACATCCCCGTCGACGGAGCCGACGTCGTCCGTGCCTGCTGCGGAGACGAGTGCGGGCCAGGCCTCGATCACCCGGCCGACGATCTCGGCCGTCGACGGGCCCGACTCCTGCGGCGCCGTCGTCGTCCGCACGACGTCGCGTCGCACGTCCGCGACGGCCAGCGCCCGCCGGTCCACCTTCCCCGCGACGGTGCGCGGCAGCGGTGCGTGCCGTGTCACGAAGGCCACCGCACCGATGGACGCGCCGAAGTGCTCGCGCAGCCATGCCCGCCAGGTGACGGCGCCCGCCTGCGGAACGCCCACTCCGTCGCCTCGGGCCACGACGTGCGCCGTCAGCCTGGTGACCAGGCCGTCTTCACCGACGACCGCGACGACCGCGCATTCCGCAACAGACTCATGCTCAGCCAGGATCGCCTCGATCTCGGTGATCCCCATCCGGACTCCGGCGACCTTGACCTGATCGTCGCGTCTACCCCGGAACTCCAGCAGTCCGTCTGGACGGAACCTGCCCAGGTCTCCGGTTCGGTAACACCGTTCGGCCGGTGACGACCGGCTGTCTCCGACGGCCACCGGCCGAAAGGCCGCGGGTCTCACCCCGCCGAGATATCCATCGGCGACACACGCGCCCCGGATCACGATCTCGCCGACGTCTCCCGTCGGGCAGGGCTGGTCGGCCTCGTCGAGCACCAGCACCTCGCGGCCGGGGATCGGGCGGCCGATCGGAACCGTCGCGCCCTCCACACCGGTCACCTCATGGCAGGTGGCCGCGATCGTCTCGGTGGGTCCGTACACATTGGCCAGTCGTGTCCTCGGCAGCACGGCGCGCAGTCCATTCGCGAGGGCACCGGACAGCGACTCGCCCATCAACACCAAGGCCCGCAGCTCGGTGAGCGGCGGGTCCGACGAGCTGATCACCCGTCGGATCTCTCGTCCCATGCTGGGCACGGTCTGGAGGAAGGTGATCCGCTCCCGGACGAGCCAGTCGACCAGCTTCTCCGGGTTCGCGCGAAGGCGTCCGGGCACCGGGTACAACGTCGCCCCCGAGGCCAGCGTCGCGAAGACCTCGCACAGGCTGGGGTCATGGTCCGGCGCCACCCATTGCGCCACCTTCGAACCCGGCCCGAGGTCGAACTCCTCGGCCAGCCAGGTGACGAACTGTGCGAAGGACCCGTGCCGCTGGGCGACGCCCTTGGGCGGACCGGTCGAGCCCGAGGTGTGAGCGACGTACGCCGTCCAGTCGGGACCGACCGCAGGCAGCACCGCACCGGGCGGCTCCGCCGCAGACTCAGGCTCCGGTGCGGCCAGGTCGATCACGGCGCCGCCCTGATCGTCGCGGTACCAGCGGGTCAGCTCGTCCTCGAGAGGCCCTGCGGTCAGCAGGAAGGCAGGCCGGGTCTGAGCCAACACCGCCTTACCCCGTTCACCGAGGTCACCGTCGCCGAGCCAGACCAGCAGGCCCCCCGCGCGCAGAATGCCGAGCGATGCGGCGACCTGCCGGGCGCAGACGGGCATCCGCACCGCCACCGGCGCGTTCTCGGCGCCACCGAGGCTCAGCAGCCGGGCGACGACGACATCCGCCGCCCGACTCAGGTCGCGATAGGACATGACGTCGGCGCCCTCGACGATCGCATCGTCGAGCGGCGCTCGGCGAGCCGCGCCGTCCACCAGCTCGTGAACGGGCCGCGCCACCGCAGCCGCGTCGCCCAGGCGGCCTGACGCCGCCGCAGGCTCCCGGCGCCGCCGGACCCGCCTGCTCGGCCCGCTCATGTCTTTCCCCTGATCACCGGGGAATAGTCACATGCGACCATCGATCAATGCTTCTCGCGAATTGCGGTGCGTGATCTGCCCGCACCGGACGGTTCAAGACCGCAGTTGTGAAGATGCAACTGGACACGGCCTGTGTCGACGATGTATCGCCGGGATTCTCGCGGCATCGGGCACCGCCCGAGAAAAGCGGCGGCGAGGCCGGTCGAGTCCAGGAGGGAATCCATCACGATGTCGGATATCCAGGCCCGAATGCTACTGCCGTCGTTGATCGAGGACCAGGTCACGAAGATCTGGAAGTCGGTCCTCGAAATGCCGGACGGACACTGTGACCGCACCTTCTTCGAGCTCCAGGGACAATCCATCTCGGCGATGCGGATCGTGGCTCGTGTGGAGGACGAACTGGGCGTCGCCATGGACTTCGCCGTCCTCTTCGACGACCCGGACCTGCCGACGTTCGTCGCCGCCGTCATCGAGGCGGCGCGGGCAGCAGGCCGGATCGGCTCCGACTCGACCGGCGGATGACGACGTCGCCGACCAGCGTCGACACCGCGCGCTTCGGCCAGCCAAGATACCCGGCCGTGATCATCTCCCCGATTCGACCACCAGTTCGAAATGAAGCAACGACGAAGTGGGTGGTGAACTCACGCGTCGATAATCTGACTGGGCAAGGCCAGCTAGGGAGGAACGCGGGGAAGCGTTCCTCCGCACTAGTGAGGAGTCACTGATGCAGTTACGTAGTAAGCGGGTCGCAGCTCTTGCCGCTGGCGCGGTGATGGCTGCGGGAATCGCGACCACTTTCGGGGTCTCGGCCGCGAGCCCGGACAATTCCACGGCAGGCACCTCGCGGGTGACCTACAGCTGTGGCGACCCGAGTGCGCCGCGGGTCGAGGACATCAACGTCACCATCACGGCGCCTGCCAGCGCCGCAGTCGGTGACACCGTCACCGTCGAAGCGGGCACGCTTATTCTCGAAGGCGTGCCCTTCGACAGCCCGGCCGGTTCCTTCCACACCGAACTCGACATCACGCTCGGCGGCAGCGCGTCGGGGACGATCACCGCGACGGGCCTCTCCAATGAGGAGACCCCGGCGAACACGCCGATTCCCTTCTCCGGCGGCGAGGTTGCGCTCACCCTCGATCAGGCGGGCGAGGTCAGCCTGACTCCCGGAATCATCCACTCCGTCGATGATGGATCGCAGTGCACGCTCGTCGGCGAGGCGGATGCCGCGGCGACGATCAGCGTCGGGGCCGCCCAGCCCTGACGGCAGTCCCGCTGAATGATCCGATGAGACGACGGGCCCCTCGCTCCAGTGGAGCGAGGGGCCCGTCCGATTGCCGGTGGCCTGTCAGGCAGCTCGACGAGCCGACGACGCATCGTCGCGGGCTTCCCCGCGACGATGCCGTCTCTCACCTCGTCGGAACGCTCGTCGACACCGGTCGGACCGCACTCACCTCGGTCGCCTGCCCCTGGCCCGTCTGCCGACGGACGGCGCGGTCCGCAATGGTGCACCCTGGCGCGGCGGCGTACGCCACGCAGTGCGCAGCACGCCGAGGACGAGTCCCGGACGCATCAACGCCGCCGGCGGATCGACCAGACCTGCGACCCGCATGAACGCGGCGGTGAAACGTGCGTCGCGGGTTGCCGCGTCGTGCAGACGGCGCGAGAACACGTGCATCAGCCGCGTCGCGAGCGTCCGACGGCCCTCGACGCCGGGGAAGCCGAGGTCGACGCTGGTGGTCATCTCCCAAGCAGGTCGGATGATGGCCGCGACCTCCTGTTGGAAGGCGAGCGGATCGGGCGCGAAGCCGCGACGAAGCCGCGCGCGTAAGGCGAGAGCCTCCAACGCGGAGAGCGACTGCGCCTGGGCGTAGACCGGGTTGGGAGTGCACACGGCGTCGCCCATCACCAGAAACCGATCGGGCGCGGCGGTCAGCAGGTCGAAACGACGCCACATCGTGGTCGGGAACCGGAACAACGCGATGTCGTCGAGCGGCTCGGCATCGACGATCGCCTCGTGGATCTCGGGGGCGGCGAGCGTCTTGACGAAGTCATTGAAACCGGCCTCGTCGGTCGGAGGATGGTCACCGAGGATGCCGTAGGTGGTCAGCTCCACTCGACCTCCGTCGGTCTTGGTGAAGATCGCGCCGCGTGGCAGCACCGGCGATGCCACCGGATTGATCGAATGATCGTCACCGAACGGATCCGACCGGAGCCGGTAGTGCCTGCTCGCGTAACCGATGTCGACCTTGGTGCGCTGCTCGTCGACCTGCTGATAACCGAGTTCGACCAGCCATTTCGGCGACCGGGAGCCACGACCGGTCGTGTCGACCACGAGGTCGGCGTCGAGGGTCTCCTCCCCGGTGCCCTCGTTGCGCCGGTGAATCCGTGCACCCGTGACGCGTGATCCGTCCGGGGTGGCGGACAGTCCCACCACGTCGCACTCTTCGAGGAACGTAACGTTGGGCATGGCCTCCACTCGCCGCCGGACGTGGTATTCCAACACCGGTCGTGTCGCGGCGACACAGCTCAGACCGGCCCGGACCTGCTTGAGTCGCCTTCCGTGGAAGTACCACCGCACGGTGCCTGCCAGGTCGGAGAAGGGGACGCCGTCGTCGGCCATCTCCTGGGTGATGCCGGGGAACAACTCCTCCAGCGCCTGATGTCCCCTCGCGAGCAGTCCGTTGATGTGGCGAGTCTGCGGAGCGCCACGCCGCCATTCCCGCACTCCGATCAGCCGATCACGATCCACCAGGACCACCTCGCGATAAGAAGGGGCGAGAGCGGCGGCGGCGAATAGTCCGGTGATGCTTCCGCCGAGCACGACGGCACGGCCTGCGATCACGCTACTCAAAGCAGTCATCTCCTTCGGCGCCGACCCGAGTCGGCCGTTCGGTCATGACCGGCGAGAACGCGACCAGCAACCCGCAATCGGACCGCAGACTCATCTCGGGATTGCGGCGACGGCGGAACCGGGGCGTGCTCGTCGGACTTCCGCGCGCTGGTCGACCTCGAATGATGAGGCACGGCGGCGGGCGATCGCGCCCGACGTCACCCCAGCGACACCGTCGCATCGTCACAGTCCGACGACGTCGACCACACCTCTTGACGTGCCCATTCACCAGGTTCGCAGCAGCGGCGGGCTTCCCCGCTTCATCGACTCCGCGAGATCGCAATCGAAGAGATGCGGCGGATTCCCCGTAGGCGAGACGATGTGTCCTCGCCAGCCCCGTCATCGAATTCCTCGATTACCAGGACGACGCCGTCGAATTCGTCGTCGTCGAGATCTCCGAAATCTTCGCGAGGGAGAACAGCGTGTCGCACAGCCACCCGCCATCGAGGGCCGAGCTGATTCGCCGAGCCTCGGATCTGGTGCCGACCCTGCAACGGAACAGCACCTCCCATGAGGACGAACGTCGCCTCCACGACGAGACCATAGAAGCGCTCACCGCCGCAGGTGTCTTCCGAATGCGGGTGCCTGCTCGCTACGGCGGATACGAGAGCGACGCCGGGACCCTCGTCGAGGTCGCGGGTGCGTTGGGGCGGGGCGACGGCGCCGCGTCCTGGGTCACCTCGGTCAGCTGGATCACGACGTGGATGGCCGGGCTGTTCCCCGACAAGGTGCAGGACGAGATCTTCGCGTCACCCGACGTCCGGACCTGCGGAACCCTGAGTCCCAGTGCGACGGCCGTCACCGCGACCGACGGGTTCGTCGTCACTGGACGATGGGGCTTCATCAGCGGCGCGCCGCACAGTCACTGGCAGGTCGTCATCGCGATGAACCCGCAGCAGGAGGGCCCGCCGCTGCCGATCATGGCGATCGTGCCGATGACCGACCTCACGATCGTCGACGACTGGTTCACCTCCGGACTACGGGGAACCGGCAGTGTCACCACGGTCGCCGAGGAGGTCTTCATCCCGCGAGACCGGGTCCTGCCGCTGCCCGCCGTACTCCGCGAGCAGTACGGGTCCCAGCGGAACGCCGCCTCCTCGATCTTCCGCGCCCCGCTGATCCCCACTGCCGCCGTGTCGTCGGTCGGCACCGCCATCGGCCTCGCCCACGCCGCCCGTACCGCCTTCCTTGAGCGGCTGCCCGATCGCAAGATCACGTACACCGACTATCCGAGTCAGGCCGAGGCGCCGCTGACTCATCGGCTGCTGGCCGACGCCGCGCTGCGCATCGACGCGGCGGAGTTTCACGCCCGCAGGCTCGCCGAGTTGATCGATGCCAAGGGCGAGGCCGATGAGGTGTGGACGACACGGGAACGGGTGGGCGCCCGCGCAGACCTGGGGCGGTCGTGCCAGCTCGCGAAGGAGGCCGTCGACATCCTCGCGTCGGCGAGCGGCGGCTCCTCGGTGTACAGCTCGGTTCCGATTCAACACATCCAACGCGACATCCAGGCGATCAGCCTGCACGCGCTCATCAATCCGGACACGAACCTGGAGCTGTACGGGCGAGTCCTGTGCGACCTCGAACCCAACACCCTCTACATCTGACCCGCAAACCGGACGTGAGGCGGCTGACGATGAGAACCGTGGTCATTCCGGCGGCTGGCGCCGACTGGGAACTTCGCCAGACACCGAGGCCGAGCCCCGGACCGGGCGAGGTGCTGATTCGGGTCCGTGCTTCGGCGATCTGTCACAACGACGTGCTGGCCGGGCTGGGCATCCTCCCGTTCCCGTCGACATCGCCCGCCATCCCCGGTCACGAACCGGCAGGCGACGTGGTCGAAGTCGGCGCCGGAGTCACGTCCCGGCAGGTGGGCGACCGGGTCGGCGTCACCTGGATTCAAGGCGTCTGCGGACGATGTGCGCAGTGCAGGCGCGACAGCCGACTGTCCGGCCGCGCGGCGTTCTCCTGCGCCGCACCGGCGACGACGGGCTTCACCGCGCCAGGCGGACAGGCGGAATGGCTCCTCGCTCCGGCGGCGGGCACGGTCCTCCTGCCCGCCGACCTGAGCTACGAGCTGGCCGCGCCGATGCTGTGCTCCGGGTACACCGCCTGGAGCGCACTGAGCGTCGGGGCGCCTCGGCCCGGCGAGCGCGTCGCGGTGCTCGGCATCGGAGGCATCGGGCATCTCGCGGTTCAGTTCGCCGCTGCCGCCGGGTTCGAGACCGTCGCCATCACCCGGTCATCCGACAAACACGCGATCGCAGCGGATCTCGGTGCCACGCTCGTTCTCGGCAGCGGCACGGAACTCGACGCGGCAGGCGGCGCCGACGTGATCCTGGCGACCGCACCGTCCTACTCCAGTGCAGGCGAAGCGATGCGCGGACTGCGGCCGGGCGGTCGCATGGTGCTGGCGGGCATCGACGGCCGGGAGCCCTTCAGCATCCCGCCGGACCTGGCTCGGCCGTTCTTCGCGCACGGACAACAGATCCTCGGTGCAACACACGGTGGGATGGAGCACCTGGCACTGGCGCTCGCCTCGGCCGCAGCAGGCGAGGTGACGCCCCGGATCGAGGTGTTCGCTCCCGAGCAGATCGCGCAGGCCGCAGCCGCGGTGGCGACGGGCTCCGTCCGCTTCCGCGCCGTCGTCGCCTACTGAACAAGTCGTCAGTTTCCAGTACGGGCGCGGCACAGGCACGCGCGGGATCAGGAGGTCGAACCGATGGCCGGTCAGGTCGGGAGACGCGCCGTGGTGCTGGGCGGAAGCATGGCGGGGTGTCTCGCCGCCCGCGCCCTCGCCGAGCACTACGCCGAGGTCGTGGTCGTGGAACGGGACACCATACTCGGGGTGGACGGACCACGCCGAGGTGCACCGCACACCCGACACGCACACGGACTGCACGCCCGAGGCCATCTCGCGTTGGAGGAGCTGTTCCCCGGCCTCACCGACGAGCTGGTGGCAACGGGTGTTCCGACGGGCGATCTCGGCGAGATGCGCTGGTACTTCAATGCTCGACGGCTGAGCCCGGCTCGAACCGGACTCACCTCGGTCACCGCGCCGAGACCGGTACTCGAACACCACGTCCGGGCCAGGGTCGCGGAACTGCCGAACGTGACGTTCCTCGAACGGCATCGCATCCTCGGGCTCCGGGCAGCGACCTCCCGGAGCCGGATCGTGGGCGTTCGGGTGCAGTCAGACGAGGCGACGGCCGAGGAGCTGCTCGATGCAGACCTGGTCGTCGATGCGACCGGCCGGGGCTCGCGCACCCCGGTCTGGTTACAGGAGTTGGGCTACTCTCGGCCGGACGAAGACAGGGTGAAGATCGACCTCGCCTACACGACCAGGCACTATCGGACTCGCCCGGAGTGGTTCGACGGGGTGCAGTCGATCAACCCGGTGGCGTCCCCCGCGCACCCCCGAGGCGCGTTCTTCGGCCAGGTCGGCCGCGACGTGTGCGTCCTGTCGCTGACGGGTCTGCTCGGCGACCATCCGCCGACCGAACCCGAGGCGTTCCTGGAGTTCGTCCGATCGCTGCCGATCCCGGAGATCTACACGGCGGTCCGGGAAGGCGAGCCGCTCGACGACCCGGTGTCGTTCCGCTTCCCCACCAGCGTCCGACGTCGTTACGAGCGGCTGGCACGGTTCCCGGAGCGGCTGTTGGTGCTGGGTGACGCCGTGTGCAGCTTCAATCCCGTCTACGGTCAGGGTATGAGCGTCGCGGCCATCGAGACGTTGACGCTTCTCGATCACCTTCGACTGGGCACGCCGCCCGTCCCGCAGCGGTTCTTCGCCGACGTCGCCAGGGTTGTCGACGCGCCGTGGGACGTCTCGGCGGGCGGGGATCTGGACTTCCCCGATGCGGAGGGTCCCAGGTCGGTGAAGACCAAGGTCGTCAACGCGTACATGGCACGGTTGCAGTATGCGGCGAGCAAGGACGCGGGGATCACCGACGCCTTCATGCGTGTCGCCGGACTCGTGGATCCTCCGCAGGCCCTGCTACGCCCGAAGACGGTCCTGCGGGTCCTGCGACACGCGGTACGCAGGCCGCCGCCGGGCGAGTCCCGATCGGCCGCGCCGCAGCCCGAGTCACCGCGCACGTCACCGGCCGAATCGGAGTGACGGGCGCCGCAGGCGTCGCGTCCCGGCATACCGACGGCAGTCGTCACACGATCCGCGTGATGACTGTCGTCGAACCGGGATCGAACACCGTCCGCGGAGCGGCGTTCCATCGGGACGGCCTGCACTACGCGCCCCGCGTGACCAGGCAGGCGTGCTCCACCGCCTTCGGCTGACGGGCGATCTCGGCCGACTGATGTCGACGGCCGCAGCGAGCCCCGCCATCCCCGGCTCACCCTTCTCACGACCGGACGTCTGTGCGCGCCGAACAGGATCGGCGAGCGCCGCGAAGGTACGGCCGAGCAGCGCCGGACTGTTTCCGTCACTCCCGGATCGCCGGTCCCGACGCCCCTCCCTCGCCAGTTCCGAGCCGTGTCGAGGGCCCCCGATCGACGACAGCCCACCGACTCCGGTCTACCGGACGACGCGCAGCACGATCGTCAGCCCGGACACGTCCAGGACCTGGAGCCGGACCGGCGAGCCGCCCGGCCGGTCGAACAGTCGGACGCCGTCGCCGAGCAGGACCGGCGCGATGGACACGAGCAGCTCGTCGAGCAGACCCGCCTCGATGCACTGGCGGGCGACGTCGGCGCCGAGCACGCCCACGATCTTGTCGCCCGCGGCCGCTCTCGCGGCGGCCACGGCGCCGTGAAGATCGTCCGAGAAGGTGACGTCGACTTCCGGTTCGGCGGGGACGTGGTGGGTCAGCACGAAGGTCGGCCCGCTCCACTGGCCGCCGTAGGCGCCCTCGCTGTCGGTGCCCTTGTTCGGGTCGTCGCCTCGAAAGGTCCGATTGCCCACGAGGACGGCGCCGATGGCGGGGACGAGGTCGTCCGTCAGATCGGCGGCGGAGTCGAGGTCGGAGGCCGTGTCGGACTGGACGGCCGCGGAGCTCGCGTATTCGGTCAGCCAGGACATGTCGCCCGCCGCTCCCGCGATGAAGCCGTCCAACGACATCGTGCACTGGTACTGCAGGCGGCTCATGAGCTGTCTCCTTCGTTGCGGATGCTCGGTCGGCGGCATTGAAAACCGCGCTGCGCCCGAGATCGCGCCGGATCGACGAGCCGTCATCGTGATCGGCCCAGCCAGGAGCGTACGGTCGGGGACCGACCGCCGCCCTTCGCTACCCAGCGTGACCAGCTTCCTCGATCGGCGCTGACATGCCTCACTCTTTCTGGTGGCCGCGAATTATTTCAGGGACGCACCAGACACCGCCTGGCATAGTAGGCGATGGAGATCATCTCCGCCCCGCCGGAAGCAGGAAGTCGGCAGCCGCCGCTCGAATCGACAGCCCGAAAGCCCGCTCGACGACAGCGGACTTCGGCGACTCCTGCCTGCCATGGCGAGGAATCTCCATTCCCTGTCCGAAGCCTGATGAAAAGCGAGAGGTCAATGCAGGCGGAAGCCCTCGATCGAATTAAGCTCATCTTCAACCTTCTCGACGCCGACGGCTCGGAAAATCTCGCGGCGGACGATTTCGAACTCATGGCCGCTCGGGTGTCCGCAGCCGCGACCGGCGCCGGTGAGGACGCGAAGTCCGCCGCGCTGGCGGCGTTTCGTCGGTACTGGTCCACGTTGGCCTCGGAGCTGGACGCCGACGGCGACGGGGTCGTCAGCTTCGAGGAGTACACGGCCTGCGTCTTGTCGCCCGAGCGCTTCGAGGAGACGATCAACGACTTCGCCGAGTCGCTGGCCGCACTCGGCGATCCGGACGGCGACGGACTCATCGAGCGCCCCCTCTTCGTCGCACTCATGACCGCCATCGGGTTCGATCTCGCCGGCGTCAACGCACTCTTCGACGCGTTCGAGCCGACAGAGGCAGACGAGATCTCGGTGGCGACCTGGGTGGCCGAGATCAAGGACTACTACTCGCCGGACAAGGCGGGAATCGCCGGAGATCGCCTGGTCACGAACGCCTGACCGAGCCGAGAACACGCCGGGGCGGTCGGCTCGCGTCGACTGTCCTGGCTTCCGCACGGCTCGCGGTGGGGTGGTCGGTGTACTCGCCCGTCCCTGCGGGTGTCTAGGAGCGGATCAGCCGCAGCGGGCCGCAGTCGTCCCCCGCCAGAGCAGCCCCGAGGCGCAGACGAGCGCACCTCGGCGCCCGGCCACACCGGCCGGACATCGACGACCCGACCGCCAGGACGAAGGAGCACGGTGCAACGGAACATCGGACTTGCCGTCGGCCGAGGAACGGGACCGGAGTTGGCGGACGTCTTCGAGAGGACCGTCCAGAACATCGGCCAGCTGTACTCGACGACGGCTGTGATCACGCGTTCGCCGAGGATTTACCACTCCTATTTCTCACTGTTACCGGAAGGCGACCTGGAACGTATTCGCCAGCTCACCGAAGAAGACGCCGCACACTACGAGCAGTTCTGTCGTGACCAGGCGGTCTCGGGCACGTCGGCGATCTTCCGCACCGCGATGAACGCCCAGTCGCTGTATCTGGTGCGGCAACGACTCCGGGCGGTCAAGGTCGACGTCATCCAAGCACAGAAGGCCTCGTTACTGCTCATCCGCGATGCGGCCCAGGGCTTCTACACCGGCGAGAACAGCCATGTGCCCGGCGTGGTGACCCGCACGATGACATTCAGCCGGGAGATCACCGATCAGGTGATCTCCTTCGCCTTACGTCGGGCCCGTGACGAATGGCCGGACGGCGAGGTCCGCGAGATCATCATGGCCTACAAGTTCCACCTGCTCGACGGCGCCTTCGCCGAGTGGGTGGCAGACGCCGCTGCCCGCCACGGAGTCGACATCGCGCTGTGCCAGCCGGACACGGTCAACCGAAATCTGATCGAGCGCGGCCTGTCCCCTCGCACGGTGATCATCAGCGGCAACGAATGGGCCGACATCATGCACGCCGTGCTGCTCGACCGGTTCGCCGCCGAGCGACAGGAGAGCCGCTTCACCGAGAACATCCACCTGCATCCCGAGGTGTCCGGCCTCGTCGAGTACCAGACCGTGCACGGTTCGGCCGACGACCTGGCAGGCACGAACCGGGTCAATCCGATGGCGACGGTCCGGGCCGCGGCGGCGGTGATGGAACGACATGTCCACTGCACGGGTGCGACGAAGGCGATGGAACTGGCTCTCGACTCGCTGCGGAGTCGGGAGATCCTCACCTCGGATCTCGGCGGGAGCCACTCGACGACGGCCGTGGTGGACGCGCTGCTGGACGTGTTGGAGCCGCATGTCGCCCCGGCGGCCGACACCGGCCCGGCCGACCCCTCTGCGGCGCCGTGACCGCTCGCCCGAGATCGGCGCTGGTGGTCGTCGACCTGCAGAACGACTTCTGCACCGGGCCGCGAGCCACGGCGCGCTACCGAGGCGACCCGGCGACGCTGGACGCCGTGACGACGAACGCCTGCCGCGCCGTGGACACGGCGCGCGCCCACGGCGTCGAGGTCCTCTTCGTCCGCTTCCTCGGCGATCGCGAACTCCAGGGCCCCAGTTGGCGACGTCGAGACCTCGCGCTGGGCAAGGAGCCCAAGTGCCGCGGCGGCTCGTGGGGAGCGGAGTTCCACCGGGTCTCCCCCGCACCGGAGGAACACGTCTTCACCAAACGAGCCTGCTTCGACGCGTTCCTCGCCGACGGCTTCGAGGCACACCTCCTGCGGCAGGACATCGCACATCTGGTGTTCGCAGGCCTCTACACCGACGTCTGCGTCGACTCCACGGCGCGGACCGCGTTCCAGAAGGGCAGGCACGTGACCGTGCTGTCGGACTGCACGACGAGCCTGCACCTGCCCGACGAGGAGATCCTGCGATTCATGACCGTGGTGTACGGCGCGGAGATCACCACCCACGATCGTCCGGAGCGATGGACGTCGACTCCGGCAGCAGAGGAGGACACGTGACAGGTTCACCGCACGACGCCGGGGTGATCGAGGGCGTCGGCCGGACCGCCCTGCTGGTCGCCGCCGGACGCGCGATCGAGACCCACCGCGCCGACTCGCTCGCCCAGGACGTCTACGCGGAGCACTTCGTCCGCGCCGCCCGCGCCTCGGCGGACTGGCCGGTCCGCATCGAGGACGCACCCGGGGGCGACGCGTGTCCGCTCTGGGGCAGGCTGGCACGCTACTTCGGTCTGCGCACGCGGGTCCTCGACGACTTCCTGCTTTCGGCGACCGGTCGCGGGACCAGTCAGGTCGTCCTGCTCGGCGCAGGCCTCGATGCCCGGCCGTTCCGCCTCGGCTGGCCGGACGGCACCACGATCTTCGAGATCGACCAGGAGCAGGTGTTGTCCTTCAAGCACTCGGTGCTCGACCGGCTGGGTGCCAGACCGACGGCGTCGCTGCACTCGATCGCCGCCGATCTCCGCGAGGACTGGGCGGGCGCGCTGGTCGCGGCGGGCTACGACGCCACCGAGCCGAGCGTCTGGCTGGCCGAGGGCCTGCTGCTCTATCTGCCCGCTGCGGCGGAGCGGCGGCTCGTCGACACGGTGGACCTGTTGACGGCGGCGGGCGGCGGCAGCCTGGCGTACGAGATCAAAATCGGCGCCGAGTCACCGGCCGTCCGCGCCAATCCGCTCTACTCCACCGCCCTCGAACAGATCGGCGTCGACCTGCTCGCACTGTTCGACACCGAGCCTCGGCCCTCCTCGGCCGCCGAGTTGACCGGGCGAGGCTGGTCGACGACGGTCCGCACGCCGTTCGACTTCACGGCGCAGTACGGACGCGGACCGCTGCCCGAGCAGCACGACGCGGTGGGCACCAACCGGTGGGTGTTCGCCGACCGGGCCCGAGACGCGGCGGCGTCGGCCTCAGCGGAAACGACGCAGAGCGCGCGCCTCGATCCGGAGCCGCCCACGAACCCAACGGACCACCTCGTCCTCGACGGTGCCGAGTGAACGACGGCGCCCGGTGAGAGGCGGAGTCGGGCCCGCGCACCCGGGCCCGGCTCCCGCCTCCGCGACAGATCCCGTGCTCGGCAGCCGTCGCGGGCACCGCGTCGGACGGCGGAGGACTCTCGATGAGGACGACCACGGCCAGGCCAGGACAGCTCGACGCAGGCAGGATCAAGACGCCGGGGCAGCGGACGGCGGCGCCTCTGCCCGCCCGGGCACCGCCCGGTCACCTCGGCGCTGCGCACGGTCCGCTCTGAAAGCCGCGTCCGGTCACACGATCATCGACGGCCACGGCCAACGACGGATGCGATAGGGCAGCCACCAGGCCAGGTTGCCCGCCGTCCCCGCCAACCCTTCCGCCACGAACGCGGCCAGCACGTGCTCCGGCACCGCCGACACCGGCGTCCCGTCGAGCAGCAGATCGATCGCGGCGAGGTACTCGGGATCGTCGACGATGAACCGGGACAGCGAGCCCGCCCGCCGGTCCCGGACCTCCACGAACCCCGGACCTCGCCGGTAGGCGCACTTGCACAGGTAGAACGTCTCCCGCCACAGCTGGAGGATCTCCTCGGCGTTCGGCTCGCCCGGCAGGTCCCTCGGCGGGCAGAGGTGGTTGAGCCGGTGCCAGATGTCGATGTGCGGGCCGAGCCGGAGTTCCCAGTCCACGGCGATGCTTCGACTGGTCAGCTCGCGCAGGAGCACCATGACCCAGACCAGCGACTCCTCGTCCATGCCGCCGGTCAGGTCCACCGGGCGGCTCAGGCCGACGCGCCGCAGCCCCTGCTCGTACAGCTGGGCCACCAGCTCGGTGGCATCGCCCGAGGCGGGCAGCTCGCCCATTCCGATACCGGGCAGGTGGTGCACCTCGGCGTCGTGCTCCCGCCAGAGCCGCAGCGTCAGCGGGGCGAGGCCCGGTGTGGTGATCTCGGCGGCGGTCATGCGGAGGCTCCGGCCATGCTCGTCTCCTCGACGGGGTCCGAGGTGTCGATGCGCATCAGGTCCTGGTTCGTCGACAGTGGAGCGACGTGGACGTAGTGCTCGGACTCGGTGAACAGGATGCCCAGGTCGAGCCAGCGACGGGTCAGCCGCTCCAGCCGCCCGACGTCCGAAGCCCCGCCGTCGGCGGACAGCTTGCGGTCCAGCGCGGCGAGGGTGTGCGGCTGATCGAGCAGCCGGAACACCGCGACGTCCCAGGGGTCGGTGAGGCGCAGCGTGGACCAGTCGAAGTCGCGCCGCCTGCTGATCAGCAGGATCTCCGAGCCGAGATCGGTGTGCGAGAGCCTGCTGCCGGCGAACTCGCGCTGCCACCGGTCGGCGGCGGCGCGCAGCCGGTCGCCGAGCGACTCGTCGATGCCGCGCTCCGGTGAGGAGAACAGGTAGGCCAGGTCGAGCAGTTCGGACTCGGGCAGGTCGTAGCTGAGGGTGTAGGCCCCGCCGGGCGTGAGTTCGCCGAAGCCGAGTTCCGGTCGGTTGAAGTACGGACTGAACCGCTCGATCACGATGCGCGCCACGCCGTCCAACGGCGGCAGGTGGTGCAGGGCGGGCATCTGCTCGATGACGGGCAGGTAGTCCGCCTCGTCCTCGCCGGGGAACCCGTACAGATAGTTCCAGGCGATCGACAGGCCCACCGTGGCCGCGTCCCGCAGCATCCGGACGTTCTGACAGCCGGTGACGCCCTTGTCCATCAGCTTGAGCACGCGGCTGTTCAGGCTCTCGATGCCCGGCTGCACGTTGACCAGCCCGGCCTTGAAGAGCGTCTCCAACTGCCCGCGCCGCATGTTGGACTTGATCTCGTACTGCATGCGCAGGTCGTAGCCGGAGTCGATGATCGTGGGCAGCAGCGTCTTGACGTAGCCCATGTCCAGGATGTTGTCCACGACGAACATGTCCAGCACCTGGTGCCGGGTCACCAGCTCCACGATCTCCGCCCAGAACACCGTGGGGCTCTTGCTGCGGAACTCCATGAACGATCCGTTGAGACCACAGAACTTGCAGTGGTGCTTCTCCCCCCACCAGCAGCCCCTGGCCCCCTCCACCACCAGCTTGGGCTCCACCCAGTCTCGGGCCGTGGAGACGTCGAGCCGCTCGAAGTAGCCGTCGTAGTCGGGCGAGACGATCTCGGCGGGCATCAACGGCCGGGTGTTCATCCGGTTGGACACCGAGATCCCGTCCGGGCCGCGCCAGCACAAGCCGAGCACGTCCGAGGGCGCGGTGTCCTGTCGGAGCGCCGCCAGCAGCCTGGGGAAAGTCACCTCGCCCTCGCCCCGGATGACGAAGTCGAGGAACTCGTAGTTGCGGTGCAGGGCCTCGCCCTGAACGCCGTCGCAGTTGGCGCCGCCCATCGCGGTCAGCACGTGCGGGGCGGCGCGTTTGATCGCCCTGGCCACCGCCAGGGTAGGCATGTTCTGTTGGAACGTGGAGGTGAAGCCGACGAGGTCCGGTTCCATGGCCAGGATGCGCTCGGTCAGCTCGGCGACGAAGTCCGGCGCCGAGGCGTGCAGCTCCAACGACATCCGTCGATGCTCGTCGGTCATCGGGACCTGCTCGACGAACTCGGCGTTCCGCCACTGGGGATCGTCGTAGAGCGCCGAGGAGAAGACCCAGTCGCCGACCCCGGCGAAGTAGGTGGCCAGCGAATAGAAGTGATAGTCCTGGATGGTGAACTCGCTTCGCTGGGTCACCCAGTCCACGTAGTCCAGGTTGGCGTGGAGCACGTCCACCTCGACCGCTGGATCGGCCTTGATCGCGGCGCGGCGGAGGATGCCGAGCGCGAGCGACGGCACATCGATCAGGGCCCAGGGCATGTTGACCAGCAGAACTCGCACGGCGATCCCGCCTTCCGGCTCGTGGAACCTCTCGCTGTCGGCGACCCCAGTGGTCGCCGGTTCCGAAGTGGGTCGGGGGAGGCAGCCGCGCCGCCCCCGACCCGGGTGTCTCCGGTGGCGTCAGAAACGCACGCCGACCGAGACGACGACCGTGACTCCCCGGCTCTGATCCCGGTTGCCCCTGATGGGGTCGTTCTTCACGACGCTCTTCCGCATGTCCTCACCCTCTTCCGGTGTTGTCGTCATCCCGCGTCCGCAGGCGCGGACGCAGGTCTTCCCCCCAGCGCCGTTCCGACGAAGCGGACGACGGTGGCGAGCATCTGGACGTGGACGTCGATCTCGTGGCCCTCATGTCCGGAGCGCGTCCACAGCAGCTCCGGCGGAAGTCCCCTGAGTCGCAGGGCCTCGGCGTAGTCGGCGACCTGACCAGGCGGGCATCGTTCGTCGTCGGTCGCCGCCACGATCAGCACCGGGGCGCGGACCGCATCGACATAGGTCGACGGCGAGGCCGCCGCATAGGCCTGCGGACACTCGTCCGGGTCACCGCCGAACAGGCGGACGTCCATGGCCCGGACCGCCTCGGTGGTGTCCCGGAACGCGGCGGCGTAGTCGGCGATCGGGTTGACCGAGGCCACCGCCTGCCACAGGTCCGGTTGGACGCCCGCCGCGAGCAGCGCGAGGTAGCCGCCCCAGGACTCGCCGCACACCGCGATCCGCTGCGCATCGGCCAGTCCGCTCGCGACGAGGTGGGCCCGCACGGCGGCCAGATCGTGCAGCTGCGTCAGCCCGACCCCTTCGTCTCCGGCGACGGCGTCCCGCCAGGCGGCGCCGTACCCGGTGGAGCCCCGGTAATTGGGTCGTGCCACCGCGCATCCGATGCTGACGAACACCGACACCAGCGCGTCGTAGGCGTCGCGGGCGGCATCGTGGGGACCGCCGTGGGCGAGCACGACCGTCGGGTACGGGCCTGCGACGTCGGGGACGGTGAGCAGGGTGTGCACGGGCCCGGCCTGCGTGTCCACCCAGACCTCGGCCCGCGCCCCCGGCTGCACGTCCCGCCGCTCGCGGCCAGGCGGGCGGGTGCCGGAGGCGGTGCGCAACGTCGGTGGCCGGGTGCTGTCAGTCCAGACGTAGTGCAGGTCGCCGTCCGGTTGGACCCGCGCGGCGAGGATGGTGCCGTCGGGGGTGTCCAGGACCGTGCTGACGTCGGCGGCCGGGTCCACCTCGTGCAGGATGCTGCGGGCATGGCGGTCCTGGCGCACCAGAATCCGCTCGCCGTCGGGATACCAGCTCGGGGCGATCTCGGTGTCGAACGCGGGACCGATCTCGGTATCTCCTACGCGGCCCGCCGAGGTCGACCCGCTCTCGCGATCCCAGACGGCGAGCCTGTAGCCGTCACCGTCTCCGACGGTGAGCAGCAGCCGCTCCCCACCCGGCGCGAAACCGGCAGGCCACACCGGATTCCCGACGCCGGAGAGCACCGTCCGCTCCCCGTTCGCCAGGTCGAGCAGCAGGACCGCCGTCACCGACTCGGGATCGCCCGCCACCGCGAGCAGCCGCCCGGAGTCGGCGAGGTCCACCACCGAGGCATGGCCCGCGATCCGCTCGACCGGCCGCGCCGGTTCGCCCGGCCGCCGCAGGTAGACGGTCAGGCCGTCGTCGTCCTCGATGCCTGCGGCCACGGTGCCGTCGGCTGCCATCGCCAGTCCCGCCGCCCGCCCCGCAGGCAGGTCGGCCGACCGGTCGGCGCCGCCGTCGAAGGCCCGCACCCGCCACGAGCCGACGCCGCCGAGGTCGTCGTCGAACCACCAGACGTCGTGGCCGCTGGGATCGATGGCGCAGGTGACGGTGCCCTGCGGCCGGTCGGTGATCTGCCGTGCGGTGCCTGCACGGGTGTCCCAGGCGAAGATCTCGCACCGGCCTGCGGCATCACCGACGTAGACCGCCCTGGTGGGCGCCGCCTCGGCGAAGGCGGGCGGCTCGGGAAAGTGGATGCGCACGTCGACGTCCATGTCACCTCACTCCTCGACCGATGTGGACCGGGACTGCCCGGCAGGAGGGCCTGCGACGGGCTCGGCGCCCGCTGCGGGCTCGCCCGCCCGGCCCGAGCCGGGCTCGGCGACGAACTCCGGCTCGACCGCTGCCGTGGCGGCCCGCACGGAGACCGTGGCGTAGAGGGCCAACAGCACCAGTCCGGCGGCGAGCACGACGGCGTTCTGCGCCGGGGACAGGACGGTCACCAGCGCGCCGGCGAGCAGCGGGGCGAGCGCGGCGGTCCCCTCGCCGAGGGTGCCGATGGCGGTGCCGACCCGGCCCTGCAGCCGGTCCGGCGTCATCATGATCGCCTTGGACTGGAACACGATGCTCAACGCGGGAGTCAGGAAGGAGACCAGCGCGAGGAGCACGCCGACGCCCACGGCCGAGGAGACGACGGCGAAGGCGAGCACGACGGCGGCGATCACCCACGACACCACCACCACCAGCAGCGACGGCCGGAACCGTCGCAGCACCATGGGCGCCGTCAACGCCCCCGCCAACCCGGCCGCGCCCGCCACACTCAGGACGAGCCCGAGCACCGCAGCGGACCAGCCGTCGATCCGCGCGTGCAGGATCACCTGGAAGTACAGGGCCCCCACGATCAGATTCAGTCCGGCGGCCCAGAGCGAGACGAACCGCAGGAACGGCCTGCTCCAGAGGAAGCGCAGCCCACTGCCGAACTCGCGGCGGAACCCGCGGCGGACGTCGGGCGGCGTCGAGGGGTCGCGGTCCGCGCGCAGCTCGGATCGCATGCCCCTGGCACACAACGCGGCGACCAGGTACGAGAGGGCGTCGACGAGGAACGGCACCCAGGCGGCGAGCTGGTAGAGGGCCCCGCCGATGCCGGGACCGGCCAGCCGCGCCCCCTGCTCGCGGGCCTGTAACGCGCCGAGTGCCGATTCCGGCGACTCCGCCGGGAGGACGGCCTTGATCCCTCCCGAGGCGGCGGCGGCGTAGCAGGCGGCGGCCAGTCCCTCGACGACGGCGGCGATCAGCAGCAGCGGCAGGGAGGCGGTGCCGGTGGCCGCGCCGATCGCGATCGCTCCCATCGCAGCGGCCGCCACCAGGGCGGCGACGGCCATGAGCCTGCGTCGCGATCCGCGATCGGCGTAGACGCCCGCGATCGGTCGGAACAGGACCTCGACGAGCCCGCCCGCGGTGCCGACGAGGCCCGCCGTCATCGGCGTCCCGCCGACCGCCAGCACGAGGATCGGCAGGACCAGCGCCGACGCGTGGGAACCGAGCAGGTTCGCCGCGCCGCCGATCCAGAACAGCCGAAAATCATGCCTGCGTCGGGCTGAATCAGCGCCCGCCCCGAATGCGATCATGCTTTCCCCGACGTCCGGTGAAACACCTTGAGCCCGAGCGAAGAACTCGAGTACGCCGACCCCCGAATACGAAGAACCCCGAGCACGAGAAATCCGGAGAACCGGCGAATCCCGCGCCAGAAGAACCCGAGACAAGCAGCGCCTGAATACTCAGACACCCAGCATCATGAACACCCCAGAACCGATGGCCGACAACCTGATCACTCGCCAGAGCGGCTGGTCATGTCGACCAGGAAGCCCACTCGAGCACATTATCCGTGCCGGTCAGTCGACCGAGCATCGCAGAGAGACTTCCCTTTTTCTAGCCGCCGAACGGACTACATTCAGCTTCGGGATCGACCGGACAGGGCGCCGAGAACACGACTCGGAAGAGCGGGCCCGGGCGTCGACGGCATGGCGAACGGCACGACTGACGGCACTGTGGTGAGACAGCGACACACCGCGCGCCGCATTCGAGAAAAGAAGACGGGATCAGCATCGGCCATTAACCCACCGGGAGTCGACGAATCACGTACATCTTCGACGCGACCAAGAAGAAAGGACGCCCGCAGAATTCTCCATCGACCATCGACAGTAGACGAACGGCGCACCGCGCACGGCGACAGCAGATCACCGGCCGGCTTCGACCTCGGCGCCCGAGATCGGGTCATCGGATGCTCTCGCCCTGCCGAGACCGGCTCGTGGCCCGCCCACCTCGCATCGACTGATCGATTCGTGTCGGCTGCCAGGAACGCCGACGGCCACGAGTGCCGGCCCCTCGACGACCACGACGATCGCACCGCCCATCGACCCAGTGGGACACCGGGGAGCGCCCGCTCGAACCGGCCGCCGAGGGACCGGATGCACGGGGTCGGCGGCCCTCTCGGCAACGAACCGAGGCCGACGCGAGCCGAGTGCACGACGGCGGCGAGACGCCACGCCCTGCGCCGTACATCGGCTCCGTCCTCGTCGTTCCGGCCCGTCGGAGTCCCCGCGAACCCCCGGCCCGTCGACTGAGTGCGCCCGGCCCGGAGCGACCCGGGCGAGGTCGACGCCCCCGGGCCGGGCCGGTGTCGGGTGAGGCGCGGGCGCGGGGCGCTCCGGTGGTGTGGCCGTGCCGGGCGCGCGAGGAGTCCGCTGCAACCATCCGCGCGGACCGGGTCCGTACTGCGCGGATGCCCCGCCACCATGGCTCGTGACGGGGCACCGACGGCCGAACACGGCCGCCGCATCACCGGGCCGGTGCTGCGGCCTGCCCGGCCCGCCCGAGAATCAGAGGGCCCGACCGAGATAGCCGGTCACCGACGACACCACGGGCGCGATGTCCGCATCGCCGATCGCCCCGCCCACCCGGTAGGGCAGGCTTGCCAGCTTCGGCACGTTGCGCGCCCAGATGGTCCGCTCCTCCGGGGCAGGGTCGTGCAGAGCCGTGGCCTCACCGCAGCCCCCGCACTCCAGATACACCATGTTCTCGACGCCGCCGATGATCGTCACCCTGGCATCCTTGAGGATGGTGAGCGCCCGGTTGGTGTCCAGGTGGGCGACCTCGGCGGGCGTCACCACCAGCACCGCCGCCACCGGACCCGCCAGCGCCAACAGCGCCTGCTGCACGTCCCCGGTGCCCGGCGGCAGGTCGACGACGAGCGTGTCGACGTCACCCCAGCGCGTGTCCCGGATCAGCCTGCCCAGCATCATGTCGCCGATCGAGGCGTCGACCGCGAATCCCTGCTGTCCCGCGAGCAGGAACCCGACCGAGGCGACCTTGAACCCGTCGACCTCCATCGCCTCGATCCCCGAGTTCCGCCCGCCCACCCAGTTGGCGATGGTCAACGACTTGGCAGGCACGTCCCGCCGCAACCCGAGCATCCGAGGCACATCCGGCCCGTGTAGATCGGCGTCCACCAGCCCGACCTTCCGCCCGGCGGCGACGAGCCTGCGGGCCAGGGCGACGGCGACGCTGGTCTTGCCGACCCCGCCCTTTCCACTCACCACGGCGATGACGGGGATGTCGGTGATGGCCCTCGTCGCACCCATGCGATCAAGACTACGACCAACTTCCACACGGGTAGAGATCACGCCTGCGCGATCATCTCCACCAGTTCCGCAGGCGACCAACTCCACGTACGTGGAGACCACTCCGCCCTCCACGTGCGTGGAGATCACCAGCGGGGCACGGGAGACCAGTTCGGCGGGGACGACCTACCTCCACATGCGTGGAGATCACTGTTTGATGGGTTTGTCCTCGCCCTTCGCCGACGACCTACCTCCACATGCGTGGAGATCACTCGCGCTCGGCCTCGCCCTGATGGCAAGTGCACGACCTACCTCCACATGCGTGGAGATCACATCTCCGACTGGGCACGGGTGGACCCGGACGCCGACCTACCTCCACATGCGTGGAGATCACCACACGCTTTCGAACCACTGGGGGTTCCGTCCCGACCTACCTCCACATGCGTGGAGATCACGATCGACCGAAACGCGACCCCTGCGCCGACGACGACCTACCTCCACATGCGTGGAGATCACGAGGCGATGGTGAACGACGCGACCGCGTCGCCCGACCTACCTCCACATGCGTGGAGATCACCCTTCGCGACCTGGGCTTTTACAAAGCGGATTTACCGTTTTCGTCCCGGAACTCGATGAGTTGCAGGCCGTCGAAGTCCGCGATGTGCCGTCGTCGTTCGCCCGCCGTCTTGATGATGTACCGCTGTTCGTTCTCCGCCGGGTGGACACAGACCGCAGCCCCGTCCCCGACGGCCGCGCTGACGGCCTCCCAGAGGAGGTCCCGCACGCGGGCGGAGACGCTGCCGACGTAGAGGCCCGGCGCGGGCTCGGTGAGGAATCGGCTCAGCGAGCCACGAACGTAGTCGGGGACGGCCGTCGTCGAGATCACGATCAGATTCGCCATCGCCTCACCAGTCCACGTCGTGGGCGTGGTTGCGCCCGGCCTCGACCGCACCGAGATCCGGGTCCCAGAGGTGCACCAGCTCGACCTCCTCGGGTTCCTCGGCCTCGGTGATCTCCTCCGGCGCGAGCAGCCGCTGGATGTCCAAGACCATCTTCGGCATCAACCGGTAGAGCCGGAAGTCCTCCCGGAGACGCCTGCGGGCCTCCCGATCGGGGTTGCCGTGTTTGTGCAGGGCGAAGGCCAGCGGAATGGTGTGGCGCGCCTTGTAGAGATCGGCGATGTCGTAGATGAAGGAGTTCTGCTTTCCACTGTGCAGGAACCCGAGTGCGGGGCTGACGCCCAGCGCGAGCATGACCGAGTGGACCACGCCGTACAGCGCGGCGTTGGCGGCGGACAGGGCCTGGTTGACCGGGTTCTGCGCGTCCCAGTTCTCGGGGTTGTAATTGCGGCGGAACCCACGGATGCGATGTTGTTCGGCCATCGCGTGGTAGAGCGCCTTCATCCGCTGGCCTTCGAGACCGCGCACGCTGTCCAGGCTCGTGCCCGGCGGCACGGGCATCCCGAACCGCGTCTCGTACATCGTGGCGGCGACGGCGAGGCGGGTGGTGTCGTCGGCCCAGAGGCGGACCTGCCGTTCCAGCCAGCGCGTGGTCAGGTCGCCGGGCTGGCTCCCGGAGTACATCCGCACGCCGCCCGCCCCCGTCCACACCACGGTCGTGTTGTGCCGGGCGAACGTCGCCATCGCCGGATTGGTGGCCGACGTGCCGGTGCCGAGCAGGACACAGGACACCGCCGCTGTCGGCAGGTAGACGCGGCTGGTCGCCCCGTCGCGCTTCTGCACCTGGGCGCAGACTCCGGTGTCGTCCTGGACGACCCGCACGTTCTCCAGGTAGAGGAACGACAGCGAATCGGCGACGCGGGGCAGCATCGCCACCGTCGGCGTGGTGAGCAGCCGTCGCGGGTCTCGGACCGTGGTCATGGCGCCTCCGCCGGGCCGAGACTGAGCAGTCCGCAGCCGTAGGTCTTCGCGCGGCCGATGCCCTCGGCGACGGCGGTGCGCAGCAGATCAGGGTCGGTCACGATGCCGACCCCGTCGAACCGGGTGAGACCATGTCGAGTCTCCCGAGCGCCGAGGACGTCGTCGACGGGGCTGGAGACGACCTGCACGGGATGCAGCCCCGCCTCGGTGGCCCTGCGCAGCCACCACAGGTCGGCCTCGGTGCCCCGCAGGACCTTGAGCTTCCCGCGCTTCGCCTCCACCGCCGAGTTACCGTGCCGCTTGGTGGCGTTGGCGACGATGCGATACCGGACTCGGACGCCCGGCCGCAGCGAGTCCAGCAGCGGACGCAGGTCTCGATCCCGCGCCGTCGCGGCAAGCTCCGCGGGCAGCGCGGCCAGCCGAGGCGGCACCAAGGTCTGGGCCAACAGCCCCACCCCGGCTCGACCCGGTTCGACGCGGTAGAGCAGGCCGCCGCGTTCCCTCGGCCGTTCGCCGAGGTCATCGGGCAGCAGGCGCATCAGCGTGCGGTGTAGTTGATCACCATCGAGCAGGCCGGTGGTCACCGGCAGGCTTCGGGGCGACAGCGTCAGTCGTACGAGCCAGGCCACCTCAGGCCTCCTGTCCGACGAGGTAGGAACCCAGCCTCTGCTGGTAAACGGCCAGATCGGCGAGCCCGAGGTGACTGGGCAGCTCACGGGTCACCGTCCAGATCGGTCGCGTGCGATGTTCCCGGCCGATGGTCGCGAACGTCGACGGCGCATCGCGGACCTCCGAGCGCACTGCCTCGGGCAGCCCGGTGTCATAGAGGAAGTCCACGGGCAGGGGCCGCCCCCCTCGGCGCAGACGAGCGAGCGGCACGGCGTTCTCCAGTTCCGCGATCGGGTCCTCGACGTCGGTACGGAGCAGGAACGGCTGCGAGGGCGGACAGGATCGCCTGCCGAGGTAGGGCTGCCAGTGCGGCCGGGCCAGCGCGCGCCCGACCTCGGCGAGCAGATCGTCCGGCCCCTGCACCGCGACGACGAACACCGCGTCGGCGAGGTACTCGCGCCAGGTCTGCATGATTCCCTTACCCGGCGGCCGTCCCTTGCCGTCTGCGGTGGGAATCTTCCGGCCGGGCGGCAGACCGCCGCCTACGGTCTGATAGTCCACGGTCCGGGTTCCGGGGCGATCGACGCGAATGGTGAAGCTCAGCGGGCTCAGTGCCGAGAGCGGCTCGTCGCGCCCGATACCCATCGAGGCGGCGATGATCCCGATCAACCCCGACCGGGTGGGGAACGCGGCTGTGTCCCGCACGTCGAAGGCGCTGCGCTCGCCCCAGCTCTGCAACGGCCCCGCCAGCCGCAGCAGCAGCCCGCTCACGCCTCCCGCTCCGCGCACGCCACCTGCACGGCCGCCGCGATCAGGCTCCGGAACGAGTCGTGTCGAGGACCGAACGCGGCGAGGCTCTCCTCGGCCTGCCCCTGCACGGTCAACTCGGCAGCCGCGTAACCGGCGAACAGCACGTTCTCCTTCTCCAACAGCGTCGTCATCGACGCGGCATGGGAGGCGAGCCTCTCGACCGACCCGAACAGATAGCCGTTCTTGCCCGCCAGCGGCGCCTCGAACGCCGAGGACAACGACACCGGCCGATCCGCCCGCACCGCCACGTAGACGAGGTCGGGGGCGGTGACCGCGCCGGTCGCGGTCTGCTTGCCGGAGGGCACCGCATTGACGAAACCGTCCAGGAAGGCGTCCACCAGGGTCCGGGTCACCTCCAGGTCGTCGCCCAGATTGGCCCGCAGCCGCGCCAAGCCGACATTGGCGTACCGATAGAACGTCCCCGCACTGAAGTATCCGGTGTTGATGTGGCCGCTGCCGGGAATGTTGAGTTTCTCCTCGACATCGTCCACGGCGGAGAAGAAGTCGTACTCGACCGACGTCCCGTGCGTGGTGAAGGCATGCGCGAACTGCACGGCGCCGTCGACGTTGGCCCCCGGCAGCTCGGCGAGCATCCGACCGAACAGGTTGATCGTGCCGCTGCGCCGCCCGAGGATCTCGGCGATGTCCTTACTCGGCAGCACCGGCTTGATCTTGTTGTCCTTGCCCTTCTTCGGCCGGGCCTCCTCGGCGAGGATCTCCTGCCGATGCTGGTCCGCCAGCGCGGCCAGATCGTCGATGCCCGACTCCGGCAGCAACAGCAGCACGCTGGTGGTCTGCACCTGCTCGCCGCGTTCGTTCTTCTCCGCCTTCAAGCTGATTCCGCTGCCCGCGGACAACGCCACCTGGAGACCCGCAGCCTCGGCATCGACCCGCGACCAGCCCCAGGCCGACGAGGTCAGCCGCTCGGCAACGCCCCGCACCACCCGACGGGTGCGGACGGTGTCCTCACCCACGGCCCGGTCCACGTGCAGCCGGACGGCGCGTTTCCAACTCTGGCTGGAGACCCTGGTCCGCTCGACACCACCGAACATCACCGATTTCGGCGCCCCGAGATCGTCTCGGTTGACGTTGGAGTACGGCAGCGTCTGAATCGCGTGCACGTCGAGGTAGGCAGGCGTGGTCATGCGTCGTCCTTCGGGGTGTCGTCGGTGTCGGTGTCGTCCTCATCGGACGGAGTCAGGCCTCGATAGAAGTCACGCAGCCAAGACGCGGCGATCCGCTGCTGGTCGTCATCCCAGGCCGCCAGATCGCAGATCAACGCGACCCAGTCCACGGAGATCCGCGACGAGCGCAGCAGCGCCATCAGACGGGGAAGCTGTCGGTAGACGACCTGGACGTCGCCGCGACAGAGCCGGTGCAGATGCGCCTCGGCCTGCGAGGAGGACGTAACCTTCTGATTGACGGCGAAGGCCAGCGTCGCCCCGATCGAACGCGGCGGCCTCCGTTGGGAGGCGACCTCGTCCCGAGCTGCCGAGTCGTCACCCTCGGCCTGGCCGCCGTTCTGCGCAGGCTCGGCGGCCGACACGTCCTCGTCCCGTGCCTGCCTGGGCTGAGCGCAGATCAAGGCCGCCACCGTGCGGAAGGCCAGTTCCGTCTCCTCGCTCGCCGACTCGGGGACGAACCGACTGACCTCCCGGAAGGCCGCGAAGGTCCGTGCCTCGCCAGGACCGCCGCCCAGCGAACGCCGCAGCGCCGCGCGGCGGCCGGGCGAGTTGAGGACATGTTTGCGCAGGTACCACACCATGCGACGTCCGGCGTCGCCGATCTCGACTCCTCCGCGCGGGAGGTTCCTGGAATCCGTGGCGGCAACCGCAGTCGCGCGCGCCAGAGCGTCAGACATCCGCCGTCTCCTTCTTCCGAGCCTTCCAGCCGCGCAACAGCAGCCGCCGGGCCAGCTCGATCGCCTTGACGTCTTCCGGCGAGCGGGCATAGTCCTCGGTCAACTCGGAGTAGCTCCGCAACGCAATCCGGATGAACAGGTTCCTCGGATGCTCCTCAGGCGGCTCGGCCGCCGTGACCGTCGCCCAGAACCGCGACTCGGCCTGGGCCCAGTACCGCGCCATGCCGGGATGCAGCCACGGAACGCCCTGATCACGGGGCTTCGTCTTCAGCGGGCTCCGCGTGATCCCCGCCCACGCTGCGGAGAACGCGGCATGCAGGCTCGCCCCGACCGACTCGGCGGCGTCGATCGCCGTGGTCACCCGGACCGCGCGTTCGTCGTCGCCTGCTGTGAGCAGGCGCAGAACCGGCGGAGTAGTGCCGCTGAAATACTGCCGATCCTTCGCCTGCGACCGCTCCTGATCGAACCCGAGAGCCCGAATCCGCACCGAGTCGACATCGACCGGGCTGCCGTCGTAGGCCAGCTCGGCGAGCGTGTCGAAGACCGCCGGACGCCGCCGTTTCGCCCTGGCAGGGTCGGACCTCCTGCCCACCAAAGCGTCGAGATCCCGCCAGACGGCGCGATCCGCCGAGGCGTACTCCGCGAACACCGTGTTCGGGTCCTTGGAGTTGGCCCGATGGATCAGGAACGGATCGAGCGCCGGGACCGGCTCCTGCCGGGACGCCCAGGTGATGCGTGCATCGACCACCGCGCGCCCGTCATCCGACGGCGTCAACAGCACGGCATGACGAGCCCGGCCGACGAGCATCCGGGCGATCCCGCGCGGCGCAGGCGTCACCCCGAGCGGATCGGGATACTCGTCCAGTTCCCACGGAGCGTGGTCATCGGCGTCGGAGGGCAGGAACGGCAGCCCGATCAACAGCGTCTCGAACAGCGTCGCGCCCCAGGGATGAAACGAGGTCGTCCCCCGCAACGGGCTGGTCCGCGTGTCGGCGACGGGCTTGGCCTGCCCTGGCGTCCACCGCGACGTGCATCGGCCGCCCGGCCCGTAGTACAGCCAGGTGAGCAGCGCGGCGAAGGCCTCGGCGGCGGGCGCGGGCGGCGGCTCGTCATCGGTGGTGTGGCTCTGCCAGACGAACGACTGCCCCGCCGAGCGACCCACCATCAACTTGTTCACCCCCGAGGAGGCCGGCGAACCGTTGGTGTTCCGGCACTCCGTCGACAGCCGGGCGTCCTGCAGGAACGGCCGATCCCCGAAGAGATCGAACCGTCCCGGGTACCGCGCGAGATAGCGGTCGATCTCCACCGGATCAAGGCGCCCCGCGCGCAACACCTCGTCTCGCCGATCACACCACGATTCGACCTCGTCAATCTTGTCGAGCCCCGTCACCCGCGCGGTCAGCACCGCGAGGATGCGCAGCAGCCCCGATACGGCGGGCGGGGACGACAGGTCCACGTCGGTGATCTCGTGGGCATAAACCAGAAGTTGGCGCAGGCTCACCACCTCACCGGGGCCGTCGACCGTCGGCGGCGGGTCGCGGTCGGGAGACCACCGAACCGGGCAGAGTTCTTCACTGAGCAGATCGAACATCGACGTCGACATCCTGTCGTGAGGCCGAATGCTGGTGGTGCGGAGCTAGGGTGTGGGCCGTCTCCACGGAGGTGGAGGTGGGTCGCTAGCGGCGTGGTCGCTCGACAGTTCTTCACGGACGTGAAGGTGAGGTGTGCAGCCGGGTTACGGCGAAGGCCTTCGTCACCTCAGCCAGCTCTATGAAGCTAGCTGCGTACTCGCTTACCGCATGTAGAGATTACACCCTCAGTGCTGGATCGAACACCAGGGGTCAGAACACGAGATGGCGGACGCTCACCTGCCCGACCCGCTGAGGCGGTGCTTCTGCGACATTGACCGACACCCTTCACGACCAGACGGCCACCGAGAGCGCCATCCCAGCCAACGTATCCGGTGACACCGACATATCGACGGGTGTCCGGGCCTGCGTACTGATCTCTGTCCGTGCCATCTGAGAGGATTCGGCCATGAACCTCCCCCACCGCATCGAAAACGGTAAAACGGCTTCCTAAAACACCAGGTCGCGAAGGGTGCTCTCCACCCGTGTGGAGGTTGGTCGGTGCCCCTTTTCGCTGATCACGGCCCTGGTCGGTGCTCTCCACCCGTGTGGAGGTTGGTCGTCGTGACCGACATCGTGGCAGCGATCGACGCGGTGCTCTCCACCCGTGTGGAGGTTGGTCGTCACCGGTGGCCGTCGCGGCGGTCCAAGTGCAGTGCTCTCCACCCGTGTGGAGGTTGGTCGGCGCGGTCGACCGCGCGCGCACTGCCTGGTCAGTGCTCTCCACCCGTGTGGAGGTTGGTCGTCCGCCGTGGAGTACGACACCGGTCTGACCACGTGCTCTCCACCCGTGTGGAGGTTGGTCGTGCCGTGCCCTGTTGGCGGCGTGGTGCAGGGCGTGCTCTCCACCCGTGTGGAGGTTGGTCGCGGAAACCCGATTCCTCAGTCATCGAAATTCACGTGCTCTCCACCCGTGTGGAGGTTGGTCGCAGGCGTCCGAGCTGCTCAAGGCGGCGCACCCGTGCTCTCCACCCGTGTGGAGGTTGGTCGTGCTGTCCAGCCGCCGACCCGACCCGAGCCTGTGCTCTCCACCCGTGTGGAGGTTGGTCGCCGGGACATTCTCTGGTGACGACCGTAGGGAGGTGCTCTCCACCCGTGTGGAGGTTGGTCGCGACATGGGATGGCTCCCTTCCAGCCCCCGGAGTGCTCTCCACCCGTGTGGAGGTTGGTCGTCCGTTGACCACGTCGCTAACCCCCGCTGGACGTGCTCTCCACCCGTGTGGAGGTTGGTCGGGGTGGACCGGCCGTCTGCTTGGCCGCGCTGGGTGCTCTCCACCCGTGTGGAGGTTGGTCGCGGTGGATCTCGGTCCAGTCGATGCCGACGTGTGCTCTCCACCCGTGTGGAGGTTGGTCGACGTTGTGCCGGGTCACGCCCAGCTCGGAGCGTGCTCTCCACCCGTGTGGAGGTTGGTCGTCCGGCCGCCCGTGCTTCAGCGGACGTATGCCGTGCTCTCCACCCGTGTGGAGGTTGGTCGTCTCGGATGCCGAGCCTGTCCCATGCGGTGATGTGCTCTCCACCCGTGTGGAGGTTGGTCGCGGCTGTATCCGGGGGGGAGGTTGCCTGATCCGGTGCTCTCCACCCGTGTGGAGGTTGGTCGGCGCCGTTATGCATGGGACAACCGCCACGATCGTGCTCTCCACCCGTGTGGAGGTTGGTCGTCACGCGGGTCGATCATCATCATCGTGACTCGTGCTCTCCACCCGTGTGGAGGTTGGTCGCCTGTGGAGAGGGCCGATCCGACGTCGCGCCGTGCTCTCCACCCGTGTGGAGGTTGGTCGAGACCGGGCGACGGCCCGCACGCGCAGGCGCTCGTGCTCTCCACCCGTGTAGAGGTTGGTCGCGAAACCCTGGACGGGTCCGTTTCCGCTGGTCGTGCTCTCCACCCGTTGAGGTTGGTCGATCCGCCGATGTACTGCTGCCACAGCTCCGGCGTGCTCTCCACCCGTGTGGAGGTTGGTCGCTGTACGGACTGACGGGCGTGCCGCAGTGGGGGTGCTCTCCACGCCTGTGGACGCTGGTCGACACACCGCGCTCAGCCCTTCACTCCGCCTTGACCTCCACCAACCCCCGATCCGCATCGAGCACGAACTCCCGATCCCCGATGCGTGCAGTCCCGATCTGCCCCGCCTCGTCGACCGAGTGCCGCAGCAGCACCAGGTCGCCCAGCGGCCAGATGTCCCGCCACGGCGACGGGAGGACGTGGTCCTCGCCTCGCCCGAGGACGAGATGTCCGGAGACCGGAATCGTGTGACGCATGACGGAGATCAGTTCGGCGCGGGAGAGTCGCCCCTGCGCATCCGGCACCGGCAGCGTCTCGCCGTTGGGTCCGCCGAGTCGGAGTGCACCGTCGACTCCCTCATAGCAGGGCAGAACTCGCACCGAGTCGGCATTGAAACGGGTGGCCGCGTGGTCCTCCGGCGGCATGTCCCCTGCGGACAGTTCGGCCAGCCTCAGCAGGCGGGAGGGCTCCGGAATCCGTCGGTTGTGGGCGAACTGTTGTTCCACCATCACGTCCGCGCCGCGCTCGACCTCGGCCTTCTCGAAGCCGATGAGCAGTGGATCTTCATACGCCGGGAAATCGCCGGGGTTGCCACGGTCGACCATCTCCTGCACGTCGTCGGGAATGGTGATGCCGCCCGTCTCCCGCTCCCGCAGCAGCCGCTCGGCGCGGATCAGCGCCGCCGCCGGATAGACGTAGCTCCAGGCATCAGGGATGCGCGTCAGATCCGCCTCCGGAGCGGTGAGCACCACCATGCGTCGAGGTTCGTTCCCGACGGCCGCCGCCCATGCCGGACGGGCGGCGTCCCGAACGGGGTGGCGGTGCAGACGTCCTGCGCGTTGGAGCAGGAGTTCGATCGGTGCGAGGTCGCTGACGAGGAAGTCGACGTCGAGGTCGAGGCTCTGCTCGATGACCTGGGTGGCCACCAGGATCAGCCGCTCCGGCCGGGCGCCGTCTCGACCCAGGACGCTGGTGGCCTCGGCCGTGATCTGCTCCCGTTGCCAGGCCGGAAAACGCGAGTGCAGCAGTACGATTCTGGGCCGCTGCGGCTCCGGGAGGGCTTCGCGCCACGCGACCAGCGCACCCCAGGTCTGCTGCGCCTGCGCGACGGTGGTGCAGATGACGGCAGCGCACCCACCCTGAGCAGCCAGGGCGGTGAACTCCGGCGTCACCGCCGAGAGCCGAGCAGGCTGCCCGTCCGCGCCGAACTCGACCAGTCGCAGTTCCAACTGGAGTCTGCGTCGCTGCTCCGCCGGGAACGGCAGCGCATGAGAGACCGGGGGCGTGCCGCGTTGGACGTAGGTCCAGCCCGGATAGGGCACCACCGGCTGCGGCAGCGTTCCCGGCGCGCTGCTCCCCCGGTAGGCGGCGGCCAGTTCGGCTGCCACGTGGGCGGGCAGGGTCGCCGAGAGCAGGACGACGGGGACGCGCAGTTCGCCCAGCCAGCCCAGCAGGGTGACCAACAGACTCCGCATATACGGGCCGAACGCATGAACCTCGTCGATCACGACCGTCTTGCCCGCCAGCGCAAACATCCGCAGCGCGTTGTGTCGGGTCGGCAGCACGGCCAACAGGGCCTGGTCGATGGTGCCGATGCCCACGCCTGCGAGCAGGCCGCGCTTACGCCCCCGCATCCATTCCGGGAAACGGGCGCGGGTCTCCCGGTCGCCCGAGATCTCCTCAACCGAGGTCGCCTTCGCGATCATCTCGTCCACCGGGCTCAACCACGCCATACCGTGCAGGAGCGCCTGCGAGACATCGCCGACGCCGCGCCGGGCGAGATACCGCGCGACGCGGGTGAACATCTGATCCGCCGTGGCCGTGGTGGGCAGCGCCAGGTAGAGCCCCGCACGTCCCGCCGCCGCACCCAGGACACGCGCCGAGAACAGCGCGGCCTCGGTCTTGCCGAAGCCGGTGGGCGCGGCGATCATGAGCAGCCCCGGCCCGGTCACCGCCGAGGGCAACTGCTCGGCCAGACTCGCCTGCAGCACATTGGGTGGGAACGCCGGAAACTCCTCGGCGAAGGAGCCTGACCGCAACCGGAGGCGGGTCAGCCCCGCCTTGTCGAGCAGGCCGGGCGCCGCCGAAACACAGCCGTCGAAGAATCGGCGCAACTCGACGACCGTGCCTGAGCGGGGGACGTCGTCGAGTCTGGTCTTGATGTAGGGGGTTTGGCTGGCGAGCCAGTCGGCCAGCATGACCAGCCCCGCCACAGCGACCGCCGACGGCCTGCTCAGGGTGGTCACGGGAACGGCAGGCCGGAGGATCTCCACAAGCACGTTCATCGTCGCGACCCGCTGCTCGTCCCATTTCCCGGAGCCGAGTCCGAGGAATGGCAGCTTCGCAGGCCGCAGATCACCCGGATCGATGCGATGGAACCGGCCGTGATGCCCGCCCAGCAGCTCCGCGATCAGCCGCGCCAACGGACGCCGCCCGCCGGGATAACCGAGCCTTTCCAACGCGGAGGCCAGCCAGAGGTTCGCGACGCGGTCGTGTCCGGGCGTCTCATGGCCCGGCGGTGGATATCCGGCGGGCAGTCCGAGCTGCGCCTGGAAATGAGCCGTCAGTTTCCCGATGTCGTGCAGCGCGGCCCAGAACTCCACCGTCCGCCCGGTATCGGCCACGGACAGACCCAATTCCCCCGCGATCTGCTCGCGGAATCCCGGTGCCACCATGTCGGCCCAGAGCGCCCGCGCCACTGCGGCGGTGTCGAGCAGGTGGCAGATCAGCGGGTACGGCGTGCCGAGCCCGTGCTCCTTCCCCCACAGCACCAGGTCGAGCAGCTCCCGGTGAGCGCCCGCCTCGTTCCCGCCTGCGCCCGCACCGCACGAACCGTCACCATCGGTGCTCACGGCGAGCACCCTAGATGAACCCGCCGACAGTTCTTACGGCCTACCGGAGTCCGAGTTCGGTGTCAGCAGGGTCTGCGAGGATATGCGTCATGAACGCACACCGCTGCGGCGAAAACGGTCAAACGGCCTTCTAAAACCGCAGGTCGCGAAGGGTGCTCTCCACGGACGTGGAGGTTGGTCGCGTCCTCGGAATGAAGCTCGGCCAGATAAGCGTGCTCTCCACGGACGTGGAGGTTGGTCGCACGCCTACGAGGACCCCTGCCCCGAGGCGTAGTGCTCTCCACGGACGTGGAGGTTGGTCGTCGTGGTGATCACGCCCAGCGTGGTCGTGCTGGTGCTCTCCACGGACGTGGAGGTTGGTCGAGGTCGCTGTCGAGGTCGAGGGTGACTACGGCGTGCTCTCCACGGACGTGGAGGTTGGTCGCCGCCGATCACGCACCGACGACACGCACCGCTGTGCTCTCCACGGACGTGGAGGTTGGTCGATCTGCCGTCGTTTTCTCGCTCACGGTGCGGGGTGCTCTCCACGGACGTGGAGGTTGGTCGCCCGGCAAGGAATCGGTCTGCATCATCGGCGAGTGCTCTCCACGGACGTGGAGGTTGGTCGACCTCCCCCAGAGTGGTGTTGACGTGGCCGATGTGCTCTCCACGGACGTGGAGGTTGGTCGGGGAGATGGCGGCGTCGGGCATGATGGCAGGCGTGCTCTCCACGGACGTGGAGGTTGGTCCGACCTGGCGGCGGCGGCAGGCCGGCGCGGTCCGTGCTCTCCACGGACGTGGAGGTTGGTCGGCGGGACGGGCTCGGGCAGGACACGAGTAGCGTGCTCTCCACGGACGTGGAGGTTGGTCGGTCGATCATTGATCGAACTGTTCTCAGTTGGTGTGCTCTCCACGGACGTGGAGGTTGGTCGCAACCCGCGCGCCCACCCGAGCCGGTCTTCGCGTGCTCTCCACGGACGTGGAGGTTGGTCGGACATCGTCGCCGGGATCTTCGCCAGCACCGCGTGCTCTCCACGGACGTGGAGGTTGGTCGTCGCTGCGGACCCGTTGACCAGAGGAGCAAGGTGCTCTCCACGGACGTGGAGGTTGGTCGCTGCTTCCCGTCCTCGTCGACGAAGTCTTTCTGTGCTCTCCACGGACGTGGAGGTTGGTCGTGACGGTCGTCGGGTCCTCGGGCACTGGCGGTGTGCTCTCCACGGACGTGGAGGTTGGTCGATGCGGCGGCGGGCGTGGTCCGAGCGGGATTTGTGCTCTCCGCAGACGTGGAGGTTGGTCGAAACCGGGTGCCCGATCATCGCGGTGACCACGTGCTCTCCGCAGACGTGGAGGTTGGTCGTCTGTTGCGCAGAAGATTGACACTGATTGCCAGTGCTCTCCGCAGACGTGGAGGTTCGTGGCGACCGGGAGACCGAGAACGTCGACAGCCGTCCTCCACCCATGTGGAGGCCTTCCAGCGCTGCACCACATCCCGCACCACCTGACGGCCGAACACCCGCCGCCCCCGCCAGCCGCCGCATCCTGGCAGAGGAAACGTGAACTCTCTGCGAGAATGCCCCCGTGGAGGACGAGCAGATCGAGGTACGCATCGGCGATCGTGAGCGCCGGAGTGTGGACGCCCGCTTGCGGGCGGCGCTGGACGACGGTGTTCTGACGTTGACCGAGTATGACGAGCGGACGGCGAAATGCTGGGCCGCGCGCACCCGGGAGGAACTGCGGCTGCTCACGCGCGACCTTCCGGAGCCCGCAGCCGAGAACGGCGCCGAGGGCACGACCTCCACGGCGCCGCAGACTGCCCCGCGAACGACTCCCACCAAATCAGACGAGGACGACGAGGACGAGGCGAAACCCGGCATCGTCTCGCGCGTCGTCGGCGGGCTGGTCACCGGCGTCCTGGTGGCGGCCGGGGCGTTCCTCGGCTGGCAGGTCATCGACTCTGATGACGGCGCTGCGGTCTTCGGTCGCCAGACCGTCCACGTCGTGGAGGGTCAGGAGTCCGTCGACGTCGGCGCGCTGTTCGGTCGGGTGGAGATCGTCGTCCCGGAGGGTATGCGGGCTCGGACGTCGGGCATGTTGGTGTTCGGCCGAACGGACTGTGAGCTGGCCTGCGCCAACGATGCAGGCACGGAGGACGTCGTCGTCAATGTGACCGGCGGGCTCGCGCGCGTCGACATTCTCACCCCGGCGGAATTCGCCGAGGAAGAGGCCGACGACGAGGACGACTGAGTCGTTCGAACCCGCGCGGCGTCGAGCCCGCCCCGTCCTCACCGCACGATCGCCTCTTGGACCACCGGCATGCCGCGCTTCTGCCGATCGCCGTTCCGCCCTCGGCGTGCGGCATGACTCGCGGCGGTGTTCTCGGCCAGGGTTCGCGCCTCAGCTCGTGAGATCGCCGCCTGCGGGCGGAGATCGGCCATCGCCGGGTCGAACTCGACTGCGGTCAACTCGACGGCGATCACGGTGACCTCGGCGCCGAACAGGTCGCCGAAGATACGTCGCAGGTATGGCGTCGCATGGTCCCAGCCCTCGCGCGGTGTGCCGGGCCCGTAACCGCCGCCGCGCGCGATCAGCAGCGTCAGCGGGACACCGGCCAACGCCTGACCAGCCGGTGTGTGGCGCGGGTCGAATCGCGGATCAGTGATCAGCAGATCGATCCAGGATTTCAGCGTCGCGGGAGCACCGAAGTTGTACAGCGGTGCGCTCACGGCGATCTCGGTAGCAGCGAGAGCCTCGTCGGCGAGGTCGACGGCGAAGGCCGTGGCCTCGCGCATGGCCGGGGTCCGGTGCCCCTCGGACAGGAACCCGGCCGCGACGGCTTCGCGCCAGGTCGCGTGCAGGTCGGGGCAGGCGGTGAGGTCGCGGCGGACGACCTGATCGGCAGGCCAGGCTTCCGCCATGATGTCGGCGAGTTCGCGGCTGAGGGAGCCCTGTCGGCGGATGCTCGTGTCGACGCGGAGAAGAGTCATCTGGTCTGGTCGTCCCATCGGCTCGGTCTGGTTCGTCAATGACATGACGACAGACCTGACGGATCGGCGCGGGGCGAGGGGACAGATGAACGAGCGAGACAGGGCGGCTCGGCGGTTCGAGGAGCATCGGGGCCACCTGCGGACGGTCGCCTATCGGATGCTGGGCTCGCGAACCGAGGCCGAGGATGCCGTGCAGGAGACCTGGTTGCGGTTCGACCGCTCCGACACCGACGCCGTGGACAATCTCGGCGGCTGGCTGACGAGGGTCGTCGCTCGGGTGTGTCTGGACATGCTGCGGTCCCGACGGGCGCGGCGGGACCAGCCCGTGGAGTGGCCGCCTGCGGAGTCCGTGAGGTCCGCCTCGGCGGCCGAGTCCGGCTTGCAGGCGGCCGATCCGGAGCACGAGGCTGTGCTGGCCGACTCGGTGAGCCGCGCGCTGCTGGTGGTGTTGGAGACGTTGTCTCCTGCCGAGCGCATCGCGCTGGTGCTGCATGACAGCTTCGCCGTGCCGTTCGCCGAGATCGGCCCTCTGCTGGACCGCTCCCCCGCCGCCGCCAAGAAACTGGCGGGTCGCGCGCGGCAGAAGGTGCGTGGCAGCACGGAGGCCACCAGCTCCGACCTTGCTCGACATCGCAAGGTCGTCGACGAGTTCCTGACCGCCGTCCGCAACGGCGACCTGGACGGGCTGCTGACGGTGCTGCACGTCGACGTCGTGCGGCGGGTCGACGGCATGGTGCCCGCGCAGGTTCCCGCCGTCGTGCACGGCGCGCGGAACGTCGTCGAGGAGGCTCGATTCTTCGCGGTGCGTGCTCGTCGGGCGCAGGCTGTCCTGATCGACGGCGCTCCCGGTGCCGTGGTGTTCGAGCGCGGCGAGCTCACGCTGGCCCTGGTGTTCACCATCGACGGCGATCGAATCACCGAGTTCCAGGTGATCACCGATTCGGTCGGTCTTCGGAGGCTCCGGGTCGACCGGCCTAGATCGGGGTGACCACGTCGCGAGCCGCTCGGCGGGCGACGGTGTGGCGGTTGCGGACGGCGTCGATCCGGCGGGTTCGTCGACCCCGCCCCGCCTCACGACGCCAGGTAGTTCTCCCGCAGGGCCCTGCGGGCTCGCCAGGCCAGCGCGGCCACCGAGTTGGGGCGCATGCCGAGGTCGGTGGCGACGTCGATCAGCAGATCGCCCTCGATGTCGATGCGGTGCAGGATGTCCTGCCAGCGGGTGCGCAGCTCACTGAAGGCGCGGGCGATGTTCTCGTGTTCCTCCACGCGCACCATCCGTTCGAACAGCGCGGTGTCGGCGGCGGCGGCCAGCGGATGTTGGTCGTCGCGGACGTCGCCGACGAACGACACGAGTCGATCCCGGCGGTGGTGGTCGGCGCCGATCGTCCGCACCGCCGTGCACAGATACGCCCGCAGGTGCTCGATCCGCTGCCCCTCGACGAGCGAGAGCCGCAGGACTCTGGCCACGGCCTCGGCGGCGAGGTCCTCGGCGGTGGCGGGGTCGTTGACGACGCGGCGGGCGGCGCGGAGCAGGGCGGGCCAGTGGCTCATGATCTCCGCGCCGAGGGCAGCGCGGTCGGCTGGTCGCATGGGAACGTTCCTCGTGATCAGCGGCAGTCGGGACAGGTGATGTGGGTGAACGGCAGGTGATCACCCGGTGTGGCAATGACGCGGGTGTCCAGACAGCGGGCGCAGCTCGTGCGACGGCGGCTGCGACGGGTGGGCACCGAGGTCCCTGGCGCGGGCGTGGGGGATCGGGCGGCTGAAGAGGGCGCGTGCTGCGCAGGCGGCGAGGGCGAGGGCGGCACGACCTCCGGTGCCGCCGCAGGCGGCCGGGTTCTCGGCGCGGCGGGGTTCGACGGTGCGGCTCGGGCCGCCGGGGTCGACGGCAGCTCGGGCCGAGTCGCAGGCGACGGCTCGGCCTGCCGGGGCGACGGGAGGACGGGCTCGGTCAGAATGTCGGAGAACGGGGAATGGTGTTCACGGGAGGCAGACATTCGCGGTCACTCGTTTCCGGACGAATGGCGGATGATTCGCCCACACCACCGTGATTCTGCGTGTTCTGGCGTGGGTCGGCGGAGGTCGCAGGCCGCCCGCGAATGGCGATCGGCGGGACGTCGAACGCGGGCGGCTCGGCGATCAGGCTTCGGCGTCAGGCGGGGCTTTCCTGGCGCGGGGCTTCTCATGGGTCGACTCGTGTTCCAGGCTCTCGGCGACGGTGGCGTCCTCGCGGGGACAGAAGTGCAGGTACGGGACCGGCGGGCCATCGCCTCCCGTTCGGTCTCGTCGGGCCGTCGGCGCATCCAGGGTTTCAACAAGGAGAACACCACTCTCTAGAGGAGACATCGAGAACTCGGGCAGGACTTCGGGCAGGCACGGCTGATCGAGCGCGCAACCCAGGTTGATGCGAGGGAATCGGCAGAGAATTCCGGGCGGAATTCCGGTCGGGACAATGGATCGGCGGTCTTTTCATCACTGTCGTCGGATCGACCGATCGGGTCGGCCCGGGATCGCCAGTGGGGCGGTCGTCACTCGACGACCGCACTCCGCCGAACCGCGAGCCGGAACGTCTGCGCTGGGGCCTGGTGGTCTGCTGGGGTGATGACGACAAGCCGGGCGACCGCCGAACTGGGCGGTGACCGCCGCGTCGTCGGTGGACGGTGTCGGCGGCGGAGGATCACTCCGGCGGCGGGCGGCGCGGGCGGCGGCGGTGAACGCCTCGTGGTCAGGGGGTGGAGACGGACTGCCGCGCGATCGGCGGTTCCGCCGGGATCGGCGCTCCTACCTGGATCGGGTCGGCGACGTGGGCGACGGCGCTGGTCAGCGCGACGGCCAGGGCTCCCCGTCGGGCGATGTGCCATTGGCGGACGGTGGTCTCACCGGACAGCAGCAGGATCGTCACCTGGCCGTGGTGGACCACGACGCGCACCCTGCACGCCTGGTGATCCCGTCCGGTGGCGGCGACCTCGACGGCGAGGACGGGACGCGGGTCGGTGACGGTGTCGCACACCAGCCGGGCCGCGCGGGAGTTCAGCGCGGCGAGGCCTCGGCCTGCGGAGGCGAGCGCGACCGAGCGGGTCGTGCGGTCGGCCACCAGCACCAGTGACATCGCTCCGCCGGGCGTCACGTGCGCGGGAACGGCGGACACGAGCGGGGCGGCGATCATGACTCGTCCGCTGACCATAGGGACACTCCGAGGTAGCGGCGGATACGGGCGGCGGGCAGGCGGCGCAGCGCCCCCACGACGAGGAGCCGGGGCGGACGCCGGTTGACGGTGATCACCGGACCACCGCCGATACCGGGCGGCGACGACGACGGGTGCGGGCGGCGGCGGTGAGGCAGTCCGGGCAGAGCTGCCAGTCGAAGTAGCAGACGGCCAGCGGTTGCCGGTTCATCGGCGTGAACTCGGTGTCGGGGTCGCACCACGGTGCGACCTGGGGTGCGGGACGGACCTCGGGAGCACCGAGGTGGGTGTCTCCTCTGGCGAGCGAGCGGACGAACCAGGCGGGCACGACACCTCCGGAAAACAGGACGGGCAGGGCGGAACGGGTTCGGCCGGACCGATGCGTTTCACCATCGCGCCGCACACCGCGACATCGACGGCGTCATAGGTCGGATCGAGCCGATGTTCGAGGCGGCGGAAGACGCCGGCGTAGCGGCGGGTAGCGGGCAGCTGGCCAGCGAGGGCGTTCATCGGGACACCGCTTCAGGAACAGGCGCGAGAGAAATGCGACAGGACCGGTTCCGCTCGGGCAGATGACGATCATGCTCACCTCCGGTGCGATGCGCGGCCGATTGCGCCGCGCTTCCCAGATCATGTGAAACTGTTACAGCAGATGCAAACCAGGAAATTCATATGAAAAAGATTCATTGGGCTAGCCTGTGTTACATGGCGAAGGCTTCTAGGTCACCCCGGGCACGAACGTTGGGCAATGCCATCAGGGCACTGCGAGAGTCGAAGAGCCTGCCTGCGCGCGAGGTGGCCCGACGAATCAGCACCTATGCGCCGTTCATCGGCCGGGTCGAGAGTGGAACAAAACTGCTCACCGTGGACGAGGCGTCAGTCCTACTCGGCGCGCTGGAAGCTTCACCCGAACAGCGCAACCGAATTCTCGATCTCGTCCGTGATCTGGACCGCCCGAACTGGCATCTGTCGGGCGCGAATCTTCCCGACCAGCTCGAAACTTTGATCATGTACGAACGTGAGGCAACCCAGATCACCGAGGTGTCGCTGATGCTCATCCCCGGTCTGCTGCAGACCGGGGACTACGCCCGCGCGGTCATCCACTCAGGACGCGAGGGTGGCGACGACACACTCGTCTACACCCGTCTCGGCAGGCAGGAAATACTGAACAAGCCGTCCGGTCCGCGTTTCGTCGGCATCTTGGACGAGGGCGCTGTCCGCCGGGAGGTCGGTGGGCCGGACGTGATGGCTCATCAACTCGGCCATCTGACGAAGCTGATGCGTGAGGGCACGATCGACATCCGTGTACTGCCGGTGAGCCTCGGCGTGCACGCGGCGATGTCCGGATCGTTCTGGATCGGCGAGTTCGCAGATGCGACTCCGATCGTCCATCTGGAACATCTGGCTCACGGGTCGTTCATCGACGAGCCGTCCGACGTGGAACCGTTCCTCACGGCACGCAGTAATCTACTTGCGGCTGCGTTGGACTCAGCCGAGTCGGCTGATCTCATCGCGGCGGCTGCTGAACGCCACGCGCGAGACGAGGCACGATGACGGTTGATCTCCCCCCTGATCGGTGGCGTACGTCCACCCGCACCGCCCAGAATGGCAACTGTGTCGAGATCGGCGACGGAGCAGAGTTAATAGCCATCCGCGACACCAAAGACCGCGAGGGCGGCACGCTCGTCGTCAGCCGGGTCGCCTTCGACTCATTCCTCAGCTCGGTCAAGTCCGCCCGGCAGAGCTGACCACGACGGCAGCCGGGGCGCGAGCGGCCCGCTCGCGCCCCGGCTTCGTCACGTCCTCCAGCGTCAGACGGTCCCGCCTCCGACATCCCGCCGCCGCAGCAGCCCCGCCGCCCCGACCAGACCCACCACCACATACCCGCCGAACACCGCGAGCCCCTGGCCCGGCGACAGCAACGCGGGCGACTCGACGATCGAACTGAACGCGGCGGCGGTGTTGGAGGGCAGATACGGGCTCACGGCCTCGGCGATGTCCTGGCCCAGCAGGGTGATCAGCCCCCGGCAGAACCGGAATCACGCCGACGAAGATGGAATCGCAGCCGAGGTACTGCGCAGCAACCCGCCCTGGTTCGGGTCGACGAGGTGTTCTACGGCGCCGGTCAGCGCGGCGGCCAAGGCGCCCCGGCGGGCGATCTCCCCTTGGCGGGTCATGGTCGAACCGAACCGGACAGCAGCACGATCATCGCCTGGCTGAAGACGCGGACGAGGTGGGTGAACGGCCCCGGTCGAGAGGATCTCAAGGCCGCGTATACGCGCTGAGCGGCCCGCAGACGAACGAGAGCGGCCTAGGCAAGGTTCATTCGGCCGCTCTCTGCACTCCCCCACGCGGCCACCAGCCGCCACAACGTGTCCGGCTGGTCCTGATCATCCGTGCCGCGCTCGGGATCATCGCGGCTGTTCTGCCGCCGAGCCGTCTCGGCCGCGCGGGGCGCGAACTCGGGTTGATTTCGCGTCCGCCGTTGCCGAACCGCCAGCGTGCCGACGAGCAAGGCCAGCACCACGAGCACGGCCAAGCCGACGACTACCGGCACCGGCACGGACCTCGGCCCGCCGAGCATGGCGTCACAGGGCAGGCTCAACGATATGTCGCACGGCGGACGTTCCGGGGAAGTCGGCCGGGATCGCGTCCATGAGCGTTTCGTTCGCCGGTTCACCGAGCCAGTACCCGGACTGTCGGCGCTCCCCGATCGTGCGGAAACCGGCCTTCTCATAGGCCCGGATAGCGGCCGTGTTCGGGGACAACACCGCCAGGTAGACGCACCGTAGGTTCGTGATGTGAAAGGCATAGTCCAGCGTCAACCGGGTTGCTTCCGTGCCAATGCCTCTGCCCCGGCTGGCCGCGCTGAGCTGAATGACGAACTCACCGGTCCGCACGTGGTGATCAATCAGAACCGCCGTGGTGCCGACTGGCGCGGGCTCAGCACCGGACATGTCGTACACGGTGAACCGTAGTTGGTCATCGGTACCGCGTGCCTGGTGCTGGTATCCCTCGCGCCGGTTGTCCAGTGAGTCCGGCGTCTGTCGGCCGTAGCCGACCAACACGGCCGGGTCCTGCTCCCACTGCCAATACTGGTCCACCAGGTCACCGGAGAACGGGCCGAGTCCGGCACCGTCCCCGCGAATCCACACGATCGGTTCCCTTTTCTCGTTCATCGTTCTCGTCTCCGAGGTTGCGTACCGGGATGGTGCGTAGCGCCGTGAACCGCAAGGTGGACGGCGGTTCGGCCACCGGGTGTCCGTCGTCAGTCTCCACCCAAGCGTGAAGCCGTACGGGATCGGCCGCCACGCCGTGGCACCACGTCACCCGTTGGCGGGACACGGCCAACAGCAGTGCGACGGCGGCCGACTCTTCCAGACAAGCCACGCGGCCCGGGGCCAGAAGTCCGGCCCGCCGTACCGCGTGGACAGCCTGGCGCGCATGTTCGGCGGACGCGGGGTCGGTGGCGCATCGGGCGGCCCACGTCAGTAGCCGGGTGAGCCGAGCCATGCGCGTCCGTCCCCGGCCGCCACCGAGCACGCCGAACACCACGGCCAAGGCCAGGCCCGCGCGCATGGTCACGCCGAGCGGGGCGCGGACCGGCTCCGCGCGTCCGGCCGCCAGTTCGTGAGTGCCCCAGCTCGGCACCCACGGCGGCCCCGCCACCGGGGGTGACCACGGCCGGGGCCGCCGGGTCGGCACAATCAGTCCGGCCGCGCCGAGCTGGCCGAGCAGGGTTCGCGCTGACGCCGCGTCCAGCGCGCCCGGCGCGTCCGGGTTGCCGGTAATCGCCAGCTCGGCCCACCAGCGGGCGGCCGGGCCGATCAGGATTTCCACATTGCCCGTGCGGTAGTTCACGATCACCGTTGCCGGCCCCACGTCGGCCGCTCGGACGTGATCGGGGACCGTGATGTGTTGAGTGCTCACGCGGCCCCCTGGACGTTCTGAGCCGCCGACCATGCCACGGGCGGGGCTGGTCCACGGCGCGTAGCCACACCTCAGCGGCCACGGCCGGTTCCACGGTGGAGAACGCCACGGGCAACCCGGCCGCAGTCATGGTCAACATGCGCCGCAACGCGACCGGGTCCACTAGTCCCAGCTCGGCCAACCGGCCGTCCGCCAAGCTATGAAGCTCGGCCAGGTTGGCGCGCATCCCGTTGTAATGGTCCGGGTTGAAGTCACCTTTCGTCGTACGCGCGGCAAGCTCGGCGGGGAAGAGGTCGGCCAGCGCGTCCCGCAGTACCGGTTTGTAGTCGGCGGGGCCGGGCAGGCAGTCCAGCGACACCGACAGGTAGGCGTCGATCACTCGGGAGTCGGTGAACGGATTGTGCAGGGGTATCCCGACGAACTCGGCTAGCTGAACGTCTGCCCGCGCCGTGCGGCCCACTTCCGCTATACCTTCCGCCGCAACAGTCACGGCGAACGACGTGGCCGGGGCCTCGCTCACCCGATCGGCCGCTTTCGACGCAACGGCCGTGGCCCTTCCTCGTGCATCGGGCGTCGCCCACGGCGGGGCCGGTTCGGTTCCATACCAACGAATATCCCCGTCCGGGCCGTCTGGCAGACCGGCCCACAGAGTGCACGCCATCTCCCACACCGCATTCTTACGGCCGGTGCGCGCCGTGCGGTAGGCGGTAGCCAGCAACGGCCACACGGGCAGTCGGCGCAGGCGTGCCCACCGGGTTGTCTCGACCAGAGCACGCCGGTAGTTCCCGGCTGCCATGAGATCGGCAAGCATGATCGGCGGGGAACACAACAGGCTGTCCCCGCCGTCCCCGGTCAGGTGGCAGTCGGACCCGAGCGTGTCCCGCATCCATCGGAGCTGACCGGAAAACCGCGCGTCTGCGATGGTGGACGGAGCGGGCTCGTCGGTCACGGGCACGGCGTCCAGCGCCGAATACGGCGCGTGCTCGGCGTCAAGGGGCATGAGCCGATGAACGATGCTGGACCGCTCGGCCGCAAGACGGGCGTAGAACATGTCACCCCCAGCGGCGTGGCCGACCGGGTACACCGTCACGCCGGTCACTGTCCGATCGGGGCCGACCGACTGAGCCGACAGCAACGCAAGCGCCGTGGAGTCGTAGCCGCCAGACAGGTCCACGGTCGGCATCGTTGCCGCGTCCAACCGCACGGCCACCGCCGACGCCAGCTCGTCCCGCAACCGTTCGGCCGGGGAACCTGAGCGCGGCCGGGGCCACCACAACCGGCGCACCATGGGCGTGCCGTTCGTCGGCACCGTCAGCCGGTGCCCGGCCTGCACCAGGGAGACGCCCTCGAACGCGGACAGCCCGTCCAGCACCACGGGCACGGACGGGGCCAGTAACCACCCGGCCAGCGGTCCAGGTCCGGCGCTGCCCCGGTCAGCCCGGCCAGCGCGCGGGAGCTGGACGACCAGTAGACCCCGCCGTCCGCCGTCGTTATATAGATCGGCCAGGCCCCGCCGACGTCGGTCCACACGGTGGTTCCCTTGTCGGTCACTTCCACGGTGGTGTAGCTCCCCTGCCAGCGCCACGCCACGTCATCCGGGACGCCGTGTGTCCGAGCTGGGCCATGTCCGCCCGCGTGACACCGCAGGGACCGATCACGGCCACGGTGCGGCTGCGGCTGCGTGTCGTGCGGAACTCATACCCCGGCCAGTGTCCGACAGACCAGCAGCCCGCCGAGTGCAGCCAGGCCGTCCCGTCGTTCGGGGTGCGCACGGGGGCCGTGGGATTGCTGGATCCTCCGAACCAACGCATGTGTTGCCTCTCTTCTCTCTGTGCCGAACGTGGCTGGTACCCGGTCTAAGACCGGACCGGGCACCAGCACGGTGCGGACTAGTTGTAGGCCCGCCGCTTGTCCTCTGAACTGCCCTTGCCCTGGCCGAGCGTCACCGCCGACGCCTCACCCATCGACACCAGCAACACAGGCGGGTCCTGCTCCGTTGAGTGCTCGTTCGGCTGCTGCGTCGGGTCCTCGTCCGGCTGTGTGAACTGGGTCAGCATGTCTGCCCTCATTCCGTGGGTTTGTGCGGCTGATGCTGCGCATTCAGTCCTTACACCTCCCGACCCGCGCCGGGAAGCCGCGCCAGAGTGAGCCTTCTGAGCCGTTCGGGACCGGTTCCGGTAACGCGGTGTACGGCTCGGCGCCGGCAATGGTCGGTGCGCTATGGCGCGGTCCGGGCTCGGTCCCGTGTCAGTCTCGGATGGTTGGCGCGGATGCCGGGCCATTCACGGCCTGCGCCGTACGTCCACACGCATCCCCCTCTCGTACGTGAGGGTCTGCCCCCATCGGGGCGGGAAACCTTCACCCTCGAACCAGCCGCCGCGCTGCTCGTCTGGGTTCGCTCGTTCAGGTCGGTAATCGAGGTACGGGCAGGCGAGGGACACAAAGGGCACGGTGTCGTCATCGCGCCATCAGGTGTGGAATTGTGCCGTGGGGCACTCGTCCTCATTCAGTCACGACGAGAGACAGCGCCTCGCATCATCTCGAACTGGGCGGTTTTCCCGCCGACATGTTCGGGCGTGACAATCCATTGAATGTCTTCAGGCACAGGTGCGAGTCGGTGCGTGCGGGCACGGTGGACACGTGGGAGCGGCGGTCACGAGTCTTCCGCCGGCCGCAGGGACGCTCCGAGATCACGACGGACGCGGGCGGGGCGCAGGCGACGCGGCCCACCCACGACGCGGAGCCGGGGCGCGAGTTGTTCGCTCGCGCCCCGGCTTCGTCACGTCCTCAAACGTCAGGCGGTCCCGCGTCAGGCATCCCGCCGTCGCAGCAGCACCGCTGCCCCGATCAGGGCCACGACGACGTACCCGCCGAACACCGCGAGCCCCTGCCCCGGTGACAGCAGCGCGGGCGATTCGGCGATCGAGTTGAACGCGGCGGCGGCGTTGGAGGGCAGGTACGGGCTGACGGTGTCGGCGATGTCCTGGCCGAGCAGGGTGATCAACCCCGGCAGCACCAGGATCACGCCGACCAGGGTGGAGATCGCAGCCGAGGTGTTGCGCAGCAGCCCGCCGAGAGCGAGGCCGAGCAGCCCCACCCCGGTGACCTGCACGGCGGCCCCGACGACGGCCCGCACCACCCCGTCATCGGACAGCGTCATACTCGCCGCGTCGCCCGCGTCCAGGACAGCCTGTCCGGCCAGGAAGGCCGCGACGGCAGCCACCAGCATCGTGACGAGGGCGACCCCGCCGAAGACGAGCGTCTTGGCCCACAGCACGGGCAGGCGTCTCGGCACGCCGATCAGCGAGGACCGGATCATCCCGGTGGAGTACTCCCCCGCCATGGCCAGCACGCCGAGCGAGCCGACGATGAGCTGCACCAGGAGCACGCCGCTCAACGAGAGCGTCGTGGGGTCGAGCCCCGCCACCGGAGGCCCGCCGCCGCCGGGTCCGCCGGGAGTGACCTGTCCGGTGCTGGTGGCGGCGAACAGGACGCCGAGTCCGACGAGGGCGATGATCGAGGCGGCGAAGGCGATCACGGTGGAGCGCAGCGTGAACAGCTTGATCCACTCGGAGTGGATGACGCGCGGGAGCGTGACCTTGGCGGTCGAGCCCGCTGGGCCTGTCGTGCCGGTGTCTCGTCCTGCCCCCGGAGGCTCGACGGATTCCGCAGCGGCGTGGCGGCCGGGCCTGGTGGCGGTGTCCGGTGCGGTCATCGGTCGGTCCTTCCGGGGGTCGTGAACTCGCGCGCCTGGTCGGCGGCCTCGTCGGCTGCCGGTGTGTTTTCGCCGGGTTGGTTCGTGGTCTCGCCCGGCTGGTTCCCGGCTGTCTGCGCCGCAGTGGCCGCCGGGGCGTTGCCGGTCGCTCGCGTCGTCGCGTCGTCGAGGTCGATCGGGTTCGCGGCGTCGGGGTCCGGGCGGGCCGCGTGGGCGGGTCCGGCGGCTGTTCCGCCGTGGTATTCGACGGCGTCCCTGGTCAGGGCCATGAAGGCCTCTTCGAGGGAGGCCTGTTGCGGGGTCAGTTCGTGCACGCGGATGTCCTCGGCGTGGGCGCGGTCGCCGATCTGGCCTGCGGTGAGTCCGGTGATGTCGAGGAGTCCGCGTTCGACGCCGCTGATCACCACGCCGTCCTCGGCGAGGACCTCGCGGAGTCGGCCCGCGTCCGGGGAGCGGACCAGCACGCTGTCGCGGGCGGCGCGGGCGACGAATTCAGCCACGGAGACGTCGGCGATCAGTCGGCCTCGGCCGATGACGATCAGGTGGTCGGCGGTCAGGGCCATCTCGCTCATCAGGTGGGAGGAGACGAGGACGGCGCGCCCCGAGGCGGCGACGTCCTTGAGCAGGGTGCGAATCCACAGGACGCCGTCGGGGTCGAGGCCGTTGACCGGTTCGTCGAGGATGAGGGTCGTCGGGTCGCCGAGGAGGGCGGCGGCGATGCCGAGGCGTTGACCCATGCCGAGGGAGAAGCCGCCTGCGCGTTTGCGGGCGACGTCGGCGAGTCCGGCGAGTTCGATGACCTCGTCGACGCGGCGGCGGGAGATGCCGGTGAGGGCGGCCATGGCCCGCAGGTGGTGGTAGGCGGAGCGGCCGGTGTGGACGGCCTTGGCCTCCAGCAGGGCGCCGACCTCGCGTTGCGGGGCGGCGTGTTCGGCGTAGGGCCTGCCGTTGACGGTGACCGAGCCTGCGGTGGGGGCGTCCAGGCCGACGATCATGCGCATGGTGGTGGACTTGCCTGCGCCGTTGGGGCCGAGGAAGCCGGTGACGGCGCCGGGGCGGACGGTGAAGGACAGGTCTTCGACGGCGGTCTTCTCGCCGTAGCGCTTGGTCAGGTTCGCTGCCTCGATCATGGGCTCAAGCCTCGTCGCCGGGAGGGGGTCGGCGCGTCGTCTGCGCGCAGACATCTGGGGCAGCGGCGCTGGTGGTAGCGCCGAGGCGCCCTACTGCGGGTGCAGTACGTCGACGGACCGCGTGGGGAGGACGCGGCGGCGGCCGGGCGGGCCTACGGTGCGCAGCATGAGGCGTTCGGCCCGGTGGCGGCAGGTGGTGCGGCGGCATCCGCTGGTGTTCGACGCGGTGGTGGCGGTGCTGCTCTTCGTCGGCCCGCTGATCGCGTCGCAGGCGATGGGGCGGCATCCGGAGTGGGCGCCGGGGCCGCCGGGCTGGGAACCGCCGTTCGCCCGTGCCGAGCTGAATCTCGGGATGATCCTGGCGGGGGCGGTGGGGTGTGCGGCCTTGGTGCTGCGCAGGCGGTGGCCGCTGCCGGTGTTGGCGGCGACGACCGTGATCGGCGCTGCGACGCTGGTGATCGGCGGCGGGCCCTCCCCGTATCTGGCGCCCGCGCTGGTGGCGGCGTACACGGTGGCGACGCTGGTTCCGCGTCGGCGGGCGTGGGCTGCGGGTGCCGTGGCGGCGCTCGTGCTGGCCGGTGTGTCGGCGATCGCGGCGCCGACTCTGCTGCCGGGCCTGGGGAATCCCGGTGTGGTGGCGTGGCTGGGTATCGCCGTGGCGGTGGGTGATGCGCTGTCCAGTCGGCGGGCCTACATCGCCGAGGTGGAGGAGCGGGCGCGGCGGGCCGAGCAGAGTCGGGAGGAGGAGGCGGCGCGGCGGGTGGTGGCGGAACGGATGCGGATCGCCCGCGAGCTGCATGACGTCGTGGCGCATCACATCGCGGTGATCACGGTGCAGGCCGGGGTGGCCGAGCATCTGCTGACCAGCCAGCCCGCGGCTGCTGCGGCGGCGGTGGGGCACATCCGGGATGCGGGGCACACGGTGTTGACGGAGATGACGACTCTGTTGGGGGTGTTGCGCGGCGCGGAGGAGCCTGCGGCGTCGACCGAGCCCGCGCCGAGCCTGGATCGGGTCTCCGAGCTGGTGGAAGCGTTCGCGGCGACGGGGCTGCGGATCGAGCTGGTGACCTCGGGCAGGCATCGTCCGCTGCCACCTGCGGTGGATCTGGCGGGGTATCGGATCGTGCAGGAGTCGTTGACGAACGCGCACAAGCACGGTCGGGGGGCCGGGGTGGTGGTGCGGATCGAGCACGGTCCGGCGGAGTTGGTCGTGGAGGTGCGGAACGGGGCGCCGGAGTCGGGTGCGGCTGCGGTGGCGCGGGGGTCCGGGGCGGCGGGTGCTGGGGCGGTGTCGGGCGGGTCGGATCTCACGGTGTGGGGTGCTGCGGCGGCGGGGTCTTCGGCATCGGGGTCTTCGGCGGCGGGTGCCGGCTCGGTCGATTCGGGATCGACGGGTCCGGCAGGGTCGGGACCGGCGTCGAATTCGCCTGCGGGCTCGGCCGCGTCGGGTCCTGCGGAACGGGCGGAGTCCGGCGAGCCGGTGGCGCGGCAGTCCGCGCCCAGCGGTCACGGCATCGTGGGGATGCGGGAGCGGGCCGTCACGGTGGGCGGGACACTGAGTGCGGAGCCGATCAGCGGCGGTGGTTTCCGGGTGCTCGCCCGGCTGCCGATCCCGTCCGCAAGCGCCGGGGAGGCGAAGTGAGCAGCGAGCCGGTGCGGGTCGTGGTGGCCGACGATCAGGCGTTGATCCGGGCGGGATTCCGGGTGCTGGTGGACTCGGCGCCGGATCTCGAAGTGGTGGGCGAGGCGTCGACCGGCCGGGAGGCGGTGGACCTCGTCCGTTCGACCAGGGCCGACGTGGTGTTGATGGACATCCGGATGCCGGAGCTGGACGGCCTCGCCGCGACGCGGGAGATCATCGCGAACGATGATCTTGTCGGGGTCCGAGTGCTGGTGCTGACGACCTTCGAGGTCGACGAGTACGTCTTCGAGGCGCTGCGGGCCGGGGCGAGCGGGTTTCTGGGCAAGGGCGTGCGGCCTGGCGAGCTGCTGGCGGCGATCCGGACGGTGGCGCGAGGCGAGGCGCTGCTGTCGCCGAAGGCCACCCGAGGGCTGATCGAACGGTTCCTGAGCGGCCCGCAGGTGGCGGAGCCGACGCAGCCGGAGCGGCTGTCGGCGTTGACGAATCGGGAGCGCGAGGTCGTGGGGCTGGTGGCCACGGGCCTGTCCAACGACGAGATCGCCGCCCGCCTGCACGTCTCGCCGCTGACGGCGAAGACGCATGTCAACCGGGCGATGATGAAGCTGGACGCGCGGGACCGGGCACAACTCGTCGTGATCGCGTTTCAGACGGGGCTGGCTACGGCGGGGTAGCGAGGCAGGTCCATCGTCGCATCGGCCCCGAAGGGCCGATGCCACAGACATAGTCGCGGTACGCCGTCCGGCTCAGTTCGTCGTTGCGATCCTCATCGGCCCCGAAGGGCCGATGCCACTCGAGGTCGCCGTCGCGTTGTTGCGCGGCGGCGCGGTTGCGATCCTCATCGGCCCCGGAGGGCCGATGCCACTGCCGGTCGTCAACACCTGCTGGACCTCCAGGCCGGGTTGCGATCCTCATCGGCCCCGGAGGGCCGATGCCACCAGTGATCACCGCACCCACCGCGAGGTGCCGCAGCGGTTGCGATCCTCATCGGCCCCGGAGGGCCGATGCCACCCGACGCCGCCGATGCGGGCCGTCGCCGACGCGAGGTTGCGATCCTCATCGGCCCCGGAGGGCCGATGCCACCACCCTCGGCCGCCGCGGCGGCCCGCGCCGCTTGGAGGTTGCGATCCTCATCGGCCCCGGAGGGCCGATGCCACCCCAGGTGCGCGCTCGTCACGGCGGTGAGCACCGGGGCGGTTGCGATCCTCATCGGCCCCGGAGGGCCGATGCCACACCCTGCCGCAGCAGGGGTATTGCCTTCCTCAACGCCTCAAGGTTACCTGGTGGTGATCAACACGCCCGGCAAACGGTTCGGAATGGTCAGGCGTGTCGCACGACGCTTGCCTTCCCGAAGCTCAGTGGTGCGGGATCATCGCGCTCCGAGGGCGTTTCGACGTCAACACGCTCGAACCGAAAGGGCGAAGGACGGCGCTGGCGATCCGCGCCGATCCGCTCGCGACCAGTATCGGCGGCGCTCTCAGGCAGGCAGGCCGACCAAGGGAGCGCTGTCCCGCCACAGGGCGTCCCGGGCCTCCTCGTCGCGGGCGAGTTCCGAGGGTTCGAGCCACGTGAGCGCGTCGCGTCGGACGGCCGCGTAATAGCGTCCGGCGGGCGGGCGGACCGTTCCCAGGGCGATCGCGGCGAGGTTACCGCCTGCTGCTTCCTTGCTGTTGAACCGTCGCACCAGCCTGCGTAAGACGGCGCCGAAGGTCCGCCAGACGAACCGAGCCATCGGCGGCGCGCTGCGCAGCAGTCCGGTGCCGGGTGTGGGGCCGGGGTCGTAGGCCAGGACGGTCAGGTTCCTCGCCCTCGCCGCAGGCTGGAGCGCGAGTGCCCGGGCGGTCAGGATGTTGCAGAGCTTCGACGAGGAGTAGGCCCGCCCGGCTGCGGTGCGGGGCTGCGCGTCCCGCGCCGGATCGCGATCCGGGTGCGCCAGCAGGGCGGCGCTCGCGTGACGAGGCGGGGGAATCATCGTGCCCTCCGCCGGGTCGTGGGTGCCGCTGGTGGTCAGCGACACGACGGCGTTCTCGGCCAAGAGGGGCAGCAGCAGCCGGAGCAGCAGGTAGTGCGCCAGGTGGTTGACGCCGAAGGCCGTCTCGAACCCGTCGTCCGTGCGACCGTCGCCGTCCGGCGGGTTGATGCCTGCATTGAGGACCAGGGCGTCGATCTTGTCGGGACCGAGCCGTTCTCGCACGGCGTCGGCGAAGGCGCGCACGTCCGCGAGCCGGGTGAGGTCGAGCGGGATGGGCTCCGCCCCGGTCGGCGCGTGGCCGCGGGTGCCCAGCAGCAGGCGAGTGTCCGGGGTGGCGAGGATCTGTCGCGCGGTCAGCTCGCCGAAGCCGGATGTTCCGCCGGTCATCACGATCGTTCTCATCAGGACGCACCTCGCTGTCACATAAAATGAGTGGAGACTCCGGTTACTATAGTGAGTTTCGACTCGACTTATCAACGACCACTGCGCGGTAACGTGAACCGACGAACGCAGGCCTCTCCGGTGGGACTCGCGGCAGCCGCTCGATGGGGATGACAGATGACGACGAGGGACCAGGCGGCCACCAACTCGGCTCGGACGCCGCTGCGCGCCGACGCACGTCGCAACCGAGAACGAGTCCTGGAAGCAGCCGACGCCGTCTTCTCCGAGGTCGGCCCGGCCGCCTCCACCGAGGAGGTGGCGCGACGGGCGGGCGTCGCGATCGGCACCGTGTTCCGCCACTTCCCCACCAAGGAGGCGCTGATCGAGGCAGTCGCGATCGGCCGCCTCACCCAGCTGACCGCCGAGGCCGAGCGACTCAGCGACACTGCGGACGCCGACGCCGCCTTCCGCACGTTCTTCCATCGCTGGATCGAACTCTCAGCGACGAAGCACCAGTTCGCCACCGCGCTGGCGCACTCCGGCACCGACGTGCAGCAGATCACCAGCACACACCCGGGGGTCGTCCAGCAGCTTCACCAGGCCGTGGCCGGGCTGCTCGCCCGAGCCCAGCAAGATGGCAGCCTGCGACCGGACCTGAGCACGTCGGACGTCGTCGCGCTCATGGTCGGAGCCTCACACGCGCACGAACACATCGGCCCCGACCCGACGCAGCGCGCACACCTGTTGTCGGTGATCTTCGACGGGCTGCGGGGGCGGCGGGGCTGAGGCGCGCTGCGGCGGTGGGAGCTGGGTCGCGACTGCCGGATCTAGTACGTCCCCGTGGAATTCGATGAGCCTCCGGATGACGGCAGCCCGGCGCTGAGCTCTCCCGTCGAGACGCCCTCGCAGCTCAAGAAGGGTTCTGATCAGCGACGACGGGATCGGGGGTATCAAGATCGTCGCCGGATGTCGCCGCGCTGTGCACCCGTGGGTCGGGCGGCGGTGAGCCGGACGCATCGCCAGCGAAAACAAGTTGATCATGCCGCTTGCACAGCAGCCGGACCTTGTGTCGGCGGCCGGCCAGCTTCTCCCCGGCGACCGCAGTCGCGCCGCACATCCAGCACCGTCCACCGAATGCCGCCACGCGCACGATCCCTGCCGCCATCAGTCTGCCTTTCCGCTGATCCTCTGTTGAGACAGAACTGATCATCACGGCGCGGCGCCATCTCCGCCTGGGCACATCGCGATCACACCCGACTACGCCCGAAGTCTCACCCGGTTGAGGACGTGCCGGAGATGTTGCGGGACTCCGCAGGATCGGTGCCACGTTTCAGCCAGTGCCAGCACCGGACGTGACCATCACGTTGCGATCCACACCGGCCCGAAGGGCCGGTGCCACTAGGGGCCGTGGTGTCCGGAGTGGGCGCCGGCGCTGTTGCGATCCTCATCGGCCCCGAAAGGCCGGTGCCACACACCGAGGTCGTCGGCGGTGCCGCTGTAGAGGCCGTGGTTGCGATCCTCACCGGCTCCGAAGGGCCGGTGCCACCCTGCCGGAGCAGGGGCATTGAACTTCTCAACACCGCAAGGTTATCGAGCAGTGACCGACACCTCCGGCGACCGGTTCGGAACCATCAGGCGTGGCGCACGACGCTTGCCCTCCCGAACCGCGCAGGGGCCGGTTGTACGGTCAGCGACAAGGCGGATATGCGCGGTAGATCAACGGGTCAGGGCGATCAGTTCGTCGATCACCGGCTCTGGGCCGCCGTAGGTGAGGTGTGCGATGGCCGCCATCGGTGCGACCACCTGACTCCACGAATACAGCCTGTCCCCATCGAGCCCGCACGCCGCCGCCACCCGCTGACAGCGGGCCTCGACACCCTCGTGTCCGGCACCGGCCACCACATAGTCGACGGCGTCGTAACACGGATCTCCGAGACACGCCTTCGGATCGATCGCGATCAGCCCCCGCGACGGACCGCCGTCCAGAACGTTGCCGAGGTGCAGATCGCCGTGCAACAACACGGTCGTGGCCTGGGTGTCCAGCAGCGTCGCACAACGCCGTATCGTCCGTTGCCACGTGGCCTCGTCGATCCGCGCGCCGATAGCGGGTTCGGCCAGCCTGCGGCCGATCCGGACGAAGGCCTCGTCACACCGACCGCGCAGGTCCCACGGCCAGTGCGCGGGCGGGGTCACGGCGTGCAGGGCGGCCAGCAGCTCGGCCCATCGCGGTGGTAATGACGTCGGTGGCAGGTCCTCGGCCTCGGTGCCGGGGAGGACCTCCGCCAGCACCATCGCCCCGGCCTCGGCATCGGCGGCCAACACGGCGGGCACCCGACCGGACGGCGCGAACACGCGCAGCATCTCCACCTGCCTGGTCAACAACGCCCGATCCGGACTGAGCTTGAGAACCGCAGGCGTTCCGTCCGGCCATCGACAGCGCAGGACGACCGATGAGGCGCCGCTCGCGAACAGCTCACCGAGCACGAGGCCCCACCGGGAGGCCAGATCCGCAGCGACGGACGGGACCGCTGCGAGCCAACCCTCGGCCGCAGAACCGAACCGGTCGCTCAACCGTGCGCCGATGTCTTCCACGTTCACCTGGGCAGCCTGCACGCAGAACCGCCTAGATGCACCCGATTTTCGTAGCGGTGCGTCGACTACAGCCGCCCGCCGTCTCGATCTGTGCTGGTTCCGGAAGACCGGTGCCGCCTGGCGACAAGCTTCCACACGGGATACCGGCTCGCGCGAGTTGCCATCCACACCGGCCCGGAGGACCGGTGCAATTCCCGCGGCGATCGAGCGGCTCGCCTCCGCAATGGAGCGGGTGGCCGACGCGCAGGAGGAGCCGCCGCAGCGACAGAGATGAGCAGTCTTCCCCGAAAGCGCAGATCTCCTGCGTATGAACCCAAGAGGCGCCTGCACCGAGGTGGTTCGGGCGCCTCTTTTTGCCGTGACCAGACCACGGCGGGTCCGCCCACCATCCCGAGCACCAACAGGAGGCCCGCATGTCATCTCCCCGCCCGCCCCGGCACCGTCCGCCCGGCCCGCCTGCCGCGTCCGGACCGCCGCCGACACCAGCGGGGCGGACGACGCCGCTGAACGACCGGTGCCCCCGCGACCGTCGTGGTCGCGGGGGCACCGTCACGTCTCGACATGGTCACAACCGGTATCCAACTCTCGTCGCGGCGCGATGATCCCGCCATGACGCCCGCACGTCCCGCCCTGCTGCTCGCCGCCGTCGCGCTGCTCGCCGCGTGCACCACCACCGACCCCGGCACCGCGACAGCCGACCCGGCAGGCCGCCCCGAATCTGCGGCACCGACCGTGACGACCGGGGAACTGGACGAGGAATCGGCCCCCGAACCTGCGCCTGCGCCTGCAGTGGAGTTCTCCGAACGCGACCTGGAGATCGTCGAGATCGGCGAACCCATCGACCTCGGTCAGGGGACGGCTACGGCCACCGTCACCGGCACCGCCGTCGATCCGGGATGTACCTCGCAGTGGGCGAGCCCTCCGTCGCGCGGGCATTTCGTGGTCGTGGACATCACCGTCGAGGTCCACCAGACGGCCGGGACGTTGAACATCACCCCGTTCGATTTCGGCATCATCTCCGCAGACGGCGTGGGTGAGGGTGACTCTGCGTCGATCGAGTCCTACTCGTGTATGGACGACGCAGACCAGTTCCCCATCGGCGGGATGCGGTCGGGCACGACCTATCACGCACGGATCACGCTCGACACGGCGCATGCCAGCGGGGTTGTGACGTTCGATCCGATGTTCGGAATCCGGCCTGCGGGGAACGGCTGGGAATGGGAGTACTGACCCCGCGAATGACAGCGCCCCCGCACCGCGCTGGTGCGGGGGCGCTGCGTACGTCCGTCAGGCCTCCGAGATGCGTCGCAGTAGCAGTCCGGTGGGGTTGCGATCCTCACCGGCCCCGAAGGGCCGGTGCCACCGCGAACAGACCTGCCCTGGGCCACCGCCCGCACCGCGTTGCGATCCTCACCGGCCCCGAAGGGCCGGTGCCACCCGGAGATGTGGCAGGACCCGGTCGGCCACGTGGCCTGGTTGCGATCCTCACCGGCCCCGAAGGGCCGGTGCCACACGGATCAAGACCAACCAGTGGGAGGACAAGGAGGGGTTGCGATCCTCACCGGCCCCGAAGGGCCGGTGCCACAAGGCGACCGACATCACCCCCGTTAGCCCATGAGGGTGTTGCGATCCTCACCGGCCCCGAAGGGCCGGTGCCACCCTGCCTCAGCAGGGATGTCATGTCTCCCAGCATCGCAAGGTTATCGGGTAGAGACCAACACGCCCGTCGGCAGGTTCGGAAGGATCAGGCGTGTCGCACGACGCTTGCCCTCCCTAACCGGGCCGAGCCTATGACCGATACCAGCGAGAGAGCCACAGCCCGACTCCCCAGGACAAGCGGTCGGCTGACGATGACATCCTTGCATACGCCAGCACGGGCAGTCCTATGGTGACCACGCCCTCGGGATCGCAAGGAGGTCGCAGAGCACCGGATCGAGCACAGACCACGCGCGCTGATCACCGCTAAGTCCAACCCGTCACCCACAGATCAGGGTGCGCAGTTCGCCACCGTCGCCGCCCCCGAACCCCGGCATCGCCCGACGCGATACGGCAGACGGCGGTGCGTCGCGCCGACGGTGCGGGCGGGCGAATTGGGTTGGGCGGGCGAGTTTGCGGCGACCGAACGGCCGCTTGACGGTGTCCGGGGTCACACCTAGCGTTGAAACCGCTTTCGGTGCTGTTTCGGCACGTGAGAGCTATCCCTCGGACCCGACGCCGTCGGCCTTGGGGGCCACGCCTGCCCGCGCGGCCCCCTGCTGAACGACGCCTCGGCTCCTCCGGCGTCCGCCGTGGTCGACTCGGCCGGGCGCGCGCAGGACGGCAGGTGGTCCGCGCCGGTCTCGACTCGAAAGGTCCACAATGGACGAACTCCGAACTCCCGGGCGCCGGGGAGTGCTCAAGGCGATGGGGCTGGGGGCGGCCGTCGCCGCCACCACGTTCACCGTCGGGCCTGCCGCCCACGCCGCCGTCTCAGCCCGCCCGGCACCACGGCAGGCCGACCAGCAGTGGAGCAATCCGATCATCCGGCACATCCACACCGCCGACCCCGCCGTGCTGGTGCACCAGGACCGCGTCTACCTGTATGCCGGTCGCGACGTCGCCGCGCCGGGTGCCACCGACTTCCTGATCAACGACTGGCACGTGTTCTCCAGCGACGACCTGACCACGTGGACCGATCACGGCCCCCGGCTGAGTTGGCGGGACTTCTCCTGGTCGGACGGTGCCGCCTATGCCAGTCAGTGTGTGGAGCGCGACGGGCGCTTCTACTGGTATGTGCCGATCGCCGACCGTGGTCCGGCCTGGTTCTCCATCGGTGTGGCGGTCGGCGACTCGCCGCTGGGTCCGTTCCGCGATGCTCGGGGCACGCCGCTGGTCAGCGGCAGCGATCCCAGTGCCCCGACGCTGAACATCGACCCCACGGTGTACGTCGATCCGAGCGGGCGGGCACATCTGTACTGGGGTTCATGGTGGGAGCTGCGGTATGCCCCGCTGGCCGACGACATGATCTCGCTGGCCGGGCCGATCCAGACGATCTCGGGGCTGCCGGGCTTCTGGGAGGCGCCCTTCCTGCATCGCCGGAACGATCTGTACTACCTGTCCTACGCGGCGGGCGGCAATCCGGCCACGATCGACTATGCGACGTCGTCGTCGCCGACGGGGCCGTGGACGTTCCGGGGCACGGTGAACGGTCGGGTGAGCAGTCCGACGAATCACCAGGCGTTCTTCGAGTTCCGGGGTCGGTGGTACATCGCCTATCACACCTCCGACCTGCCCGGCGGCACTCAGTTCCGTCGTTCGGTGTGTCTGGACCGGGTGGAGTACGACGCCGCCGGGCTGATGCTGCCGGTCCAGCAGACCAGGCAGCTCTGATCTCGACCACCCCGATCACGCCCTCTCGCCGACGCTCCACCGCCGGCGAGATCACCGCCGCCGAACTCGTAGCCTCAACGAAGAGGAGATGATCATGCGGACCGCCCGAACATCCCGAGTGCTCGCCCTGTCGCTCGCCGCCGCGTTGTCCTTCGCGACACCGGTCGCCGCCGAGCCCGCCGATTCGCCGCCCGCAGGCCCCGGCTCGACCGACATCAGCGCGACGGCCGCCGTCGCCCCCGTGCCCGCCCTCGCGCCGATCACGCCGGCTCAGTCGGCAGGCCAGCCTGCCGATGCGCAGCCTGCGCAGGGCAAGCAGGCTCGGGTCCCCCGGTTCCTGATCGATGCGGGCGCCTACACCGGCAACAGCCGCGAGTCGGCCAACTTCGTGGTGCGCTGGGGCGACTCGGTCGACGTCGTCCGCTGGGCGCAGGAGAACCGGGGCATCGCCGACTATCCCGCCTACGTGCTGGACGTGATGGAGCGGACCTACGACTACTACGTGCATCAGGTCGGCTTCGCCGATCCGAACGCGTTGTCGCCGGGACGGGACTTCAAGATCAACCTGTATCTGTGCGGCAGCTGGTCCGGCGGCTTCCTGCCGCCCGCGAACTGGGCGGGCGCCGACGACGTCGGAGCGGGACACATGTGTCTGCCCTACGACAAGATCTGGGACGACTGGGTGGAGTCGCACGAGTTCGTCCACGTCCTCCAGGTCTATGCCAGCCAGCAGAACCGGGCGGCGGGCAACGGCGGCGGCTTCGGCGAGGGCAACCGGTACTCCGGCCCGTTCTGGGAGGCCCACGCCAACTACATGGCCCGGATGCGCAGGCCCGAGGTCGTCACCGGCTCCGGCTACTACGGCCGACACCACTATCGCTGGCTCGACCAGCAGACCTACTACGGCGACTGGACGCTGATCAACACGCTGCGGGACCGCTACGGCACGTCGTTCGTCGACGACCTGTGGTTCGAGGCGCGGCAGGGCGAGCACCCGATCACGACGATCAAGCGGGTGCTCGGACTGAACCACGGCGCCTTCGCCGAGCTGATCGCCGACCACGCCCGCCGCAACGTCACCTTCGACTACACCGACGGCGCGGCGATCCGCAGCGACCTGTGGCGGGGCTCGAATCCGACCTATCGGCCGCTGTACACGGTGTCCTTGCAGGACGCGGGTGGGGGGACGTATCGGATTCCGGCGAATCGGGCGCCCCAGCAGTACGGCTACAACCATGTGCAGTTGCAGCCGAACTCCACGGGCGCGGTCTCGGTCCGGCTCGACGGGCAGGCAGGCGGGGCGCCGAGCCCCGACTGGCGCTTCGGCTTCGTCGCGGTCGGCGCCGACTTCTCCGCCCGGTACAGCCCGTTGTACAGCAGCGGGCAGACGGGATCGTTCGCGTTGCAGTCCGGTGAGACGCATCTGATCCTGGTGGTGACGGCCACGCCGACGCAGCATGTGAACTACGAGCTGGGCACCCCGAGCCCGGGTTATCCGTACCAGGTCACGGTGCAGGGCGGCAGGCCGGTGGCCGGGACGACCTGAGTTCGATGGTCCGTTCGCGACGGCCCGCCGACGTGAGCCGGACGCCTCGCGCAGTGGTGTCGCCTGCTCGCCCGGGTCGGGCGGGCAGGCGGACGCCGAGCGAGGTCGTCAGCGCGCGAGAAGTCGGCGCCGGCGAGACCGGTGACCGCCGCGGCACGGGCCGGGGTGTACCGGCTACGTCGGCCCCGTCTCGCCTCTCGACCTGCCGCCGAGGCCTTCTATTCTCCAGCGGCGGCAGCGGTCTGCGGAGCTTCAAGGGCGTCGTCCGGCCGGTCCCGAGGTGGTGTCTGCGGGTGGCGCGGGCGCCGTGCCGGATGCTGTGGCCGGAGCCGCAGGCCGGGACTGTTGACGCACTGCTCGACAGTGTCGAGTCAAGGTCCGATGATCCGGGGCCGACCGCGCCCGGCCCCGGTGCCGCCCTCGCTCACCCGCCGTGGATTCGGCCAGGCCGCCCGTCGCGAGCGACGGCATGAACCGGCTCAGGCCGAGCCGCGCACCACCAGGCGCGGCGGCACCCGGAGCAGGCCGCCGGCGATCGGCTCGTCACCGCCGATGATGAGGCGTTCGGCGGCGAGGCGGCCGAGCAGGCCCAGGTTCATGTCGATGGTGGTCAGGCCGGGTCTGGTCTCCTCGGCGAACAGCTCCCAGTTCTCGTAGCCGACCACCGCGACCTCGGCCGGCACCGATCGGCCTCGCTCCCGGAGCCCGTCCAGCACGCCCGCCGCGATCTGGTCGCTGGCGCAGAACACGCCGTCGAGATCGGGATGCCGGTCGAGCAGCAGGCCCGCCGCGCGGCGCCCCCAGCTCTGGCTCCACCGGCCCTGTCGGCCTGCCGGTGCCAGGGGTGCCAGCCCCGAGCGGGCCAGCTCGGCGACGAAGCCTGCGGAGCGTTCGGCGGCGGACGCCTCGGCGGGCGGGCCGGGCACGTGGGCGATCCGACGACAGCCGCGCTGGAGAAGATGTCGGGCCGCCAGTGCACCGCCCGCCCGATCGTCGGTGATCAGCGACAGATCCTGCACACCCGTCGAGGGTGCGACGGCGTAGACGACCGGGACGGACCCCACGCCGTGCAGCGGGATCGGGAACCGTGCCTCCCGGCGCGGGCCGAGGATCAGCAGGCCGTCCACCCCGCGTCGCACCAGGGTCTCGGCGTGGTGACGCTCGCGAACCCGGTCGCTCGGCGCCCAGCACAGCATCGCGACGACGTGGGTGCCGCCGAAGGCCGCCTCCGCGCCGCGCAGGACGGGGAGACTGAACCGGCCTGCGGTGCCGACGTCGCAGCCCGTCGTCGCACCGCCGGTCGCACCGTCGCCGCCCCGGCCTGCCACGGCGGCGCCGTTCCGGCCTGCCGTGACGGCCCGGTCCCTGCCGTCTGACAGATCGGGAGCGCGCGCCGTCCTCGGGTCGCGGCCTGCGACGGAGTCCCCGGTGAGGAGCCCGATCACGCGCTCCCCGACCCGCTCCCGCCGGCGACCGCTGCCCTTGGGCCGCCGGTAGCCGAGGCTCTCCGCCGCGCGGAGCACCCGACGTCGGGTCTCCTCGTGCACGTCCGCCCGGCCGTTGAGCGCCCGCGACACCGTGGCCGCCGACACGCCTGCCCGCACCGCCACCGAATGCACGGTGGCCTGCCCAGTCCTGTCCATGACCGCTCCGTCGTCAGTCTCGCCGCCCGGCTACCGGGCGGGCAGCCACACGCGCATCGTCGACGGGCCGCGATTGGCCCACTGGTGGTAGGGCCGCAGCAGGACCTGTTGTGTGCGCTGGCTTGCCGAGGTCGATTCGACAGACGCTTCGGCCGCCTGGTCGCCGCGGTCTTCCCCTGCGGGGGACGTCGTCGAGAACCCTGCCGACTTCCCCCCGTCGGCGGGCGCGCGATCGTCTTCGTGGATCGGGTAGCCGTAGGGCCCCCACTGGCCGAGCCAGGCCACGGGCTCCGGTCGTCGCCGCACCCGCACCGTCGCGCCCTCGGGGTGGGGATGGGGAGCCACGGAGAGGTCTGCGCGCAGGTCTTCGAGGTCGAGGTCTGCGGGGAGGTCGACGGACTCGGCGCACAGCACCAGTGGGCCGCGCTCCACCGCGACGCAGCCGCGCACCGCGTCCACCCGGTCGTCGACCCGGGTGAACCTCGGGGTGAGGTCGAGGTCGAGCCGGAGCGTCTCGCCCTCGGCGAACTCGCGTCGCACGGTGAAGGTCGGCTCGCGCAACTGACGATGCCTACCGCCCTCGGCCAGGACCGCCGTGCCCTGCGCCCAGTGCGGCACGCGCAGGGTGAGGGCGAAGCGCCCGGCCGTCAGGACTCGGATCGCGATACCGCGATCGCGCGGGTACGACGTGGTGATCTCCAGGGCGATCTCGGTGCCGTCGTCGAGCCGCGTGCGGATGTCGCAGGCGGCGTACTGGTGGATCTGCACGCCCTCCGCGTCGCGGGTCGCGACATAGCCCGCCACGGAGGCGAGGGTGCGGGCCACGTTCGTCGGGCAGCAGGAGACGCCGTACCAGGGCGGCCGCAGGCTCGCGCCCGCCGCCTTGCTGACCTCGTCCTCGGCGGGCACCGCCCCTGCCGTGCGCTGGTGCAGGGTGTTGGCGTAGAAGAAGGCGCGACCGTCGGCGCGCGGCGAGGCGGCCACCACGTTGAACAGGGTGCGTTCCACCAGGTCCGCGTAGCGCGGGTCGCCGGTGGCCAGCAGCAGCCGCCAGGACAGCATCACCGAGGCGATGCCCGCGCAGGTCTCGGAGTAGGCGCGGTCCGGCGGGAGCACGTAGTCCGCGCCGAAGGACTCGTCCAGGTGGTGCGAGCCCATGCCGCCGGTGAGGTAGGTGCGGCGGGCGATCGTGGTGTCCCACTGGGTGCCGACGGCGTCGATCAACGACTGATCGCCCGTCTCCACGCCGACGTCGACGGCGCCTGCCGCCAGGTAGAGCGCCCGCACGGCGTGTCCGCGCAGGACGGTCGCCTCCCGGACGGGCAGGTCGTCCTGGAAGTAGGCGGCGCCGAAGTGGATCGGTGGCAGGGTGCCGGTGCCTCGGCGGTCGATGAACAGCCTGGCGAGTTCGAGGTGTCGCTCCTCGCCAGTCACCCGGTACAGCTCCACGAGCGCGGTCTCGATCTCGGGATGTCCGCACACCGCCTCGCGTCCGGCGGGCCCGAACTCGGTGTAAATGTGGTCGGCGACACGACGCGCGACCGTGACCAGCGGTTCCTCGACGCCCCGGGTCTTGGCGCGCGCCACGGCGGCCTGAATCAGGTGTCCGGCGCAGTACAGCTCGTGTCCCCAGGCGAGGTCCGAATACCGCGCAGGCCTGCCGGGCCTGCCGTAGCAGGTGTTGAGATAGCCGTCGGGATGCTGGGCGGCGGCCACCCGCTCGACCAGGGCGGTGAACCGGCCGTCCAGTTCGGCGTCGTCGCTGCGGTGCGCCTCCCAGGCCAGTGCCTCCAGCAGCTTGTAGACCTCGGAGTCGGCGAAGTTCGCACCGTGATGCTCGCCGTCGGTGCTCCGGGCGAGGGCGTCGGCGGTGGCGTCGAAGTTGTCGATCCAGCCGAGGCGCTCCATCCACTGTTGACAGTGGCCGAGGGTGTTCTCCCGATTGATCCGTTGCCGATCGGCCCAGAAGCCGCTCGTGAGCCGCACCTCGTCGAGCCGTAGCGGGGTCAGTGCGCCGTGGCGGGGCGCGACAGGCGGTCCGAGGTCCATGCCGGATCGCGGCGTGGTCTGCTCGGTGGCGGTGGAGGCGGCGGGGGTGTGCATCGAAGGTGTCTCCTTCACCGTGGTCGACAGGGAACCGAGTTGCAGAACAGGAGGCGGGCGGCGGGGTGGACTCACCCTTTGAGCGCGCCGGAGGCGAACCCTCGGACGTAGTTCCGTTGCAGGAGGACGAACAGGATCATGCAGGGCACCGCGCTGACCACGACGCCGGATTGGAGGGCGCCGAAGTCGACCGCGCCGAAGTTCCCGGAGCGCATCGCGGCCAGCGCCACCGGCAGGGTGTAGCGGGAGCCGTCGGTGACCAGCATCAACGGGGCGATGAACTCGTTCCAGGAGTTGAGGAAGGCGAACAGCGCCACGGTGATCACGCCGGGCGTCACGGCGGGCAGCAGGACCGACCAGAGCGTGCGGGGCACCCCGGCGCCGTCCACGAGGGCGGCCTCGTCGAACTCCCTCGGCACGGCCTCGAAGGAGTTGCGCATCATGAACAGCGAGAACGGCAGCTGGAACATGATCAGCACGAGAGCCAGCCCGACCAGCGAGTTCTGTAATCCGGCCCGGCTCAGCAGGACGTAGAGCGGGATGAGGATGGTCGGGTAGGGCACCATCATGATCGCCAGGGTGCCGAGGAAGAGCAGATTGCGGCCGGGGAAGCGGAAGCGGGCGATCGCGTAGCCCGCGAGCACCGACACCACCACGGTGCCCACCACCGTCATCAGCGAGACGGCCACGCTGTTGGCGACGTAGACGAACAGGCCTTCCCCGTAGGAGAACAGCCGCTGATAGTTCTCGGTGCCCAGGCCCGCGCCGTCGCCCGTCGCCCTCGGCCCGCTCAGCGAGGAGTAGCCGGCCCAGAGCAGCGGCAGCAGGAAGAGGATCGCCAGCGCGATGCCGGTGGTGAGCGCGCCCGTGTCGGCGATCACGATGCGAATCCGGGTGCGCCGTGCGGCCGCCATCAGGAGTCGCCTCCCTTCCTGATCAGGCTCAACTGGACGATGTTGGCCAGCACCAGCGCGATCAGCACGACCACCGACATCGCGGCGGCTCGGCTGAGGTCGAACAGGGTGAAGGCCTGGCGGAAGATCGTGGCGACGACGGTGACGGTGGAGTTGTCGGGGCCGCCGCCGGTAAGGACGTAGAACTGCTCGAAGGCCAGCAGTGATCCGGTGACCGACAGGACCAGCACCAGCGCGAGAGTGGGCCGCAGCAGGGGCAGCGTCACCCCGGTGAACGTGCGCCACCAGCCTGCGCCGTCGATCCGGGCCGCCTCGTAGACCTGGGTCGGGATCGACTGGAGCCCGGTGAGCAGGATGATCATGTAGAAGCCCGCGAACCGCCACAGCACCATCAGCACCGTGGACCAGAGGGCGCCGCCGGGGGTGCCGAGCCAGTTCACCGGCTCGTCGACCAGTCCCACCGCCATCAGCAGATCCGACAGCGGGCCGACCTCGTCGGAGTACAGGGCGAACCACAGCAGGCTGGCGACCGCCAGGCCCATCGAGGCGGGCAGGAAGAACGCGGTGCGCAGCAGGCCGGTGCCGAGCCTGGTCTGCTGCACCAGCAGTGCCAGGCCGAGGGCGACGACGGTGAGGATCACCGTGGTGATGACGGTGTAGCGCACGGTGAACCAGACGGCATCCAGGAAGAGCGGACCGTCGAGGATCGCGCCGTACTGGGCCAGGCCCACGAAGCTCGGCTCGCCCAGCAGCGGCCAGTCCGTCATCGACATCCACACCAGCAGCCCCAGCGGGACGACGAACAACAGCCCGACGATCAGCGACGCGGGCAGCGACAACACGAGTGCCTGGGCGGGCCGATCGGTGCCTCGGTTGCCACGTCTGCGCCGGGGCGGGGCGGCGGTGCCGGTGCTTCTCACGGGGGCTCCCTTGATCGGGGCGTCTCGAGCCTCGCCTGCGGTGCCTCGGCGGCGGCCGATCGATCGGTGCAGGTCCGTCGGCGAGGCGGCGGGCGAACCGGCGGCTGGTCGGGCACGGCGGCTGGTCGGGCGCGTGGGCTGGTCGGGCACGGCGGCGGGACGGCTCGGCTAGCCGGCGACGTCCAATGAGGAGTCGAGCCGAGGACGGAACGAGGCGACGGCCTCCTCCACCGACTCCGGGCCGAAGATCGCCGAACGGGCGAACTGCAGCCACGGGCCCTGCGGGTCGTTGAAGGTCGCGCCGAAGTTGATCGCGGTGGGCACCCGGCCGACCTCGACGACCTCGTGGAAGGTCCGCAGCCGCTCATCCGGCAGACCGACGCCGTCGGGACCGGTCGGTTCGAGATCGGTGCGGACGCTGACGTCGCCGCCCGAGGTGAGCACCTCGCGCTGGACGTCCGCCGACAGTGTCCAGGACAGGAAGTCCCAGGCCGCCGCCGTCTTCGTGGAAGTGGAGGTGATGCCGAGGACGTCGCCGCCGACGAAGGTCGACTCGCCGCCGGCCATGCCCCGGATCGGGGCGACGCCGATCTCCAGGCCCTCGTGCTCCGGCATCAGCCGCAGCATCGTCGAGCCCAGCGGGGCGACGCCGATCCGCCCTTCGGCGAAGGGCTGCAACCAGCTGATCCCGTTCTCCTGCGCCGCCGAGGCGGGCGCGAGTCCGTCAGCGAAGGCGTCGCGGTAGGCCTGGAAGACCGGGCCCATGGTCTGCGAGTCCATGGCGGAGGCGGTGCCGTCGGCGGTGAGGATCTCTCCCCCGTCGGCCCAGACCATCGGCCACAGGGTGAAGAGCAGGCAGCCGGGGCAGTTGCCGCCGAAGTAGGTGCCCGAGACCTCGCCGCCCAGTGCCGAGATCGCCTCGGCGTGCGCCATCATCTCGGGCAGGCTCGTCGGCGGCTGCTCCGGATCGAGGCCCGCCTCGCGGTAGAGCACCTTGTTGTAGAAGATCAGCGAGAGGTCGAGGGTGTGCGGCACGGCGTGGTGGGCGCCGTCGGCGGTGCCCGCGTCCAGGTGGGCCGGGGCCAGGTGCTCGACCAGACCCGTCTCGGCGAGCCGTTCGCTGATGTCGGTGTAGAAGCCGTGTCGGATGAAGTTCCTGGCGTAGACCACGTCGGCGCCGAGCAGGTCGGGCAGGCTCCGGCCGCCTGCGGCCGTGGCGACCTGTTGCAGGTAAGTGTCGTTGGGGACCACCGTCAGCTCGACCTGGTTGCGGCCCAGCTCGTTGTAGGCCTCGACGAAGCCTCGGGTCTGGGCCTCGGTGGCCGCGCGAGTCCAGATCGTGAGGGTCTGGCCCGTCGCGGCGTCGGGGTCCCCCACCTCGCCCCCGCCGCAGGCCGCCGTCAGCATCGCGGCGACGAGCACCGTGCCGACTCGACGGCGCACTCTTTTCTTCCGCACGTCACGTTCTCCTTGTGCTCGTCGTTGAGCGAAGTCGAGCGGCATGACGACGACACCGTCGCCCACTGTGGAGAGCGGAAGACGACGCTGACCGAGTCTCCGACCAGTACCTTTCCCCGGTCGAGATCGATCGACGGCAACGGTCTCCGTGACCGGCGACACAAACCGAAACTACTTTCGGTATCGTAGGTTCGGGCTGGTTCCGACGTCAAGACCGCGACAGCGAGAGAATGCGACGGCACCGCGAACTCGTCAGGCCGAGGAGCATGAGGCGATGGACCGTGTCACCCGGGGCGAGCAGAAGCGCTCGATCACCCTCACCGACGTCGCCCGGCTCGCAGGCGTCTCGGTGGCCACCGCGTCGAAGGCCTTGAACGGACGCCGACAGGTGCGCGCCGAGACCCGGCAGCGCGTCCTGGCGGCGGCCGAATCCCTGTCGTTCACCCCCAATCCCTTCGCCCAGGCGCTGAACATGCCGAGGTCGGGCACCGTCGGCATGCTCACCAGTGACCTCGAGGGCCGGTTCGCGCTGCCGATCCTGATGGGCGCCGAGGACGCCTTCGGCTCCGGGGCGACCTCGGTGCTGCTGTGCGACGCGCGCGGCGACGCCGAGCGCGAGCGCACGCACGTGGCGGCGCTGCTGGCCCGACGGGTCGACGGCCTGATCGTGGTGGGATCGCGCACCGATCCTCGGCCCAGCCTCGGGCAGGAGCTGCCCGTGCCGGTGGTCTATGCCTACGCCCCGTCCGAGGACGAGGCCGACGTCTCCTTCGTGCCGGACAACGTCCGAGGCGGCGCGCTGGCCGTGGAGCACCTGGTGGCGGGTGGCCGACGGCGGATCGCGCTGCTGGCGGGCGACGCCGACTATGCCGCCGCCCGCGACCGGGTGGCCGGGGTGACCGAGGCGCTGCACGCGGCAGGGCTCGAGTTGGTCGGCGGCACCGAGTCCTACGGGGAGTGGTCCGAGGCCTGGGGCAGGCAGGCCGCCGCCGAGCTGCTGGCGGCGAACCCGGACGTGGACGCGGTGCTGTGCGGCAACGATCAGGTCGCCAGAGGGGCGCTGGACACCCTGCGGGAGCGGGGGCGCCGGGTGCCCGAGGACGTCTCGGTGGCGGGCTTCGACAACTGGGAGGTGCTGACCACCAGCTCCCGGCCGCCGCTGACCAGTGTGGACATGAACCTGGAGGAGCTGGGACGCACGGCGGCGCGGCATCTCTTCCACGCCATCGACGGCGAACGCCAGGGCGGGATCGTGACGCTGCCGGTTCGGCTGGTGGTCCGGGAGACGACGGTGGAGCCGGGGACGTGATGAGTTCCGATGCGGTCTGGGGCGGCTGACCGCAGCGACCGGGTGCGGAGCCTCACCGGGTGATTCGGCCGCGCGGACACCGCGACCGGCTCCGCGCTTGGCTCCGCGCCCGGCGCCGAGCTGATCGGTGAATCCAATCCGAACGGGCGCAGCGGTGTCGGCAGTCTCGGCCACCGGGCCGCGAAGGGCTCTTCGGGCAGGCCGTGACGGCGGACGTCGTACTCCGGCGGGCCGCGCCCCTCGGAAGCGGGCCGGGGTTCGTCCCGACGCCCGTGCTCACCGGCCCGCCTCCGCAGGCCATGATCCGCGCTGCCCACACCGCCTACCCCACGATCACCCGCGCCACCGCCGCCTGCCCCGCGCCCTCCACGACTCCGGCCACCTCGAACTCCCCCGCCTCGGCGTAGTCGTCCGGATCGGCCTCGTCCCAGACGACCGGGATCGAGCTGTCCTTGGAGCCGTCGTTGTAGGTCGCCACCACCGTCGGGGGCAGGTTCGGCGCGACGCCGACGAGTGTGTCGATCTCCCACGGGTCGATGCTGGTGATCTGCACGGCGTCGGAGGCGCGGACCCACACGGTGGCCTGCGCGGGCAGCGTCGCGACGTCGGTGATCCCGGTCAGGGTGAACGAGCTGCCGCCGTCGGCCACCTGACCGGGATCGACGGCGGGCCAGGCGACCTCGGCCTCGGCAGTGGCGCCGCCGGGATAGACCAGCGTGGCGGTGACGGGCAGCTCCGGGAGTGCGCCGACGGTGGTCGGGACGTGCACCGGCCGGATCTCGCTCGGCTGCTGGGCGTAGACCTTCCACTGCACGATCCCCAGCGACAGCCCCGGGCTGTTGGTCAGCGCGGCGCGCAGCCGGGTGGTGGTCACCGGGGCGAACTCGGTGGCGTTGTAGCGATCGGCGGCCACGCCGTACTCGTCGGCGTCGGCGACCGGCACGAACTCCTCCGCTTCCGTGTCCCAGTACTCCAGCCGCCAGGACCGTGGGACCGCGATGCCGTCGGGGGCGCCGGGCTGCACGTCGCGGAAGAAGTACAGCTCCGAGCCGTCGACCCGGACCGGCGACTCCCAGCTGTACTCGACCCACTGGCCGGTGCGCTGCGGCCAGGTCCCCCAGAAGGGCCGTTCGGTGGAGGAACCGGGATCGCGGCCGTCGTTCACCGCCGTGACCGGGGTGCCGTTGGCACTGAAGGACGCCGACGCGGTCGCGGCCGGGGCGACGTTGCGCCGCTCGGGCACCGCGTCGACCTCCACCACGAGCTGTCTGCTCGTCTCCTGCGCGCCGTCGGTGGCGGTCAACGCCAGGGTGTAGACGCCCTCGGCGCCGAATCGGGCCACCGTCGTGGGCGCCGAGACGTCCTCGAAGATCACCGTGGCCGCCTCCGGTCCGGCCACCACGGACCAGGTACTGCTCAGCTCGCCTGCGGGCAGGCCGTCGTCCTTGACGACACCGATCAGTCGCGCCTGGCCGGGCACCCGGTGGCCTGCGTCCACTCTGGCCTGCACCTGCGGCGCCGCGTCCTGGGACTCGGCGGGCGGCTCGCCGGTGGCGAAGGCCTGGAACTCCTTGAGGCCGATCGGATGGCCGGGCTGTCCCGTCAGGTCCACCCGCAGCGCCGAGGTCTCGACCGGGGCGAAGCGGATCTCGTTGTGATTGGCCCGAGGGTAGGCGGGGGTGCGCACCGGTTGCGCCACCTCCCGCCATTGGTCGCCGTCGCGGTAGGAGACGGTGTAGAGCGCGGGCTCCCGGTGGCCGCGCGGCTGCTTGTCATTGCGAAAGAACAGCCGGACCTCGTCGACGGTCTGGGTCGCGCCCAGCTCCACGTCGAGGGAGTGGCGGTTCTCCGATGATCCCTCGGTGCTCCAGAACGGCTCGTTGATCGTGGCGCCGTCCACCGCGCCTGCCGGTCCGCGATTCGGCGCGGAGTAGGAGGCCGGCGCCGAGGCGCCCTCGGCGACGTTGGCCGCGTCGCGGGTGCTGCCGATGTCGCGGCCGGCCTTGGCGAAGACGTCGACCACGCGGCTGTCGTCGGCATAGGTGACGTCCTGTGCCTCGGTGACCGAGGCCGCCGCCTGGTGCAGCACCTCGGCGGGTTCGCCGGGGAACTCCGCCTCGCCGGTGGCCGGGTCGTAGATCACCGGGGTGAGCGCGTCGAGGGTGAGGACGCGTTCGCCGTCCAGGTACAGGGAATACCCCTCCGGCACGTCCTGGCCGTAGTGGCGGACGCCGTCGCCGGGTTCGTCCCAGACGATCGCCAGGTCGCCGCCTCGATAGCGCAGGTTCTCCACGGCGAAGTGATCCCAGCCGAGGTCGATCGGGGACAGCTCCACCCTGGTGTCGGTGCGGGGTCGCAGGCCCGCGACGTCCTCGATGATCGTGTAGTTGGTGGTGCCGAGCATCGTGTGATGAATCCAGGAGCGGTAGCCGATGCGCTGCGCCTCGGGGTCGCCGTCGGCCCAGAACTCGTTCTGGTCGGGCCAGCGGTTGTCGCCGCCGACGTAGTGGGACCAGGCGTTCCACATCAGCAGCTTCTCGTACAGCTCCGGTGTGACGTGCTCGGACGGGTAGTTCCGCAGCGCGGAGCTGTAGACGTCGAAGTAGCGCTGGGCGTTGATGACGGAGAAGTTGTTGGTGCCGGGATGGCCCTGCTGGGCGGCCTCGGTCTTATCCGCCTGGTTGGCGGTGAAGAAGGGGAACACCGGGTACTCGCGTCGGTCGGCGAGCAGCCGCAGCGCGTCGACGTACTCCGGTTCGTTCGGCATCAGGCCGACGGCGAAGGGGATGTAGTTGTTCCCCTCCTTCCACGGCACCAGGGCGTCGGTGGCGACGTGCCGGTGCTTGATCATCCGATCCGTCGGGTCCCACAGGTGTTCCAGGGTCGCCGCGCGGATGCGTTCGGCGATCGCGTCGAGTTCGGCGGCCTTCTCGTCCTCGCCCAGCAGCTCGTAGGCGGCGGAGGCAGCCTGCGCGCCCGCGAAGACGTAGCCGGACTCGGCGCGGTCGAGCTGTCCGGCCCGCCAGTGGAAGGAGACGGCGTCGGCGTCGTTGCCGGTCATCGCGCCCCAGTCGTACTCGATGAGGCCGTTGTCGTCGTGGTCGTAGGTGTCGAGCTGATCGCGCACGTCGTCCTCGGCGTAGCGGGCGAGGTTGCGGACGACGCCGTCGGGGCCGCCGTGCACCAGATAGGACTGCCAGGCCGCCTCGGCGAGGTACTGGGTGTAGCTGTTGCTCCAGTTCTCCGGGTCGCCGGGGTTGTCGCGGAAGCGGCCGCCGCGCGAGGTCTCCCCTGTCGAGACCCAGGTGCCGTAGGCCCAGGCGGGGTCGCGGAGGTATTTCAGGTCGTCGACGAACATCCCGGTGGTCAGGGCGATGGAGTTGTTGTAGCCCAGCACGCCCTCGATCGCGGTGGGGAACTGGTAGTCGTCACCGGGGATGTCGGCGTCGAGGAAGTTGTAGCGCAGCAGCCACCAGCGGTAGTAGAGCGTCTTGCCGAGGTCGGCCGAGGGCACGTCCAGATAGGGCAGGTTCTCGCCCCACCAGCGGTTGTACTCCTGGACGTGGGTGCGGAAGGCCTCGCCGGGCTCGGCGGCGCGGACGGCCTCGTACTCCGTGCTCGACGCCGGGATCTCCTCGGTGACCAGGCCGAGCCGGACGCTGGTGTGGGCGGTGCCGCCTGCGGGGATCTCCAGTGTTCCCCGCAGTGCGCCGTCCTGCGCGGTCAGGCCCGCGCCGGAGAAGCGCGGGTAGAGGGTGGTGAGGTCGTTGCGGACCGAGGCGGCGCCGGTCAGCTCGTCTCCCGTGCCCTCGGCGGCGTACGGCGAGACCGCCGCGACGTCCAGTGCTCGCGATGACGCGCCCGCATTGCGGAATTCAAGGTCGGTGACCAGCACGTTGGCCTCGGTGATGAACTTGCGCTGCACCACCGTCAGGCCCGCGCCCGCGTCGAACTCGCTGCGCCAGTGGCTCGGCGCCTGCATCCGGGCCGGAACGTCCTCGCGGAGGTCGATCGCCGTGCCGTCGGCGGACAACTCGACCCGGTAACCGGGTCGGTCGTCGATGCTCTCCCAGTAGGCGAGCTGCCCGCCGAACCCGAGCACGCCGGGTTGATGGGTCTTCATGAACGCCGCGCGGCCCCGGGTGAAGAGCCAGTCGCCCGAGGGGTCGCGGCCGTGGCGGGCGAGCATCCGATCCATCCAGAAGTCGGTGCCGTCGCCCGCCGCGAGGTCGGCCTCGAAGCCCGCCGCCAGCGTGCCGCCGACGCGAAAGGGCTCGGGCAGCGGCGGCACCGGCTCGTCATCACCGCTGAAGCTCGGGTAGCCGATGGTCTCGTTGGCGAACTCCACAGCGAGGGGCGTCTCGCCGGAGTCCTGCCCGACGGCGGCCGGGTTCATGGCCGAGGCGGCGAGCAGGGCTCCGGCGGCGGCCAGCGTCAGGATGCGGGGCCGGGCCCGGGACGCCGCCGAGCGGACGGGCCCGGATCGGCGGCGCTCGGCACGGGCGGCGCCGAGTCCGGCGACACGTCGAGGAGACACGAGAACCTCCAGGTGATCGGGCAGGCGTGCCGGTCGGCGGCAGGGAGGACGGCGGCGATCCCGCGACCGTCGCGCACTTCCCGGCCACCCGAGGTGATCGACGACATCGAGTCTGGTCGGCGCCGCGAGAGCCGGACAAGACTTTCCAGTCAGTTTCAGGACACCGCGTCACCGCCTGGGCCGGGCGAGGCCCGTCCCGCCGCCGCAGGGCGACGACGGGGACGAGACCGGGTTCTAGCGCCCCCTGCCGCCCGGCGGTTCCGCCGAGGACTCGGCTCAGGCCGTCGGTGCCGCAGCCCCGCGGCCTGCTCGGCGGTCCGCCCGGGCCCGACGCTCGCGGGACTGGCCGTATTGGAGCCAGGCCTCGGTCAGGAACAGGACCACCGTCCAGCCCAGCCAGGTGGCCAGCCCCGAGATCGCGTAGTCGAAGGCGAGCTGGCTGCCGCCGAACGTCGTGTCCAGCTGCGGTTCCAGGATCATCCAGGCCAGCGCACCCCACACCCGATTGGTGATGATCGACATCGTCAGCGCGAAGCTGCGAATCATCCAGCGGCGATGCTCGGCGAACCGGCGGGCGCGGACGCGGCGGAATGCGGTGATGGTGAAGACCAGCCAGAGGATCGAGAGGATGACGCTGCTGGTCTGTGCCACCGGGCCGGTCGGGGTGTGCACCGCGATCACCATGCCGGTGAGCGCGCCGGGGATGCAGGCGATGACGTAGGCGCGGCCGAGCATCCGGTGTGCTCGCCGGAAGCGCGTCCGGAACCACGGCCACACCTGGAACACGCCGGTGATCATCGCCACCGAGGCGAGCAGGACGTGCGCCACCAGCAGCGGGTAGTAGTAGGCGACGCCCTCGGGTAAGGGCACCCGAGCGAGGCCGGGGTCGCCGGTCAGGTACGGCGGCAGCGAGAAGCCGACGAAGGCCACGGCCACGAGGGCCAGCGGCACCACCCAGGGCCGCCGCCACCACGACTTCGGTCTGTCGGGACGTCGGGGTGCCTGCTCCGCGCTGTCGGGTTGCAGCGCAGGCGAGCCGGTCGACGTGGTCATCGGTCGTCTCCTTCGGACTGATCATGGGCAGCTTCGTCCGGGGGCGCCGATCGACTCCTCGATCCGTCTTGGCCGCGCGTCGGGCAGCAGGCCTTGAAGGCCGCCGACTGGTCACCGAAGACAGGCGCGGCGGCACGGCGGTGGCGTCGTCACGGCGTGCGTGATCGCCGCAGCCCGAGGCGGGTGTCTCGCCCTCCGTGCTGCTGGTCGACCGAACTGCGCCGTGTCCCCCATCAAAACTGCGAACCACGTTCGCGGTTCTGCGAAAGGGTTTCGCAGTTTTGCGGTACTGTCAAGCTCGATCGAGAACCGACGACGCAGAGGGCGGACATGACGGACGACGACGCGAAGCGAGCCGCCGCACGCAGCCTGGAGCTGCTCTGGGGTGAGCGGCAGCGCCCGCGACGTGGGCCGAAGCCGAGCCTGAGCGTCGACGAGATCGTGCGGGCCGCCATCGAAGTGGCCGACGCCGACGGGCTGCCCGCACTCTCGATGGGGCGGGTAGCCGAACAGCTCGGCACCGGAGTCGCCTCGTTGTACCGCTACGTCCCGGGCAAGGCCGAACTCGTCGCCCTCGTCGTCGACGCGGTGCTCGGGAGTCCGCCGCCGTCGGTCACCGAGGGCACCGACTGGCGGAGTCGCCTCGCGGAGTGGGCGCGCTTCTCGCTCGACGTCTTCCGGCGTCGCACCTGGATACTGCCGCTGCTGACCACCAGGAAAGGCGTTCCGGGGCCGAACGAGACCAGCTGGCTGGAGTCCGCCCTCGCCGCGACCTCGAACACCGGGCTCGCCGACGTCGAGCGCGTCGAGGTGATCTCCCTGCTCACCATGTACGTGCGCGGGGCGGCACAGGTCGCCGCCGACATGCGGCTCGGCACCCCGGACGAGGAGGTGAGCGACTCGCCGGTCTCCGGTCCGATGCTGCGGCTGATCAGCAGCGAACGCTTCCCGACCCTGAGCTCAGTCGTGGCATCGGGAACCTTCGAGCAGCCCACCGACGTCGTCGAGTTCGGCCTCAACCGCGTCCTCGACGGGATCGAGGCGTTCATCCAGACGAAGACGAATCAGAGCGGCCCGGCCTGACGCCCGGTGACCGGCAGGCCGCGCCGCTGCACGAGCGACTCCCCCGCCCCGCCGATCGGGCGACCGACGGCTCCGGCGGTGCCGCTCCGCCGGAATCCTCAGGTTTTACATCGCAAGAACAGACCAGGCAGAACCGAAGACAGGAACATTCACAGCCTCGGCCGTGTTATGCATGCGCATACACTTTCCAGGAGGCTGACGAGATGCAGTTCGGGATCTTCACCGTCGGAGACGTCACACCAGACCCGACCGACGGCACCACGCCCACCGAGGCGGAGCGGATCAAGGCGATGGTCGCCATCGCGATGAAGGCCGAGGAGATCGGGCTCGACGTCTTCGCGACCGGCGAGCACCACAACCCGCCGTTCGTCCCCTCCTCCCCCACGACCATGCTCGGCTACATCGCGGCCCGCACCGAGCGGCTGCTGCTGTCCACCGCGACGACGCTGATCACGACGAACGACCCGGTGAAGATCGCCGAGGACTACGCCATGCTTCAGCACCTCGCCGACGGACGGGTGGATCTGATGCTCGGCCGGGGCAACACCGGGCCGGTCTACCCGTGGTTCGGCCAGGACATCCGGCAGGGCATCCCGCTGGCGGTGGAGAACTACGCGCTGCTGCACCAGTTGTGGCGCGAGGACGTGGTGGACTGGGAAGGCCGCTTCCGCACGCCCCTGCAGTCCTTCACCTCGACGCCCCGCCCGCTGGACGGCGTGCCGCCGTTCGTCTGGCACGGTTCGATCCGCAGCCCCGAGATCGCCGAGCAGGCCGCCTACTACGGCGACGGCTTCTTCGCCAACCACATCTTCTGGCCGAAGGAGCACTTCATCCGGCTGATCAACCTGTACCGCACCCGCTTCGAGCACTACGGGCACGGCGCGGCCGATCAGGCGATCGTCGGACTCGGCGGGCAGCTGTTCCTGCGGCCGAAGTCGCAGGACGCGGTCCGGGAGTTCCGGCCGTACTTCGACAACGCGCCGGTCTACGGGCACGGGCCGTCGTTGGAGGACTTCATGGAGCAGACGCCGCTGACCGTCGGCAGCCCGCAGGAGGCGATCGACAAGACGCTGCGGTTCCGGGAGTACTTCGGCGACTACCAGCGGCAGCTGTTCCTGGTCGACCACGCGGGCCTGCCGTTGAAGACCGTCCTGGAACAGCTCGACATCATCGGCGAGGAGGTGCTGCCCGTGCTGCGCAAGGAGTTCGACGCGCTGCGGCCCGCCCACGTCCCGGCGGCCCCGACCCACGCGAGCCTGCGGGCCGCGCGGGAGCAGGCCCGGGAACACGCAGGCGCCGCCGAGACCGACGCCGTCACGACCGACGCCGGGGGGCAGCGATGATCACCCGCACGCTCACCGTGGTGACCGCCGGCCTCAGCCAGCCGTCGTCGACCAGGCTGCTGGCCGACCGGCTGGCCGAGGCCTCGGCGCGAGCCCTCGGTGAGCAGGACGTCCACGTCGACACCGAGGTGATCGAACTCCGGTCCCACGCCAAGGAGCTGGCCGACCATCTGCTGACCGGCTTCCCTGCCGGCGGTCTGCGCACGGCGATCGACCGCGTCACGAACTCCGACGGGCTGATCGCCGTGACACCGATCTTCACCGCCTCCTACAGCGGGCTGTTCAAGATGTTCTTCGACGTGCTCGACGCCGACGCGCTGGCGGGCCTGCCCGTCCTCGTCGGCGCGACGGGCGGCACGGCCCGGCATTCGCTCGCCCTGGATCACGCGCTGCGGCCGATGTTCGGCTACCTGCGGGCGGTCGTCGTCCCCACCGGCGTCTACGCCGCATCCGAGGACTGGGGCACCGGCGGCGGCGACAACGGCCTGGTGAGCAGGATCGATCGGGCCGCGGGCGAGCTGGCCGGGCTGATAGCGGGCCGACCGGCCGCCCGCACCGCCACCGATCCCTTCGACGACCCGGTGCCCTTCTCCCAGCTCCTCGGCCGGACGGAGGAGCCGTGAGCAGGGGAGAGCGGACGGCGCGGCCTGCCGGGGCCGAGTCCGGCGATGCCGAGGACCAGCGGGCGCGGTCCTCGGCCCGGATGGCCGAGCGGGACGCCCGCCGGGCCAAGGTCGACGTGTGGCGCTCGCTGATGGAGGTCCACGCGACGGTGCTCGCCGAGCTGGAAGACGAGTTCGCCACCCGACACAGCCTGTCGGTGAGCGAATTCGACGCGCTGTCCAACATCCCGACCGGCGGGGTGCGGCTGCGCGAGCTGACCGACCGCGTCGTGCTGAGCCAGAGCGCGGTGAGCAGGCTCGTCGACCGACTGGAGCGACGCGGACTCGTCGAACGCTCGGTGCTGCCGGACGACTCCCGTGCCGTCTACGTCCGCCTCACCTCGGCTGGGCGCAGGCTGATGCTGGCGGCGATCCGCACCAACGCCGCCGTCGTGGAGCGGGCCTTCGCCGACCGGCTCTCGGAACCGGAGCTGCGGGCGTTGGGGACGGTGTTCGGCAGGCTGCGGCCTCGGCAGGTGTCGCGGGACCCGAGACTGCGGTGACGGAGGTCGAGGGCGAGACGGCGGTCTCGCCCTCGTCCGCGATGCCTACGGCGGCGACCTCGACGCTGAAGGACATCTCCCTCGTCGCCCAGCGCGCCCGCTCGAGGTCATGGCGAAGATCGACCTGCGCCTCCGACGGCTTCAGTCGACTCGTCCCCCTCGATCCTGGTGATGCTCGGCTACCTGCCTCGTTCGCTGCGGCGAGCAGGCGGTGCGGCACGATTCTCGGATTTCCCGACGTTGCTGCTCGCGACGGTCAGGACGCGGCCGGGTCGGTGGCGCGTCCGCCGAGGTGGCGGGCCAGGAATCGCTCCAGGGTGCGGTAGAGCTCGATGTTGCTGTCGGGATTGATGAACCAATGGCCCTCGGTCTCGTTGAGCAGGTATTCCACCTCCGCGCCTCGAGCGCGCAACGCCTCTACTATCCGGTCGGAGTGGCGGCGGGCTACGCGGACGTCGTTGGCACCGTGGATGAGCAGCATCGGGGCGGTGATGTCCCCGACCCTGCTGATCGGCGAGCGGGCGAGCAGGTCGGCTTCCTGGTCCGGGTCGTCCGGGTCGCCCATGTAGCGGAGGTAGCTGTTCTGGATGCCGCGCCTGACGACGGGGATCACCGACCGGATGAGGTCGGGCAGGTCGGACATGCCGGTGTAGCTGACGGCGGCGGCGAAACGGTCGGGGGTGAACGCGGCCCCGACCAGGGCGGCGTAACCGCCGTAGGAACAGCCGTAGATCGCGACCCGGTCGGGATCGGTGTGGCCCTGTGCGATCGCCCAGTCCAGGGCGTCGATCACGTCGTCGTGGATGCGCCCGGCGAACTCGCCGATCGCGGCCTGGGTGTGGGCCTTGCCGTAGCCGGTCGAGCCACGGAAGTTCACCTGCAGCACCGCGTAACCTCGGTTGGCCAGCAGCTGTACCTCCGGGTCGTAGCACCAGCTGTCGCGATACCACGGCCCGCCGTGCAGCAACAGCACCGTCGGAAGGCCGCGGGGCTCCACCCCGGTCGGCAGGGTGAGGTGGCAGGGCAGGTTCAGGCCGTCGCGAGCGGGGACGGTGACCGGGCTGACCGGGGCGAGCCGGGCGGGGTCCAGGTGCGGGTAGGGGCGGAACAGCCGCCGGGCCGCCCCGGTGGTGTGGTCGTAGAACCAGGTGACGCCGGGGTCGCGGTCGTGGGTGAAGTCGACCACCCAACGCTGTCCGCCTGCATCGCAGGAGAGGTGAGCCGGGTCGCCGTCGGACAGCTCGGCCAGCCTCGGCAGGACCTCGGCGAACTGCGGGTCGAGGGCGTGGATCACCTGGCGGTCGCCGAGGTAGCGGGCCCCGAGCAGCTTTCCGGTCGTCGGATGAACGATCAGGGCGGACGGGAACCGGGGATCGGCCTCCGGGCGGGGGGTGTCCAGGTCGAACACGGGGTGGCTGTCCACCCCGACCTGCTCACCGCTGTCCAGATCCACCCGCACCAGTCGGGTGCGGTCCGAGCCTCGGGACGAGCCGATCCACAGCCCCGTCCCGTCCGGGGTGGGCACGCAGGGCAGGACGCCGAAGATGTGGTCGTCGCCGGGGAACCGCGTGATCAGGCGCTGGGCACCGTCGTTCCAGTCCGACAGCAGGTGATCGCCGTCGTCCGCCATGCTGAAGGCGAGGATCCGCTCCTGCGGCGTGCACTGCCAGCCGAGGACGTCGCCGGGGTTCTCGGCGAGCAGGGTCAGCCGGGCGGTGTCGAGGTCGAGCTCGTAGAGATCGATCAGGTCGGGTCGACGCGCGTTGAGCTGCACGAAAACCGTCCCCGGCCGGTCCGAGGAGAACTGGGTGCCCAACAGGCGCACCCCGTCGATCGGGGTGAGGTCGATCGCGGGCTCCTCCGGACGGGTCGGATCGACCCGATGCAGATGGGCGTTCTCGTCGCCGTCGGTGTCCTGGGTGAACAGCAGATAACGGGAATCGGCGGTCCAGAAGAACGCGTCGATGCTGCGGTGGTCGTCGGAGGTGACGCGTCGGGAGGCCGGGTCGTCCACCGCGTCGGTCTCGGGCCAGTCCCCGGCCAGGTCACGGACGAACACGTTGAGCCGGTCCCGCCACGGGGCGAAGTAGGCGACCTTCGTGCCGTCCGGGGAGAGCCGGGCGCGGCTGCGGGCAGGCGGGCCGAAGAACTCCTCGACGGCGATCAGTTGCGGCAGGGTCCTCATGGCGGGTCCTCCAGGGTCGGCATCGCGGACACCCCCGAGTCCAATCCCTGACGTCGCGTCGGACTCAAGCCCGGTCTGCGTGATTCACGCCATATCGGCAGGCAAGGGCCGGGGCGGCCCCGGTCAGGACCCGTCGGACCGGATCAACCGCTGCTCGACCCGACGCAGGACGCGGTGCTGCACGGGCCGCAGGTTGTGCTCGCCCAGTTCGTCCACCAGCGCCGACGCCCGCCGGTCGATGGCGGGCAGCGCGGTCAGGCGCGCCACCATCGGTTCCAGATGCGCGACCAGGTCGTCGATGAGCGCCGCGACCTCGTCGTCGGGGGTGTCGGAATCGAGGGCGTAGAACCGCGCCGTGAGCGGAGCGACGGTCGCCGTACCGGCGCTGAGCAGCGCGATGAGCTCGGCGTGGCCCGCCTCGCCGAGCAGGTGCCCGACCAGCAGCAGCTGCTCGTGCTCGTAACGGGCCATCGTGGCCGGTACGGCCGGTTCGGGGGCCGACCGGAACGCCGCCAGCTCCGGGGGCAGATCCGGTGGGGAGCCCGTGCGGCGCAGCACGGCGATACTGGCCCGGCGAGCGGTGAACCGTTCGATCTCCGCGGCGGCCTGCCGGTCGAACTCCTCGAGCAGCTGCTCGGCGGCCCCCGGATCGTCCAGCACCGGGGGCAGCGCGGACAGCGGGACGCCGAGGGCCGTCAACCGAGTGATGCGCAGGAGCCGAACCAGGTGGCCCACGTCGTAGCGCCGATAGCCACCGGCCGAACGCGGCGGCTCGGCCAGCAACCCGATCTGGTGGTAATGGCGCAGCGTGCGGACGGTGACACCGGCCAGTTCGGCGAGTTCACTGCTGAGCAACGGTCGTCCGCTCCTTCGGTTCCGGATCGCGCAGAGCACCGAGGGCGAGCACGGCCGACAGCCCGGCGACCGCGAATCTGCCACCACGCACGTCGCCGATACTCAGCCCGCCCTCACCCCTGATGCGCCGCGCAGGTCGCGCCCTCGGCGACCGCCCCGCCGACCGGCGACAACCCGAGCTGCACCCGGCCAACCCGGCCGTAGGTGGTGCCGCGCTGCCGGGCCGGGCGGCCGATGCGGTCGGCCAGGGCACGGAGCTGCTCGACGGTGCGCGCGGAGCCGTGTTCGGAGCCCGCCATCCGGCTGATGGTCTCCTCCATGAGCGTGCCGCCGACGTCGTTGGCGCCGCCGGTGAGCACCTCGGTGGAGCCCTCCTCGCCGAGCTTCACCCAGGAGCACTGCACGTTGTCGATCCGGCCGTGCAGCAGGAGCCGCGCCATGGCGTGCACCGCGCGGTTGTCCCGCCGCGTCGGCCCCGGCCGGGCCAGGCCCGCCAGGTAGAGCGGCGCGTTGCGGTGGACGAAGGGCAGCGGCACGAACTCGGTGAAGCCACCGACCCCGTTCGCCTTCGCCGTGTCCTGCACTCCGGCGAGGGTGCGCAGGTGGCCCAGCCAGTGTTCCGGGGTGTCGACGTGGCCGTACATCATCGTCGAGGAGGACGGGATGCCCAGCCGGTGCGCGGTGCTGACGACCTCGATCCACTGGGCGGCGGGCAGCTTCCCCTTGGTCAGCACCCAGCGGACGTCGTCGTCGAGGATCTCGGCGGCGGTGCCGGGGATGCTGCCCAGCCCGGCGTCGCGCAGCTCGGTGAGGCACTCCTCGATGCTGATGCCCGCCTTGGCCGCGACGCTGACGATCTCCATCGGACTGAAGGCGTGCACGTGCATCTCCGGCACGCGGGCCCGCACCGCGCGCACCAGGTCGACGTAGCCGGTGACCGGCAGCTTCGGGTCGATGCCGCCCTGCATGCAGACCTCGGTGGCGCCCGCCCGCCAGGCCTCCTCGGCCCGGTCGGCGACCTCCGCCGGAGACAGGCGGTAGGCGTCTGCGTCGCGTTCCCGCTGGGCGAAGGCGCAGAATCGGCAGCCCACGTAGCAGATGTTGGAGAAGTTGATGTTGCGGTTGACGACGTAGGTGACGTCGTCGCCGACGACGCTGCGACGCAGGTCGTCCGCGAGGCCCGCGAGCGCGTCCAGCGCCACGCCGTCGCAGGTCATCAAGGCCATGGCGGCGGCGGTGTTGGCCTCGTCGAGCAGGGCGGCCGGGTCGGCGGCGGCGATGCGCAGGCCCGCGCGGACGTCGGTGTCCAGGCGTTCGGGTGCGGCGGTGTCCGGCAGGCTCGCCTTGAGCGAGTCCCAGTCGCCGTAGACGGTGTCGAAGTCGCCGCGCCGGTCCTCGCTGCGGCCGACGGTGTCGATGCCGACGTGCAGGTCGGTGCGGCCGACCGACTCGATCCCGCCGTCGGGCTCCTGCCAGGGGCGGCCCGCGAGGACGGCGGCCTCGTCGGCGAGACCGTCCGGGGTGGCCAGCGCCGCGACGTGGGCCGCGACCCTGGTGTCGAGCCACTGGGTGCTGTCCCCGGCTAGGCCCTGCCGCAGATGACGCGGGTAGATGGTGAGCCGCTCACGCAGGGCGAAGCCGTTCTCGGCGGTGACCTCGCGCAGCGCGTCGATCGCGGGCCAGGGGCGTTCGGGGTTGACGTGGTCGGGCGTCACCGGGGACACCCCGCCCCAGTCGTCGATGCCTGCCCGCAGCATCAGGCCGTGTTCGGCCCCGACGAGGTTCGGCGGCGCCTGCACGCTGACGCCCGAGGGCATCAGCAGCCGGGCCACCGCGATCGTGGCCGCGAGTTCGTTCAGGTCGGCGTCGGGCATTCCGCGCATCGCGGTGTCCGGCTTGGCGCGGAAGTTCTGGACGATCACCTCTTGGAGATGCCCGTACTGGCGGGCGGAGGCACGCAGGGCGAGCAACGCCTCGGCGCGTTCGAGGCGCGTCTCGCCGATGCCGATGAGGATGCCGCTGGTGAAGGGGATGCCGATGCGACCGGCCTCGGCGAGCACCTTGAGCCGGACGGCGGGCTCCTTGTCCGGGCTGGCGTAGTGCGGCATGCCCTTCTCGCTCCACAGCCGCTCGGACGTGGTCTCCAGCATCATGCCCATGCTGGGAGCGACGGGCTTGAGCCTGGTCATCTCGGACCAGCTCAGCACGCCGGGGTTGAGATGCGGGAGCAGGCCGGTCTCCTCCAGGACCGCGACGGCACAGGACCGCAGGTAGTCCACTGTGGACGAGTAGCCGCGTGCCTCGAGCCACTCGGAGGCGGCGTCCCAGCGCAGCTCCGGCCGGTCGCCCAGGGTGAACAGGGCCTCTTTGCAGCCCGCCTCGGCGCCCTGGCGCGCGATTGCCACGACCTCCTCGCGCTCGAGATAGGCGGACTCGACCTTGTGCGGCACGGTCGCGAAGGTGCAGTAGTGGCAGCGGTCGCGGCACAACCGGGTCAGGGGGATGAACACCTTGCGGCTGTAGGTGACCAGGCCTGCGCGGCCCTCCGCCGTCAGGTGCGCATCACGCGCCCGACCCGCGACCGCGAGGAGTTCGTCGAGATCGGCGTCACGGGCGTGCAGCAGCACGGAGGCCTCGGTGGCGTCGAGCGTCACCCCGTCCCTGGCGCGACGCAAGGCCCGCCGCATAGCCGACGCGGCCGGGGCTGGTTCTAGCGGGGACGGCTCCAGTTCGATCGACACGAACCGAGGCTAACAAGCGGCTGCACGGAAATCCCCTGTCGCTCCAGGGAGATACCCACCCAGTCGGGTATGTCACTGAACGGAATAGATCCGGAGCGCGGCGGCAGAAGACAGTCGAACGACTCCAGGCGGTTGTTCGGTCGGCATTCGTTGAATTCCCTGATGGCCGCACGGAGACAGGCGGGACTCGGCCGCGCCCGACGATCTCACCGTGCAGGCCGACGGTGACCAGGCCTCGGCGGGGTCCGGGGGATGCAGCTCGCGGCGGGGGCTCGATGTCGGCAGGCCTCCGTGGACGACAGCGTCGATCGGTAGTGCGTCACGATGAGCCGTGACGTCACCCTGTCGACGGGCTACGCGGCAGGCCCGTTCTCCTATCTTGCCGAGCCGGGCGACGGCCCCGACCACGATGTCGAGGACGCTGCCGGCGCCTCGGACCCGCTCCGCGCCTGGTCCGAGATCTCATCGCCGAAGGGAAGGCGACAGACCGAGGCACCGCACCCGGCAGGCCGCCGAGGCTGTGGGAGCAGAATGACGGGCTCGCCCTGACACCTTCGCCGTCGTAGCGCGGCCGATCATTGCCAATAGTCCCGGTCTGGCAGGCGGAGCCAGCGATCGGGCGGCCCGGCGACCGGACGGGTGTCTGTCGGCCGAAGCCCGGCATAAGCACACGCGTAGGCCACCCCCGAGTACCGATAGAGGTACGCGGCGAGGACTTCTTCGGACGACGTGGCGCCGTGCCAGTGGCCGCAGATCAGGTCCGAGCCTTCGATCACCCCGTCCCGCACGATACTGCCCTGACCGCCGCTCTTCGGGTTGACGTAGAGCCCGTAGGCATGTGTGCCGACCGAGACGCGGGTCGCGACGCCGGGCATCGACGGCCCGTATCCCCACGGCTGCGTGAGGATGACGCCGCCCGGCACGTCGGTGACGCCGAAGATGCGCAGCGTCTCGTTGTCCAGTTCGCGGTCCCAGGGATCGTCGACGAACGAGCCGGGTCCGGTGTCGGTCATCGGCACGGCGTCCAGGCGTCGGGCCGTCTCGGCTGCCGTGACGTCGGCGACGCACAGCAGCCCGAAGCCGTCGAAGTAGTCATCGCCCAGTGCCGCGATCAGCCTGCGGCCCTCCGCCGAAGCGGCCTTCTCCGCAGCCGACAGGCACACCCCGTCGGGCGGGCTGCCGAACAATCCGGCATCGGCACCCGCCAGGCTGAGCCTGCCCGGCGACCAGCCCGACATCATCGGCTGCCACGGGTCCGCCCCGGCGGCGAGGAGTACACGGGCATTCTCCGGCCGGCCCTCGTAGACGGCCGTCCAGAGCGCGGTGTGACCACTGGATCGAGCATCGACGTCGCGAACTCGCCCGGCCAACTCGGCGACCACCTCGGGCGAGCCTTCGGAGGCCGCCTGGTGCAGGGGCGGATCACCCAGATACCCGCCGACGTTCGGATCGGCACCCGCGTCGAATCGAGCCCGGACCTCGGCAAGGTCGGTCCAGGGCGGTGTGGGTTTCGCCCAGCCCGTCGATGAGACACCCGCCACGACATTCCCCCGTTTCGACCACGTCCGGTACGCCGCTCGTGGGGTCACCGGACACCTCGACAGCACGGGAACGGTAGCCGGGACCGCCGACGATTCTCGGGTCCACAGCGGACAGAGCGCTCCCGACATCGAGCTTGCCCCCGGTCGACAGCGGGTCAGCTCGGAACCGTGGTCGCGCTTCGGCTGCTCCCTTTGACCTTCCAGCAACGCGAAGCTGACGCCTGCTGATATCCAAGCACCACACACCGGAGGGTCGACAGCATCGGATCGCCGATGACCGGGCTGATCTTCCTCATCGTCACCTCGGCACGCTCGGTCTGGGCCGAGTACTGCGGGAGCGACCCGCGACGAGGACGCTCCGAGGTGCGGCCGATGACCGGGCTGGTCACCGCGAGCCGGGTGCGCTGCCGATCTCAGACCAGGAATCGAGTCACCACACCGCGCAATACAAGGTGAGCCCAAGCCGCCCGGCCGGAGAAGACCTCGTGCGGCAGGACGGGAGCGAGGCTGCCGTACTCTGCCGGGCCATGCCATCTTTCCGCGTGACGATGACGATCGGGATGCTGCGACCCGGTGTCGCACCGGAGCGAGTCGTGCCGACCGCCGCCGAGGCCGCAGCCGAGTTCGCCACCGTCGAGGCCTCGGCAGTGGACGTCGTGGCGGGCGAAGCCCGAGTCACGGTCCGCTTCACGGCAGGCGACCAGCAGATCGCCCGACAGATCGGTGACCACGTCGTCTCCGCGACCGCCGCCGTCGCCGAGACGCGAGCCTGGACGCTCACCCACCGCACCAGAGGCCAGTGGACCGTGCTCGCCTGAACGCGACGGGTCGCGGTTGATGAGCGGCCTTGTGATCCACCGGCCCCGAAGGGCCGGTGGCACTTCATCCGTCTACGTAATTCGACGCTGTCGAAGATGGAGTTGCGATCCTCACCGGCTCCGAAGGGCCGGTGCCACCGCCCTGGATCGAGGGGCTTCGCCTCGTGGATCGGCCAGTTGCGATCCTCACCGGCCCCGGAGGGCCGGTGCCACCTGTCTCGGCCGCCCAGCACCCGCAGCTGCTGTTCGGTGTTGCGATCCTCACCGGACCCGAAGGGCCGGTGCCACCCACGCGGGGATGTTGTCGGCGGTGTCGGTGGGGGTTGCGATCCTCACCGGCCCCGAAGGGCCAGTGCCACTCCCCGCGCAGATCGCGAGCCGTCGGCACGCGGTCGTTGCGATCCTCACCGGCCCCGAAGGGCCGGTGCCACGCAGCTCGCGGTCGGTCTGGAGGAGGTCACGAGAAGGTTGCGATCCTCACCGGCCCCGAAGGGCCGGTGCCACCGCCACTCGTCAACGGCTGCGCGACCGACTGGCCTTGTTGCGATCCTCACCGGCCCCGAAGGGCCGGTGCCACCAGTGCGGACAGCTCGCCCTGGTGACGGCTGTGGACGTTGCGATCCTCACCGGCCCCGAAGGGCCGGTGCCACTCGAGCCCGTCGGCCGCCAGGCGGGCCGGTCTGGGCAGTTGCGATCCTCACCGGCCCCGGAGGGCCGGTGCCACCCGGCGGGGCTTCGTCAGCCTGCGATCAGATCAGATCAGTTGCGATCCTCACCGGCCCCGGAGGGCCGGTGCCACCGCCGCCGAACTGCTGGCGGTGATCGCGGTGCGCCTCGTTGCGATCCTCACCGGCCCCGGAGGGCCGGTGCCACCCGCCTGGTCGTCGCCGGCGACGGCGTGGAGATCCCGGTTGCGATCCTCACCGGCCCCGGAGGGCCGGTGCCACGCCAGCCCCGGCGTGTTGGCAACCCCCGCCGACGACAGTTGCGATCCTCACCGGCCCCGGAGGGCCGGTGCCACCCTGCCGCAGCAGGGGTATTGCCTTCCTCAACGCGCCAAGGTTACCGAGCAGTGACCAACACGCCCGAATTTGAGTTCGGAGTCGCCAGGCGTGTCGCATGACGCTTGCCCTCCCCAAGCGATTCGGCGACGGTTGGCGTCACCGGATCAGCCGGAGCGGTACAAGCCCGACCGCCCACTCTACGAGACGGCCGGTCCGACACATGCTCACGACGGCCGGGACGAATGTGTCTGCCCGTCGAGCAGGCAGGCACGGCGACGTCCATCCAGTGAGACACCCTGCCCGGCCGACCGGTGACGACCTAGCCTCCCGGGATAGTCCGCGCAGCCGACTCTCGTCCTGGAGTGCCCCGTGTCCGCCACCACCGACCAGCCCACCGGCGGAAACGCCGGGAGAACCGCCGATCTGCTCCTGAGGTCGCCGACGTCGTGCGCCGCACCGACGCCCGCCCCGGAGGAGCCGGTCCGGGTGGTCCCGCTCACCATCGCGGCAGTCCTGGCGGTCGCGCTGAGCTGGTACGTGTGGATCACGCACGGGCCTCGTCCCGGCACGCTGCTGATGATCGGCTTAGGCCTCGGCGTGGCGCTCTTCCACTCGCGGTTCGGCTTCACCTCGGCCTGGCGGCAGCTCGTCGCCGTCGGCAACGGCCGGGGGCTGCGGGCGCATGCGCTGCTGCTCGGCACGGCGGCCACGTTGATCTCGCTCATCGTGGTCTCCGGCGCGGGTCTGTTCGGGGCTGTTCCCGAGGTGTCGGCGGGTCCGATCGGCCTGGCGTTGTTCGCGGGCGCGGCCCTCTTCGCCGTCGGCATGCAGCTCGGCGGGGCCTGCGCCTCGGGCACGCTGTTCGCCGTCGGCGCCGGGCAGTCGACGATCGTGCTGACGCTGGGCGGCTTCATCCTGGGCTCGGTGTTCTACACCTGGGCCTTCCCCGTCTTCGACGGCTGGCCGCAGGTGCCGGGCATCCTGTTGTCCGATCACGTCGGCTGGTTCGGTTCCTGGGCGATCACCATCGTCGTGCTGCTCGGCATCGTGCTGCTGACCAGGGTCGTGCAGGCTCATCGCACGCCCCCGCCGGTCGGCGCAGTGCCCACGGCGCGCGGGATCGCCAGGGTGTTCCGGGGCTCGTGGCCGCTGCTGGTCGGCGCCGTGGTTCTCGCGGTGCTCGCCGCCTCGGTGGTCCTGGTGTCCGGCGGCACCTGGGGAGTCACCTTCGCTTTCGCCCTCTGGGGAGCGAAACTCCTCCAGGTCATCGGGTTTCAGCCCGAGGCATGGGAGTTCTGGCAGAGCAGCAGCAACGCCCAGGCCCTGGCCGCTCCGCTGCTGACGGACAAGACCAGCCTCACCAACCTCGGTATCATCCTCGGCGCGGCGGTCGCCGCAGCGGCGGCGGGCGCCTGGCGTTTCCGGGCCGAGATCCCGTGGCGGACCGCGTTGGCGGCCGTGCTGGGCGGCGTGTTGATGGGTATCGGGGCGCGGCTGGCGGGCGGCTGCAACATCGGCGCCTACCTCGGCGGCATCTCCACCGGCAGCCTGCACGGCTGGCTGTGGGGCGCGTTCGCGCTCGGCGGCACCTGGATCGGCCTCCGACTGCGCCCGCTGTTCGGGCTCGCCACCCCGAAGCCCAGCGACAGCGTGTGCTGAGGCAGAAATCTTCCTGAGGGGCAGTTCCGGAGAGAATCGATCGACAACAGCCGTCGCTCCAACCCCCAGCGGAACTGTCGATCATGGCAACTCGCCTCCTTCCTAGCCCCACACCGGCCGCTATTCAACGGCTTGGTCACGATCTTGCGATTATTCGTAACAGCATCGCGCGCTTCCTCGATCAACCAGTTTGGTCGAGAGTGATACACATCACGGGAGGTTGCGTCAAATGTGGCCCTTCTCCAGGAAGCCTCGAAGCGAAAAATCGGCGCCCTCAGCACGCGTCCCTGAGCCGAGTGCACTGAGACCAATGAGCAGGCAGGCCCGCCAGCCACCCATCTCGATTCAATGGGGCAAACCTGCCAACACCGAACCCGAAGGCGCGGAACCCGCAAGATTCTCACCGATCACACTGTCTTTGCTGCAACTTCCTGCCGAGGGACGAGTTCCAGTCGTCGGGGAGTCTTACTATCAGCAGGCGTTGCGCTTTGTGACGAGAGGGGCGACGTCTGGCAACACCTTCGACGATCACATTCCAGTCACCGCAGCACTGGTTCCGGAACCGTATAACCCATGGGACAAGACCGCCGTACGAATTGACGTCGTACTCGGACAACAATCAGTCAAAGTAGGATATCTCAGCCGGGAATTGGCCCGCCTCTACCATGCCGAACTCATCAAGATCCTCCACAGCGGAAGAATGGGCACCTGCCCCGGCCGCATCACTGGGGGCGGACGAAAGTACTACGGAATATACCTACACTTATCCGACCCCCGATCATTGCGCATCGCGAACGGATCAGAACATCCCGCAATAGCGCAGGAGCAGGATGGCGTGGCGATACTCCATGGTGAACGGACTTGTGCAGTGACACAAGGAGGAAAGCACCAGGACGTCCTTCAGCGCTACGCTCCCGCTGACCGACAAGGCCGCCAGTCAGTGACAGCCTCACTACACTTCTGCGTGATCGGATCAGGAAAATACAGAGGAAAGCAGGCAATCGAGGTCCGATTACGTGGACGACGCATCGGGCAGCTGACCTACGCCACAACGTTACGATACCGGGGTATTGTCCAAGAAATCATCGACCGCGGATCTACCGCCACATGCCAGGCTAGCATCAGGAACACCGACAAAGGAATACAGGTAGAGTTGTTGATGCCAAGCGACCCGGACCACAAACCGAGTTTCAACTAGCCGTCGAGCCGACAACACAGCCACGACTCGGACCGGTGAAACCGAGGAGGAAATGATACTGGTAATCTGAGATCTCGAAGGGTCGATCCGGACAGGAAGACTCGACGACCTAGGGCTCGAGATCGAAGTCCGCCCCAGGTCGTCGATATTCCAGGTGGATCAGCGCGGCCCGGTCCCCCGCACCGGGATGAACTTCGCACTCCCCGAGCCGACCTCGAAGATCACCCGGTCCTCGGTGGTCTCGACGTGGCGCGCCGGGGTCCGGCCCGCGGACCGGTAGGTCATGCCCTCGATCCTCGGCAGCTCCACCCTGGCGGTCACGTTGACCGGAATGTCCATGTCGGCACGGACTCCGCGTTTCGTCCGCTCCCAGTCCAGCGACACCGGTCCGCGCTGAGTGTGCACGGTTCCCTCGGCGTCCGCCGGTCCGGCGGCGGGCGGCACGATCAGCACGGTCGCCCCGCCCGGCTCGCCGAGGCGGATGCCGAGCATGGTCTCGACGACGTCGACGGCGGCCTGCGCGCCCCAGCCGTGCGACTGGCTGTGGTTGGTGCCCTCGTCCAGGGTCCAGGCCTCCCAGGTGAAGGTTCCGCCCTGCTCCAGGATGTTCGCCCACCCGAGATCCTCGCGGTCGGTGAGCAGTTCCAGCACCGCGTCCGGCCGGTCGGCGTCGGAGAGGGCCTGCAACAGCCAGTGCGCCGTCATCGGTCCCTGCCGCATCCCCATCGAGGTGAGGTGGTCGGCCAGCGCCGAGTAGTCCTCCTGCGGGGCGATGCCGAACGCGATCGCATAGGAGGTCGAGTGCTGGCCTCGGTGCGTGCTCTGCGTCCCGTCGGCGTGCAGGCCGTCGACGTAGACGCCCTCGGCGTCCCGCAGGCGCTCGTTCATCGTGTCCGCCAGCGCCAGCTCCGCCTGGCGATAGTCCGCGAACTCCGACGCCGGCCGCTCCAGCACCTCGGCCATGTCGGCCGTGCGGCGCAGCACCTCGACGGCCTGGGCGTTGATGGTGGTGCGGGCGGCGGCGTCCATGTCGTAGCCGAAGCGGCCGGGCGCGGGCCAGTCGACGATGCCGTACTCGTAGGCGCCGCTGCCGCCGGACAGCTCGGTGACCAGGCCCGCCGTCGGCCCGTCCTCGGGGATGTGGCGCAGCACGTACTCGGCGGTCTCGCGGATCGCCGGGTAGGCCTCGGCGAGCAGCTGGCGGTCGCCGGTGACCTCGTAGTACCGCCACACCCAGTCGACGAACATCTCGGTGTAGTCGGGGATGTCGCGCTTGCCGTCGCCGTTCGGGTAGACCGCGTTGTATCGGCCCGCGTCCTCGCCGTCGGCCCAGTGCCTGGCCTGGGAGGCGAGGAACTCGCGGATCGCCTGCCGGGTGGCCTCGCGCTCGCCGAAGCCCTGCATCGTCGCGTAGGAGATGGTCACGGCATCGCCGAGGAACTGCCCCTTCTCCCTGGTGGGGGTGTCGACGAACTGCTCCTGCACGGAGTACAGCGCCGACCGCTGCATCATGTCCCAGACCTCGGTGAGGGTCTCGTCTGAGCTGTGGAAGCTCGCCTCCTCGTCGGCGGGCACGGCGGTGTGCACGAGGACGGCGGAGACGTCCTCGACGTCGATGTCCTCGCCCGCGTCGGGGATCTCCAGGTAACGGAAGCCCAGATGGGTGAAGGCCTGGTATTCCTGGGCGCCGTCGACCTGGGTGTAGGGGAAGGTCATCACGGTGTCCTGAGTGGACAGCCGGTCCGCCGACACCCGCCCGTCCTCGGTGAGTTCGTAGCCCGCGAGGATCGGCACGGTCCGCCCGGTCTCGCCCTCGTCGAAGCGCACGACGGGCCGCGCCGGGATGATCACGCCGAAGTCGGCGACCGGCGTCCCGTCTTCGGCCCTCAGCAGTTCGACGGCCGGGATCTCGGTCTCGGCCAGTCGTGTCTCCTGGCCGATCAGCCGGGTGAAGGGCTCGGCGGGACGGGCGCCAAGGCTGGTCGCGGCGAGCCAGTCGGTGTCGTTGAAGCCCGGTCGCGCCCAGTCGGCGACGATGCCGCGGGCGTCCTGCGCGTCGACCCGGTCGCCCTCGCCGTTGCGCCTCGGCGCGTCGGCGACGAACCGGGTGTCGCGGGCGACCCGCCAGGTGTCGTCGGTGACGACCACCTGCCTGCTGCCGTCCTCGTGCTCGATGACCAGCTTGTGCAGCAGGCCGGGCGCCGAGGACGGTCTGCCCTGTCCGCTGCCGTACCAGTGGTAGCGTGCCCCGACGGCCAGCGGCTCGCCCGGCTCGACGAGGTCGGTGACGTCGGCGGCCTGGTAGTAGCCCTCGTCGGAATGGGCGAAGGAGGTGCCTCGATCGGCGCGCTCCCCGTTGAGGAACAGCTCGTAAGTGTGGTCGGCCGCCGTGTAGGCGCGGGCTCGGATCACGGGGCTGTCGGCGACGACGATCTCGGTGCGCGCCAGGGTGTAGTCGTCGGCCTCGGTGACGTCCCGGCGGATCCACTCGGCGCCGTCCCAGTCCGCATCGCCGAGGCCGGTCTCGAATCTCGCGGGCTCGGCCCACGGCGAGACGCTGCCCGCGCGGTCCCAGGTGCGGACGGTCCACCGGTATTCCCGGCCCGCGACGAGGTCCGGGCCGGTGTAGGACACCGAGGACTGCTCGGCGGAGGGCTGTCGGCGGCTGTCCCAGACCTCGGCGCCGTCGGCCGCGCGGTGGACTCTGATCTGGTAGGCGGTCTGCGTCTCGTTCGGGTCGCGATCCTGCGGCAGCCAGCCGAACGAGGGCGGTCCCTCGACGTTCAGCGGCGCCGCGCCGTCGTCGACGGTCAGGGACGACGGGGCCTGCGGGGCACGGTTGCGGGCGTCGCCTGCCGCCGATCCGGCGGGGAGTCCGATGCCGACGGCCAGGCCGACGGCGGACAGTAAGGCGGTCCCGATCACGGCACGTCGCTGGCGCATCGTCGCTCCCAGAGGTTGGTCGGTCACTCACCGGCACCCTAGGCAGCCGGTGGAACGGTAGCGAGGAAACAGCCGGATTCGGCCATTCACCGACAGCCGCAGTCTCCACCGTCCCAGGGGAAGGGGGACGCCGGCGAGGACCGAGCCGAGCAGCCTGCACGTCTCGCCTGGGGGAGGACCTCCGCTGGAGTCTCGGGACTGCGGACCCGACGGGCGACCGTCCCGAGGGGGAGCGTCTCAAGCGGCCCACGCGCGTCGACGCCTCAGTCGCCGAGCAGCACGAGGATCCGACGATCGGCAAGGCGGGAACGGTACAGCGCCGCCCGCTCGGCCAGGCCGTCCGGCATGACCGCGTCGGTGACGCCGAGCGCGCGCAGCAGCTCCGCCAGCATCACGACCGGTTCCCTCGGCAGATCCGAGGTGCCGCGAGATCGAGGTGGAGCTGCCCGTCGGGAAACAGCCCACGCACCTGGTGAGCGGCGTGCACGGCCAACGTCGACTTGCCCGTTCCCGGCGGGCCCACGACCACCGGAATGCGACCGACGGCGGGCGGCGCGCCTGCGGCGAGACCACCACGACCGGTCAAGGTCGCGAGCAGGCTGTCGAACTCGGCGACGCGGCCGGTGAGGTCGGGATGTCTGAGGGAAGCTGACAGACCGGCGATAGCACCGGCTGCGGCAGCTCGCCCGCCGAGTCGAGTGCGGGATCAGCCCGCAGGATCTGCTCGTGCACCATGCGCAGCCGAGGCCCCGGATCGGCGCCGAGTTCCTCGGCCAGCAGTCTTCGGACGTCCTGGAACACCGCCAGCGCCTCGGCGTGCCTGCCCCCTCGATAGAGCGCGATCATGTGCAGCTCGCGCACTCGTTCTCGAAACGGGTGTTCGGCGGCCAGCCTGGACAGCTCGGCGATCGCAGGCACGTTCTCGCCGCGCGACAGATCGAGTTCGGCCAGCTCCTCCCATGCGCGGACCCGATACTCGTCGAGGCGCGCTCGCTCGGTCACGGCGTCGGCGGTCTCGATGCCGCTGAAGGCCGGGCCGCGCCACAACGCCGACGCCTCGCCCAGCCCGAGCCGCGCGCCTGCCTGATCACCGACGACCCGACGCTGCACAGCCTCGGCGAGGAGCCGGACGAACCGTCCACTGTCGAGCTGTTCCGGGCTCACCCGGAGCAGATAGCCGTGGCCGACCGACTCCAGCGTGCGACTGTCCAGGCCCAGCGCTCGGCGAACCTCCCCGACGTACTTCTGCACGAGGTTGACCGCACTCGGTGGCGGTCTGTCGCCCCAGACGACGTCGATGATCTGTTCTCGATCGACCCGATCGTCGGCGTGCAGCAGCAGGACCGCCAGGACCAGCCGTCGCTTTCCCGACGGCAGTCGCACCGCCACCGAGCCCCGACATGCCACGACGGGCCCGAGTACCCCGAAGAGCAGTTCTGACATGCCGCAGGCTCCGCTCCCCCCAGTGTCCGTTCCGGGCTGGACTCGCATCGCCCGTGCGTCCGTTTTCCCGGCGGAGGCGCTCCTCTGTTCGCACCATTTTCGCGTAGGCGGCCTCGATTCCACCGTGCTTTTTCGAGGGACCGCCGCCTGCCGCAATTCGACTGGGCGGTGTTGTCTTCTGTTCGGCGTCGTCGGCCCGACTGCACCGCCGCACCGTTGCCTCGTTCACGACGATGTGGTGTCCCCCATGCCAAATCTACTCGGCGACGACGAGCAATGATCGGTAATTCACTCGCCGGATGCCCGCCCTGCACCCGATCGCCGATCCGTTCCCGACGAAACTGGAAGCTCTTACGTCTCATCGATGTTCCGCAGCGGTGCAGCGGTTCTGCCCCGACCGATGACAGGGTTCCGGCCGGCCGAGCCTGGGGTCTTCGGCTGATGACGCAGGAGGCTGACATGCACAAGGGGATCATGATGATCGTCTGCGCCGTGCTCATGGCGCTGGGCCCGGTCTCGAGGGCGACGGCCGCCGATCCGCCCCACCCGGCCCGACGACGGATCGAACCGGTCAGCGGGCCCCGCAGGCCCGCGAGGACTGCTCGACAGCGGGATGAAACGGCCGGCGGAGCTCGACGAGGTGGAACGTCGGATCGCCCGGCCGGCGCGCGACCTGATCGACCGGGGGGTGGCCGAGGACATCCTGCGCGATGACGTGGCCGCCGAGGTGCTGTTCGAGATCTTCACCGGGCTGTTGGGCAACGTGTTGCGCCTGGTGCTGCTGAATCGTCTCGGTGCAGAACAGGCGGGCGCCGTCGTCGCCGCCGTCTTCCTCGATGGCGCGGGCCGGTCCGCACCGCACGGGACGGCTGACCGGCCTCAGGTCCGTCGACTCCGTCGACCGGCCGCACCGCCTATACGGACAGCGGACCCGCAGGCCCGTCGGCGGCGACGTCGTCGGCCTGCTGCACGGGCGTCGGTGCCCCGCCCGACAGGACCGAAGGGTCCCGCCATCAGGGCTTTTCGACCCTGGCGACGGCCCCGCCGTGCGCGGCAGGGTGGAGGACGTCCGATTCGGAGAGCGATTCGGGGTCCGACTCGGATGCGGGCAGGGGTGTGGCCTGGTCCAGAGCCGCCAGGCAGCAGTCGGGTGAGCACACCCGGTGCCCGGCCGGGCGCGTACATCGTCGTCCCGACCGGGCACGGCCCGCGACCTCAGTCCGGCGGGCAGGCAGGTCGGCGGTCGCTACAGACGCGGACGCCGGCATCGCGCGGCTCGCCGGGACGGGGTGAGGAACATCGTGGGCTCGGAGCACTCCGAGCCCACCACGTCCCTCGACGGCCCAGGAACTCGACCAGGCTCAGCCGAACTCGCCGGGCGAAGCACGACAGCCGCGCCGAGGTGCGCGAGCGGACCGGCGGCAAGGACGGGAGGCAGGCGTCATGCCGTACTGGGATCACGGTCAGGCAGGCGGGGGCTGGCTCATGCTCCTCGGAATGCTCATCTTCTGGGCCGGGCTGATCACCGTGGTGGTGCTCGTGCTTCGCCGGTTCGCACACGCGTCACCTCGGCACGGCGGTTGGGCAGGCGGCGACCAGGGCGGCGGCGCGTACCACGTCCTCGACGACAGGTTCGCCCGAGGCGAGATCGACAGGGACGAGTACGAGAGTCGACGGGCGACCCTGCGCGAGTCACACGGCAGATCGGAATCGGGGCGCTGACCGGTAGCGGCCGAGTGTGGTTCATCGGCAGAACCGGAAGGCCGGTTCGACCGGCACAGGCGGAACCATCCGAGCGACGGGCTCGTCAATTCTGGGGATGCAGGCGGGCAACGGAGTTCGAGGGACCGCCGAGGCCGGGCGTCGAAGCAGACGACCCGGCCGTTGCCTGCGCCCGAACCCCAGCCGTCGCCCGCACCTGCGCCGAGACGGACGACGACGACGTTCGTCCCCACATCCGCCGTCAGGACCGCCAGGCGACGCGGGCGCCCGCGACCCAGCCGCCCGCACAGGACTCCCGCAACTCGGCGGCCCGCAGGGCGTCGGTGTAGGTCTGTCCGGGATTCGCGAGGTGGACGTCCGGAGGCACCACGCCGAGCCGGAAGCCGTAGAGGACCACCACCTGCCCCGAGGACGAGGCGGCGGCGAGCCACTCCGGGGCGGCCGTGATCTCGGCGCGAGCCCACAATCCGTCCTCGTCGTCGCGCAGTTCCAGGCCGCCGTCGGCCCGGCTCAGGGTCCAGCCGGGCGCGTCGTCGACCGCCGAGGCAGGCGTGGCGACGCGGCCGCCGAAACCGGCCTGCACGATTATCTCGATCTGCAGTTCGGTGGCGGCGCCGTCCCCGTCGGTGACCATCAGCGTCCGGCGGGGCTCACAGAGCAGCACGGGGGCCGGTCGCACCGGGTGTCCCGGCCCGGTCACCTCGTCGGCGTCCCGCGCAGCCTCCGCGGTCGGCTCGCCCTCGGCCTGCCGGGGCGTCGCGTCGTCTTCGGCGGTGAGCGCCGGATGCCCGGCAGGCAGCGCCCGGCCGACGACCTCGGTGTCGGCGGCGATGCGCTGCGCCTCGGTCGGCTCCGATCCCTGCGCGGTGACCGGGCGGGAGAGCGTGGGCAGCCGACCAGTCGGAACCCGCCGCTCGGCCGCCGTGGCAGCCTCCCGGCGTTGACGCTTCGCTCGACGTCCGCTCATCTCCCGAGCCTGCCCGCTGCATCTCGACCCGCACACCGCACTCACCCCATCGAGGGACCAGGGCCGAGGCGGCCCGTGATCCCGAGTTCCGAGGTCACAGGCGGCCTCGCTCGGTGGCTGCGAGGCAGGCCCGGTGCAGGCTGGGCGGCGACGTGGCGCCTCGGCGCCGTCGGAGGCGCGGTGGGCACCGCAGACCGGTGCACGATTCGCGGTGCGGGGCGGCGACCGACCGGCGACCGATAAAGCACCGACGGCGACCCAGCTGTACGGCGTGCCGTTGTCCGGACCGAACGGACCGGCAGGCCCTCGCCCGGCTCGGCCACGTTCCAGCCCGACCCTGCCACCGACTCGGCCCGGCTCAGCCGGCCCGGCCACGGCCCCGATCCGAGATGTGACCGTGTTCATGGGCGGGGACGATCCAGCCGAACGTCAGATAACTTAGGCTTACCGAACTTTAGGGCAGCCAAGGCTAAGCAACACCCGGAGAGTCTCCTGATGAGTTCCACCCCGCCGCGCCTCCGGGGCCCACTCGCGGCGGCCCTGCTCGGCCTTCCGGGCGGGCACGATCCGGTGTCGACGCACGCAGCACCGTGGTCGCCGAGAACGAATCACGTCGACATGAGACGGTCCCCCGCGACCGTCGGTGCAGGAGCAGCCGATGTCCGTCAACACCGAGATCCGCGCCGCACGCTCCGCCGTGGTGCGGCCGTTCTCCCTCTTCTACATCACCGCGACCGCCGTCCGTTCCCTCACCCCGAACATGGTGCGGGTCACCTTCGGCGGTCCGGACCTGGCCGGGTTCACCAGCGGCGGCCTTGATCAGCGGGTGAAGCTCTTCTTTCCGCTGCCGGGCCAGGACGTGCCCGCGCTGCCCCCGCCGGACGACTGGTACCAGGCCTACCAGGACATGTCCGACGAGGTCCGGCCGATCATGCGGACCTTCACCATCCGGACCCACCGCCCGGACGTCCAGGAGATCGACATCGACTTCGCGGTGCACGGCGATGTCGGCCCGGCATCGCGATGGGCGATCCGGGCCCGGCCCGGGGACGTCCTCGGACTGCTCGGCCCCGACGTGCGTCATCCGGCGGGCAGCGGCGTGGAGTACCACCCGAGTCCGTCGGAATGGCAGCTCATCGTCGGCGACGACACGGCGCTGCCTGCCATCGGCGCGATCATCGAGACGCTGCAGGCGGGCACCCGCGTCCGCGCCTTCGTCGAGGTCGCCAGCGACGCCGACGTCCAGGAGTTCGACACCGGCGGAGACGTGGAGATCACCTGGCTCGCCAGGACGGGAAGCCAGACCACGCCTGTATCCCGGCTCGTCGAGGCCGTCCGGAACGCCGATCTGCCCTCGGGCACCGCCTACGCGTGGACGGCAGGCGAGTCCGGCATGATCCGCGAGCTGCGCAGGCACCTGCTCACCGAACTCGGCTGGGATCGCGGTCAGGGCTACTTCGGCGGTTACTGGCGGGCCGACAGCACCCCGGAGCCGACGGATTCCGACGACTGATGCTCGACGCCGCCGCCCGCGCCCCCGCAGACCGGTGGTGCGCGGGCAGGCGGCGATCCGAGGGCAGGCGGGCCGCGGCCGTCGCCGGGGACGAGCACACCGACGAGAGGCGACATGACAGCACGACTCGACCCGACCGAGGACGTTCGGGCGGTGACCACCGAGGCCGAGCTTCGCGAGATCGTCGACGAGCCCCTGCCGAGGATCGCCGAGAAGGCCATCCCGTTCGTCGACGCCGAGTCTCGGCGGTTCATCGGGGCCTCGCCGTTTCTTCCTGCTCGCCACGACCGGCGCGGACGGCAGTCTCGACGTCTCCCCGAGGGGAGACCCGCCCGGCAGCGTCGGCGGTGACGGCGGACGGCCGCTCGGTGGTGTTCGCCGATCGGGAGGGAAACCGCAGGCTCGACAGCCTTCGGAACATCCTGTCGCACGCGCGGGTCGGCATGCTCTTCCTCGTCCCCGGCATGCGCGAGACGCTGCGGGTGAACGAGCGCGCGACCCTCGTCAGGGACGCCCCGTTCCTGCCCCGGCTGGCGCTGGCGGGGCAGGACCCCGAAGCTGGCCGTCCTGGTCGAGATCGACGAGTTGTTCCTGCACTGCGGACGCTCGCTCACCAAGGCAGGCCTGTGGGAACCGGCCGACTGGCCTGATCGCAACACCGTGCCCGGCGTCGGCGAGCTGATCAGCAGCCTCCGCGAGGCCAGAGAGCGATCGGCGACCGACGGCGGGGCCGCGAGCGGCTGACCGGCCTCGCCAGGACACGGCCGGGCGGCGTGGCCGTGACCAGTGAGAAGAGCGCGAACAGCGGCGAGTCCGCAATGCAGGGACCGAGGACACGGCTGATCACAGCGCCGGTGGGTGTACTGCGCATCGCCGTGTCCTCGACGGGTCGACCGGACACGGTGCGGCGCACTCGACCCGACCGGCGACGGCCACCGCACCGCCGCACCGGGGGCTCCGTGTAGTTGCCCCATCGGGCCGGGACGACCGCCCGGCCGCCCCGGCCCCCGCTCTTACCCTCCCTATCGGCCCCGTGCGTCGGGCACCGACCCGGACCGCCTGTTCAGTCCAGCAGGCAGCCCACACCCGGATCGCTCACAGCTTCACCAGCACCTTGCCGCGATTGGCGTCCCGGTCCACATACAGGCTCCGATAGGCGTCGGGGATGTCGTCGAAGCCCTCTCGGATGGTCTGGTCGTAGGCGATCTCGCCTCGGCGGACCAGGCCGCCCACCTCCTCGTGCAGCGCTGCCCAGTTCTGCTCGGTGAACCACTCCAGCGAGAAGATCCCTCGGATCGTCGTGCGCGGGAACATGATGTAGGGCAGCAGCCTCGGTCCGACGTACTCGGCGCCGACCTGGGTCGCCCACTGCCAGCACACCGCCACCTGACTGTCGATGTTCAGCATCGTGAACGCCACGTCGGTGATCGTGCCGCCCAGGCTGTCGAAGTACCTGTCGATGCCGTCTGGCGCCGCCGCCGACAACGCAGCCCGCACGGTGTCCGCGTCGTCGCCCTGGCGGTAGTCCACCACCGTGTCGAAGCCGAGTCCGATGAGGTACTCCGCCTTCGCCGCCGAACCGGTCGTGCCGATCACCCGCGCCCCGGCCCGCATCGCGAGCTGGCCCACCAGCGACCCGAGCGCGCCGGAGGCCCCGCTGATGAGGACCGTGTCGCCGTCTCGGATCGTCATGAACTTGGTCAACGTGCCCCAGGCGGTCATGCCCGGCCCGCCCATGATGCTCAGTGCCGTGGAGATCGGCAGCCGCTCGTCGTAGTCGGCCGGGTCAAGCCGACGATAGGACGGGAACACCATCGGGAAGGTCCCGGTCTGCCACAGAGCGGGGGTGCCGTTGCTCACGACATGGCTGCGCCAACCGCCGAAGCCCTGCACCAGGTCGCCCGGCTGATGGGCGGCCGCAGGGCCGGCCTCGATCACCTCCATGATCGAGTCCGCCCCCATGTGGTCCCCGATCGGCGTGTCCAGCGCGATGCCCTGGAGGTAGGGATCGACCGACACGTACAGCGTCCTGAGCAGCATCTCGTCGTCCTTCAGGACGACGTCCACATCCTCCGTCACCTTCTCGTAGATCCGGCGTACGTCGGGGACGCCCGCCTGGTGTTCGGCAACGACCCATTTGTCGATCTTCACTGTGCTCCTCGCTCTGCTGACCGCGATCCTGCGGCGACGGGTTCGGGGGCGGGCTCCGCTGCGGGCCGCCGGGACGGTCCGACCGGGATGACGACGTGCGTCGGCAGCGGCTTCGTCTCGTCGATCGAGGCGGTGAACTCGCGGCCGTCGTCCCGGCAGACGAACTGCATGACGTGTCGGCCCGCCGCCGCCGCCCGGATGAGGCCGCCCGTGGTGGCCCACACCCCGGAGAAGTAGAAGTTCTTCAGGCCGGGCAGCCCCGGCCCGTACTTGCGGACCAGGACCTCCAGGGTCTCGCCGCTCTCCACGAACGGCTGCCAGCCCAGCACCGTGCCGTCGTAGTTGCCGGTGTACCGGACCTGGGTGAGCGGGCTCGACATGTCGCGCACCGCGACGGCGTCGGTCAGGCCGGGAAACCGCTTCTCCAGGAACGAGAGGATGGCGTTGCGCACCTGCCGTTTGGCCTGGTGGTAGTCGCGCCCGTGCCGCACCGGCAGGGTGTGCAGCTCCTCGCCCTTACGGATCCGGCTGGCCTGCTCCGGCCCGTCGTTCAGCTCCCGCCACGGTGCGATGTCGCAGAAGTAGGTGGCGTAGACGACGGTCGTCGCCTCGGGAGACAACTCCGGATAGTGCATGCTGCGGAACTGGACGTTCATACTCGAGTGGCGGATGCCGATCATGTCGGCCGCCTCGTCCTCGGTGAGCAGATACGTGGTGCACGGCTCGCCCTCGGGGAACGGACGGCGCAGCCCGAGGAACAGGATGAAGTAGCCGGGGAACACCATGCCCGGCTCCTCGATGGTCTGGGTATAGAGCTTGCGGTACTCGTCGTTGAGGTACCGGCCCTGGAGGAACTTCATCGTGGTGGTGTGCCCGTCGGCGGCCGAGACCACGATGTCGGCACGGACCTCACGGCCGTCGCTGAGGCGGACGCCGACCGCCGTGTCGTCCTCGACGATCACCTCCTCCACCTTGGCGTTGTAGGTGACCTCGCCGCCGAGCCGCTGGTAGCGCTCCTCGATCGACCGGGCCAGGCCCATCGACCCGCCCTCCGGCACGCCTGCGGACAGGTTCGCGTGCGAGGCGAGTTGGAAGTAGTTCGGGAGCACCGGGAAGGCCGGATGCCGCTCGTACAGGATGAAGTTGAAGGCCTCGCGCAACAGGGGATGACGGAACTTCGCCGAGTAGTCCGACATCAGCACGCTGATGGACTTGCGGACGACGTTGAAGTACGGGAGGTAGCGGGACAGCATCCGCCAGCGCTCGGTCGTCTTCATCAGACCGACGGGTTTGAGGAACGGGTACACCGCAAGAGCCTTCTTGAACTTGCGCAGGCCGTCGCAGAAGTCGCGGATGTGCCGGGCGTCCTCGGGTGAGATGTCGGTCAGGTGCGCCTGGAGTCGATCGGGGTCGGAGTAGAAGTAGACCGCCTGGCCGTCCCGGCCGCGCACGATGTTGAAGACGTCGAAGTGCCGCATCTCCTTGCCCTGCAGGGCACCGAGCTCGAGCCAGATCTGGTGCATCTCGTTGCCGGGCCCGTTGCCCAACAGCCAGCTGATGCAGCAGTCGAACGTGAAGTTCCCCCGATCCCAGGACGTGCAGCACCCGCCGGGGAACTCATGCATCTCGAAGATCCGGCTCTCGTAGCCGTTCATCTGTGCATAGCAGCCGGTGGACAGTCCGCCGAGGCCCGCGCCGATGATGATCATCGTCTTCCTCGGGCGTGTCGGGGTGGTGGTGCGTGCCATGTGATCTGCTCCTCGGAGTTGACGCCTCGATCGGTTACTGCACGGGCCGGGAGTCGAGTTGGGGAAGGTGGCCGAGCTTGTCGGGATGCCACGGCTCGCCTGCGGGGCTCTCCCAGGCCTGGAACTCCAGGCCCAGCTCCTCGCACAGGAACTGCGTGACGAATCGCCCGGTGGACGCGGCGCGGATCAGGCCGCCCAGGCCGACCCACTGGCCCGCCATGGAGAAGCCGTGCAGCCCGGGCAGCCGCATGTGCTCCTTGTTGATCAGCTTGGCGGCGAGGTCGTCGGCATCGGAGAAGGCCTTCCAGGCGAGGATGCTGCCGTCGTAGTTGCCGGTGTAGCGATTGGTCGTCGCAGGCGTGGCCACGTCCACGAGCTCGATCCGATCGGCCAGGTCGGGCATCCGCCGGGCCAGCAGGTTCCGGACGAAGTCGGCGAGCCTGCGCTTCTGCGCCCAGTACTCGCGGCGATTCGAGGTGCGCAGCGTCTTCCAGTAGGAGTAGTCGCTGAAGTAGGTGCAGTGGATCACCGACTTGCCCTCCGGCGCGAAGCCGTCGGAGTACTGGGAGCGCAGCTGCACGACGACGCTGTTCTGCAGCGCGCCAGGCAGCTCGGCGGCCTCCTCGTCGGACAGCAGATACGTCGTGCTGTGCATCTGGTCCGGATGGAAGTCGCCCTCGATGCCGACGAAGGCCGAGACCACGGCGGGGAACAGGGTTCCCGGCCTGGTCAGCAGCTCGTCGTAGAGGCGGTCGATGGTCGGACCCGTGTAGTGCCCCTCCAACAGGTCGTAGATCGTGGTGCGGCCGTCGCACGCCGCGACGATGTGGTCGGCGTAGAGCCGCTGCCCGCCCTTGAGTTCGACGCCGATCGCCCGGTCGTCCTCCACCAGGATTCGCCCGACCCGAGCCCGATAGGTGATGTCCCCGCCGAGGGAGGTGTAGCGCTCCTCGATCGAACGGGCCAGGCCCAGCGAGCCGCCCTGCGGGAAGCCCGCGTTGTCGTTGTGGGCGCTGGCCATGTTGAACAGGAACGGCAGGAGCGGGAAGTCCTCCGGGTCCTGGAAGAAGATGTTGCGGAACGCCTTGCGCAGCAGCGGATCGGTGAACCGGTCCGCGAAGGTGTGCATCTGCGTGGCGGCCGTCCGCCAGAACAGTCGGAAGGCGGGCAGGACGGTGCGCAGCTTCTTGAGCTTCTGGCCGACGCTCTCCAACGGCGGCGGCGTCAGGAAGGGATACAGGTCGATCGCGATGAAGCGCCGCAGGTCGCGGCAGAACTGCTGGATCAGCTTCCGGTCTGCAGGCGAGATCGCCAGCAGGTGTGCCTCCAGCCGATCGGGATCGTTGTAGAACGTCACCGATCGGCCGTCGGAGTCGACGACCTTGTTGAAGACCGGGAAGTTCCGCATCGTCTTGCCGTCGAGCGCGCCCAGCTCCCGCCACACCTGGTTGGCGTCGTTGCCCTCGGCGGTGCCGATCAGCCATTCGATGCAGTAGTCGAAGATGTAGCCGTCGCGAGACCAGGCGGTGCAGCAGCCGCCCGGCAGCACGTGCTTCTCCAGGATTCGGGTCTCCATCCCGCTCATCTGGGCGTAGCAGCCGGTGGACATCCCGGCGACCCCCGCCCCGATGACCAGCACCCTCGGCCTGGTGCCGGGTGGGCGCTCGCGGCTGCCCCACCCGGCGACGAGGTCACGCACCACCGACGCCACCTCCCGTGAGGATCTCCCTGGTCAGACCGGCGTTGCCCGCGAGGAAGTCCTCGTCGAGCATCTCGGCGTGGCTGCCGAAGCCGCGGAACACCGAGGTGCTCGTGGTCGAGGTGCCGTGCCAGGTGCCGCGCTGCGCGGCGCCGTAGAACTCCACCTTCTGCTCGTCGGAGATCACGCTGACCGAGGCGCCGACCATCCCGAGGTTCGGCGTGCGGCTGCAGAAGCGGATGTAGTCCCTGGCCTGTTCCAGGGTCTCCTGGGTGAGGATCTCCGAGCCGGTGTGCTTGCGCAGGTGCTCGCCGAGTTCCTGTTCGAAGGCCTCGAAGCGCTCGCTGCCCAGTTCGAAGGCCTCCGGAATCCGATAGGAGTCCATGATCACCACGTTCGGGACCACCCGTCCTCTGGACTCCAGGACCTTGGCGACGTCGAAGGCGAGGTTGCCGCCCAGCGAGTAGCCGAACAGCGGACACGGGCCTTCCGGCGCGAGCTCCTCGATCAGGTCCGCGTACTGCGTCACCTTGTCGTCCCCGGCGAGGTAGTTGAACGCGACGAACTCGTGTTCTGGCAGGTGGGCGGCGAACCTGCGGTAGATCAGGCCGTGGCCGCCCGCAGGTGGGAAGCAGAACACCCTCGGCCCCTGGCCGATGTTGAACCGCAGGTAGGGGCGGGCGCCCGCCAGCCGACCGGTGACGATGTGCTCCACGGTCCTGGCCATGCCGTGCAGGGTGGTGACGGTGAAGAGCTGGCTGACAGGGATGCTGATGCCGAACTCCGCCTGGAGGTGGTAGATCAGCTCGATCAGCCTGATCGAGCTGCCGCCCGACTCGAAGAAGTCGTGCCGCAGGCCCACCTGGTCGAGTCCGAGCAGCGACTTCCAGTGCTCGGCCATCCGCACCTCGTAGAGGGTCACCGGCGGCTCGTACTCCTGTTCGTCGTGTTCGCCGCTCGGTGCGGGCAGGGCGGCGAGGTCGACCTTGCCGTTGGGCGAGAGCGGCAGCGCGGTCAGCGCCACGAAGTGCGAGGGGATCATGAAGGTCGGCAGCCGCTCGGCCAGGTGACTGCGCAGGTCGCGCAGGTCCAGCTCCGCGCCGGGCGACGCGATGCAGTAGGCGCACAAGGTCTGCTCGCCGCGTGCGTCCGGTCGCAAGGTCACGACGGCCTCCGCCAGCTGCGGCCAGTCGGCCAGCTGCGATTCGATCTCGCCGATCTCGATGCGATGGCCGCGCACCTTGACCTGTCCGTCGACCCGTCCGAGGAGCTGCACTCGTCCCTCGGCGTCCCAGCGCGCCAGGTCACCGGTGCGGTACAGCCGCATCGCCTCGGCGCCCGGCACCGCTGCCGTGTCCGACACGTGCCCGTTGCTGGGGCCGGACCCGTTCGTCGACGCCGGGTCGAGTGCGAGGCCGCTCGGCGTCGGCGCCCAGTCGACGAACCGCCGCGCCGTCTGCTCCGCGTCGCCCGCATAGCCGATGGCCACGCCGTCGCCGCCTACCCACAGCTCGCCGGGGACGCCGACCGGAACCGGCTGGGCGTGCTCGTCGAGGATGTAGAGCGTGCTGTTGGGCAGCGGCCTGCCGATCGGCACCATCTGGCTCGGTTCCAGGCCGTCGGCCGAGCCTTCGAAGTAGGCGCTGTCGATGGTCGCCTCGCTGAGCCCGTAGGAGTTGACCACCCTGGTCTGCGGCCCGCACAGGTCGCGCAGCCGCTGGTACTCCTCGACCTTCCATGCGTCGGAGCCGACGATCAGCAGGCGCAGGAAGTCCAGTCGCAGCCCCTCGTGGTCGCAGGTGTTCATCAGCGCCCGGACGACCGCCGGGACGAACTCGCCGCAGTCGACCCGCTCGGCCAGCATCGTCCGATGCAGTCGCGCGGTGTCGAACAGCAGCTCACGGGTGACCAGGACCAGCGTCCCCCCGGAGCACAGCGCGCGGACCAGGTCCCCGGTGAAGACGTCGAAGGAGAAGCTCGCCATCTGCAGGTGCACCCGGACGTCGGTGTCCAGGCGGTACTCGCCGCGCCAGGAGTCGTAGGCCGAGGCGAGACTGCGATGGCTGACCTGCACCGCCTTCGGCCTGCCGGTCGAGCCTGAGGTGTAGATGACGTAGGCAGGGGACGCCGCATCGACCGGCTCGGGGTCGAGGGGCTGTGCGGTCTCGGCCTCGCGATGCAGGTCCTCCAGGGTCAGCACGTCCTGGACGACGAGTCCGGACAGGCGATCACGGCGGGCGGCGTCGACGACGGCGAACGCGGCGTCGACGTTGCGGACCATGAAGGCCAGCCGGTCGGTCGGGTGGTCGGGGTCCAGCGGCAGGTAGGCGCCGCCGGTCTTGAGCACCGCCAGCACCGTGACGATCAGCTCGGGCGACTTCTCCAGGCACAGCGCCACCACCGAGCCCGGTCCGACGCCCAGGGCACGCAGCCTGCCCGCCAGGCGCGCGGCCCGGCCGTCGAGTTCGCCGTAGGTCAGTCGCGCGGGTTGCGCCTCGCCCCCGGCGTCGGCCGCCGCGGCGGGCGGCGACGACACGGCGAGGGCGTCGGGCTGCTCGGCGGCTTGCCTGCTGATCAGCTCGTGCACCGGCACCTCGTGCTCGACGACGCGACCGACGCCGCTGAACTCGCCGAGGATGCGGCTGCGCTCCTCGACGCCGAGCAGGTCGAGCCTGCTGATCGGCGTCGACGCGGACGCCTGCGTCAACGACTCCAGCACCGTGACGTAATGCGACGCCATCCGCCGCATCGTCTCGGACAGGAACAGGTCGGTGTTGTACTTGAAGACACAGTGGAACCGCTGGTCCGCCTCCTCCTCGTACACCGAGAGGGTGAGGTCGAACTGGCCCTCCTCCTCCGGCAGCTCGATGTAGTCCAGCCGATAGCCGTACTTCTCGGTGGCGACCTTGTGGACGAGCAGGATGAACATCGCCTGGAACACCGCGGAGCGGCTCGGGTCGTGTTGCAGCCCCAGCTTCTCGACCAGCAGCACGAACGGGTACTCCTGGTTGTCGAGCCCGTTGAGCACGGTGGCCCGCACCTGTTCCAGCAGCGCGGCGACCGACGGGGCGCCCCCGAGGTCGACGTACAGCGGCAGCGGGTTGACGAAGTAGCCGTAGACCGACGAGAACTCCTTCTGCGTCCTGCCGGTCACCGGGCTGCCCACGATGACGTCGTCCTGACCGGTGTAGCGGTGCAGCAGGACGTAGTAGGCGCTCATCAGGACCATGAACACCGTGACGTCGTGTTCCCGGGCCAGGGCGTGCACCCGTGCGCTCAACTCGGCGTCGAGGGCGAAGAACTCCGAGGCCCCGTTGTAGGTCTGCACGACCGGCCGGGGCCGGTCCGTCGGCAGGTTGAGGATCGGGACCTCGGCGGGCAGGTGATCCTGCCAGTAGTCGAGCATCCGCTGCGCATCGCGCCCGGCCAGGAATCGGTTCTGCCAGTTGAGGAAGTCCAGGTAGCTCGCCGACGGCGGTGCCAGCTCGACGCTGCGACCCTCGCGCAGGCCCTCGTAGACCGCGAGGAGCTCCTCGATGAAGGTGAACGTCGAGATCGCGTCGGAGATGATGTGGTGAACGGCCTTCATGATCACCCAGCGGTCGTCGGCGCGTTTGAACAGCCGGAACCGGATCAGGGGATCGCGTTCGAGGTCGTAGGGCTTGCGGTACTCCTGGATGATCATCTGGTAGATGTCGTCCCAGTCGCGGCCGACGACGTCGAACAGCGCGATGTCGTCGGGGATGTCCGCGACGTCGCGAAGCTGCTGCACCGGCCTGCCCTCGTGCAGCGTGAAGTTGGCTCGCAGGCTGGGATGCCGGGCGATCAGCGTGCGCACGGCCTGGAACATCAGTTCGGGTTCGAGTTCGACGCGCACCTCCACGGCGCCGCCGATGTTGTAGGCGAAGCCGTCGGGACTGAGCTGCTTGAGGAACCACAGCGCCGTCTGGTTCTGGGTGAGGGGATGCGCTCGCTCGTCGTCGTAGAGCTCGACCGCGTCGGCCGCCGCGTCGTCGTCGCCTGCGGCGACCAGCTCGACGAGTCCGTCATGGAGCTGGGCGACGGCCTCGCTGATCGGTGCGCTGCTCAACAGCGCCACCACCGGCAACGCCACCTTCAGCTCGGTGTGAATCCTGGCCCGCAGCTCCATCGCCAGCAGCGAGTCGAGTCCGAGGGCGCCGAGGCTGATCGAGGGGTCGACCTGTTCGGTCTTCACTCGGAGCACCGTGGCGACCACCGCCGTGAAGTGCTCGGTCAGCAGCAGCCGCCGCTTCTCCTCGTCCGCGTCGCGGAAGGCGTCCAGGAAGCTGCTGCCGTCGGCCGTGGCCTCGGTGGCCGAGGCGGCGAGTTCGGCCACCAGCGACGGCGGCGAGGGATACCAGGCGAGGAAGACCGGCCAGTCCACCACCGTGGCGACCAGGAGCTGCGCCCGATCCTGGCCGATGACACGTTCGAGGACGGCCATGCCCGCGTCCGGCGACAGGGAGCTCATCCCCCGGCTGTTGCGGTAGTGGTCGATCAGCCCGAGTTCCTCGATCATGCCGGTGGCCCACGGGCCCCAGTCGATGCTCAGCGCAGGCAGCCCACGGGCCCGCCGGTGATGGGCCAGGGCGTCCAGGAACGCGTTGCCCGCCGCGTAGTTGGTCTGGCCCGCCGTGGTCAGCAGCGAGGCGACCGAGGCGAAGAGCACGAAGTGGTCGAGGGGCTCGTCGCGCAGGTGGTGGTGCAGCAGGTAGGCGCCGACCACCTTCGGATCGTGGACGGCGTCGAAGATCGTGCGGTCCATGTCCGGGACCAGGGTGTCGCGAACGTGGCCCGCGAGGTGGAACACCCCTCGGATCGGCGAGGAGGCGTTCGCCCGATACTCGGCCAGCCAGGACGTGAGGCCGTCCTCGTCGGTGATGTCCAGCGGCGCGAGGATCGTCTCGGCACCCGCCGAGGCCAGTTCCGTCAGCAGCCGCACCCCGCGTCCCGCCGGAGTGTCCGGATCGACCTCGTGCCACCGATCGCGCGCCGGGAGCCGCGTGCGACCGACGAGGATCAGTCGACGGGCGCCCCTGGCGACGAGAGTGCGGCACAGCAGCCTGCCCAGCGCGCCGAAGGCGCCGGTCACCAGGTAGCTGCCGTCGGGGCGCAGGCGCAGGGGCAGCGGACGGGTCAGGTCCTCCGCCGTCGTGAGTCTGCTGGTCCGGCGCCCGTCCGCTCGCAGCGCGATCTCGTCCTCGTCGACGATCGAGGCCTCACGCAGCAGCGCCCGTGCCTCGGCGAGTCGCGAGTCCGCCGCGCGGCCGGCTGCCGCGTCGAGGTCGATCAGCTTGCCCCGGTATGGGATCAGCTCCTGGTTCCAGAGCACCCGACCGACGCCCCAGGCAGGTGCGCCGAGCGGCTCGACCTGGTCATCCGAGGACACCGCCTGCGTACCTCGAGTGACGATGTGCAGCCTGCCCGCCGCCGGGGAGTCGTCCGCCGCACTCGCGGACAGCGTCTGTGCGAGCGCGATGAGCGAGTAGGTGCCGAGGCTCTCCTGCGCGGCTAAGGCCGACCGATCGGTGTCCTCGAGGGACGGCAGATCCAGGTTCCAGAGGTGCACGATGGTGCCGAAGGAGGGCACGCCGCCGTCCGCCAGCTCGGCGAACAGCCGGGCGAGCTGCTCGGCCGACCCCGGCTCGACGGTGGACTCCCGCCGATCCGACGCCATCGCGTACTCGAGGCCCGGCCGCACCAGGTGGCAGCGTCCGCCCCGCGTCATGACCAGCTCAGCGAGCTCGTCGGCCACTCCCCCGCCGTCGGCAAAGATCAGCCAGTCCGCCGAGACCGGATCGGCGGCGCCCAGTGCGTCCCGCCCGTCGTCGACCGCCTCCGGCGGCAGGGGCGCGTCGATCCAGTTCACCTCGGTCAGCCATCGGTCGATCGTGGCCAGCCCGACCGTCGTGGCCGCCTTCTCGACGTCGGCGGCGCGGAAGCCGCCGATCCGTCCCAGCGCCACACCCGTGTCGGAGAAGACCACGATGTCGCCGCGCAGTTCGTCGCCCTCGCGACGGGTGACGACGGCATGCACCCACAGGGGTTGATCGCCGACCGGCGCGAACCGGACCTCGTCGATCGACAGCGGCAGCCGGATGCCGGTGGACGAGGGATCGTCGGCGCCGTGGTCGTCGAGGAGCTGCGGGGTCAGCAGGGACTGGAAGCAGGCGTCGAGCAGCGCCGGATGGAAGTGGTGCCCGGCGGCGTCGTCGCCGAGGACCTCGGCGGGGCGGATGCGGGCCAGTGCCTCGTCGGCGCCGACCCAGACCTCCTCGATGCACTGGAACGCCGGGCCGTACTCATAGCCGAGCCGGGCCAGTCCCGCGTAGCAGTCCGGCGAGTCGAGGCGTCGCGCGGTGCGCGCCCGGATCGCGTCGAGGTCCAGTCGCTCGTTCAGTCGCCGTCGCTGTCCGGTCCGCAGCACCCCGCAGGCGTGCACACTCGGCTCCTGCTCCTCGGCGCCGACCGTGGCGATGGTGAATCCCGCGTCCTCCGAGGAGAAGGCGAGCTGGACCGTCTTCACCTCGTCGTCCGGCAGGAACAGGGCCTTGCGCAGTTCGACGTCGGCGATGGTCGCCTCGGCGCCGCCGGTCATCGCCCGCACCGCCTGCACCGCCATCTCCAGATAGCCCGCCGCCGGGAACACGACGTTGCCCTGAATGCGGTGATCGGCGAGATACGGCAGCTTCTCGACGTCCAGCCGCGCCTCCCAGGTCGGCTCGACGTTGGCCATCCGGCGGCCGAGTAACGGGTGGTCGAGCCTGCCGAGGCGGATCTGCTCCACCGGCTTGGGCTCCACCCAGTACCGGTCGCGTTTGAAGGGGTACCGGGGCAGCGTGATCGACGGTCCCTCGCGGTGCAGGGCCGTCCAGTCGATGTCGACGCCCAGGTTGTGCAGGCTCGCCAGCGACATCGCGATCCGAGCCGCCTCGTCCTCGTTCCGTCGGATGGAGGGCAGGGCACGGCCCTCGGCGGCACGGGCGTCGAGGCATTCGCGGATCGAGTGGCCGAGCACCGGATGCGGGCCGATCTCCAGGAAGAGCCCGTGCCCGTCGTCCACCAGCCGGTCGATCGCCGACTGGAAGCGGACGCTGTCCCGGACGTTGTGCCACCAGTAGCTCGCGTCCAGCTCGGTGCCGTGTGCCAGACCCTCCCGGGCGGTCAGGTACAGCGGGACCTTCGCCTCCTGCGGCGTGATCTCGGCCAGCGAGGACAGCAGCTCGTCCTTGACGAGGTCCATCCGCGCGCTGTGATATGGCACCCGGACCGTGAGGAACCTGGCGAAGACCTGTTCGGAGCGCAGGACGTCGGCGATCTCGGCGAGCGCGTCTTCGTCGCCCGCCAGCGTCATGGCCGTCGGGCTGTTGATCGCGGCGATGGACACGCGGTCCCCGTAGGACTCGATCCGTCGGGCGGCGTCGTCCTCCGACAGGCTGACCGCCAGCATGGTGCCGGTGCCGACCAGCTTCTGCTGCAGGCGGCTCCGATGCACGACGACGGTGACGGCGTCGCGCAGCGAGTACACGCCCGCCTCATAGAACGCGGCGACCTCGCCGGTGCTGTGTCCGACGACGGCGTCGGGTCGCACGCCGTAGGACCGCCACAGGGCCGCGAGTCCGACCTGGACGGCGAAGTTCGCGGGCTGAGCCAGCCACGTCTCGGCCATATGGGAATCGGCCTCGTCCGCGTTCATCTCGGCGACCAGCGACCAGCCTGCGAGCGCGGCGATCTCGCGATCGCACCGGTCCACGGCCTCCCGATAGACGGGCTCGCTCTCGTACAGCAGGCGGCCCATCGCCCACCACTGCGGCCCCATGCCGGTGAAGGCCCAGACCAGCCGTCGTCCCTTCTGCTCCCACACCTGGTCGAGCAGGACGTGCGGATGTGCCTCGCCCGCCAGGAACGCGGCGAGTCGTTCATCCAGGGACTCCCGCGAGGAGTACACGACCGACAACCGTGACTCGAGGTGCTGCCGACGATGCGCCAGCGTGCCGCCCACGGCCGCGAGCGAGGCAGGCGCACCGTTGACGCCCGCCAGTTCGCGCTGGATGCCCCGGACGAGGTCGGGAAGGACCGCCGGGTCGCGCGCAGTCAGCGGCAGGATGTTGTAGCCCGGCCGAGGATCCCGATGAGTCGACTCCTCGGCGACCGGCCGAGGCGCCTCCTCCAGCAGGACGTGGGCGTTCGTGCCGCCGAAGCCGAACGCGTTCACACCTGCGCGCGCGGGTCCGTCGTGCGCGGGCCAGTCGGTGACCTCGGTGGGGATCTCATACGGCAGCGCCGCGAGGTCGATGGCCGGGTTGACGTGGTCCAGATTGATGTGCGGCGGGATCTTCTGGTGTTTCAGGGACAGCGCGACCTTGATCAGCCCGGCGATGCCCGCAGCCGATTCGGTGTGCCCGATGTTGGTCTTGACCGAGCCGACGTAGCACTGCGAGTCGGGCTTGCGGCCGATCGCCAGCGCCTGCCCGAGCGCGTTGGCCTCCAGCGGATCGCCCACCGGCGTGGACGTGCCGTGTGCCTCCACGTACTGCAGGTCGCCGGGCGCGATGCCCGCCTCGGCACACACCCGGTCGATGAGGCTGATCTGCGCCTCGGGATTGGGCACGGTGATGCCGCTGGTGCGGCCGTCCTGGTTGACGCCGCTCCCGATGATCACCGCGTGGATCGGGTCGCCGTCACGCACCGCGTCGTCCAGACGTTTGAGTGCGATCACACCTACCCCCTCGGCGCGGACGTAGCCGTTCGCGGAGGCGTCGAAGGTGCGGGATCGGCCGTCGGGCGAGAGGAAGCCGCCCTTGGTCTCGGCGATGGTGTACTGCGGCGTCATGTGCAGGAGCGTTCCGCCCGCCAACGCCAGGTTCGTCTCGCCTCGGCGCAGGCTTCGGCAGGCCAGGTCGACCGCCACCAGCGAGGAGCTGCACGCGGTGTCGATCGAGAGGCTGGGGCCCCGGAAGTCGAAGCAGTAGGAGATGCGATTCGACACCATCGTCATCATCGTTCCGGTGGCCGTGTGGGCCGCCAGCGTGTCGAACGAGAGGTCGGCGAACTGCACGATCTTGTAGTCGAGGGTGAAGGCGCCGACGAACACGCCGACGTCGGTTCCGGCGAGTTCGCCGGGCTTCTGCCCGCCGTCCTCCAGCGCCTCCCAGGCCACCTCGAGCAGCTTGCGCTGCTGCGGATCCATGTGGTCGGCCTCGCGTGGGCTGATGCCGAAGAAGGCCGGGTCGAACTCGTCGAAGCCGTCGATGTAGCCGCCTCTGCCCCCGACCAGGCGGCCGGGTTTGGTCTTGTCCCTGCTGCCGAGCGTCCCGACGTCATATCTGTCCGCCGGGGTCGGTGTGATGCAGTCTTTCCCGTCGAGCAGGTTCTGCCAGAACGTTCGGTAGTCCGACGCGCTGCCCGGCAGTCGGCAGCCGATACCGATGATCGCGACCTTGTCGCGGGCGGCAGGATACTGTGATTCCGTCACCGTGAAATCCTTCGATCGAGGCACTGCGTCACGAAACAGGGACCAACGGGTCGGCCGCTCAGGCCGAGTCGGTCTTCTTTGGAGATTCAGCCGATGCGGTGGCCGCGTCTGCGGCACTGCCTTCGGCGGCGGATTCCCGCTGCTTCCGCCAGGGATGCAGCAGGGTGGCGATCAGCGAGGACGTCTTGGGGAAGGAATCCGGATCGTGCAGGCCGACCGCGACCGGCACTCGACCGGGATACCAGGTGAAGCTGCCGAACACCCGGTCCCAGACCGACACGTCGGAACTGAAGTGGCCTGCCTCATCCAGATCGATGCTGTGATGCAGCCGGTGTTGCTCGGGGCTGGCCACCACGTGATTCAGCCAGCCGATTCGAACGTCGATGTTGGCATGCACGAAATAGCCCTGGGCGACGATGAACAGACCGACCAGGAACACCGCCGGATGGGAGAATCCCACGAGTGCGAGCCCTAGTTGTACCAGGCCCTGGGTCAGCGCGATGTCCACGACGTGGTTCACGCCGTTGTTGGCGACGTTGACCTTGTCAGGGACGTGGTGCACGCCGTGCAGGCGCCACAGCCATGGGTGGTTGTGGGAGATGCGGTGCACCCAGTAGCTCACCAACGAGCCCAGGAGCAGCGCGAACGGAATCTCCAACCAGATCGGCAGGCTCGACTCTGGAACCGCGACGGCACCGACGATGGCGGCGACGGGGAGCTGCGCGAGGCCTGCACCCAGCATGGTGAGCACCAGGTAGACGCCGTACCACGCCCATTCGCTGCGGCTGGGATGCCAGTCCACCTCGTACGGGATCAGCCGCTCCAGCAACGCGAGCACAGCGATCGTGCCGACCAGGAAACCGAAGTTGACCAGGCCGAAATCCCACCCGTTATGCAGCGCCGCCGCACCGGTGAGCACCATTGCGAGGAGCAGCATCGGATACGTGACATAGCAAAGAAAAGGCCGCGGAGGGGCCGCCTCTGCGGCCGTTTCTCTACTGGTCTTCGAGGCCTGTCTTCCGACGTAGGGACGAATATTCATGGCATTGTCCATCCACTTCGAGCCACCGGAGAAACCCGGCCAGGCCGGCGCCTGCCAGGACGATTGTGAGCACAACTGGTGCGAACGCGACACGGGAATCGCCAGCGAGCCGAGACCCACGCTGGACTCGATTCGGGAGCGCAGTAACGACAGTGCACTTCCCACCGTTGGCGCGCAAGACTCTATTCCGGGGAGACCCCTATGCAGTACTCACAATCTCAATCCTTGATATTCAGACAGTATTCACCGGCCGGCGGCCGTCGGATCACTCGGACGGCGGACCGGCGGGCGGCCAGACAGGATCCGGAGCAGCGGCGTTCCTCGCGTCCGACAACAGTGTGAGACGCGATCACGTGCAGCAGGTCGCACTGCACCATGGACTTCGCCGACTCCAACGGGCGCGGATAGCCGTGCCTGTCGGGAAGGTCCGGTCAGGCAGGCACCCGGCGCAGCGAAGCAGGCTGATCGGCTGACGAGTACCCGAACTCGTCAGTCACGTCGAACGGCGTGATGCCTCGATCCGTCGCGAACCGGCAACGCCCCCGCCGCGCGCCGTCGGCTGCGGTGGCCGGAGCCGACGGCCAAGCCGAAGGAGCCGTCATCGTCGACGGCTGGCGTTCCTCCCTCGGGGCGCGATCGTCCCCGCCGATTCCCCCTTGCCGTCGCCGCGAGTCCGACGAACAGCCGAGACGCCGAGGCCCTCAAGCGCCCATCGTTCGCCGGCCGACGGCGCGGAAGACGGAGCCCCGGAAAACGTCGATCGTCATCCGCCCCGCCTCCAATGCCCCGAACCGACTGCCCGCCGACGTCCCCATGACGGGTCTGCCGACGCTCCCCACGGGCCCCCTGGGACATGATTCCCTCCCCACCGGATCATCACCGAAAGTGTTCGAGTAGATGCTATCGGTAGTGGGAAGCGTTCAGGGATCACCCGATCGGTCATAGGTTCGCGACCGCCCCGCACCGTAGAGCAACAGTGATCGTCACGACGTGACCGCAATACCGCGCGAGGCGCCGCATCGACGGTGACGACCCTGTCGATCCCGTTCTACACCGTTCACCCGCGACCTCGGCCAGAGCACGACAGCCCTTGGCGCGGTCGGCGAACCGCCCCCGTCGAACGGGCCCGCGACGACCGGTCGTTCATTCCGCGAATTGATTCCAGCTTTTTCCCTTGTCGCGAATTTCGATTCGAGAACAGCGAGGTTCTTCGATATTGTCGACGACCGATCCGACCTCATCGAGACCGCAATCGCAGGCCCGCAGTGGAGCGTCCAGCCGGGACGATTGCGCCGGGCTCGCGCCCGCGCCGGGCCCGGCTGGACGCCCCGCCCGCCATCCGCCGTATTCGGTCGCTCCCGGCGGCCCCCTCGGCAGGCGGATCGCGAGGTCCGGGACATCACGGCTGACCTGATCTGCCCCGATGGCTGTCGGCGGCGGTATGTCTGGGGCCGACGGCCCGCAGCCCGAGCCAGCTGCGTACGAGTGCGACACAGTGCAGCCGTGCCCCGTCGACCGGCCCGACAACCGCTCCGGGCGGTCCGGGCCAACGTCGGCACGGACCGAAATCCGTGAACCTGAAAATGATTACTCGGCCGCTGTTCAACGATTTTTCCGATCGGCCGCTCGTGACTCATCGACATTTCCTGCGTAGGCCGCGTCCGCCGCCTTCCGCACGGGCGACTCGCCGCATCGACCCGACTTGCGCGCCGCTTCCCCGGGGGCCTGAATCCGTCCCGGCCTCGGACCCGACTCCGCCCCGGTTCACCGGTCCGAATCGGACGAGCCGACGCGTCGAGGAACGGGACATGCCGCGCGGCGGGCGGCCGTGTGCGACGACGCGGACGCGCGGCGATGTCGTGCCATCAGGCGGCCCGCGTTCGCCGCCGGAGTGCCGCAGGCGTGCGCCGCCCGGCGGCGAACACCCGTCTGCGGCCCGTCCCGTCACCCGAGCGAGGTATCCAAAGTGCCCTGTCGTGTCACCGTGTCACCGTGTCGACCCCGGTTCCGCTCCGACCGATCGATTCGTTCGATCGACGACATGCGCGATGATCGCGCTCGCCAACGGCTGATGCACCGCCGCGGGCAGCGCATGGCCCATGCCGGGGATCTCCGCGAACCGCGCATCGGGGATCACCTCCGCCAGGTGCCTGCCGTGCGGCGGCGGGCTGATCGGGTCCAGCGGCCCCTGGATCACCAGCGTGGGCGTGGTGATCCCCGCCAGTTCCGCGCCCCGTTCGGTGAGCGGCTGCTCGATCAAGCCGTGCGGGTGCACCTCCGGCGGCCGAGTCGGCCCGACGTGATCGAGCACTCTGGCCTGCGCACGACGAAACGCGACCTCGTCGAACGGCAGCTCCGTACCCGCCAAGGCCTTCCAGTGGTCGACGATCCCGTCCAGTTCCGCAGCCCGGCCCGGCGCGCCGGGCTGCGGATCGAGCACCGACTCGACGAACCAGCGATGCGGTGTGGGCAGTCCGTCCAGGGTGGGCTCGCCCGTCAAGGCCCGATCCCAGTTGCCGAAGAAGTCGACCCCCAGCGAGAAGGCGCCGACGAGCGTCATCCCGGCCAGTCGACGTCGGTGGTCCACGGCGAGCAACTGCCCGAGGACAGCCCCCATGCCGAAGCCGACGACGTAGGCGGCATCGACGCCCCAGCCGTCGAGAACAGCGACGGCATCGGAGGCCAGGTCGTCGAAGTCGTAGGGATGCTCGGCGAAGTCGCGGACGGTGGACAGTCCGGTGTCCCGGTGGTCATACCGCAGAACCCGCAGCCCCGCCGAGGTCAACAGCTCGACGAACTCGTCCGGCCATTCCAGGCCCGACTGGCAGTCCCCCGCGATCAACAGGATGGTGGGGTGCGCCGGATCGCCCGAGCTGCGAGTCCACAGCTCGACGTCTCCGGCGGTGACGAACCGGTCGTCTTCCACGACGGCATCGCTCATCGGAAGTCCTCCGCGTGGTCGATCGCCCACTCTTCGAGGGTGCGGGCGGGTCTGCCGGTGACCTGCTCGACGGTCGACAGCACCGGCTCGGGCCTGCCCACCCGCTTGGCCCAGAGATCGAGCAGCCACTCGGTCACCTCCTCGGGCAGTTCCTCGGCCATCGCCTCCCGCCACTGCTCCGGGGTCAGCTCCTCCACCGTCAGCTCCCGGCCGAGAGCCCTGCCGATGGCCTGCACCTGCTCGAATTTGGTCAACGACTCCGGTCCGGACAGCGGGTACCTCGCGCCGACGTGGCCGTCGGTGAGCAGGGCCGCCACGGCGACCTCGGCGATGTCGTCCTCATGAACCGGTGCCTGTGCCACGTCGCCGTAGACGAGCCGCACCACCCCCTCCGCTCGAATGGACTCGGCCCAGTCCCTGGCGTTACCCGCGAACATGCCCGGCCGCACGTGGGTCCACTCCAGGCCGGACCGCTCCACCGCTCGCTCGACCAGGCGATAGTCCTCGCCGCCCGCCTCATCGGGGTCGTCGGCGGTCGTGCCGGAGAGCACGACGATCCGCCGCACCCCCGCCAGCCGAATCCGCTGCACCACCTCGTCCGCCACCGGAGCCGCAGCCGGGAACAGGTACACCCGGTCGGCGCCGACGAACACCTGATCCAAGGTCTCCGGTCGTTCCAGGTCGCCCGCCACGACCTCGACGCCTGCGGGCAGCGCCGCCGCCTCGGGCTGCCTGGTCACCGCCCGCACCTCGACGCCTGCCGCCAACAGCCTCGCGACAACCCGCCTGCCGACGGTCCCGGTCGCACCGGTCACCACGATCCGCACGCATACTCCCCTGTCCTGGATTCCTCCGGAGCGGGCCGAGAACCGATGACCGCGTCACCGTGATCTCCCGCCCCGTCCGGCTCGACCCGCGCGACGCTACGGGCCGGACCGATCCCCGCGCCTATAGAACTTTGCTTTCATAAATAGCGTTCTATTCGCTTGACAGCGCCGCGGCCCGGCTCTCTCTGAATACGTGCGGCGAGCTGCCATCGCGGTGGTTACGGGCCGCGAGAAGTCCGCCGCCGACAATCCGGGAGGACCGATGAGCGCGACTTCCACCGCGCTCTCGACCGCGAGACCGAAGGGCTGGCGAGGGAATGGATATCCGACTCCCCCAGCGACTTCGAAAGAAACAAACCGGATGAAGAATGTCGCCCCTACTCCGTAGGATTCGATCATTGCGAACCGAAACCGTCCGCCGCCCCGCCCCCGTGCAGCAGCCCGGCACCGGGGCGGCGGACCAGGCAGAAGGAGATCACGTGCGAGAACGTCGCAGTTCGAGAATGTCGGTGCTGGCCGTCGGCATTCTGGCGATGTCCCTGCTGGCAGGGCTGCCTGCCCTGGCAGCGTCGCCCGCCACGGAGGAGGAGCCGATCCTGGAGTGCCACACGTTCGCACGGTTCTACACCGCTGATCCGAACGGCGACGTCTACCACAGTGCGCACAGCGACCCGATCGGCGGCGCGACTCGTTGGAATGTCGCCGTGGGGGCGATCGGAAACAGCGTCGACGGCCGAATGCTCGCCGGCCCGGCGGGCCTGCTCTACGAGATCAAGAGCGACGGACTACTGCAGATGTACCGGCGCGGCGACTCCGGTTGGGAACAGTGGGAGGACGGCGGTTTTTCGCGCGATTTCCAGACCACCTTGGGCGGCTACACCAGCACGGCCTGGCGAAATCGAATCACCGTCGACTCGACCGGCGACTTCTACTTCATTCGCGGAAACAATCAGCTGTACCGCGCGACCCTCGATGACGAGACCCGCGAACTGCGGCAGCAATCGATCGACGCCGACTGGAGCCGGTTCGACCTGATCACCGCCGCCGGGCCGGGCGTGCTCTACGCACGCGAGTCGGACGGAACGCTGTACCGCTACCAGTACGACGCGGCGACGGAGCAGTGGACCGACCAGGGCACCTGGATGGCGGACGGCTGGGAGCGGTTCGCCCAGGCGGCCTCGCCCGGCGGTGACGTCCTCTACGCCGTCGACACCGAGAGCGGGCAGTTGCACTGGCAGCGCTTCCTCCCGTACTCGGATGACACGATCGAGTCGAGGATCGTCTCCCGAAGCACGTGGACGGAGCGCAGTATCGCGATCACGAGCGACTCCTGTGCCTGGACGGGGACCTCCGCGACGACATGACCTGACCGACGACGGGTGTCAGCCCGCACCTGATGCGGTCCGCATCTCCTCGCTCGGCTCGGTGGACTCCGGGCCCGTTCCAGACGGCGCCCGGAGTCGGTCGAGCCGCGCCGGGACAGACGCCCCTGAGTCGGGAGGAGGCAGCCGCCGTCTTCCTCGCCGCGCCGCCTCGCCGTCGAGGCCGGTCGCGGTTGCCGCAGTCGTCCGGCGCGGAGTGCCTGCCGGTCCGGACGTCTGTGGTGGAAGGACCCGGTTCCTGGTCGGATTGACGCGGGGCACGTCCGTCTGGTCCGAGGTGGACGGCGATCTCCCGCACGCACGTCGGCGCTCACGGCGCGGCGGGTCCGAGGCGCTGAAACACTCGACCTGCGGAGTTCGTCAGGATCGGCCCGCCCTCTTCGGTCCCGGCGTCTCGGCGGAGTCCAGGACCGGATCAGGCGCTCCGCCGTCTCGGCTCGGACCGACGCCCCGAGTCGGGCTCGGCAGCGGACTGATCGACGCCGTATCGGGCCCGTGAGGCGAGCCGCAGGCACCCGTTCGACGGCGGTGACCGCGATCAGCCTCAGCCCGCCAGGTGCCTGCGGAACCAGTCGGCCGCCAACCGCGCCACCTCGTCCATGGCGCCGTCCTCCTCGAACAGATGACCGGCGTCGGCGACGACCTCGATGCGATGGGGGGCGGAGAGTTCCGCCGAGGCCTGCCGGTTGAGCGTGAGCACCTGTTCGTCGCGACCGCCGACGATCAGCAACGTGGGGGCGCGCACCTCGCGCAAGGCCGCCAGGCCTGCGAGGTCGGGACGGCCGCCCCTGGACACCACGGCCCGGACCTCGGAGAGCCCGGCGGCAGCCACCAGCGCCGCAGCCGCTCCCGTGCTCGCACCGAAGAGCCCGAGGGGCAGCCTGTTCGTCGAGTCGGCGCGAATCCAGGCCGCCGCGTCGGCGACCCGCTCGGCCAACAACGGGATGTCGAAGCGCAGCTCGCCGGTCCGCTCGTCGCGCAGTGCCTCCTCCTCCGTCAGCAGATCGAGGCGCAGGGTGGCCAGCCGCCGATCGTGCAGCACGCCGGCCACCGCACGATTACGCGGACTGTGCCGCGAGCTGCCTGAACCGTGGGCGAACACGACGATCCCCTGCGCGCCCTCTCCGACGGTCAGATCGCCTGCCAGGGTGCCTGCGGATGTGGAGATGGACACCGGCACCGATACCGCCATCGACCTCGCCTCCTCTCCTCATCGAACGAGCTGCCGCCTCGTCCCGACGCCGGACCGGTGGACCGAGCCGGGTGCGGCCCTCCCCGTGCCTGTTGGGTTTCCGCCTGCCGCCGAGGGCAAACGTGCCTACGCGATCACCTGCCCGCGACGTGGCCGCTCGATCGGGCGGCGATGCGCGGCCCGATCCCGTGGCAGGCCGCCCGTATCTCAGAGCCTGTTCTTGATCCCCCTGGAGTCGTGAGCGGGGATCAGCGTGGCTGAGCTGCCAGGCGGAGGAAAAAGACATGACGGAGTCATGTCGACTGACGACAACGCCGCAGATCGCCGCTGTCTGCCCCGCGCAACTGGAAAGTGGGGATCAAAAACAGGCTCTCAGGCTGTTCGCCGCCGAACCGCCCCGAGACACCGGCTCCGCAGGCAGGCAGGAGGAGTCCGGCGGTGTCCGACGGCGTGCATCGCCCGCCCGCCGAGTGAGCCACCGCGCCGGCTCGGATGCTCGCCCACCATGATCCGGCGCAGGGCTCGGGCATCGTCGAGGACCGACTCAGGGGCCCTGCCGCCGCCACGACGGCGTGCCCGGTCGAGCGTCGATGCCAGGGGACGTGTCGAGGCGCGCAGCTCGGATCATGAACTGAGCGTAGCGACGATTCCGGATTCGCCCGGCCTGGTCGTCGATGTTCATGACACCTGTCAGACGGATTGATGACAGCTGTCATGAAGAAGTCATGACACTTGCCACTACCACGCACGACCCGTGCCGGACAGGATCGACGGCATGCCTTCGCAGACCACGTTCCCGTCCGCCTCCAGGCAGGCCCGGCACCGGTCCGTCGACTACCGTCCGCTACCACACCGTCCCAGGCACGTCGGCGCGGCCGCGTCCCCGAATCGGGGGCGCCGAATCGCCCGCAGCCTTCTGCGGCTGCTCCGCCGAGGGCGTCTCCGGCATCCGCCCGATCCACGACGCCGGGTGGGGCGGCTGTCAGGCGTCCTCGCCGGTCTCCTCGGCCTGCCGTTCCAGCACACCGCGAAGGAAGGAGGCCTGGCCGGCATGTTGCAGATCGTCGGCCACCACGCTCACCAGCCTGGTGCACAGCGTCACCGGCGGGTCCCAGGTGTCATCGACGATCCGGTCGAAGTCCTCATCGGCAAGGCCTGCCAGGTACCGCGTGGTCATCGCATGGACCGCGTCGTGGTACCCGGTCAACAGATCCGGCGAATCGACGCAGACGACCCCGACCTCTCGTCCGGTCTGTCCGTATCCGGTGTCCGTCGGGCCGAACGGCAGGCCGAACCGGTCGAACCAGCCCTCGTCCGTCCAGACCTGTTCGACGCCCGCGAGTTCCGCCACGTGGTCGTCCTGCACGCGCGTCAGGTGCCACAACAGCCAGGAGATCGAGTTCGATTCACTGTCCAGCCGAGCCGAGAGCTGATCGGCGCTCAGCCCGGCTACGTTCTCCGCGACCAGATCGCGGATCCGGTCGAAGGCATCGGTCAACAGACGGGCGCTTCTCTCCGAGGTCACCCACCTCACGCTAGGAGACTTCGACAGAGGCGTCCCCGTGAACCAGTCGCAACAGCCCGTTCAGGGGTCACCGGGCGCAGCGGTGTGACGACGACGCAGCCGGCAACCGGGCCTCGGCCTCGCCCCTGGTGTCCCGCCCTCGCGCGCTGCCGCTGTTCGACTGCACGTGCACCTCCGACCAGCGCGGGCGCCCGGCCGTAGCGGCAGCCGGCGGCGATGTCGTCCGTCATGGTCCACACGGTCCCAGCGGGCCGCCGCGCCGCCGACCGAGGCCGGTTGGCCGGCTGCCGCAAGGGCCGGGTGGCCGCTCCAGCGCCGGATTCGGCCGATCGTCGGCGAGACCTGCTCGCCGAATGCGCTGTCCGGGGGATGCGATCGACGATTCCGGGCGGTTACCGTCGTACCGGGTGCGCGGTATCAAGGTTAATCCTCCACGAGACATGGAGAACGGGATGTCTTCTCTCACGCGTGCCCGAAATCCGCTGGCCGCTCGGGCGGTCGCCATCGCATCGGCAGTACTGCTGCTGCTTGCGGGCGTGTTCACCGGGACCTCCTCGGCCCACGGTTCGGTGATCGACCCGCCGTCGCGGAACTTCGGCTGTCACGACCGCTGGGGTACCGACCACCTCAACCCCGACATGGCCACCGAAGACCCGATGTGCTGGCAGGCCTGGCAGGACAATCCGAACGCGATGTGGAACTGGAACGGCCTCTACCGGGAGAACGTCGGCGGCAATCACCAGGCGGCCATCCCGGACGGGCAGCTCTGCAGCGGCGGCCGCGCCGAGGGCGGGCGGTACAACTCGATGGACGCCGTGGGCGACTGGGCAGCCGCCGACATCTCCAACGACTTCTCGGTGCACCTGTACGACCAGGCCTCCCACGGCGCCGACTACTTCCAGGTCTACGTCACCAGGCAGGGCTTCGACCCGCTGACCGAGAGCCTCGGCTGGGGCGATCTGGAGCTGGTCGAGGAGACCGGTTCCTACCCGCCCGCCACGGACATCACCTTCGACGTCAGCGCGCCGGGTCGCACCGGGCGCCACATCGTCTACACGATCTGGCAGGCCAGCCACATGGACCAGTCGTACTACATCTGCAGTGACGTGCGGTTCACCGGCTGATCGTTCGCTCGCCGACAGCACAGGCGGCGCCCCGCGGGGCAACGCAGGTCCTGGGAGTTCGAGGACTCGTGGTGCTCGTTCGCCACGATTCGGACTCAGCACCGGCACCGCCCGCGCCGACCACGCGCCGGGCGGTGCCGGTCCAGGCGACCAGACGACCGACTTCGCCGGACCGAGGCAGGCAGGCCGGTCGGCTGCCCCTGGCTCCTCGGGACGGGGAGCCGCCCGCCCGGCGCCGAGCCACAGCCGGCCGCACCAGCACACCGCCCCGGCGGGAGGAGAGAATACGCTCGGTGGAGCGAACTCGGTGGACTGCCGCCGTGCCGCCGGACGGCAGCGCGGGGTCGCCCAGACGGAAGAAGGCGGCGGTCATGACGGCGGTGGGACAGGCGCTTCCGGTGGCCGACCTGCCTGCCTATCTCCTCGGCCGGTGGCGGCTGGAGCGGGAGATCCTCGACGTCACGGGCTCTCGGCTGGGCAGCGTGACCGGCATCGCCGAGGTCCTGGACCACGATGATCGGCTCGGCTACACCGAACAGGGCGAACTGGTGCTCGCCACGTACCGAGGCCCGGTCAGTCGACGGCTGGACTACCGCCTCACCGGTCCAGGCCGGGCCGAGGTCCACTTCGACCACGGCGGGTTCTTCCACGAGGTGGATCTGCGAGACGGCCGCTGGAGTACTCGACACCCGTGCCGCGACGACGACTACCAGGGCTGCTACCACGTCGTGGACGAGGACCGCTGGCGGCAGAGGTGGACGGTGACCGGGCCGCGAAAGGACCATGCGATCGTCACCGAGTTCCGTCGTCTCGGCTGAGAACGCGTCGGGCCGCATCGCCCCGTCGACATCCTGCCGGGCCGCCGGAGGCTCGGTGCCGCGATCCCAGCCGTTGCGCAACCGACGGGGCGTCGGCGCGACCGTGTCCCCGATCGACGCCGAAGCCCGCCGCCCCCCACGACCAGCCCGACACTCGGCGTCCACTGTGATCCCCGCGACCCGCCGCCACTTGGCGCCGCGACCGGTCGCCCCCGCTGTCCCCCGCAACGCAACTCGGCGACGCGACGCGGCGTCCCCGGCAGGGACCGGCAGGCCCTCGCCACGGCCGCACGGCCGATCGCGGCAGGCCCGGCCAACTCGTCAGGCGGTCCGGACGCGATGCGGCCCGGTCACGACTCGCGCGCCGCGAACCGGTCCAGTGCGCGGTGGAGGTCCGTGCGCATCGTGGCGCTGCCGGTGTGTCCGGAGTCCTCGACGACGATCAACTCGGCGTCCGGCCAGTTGCGGGCGAGTTCCCACGCGGTGTCCAGGGGCGACCCGAGGTCATGCCTGCCGTGGATCAACACGCCGGGGATGCCTGCCAGTCGCCCTGCCTCGCGCAGGAGCACCCCCTCGGCCAGCCAGGCTCCGTGGGAGAAGTAGTGCGCACAGATCCGGACGAAGGCGAGCAGGTCGTCCGAAGCTCGGTTGCTGTAGGCGTTGGGGGTGCCGTTGGGCTCTCGCGAGATGACGGTGTCCTCCCACGTGATCCAGTCGTGCGCCGCGCGGGACCGCACCGTCGGGTCCGGATCAGCCGTCAGGCGGGCATAGGCCGCGAGCAGCTCGGGGACCCCGCCACCTCGGGCGGCCTCGGGAACGCCGTCGCGGAACCGTTCCCACTCCTGGGGGAACAGCCTCCCGACGCCTCGGTACAGCCAGTCGATCTCCGATCGTCGCGTCGTGGTGACGCCGGTGATGACGATCTCGGACACCCGGCTCGGATGACGTTCGGCGTAGGCGAGGATCAGGGTCGATCCCCAGGAGCCGCCGAAGAGCAGCCATCGATCGATGCCGAGGTGCTCGCGAAGCCGCTCCATGTCGGCCACCAGGTGGTCGGTGGTGTTGACGCTCATGTCGGTGGCCGGGTCACTCGCGTGCGGAGTGCTCTGTCCGCATCCCCGCTGGTCGAACAGCACGACCCGATAGCGTGCCGGATCGCAGTACCGGCTCAGTCCCCGGCTGCGGCCCGATCCCGGACCGCCGTGCACGATCAGGAGCGGCTTGCCGTCCGGGTTGCCGCCGACCGCCCAGGCGAGGTGGTTGCCGTCGCCGACGTCCAGCAGCCCCTCGTCGTAGGGCTCGATGGGCGGGGAGTGCTCGGTCATGCTCGGTTCCTCCAGCCTGCGCCAATACATTAGTGCTGTTACATTAGCCGCATGACGGAAGGCACCGACACCACCGGACCCGAGTTGCTCGGCACGCGGCTGCGCCACCTGCTGGAGCTGATGGAGGGTGACGTGGCGGCGGTGTACGCCGATCTCGGACTGGCCGACTTCCGCCCGCGATACACCCCGATCGTCTGGGCCGTCGCCGCCTCGGGCGGGAGTTCCATTCGCGATCTCGCCGCCGCCGTGGGCGTCACGCATTCGGCGGCCAGCCAGACCGTCGCGCAGATGGCCGAGGACGGACTGGTCGTGTTGACGCCCGGCTCCGACGCCAGGACACGCATCGTCGGACTGACGCCCAAGGCGGAACGACTGCTGCCCCGGCTCCGGACGGAATGGCAGGCGACCACGACGGCGGCCCGTGCCCTGGACGCCGAACTCTCCGCACCGTTGAGCGCACTGGTCGACGAGGCCATCGCCGCCGTCCGTCGCAGGCCGATGCGACAGCGCATCGCCGACGTCGCGCCCGATCTCATCGCACAGCACCGCGACGACCGGCCCTGAGCGGAGCCGACCCGACGACGGATCCCCGCCATTCCCGTTCCGGCCGAGCCTGCGGCCCGAGGACGGCCGTCGCTCACCTGGCTCGGCCCGCGGTCTCCAGATAGGACACGAGCACGGTCTGCAACTCCGCCGTCATGGCCGCCTGTTCCGACGGGCTCGCCTCGGCGATCAGCGGGATCATGCCGCGCACGATCTGGATGACGACGGTCACGGTCCGGCTCAGAACGGCCGGGTCCAGTCCGGGCACCAGTGCCCCGATGAGCGCGGCGACCCGACCGTGGATGGCCTGCTGCACGGGGGCGACGGCGGCCCGCAGCGGCGCGGGCATGTCGGTCCTGGCGAACAGGGACTTGAAACCGGGATGCGCGAGGTTGAAGGCGACCAGCGGACCGACGACGCGCTCGACGGCGGCGGACAGCGTGACCCCGGCCGCCGACTCGGTGGCGAGCACCTCGGACCGGAACGCCTGGAGCCGCTCGGCGTAGTGGTCGGCCAGCGCCCGCGCGATGTCGTCCTTGTTCTTGAAGTACTGGTAGAGCGATCCGGGTGAGATCCCGGCCGCCCCGGCGATCGCGTTGGTGGTCGCACCCTCGTAGCCGTGTTCGGCGAACACCGTCGCCGACGCGTGCAGGATCTGCTCGATCCGCCGCTGCCCCCTGGCCTGTCGACGGGGCTCTCCCTGCCTCGCATCGTCGGTCATCAGTGCCCCCTGTTTCGGGATTCATCGGACGAACTAGACAACACGAGCAATTACTCGTATTCTCAGCGCCGTCGCAAACACGAGTACTTACTCGCCTATCGTACAGGGAGCCCGAACTTCCATGGTCGGTCGATTGACAACGCGCTTCCCCAAGTGGGTGCTCGCAGGCGCCGGGCTGTTATTCGTGCTCTTCGCGGTGCTGGCGGCAGGCACGATGGACGCGCTCGCGCTGAACCGCTACGAGGCGTTGAACTCGGAGTCGGTCGCCGCCCGCGAGGTACTCGGCGATCAGTTCGGCACCGGCAGCCCGAACGTGGCGATCCTGGTGGACGCCACCGAAGGAACGGTCGACGACGCCGAGGTCGCCGAGATCGGGCGCGGGATCACCGAGGCGCTCGCCGCGAACCCCGACGTCGGCGACGCCTGGTCCTACTGGAGTCCGAACGCGCCGGAGACCCTCGCGAGCACGGACCGCGAGCATGCCCTCGTCCTGGCCTGGGTGCCCGGCGATGCCGACCACGTGCGCGGCGAGGTCCTGCCCGAGATCGACGAGACAGTCGTGCAGTCGGTCGACAGCCCGGCGGCGGAGGTCGTGCTCGGCGGCGGCGACGAGATCTTCCGCGTGGTCGCGGGGCAGGCCCGCGAGGACTTCCTCCGCGCCGAGATGATCATCCTGCCCCTGGTCGCGCTGCTGCTGTGGGCCGTGTACCGACGCATCGCCCCGGCCCTGGTCACCCTGGGCATCGGCCTGTTCTCCGTCGTGGGCACCCTGGGGATCCTGCGGGTGGTCACGAACTTCACCGAGGTCTCGACCTTCGCCTCCAACATCGCGCTGGTACTGGGCATCGGTCTCGGCGTCGACTACGGCCTCTTCGTCATCTACCGGTTCCGCGAGGAACTCGCGGCAGGCCGGTCCGTCGAGGTCGCCGTGCGCCGCACCGCAGCAGGCGCAGGCCGCACCGTCATCTTCAGCGGACTCACCGTCGCGGCCTCGCTGGCCGTGCTGTTCGTGTTCCCCTTCCCGTTCCTCTCCTCCTTCGCCTATGCGGGCATCGCCGTGGTCGCCACGGCGATCCTCGGCGCCGTCGTCGTGCTGCCCGCCGCGCTCGCCCTGCTCGGACACCGCGTCGTCCGCAAGGGCCCGCAACGCACCGGGGAAGAGGGCTTCTGGCACCGCACCGCGACCAGGGTGATGCGTCGTCCGGTCATCGCGGGCGGCATCGGCCTGGTGGTCCTGCTCGCGTTGGGCGCACCCGCGCTCGGCATCAACTTCGGCTCGCCCGACGACCGGATCATGTCGGCCGACCAGCCCGTCCGGACCATGTACGACACGATCCGCACGGACTTCGCGACCGAGGATGCCGACGCCGTCCAGGTCGTCGCGGCGAACGCCGACGAGCAGGCGCTGCCCGCCTACGCCGCCACGCTCTCCGAGATCCCCGGCGTGCTGCGCGTCGACTCCGCCGCGGGCAGCTTCGCCGAGGGCGACCGCATCGGCGAGCCGGGGCCCGACGGCGCCGAGCGCTTCAGCGACGGCACCGGCACCTGGCTGGCGGTGCTGCCCACCGGCGAGCGGCTGGCGGACGACCCGATCGGGCTGGTCGCCGACGTGCGATCCACCGAGGCGCCGTTCGACGTCCAGGTCGGCGGCTACCCCGCCGAGCTGACCGACTACCGCGACGGGGTCGTGGAACGGCTGCCGCTGGTCCTGGCGCTCATCCTCGTCGTCACCTTCGTCGTGCTCTTCCTGATGACGGGCAGCGTGATCGCGCCGCTCAAGGCCTCGGTGTTGAACCTGCTGTCGCTGTCGGTCATGTTCGGCGTGCTGGTGTGGGGCTTCCAGGAGGGCGCCCTGTCCGGGCTGCTCGGCTTCACCACCACCGGCTCGATCGAACCGAGCATCGTGCTGCTGATGTTCTGCATCGCGTACGGCCTGTCGATGGACTACGAGGTCTTCCTGCTCGCCAGGATCAAGGAGGACTACGACCGGACCGGCGACCTCAACGGGTCGGTGCCGCGCGGCATCGCCCGTTCCGCACCGCTGGTCACCGCCGCCGCCGCACTGCTGGCGGTCTCCTTCGCCGTCTACGCCACCAGCGAGATCACCTTCCTCCAGCAGTTGGGCATCGGCATGGCGCTGGCCGTCATCGTGGACGCGACCCTCATCCGGGGCGTCCTGGTTCCGGCCTTCATGCGCCTGGCGGGCGGGGCGAACTGGTGGGCACCCGGCCCGTTGCGTCGTCTGCACGACCGCATCGGTCTCCGGGAGGACATTCCCGACGAGCCGGGCGACGCGGAACGGGCCGCGCAGGAGTCCCGGCCGACCGACACCGCTCCGGCGCGCTAGGGACCGCGGGGCGATCATGCCGCCGACGCCGGGAGAACCTCGGCGTCGGCGGCATCGCGCGCTCTGCCTCGCCCGGAGCGGGCGGAATCGCTCGCCGACTGTGTGAACCGCACGTCGTCAGTGCACCTCGGCGGCCGCGAGCGTCGGGTAGTCGGTGTAGCCGACGGCGTCGTGGGTGTGCAGAGTGGTCTCGTCGACCGCGTTGAGCGCAGCGTCGCGCGCGAAGCGTTCCGGCAGGTCCGGATTGGCGATGAACGCCCGGCCGTAGGAGACCAGGTCGGCCAGTCCGGCGGCCAGGACGGCCTCGCCGCGCTCCCTGGTCGTCGGGTCGCCGTTCTCGCCGACGTTGGCGACGAGGGTGCCGTGCCAGCGAGGCCGCAGGTCGGCCAACGCCGGATAACGCTCGTCGTCGGTCAGATGCAGATACGCCAGCCCGAGCAGGTCCACCTCGCTCAGCAGCGCCCGGTAGACCGGTGCCGGGTCGGCCTCGCTCATGCCGAACTGCGGATTCCCCGGCGAGAGCCGCAAGCCGGTGCGGTGCGCGCCGACGGCCGAGGCGACCGCACTGACGACCTCCACCGGGAATCGGATGCGGTCGGCGATCGAGCCGCGCCCGTACTCGTCCGCCCGGAGATTGGTGTTGTCGGCGAGGAACTGGTGGATCAGGTAGCTGTTGGCGCCGTGCAGCTCGATGCCGTCGAAGCCCGCGTCCATCGCGTTGCGCGCCGCCTGGACGTGGTCCGCCACGGCCTGGCGGATCTCGTCCGTGGTCATCGCTCGCGGCACGATCGCGGCGGCCTTCCTCCCGTCGCGGACGTGCACCGGCCCCGGCGCGGCCACCGCCGACGGACCCGCAGGCAGGTCTCCGGTCAGGCGGGCCAGCGGATGGCCCTTGCGTCCGCCGTGCATCAGCTGCGCGAAGATCCGCCCGCCCGCCGCATGGACGGCGTCCGTGACGCCGCGCCAGCCCCGAACGTGCTCGGCGGTCTCCAGACCTGGCAGCCGCCACTCGCTCTGGCCTCGGCTGCTCGGCCAGATCCCCTCGGTGACGATGAGCCCGGCGCCTGCACGCTGGGCGTAGTGCTCGGCGACGATCGGCAGCGGGGTGCCGTCCTCGGCGGCGCGGTGTCGCGTCATCGGCGCCATGACCAGGCGATTGGGCAGTCGCAGCGACGCCGAGGAATACGATCGGAGCAGAGGCGAGGTCGTCATGCCGGTACGGTAGAACTTGACATTGATGTCAGATTCAAGTCCGAGGTCAGATTCGATTCGGTGGGAAGGCGGAGGCCCGATGCGCATCGGTGAACTGGCCCGACGGACGGCCGTGAGCGAGCGCTCCCTGCGCTACTACGAGAAGCAGGGTCTGCTGGCGGCCGAGCGCACGACGGGCGGCCACCGGATCTACCCCGCCGACTCGGTGGATCGGGTCATCCGCATCCAGGAGCTCTTCGCCGCCGGGTTGTGCAGCGCGAAGATCGTCCATATCCTGCCCTGCATCCGGGACGCCGACGGCGGACCCGCCGAGACGGCCACCCCGTTCCTGGTCGACCAGCTCACCGTCGAGCGCGACCGGATCACCCGCACGATCGACGAGCTCGTCCGCTCCCGCGAGGTCCTGGACGAGGTGATCGACACTGCCTCCGGGCCGTGAGCGTTCGTCTCCCGGGTCGCCCCGTGCCGCTCCGCCCGCGATTCGGCCGCGCCGGGGCCCGAGCCTGCCGCTCCGCCAGGAGACCGCCGGGAGCTCGGGCGGCCGGAGCAGCAGCGTCACCGAGGCGAGGTCGCCCCGAGCAGGTGACGATCGAGGAACGCGCCGAGACGCGGTAGGACGACCTCGGGCTCGGCGGCGCCGAAGTGGTCCAGTCCGGCGATGACCTCGACCTCCCAGCCGAAGTCGATCAGTTCCTCTCGCCGCTCGGCGACGGTCGTCCCGAGATGCGCGATGGGTTCGCTGCCCGCGGTGATCTCGTCCGCCCCGCCGACGAAACACATCCGGGGACAGGTGAGGATCGGCTGCGCCGCCCGATCGTCGAAGCCCTGCAAGGCCTCGTAATAGGTGACGAACTGGGGCAGCTGCTCACGGGCGGCGGGCGGGATCGGCGCACCCATTGCGTCGACGTCGACCTCCGCCAGCAGACCGGCATAGCGCAGCATCGCCGCATAGGGTCCGCCCAGCGGCGGGAATCCGGTCATCGCCAGGGCGGTCAGCCGGTCGGTCCGCACGGCGAGCTGCAGGCCTGCGACGCCGCCCCAGGAATAGCCCCACCAGGCGAATTCCTCGGCGTCGACGGCATCGGCGATCGTCAGCAGATCCTCGGTCACGTTGTCCGGCGTGAGCGTCTGCGGTTTGGGTCTGCCCGGATAGCTCATCACCACGACGCGGTATCGATCGGCGAGCCCGTCGATCAGCGTGCGGCAGGATCTCAGGACCTCCTCGCGCAGTGGATGGTCCGGCGGCCGGGGGTCGGCGCTGCCCAGCAGCACCACTGGGCCGTCACCGTGCACCTCGTAGTAGACGTCCTCACCGTCGTGTGCTCGGACGATCGCCATGAGCGCCTCCCTCCTCGGGTCGGGCCATGCTCACACGGTCGACGTCAGACCCGTGTACACCTCGGGTCCGGCCTGCGATCCCGCCCGAGCGGTGATCCCCGCCCGGGACCGCCGAGCCGGACCGCCCGTCGAGTCGACGGGCTGACCGGTCCGCTTCGGCGCCGCCGTGCCACGTCGGCGGACGCGGTCCACACCGGACGAGTGCACAGTGGCCAGTGCGGCGCGGCAGCGCCCGGATGCGGCCGACCGCCGCAACATCCGGTGCGGGCAGGCAGGTCCGGCCGCTCCCGGCCGCTGGGTAACATTTACTAAAAGGTGTTTCACGAGGCCTTCCGCCGCCCGCACCCCGCCGGTTGACTCCGGAGCGAGACCACCGCTCGAAAGGACTCCGATGGCCAACGACCTCGCCGTGACCGAGCCCAGCACCACCCCGGTCGGCACCCGACAGTGGTGGCACGACGCCGTGGTCTACCAGGTCTACTTCCGCAGCTTCGCCGACTCCGACGGCGACGGCATCGGCGACCTCCCCGGCATCCGCTCCCGACTGCCCTATCTGGTCGACCTCGGCGTGGACGCGCTGTGGATCACGCCGTTCTACGCCTCGCCGATGGCCGACGGCGGCTACGACGTGGCGGACTACCGCGCCGTCGATCCGACGGCGGGCACGCTCGACGACGCGGCGGAGCTGATCCGCGAGGCGCACCGGCTGGACCTGCGCGTGATCGTCGACATCGTCCCCAACCACACCTCCGATGCGCATCGTTGGTTCGTCGAGGCGCTGGCCGCGCCGCCGAACTCCCCCGCCCGCGCTCGCTATCACTTCCGGCCCGGCCGAGGCGCGGGCGGCGAGCAACCGCCGAACGACTGGGAGTCGGTGTTCGGCGGACCGGCGTGGACGCGGCTGCCCGACGGCGACTGGTACCTGCACCTGTTCGCGCCGGAACAGCCCGACCTCAACTGGGATCTGCCCGAGGTACGCGAGGAGTTCCTGGACATCCTGCGGTTCTGGCTGGACCTCGGGGTGGACGGCTTCCGGGTCGACGTCGCCCACGGCCTGATCAAGGCCGACGGCCTGCCCGACGTCGGACACGACGACCACGTCCGGCTGCTCGGCGCGGCACCGCTGCCCTTCTTCGACCAGGACGGCGTGCACGAGGTCTATCGCGGCTGGCGGGAGGTGCTGGACTCCTATGACGGCCCGCGCATCGCCGTCGCCGAGGCGTGGACGCCCAGTGCAGAGCGCACCGCCCGCTATCTGGAGCCCGACGAACTGCATCAGGCCTTCAACTTCCACTATCTGCTCGCGGGCTGGTCGGCGCAGGCCCTGCGGACGGTCATCGACGACACCCTGACCTCGATGGCACCGCTGGGCGCCTCGGCGACCTGGGTGCTGGCCAATCACGACGTGACGCGGACCGCGACCAGGCTCGGCGACGGTCCGGAAGGCCTGCGCCGCGCCCGTGCCGCCGCGATGCTCATGCTGGCCCTGCCCGGCTCCGCCTACGTGTACCAGGGCGAGGAACTCGGCCTTCCCGAGGTGCTCGACCTGCCAGAGGAGTCCCTGCAGGACCCGACCTGGGAACGCTCCGGACACACCGATCGGGGCCGCGACGGCTGTCGAGTCCCGCTGCCATGGAGCACCGAGGGCGACTCGCTCGGCTTCAGCCCGGCGGACTCGGCGGTGTCCTGGCTTCCGCAGCCTGCGGGCTGGGCGGAGTTGAGCGTGGCGGCGCAGGAGACCGATCCGCATTCGACCCTGGAGCTGTATCGACAGGCGCTACGGGTACGCCGCGAACACCCCGCCCTCGGCGCGGGCGAGGCGGTGGAGTGGGCGGCGGCTCCCGCCGACGTCCTACGGCTGCTCCGCCGGGACGCCGCCACCGGCCGGGCGGTGACGGTCGTGGCCAATCTCGGCGACCACAGCGTGCGGCTGCCCGGTCTGCACACCGTGCTGCTCGCCTCGGGACGCTACGGAGTCGACGGCGACGACCTCCTGCTCCCGCCCGACACGACCGTGTGGTGGGAGTGCTGAGAGCCTGTCTTCGGTTCCGCTCCGTCGTGGGCGGGGCTCGACGTGGACGAACTGCACGGCGACCGGTGGGAGCCAGGGCGGAGTCATGGTGACCGGCGACGCCGCAGATCGCCGCGCCTGCCCCGCGCAACTCCGACAGCAGGGATCGAGAGGCAGGCTCCGAGAAGCCCCGCAACGGGGTCGGCAGGCCGCGTCTCAGCCGCGCCGCGCGGGCGGCCGGGCCGTGGACTCTCGGACGATCAGCGCGGTGCTCAGCGTCTGGTGCGGATGCTGGTCCTCGCCGTGGACGGCCGAGACCAGGAAGTCCGCGGCCAGCCGCCCCTTGGCCAGGATCGGCTGATTGACGGTCGTCAGCCGGGGACGCAGCCAGGCCGACTCCGGCAGGTCGTCGAATCCCGACACCGAGACCTCGCCGGGGACGGCCAGGCCGAGGTCGTGCAGGGCGTCGAGCGCGCCGATGGCGAGGACGTCGGAGAACGTGACGATCGCGGTGGGCCGGTCACCCGCCATCAACGTCTTGGTCGCGCGATAGCCGTCCATCCTGGTGCACGGCACCTCGAGGACGGCGACGTCGTCGAGGGTCAACTCGGCCCCGGCCAGTGCCTCGGCGACGCCTGCCCTGCGGCGGGCGAGCGGGCCGTGATAGCCCCGGCTCGTCACCGAGGGGCCGGACTCCATCGACAGGATCGCGATCCGGCGATGGCCGAGGGCGAGGAGGTGGGCCACGACCTCGTAGGCGCCGCGCTGATCGTCGATGTCGACGCTGGGCACTCCCTCGGGCGGATCGCTGTCGACCAGGACGAACGGGATACCACGCCGTTGCAGCTCGGCGACCTCGCCTCGGTCGGTCTCCAGCCCGCACACGATGAAGCCGTCGACGGCGGCGTACGGGATCGCCTTGAGCATCGAGTCGGCCACCGGTGGGACGAGCAGGGCGGTGAGGCTCTCCCGATCGCACACCTGGCCCACCCCGACGAGGAAGCGGGAGTGGTACGGGTTCTCCATGATCTTCGCCAGCTCCTGGGGGAACAGCACCCCGAGCGACTGGGTCCGGCCGCGTTGCAGCATCCGCGCAACGGTGTTGGGGGCGTAGTCCAGGCTGCGGGCCGCCGCCAGGATGCGGTCCCTGGTCGCGACCGAGATCCGCGCCGGGTCGTTGAAGGCGAAGGACACGGCGGACCGGGAGACGTTCGCCGCCGCGGCGACGTCCTTGGCGGTGGGGCGCGGCCGGGGTCTGCCCGGCTCCGCACCACTCTCACCCGTGCTCATCGACCGTCCCGTCCAGCTGTGTCTCGACGTCGAGTATGTGGCTCGGCACGGCCCCGCGAAGCTCGCCGAACACGGGCGCCCAGGCGCGGTACGACAGCCCGATGACGGCCGGTCGGTGTTCGGGCGCAGAGGCGGCGACGTGGGGAGACGACACGCCGACAGCTTCGCACACGCCGAGCGGGCGTGGCTGAGCCCGCTGCCCGCTCGACGAGCCGTTCCCCACCCCGGAGTCCCGGGCGGGCCGGTGCCCGCTCGATGACGGTCTCCCCTGGTCTCGGGCTTACTCGCCGTCCGCACCGATCGCCTCGGGCCGCACCGATTTCGGCAGGCCGTCTGACGACCCGCCGAGCACGCGGCGGACAGTGGGGCGGCACCGGCCTGCTGCCGCCGCCGACGCGGATCAGCAGGCGTCGTACTGGTAACCGGGCGTGCCGGGCCTGCTGACGGCGACGTTGCGCAGCACCACGGAGACCGAGTCCCCCACCTCGGCACAGGTGGCGTCGAAGTACTGGCGCTCGTACTCGATCGCGATCAGGTGATCGCCGTAGACCGCGCGGTAGTCCTGGCACTCCTGCCAACGGCCGCAGGACTCGGCGATGGCGAAGTCGAAGCCGATCTGCTCTCGGGAGACCTCGGCGGGCAGCTCGACGGTGTTCTTCTGTGCCGAGGCGAGCTCGAGCGAGTGGGCGACCTCGGTCAGCAGGGTGGCGAACTCGACCGCCTCCTCCTCGCCGAAGGGCACCTGGCCCTCCAGCGGTGTTCCGTCGAACCTGATCCAGGAGTCCAGGTTGTCGTACTCCACTGCCGAGAAGCCCTTGGTCGCGCACGTCTCAATCATGGGTCGCAGGTATTCGATCGCATCCGCCTGCTTCTCCGGCGTGGAGATGTCGACCAGGTACTCCCCGCCCCAGTTCGGGTCGTCACCGAGTTCGCTGAGCACCAGGTGCGCGGGCCAGTTGGACTGTGCATCCGGCCGGTCGAGGCCGCCGTCGTCGCTCTGGGTCTGGAAGGCGTTGACGTAGCAGATCCCGTAGGCGCCGTCGGGCGACTCGCCTGCGTACCAGTCCCGGGACACGACGTCGACTCCGTCGGGCAGCGGGTAGTCCCCGCCGATCTGGTAGTCGAAGGTCGCGTCGATCGGCGGAGCGCTCCAGGCCTGCTCGGGTAACGCGGTCACCCCGGAGGTGAGTTCGGGGGCCGCGACGGCGCAGCTCGCCGCCAGGGGGATCGCGAGGGCCAGAACCGAGACGCGACGAATCATGACGGCATCCTTCTCGATCGATCTGCGGAGGCGCGCACCCACGGGCCCGGCTGCTTCGAGTTCGGCCCGTCGCCGCGCGTCATGATCTTGCGGACGGTCCTCACCCTACGACGCCTTCGGTGGGAGATTCCCCGATTCGTCGCCCGCTCTGCCGCCAGGGAACCGGACAGGTCGCTTGCCTCGATCGGCGGGCCTGCCCCCGCGACGGCGGCGCACGACTGCGGCGGTGCGATCCACTTCGGCCGTCCACAGTCGACCGATGTGACTCAGGTCACTCAGAATCCGAGATCGTTTCGGAACCAGCGACCGGTCTGCGACGACTAGTCGGTGCACGGATGGCACGAGCGACAGGTCGGGGACCGCGAGGGCCGGCAGGAGTCGAAGGACGCCTGCCGACGCACGCGCACGGTGCCGACGTCGTCGTTCGGCGACGCCCGAGGAGGTGACCGCAGATGCGCAAGAAGGTGATGACGGCGAAGATCCGCCGGAAGAAGACCCGTACTCGCACCCTCACCAACCACGGCTGATCCTGACGACGCATCACCGCCGACGTCGCCGAGACGGCGTCGGAAGACGGTGATCGAACAGATCGGCAGCAGTACCCGGTCGGCGTCGCGGGCGTGGAGACGTCGCGCCTGCGACGCCGACCGGTCGGTCGACGACGACGCGGACGCGGAAGGCGAGGTTCAGGTGGAGTACCGACGTTCCCGCAGCCTGGCACTGTACTGGCACGACGGTGAACTGACCGTGGAGAACTATCTGGAGACCCGCTCGACGGACGAGGAGCAGGACAACGCGCTCGCCATCGACGAGGAGACCGTGACGCTGCTCAGCCGCTTCGAGGAGTTCTCCGACGTCGACGAGGTGGTCGCGTCCTTCCCCGAGCACGACCCCGACTCCGTCCGCAAGGCCGTCCTGGGGCTGGCCGAGGACGGGCTGCTGCTGACCCGCGACGAGACCGAGCGGGAGGACCGACTGCTGGCGACCTGGGGCGCCTGGGGCGAAGAGGCCCGCTACTTCCACTTCGGCACCCGCAACGCGATCTACTCCGGCGACAGCCTGGAACAGCGTCGCTCCGACGCCCGGTGGATCAGGGAGACCGGCGGCGAACCGCCCGCGATCTTCAAGAGCTACCCCGACGCGCCGCGCGTGTACCTGCCCCGGCTGCCCCGCCGCATCGACGACGACTTCGTCGACGTCCTCACCCGCCGCCGCACCCACCGCGTGTTCACCGGCGAGCAGGTGAGCCTGGCCGACTTCGCGACCGCGCTGTACTACACCTTCGCGCCCATGCAGCTCTACGACGCGGGCGACCTCGGCACGCTCATGCTGCGGACGAGCCCGTGCGGCGGCGCCCGACACGAGCTGGAGGGCTATGTCGGGGTGTTCGACGTGCAGGGTGTGGCGCCGGGGCTCTACCACTACAACGCCGAGAGTCACGCGCTGGAGCTGATCGACGCCGACTTCGATCGTGATCGGCTGCACCGGCTCACCTACGAGTCGGAGATGTGCACGCCGTCGGCCTTCGTCTGCTTCGTCACCGCCGTCTTCGAGCGCACCATGTACAAGTACCGGCATCCGCGCGCCTACCGGGTGACGCTGCTGAGCGCAGGCCACCTGGGGCAGACCTTCGTGCTCACCAGCACGGCGCTGGGCCTCGGCGCCTGGCAGACGGCCGCGTTCCGGGATGACGAACTCGATGCCGCGCTCGGCGTGGACGGCTTCGCCGAAGGCGTGTTGTACATGTTCGGCGCGGGCCATCCGGTGTACGCGGCGGACGGGATGCCCGCCGGGATCTCCCGCGCCGGACTCGTCGATCCGACCGCGCTCATCGCCCGGCATCCGACCTCAGGCGGCGACCAGGCGTGAGCCGTCGCCTCGGCAGGTCGCAGGCCCCGGTGGCTGATCCCGCTTCGGCGCCGGGGCCCGACATCGGCGGGCGCGTGCGGCGCGGTCACACGACGTCGTCGGCCGTCCGGTGCTCGCGCGAGCACCGGACCCCCGGCACGGTGCCACCGCGAGCGGCCATGATCGACTCGTCCCGGACGGTCGAGACGTCGAGCGACCCGGCGTCCCGGTCCATCGAGCGGCCCGCAGGCGACGCCCACGACTCAGCTGCCGAGGCACGACGCGCAGCAGGCGGCACGCGGGCGTCCTGACGGGCGATGGCGGCGGCGCAGGCCGCCGGTTACAACAAGGAGATGACGGTGGAACGTACCGACGACAGCCCGAGATCCTCGCGCGGCGACCTGCGGACCGACCTGGGTTCGACGGCGGTCGAGCTGGTGGTCGCCGCGCTGCTGACCGCCGCGGTGTACGCCCTGCTGTATCAGCGGATCGAGGCGGAGACCTCGGACACCACCCTGGTCATGCCGTTCATGAGCGACGCGGCGACGCACTGGCCGTACTGGCTCAGCCAGGCGTTCGGCTGGACGGCGCTGCTGTGGTCCTGGGTGACGGTGCTGCTCGGGCTGGCCGTCTCTGGCAGGTCGCCCGGCTGGCTGCCGCTCTCCCCGGCGCGACTGGAGCGGCTGCACCGGTCGACGAGCCTCACCACGATCGTGTTGATCTTCGCGCACGCGCTCGTGCTGGCGTGGGACCCCGCCGACCCCAACCTGGCGGGCAGCTTCATCCCGTGGATGTACTCGCATCCGCCCGGCCGATTCGGCGTCGCGCTCGGCGTCATCGCCTTCTGGCTGGCCATTCCGCTGGGGCTGTCGTTCTATCTGCGCAGGCGCATCGGTCCCCGGCTCTGGCGGATCACGCATCGTTTCGTGATCGTCGTCTACATCCTGGGTGTGTGGCATACCCTGCTGTGGGGGACGAACGTGTGGTTCGACGGAACCGCGCGGCTCGTGCTGTGGGCCCTGCAGATTCCCGTCGCGGTCCTGCTCGTCCTGCGGCTGGTGGAACCCGCTCGACGACGTGAGCGACTCGGGCTGCGCCCCGCCGAGCTGCGCGGCAACCTCACCGCAGGCACCCTCGCCCGGCTCGGCGGCAGGCTGATCGCCGCCCTCGCCGCCGTCGCGCTCCTCGTCGTGGTCGTCACCGGCTCCATCGGCGGACGCGACCGCGACGACTACGAGCGGGTGCCCGCAAGCGAGCAGCAGGATCACGACCACAGTCATTAAGCCTGCCGGGTGGTGATCCAGCCGCTCTGGATCACCACCCGGCCGAGGGCGACCGCGTTTCAGACTCAGACGCGAGTGTCGCTGCGGTCGAGCAGCATCGACGTGACCGCGACGATCACTGCGGTCAGCACGACGGCGACGAGGACCACGAACGCCGCACTCTGCAGGGTCAGCGCGGAGGCCTCGAAGCTCGTGGCCTCCCCGGAGACGAGGGCCGTGCCGATCTGCGTGGCCTGGGTGAGCAGCGCATAGGGCAGCACGGCGACGACGTCGACTCCCAGGAGCAGCGCCATCGTGCAGGCTCCGGTGCAGACGAGCGCGATCGCGACCGGCGCCGCGAAGGAGCGGAAGAACGTCGAGAGCGCCGACTGCAGTGCGGCCACGGGAACACACGCGACGATCACCAGGACGCTGCTGACGTAGTACTCGGCGGGCAGCATCCCCGGAAGTCCGAATGCGACCCTGCCGAGCACGATCACGGTCGCGACGAAGACGAGCTGCATCGCGGCGGCGAGGACGGCGATCGCCGCGAGCTTGCCGAGCACGACGTGTGCGGTGGGGACCGGGCCGCTCATGAGGGCGTTCCAGTTGCTGTTGCGGTGTTCGACGCGCCAGACGAGCGAGGCGAGGATCGCGATCCCCACCGAGAGGATCACCATGCCGTAGAACCCGATCGATCTGATCCAGAGGGTGTGCCAGCCGTCGGCGAATCCGCCGTCACCGGCGAGGGTGCTCACCGAGCCCGCGATCACCATGATGACCGGGAGGAGGACGACGACCGCCCAGCTGGTGGAACGCTTGAGTTTCAGGAACTCGGACGTGACGGGACCCATGGTCATGCCTCCTGACGGTCGAAGCGCCCGGTGACGAGCACGAACAGGCCACCGCCGACGACGGCGAGACCGAGGACGCTGAGCCGGGGAAGGTCGAAGTACACCAATTCCTCGCCGACGTAATCCGCCGGGGCGGTGAGCGAGTAGTAGCCCCAGGGGGTCAGGTGTGCTGCCCACGGCGGCAGGATGGAACTGAAGACGGCGAGGAAGATCCCGACGACGCCGACACCGAGACTGACGAGCTGGTTCTCGATCCGGGCGGCGAGCAGGATCTGGCAGGCCAGGACGGCAAGGTTGATCACGGTCAGCGAGGCGATGTACTCCGCCCACCGCCCGATCGGCACCGGCGCCGAGACGCCGATCGCCGCCCCGAGACCGATCAGCAGCGCTCCCCACGCCACGGTCGCCGAGGTGACCAGGAGCCCGAGTGCGACGAACTTCGCCCGGCAGAGCCGTCCCGGCGTCAGGCCGGACGTCGCGGAGGCCAGCCACCCGTTTCCGGAATGCTCGATCTCCACCTGACGACTGGCGAGCACGGCCAGCACCACCGGGGAGACCAATGAGACTCCCATGCCGAGACCGGCGAACAGCACCTTCCATCCGTACCCGTCGGGGTCGTCGAGCCTGCCGAGCACACCCGACCCGAAGGCGGTGAACGCCGCCATCCCCACCGCACCGACCACCAGCAGCGCGACGACGAGACCGGCCTTGAGACCTCGCATCTTGGCGAACTCGTTCGCGACGGCCTTCGTGCTCATCGTCTTCCCGGCGAGCATCCGCGCCGTCACAGCCCGCCGCCCTCGGTGAGGGACAGGAAGACGTCCTCGAGGGTCTGCTCGTCGCGGCGGACGCCGTAGACGCCGATGCGTTCCCCGACGAGGGCAGCCACCACACCGGCGGCGCCTTGGTTCTTGAGCCCGGGGACTCGGAGGATGCCGTCCGCCACCGTGACGTCCAGGCCGGGCTTCAGGAGTGCCTGCGCCCTGCGCGGATCGGAGCATTCGATGAGGACATCCGGCGTCGAGGCCGTGGAGAGCTCGTCTCGGGTGCCCTGGAAGATCATCCGCCCGCCGGAGAGGATGCCGAGCATCGTGGCGGTCTTGTCGATCTCGCCGAGGAGATGGCTGGAGACCAGGACGGTGACGCCGTCGTCGGCCAGCCGTCGAAGGAGATCGCGAATCTCCTCGATCCCGGCGGGGTCGAGCCCGTTGGTGGGTTCGTCGAGGATGAGCAGCCTCGGCTGCCGCGCGAGCGCCATGGCGATGCCCAGGCGCTGCTTCATGCCGAGGGAGTAGTCGCGGACCTTCTTGTCCAGCTGCCCCTGCATCCGCACCGTCTGCACCGCGAACTCGATCTGCTTGTCGTGCAGATCAAGGAGACGCGCGACGATGCGCAGGTTCTCCCGGCCGGTCAGATGCGCATATCCCGGCGGGGCTTCGATGAGCGAACCGATGCTGCCGAGCTGCTGCCTGCGGGTGGCACGAGTCATGGGTCGACCCATGATCCGGACTTCACCCTCAGACGGGCGGACGAGGGAGAGCAGCATCTTCATCGTGGTGGACTTGCCCGACCCGTTCGGGCCGAGGAACCCGTACACGCACCCTTCCGGGACGCGCAGGTTCAGATCCTCCACGACGGTGCGTGCACCGTACTTCTTGGTGAGGTGATCCGTGGCGACAATGCAGGACATGCCTGCAACGGTGTCAAGATCACCGGCTCGGCTCGTCTGCTGGAACGACTATCTTTCGCTAGTCGTGTCGTTGACGAGTCGCCGGAGCGTAGTCGGCCTGTTTACCTGCCGTCCTGTGCGGACGAGCGTGCGGCGGTGCCTGCTCAGTTCCTGCCGCCTGCGACGAGACCGATCTTGTAGGCGAGAACGACGGCCTGCACCCGGTCACGGAGGCCCAATTTGGTCACGATGCGGCCGACGTGGACGCGGACGGTGTTCTCCGCGATCACCAGCGCATCGGCGATCTCCGCGTTCGACAGTCCCTCGGCCATCCGCGCCAGCACCTCGCGTTCCCGCGCGGTCAGTCCCGACAGCCGAGAACCGGTCCAGGGTTCGCCGTCGTCTCGGCGCGGCGGCCGCCCGGCGGCGAAGTGGTCGAGCAGCCGCCTCGTGGTGCTCGGCGCGACGACGGCGTCGCCCCGGTGCACGTGGACGATCGCGGCGGCCAGCTCGTCCAGCGTCGCGTCCTTGAGCAGGAATCCGCTCGCGCCCGCCTGGATGGCGTCGTAGGCATACTCGTCCAGATCGAAGGTGGTCAGCACCAGCACCTGCGGGCCGCCCCCGACCCGGATGCGGCGGGTCGCCGCCACGCCGTCCATGCGCGGCATCCGGACATCCATGAGCACCACGTCGGCCTCGACCGTGCGGAGCAGCTCGAGGGCGGTGTCGCCGTCATCGGCCTCGCCGACCACGGCGAACTCGGGTCGGGTGCTCAACAGCATCCGGAAGCCCGCCCGATACATCTCCTGGTCGTCGACCAGCATGATGCGGATCGTCACCGGTCACCCTCGATCGGCAGCACCGCGCGGACGTCGAAGCCGCCGCGCAGGCGAGGGCCTGCATGCAGGGTGCCGCCGTAGGCGGTGATCCGCTCGCGCATTCCGATCAACCCGTGTCCGCCCTTCCCACCCGTCCAGGGATCCTCGGGCGGATTCTGCCCGTCGTCACGGACGCGCAGTTCGACGGCATCCTCGTGGTAGTGCACGGCCACGTCGACGATGCTCAGCAGCGTACCGCCGTGTCGCCGTGCGTTCGTGAGTGCTTCCTGGATGATGCGGTAGGCGGCGAGGTCCATCCCGGCGGGCAGCGCCACCGGATCGCCGACCACCGCCACATCGACGCGAAGCCCCGTCGCACGCAGCTCGTCGACCAGCCGATCCAGTCCGGCCAGGCCCGGCTGTGGGACGCGCGAGGCGGTGTCGTCATCGCGAAGCACGTCGAGCATGCGTCGCATCTCCGTCATCGCGGCCCGGCCGGTGTCCCGGACCCGTGCCATCGCACGACCGGCCTCCACGGGCGCCGTCTCGACGGTCCGCGACGCAGCGTCGGCCATCACCACCATGGTGCCGAGGCTGTGCGAGACGATGTCGTGGATCTCCCTGGCGATCCGGGCCCGTTCCTCGGCGGCGGAGATCCGCGCCTGAGCGTCCCGCTGCCGCTCCAGTTCCCGCGCACGATCGCGCAGACTCGCCACCAGCTCCCGGCGGGCTCGCTGCAGTGTGCCCGCCAGCCACACCAGCAGAACGCCGATCATGAACTGCACCATGGCGCCGACGCCGAGGTAGCCGTCGTCGACGTACGGCATGGCGGCGACGGGCAGCCACAGCAGCACCGCCACCACGGACCATCCGCTCTGTGTCCAGGGAAAGCGTGCGGCGAGCGAGAACACCGCGAACACCAGCGTCACGTCCGCAACGAGGAGTCCCGCATCGAACAGCACCTGCACGCAGGCGGCGGCGAACATGACCCCGAACGCCGCGACCGGGTGCGCGCGGCGGAACAGATACGGCACGCACAGGAACACCGAGACACCCAGCAGTCCGAAGACCACCGCCTGCTCGGCGTGCTCGAGGAACGTCGTGATGTGCGAACCGCTGTACGCGAAGATCACGGCGATGGTGATCCCGTCGATCAGTCGGGAGTGCCGTGAAGACCAGTTACTCGCCGTCGTCGGGCTCACGGACGCACCGACGGGCTGTCGCATCACCGGTCGCGTCGCACCCTTCATGCAACCGGAGACTACCGTCGCCATGGACCCGTCCCCTCGGCCGCGAAATCCGCGCGCGATGCGCCGCGGACCGCCCCGACGTCGCGAGTCAGGTCCACTGTTTCACACACTGATCAAACGATTTCTGCAAGAATTTTCAGTCGGCTCGCCGCCGGTAGTGCTCTCAATCCGTCGCAGGTACGACGGCAATCGCCGATCGAGCAGCCCGTGCTCCTCCGCCGATCTCGACGGCCGAATCGCCCTATCCCAACGAACACACTGCTCCGACGGCGAATCGACATGGCGCGCTCCGGCACTCGACACGGGCTGACGGGCGAATCGAACTCAGGGTCGTCAGGCCTTGACGACGACTCCCTGAGTCTTTACCTTCAGAACACATCCCGGAAACCCTGCAAATTCTTCCCTACTCTTGCAAGGCATTGTCACGCCCGAGCGGCGTGCCGTCGACATGCCCTGCTCCGCTTGAGGTGTCGCGGCCGCCCACTCCGCCGCGCCGGGCTGTTTCACGCGTTCCAAGGAGGCAACCGTGAGATCGAGATCCCGTTCCACCACCCGGCCCAGACTCGGCCGATTACTCGCAGGCCTGCTCGCGGGCGTGCTCGCGACGTCCACGGCCACCGGAGTGCTGGCCGCACCGGAGGCCGAGGCGGCGCCGCCCGGCGACAAGGACGTCACCGCTGTGCTCTTCGAGCAGACCTTCTCGTCGGTGGCCCGCGCCTGCACCGAGGTCCTCGGGCCGAAGGGCTACGGCTACGTGCAGGTCTCCCCGCCGCAGGAACGCATCCAGGGCCCGCAGTGGTGGACCGCCTACCAGCCCGTCAGCTACCGGATCGCAGGCCCGCTCGGCGACAGGGCCGCGTTCCAGTCGATGATCTCCACCTGCAACAACGCCGGTGTCGACGTGATCGTGGACGCCGTCGTCAACCACATGTCCGCCGGTTCCGGGACCGGGACGGGCGGCACTCAGTACTCCAAGTACAACTATCCCGGCCACTACCAGGATCAGGACTTCCACGGCTGTCGGCAGCCGATCAACAACTACAACGACCGCTACAACGTCCAGCAGTGCGAACTGGTCGGCCTCTCGGACCTGAACACCGGCAGCGAGTACGTGCGCTCCGAGATCGCCGAGTATCTGAACGACCTGATCTCGATGGGCGTCGACGGGTTCCGCGTCGACGCGGTCAAGCACATGGCCACCGACGATCTCCGCGCCATCAAGAGCAGGCTGTCGAATCCGAACGTCTACTGGGTTCAGGAGGCCATCTTCGGCGCGGGCGAGGCCGTGAGTCCCGCTGAGTACCTCCAGAACGGGGACGTGCAGGAGTTCCGCTACGCCACCGGACTCAAGCGGGTCTTCACCGATGAGAGCCTGGCGTATCTGGCGAACTACGGCGAGGCCTGGGGATTCATGCCCGCCGGGCAGTCCGGGGTGTTCATCGCCAATCACGACACCGAGCGCAACGGCTCGACCATGAACTACCGGGACGGCGCGGCCTACACCCTGGCCCACGTGTTCATGCTGGCGCACCCCTACGGCACGCCCTCGGTGCACTCCGGCTACGACTTCTCCGACCACGACGCGGGCGCGCCCGGCGGCGGGAACGTCGGCGCCTGCTACAGCGGCGGCTGGCGTTGTCAGCACGCCTGGCCGCAGATCGCCAACATGGTCGGCTTCCGCAACGCCGCAGGCGACGCGGGCATCACGAACTGGTGGGACAACGGCAACGACGCCATCGCCTTCGGTCGAGGCGACCGGGCCTTCGTGGCGATCAACCACGAGGGATCGAGCATCACCCAGACCTTCCAGACCTCGCTGCCTGCGGGAACCTACTGCGACGTCCAGCACGGCGATCCGACCTCGGGCGGCGGCTGCACCGGCACCACCTACACCGTCGACGGCGGCGGCCGGTTCACCGCGACCATCGGCGCCCACGACGCCGTGGCCCTCCACGTCGGCGCCACCGGCAGCCCCGGACCCGGCCCAGGCCCTGGACCGGACCCCGGCCGGACCGGTGCGGCGTTCAGCGTGACCGCGACGACGTCCTGGGGCGAGAACATCCTCGTCGTGGGCGACCACGCGGGCCTCGGGGCGTGGAACCCGGCGGCTGCGGTGCCGCTGTCCTCGGCGAGCTACCCGACCTGGACCGGGGACGTCTCGCTGCCCGCAGGCACCGTGGTGCAGTACAAGTACCTGCGCAAGGGCGCGAACGGCTCGGTCACCTGGGAGAGCGGCGCCAATCGCAGCGCCACCGTGCCCGCCAGCGGGGTGGTCCGGATGACGGACGCCTGGCGCGGTTGATCGTCTGACACCGCCCGCGCCGACGTTGCGACCTTCTCCGCCGCGCCCGGCCCTCGTCTCGGACGGGGCCGGGCGCCCGGCTTGCGTCCTGCGCTGTGGCGAGCCCTGCTGTGGCAAGCCCTGCCCTGCTCCTTGCGTGCGGGTGGCCGGACGCCGGCTGGCTGCGTGCGGAATGCCCGCTGCCACGCGGGATCTCGCGCGCACCGCCTGCGGGCCGAACGCCCGGCGACGTGTCCGCGCCCGTCCGCCGCGCCCGCCTGCCCTGCCTGGCAAGCTCGCTGGACGCGCGACTGATCGGAGCGGCCGCCCCGCCGCTCCCGGTTCGGCTGCCGGGTCACCGCCCGCGCCATCGAACAACCGCTCCTCCGGACCGGCTGCGGCCGCGCGGTGGCGAGACGACGGCTCCGGCGCCATGCTGCGGCAGGGTGCGCGTCGGCCGCCTGCACCGGCCATCGCCGCCTGCAGACCGAACGCCCACGACATCAGGGAATATAAGCCGGCACTGATGTCGTGTCGCCTCACCAGGACGAGGAGAGGGAGAAGGCATGAGCGACATCGTCGACCAGGTCAACCAGACGCACCGCGAGGTCGGCACGGGTCGCATCCCCGCAGGCGAGGGCCGCACCGTCCTGCTGCGCAGGCATTACGCGGCCGACGTCGAGGACGTCTGGGACGCCTGCACCGACCCGGACCGCATCAGCCGCTGGTTCCTGCCGATCACCGGAGATCTGCGCCTCGGCGGCCGCTACCAGCTCCAGGGCAATGCGGGCGGGGAGATCCTGCGCTGCGAGCCGCCGAGCCTGCTGGCGGTGACCTGGGTGTTCGGGGACGCTCCGACGGAGGAGGACGTCACCGAGGTGGAGGTGCGACTGGCCCCGGCCCCGGAGGGCGGCACGCTGTTCGAGCTGGTGCACACCGCCGTCGTCGACGAACAGCGATGGGCGCAGTACGGTCCCGGCGCGGTCGGCGTGGGCTGGGATCTCACCGTGATCGGCCTTCACCTGCACCTGAGCGGACAGGTCATCGAGGACCCGGCGGCCTGGGAGTCCTCGCCGGAGGCTCGGGAGCTGGCCGTCACGAGCAGCCTCGCGTGGGGCGCGGCGCTCCAGGCCTCGGGCGCCACCGCAGAGGAGGCCGCCATCGCGGCCGAGAACACCACCGCGTTCTACGCCCCGGAGCCCGACACCGCCCCGTGATCGGCCGCAGGCGCAGCACGCCCCCGATCGGCCCCGTCACGGCATTTCCGTGGCGGGGCTGAACCGGCCCCGTCTGCCGGCCGGCTCCGGCGGCACGAGCCCGCGCGCGCGAGCCCCGACCGCGACCGAACCACCGACGGTGGGCGCCGATCGTGGCACCGAATGATTCGACGACCCGATTCGCCGATCGGTCGAATTCATTCGACGAGAAATCACCGATTCGACTCGACATCGATTGCGACGGGACGGAATCTCCGGGTCTCGTCCCACGAATTCTCGCAATCGGCGGCACAGTGCTGCGTCGAGCGCGGGAATACCGGCCGCCGAACGCCTGATCCCCGCTCGAAGGTTCTTCTTTCGCCGTCAACCATGCGCTAATCTCCACGACACGGAGTCGCCGTCGAACCCGACGACTCGACCACGCTGCGACAGTCGGGGAACCAGGGCCGGCGTCGAAGGAACAGCTCGGACGTCGACGGAGGTTCATGCGTGCGGAATTCCCGCTATTCCGGGGGCCTCCCCGCATCTCCCCACCATTCGATTCCCCGCCGAACGATTCTGCGGGCGGCGGGACACGGACTACTCGCGGCGGGTGCGCTCTCCGCAGTGGCGGGTTGTGGAACGGCGACTCGGGACGGACCCGCGCTGCAATGGTGGGATTACATCATCGAGCCGGAGCGGCAGGCCGGGGTGGCGGCGCTGATCGCCGAGATCGAACGGGCGAATCCCGACATCCGCATCGAGCGGCGGGTGTTCCCCTATGCCGATCTGCAGCCCGCGCTGCTGCGGGGCGCCGTCTCCGGCGAGCTGCCGGACATCGCCGTCGTCGACACCGTGCAGGTCGGCGTGCTCGGCGGCTACGGCCTGCTGGTCGATCTCAGCGAGCACGTGCGCCGCTGGGGCATGGCCGATCAGTACGTCCCGGCGGCCTGGGATGCCGGAGTGATCGGCGACCGGGTGCTGTCGGTCCCCAACAACAGCAACTGTCTCGCCCTGATCTCCAACGTCGACCACCTCGACGAGGCAGGCGTGGACGTCCCCGCCGACTGGCCCGAGCTGGCGGCCGCCGGGCGCGCCCTGACCACCTCGGACCATCGCGGGCTCGCCGTGGCCGCCACCGCATCGGAGGAGGGGGTCTTCCAGTTCCTGCCCTTCCTCTGGCAGACCGGCGGCGACCTCGCCGACTTCGAGACGGCGGGCGCCGAGGCACTGGACCTGCATCGGCGGCTGGTCGCCGACGGCGCCCTGTCGGCGCAGGCCGTGGGCTGGACGCAGCAGGACGTCGCGGGACAGTTCACCTCGGGAGCCGTGTCGATGATGCTCAACGGCCCGTGGCAGCTGCCCACCCTGCGGGCCGCCGAGGGACTGCGGTTCCGGGTCGACCCGCTGCCCGCCGGCCGGACTCGGGCGTCGTGTCTCGGCGGCGAGGGCTGGACGGTCATCGCGGGGTCGACGAAGGTCGAGGCCGCCTGGCGGGTGATCGAGCACAGCCAGCGCAGTGAGGTGCTCGTCCCGTATCTGGACACGATGGGCCTGCTGCCCGCCAGGACCGACCTGACCGACGCAGGACCCTGGGCGCAGGACCCCGAGCTCCAGGTCTTCCTCGCCGAGCTGCACCATGCCCGGCCGAGGGCCTACGGCGCGGGCTATCCGGAGATATCCCAGGAGGTCTCGCGGGCGCATCAGACGGTGCTCTCGGACCCGGCGGCCGATCCGCTCGAGGTCGCATCGGCGGCCTTCCAGCGCATCGCGGGAGACCTGCCGTGACGCGCGGCGGCGGGACGCCGACTCGCCTATCGCAGACGCGCGGTAGAGCCGAGCCGCCGGGGCGGCACCGAGGTCGCCGGGCAGGCGGGCGCGGGGCGGTGTCGACGGCCCGCAGGAGGGAGGGTCTGCTGCTCGCGGCGCCCGCGCTGCTCTTCCTCCTGGCGCTCCTGGCCTTTCCGCTGCTCTACAACCTGGTGACCTCCGTCCTGGACGTCGATTTGGCCGGCCTGCTCGGCGAGGGAACCCCGTTCGTCGGCGCCGAGAACTACCGGGCGGCGGTCTCGGAGGCCGAGTTCTGGTCGGCCGTGGGACTGACCGTCGTGTTCACCGTCAGCTCGCTCGTCCTCCAGTTCGGCATCGGGTTCGCCCTGGCGCTGCTGTTCGCGCGCCCGTTCCCGCTGAACGGCCTGCTGCGGTCGCTGATGCTCGTGGCCTGGCTGCTGCCGCCGGTGGTCAGCGGCTCGTTGTTCCGCTGGATGCTCGACGCCGACGCGGGCGCCTATAACGCGATCCTGCGCTCGCTGGGGCTGGAGGCGCTGACCAACGCCTGGCTCACCGACACCGGCACCGCGCTGGCGGGGGTGATCTTCGCGAACGTCTGGATCGGCGTGCCGTTCAACATGATCCTGCTGCTGGTCGGCCTCACCTCGCTGGATCGTGATCTCTACTCCTCTGCCGCGTTGGACGGGGCGAGTGTCTGGCAGCGGTTCCGGTACCTGACCGTCCCGCTGATGCGGCCGGTGGCGGCGGCCGTGCTGCTGCTCGGGCTGATCTACACGTTCAAAGCCTTCGACCTGATCTTCGTGATGACCGGCGGCGGGCCGGTGGACGCCACCAGGGTGCTTCCGCTGCTCGCCTATGAACGGTTCTTCGAGTTCTTCCGGTTCGGCGAGGGCGCCGCGATCACCGTCCTGCTGCTGGTGATCCCGCTGGTGGTGTCGCTCTGGTACGTCCGCCAGCTCGGCAAGGAGACCGACCGATGACGTCGACGCGACGGCCGTGGCTGCTCACCGGGATCGCGACGGCGATCGTGGCGGTCTTCCTGCTGCCGCTGTACTGGATGGCCGCCACCGCGCTGAAGCGTCCGGAGGACGTCCTGGCCACCCCGCCGCAGTGGCTGCCGATCCCGCCGTCCGGCGCCGGATTCTCCTCGGCGGTCTCGGACCCGCTGCTGTTCCAGGCCCTGCTGAGCAGCGCGATCATCGCGTCGGGTACCACGATCCTGACACTGCTGCTCGCCGCCCCGGTGACCTATGCGATCGCCCGCACCCGGGTGCCCGGCTCCCGGCTGATGCTGCTGGCGATGATGGTCGCGCAGTTGTTGCCGAGCATCGTGCTGGCCGCACCGCTGCTGCTGCTCATGCGGATCGTCGGACTCACCGACACCCATCTGGGGCTGATCCTGGCCGACACGACCCTGACGCTGCCCTTCGCCGTCATCGTGCTGCGACCGCTGATGGCGGCGCTGCCCGCCGAGCTGGAGGAGGCCGCCCGCATGGACGGCGCCTCGGTGGTCGCCCTGTTGCGCCGCATCGTGCTCCCGGTGCTGCGACCGGGACTGATCGCGGCGGGCGCGTTCGCGTTCCTCCTGGCCTGGGGCGAGTTCGTCTTCGGCATCACCCTGGCCAGCTCGGAGTCCGTGCAGCCGGTGACGGTGCTGCTGAACTCCTTCGTCGGCCGCTACGGCACGGCGTGGGGCTCGCTGATGGCCGTGGCCACCTTGATCAGCGTGCCGATAGTCCTGATCTTCGCGGCCTTCCAGCGCTTCATCGTCAGCGGCCTCACGGCGGGCAGCGTCAAGTCCTGATCACCTCGGTCGGCGCGGCCCGGCGGCGGCCAGGCGGGGCGGGTGGTGCAGGGAGGCGATCTCAGGGCGGCAGGACCGGACGGACGGCGAGAAGGCGATGCGCGACGCCGGAGTCCGTCCGGGTCGGCGGGCGCTCGCTCACCCGGCGACGGACCGGGCCGCCCGCATCCGCCGCCTCAGCCTGCCCGTATCGCGGTGCGTCCGGGCAGGCCCGCAGGGCGAGACGCGACCCCGCCCGACGCCGGGGCGGCGCGGCGCTCGTGCCGCGCCGCCGTCGCGCACGGCACGCCCGCTCGGCACCTCGGCGTCGCGCCGCCGAACCCGTCAGAGCCCTACGAATCCGTCAGAGCCCTACGAATCCGTCAGAGCCCGGCGAACAGGTCGGTCTCGGTGATACCGGGTCCCTGGCCCTCGCGGATGAACCACTCGATGCCGAAGGCGACCGAGAAGGGCTCCTCGGACATCGACAGGAAGAACGACTCCTCGCTGATCTGGCTCGCGTGCGCCCGCATGGCCCGCCGCTTGTGGTCGTTGTAGGCGGTGACGTCGACTCTGGCGGTCAGGACCGACTCCGGCTTGCCGACCTCGTCGCCCCCGTTCATGTCCGGCACCTCGAGACCGGCGGCCTCGGCCTGTGCGGCGAAGGCGGCCATGCCCCGCTGAAGGTGATCGCGATTCATCGTGTTCTGGTACACGCGCGGCGTCCCGGCCAGCTCCGCCGCCCGCATCCCCACCCGGTGCACCTGGATGTGATCGGGATGCCCGTAGCCGCCGTTGTCGTCGTAGCAGGTCAGCACGTCCGCGTTCTCCTCACGAAGAATAGCGGCGAGCTTCTCGGCCGCCTCCTCGACCGACGCCGTCCAGAACGATCCCGGCGCGTCGTTGGTGGCCTCGCCCATCATCCCGGAATCGACGTAGCCCAGGAACTCCGTCCGCGCCACGCCGAGGATCTCGGCGGCGGCCTCGGTCTCGACGACCCGTCGCTGCCACAGTTCCTCGCCCTCGGCCAGAAATCCCTCGGGCACCTCGCCGTGCTCCCCGCGAGTGGCGACCACCAGGACCACTCGGTGGCCCTCCTCGAAGGCCTTGCGCATCACCCCGCCGCACGCGATGCACTCGTCGTCGGGATGAGCGTGAAACGTCACCATCGTCGCCATGCGGCGAAGGTACTCGGCGCGGGAGACATCGGATCGACGGCTCCACGGCGGCGATCGGGTCGGCGGCACCGCCTGAGCCCCAGTCGCCGAGTCCCGCCCGGCACCCGGCCGCAGGCACGTGCCGAGCCGACGGCGGTCCGTCGCGGGTCGCCCTGTTCAGCGACCGGTCTCGGGGGGTCCGCTGGACTCGCGCACGGTGAGACGCACCGCGTCGGGCAGCGGGAAGGAGTCGGCAGGCAGGCCGTTGAGCGCGCCGAGGGCGATCTCGGCGACGTAGCGGCCGAACGCCTGGTTGTCGATCGCCACCGTGGTCAGCGAGGGCACCAACAGGCGGGCGACGGGCGTGTCGTCGAAGCCGACGACCGAGAGATCGGCGGGCACCCGCAGGCCCTGTCGCAGCGCGGCGGACACGACGGCGGCGGCGAGTTCGTCGTCATAGCCGCAGACCGCCGTCACGCGATCCTCGCAAAGCCAGCTCCGCATGGCGGTCGTGGCGCTCTCGAGGTCGGGATCAATCAGAGCGATCCTCGGCTCCGGGAGTCCGTTGACCACACAGGCCTGCCGCAGGACCGTCTCCCGCTGTGCGGCCCGCGCAGCTAGCCTGGGCTCGGCAGGCAGCGCGCAGCCGACGCGTCGGTGGCCCAGGGCCGTGAGGTGTCTGATCTGGAGCGCGACGCCCTGCGCCGCAGGCCAGAAGGTCGCCACCGGCCGGTCGCCCTCCGCAGGGAGGATGCGCTCGACCCCGGCGCGTCGCATCGACAGCATCTCGGCGGCCGAGAACGGTTCGAAGCCCACCACCATCTCGGGCATCAGCACCGACCAGAGGGGCGCGGCAGACTCCGGCGGCCGATGGTGGACGACGAGCTGGTACCCGGCGTCGGCCAGCCGCACCGTAGCGGCCTCGAGGAGTTCCCGGAGCGCATGGCCGACCGGCAGGTTCGGCAGCACGATCAACACGATCCGGCTGTGACCGCTGCGCAGCGCGCGAGCCCCGTTGTGCGGCTGGTAGCCGAGCCGTTCCGCCGCGGCGAGAACCCGTTTCGCGGTGGCCGCCGAGATCGACTGCGATGACGTGCGATTGAGCACGAAGCCGACGGTCGCCCTGGACACCCCCGCCTCAGCGGCCACGTCGGTGGCCGTGACCCGTCTGCCCGTCGTCATCCCGGTGTGCACCTCATTCGCCGCCGCACCGATCCCGCCGCTGCTCCGATCGGGCAATCTTAGAGCCTGTCCTTGATCCCCCTGGAGTCGTGAGCGGGGACCAGCGTGGATGAGCTGCCAGGCGGAGGAAGGAGACATGACGAAGTCATGTCGACTGACGACAACACGCCGCAGATCGCCGCTGCCTGCCCCGCACAACAGGAAAGTGGGGATCAAAGACAGGCTCTCAGCTGCCTGCCACTACTAGCACGTGCTAGCTTCGGATCACCGACCGCACTGCCGTGATCCCGACCGACCTCCGACAGGAACCGCCCGAGACGCCCGGCCCGATCCGGCCCGCAGGCCGTTCGACCGGTCAGGGCACCCACCACCACAGCAGCCTGCCTCGCGGGCCCGGCTCGTCGCCACCCGTCTCTGCCGGAGACGGCCGGGTGTCGGGTCGAGGTGCAGGCTCCGGCGCGTCGTCGCCCAGCACTCCCCCGCAATCGACCAGCAGACGAGACCAGGCGCGGCGGAACCGTCCCGGCGGCGCCGTCGCCGTCCCAGGAGGAACTCAGTGACCACCGAGGACCGACAGCCGCTCGACTACCCCTTCGCCCTGCCCACGCCCAACGAGCCGCCGCCGGAGTGGGCACGCCTCCGGCAGGAGTGTCCGGTCGCCGCCGTCCGGCTGGCCAGCGGCGACGAGGCGCTGCTGCTCACGCGCTATGAGGACGTGAAGCAGGTCCTCGCCGACCCCCGGTTCACCCGCTCGCTCAGCGCCGACGACGCCGCTCGGGTCACGGCCAACGAATCCGGCGGGATCTTCGCGTCCGAGAGTCAGATCGACTCCTCCACGGACGCGCACCAGCAGTGGCGCAGGCTGGTCGGCAAGGCGTTCACCGCCAAGCGGATGTCCCAGATGCGGCCCGCCATCGAGGCGATGGCCGATCGGCTCCTCGACGAGATGTGCGAGCGGGGCGCGCCCGCCGACCTCGTCTCCTCCTTCGCCTTCCCGTTGCCGGTGTGGGTGATCTGCGACCTGTTGGGCGTGCCGGACTCCGACCGGGACCGCTTCTCCTACTGGTCGGACACCATGCTCAGCCTCGATCGGTACGAGCAGGCGGAGATCGACGCCGCACAGCAGGAGTTCGGCGAGTACTTCGCGGCCCACATCGCGACCCGCCGGGCCGATCCCGGCGAGGACCTGCTGAGCGAGCTGATCGCCGTCGCGGACTCCGCAGACGGCAGGCTGCCGGAGGAGCTGCTCATGCTCACCGGGCAGGGCCTGCTGGTCGCGGGACACGAGACCACCGCGAACATGATCTCGAAGATGGTGGTGCTGCTGCTCGGCGAGCGCGAGCGGTGGACGGCGCTGGTCGCCGACCCCTCGTTGGTGCGCACGGCCGCCGAGGAGGCGCTGCGCTTCGACGCCAACGCAGGCTTCGGCCTGCCCCGCTACCTCACCGAGGACATCGAGGTGGGCGGCCGGACCGTGACCAGGGGAACCACGGTCGTCACCAGTCTCGCCTCGGCCAATCGCGACGAGCAGGCCTTCGCCGACGCCGACGCCATGGACCTGCGACGGGCGCCGAATCCGCATCTCGCCTTCGGGATCGGCCCGCACTCGTGTCTCGGGCAGGCTTTGGCCCGCACCGAACTCCAGGCCGTGCTGAGCGTGCTGGTGCGCAGGCTGCCGGGACTGGAACTCGCCGTCGGTGTCGAGGAGCTGCCTCTCCGGCAGGGGCTGCTCGTCGGCGGGCTCGATCGACTGCCGGTCCGGTGGTGACCGGACGCCCGAGATCCGTGCTGCGCTGATCATTCCGGCGTGATGCGGCCCTCATCCGGCGCCCGCCGGGCCGGGCCGACCAGCGTCCGATCGGCCGTGCCGCAGGCGATCTGCGGTGCCCGCCGGCTGGGGCGAGCAGGCCTCGCCGTCGGCGCGCGGCGGTCGGCGGTCGGCGGGCACGCGTTGGACGTGTCCGCCGGACGCCCCACCCGGGGCACCTCGACCGCGATGCCGACCAGGCTGCGCGGACTTCCATCGGCCTTAGCGGGCCGTCCCCGATGAGAGGAGCCACCCGATGCACGTGGACGTGGACACCCAGAAGTGCTGTGGAGCGGGCCAGTGTGTGCTGCTCGCCCCGGCGGTGTTCGATCAACGGGAGGACGACGGCATCGTCCTGCTGCTCGACGCCGATCCTCCCGAGGGCCAGCACGGCCCGGTCCGGGAGGCGGCGGCGGTGTGCCCCGGCATGGCGATCACCGTCACCACGTGACGGCCATGCGGGCCGGGGCGCTCCGAGGGTGACGCGGGCCGGGGCCGCGGGCGGACCGGATGTCGCGGGCGGATCGGTCCGGGCCCCGGCTGGGCACGGCGGCAAGCCGACAGAGGGCCAACGGCGGCGAGCCGCCACAGAGCCACGGCGGCCCGCCGCAACCGAAGTCCATCTCGGCGAGCCGCCGTCGGCACGGAAGGCGCGAGTCGCTGACAGCCACACTGCCGAGCCGCGTCGGCGAAGGAAGACGCCGAGGCAGACAGGCCCGCGGGTGCCCTGCCGCCGTGTTCGGGGCTCCGCCCTGGCGCATGCGCCGGGGTCCCGTGCACCGCAGCCCGCAGGACACGCCCCCTCGCGCGCCCCGCCCGCCGCCACCCGATGTGAACCTGTGGTGAAGAAGGCGTCTTCCTCCACGCTGCCCGATGAGCTACCGTCGAGAGGTCGTCTCTCCACAAGAGACGAATGCGTCCTGCCGTTCGATGGGGGAAGCCGGTGTGAGTCCGGCACTGTCCCGCAGCCGTGAGCACCCGTGTTCCTCGGGTGTCAGTCGGAATGCCCGTCGTGCGGTACTGCTCGGCTCCTCTGTCGTGGTGTGCAGCGCGGAGCTTCGGAGCCTGCGCGGCTCCGGACTGCGGTCTGCCCGAACCGAAGGGAACTCACAGGCCATGTCCTTGAGCCTCTCCGTCCGGCGTCGTCTCTTAACCGGCCTCTTCGCAGGTTCTCTGCTTCTGTTCGGCGGCACGGCCGTCGCGGCCGTCCCGGCCGCCGCGCCCACCGCCGACGACTCGGTCACCGTCGCCTGGACCGACGGTCCCTGCACCGGGACGACCGGCGTCACGGTGGTCGTCGACTTCACCGGACACGCGGGCGGCGACGTCGTCCGGCGGTGCACCGACGGCGACCCGGCGACCGCGTTCGCCGCGCTGACCGATGTGGACGTCGCGCCGGAGCACGGCATCGGACAGGGCGAGACCGGCCCCTACCAGTACCTGTGCCGGATCGACGGCCTGCCCTCGGCCACCGCCGACGCGTGCGACGGTTTCCTGCCCAACGCGCCGTACTGGGCGTTCTGGGTGCCCGACGTGGCCGGCGACGCGTGGGGTTATGCGGATGAGGGCGTGGACACCTACGACCCGCCGTTGGGCGACGTCCTCGGCTTCTCCTTCGGGGCGGGCACCGTGGCCGACCCGAACGAGATGAGCCTGACGCTGGACGAGGCACTCGACCCGAACTGGACGCCGACCAGCTGATGCTCAAGCCTCTCCTCGGCCTGACGGCGGGAGCGCTGCTCCTCGCCTCGACGGTCGTTCCCTCTGCCGCCTCGGCAGACCCGGCGATCATCGCCGCGTCGGCCGAGGCGGGCACGGCGGCCGAGTTCCTGGAACGGGAGTTCGTCCGACTCGACTACGTCTATCCCAGCGCCACCCCTGGTTCCCCCGACGCGGGCCTGCAGGCGGATGCGCTGCTCGGCCTGCATGCGGCGGGCCGCACCGGGACGACCTTCGATCTCGGCGTCCGCGCGCTGCGCGAGATGTTCTACAACGGCAACCTCGCCAACTCCGGTGTTCTCGCGAAACGACTGATGGTCGCCCTGCGGGCCGGGGTCGACCCGGCGGACTGGGGCGTCGACTCCAACGGTGTCCCGATCGACCTGGTGGACCGGCTCACCGCGACGCTCGACGTCGACGGTCGGTACCGCAACCTGAACGCGGGTGATTACGACCCGCGACGAGACCTGTCGAACACCTTCTCCCAGGCGCTGGCGTTGATCGCCATGGACGAGCACGCCCGGCACACCGGCACGCCGATCGATCAGCGAGCGAGCATCGACTACCTGGTGCGGCAACAGTGCCCCAGCGGCGGCTTCCGCGCGAACCCCCCGCCCGAGAACGTCGGCTCGACCTGCGCGGGCAGCGACGACGCGCTGGTCAGCGTCGACAACACGGCGATGGCCGTCTGGGCGCTGGCCGAGGTCGGCGGTAACGCGGGCGCCCTGGATCGGGGCGTGCGCTGGCTGCTCGACCGGCAGTACCACGACGGCGCCTTCGGCTTCGACTCCTCCACGCCGGAGCTGATCGAGCAGACCCGCAACGCCAACAGCACCGGTCTCGCCGCCCTCGCGCTCACCGTCGCGGACCAGACGGGGCCCGCCGGACGCGCGGGCGGCTGGCTGACCTCGATCCAGCTCCGTGCCGGTGTCGACCCCGGCGCCATGACCGGCGCGGTCTCCTACTCGGCGCGCGACTACCTGGACGTCCAGACCGACGGGCCGCTGTACTGGAGCCGCGCGGGCAACCAGGACCGGCTGCGGCGGGCGACCGCGCAGGCGCTGCTCGGGCTGTCGGCGACACCACCCGTCGAGCCGCCCGAGCCGCCGACGACCACGCCGCCGCCCGAGCCGCCCGACGGCAGTCCCGGCGAGCCGGGACAACCGGGTCAGCCCGGTCAGCCCGGCCTTCCCGGTCAGCCGGGACAACCGGGGCTTCCCGGGCAGCCCGGGTTACCTGGCGAGCCGGGGTATCCCGGCCAGTCGGGGCTCGGCGGTGATCCGGGCAGTCCCGGTCTCGACGGCGCGCAGGGCGAGGCGGGCGAGAATCCCGACGCCGTCGATCAGACCCCTCGGGTCGATCCTCCCTTGGCGGTCGCCCAGGAGCCTCGGGCGGTGGACAGGCCGGCCGAGCAGACGGCCGCGCCTGCGACCTCGTTGGCATTGGTCGGCGACTTCCTGCGCAGTCCCGTCGGGCTGGCGTCCTCGGCGGGCGTGGCGCTGCTGCTGGCGGCGATCAGCTACCTGCTGATCAGCAGGCCACGTCGACGGGGCGGAGTGCCGCGATGAGACTGACGCGTCTGCTGGGCACGGCGCTGTTCGCCGCCGCCGTCACCCTGGCCGCCCCGACGCCCGCCCCGGCCGCCGCGCAGGCCTGCACGGCGGAGACCGGCGTCGTGGTGGTCGTGGACTTCGGTTCGCTCGGGGGCACCGTGTCCCGCTGCGTCCCCGGCACGCCCGAGACGGGATACGCGGCGTTGCAGGAGGCAGGCTTCCGACTCGCGGGCACCGCGCACGACGGTGCCGGGTTCGTCTGCCGCATCGACGATCGGCCCGGCCCCGATCAGGAACCGTGCGACGACACGCCCTCCGGGGACGCCTACTGGTCGTACTGGATCGACGAGGGCGGCGGCAGCTGGTCGTACAGCACACGGGGCGCGATGGCGTCCTATCCCGAGGCCGACCGCGTCGAGGGCTGGTCCTTCGGCGCGGGCGATCCACCGGGGATGACGGGTTCGGCGGCCAGGGCACGGTTCGCTCCGAGCGGACCAGGCGACGCACCGAATCCCGGCGATCCGGCCCCGCCCGCCGCGCCGGGGGATCCCGCGCCCGGCGGTTCGGCCGACCGGCCGCATCAGCCTGCGCAGCCCGCCGAGGGCGGTACGGCGCCCACGGACGGGGCCGCCACCGATCCCGAGAACCCGGCCGATCCCACCGAGCAGGACGGCGACGAGCAGACCGAGAGCGACACCGAGGCGCCCGCGCTCGACGGGTCGGCGGGTCAGGACCCGTCCGTCGCGGCGGACGGCACCGAGCAGACCGCCCAGGACGCCACCGGGGCCGGCGGGGTGCCATGGGCGACGATCATCGCGTTCGCCGCGATCTGGGTGCTGGGCATCGGCGCCGGGATCATCGCCCGACGCCGCCGTCGCGCGGCCGAGTGAGCGGCGGCGGGGCGGAGTCAAGGCAGGGGCGCCGGGACGCTGCGGCGGCCGTGGAGCGGCCCGAGTTCACCCGTGGGTTGTCGCCATGACCGGGAGTCACAGCCCGAGCCGCAGGCGCCGACCGGCGGCCCGCACTCGACGGACCGGCCCTCACACGACGGCCGACCCGTTGAAGAGGAACAGCACGATCGCCAGGGCGGCCGTCAGCACGGCGGCCCGGAAGGGTCGTCGGCTGTCCGGCGCAGCGGGCACCGCCGTCCCGGCGATCGCCACCGCCACCGCCACCCCGGCGACGATCAGACTGGGCAGATCGATCCGCCCCGGCGTCCCCACCAGCAGCACGCCCACCGCGGCGAGCATCACCAGCGGCGTCAAGGTCCGACAGGCGGCCCGCCCGATGCGCTGTGGGAATCCCCGCACCCCTGTCGCCAGATCGCCCTCGATGTCGGGCAGTGCGTTGACCAGATGGGCGCCCACGCCGAGCAGGGCGGCCGTGACGACCGCCCACCACGCGGGCCAGGGCGCGCCGGGCAGCCCGAGCGTCACGAACGCGGGCAGCGTCCCGAAGCCCACGGCGTAGGTCAACGGGGAGGCGACGGTGCGCTTGAGACCGAGGTTGTAGGCCCAGCCCGCCGCCACCATGCCGAGCAGGTGCACCGAGCCAGCAAGGAGTCCGTTGGCCAGCGACAGCGGGACGCACACCAGCAGGGCCATCGCCGCGGCCACTCCGACGACGCGCGGCGAGAGCGCCCCGGCGGCCACCGGCTTGTCGCGACGACCGGTGAGCACGTCCCGCCGGGCGTCCAGCGCGTCGTTGGACCAGCCGATCGAGAGCTGTCCGGCCAACACCGACGCGGCGACCAACGCCGACCCACCCGCTCCCCGACCGGTCGCCACGGCCAGCACCGTGGTGAACAGGGTCACCGCCACGGCGGGCTCGGGATGCGCACTGCCGAGCAACGCGCCGAGGCGGGCGGCCGGAGACGGCCGAGAGATCGGGGACATCGGGGAGGCCGGAGACGTCGGAGAGGCCGGGGACGTCGACGGGGCGGAACGAGGTCGCAGGTCCACCAGCCCAGTGATACACGCGAAACGCCTCGGCCCGGGCGGTCCCACGCCGACCGGGCAGCGAGTTTCGCCGAGCTGGCGGCCAGATCCGACCCGGCCCAGCCGAGGAGACCGGCGAGATCGGCACGCCGACGGCAGGCGGGTTCCGGCCGATGCCCGTTATCTTCGGAGGAAGATCCTCGAGAGATCGACCCCTGACCATCGACGACGGGTAGTCCGAATGCTGTGGTACATCCTGCTCGTCCTGGCCGTCGCGCTGGAACGGCTCGCCGAACTCGTCGTGGCACAGCGCAACGGTCGACGAAGTCTGGCACGGGGCGCGGTGGAGTCGGGTCGAGGCCACTATCCGGTGATGGTCGTCCTGCACACCGGGCTGCTCGTCGCGTGCCTGGCCGAGGCCGTCCTGCTCGACCGGCCGTTCATCCCCGCCCTGGGCGTCCCGATGCTCGCGCTGGTGGTGCTGGCCCAGGCCCTGCGCTGGTGGTGCATCGTCTCGCTCGGCGACGCCTGGAACACCCGCGTCCTGGTCGTGCCCGGCGCCGAGCCCGTCCGCAGCGGCCCGTACCGCTTCCTTCGGCATCCCAACTACGTCGCGGTGGTCGTGGAGATCATCGCGCTGCCGCTGGTGCACTCGGCCTGGTTGACGGCGCTGACCTTCACCGTGGCCAACGCCGCGCTGCTCACGGTCCGCATCCGCTGTGAGGACAGGGCGCTGGCGCAGCTCGCGACCGCATGAGTCTCGACCACGATCTGCTGATCGCGGGCGGCGGGCCCGCCGGACTGGCCACCGCCCTGTACGCCGTGCGGGCAGGCCTGCGGCCGGTGGTGATCGAGCCGCGCGCGGCCCCGACGGACAAGGCCTGCGGCGAGGGGCTGCTGCCCGGTGCGGTGCGGGCGCTGACCGCGCTGGGCGTGCCGGTGCCCGGCCATCGGATCGACGGCATCAGCTACATCCAGGGCGATCGGCAGGTGCGGGCGGCCTTCCGCGCGGGCCCCGGTCTCGGGGTGCGGCGGACCGTGCTCCACGCGGCCTTGCATCAGGCGGTGCTGGACGCGGGCGTGCCGATCCTGCCCACCCGAGTCGACGAGGTGCGGGTGGACGCGACGGGGGTGACCGCGCTCGGCCCGGACCTGCGCGGCCGCTGGCTGGCAGCCGCCGACGGGCTGCACTCGCCGACGGCCCGCGCGCTCGGCCTCCGGACCGAGGACACCCGCCCGGCCCGATTCGGACTGCGCAGGCACTATGCCGTCGCCCCGCCCTCCTCGGCCGTCGAGGTCCACTATGGACCGTTTGGCGAGGCCTATCTGACTCCGCTCGGGCCCGAACTCACCGGAGTCGCCCTGCTGACCAGCCGCCGAGCGCCGTTCGGTGAGCAGCTGGCCGAGTATCCCGCGCTGCTCGCACGATTCCCGGCGGCGTCGGCCGTCACCGCCGTGCGCGGCGCGGGACCGCTGCGACAACGGATGCGACGGCGGGTCGCGGGCGGCGGCCGGGTGCTGTTCGTCGGCGACGCGGCAGGCTATGTGGACGCGCTGACCGGTGAGGGCATCACCTTGGCCATGGCGGGCGCGGCGGCACTGGTGGACAGCCTGCGCCGGGATCGGCCGCAGGAGTACGAACGCGCCTGGCTGCGCGCGACCCGACGCCACCGGCTGCTGACGGAGTGTCTGGTGCTGGCCAGGGCGAACCCGCTCACCGCAGGCCGGATCGTCCCGGCCGCCGAGCGCCTGCCCTCGGTGTTCGGCGCCGTCGTCAACGCACTGGCGTGAGCGAGGTGGCGGGCCGTAGGCGCAGGGTCGAGCGGAACGTGACCGCAGTGTTGTCCACAGAGGACGAATCGATCGGTGCGTTCCCTGCACAGAAGTCAGGTCGCGAGTCCGCCTACCATGGAGCATCACAGATGAATAACGCCCGAGCTGCGCCGCAGGTGGCGAAGGGCAAGCCCCGCGCAGGCGGGGGTGGTCCGACCATCGCGGAGCGGTCGTCGCAGGTCCGGGTGTAAGCCCCGCGCAAGCGGGGGTGGTCCGGGCAAGGACGCGCAGCTGTCGTGCAACCGTGCGTAAGCCCCGCGCAAGCGGGGGTGGTCCACCGCCGAGGCTGATCTCCGACAGCAGAGTTGCGTAAGCCCCGCGCAAGCGGGGATGGCCCGATGTCAGCCGGGATGGTGGGCAGTTCGTCGGGGTGGGCCGCACCAGGAGGCAGAGGACTTCGACCAACTCACTCCGGCAAGGTCAAGAGCCTTCGCAAGCCGGAACGCCCCGCCCGCCCGTCGGCGCCCCGGCGAAGCAGGTCTCCGGCACGCGGCCGAGATGGGCCGGACCACCAACGGACGGCGTCGGGCTTCTCTGCCCGGCCAGCCTGCCCCGGCGGTTCGGCGTTCACCAGCGCAGCAGCACGAGTTCCGCGCAGAAGCCGGGGCCCATCGCGAGCAGCAGGCCCGGTGTCCCGGCGGGCGGGCGGGGTTGGGCGAGGGTTCTTCGCAGCACGTCGAGGACCGAGGCCGAGGAGAGGTTGCCCAGGGCCGACAGCGACTCCCGGGTGTGCGCCAGCGCGGTGGCGGGCAGTGCGAGCGAATCGGTGACGGCGTCGATGACCTTCGGCCCGCCCGGATGGCAGATCCACGTCCCGACGTCCTCGGCGACCAGGCCGTGATCGGCGAGGAAGCCGACGACGTCCTTGCTGAGGAACTCGCGCGCGATGGTCGGGACGTCGGCGGAGAGCACCAGACGGAAGCCGCTGGCGCCGATGTCCCAGCCCATGACGTCCTCGGTGTCGGGGTAGAGCCTGCTGCGGGTCGCGATGATCTCGGGCAGCGCACCGACGCCGTCGGCGGGACGAAGGCCTTCGACGGATCGTCGCTGCGGGACGAGACGCGCGGCGCCGACGTCGGACCCGCCGCCGTCGGCCGCCTCTGCGGGCGCCGCGTTGGACACGGCAGGCCCGGCAGTGCCCGGTAGGGCTGCGTGCCCCGCCTCGGCGCCGTCCCGCTCGGCGCTCCCCGGTCGGCTGCCGCTGCCGCTCATCCGAATGCCACCCGGCACGCCGGACCCGGACGTGTTCCCCACGTCCTCGCCGGGCGCCGCCCGCATCACCCCCGATGCGGTCACCCCCGATCGGGTGCGGCCCGTGGCTGCGGGCCCGGCCTCGGGACGGTCGTCGAACCCGGCAGCGCCTCGACGATTCCCCCCGAGGAGCACGACGGCGGCCGCGCCGTCGCCGAACAGGCTGCTGCCGACGACGTTGGCAACGGAGACGTCGTCGCGCTGCAGGGTCAGCGAGCACAGCTCCACGGCGAGCAGCACGGCCACCTGATCCGGCCAGGCCCGCAGGTAGTCGGCCACCCGCGCGATGCCCGCCGCGCCCGCGACGCAGCCGAGGCCGAACATCGGAATCCGTTTCACGTCCTCGCGGAGGCCCAGCCGCCGGGCCAGCCGAGCCTCCAGCGAGGGGACGGCGAGCCCCGTCACCGTCGTGGACACCACGAGGTCGACCTCGTCCGGGCTGATCCCCGCCTCCGCCAGCGCCCGGCGGACGGCCCGCTCGCCGAGTTCGAGCGCGGCCGTCAGATAGGCCTCGTTGGCCTCGGTGAAGCTCGCGAGTGCGCGCAGTTGTTCGAGTGGAACCGCGAAGTGCCGGGTGTCCACCCCGGCGTTGTCGGAGATCCGCTCCGCAGCCCGGCGCCTCGGGCTCCCGACCGGGAGGAACTCGTCGACGAAGGCCGCCAGGATCTCCTCCTGGCGGTAGACGTGCTCGGGCAGGGCCGTGGCGGCCGACGCGATCCGAGGCGGCGGGGCCGTCCGCAGCGCGTCGGCTCCTCGCCCCCGATCCTCGTCCTGACTGCGGCGCGTCCCCGTGACCTGAGACATCGACATCCTTCCCGCTCGCGTCGCCGATCCCCACCGGATCGAGATCCGATGCGGCCTTCCGGTGCGATGGGCACCCGATCGTGTCCCGGTACCGCGCACCCGTCCTCCGCCAACGGCGACGGACCGGCATCGACACGCCGAGCGCCGCCCACCGACGAGGTGAAAGGTGAACCGTCGACCTTCATCATCCATGGGTTCTCGGCGCGGGGCAGTCGTGAGCACGCTCGGATCGGCGGGACAGACGCTTGTGGGCGAAGCACGGTGGTGTCGGAACAGGGCCGACGTGGCGTGCGGTCGCCCGGAGGTTCGGGGATCGCCTGCCGGGCGACCCGCCCGCCCGGACACGGTGCGTGACCGCTCTGGGCCCGCGTCATGCTGCGACAGCACGCCGCCGGGGCCCACGGTCGAGCGATCAGCGGCGACCCGTGTCCCGACCGCGCCGCGCGGGATGATCTCGTGAGCATCCGACGCACCGACCGGAGTGCGCGACTCGGGAGCAGGAGAGGCGGGCTGTGGCAGGCAGAGCAGGGGCGCGTATCCCCGTCGTCATCGTCGCGGGGTTCCTCGGCGCGGGGAAGACGACGCTGCTGAACCATCTGTTGACCAATCGGGCCGGGGTGCGGATCGGCGTCGTGGTCAACGACTTCGGCAGTATCGAGATCGACGCGATGACAGTGGCGGGCCAGGTCGACTCGATGATCTCGCTCGGCAACGGTTGTCTCTGCTGCGCGGTGGACACCAGCACGATGGACGAGCTGCTCGACCGGCTGGCCCGGCCCTCGGCCGGGATCGACGTCATCGTGATCGAGGCGAGCGGGCTGGCCGAGCCGCGCGACATGATCAGACTCGTGCTGGCCAGCGAGAACCCGCGCGTCGAGTACGGCGGGCTCGTCGAGGTGGTCGACGCCGCCGAGTTCGAGAGCACGCGGTCTCGGCATCCCGAGCTGGGCACCAGACTGTCGTTGGCCGATCTCATCGTGGTGAACAAGGCCGACCGAATGCCCGTCGAGGCGCGGCCCGCGCTGCTCGCGACGGTGCGGGCGTCGAGCCCCGGCACGCCCGTGATCACGACCTCCCACGGCCGGGTCGATCCAGAACTCCTCTTCGAGCCGCCGGATCGGCCTCGCCCCACCGAGCGGTTTGGCCAGCTCTCCTTCGATCAGCTCACCTTCGAGGACGGCGACGCCGGGCGCTCCGGTGCTTGCGAGGCCGGGCCCGACTCGGGACGACGCGAAGGCGGGCAACACGACGACGGCTGCGCGGACACCGCCCATCTGCACCACGCCTACGAGACCGTCTCCTTCACCTCCGACACGCCGCTGCACCCCCGACGGCTGATGGCCTTCCTCGACGACCGGCCGCCGGGGCTGTACCGGATGAAGGGCTTCGTCTACTTCGGGGTCACCGGCTACCGGCAGAAGTTCGGCCTGCACACCGTCGGCGCGTTCCTGCGCTTCCGACGCTCCCGATGGTCGGCAGGCGAGGACCGCACCACCCGGCTGGTGCTGATCGGCTCGGGGATCGACGCCGAGGCCGTCCGCGCGGCGCTGGCGGCCTGCGTCGAACCACGATCGGCCGAGGTGACCGAGCAGGACATGCTCTGCGTGCTGAAGTTCGTCGAGTCCTGAGGGCTGCTCGCGGCACGACTCGGCTTCCCCAGGACTCACCTCACCCGGCCTCGGCGCCGCACGATTCGGCACCGCCGGACTCGGCAGCACGCGGCTCGGCACCGCGCGCTGCCCAGGACCGGCCCGGCCGATGGTCGCCTCGACGGTGCGGGCCTTGCGCACCGCAGCAGTCGCTCCGGCTCTGCCCCTCGAAGAGCCGGCGAACGATGCTGATCACCACGGCCGCCGCGCCGGGTCAACCGGTCGTTCTCGTCCAGTCGCCCGAGAACGAACCGACGACAAGCGACGACAACCGACGACGCACCGCCGCGAGACACCTCGGGTGCCGCCGTCAATGCCCGCGACGCCCCACCACCCGTCCCGTCCGCTCAGTCCAGCACCAGCACCGGCTGCTCCGGACAGTCCAACCACAACGTGTGCGTGCCGTCGGGTGTGATGGTGAGCCCGTACCTGGCGGGCTCCGGCCTGCCGTGCTCATTCCAGAGCCGGGCGATCCGCATGTAGTCGTCCCAGAGGTCCCGGATGCCGCCGTGCACGACGGCGGCCCGGGAGGAGCCGATGAACCTCGCACGGGCCCAGGAACCGGTCGCGGGATCGCCGAGCACATGCGCCTCCCCGCCCCCGTCGTGCCGGATCACCTTGTGCACGTCGGGATGGACCAGCGCCCGCAGGCACTCCAACGGTCGGGCGCCGAGGAAGTCGGGGAATCCGTCGGTGCGGACGGCACTCTGCGCACCGTCCTCTGTGGTCATCTCGACGATCTCGCGGCCGGTCGGCGTCCGATAGGCCGGATGCGGCCGCAGCCGCATGAACGCGGCGTAGTCGGTGAACGGGCCGAGCGCCCGCCCCTCGTCGTCGACCGTGAGCCGCGCCAGGGCGTAGCCGAGGTTCACCAGGATCACCCCGCCCGGCACGACCTGGCGCAGCCAGGACACGGGCACCCTGGCCACGCCGCAGGTGGCGATCAGCCGGTCGTACGGCGCGTATTCGACGACGCCCTGTGTGCCGTCGCCGATGATCAGGTGCGGGTGCTGGCCGAGCCCGTCGAGCGCGTCGCGAGCCCGCACCACCAGTCCGGGATCAATGTCGATGCTGGTCACCGTGTGGTCGCCGAGAACATGGCAGAGCAGGGCGGTGTTGTAACCGGTTCCGGTGCCGATCTCCAGCACCGAGTGTCCTTCTCGGACGTCCAGCCGCTCCAGCATCAAGGCCATCAGGCTGGGCGTGGTGGAGGAGCTGGTGGCGGTGCCGCCCGCATCGCGCTGGGTCAGCAGGTTGGTGTCGCGGTAGACGGCCTCCAGCGCGAGCGGCCGGTCGACGGTGAGATCGAAGAGGGTCTGCTCCCCGGTGGGACTGCTGACGATGAATCGGTCGACGAATGCCTCGCGCGGCACCGTGCGGAACGCCTCCAGCCAGCGGCGGCTCTGGAGGTAGCCGCCCGATCGCAGCGAATCGGCCAGCCGGTGGCGCAGGCGGTAACTGTCGACGGTGGTGATCATGTGCACGCTCCGATGAGTTTCCTCGGCCGGTGGCGGCGATGTGGCGGGAGAGAAGGAGACGTCCCGTCGGGCCTGCCGTCGGCGTGGTGGCTTCCAGGGGCGGCCGAGCGCCCGCAGGGCGAAGGGCTCGGCGGTGCGGGATCGAGGCCGGGCGCCTCAGCGGCGCCGAGGCCTCGTTCTCGACCGTGACCGGCGAGCGGCGCAGGCGGGCCGGGCCGGGTCACTCGACCCGGCGGCTGCGGCCGAGGCGGCAGGCCCCGATGCGGCCGACGGACGGCGCGGCGCCGGGGGCTCCGCCGGTCCGGGCTCCTCGGCGGGCGGCGACGCAGGAAGCGTCGAGGGGTTCGGCGCCGGGCGTTGGGACGGGATCGGCGCCGGGGCTCCGCCGTCGGTGTCGTCCGGCGGGGCCACCGCCACGGGAACGACGGCGCGCTCCCGGCGAAGCCGGACGCAGTCACGAGTCTGCGGCACACCCGAGGTCATGGCGCACGCACACCGAGGACGACGGCGGATCCACTCTGGACGAGCGAATCTCGGTCGATGAGACGGGTCATGGACTCCCCCTTGATTGACACGCACAGTGCTCGTGCGGACACTCAGAGTGTCCATCCTGGTGGGCTCGCGAACATTCACAGTCCATGCACAACCGCCTACGCTGTGAAGTCAACCGCACGGGCCTGCCACGCCACGAGTCCCCGGTACGGGGGCGCGACCAGAAGAGAAGAGACGAAGTCATGGTCGAGGACGCATCCCATGTCGGCGCCGCCATTCGTCGCGCACGACTGGCCGCCAACCTCACCCAACCCCGGCTTGCCAGGCAGGCCGCCGTCTCACTCAGTCTTCTCGGCAAGGTCGAATGCGGCGATCGGGTCGCGACACACGCTCTGCTCGCCGCCGTGTCGCGGGCGTTGAAGATTCCGGTCGAGCGACTCACCGGCCAGCCCTATGCCGACAATCACCGTGACGAACAGACCCACCGCGCCGTGGAGGCGTTACGCACGGTACTGCGGCACTACGACCTGCCCGGCGACGTCACGCCGCGCCCGCTGGCCGCGCTGACCGCCGACGTCGAGTCGATCGCCCGGATGCGACGCAACGCCCAGTACGGCGCGCTAGCCGCGCGGCTGCCCTCACTGGTGGAGGAGCTGACCGCCGCGAGCCAGCTGGCGGGAACCACCAACGCACACCACGTCTTCGGGCTGCTGGTCACCGTCTATCACGCCACGCACACCCTGCTGCACCGCCTCGGCTACGCCGACCTCGCCGAGTCCGTCGAACACCATCTCGCCCACGCCGCCCACCGGGCGAGCGATCCGCTGGCGGGCGGACTCGCGCACTGGGCACGAGTGCAGAGCTTCCAGTCGGCGGGCGACTACGCCCACGGGCTTCGCCTGATGGACGCCGCCCGCGCCGAGCTCGACGACACGCTGCGGGCGCCCGACGAGGCGGCCATCACCGTCTACGGGAGCCTGCATCTGCGCTCGGTCACCCTCGCCTCGCGGGCGGGCGACGCGGACACGGCACGATCGCACCTGGCCGCCGCGCGTGACCTGGCCAGGGATCTGAACACCGACCACGTCCACTATGGGCTGACCTTCGGCCCGGCGAACATCACCACCCACGAGGTGGCCGCGCACGTCGAACTGGGCGACGGCGCGGCGGCGCTCACCGCCGCGACGGGCTGGGCGCCGCCACGCACGATGCCCAGGACCCGCCGGGGACATCACCATCTCGACCTGGCGCGGGCGCACCTGATCCTCGGCGACCGACACAGCTGTCTCAACGCGCTCCAGCACGCGAAGCACATCGCACCCCAGCAGACGAGGTTGCATCCGATGGTGCGGGAGACCACCTCGGTGCTGATCAGCCTGTATCGCAGGTCGCACCCCGAGCTGTCGCACTACGCGGACTGGCTGGGGCTCACCGCCTGAGCGGTGGGGGCGGCGGGCGTCCGGGTCGGCGGCACACCGTCGACTTCGGATGCCGTCGCCCCGGCGACCGGGCCGTCGCGGAAGGCCCGGTGCGTCCGGACCGGACCGAACCGCCGACGCAGGCCCGATTCCGAGTTCGGCGAGCGGGTCAGTCCCGTGTCCGTGCGGCCGACAGCGCCGCGCCGGACAGCCCGTCGAATATGGCCCGCATCACGTACATCACGTACATCACGTAGTAGAGAATCGGGTCCCGACGCAGGAGAAACCCAGGTCAGCAGGTGTCGGCCCCGCGCACGCGGGGATGGTCCCGCGCAGCAGACCCAGGACATCCCAGCGCACGCGTCGACCCCGCTGCGGGGCGGGTCCTGACCCGCTACGGCCAGAGGGTCAGTAGCCGTCCCCACTCGACAGCCCGGCTCCCGGCGCACCGTCCTCTCCCCGCGAGGCGCGGAGCCGCAACGGTCAGCCCGTCACCGTGTACGTCTCCCCCGCCGTCGCCTCGATCAGCAGCGTCGCGCCGTCCCGGTCGGCCTCGACGGCGGCGCCTGCGGAGTCGGTGACCGCCACGGCGTCCGCGCCGGCCGCGAAGCGTCCGACGGCGATACGCAGCGGACCGTCCCGGCCCGTGTGCAGCTCCGCCCTGGTCGGCACGCCCGCCGCCCACTCGACGTCCACCGTTACGTCGCCTCGGGCCCGGAGTCCGGCCACCGAGCCGGTGTCCCAGGCCGACGGCAGGGCGGGCAGCAGCTCGACGACGTCCAGGTGGCTCTGCACCAGCATCTCGGCAACCCCGGCTGTGGCGCCGAAGTTGCCGTCGATCTGGAACGGCGGGTGGGTGTCCCAGAGGTTCGGCAGCGTCGAGTGCATGAGCTGTTCGGCCAGCATCGTGTGGGCGTGGTCGCCGTCCCACAGCCGCGCCCAGAAGTTAATCTTCCAGGCCTTGCTCCAGCCGGTGCCGCCGTCGCCGCGTGCGGTCAACGAGACCTCGGCGGCCACCGCCTCCGGTGTGCCCGGCTCGATCGCCGCGCCGGGATGCAGGGCGAACAGGTGCGAGACGTGCCGGTGGTCGTTGCCGGGGTCGTCCCAGTCCTCCTTCCACTCCTGAAGCTGTCCCCACGACCCGATCCGGATGCCGGGGTCCAGCTCGGCGAGCGCGGCACCGAGCCTGGCGCGGAACTCCTCGTCCTCGCCGAGCTGTTCCGCGGCGGCCAGGGTGGTGGTGAGCAGGTGCGTCACGATCTGCTGAGACATCGCCGCGCCTGCGGAGAAGTCGCCCTGTTCGGGGGAGTAGCTCGGCGAGACCACCAGCGAACCGTCCCGAGGGTCGGTGTGCAGGGTGTCCAGCCAGAACTCGCTCGCCTCCCGCATCACCGGATACACGACGTCGCGCAGGTAGGCCTCGTCGCGGGTGAACAGGTACTGGTCGTAGAGCTGCTGGGTCAGCCAGCCTGCGGCCTCCGGGAACCAGAATGACGTCGCCCAGTCATGGACCCCGGTGAAGCCGAAGGGGTTGGTCTCGTTATTGACCAGCCACCCGGCCGCGCCGTGCATCGTCTCGGCGGTGCGCCTGCCGGGTGCGCGCAAGGCATCGACGAACTCGTCGTAGGGGCCGGTGGTCTCGGCCAGGTTGGTGGTCATCGCGGGCCAGTAGTTCATCTGCAGGTTGATGTTGACGTGATAGTCCGAACTCCACGGCGGCGCGGTGGAGTCGTTCCAGACGCCCTGAAGGTTCGCGGGCAGCGAGCCGTCCCGCGAGGAGGCGATGAGCAGGTAGCGCCCGTAGGCGAAGAACAACGCCTCCAACGCCCGGTCGTCGGTGGACGCACCGCCCGTGTAGTCGGCGAGCAGGGCGTCGGTGGTCTTCGTCGGCGGCTGCTGGCCGATGTCCAGCCGCACGCGGTCGAACAGGGCGGTGTGGTCGGCGACGTGGTCGGCGCGCACGGTCGAGAATCCCGCCGTCACGGCCTGATCGAGCGTCTCGGCGACCCGGCCGTGCGGGTCGACGCCCCGGTAATCCGGGTAGGAGTCGGCGTAGTCGGTGCCGGCCGCCAGCAGCAGGGTCACCGTGTCGGCGCCGCTGACGGTGATCGAGTCGCCGCCGGAGGTGATGCTGCCTCCGTCGGCGAGCACCTGGATCTGCGTCTCGTAGCGCAGTCCGTTGTCGGGCAGGGCGCCCCGCAGGGTCAGTCGGCCGTCGGCGACGGAGACGGTGTGGCCCGCGTGCGGCGACTCCGTGCGCAGGATGAACGACACCGAGCCCGGCCGGTCCGCGCCCAGTCGGCCCGCGATGACGCCGTGCGGGTGGCTGGCGAGGTATTCGCGCTCGTGACGGACCTCGCCGTCGCGATAGGAGACCCGCGCGACGGCCTCGGTCAGGTCGAGTTCGCGTCGATAGTCGGTGGGTTCGGCCGGTGCGTCGGGGAAGTCCAACAGGACATCGCCGAAGGTCTGATAGGCACCGAAGCCGCGTTTGGGCAGGCCCAGGCGGTCGGCGACCGACTCCGGCGTGGCCCGCAGCTCGGCGTCGAGTTCCGCCTGAACCTCCTCGATCGCGCCGGGACGCGGCTCGACCCAGTCGCCGTGGTCGTAGCCCTGGACCGAGCCGGGCCCGCCGGTCCACAGGCTCTTCTCATTGAACTGGAGGCGCTCGCCTGCCACGCCGCCGAAGACGGCGGCACCGAGGGCTCCGTTGCCGATGGGCAGTGACTCGGACTCCCAGGACTCGGCGGGTTCGTCATACCAGAGGGTCATTCCGTCGGCGACCTCCGTCGAGGATGGACGGTCCAGTGTCATGGCGGGCGACGCCAGGCCGATGATCAGCAGCGTCGACAGGCCCAGCACGCCCCAGCCCGCGCGGCGGGAACGGGTTGTGGTCGGGCCGGTCGGGATCGAACCGCGTGGCGTCGAACGGAAGCTCCGTCTCATCTGACTCTCCTTAACCACGAAGTGCTCTCGATGTCAGCTCGTCCTGCGGGCGGCCTGCCGGGTCTGGTCTGATGTCAGCTCACCGCCCTGGGGTCCCGGTAGCCGAGGCCAGCTCAGGTCTGCCCTCGGCCGCTGGCGAGTCGGGCGACCATCAGCGCGAGGAGGATCAGTCCGCCCTGGATGGCCTGAATCCAGAACGAGGACACCTGGGCGAGAGTCAGCAGGTTGTTCACGACCCCCAGCAGCAGCACGCCGGTCAGCGCGCCGAGCATCGTCCCCCGCCCGCCGTCCAGGCTGATGCCGCCGATCACCGCCGCCGCGAACACGGTGAAGACGAGGTTCTCCCCCTGGTTGGCGCTGATCGCGCCGACATAGCCGGTCAGGATCAGGCCGCCCACGGCGGCTAAGGCGCCCGCGATGACATACACGCCCAGCAGCACCCGGTCGACGCGGATGCCCGCCGTCCTGGCCGCCTCCCGGTTGCCGCCGATGGCGTACAGCGCGCGGCCGAGGCGGTGTCGGCGCAGCAGCAGCCCGGCCACCGCGAACGCGGCGGCGGCCAGCCACACCGACATCGGAATGCCGAGGAAGGTCGTGGTCGCGACGGCGAAGAAAACCTCCGGCATGTCGAAGAGGGTCTGGCCCTCGGTGAGGCCGACGTGCAGGCCGCGCAGCACGATGAGCATCGCCAGCGTCACGATGAAGGCGTTGAGCTGGAAGCGGACGATCAACACGGCGTTGAGCAGCCCGACCAGCGCCCCCGCGACGACGGCGGCGAGCAGGCCGACGGCGGCGGGCAGCTCGGCACCGAGTCCCGATGAGGCGACCGGCAGCACTAGGAGCGCGCCCAGCGCGGGTGCCAGGCCTGCGGTGGACTCCACGGAGAGGTCGAACTTCCCGGAGATCAACACCAGCGACTCGGCGAGCACCAGCATCGCCAGGGCGGCCGAGGCGCCGAGGATGCTGATCAGGTTGGCGTAGGACAGGAAGTTGGGGTGGACGAAGGCGCCCGCGACGAGCAGGGCGACGATCGCGGGTAGCAGGGCCAGTTCCCGCAGCCTGCCTGCCAACGGCCCGCGCCGGACTGCCTGCGGCCGGGCGCCGGTCGACTCCACGGTGTCGGTCACGTCGAGATCCCTTCGATCGAGGACACCAGGTCCGCGTCTCGCCAGCCCGCCGGATGCTCCGCGACGATCACGCCTCGGAGCAGGACCAGGACGCGATCACAGCGCCGGAGGTCGTCGAGTTCGTCGGAGACGAGGACCACGGCCGTCCCCTCGGCGCGCACCCGGTCGAGTGCGTCGAGCAGCGACTCCTTGGACTTCACGTCCACGCCTGCGGTGGGGTTGATCAACACCAGCAGGCGGGGATCGGTGGCTAGTGCGCGGGCGGTGACCACCTTCTGCTGATTGCCGCCGGAGAGCGACGCCACCGGCTGATCGAGGCCGTCGGCATGCACGTCCAGCTCCTCGGTCGACCGCGCGGCGACGGCGGCGCGGGAGCGCGACGAGACGAACCCGGCCCGGCCGAGTCGGCCGGTGACGGTCATGGTGGCGTTCTCCGCCACCGACAGCTCGGGGACCAGGCCCTGTTCGTGGCGGTCGCGGGGCACGCAGCCGACGCCTGCCGCCAGCGCGGCGGGAACGTCGCCGGTGGGACAGATTCGACCGCCCAGCCGCAGGTAGCCCTCGGCGACGCGCAGACCCGCGAGCGACTCGGCCAGCTCGACCTTCCCGCTGGCGCTGCTGCCCGCCAGGCCGACGACCTCGCCCGCGCGCACGACGAGGTCGACTCCGGCGAAGCGATCACCGTGGAAGCCGGTCAGGCGCAGGACCTCCGGCTCCTCCGTCCCGCCCCTCGGCGCGGTCAGGCCGGTGCCCAGCTCCGCCGCCTCCCCGGTCATCGCCGCGACCAGGTCGGCCCGACCCAGCTGATCGACCGGTGCGGTAAGCACGTGGCGGGCGTCGCGCAGGACGGTGACGTCCTGACACACCTCGTAGACCTCGCGCAGGTGGTGCGAGATGAACAGGAAGGTGACGCCGCCCTCCTGGAGGCGCCGCATCCTAGTGAAGAGCTGCTCGATCTCGGCGCTGTCGAGCTGCGCGGTCGGCTCGTCCAGCACGATGAACCGGGCACCGAAGGAGAGGGCCCTGGCGATCTCGACCAGCTGCCGGTCCTCGATCGACAGCTCCCGCACCTGCCGGTCCACGTCGACCTCGACGTTCCATTCGTCGAGCAGCTCCCGTGCCGCGCGGCGCAGTCGTCGCCAGTCCACCAGCCCGAGCCGACCCGTCGGCTGCCGGTTGAGGAACAGGTTCTCGGCGACGGTCAGGCCCGGCACCACGGTCGGTCGCTGGTAGACGCAGGCCACGGCCCTCCGCCACGCGTCGCGGTCGGCGGGCGGCGGGGCGGGGCGCCCGCCGAGACGGACCTCGCCCGTATCGGGCCGTTCCAGCCCGGTGAGCAGTCGGACCAGGGTGGACTTCCCGGCTCCGTTGCGACCCACCAGGGCGTGCGATCGGCCTGCGACCACACGGAGACCGACGTCGTCGAGGGCGACGGTGGAGCCGTAGCGGCGGTGCACGGCGACGGCCTCGACGAGCGGCGGCTCGACGCCGGGTGGAGGAGTCGACTTCGGATGCGTCATGACGCCGGGCCTTCCTGTGTCGCGGTGCGGCGGGGATTGCGCAGTCGGGGCGGACGGGCGCGCATCCGGCGTCGGAGGGGCTCACGCCTGGATGCGCGGGCGGCCGGTGCCGCCGCAGGCCCGAGACCGCGTCGTCGAGGCCGCAGGGCGACGGCCGGGGCCGGGGTTCGTCGCGCGCCGTGCGGCGGTCGAGCCGGAACCGGCCGATCCCCTGCCGTGCTGGGACATCCGACCGAGAACGACTCGGTATGAGCCGTTCATCGACTCGGCGGACCTTGCGGTTCCGTGCCGTCGTGCGAATTCGTCGAGTTCGTGGGCGGTCCCCCGGTCCCTTCGTCACAAAGGTCTGCGGCCTGCCGGAATCGGTGCCCGCGTCGGCTACTCCGTCTCGTTCTCGTTCTGCGCGGGCGGGTTGTCCGCCCGGTCTTCGCCGGCCCGCCTGCTCGACCGATTCCGCCGTGCAGGCTGCGGCGCCGGTTCAGCCCACGGTGTTGCCCCACAGCGCGGGATCTTCGACGTTGTCGATGTCGACCAGTGGTGTCGGCAGTTGGTCCTCCAGTAGGCCGTTGGGCAGTTCGACGATCTCGCTGCCGTGCGCGGTCGGTCCCGGCGCGAAGGTCTCGCCTGCCATCGCGGCCTTGAGGTAGGACAGGGCCGTGCCTGCGTAGCCGTCGGCGGGCTGGGAGAGCGTTGCGTCGATCTCGCCTCGGCGGATCGCGTCGAGTTCCTGCGGGATGCCGTCGTTGGAGACGATGACGATGTGGTCGGCGTGGCCGCGTTCGTGCAGCATTCCCCGGCCGCGCAGGGTCTGGAGCGCGGGCGCCAGGTACACCCCGCCCGCCTGGAGGTAGACGCCCGCGATGTCGGGTTCGGCGGTGAGGAGGCCGTCGAGCTGCGCGGCGGCCGTCTCGCCGTCCCAGTTCGCCGGGATGTCGAACACCTCGATGTCGGGGTGCCGCCGGGCCATGCAGTCGTGGAAGGCCTCGGACCGCTCTCGACCGTTCACCGAGGACAGATCGCCCTGGATCTGGACCACCTTCCCGGCGCCGATCTCCTCCCCCAGATAGCGGCAGGCCTGGTCGCCGTAGGCGCGGTTGTCGGCGCGCACCACCATGACGACCTCGCCGTCCTCCGGGGCGACGTCCACGGCGACGACGGGGACGCCGCGCCGCTGCGCCTGGTTGAGCCCCGCGACGATGGCCGCACTGTCCAACGGGGCGACCACCAGACCGGCCACCCCCTGGTTCAGCAGGTTGTTGATGTCGGTGATCTGCTGCGCCGGGTCGCCCGCCGAGTTCACCGTCGGCAGCACGTCGACGTCCTGTTCGGCGGCCAGCTCCGGGACGTAGTCGTTGTAGGACTGCCAGAACGGCGAGGTGAGCATCGGGAGCACCACGCCGACGTGACCGCCGTCCCCGACGGGTCCGAGGATGTCGGCGGTGGTCCCGCAGCCTGCGATCAGGAACACCGCCAGTGCCGTCGTCGAGAGTCGCCGTCGCCGTCCGCCCGTGCCCATGTCCGTCTCCTCGGCTGTCGACCGGCGCCCGAGACGAATCGCCTCATTGTCCGACCATTCCGGACCGCGACAATGTCCGAACAGCCGACTACGCCGTGTTTCTCGGAGATTTCTCCACTATTACGCGGAATTGGTAGGATCACTTCTACTCGCGGGGGCGAAAGCGTGTCAAGAGCCGCACCGCAGGCCGCTCCTCACCACAGTCGGCGTCGATCACCGCCGATCGGCCGAGTCGGCTAGACCGAGAGGACGGACGGAATGGACACCGTGCGAGACGAGTTCCCCGGCCGATTCCCGGATCGCTCGTCCACGAGCGTCGACTCCGCCGGGCGGGCTCCGGCTCGCACGGCGCCCGCAGCCTCGGCGAGCGGTGCGGCCGCCGAGGCGGGCCGGACGTCCGTCACCCAGCGGACGATCGAGCAGGTGAAGACGATGATCGCCGAGGGCGAGCTGGTCGCTGGCCAACAACTGCCGACCGAACGGGACTTCGCCGCGCTGCTGGGGATCTCCCGAGGCTCGGTGCGCGAGGCGATCCGCGCGCTGACGATCCTCGGCATCCTGGAGACCCGCCACGGCGCGGGCGTCTACGTGACGGGGCTGCGCCCGGGTGATCTGCTGGAGACCTTCGGCGTGGTCGCCGAGATCTCCCGAGGCCAGACGCTCGTCGAGCTGTTACAGGTGCGGCGGGTGCTCGAATCGGCGGCCACCGCGACCGCCGCCGCCCGCATCACCGAGGCGCAACTGGCCGACGTCGCCGAACACCTGGATCGCATCGGGCGCGGCGGCAGCGTGGAGGAGATCGTCGCCGCCGACCGCGACTTCCACCAGACGATCGTGCACGCGGCGGGCAATGATCTGCTGACCGCGATGCTCGACGGCCTGTCCTCCCGCACCTTCCGGGCCAGGGTGTGGCGGGGCCACGAGGACGCGGCGGCGGTCGGCAGGCTGTGGCAGGAGCACGAACGGATCTACCTCGCCCTGGCCGCCCGCGATCCCGATGCGGCCCGGGCTGCGGCGGCGGCCCACGTCTTGGAGGTGGAGAACTGGCTCGCCGCCAACCTCACCGGACGCTGACCGCCGCCGTCCGAGTTCAGGGCCGCCAGTCGTCGGTGGGCAGCCCCAACCCTGCCTCGACGCCCATCAGTGACACGCCCCCGTCCACCCGCATCGAGGCACCGGTGACATAGGACGCGGCAGGCGAGGCGAGGAAGGCCGTCAGCGCCGCGACCTCCGAGACGCCACCAGGTCTGCCCAGCGGAACGCCCGGCCGGGGCAGGTCGCGGGGATCGACGTCCTCGCGCCGGGTCATCGCGGTGTTGATCTCGCCGGGAGCGACCGCGTTGACGGTGATCCCGTAGCGGCCGAGTTCGAGAGCCATCACCTTGCACAGTGCGCCCGCGCCCGCCTTGGCCGCCGAGTAGGCCGCGAAGCCTGCGCGGGGCAGGTGCTCGTGCACGCTGGTGATCGTGATGATCCGACCGCCCCGGCCAGCGGTGATCATCCGCCGGGCGGCCCGCTGGGAACAGAGGAACACCGCGTCCAGGTCGACGCGCTGCGTCAGGCGCCAGGTCTCGTAGGAGGTGTCGAGGAAGTTCTCGTCGGTGGTGATCCCGGCGTTGTTCACCAGGATGTCGAGGCCGCCCAGATCCTCGGCCAGTTCGTCGATCACGTCGGCGGCCTCGGGCAGCTCGGTCAGCTCCACCTGCCGGATCGCGGCCCGCACCCCCAGGGCGCGAACCTGCTCGGCGACGGCCCGTGCGGCCCGGTCCTCGGTGCGGAAGGTGATGCCCACGTGGACGCCCTGCCGGGCCAATTCGATGGCGACCGCCCGGCCGATGCCGGACTCCGAGCCGGTGACCACGGCGACGCGGTCCCCGGCCGTACCGTCCGAGGGCAACGGGGCGAGCGGGGTGGGCATGCTGATGGAGTCGCTCATGGGTCCGGGATATACCCGAAGGCGCCCCGCCGCGCACGACGGATGAGCTGATCCGTCCTGGCGAGCAGGCCGAACGGCGTGTCCGCCTGCTCGCCACGCGATGGCCGGACTAGCACGGCGTCCCCGCAGCACGCCCTTCCGCCCGCGCCGATGCGAGGCTCGACGGCCCTGATCGCCGAGCCGTCGCGCCTTCCTGACCGGCCCGGGGGCAAGCGGTGTGCCCACGTGTTGCCCTCCTGGTCCTGGCACGGCGGGCCTGGTGCAGGTATCCAGGTGGAGTGTCCGCCCCGACCCTGTGGAGAGATCATGCGCGCCCAGGAGAAGCAGGATCAGACCGAACCGCCGCGCCGGAGGCGGGAACCGACCGTCGACACCGACGTGCCCTCGGTGCCGGATCGTCTGACGCCCGCCGGGGTGTACGCGTTGCAACGCAGCGTCGGCAACGCCGCCGTCGCCCGGCTGTTGGCCGGTCGTCCCGAGGCCCCGGCGGACGGGCCTGCCGGACAGCACACATCGGTGCCGGACGTGCTGCGCTCGTCGGGACGGCCGCTGGACGAGGCGACCCGCGACGACATGGAGTCCAGGCTGGGCGCGGACTTCTCGGACGTGCGGGTGCACACCGGCACGGCGGCCCGGCGCTCGGCGGCCGAGATCGGCTCACGGGCCTACACCTCGGGCAACCACGTAGTGATCGGGGATGGCGGTGGTGACCGGCACACGCTCGCCCACGAGCTTGTGCACGTGATGCAGCAGCGTTCGGGTCCGGTGTCGGGTACCGACGACGGATCGGGTCTGAGCGTGTCGGACCCGTCGGACCGATTCGAGCGCGAGGCGGAGCAGACCGCGCACCGGGTGATGTCCCGACGGCCGTCGGCACCGGCTCGGCTCGCGGCGGCGGGGCCGTCCGGCACGGTTCAGCGCGCACCGGGAACGGAGGTCCAACGGGCGGCGGGCGATCCGCCGGGCGCGCAGCTCTCCCTGCGCAGTCTGGCGCGTCGATGGAAGACCCAGTCCTTCTTCTCGCTCACCACGGGGCGGTCTGGTGAGCTGCAACGGGTGGACGCCGCCGTCGACGCGTGGCGGCGGGCAGAGGCCGAGGACCCGTCCTCGAACCACCCGGATCTGCTGCGCGCCGTCCAACAGGCCGTCCGGGACTGGCGGGCCGCCAAGGCAGGCGGCGGCACGAGCTTCCGAGGCGTGCACGTCAACAGCCTGGCGCGGCGGGTTGCCCTCGTCCTCGGTGAGGGGCCCGCACCCTCGACAGGCAGTCCCACGGAGGGCGTCGAGGAGGAGGACTCCGAGGTGCTTCCGGTGGTGGAGGCACCCGGCGGCGGCGACCTGGCGGAAGAGGAGCGCGCGCCCTCGGAACGGGTGCCGTCGAAGCACGCCCCGTCCGGGCGGTCCCCGTCGCCGGGGGACGGCGAGAAGAGCGAGGAGGAGTTCTTCAGTGACCAGGACATCGAGGAGAACGTCACCCTGAGCGAGAGTGATTCCGACAGCGGCGCCGAAGGCGACCCGTGGATCTACTCCACGAGCGGGAACGTGGCGATCGGCAGACGCTCCCAGACCAAGGACCTCTACGCGGCGGAGTCCGTCATCGCCACGGCGAACGCGGAGCTCGAGGCCTCCGGCGCGGCCGTGCGGCTCAGGAAGGCGGACGGGGAGGTGCCCGGCGAGTTGGCCGAGCGCGGACTCACGAAGTGGCGGCCGGTGATCGTGGCGGGCGGTCAGGAGCGCGGCGACGAGGACATGCTGAGTCCGGACCAGTGCATCGAGGTCGCTCGCGACGTCACGGGCAAGTCGCTGAACAAGGTGCTGCTCGCCCCGGACGAGGGCACGACGGAGCGGGTGGAGCATGACCAGCGGCCGGACGACGTGATCGGTCTGACCTCGTACCCTCGCCTGGTCACCCGACCGGGCATGACGCCCGGCGGCCTCGCCCGCCGCCTCCCCAGCGACGACGGATACCTGCTGTTCAGCTGGCGGAACGTCGACGTCGACGTCGACATCGAGGAGGAACACGAGGGGGAGGTCGTGCCTGCCATGAAGGCAGTCCGCACCGCACTCACCGATGCTGGCATGCCGCTGGGGCACGCCAGCACGCTGCTGAACGCGATGAGATCCCAGGTGCTGGAGACGTACCCGGCCCTGCAACAGATCCTGGTCGACCGCCTGGAGGACGCCGGGGTGTTTGACCGGGAGCCCACGGACGACACCAAGAACAGCATCCAGACCACCACGGGGAACGTGGCCCGGCTCGCCAAGTCGCGCTACCGGCCGTACGACCGGCCCGATCCGGAACGGGACGGGCGGCTGGGGATCAACGAGTCGGCCGACGCCCGCGTCGGCGAGGCGCTCGCGATCTACTCCACGCGGGGCCGGTCGAGGGCCGAACAGGTGGCGGACCAGGAGTCCGGCGCCAGACCGCCGTGGGCGTACCACTTCGCGGGCGTCGTGCTCACCGACGGCGAGGACAAAGTCACCCTGGAGAACTACAACCGCCGAGGGAAGCCGAATGCGAACAGGATGTGGTATTTCGCCCTGTACGGTCCCGGACGCACGTTCCACGAGGCGCACCGGGAGACGGTCACCGGAGCACTCACCCTCGCCATGAGGTGAGCGGCCGCCGGTGCTCAAGTCCGGCGGGGCGGCGAGTCCGACGTGCTCCGCCGAGGAGCGGGTAGGCCGGGATTCGCCTCCGCTCCACCGACGGCAGCAGGCTGGTCGACTACCCCGAGTGTGGTCGTGACGACGGCGTGCCGAACACCGCGAGACAGAACCATCGGGTCGGCCGGTGACCGTCGGGTCCCGGTGCCGGGCGAGGTCCCGGCATGCGGGCCGCTGTCCCGGTCCCATGGTGGTCGACGGGTCCACGTGAGCCATGGCGCGCCCGGCGGGCGGGAGCGCGCCTCCCGCGACCGCGTCCATCCACTTCAGCCGAACGCGCCTCGCCGATCCGCATTCCCGACCCGCCGCCGAGCCGCCCGCGGATCGACGAGGTCGCCTGCGGATCGCGGTGTGATCGGCGAGGCGCTGCCTCAGTCCTCGCCCGTCGGCGGGCGGCCGTCGCGTCTGCGTGCCGAACCGCCTCGGGTGCGCGGGCGCCCACAGCACGCCGGACCACCTGCGAAGACTCGACATCGGCGTGGCAGCATGCCGCCCAGTCTGCGACTCACCGCGGCACCCGCCGCCGTCCCGGCCGCGCCCTCCGCGCCCATCACCATCAGGGAGGCGGCGAGACAGACCCCGCAGGGCATCCCCGTCGCCGCGTCGATGACGTCCAGGATGTCGAGGTCGACGACCGGCAGCTCCGCCCCGCATCGCGCCCGCAGCACGGCGGGGGCCGGGTCCGGCGGCGGACAGACGTGCACCAGTCTGCCCGGCTCAGGAGCGAGGCCGCTGCGGAGCCGGACCAGCCGCACGGGATCGAACTCCAGGACGTTCGGCGGCGGCGGCCTCCGCCCGGCGGCGACCTCCGCGCACTCCCAGCACAGCCGGTATCCCGGTGCGTCGGCGCCGCCTTCGGCACCCTCCCCGGTTCCGACGCCCCAGTCGCCGGGCTCACCGCAGGCGATCTCGGGTGCACCGCCGACGATCAGCGAGCGGCAGCAGAGGGTGACCACCACGGTCCCGATCTCCGGTCGCAGTCCGGCGACGAGATGCCGGTCGCGACGCAGGCCTGCCTCGGACGTGGTGTCCTCGGCGAACCAGGCGTCACGGTCATCGGTCATCGGTTCGCCGCCACCCGCGTCTCCGCAGCACGTATCCGCGCCCAGTCGCGCCTGCTCGGGCTTCTGCGCCGGGGATGGGACTCGCGCCAGCAACGCCAGGCGCAGTCGAGCGCGCCGAAGCCCAGCAGCACGATGCCCGTCGTGGCCACCACCGGGAACAGATGGTCTCCGGCGGTGTCCAGCACACCGCTCAGGAACTGATTTCCCATCATCTCCTCCATGAATGTCTCGGCAGGCGAGCCCGTCGCCGATCCGCGTGCGGACGTCGCGCGGGCAGGACGGCGATCCGAGGCGGTCGCCGCCCCGGTCGTCCCGGTCGATCCCGTTCTGCGATCGAAGAGGATCAGCGACACGCCCTCGGCAGGCAAGGTATCGAACCCTGTTCGCAAAACCTGAATTCAAGATTGAAATTCAGCCTTCCGAGTGAGGCCGACGACACGATGATGATCTTTGGGTACGGTGGGTGGCCGCGAACCGCTGCCCGCGCAGGAAGGCAAGGCTGAGATGTCCCTCGGACCCACCGCGCGGCGGCGCAGACTCGGTACCTCGCTCACCGAACTTCGGGCGAGTGCCCGGAGAAGCCTGGCCGAGGCGGCAGAGCACATCGGCTGCAGTGCCGGGAAGATCCGAAACTGGGAGGCCGGGCGGTCCGGCATCAAGAAGTTCGAGCTGACGGCACTGCTCGACTACTACGAGACACCCGAGAGAGTACGGTCCCTGCTGGAAGAACTGCGCAGAGAGGGCGCACAACGCGGATGGTGGTCGACTTATCGGCTGCCCGAGTGGTTCAAACCCTATGTCGGACTCGAACAGGCCGCCTCGGAAGTGCACAACTTCGAGATCGAGCTGATTCCCGGACTGCTGCAGACCGAGGCCTACGCGCGCGAGATCCACTCGGCGGGTCGGCATATCACGGACCCGGCCGATGTGGAGAAGCGCGTCGCCGCCAGGATGGAACGACAGCAGCGGCTGACCGCGCCCGTACCGCTTGAGCTGCGTGCCGTGGTCAGCGAGTCCGCGCTGTACCGACAGATCGGCGGGCCGGCGATCATGACGGAGCAGCTGCACCACCTGCGACGGCTGGGCCGACTTCCTAATGTGATTCTTCAAGTACTTCCCAACAGCGTCGGTACTCATCCGAGTCTGGCGGGCGGATTCACCCTTCTCCGCTTCGTTGAACAGGCGGACCCCGATGTGGGATGGTCGGAGAATCCCTTGGGCGGTCATGTGATCGAGGATCGCGACGACGTCGCAGCCTTGACATTCATGTTCGACGAGCTGCGCGGGCTTGCTCTGTCCAAACGAGAGACCGCACAGCTCATCGCTAGGATAGTCGCGGAATTCACTCCCTGAGAAGGAAGAGGCGCGGCGTGCATCCATTGACCAGTGTCCGGTGGCGTACCAGTAGTCGCAGCGCCAACGGCGGCCAGTGCGTCGAGATCGGGCAGACCGCCGATGTCGTCGGCATCCGCGATACGAAGAATCGTCAGGGCGGCGTGCTCACCATGGCACCTCGCACATTCGGCGCTTTCCTGTCCGCGGCCAAACACGATCGACTCGGCTGACCACCCAGTACGCCGTAGGATCACCGTCGGCGACGTGGCGAGAATCGGCGGGAACGCGGTGCGAATCCCGGCCGTTCTCTTCGACCGGTAAGCCGTCAGAAGGATCGGTCTTATCCACCGAGGGGTCGCACTTCCCGCCTGCCTCGTCGACGATTCAATCAGCAGACGAAAGACCGTAGGACGGTCGTTCGATCCACGGTCGTTCGATCCACGGTCGTTCGAAATCTCGGCAGGACGGATCATCGCGACCGGTCGACGCGGTGCGGGGGCAACCGCGCGTGAGTGTCCGGTGATTCCCACTGTCTGTCGCGGGCCCGCCGTCTTCGGTGTGCCCTCGGGTGTACACCCGGGGACCGGCTCGGCGCCGAAGCGCACCGAGCCGGTCCCCGCGCAGCAGCGCGCGACGGTGCCCGACGGGAAGGAGTCTCCGGCGGCCTGCCGGGTCCTGCCTGCCCGAATCGCCTCAGCCTCGCTGAGGAAGCAGGCCGTGCGGGTCGAGCACGTACTTGCGGGCCGCGCCCTCATCGAACTCCTGGTAGCCGCGCGGCGCCTCGGTGAGCGGGATGGTCCTCGCATCGACCGCCTTGGCGATCTGCACCCGGTCGTGCAGGATCGCCATCATCAGCTGACGGTGATACCGCATCACGGGGCACTGCCCGGTGGCGAAGGAGTGCGACTTCGCCCAGCCGAGCCCGAAGTTGAGCGACAGCGATCCCTGCCGCGCCGCGGCGTCGGCCGCACCGGGATCGCCGGTGACGTACAGGCCGGGAATGCCGAGCGAGCCGCCCGCCCTGGTGAGGTCCATCAGCGAGTTGAGCACCGTCGCGGGCTTCTCGGTGCCCGCGTCACGCCCGTGGCCGCGCGCCTCGAACCCGACGGCGTCCACCGCCGAGTCGACCTCCGGCACGCCGAGCAGCTGCTCGATCTGATCCCTCGGCTCGCCCTGCGAGATGTCGATGGTCTCGCACCCGAAGCTGCGGGCCTGCGCGAGCCGATCGGCGTTGAGGTCGCCGACGATGACCACCGCCGCGCCGAGCAGTTGCGCGGATGCGGCGGCGGCGAGCCCGACGGGACCGGCTCCGGCGATGTACACCGTCGATCCGACGCCCACCCCGGCCGTGACACAGCCGTGGAAGCCGGTCGGGAAGATGTCCGACAACATCGTGAGGTCCAGGATCTTCTCCATCGCCTGATCACGATCAGGGAAGCGCAGCAGGTTCCAGTCGGCGTAGGGCACCATCACGTACTCGGACTGACCGCCGACCCACCCACCCATGTCGACGTATCCGTAGGCGGAGCCTGCGCGGTCCGGGTTGACGTTCAGACAGATCCCGGTCTGGCCCTCTTTACAGTTCCGGCACCGGCCGCAGGCGATGTTGAACGGCACCGAGACGAGATCGCCCTGCTTGACGAACTCGACGTCCCGGCCCGTCTCCACGACCTCACCGGTGATCTCGTGGCCGAGCACCAGACCTTCCGGCGCCGTGGTCCTGCCGCGAACCATGTGTTGATCCGAGCCGCAGATGTTCGTGGCGACGTTCTTCAGGATCACGCCGTGATCGCAGCGCCGTCCCACGTTGGCCGGGTTGACGCCGGGACCGTCGCGGAGGGTGAGACTGGGATAGCCGATGTCACGAACCTCGACTGCGCCCTTGCCGACATAGGCGATCGCCTTGTTCCCCGTCATCGATCTGTCACCTCGCTTCTGGTTCTGCGGTGCACACGGCGGCGTCGGACACCGTGACCGGCGTCACCTGGACCGAACCATCCTAGAAGCCCCCCGCGCCCCGTGCCATGGGACGAGGCGCCGGCCCCACTCGGCATCAAGCCTGGTGACCTGCGGTGATTCGCCGACGAGATTCGGATTCCGGCTGGGGAGCCCGACGCCACGTCCGAACCATCCGTCGCAGGAGAACGGCGCCGACCGCCGACGAGGTCACGGTTCGTCTGATCGACGGGAGGCGGTCGGCGCCCGCCACTCACCGCCGCAGGACGACCTCTCAGGGCCTGTCCTTGGTCCCCCTGGAGTCGTGAGCGGGGATCAGCGTGGGATGAGCTGCCAGGCGGAGGAAGGAGACATGACGGAGTGATGTCGACTGACGACAACGCCGCAGATCGCCGCCGCCTGCCCCGCGCAACAGGAAAGTGGGGATCGAAGACAGGCTCTTTCAGTCTGTCGCTCCGACGGCGCTGATCATCGACTAAGACTGGTCGGATGGGAATCCTGGACGGCAAGGCAGTGGTGATCACCGGGGCGGGTCGGGGGCTGGGCAGGGCCTACGCCCGGCATGCCGCAGGCAGGGGTGCCTCGGTACTGGTCAACGACGTCGATGTGGCGACGGCACATGCCGTGGTCGCCAAGATCCAGGCTGCGGGCGGGACGGAAGCGGCCCACGGCGGCTCGGTGGCCGACCCCGCCCAGGCGGAGTCGCTGATCAGCCAGTGGGTGGCGCGCTTCGGTGCGATCGACGGCGGCCTTCGATCCGCCGGGCCATGGCGTCGAACTCCTCGGCGAACATCTGCGATTCGACGTCGCGGCCTGCGGCGGCGAGGCGGGTCATCGCGACGGCACCCAGGCTGCCATCCTGACGACGTCGGTGGCGAGTGCGTCGAGGTCGGCGGGCCAGGGCAGTCGAGAACGTGTCAACCTGACACCGTCATTCTGACCGGCGAGACGGGCGGCAGACAGTGAGCATGCACAGGGAGGACGCCGTCCCGAGCGGCCTGGAACTGCTGCGAGCCGCACGGGGCCACGAGACCTCGGCAGGCATCGGTCTGCTGCTCGGCATGCGGTTCGAGGACATCGAGGACGGCAGGCTGACGCTCCGCTGCCGCACTCGCTCACAGTTCGCCAATCCGCTGGGCACGCTGCACGGCGGCATCCTCGCCACGCTGCTGGACTCGGCGATGGGCTGCGCCGTGCACACCACGCTCCCCGGCGGCATCGGCTACACGTCGGTGGACCTGGCGGTGAAGTTCCTGCGCCCCGGCTCGATCGACGACGTCGAACTGCTGGCGGAGGGCAGGGTCGTGCATCGGGGCAGGCGGACCAGCACGGCCGAGGGCACCGTGCACGACGCGGCGGGCAGGCTCCTCGCCACCGGCACCACGACCTGTCTGATCCTGCGGGACGACTGATCCGACGAGCGGGCGCCGTGCGACGGGAGGCGACGTCCACGGGGGTCGCGGCGCGCACCGGCGCGAGCGGCGGAGCCGACGTACCACGCAGGCGGCAGGCGCAGCAGAGGTCCACGGCGCCTGGCCGCGCGGTCGTCAGCGTGCCGACGCGACCGGAGTCGTTCGCCGCTGGTGCATCCGGCGGTAGGCCGAGGGCGTCGTGTCGTAGGCGTCCAGGAATGCCTGCCGCAGGGTCTCCCCGGTGCCGAATCCGCATCGGCGGGCGACGGTGCCCATCGGCAGCGCCGTGTCACTCAGCAGCACAGCCGCCGCCTCGGTCCGCACCGATCGGACGTATCGCGTGGGCGTGGTGTCCAGTTCCTCGGCGAAGAGCCGAGCCAGGTGGCGGGCGCCGATCCCGACGTGTCGGGCCAGGGCCGAGACCCGCAGATCGCCGTCGAGGTGGGTCAGCACATAGGCGGCCGCCTCGCGGACCGGTCCCGCGTCCGGCGGCCGCGCGGACAGGAAGAGACTCACCTGCGCCTGATTGCCGGGTCGCTGGAGATAGGTGACCATTCCCCTGGCGACCTGCCGGGCGATCACGGTTCCGTGATCGTCCTCGACGAAGGACAGCGCCAGATCGAGTCCGCTGGTCACCCCGGCCGAGGTGTAGACGTTGCCGTCCTGGACGAACAGCGGGGCCGGATCGAAGGACACCGCCGGGTACCGCCGGGCGATCTCGTCGAGGAAGATCCAGTGGGTGGTCGCCCGCCGACCATCGAGCAGGCCCGCACCGGCCAGCACGCTCGCCCCGGTGCACACCGAGGCGACCCGCCTGCTCATCGCGGCGATCCGGCGGACCTGGTCGGTGACGCGCACGTCCTCGGCAGCGGCACGATGCCCGTGGCCGCCCGCGACGATCAGCGTGTCCACCGGGCCCGCCACGCGCTCGAGCGGACAGTGCGGAGCCAGGACGATGCCGCAGGTGGTGCGGATCTCGCGACCGCCGAGGGTGGCCGTGGTGACCTGGTAGCCCGGTTGGGCTCCGAGGTGGTTCACGGCGTCGAGCACGTCCGCAGGGCAGGCGACGTCCAGCAACGTCGCGTCGGGGAAACCGACGATGACGACCCGACGCGGCTTCTCGGACACCCGGTGAGTCTAGCCGGCGGACACGCGCCGATCCGGCTCCCCGTCGGCGGCGCTGGCCTGGGCGCTGCGCCGCGCCCCGTCGTCTCGTGGGCCCACGACGGTGCCGTCACCGGCTCGGCCGCCGGGCATCGTTTCCCGCCGTCACCGGTCCTCCCGTCGGTCCCGGTCCCGTGCCCGAGGACCGCGCGATCGGTCTACGTCCGGCTCTCCCCCGCCAACCTCCCGCACCGAAGACCGCCCTTGCGCCGCACGGTTCGTTCCCCGAGAGCCACCCGGTCCCCTGCCGCACGCGACGCCTGCCGGGACATCCCGTCCCGCCGGAGGGATCGGCCCGCACGACGGTGCACCGGCACCAGTCCCGCCGGGATGCACCGGCACGCCCCGGGAATCGGACCGGCTTCGCAGGATCTCGGACATCGGCGTGGCGACGCGGGGTCGCCGAGGGCAGCGTGACGATCATGACTGAACAGCAGCGCACCATCGCTCTGATCGTGTATCCGGGGATGACCCCGCTGGATCTGGTCGGCCCCCTCCAGGTGTTGAGCGGACTGGCCGCGCTGGACTCGCGATTCCGGGTCGCCCTGGTCGCGGAGAACACCGACCCGATGCCGACCGACAGCCTGTTGCGGGTCTGCGCCGACCACGTCTTCGATCAGGTGCCCGACCCCTACGCGGTGATCGTGCCCGGCGGAATGGCGCCGACCATGCGGGCGATGACCGATGAGAAGCTCCAGGAGTACCTGCGAGACACCGCGCCCGGCGCGCATCTGATGGGCTCGGTGTGCACCGGGTCGCTGGTCCTCGGGGCGGCCGGTCTGTTGACGGGCCGGGAGGCGACGAGCCACTGGGCGTTCCTGCCGCTGCTGGCGGGCTTCGGCGCGACCCCGGTACGCCGCCGCTGGGTGGAGGACGGCCCGGTGCTCACCGCCGCGGGCGTCGCCGCAGGCATCGACATGGCCCTGCACCTGGTGGCCACCCTCGCGGGTGCGGAGGCCGCCCGCCGCGTCCAGCTCGTCATCGAGTACGATCCGGAGCCGCCGCTGGGGCCGCTGGACTGGGAGACCGCCGACACGGCGGCCTTCGCGCCGTCGCTGCCGGAGTACGCGCTGCGGGAGGGGCTCCGGGAGCACCCCGAGCTGCGGGCACGGCTGGCCGCGCACCTGTCGACACCGGTCTGACCGCGCGGAGTCGGGCGGCCGAGACCGCACCGCCCGACTCGGCCGCCGGATTCACGTCGTCTCGAGTGAACAGTCCTCGGCGGCGGCCTTGAGTCGATTGAGCCAGGTCAGCAGCGTGGTGTCGAGCAGCTCCTGCATGCCGTCGACGTCGGCCCGTATCGGGTCGCCGTCCCAGGACACCAGCGTGTCGACCAGGACGCCGAGATCGTGCGACCGGAACACCCACAGATGAGTGCCGGTGATGCCGCCGACGCGTCCCACCCACCGGGTCTGCTGCATGGGCTTCACGTCGAGGACGGTGGACGTGATGTCCAGGCCTGCCGGACGCAGACCGAACGACGTGCCCTCGGCGAGGACGGGCGCTCCGGTGACCTCGCGGACTTCGGGATGCCGCCTCGGCCAGCCCGTGACGTCGGTGTGCAGCCGCCAGATCGTCGCCAAGGGTGCGCGGATCACGATGCGGCGCCGCGCCAGGACGAGGGCGGCCGAGGCGGCGTCGCGATGGTCGGCCATCGAAGGATGTCCTCTCGGGGAACGGGATGAGCGGGTTCCGCCCGCACACGAGCGGGGAGGCGGGAGGCTGCGGTCCTCGGCCAGCTGCTCGGACTCGGTCCGACAATGACATCTGAGCCCTCAGCCGCTTCACCGAGCCGCGAAGAACCGGCCGGTCGGCGGCACGATCGATCAGTCCCCGGTCCCCGGCGCGGGGCACGATCCCGGCGGACACCGGAGGGATGCACGGTGTGCAGCCCGGTCATCCCGAGTCGCCCTCCGTCGCATGGGCGGGACGGCGCGCAGCCTGGTCGGGGTGCGCGCCCATGGCTCGTCGTCCGAGGACAGGTCGGCGGCCACGATCAACGGCGAGGACGAACTCCCCCGGCGAGATCGATCAGCCGCAGCCCCTTAAACCCGGCCCGAGCGGCCGGGGCGGTGACGCCCGCAGGCGCGCACCGGGTCGGGCGCGGCGGGCCGGGACTCGGCGAGACCGAACCCCGCACCGCGCCGCACCGGTTCCGGCCCGGCCGCGACGACGAGTGCCTCAGCGACGTTGCACCTTGGCCAGCCACTGCTGGAGGGTGACCACGACGAGCAGGATCGTGCCGCTGACGACGGCCTGCCAGTTGGAGTTCAGCGAGCCGACCTGGTTGATCACGTTCATGATCACCTGGAGCAGGAGCACGCCGACCAGGGTCCCGAGTACGGTGCCCGCACCGCCGGTGAGCAGGGTGCCGCCCAGCACGACGGCCGCGATCGCCTCCAGTTCCATCCCGACGCCCAGCACCGTCACCCCCGAAGAGGTGTAGGAGGCCATCAGCATCCCGCCGAAGCCCGCCAGCAGTCCGGAGGTGACGTAGGCGATGATCTTGGTCCGGACGACCGGCAGACCCATCAGGTCCGCCGCGTCCTCCTGGCCGCCGATGGCCAGCACCGTCGCACCGTAGGACGTGCGGTGCAGGACGATGCCGCCGAGGACGAAGGCGATGACGACCAGCCAGATCGGGAAGCCGATCCCCAGCAGCGAGCCCTGCGACAGCGTCCGGAACGCCGACTCGACGGGCACCTTGTAGGTGGTGGCGCCCTCGTCGCTGATGAGCAGCAGAACGCCGCGCGCGAACAGCAGTCCGGCGAGGGTCACGATGAACGGCGGCAGCCCGCCCCTGGCGATGATCAGCCCCTGCGCCAGTCCGATCGCGCCGCACACCAGCAGGGGCACCAGCAGCGCCGCCCAGGTCCCGTACTGAGCGCCCCAGGCGGCCAGGACGCCGCCGAGCGCGAACACCGAGCCCACCGACAAATCGATGCCCCCGGTCATGATCACGAACGTCATGCCGAGCGCGACCACCGCGAGGAACGACGCCTGCAGCCCGATGTTGGTCAGGTTGCCTCGGGTGCCGAAGGAGTCGAAGGCGAACGTGGCGGCGAGGACCGCGACGACGAGGATCACCAGCGCGCCCTGGCGCTGGGCCACGCGGGCCAGCCGCGCCCCGGTGCTCGGGACGCCCTGGCCTGCGGGCGGCGCGGTCGGGGCGACGGAGCCTGTCATGGTGACGCCTTTCTTCCCGATCGTCCCGGTCTCCCCGATCTCCGGCGACCGAGTTGTACGTAGACGGCGGCGATCACGATGACGGCCTGCACCACCTGCGCGGTGGAGTCCGGGATGTTGTGGAAGATCAGGGTCGCCGTGATGAGCTGCATCAGCAGGGCGCCTGCGATGGTGCCCGCGACGCGCACCTGACCACCGGACAGCGGGGTCCCGCCGATCACCACCGCCGTGATGGCCGACAGTTCGATGAGCAGGCCGAGCCGCGTCGGGTCGCTGGCTTGGGAACGCGCCGCCAGCAGCACGCCTGCCAGGGCGGCCAGCAGGCCGCAGACGACGTAGGTCGTGACCAGCACCCGCTTCACCGGCAGTCCGGCCAGTTCGGCGGCCCGCTGGTTGCCGCCGATGGCGACGAGCCTGCGACCGTAGAGCGTGCGCCGGACCGCGAACCACACGACCAGCGACACCACGGCGGCGATGAGCACCACGTAGGGGATGCCGAAGACGTTGCCGGAGCCCAGCATGACGATGCCCGGCTCGCGGATGCTCTTGATCTCGCCGCCGATGAGATTGGCGACGCCGCGACCGGCGACCATCAGACCCAGTGTCGCGACGATCGGCTGGACACCCACCCTGGCGATCAGCGAGCCCGCCACCGCCCCGGTGATGCACCCGGCGAGCAGCGCGATCAGGATCGCGACGGCGGCCCCGTAGCCGATGTACAGCGGGATCAGCGCGGCGGCCAGCGCCATCACGGCGCCCACCGAGAGGTCGATGCCCTGAGTGCCGATGACCAGCGCCATCCCCAGCGCCACGATCAGCACGGGCGCCACCTGGATGAGCTGCAGCCGCAGCGTCCCCTCACTGACGAAGTTCGGGGTGATCGCGACGTTCACCAGGATCAGCAGGGCCAGTGCCACGAAGACGCCGTTGCGGCGGATCCAGTCCGCGTCGATGCGGGGCCGCCGGAGCCAGGGCGGCCTGCCGGACCCGCCGGACTCCCCGCCGCCCGCGTCGGCGGAACCCGCCGCTGCCTCGCGTACCTGTCCGGTCCCGGACGAGGTCTCCTCGGCCGGGGATCGGGGCGCGTCCGGGTCCGGCCGCCGACCCGCCTGGGTGGAGTCAGTCACCCGCGTCCTCCTCGTTCTTCTCGGCCGCCGTGCCAGGATCGTGGGCCAGCGCCGCGAGCAGTTCGGCGGTCGTACGCTGCTCGCCGACCAGCTCCCGCACCACTCCGCCGTCGTGCAGCACGACGATCCGGTCGGCGCCCTCGACCAGCTCCTCCATCTCGCTGGAGATCAGCACGACCGCCAGGCCCTGTTCGGCGAGTTCGTCGATGAGCGACTGCACCTCGCTCTTGGCGCCGACGTCGATGCCTCTGGTCGGCTCGTCCAGCAGGAACACCTTCGGCTCCGTGCACAGCCACCGGGCGATCAGCACCTTCTGCTGATTGCCGCCGGACAGCTCCCGCACGGGCTGGGCCGGGCTCGACGCCTTGATGTGCAGCCGGGCCATGAAGGTCGCCACCAGGGCGTCGACCCTCGACTCCGACACCAGGCCCAGCCGGGAGAGCCGGGGCAGCACGGCGAGCGCGATGTTCTCTCGGACCGAGAGGTCCGGGATGATCCCCTCGGCCTTGCGGTCCTCCGACAACAGGGCGATGCCCGCCCGCAGGGCATGGCCGACCGAGTTCGTGCGCACCTCCGCACCGCCGACCCGGACGGTGCCCGCCTCGCGCGGCAGCGCGCCGTAGACGGCCTGCACCGTCTCGGTGCGACCGGAGCCGAGCAGTCCGCCGAGGCCGACCACCTCGCCGGGGCGGACGGTCAGGCCGACGTCGTGCAGGCTGCCCCTGACCTGGACACCGGACGCCGTGAGCACCGGCTCCCGGTCCTGTCGGTGGGTCTCGCCGAAGTCGGTGGCTCCGGTGCGGCGCACCTCCTCCAGGTCGCGGCCCAGCATGTGCGAGATGAGCGCCAGCCTGCTCAGGTCCGCCATCCGGCCGGTGTGCACCTGCCTGCCGTCGCGCAGGATGGTGACCCGGTCGCACAGCTCCCAGAGTTCGTCGAGCCGGTGCGAGACGAAGACCAGACCCACGCCCGCGTCGCGCAGGGTGCGCGCGACGCCGAACAGGGTGGCGACCTCCTTGGCCTCCAGCGACGACGTCGGCTCGTCCATGATCACCACGCGTGCCGAGACCGACATGGCCCGCGCCAGCGCCACCATCTGCTGGACGCCGAGGCCGAGCCTGCCGAGGTCGGAGCGGACGTCGACGTCGAGGCCGAGGGACTCGACCAAGGCGGCGGCCTCGCGGTTCATCCGCGCGACGTCGATGAGACCGAGCCGGGTCCTCGGCTCGCGACCGAGGAAGATGTTGCGGGCCACCGACAGCAGCGGCACCAGGTTGACCTCTTGGTAGATGGTGGAGATCCCGGCCCGCTGGGCGTCGGCGGGCCGGTGGAAGTCGACGGGGGCGCCCGCGAATCGGACCTCCCCTTCGTCGGGCGGATGGACGCCCGTCAGCACCTTGATCAGCGTGGACTTGCCCGCGCCGTTCTCGCCGACCAGGGCGTGGATCTCACCGGCGGCAAGCCGGAAGTCGACACCGCGCAAGGCGCGCACGCCGCCGAACGACTTGGTGACGCCCTCGGTCTCCAGAACGGCGGCCGCCACGCGCTGCCGAGGCGGGTCGGTGCTGGTGGAGCTGCTCACGACGACGTCCTTCCTCGCGTGGGCCGTCGCCGACGCGGTCTGGCGATGCAGACCGCGTCGGCGGCTGAAGGCGGGATGGACTCGGTCAGAACGCGTTGCCGAGGTCGGCCTCGGCGTTCTCGCTGTCGTACTGGTCGTCCTCGATGATGACGTCCTCGGGGATCGTCTCACCGTCGTAGAACCGCTGCGCGGTCTCGAAGGCAAGCGGGCCGAACCGGGGGTTGGACTCGATCACCGCGTTGATCTGGCCGTCCACGATGGCCTGCACCGCGTTGCGGGTGCCGTCGATCGAGACGATCGTGACGTCGACGCCGGGCTGGAGCCCGGCCGACTGCACGGCGGTGACGGCGCCGAGCGCCATCTCGTCGTTGTGGGCGTAGATCGCGGTGATGTCCGGGTTGGACTGCAACAGCTGCTCCGCCACGGCCTGGCCCTCGTCACGGGCGAAGTTGGCGGTCTGCTCCGCGACGATCTCCAGGCCGGGGTGCTCGGCCTCGACCTGGTCCTTGAACCCGGCGTTGCGGTCGTCGGTGACGTTGTTGCCCGAGGAGCCGAGCAGGATCGCGACCTGTGCCTCGCCGCCTGCGGCCTCGCTCATCGCGTCCGCCGCGCGGGCGCCCTGATCGTAGAAGTCCGAGCCGAGGAAGGCGACATAGTCCTCGCAGGGGGTGTTGGTCACCTTGCGGTCGATGGTGATCACCGGAACGCCCGCGGCCTTGGCCGCGTCCAGCGCCGGATCGAGTCCGTCGGAGTTGACCGGAGCCACCAGGAGCAGTTCCACGCCCCGGTTGAGCAGGTCCTGGATGTCGGCGATCTGCTTGGGCAGCTCGTTGTCGGCGTTGGTGACTAGCAGCTCGCCCACCCCGACCTCGTCGGCGGCCGCGCGGATCGACTCGGTCTCCGCCGCGCGGAAGGCCGCCGTGTCCGGTTCGGACTGGGAGAAGCCGACCACGGCGCCCTCCAGTTCGAGCGGCTCCGCGCCGTACTGCTCCAGCGTGCAGCCCTCGCCGGTGTCCTCGGTGTCGCGGACGACCTGGCCGTCGCCGCCCCCGGTGGAGGCCGACGACGCGGCATCGTCCTCCCCGGTGTTGGTGCAGCCCGTCAACACGATTCCTGCCGCCGCGACCGCGGCGAACAGCCGCCGCGACCGCAGAACTCCTGTGCGTGTCATGCCGAACTCCTTGTTGCCGGGGCCACCACGTCGTGTCCGTCGGTGATGCCAATCACACGATTTCCCCAACGATCAAACATGATCGAACATCTTCCTGCAACAATTCTTTGACACGAAACAACAACGGCTGGTCAGTCCTGTCCTGAATGATCGACTTCGACCGGACGACTCGGACATTCGGCCGTAATCACTAGGACATTTCGCCCCTTTTCCGGAAATACCGGGGCGATGACGGCGGCGGTGTCCGGACGGCGGGGATCGACGACGTGGCCGAGTCAGGACCGGGCACACCTGCCTCGGGCGGGAGCCGAAGAACGGCCCCCGCCCGAGATGTCGCGTGCTACCTGCGGTGCTGTCTGATCAGTGCCGGTAGGTGGCGGCCAGCTCGGCCACCTCCTCGTCCGACAGTGCCCGGTCGAAGACCCGTGCGTCGTCGACGGCGCCGTTCAGGCGGTCGACCGACTGGCCGCCGTACTGGCCGCGCCCGATCACCGTGTTTCCGGTGGACTCCGCAGCCGTGCAGGCATTCTGGCTGTCGACCTTCTCACCGTCGACGAACAGGGCGAGGGTGCCCGCCTGTGCGTCGCGGACGCCGGTCAGGTGGTACCAGCGGCCCGGCTCCGGCTTCTCCGGCGACAGGGCGCGCAGTCCGATGAAGCTCATCGCCCAGCGCTGGTCCTGCCCGGAGTACTGGAGGAAGAAGGCGCTCTCCCGGCCGGTGTCCTGGCTGACCACCGTCTGGAAGCCGTCGCCCGCCTCGTTCAGCTTCGCCCAGGCCGCGACGCTGTAGCTGCCCGCCGTGTCGATCAACGCGGCGCCGGTGTCGGCCTGGCCCGCCCCGTCGAACGCGACCGCGCCGCCTTCGACGCCCTCGGTCCACTCCGCCCCGGTGAGCGTCGCGTGCGCCTCGCCGACCGCGTCGGCCGCCGTGGTGCCGGTGCCCTCGTCGAACTTGTAGGCGTTGACGCCGTCGGTGCCCGGCGTGCCGGGGTCCGGCTCGCCGCCCCCGCCGCCGCCGGTCCCGTCCGCCGAGCGGATGATCGCCTCGTTGATCTCCCTGACCTGGGCGAAGTCCATCTTCTCCACCTGCCGGTCATAGGTGAAGAAGCCGTTGACCTCGTGCTCGACGTCGGTGATCTGGGTGTAGATCGCCCCGCTGATCGCGCAGCTCGCCGCGCCCTCCAGGACGTCCTGCTGGTTCTCGACATAGCGTCGGGTCAGTGTCTCGGAGTCGGGGGTCATCTCGTAGGCGTGGCCGTCGCCGAACCACATGTGGCCCTCGACCTCCAGGCCGAAGCCGCCGTGCTCACCGTCCATCGACACCCGAGTCTCGTCCGGGGTCGGCAGCGCGGGACCGACGTAGGCGTGCCAGTCGATGACGTCGCCCTTGCCGGAGTCGCCCAGGGAGGCACAGCAGTTCACGCCGCTGTGCGCGTTGACCAGCCGCGTCGGGTCCTGCGCCTTGACCTCTTCTGCGATCCGGCCGGTGGCCTCCTGCGACCACTCGCCCCAGCCCTCGTTGAACGGCACCCAGCCGATGACCGAGGTCCAGTTCTTCTTCTGCTCGACCAGTTCGTGCAGTTCGGCCTCGAACTGCGCCCCCGCCTCGGCGGGCGGCCTGCCGCCGGTCCGCATCGACGGCATGTCCTGCCAGACCAGCAGGCCGAGCCGGTCGGCGTGGTAGTACCAGCGGTCGGGCTCGGTCTTGATGTGCTTGCGGACCGTGTTGAAGCCGAGGACCTTGTGCTGCTCGAGGTCGAAGGCCAGCGCCTCGTCGGTCGGCGCGGTGTAGATGCCGTCCGGCCAGTAGCCCTGGTCCAGCGTGGACATGTGGAAGAGGATCTCGCCGTTGAGCGTCATCCGCAGTCGGCCGTCCTCGCCCTCGGCCATGCCGATCTCCCGCATGCCGAAGTACGAGTCCACCCGGTCCACCGGCCGCCTGCCGTCCTTGAGGACCACCTCGAGGTCGTAGAGGAACGGCGAGTCGGGCGACCAGGTCTTGGTGTCGGGGACGGGAAGCGCGATGGGCTCGTCCGCGGCGCCCTGCGTGCGACTCACCGTGCGGCGGCCGTCCTTGACGATCGCCTCGACGGTCAGGCCCTCGGCGTCGCCGCCGGTGTTCACCGTCAGCCCCAGGGTGGACGACTCCAGGTCCGGGACCATGTCGAGCGTCTCGACGTGTCCGACCGGCACCGGCTCCATCCACACCGTCTGCCAGATTCCGGAGGCGCCCTCGTAGAAGATGCCCTCGTCGGGCACCAGCCGCTGCTTGCCGACCGGTTGCCACGTCGCGTCGGTGAGGTCCTCGACCCCGACGACGATCTCCTGCGGGCCTCGGCCGGTCAGCGCGTCGGTGACGTCGGCGGAGAACGCGCCGAAGCCGCCCCGGTGGGTGGCCACCTCCTGGCCGTTCACGTAGACGACTGCGTCGTAGTCCACCGCTCCGAAGTGGAGCTTCAGGGCGTTCGACGAGCCGACGCGCCAGCCGCGCGGGACCTCGAACGTCCGCCGGTACCACATGCGGTCTTCGTGGCGTTCGATCCCGGAGAGGACCGACTCGGTGGGATAGGGCACCAGGATGCGCTCGTCGAGCGTCTGACCGAAGGGCGGTTCCTCGCCTTCGGCGGCGCCCGCGAACTCCCAGATGCCGTTGAGGTTCTCCCAGTTCCGCCTGGTGAGCTGTGGTCTCGGGTACTCCGGCAGCGCGTTGTCCGGCGAGACCTCGGCGGTCCAGGGCGTGGGCAGTCTCGGCTCGCCCATCTGCCAGTCCTCGGGGTTCTGGGCCGACGCGACGGGGGAGACCACCGCCGTCGCCAACAGTGCGGACAACAACAGTGCGCCTGCGGAAACGGAGCTACGTCGTCTGTGCCGTCGTTTCGACGGTCCGGGAGGAGTCAAGGTCGAACACCCTTCTAGACCGGTCGCCACACCAATGCAGGGCAGGCATGGTGACGCTGGGGACGTCGAATTCACGCCCACCACACTCGGGCGCGTGATCCATTTCACACATGTGACGATCGTATGTCAACGATCACCATCAAGTTCGATCAGATTTCAACAGGACGATGCCCAGAACAGGCGGGCAAACACACAGTCTCGATCAAGAATGCCCACCGACGTGCTTGACTGATAGCGACACCGAGCGGAGGCTCCCGACTCGGCGCTTCCGAACGAAAGAGGACACGCAGTGCTCGCAGCCGAGAGGCAGGCACACATTCTCGAAGAGGTCCAGCGACGCGGCGCGGTGCGCGTGAGCGAGCTGTCGCAGCTGCTCAACGTCTCCGACATGACGATCCGGCGCGATCTCGACATCCTCGCCGCCCACCACCGGCTCGACAAGGTGCACGGCGGCGCCACGGTTCGTCGTGCGCCCAGCACCGAGGAGCCGGGTTTCGAGGCGAAATGGGTGCAGCAGACCTCGGAGAAGCAGGCCATCGCGGCGGAGGCGGCCAGTCTGATCAGCCCCGGATCGGCCATCGGCCTGTCGGCCGGGACGACCACCTGGACGCTGGCACGGCTGTTGTGGGAGATCCCCGACCTGACGGTGGTCACGAACTCGATGCGCATCGCGGGCGTGCTGCACGGTTCCGGCCCCACCGCGCCCAACGTCGTCCTCACCGGCGGCGTGCGGACGCCCTCGGACGCCCTGGTCGGCCCGGTCGCGGTGTCGACGCTGCAGATGCTGCACCTGGACGTCGTGTTCCTCGGCGTGCACGGGATGGACTCCCAAGCCGGTTTCACCACCCCGAACCTGCTGGAGGCCGACACCGATCGAGCATTGATCGCCGCCGGTCGCAGGCTCGTCGTCCTGGCTGATCACACCAAGTGGGGCACCGTGGGAATCAGCACGATCGCCCGACTGGAACAGGCCGACGTGCTCATCACCGACGACCAGCTGGGCAGCGGAGCGCAACAGTCCCTCCGGGAGGCGGTCGGGGAGCTTCGCGTGACCCGGTCGCGGTCCGGCGACGAGGAGGAGGACGCGGTCTGACCTCGGCGGCGGAGGGCGTACATGGAGTGTGCCCACCCGACCGAAGCGCGCGGACGGATCGTGCGGCCAGGCGGTGAACGCCTTCGCGGTCGCCGCGTTCGACGCCGGGTGTGGCGATGGTCCGCCCCGACGACGAGCCCCCGGCCCGCGACAGACTCACGGGACGCTCCACGCAGCGCCGGGGTCGTCACGACGGCGGCCGGCCACGCCCCGCTGTGTGGTCCTGTTCGTTCGGACCGACCCGGACACGAGGCCTGCGGCGGCACGGCACCGTCCGCCTTGGTCGGCACGGCGACGATTTGGAGTGGCCGGACGGGCCCTCGACCCCGACCGAATCCGAGGGCCCGTCCCCGTTCAGGCGGCGCTCCGGCCGATGTAGACGTCGCGCGCGCGGTAGTGGGTGTCGCCGCCGGGGCCGGGCGAGCCCGCCGAGCCCTCCATCTGGAGATTGATGATCACCCAGAGGGGCTGGTTCACGAAGCCTGCCGCGCGGTGCTGGGCGACCCACTGACCGTCCAGGTAGTAGTGGATGTCGACGTCGGTGGCGTTGACCTTGGTGATCCACGCCCGATACTCGTGCCAGCTCCCCGGCGAGGCGACGTCGACGATGGTGGTGGAGACGTCGGAGGCGCTGCGGAAGGTGTTGAACCAGTTCCTGGCGTTGCCCTTGTACTCGAGGATGTCGCTCTCCGGCGGCCAGCTGTTCACGCCGGTCAGCCAGAAGGCGGGCCAGGTGCCTCTGGTGGACGGCGCCTGAAACTCGCCGCGTACCTCGTAGGACGGGTACCGGTCGTTGACGATGATGTGGTCCTTGGCGTGCACCGCGCCCGAGTGGTACCGAATCGGCAGATACGGATCGGCGCTGCTGTTGCCCTCGTCCCAGTTGATGCGGGTCGCCTTGAGGTTCAGGACGCCGCCGTCGAGCCACACGTGGTTGTGGTCGGTCGGGCTGCCGTACATCCGGGCGGTGCCGTTGTGATCCGATCCCCACGGGTAGCCGTAGTTCCATTCGGACTCCAGGGCGGCATAACTGCCGAAGGAGCCGCTCACCACGTGCTCCCAGGCCGCGTCCTCGGCCGCGACGGAACCGGCGGTGCTGGTCAACCCGGCGGTCAGGGCAAGGGCGAGCAATCCGATTCTGATGCGCATCTCGAACCTCCGTCACCAGGGCGGGCACGCGCGTCGTGTGACCACGATCACGCATATGTCGGCCGAGGGACAACCGCTGCCCGGCCCAATGTGGACTCGGCGGGCGCCCCCGGTGTGCGGTCGAGGGCTGCGCCGACGAACGGCTGATCGACGAGCCGGGGCCTGCGGCTGGTCTCCGGTCTCGGCGCCGGTGGCGACCAGCGCTCGGACCGGCCCGAGATCACCCGGCGAGATCGCATCGGTGGATCGTCGAGCGGGCGACGATGCACGGCGGTTCCGGCGGGGCGGCCTGCGCGGCGGCCGGGTGATCTCGCCTCGAACTGATCGTCCTCGGACGGGACGGGCGACGGGACACAGGCGACGCAGGGTCGAGGCGACCGGGGCGGCGCCCGGCTCGCGGCGGGCGACTCGGGGAGGGAGAGTCGCCCGCCGCGATCGGCGGGCGGCTCAGCCCGCCGCCACGGCCGTCCACGAGAACTCGCCGACCAGGGACACCTCGGAACACTGTTGCATCGGCATGATGAGAATGCACCTCTCTGAACATGACGTCCGATCCGAATCGTCGTTCGGGAAGGGGGTGCCGATCCGACGATTCACATCGCACGCAGATCCGATGGGAAAAGGACGACAGCCATCGGTGACGACGGGGATCGTCGGGGGCGAAGACGATCCGAGTCGAGCAGCCGATGACGCCATTGTTCGGCCCGGCGAAATCAGTGCGTGATGATCAGTGGCGCCGAGAACCGGTGATCCGGAGTTCGTGCGACAGGGAGGGTTCGCAGCACGAACTGTCTCCTCGGCACCGCCACGAGTGCCGATTCGTGGACTGCGTCGCCGAGGAGACGGCTCCCCCACTGCCGCCGCGACCAGGGTTCACGCCGCCATGGCACCACGTCCTGCCTCCCGAAACCCCTAGAATTCGGGAGACAGGACGCGGCGCGCACACCGAGAGGCACAAGCCGCCCGCTCATCGTTCGGCGACCAGTCGTCGACGAAGAAAAGCAGGAGAGCAGACCGCGCCGCTCCGTACTTCCATCACGCATATCCGAGCGATTCGACAATCGACGATCGCTTGAGATCACCGGAACCTGCGCCACCCGAGGACATCGAATGACAAGAGGGGAGGGGGTCCGGCCGTCACATGACAATCATCGACGTGAAACCGAGATTGAAGCTGCTGTCGAGCTGCGCATCACTTCCGTTCGCACCGCCGAGACGGTGACCGGGACAGATCCGATCGAGACGATCCGATCCCGGCGCGCGGGATCCGCGCGCGGTGATCGCCACGATCGGCGGGCGGGGGACGGACGCGAGAACCACGGCCGGGAGCAGCCGAGGACGCCTCGGCGAGAGTCGGCCCGTGCTCGCGGTCGCGGGAACGGACCTGCCGCGGCTGCCACGCCGGACCCGACGACGGCTGGGGATGCCGTCGGTGTGGTGGGACTCCGGACGTGCTCAGGGGACGCTTCGGGTCGAGAACCGAGATCGAGTGCTCCTCGGCGCCGAGGGACTCGCATCGGCCAGGGAGACGCCGTGAGCCTCGGGGGTGCGGGCTGGACGACGTCGGCGGCATCGCACCGGGTTCGGCGGCCGATCGCGCGCGGCGGTGGGGGCGCCGTCGCGTCGGGCCTGCCCGGCGTGATTCCAAGACTCCGTGTGTTCCGCACTGTCCTCCCCTGCGCTCTCGACGCCTGCGGACCTCCAGGCAGCTCTCGGGCACCGCAGGATGCGAGATTCGCGGCGCACGACGTCGTTCGGGCGACGTCGCGACACATCGGATCAATCCGCGTCCCTGGGTGACCGGCAGCCGACTGGACCACGCGGGCGTCCCGACCAGGGACGCACTCCTGTTCCGACCCTGGTCGTTCTGTCCCGCGTGGGTCAATCATGCCGCAGCGTCCGCCCAGATCGCGCACAGGCGTTGCTCCGATCGTCCGATGACCTGTGCCGCGAGACGGGTGAGTCACCGTGCGTCCCTGCGCAGCTGAGATCGGACGTGATCGGCAGAGAGGTCACGTCCGTCGGTTCTCCAGGTGGGAACGACATGGTGCCCGATCCGACGCACAGATCATGCACAGCCGTGTCAGGCTGGCGGTAGATTCTGAAGATCAATCGAGGACTGCTTGAGGATCCAGCTGCACGACGGTTCCTGATCGACGAGGCTTCGGCGACTGTGGACACGGGGTGACTGTGGAGTTTCGAGTCTTGGGACCGCTGGAGGCACGACGGGACGGCAGGGCCGTCTCGGTGGGCGGCCATCGACAACGGTCGGTGTTGGCGGCACTGCTGCTCCGCGCGAACGAGGCCGCCGGGACCGGATACCTCGCCGAGGCGATCTGGGAGACGCCGCCCGCCGCTCCGGAGTCCAACATCCGCACCTACGTCGCCGGCCTGCGACGGGCCCTGCGCGGCGTCGGCGAGCCGGCGGAACGGATCACCACCCGCCCCGGCGGGTATCTGTTCTCGGTGCACCCCGGCGAGCTGGATCTCCTCCTCTTCGAGGACCACGCCCGCGAGGGTGAGCACGCGGTGCGACGCCGCGACTTCACCAGAGCCGTCGAGCATCTCGAACGGGCGCTGGCGCTGTGGCGGGGCAGACCGTTGGAGGGCAGCGCGGTGGGAACGCTGCTGGCCACCGAGGCGGACCGAATCGAGGATCGACGACTGGCGGTGATGGAACAGCACGCGCAGGCGTGGATCGCGTTGGGCAGGCCGGACCTCGTGGTCGGCGGGCTGCGCGTGCTCGTCGCCGAGCACCCCTACCGCGAGGAGCTGTGGGCGCAGCTCATGCTCGCGCTGTACCACGGCGATCGGCAGGCCGAGGCGCTCGCCGCGTTCGCGCAGGTCCGAGGGCGGCTGGTGACCGATCTCGGCATCGAGCCGGGCTTGCGTCTCCAACGCCTCCACCAGGAGATCCTGTCTACCGAGCCGACCGGAGCCGCCGGACCGGACCGGACCGACGACGCCGTCTCGGTGGCGCGGGCCTATCGACAGCTGCCGATGGACATCGTCGAGTTCACCGGGCGGACGGCCGAGTTGAGCAGGCTGCTGCGCATCGTCGAGGAGCACGGCGATCCGGCGGCCACGGCTGTGCCCGTCGTCGCCATCGAAGGGATGGCCGGGGTCGGCAAGACCCGACTCGCGGTGCACGCCGCCCACCGGATCGTCGGGCAGGGCCGCTTCGACGAGATGCAGCTCTGGACGGATCTGCACGGCTTCGACCCGGAACACGCACCTGCGAACCCGGCCGAGGTGCTGGCGGGCTTCCTGCGGCTGCTCGGCGTGCCCGGCCAGCACATTCCGCACGGCCTGGATGCGCGCGCGGCGCTGTACCGGGACCGGCTGGTCGGCAGGCGGGTGCTCGTGCTGTTGGACAACGCGGCCACCGAGGAGCAGGTCCGGCCGCTGCTGCCCGGCACGGCGGACTGCCTCGTGTTGATCACGACGCGCCGCAGGCTGTCCGGGCTGGACGGCACCCGGCCGCTGCCGTTGGGCGTGCTGACCACCGAGGAGGCCGTCGGCCTGCTCGCCCACATCGCGGGCGACGGCAGAGTCGAGGCGGAGCCCGCGGCCGCCAGAAGGGTCGTCGAGCTGTGCGGCGGACTGCCGCTGGCGGTGGTCCTGGCGGCGCGCAGGCTGCGCAACCGGCCGTTGTGGACCGTCGCCGACCTGGTCGAGCGACTCGGCGACGCCGAGCGGCGGCTGGCCAGGCTCTCCGCGGGCGCCCTGGGCGTGCACGTCGTCTTCGACCTCTCCTACCGCGCGCTGCCGCCCCGCCATCGCAGGCTGTTCCGGCTGCTCGGCATGCACCCCGGCGACGACATCACCGCGCACACCGCCGCCGCGCTGGGCGATCTGCATCCCGACGATGCGGAGACCCTGCTGGAGGACCTGCTCGACGAGCATCTGCTGCACCAGTCCACGCCCGGCCGCTACCGGTTCCACGATCTGCTGCGCAGCTTCGCGCGGGAGCGAGCCAAGGCCCAGGAGTCCGCCTCGGACCTCGCCGGGGCCGTGACCAGACTGCTGAGCTGGTACCTGCACGCCGCCGAAGGCGCCAGGAGACTCCTGGAACCGCACCGCAGTCAGCCCGTCCGGCTGCACCCGCTGCTGACCCGTCATCCGGTGCCGCCCCTGGCCGACCACGAACAGGCCCTCGCCTGGTGCGAGGCGGAGCGGGCGGGACTCCTCGCCGCCGTGCAGGCCTCGATCGAGATCGAGCAGCTGTCGATCGCCTGGCAGCTTCCGTCGATCCTGCTCAACTTCTACTACCGGCGCAGCCACTGGGCGGACTGGCTGGCGACGCACCGCATCGCGTTGAAGGCCGCCCGTGCCCTGGGCGAGCAGCACGGCCAGGGCCTCATCTGGCGCGGCCTCGGGATCGCCTACCACGACCTTCGGCGCTTCACCGAGGCCGTGGACTGCTACCAGCGGGCGCAGCGCATCCTCGACGCGGTCGGCGATCGCAACGGGCAGGCCTGGAACCTGAACAACCTCGGAATCGGCTACATCGACCTGGAACGCCTCGACGACGCCCGCAGCTGTTTCGCGCTGGCGCTGCCCGCCTTCCGGGACACCGGCGACCGACAGGGCGAGGGGATCTGCCTGGGCAACCTCGGCGACACGCTGCGCAGGCTCGGCCTCCGCGCCGAGGCCACCGCGCATCTTCAGGAGGCCCTGCACATCCAGCACGACATGACCGATCAGGCGAGTCTGCGCTTCACGCTGGTCTCCCTCGGCGATCTCCTGCACGACGACGGCGATCACGCGGAGGCCGCGCGACACCAGCGCGAGGCCATCGCGGCCAGCGAGTCCGTGGGTGACCAACGGATGGTCGCCCGCGCGCTGATCGGTCTGGCGCGTGCGCTGGAGACGGCGGGCGACGGGGGTGCGGCGCTGCATCATCGACGGCGGGCCCTGGCCATCTTCGACGAACTCGGCGACCCGCAGGCCGAGGTCCTGCGTCCGCTGCTGGCCGAGCCGCCTGCCGAACAGCCCGACTACGCGGACCCGCCGGACGAGCGCTGAGCGCACCGCAGGCACGCGGACCCGCTCCGTCCGCGCGCGCCGAGCACCGCCGGCCGGTGGTCGGAGGACCGTGCCGGGTGCGGCGAGGCGCGCGTAGTCGACGCCCGTCGCCCCGTCGACGACCCGCCTGCCGATCGCCATGGCATGGCCCGCCGTCGCGGCGCGGCGCCACGACGCAACGCGTGTGGACCCGCTCCGCGCGAGCTCGGTCATGCCACCCGGATGAGCCCGCACCGCCGCCTCGTACTCCGCGCGGTTCCGGTCGGCGAACGCGCAGTGCTCTGGTCGGTCCGCTGTGGCGCGCCGGGTCGTCGCCTCACCACCATGACCCCGTCCGCACGCTGACCCGTTCCCCGATTCTCCGACCATGCCGGGGTTCGACTGCGTACAGTGTCGTCTCGAACACCACACGTCATAGTCGCGAGGGTGCCATGTCTCCCAGGCTGTTCGTGTCGACCAGTGCGGCCCGTCGCCGCGCTGCACCTCGGTTGTGCGGACTCCCGCCGCCCCTGCCCGTTCGAATCGGGCGAGACGGCGCGAGAGACGTCGGGAACGCCGTTCCGGCAGGTGATCTCTCGGTCCCGACGCCCTCGGTGCCGATGACGGTGGCGCTGAAGGCATCAGCGTCAAGGATCCTGATGCCGTGCCGTCTCGGCCACGGAGACCGGCGATGAGCGGCCGGGAGGACCGGTCGCCCGAACCCGACCGCGTCCAGATGGAAGCCCAGGCATCCGGCGAAGCAGAGATCTACCAGTCGCTGGGTGACCAGTACATCGCCGAGCGAGACCTGCACCTGACCCTTCAAGACGGCGTTCGCTCCGCGCGACGGGCGACGTCGCAGGCCGGACAGGGACCGTGTCCGTATCCGGGACTGGCAGCATTCGACCGGGATCATGCATCGTGGTTCTTCGGTCGAAACCGGCTCGTCGCCGAGGTGATCGAGCGGCTCGACGAACGACGCTCCAGTGGCGGGGCGCTGATGGTGATCGCACCGTCGGGGGCGGGCAAGTCCTCGCTGCTGCGGGCGGGCCTCATCCCGGCACTCGAAGGCGGGGCGCTGGACGGGTCGCAGCGGTGGCCTGGGGTGCTGTTCTCCCCCACCGCCCAGCCGATGCTCTCCCTCACAGCGAGCCTGGCTCGCGGCCTGGACATTGACCGCTTCGAGCTGGACGCGGCGGTCGCGCAAGGGCCCGCCCGCCTCGCCGCTGTGGTCCGGGCAGGGCTGCGACGACGCGACGACGCGCACGGGGGCAGGCTGATCCTGATCGTCGACCAGCTCGAAGAGCTGTTCACCCTGTGCGAGGACGAGTCGCAGGGCCGGGCCTTCGTCGACGCGCTGACGACCCTGGCCGCACCGGACGCCGACGGCGGCGATCCCGTCGCGCTGGTCGTCTGCGGCCTGCGCGCCGACTTCTACGGGTCCTGTGCCGAGCACCCGTGTCTGCGGACGGCACTGCGCGACGGCCCGGTCATCGTCGGTCCGATGACCACCGCCGAGCTGCGCGAGACGATCCTGTTCCCCGCCGCCTCAGTGGGGCTGACCATGGAACCGGGCCTCGTCGAACTGCTGCTGGGCGACCTGGGCGGGGCCGGCCCGTCCGAGGCCGGCGGCGACGGGCGGTCTTCCGCTGCGCCGGGCTATGCCTCGGGCAGGCTCCCGCTGCTCGCCCATGCCCTGCGCGCCACCTGGCAGCAACGACACGGCAGCGTGCTGACCGTGGCGGGATATCGCGCGACCGGCGGCATCGCTCACGCCGTGGCCACGACAGCGGAACGGGTGTTCACGGGCCTGCCGAGCCCCGCGGCACAGCAGGCGGCACGGACCCTTTTTCTACGGCTGGTCAAGATCGGCGAGGGTGTGGAGGACGTCCGACGGCGGGTGGCGACAGCCGACCTGCACGGCGTGGCGGCGGGCGGGGCCGGCGAATCCGGGCATTCGAGCCCGTCCGAGCTCGACGCAGTGCTGGCAGCGTTCACCGCAAGCCGGCTGCTCACCTGGGACCGAGACAGCGTCGAGATCACCCACGAGGCACTACTGCACGCCTGGCCGCGCCTGCGCGACTGGATCAACGCCGACCGGCACGGCAGCCTCGTCCGCCAAGAGATCGAAGAGGCCGCCTCAACCTGGGATCGCGGCCAGCGCGAGGCCGGCTCGGTCTTCCGGGGCGGCAGGCTGGACACTGCCCGCCGCTGGGCCGACCGGCGCCACGCGGAGCTGAGTCCGGTCGCGACGGATTTTCTCGCCGCCTCGATACGCCGGGAGCTTCGAGACGGCCGACTGCGCACGACCGTGGTCGCCGCCCTGTCCGTCCTGACCCTGGTCGCCGCGAGCGCAGCCATCGTCGCCGTGGATCAGCGCGGCGTCGCCGACGGGGAGCGGGCGCGGGCGGAAGCGGAACGAGACAACGCCGTCGTCAGTCAGCTCAACGCGACGGCCCACCATCTCCGGGACGCCGATCCCTCGATCGCAGCGGGTCTCGACGCGGCGGCCTTCGACCTGCGTCCTTCACCTAACACCTACACGCATCTGCTGAACGCGGCGAACACCGCGCTCTACACCCCGCTGGCCGGGCATGAGGACTCGGTGTACTCCACCGCCTTCACCCCCGACGGGACCACGCTGATCAGCGCCGATCGGGTGGGCGGACTCCGATTATGGGACCTGACCGATCCCGAGGCGCCGAGGCAACAGGCCGTGGTGTCCGACGCGCATGTCGGCGCGGTCTGGTCGATCGCCGTCGCACCGGACGGCCGCACGCTCGCCAGTGCAGGCGATGATCAGGCCGTCCGGCTCTGGAACGTCGCCGATCCGACGGAGCCCGTTCCGATCGGCGAGCCGTTGACCGAGCACGGCCGCTGGATCGGCTCGCTGGTCTTCAGCAGCGACGGATCGAGAGTGTTCGGCGGCGACGACGCAGGCACGGTGCACCAGTGGACGGTCGCCGATCCCACCGCGCCCGCCTATCTCGGCGGGCAAGGCACCGAACAGGGATTGCTGTCCTCACTCGCCCTGCATCCGGAAGGACACACCCTGGCCACCGCAAGCTACGACGGCACGATCCGGCTGTGGGACGCCGCCGAGCCCGGCGAGCTGACCGCGCTCGGCGAACCGCTCACCGGGCATCTCGGTGAGGTGTTCTCCGTAGCGTTCAGCCCGGACGGCAGAATGCTCGCGAGCGCCGGTGCCGATGCTGGCCTGCGGCTGTGGTCGGTCGCCGATCCGGCGGCGGCGGCACTCATCGGGGAGCCCGTCGCCACCAGCACCACGGGGTTGCGCGCAGTCGCGTTCAGCCCGAACGGTGCGCTCGTGGCCACCGGCAGCATGGAGGGTCCGGTGCAGCTCTGGAACGTGATCGACCCGAACGCCGTCGTGCCACGCGGCCACGCGCTCACCGGCCACACCCACACTGCGGGCACGCTGGCCTTCAGCCCGAACGGCAGGCTGCTCGCCTCCGGCAGCGGCGATCGTCGGACACACCTCTGGAACCTGCCCGAGACCATGCTGCTCGGGCACGCCGCCCACGTCGAGGCAGTCTCGTTCCGCCCGGACGGCCGGGTGCTGGCCAGCATGGGCTTCGACGACACGCTCCGCTTCTGGGATACCGCCGAGCCTGCGCATCCCGCGCCGCTGAGCACGATCCACGACGTGTCGCTGGCCTCGATCGCGTTCAGCCCGGACGGCACGATCCTGGCGGGGGCAGGCGCGGACACCGGCTCTCGATCGGGCCGGGACCCGAATGCGGACCAGCTGCGGCTCTGGGGCGTGACCGACGCCGCCGCTCCCACGCTGATCGGCTCGATTCCCCTTGACGCAGGCAGGATCGCCTTCGCCCCCGACGGGACCCTGCTCGCCTCCGGCGGCGACGAGCAGGTGCTGACCCGGTGGGACGTCGGCGACCCGGCCGAGCCGGTCCTGCTCGACCAGTCGGACGCCGACGACGAGGCCACCCCGGCCTCTGCCCTGCATATCGCAGTCAGCCAGGACGGCGACACACTGGCCACCAGCCATTCGGACGGCGTGATTCGGCTCTGGTCGACCGGGGACGGCCTTGGTCTGCTCGGCGCCACCAACACAGAAGGCCTGCCGGAGATCTGGTCGACGGCTTTCAGCCCCGACGGGTCCCTGCTCGCGAGTGCGGGCGAGGACGGAACCGTACGGCTGTGGGACCATTCCGACCCCACAAGCCCCGTCGCGGTCGGCCCGCCATTGACGGGTCATGACGCACCCGTCACGACGGTCGCCTTCACCCCCGACGGAAAGACCCTGGTCAGCGGCAGTGACGGCAACACCATCCGGCTCTGGGACGTGTCCGACCCTAGGCAGGCCGCCGCGCTGGGTGCGCCGCTCATCGGGCACGGCGCAGGCAGCGCGGGGCGGCCTGTCCACACGATTTACTCTGTCGCGGTCAGCTCGGACGGACGGACGCTGGCCAGTGCAGGGGGCGACACCACCGTGGGCATCTGGCCGCTGGACATCGAGACGACCCTTGTCCGCACCTGTCCGGTCGCGGCCGCCGCTCTGGACCTCGCCCGGCGCGACGGCGGCCTCGCCGAGGACGCCCCGGTCGGCCCCGACTGCGGGTGAGGCGCCGCCGACGGACGTAGTCGGGGAGCGGTCCCGGCGCGTTGGGCCGAGAATTCGCCCGCGGTGGGATCCCGTCGGTGCGGAGCATCGCGGAACGCGGCGGCCCGCCTCACCGACCGTCGTCCGACGTGACCGATCGTCGGACACCGCTCCGCCGAGGCGGCTGCCCGCCCCGGCCCCCGTCGGTGCCGCCGACCGGAGCGGACGAAGGTCATGATGGCGTCGCCAGCGGAACCGTCTGGCCAGACCGGCCAACCACCCAGCCAGACGAAACACCTGCCGCCTCACCGGGCGGCTCCGGCGGAGGGGGTGTCCGCGCAGCGGCCGCCAGGCACGAGAGGGGCCGTCATTCAGGCGATGCGTGGTCTCTTCGAAGGCGATCTCACTCGAACTCATGTTCGAATAATGCCCGGCCCGCGCTGAGCCCGACAAGGAATCCACAGCTGATCCACTCCATGGTGTGAGCCGGCATCCCACGGCAGCCCGCGCCGTCATCCAGCCGGAGCCGAGCCGGACAGGCGAGTCACCGTAGACCTCGCGAGGACCGCGAGCAGGCACAACGGTCTTCTCAACCCGGCCACAAGATCGAGTCCACCTGCTCGCTGAGGAGGTCGACGTCCCGGTCCCGCCGGAGAGCAGAGGCGGGGTGGCGGTCTGGCCGCCGCCGTCAGGTCACCGAACAGGGCGATCCAGTGCTGCCTGCCGAGACGGCGGAGACGGACAGCCGGACTCCCGTCGACCGCACCACGTCGGCGGAACAGACCGAGGGACGACGCCTGGCCCGACCCCAGAAGGCAGCGGGTGCAGCCTGCTCCACCCGCACGAGGCCCACCGCCCGCCCTGCGTAGGCCGCGACCGTTTCGGGCACCCTAAGATCGGCGGCGCACTCGGTAGCGCCCGCCGGGCGTGCTCGGTGCCCACTTCACGAGGGGAGTCTCGATGACCAGCTCAGAGCGACCGGCCGCCGCGTCCGGCACGTTCAGCATCGGCGGCGATCTGCCGGTGAATCGCCTCGGCTACGGCGCCATGCAGCTGACCGGTCCGGGCGTGTGGGGCGAGCCGAAGGACCCGGACGAGGCGGTGCGGGTGCTGCGCCGCGCGGTGGAGCTGGGCGTCACCTTCATCGACACCGCCGACGCCTACGGGCCGTTCGTCGCCGACCACCTGCTGAAGAAGGCGCTGCACCCCTATCCGGCCGATCTCGTCATCGCGACGAAGGCGGGCTTCGCCCGCACCGGGCCCGGTCAGTGGGTGCCGATCGGGCGGCCCGAGTACCTGCGCCAGCAGGTGGAGCTGAGCCTGCGGCATCTCGGCCTGGACCGCATCGACCTGCTGCAACTGCATCGCATCGACCCGAAGGTCCCGCTGGCCGATCAGGTCGGCGAGCTGGCCGCGCTCCAGCAGGAGGGCAAGATCCGGCACATCGGCCTCAGCGAGGTCACCGTGGCCCAGGTCGAGGAGGCGGGTAAGACGGCCACCATCGCCTCGGTGCAGAACATGTACAACCTGGCCCGGCGCGACGCCGAGCCGCTGCTGGAGTATGCGACGGCGGCGGATCTGGCCTTCATCCCGTGGTTCCCGCTGGCCACCGGCGAACTCGCCAGGCCCGGCGGCCCGCTCGCGGCGGCGGCGAAGGAGCACCAGGCCAGCCCCTCACAGCTCGCGCTGGCCTGGCTGCTGAAGCGGTCGCCGGTGATGCTGCCGATCCCCGGCACCTCCAGCGTGGGGCATCTGGAGGACAACGTGGATTCGGCGACCATCGAACTCGACGACGCCGAGTTCGCCGTGCTGCTGCGCGCGGTGTCCTGACGACGCGGCTTGCGCAGGCGTGTGACCAGGCGCCGGAAGGCGCTGCAACCCGGTCCGCCCACTGATGAATGACCACCCCGTGAGCCACCCTCGCCCGCGAGGTGGAGAGGACGCCCCATGACGGCCGCGACGATCGCCGAGGTGTTGCGCGCCCTGCGCAGCATCCGGGCAGCCACCTACCGGGTCGCGCCCACGGCGGGCGGCGTCGCCGTCACGCTGGTCCTGCGGGCCAGTCAGAACGGCAGGCGCAACGCCGCCGATCGGATCGTCTCGGCGCTGCACCGTGACGGCCTCGCCCTGGACGTCGACGAGGACGCCGACCCGATCACCCGGCTCGCCGATGAGGTCGAGCCCGTCCTGATCCGGCGGCTCGCGGAGCCGTCCGCAGGAGGATGATCGCCAGGGTCCGAGCGGGAACGCCGCAGCGGCGGTGCCCGATCGGGCATCGTCCATCGCGTCCTACGCCGCCCGGCGGTTGTCGGCGTGCGGGCACGGCGCGGCCTGCGGAGCAGGCTGGTTTCCTCCTCGGCCACTCCCCGCCGCCAGGCAGCCCGTGCCGAGAAAGGCGGGCTTCGGGCTCGCATCGCCCTGCGCCACCCCCAGATCCGGCAGAGCTCGAGACGCCGAGCCGGGGCGACGTCCACCTGGACGCCGCCCCGGACCCGTGAGACGGGCCGCCACCCGCCCCACGATTCGTCAGGCCCGACAGGCCTCCAGTTCCGCGAGCTGGCCCGCAGGCCGGCCGGTGTTCGCGCTGATCACGACCCGCAGGTGTCGCACGGCGGTCGCCGGGAACTCGATGGTCACGGAGTTCCCGGTCGCCGGGTCGAAGGAATGTCCCTGCGACGCCGCCAGCGTCGTGAAGGTCGAGCCGTTCGTGCTGCCCTGCACGGTGCGGGTCTGCGTCCTAGTTCCCCAAGCCGTGGACGGGGGCAGCCGCCGCACCACCCGCCCGACAGACGACGACTCCCGCAGCTGGACGGTCAGCGACGGTGGGAAGTAGCCGTTCACGTTCTCCTCATAGGTCGCGGGATTCCCGTCGACGGCGGCACTACCGGGGAAGCCGCCCAGGACTCGTCGACCCGGCGACGGGCCGCGCTCAGCCGGGCACCGAGCCTGCGGTGTCGATCGTGGTGAACGCGCCCCACAACAGCGGGGAGTGCTCGACGCCGCGCAGTTCCCGCCAGGCGGCGAGCCGCTCGCGCTGCCAGCGGGCCACGGCCCGCACCGGGTCGTCGCTCTCGTGTGCCGAGTCGATCGCCAGGATCGCGTCCTGGAGCGGGCGCACCGCCGGGTCCACGCCCGCGAGTCGCTGGAAGGCCAGATCGGTCGGCAGCGTCCACCGGGTGGCCGTGACGAGTTCGGCGCCGCCGTGGATCATCGCCGTGGCCAGCCCGAGGGCCTCGCCGAAGCGCAGGTCGCCGCCGCTCTCGCAGGCGATCAACGCGACGCGGCTGGGGATCGGCCAGCGCTCGGCGCCCGACTGCGGCACCTCGGTCAGGGTGTGCGTGCCCAGCAGCAGGTCCTTCGCCGACAGCGGCCGGTGACCTCGGATCGGCGGGGCAAAGCCGAGGGTGTCGGCGGTGCAGGCCAGGTGCAGTCGCGCGTCCTCGCTGAGCCCGGTCTCCGGCACCGAGGCCGTCACGTGCCCGACGTAGAGCAGCCTGCTCGCACCCGCACGGAGGGTCTCGCCGAGCCACTCCCGGTCGAGATCGGTCCGGCGGAACGCCTCGACGCCGCGCGCGGAACCCGGCTGCGGGGAGTCCGGCAGCACCGGCCGAAGCCTGCCTCGCCGTGCGTGCTCGGCGATGCGCCTGGTCAGCGGGGCGTCGGCGGACATCCGCCCCAGCACCGAGCCGAGGACGGAGTCGGCGCGGAAGCCGGGCACCCGAGGATCGAGGATCGCCGCGACCGGCAGGTCCCGTGACCCGGCCCAGGTGCGAACCGGCCGCGCGGGCGCGTGCACGATGCTCGCGGGAGCGAGCACGCTGACGTCGGCGATGTCAACGAATCGGATGTCCCGGTCGGGTGCCAACAGCTCCCACGGCACCTGCGCGAGGCGCGGCGAGGGCTGAATCCGCACGTGCGGCCGGATGCCGCGCACCATCAGCTCGTGCAGCACGACGGCCAGCCCGTACGGCAGGAACGTCCGCGACAACAGCTCGGCGAGGGCCAGCTCGGCCTCGTAGGCGGCGAACGCCCCGGACGTCAACGCTGCGGCGAGCCCCGGCGGACCGGCGTCGCCGAGGGCTCGCGCGCCACTTCCGTCCGATGTGGACGACGTGCCGCCCGGCAGTGCGGCGGTCAGCGCGTCGAGCGCGACGCGGAGCTGTTCCTCGGGAACGCGGGACGCGCCGGGCCGATCGAGGTCGTGCGTCCAGCGCCACGAGAGGTAGAGGTCCCCCGCGTCGGCCATCCGGAGCAGCACCGTCGGCCGGTCCCGATCAGGGCGGCCCGTCATGGTCACCATGCCGGAATCACCCTCGTCGCGCGGATCACGCCGCCGTAGCGCGCCGTGGCGCGGGCGAGGTGGGCGGCCAGCGCGACGACGCCGTCCTCGGTCACGGCCAGCCGGGGCGGCGGGGCGACGCGGATGCCCGCCCCCGCCGCGACGCCCGCAAGCGCCGCACCGAGCTGCAACGGGCCTGCCGCGTCCGCAGCAGGATCGGCGGCCGTCGCCGAGGGCACGTCCAGCAGCGTGGACGGCAGCACCGGCCCGGCCTCGCCCCGAGGCTCGGTGTCGGCCAGCGGACTGCCCGCGCACTGCGACTCGACGAGTTCGGCGACCAGGTGCCCGTCGCCCGCCGCCTCGGCCAGCCGGAACGCCAGGCTCAGTGCGGGCTCGGCGACCTGACGGCGCCACTGCGCACGCTGGTGTCCGTCGACGAGGGTGAAGCGCACCGCGTCGACGGCCAGGGCGGCGGGCACGGCCAGGGTCAGCGCACGCGGCAGCAGGGCGGGGATCGAGTGCGGTTCCCGTGCCATCTGGTGTTCGAGCAGGAGCGCGTGCCGGACGTCGAGTTGCGCGCAGGCCGCCGTCAGCCCGCGGGCCGCGTAGACGGCGTACGCCTGAGTCAGATACGCCTCGCCCTCGGCGTAGCGGCCTTCGGCGACGGCGGCGGTCGCCAACGGCAGCCGCACCTCCGCCGCCTCGACCACGGCACCGTGGTCCTCGAAGAGTCGGAGGCTGCGCAGGAACAGACTCGTCGACCGCGCCCGGTCGTCCCGGAGGCCTGCCAGGAAGCCCGACAGCTTGAGTCCCATCGCCAGGTGATGGGCCATGCCCGCGCGGGCGAAGAAGCGCTCCGCGTCGGCCAGCAGCACCGCCGCCTCGTCGAGCAGGCCACGTTGGAGATACATGATCGCCAGGTTCTGTCTGCTCTCGGCGGCGGCGATCGGGTTGTCCGCCGCCTCGAACGCGGTGAGGGCCTGGCGGGCAAAGTCCTCGGCCAGTGCGACCCGACCGGTCTCGTGATGCACGGCGGCCAGCGTCGCCAGCGGGTGGCCAGTCCGATCCGGAGCGACGCGCCCTGCGACGTCGAGAGCCTCGCGCGCGAGGCGGCCCGCGTCGGCATAGCGCCGCTGGTGCATCGCGACGGCGGTGAGCGACAGCAGACAGCTCAGCAGCAGCGCGCCGTGATCGACACCCGGCGTCGGGCTCGTGGCGGCCATGAGGAGATCCCGGGCCTGCTCCAGGGCACCCTGTGCCTCGGCAGGCTCGCCGACGTGCTGCAACGCCTGGGACAGGTTGACCAGCGCGCCCGCGCGTAACAGGTCAGTCGAGCCGTCCGCCATGCCCGCCCACCAGGTGATCGCCTCGCCGAAGCCCGCGATGGCGGCGGCGTGGTCGCCCAGTTCGTCGGACACGCTCGCGGCGTTGCAGCGGGCGCGGGCCCGCAGGTCCGCGAGCACGGGGGCGCGGGAGGCCAGCCGGGCCGCGCGGTCGAAGGAGTCCAGGGCCGAGGCGAGTTCCCCGCCGCCGAACGCGGTGGCACCGACCCGGAGCAGCTCGGCGATCTCGGCGGCCCGGTCGGGGTCGACCTCGGCGTCGGCGGGTCGGGCGGCGGCCACGGAGTCCGGGAGCGCTGCGGCGGGCGAGGCCGCTGGGGCGGGCGGCGCCGTGGTCGAGTACGTCGGGGCGTGGAGGTCGGGATCAACGTCGAAGTCGGTGAGCAGCTCCGGTTCTCGGCGCCGGGTCGGGTCCTCGCCGAGGAACGGGTCTTCGGGCATGTCAGAAGTCCTGTTCTGCGACGGCGAGTTCGGCGAGCAGCGGCGCGTCGACGTCCTCGCCTGCCGTTCCGGCGGCGTCGGCCGGGTCGGCGCGGGCCAGGCGATGCCGCACGAGGGCACGCACCCGATCCCGCACGGCACGGGCTGATTCTTCACCAGCACCGGGCTCGGCGAGACTGCCCAAGCGGGGCTCGACACCGCCCGCGCCGGGCTCGACCACTCCCCCCGCACCGGGCTCGACGACATCGTCCGAAGTGGACTTCGCCGCTCCGAAGCCGGGCAGACACACCTCGACCGCGAGCGGCGCCGTCGAGGTCGTCTGCGCGACGGCCTGGCCGACCCAGGTGTCCGACACCAGCCGCAGCGTGACGTCGAGCGAGTCCGTATCGGGCCGGTCGCGGGCGGTGGCGGCCATCATCACCACCGCGTGCGGCGTCAGATGCTCGGGAACCTCGGCACGCTGCGACTCGGTCAGGCCCGGCGCGGCGACGACGCTGACGACGACCACCGTGCGGGCGTCGACCCGCACCAGCTCCCAGGACACCGCCGACTCGGCCGCGTCGAGCAGACCGGGCGGACAATGCCGCCAGTCGGAGCCGCCGCTTCCCCTGGCCAGCACCAGCCCGCCCGCAGGCTCGGCGGCGACCGGGCCCGCCGCCAACGCGTAGTCCTCGGCGCGCGCGGGCGCGGTCACGACGTCGCCGGAGTCGCCGAGATCCACCGGGCCGTCGACGTCGCCGAACCCGGTCAGGTTCAGGTCGTCGAGATGCGCCCAGTCTCCGAGATCGTCCGGATGCAGGACGTCCTCGATCAGCTCCGCCGCCTCGCCCGTGTCCGCCGAGGCGAACAGCAGGTCGCACTCCTCGATCAGGTCGCCGATCTCGCGCGCGAGCAGCGTCTGATCGAGGGCGGGGATGTCGTCGATGGTCGAGGCGGGCCACCAACGGCTCGCCCACTGTGCGAAGGCGAGGCGGCGGGCTCGTGCCGCGAGACCGGGTTGTGCGGGAACGGCGGCGAGGAGGACGTCCGACCCGCCGCCCGGATCGGCGGAACCCGCCGGGCCGACGGCCCCGCCGGCATCCACCTCGGCACCCGCAACGGAATCCAGCTCGGCGCCCACGCCGGAGCCCGATCCCGCGCCCCCGCCGACATCCGATGCGACGCCCGCGCCAGCATCCACCTCGGCGCCCGCGCCGGAGCCCGACTCGGCGGCGAACCGGCCGAGGGCCACCGCCACCTGCTCGCCGTAGAGCGCCCAGACCCAGTGCTGCGCGAGGTCGACGTCATCGAGGACGGCGCAGGCGACGGGCGTGGTCCCGAGCACGCTCCAGGTCAGCTGCCCGCCCGCCACCGTCAGCACGGCGACGTCCACGCCCGGCTCGGCATCCAGGACGCTCGGGACGGCGAAAACGTCGCGAGGACCGGGCGTCCCCTCAGCGCCCGAGGGCGCAGCGGCGTCGTTCACCGCCGGGCGGGCCGCCGCCGGATCACCCGCCCCGTCGTCTTGAGTCGGAGCGCCAGGGGCCGTGGTCCCGGCGGGGTCGGCCCGCGCGGCGACCGGGCTGAGCACGTACAGCCCGTCGGCGGTGCGGCGTAAGAGAACCGCGTCATCCATCGCGGTCACCGGTTGCTCCCCGCCCCGGCGCCCGCCTGGTTCGCCGCACGCGGCGAGCGGAGGCTGAGGGCGTGCCGGACGCGGGTCCGGTGGTCCAGGATCACGGAGCGGGCGACGCCGTCGAGGACGTCCCACAGGTCCTCGACCCGGTCGGCCGGGGCGTCCCGCACATCGCGGCCGTGCAGCCGCACCCACAGTCGACGCAGGTAGGACTGCCACGGCGTGCGCAGGTCGGCGGCGAGCCGATCCAGCGGGTTCACCGGCTCGGCGACGTCGCCCCGGCGCGGCCTCGGCGTCAGCGCCAGCCGACGTGCCTGGAGCACATAGGCCTCCCGCCGCCACCGGCCGTTGACCACGCGATGAGCGGCGGTCTCCGGACCGGCGGCGGCAGCGGGCGCGGTCCCGGCGGCGGCCTCCGTCTCGGCGTCCGCCGCCCCGGGTGCCCCCTCGGTGCGCGCGGTCTCGCCGAGCGGCCGCAGGCCGATCGCCAGCCGGACGCCGACGGTCACCGCGACCCGCAGCGACTCCTCGGTGAGGCCCCACGGCGCGCAGGCCCGGCCGATCTCCTCGGTCACCAGCTCCGCGATCGGCGGCAGGTCGGCGCGGTCCGGGGCGGTCTGCAAGGAAGTGAAGACCCGTTCGTGGACGGTGCGATCCAGCGGCAGGCCCAGTGCGGCCTTCGACGCGGACGTGCCGATCTGCGGCATCCGAGGCGCGTGGTGCTCGGTCAGCCCGAGGTCACGAGCGGACCAGCCGTCCACTGCGGACGCAGGTGGCTCGCCGAACCCGATCGGCGCCGCCGCCCCGGAATCGACCGCCGCGCGCGGACCCCACAGCCGCACGCCCGCCGCCGTGCCCGCCCGCGCGACGGCCAGCTCCGCCAGGGCCGACGTCCCGGCGGCGGCCCTCGAGGGCGAGCCGGTGCGCGCCTGCGGGCCCGCGTTCAGGACGACGTCGATCAGCTCGATCGACGCGCGGGAACCGGCAGCCGCCCCGTCACCGCCGACCCCGGCCCGCCGGGCGGCCCAACTCGTCTCCACCAGCGCGGTCAGTTCCACCAGACGGCCGACGACGTGATCGCGCAACGCCTGCGTGGTGCGGCCGCCCGCCGCGCCGTGCAGCTCGCGCAGTTCCTCCGCCGCGAGGCGCCTGCCCGTGGCCTGCTCGGGTGCGCCGTCGGTCACCGCGAGTTCGTAGCAGCGTGGGAAGTAGAGGTCCTGCGGGTTTCCCTCGGTGATCCGCAGCTGCCGCCGCACCTGCTTGAGCAGGGTGAACCACGCCGCAGTATGGGCGAGCACCTCGGCGGCGCCGCTCACCAGCTCGACGAGCAGCGCGGCGCCTGCTCCGGTGACGAGCGGACCCGCGCAGCTCGGATGGAGCACCGGCCGGATCACCAGCGGATCGAGGATCAGTTTGACCGTGCGACTGAGCGGCCCGCCCTGCGCGTTGCTGAGCGCGCCGACGTCGTCGAGCCCGCGCCACACCTCGTCGAGCACCATCGCTCGCGGCCGCACGACGGCCGACCCGGCGGGCGCCGAACTTACGCGAGGCCGGGCGTCGGGGCTGGTCGACATGCCGCGAAGGCTATGCGCGCCGGAGTCGGGGCGGCAAACCTGGGATCGGTAGCGCGGCAGGGATTCCTAACGTCGCTCGCATCGGCTCGACACCACCGAATCACCGAGCCGCCGAGTCTCCCTCGCGGGGCGTCGAACGCCCCGCCGTCGAGAAGGACGAGCCATGAGCAGGATTCTTCGCGTGATCGCCCTGCTGTTCCTCGCGGGATCGGTCGGCTACTACCTCTGGTACGGCCTCACCGATCAGGCGGGCAGCGAGTACGGGCTGAGCTGGGTCGGCCCGCAGATGATCGCGCCGATCATCGCCGTGAGCCTGGTGCCGATGGTGTTCGCCTTCACGGCCGCGAGCGTGCTGAGCGCGATGTCCGGGAAGAACAGCGCGGCCTTCCGCGACGGCGCGATCGGCGTCGGCACGGTGACCTCCGTGACGCCCACCGGGATGCAGCTCAACGACCAGCCCGAGGTGCGGATCGAGCTGACCGTCGAGTCCGCCGACGGCCGGATGTTCGCCTCCGAGGCCAGGATGGTCGTCGCCGTGACCGAACTCGGGCTGGTGCGGCCCGGCGTGCTGCTGCCCGTGCGGTACCTGCCCGGCCGCACCGACCGCGTCGAGATCGACCGCTCCGGCGACGCCGCCTCGGCGCAGGAGGTCATGAACCAGGTGATGATCCGCAAGGGCCTCACCACCCCGGCCCGGTTGGACATCGTCCGGCGCGGCGTCAGCGCCAGGGCCGTCGTGCAGTCGATCGTCGCCCACGGCGAGGTGCGCGACGGCAACCCGCGCATGATCATCGGCGTCACCGTGACCCGCCCGGACGGCACCACCTTCAGCACCGAGGCCGACCGGTTCCTGATGCCCGGCGTCGTGGCACAGCTGAAGATCGGCAAGGTCCTCGGGGTGCACTACCTGCCCCACGACGAGAAGGAGATCGTCCTGTCCACCCCCGCCAATGCCTGACCACGCGGCGCCGCCTGCGATGCGCGGCGCCGCGACGTCGGGGACCGCCCCGACGCACCCGGCATGCCTGCACGCGCGACGCCGCTGCGGGCTCCGGGGCGACCGGGGCTTCGGGCACCGCTGCCGAGATCCGAGCAGGCGGCCGCCGAAGGCCGTTTGCGGGGCGTGCGGCCACTTCCGCGCCTCGCCGTCTCGATCATCGACCATCCGCAGCCTGCTCTCGATCGCCGAGCGCCGAGATCAGGTCTCGGCGTGGGCCAGGTACGACAGGGCGATTCGTGGCGGGTGCCGGTGGTGGTCGTCGCCGGTTCGGACCGCACCGCCGACCGGATCGAGACGGGCCGGGGCGGGTGCGTCAGGCGCCGGTCGTCGGCTCGGGGTCCGGGGTGACTCCGGTGACGTCGGCCGTGACCTGCCACAGCCTGCCTGCGAGCACCGAATCCCGTGCGGCCGCCGAGCGGCGGGCGGGCCCGGCGGGGCCGCGGATCTCGAACAGCCCGGTCGGGCCAAGGTAGTCCCCGCCGTGCACCTTCCCGGTGGCCGCGAGGAGCTGGGCGGCGATCCCGGCGGCGACCGGCTGCGAGAGGAGTCGCTCGGGGAGCACGAACAGGCGGGCGCTCCAGTTGCCGCCCCGGGCGAGGCCGTTGCTCAGCAGTTCCGACGTCGTCATTCCCGGGTGGGCGGCGACCGAGAGCACCGGGTCCCCGGTCCGTCGCAGTCGTCGATCGAGCTCTGCGGCGAACAGCAGGTTCGCGAGTTTCGAGGCCCCGTAGGCGCGCGTGGGTGCGTAGCGCCGACGATCCCAGTGCAGGTCGGTGAGGTCGAGTCGCCCGGTGCGGTGTCCGAGGCTCGACGTCGTCACGACCCGCGAGGGCAGCCCGGTGCTGCCTGCCGCCCGCAGCGCGGGCATCAGGAGCCAGGTCAGCGCGGCCGGGCCGAAGTGGTTGGTCCCAATCTGTAACTCGAACCCGTCGCGGGTCAGCAGATGCGGGCCCAGCGACACGGCGGCGTTGTTGATCAGCACGTCGATCCGGTCTTCGGTGCGGTCCCGGATGTCGGCGGCGGCGGTGCGGACGGAGGCGAGATCGGCCAGGTCGAGCAGGACAGCCTCGGCGCTGCCTCGGTCCTCGAGTCCGGCCCGCACCTGCGCGACGGCCGCCGCGCCTCGGTCGGCGTCGCGAACGGTCATCAGCACGCGGGCACCGGCCCCGGCCAGCGCCCCCGACAGGGCGAGACCGAGGCCGGACGTCGTTCCGGTGACGACGATGGTGCGGCCGGTGAGGTCAGGAAGGAATTCGTACGGCTGTGCCATCAGAGTGTCTCCCGTGCGGGTGAGTTCATTCGAGTGAGCAGGCCGATGTCGTGCACGCGAAGCGAGGCGGACCGGGCGCTCACGCGGTGCGACCCACGAGGGAGAGCCGACCTCGATCACGAGTTCTCCGAAGAGGTCTCAGACCCGACCGGCCCACTCGGCGTAGGACGTCCAGGCCAGCAGGCTCGCCCGACTCTCGAACCGCCGGGGCTCGCCGCTGATCGGGTCGGTGAACTCCAGTGTCGTGGCCAGCAGTTGCAGCGGACGGCGGAAGTCGTCCAGCGCGGTCTCGACGAGGGTCGGGTAGAAGTCGTCGCCCAGGATCGGCACGCCCAGCCCGCTCATATGCAGGCGGAGCTGATGCGTGCGCCCCGTGCGGGGTTGCAGCCGGTATCGGCCCAGTCCGTCACGCTCCTCGAGCAGCTCGACGCGGCTCTCACTGTTGGGCGGGCCGTCGACCTCCTGCGCGGTGATGATCCCCCGCTCTTTGACGATGCGACTGCGGACCGTCCGGGGCAGGTCGAGGGCGGGATCGACGGGGGCGATCGCCTCGTATTCCTTGTGCACGCGCCGATCCCGGAACATCGTCTGATATGCCCCGCGCCGCTCGCGGCGGACGACGAACATGACCAGGCCCGCGGTCACCCGGTCCAAGCGGTGGGCGGGGCTGAGCGCGGGCAGGTCCAGCTCTCGGCGCAGCCGCACGAGTGCGGTCTCCAGGACGTGTCTGCCCCGGGGGATCGTCGCCAGGAAGTGCGGCTTGTCCACCACCACGAGGTCGTCATCCCGGTGCAGGACCCGGATATCGAAGGGCACCGGCACCTCGTCGGGCAGGTCGCGGTGGAACCAGACGAAGGAGTCGGGCCGATACGGAGCGTCGGGGGCCACCGGGCCGTCGAGCCCGACGATCTCCCGTCCCGCCAGCATCGCGTCGATCCGGGCGGGGGCGACCATCGGCAGCCGCTCCACGAGGTGGTCTCGGATGGTCGCCCAGGGACCCTCGGCGGGCAGTTTGAGCCGCGCCGGATCGAGGCCGTTGCGCTGCGGCAGCGGCGAGGCGAGCTTCCGTCTCATCCCGCCCAGCCTATCCGGCCCGACGGCCTGCCCTGCCTCTCGTACTCACCGCAGGCCAACCCGGCGGGCATCCGGGGCGGGCGAGCTACATCGAGGCGGGCCCGTCCGGCTCGGCGGTCAGCAGGGCGAGGACCTCGTCGTCGGAGGTCTGGTCGAAGTCCTGGTACCACTGGCCCACCGCGACGAAAGACGACGGCAGCGAGAGACACACCACCTCGTCCGCCTCGGCAGCGAGGGCCTGCGCCGCGTCCGGCGCGCAGGCAGGCGCGGCGAAGACCAACAGGCGCGGCTCGGTGCGTCGCAGGGCCCGCAGGGCCGCCGTGGCGGTGACCCCGGTGGCCAGGCCGTCGTCGATCACCAGGACGTCGCGTCCTCGGGTCGGTGTCGGCGGCCGGTCGCCCTGATACCGGAGGACCCGTCGCCGGGCCTCCTCACGTTCCTCGGCGCACGCCCGGCTGAGGTCGCGCACGTCGAGCCCGAGCATGGTCAGCGTCTGCTCGGCGTAGTAGGGCGGACCGTCCGCGGTGACCGCCCCGACGCCGAACTCCGGCTGGCCGGGGACGCCGATCTTCCGGGACACCGCCACGTCCAGCGAGGCGCCCAGTTCCCAGGCGACCTGAGCGGCCACCGGCACCCCGCCCCGGGCGAGGCCCAGCACCACGGGGTCGTGCCAGGCACGTCCCCGCAGGCGGGCGGCGAGCAGCCGACCCGCCGCCGGTCGGTCAAGGAAGACTTCGGGCGCGGTAGCCATGTCAGAAGCCATACCCGACGGCGGGTCGCGGGTAAACACGCGGGGTGCCCGCCGGGCGCACCGGGGCGCGGCCGGGCCCGCGGCAGGCGGGGACGCTCTGCCGTGCCCCGCCCCCGCACGTCTCGGCTCAGCCGGTGAAGAACTCCGTCAGCACCGGCGCCAGCGCGGCCGGGGCCACGTCGTGGTCCTGGCCGTCCAGGATGCGCTGTCGGCCGCTGGGCACGGCGTCGGCGAGTGCCCGCGAGGTCTCCTGCATGCCTGCGGGGCTCTTTCCGCCTGCCAGGACCAGCGTGGAAATGGTCACGGCGGCGGCGGAATCGGTGGGCAGCGATCCGTCGCCCATCACGGCGTTGTCGTAGAGGAGCGTGTGCGCGAGTTCTTCGAGACCGGCCCAGTTCGGCGTCGCGCGCAGCCGGGCGATGGCCTCGGCGGACATCCCGGTGGAGGTGAGGAACAACGCGACGGCCTCGCCACGCCGCCCGGTGGACACCAGTTCGCCGAGTCGGGTCGTGTACTCGGTCGAGCCCTCGCGGGGCCCGTCGGTGACGATGAACGGCGGTTCGTAAAGCGCCAGTCTGCTGATCGACAGCCCGGTCGCGGCGGCATCGAGCGCGAGCGCCGCCCCGGAGGAGTGGCCGTAGACGAGAGCCGAGCCGCCTGCCGCCTGGATGACGGCGTCGAGGTCCTCGACCTCTCGTGCCACGGCGTAGGGCGCGGTGTCGCCGCTGTTCCCCCGGCCGCGTCGGTCGTAGGCGAACACGGTGAAGCGCGCCGACAGCACCTCGGCGAGCGGCGCCGCCGAGGCTCGGGTGTTGAAGGCGCCGCCGACCAGGATCACCGCAGGCCCCTCCCCCGAGCGGTCGACGGCGATTGCGGTGCCGTCGTGCGATGTCACTGTGCCCATAGTCTTGTCGCTCCCCTATCGGTGGATTCGTCTGCTGAACCGAGGAACCTTCCCATCGTCGGCCGACACCTGCGCGGCGGACGCGCGCGACTGAGGGGGTGATCTCATCAACGGCGCGTATCCGCCTCGTGACAACCGCCTGATCCGACCGGTTCGAGTAAACCCTGGTGAGCAGCGAAGACCACGCCGTTCGCCTCCTCGCCGCCGAGACGGGCGCGGGTTCGCACCACCCGGTGCGGGTCGGCGATGACCGTGCGTGTCCGGGACGATCCGGCCGGAAGATGCCAGGCGGGCGGCGGGAAATCCGCACTCGGCAATCAGTCGGCAGGTGCCGATGAGAGCCGATCGGCGCAATTCCTCATCCCTTCGGAAGATCCGGTGAGCCGACACCGGATATCCGGCTGCACAGCGTATCCGGATACCGATCGGGTAATGCTCTGCCGCGCAGGAACAGGACGAGCGTCAGGTGGTCTAACCTGATCAGACCGGTGATTCCCCAAGTATGTTTCGGATTCACGGGCTCGATGGAATGGGTTTCGCCCAACCATGCGACGAGACGGGAGTGAAAGTCATGGGAAAGAAGGACTCCGACCGTGACGGCCAGGGCGACGCGCAGCCGGAGAAGTGGGAGAACTGGGGAAGCAAGGACGACCAGAACAAGCATGAGAGCGACGACAAGTAAGGCGGAAAGGGACGTGACCGACTGGCGTGCACAGCTGACCGTGCCGCGTGCCCCGTTCATCCCGCAGGTGGTGTGGGTCGACGACCCGGCGACAGGCGACTTCCGTGCGGTGTCGAGGAACGACGACGAACCGCGTTGGCAGGCGCTGGTCGACGTCGACGAGCCGATCGTCACCCAGGTCGACGACGGCGCGACGGCGCCGGGAGACGCCGGGCGGCAGCCGTCCAGCTCGTGCAGTCAGCCGTCGTTGGTCGCGGCCATGCTCACCACGCTGGACGTGCACGCCGGGCATCGCGTGCTGGAGATCGGGGCGGGCACCGGCTGGAATGCCGCCCTGTTGTCCGCGCGGACAGGCGCGGCCGGGCACGTCGTGTCGGTGGAGGTGGACCCGGCCGTCGCCGAGGGCGCCCGCCGGGCGCTGGCCGAGATCGGCGCCACGCCGTCGGTGGTGACCGGTGACGGCACCAGGGGTTACGCGCCCGACGCGCCCTATGACCGGGTCGTCTGCACCGCGTCGGTACGCGCGATCCCGCGAGCCTGGCTCGAGCAGACCCGGCCCGGCGGCGTGATCCTCGCGCCGTGGGGCACCGACTACGGCTCGGACGCCCTCACCCGCCTGGTGGTCGACGAGGCGGGCGGGGCGTCCGGTCGGTGCGGGCGAGGCCTGTCCTTCATGCGGATACGACAGCAGCGCCGGGACTTCCTCGAACCGAGCCGATCGGCGATGGCGACGGCTGCAACGTCGCAGACCACGCGCCGCGGCCGGGAGTTGTTCGAGATGGTCGCCTTCGCCGAGGCCGCCTTCACGATCGGGCTGCGAGTGCCGTCCTGCTACCTCACGGTGGAGGATCTCGACGCCGACCACCGCCGGATCGAGCTGCACGACGTGCGGTCCGCGTCCTGGGCCCGGGTCGGACTCGTGCGAGGTGCGGACCCGTGGACGGTGCACCAGCTCGGGCCGCGTCGGCTGTGGGACGAGGTCGACGCCGCGTATGCGTGGTGGTGTGCGGCGGGCCGCCCGACGCCGGACCGCTACGGGCTGACCGTCACCCCCGCAGGCGACCACGAGGTGTGGATCGACATCCCGGAGGACGCCCGACGATGGGCGCTGCCCGCAGAGCGTCCGGGGCCCGGACGCTGACGCGACGCCGCGCAGGCGAGGAATGCCCGATGGGCACGGGCGGTCAGCGCACGACGGGGCCCGCCCGGCCGGAGCCGTCGGCCCGGCGTGGGCCGGTCGATGTCGAGCGGCACCCTCGCCCGTCGTCGTCTCGCCCTTGCTCCGGAAGACGATTCGCGCCGCGAACAGCACCAGAGGTCGCCGGAGGGTGCTCAGGCCGAACGCCGTGATGCCGTCGCCGATAGTCCCGGAAAACCTGCGAGGCCGACGGGAAGCCGCCTACGCTGACTCGCCGGGGAATGGGTCAAGCCGATGACGGCTCGTCGGCGGCGACAGAACACCGGGGGTGCACTTGGGCATGTGGGGGACGGCAGGGGTCTCGCTCGACGCGATACCGGTCCTGATGATCTCATCCGGGGCCGTGGCGGGGGCGGCAGCGGACTCGGGGTCGGCGGCGCAGGCGAGCTGCACCGTGACTCGACCGATTGCGGCGGCATCGCGGGCGTGGTTCCCGCAGGCACCGGAGTCGACTGCATCCTCGGAGTCGGCAACCCGGGCTCGACGGTACGCGCCGCACCGCACCGTCTGCGGGTCTGCGACGGCAGGGTCATCGGCGGTAGACGGCGTAGCCGGTCCGGCGGCCCGCGCTGCCGTGGAGACCCGTCGGCGCAGCGTCGGAATCCGCATCGACGGGACCTACGGACCGCAGACGCAGAACGCAATGCGGTGGCGTGGGGCGCGACCCTGCACCGACTGGTTCACACTGCCCCGGCCGCACGAGACCGAACACCAGGTCGCTGCCGTCGCCCCGGTCGCACGCGAGCCCTTCGCTCGCACCGTGAGAGAACTCCGCGGGTCGACGGAGACAACGGGGCCCGTAGTCGGCTGAGATCGCCGCTTCCCGCAGGACACGACGGCACGGGCAGATCCGACACACGACGTTGCACGCTCGCCGGATCTCTCCTGAGTTCCCCATCGGCGATGGAAAGGACCCGACGAGACCATCATGAGACAGGCTCCGCCCCCACCATCGAATTCTCGCGTTCGGCTGATCGTGGGATACACGGCTGTTGCGGCCGTTCTGCCGTACTTCATCCTCAAGCTGATCTGGATCTCCGGGTCCGACATCGGGATCATCCGGACCTCGTCCGTCGATCCGGCAGTCCTCCAGGGCGGGAACATCGCCACGGCGGCGCTGGAGATCATCGCGGTCGCGATCATCATCGTGTTCACCCATGCCTGGGGCTCGCGGGTGCCCGCGTTCCTGGTGCTCGCACCCACCTGGGTGGGAACCGGTCTGTTGGCGCCCTTCGTCATCACCGGCCCGGTCGTCGCGGCGTCCGCCCTGACCAGCTCGTCGAGCGTGGGTGACGGCTCGCTCGCGCCGTGGGTCGGCCCGTTGGTCTACGTCAGTTTCGGCGCCCAGGCGATCGGCATCGTCGCGTCGTTCGTGCTGTATGCCCGCGATCGGTGGCCGCACGTGACGAAGGGATGCGTCGGAGACCACCCGGCGGGTCCTGACCAGACGGTGGTGATGCTGTTCGCCCGGCTGAGCACCGCACTTCTCGCCGTGGTGGCCGTCGCACGTCTGTCGTGGGCCCTCGGCTCGACGGCGGGGCTGTCGCCTCGCCTCATCGAGAGCAGAGGCATCGCAGAGCGGCTCTCGGACGCGGGTACGGCCTTGTTCGCCGTCGCCGCAGCCGCCGGACTGCTCATCCTGGCGTTCCGCCGCCCGCCAGGACAGCGCACCGTGCTGCCGGTCGCGCTCGGCTGGATCGGCGGCGGTGCCGTCTTCGGCAGCGGGCTGTACCCGACGGCGCTGCTCCTCGCGGGCGTCGCGGGTTCGGGGACGACCGCGACACAGACCGGCCTGGTGCCGTTCGTCGACCTGATCCAGCTGCTCACCGGCACAGTGATCGCGGTGACCGGCGCGTTCGTCCTCGCGGACCTGAACACGCGGGCAGCCGAGCGCCGAGTCTGACGCGGCCGACCGATCGACGAGCGCTGTGCAGGCGGGCCCCACGGCCCGAGCGATCGGTCTGCCGCACCCGGGTCGTGGCTCAGACCCGCGCGGCGCCGCCTTTCCGCGCGGGCGCGGCCGGCGTGGCCCGCCGGAGACGCCCCGTCTGCTCCGGTGTGCTCCCGAAGAACCGAGCTCGTCTCCCTGGAACGGCCTGCCGATTCTCCGAGTTCATCCCACGTCATCGGCCACTGCGTTCTCCACGTTCGTCCCGCCCCTCGGACCGCACCGGAATTCGAGATCAGGTGACTACCCGGATGAAGCACGTTGCCTGCACCGTCACTGCGATGAGCTGGGCTGGACGCGACGGCTGCCCTGCGTAGGGCCGGTCGGGCATCAGGTAGTCCGAGTGCCTGCGAAGATTCTCGGCACCGTGCATCACTTCCCGCCGAGCGCCAGGAATCGGTCTGCGGCGGCGACCGGAGAAGGCGGCGGGGGTCCCCTGCGGCGCGGCGCCCTGCCTGGATGCGCAGGGCGCCGCGTTCGGCGTGTTCCGTCCGGGAACGGCAGCGGGGCGGGTGGCCTGCGCGCGGAGCGGTCAGCCATGCCGGGGACCGGGTGGTGCGACGCCGACCGAGGACGACCTGCCGCAGGACCGCGCACGCGGTTCGCCGGGGCATCCGGATCGACACCGACGCACGGGTCGACGGCGCACGATCAGGTGCGAGTCGACGAGACTGCGGGCGCGACGGCAGCCGACGCCCCGGCTCAGTCCGCCGCCCGCAGGTGTTCCTGCGCCCAGTCCTCGAAGCTGGTCAGCGGGATGTCGAGGGCCCGCGCGAACTCGGGGCGGGCGGGCTGACCCGCGACGTTGACGAGCTCGTGTGCGGCACCCATCCCCGGCATCCCGGCGGCCGTGGCCTCCGCCATGGTCATGTCCGGCGCGGTCAACTCGACGCCCAGCGCACGCGAGAGGACTTCGGCGATGTCGGTCATCGACATGTAGTCGCTGGCCAGTTCCAGTTCGACGCCGTGGAACCGATCCGGATCGGCGATCGCCGCCGCGGCCGCCCGGCCGATGTCGTCGACCGCGACCAGCGAGATCATGGTCGTGGGCTTGAGAATGCTGACCAGGCCGCCCTCGACGCCGCGCGGGAACAGGAATGCCATGGCGGGCAGGAGGTTGTCCGTGAAGAAGGCGGGCTTGAGGATCGTGAAGTGGGTGAAGCCCGCCTCCCGCACTCGGTCCTGAATCGCGGTCTTGGCGGTGTAATAGGGCTCCACCGCCGCCCAGCGGCCTTCGGCCCAGCCTTCGATCTCGGTGTGCTGCCCGGCCCCGGAGACCGAGGTGTGCACGAACTGCGGCACGCCGGCAGCCCTGGCGCCCTCGATGAGGTTGACGGCCTGACGCACCTCGCCGTCGAAGTCGATCCCGGCGTCGGACATCTCGGGCAGCTGCACCGAGAAGACGGCGCGGGTGCCCTCGGCGGCGCGGACCACGGAGTCCCGGTCGTGGAGGTCACCGGTCACCAGCTCGACACCGAGCGCCTCGACCGCCTTCGCGCGGTCGGTCGAGGGGTCGCGGACCAGTGCCCGGACGGGAACGTCCGCCGCGAGCAGGGCGCGGGCGGTGGCGCCGCCCTGCCTGCCGGTGGCGCCGGTGACCAGGACGGGGGCTGAATCGATGGGCATGACGGCCTCTCTTGACACAAGATCGCATTAAACGGCGGGGCCCGCCGTTTCTCGTTACGCTACCATACGGAGGCCCCCGCCATTTAAGCAAACCGTGAGGTGAACGCCATGCCTGCCCAGCGTGCGGACGCCCGGCGCAACTACGCGCGCCTGCTCGTCATCGCCGAAGAGGAGGTCGCCGCGCACGGTGCCGAGGCGTCCCTGGAACAGATCGCCCGCACGGCCGGCGTCGGCTCGGCCACCGTGCGTCGGCACTTCCCCGGACGGCGCGCACTGCTGGAGGCGGTGTTCCGCAACCGGGTCGAGGCCCTGTGCACCCTGGCCCGCGACCTGGTCGACGACCACGATGCCCGGACCGCCCTGCTGACGTGGCTGAGCGCCGTCACCGCCTATGCCTCCTCCGCGCGCGGGATGGCCGTCGCACTGAGCCCCGACCCGACGGCAGGCTCCGACCCGACACCCGAGAGCGCCTGCTGGGCGGTGGCCGAGGCGGGCGAGCCGCTGCTGCGTCGCGCCGTGCAGGACGGCGCGGTGGCACCGGGCGTGGCCATGGTCGACCTGATCGCGCTGATCACCGGCATCGCGTTGACCACCGAACATCACTCGGACCCCGCCGCCGAGGCGGACCGGCTGCTGCGGCTGACAGTGGCGGGGATCAGTCCGCAGCAGTGAGACCGCCGATCGGCTGCCGCTCCGGGGACGGCCGCAGCGGAGGGTCCGAGCACAGCTCCGGCGGTGCGGGTGCGGCCCCGCAGGCAGCCGAGCCCTGCGGCCCGCACCCGCCCCGCCACACCGTCGAATGCGACCGGTGCAAGCAGACGAGAACAGACCGGTGTCCGGCCGGAATCCGCGACGACGATGGACGGCTGTCCGAAACCGACATCCGCAGGGCGGCAGGCCCGGCGCCACGCTCGATGAGCCGCGCGACCGTAGGCGAACCCGGTCAGGGTCTCCGTTCCCACTCGGCGGCGTCGTCGTCCGGCCCGGTGTCGGCCAGGCGTCTGCGGGCCTGCTCCATCGCAGCGGCGACGGCCTCGTCCAGGGAGTCGAAGGCGTCGGTCCGCTGCCGGTCGTCGAGCACGGCCGAGGTCATGACGGACACGGCGCGTCGAATTCCGTTGTAGACGGCCGATTTCGCCCGTTCCAGCTCGCGGAGCACGTCGGGGTGGGTGACCTCGGTCGCCGCGACGGCGGCCGAGGCGAGTGCGTCGGCCTTCGTCTGGATGGGATGCGTGTTGCGGGGTCGCCACACGAACCGCTTCGGCACGCCTTCCTCGGCGGCGGCCTTGACGAGGTCCTCGACCATGTTGAGACCGAGGAGGGACAGGGAGATCCCGAGCCGCCGGTAACCGCGTCTGCGCTGCGCGCCGGTGGAGTTGATCAGCAGATTGAGGTGTTCCGCCGCCATCCTGCTGTCGGTGACGACGGTGACCGGGTCGCCGCGCTGGTAGAGGGAGGCGGCGTGCACGGCGGCCATCACCTCGGCGGAGTGGGAGTCCCAGGAATGTCGCGGGTCGAGCCGCCCGGAGTCGTGCCAGCCGCGACCGGTGACCACGCCCCAGCCTGCGGAGCGGTTGGCGGGCCGGAAGCTGGCGTCGGCGGCCACGACGAATCCGTCGCCGACGATCAGGGCCGGATCGGGGTCGTGGTCGACGAGCCGGCGCAGCAGCTTCGGAATGCCGGTGCTGCGGGTGATCCAGTGGTGTTGGCGGTTGCTGGTGCTGATCGCGTGATGCCGTCGGATGCCGCAGTCCGGGACGGCCTCGGCGGTGGCGGCGTGCAGGGCGTCGTCCACGGTGCCGGGCACGATCCCGTGCCACGACTCGCGACAGCGGGGACACCAGGTTCCCCAGAACACGCCGCCTTCGACAGCGGGCAGCAGCCAGACGTGCAGCAACGGTCGATTCTCGGTGCCGGGACAGCAATGGACGCGGCGGCCGTCGGCCGGTTCGGGGACGGGGTTCGGTTCGGCGCTGCTCGGCCCGGCGGGGCTGCCGTTCGATTCGGGGACGTGCTGATTCGTCATCGGCAGTCCGGGCAGCAGATCGCGGCGAAGGGCATCCGATCGCCGGGGGTCAGGACGGTCCGCGATCCCCCACAGCGACGGCAGGACCGGCGTCGCCGGGACGACGGCGCAGACCAGACACGCACGCCCGGCCGGAACCGCCGAGCAGGCCGGGCCGGTCGGCTCGGCTCGATGACGCCGGTCGGCGGCGAAGCCTCGACGGCACTGCGGCCGACGGCGGGGAGATCGGCGGCGACGGATGCGGCGGGCAGGGATTCGGCAGGCGCAGACGCGCAATCGAGGAGTCCGACACGGTCGGGATGATCAGTCATCGTCGTGCCCCCGCTCGGTGTCCAGCGGCGGGAGTCCGCAGAGTTCGCGGGCCCGGTCCTGGCAGTCGGCGCAGGTGGTGATGCGGCCGAGGCAGCGCCGGATGAGGCGGACGGCCATCGTCGTGCCGCAGAGGGTGGGGACCTCGGCGCCGACTCGGGGCGTGCCGGTGGTGCGGACGTCGACGGCGTGCCGGTCGGCGATCTCGCGCATCGTGGTGGGGACGTCCTGCCACCACACGGTCGTCTCGGTGCTCATCGTGGCTCTCCGGTGAGGTGGTGGACGGTGCGGGTCAGCGCCGAGGCCAACTCGGCGCGGCGCGGAATGCGCCAGGGCAGCCGCGCGGCGCCCGAGGCGAGGGTGAGGACGGCCTGCGGGCCGAGGACGGCGACGTGCAGCCGCCAGGCCCGGTGATCGCGGCCGACCACGGTGATCGCGATGGCGGCGGACGGGCGTTCGGTGGCCACCGCGCCGAGCAGGACCCCGAGCGAGTCCACGGTGACCGAGGCCAGCCCGTGGCCCCGAATCGCCAGGGTGACCGAGCGGGACCGCCGATCGGCGACCAGGACCAGCGACTCCGGGCGACCCGAGCGCGAGTCCACCGGTACCGCCACCGCACACGACTCGCCGGGGGCGGCGACGGACTTCGATCGAGTCCGGGCTGCGGTCGCTCGCCCGGCCGAGCCTGCGGGCAAGGCCGCGAGGAGCGAAGCAGCCGAGCCGCTCGGCACCGCCGAGAGCCGGGCAGGCAGTCGGGCCGAGAGCCAGGAGGCCGGGCCCGCAGGCGACGGCGGCCGAGTCGATTGGGCAGTGCGGGCCGGGCAACGAGACGGATCAGGGTGCAGCGGTGTGGATCGAGAGACGGCGGAGCCGGTCACGAGTGATCACCGTCCACCGGCCAGAGGACGACGCCGAGATACGACCGGATGCGCAGGGCGGGCAGGCGACGCAGCGCGCCGACGGACCCCCAACGGGAGGGCAGCCCGGCGACCCAGCGCCGCCGACGCTTCAGGCGGGTGCTCATCCGGCCACCGCCAGCAGGGGACGAAGATCGCGGGGACGACCGACGACGGCGAGGCAGTCGCGGCACATCTGCCACTCGAAGAAGCAGAAGTCCATCGGCCGCCGGTTCATCGGATGAAACGGGGCGTCGGGAGCACAGCGGGGTGCGACGGCCGGTGCGGGCCGGACGACGGCGGAGTCCTCGGGATCACCGAGGTGGGTGTCTCCGTGGTCGAGGGAGCGGACGAACCAGGCGGACATGGCGACTCCGGAAAGCAGGAGGGACAGGGACGGACGTTCTTCTCAGCGGCGCCGACGCCGAGGTCGACGCGCGTGACCATCGCCCCGCACACCGCCACGGCGACCAGGTGATAGGTCGAGTCGAGCCGGTGCTCCAGCCGCCGGAACACGCCGACATAGCGACGAGCAGGCGGCGGGACAGGTAGGGAACCGGCGAGGGCACATTCGCGACCACCATCCTGCGAATGCCACAGGTGATCGGTCATCAGCTGATCCAGCGAGGGATCTCCCAGAGCGACAGACATGCGCTACACCTCCGGTATCGGCTGGTTAGCTCAGCGTGAGCGTCCTGCCAGGAATGGTGTGTAGCTGTGACACATAAGGCAAGCCGTGTCATCCATGACGAGCTGCAATCAATCGCGTACCTTGTGTCACATGAGCCGCATGACTAGAACGCCGAGGGCCCGAGCTGTCGGCTACGCCTTGCGCACAGTCCGCGAGAAGAACGGCCTGTCAGCACGGGAGGTCGGGCGCCGGATCGGCATCCACCCGACGCTCGTGGGGCGCATCGAGGGCGCGACGAAAGTGCTCTCACTTCAAGACATCTCGGCACTGCTCGGGGCGATCGAAGCTTCACCCGAACAGAGGAAGCATGTACTCCGCCTCGCACAGGACCTCGGGCGTCCGAACTGGCACGGGTCGGCTTCACATGTACCAGCGCAGATCCAAACCCTGGTCATGTACGAGCAAGAAGCTGAAACGATCACGGCGGTGTCGCTAGCCCTCGTCCCTGGGCTGTTGCAGACGAGGGAATACGCGCAAGCGATCATCGTCGGTGACCGACCGGGCGACGGTGATCGACTGATGACACGCATGGGACGACAGGAACTCCTTCGCCGTGAGGACCCGACCCAGATGACAGCGATTCTCGATGAGTCGGTACTGACGAGGGCCGTCGGCGGCCCGGCCGTGATGGCCGGGCAACTACGCCACCTGCTACGCCTCGTAGAGTCAGGGATCGTGGATGTGAAGGTCCTGCCGTTCACCGCAGGCGCTCACGATGCGCTCTCCGGGCCGTTCGATCTGCTCGAGTTCGCCGACGCACCACCGATCGTTTACGTAGAAAGCCTGGGCCGAGGTGAGTTCATCGACGAGCCCGAAGAAGTCGGAGAGTTCATCGAAGCGCGAAGTAACGTACTTGAGATCGCAATGAGCACGGCCGACACGGCGGCCCTCATCGCATCCCATGCACACCGTCACGCAGAGAGCGAGCAAACGCATGACGCTACACCTGACAGGCTGGCATAAGGCCAGCTACAGCGGGAAGAACGGAGGCTGCATCGAGGTCGGCACAGCCCCCGGCATCGTCGGCATCCGCGACACCAAAAACCGCAACGGCGGAACCCTCATCGTCGACAGCGCCACCTTCAGCACCTTCCTGACACAGGTGAAGGCCGACCAACTTCGCTGAGGACGAGGTGACTCGTGTGGTCCCGCCGCCAGCACAGCGGCGGGAACACACGGCGCGGCTGTCCGCCAAGGACTACCCATCGCAAATCGCCATCGTCGAAGGGACCCTCTATGACCGCAGTAGACCACTGGCGGAAATCCTCACGTTCCGCAGCTCAGACCGACTGTGTCGAGGTTGCGGATGCGCCGGGCATCGTCGGCATTCGCGACACCAAGAACCGAACCGGCGGCACACTCGTCGTAGACCGAACGGCCTTCAACACGTTCCTGGCACAGCTGAAGGCCGACCGGCTCCGCTGAGCACGGCCCAGCAGTGTGGTCCCGCCGCGAGCACAGCGGCGGGAACACACCGCCCCAGCCACATCGGCACTGGTCACCGCTGATCACCTTCATCGAGGAGATCCTCCATGGCTGTCTTGCAGTACTGGCGCAAGTCGTCACGATCCGCGACCGAAACGAACTGCGTCGAGATCGGCACCGCTCCCGACATCGTCGGCATCCGCGACACCAAGAACCGCGACGGCGGGACGCTGCGCGTCACCCCGGCCGACTTCGCCGCCTTCCTGACAAGGATCAAGACCGAGCGACTCCACTGAACACGGCCCCCGCGAACACCGCCGCCCGACTCCCCACCGCACCCGCCCACGCCGTCCGAACCCGCCACATCACGGCGCGAGAACCACCACCCCACCCCTTGACCACCGCCGACCGACAGGTAGACCCCGCCAACGTGGAGTGCCTGTCGGCGCGGGCTCGGGATGCGGCATCATGGGCTGAAGTCAACTCAGGGTGAGGAGTCGTGCATTGTCCGTCACGGAAGTGGTGGAGCAGCTACGACAAGCGCACGCCTTGCTGACGGTGGCACGCGAGGCAACGATCGTGGCGGAAGCCGCGATCAGCGAAGGAAGGGAGATCTTCGACCACGCCACCACAGGCTCAGTCTGGCCCCAAGTACCCGAAATCCGCCGCCTCGGCCAAGAAGCAGGCGACGACGTCCGACTAGCACACAACGCCATGATCCAAGCCCAACAGATCATCGACGACTACTGCCACACCATCGCAGGCCACAGCGCAGCCGGACCCGAGACCACACCAGGAACAACCACCGGACCGACAGCACGACCTGCCGAGACAGCCCCATCGTCCACAGTTGACATGACGAGCAAGGAATCGGACGCCACCGACCACCGCACGCACTACGCGGAGTGGATCGGCGAACGAGAACGCGCAGGCGTGGTCATCAGACCTAAAAACGTCACCCGCATGACCAGGATGCCGAACGGGCGGATCGTCTGGATAGAAGAGAAGAACCCAGACGGCGGCCAGGATCACATCCTGGATGACGATCGCATCGACGAGTTCCGCAGGATGGGTGTGCCAGAAGAAGACATCATGGATCTCGTGTTCACCGCGCTCGACCGGGGAACGGTGGTCGGATATAGTGGGAAGGATCGGCCAGTATACGAGGTCGTGTTCAAAGGCGAGAGGCGGCGCGTGGCCATCACCGTAATGTGGACTGGCATAATCATTGGCGCACATCCTATTTCCCGGAAGCGAAAACTACGCACCCGTCTTCATAGGAGTTGAATTGTCTCGTTCTATTACGATATCGCTACTTGTCGGTTGGCAGGAAGATCCGTTCTACTATGACTGGTATGACCCCGAACAATACAGTCACTCCATCGAAGAAGCCGCCGAAGAACTCCAACTCTCCGCCGACCTCGTCGCCGACATCACCGCCTGGGACGACGAATACCAGGCAACCTACGACCCAACCGGATCACGCGGACTAGAGTCCGGATTCGCCTCACCCGAGGCAGAGGAAGAATGGCGAGAACGAGGAAAAATTCTCGCCGCAAGAATCAAACAGGAGTCACCCGTCGTCGCAAGCGTCAGCTACCGTGCAAATGGGATAATACCGCCCGGCACGTGCATGTTCTAAGCAGCAGGATAAACCCTTTCGCCGCCCAACCCTCAATGGAGGACCACTGAACCGATCGGTTGCGATATCGATACTGACAGGCTGGCAGGAGGCGCCATTTTATTGCGACCTTGAGTCGGACCCCGATGAGTATAACCACTCGATCGAGCAGGCCGGCGCCTTCCTCAAGCTGCCCGCCGACCTGATTGAACAATTGAAGAAGTGGGACGCGGAATATCAAGCCACCTACAATCCCAACTGCTTTCATAGTTCCGGATTCTCGTCGCCGGAGACCGAGGAGGAATGGCGGGAGCGAGGAAAGATGCTCGCCGCTCGAATCAAGCAAGAGTCGCCCATCGTCACGAGCGTGAACTACCAGGCTAACGGCGCGATTCCCTGGGGCACCTGCATGTTCTGATCGATGCCAACCGAAAATCTCCCCGCCACGTGCTCATCAAAGTGGAGGACATGTTGAGCCGTCCAGTCGTAGTGTCGCTACCAGCAGGACTGGAACCCGGCTTCCCGCCAACCGAGGCAGAGACAGCATGGTGCGCACGACGGAAGATGCTCGCCGCACGAATCGAACAAGAGTCACCCATCCTCCTTCACCGTTCGCCTGACTAGTATTCACGCAGGACGTAACAAGCCAGCCGTTGAAAACGATTTCGTCTTACACAAGGTGATCTTCTGGGAGGCGTCGATGTTCGGTGGACGGAAGCGGCAGGAAGAGCTCGAAGCGGCGCAACGCGAGAACCTGTACCTGCGCGGCGAGCTCCAGCGGCTGGGCGCGCTCGGGCCGATCGGCCTCCGGAAGGAGATCGCCGCCCTGACCCAGCGACACCACGCCGAGCAGACCCGCTACCACCACGAGACCTCGGCGATGAACACCGCGATCGGCCAGCTGAAGAATCAGCTCACGGCCCTGCGGGCCGAGGTGGTCGAAACCGATGATGCTCGACTGATGCAAGAGGTGGGGGTTTATCAGTACCGGCACGTGCTTTCGGACGCCGAGGCGTATAAGGCCGAGATCGAACGACTGAAAGCCGCCATGAAAGACATGACCCGATCGAAGTCCGCCGTCAACGCATCGAGCAGCTTCCACTACAATAATTCGCTCGCCCAAGGACGCAAGTTCGTTGGAGACCTGTCGAAACTCATGCTTCGCGCCTATAATGCGGAAGCCGAGAACTGTGTCCGCGTGTTGAAGGCGGGCAACCTCGCGTCGGCCGTCAAGCGCTTAGAGACCGCTGTCCGGACGATCGAGAAGCTCGGAATCATGGCGGCAATCCGAGTCAATCCCACTTACCATGCGATGCGGGTTCGAGAACTCGAACTCACCGCCGATTACCTGGCGAAGAAGCAGCAGGAGAAGGAAGAAGAACGGGACCGGCGGGCCGCTCTCCGGGAAGAACAGAGGGCGTTGCAAGAATACCGCCGCGAGCAGGAACGGCTACTCAAGGAGCAGGGACACTACCGCAACGCCGTCGCAGCTCTGCGGGCGAAGGGAGATGCGGACGGCGCGGCCGAACTCGAACACAAGCTCGCCGAGATCGAAGCTGCACTCGGTGGCATCGAGGAACGACAGGCCAACATCCGCGCAGGCTACGTCTACGTGATCAGCAACATCGGCTCGTTCGGTCCTGATGTCGTCAAGATCGGGATGACCCGCCGTCTTGAGCCGATGGACCGGGTGCGCGAACTCGGCGACGCGTCGGTGCCCTTCCGGTTCGATGTGCACGCACTGTTCTTCTCGCACGACGCGGTGAACATCGAGCGTCAGCTGCACACCGCATTGGAAGCTCGCAGGCTGAACCTGGTCAACCGGCGGCGGGAGTACTTCAGGTGTACCCCGGCGGAGGTCAAGATCCTGCTGCACGATCTCGCCGGGAACCTCCTCGACTACCGGGACGAACCCGAGGCGTTCGAATACCGCCAGAGCCTGGGCGAGGCTCCTGCGCTTGTTACCTGAGGCCGAGTCAACTGCGCGCGCAAACGTCATACAGAACCGCGACGGCGGGACGCTCCTCATCACCCCGATCGCCTTCGCCGTCTTCCTGACAAGGATCAAGAGCGACCAACTCCCCTGAACACGGCCCCCAAGAACACCACCGTCCGACTCCCCACCGCACCCCGCTCACGCCGTCCGAACCCGCCACATCACGGCGCGAGAACCACCACCCCAACCCTTGACCACCGCCGACCGACAGGTAGACCTCGCCAACGTGGAGTGCCTGTCGGCGCGGGCTCGGAATGCGGCATCATGGACTGAGATCAACACAGGGTGAGGAGTCGTGCATTGTCCGTCACGGAAGTGGTGGAACAGCTACGACAAACGCACGCCTTGCTGACGGTAGCGCGCGAGGCAACGATCGTGGCAAAAGCCGCGATCAGCGAAGGCCGCGACGACGTCCGACTAGCACACAACGCCATGATCCAAGCCCAACAGATCATCGACGACTACTGGCATACCATCTCAGGCCACCGCGCAGCCGGACCCGAGACCACACCAGGAACAACCATCGGACCGACAGGACGACCTATCGAGGCAGCCCTATCGTCCACAGTCGACACGAAAGGCAAGGAATCGGACGCCACCGACCACCGCGCGCACTACGCGGAGTGGATCGCCGACCGAGAACGCGCAGGCGTGGTCATCAGACCCAAAGACGTCACCCGCATGGCCAGGATGCCGAACGGGCGGATCGTCTGGGCAGGACGGAACAATCGACGAGGCGGGCAAGATCACATCCTCTCCCGGAACCGCATTGACGAGTTCCGCCGGATGGGCGTGCCAGAGGACCCCATTATGGACCTTGCGTTCGCCGCGCTCGAGCGGGGAGCCGTGGTCGGCTACAGTGGCCAAGATCGACCAGTTTACGAGGTGGTATTCGAGGGCGAGAGGCGGCGCGTGGCCATCACAGGCGCGCCAGATGGGGTAGTCGTCGGAGCCCATCCGATCTCATTGAAACGAAAACTACGTACCCGTCTTCATAGGAGTTGAGTTGTCCCGTTCAGTTGCGGTTTCATTGTTAGTGGGCCGACAGGAGGCGCCATTTTACTAAAACTGGGACGACCCCGAACAATACAGTCACTCTATCGAAGAAGCCGCCGAAGAACTCCAGCTCCCCGCTGACCTTGTCGCCGACATCACCGCCTGGGACAACGAATACCAGGCGACGTACGACCCGACCGGATCACGCGGGCAGGAATCTGGCTTCGCCTCACTCGAGGCAGAGACAGCGTGGTGCGAGCGAGGGAAGGTGCTTGCGGCACGCAGCAAACAAGAGTCACCCGTCTCCGCGCAGCCCGAGGCACGATCGACGACACCGGCTGCTGTCGTCGTCGCGGGCAGGCGAGATCCGACTGTCCGGCCTCGCGAGAAGATCCTCGGGGCGGGAATTCAGTGCTCCGTCGAACCGATCTACGACTCGGGTGTCATGAAGTCGGGCACCATCGCGCCCGCCTCGACCAGCGCGGCGACGACCTCGTCATGGCCGCCGAGCACGGCCCACTCCAGCGGGGTCATGCCCGCCGCATCGACGTCGGCCTCCGGGTGGGTGGCCTCGCTGAGGTTGGCGTCGGCGCCGTGTTCCAGCAGCAGCCGCACCACGTCGAGATGTCCCCAGGAGGCGGCGGCGCAGAGGGGGGTGCCCTCGTCGGGACCGCCGTGGCTCTCGACGTCGGGGACGGCGCCCGCCGCCAGCAGCAGACGCACCGCGTCCGTGTGACCGTTGACGGCGGCGGAGTACAGCGGGACGGTGCCCGAGGTGTCGGCCAGCACGGCCGCCGCACCGGGATCGCGCAGCAGGTCGGCCAGCTCGTCCGCCTTGCCGAGCGCCGCTGCGGAACCGATCCGTGCGCGCAGGGAGTCCGGGGCGGGCGAGTCCACTGTGTCCGTCACGCGGGGCAGTGTAGTCACGCCCGACGAGGCGGCGGCACCTCGGCGGCGGAGGGGGCCGTGGCGGCGACGCGGCGCACCGTTCGGCGTTGATGCGTCTGGCGCGGTGTCCTCCTCGATCTGTTCGGGGATGTCGATGGCCGAGGTTCGCGAGCTGTCGAGATTTCGGGCTCCGGCTTCCCGGTTCCGAGGCGCGGCTTCCTGGGCACGGGGCACCGAAGCGAGGCGGACGACGTCGGGTCGCGGGCTCATGCCGCCCGAGCCCGCAGAAGTGATGTGAGAAGCGGACGGTCGTACTCACCTCGTCCGGACCGACCTCGGCCGGTCCGGTGCGCAGGACTGGGCCCCGAGAATGCAGCGCCGCAGTCCTCGACTCCCCTTCGCAGACGAGGCAGCCGAGTTCGGTGGCGGAGCGGCACCGGGTCGCGGTGACGGGTTCGACGGCCTCGCACGGGTTGGAGTCGAGACGTTTGCAGGCACGGCGGGGGTCGGTTCGGCGGCACCGGGTCGAGCGGGCGGGCGGCCGCAGCGCCACGACATCACCCGGCCGCAACGTCCCAACCGGCACCGGGTTCGACGCCGTCGGCTGCCGACGTCACGCCGTCCGGCGATCCCGGCGCCGACCGATCACGACGTCACGGCCCGCACGCGGATCAGCAGGAGCTGCTCCGGATGCAGGGCGGGGGCCCGGAGCCCGACGTGGTCCAGTACGCGGCCGGTGAGGCGCACCCCACCCTCGATCCAGGGCGTGGTGCTGGACTGCCGGAGCGAGGGTCGGTCCCCCGGCGGCTGCACGCTGACGTCATAGTCGCGCTCCGGATCGAGTCCTGGCAGCCGGATCGAGCCGGGAATCGAGGTCAGCGGCGTGGCGAGCTGAACGAGGGCGAACAGCGCGTCGCCGCCGTCGCGGGCGACCACACCGTGCACGGCGAAGGAGGGATCGTGCTGCTCGGCGCGCACCAGCGTCCCGGTGTGCAACAGCTGCCGGACCCGCTTGTACAGCGCGACCCACTCCGCCAGCTCGGCCAGCTCCTGCGCGGACGCCGAGGTCAGGTTCCACTCGATCCCGAAGGACCCGAACAGCGCGGTGCCCGCCCGGAACGACAGCGAGTGCGTCCGTGCGGTGGTGTGTGAGCGGGGTGCGCCGACGTGGGAGCCGACCAGCTCCGGCGGAAGAAGCTGGCTGGTCCAGCGCTGGATCTGCTGTCGTTCCAAGGGGTCGATGACGTCGCTGCCCCACACCCGGTCGGTGCGTTCCAGGATGCCGAGGTCGATCCGAAGCCCGCCGGAGGAGCACGACTCGATCTCGACGTCGGGATGCCGCGAACGCAGCTCGTCCAACAGCCGGTAGACCGCCAACGTCTGCTGATGCACCCCCGCGCGGCCCGTCGGCGGCCGACCCGCGTCGACCAGGTCGCGGTTGTGGTCCCACTTCACGTAGCTGATGTCGTACTCGCTGAGCAGCGAGTCCAGGCGTTCCAGCAGATAGTCGAACACCTCGGGATTGCCGAGGTCGAGGACGAGCTGATTGCGGGACAGCAGCGGCGGGCGGTCGCCGATCCCGAGAATCCAGTCGGGATGCGCGCGGGCCAGATCCGAGTCGGGGTTGACCATCTCGGGTTCGAACCACAGCCCGAACTCCATACCCAGCGCCCGGACCTGCTCGATCAAGGGGTTGAGTCCGTCCGGCCAGACGTCGGGATCGACATACCAGTCACCGAGGCCCGCCCGGGAGTTGCGGCGATGCCGGAACCAGCCGTCGTCCAGCACATAACGCTCGACGCCCGCCTCGGCGCCACGCCGGGCCAGCTCGACCAGCCGATCCAGATCGTGATCGAAGTAGACGGCCTCCCAGGTGTTGAGCACCACCGGACGAGGGCTGTGCGGGTGATGGGGTCGAGACCGCAGGTGCTCGTGGAAGCGGGCGGCGACCCCGTCGAACCCGACGCCGTAGGCCGCGTACAACCACGGGCCGAGGTAGCTCTCCCCCGCCGCCAGCCGGACCTCGCCCGCCGCCAACAGCTCGCCGCCGCCCAACACGGCCGTGCCGTCGGCGAGGCGCTCGGCGTAGGTCAGGTGGTTGCCGCTCCAGGCGACGTGCACCGCCCACACCTCGCCGGACCGGAAGTCGAAGCCCTCGGTGCCCGCCGCGAGGATCAGCGGGGCATCCGCGCCGGTCCGCCCGCGCCGGTTCTCTCTGGTGTGCGAGCCGACCACGAAGGGGGCGCGCTGCGGGGCGCGTTCCCGACCCCAGCGGCCCGCCAGGTCGAACAGTTCCGTGGCCACCGGGGGGACGGGGAGCGCGAGCGCGAGACCGTCGACGGCGTAGGGAGTGCCGAGCGGCTGGGCGGGCAGAGACGGGCTCGCGATCGCCGTGACGCCTGCCCGCTGCCGGAGCAGGCCGGTGGGCAACAGCTCGATCTCGACGCGAATGGTCAGGCCGTTCTCGGCATCGAGCCCGTCGGCCACCACCCGACCGCCGTTCGCCGGTCGCGTCTCGACGTCGAGCGCGGTCCGCTCGAACAGCGGTGACCAGCCTCGGCCGTCGCGCTGCCCGGTCAGTCCCGGCCTGCCCCGCCAGCCGGCGGCGTGTTCGGGAAGCACGTCGACGCCGATCACCTGGATCTCGTCGAGATCGTTGAGCGCAGGCGCCGGAGTCGAGGCCCGACACAGCTCGGCGAGCATCTCGGCGGACACGGTGCCGAGATCCGCGCCCCAGTGCAGCACCGAGGGCAGTCGTCGATCGGCGATGTCGAGTACGAGGCTGACCCCGGCCGCCCGCAGATGAACCAACGGTGCGATGGGCGACGAGGCGCCGAGGACTGCCCCCGCGCGCTCGGTGGCTTCGGCTGCTTCGGTGAGTGCGGCAGGGCTCGCGGGCGCAACAGTCCCGGCGGACACGGCGGCATCGGCGGCATCGGAGGTAGGGCTGGATGCCACGGGTCCGGGTCCGGAGGCCGGGCTCTCGTCGAATTCCGAGGAGACGACGATCTCGGAGGTCTCCGGGGCGTCGGCGACGGCGGCTTCGGTGGTCCCGGCGGTCTCGGGTCCCGAGCCGTCCGCAGGAACCAGGGGAGCAGAATCGGCGGGCGGCAGCGGCATTGGAGACTCCAGCGGTCGCGTCGGCGGGGGCGTCGTGAGCCTGCGGAAGGGCTAATGTCAGGCACCGAGACGTCGAGGGCCGATGCGCGCCCGCATCGGCCGTCCACCGAGACGGGAGCCGCAGGACCACCAGCGTCGGACCACCGGGCACTCGGCCTCGGCACGGCCAGACGACTGCGGTACGACGATCGCCCTCGGCGGCGACGGCCCTCACCGTCGAGGGCACTCAAGTTCTATGGCACAACCATCGGCAGGTCAACAGTCCGGAGTCCGCAGCTCATCACAGCCGAATGAGCCGCCGACAGTTCAGTGCGAGAGAAGCGGACCCGCGACGGCGATCCGTCGACAGGCGCCGAGGCAGGCTGGTCGGTCTGCGTACCCGTGGAGGGGCGAACACGCAGGCTCACCCGAGCTGGCGACACCGAGCCCGCCGCCGGACCGGTGCTGTCGGACGAGAAGGCCGGGCCGAGCGGCGATCGAACCGCCACCGAACGCGGATCGGCTAGGTGAGCCGGTCTGCCGCACGATCTCGGCGGTCTGTTCCGGGGTCGGGCGGGCCCGGTACCGGGTTGCGGCGCCCGACGGCCTGGGGAGCCATCTTGATCCCTGCCGTCGGAGTTACGCGGGGCAGGCGCGGCGATCTGCGGCGTTGTCGTCAGTCACCATGACTCCGCTATGGCTCCCTCCTCCGCCTGGCAGCTCATCCACGCCGATCCCTGCTCACGACTCCAGAGGGACCGAAGACAGGCTCTACCGCAGGCCGAGGACGATCAACGATCCCAGCAGGCCGCTCGCGATCAGGAGGGCCACCACGAACGGCCTGCGCTCGGGCCACGACACGATGTCCGGATACGACCGCGCGAGCGTCTTCGCCGACGTGCCGCCGGGAAACGCCGCTACCGGGACGTCCAGCGCGGCGACCAGCTCTTCCAGGTCCGTCCGGTCGAAGATCGAGTCCAGGAGACGCATCACTCGTCTGCCGTCCGCGTCGAGGAGGAAGACGTTGTGCGGTGCCTTGGTCGGCATCCGCAGCCAGCCCTGCACGGCCAGCGCCACCATGGATCGCGGCACCCACCGGACACCGCCGATCCGGCCGCGAAGGCCGATGCGACGCGAGGTGAGGATGATCCGGGGCCGATACAGCGACAGGAGCGTCCAGGCCAGGGCACCGCCGCCGATCCCGGTGGACCAGAGGAATCCCGCCCAGCCGAAGTAGATCGACGGGGTCGGGATGACGAGCGCCGCCATGATCACGGTGAGGACCAGGATGCCACTGCGCCTGGCCGCCGACGGCCGGATGACCAGAAGCTCCTCATCGGACGGAGGCGACACCGCTCGATCGTAGGCGTTCGAGGTCTCAGCCGAGGGGGTTCGGTGCGACCGCCACGGGACCGACCGCCGGTGCTTCCGGCGGCACACCGGCCGAGTTCCGGTCGGGCGAGTCGTCCGCTGCATCGCGATGGCCCTGAGCGGTGTCCTTGCCTGCCACGCCGACGATGCGTCCCCACAGACACTCGGTGCCGTCGCCTGCGATCAAGTCAGGAGGCGAGCCGCTCCGCCTGGAGTAATCCCACGATGACCACCACGAGGATGATCACCCCGCCCAGGATGGCGAACGCCATCATGAACGGCCTGCGCTCCGCCCAGGGCACGATGCCCGGGTAGACCCGGGCGAGCTTGTTCGCCGTGGTCCCCGGCGGAAAGGTCTGGACGGGGACCCGCAACTCCCACACCAGCCGATCCAGGGCCGTCCGGTCGTAGACCGAGTCCATCAGGCGCAGCACCCGCCTGCCTTGCGCATCGAGCAGGAAGACGTTGTGCGGCGATTCCCGGCCCATGGACAACAGGCCCTGCACCGCAACGGCCACCATGGAGCGCGGCACCCAGCGGATGCCGCCGAACATCCCTCGGCTGCCCACCCGGCGAGGAGTCAGCAAGACCCTCGACCGATATAAGGACAGGAAGACGAGGCTCAGCACGATGCCCATGAATCCCGCAGTGACGAGGAACCCCACCACACCGCCTTGAATCGTGGCGGGCGTGATGAAGAGGAGCGAGACCACCGATCCGATGATCATCGACCACCGTCGTCGCTGTCGGGACGGCTGGAGAACGAGAAATGCCTCGTCAGATGGGGATGACACGGGCTCATGTTAGACAGCGGCGACGGCTGCGGACCGGCCGTTCACGCGGCCCGTCAACCGAATTGTCGCCTTCCCTGCCGTCACCTCGTTCCGGCTCGCCGCATCCACCGTGCATCGGCTCACGTCACCTTCGCCGCTTTCTCGGCTGTCGCACCCCCGTCACCTCTCTACCCGGGTCAGCGCACGACGGGTGATCACGGCTCGACTCACTCGTGGTCGGAGGCCCGCGCTGGGGCCCGGCCCGAGGTTCTCGCACGGGAGCGCGGCCATCGCACCCCTCCACAGGCCGATACGCGGCACGGCGCCGACGCCCGAGCGGCCGATGTCTGAGCGGCCGATGCCTGAGCGGACACGGAACGTGTCGATGTCCGAGGGCGAGGACGGCGTCCAGACCGGTGGGGAAGGCGAAGGCAGCGGCGACCGCGACGACGACGGTGACGACAAGGACGACGAGACTCGAGTGGGAGGTCATGCCGCCGATCATGACGAACGGACGTCGCCGCAGGTAGTGTCAACTGTCATGAGTTTCCTATGACACTTGTCAGCACTGTTCATGACATCTGTCATGAATCGCACTCGCCGGGCCGCACCCCCGTCGACCCGTCGCTACCGTGAGTGCATGACCAGAACCCAGCCCTACGCGCCGTCGTGGCTGCGCGGCGTCGAGCCCGACCGTCCCGTGTCCGATATGGAACTGCGGGGAACCGGGAGCCGAACCGCCGACCCGCGCGGGGCTCGCATTCGACTGTCACGCAAGGCTTCGGTGCACGCCGACAGCCTGCTCGCCGCGATGCGCAGGCGAGCAGGCCACGCCGCCGCCTTGATCCCGACGACGTCCTATCGGACCTGCCGGACTCGACCGAGTCGGAGCTGCGCTGCCGATGCGGTGCCGCCGGATCGGGCACGCTTATTCAACGGCGGCCGACGGTGAGCAGGACCTCCTCGCTGTTGCGGATGTCGCCTGCCTGCGATTCGCCGAGGTAGAAGCCCGCGCTCATGCTCCGGTCCTGGACGTCGGTCACCGTGCGCCAGATCGTCCGCCAGGACGGGTCCTCCCTGGGAGCGACCCCGTCGAGGTCGGCCCGCATCATTTCCGGAGAGGACACGCTCTGCCGGTCCTGTCGCGTCTTCCTGGTGAGCGTCCGCATCCGCTCGTAGGTCTCGTGGCTGTCGGCGTTGTCGGCGGGCAGGTTCTCCACGTCGGGGTGGCGGTGCAGCAGGTGATTGGTGACGCACAGCGGCCCGTCGTCGACCTCGATGATGTGTTCGTCCCCGCCTGGCGAGCGCTCCCAGACGAAGCCGCGTCCGGCGGCGTCGGCGATCAGGTAGTGACAGGGGGCGCTCTCGTCGTACTGCTTGGTGCTCAACAGCGCCTCCTTCGCCTCGTCGACGTCGGCGCAGGTGTCCAGGAGGAAGCGAGGCACCTGCGTCGGGTTGAGACCGACCGTGGGCAGAGCGCCGCCGTCTGCCCTGGCGGTCTCGACGTCGGCCATCAGCAGCACGACCGCGAGGCCGTGCTCGTTGACCCCGTCGGTGGCGCCGTCGAAGCCGAAGATGCTGATCGCGGTGGAGGCGGGCCCCTCGTCGGGCATCAGGTCGATGACGTACGGCGTCTCGCAGATTCTCGGGCCTGCGGGCACGTCGGCGGGCCTGCCGCCGTCGATCACGGCGATCATGTCCTGCCAGCCGCCGGTGAAGAAGTCGAAGTTCCGCACGATGCGGCCGTGTCCGTCCGAGGCCGTCTGCGGCGGGTACCAGACTGCGGAGCAGCCGAAGTCGACCGCGCCGGAGGCGATCGCGGAGAAGTCGATGTCGTCTCGTTCCGGATCGAGGCCGAGGGCCTCGGCGACGCCCAGCATGCGGGCGTGGTGCGCAGGCCATTCGCGGGCGAACCAGCGGCGGCGAGCCCGGTTCCGCAGGGGGTCGGCTGCCGGATACGGGGCCCAGCCGAAGCGGGTCCGTGCCTCCGTCGCGAGGGCGCGGCCGATGTCGGTCTGGCTGCCTCGTAGGGAGAGGCGTCGAGTGGTCAGGATGTCGTCGGGCCCGCCGCCCGCCACTACCTCGGCCTCGGTCCGACCGGTCGTCGTCTGGGTCATGGGGGTGCTCCTGTCGTCGGTTCTGTCAGCCGGTTTCACGAGATTCGGGAAGGAGGAACAGAGTGGCGGCCTCGGCTGCCACCGGTCATGTCGTCGGAGGGCGCGCCTCGGTCGTGGCGCCTCGGCCGTCCGGCCTCGCCTCGGCGCACGAGAACGGCAGACCTCAGCCGTCGGGTCTCCGAGACGGCACCGGGTCAGCCCCGCGACGGCCGGCCGCCGTCGGGTTCTCGGGCCGCATCCGAGCCGTCGGCCCACGGCCGTCAGCGGCCTCGGCGCTCAGATCCGGTCCGTCGGGCCGGGTGTTGTCGGGCTTGGGGTCGTCGGTCCGGTCGTCTGGACCGGCTGTCGGGCCGGGGGTCGTCGTGGACCGGGCCGTCGAATCCGGGCCGCCAGATCCGGGCCGGCTGACCGTCTCGCCCGTGATGGCGGACCCGGACGGCGACGACGCGGGATGTGGGAGTGCGACGCGGGGGGTGCCGGTGCGGTGCGGGGACAGCGGACCCCGCAGAAGAACGGCGGGCCGAAGCCGATCGAGTCACCGGGCGGCGGGCCGCCACATGCCGGTGATCTCGGGACCATCAGGCAGTCGCATCGCCTCCCCCGTGGCCTGAAAGCCGTGCCGCTCGTACAGGGCGCGCGCGCCTGCCGACGCCGTCTCCAGATAGACGCCCAGACCCGCAGCGTCGGCCTCGGCCAGTCCTCGACGCAGCAGCGCCGAGCCGAGCCCGCGCCCCTGGGCGGCGGGCAGCACACCCATGAACGACAGGTGCAGATGGCGCAGGCCACGCGGATGCCGCTCGGCGAGCACGCCGAGGAGCGTGATCAGTCGCTCGCCGTGCGCGGCGAGCGGCGGCGGCAGTTCGTCGGCGCCGAAGTCTGGTGCCGACACGCCGTCCTCGGCGACCGGCAGCCACAACGCGGCGGCGGTGTCCTCGGCCGTGAAGAGGCCGCCCTCGGCCGCGGCCTGGTGTGCCAACGGGAGGTAGTAGTGCGCCTGGCACTCTCGACGGTCGGCATCGACGGGGAAGAGCCACCGAGTGGTCTCCTCCGTCATGAACGCCTCGGTCAGGATGCCGACCGCCTGATCCACGTCCTTCGGACCTGATCTGCGTACTCCCGAAACCAGTGCGTCCCGGTGATCGTTCATGTGGCTGCCCCCAGTTTTGCACTGTCTTCTCGGCTCGGCCTCACACCCGAACCGAGCTGGTGCGTACATGATAATCACACTCCGATGGAAGACATAAAACCACGTATAAAAGCGGGCAGTCCACCTGACTTGCACTAGTGCACCACCTGTAGTGCACTAGGCATTAGACGGCCAGGGGCGACACGAGGGCACCGAGTCGTCCGCACGCCGGAACATCGATCGAATCAAGCAACCGCACTAGTACGATCACCGACACTTACCGGAAGGAGAGCCGAGGATGACTGCCAGAGCGAGCGACGGAGACGGCCCGCCCTACGCGCGGATCGTCGGCGCGATCCGCGCGCGCATCGAGTCCGGCGAGCTGCGGCCGGGCGACCGAGTCCCCTCGACGCGACAGATCATCCGAGAATGGGGCGTGGCGATGGCCACGGCGACCAAGGCCCTGGCCGCCCTGCGCCACGAGGGGCTGGTGCAGGCCGTGCCGGGCGCGGGCACCGTGGTCCTCGGCAGGCCGCCGCGCACCCCCGCCGCCGACTCCGCACCGCGTGACCCGGACGCCGTCTTGAGCCGGGAGACGATCATCGCGACCGCGATGGGCGTCGCCGACGCCGAAGGCCTGACTGCGCTGTCGATGCGACGGGTGGCCACCGAACTCGGCGTCAGCACGATGGCGCTGTACCGACACGTCGAGGGCAAGGACGATCTGATCCGTCTGATCACCGACCGCGCGTTCACCGAGGTGCCGCTGCCCGAGCCGCCCTCGGACTGGCGGCGGGGGCTGGAGATCTCCGCGCGGCGCGACTGGCGGATGTACCAACGGCACCCGTGGGCGGCGGGAAGCGTCTCGGTGCCGAGGCCGTTGCTGACGCCGGGCGGCCTGGCTCACACCGAATGGCTGATGCAGGTCCTGGATGCCGGTCGACCGGACCGGCGCCGGGTGGCCATGCAGGCGATCGTCGTGTTGACGGCCTTCGTCGTCGGCATGGCGAACTGGCTCGGCTCCGAGCTCGACGAGGAGCAGGAGACCGGTGTCAGCAACTGCCAGTGGTGGGACGACCGTGATTCCGAGCTGTCCGAACTGGAGGCGACCGGTCGCTTTCCGCTGCTGTTCGGGACGGTGGAACCACCCGACCTCGAGGCCGCCTTCGAGTTCGGGCTCGCCCGCCTTCTCGACGGATTGGCGAGCACCTTGGACCCGTGAACGGCCGGGCGAAACCTGGGGCATCCCGTCGGATCTGAGCGGGCGGCCCGAGATCACCGGACGCCTGCGCGGGTGTCCGGTACGGGCCGATGGCCGACGACCGACCCGCAACTTGCTCGCGGACACTCGTCTCCAGCTCGCCTGGGTGCCGGCCGGACTCCGAAGCGGGCACGCGAGTCTCCCGCCCCAGGGGTCGACCTGCTTGCCTGCCCCGCCCGGTAGGACCGGCGGGTAGGCGGGTAGGCGGGTAGGCGGGTAGGCGGGTAGGCGGGTAGGCGGGTAGGCGGGTAGGCGGGTAGGCGGGTAGGCGGGTAGGCGGGTAGGCGGGTAGGCGGGTAGGCGGGTAGGCGGGTAGGCGGGTAGGCCACGATCACCGTCCTCCCGCACTTAGTCGGGCGGCGCACTCCCCTGCGACGGTCGTGGGCACGGAGCGTCTCCATCGACATCACCGACCAGGCGGCGCGACAGCGTCGGCCGGGCGGCGCGACGCACCGCCGCCCCGCCCCTCCCGGCACACCACCGCGGGCAGCCCGAACAGCGGGAAGACGTCCGGGGCGAAGGCGTCCACCTCGGCGATCTCACCGCCCTCGATGCGCAGCACGTCCAGCCCGAAGGCGTGATAGCACGTCGTGCCGGGCGGCCGGATGTACACCGCCGCCGCAGGCAGGCCGTTCGCCGTGGTCTCCACCAGCCGGAACTCGACGGCATCCGCTCCGTCCATGGCGGGCGCCCAGGACGAGATGATCACGTCCCGGCCCTGGTAGCCGACCGCATCGGTGCCGGAGTGACCGCCCGCTCCGGGCTGCTGTCCGCACCGGGCGTCCTCGCGGAGCAGGGACGCGAGCGCCGTCATGTCACCGCGTTCGGTGGCCGCCATGTACCGCCGAAGCACGACGCGCTCCTCCCGGGTGGCATCGGCAGTGGCGGCCCAGGCCAGCCTGCGGGGTGGCAGCTGCCTCCGGAGGGTCGCCCGTGCGCGCTGCACCGCGCTGTTGACCGAGGCGACGCTGTCCGACAGCAGGATCGCCGTTTCGGCGGCGGGCGTGCCGAGGACGTCGCGCAGGATCAGCACCGCCCGCTGCCTCGGCGGCAGATGCTGGATGGCGGCGAGGAAGGCCAGCTCGATGGTCTCTCGCGACTCCGCCACCGCATCCGGTCCTGCCTCGGCCGAGTCGGCCTGCACGCCCGGGCGATCCGGCCAGGGCTGCAACCAGGGGATCGCCACCGCCCGGCTCGGCTCCGTGCCGCGTCCGACCACCATCCGACGGGACGGACGGCGTTCCAGGAAGTCCAGGCACGCATTCGTCGCGATCCGATACAGCCACGCCCGGAACGTCGCACGTCCCTGGAACGTCTCGCGCCGCTGCCAGGCCCGCAGGAAGGTCTCCTGAGTGAGGTCCTCGGCGTCCTCGACCGAGGCGAGCATCCGGTAGCAGTGCACCCGCAGCTCACGCTCGTGTCGTCGCACCAGCCGGGCGAAGGCGGCCTCGTCGCCCTCCCGCGCGGCGGCGGCAGTCGATCCGTCGTCGGTCCAGGTCGACTGCGCCGACGGGGCTGCTGGTTCGCCGTCGGTCACGGAATCGTCTGTGTCCACCACGAAAACATCGTCCGTCTCGGCATCCGTTCGTCCCATGGCGTACTCCTCTGTCTGCTCCGGCGCCCAGCCGCCCGGCTGGCCGCGTCCGCCCGGTCTGCGTCCGCCCGGTCTCCGCCTGCGCGTCCACACGTCTCGGGTTCACGGTCGTATGACGGGTCGAACGCGGGGAACTCATCGGTGCCCCGCACGGTGCGCACGGGACCGCCGCCGGAGCGGGACGAAGCGGCCGGGAAGCAGATTTTGCCGCGATGTCGAGAATCCGTCGCCCGCTCCGACTGATCTAGGAGAGGTGTCCACGAGGGACGTCCTGGTATGAGGAGAGCACCGTGAAGTACATGCTTCTGATCTACGGCAGCGACGAGCAGTGGGCGCGGTACTCCCCGGCGGAATTCGCGGCGCTGATCGAGCAGGACGCCGACTTTCAGCAGGAGATCCGTGAGTCCGGTGAACTGGTGAGCGTCGAGGGCATGGCCGAGACGACCAATGCCAAGGTCGTCCGGGTCCGCGACGGCGTCCCGGTCGTCACCGACGGGCCCTATCTGGAGTCGAAGGAACATCTGGCCAGCTATTTCGTCGTCGATGTCGAGAACGGCGAGCGGGCCGTCGAACTCGCCGCGCGATACCCGGCCGCCGGGGTGAACGGCGTCGAGGTGTGGCCGCTGCTCGAACAGGGCGGCACCGAGGCGTGATGCGCTTGCGTCGGGACCGGCTGCGCCGCCGGTCCCGGCGCACCGCGACCCGTCTGTGCTGCGTGGGCAGGCCGTCTCCGGCCTGCCCCGTCAGCCGAGCCCGTGTGCCGTGTCCGGCGGAGGCCTGCTCGGACCGCGGCCACGGTCGTCCTGCGCCGACAATGCGCCCGGCCCGATGCGGTCCGCACGCCCGGTGGGGAGGACCTCGGCTCACCACGGCCGGATCGATGAGCAGCGGACTCGTGCCCGGGTCGTCCGACCAGCAACGGAACGTCGAGCCCGGGACGCCGCAAGCGGCCGGCGACCCGCCACCGATCGGCACTCCCCGCATCGGCCTTCCCCTCGATAGTCCACTCAGGAGGAACATCATGGAATCCGACCAGATCAGTGCGTTGGCGTCGGCCGTCGCAGGCGAGGTCGTCGTCCAAGGCGACGACGCATACGAGGAGCTGCGCAACGTCTTCGCCCATCAGGGCAGCCCCGAGGTGATCGTGCGCTGCACCGGCGCCGACGACGTTCGCGCGGCGATCGGATTCGCGCGGGCCCATGAGCTGCCGATCTCCGTGCGCAGCGGCGGCCACAGCAACGCGGGCTTCAGCACCGACCACGGCGGGCTGGTGATCGATCTGTCCCCCGTCGACGAGGTCCGGCTTCTCGACTCGCAGCGCAACGTGGTCCGGTTAGGCAGCGGAGCCCGCTGGGGCAGGGTCGCGAAGGTCCTCGGCGAGCACGGCCTGGTGATCTCCGCCGGCGATACCTCCACCGTCGGCGTCGGCGGGCTGCTGCTCGGCGGCGGCATCGGCTGGCTGGTGCGACGGTTCGGCCTCGCGCTGGACAACGTGGTCGCCGCCGAGGTCGTGACGGCCGCAGGCCACGTGCTGCGGGCGTCCGCGACGGAGAATCCCGAGCTGTTCTACGGCATCCGGGGCGGCGGCGGGAACTTCGGCGTCGTCATCTCCTTCGACGTCCTCGCGCAGGAGTCGGCGGGCGTGCACTTCGGCACCATCAGCTACCCCGCCGAGGAGGCTGCGGACGTCGTGACGGGGTGGGCGGCATACCTGCGCACGGCGGCGGACGAGCTCACCGCGACGGTCGGGGTGTTCCCGCCGTTCGACGGTGTTCCGCCGCCGGTGACCATCACCGTCTGCTACGCCGGGTCGGACACCACAGAGGCGAGGAAGGCCATCGCCCCGCTGTGCGAACTCGGCACCGTGCAGTCGACGGACGTCAGGCCGATGCCCTACGCGGAGGTGCTCGGCGAGCCCTCCCGGCTGCCTGCGGGCTGGCAGCCGATGGTCCGAAGCGCCTTCGCCCCGGTTGCCGACCGAGCGTTCGTCGAGACCGTCCTGAACGGCGCCCGGCAGTTCCCCATGCTGTACGTGGAGTTCCGGAGCATGGGCGGGGCGGTCCGTCGGGTCGCCGAGGGCACCACCGCATTCGCCCACCGGGACGAGGACGTCATGTTCTTCACCACCCACCTCGGTGGCCCGGCCGACCACGACGCGATCCGCCCCGAGTTCGACGAGTTCTGGCGGACACTGGCCCCGTTCAGCACGGGTGCCTACAGCGGCTTCCTGAGCGAGGTGACCGAGGACGACGTGGCAGCGATCTATCCGAGCGCGACCCGCGCGCGGCTGGCGGCGTTGAAGGCGGTGCACGATCCGGAGAACGCGTTCCGGCGCAACCCGAACGTCCGGCCGTCGGCATAACGCCTGCGGTCGGTCGGCAGCTCGCCGAGGCGATGTCGAGGGCTGGTCAGCAGTTTGCACCCAGCGCCGGGACCACGCTGCGCCGGTGCGGCCGGCACGAATCTCGATCGCCGACCGTGCACCGCCAAGACGGCGATGACGCCGCCGACCGAGAGCGCCCGAGCCCGGAACGGGATCGGAGGCGGCCGTGTTCCTCTCCTCAGTTCGCCTGGGTGACGATTCGCCGACGTCCGTTCCCCCGTCCCGCCGCGCAGCCGAACGGGGCAGTCCTGGTCCCACGGCACGGATCTCTTTGGTCCCGGAGAGATCCGTGCCGCGCGTCCGGACTGGAACTGCGAATGGGCTCGGAAGTCCTCCGGCGCGTCCGTGCGGTCGGTGGGGCGCCCGAGGTGCACCGGCCGGCCGCCGAGACGGCGAGACGGCGGAACAGGGCGGCGTCCGACGGCCTGCTCGGCGCCGGATGTCATGTGGGCATCGACGTCGACCGTCGTGCTCGGCCGGGATCACAACACCGGCGGTCCAGTGCGGTCACTCGGTCACCACCGCATCAGAGGTGCGTGGCCTACCGGATTCCGTCGTCGGCCAACCGTTCGGCGCAGCCCGTCAGATAGCGTCGCTCCGGAGCGCTCGTGGTGCGTTCTGCCGCGAGCCGGTAGGCCGCGCGGGCCGCCGCACGATCGCCCGCCGTCTCCAGCAGATGCCCTCGAACCGCAGCCAGCCGGTGGTGCCTCGCGATCCGATCGTCGGAGTCCAGGTGTGCGAGGAGATCAAGACCGGCCTGCGGACCACGCACCATCGCCGCTGCGATGGCGTGGTTCAGGGTCACCATGGGGTTGGGCGCCAGCCGCTCCAACAGTCCGTAGAGCGCGAGGATCTGCGGCCAGTCGGTGTCCTCGGCACACGCCGCTTCGGCATGAACGGCGGCGATGGCGGCCTGAACCTGATAGGGGCCCAGGGGCGGGCGGGCGAGGGCGTCGGTGATCAGTGTGACGCCCTCCGCGATCGCCGCCTGATCCCAGAGGCGTCGATCCTGGTCTTTCAACAGGACGAGGGCACCGTCGGGCCTGGTGCGGGCCGGGCGTCGTGACTCAGTGAGCAGCATCAACGCCAGCAGACCCGCCACCTCCCCGTCCTCGGGTCTCAGGTCCCGCAGGGTCCGGGCGAGTCGGATCGCCTCCCCGGTCAGTTCGGCACGATGCAGATCGGCTCCCGACGAGGCCGCATAGCCCTCGTTGAAGATCAGGTAGAGCACGTGCAGCACGATCGGAAGCCGCTCCGCCTGCTGCGCCGCCGCAGGCAGACGAAACGGGGTCGCGGAGTTCTTGATCCGCTGCCTGGCCCGGCTGATGCGCTGTGCCATCGTCGCCTCGGGGACCAGAAAGCCACGGGCGATCTGGGCCGTGGTGAGTCCACCGACGGCACGCAGCGTCAGTGCCAGCTGCGAAGGCGGCGTCAAGGCGGGATGGCAGCACAGGAACAGCAGCACCAGCGTGTCGTCGCGGTCGCCCGAGGGGTCCTGGTCGGGACCCGGCGCGAACACCTCATCGGCCGGAGTCATCGCGGCGACGGCGATCTCCCGTCTCCGGCGTGCCCGCTCACTACGGTGCTGATCGACAAGCCTGCGCGAGGCGACCGTGATCAGCCAGGCCGACGGCTGCTCCGGCGTTCCCTGCTCGGGCCAGGTGAGCGCCGCATCGAGCAACGCCTCCTGGAGGGCGTCCTCGCAGGCGTCGAACCCGCCGTGTCGGCGGATCAGGGTGCCGAGCACCTGTGGCGTCAGCCGCCGCAGCAACGCGTCGACCTGCTCGGCGTCCGGCGCCCCCGACGGCAGCGCGGGAGGAGCGACCGGCGGCCCGACCCGCGTCGATGCCACTTCGCTCACCCTGCCCACGGCCCCGCGTCCAGGTAGGGCGACCACTCGTGTCATAGCGACCCGCTCGGCCGCGATGCTCTCCCACACCGCACGAGGTGAGCGTGCTGCCGGGCGGCGACGCTGCTCGCAGGCGGGCTCGGCGTGGTCGGACCGACAGAGCCGGGCCGGGTATGTAGGTCCTCGCCATCGAACGGCGGCATCATCTTCTCCTCGTCGAACAGACGGCCGTGTCAGGAGCGACAGGGTCCGAGTTCGGACAGCGCAGCCTGCGGGTCGACTCTGGCGTGCTCACGGGGGTAGCGGCAGGCAGGCGACGACCGCAGCCGGAGCCGGAGACCGGAGAGCATTCTCCGGCGGCTCGGGATGGTCTCCGCCACGCCGCGCTACGCAGCAGCAGGGTACCCGCAACCGATCCGAGGTCGATCGACTTCTTCCGCATTGCCTCGTCGTGGCGCGATACGGGCCGGGCCCCCTGGAGGGCACGTCAGGAGGGGACAGCGGGTCCGTCTGCCAGGCACGCTCGGCCGACGGCGTCGTGACGCGGTGGCCGCGGCGACGCCGCATCAGCTCGACAAGGGCACATCTCGGGCGACCGGACCGCGTCCCCTGCGGTGCGTCGCACCGCACGACGAGAGGACACGAGCGTGACACAGCTTCAGGACGTGATCTCCGCGCTGAGGGCAGAGGCGGACGACGTCGATCGGTTGCTGGTCGATCTCGACGAGGCGGGCTGGGACCGGCAGACCCCGGCTCCCGATTGGACGATCGCTCATCAGATCGCCCATCTCACCGCGACCTTCCGGATGGCGGCAGACGCAGCCGCCGATCAGGCGGCCTTCCGACGAACCACCTCGACGATGGGGGACGACTTCGACGCGGCCGTCTCGAAAGCCCTGGCACCCTACCTGGCGCTCCCGCGAGGCGAGTTGTTCTGCCGGTGGCAGGCACAGCGCGACGCCGCCACCGCCGCGCTCGCGGCCGTGCCACCGGGGCAGACCGTGCCCTGGCTGGTCAACCCGCTGCCCGCCGAGGTCCTCGCGTCGGCGGGGATGATGGAACTCTTCGGTCACGGCCAGGACATCGCCGACACGCTCGGGGTGCATCGTGAGCACACCGACCGAATCAGGCCGCTCGTCGTCTTCGGCGCCCGTACCAGGGACTTCGGTTACCTGGCCCGAGGTCTCACGCCGCCGTCGGAGCAGTTCCGCTTCGACCTGACCGCTCCTTCCGGTGCACTGTGGACGGTCGGCGACGCCGACGCGGCGCAGGTGATCAGTGGTCCCGCCGTCGACTTCTGTCTGCTGGTCAGCCGTCGTCGGCACCGCGACGATCTCTCGCTGGTCGCGCAGGGGGCCGAGGCCGAGCAGTGGCTCGACATCGCCCAGGCCTATCGCGGGCCCGCGGGCGAGGGACGCAGGCCGGGGCAGTTCGCTACGACCCGGCACTGACGCGACGTCGCCGTCGCAGGCTGCGGCGGCGTACCCGGCCGGGCCGCCTGCGTCCCTGCGTGGCCCGGCCTGGTCTCGCTCGCCCCCGCTGTGCAGGTTCCCGCCGAGATCGGTCGGTGGCCAGGCCGACACGTTCCGAGACCGACCGCTGCACAGACAGGAGGCACGACAGCCGAGCATCGCGGGTCCCGGCGGCGGCAGGCCGGCAGGCCGGACACGGAATGGACCACGCGTCTGAGGACCGTGTCAACGGCGGGATCTCCGGCGGACTGCGCGCCGTCGAGCAGCTTGGTCCGGGATATCACCGAGCAGCTGGGTATCAGCCGTTCCCGCACAGGCAACGGGACGAACAGACCTGCCCGCAATTCCCGGCGAACATCCGCCAGGAACGCCTCCACCCCCAGCCGGGCTTGCGAGACAGCTCGTCGATCCCCACCCGGCGAGGCAGGCGGCCTGATCCACCGCGATCACACCAGGGACAACCCGGACGCCTCGACCGCGCAACGGCTCCGAGGAAGAGTCGAGGCCCGAAACAGGCGGGCAGCAGAGGACCGGCGCGGTTCATCCGGACCAGGACCCGTCCGCGCCGTCCGACAGGAGCTACGCGCAGTCCGGGCGGCGATGACCCGTCCTGCCGGACGGGCACCCGATCGACCGAGTGCCCGCATTCAGGACACGCGCCGCACACACCGCGACGGGATCAGTCTATGCGGCTAGGGCGTGGCGACGGACGACTCCGGGCGTGCCAGGGACTCCAGCGCGGCGAACGACGGCATCCATGGTCAGCCATGCCGTCGCCGCCGACTGCCGTCGCCGCCGACGGCGTCTCCTGAAACGCACGCCGTCGACGACGGCGCCGCACAACCATGGAGGCGGTTGGAGGCCTTCGTCTGAAGTCGGGTCGATCGAACCGCGTCACGCGTGACTGGAACGTCACCGTTCGGCGTCACCGGCATGGCTCAGTGCGCGGCGATGGGGGTGTTCTGATAGGCGGTGATGCGCCATTCGTCGTCCTGCTTGACCAACAGCCAGGAGGCACGGACCGCGCGCTCTGGCGCGACCTCGGGCTCCCCCGGTGCCCTGATCCCGCCCCTGGTGAGCACGAGGCAGGTCGTGGGTCCGAGGAACTTCACCGCGACGGGCTCCCCGACGACCCTGGTCCCCTGGAAAGGACCGGCGAACGCGGCGCTCATGAACGCGCCGATCTGCGCCCGGCTCTGGAGGAACACGTCCCCGGGCAGGATCAGGCTGCCGTCCTCGGTGAAGACGTCGGCGAAGGCCGCGCCGTCGTGCGCGGCCCACGCGTCCATGATGCGCTGCGGCAGCCTGCGCACCGCCGCCGTGTCGTCGTCCAAGGTCGTGGAATCGGTGGTCGTCATACCAGAATCCTTCCTATCAGGGATGTTCGGTCGGAGCCGACCGGGTCTCACACCGCACCGGTAGGCATCTTCATCGTCATCGGAGGCCGGGCGGCCGTGCATCTCCGTGGTTGCCGACACCGAGCACCGGCGGTGCACGCTCGTCCAGGTCTGCCGGGTGACCATCGACGGTCCCGGAGCAGCTGACGAGGCCGTCGATGTTCGGGCCGGGTTGCTCACGTCCGAGGACGGCTGTCGCCGTCGGCCGGTGGACGCTCGCCAGGACCAGGACGGAGTCCTCCGTCCGGAGCAGATCCAGTCGCCGTCGGCCTGTCGCTGCGGTGCTGTCGGGGCGACCGCCTCGGCACCGCCCGCCGCACCGTCGTCGCCTGCGGGATGCACGGGCACCGGTCAGCGGTATCCGCCGCCGAAGAACAGCAGTCCGCTGTCGCCCGATCCTCGGGTGGCGGCCAGCACGGCGCCCACGAAGATCGAGTGGTCGCCGCCGGGGAAGGACTCCGTCAGCTCGCACTCCAGCCAGGCGAGCGCCCCGGCGAGCAGGGGCGCACCCGTGCAGGGTCCCGGCAGCCAGTCGACGGCGTCGAACTGAGCGAGGCCTCGCGGTCGGCGGCGGTCGGCGAAGTGGCGGGCGGTGTCCTTCTGTTCCGCCGCCAGCACCGACACGCCGAAACTGCCGGTCGCGGTGATGGCGGCGTGCATCGTGGCGTCGTGCGCCACGCAGCACAGCGCGAGTGGCGGGTGCAACGACACCGAGCTGAAGGCGTTGGCCGTCATCCCGTGGACGTGGTCGCCGCCCACGGTGAGGACCACGACGCCGGTGGCGAACCAGGACATCGCCTCCCGCAGTGCCGCACCGGAGACCAGTCGGGAGTCTCCTGGCGGCGTCTCGTCTGCGGTCGCGGGCAGCATCAGGCCGGTCGTGCGCCTGTCGTCGGACACGTCAGCCTCCCGCCGGGTACGCGGTCGGTCCGACGGCGGCCGGGCGCAGCGCCGGTGTCGCATACTCGGCGAGCGCCGCGCGCAGCTCGCTCGGGACCCGGGCAGGCGCCGTCGCGGTGTTCGGTCCTCGCATGCAGGCGATGCGCTGTCGACCGCGCGCCACCAGGTGCTCCTGCCGATCGATCAGGTGCACGTAGTCGAAGGCGAATTGGATCTGGGTCTGAGTGAGCTCCTCCAGTCGCATGCGCACCGCGAGCTCGTCGAACGCGGTGATCTCGGCGAAGAACTCGCACTCGGCCTTGAGCGTGAACAGCTTGAGATCGTCCCGCAGCTCGGCCAGCACACCGGGGGCCTTCTCCATGAGGAACAGCTCTCGACAGCGTCCCTGCCAGCGCAGATAGTTCACGTAGTAGACGTTGCCGACGAGATTGGTCTCCTCGAAGCCCACGACGTGACGGATCTCGTAGTACCCGGCCATGTTCATCTCCCCTCTCCCACGAGCACGGCGAAGACCACCGGGTCCGGTCGGTCGTCGACGGTGGTGACCCAGGTCGCGATCCTGCTGCGTCCCGACGAGAACACCGTCCAGCCGTCGGGACGGCTCCGGTCGACGGTGAGGGTGATCGACGTCGACCCGGCCTTGCGGGCGCACTCCAGCGCGGCCCACACCCTGGTGCCCGCGACGGACCGGTTCTCGTCCGCCTCGGCGCCCACGAGGTCGCGAACCGCCAGCAGGGCCGGTCCGAGCAGCCCTGCCCAGTCCGCTTCGGAACGTTCGACGGCGGGCTCGACGTCACAGCCCAGCGGTCCGGCCCCGGCGACGACCATGGTCAGGCCTGCACCGTGAGAGGCCGACATCTCGATCGTCGTCCCGGCCGAACCCCGCGCGGTCTCGGGCAGGCCGGGGCCATCCTCGACCACCAGATCCTGAGCGGCATCCAGCCCGTCCTCGATCTCCGGCCGCCCGTCGGGTCGGTGGTGAACCCGCACCCGTCGGTCCAGCGCCCGACTCGCGGCGATCTCGGTCAGCTCCCGTCGCCCGACCACCCGTTCGGCACCGGGACCGGCCGCTCCGCCGTGACCGCCGCCCAGCGGGTCCGGCTCGACGACCACCGAGGGGGCCGAGCCGAGGACCCGCTCCAGGGACCGCTCCAGATGGGAGCCGAGCAGTGCGGGCGCCCACGGGCCCGCGCCGTCGCGTCGGGCGACCGCACGCAGGACCAGTCCCTCCCAGCGCTCCAGAAGGATCCCGTCCGGGTCGCGCAGGTCGAGGTCGTAGGTATGGCTGTCGCCGTCCTGCGACCGCTCGCGGGCGTCGAGCACCACGTACTCGGGGGCCTCGGTGTTCCGGTCGGCCAGGTGCAGTCGCTCGATCCGTTGCGGCAGGAGGGTGGCGTCGGGAACGCAGCACTGGAGGGCGTGCATCGCGGCGTCCCTGGTGCCCGGATCGGCGAGCAGGAGTCGCTGCGGGAGGAACTCGGCGAACCACGCGGCGGTCGGCCGGGTGGACAGCTCCGCGACCGCGTGCCGGGCGGCGGCCCGCCGATAGCGCAGCAGCCGTTGGAATCGCTTGCCCTGGAACAGCACGTCGCCGTACAGCTCGGTGACGGGATCGATCGGCACCGGCGGAAGCTCGGCCGTCCTGGGCGCACCGCCGACCGGACGGTCGCCCCGAGGAACCCGCAGCCTGGCGCGGAAATGGTCCGCGCCGAAACCGGTCTCCGCGCTGCGCAGCACCACGTCGACGGTCTCGGCGTCGACGGCCAGCGCGGCCAGCCGCACGGTCGTCGCTCCGTCGGGACGGACGACCACCGGCCGGAGGAACTCCGCGTCCTCCAGCACCGGTGTCGCTCCGTCGCCGATGAGGGCGGCGGCCACCTGCGCCATGGCCTCCATCCCGATCACGGCGGGCAGCAGCAGGTCGCCCGCCAGGAGGTGATCGGTGAGGTAGGGGTCGCTGCCAGAGGACAGCGTGGTCTCGGTGACCAGCTCGACGCCCTCGTAGTGCACGAGTACCCGGTCGACGAAGCGGAGCAGCGGCGGCTCGCGGCGGCTCAGGGCGAGCGTGGGCAGACCCGACATCCGACCGCCGATCACCAGCACCGGCCCAGCGTCGGGATCGGCGAGGACCTGGCGCAGCATCGCGATGCCGCGCTCGGCAGGGACGGCGGTGACACCCTCCCGGTGCAGGGCCTCCACCACCCCGAGTCGCTCGCCCATCCCCGCCCCGGACCACACCGACCATTCCAGAGCGAGCACCCGAGTGTCCGGATGCTCCTGCTGGAACCGCGCGGTCAACTCGGTCAGCCAGTCGTTGGCGGTGGCGTAGTGCGCCTCGCCGCGCAGGCCCGCCCGGCCGATGACGCTGCCGAAGGTGAGCAGCAGCCGGAGGCGGTCGGCGTCCACCGCAGCCAGGACGGCCCGCAGGCCCGTCACCTTCGGGGCGACCGTCGCGCGGAACTCCTCCTCGGTGAGGCCGGTCAGCGACGAGGGCTCGTTGCGGCCCGCGCCGTGCAGGACCGCCGTCACCGGACCGAAGGCGTGCTCGGCCCGGCGAACGGCGGCGGCCACCTGTTCGGCGGAGGTCACGTCGGCGCGTTCGTAGCGGTGCCGGACGCCCTTGGCCCGCAGCCGTGCGAGGTTCGCGGCGAGTTCGGGATCGCTGTCGGGGTCGGAGCGGCCGAGCAGGATCAGGGCGGCCGAGGAGTCCTCGGCCATGGCGAGCGCGCATTCGGCGGTGATGCCCTTGCCGCCGCCGGTGACCAGCAGGACGTCGGCGGCGTCGAGCACCTCGGGCGGTACCGCGTCGGCGGGTGGCGGGTTCGGCCGGGCGGTGCGAGGCCGGATCGGACGGGCTCGCAGCACCGGCACCCGGCGCATGCCGTCCTCGTCGTAACGCACCTCGGTGAAGCCGGTCGTCGCCGCGACCTCGGCGAGAATCCGGGCCGTCGCCCGATCGAGATCCGCCGGTTCCTCGGATGCGACGTCGGGAAGCTCCACGATCGTCGTGGGCACCGACGGCGCCTCCAGGTGCAGCGTCTTGGCCAGGCCCGAGGCGCCGAGCCGGTGCTGCACCACGACGAAGCGGGTGCCCGGCGGGCCTGCCAGGACGTCGCGGCTCGCGGCCAGCAGCAGCCCGAGATGACGATCGTCGCATTCTGGGGGCAGACACAGCAGGACGCCGTCGCCCAGGCCGGCCTGCGCCAGTGCGTCGCGCGTCGGCGCAGCGAGCGGATGATCCGCCGGAGCGTGGAGGGTCCAGTCGCCCGGGCTCGCCGAGCCCGGGTCGGGCGGGCGCGCGACGGGAGCCTGCTCTGCGACATGGTCGACGGAGAAGGACCGCACCCACGGGCCCACGCCCGCGACCTCGTCGACGACGGCCTCGACCTCGTGCGCCGTCTCGGCGAGGTCGTCGATGAGGGCGGCCAGTTCGCCGAGCCGCACGGTGGCGAAGCTGGGCGCCGAGGTCAGCGGCGGCCTGCCCAGGTCTCGCACGGCCTGATTCACGATCTGGCCGACCGTGATCGAGCTCAGATGGAGATCGTCCAGCGGGTGGGTGTCGGCGGTGATCGTCGAGGGTGGCAGCTCGGCACGCGCCGCAGCCAGACTCCGCAGCAGCTCGAGGGTCGAGGGAGGCGTGTCCGCCTCGGCAAAGTAGTCCGCCGCGCCCGCTGCGATCAGCGACGGGGCATCCACCTCGCCTGCCGGGGCTGCGGCGGACTCGATCGCGCCGACGTCCAGTGCGGGGGCGTCCTCGCAGGGGCTGGCCAGGAACGTCATGGTCCCGTCCGGCGGCAGCGGGCGGATCACCCGGTGCTCGAACAACACCTCGGTGCGCACCGACGCACCGAGCACGAACGCGGCGGCCACCACGGACAGCAGCGGGCGCAGCGAGTCGGCCTCGACGTCGAGGGCGACCGAGGGCACCGCAGGCGTGATCTCCTGGACCAGTCCGGTCAGGACCCGACCCGGTCCCACCTCGATCAGCAGGTCCGCGCCGGCCGAGGCCTCCGCCGCGGCCTGCCGGAACAGCACCGGGCGCACGACCTGGTCACGTAGGAGTGCGGACAGGTCGGTCTCCGGCGTCAGGAGTGTTCCCGTGACGGAGGAGGCCACGGGGCGCCGTACGGACCGGAGGTCGACACCGGTCAGGTACCTCGCCAGCGCCGCCGAGGCGGGCGCGACCAGCGGCGAGTGGAAGGCGTGGGAGACCGCCAGCCGGGTGGCGTCGCGGCCCTCGGCCCGAGCCTTGGCACAGACCCGGTCCACCGCCGTCGCCGGGCCGGAGACGACCGTCTGACGTGGACCGTTGTAGCCGGCGATGACCACCTCCGCCTCGTCCGCGACGAGCCGGGCCGCCTCCTCCTCGGTCGCCGTCAGGCCTGCCATGCCGCCGCCCGTGTGGCTCGCCGTCGCCATGGCGCGGCCTCGGGCGGCGGCCAGCGCGCCGAGGCCGGGCGCGTCGACGGCACCGCCCCAGTGCAGCGCGGTCAGCTCGCCGAGGCTGTGCCCGACGGCGGTGGTCGCCTCGATGCCCAGATCGCGCAGGACGCGCAGCCCGGCCAGCGAGCCCGCGACGATGCGCGGCTGCGCGACCTGAGTCGCAACCGGGTCACCGTCCTCATCCGGTCCGGCGGCGGCGAAGGCCTCGTCCGCCGAGGCGAATCGACGGCGCAGCGCGCCCGCGCCGCCTCGGCCGGAGCCCTGGCCGGGGAACAGGAAGGTAATCCTGGGCTCGGCGGCGGACGCGCCGAGGAAGATGCGGTCGGCGACCGAGTGGACGCGGGTGTGCCCCTCGTCGATCGCCGCGAGGAGCAGGGAGATCCGCTGCTCGGCGTCCGAGGGCGAGTCGGCCACCACGGCCGCCCGGACTCGCAGCCCCTCGGACTCGGCGGCGAGGGCGCCTGCCAGATCGGCCAGCTCCGCGAAGGCCAGCCTGGCCGTCAGGTCGCGGAGCCGGACGAGCCGATCCCGCACGGCGGCCAGATCGGCGCCGTCCACCAGCAGCAGCTCTGTGTCCTGTCTGGCCGCGACCGTCGCCAGGGTGTCCTGATCGACGCCGGGACGCCGAGGGACGGCCCTCGGCTGCTCGACCGCGATGTGGGTGTTGATCCCGCCGAAACCCATGGCCGAGACGCCCGCCCTGATCGGCAGGTCGCCGGGCCAGGTCTCGGCCTCCCTCGGCACGTAGACGGCGGCGTCCGCCGCCAGCAGGCTCGGATGCGGGTGGCGATGTCCCGTCGCGGGCGGGATCACCTGGTGGTGCACGGCGAGGGCCGCCTTGATCAACCCGACGACCCCCGCCGCGGCCTTGGTGTGCCCGATGTTGCCCTTGATGCTGCTCACCGCCGCGGGCTGTGCACCGGGCGACGCGGCGCGCCGGGCGGAGGACAGCGCCTCGATCTCCGTCGCGTCGCCGAGCGCCGTGCCGGTGCCGTGTCCCTCGAAGTAGGAGACCGTCTCCACGCCGTAGCCCGCACGGCCGTAGGCCCGGGACAGGGCCAGGCGGTGTCCGCTCGCCTCCGGGCGGGTGATGCCGCCCTTGCCGTCGGAGGAGACGCCCCAGCCCGCGATGCAGGCATAGATCCGTCGGCCCTGCGCGACGGCGTCCCGCTCCCGCATCAGCACGAGCACGCCCGCGCCCTCACCGGGCCAGAAGCCGTTGGAGTCCCGGTCGTAGACCACCATCTCCCTGGTCGCCAACGCGCCGGTCTTGGCGAATCCGATGACCTCGAACGGATCGATCGACAGGTCCACGCCGCCTGCCAGTGCCACGTCGAGGTCCTCGTCGACCAGCGCCCTCGCGGCGGTGACCACCGAGAGCAGCGAGGAGGAGCAGGCCCCGTCGACGATGTACCCGCCGCCGCCGAGGTCGAAGTGGTTGCAGATGCGGCCTGCGATGGTGTTGGCCAGTCCGCCTGCGAGGGAGTCCTCGTCGACGGCAGGGAACGGCGCCTTGTACTGCCCTTCGAGATCGCGCAGGAACGCGGCGGTGTCCGATTCGGACCAGCCCTTGTCCGTGAGGGCGGCGGCGACGGTGCGCCGGACATAGGGCCACCGCAGCCGCAGGGTGTTCGCGCGCGAGAACTCTCCGGTCAGGCTATTGCCGAGCACCACCCCGGTGGTGGGGCCGGGCAGTCCCTCGCCTCGGGGGAAGCCCGCGTCCGCCAGGGCGGCGGCGGCCACGTCCAACGCCAGCCAATGCGTGAGGTCGGTGGCGCGGTAAGTGCTGCCCGCCACCTGATAGGCGACGCGGTCGAACTCGAAGTCGCGCAGCACGGCCGCCATGGTGGAGTAGAAGCGGTCGGGTGCCTCCGGATCGGGCGACCAGTAGTCGTCGCGGTTCATCCGCTCATTCGGCAGCCGCCGAAAGGCGCGACGACCGGCGAGGACGTTCTCCCACAGTTCACCGGGCGTCGCGGCATCGGGATAGCGGAGCCCGATTCCGACGATTGCGATTCGTTCGCTGCTCATACTTCCCACCGTCTCTGGAACTGACGCCCAGCTTCCGGACCCGCGTGAAGACAGCATCGAACAGCGCGATCCGGCAACCGAACCCAGTAGTGCATCACGGGTGCAACTGCATTTCAGGACTTCACCTTGCCGCCCTGAACTCCGCTTAGTGATCCGATCGTGCAGCAGACGCGCCGCCGCTGTCTTCTCCGATTGTGCGGCACCCAGAGAACGTTATTTTATAACACCGTAATATCTACTTAGATCCTCGTAACGGCATGATAGGACGGCCACACCTCGATTCCACCGATGCGTTCGGCGGCCGCCGTGACGACCGCCCCTTGACCGCGAAGCGGCCCCGATCCCACACGGGTCACTCCGCGCCCGCTGCTCTACAGACCCCTCGATCATTCGGCTGACAGAGCAGGGCGAGCCAGAGCGCATGTTCGAAGTGGATGACGCGGCCGAAAGCGCAACATGCTGGAACGAGCCGCAGATCCGATGCGATGGAGAGCCCGGCAAGTTCGGTGGGAGGCCCGCTGATGTCGTTCACCGATCAGGCTCCCGCTCGGGTGACCCGGCCGTCCGACCGGTTTCGCCCATGTCTCGCGGCTCGCACCCGACTCCGTCAGCCTGCCTCGTCGCAGTACCGGAGCCTGCGCTGCGCCGAGGCAAGCAGGCAGGAGACGCAACGCAGAAGCGTGCGGATCGAGACGGCGAACTCGGCTCGTCCGAGTCGGAGATCACATCCACCGACGATGCGGTCGAGCACCGCACACCGTGGTATTGAGGAGGCGTCATGCCCGCGATTCTCGGTTCCCTGCGCAGACTCGTCCTGGCACCGTCGTTAGCGGATGTCACCTTTGCCCGCCGAGGTTTTCCCGGGCCGCGAACGGAGGTCACCGACCGACTAGAGGCGATCCCGCAGGCCGTGGTCTGCGGATTCGAGTGGGCGATGGAGACGCCGAGAATGTGGGAGATCGAACGCAGGATCGATCTGGTGGAATCCGAGATGCGCGGCTTCGCCTACGAGGGCGCCGCGATGGCGCTCACCGTCCTCGACGCCACCTCGGGCGGTCACCGCACTCGGGACCTGTTGGCCGGACCGGGAGCGCCCCACCTCTTCCTCGCCTATATCGGCATCGGATTCGCGATGACCCGACTCCCCCGGCCGCTCTGGAAGCGGGTACTGCCCGATCTGACCGACGCCTCCCCCTATCACCCGACCATGAGCTGGCTCGTGATCGACGGCTACGGGTTCGATCTGGCCTACTTCCGCCACGAGCGCTGGGTCGAACGGCAGCGGGTGCCTGCCGCGTATCCGTGGCAGGGAACACCCGCCTACTTCCCTCGGGCAGTGGACCAGGGCATCGGTCGGGCCCTGTGGTTCATCCATGGCGGGCGGACGACCGAGGTCGCCGCCGCCGTCGCCCGCTTCGCCGAGCAGCGACACGCCGACCTGTGGAGCGGGGTCGGCCTCGCCGCCACCTTCGCGGGCGGCGGCACGCCGAGCGCGCTGGCAGACCTCCGCGCACACGCGGCACACCACTGGACCGAACTCGGTCTCGGCGCAGTCTTCGCCGTCAAGGCCAGGGCGACGGCGGGCATGCTGCCGCAGCACACTCAGCCAGTGCTCGCCGCCCTCACCGGCAGGACCGTGCCCGAGGCGCTGAGCATCGTGGACGACACCGCCGAGCGAGACACGACTCAGGGGGACATGACCTCGGCTGAGGTCGTGTCGCCCGACGCCGGGGCGTCGTCGGACGTTCCCGCCTACGAACGGTGGCGGCAGCGTATCCGCACCCGGCTGGCCGCTACGCCCCCTGCAAACACCACGCGCGACTGAGCCGAGGATGAGCGCAGACGATGTCGCCGCCACGGGCTCGTCGACTCCACGCGAGCTGCCCGGAAAGGAGTCGCTCCACCGACTCGGTCATTCGCCACATCAACCACTTAATCGCCAGTTCAAACCAGCCGACTCCGGCCGGACATCTTCTTCGTCTCTGAACACATCCGACAGGAACCAACACCTTCGCGCCGACGCACTCTCACCGGTACGTTTCAATCCTGGGGCCGAGTGAACTGAATACCGAAAGCAGTCGCCCCAGACCGCACTGGTCGGCGGTCATCGCCGTTCGCCGTTCGCCATCCGCCGGTCCGGACGGCCCTGCTGGACGCGAGATCGCCACACTGGACAGTCGCAGGCACCGGCGCCGCGTCGGCGTCCGCTGGGTCACGGCGTCCGGTTCGCTCGCGAATCACCGATGGTCTACTCGCCGAAGTGCCTCACCCGTCGAGCGAGGGCCGCCCCTTCAGCCCTCGGAGCGGACCGCCATCTCGAGACCGCCCCGGACCCGCAGCGACAACATCGGCTCCGGCACCACCGGCCTGCCGGGGACCCCGGTCAGTCGCAGCTCCCGCGTGATCATCGCGATCACCAGGACCGCCTCCATCATCCCGAGGCTGCTGCCGACGCAGAACCTCGGGCCTGCCCCGAACGGCAGGTAGGAGTACCGGGACCGATTCGCCTTCTGCTCTGGTGCGAAGCGCTCCGGGCGGAACGTCTCCGAGTCCGCCCAGAACTCGGGGTGCCGGTGCAGCGTGTACGGACAGATCAGCACGTCGGCGCCTGCGGGCACGTGATAGCCGCCCACCTCGTCGTCCTGCTGTGCCGCGCGCGGCAGGATCCACACCGGCGGATACAGGCGCATCGCCTCCTCGATGACCATCGTCGTGTAGACCAGCCGCCGGAGGTCCTCGTGCACCGGCGGCCGGTCGCCGAGCACGTCCACCGCCTCGGCTCGCAGTCGCGCGCCGACCTCCGGATGGCGGTCGATCAGGTGCAGGGTCCAGCCGAGGGTGCTCGCGGTGGTCTCGTGCCCGGCGAGCAGCAGGGTCACCACCTCGTCCTGCATCCGCCTGCGCCCGACCTCGGGGTCCGCCTCCCGTCGGGTCGACTCGATCAACCGCGTGAGCACGTCGTCACCGTCCACCTGCCGGGTCGCGATGCGATCGGTGACGAGCCGGTCGACCACTCGATGCAGCTCGGCACGGGCCCGGCGGAAGCGGCGTTGCCGAGGCAGCGGAACCCAGGTCGGCACCATGCTCATCGACACCATCTCGAACATGGCCTGGTCCTGCACCGCCTCGAACGAGTGGCCGACCGCGTCGAAGGCGCCGAGGTCCGAGTCGAGCAGTGCGCGGCCGAGCACCCCGAGGGTGAACACGGTCATCTCGTCCAGGACCTCGACCGGTTCGCCGCCCGCCCTGGACCGCAGGCGGGCGACGAGCTTGGCCGCCTCGTCCACGACGATCCCCGTCTGACCGGTGATCCGCCGATGCTGGAACGCAGGCTGGATCACCTTGCGCTGCGTGCGCCACAGTTCGCCGTCGCTGGTCAGCAGGCCGTCGCCGAGCGCCCGACGAGCCTGGACGAGCCCGATTCCCTTGTGGTAGTTCGCGCTGTTGTCCGCGAGGACGTGCTTGGCGTGATCGGGATGGTTGAAGAAGTACAGCGACTTCGGGCCGATCGACAGTTTCGATGCGTCGCCGTACCTGGCGGCGGCCGAGGACATCAGCCCCAGTCGGTCCCCCGCCAGGCTCCTGAGCATGGCCAGGGTCGCCGAACGCGGCGGACCCGGCGGGGTGCGGCCGATCGGGGCGGAACGAGAGGGTTTCATCTGCGCACGACCTCGTTCTCGTGCTGCGGAACAACTGCCTCGGCGGAGGTCGACGGCACAGCGGCCCGTGCGCCCTCGGCAGAATCGCCTGCGCCCGGCTCGACGATCTCGCGCTGCTCCTCCTGCGCGGCCGCGCGACGTTGTTGCGCCTCGAACTGCTCCCGCGCCTGGTCCGTGTAGTGCAGTGCCCAGAGGAAGCAGCCTCGGACCAGGCACACGATCGCCGTGGCGAAGAAGATCCCGTAGGCGATGTGCATCGCGGTCAGGACGCCGTAGGCGACCGCCACTCCCCCGCCGAACGCGATCTGTGCACCGGGTCGAGACGGCGTGGTGCCGGGATCGGTGATCATGTAGTTGGTGAACAGGATGAACGCGATGCCCGTCATGGTCGCCAACGCACCGGGGATCGAGGTGCCTTCCAGGATGCCTCGGACGACGGCCTGCAACGCGAAGCCGCCGACCCAGCCTGCGATGAGCCACATCCGCCCGGTGAGTTTTCCGTTGATCATGGTGCCGCCGAGGATGATCACCGCCGGGATCAGCCAGTCGATCCAGCCGTCCACGTGTTCACTGAAGTGGTACGGCGGTGCGATGCTGCCCCACGGGAACAACAGCAGGATGACGGCGATGCCGAAGTTCGACGGGTTCATGAAGTGCCGCAGCCTGCCGCGCACCGGGGCCCGCAGGATCCATTTGGCGCCCACCGCGACGAGCACGCCGAACATCATCACGAACACCTGATCGTTGACGTAGATCAGCATGTTGAGCGCCAGGCTCGTGATGTGCGCCGGATAGAGGAACTCCACCAGGCCACGCAGGCCGTTGCCCGCGTACCGGGGTACTCGGTTCTCCGACCTCGCGGCGATCCATTCCAGACCGATCTCGACCGTGTAGCCGGTGGCAAGCGCGATGAACGGCCACAGCCAGGGTTGCTCGAAGCCCAGAACCGTGTATCCGAGCAGGTTGAAGATCGTGATCGAGATGGCGAACCGGCGCAGCGCCGTGATCACCTTCGTGTCGTGTCGTGGCGGGGAGGCCGCCTTCTGCCGCGTTGCCATGTCCGTCACCTCTCCTGCGTGGTCGTGCCGAGCTGGAGCGAGTGCCAGCCGGGTTCGAGCCTGAGGTTCTCCTCCCGCACCTGGCCGGTGCGGTCCCGCCATTTCAGGTTCACGTCCAGCGGGCCGGTCACGCCCGAGCCGAGCCCGATGTGGGCCTCGTGGCTGCGCTTGCCGGAGTGGCCGCTGCCGCCGTCGACCCTGGTGATGAACCGCCTGCCGTCCTCTCTCGTCACGGCGATCTGTGCGCCGACCACGGGCGATCCCGGCGCGGCGAGGTCGCCCGGCGACGGCTCCGCGTCGTGGGTCAGCCGCAGCCCGAGGAAGGCGTCCTCGGACGGGCTGGTGTTCTGATAGAACAGCGGCTCGTCCCACTGCCGGCCGATGGCGAAGTCGAGCAGTCCGTCGCCGTCCGAGTCGCCGGTGGCGATTCCCCTGGTCGGTACCGGGATCGCCAGGCCGAGCTCGTGCGACAGATCGACATAGCGCCCGTCGTCGTTCTTCACGAAGAAGGCCATGTGCTGATCCCCGGCGAGGTCGTCGCCCTCGGTGATCCGGGGCCAGGCCATCGGATTGCTCAGCAGCTGGTCGTTGGCGGTGGCGAGCTCTTGGAGCTGCGGCCAGCGGTTGGTCCGGCCCTTCACGAAGCCGGTCGCCTGCGCGACGACGAGGTCGCCGCTGTTGTCGAAGTCGGCGATCTTGGCGTCCCAGCCCCAGCCGGACCAGGCCAGGCCCAGCGGCGCGCTCTCGTCGGTCCACGGTGCCTCGCCGGACTGGAGGCGGGCCCGCAGCTCGGCCGGGTCGTCGGCGTCGCTGACGAAGGCGAAGTGGCTCTCCTCGATGCCGAAGGAGGTGGTGATGTTGCTGACGAACATGTCGTACATGCCGTCGCCGTCGAGATCGCCGAAGTCGATGCCCATGCCCTTGAAGGAGTCCAGACCCACGTGTTTCGACTTGGGCACCATCGGCTTCCTGGCGCCCTCGACGACGGCGAACCTGATGTCGCCCGGCGTGGACCGGTTGTAGAGCAGGCGGTCCGGACCGAAGTCGTTGCCCACGTACAGCTCCGGGAGCAGGTCGCCGTCCACGTCGTTGGCGCCCGCGGCCAGCGCCCAGCCCTTGGAGACGTCGTCGGGCAGCACGTCCTCGAGCAGTTCGAACGTGACCTCGGGCTCGTCGCCCCCGGTGACGCCGGTCCAGCGAAGGAAGTAGTCCTCGCCGCCATTGAAGGCCTGCGACATGGAGTGGTTCATCTGCACGCCGCCGCTGATCGAGTCGTCGAGCACCGGCCCGTGCGGGAAGTAGTTCCCGACGAAGACGTCCAGGTGACCGTCGCCGTCGAAGTCGTCGACCGCCACCGTGTTGGTGTTCCACTGCGGGCCGTCGTACACCTCGCCCTGTCTGCCGGGGACCATCTCGGTCGCGCGGTAGGCCTCGGGCCCCAGCACGGTGGCGTCCGGATCGGCCAGGTAGAGGATCGGCGTGCGACCCCACAGATAGACGAGTAGATCCAGCCTGCCGTCCTCGTTGAAGTCGCCGGGAACGCAGCCCATCGGGGCCATCACGTCGTTCATCGGCAGGTCGCCTGGATCGAGGACGAAGGGCTCGTAGCGATCGGATCGCTCGTCAGGGACGGGCGTCACGATCACCTCGTCGACCCGAGGATCGGTGAGGCACAGGTCGTTGGCCAGGCCGTCGCCGTCGAGGTCGTTCATGGCGACCGACGCGCCCACCGACGAGATCCAGGCGTCGATGTGGCGGTAGTCCTGATTCACTCGGCGGATGGTCTGCTGCGGCAGCCCGCTGGGCAGCGCGATGGACTTGGGCTCGAACCCGTAGCTCGATGCCAGCTCCTCGAGTTCGGCGGCCGAGGAGGTGGGGAGGCGGACGACGACGAACGTCGCCGCGATGAGTGCCAGTGCGACCACGCCTGCAAGCTGCCTGCGCATCATCTTGACGATGGACGACATGTGTTCACGACCTTCCCAGCGAGACGAACTCGTCGGCGATGCGTCGCCGCCACACCTCGAAGGCGGGCAGGGCACCGGACACCGGTTGTTCTGGACGCGCCGTGCGCGAGACGGCGGCGGCGCCCTCGGGATCGGCGGCGCAGAACATCCGGGTGGCGAGCCCCGTGTGCTCGACCACCAGTCCCGCCCGGACCCTGGCCTCCGCCGCGAACGCCGAGCCCTGCGCGACCTGCGGCCGGTACTCGCCCGAGCGATCGGCGAACACCCGAAGCTCGTCCTCGTCTGCCCCGCCGAGATACGTGGCGGCCAGCCCCGCGCCGCTGTACAGATCGGACCGGCGATCGGCCGGGAAGGCGTCGATCAGGTCGGCGACGCGAGCGGCGTCGGTGCCGCCGACGAACCAGAGCGCCCGGCCGATGCCCTGATCGACGACGTTGTCGGCATAGGGCAGCGGCGCGCCCACCGGCCAGGGGAGACGGGGCTCCCTGAACTGCTCGTGGACGTAGCGCCGGGTGTGGAAGTACGCCTGGTGGAACCCGTAGCCGTCGAGCACCAGCCAGCTCAACAGCGGATCGGGCGGGATCAGCCGGGCCCACCGGAACCTCGGGACCCTGGCCATCGCCCAGCCCACCCCGATGTAGGCCATGTAGACGTGCTCGCCGCCCCGGCCCGCGAGGAGGCGCTCGACATGTCGGCCGCCGCCCAGCGGCAGCGCGTCGAGCATGGCGCAGCCCATCGCGGCGCCCTCATAGGCGAAGCCCCGGAAGAACGTCGGCAGCGTCTCCAGCCGGGCCTCGACCTCGGGGACGGAACGGGACTCCACGGCGTGGGCATAACCGGTGAGGAACATCCGGCCCACCGTCTCGATCAACTCGCGTGCCTCAGGAGACTTCTCGTGAAAGCCACGGGTGCCGAGTTCCGTCTCCGACACGTTCGGTGTCAGAACCCGGCGCCTGATTCTCCGAAATACTGTGCTCAACGTGCTCTCCTTCAACCGGATGAGTCGGCGTACACCTGCCAGCGCCGGTTGATCCGACCATCACAGCATCCGCAGATCCCGGCTACTCCTTTCGTGCGCAGGCATCGCATCCGAAGGGGAGCCGCAGTTTTCGCCTAATCGATGCGCATTGGAGAAGATGCGCGGTGGCGGTGGCCGACGGACGATGAGTCCTATTCCGAGGCCGGGGCCGTGACAACGGGTGATCACGAGTCGACAGCCGGGCGGAGGCGGCCGTGACGCTGCTACCCGGAATAGCTCCGACGTCCGCTGTCGACCAGTCGATTGCATGAACGAACGGACCAGTGAAAGGCGATTCGCCGCCGCGTAGTACCGAGCTGGATCGCGCTCTCCTCGGCTCTCGCGGACCACGGAGGAGGAGATGGTGTGACGCCCGAGAAGTGGACTGTGGAACAGATCACGACGACGACCATGGAGGCGTTCGCGGACACGATCGTCCCCGGCGAGAAACGGTCGCCCGACGACCTGGCCGTGGCGGGAGTCGCCAGCGGCGGCGGCGCGGTCGCCTCGGGCGCACTCGAGCTCCTGAGCGACCCGGCAAGCGGATTCGCGACGGCGCTGGAGGCGCTGGCGGGCCTGCTGAACGACCACGCGGGCCGCTTCGCCCTGGAACACGGTCGGGAGCTCGACGACGCGGTGCCCGCCTTCGTCGCGCTGCCCTATGCCGACCGGGCCGCCCTCATGCTGCGGCTGACCGCGCCGGACAACGGCGAGCGAGACGGTTGGGTCGCGCTCGCGATGCTCAGCAACATGGCCTTCGACACCGCAGCGCACCTGCACACCGCCGACGCCTTCGCCCGTGAACACCCCGGACTGTCGATCATCGGCTACGCCCGCCCCGACACCGACGGCCTCTGGCGTTTCCGGGACCACAGCTACGGCGGCACGCCCGCCGCCACCCACCCCGACACGAGCCCCTCAGGGAGTCCGGCATGACCAGCATGGAGCGCACCGACGTCCTCGTGATCGGCAGTGGATTCGGCGGCGCCGTCACCGCGTATCACCTGGCGGCGGGCGGGGCGAAGGTGGTGGTGCTCGAACGCGGGCCCTGGTTGCAGGGCACCGACTTCGACCACGACTTCAAGCTCGGCTCCTCCTACACCAGGGTGTTCGACTTCGTCGTCGGTGACGGAATGAGCCTGCTGAGCGGCAACTGTGTCGGGGGCGGCAGCGTCGTGTACTTCGCGGCGATGCCGAGAGCCCCCCGCTTCGCCTTCGAACGCCACGGCGGCATCGGACGCCGCATGTGGCCCGCCGCGATCACCCGAGACAGCCTCGACCCGTGGTACGACCGGGTCTGCGAGGCGCTGCCGGTGACCAGGCAGACCTGGGACGACGTCAGCTACGCAGGCGGGCTCTTCGGTGCGGCCTGTTCGCATGCGGGCCGCACCGCCAATCCCGTGCCGATCGCCATCGACACGACGCTGTGCACCAACTGCAACTGGATGATGGCAGGCTGCCGTTTCGACGCCAAACGGTCTCTGCTGCTGAACTATCTGCCCGCCGCCGTCGCCCACGGCGCCGAGATCCGACCGCTGCACGAGGTCCAGCGTCTCGCCAGGAACGAGGACGGCGGCTACCGCGTGCACTACGACACGATCGACGCCGAGGACTACCGGATCACCACCGGCAGCGGCACGATCGACGCCGCGATCGTCGTGCTCGCGGCGGGTGCGGGCGCGACGCCGACGATCCTGCAACGCTCCGAGGCGACGCTCGGCCCGATGCCGCACGCGGTCGGACGCTACTTCTCCGGCAACGGGGAGCGGCTCAACACCGCCGTCATCGACGAGGATCGCGCGGGGGAGCTGTTCGACCTCTCCCGGCCGGACGGCCGGGTCTACGCGGCGAACCAGATCGGCCGAGGACCTGCGGTGGCGAGCTGGGACGACCTCGACGGCACCCGGCCCGAGTATTCCCGTTTCTCCCTGGAGCAGCTCTACTTCCCGCCCGGCCTCGGCACGATCCTGGCGCAGACGCCGGACCCGACGGGTGCCACCTGGTTCGGTCCGAAGAAGAAGGAGCTGCTGCGCCGCTGGCCGTCGTGGCTCACGATCTTCGCGATGACCGAGGACGACAACGAGGGTGTCTTCGGGGCGCCACCGCCCACCGGCAACGCTTACCGGATCTCCCAGCAGATGCTGGGCCGGGGCACCATCAGCTACCGGCCGACGGCGAACACCCTGCGCGGCTGGGCGCAGTCGGACGCGGAGATCAAGCGGATCATGGAGAAGGACGGCCTGTCGACCGTGATGCCCTGGACCAACGACGTCGTCGGGGCCTACACCGTCCACCCGCTGGCATCGTGTCGCCTCGGTGACGATCCGGCGACCTCGGCACTGGACGACCGACACGAGCTGCGCGGGCATCCGGGCATCTTCGTCACCGACGGCTCCGCGGTGCCCGGCGCGTTGACGGTCAACCCGGCGCTGACCATCGCGGCGCTGGCCGAGCGCGCCGTCCCCGGCATCGTCCGCGCGGCCCGCGAACGCGGCGTTCCGGTGACCTACGGCGCTCCGTCGCCGGACGGGGCGACGAGCGGGCGGACCGCGACGGCGTCCTCGGCCGCCCTGCTGCTCGGCGAGACCGGCTCAGCGCGGCCGGGTGGTCACGTCGCCGGGTGAGACCGGGCGACCGCAGGTCTCACAGTTCAGCATGGTCACCACGTGGCCGCCGCACACGACGTGCTCGGTGACGCGAGGCGGGCCCGACTCGTCGGAGAGATGTCGATCGCCCCATTCCATCAACGCCGTGAGCAGAGTGGCGAGTTCCCGTCCCTTGGCCGTGATGCGGTACTCGTGCCGCACCGGCCGATCCTGATACTGGACCCGATTCAGCACACCGTGAGCCACCAGGCGATTGAGGCGATCGGTCAGGACGTTCCTGGCGATCGCGAGGTGATCGAGGAATCGATCGAACCGGGTCACCCCGTGCAGTGCCTCTCGGACGACGAGCAGGGTCCAGCGTTCGCCCACCACCTCCAGAGTGCGGGCTACCGAGCAACGCTGGTCGTACGTCCGTCGCAGCACTAGATCGATGCTAACAATGGTCGAGGATCTCTCGCTGTCGCACCAAGTGAGTTGCTTGACGAAACTAAGGAGGCGACGATGGCCGGAGCACTCATCCGATCGGCCTTACGCAGATCATTGAGCCGGACGAGACACGTCAGTCCGGTTCGGCCGTCCGCCGCCGTCGGCCTGGTCGCCGACGTCTACCGGGAGGTGGAGCGAGACTTCGGGCTGCTGGCACCGCCGATCGCGCTGCACTCCCCCTCCCCGACCGTCCTGGCCGCGTCCTGGGTGCTGCTCCGCGAGACGCTGCTGGCCGCGGGACTCGTCGACCGGACCGCCAAGGAGGCGGTCGCGGCGGCGGTGTCACTGAGCAACACCTGTCCGTACTGCGTGGAGGTGCACAGCACGACCCTGCGCGGGCTGGGGGCAGGCACGACGGGAGAGGCCATCGCCGCCGATCGACTGGCCGAGGTCGACGACGATCGTCTAGGACGCATCGCCGAATGGGCCCGCACGGCCGGGACCGCGCCGGAGCCTCCTGGGCACCCCGTCCCGTTCCCCGCCTCCCACGGACCCGAGCTGATCGGCGTCGCGGTGGCGTTCCACTACGTCAATCGGGTCGTCAACGTGTTCCTCGACGAGTCCGCCCTGCCCGGGACGAGTCCCGGCCTGCGTGCCGGGCTGGGCAGGATGCTCAGCCGGTACCTCGGCGCCACCGCGGGCGGGCGATGCGAGCCGGGCCGGTCGCTCCCGCTGCTGCCCAGGGCACCGCTGGCACCGGACCTGTCGTGGGCCGCAGGCGCCCGGTCGACGGCCGACGCACTGGCCCGCGCCGCCGCCGAGATGGACCGGGCGGGCGTCAGATCCGTGCCCGAGCCCGTGCGGGCACTCGTCGTCGCCGAGCTGACCGCCTGGCGCGGCGAGCCGCGCGGGCTGAGCCGCGCCTGGGCGCTCGACCGCGTCGCGGACCTGCCGAGAACGGCCCGACCCGCCGGGCTGCTGGCGCTGCTCGTCGCCTTCTCCTCCTACCAGGTGGACACGTCGGTGGTGGCAGGCCTGCGGCGACACGGCGCCGACGACGCCACGATCGTCGACGTCGTCGCCTGGGCGAGTTTCGCCGCCGCCCGGCGGGTCGGCTCCTGGATGAACGACGGCATCGACGTCTCGCGGGACCCCGCCGATCGATCGGGTGCCCGCACGCAGCGGCAAGGCCGGGCGGGGAGCACGAACGACCGCGATGCACACTGACGCACGAACATCGCAACGCGGCGGACACAGTGCGCACTCTCAAAGAAGAGGCCTCTCGCAGAATGCGCACTGCGGTCCGAAAAGTGGCCGAGTACTTCATTTCCGCAGTCCGACGAGACTACGGTGAGACGAGCCGATGAGAACGTCGGCCTATTCGTCGAAAGCGCTCGATCGACCGAACACAGCCGATCGAAGGCCGCCATCCGAATCGGCTTCGATGCGGTGCGAACATGGTCGGCGGTGAGGCAAAGTCGCAACCGGGAGAGAATCCGCTGCCCGTACCGACGAGTCAGGAGGAACAGGGTGTCGACGTCGACGATGCGTAGGCGGATTCCCGAACCGGGAAGCCTGCTGGAATCCCTCAACACGAGATGGCACGGTGCCGCGCTGGCGGCCTACGGCCTCGTGGTCCTCCTGCACTGGGTGGAGCACATCACGCAGGCCGCGCAGATCTATCTGTGGGACTGGCCGATACCGGAGGCAGGCGGCGCGTTAGGCCTGGTGTTTCCCTGGCTGGTGCAGTCCGAGCTGCTCCACTATGGATTCGCCTTGGTCATGATCGTCGCATTCTTCATGCTGCGACATGGTTTCACCGGGCGAGCACGCACGTGGTGGGCAATCGCACTCGGCATTCAGTTCTGGCATCACATCGAACATCTCCTGCTGCTGCTCCAGGCCTGGAGCGGCACCTACCTGCTCGGCAAGCCGGTTCCGACCAGCATGATCCAGCTGTTGATACCGAGGGTGGAGCTGCATCTGCTCTACAACGCCATCGTGTTCGCGCCGATGGTGGTGGCGATGGTGCTGCACCGACGGGCGACGGAGTCGGAGCGGTCGGCGATGCAGTGCAGCTGCGCCCATCCGCCCGCCGGACGAGACCGCACGTCGGCGGGGCGGACCTCGGCGTGACCGGCGCGCCGCTGCCTGCCGCAGCCGCACACCTGGCGGCAGCGGTCGGCGGACACGGCCACGGCGTCGGTGCGCAGACGCCCGCAGGCCAGCTGGGGCTGACCATCGCACTGCTGGCGACGACGATCGTCGCCGCGGCAGCGGCGCTGCTCCGGCCCGCCTCGCGGCTGGACCGACGAGGCACGACGGCGCTGGCCACGACGGCGGCGCTCGGCGGGATTCTCTCGCTGTTGTTCACCGATGCCTCGTGGATTCCCGACCCGATGGCGTTCCTCGTCCTGGTCTGCCTCGGCGCGCCGGTGTCCCTGGCCTTCTCCCGAACCCGGCCGGGGCTGCCCCGGCTCACGTCGGCCGCGCTGCTGGTCACGACCTCGGCAGCCGTGGCGGCCCATGCCGCAGGCCTGTTCGCCGCCGTCGACCCGCCCGATGCCACGACCGACACGGCGGTGCTCGCGGCGTTCGCCGCCGTCGCCTGGCTGGTGGTCTGCACGCCCACCGGCCGCAGGTCGGCGGCGCTCGTCCGAGTCACGGGCATCGTGGCGGCGATCGCGTTGCTCGCGGGGACGGCGCAGGTGGTCGTGCTCGGTCGGCTCGACGCTCCCCTGACCGGCGAGCCGCTGCTCGCCACCGCCTCGGTCGACGGCCGAGGAGTAGACCTGCTGATCGTGCCGCACCGACCGGGGCGGAACCTCGTGCACGTGGGGTCGGCCGACGTCTCGGTCGGGACGTCACCGTCCACGATGGTCCGTGCCACGGCGCGGCCGGGGGCGCCGGGCGGTTGGGCCCTGCTCGAACTCGGCGAGGGGCGGGACCGACTTCGCGTGCAGGTCGGCGAGCGAGTCGGGGCGGTGTCGATCGACCCGGGCGATCAGCAGTGGGACGGTGCCGACCTACGCGACCCCGATGCGCCGGAGTACGTGAGCGCAGTGCTCGGACAGGCGCTGATCGATCCCCGAGTCGAGGTGCCCTGGCCTGCATCTGCGTTGTCGACCCAGGACGCGGCGGTGCTACGCGGACTCACGGCCGCCCTGGCGGGTCGCGCAGTGAGCATCGTCTCCGACGACTCTCCCCGCGCCGAGGAGGCCGAGCGGGTCGTGCGCGAGCAGGCCGCCCGGCACGGGGTGGCGGTCCACGACGAACTCACGTCCTCGGTCACCGACGTCGTGGTCGTGGCGGGATGGGCTCGGGCCGCTGCGACGCTGCGGGCGATGGAGCCCGAACCGACCCGCCTGCGACACCTCGCCCCGTGGCTGGTGACCTGGGAGCTGCTCTCGACCGAGGTCGAGCAGATCTTCCCGCTCCGGTACCGGCCGGAGGACCCGGTGTTCCACCGCCATCTGCTGGCCCTGCCCCGTGACTTCCGCCCGGCCGCGCCCACCGCCGTCGGGTTGGATCGATGGCTCACCGCGGTCAGACATCCGGCCACGCCGACGAACGAGCGGTACCGGATGAGCGACACATCGGGTGTGCCCGGCCCCGATCAGCCGGGGTGGCTGCACCCGACCGTCGTGGCCGTCGTCTCCGACCCGGACCCGGACGCAGGCTCGGACTCGCAGCCCACGCCTCGGTAGGACCGCGATCGGTCGGCCTGCGGGTCGGGCCTGCCAGGCGGAGCGCCGTCCCGCCCGATCCGACGAGGTGGGGCCGCGCATCGTCGAAGGGCCCGGCCGGAGAATTGCGAATACGGCCATCGTGAATGGTCTCGGTGATATCGGACGATCGGCTTCGTCGGCACGCTGTTCGTTCAGCGCCTGAGATAATTCCGCAGCGGGATCCATCGAATTCCGAGGCGGCAGAGGTGCCGCTCACGAGGCCGGTACGACCGACTGTTCCGCCATGCTTGCCACGGCAAGGAGCATTCCCTATGGTGGAAATGCGCCCCCCGGGAAAGCGCTTACTGGAATCGTGACAGCACCCCGAACAAGGAGATTCCCGATCACCTCCGCGGCACCGACCGAGGTTCACCCAGACCCGAACATCGGCGGTGGACCGCGGACGTCCTGACATGCCTTCGTCCAGACCAGAGGGGTCCGTCGATCGCGCTCCGCACCGGATCGCGTAGGCGGGTGCCGGTTCTCGAAGGCTCGGACCGTGTTGACCGCCACCGGCGTCGACCAACACCAACGGCAGGGATGGAGTTCAACAGTGGGCAAGCGCAGATGGTGGGTCCCCGTGCTGACCGCGATGGCGGTCACGGCGACCCTGCCCGCGCCGGCGACGGCGACGGGCGTCAGCCCGACGTCGACCACCGCCGCCTCGACCGACGAAGCGATCACGGACCCGATTCCCGAGGACCCGATCCGGTCCCGGCTCGGTCTGGTCCTCGAGGAGTACGTGCAGCTCCCGGAGTCGGAGGCGACGCCGCCCGCGACCGACCCCCGACTGATCCGGCACAACCGGATCAACTTCATCGGCGAGGTGCCCGACGAGTCGGGACGAATGTACGTGCCCGATCTCAACGGGCCGCTCTACCTCGTCGACGATGCGGACCAGCACGTCTATCTGGACTTCGCCGAGCGATTCGAGCACTTCTTCTCGGGTCGCGGCATGGGCAGCGGCTTCGGCTTCGTCACCTTCCACCCCGAGTTCGCCGACAACGGCGTCTTCTACACGGTGCACAGCGAGAACGAGGAGGCGATCGAGAACGAGGAACCGACCTACCCGAACCAGCCGAACTCGGTCGTGCAGAGCGTCGTCACCGAGTGGACCGCCGACGATCCGACCTCGAACGAGTTCACCGGAACGCAGCGGGAGATCTTCCGCTTCGGCTTCGCCACCTATATCCACGCCGTTCAGCAGATCGATTTCAACACCACCGCGAAGCCGGGCGACGAGGACTACGGCCTGTTGTACCTCGCGGTCGGTGACGGCGGCCTCGGCGTGCGCTCCGACGTCGCGCAGGAGATGGACAATCCCGCAGGCAAGATCCTGCGCATCGACCCGGCGGGCACCGACGGCCCGAACGGACAGTACGGCATCCCCGCCGCCAACCCCTTCGTCGACACCGCCGACGCGCTCGGCGAGATCTACGCCATCGGGATGCGCGACCCGCACCGCTTCACCTGGGACCCCGAGGGCGACCACGCGATGTACCTCGGCCACATCGGCCAGCACGCCATCGAGGCGGTGTACGAGGTGCAGGCGGGCGACGACTTCGGCTGGAGCAGGCGCGAGGGGAACTACGAGTACCGCCGCGAGGACCAGTGCTACCTCTACCCGCTGCCCGAGAACGACGCGGAGTTCGGTTACGTCTATCCCGTGGCCGCCTACGACCACGATCCGCCCGCGAACTGGCCCTGTGACTCCGACAGCGGACACGCGATCTCCGGCGGTCAGGTGTATCGCGGAACGGACCTGCCCCGCCTGCGCGGCAAGTACATCTTCGGCGACCTGGTCGACGGCAAGGTCTTCTACACCGAGGTCGACGAGATGCGTCGCGGCGAGGAACGGGCACCCCTGCACGAGTTGCGGCTGTTCGACACCGACGGAAACCGGCTGCGGATGACCGACTTCGTCGGGGACGGCCGGGTGGACCTGCGCTTCGGCATCGACTCGAACCGCGACCTCTATCTGCTCGCCAAGTCCAACGGCACGATCTGGCGGGTCGTCGACACCAGGCAGGGCCCCGGTTCGGAGGTCACCGGCCGCGTCCAGCAGAACCTCGTGGCCCATTACGACTTCGAGTACCCCTTCGCGGTCGACGGCGCGCGGGAGAGCGACCTCGGCTCCTCGAACACCCTGCTGACGCTCATCAACGGCGGGGAAGACATGCGGGTGGCCGACGGTGCGTTCCCCGGCAGCAACAATGCGATCCAGGTCGGACAGATCGACCCGGAGAACGCGGGCAACGACGACTGGAAGGCCGGGATCTGGGACGACGGCCCCGAAGGCGTGGCGTCCTTCGACGCGTTCAACGGCACCGAGGGCGCGACGGTGATGGGCTGGTTCAAGATGACCGGCGAGAACCCCGCGCCGGACTCGAACACCACCGACCCGGACGACTACTACAACGCCGTCGGCCTGGCGGGCATTCTCAGCGGGACCTCCGACGGTCACGAGGTCCGGGCCCTGTTGGAGCTGATCGACGTGGACGGCGAACTGCGGCTGGTCGCCCTGGGCAGGCGCATCGACGGCGGGGCCTCGCAGACCTTCGCCGCCAGTCAGGACTGGCGTGAACTGCTCCCGCAGGACGAATGGGTGCATCTGGCGGCGACGTTCGACTACACCCGAGGCACGATGGCGCTCTATCGCAACGGAAAGCCGCTGCGCGGGTTCTACACGAATCCGGGCGATCCGTGGGAGGTCGACGGAACGGGCACCTCGGCAACCAATCCGCGCGGGCTCAAGATCGGCGGCAGCTTCCCGCAGAACGATCGGGAGCGCAATCCGTGCGACTGTCGGATGGACTCGCTGATGTTCCTGGACACGGCGGCGTCCGGCGCCACGATCGCCCAGCAGTATCGGCGTTTCCTGCACCACTGAGGCGATCGAGCCGAGAGACGCGGCCGGGGCGACGACGACCCGGCACGGTGTCCGTCGACACCGACCGGAGGGGTCCTGCCCACGCGGGGCCCCTCCGGCGTCCGGCGCGCAGGGCGCGCGTCCGGCCCTGATCGGCTCGAGTCCGACGTCGGAGCCCGCCGGAGAAGGGCCGGACCGGTACGGGCAGCCGGGGTCCCCGGCAGCGCGCGGGCGAGGCAGGGCCTACGCGTCGGCCTCCTTCTGGAACTCGACCACGACGATCGATCCCCTGCGCAGCAGCGTGCCCGGCCCTGGCTCCTGCGCGGTGACGACCCAGACGCCCGGCCAGGCCAGGACGGTCAGCGGCGGACCGTCGAGATCGGCGGCCGTGACCACCAGCCCGGCGTCGTGGCCGAGCGCGATCGCCATGGGCACGGTGCGACCGACGAGGCCGGGCACCTCGGCCCGCGTCGCGTCGGGGCGCGGCTGTGTCATGTACCACCTCCCAGGATGAGACTCCCGCGAATCGGCTGCCGTCGGCAGGGACCATCTCGGGTAATCCACGCCGCCGGTCGGCGCTGGGCGCCTCCGCCGCCCGGCAGGCCGGGGCCGCTGCGCGCGCCTGCCCGAGGTGGATCGAGGCGGGCAGGCGACGCCGGATGATCCCCGGCGGGCGACCTGCGGCGCCCCGCACGATGCCTGCCTGCGCGCTGGTGTCCGTCGGGCCGTGACGATACGGTGATCACGGTCTTCGACACTGCTCACACCCGCGCGAGTGCACGTCGTGCCTGCGAGCTTCGAACGAGAGGACAGGCCGTGACGCCGATGGCACCGCAGGGGTTCTCGGACCCGCAGACCGCGCTGATGTCGATCGGCGGAACGTCGTTCTACCAGCTGGTGCGGGAGCATGCCCCGCAGTCGCTGCCGCAGCATCAGGCCGCCTCGGTCGACGAGTCGTATCGACACGGCACGACCGTGCTCGCGCTGCACTATCGCGACGGCGTGATCATGGCGGGCGACCGCCGGGCCACGATGGGCAACCTCATCGCCCAGCGCGACCTGCGCAAGATCGAGCCCGCCGACAGCCACTCCGGCATCGCCTTCGCAGGCACGGTCGGCGTCGCCACGCGGATGGTGGCGTTGTTCCAGGTGGAACTCCAGCACTACGAGAAGATCGAAGGCGTCGCGCTGAGCCTGCCCGCCAAGGTCAACCGCATCTCGGTGATGATGCGCGGCAACCTGGCGCAGGCCATGCAGGGGCTCGCCGTGGTGCCGCTGTTCGCGGGCTGGGACCATCATGAGGCGGCGGGCCGGATCTTCACCTTCGACATCACCGGGTCCAGATCGGAGAAGAGCGACTTCGGCGGCGCGGGGTCGGGCAGCCAGTTCGCCCTCAGCTCGCTCAAGAAGCTGTACCGGCCGGGTCTGTCCCGCGACGAGGCGGCGCGCATCGCGGTGGAGTCGCTGGTGGACGCCGCCGACGACGACACGGCCACCGGCGGACCGGACGCGGCGGGCGGGCGCTATCCCGTCGTCGCCGCCATCACCGAGGACGGCTACGCGGAGATCCCCGAGGACGAGCTGATCGCCCTCGCCACGCCGTCGAGCGACTGATCCGAGGCTGCGTCGCGTTCGGCGACGCCGGGGCAGGCGGGACTCGCGGCCGCACGTGATCTCTTCGGCACGCGGCTTCCGGTGGTTCGGCGGTGCGGCCGAGCCGGGGATGTGGTCCCTCCGGTGTCCGGCTCGCCACCGTCGGCCGCCGCCTGCCGTGGTCACGTCGGCGGCCGCTGACGCTCCGACGTCGGCCGAAGTCGGGCGGCGGGACCGGCCCGCGCGACGCACACATCGCCGTGCCCGGCACCGTCGACTTCGCCGAGACTCCGCCGCCCCTCTTTCCGGTGAGTTCCCTTGACCTGAACCATTCTTGAGGTTGAATGCTGGCCGCATGAGTTCACCGAACGGATCTCCACACGACTACGAGGATCTGCCCGCCCTGCTGACCCTGATGACGGGAGACGAGAAGCACGACGCCAGCGCCACCTCGACGCTGGACGCCATCTGGGTGTTGTACGACCGGATTCTGCGGGTGGCACCCGATCGTCTCGACGATCCCGACCGCGATCGCTTCCTGCTGTCCAAGGGACACGGCCCGATGGCGTACTACGCGGTGCTGGCCGCGAAGGGCTTCCTCGCCGTCGACGACCTCCGCGGCTTCGGCGGCTTCGACTCGCCGCTGGGCTATCACCCGGATCGCACCCTGGTCCCCGGCGTCGAGATCAGCTCCGGATCGCTGGGCCACGGCATGGGGCTGGCCGTCGGCACGGCGCTCGGGCTGCGCATGACCGGACGGGCCCGGTGCGCCGTCGTCGTCCTCGTCGGTGACGCCGAGCTGGAGGAGGGCAGCAACGCGGAGGCGATCCAGGTCGCGGGTCGCCGGAACCTCGGCAACCTGACGGCGGTGGTCATCGACAACGCCTCCGCCTCGGCGGGCTGGCCGGGCGGGATCGCCGCTCGGTTCGCCGTCGAAGGCTGGTCGACACACGACGCCGACGGGCACGACCACGACGCGCTGGAGCGCGCCTTCGCCGCCGCACCCGGCGACCGACCGCACGTCGTCGTCGCCCACGTCGAGTCCAAGGAGTCCTGATGAGTGCCCAGGCCACGACCGCTGCCGACCCCGCCACGCCCACCGAGAATCAGCGGGAACGCTTCTCTCGGCTGCTCCCCCGACTGCTCGCCGAAGACGACCGGCTGGCGGCCGTGCTCGCCGAGATCGGCGTGAATTATCTGGCGGAGGCGCCGCCACCGATCGCCGACCGCATCGTCAACGTCGGAATCCGCGAGCAGCTGCTGATCGGGGTCGCGGGCGGGCTCGCGCTCGCGGGCATGCGGCCGATCGTGCACACCTTCCCGTCCTTCCTCATCGAACGTCCGTGGGAGCAGGTCAAGCTCGACCTCGGGCACCAAGACGTCGGTGCCGTGCTCGTCAGTGCGGGCGCCTCCTACGACTGGCCGAAGGGCGGCGAGACGCACTTCGGCCATCGCGACGTGGCCTTGCTCGACACGCTCGCAGGCTGGACCGTGCACGTGCCGGGCCACCCGGACGAGGCCGAGGCACTGCTGCGTGCGGCGCTGCCGGGCGACGATCGGATCTATCTGCGGCTGGCATCGGACGGCAACGCCCGGCCGCTCGGCGGCGCCGACGGGCGGCTGCGAGTGCTGCGGCGTGGCTCGCGAGCCACGGTGATCGCGGTGGGACCGCTTGCCGACCGCACCCTGGCGGCCACGGCAGGCCTGGACGTCACCGTCCTCTACGCGGCCACGGTCCGGCCCTTCGACGCCGAGACGCTGCGCGCGACACTCGACACTCCCGACGTCGTGATCATCGAGCCCTATCTGCGCGGCACATCCTCCGCAGTGGTCGCCGAGGCGCTGCGCGGCGTGCGGCACCGGGTCCTGGGGCTCGGCGTCGGCCGGGACGAGCTGCGCCGGTATGGGACCCCGGCCGAGCACGACGCGGTGCATGGGATCGACGAAGCAGGGCTGCGCCGGGCCGTCACCGCGTTCGTGACCGAGCTGGACTGATCGGAAGGGACGCAGCGGCACGGGCAGACCGGGCTGACTGATCGGGCCTGCCGGTCGGCTGCCGGTCATGGCGGCGGCCCCGGCGGACGGCCCGGCCAGCGGCGAGATCGACGTGGTCGTGGACAAGGTGCGGCGACGGTCGCGCGCTGGGCTGATCCGCGGGCGTACTCCCACGGATCAGCTGAACCATGGCGCCGACGACAACGGCGTCCCGCGCCGGATCTCGCCCCAGGACACCGAACGCCGAGCGGGCTCCGGTCGGAGTGCCCGCGTCCGCGCGCCTGGACGCCGATCGACGCCCCTCTCCTGCTGCCAGGCGAGGGTGACCGACGCCGTGCGCAGGACCTCGGCGCGGGCCGATCCGTAGCAGGCCGGCGCGACGCACGATGCCGCGCCTGGTGAACGAGGACGTCGCGAGCCGCCCGGCTACGCCGAGGTCACGTCTGATGCAGCCTGCCGGTCGACAGCGTCGGCAGGCTCAGTCGTGCGCCGCACCGGTCACGGGAGTCAGCCGGATCACCGACAGCGGACGACGCAGCTTCTTCGCATACTGCCGGTAGAGGTCCCGATTGACTCGATTGACGATCTCCCACAGCCGCGGATGGTCGGGGTGGTCCGGCGAGCACTCCTCGGCGGTGACCGCCGTCCGCCGCCGCGCCACCTGGATCTCCGATCGCCGTGCGGCCCGCAGGTTGTGGAGCCAGGCCGGGGCGCGCTCGGACCCCCAGTTGGAGGCCACCACGAGGTGGTCCTCGCCGTCCTTCGCGTACACCAGGCACGCCGTGCGGGGCATTCCGCTGCGACGTCCCGTGGTGGTCAGCAGCAGGGTCGGCCGGGTCAGCAGCCGGTGGCCCAGCCGACCGTCCGTGCGTTGATAGACCGTCTGATGCGCCGAGGTGATCCACTGCAGGACTCGTTGTGCATTCACACATCAACGCTAGCCCGCCCCGGTCTGCTCGCGCGCCGGGCATCCGAGGCAGCGCCGACGCAACCACGCCGCCGTCAGTGATCGCGAAGTGCCGCCGACTCACCCCGCCGCCGTCACACCGGGATCACCCGCTCCGGACCCGCCGAACCGGCGCTGCCGACGGGTGTAGGCCTGCACCGCACGCCACAGATCGCGGCGGTCGAAGTCCGGCCACAGCGTCTGTTCGAAGATCAATTCGGCGTAGGCCGCCTGCCATAACAGGAAGTTGCTGATGCGCTGCTCGCCTCCGGTGCGCACCAACAGGTCGATCTCCGACATGTCCGGCTGGTACAGGTAGCCCGCGAGATCCTCCTCCTGGAGTGCAACGGGCTCGACGCGCCCCGTCGCGACGTCGACGGCCAACAGCCGGACCGCGTCGAGCAGCTCGGCGCGACTGCCGTAGTCGAAGCAGACCGCGACGGTCAGCAGCTCGTTGTCTCGGGTGAGGTACTCGGCGGCCTCGAGTTCGGTGCGAATTCCGGCGGCAGCGCGGGTACGACGGCCCGACCAGAGCACCCGGATGCCCTGCTCATGCCATCGTCGGAGGTTGGACCGCAGCACCTCGTGCAACAACAGCATGATCCCGTCGACCTCGGCGGCGGGCCGTCCCCAGTTCTCCGTGGAGAACGCATACAGGCTGAGCTGCGCAAGGCCGACCTCCAGCGCCCCGTCGACGACGTCGATCATCGCTCGCGATCCGCTGCGATGCCCCCGGGTGCGGGCCGCGCCCAGCCCTGCGGCCCAGCGTCCGTTGCCGTCCATGATGATCGCGACGTGTCGCGGCAGCCGGTGTGGCGGAATCCTCGGCGCCCGTGCTCCGGAGGAATGGGCAGGCGGCGGCAGGTGCCGCCCTGGGCCGGGCGCAGGCACGGCGGGCAGGCTCACGGGGTGTCCTCCTTACGCAGGGGGCCCCGCGGCGGGACGGTCCAGCCGTCATGCACCGGCGCGAGGTGACGAGGCCTGGCTCCGCGTGCGCTGTCGCGGCCGAGCAGCGGGAATCGACCGCTGTCCGCGCGGACCCGGCCTCCGCCGAACAGGAGGTGGGGCAAGGCGAGCCGCGCGAGCCTCGGGCGACTCACCGCGGCCCGGTCACGCAGCACTCGGGACCCCATTCGCTCCACGAGGTCGAGGTACTCGACATGGATCTCCATCGCGGCCAGGGCGAACGAGCGATAGTGAACCGGCAGGAGACTGACGAGCCCGACCGATTCACGATGCAGGCTGCGCGCACGCCACACCTGCTGCCGGACCAGCGCATCCAGCGCACGGCTCGGTATCCCTCGCCGCAGGGTCGCCCGGTCGACGCCCACCCGGTTCATGTCCTCCACGGCCACGTACACCCGGCCCTGGGGCAGATCCTCCGGATAGTCGCAGAAGATGTCGATGAGGTGATGCACCTCCCCAGTCAGCAGGGCCAGCCGTTCCAGTTCGGGATCGGGTCTGCCCATCAGGCGGGTGCCCGCGACGGCGGCCGTCCCGCAGACACCGCGCAGGAAACGGCGGAGGTCCTCGAAGGTCGGGAACTCGGTGGTACCCGTCAGATCCGCGCGGGTCGCCTCCAGGAACCGGAGGAACAACTCGGGCCGCAGATCGTGGACTCGGCTGGTGTTGATCAGCGCACGGCGCAGCGGATGACGGCTCTCGCCCCGTCTGAGCTCGTCCATCGAGGCGGCGGACCAGCGTCGAAAGGCACGCTCGCGCACGCGGAGCTCGCCGACGTCGGCGACCCGATCGCTGGCGGCGACGAAGGCCACCAGGGCGTGCGCGTGCGGCCGGATCGACGGCGGCAGCAGCAGTCGGGTTGCCAGGTAGGTCGGGCGGTGCGTCGCATGAACCCGCCGACACAACGCATAGGACTCGCGGAGTGCCGGATCGACGCTCCTCACAGGTGCCATGTGCACCGCCATCGTCGGTGACCTCACAGAGTTCGGGGATGACCGAGCCGGGCTCTCGTGGTCACGTCAGAGCGGGCGACGAACACCAGGCAGGCCGGGGCGCCCGCCGGTGGGCCCGGTACGGCGGGCTGGAAGGGAGCAGCGCAGGAGAGGGGGCAGGGCGACGACCGGGTCGGAGGACGGGCAGAGATCAGCCGGGGCACCGAAGGACCCGCCCGCCGACCCGCACCCACTGTCGGGACGTCGAGAGGGACCCGGGGAGGAACCCCCGGCGGAACCCCGAGAAGGACACCGTGCCATCGGCCCGACGGCACGGGCAGGTGGCCGATCACCTGGTACGACACGAGAACTCGGCCGGGTCCGAGTCCGAACGACCGGTTGCCGTACCGGCCCCACAAGACCAAGTTAACGAGGCACTCCCCCACCTGCCATCACACGATCGATCATGATTCGGTGCCGTCGGGGTGATGGTCGACCGGGTGCCGAGGAATCGCGATCTGCGGCAGAGCGATGCGGGATGCGATCGGCCGCGTTCGTCCACAACGGACGGCGCCGAGGAACCGTGATCGACCCGCGCTCGACGCAGATCCCGGACCCCTCCTGCACAGCCCGATTCCTTGACTTCCCCGCCGAAGCGTGGCTAATTTCGGTCCCGTCCTTAAAGGCCGTCGGCGCGCAGCCGTCGTCACACAAGGGAGAGCCAGCCATGCCGATCCCCTCACGCCCAGGAGCCCTCGGCGTGCCCCGGCGCCCGCGCCGCACGGCCGCCGCCTTCGCGGCGATCCTCGCGCTGTCCGCCACGGCAGCCGTCTCGGCGCAGCCCGCGCTGGCCGTCCCCGATCCGGCGACGGCAGGCCCGACACGGTCCGCACCGACGCCGGGCGACGATCGTGCACCGTCGGTCCCCGCCGTGTCCGCCGATGCCGCGGAGGTGGTCTCGCTCGGCACGCCGATGCTGGCCACCACCACGATCGGCGGAGCCGTCGGCATCGCGGCGGACGGCACGCCGGAGATCTACACGGTGTCCAGCCGCGATGACAACATGGGCGTGTTCTCCGTGCTGCACGGGGACACCGGAGCGGTCAAGCACAGCATCGACCTCGGCCGGGGCGCGCACTCCTACGGCGTGGCGGTGGCGCCCGACGGCGGGGTCTGGATCGCGACCACCAGCGCGGGCAGGCTGCTGCGCTGGGAGCCCGGCTCCGACGAACTGGACGACCACGGCAGACTCTTCCCCTCCGAGAGCCACCTCTACAAGCTGGCGTTCGACGAGGCGGGCGTCGTCTACGGCGGCACCTACCCCAACGGCAAGGCCTTCCGCTACGACCCGGCCACCGCCGAGCTGCGCGACTACGGGACCGTCGCCGAGGGACAGAGTTATGTCCGCAGCGTCGGCCTGTACGGCGACACGTTGTTCACCGGCACGCAGCCGCACGCGCACCTGGTGGCGATCGACGTCGTCAGCGGGGACCGCGAGGAGGTCGCGCTGCCCGAGGGCACCGATCTCGATCAGGTCGTCTACGACGTCAACGTGGTCGGCGACCTGCTCTTCGTCCGCGTCACCAAGACCGGGCTCAACGGCACCCTGCTGGTCCGCGACCTGACCAGCGGGGAATGGCTGGCGCAGTTCCCCGGCGTCAGCGGTCTGGACGTCACGCCCGCCGCCGAGGACGGGCGGGTGTACTTCTCCCAGGACGGCGTGCTCACCGGCTATGACATCGCCACCGGCGAGGCCGCCCCGACCGAGCTGGTCTTCCCCTACACCGCGCAGCTCCGCTCGCTCGGACTCGGCGAGCTGGCCGACCCCGAGTTCCCCGGCCAGTCCGTGATCGGCCTGCTGCTCACCGGCGAGGTCTTCTGGTTCAACCCGACCACCGGCGCCCATCGGCTCTTCGCCTCCGACATCGAGCTGAACCCGGTCCGGATGCGGTCGCTGGCCGAGGGACCGGACGGCTCGGTACTCACCGGCGGCACCGGGACCGGCGCCTTCGCCATGGTCGACGCCGAGACGGGCGAGGTGCTGGAGTCGGAGCGCTTCTCCGAGGTCATGGGCATGCTCACCACCGACGACGGGGTGTACCTCGGCGCCTACCCACGAGGCCGCGTCTACGAATGGGACCGCGACCAGCCCTGGGAGTGGGCCAACATCGACGACGGCGGGAAGATCAACCCCGCCGAGGTCCTCAACGGCGACGACTCCTTCGGCGATCGGACCTTCGCACTCGTCGAGGCGGGCGAGGACACCATCGCGATCGGCACGGTGAACAAGAGCGGCTATCTCGGCGGCTCCCTGGTGCTGCAAGACACCGCCGCCGGCCTGAGCGAGGTGCACTCCGACCTGGTGACCGACCAGAGCGTGATGGCACTGGCCTATCGCGACGGCGTGCTCTACCTCGGCACCTCCGTCTACGGCGGGTACGGCGCGGTGGAGACCGAGACCGACGCGCGACTGCTGGCCTGGGACGTGGCAAGCGGCGAGAAGCTGTGGGAGACGGTTCCGGTGTCCGCCGAGCGCACCGTGTCCGACCTGACCTTCGACGACGACGGCAGGCTGTGGGGCGTCACCGCCGGGCTGGTGTTCCAGGTGGACCCGACCGACGGGACGCTGCTCGGCTCGCAGCGACACGCCGAGTACTCCTGGCCGGTCGACGGCGGCTACGCCTTGGCCGACCTGGACTTCAACGCCGTCGACGGCAGTCTCTACGCCTCGATGCCCGGCGTGGGACTGGCCAGGATCGACGCGGCGGACGGGAGTCTGGAAGTCCTGAGCGATCGGGACGTCTACCGGATGTTCGTGCACTCCAACGGTGACGTCTTCGCCAACGACGGGGCGGAACTGCTGCGGTACCGGCCGAGCTGACCGGTCGACGCGGGCCGGGCGGCGCCGGAGCGACGGGGATGCCCCGCCTCGAACGGCGTCCTGCGCGCTCTCGCCCCGGCGGCGGACGCGGGACGCCGGGACGCCGGGACGCCCTCCGCCGCAGACCGCGCCCGGGTGCCGGGCGGCCGACTCGCCCGGCCGCCCGGGCCTAGTCGGCCGCTCGGCTCCGAGCCGGGAGCACATCGAGACAGGCCGACACGGCGTGTCGTTCGTGCGGCGGCAGTGGTGGGCCGAACGGATCGTGCGCGGCGTGCTCGGAGAGGAGACCCTCATGGACCGCCGCCCAGAACATGCGCTGTACGTATCCCTCGATGGGCGAGCGGAACGTCACGGCGGCGAACCGGTCCAACGCGGCCGAATCCCGCTGGAAGGCCGCATGCGCACCGTCGTTCCAGGACCGCAGCACCGAGGCGGTCAGGTCCAGCCGCGCGGCGGCGATGCCCGCCAGGGCCGTGTCGGCGCCCCACATCAGCGACGGCCCGAACATTCGGTCCTCGCCGGTGATCGCGAGCCGGTCGTGCCGCCGGATCTCGCCGATGGCGTCCTGGCAGGCCATCGCCCGGTCCAGGGTGGCCAGCTTCACGCCCGCGACGGCGGGCAGCGCCGACAGTTCGGCGAGCAGCGACGGCGGATACTCGTAGCCGCCTGCCTCGCCGTGCAGGTAGAACCCGATCACGGGCCGGTCGACGGCCTCGGCGACGCGCTCGTGCAGCCGCAGCACCTCGGCGTCCCGGTGGACCGATCCCCGCAGGGCGGACGGGGGGTAGACCATCACCGCGTCGGCGCCGTGTTCGGCGGCGTCCACCGCCATCCGCACGGTCTCGTCCGCCGAGGTGCCGGTGCCCTCGGCGGGCACTCCGACGCCCGCGACGATCGGCAGGGCCGTCGCCTGGCGGAAGGTGTCCAGCACCCGCAGCCGGTCGGGGCGGGCCAAGCGCAGACCGCGCCCGGTGTGCGCCCAGACGGCGACGCCGCCCAGGATGTCGGCGTCGCCGAGGCCGCAGGCGTCCCCTTCTCCTCGCGAGGCTCCCTCGGCATCGGGCTCGCCGTGCTCGCCGCCGTCCACATCGGACTGATCGCGCGCCGCCGGGCTCAGCCCTCCGCCGCCGTCCGCGCCGGAACCGCCGAGGGCAGCCGCATCCGAGCTGCGCGGCCCCCCTGCGCCTGCTCCGGCGTCGCGGACCACGCCGTCGGACGGCGCACCCCGGCCCGCCGGGCGCGTGCGCATCTCCGACGCCCGCTGCGGCGCCGCGCCGCAGGCTGCGCCGCCTCGGCCGTCCCCGAGGAGCCGGGTCGCATAGCGCTCCAGCTCGGCGAGATCGACCCGGCCGTCGGCGGACATCGGGGTCAGCACGGCGGGCAGCAGGCGATGACGCAACGCCGTGATCAGGGCCTCGGTCGCAGGCAGCGGCCGCGCTTGCCGTGGCATCGTCGAGCTCCGCAGGGTCGACGGGGTCTGCTGTGTCGCCATCTGGACTCTCTACCAGAGCCCGACGGATTCTCAGAGGGTCAGTTCGTAGACGACCAGCGGTCGGCCCGGTCCGCTGATCCGCCTGCCGCTCGGCACCGCGATGCCCGCCCGCTCCAACTGCTTGACCAGTCGCCGAGCGCTGCGTTCGTGGATGCCGAAGGCTTCGGCGACGTCGTGTGCGGTGACCTCGGCCCGTTCAGTGCGCTCGAGGAGATCGCGGATGACCAGCAGCGTCCGCGTGCTCACCCCCGCCCGACCGGCGAGCTGCCGCAGATCTGCGGCCGGTTCGACGAGAGCGGGTCCCGCCTCCTGGGCGTACAGCATTCTGGGCGCCTCGTTGGGCAGGACGAGGGAGGCGGCGACGGGGCCCGCATCGACGGCCTTGCCCAGCGCGGTGCGGGCCGCCGACTCGGCGGCCATCGCCGACCGTCCGATACCGATGCCCACGTGCACGCGGGTGGCGTGCTCGGCCAGCTCCGCGAGCACCGGCAGCCGGGTGAACCGGTGTGTCACCGTCCACAGCGGGCCTCGGGTGGTGACGAAGGCCGACCGTCCCTCGCCCAGCTGGAATCGGCTGGCACCGAGGCGGCTGAACAGCCCGGTCAGCGGCGCGTCGTCGCCGTCGATCTCGGCGAGGCCGACGGCGACCTGTGCGTCCGAGTAGCGGTGACTCTGGGTCTTGAGGACCAGCGACGCGACCGCCTCGCGGGTGTCCCGCTGCGAGGGGACCATCCGCACCGTCGGGTGTTCGGAGCGCAGCGCCGTGAAGGCCGAGCCCAGGCAGGTGAGGATCACCGTGTCCGGGCCGAGCCGCTCGACGGCCCTGCGGTGGAAGGCCACCACGTCCTGACCGGTCTGGCCGAAGCGATACTCCAGGATCTCCGTCGCCGTCGTCTCCAGGCCCGCGGCGGCCAGGGTCTCGCGAACCTCGGCGGCTTCCAGGGTGTCGACGCTCAACGCCCGGATCTCCCGGCCGTCGCGCAGCAGCCGGATGACGTCGCTGAGCAGCGTCACGCCGCTGTAGGAGACGTGCTCGGCCGGATGTCCGACGACATCGGCGGCCTCGGCGACGGTGTGGGGCACCACACCGGTGAACAGCCAGGCGTCGACCTCGTCGTGATGCTCGGCGACCAGCCGCACGGCGTCGTCCTCATGCTGGTAGGCGATCCGCACCACGCGATTTCGTCGGCCGTCCTCCGCGACGTCCGCGATCGGATCGACCAGGTCGCCCGGCCCGACCACCCCGATGGTCAGTCCACCCACGACGCCCCCTCGCCCTCGATCACGTCGGGAGATTCTACGGCCTGCCGACGGTCACTCGACCGGCGCGCGATCGACACGAACGGCGGACGTCTGCCAGGCACGTCGACTCGGCTCGGCCCGGCCGCTCCGGCCCGGTCTCGTTCGGCTCCGCCGCCTTCGACTGACCGTCGTTCGGCGCAGGCTCGGCCGATTCCACCTCGTACCCGGCCCCGCCGCCTCGGCAGGGTCTCACCCCACTCACCGGAGGTCATCGATGAGAAGATCCCGATTCTGGCGAGGACTGCTCGCCACCGCACTGGCCACGGCGCTCGCCGCGCTCACGCTCGCGCCCTCGGCCGTCGCCCAGTCCGGTGCCCCGGCGGGGATGCACCGGTTCGTGGTGGCGATCGGCGGCCTGGACGTCGGATCGCGACAGAACTGGGTCCGGCTGGGCAACTACTCGCTCACTGCGGCAGGCGAGGTGTTCGAGTCGCACTTCCACTGGAGTCAGCGCAATCGCGTGCGGCGGACCGGAACCGGCGTGCGCGGCGTGGACTGCGTGGCGCGGGCGTGCGAGGTGCACACCGCCAACGGCTTCCAGGCCTCCTCGCCGCCTCAGCGGCTGGAGGGCACCTACACGGTGACCGGTTCGGTGCTGCGCATCACCTGGGTCGGCGCGGGGTGGGAGGAGTGGACGGTGAGCGAGCCGATCGACGGCAGGCTGGCCGCGCTGGGCTTCCGAGGCAGCTCGTTCGGCGCGACGCACGGCTACGGGTACGGCAGCAACGCGGCGTGGAGTGACCGCGCCTCGATGGCGGAGATCGCCGCCTACGACCACACCGCGCTCGATCACGACTACCACCTCTGGAAGACCGATGCGGGAACGCCCTACCTCGACGAGGGATCGGGCAGCCCGTTCTGGATGCGGGACTGGCAGCGGTGTGACAGCGCGCGCTGCCTGGGCGGGCGGACGCCGGCCACCGAGTACTACCTGGCCACCGCCAACCCGACCGCGACGGATCGGCGGGACACCCTCTGGCACTGGCGGACCGCATTGGCCGACGGCCGAGGGGAGCACTGCTACACCGGCAATTCGCACGTCAAGCCGATGATGCAGATCATCGACAGCGACGGCGGATTCCACGGCTGGGTCGCGGTGGAGGCCTCGCTGAACGAGACGGTCCCGGATCAGGGCACCTCGGCGGACGACATCGGGGTGTTCCAGATCAGCGCCTTCTAAGAGCCTGTCTTTGATCCTCCTCCGTCGTGAGCGGGGATCGGCGTGGATGAGGTGCACGGCGGGGGAGGGAGCCATAACGGAGTTATGGTGACCGACGACAACGCCGCTGATCGCCACGCCTGCCCCGCGCAACAGGAAGCGGGGATTAAAGACAGGCTCTAGGGCCGCCGTTCGGCCGACGTGATCGACACGTCGGCCGGTGTTCACGAGAGGCGCGCACGGACCGGGCGACCCTGTTCCGGGTGTCCGGTCCGTTCGCCCCGCCGGGCCGAGGCGGCGGCCCGGTCGCGCTGCCGGTGATCGCCGCCGCCGCGCGTCGCACCGGGTCACAGCCGAAAGAGACGTCGAGCGTTGCCGCCGAGGACCGCCGCGAGCTCGTCGGCGGGCAGCCGCGCGGCCTCGACGGCACCGAGAGCCGAGGCGGGATCGGTGAGGGTGGCGTCGGTGCCGAACAACAGCCGGTCGACGCCGATCCGATCCCGCACCCAGCGCACTCGACCGCCGGGCGCGCGCGACAGGCTGGGCTCGAACCACAGCCGGTCGCACCGCGCGGCGGCCTCCGGGACGAGCCGCCAGGCCGGGCCGCCCATGTGCCCGGCGATCGCCCGTAGCCCCGGCAGTTCCGCGACCACTCCGGCCAGGTCGAGCAGGTCCTCGCCCCAGGTGTGCACCAGCACGGGGACGTCGTGCTCCGCGACCAGTTCCAGCGCCGCCCGCATCTCGGGCGCCGCGATGGGGACGTGCGCCAGCGGCGGATGGATCTTGACGCCGACGAAGCCCGCCCCGAGCAGGTCACGCAGGTCGCGACGGGCCGAGGCGAGGCGTCGCGGGTCGATGACGACCATGCCGCGCAGCCGAGGCTCGCGGGGCAGCAGGCCTGCCAGTGCCCGATTTCCGGCCACGGCGTCGTAGAAGATCGCCTCGGTGTGGGAGACCAGCTGGCAGTCGATGCCGTGCCGGTCCAGCACCGCGCTGGTGACGGCGAGGTCGCCCACCTCGCAGTCGAAGGGCTGGTCGCCGACGTGGGCGTGCACGTCGACGATCACCGCGCGCCGCCGGGTTCCGAGGCAGGCACGGGCTTGGCGGCCTGCTGCACGGGCGGGTTTGACCGGCCGAGCTGGGGCAGGGGCGGCGCGGGCCGGTTCGGCGGGCCGTAGTCCGTTGCGGACCGTCGCTGCTCGGACGACGGGCCCGCGCCCTCGGATGCCACGCCCACCGAGGCCGCACCCGACGAGGCCTCGCCCGTGCCGAGTGCGGCTCCCGGCGTCGCGGGCAGGCCGAACAGTCGCGCCGCGTTGCCCGCGCCGATCAGCGCCGCCTCGGCCCTGGACAGCCCGGATCGTCGCAGCCGCAACGCCACCGGCTCGGCGTCGAAGACCGGGCTCGCGGTACCAAAGAGCAGGCGGTCGGCCCCCACCGTCGCGGCGAGGCGCTCCAGGGAGTCCGGGCCGACGAGTTGGCGGGTGCTCGCATGGAAGCCGGGTTCGTCCTCGCAGAGCAGTCGGAGGTCGCCGAGGTGGTAGGCGTGCGCGTCGAGCAGCACCACCCGGGCATCGAGCCCCGCGAAGGGCGGCCAGACCACCCGGAGATCGCCCTCGACCAGCGCGATGAGGCCTCGGGCGGCGAGTTCACGGGCGATTCGGCGCAGGCCGGGCGCGGTCGGCGGCGTGTGCTGGGCATCCGGCAGCAGACGGAAGGCGCGGACCCCGACGGCGGCGAGACGCTCGATCTCGGCGAGGGACGCGTAAGGATCACGCAGGTCGAGCGTGCCCGCCGCGACCAGGCTCGGCTGCTCGCGCGCTGCGGCCAGCGCCTCGTCGTTCCCGGCGCGCAGTTGCAGGGTCGCGGCGCGCAGCGAGCACACGAGCCCGCCGATCGCGCCGAGGTCGGCGAGCCGCGCGAGAAGCGAGGCCGGGCTGGACTCCGTCGCGCTGCTCGGATGTCGGCCCAGCAGCAGGTCGCAGTCGAACAACGCGGGCCCGTCGCCCTGCCCGCCCTCGGACACCGTTGCGGTCACGACCGGAAAATAGCAGCCGCGCGGACCGCATCATTCGGGGCCGCCCGGCCGACTCGGCGACAGGATGCGACGGCCGAGGCCCGGCCAGGACTCCCCGGGCGCGGGGCCTCGCGGTGATACTGCCGCCATGCGCATCGGATTCCTCGGCCTGGCCCACTCCCACCCGTTCACCGACGCAGGCGTCGCGCGTTCCCTCGGCGTCGACGAGGTCGTCGTATGGTCCGACGAGCCCGCTCGGCTGGCCCGATTCCGCACCGAGCACGCCTGCCGGGTGGCCGCCTCCCCCGCCGCGCTGCTGGCCGCCCGTCCGGACGTCGTCGTGGTGACGGTGCGGCCCGCCGCTGCGGCGGACGCGGTCGGCCGGGTGCTGGCGGCGGGCGTGCCCTGCTTCGGCAACAAGCTGCTGACCGCCGACCAGCGCGGGCTCGACGCACTGGACGCGGCCGTGGCGCAGGCGCCGGACCGGTTCCTCACCACGTCGGTGCTGCGCTTCGCCCCGGCCGTGGCCGCGCTGTCCGCCCGGATCGAGCCTGCCGACGTCCTGACGGCCCGCGCCGAGGTGGCCCACGACATCGGCGCGTTCCTGACTCCGGAGCGACGGTGGCAGGACGTCCCCGCGACCGGCGGCGGGACGTTGATCTCGGTGGGGCTGCACGGGATCGAGATGCTGGACGCGGTGCTCCGGCCCGCGACGGGCCTCGCCCCCGTCGCGGGCGTGGGCGCGACCAGGATGCACGACACGGCCTCCGAGGATGTCGGCGTCCTGCTGCTGCGCGGGCCCGACGACCTGCCTGCGACCGTCGAGGTGGTGGGCGTCGGGGCGGCGGAGCGCTACGCCGTCACACTGCATACGAGGACGGGCCGGGTCGAGGCCGTGCTCGACGGCGCCGATCCACTGGAGGCGCTGGGCTATCGCGGCACGATGCGCGCGGTGCTGCGGATGGCAGGCGGCGCCCCGAGCGAGGTGGCGTGGGCCCGCAGCCGCGCCGTGCTGCACACGGCGATCCTGGCCGCCGAGACGGCTCGTTCTTGACGCCTCACCACCTCGAATATACGGTCTTGTCCGTAATTGGGAGGTGGTGGTCATGCGAGCGACACGACTCGCGGCGGTGCTGACGGCGGTGGTCTCGGTGTGCGGTCTGCTCACCGGCTGCGGGCAGCAGGCAGACGGCCGAGACACCGTCACGATGTGGACGTACCCGGTCATCACCGACCCGGCGGCGGACCGGGAGTTCTGGGCTCGCACCGTGGCGGGCTTCCGCGAGCGGCATCCGGAGATCCGGGTGGAGGTCGTCTCGCAGCCGTGGTCCAACCGGGACGCCACCCTCACCACCGCCCTGCTGGCGGGCAAGGGGCCCGACGTCGGCTATCTCATCCCCGACCAGGTGGGCCGCTACCACGCCCAGGACGTCCTGGCCCCGATCTCGGACTTCCTGCCCGAGGACACCATGACGGACTATCGGGACAACGCGCTGGCGGCGTTGAGCATCGACGGAACCCCATATGTCGCCCCGATCCTGATGAGCGCCCTGGTCGGCTCCTGCGATCAGCGAGTGCTGGACGCGACCGGCGTCGAGCCGCCGCGCACCTGGGAGGAGCTGCTGGAGATCGCGCCCGTGCTACGGGAGGCGGGCTATTACGCCACCCATTACCAGGGCGATCTCCAGGCCGCGCTGAACATGAACTTCTACCAGTACCTGTGGCAGGCGGGCGGCACGGTCTTCACCGAGGACGGCGAGCATCTCGCCCTGGACGGCCCGGAAGGCGTGGCCGCGCTGGAGTTCCTCAAGACCCTGGTGGACGAGGAGTATGTCGACCGCTCCGCGCTGACCCAGGCCTACCAGCCCGACCAGTCGCCGATGGCGCGGGGGCGGGTCGCCTGTGTCTACAACATGGGCCCCACCGAGGCGGCCGCGGCGATGGGCGGCAGCGAGCACCTGCACATCACGCCGCCGCTGACCGGGGCCGTCCAGACCGCCTACGGGACGGTCGGCGGCTACGCCGTCTTCCACGAGGCGCGGGACCCCGACGCGGTCCGGACCTGGATGGCCTACCTCACCAGCACCGAGGTCATGTCCGACTACAACCGGGCCGCCGGGTACTTCTCCCCGCGAGAGTCGGTGACCGACCTCTACCCCGACGATCCGGTGCTCGCCGAGGCCGAGCAGTACCTGGAGCTGACCACGCCGGGGGAGCCCAACTCCCGCTACCGCGAGGTGCTCCAGATCGTGGCGCCGCTGGTGCAGTCCGCGCTGCTCGGCGAGCAGTCCCCGCAGGAGGCGCTCGCCGAGGCGGCGCAGGTCGCCGAGCCGCTGCTGGCCGGCTGACCCGCCCGGCCTCGTCGCTCAATCCCGCATCCGGTGTCCGGAGACGGATCACCGTCGCCTCGCCACGAGGAGTCTTTCGTCCCCATGACGACCATCGAGCGCCGCGCCCGACGCGGCAGATCGCTCTCCCCCGGCTGGATCGGGCTCGGCTTCGTCCTGCCCTGCTTCCTGCTGTTCCTGATGTTCCGCTTCGGGCCCGCCATCGCAGGCGTGCTGCTGAGCTTCGCCAACTACACCGTCGGCGGGAACCTGGAGTGGAAGGGCCTGCTCAACTACCAGCGGCTCATCGCCGATCCCGGCTTCCTCAACGCCTTACGGGTGACGCTGGTCTACACGCTGATCTCGGTGCCGCTGACCATCGCCGCCGCCACCGGCCTGGCGCTGCTGACCCGACGGGCCTTCCGGGGCGCGCGGCTGTACCGGTCGATCTTCTTCCTGCCGGTGGTCACGAGTCTCATCCTGGCCGGCGTCGTGTTCACCTGGATCTTCTCCAGCGGTGGCCCGTGGTCGACGGTGCTGAGCGCCTTCGGCTTCCCGGTCACAGACTGGCTGGAGAGCGGCACCTTCGCCCTACCCGCCGTGGCGCTGGTGGGGGTGTGGACGCGGTTCGGCTACGGCGTGCTGATCATCCTGGCCCGACTCCAGGAGGTGCCCCGCGAACTGGAGGAGGCCGCCGTCGTCGACGGCGCGGGGCCATGGCGTCGCTTCCGCCACGTGGTGCTCCCGCAGCTGCGGCCAGCGGTGTTCTTCCTGGTCATCATCGAGACGACGTTCTCCTTTCAGGCCTTCGACACCATCTACGTGATGACCTCGGGCGGGCCGGTGGACGCCACCTACTCACTGGTGTTCGACCTCTACCAGGAGAGCTTCGTCAACTTCGACTTCGGCTACGCCGGGGCGATCGGCGTGGTGCTGTTCGTGCTGACGCTCGTGATCGCCCTCATCCAGCGCGCCACTCTGGGCAGGGAGTCCTGATGTCCGTCGTCGACACGATCACCGGCCTGACCAGGCCGTCGGCCACCCGCGCGCCCACCGCCACGGGCGACCCGTTCGCGCCCCGAGGCCTGGCCAAGGTGCTCACCCACCTCATCGCGGCGGTGTGCGCGCTGGTCACGATGTTCCCGCTCTACGCGATGGTCGTCCTGTCGCTGCGCAGGCCCGGCGCGATCGAGTTCCCGGCGAGCCTGGTGCCGTGGGACCTCTCCGGCGAGTCGTTCGCCCGCATCTTCGCCACCCCCGAGGTGTGGCGGTGGATGGTCAACACGCTGGTCTACGCCCTGGTGTCGGTGGTGTTGATCCTGTTGATCTCGGCGATGGCGGGCTACGCCTTCGCCAAGCGGCGGTTCAAGGGCCGCGAGGTGATGTTCTGGTCGCTGGTCTCCATGCTGATGGTGCCCTACCAGGTAACCCTGATCCCGCTATTCATCCTCGTCGCCCGCTCGGGCGGGGTGGACACCTACTGGGGGCTGATCCTGCCGGGACTGGCCAACGTGCAGGCGGTGTTCCTGATGCGCCAGTTCATCATGGGCATCCCGGACGATCTGATCGAGGCGGCCCGCATCGACGGGTGCGGCGACTGGCGGATCTTCGCCCGCATCGTGCTGCCGCTGTGCAAGCCGATCCTGGCGACGCTGGGGATCTTCGTCTTCCTGTGGCACTGGAACGACTTCCTGTGGCCGCTGCTGGTCGGCCAGGACCCGGCGATGCGCACCCTCACCACCGGCATCGCCTCCCTCCAGGCGGAACAGATCCCGCTGTCGCAAGTGTTCGCGGGCTCGGTGGTGGCCTTCGTGCCGATCTTCCTGGCCTACCTCGTCGGCCAGCGCTACATCACCGACAACGCCGTGGCCGTGGGAATCAAGGGATAGAGGAGCGACATGTTCACCGACGAGACCGCACTGGAGACGGCGTTGTCCGCGCCGTCGGCCGCGCTGGTCGCCGAGGCGGCCCAGTGGCCGGGCGACCTGGTGGTGCTGGGCGCGGGCGGCAAGATGGGACCGACGCTGTGCCGGATGGCGCGGCGGGCCGCCGACGAGGCAGGCCGCAGCGACCTGCGGGTGCACGCCGTGTCCCGCTGGTCGGACGCCGCCGTCGCCGACCGACTGCGGGCGGCGGGCGTCGATCCGGTCGTCGCCGACCTGACGCTCGACGCCGACCTGACCGCGCTGCCCGAGGCCGCGAACGTGGTGTTCATGGTGGGCGCCAAGTTCGGCAGCGCCGCCGCCCCGCACCACGCCTGGGCCGTCAACGCCGCACTGCCCGCCCTCATCGCCCGCCGCTATGCCGACAGCGCGATCACGGCGTTCTCCACCGGCAACGTCTATCCGCTGGTTCCGGTGGCCACCGGCGGCTGCACCGAGGACGACGCACCGGACCCGGTCGGCGAGTACGCGATGGCGTGCCTCGGCCGGGAGCGCGTCCTGGAGCACGCGGCGGACACCAGAGGAACCCGGATCGCGGTGCTGCGGCTGAACTACGCCGTCGAACCCCGCTACGGGGTGCTCGCCGACATCGCCAGAGCCCTGACCGCCGGGGCGCCGGTCGACGTCACGACCTCCCACGTGAACGTCGTCTGGCAGCGCTACGCCAACGAGGTCGCGCTGCGCGCGCTGACCAGGGCGAGCAGCCCGCCGTTGATCCTCAACCTGACCGGGCCGGAGACCGCATCGACCCGCCGGATCGCCCTCGGACTCGCCGAACGGCTCGGCGTCGCAGCCGAGTTCACCGGTATGGAAGCACCCAGCGCGCTGCTCAACGACGCGGGCCGCTGCCACGCCCTGTTCGGCTATCCCGACGTGGCGTTGGGCACGCTGCTCGACTGGCAGGCCGGGTGGATCGCCGCAGGCGGAACGCTCTGGGACAAGCCGACGAAGTTCCAGCGTCGCGACGGGCGGTTCTGATGACGACGACCACCCTGCCCGCCGCCGAGGCCGCCCTGCTGGCCGAGGGGACGGTGATCCCCGCGCATCCGCTGGCGCTGACCGCCGACCGCCGACTGGACGAGCGTCGCCAACGCGCGCTGACCCGCTATTACGTCGATGCGGGTGCGGGCGGGCTCGCCGTGGCCGTGCACACCACCCAGTTCGCGATCCGCGAGCCGTCGATCGGTCTGCTGCGCCCGGTGTTGGCGCTGGCCGCCGAGACGATGGACGCCCACGTCGGCGACCGCCCGTTCCTGCGGATCGCAGGCGCCTGCGGGCCGGTGGAGCAGGCCGTTGCCGAGGCGGAGCTGGCCGCCGACCTGGGCTATCACGCGGTGCTGCTCTCCCCCGGCGGGCTCGATCGGCTCGACGAGGCGGCGCTGATCGACCGGGCCGCCGCCGTCGGACAGGTGCTCCCGGTGATCGGCTTCTATCTCCAGGAGGCGGTGGGCGGGCGCAGGCTGTCGGTGGACTTCTGGCGACGGCTCGCCGACCTGCCGCAGGTGGTGGCGATCAAGGCGGCGCCATTCGACCGCTACCGCACCCTGGACGTCGCCAGGGGGCTGGCCGCCTCCGATCGGGGCGGCGAGGTGGCGCTGTACACCGGCAATGACGACAGCATCCTGCTCGATCTCCTCGGCGGCGCCGGGGGCCGGGTGGTGGGCGGCCTGCTGGGTCAGTGGGCGGTGTGGACGGCGGGCGCGGTGCACACCTGGGAGCTGGCCCGCCGGGCCAGACAGGGCGACGGCGCTGCCCTGCGGCTGGCCGTCGAGCGTGCCCCGCAGCTCACCGACGCCAACGGCGCGGTCTTCGACGTGCACAACGCGTTCCACGGCTGCATCGCCGGGGTGCACGAGGTGCTGCGCGGGCAGGGTCTGCTGGCGGGCACCTGGTGTCTCGATCCGGCGGAGGACCTCTCCCCCGGTCAGGCGGCCGAGATCGACCGGGTCCGCACGGCGTACCCGTGGCTGCTCGACGACGACTTCGTCGCCGAGAACCGGGATCGGTGGCTGCGATGAGCATCGTGGTGGCGGTGCCTCGGCGGTGGCGCGAGGCGTTCTTCGGCGCGGGAGCGGCGGGCGGGCGCGGCCGGGTCGAGGGCGAGACCGCGCAGTCCGGTGTGGACGGAGCGGACGGACCCGGGCCGGGCCTCGGCGACGAGCGGGCGTCCGACGCAGGCGAGATCGGAGCCCGGACGCGAGGCGGCACGGGCAGGGACGCCGAGGAGAATCCCCGCGAAGACCGAGCCCGAGGCTCCGGCGAGCCCGAGGAACGGTCGCCGGTCTTCGGCAGGTCGGGAACCGGCGCGGAGGACGTCGGCACAGCGGACGACCTCGGCACGCTTGCCACGCTGGCCGGGCTCGGCACGCTGCGCATCGTGGCCCAGTCCGATCCGCTGCCTGCGGACGCGCGGGTGCTGATCACCGGCTGGGGCGCGCCCGTCCTCACCGAGGAGACGCTGGCGCGGGCGCCGCAGCTCGAACTCGTGGCCCATACCGGCGGCACGGTGAAGCCCTTCGTGACCGACGCGGTGTGGCGGCGCGGCGTCCGCGTGACGCAGGCCGGGGCGGCGATGGCCTACCCGGTCGGCGAGGTCGCCCTGGCCTTCACCCTCGCGCTGCTGCATCGGCTGCCACGCTTCGACCACGCGCTGCACGCGGGCGTCGGGTGGGCGAGGGCGAAGGACGCACCGCCCCGGCACGAGCTGGCGGCCAGCCGGATCGGCGTGGTCGGGGCGTCCCGCACCGGACGGGAGTACATCCGACTGGTGCGGCTGCTCGGGGCGACGGTGACCGTCGCCGACCCGTACCTGACCGAGGCCGACGCCGAGGAGCTGGGCGTGCGGGCCGCATCGCTGGACGAGGTGCTCACCGAGAACAGGATCGTCGCCCTGCACGCTCCGGTGCTGCCGGAGACCAGACACCTGATGGGCGCGCGAGAGCTGGCGCTGCTGCCCGACGGCGCAGGCCTGGTCAACACCGCCCGGTCCTGGCTGGTGGACCCGGTCGCGCTGCTGGACCAGCTGCGCACCGGCCGGATCGACGCCGCCGTGGACGTCTTCGACGACGAGCCGCTCGCCGAGGACGATCCGTTGCGAGACCTGCCGAACGTGCTGCTCACCCCGCACGAGGCGGCGGGCACCGTCGAGGCCCGACGACGCCAGGGCGACCTCGTCGTCTCGGAGGTCGCGCGGTTCCTTCGCGGCGAGACGCTGCGGCACGAGGTGACGGCGGCGGACTGGCACCGGATCGGGTGAGCAGGCACGGGCGCCGCGCGGCCGGCCCGCCCGCCGCGCGCGCCCGGCCGCGTCTCCGGTGTGTCCCCGGCTCGGGACACCCAGGCCGATCACCGCGTTCGCCCCCCGTGCCCGCATCGGGAGCAGCCGTTTCATCGGTCCGAGACCTCACGCCGCGCCGCAGGGTGATCGCCTGCCGCTCGGCCACTGTCATCGCAGCCACGGCGCAGGCATAGTCGGACCGGTGGAGATCACCGACTACCTCGAGACGCTGCGGCACGAGGGCAGGCTGTTCGCCGAGGTCGCCCGCCATACCGACCCGAACGCGCCCGTGCCCGGCTGCCCTCGGTGGCTGGTGCGTGACCTCGTCCGGCACCTGGGCGTCGTTCACCGCTGGGCCACCGGATTCGTGGCCGAGCGGCGGGAGCATCCGGTGGCGCTGCCGGAGCCGCCGGCGCTGGCTGACGACGCACTCGTCCCCTGGCTGACCGAGGGCCATGATCGGCTGCTGATGACGCTGGCCGCCGCACCGCCCGACCTGACCTGCTGGACTTTCCTTCCCGCGCCCTCCCCGCTGGTGTTCTGGGCGACTCGCCAGGCCTACGAGACCGCCGTGCACCGCGTGGACGTCGAGACCGCCCTCGGCCGCCCGATCTCCCCGATGCGACCCCGCTTCGCGGCGGGCGGTATCGAGGAGCTGCTCGCGGGATTCCACGGGCGACGACGGAGCCCAGTGCGCACCGATTCGCCGAGAACGCTGCGGGTGCGGGCCACCGACGTCGCCGACGCGGACTGGATCGTGCGTCTCTCCGACGAACCGCCCCGCACCGAGCGCACCGCCGAGGAGTCGCCCGTCGTCGACTGCACCTACGAGGGCCCGGCGGCCGAGCTGTACCTGGTGTTGTGGAACCGGCTCCCGCTGGAGACGGTGCGGATCAGCGGCGACGTGACCCTGGCGCACCGCTGGCGCGACCTCACCAGCACGTGAGCCGCGCGGGCCCGCCGCTGCGGGCGCTCCTGGTGCCGACGATGGTCAGCAACGCAGGCTGCGCGCCCTCGACCATGCCACCGACCCCGGCCGCCGTCGGATCGGAAGTCCGCGAGGACACTGCGCCGGACTCGGGGAACCCGGCGGGAACGGCCGCTCTCGCCGGGCGGGGCTCGGTCCGAGCCGCAGGGCAGGCTCGCGGCCTCGCGCCGCTCGGGCTGCGCACGAGGCCGTGCGGTGTGATCAGGGTGTCGAGACGTCACCGGACAACGTGGCGGGTGGCAGCGCGGAATAGGCACGCGGCCCCGCCCGCCTCCAGCCTGCGGGCGAACTCGGTGACCTTCGAGGGTGCGAAGGTCCGATCGAAGCACATCCCGATGCTCGCGCGCCGCGTACTCATGATCACCCCCTAGCCGGGCGGGCCGGTGGGAAGGAGCGTCGTCGGCAGTCGCTTCAACGGCGTCCGCATCGATCGGCGGCGCCGGGGGACTCGGAGTCCGCGAGCGCCGTGGCGGGACGAGCCGACCGGCTTCGCCAAGGTCCGTGCCAGGCAGCCAGCCAGGCAGCCGGAGGCGGATGGCATCGATGCCATCCGCATGACATACGGACGCCCGACCTCGTCAGATTGGCCAGTTGCGACCGATACGATCAGGCCCGGAGTCCTGGGCACCGCGCTCGATGGCCCGCACCACGACGGTGGTTCCGCACTGACCTGGCGAGACGGGCGCCTCATCCGGGATGGGCGGCCGGAGCGCATTCTGTCCGGGTCACTGCACTCCGGGTGCATCCCGCGCAATGGCGAGACCGACTGCGGCGGCTGGTGGACCTTGGTCTCAATACTGGCGCCGATGCCGACCGACCTGCGCGAGGTGGCATCGCCCTTCCTGCACGATCTCTACGCCGCGACCCTGGACACCGTCCACCTGGCCGTCCGGGACGGCACCCAGGTCCTCTACGTAGACCGACTGGCAGGCCGCCGCTCCGTACCCGTGGTCAGCACGATCGGCTCGCGGCTGCCCCTGCACTCCACCGGCGTCGGCAAGGTGCTGCTTGCGCATGCACCGGACGAGGTCCAGTCTGCGGTACTCGGCTCCCTCACCCCGGTCACCGTCCACACCATCACCCAGCCCGGCAGACTGCGCACCCAGCTGAAAGACATCGTGACCAACGGCTACGCGACCACCGTCGAAGAGATGGCGCTCGGCGCCTGCTCCGTAGCCGTGCCCCTCCACCAGGGCACCCACGTCATCGCCGCGCTGGGAATCGTGGTCCGCAGCCTCCGCCGCGACAGGAATCGACTAGTCGCGGCCCTCAAGGTAGCCGCCCACGGCATCAGCAGAAGCCTGAGCTGACGACGTCGGTCGAAGTGTGCTCGCTCGCCTGCGGCGGGACGGCCGTCGACCGGCAGGGCGGAGCGGACGCCGTCGCCGACCTCGGGTCCGGACGCTCGACGCCTCCCCGAGTGCGGCTCGATGACTACGACGTCCCAGCTACGACGTCTCCACTACGACGCCCCGACTACGAGGCTCCGCGCCGATGCGGCGACGCGAAGCGCTCCAGCTCGTCTCTTGCCCTGGTCAACGCGGCGATGATCTGCGGGGTGGTGGTGTCGTCCCACCGGGCCAGCGGCGCGGTCACGCTCAGCGCGTCCTGCGTCTCCTGGCCTAAGCGCAGCGGAACCGCGATGCACGACACGCCCGGCTCGTTCTCCTCGTGCTCGCTCGCCCAGCCGCGCTCGGCGGCCAGCGCCAGCTCGGCGAGCAGCGCGTCGACGTCGGTCTGCGTGTCGGCGGTGAGTGCCTCGGGGCTGGGGCCGACGATGCGTCGGACCTCCGCAGGCGCCAGGCAGGCCAGCATCGCCTTGCCCAGCGCCGTCGCATGGGCGGGCAGTCGGCGGCCGATGGCCGAATACAGCCGAAGTGGATGCACCGACTCCCGCTTGGCGAGATAGACGACGTCGGCGCCGTCCAGCCTGCCCAGATGAACGGCCTCCCCGGTCAGCTGCGCGATCTCGTCGAGCGCCCCCTGACACCGGGAGGTCACCGGATCGGCGTCGACGTAGGCGGTGCCGATCTGCAGGGCGCGGACGCCGAGGGAGAAGCGGGTGCGGGAACCGTCCTGGGCGACCCACCGCCGGTCAAGCAGGGTGTGCAGCAGGGCATGCAGACTGGACTTCGGGAAGCCGAGGCGCCCGCGCAGCTCGCCGAGCGTCAGTTCGCCGTGCTCGGCGAGGCATTCCAGGATCTCCAGGGCACGATCCGCGGACTTGACCGGATGGTGCGGCCCGCCGCCGGACTCCAGTGCCATGAGAGGTGCTCCTCGTCTCGCGATGTCGCCGGTCCCGACCGGACCGCGAGACTCTTTCGCCGCACCGATCGATGCCGTATCTTCCAGAAATCTGACCATGGTTCACATATGTGGTCAATGTCGGCGGCAGCGGCGAATGGAGGACACATGTCCGACGTCATCCTCGAACCGAGGACCGGTCGGCGCAGGCAGCCGCGCGGTCGCCGTCGACTCCCTGGCTCGAACCCGATCCCCCGCACACACCCGATGCCGCGTTCGCACCGGGCGGCGCCGCGAACTCCGTCCGCACGATCGACCGGCTGCGAGGCACTCGGCGGGCTCGGCGCCGAACCGGTGCAACCGACGCCGTGACCGGCGGGCAGGCGGCGACCCCGTCCTGCCCCGCCGGACGACGACACCGACCGAGGATCCCGCAGCGGACGCGACGTCCGACCGTACTGACGGGGCCGCCGTCGACGTTCCCCCCACCTCTCCGAGGAGCAGGCCCCGACATCCCGCCGAGCCTGCACCGCTCCCGTACCGCTCGACGCGGTGACACGACGCAGACACGACGCAACGAACCGGCGCGATGACGCGCCTGCCACGACGACCGCCCGGCCCGACGAGCCGCCGACGACCAGGACCACGAGTCGACGGCCCGCCGAGGACGACCACCCGCTTCACCCGGCCCGCACCGGGCCGGAGCGACGACGCTCGCGGGCCCGCGGCCGGAGCGCGATCGGCAGTGAACTGAGCTGGAGGCAATGATGCTGAAGCGACGCGACGCCCTGCGAATACTGGGTCTGAGCGCGGTGCTGAGTTCGAGCGCACTCGGGCTCGCAGGCTGCGGCCGGTCGAGCGGCGGAGCGAACGGACCGCTGCGGGTGGCCATGGTCAATCATGTGTGGACCGACGCCGTTCGCTCGAAGATCGGCGAGTTCGAGGATCTGGCCGGGCGCCGGGTGCTGGTCTCGACGATGACCTCCGACCAGCTGTCGAACACCTACAACGTCAAGTTGAACGCCAGCGCCCCGGACCTCGACGTCATGATGTACCGGCCGCTTCAGGAACAGCTCCTGTTCGCCCGCAACGGCTGGCTCGCCGAACTCGACGACCTCCTGGCCGAGGACGACGACTACGACTGGGCCGACGTCCAGGACGCGGCGAAGGACCGGGTGACGATCGACGGCCGGGTCTTCGGCGTCCCGGTGGTCACCGAACGACCGACGCTGTACTACCGCCGCGACCTCGTCGACGCGCCGCCGACCACGCTCACCGAGATGCTGGAGACGGCCCGCAGGCTGCACGACCCCGGCGCGGGCCTGCACGGCTTCACCGGTCGCGGTCAGCGGGCGGGCGCGGTGAGCATGTTCTCCAGCTACCTGTACTCCTTCGGCGGCGACTTCATCGTCGACGGCCGCTCCGGTGTCGGCACGCCGGAGGCGCTGGCCGCCTACGAGTACTACGGACGGCTGCTGCGCGAGACCGGACCGATCGGCTCGACCAACATGACCCTGGAGCAGATCACGCCGATCTTCGCCCAGGGCAAGGCCGTCTTCGCGATCGACGCCGACGCGGTCTATCAGAACTTCATCGACCCGGCGACCTCACTGGTCGGTGACCGGACCGGTTTCGCCGCCTTCCCGGCGGGGCCTGCGGGTTCCCGTCCCTTCAACATCCCGTCCTGGGGGTTGACCATCAACGTGTTCTCCGAACGCAGAGACGCCGCCTGGGAGTTCATCCGTTGGGCCAGCGGCCCCGAGATGACCCTGCGGCTGCAGAACGAGGGCGTGCCCAGCGCCAGGGACTCGGCCTGGGCGGACCAGGAGAGTCTCGCCTCCTTCCCGCCGGATCTCGCAGAGTCGATGGCCGCGGGCATCGCGACCGGAGTGGGAGCCGACCGCCCCGACGTCGTCCAGGTCGGCCGGGCCCGCGACATCGTCGGGCGGCCGATCGTGGCGAGCATCCTCGGCGACGACGTGGCCGCCTCCGCGCGGGACGCCTCCGAGGAGTTCGACGACTTCCTGGTCCGCGACGCACGGCAGAGGCAGCTCTGACATGGCCATTCGAACGCTCGAACAGGAGAACCGTCGTCTCAAGTGGACGATGCTGGCCCCGGCGCTGATCTTCATCGGCGTGATGATCGTCTTCCCGATCATCTATACCGTCTATCTCAGCCTGACCGATGCCTTCGGCGCGGTGAACGCCGACAGCTCCTTCATCGGACTGCTGAACTTCAGCGACGCGCTGAGCGACATGCGCCGGTTCTGGCCCGCCGTCGGCCGCACGGTCGTCTTCACCATCGCCGCCGTCGCGCTGGAGCTGACCCTCGGCCTGGCCCTGGCGATGCTGCTGCGCCGCCCGTTCCGGGGAATGCGCTGGGTCCGCACCATCATGATGGTGCCGCTGCTGGCCACGCCCGTCGCCGTCGGCGTGCTCTGGCTGCTCATCCTCGACCCGACCACCGGCATCGCGAACACGCTGCTCGGCTTCGTCGGCATCCCGCCGCAGCCGTTCCTCGGCTCGATCGCCCAGTCCCTGCCGACGCTGGTGCTCATCGACGTCTGGCAGTGGACGCCGATGATGACGCTGCTGCTGCTGGCCGGGCTGAGCACCCTGCCGAACGAGCCCGACGAGGCCGCGCTCGTCGACGGCGCGTCGCCCTGGCAGCGGTTCCGCCACGTCACGCTGCCGATGCTCACCACCACGATCATCACCGCGCTGGTCCTGCGCAGCGTCGACGCGCTCAAGACCTTCGACCTCATCTACGCGACCAAGGGGCCGGGCGGCGGGTCTAGCCACGAGGCCGAGACGCTCAACATCTACGCCTACGGGCTGACCTTCGACTACCAGGAGTACGGGCTGGCCGCAGCGGTCCTGGTCGTCTTCACCGTGATCATCGTCCTGATCGTCCTCGCGCTCCGGCGCCGTTCCGCGAAGGCATCCTGATGACCGCCACGCTGCCGAACCCCACGCCCGTCTCCGCCCCGTCGCCCGGCGTCCAACGGCACGTCCGACGACGGCGCACCCTCAACGGCCTGCGGATCGGTGGGATCGCCCTGGTCAGCGCCGTGTTCGCCGCGCCGTTGATCTGGATGGTGCTCGCCGCCTTCAAGACCAACGTGCAGATCGGCAATCCCGCGAACGCGGTGGTGTTCACGCCGACCACGCAGAACTTCCGCAACGTCTTCAGCGAGGGCGTATTCCTGCCCGCGATGCTGAACTCGGCGATCGTCGGCATCGTCTCGACGGCGCTCTCCGCGATCATCGCGGTGCCCGCCGCATGGGCCATCGGGCGATTCGCCATGCAGCGGGCCGGAAACTGGGTGCTGATCGCACGCATCATCCCGGCCGTGTCGCTGCTCGTGCCGTGGTACTACCTGTTCGCCCGGCTCGAACTGGTCGGCGGCTATACCGTGCTGGTGCTCAGCCACATGTTCGTCTCGGTGCCGCTGATCACCTGGATCATGATCGGCTTCTTCTCCTCGATGCCCCCCGAGCTGGAGGAGGCGGGCCGGGTGGACGGCCTCTCGGCGTTCGGCGCCTTCCGGCGGATCTCGCTGCCGCTGGCCGCGCCCGGCACCGCGACCGCCTGCGTGCTGGCCCTCGTCTTCAGCTGGAACAACTTCATGTTCGCCCTGATCCTGTCCGACGAGTCGACCAAGACGCTGCCGGTGGCGTTGTTCAACTTCATGTCCTACGCCAGCGTCGACTGGGGCGGGCTGATGGCGGCCTCCACGCTGATGAGCGTGCCCGTCATCCTCGCCGCCGTCTTCGGCCAGCGCTATCTCGTCGCCGGTCTCACCGCAGGGGCGACCAAGGGCTGAGATCGCCTGCCCGCATCAGAAACCGACCCGTCGGCAACTCCCACGAAAGGAAGCACATGCGGATCGTCAACGCCGAGGTCGTCGTCACCAGCCCCGGCCGCAACTTCGTCACGCTGGAGATCACCACCGAGGACGGAGTGCACGGGTACGGCGACGGAACGCTCAACGGCCGGGAACTCGCCGTCGCGAGCTATCTGACCGACCACGTCGTCCCGCTGCTGGTCGGCCGGGACGCGCACCAGATCGAAGACACCTGGCAGTACCTGCATCGCGGCGCCTACTGGCGGCGCGGCCCGGTGACGATGGCGGCGATCGCCGCCGTCGACGTGGCGTTGTGGGACATCAAGGCCCAGGTGGCCGGGCTGCCCCTCTACCAGCTCCTCGGCGGGGCGAGCCGCACCGGCATCCGCGCCTACGGACACGCCAGCGGCCGGGATCTGCCGGAGCTGTTCGACTCGATCCGCGCCCATCTCGACGAGGGCTACAAGTCGATCCGCATCCAGTCGGCCGTGCCGGGACTGGGCACCATCTACGGCATCGGCGCGGGCACCACGACCGGCGGGACGGGCCGCTACGACTACGAGCCCGCTCGCCGTCACCCGGTCCCCACCGAGGAGGTCTGGGACACCCGCGCCTACCTGCGGCACCTGCCGACGGTGTTCGAGGCGGTGCGCAACGAGTTCGGTCCCGAGCTGCCGCTGCTGCACGACGTCCACCACCGGCTGACGCCGATCCAGGCGGCGAAGCTGGGCAGGTCGCTGGAGCCCTACGACCTGTTCTGGATGGAGGACTGCACCCCGGCCGAGAACCAGGAGTCGCTGCGCCTCGTGCGGCACCACACTACGACGCCGCTGGCGATCGGCGAGGTCTTCAACTCCGTCGTCGACTACCAGACGCTGATCCGCGAGCAGCTCATCGACTACGTCCGCTCGGCGGTCACCCACACCGGCGGAATCAGCCCGATGCGCAAGCTCTTCGACTACGCGGCGCTCTACCAGGTGAAGTCCGGCATCCACGGCCCCACCGACATCTCCCCGGTGGGCATGGCGGCCGGGTTGCATCTCGACCTGGCGATCCACAACTTCGGCATCCAGGAGTTCATGCCGCACAGCGCGGAGACCTACCAGGTCTTCCCGCACGCGTACACGTTCACCGACGGCTACCTGCACCCGGGCGAGACACCTGGTCTCGGGGTGACACTGGACCGCGAGGCGGCGGCGGCCTTCCCGTACGAGCCCGCCTACCTGCCGGTGAACCGCCTGCGGGACGGGACGATGCACGACTGGTGAGCCCGCGTCAGGCATCCGGAGCGGGCATCGAGGTCACGGCGCTCCTGCGGCGCCACCCGACGCAGGCGGCGCGGGCCGACTCGGGCCGGCCGATGCCTGCCACCGTGGCGTGGGCTCCTCTCGCATCGCCGGGGCACGTCGCCACGTTCACCACGCTTCTTCGCGGGGGCGGAGGGAGTGAGGGAACGCGGCGGCGGGCCCTGCTCGGCTGACCGGGCCCGCACCACTCGGCGAGATGGGCGCCGGACCAGTCGGCCGCCGGCTCGCCTCGGCCGACACGTGCGACGGCGAGCCGGGTCGGACGCCGCCGGGGCGATCCTGTCGGGCGGAGCCGACGTCGACTCTCCGGCCTGCGTCTCGTCCGGGGCGGTGATGGCGCGGCGCCCGGCGGGGAAGGTCGCCGCGCGACCAGTGCAGACCATGGCACGAGGGCATCTCGCACGAGGCCCGGCCCGGGGCTGCTCAGCCGACCGGGGAGAGCTGGACCGGACCGGTGAGATCGATCGCCCAGGGCACCTCAAAGTCGAGGCCCTCACCGCCGTCGGGCAGGGTGAAGGTAATCCCGGTCGCAGCGTGACCGGGCCCGTCGGGCTCGGCCACGCTCACCAGGACGTCGGCCGTCCGCAGCTCGTCGAGTCGCACGACGGCGGTCTCCCGACCGGCCTCCACAGTGGACGCCACGTCCAGTGCCGTGCCTGCTGCGTCGTGGAACACCAGGTCCGTAGGCGCGCCGACGAGCGTGCAGGCCACGCCGTCGACCGAGGTGAAGACGATGCGGAAGCGCTCCTCCGCCACGACCGGCGACGGCAGCTCGATCACCTCGGCATCGACCTGCCCTGGCAGGCAGGCATCGACGGCGTCCGACGCCCGCTCGGCCGCGGCCGTCGACGTGTCGGCGGCGCGAACCGGGGCGAGTTCGCCCGTCGTCGTCCCGCCGATTCCGGAGTCCGACGGCAGACCCGGCAGGACGCCGCCGAACCCCCCGGCGAGAAGTCCGCCGACCAGCACGACGCCGATCGGCACCACGCCGATCCGCCCGCGTCGAGAGCCTCGACCGCTGGACGTCCGTCTCTTCAGGTTGTCACCGCTCATACTCCTCAAGACTCCGACAGCCCGAGGAACGCTGCATACTCGCGATCTCGATCACAGGCAGACAACCTCGGCGACGTGATCAGCGTGTCGTGGTCTGGGACCTGCCTTCTGCGAGGCGGTGCGGGCCTCGCCGTCCAGAGCAGACGAGGGATGCCCGATCCGCCGTCCCACGTCTCAACGACGCCGGCCCGCTGCGCAGGCCGCACCCGGCGGTTCCGAGCCACCGGGCCTGCCCGGCGCCCGGCCACCGCGGCCCTGCGACCACGCAAGCCCCGCCGCGCGCGGCTGCGTGGTCGCGCCCGCGCCGCTCAGACCCTGAGCAACCCCCGCAGATGACGCGCCGTGGCGCCCTCCCCCGTCGCGACGTGCTCCGGCGAGCCCTCGGCGACGACCAGGCCGCCGTCGGCGCCGCCGCCGGGGCCGAGGTCCACCACCCAGTCGGCCGCGGCCACCACCTCCATGCTGTGCGAGACGGCCACCACGCTGTGCCCCGCCGCGACCAGGTCGTGCAGCACCCCGGTCAGCCGCGCCACGTCCAGCGAGTGCAGTCCGGTGGTCGGCTCGTCCAGCAGGTAGAGGGTGTGTCTGCCGGGCCTGCGCTGAAGTTCGTTGGCGAGCTTGATCCGCTGCGCCTCCCCACCGGAGAGGGTGTTCCCCGGCTGCCCGAGCCGCAGGTATCCCAGGCCGACCTCGGCCAGCACGCGCAGCGGACGGGCGACGGGGCCGAGGTCGGCGAAGAACTCGGCGGCGTCGTCGACCGACATCGCCAGGACGTCGGCGATCGAGCGGCCCCGATGACGGACGGCCAGCGTCTCGGCGTCGAAGCGGGCCCCGTGGCAGACGTCGCAGGGCAGGAAGACGTCCGGCAGGAAGCCCATCTCCACGCGCACGGTGCCGTCGCCGGAACAGTCCTCGCAGCGGCCGCCGGGCGAGTTGAAGGAGAAGCGCCCGGGTTTGAAGCCGCGCCGCCGTGCCTCGTCGGTCTGGGCGAAGACCTTGCGGACGCTGTCGAGGATGCCGGTATAGGTCGCGGGGGTGGACCGCGCCGAGCGACCGATCGGCGACTGGTCGACCCGGATCACCCGGTCGATCGCTCCCAGCCCCAGCACCTCGTCGTGATCGCCCGGCGGCGGGGCGTCGCCGCCGAGCGCGCGTTCGGCCGCACGGCACAGGATCTCGTCGACCAGCGTCGACTTGCCCGCGCCGGAGACTCCGCTGACGGCGACCAGCATGTCCAGCGGCAGCGTGACGTCGACGTCCCGCAGGTTGTTCGCCCTGGCGCCTCGGACGACGATCTCCCGGCCGGGTCGCGGCGTCCGGCGCACCCTCGGCACGCCGCCGGGGCGCGCCGTGGAGCCGCCGGGATCGCGCAGGAAGCGGCCGGTCAGGGAGTCGGAGTCGTCGAGCAGCTCCTCGGCGGTGCCGGTGAACATCAGCCTGCCGCCCAGCTCGCCCGCGGCGGGCCCCAGCTCCACCACCCGGTCGGCAGCACGAATCACCTGATGGTCGTGCTCCACCACCACCAGGGTGTTGCCGACGTCGCGCAGCGCGCGCAGGGTGGCGATCAACGCGGCGGTGTCCTCCGGATGCAGCCCCACGGTCGGCTCGTCGAGCACGTACAGCAGGCCGAAGAGTCGGGTGCCGAGCTGTCCGGCGAGCCGGATGCGCTGGGCCTCGCCGCCGGACAGCGTCCTGGCGGGCCGGTCCAACGTGAGATAGCCGAGACCGACCTCGGTCAGGAAGGTCAGCCGGTCGGTGATCTCGATGACGGCCTGCTCGATCACCCGTCGATCGCGGTCGGCGACCTCCAGCCGCGCGAAGAACCGTAAGGCCGAGGTGACCGGCAACGCGCAGGCCTCGGCGATGCCCCGGCCGCCGACCCGCACCGAGGCCTGCGCCGGAGCGAGCCGGCTTCCGCCGCAGCCAGGGCAGGCCACGGTGCGCAGATACGGCTCGGCCGGGTCGGGAGTGCCCTCCCCCGCCGAGGCGCGACGCCGCTCCAGCCACGGGAGCACGCCGAGGAAGCGCGCCCCGGAGATCGGGCCCGCTCCCGTCGTCCCCGAGCCGTCCACCCCGTGCAGCAGGGCGCTGCGGAGTTCCGCAGGCAGGGTCCGCCACGGCGAGGCCGTGCTGCGACCTGCCCGTGCCACCAGGTCGGCGGCGGCCGACCGTTCGGCGGGCACGGTGCGCCACGGCGCCAGCGCGCCCTCGTCGAGGGAGCGAGCCTCGTCGGGGACCACCAGCGCCGGATCGACCTCGCGGGTGCTGCCCAGGCCGAGACACGCCGGGCACTGGCCGAACGGAAGGTTGAAGGAGAACGCGGGCCCCGACAGGTCCGGCAGCGGCGTGTCGTGGCCCGCCGGGCAGGCCTGGTCGACGAGTTCGGCGGCGCAGTCGGTGCAGTGGCCTCGGCCGACCCTGGCCCACAGCACGCGCATCAGGTCGTAGACCTCGGTCACCGTGCCGACCGTCGACCGGGGGTTCCTGGATGCCGAGGACCGCTGGTCCACGGCGACGACGGAGCAGAGTCCGTCGAGCCGGTCGACGTCGGGCTTGTCCATCTCGTTCATGAACTGCCGCGCGAAGCTCGACATCGACTGCACCTGACGGCGCTGCGCCTCGGCGTAGATCGTGTCGAAGGCCAGTGAGGACTTCCCCGAGCCGGAGACGCCGGTGAAGACGATCAGGCTGCGGTGCGGGAGGTCCAGGTCCACCCCGCGCAGGTTGTGCACTCGGGCGCCGCGTACCGAGAGACGGTCCGGGAGTGCGGGCGCCGAGACGAGGGCGGCGGGTGCCTCGGAGTCGACTGTGGTCATGACGATCCTTCCTGGGCGGAACGGGAGGCGGGATCGATCCACCGCGGGGTGTCGAGCCCCACATGCAAGGGGCCGCGGTGTGGTTCGGCGTCCCGAGCCACGCGGGGATCACGGTGGTCTCGGACGTCGAGGACTGATCCCCGGCGCGACGCACGCGCCTATTGCTCAAGTTTGAGTTTCGGACGAGACCCTGGCCGCTCGTCGGGAGATCGATTCGGACTGAAACCCTGACTCCGAGGGCTGCTCAACCTTGAGTTGACAGCCCGACTCCGCTGTGAGCACGGATCAGGGGGCTCCTCAAACTAGAGCATCGGGCCCGATCACACAAACTTGAGTAAGACCCCCGGAGATCGACGCCCGCACCCGGCGACCCCAGCGGGCACTGCCGACCGAAACCGCGACACGCCGACGGCCGACCGGCGCTCAGGCCGCCGTCCGCACACCGCAGGGATGCCGGGGTGCTCGGGTGTGGACCGTGCAGGAGCACCGACGCGGGTGAGAGCCGACGGCACGCGGGGCGGGCGACACCGGAACTCGGGAACGGCGGGTTCGGCGACACCGACGTCCTGGCCGGGGCGGCCCGGCCTGCCGACCTCGGTGGCGTCGAGTCACCCTCGGGCGCCGGGACTGCACAGCACCGAGACTAAATCGGACACCCAGCCCGCATCGGCACTACTCGGTCACAGGCACTGACCACCGCGCGCGTTGCCGGACAGGGTCCAAGTCCCCGGCGACCCGGCGGAGGACGGGCCGTCATCGACGAGCCGGTAGGCGCCGTCGGCCAGTCGAGCGATCAGTCGCCGGGTCCACTCGGCATCGCTGCGCGCCGTATGTCCTCGGAGGGCGGCCAGCTCTTCCAGATGAGCCTGACGGTCGCCGGGATCGCGCGACTCCGGGTCGAGCGGCAGCTCGGCGACTTTGACGTCCAGCGCGGCGAGCCGCTCCCCGAGCAGCGCGATCACCTCGTCGCGGGGCAGTGCGGGCATCAGTGCCAGCCCGGCGGCGAGCACGTCGGGACGGTGCTCGGCCTGCCGCAGCGCGTCCCGCAGCAGTCGGAAGAACTCGGCCTCGCCGTCCTGGGTCAGCTCGTAGTCGACGCGCCCCGGCCACTCCTCGATCTCGGTGGCCTTGAGGAGCCCGAGCTTCGCGAGCTGGCGCAGCCCGTGGTAGATCGAACCCCACTTGACGTTGATCCAGCCCTCGGCCGCCCACGAGGACAACTCGGTGTGGAGCAGATAGCCGTGCGCCTTCCCGAACCCCCGCACCACGCCGAGGACCAGCAGTCGCGTCGCCGACATCGTCTCCCTGTTCGACCGAGGAATCTCGCCGCGCACAGGCTAGACCAGCGGGGATCGCACTCGCCGGTCAGGAAGGCCGTCGGGGCGAGCACACCTGCCTGCCCCGACGGATCTCCGCGCGAAGAAGGGCGGTCAGCCTGCGTGTCGGGGACGCTGGGGCCGCGAGACCACGTGGTCGACGAAGCCGTACTCCAGGGCCTCCTGGGCGGTGAACCAGCGGTCCCGGTCGGAGTCCTTGGTGATGCGCTCCACCGTCTGACCGGTCTGCTCGGCGATCAGCTCGGCCATCCGCCGCTTCATCTTCGAGTAGACCTCGGCGCGGATCGCCACGTCGGACGCGGAACCGCCCAGGCCCGCCGACGGCTGGTGCATCAGCACCCGCGCGTGGGCGAGCACGTGCCGCTTGCCCGGCGTGCCGGAGGACAGCAGGAACTGTCCCATCGACGCCGCGAAGCCCATCGCGAAGGTGGCCACGTCGGGCTCGATCAGCTGCATCGTGTCGTAGATCGCCATTCCGGCCGAGACGGAGCCGCCGGGCGAGTTGATGTAGAGCGTGATGTCCTTCTCGCCGTCCTCGGCCGCCAGCAGGAGCAACTGGGCGGTGATCCGGTTGGCGATCTCGTCGTTGACCTCGGACCCGAGGAAGACGATCCTCTCCTGGAGAAGTCGTTCGAACACCGAGTCGCTCAGGTTGAGCCCGGACCCGGCATGCATCTCGGGCGTCGAATTCTCCGTCATAGTCGCCTGTTTCCTCTTCCCCGCATCGAAGTCGATGGCACCGCACCTCGACCCTAGGCCCGGCTCCGCCGCGAGGTCGCCCTGTTCGCTCAGGGCAGGACGGAGTACGAACCGGACCGAGCCCCGATGATCGCAGAACACCCGATGCGGCGTGCGGGCGGCGCCGTCCGTCGGCGAACCCGTCGGGGGCGTCGAGCCGCGACACGCCGTCGGGAGTCGGGCGGCGCGGGACGTGCGGCGCCGCGAGCACCCGGCCGAGGAGAGAGACCCGCGATCGGGGCGTCGTCGCCGAGGGCACGGTGGCGGATCTGGTCCTGCTCAACGCGAATCCGCTCGAGCAGATCGAGAACGTCGGCGACATCGACCGCGTCTTTCGGCGAGGCCTGCCGGTCTTCACTGCGCCGGATCGGCCGGTGCCCTTGCCGTCCGCCTACGCCGCGTCGGAGCCGGGAGTCCGCACGTTCACCGACGCCACCGGGACCACCGTCGCCGACGGCGTCACGATCCACTACGACACCACGCGGTTCGACGCCGAAGGAGTCCGTGTGCTCCGCTATGCCGACGCCGCAGGGGAGATCCTGCGCGGGCCGGCCGCCTCGCCACCGGTGACCTCCCGTCGCCCTCCCCGGCCGGGGCACCCGCTCAGGTGGCCGCACCGCGCAGCGCGTCCCGGCAGGCACGCACGGCCGGATGCGCCCCGCTGCCCCGCCGGACGGCGGTGAACAGCCGGCGGCTGCCCCAGGGCTCGGGAAGCAGCGACAACGGCACCGTCGGCGGCCGGCTGGCCCACACCAGGTCGGAGAGAAGAGCGGCGCCGTGGCCCTGCTCGACGAAGCGGAGGCAGGTCAGCGCGTCGGCCGTCACGAAGCGGACGTCCGGCTCGAACCCGGCGGCACGACACAGCGCCATCGCCCAGCGGCGGGCCGCGTTGTCCCCGGGCTCCATGATCCACGGATGGGCGGCGGCCGACCGCAGCCTCGCGGCGGGGTCGGCTCCCTCGATCGGGAGCGTGCAGGCCAGCCGGATGACGTCGTCGCACAGGTCCTCCTGCTCGACCTCGATCGGCCGAGGCTCCGGATCGTGCGGGTACTCCTCGGCGAGCACCAGATCGAAGTCCCTGGCCAGCAGGGCGACCAGCGCCTCCTCCGGCTCGGACTGGGTCACCTCGACCCGCAGCCGGGGATGCGCGTCGCGAAGGGTCGTCAACGCCTGGGGCACCAGGGTGAGCATCGTGGTCTGGAACGCCGCGATCCGCAGCGTGCCCACCACCTCCCCCATGGACGCGGCCAGATCCGCCTCGGCCCGCTCCAGTCGCTCCAGCACCGCCTCGGCGTGTGCGACGAGGATCTCGCCCTGGGCGGTCAGCCGGACCCGCCTGCCCACCGGCTCGCGCAGCGGCACGCCGACCTCCGCCTCCAGCTGCGTGAGCTGCTGGGAGATCGCCGACGGGGTGTAGGACAGCGCCTTGGCCACCGCCGCGAGGGTCCCCCGATGGCTGAGTTCACGCAGCAGCCGGAGTCGATGAAGATCGAGCATGACGCCCCTTCTCCCACCAGGTGGATTGGTAAGTCAGGCTGACGACGAAGCCTAAATATCATTCACTTTACTGACGATCGGCTCGCCGGCAGCGTGGACGCCGTGTCAGACCAGCGACGACCGCCGCCACCGGCTCCGCACCCCGCGCCGAGCACCGAACGACGTCCGAATCCGCCCCACGCGGAAGCCCCTCGCGGCGTCTCGACCCGCCGCGCGCTGCCGCTCCTGCGGCGTCCGCGCGTCGAGGCATCCCCGGCAGGCTGCGGGCGCAGGCGCGGTTCGGCGGCGACGACGTGATCGAGCACCGTCGCAACAGGTCCGCCGGGCTCGGGTTCGCAATCGCGGCCGCCCTGGCCTTCGGCGCCTCCGGCCCGCTGGCCCGGCCGCTGATCGACGCCGGCCTGGACCCCCTGCACGTCGCCTGGCTGCGCGTCACCGGAGCCGCCCTCTTCCTGCTGCCCGTGGCCCTGCGGCGCCGTCGGATGCTGCGGAGCAGACCATGGCTGCTGCTGGCCTACGGCGTCTTCCCGATGGCGGGCATTCAGGCCTTCTACTTCGCCGCTCTCGCCCGCATCCCGGTCGGCGTGGCGCTGCTGGTGGAGTTCCTCGGCCCGGTACTGGTGCTGCTCTGGCTGCGGGTGGTGCATCGCCGACGGGTGTCCCGGCAGGCGGTGATCGGAGTCATCCTCGCCGTCACCGGGCTGACGCTGCTGGTCGAGGCGTTCTCCGGCGGCGGGCCCGACCCGATCGGCATCGCGCTGGCCCTCGCCGCAGCCGCCTGTCAGGCCGCGTTCTTCCTGTTGTCCGATGCCGGGGGCGACGACGTCGACCCACCCGCCGTGATCGCCTACGGAGCGATCGTCGGCAGCCTCGTGCTGGTGCCGATCGTCCAGCCCTGGTCGCTGCGCTGGGACCTGGTGGGCGGCACGGTCGACGTGGGCGGCATCGCGATGCCCGCGCTGGCTCCGGTGGCCTGGCTGGCCGTGGTGTCCACTGCCGTCGCCTACCTGACCGGGGTGGCCGCCGTCCGGCGGCTCTCCGCGCCGATCGCCGGGGCGGTGGCCTATCTGGAGGTCGTCACCTCCATCGCGTTGGCCTGGCTGTTGCTCGGCGAGACCCTGAGTCCGGCGCAGACCGTGGGCGCGGTCGTCGTGGTGCTCGGCGCGTTCATCGCGCAGCTCTCCGTTCCGACGCCCGAGCCGGGCGATCCTGCGGTGCACCCGCTGCCGGGGAGCCCGATCCCGGCGGCGCCCGCCGATCTGCCGCCGCCTGCCGATGTCTCGGGGCGGCCCGGCCCGACACCGCCCGACGAGACGCCGCCCGACGCGACCCCGGCCTGCGACGCCGTCCTCGCCGCCCGCTCCGAGGCGCCCGGCGAGACCGGGCCTGCCCGAGGCGACGATCCGACCCGCTGATCCGGCCTGCGTCGCCCTGCCTCCTCGCCCGACCCGAACCGACGGCCCGCCGGGCCCGACTGTGGCGGCGGTCGGGGCCTGCGAGCCGTCGGTCGGGCCCGATCGACCAGGACTGCTCGGCTCGGGCCGATCAGCTCGGGTTGATCGCGCGATGGGCGGGCTCGGCGTTCAGCGAGGAGTCGAGCAGCCACGCCGCGCCTTCGCCGAGGAAGGCGCCGGGCACCCAGGAGTGCGGGTCGGCGAAGCCCCCAGAAGGTGATCTTCACGCACTCTGCTGGTGGTCCGACGCCAGGCCGAACTGGTGGCCAGACGGGTCCGGCGACCGACGCCCTCGATCGGGACGTCCTGGTTCGACACATCGCGCATCAAGGTCGTACGTCGCGTTGATGTTGGCGTTGCTGTCTGCACTCGACGCACCAGGATCGAATGAATGTTTCGACATAATTTCCGATTGTTTCCGACACGGTAGAACCGACATAGGCCGGGCACAAGGTCCGATCGGCGCAGTCCGTCGTCATCCGGTGGCGACGTCCGGCCTAGAGACCTGGGTAGACTCCGGGCATGCGCGCGACAACGGACTCGGCCGACTCGGCGAAGACCCCGACCGGCAAGATCACCATCGCGCACATCGCCGAAGAGGCGGGCGTCTCGGTTCCGACTGTTTCGAAGGTGGTCAACGGCCGCGCCGACGTGGCTCGGGAGACCCGCAGGCGGGTCGAGGAGATCATTCGCAAGTACGACTACCAACGGCGCAGCGACCAGCGAACGATCAAGGCCAACCTGCTCGACCTCGTCTTCCACGAGTTGGAGAGCGCCTGGGCGATCGAGATCATCCGAGGAGTGGAACAGGTCGCCAGGGACAACGAGATGGCCGTCGTCCTCTCGGAGTTCCAGGGCAGACGCACCCCCGGCCGGGGCTGGGTCGAGGACGTGCTTCGGCGCAGGCCCGCCGCCGTGATCTCGGTGTTCTCCGATCTCAGCGTCGAGCAGCAGGCGCGACTTCGCTCCGGCGGCATCCCCCTGGTGGTGGTGGACCCGGCGGGTGAGCCGGATCCCGACGTCCCCTCCATCGGCGCGACGAACTGGAGCGGCGGGCTCACCGCCACCCGGTATCTGATCGGGCTCGGCCATCAGCGGATCGCCGTCATCGGCGGGCCGGAACGCACCCTGTGCAGCCGAGCGCGAGTGGACGGATACCGCTCGGCGATGGAGACCGCAGGGCTCTCGGTGGACCCGGCACTCGTGCGACACGGCGACTTCCACGTGGAGGCGGGCTACCAGCAGGCCGCCGCCCTGCTCGGCAGGCCAGACCCGCCCACGGCGGTGTTCGCAGGCAGCGACCTCCAGGCGATGGGCGTCTACCAGGCGGCACGCGAGGCAGGCCTGCGCGTGCCGGAGGACCTCAGCGTGATCGGCTTCGACGACCTGCCCGTGGCCCAGTGGATCGGACCGCCGTTGACGACGATCCGCCAGCCGTTGGAGGAGATGGCGGCGGCAGGCGCCCGGCTCGCGCTGTCCCTCGCGGTGGGCGACGAACCGGCGCACACCAGGATCGAGCTGGCCACCAGCCTGGTGGTGCGGGGCAGCACGGCGGCGCCGAGACAGGCCGAGTGACGTCGCACGAGACGCGGCGCAGCGGATTCCGGCCCCGGTGACGCCCCCGGCCCGGAAGCGCACCGGCTCACCAGCGGACCAGGCAGAACGGGTGTCCGCTCGGGTCGGCGAAGACCCGGAAGCTGGACGAGTCGCTCGGCAGCCTGCGGGCGCCCAGTGCCAGCACCGCGCGCTCGCCCTCGTCGAGGTCGTCCACCCGCACGTCCACGTGCATCTGCTGCGAGGAGTGCGGATCGGGCCAGCGCGGTGCCTGCTGCTCGGGAGCGCGCTGGAAGGCGATGCCGGGCCGGTCGGGGGCGTCGCCGATGACCACCCAGTCCGCCTCGTCCTGCACCCGGACCATGCCGAGCACCTCCTGATAGAAGCCTGCCAGCTCAGCGGGCTCCGGACAGTCGATCACCAAGGCGTGCCAGCGTCCGATCATGGGACTCATGGTCTCGCGCGGCGGGCAGACCGACAATTCCTGACGGCTCGACTCCGATCGTTTCGGCTACCGGCTTTCCCGACGACCGGCCTGGTCGACACCGAAATATCGGGGAACACCAGGGGCGAATGGCGCCGCGCCGAGAACTGCGGCGAGCCCTTGACGATCCGTCGAAGGGTGCCATACCGTCAGCTGCACTGAAAGTTTCGGATAGTTTTCAGAGCGAGCCCGGCCCTGCACCGTCCTGGCCGGCGCCGTCGGTGCACCTCCCGTGCCGAGCCGACCGGCGCGCTCGACCGTCATCCACCCGCCGACCATCCCGCCCGGCGTCGTCGACACCTGAGGAGCCTCATGGCCATCGCACGCCCCCTGCGCGCCGCCGTCGTCGGTACCGGTGGAATCGCCGAGGTCTGCCACCTCCCCGCGCTGCGCGCCGAGGCCGACCGGGTCGAACTGGTCGCGGCGGTGGACGTTGACGCGGGCAGACTGGCCGACTTCCAGGCCAGGACCGGCGTCCGACACGGCTATTCCACGACTGCGGAGATGCTGGCGCGGGAACGACCGGACCTGGTGCACGTCTGCACGCCGCCCGCCGCACACGTCGATGCGGTCGTCGAGTCGTTGGAGGCAGGCGCGTGGGTCCTGGTCGAGAAGCCGCCCTGCCGGTCGCTGGCGGAGTTCGACCGCATCGAGGCCGCCGAGCGGCCGGGCGGCCCCTATGCGTCGGTGGTGTATCAGCATCGCTTCGGCTCCGGTGCCCGGCACGCGATCGAGCTGATCACGGCGGGTGAGCTGGGCAGGCCGCTGGTGGCGCTCTGCCAGACGACCTGGTTTCGCGGCCCGGAGTACTTCGACGTGCCCTGGCGCGGACGCTGGTCGACCGAGGGCGGCGGGCCCACCCTCGGCCACGGGATTCACCAGATGGATCTGCTGCTCGCCCTGCTCGGCGACTGGACCGAGGTCAGCGCGATGGTCGGCAGGCTGGATCGCGCGGTGGAGACCGAGGACGTCTCGGTGGCCTCGGTGCGTTTCGCCCACGGCGCGCTGGCCTCGATCGTCAACAGCGTGCTGTCGCCGGACGAGGTGAGCAGGATCCGGGTGGACCTCACCAGGGCGACCGTGGAGGTGACCCACCTCTACGGCCACCGCAACACCGACTGGCGATACACCCCGGCGCCCTCGGTCGTCGACGCGAGTCGACCGCTCGCCTGGGCCTCCCCGGCCGCCGACGTGCCGAGTTCGCACGGGGCCCAGCTCGCCCTGGTGCTCGACGCGATGGAACGGGGCGAGCGGCCCCCGGTGAGCGGCAGGCAGGGCCGCGAGACGCTGGAGCTGATCACCGCCTTATACCGTTCGGCGCTCACCGGGGCCACGGTGCGACGTGATCAGCTCACCCCCGACGATCCCTTCTATCACCGGCTGCACGGCGACACCCCCGGCTGGGCGCCCCCGTGCGAGGGATGACGCACGCTCGACGCAGTGCGCGCCCCCGCACTCGGCAGGCCGGCGAACGAGGCCAGGGCACGGCGCGGGTCGGGCGGACTCGGCCCGCGAAGGCGGGCGGCGTGGGCGGCGGCGGTGCGACGGCCGACACGGCTCTCGATGCAGGCGAGGGATCGGCCCGTCCCCCGCCGAGGCAAGCGCGCGGGCTAGGCCGAGAGCGGCGGCGGCCACCGTCGAGACCGGTGCCGCGCCGGTCCGGGGGCACCCCGGGTTCCGTGCCGCCCCGTGCCCTGCGCCCGATCGGCCGAGGGACACCGCCGCCGACTGCCTGCGAAGCACGGGGTGAGTCACCACCTCATCTGGTGATCCCGAGAAGACGATCTCCACACTAGACTCCGACTTGATCTTCGGGTCGGGGTCCACATGGTGGCGCCCGTCTTCGGTCCTCCCCCTGCCAGGGCAGGGCGGCGAGGAGCGAACGCAGCCCTTCGGCTTCGAATCGGCCCGGCCCCTCACTCATCAACGCTGGGAGCAGCGGTGTCGGCGGAATCCCACATAGGCTCACGCATCCGCGGACTGCGCGGCAGAATCCTCACCCAACGCGAACTGGCCGAGGCGGCAGGCGTCTCCGTCGACCTGATCCGCAAGCTGGAGCAGGGTGCCAGGCGGACCGCCTCCATCGGCAGTCTGCACGCCATCGCACGCGCGCTGGACGTCGACATCGCCGATCTGCTGGGCAGGCGGGTCGGACCGCTCTCGACCGAGCCGGGGGCGGGCGTCGTCGCGGTGCGCCGCGCGCTGACCACCGTGGACGATCTGCTGGACGAGGTGGAGCAGGACGCGCCGACGTCGATCGGGCAGGCCCGGCGCACGGTCGCCTACGGCTGGGCCGCCTACTGGCACGGTCGTTACGCGCAGCTCGTCGGACTCCTGCCGCAGATGATCGTGCAGCTTCGCGCGTCGGCCGCCGTCGAGCAGGCGTCACGGCAGTCGGCCCACGAACTGCTGAGTCGCTGCCTGTGGCTGGCGGGCTGCACGCTGGTGCATCTCGGTCATCCCGATCCGGCGTGGCTGGCGATCCGGCAGGCCATCACCGCCGCCGAGCAGGGCGGAGACGATCTGCTCTGCGGGGTGCTGCGGGGCTCCGCCGCCTGGCAGCTTCTCGTGCAGGGTCGGTATGTCGAGGCTCATCGACTCGCGACGCATGCGGCCACGTCGATCCAGCCCGGCGCCGACGCCGACCCCGAGCGGCTGTCCAACTACGGATCGCTGATCATCACGGCCGCCACCGCCGCCGCGAGGGACGGCAGGACGGCGGAGGCGCGGCACCTCATGGCGCAGGCAGCCGAGGTCGCCGTGCACACCGGCGACCGCGCCGACTACGAGACGTACTTCGGTCCGTCTCAGGTCGCGATGCAGACGGTGGACATCGCGGTGGTCACCGAGGACTACACGGGCGCGCTCAGCGCCGCCACCCGGATGCCTCGGGATTCGACACTGCCGCTGGCCTCCCGCGCCCGACATCTCGCCGATCAGGCCTTCGCCTATGCCCGGCTGGGCCGTCGGGAGCGGGCGGTGCAGGCGCTGCTGGTTGCGGAGCGGATGGCACCGGACTGGATGGAGTACCAGACACTGCCGCGACGAGTGGTGTCGGAACTGCTCGGTGCCGAACGATCCACACCCCTGCGGGAACTGGCCCATCGTCTGGGTGTCTCCGACTGACACGTCCGGGCAGTAGTACACCCTGTCCTAGCTGCGCAGGCTCCCGCGCTCCTAACGTCGGCCTCCTCACCGGAGGTGATCACATGACCCCAGAACGACTACCGTCAGCAGCTCAGGCGACGAGCGCACCGGCACCGGTCGACGCGGCCGAGGCACCGCAGCGCCGCAGGGCGAGAGCGGACGCGTGATGATCTATCACGACGCGTCCTATGCGGTGCCGATCTCCGCGACCCTGGTCGGGCCGAGCGCCAGGTCGCAGGCGTTGATCGTGACGATCGACCGCGTGCAGGGCCGCGTCCTGCTGCAACTCGGGGGTCGAACGGCACGCGGGCTGGCCGCGCTGGAACCACAGCAGGCCGAGACGCTGCGACGGGTGCTCAACGCTCCCCAGGCGATCTCCCGGCTCCTGCCCGCGCTCGGACCGGGCTTGACCATCCGGGTGCTCTGGGTGCGGACCTCCGCCGAGGCGGTCGAGCTATCGCTGTCCGGGCGCGGCGCACTCACCGACGCCTGGCGGCTGCGTCCCGCCCAGGCGCGGCAGCTCGCCGCCTCCCTGCGCGAGGGCATTCGCCTGCTGTGCGCCCCTGCGGAGGCGACATGTCGCTAATCAACGAGAGTCCCCCGGCGTCCACGGGTGACGGTGCCCGGCGCCCCGCCGACGCAGGCCCACGTCCGCCGGGACCGCGCTGGGCAGGCGTCTTCCGCAGGCTCGAGCATCGTCGTGACCCGACCTACCGTCAGGTGGACGTCGGACTGTGCGGGGCGATCTGCGAACCGGCCGAGGACGACGCCGCGCTTCCGAGGTGCCCCGTCTGCCATCCGAGCGTCACCGAGCACGGCGGGGCGGCGGCGCAGCCACGCCCCCCGGGCTGAGACTCGGTCGCCGGGCTCCTCGCCTGGTCTTCGCCGGACTTCATCGCCGGGCTCTCCGGGGAGCGCGTCCGGCGGCCTGCCGTGAGCCCCGGCCGCCGCCCGCGTCGAGACGGGCCCGGCAGCAGGCCGCCGGACCGAGCGGCGGCCGAGCCCACCGGGGACGGCGTGAATCAGTCCTTGTCCGCCGCCTTGTCCGTCTCCGATTCGGCGGGCTGTTCGGACAGCCTGCGCATCTTCGCCAGGATCTCCTGCTTTCGGTCCACCGCATCTTGACTCGGACCGACGCCGATGCCGTCGGGGTGATGCGCGGTACGCGGCGACTTGGTCCGCTGCCCGCCCACCCCGAGAAGGCCGTTGCGCTTCCTGGCCATGGTGATCTCCTACTCTGCCGAGGTCGTCGCCGACCATCGAGGTCGTCGCCGCTCATCGTGGTCGACGCGAACGCCCGGAGCGAACGATTTCGCTCCCGCCGGTGCAGCAGGCCGGCTCCGGCGAAGGACGGCGATCTGCGTCGCGTCGGCCTCGGACGAGGCGGTCAAGCATCGCCCCACCGCCTGCGGTCCGCCACACCGGGTGTCGATCACAGTCGCCGGACCGCCCGCTGGTCACCCGACGGCGGACTTCCGCCTGCTGCCCGCCGAGGGCCCCGGCCCCGCGTCGGCGGCCCCGCGGCCGACGACCCCAGCGACGACGAGCTTGAGCAGGTAGGCCACGGCCACCCAGGTCAGGCCGTCGGGCGGCCCGCCGAACGCCGTCGACGCCAGGGTCAGGGCGATCGTGGTCGCCGCCAGGGCGACGGCGACGGCGAGGTCGGCGGGCACGCGCGGCAGCAGGAGGACGGCACCGGCCATGGTGAGGAAGAGCAGCAGGCCCCATTCCCAGCGGGCGCTGAACAGCAGCACCGCCAGCGCGGGATGCACGACGTGCGCGCCGATGACGAGCAGTCGAGCCGACGTCGTGCGTCCCCACCGCCGGTCTGATCCGCCCGAGGCCAGAGCGCCCGCCGCCAGCCCGCCGATCAAATCGACGGCGAGCACGACGGCGAGCATGAGCTGCCATGACGTCCAGTCCGGCGGTGCGAGCAGGAGCGCGCCGACACCGCCGCCGAGGGCACAGCCCGCGACGACCATCGAGTGGACCGGGTTGCCGGTCGGCCCCGTGAGCAGCGCCCACGCGCCCACGAGGCCGACCGGGAGACGCCTCGCTGGCGAGTTGTTCATCTCGCCATGATCCACCACCCCCGGCCGCGAGCGGCGGCGAGCCGACCAGACGATGCGGCGGGCCTCATTTTCCGCCCATCCCGGCCAGCCCCGCGATGAGCCACCGCCGGGCGAAGAGATAGGCGACGAAGACCGGCAGCGCCGAGAGGAGCACCGCCGTCATCAGGCCGGGCACATTGACGCCGAACTCGCTCTGGAAGCTCCACAGCCCCAGCGTCAGCACCCGTTGATCCTCGGACTGCGTCAGGATCAGCGGGAACAGGAAGCCGTTCCAGGCGGTCAGTGCGGTGTAGACGCCCACGGTGATCACGCTGCCCAGGGACATCGGGACGACGAGCGAGAACATCATCCGCCATGCGCTCGCGCCGTCGAGGGTCATCGCCTCGTACTGCTCGCGTGGCACGTCCCGCAGTGCCGAGGCCAGCACCAGCACCGCCAGCGGCAGGCTGAACGCCGTGGTGGGCAGGATGATCGCGCCCAGGGTGTCGTACAGGCCCATCCGGACGATCATCAGGTAGATCGGGATGATCGTGGCCTGCGCCGGGATCGCCAGCCCCAGCAGGAAGCCCCGAAACCCGAGGGCGACGATCCGACTCGGCGACCGCACGATGGCGTAGGCGGCGGGCACCGACACGATGAGGGTGAGGCCGACGCAGGCGACGGTGACGACGGCGGTGTTGACGAAGAACTGGAGGAAGCCGGAGTCGAAGACCGTCACGAGGTTGTCGGCCGTGATCGCTCTTGGCGGGGCGAGCGGACCCTCTGCGAGGTAGGCGTCTCGACTCTGCAGCGCCCAGCTGATCATCACCAGCAACGGCACGGCGACGACCACCAGCCACCCGAGGGTCAGCAGGCCCGCCCATCGGTTCGGCGGCTCGAGCCGACTGCGCCGAGCGGGTCGGTGCCTGCTTTCGGGACCTGCCGGAGGCGGGGCCGTCGCGGTCGTGAGGCTCATGGCTACAGGCCCTCCAAGGTCGAGCGCATCTTGCTGAAGCCGCTGAAACGGACCATGACCAGGGAGAGCAGCGTGCCGATCAGCACGAGCGCGGAGGCGATGGCGGCGCCATAACCCATCTCGTAGCTGCGGAAGCCCGCCTCGTACATGCGGAAGGGCAGGACCTCGGTGGCCCGGCCGGGACCGCCGTCGGTGACGATGAGAATCGTCTCGAAGTAGGTCAGCGAGCCGACCACCATCAGCAGCGACGAGGTGATGATGGTGTTGCGGAGCTGCGGAAGCGTGATGTGCCGGAACTGGTGCAGCCGGTTCGCGCCGTCCATCCGCGCCGCCTCGTAGAGCTGCTGGGGAATGCGTCGTGCCGCGGCCTGATAGAGCAGGGTGTGGAAGGGGACGAACTGCCAGGCCACGATGACGACGATGACCATCAGCGCGCTGGTGCCGCTGCCGAGCAGGTTGCCGTCGGGAATCCCCACCAGCGGACCGAGCACCGAGGCGAGCCCGAAGTTCGGGTCCAGCAGTGACCGCCATGCGATGGCGACGGCCGCGCCGGAGAGCAGCAGCGGCAGGAAGAACACCGCCGACAGCACGGCCCGGTTGCGCTGATGCCCCGCCGCCCAGACGCCCAGCAGCAGGCTGAGGGGCGTCTGCACGAGCCAGCAGACGACGCCGAGCACCACGGTGATGCGCAGGGAGTCCAGCACCGTCGGATCGGCCGCGATCCGCTGCCAGTTGTCGAGCCCGGCGGCCTGCGGATCGCCGAGACCATTCCAGTGGGTGAAGGACAGCACGACGACGAACACCAGGGGCACCAGGGCGAACAGTCCGAAGAAGACCATCGCGGGCACCGCGTACCAGAGCCCTGGTCGGGTGGTGCGATCGAGTGCGCCCTCGCTCACGTACCCGACTCCAACACCTCGACGAAGCCCGCGGCGTCCCGCTCGCCGAGGAAGACCTCTTGCAGAGTGGTCAGCATGATCCGGGCGACCTCGGGCGGAAGCGCCTGGTCCCAGGACGGTGTGAAGGCGGCGGCGCTCTGCACCATCTCGTAGATGAACAGGGCGTACTCCGCGTTGGGCGAGGTGCTGAGCCGGTCCTCGAGGCCGGTGATGGCGGGCACGTCGCCTGCGGCGATCAGGGCGTCGACATAGGCGTCGGAGTTCATGTGCTCCCGCAGGAACTCCACCGCCGCCTCCACATCGGCGGCCGCACTGTTGACGGAGAAGTAGTTGGTGGGGTTGCCGACCACCGCGCTCGGATCGCCGTCGCCGTCCTCCAAGACCGGGAAGGTCGTCCAGCCGAGGGCGTCCCTGGCGAAGGCGGGCTGCTGATCGAGCTGGTTGGGGTACTCCCAGGTGCCCATCAGATGCATGGCGGCGTCGCCCATGGCGAAGAGCGTGGAGGCGCCGCCCGCGCCGTAGTTGACGGAGGAGAAGTTCGTGCCGAACGCTCCGCGTTCGACGAGCTCGCCGATCCGGTCCAGCGCGCCGATCATCGCGGGGTCGCCCCAGGCACCCTCCTCCCCCGCCGAGATGCGCTCGAAGACCTGCTCGCCGCCGAGACGATCCACGAGATACTCCAGCCACATCAGCTGGGTCCAGCTCTCCGATCCCGCCAGGGCGAACGGCGTGACGCCGATGGCCTGGAAGCGATCGACCAGATCGAGCAGCTCCGCCCAGTTCGCGGGCGGACGCAGATCGTTCTCGGCGAACAACTCGGTGTGGTAGAAGAGGACGACCGGCTGCATTCCGCGCAGGGGGATGCCGTAATTCCGGTCGTCGATCCGCCCGGCGTCCAGCACCGCGGGTAAGAAGGAGTCCCGCCAGGCGGCGTCGGCCGCGAGTCGGTCGGTGAGGTCGGCGACCTGGTCGACCTCCACATAGGACCGGATGCTGGCGCCTCCCCAGTTGAAGAACACCGAGGGTGCATTGGGCGTGCCCATCGACACCCGGAGCCGCTGCGCGTAGGCGGTGTTGGCGAAGGTCTCCAGCCGGAATCGGCTGCTCGCCCCCTGGTTGAACGCCTCGATCGCGGCCTCTTGGATCGGATTGTGCACCGGGTCCTCAAGGGACCACACGGTGGCGCCGTCTCGGGTCGGATCGCTGCCGCCACCGCACGCGGCCAGGCCGAGGACGGCCAGCCCCGCCGCCGAGGCGGTCATGAATCGCCGACGTCCGAGCATGAATTCAGTCATCGCCGCTCCTGGAAGCACATCGAGGGCACGAGAGCATCCGCTGACGCGAGCCGCCGGATCGAGTCGTCCGCGAATCCGGGCGGACGTCATCGTCGAGTCGATCCGGTGGCTACCAGGGAGCTGACACGCCCAGGCGATCGAAAAAGTAACCGATAGTTTCGGTGACGCGCAGCGTACGGAGGTGGGATTGCTCACGTCAAGACCTCGCGCCACGAAAGCAGATTCACCGGCCTCTTCGCTAATATCTGACCCTTCACCTGCGATGTCGGTGGGAGATTCGAGGAACTGGCGATCAGGATTGCCCCCTGGACCGTTCTCGATTTTTTCCGATAGTGTCGAGGGTCGGGCCGTCACACCGGACGACGGCTCGACGTGTACCGGCCGACAGACGTCGGCGTCCGCAGGTCCGCAGCACCCGCATGCCCGCCCCGCCCGCCGACGCCGCGCGGTCGGCCGTCCAGAGTGGAGAGCTTCGACATGGACCAGCAGCACCCCGGCCGCGCCGCCTCGACCGCTCCCGATCCGACGGCGGCAGGCTCGACGACTTCCGGGGCGACCACGGCGCAGCGCTCCGCACCGCGCGACGCACCCGCCGACGGCGCAGGCTCGGGCGGTTCCGGGGCGGACGACTCGATCAGCGAGCACTCGATCATCGGCGACGCGGCGACACCGCGAGCCGTCGAGCCGTGGCGTCGGCCAGAGCTGTCGGTCGAGGCGCGCGTGGCGGATCTGCTGCCCAGGATGACGCTGGCGGAGAAGCTCGCCCAGCTCGTCGGCGTCTGGGTCAGCGCGACCGACGGCGCCGACGGCGTCGCACCGCATCAACACGAGCAGACCGAGGAGCCCCCGGTCTGGTCCGAGGCGATCCGGTCCGGTCTCGGCCAGCTCACCAGGACCTTCGGCACCACCCCCGTCGACCCGACGACCGGGGCGAGGATGCTGGCCGACGCGCAGCGCGAGATCGTCGCGGCGAGCAGGTTCGGCATTCCCGCCATGGCCCACGAGGAGTGCCTGGCAGGCTTCGCCGCCTGGCGGGCGACGGTGTTTCCGGTGCCCATCGCCTGGGGCGCGTCCTTCAACCCCGAGCTGGTGGAGACGATGGCGGCGGCAATCGGCGCGGACCTGCGCTCGGTCGGCGTGCACCAGGGACTGGCCCCGGTGCTCGACGTCGTCCGGGACTCCCGATGGGGCCGGGTCGAGGAGACGATCGGCGAGGACCCGTTCCTGGTCGGCACGATCGGGGCCGCCTACGTCCGCGGCATCGAGGGCGCCGGGGTGGTGGCCACGCTGAAGCACTTCGCCGGCTACTCCGCCTCACGGGCGGGTCGCAACCTCGCTCCGGTGGCCGTCGGACCGCGCGAACTCGCCGACGTGATCCTCCCGCCCTTCGAGACGGCCTTGCGGCACGGCGGCGCCCGGTCGGTGATGCACTCCTACGCCGAGATCGACGGCGTGCCGGTCGCGGCCGACGAGAAGCTGCTCACCGGTCTGCTACGCGATCAGTGGGGCTTCACCGGCGTCGTGGTCGCCGACTACTTCGGCATCGCGTTCCTACAGCGCCTGCACGGAACGGCGGCCGATGAGGGCGAGGCCGCTCAGCAGGCCCTCACGGCGGGTGTCGACGTCGAGCTGCCGACGGTGCGGTGCTTCGGCGAGCCGCTCGCCGAACGGATTCGGGCCGGGCTCGTCCCGGAGTCGCTCGTCGACCGCGCCGTGACCAGGGTGCTCCGTCAGAAGTGCGAGCTGGGACTCCTCGACCCGGACTGGTCGCCGGAGCCGCCCGCGCTGAGGGGCCGCCCGCCCGCATCCGCCTCGTCCACAGCGGCTCCCGCCGTCGACCTCGACTCCCCCGCGAACCGCCGGGTGGCCCGCAGGCTCGCCGAGGAGTCGGTGGTGCTGCTGGCCGATCGGCAGGGGGTGCTGCCGCTGCGGAGTCCCGGTCGGGTGGCGGTGCTGGGCCCGCTCGCCGACGACGTCCACGCGATGCTCGGCTGCTACTCGTTCCCCGCCCACGTCGGCGTCTCCTACCCGGAACTGCCGGTGGGCGTGGAGATTCCCACGGTGCTCGACGCCTTGCGCACCGGGCTCGACGCGAGCGCGATCCTCCCCGAGCCGGGCTGCGCCGTCACCGGCGAGGACCGCTCCGGGATCGCCGACGCGGTGGACACGGCCCGCGCCGCCGACCTGGCGCTGGTGGTCGTCGGCGACCACTCCGGGTTGTTCGGCCGGGGCACCTCCGGTGAGGGCTGTGACGCGACGGACCTGTCGCTGCCCGGTGTGCAGGGCGACCTGCTCGCCGCAGTGGTCGACACCGGGGTGCCGACGGTCGCCGTGGTGATCAGTGGCAGGCCGTACGCGCTCGGAACGGTCGCCGATCGCCTCGCGGCGGTGGTGCAGGCCTTCCTGCCCGGCGAGGAGGGGGCGGCGGCGGTGGTCGACGTGCTCACCGGTCGGGTCAATCCCTCGGGACGGCTGCCAGTGAACCTGCCCGCCACGCCGCACGGGCAGCCCTTCACCTATCTGACGCCGCCGCTGGGCCTGCGCTCGGAGGTCAGTTCGGCCGACCCCACACCACTATTCCCCTTCGGTCACGGACTCTCGTACACGACGTACCGGTACTCGGCGCTGCGGGTGCGGGCGATCGATCAGCAGGCCGAGGCCGGTGCAGGCGGAGCGGCCGAGGCCCAGACCGCGGACGGGGACGAGGCCGCCGCGAACGCGCGGATCGCGACGGACGGCACGGTCGAGGTGTCCTGCGTCGTGGCCAACGTCGGCGACCGCGACGGAGTGGAGGTCGTGCAGCTCTACCTGCGTGATCCGGTGGCGCAGGTGACCCGGCCGGTGCGGCAGCTCGCGGGCTTCGTCCGGGTCCCGCTGCGGGCCGGGACCGAGCGGGAGGTGCGCTTCCGGCTGCACGCCGACCGGACGTCCTTCACCGGGCGCGCAGGGCATCGCCTCGTCGAGCCAGGGCTCGTGGAGGTGCACGTCGGGGCGTCGAGTGCCGATCTTCGGCTGCACGGCGAGTTCGTCCTCACCGGCTCCCCGCGAGGGGTCGGTGAGGATCGGGTGCTCGACACGCCCGTCACGCTCGGGGCGGACCGGCCCGTGACGGACAGCTGAGCCGAAGGCATCGGCCGCGCCGCGCATGACGGGCGGCGCGGCGCGTGACGGGCACGACGGGCGTGACCGGCGGCGCGGCTTCAGGCGGCATGCCGTCCGAAGCCGCCGCCTCGACGACGGGGGCGGTGTCGCTGCGGTCGGATGTCCGGCTGCTCAGGCGACGAGAAGTCATGATGAAATGATCGAACACCTGTTCGATATCCGCAAGATATCGATCGGGTGGAATGCCTCCGCCGCCGAAATGCGGCCGGGACCCGACCGCCACCCGACCTTCGCGCCCGCCCCCTCGGCCGACAGGTCGCCCGGCCTGTCCGGCCGGTCAGGTGTCCGGACGATGACAGGGCAGGCGGCCAGTACGGTTTCAGCGATGACGCCCACGCCGGGGTAAATCCAGTGGCGCACCGGATGACCTCGCCGAGGACGTGGCCGTGATACTCGCAGGCTGCGATCAGGTGTCTCCGAACGTTCCGGTGTCCGGACATTCGGCGCCGGGCCGCAGGCGGGCTCGGCGGCGGGGGTGCCGAGCTGCGGAGGGCACGCACCGGCACCGCCGCAAACGCATCCGCTGTACGCCGCCGTCCGAGGATTGATCAGCTGCGCGCCCTGCCCCGCCGGGCCCTCATCGACGCGGCAGACGTCGTCGCCTCCTGGTCCGTCGCCTCCTGATTCGTCGCCTCCTGATTCATCGCAGCAGGGTCCGTCGCCCCCGAGGACGTCGCGGCAGGGGACGTCGCGGCAGCGGACGTCCCCGCCGAAGACCTCACAGCAGCGGACGCCACCGCCGCCGGGCCGTCCCGACCCGTCGGCGGCTCGCCCAGGTTTTCGACGACGGTGGTGGCGATCTCGACGAACACGGCGAGCTGCGCCGGGGTCAGCAGGTCGATGAAGTACTCGCGCACCGTGTCGACGTGGCCGGGGGCGGCGGCCGCCAGCGTGCGCAGCCCCGCATCGGTGAGGGCCACGACGGCGGCGCGGCCGTCGTCGGCGCATTCCTCCCGGCCGACGAGGTCGCGCTGCTCCATGCGGGTGAGGTGGTGCGACAGCCTGCTCTTGGACCACAGCATCCGGTCGGCCAGCTCGCTGATCCTGCGCCGATGCCCGGGCGACTCGGACAGCGTGGACAAGACGTCGTAGTCCGGCATCGAGAGACCCGAGTCGACGCTCAGCTCTCTGGCGATTCGGGCATCGAGCAGCAGCCGCATGCGGCGGTAGCCCAGCCAGGCCCGCTGTTGGTCGTCGTCGAGCCAGTTCGGGTCGGTCACCCGGCACACTCTAGCGTCTTGTTGACATGTCACCCATCTGCGCCTACCTTCTCGTTGACATGTCAACGAAAGGGGTCGCGGTGCAGGACGAATCGGGGAGGCCGGGCTCGCGGGTCGAGGGCGCGGCGCCGCGCCCGCCTGCCCGGCGAGCGAGAGTCGACCTGCCGCGTCGCCTAGCCAGACTCGCCGTCGGCCTTCCGCTGTTCAGCCTCGGGCTGGCGATGATGCTCAACGCCGGTCTGGGCCTCTCGCCCTGGGACGTGTTCCATCAGGGCCTGGCACTGCGCACCGGGCTGCCGTTCGGCGTCGTCGTGATCGGCGCGGGCGTCGTCGTGCTGGCGCTGTGGATTCCGTTACGGCAGCGACCAGGCATCGGCACCGTCCTCAACATCGCGAGCGTCGGCGTGCTCACCGAGGCCGCGCTCACCGTCCTGCCCGAACCCGCTCACCCGGCGGCCCGGGCGGCGTTCCTGCTCGCGGGCCTGCTGATCAACGCGATCGGGCTGGGCCTGTACCTCGGCGCGGGCCTCGGGCCGGGGCCGAGGGACGGCCTGATGACCGGACTCGCGGCACGCGGCTGGACGATCCGCCGCGCCCGCACGGGCGTCGAGGTCGGCGTCCTGGCGATCGGCTGGCTGCTCGGCGGCACCGTCGGCATCGGCACCGTGCTGTACGCGGTCGGGATCGGCCCGCTACTCCAGGTGCTGCTTCCCCGGCTGTCCGGCCCGCCGCACCCCCGCGACCACGAGCCCGCAGCCGCCGCACTCGGCGGGGCGCTCGACCCGCCGCCCGATCGTCGCGATCGACGGGGAGCCCCGATCACCGCCGCCCCGCAGCAGCGGCGCCCCGCCCCCCTCGCTCCACCCGTCCCCAGTCCCACCCCACTGCACTCAGGAGAAGTCCCCATGCCAGTCCTGCATGTCATCGTCGCGAGTACCCGGCCGGGCAGGCTCGGGCCGGCCGTCGCCCGGTGGTGCACCGACGTCGCCGTCGACCACGGCGGATTCGAGGTGCGCACGGTCGATCTCGGCGAACTCGCGCTGCCCTTCCTCGACGAGCCGGAGCACCCGGCCGCAGGCCGCTACCGCCATCAGCACACGAAGGACTGGAGCGCGCTGGTCGACTCCGCCGACGCCTTCGTGTTCGTCATGCCCGAATACAACTTCGGGTTCAACGCGGTCGTGAAGAACGCCGTCGACTTCCTGTACTCGGAGTGGCACTACAAGCCCGTCGGCTTCGTCAGCTACGGCATGACCTCCGGCGGGCTCCGCGCGGTGCAGATGCTCAAGCAGGTGGTGACGACGCTGAAGATGTCTCCGGTCACCGAGGCCGTCTCGATCCCCTTCGTCAGCGAGCAGATCCAGGACGGCGTACTGCTCGACGATCCGGCCAGGACCGCCGCCTGCACCCGGATGCTCGACGAACTGGGGCGACTGTCCGCCGCACTGGCCCCGCTGCGCAGCGAGCGGGTCCCGTCGTGATCGCGCAGTCCGGCCGTCCCGGACTCGGCGTGCTGCTCGACCTGCTGAACGAGCAGCGGCGCGGCATCCTCATGACACTGCGCGGGAACGGTCGTCCGCAGGCGTCGGTGGTCTCCTACACCTTCCGCCCGGCGACGGGCGAGATCCTGGTGTCACTGACCGACGGACGGGCCAAGACGCGCAATCTTCGGCGCGATCCGAGGGCCTCCTTCCAGGTGAGCACGCCCGACCTTGGCGCCTACCTTGTCCTGGACGCCACGGCGGTGCTCTCCCCCGTGGCGACCGATCCGCAGGACGCGACGGTGGCGGAACTGGTCCAGGTCTACCGCGAGATCGCGGGCGAGCATCCCGACTGGACCGAGTACCGGGCCGCCATGGTGGCCGACCGGCGACGGCTGCTGCGCCTGCGACCAGAGCGCGCCTACGGCTGGTCGCCCTCGGATGGCACGGTGGGCGTCGACCTGCGGGACTGAGCCGGCTGGGGAGCGGTCGGGCCTGCGCGGGCCCGACCGCAGGCCGGGCGGCTGCGGACGGGCTCCCGCCGGGGCTGCCGAGCCCTGGCGATCGAGACCGGGCCCGCCTGGCGGCCGGGGTCCTGAGGTCGGGCCCGGCTCGCGGGGGTCGTCCGCGAGCCGAGCGCGACGCGGCGGTCGGTCCTGCGGCGAGCCGACCGGTCGGTCGGCGGCCGCCGCTGGCCGCCCGCCACCGCAGGCCGGCCGTCGGGGCGCCGACGCCGACCCGACGGTTCAGGCCGCGGGCGCCTTGTCGAGGAAGCCGTGGATCAGCCGGATTCGGCCGTCCGCCGCCAGGGCGGCCACGTCGAGACCGATCGCCACCGACTCGCCACCGCCCGCCGGGACCAGCTCCCAGCGGAACCGGACCACGTCGTGGTGTGCCTCGGCGCCGTCAAGCAGCCGGAAGACATGCCCGGCGAACATCTCCTGCGCGGCGCCGATCACCGCCGAGATCGACTCATGCCCGGTGACCGAGGCCAGCGGGTCGGTGTAGACGCCGTCCTCGGTCCACAGCTCGGTGATCGCACGACGGCGGGCGGCGGGGTCGGTCTCGTTCCAGGTCGCGATGTAGCGGGCAAGCAGTGCGGTCACGGTGCTCATGTCGGTCCCCTCGTGGTGCGGAGCGGCGGTTCCGATCTCGGCCGCCGGTCGGCCTCGTCGGCCGGACGCTTCAGAGCATGCCGAATCACAGGTAATGTGGTCGATTACCTGTCAGGTAATGTCCCTCGAATCGAGGTCCGATGACGAACGACGCTCCGGCCAGGCCGGTGGGACCCCTGCTGCGTTCCTGGCGGGAGCGCAGGCGCTGGAGCCAGCTCGAACTCTCCAACCAGGCCGAGGTCTCCACCCGCCACCTGAGCTTCATGGAGACCGGCCGCGCCAACCCGAGCCGGGAGATGGTGCTGCGGCTGGCCGAGCATCTCGACGTCCCGCTCCGCGACCGCAATGGGCTGCTCCTCGCGGCGGGCCACGCCCCCGTCTACACCGAATCCGAGCTCGGCTCGACTCGGCTGGAGACGGTGCGGGCCGCCGTGGCAAAGGTGCTCGCCGCCTACGAGCCCTATCCGGCCGTGCTGGTCGACCGATCGTGGAACATCGTCGACGGCAATGCAGGCGTCAGCCTGCTCACCGCAGGCGCGGCACCCGAACTGCTCGCCGCCCCGGCCAACGCACTGCGCATCAGCCTGCACCCGGACGGAATGGCGCCCCGGATCGTCAACCTCGGACAGTGGCGCAGGCACCTGCTGGACCGAGTGAGTCGCCAGGTCGCCAACGGCGGCGATCCCGAGCTCCGCGCGCTGCACACGGAGCTCACCGGGTATCCGGCGCCGCCGCGGCCCGCAGAGTCCGATCCGGACATCGAACTCGGCGACCTCGCCGTGCCGCTTCGGCTCCGCCACGACGACGGCGTGCTCTCCTTCATCAGCACCGTCACCACCTTCGGGGCGCCGCTGGACGTCACGATGGACGAGCTGGCCGTCGAGGCGTTCCTGCCCGCCGACGACGAGACCGCTGCGGCGCTGCGCGCCCATCGGGACCGCTTCGGATCGACGTGCTGATCGAGGGCGCCGACGGCGCTGCCCACCGGGTGCCTGCGCGGATACGGCCATCCGGGCCTGTACCGATGAAGGCCGGGCCTCCTACCGTCCGAAGGAGACAGAGCTCACCCCCTCCAGCCCCGCCGGAGAGGAGCGATCCGATGACCAGCCGACGCAGCGTGGCGTCGCGACCGGTGATCGACGCCGGGACGCCTGCGCGAAACCTGCGGCACCCGGCTCGGCTCGATGCGCACCGCCGCACCGGGCCGCCGCGCGACGACACCGCCCGCCGGATGTCACCGCATCGTGAGCATCGAGTCCCCGCCCGCAGTGCCGGGACGGGGCCGACGAGGAGGTCACGTCTGTGGACACCGTGCTGAGCACCAGGAGGCTTCGGACTGCGGCGGTGCTGCTCGCCATCGTCGTGGCAACGGGTTGCGCGAGCCAGGACTCGGGCACCGAACGCGCGGGCCCGGCTTCCGACGTCGAGACCAGTGCCGGTGCCGATCCCGCGCCGGAGTCGACCGGCGACGAGGGACAGCACGAAGGCCACGCCGAGGGCGAGGGCATCGCCGCACTCGGCGAGTCCTTCGACTCGATGGACGAGCTCGCGGCCTGGGTCCAGGACGAGACGGGCGAGTGCGCCGAGGTCGCGCCCGCCGACCGCGATGATCTCGTCGACTATCTCGGTCCGCAGCTGGCCGAGCACTACGAGCCCTTCGTCTCCGAGTGGGCGACCTGCTCGATTCCGCCGTACGACCGGCTCGGTCTGGTGCGCTTCGAGCCCGCCCGACTGATCGAGTTCCAGGAGTCCTGGCAGCAGGCCCAGGCCGACGGGCGGTTGACGGACAACCCGGACTGGGCGTTCGGCAACGGCTTCGCGATCACGGCCGGGCCCGCGGGCAACGACGAGCTGGGTCTGCACTACCTGTGGTGCGCGCCGGTCGACATCGAGGACGCACATCGCATCCCGGCGGACGTCGAGGGCTGCGAGTTCGCCAGGACCGAACACCACTGAGCGGGCCGCCTGCGTCGAGGCGACGGGCCGGTGGCAGGTCGGTCGCCTCGACGTCGGACGGGCCGAGAGCCTGCTCCGATACCGGTCGCCGGGCCCGCCGATCAGCCGACTCCGCGAGCAGCGGAGCCGCGCCTGCGGTCCGGCGAGTCCGACAGATCCGGTGAGACGAGCCGCCGCCGGGTGCGTACTCGCCCGCGCCCGGCCGTCGGCCGTCGCGGGGCGACGCCGGGACGGCGCGGTCCCGGCGTCCCGGTGGGCAGCCCCCCGCGCCACCGTCGTCGGGAGACGCGCCGAGGCCGACCGCCGACGGCGTCCCGAATCCCGCCGCCGCGCCCCTCCCGCCCGTCGCCCGCCGCCCGAGCCCCGAGCCCGCCGAGTGACTCACTCGACAAGGCCGGGTCATCGAACTCGATTTCGACGAATTCCGCGCATTGGTGTCGAATCACATTTCGATACATAACGGCCGCGCAAATCGACGTATCACAGTTCTCACCAGCCCCCGATTCGGCCGCTCACCACCGTTGACAGGCCTGTCTCGATATGTGAATCTCGCACCGGGCCGGGGCGCGTCGGCCCCGGACGGAATTCAGGACCATCCCGGACTCGATCCAAGGATGACCTGCCGATACCGGATTCCCGGTTCTCTTTTCGCCGCCGTGTCCGCAATCCGTCCGACCGACTGGCGTCAACTCAAGGAAGAGGTTCGACGTGACCAAGCGCAGATTCCTGTCGGCCGCGCTCGCAGCCGCGCTGGCCGCGGGCGCACTGGCGCTCACCCAGTTGCCCAGCGGCCAGTCCGAGGCGGCGGCGCAGACCGTCAATCAGTCCTATTCCTGGCGCAACGCCGAGATCGCGGGCGGCGGGTTCGTCCCCGGCATCATCTTCAATCAGAGCGAGCCGAACCTGATCTACGCACGCACCGACATCGGCGGGGCCTACCGCTGGGAGCAGGACAGCGGCCGGTGGACCCCGTTGCTGGACTGGGTCGGCTGGGACGAGTGGGGATACAACGGCGTCGTCAGCCTGGCCACCGACCCGGTGGACACCGACCGGGTGTACGTCGCGGCGGGCATGTACACCAACGACTGGGACCCGAACAACGGCGCCATCCTGCGCTCGGCGGACCGGGGCGAGACCTGGGAGGTGACGGAGCTGCCGTTCAAGCTCGGCGGGAACATGCCGGGCCGTGGCATGGGCGAGCGGCTGACCGTCGACCCCAACGACAACAGCATCGTGTACCTGGGCGCTCCCAGCGGAAACGGGCTGTGGCGCAGCACCGACTTCGGCGTGACCTGGTCGGAGGTGTCGAACTTCCCGAATCCGGGGAACTACGCGCAGGACCCGGACGATCCGAACGGCTACCTGGACGACAACCAGGGCGTCACCTGGGTGACCTTCGACGAGTCCACCGGCAGCGCAGGCGAGCCGACGCAGGACCTCTACATCGGCGTGGCGGACAAGGAGAACACCGTCTACCGCAGCACCGACGCGGGAGCGAGCTGGGAACGGGTGGCGGGCCAGCCGACCGGCTTCCTGGCGCACAAGGGCGTCGTCGACCACGTCAACGGCTTCCTCTACATCGCGACCAGCGACACCGGCGGACCGTATGACGGCGCCGAGGGCGACGTCTGGAAGTACGCGACCGACACCGGTGAGTGGACGCAGATCAGCCCCGTCCCCTCCGGTGCGGAGGGCTCCGACTTCGGCTACAGCGGACTGACGATCGACCGGCAGAATCCGGGCACCCTGATGGTGGCCAGCCAGCTGCTCTGGTGGCCGGACATCGTGATCTTCCGCAGCACCGACGCGGGCGAGACGTGGACGCGGGCCTGGGACTGGGCCAATTACCCCGAGCGCTCCTTCCGCTATGAGATCGACATCTCCGAGGTCCCGTGGCTGGACTTCGCGACGAACCCCACGCCCCCCGAGATCACCCCGAAGCTCGGCTGGATGACCGAGGCGCTGGAGATCGACCCCTTCGACTCCGACCGGATGATGTACGGCACCGGGGCGACGATCTACGGCACCGAGAACCTCTCCGCCTGGGACGCGGGCGGCCGGATCACCATCGAGCCGATGGTGGGCGGGCTGGAGGAGACCGCCGTCCTCGACCTCGCCAGCCCGCCCAGCGGCGCCCCGTTGCTCAGCGCGCTGGGCGACATCGGCGGCTTCCGCCACGACGACCTGGACTCCGTGCCGGAGCGGATGTTCTCCGCCCCGAACTTCACCAGCACCACCAGCATCGACTTCGCCGAGACGAACCCGAACTTCGTGGTCCGCGCGGGCAATGCCGACGGCGTCAGCCGGGCGGCGTTCTCCCAGGACGGCGGAGCGAACTGGTACCCGGCGAGCAGCGAGCCGAGCGGTGTGACCGGGGGCGGCACCATTGCCTCGGCGGCCGACGGCGACTCCGTGCTGTGGAGCCCGGCGGGCACCGGCGTGCACCACGCGGGCAGCAGCGGCAGCTCCTGGACGGCGTCCACCGGCATCCCGGCAGGCGCGGTCGTGGAGGCCGACCGGGTGAACCCGGCGGTGTTCTACGGGGCGAGCGGCGGCCGGTTCTACGTCAGCACCGACGGCGGAGCGAGCTTCACCGCCAGCCCGGCCACCGGGCTGCCGACCGGGAACGTGAAGTTCACGGCGCTGCCGGACCGCGAGGGCGAGATCTGGTTGGCAGGCGACGGCGGCCTGGTGCGCTCCACCGACGGCGGGACGACGTTCACCGCCGTCTCCGGGGTGGACAGTGCACGCAATGTCGCCCACGGGGCGGCGGCGCCCGGCGCGAATCACCCCGCGCTCTACCTGGTGGGCACGGTCGGCGGGGTCCAGGGCGTGTTCCGGTCCGACGACGCGGGCGCGGCCTGGGTTCGGATCAACGACGACCAGCACCAGTGGGGCAACATGGGCGAGGCGCTCAGCGGCGATCCTCGGGTCTACGGCCGCGTCTACCTGGGCACCAACGGACGAGGCATCCAGATCGGCGAGTCCGGCGACACCACGCCGCCCACCACCACGCCGCCGCCCACGACGACCCCGCCGCCGACCGGCGACGGCTGTTCGGCCACCTACGCGGTCGCGAACTCCTGGCCCGGCGGCTTCCAGGGCGCGGTGACCGTTCGCAACACCGGTTCGACCGCGTTCGACGGCTGGTCGGCGTCCTGGACCTTCCCCGGCACGCAGACCGTGAGCCAGGCCTGGAACGGCGAGGCGACCCAGGCAGGCCGGGAGGTGACGGTCCGCAACGCGGGCTACAACGGCGTCATCGCACCGGGCGGCGCGGTGACCGTCGGCTTCAACGGCAGCGGCTCTGGGCCGGACAGCATCCCGACGCGGATCGCCTGCACGGGCGGCTGAGCACGGCTGTTCGCACGGACCCGACCCGCCGAGGCGACGTCGGGCCCGTGCGGGCTCCCGCGCGACGTCTGCGCTCTCGGCGCCGCCTCGGCAGGCCGCCGTTCTCCTCGGCCGTGGCGACGAGACCTCGGATGCCGAGCCTGGCCGCAGAGACCTGCGCCGCCGCGTCCGAGACCGCAGCGCCCGACGGCGCCGAGATCGAGGACGCCGCATCCGTGGACACCGAATCCCCGAACCCCGGGGAGCGGCCGCTCAGAGCAGCGAGAGCTGACCTGCGGCCGTCTCGGGCCCCGCGGCGGATTCAGACTCGGCCGCACGATGTCTCGGGCGACGCCGGAGGCCTCGCGCGGCGGCCAGCTCCCGCACCTGCTCGGTGATCCGGCGCTGGTAGGCCTTCGGCGCATAGTGGCTGGCCCGGTAGAGCTGCTCGTACTGCGGAAGCAGTTCGGGGAAGTCACTGCTGAGCCAGCGGTGGTACCACTCCCTGGCGCCGGGACGCAGATGCAGGACCACCGGCACCACCGACGAGGCGCCCGCGTCGACTACGGCGGAGACCGTGCGGGCCAGTTCCGCCGGCGAATCGCTCAGTCCTGGCAGGATCGGCGCCATCAGGACGGTGACGTCGATGCCACGCTCGGCGAAGCGACGGACCACGTCCAGCCTCCGGTTCGGCGAGGGGGTGCCCGGCTCCACCGACCGCCACAGCGGCTCGTCGACGGACCCGACCGAGACGGCGATCGACACCGGGGCCTGGCCCGCGGCCTCGGTGATCAGGTCGAGATCACGCAGGATCAGGGTTCCCTTGGTCAGGATGGAGAACGGGTTGGCCCGGTCTCGCAATGCCGTGATGATCTCCCGCATCAACCCGTAACGGCCCTCGGCCCGCTGATAGGGGTCGGTGTTGGTGCCCATCGCGATCGACTCGCCGCGCCATCGGGGGCCCGCCAGCTCGCGACGCAGTAGCGCCCCCGCGTTCACCTTCACGATGATCCTGGTGTCGAAGTCACGGCCCGAGTCGAGGTCGAGATAGGTGTGCGTGTTGCGCGCGAAGCAGTAACGACAGGCATGGCTGCAGCCCCGATAAGGATTCACCGTCCATTCGAAGGGCATGCCCGACTGGCCCGGCACCCGGTTGATGATGGTCTTCGCGGTGATCTCGATGGCCATCGCCTCGTCGTCGGTGCCCGCCTCGATCGGCACCGGGGGCGGCAGCCGGAGCCCGCCGCGCCCGCCGCCGCGCACGACCCCGCCCCGACCGGTCACCTCCAGCGGCAGCGCCTGATCGCCGCCCTCGTCCAAGCGTTGCGCGTCCCACTTCATGACGGAGATTCGAACATATATTCGAATGACTGTCCACCCGCGGACGACGCGACAGGAGGGGCGCGGACGGCCGGGCGACGTCGCGTCCACGACGCCGCACACCCCAGCAATATAGGCTATTGCTTATATAAGCACCAGCAGTTAGCTTGAGGTCGCACATCGGCTCCCGCACGCGGACCGCCGAAACAACCTCGACAGGCAGGCAGGGAACGAGACCTCATGATCAAGATCACCGTCACCAGCGTCTTCGTCACCGATCAGGCCAAGGCGCTGGACTTCTACACCCGCGTTCTCGGCTTCCTCCCCAAGACCGACGAGCCCGCAGGCGGCGCCCGATGGCTGACCGTCGTCTCCCCTTCGGACCCCGACGGGGTCGAACTGCTGCTCGAACCGAACGGGAGCCCGATCGCGACCACCTATCAGCAGGCGCTGCGGGAGGCAGGCATCCCCGCCACGCTGTTCGGCGTCGACGACGTCATGGCGGAGTACGAGCGGCTGCGTGGCCTGGGCGTCGAGTTCCCGTCGCCGCCGGTCGCGGCGGGCAACGCGACGGTGGCCGTGCTGGACGACACCTGCGGCAACCTCATCGGCATCGCCCAGCCGATCGACGCCTCCTGACCTGGAGCCGACGTCCCGGCCGCAGGTTCCGGCGCCTCGAGCGCGAACCGGCCGGGACACGTCGGCGACCAGTGAGCGGGCGACCTCGGCGGGCCGAGGATGCACCGCTTGACTTACCCGGAGCGAGCTTGGAAGGCTGTTCGATCATGCATGCGTTCGACGTACTGGGAGACCCGGTCCGTCGTCGCATCCTGGAACTCCTCGCCGACGGCGAACGAGCGGCAGGCGAGGTCACCTCGATCGTGCAGGAGGAGTTCGGCATCTCGCAGCCCGGCGTCTCCCAACATCTGCGGGTCCTGCGGGAGAACGGCTTCACCACCGTCCGGGCGGTCGGCGCCCGCAGGCTGTACTCGGTGGACCCGGAGCCGCTACGGGAGATCGACGGGTGGCTGGAGCGTTACCGCCGCTTCTGGAACCAGCCGCTGGACGCGCTGGCCACCGAGCTGGCCAGGGGCAGGCGAGAACGCCGCGCCGCCTCGGCCGCCGATCCCACTCCGCCACCGGATTAGTCCGCCCGCTGAGCCCGCATCGGACCGGGGCGGCCGGTCAAGCCCCGCATCGCGGCAGGGCGTCGTCTCGGGCGCCCGGACGCGGAACGAAACCGCCGAGCAGCAGGCGCGGCAGGCGATCATCGGGTGAGCAGCACCGCCCCGTAGAGCCCGTCCCGCACCCGATCAGCGGGCCCGATCAGCGGGCCCGCGCCGAGGGGAAGCGCAGTTCGGCGAAATAGTCTTCCGACTCGCGAAGACGCACCTCACGCACGCCCGCCAGCATGCGTTCGGTGGCCTCCCGGCGGTGTCGATCGGCGTCGTCACCGGTCAGGCCCTTCGCCTCCTCCTGGCGCAGGCGCCATTCCCAGCGCAGCTCGGTCAGGGAGGACTCGGCGGCCCGCAACGTCGCCCACGACTTGTCCCAGCGATAGAAGGTCTGCAACCCGGTGAGCACGGCGATCACCACCCCCGTCGCCGAGAGCACGAAGTCCTTGTTCTCGTAATCCAGGGTCGTGAGCAGCGGCAGGGCGGCACTGGCCAGGATGATCAGCAGGCCCCCGAGCCGAAAGAATCGGCGATGCCACCGGGCGCGCCAGTCGTATCGAGCCCGGAGTCGGCTGACGTGCGCCTCTGCGAGGCCGTGTACGTCCACAGTGGGGATGGAATCGGCCGGGTCCGGCGATCGAGACCCCCGGTCGACGAGTCGCTCGGTCATCCGCAGCCCCCGATCACCCCAAGGCGATCGAGGCCCGCACGGATCCTCGGACAGATCCTCCGTGCCCGCCACCGGCTCGCTCGATCGCCACTCCAGGTTAGCCGTCGGCGACGCTCAGTGTGGTGGTTTCGGATGAACCGGGCCGATCGGCGTCCCGCCCTTCGCGACGACGGCGAAAGACCCGGTCCGAGCCCGGTCGGCTGCTCGTCGCGGCACTCACCGGGCACTGCCCAGCCGAGCAGCCAGCCCACCACGACGGGTGAGCCGGGCCGCGCACGGCGGCGGGCGGGACGTCGCGCTCACTGCGCCGGGTCGGCGACCTCGTGCGCGCGGGCGGCGTCGAGCACCTGGGCCAGTGCCTTCGCAGGCAGCGCACCGGACTCGCGGAAGACCAGGGTGCCCTTCTTGAAGACCATCAGCGTAGGGATGGACCGGATCTGAGCAGCACCCGCCAGGCCCGCCTCGGCCTCGGTGTCGACCTTGGCGTGCACCACGTCGGGGTTGTCCGCCGCCGAGGCGTCGAAGGTCGGGGCGAAGCGGTGGCAGGGTCCGCACCAGTCGGCCCAGAAGTCGACGACGACGATCTCGTTGTCCTTGATCGTGTCGGCGAACGTGTCGGCGGTGAGCGAGATCGGAGACATCATCCTCCTTCGTGGGGCCGGTCCGCCGGACGGTGGTCCGCCCGGCCGCATGCCCCTCTCAACACCACGCGGGCACGCCGGATTCCCCGGCCTCGGCATCAGGCCCCCTGCGGGGCGTCCGGCGCCGGGTACTCCGAGCGGGCGGCGTCGGCGACCTGGTCGAGGACCTGACTCACGAAGGCGGTCTTGCCCTCGACGTAGGCCGTGACGTCGTCGGGATGCCGAGCCGCCAGCGTCCGCTTCAACTCCGCGTAGGCCGCCGCGGTGTCGGCGCTGCGCCGCAGCTGATCGCGGAACGCCAGGTGCCTGGCGAGCGCGAGGCTGCTCTCGGTGCAGACGTAGAGGTGGTGCGGCGGCGGGCGGTGCGGCGGCCTGCTGAAGGCCTCCCGGCCGGGAACGCCCAGATCGCCCTGGTGGCTGTACCCGAGCGGCCGGAGCCTGCCGATCACCGGGCCGAGGGCTCGCTCGTCGGCGATCACCACGTCGAGATCGATGACGGGCCTGGCGGCGAGACCAGGGACGGCGGTGCTGCCGACGTGCTCGATGCGCTGGCTGTGGAATCCCAGGACACGGCTGATCCGGGTGCGGAGTTCTTCGAACACCGACGACCAGCGTGGGTCGTGGTCCACGATCTCGACGGAGTCGGTCATCGCTCTTTCAATCCTTCGTCACGGCGCGGCGGGTGTGGGGCGGAAAGCGGACAGCGAACGCGGTGGGGACGGCGCAGACGTCGAGTCGCCGAACCGGGCGGACTCGGCGGTGCGGACTCAGCCGGGGACGTCGTCGGGCGGGCGGGCGGCCCGGACCGCTCCGTATCGTCGGGCCGTCTCACTCCGGCGATGTCCCATCAGCTCGGCGACCCGATCGGGATCGGCACCCGACGCGAGCAGGCGATGGCCGAAGGTCTGCCGCAGGACGTACGGGGTTATCCGCTGTCCGGAGTCGGCCTCCAGACCTGCGACGCTACCGAGGCGGACCACCAGAGCGTCGACCGATCGGGTGGACAGTCGACCGCCCCGCCGGTTGAGGAACAACGCCGCCGTCCGCTCGATGCCCGGCCAGCCACGGCGAATCGAGACCCACTCGCGCAGCACGAGACGGGATTCGTCGGGTAAAGGGATCTCACGCGCCTCGACGCCCCTGGTCGTGACGACGAGCCTGGCCTGCCGGGCGCCGAGCCGGGCATCCTCGACGTCGAGTGCGACCAGTTCGGCCACCCGGACCCCGGTGTGCAGCAGCGTGTGCACGATGGCGGCGTCCCGGAGCGAGCCGCCCGACCGCACGGCCGCCAGCAGTCGGCGGGTCTCGTCCTCGTGCAGTGCCCTCGGCTGCGGCGCGACCTGTTCCTCCCGCACGATCAGGGCAGGTCCGATCCGCAGGTGGTCGTAGAAGTGATCGAGCGCCGTCAGCACCGCGTTGATCGTGGCGGGACGGCTGCGCCGCGCAGACTTCAGCCGCGACCGGTAGGCGCGCACGGCCGCGTCCCTGGCGGGCGGCTCGGTGAGCGGATCGGCGCGGCCGCCGTCGTGATCGGCGAGCCAGGCGAGGAAACCGGCGATGCGGGAGCGATAGGCGCGGCGGGTCTGCGGGGCCAGGGGAGAGTCCGCGAGGGCCCGTTCGTACTCGACGAGCACCTGTTGCGCTCGGTCCTCGGCGATCCCGCCCACCGACTCCTCGGCGACCTCGCCCATGGTCGTTCCGGCGTCCTCGCCCACAGTCGTTCTGGCGACCTCGCCCACGGCGACCCTCTCGGCTCTCGGGAACACGACTCCTGTGATCGTACCGCGTGCCGAACTCGCAATATCAGAACCTAATCGTGAGTGTTGTTCTGATATTCCTCACCCGTCGAGCATCGGACGGCGCACCGGGTCGCGCCGCCGACCACCCCCGCACCTGCGGGGAACCACTATTCGGCGCGCTGCGCCGCGACCCGGTGGCCGGATCACCCCCGGCTCGGTCGGGGACGGGTGCTCCGCGAGGACGACGGCGCCGGAGACGACCGGGACACGGACGGGTCGGCCATCGGAGACCGACCCGCGAGCAGGGTGTGGCAGACCGGTGCCGAGGTGCCTCGCGAGCACCTGCGAAGCGAACACCGCTTCGCGGACGACGACCACCGCCAGCAGGGGGAGATCGGATTGGACGTCGGGGGACACTCGAGCGTGAACAACCACTGAGCGTGTCGCCCTTACCTCGCCGTCGTCCCGAGCCCGGACTACCGCCGAGACGCCTCCGCTGCGGGACAGGCTCCCCGGCTTCGGCAGCCCGGCGGGCTCCGACAGTCGGTGCTCGTCCCGCTCGCCCCTCGGCCCGCTCGGCCTGCGTCGGACCGGACCCGACGGACTCCGGTCCGACGACGAGGACGTCGGCACCGGATCACGCGCCTGCACCGGACCGACGAGGCGGTGACGCGACGGACCGGCCGTCACGTCACCGCCGTCGTCCTCAGATCGCGCTTCAGCCGACGAGCGCCGCGACCGGCAGACCGGTGTGCTCGGCGACCGCAGCACCGAGTGCGCCGTCGATCGGATCGAACGGCGTCCGGTCCGGCTCGCAGACGGTGCCGTCGGCGGGCAGCTCGCCGTCGAGGTAGTACGCGTGCACCGCCGCGTCCACGCAGGCGCTCAGCTGGAGGCCGAACGCGCCATGGCCGAAGCTGTCCAAGGACAGCAGGTGACCGTCTCCGAGCAGGTCCGCCAGGTTTCGCCCGCCGTCATACGGGGTGGCCGGGTCGCCGAGGCGATTGCCCAGGACGAGCACCGGGTTCGCGGTCGGGCGATCCCACGGCCCGTGGTACCGGTCTTCGTCGACGCCGGGCCAGGTGGCGCAGGGCAGGGACTCATACGTCCACATCGAGCCGAAACTCGGCGTTTCCCGGTCGGCCTGGGCTGCCGCCTCGGCCCACCGCGCCGGATCGGCGGGGTTGTCGGAGTCGAGACAGGCCACCCCGAAGTTCTGCTCCGGCCCCTGGTAACCCTGCTGATCACGCATCGCCGCCACGGCGTCCACGGTCGTGAGGACAGCCTCGCCGCGCGGACCCGTCCCGTCGATCGCCTCGGCCAACGACTGGAGGTACTCACCGAGGAACATCGAACTGCGGGCGTCGTAGAGGGCCGAGCCGACCACCCCGACGACCAGCGGATACGACCATTCCATGACCGATCCGTCCTGATCGGGAACCTCGATCGGCGCCGAGCGAGCCGCGTCGAGCACGCGGTCGTACTTCTCGCCGAGATCGACGCCGGGCTCCCGGAACGCACAACGCTCGTCCTGCGCGCAGAAGCCGAGGAAGCTCTCCAACGCGCGCTGCGATCCGGCGGCGCTGCCGATGCGCGTCGTGTACGGCACGTCGGCGTCCGCCGGGGTCTCCCCCGTCGTCCACTGGACCGGGTCGAGACCACCGTCCAGTGTCATGGCCCGCACCCGGTCCGGGAAGAGGTTGGCGTAGACCGCGCCGAGATGCGTGCCATAGGAGAAGCCGTGAAAGGTGAGCTGCTCATCGCCGACGGCGGCCCGCAGCAGGTCCAGGTCGCGGGCGACGTTCGCCGTCGACATGTGGTTTAGGACGGGTCCCGCCTTCGCGGCGCAGGCGTCGGTGCCGGTCCGGGTGGCCTCGATGACCCGTCGCTCCTCCTCTTCCGTGGTCGGGAAGAGCAGGCCGAAACTGTCGGCGGCCTCTCCTGCGTCGTCGAAACAGCGCAGCGGCGTGCTGTCCTGCACTCCCCGGGGATCGAAGCCGACGAGGTCGAACCGCTCGTGCAGCTCGGCCGACAACACCGGCGGGATGCGGCCGGAACCGCCGGGGCCGCCGGGGTTGAAGAACAGCGAGCCGATCCTGTTCTGCTGATCGGCGGCGGGCAGTCTGCCCACCGCGATCTCGATCTGCTCGCCATGCGGGTCCTGATAGGACAGCGGAACCGAGGCGGTCGCACACTGGTACTCCGCAGGTCCCGCATCATCCGGGCAGGGACCCCAGTCCAACTCGGGCACCGGGGCGCCGTTGGTCCCGAGCACCGCAGGCCCGGTCACCGCCGGGGAGTCCTCGGCGGCCGAGGCGGTCGCGGTCAGGCCGCAGACGGCGACGGTCAGCGCGAGCGCCGCCGAGGTTCGGCGTGTTCGTCGTCGAACACGTGGGTACATCAGTTGGCCTCCTTGTCTGGTGCCGGCCGGGCGGGCACCGCATGATCCGACCGGCCTGTCGAGGCCACTCAAGCCGACGAAGTCGATCGCCACATCAGGTGAGCGACCTAGGGAAGCCGATCGACCGTCGGCCGGGCCACGGCCTCGGCACGCAGCACGATCTCGGCGGTCTCGACGAGTCGGGGCAAAAAGCGCCGGACGTCGTCGGCGCGTCGACGCAGGTCCGAGGTGGAGGCGATCCCGAGATCGGCGACGGCGGCGCGAAACGCGGGCTCGTGCATCGCGCCGAGCGCCGGGGCGTCGGCGGCGAACACGGCATGGCAGCGGGCGAAGGTCGCCACGATCCAGAAGAATGCCTCGCGGTGCAGGCCCGCCGCGATGAGGTCCCGGCTGCCGTCGACGGCGATCGGCCTGGCCTCGGCGGTGATGTCGCCCCGGAAGAAGAAGGGCGTCCCCGACACCTGCGCAGCGGCGTCGAAGGTCGTGGCGAGCGCCGCCAGATGCTCCGTCACCCGGGCGGCGGTCAGCTCGCGAGCCCCCAGCAGAGTCAGCAGTTCGGGGTATCGATCGGCGAGCCCGTGCTCGGTCAGCACGGCTCGAACGGCCGGATACCGCAGCCGCACCGTGGGATTGCGCAAGGCGGCCACCAGCAGCACGTGCGTCGTCACGCCGGTCGGGAACAGCCAGGACGTCACCTGCTGGTGCCAGGGCGCGGCGGCGTCGACGACGCGCAGACCGCTTTCGATACGTCGCAGCGCGTCCGCGCAGCGCCGACGAACCCACTTCGGCTCGGCGAAGTCCCGCGCCACCTCCTGGTGGAGTCGCCGCAGCATCCCCGAGGGGTCGGCGATGATCGTGTCGGCGCGGAGCCCGCCCGCCAGATGATAAGAGCTGAGAACCTGCTCGGCGGTGGCGAACAGCTCCCGGCTCAGGTGGGTGATCTCCAGCAGAGCGCCCTGGTGACGGAACTTGCCCAGTCCCACGGGCGGCACCGGGCCGCTGGTCACCACCACGACGTCGACGTCCGAGGTCGGTGACAGCTCGGCGTCGCCGGGCAGGCCGATCGTCGAACCGCTGAAGTAGGCGCCCACGAAGCCTGCCTCGCCCCGCGCCCGGCGCCGCACCCAGTCGACGGCGGCGGCTCGCGCCTCGGCCACTCGCATGTCAGGTCCTCCTGCTCGGTCGATCTCGGTCGCTCTCGGTCGCTCTCGGCTGCCGGAGCCGCCGTTCCCCCCGCGATCGGCGGGCCCGGCCCGTTCCTCAGCACCACGGTCCGGACCGCGCGCAGGCAAGCCTGCTCGACGGCGCTCGCAACGTCTCACCCGACCAGGTGACAACGTCGAGATCGATCCGGCAAGATCGATCCTCCCGGCCTGCCCGCCCGGCGAAGCGACGGCGCATGGACCGCTCCGTGACGTCGTCCGCGGCCCGGCTCAAATCCCACCCCGGGTGCAGAACCGTCCAGAACAACAGCACATCCGAACAGATCCCCACGACCCTGGAACAGGTGGCAGCAGCGATGACCAGCCCGGAGAGCACGCCGACGGACATCCCGGCGCGCTTCGGCCACGTCGGGTCCGTCCGCATCAACTTCGAGGATTTCGACGCGACCGGCACGGTCCACGACTCGCGTTACCTGCTGCTGGTGGAACGCGCCGTCATGGACTACTGGCTCGACCGAGGCTGGCACTTCGATCCCCCGCTGTCCCGGTTCGCCGACGTGCTCCAGGTGGTCCGACACTTCGCGATCACCTACCACACGCCGATCACGGGCATGGGCGTCGTCGGCGTGCACTTCTGGATCGAACAGGTGGCCACCAGCAGCCTGACCTACGGCTTCCACGTGCACTCCGCCGATCGATCGATACTGCACGCCGAGGGCAGCAGGACGCAGATCCGGCTCGACCCGGCCACGCATCACGCCGTCCCGCTCAGCGTCGAACTGGTCGCCGAGGCTCACCGGCTGCGGCGGCCCCGCGACCTCGTCGGCGGCGGCTGACCCGCCCACGGCAGCGCGCCCGCCGAACAGGCCTGGTCACCACCGGGTGGGCTCGTCCGATCAGTCCCCCGGCGTTGTGCGGCGGCGACCGGCGAGGGCCGCACCACCGCCGGCCTCACCGGAAGGCAGGTCCACTAGACTCGGTCGATCTCCTGTGCCACCCGGCCGGCGCCCGCAGTCGTCCGACCCGTCCGTACAGCGGGCAGTCGATGAGGCCCGCCATGACTCGTCTGAAGGTTGTCCTCCGTGTTGACCATGCAGGACGCGATTCTCGCGTTGACCAAGTACTGGACCGATCAGGGATGCATGGTCGTGCAGCCCCTGAACACCGAGGTCGGTGCGGGAACGCTCAACCCGGCCACCGTGCTGCGCGTGCTGGGTCCCGAGCCGTGGCGGACCGCCTACGTCGAGCCGAGCGTGCGGCCGGACGACTCCCGATACGGCGAGAACCCGAACCGGCTCCAGACCCACACCCAGTTCCAGGTGATCCTCAAGCCCGATCCCGGCAACCCGCAGGAGCTGTACCTCGGCAGCCTGGCGGCCATCGGCATCGACGTCGAGGCGCACGACGTCCGCTTCGTCGAGGACAACTGGGACTTCCCCGCGCTCGGCGCCTGGGGCCTCGGCTGGGAGGTGTGGCTAGACGGCCTGGAGATCACCCAGTTCACCTACTTCCAGCAGGCGGGCGGCGCCACGCTCGACCCCGTCTCGGTGGAGATCACCTACGGGCTGGAGCGCATCCTCATGGCGCTGCAGAACGTCAGCCACTTCAAGGACATCGCCTTCGCGCCCGGCATCTCCTACGGCGAGGCCTTCGGGCAGGCCGAGTACGAGATGAGCCGTTACTACCTCGACGACGCCGACGTGGCGATGAACCGTCGGCTGTTCGACGAGTACGCGGCGGAGGCCCGCAGGCTGCTGGACGCCCGGCTGCCGATGCCCGCCCACTACTTCGTGCTCAAGTGCTCGCACACCTTCAACGTGCTCGACGCCCGAGGCGCGGTGTCCACCACGGAACGGGCCAAGGCCTTCGGCCGCACCAGGGCGCTGACCAGGGACGTCGTGCGGCTGTGGGCCGAGCGTCGCGAGGAGCTGGGCCACCCGCTCGGGGTCGCCGAGGCACTCCCCGCCGCCACGGTGCCCGCCGAGCTGCCCTCGGTGACCGAGCCCGCGACGCTGCTGTTCGAGGTGGGCACCGAGGAACTGCCCGCCGCCGAGGTCCGGCGTGCCGCCGAGGCGATGCGCACCGCCCTCACCGAGAAGCTCGCCGCCACCCGACTGGGCCACGGCGAGATCAGCACCTATGCCACGCCCCGCCGGATCGTCGCGGTGGTCGAGGCAGTGGAGCCCGGTGAGCCCGACGCCGAGCGGACCGTGCGCGGACCTCGGGTCGCCAACGCCTTCGACGCGACGGGCGCCCCCACCAAGGCCGTCGCGGGCTTCGCGCGCGGGCAGGGCGTGGACGTCGCCGACCTGGGCCGGGCCGTGATCGACGGCGTCGAGTTCGTCGTCGCGGTCAAGACCGACGTCGGCCGGGGGGCGGTCACCGTGCTGAGCGAGCTGCTCTCCAGCGTCGTGCTGGAGCTGCGGGCCGACAAGAACATGCGGTGGAGCGACTCGACGTTGTCCTACAGCCGCCCGGTGCGCTGGCTGCTGGCGATGCTCGGCGACGTCGGCGTGCCGGTGGCGGCCTCGTCGCTGGCCAGCGGGGTGACCACCCGAGTGCACCGGACCGCCGCGACGCCGACGGTGGCCGTGCCCCATGCGGACGGCTACGTCGACTTCCTCGCCGCGCACGGCATCGTCGTCGACATCGACGTCCGGCGCGGCCAGATCGTCGGGGCGACGCAGCGGCTGGTCTCGGAGGTCGGCGGCACGGTCGACTTCGACGGCGAGGCCGTGCTGCTGGAGGAGGTCGTCAACCTCGTCGAGCAGCCGACCCCGATCCTGGGCTCCTTCTCCGAGCACTACCTGGAACTGCCCGACGAGATCCTCACGACCGTGATGCGCAAGCACCAGCGCTACCTGCCGGTCCGTGACGGCGCGGGCGCGTTGATGCCCTACTTCGTCGCCGTCGCCAACGGTGCCTGCGACCACGACGCGGTGCGGGCGGGCAACGAAGGAGTGCTGCGGGCCCGGTATGAGGACGCGGCGTTCTTCTGGCGGGCCGATCTGGCGGTCAAGCCGGAGACGATGAAGCTCGGTCTGGACCGGCTCGCCTTCGAGGAGCGGCTCGGCTCGATGGCCGACCGCACCGAGCGGATCGCCGCCGTGGCCAGGGAACTCGGCGACGCCACCGTGGCGACCCCCGAGGGCGTGCAGGCGAGCGGCGACCGGCTGGTGCCGCTGACCGGCGAGGAGCGCCAGACCCTGGACCGGGCCGCGCAGCTCGTGAAGTTCGACCTCGGTTCGCAGATGGTCGTCGAGCTGACCAGCCTGGCAGGCACGATGGCGCGGGAGTACGCGCTGCGGGCAGGCGAGTCGCCGAGCGTCGCAGGCGCCCTCTACGACATGGAGCAGCCTCGGTCGGCAGGCGGCGTCCTGCCCACCACCGTCCCCGGCGCGCTGCTGTCGCTGGCCGACCGGCTCGACCTGCTGGTGGGGCTGTTCGGCATCGGTGCGTCCCCCACGGGCAGCTCCGACCCGTTCGGTCTGCGGCGGGCGGCGTTGGGCCTGATCAGCGTGCTGCGGGCCTTCCCGCAGCTTCGGCAGGTCACGGTGAGTCGGGCGCTGCGGGTGGCGGCCGACGTCCTTGCCGCGCAGGGCATCGAGGTCGCCGACTCGGCGCTGGCCGAGGCGCACGAGTTCGTCATCCGGCGGTACGAGCAGCAACTGCTCGACGCGGGTCACCACCACGCCGTGGTCGCCGCCGTGCTGCCGTTGGCCGACTCGCCGATCACCGCCGACGAGACGCTCGCCGAGGTCAACCGCCGCACCGGCGATCCGACCTTCGTCGAGCTGGCCGCCGCGCTCCAGCGGGTTCGCCGAATCGTCCCCGACGACACCCCCGCGACCTACGACGCCGCGCACATCACCGAGCCCGCCGAGGTCGCGCTGCGCACCGTGTGGGAGCAGGTCGGCGCCGCGTTGGCGGGCACCACACCGGATCTCGCCCGCTTCGCGGAGGAGGCCCGGCCGATCGTCGCGCCGATCGGCGTCTTCTTCGACGACGTGCTGGTCATGGCCGAGGACGCCCAGGTGCGGGCGGCCCGGCTGGGACTGCTGGCCTCGATCCGCGACGCCGCCGCACCCGTGCTGGACTGGCGGGCGTTGGGAACGGCGTTGGCCAAGGACTGAGCCGGGAGATCCACCTTCGGCCGGACGGAGTCTCGGGCGGCACGCCGACACGGTGTGCCGCCCGAGTGCGTCTCGGGCCTCTTCTCCACCGCCCACGCCGGCGGGCTGCCGTGGTGCCTGGCGTGGGCGGGGCGAGCACCCGGGCCGTGGATCAACTCCCCGACGGCAGGCCTCGGCCGCGACGCGATCCCCTCGTGCAGCGGATGATCCCCAAGACCGGTATGCGGTGCGCGTCGGTCCCCTAACATGATCTCTCCGCATGCCCGGGAGTCCGTTCGGGGCTGCTCGACCGACCGGGGGGGTCATGAGGCCGCTGAGGGCGTCGGAGCCGCAGGAGACGGGCGGGTATCGACTGCTCGCCGAGCTGGGCCGGGGCGGGATGGGTCGGGTGCTGCTGGGCGGCGGACCCGACGGCAGGCTGGTCGCGATCAAACAGATTCACCCGCATCTCGTCGAGGAGGACGGCTTCCGCGCGCGGTTCGAACGCGAGGTCCGTGTCACGCGCGCGGTACACGGCGTCTACACCGCGACGGTGATCGATGCCGACGCGCAGGCACCGACACCCTGGCTGGCCTCGGAGTTCATCTTCGGTCCCTCCCTTCGGGAGGCGGTCGAGGCCACCGGGCGGCTGCCTGCGGAGTCGCTGCCGCGCCTGGCCGCCGGTCTGGCCGCCGCGCTGGTGCGAATCCACGAGGCGGGCCTGGTGCATCGGGACCTGAAGCCGTCCAACATCCTGCTCGCCGACGAGGGCCCGAGGCTGATCGACTTCGGCATCGCGCGGGCGCTGGACCGGCGAGACGGACGTGATCTGACCCGTACCGGCCTCGTGGTGGGCTCCCCGGAGTTCATGTCGCCGGAGCAGGCGCAGGCCGGGGCGATCACCCCGGCCAGCGACATGTTCTCGCTCGGTGCGGTACTGGTGATGGCGGGCACCGGGACGAGTCTCTTCGCCGGGCCGTCCGACTTCCAGGTGCTGTACGACATCGTGTACGCCGAAGCCGACCTCGATGCCGTGCCCGTCGGCATCCGCCCGATCGTCGCGGCATGCCTGGCGAAAGACCCGGCGGCCCGACCCGACGCGGCGCGGCTGCTGGAGATGATCGGCCGAATCGCGCCGTACGCCCGGCCCTGGCCCGCCGAAGTGCACGCCCTGACCATGACGCAGCACGCGGCGGTCGAGCGGCTCGTGGAACGGCCGTCGGACTGCGCGGCCGAGCCTGCGGGCGCGACGAGGGTCGAGGCCCCGCAGAGCACGCCGTATCGCACCCGGTTACAGGTCCATCGGCTCGACGAATGGGACGCGAACGCAGGCCAGGCGGCTGCCGGGCAGGTCGACGGCGCGCAGCCGGGCACCGCGCAGGCAGGTGCCGAACAGCCGCCCCGCCCGAGCCGGTGGAGCGGTCTGCGCACCCGAGCCCGGCATGCGCTGACGAGCACCGGGGGAAGGCTGCGCACCGGCCTGCGCGGCCCCGGCCTTCGTCGGATCGGCGCGACGGCGAGCCTGCTGATCCTGGTTTTCGCGGGGGTCCTCGTCGGCGTGTACGCCGCGAACTTCGCGGTCGACACCACCGTCCTCACCGGGGACGGCGGGGACGGCGGGGACCGGGAGGTACGCCGGTTCCTCGGGCCTGCCGAGTGGCTGGTGGACAGCGCCAGTGTGTTCGGGACACTGGCAGGCGCCGTCATCGGCGTGCTCGTCTGCACGCTGATCAGTGCCGTCGGCGGTCGAGCGACCGAGCCGCGCACCGCGTTCCTCCGCCGCTGCCTCCTCGTGGGAGCACCCGTCGGCGGCTTCGTCCTCGGCAGGCTGGCCGAACGCGACGGCCTGCGCATCGACATCCTCGGCGTCGGCACGGGCATCGCGGACATCGAACCCGCCATCGCCGTCGGCTGCGTACTCGGCCTGACCATCGGCAGCGCCGCCGTCTCGGTGGTGCTGGGGACGTTCCCGGTCCCGAAGGACCGACACGGCACGGTGACGGTCGTCGTCTGGGTCCTCGGCGCGCTGACCGGCTTCCTGGTCGGGCTGCTCAGCAGCCGCTACGGCTGGCTCGGCATCGTCATCGACGGCGGCGTCACGCTCGACGCGGTCGCCGTCCTCGGCGGGTGCATCGGCGGCAGCTGGGCGTTGCGGGCCGCCGACCAGTGGCAGACCCGGCGAGCGGCCAGGCCTGGGCGCGTCCGAGTCTGATCGTCTCCCACGCCGCCCTCCGGTCCGGCCACGGCGCCCCGGAGCCGATGGCTTCTCGGGGCGCCGGGGCGCAGCTGTCGGCTCCCGTCCTCAGTGCCCGATCGAGCGCAGGTACTCGGCGAACTTCTCGGCGCCGTCGACGATGCGGGGACCGCTGATCGCCTCGCCGTAGTCCAGGACGTAGAAGTGCTCGTCCCGCACGGCCGGGACGGACTCCAGCGCGGGGTGGGAGCGCAGGAAGTCGATCTTGTCCTCGGCGGGCAGGTCGCCGTAGTCGATGATGACGATGACCTCGGGCTGCGCCTCGATCACGGCCTCCCAGCCGACCGACGTCCACCGTTCGTCCAGGTCGGCCAGGATGTTGCGGCCGCCCGCCACCGAGATGATGTCGTTCGGCGGGGCGTGGGCTGCCGCGGTGAACGGCTGATCGGTACCGGAGTCGTAGACGAACACTTCGGCGGGCTCGCCGTCGGGATGGGTCTCCTCCACGGCGGCGACCCGGCCGCGCAGCTCCTCGACGACCTCGGCCGCTCGGTCCTGGACGCCGAAGATCTCGCCGAGGTCGACGAGGTCGATGTAGAGGCCCTCCAACGGCGTGACGTTCACCGCGCCGTCGCCGTAGTTGTAGCAGCTCTCGGTGTGCATGTAGCTGTTGATGCCGAGGTCGTCCAACAGTTGCGGTGTGATGCCGCGCTCCTCGCTGAAACCGGAGTTCCAGCCCGCGAACACCCAGTCCGCACCGGCATCCACGACGATCTCCCGGTTGAGCAGGTCGTTGCTCAGTCGTTCGATCTGCTCGAACTCCGCCCGGTACGGGGAGCGCTCGATCGCCGGATCGTTGGTGGGCGTCGCGATCCAGCCACGGATCTCGTCGGTCACGCCGAGCACGAACAGCTTCTCGGCACCACCGCCCTCATAGACGACGGGGCGCTCCGGACGCGGGTACGTGGTCTCGCGTCCGCAGTTGTCGATGGTGACCAGGTCGGCGTCGTCGCGCGTCTGTGGTGCCACCTCGGCCCCGCAGGCGCTCGCGGCGAGCACGCCGATCGCCAGGATCGGCCACGCTCGACGTGGGAGGCGCAGGGTCATGTCCTTGTTCCTTCCGGCTGTTGTTCGGTGGTCAGCTCGTAGAGGAGCTGTGGTGTTCCGGTGCCGGGATGGCTGACGACGGTCGCCGCCACCCCGAACACGTCGTGCATCAACTCCGGGGTGAGCACCTCGCCGGGCTTCCCGACGGCGACCAGTTCGCCGCCGGAGAGCACGCCGATCCGATCGCAGGCCGCCGCCGCCAGGTTCATGTCGTGCAGCGCGATCAGGACCGTCAGCCCGGCGGTGCGCAGGAAGGACAACAGCTCGATCTGATGTCGGACGTCGAGATGGTTGGTCGGCTCGTCGAGCACGAGCACCTGCGGCTCCTGAGCCAGTGCCCTGGCGATGTAGACCCGCTGCCGCTCGCCGCCGGACAGGGTAAGGATGCTGCGATCGGCCAGGTGCGCGACGTCGGCCCGGCGCATCACGGCTGCGCACAGCTCCTCCTCGCGCGCCCCGAGCGCCTGGTTGTCCCGCAGGTGCGGGGAGCGACCGAGTGCGACCACCTCCCGCACGGTGAAGTCCAGGTCGGTGCTCGCCTCCTGGGTCAGTGCGGCCACCGAGCGGGCGCTCTGCCGCAGCGACAACTCCCCGAGGTCGACGTCGTCGAGCAGCACCGCGCCCGAGGTGGGGCGCAGCGCCCGGTAGACGCAGCGCAGCGCAGTGGACTTGCCGCTGCCGTTGGGACCGATGAGCCCGAGGATCTCCCCGCTGTCGACCGCGAGCCGCAGCTCGCGCACGAGCGCTCTCCCGGCGATCTCCACGGAGACGCCGTCCAGGGTGAGCCGCATTCACCGACCTCCGAACACGTAGCCGCGCCGACGCATCAGCGTGATGAACACCGGGACCCCGACCAGGGCGGTGATCACGCCCAGCGGCAACTCGCGGGGCGCGACGAGCGTGCGAGAGACCAGGTCCACCCAGACGAGGAACAACGCCCCGGCCAGCGGCGTAATGATCAACACCTTGGCGTGGCTCGAGCCGAACAGGAGCCGGACCAGGTGCGGCATCACCAGTCCGACGAAGCCAATCGCGCCGCTGACCGCGACGATCGCCCCGGTCACGACGGCGGTGAGCAGGAAAAGGCCCCGACGTAACGAGGTGCTGTCCACCCCGAGACTGCCCGCCGTCTCGTCCCCCATCGCCATCACGTCGAGCGAACGGCTCCGGCGGTGCAGGACGATCAAGGCGATCAGGACCGCCACGGTCGCGATCGGCAGCGACGTCCAGGTCGCCGCGCCGAGGCTGCCGAGCAGCCAGAACAACACGGTCCGCGCCGCCTCGCCGTTGGGCGAGAGGAAGATCATCACCGTCATGATCGCCTGGAAACCGTAGGCCAGCACCACGCCCGTGAGCACCAGTCGAAGCGGGCTCAGCCCTGCCCGGCTGTGCGCGGCGGCGTAGACGAGCGCCGAGGCGGCCAGCGCGCTGAGGAAGGCCGCCGCCGACAACGCGTAGACGCCCAGTGCGGCGAAGGCGCCGAAGACGACCACCGCGCTGGCGCCCACCGAGGCCCCGGAGGAGATCCCCAGCACGAACGGATCGGCCAGGGCGTTGCGCACCATCGCCTGCACGGCGACGCCGATCACGCTCAGGCCCGCCCCGACCACCACCGCGAGCAGCACCCTCGGGGTGCGCACCTCCCAGATGATCGTGTACTGCGAGACCTCGACGGCGTCGATCGTCCCGCCCGTGAGCGCCGCACCGAGGTAGCGCAAGGTGTCGCTCAGCGGCACCGTGGTCGGGCCGAGGCTGATCGCGACCACCACCGACACCGCGATGGCGATCGAGAGGCCGAGCACGGTGAGCACGAGTCCGTGGCGAGATTGCACACGGCCGCCGCGCCGCAGGGCCTTCGACGTCGGGTCAGCGTCGGAGGGGGCCGAGCCGCCCTGGTCGACCCCGGCTCGATCAGTCTCCGGCATGACCCGGGCTGTCGTGGCGGGCTTCGTCTCGGGATGCCTCTCTTCAGCGGACTTCGTTCCAGCGGGCTTTCTCTCGGGCCCTCGTCGGACCCGGTGACCGAGTGGCCTCACCGGCGGCCGACCTCGTGGTCGCGGCCCGGTGCCCGCCGGGGGAAGTCCGCCCGAGGCGAGTTCCGCCGCCAGGAGTCGGCGACCGGCATTGTCCTACCTCCGAGTCACGCACGCCGTCACGCGGGAGACGTCGGAACGACCGCGGCGCGGTGCGCTCCCACCGCGCTGTCTGTGTCGTCGGCGGCGGTCGCGTTCAGGGGCTTCTGCACCCGCGAGACCGTCCGGCCGACACGGCCTGCTGGGGATGAGCTGTCGTGCCCCAGCCTCACACTGAATGGAAATCATTGTCAACAGGAATGCATCATCGTGCATGAGTTGATCGTCGGACGGTCTCAGCCGATGCAGGTGCGACGGCCCGCGACGGACAGCCGGGTCGGGCAGGCTTCGGGCGACCGATAGCGACGGGATTCGCGAGGATGCGCCGGCGCCTTCCCGCGCCTGCCGAGCCGCCGAAGAGCGGGGAGCAGCCGAGAACCGGGATCCTGCGGTGTCCTGGCATCGCCTCGCGGACGCGATCCGGTACCCGTCGGCGACCGCGGCGGCACACCGGACCGGGGCGGGACACGCGGTCGATCGGGGACACGGAAGCAGGGCACCATCCACATCGGACGACCGCAGACCGCGAACTCGCGCCGGGCTCGACGGTTCGGCCTGCCTGCGGTCCTCCTCGGAACGAACAACGGCGGCGATCGTCGAGGACCACGGGGTTCGGGCCCGGCCGCCCCCAAGCCGGCCGGGCCCGATCACGGCCGCGAGTCACCCTCCGGGTCCGGCGAAGCGGAGACAATCACCTGTCGCGTCGCCACCACGACCCGAAGCCCCCTCCGGTCGCCGCGTCAGGTTGATCGTCTCCGTCGCCTCGGGCCCCAGGAGTGGATCTCGTGCCCGGAATCATCATGGGCCGCCGGGGTGACGAGTGGTATCCCAGAAATCTGGGAGTACGGTCTGCCACCAGACGGATGCGCGCAGTATCGTCGTGTTGATCACGGTGACGTGCGTCCTGCCGGGCGGCCCCTGCACCGGACTCCTCGGGCCCCTCCGGACTCCCAGGCTCGGCACGTCGCCAGGACGCCAAGGGAGAGTGGGAACCACATCCGTGGCGAATCGTCGAGAACGTGAGCGGCAGGCACTAGGCGACCTTCGCGATCTGGCGAAGTCGGGCGTGACCACCAGGGAACTCTTCCGCGAGCTGGACGGCCTGCTGCCCTCGGTGGTGGGCTTCGACGCCGTCTGCTGGCATCACACCGACCCGCTGACCGGGCTGCCGACCTCCATGGTCAGCACCACCCTCGATCCGCGCGGCATGACGCACGCGATGGACCTGGAGTTCGGCAACGAGGACGTCGGCACGATGGCTCAGATGCAGGCGCAGGGCAGCCTGGTCGCCGCGATCAGTCAGACCACCCAGGGACGCCCGGAACGCAGTGTCCGCATGCGGGAGCATCTGTCCGGGTACGGATTCGGCGACGAGCTGCGGCTGCGCTGCGACCTCGGCGAGGGAAGCTGGGGATTCGCGGCCTTCATGCGGGAGAAGGCGCGCGGCCCGTACTCCGACGAGGAGCTGCGCTTCGTCGGCCAGGCGAACCGGCTGATCACCGGCGCACTACGCCGCGCCCACCTGCCCAGGACCGCGCCGACCGAGCCGCCGCCCGTTCCCGCCGTCGTGATCCTCGGCTCGAGCGACGAGCTGATCGCGGCCGACCAGCCGGGACAGGCACTCCTGCTCGAGCTGGCCGACTCGGCGTTCGACGTGCTGGCGGTGCCCGCCGCGTTCCTGGTGACCGCCCGGCTGGCCAGGCTCACGGAGGCCGATCCGGCAGGCATCCCGGCGGCGATGCGGGTACAGACCCGAGACGGTCAGTGGATCATCCTGCGCGGTTCGGTCCTGCACGGCGTCGGCACCGCGCAGGTCGTGGTGACGGCCTCGACCCCGACTCCCGCCGAGATCATGCCCGTGGTGCTCAGCTCCCACGGCCTGACCCGACGCGAACAGCTCGTGACGGGCGAGGTGCTGCACGGCGGCAGCACCAGGGAGATCGCCAAGGCACTGTCGCTCGCTCAGGTCACCGTGCAGGACCACCTGAAGTCGATCTTCGCCAAGGTGGGCGTGCACAGCAGAGGCGAGCTCGTCGCGCTGCTCTCCCTCGGCGGGCCTCGCCCCGGCGGCACGGACCTCGGGCCTGCGCCGGGCCGGGAGTGAGCAGTCGTCGACAGGCGGGCGGCGTCCTGCCGTGTCGTCCTAGGCGGATGCCGCCCGCGTGCGAGCCGCCCCCGCCCGCCGCCCTCGGTCCGTGCGCCTCACTGCTCGGGCTGGCCCATCGGCCCCTGCTCGGCGAGGAAGCGCTCGAACTCCGAGCCGATCTCCTCGGCGGTCGGCAGGGCCTCGCCCTCCTCGACCAGCAGGCTGCGCTTGCCGGGCGCCAGGGCGAAGGAGTCGTACTGGCGCTCCAGCGCCCGCACCACGTCCGAGACCTCGGTCGACTCGACCACCTGGCGGTCGATCTCGACGTCCACCCGCTCCGCGGCGGCACGCAGCTCCTTCGAGGAGAGCGACAGCCCCGCGGCCCGGCTCACCGACTCCAGGAGCGTCACGGCGGCCGTGGGGTAGCTGGACTGCGCGAGGTAGTGCGGCACGTGCGCCGCGAATCCCATGGCGTCCAGCCCCGCCTCGCCCAGCCGCAGCTCCAGCAGGGCCGCCACGCTGCCGGGCACCTGGAACCGCTCCCCCAACGCCGGGTGACCGCCGCCGGTCCACTTGTCCAGCAGTTCCGACCGGGTGGCATGCGCCACCACGCCGAGCGGCCGGGTGTGCGGCACGCCCATCGGGATGCCGTGGAAGCCGACCGCGAGCCGGACGCCCCACCGCTCCATCAGGCTGCGCACCGCGGCGATGAACAGCTCCCACTGATGATCGGGTTCGGGCCCCGTCATGAGCAGGAACGGGGTGCCCTCCTCGTCGAAGAGCTGCCAGACCACCAGTTCGGGCTTCTCGTAGGCCTCCCAGTGGTCGACGGCGTAGGTCATCGTCGGACGCCGAGACCGATAGTCGACGAGTCCGTCGATGTCGAAGCGGGCGACGACGCGCCCCTCCCCGCCCTCGGTGAGGTGCTCGGCCAGCAGCCGCCCCGCCGAACCGGCGTCCATGAACCCCTCGAAGTGATGCAGGAGAACCGCACCGTTCAGGTCGGGGACGTCGGAGTCCACCTCGTACAGATCCCGTGGATCGAGCACCACCTGTAACCTCCAGCCGTTCGGCCTGCCTGTCGTTGCTCAGGTGCAACGCGGCGCGACCTCGGTTCCATCCCGCATCCGCGGACGAATTCGACGAGTCCGGTGAGATCGTCGCGACAGCCGCCGCGAGACCGCCCTCGTGGCCGTCCCGCCGTCGATGATCCGACGCCCCGCCCAGATCGTCGATCCTGCCACCGCCCGCCCACGCGTCGCGCCTGATCCGCCCAAGCCGACCCTCGGACCGCGCGGGAGGCGGCCGCACAGCCGAGGCGAGACTCCGAAGCGGGCGCGACCGTCGAGATCGAGGACGAGCCGGGTAGAAATAGATGAGGAACGAGGAGATCGAACACAGGACGGGCGGGCTCATGGTCTCACCACGCGCCGACGCGGCCGCACTCGGTGACGCCCCGCGCCGGGGCATGCGCCTGGCGTCGAGGGCGGCTGCGGGCGAGCGCCGCGCCGCCGGGTCGGTCCGCCGCCCCGCCGTCTCGGACGCTGCCCAGGTGGACCGCGTCACTACGCCACACCCGGTTCCGACTCCCGCGAGCAGGCACGCCGCAGGCCCCGACACCCGTCGAGCCCGCTCTGCGGACGAGCTCGGATCGGCGGGCTCGACGGGACAGCATCCCCGGACGCCGCGCGCTGCGGCGTCCACGCCAGGAGAGGACACCTCGTGACCGGATTCGTCGACGGGCTGCGCGACCGCCTGAGACGGCTGTTCCAACGGCACGGGTCGGTGGACCTCAAGCCGTTCCGACGCATCGTCGCGACGGCGGGCGGCGACGCCGATGCCGTGGCGGGCTGGTCCGACACCAGGCTCACCGAGGCCGCCGACGGCCTGCGCACCGCCGTGCGGGAGGCGGTCGAGCAGCAGGAGGCGGGCCGGGCCAAGGGCGGGAAGAAGCGGAAGGGCGCGACGCACCCCGAGTTCACCGACGCCCAGGCCTCGGAGTTCTGCGCGATCGGACGCGAGGCCGCCGACCGCGCGCTGGGCCTGCGACCCTTCGACGTGCAGCTCGTCGGAACGCTGGCGCTGCTCTCCGGTCACGTGGTGGAGATGTCCACCGGCGAGGGCAAGACCCTCGCCGGGGCACTGGCGGCCGCAGGTTATGCGCTGCAGGGCCGCCGGGTGCACGTGCTGTCGGTGAACGACTATCTCGCGCGCCGCGACGCCGAGTGGATGGCCCCCGCCTGCCGACTCCTCGGCGTGACGGTGGGCTGGGTCAACGAAGGCTCCACGCCCGAGGAGCGCCGCGCCGCCTACGAGGCCGACATCACCTACGCGGCCGTCAGCGAACTCGGCTTCGACGTGCTTCGCGACCGGCTGTGCACCGAGGCCGACGACGTCGTCGTGCGCGCGCCGGACGTGGTCATCGTCGACGAGGCCGACTCCGTGCTGGTGGACGAGGCGAAGGTGCCGCTCGTGCTGGCCGGGGCCCGAGGCGCGGGCGTCGCCGACCAGGAGATGACCAAGGTGGTGCGCAGACTCCGCCTCGGTAGGCACTACGAGGTGGATCAGGACGAGCGCAACGTCTTCCTCACCGACGCCGGGACCGCCGAGGTCGAACGTGCGCTCGGCGGCGTCGACCTGTACTCCGAGGAACACGTCGGCAGCACCCTGACCAGGGTCAACATCGCCCTGCACGCGCACGCGCTACTGCACCGCGACGTCGACTACATCGTCAGGGACGGCCGGGTGCAGCTCATCAACGCCTCCCGGGGCCGGGTGGCCCTGCTCCAACGCTGGCCCGACGGGCTCCAGGCCGCGGTGGAGGCCAAGGAGGGTCTCGCCGTCAGCGAGAGCGGCGACGTACTCGACGAGATCACCGTCCAGGCGCTGATCAGCCGCTATCCGACGCTGTGCGGGATGACCGGCACCGCGATGCCCGCCGCCGAGCAGCTCTACGAGTTCTATCGGGCGTCCATCGCGGTGATCCCACCGAACGAGCCGTGCATCCGGGTCGACCGGCCCGACCAGCTGTTCCAGACCAGACAGGCCAAGGAGTCCGCGATCGTCGCGGAGATCTCCGCCCGGCACGCCGAGGGCAGGCCGGTGCTCGTCGGCACCCAGGACGTCGCCGAGTCGGAGCGACTCGCCGCACTGCTCGCCGAGGCCGAGGTCCCCTGTGTGGTGCTCAACGCGAAGAACGACGCCGAGGAGGCCGCGATCATCGCCGACGCAGGCGCCCACGAGCGGGTCACCGTGTCGACCCAGATGGCAGGCCGAGGCACCGACATCAAGCTCGGCGGCCGCGATGGCGAGGGACGCGACCGGATCGTCGAACTGGGCGGGCTCTGCGTGGTGGGCACCGCCCGACACCCCAGCAGGCGGCTCGACCAGCAGTTGCGCGGCCGAGCGGGTAGGCAGGGCGATCCCGGCGACTCGGTGTTCTTCGCGAGCGCGGAGGACGACCTGATCGGGCAGCACGCCCCGGAGGCCGCCGAGCGGCTGGCCTCGGACGAGGACGGCAGGCTCACCGGCCGCGACGCCCAGCAGGTCTTCGACCACGCCCAGCGCGTCGCCGAGGGCGTCGGCCTGGAGATCCACCGCAACACCTGGCGCTACACGAGCCTGGTCTCCCACCAGCGCGGACTGGTGAGCGAGCGACGCGACGAGCTGCTCCGCACCGACCTGGCGAGCCAGCAGGCCGCCGAGCGGCATCCCGAGCGGCACGCCGACCTGGTCGAGGAGATCGGCGAAGACGCGGTCGAGCACGCGGCCCGACTGATCGCGCTCTACCACCTCGACGACCGCTGGGCCGACCATCTCGCCTACCTGGCCGACCTGCGGGAGAGCATCCACCTCCGGTCGCTGGCCAGGGAGAATCCACTCGACGAGTTCCACCGGGCCGCGATACCGGCGTTCCGGGAGATCCTCACCGAGGCGGCGGACAAGGCCGCCGAGACCTTCGAGACCGCGACGATCACCTCGGACGGGGTCGACCTCGACGCCGAGGGGCTGCGCAGGCCCAGCGCGACCTGGACCTACCTGATCAACGACAACCCCTTCGGCTCCGAGGCTGATCGGGCGATGCGAGGCGTGCGGGCCATGATCGGCGGCTCGACGACCAAGTCGCCGCGCCGGAAGAAGCAGGCCACGGACTGAGCGGGTGCCGGGCTGCGGGCTCAGCGGCAGGGGACCGGGTCTCGGCAGCAGCAGGCGGCCCGGTCTCGGTCGTCGTCGGTGACCGGTCCGGGTTCCCGCCTCCGGTCGGGCGGTGGCGGAGAACGCTGCTCGGGGCTCGTCGACGTCGTCCTTCGGCCAGGTCGTGTTCGGAGCTGCTCGGTGCGCGGGTCGGGCTCCCTCGGTCGGTGATGTCGAGCGGTCCGGCAGGTCCCAGGGACCGGCGACATCAGGCGAACGAGGGCCGCCGCGCAGCGAGACAGGCTCACCTCGGCCCGCGACCGGCCCCTCGCTCGGCGGCCCGGACGATGTTGTGCACCATGCCGCCGAAGACCACCCCGTGGAACGGCCACACCAGCCACCAGTAGAGATGCCCGGGCAGGCCGTGCGGCAGGAAGACGGCCCGCTGTCGATACCGGGTTCCCGAACCGTGCGGATCGACCCGCAGCTCCAGCCACGCCCGGCCGGGCACTCGCATCTCCGCCCGCAGCCGCAGCAGCGTGCCGCGCTCGATCTCCTCGACCCGCCACCAGTCCAGGGCGTCACCGACGTGCAAGCGGGCCGGATCGCGACGACCGCGCCGGAGCCCGACGCCGCCCACGAGTCGATCCACCCAGCCCCGGACGGCCCAGGCCAGGGGAAAGGAATACCAGCCCCGTTCGCCGCCGATGCCCTCCACCACCCGCCAGACCTCCTCGGGCGGTGCCTCGGTGTCCTGTTCCCGCCGATCCTGGAACACCGAGCCGCCCGACCAGGACGGGTCCGAGGGCAACGGATCGGCCGGGGCGCCCGGCGGCGAGGCGCCCGACCAGCGCGTCTCGACGTTCGCGGCCCGCACCCTGGCCAGGGCGAGCGAGACCGACGTCGGGTAGTCCCGTAGCCCATCAGGCGGGTCGCCGACGACCCGCCTGATGTCGTCCTCCGCACACACGACCTCGTGGACGAGTGACTCGATCAGCGGCGTGGCCAGGCTCCTCGGCACCGGAGTGACCAGGTTGACCCAGTGGGAGGACAATCGCGGGGTGAGCAGCGGCACCGGCACGACCAGCCGGGGGCGCAGGCCGGTCACCTCGGCGTAGCGGCGCATCATCGCCAGATAGGTGAGCACGTCGGGGCCGCCGATGTCGAAGGTCCGGCTGACCTCGGCGGGCAGTGTCACGCAGCCGACCAGGTAGTGCAGGACGTCGCTGATCGCGATCGGCTGCACCCGGTTGTGCACCCACTTCGGGGTGACCATGACGGGCAGCCGTTCCGTCAGGTACCGCAGCATCTCGAAGCTGGCCGAGCCGGAGCCGATGATCACGGCGGCCTGCAGGACAGCGGTCGGCACCCCGGACCGCAACAGGATCTCCCCCACCTCCGCCCGCGACGCGAGGTGTTCGGACAGCTCGGCCGAGTCCGGATGCAGCCCGCCGAGATAGACGATCCGGCGGAGCCCCGCCTCCCGCGCCGCCTGCGCGGTGAGCAGCGCCGCCCGGCGATCCCTGGCGGCGAAGCCCCGCGACTGCAGGGAGTGCACGAGGTAGTAGAGCGCGTCGCATCCGTCGACGGCCGATCGCACGTCCTCCTCGGCCGTGAGGTCGCCCCGCACGATGTCCACCGCCGGGGCCCACGGGACGTCACGCAGCTTGGCCGGATCGCGCACCAGGCAGCGGACCTGATGTCCGGCGTCCAGCAGCGCGGGCACCACCCGGCCGCCGATGTACCCAGTCGCACCCGTCACGAGGATTCGCACAGCCCATTCTGCGGTCGAGTCGGGGCGCGGCGCAGTGTGGCGACGGGGCGGCCGGGGTGGCGAAGAAGGCCGGTGGGCGGGTGCAGGCGTCCTCGGCATGCCGGTCGTGACCGCGACGGCAGACGTGACCAGCTGACTCACCGGGTTGCGCAGGTCAGAACGCCTGCTCACGATCGGGAGCTGGCGCTGGTCGACGCCTTGCGAACCGTGCACGCTGCCCGAGTTCGACGTGGTGAGCCGATGCAGACACTCGCGGGTGACACCGCGCCCGGCAACGCCTGCGGCGACGCAGGGTCGGTGTCGCAGTCTCGGTGTCGCAGGCGCTCAGTCCCGCAGCCGGACGACCGCCTCCCAGGCGGCGCGGACGTCGGGCATCACCGGGTTGTAGTCGGTGGCAGGCCCGAAGAACCCGCACAAGGAGTTCGTGTCGGCGTACCAGAGCACCGTGTTCCCGGCGATCGTCGTGACGTCGTGGGACCGGCCGGAGAATCCGCCGCCCGCCCAGGGCTGATCGCTGCGCCAGTCGGATTCCGGGGTGTCCGTGAACGCCTGGTTCAGCAGGAGGCAGGTCTCGGCGTCGTCCGAGGACAGGTAGTTGGCGAAGTAGACGATGCCCTCGTGCTCGAATCGGCAGCGCACGTGGTTACGTGCCTCGTACATGTCCCCCTGGCTGTGCGTGCCCATCGCGTTGACGCAGTCGACGGCGGACGGCCCGGCGAAGGCGAGCAGCTGATCGTCCGCGCCGAAGGCCGCCGAGTCGACGCCGTCGGTCTCGGTGTCCCGAGCCTGCTCGGTGTCGGCCCCCGCATTCGAACCCGTGTTCGTGTCCCGGTCCGGGCCCGCCGACGAGTCGATGCTCGGCGTGGCGTCGCCGAGGGGCGTGCCGCTGCTGGTCCACCGCAGTGCCGCCGCCATCACCAAGCCGACCGCCGCGAGCACCAGGACGGCCAAGCCGACGATCACCGGCATCGACCAGCGCCGCACAGCGACCGAGGTCTGCGGTGTGGACGGCGTCCCGCCGGGCTGCGGCAGGCGCAGGGGTGCGGTCTGCCTAGGCACCGGCGACTGCGCCGACGATGCGGGAGCTGACGCAGGGGGCGTGGGCGCGGCCGTCGGGGCGAGGGCGCCGAGGACCACGGCGGTCTCCGGCGAGTCGACGATCGTCGGCACCAGGCCGAGTCGGCGGCCGATCAACCGTGCCACCAACGGCATCCGCGTGGCGCCGCCGACCAGGTGGACCGCCACGACCGGGGTCGCCAGGACGGTGTCGGCAAGCAGGCCGACGGCCCGGTCCAGAGCGGAAGCGAGAATCCCCTCCAGCTCGTCGCGGGTGAGGTGTGCGTCGGGCAGCGGCGGAGGCAGCGGGATGTCGGTCTGCGGGTACTGCGACAAGGCCTCCCTGCCCGCCTGCACGTCCTCGGCGACGGCACGGGCCCGCCGTCTGCTCGCGACGTCACCGAGCCGCACCAGGTGTGCGACGCCGAGGTGCTCCAGCAGGAGCTGATCGAGATCACGACCGCCGAGGTCCGACAGCCCCGCCTCGGCCAGCACTTCCCAGCCCGTCGCACCCCGGCGCAGCACCGCGACGTCCGTGGTGCCGCCGCCCATGTCGAACACCGCGATCGCCTGCCCCGGCGCGACGTCCGGCGCCAGCCCCGCCGCCGCGACCGGCTCGGCGACCAGCCGGACATCGCCGAGCCACCCGGCCTCCCTGGCGGCCGCCAGCAGCACTCCGCGCCGCGTGGCGTGCCAGTCGGCAGGATGGGTGAGGACCACCCGATCGACCCTGGCCGCCTCGGCGGCGACCCGACGAAGGACCGAGGCGATCAGCGAGACGACCGGCACCACCGCGTCGCCGAGCAGCACCTCGCCCTCGTCGATCCGCTCCTTGGGATGCGGCTCGAACCGCGCCGGATCGAGCCGGGCGCCACGCAGCGCCTCGCGGCCCACCACCAGCGTGCCGTCCCGCCCGCTCAGCACGGCGGAGGGCAGCACGGGCCAGCCGTCGAACAGCAGCAGCCGGGCCGGACCGCCGTCGATGCGCAGGGCTGCGACGGTGTTGGACGTCCCGAAGTCGACGGCGAGTTCACGCACGGCCAGACAGTACCCAGCCGGGCGTCGCCCTCAGGGGGTTTCGCGAGGAAGGCCGCGCTGCCGCTGCCGATCTCGGATGGGCAGCAACCGGCCGGGGATTCGGCGCCCAAGACCATGTCGCTCGGTGAGAACCCTCTGTGCTGGCTACGAAATTGCAGATGCCGATTCCGGCGGAAGCCGGCATCCTGCGCAAGCGGCCATCGGCATGGCGAGGATTGACACGGCCGGAATGCGACGGGCGACCTCCTGCACGGCGGCCAATTCGACTCGGCGATTCACCGCGGCACGATTCGACCGGGCGAGGCTTGAACACAGCCGACTGCGACACCGGCCATGACTCGACACCCAGCCACGCCGGACTCGGCTGTCGAGTACGAGCACCACACCACTCCGCGTACCGACATCGAAGCAGAGCCCGCCCGAGAACCCTGTTCCTCCACAATCGACAGTGCAGCCGACGGAGTTCCACGACGGGACGTCCGAGGTTCGAGCGAAGATGAGGCAGCCTTGGACACCCGTTCGTCGCGCATCCTCGAGAAACTGGCACGAGCGAAGGCCGACCCGAGCCTGCTGAAGTCCTTCGGCGCCGCCAAACACGAGTTCACGCTGAACCCGCCCTTACCGGAGTCGGCGATCGTCGGTTTCGAGGCCGAGCACGGCGTCACGCTGCCTGCGGACTACCGGCGGTTCCTCCTCGAACTCGGCGACGGCGGGGCGGGGCCGAGTTACGGACTGCTCCGCCTGTCCGCCGCCTACACCGAACCCTTCGACTACCCAGGCGCCCTCACGGAGCCGAGCGCCTTCGTGCCGGGGACCGAGTACAGCACCGGCTGGTGGGACGACTTCCCCGGACCGGACGACCGCCGCCCCGACCCCTTGCAGGGCACGCTCTCCGTCGTCCACCACGGCTGCTCCGACTTCACTCAGCTCGTGGTGACCGGGCCGGGCCGGGGACGGTTGGTGAACGTCAACTGGGACGGGGCGGTGCCGCCGTACGTGTTAGAGGATCTCGACTTCCTCAGCTGGTACGAACGCTGGCTCGACGAGCTGCTCGCCGGTCACCGGGTCGCCGGGTTCGGCGACAAGCTTCCCGGCGACGAAGGCATATTGATCGACATCCTCGCCACCGACCCGGCACCGAGCCGCCGCTCCCGCGCCGCGACCTCGCTCGCCCAGCTGGCCCGGTTGTCCCCGACGGCCGTGCGCGCCCTGGAAACGGCGACCACCGACCCCGCCGCAGCGGTCCGAACCGCAGTCCTCGGCGTCGCCTGGCGCTGTGACATCGAGATCGAGAACGCCGCACGAGCGGCGTTGTCCGACCCCGAGGCCGCAGTGCGGGCCGAGGCCATCAGCGTCCTCCGCGTCCGCCGCACAGCCGACCTGGCCGAACAGGCCCGCGCACAGCTCACCACCGACGACCCCGAACTCATCCGCCGCGCGCTACAGGCACTGGGTGACAGCGCCGACCTCACCTCGGCCGACATCGCTCCGCTGCTGAACCGCGAGGATCACCGCATCCGCACCTCGGCCGCGTTTCACCTCGGCGACGCCCGAGACTCCGCAACCGAGGCGCTCGCCCACGCCCTCGCCGACGAACACCCCGGTGTCCGGCTTCTGGCGGTGCAGACGGCCTCCCGCCGGGACGACAGAGCGCTGCTTCCGCTCCTCCGCCGAATGCTCGCGACAGAATCGGACGAGACCGTGGTGGTCAATCTCCGGCGGGTTCTCGGAGAGTAGGGGGAGTGACACGGGGATCGTCTCTCACGACAACGGCGGCGACCGTGCACGGTAGGAGTAATCGACGACCCGCAAGGCAGGCCTCCGGTCATCCGGACGTTCACTCACCCCTCCACACCGGCTGCATGTGTGCACGTCTTACAGCAGGAGCCGGGGTTCGCTGGAACAGATCGGCCTCGTCTAGGAACACGCAGTCGATCCCCATTCGATGCAGGTAAGCCATTCCGGCAGGTTGCGGTCGCTCGGGAAAGAGTGCGGTCAACCGCGTGACGGGATGGGGACTGTGCACGGCGTAGTCGCACAACTGCGCGATCGCTTCGCGCACCTTGTCGTGAGTGGCCGTGCTCTTCGCCTCGAAGATCTCCGTCTCGGACTCGTCATGGCGGTAGAGATCGGGGCGTAAATCGTGCTGGGTTCGAAAGGCGGAGAGGCCGTCCAAGGCATGGCGCTGCACATACAACTCCACAAGAATCGCCTCTGCACGATGGCTCACGGTGACGGATGCCGTGGTCTTGCGTTCTATCGCCCAGGTGTGCATCTTCTCGACCGGCGTCACGCGAGACCCCTGCCTTCCCTGGCCTTCTCCTGCAACTCTCCGAGCCTGGTCTCCACGACGCTGGTACCGATGCCGATCTCCTGGAGGACCGCAGGGACGACCTCATCCGGCAGGAAGCGCTGTCCTGGGAACACATAGTTCACATTGAATCCGCACACGCTGGCCAAGTCCTGCTTCGGACGCTCCCTGTGCATCCGCGAATCGGTTGACCAGGTAGAGGTCGTCGATCCTCTCGGCAAGCCGTTGGTCCTGCCCGGTGACGTGGTCACGAATAGCACACAGCAGGATCGACAGCGTGGTCAGTCGCTGCTGACCATCGACCACCAGCCAGACCTGCACGCCTGCCGGTGTGTTCGCCGGGCTCGGGGCGAGAACCACCGAGCCGAGGAAATGGGACCCATGGGCTCCGGTGTCCACGACACTGATGACGTCCTGCCAGAGCTGATCGAGGTCTTTCCGCTCCCAACTGTAAGGGCGCTAGAGAGGTACGACATACTGGCGCTCCCCCTGGAGCAGACTGCGCAGCGTGGTCTCGCTTGCCTTCACCGGACTCCTTGTTCCAACGGATACGAAAGAGGTCCCCGGCGAGGGACCTCGAGGCCGCATAATCCGATATGCGTGACATCTAGACGATCAACACAGGAATTATTCACCCAAATGGGCGCCCACTGTTAGTGACCCCCGAGCAGAGCCCGCCGACGGACCTCGCCTACGGCCTCGACCTACGGGGGCACGCCTGCTCCCAGCCAGCCTCGGACCTGGCTCGTCACCACGCGCGCCAGCTACCAAGGATCTCTCCTTGACCTGCGGAGAGGAGAATCACAGCTCGAGTCGGGATGCTCAAACCCGTCGGCTCACTTCGGCGCCATCGCTCCACAAGATCACCTCGTGAGTACAGCGCCAGACCTTCGACCCCTCGTCTGTGTCCGTCAAGCGAACCTCCCAACACCAGCGCAAGACCTGCGCTGGCGACAGCGGGCGATCCGAGAAGATCTACCCCGAAATGCAGAAAGCCCCGCTGACCTGGGCTTTCGCCTAGTTCAGCGGGGCTTCGCGACCGTCGGGACGACAGGATTTGAACCTGCGACCCCTTGACCCCCAGTCAAGTGCGCTACCAAGCTGCGCCACGTCCCGGCCACACCTCATCGGTGCCTCGTAAGAGTACAACATCCGCAGAGCGCCTCGCGCGACCCCCCGACATTGATGTTGACCTGCGAAGACACCGATCCAACCTTCAGGGGTCGATCATGCTGCCAAGGGAACCAGTCGGAGTCTGCAGCCCACGCGGCTCGCCGGCGTGAAGGTCCGGCGACCTTCTCCGTGCCATGGTGATCATCAGGTCCTTTGTCATGCAGTACCGAAGGTTCTGTGCTCACCGACTCCGCATTGCAGAAGAGGCCGGTGGGCAAGCGGATGACGGCGATGCTCGATGGCGTCCCGGAATCGCCGTATGGCTCCGGGGACAGGAATTCACCGACATCGCCGAGGACACCGTCCTTGCGGCGGAGTTTCGGCGTTGACGGTCAGTCGAGCGCGCGCCGCAGGACGATGCCGTCGCGGCGGTTGCGGGCGTGGATCTCGACGCTGTCACCGGACCGGCCCGCATCCTGCACGGACAGAGAATTGCGAACAGTGCCGTTCGTGCTCTCCGCGTCCACGACGGCGGAGGTGTGCTCGCTGACACCGACCTCGATGCCGTCGGAGCTGTTCTCAAGTTTCGCCATGCCCCGCGTCGGCCCGCTGTTCCGAATAGGACAGTCGGCGGCCTTGGCGACGACGTCTCCGTCGGCGCGGTCCACCTCGATGCCGCCGCTAGAGGTGCTCGGGTCGACGGCCTCCAGCGCGTGATGCGCGCTGGCGCTGTGGCACTAGGAGATCTTGCGGCGGTAGGCGGAGGTCGCGAAGAGGTACGCGACGACGAGAATGCCGGCGCACCAGCCGAGAGCGACCCAGATGTCGTCGCCGACCGGCTGTTCGGTCATCAGCGCGCGGATGGCGCTCACGATCGGCGTGACCGGCTGGTTCTCGGCGAACGCGCGTACCGGGCCGGGCATCGTGGCGGTGGGGACGAAGGCGGAGCTGAGGAACGGCAGGAAGATGAGGGGGTAGGAGAACGCGCTCGCGCCCTCTGCGGATTTGGCGGACAGGCCGGGGATGACGGCGATCCACGTGAGCGCCAGTGTGAAGAGGAACAGCATTCCGGCGATAGCGAGCCACGCCAGAACCCCCGCTCCCGAACTGAAGCCGATCAGCAGAGCGACCGTCAGCACGACGACGAGCGAGATCAGGTTGGCGACCAGGGAGGTGAGCACGTGCGCCCACAGCACCGACGAGCGCACGATCGGCATGGACTGGAAACGTTCGAAGACACCGCTCTTCATGTCCGTGAAGAGACGGACTGCGGTGTAGGCGATCCCGGATGCGACGGTGATGAGCAGGATGCCGGGCAGCAGGTAGTTCACGTACGAGTCGGAACCGGTGTCGATGGCGCCGCCGAACACGTAGACGAACAGAAGCATCATCGCGACCGGCATCAACGCGGTCGTGATGATCGTGTCGACGCTGCGCAGGGTGTGCCGCAGCGATCGTCCCAGCAGGATGGTGATGTCAGCCAGAAATCTAGTGATCATCTGCTTTCCTGACTCGTGGGTTCCGAGAAACGTTCGTTACCGTCGTCGCTGACGAGCGCGAGGAAGACGTCCTCCAGTGTCGGCTTCTTCTCCACGTACTCGACCTTGGCGGGCAGCAGCCGCTGTAGCTCGGCGAGCGTGCCGTTGACGATGATCCTTCCTTTGTGGAGGATCGCGATCCGGTCGGCGAGCTGTTCCGCCTCGTCCAGATACTGCGTCGTGAGCAACACCGTGGTACCGCGTCCCGCGAGTTCCTTGACCGCCTGCCACACCTCGAGGCGCGACTGCGGGTCGAGGCCCGTCGTCGGTTCGTCGAGGAAGATCACCGGCGGGTTGCCGGTCAGGCTCATCGCGATGTCGAGGCGGCGGCGCATACCACCGGAGTACTCCGACACCCGCCGGTTCGCCGCGTCGGTCAGGGAGAACCGCTCGAGCAGTCCGTCCGCGATCCGGCCGGGATCCTTCAAGTGCCGCAGGCGGGCGACGAGCACGAGGTTCTCCCGCCCCGTGAGGATCTCGTCCACCGCGGCGAACTGCCCGGTGAGACTGATGGACTCCCGCACGCCCGCGGACTGCGTGGCGACGTCGTAACCGTTGACGTCGGCCGATCCCGCGTCGGTCTTGAGTAACGTGGACAGGATCCTCACGACCGTGGTCTTGCCTGCTCCGTTGGAGCCGAGCAGCGCGACGATGCTGCCTCGCGCCACCTCGAAATCCACCCCGCGCAGCACGGGCAGATCCTTGAAGGACTTCTCCAGACCCGCGACGCGGATCGCGAACTCCTGGTTCTGGTCAACTGCCATCCGGGTTTCCATCCTCTGGTCGGTCACTGCATGCCGTCCGCCACGCGGTCGATCGTCTTGGTCAACCGGTCTCGCTCCCTACGAATCCACGAGCCGCCGGGGTAGTTGCGCAGGAACGCCTCCGCGAACTCCACCGGGTCCTCACCGACGACCTGGCGCAACGGGATTCCGTCCGCCGCGCTCTGCTCGAACAGGTCTGTCAAGTCCGCCAGCATCGCCACCAGGCTCTCCGACTGGTCCGGGCCGAAGTGCTGCATGTACCGCTGCAGCGCCTCGACCGCCGTGCGGTAGTCGTGCGGGAGCCGTTCGATCCGCTCCTTGCACTGCCGGTAGCGCCGCTTCTCCTCGAGCGATCCGGTCACGACCTCCAGATACCGCAGGTAACGGTTCTTCTGCTCGCCCGGTTCAGTGCCCACTGCCGTTCCCCTCTTCCCTGAGCTCTTCGAGTTGTTCGCTGAGAAAACTCCAGGTCTTCCAGAACTCTTCGAGATACCCCCGCCCCTCGTCGTTCAGGGAATACACCTTGCGCGGAGGCCCCTTCTCCGAAGGGACCTTCTCCACGTCCACGAGACCGCGCTGCTCGATCCGGACCAGCAGCGCGTAGACCGTTCCCTCTGCGATCTCGGTGAACCCCCTGTCTCGAAGCCACGCCGTGATCTCGTACCCGTACGCGGGCCTGCTGGCGAGAATCGCCAGGACGATGCCCTCGAGCGTGCCCTTGAGCATTTCCGTCGCCTGCCTGCGCAAGGACTCCTCCGAACTACTTGGTGTTGCTGAGTACTACTACAAAGTAGCACTAGGTACCACCCCCGGCGCAAGGTCGTCGTCTGGCGAACGTCGCCGTCACCGTGGCCGACGCACTGCCCGAACGAACGGGTGAGTTCCGGGCGGGTCGAATACATTCCCGCACCTTGGAAGTGCTGGACCAGCGCGGCGTGCTCGACCGGTTCCTCGAAGCGGGCGATCTGACGCCGGTGGGCCACTTCTCCGGGCTGTGGCTGGACTTCGAGGGACTCGAGTCCCGCCACCCGCACCCACTGATGCTCTTGCAGTCCGTCATCGAACGGCTGCTGAGCCGTGGGCGGCAGAGCTCGACGTGGAGGTACGCTGGTCGTCCGAGGTGACCGGCCTGCGCCAGAACGAGAACGGCGTGGAGGTCGCCCTGGCCACGGGAACGACGCTGAACGCCCGGTACCTCGTCGGGTGCGACGGTGGGCGCAGCGCGGTACGCAAGTTCGCGGGAATCGGCTTTCCCGGCACCCCGGCGACGATGACCGCCCTACTCGGAGACGTCCGGCTGCCCGACCTGCCCGGGGACTTCATCTTCATGCGGCGGTGCCCGACCGGTCACTTCTCCGCCATCTCGCTGGAACCCGGCTGGTTTCGGGTGATCACCTTCGAGTACGACCACGTTCCCGGCCGTGATGAACCCACGACGTTCGCCATGCTGCGGGAGGCGCTGCTTCGGCTCGCGGGGACCGACTACGGCATGCACAGTCCGAAGTGGATCTCGAGGTTCGGTGATGCGGCGCGGCAGGCGGACAGGTACCGCGACGGACGGGTGCTGCTCGCGGGCGACGCGGCGCACATCCACTACCCGGCGGGCGGGCAGGGGTTGAACATCGGCGTGCAGGACGCCGTCAACCTCGGCTGGAAGCTCGCCGCGGTGGTGCGCGGCGATGCGCCGGACGCGCTGCTCGACAGCTACCACGCCGAACGCCATCCCGTCGCAGAACGCGTGCTGCACAACACCCGCGCGCAGTCGGCGCTGGCCAGGCTCGGCGCCGAGATGAACGCGCTGCGCGAAGTGTTCGGCTCGCTCATGGTGGTCGACGACGTCAACAGGCACCTGCGAGAGATGATCACCGGCCTGGACGTGCGGTACCCGGCGGACGACCACCCACTAGCCGGTCGCCGGGTCCCCGACGCCACGCTGAAGACCGTGCGCGGCGCCACCCGCGTCCACGAGCTTCTGCACGCCGCTCGCCCGGTCCTGCTCAACCTGAGCGGCAACACCGAGGTGACGACGGCGGGGTGGACGGTTCGTGTCGACGTCGTCGAGGCACGCAGTGAGCACGACTACTGGCCCGTCCCCGTCATCGGTGAGGTCGACGCGCCCGCAGCGCTGCTCGTCCGCGCCCGAGACTGAATTTGCCGTTGATCTCGTGGAGTGCCCCGTGATCGGGGTCGATGACGATGCGGGCGTCGTCGAGGTGGGTGTTGTGTCGTTGCAGGCCTAGGAGTTCGCCCCAGCGGGCGCCGGTCCAGGCGGCGGTGTGGATGAGAGTCCCCGCCCAGGCGCCGCCCAGGGCGGTGGCCTGATCGGTGGTGGTGAGGACCTGCTCGTGGGTGGCCCACTGCCGTTCGGGGGCGCGCGTACGTCGGCGGCGTCCTCGGCGGCGGGGGCGGATCGGGTTGGCGGGGATCAGGCGTTCGTAGGCGGCGTCGGCCAACAGCATCGACAGGAGCTTGACCATGGTGGCGACACTCGCGGGGGCGTAACCGGCGGCACGGACCTTCTTCGACCAGGCGGCCACCGCGATGCCGGTGATGTCCCCGATGGCGACGTCGCCCCACCGGGGAAGCAGGTGATTGCGTAGCAGGCTGCGGTACTGATTCTCCGTGTTGGCGGCGAGATCCAGCGCGTCCATCCAGGGAACGCTCCACTCCGCCAGAGTGAGTCGGCCGGCGGCGGGGTCGATCCAGTTGCCTCGTCGTTGATCGCTCTCCATGTCCTCGGCGTGATCGGCAGCGGCTCGCTTCGTCGCGAAGCCCGGCAACGATCCGAGGGTGCCGTCGTCACGCACGTACCGCACACGCCATGACCTCGTGCCACGCTTCTCCACCCATGCCACCGCATTTCTCCCTTCACCCGCCGTGCCGCGGACGCGCCACGACACCATGGACGCTCCAATCACCACAGAGAGCCAGCTACCCGCCCAACCCACAGCCGGGCAGCTCAGAGCGCCGAACGCGACCGACGCTGCCGGACGTCGCGGGCAGGACGAGCTCCGGCAGCGATCACCGCCGTCAGGTCAGCCTCAGAGAACCGCAGTGCTTACCGAGAAACGTGCACGGAATCAGCCGACGCCCGGCCGCACGACGCAGCCACGACTCCCGGACCGCCAACAACCGCGCCGCCTCTGCCGGGCTGTACAGCAGCACCGACCTGTCCCGAGAACCGATCGCCGTCTCATCGATCTCGGCGACAGTCGAGATACCCATCTCAGGCCCAGGCACGGCAGCCGACACCCCTCGTGACTGCGGAAGTGGCGGTAGGCAGTGCTGCTGTCGATCAGGTTCACGAGGACCTCCACAGGCGAGTCAGAACTGACACCCCTGAACTCCACCGAGAACGCCCAAATTCGACAGCAGAACCACGATTTTACACTTCCCCCGCCTGGGAACATCCCACCTGGCGATGATCAAAGACATCCAGAGGTACCGGGCGGTAGACCTGCAGCACGGCCCGGTCCGCACAGTCCGGCACAGCTCGCTACGAGACCCAGGCCGATGGGCCACCAAGATGTCGCAATAAGGCCCGGCCGTGAAGGCCGGGTGCAACCTGCCCGATCAGGGCTGATCGGCTGGCACAGTCTAGCGGGCTCGCCGATATCCGGACATCATGGACGACTCGCCCGAGATCCGCTTAAGACTGATCCGGCGTGTCGGTAGACGCTTCCCTTCCCGAAGCTCGCCGCGCAGAAGGACGTCCAGCGAACGCTCCAACCACGCCGTGAGTCCGGCGCTGGGGCACGCCGATCGCGCTCATCCCCAAGGCCACTCTCTCGTTCGAGTCGCCGAGTCGAAGCTCGCCCCGCCACGCCGGAATGCCGCAGCCCGCTATCGAGATGTTCTCGATGATGCACTCGACCACGTCGCCACGCTGCACCACAGCTGCTCGTCCGGAGACGACAGCACGACGGACCGCTCAGGCCTCACGGTTGACCGTAGCCGTGACCACGTAACGCTCCATTGACCAGACGGAATGTCCGCAAGAGGGAGGATTTCGGGAGAATCGTGTCGACCACAACTACGTTCGACCGCCCTCCGCCCGCAAGCCCCACAGAAACCTCACCACCGACTCGATCGGCTCACCCACGGGACCGAGCAGCACACACGCCTTGGCCTATCACCCCGTTTCACGCAGACCACCAAGGCCCGATCACCCGATCGAGCGCCCACGCCCGAACTTGTCGAAGCTCCAAGCGCAGCGACCGCTCCCAGCGGAAGCCCGGTCAGCGACCTGCGGGACGTCCATCCGGGTCGACCATCCTGATGACACCGTCCTGCTCTTGCAGAACCACGTCATCCCGGTACTCACCCACACCGAGCGCGCCAACTTGGCCCAGGCTGACCATCCGTACGATCTCGTTGTCGCGTTGAAAAACGAGGAGGTCGCCGTCTTGGATGTAGTCACCGTCGTAGGTACCGTCACCGGTGATCTCGACGGGTCGACCCAGTTCTTCCTCGATCGACGCACCGGTTGCGGGTCCGATGAGGACCTGCACGGAGGTCCAGTCGCCGGGGGCCAGTTCCTTGAACGGCCTCGAGCCGCCGGACCGGCCCAGCTCGACGATCGCGGTCTCGAGGTCCACGTCGAACTCCACCTGCACTCCCGAGGTGTTCGCGCCGCATCCCGCCACCAGGGCGAGCAATGCGAGCAGTGGCAATATCAAGCGCATATCAATACTGGTCCGGAGTCGCCGACGGTTCGCCGGGGTCGTGGTCGTCGCCGCGTCCAGGGTTGTCCGTCGGCCAGCGGTTGTTAGGGGTGTCGCGGGTCTCCCCGGGGTTCACCTCGTTGGACGGCACCAGGGTGTCGTTGTTGTCGATGACCACCATTCTGCCATCCGTGACCGCCTGCTCGACCAATGCGGCCAACTCCTCGGGACCGGCCTCGGGATTGGCTCGCGCGATCTCGCGGCCCACCTCGTTGTTGTGCAGATCCATACCCACCGGGATGTGGTGGCCGGCCGGGTTCCGCTCATGTGCGGTGGCGAACTCGCCCGCCCATTGCTCGCCATAACGCTGTGTCATCAGAGCATTCCAGTAGGCGTGCCGGAACGCGTCCGAATGCCCATCGGTCTTGCCCTTTCCCTCGAACATGCTCTCCGAGACATGCAGCGCATCCTGTCGAATGTCGCCGAACTCCTGGAGTCCGAGCAGTCCCTTGCGCATCTGCAGGTCGTCGAGCATCCTCACCTCGGTCTGGGTAAGCCGTTCCTGCGGGATGTCTCTCAGTTCCGCGATCCAGCCAGCCAGACCGGTTGGCCACATGGTCGTATCGTCGGTCCTGACCTGGTACCTGGCTAGCAGATCGCGATGCCACTGCTCATCGACGATACGGTCCTCGCCCGTCTCCGCCGCCTCCGCCAGCGTCGTCGCTCCCGCGTCGTCGATCTCACCGGACAGGATGTGTCTGAGCACGGAGTCCAACTCGGTGTCGATCATGGCCGCTTGGCCCAGGATGCCCTGCACCTCCACGTGCAGGGTCATGAGCATGGCGAATCCCCCGGAATCCGCAATGTCGACGACCTCGCCGTTCTCGATCCGGTAGCCGTTCCTCGCAGCGTGGTCCTCGGTCGCCTCGATGCTGCGGACCAGATCCCGCACAGCTCGCTCGGTGTCATCGATGATCGTCACTGCAGCGGACAATCGAGCAGCGAGGTCCTCGAGCGCCTGACAACGGGCCCGGAGATCACTCTCCGCAGCCTCTGCCGCATCCCCGCTCCACTCAGCCGGCTTGGCACCATCGAGCTCGTCTTGCAGACCGACGACCAACTTGTTCTGTGCGGAGAGATGGTCACTGACCTGACCGATCATGTCCGGCCGCCACTGCCTGATCTCATCCCATGTGGCCATCAACCGCCTACCGTCCGGCCGAAACCATGCGCATTCGCATCGTCTCGCTCCTGATAATCATCGGCAGCCGAGTGCAGCTCTGCCGCGTAGGAGTCCATGCCCTCGGCCCAGCTCGCGCAGCTGTCCTCCCAATGCGGGCCGAGCTGACCGGCGGTCCCAGCCGACTCCGTCCCCGGCAGCGCGGTGGCGAGCTCCGTCACCCGACCCAAGTCAAGTGTGCGCACGACATCCGCCGCCTGCTGCGCGGCGTCAGCCGAAGCGCTCAGCGCTGCAGGATCGACCTCGAACCCCGTCATCCTTCCCCACCCCGCCCCTACCAAGGGTACCGACGAGACCGCAGTCTGTATTCGTGAGTACCGGTAAGCCGGGAATTCTCCTCCAGAACCGGAACCGTCGACCTGATGTGGTGTCATCACACGCCGCAACGGTCCCCATGGTTCCTCTGCGTGGATCATCCCGCTACAGCCAATGAACCAGTGCTTTCCCGACTCCTCGCGGAGCCGTGACCTACCGAGGGACTGACGAAGCGACGCTAACCGTCGCGTCGTCTACACCGACAGGTACGGGCTGGGTGTGCCATGCCAGCTGATCCTCAGAGTGTCACGGGCACGGGTCGCGGCAACGAAAAGCAGCGAGCGTGCCTTACGTTCCTCGCGAGCGGAGCGCTGTTGATCCTCCTTCCGGTAGCGCTCGATCACGGCGGTGCGGGGAATGACGCCATCGCACACGCCGACGATCGCCAGCTTCTGGTACTCGAGTCCCTTGAACCGGTGCATGGTGCCGACGTGAACCTCACCATCGCCCTTGGGGCCGTCCTTGGTGAGTTCGGCGCAGCTAATCTCCGCCTGTGTCGCAAGGTAGCGCATGACCTGGCCGACCATGTCCCGATCTGCGACACAGACGGCCACATTGCCACGGGGGTCGCGCCGTATCCCGTTGTCTCCAGTGGAGATCTCGGTGCGCCAGCTCGTCAAGGCTGCGGCGAGCTGGGTCAGTTCGTCCTCCCATGATGAGCAGGCCACGAGTTCGGGGGCCGGACCATGGAGCACCGAGCGATAGCCCTCGAGGGTGTCGGCACCGTCGTCGAGGTTGTCGTAGGAGACCTTCTGCGGATCGACGACTCCGATCGCGCGGGCGAGGATCTCCCGCGTGGTGCGGTAGCTGAGGGTCAGCCGTGAGGAACGACCACGGATGTTGATACCCACCGTGCCGAGGGTGACCTGATGGTCGTAGATGCGCTGGTGGGTGTCGCCGGCGATGAACAGGTCATTGGGACTCTTCGGGACCATGGCACGCAACATCGTCCAGTGGGCGGCGCGGAGATCTTGGGCCTCGTCGACGACCACATGCCGATAGCGGTGACTGCGATAGCACCTGCCCGAACTGTCGTCGGGCTGGGCCGCTTCCGCGCCACCAACCGCCTCGTTGTCCCGTCGTGCCTCGATTTTCGCAGCCCGCTCCATTGCGAAGCGAGCCGCCCGCTCCGCGGCCTGGCCCCAGGTTTCGATGCCTTCCTTGTCCAGACGTACGGTGAACTGTTCCAGCAACTTCCAGATCTGGTTGCGTTCCGGGCGGGTGAGCGATCGGCCGCGACCTGCGCGACGGGCATCGAAGTATGCCTTGCGGGTGTTCAGTGACTGGCCGAGAACGACCTGATCCCACTCCTCCAGAAGGAACTCGGCGTCCCAGCGTTGGTCGTCGACCTCAGCGAGCACCTGACGGAGGACGCCGAGCGCCACGGTGTCGAATACCCGCTGCCTACCGACGCCGACGCCGACGTTCTCGCTGAGAACTCGTGCGGCGAGCTGGTCGATGTGAGTGATTTCAACGCGGGCCAGCAATTCGGGCTCCAGCAGCGAGGCAAGGCGGGCACGCAGATCCGTGGTGAGATTCTTCGTGAAGGTGGTCAGCAGGATCGGCTTGTCTGAGCCTGGCGACAGCTGTTCGGCGAGGTGCTTCACTCGGTGCAGAGCGACGATGGTCTTGCCGGTGCCCGGCCCGCCGGAGACCCGGGCCGGTCCGTTGTAGTGGCGCCTGACGAGCTTTGCCTGGCTCGGGTGCAGGAAGATCTTCCAGGCGCGGAAGTCGCCCTCCTCGATCGCAGCCTTGAGATCCTCGTCGAAGGTGGTGACCGTGGTGCGCGCAAGAGCTGCGCTGAGGTTCTCGGCGTAGTCATCGCCTAGCTCGACCTCGACCTGAGAAGTGATCTCCCTGCGCACTTCGCCCATGCTCATACCGGCCGCAAGCCCGTAAAGGATGTCCTTGGACAACAGCGGTGCCCCGGAGACCAACTGGTCGAGTTCACCGCTGTCGGTGACAGCGAGGGCGAGATCGATCAGTTGTTCGGTGACTCCGAGGCCGCGAAGGTCCTGCGCAGTGATGCCGGTGAGGAGCGGAGCAACGGACGTGCTCGGCCTGCTCGGGGTGATCCGAGGAGTCTCGGATTCCGGTTCGGCGGGCGTGAGCGTCACTCCCGCCCGCTGCAGCACGCTGGCACCGACCACCGACAGATCCACGAACTCGATCTCTCCGGTGATCCGGTTGACCGCGACGGAAAGCTCCTCGTACACGTGCTTGCGGTGCCGGACAGCGATGACGAGCCAGTTCTCCTGCCCTCTGTCGTCGATGCCCGTCTTGGCGAGCAGCGCCCGGTATGACTGGTCGATCTTCGCTCGGAAGACCCGACGATCACCCATGAGCGGTTTGAGGTCGAGCCCGGGGTGGTCGGGGTTGTCTCGGAAGAGGTGGCAGAAGTCGTAGAACTTCGCCTTCACCGAGCGGTCGAGCTTGTACAGCTCCTGTTCGGCCTTCTGGTACAGGCTGAGCCGTGCGGTCATCAGGCGGCGGTACCTTCCGCGTCGGGGAGCAGGTCGAGAAGCGAGTCGAGGTGGTCGAGCCAGTCGTCTGCGGTGCGCGCCGTCCAACCGGCCTCGGCATACGCGCGATCGCGATTCATCGCCTCCACGTCGTGATCGTCCTCGGACTCGGCGACGACAGCGACGCGGACCGCGGATTCCGCCCAGGCGAAGTCCGCCTGCCAACGCGGCTCGCCGAGTTCGTGTCCGAAGACGGGCGCCCTCTTGCCCTGTGCGGCAAGCAGTCTGGCAAGCCTGGTCAGCGCTGACTCCGGTTCGTCCTCTTCGAGGATCGGCAGGATCTCCTCGTCCCAGGACGCATCCCGCAGCAGCCGCGTCACGTCTTGCTCGGCGACTGACAACGAGTCCTCCGGCTCCGCGACCTTTCGCGGCTTCGGGAGCTCGGCGAGGGAATCCAGCTCTCCCCTGCCGCCGCAGACGGCGAGGATCTCGACCGGAAACGCAGCAGCTCGGCTGGCGGCCAGCTGCACCCCGTCTCCCCCAGCGTGGGAGAGGAATTGCAGCAGGTTCGACCAGTAGAGCCAGGAACGCCAGCGCAGCTTGTGTTCGTCGGTCTCCAGCGCCTCGTCGCTGTCGTCGAGGACGGCGACGGCGCTCCAGCGCACCGCGTCAGCAGAAGCCTCGTCGGTGAAGTCGATGGCAAGGATGATGGGAAGCCCATGCAGGTCGGTGCCGCGCAGAACGTGAACCGGCCCGTCGTTCCCGGCAGGAGCGCTCTCACGTGTAGCGAGCTCGGCCCGCAGCGACGCCCTCGCACCCTCGCGATCGACCCCTGAAGAGATCGGAACCGCTAAGGTCGTCAGTCCTGCGACCAGGGCTTTGGCACGCCGTGCCCACAGTGTGAAGTCGGGGCGACGTAGGTACGCGAGCAGGGAGCGGATCGGGTCGACGAACACGGCGTCGGCAAGCCGAGAGCGGTGTTCGCCCAAGCCTTCGTAAACGTCCTTGGCCCGATCTTGGGCGATCCCCTGATACGGGGGCCAGACCGGTTCGGCGCGCGTGTTCCGCTGTTCGAACAGGTCGAGATCGTCCCAGGTGATCTGGAAGACCACTCGTCCGTCGCTGCGTAGCTGGTTACGTTTGTCGCAGTCGTCCCCGAGCCGGTTGTGACGCCGGGTCGCGTGGTAGCGATAGCCGTCCAGGTAGACGGTCACGATCTGCTTCGGTCCGTCGACCCGTTCGAACGTGAAATCCGTGCGGGTGTGGTGCAGATCCTGCTGGGCGGTCAATCGCCAGTTGATGACGCCGTTGGTGTCAGCGAACCGGAGGTAGCCGCTGGCCCGGCCATCCTCATCCAGCGTGGCGTTCTCGTCGGTGGTGACCCATCCACGCAATGCGGCCAGGAAACGCGCCTCGAGATCGGACTCCACCTGCTTGTCCAGGCCGATCCGCCCAGTGTGCGGAACCTTGTCGACCGTCCACGCGTCGACGAGCGTCTCACCGTCGTCGTCCACGGTGCCTAAGAGGTCACCGAGAATCTCCAAGGCCTCCCGGCGGGAGACGATGTCCTGATAGCGCTCGTCGGTGTAACGGTGCAGGCAACGGTGACAGGCCAGGCGGCCTTCGTCTTTGCACGGGCAGCCGAGCAGTGTCCGACGCGCGTCGGCCAGCGTGGCCCTGAACGCGGCTGCATCGGTGAGCCTGTGCAGATAACCCGTGCCGCCGGGGAGCCGGTCGAAGAGAACGAGGAAGTGGCGCCGCTCCCCGGTCGCCGGGTCCGGCATTGACGCCACGGTGGTGTCCAGATGTTGTGGGTCGCCACCGAAATGCCTGTCGACGCCCAGTCGTAGAGCCGCGCGGAACGAGTGGACCTTCTCTTCGATGAGCACGGTTGCCGCAGGTAGCAGCACCCGCAGTGCCTCGGTACGCAGCTGGTGCGCCAGCAACACCGGCACCTGAGGTACGGTCTCCGAACGTCGTCCCCGGCGCAGCGGACACCAGGGCTGGTGGTGCTTGACCTTCGGGTTGCGGGCGGCAGACGAGTTCAAGGCATCCGTGTCGTGGTCGAAGACCGGTTTGCCGTCGGCCGTCGCCGCGCCGCAGCCGGTGCAGACGTGGAAGGGACTCAACCGGACGGACTGCCCGGCCAGGTCGTCCTCCAGGTTCCTGTCGAAGCGGGCGAGGCCGACGTTGACGCGCCGAACCGTGGCACTTCGGCAGAAGTCGACACCGAAGGTCTGCGTGCCGTGGCGCCATGACGTGTCTGGTTCGATCGCCTCGATCGGGATGTCCACCGCGTCGATGACGGTGTAGAATCGCCGATCGCGATCGTCCTTGTCATCGCCGATCCGCGCATCCTCACGCTTGTCCCGCGAGGTGACGACGGCCGGTTCCACCACCCGGTGCAGGCACGAGCCGTCATCGGCGATGCGTGGGCTGCGGCAACGTGGGCAGGGTGAGCGGTCCTCGGCGGCATTCTCCGTGCGCACGAAACCGCAGTCCTGGCAGAACCTCCAGTGCTGCCACTGCCGGTGGGCCGTCGTGCCGATCTCCATACCGGTGATCTGGTGTCGGTACCCGTTGACGTAGAAGGTGTTGCCGGGCGCAAGCTCGGACAGCGCATACCGCCGGGGCCGGTCGTACGAACGAAGTCTGGACGTGAACCGCTGCTTCCCCGTGGCCGGGTCCGCGCCCTCAGACCAGTACAGCGTGGAGTTCAGCGTGGTGACGGTGTCGATCAGGGCGTAGTTCGGCAGCAGCCCGAGATCGCACATCGCATTCTGCGCGGGTGTCATGCCGTGCTGGAGCAGACGCCTGCCGACCGCCCGCCGCTCCGCGTCGAGTTCGGCCCGCTGGCCTGCCTGTTCCGGATCGGACTCGTGCAGCTCACCGTGCGCTTCGTCGATCATCCTCAGGCGCGAGCGCAGAATGTCCTCGCTGCGCCGCCAATCACGTTCAGCCTCCTCGACCGCGCTCCGCAGCCCGCGGGTCGCATAGGCCCGCAGGTCGGTCTTGGCCTCGTCGTTCACCCCGGTGGGAAAGAGCGCCAGAAAACCCTCGACCAGCTGATCACCTTGAGCGAGAACCACCTCTACCAGGTCAGCGAGATATCCGGACGGGCCGAACAGTGCAGGTGCCTGCGGCGGCAGCGCACGCAGCGGAATGCCGTCGCCACGGAGCAGACGACCTCGAGCCGCAAGGTCCAGCAGGTGCGCCAAGTACTGACGGCGCAGGATCTCGACTGCGGAGAGGTGACATCCGGGTGGCAGGATCTGGCCGTCGATCATCTCCCTTGGCTGGTCGAGGAAGTACAGGTCCCTACGGCTGCGGTCGGGGATGGTCAGCAGGAAGGCATTGCCGGTGCGGCGTCCCGCGCGGCCGACCTGCTGTGCATAGTTGGCCGGGCGGCGCGGCAACGCCGCCAGCACGACGGCCGACAGCTCGCCGATATCGATGCCCATCTCCAGTGTCGGCGTGCACGACAGCACGTTGGGATCCTTGAACCCGGTGCCGTGCTTGAACGCCGCCTCGACCCGCTCGCGCTCGGGACGGCTGAGCATGCCGGTGTGCTCGGCGGTGATCACCTGATATGTGCCAGCCCGCCGGTACAGGCGCCGGTAGTAGTCGCCACGGTAGTCGCGATCCCGCTGGTGAGTGCCCAGCTCCTCAGGCCGGTCTCCGGCAACAAGACGGCCGGTGCGGCAGCGGTAGGAAGGACAGGGCTGACCGTGCCACTGCCCCAGCAGTGACGGGTGCACCGTCTGCTCCCAGAAACACACCGGGCAGCGCACGAACGCGGTGTTCACCTCGTCGTCGGTCAACAACCGGATGTCGATGTGGCCCGGCTGGAGACCGTAGATCCGCGCCGAGCTGTCGTTGGGTGTGCCGACCGACAGCAGGCCTGCGGCGGCGAGCTCGGGCAGCAGCAGGCTCCAGAACTCCGGGACCTGCTCGCGCGGCAGCTCCAGGCACCGCTGCGCCCAGCGCTCGTACCAGGACAGCCGCCCCGTGGCGAAGTCGAACTCACTGGCCGCCTTGGGCTGGGCGAGCAGAAACCTCGGGGCGCCGATGCCCTTGGGGAACGCCCGCATGCCCGGCGGCCGACCACCCCAGACGTGGTACCGACTGGTGCCTGCCTCCTGTAGATATCCCTTCAGCCATCGGTGCTTGATCGCACCACGAGTCCGCAGCCGCTCCAGAAAGATGCGTAGAAACGCCAGATATCTCGGCGCATCCTGCGCGTCGGGAGCCACCCCGCCCCGTTGGAGCCCGAGGTGGACGGCCTTGACGAGTTCCACCGCGGCCGCCGGATCGGAGACTCGAACCTGTGCGGCCGCGGTGCGGGTCAGCTCCAAGGTGCGGCCATTGCGCGACCGGAAGCCGAACTCCATCAACGCTTCGAAAGCGAGCCGCTCGCCGATCAAGCGCCAGGTCTTCAGATCGCCGCCGCGCCCCTGGCCGGAGAGCAGCCGATTCACTCCCTTGTGGTCGTGCAGGTCGGTCGGGACGACCGCACTCAAGGTCTTCGAATCGGTGGTCGCTGCGACGACGTCGGCGATGAGGTCGTTCAGGGCAGTCGACCGATCCTCGGACAGATGCTTCTTCAGCAGCGCACGCAGGGAGAAGGTGAACGAGCGGCTCGCAACGAACCCGGCCCGATGCGCGGCGTCCTGCACCGAGTCGTTGAACATCAGCGTCTTGTCCTCGGCCAGCTCCTCGTCGAGCTCTCCCCCGGTGAAGAGCTGGGTCACCGAGGCCGCCGCGAGCGCCGCAGCACCGGTTCCCAGGTACCGGATCGCGTTGCGCTCCCCGCATGCGGGGCACCAGTCCTCGCCGGCTGCGGTGTTCGCGGTATCGCCGATGTTGGCGAGGACGAAGGCCGAATCGCGTGCGGTCAGACGCGGTTCACCGGTCGCCTGGTCGTAGTCCTTCTGCGGGTCGGGCAATTTCAGCCGACGCTCGAGCCCGTCCAGCACCAGCAGGATCCCACCGGTGCCGTGGGCCAGTGCGCCCTTGTCTCTGCTGGAACGAGCCGACATCGCCATCGGTGCAGCGCCGGAGCCTTCCCGCGCCTCACGATCGGTCGCCGCGATCAGGTTACGGACCCTGATCTTGTCCTGGCTGGTGGAGGCTCGCCGGATCCTGTGAGTGTCGAACTCCACGTCCTGGTCGTCGCTCTCCGGGGAGAACACCGCCCATCCAGAACGCCCGCAGTCGCGGCAGTAGACCGCAGGCAGGAACAGGTTCGCCGACTGCCCGGACGTCGCCACCGTCACCGGAGCCGTACGGCCGTGGTTCGCGCCCTGTGCATCGTTGGTTCCGGCCGTGTCCCAGCGAAACTCCGCCTTCGGCCATGGCAACACACCGCGTACGAGCCGGGACACCGAGCGAGCCCATTGGTGTACCTCGACTTGCACGAACGGACGCGGCCGGTCAGGAGTGGACTCGGGGTCACGCGCGATCGAGAGCAGCGCCACGAACCGGGCGAGAGCAGCGGCCGCGACCTCGGGATGACGAGTGATCGCCTGCACCCACGATTGCGCGCCAGTACGCCACATCATGTCCAGGATCTCGGCGCCCATCCGGACCACGCCGTCCAGCGACCGCAGGACGGCCGAAGTGAGCATGTGCTTCTTCAGGTTCGCCCCGAGCACGAACGGGTCCAGGTCGCGCGTGCCGGTGACCGCCTCGATCAGATCAGCCGACGCCTCCTCGCCGGTGGCCGGGTCGGGCAATGCGGCGAGCTGCTCGGGCAGCGGGAACGGGAGGATCGGATCGAAGTCCTGGACGGGGATGAACTCGTCGACCGACTGTCGGTTCTCGCCGATCACCGCATCCGCGGTGAACTCGGTGCCGAAGACCTGCGTGACGACGTCGAGCAGGGCGCTCGCGTCAGCACCGACACCGGAGCCCAAGGTCGCGGACGTGGCCACCGGACAGATGCGGCCGAGCGGCCGGGCAGGCTCGGGCGTCCCTACCGCGGCGGCGAGGCGACGCAGCAGCATCGCCACGTCCGTGCCCTGCGCGCCGTCGTAGGTGTGGAACTCGTCCACGACGACGTAACGAAGGTCCACGTCAGCCCACAGTGGAGCGTCTGAGGAGCGTTGCAGCAGGAGGTCGAGCATCTTGTAGTTGGTGATGAGGATGTCGGGCGGCGAGAGCCACATGTCCGAGCGCCGGGTGTGGACCTTCTCGTACCTGGTTGCCGCCCGGTCGCCGATGTACAGGCCTGCGTGCAGTCTGCTCAACGCCGTGTGCTCGACGAGCAGTGTGTTGAGACGTTGCGCCTGGTCTGTCGCGAGAGCGTTCATCGGGTACAGGAAGACCGCCTTGATCCCCTCGCGGCCTGCGGCCTTCTCCCGCGCGCAGTGATCAAGAATCGGGTAGAGGAACGCCTCGGTCTTCCCGGAGCCCGTGCCCGTGGTGATGACGGTCGGCTGCGGGGTTCGACCAGCTGCGGAGCTGAGTCGGGCGAAGGCCTCGGCCTGGTGGGCGTACGGCGTCCAGCCGTCCTCACGCTTCCAGTCCAGCAGCTCGCGCCAGCTGGAGTCCGCCGCCGTGAAAGGGGTGCGGATGCGGAGAAACGGACCACGGAACATGCCCGAGGTCTCGTCCCCGAGAAACCGGTGCAGCGACTCGCGTGCGCCTTCATCGGTGAGGGCGTAGGTGGTCGACAGGTACTGCAGCAGGCTTTCCTTGAGCCCCCGTGCTTCGAGCGTCGGCCTCACGGCTGCGGCACCTCCTGTTTGACCGGGTCCCACTCACCGCGCGCGACGGCGGCGTCGAGACGAGCCTGGAACACGGCGTGTGCTGCCCGCATCTCTGTTTCGCGATGGGCCTGATAGAACGGCGCGGTGTAGCCCTCCGGCACCGGGGCAGCGGTCGGCGCCTTCCGATATGCCTCGAACTGAGCCCAACTCTCCTTCGACTGCCGCTGACCGATCGTGCGTGCGTTGCCTGCCAGCTTCCAGCCGTCGGCGTCGAACCACGTGACCGCCTCGTACTTCTGCAGCACCGGGAAGCGGCCTCGGTACGCGGCGATCAGGGCGTCCGCGCTCATGCCCAGCCACACGGCGACCAAGGCGTCGATCTCGACCAACGCGGAGCGGCGGGCCCGTTCGGACCGCAACGGTGTCTCCGGCCGCCACTCCGGCGTGACGTCGTGGAGGGGTTGGAGGTCGGGCCAGTCGTATGCCCAGCGCTCGTTGTCGTGCCAAGCAGGGTCGTACAACTCTGTCCAGAGCTTCCTGTACGCATCGGTTAGGCAGTTGAGGCGCAGAGTACGAAGCAGGAGGCCGGAGGCAAGAGGATGATCCTGCACAGGGGCTGGCATCGCCTTCGCCCCAGCTACCCGGAGATCACCTCGGCCGGTGGCTCGCAAGAAGTAGTCCAGCGGAAGCGCGGCCCAGAAACCCGCGGCCAACACCACGAGGTTCGTCGTGGGCATAACGAGACTGTGTACGGCGTCCACGTGGGTGGCGCCAGGCGGGATCAACGCTGGATACAGAGCACGCTCGGTGTCGGGAGCAACCTGGCGACGCCACGCCAGGCGATAAAAGACGGCGTACCTCCGTCGCGCCCTGCCCACGAGAAGAGCCTCGATCTTCTCCGGATCAACCTCGTTCTCGCTGAAACCTTCGGCCGATGAGATTCGGTTTCGCGCGCGTGCGATCGCCTTCTCGTCGGCGCGAAGACGCGCGAGCGCGCGGTGGTCAATCCAGCGGTCCTGCGCCGCGAGGTAGGCCTGCGTTCTGCCCTCTGCCCGGACGTACTCGGTGTCAGGCACGAAATCCGAGGAGAGGCTGACGAGGTCGGCTCCATACGGGTCGTTACTGTTGGCGTCGTGCCGCTTGAACACTGGTGTGGCGACGCTCAGCTGCGTTCCCTTGAGGATCACCCTGCGCCATCGATCAGGCTGGTACTCCCGACCGGTGACAGCATCTCGGCGGTTGTAGTCGATCAGGTTGTCCTTCTTGGCGCTGCTCTCGTCGTACCCGCGCGTTACCTGGGGCGAGAGAGCCCCCAACCGTAGCGGGTAGTCAGCAAGGGCTTCGATGGCCGCAGCTTCTGCCTTGCTCACCGGGAACAGCAGACGAGCCTGTTCCACCGGCGCATCCTCTTGGTCGAGCAGACGCCGCCAAACAGAGAGCTGGTCAAGATCGACGGAAACCACTCGGCTCCGGTGCGGACGCTCATCGAACTCACCGTTGTGATAGCGGATTCCCGGCACCTCGCCTGATCCGTCATGCTGGGCCGAGTGCCGCAGGGCATCCGCCGACACCAGCCACGACAGGTGGTCGAACCTGATCTCGCCCGGCTGCCCGTAGATATGCACACCGAAGTGAGCAGTGTGGCCGACAGGTTCAGGGAAGAAGCGCTGTCCCGAGTTGACGAAGTCGCCATGGATGCGCAGTCGCCGGTAGGCAGCCTCCCGAAGATCTCCTTCCTTGTCTCCGGTGAAATGGGTGTCCGGATGGACAAGACCTGTTGTCCCCGTCGATGAGGCATGCGCCCAGACCTGAGCCATGAACGCCCGGTACAGGTCGGGCTGAGTCCCTACTAGAAGCGGGTAGACCTGCGAGGAGCCGAACAGGGCGACCTGCGCGGCCGTGTTGGTCAGTTCGCCGAGGAAATACTCGAGCGTCCTCGGCGTCTGAAGAAGCTTTGCACGTCGGTACGCCTTATCCGCCGTCGACGCCTTCTGTTGCAGTTCGAACCACGGCTCGTGCTCGGCCAGAACCGCTGACTCGTTCCAGCGGGGACGCACCCACGGCGGATTACCCACCTGGAGGTCGAAGCCGCCGCCCTCCGCGAAGACGAGTGCGAAATCCAGTTCCCAGTGCAGAAAGTTCTGCTGTGTCGCGATGTCCCGCACCGTATGCAGCCACGGGAAGCGCTGCTCCGGATTCGCCAGATCCATGCCCATGTACGTCGGCAGGACCGCCTCGAAGTCCTTCAGGTCCTCCAGGTTGTTGAACTGGCTGATGATCTCGTCCTCATACACGTCCCCGGTGCCGAGCATCGCCTCCAGGAAGTCCAGCCAGTCGCCGAGGTCCTGCAACGGGATGGCGGCCCGCCGCGGCACAGGCTTCGGCTTCTCCTTAGGCGTATCCTTCCGCTTGATCTCACGGGTCTCGATGATCACGTCATCATCGGACTGCGGTTCTAAATCACCGAGCGACGTCTGTTCGGGACCCACGGCGAACAGCGCGAAGCGCTCCTCGACCCGAGGCCAGGTCGCCGCCGCAGCGGGCGATTCACCCAGCAATGCACTGACTGCCACGGTGTCCACGGCGACCGTTTCCCCGTACACCCCATCCGTACCGTCAAGCAACGCAGCCTTGTCGACCGGCCAGAACCACAGCGCACACCAAGCGTCCATGACGGTCTTCAACCGCCAGTAAGGCGTGTCGACGGCGTGGAAGAGGTCCTCGAAGACCTGCTCCTTCTGCACCGCGTGCTCCGGCCGCCGCAGGAAGCCGAATTCGGGATCGGCCGGGTCGGCACCCCAGACGTCGATCCGGCGGGCGATCGCCTGCTCCGAGATCTCCATCCGCTTGACGACCAGCGCCCACAGGAACTCCACCCGCCTGGCGGCGTCGCGCAGCCGGGTGAACTGGGACGGCGCCTCTGATTGGGGCCGGCCGTTCTTCATCTTGGGCTCGCCGGTGTTCTTGTTCAGATGCGCCGTACTGCGCTTCGGCCGCTGGAGGACACCCCGCCGCCAGGCAGCAAGCTGAGCCACCTCGCTGCCCGCCAGGTCTTTGGCCTCGCTTGCCCCGGTGACCGCCGCCCATCCCGGGCTCGGCAGGAGGAACTGGTGCACCGCGTCCGGTGGCAGCGGCTGCTCCACGCCGTCCTTTCGAAACGGCAACGGGGTCGGAGCCAATCCGCCCTTCGTCTTCAGCCACGCCTTCGCCGCCGAGGCGACGTCCTCCCCCGCGTAGACCGCTCGTCGCCCGCCGATGAGCGAGTTGCCCTGCCGCAGGTGCAGGCCGAACCAGGGTGCCCGCATGCCGGGGTGCATGGTGTTGAGCCATAACGACACCTCGGCCAGCTCGACGCCGGTCGCATTCAGGTCCACTCCGTAGGCGTTGTGCAATGCGATGTACGCCTTGGCTTTCTGCTTCTCGGTCAGGGCATCCGCCGTCGGAATCGAGACTCCGAGCTCGTCCTGACGCCGCCGCAGGTATTCCTCGGCGACCTGGTTGATCGCCTCGTTGAGGAAAGCGCCGGATCCGAGAGCGGGCTCGCAGATCTTGTACGTCAACAGCTCCGCGGCCCGCGTCGTGATCGTCTTTCCCTGGGCGTCGCGTTCCTGATCGAGCCGGTGCTTCAGCGCAAGCTCAACCGTGACCTTGGTGAGCGACTCGGGCGTGTAGTACGAAGCGGAGGTCTCGCGGTCCCGCCCGGCCAGTCGGTAGACGAACGTGCCTGCCTGGTAACGCTTCGGCCCGCGCAGTCCCTTGCGGACGTCGTGGTCGTCGTATTCGACGAGCGTGCCCTCCGGATAGTCCGTCTGCCGGTGAGAGGGGATCAGCCACGATCCCTTGTCCGGATCACCGTCTTTGGCGACCTCGCACAACTCCTCCTCGGCGATGTTCCCGGTGTAGGACATCAGGCCCTCGTAGACGGCGCCGAGCTGGTTGATGCCCAGGTTGCGGTACGAGATGAACCCGCCGCGATCGCCGCGCCGGGTGGCCTTCTTCATCGTCAGCAGCCGCAGCACCTCGTGCAGCGCGGAATTGCGCAGCCGCAGGTCCAGGAACGTACTGCTGTCCTCGGCAGCGCGCGGATCGAGGACGCTGCGGCCGATCAGCCGGATCGCCTTCGGCTCGAACAGTTCGCTGCGCAGCGGCTCGAAGCGAAGGCCTCGATCTTCGCTTCGACGTTCGGCCTTCGACTTGCGGGTCGCCTCGTCCTCGCCGGGGAGGTCGTCATCGGACTCGGTGCCATAGGGCCGGTGCCCGTTGTTGACCTTGTCGAAAAGGACGTGCAGCGACTCGAAGAGGTGAAAACCATTGCTGGCTTCCTCCTCGACGAGCTGCTCGTCACGTTCGACGAGTTCCCGCAGCCGGGCGACCGAGTAGCCTGCCTCGTACGAACCATCATCCGCCGGAAGGATGCCCAGTTCAGGCCGGGCTTCGGCGTACAGCAGGAACAGGATGCGGTAGAGGTAGCGCAGTGACTCACGTGCGAGCTCGCCGGCGAACGGGATCCTGACGTCCTCGACCTGCCGAGGCTCGACACCGGCAGCGTCCAGCCGTACGAGCACCTCGTTGGCGATGATCTCCACCGAACGCCGGAGCCCTTCGCGGAGCTCCCCGGACACTCCGACCGCATTGTCGGTCGACGCCTTGAGCAATGCGTCGATCTGCGGCCCCTTGCCGTCGTCTCCAGGAGCCAGTATCTCGTGGCTGAACAGCGCGGCGACGGTAGCGAGTTCACCGAGTTGTCTGCGGTCGTTGCGCTCCAGCGCCGCGTCCAGATTCACGGCGAGGAACCGTCCCTCGGCCCATGCCTGCCGGTCTGCGAGCACCAGGACTCCGCCGCACAGGAGGATCACGAAGCGCGGTGGTGCCCCGCCTGCCTCGTTCAGCTCACCTTGGAACAACCAGGTCGCGAGAGCCGGTCCCGTCTCGTACGCCTCCGTTGCGCCCAGCCGCAACGGATGGAGCAGTCGGCCAGGGCCGTCCGCGTCGAGCGCCGAGTCGTTGACCGCGGTCCAGCCGCATTCGACCGCCACGATCCCGTCGCCGTGCCACGCGACCTCGACGACGTGTTCGCGTCCGGCCCGGTGGACCGTCAGCCGGGTAGGGCCTTCGGACAAGCCGAGGGCGCCGAGAACGTCCCGGTGCCAGCAGCCGAGCCGCCTCACCCACTCCGGATTGTTGTGGGTGCGTAGCCGAGCGGCGACCTCGCCGCTGTCCGCCGCATCCTGCTCTGCGCACTCGGCGAAGTAGGTGCGCACTGTGTCCGACAGGTAGTCGCCGCGGAGATCCCGCAGCCTCTGCCGAGGCGTCTTGCGCTGGTCGTGCTCATCGCTCTCACGCCGTGACCAGGTGGACAGGAGCCCCTTCTTGAGATCCACGCCCAGCTGATCAGCGAAGTAGTGCGCGGCGAAGTACTCGCCCCGATTGGTGAAGGAGTCGAAGTCGGTACTCATCAGGCGTTGTCTCCCACTGCGGACAGCGGTTCGAGGACGGCGAGCAAGCGCAGCATCGGCGCTCCGGACGTCTGCAACGAGGCGATGAGGGATTCACGGCGGCTCGCGGTGAGTTTCACGCCCTGTTCGTCGATTCTGCCCGCCGCGAAGAGCGCTTCCTGCCGCCATTCCTGCACGCGCCTGCTGTAGGGCTCGAGAACCCGGTCGATGCGCCGGGCGTATTCGTTCTCCCTGAGCACGAGATGCCGTTCTGCTTCGTCGATCGCCAGCGGGACAAGACGTTGCAGGCCTTCTGCGTCCTGCGCTACTGCACGGCCGGGCATCCTCGGCCCCACCCCGCAGAGTGCCAGGAAGTCCGCATCCATGGGTACTACCCTCGGTGTGTCCGGCAGGCCGAGGACCGCCATCCACTCGACAACGGTCGGCCTTCCGAGCGCATTGGAGTAGATCCCCTGGACGAGGAACACCGGTCCTGCCAGGCGCGCGTGGGGTACGTAGGCCAAGACGAACGCCTCGTCGTAGCGGATCGAGGCGAGGGCCTTGTCCGTCACCCAGTCCAGCACCGGGTGAACATCGGACACGTAGCCGACGTTGGGCCACAATGTCTTCGACGAGTCACGTGCCGCCTTCAGTCGCTGTTCTGCCAGCTTCTTGGAGAAGGTCATGCGTAACCGGCCGGGCCGTTTCGTGGTAGGCAGGATGCCCTGTTCATCCAAATACGACTTGGGTAACGCCTTGAATCGATACTGCAGGTCCGCCGGCGGCTCGAAGGCGATGGTGCCGTCCTCGTCACGGCGCAACGACAGGTCATCCTCCGGGCGGGTCGGGCAGATCTGGCGCAACGCCTCGTCGAAGTACGCGGCGGTGGACTCGAACACTGACGGGACCGTGGCGATGGGGACCTCAGTGTGATCAGGATTCGCGCCCACGTTTCCCAGTATCTTGGCGAGGAGGCCTGCGCTGCCCTGCCGTGACTGCCTGAGAGACGTCTCGACGGTGCGGCCCGCAATCAGATCCTTGGTGAGGCGGTTGTCCTCTTCCTGCGCCCGGTACAGACCGGTGACCGCCTCAGCCGATCCCTCGATCTTATGCGCCTCCTCCTCCCGCCGAAGGAGCTTGGCGCCGACCAGCCGGTCATCGAGGAAGAGGACCTCGCCGGTCGCCTCGTCCGCACGCCACTGGACGTCGCTGGTGAGGATGAGAGCACGGAACTCGGGCGGATTCTCCTGCCCGTAGCGGTCGATGCGGCCGTTGCGCTGCTCGATCCGGATCAACGACCACGGCAGGTCATAGTGAATGAGCTGATTGCACTGCTGGTGCAGATTGACGCCTTCCGAGGCGACATCGCCGGTGAACAAAATCCGGACCGGGTCGTCCCGCAGACCGAACTTTTCGACGATCTTCTTCTGTTCGTCGTCGCCGGTGGCCTCGCCGTGCATCACCTGCACGACACCGCCGTAAGACAGCCAGGGCTTGTTCTTGTCGTCGCTCCTGCCCGTGGGGAAGCCCAGCTGCGCCGGTACGACCTCGGCGAGCCATGTCAACGTCGCGATACGCTCGGAGAAGACCACGACTCGGGTAGCCGACTGAGGCCCGACGTCGAGTTCCTTCAGTACCTCGACCAGCTTCGCGAGCTTCGCCGAGTCGGCATCCTCGATACGAGAGGCGAGCTGATCGAGATCCACCAGCGCCGACCGCTCGGTCTCGCTCGGAGCCGCAGACCTGTCCAGCGTGCGTAGTCGCGCCTCGATGGTCGCCCGTAACGCCTTGTGGGAGGAGAGGAACGACTTGAACAACGTGTACGGGAAGAGCTGGTGATCGCTGACCGAGCGCGCCGTGCGGTCGCGCGGAATCCATCGGGAGGCGAGCTCTTCGAAGACCGTACGTTCCCTGTTCGTCACCCTGACTTCCACTGGTAAGGACGGCCCTCTGTCGGCCCAGGCTCCCTTGAGCGAGTCACGCACTTCGCGTGAGATCTTCGTCCTCCGAATATAGAGGTGCTCAAGGTTCTTCACGTCGTAGTTCGAGGGGTCGGCGATCGCGGCCTCGTCAAGCAGCTTGATCAGCTCAGCGAAAGACTCGGCGTTGCCGTTGTGCGGGGTCGCGGAGGCGAGGATCAAGGCATCCGTACGGCGGGCGAGCAGCTGGGCAAGCGCATTATTGCGAGTACCACGGGTGACCAGGTTGTGAGACTCGTCGATGACGACCGCATCCCAGTCGGTACTGCCGAGGTGGTGCGTATAGACGTCGCTCTTGAGCGTGTCCACGGAGATGATGGCGCGTTTGAAATAGACAAAGGGATTACGCCCCGCCGGTATGTCCTGCTGGATACGCTGGATCCCGGTCGAATCCAGCCGGACCAGCGGGATGGAGAAGCGAGTCCACAGCTCACGCTGAAACTGCTCCAAGACGTGGGCAGGAGTCACCACAAGGATCCGCTCACCACGTCCACGGCGCATGAGCTCAGCAAGCAGGAGACCGATCTCCAAGGTCTTGCCAAGGCCTACCACATCCGCGATGAGAATGCGCGGCTGTGGGTTCTGTGCCGAGAGCGCAAGCTCGACGGGGCGCAACTGATGGGTCTGCTTATCCATGAGGAAGCTGTCAGCGAGCGCAAGTCCGTGCTCCGTCTGCGGCAAGGCGGTCTTGCGGATCGCCGCCTCCAGATAGAGACGCGCCCGGCGGTGATTCGGAGAATCGTCAGCCACCAACCGGGTCTTCCTCGGGTCGAGCACCTCGATCCCGGAGGGCTTCTCGAGCTTCTCATAGAAGACCGCGTCGGTTCCGCGAACAAACGGGGAGACGCCGGTGACCTCGAGCATCCAGCCGTCATATCGGGTGTTGCCGACCTTCTTCACCAACCACTGCTCATCCCGGATCCGCACCTGAGCGCCCGGTGCATACCTCGCCGTGGACTCGTACATCTCCTGGGCGTCTTCCTGCCCGGCGATCCCGGTCAAGCGCACTCCATTCATGAACTCATTCGTCCCGCTGTGCAGAATCGGCTATAAGCCAGGTTGCGTCGTATAGTGCTTCCGCAGCTCCTCGGCAACTCGCTGTGAAGCGGGCACCCGCCCGCCCCGCGCACCTGCGGGGGCCGGTACGGCGGCCTGTTCGACCTCGCTGGAAACCTCGTGCCGCGCACCTTCTTCGGATGCCTCGGGCGGGCTGTCGAGAGGACTGTCCAGCCCTGTCTCACCGTTGAGGGGCACGACCTGTGCTTCGAGCCGATCCAGCAACGAGGACGGTGGAGCAGCCGGTGCCGCTGTCACCGACGAGTGGGCGACCGTACGGTCGATCAACGCTCGACGGGCTTCCACAGGCGACAGATCGCCGTCGTACATCAGCGTCGTGCACGCGGCTGTCACCGCCGTGAGAGACGGACGATCGACGGGATCGTGCGCGAGCATCGACGAGACCAAGGGGAGCAGAGCGTCTGGGAGGCCGCCCAGGTCGGGAAGCTGACGAGGGTCGGCGACCTGTCCGACGATCGCCTCCCATCGTCCACCCTCGTAGGGATAGTGTCCTGTCGCCGCGTGCAGCAGAACGGTCCCCAGCCCGTACACGTCTGCGGCCGGTGTGACCTGCGGACGCCCCATCGCCTGCTCCGGCGGCATACAACGCACTGTGCCGATGATCATTCCACTGTGTGACAAGGTGTCCTTCGCCGCATCGAGGAAGGCACCGAGACCAAAGTCGATCAGCGTCGGACCGTAGTCACCCATGATCACGTTCTGTGGCTTGACGTCCCGATGCAGAAGTCCGGTGGCATGTACGGCCGCCAGGCCCTCGGCGAGTAACGCACCGAGACTGAGGACAAGCGGCGCAGGCAGTGGGCCGTGAGCTTCGACATGAACGAACAAGGTGCTTCCCGGCACGTACTCCATCGCCAGCCAGGGTCGATCCGCGTAGGGATCCGCATCGAGGAACCTCGCCACCCGGTTCGTCCCGACCACGGTCCGAGCGATCAGGGCTTCCTTCTCGAACCGCGCGCGCGTGACCGGATCCAACCGGTCCCTGCGGATGAGCTTCACCGCAACGGGATCGCCGGCAGGCGAGTAAGCGAGGTACACCTCGCCCATGCCACCGGAGCCAAGCTCGCGCTCCACCACATAGCGGCCAATCAGCGCGGGAGTACCACTCATGGCCGACCTGTCGCCCCTCAAATCCACGCGTTATTGCCCGCACTCTAGCTCCGAGGACTACACCTTACTCGGTGAAGGGGCACTGGACCACGTCCTACATAGGGATTTTGGCAATCCTCGTGAAGCAGGACAGTGCGGTGGCAAGGGCGACGAAAACACAGTGGTCGAGGAGTGACGTTCGTGGCAGACAACAAGCAGGCGGTAACCGTCCGCCAGGACAATGAGCATTCGATGACCTGCGGTGACGGCTGAGCCAGCCGAAGAGTTCGGCACCGCGAGCGGGCGATGCCGCCAATCGTGCTCCGACGACGTGCTCAGCGGCGAAGATGGTCGATATCGAAGGCCTTGTCCACGTTCGGTTCATCAGGCGGAAGCTGCACTGCCCAGCGAGAACGCACACGCGGGATGGCGAACGGCATGGGCCCGAAGGCCGTTGAACAGCCAGAATGCCCACAAGCGGGAGGATTCCGGGAGGATCGGATCGACCACGACCACAATCGAACGCCCTCAACCGTCGCCAACTGCACCCACCGGACCTGCGATATCTCCATTTCCGCAGGTCACCGGCGCAATTCGACGCCACTGGGGGTCAAGGGGTCGCAGTTTCAGATCCTGTCGTCCCGACGGTCGCGACGCCCAGCCGAATCAGGAAAAAGCGAGGTCAGCGGGGTTTTTTGCATTCTGATGTCGCTCTTTCCGCTCCGTCCACTGTGGTCCGCTCGGCGGCTTGCGACCGGTTTTGGGAGGATTGTGGGAGGATCCGCCTGACGGATGCGATACGGGGTCGCACCAGCGATGCCCACTAGGTCGCTAGAAGGTAACGATCCTGTGTTCACTCCTGCCCCGGTATCCGGTGCGGTTGGGGCGGAAAAGTGGCAGGAGACGCCTTCAGCACGTGGTCAGATCGGGGCCTGGGGGAGCGCCGTGACCGGACATTCGGCCAGCCCGTCCCCGGTCAGACAACCTCCGCCGCTCACCGCCCGACGCCCGTTCAGACGGGCACTCCGGCCGACGCGGTAGACCCACCGCCCGCCAGCCGCTGGATACCCAACTGGAGCGAACCGTCGTAGGGACTACGACGGCAGACGACGCTGTCGTTGTGCACAGTGCTTGTGGATGGAAACGTCACGCCGACGGCATCGAGACCGAGGCCGGAGAGAGGGAAGCCTTCGTCGATCAGCGGGTCGCCAGCGTAGGGCGGATGATGCAGCTCGAACAGGCGCAGCTCCTTCGTCCGCCACTGGCGGCTGCGCACGTGGGCTGCTCCGAGCCTGGTTCCGGCCGCACCCTCGCGATAGAGCGTCCGAACCGGGATGCCCTCGGCAACCAAGACGTGCGGAATCCGAGTGCCCGAGCGCATGCACCACACGTCTCGCACGCCAGCGGCAGCATAGTCCCGGTGCCGGGCCAGCCGTAGCCCATTAGTGATCAGCCCTCGCTGCACCTCCAGCACCACACAAGCACCATCGGCCAGCACCACATGGACGTCCGCACGACGGACACGGTGCCCGACCAACTGCTCCGGCAGCACCTCCGTAACGTTGTGCAGCGACCGGGCCCAGCGGGCGCGCCGGTGTTTCGCGTTGACGTGCCAGACGCTTTCACCGTGGTGGCCGCCACGCGAAGCGATGCCCGCCGGGTGAGCAAAGTGCGGCCGCACGAAGCCGCCGATCCGGCCACGGGCCAGCAGCGGCACCTTCGTTCGCGATGGGGCATCGACACCGCGCAAGCAGTAGGAGCGCAGGCCTCGGCGACCGTCGGGACGATCACCGAGGCTCTGGGCCGACCCACCAGTCGGCGAGGATCCCGTGCGCCTGCGACTCCGCCGGAGTCGGCGAGGCCGCGACGTCGACCCTGCTGCGCGAGAACCGAGGCGCGGGAGCAGGATGCACCACGCCGTCCACCTCGACGAACCCGCCACGTGCGACCGCATGCGGGTGGGCGGGCGCCTCGGCGAAGGTCAGTACCGGGGTGATGCACGCATCGGCATCCGCGAACACGGCCCCCACTCGTCGCGGGTCCACGTCGCGAACGCGGCGGCGAACCGTTTCCGCAACAGCGGCCACCCGGCCCGGTCATCCTGTGACGGGAGTTCGTCGTCGGTGAAAGCCACTTCTGCTGGCCCGTTCTGCCAGTTCAAGGATCAATGCGGTCTTGTGACTAGTTCGCGAGGAACTGTCCACCGAACCGGCCTTTCGCGCCGGGAAGCGAGGAACTTCGTGCAAGGTGGCGCTGAGGAGCTGGCATCCGGTCGCCGGTCGGGCAGACTGCGGAACGGCCCCCTACGCGGCCCCAGCGGCGCAGGCGGCCCCGCTTCAGGGCCGCCGCTCGGCAGTTGGCCGCTACGGCTCAGCAAGCCGGCTACGCTGTGACAGCTTCGGCCGAACGGACAGGAACGGAACACCGCCGACCGCTGACGGTGAAGACGCGAGGTCACACAGGCCCGCCGATTCACCGAACAGCTCGACGAGGAAGCAGGGCACCTCACGGCACTGCGAGTCCCCCTCATCGACGAGCACCGACTCCGGCCGCCAGCCCTGGCCCGGTTCGAGGTGTCGGCCCCACCAGTCGGCGACCCAGGCCGCACGATGCTCGGCGGTCGGCGAGACAGGCAGGGCCTCGGTGAGATCACGATGGTCGACGACGTCATCGAAAGTACCGGCCCAGCGGCGTGTTGTGGCGAGGTTACGAAGGATCACGAGGCGTGTAGAGCATGAGCCAGTGGTCGGGTTCGGGGTCGTGGAGCATCTCGGTGTCGAGGCTCATCCACCCGTGGGAGGGGTGCCGTAGTCGCTTGAAGGCGGATCGCCATGCTCCGATCTCGCCATGCTCCCATCGGGTGCGAAAAGCAGCACTGCAGGCAAAGAGTTCCTGGAACAGAGAATGCAGGTACTCATCCCCCGGGTATCGGCTGATCGCTATGCGAAGTTCGGCGACCGCCACCCGGGCGAACTGATCAGCACCCTCTTCATCGAGCAACTCGCCCAGTTCCGGAGCGGTGAAGCCTTGATAGACGATGTTTCGACCGTACGGCCCATCACCCCACAATGGTCCCAGCAGTTGTGCCGCATCAGCATTGTGTGCGAGCACGTCAAGACGCCCGTCGTGAACGGTGGCGGGCATGACACCTTCAAGGCTGCGCAGCAGACGAAGAATACCGGGACGGATTTCACGATCAGGTGCCTTCGGGAGCGGCGCCAGCTCACCTGCGAGGCGGAAGAGGTGATCCCGTTCAGCGTTCGAGAGGTGGAAGGCCCGTGCCAAGGCGGTGAGGACTTCGCGTGAGGGCCGCGTCGCACGCCCTTGCTCCAGACGGGTGTAGTAGTCAACGGACAATCCTGCGATGTCGGCGAGTTCTTGTCGCCGTAGGCCAGGGACGCGCCGGTGAGACATGGCGGTGATGCCTGGACGGTTGGGGGGCGTCATCTCGGCGCGGCGATGACGCAGATACTCGCCCAGATCCGACCCCTCACCCTTCACCATGGTGTCTATTGTCCCTTGCCCTGACGGTGACGCCGGGTCGCGTGCGTGGTCCTGCCGGTACCAGGCTCGACGGGATCTCCCTCGCCCGCGAAGGCTCCCGCACAGTCGGTGACGACGGAGGAACCACGCGCCCCGTCGCCATACACCGGCCTGATCACCCTCAGCTCAAGGAGCGCACGAATGGACACAGCGACTCGAACCCTGGTCATGACCGGTGCGACCCGAGGAATCGGATTGGAAGCCGCCCGCGACATTCTTCGGCGCAGTCCCGAGACACGGTTGGTGGTCCTTACACGGGCAGGTTCAGGCGCCGAGGTGCTCCCCGGCCTGCGTGCGATATCCCCACATGTCACCGTGATCGACACGAATCTCGCGAGCAAGGCGAGTATCGCCGCGGCGTCCGCGCAGGTCGAGGACATGCTCGACGCGGGCGAACTCCCACCGCTGAGTGGAATCGCCTGCAACGCAGGCGTCCACCTCGACAATGCGTTGCACTCAACCGTGGACGGGTACGAGAGGACCTTTGCCGTCAACGTGCTGGCGACCCACTTGCTGCTGCGTCGGCTGCACCCACACCTCCACGCTCCCGCCCGCATCGTCGTCACCGTCAGCGACGCCCACTTCGGCGACATCCGACACACTGGCGGCATCATGCCGCGACCACACTGGCCAGGCCCCGAGACGGTCTCCAAGCCCGGCGCGTTCAAGAACCCCGCACGCGTCCGAGCCGGCCGCCGCGCCTACACCACGAGCAAGCTCGGCGGCATCTACCTCGTCCACGAATGGGCCCGCCGACTCCCGCCGGAAGTGGAGATCCTCTCTTACAACCCCAGCCTCGTCATGGGAACCGGGCTGGCGCGAGAAGCAGGCGGCGCTTTCCCATGGGTGATGAGCCGGCTGATCCCGCCACTGGCAGCCACCCCACTCGTGGACACCCCACAGGTCGCAGGCCACAAGCTCGCCGACGTGATCCTCGGAGCCATCAAAGCCCCTACCGGCTCCTACATCCACCGCACCCGACCCATGAAATCGTCCGGCGAATCATACGACTCCGACCGAGAACAGACACTGTGGGAGTGGCTGGAACAGCAGGCCTGAACCGTAAAAGGAGCCCCCGCCATGTCGCGGCTCCTCCTTCCCCTGTCTTCTGTCTGCCCGGCCTTCGATCAACGCTGACCACGGTGCCGAAGTCCCGTTCTCAGTCAGCTCCTCGGGAATCGTCGGGCGCAGGCTTCGGACCATCCGTCGTACCGACCGCCAGGTCGTCGTATCTGGTTCTCGGGGTCGCCGGGGTGCCGGCGAGATACCCGGCCCTGGCCATCGCGTTGCCGCCCACGGCTGCGGTGGCGAGCTGGATGAGCAGGGCGAGCCCGAGTTTCAGCGCGTTCTCCAGAGTCGGGAAGTGCAGGAGTAGTCCTAGCAGAAGCAGGGCGGTGCCGAGACCGGCCGCGATGCTGACCCCGCTCAGGCGAGAGTAGAAGTCGGGGAGGCGCAGCAGCCCGAAGGCGCCCACGGCGAAGACGACCCCGCCGAGAACCATGGAGATGACACCGAGAACGTCCAGGATCGGGCTCATCGTTTGCCTCCCGCGATCAGACGCGCCAGTGACAAGGCGGCGAGGAATCCGACGAGTGTGCAGGCCAGGACGATGTCGATCACCAGTTCGGTCTCCAACCGCAGACCGAGGAGAGCGACCAGGCCGACGAAACCGAAGAAGATGACGTCGGCGCCTGCCGCGCGGTCGGCGCTCGAAGGACCACGGAGGATGCGGTAGGTGGCGATGATCATGGCCAGGACGACTGCGCCGAGGCCGATGTCGATGACGGTCATGCCGGTCCCCCGCTCGTGGTTCGCCGGGACGCGGGAAGGCGGTCGGGCGCACCGTTGCGGCGGGTCACCGCCAGGAGACGGTCCTCCATCGCGTACAGCTCCTCCCGGAAGGACTCGCGGTCGTCGACGTACATCCCGTGCACCCAGAGTGTCGCGGGACGCCTGCGGGTGGCGACCGTCACGGTCCCCGGTGTCAGGGAGATCATGTTGGCCAGCATCGTGATCTCCAGATCAGTGGTACATCGCAGTCGGACTTCCACGAAGGCGGGCGTCGCCCGGCTGCCCGGTGTGAGGATGTCGAGTGCGACGGTGGTCGAGGACTTGACGACCTCGAGCGCGTAGTAGAAGGGAAACCGCAGCAGGCGGGTCAGCCATCGCAGCTGTGAGGTCATCGGTTCGTCACCGCCTCGAGATAGGCGGCGGGGTCCAGCAGTCCGGACGCCGCCTGAGCACTGAGATCGAGCAGGACCTGACCACCCAGCCCGATGCAGAGCGTGGCGGTGGTGAGTACCAGCGCCGGGAGTAGAACCGCGGGCCGCACCTTCGGCCGGAGGGTCGGTCGAGCCGGGGCCGACACCCCTCCCGTCGACGGACTGCTCTGGACTTCTCGACCCGACCCGCCGTCCGAGTCGGGCTCCGCGCCCCAGAACGGCCCGCCCCAGATCTTGAGCATCGACATCAGGGTGATCAGGCTGACCGCCACCGCGACGGCGGCGACGATCCACTGTCCGTCCTCGATCGTGGCGCTGACCAGGGTGAGCTTGGCGACGAACCCGGAGAACGGCGGCAGTCCTGCCAGGGACAGCGCGGCTCCCATGAACACCAGTGCCAGCAGCGGCTCACGGCGCGCGATACCGCCCAGACGGTCCAACCGGTTCGTCCCGTAGGCGTCCTCGATCGCTCCAGTGGACAGGAACAACGACGCCTTCACGATCATGTGATGGATCAGGTAGAAGATTCCGGCCATCAGTCCCAGCGGAGTGAACAGCGCGACGCCGAGCAGGATGTAGCCGATCTGGCTGATCATGTGGAAGACCAGGATGGATCGGGTGGTGTTCTCGCCCACCGCGCCCAGCACGCCGATGAGCATGGTCGCGGTGAAGGCGACCAGGCCGATCCACAGGTAAGTGGCATCGCCTTCGAAGAGCAGGGCGTACAGACGGTAGATCGCGTAGATCGCGACCTTGGTGTGCAGCCCGGAGAACAAGGCGGTCACCGCAGGCGAGGTCGCGGGATAGGTGCGGGCCAGCCAGCCGTGCACCGGCACCACCGCCGCCTTGATCGACAGGGCGAGCAGGACCACCGCCATCGCCGACGCCACCAGCGGCGACTCTCGGGCCGCCCCGATGAGTTCGCCCAGGTGCACCGTGCCCGCCACGCCGTACACCAGGGCGACGCCTGCCAGGAAGATCGTGGAGGTGAGCAGATTGACCGTGACGTAGATCCGTCCACCCCGCAGGCTGCGCAGCGCTCCGGCCATCGCCAGCAGGCCGTAGGAGGGCAGCAGCATGACCTCGATGAAGACGAACAGGTTGAACAGGTCACCGGTCATCAGCGCCCCGTACACCCCCGCCGAGAGCACCAGGACGAGCGGTCCGAAGAATCGGGCCCGGTCCTCACCGGTGGCGACGGCGAACGCGGAACAGGTCACGGTGAGCAGCGCGGTGGTCGTCACCATCAGGGCGCTGAACACGTCGACGACGAACGGGATCGCGATCCCGTCCTGCCAGAGCCCGATGTTGTGCGCGTAGACCGAGCCGTCGCCCGTGGCCTGGATCAGCAGGGCACCGGCCACCAGCGCGCCGAGGTTGGGTGCAAGCAGCAGGACCCTGCGCAGCCACCGAGGGCCGGACACGACGGCGAGCAGGGCGGCGCTGATCAGCGGCACCATCACGACGAGCGGCAGCAGCGCGGCGTTCATGAGGCGTCCTCGGTGTCGTCGTCGCTGCCGGTGGCGGCGAGAGTCAGCATGTAGATCGTGATCGAGAAGGCGATCACGATCGCGGTCAACACGAATGCCTGTGGGAGCGGATCCGCCGCAGCCTCCGGCGAGCCGAAGGACAGCAGCGGCTGGTCACGCCGAGACGTGCCGCCTGCCGACATCAGCAACAGGTTCACCCCGTGTCCGAGAAGCACGAAGCCCAGCACGATGCGGACCATGCCGCGTTGCAGCATCAGGAAGACCGCACCGGCGATCAAGGCGCCGATCGTGATCGCGAGCGTCATCGGGAACCTCCAGTCGCGGGACCGTTCGACGGCCGACCTGTCGCGGCGCGCCGCCCTCGGGAACCGGTGCGGCCCCGCGAGCCGGAGCGGACTCCCGCCGTCTGCGGCTGCCGCAGTCCCAGATGGTTCAGCGCCGTGAGCAGCACACCGATGACCGCGAGATAGACGCCGACGTCGAAGACCAGGGCGGTGGTGAAGTGGAAGTCGCCCCAGGGCATCCCGATGTCGGCATGCAGTGGCCGCAGGAAGGAGCCGTCGAAGTAGCCCAGCAGCCCGGAGCCTGCCGCCACGACGATCCCGCCTGCGATGAGCCCCGGCGACGAGAGTCGGATACGGGCGGCCGATTCACTCGCAGCCGTCAGATAGACCAGCGCGAACCCCGCCCCTCCGACCAGCCCGGCGATGAAGCCGCCGCCGGGCTCGTGATGCCCCCGCAGGAGCAGGTAGAGCGACCAGAGCACCAGCAGCGGCATCAGCCACCGCGCCACGGTCCGCACGATGACGGTGTTGTCGTCGGCGTTCCAGACCGCACTGCTCGGAGGGACCTTCGCTTGTCGTTCTCCGCCGCCGGAGATCAGACCGCTGGAGTTCAGCACTGAGATGATCACCAGGCCTGCGACGCCGAGGACCGTGAGCTCGCCCATCGTGTCCATCGCCCGGTAGTCGACCAGGATCGTGTTGACGACGTTGGTGCCGCCGGTGTCGTCTTCGACCTGGGAGAGGAAGTACTCCGCAGCCTGTGAGAGCTCCCGGCGACCGGTCATCAGATAGGCGGCCAGGCCCGCGCTGAGTCCGGCCCCGATGGCGATTCCGGCGGTCAGCACCGTCCTTCGCCGGGTCGCGCGATGGAATCTCCGGGGCAGCCGCCGCAGGACGAGCACCGCGACGACGACGGTGAGGATCTCCACCAGCACCTGCGTCAGCGCGACGTCGAACGCCCCGAGGAACAGGAACCACAGTGCCACCGTGAAACCGGCCACGCCCACCAGGACCAGGCCCGCCAGCCGCGAACGGGTGATGGTCGCGGAGAGGACTGCGGCGACCACCAGCACCACCAGGAACCAGTCCAGCGTCCGTGACGTGGGTGCGGTGAAAGATCCGAAGTCGAGGTTCGCGGCGGCGACGACGGCGGTGAGACCACCGATCAGCACGATCGGCACCGCCAGGTGTCGCGCTGGCGAGTCGCTGCGGGTGAGATCTCCCACCCGGACGCCCAGCGCGATCACGCCTCGGTACAGCAGCTCGAAGACCGCCGTGCCCGAGGCGGGGAAGAACCGGCGGCCCGCCAGGGCTTCACCGGAGGCCGACCGCCAGGTGAGGAGCGCGCCCAGGCCGATGGCGGCGGCCGACATCCACAACGCCGCGTTGAAGCCATGCCACAGACTCAGGTCGGCGTACCCGCTTCCGGGTGCGGCGTCGACCGCTACCCGGTCCGCCAGCGGATTAAGCCACGGAGCGCCCAGACCGAGGAGTAGACCGCCGACGACGGCCACGGCAGGCGCGGCGAGAAACCAGACACCGGCCTCGCGAGGCGATGGCTCGTTCGGCGGGCCGCCAAACACTCCGACGACGAAGCGGAACGCGTAGGCGAAGGTGAACGCCGCCGCGATCACCGCTCCGACGCCCACGGCCGGGCCCGCCCAGGCAGGCCCCGGTGCTTCCAGCAGCGCGTCGAACAGGCTCTCCTTGCTCACGAAGCCGAGGAAGGGCGGTATCCCCGCCATCGACAACGCGGCCAGGCCTGCCACAGTCGCGGTGACGGGCATGGCGGCACGCAGACCGCTGAGTCTTCGGATGTCTCGGGTACCGGCTTGACGGTCGATGATGCCGACCGTCATGAACAGCGCCGACTTGAACAAGGCATGTGCCACGGTGTGCACGGCCGCTGCGATCAGCGCCGCAGGAGTACCGATGCCGATCACCATGATGAGGAAGCCGAGCTGGCTGACGGTCGAGTACGCCGCCAGCTCCTTGAGGTCGTGGCGCTGCAGCGCGAAGACGGCACCGATCAGTGCGGTGACCAGACCCACCGAGATGAGTCCGAGGTTCCACACACCGAATTCGCCGAACGCCGCGGAGAAACGCATCGCGACATACACCCCGGCCTTGACCATCGTCGCGGCATGGAGATAGGCGCTGACCGGGGTGCTGGCCGCCATCGCGTCGGGCAGCCAGTAGTGAAAGGGGAACTGAGCCGACTTGGTGAAGACCGCCAGCATCACCAGCAACGCGACCACGGTCGCGAAGCCGGTGTCCTGCATCCAGGACGTGTCGGCCAGGACGGCGCTCAGGCTGCTGGTCCCGGTCCGGACGATGAGCAGGACGACTGCGGTCAGCAGCGCCAGCCCGCCCAGCGCGGTGACGAGGAAGGTGCGCACCGCAGGACGATTCGCCGACGGCCCGGACAGGCCGATCAGGTAGAACGAGCAGATCGTGGTGAGCTCCCAGAACACGAAGAGCAGCACCAGGTCGTCAGCCAGCACCAGACCGGTCATCGCCGTGGCGAAGGCCGTCATCAGGAAGTAGAAGCCACCCCGCCTGCCGGGCGGGAAATACCGCGTCGAGTAGGCGATGATCAGAGCGCCCACCGCGAGCACCAGCATGCAGAAAAGCCAGCCGAGGCCGTCCATCCGCAGTTCGAGGTTCACGCCGATCGCGGGCATCCAGGGGCGCGAGAACTCGAGCGTGCCGCCCTCGACGAGGACGTGCCGTCCCTGAACTGCGACGACGACTGTCAGGGCCGCGAAGACGGCCGCGATCGGCCAGCCTGCCGCACGGCCGAGCAGGCGGTTGAGCAAGGGTGTGCTCAGGGTGGTGAGAGCGAGCGCAACCACCAACACGACCAGCAACACGCCATGGTCCTTTCACGATTCATCGCCACGTCTTCGTCATGGGGGTGCGGGTGACGACGGCCCACCGCCGTGAGTATCAGCGCCTACGGCGCCGAGAACCGACGAGGGAGAAGGGACCGCACGGCAGACATACCTGGCAGCAGGTGACGCTCGCGCGATCAACCAGACGAGGAGGGGGAAGACGACTGCGGGACTGAGATCAGCGAGATCCCGGCGGGCACGCGCTCAGTTCGCCGTGGGCGTTGGTGCCCCACGACGTGGTGTAGCCGTTGGTGCCCGGCGGAAGACCGTGGTCGACCGGCAGTTTGTGGGGTTCGGCGAAGCGGCTCCGCCGCAGACTCGAGGACCGAAAAGCAGGCATCCCGAGCGCGCCCCCCAGAGGGTGGGTGCTGCGGCTGCCCGGCAGGCCGGTGCCATCGCACCGACGACCGACGCTCTCGATCACTGCCCCTCCCCTCACGAAGTGTAGAAGTCGTCAAGAACGTATCAGACGACATCCGGAGTCCTGGCTGGCACGATCTCCCCTTCTGGATGACCTGATGGTCGCTCGCACGGGTGAGAAGCGTTCGACCGAGTCCGAGGTCACCGGCACCGACGACGACACCGCTGCACCTGTGAGACCGGTATCACTGCTCGCGAGAACGTCAAGCCCCGGTGCGCTGCCCTCGTGTGCGCCGTGGATCGATCATCGACTCTCCTCGACAGGTGGGCGATGCAGGTCCGGGGCCGGACGTCCCGGCTGCCCCTTCCAGGCGGCCGAGAGACCGTCGGTGCTGGTGATGCCATCGGGACAGGAGAAGTCAGACGCCGAGATCTCGTCGCGCATGGCCGACGGTACCGATGGCCGCGAGGACGAGCGCGATCACCGAGGAGACGGCGAGGCCCGTCCAATCCGGCGGAGTGTGGGGTACCGCGGCAAGGTGCGCGAACGGCGAGAGGTCCCCCACCCACGCCGGGGCACCCGTGCTCTGCGCCAGGACGTCGAGCAGAAAGCCGCCGACGGCAGGCAGACAACCGACCACGAGGACCGCCCGTGGAAGCCACCCGAGTGCCGCCGTCGCCGCGCCGATGCAGAGCAGGGCGACGGGCACCAGGTTGAGTGCGCCGGCAAGCGCCTCACCCACTCCCAACGGTGCCTGGACGATGCGGGTGCCCGCCCACATCGCGAGACCCACCACGGCGAGCAGCAGCAGAACGCACGCCAGGGTGACGGCGAGCTCGACGGCCACGAGTCGCTCTCGGGATGTCGAGGTGGCGAACAGGGGAACCGCACGTCCACTGCGCTCGTCCTGCCGCATGGCAGCGATGCGCGTCGCGGCGAAACACCCCACCGGAATCGCGAACAGGGTGAACATCGTCGCGGCATAGCCGGTGGTCGCATCCAGGAGACCAAAGCCTGCTGCGGCGGCCAGCTCGGTGAAGCGGGGACTGCCTGCAAGGAAGTCGGTGATCGAGACGGCAAGCAGCCCGATCAGTCCGGCGAAGGCGGCCAAGCCGACCGTCCAGCCCGTCATCGGGGGCAGTACCCGCCGGATCGCGAACCCGGCGAGCGACCCGAGGAACATCATCCGGGGGGATCGTCGGGCTGTCAGCCGGAGCAGGCCCGTACCGGCGTCGCGCATGCGTGCAATGACGACCGCACTCGCCGCGAGCAACACCGGCATCAGGAACAACACGAGGAGCGGAGCGGGTCGATCATGCGCGTAGGGACCGAGTTCACCGACGAGGCCGAACGGCGTGAACCACCGCAGCCAATCCAGCTCCTCCGCTCCGTCGGCGACCATCCGGGCCATCATCGACGCAGTCAGCAGACCGACTCCCAGCCCGGAGGCGGCGACACGAGTGGGAAGGATCTGCGCACACAGCGCGCCCGCTGAGGCGAACCCGACGCCGACCCCGACGAGGCCTGCCGCGTACAACACCGAGCCGACCACCGCCGTGCCCGAGAACACGAGCGTGCCCGCGAGGACCGTTCCGATGACGGCAAGGCACCCGACAAGTACCGTGAGCGACAGGACCACTTGGTCGACCCGGGTCGTCTGCCCTGCCAGGAGCAGGTCCGAATGCCCGGCCTCCTCCTCGCCCCGCGTGAGATGTGTCGCAGTCACACACGCCCAGACCCCGACCAGCACGGCGAACACCGTGCCCGTGCGCCAGACGGTGAAACCGCCCGGATCATCCAGTGCCACCGGGTCGCCGAAGAGGATTCGAATCGCCGGATTCTCCGTCAAAGCTGCCAACGCCTGGGCGTCCAGCACCCCGGCGAACATGGTATGGAACTGGCCCGCCACCAGCCCCGAGAGCCCTGCCACGACGCCCAGCACCACGAGCGCGCTGCGGCGAATCTGCTTGAGATGCAGCGCGGCGATGGCGCAAAGAGCCCGCCGCCGGACCGGGCGCGACGTCGATCGCAGTGCGGTCCGCTCCGCCGAGGTCATCGATCCCGCTCGCCGTAGTAGTCGAGGAAGATCTCCTCCAGCGTCGGTTCTCGGACCTCGATCGTCTCGATCTCCGCCGATGCCAGTGCGCGCAGCGCCGGACCGGCGGCGCCGGACAGGGTGAAGCGCAGTCGGGAGCCGCCGAGAACCTGGGTTTCGAGCACACCGGGCGTCCGTGTCAAATCGGGCGGATCGCCCGTGAAGGAGACTTCGACCTCCGTACGTCGGAGCCTGCGCAGCTCCGCGATCCGAGCCACCTCCGCCAGGCGACCGGACCGCAGAATCGCCACCCGATCACAGAGTGCCTCGACCTCGTCGAGCAGATGGGAACTCAGGAACACTGTCTGGCCTCGGTCTCTGGCCTCAACCACGCATCGACGGAACTCGCGGTCCATCAGCGGATCGAGACCGCTGGTGGGTTCGTCGAGGATCAACAGCGGTGCCCGAGTGGCGAAGGCGGCCACGAGCGCGACCTTCTGCCGGTTGCCCGTCGAGTACGTCGCCGCCGCCCGGTCCAGGTCCAGAGCGAACCGGTCGACCAGGACCTCTCGATAGGCGAGGTCTGCCTCGGGGCCGGTCCGTGCGAGCAGGTGGAGGATCTCAGCACCCGTCAGCGAGGGCCACAACGCCACGTCGGCAGGCACATAGGCCACATGCCGATGGGCCCGACGAACATCCCGGACGTCGTCACCGAACAACGACGCACTGCCTGCCGAGGCACGCACCAGGCCGAGCAGGAGGCGGATCGTCGTCGACTTGCCCGCGCCGTTGGGCCCGAGAAAGCCGAAGACCTCACCGCGCCGGACGGTCAGCGAGAGGTCCTCCACCGCCGTCGTCCGCCCGAAACGCTTGGTCAGCCCCCGTGCATCGATCGCGAGCGGCTCCGAAGAGCAGGCAGGACCGTGGGAAGCAGCCATGAGGTTCCTCTCGACGACAACGCTCAGACGTTGCCGACCAGACTTCCCGGCGCACCAGGCGGAACGGTACTCCCCTGATCTTCAGGCAGTCCACCCCGACCTGGACAGACCCTATGGTCAACCGCAGACAGCCCACCTCGTGGACCGAGACTCGCGCCACAGGAATGATCGTTGAGGCTGCGATGACACCGGCCATCCCGCCCTCGAGCACGTCCTCGGCGGACGGAGCCCATCTCCCTACACACCGACGGCCGACCACTGTCACGCCGGGTGAGCGGTTTCGCGACGGTTCCATCGGCTGAGGCGTCCTGTCGGTTCGCGGCCTCGGCGCCCCGCCGCGTCCCCGGGGACGTCGACCCAGACCAGGGGAGAACGCCGAAACGGCAGCGTCTCGCACCGCCGACGACCCGGCGGTAGCCGCCTGTGTCATAGCCACCGAGCTCTCTCACGTCAGCTCGGCGAACCGCTCGGTGTCGACGGCCTTCCCCGCCACGATGAGCAGATCACCGGCACGCACCACGGTCTCTGCTGTGGCGTAGCTGAAGCCCTCGCCCCGACGCTTGATGCTCACCACGGTGATCTTGTGCTTGGAACGGAGCTGAGCCTCGCCGAGCGTACGACCGACCGCCTCGGCCGGTGCGGTCGTCTTGACCATCGCGTAGTCGTCCTCGAACTCGATGTAGTCCAGCATGCGACCCATCACCAGGTGCGCGACCCGCTCCCCCATGTCATGTTCCGGCAACACGACATGGTGCGCGCCCACCCGTTCCAAGATGCTGGCATGCTGTCGGGAGAGCCCCTTGGCCCAGATGCTCGGAATGGCGAAGTCCCCGAGCAGCGACGTCGTGAGGATGCTCGCCTCGAGATCGGTCCCGATCGCCACGACCGCTCGATGGAACCGGTGGACACCGAGTTGGCGCAGCGCATCGTCATCGGTGGAGTCGGCGACAGCAGCATGGGTGACACGATCGGCATATCGATCCACGATCTTCGGATTCGAATCGATGGCGAGCACCTCCGTCCGCTGCCGCATCAACTCCATGGCGACGGAGCCCCCGAACCTGCCGAGACCGATGACGACTGCGCGATTGGTCGCATTGTCCTTCTTAGCCAACGATGGGTCGCTCCTCCGGTAGTTCGTAGCGCCGCGGCCGATCCCGCAGCGCGAGCGCTGCCGCGAGTGTGACGGGGCCGAGCCTGCCGATGAACATCAGTGCCGACATCAGCACCTGTGCGACGGGTGGCAGATCCGCGGTGATCCCGGTGGACAGGCCCACCGTCGCCACTGCCGAGATCGATTCGAACAGCACCTCGTCGAGGCTGAACGGCGTGATCGACAACAGCGTGATGGTGGTGACCATGACCAGGGCCACGCTCAACAGCGCGATCGTCAATGCCTGCCGCTGAACGCTGGACGCCAGCCTGCGTCCCATCAGGTGCACCGTGGGTTCGCCCCTGATCTCGGCCGCGATCACGAAGGCCAGCAACGCGAAGGTCGTGACCTTGATCCCCCCTGCCGTACTCGCGCTCCCGCCACCGATGAACATCAGCACGTCTTGCACGAGCAGGCTCGCCGACGTCATCTCGCCGACGTCGACACTGTTCAAGCCCCCGGATCGGGGCATCACCGCTGCGAAGAAGCCCGCAAGCAGCTTGGTGGGCACGCCGAACCCGCCCATCGTGCTCGCGTTACGCCACTCGCTAGCCGTGATGAACACGAAGCCGATCAGCAGCAACAGCGCCGTCGCCCCCAACGTGATCTTGGCGTGCATGGACCATCGGTGCGGGCCTCGGAGCCTGCGACCCACTTCGAAGAGAACCGGGAAGCCCAACCCGCCTGCGATCACCGCGAGGGAGATCGTCAGGGAGATCCACGGGTCGGCGACGAAGCGCGTCATGCTATCGCTGTAGAGCGAGAACCCGGCATTGTTGAATGACGCGACCGAATGAAAGATCCCCGAGTACACCGCGTCACCGGGTGAATAGTCATATGCGATCAGCAACCTCGCGGCGAGGACCACGGCGATGACCACCTCGAAGAGGAGGCTGAGCCTGATCACGCCGATGACGACTTTGCGCACGTCCCCGAGCTGAAGGCTCCGCGTCTCGCGCTGGGCGGTCAACTCCATGCCGAGCCCGAGCCTGCGGGACACCAGCAGCCCGAGGATTGAGGCCAGGGTCATGATGCCGAGCCCGCCTGCCTGAATGAGCACCAGGATGACGACCTGTCCGAAGGTGGACCAGTGCGATCCCGTGTCCACCACTGCCAGGCCGGTGATCGAGACCGCCGACGTCGCGGTGAACAAGGCATGAACGACGTCGGTGGGCTCCCGACTGGCGGCCGCGATCGGCAGGGTGAGCAACGTCGTGCCGATACCGATGGCCACCGCGAACCCGGCGACCACCGCGCGGGCGGGCCTGCCAGCAGGGGGAAGGAGGCGCCGCAGGCGACGTCGCCATGACCGTGGTCGTGCGTCCGCAGACTCGTGCGGGCCGCTCCGACTCATCGCATCCCTACGCCTCCCCGCGAGAGTCTCGCGCTGCCGCCGAGCAGGAGGTGGCTGCTCGATCCCCGGCCGAGCAGCCTAGCCCCTCACCGCTGGGCAGCGAAGTTGCCTCGCGCACCATCGATCGGCTCAACCATGGGGGCGGCCGGTACAGGTCAGCACCGCATGCGTACCGCTCGGTGCCTGCGGAGATGCGGAGGAGCGGGGACGGGCTCGTCGCGGGGCCGACGGCTGGGGCTCGCAGGCCTCCCCCGCGGGCTGCCGCGCTAGGCGCGGGTGGCGCGCGAGGCGGTGCGTCGGGCGGCGGGAAGCCGCACCGTGACGACGAGTCCGCCGCCGGGGCGGGGCATGATCGTCGACGTCCCGGCGTGCGCGCGGATGATGCTCTGCACGATCGCCAGTCCGAGGCCGACGCCTGCATGGTCGTCGTCGCGCAGGCGTTCGGTGCCGCGCTGGAACGGCTCGGTCAGGGTCGACACCCGCTCCGGGGACAGCGCGCTGCCCGTGTTCTCGACGCGGAGCACGGTCATCGACCGCTGCATCGCGGTGTGCACCGAGATCATGCCGCCTGCGGGCAGGTTGTGAACGATCGCGTTGTGCACGAGGTTCATCGTCATCTGGAGCAGCAGCGCCGCCGAGCCGACGGTCTGCGTCTTCTCCCCGCCGACGTCGATCCGGACACCGCGCCGCTCGGCGAGCGGGAACAGCGTCTCGACCGCCTCCTCCGCGACGAGGGAGAGATCGACGATCTCCCGCAGGAACGATCTTCCGTCGACTCTGCTGAGCAGCAGCAGCGCCTCGGTCAACTCGATCGCCCTGGTGTTGACGGTCTGGAGCCGGGCGATGAGCTCCTCGACGTCTCGGTCCGGATCGTTGCGCGCCACGTCGAGAAGCGTCTGCGAGATCGCCAACGGCGTGCGCAACTCGTGGGAGGCGTTCGCCGCGAACCGCTGCTGTTCCGCGACGTGCGCCTCGAGCCGCTCGAGCATCGTGTCGAAGACGTCGGCGAGTTCGCTGAGTTCGTCCTGCGGGCCCTCCATCCGGATGCGATGCGAGAGTGATCCGTTGGTGGCCAGCCGCGCGGCGTCGCCGATGCGGGTGAGGGGAGCGAGCATCCGCCCCGCAAGGAACCATCCGCCGATCAGACCGAGCACGAGCAGGAACAACAGTGCTGCGGTCGCCGCCGGGGCGAAGGCTCGCAGCAGATCCGACTGGTTGGGCACGAAGCCGCCCCGCGTGTTGATCGCGCGGTCGGGCACGTAGCGCAGCAGGAACACCCACACGACGGCGAGCAGCAGGACGCCTGCGACGACCAGGAAGGCCGCGTAGCTCAGCGTCAGCTTCAGGCGGACGCTGAGCCCAGGGCGTCTAGGCACGGGAACCGTCCGCCGCCCCCGGGTCGACGTCGGTGTCCATGCGATAACCCACTCCGGGGACGGTGGCGATCAACCACGGCTCGCCGAGTCGCTTCCGCAGCGATGAGACCGTGATGCGGACGGCGTTTGTGAAGGGGTCGGCGTTCTCGTCCCAGGCACGCTCCAGCAGCTCTTCCGCGCTGACGACTCCGCCTTCCGCCGCGAGGAGCACTTCGAGCACGGCGAACTGCTTCCTGGTGAGCGCGACGTACCGACCGTCGCGGAAGACCTCCCGGCGGAACGGGTCCAGGCGGAGTCCGCCGACCTCCAGCACCGGCGGCCGGGTGTGTGCCCGCCGACGATCGAGGGCGCGCAGCCGGAGCACGAGTTCCCGGAGCGCGAACGGCTTCGTGAGATAGTCGTCGGCGCCGAGCCCGAATCCGGATGCCTTGTCGTCGAGACGATCGGCCGCGGTGAGCATGAGGATCGGGATGCCGCTTCCGGAGCCGACGATCCACCGGGCGACCTCGTCGCCGGAGGGGCCGGGGATGTCGCGATCCAGCACGGCGATGTCGTAGGAGTTCACGCCGAGCAGTTCCAGCGCCGTGTCGCCGTCGCCCGCGATGTCGGCGGCGATCGCCTCGAGCCGGAGCCCGTCCCGGACCGCCTCGGCCAGGTAGGGCTCGTCCTCGACGATCAGCACACGCATGCGTGCAGGCTACGCAGCACCGCATATCGCGGGCATATCCAGAATCGGATACCTCCTGGCAACAGTGGGCGAAGTTCGCTGAATGGCATGAACGACAGCACACCCGCCCTGCTTAGAGCCTGTCTTCGGTCCCTCTCCGTCGTGAGCGGGACCGGCGTGGATGAGCTGCCAGGCGGAGGAGAGAGCCATGGCGGAGCCATGGTGACCGACGACAACGCCGCAGATCGCCACGCCGGCCCCGCGCAACAGGAAAGAGGGGCCGAAGACAGGCTCTCGGCCTGTCTTCGGTCCCTCTCCGTCGTGAGCGGGGATCGGCGTGGCTGAGCAGGCTCCGAGTGCGCCTCGCCGACGTCGGATCGTCGTGGTCGGGCTGACGCTCGCCGTCACGATGATCGCCGGGTTCGCCGTGCTGCAGTCGCGGCAGACAGGCTCCGCTGCCTCCGCAGGCACCTCGATCGACGCGCTGTGGGCGGCGATACGCGGCGAACCCACTGCGGCCGACGGCAAGGTGGTCGACGGTCAGCGGCTCTCGGCCTTCGACGAGGAGGCGCCGGCAGTGGTGAGGCTCGACGCCGACCTGCTCGCCGCCCTTCGACGCGCCGCGACGGACGCCGAGGGCGACGGCGTCACGCTCGAGGTCACCAGCGGCTGGCGCTCACCGAGGTATCAGGATCGGCTGTTCCGGGACGCCGTCGCCGAATACGGCTCGCGAGAGGAGGCCGCCCGCTGGGTGGCGACCTCGGCGACCTCCGAGCACGTGTCGGGCGACGCGGTCGACATCGGCCCGTATGCGGCCATCGACTGGCTGGTCCGGTACGGCTCCGATTACGGCCTGTGTCAGATCTACGGGAACGAGCCGTGGCACTACGAGCTGCGACCGGAGGCGGCCGTCGAGGGCTGCCCGCAGATGTATGCGGACCCCACCGAAGACCCGAGGATGCAGCAGTGACGTCGACGCAGGTCACCGAGCGGGCCTTTCCGGTCACCCCGGTGAGGCCACCAACGTTGGAGACGCTCCCCCTCGCGGTCGCCGCGAACCTGGCGAGCGCACGGGCGCGGACGCGCAGCGCGATCATGGCCGTGGTCAAGGCCGACGGGTACGGCCACGGAGCGGTCCCGATCGCGACGGCCGCCGTCGACGCGGGCGCCGAGTGGCTCGGGGTGACGGACCTGGCCGAGGCCGCGACGCTGCGTGCGGCCGGACTCACGGTGCCGATCCTCTCGTGGCTGAACCCCGCCGGTGTCGACGCCTGCCTGGCCGCCGCCGAGCGGATCGACGTCGCCGTCGGGTCCGCCGACGAGCTGCGTGACCTCCTCGCCGGGGCCGAGGCCACCGTGCGGGTGCACCTCCAGCTGGACACCGGCATGGCCCGCGGCGGCTGTCCGCGTCATGAGTGGGACGAGCTGCTGGGTCTCGCCCGACGGGGGCAGCTGTCGCGGCGGATCGACGTCGTCGGTCTGATGGGACATCTCCCGCTGGCGGATCAGGCCGATCCCCCGACGAACCGGCCTGCCGTCGCTCGGATGCACGAGGCACGGCGGGCGGCGGCGAAGGCGGGTCTCGGTCCGCTGATCGTCCATCTCTCCGCCACGGCAGGCGCACTGACCGATCCGGCGACGCACTTCGGGATGGTGCGCATCGGCGCTGGACTCGTCGGCATCGACCCCTCCGAGACGGTCATGTTGCACGGGGCGTCCCGGCTGACGGCGTCGATCGTGCACAGCACCACCGTCGAGGCGCGCACCTCGGTGGGTTACGGCGGTGATCACGTCACCGATCGGCCCACCCGCCTCGGCGTCCTCGGCGTCGGCTATGCGGATGGGATCCCCCGCGACCTCGCACGGGATGCGGCGGTGGAGATCCACGGGCGGCGCTGTCGCATCGTCGGACGGGTCTCGATGGATCAGATCGTCGTCGACACCGGTCCGGACCCCGTCCCGCGCGGCACGACCGCGACGGTGTTCGGCCCGGACGGCGGCGCGACACCGAGCATCCACGACTGGGCCCGATGGGCCCGAACCATTCCGCACACCATCGTCACCGGCATCGGACCACGAGTGAGAAGGAGCATCGGATGAGACAGCGGATCCTGGTGATCGGCGGTGGACAGAACGCGGAGCACGACGTCTCGACGGCCACCGCCTCGGCCGTCGAGACGGCACTGCGCGAGAGAGGCTTCGAGGTCGACGCGCTGACCATCGGCCCGGACGGGATCTGGACGCACGCGCAGCAGTCGCTCGGGGTCCGCGCGATCGACTCGCTGGCGGCGGCGATGCGGATCATCGGACACGCCGACGTCGTCTTCCCCGCGGTGCACGGCGCGCTCGGCGAGGACGGGACCCTGGCCGCCCTGTGCGCTCTCGCGCAGACGCGCGTGGTCGGCTCGGACCTTCGGGCAGGCGCGATCGGGATGGACAAATGGGCGACCAAACTCGTCGCCCAGGCCGTCGGAATCCGCACCGCGCCGGGGCGGTTGGTGGCGGCGAACGAGATCGGCGACGTCGAGTTCGAGGGCGAAGTGGTCGTGAAACCGGTGGCGGGAGGCTCGAGCTTCGGCGTCACCCTGGCCCGCGATCCCGCCCGACTGCACGCCGCGCTCCGCACCGCCGCCGAGTTCGACCGGCGGATTCTGATCGAGGAGGTCGTCCACGGCCGGGAGATCGACGTCGCCGTGCTGGGCGAGGCCGACGGCACCCGCTGGGCGGCGCCGCCGCTGGAGATCCACGCGCACGGATTGTTCGACACCACGATGAAATACGACGGCTCGGCCCGATTCACCGTGCCCGCCGCGCTCGACACGGCAGACCACGCAGCCCTGACGAGGGCAGCGCTGACCATGTTCGACGCGCTCGGCTGCGCAGGGGTCGCCCGCATCGACTTCTTCCTCACCGACGACGGGCCCGTGCTCAACGAGGTCAACACCATGCCGGGGATGACGGCGGCCTCCCAGGTGCCGAGGATGTTCGCGGCGGCGGGCCTGACCTACGAGGAGCTGATGAGCCGCCTGGTCGACGGGGCGTCGGTGCCGGGCGTCGGGCTGCCGATCCACGCACGCGCAGCGAGGTGACCGCGCAGCGCAGAGAAGGCTGGCCCGACGTCGCCAAGGGCGTCTGCATCATCCTCGTCGTCCTCTGGCACGTCGTCACCAAGCACGTCGCGCACCTCGACTGGCCGGCGACCGCCGGGATGCCTGCGGTGTGGACGCTGCTCAGCGCGCTGTCACCGCTGCGGATGCCGCTCTTCTTCCTCGTCTCCGGACTGTTCGCCGCCCGCGCGGTGTGTTCGCCCCATGCTGCGACGGCGGTGCGGCGCACCACGGGGCTGATCAGCCTGTACGTCCTCTGGCTCACGATCCAGACCTTCGCGTTGGCGGCGGCGCCCGATTTCGACACGGCCCGCGCGACCGGCCTCGGCGAGTACCTCGCGCAGCTCACCGTGAGCCCCACCAACCTCTGGTACCTGCTCGCGCTCGCCGTCTACCTGGTCGTCGCCCGCCTCACCCGTACCCTGTCGACACCTCTCGTGCTGGGGTCGGCGTTCTTCCTCGCCTGCATCGCCTCGGCAGGACTGCTGCCGGACTGGGGGAACCTCTGGCAGCTGGTCCAGAACCTGTTCTTCTTCCTCCTCGGACTGCGGCTGCGTGGTCGGGTGGCGAACGTCGCCGCCTCGGCCACCCTGCCGTCGATGCTGGGGTTCGGGGCGGGCTTCGCGGCAGCCGTCGTCCTCGTCTCGATGCTGGACGCGCGCGAGTGGTTCGGCGTCTGGCCGCTGCTCTCCATCGTGGCCGTGCTCTTCGGGGTCACGGCGTGTGCGCTGCTCGACTCCCGGGTGCCGTGGCTGGCAACACCGCTGCGCCTGCTCGGTCAGCAGACCCTCCCGGTGTACGTCATCCACATGATCCCGCTCGCCCTCGTCCACCAGGCCCTGCGCGGCACGGCGGCGAGCGCGGCCCTGGCGACTCCGGTGCTGTCGATCATCGGACCGCTCCTGCTGACGACGGTGGTCGTCATCGGCTGCCTCGGCGCACACCGCGTACTGAACCGACTCGGTCTCGGCGTGCTGTTCGATCCGCTGGTCGTGGCTCGCCGGTTCCGGCGCAGCGCCGGGAAGGACAAGAGCTGAGCCCGAGCAGCAGGGTGGGAGGCCGCGCAGATCCGGCGGCCGATGTGTCCGGGGATCGCCGTCCCGACGCCGCCGACTCGACGCCGCCGTCTCGACGACGGTCGGTGGCTGGGACGATGCAGCCGCAGATGTAGAAGGCGGGCCGACCCGGCAGGCGGACCCGACCATGGAATCCCGTTCTGGCGTGCGCGGGCCCGGCCGGTGAACGTGCGCAGCGGGAACACGGCCGTGTTGGAGCGTCGAGTTGCCATTCACCCTGGCCCATCCCGCCGCGGTGCTGCCGCTGCTCCGTCGGCCGTTCGTCGCGGCAGCGCTGGTCGCGGGTGCCGTGGCGCCCGACCTCCCGTACTACCTGAGCAGCCTCGGTCTGGCCAGGGCAAGCGCCCAGGACTGGTACGGGGTGCTGCTGCCCAACGCCACGCAGACGCACTCGCTCGCGGGCCTGGTGCTCAACCTGCCGTTCGCCCTCGCGCTGGTCGCCCTCTACGGGATGGTGCGGGCGCCGATCACCGCGCTGCTCCCGGCCGGGGTCCGACTGCCGGGGCGGGAGCCGACGGCAGGCTGGCGAGCGAAGGCCCGGCACGCCCTGTGGCTGATCCTCTCCGCCGTGATCGGGATCGCCTCTCATCTGGTGTGGGACGCCGTGACCGTCTCCCGGCTGCTGCAGAACGCGAGCACGGTCGTCGGGGCAGTGGCGATCGGGTGGTATCTGTGGCGCCACCGACGCCGAATGCGCAGCCGGGACGAGGGGGACGCCCGCCTGAGTCCCGCGCTGCGGTGGAGCGTGGCGGCGCTGTTGGTCCTGACGCCCCTGACGGCCGTCGCCGTGGGAGTCCCCGGGGACTATCACGGCTTCCGCTCCGTGGAGGTGGTGGACTTCGACCGCCCGGTCACCGTCGACCTGGGGGACGGCCGGAGCGAGACCACCTACCCCGCCACGACGGTCGAGGCCCCGTTCGGCACCCTCGTCGAGGGCATGGTCACCGGGGCCGCCAAGCGGGCGGGCACCGCGTTCGCGGCCGTGCTGCTGCTGTACTCCGCAGCCTGGCAGATCGCCGCCGTGTCGCGCCGGTCGACGCCGAGGCCTGATTCCGCCGCCGTGTCGCGACGCCCGGCGCAGGACGGGGAGGCCACGACACCCGTCGAACGATAGCCGCGCCACCCTGTTCGAGGGGTGGTCTCGGTCGTTCGGCTGCGTCGTGGGATTCGACGTCGCCACGACGGACGGCCGTCGGCACCGGGACGTGCCTTCCTGCGACGGCGGCCCCCGGAATATCCTGGACCGGTGCACACGGCAGGAGCACGTGTCGTTCACCTGAGCATGGCGGGCAGCACCGCGCCGCCCTCCTTCGTGACGATGGCGCTTCTCCACTGGAGGATCGTGAGCCTGCTTCGACCGGCCGCCCACGAATCCCCGACGCTCCAGATCGCATTGATCTTGGGGCACAGGTGAGCGGGCAGCCGGGCGAGAATCCTGCTTCAGCGGACGACGGTCGCTCGTTGTGGCAGCGCGACTTCCGTCGCTGGCTCGGCAGTCGGACCATCTCGTCGGCGGGCACCGAGGCGCTCACCGTCGTCATTCCTGTCCTCGTCTATCAGCAGACCGGCTCCGCCGCGCTCACGGGAGCGACGTCGGCACTGATGTCGCTGCCGTATCTGCTCTTCGGTCTGTTCGCAGGCGCACTGGCCGACCGACTCAGCCGCAGGCGTCTCATGGTCGCCGCCGACCTCACGGCCGCCGCTGTCGTCGCGTCCGTTCCCGTCGTCTACCTGACCGGGTCGGTCGGCGCGGCGCACATCCTCGTTGTGGCGTTCGTCGCCTGGACGGCGTTCGTCTGGTTCGACGCCGCAGCATGGGGAGCGCTGATCAGCGTCGTCGGCCGAGACCAGCTGGTCCGCGCCAACTCGGTGATCTGGTCGTTCGGCATCACGGCCGGGATCGCGATGCCTGCGGTGGCGGGCGTGGTCGGGAGCGCCACTCACCCGAGCATGATGCTTGCCGTCAGCAGCGTGACCTACGCCGTCTCGGCGATCCTGATCCTCCGGATTCGCACGAACCTCAACCCCCGGATCGAGGGAGCCACCCAGCCCAGGACGTCCCTGCTGCGCACGATCCGGGCCGGACTGGAGTTCATCTGGCGAACGGTGGAGATCCGTCTGGTCGCCCTGGCCTCGGTGGGTCTCACGTTGTCCAGCGGTGCCGTCATCGGGATTCTCGTGGTGCATCTCGATCGAAATCTCGGCATCGCCGCGGACGACTGGCGGGTCGGCCTGTTCTTCGCCGCCGGTGCGATCGGCGCGCTGTCGGCGACGATCCTGCTGCCGTGGTCGACGAGGCTGATCGGGTCGGGCCGGCTGTCGGCCGTGGCCTTCACCCTGTACATCCCGGCCCTCGTCGCCGTCCTGGCGACGGAGCACTGGCTGCCCGCCCTGGGCTGCTGGGCGATCTGGTACTGCACCAACACGCTCGCGGTGATCAACGGGGTCACTCTTCGACAGCAGCTCACCCCGGACGAGTTACAAGGACGGGTCAACACCTCGGCACGGATGATCGCGCTCGGCGGCACCCCCGTCGGCGCGGTGCTCGGCGGTGTGCTGGCCGAGTCCGTCGGAGTCCGGGAGACGCAACTGCTGGCGATCATCCCGATCGCCCTCGCGGCGCTCGTCCTGTGGTTCTCCCCCGTCCGGCGGTTCGGCCTGCCGAGTTGACCGCGTCGCCGTGCGCCGCATCGAAGCGGACCGGGCTGTCGGCGCGCCGATCCGACATTCCCGAGACGTCGCGACGCTCGGCTCGGGCGATCCGGCGCTGCGCACTGTCGACACACCTCACGGCAGACGCACGAGAGGCTCCTCGCCGACGAGAGCGGGACCGGCGACCGAGCGATCCAGACGGGGCCGCCGTTCCTTGGATGATCTGACGCCGCCACACCGATGATCCGATGCGGAAGCCGTCAGGGAACTCGGGAACCGCCGGTTCCCTGGCAGACCTCCGCACGCTGCTCACCGATCACCGGCCTCGGCGGCCTGCACCGGCGGCACGTCGACCGGGACAACTCGGCTCCGCGAAGGACGTGCCTATCCGCGCACCACGTCGTCACGGCGGGTGCGGCCGAAGTGCGGCGGGACTCCGGCCGAACGTCGAGCCGACACGGCCGATCCGGTCGCCGGGCGGGCAGTTCATCGCCGACGCAGCGTCGCAGCCGTGAAGAAGGAGCCGAAACGGGCGACCGCGCGCAGCCTGCGGGCCGAGGTCGGCCCCGATCCGCGCAGCGATGCTCCCAGCCGCACGAGGTCGCGTGCACCGATCGACAGCACGAAGCGCTGCGTCTCCTTCGGACCGGCTGCGGCATCGGCGAGGGAGAGTTCGGCACGGAGGGTGGTCAGCCCGATCAGCAGCTCCAGCGGATTGCGAGACCGCACCGTCTTCACTCCCGACAGCTGCCACCGGCGGCCGTCGTCGTCGACGAAGTGCATCGCGTACGACATCGCCTCCCGTTCCCCCTCGGCGAACAGGGAGAGCGTTCCGCTGACGCGGGCCCGCGAGACGATGCCCTCGACGCTGACCACCCCGCGCATCGACACCGGGTGTGCCGCATCGGCCAGGAACGGGTCGATGCCGGGAATGTCCGCCTTCAAGGTCACGACCATCCTCGGTCGGTCTCCCCGGCGGGTCGCCATTCGTTCCCGGAAGGCCACACCGCCGCCCCTGGTCGAGGCAGACACCTCGGCGGTGGACGCGGAGCCTGCGGCCTCGGCTTCCCATGGATCAATCACGGCATTCCTCCACTTCGAGTTTTCTGGGGTGATGCGGCGGTGACCCGCGTCGCAGCCGACGGCGCCTGCCGAGAAGAGGGCGCGGACGTCGGATCGGGCGCCCACGTCCGGCGACGGCCTGCGACGGCCGGAGTTCTCGCCGCCTTCTCGACCAGGGAGGACACCGTGCGACGCCGTCGCCGCACGTCGTCAGCTCGCGCGCCAGAAGGGTGCGGCGCTGCCGGGGTCCTCACTGATGTCGGCGAGCAGTCCGGTGATGTCCGGCATCTCGTCGTACCGGCGCCGATGGATGGCGGCGATCTTCGCGCCCGTCTCCGGGTCGGGGTCGTCGGTGATGTCCAACGACACGAATTTGTCGACCATCGGCAGCCCGATCCGGTCGATCTCGCGGTGCGCCGGATGGTTCATCATCTTCTCGTAGCCTTCGACGTCCGTGATCGTGGAGACGGCACCGTACTCGTACTCCCCGCCGAATTCGCGACCGATGACCCACGATCTGACCGCCGGGAGACGGCCGCTCGCGCCGCGCATGCGCTCCAGTGCGGTCTCCACCTCCGCCACCGAGATGTCCGGCTTGAGGGTGAAACGAATGCAGTGCCAGATCATCTGGTGTTCCTTTCGATGTCGTTCGTCGAGACGGTCAGGCGGAGGGGAAGACGCCCGCGTGGTCGTGGGCGAAGTCGGTGATGTCGCGAGCGGGCCTTCCGGTGAGATCGGCGACGGCGGTGTGCACGTCGGCGGCCTCACCTCTCGCGTAGTGGGCGTAGTCCTCGACGAGACCGTCGAGCTGCCACAACGGAAGGAAGGCGGCCAGGGCGGTGGCGCGACGGCGCCGGTCCCGACCGGGACGAGATTGCTGCCAGGCACGTCGACGGGGCCGGACCGACCCGGAATCGCCTGCGCTGTGCGCCACCCGCTGATCGCGCCGAGCAGGACGGCGGCGGCAGGTCGACCAGCAGCAGGCTGCGGGACACCCGCTGAGGGGTTCGCATCACGATCGATGCGGTCTTCGTCGTCATCGGTTCTTCCTTGGTCAGCGAGTGCGTGCTTCCGCATCCGGCAGGCGGTGCGGCCCATGCGGACCGGGCGAGACCCGGTTCCAGGGCACGGTGATCAACGAGCAGGCCCCGGCGTCCGTCCGTTGCGGTGATCACAGCCACCCAAAAGAACGTGAGCGGTCACTATCATTAGGGCAAAAACAACACTCCGCCTGCGGTCAGGCGCCGGAGTCCAGGAACCGCTCGGCCCATTCGTCGGTTTCGGCACGAACGGACAGGTCCATAGACGCCGCAACCATGTACAACATGCCTTCGGCAAGAAAGGAGTGCGCCGTGTCGGTTCCGACCTGCGGCAAGACCTCCATTCGCTCGAAGGCATCCTGCGTCCAGCCCTGCATCACATCGCGGATGTCCGGGTCCTCACACGCCGCGTAGCCCTGAAGCAGGATGAGCATGATCTCGCGCCGTTCCATGAGATCGCCCCAGCCGTCCGCCATCGTCTGCAGCGGATTGACTGCCTCCTTCTCGCCGGGAATGAGCACCACCCGCTCGATCGTGGCAAACGTCTGTTTCAGTACTGCGATGAAGAGTTCCTTCTTGGTCGAGAAGATGCGGAACAGGTTCGGATGGGAGATCTCCACATCCTTGGCGATGGTCACGGTCGAGCCGCCGTGCAGCCCCTTGTGACTGAACTCCTTCAACGCCGCCGCGAGGATCTGCTCACGACGCAGCTCGATGCTGACCCGAGGCCTGCGTTCCCCCGCCATGGTTGATAGTTAACACTCACTACCGGGTCGGCGTCAACTCGGCACCGCGCAGGCGGCGGGCATCGCCGACCGGACGGACCCGCCGTGCGGATGACGTGGTCCATCCGCCTCTCCCCCAGCCCCGGTATGCCGCGCGTTCGCCCGCTCGCCGGGTCCCGGAACAACCGCCGACCGTACCGGGGAGGACGGCGAGCGGCAGGACTGCGGCCGAGCTGTCGCCGTGTCCTCGCCTCGGTCACCGGGTATGGGAGCGCCGAGAGCCCGAATGCCGACGCGAGCAGCTCGGCCAGCGCTGTGCCCGCCCGGCCCCGACGCCGGGCGGGCACAGTGAGCAGGCCGACTCAGGACTTCGACGTGCTCCCGGTCGACGCGCTCGCGGTCGACACCGCCTCGTTCGACACCGCCCCGGTTGACGCCGCCCGGTTCGCCGGATGCGCGTGCTCCAGCGAGGCACCCTCGACGTCGACGTCCGGCATGGCCTTGTCGAGCCACTTCGGCAGCCACCACGCCTTCTCGCCGAGCAGGTGCATCAACGCGGGCACCAGCACCATCCGGACCACGAAGGCGTCGAAGAGCACACCGATCGCCAGCCCGAACCCGAGCGGCCGGACCATGCCGAGGTGGCTGAAGACGAAGCCGCCGAAGACCGAGATCATGATGATCGCGGCAGCCGTGACGACCGCCCGCCCCTGCCGCAGGCCCTGCACCACCGCCGCCCTGGCGGGCATGCCGTGGACGTGCGCCTCCCGCATGCCAGAGACCAGGAAGAGCTGGTAGTCCATCGCGAGGCCGAACAGGACGCCCATGATGATGATCGGGCCGAAGCTCAGCACCGGGCCGGGCTCGTGCACGCCGAAGACGTCCGACAGCCAGCCCCACTGGTAGATGGCCGTGACCGCGCCCAACGCGGCGAACAGCGACAGGACGTATCCGGCCGTGGCGATCAACGGCACCAGCAGCGAACGGAACACCAGCACCATGATCAGCAGGGAGAGGCCGACGACGACCACCAGGTAGACCGGCAGCGCCTCCGCGAGCTTCTCCGAGACGTCGATGTTGCCCGAGGCCTGGCCCGCGACGCCCAGGGTCGCGTCACCCGACAGCGGCGTCAGCGACCGCAGATCCCGGACGAGGCCCTCGGTCGAGACGCTCGAGGGACCCTCCGCCGGCACCACCTGGAAGAGGAAGACGTCGCGATCGTCGGAGACGACGATGGGCGCCACGGCGGAGACGTCGTCGTGCTCCATCAGCTCTGCGGCGACCCCCGCCTGCGTCGCGGTCACCTCGGTCTCGCCCACCGCGTCCGACAGCTCGGCGACGACCAGCAGCGGACCGTTCATCCCGGGCCCGAACTCCGACTCGATGGCCGCGTAGGCCTGGTACTGCGTCGTGTCGGGCGATTCCGAGGAGCCCTCGGGCAGGCCGAGTCGCATCGAGAGCGCGGGGACCGCGAGCACGAGCAGTCCCAGGGTGGCCAGTGCGACGGCGCCGAGCGCGCGGGGAGTGCGCATCGGCTTGACCTCGGTCTCGGTGTGCCGTGCGTCGCCGATGGTCGCGCGAGCGCGACGCCCCAGCGCCCTGGTGCCGAGCAGACCGAGCAGCGCGGGCGTCAGGGTGATCGAGACCAGGACGGCGACCAGGACACAGGCCGCGCCGACGATGCCCATCGTGGCGAGGAAGGGAATCCCGGTCACGCCGAGCGCGACCAGCGCCACGATCACGGTGCTGCCCGCGAACACGACCGCGTTGCCCGCGGTGCCGTTGGCCAGGCCGATCGACTCGTCCACGTCCATGCCCGCCAGCAGCTGCTTGCGATGCCGGTTGAGGATGAAGAGCGAGTAGTCGATCCCGACCGCCAGACCCAGCATCACGCCGAGTACCGGGGTGACGGAGGCCATCGGGACGAGACCGGAGAAGGAGAGGGAGGCCGCGACGCCTACGCCGACACCGACGAGCGAGCTGAGCAGCGGCGTGACCGCCGGGAGGAAGGCCCGCATCATGATCAGCAGCACCAGGCCTGCCACGATGACGCCGATGACCTCGCCGGGGCCGAGGATGCCCTCGGTGGAGGCGGTGATGGTGGCCGACCAGTCGATGTCGACCCCGGCGATGTCGCCTGCCGACAGCACGTCGGCCACTGCGGCCTTCACACTGTCGGGCAGCTCGAACAGCGTCTCCTCGAAGGCGATGGTGGCGATGGCGGTGCGCCCGTCCGCCGACACCGTGCCGATGGAGGAGGCGAAGTCGACGAGCGCGCCGCCGTGCTCGAGTTCGGCCTCCTGCGTCTCGATCTCCGCCAGGCCCGCCTCCAGCTGCGCACGGCCCGCGTCCAGCTCGGCCTGCTGCTGCTCGAAACTCGCGGCGGCCTGCTCGTAGACGCCTGCGTCCTGCGCCTGCGCGATCGCGGCGTCGAGCTGCGCCTGGCCGCCCGCCAACTGCTCCGAGCCCGCGTCGAGTTCGGCGCGCGCCTCCTCGATCAGCTGTCGACCGCCGGTGACCTGCTCCTCGGCCTCGGCGCGCTGCGCCTCGACCTCGAAGGGACTGGTCACAGCCGTCACGCCGTCGACATCGTCGACCTGACCGAGCAGCGCGTCGATCTCCGCCCGCTGTGCGGTGTCGAACTCGTTCCCCTCGGTCGCGAAGACCACGGAGGCCGTGGCGCCGGTCAGCTCGGGGAACTGCTCGGTCAACCGGTCGTTGACCCGCTCGGTCTCGGTGCCGGGGATCGAGAAGCTGGAGGCCAGAGAGCCTCCGAGTGCGAGGAAGGCACCGCCCGCCGCCGCGAGCACGAGTATCCACGCGGCGATGACGGCCCACGCGCGTCGCGCGGAGAACCGTCCTAGTCGGTACAGGAGGTTGGCCACCAGGCGCCTTTCGTTGAATCGGACATTTCTTGCGGACGCCACCCTATCCAACGCCTGTCGGTTATCCGACTCGTGTCGGATAACTGTCGGAGTGTCCTCGGACACGTGAGAGGATCGCCGTCATGGACCCCCGAGTCGCCCGCACCCGCGCGAGCCTCCAGAAGGCCCTCCTGGACCTCGCCCGCGAGCGACCGCTCGACGAGGTCGCGGTCGGCGACGTCACGGCGCGGGCAGGCGTGAACCGCAGCAGCTTCTACCAGCACTACGCGGACAAGGAGACGCTGCTGGCCGAGGCGCTGGAGAACGCCCTCCACGACGTCTCCACGCAGCTGCCGGAGGTACCGATCGCCTCGGGGACGCCGACCATGCCCAGCGAGCTCATCACCTACCTCGAGCACATCGCGGCCAACGCGGCCGTCTATCGCCGGGTCCTCGGCGAGCACGGATCGACGGTGGTCACCGCCCGGCTGCGGCAACGAGTCGAGCTGATCGTGCGCGACGCGGTGGGCGCCGCCCACTCGCCTGCACACACGGACCTGCCCGTCGACGTCGTCGCCTCGGGGATCGCGGGCAGCGCCCTGGGGGTGATCACCGCCTGGATCGCGCGCGATCCACTGCCGCCGCCGGACGTCGCGGCGGACTGGCTGTGGCGCATGCTGCTGGGGATCGGCGCCTGGCGGCAGCCGGACTGACCAGGCCGAACACCGGCCCGCCCCGCTCGGCGCGTGGGCGGGGAGCGGGGGCCGTCGACGACGCCGACGAGGTCACCGGCCAACCACAGGTCCGTGATTCGTCGATCGTCTTGTCGTCGCGGGGGAACCGACGGGCAGGCAGGAGCGTCGAGTGATGGGACATCCCACCACTCGTTCAGGAGATCACGTGCGCCCAGCACTACCCTCGGTCGTCACCGCGACCGCCGCCGCCCTCGTCACCTTGGCGTTCCCCGCCACGGCGGCGGCTGCGGAGGCGATCAACGGCCCGATCCACTTCGGCTCCTCCTCCGTCATCAACCCGGACGGCACCGATGAGCGAAGGATTCCGGAGCGGGACACCCACACCTACTACTCCGACTTCCTGTCCTTCTCACCGGACGGGGAGAACACCCTCTACGTCACCTACGAGACGCCCGAGCCGGACTCGATGACCATGCTGGCCATCGACAATCCGGAGTACACCGCGCCTACGACACTCGTCACCAGCGGCGAACTGGACGCGTCCTACATCGGCAACGCCTCCTGGTCGCCGGACGGCGAGTGGATCGCCTTCCGCTTCGCCGACTCGAGCGGCTCACATGAGATGGGCATGATCAGGCCGGACGGCACCGACCTGACCGTGCTCACCGTGCCGAGCCACCTGGACAGCCACAGCGTGTCCTGGCTGCCGGACTCCTCCGGCATCGTCTACACCAGGTCTCCCGCGTTCGCGGAGAACTATCTCTGCACGATCACCATCACCACCGACAGCAGCGACTGCGTCGACCTGCCGGGCGGCCAGGAGTGGTTCTTCGACCGGGCACAGGTCTCTCCTGACGGCACGACCGTGCTGCTGACCAGCCAGATCGATGTCGATCCTGAGCTCGGGTCCACGTACGACCTGATGCACCTGAACATCGACGGAACCGGCATGGTCAACCTCACCGAGAACGAGACGGGCGACCAGACCACCGACGCCGTGTGGTCCCCGGACGGCACGGCGATCGCCTTCGTCCGCTCGAACTCGCTGTGGACGATGGACGCCGACGGCGGCAACGACACCCAGCTGAGCACCTCGTACGGCAACAACATCGCCTGGCAGCCCGTCTTCTGACCTCCCGCCTCGTCGCCCGGTGCCGATGATGCGGCGCCGGGCGGCGAGATTCCTCGGGCCGAGGCGGTCGCAGGACCCTGCTCCGCCGACCGCACCAGCGCCTCCCCACCGGACTCTGTTCGAGCGGTGGAGCACGGGTGGGCAGACCAACTCGCCTGCGACGTGTACCGAACCGGGGCCGCCGATCGCAGACGCCGGTCAGTGAGCCGTCAATCATTTGCCTTCGCGGGGGAACCGACAGGCCGCCTGCCCCGTCGAGGTGATGAACATCGACCACTCACTGGGGAGATCCGATGCGCCGAGCACTACCCGCGGTCGTCACCGCGACCGCAGCCACCATCCTCACCCTGGCGTTGCCCGCCACGGCCTCGGCCGCGACCAACGGCCCGATCCACTTCGGCTACTCCTCCGTCATCAACCCGGACGGCACCGGCGAGGGAAGCATTCCGAGCCGGGGCCTCTACTCCGACTTCCTCTCCTTCTCCCCGGACGGAATGAACACCCTCTACCGCAGCCAGGAGAGCACCGAGCCGAACGCGCCGACCACGCTGGTCATCGACAACGCGCAGTACACCGCGCCCCGCACGCTCGTCGACAGTGCCGAACTGGGCGTGTCCTACGTCAGCACCTCGGCCTGGTCGCCGGACGGCGAGTGGATCGCCTTCCGTTCCTTCGCCACCGACGGCTCGCGGGACATCGGCCTGATCAAGCCGGACGGCACCGACCTGACCATGCTCACCGTGCCGAGCCACCTGGACATTTTCAGCGTGTCCTGGCTGCCGGACTCCTCCGGCGTCGTCTACACCAGGTCTCCCGGCGTCGGCGACTACGAGCTGTGCACCACCACCGTGGCCACCGACGGCACCGACTGCGTCGACCTGCCCGGCGGACAGGAGTACTTCTTCGACCACGCCCGGGTCTCCCCCGACGGCACGACCGTGCTGCTGACCAGCCAGACCAGCGTCGACCCGGAGACCGGTTCCGTCTACGACCTGGTGCGCGTCGACATCGACGGCACCAACCTGGTCAACCTGACCGAGAACGAGGCGGGCAATCAGACCACCAGCAGTGCCTGGTCCCCGGACGGCACGGCGATCGCGTTCTCCCGCTACGACGGCCTGTGGACCATGGACGCCGACGGCGGCAACGCCACGCGGCTGAGCACCGCCAACGGCGACAACGTCGCCTGGCAGCCCGTCTCCTGATCCCGGCAGGCCGCCCGGCGCCGAACCGTCGGCGTCGGGCGGCCGGCTCACGAACCTCGGCGCGGCCCGATCCTCAGGCCGTACTCCGCACCGACGACACCGCCGACACTGCCGAACGAGGACCGCGCACCGCCCGGCAGGAGGCCCGTCGGAGCAGGTCCGCCCCGCTGTCCCGGCCAGGAGAGCAGCCCCGCCCCCGGTTTCGATTCTGCGCGACCGGCACGCAAGCCGGTCCGCAGCCACTACGCCGGGTCTCGGGGTGCAGCGAGACCAGGTGGTGATCGTCATGTCCACGAGGATTCGCGGCGGCATCGCGGCGCTGATCGCCGTGGGCGCGGCCGCCGTGGTGTGGTCGGTCGTGGTGATCGCCTCCTCGCCCGGCCGGGCCGTCGATTCGCCGTCCTCGAATCCGCCCGATCGATCGGGCGTCGAGAAAGTCGAGAGCGGCCCTTTCCTGAATTCGACTCCCGGCTACTGGACGCCCGAGCGAATGCGTTCGGCGAAACCCGCCACACCGATTCAGCCGTGATCACGTCGTGAATCCTGCTCTCGCGCACAGAATTCGTGATCCGGCGGCACGACGGCGGCGAATCTATTCAGGACGGATGACCACCCGGGTGTCCACCGCACAGCGTCGTCGAGCGCGGTGACTCGCGGAGCGGCCCGGCAGGTCAGCCGTCGGACATCCCGCCGTCCTCTCTTTCTCGTCAGCCCGAGATGAACTCCGCACGTGCGACCGACAGCGCTCTCGCGGTGCTCGTCGTGTTCGGCCAGCCGCGCCACCAGGAACGCGCGGACCTCCCGGTAGGTGTCCGGTCCGAGCGGCACCTGTCGTGAGACTCGGGTGTCCGCCGTTGCACCGGGCGGATCGATCACCGGTCGGCGCGGCTCAGGGCTCCTCGAACCAGTGAGCCGCCAGGGGAGCGGGGCGGGCCGCACGACGCCGTCGTGCGCCGTCGACCCCGCCGAGGACGAACCGCCGTCGGGATCGCACGGAAGCGGACCGACGGTTACCCGCTGTCGATCAGTTCGCCCTGTTCGTTCATTCCCACCTCGACCACCGCCTCGTTCTGGTAGTCATACGCAATCGGACGGTAGCCACTCGGCTACATGTCGTTTCGGAACTGGGAGGAAGACTTGAGCGAGCACCATCTGAGCCGTCGGACGGTCTTCAAGGCCGTGGGGGGAATGACCGCGGCGATGGCGCTGAGCGGCGTCACGCTCGCGGCGACGGCTCCGGCCGCCGCCGCACAGGACGGCTTCGGGCTGCGCGTCGTGGACAGCAGCGTCAATCCCGGGCGCATGCAGTACTACCGCTTCGCGACCGAGGCGATCGACTGGGACCCGGGCGTCAACGTCCTGCTCCCCGACGACTACCACACCAGCGGGCGCACCTACCCCGTCCTCTATCTGCTCCACGGCGGCGCCGAGGACTTCATCAGCTTCGACCGGAAGAACATCCGCGAGCTCACGGCGGGCAGGCCGATCATCATCGTCATGCCCGACGGCGGAGCGGCAGGCTGGTACTCGAACCCGGTCAGCTCCAACACCGGCCCTCGCAACTGGGAGCACTTCCACTTCGAGCAGCTGCGGCCGTGGATCGAGGCGAACTTCCGGACGTACGCGGAGTACGACGGCCGCGCCCTCGCGGGCTTCTCGATGGGCGGCTTCGGTGCGCTGAAGTACGCGGCCAAGTACTTCGGCCACTTCGCCTCCGTCAGCGCCCACTCCGGCCCGGCCAGCCTCCGTGGCACGGGCGATCTCGTCGTGCACTGGGCGAATCTGTCCTCGGCGGCGGTGGAACTCGGCGGCGGCACGGTCTACGGCGTGCCGTGGGACCAGGCCAGGGTCAGCGCCGACAACCCCGTCGAGCGGGTCGAGAGCTACCGCAACAAGCGGGTCTTCCTGGTCGCGGGCACCAGCCCCGACCCGGTCAACTGGTTCGACACGATCAACGAGGTCCAGGTGCTCAACACCCAACGGGAGTTCCGAGGTGCCCTGGACCGCGCGGGCATTCCGCATGAGTCACACGAGGTGCCGGGCGGTCACTTCTTCCGCCCCGACATGTTCATCCGCGACCTCGACGGCATGATCGCGCGACTCCGCAGGGCCTGAGCCGATCCGGCGCGGACGACCACCGTCCGGACCATGATCCGGAGATGATCCGGCGGGCGGACCACCGACCCCCGCCGGCCTGGGCGAGTGCCCAGGCCGGCGGGTCGGCGTGTTCTCAGCGACCGTCGGTTCGCCGGAGCCGGATCGGGTGAACCGACGGTCGGGCTGGTCGGGTCGGCATGGGCGTTGCAGCCTGCGTCGATCGAACGCGGCCGCCGCCTCTGCCCGACCGCGACGCCGCCCGCGGGCGGGCCAGGGTCAGCCTGCTGAGCCCGCGAGGGGCCTCCGCAGCCGCACGGAGACGGTCAGGCCCGGTCGGGCAGCCGATGGTCCTCGTCGAGGGCAGCACCGCGATCGGGCTTGTACTGGTCGAATCCTCGCGTGTCGCACTGGAGACCGCCGTTGATGCAGTGGGTGACCAGTGCCTCCAACGTCGCCGGGTCCCAGGCATTGAAGAAGTCGTAGTGCCACGAGTAGCCACGGCCGCTGGCCAGCCGCACATCGGACAGGTCACCGTCCACCGGGAAGGCGATCTTGTACTCGAGCATCGGCACCGGAACGGGATGCGAGGCGGTGCACTCGCCCGCCACCGGATAGGCCAGATGACTCTGGTGGTCGGCGGAGTCGAGGTTGACCCCGTCCCAGCAGCTCGGGGCCTGGTAACGAATGTTCACCTGGCTGCCTGCCGGGCAGTTCTCCGGGAAATCGTAATTGTGATAGCTGTCCCCGCATTCGAAGCCTTCGACCGTGCCCGGTGCGCTGCGGAACTCCTCCTGAGTCGCCATCGGACTACCGACGATGAGCCGCAGCCCCGGCGGGAAGGGCTGGACACTCGTGTAGTCCAGGACCCCGGACTTGTAGTAGACGACCTGCGGCCCGATCGGCGCGACGATCTCGTCACCGTTGTACAGGGTCGGGAACCAATAGGCGGACTTGTCGTCGGGCGCCCGACAGGACGTGTCGCCCGCGAGCAGCGATTCGTGCGTGCTGTAGGCATCGGTCGTGGTGTTGCCGATGAACGTGTGGTTGTGCGAGGCGCCGGGCATCCCGGGGAACATGATCGGGTCGTCGGCCGCGTGGTGGGTCACCGAGCAGTTGGCCTGGAATTCGTGATGAGTCGGCGCCTCCTGAGCAGCGGCCGGTTCGACACCGGACGACGTGACGAAGGCCGACGCGGTGAGCACCACGGCCAGAGAACTGGCGAGAAGCGAGAGTCCGCGTGCCATGAATCCTCCTTTTCGATTCCGAGCAGGCGCGGGCGAGCAGGCATAGATCGCCGGGAGGCCACCACGGCGATCGCGAAAGCCTGAGAATGCCGTGACGAGAGGACCGTCCAGGTCCATCGGAACAGAATTCGACCCGCGCAGGGCGGGCGGTCCGGGGCTCAGCATGCCCCTGAGAACGCACCCCGTCAAGGGCGGATGAATAAGTCATCAGATAAACGAATGCCCTTGATTCCGGCTCTGGAAAATTGACTGGTCACACTTCTCTCGCTACTCCAGAAGAACGAGTCGGACTACCTCGAGACGCTATTCGGACGCTTGACATCGACCGCACTCGGACCCAGAATCGTCTCTGAGAGAGCGCTCTCATACATTGTCGTCCACGGCGATCGTCTCGACAGACGAATCGCGACACGGGGCTGTCCTGCGCCGCTTCTTCAGCGCCTGCACCCGCCCGACCGATCCCACGCCCGCGAGGAGCCGCAGCTCCGGCCACCCGGCCCGATCCGGGTCCGTCCCGTGCGTTCACGGCAGCGACGAACACCAGCAGGAGGAACCCATGACCTTCGTCCCGTCCACCGGAGTGCGGCGGCGGAGAACGGCGCACGGTCTGACCGCGAGCCTCGCCGCGCTCACACTGCTCGTCGGCCACGCCATGGTCGCGATCTCGCCCGGCTCGGCCGAGGCCGCGCCCGTCCTGCTCTCCCAAGGACAGCCTGCCACCGCCTCCTCCGCCGAGAGCGAGGGCATGGCCGCCTCGGCCGCCGTCGACGGCGACCCCGGCACCCGCTGGTCGAGCACGTTCAGCGACCCGCAGTGGCTCCAGGTCGACCTCGGGACGAGCGCCACCCTCGATCAGGTCGTGCTGGACTGGGAGACCGCGCACGCGACCGCCTTCCAGCTCCAGGTGTCCCCCGACGGGGCGGCCTGGACCACGATCTACGAGACCACCACCGGCTCGGGCGGCCGTCAGACCCTGGACGTCGCCGGGACGGGCCGACACGTCCGAATGCTCGGCACCCAGCGGGCGGGCGGCTACGGCTATTCGCTCTGGGAGTTCCAGGTCTACGGCACGGCCGACACCGCACAGCCGCCCGAGGACCCCCGCCGCGTCGAGGTGACCGGCACCCACGGCGACTGGCAGTTGACCGTGGACGGATCGCCCTACCAGGTCAGGGGACTCACCTGGGGACCGTCCATCGCGGACGCGTCGACCTATCTGCCGGACCTGCGTTCCATGGGCGTCAACACCATCCGCACCTGGGGCACCGACGGGAGCACGCTGCCGCTGCTCGACGCGGCGGCGGCCGAGGACGTCACCGTGATCAACGGGTTCTGGCTCCAGCCCGGCGGCGGCCCCGGCAGCGGCGGCTGCGTCGACTACGTCACCGACACCGGCTACAAGTCCGACATGCTCGCCGAGATGGTCCGTTGGGTGACGGCCTATCGCGAGCACCCCGGCGTGCTGATGTGGAACGTCGGCAACGAGTCGCTGCTCGGCCTGCAGAACTGCTTCTCCGGTGCCGAGCTGGAACGACAGCGCGTGGCCTACGCGCAGTACGTCAACGAAGCGACCCTGGCGATCCAGGCCGTCGATCCGGACCATCCCGTCACCTCGACGGACGCCTGGACGGGAGCCTGGGCCTACCTGGAGGAGCACGCCCCCGCCCTGGACCTGTTCGCGGTCAACGCCTACGACGCCGTGTGCGGGATCGAGCAGGCCTGGCTCGACGGCGGCCACACGAAGCCCTACATCCTCACCGAGGGCGGGCCCGCAGGCGAATGGGAGGTCGTCGACGACGCCAACGGAGTTCCGCAGGAGCCGACGGACCTGGAGAAGCGGGCGGGATACACCGAGGCATGGGACTGCCTCACCGGACACGAGGGCGTCGCGCTCGGCGGCACGCTCTTCCATTACGGACTCGAGGAGGACTTCGGCGGCGTGTGGTTCAACCTGCTGCCGGGCGGGCAGAAGCGCCTCTCCTACGACGCGGTCGTCGAGGCCTACGGCGGCACCCCTCGGGCCAACACGCCGCCGGTGATCACCGACCTGCGGCTGAGCCGGACCCAGGACGTCCCTGCGGGCGGTACCTTCACGGTCGCCGTCGACGTCAGCGACCCCGACGGCGATCCGATCGCCTACGACATCCGCTTCAACGCCAAGTACATCGACGGCTCCGGCGCGCTGGTGCCCGCCGACTTCACCGGGTCCGGGCCGTTCACGGTGACCGCGCCACAGCAGCTCGGCGTGTGGAAGGTCTACGTCGTCGCCGAGGACGGGCAGGGCAACGTCGGCATCGAGACCAGGTCGTTCCGGGTCGTGCCGCCGACCGTGCCCGGTGAGAACGTCGCGCTGGGCAGGCCCACGACGGCGTCCACCTTCCAGGAGGTCGGTGACGGCGCACCGTACTTCCCGTGGCTGGCCACCGACGGCGATCTCGGGACGCGGTGGGCGAGCGACTGGAGCGATCCGCAGTGGATACAGGTCGACCTCGGCGAGTCCCGCGAGATCCGGCACGTCCAGCTGGTGTGGGAGACGGCCTACGGCCGGGAGTACCGGATCGAGGTCTCCGAGGACGGGACGTCGTGGACCACCCTGCACTCCACGACCACGGGTGACGGCGGCGTGGACGGCATCGACGTCGACGGCTCCGGGCGCTACGTCCGGCTGACGGGCACGGGCCGGGGCACCGGCTGGGGCTACGCCCTCTACGAGATGGGCGTGTACTCGCCGTGACTTGATCCTCGGCAGCTGCCCGCAGGCGTCCCAGCGGCGGCCACGGTGCCCGCGCCCTCCGCTGGGGCGCGGGCACCTGCGGTCGTGCAGACGGGCCCGCGCGCCGAGCGAAGTCGGCCTCGGCGGCCCGTACGCCGGGTCATGGATCGCTCGTGGGCGAGCCAGAGCGTGGCAGGCAGCACGGAGCGTGGCATGGTCTGGGGCCTCACCACGTTCGCCGCCGAGACGACGTGCCGGCTCCCGCGCAGGCTGCGCGGCGGCGCTGTGTCACCATCACGTGATCGCAGGCGAGTCGGCGGACGAGCCCTCGCGGCAGCCCGAGAGTTCGGCCAGGCTAACCTCAGTACGTCGACCTTCGGGTCGGCATCGCGACCGATCGAGGCGCTGTCACGGGCAGGCCGCGTCGGGCTGCCCGCCGGGTGCAATCGGTGGGAACTGTCGGCGCCTCGATCGGCGCCGACAGCGGCGGCGGCGGCGATGCCTTCGCGTGCTCACTCGAATCGTGCGCCCGACTCCGACCCGAATTGTCGAGATTCTCGACGGTGCCGCCGACTCTTCGTCGCATCGGCCGTTTCTCCGCCACCGCGGTGTCCGCCCCTCCACCGCGGTGTCCGCCCGCTCGAGAAGCCGTGGGGAACGGCGGTATCGAGGCTCCCGCCGACACCCGCCTGGATTTTGGTGACGTCTTGGTTCGGCATTGGAATGGCAGGCAAGACTCGAGTCGTCCCCGATTCTCGCGAGGAGGTGTCTCGTCATGAAGAAGACCAAGAAGATCAAGGTGCGCAAGGCCGGTACGGTCCGGCTCACCGCTGCGGCATGCGCCAATTACAACAGCGTCATCAGCTGATGGTGAGCGGGGTGCGCAGGCCGGGCCGGAGACGGCCACGTCGTGCGCACCCCGGTCTGGCAGATCATCTCGGCCGAGGAGAGGAATGTCGGTGGCGAACGGCGACGTCGATCTGGCGATCGACATGGACAGTCCGGTGGGACTGCATCCGCTGGTGTTCCTCGTCGACGGCGACGAGGTGACCATCGGACGTTCGGACATCGACTCCTACGGCATCTTCCCGGCCGAGGGCGCCGACGTCGTCCGCAGGCTCGCCGACGGACAGACCCCTCAGGCGGTGCAAGAGTGGTTCGAACGCACCCATGACACAGGCATCGACATGGCCGACCTGATCGGCACGCTCGGCGAGTTGGAACTGCTCAAGGCAGGCGATGGCGAATCCGACACCGAACCCCCTCCGGTGCGGTTCGTCTGGCTCGGCCGTGCGCTGTTCTCCCTCCCGGCGCTGGTCACCTATGCCTGTCTGATCGTCTGGGCGACGGCGATCGCGGTGGCCCGCCCGGAACTCGCACCGCACTACGAGAACATCTTCTTCACCGAGTACTTCTCGGTAGTCCAGGTGACGCTGTTCCTCGTGGCGATTCCGCTCGTGCTGGTGCACGAGTCCTTCCATGCGCTCGCCGGGCGGAGGCTGGGGCTGCGCTCCCGGCTTCGGATCGGTCGGCGCCTCTACTTCGTCGTGATGGAGACCTCGCTCGACGGGCTGGTGGCGGTGCCGAGGACGAAGCGTTACCTGCCGATCCTCGCCGGAATGCTCGCCGACGTCGTCGGCATCGCCGTGTGCATGATCGTCGCCGACCTGACCCGCGAGTCCGACGGCGGACTCTCCGGCCTCGGACGATTCCTGCTCGCGGTGGCGTTCGCGGCCCTGCTGCGGGTCGTCTGGCAGTTCTTCTTCTATCTGCGCACGGACGGGTACGTGCTGATCTGCACCGTGCTCGGCTGCGTTGATCTGCACGGAGCCGCCCGGCGGATGCTCGGCAATCGGGTGAACCGCCTCCTCGGCAGGCGGGACCGGATTCTCGACGAGTCGACGCTGCATCCAGTCGATCGACACGCAGCCCGCTGGTACGCGTGGCTGGTCGTGGGCGGCTACACCGTGAGCCTCACGACCTTCGTCCTGGCAGGCGCCCCCGTGCTGTATCGGATCGCCACGGGAGTCCTCGGCAGGTTCGGCGGCGACGCCCCCTCTGCCGAACTGCTCGACTCGTTCGTGTTCGCCTGCCTCGTGCTCATCCAGGCCGTCCTGCTCGGCTGGCTCATGCTCCGCGACCGCCGACAGGCACGCGCCGCCCGTCCGACTCGCCACGTCATCGCGTGACCGTGGCGCCGTGTCAACCAGTCCTTGACGATCATTCGAGGGGGCACCACATGCATCGGCACATCTGGATCAGGGCAGAACGGAAGCGAGACCGCGAGCGCGCCAGGTCCGGCCTGGCGCTCCCGCCGAGCCTGGCCGTCGTCGACGCGCACCGCAGGCTCCGAGGGCCTTACACCGCAGCGGGCACCGTGATCCGCGAGATCGTCGACGACCTGCTGGCCCGATGTCCGGAGCTCGGCGAGCGGCACAACATCGAGCTGCTCACCAGTACTCCCGAGACGGCCGGGCGAGTGCCGGTGGCCTGGCACACCCTGGAGTGGGCGGTCGAGGCCGCCGAGCGGACCCGCTACTACTCCCGTCTGCACACGCGCAACCTCGCCAACGGACTGGCCGAGCTGCTCCGCGACTATCTCGCCGCGCTCGGCGACGGGCCTCGGACCCTGGTGGTGGAGAACGCGCATCTCGCCGACGCCACCGATCACGAGTTCCTCAGCGTGTTGTTGCGGCGGGGCGACCTGCCGCTGTTGACGGTGGTCGTCGGCACCGGAGTCGACGGGGTCGAGGACCCGCCCGGCGAGATCGACGTGTCGCTCGCGTCCTGCCTCGAACACCACACCCGCCGAGTGGACGTGCCCTGCGACGCGTCGCCGTCGATCCCGGCCGCGGCGGAGGCCGACCGCACGATCCTTGCGAAGTCCTACGTGGATGGCGACTGCACCTCAGACGATCCCGCCCTCGTCGGCGCGTACGAGGCCTGTCCGGAGACGACCCGGCGGGAACTGCACGACGCCCGGTCCGAGGAACTCGCCGCCCTGCCGGACTTCTCCCTGCATCTGGGCGCCGTCCCCTTTCATCTGGAGCGCGGCTCCGATGCGGCAGGCGCGGGCGTGACGGCGCTGCGCAGGGCACTGGACCACTGCCGCAACATCGGGCTGTACCAGGCCGCGGCCGATCTGGGGTACCGGGGAATCGCGGTCACCGATCCGGAGTCCTCCCCCGAGGCGTGGTGGCACTTTCTCCTGACCACCGGCATCGTGCTCGCCTCGGTGGGCCGGGCCGCCGAGGCAGAGGCACTGTACGTCCGAGGCAGGGCGGCGACGACCGACGCACTGACCCACCTGGGCATGTCCTACTCCACGGCGATGCTGCACGCCCGGCACTATCCGGAGGCGCAGCGCGACTACACCGCCGCCCGCGCGTGGATGAACCAGACGATCACCATCGCCGAACTGCTCCCGGAGCCGAAGCAGCGCGCCTTCCAGTCGGTCTTCGCGCACAACGGACTCGCCCTGGTCGAGGTCCGAGAGAAGCACCCGCAGACGGCGCTGGCGATGCTCAACGCAGGAATGGCCCGGCTGGACCGAGAGCTGGAGCCCGAAGAGCACGCCCTGCATCGGCTGGTGCTGCGATACAACCGCGCGCAGGTCTACGGCGGGATGGGCCGGTGGGAAGAGGCACTGGCCGACTACACCTTCGTGACGGACCGAGATCCGCGATTCCCGGAACATCACTTCAACATCGGCAACATCCTCCGCAGGCTCGGGCGCGACGAGGAGGCGCTGACCTGCTATCGACGCTCGCTGGAGCTCTCGCCGCCGTACCCGGAGGCCTGGTACAACATCGCCGACACCCTGCTGACCACGGGCGACGACGAGGGTGCTCTCGAGGCCTTCGACCACGTCCTGGAACTCGACACCGGACATCTCGACGCCCTGGTCAACCGCGCCGCCCTGCTGGCCGATCTGGATCGGCCTGCGGAGGCGATGCGCGACGTCGACGCCGGGCTGGCCCTGGCCCCCGACGACGTGCTGCTGCTGTGTCTGCGCGGCAGGCTGCTCGCCGAGCGCGGCGAACACGCGGCCGCCGTTGAGACGCTGACGAAGGTGGCCGAACTCGATCCCCGGTCTGCCGAGGCCTGGGCGATCCGGGGATCGATCGCCGTGGAGGTCGGCGAACTCTCCGAGGCGGGCAGCTATCTCAGCAGGGCGATCGAACTGGACGACCGGCCCGAGACCCGATTCAACCGGGCCGTCGCCTACGAGGAGTCCGGACTGCTGCACGAGGCGCTGGCCGACTATGACGCGGTGCTCGCCTCGGTGGACGACGAGGATGCCCGCGAGGGCAGGCGGCGGTGTCTGGTCGCCGCAGGCGACGGGCGGCGGCCGTGACCGTCCATGTCCCGGCGGCGGGTCACTCCCCGGCGGCGGAGGCGACGTCGATGTCCGCGACGCAGTTCACGGACGTGATGAGCAGGCTCGCCGCAGGCCTGGCCGTGCTGACCGTGCGCAGCGGGTCCGGGACGCCCTGCGGGCTGCTCGTCTCGTCGTTGGCGTCGTACAGCACCCGTCCGCCGTCGGTGCTGGTGTCGATCGCCCGCAGCTCGCGCTCGTGGCAGTGGCTCGTGGAGGGCGCCCCGTTCGGGACGCACCTGTTGGCCCGGGGGGACGAGGACACGGCACGGGTGTTCGCCGGTCGGAGCGCGGACAAGTTCGCCCGTCTCGACTGGGACTGGGACGACGGCGTCCCCCGGCTGCGACACAGCCCGGTCTACCTGCGCTGCACGGTGGCGGCCCGGTTCGATCACGGGGATCACACCGTGGTCATCGGCGACGTCGGCGGCGGCCGTTGCGCCGAGACGGACCCCCTCGTCTACTACCGCCGAGCCTACGACTGGCGGCTGCGCAGGCCGTGACCTCCGCCCGCGCCGGGCTCGAGGGACGGGGTGCACTCACTGCGGTGCCGATGCACCGGCGCCGATCCATCGACACTGGACGGTGCGGCAGGCAGCGCGCCCCGGTGCAGGCTCGACGGCGGGACGCAGGCGCTGGCGGAGTCGGCCGCGCTCGACTCCCTCGACCACGGTTTTGCACCGTTTGGGGGATGACCGTCGCGTCCGCCCGATGCTTTCCTGGTTGACGATATGGATCTCTGGGGAATCCGATCGCCTTTTCCGACGATTATTCACGACGATCTCGGGATCATCGCCGTTCATTTTCGAGGAGCACTCTCGCTAGATCACATCGAACAGCATCTCGGCTGTTCCATGCCTGGGGACGTGGTACATGTGATTTCATCCGAGGGACGTTATTCGTTACGTGTCAGCGTGCTGGGGCCGCTGGCGGTCAGCATCGACGACAGCGATCTCACTCCGACGGCGACCAAGCAGCGGGTACTGCTGGCCCTGCTTGCCGTGCACGCGAATACATTCGTGTCCACCGATCGCATCGTCGACACGTTATGGGACCACGCGCCGCCGAGGTCGGCCCGTGCTGCGCTGCACGGTTATGTGACGGCGGTCCGCCGCGCGCTGGTGCCCCGGCGAGCCGCCGAGCGGCCGCTGACGAGGTTCAGCGGCGACTCGGTGCTCATCACCCAGCCGTCGGGTTACCTGCTGCGGCTGGCCGCCGAGGAACTGGATCTGCTCGCGTTCCGAGAGCACGCTCGGCTGGGGCGGGCCGCACTCGCCGCCGGAGAGCATGCCCTCGCCGAGCAGCGGTTCGGTGCCGCGCTGCGGTTGTGGACCGGCACGCCGCTGGCGGACCTCCAGCAGACCGGCGTGCTGAACGCCCACGCGGCCCGGCTCGCCGAGGAGCGGGTGCAGCTGACGCACGACTGGGCGGACGCGCTGCTCGGGCAGGGCAAGGGCACGCAGGCGGTATGCCCGCTGGAGGAGCTGTGCACGAGCCATCCGATGCGGGAACGCGGTTATCACCAGCTCATGCTGGCGTTGTGCCAGGCCGATCGACGGGCTGATGCACTCGCGGTCTACTCCCAGGCCTATCGAGTGCTCACCACCGAAGCAGGCATCGAACCGTGTCACCGGCTCCGGGAGACCCACCGGGAGCTGCTCGGCGAGCGATCGGCACCCGCCGCGACGGCCTGGCGGAGCGCAGGCGGGCGCGGCGAGGATCACGACCTGCGACGTCTCCGCCGGACAGCAGGCCTGAGTCCCTCCGGACGGTGGTGAGCGCGACGGCTTGCGGACGGGATCGCAGGGCTCGTCGATGTCGGGGCAACGGTGGTCTTCTCGGTCCGGTGAGAAGCCTGCCGAGGAAGACCTGAGGGCAGCCCTCCGGCGCGCACCGTCCCGGCGGAACAGTGCAGGCCGTCGGTGCCCGGGCTCGTCGATCGCCATGCCTCGGTCGCGCGGTCGTGGGAGCCCACGATCCGACGCTGTCCCCGCGCCGCCTGCGGTCGCCGCATCGCAGGCGAAGGCCGCACAGCCGAGGTCGGCGCCACCGCGCCGTGCGAAACGCCGCAACGGATGGCGGGACTAGCGCACCGCAGATCGCGCGCGGCGGCCGGTCGGCAGCGGCCGTCCCCGCGCCTCGCCCAGTGCGCCGCCGCCCGCACACCGACGAAGGACCCGTCGGATGCCCCGCAATCCGCCGGGTCCACCGCGACCGAGCCGAGCTGTTGTGATCAGCGCGACCTGCTCCCCGTGGCGGCCGGTGGGATACTCGATGGTGACAAGATCACGAAGAGTCTGGGAGGCTCGGGAATGCCCGTTCGCACCGCAAGGACAGCCTGGAACGGAACGCTGGAGAAGGGCGCAGGCCAGGTCGAACTCACCAGCAGCGGAGTCGCCACCTTCGACGTCAGCTTCCCGAAGCGCGCTGCGGAGAAGGCCGAGGGCACCACCAGTCCGGAGGAGCTGATCGCGGCGGCGCACTCGTCCTGCTATGCGATGCAGCTCTCCGCGCTCATCGCGGCGGCAGGCGGCACGCCCCAGTCGTTGGAGGTCAAGGCCGATGTGACGCTGGGTCCTGACCCGGCGGGCGGCTTCCTGATCTCGGGCATCGCGCTCACGGTCCGGGGCGAGGTGGAGGGTCTGGACGCGGCCGGGTTCGAGAAGGCGGCCAACGACGCGAAGGAAGGCTGTCCGGTGAGCAAGGCGCTGACCGGCACGACGATCACCCTCGACGCCGCGCTCGACTAGAGCGACGCGCCTCTTCGGCAGGCCGCCGGTGGACGGCGACGACGGGCCTCGACCCGTCGGGCAGCGCCGTCCACCGGGCAGGGCACGGGCCCTGTCTCAGGTTCGGGCAGGCCGGCATCGCCGGGGAGCCGTCATGCGCGGACTCGCCAGGTGGCTCGGGCGCACCCGACGACTCGGCTCACCGCGACCTGGCACCCGCAGGCGGTTCGGTAGCCAGCGACGAATGAAACCTGTGCTCTCGGACGTGGCGAGCCGGTTCCGACACCCGTGGCGAGCCGGTTCCGACACCGACGGCAGACAGCCGCAGCCGACCGGAAGCCCGGCACCGGGACGGACCTCCGCCCACACCCTCCGGTCCGCAACATCTCAGCCGTCGGCCTGCGGTCCGTCCAGGACTCTTGTAACCCCCTCCTGGACCGCGCCACCCGGTGCGGTGACGCGGTCGTGGCAGGTCCACCGCAGACACCGTGATCCCGCGATCGGCGACGCCACGACCGAGACCGCATCCCGCGCCGTCGGACTCCTCGGCTGAACGATCTCGGCCCGACTCAGTGCGACTCGCGCGCGACCTGATCGCCGCTGGAGCCGATGAGGAAGTCCAGGTCCACTCCGGTGTCGGCCTGCATGACATGGTCGACGTAGAGCCGCTCCCAGCCCCGACGCGGATCGGCGAGGCCTCCGAGCAGCGCCGAGGAGGGCCTGCGACGATCCAGTTCGGCCTGCGGGATGTCCACGTCGAGCGTGCGGGCCTCGACGTCCAGCACGATCGGGTCGCCGGTGCGCACCACCGCCAGCGGACCGCCTGCCGCCGCCTCCGGCGCGACGTGCAGCACCACCGTTCCGTAGGCCGTGCCGCTCATCCGTCCGTCGCACACGCGGACCATGTCGCGGACCCCGCGTTCGAGCAGCTTCCGGGGCAGCGGCATGTTCGCCACCTCGGGCATCCCCGGATAGCCGCGCGGCCCGCAGCCGCGCAGCACGAGCACCGAGTCGGCGTCGACGTCGAGGTCCGGCGAGTCGATCCTGGCGTGCATGTCCTCGATGGAGTCGAACACCACCGCGCGACCCCGATGCCGCAGCAGCTCGGGCGAGGCAGCCGCAGGCTTGATGACCGCCCCGGAGGGGGCGAGATTCCCGGTGAGCACGGCGATCCCGGCGTGCTCCCGGATCGGGGCGGAGCGGGGCCGGATCACCTCGGCGTCCCAGATCTCGGCCTCGTCGAGATCGTCGACGAGCAGCGCTCCGGTGACGGTGCGGGCGGTGGGGTCGAGCAGGTCGCGGACCTCCCGCAGCACCGCTCGCAGGCCGCCCGCCCGGTGCAGGTCCTCCATCAGGAACCGCCCTGCGGGTTGCAGGTCGACCAGCAGCGGCACCCGAGCGCCGATGCGGTCGATGTCTTCGAGGCTCAACGGGACGCCCAACCGGCCCGCGATGGCCAGCAGGTGCACGACGGCGTTCGTCGAACCGCCGATCGCCGACAGCGCGACGATCGCATTGTGGAAGGACGCCCTGGTGAGGAGTCCGCTGGGCCGCCGGTCCCGCCGGACGAGGTCGACGGCCAGCCGCCCCGACTCGTGCGAGGCCTCCAGGAGTCTGCTGTCGGGGGCAGGGGTGCCCGCAAGTCCGGGGATCACCATGCCGAGCGCCTCGGCGAGCAGTCCCATCGTGGACGCCGTGCCCATGGTGTTGCAGTGGCCCCTGCTGCGGATCATCGAGGACTCGGAGCGGGTGAACTGCTCCTGCGAGAGGGTTCCGGCGCGCATCTCCTCGCTGAGCCGCCACACGTCGGTCCCGCAGCCCAACGGCGTGCCCCGGAAGGTGCCGGTGAGCATCGGCCCGCCGGGGATCACCAGGGCGGGCAGGTCCACTGACGCGGCGGCCATGAGCAGCGCGGGAATGGTCTTGTCGCAGCCGCCGAGGAGCACCACGCCGTCGATCGGGTTGCCGCGCAGCATCTCCTCGGTCGCCATCGCGGCCATGTTGCGCCAGAGCATGGCGGTAGGCCGGACCAGCGTCTCCCCCAGCGAGACCACCGGCATGTTGACCGGGATGCCGCCCGCCTCGAACACCCCCTGCTTCACGCTCGCCGCCACCTCGTCGAAGTGGGAGTTGCACGGCGTCAGGTCGGATGCGGTGTTGGCGATCGCGATGTGCGGGCGGCCGTCGAAGGCGTGCCGGGGAAGGCCGCGTCGCATCCACGCCCGGTGGATGTAGGCGTTCCGGTCTTCTCCGGCGTACCACTGCGAGCTGCGCTGCTCTGCCATGGACGTTCCTCCCTCTCGGGGCGGTCTCCTCTTCGGAACATAGCGCAAGAAACGCGCGGAGCCGAGGGGGTCAGTCGTCCTGCGGGGCCTCCGGATTCCGCGCCGCGGTCGACCGTTCGCCCCGTGTCGACGCGGGCTCGGCCCGCCCCCGCAGCGCAGGTCCTCCTCGGACGCCGGCCGCGCCGGATCGGCCCTGCCGATCGCATCGTCGGGCACCGTCCGCCGCCGGGCGGGAACACCGGCAGGGGCCGGACCGCTCGGGTGTGCGGGGCCTCGGCTGCCGCCACACCCCGCACACCCGACGGCTTCAGTCCTGGAGGAAGGCGAGCAGTTCCCGATTGACGTCCTCGGCGTGGGTCCAGAGCATCCCGTGCGGGGCGCCCTCGATCTCCACATAGCGCGCCTGCGGAAGAGCGGCGTGGAACGGACGGCCCGCCGCGTCGATCGGAAGGATCCGGTCCTTCGTGCCGTGGAGGATCAGGGTGGGGACGGTGATCCGGGGAATGTCGTGGCGGAAGTCGGTCGGCCAGGTCAGCGGGGCGGCCGATGCCGCGAACCAGCCGCCCGAGGCGGCCACGGCGTGATCGTGCCGCACGGTCTCCTCGCTGATGCGGGACCCGAGGTTCTCGTCGAGGTTGTAGAAGTCCTGAAAGAAGCTCGTGTAGTAGGCATAGCGATCGGCGGCGACCTGTCGGGAGACGTCCTCGAAGAACTCCAGCGGCGCGGCGCCGTCGGGATTGTCGTCGGTCTTGAGCAGATACGGCTCCAGCGAGGCGATGAAGGCCGCCTTCGACACCCGATCCGACCCGTAGGTGGCGATGTACCTGGCGACCTCGCCGGTACCCATCGAGAAGCCGACCAGCGCGGCCGCCGTCAGGTTCAGCCGCTCCAGCAGCACGTTCAGGTCAGCCGCGAAGGTGTCATAGTCGTAGCCGGTCGTCGGCTGGCTGGACTGCCCGAAGCCACGCCGGTCGTAGGTGATGACGCGGAAGCCCGCCGCCAGCAGCACCGCGGCCTGTCGCTCCCAGGAGTGGCCGTCCAACGGGAAGCCGTGAATCAGCACGACCGGACTGCCGCTGCCGTGATCCTCGTAGTACAGCTCGATGTCGGTCTCGTTCTCTCGGCCGACGGTGAGACGGGGCATGGACACACCTTCCTCTGTGACGCGGACGTGCTGGCGGACCGAGACCGGGCCACTCGCTGACGAAGATCCGGTCGGGACCCTCAATGTGGCAGGCGGTCCGCCGCCGCGCAGCGTGAGACGATCTCGGGTCGCCGGGTCGGGGGAGGTCGCTCCGGCCCTCCTCGGCGCGGGACCTCGCTCCGCCGTTCGGCGCCGTGGCCGCGCCGCGCCGCATCGCGCCGCCCGCCGAGCGGATGCCGGACTTGGCAGGCAACCGACCGGCGCGGCGGACGTCTTCTGACCGGGCCCCGCGGATCAGCGGGCGGCCCCGCCTGCGCGGGCAGCGACCGTCCAGTTCGAACCGCGCTCCGAGGCCTGCACGGTCCTCGGGACCGATCGGACCGTGTCCGGGCCTGTGGCGCAGGCAGGATGACGATCAGACACAGTGGATGGAGCTTCGGCTCTTGCGATCAGACCGCCTGTCCACCGAGCAGAAGGATGTGCCGTAGTGGTCCGTCGTTCCCGGCCCCTGACCCGTCGGACCGTCCTCGGCGCCGCAGCGTCGTCGCTGGTGATCCTGGGGGTAGGCGCCTGCTCGTCTGCCGGACAGCAGGCGACGTCCTCGCCGAGTTCGGCGGCTCCGCAGCCATCGCCGAGCCCGCCCCCCACGCCGGTCGTCCTGGAGCCCGCCGAGCTGGCCGATCTGGAGAGCCGGTTCGGGGTTCGGCTGGGCGTCTACGCCCACGACACCGGCAGCGGCACCGTGGTGGCCCACCGCGCCGACGAGCGCTTCCCGATGTGCTCCACCTTCAAGGCCCTGTTGGGGGCGGCGATCCTCCACGAGAGCAGCACCGTGGAGTTGGACCGGCACTTCACCTGGTCCGAGGCCGACCTGCTCTATCACTCGCCGATCACCGAGGGGAACGTGGCCTCGGGGATGTCGGCGGAGCAGTTGTGTGACGCCGCGATCCGCTACAGCGACAACACCGCCGCGAACCTGCTGCTCACCGAGATCGGCGGTCCGGCGGGCTTCACCGCCTTCGTCCGCACGCTCGGCGACGACGTCACCCGGCTCGACCGGATCGAGCCGGACCTCAGCACCGGCGAACCGGGCGACGAACGCGACACGACGACGCCCGCCGCCTTCGCCGGGGACCTGCGGTCGCTGGTGCTCGGCGACGCACTCGCGTCGGAGCGGCGGGTGATGCTGACGGACTGGCTGGTCGGCAACACCACGGGCGAGGGCCGCATCCGAGCAGGCACGCCCGAGGGATGGCGGTTGGGCAACAAGACCGGCAGCGGCGGCTACGGCACCGTCAACGACACCGCCGTGCTGTGGCCGCCGGATCGGGAGCCGATCCTGCTCACCGTCTACACCACGATGGGCGTGCGCTACGCCGAGTACGACGAGGCGGTGATCGCCGAGGCGTCGTCGATCGCGTTGGCGGCGCTGACCGCGCACGCCTGACACCGCACGACGCGGCGGGCAGGCGCGCCGTCGGCGGTGTGGAGGCGGGCAGGCCCGGTGAGCCGGGGCAACCCCGTTCTCACCGGGCGTGGCGCCTCGGTCGAAGCGCGGACTTCGCCGCAGGCTCCGGCCGTCCGGGGCCCTCGACGTCGTGGGCCGCCGACGCGCTGCTCCGCAGGCGATGCGGGCATCCGCCCTCATCGCGGGGCTTCCGCTCCGCGACCGGCCGTGCGGCCCGTCGTCCTCCGCAGGCCCGACACGGCATGTCGCAGGCCTGCCGGTCTCCTCATCGCCGGAGATCCCGCTGGTACTCCTCGACGATCACCGTCCCGGTCGAGTCACCGACCGGGGACGTGGCCGCTCCCGCCTCGCAGGTGCTCGCGAGCATCATGATCAGGAACAATCCGACGAGCACGCCGACACAGCCCCCGCCGCCGCCCTTCGACGCGCTCGGCGGGGCCGACTCCTTCCAGCCGCCGGGCAGGATTCCCGCGTGTCGGCTGAGGTAGTGCTGCAGATGCTGCTCCTCACCCTGGGACTCGGTGAGCCAGGCAGTACGGTGATCACACTCGCCACAGTGGTATCGGTAGCCCGCCATGTCGGTCTCCCCCTGTTCAGCGTTGCGTGACCAGCTCGACGAAATGGTCGAGGTCGGCTTGGAGGCAGGGCTCTTGGGCGTGCTTGCCGGTGCAGCCCGGCGCCCAGTCGGCGCCGTCCCCGTAGTCGACGAAGTCGAAGGGGATGCCCGCGGCCGTCAGCTCTGCTGCGGCGAGCAGGTTGGTCTCCCTGGCCCGGTGCTCGATGAGGGCCTGCACCGGGTTGTCGAGGAGGTTGCCGCCGTTCCCGACGTACATGGCGACGCCCATCCCGCGCAGCGCGGCCACGTCGTGGGCCGGGCTCTCCGCGTTCCACATCGCGTCGTACGGCCAGAACGGTGCTCCGAAGATCGCGTCGCCGCCTGCCGTCGGCAGGCCCCCCACCTGGGTGACCAGACTGCCCACGACGACAGCCCGCTGCTCCGCGCTGCGCAGATCCAGACCGCCGGACATGCTGCCGACGTAGGAGAAGAGATCCGGACGGCGCTGGGCGTAGCGGAAGGCGCCGAAGCCGCCCATCGAGTGGCCGATGACGGAGCGTCCCTCCCGCGTGGGGATGGTCCGCAGGTTGGCGTCGATGAACGGGATCACGCCATCGAGGTGGAAGTCCGCCCAGTTCTGCGGTCCGAGGGAGCCCGGGTTCAGCCAGTTCGTGTACCAGCCGCGTCCGCTGCCGTTGGGATGGACCACGATGAGATCGGTGTCCTGCGTGGACTGTTCCGCGATGCGGAGGTTCGTCACGGTGTCGGGCCGGTCGACGCCCCCGTGCAGCGAGTACAGCACCGGATGGCGCGTGGTGCTCGTCGCCTCGTAGTCCTCGGGCAGCGTCACCATGATCACGTGCGTGCCCGGTTCCTGCTCTGCCAGCAGGGTGGGCGTCGGCACCTGTTCGGCCGCGACGGAGAAGCGGAAGGTGCGTCCCGCGTCGCCGACCCACTCGGGCTGGCTGACGACGGTCAGGCCGAATCCGTCCGCGAACTGCGGCGGTGTCGTCGCCGGTGCGGCCGTCGCCGCCGGTGCCGGTGCCGGTGCCGCCGTCTCCGGTGCCGCCGTGTCGGGCACCGTCGTGTCGGGCACCGTCGTGTCCGGCACCGTGGTCTCGGCGACCGCCACCGAGGCGGCGGTGATGACGAGGCAGGCCGTCACACTGGAGATCAGGACCGACCGGCGTCCTTTCAGGTGAGCGTTCATAATTTCTCCTCAGGTGAGTCGATCTACCTGAAAGGGTGTGTTCCGACTGGTCAGCGGACCAGACCATCCACCGGTCATCGATGACCGGTCATCGAGTGACCGGTCGCGGCCCGCACCGATCCGGTGCCTCGACAGAAGGGGAGACGGCTAGGTGGTGCACGAGTTCGGCGCGCTGTTACGCAGGCTGCGTGCACAGACGGCGATCACGCAGGAAGACCTGGCGGAGCGGTCCGGCGTCAGCGTGAGCACGATTCGCCGGTTGGAGAACGGCAGGGCCGGTGATCCTCGAGTCGGCACGGTCCGGCTGCTCGCCGACGCCTTGGACGTCACCGGTCCCCAGCGCCGCAGCCTGCTGGCGGTGGCAGACCACGGCGGTGTCGAGCCGCCCCAGGACGAGCCGCTGCGCGACGAGCCTGAACCGCAGGAGACGTCGGCATCGGCGAGTCTCGCGCAGGCGGACCACCCGCCGCCCGGCTCGGCCCCGACGACGCTGCGGTCCCCGACTCCGCCGACTGGTGCCGACCTGCCTGCTGCGCTCCCGGACCGGTCGCCACCCACCCGGCCGCGGGGCCGGTCGACGCTTCGGGCGAACCTCGACGACGCCGCAGACCGGCTCGCCCACCACGTCCACAGCCGATGGCAGCGAGAAGAGGAACTGCGCGTCGACGACCCGGGGCCACTGCCCATCCGGTGGCGCCCGGTGGCGGCGTCCGCCGAGGACCCGCTCGATCCCGAGCCGCGTCCCGGTCCGATCACGCCGGAGACGGACCTCATCGACGACCTGAGCACCTTCGCGGAGATCTTCCGTCGTGAGCCGCCCGGCAGACTCGTGGTGCTGGGACGCGCGGGATCGGGGAAGACGATCCTCTCCATTCGTTTCGTCCTGGACCGCCTGCGCGACACGACGAACACCGGTCCGGTTCCGGTGATCTTCAGTCTGGGGTCCTGGGACCCGACGACGAGCACGCTGCGAGACTGGATGAGCGAGCAGCTGCTCCGCGACGACCCAGGTCTGAGCGCCGACTCGGGTGCAGGCTCGACCCTGGCCGCCGCGCTGGTCGAAGCAGGCCGCATCCTGCCGGTGCTCGACGGATTCGACGAGATCACGGAGGGGATGCACAGCATCGCGATGGCGGCGTTGCGCAGCACGAAGCTGCCGATGCTGGTGACCAGTCGTCCGGAGGCGTACCACCAGGCCGTCGCGGCCGACGGCGCGCTCAGCCCGGTGGTCGTCCGGCTCGCCGATCTCGCCACCAGCGACTTCGTCGACTATCTCCAGCACAGTCACCGGCCTGCGCGGGTCGCCGCCGCCTGGGAGCCCGTCCTCACCGCACTGCGGAGCCGCCCGCAGGATGCGGAATGCGCGAACCTGGCCGCAGCGCTGAACACGCCGCTCATGGCCGACCTCGCCCGCCGGGTCTACGACGGCTCTCCCGGCCGGGACCCCGGTCTCCTTCTGGACGTCACCCGCTTCCCGACCTCGGAGGACATCGAGGAGGATCTGGTCAGCGGCCTGGTTCCCGTCGTCTACGGCCCGAAACCGGGGGTGAGGCGGAACCCGAACTGGACCACCGCTCGGGTCCAGCGCTGGTTCGGTCACCTCGCCTGCCATCTCGATCGGCTCGCCACGCCCGACCTGGCCTGGTGGCGGCTCGCCGATGCGTTGAGCCCCTCCACCCGGATCCTCGGCGTCGTCGTGGCGACGACGCTCGTCGCGGGGGCGCTCGAGTTCCTCCTCGTCCTGAGTCTCACGCTGATCTTCAGCGACCGAGGCCTCTGGCAGTCGATTCTCGTGAGTCTGCTGGACGCGGCGCTCCTCGGACCGCTGGTCGGACTCGGCGCAGGCATCATCTACGGCCTTCTGGTCGTGCTGCTCGGCAACCCCGTCGGGCCGTCGCGAGTCCGCATGCGACTGTCCGGCCACACCTGGGCAGGCCTGGCCCGTGCACTGCCCGTCGTCGTCCCCCGGGTCGGCAACGGACTGCTCGGCGGCTTCATCATCGGACTCGGATTCGGACCCGTCGGCACGCTGGGTCGCGGACTCGTCAGCGGACTCCCGCCGACGACCGAGCAGGTGATCAGCATGACGCTGATCAACTCGTTGCTGTACGCGATCATCTTCGGCGTGGCGGTGGGGGCGGTACTCGGGGTGATGGCGGCGTTGGAGACGCCGCTCGACCTCGCCACCGTGACCGGTCCGGCCAGCATGCTCGCGAGCAATCGCCGGATCGCCCTCCGCCAGGCGCTGATCGTCACGCCGTTGCTGACGCTGGCGATCGGGTCCGTCGGCGCGGCGATGGCCGGACTGTTCGAATCGTCGCTGGGCCCGCTCAAGTGGGGCATGGACAGCATTCTCATCACCGGAGGCGGCGGCGGGGTCATGGGCGCGGCCTGTTACTGCCTCGGCTTCACGGCATGGGGCCAGTGGCTGGCGCTCACCCGCATCTGGCTGCCGCTGACCGGTCGAGTGCCCTGGCCCGTCATGACCTTCCTCGCCGACGCTCACCGACGGGGGATACTGCGTCGCACGGGCGTCGTCTATCAGTTCCGCCATGCTCGGTTTCATCGTCACTTCGCTCGCATGCACGCGCAGCGGACCGGCGAGCGGGTGGCAGCGGACGTCGGATCAGGCTGACGCGTCAGCCGGGTGGCGTCCTCCGCAGGCCGCGTGCGGTGGACCCGACCCGGGCGCCGGGCCAGACTGTGCGGGTGACGATCTGGATCTGTGCGACCTGCGGGGTCGAGCACCCCGACACCGACGCGCCGCAGGCGGCGGACTGCCTCATCTGCGAGGACGAGCGACAGTGGGTGCCCGAGAGCGGGCAGTCCTGGACCACGCAGGCCGAACTGGCCGCCCAGGACCATCGGCTGGTGCACGAGGAGCTGGAGCGCGGCCTGCACCGGATCAACCGGGAACCGGGCCTCGGCATCGGACAGCGGACCTACCTCGTGCAGACCCCGCAGGGCAACCTGATGTGGGACCCGCCGAACCACCTCGACCTGCCGACCGTGGAAAAGGTAGCGGCGCTCGGCGGGATCGCGGTGATCGTCGCGAGCCATCCGCACATGTTCGGCTCGCAGGTGAGCTGGAGCGAGCAGTTCGACGACGCGCCGATCCTCGTGCACTCGGCCGACCGGAGCTGGGTGCAGCGCGAGTCGCCGGTGATCCGCGAATGGAGCGGCACCGAGGAGATCCTCCCCGGCGTGACGCTGGTGACGGCGGGCGGGCACTTCCCCGGCTCGGCCGTCGCGCACGTCGCGCACGGCGCCGAGGGGCGCGGCACGCTGCTGGTCGGTGACACGATCATGCCGGTGCTCGATTCGGGCTGGGTGACCTTCGAACGCAGTTATCCGAACCGCATTCCGCTCTCCCCCATGCTGGTCCGGCGCATCGTCGACCGCCTGGAGCCCTATCCCTTCGAGCGGCTCTACGCGCTGACCGGCGGCCGGGTCGCCGCCGACGCCAAGAACGCGGTGCACCGATCGGCGCAGCGCTACATCGACTGGGTCACCGGAAAGTACGACGACCTCGGCTGACGCCCGCCCGCGGGTCGAACACCCGATCACGACACCGCAGCACCGGCCGCAGGCATCGGGCCGAGACGGCGACCGCGTCTCGGCCCGGCAGGCCCGTCGACCGGCAGGGCGGCCGACGGCAGCCGTGGCCGTCCCCCGATCTGACCACCGCCAAAGCCTTCGGAGAACGACAGACGGCCCTCCCGGACAACCGTGAAGAGCCCCCTGCCCGGCACTGCGGCTCCGTCCCCCCGAACACCTGGTCGCCTCGTCGGCGACACCCGACCTCGCTACGACTCGACCGCTCGCAGCCCGACCACGCCGATCACGATCAGCCCGAGGAAGGCCAGCCGCTGGGGCGTGACCGACTCGCCGAGGAACAGCATCCCGGTGCCGGCCACGCCGACCGCGCCGATCCCGACCCAGACCGCGTAGGCAGTGCCCACGGGTAACTGACGCAGTGCGACGGTGAGCAGGGCGAAGCTCGCCATCGCGACCGTGCTGCCCAGGACGCTGGGCCACAGCCTGCTGAAACCCTCCGCCTGCTTCAACGCCAGCGCCCAGACGATCTCCAACAGCGCCGCGACGAACAGGATCGCCCAGGCGGCCGCCTGCGGGCTCACGCCGACGCCCCGCCGTCGACCGTGATCGCGGTGCCCGTGATGTGTCTGCCGCCCGGGCCCGCCAGGTGGGACACCGTCGCGGCGATGTCCGAGGGGTCGTTGTAGCGACCCAGTGCGATGGCCGCCCGCTCGCCGTCAGCGTGGGGTCCGTCGGCGGGATTCATCTCGGTGTCGGTGGAGCCTGGGCTGACCACCACCGCCGTGATGCCCCGCTCCCCCAGGTCGCGGGCGAGTCCTCTGGTGAGGCCCAGCACGGCGGCCTTGCTCGCCGCATAGAGGCTGAGGCCCGGCGACGGGACGCGCTCGGCGAGGTTGCTGCCGATGGTGATGATCCGCCCGCCTGCGGTCATGTGTCGCGCCGCCGCCTGCGCGGCCACCAGGACGGCCCGGACGTGGATCGCCAACGTCTGGTCGATCTCCTCGACGGTCACCTCGTCCAGCGGCGCCATCGGGAAGATCCCGGCGTTGTTCACCAGGATGTCGAGCCTGCCCAGCTCGGCCACCGTGCGCTCGACGGCGGCGACGACCGCCTCGGCATCCGCACTGTCCGCCTGAACCGCCAGTCCTCGCCGCCCCGCCGCCGTGATCCGCCGCACCGTCTCGGCAGCCTGCTCCGAGGCGCGCGCGTAGGTCACGGCGACGTCGATCCCGTCTGCGGCCAGCTGCTCGGCGATGGCGGCACCGATGCCTCGGCTGCCCCCGGTCACCAGGGCGACCCTTGTCGTCGACATGACGAGCCTCCATTTCTGTGTCAATTGGCACAGAATTAGAGCATCGGTAGCATTCGAGGGTCAAGGTTTTCTGCATCAATCAACACAGAAAGGGGCGACATGCCGGCGCGCGGAAGGCCGAGGAGCTTCGACCGGGAGGCGGCACTGGCCGCCGCGATGCGGACCTTCTGGGAGCGGGGCTATCAGGCGACGTCGATGACGGACCTCACCGCCGCGATGAAGATCGGCTCCCCCAGCCTGTACGCGGCCTTCGGCTCCAAGGAGGCGCTGTTCCGCGAGGCGGTCGACCTCTACGACCGCACGCTGGGCGCAGCGGCGGGCGAGATCCTGCACGGCGCCTCGTCCGCACGCGAGGGGGTCGACGGGCTGCTGCGGTCCAACGCGATCGCCTACGGCGACCCCGCGACACCGCCGGGCTGCCTGGTGGTCCTGTCCGCGATCAACTGCACCGCCGAGAGCGCGGGCGCCGCCGCCGTCGCGACCGAGCGCAGGCACGCGGATCAGGCCGATCTCCAGGCCCGCGTGGAACGCGGCGTGCGCGACGGCGACGTCCCGGCAGGCGCCGACACCGCCGCGATCGCGATGTTCTACCACACCGTCCTATATGGACTGTCGATTCAGGCCAGGGACGGGGCGACGACCCGAGAGATGCTCACCGTGGTCGACTCGGCGATGGCGGCCTGGGATTCGCTGGTCCTCGTCGCCCCGCCGGAGCCTGCGTCGTCGCAGGGCTGAGCCGCCGGGGCACCGCCGAATCCGATGCCCGGGCGGCACCGCCTTCGACGACGGCCGACCGGCCGCCACCTGGGTCTGGACCGTTCCTTCAACCGCACCCGAGCTCGTCGACTGAAGATAGCCTCACCTAATATTGATGGTGAACGGCCCGACGACGAGCAAGTGAGGCGAGCACATGACGACGCATGAGGACCAGCAGGCGCCGTTGGACGCGGTGGTCCTGGCGTGTCGTGATCTCACCTTCGCCCCGTTGCCGGAACTGCGTCCCGACCGCCCGGCACCGATGGAGGGCGAGACACGCTGGCTCTCGCTCGTCGAACTGCTCGACGACGGTCGGCTGGCCGAGACCTTCGACGCGCTGCGCGCCCGCGAAGGGGCAGGCCATCCCGGCGCCGCCGCGATCCGCTACCTCAAAGGACTGCTCCGCGAGACGGTCTTCCTCGTCTCGGCGAGCATCTACCTCACCGATCGCGCCCCCGAACTCTCGCCCGAGACGCTCTGGTTCCCCTTCGCCCCCGACGGCGACATCGGCACGCCCCGGATCACCAGCCGCCGGGCCGCCGTGCTGCGCGGCGATCCCGACGCACGGCTGCCGGACACCGTGGTCGTGGCCGACCGGGATGCACTCGACGTCTGGGCCGCCGCCCGGCTGGTCGAGGTCTTCGGACCGCTGGTCGAGCAGGTCCGGCGCCACTCCAGGGTCGGGGCCCGCACGTTGTGGGGCTATCTCGTCGACATCCTGCACTTCTACATGATCAATCCGGCACGACGGCTGGACCGGAACGTGCCTGCGGCGTTCGCCCGCGCCGATCGGCTCGTGGCGGCGGTGATCGCGGCAGGCGCGCCGGTGAAGGCGCGTCCCCGGCTGTTCCGGTTCCGTCCGGAGGGCAATCAAGGCGTCTGGGCGGTGCGCAGCACGTGCTGCTTCGACTACAAGGTCGACGCCGAGCACGGCTACTGCGGCACCTGTCCGCTGCAGGAAGACACCGTTCGCGCGGCCCAGTTCGACCGCTCGTTCAGCCGCTGACAACCGAACCACAGACACGAATTCAGGAGACACAGTGACGCGACCTCACCGCCTGCCGATCGCCCGCCTCGGCGCAGCGACGGCCGTCCGGCCGCTGGACAGACGCCGGTTCCTGTCCGGTCTCGGCATCGGGGTCCTCGCACTCGGTGTGGCGGGCTGCGCATCCGGGGACGCCGAAGGCGGCGGCGACGCCGCGGGCGAGACGCGTCCGTTCCAGCACCCGCTTGGCCGCAGCGACCTGCCCGCCGAGCCGCGTCGCATCGTCTCGCTGGACCCGGGAGCGGGGCTTCAGGTCGCGCTGGAGCACGGCGTGCCGCTGGTGGCCTCGGCGACGCTGGCGAGCGAGCCCTCGGTGCCCGCATACCTGCCGAGCCCTGCGGCACCCTTCGAACAGCTCGGCTTCAATCAGGCCGACCCCGAACGCGTCTCGGGCTTCGAGCCGGATCTGATCGTCGGACACGTCCCGAGCCTGCAAGAGGACTACGCGCTGTACTCGGAGATCACCACGACCGTCTCCTACACGAACTCGGCGGGCGGCACGGAATGGGAGGACGCCTGCCTGACCGTCGCCGACTACTACGGCGTCCGGGACGAACAGCAGCAGCGCATCGACGAGTTCCACGAGCGTGCGGATGCCTTCGCGCAGACCCATGCGGAGACGCTGAACGGGCTGCGCGTGGTGCTGCTGCGCTTCACCACCGACGAGCTGCGCATCGTCACCGACTCGGTGATCTTCGGCTCGCGGGTCCTGACGCGCGCGGGCGTCCAGCTCACCGAGTCCAGCGCGACGAGCGGGCCGGAGGAGACGTACGTGTCCGTGACGCCGGAGCAGGTCTCCCGGCTGGAGGACGCCGACGTCGTCCTCTACTTCGGCGGCGGCGGCGCCTACGAGGAGGGCAACGTGACCAGCGCCTTCACCACCTACACCGAGGGGACGCTGTGGGGCAGGCTGCCTGCGGTGCAGGCCGGTCGGGTGTTCGAGGTTCCGCAGACGACCTGGTGGGACGGTTATTCGACGTCGGCCGCGCACGCGGCGCTGGACGACCTCGAGGACATCGTCGGACAGCTCGGCTGAGTCATCGCCGCAGGCGGGCGCGGGAGGGCTGGGGGTCGGGCGGGATCGTCGTCGTGCGGTCCCGCCCGGTCTCGTTCTCCGAGGCTCGCCGCGATGACCGGGTCGCGGTGATCGGAATGCCGCCGAGCCTCGGCACGGCCCGGTCTCGGACCGCGACCGCGACCGCGACCGCGACCGGAGGATCGTGCTCGGCGGCTCGGCACGACGCCGCAGGCGATACCCGCCTCGGCATCCGGCCTTCGGACCCTGCCCAGGCATCCGGGGCGCGGGCCTGGTCGGGAAGTCCGGTGCGCGGGCTCTTCTCGACGTCCACCGCGACGCTCCGCCCGATATCCACTGTGCGGCCAGGCCCGGCATCTACTGCGGAGCCCCGCCCCACAACTATCTCGAGGCCCCGCCCCACAACTATCTCGAGGCCCCGCCCCACAACTATCTCGAGGCCCCGCCTCGGGCGCGCATCAGCAACACGACGAGATAGCCGCCCCCGAGCACACCCGTGATCAGGCCGACCGGGACCGGTGCCGGGGCGAAGAGTCGCTGGCCGAGCAGGTCGGCGCAGACCAGCAGCACGGCACCGGTCAGGCCCGAGGTGAGCAGCACGCCGTCCGCCGACCTGGTGAGCGCCCTGGCCAGATGCGGCGCGGCGAGTGCGACGAACGCGATGGGCCCCGCCGCCGCCGTGGCCGTGGCGGTCAGTCCCACGGCGATGACGAGGAGCAGCAGCCGGGTCCTGGCCGAGGGGACGCCGAGTGCGACGGCGAGGTCCTCGCCCATCTCCAGCAGCGCGAGCCGCCTGCCCAGCAGGATCGCCGCCGGGACCAGCAGTGCCACGGCGGGCAGCACCAGCCAGACGTGATCCCAGGTGCGGGCGGTGAGGCTGCCCGCCAGCCACACCATCGCCCGATGCGCCTCGGTGATCTCGGCCCGCACGACGAGATACTGGTTGCACGCCGCCAGCAGCGCCGAGACCGCCACCCCGACCACCACGAGCCTCCCGCCGAGCATTCCGTTGCGATAGGCCGCCGCGTAGACGATCGCCGAGGCGACGAGGGCGCCGAGCAGCGCACCGCCCGCGATGGCCGCCGCGCTCCCGCCGAAGAGCACGATCTGCACGACGGCTCCGGTGGCCGCCCCGCTGCTGAACCCGACCACGTCCGGGCTGCCGAGTGCGTTGCGGGACACGCTCTGCAGGACGGCGCCCGCGACGCCGAGTGCCACGCCGACCAGCACGGCGGTGAGTGCGCGGGGCAGCCGCAGGATCCGCACGACGAACTCGCCGCCCGGCGGGCCGCCCTGTCCGGTCACCAGCGAGGCGACCTCGGCGAGGGTGAAGGCCCGGTCACCGGTGGCGATCAGCGCCGCCGTGAGCATCAGGAGCAGGGCCGACAGTCCGAGACCGACCACGACGGTCCTCGGGTCGAAGCGGATCGACCAACGATCGTCGGCGGGACGCAGGGTCCGCCGCGAGGTCGGCACGGCCACGGCCCGGCCGCCGTCGACGGGTTCGGCCGCGACATCGACGTCCGCCGGGCGACGGGGTCTGCTGCTGGTCGTCATAGGCCGGGCAGTCTCCTTCGTCGGACCAGGGCGATCAGGAACGGGGCGCCCAGGATCGCCGCGACGACGCTCACCTGAAGTTCGGCGGGCGCGATCACCACCCGCCCGACGACGTCGGCGAGCAGGACCAGGACGGGGCCGATGACCGCCGCATAGGCGAAGAGTCGCCGCTGATCCGTCCCGGCGAATCGTCGGGCCAGATGCGGCACGGCCAGGCCCACGAATCCGATGGGCCCGGCGGCGGCCGTGGCGGCCCCGGCCAGCAGCAGGACGGCCAGGGCGGCGAGCAGCCTGGTCCGGCCGACCCGGGCACCCAGCGCACGGCCGGTGTCCTCCCCGAGGGCGAGCACGTTCAGCGTCGGGGCGAGCGCGAAGGTCACCACCACGCCGAGGATCAGGAACGGCAGCAGGAGCCGGATCACCGCCGGGTCCCGGCCCGCGATGTCGCCGACCACCCAGAACCGGTACTCGTCGAAGGACGCCGGGTCGAGGAAGACCACGAGCTGGGTGGCCGAGCCGAGCGCCGTGCCCAGCGCGGTGCCCACCAGCGCGAGCCGGACCGGAGTCGCGCCACCGCCGCCACGCGCCGCGACCAGGTACACCAGGACCGCAGCCAGGCCCGCGCCGAGGAAGGCAAGCCAGACATAGGAGAGGAAGCTGCGCAGTCCGAGCACGGCGACGGCGAACATCATCCCGGCGGCGGCGCCCGCGTTGACGCCGAGGATGCCGGGGTCGGCCAAGGGGTTGCGGGTCAGCGACTGCATGAGCGCACCGGCCAGGCCCAGCGCCAGCCCCACGGCCAGCCCGAGCAGGGTGCGTGGCACCCGCAGCTCGTGAACGATGACCGCCGTCTGGGAGTCGTCGTCGTGCCAGAGCACTCGCAGGACCTCGCCGACGGGCACCTGTTCAGAGCCGACGAGCAGGCTGAGCAGGGCGGCGACGGCCAGCACCGCCACGGCGGCGAGTGGGAGGAGCAGTCGATTCAGTGCCGAGGTCGCCACGTCCGGCGGGCGGACGCCTGCCCCGTCGCCCGCCGGTCGGGAGTCACGCCCGGTGATCGACGACCGGGCGGACGTCGGGTCGTCGGCCCGGTTCGCGGCCTGGTCGGGGGGCAACGGTGGCTCCTCGTGCTCGTCGGTCCGGCGGGTCCGGGTTCCCGCCGGTCCCCGCACGGGCACGCCGGGCCTGCCGCGACGCTGGTTGTCCCGTCCTGATCAGCGCATTCGTCTCACGCGACGGACGACAAGTTTGGTAAGCCTAACAACACTCCCCTGTCGGGTCGTTCGACCGGTGGTCCTCCGTCGGCAGGGGTTCTCCGTTCGTCGGCTCGCTCCTCTGGTGGCCACGTCGTACAGCCCGCGCCGCTCCCAGCCGCCGGATGACGCCGTTGGCGACGACGGGCAGAGGACCGCCCTGTTCCGCGTGCTGCTCCGCACATAGAGCCTTCCGGTGAACCGGTGATCAGCTCGACGACGCCTGCACTGCTGATCACCCGATCTGGCCGGGTCACCGGCATTCGACTGCATCGGGAGACCGGCGACGGCCCTTACCTGACGTGCCCCGGGCACAGCCGGGCGCCGAGACGACTCGGCGCCCGCCCGCCCCGTCAGGACCCGCTCAGTCGGCGACCAGCACCCGGCCACCCCTCGGGCCCGTCCCGCGCTCCTGCTGTCGGCGCACCAGCCAGCGGCCGGGCGCCACGCCGCTGCCGCCGTGCTCCGGATGCACCAGGTACGCGGGCGCGGTGTTCTCGAAGAGTGCGATCCCGAGTCTCAGCGGGTCCCGCACGCCGTTCGTCCATCGGCAGACGCCCGCGTCGGCGACGAGGGTGTGCGGATTGTTGCCCGCCACGCCGCGCACCAGCTCCACGCCCTCCGACGGCACGAGGCGCCACTGCGCCCAGGGCTGCACGGTCACCGGCCCCAGCATCGCCATCGGAATGACGATCAGATCGCCCTGTGCCTGGAGACCGTCGATCACCGGGATCGCGACCTGGCGCTCCAGGTGATCCAGGACGTCGAGGCCGGTCCGGTCGAGAAGTTCCATCAGATCCATCGTCATCACCTGTCGTGGAGAGAAGGGTCAGGTTCGGCGCTGCAGGCCCGCGTACTGGGCTCCGGAGAGCCCGTACGTCCAGCCTGCGGCGTCGATCGGGTCGTCGAACCAGGGCGGCACGTGCAGGCCGTACTGCCTGCGCGTGCCGTCGCGTTCAACCGAGCCGTTGACCGCGAGCAGAAGTCGGGTGGTCGAGCCTCGATGCCGATACGGCAGGTCGTAGAGGCGCAGTTCGTTGGCGGAGTTGCCCGGATCGACCGATCGCCCGACGAGCGTCAGGCCCGCCCGTTCGATGAAGGCGGCCCAGCCGATGCGCTCGATCGCGCACCGCCGTACCTCCACATTGGACTCAGCGGAGATCGCCTCCACGGTCGGGTCCTCGATCACCCAGGCCGGGACTCGCGTCCCGTGCCAGGAATAGACGCCCCAGCCGTCCGGGTAGACGACGGCGGGACCGTCGGCCGCATGCAGCCGAATCTCGCCGTAGACGTCGTCGGGCGCGGGCTCGGTATGCACCGCAGACGGCCGCTCGGCGAGGACGCAGACGTCCTCGCGCGGCCACCACCAGCCGCAGGACCGGACGAGCGTGGCCCACAGCTCCCACTGTGCGCCGTCCGTCGCGTCGAAGGGGCGACCATGAATCCGTTGGTGCACATCGTGCCGGGCCACCCAGTCGACCTCGTGCTGGCCGTACCAGGCAAGCCCGAAACGCTCAGGGATCGCGCTGCGGATGACGTTCGCGACGGACTGCCGCACGCCCCTGCGCAGGGCGCCCAGCACCCCCTGGTCCAGCACGGGAGACAGCCCCGTCCCGGATCGCAGCGCCGCCACCGGATCAGGCAGCGCGGGCGGGCGCGGCCAGTCGTCCGGATCGACAGCACCGATGCGCGCGTCGATGCGATGGCGCAACGTGGAGACGAGACTCGCCAGCCCGCTCTCCCAGGGTTGGGCACCGTGCGGCGACACGGTGTGCTGCGAGGCGACCGACGGCACGGCGGCGGCGGGCGAGTCCACCCACACGAACGCGGGCCGGGGCCTGCCAAGCAGGGCATAAAGCCCCGTGACGGCGTCCTCGGCGTTCCGCCGATCGGCGGGGTCGGTGCACAGGGCGTGGTTCAGCCACTGTGTTCGGAGGTCGACCGCCTGCTGCCAATGGTCGAGATCGCGCAACAGGTGGTCACGGACAGGGGCACGGCGGGATGCTCTCCCGCGCCGCGCGCTCACTGCGACAGGGCGGACACGCCCTTTCCTTCAGACATGGCGGAGATGATCGCAGGGGACAGCCGGGGGCCGCAAGGCCTGACCGCGAATTCGGCGCTGACCCGGCCTCGGCCGGTGCTTCGGCCCGCCCCAGACGAGCCCGCGATCACTGCGGCGCGGGCCGGGCCGCCCCGGCCCTGTCGACCGGTGCCGGTCGCGCCGCTGCTGCCGCCCGCTCGGCGCGGATGTCTGCTGAGGACGATCGACCGGTTCGACCGGTCGAGGGACGGCCCCGGTCAGCCGAAGACGGACCCCACCGCGCTGATCTGATACTTCTTCACGTCGTCCTGAAGCACCGTCGGCATCGGCTCCGGCGGATTCGCGGTCGCCTGGTGAGCGGCGAGGTGTTCCTCGGACTCCCAGACCTCGAGCAGATTGATGCGCCCTGGCTCGATCGGGTCAGCGGCCATGACGAAGTCCACGCAGCCCGGCCTGGCCCTGGAGCGGACGAGGAAATCGGGGGTTCTCGCCAGGTAGGTGTCCCGGTCCGCTGGTTCGACGTAGAGCTTTCCGGAGATGATCAGCATCGAGGCGGCTGCTTCCTGGTTCGACGACGGGGTCAGGCCCGCCCCGAACCGGCGACGAAGGCAGGACGAGGGGCGAGGACGGGCCGACGGTAGGCGGCCCCACCGACAAGTCGGCTGCGGCGACCTCGCCGTCGTCCCCGCCCCGTCGCCCCGGAGATCCGTCTCGGCAGGTCCCGGTTTCCCGGTCTGGGCCTCGACCAAGAGCCGCCGCACGGCGACCACGGGCCGAGCCGCGTCCTCGAGTGCTTCGACGAGCCGCCCCGACCCGCCCGGCGACGCCGCCGCTAGCGCACGCTCTTGCTTCGGTTCTGGGCGATGCCCTCGGCCACGCCGATCAACAGCACCGAGGCGATGACGGCGATGATGAAGCCGAGGACGTTGAGTTCGAAGATGTCGCCCGTGCCGAGCAGGTTGGCGATGGTGCCGCCGATGACCGAACCGACCAGACCCAGCAGCAGGGTCGCGAGAAGACCCAGCCGCTGCTTGCCGGGCTTGATCAGTCGGGCGAGCGCGCCGATGATCAAGCCTGCGACGATGAAACCGATCACGTCGTCCTCCTGAAGTGGTGCGCTGTCGTCTTGTGAGCCAATCTAATGCGCTCGACCTGGCCTCGCCGATCACGACGCCCCTGTCGCGCCGGACGTCACTCACTCGGCGGCAGGCGGCCGATCGCTCCGGCGTCTGCGGATCGGGCCGGGACACCGCTGCGGCAGCACCGGAACCGACCGATCGCGCCTTCCTCGGCGGCATCGCCGATCGACACGCGGCCTGCGCCGAGGTGCGGGGTGTCCGCCCGCATGTCTCGCATACCGGCACGCGGACTCGAGACGGTCGTTCGACGAACCGGCTGCCTGCGCGTTCGCCGGTCACGATGTGGTCCCGACGGAACCGAAACGATCAACGTGTCGGTCCGCGTCGCTAGCGTCCGCTCCCATCACATCGAGAACTCATCGCAGGAGGAACCGTGGGCTGGCTCGACGCCGCGTCCGGGTACCAGGTGCGGCTCGGGGAGAACGGGCGTGTCCATTGCCGCAACGGCAAGGGAAAGCAGCTCTCCTCGGTTCCCGCCGCCATCAAGGACGATCCCCAGGTGGTGCAGCTGCGCCAGCTGTCCGAGTGGCTGACTCGCCACGCCGCGGAGTGTCTGTCCACAGTGGATGAATGGATGGTCCGTTCGCTGCCGGTGCCGACGGCGGTGCTCACCGAGGTGTGGGCGGACCCGGCCTGGTCGGACGCACTGCGCGACCTGGTCGTGACCGTCCCCGACGGCGGCGATGCCGAGACGGGCTTCCTCCGGGACGCCGATCCCGAACGCGGACTCGGCCTGGTCACCCTCGACGGTGACACCGTGCGGCTCCGCCCCGAGACGGTGTCGATCCCGCATCCCGTCCTGCTCGACGACCTCGCGGAGCTGCGGGAGTTCGGCGCCGAACTCGGCGTCGAGCAGCGGGTACAACAACTGTTCCGGCAGACCTTCGAACGCCCCGCCGCGTTCCCGACGGGCCGGACGTCCGTCGACGACTATTCCGGTGGGAAGTTCGAGCAGGTCAACCACGTGCTCAGCCGTTGTCGCACGCTCGGGTACCCGGTGCGGGGCGGCGACGCGGTGTACTCGGCGTTCGAGGGCGGCCGCACTCTGGAAGCCCGCTACTGGATCGGTGTGGAGTACCCCGAGGGCGAGGCCTGGACCGGGGATCTGCGCTGGATCGCCGACGGAGCCGAGGTGCCGCTCGCCGAGGTCGGCCCGGTCGCCTGGTCGGAGGGCCTCCGGATGGCCGCCGCGATCTACTCCGCCCGCGTCGTCGAGGAAGCACAGGTGTCGGCATGAGCACGTCCAGTACCGAACGCGACCGGACCACCGCGCTGCTGACCGCAGGCGCGGTGCTGCCCGGCAGGGCCGACCTCGGCGCGGATCGCGACGTCCTCACCGCCCGGCGCTACACCCATCCCGCGCTCGGCGATCGCGCCGTGGTCCGACTGGTGCCCGCCGTCCTCGGCCGCGCGGAGGACCTCACCTGCGAGTATCTGGGATTCGACGAGCCAGAGCGCACGTCAGAAGTCGGCACCGCGCGCCGCAGCGCCCTCGGCTTTCCCGCCTGGGCACTGGTGAACGACCCCGCCAACGGCCATCACGCGCTCAACCTGGTCAAGCAGGTCGAACGGCTCGCCCGCACCGCGAAATCCCGCGCGGGTGCGGCCAAGGACGGATTCACCGAACTAGGCGCGATGCTGGGCCGCTCCGCTCCGCACTTCTTACCGACCTTCTACGAACAGGCCGCCCGGATCTTCCTTCAGCACGGCAACACCGCCTATGCCGCCACCATGTTCGGCAAGGCCCGCGAGGCCGAAGAGGTCCATGATCTCGCCGTCGACCCCGACCGCACCCGGGAGGTGTTCCTGGAGTTCGCCTTCGCGGGCGCGTTGACGGCCAAGGCACTGTCCGCCCAGGCCAAGGCCCTGGCCCGCCGGACGGACCCCGACGGCGCCTATGAACTGTTCCGCACCCTGTGCGTCGAACGCACCCGAGGCGGTCTGCCGCCGTACACCGGGATGCCCGAGGATCTGCGGCGGCTGGCCAGGGCCGCGAAGCGGGACCTGCCGACCGAGGACGAGCGGCTGCTGCTCGACGTCCTGGGCACTTCGGCGATCAGCCGGGCGAGCATCTCCTTCTGGAAGTCCTATCGGGTCGCGTTGACCACGCTGGCGCGGCGGGACGCCGCCGTGCGCGGGCTGCTGCTGTCCTTCGTGCCCGGTTCGACCGGTGCGCTCGACGTCTGGCTGGAGATCCTGCACGACTGCGGGTCGACCCGTCTCCTCGTCGATCCGGCCGAGACGATTCCCGAGGGGACGCGGTCGGCCGCCGCGTGGCTGTCGGCGGTGCTCTCGGTCCGGTTCGGCGGCTGGCGCTCCGTCGACCGCTCCGAGGCCCTGCTGGACCTGGTGGAGGCGATGGCGGCCCGGCTTCGCGCCGACGGCGAGCCGGTGGCCGCACTGCGGGGCAGCAGCCAGGGTGAGGTGGATCTCGTCGATCTGCTCGTGTCGCACGACGTGCCGATCGTCGTCGACGGCAGGCTCCCCGAGCAGTTCGACGTCACCGACTGGATGTCCGACGAGGCACCGGGTCGACGCGATCTCACCGCTCTCGCCGAATCCGAACAGTTCGGTCCGGCCCTGGGCCAAGGGTTCGCGCAACATCTCCGAAGGCACACGCGCGGCGCGGTCGCCGAGGCCGACGTCCTGCTGACCGGGATGAGCGTGCCCGGTCTGCGCGACGCGCTGCGCCGTTGGGTCACCGATCGGGCGTCCGCCGTCACCGCCATCGGGCTGCCCGGTCTCACCGACAGCCTCAAGACGCTGTCGGTCGTGCGGCTGCCCGAGGCCTTCACCGACGTCCCCGAGTCGGCCGAGGCGCTCGCCGACGTCGACGTGGCCGCCGCCCTGCACGGGACGCTGCGGGCCGGTCTGCTGGACGAGCTGGGCTGGCCCGCGTTGGACGAGGCCGTCACCCGCCTGTACTCGGCGGGCGGCGCGAAGGACGACGACGTGGTGGTATGCGGGGAGGGCTGGCCCGCGCTGGTCCTGCGCAGGGGCGAGACGTTCGTGGTGGTCGGCCCGGACGGCGTGCTCGCCGAGCACGTCGCCCGGATACCGGCCGATGCCCGACCACGCTGGCGCCTCGAGCCGACCGCGTCCTGGTTCGACGGGGTGTTGCTGATCCGCTGGGACGGACCCGACGGAGGGCTGGCCTACTGGAGTGACGCGCCGGAGCGGATCTTCGCGCCCGGCAGCAGTCTGCGGCACTACCGACACCACCCGATCTCGCCGTCCATCGCGCTGTCCGACGGATCTCGGTTCGAGGGAGTCCGTGCGCTGCGGCCCGGCGACTCGGACGTGCCGCCGCCGACCTCGGCGCTCGGCGACGGCACGACGGTGTGGTCCAGGACGTACTGGCGCGGGGCTACCCGATGGGTCGAGGTCGATCCGGCGACCGGTGAACAGGGCCGGGTCAGCCTGCCGAGGTTCCTCGACGACTTCGCCGCCGACGGCACCTCCCTCGCGTTGAAGAACTGCGACCTGCGACCGGCCGTGCTCGCGACCTCGGCGAGTCCGTTGGGCACTGCCGACGGACTGCACGGCTGGCGAGTGCGGCAGGAGGCCGACGGCTCGTGGCTCGGGGAGGGCGTCGACGGTCGTCGGGTGCTGCTGGCGCAGGGAGGTCGGCGCCCGACCGGTGTGCTGCGGCTGCCCGGCGGGGCGGAACTCGTGCTCGCCGATGGCGGGTACCTTCTCGCGCTGCTCGACGAGAACGGCGCCGACCTCGGCAGGTTGTCCACCACGGCACGTCACCCCGAGTACGCCGCAGGCACGCCGATGGTCGCGCCGACACACTGGTGGCACCTGCTGCGACCTCGGGACGAAGCCGGGTCCGCCGCACTGCGCGGCGTGACCAGGCAGACGGTCGAGGACCTGCTCGCCGCCGCAGCAGCCGAGCCCGCGGCGGCCGAGAAGACCCGAAGCGAACGGCTGATCGCCGTGGCTCGGGGGGTGCGCACCGGTGAACAGGACGGCCTCGTGCGTGCCGTCCTCGCCGCGCTCCCCGGCCTCAGCCATCCCGGCCTGCTCGCGGGCGTGCTGAGTCTGGTCTACCGCGCCGCCGATCTGCTGCGCGAGTTCCGCGGCTATGCCGAGATCGCCGCGAGCGCGCGCACCGTCGACATCGACGCGCTGACCGCCACCGGTCCTGTCGTGAGCGAGGGGGTCCTCAACCTGGCGCTCGACTGGTTCGGGGGCTATCGCTCGCGTCGCGCTGCGGCGGAGGGTGCTCGCCAGACCAGGCTGCCTGCGCTGGTAGCCGCGCTCGGTGTGGCCGCCGTCGAGGCGGACCCCTCGGGTCGGGCACTGCCCGAGTCGAACTGCCCGGACTGGTTCGAGTCGCTGCCGTCGGTCGCCGCGTTGGCACACCGCGCCGCGTCCCCGCTGATTCCGGACGACCAGCGCGCCGCACTGCTTCTGCTGCTGCGATCGATCGCCGGAGCGGGCCTCACCGACGGCGGCGGGCACTGGCGAGTGGTCGACCTGCTGGTACCCGACGGCACCCCGCATCCGAGGCATCGAGTCCTGCCCGTGGGAGACGGCTTCCTCGCCCTGTTCGAGCATTACCGGAACCACCGCGTCGGCGATCAGTACGAAGGGCTTCAGTTCACCCGAAACCCGGGCAGGTTCGCCGTCCCCGACGGCTGGCGGCTCCGAAAGTCGACGGAGATCCGCTCGTCGTTCGGTCCGGAGCGCATCACCCGGTTCCTCGACACGCTCGCCAAGGAAGGTCCCGCGCCATGGTTCCCCGACGCGGTGTCCGAGCTGGTGCAGCGCACCGGCCTGGGCACCGCCGAGGCGACCGTGCTGCTCGCCGGGATGCCCGGCGTGCAGAACTGGGGGGCGAACTACCTCGGCGCATCCGAGCGGCAGTTGCTCGGTCTGTCCGGCGCGGGAGCCAAGGCCGCGCGGGAACGTCTCCGGCCGCTGCCCGCCCCCTTCCGCCGTCGGCTGCTCGCGGCGGCGCTGCCTGCCGACCCCGCCGAGCTGTGGACGCGCGGGGCCGACGTGGCCGCCGTCGCCGAGGTGTGGATCGCCGAGCACGGGCAGCGCACGCCCGTCCCCGACGACGTCCTGCTCGACGCCTCGGCGCAGCTGCCCGTGCGGCAGGCGAGCGACGTCGTCACCGGTGTCGTCACGCCGGGCACCTCGTGGCTCACCACGGACGCCGACATGCGGCTCAACGGCACCACGTTGGAGACTCGGCGCAGCGAGGGATTCGACCAGACCGCGCTCGTGGCGGTGCCTCAGGCGCTGCTGTGGCTGGCCCACCGGCTGCCTGCCGCCTCGCCGCTGCGGGCCCGTCTTCCGGAGGCGCTGTCGGCCGTCCGCAACCGGGCGAGTCATCCCGGCTTCGCCGTGGCGATCGGCGGCATGATGTCTGCCGACCAGCTGCGGGCGCTGCTCGGCGTCGAGATTCCTCCGAAGGGGACGGCGGTCAAACACCAAGGGTGGCTGACGCTGCTGAGCGACCACGAGGGCTGGGCCCGCCTGATCGTGCGGCCGGGACTCGTCGGCCCGCAGGATCGTGATCTGCTGCACGCGGTCCTCGCGGAAGGCCACGATCGGCGGCTGCTCCCCGCCTTGGCCCTGCTGGCCGAGGACGGACTCACCTCGGCGTGCGCGGTGAGGGCGCCCGAGGACACCGACCCGGCGGCCTGGTTCCAGGACCCGACGGTGTCCGTGCCCGCCCTGGTGGCCGAGGTCGCCGAGCGCCTCGGCCTCGACGCGGACGCCGCGACGCTGTACCTGCAACTGCTCGCGCTGCCGGACCCCACCGATGCCAACGTCACGCGGTGGACCGGTTGGAAGCCCGCCCGGCTGCGCAGGGCGCGGGCGGCGCTGGCCGAGACCGACCTGGTGCTGACCGCGAAGCGGGCCAGGGCCGGGCGTTCGCTGTTCCTGCCCGGCGGCTGGCTGACGCTGAAGGCCCCGCATCTGCCGCTGGAGTCGTGGAAGGCGCCCATGTTCGGCTTCAGCACCACGCCCGACGTGGTGATCGCCCCCCGCGAGCCCGTCGCCGAGCTGTTCGCCCGCGCCTGGCGCCGGGTGCTCGACGGCGACGCGCCCGCTTACGAGGAACTCAAGACCGGAGGACGTCGGTGACCGCCACCGTGCGCAGGCAGGTCGAGCCTGCCGAGGATGCCCACCGCGAAGAACTCGCCTTCCTCGCCCTCCAGGACGCCGGGGCCCGGCCGCCGGGCTGGCGGCTCACCCCGCGCGCCGTGGTCACGTTCGTGATCGGCAGCGGCGGCGAGAGCCTCGCCCTGCCGAAGGGCGTGTCGGCGGACGGCGTGCCCGCGCGCATGGTGATCAGCCCGAAATTCGTCGGCGAGCGGGCCCTGGTCGAGCGGGCGGTGGTCACCCTCGCGGGCGAGCGCGGCCTGCTGCTCGTCGGCGAGCCAGGCACCGCCAAGTCGATGCTGTCGGAACTGCTGGCCGCGGCGGTGTCCGGCAGCAGCGAACTGGTGGTGCAGGGCACGGCGGGCACCACCGAGGATCAGCTCCGGTACGGCTGGAACTACGCGCTGCTGCTGGCCGAGGGCCCCAGCCCGAGGGCGTTGGTCCCCTCCCCCGTGCTCACCGCGATGCGCACCGGCGGCGTGGTGCGGGTCGAGGAGGTCACCCGCTGTCTGCCGGAGGTGCAGGACGCGCTCGTGTCGATCCTGTCCGATCGGCGGATCGCGGTACCGGAGCTCTCGGGCACCGAGGGCGCGACCGTCCCCGCCGCGCCGGGATTCACCGTGATCGCCACCGCGAACCTGCGGGACCGGGGCGTGTCGGAGATGTCCGCCGCGCTCAAGCGACGCTTCAACTTCGAGGCGGTCGGGCCGATCGGCGACCTCGACACCGAGACCGCGCTGGTGCGCAGGCAGGCCCGTGCCGTCCTGGACCGGGTGAACGCGCCGTTCGGCATCGACGACGTCGTGCTGGAGGTGCTGGTCACCGCGTTCCGCGACCTGCGTAACGGTGTCTCGGCGGAGGGCTGGGCCGTCGAGCGGCCGTCCACCGTGATGAGCACCGCCGAGGCCGTGTCGGTCGCCGCAGCACTCGGTCTGGCCGATGCCTACTTCCCCGGCGACCGCGATCCGTTGTCGCTGCTGCCCGGCCACCTGTTGGGCGTGGTCCGCAAGGACGATCCCGGCGATGCGGCCCGGCTGCTGGGGTACTGGGACGGTCCGGTCCGCAGGCGGGCGGAGTCCGGCGCACACACCTGGCGGCGGCTGTGGGAGCTTCGGGACGGCCTCGATGGATGACGGCGATCTCGCGGTGGTCCGCCGCCTGGCCGACCACCGCGAGCCTTACCTGATCGGGGTGCGGCATCACTCCCCCGCGCTGGCCGCCGCGATGCCCGCCCTGCTGGCCGCCGCCGACCCCGAGGTGGTGCTGGTGGAGCTGCCCGAGGAGTTCGGCGACTGGCTGGGGCACCTGGCCGATCCCGGTCTCACCGCCCCGGTGGCCCTGTCCGGCGCCGCCCGCGACGGCGGCGGTCTCGCGTTCTACCCGTTCGCGGACTTCTCGCCCGAGCTGGCCGCCGTCCGATGGGCGTTCCGCCACGGCGTGGAGGTCCGGCCGTGCGACCTGCCGCTGGCCCGGCGCGCCGAGCGCGAGCACGCGGCGGGCGACCGGGGCGGTTCCCCGCTGACCGACGCGCTGCGCCGCGCCGCCACCGGGCGGGACGGCGACGACCTCTGGGATCGGCTGGTGGAGGCCGCCGCGCCGGGCCAGAGCGCGGAGGCCGTTCGCCGCGCCGGTCTGCTCGTCGGCTGGGCGATGCGGCGGGACGCGACCGGCCCGGCAGGCGACGGCTCCGAACGGGACGGCTCGGCACGGCCTGTCTCCGGAGCCGAGCGGGACGCGGCCGGGGACCCGGCGGCCTGCCGGGCGTCGACGGACCGGCCCGGCGATCCGGCCGAGGGCCTCGACCTCGGGATCGACCCCGTCGATCTGCGGCGGGAGGCCTGGATGCGACGGACCATCGCCGAGGCGGGCGAGCGCCGCTGCGTCGCCGTCGTCGGCTCGTTCCACGCCTCGGCCCTGCTGCGCGGCACCCGACAGGACGCCGCCGACCCGGTCGGGCCTGCGGAGACCGGCCGGGAGGTCGTCACCTCACTGGTGCCCTACGGCTTCGCGCTGCTGGACGAACGCTCGGGTTATCCGGCGGGCATCCGCGACCCGGAGTGGCAGCAGGCCGTGCTGGCGGCGGCGGGCGATCCGGTCGCCGTGGAGGCCGCCGCCGCCTCGGTGATCGTGCGGATCTGCGGCCGGATCAGAGAACTCGGTCATCCGGCCGGCCCCGGCGAGGCCCGCGAGGCGCTGCGGCTGGCCGTCGACCTCGCCCGCCTGCGTGGCCTGCCCGCACCCGGCCGAGGCGAGATCGTGGAGGCGGTGCAGACCGTGCTCACCCATGCCGAACCGCTGGGACGCGGCCGGATCGTGGCCCGTGCCGCCGGGGAAGTCCTGGTGGGGCATCGCATCGGGCTGCTCGCGCCGGGAACTCCTCGGTCGGGGCTGGCTCCGGCGGTGGAGGGTCTGCTGGCCGAGCTTCGGCTGCCCGGCCCGGACGCCCGCGAGCCGGTGACGCTGCGGCTGGACCCGCTGCGCTCGGCGCTCGACGGCAGGCGGGAGATCACGCTGCGACGGCTGTGCGTCCTCGGCGTCGCCTACGCCGAGGCGACCGACACCGCAGGCGTCGGCGCCGGTGAGGCGCTCACCACCCGCTGGCGGGCGGCGTGGACTCCGTCGACGGCGGCGACGCTGCCGGTCGCGGGGCGGTGGGGCGCGACGCTGTCTCTGGCCGTCCACGGCCGCCTACGGGCCCGCCGCGCCGAGCGCGATCAGCGGGGCGGCCCCACCCCGGCGGACCTGTCGGCCGACCTGGTCGACGCTGCGGAGTGCGGACTTCCGGAACTCCTCGGCGAGGTGTTGAGCGACGCCGGGACGGTGCTGCCCGCCGCCGCGACGCTGCACGAGCTGCTCACGGCACTGGAACTGCTCGACCGTCTGCGGGCCGGGCACCTGCCCGGCACGCCCGGCGACGTCATGGACGCCCATCCGCTGCTGGTGCGCGAGCTGACGGACGCCGCGATCGCACAGCTCGACGGGCTGGGCGGTTCCGACGACCCGGCCGACGCCCGGTCGCTCGTCGAGCTCGGACTGCGGCAGGACACCCAGGGCACCGGGCTTCGACTCGCCGCGATCCTGCGGAGGCTGGTCGACGACGGCGCCCCGATGATCGCGGGCGCCTCGGGGGCCGCCCGGGTCCTGCTCGGGCTCGACTCGCCTGCGAGCCTCGGGGAGCGGATCGCCTGGTGGATCGACGATGCAGGCACCCGCGAGCGACGGGAGGTGCTGCGGCGCGGGCTCGTCGGCGTACTCGCGGCGGCCGGGGCGCTGGTGGAGACGCCGGAGGCGTTGAATCCGCTGTTGGAACGGGTGGAGGCGCTGGACGATCAACGGTTCCTGGACCGGCTGCCCGCGCTGCGCGGCGCGTTCACCTCGATCGGGCCCGCCGCGCGGTCTCGCATCCTGGCGGTGGTCGAGGAGCGGACAGGTGATCGGGTCGACGCGGTCGGCGCACCCGATCCCGAACTGCTTGCGGCATGGCTGGCCGCCGACCGCGCGGGGTCTGCGGTGCTGGCCGCCCACGGCCTCGGGCCTGCGGGCGCGGCGGCACGGCACGACGGTGCCGAGGACCCGGCCACGGGCCCGGGCATCGCCTCGACGGAAGACTCGGCCGCCGGAGACGGCTCACGTCGATCCACTGTGGACGCGGGTCAGGAGTCGGAGGACGCCGTGCCGGTGACGTCCGCAGGCAATGGGAGCCTGTCGGCCGCCGTGCGGTGGCGACTCGTGCTGGGGGCGCGGGGTGAGCGGCCCGCAGGCGCGGCCCGCTACTCCGCCGCGCTGGACGAGCTGTACGGACTCGATCACGGCGAGGGTGCGCTGCGCGGGGACCTCGGCGCCGACCGCTCGGCCCCGTTCCCCGATGTGCGGGAGTGGTCGACGGAACTCGCCGAGCTGTTCGGCGAGCGGGTCCGCGAGGAGGTCCTGGCCGCTGCGGCCGAGGGCGGCAGACTGGAGGCCGCCCTGGAGATCGACCCCGCCTCGGTGCGGCCCTCGGTGGAGCTGCTGCGCACGGTGCTGTCCCTGGCGGGCGGGCTGTCGGAGAGCGCACTGGCCCGGCTGCGGCCCCTGGTGGCCCGGCTGGTGCGCGAGCTGACCGCGCAACTGGCCGATCGGGTGCGGCCCGCGTTGACCGGCCTCACGCTTCCGGTCCCGACGCGACGGCCCGGCGGTCGGCTGGACCTGCCGCGCACCCTGCGGGCCAACCTCGCCACGGCACGACGCGACGCGGCGGGCCGGGTGCTCGTCCTGCCGGAGCGACCGGTGTTCCACACCCGAGGCCGCCGCCGATCCGACTGGCGGCTGGTGCTCGTCGTGGACGTATCCGGGTCCATGGAGGCCTCCACCGTGTGGTCGGCGCTCATCGCCTCGGTGTTCGCGGGCGTGCCGTCGCTGTCGACGCACTTCCTGGCGTTCTCCACGGAGGTCGTCGATCTCACTGAGCGGGTCGCCGATCCGCTCTCGCTGCTGTTGGAGGTGCGGGTCGGCGGCGGCACGCACATCGCGGGCGCACTGCGGCACGCGCGCTCCCTCGTGACGGTGCCGGAACGGACGATGGTGGTCGTGATCAGCGACTTCGAGGAGGGCGGCCCCGTTGCGCCGCTGGTCGGCGAGGTGACCGAACTCGTCGCCGCCGGCGTCACGGTGCTGGGCTGCGCGAGCCTGGACGACAGCGGCGTCGCCCGGTACTCGGCCTCGATCGCGGGGGCGCTGGTCGGCGCGGGCATGGACGTGGCCGCGCTCAGTCCTGGTGAGCTGGCCCGCTGGGTCGGAGAGAAGGTGCGCGGATGACCGGACTGCCCGCCGTCGCGCCCGCCGTGCCTGCGGACGTGCTCGACGCGCTCCCGCCGAGGCTACGCAGGCGGGTCGACACGGCACTGAGCCGCGCCGCCGAGTGGGCGGTGACCCGCGACGGGGACACCGCCCGTGCCGAACTGGACGAGGACACCGCGCTCGGCTGGACGCTGCGCGGCGGCGTGCTGGCGACGGCCGACGACCTGACGTGCAGTTGTCTGCTCGCTCCGAGATGTCTGCATCGCGGCATCGCCGTCGCGGCAGCCGAGGTCGTCGAGGTCGCCGAGGTTCTCGACGGCACGGGGGAATCCGGCGACGCCGAGATCCCCGACGGCGTGAGCGCCGTGGAGGCCTCGGCGGACGGCGCCGCTGGGACGGCCGAGCCCGGCATGCCGGCCGGCATCGCGGCCGGGAGCATCGAAACGAGCGGCGTCGCCGCCGAGACGGCCTCGGCCGCACGGTCCGCCGTGGACACGTCGAGCACGCCAGCGCCGCCGTCGGCCGCCTCGCTGCGGACGCGCGATCAGGAACACGCCGCCGTGACCGCGCTGTGGGATGCCGGTGTGACGGTGCTGCGGTCGGGTGCCACCGGCAGCGGCACGGTAGTGCGGGCGGAGCTCCTCCGGGCGGTGCACACCGCGCGACTCGCGGGTCTGCATCGCGCGGCCGCCACCGGCCTGCGCATCGCCGCCGCGCTGGTCTGGGCCCGGACCGGCGACTCCTCGTTCGATCGCGCGCAGCTCACCGCCGAGCTGGTGGACCTGCTGCTGCTGTGTCACGACCTGCGGTCCGGGACCGCCGTCGCAGATGCGGCCGAGCTGCGGGGCACGGCTCGCCGCGAGTATCGCCCGGTCGGCACGCTGCGGTTGTTCGGTCTGTGCACCGAAGCGGTGGTGGCCGCCTCCGGGTACGCCGGGGTCGTCACCCATCTCGTCGACGAGACGGGGGTGCTGTGGACGGTCCCGGCGATCCTGCCCGGCGGCGTCGAGCGGGTCACGGCCGCCGCGAACGGGCCGGTCGCCGTCGGCGAGTCCGGTCTCTCGCACCGCGAGCTGGGCAGGGCCGGGCTGCTGCTGTCCGGCGGCACGGCCTCGCCCGACCATCGGCTGGGCGCGGGCCAGGCCGTGCGGGCGGTGGCCTCGGCGGGCGGTGCGTGGACCGACGCACCCCTGTCCGGGTTGTGGGCGACGCCGCTGGCGGACCAGACGGCGCGCGCGTTCTCCGCCATCACCCGGCCGGAGACGCACCGACCGGCGGGCGGCGACCTGCTCTTCCTCGACTGCGTGACGCTGGGCGCTGCGGGCGACGCACTGCGCGTCTCCTCGGCTCAGCCGGACGGGCCGGACGTCCAGATCGACCTCGTCGGCGAGGGGGATCGGGCGCGGGAGAATCTCCGGGTGCTGAGCGACGCCGCAGGCCTGCGGCTGCGGGTCGTCGCCCGGCTGCTGCCCGACCGCGCGGGCACGGCGGTGGCGCTGGCCGTGGCCGGGGAGCCCGAGGAGCTGACGCTGCCCGCCGCGTACGCCCACCATGTCGATCTCGGCCTGGATCGGCTCCAACACTCCCATGTCGTCGGCGGCCGGCCGGTGCGGCTGCCGCCGAGAGCGGGCGGGGGCGATCGGACGCCGAGCCCGATGCACGCCGTGGAGTCCACGCTGCACCGGGTGACGCTGGGCGGGCGGGCCGTCGGCGCCGTCGCCGCCACGGACCGCGCGGCGGCCTCGCTGCGTAGGACCGGTCTCGCCACCGCCGCAGGCCTGCTCGCCGACCTCGCCGCCGCCTCGCGGGATCGGGAGCGAGACGCCTTCGGCCGGGTGGTGCGCGAGGCGGGCGACGACTTTCCGCTGGCCTGGCTGCGGGCGGGCGTCTACGTCCGCGAGTTCGTCCACGCCTCGGCCCGCCGGGCATGGCTCCAGCCGCCGGACACGCACTGACCCCGCACCGCCGCTCAATCGCGGTCGGGATGCGATCTTCCGACGGGGGTGTGCTTGCCGGCCCGAGCTTCTGCGGCGGGCGGTCCAGCCTGCGCCCGATCGACCGGCCGCCGGGCTCCTGTATCCAGCCCCACACCCGAGCACCCAGTGCCCGAGCACCCCAGCTCGACCGGCTAGGGCGCCGGAGCCCGGCGTCCGGCCGGGCCCGCTGAGCCGCGCTGCACGCGAGCGGCGCACTCTTCAGAGCCCATACCGCGAGACCGACGCAGCGTGTCCGGCCAGGGCGGCAGGCAGGCCGGGCGGTACACGCCCGTGCTCGGCCCCAAGCACGAATGAGCCCGCCCGCCGTGGTCAGAGTTGCCCTTTCGCCGGACAGGCCGCAGTTTGGGCTGGTCACAGTCGCGCTCAGACGCGAGATCGGCGCACGCGCCCCGCCGTGCCCGCCTCGCGAGGGAAAGCGGAGGCAGACATGACCGAGGCGATCCGAGCCGACGGCCTGGTGAAGGTGTACGGCAGCGTCCGCGCACTGGACGGGCTCGACCTCGTCGTCCCGACCGGCACGGTCCTCGGGCTGCTCGGACCCAACGGCGCGGGCAAGACCACGGCGGTGCGCATCATCACCACGCTGCTGCGGCCGGACGGCGGTCGGGCTCGAGTGGCGGGCGTCGACGTGCAGACCGACCCGCAGGGCGTCCGACGGCGCATCGGCCTGTCGGGGCAGTACGCGGCCGTCGACGAACACCTCACCGGCTTCGAGAACCTGGAGATGGTGGCCAGGCTGTACGGGATGGACCGACGGGCCGCCCGGGTTCGGGCGCGGGAGCTGCTGGCGCGCTTCGACCTGGCCGACGCGGGCAACCGGCCGTCCAAGACGTACTCCGGCGGGATGCGTCGCCGCCTGGACCTCGCTGGGGCGCTGGTGGCATCCCCGCCGGTCCTCGTCCTCGACGAGCCGACCTCCGGACTCGATCCCCGGAGTCGCCTCCAGATGTGGGACGTGATCCGCGAACTCGTCGCGGGCGGCACGACGCTGCTGCTGACCACGCAGTATCTCGACGAGGCCGATCAGCTCGCCGACAGCATCGTGGTGATCGATCACGGACGGGCCATTGCCAGAGGCACCTCGGGCGAACTCAAACGGCAGATCGGCGGCGAGCGGATCGAACTCTCGCTGGCCGAGGTGACTCAGAGCGACGACGCGGCGGCGTGCCTGGCGGAGGTCGCCTCCGCGCAGGTCCAGCGCAGCGAGGACGGCCGGGAGCTGACGGCCGCCGTCGACGGCGGCTCGCAGTCGTTGATGGCCGCCCTGCGCTGCCTGGATCGAGAGCAGGTGGACGTGGTCGACATCGGACTCCGCCGCCCCACCCTGGACGACGTGTTCCTCGCGCTCACCGGGTACTCCGCCGAGGAACGACCACCCGACGACGCGTCCTCGGCCGGTTCGGAGGCATCCCCATGAGCGCGATCCCGCGTGCGCTGAGTGACGGCTGGGTCATCGCCAAGCGCAACACGATCAAGATCAAGCGGGTGCCGGAGGTACTGGTCACCGTCCTCATCTCGCCGATCATGTTCGTCCTGCTGTTCGCCTTCGTCTTCGGCGGAGCCATCGACCCCGGCAGCGGAGTGAACTATCGGGAGTTCCTGATCGGCGGCATCTTCGCCCAGACGGTGGTCTTCGGCTCCACCTTCACGGGGGCGGGCCTCGCGGAGGACATGCAGAAGGGCATCATCGACCGCTTCCGATCGCTGCCCATGTCTCACTCGGCGGTCCTGGTGGGGCGGACCGCGTCCGACGTGATCTACAACGTCCTGTCGGTGCTGATCATGGCGCTGACCGGCCTGCTCGTGGGCTGGCGCATCCGAGGCTCCGTCCTGGAGGCCGTCGCCGCCTTCCTCCTGCTGCTGCTCTTCGCCTATGCCTTCAGCTGGGTGATGGCCTACGTCGGTCTGATCGTGCCCAGCGTCGAGGTCATCAACAACGCCTCGTTCATCGTCATCATGCCGCTGACCTTCGTCTCCAACGCCTTCGTTCCGCTGGAGTCCTTCCCGGCCGGGCTGCGGCATGTCGCGGAGTGGAATCCGGTGTCGGCGCTGACGCTGGCCGTCCGCGAGCTGTTCGGCAACACCAACTCCGCCATCCCGGCATCCGATGCATGGCCGCTCCAGCATCCGGCGCTGTACACGCTGATCTGGATCGGCATCATCCTGCTGATCTTCGTGCCGCTGTCGACCCGACGGTATCGGCGGACGGCGAGCTGACCAAGCAGCGGCATCCGACAGGTCCGGGGCCACGACCTCCGGCGGCGAATTTGCGGGCCACACCCGGTTCCGGCCGCGGCCGAAGCGACTGCGCACCGCATCGACCATCGAGTCGACTGACAGTCCGACCGCCCCCGTGCCATCGGAGCTTCCGCTGCGCACAAGACGGTCCTGCCGCCTCGACCTCGGCAGTCGAGGTCCGCCCGCGTCATCGGGTTCGCGGCGGAGTCGGCATCCCACGCCGGTCAGGTCACTCGAGCCTGCCTCGGCAGGGCCGATCACGCGGCTCGACGATCGAGGTGTCGGTGATGCTCGGCGATCTCGTGGCTGGTGGTCAGCCAGAAGTCCGGCTGAGCTGCCAGCCAGCCCAGCGCCTCGTCCAGGTATCGGTGCCGGAACGGCTGGTTGACGACGAAGGGATGCAGCGCCAGCTCCGGAATGCTCAGAAACTCACACCAAGGTGAAGGTCAAACTCGAGCAGCGTGCAGCGGATCACCATCTGCTGTCGGGCCCGCTCCGCCCCCGGTCGTCCGGCGGCGGCGTTCGGCGCGGCACGGGAACGGGGTCGAGGGTCACGAACGCGGCGCCGTGGCGCCCGACAGCTCCACGACACCCGAGGCGCTCGCATCACCGGCCGGGCGCTCGGCGAGCCTGCCTGCCATCGCGACCGGTTCGATCCCTTCCCCGACGGGTCCCGCCGCCTCGGCGAGGTCGGCGGCCCCGAATGCCCCGGCGAGGTCCGCGATCTCGGCGATCTCGGCCGCTCCGATGTCGTCGGCCACCTCGGCGATCTCGGCGCGGAGATCCGGGGCACGGGTGTCGGCGAGGGCACGCCGCAGATGCGTCCGCGCCGCCGCCCGGTCGCCGTCGTGGTGGGCGAGGCGAGCCAGCCCGAGCTCTGCCTCCGCCCGGCCACGGGGGTAGCAACGCTCGATCGCCACTCGCAGGGCCCGCCGATACAGCAGACCTGCCTGGTCCGCGTCGCCGCCTGCGAGGCAGGTCGCGCCGAGTCTGCACGACGTGTCGACGACCTCGGTCCACAACCCCAGGTCCTCGGCCGTCCGCACGGCCTCCCGGTGCAGGCGCGTCGACCGGGGGCGGTCTCCGTCGCGCTCGGCCGCCGACGCGAGGGCGCGGAAGGCGCGCAGCAGGCCCCAGCGGTCCCCGAGGTCCTCGAACAGTGCGGCGCCCCGTTCCGCATCAGACCGCGCGCCGCCGAGATCGTCCCCAGTCTGCCGATCTCCCGCCTGCTCGACGAGCACCGCGGCCTCCGTCCAGCGATCCCCTTCCGCACGGGCACCGGCGAGGCTCCGGGCCAACAGCCGTCGTCCCGCAAGGCCCCGGCCGTCGGCGATGAGGGCGGCGCCGAGGAACCAGCGGAGCCGGGCGCGCAGCGCAGGATCGTCGACGGCGGCCGTGGGGTCGTCGTAGCCGGCCTGATCGTGATCGGTGGTCCCGGCCTCGCCGCGCTCCTCGCGGTCGGTCCGGTAGGAGGGCGTCCCGGCCCTGCAGCCCGCCGCCGACGAGGTCCCGGCTCGGCCGACCCTGTCGCGGCCTGCCCCGGCGCGACCCGGTCCGACCGGTGGCGTACGAAGCTCGATCCCGGCGAGCCAGGCCCGCGCCGTGGCCGACAGGTCCGCCAGGCCGCCCTCGACGGCGAGGGCACGCCGGAGGGAACGGTCCGCCTCGACCAGCCGACCGCGCAGGACCCAGTACCAGGCCAGGGCGGTGACCAGGCGCAACGCCAGGCCCGCCTCGCCGATGCGCCCGGCCGTCTCCAACGCTCGCCGCAGGCTCACCGTCTCGGCGTCGAGCCGATCGAGGTGGCGCCGCTGCTGCGGACCGCGTAGTCCGCCGTCGGCCGCCTCGGCCAGCGCGACGTGGGAATGCACGAACCGTGCCGCCACGGCCTGCTGCTCGCCCGCTTCGGCGAGGCGTTCCGCTGCGTAGGCCGAGACCGTCTCCAACAGCCGGAACCGGTCGCCCTCTCGGACCACCAGCGACCGATTCACCAGGCGCGCCAACAGGTCCAACACCCGTTCGCCGGGGAGTTCCTCGTCGGAGCACACCGCCTCGGCGGTCGTCAGCGTGCCGCCGTCGGCAAGCACCGACAGCCGTCGCAGCACGATCTGCTCGGCCTCGGTGAGCAGCTCCCAACTCCAGTCGATCATCGCGCGCAGCGTCGCCTGGCGGGCCGATCGGCCGCGTCCCGATCCCGTGGGCAGGCCGAATCGATCGTCCAGGCACTCGAGAAGCTGCTCCGGAGCCAGCACCCGCAGTCGGGGTGCGATGAGCTCCAGCGCCAACGGGATGCCGTCGAGCCGACGACAGATCGCCGCGACGGCCGCCAGGTTCTCGACGTCGAGCACGAACCCGGGAACTGCGGCGGCGGCGCGGCTCACGAACAGCTCGACCGCGCTGGAGCGGGCCGCCGTCGCCGCGTCCGGGGCGTCCGAGGCGTCGGCGTGCGTGGGCAGCGCCAACGGCGGCACCGCCAACACCACCTCGCCGGGGATGTCGAGTATCTCCTGACTGGTCACGAGCACTCGCGCCTCGGGGGCGGCGGCCGACAGCGTGTCGACCAGCTCGGCGACGGGCTCGATCACGTGCTCGCAGTTGTCCAACAGCAGCAACAGTCTTCTGCTCGCCACCGCCTGGCAGAGCCAGCCGAGCAGGTCGACCGCGCAGGCCTCCGACGCCACCGTATCGCAGAGTCCCAGGGCGGCCATGACCCGGTCGACGACGTCGTCCACCGTGCTCCGGCAGCTCAGGCCCGCCAGCTCGACCCACCACACGCCGTCGGGGAACGACCCGTCGAGCCCACTCGCCGCCGCCACCGCCAGCCGGGTCTTGCCCACTCCGCCGGGCCCGGTCAGCGTCATGACCCGGGGGTCGGCGGCGGTGCTCAGCGCCTCGCGCACCTCGCGGACCAGCGCGTCGCGACCGATCAACGGCGTCGCCGGGGTCGGCAGAGGGGGACGAGCGGGCGCGCGCGACGTCGACACGGGCGCCGCCAGGGCGGGTTCCTGGCGCAGCATCGCCTCGTAGGTCGCGACCGTCCCCGGCCCTGGTGTCGTCCCCAGCTCCTCGGCCAGCAGCCGCCGCAGTTCGTGGAAGCTGTCCATCGCCTCGGTCTGGCGGCCTGCCCGGTACAGGGCCCGCATCCGCGCCGTCCGCAGCCGTTCCCGCAGCGGATGCCGGGCGACCAGGTCGGCCAGTTCCGCCGCGAGCGCGTCGTGCTCCCCGAGTTCCAGCCGTGCCTCGGCCAGATCCTCCAACATCGTCAGCCGCAGTTCCGTCAGCCTGGTGATCTCCCCCTGCGCGAACGGGGCGTCGGCGACGTCGGCGTAGGCCGGGCCCCGCCACAGCGCCGCCGCCTCGGCCAGCAGCGCAGCCCGCGCTCCGGCGTCCTCGGCCTGCCTGGCCCGGTCGAGGAGTCGTTCGAAGTCCCGCGCGTCCACGGCCTCGTCGGCGGCCACCAGGCGGTAGCCGGCGGGCTGGTGGACGACGGCGTCCCGGCCCAGGACGCGCCGGAGCTGGGAGACCTTGGTCTGTAGCGCGTTGAGCGGCCTGCCGGGCGGGTCGCCTGCCCAGAGGTCCTCGACGAGGCGATCGACCGACACCGGGCCACCCCGGTGCGCCAGCAGGTTCGCCAGCAGCGCCCGCACCTTCGCCTCGGGAACCCTGATCTCCCGCCCGTCGGCGGCCCAGACGGCCATCGGGCCGAGCACGCCGAACCGCATGCCGTCAGCGTAACCACAGCGAACCGTCAACGACTCGTGCGTGCCGAGGGACAGGCTGACCCCGAACCGTCCGCGACCTGTTCGCGGGCGAACGCCTCTCGCCCGAAGTGAATGGAGCCCCATGAGCACCCCGATCGCGCACCGAGCAGGCCCGCGAGAATGGGCTGGCCTCGCGATCCTGACACTGCCCACCATGCTGCTCGGCCTGGACGTCACGGTGTTGTACCTGGCGCTGCCCGCGTTGGCCGCCGACCTGCGCCCCGACGGCATCGAGACGCTGTGGATCATGGATTCCTACGGCTTCCTCATCGCGGGCTTCCTGATCAGCATGGGCACCCTGGGCGACCGGATCGGCAGGCGCAGACTGCTGATGATCGGGGCCGTCGCCTTCGGACTCGTCTCGATCCTCGCCGCGTATGCCACCAGTCCGTTGATGCTGATCGCCGCGCGGGCCGCGCTGGGGATCGCAGGCGCCACGCTGATGCCGTCGACACTGTCCCTGCTCAGTGCCCTGTTCCTCGACGCGAGACAGCGCGCGGTGGCGATCGGCGTCTGGGCGACCATGTTCGCGCTGGGCATGGCGGCGGGCCCCGTGGTCGGCGGCATCCTGTTGGACCATTTCTGGTGGGGCTCGGCGTTCCTGGTGGCCGTGCCGATCGTCGCCGTGCTGCTGGTGCTCGGACCGCTGCTGCTGCCGGAGGCCCGCGATCCGCAGGCGGGCCGGTTCGACCTGCTCAGCGGGGCGCTCTCGCTGGCCGCGATCCTGCCCGTGATCTACGGCGTCAAGCACGCCTCGGCCTACGGCGTCGACCTCGTCACGATCCTCTCTCCTGCGGTGGGCATCGCCTTCGGCGTGCTATTCGTCCGACGTCAGCGCAGGCTGGCCGACCCGCTGTTGGACCTGACCCTGTTCGCGAATCGAGGTGTCGGCGCGGCGCTGAGCCTCCTGCTCGTCGGGCTGATGGGCGTGGGCGGCGTGATGTACCTGGTCACCCAGTACCTCCAGTTCGTCGAGGGCCTCACCCCCTTCGAGGCCGGGCTGTGGATGGGGCCGCCCGCGCTCGCGATGTTCATCGCGGCGATCGCGTCCCCGCTGCTCGCACGGCGGATTCGGCCGGGACTTATCGTCGCCGCCACCCTGGCGGCCGCGACGGTGGGATACCTGCTGCTCACCCAGGTGGATGCCACCGGAGATCGCGGTCTGGTCGTGACCGGGTTCGCGCTGGTGTACCTCGGACTGGGCGCCATCGCCGCGCTGGGCACCGACCTGGTCGTCGGGTCCGCCCCGCCCGCCAAGTCGGGTTCGGCCGCCGCGATGTCGGAGACCGTGCAGGAACTCGGGGTCGCGGCGGGCGTCGCGATCCTGGGCAGCCTCACCGCCGTGATCTATCGCGATCGGATCGCCGATCACCTGCCTGCCGACCTGGCAGGCGAGGTCGCGGCGACCGCGGGCGACAGCCTCGCCGGGGCCGTCGCGGTGGCACCCGACCTGCCCGAGGCGGTGCTGCACGAGGCAACGGCGGCGTTCACCCGTGGCATGAACGTGGCCGCGCTCATCGCCGGCGTCTGCATCCTGGCGCTGGCGATCGTCGCCGCCACGGTACTGCGCCACGTCGGAACGATCGGCAGCGCCGGATACGCGGAGGTCGAGCCGCCGGAGCGGGCGGCAGGCTGAGACCGCCGCGTGCACGGGGAGCCCGTCGGCCCGAGCGGCCGATCGGCTCCCTGGCCTGCGGCGCCCCTGCGGCCAGCGGAGATCCGCACCGGGGCGAACCCGGTCCTCGGTGCCTGCGGCTGCTCACGTCGCCGCAGGCATCGGTACGACGCCGTGCGTCCGCGAGATCGACCGGACCGCGCAGCCCGCCGATCCGGTTCCCGCAAGCCTCGGCCGGGGCGGCCTGCCGACAGACCGTCCCGGAACGAGCCGCCAGCGTCGATTGACATGATCATCGATGTCGGTCGATAGTGAGTGTCGTGACCGCTCCCGCCGCATCACCGGCCACGCTGCCCGCAGCGGACGCCGCCACTTATGCCGACTGGTTCGCCTGCCTTGCCGAGCCGACCAGGGTCCGGCTGCTGCACACCGTCGCGATCGCCCCGCGTCCGATGACCGTGGGCGAGCTGACCACGACGCTGGGCATCAGCCAGTCGACCTGCTCGCACCACGTGCGCAAACTGGCCGAGACGGGCTTCGTGACGCTCGTGAAGGAGGGCACCGCGACGCGTGTGGCGGTCAACCAGGCCTGCTGCACGGGACTGCCCCATGCCGCCGACGCCGTCATGGGCCTGCTCGCCCCGCGCCCGTGCTGCCCGGAAGACGTGCCTGCCGACGTCGACGTACGGCCGCTGCGAGACGAGGACTGGCCCGCCGTGCTGCGCATCCTCGGCGAGGGCATCGATTCCGGTGACGCGACCTTCGAGACCGAACTCCCCACGGCGGCGGCGCTGGACGCCCAGTGGCTCGCGGGCCACCGCTGGGTCGCGGTGATCGACGGCGCCGTCGTCGGCTGGGCGGCGGCGAAGCCGGTCTCGTCCCGGCCCTGTTATGCAGGCGTCGCCGAGACCTCCGTGTACGTCGCCGCAGATCACCGAGGCCGGGGCGTCGGCAAGGCGTTGATCCGCCATCAGGTGATCGCGGCCGATGACGACGGACTGTGGACCTTGCAGACCTCGATCTTCCCGGAGAACCGGGCAAGCCTCGGTCTGCACCGCTCAGCAGGCTTTCGCACGCTCGGCGTCCGGGAGCGCATCGCCCGACACCACGGAGTCTGGCGCGACACCGTGTTCCTGGAACGCCGCCGCGACGTCGATCCGCCCGTGGCGCAGGGTGGGACCGACGACGCCCCCGGCGGCGATACCGCCGGGGGCTGAGGCCGACGGCGCGGCAGGCGGGCCGGGGCTGCCCGACGGCGGGACGCCCGCCGCGCGCCCGGCCCATCGAACATCCCAGCCTGCCGAGCTGATCTCGGCGGACTCCCGCATCGTCGGAGCAGCTCACCGAGACGACCGCGCCCCGCTCAGCTCCCCGTGGCCACCAGTTCGGCGAGCAGCGCACGGACGCGGGCATCGATGTCGTCCCGGATGGGCCGGACGGCCTCGATGCCCCGACCGGCCGGATCAGGCAGCTCCCAGTCGAGGTAGCGCTTGCCGGGGAAGATCGGGCAGGCGTCGCCGCAGCCCATCGTGATGACGACGTCGGCGGCCTCGACCGCCTCGGTGGTCAACGGCTTGGGGAACTCCTGCGTGAGGTCCATGCCGAGCTCGGCCATGACCTCGATGACGGCCGGGTTGATGGTGTCGGCCGGGGCGGACCCTGCGGAGCGGACGGTCACGCGGCCTTGGGCGTGGTGGTGGAGCAGGGCGGCGGCCATCTGCGAGCGGCCTGCGTTGTGGACGCAGACGAAGAGAACCTCGGGGATGCTGGACACGATGGCTCCTCGGGTGAGTGCGACGGCGCGCAGCCTGTCGTGGGCGAAGCGAGCGGACAGTATCGGCAGGTGGGTGCGGACGGTGGCGTGCGCGGCGAGCAGGTCGTAGGACTCCCGCACACAGGCCAGTACGGATTCAGGCGAGAAGACGCCGGGAAAGGTCTGGGTCAGTCTGCTCGCGGCGTCGCGGAGAAGCCGGTCGACTGGTGGCCTGTCGAGCCGACAGTCTTCCCAGTCCTGGCAGGAACGCTGGTCACGTGGTTCGGGTCGCGGAGTCATGCGCGTCCTTCGTGGCGGAGTCGTCAGGTTCGGTCGGATCGCCTGCTGCTGGGAAGAACCGACGGGCCCAGAGCGAGACGTAGACCAGGCCCACCAGGACGGGAACCTCGATGAGCGGCCCCACCACACCGGCCAGGGCTTGTCCGGACGTGACTCCGTAGGTCGCCACCGCCACCGCGATGGCCAGCTCGAAGTTGTTGCCCGCTGCGGTGAACGCCAGGGTCGTCGCCCGCGCATAGCCGAGGCCGACGGCCTTGCCCGTCAGGAACGATCCCGCCCACATCACCGCGAAGTAGACCAACAGCGGCAGGGCGATGCGGACCACGTCCCACGGGCGCGAGGTGATCTGCTCACCCTGCAGGGCGAAGAGCATCACGATGGTGAACAGCAGCCCGTAAAGGGCCCACGGTCCGATGCGGGGCAGGAACCGGGACTCGTACCACTGCCGCCCCCTGGCGCGCTCCCCCAGCCTGCGCGTGAGGTAGCCCGCCACCAGCGGCACGCCCAGGAAGATCAGTACCGAGCGCGCGATCTGCCATGGCGAGACGTCCAGGCCGTCCTGGGACAGTCCCAGCCAGCCCGGCAGGACGTCGAGATAGAACCAGCCCAGCCCGGCGAAGGCGATCACCTGGAACACCGAGTTCAGCGCCACCAGGACGGCGGCGGCCTCCCGATCGCCGCAGGCGAGGTCGTTCCAGATGACGACCATCGCGATGCAGCGGGCCAGCCCGACGATGATCAGCCCCGTCCGGTACTCGGGCAGGTCGGGCAGCATCAGCCAGGCCAGCGCGAACATCAACGCCGGGCCGAGCACCCAGTTGAGCACCAGCGACGAGACCAGCAGCCGACGGTCGCCGGTCACGGTGTCCAGCCGGTCGTAGCGGACCTTCGCCAGCACCGGATACATCATGATCAGCAGGCCGAGCGCGATCGGCAGTGAGATCCCGTCGAGCTGGATCGACTCCAGCGCGACGTCCAGGCCGGGAATCCACCGCCCGGCCAGCAGCCCGAGCAGCATGGCCGCCCCGATCCACACCGGCAGCAGCCGGTCGAGCGTGGAGAGCCGGGACGCCACGCCTCCGTCGAAGGTGTCCTGGGCGGCGCTCATACGCCGGCCTCCGACAGATTCGTAGGAGCCAGGACCTCGGAGAGTCGCGTCAACATCTCGGGGCGAACGCGGTAGTACACCCACGTCGCGCGCCGCTCGCCGGTGATCAGCCCGGCCTCCCGCAACACCTTCAGATGATGCGAGATCGTCGGCCCGGTCAGATCAAAGGCGCCGGTGAGGTCACAGACACAGGCCTCGCCCCCGGCATGGGAGGCGATCAGGGACAGCAGCCGCAGCCGGATCGGATCGCCGACGGCCTTGAAGACCTTGGCCAGTTCCGACGCCTGTTCGGCCGACAACGGCTGCCCGATGACGGCCGACTCGCAGGTCGGCAACACATCGAGCAGCCGTCCCGACAGCTCTTGGTTTGACATGCATCTATCTTTACAGACATGAATCCAAGCTGGCAAGCACCGTGTCCTCACCGGAGGAGGCAGCACGCCACGCCCTAGAGAGCCTGTCTTTGATCCCCAATTTCCTGTTGCGCCGGGCCAGCGCGGCGATCTGCGGCGTTGTCGTCAGTCGACATCACTTTCGTTATGCCTCCTTCCTCCGCCGGGCAGCTCATCCACGCCGATCCCCGCGACTCCAGGGGGATCAAAGACAGGCCCTAAGGGCCGATCTCGGCGCAGCGCCGGACGGGCCCGCCGATCACGGCGTCCCCCCACTCCCCCAGCCGCACTGGAGGAGCCGAAGGTCCGCCGTACCTGCATCCCACGTAGCGTCGTCGATGTGCCACCCATGGTGATGCGCGCTGCCTGCGGGGCCGGTGCTCACCGGATGCCGCAGCCGGTGCCTGCCCAGCCCCGTGTCGGCGAGCGACAGGAGCAGCGGACGTCGCGACAAGGCGTGGCCGCCGCGCTGCCCCCCGGTGAAGCGCCGAGCCTTCGAGTCTGGTGAGCGTCGGCGCCCTTCTCCAGCCATGGTCGCCGACACCTGGTGGTCGGCTGCCGCTCTCGGCCCGGGCCGCCTAGAAACCCACCGTCTTATGTGCTTGGCGGACGTGCGCCGCGAGAACGGGGACGACGTGGTCGACATCGTGACGAACTCCCCGCAGGGTGTTGGAGGAGAACGAGCGTTGGAGCTCCAGCCCCACGTAGACGAGGCCTGGGCAGGCGGTGGAGATTCCGCCGATGTGGAGCGGTGACCCTGATGCGTCCAGGGCGCCGATCGGTTCGAGATATCGGAGGTCGGGCCGGTACCCGGTGGCGAGCAACACGGCGTCGATCTGTTCGGCGGTGCCGTCCGACCACCTGACGTGGTCCCCGTCCAGGGCCTGAAACATCTCCTTCCTCGCGATCCGACCCGACTCCAGCGCGGCCCGGTAATCACCGATGTCCACGACCAGCGTGCCGCCGACGACGGGAGCGAGCCAGTGCGCAGGAAGCAGGTCGAAGCCGCTGGCGGCGATCCAGTCGTGGAAGTCGCGGCCGTCGCGAATCTGTGGCAGGAAGGCGAGCGGTGCGCGGGTAGCGAGGGTGACTGCGGCCGAGGCGGAGAGCTCGAAGGCGATCTGGACCGCCGAGTTTCCGGCGCCGACGATGACGACCCGCTTGCCCGCATACCCTGCGGGGTCCCGATAGTCGGCGACGTGGCTCAGCTCTCCGGTGAAGGTCTCCTGACCGGGCAGTTCGGGGCGATGCGGGTTGCCGAAGGAGCCGCTGGCGGCCACGACGCCTGCGGCACTGATCGTCTCTCCCGCCGTCGTGTGCAGGACGAATCCGCCGTGTCCGTCGGGGTGGACCGCCTCGACCCGCGTCTGGGTGCGGATCTCCACGTCGAGCCGAGCGGCGAACCGACGCAACTGTTCGACGACCTCGTCTCGGTGCGGATAGCGGTCGCCGTCACCGAAGAAGGGCAGACCCGACAGGCCGCTGTGCCGGGCGGGGGAGAACAACGTGAGGCTGTCGTAGTAGTGCGGCCAGGACCCGACGGGTTCGGTTCCTGCCTCGAGGACCAGCGGCGTGACGCCGAGGTCTCGCAGGGCGGCGGCGGCGGACAGACCAGACTGGCCTGCGCCGATCACGACGACGGTGGTGGTCATCGGTTCTCCTCGGCGAGTAGTGGTGTGCTGATTCGTGGTGTGCTCGCCAGGCTGAGTGCCGAGGCGATGATGCTCATGACGGCGAGCAGAAGGAACATCGGTGCGTAGCCGCCGAGCAGCTCCGCCATCGCCGCGCCCGCCCACGGTGCCAGGGCGGCGGCAATGGTCAGTGGAGCGGATAACAGGCCGGTCAGCCTGCCGTACTGAGCGTGCCCCCATCGATCACTGACGGCGGAGGCCTGCACGAGAGTCAGAACGCCGCGGGTCACCCCGGCTGCCACCGACGCTGCGATCAGCGCGGCTGCAGTGGTGAACACGCCGAACAGAGCAGTCGTGACCCCGCAGGCCAGCAGAATCAACGCGGTCCGCATCCGCACGCCGACATGCCGACTGAGCACCGAGTATCCGAGGCGGCCCGCCACCTGCCCGACACCGCCCAAGCCGAGTGCCAGTGCCGCGAGAGTCGTGTCCACTCCCCGTTCCACCAGCAACGGCACCAGGTGAACCACCACCGCGAAAGACCCGAAGGTCGCGAGAGCCAGCGAGGTCGTCAGCGCGAGGAACGCCGGGCTACGCGGAACCGACGATCGCACCTGGCCGTCGGGTCGGGGATCGGCCACGTCGGGCCACCGGCCGCGTAGTCCGGCCCAGTGGCCGGGGACCGTCACGACGGCGAGAATCAGCCCGAGCATTAGATAGGCCCGCCGCCAACCGAACTCCTCGGCCAACACGGCAGTCAGCGGTGCGAACACGGTGCTGGCACATCCTGCGGCCAGGGTGAGGATCATCAGTGCCCGGACACGATCCCGCCCGTGCCACCGCGTGAGCGCCGCGAAGGCAGGCGGGTACAGGACAGCCCCCATCGCGACACCGGCGGCGAGCCACGCCACGACGAACCACGACAGGCTCTGGGCCGTGGCGATCCCCGCCACCGCCACGGTCGCCAAGATCGATCCCGCTGTCATCACGGCACGGGGGCCGTGCCGATCAAGACGACGGCCGACGGGAATCCCGATGAACGCGGCGACAAGCTGCCCCACGGAGAAGGCCGCCGTCACCGCAGGCATCGACCACCCGGTGGACCGAGCGATCTCGGCGCTCATGACCGGGAACGCGTAGTACAACACTCCCCAGCTGGTGGTCTCGGTGACGCACAGAGTGATGAGCACGCGGCGCAGGCCGGATGGTGTCAAGGCCTCGGTCTGAGTCGACACACCGCAGGCGGCCCGTCCGTCGTATGCGGTGACCACGCCGTCAGCACGACGTCGTGAGCGGCACCGCAGCATCCTGCTCCGACGTCGGCGGCCCGCAACATCCCTGCTCCGCCTCGGGAATCGCCTCGGAGACCGTCTCGGGTTCGTCGAACAGCCCGGCGCCGCCGCACACCCCGGTCTCGACGGTCGTCATCTCGACGCGCGCGGCGGCGGCGTGATCGCCGGCGAGGGCGGCGACGACGCTGCGGACCTGTTCGTAGCCGGTCATCGCGAGGAAGGTCGGCGCCCGCCCGTAACTCTTCATCCCCGCGAGGTAGACGCCCGACTCCGGATGCGCGAGTTCGGCGGCGCCGTGCGGGTAGACCGTGCCGCAGGAGTGCACGTTCGGATCGATCAGCGGGGCAAGGGCGAGCGGTGCCTCCAGCCTCGGATCCAGCGCGATCCGCAGTTCGGAGAGCGGGCTCAGATCGGGGCGGAAGCCGGTGAGCGCCACGACCTCGTCGACGGCCGCCACCCGGTCGCCCGCCGCCGAGACCAGCGTGAGTCGACCCTGCGGGTCGCGCTCGACCGCCTCGGTCCGGAAACCGGTCACGATCCGGACCAGCCCCGCGTCCACCGCCTCCTGCGCCCGCAGTCCGAGTGCACCTCGGGCGGGCAGTTGGTCGGCCGCGCCGCCGCCGAAGGTCGTCCCGACGGCAGCGCGACGGAGCGCCCAGGTGATCCGAGTCGGACCGGCGTCGGGGTCGCCGGAGTGGTCGGCGGCGAGGCGGGCCAGCGTCGCCAAGGCCGTCAACGCCGAGTGTCCACTGCCCGCCACGACGACGTGCCGCCCCCGATAGCGGGCCCGCACTGCCTCGTCGGTCAGGTCAGGGAGCCGATAGACGATTCGATCTGCCGCCGCCCGCTCGCCCATCGCGGGCAGACCTTCGCCGCCCAGCGGATTCGGGCTGGACCAGGTCCCGGATGCATCGATCACCGCACGGGCCGTGATGCGCTCCTCGTCACCCTCGGCCGTGCGGACATGCACGGTGAACGGCTCTACGTCGCGGCCTGCGTCGACCACCCGGTCCCGGCCCCGCCGGGCCACGCCGACGACCTCGGCGCCGAACCGCACCCGCGAGCCCATGGCCGCCGCCAGCGGGCGCAGGTAGCGCTCGACCCAGTCCCGTCCGGCCGGAAACGCGTCGTCCTCAGGCGGAGACCAGCCCATCGTCGACAGCAGCAGGCGGGCCGCCGGATCGACCAGCTCCGACCAGGGGGAGAACAGCCGGACGTGGCCCCACTGCGCCACGCTCGCACCTGCCGTCGAACCACGCTCCAGTACGAGCGGTTCAAGACCGCGCTCCAAGAGCCGGACCGCCGCGGCCAGACCGACCGGGCCCGCGCCGACCACGACGACGGGAGACTCGTCCATACCCACACCTTTCATCGATTTACATCGATCAACGGGCAGGACTCTATCGACGGACAACGATGAAGGCAACCATCGATTTCTATCGATTATCGCCGGGCGGCCACGCCGCCGCGCCTCCGGTCGGCATCGTGGTCGCCCACGGCGGGCCGGACGAACAGGGATGGTTCCGGGCGAGATCCCCCATCGGCGAGCCGGCGCGGCAGCGCACGAGGACGGGAACGGTGGTCGCCGGACCGACCCGCCGCGACGGCCGAGCGGACGACCGTCGTGCAGCGACGGCCGGTCAGGGTCCGTCCCGCGACGGAGACGCCTGTTGCCGCCCGAACGCAGAGATCCGTGACGAGCAGGGTGGCGGCTGCCCAGCCCCCGAAGAGCGAGCAGCCGCCCGTTGCCGACGTCGACAGCCGCTGCCGACAGCCGCCGTCGTCTCAGCCGCGCAACGCGGCATCCAGCTCCGCCAGTAGCTTCGCCTTCGGCCGTGCGCCGACGAGAGCCCGCACGGGCGTGCCGTCGACGAAGAGCAGCAGCGTGGGCAGCGACATCACCTGATACGTGCGGCCGACCACGGGATTCTCGTCGTGGTCGATCTTGCGGATGGTCAGCGAGTCGGCACGCTCCCGCGCGATCTCCGCCAGCACCGGGGCGATCATGCGGCAGGGCGGGCACCAGGTCGCCCAGAAGTCCACCAGGACGGGCTTGTCATGCCGGAGGACCTCCTGTTCGAACGTCGCGTCGGTGACCACCGACACCGCACCACTCAGTTCTGTCGACGACATCACGTCTCCTTCGTCTCGGTCGCCTCGACGGCGGGCCGATCCGCCACCCGGCAGGGATCGGGCTGTCGGGCCAGGGCCGTGTCCAACTTGGCCAGCAGGCTCGACCGCACCGCGCCCAGCCGCGCCAGGCAGGCGTCCACCTCGGCGAGCTTGCGTTGATAGACCTCGATCGAATCGGCGCAGGCATCCCCGGCCTCGTGACCGGCCCGCAGGCATTCGACGAACGGCCTGGTGTCGTCCAGCGTCAGTCCGACCGCCTGGAGGGTGCGGATCTCCTCGAGCAGGCGCACGTCATCCTCGCCGTACTCCCGGTAGCCGTTGGCCGCGCGGGGCGCGGCGAGCAGCCCCTGCGACTCGTAGAAACGCAGGGCACGTGTCGTCGTTCCGGCCCGCCTGGCCAGTTCGCCGATTCTCATACCACCGACCGTAAAGCTTGACCTTGACGTCAAGGCAAGCCTCACCGCCCGGTGAGACGTCACGCGCGCGGCGATCCGCCCCCGCATACCGCGCCCGGACGGGGGCGCCTCGACGCCGCACCCGGCGGCGACGCCCTACGCCCTACGCCCTACGCCCTACGCCCTACGCCCTACGCCCTACGCGATGATCGTCGGGGGCGATGCCCCTGGCCTTTCCGCGACGCCGTGCCGGGGTGCGGCTGCGGCATCGGAACACGGAGTTCCGGCGATCGGGCTTCGACGGACGTCGTACCTCATTCTCATTCTCCGCGACCTTTCGGCGCTCTCCTCGGCTCGATGATACGACGGTCCGCGTTCCTGCTCAGAGCAGCAGTCAGCAGCGTCGCACAGCACGACCGTGCAGGTCGGCGGGCGCGAACCGAGTCGTCGCCGCATCCACAGACGTCTCGATCGTCGTCACCATCGGACGGCCGCCGAAATCGGCATCGAAAATGTCAGGGTGTCCCATTAGCCTGGCGAGGGACTCACCACAAAGGCCTGACACCACCGAACGTGGGGGCTGCGTCATGACGACTCGGGTGATGTACACACCACAAGATCGCGTGCTGGACCTGTCGAGACTGACCGCCGACGATTATCAGGTCATCAGTTCGCTGCATTCGAAAATTCAGCGCCGAGATCGCGTTCTGCTGTGCTTGGAGCCTGCCGTTCCGGGCGAGGACGAGATGTTCGTCCGGGAGATCCGAGGACGGTATTTCGCGGTGCACTTTCCCGGCGGCGGGCACGGCAGCCACGAGATCATGCGGGAGAGCGACGAGCATCGGCGACAGAAAGAGTACTGGCAGCGCGCCGCCGAGGACGCAGGCTATCCCGTGCAGCAGGAATTCGCCACGGATTCCGGCACCGTTCTCGACGTCGCCATCCACGGCCCACGAAGGACCGGTGTGGAGGTACAGCGGTCGCATCTGACCGGGCGAGCGGCGGCGACGCGCACGACACGATCGTTTCGGGCAGGCTGGTTACCGGTCTGGTTCGCCGACTCCGACCGGACGCCGCAGTGGTTTCATCGGGTGCCGTCCGTCGGGTGCGTCACCATCCCATGGCGTGATCTACCGCCGCGACGCGCGGCGACGGCCACCGGTCTGCGCACACTGGAGGCCGAACGGTGCACCGCAGACACCTCGACAGGCTGCTACGACCGCAGACGGCGCCCCTGCGGGCGGTATCACCCGAAGCCGGTCCCCTGGCGAGGTCTGACCGTCGATGACGTCGCCACCCTGGTGCCCGCCGAAGAAGCCGTTCCCTTGACGATGCGTGGCGGGTCCGTCTATCTCGTTCCGCCACCCAGCGTCGAGCTGTTTCGGGAACTCACCGGAGACGAAGGCGAATATCGTCCCGGCAGCGGACGACGATCTGTCCCTCCGTCTCGATCAGGTGTACGGGACTGTCGCAATCCGTCCCATGTCGGCGACCCGCCCCCCGGTCGATGGCCTCGCTGCCGACAGTGCGGTAAGGAGATCTATCTGATCCGGGAAGGCCGCGATCATTGCGAGGGCTGTGTGCCGATGCCGCGAGCCGCTCATTGGCCGTTTCAACCAGTCTGGCCCGCTGGCAAACGGCGCTAGGCCCACCAAATCATCTGGCCGGTGAGCTGTCTCGGGGGTGCGACGGACACCAGGCAGGCCCGGAGGTCAACCGGCCTTGCACCCTGTCTCTGCCCCAACCCCTCACCCCGCCATCGTCACCAGGATCTTGCCCTGGCCCGGCGTGGGCGTGCAGGCGGCGTCGAAGGCGCGCTGGGCGTCGGCGGCGGGCAGCACGTGGGTCACGAGGTCCGCTGCCAGGCGGGGGAACTCGCTGAGCAGCGTGAGTGCCCGGCCGAGCACCTCCCGCCGCCGCAGGGTCATCCCGCCGGTGATCCGAAGGTTGCGGCGCACCAGGGCGTGCACGTCCACCGGGTAGGCCTCGGTGAGCGGGATGCCGAAGCAGTAGACGGTGCCCTCGTCGGCCACCGCCCGCACGGCGTCGGCCGTCGTCGCGGCCTGATGTCCCACCGCCTCCACGACCACGTCGGGCCGATCGCCGGTCAGCGAGTCTGCCCAGGTCCCGCTGTCGGCCACCACGATCTCGTCGAGGCCGAAGTCGGTGGCCGCCGCCCGCCGGTCCACCGGATCGACGCCGACGACCCGCGCAGCACCGCGTCTGCGCAGCTCCCACCCGAAGAGCAGTCCGATCGGACCCAGCCCGAGCACGGCCACGCTCCGGCCGCGCAGGTCGCCGAGCTGATCGACGGCGTAGAGGACGCAGGCGAGCGGCTGGGCCACCACGAACCCGGCCTCGGGGGCACCGCCGTGGCGGGGCCGGGGCAGCGGGTGCAGCGCGGTGTCCGAGGCGACGACCTGTTCGGCCAGTCCGTCGGAGGCCGCCGCCCAGCCGACGACCTCGTCTCCCGGTTGCAGGCTCCCACTTCGGGACACCAGCACCCGGCCGACGATCTCGTGCAGCGGGAAGCCCGGCCGCGCGGGTCCGGCCGCGCCGGGCCTGCCACCCGCCCGGAAGTACGGGAGGTCGCTGCCGCAGACGCCGCCGTGTCGCATCGCGAGGATGACCTCGCCTGCCCGCAGGTCCGCCGGGTCGGGCGCGGCGACCTCCGCCACCTCGATGACGCCGGGCGCGACCAGGCAGCCCGCCCACATCGACCCGCCGCCGTGGGGACTCATCCCTTGACCGAGCCCGAGGCCATGCCCTTGACCAGGAAGGGCTCCAGGAAGAAGAACAACACCAGCATGGGCACCATCGACATGATGCCCGCCGCCATCAGTCCGCCCCAGTCGACGCTGAACTCGCCGATGAAGGACGCGATGCCGACGGTGATCGTCCAGTCGTTCGGGTTGGGCATCAACGTCCTGGCGAACAGGAAGTCGCCCCAGGCGAGGATGCACGCGTAGGTGAACGTCGTCGCCAGGCCGGGCCGCAGCAGCGGCAGCACCACCTGACCGAGGGCACGGAGTCTGCCGCAGCCGTCGATCATCGCGGCCTCCTCGATCTCGAAGGGCACCCCGTCGACGAAGCTCTTCATCAGCCAGGTCGTGAAGGGCACCGTCGCCGCGACGTTGACCAGGATCACCGACCAGAGGTTGTTGATCATCCCGACCGAGGCGAAGATGACGAACACCGGGATGATCAGCAGCGTGCCGGGCAGCATCCGGCTGAACAACAGGGTGAAGCCCATGACCTGCTGGGCGCGGGTGCGGAACCGGGACAGGCTGTAGCCGCCGAGGGTGCTGACCACTAGCGAGATGATCGCCGTGCCAAGGGTGACCAGTGTGGAGTTCCACATCCACCGACCCACCGGCCTGCTCTCCAGCACGGCGCCGTAGGCGTCGACGTTCGCCGTGTCCAGCGGCGGCACCAGCGGCGGCGAGGAGGTGAGCAGCTCCCGGGAGGGCACCAGGGAGGTCATGATCATCCAGTAGACGGGGAACAGCAGGACGAGGAGCACGGCCCCGCTCAGGGCGAGCAGCCACCACTGCCCCCTCGTCACGGGTGGCCGCCTGCGGCGTTCTCGGGGGGCGCGTCGGCCTCGGGTGGGCGGAACGGCGGTGGGGACGGTGACCATCAGCGCACTCCCTGTCCGATGGCGCGGTTGGCCGCCAACAGCAGCGCGCCTGCGATGAACATCGTGACGACCCCCAGTGCCGCCGAGACTCCGAAGCTGAAGAACTCGAAGGCCTCGTTGTAGATGCGGACCGCGAGCGTGCGCGTCGCGTTGTCCGGGCCGCCGCCGGTCAGCGGGAAGATGAAGTCGAACTCGCGGAACACCCCGACGCCGGTGATGACGATCGCCAGCGCCGCAGGCGCCCGCAGCGCGGGCCAGGTGACGTGCCGGAACTGCTGCCAGCTCCGCGCGCCGTCGATGCGCGCCGCCTCGTAGAGGTCGTGGGGAATCGCCTGGAGCGCGGCGACCAGCACGATCGTGAAGAACGGGTAGAACTTCCACACCGTCGGGATGATCACCGCCGTCATGGCGGTGCTGCTGTTCGCCAGCCAGGCCACGTTCTGCTCGATGAGCCCGACCGATCGCAGCAGGTAGTTGATCACGCCGAACGACCCGTCGAGCATCCAGCTGAACGCCGCGCTGACCACGACGCCGGGCACCGCCCACGGCAGCAGGGCCAGCGGTCGCACGATGCGCCTGCCGGGGAACGTCCGGTTCAACAGCAGCGCCAGCCCGAGCCCGATGGCGAAGGCGGGCGCAAGTACCCCGACCGTGTAGACCAGGGATCGCCAGATGTCGGCGAGCAGCTCGGGGTCGGTGATGACCTCGACGTAGTTGGCCAGCGTCAGCGGGTACCGGCCGAGGTTCTGGAGGTCGGCGATCTCGCCGCCCCGGAAGCTCAGGTTGATCGCGACGTAGATGGGATAGGCCGTCAGGAGTCCGACGACGGCGAGCGTCGGCGTGAGCATCCCGTAGGCGAAGATCTTCTCGCGGCGCGCGCGGGTGCGGGGGCTGCGATCGCCGCCCCGCCCCGGGGTCCGGGTGGCGGCGTCGCTCGGGCGCACCTCCGTGTCACCGGCCATGGCCGACTCCTTCGAGTTCCCGTTGCAGGTTCCGGGCCACGTCGTCGACCGTCGTGTCGGTGGCGAAGAGGCGGACGGCGGCCGAGGCGACCGTGTCGCCGACGCGGCCGTACTCCTGGCGCAGCCCCGGTGCCGTCGGGAAGATGTCCACCGCGTCGTCGGCGAGCGTGCCGAACAGATCCAGCTCCGGGACCTCCGCGAGCGCCTCCTCGGTGACCGAGCCCTGTCGCGGCGCGGGCACGGCGGCCAGCTCGGTGTAGCGCTCCTGCCATTCCGGTCTGGCGGCCAGCTCGATGAGGTTCCAGACGGCGTCGGCCGTCTCGGGGTCCGCGTCGGCGGGGACGTGCAGGCCGTTGCTGACCCCGCCCGGCACCACGTCGAACGGCGGCGCGGCCACCTTCAGGTCGTCCCGGACCTCCGCCGGGGCGCCCCTGACCTCTGACAGCAGGAAGGGGCCGTCGATGAGCATCGCGATCTGACCGTTGAAGAACAGCTCGTTGCGCTGCTGAGACTGGATGCCCGGCGGCGCGGTGGCCAGCACGTCCCGATACTGCTGGAGGGCCTCGCGGGCGACGGGCTCGTCGGCGGTGATCGCACCGTCCGGGTCGGACCAGGAACCCCCGCCGCCGACGACGAACGACGTCAGCTCCGTGTAGTTGTCCGGGTTCTGCACGGTGGTGGCGCCGAAGCCGAACACGTCGTCGGAACTCGCCGAGACGGCCTCGGCGGCGGCGAGCAGCTCGTCAGGGCTCGTCGGCACGTCCACGCCCGCCTCGGCCAGCAGCGCCTCGTTGTAGAAGAGCGCATAGCCGTAGCCGAGCAGCAGGACGCCGTAGTAGTCCTCGCCCCACTTCATCTGCTCCTGCAGCGGCGTCCACTCCTGGAGGATGTCGGTCTCGGCGAGCCGCTCGTCGAGCGGTTCGAGCCAGCCGCGCGTGGCGAAGGCGACCGCGTTGCTCGACGGCAGGTGCACGACGTCGGGCGGGTCCCCGGCGGCGAACCGCGTCGTCTGCTGGGCGACGAAGCTGTCGAAGGGCACCTGGTAGAAGTCGATCTCGACGCCGGGATTCTCCTGCTCGTAGGCGTCGATCAACTCCAGCCACCACGCGGAGAACGACTCGTCGGCCGCCTGCCAGGACGGGAACTCCAACACCAGCGTCCCGTCGAGCTGCTGGGGTCCGCACGCCGAGCCCGCGGCCATGGCGAAGGCCGCCGCGGCGGCCACGGCGAATCCTCGGTGTGGCCGCATCAGGGTCTCACCTCCATCGGGGCCGCAGGCCGACGCCGGGCGGCTCGCCTGCTGCGCTGCTTCGTTGCTCTGTCTGCGAACACATTCACTCCGTTGTGGAACGTGGGGTCAGGGGGCGGCGGGCTTAGGCGACGGCCAGGCACGGACGAAACGGTCGGCCCGCTCGGTGAGGGCGGCCCAGTCGCGGGCGGCCGCCAGGTCGGCGGAGACCAGGGCCCCGCCCGCCGCCACCGCGTGGGCCCCGGCCGCCGCCCACTCCGCCACGTCCTGCGGCCGGACGCCGCCCGTGGGCACGATCCGGAGTTCGGGCATCGGGGCGAGCACCTCCCGCAGGTATCGGGGCCCGACGGCCGAGGCGGGGAAGAGCTTGAGGTAGTCGGCACCCGCCTCGGCGGCGGAGTCGAGTTCGGTGGGCGTCATGGCTCCGCAGACGACGGGCACGCCTGCGCTGCGGGCGACGTCCAGCACGGCGGGTCGGAACGTCGGGGTGACCAGGAAGCGGGCGCCCGCCCGCACGGCCGCCGTCGCGTCCGCCGGGGTGCGCACGGAGCCCGCGCCGACCACGCGGCCGTCGGCCTCGTCGTCGCGCAGGGCCCGGATCGCGTCGAGCGCGCCGTCGGTGGTCAGGGTGATCTCCATGGCGCGGACGCCGCCCGCGCGCAGGGCGGTCGCGACCGGACGGACCGTCGTCGCGTCCGGCAGCCGGATGATGGCGATCACCGGAACCGCCGCCAGCGCCTCGGCCAGTCCGGCGGCGCTCGGCCGGGTGGCGCTCGCGGGCGTCACGGCGTCTCCTCGCCAGGGTCGGTTCGATGGCTCGGGCCGATGTAGCCGAGGCCGTTGCTGATCGAGTCGGCCGCCTCGATGACCCGCCGCCCCAGTTCGCCCTCGCGGGAGGCGAGATCGATCGCCGACAACGGGCCGGAGATGGAGAGCGCGGCGACGACCGAGCCGGTGTGATCGAGCACCGGGGCGGCGACGCAGGCCCGGCCGAGCGCCAACTCCTCGTGCTCGGTGGCGTAGCCCCGCGCGGCGACGGCCTCCAACGCGGTGTCGAGTTCGTCGTGCTCGGTGATCGTGTGCTGGGTGAACCGGGAGAGCCTCGGCACGAGTTCCCGGCGCTGCTCGGCGGACATCCCGAGCAGCAGGCACTTGCCCAGCCCGGTGGCGTGCAGCGGGTTGCGCTGTCCGAGCAGCGTGAACGACTTGGGGGCGAGGCTGCCCTCGAAGTTGCACAGGTAGAACAGCGACGCGCCTCGGCGCACGGCGACGTTGGCACCGAGCCCCAGCGAGCCCGCGAGGTCCTGGGCTCGCTGCCGCGCCTCGCGATGCACGGGGTGCTGGTTGACCGCGACGCCCGCCAGGGAGATGACCGCCGGGCCGAGTCGATACAGCGAGCTGACCTCGTCGCGTTCGACGTAGTCGAGCTGTTCCAAGGTCGCCAGCAGCCGCGAGGCCGTCGACTGCCCCAGCCCCGCACGCTGCGCGACGTCGGAGACCCGTAGGTCGCCTCGGCCGTCCAGGAAGGTGGCCAGCACCGCCATCGCCCGCTCGACGCTCTGGTTCGTGCCCTGCTCGGACGCCATTACCACCCCACGGATCTTGAAATATTGCAATCGTCATGCAGCATGTGGAAGTCTCACCCACATGTCGCATGACGTCAACCACATGGTGAATGCCACATGAGAATCTCGGCCGTGGAGACCTACGTGCTGAAGCTGCCCGCCGAGGCGGCCTACCTGGGCGCGCTCGCCGACGGGAGCCCGCCCGCGCGCGGTTACGCCGTCCGGCCGCCCTACCGCAGCCTGTACTCCGACCGCTACGAGACGCTGCTGGTCCGGGTCGTGGCCGAGGACGGCACCGCAGGCTGGGGCGAGGCACTGGCGCCGGTGGCACCGGAGGTGCCCGCGCAGGTGATCGACCTGCTGCTGGCTCCGGTGCTGATCGGCTCGGACGCCCTGTCGCCCAGGCCGAACTGGACGATGCTGCGGGAGCTGATGCGGGAACGCGGTCATCTCGTCGGGCATCAGGCCGACGCGCTCGCGGCCGTGGACATCGCCCTGTGGGACCTCGCGGGCAGGCTGACCGGGCGGCGCGTCGTGGACCTGCTGGGCGGCGCGTTCCGCGAGCAGGTGCCCACCTACGTCTCCGGGCTGCCTCGACCCGACGACGCAGGCCGGGCCGAGCTGGCCGAACGCTGGGCCGCCGACGGCGCCACCTCGGTGAAGCTGCATCTCGGGAACGGCGTCGCGGCCGACCTCGCCACGATCGACGCCGTCCGGTCCGCCGCACCGGGGCTGCGCCTCGCGGTGGACGCCCACTGGGCCTACTCCGTCGACGACGCCCTACGGCTCGCCGACGGCCTGGCCGAGCGCGGCTGCTGGTTCCTCGAGGCACCGCTGGCCCCGGAGGACCTGACCGGACACGCCGAGCTGGTCTCCCGCGCCCGGCTGCCGGTGGCCGTCGGCGAGACGCTGCGCAGCCGCTTCGAGTTCGCCCAGTGGCTCGCCGCTCGCGGCCTGCGCATCGCCCAGCCGGACGTCGCGCGCACCGGCATCACCGAGGCGGTCACGGTCGGCGAACTCTGCTCGGCGCAGCACGTGCCCGTCGCCCCGCACCACTCCGTCGGCCTCGGCATCTCGCTGGCGGCGGGCCTGCACCTGAGCGCCTCGATCGCCGACCTGACCGCCTTCGAGTACCAGCCCACCTCGGTCGCCGTCGGCGAGCGAATCCTCGCAGGCCCGCTGGCGGTCGAACCGCACTCGATGTCCCTGCCCACCGGCCCCGGCCTCGGCGTCGAGATCGACGCCGAGGCGGTCGCCGCACTCGCCAAGGAGTCCTGACCTGATGCAGCACACCGTTGCGGGCCTCGTGCCGATCCTCGCCACGCCCTTCCACGCGGACGGCTCGCTGGACCTCGCGGGTCTCGCGCGTCTGACCCGCTTCCAGCTCGACTCCGGGGTGGACGGGGTGGCGACCTTCGGCATGGCCAGCGAGGGCTTCGCGCTGACCGCCGAGGAGCGCGAGCAGATCATGACCACCATCGTCGACGTCGTCGCCGGGGCCGTGCCGGTCGTGGCGGGGGTGAACGGCACCTCGACCGTGACCGCCCTGGAGCAGGCCCGCGCCGCCGAGGCGCTCGGCGCGCAGGCCCTGATGGTCCTGCCGCCCTTCATGGTGAAGCCGAGCCCCGCGCAGCTGGTCGACTTCTACGGCGACCTCGCCTCGGCCGTGTCGACCGAGATCATGGTGCAGGACGCGCCGGGGGTGACCGGCGTGGCGATGGCCCCCGCACTGGTCGCCCAGCTCAGCGCGCTGGACCGCGTCACCTCGGTCAAGGTGGAGGCTCCGCCGACCGCGCCGAAGACGAAGGCGATCGCGGACCTGGTGCCCGCCGAGTTCGCGGTGCTGGGCGGCCAGAACGCCCAGTTCGTCATCGAGGAGTACGCCCGTGGCGCGGTGGGCACGATGCCCGCCTGCGAGTTCCCCGACCTGCTGCGTCCGGTGCTGGCCGACTTCACGGCGGGCCGACGCGCCGAGGCGCGGGCCGCGTTCGCGCGGCTCACGCCGCTGATCCTCTTCGGACTGCAGCCGGGCATCGCCTGGGCGGTACACAAGGAGGTCCTGGTGCGGCGCGGGATCATCGAGCACACCACCGTGCGCTCCCCCGCCGCCGTGCTCGATGAGGCCAGCCGCGAGAGCCTGCACGCGATCCTCGACGAGCTGGCGCTGCCGTCGGTCGCGGTCGGGGCGCGCTGATGGACACGGCTGCGGCGACGGGACGACGCCGATGACCGAGCCGCCGCGTCTCGTCGCCGCAGCCGAGGCCCGACCCGACGTCGTCGGTTTCGGCGAGGCGATGGTGCTCCTCCAGCCGCCCGCCGCCGAGACGCTCGATGAGGCCGCTGCGCTGGAGGTGCACTCGGCGGGAGCCGAGCTGAACGCCTGTGCCGCCATCACCGCCCTCGGCCGCCGAGCCACGCTGGTGACCCGGCTGGGCGACGACGCGTTCGGCCGCCGGATTCGGCGGGCGGCCGGGCACCGGGGAGTCGGGCTGGCCTGCGAGACCGACCCGACCAGGCCGACCGGCGTCTTCGTGAAGGACGTGCGGCCGGACGGCGCCCGGCGAGTGAGCTACTACCGGGCGGGTTCGGCGGCGTCGGCGATGGACGAGGGCGACGCGGAGCGGGGACTACTGCTCCGGCCGCGCGCCGTCCTCGTCTCCGGACTCACCGCCGCGCTGGGACCGGGGCCTGCCCGGCTGGTCGAGCACATCGGTCGGCACGCCGCCGACCACGGATCGGCGCTGGTCCTGGACGTCAACCTGCGCCCGGCCCTCGGCCGTCTCGACTCGACCGTGCGTCTCCTGCTGGCGATGCTGTCCCGCGTCGACCTGCTGGTCCTGGGCACGGACGAGTCCGAACCGCTGTTCGGCACCTCGGACCCCGCCGAGATCGTCCGCCGGGCACGCCAGGCCGGCGTCCGGGAGGTCGTGGTCAAGGCGGGCGAGCAGGGCTGCTGGTGGACCGACGCCGACGGCGAGAGCAGGCCGATGCGGAGTCTCGCGGCCCGCGTCGTCGATCCGGTCGGCGCCGGGGACGCCTTCACCGGCGGCTATCTCACCGCCCGGCTCGCGGGCGCGGACACCCGACAGGCCGCCGCGCTGGGCTCTCGGCTGGCGGCGGGCGTGCTGGCCGACGTCGGCGACACCACCGGGCTGCCGCGCCGCGCGGAGGGCGTCCGACTGCTCGCGGCGGCAGTGGCCGACTCCGCAGGGGCCGGGGTCGCGGCTCCCTTCGGCGTCGGCCGATCGCGTGCCGACTGAGCCGAGCCGGACGATTCGGCGAAATCGGATTGTTCGCTTTTCGGCGGAGCACGGTACCGTTCTTCGTCGGCGATTCGGCGCACTTCATCGATTCCGGAGCCGGGGCGCGGAAAACGAACCGCAGTGCCGATGTTGAAATGCAGATCATGTTCCGTGGCACTACAGCGATTCTCCACGCCGGACCGGCAGAATCGGCGCTACTCGACCAATGGAGGTCCGAGTTTCACACGAGGAGCAGCCGTCATGCGACGAATCATCATGGTGATCGCGGCGACGATCATGGCTTCGGGTCTCGCGGGGGCGGGGGTCGCCCACGCCGGATCGGATCGGCACACCACGGGGTCCGTCGAGCAGGCCGTCGTGCAGGAAGTATCGAAACAGGACGTCGGCGTGCTCGCCGTCGCACAGAACGGTCTCTGCGAGGTGGGCGAGGTCTGCCTGTTCTACAACGCGGGCTGCTCCGGCTCGTTGGCGGACTTCAGCTCCTTCATCCCGGACTTCGCCGGATACCGGTTCCTCTCGCCGGGTTCTGGTCAGGGCCAGGCAGTGAAGAACAATGCGGCGTCGGCGCGTAACCGGGATGCCGTCTGGATCGCCAGGATTCACTACAACGAGAACTACGGGAGCGTCTACGACGACGTGCTCCCCGGCAACGCGTCCAGCTGCCGGAACCTCGTGAACACGCTGAACGACAACGCCTCGCTCGCCTGGCGTCAGTAGCCGCCATCGGATCGTCCGACCCGCCGGACGATCGGGGAGCGCCGCCGACGTGCACACCGTCGGCGGCGTCTTCCTGTGTCGACAACGTGTTGTTCGGCGAGCCCGCCGACGAATCGGCGCATCATCCCGGATCGGCATGCCCGCGCCGGCGGACCGGGACGCACCGATCGCAATCGGATCCGGAATTCCCATCTGCGGTCGGATCTTCGATCCTGCGATGCGAGATCCCCCGACGCGGGAGCGGGTGCTTCCACCTCGGCTCGCGCTCGAATGAGAACGGCATCGAATCCGATCGACCGGCCGGTCGAATCGATTCCGACGCGCGCACCTGAGCCGTTCCTCGGTTCGAGTCGCCCGCCGCACCCGGCTGGTCCGCATCGACTGATTACCGGCGTAGCAGACGCATCGTCGTGATCGGCGGTCCCACTGGCACCCGCAGAATTCTCCTCGATCGGCCGGGCAGCCTCGGAGCCGAGAACCGAGAACAGCGAATCCGCCCGATCCCGAGAAAAAGCAGCACCGGCCTGCGCACGCAACCGGCCGTGATAGTCAAGCCGACGAACGGCTGCCCACGAAATGCCCCCGCGTGCCGTTCGTCGTCCCCACGACGCACGCGATCGAGTGATCGTCTCGCGCTCGGCAGGCTCTGCTACCGTGGCCCTCATGAAGCGCGCTGGTCTGACGACGACGCCGGAGACTCTCCCGGCGCGCTGAAAGTCGACTTGGTCGAGAAGCCCCGGGGCGAGTGCCCCGGGGCTTCTCTCTGTGGTCACTCGCCTCACCACTCGTGAGGAGACCACGATGCACGATCACCGCAGGCTCGGCCGCGAACTGCGGCTCTTCGACACCGACCCCCTGATCGGCGCCGGTCTGCCGTACTGGCTGCCCGACGGCGCCGTCGTCCGGCAAGCCCTGGAGGAGTACGTCCGCGACGCGGAGCGCCGGGCGGGCTATCAGCACGTGTACTCGCCGGTGCTGGGCAAACGCGAGCTGTACGAGATCTCCGGCCACTGGTCGCACTACCGCGAGGACATGTTCCCGCCGATGGATCTGGGCGGCGAGCAGGTCGTCCTGCGCCCCAGTCTGTGCCCGCATCACGCCGTGATCTACCGATCACGGGCGCACAGCCATCGTGAGCTGCCGCTGCGGATCGCCGAGCTGGGCGGCATGTACCGCGCCGAGCTGTCCGGCGTCCTCGGCGGGCTGACCCGAGTGCGGGCGATCCAGCTGAACGACGCACACGTCTTCTGCACCCCCGATCAGGTCGCCGAGGAGGCGCGGGCGGCCCTGGCGATGATCGTCCGGGCGTATGAGGTCCTCGGCATCCGCCCGGCCCGCTACCGGCTCTCGCTGCCGGGACCCGGCGGCAAGTACGTCGCCGCGCCGGAGATGTGGCGCCGCGCCGCCGCCATGCTGACCGAGGTGCTGGACCGCTCCGGCCTCGACTACGAGAGGGCCGAGGGCGAGGCGGCGTTCTACGGGCCCAAGATCGACGTGCAGATCGCCGACGGCGCGGGCCGGGAGGCCACCCTGTCCACCGTGCAGGTCGACTTCCACCAGCCTGCGCAGTTCGACCTGCACTACACCGGTCCCGACGGCGCCCGGCACCGCCCGGTCATGATCCACCGCAGTGTCATCGGCAGCGTCGAGCGCGCGGTGGCCCACCTCATCGAACTGCACGGCGGCGCCTTCCCGAGTTGGCTCGCCCCCATCCAGGTCGTCGTCCTGCCGATCTCCGACTCGGAGCTTCCCCAGGCCGATGACCTGGCACGACGCTGCACCGAGGACGGGCTGCGCGCTCGGGTCGCCGGTCCGGAGCAGGGCAGCCTCGGCGCACGCATCCGAGCCGCTCGGCTCGTGCCCTACCAGGCGGTGATCGGCGCGCGGGAGGCCGAGGTCGAGAACGTGGCCCTGCGACTGCGGGACGGGCGGCGGCTGGACGCCCTCCCCGTCGTCGAGGCAGTGCGCCGGATCAACGCGCTGGTGACGAGCCGACGCGCCGAGCTGTGGGAGCAGGCGGCCCCCGGCTGATCCGTTGCAGCGGGAGCTGCTGGGCATCCCGTCGGGATGCACCACGAGAATGCCCCGGCGGGGCGGCCCCTCGCTGGCCGTCCCGCCGCCGCACCGCGACCCGGTCAGGGAAAGATCAAGCGCAACCGACCGTCCGCCCTGTCCCCGTCAGGAGATGTCATGCCCTTCGCCGACCAGCTCATCGGCCCCGAGGTCGCCGCCGACCTGGTGCAGGCGGTGCGGGCCGCCGCGCCTGCGGCACCGCTGTCCGCACTCGACGCCGCGCAGCACGCCCTGACGCCGCTGCCGCTGCGGGAGCGCAGCGATCTCCTGCGCGATGCCCTGATCACGGACCTGCCGGGCGACTACGACCACTTCGCGGGCGTCGTCCGGGCCGCCCGGGACGCATCGCCCCTGCTGCGCGGCTGGATGATCTGGCCGGTGACCAGTGCCGTCGCCGCCAAGGCCATCGCCGAGGGCACCGAAGAGGCCTTCGACGACGCGCTCGCGCTGCTGGCCGATCTCACCTCGCGGCTCAGCTCCGAATTCGCCATCCGCGCCCTGCTGGACCACGACCTGGACCGGGCACTGACCACGATCCAGGGCTGGACGGCGGCCGAGGACGTCGACGTGCGGCGGCTGGCCTCGGAGGGCACCCGCCCGTTCCTGCCCTGGGCGACCAGGGTGGCGGGCATCCTCGAGGCACCGCATGCCACGCTGCCGATCCTCACTGCGCTGTACCGCGACGAGAGCGACTACGTGCGCCGCTCCGTGGCCAACCACCTCAACGACCTCAGCAGGGAGCAGCCGGAACTCGTCGTGGCGACCGCCGCCGAGTGGCTGGCCGATCCGGACGAGAACACCGAGTACGTCGTCCGGCACGGCCTGCGCACCCTGGTCAAGAAGGGGGATGCCGACGCGCTGCGGTTACTCGGGTTCGGCCCCGCCACCGTCGACGTCACCGGCCCCGACCTCACCGAGGTGGACGTCCCCTTCGGCGGCACGGTGAGCTTCGCGGCGACGATCCGCAACACGGGGCCGGAACAGGCCCGCCTCGTGATCGACTACATCGTGCACCACACGAAGGCCGACGGCCGTCAGACCGGGAAGACCTTCAAGCTCACGACCAAGACCCTGGAGTCCGGCGAGTCCGTCGACATCGCTCGTGACCACTCGTTCCGGGAGATCACCACCCGGCGGTACCACCCCGGCGCGCATGCGATCGAGCTCCAGATCAACGGAGTCCGCAGCGGCCGGGCCGACTTCATGCTGCTGCCGGGAGACTGAACGAGCGAGGCGGCGGGCCGGCGCGCGGCGGTTCGTCGCAGCCGACAGCACCATGCTGCTCCCGACGTCCGTGCAGACCAGATCAGCAAGGCGTGGCTGCACGCCTTGCTGACGGCTTACCTCGGACAGCCCGCCGCGACATCTCTCCGGAGGCGGTCTCCTGCCGGGCCGTCGGCTGTGTCGCGATCGGCGCTGTCTCGACGGGTGCCAGACGGCCGCAGGCATCGACGGTTACCGCAGCGGCAACCCGTTCTCCCTCTCCGGTTGGGCCGTCCAGGCCCGACCCGCGAAGGCCCGCGCCTGAATCACTGCCCGCTCTCTCAATCTCGCGGGAGGCCTCGGGCCGCTCACGGCGGCGGAGAAGACGGAGACCCCGAGACGGCGGACCGGGATCACCGCTGTCAGCCTGCCGTCCCCAACAGACAGAACTCGTTGCCCTCTGGGTCGGCGAGGACGGTCCAAGACACGCCCGACGGCTGCCCCACGTCCACCCGACGGGCGCCGAGATCCAGCAACCTCGCCAACTCGACCTGAGCGGGGACGCCCTCGGCACGCAGGTCCAGGTGCAGCCGGTTCTTCTGCGTCTTGGCCTCGGGGACCGCGAAGATGTCGATCCGCGATTCGGACTCGCCCTTCGGGGCGATGCCGATGCCCTCCTCGACGTCCTCCACGATCTGCCAGTCCAGCACGCGGCACCAGAAGTCCGCGACGACTCCGGGGTCGGCGGCGTCGATCGAGATCACCGCGATTCTGCTGGTCATGGCGCGACTCTAAACGAGATCGATGCCGACGGCGTGCCGTTATTCGCCGAGCCGTACCCCCCTGCGCCTCGGCGGCTGACCGGAGGTCAATGGGCGGGTGTCGACGAGAACGGCGCTCGATCGCCGCAGCCCGCTCCGTATCCGGTGGCCCCCGAGAAAGCAGCGCGCCCCGGCTCGGCAGGGCCTGCACTCAGACTGCCGGTCTCTCCGTATTCCGACACCCAGACCTCACGATGCAGCAGTCGCCCACACCACCAAGCACAAACCGGCGGTGTGGGCCCCATGCATGCGGACAGCAGACAGCCTTCGGCATGGACCGGTCACGGCGGCAGGGGCAGGCGGGACGACGGTCGGCCGACGGGCCGGATCGCACCGACGTCAGTCGACCATCCCCAGCAGGCAGAACTCGTTGCCCTCCGGGTCCGCGAGCACGGTCCAGGAGGCATCCGACGGCTGTCCCACGTCCACCCGACGGGCGCCGAGTTCCAGCAGCCTCGCCAACTCGGCCTGGGCGGTGATGCCGTCGGCAGACAGATCCAGGTGCAGTCGGTTCTTCTGCGTCTTGGCCTCGGGGACGGCGAAGATGGCGATCCGCGACTCGGACTCGCCCTTCGGGGCGATGCCCACGCCCTCGTCGACGTCGTCCATGATCTGCCAGTCCAACACGCGGCACCAGAAGTCCGCGAGGCCACTCGGGTCGCGGGCATCGATGGTGAGCACGGTGATTCGGCTACTCATGGCGCGACCCTAGTAGAGATCGACGACAGGACGCGGTCGCCGAGCCCGGCGGCCCGCGTACCGACGGCTCGGCGCCGCGGCCCGGCCGCCGAGGTCGGCGGTGGGCGGCTGTCTCGTCCGTGCCGAAGCCGGCCGAACACCGGGGGACAGGCTCGACGCGCGCGGAGACGGCGGTCGCCGCGATGATCATCCGGCAGGCACAGTTCTGGGCTTCGCTCACGGGCGTCCTCGCGAGACGAGCGATGCTCGGCCGCCGTCGCGGCTCCGACGCCCCCGCCCACGCCGCAGCCGCGCCGTCCTCAGATCACCGGCGCCGAAGCGGTCCGCACCGTCCTCCTCGGCCCGAAGAGGACGGTGCGGACCCCCGATGTCACCCGCCGCGATGCGGCGTCGTCAGCCCAGCACGCCGCTCAGCTCGTTCGGTGCGGCGTCCAGCGAGCCGGTGGCGGTCGTCGTCCCGGTGGCGAGATCGACGGCGTGGATCTCATTGCCGCTCGGGTCGCTGACATAGGCGACGTCGTCCCGGACGAAGATCGACGGGCGAGCCTCCTGCCACTCCAGCGGCTCCTCCCAGGAGTCGATCACCGGGATGGTCTCGGTGACCTCGGCCGCCGCCGGGTCGATCACGTGGATCTGGCCGTCGGTGCCCAGCACCAGCGCCTCCCCCGCAGGACCCCTGGCCAGCGAGCGGAACGTGTAGCTGGTGCCGATGTCGAGCAGCGTGATCGTCTCGGCCTCGGTGTCGATCAACGACACCTGGGTGGGCCGCTCCAGCTCGGCCTCGGCGTCCTGCTTGTAGTCGCCGAGGGTGATCGGCGAGGCCTCGGAGCCTGCCTGGTTGCCGATCCGCCCGTACTCGGTGGGGCTGTCGACCTTGGTGATGGCCCCGTCCCGGTAGATGAGCACGCCGGTCTCACAGCCGATGACCACCGCCTCGCCCTGAGCCGTAGCCTCGCCGTGCACGCCGGGGCAGTCCTCGTTGCGGGCAATCTCCTCGCGGTCGGCGTCGAGCACGATCATGCCGGGACGCTCGTCCTCGTTGCCGATCGTCGTGACGAGCTCACCGTTGGACAGCTCGACGGCCACGCCGTGGTGCGCCTCGGGCGTCGTGTACTGCTCGGTCGCCGGCAGCTCGGTGCCCAGCGCGTTCGAGTCGAAGATGGTCACCTCGCCGGTTCCGTCGGCGAACAGCACGGTCTTGCCGTCGTGCCGCACGACGTGGCCTGCCTTCTCGGCGGGGAACTCCAGGTCGGTCAGGGCCGGGCCCGCCGCGTCGAGGACGCGGAAGCCGGTTGACGTGGAGACGAAGAGATGCCGGTCGTCCCCAGCGGGGTTGAGGCGGTTGAAGCCCTCCAGCGGGATGTCCTCGACGACGTCGAGGGTCTGCCCGTCGAGCACGTAGATCCCGCCGTCGTAGGTGGCGGCGATCGGGTCGGTCACGGTGGCGGGCGGCTGCTCCGAGGAGCCGGACGAAGCCGACTCTGGCGCGTTCTCGGCGGCGGTGTCCTCTGCGGCCGTGCCACAGCCGCTCAGCGCGAACGCGGCGACGGCGGCGGCTGACATCGCGACGCCCCGGCCCACGCGCCGGGACAGGAATGGCGATTTCGCCATGGACGGTACCTTCTGTTCTTCTCGATTGATCAGCGAGACATCACAGGCATCTCGCTGATCGCGGGTGATCATTCAGGTCGGATTCGCGGTCCTCAGTACTCGCCGAGCAGACCGTCGCTGATGGCCTCGGTATTGCTGCGCATCATCTCCAGATAGGTGGCCGCGCCCTGGTCGACGGCACTCAGGGACTCGGAGAACAACGGGATGACCGCGACGTCGACTCCCGCCTGATCAGCGAGGACCTGGGCCAGGCGGTCCGGTTGCGAGGAGTCCGCGAAGATCGCGGGAACGCCTGCGGCGTGGATCGTGTCGGCGAGCGACGCCAGATCCGAGGCACTGGGCGAGGCCAGGGTGGTGCCGCTGGGAATCACCGCACCGACCACCTCGAAATCGAACCGTTCGGCCAGATAACCGAAGACGTGGTGATTCGTCACCAGTTTGCGGTCCTCGGCCGGAATGCGCTCGAAGGCCGCGTTCATCGCCGCGTCGAGTTCGTCGATCTCGGCACGGTAGTTCTCGGCGTTCTGCCGGACGGCCGCCTCGTCCACGCCGTCGACGTGCGCGATCACCGCGTCGGCGATCGTCTCGACGGCATCGCCGACGCGACGCGGGTCCGTCCAGAAATGCGGGTCGGGCTGACCGGCCGACTCGTCCGAGGTGTAGTTCAGCGGGTCGGCCTGCTCGCCGACCGCCAGCGTCGGGACGCTCGCCTCCTCGGCCGCCTCGACGTTGCGCAGCACACCCTCCTCCAGGCCGAGCCCGTTGTAGACGACCAGCCCTGCCTGCTCGATCTCGGCGGCCTGCTGGGCGGAGATCCCGAAGGAGTGCGGGTCGGCATCCGGCTTCATCAGCACGGTCACCTCGGCCTCGTCGCCGACGATGTTCCTGGTGACGTCGCCGAGGATGTTCGTGGTCACCACGATCGCCGCGCGGGGGCGGTCCGCGCCGGCACAGGCGGTGGCGAGCAGCAGGACGAAGGCGAGGGAGGCGGTCAGTGCGGTGTGGAACCAGCGTCGGGTTGATACCCGGCCTGCACGGATGTCGGTCATCGTCCGGTCTCCACCATGTGGTCGGCCCTGCCGTCGACGGCGAAGGTCCTGGCGAGCCGTAGGTCGTCGCCATAGTCGATCTCGTGAATCTCGCCTGCGGACGGGTCATTGACGTAAGCACGTGTGGTGTCGACCTGGATCACGGGAGCGGGCTCGGCCGTTGCGGCCTCGGCCGACAGCAGCGCGCTCTGGGCGGTCTCCTCCCCCGTCTCCGGGTCGAGCGCGTGCAGGACGCCGTCGTTGGTCAGCGTCAGCACCGGAGCGCCCTCGCCGACCGCGTTCACCGCGACGACCGGGCCGGTCGCCAGGTGACGCCACTCCCGCTCCGTGACGTCCAGGACCCACACGCCCTCGTCGCCAGCCGCCCCCACGAGCGTCGTGCTCAGGGGCCGATGGTGGAACTCGACGGCCCGCTCGGCCGCCGACTCCGACTGGGGATACGGGATCTTCTCCCCTGCGAAGGCGCCGTCGTCCTCCGTCACCAGCAGCGCGCCGTCCGCGCAGCCGAAGACCACGCCCCGGCGGGTCGTCGCCTGCCCCCGGAGGTCCGGGCAGGGCTCCTCGATCCTGGCGACCGGCTCGCCGTCGCGGCTGCGAACCTCGACGCCGTCGGCGACGCCGGAGCCCGCCTCGGCCTTCGAGGTCAGGAGGTGTTCTCGGTAGGCCACCGTCGCGGCGGAGTGGGGCTCGCCGGTGATCGTCTCGAGCCGGTCGACGGCACCCTCGTCGAGCCGGGCCCGGTCGAGCAGCTCGGCGGTGCCGTCGGCGAACGAGACGGCCGAGACGACCGGATCGCTGGACACGTTCGTCGGCTCCTCGCCTGCGATCGGGCCGACGTCGCGCGCCTCGGCGCGGTAGTAGTGCACGTGGTCGCCGTGGTCGACCATCCAGGAGCCGCCGTCCACCACGTGGACGGACTCCTCGCCGGTCAGATAGCCGAATCGGCCGTCGCCGAGGATGCCGCGCACGCCCTCGACGCGGCCGACGTCGAACACCTCCTCGGTGATGAGGTCGACGACGCGGACCGCGCCGGTCTCCTCGTCGGCGACGATCAGGCGGGACTGGGCCTCGGCCGTCTCCTCCGCGCCTTCGACGTAGCCGTGCGGGACCTCCTCCTCGGCTGCGTCGGTGGCGGTGGTGACGTCGTCGGCCGGGCCGCCGCCGCAGGAGGCGATGAGGGCGGCCGAGGCGACCAGGGCTGCGGCCCGGCCGATGACCCGGTTGATTCTCGATTTCACGATGCGTACTCGATCTCGTCGTCGTGGCGGACGGTGGGCAGCGAGGGGTCCGGGCGGCCGCGCCGGAGGAGGCGGACGGCGAGCGCCGAGACGAAGAACAGTGCGACGGCGACGGCGGCGATGGTCGCGCCTGCCGCCGTGCCCCAGTGCCAGGAGACGAGCAGCCCGATCGCGGTCGACGCGCTGCCGAGCAGCGCCGCGCCGAGCATGATCATCGGGATTCGCCTGGCCCAGAGCGTGGCGGTCGCCGCAGGGGCGATGAGCAGACCGAAGACGAGCAGCGTCCCGACCACGTGGAACGAGGCGACGATCGCCAGGGTCACGAGGCCCAGCAGCAGGCCGTCCGCGAGGCCGGGCCGCAGGCCGAGGGTGTGCGCCTTGCGCCGATCGAAGGTCAGCGCGACGAAGGAGCGGTACCCCAGCCACGAGACGACGACGGTGATCGCCAGGGCGACCAGCAGGCCGAGGAGATCACCCTCGCGCACCCCGAGGACGTCGCCGAACAGGAAGCCGGTCAGGTCGACCGCGAAGGACTGGGAATGCGACACGATGATCACGCCGGCCGCGAGCATTCCCACGAAGAGCAGTCCGATGGTGGTGTCCTGCGAGAGCCTGCGGGACCGCCCGAGCGCCGTGACCCCGAACGCCATGAGGCCCGCGCTGAGCGCGGCGCCGATGAGCAGGTTGCCGCCCAACAGCGAGGCGAGCGCGACGCCGGGGAGCATCCCGTGCGACATCGCGTCGCCCAGGAAGGCCATCCCACGCAGCACCACCCAGGTGCCCGCGAGCGCACAGATCAGCGAGACGAGGACGCCCGCCGCCAGCGCGCGCTGCACGAAGGACACCTCGAAGGGAAGCAGCAACCAGTCCACGCCGGGGACTCTATAGTGACAACGATTCTCATTGTCGACACCAGTGGAAGGTTGTTCGATTCAGTGTCTGAGGTCACCATGCGCGACGTCTCCGCGAGCTACGGCAGCCGCCGGGTCCTCGTCGACGTCACCGCCCGAGTACCGCGATCGCAGGTCACGGCCGTGGTCGGCGCGAACGGGGCAGGCAAGTCGTCGTTACTCAACGTGATCGCCGGGACGCTGCCGCCGACGTCCGGGACCCTTCGGCGGACCGGTTCACGTCGCCCGGCCTACGTGGTGCAGCGCAGCGACGTCTCCGATGCCCTGCCCATCACCGTGCGGGGCACGGTCGAGATGGGGCGCTGGGCACACCGTGGTCCGTGGCGGAGGCTGACGGCGCGGGATCACGCGGTCGTCGCGGACTGCCTCGCCAGGCTGGACATCCGGGACCTCGCCGAGCGGCAGCTGGGCGCGCTGTCCGGGGGGCAGCGGCAACGCGCGCTCGTCGCGCAGGGCCTGGCGCAGGAGGCGGAGCTGCTCCTGCTCGACGAGCCGGGCGCGGGCCTGGACCTCGCGGCGCAGACCCGTATCGAGGACGCGCTGGCGCAGGCGTGTCGAGACGGAGTGACGGTGCTCCGGGTCACCCACGATCTCGACGTCGCCAGGCGTGCCGACCACTGTCTGCTGCTCCGCGACGGACGGCTTGTCGCGGAAGGCCTGCCCGAGGCGGTGCTCACGCCGGAGCGCGTGCGGGCAGCGTGGGGCGTGCCCGACCTGGCTTGAGCCTGCCTACGGGTCCTGACGACGGGTTGCGCCTCGGCTCTGGCGGACGTCGCGGCGCGAGGTGCCGTCGAGCCGGGCACGCGTGGCCCGACGCCTCGGGCGCGATCGGCGAGGCGGCCCGGTCCGGCCGGACCGGGCTCGGGCGACCCGCCCCGCCTGCACCGACCCGCCGCCCCCGAGGGCGAGCGAACCGGTAGGTCGCCGGACCGCAGTCCGCTCGGCTGCCGGCCGCCGAATCAGTCGAACAGCCGCCGGAACACGTTCGTGCCCGCCAGGTCGACGAGTTCGTCCCCGCGTCCCGACATGATCGTGCGCAGCGCGTAGAGGGTGAAGCCCTTGACCTGGGCCGCCGTGATCGCGGGCGGGACCGAGATCTCCTGGCGCGCGGTGACCAGGTCGACCAACGCGGGCCCGTCATGCGCGAAGGCGGTCCGCAGGGCGTCCGCCACGTCGTCGGGCTGCTCGACCCGCTGCCCGTGGATGCCGAGCGCCGTGGCGAGGGCGGCGAAGTCCGTCTGCTCCAGCTCGGTGCCGAAGTTCACCAGCCCGGCCGCCTTCATCTCCAGCTCGACGAAGTTCAGCGAGGAGTTGTTGAAGAGGACGATCTTCACCGGCAGCCGATGCTGACGGATCGTCAGCAGTTCGCCGAGCAGCATGGCCAGCCCGCCGTCCCCGGCCAGCGCGATGACCTGTCGTCGGGGGAACGCCGACTGCACGCCGATCGCCAGGGGCACCGCCGCAGCCATCGTCCCGTGCGCGAACGAGCCGATCAGCCTGCGGGAGCCGTTCATCTTCAGATAGCGGCAGGCCCAGACGACGGGCGACCCGACATCCGGGATGACCACGGCGTCTTCCGAGGCGAGTTCGCTGACGAGCCTCGCGACGTACTGCGGGTGGATCGGGGTGCGGTTGCGGTCGTTGTCGGCGAGCGCGTCGAGTTCCCTGCGCGCCTTCGCGTAGTCCGCCAGCGAGGAGTCCAGGTGTCGTGAGCTGCGTCCGTCGGCGAGCAGGGGCAGCAGACCGTCGACCGTGTCTCGGATGTTGCCGACGAGCCCGACGTCGATCGGGGTGCGGCGGCCCAGCTGCTCACCTCGGATGTCGACCTGCACGATCTTCGCCTGCGGTGGGAAGAACTGCTGGTAGGGGAAGTCGGTGCCGAGCATGAGCAGGGTGTCGCAGTTCTCCATGGCCTTGTAGCCGGAGCTGAAGCCGAGCAGTCCGGTCATTCCGACGTCATAGGGGTTGTCGTACTCGATGAACTCCTTGCCCCGCAGCGCGTGCACGATCGGGGCCTGGAGCCGTTTCGCGATGGCCAGCAGCTCCGGGTGGGCGCCCTGCACGCCCGCGCCGGCCAGGATGGTGACCTTGCGGGCGGCGTTCAGCACCTCGGCGGCGGCGTGCAGCTCGCGATCGGTCGGGCGCGTGATCCTCGGAACGGCCCGGATGGGTGCCGAGCTGCGTCGATCGGGGGCGTTCCGGAGGAAGACCTCGCCGGGGATCACCAGCACGGCGACGCCGTGTCGTTCGACGGCCGTCCGCATGGCGATCTCCAGCAGCCGGGGAAGCTGATCGACGCCGCTGACCAGCTCGGTGTAGACGCTGCATTCGCGGAACAGGTCCTGCGGGTGCGTCTCCTGGAAGTAGTTGCTCCCGATCTCGGCCGCCGGGATCTGTGCGGCGATGGCGAGCACCGGGACGCGGCTGCGGTTGGCGTCGAAGAGACCGTTGATCAGGTGCAGGTTGCCCGGTCCGCAGCTGCCCGCGCACACCGCGAGCTCCCCGGTGACCGCCGCCTCGCCTGCTGCGGCGAAGGCCGCCGCCTCCTCGTGCCGCACGGGCTGCCAGGAGAGGGTGCCCGCCCGTCTGATCGCGTCGGTGAGTCCGTTCAGCGAGTCGCCTGCGAGTCCGTAGACCCGCTCGACCCCCGATTCGTGCATGATCTCGACGACGCGGTCCGCGATGGTCGGCATCTTCAGTTCCCTCCTGCGTGTTTCGACGGCTCTCGGGCGGCGAACGGCCGGTTCCCGCCTGCCTCCGGGCAGCCCGCCCTCGGTCTGCACCGTGCAGAGGGGGAGTGCCCGGCAGACCCGGGATCGGAACCCGCCGAGGCAGGCGTGTCTCGCTGCGATCAGCAGCCGCAGGCCACGGTGGCCGTATCCGTGAGCGACGCGACCCGGTCTGCGGCTATCGCAGGTCCGCCGGAGGCTCCACGGCCGACCTGCGGTCCGAGCACTCCCGCGTTCTTCAGAACTCCTGGTAGACGGCCGGGTCCTGATCGGCCAGCCTGCCGTCGGGACGGCCCAGCCCCGTGATCGCGGCGATCTCGTCCTCGGTGAGGCCCACTCCGGCGATGTCGAGATTCTCGCGTTGACGTTGCGGTGCGGCCGCCTTCGGCAGCGGGATCGCCCCGACCGCCACGTGCCAGGCGAGCACCACCTGACCCGGGGTCACCTGGTGCGCCTCGGCGATGCCGGTGATGGTCGGATTCCCCAGGAGGTCGTTTCCCCTGCCGATCGGACTCCATGCCTCGGTGCGGATGTCCTGATCGCGGTGGTAGGCCAGCGCGTCCTGCTGCGGGAAGTAGGGGTGCAGTTCGATCTGGTTGACGACCGGGGCCACTCCCGTCTCCGTCTTCAGCCGCTCGATGTGCTCTGGCAGGAAGTTGCTGACGCCGATGTGCCGCACCAGCCCTCGGCGCCGCGCGTCGATGAGCGCCCCCCAGGCCTCCACAAAGCGGTCCTCGCGGGGGTTCGGCCAGTGGATGAGGTAGAGATCGAGGTGGTCGAGGCCGGTGCGGAACACACTCTCCTCGATCGTGGTCTTGGCCTTCTCGGCGGCGTGATGCCTGCCCGGCAGTTTCGAGGTGATGATCAGCTCGTCCCGGGGGACGCCTGCGCTGCGGGCCGCCGCTCCGACCGCGCCTTCGTTCTCGTAGTTCACCGCCGAGTCGATGAGCCGATACCCGTGCCGGATCGCGGCGGCGATCGTGTCGACGCCTGCCGCGCCGTTCAGGCGATAGGTGCCGAAACCCACGGCAGGCAGTGGTGCGCCGGAGGCGGCGGTCAGCTCGGGAATGGTCATCGGGACGTCCCTTCCGGTCTGCGTCGTCAGCAGGCAGGCCCCGCCCGGGGTCGAGCGGGGCGACCTGATCATGACGATGACAGACGGGGCGACGGCGGGCAGGACGAGCGACCGGCGTCGGGCTTCGCGGGCGGGGTGTTCGATCCTCGGCCGTCGGCCTCGGCGGCCCGGCTGCCTGCGCGGACACCGCCCGGTGTTCCCGCCTTCGCCGCCGCCACGACGGCCTCCCCCGGTGTGCCGGGCGGACGTGGCCGGAGTGACGACGCCACGCCCGCCGCCGGGGTCGCAGGCGCCGACCGGTGCTGTCCCCGATCCCGAGTGTCGTAGGCGACGACACCCTGCTCAGGTCGCGGTCTGGCGGTCCCGAGTCGCCCGCAGCGCCTGCACCAGGTGTCGGACGCCGAGAGACTGTGCGCTCACCTTCGCCGACGAGGTCCGGCCGATCGCGAGATCGCCCCTAGGGTCGGGTCGTGCAGGCCTCGACCCGCCGAGCGAGCCCCGCACCGGCGGCGGTGGTCGGCGTCTCCTCCGACAGCAGGCGCGAGGTCCGTTTCCGCACCGTATTCCGGCCTGCCACGGCGAGACCGTCTTCGGCGACGACGCGGGGCGAGGAGGTCAGCAGGCCCGATAATCCGGCTTCCGCCGTCCACTGTCGACTCCTAGCGGCCGCAGGCGACCGGCGGGAAAATATCGAACACAATCCACGATTCGTCATTCGCCGTCCACCGACAACGGGCTGATCCCGGCGCGGCCGGCGCCGACACGGCCGCGCCGGACGCCATTCGCGAGGCGTCGGCGCGGCTAGGCCGATCAGGTGGAATCAGCCCTCGACCGTTGGTGGAGACCACTGCGTCGACTTAGGTTTTCCAGGAGATCAGAGTTCTGATACGACTGGGGAAATCGTATTCACGCCGTTGCAACGTGGCGCTGATCCGTGCTGGTGTAATGATCTCGTCGATCCGACCAGAAGGTGATCGGATGTTCATTGCCGGGCCGCGAAAGACGTCGAAGCGCACTTCCGTGAATACCGTCGGATGGGCGCGGCTTTCCCATCGCAGTTCGCCCGTGATCGGGGTTCCCGCATTCGCCGCGCACGACTCCGGTCGCGCCGCACAGATCCGGGAGGTCGACGGCAGACCGCAGGCCGTGGCCTGGGACGTGCGTTCCGATCGGCATCGCATCGTCACCGCCGCCCCGCAGGGCGTCGACCTGTGCGAGATCGAGCCCGACGGCAGCCATCTGTGGTGGTTCGACGCGGCGGAACGCGGCGTCGGCCGGTGGCTGCGGCAGCCGTTCGGCGGCGGGCGGACGACGCCCGCGATGTCGGACGTGCCCGAGGGGCGGATGTACGGCATCGCCTTCGACCATACGGGCGCCACCAGCGCGGTGACCATCGGCAACGGCGAGCAGTCCCAGTGTTACCTGGGCGTCCCCGGCAGGCAGGCCCGGCTGGCGATCGCCGCCACCGGCTTCCTGGGGCTGGTCGACATGACGCCGTCGGGCGGAACGCTGGCAATGGCGGGGCGGCCGGACGGACCGAACGCCGTGTGTCTGCGCACGCCGGAGGCGCTGGTCCAGCTGCCGGGCGAGCGCGGCCGCGCGTTGTGGCCGCTGGAGTTCCAGCCGAATCCCGACGTCGAGCCGGAACTGCTGCTGGCCGTCGAATCGGCAGCGGGCTACACGGTCGCGACCTGGCAGCCCGACACGGGCGTCCGTCGTCACGACTGGCTCACCTTCGACACCGAGATCACCGCCCGCTGGCATGGTCCCCGCACGGTGCTCGTGCAGCAGGACCGGGCGGGCCGGAGCACGGTCTGCACGGTGGACCTGGACACGAGGAAGATCTGCCCGGTCCCCACCCCCGAGGGCACCATCCTCGATCTGACCAGCTCGCCGGACGGGCGACTGCACTATCTGTGGAGCCGCACCGACCTGGCCCCGCGCCTGCTCGTGTCCGATCCGGACAGTCCGGCGACGGTCCCGGAACCTGCCGGCCGGCAACGGGAGATCTGGACCGGCTCGATTCACAGCTTCCTCGCCACCCCGACCGGAGCAGGCCCGTGGCCGACCGTGTTCCTGGTGCACGGCGGCCCGGCCACCCACGACCGCGACTGCCACGACCCCAGGGTGCGGGTCTTCACCGAGGCCGGGTTCGCGGTGGTGCGCACCAACTATCGGGGCTCGACCGGGTACGGACCGGCCTGGCGGCGCGACTTCGGCCATCGCGTCGGGCTGGCCCAACTCGACGACCTGGCGGCGGCGCGGGCGCACGTGATCGAACTCGGCGTCGCCGATCCCGACCGCATCGGGTTGGCCGGGTATTCGTGGGGCGCCTACCTCGCGCTGTTGGCGATGGGCGTGCAGCCATCGGAATGGGCGGTGGCCATGGCCGCGTTTCCGGTGGCCGACTATCCGGCCGCGCACCAGGGCACCACGCCCGCGCTGCGCGAGGTCGACGAGGAGCTGTTCGGCGGCACCCCCGAGGAGTTCCCGGAGCGCTATCGGGCGGCCTCGCCGATGACCTATGTGAACCAGGTGCGCGGCTCGGTGCTGCTGGTGTCCTCGCCCACCGACGAGAAGTGCCCCGCCGAGCAGGTGGAGCGCTACGCGACGGCCCTGCGGCGACGTCGAGTCCCGCACGAACTGGTGTGGGTCGGCGGCGGTCATCACAGCCGCGACTCCGCCGACCACGCCTCCGTGATGGCCACGATGCTCCGGTTCGCCACCGAGGTGCTCACCCCCCGAGTTCCGTCGCTCCCCGAGGACAGCGGGGACCGATCGAGTCCTTGACCGAGTCGAGCAGCAGAGAGGAGGTGTACGTCATGAAGAGACGCAGTGTGCGAAACGACCCGATCAACACGCCAGAGCGCGATCGCGGCGCGGTGGTGGTCAACTTCGCCGTGAACATGGACACGGCGGTTCCCGCCGCCCAGTCCACGCCGCCCGGCAGCACCGGCACCAGCACCACGCCCGCCGCCGAGAAGTGACCGCTCCCGCTCGACGCGCGTCGTTCCGGGGCGGTCGTCACACATCCGCCCTAGAACGGCGCTGCGGCGGCGGGCCGCCCAGACGACCCCGCGGCGAGCCGCCCAGAAGATACGACGGCGGGCCACTCAGAAGACACAGCGGCGGACCACCCCGGCAGCTTCAGCGGCGAACCGACCGGACCCGGTGGACTCGGCGACGACCGTTGTCCGCAACCGCGCCGGGATCACCAGAGCAGGCACCGGATCGACCATCGAGAACCGAGGCGAGGCGACCATGCGAATAGTCCTGGTGCACATGCCCTGGGGCGCGATCGACGTGCCCTCCCTCGCGTTGGGCATCATGCGCACCGCCGCAGAACGAGACGGGCATGACGTCGAGGTGCGGTACGCCAATCTCGACTTCGTGGACTGGGTCGTCGATCGCGCCGAATTCGGCGTGACTCAGTACCAGTACTACTCCGAGGAATCGTATTTTCAGGGCGCGGGCGACTGGGTGTTCTCCAGCGCCCTCTACGACGGCGAGATCCGGGAGGGCGGCGCCGCCGACTATCTGCGGTTCCTCACCGACAGCGGCGCGAGCCAGGCCGAGATCGCCACCACCCGCGCGCTGCACACGCTCGCCCCGGAGTTCATCGAGTGGCTGGCGGCCGACATCGCGAGGCTGCGACCCGATCTCGTCGGCTTCACCAGCACCTTCCAGCAGAACACCGCGAGTCTCGCCGCGGCGCGGGCCCTGCGCAGGCTCCTGCCCGGGGTTCGCCTGGTGCTCGGCGGCGCGAACTGCGACGGCGCGCAGGGCGCCGCGCTGCACCGCAACTTCCCGTTCCTCGATTTCGTGGTGCGCGGCGAGGGCGAGGCGGCGTTTCCGCTGCTGCTGCGCGCGCTCGCGGCCGACGAGATCGACCTGTCCTCGGTGCCCGGCCTGTGCTGGCGGGAGGGCTCGCTCGTCTCCCAGGCCAACCCGATCTCGCGGCATCCGCTGCCGCCCTCGGCGATCCTGCCACCCACCTACGACGGGTTCTTCGATCGGATCGAGGACTCGCGGGCGGCGGGCTGGGTGGAGCCCAAGCTCGTGGTCGAGGGCTCCCGAGGCTGTTGGTGGGGCGAGAAGCACCACTGCACGTTCTGCGGGCTCAACGGCTCGTTCATGGAGTTCCGCAGCAAGCCGCCGCAGGCGTTCCTCGCCGAGGTGCTCGGGCTGGCCCGCCGCCACCAGCTGCTCGACTTCTACGTCGTGGACAACATCCTGGACATGGGTTATTTCGACTCGGTGCTCCGCGAGCTGACCGAGACCGAGGTGGATCTGCGGCTGCACTTCGAGGTCAAGTCCAACCTGCGCCGTCATCAGTTCCAGCTGCTCGCCGACTCGGGGGCCGTGCAGGTCCAGCCGGGCATCGAGAGTCTCAGCACCCATGTCCTCAAGGTGATGGACAAGGGCGTGACCGGCTGCCAGAACGTGCGGGCGTTGCGGGACGCGCAGAGCGCGGGCGTGACGGCGAGTTGGAACTATCTCTACGGCTTCCCCGAGGAGACCGACGAGGACTACCACTCGGTGATCCGCCAACTGCCGATGCTGCATCATCTCGACCCGCCGATCGGCACCTCCCGCATCGTCCTGGAGAGGTTCAGCCCGTACTTCGACCGACCGGAGCTGGGCTTCGCCGAGCGGGCGCCCGCACCGCAGTACCGCGACATCTATCGGCTCCCCGAGGCCGAGCTGGCGGACCTGGCGTACGTGTTCGCGGCGCCGCCGAGGGGCATCGGCCGGGACCTGGCGGGCGAGCTGTCGGCGGCGGTGGACGAGTGGGTGCGGGCGTTCCCGGTGAGCAGGTTGAGCTGGGTCGACCTCGGCGATCGGATCGTGCTGGTCAGCGAGCGGGCCGGGTACGACTGGTCGGTGCTGGAGTTGGCCGATCCGACAGAGCTGCGGCTGTTCCGCCTGCTCGACCAGCCTCGGTCGGCGCGCACGCTGGCCGAGCGGGTGGACGGCGGCGCCGACGTCGTCGCCGAGGTGCTGGCGCGGTGGGCGGCGCTGGGCGTCGTCTTCACCGACGCGGGGATGTTCGTGCAGGTCGCCGTGGAGGCCCGGAATCAGGTGTTGATGCGGGTGCACCATCGGCATTCCGCCGCCGCCGAGGAGGTGTCGCATGTCCTCGTCGGCGACTGAGCGGACGGCCGCTCGGGATCGGCGGTCGGGCGCGGCAGGCGAGGCCGTTCCCGATGCGCAGGTTGGGCGCGCGGCCGACGACTGGGCCGCCGCGACCATCGAGATCGAGTCCTGGCGGGACTACTCCCCCGTGACCCGCGCAGTGCCGGGCATGGCCCTGGGCAGGCTGCGCATCGAGGGCGACCGGCGGGACCTGGCCCGCCGTCTCGACGCCGACGGCGTCCGCGCCGTGCGGATCGCCGAGCCGATCGAGCTGTGCGCGGGTGCCCGCGCGCGGTCCGCGCGGGCGTTGGTGCTGATCAGGGAGCTGACCGCTCGGGGTGTCGCGGTCGACTGGACGGCCAGCTGCGACGACGGGTGCGCGGCCGCTCGTCGTTGGGCGCACCTCTTCCCGCCCGTGGCGGTCCGGGGCGCCCCGGCGTCGGTCGCGACGGACTGGCGGCGGACGTTCTTCCCGTGCAAGTGCGTGTGTCGCCGAGGCCCCGGCTTCACCGAGGTGCGCGACCGCCGGTTCGGCACGCTGGAGATGTTCACCATCGACGATCCCGAGCAGCTGACCGCCATCGAGGCGATGGCCGAGGGGACGCCCGTCGCGGCGGTGCCCGCCCACGTCCGGCGTGACCTGTCCGAGGCGGGCCTGGTCGCCGCGCAGGCCGGGCATCTGTGGTGGCTGCCCGTGCGGGTCCATCGCTGGCCGTTCCCGCCGTTGATCGTCTGAGCCCGCAGCGCCGCAGCCGAGCCACCGCCGAGCGAGGAATTCGGGAGAAGAGGCCCATGTCGAGCACGGAACAGGCCACGCCTTCGTTCGTCACCGACCCGTATCCGACGCTCGCCCGGCTGCGGGCGGCGTCTCCGGTGTCGATCCTCAACAGCGAGGGCGGCGTGCCGCTGTGGCTGATCCCGCGCTACCGAGACGTGCGAGCCGCGCTGGTCGATCGGCGTTTCGGCCAGGACGTGCGGCGGGCGCAGCGGCTGGCCGACAGCCGGGTCGCAGGCCTCGAACTCGGCACAGACGTCGTGCACATGCTCAACAGCGACCCGCCCGACCACACCCGGCTGCGCGGGCTCATCCAGGGCGCCTTCACCCCGCGCAGGCAGGCGGCGATGCGCCCCACCGTCGAACGCATCGCCACCGGCATCCTCGACGACCTGGCCGACCGCGACACGGTGGACCTGGTGCACGACTTCGCGTTCCCGCTGCCGATCGGGATCATCTGCGAGCTGCTCGGCTTCCCCACCGAGGACCGCTACGTCTATCGCGAGTGGTCGACGGCGATCCTGACCCACGGCTCCGACGGCGACTTCGCCAGAGCCATGGCGGAGATGACCGCGTACCTGACCGAGCAGCTGGACCGGCGGCGCGTCGAGCCCGGCGAGGACATGCTGACCGACCTGCTGCACGCCAGCGAGGCGGACCGACTCACCGTCACCGAGGTCGTGTCGATGGTCTTCCTGCTGCTCATCGGCGGCCATGAGACCACAGTGAACCTGATCAGCACGGCGGCGCTGGCGCTGTTGCGCAATCCCGATCAGGCGGCCTGGCTGCGAGCGAACCCCGCCGAGATGCCCACGGCCGTGGAGGAGTTCCTGCGCTTCGACTCGCCGGTGCGAATGGCGACGCTGCGCTTCACCACCGAGGAGGTCGACGTCGACGGCGTGCGCATCCCGCCGGACGAGCTGGTACTCCTCTCCCTCGGCAGCGCCAACCGCGATCCGGAGCGCTTCCCCGAGCCCGACCGGCTGATCCTGAACCGGGGGGACGCGGGACACCTGGCGTTCGGCCACGGCATCCATCGCTGTCTCGGCTCCTTCCTCGGCAAGCTGGAGGCCGAGGTGGCGATGACCGGTCTGCTGACCCGGTTCCCCAAGCTGGCTCTCGCCGCCGACGAGCGCGAGCTGACCTGGCGGAACACGATCATGCTGCGGGGCCTGGAGACGCTGCGGGCGGCCCTGCATGGCTGAGCAGCCGCCGGTCGCCGAACAGGAGGGCACCCGCCGGGGCTTCCGGCTGCGGATGAGCGTCGCGCCGCTGCGGGTCCGGGGCTATCGCCTGCTGTTCGTCGCCCAGGCCGCCTCGGAGTTCGGCAACGCGTTCCACTTCGTCGCGCTGCCCTGGCTGGTGTATCAACGGGGCGGCGACGCGGCCGAGCTGGGCCTCATCGTCGCCGCCTACGGGCTCTGCCGGCTGATCACCACGCCGCTGGGCGGGGTGTGCACCGACCGGTTCGGTGCCTGGCGCGTCATGATGGTGTCGGATCTCGGGCGGACGACCCTGACTGCGGCGCTGGCCGTGATCGCCGCGCTGGACGTCGGCGGCTTCGGCCTCATCAGCGCGCTGGCGGCGGCGACCGGCCTGTTCGCCGGGCTGTTCCAGCCCGCGGCCTGGGCGATCACCCCTCGGCTGCTACCGCCGGAGCAGTTGCAGTCGGGCATGGCGCTGCTCAGCACCGCCACCTTCGCGGCCGGGCTCGCCGGTCCCGGCATCGCCGGGCTGGTGGTCCTGGTGCTCGATCCGGCCTCGGCGCTGGCCGTGGACGCGGCGACCTTCGCGGTGTCGGCGGCGTTCCTCGCGGCCGTCGGCAGCGCCCTGCGCGGCGCCGCCCCCGCCACCGCGCGATCCTCGACGGACGGCGGATTCCTTGGGCTGCTGCGGGAGTCGCGGCTGCTCCGCGACGTCCTGGTGGTGACCGCCGCCGCGAATCTGACCATGGGCGGCATGTCCCGGGTGGGGCTGCCGTCCCTGGCGGAGGGGGAACTCGGCGCGGGCGCCGTCGGCCTCGGCGGGCTGCTGGCGTCCTTCACCGGCGGCTGTCTGGCGGGCGGGCTGCTCGCGGCGGGCGTCACCGGCCTGCGTCGTCGCGGCCGGGTGGCGATGATCTCGGGGCTGGTGCTGGCCGTCTCGGTGTTCGCGGTGCCCTTCGTCGGGCTGTTCGGCGCGCTCGCGGTGCTGTTCGTCGCGGGGGCGGCGAGCACCGTCACCAACGTCATGATCGTGACCGTGATCCAGCACGGCACGCCGGCCCCGTTGCTGGGCCGGGTGATGGCGGCGGTGCTGTTCTGCGGGCTCGGCCTGTTCCCGGTGTCGGTGGCGGTGTCCGGGTTCGTCGTCGAGCGTTTCGGCACCACGAGCATCTTCGTGATCACCGGAGTGCTGCTGCTCGGCGCGTTCTCCTTCGGTCTGTCCCGCCGGGAGATCACCGGCCGGTGACGGCGAGCCGGAGACCGCTTGCGGTGCGCTCGGGGAGGGCCACGGCGGGGCGGAGCCGATCCAGCGTGGCTGCCCGTGCTCGCGCGCGGGGGCGTCCGCACGCTCCACACCGCCCTGCGGCACCATGCATCGAACACGAACAGTAAGGAGTCGAGCATTGTCGGTCACCGAGGTGATCGCCCAGCTCCGCCAGGCACACGCCCTGCTCACCCAAGCCCGCCAAGCCGCCCGCTCGGCCGACGCCGCGATCACCGACGGCGCAGACGTGTTCGCCGCCGCCACCCTCGGCTCGACACAGCCCGAGGTCGAACAGATCAACCACCTGGCCCGTGCCTCCGGCGAGGACGTCCGCACCGCACATGATCTCCTCGGCGGAGCACAGGAGATCATCGACGGCTACTGCCACCACCTCGCCGGACCCGGCATCGGCGACGCCGGCGGGCCGCCGCTGGTGGCACCGTCCACCGACGACACGACCACCCGACCACCGCCGTCCACTGGACCGCCGCCGACGGCCGACGAGCACACCGACCCGCAGATCCGCTACGCCGAGGAAATCGCCGAACTCCGACGGCGAGGGTCAGCGGTCAATCCTGACGACGTCGTGCGAGCGGAACGCCTCGACGACGGACGGATCACCTGGATCGAGAACGGCAACGACAAGACCGGGATGAGACATATTCTCCTGCCGAAGCGTGTCCGAGACTTCGAAGGGGTGCACATCCCGCGGGAGGAGATCGAGAACCTGCTCTTCGCGGCCATCCGACGCGGTACCGTGGTCGGTCACTGCGGAACCGACCGCCCGGTATATGAGGTGGAGTACCTCGGCGAGCGGCGTCGAGTCGCAATCAGCACCACGTCAGAGGGGAAGATATACGGCGCCAACCCCGTCTCCCGTAAACAGAAGATCCGCCGTGCTCTGCATCGAAAGTGAGCTGAGATGACCGTTGACGTCGCCATCCTCGTAGGATGGCAGGAGAATTATTTCTACTACGAAAGCGGGTACGAGGACGACACACTCAACCACGACGTCGAGGAGGCCACAGAATTCCTTGATCTCAATGCAGACCTCGTTCGAGACCTCGAAGCCTGGGACGCGGAATACCAGGCCACCTATAACCCGATAGACGATCGAAAGTCCGGCTTCGCCACGGCCGAGGCCGAGCGCGACTGGATCGAGCGAGGCAAGGAGTTGTCGGCGCGACTGAAGCGGGAGTCTCCGATGGTCGCCAGCGTGGACTACCTGGCCTGGGGCAACATCCCGGAGGGCACCTGCGTCTTCTAGGGCCGTGTCCTCGCGTAGGCGGTTGCCGCCTTGGCGCTCCCGCCTTGGTACTGGCAGGACGCGCCCCGTCCCCCGACAGCGGTACAGGTCGACCAGCACGCCGATCCCTCGGCGGCGGTGCGCTCAGGCCGAGTTCGAGCCCCCCCCCCGACGCCGCCCCCGCACGCCTCAGCGCTGGAGGAACTCGAGCACCAGCGGGCTCGCCACGGCCCGGAACTCGTCGAAGTAGGCGTGCCGAGCACTCTCGATCATCCGCAGCTCGGCGCCCGGGATGCGCTCGGCGAGCAGCGGCGCGTTGGCCGCCGGGTTGAAGACGTCCTGATCCCCGTGCACGACCAGCGTCGGCGCGACGATCTCGGTCAGCGCGTCCCAGGCGTCATGATCGGCGCTGGCCACGAAATGCCGCTTCTTCGCCCGCGCGGACATGTCCGGATCGCCGAGCACCGTGTACGGGCCGGGATGCGCCGCCAGCCACGCCGGGGTGTACATCAGCTCCAGCAGGAAACGGCGGGCCTTCGCCGGGTCGGGGTCGGTCAGGCCCGCGTGGACGGCCGCGTCCCGTTCGAGGCTGTGCGCCCCGCCCGGCGAGGTGCAGCCCAGGACGAGCCGTCGCACCCGGTCGGGATGCCGGGCCGCGACCCACTGGGCGACCCGGCCGCCCATCGAGGTGCCGTAGACGTCGGCGCGCTCGACCGCCAGCGCGTCGAGCACGGCGATCACGTCCTCGGCGAAGCCCTGGGTGCTGTAGCGGTGGTCGGGCGCGTCGCTGTCACCGGTTCCCCGGTAGTCCAAAGTGATCGTCTGTCTGGCGGTGTGGAAGTCGTCTCGGACGCCGTCCCACCAGTGGTGATTGTTGGCCTGCCCGGTCAGCAGGACCAGCGGCGGCCCGTCGCCCTGGACCTGGAAGGCGATCCGACAGCCGTCGACTCCGTTCGCGTGTCGCACCGGGTCATGCAATCACGCCGACGAAGGCGACGGCTGTCGGCAGGCGGGAGTCAGCCTCCGACATGGCCCGCGATCCAGTCGCGGAACTGCGCGACGTCGGTGTAATTGGAGGGCGCGGTGCCGCACACGCCGGGGCCGCTGCTGGTCACGCCGACCAGTTCCCAACCGCCGCCCACGGCACGGATCGCGGGTCCGCCCGAGTCGCCGAAGCAGGCGCCGCTGTTCCCGCCGGGATTGTCGATTCTGAGGTAGTACCCGTTGAAGCCGACGATGGAAGTGTCGAGCTGCTGGAGGACGGGCGGCGGCGGGCAGCTCTCCGGGGAACAGGTCGCGCCCCAGCCCAGCAGCCGCAGCGGCGTGCCCACGGGGCCTGCGGAGGTGGCGGGGGCGATCGGCGCGGCCGAGACGGCCCGGTCGAGTTCCAACAGCGCGATGTCGGCCTGCGGATTGGGGATCTTGCGAACGACCGCCGCCGTCTCGCCGCCGCTGGTGTTGCTCAGCGAGCCGACCCGCACCCCGTCGATGGGTCCGAGGCAGTGCTCGGCGGTGACGACCCACGTCGGCGCGATCAACGTGCCGCCGCAGTAGGGGCTGCCGCCCGCCGTCGGCGAGACCATGAACGAGTAGACCTGGTCGGCGTCCTCGCCCCCGACGATCAACGTCTCGGCGGGCGGCGGGCTCGCCGGGCTCGGGGCGGCCGTCGTCGGCCCCGCCCAGGCCGTCGCCGCGCTCGCCGCCATCATGACCCCGGCGCACAGCGCCGCGATCAGTCCGGCCTGCCGTCGTGTGCTCGTTCGACCCACTGCTGGTCTCCTTCTCGACGAGAGCGGCCCTCGGCCCGCGTCCCGACGGCAGGCCGATTCGTTGGAATCGAACGTAAAACGCGACAAGACGGTGAGGCACCGCCGAACGGCCCTTCCCGATGCGCCTTTCCCACGGCGTCGCGTAGGCCGGGCGCCGCACCGGACAGCACGCCGGTCCGGTCGAGTATCGAAGGGATTCGCGCGGCCGCTGGCCCCTTGGTAGGAACGGCTTCTTCGCGATTGCGGACCTCCGCGCACGAACGATCCGATTCGTTCGCATCCCGGTTAACGTGGGTTCGCCGAATGGCCGGTCTTCGGCGAAACCGCGTCCGACGAAGAACACCGGTCACTGTTCTCCACCGGGCGAGCAGGCATTCTCCACATCGGTCTGTCCGCTGCTGCCCGCACATCGTCGACGGCGCCGACCTGGACCGATCCGATTCCTCCCGAGGAGACAAGGATGGCGCAGTTCGGAACGTCCCACGATCGCCCTCCCCCGAAGGCGGCGGCCACCTCGACACTAGTCAACGGACATTTTCCCCGCCCGTCGCGAGATCATCCCGTGGTATCCCGTCGCACCGTGGGCGGGTCAGGCGCCGATTCGCGCCGAAGAACAGGTCCAGCCCACCGTGCGGCACCCGGAGGTCTCCCGATCGGCGCAGAAGCCATCGGGAGGTCTTCCGGCGGCAACACGGTCGACACGAGCGAGTGATGCCATGCCGTCGCGGCGGGCACCTCCGTCGCAAGTCGACGAGAGGGCAGGTGTACTCATGTCGCGGATCGAGGGTGCGCGGGCGGACCGAACACTGCGCGACGGCCTGGGACGGCGGACCTTCTTCCTGGCCACCGCTGGTCTGGCGGCGGGCGCGGGTGCGTCGCTGGCGAGCCCGGCGGCACTCGCCACGCCCGGCGACCCCGCCGGGCCCGACGCCGCCCGGTCGGATCTGACGATCCTCCAGCCCGGCGGACGCCACCAGGGCACCTACGTCCCCGCCGACGCGGACTCCGTCCTCTGGGGACGACTGCCCAACCGCGCGACCGCACCGGTCGCCACGATCGACTCCGGTTCCGTGGTCACGGTGGACACCATCTCCCACGAGGGCATCCTGGCGGACCAGGGCCGGGACCCGCGCGGCTACTTCGGCGAGTTCGGTGTGTCGTCGCGGGAGGTGCTGCGGGACGCGGTGGAGATCGCCCGCCGGACCCCGCAGGACGGTCCGGGGCCGCACGTGATCACCGGACCCGTCGCCGTGCGCGGCGCGGAACCCGGCCAGGTGTTGAAGGTGGAGGTGCTGGACCTGCGACTGCGGGTGCCCTACGGGGTGATCTCCAATCGCCATGGTCGCGGCGCGCTGCCCGGCGAGTACCCGGAGGCCTGGGTCGGCGACCCTGCCCTGCGCCGCTATTTCAATCAGGGCGGCGAGATCAGCATCTTCGTGCGCGCGGAGCGCCGAGGGAAGGGCCTGGTCGGCGCGCTGCCCGGACCGGTGTCTGCCCGGTTCCCGCTGCGTCCGTTCCTCGGGGTGATGGGGGTGGCTCGGGACACCGGGGACGTCGTCGACTCGGTGCCGCCGACCGATGCGGGCGGCAACATCGACGTCAGCCTGCTCGGCGTCGGCAGCACCCTCTACCTCCCGGTGCAGGTGGCGGGCGGGATGTTCTTCACCGGCGACCCGCACATGGCGCAGGGCGACGGCGAGGTGGCGCTCACCGCGATGGAGGGTTCACTGCGCGCGACGCTGCGCCTGACGGCCGTGTCGCCGGGCGGACCGGCCCCGAAGGCCGCGTTCGGGTACCCGTTCGCGGAGACGGCGGACCACTGGATTCCCCTCGGCCTCAGCGACGCCGAGGGCGGTGCGGACGGCGGGCTCGACGCCGCGATGCGCACCGCCGTCCGCCATGCGATGCAGTTCCTCACCGAGGATCTCGGCATGGCGGGCCCGGTGGCGTACGCCTATCTCAGTGCGGCGTCGGACTTCGCGATCTCCCAGGTGGTGGACCGCACCACCGGCGTCCACGGCCTGATCCGCAAGGCGGACTTCGACTGACTCCCCGGCCGGGCCTGCCCGACGACGTCCGCCGGGCAGGCCCGCCCTTCTCGCGCGCTTCGGGCTCAGCGGGCCTCGCGGGCGATCTCGGCGAGCAGGTCCATGCCCGCGCTCATCGTCTCCGCCATCCCGGGCTGCACCCAGGCGTCCCGTTGCTCGACGGAGGAGAAGACCGAGACCTCGCGGTAGGCGGTGCCGCCGTCGGCAGCGTCGAAGGTGAAGACGCCGAGTTGCACGGCTGCGGGCATCCCCTCCATCTCGCAGGTCTGCACCAGGCGTCTCGGGGCGTCGACGGCGTGGCAGACACCCCGGAAGACGAACTCGCCCGCGCTGTCCGGGTCACGCACGATGTAACGCCAGAGTCCACCGGGCCGGATCTCCAGCGTCTCGACCTCGGTGGCGAACCGACCACCGCTCCACCAGCGGGGCACGAGCGTCGGATCGGTGACCCCCCGGAACACCGCCTCGGGCGGGGCGTCGAAGAAGCGGGTCATGATGATGTCCTGCCGTCCCGGCGCGATGATGATCTCCGCCTGTGTCACGGTGTCCGTCCCCTTCCGCTCGTCCGGCACGACCGGGCCCGGTCCGGGAGATGCGATCGACGGCGCCGCCCGAGGACCGGGCCGCAGCACGGGTCCTCCAGCGGTGGTCTGCCGTCCGCACCCGCCCGGCGGTGCTCGCACCGGGAGGCCTGCCGGGGCCGCCGGGGGCGGCCTTGAAAGTCATCGTTCCCGAGGCGACGCGGCAGCCGGGCGAGGCGACACCGGCACCATCAGGTGGTTCGCCCGCCGCGTCGCGGCACGATCATCGGCCCTGCCTGCCAGAGTGGTCCGATGACGTCTTCTGTCGAGGGAACCGTCGCGGCCGGGTACGAACGCGTGGCCGAGGTATTCGAGCAGTCGCTGTCGGCCGACGGCCCGGAGACCGCGCAGGTGTGCGTCCACGTGGCAGGCGAACCGGTGGTGGATCTGTGGAGCGGCGCGGCGACGGCGATCGAGGTCGTCTTCTCGGCCACCAAGGGCGCCACCGCCGCCTGTGCGAACCTCCTCGTCCAGCGCGGCCTGCTCGACCTTGACGCCCGCGTGGCCGACTACTGGCCCGCGTACGGCGTCCGGGGCAAGGAGTCGACGCTGGTCCGCTGGGTCCTCAGCCATCAGGCGGGGGTGCTCGCGCCGAGGGAGCGCCTGACGATGGACGACCTCGCCGAGTGGGACACCGTGGCCGCCGCGCTGGCGGCGCAGACGCCTGCCTGGGAGCCGGGCACCGCCTACGGATACCACGCGCAGAGCTTCGGCTGGCTGGTCGGCGAGCTGGTGCGCCGGGTGGACGGCCGCCCGCTGGGGACGTTCTTCCGCGAGGAGCTCGCCGGACCCGCGGGCGCCGACTTCTGGATCGGCCTTCCCCAGGACGAGGAGCCGAGAGTCGCCGGGGTGGTGGCCGAGGAGCCGCCGCTTCCGCCGGGAACGGACCCGGCCTCGATCGACCTGTCGTCCTTCTTCGGCCCGCACCACCTCGACGCGTTCACCCTCGGCGGCGCCGTGCCGGACGACGTCGTGCAGGCCTCGGCCGACCGCCGCTACCGCGCCGCCGAACTGGGCGCCTCGGGCGGGGTCGCGAACGGGCGCGGCCTGTCGCGCCTCTACCGCCTCCTGCTCGACATCTTCACGCCCGCCACGATCGCCGACGTTCTCCGGCCGGAGACCGACGGCGCCGATCTGGTCCTGTCCAGCCCCGCCATGACGATCAGTCAGGTCTTCGGCCGAGGCTTCGAGGTCTCCCCGCCGATGGGGACGCCGGACGGCGTCCGGGCCTTCGGACACGGCGGTGCGGGCGGGACGGCCGCGTTCGCCGATCCGGACCGGCGGCTGGCCTTCGGCTACGCGACCACCCGCCTCGTGCCCGGCCCGCCCGGCATGGACCCGCGCACCGCCGCCCTGGTCGAGGCGGTCTACGCGGCGAGCGCCGCCTGACGGGCCTTAGAGCCTGTCGTTGACCCCCTGGAGTCGTGAGCGGGGGTCAGCGTGGCTGAGCTGCCAGGCGGAGGAAGGAGGCATAACGAAAGTGATGTTGACTGGCGACAACGCCGCAGATCGCCGCGCTGGCCCCGCGCAACTCCGAAAGTGGGGATTAAAGACAGGCTCTTACGGCGTCGGCCAAGGATCGAACAGAACCGACACACGTGATCTGGGCAGCCCCAATGACCGTCATCCTCCGTGGCGGCTGCCCGTTCTCCGCACTCGACGATCCATGATCCCGCTGCCTGTCCATCCGCGATGACGCCGAGTCGACTGGCTGAGGGAAGCGGGCTGCGGTACCGCCGCAGCCGGTTCGGACCCGCACCGGTCCGCGTCGCGGTCACCGCGCGGCGGGCACTCCGAGTTCGACCGCCAGCGCGGCGAGCCAGCTTCCGGTGCCCTCCTCGCGCCAGGCCGGGTCCTCGTGACCGTCCAGAAAGGTGCCCTGTTCGGTGAGCAGCAGCCGGGTCCCCCGGCCTTCGGGCCGGAACTGCACGGTGGTCAGGGAGGCCGTCACCGGGTTCTCCTCGACGGACAGCACGGAGCTGTAGACGATCCGCTCCCCCTCGACGATGTCGTGATAGCGAGATTCGAAGGTCAGCAGGGGGCCGCCTGCCCGGCGGCCTCGGTTGATCTCCGACCCGCCGTGTCGGAAGTCGAGTTCGTGGTGCTCGGCCTCGGCGCCTGCGAACCAGCGCGCCTTGGCGGCCGGATCGGCCCACGCGGCGAACACCCGAGCAGGCGACACCGGATAGTCGCGCTCGATGCTGAAGCTGGCATGGATGACCGATCGATCAGTCATGGCTGGCCTCCCTCGGTGGCATGGTCGCCCTCGTCGCGCAGGCTCTCGTCGAGGCGATCGAGACGACGTTCCCACCCCGTACGCTGCTGCCCGAGCCAGTCCTCCGCCAGCCGAAGGCCGGCGGCCTCGATGCGGCAGGTGCGAACGCGGCCGATCTTCTCGGTGCTGACCAGCCCGCTGTCCACGAGCACCTGAAGATGCTGCATCACGGCGGGCAGCGACAGCTCGAACGGCCGGGCGAGATCCCCGACCGACGCAGGCCCGCGCCGCAGCCGCTCGACGATGCTGCGCCGGGTCGGGTCCGACAGCGCCTGGAACACCCTGTCCAGCGAGCCGGAACCGTGAAGCATGTGCTTAACCATAGGCCGCACCCCTCGACAGTCCCCATCCTGCCTAAGTATCTCCTCCGCGTGGCGCCCGCGAGCCGCCTGCCGGGAGCCGCAGGCAGCGGGATCGAGGTCCGTGCCGGACTGCCGACCGCCGCCCCGGGGCCGCACCCGCCGAGCCTCGCCCTGCACTCCACGACAGTGCCCGGCCGAGACCCACGCGCCCGTCGCCTTCTCAGACCTCGGCCCTACCGGCCGCTTCCGGCCGCTGCGACCGACACCGGTCGGCGGCCGATTGCGGCATCGTCGCCGCGGATTCCGGCTCGGACTGGTCAGCAGGCCGCGACCCCGTCAGAGTGTCCTTCGAGCACCATCGCCCGCCGGAGAGGATCAGACCGCCGTGTACATCAGGATCGTCGGGGCAGGCGTGATGGGCCGAGGCATCGCGCAGTGGGCCGTCACCGCAGGACACACCGTCGAGCTGGCCGACGCCCGGCCGGAGTCGGTCGACGAGGCCGTGGCGTTCGTCGAATCGATGCTGCGGCGGGCCGAGGACAAGGGCAGACTCACCGCTGACGAGGCTGCGGCGGCGCGGTCCCGGCTGTTCCCGCTGGACTCGCCGTGGGCGGCGGGCCGCGACGTGGAGCTGGTCGTCGAGGCGGTCCGGGAGGATCTCGCCGTCAAGTCCGAGGTCTTCACCAGGCTGGCCGAGGTGCTGCCCGCCTCGACGGTCTTCGCCACGAACACCTCCTCGATCCCGATCACCCAGCTCGCCGCCACCCTGGCCGATCCGACCCGGCTGGCCGGTCTGCACTTCTTCAATCCCGTGCCGCTGATGCGGATCGTCGAGATCGTGCCGGGCAGGCTGACCCGGCCCGAGATCCCCGCGCTGCTCGTCGACCTGGTGCGCACCACGGGTCACCGAGCGGTCGTCGTCGCCGACACCCCCGGATTCCTGGTGAACCACGCCGGCCGCGGGCTGATCACCGAGGCGCTGGCACTGTTGGAGGAGTCGGTGGTCGAGGTGCCCGACCTCGACCGCATCGCCCGCGACGTGCTGGGCCTGCGCATGGGCCCGTTCGAGCTGACCGACCTGACCGGCCTGGACGTCTCCGCTGCGGTGATCGACTCGGTGTGGACGGGGTTCCGACACTCCGATCGGCTGCGGCCGTCGTTCCTCACGCCCAACCGGGTGGCAGCGGGCCTGCTCGGCCGGAAGACCGGCCGCGGCTACTACGACCACTCCCCCGACGCTGCGCCGCCCGCCGCCGAACCGCCGATCACCGGCGATCCCGGCCGCCCGATGTGGGTCGTCGATGCTGGTCCATCCGATGTGGATGCGGTGCGGCGGGCGGTGCTCGCGGCGGGCGGGATGCTCGGCGAGGACGACGTCGAGGGTGATGCGAGTCCGGTGCTCCTCGTCCCCACCTGGGGGACGGCCGTCGCCGCCGCCGTCCACGAGCAGGGCCTGCCCGCCGATCGGACCGTCGGCGTCTGCCCTCTCTCACTCGACACCCGGCGCGTCGTGCTCGCCGCGACGCCCGCCGTGTCACCGGCTGCGGTCGCCGACGCCCGTGCCGTGCTGGCGGGCGGCCGGGAGGGCGGCGAACCACGAGCGGTGTCGGTGGTGCGCGACACCGCAGGTTCGGTCCCGCAACGTCTGCTCACCTCGATCATCGGCGTCGGGGCCTCCATCGCCGAACGCGGCCTCGCCGCCCCGGACGACGTCGACCTGGCGGTCACCACCGCGCTCGGCTATCCGCACGGCCCGCTGGCCTGGGGCGACCGCATCGGTGCAGGCAGGCTGCTCGCCTTGCAGGAGGCGCTGCTGGCGAGCACCGGCGATCCGCGTTACCGGCCGACGCGGTGGGTGCGGGAACGAGCCCAGCTCGGCCTCTCGCTGACGGCGCCGCCCTTCGGGGCGCGGTAGACGCGGCCTGGGGCATGACCAGTCATCGATCGTGGCGAGGCGTCGGGCCGGGCGAGGGTGCGCCGGGATGCGGCAGTGGTCAAGGTCAGCCCTTCCCGAATGAGCCGGACTCGACAGTATCGTTGAACAGTCCCATGAGGCTTTCCTAAAGTTCTTCCTGTCGGGCAGGGCTGAAGCCTCAATCGGAGGGAACGCTTGCGACCGATCGACCTCGCCAGGGAGCACGGATTGTCCGCGCAGGCGATCCGCAACTACGACGACGCGGGCGCACTCCCGCCGACCGAGCGCAGCAAGACCGGCTACCGGCGCTACACGCCCCGGCATGCGCAGGCGCTGCGCGCCTTCCTCGCGTTGCGCAGCGGCCACGGGCATCAGCAGGCGCTGGAGATCATGCGGGCGATCCACCGAGGCGACACCGAGTCCGCCTATCGCCTCATCGACGCCGCGCACGTCGCACTCCTCGCGGAACGCGACACCCGCGCCGAGGTCGCGGCGTCCCTGGACAGCCTGGCCACCACGACACCCCGGCCGATCAACGGCCGATCGCTGACCGTGGGCGAACTCGCCCGCAGGCTCGACCTGCACCCGGCGACGCTGCGCACCTGGGAGACCGAGGGCATCCTGCACCCCGAACGCGACCGGGCGACGGGCTACCGTCGGTACGGCCCCGACTGCGTGCGCGACGCCGAGATCGCCCGGCAGCTGCGCCGGGGCGGCTACCGGCTGGAACAGGTCGCGCAGTTCCTCGATTCGCTCCGCGAGGCGGGCGGAGCAGAGGCGTTCGCGGCGTTCCTGCGCTCCTGGGCGGACCGGCTGACCAGGCGCAGCCGCACCCTGCTCGCAGGCGCAGGCAGGCTCGACGGCTACCTGACCATGCTCGACGAGGCGCGACAGGACCAGCAGACGACCGAGCAGGCGGGCGGACGACGCTGACGGATCCCCCCGGACCGTGTCCCGTCCGATGTCGATGCCGGGCAGGCGCTGCACCGACGTCGTGGACGGAGATCCCGCCGACGGGCCGAGGCTCGCGGCACACCCCCTGAACCGCCGCGAGCCTCGGCCCGCCTGCCGAGCCGCGCACCGACCCGTCTACCGCGACGGTGCGCTGGTCCCACCCGGCCGAGTGGGAACCGGGGACAGGCGCGATCCGCGCCTGCCCGTGCCGATCAGTCGCAGAGCGCCGCGTCCAAGACCGCGTCGGCCCTCGTCGTCGCAACCTCGCTGGTCACGAAGGTGTTCGTGACCAGCGAGGCGAACCGGCCGTCGTCGGTCGCCGCCGTCACGGACGTGTGCCCGGTCCCCAGGGCGCCGTGCTTGAACCAGGCAGTGCCACCGCAGGAGAGCTCCCGTTCGTTGAGACCGAGGCCCATGCCGTAGCCGTTCAGGTACGGCACGCTGTCCCGCATCTCCGCCAGGGCGCTCTCCGAGACCACGTCCCCGTCGAGCAGCGCCCGGAAGAACGTCGCCGAATCCTCGAGCGTGGACTCCATCCCGGCTGAACCGGCCCAGATCGACAGCTCGACCGATGTCGTGGTCTCCGTCCAGAACACGAGCGGCGGAATCCGAACGATGGCGTACCCGGGCACGAACGGTGCCCGCAGCGCACGGTCTCCCCAAGCCGGGAACGACGTACCCTCGAGCCCGAGCGGTTCGATGATCCGTTCGGTGACCGCATCGCCGATGGAATCGCCGGTGACCTGCTCAATCAGCAGAGCGAGCACCAGGTAGTTGACGTTGGAGTAGTGCACCCCTTCGCCGGTTGCGCCCTGCGGAGGCTCGTCCATCGCGGAGCGGACCAGCTCCGCCAGCTCGTACGTGCCGTCCGGGGCCTGCTGCGCGTCGCGGACATCCCGCACCATGCCACTCGTGTGCAGGAGAAGCTGCCGCGTCGTGATGACGTTGCCGTCGTAATTGCCGGTCACCACGCCGGGCAGGTAGGTCTCGATCGGCGTGTCCAGCGCGATCAGCCCCTCGTCGACCAGCTGCATGATCACCGCCGCCGTGAACGTCTTCGTCTGGCTCCCGTGCCGGAAGTGGTCGTTCGCCGTGATCGGCTGCTGCTGCCCGAACCTCGCCGTTCCTGCGGTCAGCGTCCACGCCGAGTCGGCATCGCCCGCATAGACGGCCGCGCCCGGCCCGCCCACCGCCTGGTACTGGTTGAGCGCCTCCTGAGTCGCCGCGTGCTCGTCCTGCGCCACGGCTGCGGGCGATAACCCGGTCGCACTGAGCACGAGCGTCAACGCGCCCGCGACTCCGATGAGTGCCCGTCGATTCGTCGTCACGCTCTTCGCCTCCTGATGAATGATCAATTCGGTCAGGCCACGGTATCGACGACGCCGTTCACCGAGGAGATCATTGAGCGGTCATCGGGCGGTCATTGATGACCGGTGGCCCTGACCAGTGGAAACGCCGGAGAGGTCGGACTTTTGGAACCTTGCAGGCCACTGTGGTCAGCTGCTGTCGGGATTCCCCGGACGGATGCACACAACGGGATTACCGGCATTTCTCCGCCGATCGACCGCCCGCTTATCGGCTTTACAAGACGGTTGGCGATCCCGCCCTCACCATGCCGGTATGGCGCCAGGTTGAGGTGGCACACTCGTCAAGCAGTACATCGACGGCGTCCGTAAGGTGGTCGCTCGTCACCACGAACTGAAGGAATAATTCAGTGATCGATACCGCACTCGTCACCGAGCTGACCGATCAGGCCGCAGCCGATGGCATCCTCCAACTCGTGGTCGGCGCCGTCGTCGACGGTAAGAAGGCACTGGTGCTGCGCAGGCCGCAGGACGACTTCATGGGCGGCATCTACGAGCTGCCCGGCGGCAAGGTCGATCCCGGCGAAGCACTCGACGACGCGCTCACCCGCGAGGTGCAGGAAGAGACCGGGCTCGACGTCACCAGCATCGACCGATACCTCGGCCACTTCGACTACACCTCAGGCAGCGGCAAGCCGAGCCGCCAGTTCAACTTCGCCGTCACGGTCAAGGCAACCACGCCGGTGGAGCTGACCGAACACGACGATCATCGGTGGGTACTCATCGATGGCGACCTGCCGGTCACCGAAGCGGTCAAGGGCGTCTTCGCGACCTACCGGAGGCAGGATCTGTCGTAGTCCGCACGATGAGCCCTGGTCAGAACACGCGGGTGCCCTGCGGGATACTGCCGTCGGCCTGATAGTCGACACTGGCAACCCTCGGACACTCCCGACTCATCCGAGCGGCCAACTCCTTGCCGCGATCCACCCATGCCTGCGCTTCCTCACGGGACGGGAACTCCGACCCCATGGGGTCGGCTGCGTTGTAGATGGCTTGGAACTTGGCGGAGTTCTGATTCTGCAGTGCGAGGTGCCGAATAGGGAAGCTGCACGGACTGTTGAAGACTTCGTGCTGAGTGCGGTGCGGGGAGTTTCGAGCGGTTGCACGGCGCAGCACTTCCCGCAGGGGTATAGATGGTTCGTCAACCCAGTTAAGCTAGCAGACACTTCCAGATTCTGCCATTGGGGCAAATGGCCTAAACCTCTACTCCATGCGACAGATAATCAACGTGACTCCCGTCACTATTCCCTCTTGTCACCCATATGGCTGTCGAGCTCATCGTCGCTGAAGATATTGTCTCAATAGACCCTGGATGCGGCGCCGAAGCAAGCAAGTCGCCGTATCGTCATATATCAATCCGACGAGGAGAGACATTGGAACCGAGAATTCGTTCAACCATCGGCAGGACCATTACCATCCTGACACTGCTCCTTGCCTCACTGCTTGGTTTAGGGATCACCAGCGCGTCAGCCAGCCCCCAGCCAACGGTTCTGGGATCTCAGCCGACCCCTGTCATCACAGAATCCACAGCCACAGTCCAGGCTGAATACGCAACGGATGAATCCGATTTAGTAGTACCCTTAAGGACACTACACTCCATCTGGCCATCGATTGAGGCCTGCGCAACGCACGGGGCTGTTGGTGAGGCAAACGGAGTCGGGATCGCTGGGAATGTGTCTCCTGGGGAACGTCCGTCGGCCTCTACATCTTGGACCCGATTGAGGCGAGATAAGCCTCGCCCTGCTGCGATTGAGCATCGTCGCCTTGGTGGCAGGAGATCACCTCTGCCACCAAGGCGTGTATCATGGAAGCTGCGCCGACTACCACCATCGACCCACCGAGGTAACACATGACAAGTCGTTCTTACATCCTCCATTTTCCGCTATCGGACAGTGAAAATTTTTATCCTTCAATAGCGAAGCACCTTCACGATATTCGAAACTCAGCTGACCTGGATTTATTCGATCCCGCCCACTTGCACCTTCCCCTACTTGAGATATCAGACAATTCCGGACTTTGCCATCACAATCTTATCAGAATCATGGACACGGTCCGATTCGTAATATCGGAAAACTACACGGAGCACCCGATTGTTCAATTCAAAGAATTGCGACATACGACACGATCGGTGGCGGCAATCCTGAAAGACCCCTTAGCGATAACCAACCTGAGGAAGACACTAGCATCCTCCTTGGACGCCACGCTTAAAACGAAAGATTTCTCCGGAAAAATCCAGGAAGCAGCCCCTGCCGTAACGATAGCAATGGCTGCGACCCCGCAGGGAGATTCCCGGAAAACCCACCAGACTCCGCCCTGCACTGTCACGGAATTCACAACGCCGCCAGTTTCACTTCCATACGTTGCATTAAGCATAACAGATAGCGTCATATATGACCGCTGGACACTGTTCGACCGCATCCGTTTTCCATCGAGCATGACTCAGAAGCCTCAGTAATATCCAAGCCGGGTCCGGAAGACTTCAGTAAGTCCTAGAGAGCAGCAGCCCAGCCGGCAGGATAGGGGGCATTTCAGCCGTGAAATCTGGATCTGTTTCAGAGAACACACGTGCCAACCGAAATGCTGCCGTCCGCCTGATAATCGACGCTCGCAATGCTCGAACACTCTCGCTTCATCCGGGCAGCCGGTTCCTTCCCGCGCTCGAACCAGATGCGTTCGGCCTCCGGAGTGGAAAACCCCGAGGCACGCACGTCCGTACGGTCGGAGAATGTCCTGAACCATCGAGTCCCACGCTGCCAGCTCTCGCCACCAGGTCACCACTGATTCCCAGGAATTCCCGCGCCTCCTCCAACGGATGACAGTACGATTCGCCCTCCACACCGCTGTCATAGAAGAGGAAATCCTCTTCCCACCCGACTACGATAGAAACATCAACTGCCATGTCGCCTCCCCAGCAAGTCGAAACGATAGCGGTTCCGGCAAATCCTTCGGCTCCCGGGAACCACCGACCGCGCTACGGCCCGAGGTCCAAGGTGGCCGCCGGGAGGTCAGAAGAACATGCAGTCGACAAACAATTCTTCGGATTCGAATTTTGAATCCTGCGGAACATCGATATTGAAGGTTTTCTGGTACTCCCTATTCCAATCATTAAGCTCTCGGGCCAGCTCCCTACTGAGGCCGAAAAAATCAGCCGCCTCATCGACGGTTCGATTGTAGTACTCACCATCCCTGGCGTCGAAGTACATCGGCGGCATCGTGTACCCCGTAAGGATGGCGAGGTTCACAGGTTCGCCTCCCTGACCCATGAACGCCTTCCTTGAAGAGAGCACCCCATCACGATCAATTTTCCCTCGAACCATTGCACCGACTCGGGTAAACTTATCCCTCAACCACAGAGTCGATCCCGACTGACCGATCACAGCTCCGGATTCTTGCCCGGCCGATTGAGCTATGGACACGTTCAGAAAACACACGTGCCCGCCGGAATACTGCCGTCTGCCTGGTAATCGACGCTCGCAACGCTCGGGCACTCTCGTTTCATCCGGGCAGCCAGCTCCTTTCCTCGCTCAAACCAGGCGTGCTCGGCTTCTGGAGTGGAGAATCCCGAAGCATCCAGGTCCGTACGGTCCAGGATGGATTGAAACGTCGCATCCCAAGTTTCCAGCTCTCGCAGCAGGTCACCACTGATCCCTAGGAAATCCCGCGCCTCGTCCAAAGGGTGACAGTAGGCTTCGTCCTCCACTCCACTGTCGTAGAAAAGAAAGTCCTCTTCCCACCCGACTACGATGGACACATCAACGGCCATGTCGCCTCCTTGGCGAGTCGAAACGATACCGGTTCGGGCGAATCTTTCGCCTCACGGGAACCGGGTTGGCTCCCACGATAGCACCGTTAATCACCGTGATAGCCACCCTATGGATTCGACCATCGAATTCCAACTCATACACGGGCCGATCGGTAGCGACATACCCGACGATTTTTCCATAGGCGAGCGCAGCGAAGATCAGATCGACGACCCGCTCGGCAGGTACTCCCATCGCTTCAAAGTCGCCGATCCGCGACTTTCCCAGTATGTGACCGACGCCCTCTCGATCAGTCTTGTCTTCCAATCGGACAGGTCGGCCATCACGGTCGCGACTGATTCGCACCACGGCGGATGGGTCCACATCGGGATAGCTTCGACGTACCCTGGCTATCCATTCTTCATCGGAGAAGGATTCCCTGTCGATGTCGTCGTGTGCGAGACGCTCAGCCGCACCAGGCGTGATCGCATCTTCGGCGTCTAGTGCCATCGAGTCACCGAGTCCGTATCCGGCAATGCCGATACAGTAAGTATTGATGAAGCCCTGAGCACCGTTCATCGACTCAACCCCGAGTCGCACGTCCTCAGCAGCGTCGGCCGCGCACTGACGGGCAGCCGCCACTTGAGGCCAGACCGACGTTCTGGTCACGGCATCGAAAATCTCGGCTCCATCGGAAAGCGCCACTATCGCCCGCGCTGCCGCTGCCCGCGCCTCGTCCAGTTTTGCATTGGCGATCCTGAGGCGCTCGACCACATCGGTCACTGACAAGATCCACCTCCTCACCCTCCGTGCTCGATCCATGATGGCACAGCGCCATCCGGCCTAGACCACGGAGCGCGATCACGGACCCGGCGTCCCGACCGCAGAAGAGCCGGGACACCTGGTGCGTGCTCGGAACACACACCACGATAGGGGCGACCAGCTCAGCCGAGTCGATCTTCCTTCACTCGGCCCAGGAACGCATTGAACGCCGTCCGCCCGACGACGAGCGTGCCGCCGTCGCGGTTCTTGGTGTCCCGGATGCCGACTAAGCCGGGGGCAGCACCGATCTCGACGCAGCCGCCCTGCCCGCCGCTGGCCGTCGCCTTCCGCCATCCGGTGAACATGGTCATCCCGCCTGCCTCTCGTGCTGCTGTTGGTGGTGTGCGATGACCTCTGCGGACTTGTCCGAAGGCAGCGCCACATCGTGAAGACTAGCTAGTACAGGCCCGTAGGGGTCGGTGTCCCTAGGCTTGTCGAGGTAGGTTCCAGTAGCGAAGTGCTCCAGATAGACGACTGGGTCTGCATCGGGAAACGAGAAATGGCTGAAACTCGACACCATGCTGACGTAGGGACCTGCGGAGACTGGAATCACCCGAATCGTGACTCTCGGACGGGTCTCAGAAAGTCGACGAAGTTGAGCCGCCATCACATCGGGTGAACCCACTGGCCGTTGCAGTGCCGATTCATCCATGAAGGCCGTGTAAGCGGGCACGTCCGACGTCGAAGAACCGAGTACGCCCTGCCGGGCCAACCGAGCCTCGACAAGCTCTTCCACATCGTATCGACCGGGGCCCGATGATTCGACCATGGCTCGGGCGTAGTCGCGGGTCTGGAGCAAACCAGGGACCACCCGAGACAGCTCGGTGATCGCTGTGGCCTCACGCTCGTACCCGATCAGCGTCGAAAGCTGATCTGGTAGATCTGTTCCGGGAGTGAACGGTGAAGCGCCCAGATCTCGCGCCCGCTCGACCAAGCGCTCGCGTTCGGCATGCGGCAGTCCAATCGCGACAGCGGCCGCTGAGACCACATCCGGCGTGATCAGGAGTTCTCCGCGCTCCAGCGTCAGGACCCACGGCGCACTCCGGTCGAGTCTCCGACCGAGTTCTCGGGTGGACAGACCCGCAGCCTTCCTCGCCGAGCGAAGCGCATTGCCCAGCGATCGGGCACCCGGCGTGCGAAGTCGTCCGCTGCGTGGTCTAGCCATGACCAGAGCATAACCACAGCTCGATCACTCGATTGGCGGATGTTGCTTGTTAGGCCTAACACTGCACCCTACCGTTAGGCCTAACACTATCCCGCCATCTGAGGAGGTCACTGTGGACCACCCGTTGATCATTGCTGGGGCCGCGCTCTGCGCAGGAGGCGTGGCGCTCCATCGCTGGTGCAACCGCACCTGGACGAACCGCCGCCGCCCGCCCTCTCGCCGTCGCATGGCCGAGATGCAGGCCATCACCGCCGAGGCGATCCGGCAGGCCGCCGACTCGACACCGTCCACTTCGGCCCCGGCCCGGCGCGCGCCCGTCCCCTATCGGCCGGCGCCGCCCTGCCCGCCGCTGATCGGCACGCTTCCTCGGCATCTGCGGGTCTCGCCGTGAACGCGGCGGACTCCGTGTCGGCGGAGTGGCTCAGTTACCTCGGGCGGCACGTCGTCGCGCTGTCCATCGAGGTCGCCGGGGAACGGATCGCGGTGGTGGGCGGCCGTACCGGCTCCGCCGAGGCGGTACGGGTCGAGTCGGCCAGGACCGACATGACGGATCTGCTCGACACGCTGGGGCGGGGCCGGTTCCTGGAGGTGCCCGCCATACAGGACGGCGAACCGCGCCGGATGCGGCTGGAGCGGCAGGCCACGGGCATCGAACTCGCCGTGCTGCGGCTCCGGGGCGTCGACCTGGTGGCCCGGTGGTGGATCGCCTCGGCCGACGTGCCGACGCTGATCGCGGCGCTGCGCCGGGCATTCACCGAGCTGGACACGCGGGAGGCCTTGGCCGGAATGGAGGCGTCATGACCGAGCCGCGCTCGCCGTCGGGCCCGTGGTTCGTCCGGTCGGTCTCCGTCGGCGACACCCACCTGTGCAGCGCGGCGAACCTGCCCGCGCCGCAGGTCGCGCCTCGCTGCGCCCCCGACGCCGTCTTCCACCCGCTGAACCGGCGGCCCTTGGAGTCCTGCTTCTTCGACTGGCAGACCTGTCCCGACTGCCTCGCCCCCGTGCACCACCCCCGCGCCATCCGGTCGCTGGTGGTGACCCGGTGATCGGCGGCAGGCGACGCCCGTGGCTGCGGCTGGTGTCGGGCCGTGCCCCGCGACTGCGGGTGGTCGCGCAGGCACCTCGCCTTCGTGTCATCGGGACGGCATCGAGTCCGACCCGGACGTCGTCACCGCTTCGGACGTCGGCGCCGCCGATGCAGTGGTGGCCGATCGGCGCCGTGCGCCACCTGCACGCCGCGCGGGTCCGGCCGTATCTCGGCCGTCCATTGTGGCCGGTCGGCGGCAAGTCATGACGGCCTCCTGCGTCGCGGGCGTGCCCGCACGGGCGGCATCCGGACAACCGATGACGCTGGTCCTGGTCGCCGACCGGGCGAGCCGCTCGGTGTCGTTGGCCTGTCAGGGTCGCGGATTCGCCGCGCTGAGCGCCCGATCGACGGGCCTGCTGCTGAGCACGGTGACCACCGAACGCCCGGCGGCGGCCATCGAGTTCGGCGTGGTCGGCCGGTCGCTGCGCACCTGCGTGCTGCGGGTGAGGGTCCTCGGCCCGCAGGCCACCGTGACCCTCACCGCCGATCGCCTCGTCCTGCACCGCCTCACCGTGGTGCCCCGCAGCGCCCTCGCCACCGCTGCCGCCCGCGCCGTCGCCCACCTGACCGGACCCGACATCCGCTGACGACCTCGCGTCCGTCACCTCGGAGTGCTGCCCGCGCCGTCGCAACGCTGTCGATCGCGGTGTCGCACCGCACGACCGCCCCGTGTTCCACCCCGCAACCCGACACGTCGCCGCTGGAGACCCGCCATGTTGAAACCCTGGATGAAGAAGCGCCCGGACGAGACCGAACAAGAAGCCTTCAATCGCCGATCACGAACCTGCTATTTCTGCCCGCGAGAAGACAAGACCGTCGCGGAAAGTCTCGAACACGAGAAGGAACACGAGACGCCCCGCAATCAGAAGACGGATCACCACCCGGAAGCCTGATCTGCTCGACAGCAGCACCTACCGGTCATTCCGCACCGAATCCGCACCGTCATCAACCCCAGTGGACACCCGGCGGCCGCTCGGCTGCGGGATCACGCTGCCCGCACCCGCCGCCGGGCCACCGGAACCTTTTCATTCCCCGACACCTCAGGACATCCGCATGTCGTATCGACATCAGGTTCCGCGACCCGACCTCGACGACCGAGAACCCGACCCGGCCCACGGCAGCGCCGCCGCACCGGGGCGGCTGCCGATCCCGCAGCACGCTGGCCGCGACCGCCCCGACGCCGAGAGGAGCATCGATGTCCCGATGCGATGACGCGACGACCCTCGGCGCGGAGATCATGACGCACTGGCCCACCATGCTGCGGACGGCCAGAAGCCTGGTCGCCGACACCGCCACCGCCGAGGACCTGGCCGCCGAGGCGGTGGCCCGCACCCTGCGGCGCTGCCTGAACGAGGGGCCGCCCATCCGCCACCTGCGGGCCTACCTCTGCACGGTGGTCCGCGCCATCGGCATCGATCACCACCGCCGCGAACAGCACATCACCTGGGTGGCGGAATTGAGCGACGCGACGCATCCGCGTGCGGTCGCCGCAGACACCTCCCTGCTCGATCGCGTCGTCCGGGACGAGGAGTACGCGAATCTCGCCCGCGCATTCCACGGCCTGCTGCCAGGTTGGCAGGACGTCCTGCACCGCGTCCACGTCGAAGGACACCGGCCCAAGGAGGTGGCGACCGATCTCGGCCTGACACCCACCTCCGTCTCGGCGCGCGCTTGGCGAGCGCGCCGGGCGCTGCGCGAGGGCTATCTCTCGGGTTGACGGCGGTAGACGGCACGCGGCTGAGGCCGGGGTCCGGGGTCACGTGCGTGGCGGGCGGCGCAACGGGCTCGGCGCTGCGAGACAGCGACTCGGCGGGGTCAGGCACCGCCGACTCGTGATTCGAATCCGGCGAAAACTCGAAGCTGCGGTAGCTGCCCGCGCACGCGGCTCGGCCGGGAAGCAGTCGAATCAGGCGGAGATTCGACCCGGACACCGGACCCGAGACGGCGTTCTCCGCCGACCGGACGCACAACGACAGTACGGCCGAGCAGTAGGGGCACTTCGATCACGCCCTGCGACGAGGTGGACAGCCGTCGACCCACCAGGCAGGGCCGCTGCCGTCGACAACCGGTTTCACGCCACCTCAATCGTGATCCGGCAGGCCGTGAAGATGGTGGTCCGCCGCGTTGGCCGCCTCGGCCAACAACCGTCCAACATGGCCGCCTCGGGCCTGGTAGAGGACACGGCGGCCTTCTCGCCGATGGGTGACCAGGCCCGCGAGCCGGAGCTTCGCCAGGTGTTGGGACACCGCAGGACGCGCGGCGTCGACCAGGCCCGCGAGGCTCGCGACGTCGAACTCACCGCCGCAGAGCAGCCAGAGCAGCCGCATCCGGGTCGGATCGGACAACATGCTGAAGGCGGTGACCGCGACGTCGACGTGGTCGGGCGAGGGAAGCCGGTCCCACTGCCCCGTAGAGTTCTCATGTGCGTACACAAGCACCTATAGTGCCGCACGGGTACTCGAGACGGGGGAAGTGGTGCGGCATGACGTCGTTGTTCGCGCAGCGGGACTACCGACATCTGTTCGGCGCGCAGCTCGTGGCGCTCTTCGGCACCGGCCTGACGACGGTGGCGCTGGGACTGCTGGCCTACGAACTCGCCGGGGCCGATGCGGCCGCCGTCCTGGGCACGGCTCTGGCGATCAAGATGATCGCCTACGTGGTGGTCGCCCCCGTCGCGGGCGCCTATGCCGGGCGGCTGCCTCGGCGGGGAATGCTCGTGACGCTGGACGTCGTCCGGGCCTCGGTGGTCCTGGTCCTGCCGTTCGTGGATCAGGTGTGGCAGATCTATGTGCTGATCGTGGTGTTGCAGTCCGCTTCGGCCGCGTTCACCCCGACGTTCCAGGCGGTGCTGCCCGACATCCTGCCCGACAAACGCGACTACACCCGTGCCCTGTCCGCCTCACAGCTCGCCTCCACGATGGAGAGCCTGCTCAGCCCGCTGCTGGCCGCCGCGCTGCTCGGCCTGCTGAGCTTCCACTGGCTGTTCACCGGCACCTCGATCGGCTTCCTGCTCTCGGCGCTCCTGGTCGTGACCGCCCGCATCCCCCGCGCCGCACGTAGCGACCGGGGCGGGGTGTGGCGTCGGACCTTCGCAGGCATGCGCATCTACGCGGCCACGCCGAGACTGCGCGGCCTGCTGGGCCTCAACCTGACGGTCGCCGCCGTCGGCGCGATCGTCATGGTGCACACCGTCAACTACGTCCAGGACGCCCTCGCACGCCCGCAGGCCGACGTGGCGTGGCTGCTGGCCGCCAACGGAACCGGCACCATCCTGGTCGCGCTGCTGCTGCCTCGGGTGCTGGCGCGACTCGGGGAACGCACGGTGATGCTCGCAGGCGGCGGAGTCCTGCTGTCCGGGGTCGCGTGCGCGATCGCGCTGCCCTCCGACGGAGGCGGCGCCGGACACTGGGCGGCGACGCTGGGCGTGTGGGCGATCATCGGCGTCGGCACCGCGCTGGTCCTCACCCCGGTCGGCCGCGTGCTGCGGCGGTCCAGCCGTCCTGAGGGCCGACCGGCGGTTTTCGCCGCGCAGTTCTCCCTCTCGCACGCCTGCTGGCTGATCTCCTACCCGGTGGCGGGCTGGCTGGTGGCCGATGCGGGCTTCACCGCGACCTGGGCCGTGCTGGCCGGACCCGCGCTCGCGGGCTTCGGCATCGCGCTGCGGTGCTGGCCACGGCACGATCCCGAGCTGCTCGAACACGTCCACACCAGCGCAACCGCCGATCCCGACCACCTCACCGACGCCGTCGAGACGTCGACCGGCACCCACCGCCACGCCCATGCCTTCGTCATCGACGAGGACCATCCCCGCTGGCCGACGCCCGTGCGGCAGGGGAGTCCCTGATCCTGCGGCCCACGCGCGGCATGCGGTCGTTCACTCCCCCAGAACATCGACTCCGCGCGCGAGCAGTTGGGCCAGGTGGACGCCGCGCACCCCGGCGAGCTGCTCGGCCTGGGTCCGGCAGGAGAACCCGTCCGCCAGGAACACCGTGTCCTCGGCGCGCTCGCGCAGCGCGGGCAGCAGGGCGTTCTCGGCGACCGCCACCGACACGTCGTAATGCCCGCGTTCCATGCCGAAGTTCCCGGCCAGCCCGCAGCAGCCCGCGAGCCTCGTGGTCTGGGCGCCCGCCTTCGCCAGCAGGGCCAGATCCGTCTCATAGCCGTAGACCGCGTGTTGGTGGCAGTGCGGCTGCGCGAGGACGGTGACGCCGGTCAGGTCCGGCGGCTGCCACGGCTGCCCGCCCGCCGGTCGGTGGGTGAGCAGCTCGGCAAGGCTGATCGCGGCCTCGGCGACCTGCCGGGCGCGCGGGTCGGTGGGGAGCAGCTCGACGAGGTCCGATCGCAGCACGGCCAGGCAGGACGGCTCCAGCCCGACGATCGGGACGCCCTGGGCCGCGTAGGGACCGAACACCGACAGCAGCTCCCGGAGTCGGCGCCGGGCGCCGGTGAGCTGGCCGGTGCTGATCCAGGTGAGCCCGCAGCAGGCCTGCCGCGCGGGCACGATCACCCGATAGCCCGCGCTGCCGAGGACCTCGACGGCCGCCTTCGCCGCCTCGGGGCTGAATCCGTCGGTGAAGGAGTCGGCCCACAACACCACCGGCGGCCGGGCGTCGTGCTCGGTCGAGTCGACCGATCCCCGGCGGCCGCCCTGCCGACGCTGCTCGCCGCGCGACTCGACCGACTCGCGTGCCGAAGCGGACCGGACGGGGCTCGATTCGACCGGGCCCGATTCGACAGAACTCGGTTCGCCAGAACGGGATTCGCCAGGGCCGCCTTCCCTGGTGCGCGATTCGGCAAGGCCTGCCCCGGCAGGACCAGACCCGACAGCCGAGCCGGGCGCACCGCCCGAATTCGCCGCCCCGGCCGCCGTCGAGCCCGCCGCCGCACCGAACCGCAGGGCATCCCCGGCCTTCCGCCGCCACCACCGAGTGAACGGCATGGCGGCGAATCGGGGAACCCGCCGACGGCCGTCGACACCGGCCAGCGCCAGCAGCGGGCGCCGCAGCGGCCTCGCCTGGAACACCGCATTCGCCAGCGCGGGGCCGATCCGACCCAGCCTGCGCAGCAACGACATCCAGAGTGGCAGCCTGCCGAGGCTGTAGTGACTGATCGGCCGCAGCCGCCCGGCATACCTGCGGTGCAGCACCTCGGCCTTGTACTGGGCCATGTCCACCCCGGCCGGGCAGTCGCTCGCGCAGGCCTTGCACGACAGACAGAGGTCCAGCGACTCGTGGACCTCCGGCGCGGCCCAGCCGCCGGTGACGAGCGAGCCGTTCGCCAGGTCCTGCAAGACCCTGGCCCGGCCGCGCGTGGAGTCCTTCTCGTCCCGGGTGGCCAGGAACGACGGGCACATGAACCCGCCCGCCGCGCCGTTGTCCGCCCGACACTTGCCCACCCCGACGCAGCGGTGCACGGCGCGGGTCAGGTCGCCGTCGTCGTGGGTGAAGGCGAAGCCGTCGGCGGCGAGCAGCGGCATCGCCCGGGGCCGACGCAGGTCGGCGTCGAGCGCACGGGGTCGGACGAGCACGCCCGGATTGAGGACGTCCTCGGGGTCGAGCAACCCCTTGAACGCGGCGAAGGCGTCGATGGCGCGCTCGGAGTACATCAGCGGCAGCAGCTCGCCTCGGGCCCGGCCGTCCCCGTGCTCGCCGGAGAACGACCCGCCATGCGCTGCGACGAGCCGGGCCGCGTCGGTGACGAAGGCACGCAGCACCGCACCGTCCCGTTCCAACGGCAGGCCGATCCGTACGTGCACGCAGCCGTCGCCGAAATGCCCGTAGGGCAGGCCCTCGACGCCGTAGGAGTCCATCAAGGACTCGAACTCGCGCAGGTAGGCGCCGAGCCGCGCCGGCGGCACTGCCGAGTCCTCCCAGCCGGGCCAGGCCTGCTTACCGTTCGGGGTCCGGCCCGCCAGCCCCGCGCCGTCCTCCCTGATCCGCCACATCGCCGTCGCCTGTGCCCCGGAGGGCAGCACGACGGCGTCCACCGCGTCGGCATCGGCGAGCAGCGCGCGGGCCGAGGCCTCGGCGGCGGCGTGGTCCGCGCCGCCGACCTCGACCATCAGCCAGCCGCCGCCGCGCGGGAGTTCGGGCACGTAGGCCTCGCCCCGGTGTCGACGCACGACGTCGACCAGTCGCGCGTCCAGCCCCTCCACGGCCAGCGGCCGATGGGCGAGCAGACGCGGCACGGCGTCGGCCGCGTCGGGCATGGTCGGATAGCCGAGGACGAGCAGGATGCGGGCCGGGGCGATCGGAACCAGGTCGACGGTGGCGGCCAGGGTGAGGGTGACGGTGCCCTCGGTGCCGACGAGCGCCTTGGCCAGGCTGTGTCCGCGTTCGGGGAGCAGATGTTCCAGCGAATAACCCGAGACCTGGCGGGGGAAGCGACCCAGTTCGGTCCGCAGCACGTCCAGTCGGGCGCCGACCAGCCCGCGCAGGCCGGGGACCACGTCGAGGTCGTCGGCGGCGGTGAAGTGTCGCCCCGCTCCGTCGACGACGTCCAGCGAGCGCACGTTGTCGGCCGTGCGCCCATAGGCCACCGCGTGCGGGCCGCAGGCGTTGTTGCCGATCATGCCCGCCAGGGTGGCGCGGGTGTGGGTGGAGGGGTCGGGGCCGAACCGCAGGCCGTGCGGGGCGGCGGCCCGTTGGAGATCGGCCAGGACGAGACCGGGCTGCACGGTCGCGGTCCTGGCGTCCGGGTCGAGCGAGAGGACCCGCCCGAGGTGGCGGGAGAAGTCGAGCACGATGCCGGGACCGATCGCGTTGCCCGCGATCGAGGTGCCGCCGCCGCGCGGGGTCAGCGGCACGCCCTCGGCCCTGGCGATCTCCAGTGTGGCGAGCACGTCGTCGACCTCGGCCGGGAACACGACGACCTCGGGGACGACCCGGTAGTTGGAGGCGTCGGTGGAGTACTCGGCGCGACGACGGCTGCCGTCGTCGACCTCGCACGTCACCGCGCGACGCAGTCGGGCCGCGAGGTCGGTCGCCCGGGTCCGATCCTGTCGGGCCTCGCTCACCGGCCCGCCCTGCCGGCCGGCGCAACGCGACGGGGGCGAGCAACTCGCGCGGCCCCGGGCAGCTCGTCATGGCTGAACATGTTCTCCAGACAGTAGTCCAGGTCCACGGGCGCTGCCGAGATGCGCGAGGACGGAACCGGCGCCGGGGCTGCCGCCGTCGGCGCGAAGGCATCCACCGTTCGAGGGCCGCCACAGCCGTCTGCTCCTCCTCTCCTGGATCAAGCTCGACGACCGATCACGCCTCGAAGGCCGCACCCCTGCGGGCAGCGCTGGGAGGCTTGGGACAGCTCTGCTCATCGTCTTTCCAGGATTACCGGCAGCTTTCGCGCGAGCACCACGCGGTTCGGCGACGTCGATCCGAGCCGCTCGCCGCGTGAATGACCATGCCCGCGAGTTCCGCAGCGGGGGTCGAGACAGCCCGTGCCGAACGGGGGAAATCCCCGGCCGTCGGCTGCCGTTCGGGCGGTACGAACGGCCGGGGCGAGGCGTTGAAGTCCTGTCCTGACCCTACTACGCTCAACACTGAGCGTGTCTGATCGAACACGAAGGGCGTTCGATGCCGAACGATGGTGAAGGTGATGGACAATGAAAACGATGCGTTTCTATGACGACCCACTCGCCCCGGTGAGCGCGCAGTTTCCGCTGACCAGGCCAGGATTAGCGGCGGTGGACAACCCGGAGGCAGCATCCGGACCGGCCACGCGGCCGTTCGGACTGAGGCACATCCGTGCCATGCCGGAACAGGTGGTTCCGGCATACGCATACAGCCACGAACAGCAAGTGTCGGTGGCCGACGACGGCAGCGAAATCCCGATGGTCACACTGTCACCGAACATGGAGTGGTCGTCCATCAGCGACAACGACGGCGACGAGGGTCCATCCGAGGACTGGGGAAACGACTTCGCTCCGGACTACCCGGTGCAGGTATGACGGTCCTCATCTTCGCTCAAGACTTCGACCGAAGCGCGGATCAGGTTGTGCTCAAACTCAATGAGCGCGAGGTTCCGGTATTGCGGATTGACACCAGTTGGTTCCCGCAACAGCTCACCATGGACGCCGAGTTTGACGGCGGCCGATGGGTGGGGGAACTTCGGACTCCACACCGGTCGATAGCACTGGAATCGCTGCGGTCGGCGTGGTATCGGAGCCCTACGGCGTTCGAGTTCCCGGCGGGCTTGAGCCGGGCCGAGCGCGAACATGCCAACCGGGAAGCGAAACTGGGATTGGGGGGTGTGCTCTCCTCCCTGCCGTTGTGCTGGGTCAACCACCCAAACCGGGCGGCTGATGCGGTGTACAAGCCGTTGCAACTTGCGGTAGCCGCCCGATGTGGACTCACCGTATCGCGCACGTTGATCTCCAACGATCCCCACGCCGTTCGTAGATTCGCCAGGGACAGCAGGACCGGAGTCGTCAACAAGGCATTGGGCACTAGCCGAGTTTTGGAAGAGGGTGTTCGGAAGATCGGATTCACTCGTCGGCTGACCGACGAGGATTTCTCCGACCTTCGCGGAATCGATGTGACCCTTCACCAGATGCAGGATTGGGTGGAGAAAGACCATGAAGCACGTGTAGTGGTCATCGGTGACACGATGAACGCCGTCGGTATCTACGCGGGCAGCGAGGCCAGTCATACCGATTGGCGGTCCGACCACGATGCGCTGACCTACAAGGTTCTCGACCTGCCGCCAGGAGTGAGAAGAGGACTCCAGGCGTTCATGGCCGAGTTTCGCATCACGTATTCCGCGTTCGATTTCGTCATCACGCCGTCCGGGCAATGGGTTCTGCTGGAGTCCAACCCCGGCGGGCAGTACGGGTGGTTGGAGGCCCGGACTGGTGTTCCGCTCACGGACACGCTGGTGGACCTTCTCATGCACGGTGTGCCGACGTGATCGAGGAATGGCAGACCCGCGCGGAGAGGTTGGCCGACAAGCTGGCCGCAGACGGCGACCTGCACTACGACGAGTGGCGGGCGGCCGTCTGTGCGGTGCCGAGGCACGAACTGGTCCCCCGGTACTACGAACAGGAAGGCCCGACATATCGACTGGTCACGCCCGACGACGATGCATCGCGCCGGGCGTGGCTCGACCTGGTGTACTCAGACACCACGTTGACTACCGCCGTCGTGGCCGACTCGTTCGGCCGTCAGGTTCCGGTGTCGTCCAGCACGAAACCGGACCTCATGGTGCGGATGCTGGAAGCGCTGGACGTGCACGATGGACACACGGTGTTGGAAGTCGGCACCGGCACCGGATACAACGCGGCCTTGCTGTCCCACCGGCTAGGGGCGGATCGGGTGTTCTCGATCGACCTTCGCCCTGAACTGGTGGACGCAGCGGCCGACCGGCTCGCCACGATCGGCTATCGGCCCGTGCTCCGCGCCGTAGACGGAAGCGGCGGCCTAGCCGAGCACGCACCGTATGACCGGATCATGGCCACGTGTTCGGTGGCCGCCATTCCCGGCGCGTGGATCGAACAGGCCGTACCTGGTGGTCTCATCCTGGTCGACGTGGAAGGGCAGCTGAGCGCGGGCAACCTCGTTCTCCTGCGCCGGGGCGACGAGCTGATGGCGGAAGGAAGATTCCTCGACTGGTACGGGCGGTTCATGCCGCTACGGCACGACGCGACAGGTGTCGGACAGCCGTGGCCCACGGTGGACCGGTCCGGCGGCGACGAACGCACCACGGCCGTGAATCCTGCGGAGTTGGACGGCGAGTTCCGTTTCCTGGCTCAGTTCCGGCTGCCTGCGGGCACGCGACACACCCTCACGGTGGACGACGGCGCGCCGACTGCAACGTGCCTGACCCACCGTGACGGCTCCTGGTGTTCGGTGGACCGCACAGGCAGCGAGTCGGGACGGTATCGGGTGCATCACGCCGGATCGCGTGATCTGTGGGCCGATGTGGAACACGCACACGACGAATGGGCGACGATGGGTGCCCCCGCGTGGCACCGGTTCGGGCTCACGGCCACGCCGACCACCCAGCGGGTGTGGCTGGACAGTCCGGACAGCGAACACACGTGGAACCTGACGATCTGACCAGGACCGCTGCGACACGGCCGGTAGTCATCGCATTCGGCGTCTCGGTCGCCTGTTCGATCAACTCGACGACAATCGTGAACAGAATTGTCGATTGATTCGACTGCACCGCCGAGAACGGGGCTGATTGGGTTCTTGTCCGGCTGCCGGTAATTCGCTATGAATAGTCTTTCACGGATCACTCTTCGGCTCGCGCTGAATCGCGCGGTCGGCCGCCGGCGATCCACCCCGCCAGCATCGTGAGAAGGCACCACTGTCGTTTTGTGTTCCTCGGCGGGAACGACAGCCGGATCGACAGCCCGTGCAGCGTCGCAGGGAGAAGACCGTGACATCACTCAGGAACCTTCCGAGAGGACGACGGCGGGCCGCGATCCTCCTCGCCGCCACGCTCCTGGCAGGCAGCACCACCTCGACCTTGCCGCCTGCCGCGACGGCGGCCGTCGTCGATCCGGCCGCGTCCTACGTCCTGGTCAACCGCCACAGCGGCAAGGCACTGGACGTCTACGACCTGGCCACCGGCGACGGCGCCCGCATCGCGCAGTACACCCGCAACGACGGGGCCTGGCAGCAGTGGCAGTTCGTAGACTCCGGCGGCGGCTGGTACCGGCTGAAGTCGCGCCACAGCGACAAGGTCGTGGAGTTCACCTCCACCGCCGACGCGGTGGACCTGGTGCAGTACACCGACGCGAATCGGGCGAGTCAGCAGTTCCGATTGGCCGACTCCCCCGACGGGTTCGTGCGGCTCGTCAACCGGGCCAGCGGCAAGGCCGCCGACGTGTGGGAATGGTCCGCCGAGGACGGCGCGCGCGTGGTGCAGTGGCCCGACACCGGCGGCGCGAATCAGCAGTGGCAGCTGGTCAGCGTGGGAGCGACCCCACCCGGCACGGTCAGCAACCCGATCAAGCGCAACGGCCCGGACCCCTGGTTGCAGTACCACGACGGCTACTACTACCTGGCCACCACGACCTGGAACTCCACCATCACCATGCGCCGGTCGCGCACGCTCGCCGGGCTGTCGAGCGCCGCCGACCAGGTGGTGTTCAACCTGGCGGGCCGTCCCGACGGCTGCTGCAACATGTGGGCGCCGGAGTTCCATCTGATCGACGGCCGTTGGTACCTGTACTACGTGGCCGGGCAGGACGTCGAGGACTTCAACCCCACCCAACGCCTGCACGTCCTGGAGAGCGCAGGCTCCGATCCCCTCGGGCCCTATACCTTCAAGGCCGACCTCGGGAACACCTGGGAACTCGATCCCAGCATCCTTCGGCACGGCGGCAGGCTGTACCTGATGGGCAGCGCGACCGACGGTACGCAGAGCCTGACCATCACCCCGCTGAGCAACCCGTGGACGATCAGCGGCGCCCGGCGCACCATCTCGCAGCCCACGCTGTCCTGGGAACGGCAGACCCATCCGGTCAACGAGGGCGCGGAACCGCTGTACCACGACGGCCGCACCATGATCGTCTACTCCGCCAGCGCCTGCTGGGGTCCGGACTACAAGCTCGGGCTGCTCACCCTCACCGGTTCCGACCCGCTCAACCGGTCGCACTGGACGAAGTCGCCGAACCCGGTGTTCCAACGACACGACGGCAACGGCGTGTTCGCCCCCGGCCACAACGGATTCTTCACCTCGCCCGACGGGACCGAGGACTGGATCGTCTACCACGCCAACGACTCCGCGAGCGGCGGTTGCGACATGAACCGCTCCACCCGCGCGCAGCGGTTCACCTGGAACGCCGACGGCACCCCGAAATTCGGCGTCCCCGTGCGGCTGGGCACGACGCTGCCCGCGCCGTCGGGCGAGCCGACCTCCTGATTCGCCCCTCCGACTCGGGCGGCCTGCGGGCACGTGCACCGCAGGCCGCCTGCCGCAGACCAGAGCTGTTCTTCGGCCCGGGCTTCGACGTCCTCGACACCCACGCCGGGACGCACTGCCTGTACGACCGGAGCTTCGTCGACGGCCGGCTCGCCACCGAGACCGACCGGCGCGACGCCGCCTTCCGCATTCGGGCACTGATCGAGCACCCCCGACAGGACCGGCACACCTCGCCACGGCGGCGCCGCCCGCCGGTCCCGCTCTCCTCGGAGTGCCCCCGCCGGGTCTCGGCCGCGCGGTACATTGCCGGGACTGACGCGGGTGCGGCGAGGGGTGGACGCTGGTGGATCGGCACGAGCGGCTGAACGCGCTGCTGGACATGGTGGGACAGCGCGACAAGATCGACGTGGACGCCACGGCCGCCGAACTCGACGTCTCCCCCGCGACGGTGCGGCGCGACCTGCACCATCTCGCCGAACGCCGCCTGCTCACCAGGACGCGCGGCGGCGCGGTGGCCAGCAACGTCGCCTACGACCTTCCCTTACGCCACAAGGCCGCCCGCAATGCGCCGCAGAAGCAGCGCATCGCCGCCGCGGCGGCCGACCTCGTCGAGCGCGGCATGGTGGCCGGTCTCAACGGCGGCACCACGATCACCGAGGTGGGCCGGGCCATCGCCACCCGACAGGATCTCGCCGACCGCAGCGACTCCCCTGCGTTGACCGTGGTCACCAACGCACTCAACATCGCGGGCGAACTCGTCGTCCGGCACAACATCAAGACCGTGGTCACCGGCGGCGTCGCCCGCCAGCAGTCCTTCGAGCTGACCGGTCCGCTGGCCGTCCCGATCCTGGAGGAGATCACCCTGGACCTGGTGCTGCTCGGTGTGGACGCCGTCGACCCGGTCCGGGGCGCCTACGCCCATCACGAGGGCGAGGCCAGCATCAATCGACTGATGGTCTCCCGCGCGCGGCATGTCGCGGTGGTCGCCGACAGCTCCAAGCTCGGCGGCTACGCCTTCGCCAGGATCTGCGCGACCGGTGAGGTGCACACCCTGGTCACCGACGCCGAGGCCGACCAGTCCGTGCTCGACGCCTTCGAGGCGGAGGGGCTGCGGGTCATCACCGCCTGAGGCCGCGCGTCCGGCTCGGCGATCCCCACGGCGCGCGGAGCCGCCGCGCGTCGATGCGAGTCCGCTCGGGCCCGGCGGGAGTCGGCTCGGCGGCCAGGGTGATCGATGCAGGACGATGGCGGCGGGCTGCGGGCGGTGGCGCATCGAGGAGCGCGCCCGCCTCCCCGGACTCCCCTACCGAACCGCTCGCCCGGCCCATGGGGCTCGACCGGTCCACAGCGGACCGACGACGTCGGGTCGTGGTGCGGAGACAGCGCGACTCGGCTCAGCGTGCGCCGCCGTCCCGGCTGCCGACCGCCCCGTCACACCCGGATCGAGAGCAGCCCCAGCAGCCGGGAGACCTCGGCGGCCACGCGCTCCCGACCGGCGCCGAGGTACCTGCGCGGGTCGATCGCCTCGGGCCGCTCGGCAAGGTACCCGCGAACCCCCTCGGTGAAGACCCGGTTCAACTGCGTCGCGATATTGATCTTCGTCATGCCGTGGCGGACGGCCTCGGTGAGGTGCTCGTCGGACACCCCGGACGAGCCGTGCAGCACCAGCGGCACGCCGACCCGCGCCCGCAGCGCGGTGATCAGGTCGAAGTCCAGCCGCGCATCACGGGTGGTCATCGCGTGGGAGGTGCCGACGGCCACGGCGAGACAGTCGACGCCCGTCTCGGCCACGAACGTCTTGGCCTCCTCGGGGTCGGTGCGCACCCCGGGAGCGTGCACGCCGTCCTTCCCACCCACCTCGCCCAGTTCGGCCTCCACCCACACCCGGTTCGAATGGCAGTGCTCGACCACCGCTCGGGTGGCCCGCACGTTGTCGGCGTAGTCCAGCGTCGAGGCGTCGAACATCACCGAGGTGAACCCGAGCGCGACGGCCTCCCGCACCAGCTCGGCGGACTCGGCGTGATCCAGGTGCACCGCCACCGGAACGCGGGCCGCGCGGGCGGCGGCGACCAGCGCGCTGCCGATCGGACCGAGGGCCCCGTGATAGCGGACCGCGTTGTGGCTCACCTGGAGGATGACGGGGGTCCGCACCGCCTCCGCACCCGCGATGATCGCGCTCACGTGCTCGAGCGCGACGGCGTTGAACGCCCCGCAGCCGGTGCCCTCGCCTGCGGCCGGGATGACGATGTCACACGTCGACACGAGCGGCATGGATCTCCTCCACGATGACGGCGCCGTGCTCGCGCCGATGGTGATCGAGGTCGACGTCACCGGCGTAGGCGCCCAGCACCGAGGCCGAGGACACCGAGACGGCACTGCGCAGCACTTCCGGCCAGGGACTTCTGGCGGCCAGTTCCAGGGCGGCCCCCGCGACGGCCGCGTCCCCGGCTCCGGTGGTGTTGCCTCGCAGCCTGCGCGGGACGCCTGCCCGCCACGCCGCGCCGTCAGTCACCGCGAGCATCCCCTCGGCGCCCAGGGACACGAACACCGTGCGGGCGCCCAGCGCCCGCATCGCCAGCGCGCCGGTCAGCGGGTCGGCCGTTCCGGTGACGGCCCGCAACTCCTCCGCATTCGGCTTGACCAGCGCAGGACCAGCCGCGATGCCTGCCAGCAGGGCCGCACCGGAGGTGTCCAGCACGGCAGGCACCCCGGCGCGCCGGGCGAGGTCGATCAGCTCGGCGTAGCCGTCCGCCGGGACGCCGGGCGGCAGGCTGCCCGCGCAGACCAGCACCGAGGACCGGCTCACCCGCCGCCGCACCGCCGAGACCACCGCATCCCACTCGCAGGCGGAGACGACGGGTCCCGGTTCGTTCACCAGGGTCACCGTGCCGTCGGCGGCGGACAGGATCGTCACGGTGCGGCGGGTCGGTCCCGCGATCGTCGACAGTTCATGGGGCAGCCCGGCGGCGGCCAGATCGGCGCCGACGAGTCTGCCGTCGGCGCCGCCGCAGGGGGCCAGCGCCAACGTCGGCGCGCCGAGGGCGTGCAGGACCCGGGCCACGTTGATGCCCTTGCCGCCCGCGCGGCGGTGTACGGACGAGACGCGTGACATCGCGCCGGGAATCAGCGCGGGCACGGTGTAGGTGACGTCGAGGGCCGGGTTCGCGGTGACGACCAGGATCACGGCAGACCTCCAGTGGAGGGGTTCGCGGCGGCCGACGCCACGCCGACGGCCGGGTGGGCCTGCGCCGTCGCGACTGCGGTCCGCCCCGAGGGGCCGGGCAGGAGAAGCGCCGATCGATCCGATTCGGACGGCGCGCGGCGAGCCGGTGCGCGTTCGGCCACGGCACTCGTCAGCACGGCCGCGTGCACCGCGACCGAGCCGGTGCGCCCGGACTCCAGCAAGCCGTGTTTCGCCGGGCTCTCCTGCCCCGGCGCGGAGCGGACCACGTCGGATCTCGTCCGATCCCGCAGGAGGCCGCTCGGTCGCCGCAACCTCGCCCTCGTCGAACCGAGCCTCATCGGACCGGACTCGACCGGACGGTGTCCGAGCGCGACACCCGGCCGAACCTGACCCGCCGCAGGCCCCTGCCTCGCCGGTCCCACGACGTCCGATCCCTCCGTGCGCGGCGTCATCGCGGGTCGCTAGGCCAGCACGACGGATCGACTGAGGTGACGCGGGGCGTCCGGGTTCAGCCCGCGATCGGCGGCCAGCGCGCTCGCCAGCCGATGCACCCGCACCAGATCGGCCATCGGATCAAGGTCGTCGTCCACCACGACCGCCCCGGTCCGGCGCACCTCCTCGACCAGGCCTGCGGGCGCGGAGCCGAACACCCAGGTCACGCGGCCGGGCTCGGCGATGCTGATCGGCCCATGCCGGTACTCCAGCGCCGGATAGGACTCGGACCAGCACACCGCGGACTCGCGCAGCTTCAGGGCGGCCTCGGAGGCGATGCCCACGGTCCAGCCGGTGCCGAGGAAGGTGAACTGGCCTGCCGCGCGGACCTCGTCGGGCACCGGGGCCGCGAGCGCACGTTCGGCCTCGGCGGCGACCGGCGTCAGATCATGGCCGAGATGAGCCCGCAGCAGGGCCAGGGCCGATGTCGCGAACCGGGTCTGCACGACGGACAGCTCGTCGCAGAAGGACAGATCCACCACGGCGTCGGCGGTGTCCCGGATCGCGGCGGGCACCCCGGTGACGACGACGCTGGGCGTGTCGACGAGCTGCGTCAACAGCCGGTGGATCTCGGTGGTGGTGCCGGAGCGAGTGATCGCCAGCACCCGGTCGTAGCGACGGCGCGTCGGGAACTCGGAGGCGGCGAACGCATCGGTATGGCCGAGCCCCTCCGCCTCCCGCAGCGCCGCGTAGGCCTGCGCGATGAACCAGGACGTGCCGCAGCCGACGACCGCGACCGTGCTGCCGTGCTCCGGCAGCCGATCGGCGAAGGCGGGCACGAGTTCCGCCGCCTGTCGCCAGTGCTCGGGCTGACTCGCGATCTCCGCATCCATCATCGACGGCGACATGCGCGACTCCCCATCTCCCGCGTGGTGTTGACGTCCGCAGCGTGATCACGCGACGTGACCACCAGACCATCTGGCGAGTGATCCTGATCGATACTAGTCATTCTCGATCAGTTCTGCGCAATACCGATCACATCGGATGATCGACCGGCGAGCCGCCGCGAGGTCCCGTCGCAGGCCGCCGCCACGTCTCGATGCGACGCCGAGACGGGCAGGAGACCGGCCGAACACGGGCGCCTCGACAGCAGGCAGCAAGGATGTCCACCCGAACAGCCGAATGCGGTCGATACCCACCGACCAGTCGGACGAATCGATCCAGGTCCACAAGAGCAGCAGGTAGATCCGTCTGCGGTGGCCGGACCGGCGATCGGCTGCGGCGTCGCCCGCTCGACGTGCCCGACGGAACCGTCCACACGGGAGACCGAGGCGGACCGACCAGAAGGACCGCCTGCCGCTGCCTCGATCAGCCGAGCGCCGTGGTGCCTCCGGCCGAACAGGACCCGGAATCCGCCGAACACCGGGGAACATCCACGAGCCGCACTGATCATTCATGCACATAACTCGCGTTGACAGCGCATGATTGATCACTTAACGTCAAGTGACGATCAAAGTACTCCGCGGTGGGCAGGAGTGTTGATGACTCAGTCGTTCGTCCCGGCGCGGATCAATGGTCGGTCTGTCGAGGACAGGCGACATTCCGGACGATGGTCGGCAGCCGACAGCCCGGCCGTGATCAGTCCGCACTCGACATCCCGTCCTCGGGCGCGGCGGACGGCTGCCCGGCCGAACTCGGTCGCCCCATTCGACGAGCGGTCCACGACCCTCTCGACCGGCGCGACGCCGATGGGGCGAGGCACCGAGCAGGCAGGCGTCGCCGCCGGGACGGGACGACCGGGCGGGCCGTCGGCCGAAGCCGGTTTCGCGGACGCCGCTCTCCCCACCCCCCGCAGGACACCTCGGCCCCGTCCTGCCGTCGGCGCGAACGACGGATGCGGACCCGGCGATGGCTGAGCCGTCGACCCCCGGCCCGTCGATTCCCCGCCCGCCGATCCCCCGCCCATCGATTCCCAGCCCGCGACGACCCACCGGCTCGAAGGCCGATCCGAGGGTTCGAGGCAGGTCCCCGCATCGACGCCGAGGAACGGACGCCCCCGGTCCACCGCGTTCCTCCCGCGTCCGGCCTCGGCGCACGCCGTGGCGGGCCGAGTTCCGGCCCTGAACGTCGACGAAGATCCCCTGACGTCCCGATTCGTCCACGGGCATCCGCGCCCAGCCTGCCTGGCAGTGCGAGACGCGGCACACGATGAGGAGAGAGTGCCATGTCTCCATCCCCTGCACCCCCGAGAACCTCGGCCGTCGGCCGCAAGATCGCCATCGCCGCCGCCGCGATCGGAGTGATCTACGGCTACGACATCGGCAACATCGCGGGCGCGCTGCTGTTCATCGGTGACGAGATGGACCTGTCCACCGCGGAGCTGAGCAGCATCACCACGGTGCTGGTCGCCGGGAACATCGTCGGCGCGCTGGTCGCGGGCAAGCTGGCAGGCGCCATCGGCCGGCAGAAGTCGATGGTGCTCGTCGCGATCGGCTACGCGGTGTTCGCGGCGGCGTCCGGCCTGGTGTCCGACGTGGTCAGTCTCGACATCGTGCGGTTCTTCCTCGGCGTCACCATCGGACTCTCCCTGGTGGTGGCCCCGGTGTTCGTCGCCGAGTCGGCGCCCGCCGCCATCCGAGGCGCGCTGGTGGTCTGCTACCAGGTGGCCACGGTCACCGGCATCCTGCTCGGCTATCTGGTCGACTGGTCACTGGCGGGCTCGGGGAACTGGCGGCTGATGCTCGCGATGTCGGCGCTGCCCTCGGTGCTGGTGCTGCTGTTGCTGATTCGACTGCCCGACACCGCGCGCTGGTACCTGATGAAGGGACGCCGCGAGGAGGCCAGGGCCACGCTCGCCCTCACCGATCCCACGGTCGACGTCGACCGGGAGCTGGCCGAGATCGACGCCGACATCGCCTCGCAGCGGGGCGGCGTGATCCGGGAGATGTTCCGCAAACCGTATTCGACGGCCACCGCGTTCGTGCTCATCCTGGGCTTCCTGGTGCAGATCACCGGCATCAATGCGATCACCTACTACAGCCCGATGATCTTCCAAGACATGGGCTTCACCGGCTACGGCGCGCTGCTCGGACTGCCCTCGGTGGTGCAACTGGCCGCGTTGATCGCCACGATCGGCGCGGTGTTCGCCGTCGACCGGATGGGTAGACGGCCGATCCTGCTCGGCGGCATCGGCGCGATGGTGGCCTCCTGCGTGCTGATGATGATCGTCTTCGCCTCGGGGTCGTTGTCCGAGGACGGCTCGCTGTGGGGCTTCCTCGGCATCCTCATCTTCACCGCGGCCTTCAACTTCGGCTTCGGCTCGCTGGTCTGGGTCTATGCCTCGGAGAGCTTCCCCGCCCGGCTGCGAGCACAGGGCGCCTCGCTCATGCTCAGCGCCGACCTCGTCGCCAACATGATCGTGGCGCAGTTCTTCCTGCCGGTGATGGACGGCATCGGCGGTACGGGGACCTTCGGCATCTTCCTGGCCCTGTCCGCCTTCGCCTTCGTGTTCGTGTTCCGCCTCGCCCCCGAGACCAAGGGGAGGCCGCTGGAGAGCATCCGGCACTACTGGGAGAACGGCGCGCAATGGACGAAGAAGGAGCCCCATGGACATGCATAGATCGATAGCTGTCGTGCTGGTGGCGAGCCTGCTGCCGCTCGGGCTCGACGGCCGGACGGCCTCGGCGGACGGCGGATCTGCCCAGGACGCGGTGAATCCCGCGCCGCTCACCGTCCCGGCGATTCAGCAGTGGGCTGGCAATCGAGGCAGGCTGCATCTCACCGAAGGCTCCTCGATCGTGATCGAGAGCCCCGAGCTGCGCGCCCTCGGCGACCAGCTGGCCGAGGAGCTGGCCGACGACGGACTCCCCTCGATGGAGGTGACCGACGGTCCGGCGACGGCAGGAGACATCGCGCTGCACGTGGAGCCGGGCTGGGGCATCCAGGAGGACTCCTATCGGATGGAGATCAGCGACCGGGTCTGGATCTCCGCAGGCCACGAGCGAGGCGTCTTCTACGGGACGCGCACGCTGCTCCAGGCATTGCGCAGCTCGGCGGAGTTCGGCACGCTCCCTCGGGGGCGGGCGCTGGACTGGCCGCTCATCAGCGGTCAGCGCGGCCAGATGCTCGACATCCGCAAGTTCTTCTCGCTGTCCTATCTGAAACAGCAGATCCGACAGATGGCCTGGTACAAGCTAAACACCTTCCATCTGCACCTGACCGACTGGAACTCCTTCCGCATCGAGAGCAAGCGGTTCCCCGGTCTGGCATCGCCGCAGTCCTACAGTCAGGCCGAACTCCGCGAGTTGCAGGACTACGCGGCGCGATACCACGTCACGATCATCCCGGAGATCGACATGCCGGGTCACGCCTCGCACATCGGCTCCTACCGGCCCGACGTCGCCTTCGCCTGCCGCTCGATGTCCTATCCCGCGAACATGCCGTGGGAGGGCTCCGGCACCGGGAACTGGACGATGGACGTCACCAAGCCAGAGACCATCGAATTCGCCACCGAACTGCTGGAAGAGATGATTCCGCTGTTCGACGCGCCGATCTTCCACATCGGCGGCGACGAGATCCCCGACGTGTCCGACCAGGAACAGTGTCCCGAGCTGGTGGCCTACCAGCACGAGCAGGGTTACGCCTACACCACGGACGTGTTCGTCGAGTTCATCGACACCCTGAACGAGGTGATCCGCGCGCACGGCAAGACCACCGAGGTGTGGCAGTGGTGGGACTTCAACCGCGAGACCAGCATCTCGCCCTCGCGGGACGTCATCGTCGACGAATGGCTCAACGCCCCCGACGGCCGCGTGGCACAGGGCTATCCCACGGTCGGCACCGAGGAGGCCGACCTGTACGTCAGCCCGGGCTTCGGCACCCGACCCGGCCAGTACGCCTACTTCGATCCCCGCGAGGTCTACCACTACGAGTTCAAGAACGACCCCGGATTCCTGGGCTACAAGGTCTCCCGCTGGGCCGACCGCGCCCACGAGCACACCGAGAGCTGGTTCGACTTCTACGCGCGGCGGCCGCTGGCGACCCTGGGCGACCGGACCTGGGGTGCCCCCGGTGACAACGTCGTGGCGTTCCTGGACCGGTACGACCAGGTCGGCGACTCCGATCCCGGGGCGATCGGGTTCGGCGAGAACACCGGAATGCACAGCCACGTCGGCTGGCGGGCGGTGCAGGGCCGCAACAGCGGACAGCGAGCCGTCGACGGCGACCCGTACACCGGATGGGAGGCGTTCCCCGAGAGCGAGCCGCTGTTGGAGATCGACCTCGGCCGGGAACTCGACGTGGCGGGCATCCGCTATCTCCCGCCGCCGGAGGGCGAGGGCAACCCGGTGCGGGACTATCGGGTGCTGGCCTCGGACGACGGCACGAACTGGGAGCCGGTGGCCAGGGGACGCTTCGACGACACGGCGGTGGAGACCGTGGTGCGCTTCGATCCCGTCGTGACGCGGCATCTCGGCCTGGAGATCCTCAGCGGGCACGGTCCGGTGCCCTCGGCGAAGTCGGCGGTCAACGAACTCGACGTGCTCCGGGTCCGGCCGTAGCCCCGACGTAGGCGGCTCGACGCGCGCGGGACACTCGGGCGCCCCGAGGGGACGGGGACTTCGGTCTCCTCGGGGCGTCGGTCTGCCTGCGGGGGTGTGGTGCGGCGGGCGGGGCCGCTCGGGTGCGGGGCGGGCGTTCTCGCCGGGATCGGGCCGGCTGGATCGGCGTCGACTGGACGGGTCGGCTGGATCGGCGTCGAGGTCTGCTGGGCCAGGCTCTTCGGGGTAGCAGGCGCGGTGGGGTCGCGCGGCAGTCTGTCCCGCCGCGGGCTGCTCCTCGGCGGCATCGGCCCATCGGGACGGGACGGGACCGGCCGCCGGCATCGCCGGGCACTGGCCACCGGCCCGGCCCGGCAACGGGATCAGGCCGGGTCGTGCGTCTCGGCGAGCCACCGCGTCCACGTCGGGATCTCGGTGAGCGAGGTGTGCAGGTCGGCGAGGAGTTCCAGGGCGTGCTCGTGGGCGGCGGCGCGCTCGGGCGGCGTGACCGGGCGGTGGCCGAGCGCACGGAAGAGCATCCACGCCGCACCGCCGAGCTGGGTGCGGAGCAGTCCGGCGAAGGCCTCGGCCGTCGGCGCGATCCGCCGCCCGCCAGCTGCGGTGTACGACCGCAGCACTCGGCTGAAGACATCGACGTTCCCGGCGGCGGCCGATCTCATGGCGGCCGATCCGGCGAGATGCGAGCCCGCCGAGTCCGACCCGGTGGAGTCCAGCCCAGTGGAATCCAGCCCGGCGGAATCCAGCCCGATGGCGGAGCCGCCGGAGTCCGGCCCCGCCGAAGGCAGGAGAGCCGGGCCCGCGCCTGCGGCGGCGCGCCTGAAGGCCGAGGCGGCCCGGACCGCCTCCCATTCGGCGACGTCCAGGCCCGCGCCGTCCCAGTCGACCAGGATCGGGGTGCCCGAGGTCCGCAGGACGTTGTCGGGTTTGAGGTCGCGGTGGGTGAGAACCGGGGTCGGTCCGTCGCCCACCCGCACCAGTGCGGCAGCCACGATCTCCGTGGCCCGCGCGACATCGGGCAGGTGTACCCGGACCGAGTCGACGAAGTCCGGCGCGGTGTCCCCAGCCGCATCGTCAAGCCAGTCACGCCACTCGTCGACCGAGTGGACCGCGTCCGAGGGTGCCTCGGCGGGGCGGACGTCGAGCGGCAGCGAGTGCAGGGCCGCCAGGGTCCGCCCCACCCACTCCGCCAGTTCGGGCGTGATGTCGGCGGCGGTGAGGGCGCTGCCCGCACACCACTCGTGCACGAGGAAGCTGACGGACCCGCCCTCGATCGGCAGGTCCGCGAGCAGCGGCGCGGCGGGACTTCGGGGCGGCACCGGACGCGGCATCGAGATGCCCTGCCGGAACGCAGCCTGCTCGATCTCGGCCGCGATCCGATGATCATTCAGCCACCACGACTCCCGCGAGCGGTTCAGCTGTTTGACGATCCATTCGCCGTCGGACGTCGAGAGCCGCCACGACCGATGCGACCGACCACCGTGGACCGGTGTCCATTTCGTCGAGCACCGTACCCAGGTCGAAGGCCTCCGCGACGGCGCGGGCGGTGTGCGAGGCATCAGCCATCCGTTGAATCCCATCCGCGCTGCCGAAGGCCGTTCACCCGCGAGGCACGCGGGGTCCCTTCGCCTGAGCACGAGGTCATCGCAGGCAGGGAACTAAGCGGTCGGCGGACCGGAGTAGTCCAGCGCGAACATGGCGGACAGGTCGCGCAGGCATTCCTCGAAGACGGGCTCCAGGTCGGAGTAGGCGAAGTCCAACTGGTGCAGGACCTCCATACACAGCAGGCCGTACAGCCTGACCCAGGCGGCCAGGAAGACATGGACGGCAGCAGGCGGTAGCCGTCCGTCGATGGCGGCGGAATACGTGGTCAGCTGCGCTCGCAATGACTCGGGCAGGCAGGCAGGCTCCGGCACCGGAAACGGTCGGGTCTGCCACAACTCGACGGTCAGGTCCAGCAGGACCTGTTCGAAACGGACCGCCGCCTGATGACGTTCCGAGTCCTGCTGCCTGTTCGGCGGCGCGATCGGGCTGGCGAAGATCCAGCCGAACTCGGCGGGATGAGCGACTGCCCAGGCGCGCATGGCACGGCAGGCGGCCAGCAGCCGATCGCCGACCGGCGCGTCGGCCTCGCCTGCCTGCTCCATCGAAGCGGCCAGCTCACGAAAGAAGCCCGCCGTCACCGCCCCGACCAGGGCGTCATGACTGGCGTAGTAGTGGTACAGCGCCGGGCCGCTCATGCCGATCTCCCGAGCCACCGCGTTGATGGTCACCGCCGCCGATCCCTGCGTGACCAGCAGGTTTCGCACCGCCGCGTGGATCTCCTCCAGGGTGGACTGACGCAGCCTCTCCCGCCTGCTCGGGACCCGTGCAGCCATCGTCAGCTCCTCACTCGGTTCTCGACTTGGACACCGTTGACATCCTAGACCAACTATGATTACTTAATAGCTCTAAGTAAACCGAGAGGCAATAGGAGTTAGCATGAGGTCTCGCTGGTGGATCTTCTTCGCGGCAGCGCTGCCCGTCACGGCCGTCTGGTGGGGGCTGTCCAGGTCCGCTCACGTGCAGCGCGGAATGCGCTCGCCGGACGGCGAACAAGGGCAGGCCTGACATGCCGTCCACGACACGCAATCCGCTCGCCCGGATCTTCGGCAGGTACGCGATGGACGCGGAGATCACGCTTGTCGAACCGGTCACGCCGACGATGCGACGGATCAGACTGGCGACGGACGAGCCCATCGCCTTCCCCTACACCCCCGGCCAGCACATCCGAATCCAGCTGAGGGACCCCCTGTCGGTGTCGGGCATCCTGCGCCCCGCCGAGACACTGCGTACTTACACGATCTGGGAACTCCGTCCCGATCGACGAACTCTCGACGTGTACGTCCATCTGTATGCGGGCGACGGCATCGGACTGACGTGGGCACGCGAGGCGCGTGTAGGCGACGCGGTGACCTTCTGGTGGCCGCAGGGCGACTTCTTCACCCGCGAGGCTCCCTATCAGGTGTTCATCGGCGAGGAGACCGCCTGCGCCGCCTTCGCACCGATGATCCGGGCCTTGGCCCCCGCCACCGAGGTGTACGGGGTCCTGGAGAGCGAAAGCCCCGAACACGACGTCCCCGTGCCGGGAGACCACGCCCTGCGCCGCGTTCACCGCCGTGGCGCTCCTGCCGTCTCCTCACAGGTTCTGCTGGCGGCGGTGGCCGAACTCGATCTGCCGGGCACCACCGGGGCGGTCTACCTGGCAGGCGAGGCGAAGACCTGTCAGCTGGTGCGGAACCTCCTCGTCCGCGAGCGCGGCTGGCCGAGGACCGCCATCAAGGTCAAGCCCTTCTGGGCGCCGGGGAAGCGAGGGCTGCATTGAGCAGGTCCGCCACGGTCACACAGCAGACTGGACGGCGACGGTGATCATCGTGGGCCGGCACCGGCAGGCTCACCGCCACGTTCCGGCAGCGCGGCAGGCAGACGAGTTCTCGACGGGCTTCCGAGTTCACCGAAGTGGGCGCGGGAGTGGTGATCCAGCCGAGCCGCTGCGCGCCGGACGCCTCGACGACCCGCCACGCACCCACGGGCAGACCGATCGCTCCCGGGCATCCGGCATCAGCGCGGACGCTGATTGACGTGTCCCCCCACGTCGACGGCCCGGAGTTCCGGTTCGGCCACGGGCCATGCGCCGCGGCACATCGGGCAGAGCCAGGGTTGATTTTGTTCGACACTGAAGCAACAGTGGACTCCGTTCCGAGAGTGAAGGTCGGCCGTCTCGCCCACGGTCGGTTCACGACATCGTGATCAGCAGACGACGGATCCGGCGAACTCGGCGTCCCGCGCTGTGCCGGACGGCGAGGAGCCGTCGCCCGGCCTGCGACCGCAGGAGTCTGCGCCTGGCGCGGGCGAGCGGCCGGGCGTCGGAGGGGCAGCCTTCACCCGGTCGCACTCGGCATCCATGCCGACAGCGTGACGATCTGGGCGGACGGTCGACCGGCGCCGGTCTGGTGTCGGCTCGACCCGTTAACCTGCCGGGCACATTGATCGACGAGCCGGGGATCATGAACGCCCTCCCGCCGGTCGGCCCGCCCGAGCGAGAACGGGCGCCGGTCGACCGCCTCGGCCGCCCCGCGGCAGCGCCGGGCCCTCCCCGCCCGACAGCCGAGGAGTCGCCATGGCCGACACGACGCCACCCCGACGAACCGACGAGGACGAGTTCGTCATCCCCCGTAGCTGGTATTCGATCCCCCGTGGCTGGCAACCGCCGATCACTCCTCGCCGGGGCGGCGAGCCGCGTGCCGTCACGGTCGACGCCGACGCGTCGGCCGACCTCAGCCTGCGCATCACGAGGGCGGGGAGGCTCCTGGATGTGGCGCTGAGCGAGCCGGGAAGCCCCGGCGAACTCGTCGAAGCAGCCCGCGCGACGCTCGCGGGACGGGCCACGCCGCTGGGCGCTGCGGTCGTGGCCGCTGTGGTGACCAGGTTCAGCATCCACGGAACACGGGGCGCCTACGCCGAGATCGCCGATGCCTGGACCCAGGAACACGGGATCGTCTTCGCCGCCGAGGCCGCCTGTCTGCTGGCCCGCATCGCCGTCAGCGACGAGGGTGTGCCGCTCCGGCTCCGCACGGCCTCCTCGGAGCCTGCCGAAGTGGAGGCAGCCGTGGACGACGCGCGGTCGGTCCTGCCTGTCCTGGTGCGGATGCGTGCACTGCTGGCCGGTGCCGAGGACGGGGACTATGCGAAGGTCGTCGAGACGCTGTCCGTGCTCCGGCAGGAGGAGGCGGCCCGCGTCCTCGTCTCCTTTCTCGTGCCGACCCTGCTCGACTGGGTCGACGCAGACTGCGCGGCGAGCGCGACCTCGTGGTGGCCGCTGCTGATTCGCGCGGTCTCGACCAAGGAGCAGCTCACCACGCTGGCAGCCCGCGTCGACCCCGCCATGCTGTTGAGTGACAGGAGCAGCCTCTTCACCGTCGTCTCCGCCGTCGGGCCTGCCGCGGCCTCGGTGATCGCGGCGGCATTCGACAGCGGCCGCCGACTGGACCAGCCCGACCGACAGCGGCTCGTCGACACGCTGGCGCTCCTGCCCTCCGACGAGGCATTCGATCTGATCTTCGCGCGCGGAGACCAGCGCCGGACGCACCCTGCGCTGTCCGCGATGATGCGGCGGTTCCCGGCACGCGCGGTGCGGCGTCTCGCCGCTGCGGCGACGGGCGAGTCGACGAGGGCGGGCGACGCCACGAGGCTCCTCCGACGACATGTCGTGACGGCGCGGTCCGTCGTCGAGTCGGTGCTGCCGGAACTGCCTGCCGCCGGCCGTGCTCTGGTCGAGTCCGTCATCGCGGCCGTCGCGGCGGCGGAAGCCGCCCGTCCGGCGGCCGCGCCGGACTCTGCGCTGCCCGATCTGCTCATTGATCCGCCGTGGCGCCGACAGCGCGACGCCGTGGCACCGGTGGTGCAGGTGAGCCTGACATCTCCTGCGCCCGCCGTCTCCTGGGCCGACGGCGAGCAGCAGGAGTGGGCGGCCACACCCCTGCCTGCGGACGAGCGACGGTGGCCGCCCGACACCGACTGGGCTCGCGAGATCGAGACGCTACGGGCCGGGAGACTCGACCGCAGCGAGGTGGCAGCCTTCTTCGTCCAGGCGCCACGGGAACAGGTGGCGCCGCTCCTGCCGCGCTGGGACTTTCGGTGGCGGATACGAATCGGCACGCTGCGTCTGCTCGCCGCCGCATACGGCCCGGCCGCCACCACGCATGTCGTCCACCACGCCCGAGGGCGGCCGGACTTCGACTCCGGTCTGCTCCTCCTGCCCTTCGTCAGCGGGCAGGCGGCCGAGCTGGTGGCGGCCTGGCTGTCCCGCACCGAGATGCGCCCCCATGCCCTGACCTGGCTTGATCGGCACGGAGCGGCCGCCGTCCTCGCGCTGGTGCCCGCCGCACTCGGCCCGGCAGGCACCCCACGCCGCCAAGCCGAGCAGGCGTTGCGCATCGCCGCCGCCGGACGGATCGAGGAGTCCGTCACGATGGTCGAGGCCGAGTTCGGCGCGCAGGCGGCCTCGGCGGTGCGCACGCTCATGGAGATCAGCCCCCTAGACGACCTGCCCGACTGGCTGCCTGCTCTCCCCGGCTGGCTGCACCTGCCGTTGCTGCCCCCGATCCTGCTGCGCGGGCGGGCCGATGCCCTCCCCGCGTCGGCGGTCGAGCACGTGCTGACCATGCTGGCGATGTCGCACTTCGGCTGGATCTATCCCGGTGTGGAGGAGATCCGCCGAACCTGCGATCCCGTCTCGCTCGCCGAGTTCGGCTGGGCGGTCTTCCTGGAGTGGCAGCGCACTACGCAGCCAGGGGAGGGGAGCTGGGTGCTCCCCGCGCTGGGTGCGATCGGCGATGACGAGACGGTGCGGCAGCTCGCGCCGCTGATCCGCGAGTGGCCCGGCGACGGCTGGCACCTCAGGGCGGTGGACGGCGTGAACGTGCTGGCGGGCATCGGCACCGACCTGGCGCTGCTGCACCTGCACTCGCTGTCGCAACGGCTGCTGTTCGCGAAGCCACGCGGCGGAACGGACTGACGAGCGTGGACAGCGTGCGGGCGCCAGGACGGAGCAGCGATCAGCGCCCGGTGCTCGGCCGATCACGCACTGGCTGCGCACCCCGGCAACGGGTTCGGCCCCGGCCACGGCTCTCGCTGCCACCGTCGGCGTCAACGGGGCGCTCGTCGGCGTTCGTCCCCGCCGGACAGACTGCCCGACACGTCACCGCGTGAGTCCGGTGCTCACGACGGATCCGTCGCCTCGGCCTGCCGCGCCCGAGCAGCCGCTCCGGCTCGACTCGATCGAGCCCGTCGCCCACGCCCGGACGCATGGCCGCGATGACGGAGACTCGACCGTCACCGGTTCGTGTCACAGCACTCTTCTAACCTTCACGACGACTCACCGGCTTCGGCGACCACCGACATGCCCCGTATGACGGCGAATGCCCCCAAGAGTCTGTCGTTGGTCCCGCTGGAGTCGTGAGCGGGGATCGGCGTGGCTGAGCTGCCAGGCGACAGGAGCGAGCCATGACTCCCGTCATGGCGACCGACGACGACGCCGCAGATCGCCGCGCCTGCCCCGCGCAGCTCCGACAGCAGGGACCGAAGACGGGCTCCGTAGACCACTAAGGAGCGGCAATGCCCGAGACGGCTCTCGCGCAGCCGGACGACGACACGTTCGTCGTACCCGATTCCTGGCACGCGTCGATCGATCCGCGTCGCGGCGCCGTGCATCGTGCCGCCGAGGTCGATCCGCGCAGTGCCGAGCAGGCCCGCGGGCTGATCGAACGAGCGAGCAGCAAACTGGCGACCACGCTCGACGATCCGAGAAGCCCTGCCGACCTCGTTGCGGCGGCCCGCGCGGCGCTGGCGGGAGAGCCGACCCCGTTGGGCGTCGCCACCGTCGCGGCCGTGGTGAGCAAGCCCGAGACCTACATTCTGGGCACCACCGCCGACGCCGCGTTCGCCGATGCCTGGACCCACGAGCACGGCATCGTCTTCGCCGCCGAGGCGGCGTGCCTGCTGGCCTGCATCGTGGTCGGGGGCGGCGGTCCGCGGCGGGAACCCCTCTACCTCAAGGGGATCTCCTTCTCGATGACGGCGGAGGAGGCGGAGCACAGCGTGTGGCGGAGCGTGTCATCCGCCCTACCCGTCCTGGCGCGGGTGCGCGCGTTACTCGCCAGTGCCGATGAGCGGGACTACGAGACGGCGACCGAGACGCTGTCCACACTGCGCCGCGACTTCCCCGGCCGCGACACCACCGCCTATCTTCTGCCGACCCGAACCGACTGGGTCGACGAGGCCTGCGCGGCGACCACCCGGTCGGAATGGAAGCTGCTGATCCGATCGGTCTCCACCGAGCAGCAGCTGACCACGCTGGCCGCCCGCTACGCCCCGGCCATGCTGCTGAGAGACGAGGTCGACCTCACGACCGTCGTCGCCACGGTCGGGTCAACGGCGACCCCGGTGCTCGCGGCAGCCCTGGCGAGTGACAGCAGGCAGACCGAGAAGGAACGGGAGCGCCTCGTCGAGGCGGTGGCACTCCTGCCCACGGATCAGGCCTTCGATCTGGTGGCGCTGCTGGGCGAGCGGCACAAGCCGCATCCCCGGCTGCGCCCGATGATCCGCCGAGCGCCTGCCCGCGCGCTGCGCAGGCTCGCTGCGATGGCGACGACGAGCGAGTCGCCGAAGGCGGACATCGCCGAAGAGCTGCTGCGACGACATGTCGTGACGACGGGGTCCGTCGTCGACGCGATGCTCCCCGAGCTGCCCGCCGCGAGCCGCGCCCTTGTCGAGTCCATCCTCGCGACGACCGCGCCCCGACCGGCGGTCGCACCCGACTCGGCGCTGCCCACCCTGCTCGTCGACCCCCCGTGGCACCGACGACGCACCACCGATGCACCGGTGGTGCTGAAGAATCTGACACCGCCCGACCCCGTCGTGTCCTGGGCCGACGGCGAGCAGCAGGCGTGGGCGGCGACCCCGTTGCCGCCAGGAGAACGACGCTGGGACCCCGACACCGACTGGCCCCACGAGGTCAGGCAGCTGCGGACCGGGCGACTCCGTTCCGATCAGGAGGCGGCCTTCTTCGTTCAGGCGCCCCTGGAACTGGCGGCCCCGCTGCTGCCGCGCTGGCACTTCTCCAGACGGCTGCCAATCGACATGGTGCGGCTGCTCGCGGCCAGATTCGGGCAGGCCGCCGTCGGGCACGTCGTCGACGAGATGCGTGGGCGCTCGGAGTTCGACTCGACGCTGCTGCTGCCCTTCGTCGACGTGCGAGTCGCCGAAGTGGTGGCAGGCTGGCTGCCGCCCCGCACCTCGATGCGCGCGTTCGCCCTGACCTGGCTGGACCGGCACGGCCTGGACGCCGTTCGTGCCCTGGTTCCCGCCGCTTTCGGCAAGGCGGGGACGAGACGCTCCCATGCGCAGGAGGCGCTGCGGGTCGCCGCCGCAGCACGGATCGAGGAGGCCGTCACGGCGGTCGAGGCCGAGTTCGGCGGGCGGGCGGCCTCGGCGGTACGCGGGCTCCTGGAGACCAGTCCGCTGGACGAACTGCCCGACCGGCTGCCCGTGCTCCCCGACTGGCTGGAGCCCGCGCTGCTGCCTCCGATCCTGTTGCGCGGGCAGGCAGGCGCACTGCCGACCTCGGCGGTCGAGCATGTGGTGACCATGCTGGCGCTGTCCCCGCCGGGCAGGCCGTACGCAGGCGTCGAGGTGGTCCGGCAGGCCTGTGATCCGGAGTCGCTCGCGGAGTTCGGCTGGCAGCTCTTCCGGGAGTGGCGACGAGACGGGATGCAGGCGGCGGACGGCTGGGTGCTCACCGCACTCGGCGGGATCGGGACCGACGAGACGGTGCGGCGGCTCACCCCGCTGATCCGGGTGTGGCCCGGCGAGTCGCTCCATCACCGGGCGGTGGACGGCCTGGATGTGTTGGCGGGCATCGGCACCGACCTGGCACTGACGCACCTGCACGCCCTCGCGCAGAAGGTGAAGTTCAAGGGGCTGCGTGCCAAGGCGGAGCTGAAGATCGCCGAGGTCGCGGCGGCACGTGGGCTCGGCATCGAGCAGCTCGCCGATCGGCTCGTCCCCGACTGCGGGCTGTCCGCCGACGGCAGCCTGGTCCTCGACTACGGCCCCCGGCGGTTCACCGTCGGCTTCGACGAGTCGCTCACCCCGTTCGTCCTCGACGAGAGCGGGAAGCGGCGCAAGTCTTTGCCCAAGCCCGGTGCCCGCGACGATGCCGAGCTTGCCCCCGCCGCGTACGCCCGGTTCGCGGCGATGAAGAAGGACGTCCGGACCCTGGCCGTGGACCAGCTCCGCAGGCTGGAGCGCGCGATGGTCGCGGGGCGGCGGTGGAGCACGGCAGAGTTCCACGACCACCTGCTGACCCACCCGCTGGTCTGGCACCTGGTGCGCAGGCTGCTGTGGCTGATCGAAGAGGGCGGAGCGGTCACCGGATTCTTCCGCGTCGCGGAGGACCGGAGCCTGGCCGACGTCGACGACGAGGCGGTCCTCCTGCCGGCGGGCGCGACCGTCGGCGTCGCCCATCCGCTGCACCTGGCCACGACCGAGGCCTGGGCCGAGGTGTTCGCCGACTACGAGATCACCCAGCCGTTCCCGCAGCTGGGCAGGCCGGTGCATCGGCTGACCGAGGCGGAACGGTCGGCTCGGGAGCTGAGTCGATTCCAGCGGGGGCGTGCCGTGCCGCCCGCCACGATCCTCGGCATGGCCTCGCGCGGCTGGGAGCGCGCCGAGCCGCAGGGCAACGGGGAGATGCCCTGGATCTCGCGACCGGTGCCGGGCGGCAGGCGGGTGGTGATCGAACTCGAACCGGGGCTCTCCGCCGGAGACCCGGGCGCGATGGGCGATCAGACCCTCGAACGGATCTGGTTGACCGAGGGCTCGCCCCAGCACTGGTTCCACGGTCGGGAGGGCAGCCTGCCGTTCGGGGAACTCGACCCGATCACGGCCTCCGAGCTGGTCACGGAGTTGACGGGCCTCACCGAGGTGCCCGAGTAAAGGGAGCGGGTCGGCCTGACGGGGGCCTCGATCAGCCTGATGTCGGCATCGTCCGCGTCCGGCGGTCAGGCCGCCGGGGGCGGGCGCACCGGGTGTGCGTCGCGGATCGCGCCGTCGGAGTCCACCGTGACCGCCACTCGACGGCGCGTCTGCTCGAAGTCGACCTCGAGAACCAGCCTGCCCGGGGCGCCGTCGCCCGGCCGAGGCGCGACCATCCCGAAACCTGCGGCACCGAAACCGTCCACATCGGACCTATCGGCGTCGGGATCGGCGACGGTATCTCCTACGTCGAGCGCGCGGAAGACCAGGTCGACGATCCGATCGGCACCGACACCTGCCTGCTCGAACTCACGGATCTGGTCGGCGTCGAAGCCGTTCCCCGAGCGGGATTCACCGTCCCTGGTCCGCAGCCAGACGATTCTCCCGTTGCGCAGTCGAGTCATCCGGAGCACGCGCTCGGGGTCGATCGGCGTGCCGTTGCGACGCACCTCCGCGATCCAGCCGGGATATCTGGTCTCCGGATCGATCGTCGTCCCGGCAGGCACGGCGGGCGGGGACGGTGCGGGCTCCGTGGACAGGCCCGCGACGGCGGCGGACGACACACCCGCCTCGCCGATGCCGTGGCCCGCGACGGCCTGGCAGTAACCGTCGATCAGCTCCCGCACCTGGTCTAACAGCAGGTGGGCGGCTCGGAGGTCGTCTCTGGCCGCGTCGGCGTGCTGCGCGACCTGCTCGACCTGAGGTTGCGTGGAGCCGATGGTGGCGGAGCCGAACAGCGTGGCACCCGCGACGATCGCGGCATCGGCCTCGGTCGTCGCCTGGAGGGCCTCGGTCAATCGGGCGTGTGCCCGCCGAAGCTGCTCGACGACATCGGCGACCCCCAAGTCAGCACTCCTCACTGCTCGCGCTGCCCCCATGGTGCCGTAGACCCCCTGGTCCACGCCGGCCTTCCGGCCGGTTCGGCACCGTAATCGTGTGATCTCGTTCGTCTCGGCGTGACCATCTCAGCCCGCGACAGCCCGGTGATGAACCCGAATCGGACGTCACCCGTCTGGGTTAACGTCTCGACATCGTTGACCAAGGAGGACCCGTGAGCACCGCTGAGACGCCCACACGAGACGACGAGGCCTTCCTCGTCCCCGAGGAATGGGCGACGCGGATCGACCCGCGTCGAGACGGCAGACTTCGGCCGTCGGTGGCACTGGATCGGGGCGCACGGGCGAAGGTCAAGCGGCTGCTCACGAAGGCGGAGAACGCCCTGACCACGACACTCGACGCGGCGGGGCAGGGTGACGCCGAGCTGGTGGCGGCGGCCGTCGGGCAGCGGGCGGGCGAGCCGACCCCGCTGGGCGCGGCGGCCGTGCTGGCGATCGTCGCGACCACTGTGGAGTACAAACGCATCGCGAGTCTGACCGCGTTCGCCGACGTCTGGACGAAGGATCACGGGGCCGCCTTCGCCGCCGAGGCGGTCGTTGAACTCGCAGGCATCCGGGTGGCATCACGTGACCAAGGTCGCGGTTCCTCGTCGTCGTGGGACCTCCGCCGCCGCTGTGCTGACTTCGCGCTCGCGGCTGCCTGGCGGGGCGAGCCAGTGGCACGCCGGGTGCGGGCGCTGCTGTCCGCGGCCTCCGACGCCGACTACGCGGCGGCTCGAGACGCACTGGCGACACAGCTCGGAACGAAGTCCGACGCAGCCCTCGCCGGGGAGTGTTCCGACGCCGCCGCGCCTGCGGAGGTTCGGCCGGCGGACTGGATGCGAAGCCTGGTCGCGGCCTATCTGCTTCCGAGCGAGGTGGATCGCGTCACGGCACTGTGCGCCGCACCGTGGATCGCGGTGGCGCTGCCCACGCAGTGCGGGCTGGTGCTGCGCTCGGTGAGCACGGCGGAGCAGCTCGCGGCGCTGCCGCTGACGGACCCGGGGGAAGTGAGCGTCCTGCCGATCAGTGCCGAGGACCTCACCACGCTGGCGGAGCAGCTCGGGCCGGGCGTGGTGCCCCTGGCGACGACGCTGTTGGACGTCCCGGACAGCACGGGTCCCGACGAGCACGCCCTCCTCGACCTCCTCGCCGGGCTGCCCGGCGACGCGGCGTTCGACGCGGTGGCCGCCCGGCTCGGCCGCAGGCACGCCTACGCGGCCGCGCTGGCCGCGACGCGCCGAGACCCCGAACGGACCTGGCGGCGGCTGCCCGTGATCGCCGCAGGCGGCCCGATCGTCATCGACGGCGAGGAACACGACCCGGCGGCAGGCGCGGCCCGCCTGCTGTGGGATCTCGCACCGGCCGAGCACACCTCGGCCGAGGACACGGCGACGGGCTCGGCGGACCCGTCCCTCCACGAGGCTCGCCGCGCCGCGCTCACCGCCGTGCCTCGGCCTGCGGACCATCGACCGTCTGCCACCGACGCCGAACTGCCCGCTCTCCTCGCCGAGCCGCCGTGGCGTCCGGGGGGAACGGCCGTCGAGCCTGCCTGGCTGCCAGTCCATGCGCCTGCCGATCGCGGCCCGATCTGGCGGCCGGGCGAACGCGAGGAATGGGCCGCGACGGAGACGGGGCCCTCCCCGCTGGGGCCGGACCCGGACTGGGAGGCCCTCATCACGTCCTTCCGCAGCTATAAGCTCGAGCCCGGCTCGGCCGTCGCGCTGTTCACGGAAGGTCCGATCGAGTTACTGAGCCCACAATTGCGGTGGTTCCGCCCCCAACCGGCCGGGGTCGACCCGGGGTGGCTGCGGCGACTGGCAGCCCGACACGGGGGCCTCGTGGCCACAGCAGTGCACAGAGGGGCCGAAGCCGCACCGCACACCCACTCGCCCGCCCTGCTGCCGTATGTCGATGTCCGCACGGTGGGTCATTTCACGAAGATCGCGGCGAGTGGTCCTGCGCTGGCCGAGGCCTACCTGGATCGGCACGGCACGGTTCTCGTCCCGTTCCTGACGTACCTGGTGACCACCCAGTGGCACTCGGAAGGGCATCCAGCTCGACCTACCGCCATCGAGTGGCTGCGCCGCCTCGCCGCGCGCACGTCGACGGCCGAGGTCGTGACCCAGGCGCAGGCGTGCGGTGATCAGGCGGCGGCGGCGATCGGCGAGCTGCTGGCCCTGCACCCCCACGACGTGCTTCCCCGTCCCGTGCCGGTGATCGGCGGCTGGGTGGACGCCGCGCTGCTACCCCAGATTCTACTGCGCGGCGGAGACCACGCCCTGCCTGTCGATCTCGTTCCCGCGCTGCTCGCCTGTGTCGGTTCCGCCGGTCTCCGCCGGGAGTACGCGGGCCTGAAGGTGATCGAGGAGACCTGCGATCCGGCCTCGCTGACGCGGTTCACTCTCGCGTTGTTCCAGGACTGGCTCCCGTCCCGCCGATCGTCCGACTCCGGCTGGGTGTTCGCCATGCTCCGGTACTTCGGCGACGACGAGGCGGCGCGGATGCTCGCCCGCAGGCTCCCGCACTGGGCGAGCTACGGCGAGCCCACCCTGGCCGAGGGCGGATTGAGCGTGCTGTTCCGAATGGGAAGTGACACCGCGTTGCGGCTGGTCCGAGAGATCGCAGAAGCACCGAAGCCCGCCTCGCTCAAGAGGTCGGCCGGGTTCACGTTGTCGGCGGCGGCACGCGATCGAGGTCTGGACACCGAACAGCTCGCCGATCGGCTGGTGCCGGACCTCGGGCTCTCCGAGCAGGGCACCCTGGAGCTGGACTACGGCTCCCGCCGGTTCCTGGTCGGCTTCGACGAGGCGCTCACGCCGTTCGTCACCAACGCCGACGGCACCGCTCGCAAGTCCCTGCCCACACCGGGCGTGCAGGACGATGCCGAGCTGGCGGCCGCCGCCCGGCGGCGGTTCACCGAGCTGAAGAAGTCGGTGCGCAAGATCGCCGCCGAGCAGGTGCGACGGCTGGAGTCGGCGATGATCGGCGGGCGCCGGTGGCGACGGTCGGACTTCGAGGCGCTGATACGGCATCCGGTGCTCGTGCACCTGGTCCGCAGGCTGGTGTGGCTCGTCGAGCGAGACGGCCGGGTGGTGGCGACCGTACGGGTCGCCGAGGATCGCACGCTGGCCGACGTCCACGACGACGTCGTGGCGATCACGGCGACGCCCGCCGAAGCCGACGGCGTCGCGTCCGTCGGGACTGACTCCGACGGCGAACCGAGCCTGATCGCCGTGCCCGCCGACGTATGCTTCGCGATCGCCCATCCCCTGCACCTCGGTGCGGCGGCTGCCGACTGGGCCGCCGTCTTCGCCGACTACGAGATCACGCAGTCGTTCCAGCAGCTCGGCAGGCCGGTGTACGAGCTGGCCGAGGAGGAGCGGGCGGGCTGGGACCTGTCGCGGTTCGAGGGCAGGCAGGTGCCGACCGGCCGAGTGCGGGCCTTGGAGCGGCGCGGTTGGACCTTGGAGAAGCCCGAGGCGGGGACTCGCGGCTCTCGAACGATCATCTCCTCGACGATCGGTCGGGTCGGCGTGAGTCTCCGGCTCGATCCGGGCTTCCCCATGTTCGACACCCCGGAGCCGGTGCAGGAGCTCAGCAGAGTCTTCGCCTGGGCAGGATCCGGACTGGGCACGGCGGGGAAGCCGACCCTGGGCGATCTCGACCCGATCGAGGCCTCGGAGCTGCTGGGTGCGCTCACCGACCTGACCGCAGTCGCAGGCTGACCTCGGCGGCGCCGCGCCGGCCGCAGCGGTCCACCGCCGATCGGCGGCTGCGGCCGGCAGGCAAGGTCACTCACCGCCGATTCGCCCGACCACATCGACCGACCCGAGAGAGACCCCCGACACCGATGTCCCAGGACAGCCTGCAACGACCGCCCGCCGAGATCCGGCACGCCGACGAACTGACTCGGCTGCGCGCCGAGGACACCAGGCATCGGCCGCCCGGCTGGGCGCTGAGCCTGTCGGCCGCCCGCCGGTTCATCGTGGGCGACGAGCGCGCCCGCATCAGCCGCAAGTTCGTCGGTGACCCCTCGCTGATCGATCGCGCCCTGGTCACACTGGCCACCAGCCGAGGCCTGATGCTGGTCGGCGAGCCGGGCACGGCGAAGTCGCTGCTCTCGGAACTGATCGCGGCCGCGGTCTGCGGCGAGTCCACGCTGACCATCCAGGGCGGCGCGGCCACCACCGAAGACCAGATCAAGTACTCGTGGAACTACGCGATGCTGGTCTCCGACGGCCCGTCGCCCCGGTCGCTGGTGCCCGCGCCGATGCTGCGCGGCATGGCGGAGGGGAAGATCGTCCGCTTCGAGGAGATCACCCGCTGCCCGCTCGAAGTGCAGGACTCGATGTTGTCGCTGCTGTCGGAGCGGGTGGTGGCCGTCCCCGAGCTGCCGGGGGCGGACTCGATGGTCTTCGCGCGGGAGGGTTTCAATGTGATCGCCACCGCGAACACCCGCGACCGGGGCGTCAACGAGATGAGCGCGGCGCTCAAGCGTCGATTCAACTTCGAGACCGTGTTCCCGATCGCTGACCTGCGCACCGAACTGGACCTCGTCGAACGCGAGGCCACGAACCTGCTGCGCCGATCCGGTGTCGAGATCGTGCCCAGCCGGGACGTCCTCGAAGTGCTGGTGACCACCTTCCGCGAGCTGCGCAACGGCAAGACCGCGCAGGGCCAGTCGATGGACCGGCTCTCCACCGTGATGAGCACGGCAGAGGCGGTGTCGGTCGCGCACGCCGTCGGCCTGCGCGGCTGGTTCCTCCGAGGCGAGGAGGGCAACGCCGCCGACGTCGTCGAGTGCCTGGCGGGCACCGCCGCGAAGGACGGCGGCGAGGATCTGGCTCGGCTGCGACGGTACCTGGAGCAGCAGGTGCCGAAGAAGTCCGGCGGCCCGCAGTGGCAGGCGTTGCACGACGCCCGGCACCTGCTGCCCGGCTGATGCCCGCCACCTTCCTCGGGGTCCGCCACCACAGCCCGGCCTGCGCCCGGCTGGTCGCGTCGACCATCGCATCGCTGCGGCCGGCGATCGTGCTGGTGGAGGGGCCTGCCGACGTCAACGACCGGCTCGACGAGCTGCTCCTCGGCCATCAGCTGCCGATCGCGATCTTCAGCTACTACCGGGACGCCCACCGAGCGCAGTCCTCGTGGACGCCGTTCTGCGAGTACTCGCCGGAATGGGTGGCGCTCACCGCCGGTCGCGCACAGGGCGCCGAGGTCCGGTTCATCGACCTGCCCGCATGGCACTCGGCGCTGTCCGACCGCCGCAACCGCTATGCCGACGCCGAGACCCGCTACTCCGCCGTCGTCGACGAGCTGTGCCGCCGGTTCGCCGTCGACAACGTCGACACGCTCTGGGACCACCTCTTCGAGGCCGAGGCCGACGACGGGCTGGCAGACCGGCTGGCGGCCTACTTCGACCTGCTGCGCGGAGAGCCCGCCCTCGGCGCGGCCGCCGACTCGGGCAGCGGTGCTGCCGAGGCGGGCGGAGTGGATGCCGCCCGCATCGCCGAGGCGGGCGAATCGGACACCGCCCGCGAGGCGTACATGGCCGAGTGGGTGCGGGCGGCGGTCGCCGAGGCGGGCGACCGACCGGTGCTGGTGATCACCGGCGGCTTCCATCGGCCCGCGCTGGTCGCCGCCGCCGCGACGCCGGGCACGAGCACCGAGCCGCCGGAGATCCCCCGCCCGGCCTGCGACGCGGTGAGCGGCAGCTACCTGGTGCCGTACTCCTTCACCCGGCTGGACTCCTTCGTGGGCTACGAGGCGGGGATGCCGTCACCGGAGTACTACCAGCGGCTCTGGGAAGACGGCCTGGATCGGGCGGCCGAGACGGCGATGGCGGCGGTGATCGAGCGGCTGCGGAAGCGCAGGCAGCCGGTGTCCACCGCGGACCTGATCGCGGCCAGGGCGGGGGCGGACGGGCTGGCCCGGCTGCGCGGACACCGCTCCCCCACGCGGACCGACATGCTCGACGGGCTGGTCACGGCGCTGGTGTCGGAGGACCTGGCGCATCCGCTGCCCTGGACGACCCGTGGCCTGATCGCACCGGGAACGCATCCGGCGGTGGTGGAGATGGTGGCCGCGTTGCGCGGCGACCGCGTCGGCGTCCTGCACCCCGACACCCCGGCGCCGCCGCTGGTGGCCGCCGTGTTGGCCGAGCTGGAACGGCACGTCCTCGTCGACGGCATGGTCACCCTGAACCTGGTCGAGGACGGTGACCGGGAACGCAGTCGGGTACTGCATCGCCTGCGGGTGCTGGGAATTCCCGGCATCGAACGGACCGCCGGGCCTGCGACCGGGGCCGATCCGGTCGCCGAGGAGCGCTGGGAGCTGACGGACGGCGAGCAGCGGCTGACCGCGTTGATCGAGGCGGGCGCCTACGGTGCCACGCTCGTCGACGCCGGGACCGCGCTGCTGACGGAGCGGGCGGGCTCCGCCGGGTCCGATGTGGACGAGCTGGCCGCCGTGCTGTTCGACGCGGCGCTGTGCGGGCTGGCGGAGTTGACCGAGAGCGTCATCTCCTCGGTCGAGGCCGGGGTGGCGGGGGCGACGGATCTCGGTGCGCTGGGCCGGGTGCTGGCCACGGTGCTCGGGCTGTGGCGCCATGACCGGCTGTTGGGCTCGGTGCGCAATCCCTTGTTCGGCGCGGTCGTCCATGGCGCCCTCACGCGGGTGTTGTGGCTCGCCGAGGGAATCCAGGCCGGTCCGGCGCCCGCCGACCTCCCCCGGATCGCGGCCGTGGCCGCCGCCAGGGACGCCCTGCGGCACGCCGAGGTCGAACTCGACCTGGACCGTGCCTCCGCCGTGGCGGTGATGCGCCGGATCAGCGTGGACGACGCGGCGCCACCGGACCTGCGCGGCGCCGCCGTCGGCTTCTGCTGGTCGGTGGACGGCGGCGTCCGCGATGCGGGCGGCGCGGCCAGAGCGGCGGCCCGGCCGCACACGCTCGGCGACTGGCTGGCCGGGCTGTTCGTCCTCGCGCGCGACGAGGTGCTGACCGACGGCGAGGCGGATCGAGGATCCGAGGTCGATTCCGCCGGAGCCGACGGTGCAGGCCGCTCCGATGTGCTGAGCGTCCTGGACGAGATCGTCGCCGCGATGACCGAGGACGACTTCCTCGTGGCACTGCCCGCACTGCGCGGTGCCTTCGAGTTCTTCCCGCCGAGGGAACGGGAGACGATCGCCGAGGGTCTGCTGGCCCGGCGGGGAATGCGCGGTTCGGCACGGGGGCTGCTGCGTACGACGGCGGACCCGCTGGTGATCGCGGAGGCCTCGGCCTTGGAGGCGCGCGTGTCCCGGCTGTGTGCCCGCGAGGGCCTCGTCTCGGCGGAGGGGCGACGATGACCGAGGAGAACCCGGATCTCCAGCGCTGGCGGCTGATCCTGGGCGCCCCGGCCGAGAAGCACACCGGGCCGCCCGTCGGCGACGGTGCAGGCCGCGACGAAGCACTGAACTGGCTGTACGGCCGCGACCCCGAACTGGCCCGGCGCGGTGTCCGGCGCGGCGGCTCGCCAGGGAGCCGGGAGGGCGGCGACGGACCGTCCGTGCTGACGACAGTGGACTGGCTGGACGCGGTGCACCGACTCTTTCCCCGGGAGACCGTCGAACGACTACAGCGGGACGCCGTGGAACGCTTCGAAATCCTCGACGTCGTCACCGACCCCGAGGTGCTGGCACGGATCGAACCGAGTCAGAGCCTGCTTCGCGCGGTGCTGCGCACCAAGCACCTGATGAATCCCGACGTCCTGGCCCTGGCCAGGAAGCTCGTCGAGCAGGTGATCCGGGAGCTGATGGCGAAGCTGGCCACCGAGGTGCGGCAGTCCTTCACGGGGACCAGGGCTCGCAGGCCCAGCCGCTTCAAACAGGCTCGGAACTTCGACTTCCGGAGCACGATCCGCGCGAATCTGGGGAACTACCAGCCGGAACAGCGGAGGGTCTCCATCGAGGAGCCTCGGTTCTACTCTCGCACCCGCCGCGCGATCGATCAGTGGCAGTTGGTCCTGCTCGTCGATCAGTCCGGCTCGATGGCCGGATCGGTCATCCACACCGCCGTGACGGCAGCCTGTCTGTGGGGCCTGCCGGGGCTCAGGACGCACCTCGTCGCCTTCGACACCTCGGTGGTCGACCTGACCGACGACGTGACCGATCCCGTGGAGCTGCTGATGAAGGTGCAGCTCGGCGGCGGAACCGACATCGCCAAGGCGGTGCGCTACGGGGCGGGCCTGGTGGACAACCCGCGTCGCTCGATCGTCGCGGTCATCACCGACTTCTACGAGGGCGGGGACGCGCATCAGCTGATCCGCACGGTGCGCGCCCTGGTGGAGCAGGGCACCGTGGTGCTGGGCCTGGCCGCGCTCGACGAGGACGCGAACCCGAACTACGACCGGACGACGGCCGGCCGGCTGGCGGACGTCGGAGCCCAGGTCGGCGCGATGACACCCAGTCAGCTGGCGAACTTCGTCGCGGAGAGGATCGGCCGATGACCCGCTCCGACCTGCTGGCGCTGTCCACCGAAGCACTGGCGGCGCTGGCCAACCGAGGCCTGGTCAAGCGCGCGGCCAAGGACTTGGACGCGGGCGTCGTCCCGGCGGTGACGCTCGACGCCGACGGCACCGTGCACGGTCGCTTTCCCGACGGCGTCGGGACGGCGCTGCCCGGTGGCGTCGGGCTGGACGGCGCGCGCTGCGACTGTGCCTCGATCTCGATCTGCCGACATCGGATCGGGTTGGTGCTGGCGTATCAGCGGCAGGCGGGGGCGGGCGACGACGGGGCGACGGGGGCCGAGCCGACCGGGGCCGGGGTGGCGGCGGCTGGTTCGGCCGGCCACGGCGGCGCGACGACCGACGTGGCGAGCGAGGTGGGCGTCCTGACAGCGCAGGCGGTTCCCGACGCTCCGACCGCCACGGAAGGCCCGACAGCTGGCGGAGACGCACGAGAGCAGCCTGCGTCTCCAGGGTCGACGACATCCGGAGACCCGAGGGCTCGGGAGGACCCGGGAGATCCGGTGGCCGGGGACGCCGACCCGGCGGGCTCGGTGTCGGCGACCACCGCGCCCAGGCGCGCCCAGTGGTCCCCCGGCGACTTCGAGGACGAGGCGGTGCGCGAGCTGATCGGCTCGCGGGCGATGACCACCGCCCGCCGCCTGCACCGGGCGGGCTATTCGGCCAGAGTCCGCCGGTCCACCGAATCCGATCCGGTGGCTCGGGTCGAGCTGGCCTCCTGCACCGTGCGGTTCCTGGTTCCCGGCGAACCTGCCTATGTGCACACCGACGCGGCCGGGGCAGACCGAGGCGAGTTCATCGCGCTGGCCGTGTGGGCCTTCCGGGCGGCCGACGAGCGAGGGCTGACCGAGGACGACGTCCGGCTGGACGTCGGCGACCGGGCCGACACCACGACCTCCGGGATCGAACCCGCCCTCGCACTGGCGGACCGACTGCTCCTCGACGGTGCCATGCATGCGGGGCCTGCCTCCATCGCCGAACTGCGTCGCGCCGCCGCGACCCTGCAGAGCAGGAATCTGCACTGGCCCGCCGCCACGCTGAGCGAGCTGGTGGAACAGCTCACCGCCTATGCCGATCGCAGCGCTCACCATCGGAGCCTGCGGGTCGCCGAACTCCTCGTCGAGCTGCATGCCCGGCATCGGGCCGTCGTCAACGGCGGCGCCAGTCCGCGCTCGCGCGTGCTGGGCACCGACGAGCCCGCCAAGACTCCGTTGCGGCGAGTCCGCCTGACGAGCCTCGGCGCCAGGGTCACCGGTACGGCCGCCGACCGCACCGTGGAGGTGTTCCTCGCCCACGTCGACACCGGGACGGTCCTGGTCCTGCGCCGCCGGTACGAGGTCGCGGAGGGCGAAGAGCTGACCGGACACGATCTGGCGCCGCGACGGGTCGCGCGGGCGTCGCTACGGGCGCTGGCCGCCGCCGAGATCGTGTCGGAGACGGCATCGCGAACCGCGGGCAGGCTCCTGCACATCGCGGACGGCCGGGTGGCCAGGACGACCGTGCTGCCGCTGGGCACCGCGTGGAACCGCCTGCCCGATCCGCTGGTCATCGACGACTTCGCGGCGGCGGCACGAGCGCGCGAGGACCTGCCGCCCCGGCTGATCCGGCCGCGCGTCGAGGCCGAGGACGTGCACGTCGTTAGGGTGGCTCGAGTGGTCGAGATCGGCTACCACCCCGGCGACCAGCGGCTGGATGCGGTGATCGCCGATGCGGCAGGCACCCCGATGACCGTCTCGGCGGCCTACCGCACCTCGGCCCCCGGTGCGCTGGACGCGCTGGCCGAGGCGCTGCGCAGGCAGGACGGCGACGACCTGTCGATCAGCGGCCTGCTGACCAGGGTGCGGGGCGGGCTCGTCCTGGAACCGATCGCCGTGCTGGTCGGGCCGGACGTGGTGCTGCCCGATTTCGCGCCGGGCGACGGCGGGTCCGCGCTGGCGACGGCGATCCACACGCGGCCCGCACCACTGGACTCGGCATTGGAGACGGCGCTCCTGGTGCTCGCCGAGGCCGCCCATCGTGGTCTACGGCATCCCACGCCGGGCCTGCGCCGCCGGATCGAGGATGCGGCGACCGGTCTGAACCGGGTCGGCCTGCGTACCGGAGGGGCGTTGACGGCCGAGTTCGCGACCTCGCTGGCGGCCGAGGATCTTGTCGCCAGGGCCGAGTCCTGGCTGGCCGCTCACCTTCGCCTGCTGGTGACGACCGAGATCCGGTGACGACGGGCCGGATCGTGCCCGGTGCGGGTTCCTCGCCGAGCCTCTTCTGGTCGTCGCCGGGCGGGGCTCTCTGGTGGCGGACCGGGACTCGGACGAATCGCGCAGCCGGCCGGGCCGCCTGCGCGGGGCAGGAGGACCCGACCGCGTGCTCGGTTTCGCGGCGGCCGTGGTTCCCCGGCCGACCTCCCGCCAGGCGACGCGCGCCGGCTGTGGCACCAGCTCCTCCCGCGCTTGATCGGCACCGCCGAGGACGGAATGCGCGACACCGGGCTCGTGCTCCACCCTGTCCCGAGGCGATGTCGGGTCACGACAGGCGAACTGAGCGATCCCGGGCACGTCGAGCGAGCGCGGCGACGAGGACCGCTGCACAGCCACCGGCTGCGAGGGCCGCGTAGACGAGGATGAAGGCGACACCGGCAGGCGAGGTCGACGTGAAGATCAGCGCTGTCAGTGCGGACCGCCCACTCAGGTGATCCGCGCCCGCTGATCGACCAGCACCGCCTGGGTTCGATTGGCGCAGTCGAGTACGAGCAGGATGCGCGAGACGTAGCCCTTGATCGTCGGCTCCGAGAGGTGCAGTCTCCGCCCGATGGCGGCGTTGGTGAGCCCCTCGCCCATGAGGGTGAGGATCTCCCGTTCTCGTTCGGTGAGTCCGTCGAGCAGCCGCACGGCGGCCCGTCTGCGCTCGTCGGCGGCGGCGGTCGGCCGGAGCAGACCATGCATCGCCTGCGAGGAGAGCACCGCGTGTCCGTCGGCGGCGACGCGGACCAGGTTGAGCAGGTCCTCCGGCGGAGTGGTCTTGGCCAGGAAGCCCGCCGCGCCCGCACGCAGCGCGTCGAGGACATGGGCGTCCGAGTCGAAGGTGGTCAGGACGATCACGGCGGGCGGCTCGGGGAGGGCGCGCAGGTGCGGGAGCGCGGTGAGCCCGTCGACACCGGGCATCCGCAGGTCGAGCAGGACGACGTGGGGCCGTCCCCGTACCGAGGCCTCCACGGCCTCGGCCCCGTCGTGCGCTGGCGCGAGGACCTCCACATCGGCGCCGTCGGCAAGGATCGCGCCGAGATAACCACACACCATCGGCTCGTCGTCGACGACGAGGACCCGGATCACCCGACCACCCTAGAGCCTGTCGGTGCTCCCTGTTGTCCTGTTGCGTGGGGCAGGCGGCGATCTGCGGCGTTGTCGTCGGTCACCAGGACTTCGTCCTGGCTCCCTCCGGGCGCCGTGCAGCTCGTCCACGGCGATCCCCGCTCAGGACGGAGCGGGATCGACGACCGACTCTCAGCCGGCGGTTCCGACCCGCCGGGTGTGGCCGATCCGGCTGTCGGCAGGGTTGCCGACACCCGGAAACCGCCGTCGGGCAGCCTGCCCGCGCGGAGCGTGCCGCCGAGGAGCCCGACCCGGTGCCGCAACGCGGCCAGGCCCCGGCCCGACCCGGTACCGGCCAGCCTCGCCTCGGCGTGCTGGGCGCCGGTCGGCTCCGCAACGGCCTGCCCGGCGCAGGCTCGCCCGGCGCCGTTGTGGTCCGCCCCTGCCGATCCACCGCTACTCACCTCGACAGCGCCGGGTTCGGCACCGCTCGACCCGACGCCTGCCCGCCCGGCGTCACCCGGCTCGACCTCCGCCCGGCCGGTGCCTGCCGGGCTCGCATCGGCCTCCTCGACGCCGGGCCGGACCCCGCCCTCAACGCGGGTCTGCTCGACGCCGGAGCACCCGACCTCAGCCCACTCGGCGTCGCTCGACCCGACTGCGGTGTCCCTGCCTGCGGCCGCCGCGCCGAGGCTCTCGCAGGCGGAGTGCTCCCCGGCACCGCGCTCCGCCGCGCCTGCCGCCTCGGCATCGCCCGGCCCGCGACGATCCGGCTCGGCGAGCCTCGGCGTGCCTGCGGCGGCGAGGTGATCCGGCGCAGTGGCGACAGCGGTCCGCCCCGGCGCGGCGGTGCGGATCTCGACCCGCACGCGATCGGAGTCGTACCGGAGTTCGACCCGGACCGCCGCGCCCGCCGCGTGCTTGCGCGTGTTGGTCAACGCCTCCTGCACGACGCGCGCCACGGCCCGTCGCACGGCCAGCGGGACCGCCCTCGGCTCACCGTCTCGGTCGAACCGCACCGACGTCCCCGCCGACTCGGCAGCCGCGATCAGGTCCTCGACGTCCGGGTCCGGTGCGACGCCGCCCGCCCTCGGTCGAGGCTCGACGGCCGACCGGGCAACGACGTCGTCGGCCGCCGGATGTCCACTGTGGTCGAAAGCCGTGTCGGGGCCGGAATGCCGGACTTGATCGGCATGCAGCAGACCGAGGAGTTCCCGCAGCTCGTCGAGGGCGGCCACCCCGTGTTCCCGGACCACCCGAGCCGTTGCGCGGCTCCGCTCCTGGTCCGGAGCTCGCCGCAGCGCGTCGGCGGCCAGGACCATCAGGCTGACGCGATGCGTGACGAGGTCGTGCATCTCATCGGCCAGGCGCGTCCGTTCGGCCTGCCGGGCCGAGGCCAGCGCACGACGGTGGTCGCTCTCGACTCGACGGGCCTGCTCACGCAGCGCGGCCACCAGCCGCTCCCGCGTCGCGAGGAACGCTCCCAACAGTCCGGGCAGCACGGTCCGCAGCACCCCGGAGACCACGGTGCTCGTCGACGGCTCCCAGACCCGGACCGCCGCCAGCACCGCGACACCGATCACACCCCAGGCCACCAGGACGTCCGTACCCCGGCCGCCCTGCCTGGTCGCCATCCCCGACGCGATGAGGATCGCCAGGGGCGGCCATGGGTTGATTCCGCCGAAGTAGCCCGCCGTCTCACCCATCTCGCCGGTCCAGATCGGGAGCAGCACGGCGACCGCGGCCGCCAGGGTCGCGGCCGCGACCGCCCGAGGTCGCAGCAGCACGGCCAGGCTGCCCGCCAGCTGGACCGCCGCCGAGTACCAGCACACCAACGCCTCGGTGCTCTCTGCCGCGCCCGCCGCCGCGGCGAGCGGAACGGCCGGAGCAGCGGCGGCGACCAGGATCAACGCGGCGACGACCCGCGTCCGGGAGCGGTCGAGCCAGCCCCCGAGCCCGGTCGGTCGCCGCCGGGCGGGCAGACCCGTCACTTCCGGTTCCTCCTCATCGGTGTCGGTCGGCCGATCGGTGGCCCGGCCGTCGTCGATCGTCGCGCCGAACAGGCTGTCACCCGGCGGCCCACTCGCGGCAGGTCCACCTACGGCAGGCCCACTCCCAGCGACCCCATAGCCGGCAGGTCTACCCGCAGCAGGCCCACCCCAAGCGAACCCATAGCCCGCAGGCCCACCTCCAGCGAGCCGGCAGGCGTCCGGTCCACCGACAGCAGTCCACTAAGGACATTCTTGTCCACTTGGGACGGCTGGCGGAGAAGCCGATCCTCCCCGATGAGCCCGCAGGCGGCTGGTTCACCGGCTGATCACCGCGACCCGGCCGACGTTCGGCGGCCGACGAGCCGGCTCACCGTGGCAGACCCGCAGGCGGCGGGCCGCACTCGGACGTCGTGATCCGGACGTGCGACTGCCGGACACTGGGCGACCACCCGCGATCGACGCCGGGGTTCCTCGCACGCCGTCACCCTCGCCCGACACCCCGCCGACCAGCCGAGCACACCTCGTCACCCGGCCGCTCCGCAGGTCCGGAACGGCTGCTCCCCGCGACAGTCCGTGGTGCGGCCGCCAGAATCCGCCAACCGAGACACGAGCATCACAGACGCCTCGCCCGATCCGACAGCCGCCGAACGGTCCCGAACACCCGGACGAAGGTCGCGGCCTGCCGCCGTCCATCATCCGATCGTCGGGACGGCGGTGACCGATCGCCCGGTGCGGCGGACGCCCGGCCTGCGCTGCACTGAACGGGCTGTCCGTCCGCCGGTCGAGATCGACCGCGCCGCCGAGAGGAATCCCCTTGTCGAACACCCGTCTTCACCCCGATCGCCGACGTCGCCGCCTCGCGGCGTTGACCGCCGGGCTGATCCTCTGCGCTCCCCACGCCACCGCGAGCGCCACGACCGAGGCAGGGGCGCCTGCCGACCGCGCGACCATCGAGGCAGAGCTGGCCCGCATGGTCGAGGCGGGCGCACCCGGCGTCGCGGTCACCATCGCCGACGGCGCGCGACGATGGCAGGCCTCCGACGGCCTCGCCGACCTCACCTCGGGCACGCCGATGCCTGCGGAGTCGACGTTCCGCGCGGCCAGCCTCACCAAGAGCATGGTCGCGGCCGCAGTACTCCGGCTCGTGGACCAGGGCAGGCTGTCGCTGGACGACACCCTCGACGAACTCGTGCCCGGCCTGGTGCCAGAAGAGGACGTCATCACGGTCGAACACCTGGTGCGGCACACCTCAGGACTCGCCGACTACACGGTCACGCTGGAACAGGAGACGCCCGCCGAGTACGGGAGTCGCACCTTCGCGCCTGCCGACCTCGTCGAGATGGGCGTCGCACTCGGTGCGGTCGGCCGCCCCGGCGAGGCGTTCCATTACTCCAACACCGGATACGTGCTGCTCGGCATGATCGTGGAGGCGACCACCGGACAGCCGCTGCCCGAGGTCCTGCGGGACGAGGTCTTCACACCGGCGGGGATGGCCGACACCTTCCTGCCCAGCACCGAGCCCGGACTGCCCCAGCCTCATCCGACCGGCTACGTCGTGCTCGACGGGCAGCGGCACGAGGTCACCGAGATCAATCCGTCCTTCGCCTGGGCCGCCTACGGAGCGGTGTCCACCGCCGAGGATCTCCAACGGTTGTTCGCAAGCCTGCTGACCGGCGGGCTGCTCTCCCCCGAGCTGACCGCACTGCTGCGCGAGACCGTGCCCACCGGCCACGAGCTGTGGCCCGGTTACGGGCTCGGCATCGAGGAGATGACCACCACCTGCGGCGTTCGGCTGTGGGGGCACACCGGCAGCATCCCCGGCTACACGACGATGTCCTTCGCGACCGACGACGGCGCACGGCAGGTGAGCGTGCTGTTCAACCAGCAGGATGTGAGTCCCGACGCGGCGCTGATCGCGATCGGCTCAGTCAACATCGTCAATCTCGAGATCTGCGGCGAGCCCGCCGTCGACCTGTCGGAGTCGCCGACGACGTGATGCCGCCCGCTGTCCACTAGGCGCGGCGGACGCTGGCCGACAGCCGGTATCCGCCGCATCGCCGGACCAAACCCGGCTCAGGACGATCGACGCAGCGGCAGCATGGTGGGCACCGGATCGCAGGTGAGGAAGTCACGCACGATGCCGGTGCCCACCGCAGGCTTCTCGACCAACAAGAGGTGCGAGGTGCCGGGGACGACGGCCAGTTCGGACTCGGCGACACCCCGGTACAGCGCAAGCGTGTGCTCCAGTGCCACCAGGTCGTCGTCGCCGGTCATCACCAGGGTCCGGCTGCCGACGCCGCCGAGGTCGGCCGCCGTGAGCGTCGGGCCGGCCGCCGAGCAGCGCGCCATCTTCTCGGCCACCACGGGAAAGTGCTCGATGCCGTCGGGCGACACCTCGCCGTAGGAGTCGACCACGTCCTGCGGCATCTCGCCGTCACCGTCGAACGACACGGCGAAGCCGTCGCGGTGGAACACACCACTGACGAGGACCAGCCTGCGCACCAGGTCGGGACGACGCAACGCGACCAGCAGTGCGACGGCGGCGCCGTCGCTGTAGCCGACCAGGTGCGCGGGACCGCCGACGACGGTCGACAGGAAGCCGATCGTGTCCTCGGCCATCAGCTCCAGGGTGATGGGCCCCTCGACGTCGGGGGTGTGTCCGTGACCCCGCCGATCCGGGCTCAGGACCCGGAAACCGTCGGCGAGCGCGTCGAGGTTGCCGTGGAAGTCCCGTGAGTCGCTGAACCCGCCGTGCAGCAGAACCACCGGCTCACCACTGCCGTGCTCGTCGTACCAGGTGCGCACGCCGTCGATCTCGCTGTACTCCGCCATGTCGTCGGCGATCCTCTCGTCGTGGGGGGTGCGGGCTGACGTCGCGCCGGTTCGGGGCACCGACTCGACAGACACCGCAGCCGAACAGGGCTGCCCCGGCGGGCAGACACCCGATGATCGGCGCCGACCGTCGACGTCGCAGCCCGACACGACACCGACCGCCGCCGGGATCGGTCGGCGGCGCAGAGCGGCAGCCGCCCGACGCGGCGCCGTCATCCAACCCGAGGCCACCGACAATCGGCCGGTCGCATCGGGCACACGACAGCCGGCCAGGACCGCCGTCCCCGTCGTCCGCCTCCGAAATTGCTCCCCACCGGCAACGGATCTGCCGTGCGGTCAGATCACGGGATCGGGGCGGACCGCGCGACAGAACGAGTCCGCAAGCTCGGTCGCGGTGCGCAGCCGGGCAGCCTCATCGGGGCGCCCGCCTGCCGCAGCCTCGGCAAGCACCTGCACGGCGATCGGCCCGATGAATAAGACGATCGCCTGCCGCAACCGCATCGGCCGAATGGCGCCTGCCAGCCGATGCCCCGCGAGCCACCGGGCGAGGAGCAGGCTGACGGCGCGGACGCAGCCGGTGCGCACGTAGCGGGCCAGCCCGCTGTCCGGCCGGGCGAGCGCCTCGGTGAGCAGCGCCGGAATCACCGGCATTCCCAGCACCGCATCGACCACGGCCGAGTAGACGCGCAGAACGGCCCCGCCGAGGTCGGCAGGCGGTTCCACGAGTGCGACGGAGATCCCGGCGAGCGGGCTGTAGCGGGCGAACGTCTCGATGAGCACCGCGTCGCGTCCGCCGACCTGCACGTGAATGGACTGGACACTGCACTGTGCCCTGGCTGCCACATCGTCGAGCGTCACCGCGCCGACGCCCCGTTCACTGATCAGCACGGCGACGGCGTCCACGACGCGGTCGGCCACCGGAGGCCGCAGCACCGAGCGTGCCCCCAGTTCCATCAACGCGGCATCCAGTTCACGTCTACTGCCGATCCGGCGAAGCAGCGTCGACCTCGACACGCCGAGCAGCACGGCCAGTTCGGTCAGTCCGAGAGACGACAACGGACCTGCTCGCGCCACGTCGGCGCGACGCAGCAGCTCCACTGCGGTCCTGACGAGCTGGCTCATGCCGTGAGGGTAGGAGAACGCCGTCACGAAAGTAGGCGAACGGGGGAAGCCGAACGGCCGAACGGCCCACACCTCATCGTGCAGCATGCGCACGGCCGTCAGCCCGGTGGCCGGGGCGCGGCTGCTGCTGATCATCGCGCTGCGCATCGCCCCGAGACACGACAGACTGCGCTTCGCAGGCAGCCTGTCGCGGCGACGACGAGCGCATCCGAGAGACCAGGAGGAATCGTGAGCAGACCGACTCTGGTGACCGGCGGGACCGGCACACTGGGACGCGCCGTGGTGCGACGGCTGCAGGCCCGAGGCCACGCGGTGCGGGTGCTCAGCAGGCGACCGCAGTCCCCCGATCAGCCTGCCCACGACCGGGTGGTCGGGGATCTCGCGACCGGTAGTGGCATCGCCGAGGCCGTGGCGGGGGTCGACACGATCGTCCACTGTGCGACCACCTCGGGCCGAGGCGACGTACAGGCGACCCGGCGGCTGACCGAGATCGCGCGGGACTCCGAGCATCCCCCGCATCTGATCTACGTGTCCATCGTCGGCATCGAGACCGTGCCGCTGCCGTACTACCGGATCAAGCTGTCCTGCGAGGGCATCGTGGCAGGCGCGGGGGTGCCGTGGACGATCCTGCGGGCCACCCAGTTCCACGATCTGGTGGCCCGACTGGCCGCCGTGCAGGAACGGTCGCCGGTCGTCCTGGCTCCCGCCGACGTCGCATGTCAGCCGATCGACGTCCGCGACGTCGCACGCAGACTGGTCGAGCTGGTCGAGACCGGGCCCGCCGGGCGAGTGCCGGAACTGGGCGGTCCGGAGGTGCTCGGTCTGGCCGAGTTCGCTCGACGCACCCTGGCCGCCGAGGGCAGGGCTGCCCGGGTGGTGACACTGCCGGTGCCCGGCGCGCTCGGGCGCAGCCTTCGCGCGGGCAGGCAGCTGACGCCGAGACATGCCGTCGGAGAGATCACCTTCGATCGATTCCTGGCCGACCGTACGGCCTCGACACGTGAGGGCCCTCGCTGACCGCGCCTCGGTCGGCGGCCATGGTCGGACCGCCGCCCCGCTCGGCAGGCCGGGCGCAGGCATCGGCGCGCTCGCGTTCCGCCCGCACGTCGGGTTCGCCCTGCGGCGGCCCAGACCGGGCGGCGGCCGAGGGCGCCATCGACGCAGCAGTCGGACCAGGCCGCGAATGATGCGCAGCGCCCGACTCGACGGCGTCGCCGGGCGGCGGCACTCGGCGGCGACGACCGCCGAGCCGTTGTCGGCGGGCCGGTGTCGGATCGCGCCGAGGCCGGGCGAACGGGAAGTCTGCGTCTGCGTGGTCATGTCGTAGATCCTGCGCCAGCGCTGATCATCGGCGGTAGTCACAACTGTCATGACTTCTTCTGACAACTGTCATGGATTTCGGATGACAAGTGTCACTGATCGCAGCCATGAGTCACGCTGACGAGGCGAGCGCCCGGCACGCGTCGCGAGCCGGTACCGCGTACGCCACGCCAACTCTCGGACCCGGCGCGCACGGTCTCCTCGGAAGTGGCGATGCCGCCTGCCGGGCCCTCGACGGGCGGCCACCGCACGAGGTCTCCCGCGCCGACCGGTCGGCCGTACAGCGGCCGCCCGACGACGGAGGACGCGTATGCGCGGGACGAGACGGGTGCGGTCAGCGCCGAGTGGGTCGTCCGGAGAAGCGGCGGGCCAGATTGTGGCTGGGTCGCTCCACGAAGCGGTAGCACAGCTCCACCGCCACCGCGGTGGCGGCGACGCCCGCGAGCAGGGTCACCCACAGCGGCGTCACGTCCACCAGTGCGCGCAGCACCGGGAACGCCACCACCGCGTGCATCAGGTACAGCGAGAAACTGCGTTCGGACAGCCAGGTCCACACCGCCCGCTGCCGGAGTCGATTCTCCATCCCCAGCCCGACCAGCATGATCAGCAGACCGAAGGCCAGCGGGGCTGGTCGCAGCACGAAGTCGTCGGCGAGGTCGAGGTGCGAGGACCAGACGTAGAGCCCCCAGCAGATCGCCAGGAAGAACCCGGCGAGCCACCCGTGGATCTTCTCGTTCCACCCGGCCCAGATGGCCTGTCCCATGACCGGGATCAGCAGATACGGCAGCTCGGAGGCCACCACGCCGAAGGTGCCGCCGAAGTGGTTGCCGAGCAGGATCAGCACGAGCAGGATCTCGATCTCGACCGCGATGGCGACCCAGATCCAACGACGCAGCAACGGGAGCATCGCCGCGAGGAGCAGGCAGAACAACAGCTCCACCGCCAGCGTCCACCCCACTCCGACGAAGGCGCCGAGCGGCCGTTGGAAGAAGTTGACGAGGGTGATGTTGGTGAGGATGTTCCCCAGCGTCACGTCGGGCTCGCTGCGCAGGACCAGCGGATGCAGGCCGACCGCCACGGCCGCAGCGCCGATCAGCACCGCGACGATCAGCGGCGGATAGAGCCGCATCAGCCGGTTCAACGTGAACCGACCGGTGCCCATCTTCAGCGCGATCGGCGTGATCACGAAGCCGCTGACCAGGAAGAACAGTGGGACCGCCGCAGCGCCGATCCCTTCCTCCCCCAGGTGCAGCGGCGGACCGATGAAGTAGTTGAACGCCGTGGTGAACCACGTCGGCCCGACCTCCTCCTGGAGAAAGAGGATGTCGACGTGTCCGTAGAACACCCAGAGGGCCGCGATGGCGCGGACGATGTCGATGAACACGATCCGCCGGGGACGCTTCGGTGCCGGGGGCGGTTCGGCGCCCTGCGCGGTGCCGGTCTCCGGCGGCTCCCGGACCGCCTTGAGCTGGACCGTCTCGTCGGCGGGCTCGGGCGGGGCGGGCTCGGGCGGGGCAGGCTTCGGCGGCGGCGCGGGCGGCGGATTCCTCGACTGCGGCGGCGCCTTCGGGCCCCCGGTGATCTCCTGGGTCTGGTCGAACTGCACGGTCTCCTCGACCGGCGCAGGCCGGGGCGGCAGCGGTTGTCGGCCCGCGCCGGGCGACGACGGCGGCACCACACCTGGCTCCCGCGCCAGGCCGGGTGATCGAGAATCGCCGAGGCTTCTGGGCGTGTCGGGCGTGTTCGGAGTCCGGGCAGCGGCGGGATTCCGGGGCAGGTCGGGACCTCGGGACGGCCCCGGCGGCGGAGCCGCACCGGGCTGCCGTAACGCCTCGGTCTGCGGCGGGCCGGTCGCCGCCCGGGGGCCAGCGGGTGATCTGCTCGCGCCGGTTCGCGCGTCGCCCCCGCCCGGTGCCGGTCCTCGATCGGGAAGCAGGCCGTCCGGCCGAATCGTCTCGACCCGCTCCGGCCCGTCGCCACGACGGGAGGCGGCGCCGCCCGGCCCGGCCTCGGATTCGGCGGGCCAGGGCACCCCGTCGAACTCGCGCACCGCACCGAATTCGCGAACCGCCGGAGGACGATGAGCGCTCTCGGGCACGGAGTCCGGTCGGCCCGGTTCGCGAGGCGCGGCCCGTCGCCGAGTCCTGGCAGGCGCGGCTCCGTCCGGTTCGCCCGGACCGCCTGCGGTCTCCTGTCGTCCCGACGACTCCGGCCCACGCGAGGCAGCCTCGCTCGGCCAGGCCTGCCGGTCGATCTCCCGCCGTCCGACCCGGCCGTTGCCACCGGAGTCCGGCGCCGGTGCCCGTCGTCGCCGTCCCCCCGTCTCCCCTGCCGGGACCGGATTCGGCAGTACGGCCCCGCCGGGCAGCAGCGGGTCGCCGGGCTCGACGAACCCGTCCAGCCCCGCCGAGCCTCCCGACGGACCCACGGGCTCGCCGGGCGGAACGAACTCACCGGGCGGAACGAATCCGCGCGGGGCGGGCTGCCCGTCCCGACGGGGTCTGCCGCCCGATGCCGCCGAGGTGTCCGGTCCGCCTACGACGTCCGGTTCAGGCCCGTCTGGTCGACCACGGTCCGCCGTCTGCCTGCGCGCCGATCCCGGCAGGGGTCTGTCAGCCATCTCAGCCATTTCGGTCTTCTCGGCGGGTGGGCCTGCACGAACGACCGTCACGGTAACCCATTTCGACCATTCCGTTACCCCGAACGTCCGACGCCGTCGGAGCCCGTACGGTGCGCGATCACCTCAGCCGCACGCGGGTTCGACGCTCGATCACAGCTCCACGTAGACGCGGCCTGTCTGGTCCGCCGGGTGCCCGTGGGAGGTGAGGAAGTAGTTCGGTCCTCGACGCCGCACCTCGGCCGGTGCCGGGAACCGCCCGGCCTGATCCGCCCGGACGAAGAAGGCGTTCACGCCGGCAAGCTCGCAGTGCACGAGGCGATATCCCTTGCGCTCGGCCAACTCCACAAGCGCCCCGAGCGAGGCGCCGAAGTAGTCCGTGCCGTCCCAGCCGGGTGCGTCGCGCGGCTGCACGAGCGCGCGATCCGGGTCGAGCGCGGAGTTGTACTCGATCACCACGACGCGCGGCCGATAGTCCGCCATGGCGTCCCACACCCAGTAGTCCCCACCGTCGATGTCGATCGACACGACGTCGGGTTCGGCCGGAACCTCGCCCTCGCGGAACAGCTCCTCGATCCGCTCCGGGGTGACCATGGCGTGCAGGGTTCGGACGCGGTCGTTCCAGCGGTATTTCTGGTGCAGGTGGTGATTGTGCGCCCCGTCGGCCTCCATGAACAGGCCGCGCCAGCCCAGGACGTCGGCGAGCGCGATGCAGTTGCCCTCGCGGCCGGTCTCGACCCCGAACTCGACGAAGAAGCCGTCGGTGACGCCGATGCGGCGCAGGATCTCCAGGATGACGCCGTCCTCGCCATTCTGGGAGAGCAGCTGGAACTCGTGTTCACTCAGGTCCGCCGAGCCCTCGACGACGCCGGGACCAGTGTCCAGCTCGCGAAGCCGTCTGCGGTACTCCGGCAGTGCCGCGTAGACCTGCGAGCGCCGAGCAAGATCGAACTCGGTCAACATCGAACGAAGATAGCAGCAACATGGTGGCCGGGAACCGAGTATGGACCACTACCCGCCTGCATCGCGCGGACGCGGGCGGGCGGGTCCCGGCTCTGCCGCAGCCGGGGCGAGGAGGCAGGACTCGTCGCCCGTCGCGTCGACGAGGCACATCGAACCGGCCCGACGGCTCGCCGGTCGGCGCACGTCTGATCCGAACAATCGCGCCACCGTGCCCGGACAGATCGGGGGCGACTTCACCTCGGTCTGAGGACCGGACGAGGACACGCTCGCGGCCCTCAGTCGAGACAGAACTCGTTGCCCTCGATGTCCTGCATCACGATGCAGGACTCGTTCTCGCCGTCGGCAAGCAGCGTGCGCACGTGTACCGCGCCGAGCGCGACCAGCCGGGCGCATTCGGCATCGAGGGTGGCGAGTCGCTCTGCACCCACGAGTCCGGCGCCTGCCCGCACATCGAGGTGCACCCGATTCTTGACAACTTTGCCTTCGGGAACGCGCTGGAAGTACAGCCTCGGCCCCACACCGGTGGGATCGATGCAGGCGAACGACGCGCCCTGCTGTTCCGGCGGCGACGAGCGGTCGAGATCGTCCCCGGCAGCAGGCTCCTCCGTCGGCGGTACGACGTACCCGAGCACGTCGCACCAGAAGCGAGCGAGGCGCTCGGCTTCTGCGCAGTCGAAGGTGACCTGGAACTGTCGGACCGCCGCCATCGGGCCATCCTAGGGACGCCTGCTGGTCACCGAGACCGATCCTCGGTGATCATCGGGGCAGGGGCTCCCGCGCGATGAGTCGGCGATGCACTCGACCCGGGTCGCATCCGGTCACGGCATGTCGCGGGATGCCGGGCGGCCGCCGACGGAACGGGACTCCGCGTGGCTCACCGGGATGGAAGGCCCGTCCTAGCCCGGCTGATCTCCGGTCGCCGCAGCGCCTCCGGCGCCGACTCCGGGGGCCGTGCCTGCGGGCGTGATGGCGTTCGCGACGCGGCGACCCGCCGTCCGCATGTGCTCCCCCATCGCCGCCGCTGCGCCGTCGGGGTCGCGGGCGGCCATCGCCGCGAAGACCCGCTCGTGCTCGGCGACGGCGAGGCGAGCGTGCCGCCCGTCCCGCAGCGCCCGTTCGACCCACACCCGCAGCAGCGACCGGGTGCTCTGGAGCAGCTCCTGCAACACCAGGTTGCCCGCCGCCTCGGCGATCTCCAGGTGGAAGAGCATGTCGGCCTCGACGAAGGCCTTGAGGTCGCCATCATCGTCCTGGTTGTCGCGCATCACCGTCAGCCTGCCACGCAGCCGTCCGACGCCCGCGTCGTCGATCCGTTCCGCCGCCAGGCGGGCGCAGTAGACCTCCAGGCCGTGCCGCACCTCGATCAGCTCACGGGTGCGCGGTTCGCCGAGCATCAGGCCCCAGCTCAGCGTGCGCGGCAGCAGTTCGGACACACTGCCCCGCAGGTAGGTGCCCGACCCGGGGCGGACGATCACGATCCCGAGGATCTCCAGGGCGGCCAGTGCCTCGCGGACGGCGGAGCGCCCCACCCCGAGCGAGGTGGCCAGCGAGCGTTCCGGGGGCAGTCGCGTCCCCGGCTCGATCTGGCCGCTGGTGAAGAAGTCGAGCAGCCGCTTGGCGACCTCGGAGACGACCGATCCCGTGGGCATGGCGCCGAGCGTGGTGCTCAGGTGCGCGGCGGAATCGTCAGGGTACGAGGGCACGAGCAACGATGCTACCAAGATCGATCCGCTCGGCTGCGCCTCCGTGGACTCCGTGGGCGGCGACGGCGCGCAGACACCGCACCCGTCGAGAAAAATTGGTCAACCGGTTGACAGGTTGACCGGAGCGCTCCAATACTGGCTCCCAGCACGCCCCGAACCGTCTCCCCCGGCCGCAGGCACGGGTGAACGGGAGCACGGCGGCACGCGAGAGCAGACAGCGTTGTCGGAACTCACGCGCGCTTCCTCCTCGCCCGAGGCATCTCGTCGCCGGGCCCGATCTCGATCGGGTTCGCCTCGGGACTCACCCGGCGAGAAGCGCGCAAAAGGAGTCAGTGTGGACACCATGAGCACCGCGCGTCACGGCGAGAGCGACGTGGCGAGATCGGCGATCCGCAAGGTCGCCGTTCGACTTGTTCCGTTCGTCGCCCTGATGTTCTTCATCAACTACCTGGATCGCACGGCGATCGGGTTCGCGGCGCCGAACGGCATGAATGACGATCTCGCCCTCTCGGCGGCTCAGTTCGGCTTCGCCTCCGGCGTGTTCTTCATCGGCTACATCATCTTGGAAGTGCCGAGCAATCTCGCCCTGCACCGCTTCGGCGCCCGCCGATGGCTCGCCAGGATCATGGTCACCTGGGGCATCGTCGCGCTGCTCTTCACCTGGGTGCAGGACTTCACCCAGCTCGCCGTCCTCCGGTTCCTGCTCGGCGTCGCCGAGGCGGGCTTCTTCCCCGGCGCGATCCTGTTCCTCAGCCTCTGGGTCCCCGCCCGCTATCGCAGCCGCATCCTGGCGCTGTTCTACCTGGCCCAGCCGCTGACCACGGTCATCGGCGCCCCGCTCGCCGGCGTGCTGATCCAGCAGGACGGGACGTTCTTCGGCCTCGAGGGCTGGCGGTTCATGTTCTTCGCCGTCGCCCTGCCCGCGATCATCGTCGGCGTCATCGCCTGGTTCTACCTGGCCGACCGCCCCGCCGACGCGAAGTGGCTCACCAAGGCGGAACAGACCTGGCTGACCAGGGAGCTCGAGGCCGAGCACAAGAGCAAGGCGCCCTCCGACGGCAGGCATCCCGGCATTCGGTCCGTGTTCGGCAACGGCCGGGTCTGGCTGCTCTCCCTGATCTACTTCGGCTTCATCTACGGCCTCTACACGCTGGCCTTCTTCCTGCCCGCGATCATCGCCGAGTTCGAGGCACGGTTCGGCACGACGTTCAACGTCCTGCAGGAAGGCCTGATCACAGCGATCCCGTACCTGCCTGCCGCGGTCGTCCTCTACCTGTGGTCGAGGGACGCGACCCGACGCGGCCTGCGGACCTGGCACATCGCGGTGCCCGCCTTCGCAGGCGCGGTGAGCATCCCGCTCGCGTTGTTCGCGGGCTCCCCGGTACTGACGATCGCGATCATCACGGTCACCGCCTGCGCCATCTTCGCGGCACTGCCCAACTTCTGGACGCTGCCGACCCGGTTCCTCACCGGGGTGGCCGCAGCCGCAGGCATCGCGCTGATCAACACGATGGGCAACCTCGCGGGCTTCGCCGCGCCCTACATCACCGGAGCGCTCTTCGACTGGACCGGCGGCTACGTCCTGCCGATGTTCGTCGTCGGCGGATTCATGCTCCTCTCCGGCGTCCTGATGGTGGTCCTGGCCCGTCGAGGCCAGGTCGACGAGCCCCCGAGCGTCGCCGCGTCGCACGCAGACGGGCCGACGGCCGACCGGTAGCCGCGCGACCGCCCATCCGACGTCTCGCTGTCCCGACGCCGCCGTCAGGAGATCATCGTCATGACCCGTCTCTTCAACGACCCGACCGACTTCGCCGAGGAACTCGTCGACGGCCTGGTCGCGGCGCACCAGAACCGAATCCGCCGCGTACCCGGCGGCGTGGTGCGCACTGACCGCGCGGCGCCGGGCACGGTGGCCGTCGTCATCGGCGGCGGCTCCGGGCACCATCCCGCGTTCGGCGGGCTGGTCGGCGCCGGGCTCGCCCACGGCGCGGCGATGGGCGATCTCTTCGCCTCGCCGTCCGCACGCCAGATCCGCTCGGTCGCCGAGGCCGTCGACGCGGGCGGCGGCGTGCTGCTCTCCTACGGCAACTACGCGGGCGACGTCCTGCATTTCGGCCTGGCTCAGGAGCAGCTCCACGCCGCGGGCATCCCGTGTCGATCGGTGGCCGTGACCGACGACGTCGCCAGCGCCGACGAGGCGCGACGGGCCGATCGGCGCGGCATCGCGGGCGACCTGGTGGTGTTCAAGGCGGCATCGGCCGCCGCCGAGGCGGGCTACGACCTCGACGCGGTCGCCCGCGTCGCCGCCCACGCCAACGACCGCACCCGCTCCTTCGGCGTGGCCTTCACCGGCTGCACCCTGCCCGGCGCCGCCGAGCCGCTGTTCACCGTTCCGCCCGGCCGGATGGCGGTGGGGATGGGCATCCACGGGGAGCCGGGCATCGGCGAACAGGACGTCCCGACGGCGGACGAGTTAGCCGAGCTCTTCGTCACCACCCTGCTCGCGGAGATCCCCGCCGACGTCACCGAGACCGGTGATCGACGGGCGGCGGTCCTGCTCAACGGCCTGGGCTCGGTCAAGTACGAGGAGCTGTTCGTCGTGTATCGGCGGGTGGCCGCGCTGCTGGCCGAGGCGGGGGTGGAGATCATCGAACCCGAAGTCGGCGAGCTGGTGACCAGCTTCGACATGGCCGGGGTCTCCCTCACGCTGACCTGGTTGGACGACGAGCTGGCGCGTTTCTGGCAGGCACCCGCCGACGCGCCCGCCTATCGCAAGGGCGGCGCGACGCAGGCGGGCGGGACGGCGCCGACCGGCCCGGCCGCCGGGACGGCGGTGCACGTCACCGGCTCGGCCGCGCAGGCGGGGACGACCGACTCCGCAGGCTCGGCCGGAACCACGCCGGGCGAGCAGGTCGGGGCCACGGCCGCCGAGCAGGCAGGCTCCTCGGTGCCCGCCACCGAGGAGTCGCGCGCCGCCGCCGTCCGGGTGCTCGCCGCGCTCACCGCCGTCCGCGACGCGATCGAGGACGCCGCCGAGGAGCTGGGGCGGATCGACGCGGTGGCGGGCGACGGCGATCACGGCATCGGGATGACCCGAGGAGCGCGAGCCTGCGTCGACGCCGCCGAGGCCGCCGTCGACTCTGGCGCAGGCGCGGGCACCACGCTGGGTCGGGGGGCCGAGGCCTGGGCGGACCGTGCGGGCGGCACCTCCGGCGCCCTGTGGGGGGCGGCCCTGACGGCGCTCGGCGCCGCACTCGGCGACCAGTCCCGGCCCGACGGACCCGCCGTCGTCACCGGGGTGACGGCAGCCGAGACGGCCGTGCGCCGGTTGGGCGGCGCCGAGGTCGGCGACAAGACCATGATCGACGTCCTCACGCCCTTCGCCTCGGCCCTGAGCAGCCAGATCACCGCCGGAACGGCTCTGCCGGATGCCTGGGGAAGCGCGGCCGTCGTCGCAGACCGGGCCGCCGCCGACACCTCGGCTCTGCTCCCCAGACGGGGCCGTGCCCGGCCGCTGGCCGAGAAGAGCCTCGGGACGCCTGACGCGGGAGCGGTGTCGCTCGCACTGATCGTCCGGGCGGTGCACGGCGTGCTGACCGACCGCTGACCCCCACACCGTCTCATCGCGAAGGAGGAAACGATCATGGCCGACAGGCTCCGCATCATCGTGGGATCGGACGACGCGGGTTTCGAGTACAAGGAGGCCCTGAAGCAGGATCTCGCGGCCAGCGACCTCGTCGAGTCCGTCCAGGACGTCGGCGTGGACGCCGAGAGTCGGACGGCGTATCCGCACGTCGCCGTCGCGGCAGCGGAACTCGTCGCGTCCGGTGCGGCGGATCGGGCGCTGCTGATCTGCGGCACCGGTCTCGGCGTCGCCATCGCCGCGAACAAGGTTCCCGGCATTCGCGCGGTCACCGCTCATGACAGCTTCTCGGTCGAGCGGTCGGTGCTCAGCAACAACGCCCAGGTGTTGACCTTCGGGCAGCGCGTGATCGGCCTGGAACTCGCACGCAGGCTGGCCAGGGAGTGGCTGACCTACCGCTTCGACGAGGACTCCGCCTCGGCGGCGAAGGTCCGGCTGATCTCCGACTACGACCAGGGCGGGTCGGCCGCCGGGAGTCGGGCGTCATGACCACGGCGGACGAGGCCGCACCGCTCACCATCGGCATCAGCCTCAAGATGTACTTCGGCCACCGGCAGACGCTGGCCTGGAGTCGCGAGGTGGTGGCCATCGCCCGCCGTCATCGGGCGGTGCGGGACGGGCTCGCGACCCTGGTGCTGCTGCCCTCGTTCCCCGCGCTGACGTCGGTACTGGACGAGTGCCGGGACTCCGGCGTCCAGGTCGGCGCGCAGGACCTGTCCTGGGCTGATGCGGGTGCCTTCACCGGCGAGGTCAGCGGGACGCAGCTGCGCGAGATCGGCTGCACCCATGCCGAGGTCGGCCATGCCGAACGACGCAGGCTGCTCGGCGAGGACGAGGAGATGATCGCCGCCAAGACCGCCGCGGCGCTGCGCAACGGGCTCGTGCCGCTGCTGTGTGTCGGGGAGGCCGAGCGAGGTTCGGCGCGGGTCGCCGCGTCCACCTCGGTGGCGCAGGTGGAGTCGGCGTTGAGCGCGGCCCGCCGCGCCGAGATCCTCGGCCCGATCACGGTGGCCTACGAGCCGCAGTGGGCGATCGGCGCCGCCGAGCCCGCCGAGCCCGCGCACGTCCGAGAGGTCGGCACGGCCCTGCGCCGCCATCTGGCCGCCGACCCGATGCTGACCGGGAGCCGGGTCGTCTACGGCGGCAGCGCGGGCCCCGGCCTGCTGACCGAGCTGGCCGACGGGGTGGACGGGCTGTTCCTCGGACGGTTCGCTCACGACCCGGCGGCGGTGGAGTCGATCCTCGACGAGGCGGCGGCGCTGGGAGCCGGGCGAGGGGTGCGGGCATGACGATCGGCCTGAGCACCTACGCGTTCTTCTGGCGGCTGTCCGATCGGATGCCGCGACCGCTGTCCTTGACCGAGGCGCTGGCGGAGACCCGCGCGCTCGGAGTCTCGCTCTTCCAGATCTGCGACCATCCGGAGCTGGAGCGGATGTCGACGGCCGAGCTGCGCGAACTGCGGACGGTGGCCGACGGACTGGGACTGACGCTCGAACTCGGCACCAGGGGTCTGCATCCGGATCACCTCCGCCGATACCTGGAGATCGCCCGCATCCTCGACGTCCGGCTGCTGCGCTCGATGATGAACTCCGGCGAGGACCGACCGTCCCCCGAGACGGCGGAGGACCGGCTTCGCACGGTCCTGCCCGAGTTCGCGGCGCAGGGCGTGACGCTGGCGTTGGAGACCTACGAGCAGGTGCCCACCGCCACCCTGCTGCGGCTGATCGAACGCATCGACAGCCCGAACCTGGGCGTCTGCCTCGATCCCGGCAATGTCGTCGCCGCCCTCGAACACCCGGTGAGCGTCGTCGAGACCACCGCGTCCCGCGTGGTCAACGTGCACGTCAAGGACTTCGCCTTCAGCCGGAAGGACGGCTGGGTCGGCTTCACGCTCGCGGGTGCCCCGCTCGGCACCGGCCTCCTGGACTACGACCACCTGATCAGGACGGTCGACCCGGAGGCACGGGGCGTCAACCAGGTGATCGAGCACTGGCTGCCCTGGCAGGGCGACCCGGCGACGACCCGACTGCTGGAAGAGCAGTGGACCAGACACAACATCGAGTTCCTCAAGGAGCGGACATCATGACGGCAGCACCAGCAGGACCCTTGACCATCGCCGTCATCGGCGCGGGCGGCAAGATGGGGATGCGCGTCTCGGACAATCTCGTCAGGACCGATCACCTCGTCCGCTACTGCGAGACCTCGGAGGCGGGCAGGCAGCGCGTGCAGCAGGCGGGCCGGGAGGTCACCGACGCGGTGACCGCCGTCCCGGACGCCGACGTGGTGATCCTCGCGGTGCCCGACATCGCGCTGGGTCCGGTGTCGGCGGACCTGGTCCCGCAGCTCAAGGCGGGCGCCGTGGTGCTCACCCTCGACCCGGCCGCCGCCTACGCCGGGCTGCTGACCAAGCGGTCGGACCTGGAGTACGTCGTCGCCCACCCGTGCCATCCCTCGGTGTTCCTGGAGCGCACGACGCCCGAGGAGTATGCGGACACCTTCGGCGGCATCGCGGCCCCGCAGGACGTGGTGGCGGCCATCGAATCCGGCGACGAGGCTAAGCGGGCGCTCGCCGAGTCGGTCGTGCGAGTGATGTACGCCCCGGTGCTGGACGTGCACTGGGTGACGGTCAAGCAGCTCGCCTACCTGGAGCCGACGCTGGTCGAGACGGTGGCGTGCATGGTGGGCGACCTCCTCAACGAGGCGCTCAAGGAGACCGTGCACACCGTCGGGGTCCCGGAGGCCGCCGCCCGCGCGATGCTGCTCGGCCACACCCAGGTCGCGCTGGCCAACACGCTCAAGGGCGACAACCCGTTCTCCGACGCGTGTCTCATCGCGATGGACTACGGCCGCGAGACGATCATCAAGGGCGACTGGAAGAAGATCTTCAACGACGAGCAGCTCGACACCGTGATCGCCAGGATGCTGCATCTGAACGACAAGGGCTGATCGTCGGATGTGCAGGCGCCCGGCGGGCCGTGGGTCCGCCGGGCGGCTGGCGTGTTCGAATCGTCGGCGACCCGCGTGGTGCGGGCGTCGACGTCCTGCGGTGTCGCCGATCTGTTGAGCAGGGCCGGGAACACGGTCACCGCTCGGATGGTCCGCGAACCCGACGAGCGGTGGGATCGGGTTCCGCAGGCGTATCTGCTGGCGACGAAATCGGGACGGCCGTGACCGACCGTTTCGCGTCCGTCCGTTCGCGACGGGGGTCGGGACCGGGCGCCGATCGGAATATGCAGGCAGCCGGGAAGGCCGCCGTGGTCGGGAAACGGCCTGGTGACGCGCTGCGGCAAGAACGGCGCTGCGCTGAGAAAGGGCAGTGCCCGAGAACGACAAGTGCCTGCGAGCGGCAGTACCCGCCACCGCGACGCCGATCGGCGAACAGCAGGGCACGAGCCCCCGCAGCGCCCGGCCCCGTGACCCGGAGCCGGGCGCAGGTACGGCCTCAGGCTGCCGGCTTCACAGCCGATCGAGGACCCAGGTCGCGAGTTCCTCGGTGATCACGCAGTGCGGGGTGTTCATGCTCGAGTAGACGAAGTCGTCGAACGCGCTCTCCTCCATGGGGAGACCGGAGACGTCGACGAACAGATCACCGGCGCCGTCGAGGTCCCCGAAGCCGAGGGCGCTCAGGGTGGGCACGAAGTTGACCGAGCGGTGGAAGACCTCCGCTGCGCCGTATCGGTTGAGGACGTCGGCAAGGATGCCGAAGGACTCCAGGGTGCCGCCGGGCGCGCCGTCGATGGCGGGGAGGTCGCTGGTGACGATGTCCTTCGGCTTGCCGAGCGCCGCACGCAGCTCCGCTACGAGGACGTCGCTGCCTTCCGCCTGGGTCAGGAGATTCGTGCCCTTGAACAGCGGACCGGTGACCTTCAGCGCCACCTCGCCCGGCGGGACCCCGTTGCCTGCGCCGTTGCCCGCGCCGTTGGCGACGACGAGCTTGCGGGGGCGGGCGGGCCAGGCGCCGAGGCGATTCAGATCAGCGAGGAGTTCCCTCCGGAGGGCGCCTGTGGCGGGCACCTCGTCTTCCGAGCCGATGTGGCGCCACAACAGCTGCCGGGCGGCCGGACTGTTGATCTGGTCGGCGAAGGCCGGGCTGCGGTAGTGCGCGAAGGCCTGGAGGGCGATCGGGATGGCGGCACCACCGTGCGGGCCGTCATAGGAGAGATAAGTGGCGGTCTGATGGTCCAGCCGCATGTGATGGCGTTCGCAGGTCGAGCTGCTCACGCCGCGGTCGTCTCCACTGTGGACCGCCGTTCTCCCGGGACGTCGACTGCGCGGGAAGCAGCTGCCCACAAAGGATTCCTCGGCCACGGGTGCGGCACCGAGACACCGCGCGAGGACGCGACCGGCAGCGGGGTCCGGCACCCCGACCGTCCGAGCGGACCGAGCCCGATGCCGAGGATTACCCCGATATGGTCTATACCACTGCGGTCTCCGCTGGACACACTGACCGGGCACTGACAACGACGACGATGGCGGTGGATCACGATCATGCGAGACAGCGACACGACGCGACGCCGGTTTCTCGCGGCGCTGGGCATCACCGGGACCACGGCGGTGCTGGCCGCCGCGACGGGGGCGGGTGCCGCTGCCGCGACGACCGCAGGCGGCGGGCACCCCGCGGGCGGCCCGGGCGGCGCGGCGTCCGCGGCCGCAGCGTCCGCAGGCGCGACGGGCAGGCAGCCGCAGCCGGTGTACCTGGGCAGCTTCGGGTGGACCGATCCGCCGGGGCGCGGCCTCGACGTCGCGAGCCGGGACATCGACGGGCGGATCACGCTGGTCGGGACCGTGGCGGACGTGCCGGACGCCTCCTCGCTGGCGTTCTCGGCCGACCGCCGGTTCCTCTACACCGTGAACGAACTCGTCCCCACCGGTCGGGTCACCGCACTGAGCCTGGCCGACCCGTTCTCGCCCACGATCATCAACAGCAGATCCACGCTGGGCGCCGGACCCACGCACCTGAGCGTGCATCCCAGCGGGCGCTTCCTGCTCACGGCGAACTACACGGCGGGCTCCGTCGTGGTGCATCCGCTGGCCGAGGACGGGTCGATCGGCGAGGCCACCGATCTGGCCCAGCACGTCGGCGCCGAGCGGGACCCGCACGCCCACCAGGTTCTCGTCGACCCGTCCGGCGAGCATGTGATCGCGGTGGACCTCGGGGCGGACTCCGTGTACGTGTACTCGCTGGACCTTCAGGCAGGCACCTTCGCCGAGGAGCAGCAGCTCATCCTCACCTCGGGCAGCGGGCCGCGTCACCTCGCCTTCCATCCCGACGGCGGACACGCCTACGTCCTCGCCGAGCTGGCCTCCACGATCACCGTCCTCCACTGGGATGCGACCACGGGGCGCTTCACCGAGGGGCCGACGATCAGCAGCCGCGCGGCGGACGCGACCGGAGAGAACTTCCCGGCCGAGATCGCCGTCTCCGCCGACGGCCGCTTCGTCTACGCCTCCAATAGAGGGGACGACGACATCGCCGTCTTCGCGGTCGCCGAGAACGGCGCGTCGCTGCGGCTGCTCGACACCGTCGCCACCGGCGGCGCCTGGCCCCGACACTTCGCGCTGGACCCCGGAGAGGACGGGCTCTTCGTGGCGAACCAGAACTCCGGCACGCTCACCCGGCTGCCGCGCGATGCGGTGACCGGGCTCCTGTCGCCCGCCGAGACGCTCGCCGAGGTGCCGGGCGTCTGCGTGGTGGCCTTCCTCGGCTGATCCCGCATGCCGGCCGATCGTCTGTGGGGCGAACGGAGGGCCGTCCGTGTTCGGACGCCGCTCCGTTCGCTCCCCGCGCGAGTTCGCCTGACGAGGTCTCCAGACGAGGTCGGCGACGGCCGGAGGCTGCGGGTCAGCTCCGGCGCACCGCAACGGCGTCGATCTCGACCAGGATTCCCGCCAGCGTGCTGCCCACCGTGGTCCGCACCGGATGCGGTGCGGTGAAGCGCCGACCGTAGGCGAGGTCGTACGCGGCGAAGTCACGGTCCAGGTGTTGCAGATGAACGGTCGTCTTCACCACGTCGGACAGGCCGAGGCCCACGGCGGCCAACGCCCACTCGACGTTGTCGATCACCTGCTCGGTCTGGGCCTCGACGCCGTCGGGGATCGCCCCGGTGGCGGGGTCCTGTGGGCCGAAGCCCGCCGTGAAGACGAGCGTCCCGGTGTCGATCACGTGACTGTAGGCCCCGGCGGGCTTGGGCAGGTCGGGGCTGGTGATGGCGGTCCAGGTCATGCAGGCACTCCACTCTCTCGATGGTCGGTTCTTCGGCGCGGTCATCGGGCAGTTCAGCAGGCCACGCCCCGGATGTCGACCTGTTCCCATGCTGCCTATCGACCGGGGCTCGGCGACCGAGTCCGGCGATCCCCCGCCGCGAGCACCTCCCGCACCGCGTCGAGCACCAGCCGGTCCTCCCCCGGTTCCAGGGTCTGCGGATTCAGTGCGACGGCCTCACCCGCCACGCCGACGGCGATGTGCGGATCGCGATCCCAGAGCGCGTCGACGAGCGAGTCCCTGGTCCAGCCCGATGCCGGTTCCAGCCAGAGCAGGGCCCGGCCGTGCGGCTGGCCCGCCTCACTGGGATAGCCCCGCGCCACCCGCACACCCGTGATCCCGGCCAGACCGTCGATCCAGCGCCGCACCGACTCCTCATACGCCGCCAGCAGCGCCGTCTCGTCCTGGGCCAGCGTCCACTCCAGGGCGGCGAGCACCCCGAGCAGCTCCTCCTTGCCGACCTTCATGCCCCGGCCGAACGCGTGGTGCGGACTGCCGTGCAGGCGAGCCCCCTCGACGATCTCGCGGCGCCCCAGCACCAGGCCCGCCGACTGCGGGCCGCGTAGTCCCTTGCCACCGCTGAGGATCACCGCGTCGGCACCGAGTTCCGTCGTGTAGTGCCACAGCGAGGCGACCGGCGGAAGCTGGGCCGCCGCGTCCACGATCACCGGCACCTCCGCCGTCTGCGCCGCCGCGATGACCTCGGTGAGCGGCGGGGCGCCCGAGGCGTAGTGCTCGCCCGCGAACCACAGCAGGCAGGCGGTGTCCGGCCCGAGCGCCCGCCGAAGCGAGCCCGAGTCCGCGCCGAACTCGACGACCGCCACACCGAGCTGCCGGACGGCGTAGTCGTACGGGTTGCGCTGACTCGCACAGATCGCGACCCGTGGGCGCGACGGGCCGATGGGCGGGAACGACTCGCGGGCCGTCGGCTCCGGCCCGGTCACGCAGCCCGCGACGCTCAGGGTCAGGCCCGAGGCGGCGCCGGAGGTGACGTAGGCCGCCTCGTTCCCGGTGAGCATCGCCAGCCGCTCGCCCACCCTGCGCTGCAATTCCGTCACGTCGACGAACTGTCGAGACGCCTGGGCCATCGCGTCGATCACCGGCGGCGCCGGTAGTGAGCCGCCGAGCCGGGTGAGGGTGGCCGCGGCATTGATCACCGGCCGCAGCCCGAGTGCCCGGTAGACCGAGGCGGCCTGCCCCGGCGAGTCGACACCGGTGCAGGCCGGGGCATCGACCGCCGGGAGCCCGCCCGGCCCGGCGCCGCCCGGCACGCTGCCCGCTCGCCCGCTCACGGCAGCTCCGAGACGAAGCGGGCCAGCGTCTCGACCCCCAGCCGGTCGGCCAGCCAGCCGTCCATGGCGACCGCGTCGGCGGCGTCCTCATCAGTGAGTCGGTAGGTCTCCACGTCAGCCCCGAGTGCCCGCACCAGCTCCGCCGTCCAGGGTGCCGCACCGCTGGGCACACTCAGCAGCGTCGCCGCCCGCACGGACTCGGCGTGCCGGGCGGGATCGAACAACGCCAGCGTCCTGGTCACCAGCGGCTCGTCCTGCGGACGCAGGCGGAGCAGGTCGTTGAGCTCCTCCAGCGGGTATTCGCCGGTGGTGTGCCGCCGGACCTGCGCGGCGTGCAGCAGGGCGCCGGTGACCCGCGCGGCGGTGAAGACCGGCCTGCGTGCGGCGGTGGTGAGCACCAGGTCGTCCCCGGTGATGCCGATGCGCGCCGGATCGACCTCCGGCCGGGCGGCGAGCACCTCGGCGGCCCGCAGGCAGTCGGCCAGGATCGCGCGGTAGACGAACGTGATCGGGTCCTCGATGCCGAGGGTGAACAGCCCCGGATACCGGGCGCGGAAGGGACTGTCGGCCCGGCGCTGTCCCCGATGCATGGGGGTGAGCACCACATAGCGCAGTCGGTCGTTGTAGTGCGGGGCGTGGTTGACGCTGCCATGACGCGGCAGTTCCAGCAGGCCCGGGAACGGGCCCGGTCCCGTCGGCACGCTGAGGTAGCCGAAGAGCCGATGGGAGTCCAGGCTGCTGAACCGGATCTCGTATCCGGTGAAGTGCTCGGTGGACCTCGCCGGGACCGGGTCGAGCACTGGTCGGGCGGGAAAGCCCGCGAGGTCGGCGTCCAGTTCCGTCCAGAAGGTGTCGAACTCGCTCACGCGTGGGCTCCGTCCCTCGTGCCTGCCGGATTCAGGTGTCCGTCGAGGAACCTCTCCACCTCGGGGATCACCCAGCGCAGTCCCGCGTCGTGTCCGCAGCGCGGGAAGGTGTGCAGCTCCTTGACGCCGCCGAGGGCGCGGTAGACCGCGAAGCCGGTCTCCGGCGGGCAGACGTCGTCTTCCAGCCCCAGATACACCAGCGAGGGCGCCTGCACGGCGGGGGCGAAGTTCATTCCGTCGTAGTAGGCCACCGTCTCGGTGACGGCGTCCGTCAGGTCGGGGTGGACGCGCAGGAACTCGGTGATCTCCTCGTAGGGATAGGAGTGCGTCAACCGGGTGGCGTCCATGATCCCGCAGAGGTAGGGAGCACCGGCGGCGAAGGCCTTGACGACTCCCGGCCGCAGTGCGGCGGCGATGATGCCGAGGCCGCCGCCCTGGCTGGACCCCCAGATGCCGATGCGCTCGGTGTCCACCTGCGGAAGCGCGGCGACCACGTCGAGGGCTCGCACCACGTCGAGGTAGAAGCCCCGGTAGGCGTAGGCGAATCGATCGGTGATGTCGGCGGTCAGCAGTCCCGGATAGCCGGGATTGACGACCTCGTTCGACCGCAGCTTGCCTCGGGGCGCCAGGCCGAGGGTGAGGTAGCCGCGTTCGGACCACGACTTGAGGATCGAGGGCTCGGAGATGTAGCCGGGAATGTGCACGACGGCGGGCAGCGGGCCGGTTCGGGCCGCGTCGACGGGCATGGTGCACCAGGCCGCGACGCGCACGTCCTGGAAGCCGGTGTAGTGCAGTTCGTAGACGTCGACGCGGTCGGTGGAGCGCTCCGGCAGGTGCGTCAAGGCCGGTCGGGCCGGGACGTCGTCGAGCAGGCGCAGCGTCTCGGTCCAGAAGTCCTCGAAGTCGGCGGGGCGTGGCACGTCGACACTCGCCGCCTCGAGACCTCTCGATCGGCTGTTCCCAGTCATGGTCAGGATCGCCTTCCTGTAGTCGGTCCGCACGCGTGGCGGTCGGTTCGCGGATCGGCCGCCTCGTGGGGTCGAGCGGTTCGTGGGGTCGATCAGCAGGCGGGGATCGGCGCCGACACGTGCGGTGCGTACAGCGAGGTGCCGGTGTCGGCTGCGAAGAAGTGCGCCCGCTCGGACCGCAGGACCACCGAGACGGCGTTGTCGATGCCGACGCGGAACGGCGCGGGCACCCGGGCCTTGAGCAGCTCACCGCCGAGATCGACGGTGACCAGCACGTCGGCGCCCAACGGCTCGGCGACGAACACCGTGCCGCGCAGGCCCGCATCCTCCGGTTCGTTCTCGGCGGCCGAGGCGGGGCGAAGCAGCACGTCCTCCGGCCGGATGCCCAGCACCACCCGACCGGCGGGGAAGTCCGACGCGGCCCGCGCCGCCTCCTCGGTGAGGACGACGGCCGCTCCGGCGCTGTGGAAGACCCGGTGCCCGTCGACGTCGCGCAGCTCGCCGGTGACGAAGTTCATCGGCGGCGAGCCCATGAAGGAGGCGACGAACATGTTCGCCGGCCGGCCGTAGATGTCCTCCGGCGGGGCGCACTGCTGGAGCACCCCGCCCTTCATCACGGCGATCCGGTCCGACATCGTCATCGCCTCGACCTGGTCGTGGGTGACGTAGATGAAGGTGCGCGAGAGATCGGCGTGCAGGCGCTTCAACTCGACGCGCATGTCGCCCCGCAGTTGCGCGTCCAGATTGGACAGCGGCTCGTCGAGGAGATAGGCGCCCGCGTCGCGGACGATGGCCCGGCCCAGCGCGACCCGTTGTCGTTGACCGCCGGACAACTCCCTCGGCTTGCGGCCGAGCAGCTCGGAGATGCCCAGCGAGGCGGCGGTGCGGGCGACCCGTTCGCCGATCTCGGCCCTGGGCACCCGCATCATCTGCAGGGCGAAGCCGATGTTCTGCTCGACGGTCTTGTGCGGATAGAGCGCGTAGCTCTGGAAGACCATCGAGACGTCCCGTTTGTTGGCGGGCAGGTAGCCCACCGGCTCGTCGTCGAAGTAGACCTCGCCCGCGCCGACCTTCTCCAGGCCGCAGATCATCCGCAGCGTGGTGGACTTGCCGCAGCCCGACGGGCCGACCAGGGTCAGGAACTCCCGATCCTCGATCGTCAGGTCGAGGTCGTCGACGACGACGTTGTCGCCGAAGGCCTTGTGCAGGCTCTCCAATCGGACCTGAGCCATCTCTCGTCTCCTCGTCTCGTCGGCGTCGCGTCGGCGGGCCCGGAGGCCGCCTGGCCGGTCATCCCTTGACGGAGCCCGCCGCCATGCCCTGCACGATCAGCCGCTGGAAGATCAGCACCAGGATCAGCGGGGGCACCACGGCCACCACGCCCGCCGCCGCCATCAGGGTGAACTGGGTGTTCATGTCCGTGGCGAAGTTGGCGGCGACCACCGGGATCGTCTTGGCCGCCTCGGTGGACGTCATGAACAGGGCGAACATGAACTCGCTCCAGGCGGTCATGAACGAGAACACCGCCGCCGCGACCAACCCCGGCGCCGCCACCGGGAGGAACACCGACCACATGGTGCGGAACCAGCCGCAGCGATCGACCCTGGCGGCGTCCTCCAGCTCACGCGGCACCGCCCGGAAGAAGTCCTTGAGCACCCAGATCGTCACCGGGAGCGAGAACGTCAGGTAGGACAGGATCAAGGCCCAGTAGGTGTCCAGCAGGCCCATCGAGCGGATCATCAGGTAGAACGGGATGATGATCGCGATGCTCGGCACCATCCTGGTGATCAGGTAGCCGATGAGCAGCAGCCGCCCGCCGGTGAAGCGCAGCCGGGAGAACGAGTAGGCGGCGGGCACCGCGAGCACCAGGTTGAGCAGTGCCGTCGCGGAGGCCACGATCATGCTGTTGCCCAGCGCGAACGGCGTCTCCCTGATGGCCCGACCGCCGACCAGCGCCTGACTCTCGTCCGGTCGCAGGAAGCTCAGGTAGTTGTCCAGAGTGGGGTGCGGCGGAATCCAGTTCGGCGGCACCGAGATCGCGTCGACCTCGCGCATGAAGCTCATCGCGAAGATCCAGTAGAACGGCAGCACCAGATACAGGACTAAGAACGCGGCCAGCGTGTAGACGACGATCTTCTTCCAGGGGACCCGATATCGGAGCGGGACGGCCCGGCGCGGTCGGGACGGCCGCGGGCGCGGCGGCCGCACGTCCGGCGGCGGCACGTTCGGCGTGGTCATACCTCGAAGCTCCCCTTCCGATAGAGGGCCGCGACGTATCCCACGGAGATGATCAGCGTGAAGGCGGTGATCACCCAGGAGTAGGCGCTGCCGAGGCCGAAGTCGGTGTAGGTGAGGGCGGTGCGCACGTTGAGCACGGCGATGATGCTGGTGGCGTCGCCCGGCCCGCCGCCGGTGAGCACGTAGATCGTGTCGAAGGCCCGGAAGGCGTTCATCGTCTCCAGGATCAGGACGATCAGCAGCGGATGCAGCAGCCACGGCAGGGTGATCTGGCGGAAGCGCTGGAACACCCCGGCGCGGTCGACCTTCGCCGCGTCGTAGAGATCCGACGGGATGGTGGACAGCCCGGCGAGGAGCAGGATCACCGCGAACGGCAGCGTGTTCCAGACCTGCGCGAAGGCGGTCAGGAAGAACGCCCCCGACGGCGAGGACAGCCACGCCTGATAGCTGTCGATCAGGCCGAGGTCGGTGAGCAGGCCGTTGAGCGCCCCGGTGTTGGCATCGAAGATGGTCCGCCACATCAGGCCGTTGACCACGCCCGGCATCGCCCACGGCAGCAGCGCCAGACTGCGCAGCACACCCCGCCCGAGGAAGCTCTCGTTGAGCACCAGCGCGAGGATCATCGCCAGGACGACGGTCATCGAGACCACCAGCACCACGAACAGTCCGGTGGTGCGCAGGGAGCTCAGGAACGTCGGGTCCCGCCACAGCGCGAAGTAGTTCTCCAGCCCGATGAACCTCGTGTCGTCGGGCCGCTTGAGGTTCTGCTGGTGCAGGCTCACCCAGAACGAGTAGCCGATCGGGTAGGCGACCAGGGAGAACAGGACGATCAGCGCGGGGCCGTTCATCGCGTAGGCACGCAGCGTGTCGCTGGCGGCGTTCCCGAATCGGCGGCGTCGTCGCCTGTCTGCGGGGGCCGGTGGCGCTGCCGGTGGCGCGGGGCTGGCCATCATCGGCTCCTACTCGTAGCGGCGGGCGAGAGATCGGGCGGCTCGCTCCAGCTCGGCAGAGCCCTGGGCGGGGGTGCGGTCCCCGGTGAACACCTGCTGCACGGTGCGCTGCAACGTCGCCTCGAACTCCGCGTACCAGGGCACCGCGACGACGCTGCGCGCCCGCGCGACGCTCGCCAGGTAGGCGTAGATCTCGGGATCGGCGAAGGTGCTCAGGGACTCGACGATCTCGGGATCGTCGGCCAGATCGGTGAAGGCGAACCCGAGGCCGCGCTCCAGGAACCAGAATCGCGCCGTATAGGGCGATCCGTCGTCGTCGAGCCCGCCCATGTAGTGCAGCAGGCGCTCCGCCTTCTCCTGGACGTCGGTCTCCAGGTTGAGGCAGTACATCCGGGAGTTGCTGACCGTGCCCTCGGTGCGGCCGTCGATGCTGGGGATCGGGGCGAGTCGCATCGCCCCGGCCGTGTTCGACACCGCCGGATCGTTGTAGTTGCGCAGCGAGTACCGGGGCTGGATGGTGAAGGCGTACTGGCCCGCCATCATCGCGTTGTCCATCGGCACCGGGAGCGTCTGCACGGAGGCCGGGTCGAGCACCTGGGAGTCGGCACTCACCCGCAGCAGCCAGTCGAGTACCGCCGTCGTCGCCGAACCGGGCAGGTTCATCACCGGCTGGAAGTCCTCGTCGAACAGGTCGGCCTCGTTGGCGTAGACCAGCGCCCAGATCCACATCAACGCGGTGTCGGAGAGCTGCGCAGGCAGGCCGATCGGATGTTCGAGCAGCCCGGCCCGTTTGACGGCCAGCGCCTGCTCCTCCAGCTCGTCGAGCGTGGTGGGCGGGGTGTCGTAGCCTGCCTCGGCGAGGATGTCGGCGTTGTAGATCAACGCCTGGGAGTCGGTGTAGTAGGGCAGTCCGTACCGCCTGCCCTGATACGTCATGGCCTGGGCGACCGACGGGTAGATCGCCTGATATACCTCGTCGATTCCGGCGAGTTCGTCTAATGGCTGGAGATATCGCGCTTCCACCGAACTGGCCAACGAGTCGTCGTACATGTAGAGCACATCCGGACCGCCGCCGCCCATGAACTCGGCGGTGAGCTTCTGAATGAACTGGGCACTGGTGATGGGGGCATAGTCCACTTCGACATCCGGGTTCAAGCGGATGAATCGATCAACGTTCTGCTGCACGAGCTGCGCCTCGTAGTCCCAGCCCTCGAATCGGACGGCACCGCGCCGGGTCGGCCCCGCGCAGCCCGCCAGCGGCACCATCGCGGGCAGCGCGAGCCCCAGAACAGCTGTTTTCAGCAGACTTCTTCGGTCCATGCCACCGCTCCTCCTACGAGAGTCCGGCCGAGGGAGGTGACCGACTCATCGATAACGACCGAGGTTCGTTAATGGTCCGTTTGTGGGTTGCGAGTGACGATGCCCGATGGTTCGAGACAAGTCAACGGGGCAGGGCGAATATGTCCGATAAAGTCGGGGCAGGGCGAGCTGCCACGATTCAGCCGAAACGGGACGGTCACTCCCGGGCAACCGGACCGTTCATTCACTAGACCATTCGGGGCGGATCGAGCATTTATGTCACCCGGTTCGTATCGTCCGCCAATGACGAGTCGCGAATCCGGTATGCGGGAGTCCGGGAGCGCCCGGGCTGTCCGTACCGCCGCTGGCGCACGGGTGCCGGGCTCGCTGCGGGCGCCCACACTCGTGGGCGGGCCGGACCTCGTCGACCTCAGTCGAGGTCGTGGCGAGGATCGACGACGCCGGAGCTGCCCGCGCCGCTGTCGGCCTGTTCCTCGGGAATGGACGATGCCTGCGCAACGCCCCGGGCCGCCAGAGGCGAGGCGACGCTCTCTGGCGCGGTGAGCGCGGCCGTGCCCTCGATGACCGCAGCAGGCGGGGCCCCGGAGTCGCCGGGCGTTTCAGCTCGGCCGGGCCGCTGGCGCAGACGGCAGCGCCTCGGCCGGGGCGGGTGGTCCGGGCTGGTCGGACGTCTCGGACGTCTCGGCAGGCGCTGGCTCCTCGGCATCGATGTCGGCATTCGCGCCGTGTGCCGCGGCGGCGAGTGCCGCGTCGATGCCCAGCCGATAGAGCCGGGTCGGCCTGCCCTTGCGGTGGGTCTGCGCGGTGCCGTCGGCGGTGACCAGTCCGCGCTCGCTGAGCCGACGGATCAGCCTGCGGCCGCTCGGATCGGTGATGCCCAGGACGTTGGCCAGCTCGCCCGGCGAGACCGCCTGTCCGTGCAGCGTCCGCTCCACGGCGGCCAGCCGGGAGATCGTCGCCGGGCTCAGCCCGACGCTGCGCGCCAGCCGCTCGATGTGCACGCCGTGATCGCGATAGGTGAAGGCCACCGGGCTGCCCTCCTGCCCCATCGGGCCGATGATCACCCCGGTGTCCTCGATGAGGTATCCGCAGGGCCTGCCCTCCGCCTCCGCGCGCGAGGCGGCCCGCTCGGCCAGGGAGACGCTGGTCCGCGCCGATCCGCCGATCCCGAAGCCCGCCGCGACGCGGACCCCCAGCAGTTCCTCGGCCTGGCTCAGCACCGGCACGCCGATCCAGTTGTTCGTGATCCGTTCGAATAAAGCCTTGTGCGCGAAGACGACCAGCCCGCGCCGTCCCCGGTTCTCCACCCAGGCCTCCGCCAGCTCCGGGGTGTTGAGCAGCAGGTTCATCAGGCCGACCCTGGCCCGATCGACGTCGACCTCCCTGGACTGTTCGGCCACCACGAACACCCCGGCGGCGAACCGGGAGGCGTTGGCCCGGTGAGACTGGATGCGCAGGGCCAGCTCGTGCAGCTCCGCGCGAATCGTCGACGGGACGGGTTGACTGCTCAGCACCTTGATCTCGCCGTCGAGTCGTCGCCGGACCTCCATCCGCATGGTGATGACCACCCCGTTCGCGTCGTCGTCGAGGACGCGGCGGTGGTGCTCGACGATGTCCGAGGTGCGCTGGCCGGGGGCGTAGGACAGCGCGGTCACGTCGTCGGCGGTCAGGCCCAGCGCCGTGCGCACCTCGATCACGGCATCGAGATCGAACGTGTCGACGCTGACTCGGCCCATTCCGGGAAATCGGGACCGGGCGGCGGAGAACGCCAGGGCCAGATCCAGCGCCGAGGGCCGGATGACGACCACGGGCAACGACTCGGGCAGCACGTCATGGCTGGCGTCGTAGGGCACCGGCCCGAGCAGCACGCCGTCGAGGTGCCGGGTGGCGATCAACGCGGCGACCAGACCGCGGATCTCGGCCTCCTCGTCGTAGATCACCCATTCCCAGGACACGCCGGTGAGCATCCGAGTCGCCTGCTCGAACACGGCACGCCGCTTGACGTGCACGATCAGACCGAGGACCACGCTCATGCCGCCACCAGAGAAGAGATCGTCGGGGGATCAGGACCGAAAATGGTTCGTTGACCCTACGCGGGTGTGCTTGCGGGACGAAAGGTCTGACCGAGGGACGCGGGGTCGGCGGCGACCGGTCACGCCGCAGGAAAGTCGTGCCGCATCGCTCTCGGGGCGGGCTCGTCGCGAGTGGTGTGCCGGTCGGAGTGGACCAGGATCGCGAGCGGCCCGGTCCGGCGCCGACGACGTGGGCAGGCCTGCACTGCGAGCGCGCCGCCGTGTTGATTCGCCGCTCCGGCATAATCGCGCGCCCGCGCGCGGAGACACGACCGCAGCGTCAGATACCTCGCGATCCGAAATGTGAACATGATCGCAAGGAGTCACGCGAAGGCGACACCGCGTGAGCCCACTGTTAGCTTGCCGATCATGACTTCTCCGCCCTTCCGCGCAGGTGACCCGATCGCCGGGCTCCGACGTTCCCTGGAAGACACCGTCGGCGACCTGACCCGGATGCAGGAGACGATCGACGCCCAGCTCGCCGAGGTCCGCTCCCGAACCGAACTGCTGCGGACTCGACGATTGGAGGGCACTTCCGACGCACGCCGCGTACACGCGGTCGTCGATGGTGAAGGCCTGCTTCAGGATCTGCGGATCGAGCCGGGAGCACTGCGCTCGTCACATCCCGGACGACTCGGGGGCGAGATCGTGCAGGCCGTCAGCCGGGCACGCGCCGCAGCCTCGGAGGAGAACCGGAAGGCCTTCCACGATCTGATGCCCGCGATGTTCCCCGCAGAAGGAGAATCCTGATGGCCGCGAGCGCCGAGATTCGCGCCCTGGTCGCCGAGATCGAGGCGGCCACGGCGGCCGCCCAGGCCCGAGCCGTCGAGCGGCAGAACGCCACCTACTCGGAACCGATCGGCTCCGAACTGGGCACCGTCACCGTCGGCGGACAGGGCGAGCTGCGAGCGGTCGACCTCGACACCCGGTCGCTCCGCTACACGAACGAATCGGCCCTGGCCGACGCGGTGAAGACCGCCGTCCAACGCGCCGAACGACGAGCCAGAGAGAGCACAGAAGCCTGATGATTGATTTTCACGTAGTCCCTGAGGCATTACGCGCCAACGTCAGAGAACTTCATGAAGTCGCTGAGGCATGGGCGGGGGCCAAAAGCAAACTCGAAGACCGACATCTGGCAACAGGTGATCTAGGGTACCTAGGCGATCAAGAGAACATCGTCTCGCTGTACAACGATGCCCTCAACGCCGTCCTCGAGCGACTACAGAGCGGATTCGAATCTCTGAACAACGCCACCGACGCACTCCGGGGGATCGCAGACGAATACGAGAGCCGAGATGCCGAGTTCTACGCCGAGTTCGGCTACATCAACGATCAGATCGACAGATAGGAGACCGAGCATGAGCCTGATCGAGACGAAATTACCCGGCTACGGTAGCGCCGCAGGAGCCGACACAGGCGATTTCCCCTACGAGTCGGCCGCCGTCGTAAACAACTGGGCACACCTTGCCGGAAATCTGGCCGTGTCACTAGCCCTCGACCAGGTTCGCCGCTGCCTCGGAGATTCGGCGAAAATCTCGGAGAGTTCACACCAGTGGAGCCCAGAGGCCGCGAAACTCATCATCGATGCTAAGGAAGGTCTATTCTCGGCCAGACTCGATCTCAATGCATACTGGGGAGGCAGGGCAGCCGAATCCTTCAGTTCCTACGTGGACCACCTGATCGACACAATCAACAACACTCATAGCATCATGCAGGATATGGCAACCCTCACAGACGAGCTGCGAGGTACCGTGGATGAGACATACAGCAGAGGGCTGGATTTCATTAAGGAATGTGCGACCGGAATTCTGGATGCCGCAGGCTCTGCGGCGCAGAGCTGGTACACGCTCTGGGGCGCGGTCTGCGGTGCCATATTGGAGATACTCTCCACATTCGCAGAATCAGTCATCACGTTGCTGCAAGATGCGATCGATGTGATGCGACGGTATGCAACCACTGGACGCCAGATCGGCGAAAAGGCCACGGATCTGCATGTTCCCGACCCACTACCATCGAATGCATCGGAACCAGGAAATTGGCACGTGAACCCCGCATGAACCCACAGGCAAGTCAACCTCGCCATCAAATCAAAAGGGCAATGATTAGCGGATTCCTCGGGGCCGCAGTACTCTGGACAGCTTCCTGCTCCACGATTTCGCCTGCAGCCGATCCAGACTATCAGGATAGGCTTCCTGACACCTGCTCCCACCACCTTGAGGACGCCCTCAAAAATTTCGCAGGCGAACTGTACGACCAACGGCGATTCGACAGCGAAGAAGACGCCTCAGAGGATGTCGGTAATCAGTCTCTCGGACTCATGAATTGCAGTGTCAGTTTCACCTCCGAAGACTTCGACAGCACAGAAGTTCCCATCGGACGGCATGCCGGGTTTGACTACAACATCGTCACGGAAGAACAGGGCACCGGCGACCCGGAAGAAGAAGCCACAGACAGGTACCTCAGAACACTAGATCGGGCACCGAACAGCGCGACCTTGCTGCCCATCCCGGGGTTGGGCGACGAAGCGCATTACTGGCATCAGGAAGAGGTTCCGACCGGGGCACACGTGTCGTTTCGCCAGCACAATCTCACGGTAAAGGTGACTGTGTGGGGGAACGACCGAAATTCGACAGGCGAAGAAGTGCCGATGCCGCAGCAGGAAGCGGAGGAGGCAGCCCGACATCTCGCCGAGGCGGTATTCGACAACCTCTGAACGCCACCCTCGCAAGGGCGCGAAAGTCGAGCACGGGGAACCTGATCGGTCCGACCTACGGCCCAATGGTTCGAGCCTGTCAAACTTCACCAGAGCAACAACCCAAACCATAAACTGCGCACTCGAAATCATGGAAGACTGCGCCCAGAACAGCCCAGATCTCACTACGAACACGCCAGCGGGAGGGCAGGTCTGCTCGCGCCGTGTTGAGCCGGGCCACGCACGTGCGGGGCGGGGCGGACCGCCGAGCACGCAGGACCCGGTGACCCGTCGGCATCGGGACAGGTCGTGCGGGGAGACGGGATGCCCGCACCTCCGACCCCGCCACACCCGACGAGGTCAGCGCGCTCTCGCCTCGGTGGTCGCCGGTCCGGTGTTCGGCTCGGCGCGGGCGGGGCCTGCCGCGCCGAGCCGGCCCCCACCCACGCGGATTCGCGCGGGTGGGGGCCGGGACGACTCCCCGCCCGGCTGGCTCGACCTCCGTCATCCTGATAGGACGGACGGGGCCGAGGTGTCCGGCGTCGAAGCCGCGTCCGCTCGCCTGCGCCGCTCCCACCGGCCCGCTCCCGTCGCCGCAGCCGGGCGACTCGGCACCGCCTGCCGGGCCGCCCGCCGAGTCCCGGCGCGGGGACCCGGCGGGTGTGCGGGCCTGCGGCTCGCCCGCGCAGGCGGCGGGCGCCATCCCCTCGGCCCGCCGAAGGACGATGGGAACCCGGTGCCCGGTGATCCGTCGAGGCGTTCCCGAGCCGGTCCCCCGGCAGTCGTCACTCCGCTTCTGCGGCGCCGGTGCGCCGATCGTGGTGGTCCAGCAGCCTGGCCAGCAGCTCGGTCAGCCGCCGTCGCTCCTCGGCGGACAGCGGTTCCAACAGTTCGTCCTGGGTCTCGGCGAGCCGCTTCTCCAGTCGCCGCAGCTGCCTGCCGCCCTCGGCGGTCAGCGAGATGATGTTGCGCCGTCGATCGGCGGGGTCCGGCGCGCGCTCGACCTGCTCACGGTCGGCCAGCTCGTTGATCGTCGCGACCATGTCGCTGAGGTGGATGCCGCTACGCCGCCCCAGCGCGGCCTGACTGGCCGGGCCGAACTCGTCCAGCGTCGCCAGCAGTCGGTAGTGGTAGCCGCGAGCGCCCGCTGAGGAGAACCCGTCGGACACCAGGCGGTGCGCGTGGCCCGCGGTCTGGGTGAGCAGCCAACTGGGCAGGCCCGTCCACCTGGCGGGCGGCTCCTCTGCCGGGCTCGTCATGCGGGAAGCCTATCGAACCGTTGGGACCACTAACGATTCTGCTATCGTTTGGAGCATAAACGTTAGACGGACGAACGTTCAGTCGCCGAATCAGTCCCGGAGGGCAGACCATGATCACGCCGTTCCGCATCGCCATCCCCCAGGCCGACCTCGACGACCTGACCGATCGGCTCTCCCGCACCCGCTGGCCGAACGAGATCGCCGACGCAGGCTGGGACTACGGCTTCCCGCTGGCGCGACTCAAGGAGCTGGCCGAGTACTGGCGCACCGGCTACGACTGGCGGAAGCACGAGGCGGAACTCAACGAGCTTCCGCACTTCACCACCGAGATCGACAGCCAGAACGTCCACTTCGTCCATGTCTCCTCGGCGCGGCCGGACGCGCTCGCGCTGATCCTCACCCACGGCTGGCCCGGCTCGTTCCTGGAGTTCCTCGACGTGATCGAGCCGCTGTCCCGCGACTTCCACCTGGTGATCCCGTCCATCCCCGGCTTCGGCTTCTCCGGGCCTACGCACGAGCGCGGGTGGGACGCCGTCCGCGTCGCGCGGGCCTGGGCCGAGCTGATGCGCCGCCTCGGGTATGAGCGCTACGGCGCGCAGGGCGGCGACTTCGGCTCGGGCATCTCCACGGCGCTCGGCGCGGTGGCCCCCGAGCAGGTCGTCGGGGTGCACGTCAACTACCTGCCGACCAGGCCGGTCGCCGACGCCGACATCGCGCTGTCCGAGACGGACGAGGCCCGGCTGGACAAGGTCCGGCAGCTGATGGCGAACCGTCCCCCGTACCAGGCGCTCCAGGCCCGCACCCCGCAGACCATCGGCTACGCGCTAACCGACTCGCCGGTCGGCCAGCTGGCCTGGATCGCCGAGCGCTTCGCCCAGTGGACGGATCCCCGCACCCCGATCGACGACGAGCGGATGCTCACCGACGTCTCGCTGTACTGGCTGACGGCCACGGCGGCCTCCTCGGCGCGGCTGCACCGCGAGACTCCTCGGCGGGTCGAGCCGTGCCCGGTGCCGCTCGGCGTCGCGGTGTTCGCGCACGACATCACGCAGTCGGTGCGACCGCTGGCCGAGCGGCTGTACGACATCCGGCACTGGTCGGAGTTCGAGCGCGGCGGCCACTTCGCCGCAATGGAGGTGCCGGAGCTGCTCGCCGAGGACGTCCGGAGGTTCTTCCGCTCCCGCATCACCGACGAGGACCGGGGCGCCGCTCGCTAGGCGACGTCGCCTGCCGCGCGCTACCGGGAATCCGACAGCTCGCGACCGGCGGACCGGTCCGGTCCCCGATCAGCCGAGAGCGCATCGCGAGCGCGCGTCCCCGGCTCCGCTCCGCCGATGCCCGCCGGCCGCTGCCGCCCTCGCGTCCGAGGTCGACGACCAGTCCGCGTTCTTGATCACGTCCATTGCGGACGAACGGCTGCCGTCTTTCGGATGGGATTGGCCAGGGTCTCCCCGAGTCGCCGAGGGTTCGGCGGCTCGGGTGCTTCGCCTGCCACGCGGGGTGCGGACTCGACGCGCGCTCAGCCCGCCTCGTCCCCGGTCGCCCACTCGACGAGTTCGACGGAGACTCCGTTGGGGTCGGTGATCATGAAGAGGCGCTCGCCCCAGGGCTCCTGCCGCAGCGGGAGGGTGATCTCGACGCCCTCGGCGCGCAGGCGGTCCTGCTCGCCCGCGAGGTCGTCGACGACGAAGGCGACGATCGTCCCGGCGGCCCGCTGCGCCCGCAAATGTGCGGGCAGCACCTCGATGCCTCGGCGCAGGAACACCAGGTTGACGGCGGCGTCCTCGCGGGTCAGGGACACGAAGCCGTCGGCGGCCATCGCCTCGGTGAACCCGAGGTGGCGGCGGAAGAAGTCGCGGGACGCGTCGACGTCCTCGACGGTGAAGGAGATGGCGGTGGATGAGATCTGCACGGCTGCTCCCGATGTCGTTCGCTGATCGCGAGGGGCGACGCCGCAGCCTCAGCAGCGTGGCACCATGACTACGTACAAAGTACACTATACCTTGTACGGAGTATGCCGTGAGAGGATCGCGCCATGGCCGAAGATCGCAGCGGCACGACCGATCCGGCCCGGACGCTGGCACTGCTGTGGCGGGAGCCCGGCACCGGGCGGCCCGCGCGGGGACCGCGGCAGGGGCTCACCGTCGACGCCGTGGTCGACACCGGGATCACCCTCGCCGACGGCGCCGGGCTCGACGCGCTGACCATGCGCCGCGTCGCCCAGTCCCTCGGCGTGGCGCCGATGTCGCTCTACACCTATGTCCGCAGCAAGGCCGAGCTGCTGGATCTGATGCTCGACGCCGTCTACCTGGCGATGCCGAGGCCCGACCACGTGGACCGGCCGTGGCGGGAGCGGGTGACGGCGGTCGCCGAGGGCAATCGCGCCCTGCTCGCCCGGCATCCCTGGGTCGCCGCCGCCTCCACGACCCGGCCGGTGCTGGGGCCGGGTCAGATGGCCAAGTACGAGCATGAGCTGCTGGCCTTCGAGGGCATCGGTTTGACCGACGTCGAGATGGACGCCGCCCTGACCTATCTGCTGGGCTTCGTGCACAACGTGGCGCGGCTGGCCATCGATCGAGAACTCGCGGCCCGCGACACCGCCATGAACGACGAGCAGTGGTGGGCGGCCAACGAGCCGCTGCTGGCGAAGGTCCTCGACCCGAGCCGCTTCCCGACGGCGGCGCGGGTCGGCACCGCAGCGGGTGAGGAACATCAGGCCGCCGCCGATCCCGACCACGCCTACGACTTCGGTCTTCAGCGGGTGTTGGACGGCTTCGCGGCGCTGCTCGCGGATCGCTGAGGCCGCTGAGGCCGCTGAGGCTGGTGGGGCTGGTGGGGCTGGTGGGGCCTGAGTCCGCTGAGGCCTGAGGCCTGCCAACGGAGATCGGCGCCGGGCGGGCCAGGGCCGTGACACCGCGGGCCGGCCCGGCCCGCCCACACCGTCGGAGCGGGCCGCCGCCGGATCTCGGCTGAGAAGGCGGCCGACGCGGGCGAGGCGGCAGCCCGGCCGCCACCTCGGCGACCGGACGACGACCGGCCCGCGGCCGCTGCCGCCCTGCCGCGATCTGGAGGTGAACTACCCGTCCCGCAACGATTCACAGCGGCCCGAAGACGACCTGGCAGCGACCTACCATGACTGGCAACGAGCTGCCACGACCTGACGGCGACCTACCGCGACCTACCGCGACCTCCGGCGACCTGCCGCCGCACCGCCGCACCGCCGCACCGCCGCACCGCCGCACCGCCGCACCGCCGCACCGATCAGAGCATCACCAGCAGCATGGCCCCCATCCCGATGCTCATCACCGCGTGACAGGCCGCTTCGAAGGCTTCGCCGCGCAGCGCACTCGCCGAGCCTGCCGCCGCGCCCGTACCGCCGGACTTCTCCCGGACGGCCGCAGCGAGCCCGACCGCACCGGCCCCGGTCGTCCCGCTCCCGCCGTCGACCTCGGCCGTCGCCCGGCCTGCCCACTCGGCACGGACCCACCCTGCGGCGGGCCGGGTCCCGGATTCCACGGCGAGGACGCCCTGCGCGGCGTCGACCGCTCCGGCGATCCAGCGCAGCGACGACAGGATGAGGTACAGCCCGATCAGTCCGGTGAGCACGGCGACGAGGGCGGACAGGCCCAGCCGCTCGGGGGCGACCGACACCGCGCCGAGGGTCGTGATGCCCTCGGCGGGCGAACCCAGGGCGGCGAGCGCGTGCACGTGGCCGCCGCTGCTCGAGGGTGCCGTCATCGCGGCGGGCATGATCGCCAGCATCCACACCATCGCCGCCGCCATCAGCGTGTGATGGACGTGCGCCGACGGCCCGGCGGCCTGCTCACGGCCCGCCCGCAGCCGCCCCACGGTCAGCGCGAGGAACCACGCGGTGGCGAGCGAGAACACGACGAGCTGTGGAGTGAGAGGGATGCTCATCCCCCACGGCCAGGTCATGGCGACCATCGCCGCGCACATCAGCACGTGGGCCAGGGCCGAGATCCGCGCGGGCAGACTCGGGCCGTCCGCCGGGCGTCCCACGAGCTGCCGCAGGAAGCCGAGCAGCGCGACGGCGAACCCGATGGTGAACAGCCAGCGCAGCAGGGGTCCGTCGACCATCAGGCACCTCCGGCGGTGTCGGTGTCGGTGCGGCCGGCCCCCGTGGTGGCGGGGTCGGCGGCGCCCCCACTCGGCGCTCCGACCACGGCCGAGGCCGCGTCGGCATCCGAGAGCGCGCCGATCTCCGTGCCGTCGTCAGGATCCGGCGGCGCCTCGATCGGCGCGGCGCGACGGCGGTCTCGGCGGCCGAGCAGGATGTCGATCAGCAGGAACACCAGCAGCGAGGCGCCGAGCAGCGGCAGGAAATAGGCGATGAGGACACCGAGGAGGATCACCGGCGCCAGCACTCGGCCGGGAATCCGCCGCCAGGCGCCTCGGGCGGGCGGCCTGCCGAAGGAGGAAGCGGCGGCCCGCGTCGGCCTGCGCAGCCACCACATCCGGTAGCCCCAGAAGATCACGCCGAGCAGCGACCCGGCCAGCAGCACCAGCACGGCCTGGTTCACCCAGCCGAAGAGGAAGCCCATGTGGGCGTCGATCCCCCAGCGGGCCAGTTTGGCCGCCAGCGGATAGTCGTCGAAGCGCAGCACCTCGAGGACCTCGCCGGTCGCCGGGTCGACGGCGGCCGAGTCCTGCTCGGTGGGCCAGACGCGGCCCTGTTCCGCCACTCGGTAGGCCGTGCCGGGCTCCTCGGGCGGGGTGATCTCCACGGGGCCGGTGAGCCCCGCCGCGACGACGGCCGCCCAGACCTGGTCCACGCCCACGTCGGCGCCGCCACCCGGCGGGGCAGACGTGTCGGCACCCGAGGCGGGCAGTTCGGTCGACACGGCGGGCGTGTCCCAGGACAGCGCCGCACGGAGCTGATTGACGTTCTCGCCCGCGAAGGTCGACCAGGTCAGTCCGGTGGCCGAGAGCAGGACGAGCCCGCCCGCCGCCCAGATGCCCACCGAGCCGTGCCAGGACATGGTGCGGCGGCGGCCCGCCGGACCACCCGAGGGCGCGAGGACGGCGCGGGCCCGCCGGTCGGACCGCCTGCGCAGCACCCACAGCACGGCTCCCACCGAGACGATCAGCCACAGCCAGCTCGCGGCGAGTTCGCTGTAGAGCCTGCCGACGTCGCCGAGGTGCAGTCCTCGGTGCAGCCAGTCGATCCAGCCGCGCACCGGCAGGGCCTGCCCGCTGCCGTAGGTCTCCAGGACGCCCCGGACCTCGGTCGTGTAGGGGTCGACGAAGACCGTGCGGTGATAGCTCTCCGGCAGGTCGGGGGCGTGGAAGATCACCTGCGTAGTGTCGGTCGCCGTCGGGCCCGGCCGGACGGATCTCATCTCGTCGTCGGGGCGGACGAGGCGGGCGGCCTCGACCTGGTCCGCGAGCGGCTGCGCGGTTCCGGTGGGGGACACGTGCAGTTCTCGGTCATAGACGGCCTGCTCGATCTGCGGGCTGAAGACATAGAGCAGCCCGGTGAGCGAGGCGATGATCAGCAGCGGCGCGACGAAGACGCCCGCGTAGAAGTGCAGCCGCAGCACCAGGGGCCGCAGGTGCGACCAGGCCGACGTCGTGGAGTCGCCGCCGCTCGCCGCCGGCGGGCCCGAGCCCGCATCGGGTGTCCCTGGCGGTTCCCCCGGCGGCGCGACATCGGCGGCGGCCCGCTCCGGCCCGCCGCCCTCCGACGCAGACCCGCCACGCCCGATCCCCGCTGAACTCGTGCTCATCTACGCTCCGTCCACTTCGCGACGCCGACCGCCGTCGTCAGACCGCACGGACCCTCGTCGCCGGGCGGACTCGATCTCGAACGGCGGAGACCGTCACCGCACAGGTCGTCGAACGGAGCCGGTTAGTTCCCGACGAACCGATCGAACATGTCGACGACCCGCCACCGAGGCGGCCGAACGACCGACCGGACGCCCCAGCGCCGGTCGGGCACCGAACACGGCCCGACGACGGCGGATCGACGACGGCAGGCACGGACGAGCGCACGGGCAGGCGCCCGAGGCCGGGCGGCTCAGCCCAGCGAAGCCTCGGTGCGCACCACGGGCTCCCGCTCCGCGACGACCTCGCGGGTCCGGTGGCCGATCACCGCGACCACGACGGTGGCCACGACGGACAGCAGCAGGGCGGCGGCGATGTGCCACAGCAGCAGGGCCGCGCCGACCAGCGCACCGAGCAGGATGAGGCCGACGGCGCCCACCCGGCGGGCCCACAGTCGCCCGTCGCCGCCCGCGAGGCGGGAGTCCGCCGCGAGGCCGGTCAGTGTCGAGGTCACCACGACCGTGGTGACGTCCTTGACGGCGAGGCGTCGGGCCGCTGCGGCCTGGATGCCCATCACCACGGCCGTGCCGGTGGTGATCACGGCGCCGAGCGGGTCTGCCGGGTGGGCCCCCGTGAACAGCAGGGCGCCGCTGAGCACCAGCAGGACTCCCGCGACGACCCCGAGCAGGGCGGTGGTGTGCGTCGTCCAGCCGGGTGCGGCCCTGCGCAGCACTCGGCCCGCGATGACGGCGCCGACGAGGTAGCCGACCAGCGCCAGCGCGGGCCGCAGTACGGGCAGCGGTTCGCCGCCGACGGTGACGCCGCCCTCCCCCGCGACGCCGTCGACCACGCCCATGCCGAGCAGCACGACGTTGCCGGTCATGTTGCCGACGAAGACCCGGTCGAGGCCGAGGTATCCGACGGCGTCGACCACCCCGGTGGAGAAGGTGAGCACCAGCATCAGCATCAGGTGGGTGCGTGCCCGACTGTCAGGCGTGCGACTCGTCAACTCGGTCGTCCCTGTTCTCGTCTGCTCCCGACGTCGCGGGAGGCATGGATATGCTTGTCGTCTGCCGTGCCGGACGTCCGCCGTTCCAGGCGTCTGCCCGCATGAGGGAGCTGTCGTTTCCGACGGCCGCCGTAGTAGGGGAATGCCGCATCAAGGGTCAGGAGCGCACCGTGACCAGCCTCAGCGAGCGGGTCGCAGGCCGAATCCGGCGCGACATCATCCGGGGCACCCTCGCGCCCGGAACGCGGGTCACCGAGGCCGCGCTGAGCGAGGCCTACGGCGTCTCGCGGGTCCCGATCCGAGAGGCGTTCCGGGTCCTGGAGACCGAGGGGTTCGTCGTGTCCCGCCCCTATGCGGGCTCGACCGTCGCGGCCCTGGACACCGCGGACGCCGACGACCTCTTCGCGGTGCGCGCGACGGTCGAGGAGCGCACGGCGCGCCGGGCGGCGGGCCGGGCCGACTCGGCGGCCGTGGCTCGACTGATGGCCGTCGTCGACGCGGGAGACTCCGCGCTGGCGGCGGGCAGGCGGCAGGATCTGACCGATCTGAACACGGCGTTCCACCTCGCCATCGCCGAGATCGCGGCGAATCCGAGCCTGACGGGGATGCTGCGACAACTCGCGGGCAAGATCGAGTGGATCTACGCTGCCGACGTGGCGGTGCGGGCGGAGAGCTCGTGGATCGAGCATCGGCTGATCGCCTCGGCGATCGAGACGGGCGACGTCGATGGTGCGGCCCTCCTCATGCGCCGTCATGTCGAGAACTCCCGGCACGGATACCTGCTCCGCCACGGCTGACCCCGACGCGGTCGACCCGGCGAGGCGAGTCGCCGTGCTGTGACGTAACCCGGCACCGACCGGTCTGCCACGACACCCGCTCGGCCGCGCCGCCCAGGCGATGACGAGACCGGCACGAAGCGGGCGCTCCCGTAGCGCGACGAATCGTATACAAAGATGACTCAATCGGGAAGTCGCCGTCCAAATGGTGCAACCGAACCCATTGCACCTGCGGAAACATCATGGAAACATCGTCCACCTAAGGTCTAGGATCGTATACATTCCTGATGTTGTAGCGAGGTCCCACATGACCCACCCGGATCTGCGCCCCGCCGCGCCTTCGTGGCGTGCCGGCAGGCGTGCCCGGCGTCGAGGCCGCGTCTGCGCGGCGGTCGGCGCGGCGCTGGCGACCCTGGTCGCGAGCGCCTGCGTCCCGGTTCAGCCGCCGCCGCCAGCAGGCGAGCGTTCGGACGTCACCGGGTCGCCGGTGGGCGACACCCCGGTGCGCGAGGGCGGCGATCTGGTGATGGGCCTCTCGGCCGAGCCGGACCAGCTCGACCCGACGACGTCGACCTCGCTCTACACCCGGTATGTCATGAGCAGCGTCTGCGAGAAGCTCTACGACCTCGACGCCGAGGGCGAACTGGTCCCCCAGCTGGCCAGCGAGCTGCCGACGGTCTCCGGCGACGGACTCAGCGTCACCATCCCGCTGCGCACGGGCGCCGTCTTCGCCGACGGCGCACCCTTCGACGCCGAGGCGGTCCGCACGACACTGCTCCGCCACCTGGAGAAGGAGGACTCGGCCCGGCGCGCGGAGCTGGGGCCGATCGAGTCCATCGAGGTGCTCGACGAGGAGCAGGTGGTGCTGCACTACGCCGAACCCTTCGCGCCGATCACCGGCGCCCTGGCCGACCGGGCGGGCATGATCCTCTCTCCTGACGCGCTCGCCGAGCACCCTGACGACTTCGGCTCCCACCCGGTGTGCGTCGGCCCGTTCCGCTTCGTCGACCGCATCCCGCAGACCTCGATCAGTGTGGAACGCGATCCGCTGTACTACGACGCCGACCAGGTCCACCTCGACACGATCACCTACCGGATCATGTCCGACGCCTCGATCAGGGCGGCGAACCTGCGCTCCGGCGACGTGCAGGTGATCGACCGGGTCTCCACCACCGAGGTGGATGCGCTCGCGCTGGAAGACGGCATCGACGTGCTTCAGATCGGCTCGCTGGGCTATCAGGGCGTCACGTTCAACGTCGGCAACGTCGCGGGTGTGGGCGCCGAGACCGGCGAGATCGACACGCCACTGGCCGCCGACCCTCGGGTGCGGCAGGCGTTCTCCCACGCCGTCGACCGGGACGCGCTGGTCAACTCGGTGTTCAACAACTGGTTCGAGCCCGCCTGCTCCCCGATCTCCCCGGCGAGCCCGTTCACCAGCGAGGCGAGCGAGGCCTGCCCGGAGCACGATCCCGAGGAGTCGCGCAGGCTGCTCGCCGAGGCGGGCGTCGAGACGCCGTACCGGATCAGACTCCAGGCCGCCAACAACCCGGACACGCTGCGGTTCTCCCAGGCCTTGCAGGCCTCGGTCGGCGAGGGCGGCTTCGAGATCGAGATCGTGCCGGTGGAGTACTCCACCCTGCTCGACGTCCAGGCCAACGGCACCTTCGACGCCGTCCAGCTCGGCTGGTCCGGGCGGATCGACCCGAACAACAACATCAGGACGTTCATGGAGACCGGCGCGGGCAGCAACTACGCCGGCTACAGCACGCCCGAGGTCGACGAGTTGCTGGCCGAGGCGGCCGAGGTCGACGACGTGGAGCGCCGAGCCGAGCTGTACGGGGAGATCGTGACGATCCTCCAGCAGGACAACCCGATCGTCTACCTGTATCGCGAACGCAACCTCACTGCGCACAGCGAAGACCTCGTCGGCGTGGAGGTCTACGCCGACGGCGTCATCCGCCTGGGCCACGCCGCCTTCCGAGCCGAGGAGGACTGACGTGGGCCGCTATCTGCTCACCAGAACCTGGCAGTCACTGGTCACCCTGCTGTTGGCCTCGATGGTCGTCTTCCTCGGCGTCCGCGCCCTGCCCGGCGACCCCGCGCTGGCCATGGCAGGTGAGGAGGCGAACCCCGAGCAGCTGGCCGCCATCCGGGCGAACCTCGGGCTGGACGACTCGCTGCTCGTGCAGTACTGGCGGTTCCTCACCAACACCCTGAGCGGCGACCTCGGCGAGTCGGTCCGCACCGGTACACCCGTCACCGAGCTGATCGCCACCACCCTGCCGGTGACCATCGAGCTGTCGGTCTACGCCCTCATCGTGGCGATGCTGTTCGGCATCGGCGCCGGGGTCGTCGCGGCGGTGTTCCGTGGTCGCTGGCCGGAGTGGACCGCCAACGGCTTCGCCCTGGTCTCGCTGTCGGTGCCGAACTTCTGGCTGGGCATCCTCGCGATCCTGTACCTGGCGGTGGGCCTGGGCTGGTTCCCGGCCTCCGGCTACGTCTCGCCGTGGGAGGACCCGCTGCGCGGCCTGCTGCACCTGACGCTGCCCGCCATCATCCTGGGCACCGGCATCGCGGGGGTGGTGATGCGGCAGACCCGCGCCTCGATGCTGGAGACGCTCACCGCCGACTACGTCCGCACCGCCAGGGCCAAGGGCCTCGGCCGGGGCACCGTGCTGATGCGGTATGCGCTGCGGAACAGCCTCATCACCGTGGTCACGATCGTCGGGCTTCAGCTCGGCGGGCTGATCTCGGGCGCCGTGGTCACCGAGCGGATCTTCGGACTGCCCGGCTTCGGCAAGCTCACCCTGGACTCCGTCTTCAGCCGGGACTACCCGGTGATCCAGGCCGTGGTCCTGGTGGTGACGGCGGCCTACATCCTGATCAACCTCGCCGTGGACGTCCTCTACACGCTGATCGACCCGCGAATCCGAGTGGGAGGCAAGGCCTGATGTCCACCGTCCCCGAGCCCGTGCAGGTCGACCTCGCCCAGGTGCGAGGGCGCGTGCTGCGCGACATCCTGCGCAACCCGCTGGGCGTCACCGGCGGTGTGCTGCTGCTCGTGGTGATCGCGGCGGCGCTGCTGGCCCCGTGGATCGCGCCCTACTCGCCCGCCGAGGTGCACTTCGACGCACCGTTCCAGCAGCCGCTGACGATCGGCTACGCGCTGGGCACCGACGATCTCGGCCGCGACATCCTCTCCAGGCTCCTGCACGGGGCGCGGACGTCGTTGCAGGTCGGCGGGCTGTCGGTGCTGCTGGCAATCATGATCGGGACCCCGCTGGGGCTGCTGGCGGGCTTCTGGCCCGTGCTCGATGCGATCGTGTCGCGGCTGACCGACCTGATGCTGGCCTTCCCGTTCCTCGTGCTGGCCGTCGGCCTGGCCGCCATCAACGGCCCGAGCCTGACCAACGCGGCGATCGCGCTGGGCGTCGCGCAGATCCCCACCATGATCCGAGTGGTCCGGGCCGAGACGCTGCGGTTCAAGGGCAAGGACTTCGTGCTCGCGGCCCGAGGCCTGGACGCCTCGGGGCCCCGCATCCTCGCCCAGCACATCCTGCCCAACGCGACCTCGGCGATCATCGTCCAGGCCACCGTGATCATGCCCGTGGCGGTCATCGGCGAGGCGACGCTGTCCTTCCTCGGCCTGGGCATCCAGCCGCCCACCCCGAGCTTGGGCGTGATGCTCGCCGACGCCCAGCAGTACCTGGTGCGCGCCCCCACGGCGGCGATCTTCCCGGGCCTGGTGATCCTGCTGATCTGTCTTGGCTTCAACCTGTTCGGCGACGCCCTGCGCGACGCACTCGACCCGACCACTCGACGCTGAGGACCTACTCGTGACCTTCGTCCCCCCGCCCGCGATGACCAGCCGCCCCACTCTCCAGGGCACGTTCGGCATGGCGGCGACGACCCACTGGACCGCCTCCGCCACCGCGCAGGCCGTGCTGGAGCGGGGCGGCAACGCCTTCGACGCCGCCGTGGCCGCAGGCTTCGTCCTGCACGTGGTGGAGCCGCACCTCAACGGTCCCGGCGGCGACCTCACCGGGGTGTTCACCACGGCGGCGGACCCGAGTCCGCAGGTGCTGGTGGGTCAGGGACCTGCACCGCAGGGCGCGACGATCGAGCACTACCGCGCGGAGGGGCTCGATCTCGTCCCCGGCGCCGGGGCGTTGGGCGCTGCGGTGCCCGCCGCCGTCGACGCCTGGTTCGTGCTGCTGCGCGACCACGGGACGTGGGAACTCGCCGACGTCCTGGAGTTCGCGATCGGCTACGCCCGCGACGGCCACCCCGTGCTGGCGCGGGTGTGCGCGACGATCGCCGGGGTCTCGGAGCTGTTCGCCGAGCACTGGCCGACCTCCGCCGAGCTGTGGGCGCCCGAGGGCCGGGCTCCCGAGCCCGGTGAGCTGGTGCGGCTGCCCGCCTATGCCCGCGTGCTGCAACGGCTGGTCGAGGCCGGTGCCGACGCGACGGATCGAGTGGGGCGCATCGAGGCCGCCCGGTCGGCATGGCGAGAGGGCTTCGTCGCCGAGGCCGTCGAGGAGTTCGTGCGCACCCCCCACCGGCACGCCTCGGGCACCGACCACGCAGGCGTGATCACGGCGGCGGACTTCGCCGGGTTCTCGGCGGGCTACGAGCCCGCCGTGACGGTGGAGTTCCGAGGTCACACGATCGCCAAGACCGGCTTCTGGGGCCAGGGGCCTGCGTTGTTGCAGACGCTGGCCATCCTGGAGGGCTTCACCGACGCCGAGATCGATCCGAGCACCGCAGCGGGCGCCCACCGGATCGTCGAGGCGTTGAAGCTGGCGCTCGCCGACCGGGACGCCTACTACGGCGACGGCGAGGGTGCGCTCGCCCCGCCTGCCGAGACGCTGCTGTCTGCGGAGTACGCCGCCGAGCGTCGGGCGCTGATCGGCGAGACCGCCTCGGCCGAGCTGCGACCGGGCGTACTGCCCGGTCGGACGGCCTACCAGCCGCCGCTGCGCGTGACCTACGACGTCTCCGGCGCGGGCGCCGCCGCAGGCGAGCCGACCGTCAGCCGCGCGGGCGAGACGAAGGGCGACACGTGTCATGTCGACGTCGTCGACAAGTGGGGCAACCTGGTCTCGGTGACGCCGTCGGGCGGCTGGCTCCAGTCCTCCCCCACCATCCCCGAGCTCGGCTTCTGCCTGGGCACGCGGCTGCAGATGACCTGGTTGGATGAGGACTCGCCCTCAGGCCTGCGCCCGGGGCAGCGGCCGCGCACCACGCTGACGCCGACCCTCGTGCTGCGCGACGGCGTGCCGGTGACCGCGCTCGGCTCGCCCGGCGGCGACCAGCAGGACCAGTGGCAGCTGCTCTACCTGCTGCGGACCATCGTCGGCGGGTACACGCCGCAGCAGGCGATCGACGCCCCGGCCTTCCACACCACCTCGATGCCCGGCTCCTTCTGGCCGCGCACCTGGACCCCCGGCGAGATCGTCGTCGAGGACCGCATCGGCGAGGAGGTCATCGCGGAACTGACCCGCCTCGGGCATCTCGTCACCAGGGCCGGCGACTGGGCGCTGGGCAGGCTGTCCTCGGTGTCCAGAGACCCGGCCACCGGAGTGCTGACGGCAGCGGCGAACCCCCGCGGCATGCAGGGCTACGCCGTCGGACGCTGATCGACGGCGCGCGGGCGGACGAGGGGCTCCGCCCGCGCGCACCGGTCCGACGGCACTACGGCAGACCGAGGCCGTGGCGCGAACACCGAGAGCCCCGCACGACGGCAGCCCACCGGGCAGCGGCGCCCCGCGGAACGCGATGCAAGAAGGCAGTCGACCCAGAAGACGGCGCACCAGAAGACTCCAGGAGCTTGAGGACGATGACCGAGACCGACACCGCCGCACCGCTTCTCGAACTACGCGACCTCGAGGTGTCCTTCTCCACCGCACCGGGCGCGACGCCCGCCGTGCGCGGGGTCGACCTCATGGTGCGCCCTGGCGAGCGGGTCGCCGTCGTCGGCGAGTCCGGCTCCGGGAAGTCCACCGCCGCGATGGCGGTCCTGGGCCTGTTGGCGGGCCGGGGCCGGATCACCTCGGGCAACGTCCTGTTCCGAGGCGAGGACATCACCACGGCGGGCGAGCCTCGGCTGCGCAGGCTGCGCGGCCGCGAGGTCGGGCTGGTGCCGCAGGATCCGATGTCCAACCTGAACCCGGTGCGCCGGGTCGGGGATCAGGTGGCCGAGACGCTGCGTGCCCACGGACTCGCCACGGGCGCGGCGGCGCGCAGCCGGGCGATCGAGCTGATGGGCGACGCGGGCATCCCGGACGCGGCGCGGCGGTCGCGGCAGTATCCGCACGAGTTCTCCGGCGGGATGCGGCAGCGGGTGCTCATCGCGATCGGGCTGGCCTGCCAGCCGCAGCTGCTCATCGCCGACGAGCCGACCTCCGCACTCGACGTCACCGTGCAGCGGCAGATCCTGGACCACCTGGAGACGCTCGTGTCGTCCCTAGGCACCTCGCTGCTGTTCATCACCCACGATCTCGGCCTGGCCGCCGACCGGGCGGACACGGTGTTCGTCATGTCGCAGGGCCGGGTGGTGGAGTCCGGCTCGGCGCGCGGGCTGCTGGAGGACCCGCAGCACGAGTACACCCGGCGGCTGGTGGCCGCCGCGCCGTCGGTGGTGACCGCCCGGCGATTCCTCGGCGGCACGACGTCGACCGCGACCACCGTCGCCGAGCGGGAGACACCGGCCGAACTCGGCGCGGCGGACCGCTCGGCCGCACCGACCGACCCGGCTGCGCGGAAGGACGATGACGTTCTCGTCGTCGACGGGCTGGTGAAGGACTATCGCCTCCGGGGACGGCTCTCGGGGACGCTGCGCGCGGTCGACGACGTCAGCTTCGGCGTGCGTCGGGGCTCCACCACCGCGATCGTCGGCGAGTCCGGCTCCGGGAAGTCCACCATCGCCAAGATGGTGCTGGGCCTGGAGACGCCCACGGCCGGTACGGTGCGGCTCGACGGCCGCACGGTGCAGACCGCGCGTGGCGCGGAGCGGCGGGCGATCCGCCGCGCGATGCAGCCGGTGTTCCAGGACCCCTACGGCTCGCTCAACCCGATGTTCACCATCGAGCGCATCGTGGACGAGCCGCTGCGGGTGTTCCGCACCGGTGACCGGCAAAGCCGCAGGAAGCGGGTCGCCGAGCTGCTCGATCACGTCGCGCTGCCGCGTAGCGTCGCGCAGCGCCACCCCAACGAGCTCTCCGGCGGACAGCGGCAGCGAGTCGCGCTGGCCAGGGCGCTGGCGCTGGAGCCCTCGGTGGTCATCTGCGACGAGGCGGTGTCCGCATTGGACGTCCTGGTCCAGGACCAGGTATTGCGGCTGCTCGCCGGGTTGCAGCGGGATCTGGGGCTGACCTACCTGTTCATCACCCACGACCTCGCCGTGGTGCGGCTCATCGCCGACGACGTCCTGGTGATGCGCGCGGGCCAGGTCGTCGAGCGGGACACCGTCGATCGGGTCTTCGAGAACCCGGAGACCGACTACACGCGCAATCTGCTCGACGCGATTCCGGGGGCGGGGTTCTTCGGCTGAGGGCGGCCCCGAGTTTCGGGCTGGGCGACCGGACGCTGGGCAGCGCGGGCCGCCGCCGGTTACGGCGGGGCTCGATGTCGCTCCGGGGCGGATCGATGCTGCTCCGTCCGATGCTGCCCGACGCCCGGTCGGCGAACCGGCTCGTCCGACGTCCGTCCGGCCGATGTGCACACATCGGCCGGCGGCGCGACGTCCTGGGCACCGGATGGCGACGAACTCACGGCGCAGTCTTCTAGGCCGTTCGGGCGGTAGATAAGGGGAAATCGGGGGATCGAGGTCGGCAGGTCTGGTCATCGCGCCCGGAAGGGCCTTAGCTGATCGGGCGCGAGAGGCGCACCGCAGCGGCAAGAGGTGGCAGCCCAGTGATCGACCAAGCCGGCATCGAGGCGTTGAAATTCCACGGCGACCCGCTCGCGGACGACGTGATCACCGACCTCGTGGCCACCGACCAGGTGGGCGCGGTGAACGAGGTCCTCGCTCAGTTCCGCGCCAACGACCAGCCCGTCCCCGAGGAGTTACCGCCGTCGGTGCGGGCGTATCTCCTCGCCACCGACACCGTGCCCGACTGGACCGACCTCGATCGCGTGGCGGGCGCGTATGACTTCTTCATCGACGACGGCGTGCACGTCGCCTCGGTCCTGTCGTTCGGTGCGATGGTCAACTGCTACGCGCAGCCGAGACCGTCCCGGGTGCTGGCGCTGACCCACAGATTGAATCAACCGCATCGACGGCTGTCGGAGACTTCGCAGTTCGTGCTCAACATGATGGGGCCTGCACCGTTCGGGGCCGGTGGAGCCTTCATGCCCACCATCCAGAAGACCCGGTTGATCCATGCCGCCGTGCGGTACTTCATCACTCGCTCCGGTACCTGGGACGTCGAGGCCGACGGGGTGCCCATCTGCCAGCAGGATCTGCTCGGCGCGCTGCTCATCTTCTCGGTACAGGTGATCGACGGCATGCGGCGGATCGGGGTCTCCGTGACCGAGCAGGAAGCCGAGGACTACTACTACGTCTGGCGGGTGACCGGCGCCTTACTCGGAATTCCCGCCGATGCGATGCCGGAGACCCTGGCCGAGGCACAAGAACTCAACGCGACGCTCGTCGAAGCCTCGTACGCGCCATCGGCCGAAGGCGTGGAGCTCACGCGGAATCTGCTCGACCTCTACGAGAAGATGGTGCCCGGCAAGGTGTTCGACGGCGTCGTCGCGGCGATGGTCCGCCAGACGGTTCATCCGCACGTGGCCGACTGGATGGGCGTGCCGCATTCCCGAGGCTGGCGCCGTGCCGTCCGCGCCGGAGCCCGGTTGATGCGTGTCCTGGAACGGGCGGAGGACCGCAGCAGGCTCGCCACGACCGTCCTGGACAAGGCGGGCAGCCTGCTGCTCAGTGGCAGCGCCCGTGTCCTGTGCGACGGGCAGCCCACCACGCTGAACATCCCCGCCGAGCTGAAGGAGAAGTGGCTCGCGGCGGGTACGTGCCCGGCCGGTCGCGGGTGAACGGATTAACGCTGCCCCGGTGACGACGGGCTGACTGAGCGCGTGGCGGACGCGGACGCGGCGCCGACCGCGTCCTGAGTCCTGACGTCTGTCGCGCTCTGGCCTCGCACCCACTCGACCGGCGAAACTCTGTGTCCGGCATGATCGGACGATCACCGATAGTGAGGAGTCGAGCCGTGTCGGTCACGGACGTGGTCGAGCAACTGCGTCAAGCCCATGCCCTGCTGACCGAGGCCCGGCGGGCGACGGCCGAAGCCGACGCGGCGATCACCGACGGCGCGACCGTCTTCGCCACCGCCACCCTCGGTTCGGCGCAACCCGAGGTCGAGCAGGTCAACCACCTGGCCCGCGCGTCCGGTGAGGAGGTCCGCGCGGCCCACGCCCTGTTCGGCCAGGCGCAGGACCTCATCGACGGCTACTGCCACGAAATCGCCGGACACGGCGTCGGCGACGCCGGGCCACCGGTGGTGGTGTCGCCGTCCGCAGACGAGACGGTTCGGTCGCCGTCGACAAGCTCGCCGCCTCCCGACCGGGTCGCGCCCGAAGTCCGCTACGCCGAGCAGATCGCCGAACTCCGCCGCAACGGCGTCAAGATCAGCGTGGAACGTATCGTGCGCATGACCCGGCATCGTGACGGCCGTATCGTCTGGTTGGAACTGGGCGATGAGGGGTCCGGCCTCGGCCACATCAATCGGCCCTTCCGGAAGGGGAACTTCGAAGACCTCGGCACGCCACCACACCGCGTGCCGGATCTGATCTTCGCCGGTATCGAGCGCGGCGACCTGATCGGCTATACCGGCAGGGATCGAGAGGTCTACGACGTCGAGTTCGACGGGTCGATGCGCCGATTCTCGGTCCTGTTCGGCAGCAACGGCTACATCGTCACCTCGCACCCCATGAACCGGGACGAGCCCGGCCGCGTCCGCCCGCACCTCCGCAGGAAGTGAGACACACGATGAAACCCGTACAGGTGGGCATCCTTGCCGGATTCGATGAGGGCCCGTTCTATTACCACGTCCAGAAGGGACGCGGTACGAACTGGACGATCGAGGAAGCCGCCGAGCACCTCGGGTTCAGCGCCGACCTCGCCCGCGAGCTGACCGCATGGGACGACGAATACCAGGCGACCTTGAACCTTGCCGTCCCGCAGGACTCCGGATTCCCGACCCCCGAGGCCAAGCAGGCATGGATCGAGCGCGGTAAGAACCTGGCCGCCCGGCTCAAGCGCGAGTGCCCGAACGTTGCCAGCGTGGACTACCAGGCCAACGGCGCGATCCTCGACGGTGAATGCGTGTTCTGACACCCCTGGACGACGAGAAGACTGTGATCAGGCGAGGGTGACCCATACGAGGTACCCGGCGTTGTGGGTAGCAGTGAGGGCGGTCGCGTCGAGCGTGGTCGGCAGCAGGCGGCTCGCCCAGTCGGTGATCGCGCCCGCGCAGAATTGCGGGCGTACCGGCGCGGCGTCGAGGTACAACGGCCCCGATGCCAGCGTGAGCGCTACCAGGACTACGACATGCGCCCCGACCGGGATGGTGATCGACCCGCCCCCTTCGGCGGAACCGCCCGGTGCGGAGCGGGGTGCCGGTGCGAGCGTCGACACTGATCAGCGAGTGAGACGGGTCTCCCTCGCGTGGTGCCGGGTCTGACGAGGGCGATGCAGACCGTCTGCCTGCTGGATTTCACTCTTCTTCTGGCAGATTTCTTGGTCGACACCTCCAAGGCGCTATGTAGGCGCGCTACTCCTTGACGCTAGTTGATCACAGCCAGGTACGGCGAGCCACCCGCGAGATATGCCGGTGCCGGTGAACACCGGGTCCGAGAGAAGGTCGCCGTGAGCATGGGGTGTCGTGACTGCCAGTTCTACACTGGGCCGGGCATCGTCCAGTCGGGTCGGCGGTTCGCCTTCGGCGCCCGGATCATGGCCGCGCAGGCGCGCGACAGCCGGGCGGTTCACATCGCGGTCGGGTGCACGGGCGGGTGGCACCGATCGCCCGCAGTGGTCCTGCTGCTGGCCGATCTCCTCGGCGCCGCGCACCCGCGCTGCACGCTGACCATCACCCACCGCGATCTCACCCGTTGTGGGATCGGCGTTTCCGCAGTCTGACGTTCCGCCCCCGTGCCCCGGCCGCGCACCCGTGCGACCGGGGCATGGGGGCGTCCGGCATCATCACACCCATCACCGGTTACCAGCAGTGAGGAGTCGAGCCGTGTCGGTCACGGACGTGGTCGAGCAACTGCGTCAAGCCCATGCCCTGCTGACCGAGGCCCGGCGGGCGACGGCCGAAGCCGACGCGGCGATCACCGACGGCGCGACCGTCTTCGCCACCGCCACCCTCGGTTCGGCGCAACCCGAGGTCGAGCAGGTCAACCACCTGGCCCGCGCGTCCGGTGAGGAGGTCCGCGCGGCCCACGCCCTGTTCGGCCAGGCGCAGGACCTCATCGACGGCTACTGCCACGAAATCGCCGGACACGGCATCGGCGACGCCGGCGTACTGCCCTCGGTGTCATCCTCCACCGAGGAGACGACGACTCGGCCGCCGTCCACCAGTCCCCCGACGGACACCGACCGGCAACCCGCACCGGAAGTCCGCTATGCCGAGGAGATCGCCGAGCTTCGCCGCAAGGGAACGAAGATCAGCCCCGAGAAGGTCATTCGCATGGGCCGCCACTAGCAAGGCCACCTGGTATGGCTGGAAACCGGCGACATCGACTCCCGCGGAAACGCCCACATTCTGCGGCCGAAACGGGCGCGGCAGTTCGCCGATAAGGGTGTGCCCCAGCATCGCGTGGTGGACCTGATCTTCACGGGCATCGAGCACGGTGAGCACGTCGGCTACGTCGGAGTAGATCGTGAGGTCTACGAGGTGGAGTTCGACGGTGAACGGCGACGGTTCGGCGTTTTGATCTCCTCCAATGGCTACATCGTCACCGCCCATCCCCTCAGTATCGAGGATCAGAGGAAGATCCGCTCACACAAGCACCGGAGGCAGACACCATGACGCTCGATATCGCGATTCTCGCAGGCTATGAACAGGGCCCCTTCTTCTACACATACGAGGGTGCCATGGAGAACTGGTCGGCGGAGGCAGCGGGAGAGCATCTCGGACTCAGCGCTGGTCTCGTTCGCGACCTCACCGTCTGGGACGACGAATGGCAGAACACACTCGACCTCGCCGACGGCCGGAACTCCGGCTTCGACACCGATGAGGAGAAACACGAATGGATCGAACGGGGCAAGGCCCTGGCCATCCGCATTAAACAGGAATCACCACTTGTCGCCAGCGTGGACTACCAGGCCAACGGCTACTACGAAGACGGCACCTGCGTGTTCTAGCTGCCACACGACGGCGGCGATGAGAACAAGATCCGCCCGCACAAACACCAGAGGAAGACAACATGACGATCAGAATCGGGATACTCACTGGATGGTTCCAGGGACCCTTTTACTACAAGCGCGACGACAGCGAGGGATACAACTGGTCTATCGAGGAGACGGGAGAATACCTCGGGCTCAGCGAGGGTCTCGTCCGCGACCTCACCGCATGGGACGACCACTGGCAGGCCCAAATCGACCTCGTCGAAGGCCAGAACTCCGGCTTCGACGACAAGGATGAAGAACACGCCTGGATCGAACGCGGCAAGAAACTCGCCGCCCGCATCAAACAGGAGTCCACGATCGCCGTCAGCATCGGCTACCAGGCCAACGGCTACTACGAAGACGGCACCTGCATGTTTTGATCAGCCGACGACGAGAGGTCGTGTCGGCAACCAGGAGACGGTGATCCGCTCGGGAATTAGAAGACACATTCGCCACGCTGGTACTCGCCTCGGGCCTGGTAGCCGACACGGCCGACGTTAGGGGATTCGCGCTTGATACGCGAAGCGAGCTCTCTCCCCTTATTCAGCCAAGTATGATAGGCATTTTCCGAGGGGAACCCTGATTCCCTGGGGTCGTCGATATTCAGCGTACCCTGATATTCACGGTCCCATGCTTCAAGTTCACGAACCAGGCCTTCGCTGAGGTGGAAAAAATCCCCCGCTTCTTCCGGGGCATGGTACCAGACGTCATCATCCTGCGCATCGAACAGGAGCGGATCTTGACTGTATCCCACAAGTATTTCCAGATCAACTTTTTCAGAATTCACGCGACAGCTTCCTTTTTCTTCCGAAGAAGTAGGCAGTTACAAGATACCCATTACTACCCACTAAGATGGCGATACGTCGAATTTCACCATCGCGTTCAAACTCGTACACTTCAGCATCCTTATGGTGCCCGACGCATTTTTCCCGTTCGAGACAGCTGAAGACAAGATCGGTGATATCTTCACGACTTATCCCACCTTTCTCAAATTGCTCAACTCGACTTGGCTTCAAGATGTGCGCTTGTCCCGAAAAATCCTCGTGTCCGAGTTCCAGCCACACCAGGTGGCCGCGTTGGTGCCGGGCTACTCGGAGGACTCGGTCGGGGCTGATCTTGACGCCGCCGCGTTGGAGTTCGGCGATCTCGGCGACGTAGCGCTCTGCGGGGGTGCGGGGGCGCTCGGCTGGTTCGGCGGGGATGTCGCGGGGGGCGGTGTGGGTTTCGTGCCGGTTGGGCCGGTGATCGTCGTGCCGTCGATGATGCCGTGTCCGGCGATCTCTTGGCAGTAGGCGTCGATGACGTCTTGCGCGGCGACGAGGGCTGCTCGCGCGGCGCGGATGTCGTCGGCTGCGGCGAGGGCACAGTGTCGGGCCGAATCGACTGCGGGTTGAGCCGAGCCGGTGGTTGCGGCGTCGAAGGTGGTGGAGCCGTCGTCGATCGCCTGTTCGGCATGGGCGGTGGCGGCGAGGGCATCGACGAGTAAGGCATAAGCACGGCGCAGCTCCGCGACGACCTCGATCACGGACACGATCCGACTCCTCACCATCGGTGACATTGCCTATGGTGTCGGACCGCACGACGCCCCCGACAGCCGGGGCGGTGCATGTTCTGCGCGAAGCAGCGAACGGGCGGTGTCGAGCGAAGGGGTCACTCGACACCGCCCGTGGGCACGATGGTCAGCCGAGCCTGTCGGCCTTGACCGCGCGGAGGAAGCTGCTGAAGTCGGCGCGACCGACGATGAGGGTGCCGCCGTCGCGGTTCTTAGTGTCGCGGATGCCGACTCGGCCGGGGGTGCGGCCGATCTCGACGCAGTTGGTTGTGTTCTGCGATCGGCTCGACTTCCGCCAAATGGTTGGCTGCTGCGGTCGCGTCATGACGTCCTTTCCAGTGCAGTGGCGATCTCGGCGATGAGCGTGACGGACTCGGCCGGGCTCATCGCCACGTCGGCGACGACGTCTGCGGCGTTTTGATAAGCCGCGACGTCATCAACCTCGTGGAAGAACAGGCCGCTTCGTCGGTTCTCGACGTGTATGAGGGCCTGCCCGTCCGGACGTTCATAAAGCTCGAATGGTCCCTCCAGCCCAGGGTGCCACCCAGACCCGAGCGGAATGATGCGGATCTCAATGTTGGGCCGCTTGGCCATGTCGAGGATCACCCGTAGCTGGTCAGCCATCACCTCGCGGTCCCCGATGCCTCTGTGTAGGGCACTCTCGTCAATGAGCGCGAGGTAAGCGGCTGGATGTCGGCGACGCGTGAGGACGTCTCGGCGGCTGACCCTCGTTGCAACTCTGGCACGAACTTCGTCGGCACCAAGCCCACCCCCACCGATGATGGCCTGGGCATACTCGCGCGTCTGGATGAGTCCAGGAATGAGGGTGAGCGCCAGGCTCGTGATTCGGGTGGCCTGCTCCTCGGTCTCCAAGATCGCGGCCATCTGCCTCGTCTGCTCAGGCAGCCCGACGGCGACCCATTTCGTGCCGTCGGTGTCGCGTGCTAGTTCGACTAGTTCGTCTCGCAGTGCGCTCTCAACATCGAGGATCGCCAAAGCAGCAGCTAGATCGACGGGCTTCGGCGCACGCTCGCCGGATTCCCAACGTCCGACCGTCGTATGCGCTTTGCCGAGGCGAAGCGCAAGCTGTCGGGCCGTAAGCCCGGCATCTTCACGGGCACGGCGGAGTTCTCGCCCAATCGCGGCTGCACGTGGTGTGGCACCGACCATGTGCCAGAGGGTAGCCGGGACTGCACGCCTGAGTGTCCACCCGATCAGGGCATTGTGCCGAACGGTGCGCCATGCTGATACTCAACCGGCACAACTTTGCACCACTAGTCCTTCTTCCCGCTAGGGAGGCTACTCATGTCCCTTAAGTCCCTGATCATCGATCTGCCGACCCCCACTGCTGTCCTCGTGGCGGTCTGGGCGACCACGCCCGACTCCCGGCGCGAGAAGAGCGCGTCAGGGAGGTCGCCGGTTCGGCTCCACATTGCGACAGTCACGGGCTGCGGCGAGAACAAGCAGCATGCGGCCGCTTTCGACCGGACGCGGGCACTCGGTCATCACCGCCAAACGCAGGGAGGTGGTGTCGTGTGATCGGCCTCGTCGCGCTCGGCATGTTCCTGTTGGCCACCGGGTTCCCGCTGACCGTCTGGGGTTACCGCACTCCCCCGACCCGCGAACACGCGCACCTCCGCACGGTCGCGCTCTCCTCGATCCTGGCCCGGCTGGCCGAGGAACGACTCGACGCCGTGGCGGTGCGGCCATGACGACTCTCGCCGCGTTGTTCCTCGACACCCATACCCATACCGACCCCGACACCGACGTCAGGAGCGGCATCATGTTCGTCACCTCGGGCGCGCACGGTGTGCTCGTCGAGGGCGTCCGACCCGGTCACGATCCGATCCGGGCCGCCATCAGCCCGACCGACGCGGTCGACGTCCTCGACGCGCTCTGGGCCGGGCGCGCGATCGACCTGCCCGCGATCGACGGCATCACCGGCATTCGACGGCTCCAGTTCCGTCCCCGGCCGGACGGCGTGGAAGTCTCCATCCGCAGCCGCACCTCGACACGGGGCCGCTGGCTCGTGCATGCCGATCGCGTCCCCGAGCTCGGCGACGCACTTCGCCGGGCGCTGGCCGCCGCCCGCGCGGCCACCGACACCGCGATGGGCGGCTCGGTCGCCGAGGTCAGCCGCGACGACGTCGGAAGCGCTGCCGACCTCGGTACCGACGTTCGCGCCGGGAGTTCCGCTCTCGCCGCCGCCCTCCAGGTCATCCCCGGCGGCCGCCGATGACCGGGCTCGGCCCGTGGTTCGTCCGCACCGTCGACGACGGCGGCACCCACCGCGCCGACCATGAGCACTGGACGGCCGACGGGCGCGCTCGCATCCGTCCGATCTGCGAGCCCACCGCCGAGTTCACCGCGATCAACCGGGAGCCGATCGCGGTGCCCTACTTCGACGAACACCGCTGCCCGCGCTGCCTCGCCGACGCGCTCGACCCCGCCGCACCACGCCCGCGACACCTGGTGCTCGTGCGATGAACACCCTGACCACGCGCAAGGTCGTCCGGGTCGTACACCGGTTGCAGGCAGCCAGAATTCGGCCTTATGTCCTGGTGATCACCGGCGGCAGGACATGAGCGGCGAGCGCGAGATCGCCGCCGAACCGATGCTCGTCGAGCAGGACGTCCTTCCCGCAGCGGGGCTGTTCCTCGACCGCCATCAGGTCCCGGTTCCGGCGGGCGATCCGATGCCGGTCGACGGCGAGCAGGTCGCCGCCCTCTGCGGCGCGCTGGTGGTCATCGGGCCACCGCCCGCCGAGGTCCTGCTGGGCATCCCCGCCACCCACACCGCCGACTGTCTCGACTGTCGGGCCGTGATCATCGGCGTCGACACCGCTCCGATGACGGAGGACGACGCCGAACCCGTTGCGCGGGCCTACGTCCGCCGGCCCGGCACCGTCCCGGTGCACGTCATCGAACTCGGCCCCGCCGCCGAGCCGCCCGCCGCGCTCATCGCCCGGTGCGGGCAGGTGTTCCACGTCGGTGACCCCGTCGACCACCTCCGGCCCGGCGACGGCGCTCCCTGCACCCTCTGCCTGCTCCGCACGTCATCGAGCCCGTTCGGCAGGTCGGCTGTCTGCTCCGCCGATGCGACCGAGGACGGCACGACACCCGAACCCACCACGGCTATCCGAAGGAGAGAACGGCGAATGTCCGTCACCAGGCCGACCGATGTTCCAGTGCTGTCCGGCCCTCCGGCCCACGGCTCGACATCCGACGGGACGCGCTCGACACCGGCGGCGATCACGCGGGCGGGAGCAGCCTCGCCGCCGCCGATCGCGCCCGGTACGGCGAAGCCCGCAGGCCCGCCCGTTCCGCCGGTTCCCCTGGATGTCGCCGTCGGCGCGGGCACCGTGGCGGCCGAGCCCTGGGTGATGTGGGAGACGCTGATCGCCGCCGTCCAACGCTGGACCGTGCAACCCGCCGACGCCCTGCGCAACAACCACGGCATCACCGTCTACGACTACCGACTCCTGCGCCTGCTCGCCCGCGCACCCCGACCGATGCGCAAGGCCATCACCAACACCGCACTCGACCTCCCACCCCGCAGCCTCGACCACAGCGTCACCCGCCTCGCCGACCGCGGCTACCTCACCGTCACCGGCCGAGGCAACGAGAAACGACTGGCACTCACCGACCCCGGCATCGCCTTCCTCGAAGAGGTCATCGACACCCTCCGGACCGCGACGGCCGACAGCCTTCCCGCCACCGCACTGGCACCCCGAGACCGCACCATCCTCGTCACCCTCCTCAACCGACTACGCCGCTGACCAACGAGTCGGGTCCACGTACGCGGGCCGATGTCGGTGCGGCGATGGGTGCTGCGGTCGACTACGAGACATCCCCGCATGCGCGGGGCCGATACTTGTTGACCAGGGAGTTTAGGGCGTCGGAACCCCGCTTTCGACCACGTGATCCAGGTCACTCCAGAGTGGAGGGTCTCCAGCCCGCCCTCGGCCGGAGCGGCGAAGTCCGTCACGGGGTTGACCTGCCGCCCCCGCACCGCACTCCGCCGGTCACACCGACGACGAGACGACCGCCCGCAACCCGCCGAGGCGAGGCAGCGAAGTCCTCAGCTCCGGCACGGCACAGCCTCCGGCAGACTGCCCGCCGCGAAGCGGCCCGGCGTCACCTGCATGACCTCGCGGAACTCCGCCGTCAGGTGCGACTGGTCGTAGTAGCCCGCGTCGGCGGCCAGCCGGGACCAGGAGCCCACGCCCGCGCCGGTGGCGGCCAGGACCGTCCGCACCCGGGTGACGCGGGCGAAGCGACGCGGGGAGAGGCCGACGGCCCTGGTGAAGACGGTGCGCAACTGCCGCTCGCTGAGTCCCAGATCGCGGGCGGCGTCGCCGAGTCGCTCAGGGGTCCGGCGCAGCCCGCCTGCCAGTCGGGCGGTGGCCTCCCGCAGGAGACCCGCCCGATCGAGCCCCGGCCCGGCCCGGCTCGTCAGGCGGCCGAGCAGCGTCGTCTCCAGTCGATGCAGCACGCCGGGCGGGTCGACGCCGAGTTCGGTCAACTCCTCGGCCAGCAGCGCGGCCTGCCTGCCCCACAGCGTGCGCAACGGCACGGTGCGGTCGGCGATCTCGTCGACGGCCACGCCGAGGAGCGTCTGAGCGTGGCCGGGCCGAATGCGAAGCTGCACGCACAGCGGCAGCTCCTTCCCTGCGCGGTAGGCCGCGTGGGTACGCGGGCCCAGCACGAGCAGGTCGCTGTCACCTTCGGCCGTGATGCGCCACACCAGGGCGGTGGCCGGGTCCGGCGGATGGGTGCGGCGTCGCGGGCCCGTCACGCCGCCGACGTCGTCGAGGCTGACCGACTCGATCCACGGGCGCAGCGCCGAGTGCACGGGCAGTGTCTCCCGGCGACCCGCCTGCACCGGAGCCGCCTCATCCACCGGCGGCGCTGGCATCGCGCTCATACCGGCACGTTAACCGCCCCGGCCCGGACGCGGCACCGCAGCCGACCGCCGAATCTTCCTATAGTTCCTCGCTCCTGCCCGACATGCTCGTCGCCATGATCCTGATCACCGGTGCCACCGGCACCATCGGCAGCCTGGTCCTGTCCGCTCTCCGCCAGCACGGCGCCGAGGTCCGTACGATGACCCGCGACCCCGAGCGGCTCGCGGCGACGTCCGCCCTGTCCGCCGAACAGATCGTGCGCGGCGATCTCGACCAGCCCGAGTCACTGCCCGCGGCGCTGGCAGGCGTGGACACGGTCTTCCTGCTCACCGCCTTCGGCCCTCGGCTGCCGGAACAGGAGCAGAACCTCGTCGCGGCGGCGACCACGGCGGGGGTGCAGCGCATCGTCAAGCTCTCCGCGATCAGCACCGGCGAGGACCCCACCGGGACCCGCCCCGCCGACTGGCATCTTCCCGGCGAGCAGGCGGTGCGGGGCAGCGGGCTGGCCTGGACGGTGCTGCGCCCGGCGGGCTTCGCCTCCAACGCCCTGCAGTGGGCCGAGTCCGTTCGCGCGGGACTGCCGGTGCCGAACACGTCGGGCACCGGCGCCCAGGGGGTGGTCGATCCCCGCGACGTGGCCGAGGTCGCGACGGCGGCGCTGCTGTCGCCCGAGCACGACGGCACGGTCTACACCCTCACCGGCCCCGAGACGCTGAGCGTTCCCGACCAGACTGCGGTGCTCGCGGCGGAACTCGACCGGCCGGTGCCCGTCGTCGAGGTCGACCTGGCGACCGTTCGGCAGCAGATGCTCGCCGCCGGGATGGACGAATCTATCGTCAAGGTGACCGAGTACGGCCTGGATCAGTTCCGCCGGGGAGACGCCGACTTCGTGACCGACGACGTGCAGCGGGTCCTGGGGCGGCCTGCGCTGAGTTTCGCCGCGTGGGTCCGCGAGCATCGCGCGGCCTTCGAGAACGGCGACTGAGGACGTCGAGCAGGCACCCGCCGCGATTGATCGGCCCAGAACACCGCTGCCGATGCCGTCCGCACCTCGCCGACCGGACGGCATCGGCAGCGGCACGCTCACTCCACGGTGACCAGGTTCGCCATCATCATCATGTCCTCGTGCTCCAGGTTGTGGCAGTGGAACACGTATCGCCCCGCATACCGCTCGAAGCGCACGATGATCGCGGCCTCCTCCGCCGGGCGCACGTCGATGGTGTCCTGCCAGCCGTGGTCGTACGGGCCGGGGCCGCCGGTGCCGCGTGAGAGCACCTGGAACGGGCTCAGGTGCAGGTGCACGGGGTGATGGAAGTCGGAGATCAGCCGCCAGATCTCCACAGTGCCCAGCCGGGGTTCGGCGTGGACCTCGTCGGGGTGGAACGGCCTGCCGTTGACCGTCCAGCCCGACATCCCGTGCAGTCGCGTCGACTGGAAGCGCAGGGTGCGGGTGACGACCGCCTCGGCCGGGTCCAATGGAACGATCTCGCTGAGCCGCTCCGGAATCGCGGTGTCGTCGGCAATGCGCTCGCCGACGCGGAACCGCAGCACCGACGCCGTCGACCCGGCGCCGAACTCGTTGATCAGCGTCACCTCGGTGCCCGGTCGATACCGTCCGAAGTCGACGATCACGTCGCAGCGTTGGGCCGAGGCCAGCTCGACGGCGTCGTGCCGGACCGGCGCGGCGAGCAGGCCCGCATCGGTGCCGATCTGGACGAGGCCGCCGCCGCCCGGCGGGGGCGGGTCCAGGGCCAGCCGATAGCGGCGGGCGTTGGAGGCGTTGAGCAGGCGGAGCCGATACCGGGCCCCGCGCACCTCCGCCAGCGGCCACGGCACGCCGTTCACCAGGATCACGTCCCCGAGCACGCCGCCCGCATAGGGCTCCTGGACGCCCGGCCGGCCGGACAGCGTCGGGTCGAGGCTCGGATAGTGCAGCGTCCCGTCGGCCGCGAAGGACCGGTCGGCGATCATCAACGGCAGATCGCGCTCGCCACGGGGCAGCGGGAGGGCGTCCTCCTCGTCGTCGGTCACCAGGTGGAAGCCCGCCAGGCCACGCCAGACGCTCGGCGCGGTGAAGTCCATCCGATGGTCGTGGTACCAGAGGGTCGCGGCGCGCTGGTCCAGCGGATAGTCGTAGCTCCGTTCCCCCTCGGCGAGCACGCCGCCGCCGCGATGCGGCTCGGCGGACGTCCCGACCGGCAGGATCAGGTCGGTGGGGTAACCGTCGTGCTCCGGCGGGGTGTGGCCGCCGTGCAGGTGCACCACGGCGGGCACCGGCAGCTCGTTGCGATGCCGGACCACGGTCCGCCTGCCCCGCCGGGAGACGATCGTGGGGCCGGGGAATCGGCCGTCGTAGCCCCAGATCTCGGTCGAGACGCCCGGAATGATCTCCACCCGGGCGGCGCGCTGGGTCAGCTCGTAGTGATCGGCCGCCGCGTCGACCCGAGTCGGAGCGAGCACGGGCGGGATCACGGCGGGCAGGGTGAAGGGCGTGGGCAGCGGGAGGCGGCTGGTCAGCAGCAGGCCCGTCGAGTCGGACCCGGCGATCCCGGCGACGAGCGGCACGCCGATCGCCGCGCCGACCGCCCCGAGTCCCAGACCGCGCAGCAGATTCCGTCTGGTCAGCGAGGTCATGCGCTGCTCCTCGCCGTGGTCGGGGCCGGGGCGGTCTGCGCCGTGGTACGGGGCCGGTCGGCGTCGGCCGGGGTCTCGGCAGACGCGCCCGTCTCCGGGGCAGGCCCCTGATGCGGGACGAGCCGCCAGGACCGCACCGCCAGCAGCGCGGCGAGCAGGATGATCGTCACCCCGAGCGGGATGTGCACGGTGAGCACCCGTTCGAAGCCCGCCACGTTCTGGGCGATGGTGAGACTGAGCAGACCGAGCGGCGCGAAGATCGGCCAGCGGGGGCCACGTCCCGGCCACCGCAGCGGGATCGCGACCAGGATCGCGGTGATCAGCAGCATGTCGGTCAGCGCAGCGCCGTCCTGATGTCGTTGCAGGGAGCCGAACGTCCCGGAGAGGAACTGTCCGGCCAGCACCGCCTGGAGGAAGACGGCCACGGCGACCGCGCTCGTCAACAGGCCGTAGGGCAGATACATCCAGCGGCGCAGCGCGCCCCGCACCCCGGCACCTCCGTCCCGGTGCGCCGAGGATCGTTCCGGCCTGTCCCGCGTCCCCATCCGAGCCCTCTCGTTGATTTCTACGCCGTAGAGTAATTTTCTACATCGTAGAACACGGCAGACGCCGCAGGACGGACCGGCCGAGAGCAGGCGGCCCGCCGCTCCGACAGCGCGACGGCGGCGGGCCCGCATGGCAACTCAGGACGCGCAGGGGACTCGGACATGGCGAACAGACCGGACATCGACGTCATCGAGGTGGACGGCGGTGTACTTCACGTCGAACGACGCGGCAGCGGGCCCGCGCTGCCGCTGATCGCGGGCGGGGGCGGCGACGCAGGCTCTTAGAGCCTGTCTTTGATCCCCCTGGAGTCGTGAGCGGGGATCAGCGTGGATGAGCTGCCAGGCGGAGGAAAAAGACATAACGGAGTTATGTCGACTGACGACAACGCCGCAGATCGCCGCGCTGGCCCCGCGCAACAGGACAGTGGGGATCAAGGACAGGCTCTTACTCCGCGGTCGGCGATCGTCTCGCCGAGACCCACACGGTGCTGACCTACGACCGGCGCGGCAACTCCCGCAGCAGGCTCGACCGGGACGACGGGGCGCCCCTGAGCCTGCCCCAGCAGTGCGGCGACGCCAGAGCCGCACTGACCGCCGCAGGCGCCGACGCAGGTCTGGTGTTCGGCAACAGCTCCGGCGCGACCATCGGCCTCGAACTGGCGCTTCGGCATCCGGCGTCGGTCAGCGGTCTCGTGGCCCACGAGCCGCCGATCATCACCGTGCTGCCGGACGCCGAGGAACAGGCGGCGTTCTTCGTCGAGATCGATCGCGTGACCCGCGAGGAGGGGGCCCTGCCCGCGTTCCTGTTGTTCAGCTCGACGATCGGCAGGCACCGGCCGCCCACGCTGCTCCGACATCCGGCCGGACGTCGGACGGCCGCCGCCGCGCTGCCCGTCGCCCTTCGACTCGCGGACCGGTGGTCACGCAGGCGGTCCGCCCCCGCCGCCGAGACGCCGGAGGGCAGGCATCGGGCACGGCTGCTCGGCAACGTCGAGTTCCTGATGGCCAGGGAGGTCGCGCCGCTGGTCTCCCACGTCCCCGACGTCGCCGCGCTCCGCGCCTGCGGCGTGCCGATCCTGTTCGCGGGCGGCCGGGAGAGCAGATCCTTCTACTACCACCGCGCGGGCGAGGTCCTGGCGGGACTCCTCGGCGTCGAGTTCGTCGACTTCCCCGGTCATCACACGTCGTTCCGCACCCATCCCGACTCCTTCGCCCGCGCGCTGCGCCACGCCGTGGCAGCGCTGCCTCCTCGGGGCACCGGGAGCAGGCCGGACTCTGGTCGGTAATCTGGCGGGCCATGGCCACCCGCAGGCCCGTGCTGAGCCGCGAGCGCATCATCCACACCGCCCTCGCCGTGATCGACCGAGACGGACTGGACGCGCTGTCCATGCGCAGGCTCGGCGCCGAACTCGGCGTCGACGCGATGGCCGTCTACTACCACCTGCCGGACAAGGCCGCCCTCTTCGACGGCGTCGTGGAGGCGGTGTACTCCGAGGTCGACGTCGACGCGGCCGCCCTCCCCGGCCCGTGGCCCGAGATGCTGGCCGTCTACCTGCGACGACTGCGCGAGGTGCTGCGGCGGCATCCCCATGCCGTTGCGGTGATCGCGACAAGGCCCGCCTACACGGCCTCGGTGCTCGGGCCCGCCGATCGGGCCGTCGGCAGGCTGCGGGAGGAAGGCCTCACCGCCAGGTCCGCCATGGAGATCACCCACGCCTGCCGCGCGTTCACCATCGGCTTCGTCCTCGCCGAGGTGGGGGCGCCGCTGGGCGGGCCAACCCGGGCACCGCGCGAGGCGATCAGCCCGGCCGACTATCCTCATCTCGTCGAGGCGATGGCCGAGGGCTACCGACCAGACGAACAGTACGAGGCGGGACTGCGGGCGATGCTCGACGGCTTCGCGCGGCAGCAGGCCGCCGCCGGCCACGTACCGTAGTACCGGGGCCGACGATGCGGTGCGACCGTCCTCGTCCGGCGCGCGAGTCGCCGGAATGCCCAGGGCGGCACGTGCGACGCGGACTGCGGCCGGGCCAGGACGACGACAGCCCGACGCAGGCACGGCTCCTCCGACGACCGGTCGAGATCAACGGGGTCGGGGCACGCACGGGGCTCGGCCGGAAGATCACGGACAGGCCACACCAGTGATCGACGCCGGATCGCCTCCTGTCAGACTCTTCGAGCCGATCGACCCAGGGCGACCCCCTCGGGTGCGAGTCGGGACACGGCGAGAACCAATGCGCTTTCGTGGTCACGGAGCGACGTACGGAGGAACGGGTGGATCAGGAAGGGCGGCTGGTCGCGGGACGCTACCGCCTGCTGGACCGTATCGGCAGCGGTGCGATGGGCGTCGTCTGGAAGGCACAGGACGAGCGGCTCGGTCGCGTCGTGGCGGTCAAGCAGCTTCTCCTGTCGCCCGGCCTGGAGGAGTCCGCTGCCGAGGAGGCTCGGGAACGGGCCTTCCGCGAGGGGCGGATCGCCGCTCGGCTCCAGCATCCCCATGCGATCTCGGTCTACGACGTCGTCGAGCACGACGAGCAGCCGTGCCTCGTCATGGAGTACATGGCCTCGCGCAACCTCTCGGCCACCATGGCCGCCGAAGGCCCGATGGACATCCGGGAGGTCGCCAGGATCGGCACCCAGGTCGCCTCGGCGCTGCACGCCGCACACGTCGCGGGCGTCGTGCACCGGGACGTCAAGCCGGGGAACGTGCTGCTGGGCGAGGACGGCATCGTGAAGATCGTCGACTTCGGGATCTCGCGCGCGGCCGGTGACGTCACCGTCACCAAGACGGGGATGCTCGCGGGCACCCCCGCGTATCTGGCGCCCGAAGTGGCCAAGGGACGTCCGTCGCTGCCCGCCTCCGACGTCTTCTCGCTCGGCTCCACGCTCTACGCGGCGATCGAGGGGTTGCCGCCCTTCGGCACCAGTGACAACGGCCTGGCCATCCTGCACGCCGTCGCGGCGGGCGACTTCAAGCCGCCGGAGCGGGCAGGCGAACTGACCCCGGTGCTGATGCACATGCTGGCGGCCGATCCCGAACAGCGGATCACCATGCCCGAGACGCAGCGTGTCCTCGCCGAGGTGGCGGGCGGCGGCACCGCGACCGGGCTGACGCCGCTGCACGACTCCGGCGACGGTGGGCACACCGTCTTGGCCCCCACCGGGCCGACCACCCCGCCCGGAGCGCAGGCGACCACCATCGCCGCCGGGTCCGCCGCAGGTGCCCAGGCAGGCGCGACACGGCTCGACGCCCGCCCCGCCCGCACCCACGCCGGTCAGTCTCCGCCCGGCCACACCCACCCCGGCTACGCAGAGCCCGGCGAGGTCCGACCGGGAGCGGCCCGGCCGTCGAGGCGTACCCCGCCCCCGCCGCCGGAGCCCTTCTGGCGCAAGCCCGCCGTGCTGGCAGGCGGCGGCGTGCTCGCGGTCGCGGCGGTCGTGCTCGTCATCAGCACGCTGCTCTCCGGGAACGACGCCGACGATGCCCGGGTGCCGTCGGGTTCAGATCCGGATCAGACCACGGAGCAGCACACACCCACCAACACCACCGAGTCCAGCACCCCGATCGACGAGGGCGCCGATCCGGGCGGTGCTGATCCGGGGTATCAGCCCGCCCCACCGCCGCAGAACGGCCGGCCCGACGGGAGTGACGCCACGACCGTCCCGGAGCCGCCCCCGTCTGAGCCCACCGAGCCGCCGGAGACCACCACGCCCGCCGCCCCGACCCCGTCGCCCACCGAGGCCCCCGCTCCGACTGACGACACCCCACCAGGCGGCGGAGACGACGGTGGTGGCGACGACGGCCAGGACCCGCCGCCGGACGAGGAGACCAGCGGCTGAGGCAGGCCGATCGGGGCAGGCGCCGATCCGTCCCGGACGTCCGTCGCGACGCTCGGGCCGGGATGCGGGCAGACCCCGCCTGGGCGGGGGATCGCAGTCGCGCGCTCGTCCGTCGGCCGGACCGCCGACCGGAGCGTCATCCGTCGTTGCGGCCCGGCAGGGCGGCCTGCGGCGAGCACACTGCGGCGAGACCTGCGGCGGCCTGATCGCCTGAGCACGTCACCGCCGAGTTGGCAGGCGGACGGCACCGACGCGGATCTCGGGCGGGTTCGGCCCACCTCCTCCTTCGTCTGCCACGCCGGCGCCTGGTATCGCCGCCGAGGCATCGCAGGACGACGGCTGAACGACCGGCAGCGGGCGTCCGCGTCGACGACGCCGGGTTGATTCGAGCCTGCCGACGACACGAATGACCGAGGCGCGAAATCGACGCGGCGAACCGACAGTGAACAGTGGCTCGCCGAGATTCCCGTCGGCAGTCGGAGCGACCTTTCGCTCCACTCCGCCTGCACCCTGGAAATGCATACGCACCGTGCAATTCCGGTGACCGGACCTTCGGTGACCGGGCGCCTCCGTCGCGTTCCCCAAGCACCGAACCGGGTATCTCCATTCCCGTCGCCCGATCCGCTATTTCCCCGGATCACCCCCGGTCCAGCGGGGCCGTGTATCTACTTTTTCGGCGGGGACCGAATCGGTTATGCCGCCAGCCCGAGTGACCACCCGGCCCCGATATCCGCACGCAGCCGGAACACGCACGGTGACGACATCGACCACCCGTCGCCAGCCGCCACGCACTGGACCCGACACCGCCGTTCGGCGCAAGCCCCGTGAGGCTCGCGCAATCCGATTCAGCCGAATGGGTGAAGTTGGTTGTCACGCTCCGCAATAGTCTCGGGCGTCTCGCACCCGGTGGCACCACATGAATGTGACGTCGATCGCCTGCGCGTACTGAATCGACTCACCTCCGACGCCATTCACCTCGATACGACAGCGTCGACCGGACGCGGGACTTCGATCCGAGCCCGGCCTGGCGGTGATCAAATCGACGCCGAGGACACGTCGAGGACCGAAGACGAACACTCCGTGGGCAGTCGGAGATATCTGTGGCAGTATCAAGCGCGCTCGACGCGGCTGACCCGAGGGCAGTGCACGGCACTGGGCGATCGCCGCTGGTCAGCATGGTAGGAGCGGCGTTGTCGACGCGGGAGGGAGATCCGCCGATCATTGACCGAACCGGCGGCACGGCAATGCCGATCCTGCCCGCTCCCTATCGCCCCCGACCTGCGCGGCACTTCGCATCGACCGCCGCCGTGATGCTGGTGAGATCCGAGAGAACACTCGACCGAGAATGGAACACGGCCGATGACCCGGAAGCTCGACGGCACCGAGCCTGCCAATTCTCCGACCGAGGACGACGGCCGGAATCAGGCCGCACGCCGACGCCTACAACCGGCGGAACTAGTGATCGATCTCGGCGTCGTCGCAGGACAACGGCCCGGCCGCGCGTCGATGCAGTCGGCGACGACGGCACAGCGACCCGCGCGGCCGACGCGCGAACTCCGCACGGTCTGCGGCACCGGTCCCGGCTGCCCCGTCCCGGGAGCGATATCCGGGGTGGAGCGATCGAATACTCGGGCCCCGAGTCTCGGCGCTTCCACTTCAGTGCGGCGACGACTCGGTCGACTGCCACAACGAGTGGCAAACCTCGCGGGCGTACATTCGACGGGCTCCGATCAGCGGCCTCGGAAGGTGCTGCCACACCGCAGCCTTGCCCGACCTGTGATACGTGCAACAATCAACGGGCGCACCCCCTGGGCATTGACACCAATGTGCGGCTGTGTAGGGTCCCAGAGGAGCTGATCATGAAACAGGAGAAGACCAGCAAGAACTCGCGGATGCCGCCGGCATGACGCAGGGAGGCGCACCAATCCCATAAGTCGTCATCGATCGAAGCGCAATCGTGCAGCCGGGTGAATATCCGGCGGGCTCGATGGCGCGGTCCGTTCCCATCCGCCCCGTTCACGAGGATCTCATGGAACAACAAGTGCTGTTGACCATCGCGTTGTGGTGCTTAGTCGTCGGCGCGCTCGCGCTGGTGATCCTGCTGGTCCGCCAGCAGCAGATCTCCACGCAACTGCGCGCACGCAACACCGCTCTGGAGGACGATCTGCGGGCGCGCGACGAGGAGGCCCGACACCTCGTCTCCGCTCGGCTGCCCGCGCTGGTGGACGCGCTGAGCCACATGGCCGCCGACGTGCCGGGCCCCCTGCACCCGCACCTCGCGAACACGCCGTACGGACAGAACCTTCAGCTCGTGGTGGCCCTGGTCACCGAGTCCGTCGAGAAGGCGATGAGCCGGGTCGACCAGTCGGCCAGGACCACGCTGAAGGCCATGATGCGCACGGTCCAGAGCCTGGCCAACGAGCAGCAGCTCGCGATCTCCACCATGCAGGACCGCCACGACGACCCCGACGTCCTCGAGGACCTGCTGCGGATCGACCACGCGAACTCCCAGCTGGGCCGCCGGGTCCAGGCCACCGCCGTGCTGTGCGGCTCCTGGCCGGGACAGCAGCGCTCCGCGTCCTCCCTGACCGACATCGTGCGCGGTGCGACGTCGCGGATCAGGGACTACCGCCGGGTCGACGTGCACGCCCAGATCGACAACGCGGTCATCAGCCGCGCCGTGGAGCCGGTGGTCCTCACGCTGGCGGAGATCCTGGACAACGCCGCTCGACACTCGCAGCCCAACACCTCCGTCGAGGTCAACTTCCGACACGCCCACAACGGCACCGCGATCGTGATCGACGACGCGGGCGTCGGCATGAACGCCGAGGAGATCCGGCGGGCCGCAGGCCTGCTGGCGGGCCGAGAGGTGGCCGACATCAACCGACTCGGCGACCCGCCGCAGATCGGCTTCGCCGTGATCGGCGTACTCGCCGCCCGGTACGGATTCACCGTCTCGGTCGACACGACCTCCCCCTTCGGCGGCGTTCGCGCCGTCGTCTTCCTCCCCACCGCGCTGCTCACCCGGATCGCACCGCCCGCTCCCGCACGGCAGGAGCCTGCGCCGACACCCGTCGTGACACAGGCTCCCTCGCTCACCACCCCGTCGCACACCCCCGCGTCGACCGCGGGCGGACTGCCCAAGCGCCGTCGGCACGCACCACGCACCGGCGTCCGTCCGCCCGCCACCGAGCAGACCCTGCCGCCGTCCGCACCGTCGGCTCGCCCGGCGAGCGAGACCGCGGCGGGCATGGGCGCGTGGCAACGCGGCACCCGGTCCGGCCGTGACACCGAATCGTCTGACAGTGAAGGGAACCCCCAGGCATGACCGACCCCGTGCAGAACAAGCTGGGCTGGATGCTCGACGATGCGCTGAGAGTCCCGGAGACCCGTCACGCGATCCTCCTCTCGGCGGACGGCCTGCTCATGGCCCACTCGGAGCGCATCGATCGCGACGATGCCGAGCGTCACGCGGCCGGGATGTCCGGTCTGCAGGCGCTGGCCCGCAGCACCGCGGAGTTCTGCGGCGACCCGAACACGCCGTGGCAGCAGACGGTGAACGAGTTCCAACACGGCTACGTGTTCCTCGTCGCCGCGGGCCCGAGGGCCTACCTCGCGGTGTCGACCACCGAGAAGGTCGACATGGAGACGGTGTCCTTCCGCCTTCAGGAGCTGGTGCAGCGGCTGGGCAAGGAGTTGACCAGCCCGCAGCGGTCCGATTCAGGAAGTCCGGTGTGAACCCGCCCCGCAACGAGCGGGCGCTGGTCCGGCCCCATGTGGTGACCGGTGGTCGAGCGCACCCGACTCGAAACACGTTCGGACTGATCACGCTGGTGAGCGCGGCTCGGGACCAGTTGACCGGACTCAGCCCCGAGAAGCGCCGCCTGATGGAGCTGTGTCGGGGCGGCTCGCTGTCGGTCGCCGAGATCGCCGGTCACCTCGAGCTCCCCGTCAGCGTCACGAAGGTCCTGCTCAGCGATCTGGTCGACAGCGGCCACATCCAGACGACGGCGCCCGTCCCGACGACCGATCTGCCCAGCATGAAGCTCCTTCAGGAGGTGCTTGATGGACTCCGCGCTCGCCTCTGATCGCGTCTATCTGCGCGAGACCGTGCGGACCGCGGTCAAGCTGCTGATCGTGGGCCACTTCGCAGTCGGCAAGACGACGTTCGTCGGCACGTTGTCCGAGATCCGCCCGCTGCGGACCGAGGAGACGATGACGCAGGCGGGCGCGCTGGTCGACGACCTCGCCGGGGTGCAGCAGAAGAAGACCACCACGGTCGCGATGGACTTCGGCAGGCTGACGCTCAACGAACAGCTTGTGTTGTACCTGTTCGGCGCGCCCGGCCAGCAGCGTTTCACCCCGATGTGGGAGGACCTCGCCTCCGGTGCGCTCGGCGCGCTCGTCCTCGTCGACACCCGCCGACTCGAACACTCCTTCGAGGTCATGGGCCTGCTGGAGGAGCAGGGTCTGCGCTACGCGGTCGCCGTCAACCACTTCGACGACGCGTCCTCCCATTCGGAGGAGGAACTGCGTGAGGCGCTGGACCTGCTGCCGTCCACTCCCCTCGTCATGTGCGACGCCCGCGATCCGGCGTCCTCCACCAGAGCACTGATCACCCTCGTCGAGTATCTCCTCGCCAGTACTGCCCAGGAGCAAGAGTGACCACACCGGACACGACCGACCTCCAGCCGCCGCCGGGCTGCCCCGCACACGGCCGGACTCAACCGGGAATGCCGCTGTACGGCGCGGATTACGCCGCGAACCCCATGCGCACCCTCGAAGCACTGCGCCGCAGCGGGCCGATCTCGCAGGTGGAGCTGGCTCCCGGCGTGTCGGCGTCGTTGGTCACCGACTACCGCATCGCGCTGGAAGTGCTGCGCGACTCCGACACGTTCCGCAAGGACGGCCGGACGTGGCAGGCGACGGCGCCCCAGGACAGCCCGATCATCGGCATGATGATGTACCGGCCCAACTGCTATCACGCGGACGGGCCTCGCCACGCCAGGCTGCGCGGCGCGATCACCGACAGCCTGGACCGGATCGAGCCGAACACCCTGCGCAACCACATCGAGCGCAGTGCCGACCGGCTCATCGACACCTTCGCCGGCGAAGGTGAGGCGGATCTGCTCAATCAGTACGCCAAGATCCTGCCGCTGATGGTCATCCAGCTCCTCATGGGCGTCCCCGAGGAGCCCGGCAGCAGGATGATCATCGCGATGACCAACGTCTTCGACGGCATCGAGCCGGAGAAGTCCAATGAGGAACTGCTGGGCATCCTCCTCGAGCTGATCGCCGCCAAGCGGGCGGAGCCCGGCCAGGACGTGACCTCGTGGCTGTTGCAGCACAGCGCACAGCTCACCGACGAGGAGATGATCCATGAGCTGGTCCTGTTGCTGGGTGCGGGCGTCGAGCCCACCCAGAACTGGATCGCCAACGCGCTGCTCCTGCTGTTGTCCGACGATCGGTTCGCGGGCGACCTCGCGGGCGGCAGCATGCCGGTGGAGGACGCCCTGATCGAGGTCCTGTGGACGACCCCGCCGTTCTCGAACTTCTGCATGACCTACCCGACCCGGAACGTCGAGTTCAACGGAATCGTCCTGGAGCAGGACAAGCCGGTGCTGATCAGCCTCACCGCGGCCAACACCGATCCGGCGCTGGCCTCCGAGACACGCTCCGGGAACCGCGCCCATCTGGCCTTCGGCGGCGGCGCCCACGTCTGCCCGGCACAGTCCCCGGCGCGACTGATCACCTCGGTGGCCATCGAGAAGCTGCTCGACCGGCTGCCCGACCTCGAACTGGCCGTCCCGGCCGATCAGTTGGCGTGGCGGCCGGGACCGTTCCTCCGAGCGCTGACCGCGCTCCCGCTTCGCTTCCCCTCGGTACCCGTCCGATCCGACGAGACCACTGGAGACAGCAGATGGAACGACAAGCCGGTTCCACCGTCATCGACCCCACCGGAACCGACATCCAGTCCGAAGCAGCAGCACTCCGGGCGGTCGGGGCGCCCTCGCTGGTTGAACTCCCTGGTGGGGTGGTGGCGTGGGCAGTAGCGGGGCATGAGCAGATCCGGGATCTGACCACCGACTCTCGGGTCTCCCGCAACGCCAGGGCGCACTGGCAGGCGTGGGCGGACGGGGAGATCACGCCGGACTGGCATCTGTACACGTTCGTCGCGGTGCAGAACATGATCTCCGCGTACGGTGCCGATCACACCAGGTTACGCTCGTTGATCTCCAAGGCGTTCACGCCTAGACGGGTGGCCGCGCTCGCGCCCAGCATCGAGAAGCTCGTCTCCGGGCTGATCGACGACCTGGGCGCCGAGGGCGGGAACGGTGCCACGGTCGACCTCCGTGCCGGGCTCGCCTACCCGCTGCCCATCGCGGTGATCAGCACCATGTTCGGCGTGCCTGCGGACTGGCGTGACGAACTGCATCACATCGTCGACGGCATCTTCGACACCACGCTGGGCCCCGACGAGGCACGGGCCAACCAGATGCAGCTCTACACGCTGCTCAACAAGCTGGTCGAGCTGAAGCAGGGCACGCCGGGCGAGGACATGACCAGCGCCCTGATCGACGCTCACGAGCAGGACGGAACCCGGCTCCAGGAGCACGAGCTGGTCGACACCCTGCTGCTGATGCTCGGGGCGGGCCACGAGACGACCACCAATCTCCTCGACCAGGCCATGACCGCGATGCTGACCAATCCCGATCAGCTGGCCATGGTGCGCTCCGGCGCGATCACCTGGGACGACGTCATCGAGGAGGCCTTGCGGTGGAACGCGCCGATCGCGAGTCTTCCGCTGCGCTACGCGGTGGAGGACCTCGAGATCGCGGGCGTGACGATCCGCAAGGGTGACGCGATCCTGGCGTTCTTCGCAGGCGCCGGGCGGGACCCGGCGCACTACGGCGAGGACGCCGATCGGTTCGATGCCACCAGAGCCGTCAAGGATCATCTCTCCTTCGGGCACGGGGTGCACTACTGCCTCGGCGCTCCCCTGGCCCGGCTCGAGGCCAGGATCGCGCTGCCCGCCCTGTTCGACCGGTTCCCCGACATCGCCCTGGCCGGCCGGCCTGACGAGCTCAGGCCGGTGCGGTCCTTCGTCTCCAACGGTCACCTCGGCCTTCCCGCGACGCTCGTCGCCGCGAAGGGCTGATCCGACCCGCACTTGGAGGTTTGCGCGCGCGGCTTCCGCGCGCGACGAGAGAGACCCTGGCGCGACCGCCCGGTCGCCCCACCAGGGACTGCGTCTGCGGTGCACGAGAACGCCGCCGCCGCCATGGCAGGTCGTGCGGCGACGACACCGTGATCCGGTGTCGTCGCCACGGCAGCGGCCACCCTCGTCGGACACCGCAGGCATCCGGCTGGATGCAACGCAGTAGGAGCACCGAATCGTGATCTCACCCGAGTCAGCGGCAGGCCCGGACTCGCCACCGCGGATCCGGGTGTCTCGCCGGGAGACGCCCGTCGTCGACGCGGGGCCCCGGGGCCAATCGACGTCGGCAGCGGAGCCCGGAGCCCGCACGGCGACCGCTGCGGCGGACGGCACGGTCTCGGCGGCTGCCACGGCGTGACCCTGCACTCCGAGGCGGGAGCCGGAATCACCCCGTCTGCCGCGATCTCGAGCGGCCTCGCCGTCACCTGCCCGCCGGAGGATCTCCGCCCGGTGACGTCATCTCTCTCCACCGGGGTCGCGGATCGTCCCTTGTCCTGCTTCGGACGACGACGGTTCGGGCTCGACCCTGCGCTGAGTGCTGGCGGGACGGGGGTGGAACCCGCTCTCGGCCAGGGTCGGCGTGTCCCGGTGCCGCTTCGGCGTTCGTCGACGCAGGCGGCGGTGTCGAGCCCGTCTCGTAGTGCACCGTCGGCCCGAGCGCCGGGCGGACACCGCCGGGCCGTCCCAGTCGAGACCCAGCCACGCGATCGTCGGCCGAGCAGGCACTCAGCTGCGCCGGGCGTGTCTCACCCGACGGCGCACCGGGTCCGCCGGGCCTGCCTTCGCCGTCACGAGTCCGACGACCAGATGCCCTCGCCACCGATGACCCCGGCAGGTCTCGGCGTCGAGGGCCTGTCCCGACAGCACCATAGGAGCACCCTGTGACCACCACCGATCCCGCGAGCCGCGACGGCGGTCCCCCGCCCGGCTGCCCGGCGCACGCGCCGTCCGCGCCCACCGGGCCGATTGCGATGCCCGCGCGCATCCGGACCGACACCGTCGCAGCCACCGCGCTCTACTCGGCCGCGTTCGCCGAGGACCCCGCCGCGATCTACACCGAGCTGCGCAGACAGGGCACGGCAGGCCTCGTCGAACTGAGTCCCGGGGTCACCGCGAGTCTGGTGATCGGCTATGAGGCCGCCTTGGCGGTGCTGCGTGATCCGGAGAACTTCCCGAGGGATCCCCGCCGATGGCAGCAGACGATGGCGCCGGACTGTCCTGTGCTGCCGATGATGCAGCACCGGCAGAGCGCGGTGTTCAACGACGGTGAGGTTCACCGCAGGCTGCGGTCCTCGGTGACCGACAGCCTGGACCGGATCGATCCGACCACGCTGCGCAAGTATGTGGAGCGCAGTGCGGACACCCTCATCGACGACTTCGCCGACAAGGGGGAGGCAGATCTACTCGCCGAGTACGCGCGGCTGCTGCCGATCCTGGTGTTCAACCAGCTGCTCGACTGCCCGCCACACCTGAGCGCCTCCCTCGTGCGCTGTCTCGCGGCGATCTTCGAGGGGGGTGCGGAGGCAGCCGAGGCCAATCAGGAACTGGGCCGCTGCATGCTGGAGCTGATCACCCTGCGACAGCAGAATCCCGGCAACGACCTGCTCTCCTGGCTGATCTCCCATCCTCACCGACTCGACACCCAGGAGCTGATGGACCAGCTCACGATGCTGCTCGCGGGCGGTATCGAGCCGGTGCAGAACCTCATCGCAAACGCCCTGCGCCTGCTGTTGTCGGACGCGCGGTTCGCCGGTGACCTCTCCGGCGGCAGCCTGCCGGTGGACGACGCACTCGTCGAGATCCTCTGGACCGACCCGCCGCTGGCCAACTTCGGACCCGCCTATCCCACCGAGGACGTCCGGCTGCCGGACGGGACGGTGCTGCCTGCGGGCAGGCCCGTGGTGGTCAGCTACGCCGCCGCCAACATCGATCCGAATCTGGCTGGGGATCGAGGCACCGGCAATCGGGCGCATCTCGCCTGGAGTGCGGGCCCGCACACCTGTCCCGGTCAGTCCCAGGCCCGGATCATCGCCTCGCTGGCGATCGAGAAGGTGCTGGACCGGCTCCCCGACGTGGAGCTGGCGCTGCCCGAGGAGGACCTGCGGTGGCGGCTCGGTCCCTTCCAGCGAGCGCTGACGGCGCTGCCCGTGCGGTTTCCCCCGGTGGCGGTTCCAGAGGACCCGGGCGGACCGGTGCCCACCGCGCCCATCGAGGCGCGCGCCGTCGGCGGCAGCAGCAGGCAGGCGGCAGACCCGCCGTCGGGCAGGCCGACGGCGACCGCACCGCAGGCGGGGGCGCCTGGCGGCCGCGCCCGCACCACCGGGCCGCGCTGGATGAGCGCGCTCGTCCGGTGGTGGCGCGGCCAGTGACCGCCGACCCGCCGCGTCGGTCTCGGCTCCTTCCGACTCCCGACGCCCGGTCGACCGGAACCAGATCGACCCGGCGGACCGGCACCGACGTCGGAGTCGGCAGGCCCGCTGCCTGCACACGAACACTTCCCGCCTGATTCTCGTCCCGTCCCACACCGACGACGCTCCAGGAGAACGTGTGACTCCCACCGATCCCCTCGGCCAGGACCACGTACACCCGCCGGAAGGTCGGCAGCAGCCGATGCCGCCACCCGGCTGCCCGGCGCACGACGGCGTGACTCGGTTGTACGTGCCGGAGTTCGCGGCCGATCCGAACGCGGTCTATGAGTCGCTGCGGGCCCAAGGGCCCGTCGCACCGGTCGAGATCGCCCCCGGCGTGCCCGCCACGCTCGTGACGAGCTACGCCACGGCGTTGGAGGTGCTGCGCGATCCGAGGAACTTCCCGAAGGACCCGCGACGCTGGCAGCAGACCATCCCGGCGGACTCCCCGGTGCTGCCGATGCTGATGTACCGGGAGAACTGTCTGTTCACCGACGGCGAGCTGCACCGCAGGCTGCGGAGCGCGCTGAACGACGGTCTGAGCGGGGTCGACTCCGGGACCCTGCGGGGCTATGTCGAGCGCGGTGCCGCCACGCTGATCGACGAGTTCGCTCCGGTCGGCGAGGCGGACCTGCTCACCCAGTACGGCAGGCTCCTGCCGATTCTGGTCTTCGACCAGATGTTCAACACCCCTCCTCATCTCAGCGAACGACTGACCAAGGCGCTGGGGACGATCTTCGAGGGGGTCGCGGCGGACGCCGAGCAGGCCAACACCGAACTCGTGCTCTGCACCGTCGAGCTGGTCGAGATGCGTCGTGCCGAGCCAGGCAGAGACATCGTCTCCTGGCTGATCGCCCATCCCGCCGAACTGACACAGGAGGAGCTGCTCAGCACGATCATGCTGCTCGTGGCGGCGGGCATCGAGCCGACGCAGAACCTCATCGCGAACGTGCTGCGGCTGCTGCTCTCCGACGACCGGTTCGCGGGCGGGCTGACCGGGGGCAGTGTCTCGGTCGACGACGCGCTGGTGGAGATCCTCTGGACCGACCCGCCGATGGCCAACTACGCGACCACGCACCCGATCCACGACGTCTACCTCGCTGGCGGCGTGCGCATTCCCGGTGATCGGCCCGTCCTGATCAGCCTGGCCGCCGCGAACGCCGACCCCGCGCTGTCCTCCGCCCGTGCCTCGGGAAACCGGGCGCACCTGGCGTGGAGCGCGGGCCCCCATGTCTGCCCCGCCCAGTCCCAGGCGATGACCATCGCCGCGGTGGCGGTCGAGACGCTTCTCGACCGCCTGCCGGATCTGGAACTCGCCGTCCCCGTCGATGACCTGACGTGGCGGCCGGGGCCGTTCCACCGGGCGCTCAACGCGCTGCCCGTCCGTTTTCCCGCAGTTCGTCCCTCCGCCCAGACCGACGAGAACCCTGGAGACAACAGATGGAACGTCAGTCCAGCCCCTACGTCATCGACCCCGCAGGCGCCGACATCCAAGGAGAGGCCCGGCTCCTCAGGGAGCGGGGAGCCGCGACGCTGGTTGAACTCCCTGGTCCGGTGGTGGCGTGGTCTGTGAACAGCCACGACCACCTTCGGAAGCTGCTGTCCGATCCTCGGGTGTCCAAGGACCCCAACCAGCACTGGCCCGGTTACGCCGAGGGCAAGGTGGTGCTCAGCTCGGTCCTGGCGACCTGGGTGGGCGTCAAGAACATGTTCAACGCCTACGGTGACGATCACAAGCGGTTGCGCTCGCTGGTCTCCAAGGCGTTCACCGCCCGGCGGGTCAACGCCCTCCAACCGTGGATCGAGTCGATCACCGAGCGACTCATCGCCGAGCTGGCGGCCGGCCCCCAGGACACGCCGGTCGATCTGCGCGAGGGCTTCTGCTTCCCGGTGCCGATCGAGGTCATCTGCGCGCTGTTCGGTGTTCCGGAGGAGCACCGGCCGGAGCTGCGTCGGGTGGTCGACGGCGTGTTCGACACCGCCGCGACCCCGGAGGAGGCCATGGCGCTGGGAGAGGACCTCTACAAGCTCATGGGCGCCTTCGTCGCCGACAAGCGGGCGAATCCCGGTGACGACCTCGCTTCCGCGCTGATCAACGCGCGCGACGAGGACGGTTCGCGGCTGGACGAGATCGAACTGCTCGACACCCTGGCCCTGGTGCTGTCCGCCGGTCACGAGACGACGGTCAATCTGCTGGACCAGGCGATCACCGCGCTGCTCACGTATCCCGACCAGTTCGAACTCGTCCGATCCGGCGAACGGTCCTGGGACGACGTGATCGACGAGACGATGCGCTGGCAGGCCCCGGTGGCGAACCTGCCGCTGCGGTACGCGGTGGAGGACATCCAGATCGGCGACATCCTCATCCGCAAGGGGGACCGGATCCTGGCCGCGTACGCGGCCACCGGCCGGGACCCGGAGCGGCACGGGGCCGACGCGGACCAGTTCGACCTGACCCGCGCGGCCAAGGACCACCTGGCCTTCGGCCACGGCGTGCACTACTGCCTGGGGGCGCCGCTGGCTCGCATGGAGGTCAAGACCGCCCTGCCCGCCCTGTTCGCCCGGTTCCCGAACATGAGGCTCGCGGTGCCTGCGGACGAGCTGGTGCCGATGTCCTCGTTCATCTCCAATGGACACCACGAGCTGCCGGTGATCCTGAACCCCGGCTCGGCGGGCTGATCGCCGCGACGGCGTCCGAACAGCAGCGCACGGCCTCGGGCCGGGTCCGTCACCTGGCGGACCCGGCCCGATCCGGCGGCGGCTGGTGGGATCGGATCTCGGTGACTGCTCAGGTCTGCTGCCTACGCCGGGTCTTGACGAACAGGTAGATCAGGTAGGGCGCGCCGAGGATGGCGGTGAGGACCCCGACCGGCAGGTGGGACAGGCCCGGGGTGATCCGCACGGCCAGGTCGGCGCTCACGGTGAGCAGCGCGCCGAGCACCATCGACGCCACCAGCGGAGGCTGTGCGGTCCCGACGAGCCGCATCGCGATCTGTGGAGTCGCCAGTGCGACGAAGGAGATCGGGCCCGCCGTCGCGGCGGCCACGGCGGCCAGGGCGGCGGCGAGCAGCAACAGCGTGCCGCGCGCGGCGTCGACCCGGATGCCCAGTGCCCGGGAGGTGTCGTCGCCGAACTGGAGTCCGCCGAGTACCCGAGAGCACACCAGCGCGGCCGGGATCAGGATCGCGACGGCGATCGCGAGCGGTCCGACGGCGTCCCAGCCTGCGTTGGTGAGGCTGCCGACCAGCCAGACGGTCGCCCGGCTCGCGTCGTCCACGTCTCCCACGGTGAGCAGCCAGTAGACGATGTTGCCGCCGATCGCCGACAGCCCGATGCCCACCAGGACCATCCGGTACCCGTCGATGCCCTGCCGCCAGGACAGCAGATACAGCAGGAAGCCCGCGGTGAGACCTCCGACGAGCCCGGCGGCGGGGACGCCGAGGGCGGCGACACCGCTGATCGTGCCGCGCGACCCGCCGAGCACGATGACGGCGACGGCGCCGACGCCCGCTCCCCAGGTGACGCCGAGGATGTCGGGACTGGCGAGCGGATTGCGGGCCAGGGACTGGAAGATCGCCCCGGACAGGCCGAGGGCGGCGCCGACGAGGATGCCGGTGAGGGTCCTGGGCATCCGCAGGCCGAAGATGATGCCGTTCTCCCGACGATCACCGCCGCCCGCGAGAGTGCGCAGCACGTCGAACACCTCGATCTGCGAGGTGCCCCGGCCGATGTTCAGCGCGGCGACCAGGACGAGCAGGGCGAGTGCGACGACCGTGACGATGACGACGCGCGGCCGCAGGATCATCGAGACCGGTCCGACGCGCAGTGAGCGGATGATCGGCTGATCGGGCTCGGCCGAGTGCTCGCTGCCCGCCGCGCCGCCGTCGGGGGCGCCGGGGCCGCCGGGCGCCTGCTGAGGCTGCCCGGGCTGCTGAGCGGATTCGCCCGCCCCGGCGGTCTTGTCGGCCGTGTCGAGGTGTCGATCGTGGACGGTCACAGCCGGATCAGTCCCTTCCGCCGGACGAGCCAGATGAAGACCGGCGCGCCGAGGACGGCGAGCATGATGCCCACCTCGAAGCTGTCGGAGGACACGACGCGACACAGCACGTCGGCGGCAAGCAGCAGGACCGCGCCGGTCAACGCCGAGACGGGCACGATCCAGCGGTAGTCCGGACCGGTGATGAACCGGGCCAGGTGCGGCACGACCAGGCCGAGGAAGGCGATCGGGCCGCAGGCCGCGACGACCGCGCCCGTGAGCAGCGTGATCGCCGTGACGCCGAGAATCCGGGTGAGCCGGATGTTCTGTCCCAACGCCCGCGCCATGTCCTCGCCCAGCGCGAGCACGTTCAGGCCCCGCGCGTTGAGCAGGGCGAGCACTATCCCGACCAGCAGGAAGGGCGCGACCTGCCCGGAGACGGAGTACTCGCGGGCGGCGATCGAGCCGACCTGCCAGAAGCGGTAGATCTCCATCCCGGCCCGGCTGCCCAGCACCACGGCGGCGACGAGGCCGCTGAGGAGCGCGGTGACGGCCGCGCCCGCCATCGCCAGCGTCACCGGCGTGGAGCCGCCGAGCGAGCCGAGGACGAACACGACCACGCTGGCGATCAACGCGCCCGCGAAGCCGAACCAGATGAAGCCCTGGAGGTCACGAATCCCGAAGACGACCACGGCCAGCACGGTCGCGAAGGCGGCGCCCTGCGTCACGCCGAGGATGCCGGGGTCGGCCAGCGGATTCCGGGTGTGACCCTGCATCAGCGCACCCGCCGCGCCGAGGCCTGCCCCGGCCAGCAGGCCGAGCACGGTGCGCGGGAGGCGTAACGACCGGATGATGTCGTCGAACTCGGTGCCCTGCGGGTCGACCAGTGCCGCCCACACCAGATCGAGCGGGATGGTTCGCGACCCGATCGAGACGCTCGCGGCGACGGCCAGTACCAGCGCGACGCAGAGCAGCGTCAAACCCGCCGCCCTGCGGCGGGCCCACCCGTCGGGCGCACGGCGCCGAACGGCATTGCTGGTCGCGGTCACCTTGGTCTCCTCACGACATCCGTCGGGATCGTCCGATCGCAGGCGGACCGTCGATGATCGTCTCGTGTCACGGCCCGCGGGCGAGGTCGACTCGGCATCTCCGGTCCGGCCTGCCCCGCCGCGCCGGTCCGTCCCCCCAGACGTCCCCCGGCCGCCCAGGCTGTCCGCCCGCGCGGAGGGATCTTAGAGCCTGTCTTTGATCCCCACTTTCCTGTTGCGCGGGGCAGGCAGCGGCGATCTGCGGCGTTGTCGTCAGTCGACACAACTCCGTTATGCCTCCTTCCTCCGCCTCACAGCTCAGCCACGCTGATCCCCGCTCACGACTCCAGAGGGATCACAGACAGGCTCTGAGGCTAGCCTTACCGATTCCTGCGGCGAGGCCAGCACCGCGATGCCTCGGCGCAGCCGTCGCATTCCTGCCGGGTCCGTCGATCGCGGTGCCGATTCCGGCAGGCTCGCCGGGCTCCTGCCGCCCCAGAGCCCCGGCCGATCAGCCGTCACCGCCGTTCACCGCCCGCGTCGCGCGACCAGGGCGGCTTCGCTCGCTCGCCACAGGCGACGCCGACGCCGTCCCGCCCGCCTCGTACCATGCTGAGGCAAGGCTAACCGAACAAAGGACGAGTGAGATGCCGAGTACCGTACGTCATCGCTCCAGGGGGGCGGCCATCGCCGTTCCACTCGCGATCTGCCTGTTGGTCAGCGCCTGCGGGGGCGGGGAGGAGCCCGCCGGTTCCGCGCCGGAGGGCGCGAGCCAGGACGGGTTTCCCCGGACGGTCACCCATGCCATGGGCGAGACGACCCTGGAGACCCAGCCGGTGCGCGTCGCGGCACTCGACACCAGTTACATCGACGCCGCGATGGCGTTAGACCTGGACGTGGTGGCGCGGATCAACTACCACACCGCCGACGGCGCGCTTCCCGGATACCTGTCGGAGGACGAGCAGGCCCAGGCCGAGGCGGCTACCGTGATCGGCGAGATCACCGCCCCCGACGTCGAGATGTTGTGGGACGTCGAGCCCGATCTGATCGTCTCGGCGCGGGTGCGGCACGAGGAGATCTACTCGGAGCTGAACGAGGTCGCGCCCACTGTCTTCAGCGAGACCACCGGGGCGACCTGGAAGGACAACATCCGGCTCCTCGGCGAGGCCACCGGGCGTGAGGAGCTCGCCGAGGAGCGCATCAACGCTTATGAGAAGCGGGCGGCGAGCATCGGCGAGTCGATCCGCGAGGAGTTGGGCCGGGACGCCACCGTCACGATGGCCCGCTTCGTCGAGGGCGAGCCGACGGTCCGGCTCTACACCAGCGCGTCCTTCCCCGGCATCATCCTGGCCGACGCGGGACTAGCCCGGCCTGCGGGCCAGGCGGACTCCGAGGACGAGATCATGGTGAACCTCAGCCAAGAGGACATCACCGAGCTGGACGCGGACACCATCTTCGTGTCCACCTACACCGATCCCGCAGCGGAGGCCGAGAACCCGCAGGAGCAGTTCGAGTCGAACCCGCTGTGGGGCAGGCTGGAAGGCGAGATCACCACGGTCGACGACGAGGTCTGGGTCACCTCGGTGAGTCTTCAGGGCGCCGAGCAGATGCTGGACGAGCTGGCCGCCGCCTTCGGCGTGGACGACGGCCGATCCTGATCGACGACCGCCCGACTCCGGTGCCCTCGGCCGATCGGTCGAGAAGGTGCCGGAGGCCGGGTCCGTCCACCGCGTAAGGGCCTATTGGTCGGCGAAGTTCGGCCGCGCGCGGGCCGAGTGATCATCGGGTGAACAGCCGAGGAACTGACCTTCGGCTCTGGTCGGACGCGCGAATGATCGAATAGATTTCTTCTCCGCAGAGAGAACGGCCGCGAAGGAGAACCCGGTGGCACGGACACTTCTGTTCAGAACGGGACGACGACGACACTCACGCGGGGTCGTGCTGGCATTGGCGGGCGCGCTGGTCGCCGCCGTCTCCACCTCTGGCGCGGCCATCGCCGCCGACGGCCCGGCCGACGTACCCCCACAGCCGATCGTGGCAGAGGCGGCAGCCGTCGCCGAGGCGGAGATCGCCGCCGCGCCCTCCCAGTCCGCACGAATCCTCTTCAACGGCGGCAATGAGTCCTTCAACGGACTCACCTACCACTCGTTCCGCATTCCGGCGCTGATCCGGACGAATCGCAACACCCTGATCGCCTTCGCCGAAGGACGCGCGGCGAACAATCGCGACTTCGGCAACATCAATCTGTTGTACAAGCGATCGACGAACAACGGATCGTCGTGGTCCGGACTGAGCGAGGTCGTCGGCCGAGGACAGGGCACCTGGGGAAACCCGACGCCCGTGGTGGACCGTACGAACAATCGGATCTGGCTGTTCATGAACCACCAGCCCGAGGGCAGCGGCACCGTGAACTCCTGGGACGACCGACAGGTGTGGGTGTCCTCCAGCAGCGACGACGGGGTGAGCTGGACCGCCCCCGTGAACATGTCCGACACGCTGAAGCCCCGAACGCGGGCCAACGGCTCCAGCTGGAACTGGGATGCCGTCGGCCCCGGCGTCGGCATCCAGACCACGGTGCGCAATCCCGGCAGGCTCGTCATCCCGGCCCAGCATCGCAACATCTACAGCGACGACCACGGCGCGACCTGGCAGGTCGAGGTCATGCGCACCACCGGCGGCGCCGCCATGGAGCAGACCGGCGAGTCCACGATCCTGGAACTGGCCGACGGCAGTCTCTACCGCAACGACCGGCCGACGACGGCGACTGCGGAGCGAGGGAAGCGCCGCTGGGTCTCGCGCGGGTCGATCGAGTCCGGTTTCAGTCCCTTCGCCCCCGCGAGCTGCCTGCTGGACCCGATCAACGAGGCGTCGACCATGCGCTACAACTCCGATGCACCCGCCCGGCTGGCCTTCGTGAACTCGGCCAGCACCGAGACGCGCACCAGGATGCGCATCCGGATGAGCGAGGACGAGGGACGCACCTGGAGCTACAGCCGACCGTTCTCCGACGCCCCACTGTCCGGTGAGAGCTCCACCTACCGCGAGGGCGGTTACTCCAGCATCGCCAAGACCGCCGACTATCACGTCGGCGCGCTGATCGAGGTGAACGAGAACACCGGGAGCAACTCGACCTCGAACCGCTCGATCGCCTTCCGCAAGGTGAACCTGCCGTGGATTCAGGGCGGTGTAGACGAACCGGGCTGCTCCGGCGGGTTGTGACCGGGGCACTCTCGGGCACGCTCCCGGTCGGGACGCCGTCGGCTCGGCGTTCCGGCCGGGGCGAGCGGGCAGCTGGGCTCGCCCGATGCATGCGCGTCCGCAGGCCGACCAGGGCCGGACCACCAGAGGAGATCGGGTGCTCGGCGGTGGCGGGCATTCCGGCAAGGACCGGTGCGACCCGCTGCGGGTCATCGCGGAGCACATGATCGAGAAGGCCGCCCGGCACGCCGGTCACGCCGACATCCTGCGGGAACAGGTCGACGGCGTGACCGGGAGCCGACGTACTCGAACCGGCCTCGCCCAGGGCAGCGCCGAGCGCCGCGACCGCCGGGACGGACTCCCCCGAACCTCGTCGCGCTTTCAGCGACCGGTGTGATCGGCGGACGTCTCCCCTGCCCCGGCCCTGCCCTCCGCCGCGCGGGCGGTCAGGCCAGGACGCCGCCGTCGATGGTGAGCACGCTGCCGGTAATAAAAGAGGCGCCGGGGCTCGCGAGGAAGACGATGCCCGCCGCGATCTCCTCCGGGGTGCCGAACCGTCCCAGCGCGACGGTGGCCCGCTGCTGGTCGGCCCACCCGCCCTGCGGTGGGTTCATGTCGGTGGCGACCGGGCCGACCTGCACGACGTTGACGGTGATCTCGCGCGCGGCGAGATCTCGTGCGGCGCCTCGGCTGTAACCGGTGACCGCCGCCTTGGTGGCCGCATAGTCGGCCAGGTTCGGGAACCCGGCGCGGGCGGCGAGCGTCGAGCCGACGGTGATGATCCGTCCGCCTCGACCGAGCACCCTGGTCGCCGCGCGGATGGCGGTGACCACCCCGCCGAGGTTGACGACGACCTGGCGATCGAAGGCGGCCGTGTCGGGCTCGGGATCGTCGACGGCGCCGTTGACCGCCACTCCCGCGTTGTTGACCAGGACGTCCAGCCTGCCGAACGTGGCCGCCACGGTGTCGACCAGCTCGGCGACCTGACGGGAGTCGGACTGGTCCGCACGGTGCGCGGCGGCGCGGACTCCCCTGCTCTGGAGGTCGCGGACGACCTCCTGCGCCTTGTCTGCCGAGGCGGCGTAGCTGATCACCACATCCAGGCCCGCATCGGCCAAGGCACGGGCGGTGGCCGCCCCGATGCCGCGCGAGCCCCCGGTCACCAACGCGACCCTGGCTGCCTGCTGCGTCGTCATGAGTTCTCCCTCTCGACTTAAATACCGCTCGGTATACAACTGCGACGGTAGCCTATCGAGCAGTACAGAAGTAAGGAGGTCGGCCATGGCCACCGGACGCCCCCGCGAGTTCGACGTGGACGAGCGGCTGGACCGCGCACTCGAGGTGTTCTGGCACCAGGGCTACGAAGGCACGGCGATCACGGACCTGACCGAGGCGATGGGCATCAGCAGGCCGAGCCTGTACGCCGCGTACGGCAACAAGGAGTCGCTGTTCCACAAGGCGGTGGACCGCTACCTCGACGGACCCGCCCGCCACATCAGGGACGCGGTCGAGGCCCCCACCGCGCTGGCTGCCGCGGAGTGCCTGCTGCGCGGCGGCGCCACGGTCGCGACCACGATCCCCGGCCGAGGCTGTCTGGTCGTGCAGGGCGCGCTGGCCACCGGCGCGAACTCCGAGAGCGCCCGGCTGGAGCTGATCTCCCGACGCCGCGCAGGGGAACTCAGCCTCCGGGCCCGGTTCGAGCAAGCCAAGGCCGACGGCGAGTTGCCTGCGGAGATCGATGCCGCCGACCTCGCCCGCTACATCGCGATCATCTCCTACGGCATCTCCGTTCAGGCCACCGGCGGCGCCACCCGCGAGGAGCTGGATCGAGCCGTGGACGTGGCCCTGCGCGCCTGGCCGGTCGCACCGGCCCCGTCCGCGACCGCGTGACCGGCGGCCACCCACCCGGCGCATCGGTCGGCCACCGGACGGACCGGGTCGATCAGCCGGGCAGCATGTCCCGGCTCGCCTCCGCACCGTGCTTCGACGGCGGCTGCCCGGGGAACGACTGCTCGGGGACCGGCGGCCCGGACAGCGGCGGCCCTGGGTAGAGCAGCTGCCCCGGCGACTGTTCCGGCAGCGGCTGTTCCGACGGCCCCGGCCCCGGCGGCGGCGCGGCGGGCACGCGCAGCGGAACGAACCAGGGGATGGCGAGCAGCAGCATGGCGGCGGCCAGGAACGGCGCCCGGACACCGAAGGACTCCGAGATCAGGCCTCCGATGATCGCCCCCAGTCCGGTGGCCGCCAGCGTGCCGAGCCGATAGACGCTGGTGATCCTGCCCAGCAGCTCCGGCGGCCCGACCTCCTGACGAACGGAGGTCGACGTGATCACCCAGACCAGGAACGCCGCATTGCCCACCACGATGATGAGGAAGATGAACGGCACGCTGCGGGTGGAGATCTCCAACAGGTAGGTCAGCGCCATGACGACCGGCAGGATCCGGAACACCGACCGCCGCCCCACCCGATCCCGCAGCCGCAGGGCGACCAGGCTCCCGAGCAGCGCACCGAGGGACTCGCTGACCAGCAGCACTCCGTAGCCCACCGGCCCGAGCGCCAGGTGCCGGGTCGCGAAGAGGACGAAGATCCCGGTGACCATCCCGATCGAGAACGACACGGTGATGCCCAGCAGCGTCACCGAGCGCAGCACCGGGTGCCCGGCGGTGTAGGCGAGGCCTGCTCGAATGTCGGCCACGACGCCGGACCGGGGTGTCCGCCGGTCCGGCGGCTCGTCGAGCCGGGTCGTCGAGGATCGAATCCAGAGGATCAACAAGCCGGAGACGACGAAGGTCAGCGCGTTGACGAAGAACGGCAGGCTGTGGTTCCAGGAGAACAACACCCCGCCCAGCGCGGGCCCGACGAACGAGAATCCCAAGGTCAGCGCCGTCGTCAGCCAGCCGTTGGCCTGCACGAGGGCGCCCTTGGGCACCAGCTGCGGCAGCAGGGCCTGCGCCGAGCTATCGAAGAAGGTCTGGCTGGAGCCCAGGACGATCACCACGAGCAGGACGAACCACATCGACTGGACCTCGGCGCCGACCACGAGGGCGAAGGCCAGGACGGCCGCCGCCCGGACCGCGTCGGCAAGGATCATCAGCCTGCGACGGCGCATCCGGTCGGCCGCCACGCCTGCCAGGAGGATGAACAGCACCGGAGGCAGAGTCATCGCCACCCGGACGCCCGCGACGACCCGATCGTGCTGCGCGATCTCGGTGGCAAGAAGCTGGATCGCGGGAAGATACATGCCAGAGCCCAATGCCGATATCGCAGTGGAAAGCATGAGAAGAATGAAGCCTCGATCGCTCCGAAGCGCCGTGGAGGACCGCGCCGGTCTGTTCGTCATGAATTCGCTCGCCCGGTGGTTCGCAGGAGTTTTGATGATCTTGCGGTGGGAAGGTAACACAGAGACAGGCCCGGGGAACCCGATCAGCAGGGCCACTTCCTGCCTGGTCACAGCGTCGCGAACGGCGAGATCGCAGGCCGCGACCGGACTCGACGATCGCCGAGAAACCGGCAGCTGCCGCCCGATGACGAGCGCGGCACGGACTCGAGCAGGAATTCCGAGAACATCTCGATAGCAAGTTTCCGGCAGAAAAGGTGTTTCGATTTCCGGCAACTGCCGATCAGACATTGTCGCCCGCGACCATGCCGGTCTTTCCCGGCCGGACGGCGGCCCGAGCTCGGCACGGGAAGCCCTCGCCCCGCCGGGTCTCGCCGGGCCCGGCGGGGCACCGGACAGTGGCGACGCGGGCACGGCCCCGCGCGGCAGGGTCTCTGCCCTCGGGAGCCCTCTCCCTGCTCGGCCCGACGCCTGCCGAGTGGGCACACCGGGCTGTCCCAGGGTCACGACTCTCGACCACGCCACCCGCCGCCACCAGCGCCGATGTCGCTGCTCACCCTGCTCGCCCGGCACCTTGGCACGCACAGTGCGCCTTCCCGTCGGCTCGATCGCCCTCGTCGGACTACCCGAGGTCGAACGGGGAACTCCTCTCCCGGCGGGTAACCGACCGGGTCCCGCCACCGACGTCGGCCCGACGGTCGGCACGGACGTCGGCCGGACGGCCACATGGCAGAGGGGGAGTCGGCGGATGACTGGCATCGACGTGCGGCGGGTGGACGCGGCGCTGTTCGACCTGGACGGCGTCGTGACCGACACCGCGCGGGTGCACGCCGCCGCCTGGCAACGACTGTTCGACGACTTCCTCACGGCCCGTCCCGCTGCTCCCGGTGAGGACCACCGGCCGTTCAGCACGCAGGACTATCTCCGCGAGGTGGACGGCAGGCCGCGAGAGGACGGGGCCCGGGCCTTCCTGCGGTCCCGAGGGATTCGGCTGCCAGAAGACCGCCCGGAGAGCGAAGGCAGCCGTGCGACCGAGGACGGCCGTGCCGACGAGCCCGAGACGCTGCGCGGCCTGGCCCGCCGCAAGGACGCCCACTTCCAGGCCGCACTGTCCCAGGGCGTGCACGTCTATCCCGATGCCCGTCGCCTGCTGACGACCCTGCGCGGTTGCGGTCTTCGCACCGCCGTCGTCTCCGCGAGTCGCAACTGCGCGGCGGTCCTCGCCAGGGCCGGGATCGGCGGGCTCTTCGACACCAGGGTCGACGGCGTCCTGGCCGCGCGGCGCGGGCTGCCCGGCAAACCGGCGCCCGCCACCTTCCTCGCCGCCGCCGAACTGCTCGGGGTCGCACCCGCCAGGGCCGTCGTGCTCGAAGACGCCGAAACCGGTGTGATCGCGGGAAGGCGCGGCGAGTTCGCACTGGTGGTGGGCGTCGACCGGACCGGAGACGGCTCCCGGCTTCGCGAGGCGGGCGCCCACGTCGTCGTGACCGACCTGGACGGGCTCGCCGTCACCGGCTGTCCAGCGGCCGACCGGGCCGCATCCGGGCCCGAAGATCGGCAAGGCGGGCCCACCGAGCCCCAGCCGCCGGGCGGCCTCGGCAGCCGAGAGCGACCGGGCCGATCCGGCGTCGACGGATCGACGGCGACGGCGGCGGGGGCAGGCCCGGGCCGGGCCCGTCTCGGCAGCGCGACCGGCAGGCGGCGGCCATGACGGCGTGGGAACTGCTCTTCGAGGGATTCGACCCGGCCGACGAGGGCAGGCGAGAGGCATTGTGCGTCGTCGGGAACGGGTACTTCGCGACGCGCGGCGCGGCGCCGGAGGCCGTCGCGGACGACGTGCACTATCCGGGAACCTACATCGCAGGCTGTTTCAACCGCGTGACCAGCCGGATCGAAGGCCGGGACATCGAGAACGAGTCGATGGTCAACCTGCCGAACTGGCTGATGCTGACCTTCCGGATCGACGACGGGCCATGGTTCGCCCTGGACTCGGTCGACCTGCTGGACCACGAGCAGGAGCTGGACATGGAACGCGGCCTGCTGCTGCGCCGACTCCGCTTCCGGGACTCGCGGCACCGGACGACCCGGCTGGTCCAGCGCCGCTTCGCCCACCTCGGCTCGCCACATCTGGCCGCCCTGGAGACGACGATCGTCGCCGAGGACTGGTCCGGACGGCTGACCTTCCGCAGCGGCATCGACGGCCGGGTCACCAACTCCGGCGTGGCCCGCTATCAGGCGTTGAACGGCCGCCACCTGGTCGAGCACCACACCGAGGAGGTGCGTCCCGACACGGTGCTGCTGCACGCCAGGACCAGCCAGTCCGGCATCCTCGTCGCCGAGGCATGCCGCGCCACCGTGTGGCGCGACGGCGACGTCCTCGAACCGACGCGCTCGCTGGTCCGGCACGACGACCTGATCGCCCAGGACGTGGGCGTCGACCTCACGCCGGGCGGCCAGACGCGGCTGGAGAAGATCGTCTCGCTGCACACCTCACGCGACCTCGCCGCCACCGAACCGAGGGAGGAGGCCCTCGGCGACCTTGAGAACGCCGCGGACTTCGAGGAACTGCTGACCGCGCACATCATGGCCTGGGATCAGGTGTGGTCGCGTTACCGCTTCGGGCTGTCGCCCGACGTCGACGCCCGACAGGCGGTGAACCTCAACCTGTTCCACCTGGCGCAGACGCTGTCGACGCACACCGCCGATCTCGACGTGGGCGTCCCGGCACGCGGACTGCACGGCGAGGCCTACCGGGGACACGTCTTCTGGGACGAGCTCTTCGTGCTGCCCACGATCACGTTGCGCACGCCCAACCTGACGCGTTCGCTGCTGCTCTATCGCCACCGACGGCTTCCCCAGGCGCGCCTCGCCGCCCGGCACGCCGGGCTGACCGGCGCGATGTATCCCTGGCAGAGCGGCAGCAACGGCCGGGAGGAGAGCCAGTTCGTGCATCTGAACCCGGAGTCGGGTCACTGGCTGCGCGACAACACCCATCTGCAACGCCACATCGGCATCGCGATCGCCTACAACGTGTGGCACTACTACCAGGCGACCGGCGACGAGGAGTTCCTCAGTTCCTACGGCGCGGAGATGATCCTGGAGATCACCCGGTTCTTCGCCGCGCTCGCCGAGTACGACCACGGACGGGACCGGTACGTCATCCACGGCGTGGTCGGACCGGACGAATACCACACCGGCTATCCGGGCACCGATCGTCCGGGGATCGACAACCACGCCTACACCAACATCATGACGGCCTGGCTGTGTCGCATCGCGGTCGAGGTCGTCACCGCTGCGCTGCCCGCCGAGCGCAGCACGGAGCTGACCGAGGCGCTGCGGCTGGGGCATCAGGAGATCGACCAGTGGCGCTCCATGTCCCGCAAGCTGTTCGTGCCGTTTCACGACGACGGCGTGATCAGCCAGTTCGAAGGCTACGAACACCTCGCCGAACTGGACTGGGACGGCTACCGCCGCCGCTACCCCGACATTCGCAGGCTGGACCGAATCCTGGAGGCGGAGGGCAAGAATCCCAACGACTTCCAGGCGTCCAAACAGGCCGACGTGCTGATGCTCTTCTACCTGCTGTCGGCCGAGGAGCTGACCACCATCTTGGGGGATCTGGGCTACGACTTCACCGGCGAGCAGATACCGAAGAACATCGACTACTACCTTCGTCGCACTTCGCACGGCTCCACCCTCAGCTCCGTGGTCCACGCCTGGGTTCTGGCACGCAGTCACCGGGCACGGGCCGTCGAGTTCTTCGACCGAGCCGTCGTGTCGGACCTGCACGACGCCCAGAAGGGGACGACGCAGGAGGGCATCCACCTCGCGGGGATGGTCGGCGGCGTCGACCTGCTGCAACGGTGTTTCGCGGGGATCGAGGTCCGGGAGGGGATGCTGCGGCTCGATCCGCACTGGCCCGCCGAGCTGGGCGTCCTGGAGCTGACCATCCGCTACCACCATCAGCCGGTCCTGATCCGAGTGAGCGGCCGTACCGTCACGGTCCGCACCGCGCCCGGCCCGCGCAGGCCTGCGATCCGGTGCGTGTGCGGACCGGAGAGCGTCCTGCTCGGCCCCGGCGAGACCGCGCACTTCTCGACGAAGACCACCACCGACCCCGGCCTCAAGCCCACGGCGGCGCCCGCCGACGAGCTGTGACGGCGGGCGCCGAGCCTCCGCACGGCGCGACGAGCCGAGCCGCTCGCCGCGTCGTCGGGCTCGGGGCGGCCGGGCAGACGGGCCGGGTCGTCACGGTCTGCTCGGAAACCCGGAAGGGCGAGGGCTGCCGGTATCGGCATCGTCGAGCCGAGGCGGACACCTCCGGCCGAGCGGTAGGCCCGGTGGGCGCAGCCGTCGATGCCGTACTCCCCCGCCCCGATCATCGGCAGACCCTCCGCGATCACCGCCGTCCGCCGGGTCGAATCGCGGCGGGCACTCCGCTTCAGTCGGGTGCCTGCGCCGGGGCCTTCTCTCCAACCCGGCCGAGTTCGCGCAGCGCGGCACAGGTGAGGGTCGCCAGGCCTGTCGGCGACACCACGCTCAGCGCGATGTCCACGGCCTCGGCTCGCTGCTCGTCGTCGAATTTGGTGGCGGGGTCGAGGACCTCGGCGGCGGGGACGGCGAGATCCTCCAGCGCTCTGGTGCAGCGGTGGTAGGCCAGCCGGACGGGGTCGATCTCGACCGGACCGTACCCGTCGAAGAACCAGGACTGCTCCTCCGGCGTGACCTGTGCGAAGGGCAGCACCCCGCCGAGCACGAAGAGCAGGTCCAGCTCGCGGGGTGCCAGGACCGCGTCGTCCCAGTCGAGCAGCCAGACCTCGTCCTCGCCCGCCACCAGCATGTTGCCCAGATGCGGATCGCCGTGACAGACGACGCGGGGCGTCGACCGCGTGCGCAGCTCCGCAGCCAGGGCGTCGGCCTGGTCGAGCAGGGTCGAGATCAGTCCGGCCGAGGCACGCCAGCCTGCGGCCAGCGCGCGGACGAGCGGGTCGTCTCGGCGGTGGTCGGCGGCGATGCCCGCCTCGGGTACGGGACGGACCCGACCCGAGTCGGTGTCCGCGTACTCGGCCGCAGGCTCGCCGGAATCAGGCCCGCCGGACGCGGCAGGCGATTCGACGGTCCTCGCCACCGGCTCCGCGTGATCACCCGCCACGACGCCCAGCCTGCGGCCGACGGCCCGCGTCACGGCCGCATACTGCTCATGGGTCCGATGGTCCTCCTGCCGCAGCACCTCGGTCAGGGTCTCGTCCACCTCGATGGCGTGGGTCCGCCCGAGCAGTTCCCCATAGACGACCCACTGCCGTCGGGTCATCCCGCCGAGCGCAGGCTCGTGGGAGATCCACGGGACCAGGGACAGCCTGCGCCCCGCGCGGTCACTCCACCACCGCCCCGCGCGGGTCGGCACCGGCCCGACCACCCCGGCGATCCCCTGCTCCGCGAGCCGCGCCGAGAGGATCAACCCCGCCGGGCTGCCGCCGCCGCTCCATTTGACCGCATACCGTGCGCCGTCCGAGGCCACGGCGTGCCACACCTGCGCAGCCGCGTCCGCGCCTGCCGTGACGGGGTCGATCACCGTGAGGTCGACGGCGAAGTCCTCGCGGACCCAGGCGCGCAGTCGAGGGAGATCGATCTCGGTCCGTTCTTCCGCAGCGCCCTCGCGCCGCTCGGCACCCTGGTCCACTGAGCCGACCCCGCTCTTCTGCTCGCCCGCCGCACCGCGTGGGACCGGCGGCGGCTCCCGTCGTCCGACGCGCCGCGAGACGGTCCACGGTCGCGGTCTGGCGATCTTCGTGGCCGACCGCGCTCGGCGCAACCTGATTCCGCTCGCCCACTCGTCCGTGCGGTGGGTCCGCGTGCCGGTGTCGCGCGGCTGCGGCCGCATCGAGCGGTCGGCGTCGGCTCGCCCGGCAGCGGAGATCCGCACGACTGCGAGTCCGCACGCGTTCGAGTCCGCCGAATCTCGATCGGGTTCGGGCGACGAGGGTCCACCCCCGACCAGAGCACGGTCGCCCGCGACCCAGATCGCAGCCAGACCCTCTCGAGGCTGACGCCGGAAGCCCGCCGACCAGTCGAGTCGCCGACTCCGGCCGGCCGGAATCGGACATCGTGAAACACCCGATCCAGCGACGACCTGGTTACGGTCCGAAATGGACTCTGCATCGACGGGCGCGCTGGGACATGGCCAGCCGGGTCATCGCGGCCCGTCTTCCTTCTCTCCTCAATCAATGACGATCTTGGAGGAAGTCGATGGGCAAAGGCATGAATCGGCGGGGATTCCTGCACACGTCCGCGCTGGGGACCGGGGCGGGGGTGGCGGCGTTGTCGCTCTCCTCGGTGCCCGCCGAAGCGCAGGACGGCCACCACGACGACGAGCGGCGCTCGGCCGGGGGCAGGCCGGGGAGCCTGCGGGTCGAGCGCACGACCGTCGAGTACGCCGAGACCCTGCTGGGCACCGACGTCACGACGCCACGACTGTCCTGGGTGTCCGCAGCCGACGGCCACGGCGCGCGGCAGTCCGCCTACCAGGTCCAGGTCACCACCGACCCGGCGAACTGGGCGAGCGCCGACGCCTGGGACTCCGGCCGCGTCGAATCCGATCGCTCGGTCGGCGTCGACTACGCCGGGGAGCCGTTGCGCCCCCGCACCAGGTACCACTGGCGGGTCCGGGTCTGGGACGGCCGGGGCCGCCGATCGGACTGGAGCGCCGAGCGCTGGTGGGAGACCGCGATGCTCGGCGAGGACTGGCAGGCGCAGTGGGTCGGGGCGGCGACGCCGGAGGCTCCGCTGGAACTCGACGGCGCCTCGTGGATCTGGTCGGCCGACGCCTCTCAGGAGACCGCACCCCCCGGATCACGCTGGTTCCACGGCGAGCTGCGCCTGCCCGCCGATGCCGAGGTCACGCGCGCCCGGATCGTCGCCACCGCCGACGACGACTTCACCCTGTATCTGAGCGGGGATCAGGTGCTGCACGCCCCGGAGGAGGTGGACACCTGGCGGCGGGCGCAGCTCGCCGACTGCACGGCGGAGGTCCGCGCCGCAGGCGGGCGCGTGGTGCTCGCCGTCGTCGCCCACAACCGGCCGGGGCCGTCGGTCAATCCGGCGGGCCTGCTGCTGCGGCTGCTGGTGGAGCTGGCGGACGGCCAGACCGCCGAGCTGACCAGCGGCCCGGGATGGCGGGTCACCGATACCGAGCCCGAGGGCTTCCCCGATCCGGACGTCGACGACGGAACCTGGACCGACGCGGCGGTGCTCGCGGCGTACGGGGCGGGGCCGTGGGGCAACGGGGTCGACGTCAGCGGTCCCGAACAGCCCGCGCCGCTGCTGCGCCGCGAGTTCGCCCTGCCGAGTCCGGTCACCCGCGCCCGGCTCTACCTCAGCGGCCTCGCCTACTACGAGGCCGAGATCAACGGTCGCCGCGTCGGCACCCAGGTGCTCGATCCCGGCTTCACCGACTACGCCGAGACCGTGCTCTACGCGGTCCACGACGTCACCGACCTGCTTCGGGCCGGTGACAACGCCATCGGCGTCACCCTCGGCCGAGGCTTCTTCGGGATGACCACGGGCAACGCCTGGAACTGGAACGACCCGCCGTGGCACGGGGAGCCGCGACTACTCGTGCGGATCGACGTCGACCACGCCGACGGCACGCAGACCACCGTCGTCTCCGACGCCGACTGGCGGATCACCGACGGCCCCACGGTGTCGAACTCCCAGTTCGCGGGCGAGACCTATGACGCCAGGCTGGCGCAGCGGGACTGGTCGTCACCCGGCTTCGACGACGGCGACTGGCAGGCCCCGGCGGTGGTGGCGGCACCAGCGGGCACGCTGTCGGCCCAACAGCACGAGCCGATCGAGGTGCTCGCGACCATCCGTCCCACCGCGATCACCGAGCCGAGTCCCGGCGTCCACGTCGTGGACATGGGTCGCACGATGGCAGGCTGGACGCGGCTGTCGGTCCGCGCGCCCGAGGGCACCCGTATCGGGCTGGAACACGGCGAACAGCTCGACGATGCCGGGCGGGTGATCGGCTCGAACGGACTCGTGCCGGGCAGGCATCAGTTCGACGAGTACGTCTGCGCGGGTGCGGGCACCGAGGTCTGGGAGCCGAGGTTCTCCTACAAGGGCTTCCGCTACGTCGAGGTGACCGGGCTGCCCGAGGCGCCCCACCCCGAGCAGGTGCTCGGCAGGCTCGTACACAGTGCCGTGCCCGAGACCAGTCGGTTCGCCTGCTCCGAAGGGTTCTACGAACAGTTGGACCGGGCGATGCGCCGAACGCTGCTGAACAACTTCCACGGCCTGCCCACCGACACGCCCATGTTCGAGAAGAACGGCTGGACCGGCGACGTCCAGGTGGCCGCCCCGACGATGCTGTTCGCCTTCGACCTGTCCCGCTTTCTCGGCAAGTGGATCGACGACATCGCCGACAGCCAGGACGCGGCGGGCCAGGTGCCGGTGATCGTGCCCAGCAGCGGCTGGGGCTTCACCGACCTGGCGCCCACGCCGGAGTGGACGACGGTCTATCCGTTCCTGCTGCGGGAGATGTACCGGGTGTACGCGGACGACCGGCTCGCCGCGCAGCACTGGGCGCCGCTGGTCCGGTACCTGGACTGGGAGATCGGTCGGCTGGTCGACGACCTGGCGATCACCGCGCTCGGCGACTGGCTGCCGCCCGGATACCAGGCGGGCATCCCGCCGGAGGACACCAGGCTGACCGCGACGGCGTACCTGTGCCGAGCACTGCTGAACACGGCCGAGCTGGGCGAGCTGCTCGGACACCACGAGACCGCCGCGCGGTATCGAGCGACGGCCGAGCGATGCCGGACCGCGCTGAACGCGACGTTCCTCGGCCCCGAGGGCCACTACCGCTCCGACCGCGACCCCGAATACCGGCAGGCCTCCAATGCCGTGCCGCTGGCCTTCGGGCTGGTCCCGCCCGAGTCCGAGGCGTCGGTGGTCGCCTCGCTGGCGGCCGACATCCGCGACCGAGGCGACCACCTCAACACCGGCTGTCTGGGGACGAGCGTGCTGCTGCCGGTGCTCAGCGCGCACGGGCATGCCGACCTCGCCCACGCCCTCGCCACCCAGCGCAGCTATCCGAGCTGGGGCTACTGGTTCGACAACGGCGCCGACACGATGTGGGAGATGTGGGAGGCGGACTCGCGATCCCGCGACCACTACTTCCAGGGCACCGTGGCGCAGTGGCTCTACGAGAACGTCGCGGGGCTGCGACCCGGCGACGCGGGGTATCGGGACTTCGTGGTGCGGCCGGACGCGCGAGTCGGGGTGGACTGGGCGCGCGTCTCGCTCGACACGGTGCGCGGGACGGCCGCCGTGGCCTGGGAACGGGCGGGCTCCGGGCTACGCCTGAGCGTCGGCGTCCCGGTCGGGTCCGTCGCCGAGGTGCACGTGCCCGCCGAGTCCGCCGATGACGTCGTCAGCACGCCCGAGGCCGAGTTCCTCCGCATGGAGGCGGGCCACGCGGTGCTGCGCGTCGATCACGGCGACTGGGAGTTCACCAGCCGCGTCGGCTGAATCGGGTCCGTCGCAACGTCGGGCGCGAACGGCTCGGCCGGGCTGGTCGGGCCGCCGGATCGGAGGAGATCGCGGCGGGCCGGCCCGGCCTGGCCGAGAGCCCGGGACTCGAGACGTCTGCACGACAGGACGGCGCGCCGTCTCGAGGCCGGTCCGCCGAGGTCGGGCGAGCACCGTGCCCGCCGAATGATCCGCCCGTCCCCGCGTCGGGCCGCCGACCGGCGCGGGGAAGCAATCCGGGCCCGGCCGCGTTGTGACAGGCGTCCGCCGCCCGAGGAACGACGAGTTCGGCGCCGGTCGCCGCGTCGCCCCGTGCACCGAGGCGATGCAGGCGTCGGCAGGCTCGCTCTTCCCGCCGGGTGCCCGCGATCGGTCCAGCGCCGGGACCGATCGCGGCCAGAACCGCAGCCGCGCGCACCGTGAATGGAGTCGCACCGTCCATGAGTGAGCCCATCCCCCCGAGTGAGCCCATCAAGGTCGACATCTGGTCCGACATCGCCTGTCCCTGGTGCTACATCGGCAAGCGCCGCTTCGAGACGGGCGTGGCGAAGGCGGGCGAGAACGTGGTGGTCGAGTACCACAGCTTCGAACTCGCCCCGGACACCCCGGTCGACTTCGACGGCAGCACCGTCGAGTTCCTCCAGCGCAGGATGGGGACGTCCGCAGCGCAGGTCGAGCAGCGGTTGCAGCAGGTGACCGACATCGCCGCAGCCGAGGGACTCGCCTGGGACATGGCGGCCGTCCGGCACTCGAACACCCGCAAGGCACACCGGCTCCTGCACCATGCCAAGGCGGAGGGACGACAGTCCGAGCTCAAGGAACGGCTGTTGCGTGCCCACTTCGAGCAGGGCCGCAACGTCGGACGCGACGAGGAGCTGGCCGAGTTGGCCGTCGAGGTCGGCCTCGATCGCGATCGGGTGCTGGCGGTGCTCTCCGGTGACGACTACGAGGACGCCGTGGAGCGGGACGTGCAGCTGGCGCGGCAGTACGGCATCCAGGGTGTGCCGTTCTTCGTGATCGACGGCAAGTACGGCGTCTCCGGGGCACAGGAGGCCGACTCCTTCGTCCAGGTCCTGCGCACGGTGCGAGCGGGCGGTGAGTGAGGGCATGGACGTCGAGTTGACGCGGGAGGACACGGGCTCGGCCGAAACGGCCCCGACCGGCCTGACGACCATCTCAGCCGCGCCGGGGCCGCTGCGGCTGCTGGGCGACTCCGATGCGATGGCCTGCGAGGGCGACGCCTGCCTGATCCCCGGTTCGACGGAGCCCACGGCGGGCGGGGCGGGTACCTCGACACGGTGATCGGGCGGTGGCCGTCCGGTGCGCCGAGCGCGGCCCTCGGGATCGGGCGGCCGCCCCGCCGTCGATTCAGGCCTGCGCGGCGAGATCGGGCGGGACACCCATCGGCTCGGCGGTGATCCCGCCGACGAACGCCCTGCCGCCGGTGCCCGGTCACCGACGGGATCGCAGCTGCCGGGAGTCCAATCCGTTCGCCTTTCGCGCGGCGACTCCAGCCCCGCGTCCGAACCGGAGGATTCCGGCCCAGGGGATCGAGACGCCGGCACGTCGAGCCGCTGATCACGCTGCGACACCGTCGAGAATCACCCGACTGCCTGCGCTCCGCCCTGTGTGGACCGTCGGGATGATCCGCTACCTTCGGTGCATGATCCGATCCGGCATGTCCTGGTCCGACGGTCCGTTGACGGCCTTCGATCTGGAGACGACGGGGGTGGACACGGCGACCGACAGACTCGTGACCGCCACCGTCGTCGCCATCGTTCCCGGCGCTGAACCGGTCGTGTCGACCTGGCTGGCCGATCCCGGCGTGGAGATCCCGGCCTCGGCCGCCGAGGTTCACGGGATCAGCACCGAACACGCCCGCACCCACGGTCGGGACGCCGCGACGGTCGTGGCCGAGGTCGCCGAGACCCTGGCCCGTGCCTGGTCTCCCACCACGCCGCTGTGTGTCTTCAACGCGAGCTTCGATCTCTCGCTGCTGCATGCCGAGCTGCGCCGCCACCACGGCCGGGATCTGGTGCTCGCCGGTCCGGTCGTCGATCCGATGTGCATCGACAAGCACCTGGACCGCTACCGCAGGGGCAAGCGGACGTTGGGCGCCCTCTGCGAGCATCATCAGGTGCGGTTGGAGGACGCCCACAGCTCCACCGGCGACGCCCTGGCGTGTGCTCGGCTGGCGTGGCGACTCGCCAGGAGTCATCCCGAGCAGGTCGGCACCGTCGACCTCGCCGAGCTGCACGACCGCCAGGCAGGCTGGTACCGGACGCAGACGACCGGCTTCGCCGACTATCTGGACAGGCTGGCCGATCGGGAGGCGGACCCCGCCGAGGCCGAGCAGCTTCGCGGTCGGGCGAAGGAGGTCCGCACCACGGCCGACCACTGGCCGTTGCGCCCGACCGCGATGCAGGCCGAGGTCTCGATCTCCGCAGGCTGAGCGCGGCGGGCGAGGGCGGGATCAGTCTGCTGTCAGCCCTGATCCGTCCGCCACGCTCGGGACCTCACCCGCCCTGGCTGAAGAGCTGCCCGAACCGGATGCGGTTGCCGAACGGGTCCCGTAGCCCGCAGTCGATGCCGTAGGGCCGTTCGGTCGGCTCGTCGGTGAACTCGACGCCCTTGGCGAGCAGCTTCTCGTAGGTCGCGTGGCAGTCGTCGGTGGTGAACATGAGCCAGCCGCCCATCGCGCCCTTGGCGACCAGCTCCCGCACCTGCTCGGCGGTCGCCTCGTCCATCGACGGCGGACCGGGCTTCTCCAGCAGGATCTGCCTGCCGGGCTCGTTCGGCACCGTGACGGTGAGCCAGCGCATGAAGCCGAGGTCGGTGTCGGTGTGCAGGTCGAGGCCGAGGACGTCCACGTAGAACGTACGGGCCTCGTCCTGGTCGAGGACGTAGATCTGGGACTGAGTGATCGCGGTGAACATGAGAAGGACGTTAATCAGCGGGCGTGGCGGTCGCTTCTCCGAAAGAACTCGGTCGCAGCCAGGACCTCGCGAAGCACGTCGGCACCGGGAGCAGGGCGACCCGACGCCGGTAGAAGGTGGGCGACTCGCCGACGATGTCCCGAAAGGTCCGGCTGAAGGTGCCGAGACTGGTGAAGCCCACGTCGAGGCAGACGTCGGTCACGCTGCGGTCGCTCTCCCGCAACAGGGCCATGGCGCGCTCGACCCGCCTGCGTTGCAGATAGCGGTGCGGCGTCTCGCCGAAGGTCGCCCGGAAGGTGCGGATGAGGTGGGTCTCGGAGACGTGTGCGATCCGAGCCAGCGCGGGGATGTCCAACGGCTGTGCGTAAGCGAGGTCCATCCGGTCGCGGACCCGCAGCATCCGGCGGTTGGACTCCTCCACGGCACGACTCATGCGCGGATTCCATCACGTGCGTCGGACGAGACGGGCCGTTGACCTCAGGGACTGGTTGAGCCGATCCGGTCCGGCCGAGCAGAGATCGATCTCCGATGGAGGAAGGTCGCAGGACCGTCGTGCTCGACCACACCATCGTCTGGGCCCCGGACCGACGGGCCTCGGCCGACATGCTGAGATCCGTGTTCGGCTTCGCGGCACCGGTCAAGCAGGGCCCGTTCCTCCCCGTCCGCACGGACAGCGACGGCATCCTGGACGTTCGCCGCCGGACCCGACGGCATCGGCGGCCGCAACCCGCAGCCCGCATGACGTAGGGTCAGTGCACCGAGACATCTCGTGCGTCGGCATTCGGTCCGACGCCGTCTCACGGCCCGCCGGTCAGACCGATCACGGATCGATCGACGGGGCACCGGAGACGGTCTCGCTCTCGTCGCCGTCGGGTGTGCGGGGCCGTCGAGCCCGCGCCTGAGACACCATCGGTCACCATGCCTGCACCGCCGGGCGCTCCTCCCGTCGGAGAGGCGCCGGACGCGCGATCAGCACGCACGACACGGCCGGAAGGCCGGTGTGTGAGCGCCGAGTCGAGCGCGGCCGAGCGAACGATGCACTCGAGTACGCGGGCCTCGGCGAGCCGTTCGACGGCACGATCCGTCGTCTTCGGGCCTGACGGCAGGCCGGCCTCGACGCGCCCGCACGCGGAGCCGGGAATCAGATCGGCACCGAACGGTTCGGATGAGCATCCCGACCGAGATGACGTGCGGGACGCACGGCGGGCCCACGGGCGCCGACAGCGGTGCCCGCGCCCGCCGACAGGCGTCGACTTCCAACGCCTCGCGGCGGAGCGAAGGCAGCGGACCGTTCGTCGGGCCTGCCGCCCCACAGACCAGGGATCGACCAGCAGGGAGCACCGTGAGTCAACTCAGTCTCGGAGTCATGTCGGGGTCGCGCAAGGAGAACGAGCGCAGACTGCCGATCCATCCACTGCACGTAGACCGGATCGAGGCGGGCCTGCGGGACCGGATCTTCCTGGAACAGGGCTACGGCAGCCGGTTCGGCGTGTCCGACGAGCAGCTGGCCGCGCACATCGGTGGAGTTCGGCCCCGTGATCAGCTGCTCGCGGAGTGCGACGTCATCCTCCAGATCAAGCCGCTGCCCGCCGACTTCGCCGAGCTGCGACGCGGCCAGGTGCTCTGGGGCTGGCCGCACTGCGTCCAGAACGAGGAGATCACGCAGCTCGCGGTGGACGGCGGACTGACCCTGATCGCCTTCGAGGCGATGCACCACTGGCAGGCCGACGGCGGGTTCGGCCTGCACGTGTTCCACAAGAACAACGAACTGGCGGGCTACTGCTCGGTGCTGCACGCGCTGGAGATCATCGGCAGCACCGGCGACTACGGTCGCAGGCTCCGGGCCGTCGTCATCGGCTTCGGGGCGACCGCCAGGGGCGCGGTGACCGCCCTGAACGCCCACGGCGTGCACGACGTGGACGTCCTCACCAATCGCGGTGTCACCGCCGTCGGCTCGCCGATCCACTCGGCACGGATCGTGCACGTCGAGCACGACGGCGACGACCCGCGCGGCAGCCAGGCGGCGACCGACGGGGTCCGGGTGCCGCTGGCGGACTTCCTGGCCGAGCACGACATCATCGTCAACTGCGTGCTCCAGCAGACCGACTCGCCGCTGACCTTCCTCGTCGGGGAGGATCTGAGCGCCTTCGCGCCGGGGAGTCTGATCGTCGACGTCTCGTGCGACGAGGGGATGGGCTTCGACTTCGCGCGGCCGACGAGCTTCACCGAGCCGATGTTCACCGTGGGCGACGGCATCCGGTACTACGGCGTGGACCACAGTCCCTCGTATCTGTGGAACTCCGCCACCTGGGAGATCAGCGACGCGGTCCTGCCCTATCTGCGGACGATCCTGGCCGGGCCTGCGGCCTGGGAGGCCGACGAGACCGTGCGGCGGGCGGTGGAGATCCGGGACGGCGTCATCCGCAACCCCGGCATCCTGTCCTTCCAAGGACGGTCGCCGGACTACCCGCACGCGCGCAGCTGAGTAGGCGAGCCGCGCGCCGAGCCGACCGCAGACCCGTGGACTCATCCGCACGCGCGCGGCTGAGCCTCGGGGCGGCGGCAGGTTCGCGGCGGCAGGGGGCAGGGAGCGAGCCGCCCGGCGCCGAGTTCGGACGCGGCGATCGGCCTCGGGTCCGAGGGCACGGACCGCCCCTGCGGACGCGCTGCCCTGGGCGTCGAGGCGACGTCTAGGGCCTGCCGCCGAGAAACCCCGGAGCCCGCCGTGGCCGCGCAGGCACCCGGGGGAACACGCTCGAGGAGAAGTCGCCGTCCCGATCAGGGGAATCGATCCGCCCCGGGCCGAACACCCCGGCTGAGCTGCGCCGTCACCCCCTCGCCCCGCATCCGGCCGGGGCTGGCTCACGAGTTCTTCGCCCGCGCCGCTGCCGAGATGATCGTGACGTGCGACACTCTACGGCGTCGTGGGGAACTAATAGGCTGTCGATCGGGTTGGACAGGGTGGTCGTCAGCTTTGTGTTCGTGTTTCACCACGCTCGCGGAAACGATGTTGCGGGCGCGCCGTCTCTGTTCTTGCAGGCCAAGCTGGAGAAGTCGCCGTCTGAGACCCGACCCGGGAACCGCACGGTGCGGACCCGTTCTGGCCCTGCGAAGGAGCAGACATGGCACAGGGAACCGTCAAATGGTTCAACTCGGAAAAGGGCTTCGGCTTCATCGCTCAGGAGAGCGGCCCTGACGTGTTCGTGCACTACTCGGAGATCAGCGGTGACGGCTACCGCTCGCTCGAGGAGAACCAGCGCGTCGAGTTCGACATCAACCAGGGCCCGAAGGGCCCGCAGGCTGTCGCGGTCCGCGCGGTCTGAGAACTTCCTTCTTAGCTCCGACCAGCGGTTTCGCTGACGCGGACTTCGAAGTGCCGATGCCCCCGACCCGGCTGGGTCGGGGGCATCGGCGTTTCCTGGGGCCGGGTGCGCGGCGTTGGTCGCCGGGCGGTGCACCGGACGACGTCTGCCATCACGACTACCGGCGCATGGCGCGAGACCCGCCGCCGAACGGGCGTGCTCTAACCCGCCGCTTTCGCCCTCTTCGTCTCATCAGACCGGCCGCGCCGGTCGGCCGGACATGACGACCCGCCCGTCGGTGATCGGCAGTGCCGATCTGACGGACCTTGCCGACGCCTCCAGTGCGCAGCCCCATGGTCGCCTCCTGACCTGCGCCCCATGAGCAGGAGGAACGACCCGCGCGCTGGGGAACCGCCCAGCACAAAAAAATAATACCGTGTTATTTTTACCCCATGGCACGAACCGCAGACACCGAAGCTCGACGCAGGCAGGTGGCCGAGGCCCTCCTGCGCGTCATCGCCCGAGACGGGCTCGCCGGGGCGAAGCTGGCGAGCGTCGCCGCCGAGGCTGGAGTGTCGATCGGGTTGGTGCAGAGCTACTTCCGGTCCAAGGACGAGCTGCTGCGTTTCGGGATCGAGCACATGTGCACGCGGGCCCTCGAACGCATCGCAGAGACGCCCCACGGGCAGACGGTCCGCGAGACGCTCCTCTCGGTCATGGACACGCTGCTGCCGCTGGACGAGGACCGCAGGCACGAGCTGGCGGTCTGGCTCGCCTTCCTCCCGACCACGCTGATCGATCCCGAGATGCGCCGTATCCACCAGGCCAACAGCAGGCAGTTGCTCGACGCGCTCGCCGCGGGCTTCGCCCACGCCCAGGAGATCGGCGAACTCGACGAGCGACGCGATCCGCACGACGAGGCCGCCGCGCTGGCGGCGTTCACCGACGGCCTCGCCGTGCACCACCTCGCCACCGGTGACGACTTCGACCGCGACCGCATCCAGCGGCTGCTCACCAACCACCTCGACCGCGTCTTCTCCGAAGGAACCCGCACGCCATGACCACCGCACTCGCCTTAGGGCTGATCGGCCTCGCCCTCGTCGACAGCACCAGTATCGGCACGCTGTTCATCCCCATCTGGCTGCTGCTCGCGCCCGGCCGGGTCCGGCTCGGCCGCTTCGCCGTCTATCTCGGGACCGTCGTCCTCTTCTACTTCGCCGCCGGGCTGTTCATCATGCTGGGCGCCGATGCCGCCCTGTCCCTGCTCGACACGCTCCTCGCGGGCATCGATCAGACGGTCCTGCGCAGTGTCCAGCTTGCGGCGGGCATCATCCTGCTGATCCTCAGCTTCCGCATGACCTCCAAGCGCCGTCAGGAGAAGGGTCCCGGCCGTATCACCCGCTGGCGGGAGCGCGCGCTCACCGAGGAAGGCCACGCCCCGTCGCTGATCTCGCTCGCCCTTGCCGCCGCAGGCATGGAACTGGCGACCATGCTGCCCTACCTCGCGGCCATCGGGCTGATCGTCACCTCCGGTATCGGCTGGGGCGGCATCACGATCAGCCTCGCCGTGTACTGCCTGGTCATGGTGCTTCCGGCCGTCGTGCTCGTCGTCGCCAGGCTCCTCGCCCACGAGCGGATCGATCCGCTGTTGCAACGGATGAACGCCTGGATGACCAAGAACGGGAACGAGACCATGAGCTGGATCGTCGGGATCGCCGGGGTCCTGATCGCCCTGAACGCCGTCGAGGCGCTCTTCGGCGGGTGAGCGGCCTGCCGCGAGGTCACGGGCACCGTCGGCGCCGGTGGAGCTCCCTGCCGGACCGCCGTCGGATCGGCCTAGCCATGCCGTCGGGCTCACCGCATGCGCCGCCTGCTGTCTGTCGCCGACGCCCGAGACGCGCGATGAGACACCCGCAGGCGGCGCATCCGCCGGGCAGCCCATCGACCCCGGCTCCTTGACGCCGAGTTAAATGCAGTGTGCGATATACCGCATGCCGGTACCCCAGGTTCACCACGTCATGGCGAGATCGCTGCTGCGCGACGAGGCGTACCGGGCGATCCGCGACGCGATCGTCGACGGCACCCTCGCCCCCGGCGAGCGTCTGCTGGACACCGAGCTGATCGACTGGCTCGGGGTGAGCCGCACGCCCATCCGGGAGGCGCTGGCCCGGCTGGAGCAGGCCGGACTCGTGCGATCCAAGCCGGGCCGCTACACGATCGTCGCCCCGCTGGACGTCCGGGCCACCCGCGAGGCTCAGTCGGTCGCCGCGGCCCTGCACGAACTGGCCGTCCGCGAGTCGGCGGCCGCGCTGACCGACGTCGAGCTGTCGCTGATGCGTGCGGCGAATCAGCGACTCGCCGACGCCCTGCGCGCCGAGGACGTCGACGGCGCACTGACCGCCGACGACGAGTTCCATGCCGTCCCGGTGATCGCGGCGGCCAACGAGACGCTGCGCTCGATGCTCGACCAGGTCACCCCGCTACTGCGCCGGGTGGAGCGGGTGCGGTTCTCCTCGTTGGCGGGCCGGGGCTCGGTCGCCCAGCACGCCAGGATCATCGAGCTGTGTGCCTCGGGCGACGTCGAGGGCGCGGCCGCCGCCACCCGCCACAACTGGGAGACCCTCGAACCGCTGCTCGCGGCCCACGAGGACGGCGAGGACGCGGCGATGTCGTGATCGGCACGACGGCCCTGGCCGCCCACGATGCGCCGCAGCCGACGCCTTCGCAGCCGGGCCGCCGCCTGCTGCCCGCTCCGGCGATCGATCGGACGGCGGTCCGGCGGCAGCACCCGCCACTCGTCCTCGACGCCGCAGGAACTCCCATCGGGAACAGCCCCGGCGCCGCCAGCCCGCTCGCACCCTCCCCTGTCCCCGTCCCGTTCCCCACGAGACCGTCATCGACCCGAGGAGCGTCAGCCATGTCCATCGAGGACTTCCCCCGGTATCCGCTGCTGTTCGGCCCCAGCCCGGTGCACCCGCTGGAACGACTGACCGAGCGGCTGGGCGGGCCGAGGATCTGGGCCAAGCGCGAGGACTGCAACAGCGGGCTGGCCTTCGGCGGCAACAAGACCCGCAAACTCGAGTACCTGGTGCCCGACGCGCTGGCGCAGGGCGCGGACACACTGGTCTCGATCGGCGGCATCCAGTCCAACCACACCCGCCAGGTCGCGGCGGTCGCGGCGCGGCTCGGGCTCAAGGCGCGGTTGGTGCAGGAGAGCTGGGTGGACTGGCCGGACCCGGTGAACGACAAGGTGGGCAACATCCTGCTGTCGCGGGTGATGGGCGCCCAGGTCGAACTCGTGACCGCCGGGTTCGGCATCGGGTTCAAGGAGAGCTGGGAACAGGCGCTGGCGGACATCCGCGACCAGGGCGGCACGCCGTACGCGATCCCGGCCGGGGCCTCGGATCACCGGCTCGGCGGGCTGGGTTTCGCGAACTGGGCCGCCGAGGTGCAGCAGCAGGAGCGGGAACTCGGGGTCTTCTTCGACACCGTCGTCGTGTGCAGCGTGACCGGCTCGACGCAGGCGGGCATGATCGCCGGGTTCGCCGGGCAGGACCGCCCACGTCGAGTGATCGGCATCGACGCCTCGGCCGAGATCGACGCGACGCGGGCCCAGGTCGAGAAGATCGCCCGCGCCACCGCAGAGCTGATCGGGCTCGGCCGCGAGCTGCGCGACGAGGAGATCGAGGTGCGGGCGGGCTGGGCGGGCGAGAAGTACGGCATCCCGGTCGACTCGACGCTCGCGGCGATGCGACTCACCGGCAGCCTGGAGGGCATGATCATCGATCCCGTCTACGAGGGGAAGTCGATGGCCGGACTGATCGACCTCGTGCAGGAGGGCGACATCCCCGCCGATGCCACCGTGCTCTACGCGCATCTGGGCGGCCAGCCCGCGCTCAACGCCTACAGCGGACTCTTCGCCTGACGCCGGGCAGGCCCGATCGTGCCTGGGCCGTCGGCTCCCGGCGAGCCGTGCCGAGTCGTCAGGCTGATGAGCCGGGCTCGCCGCCTGGTTAGCACGCGATTCCGTTCCCCGTGCACCGCAGCGGGACACCTCGTCCGCCCGGCCCAGGTGCGCTGTCGCACCGGTCTGGTCGTCCTCCTTGTCGCCGAAAAGTGCACCTTCTCGGGGGGCCACGCCGGATGCGGCCGGTAGGCGCACTTGATGTGTGCGCAGACGTGGAACGCAGCGACCGTCGATCCCCGAGGAGACCCGGGCGGCGGGCACCGGTCGAGCCTCGACGACCAGGCTCGGTGCACCAACGAAAACTCCGCACCCGCGATCGCACCGCCAAGGCCGGATTCCGTCCGGACCGGGCTCGATGACGGTCGTTCAGACAGCCGATCTCCAGCAGAGTAGATCTTCAGGCAACCTTAATCGGCCTTCCCGCGTACAGGCAGCAGCGACTTCGTCGGCCCGACAGTGACGGCCGACGGTCGACTATGGAGGCTTGAATGCGATTACGTGCCTTACGGTCGGCGGCCGCCCTGGCCGCCGTGTTCGCGGTGGCGGTGCCCGCCGCCGCGCTGGGAGCCGGTCCGCCCGACGGCCCGCCCCCGGCGGGCGGGCCGAGCGGCGCGCCGGGACAGACCGGGCCGGTGCGTTCGGTCACCCTGATCACCGGGGACCGGGTGCTGTTCACCGAGGACGGCGACGAGGTCAGTGTGGTCTCGGTGCAGCAGCCGGTGGAGCGGCGCGGCATCAGCTGGATGCGCACCTGGGACGACTCCGGCGTCTCGGTACTGCCGTCCGACGCCCTGCCGCTGGTGGCGGCGGGCAGGCTGGACGAACGGCTCTTCCACATCACGACGCTGGTGGACCAGGGCCTCACCGACGACGAGCAGGACGACCTCCGGCTGATCGTCACCGACGGGGCCGACGACGCCGAGGGCGTCGGGATCTTCGGCACCGCCACGCTGCCCGAGGTGGCCGAGATCGAGACCTCGCTGCCCGATCTCGGGATGCAAAGCGTGTCGGTTCCTCGGTCGGACACCCCAGAGTTCTGGTCGGAGCTGACCGCCCAGCCCACCACGTTCGCCGACTCTGCGGAGAAGCTGTGGCTGGACGGGCGTGTGCAGGCCAGCCTGGACGTCAGCGTGCCGCTGGTCGGCGCCCCCGAGGCCTGGGAGGCGGGCTACACCGGCGCCGGGGTTCGCGTGGCGGTGCTCGACACCGGCTATGACGCCGAACACCCGGATCTGGCGGGCAGAGTCGTCGCCGAGGAGAGCTTCGTCGAAGGCCTGCCGGTCCAGGACGGTAACGGCCACGGCACCCACGTGGCAGGCACCATCGCAGGCACGGGTGCCGCGTCCGACGGGAGCTACCGGGGCGTCGCGCCCGACGCGGAGCTGATGATCGGCAGGGTCCTCGACGACGGCGGCGGCGGTTTCGAGAGCGAGATCATCGCAGGCATGGAGTGGGCCGCCGAAGAAGGCGCACAGGTGGTCAACATGAGCCTGGGCGGCGGCGCCTACGGTGACGACGATCCGATGGTCGTGACGCTGAACAGCCTGTCCGAGACGCACGGGACACTGTTCGTCACGGCGGCGGGCAACTACGGCGCGCGCGGGTCGGTGGGCAGCCCCGCCGTCGCAGATGCCTCGCTCGCGGTCGGCAGCACCACCAAACAGGACGAGCGCAGCGACTTCTCCAGCCAGGGTCCCCGCCCGTGGGACTTCGGGCTGAAGCCGGAGATCGCCGCACCGGGCACCGACATCACCGCGGCGGGTGCCGCAGGCGCCGGTTCCGACTATCTGACGATGTCGGGCACCTCGATGGCCGCCCCGCACGTCGCTGGTGCCGCCGCCATCGTCGCGCAGGCACACCCGGAGGCGGCAGGCGAGGAGCTGAAGTCCCGGCTCGTCGGCAGCGCGCAGCCGTTGGCCGACATCAGCGTGCACGCTCAGGGCGCGGGCAGGCTGGACGTCGCCCGCGCGGCAGCCCAGCAGCTCCGCGCCGAGCCCGCTGCGCTGGGCATCGGCAGGCTGGCCTGGCCGCACGACCCGGCCGAGCCGACCATTCGAACGGTGACCTACCACAATCCGACGCAGGACGACGTCGAACTGACGCTGTCCGTGGCGGTCGACGGACCGCACGACATCGTCGCGCTGGAGGCGGAGACCGTCGTGGTGCCCGCCCACGGCAGCGCCGACGTCGACGTCCGGATCACACCGAGCAGCGAGGTAACCGGGGAGTACACCGGACGGGTGATCGCCGAGGCGGGTGAGGACCGACTGGTCACGCCGCTGTCGGTCCACGTCGAGCCGGCGGCCTATGACGTCTCGGTCGAGGTCACCGACAGCGCGGGCGAACCCAGCGACGGTCTGCTCATCGTGCAGGACCGCGCAACGGGCGCCTCGAACATCGTGTATGCCTCCGATGGTCCGAGTGCCCGGCTCTACGCGGGCGAGTACCGAGTGATCGGCTTCGGAATCCGCTTCCAGGACGGCGAGCAGGAGGCGGAGACCACCGCGATGGCCCTCGACTCGTTCACCGTGGAGCCGGGTGCCGCGCTGCGGCTCTCCGGACAGGACGGCCAGCCCGTCGAGATCGGCATCGAGGGAACCGACGACCTCGCCCAGAACCTGGGGTCGGTGATCCTGGAGTCCACAGTGGTCCCGGAGCTGGCCACCGGAATCCAGGCGGATGCCGTGCGGGAGAACCTCGTCATCCCGTCGGGGGCGGTGCCGGACCTGGAATACCACTACTCCGGCTTCTGGGGAGTGCCGTGGGCCTCGGCGACCGTCCTCGGTGACGACGGGTTCACCCTCGGCTGGGCACTGGAGCAGTCCATCGAGGGCTTTGACCTCAGCACGACGGGCACCGTGGTCGACGTCACCCAGCTGGCGCCGGAGGACTTCCCCGACCTGACGGGGATGATCCCGCTCATCGCCGACACCGAGTACGTCTTCGACGATGCCCACCATGCCGCGCTGGTGGAGTCGTCGAAGCGACACGGCGCCGAGCTGGTGCTGTCCCACAATTACATCGAGGACCTCTCGGTGCTGCCCGTGGTGCAGGTCTTCCACCCCAACGACATCGAACGCCTGCTGTCCCGGCTGGAGACCGGCCTGAGGGACGTCTCGGTGACGCTGACCTCCCAAAGTCCGGTCGGTTATCACCTCGCCGACTCGGTCTTCGACGGGCTGAGCGCCGAGGCGACGGACTGGCGGTTCGACCCGGCGGAACTCGCCGAGGTCGAATCCGTCCAAAACCATCCGCTGGGCAGCGGACGGGAGTGGACGCCCGTGGCTTACACCATCGACGGCGGGATCTCGTTCGCCGTGGAGTCGCCGCGTCGTACGCCGCATCGGCGGACCGACTACTTCTCCGCCGACGTCGAATGGGCCACCGTCACCTCGCTCGGTCACGACGAGGAGACCGGCGAGGGCTATGCGGAGCTCGAGACCGTCTTCGAGGCCCGGCCCGCCGGGCCGAATCCGGCGCACGGCATCTGGGTCGGCCCGCTGGGCCCGTCCCTGCCGACCGTCCGGTACTCGGCCGAGGGCCTGGTGCCCCCGGTGTTCCGGCGGGACGACGTGCTGACCGTCGAGGTGCCGATGTTCGGCGACAGCGAGCCGCGCAACATCGCCTACCCGCACGAGGTCGACACCGGCAGCACGGTGCTCGAACAGGACGGCGCCGAGATCGGTCGCAGCGACTCGGCCGGCCGGGGCTCCTTCCGGCTGCCCGCCTCCTCGGACGGCTGGTTCGAGCTGTCGGCGACCGGCGTCCGGGACGCCGACTGGTGGCCGATCTCCACCGAGGTACAGGCGGACTGGCGTTTCCAGTCGAGTCCGGCCGAGGCGGGCACGATCGCGGCCCCTCGACTGCTCGACGTCCGCTACGGCCTCGAGCTGGACCAGACGAACTCCGCCGCCGCCGGAACACCGGTGGGCGGTTCGGTGACGGTCGGGGCTGCCGAGGGCGACTCGCCGGTCACCGAGCTGGCACTGTCCTACTCACTCGACGACGGGGCCACCTGGCACGAGGCCGCGACGCAGCAGGAGGGCGAGGCATGGACGGTGGAGATCCCGGCCGCAGCCGAGGGCGAGCATGTCTCGCTCCGCGTGGCGGCCGAGGACGAGAGCGGCCACGCCGTGACCGAGACGATCATCCGCGCCTACGCGGTGCGGTGAGGTGTCTCGGCGGCAGGCGGCCGAGCTGATCACGGCCGCCCGTTGGCTCAGGGTCTGATCGGTCGGGACTGACCGACGTCCCGTGCTCGTCACCGCGTCCGCGCGGCGACGGCGCGGGCGGTCCGGACCCACCCACCAGGCTCGGCGTGGTACGCGAACTCGCGTACCACGCCGAGCTGTCGACGGCCGGGGTTCGACGAGGCCGGGAAAGCCCGTCGCGCGCAACGGTGAGGGCGGCGCGACCTGCGTCGATCCGAGACCGCTTACGCCGCCGGGACGGGGAGGCTCTCGTTCCCGGCGGCCGTGGCGTCCCGGCGGCGGACGGGTCCCACCGGCAACACCCGAGAAGCGGCGCGTCCCGACGGGCCGGGCGACGAAGCGGCGGCGGGCGGCAATGTCGTCTCGCTCATTCCCGGCTGCGTCCGAGCCGCCAGTAGCCGGAGAACATGATCCGACGGCGATCGACCCCGCGTTCCTTCACGAGGTGTCGGCGCAGTCCGGTGGCCAGTGCCGACTCGCCACAGGCCCAGGCGTAGCCGAGGCCGTCGAGCGGAATGTCCCGCACGGCGTCGAGCAGTCGGGACCCCGGCGCGTCGCTCCCCCGGTACAGCCAGGTCACCGGGATCGGCGAGTCGACGGGCTGCCGATAGTCGGCAGCAGGCAGCTCGACGAAGGCCCGGACATCGACGTCATCATGCGGAAGGGATTCGAGGATCGAGGACAGCGCGGGCAGTGCCGTCTCATCGGCGGCCAGCAGTCGAAGTCCCGCACCGGTCCTCGGCCGGTAGGTCGACGTACCGGCCCGGAAGCCTGCGACCGCGCCGGGCAGCGCGGCGCCCGCCCAGCGGGACGCCGGTCCGGTGTCCCCGTGCAGCACGAAGTCCACGTCGATCTCGCCCACGTCGGCGCGCAGGGCTCGCACCGTGTACCAGCGAAGTTCGGGGCGTTCGTCCGGCGAGATCCCTCGGATCGCCTGCCGCACGTTGAGCCGATCCGCGTCGGGCATGGCGAGCGCGGCGCCGTGCCGGGGTGGGATCAGCAGGCCGAAGTACTCGTCAGGGCCGGTGAGGCCGAAGGTGTGGAACCCGGGCGCATGGAAGGTGATCCGACGCAGGTTCGGCGCGAGATCCACCACCCGGTCGACCGTCATCGGGAACTGGTGGAACTCGCGGCGCTCGTTGGGCGGGGCCATCACCAGCGACACCGCCTTGGTGAGCACGGTGTGCTGGATTCGCTCGAACCTCGAAGGGCTGGACACCGGACCTCCCGAACCAAGACTAAAGAAGTGAGGCTAGCCTAACCTTTCTAGCCGGGGCGCCGAGTGGCACATCGCGACGACGTGCGCACCGCCGCCGCGCGGAAGGGCACAGCGCGGGCAGGGAAACGCGTGCGAGGGCGGAGCGGTGCGCGGGTGCGGTGGCGCGTCGTCAGCCGAGCCGACGCACGGGAACGCGGTTCGACGTCGTCCACCGATTCACCCGCCTGGGGCTCGTCGAACGGAATACCGCACGGGACCTCGGGGTTGCCGTACCCATGACGGACATCGGCTTCATCGGAGCGGGCCACATCGGCGGCGGCCTGGCGCGACGCGCGGTGGCAACGGGCTATGACGTGGTGATCAGCAACTCGCGGGGCCCCGAGACACTGCGCGACCTCGTCGCGGAACTGGGCGAGCAGGCCACGGCAGGCACGACGGCGGAGGCTGCGGAGGCACCGATCGTCGTGGTGAGCATTCCCCTGAAGGCCTACGTGGCGGTGCCGCCCGCCGCCGTGGCAGGCAGGATCGTGATCGAGACGAACAACTACTACCCGCAGCGCGACGGCCGGATCGCCGAGCTGGAGGCGCGGGAGCTGACCAGCTCCGAGCTGCACGCCAGACACTGGCCCGCCGCCAGGGTGGTCAAGGCCTTCAACGCGATTCCGGCGGCGGAGATCGCGACCGACGCGAGTCCGACAGGCACGCCGAATCGCCGGGCGATCCCCATCGCGGGCGACGACGCGGCGGCCAAGGCCGAGGTCACCGAGTTGATCGACCGGCTCGGCTTCGACGTGGTCGACGTCGGGACGCTGGCGGAGAGCTGGCGGATCGAGCCGGGCACCCCGTCCTACGGCGTCCGCGAGAACGCGGCGCAGGCCGAGGCGAGCATCGCCGCCGCTCGACGACTCTGATCGTCGCCCGCCGGGCGAGTCGACATCGGACAGTCGTCGACACGCCCCGGCAACACCGCGCCGGATGCGGACGTGGCAGCGGGGCTGCGGGCCGGTGCACCCCCAGAATTTGCACCGGCCCGCCGCAGGCGCGACGACTCAGGAGGCGGGCAGCAGCAGGCCGTTGCGGCCCGCACGAGCGTCGACGAACCGGCGCTCGACCTCTGCCCAGTTCACGACGTTCCACAGCTTGGCGATGTAGTCGGCCTTGACGTTGCGGTACTGCAGGTAATAGGCGTGCTCCCAGATGTCGAACACCAGCAGCGGTGTGGTGGTGATCGCCAGGTTGGAGTGGTGGTCCTTGAGCTGCTGGGTGATCAGCCGCTCGCCCACCGGGTCCCAGGCCAGCACGCCCCAGCCGTTGCCCTGGATGGAGACGGCGCTGAGCTGGGCGCGCAGGCCGTCGAAGGAGCCGAAGTCCTCGTCGATCGCGGCGGCCAGCTCGCCGGTGGGCTTGTCGCCGCCGTCCGGGCCCAACACCTTCCACCAGATCAGGTGCAGCGAGTGGCCCGCGAGGTGGAAGGCCAGCGTGGTCTGCAGGCCGACGATCGAGCTGAAGTCGCCCTTGTCCCTGGCCTCGGCGATCTTGTCGATCGTGTCGTTGGCGCCCGTGACATAGGCGGCGTGGTGCTTGCTGTGGTGCAGCTCGTTGATCTCGCCCGCCACGGCGGGTTCGAGGGCCGCATAGTCATAGTCGAGTTCGGGCAGTACGTAGCGGGCCATGGAGAAGCTCCAGTCTCGTGGTGTCGATTCACCTCTCAGCCTCGAACCTCTACCGTTGTGGAGGTCAAGTCCGCAGGCATGTGAAGCCGATCACCGGCCTTCGGCGGCACGCAGGGCCGCCGTATCCGCCTGCGGCGGCTGCTCCCCGGTAGCGGCTCTCCCGGCGTCCGATCCTTTCGGCCGCCCCGATCGTCCACCCCGCAGCCTGCGGCGGACGCTGCCGGCTGCGGACGGCGACCACCGCGAACAGTAGGCTTCCCACCTGCGCCTGGGCCGTCGTCTCCATCGCGGCCGAGGGGTCCCAACGAGGAGGGAGCCGTATGAGGGCCGTCCCCGACGTCTCGCTGACCCAGCTCCGATACTTCGTGCGGGCGGCCGAGCGGGGCAGCATGACGCGCGCCGCCCAGGACCTCATCGTCGCGCAGTCGGCCGTCTCCACCGCCGTCGCCGCGCTCGAACGAGAACTCGGTGTCCAGCTCTTCATCCGCCAGCATGCGAAGGGACTGATCCTGACCCGCGCGGGCACGCTGATGCTCCGACACAGCAGGCTGCTGCTCGGCGGGCTCGCCGAGGCGTTCGAGGAGGTCAGCGGGGAGGCGGCCGCCGTGGCAGGTCCGCTCGCCGTGGCCTGCTTCAGCACCCTCTCGCCGTTCTACCTTCCCTCGCTGCTCAGCGATCTGAGCGACGCCTACCCCCGGCTCGACGTCAGCGTGCACGAGATCGTCGCCGACAAGGTGGAGGAGTCGCTGCGGTCCGGTGCCGTGGAGATCGCCTTCACCTACGACCTGGCGCTGGGCGACGACGTGGCGAAGGAGGTGCTCACGACGATCGCCCCGTATGTCGCCCTGCCGATCGATCATCCGCTGGCGACCGGTGCGAGCGTCGCCCTCGCGGATCTGGCCGAGGAGCCGATGGTCCTGCTGGACCTGCCGCACAGCCGCGACTACTTCCTGTCGATGTTCTCCTCGCTCGGTCTGAGCCCGACGATCCGCTACCGCTCGCAGAGTTTCGAGACGGTGCGCGCGCTGGTGGCTCGACGGCACGGCTTCGCCCTGCTCAATCAGCGTCCACAGTCCGACCTGTCCTACGACGGCGAACGGGTGCTGTGCGTCCCGGTGGCCGACGACGTTCCCGCGCTGCACATCGTGCTCGCCTCCCTCGGCTCGCTTCGGCAGACTCGGCGAGCGGCGGCCTTCGCCGAACGCGCCCGCGCGGTCGTCGCCGCACTGGCCGATCGCGACGGCACCACCCGGTGATCACCCGTCCCCACGGGAGGTGACCGGCAGGCAGGCGAGGTCGTGGCGCAGGCCCGCGCCGGAAGGACCCCGGAGCGCGTCCGCGTCCCGCAGGCTCATCGAGCCGGGCCACCATCGTGACTGCGCTGGCTCGGCGAACACGGCCAAGACGTGACATCGCGATGAACAATGCATCTGGCTCGCAGATTCAATGATTCGCATTCCTGTTCTTGCATCGAATCCTCGCTGAATCAAGGATGAGAAGAGAACACCGCCGCCGGACCCAGCCGACAGCCGATCGACGCGAGACCGCCTTGACCCTGACACCGAGATCCGAGACGTCGATGCAGGTCGGCAGGCCGACATCGCGTTGGTCGGTGGGCGGCGCCGCTCCGGCGCGTAACCGCCGTCTTCGCCGACCCCGCCCACGAAAACAGCCGGGAATGGCGGCCGGATCGGGTCCGACGACCACCGGGACGACGACGTCCCCGAATTCCCGCGCCGGGCCGATTCCCTCGGCCACGCCGCTGCGGCAGAGAGGACACCCGCACTCGTGATCCCGGAAGCGTTCCGCCCCGCCTATACGCAGACCCCGGTCGGGCGGGTGCACCACGTCGCCTACGGCGAGGGTCCGCCGCTGGTGCTCATCCACCAGACCCCGAGGTCGTGGACGGAGTTCGGCCTTCTCATCCCGGAACTGACCGGACACACGCTGATCGCGCCGGACCTGATCGGGTTCGGCCAGTCCGCTCCCGCAGGCGAGCACTCGATCGCCCGCTATGCCGCAGGCGTCCTCGGGGTGCTCGACTCCCTGGGAATCGAGCGATTCGACCTGCTGGGACACCATCTCGGCGGACTCGTCGCCTACCACCTCGCGGGCACGCACCCGGATCGCGTGCGCCGTCTCGTGCTGTCCTCCACGCCCTACCTCGACGCGCCGGAGCGCGAGCGACGCGCGAGCAGGCCTGCGGTGAACTACGTGCCGCCCCGCGAGGACGGGGGACACCTCGCCGACATGTGGCGCCGACGTGCCGCCTACTCCCCCGCCGACCGACCGGACATCCTGACCGCCTACGTCCGCGAGGCGGTCGAGCACGGCGACCGCGCCGAGGTCGGGCATCACGCCGTCACCGCCTACCACTCCGAGGACCTTCTCGGCCGCTTCCGAGGCCCGGTGCTGTGTCTGGCCTCGGCCGCCGACCCGTTGGCCTTCCCCCGGCACGACCGCATCCTGGCCGCCTTCCCCCAGGCACGGGAGGTGATCTTCCCGAGCGGCACCGTCTCGGTGATGGAGCAGCTCCCCGCCGAGGTCGCCGACGTGGTCCTGCCCTTCCTGGCCGAGTCGGCCTTCGACGGCGACCCGGCGTCCCAGGGGGAGGCGCTGCCTGTCGGGGACCCGACGGCTGCCGACGACGCGGTGCCCCTCGGCGACACGGCACCCCTCCGCGACACGGCGCCCGACCGTCGACAAGGGACGGGAGCGGAGCCGGGAGACGCTACTCGGCCCGAGGTCCCACGGTCGGCGCAGGCGAGAGCCGCGTACGGCTCGGCGGGCGTCTCATGAGCATGATGCGCGCGGTCGTGGCCACCGGGGCGGGCGGCCCGGAGGTCCTGGAGATCCGGGAACTGCCCCGCCCCACCCCCGGACCGACGGACGCCCTGATCGAGGTGATCGGGGCGGGGATCAATCGGGCGGAGATCCTGCAGCGCTCCGGCGTCATGCCGTTGACGGGCCCGAACGCCGTGCCGGGGTTGGAATGCGCGGGCGTCGTCCGGGCGCTCGGCGCCGAGGCGGCCCGCGAGGGTCGGCTGCGGATCGGGGACCGGGTCGGCGCGCTGACCGCGTCCGGGTCCTATGCCGAGTTCGTCAGCGTCCCCTCGGGCGCCTGCCTGCGGCTGCCCGCGTCCCTCGAGGACACGGTCGCCTCGGCGCTGCCGGAGGCCGCCGCCGCAGCCTGGTGGAACCTGATCGCGCGGGGGCGGCTGCGGGCAGGCGAGTCGGTGTTGATCCACGGTGCGGCGGGCGGCGTGGCAAGCCTCGCCGTGCCGCTGGCCTGCTCCGTCGGAGCCCGCGTCCTCGCGACGGCGCGGGGTGCGACGCGACGTGCGCACTGTCTGCGGCTGGGCGCCCAGGCCGCCTTCGACCCCGAAGACCCCGAGCTGGCCGCCCAGATCAGGGCTGCGGCACCGGGTGGCGGGGTGGACGTGATCCTGGACAACGTCGGCGGACCGACGCTGCGTACCAATGTGGAGCTGCTGGCCTCGGGCGGCAGGCTGGTGGTGCTCGGAGTTCAAGGGGGCGGGATCGGCGAACTCGACCTCGGTGCGCTGATGGCCCGAGGCGCCGAGGTCTCCTCGAGCAGCCTCGGCAGGCTCTCCTCGCGGCAGCGCGCCGACATCTGCGCACGGGTCGAAGACGAGGTGATCCCGCTGGTGGCGTCGGCCGAGGTGCGCCCGGTGGTAGCCGCCGAGTATCCGATGACGGCCGTCCGGGCCGCGCACGAGCACTTCGAGCGCCGGGATCGCGTCGGCAAGGTCGTGCTGCGCATGCGGTGATCCGCACCGACGCCCACGGCGGCGCGGGCCGGGGCAGGCACGGCGGGCGGCAACGCACAGCACCCGCCGAGCCGAACCCCCGCGACCCATTGAATCTGAATTTCAGATCTACCAATACTGAAAGACCTCTTTGCTTTATCCAGCGAGGCCGCACACAGTCGTTTCGACACCGCGAGCAGCCCATCGCGGGCCAGTCCCAGCTGAGGAGTGAGCCGGTTGACCGAGATGCTGACGACCGATGCACCAGCGGAGACGATCGCGGCGGCGTTCTCCCGCGCGATGGGGTGCTCCGCGACGCCCGTGACGATCGTGACCACCGACGGACCCGCAGGCCGCTTCGGCCAGACCGTCAGTGCGATGACCAAGGTGTCGGAGGCCCCGCCGATCGCGATGATCTGCCTGCACCGCAGGAGCCCCGCCGTCGACGCGATCCTGCGCAACGGCACCTTCTGCGTGAACGTGCTCGCCGACGACCAGGATGCCGTCGCCGACAGCTTCGCGGGCAGACCCCGGGCGGGCGCGGGACGCTGGGACTTCGACTGCGCCGAGTGGGCGTCGAGTCCGCAGGGCGGCCCCCGGCTCGTCGGCGCGCTGTCCGCGCTGCACTGCACGGTCCACCGCGTCACGGAGATCGGCTCACACCGAGTCTTCTTCGGCGAGGTGGTCGACGTCGCCCGTGCTCAGGCCGACCCGCTGGTCTACCTCCGGCGCGGCTATCACCGAGTCGCCGAACTGGACACCGCGATCGGCGAGCCGCGCTCCGGGCCGACGTCGCACTGACCCCTGGCAGGGCCGACCGCAGCCCCGAGAGGGCCCGCCCGCGCCCCGCCGCCCCGGCCCACGACCGAGCAAGGTCGGCCACCCGACCTGCCGCCCCACCTGATGAGGAGAACTTCGATGATCCGCACCGGCGACGAATACCGGGACTCGATCCGGCAGGGTCGCGAGATCTGGATGGACGGGGAGCGTGTCGACGACGTGACCGTGCACCCCGCGTTCAAGCCGATCGTGGACCTGCGCGCCCGCATCTACGACATGGCGCACGAGGAGGCGACGCAGGACGTCATGTCCTATGTCGACCCCGAGACCGGCGACCGCAACTGCATCGCCAACAAGCTGCCGTTCACCCGGCAGGACTGGCAGGACAAGCGACAGGCCGTGGACCGGGTGCTCGACGAGGCGCGCGGCGTGATCACACGCGTCGGTGACGAGACCATCGGCGAGATGTGGTCGCTCTACGACGGACAGGACGTCCTCAACGAGGTCAACCCCGACTTCTCGGAGAACATCCGAAGGCACATCCGTCGCGCGGTGACCGACGACCCGTTCCACATCTCGGCGAACACCGATCCCAAGGGCGACCGCTCCAAGCGACCGCAGGACCAGGACCCGGACATGCTGCTGCACGTGGTCCGGGAGACCGACAACGGCATCGTGGTGCGGGGGGCCAAGTACGAGACGGCGGCGCCGTATGCCAATCAGGCCTTCACCAAGCCGACCATCGCCAACTGGGGTGACAGCGCGCTGTCGGACTACGCCGTCGGGTTCGTGATGGACATGAACTCGCCCGGCCTGCGGTACATCTGCCGGACCGGATTCGCGGGCCGCCGACCCGCCGTCGACTACCCGCTGGCCAACCGGGTCGACGAGGTCGAGGCGCTGGTGATCTTCGACGACGTCGAGGTGCCGTGGGAGAACATCCTGTTCTACCGGCACACCGCCGCCGCGACCTTCATCCGCAGCACCCTGCACCGCTACAGCGCCTTTCCCTACGTGCAGCGCAGCGTCCGCATGGCCGATCTGATGATCGGCGCGGCGCTGTGGAACGTGCGGCAGACCGGACTGGAGCGGAACCCCGCCGTGCAGGAGAAGCTCGCACAGCTCGCCTGCTACCGGGAGGGGATCAACGCTCACCTGACGGCGGCGATCGCCAACGCCGAGGACAGCCCCGGCGGCCTGCTGATGCCCAACCAGTCGCTGCTCTACGCCGGTCGGGTCTGGGCGCAGACCCAGCTCCCGCAGATGATGCACCACGCCCGAGAGCTGTGCGGCGGCCAGATCTGCATCACCCCCGACGCCGCGTCCTTCGCCGAGCCGGGTCCCGGTGAGTGGCTGGACAAGTACTACTCGATCAACGACGACTGGAACTCCGACGACCGTCGCAGTCTGCTCGCCTTCGCCCGTGACCTGCTGAACAGCGACTACGCCGGACATCGGCTGACGTTCCAGCTCTTCGCCCAGGCGCCGCCCTTCGCCCACTACCAGGCCGTCTACCGGAACTTCGACTTCGACGGGCCGCTGGACCTGGTCAAGAAGGCCGCCGAGCTGTCAGACAACGTGCTGGGGTCGGGGGCCGCCCGATGAGCGTGCATCGACGAATCCGCCCGTTCAACACCCGCGACACCTATCCGGAGCAGGATCTCGACAACGATCTGTGCCAGGCGGTGGTGGCGGGCGACACGGTCTACGTGCGCGGCCAGATCGGCCAGGACCTCGACACCTCGGCCACCGTCGGAATCGGCGACGTCACCGCGCAGACCGAGCAGGCGATGCACAACATCAACCTGCTGCTGCGAGAGGCAGGCTCGGAACTGAGCCACATCGTCAAGATCACCGTGTACCTCGTGGACGTGCGTTATCGGGAGTCGGTGTACCGCACCGTCGGACGGTGGCTGACGGGCGTCTTCCCGGTCTCCACCGGAATCGTGGTGCACGCGCTGGCCCGGCCGGAGTGGCTGGTGGAACTCGACGTCACGGCCGTCATCCCCAGAGAGGATCGCGCATGACCTTCTCCCTCGCGGCGTTCGACGCCGACACCGGCGCCTTCGGCATGGTGATCTGCTCGTCCTCCCCCGCCGTCGCCGCCCGCTGCCTGAACCTTCGAGTCGGGGTGGGCGCGGCGGCCTCGCAGAACGTCACCGATCCCCGGCTCGGCCGCGAGCTGCTGGACCAGCTTGAGGCGGGACGCTCCGCGTCCGAGGCGATCGACGCGGTGACCACCGGACGCGTCGACATCGAGTATCGGCAGCTCACCGTCCTGGATCGGACCGGTCACGCGGCGGCCTACTCGGGGGCACGATCGCTGGGCAGCCACCAGCATGCCGTCGGCCCGGGTGCCGTCGCCGCAGGAAACATGCTGGCGAGTCCGGCGACCGTCACCGAACTGCTGCACGGCTACCTGGAGTCCGAGGGGGCCGGGCTCGAGGACCGGCTGTTGTCGGGCCTGCGCGCCGCCATGGCCGCAGGCGGCGAGGAGGGCCCGGTGCACGCGGCCGGGTTGGCCGTGGTCACGGACGTGGCGTGGCCGGTCACCGACCTGCGGGTGGACTACGCCGACGACCCCGTGACCAACCTGACGACGCTGTGGGACCGGTGGCGGCACCAGCGGGACGACTACCGTCTGCGGGCGTTGAACCCCGGTGCGGCACCCTCCTATGGCGTGCCGGGCGACCGCTGAGGCGCGACCGGGACCGTAGGGCAGCAGGACGACGGTCCGGGGCCGGGCCGCCGTCGCGATGGTCCACGGCCCGGCGCCGAGCCGCCCGTGACCGGGATCGACGGGCGGCTCGGCGGACGCAGGGCAGACGACACAGTCCATCCGAATCAACCCGAAAACGGGTTTCCGTCGTGTTTCCAAGAATGACCGGACAATGAATTACGGCAATGTTTCCCATGGATCGCCTATCGCGATGGACTAGCCCGGAAATCTCTGTTTGACAGGCGCGACCAGGTCCGGAAAAGATGAAGTCACCAGCCGCGATCGGCCCGGCAATACCGGACACACACCACGACGCCTCGACCACTCGCGCAGCCGAATGAATTCGTCGATCAAATTCGGAAAGTAGCCGGTCGAATACGCCGAGGACAGCGGGTTGACCCGTGCCGTCGCCGCCCGGCGAGCCCGGATCACCCGCGATCCGACCGAACGAAAGAGAGTTGAACGTGACTGTCGTCTCCGCCCGGTTGATCCGCGCCGTCGTGCCCATGAGCGTCGGAATGCTTGCCCTGAGTGCCTGCGCGACCGCAGCGCCGAGCGGACCGCTGGAGGTCAGCGCCGAGAGTCCGCTGGAGATCGTGCTGGCGGTCGAGACCACCGCAGGCGATCCGCTGGCCGACATGCTGAACCTCTTCGCCGACAAGCTGGAGGCGGAACTCGGGGACCAGGTCGAGGTCACTCGGCATCTCGGCGGCGCGGTCGGCAACGAGACGGCCACCCTCGAGGCGCTGCGGGCAGGCACTCTCGACGTCGTCGTGGTCGGTTCAGACATCAGCAACCTCGATCCGACCTTCGAGATCATGGAGATCCCGTTCCTGTTCTCCGATCGGGCGACCGTCGGCGAATTCCTGGACGGCGAGTTCGGCACCGAACTGAGTGAATCACTCACCGAGAGCACCGGCCTCCGAGTGCTCTCATTCGGTGAGAACGGATTCCGACACGTCACGAATAATCGGCGTCCGATCGAGACGCCCGCCGATCTGGCAGGCTTGAAACTCCGGGTGCCGGAGGTGCCCGCCAGGGTGACCACGTTCACGAGACTGGGCGCGGTGCCCACCCCGATGAGCATCAATGAGATCTACATCTCGCTCGATCAAGGGGTGCTGGACGGGCAGGAGAATCCCTTGAAGGTCATCGACGGCTTCTCCTTCGATGAGAAGCAGCAATACCTCTCGCTGACCGGACACATCTACAGCCCCGCCTATCTGACGATGAATGCCGAACTCTTCACCGCGCTGCCCGAGGACGTCCGCGCGGTCGTGCAGACCGCCGCCGACGAGGCCGCACAGGAGAGCCGGGACCTCGGCGAGGCGGCCGACGCGGAACTGATCACGCAGTTCGAGGCGGGGGGAATGACGGTCAACGAGATCGACACGGCGGCCTTCCGATCAGCGGCCGAGGAGATCTGGACCGAGTTGCAGGCGGGCATTCCCGGCGACTACGCGGGCCGGGTCCTCGACGCCTACGCCGCCGAGTGAGCACGTCCGCCACTTTCACGTCAATCGATGTCAGGAGAGAACGCGTGAGACCAGTCTTCGCGCCGGACGCGATCCCGGCGCACCATCGGGTCGGACTCGTCTACATGGCGTCGAGCACGGTGATGGAGCCCGAGATGTACGCCATGGCCGCGCGGGGCGTCTCGATCCACACCAGCAGGCTGACCCTGCCCGCCGTCACCGTCGAGGGCATCGACGCGATGATGCGATCGCCGGAACTCGAGACCGCCGCGCGACTGGTGGCACAGGCTCCGCTGGACGCACTCGTCTTCGGCGGCACCAGCGCGTCGTTCCTGCACGGCACCGCCTGGGATCGCGCCCTGGTGGACCGGATGACGGAGTGGAGCGGGCTGCCCGGCCGAACGACCACCACCTCCACGGCGAGCCTCGCGGCGCTCAAGGCCGTCGGCGCGGGCCCGATCACGCTGGTCACGCCGTACGTGCCCGAGGTCATCGCCCGCGCGGAGCGCTTCTTCGGCGAGAACGGCCATCCGGTGCTCGCCAGCCGAGGCCTGAGCGTCACCGACGATCACGCCCTCGCCGAGATCCCCTTGGAGCAGGTCTTCGAACTCGCCGTGGAGGTCGACGTCCCCGAGGCGAGCGCCGTGTTCATCAGCTGCACGAACCTGCACAGCGTCGGCGTGATCGCCGCGCTGGAGGCGGAGTTGGGCAAACCGGTGATCAGCGCCGTGCAGGCGTCGTTCTGGCACTGTCTCGAACTCGTCGACGTCGACGGGGCCGCACCCGGCTACGGCAGCCTGTTCGACGGCAGACTCGCTCACGGCGCGGACGGCGCGCCGTGAGCGGCGACCGCGCCGGGTCGCCCGAACTCGTCGAGACCGAGGCGGACGCGGTCACCCGGCCCAGCCGGTTCCGCACGGTGCGGATCATCGACCACACCGTGGAGGCGCTCGCGGCGGCCTGCCTGGTGGTGATCACCCTGATCCTCTTCTGGAACGCCACCAGCAGGTACCTGTTCGACAGCCCGATCGGCTGGGCGGAGGAGATCGTCACCGGGATGCTGCTGTGGCTCACCATGCTGGGCCTGGTCATCGCCGCCCGCCGCAACGATCTCATCATCGTCCGCGTGGTCGTGCGTCGCTTCAGCACCTCGGTGCAGGTCTGGCTGAAGCTCGCGGCGGACACGGTGTCCGCCGTGGTGTTCACCCATCTCGCCTGGGTTGGCTGGCAGTACCTGCTGGTCTTCGGCTCCGATCGCAGCGCCTACCTGCGGCTGCCGAGGGGATTCTTCGTCGCCGCGCTGCCGATCGGCGCGCTCGCGGTCGCGATCGTGCTGCTGCTGCAACTCCGCTCGGCACACGAGGCCGTCGAGCGATGGACCTCCGAGTCGGCATCGGAACCGCGCGACGGCGCCGGGATCGACCGGAGGACAGGCCGCCGCGCAGGAACCGGGAGCGGCTCCGACCCCGGCGACGGGGTACAGCCCGACGCGCGCGCCTCGTCGAGCCCGGCAGGTCCCGCCGCCCGTTCCGACCCGGCCGCCGGCCCTGCGCCGAACCCGGTTTCGGACGGCGCGGGATCGACCGCCCGGCAGGCGGCCGACCCGCCGCAGACCTCGCCCCCTGCGTCATCCACCGGATCGGCAGGTGACCCCGAATGACGGTCCTCATGGTGATTCTGCTGCTGCTCGGGCTGGCGGCGCTCGGGGTGCCGCTGATCGTGTCGGTCGCGGGCAGCGTCGCGGTCTACATCGCGCTCGAAGGCGAGTGGATGCTGTCCTATCCGCAGCAGGTGATCGCCGGAATGGACGGGTTCATCCTGTTGGCGATGCCGCTGTTCATCCTCGCCGGGGTGGTGATGAACTCGGGCGGGATCTCCACCAGGATCTTCGAGTTCGCCCGCGCACTGGTCGGCCCGCTGCCCGGCGGCCTCGCCCAGGTCAACGTGCTGACCAGCGTCTTCTTCGGCGGCATGGTGGGCACCTCGGTCGCGGATCTGGCAGGCACCGGCTCGGTGGTCATCCCGCAGATGAAGCGCAACGGCTATCCGGCGAGCTTCTCGGCGGCGGTCACCGCCTCGTCCTCCGGCATCGGCCCGCTCCTGCCGCCGTCCTCGCCGATGATCCTCTACTCGGCGGTCACCGGGACCTCGCTCGGCGCGTTGTTCCTGGCCGGGATCATTCCCGGCGTGCTGCTGGCCGTCGTGCTGATGATCCTGGTGGCCGTCCAGTCGAAGCGGCACGGCTGGGGTTCGGTACAGCACTTCCGCCTCCGCGAGGTGCTGCGCACCCTGCGCGGCTCGATCCTCGCCTTCGGCACGCCGCTGATCATCGTGGGCGGGCTGACCCTCGGCGTCTTCACGCCGACCGAGTCCGGGGCCTTCGCGGTGATCTACGCGGTCGTCGTCGCGATGTTCGTCTACCGCTCACTGAGCCTGCGCAGGCTCTATCGAGCCCTGGTGTCCTCGGCGGTCCTGACCGGCGAGGTGATGCTCATCGTTGGCGTCTCAGTCGCACTGGGCGCTGCGCTGTCCCGCGCCGGAGTCCCCCAGGCCCTGAGCCGGCTGATCACCTCGATGGCGCCGGACGGCTCGCAGATCGTGGTGCTGCTGATGCTCGCCGCGATCTGTCTGATCGCCGGGATGCTCCTCGACCCGCTGATCCCGGTGATCATGCCGGTCCTGCTGCCCACCCTGCTGATCGCGGAGATCGACCTGATCCAGTTCGGCGTCATCGCGGTGCTGACCGTCGTCATCGGTCAGGTGACCCCGCCGGTGGCGATGTCCCTGGTCGTCGCGGGCAAGATCGGCAAGGTCGACGCCTGGGACGTCTTCCGCGCCAACACCCCCTTCCTGGTCGCCACGCTCGGCCTGCTCGCGCTGGTGATCATGCTGCCCGGCCTGTCGACCTGGCTGCCTTCGCTGCTGGGGAGTTAGGCGGCCTGCCGCGAGAAGTCACGAACACGAACACCCTGACCGACGCGCTCGCTCCGCGTCGCCCGATGTCTGCCGTCGAACGGCATCGACGGCCCTGCCGCCGGTAAGGCCTGTTCGCGACCGCCGGTTCCCACCCCAGGATGCCGCCGGGCGTCGCGGTGGCGACGACACCGGCGATCCGGCTTTTTCGCGGTGCATCGTGGGACTACCGCGATATTCGAGAGCCGAGCCGAGGCCACGAATTCGACGGCCCCGGTGCCGGTCATTCGACGCACCATCCCGGCGGGCGTGCCTCGGCAGGCCCGCCGGGAAGGCCGCGCTCGAGCCGGGCGCCCCGATTCATCGAGACGACGGCGGCGAAACCGCTGCTCAGAGAACCAGGGGCCCCGGATCGAGCAGCGAAGACCCGGTGAATCGATCCCTGGAAAGCTCTCACCCACTGCGGCAGCACGGTATTTCGGTGACGTTCCCCGGAAAGCGTTACAGGATAGAGACATGGATCACGACCATTGTCTTTTACCGCGATCATCCGACTATCTTCACCGGCGATAAAGAAACGCCAGATCGTCATTATCGCGTACCTCGGGCGGCATTCATCGAATGGCGAGCCCGCGCGCTCGTGGTCGCCCGCTCGCGGTGGGGAGAAAGATGCAGACAAGCACAAGAAAGGCCGTCGGGGTCGCGCTGGGCATGACCCTGTGCGCAAGCCTCGCCGTCGGGGGGCCGGTCACGCCGAGCCCGCGACAGCCGCGCCGACGGCAGGATACTTCGGCGCCACATCGACGATCACCCTGATCACCGGGGATCGCGTGCGGGTGCAGGAGACGCCGGACGGCCGATCCGGCGTCACCGTCCTGCCCGCTCCCGGCAGGGAGGACCTGTCGTTTCACCAGATCGCCGACGACGGCGAACTCTCCGTCATTCCGACCGATGCGTGGCCGCTGGTCCGACAGGGCCGATTGGACGCGCGTCTGTTCGACATTCCCGGCCTGATCGAGCAGGGCTTCGGCGACGCGGGCCCGCCGTCCCTGATCGTCTCCTATCGGGACGACGTCGAACGCCCACTCGAGGCGGCATTCCCTGCCTCGACGGCACAGATCGGCCGAGAGCTGCCCAGCGTCAACGGCGTCGTCGTGGAGCCCCCGGACGATGCCGTCGAATTCTGGTCGACGCTGACCAACCCGAACACCACGCTCGACGCCGGGGTGGACCGGATCTGGCTCAACGGCCGCGCCAGGATGCTCGACGCCGAGAGCAACGACCAGATCGGTGCTCCCACTGCCTGGGCGGCCGGGTTCACCGGCGAGGGCGCCACCGTCGCGGTGCTGGACTCCGGCTATGACCCCGACCATCCGGACCTAGCCGAGGTCGTGGTGGGCGCGCAGGACTTCACCGACAGCGCCGGCGGCGTCCGGGACGTCAACGGCCACGGCACCCACGTCGCGTCCACGGTGGCAGGCTCCGGAGCTGCATCCGACGGGGCACAGCGCGGTGTCGCGCCCTCGGCGAAGATCCTCGCCGGGAAGGTCTGCGACGACACCGGAGCCTGTCCGGACGATGCGATCATCGCGGGAATGGAATGGGCGGCCGAGCAGGGCGTGGCCGTGGTGAACCTCAGTCTGGGCAGCGAGCCGACCGACGGCACCGATCCGTTGTCGACAGCGGTGAACCGTCTCACCGAGAGCACCGGCACGCTGTTCGTGGTGGCGGCGGGAAATTTCGGCGGTCCCGAGACGGTGTCCGCACCCGCCGCCGCCGATGCCGCCCTCGCCGTCGCGAGCGTCACGAAGGACGACGAGCTCAGCTACTTCTCCAGCCGGGGTCCCCGCGCCGGTGACCAGGCGATCAAGCCGGATCTCGCCGCGCCGGGCTCGGACATCGTCGGCGCCCGTGCAGGGCACGGGGGCGAGCCTTACACGACGATGAGCGGCACCTCGATGGCCGCGCCACACGTCGCGGGCGCCGCCGCGCTGCTCGCCGCACGGCATCCTGACTGGACGCAGGCAGACCTGACCTCGGCCCTCCTCGGCTCGGCAAAGACGATCACGGGCCTGAGCGTCGCCGAGCAGGGCGGCGGCAGGCTCGACGTGGCCGCAGCCGTGCGATCACAGGTGCGGGCGCACCCTGCCTCGGTCGACCTGGGCAGGCTCGCCTTTCCAGCGGAGCCCGACCCGGTCGCTCAGACCCTCACCTATCGCAACGACGGCGAGCAGGAACTGGTTCTCGACCTGGTGCTGGACGCGGTCGACGAGACCGGACAGCCGCTGCCTGCGGACGTGTTCACGCTGGACGCCGACCAGATCACCGTGCCCGCAGGCGGTGCGGCCGGGGTCGAGGTCGCCATCGACCCCTCGGCAGGTGATCAGACGGGCTTCCTCAGCGGCTCGATCACCGCTACCGCGATCGGCGACGGCGACGGCGACGGCGACGGCGACACCACCGTGACCACCGCCGTCGGCGCGTTCGTCGAGCCGGAGAGCTACGACCTGTCGATCGAGGCGGTCACGCACTCAGGCACCGTCGACGACGACCCGCTGGTGTTCGTGATCAACAAGGATACCGGCGAGCCGGTGCAGGCGAGCACCGGCCCCGACGGATCAGCCGTCGCGCGGGTTCCCGTCGGGCGCTATCACGTCCTGAGCCACCTGTCGGAGTACACGATCGAGGACGGGGAGATCACCAGCGAGAACCTGACCACGGCCGCAGCACCGGACGTACTGGTGACCGCCGATGCCCACATCACCTTGGACGGAACCCTCGGCGAGCCGCTGCGGGCTCAGACCGAGCGGGAGACCGTCTTCGACTCGGCCATCATGCGGATCTCCACCGACACCTTCGAGTTGTCCGCAGGCGCAGGCCCCGAGACCGCAGTGTATGCAGTGCCCACCGGCGAGGTCGACGGCCTCGGCTTCGCGGTCAAACCGACGCTTCGAGCCCCGGAGGGCACCGAGGAGGACTACCGCTACCACCTCGTGTTCGACCACGACCGGGGCATCCCGGACTCGCTCGTGTTCCCCGTGTCCGATGCGGATCTGGCACAGGTTCGGGCCGAGTATCGCGGTCAGGGAGTGGCGGCATCGGCGTACAAGGAGGCCACGGGCATCCTGCCGAGCGACCTCGTGCCCGGAGGCATCTTGCGACCGCTGGCGGTGCCCGGCACCCGCCTGGAGCTGTTCACCGCCGCCGGAGTCGAGTGGCGGGAGAACCTGAACCTCGGCGACCGGATCGACACCGACGAGGACTACATCCGGACGACCCGTCACGAGCCGGGTCGGTCCGAGACGAGCTGGAATCGTGCTCCGTTGGGGGTGTCGATCGGGTCGGCCGCGCTGCCGGGCGCGGTTCGCGTGGACGACATGATCTTCATCCAGATCGGGGCGTTCGCGCCCGCCGACGAGGAATCCGACTACGTCCACCTCAGCACGTCGCTGATCACGGGCAGCACGATGCTGTCGCGCGACGGCACCGTGCTCGGCACCTCCCCGGAGGTCGGGTCCGCACAGTTCGACGTGCCGCAGGCGGAGGGCGATTACACCCTCGAGGTCACCGGGACCCGAGAGGTGCCCTGGTCGACGCTGGGCCGTCGAGTCGACGCGAGCTGGTCCTTCTCCACCGACACCCCGCAGGGGGGCGAGGAGGCGCTGCCGCTCCTGGCCGTCCGATTCGACGGCGAGTTCGACGAGCTGGGCCGGACGCAGGCAGGCATCGAGCAGGAGTTGGAACTTCGGGTGGACCGGCTTCACGAGGCCGAGATCAGCGAGTTGTCCGTCGAGGCGTCCTACGACGACGGGGCCACCTGGGAGCCGGTGTCGGTCGACGACGTCGACGGCGGGCGGCGTGTCGCGCTGGACCACCCGGCCGAAGACGGCTTCGTGTCGCTCCGGGCCGCCGCCGTGGACGCGGACGGCAACAGCGTGGAGCAGACCATGATCCGGGCCTTCGAGATCGTCCTGGACTGACCCGGCGCATCGAAGCGGCGGGGCTGCCTTGCACCGGTAGTCCCGCCGCTCAACCGCGCAGGCTCGGCGACCCGCCGACCGGTTCCCGACGAGAACCGGTCGGCGGGTCACTCCGGCCCGACGGGCTCCGCTGTTCGCCCCCGAGGGACGGTCACCCGACCCGGTCACGAGGACGTCATCCGACCCGGTCGTTCGACCGAGTGGCCGCCGGACCCGGCGAGAGATCACGACGACGCCGCGCGGGGAATCCGATCGCGTGACCAGTGTGAACGCCCGCCCATGGCAGGCCTTTAGCAAGGACGCCCAGGTCCGGCAACATGATCTTCACGTCATCACCGGATGGTCAAGGAAAGACAACGTATCGGGTGTCAACGGCGTTTTACCTGATGTGAAGAAGACAACGCATCGCGTCACCCTGGCCCTGGCGGCGCTCGGCATGGCAGCCGCCACCGCTCTGCCCGCGTCGGCTGCCGAGCCGGCCGAGACGACCAACTGGGTCGGCGAGTCCGTCGTCGTCAGCATCAAGCCCGTCTCCGAGGAGCGCCTCGGGGCGAGCTACCGCGAGGGCTGTCCGGTCGGCCCGGAGGATCTCCGGCTGGTCTCGTTCCCGCACCTCGGCTTCGACGACCGGACTCATCGGGGCGAGCTGATCGTCCACGCCGACGTCGCCGAAGAGGTGCTTGGCATCTTCATCGACCTGTATCGAGGCGGCTTCCCGATCGAACGAGTCGAGACCGTCGAGAAGTACGACGCGGACGACGACCTGTCGATGGCGGCGAACAACACCTCGGCGTTCAACTGTCGGCCGATCACCGGCGGCGGCGGCTGGTCGAACCACTCCTACGGCAAGGCCATCGACATCAACCCGGTGCAGAACCCGTACGTCAGCTCCAGCGGGCTCGTACTGCCGCCCACCGGGGCACCGTATGTGGACCGGGATCAGGATGCTCCCGGCATGATTTACGCGGGCGACCTCGTCGAGCAGAGCTTCACCGAGAACGGCTGGGAGTGGGGCGGCTTCTGGACGACCCCGCTCGACTACCAGCACTTCGAGAAGCCCTGACCGGAGGCAGCAGGCAGGGGCAGGTCTGCTCGCCGCGCGCGTCCGGATTCCGGGCGCCACCGGAGTCACTCGCGCGTGGCGGGCGGGCGGAGGCCTGCTGAGCTGACGGCCTCCGCCGGGATTCCGCATCGGCGATCAGGGCGGGGGGCTGCCGTCGCCGGGCCTGCGGGCGCGGCCGTCGATCACGGTGCCTGCGATCGTCGCCGACGAGCCGGGCGCACTGCCCGACCGTCGGTGACTGCGGAGTTCGACGCGGGGAGCGGAGAATGTCCTCCGCTCCCCGTGCCCGACATCGCGTGAAGAGCGGCCGACCAGGGTTCCGGGAAATCCGCCGAGATCCCCGGCAGGAGACGTCCCGGAAGGAGACGCCGTCGGGCAGGAGACGTCCGAGATCAGCGGGAGACCACGGTGGACAGCAGCGTCGATGAGCGCCAGTCGCTGGTGACGATGCTCGCGTTCGCCGCCGCGAGCTGCGCCACCCGATCCAGCGCGGCCTGCTCGTCCGGGGCCACGGCGTCGATGGCCGGGGCCACCTCGTGCGCCGCCGTCATGATCAGCAGGTAGTTCCGTTCGCGGTACCAGTCCGTGTCGATGCCGCCCGTCACATAGGCGTTGGCGCTGCCGTCGTAGACGACGAACCACGGACGCAGGCTCTCGTCCTCGTACCGGTCGCGGGGGTCGCCCGACTCGGCGCCGAGCACCGACGGGAAGGCCTGTGCGGCGGCGATCTCACCGGCGGCGGCGAGGTCGCGAAGGTGCCGCGAGTACTCCTCGTCGGTCCACAGGGTGTCGAAGGGATTGCCCTGCTCGAAGGTGCCGGGAATGAGTTCGATCAGGATTCGGCCCGCCAGCGCGTCCCGGCTGGGCCAGCCCGCCGAGGTGACGGCCTCGTCGAGGTCGGCGGCACCACCCGCATGGGCGAGCAGGTCCGAGGGCGTGAACACGGCGTCGCCCAGGCGACCGGCCACCAGCGCGTCGAAGGCGGCGGGGCCCATGCCGCCCCGGTCGTAGAAGCCGTCCTTCATCTCGACCTTGAGCACGATGGGCCGGTGGCCGGGATTCACCTCATGCCAGGTCCGCAGGTCGGTGAGACACCCGAGAAGATCCTGATCACGGTTCCCGGTGCGCAGGTTCGCCGGGTCGGTCGCTCCCACGCAGTTGCTGCTCGCACCGAACAGGTCGTGGCTGACCCGCCACCGCCCGATCAGCTCGTCCGTCCACACGTCGAGTTCGACCAGGCCCGCGCCGGAGTCCAGCACGTCGGCGAGATAGGGGAACCCGCCCTTCTCGTAGGCATTGTGCAGGCCGACGCTCGTCGAACTCGTGAACGCCTGCGGCGCATCGGGATCGGCTTCGGCGACCGCCGAACCCGCAGTGGCCCCCGTCATCAGCGCCGCCGCCGTCACCGCCGCCGTGGTCAGGGCAGCCGCTCGCTGCCCCGCCGTTCGCCGCCCGGCTGTTCGCCGGGCCCTCGTCGCCACGGCCGCCGATAACCGACCGACCGCTGATACCGGATGAGAAGACACGTCGCCTCCGTGATCTCCGTGGCCCGGCGACCTCCGTTGTTCAGCCGTCGCCGAACCGGCGAAACCTCAACGGAGGGAGTGTAGAAGCGGATGGTGAATTTCCGAGATCCACTGGGGGAAGCGGGGGCACGTCTCCGGTGGAATTGCGATGGCCGACCGGGCAGGGCGATCGGCCGCACCGCCTCTTTCGTCAGAAATAGCCGAACTGCTCCAGGCGACGTCGAGCCGTCTCCACCTCGACGTCGGGGAACCACCTGCGATGACCCGGCTCGATGATCAACGCCTCCACCGTCAGGTCCAGCCTGCCGCGCTCCCACATCGCGGCGAAACCGTCGGAGACGGCGGGAGCCCGCAGGATCTTTCGCGCCGTGGCGACGCCCCCGTACTCCGAGATCATGCGCAGGAGATGGGACGCGTGGTAGCCGGCTTCGCTGCGGGCGCGTTCGTACAACCTGCGGATCGCGGCGTCGAAATCGGCGGCGTCCTCGACGCCGTCCATGGCGGCATCCGCCGGTCCGGAGACGATGTGATCCACCCCCGATGCGCTCTCATTGCGACGGGTCACGAAGCCACGCAGGGCGTCGACGGAGGTGAACACCTCCATGCCCAGTTCTTCCAGTCTGGGGATGTCCGCCGCCTCGTGGTCCAGTTCGAGGACCACCGGCCTGCCCTGACCGGGTTGCAGGCCCGCAGGCCAGTAAGCCTCGGCGACGGCCAGCTCTCGCCCGGTGTCCGGGTCTGAGATCGCGGCGTCGAGGTCGGGCTCGACGCAACCCGCCGTGAGAAGCTCGTCGATCAAGGATCGAACCTGGATCGCGCGGGGATCGTTCTCCTCCGCTGCGACGACCTGGATCGGGGCAAGGTCGTGCTCGACGTCTCGAGCTCCCGTCCGCAGGCCGGTCAGGAAGGATTGTGCCGATTCCGCGAGGAGCTCCCGCCGGGCGGCCAGGAAGTCCTCGTATCTGTCGACCTCCCACAGGGCCGGATCCTCCGGAATCCACTGAGAGGCGAGCACACCGGGATGACGTTGCTCCGCCTCGGCGAAGTAGTCCGACGGCTGTCGCTTACCGATCGCCAGGTTCGTCTCCTGAGTGAGGAAGCAGAAGTTGGCGATGGCATTGACGATCCCACGATCACGACCAGCCTTGTACAACAGTGCCTTGGGGAAGATGTGGTGCACTTGAAGCGAGGTGAGCCTGCCCAGCATCTCTGACTTCAGCTCCAGACCGCTGCCCAGATCGCGGGCCCCCTTCGCCCTGGTGAGCAGGTACAACAACGGATAGAACCGAGATCCCGTCGTCGCTCCCTCGAAGTCGTGGGATGCGACGTCCAACCGCCCGCCACGCCAGCGTTCCAGGTTCGCGATGAGACCGTCGATCCCGGCTCGTTCGACGACCTCGTAATCCTGTTGCAGGACGGTCTCCGTCGAGCCGGCGAAACGTCCCCATAACGCACAGTGCACGTACCAGAAGAGAACCTTGTCTCGTTGAGCCGTGTCGGCGAAGCTCCCACCCATCAGGTGGAGGAGTCGAGTGATCACCGGAATACCGCCGCGCCCCATCAACACTCGATCGTGATCGAGACCGAGCCGCGCGGACACCGCGTCGAGGAACGTCGACACATGATTCCCCGCCGCCTCGACGCCGTCTCGAAACACGTCCGGGTCGACCTTGTCCAAGGCGGTGAACACCGAACGACCCGAGGCGACGGCCGTGGCATTGCGCAGCATCCAGTCGAGACTGAACTTGAAGCCTGCCTTCTCCCACTGGTCGAGCTTCTGCCGCATGACCTGGCGAGCCGCAGGCCACTGGGCACAGATCTTCGCCAACGCCAGGTCGCCCTTGGACAGCACCGTTCCACCCGAGTTCACCCGGTTGAAGATGTCCACCACGACATCGATGGTCTTGTCCCGCCCGGTGATCTTCTCCTCGTGGAACTCCCGACCGGTGATCTGGTGAACCCGGTTCAGCCGGTCCAGATAGGCGTCGGCCTGGTCATCGGCGAACCGACGCAGGTAGGGAACAAGGCCCTTCTGGAACAGTTCGGTCACCCGAATCCAGAGGGGGTCGCCTGCCTTCGTGCTCGGTGCATGGAACTCGAACACCTCGTCCTCGACGTGGAAACACAGGTCGGTGAACGCCTGTGCGTTGCCCTCGAAGAACTGTGGGGCCCGGCCTCGGATGACCCCGTAGAGCGAGGTGATGCGTTGCTGGCCGTCGAGTAGCAACAGTCGGGCGCCGCCGCCTGCCGTCGATCCACGCACATCGGTGCCCTCGCCTTCGGTCTCCCAGACCAACAAGCCGCCGACGGGGTAGCCCCGGTACAGCGACAGCATCAAGCCCCGCACCTGATCTCGGTTCCAGACATAGCCGCGCTGGAACTCCGGGAGCAGTAGCGCGCCCGTGTCGATCTGGTCGAGCAGGGTGGAGAGCTTGGTCACGACGACCTCTTTCTGCGAGTCATCATCACTGCACTGCGGTCAGGAATCGGCTGGGTGTCCCGGTCCAGGAGACGTAAAGCTGTTCGCGTGCTCGGGTACAGGCCACGAACAACAGGCATCGTTCGCGCTGAAGGTCATGCCGGTGCGCGACCTCGTCTTCGGACTCGGGAGTGACGGCGGGCTGGAGAGGCATCTGTTGATCACGAACGCCGACGACCGCGACGCAGCGAAACTCCAGGCCCTTCATCCGGTGCATCGTTCCCACGGAGACCGCGTCCGGGGCGGGCGGTGTCTTCCTGTCGAGCAGTCGGACCGGGACGCCCGCCGTCGCGAGCGAGTCACGAACGCCCTCGCCTGCAAGCTTCGACCTGGTGGCGATGCCGATCTCCTCGGGTTTCACACCCGCCGCGTGCCACTCCTCGATGACCGAGCAGAGCTCGGCCAGCTCGACGGTGCGAGAGGAGTGGCCCGCGAGAACCGGCATAGCGCCGTGCACCTGCGAGCGATAGCCTGCGATCGTCTCCAGGCCGTCGTCCATGTCGTCGATGCGCTCGCCACGCAGCATCCCCAGGCTCCAGGCGAGGATCTCGGCAGTCGTCCGGTAGTTCACCGTCAGCCGCGTGGAGCGTCCCGTGATCTGCACGCCGAGCTCGCGCAGGGTGACCCGGTGTTGATAGATCCGCTGATGGGTGTCACCGGCGATGAACAGGTCGTTCGAGGCGACCGGCACCGCCGCGCGCAGCAGTCGCCACTGCATCGGGTTCAGGTCTTGGGCCTCGTCGACGATCACGTGACGGTAGGGCTTGTCGGCGCGCCCGGCGAGGATCGCGGCCGCCGCCGCGCACACCGTCTCGTAGGTGTGCACCCGGCGGCGGCGGAGCTCCTCGGTGAACTCGTGCATCGCCTGCCAGACCAGCGCCTTCTGGATGTTCCCCAGCTTGCGCCCCCTGCCGTCTCGCTTGGCGCGGAGGTAGCCCTGCGCGTCGAGCACCTGTTGGCCCAGGACGACCTGTCGCCACTCCTCGGCGAGGAAGGCCTCGGAGAACGGCAACGACAGCGTGGTGATCACGTCTCGCCACAGGTTCTGCTGCTCCTGCGCGTCGATCATCGTCGGCCTGCCATGGGTCTCGGCGAAGATCCGATGGGCCAGGCTGTCGATGGTCTGCACGTCGACGTGACTCTCGCGCGGTCCCAGATCCGGCAGCTGCCGAAGTCCCTCCTGAAGCGAGTCGGTCAGCGTCGAGGTGAAGGTGGTGACCAGCACGCGCCCGACGCCGCCTGCGGCCAGGTGGTGAGCGCGGTGCAGGGCGACGACGGTCTTGCCGGTGCCAGGCCCGCCGGTCACCCGCGCCGATCCGCTGAAAGAGCCGTAGGCCATCCGATGCTGCGTGGGGTGCAGGTAGATCCGCCAGTGCGCGAGCGACTCCTGGAAGACCTTCATCAGTTCATCGGGGCCGTTGACGAGGACCAGCCGGTCCCCGCCGCGTTCCACGGCAGCCACGACATCGTCGGTGTCGTAAGGCTCCGCCGTCGCGACGGCGCCGAGTTCGGTCCAGACGCTCTCCACCGTCATCCCGGCGGCCAGTCCGTAGAGGACCTCCCACTGCCGCTCGGGCAGGAAGGCCTTCGAGGCCTCCAGAGTCAGCACGTCGGTGAGGGTCCTGGCGAAGGCCAGTGTCTGGTCGTCGATGCCGAGCCTGCCGAGATCCGCGTCGTTGACCTGGGCAAAGAGCCGCTCGGGACGGCGCTCCGCCATCCTGCTCAACTCGGGATAGGTGGCGTCGATGGCAGCGACGTCGCGCAGCTCGATCGAACCGGTCGCCGAGTTGACGCTCGCCCGGTGCCGGACGGCCCACGTGTACGCGTCATCGTGCGGGAGCACCCGGAGCAACGTGTAGAGGTCACCCCGTTCCGGAGCGAGCACCACACCGCGCCAGAACAGGTCGATCCTGATGGTGTGCATTCGACGATCCCGAGCGTTGCCCACCCGCTCCAGATGCCTGCCGGTGTGCGTCGCCTGCCGGAACCGATCGAGGACCTCGATCACCTTGGTCTGCACCGAGCGTTCCAACCGGGCGTATTCCTGCATGAAGTCGGCGTGGATGGCCAGCCGTGCCATCAAGAGTCCCTTCGTGAGGTGGTGTCGTCGGCGTCCGGCTGCGGCATCAGCAGCCTGCGGGCCCGCGCGACCTCGGGGTGACCCGCCCCGTGAATACGGACGAGGTCGGAGAGCAGCGTTCGGAAGGTGGCCCGTGCCGCCTCCTCCCGGCCCGCGCCGCGCTGGAGGAGTCCGAGCTGTCGGCGGAGATCCAGCGGCCGGGGGTCGTCCGGCTGGAGTTCGGCTCTCTCTCGGACGAGCAGTTCCGTCAGGCGATGCATCGCGGCGTCCAACTCGCCGACGAGGCCGAGGCAGACTGCCTCGCGGCGCAGACACTCCAGGGCGTCGTCGAGCCTGCCGCCCACCCGATCGAACTGCTCCGCCAGCTCGCGGTATCCGGGAGCGGCTCCCCGATAGTCGCTGCTCGCGAACAACTCGGTGACGGCGGCCAGCTTGTCGTCGAGATTCTCTCTCGATTCGACGACCGGCGTCGGGCGCTCCGGTCGCGGCGGGTCGCTCTCCGTCGAGCCCCACGAGGTATCCCCCGCAAGATGAGGGTTCTCGATCCAGGAGCGCGGGTAGGCACCCGACGTGTCCCGGCCGCGCGTGCCCGAGGGGTCCGACACCTCCGACGCCCGCATCGCCCGCCCGACATCGGTTTTTCGGACCGGCGACGCCGTTGACGCGTCCTCCTGCTTCTCGGCGCGGTGCACCGAAGTGGAATCTGACGACTCCTTCGGCGGAAAAACCCGGCTGAGAACCCTGGCGTACATTCGGACGTGGTTGGGCAGGACCGGGGGATTCACCATGCCGGGGAGCTCGGTGAGATCGGTGACGAACGGCAGGAGCCGACCGAAGACCGCCTCGGCATCCGGCGGCCGATCCGCGGGAGACTTGGCCAGGAGATGACGCACCAGCTGATCGAGTTCCGGGGGAACATCGGCACGGAGTTCCCCGGTGGGCATGGGTTCCTCACGCAGGTGTCGCTCCATCACGCTGAAGTTGGAGCCGCCCGCGAAGACCTGCCGCCCGGTGAGCATTTCGTGCAGCGTGCAGCCTAAGGAGTACAGATCGCTGCGCGGGCTGCTCTTGTTGTCCTGCACCTGCTCGGGAGCCATGTACGCCGGGGTGCCCAACGGCTGGCCCGTGCGAGTGATCCTGGACTGCTCGGGTAGGTCCATCGCCACCGCGAGTCCGAAGTCGAGCACCAGGACGGTCCCGTCCGGGGTGAGCATGAGATTGCCGGGCTTGAGATCGCGGTGCACCAAGGAGGTCTGGTGCGCGGCCGACAACACCGCACAGGTCTGCGCTGCGACGGCGGCGGCCCAGCCGATGGGAAGCGGCTCGTGTTCGACGATCAGATCGGCCACCGTCACGCCGCGCACGCGCTGCATGACCAGGTACGGACGCGCACCGTCCGTACCCACGTCGTAGACGGCGGGGACGCCCGGATGCTCCAGCCGAGCCGCCATCCGCGACTCGCGGGTGAACCGCCGGATCAGCTCCTCGTCCGGCTCCCCATCGGGGAACCGGATGAACTTGACCGCGACGTCCCGTTCCAGTCGAGTGTCACGCCCGAAATAGACCTCCCCCATGCCCCCTTTGCCTATCGGGTGCCGGTCCAGCACATATCGGCCGTCGCCGATCACTCGCCGCCCTGCCACGGCCTCCCCTGTTCCTGTCGTCCGTGAGCCTCACCGGGCGGACCGGAGAGTGCCGTCGGCAAGTCCGGTGAACCCCCGTCGCACCAATGACTCGCCCAGCCTTGCAGTCTGACGCAAGGCATCCTCGAATGCCGTCATCCGATCGAATGCTTTTCCATACTGTTGCTGTTCCTGCAACGATATCCGGGGAATCGGCGTGCGCCGGACCTCCGGCCTGCTTCCCGTCGTCCCGGCCCGGCCTCCTACGGTGTTAGCAGCGAACCGCAGGTGGGCAGCGAGAAAACCCGGAACGATTCGATCCTGATTCGCCCGGAACAGCAGTAGTCGCGGGCCGAGAGCGGCTCCGGCCTCGACTGCCAGCCGAACGAGCGGTTCCCTGGGGATCATCGGGACGATCACGTCGCCGGGCTGGATGAGGACGGTGTCGCCCGTCTGTTCGCAGTGCCCCGACGGTGCCGTCCCCCTGTTGAGGTCGTCGAGAGTCAGGACGGGCAGGCTGCCTGTGTCGGTCGGCATTCTCGTCGGGGCTTGGAACATCGTGATCAGCCCCGATCTCACGAGCTCGCCGACCGTGGTCATCGCGCGCTCCGCGGTATCCGAGTGGACGTCGAGATCGGGAAGAGCATCGGTGAGTCGGCCGAGGGCGGCGCGCAACTCTGCGACCACCGGAGTGAAGCTCGCGGCGACGGCGGTGTCCGGTTCGACGGGCAGCCACCGGGTCGGGGTCAGATCCACCACGTCGTCGAGCAGGTCGATGATCCGGACGGCCCGACAGGACTCCGGCAGATCCGCCGCCGGATCTTCGGCGAAGGCCTGCCAGGCCTGTTCCGCGTCCTGGGACCGGCCGACCATCAGCACATGGGACGGCGTGGTCGACTCCGTCCCCTTCCGGAACACCCACAGGTCCGGTTCCGTGGCAGTTCCGTCGGCCGACATTCCGAGTTCGGCAGAGCTGATCACCGCGCGGAGCACTCCGGCGCGAAGCAGGTTTCCTCGAATCCGCCTGCCCGATCGACGATCCGCCACCGCGCCTGGCATGGCGGCGACCACGATCCCGGCTGAATCGACGTGTGCGAGGCAGTGCTGCACCCAGGCGAGCTCCGACTCACCTCGGGGAGGTTGACCGTACTCCCAGCGCAGATCGCCGACGAGTTCGTCGTATCCCCAGCTGCGTTCGTTGAACGGCGGGTTGACGACCACCGCGTCCGCCCGTCGGTCACCGTGGGCGTCGGCGCGAAGTGCGTCGCCGACGACGATGTCTGGTGCCGCGCCCCGCAGCAGAAGCCGGATGCGAGCGAGCGTCGCCACGACGTCGTCCGGCTCCTGACCGAGAATCTCACGCGCCCCACAGTCATACGCGGTGAGCAACAGGGTGCCGGTTCCGCAGGAGGGGTCCAGCACGGTGCCGCCGTCGATTCCGGCCACTCGGACCATCAGCTCTGCCAGTTCGGGACTGGTGTAGACGGCACGGCGGGCGTGCGCGTCGCGATGTCGTTCGTAGAGGAAGTCGAAGGCAGCGACATGGCCTTCGCTCTCGACCAGTTCGACGAGAGTCCGCAGCACATCCTCCTGCGGTCCCTGCCAGAGCGCTCGCACCGTCTCCGACAGCTCGGGTGCATCGGCCAACACCGCGTCGAGCAGACCGACTTCGTCCGTCGGTCGCCAGGTGTGACCGGCTCGTTGGTGAAAAACCAGGAAGGCACCGAGCGAGGCCACGAACGCCCCGAGCCGAAGATCGTCGGCGGCGCCGCGCACTCGAGGCCAGAGCTGTTCCCGCAACGGGACCTCGAAGTTCTTCCCGTGTCGTCTCAACCAGTTCTCGACGTCGGCCAGCGCGTACAACGGGCTCGCCGCGCTGCCGCCGACCGCATCGGGGAAGTCGTCGAACCGCCGTCGCCAGTTGCTCACCGCAGCCTTGCCCACCCCTGCCAGCCGGGCGATGTCGCCTGCGGCGACGGTGGCGGCCTCCGGCGGCGGGGCCCCCGCATCGCCGGGCCCGACAGCGGGTTCCGACGAGTCGCCCGCCGGATGTCGGCGCCTGGGCGAGATGTCCTCGGTCATGTGCTCACTCCGGTCTCCAACCGGGTCAAGACCCCGTTGGCCTGCAACTCGGCGATGTGCTCTGCGGCCCTTCTCGGCGGGGTGCCACCCCGGACGACTAAACCTGCTTCGATGTTCCCGGCCGCCCCGGAGTGGGTGAGGTTGGCACTGGAGAGCAGCAGTATCCGCCGATCGGCGATGACGATCTTGGCGTGCATCTTCGCCCGTCGATCTGGTCGCAGGCCGCTCGGCCAGTGCCAGAGTCGCGCGGTGGGCACGGCGGCGAAGGCCGCCGCAGGCTCGTCCCCGCCGAGGGCGCCGCCCGCCCCCCGCAGAGTCTCGACGACGACGGCGATCCGCACCCCGCGCCCGGCGGCTGCGGTCAACGCGGCGATCGCGGGCGGATAGGCCTTGGCCGAGTAGGTGACCAGCACGAGTTCGGCCTCCGCCTCGTCGATCACCTCGACGAGAGCCTGCGCGGTGGCCCGGACCGGGACGGAGTGCGTGGTGGGCCCGCTCCACACCGACTCGACTCGCATCAGATCAGCCTGCTGCACACAGCCTGCCGCCACGCCACGCAGATAGGCGGCGGCCTCGACGTCCGGCACCGCGTCGGCGGTCTGCGCGGCCAGCACCGCGCGGGCCGCCTCGGCGAAACCCGGCACCGGGACGAGCCCCGGCAACGCCGCCCGGGGGCCGCCCTCGCGAATTCCGGCCGCCAGCGACCGCAGCCGGACCGCGCCGAGTTCGCTCGCGGCGGCGGCCACGGCGCGTTCGAAGCGTTCGGCGGTCACGGCAGCTCGGTGAACAGCGCGAGCCTCGGATCGTCGATCGGCACGACGAAGCGGCGGTCGAGGAATCGATTGCCCCGCTCACACGTCGTCTCGGAGACGAACAGGCAGACGTGGCAGGCGGCGCCGTGCAGGAAGTCGGCCGGGGCGTGCGGCAGCCGCTCCGCGCACAACGGATCGGAGGAGCAGTGCACGGCCTCGGCCAGCGCCCGCCGGGTCAGCCGGACGAGCTGATCCGGCTCGGCCAGTGCGGACAGCCCGCCGAGGGTGCCCTCGGCGTCGGGGACGGCGGTGTAGATCAGGATGCCCGCACGCGGGTCGTCACCCCCCGAACTGGCGTAGATCCGTTCCGACAGGCTCGCCGAGTTGTACCCGCATTCCAGCGCGATCGTGCGGATCAGCAGGTGCGACAGCGTGTGCAGGGCGAGGTATCGCACGCCGGGCCAGTTCTGCATCCGGTCGAACGGTCCCGCGATCCGATCCGAGTAACGGTTCTCCCGGAACCGGCCGTAGGCCTCGCGATGCTCGGCGACCGCCGCCGAGCCGGCGACCCGCCGTTCCCAGTCGACGAGCGCCTCCTCGGGAACCCGCAGGAAGATCCCCTCCCCGCGCACCTCGCTGGCGGGCACCCAGGTGGGGTCGGAGCGGGACAGCGCAGCCCTGGTGACCAGATCTGGATCGTCCGGATCGGGCGCGTCGAGTCTGGTGAAGCCGATCAGCGCCCGCACCTCGCGCAGCCGCTCCGCCTGCACCACGTCGGAATAGCAGCCGCGCAGGGCCTGCGGCACGCCCGCCGGGTCGCGGCGCAGGGTGAAGTCGGTACTCGGTTCGGGGAGTTCGACGGCCGAGAACGCCTCCCACTCCGGGGTGCGGAGATCGGGGTAGCCGTCGTCGTCGTCCACCTCGGTCTCAGCGGTCCGGTGCCGTTCGATCGCGGCCCAGAGGACGTCGTCGGAGTAGCTCACGAACTCGGCGAGCGACGGCGCGACCTCGCGGGTGAAACCCAGCATCGCCTTGCCGGGGATCTTCTCCAGGACGACCCAGTTCCGATCGACCTTCTCGTCCAGCTCGCCTCGGGCCGCGCCGGGCGGGATGTGGAGCGCCGAGAGGGTCTGGGCGAACCACTGATTGGAGGCGCCGACCACCAGCAGCTTGTGCCGTCGATCGCAGCCTGCGGTGAAGGTCCCCAGATGCGGGTTCCGCCCCCGGCAGGCGGGCAGGAGCTGTTCGCCCCGCTCGCCCTGTGCCTCCCGGATGTTGCGACGAGCCCGACACACCTGGCAGATGATCTGCACGTCCGCCCCGAGGTTACCGCCGCGATCCTGCATCTGAAGTCGGGGATGGGTGGCCTTGGGGCACGGTCCGCCGCGATGGACGAAGAGCGTGTACGGAAACTCGTCGAGGTGACCGTTGGTGCAGGACAACACAAAGCGGGCGGCCACCGCGAGCGGTTTGCGGCCCGACTTCTTGACACCGCAGTCCCGGTGGAAGAACCGGGCGTCCTGGGGCCTGCGGACCGCGTTGTTCTCGAAGCCGAAGGCGGAGCCGCCGTGGATCGACGCAAGCTCGTCACAGGCGGTGCAGCGCAGCCAGCTGGGAAACGGTGCGGTGGGTACGCCGACCGTGGAGGCGAACCCACCGGGGTCGCTGTTGTCCTCCGCCAGCCACGGCGCAGGCCGCAGCCGCTCCACCCCGCGCAACAGTGTCGAGACGGCCCGCAGCAGCCGAGGCTCGGTGATGTCGTCGGCGACCACCTGCCGGTGGTCCCAGTCGTCGAGGCCGCTGACGAGCACGGAGAAGTTGGGCAGGTCGACCAGTGAGCCGACACCGCTGGTGAACATCAGGTGGCTCGGTCGCACCGATCCCACCCGCGGCCGATACGACTGACTCATCCGGTCACCTTCTCCAGTGGGGGCGGGTATCGGAGCGGGCTCGGCGCTGCGGCCGATCTGATTGTCACGAGAGATGCGGGCGCGAAGGGCGTCTCGGCTTGCGGGTCGCCATCGGCTCGGCTCGACGCGGTGTCGACAGTGGACACGGTGCTGCTCGTCGGCGCCGTCATCGGTCGCCGCCTCGGCCTGCGGACTCCGCGCCCGTGGCGAAGCCGGATCCGCTGTCTGCGCCGTCCAGGTCATCGGGGTCCTCGCCGCCTGCCTGCGTCGGGGCGAAAGACCAGGCGGGCTCCTCCAAGGACTGGCGGAAGAGCCGGTCCTCCCTGGGCAGCAGCAGGTTGATCTCGTGCTCCGTCTCGCGCATGGACATGCCGACGGTGCGATCGGTCCACCGCCCGTTGCCCGGCCGTTCCAACAGGCCGACCAGGTTCTGGGTGCGGTCCTTCTTCTCCTCATAGGCCAGCCGCGCGGCGCCGGTGGTGTGCCGGGCCCACTCGTCCTTGAGTCGCCGGATGCGTTCGGCCAGATAGTCGCGGGCGCGCTCGCCGCCGATCGCCTCCGCCCGCCGCAGCAGCCGCTCGTCGATCCGACGCACCGCCTCGCCGCCCAGGGCGACGTCGTGGGCGTCGACGTTGCGGGAGTGGGCGTCCACGGCGTGTCGGACGGCCGCCACGTACATCGCGGCCGTGGAACGGTCCAGCGATCGACGCGCGTACGGCGTGACCGAGAGCGCCTCCACCTGCCGATAGAAGGTCGCGTGGTAGTGCTCGAAGTCCTCGAAATGGGCCAGGTCGCGGGGCCGGGACCAGTTGTAGAGGGTGACGACCAGGCCTGGGCGATCGGCGGAGCGGCCGACTCGGGAGGAGGCCTGGATGTACTCGGCGGTGTTCTTCGGCTGGCCGGTCATCACCATCAGCCCGAATCGGGAGACGTCGACGCCGACCTGAAGCATCGAGGTCGCCAGCACCGCGTCCACCGGCATCCGCCCCTGCCGCGCCCGCTCCGCCGCCCGCTCGGCCAGCGGATGTCCCGGCTTCCTGCCCGATCGGGAGGCGTCGCGGGCCTTGGCCGCCGCCTTGTTGTCCTTGCCGACGGCGTCGTGCCTGCTCGAGGTGTCGATCTCGGGGTCGAAGCCCAGCTCCAGTCGCTTAAGGACCTCGCTGATGTCGCCGGAGGAGATGCGCGAGGTCAGCTCCTGAACGGTCAGCAGCCGTGCGTTGCGCAGCACCCGGTCGGACAGGCCCTTGAGCCTGCCGTTGCGCTTGACCCTGGTGGCGACGTCGTCGTCCAGGTAGCGCCGCATCCCGGCGAGTTCGCGGGTGGCGTTGAAGTAGCCGACGAGGGTGAGGTACGGATCGGCGGCTTCGCCGTGTCGGTCCAGGAGGGTCTGCGCGGCGATCAGGAGGATCTCGGCCAGCCGGATCTCGGCGGACTTGAACCGGGTGCCGTGCGCGCACACGCCGAGGTAGCGCCTGCCCGGCGTCTGCGGTGTCACGGGCACCTGCCGGGAGAAGAACGTGTCGGCGACGTCGACCACCTGGGGCGGGAACACCTCGAGGCGCCTGCCGAACACCCCCAGCACCTGCTGGCGGGCCCGCTTGGTGGTGGCGGTGGAGGCGACGATCTTGGGGCCGGTGTCGCGATCGAGGGCGGGCTGCCAGGTGCACAGCTCGTCGACGGCCGCCTCGAAGACGCCGACGGTGGTGCCCAGTGCGCCGGAGATCAGGTGCAGCTCGTCCTGAATGATCAGGTCCGGCGGCCGAAGCCTGCCGACGACCGTGGTGGCTGCGGCGGGCAGCGGGCCCTTGGCGTTGTGTCGATCGGCGCACTGCGTCTTGGCGTCCATGTCGGGGTGCCGGAAGCCGTGCCGGGGACACCAGCGGGTGGTGCGGCCGAACAGCAGTCCGGCGAAGCCGCGCCAGGGCAGTTGCGCGAGCTTGTCGACGGTGGCGATGACCAGGCTGGGCGTGTACCGGTAGATCTCCTCGTCCACGGTGTGGATCGGCAGCCCCTCGGCGCACCGGCGCTCGGAGAACGGGCAGGCGTCCGGCCCTTCGCCCTCCGGGCAGAACAACAGCACCCGCCGATCCGCCGCCCGGGAGCGCAGATCTCGTTGTGGTCGCAGTGTCGCTCCGCACCACGGGCAGCTCAGCGTCTGCAAGACGTTGGTGCGTGTGCCGTCGCCGTTGTCCCGTGCCTCGCCGATCTGCTTGTCGGCGTCCTCGAACCAGTTCGGCGACACGCCGCTGCCCACCCAGAGACCGATGCGAAACCGCTCCCGACCCCAGACGGTCTCGTCTTCGGTCCGCAGCACCTCGGCGGCGCAGACCAGCGCGGCGGCGCGTTGGAACTGCTGCGCGGTCAACAGCCGGAGCGTGTAGCGCATCAACACGGCGACGCCGCCCGCGCCGCTGCGGGTCTGGTCGCCGTCGCCGAGGATGCCCTGGAGGCGGCGGATCGCGAAGGTGTAGGCGGTCAGGCCGAGATAGGCCTCGGTCTTGCCGCCGCCGGTGGGGAAGAACAGCAGGTCGACAGTCGCGGTGTCGTCGGCGGCCCGTTCCGGGTGCAGCGGGTCGGTGATCGCAGGCAGATTCAGCAGCACGAAGGCCAGTTGGAACGGCCGCCAGGATGCGGCGGCGGCACCACGATCGCGCACGGCGTCGGCGGCCTGCGCGGCGGAGAGCCCGTGCTCCTCGCGGAGCGCGGCGGCGGTGGTGTTGCGGCGCTGGAGGGCCATGGCCCGGTTGGCGAACCGGAAGGCCCGCAGGGCGGTGTCATGGCCGGGGCTCGCCGAGTCGGCCAGCAGCGCGATGCCTGACCGCAGCCGCTCGGCGGCGCGGCGGGCGGTGTGCAGGGCATGTTCGGCGATCGGCCGCAGCGACTCGGGTACCAGCGTCGGGTCGGCGGCCTCGGCGTCCCGACCGTCGAGCCACGCGGCGTATCCCTCGACCAGCGGGGACAACCCGGCCGCCAGCTCCGCAGGCTCGGCGACGGCGAGGGCGTCCATGGCCAGCATCGCTTCGGCGAGCGGGGTGCCCGCGCCGACGGGAGCGACGGTGGCGGGCACGTCGTGGACGGGCAGCCAGGTGGTGGCCAGCCGGTGGGCGTGCCTGCTGTCCTCGCGGCGCTCGGCGTGCACGGCCACGTTGCGGCCCGCGGCGTAGCGGCGTTCGTTGCGGTAGAGCAGCCGCAGGTGCAGTTCCTCCACGTCGTCGTGGTCGCGGCCCTCGCGGTCGTCGAGCGGATCGTCGATCGGCAGGAAGACCTCGGCGGCGCCGTCGGCGGCGGTGACCTCGAGTGCGGTCTGGAACAGCCAGGCGGTGTCGCGTTGGCTGGCGGGCTCCGGCTGGGCGTTGATCAGCGTCAGTTCGACGATCCGATGACCGGCGCGCTCACGGACGTCGACGGCCAGCAGCACCCCCGCCTCGGGGGTGCCTGCCAGCACCAGCCGGGTGGTGCGCCCGCCGTCCAGCCGGATCTCGGGTTGGTGTCGGGCGGGCTCCCTGGTCCAGGCCCGGCGCTTCCGGCCGTCCTCGGCCTCCACCTCCGCAGGCCGGTAGGCGCCCCAGCAGGCGGTGACGGCCAGGACGTCAACGTCGAGCGGCACCGCGAAGGACAGCCCCATCGAGGAGGCCCAGATCCGGCCGAGGTTCTGGGGGGTCGACACCTCGGGCAGCTCGCCGTCACCGCCGTCGTTGATGCCCGCCTCGGTGTCCGGCAGCTCGCTCGCGGCGGCGGCCACCGACCGAGGCAGGCGCGTCGGGCCGAGCATCCCGACCAGATACCGCTCCCGGGGCCCCGCCGCGCCGGGCCGGAACTGCTCCGTCTCGCCCTCCCACGGGCCGAGCAGGTCGTCCCGCACGATCCGCTCCAGCTCGTCCCGCACCTCATAGGAGGTGGCCGGGATGAACTGTTGGGGGATGTCCAGCGGGTGGATCGGCGATTCGGCCTGGTGATCTGCGTCGGGGGTGTTCGCGGTCCCGCCCGCTTGTGCCGCACCGCCGGGCAGCCGGAGCTGCTCGCCGTTCGGATCGGAGAACAAGCCGTCCTGGTCGGGCATCAGAACAGCCCCTCTTCCTGCGGCGGTGCCTGCTTCTTCGCCTTGGCCGTCTGCTTCTGCTTGGCCGACTTCTTGTCGTGCAACCCTTCGGCGACTTCCTGGGCGTACCGCTCGTGATTCAGCTCCAGCAACCGATCCAGGATCTCCCGCTGCGCGGCCGGGCCGATGGTGTAGCGGGTGTCCTTGCCCGCCGGGTGGAAGCCGTGGTCGAGCTGATCGAGCAGGTCGTCCCAGCCGTACGCGCGGACGGTGGCCTCGTCGATGGCCCGGTGGATGCGTCGCAGCTCTGTCAGGTCGTCGTCGACGTAGTCGGCGCTGAAGACCTGGTTGTACAGCTTGGTGAGCCCGAGCTGCCTGCCGAGCATGACCTCCCGCCGGAAGGTGTCGAGGCGGTCGCCGAGGTCACGCATTTCTTGCGTGAGGGTGGGAAAGGGGAAAGTCTCGAAGACGTCGGATGGCGTGTAACGAACCCCAGCGCCAACCCCTAGAGTCGATGCCCGCGCCAACACCCACCAATAATGGGGCGCACAGCTCAGGAGACTCAGCAGGGCCGCATCATCAGTGGCGAACACCTCGAGTGCATGCGAGAAGACCTGCCCTGTCTTCACCATTACCGGCATAACAGTATTACTTACCAGCGCAATGAGAATAACTCGATCGAGCCCCGCAATCGCGTCCTGCATTGCAAACTGCTTCTCGGCAAACTGCCACCACTTGACCCGATAAACATTTCGATTGCTTTTTTCGCGCTCAGGCCTAACCTCGGAATTCACCTTCTCGAAACATTCCGAGTACTCTCTAGCGCGAGCCTGATCCCAGTCATGGAAATTGATCACCCAGCGACTCGCCGATAGATCCGACCGAGAGTTTATGTCCTTGCCATTAAGGTAAGGGAATAGGATATCGAGATTCCGACGGTCTCCATCAATCAACTTTCCCACGCGGTCAACATCCAGCGTGAATCCAAGACCCAGCACGACTGCGCCTTGAAACGCCAACCCGGAATTTGCGACCAGTCTCTTCGGGTTTCCCATCGCCCGAGATTCAGCGAGAAGTGACGATGTAACGCCCTGAACCAGGGCGCCATCAAGAACCCTTTCAGCAGCCCCCGAAAGATTCTGGAAGCTGGCCCACACCGCACAGTACTCCAACGCCGCAGATCTCGATGGCCACCGCGCACTCTTGACGGCACGGCGTATCATTGCTCCGCCCTCAATCAGTTGATCTAGTCCAACCTCTCGCGTATCGCCTTGCGCCAGAGTGCTGGTAGCGACAAGTCCAAATTGACCAGCAGGACCGGACAAATCACCAAAGCGCAGCACGAAGAATGCAACCAGGTCGGCGTTTCCTTTCCTTTCTTTCGCGATAAACAAAGTTAGGTACTCTCGATAGGAGGAGCCAGTTGCACCACTAACCTTCTTCCCACCCAAAAACGGCGGATTCCCCACCACCGCGTCGAACCCGCCCCCCTCGAACACCTCCGGAAACACCAGCGGCCAGTGAATCGGCTCGCGATCAAACGACCCCGGAACCTGATCCGTCGCCAGCCAGTCGGTTCGCTGCTGCTCGGCCTTCTCCAGCGCGCCCGGCTCCCCCGCCGCGACGCCCGCCGCCAGCTGGGCCGCCGCCACCGAGGCGGCGGCCACTGCCCGGTCGCCCTTGCCCGCCCGCGACAGCGCGGCACCCACCGTCAGATCCGCGAACAGCCGGACCTGCTCGGTCCGCCGGGCGGCCTCGGCCAGTAAACGCCGCTTCTCCGCCAGCGCGGCGAGCGGATCCGAGCCGAGTTCGATCTCGGTGAGTCGGCGCCGGGCCGCCGCGATCTCGGCGACCAGTTCCCGCACGCCCGCCGTCCAGCCGAAGACGTCGTCCTCGTGGATCTCCCGGCCCTTCTCCGGGTCCAGGTGCAGGTATTCCAGCTGGTCCAGGCTGGTGATGCCGAGCAGCGAATCGCCCGCCACCAGCCGGTCGTCGAGGAAGGTGAACGGCCGGGTGGCGTCCATCGAGACCAGCCACAGCGACAGCTTGGCCATCTCCACGGCCATCTCGTTGATGTCCGCCCCGTAGAGACAGTGCTCGATGACCAGCCGCCGGGCCGTGATGCGCACCGGGTCGGAGTCCGGGTCGGTGACGTGGTCCTCGGCGCGGTAGTCCCGCACCAGTTCGTGGCCCTCGCGCGTCCAGGCCTCCACCAGTCGGTCGCCGAGGTAGCGGGCGGCGGCGACCAGGAAGGCCGCCGAGCCCATCGCGATGTCGGCGACCCGCAGGCGCAGCAGCTCCGCGCTGGTCTTGGGCTGCCAGGTGCTCTCGTCGGCGGTCTGCAAGGGCCCGTGGGTGTAGACCAACGGCTGCAACGCGCCCTCCACGACCTCCTCGGCGAGGAACCGCGGGGTGTAGTGGGTGCCGGTGTTCTTGCGCAGCGAGGACTCGGTGACGAACAGCGCGCCGGGCAGGATCACCGTCGGCAGGCCCCGCAGGTCGGGCCGGATCAGCTCGGCGAAAGGCAGCAGCCGCTCGGCGAGTTCGTGATCCTTGCCGTTCACCGCGAGTAGCCGCTTGCGTTGTTCCTCTCGCGCCACCCCGGTCACGGGCGCCAGCTTCTTCGCCAGCGCCGCCGCCGAGCCGATCTTGGAGGCCTTGAACAGCTCGGCGAGCATGGCTGCCAAGGCAGGCACGTCCTCGCTCTGGGCGGCCAGCTCCTCCAGATCGGTGAGGGCGACCTCCTCCTCCATGCCCTCCTTGCCGATCAGGCCGATGACGACCTCGTCGGCGCGCAGGCCCTCGAAGGACAGCAGGCCCTCGTAGACGTAGCCGATCTGCTCGACGTCGAGCGAGCGGAAGCTGACCGAGCGGGTCTCGGCCTTGCGCCCGCGTCCGATCGTCACCTCCTGCACCGCCGAGAGCATGTGCAGCACGGTGCGGTCGTCGATGCGCCTCGGCAGGGTGGCGTAACCCGCCGGGTCGAAGATCGAGCCGTCGTGGGCGTGCATCGTCAGCCGGGGGTGCTCCACCCCGGAGTAGACGGCTTCGAACAACGCGAGCAGCCGATGCCAGGCCGCATAGCCGTGCTCCAGGACGTTCTCGCCGCTGTCCCTGGCCCGCTCGGCCAGTTCGGCCCGCAGGCCCCCGGCCGAGTACGACTTCATGTACAGGTCGTTGTCGGCGGGCAGCAGGCCGCGCTCCTCGGCGAAGAGCAGGAACACGATCCGCATCATCACCATCACCGAGGCCCGATAGACCTCCTGCGCCGAGCGCGGCTCGACCTCGCCGGTCCGGCGTTCCTCCAGCTCGGCACGGCCGACGGCGGCCACCAGCAGTTCCACGGCCTGGCGGACCTGGACGCCGAGCCGGTCGGTGATGTCCTCCTGGTTGTCCTTGCTCCGCACCAGCAGGGGGATCAGCTGCTCGCCGTCGGGGACGCCGAAGAACCGGCGTCGACACAGCAGCGAGCGGAAGGCCCGCACCACCTGGCGCTCGGCGGCCTCCGCCCAGGGCACGGCGTCGAAGACGGCGGTGCCGGTGGCCCCACCGCGCGGCGCCCACACCAGCGCCCACCAGCGGCCGTCGGTGACCAGGCCCAGTTCGACGCCGTGCTTGCGGCACAGCGTCGACACCCGGTCCACCGGCGTCGCGGCCCACGGCGAGCCCGCGATCCGCGAGGTCGGCACCTGGCCGGGCGCGCATCGCAGCCCGATCAGCCGCACCTGCTCGCCGCGCGGCTCGGCACCGGGTTCGGCGAGCACGAAGTCGGGGGTCAGGGTCGTGTCGTGCTCGCCGACCTCCATCCGCAGCGCGTCGAGTTCCTCGGTGTGCAGGGCGTCGCCCCAGCCGAGCAGGTCCCGCAGTACGTAGTCGATCCAGTCCCCGGCGCCCGACGCGCCGTCGGCCTGCCAGCGTGTGTGCCGCTGCCGCAGGACGGGGAGCTCGGTCTTGTCCAGGGCGTCCAGGGTCGGCCAGGTGTCGATGAGCACCGGCAGGCTCAGGAAGGGGCCGTTGACCTCGACGAGGCTGAGCCAGTCGCGGTGCTGGGCGGCGCCGTCGACGGGGCGAGGGCCGCGGAATCGGGTGTTCATCGGGTGGCCTCTCGCTTGGGCACGACGAAGACGACGGCGACGGGGAACAGCTGCGGACGGGGGTCACGGTAGCGCTGTGCGACGAGTGCGAGCTCCCGGTCGCGCTCGTCGGTGAGCCGCTGCAGGCGGTCCTCTCCCGCCTGTCGGTCGCGCCGATACTGGGCCAGCTCGTCGGGGCTCTTGATGTCGGCTTCGCTGAACAAGGTGCCGTCCTCGGGTTCATCCTCGGCGGACAGCGCCTTACGCAGGGAGTGGGCGAACTGATCGAGGTTGGTGACGATCCGCCGCTGCTCGGCCTCCCGCCGTTCGCCCAGGATGCGTTCCAGCGACTCGCGTCGGGTCGCGGCGCGGGCATCCACCGAGGCCAGCAGCGCGTCCCGTGCCTTGGCATCCCACCGAAGCCGTAGTCGGTCCTCCACCACCCCGGAGGCCCGCCGCCCGCCGTCGAGCGCGGTGCTCAGGTGGTTGCGCAGCCTGCTGAGGCTCTCGACGCGGCGGAACCGGCCGCCTGCGGGCAGCCAACCGCCCGCGAACAGCACCTCCTCGTGCAGCCGGACGCCGTCGCCGCCGACCAGGACGAATCGGGAGTACGCACCGACCAGCACCTCCTCCATCGCGGGGTCGTCGCTCACCACGGCGGTGACCCGACTCAGCCCGATGTCCTCATTGGACACTGCGGCCCGCAGCAGTTCGGTGGACATCGACACCAGCGGATGATTCAGATGGGCGAGCACCACGTCGTCGCGGCCCTTGGCCACCGCCTGGTCGAAGGTGATCGGCAGCTGCCGGGGTTCACTGTCCGGTTTAGGGAACCGCTCGGTCAGTCCGGCGGTCGCGCGCGACCACGACCCGCCGAGCACCGGCACCTCGAACAGGCCGTCGGCGTGGTGCAGCTCGTCGCGAACGGGCCGAAGCGGGCGCTCGCGGGACAGTTCCAGCGCGGTGTCCACCACGCGACGCACCGAGGCCGGAGTGATGCCCATCGACTCGACGGTGGCGTCCAGGTTCGACCGCAGCCGGGCGATCTGCTCCCCGAGGTCGGTCTCCGTCGCCGAGAGTCGCTCCTGACCTCGGGCGGTGCCCTCCCCGGCGTGATCGACGTCGATCACGACGTGCCTGCCCAGCATCTTGTTCTGGACGGCGTCGGCGAGTACGGCGTTGACCGTCCCGAGGTCGGCCTGCATCGCCGAGACCTTGGTCGCCACCCTGGACAGGAACTCCAGGTCCGCCTCGAAGGCGTCGACCTCCCGGCCGAAGCCGGTGCCGACGAAGTGCCGGACGTCGGGGGTCTCGGTCTGCCCGTATCGGTCGATGCGCCCGATCCGCTGTTCCAGTTTGTTCGGGTTGAACGGGATGTCGTAGTTGACCAGCCGGTGACAGTGTCGATGCAGGTCGATCCCTTCGCTGGCCGCGTCGGTGGCCAGCAGGATGCGCACCGGGTACTCCGTGGGCGCCTTCTGGAACGCCTCGCGCAGCCGCTCGCGGTCGGCGGTGGCCATCCCGCCGTGCAGCAGTTCCAGGCGGTCATCGCCCAGGCCCTCCTGCCGCAGCAGTGCCGCCAGCCAGAGCTGGGTGTCGCGGTACTCGGTGAACACCACGACCCGCTCGTTCGTCCAGTGCTCGTCCGGACGGCAGACCGACCGCAGGTAGTTGACGAGCTCGCGGGCCTTGGCATCGGGGCTGGCCTCGTGTTCCCGCGCCCAGCGGTGCATCCGCTCCAGCAGGTCTGTCTCCTGCGTACTCGGGTCGGGCTGGAGCGGGCGAGTCCGGTCCAGGATGTCGTCCTCGGCCTGGGCGAGCTGCTCGTCGTCGTAGGCGTCGATCGAGTCCTCATAGTCGTCCAGCCACTCCGGCTCGTCGAGGTCGAGGTCGACGTCGACGGGCGCCGATCGGGAGCGCAGGGTGTTCAGGTAGACGCCGACGGTGTGGGCGAAGGCGGACGGGCTGGAGAAGAGCCGCTTCTTCAGCAGCAGGGTCACCAGGTCGGTGGCGCGCTTCCCCCGCCGAGTGACCAGCTTCTTCTTCCGCAGCGTGGCGAACTCGACGAGCAGCGCGTGAATCTCCCGCTCGTCGTCCGGGTAGTGCACCGGGATCGCCCCGGTATGCCGCTCCGGGAATCGCGGAGTCCCGTCGGGATTGCGGATCTGCCGCTTGAGCCTGCGGATGACCGTGTCCTTCACCGCGGCCCGGTCCGGCTCGAACCCTCGAAGAAAGCGCTGGTCGTCCAGGATCTCCAACAACGCGGTGAACGAGGCCTGATACCCGTTGTGCGGGGTGGCCGACAGGAACAGCCGGTGGGTGAAGTGCGGGGCGAGCCGCCGGATCAGCTTCGTCTGCTGCGAGTCCACGGCGTAGACCTGTTTGGGCGCGGCCGGGGCGACGTGGTGCGCCTCGTCCAGGATCAGCAGGTCGAAGGTCCTCGGGTAGGTGGGGCCGTCCGGCGGCAGGATCTCGTCGAGCAGCCGCTGTGCCTTGGCGGTGCGCAGCCAGGGCAGGCTGACGATCGCCTTGGGGAAGACCTCGAAGGGGTTGGCCGAGGAGCCGTAGGTGCGGCGGACCTCGGCACAGCGTTCCGAGTCGATGATGGTGAAGTCGAGACCGAACTTGGCGGCCATCTCGTCCTGCCATTTCAGCGTCAGCCCCGCCGGGCAGACGATGAGGACGCGGTGTCCTCGGTGTCGCAACAGGAGTTCCTGAACGACCAGCCCGGCCTCGACCGTCTTGCCGAGGCCGACGTCGTCGGCGAGCAGCAGGTTCACCCTCGGCGCCCCGATGGCCCTGGCGACCGGCTCCAGCTGGTAGTCCTCGATCGCCACCCCGGACCGGAAGGGCGCCTGGAGGGTCTTGACCTCCGCCGAGGTGATCGCCGACCAGCGCACGGCGTCGAGGAAGGCGGCCAGTCGTCCGGGTTCGTCGAAGCCGTGCCGGGCGACCTCGGGCAAGACCCCGCTGGGCAGGGTGCGGCGGCCGGGCTCGATCTCCCAGATCACCTCGAGCGTGTCGCCGAAGCGGCCGTCCTCCACGCTCTGCAAGGTCGTCAGCGTGTGTCGTCCGCCGGGCTCGATCGCGCTGACCACCCATTTCTGGCCTCGCACCGACACCAGCGCGTTGAGGACCGGCTGGTCCGTCGTCGAACTCGACACCGCGAGCTCCCCCTTCTCCGTGTTCCCCGGTTGTGCGTTGTTCCGTGGTGCGTGATTCCCCGGTGTGCATCGTCGGCTACGGGCGGTTCATCACGTTGTTCGGGGCTACGCAACCGGACCGTAAGCAACGACGGGAACGGTATCACTTCCGGGATCGTAGTTGTGTACCCGGTTCACATGTGTTTTGATGCTCGCAGTGCCTGGCGAGTATGTGAACCAGCTCCCAGGTCATGGGGATTCACTCGCTTGGCGTGGCTCGGGGGCCGCCGCTCGGTACGGCCCCCGAGCCGGGGCCTCGTGCACTTCATGTTGACCCGGCAATCGGCCGCGCCGTCGGCAACGACGGACGAACCGCCTGCCCTCTGCTGCCTGCCAAGACACCGACGCGAGCGCAGCCGCCGTGCTCGTTGAAACATCCCGGCCCGCCGTCGACGGTCCCCGTTCCGATATCCGTGCGACGGCCCCACCTCCACCGAAAGGCCCACCATGACCTCCCGCCGTCCCCGACTCCTCGGCGCGCTCGCCGTCGCCGCTCTCCTCGCCGGCTGTGCCGCCGAAGACCGCGCAGCCGACGTCGCCGCCGCACACTCCGCCAACCTGGTGGCGCCGACGACGACCGGCACCACCGCCGCACCGACGTCAGACACGGAGGAGGACGACCGGTCCGCCGAGGACGACTCCTCCTCGGAACTCACGGTCTCCGAACGGGGCCTGGGCGTGAAAGAGATCGGCGAAGCAGCAGGTTTCGGCGAGCCGGACCGACTCAAGGCGACCTTCACCGTCGACGCGATCACCGTCGACGCGATCACCGTCGACGCAGGCTGCACCGACGAGTGGGCGACCGCTGCGGAACACGGCCGCTTCGTCATCCTGGACATGACGATCGCCACGACGGCGGAGTTGACCGCCTCCGACTACTGGGCGATCAGCACGCATGACTTCGGGGTCATCAGCCCGGACGGCGTCGCGGCGCCCAGCCCGAGCACGGTCGCGGCGTACAGCTGCCTGACCTCTGCCGAGCAGTTCCCCAGCGGCCCGCTGCTCCCCGACACCCAGTACCACGGCCGCATCGCGCTCGACACCGCCCATGAGTCCGGGATCATCACCTATCGCCCGGCGGGTCTGATCGTCGGAAACGGCGGCTGGGAATGGGAGTTCTGACGACCGTGCACCATGATCGGACGCCGTCGCCTGCCACACCGGCGCCACCGTCTGCTCGCTGCTCGCCCGCGGGGACGGATGACGGCGGCGCTGATCCCATCGATCAGTGCACTGGGTCGGGAACAATGACGTGGTGACATCGGAAGCCGCCCCGCGTCGACGACCTCGGACCCGGCCGTCGCCGAAACACCCAGCTGAGACCCACCTACGCCCGCTGCGCTGGTGGGTGGTGGCCTGCTGTGCCGCGCTGGTGCTGGCGGCCGGGTTCGGGCTGGGCGGCTGGGGCTGGCAGCGAGCGGCACAGTTGACCGGCAATGATCGGGTCGCCGCGCAGAACGAGGCCGTCCGCACCGGACTCACGGCGGCGGGCGGTGTCGGGGCGGCGCTGGCCCTGCTGCTGGCGTTCCGGCGGCAACGCGCCACCGAGGCGGCGGCCGAGGAGACGCGCTACGACGCCGCCGAGCGCCGGGTCACCGAGTTGCAGCTCAAGGCCGTCGAACAGCTGGGGTCGGACCAGGCGCCGGTCCGGCTGGGCGGGCTGCATGCGCTCGACCGGCTCGGCGACGGCAGTCCCGAACACCGCCAGACCGTCATCGACCTGCTGTGTGCCTACCTTCGGATGCCGTTCCTCGAACCGGGCCTGCTGCCGCCGGACCCCACCGCCGAACAGATCGCCGAGGATCAGGAACGGGCGCAGGAGCGCGTGGTCCGGCTCACCGCCCAGCGGCTGCTGGCGGATCGGCTTCGCGGGCGCGACCGTTCAAACGCCGCGGGGCCAGCAAATCCTCGGCACTGGCCGGGAGAGTTCGACATCGACCTCAGTCGGGCGAACCTGATCAATCTGGACTTCGAAGGCTGCGTCTTCGGCCGGGCGAACTTCTCCACGGCCCGGTTCCTCGGGCAGGCCCGATTCGGCCGGGCCGTCTTCACCGGCGATGCCTGGTTCACCAAGGCCGAGTTCACCAGCGATGCGGCTTTTCCCGATGTCGTGTTCGCCGGCTTCGCTTCCTTCGACACGGCATCCTTCCGTGGCGACACTCAGTTCGTCCGAACGCGATTCACCGGCAGTGCGGGGTTCGCAGGCGCCTCGTTCCACAAACCTGTCTCGTTCCTGAGCCCGACATTTCAGGGTGCGGCCTCGTTCTCCAGCACCGTGTTTCCCACACACGAAGAAGTCAGCAGGTCGTTCCCCAGGACGGTGCAGCCCGTCGAACCGGTCGAGTTCCTCGACGCCTCGGTGCGGCTCGACGGACGGAGGCACGCCGTCTGGTTGGAAGACGTACCCGACGAGTCCCCTGACAGGGGCCGATGAACGGGGCGGGATCTGGGGAACGCTGCTCGTCGCGGAGAAACCGAGCGACGCAGGCTCCACGATCACCAGGCAGGCCGACGGGGACGGGGAGTCGAAACCCTGATCAGGCGCTCGTTCAGCCACCGAGAATGCTGACGCACACCTGCGCCGACACCGGCACCGACGGGCGACCACCACGCCGGAGGCCGGGGAGTTCGGGTGACCACCGCGCAGTCGGACCCCCGCCACGACACACTCACACAGGCGCCAGGCACGCCTCTTCCGATCGAGGCCTGCGGCATCAGCACCGACCCCCGATCCGCCGCCGCCGACCCCGGCCGACCCCGACGACGGTGCCGCCCCGCCACCCCCGTCCGGCAGGATGGCCCCGGTGAAGTGGACCCGTGCCGTCTGGCATCTCGAGAGCCTCGCCCAGAGCTGCGCCGACATGGCGACGCGCCCCGCGTCGATCTTCCCGCTGCGGGTCGAGCAGCTGTGGGTGTTCGGGGAGGTCCTCGGCGCGGAGCGGGATCTCGACGACGTCTCCGTCGCGCTGGCGGTCGACCTGCCCGTCGAGGCGGTGCCGTGGCTGGACGAGCCGTCCGGTTCCCAGCACTGGGGCGGGGCCGTGCGGCTGCCCAAGAGCCCGATCGTGGCGCGCTGGCGCTCGGTGCACGCCCCGGTGTGGAATCACCGCATCGACCGGCCCGCGCTGCTCTGGGACTCCGCGAACGGAATCGCCGAGGAGACCCTGGCCGCGCTGCGCGAGGGGCGGGGCGAGTCGGTGCGTACGGCGGCGGAGTCCGCCGAGGCGGTGCGCGCCCGGCTCGACGCGGAGCTGGCGCTGAGTCTGCGCGCCCTGCGGGATCGGAGCGAGGCCTATGCGGATCGGCGGTGGAAGCCGGGAAAGCTCGAACCGGTCTCCGACGCGTTGTGGCGGGTGGGCGCCGGGTATCTCGACGTGCTCGACGCGGTGCGGGCCGCCGACGGGCGTTGATCGCACGGTCGCGGAACCGCCGCAGCCGGGAGGAGCGTCGATCGCCTTGATTAGAGTGCGAAACGTCGATCGCACGAGCCGGTGAGGCGGTGATTCTGGTGACCATCGGCGGAATCGGTCTCGGCACCGCACCACCGCCGCGCTCGGCGAGATCGGGACGACCGGCGGAGTCTCCCCCGGCCTGCCCCCTGCGCCCCGCAGTCGATCACCTCGAGGCAGGACGGCGGGCGACGGGTCGGCGGCAGCCCGGTCGCCGCGACGCAGGGTCTCGGCGCGGCGAGTGCGGCTCGCCGGGTTCCGACGCACTCGGCAGGGTTGTGCCGCCCCGAACCGACCCGCCTGCCGGCACGAGGACCGCGCGCAGGCACGTCCCGCGCCCGGCGGACCGCCTCGCCACCACCGCACCGCCCGCCCACGGCCTCAGGCGGGACCGTGCCGCGCGTTGATCCCCGGCACGGCCCTGCGGCGGCGGACGGCGCGCGCTGGCAGACGTATCGCCCCTGCCGCACCGTCCTCGCGGTGGCCCGCACGCTGACCTCGGCCATCCGGCTGTTGGAGGCCACGACCGTCTTCCTCGGCGACCCCCGCGTCCAGGTGGTCTTCACCGTGCACGCGGGCTCCCGCTTCTCCACCGGGGTCGCCGAGCTGCTCCGCGCGCTGCCGGTTGCGGTGGTGCCCTGGGACGCCGTCCCCGAACTGCGGTGCGACCTGGTGATCACGGCCAGCGAGAAGGTCGACCTGGCGCAGGTCGGCGACGCCCCGGTCCTGGTGCTGCCGCACGGGATCGGCTTTCACAAGTACGTCCCCGAGGTCGACGCGCCGACCAGCAGGCTGTCGGGTCTGGTGCCTGCCGACCTGCTGGACTCCGGTCGGGTCACGCTGGCGATCACCCACCCCGACCAGGCCGAACAGTTGGCGGCGGCCTCGCCCGCGACGGTAGGGCGAACGGCGCTGATCGGGGACACCAGCCATGACGCGGTCCTCGGCAGTGTGGGACGGCGGGACCGGTATCGGGAGCTGTTGGGCGTGTCGCCCGCGCGGCGGCTGCTGGTGGTGTCGTCGACGTGGGGCGAGCAGTCGTTGCTGGGCACCCGCCCCGAGCTGCTCGATCGCCTGCTGGCCGAACTGCCGGTGGACGAGTACCGGGTGGCCGCCGTCGTGCATCCCAACGCCTGGACCTGGCATGGCGGCTGGCAGCTCGACCAGTGGCTGGACTCCGCGATGCGGGCCGGGCTGCTGCTCCTGCCGCCGACGCGCGGCTGGCACGCCGCGCTGGTGGCCGCCGACCTGCTGATCGGCGATCACGGCTCGGTCAGTCTCTACGGCGCCACCGTGGGCAGGCCGGTGCTGCTCGCGGCCTTCGGCACCGAGGTCGTGCCGGGGACTCCGCTCGCCGAGTTCGGGCGGACCGCAGACCGGCTCGATCCCGCGACGGGGCTGCGGGAACAGGTGGACAAGGCGATGGCCGTGCATGATCCGCTGCGGTTCCGCCCGCTCGCCGACGCCGCCTTCGCCGCGCCGGGTCGCGCCGTCGACCTGCTGCGGACGCTGTGTCACGAGCTGTTGTCCCTGGCCGAACCCGCAGCCGAACCCGTCCTGGACGCGGCGCCGGACCCGCTCCCCGCTCGTCGCCCGGTTCATTCCCTGGAAGTGGCCTCGACCTTCGTCGCGCCGTCCACCGTGGTCCTGCACCGCGTCCCCGCAGCGGTGCGGGGTCGCCGAATCGACGTGCCCCACAGCGGATCGCGACACCTGCTGGTCGATGCGGAGGAGCCGAACCTGCGGCTCTTCGGCGATGCGGCCGTCCTGACCCGCTCGCGGGCGCCCGAGGCGGCCGAGCCGACGGCTGCGCACCCGAGCGGTGGGGCGGAGGCGGCGGTCGAGGCGGCGGCGGCGGCCTGGCTCGCCGAGGCACTGCGGCGCAATCCCGGCGCCCGACTCGCCGCGACGGCCGTCGCCGGGGGCACGCTGCTGGGGCTGCGCGACGGACGCCGCCTGCGGATCGCCGCCGACGACGGTGGCAAGCCGGACACGATGCTCGCGGCCTCGGCCGCCTATGCCGCATTGCTCGCGGGCGTTCTCGGTGCAGGCAGGCTGTTCGTGCGCGTCGGCGCGGCCGAACGGGTCCTCACGATGACGCTGGTCGAGCCCGCCTGATCGGCGGCGGGCCGCCCGGCCGGCCCAGCGGCGGCAGGACGGCCCGACGATCGCGCGACGCGGGCGAGGCCCCGCCTGCCGAGGATCGGCTCGATCAGTCCTCGAGCGCCGCCAGCCGCTCCCGCAACTCGGCCACGGCAGGCCCGCCGGTCTCGACCTCGACGGCCAGCACCCGGCTCAGCTGAGCCCGTGCACCCTGCCGATCGCCGCGCGTCTCGGCGAGGTCCGCGAGCGCCCGCCGCGCCTGGGCCTCGTAGTGGATCGCGCCGCGCTCCTCGAACAGCTCGACCGCCTCGCCGAGCTCCTCGGCCGCCGTGTCGTGCTCGCCGAGCAGGCGGTGCAGCGAGCCGAGGGCGATGAGCACCCGCCCGACCATCCGCCGATCGCCCAGCGCAGCCAGCTGGTCGGCGGCCCGACGCAGCTCGGCGAGCGCGTCGGCAGGCCGGTCGGCCGCCGCGAGGGCGCAGCCGAGGAAGTAGGCGCCCAGCGCGGCGCCTCGGGACTCGCCTGCCTGCTCGTTCAGCTCGATCGAGCGGCGGTAGGCCGTCAGCGCGCCGGGCGGGTCGACGACGTCGCGATGTCGGCCGATGAATTCCCAGACCGAGGCGAGCAGCGCCGGTCGGCCCGCCTGCTCTGCCAGCCGCAACGCCGTGTCCAGCTCTGCCCCCGCCCGGTCGTGCTCACTGAGCTCGGTGTAGGCCCGAGACACCAGGCTGCGCAGTCGCGCCTCGGCGGCGGGGTGGCCGGCCCGCCGCGCGGCGGTGGCGCCGAGATCACTGGCCTCGATCCAGTCCGCGAGGTAGCGACGGTGCAGGTAGAGCGGGACCATCGCCTCGGCGAGCTGCCACGTTCGCTCATCCCAGCCCTGTTCCGCGACGGCACGCAGCAGGGCGAGCAGGCAGGCGCGTTCGCCGGTCAGCCAGTCCAGCGCGAGCGCGGCGCCGCGCGGTCCGGTGAAGGGGTCGTCGACGTCGGTGAGCAGTGCCTCGTGATCCGCGATCCGGGTCCTGGCGCCCATCACGGCGCGGTCGGCCGCCGCGACCAGCCCGAGCCGCTGCCCGACCAGCCTGTCCAGCAGCTCCGCACGCGCCGAGGCGGGCTCCTCCCCCGCCGCGCGCTCCCTGGCATGGAGTCGGACGAGGTCGTGGAGGCGGTATCGCTCGCCGGGCTCCTCGGTCACCAGGTTCGCGTCGACCAGGACGGCCAGCGCCGATCGGGCCGTCGACTCGTCGACGTCGGCGGCCAGGGCGGCGGTGTCGACGGAGGCGTCCGGGCCGGGCAGCAGCCCCAGCCTGCGATACACCAGGGCCGCCTCGGCGGGCAGGCTCCGGTAGGCGTGGTCGAACACGGTGGACACCGTGCGCTCTCCTCTCGACGACAGGGCGCGCAGCCGACGACGCTCGTCGGCCAGCTCCGCCACCAGCGAGGCGACGGTGGCGTGCGGCCGGGCCGTCAGCCGAGCGGCGGCGACCCGCAGCGCGATCGGCAGGCCGCCGCACAGCCGGACCAGCGCGGTCGAGGCCGAGGGCTCCCGGCCGATGCGCTCCTCGCCGCAGAAGCGCGTCAGCAGCTCCGCACCGCCCGCGTCGTCGAGCGGATCGAGGACCACCATCCGGGCGTCGGTCTCGAAATCGGCCTCGGTGAGCCTGGCGTTGCTGGTCACGACCACGGCACTGCCCGGACTGTTGGGCACGAGCGGTTCGACGTGAGCCGCCTCGGTGACGTCGTCGAGCAGCACCAGCACCGGCTGCGTCGCGGTCCGGGTCCGGAACAGGGCCGTGCGCTCGGCCAGCTCCGCCGGGATGTGCTCGCGGTGCACGCCCAGTCCCCGCAGGCATTCGGCCAGCGCGTCGCCGACGGCGGTGCCTGCCTCGGTGCGTCGTGTCGAGTAGTCGATGTAGAGCTGCCCGCCGGGATACCGGTCCCCGGCATCGCGCGCCCAGCGACGCGCCAGCGCGCTCTTGCCGACACCGGCCAGCCCGGTCAGGACGATGATCCATGTCGAGTCTGCGCCCGCATCGCGCAGCAGCTCGTCCACGGCGGACAGCTCGGCGACTCGATTGACGAACCGGCCCGGCCCGGCGGGGATCTGATGCGGCACCGGGCGCTGCTCGGTGGGAAGCAACCACGTCACGTCGCCGTGCACGGTGCCCACCTGCACCACCGAGCCGCCCACGTCGGCCGCGTGGTTGCCGACCGCAGGGTCTCGTCCCGATCGGTCCGACCAGGCTCCGCCCATCGCCGACTCCGCCTCCGCTCGCCCTCGCAGACTGTGATCGAAAATACTCTACGGCGCGAACTCGACGCCCGGCACCGGATCGGCGGAGCCCGCGCGAGACCGGCAGGTCCCTGCCCGCCGTGGCGCTCGCGCCGTCCCTTGCGGGCGGCGGAGAGCCCGCCCCTGCCTGCGACACGGGGCGCCAGCCGTCTCCCGGCCCCTGGGCGACGCCGGACGCCTCGGCTCAGCGGAAGTCGGCGACGTGATCGGCGACCCACTCGCGATAGGTACGCGCGGGACGACCGACGATGTCGGACACGGTGGACTCGATCTTCTCGACCGAGGTGATCGTCTCGGCATGGGCGGCGAAGATTCCGTCGACGACGTCGACCGGCCAGCCCTGCGCGACCATCTGCTCGCGCGCCTGGGCAACGGCAAGCTCCTCGAACCGGGTCGGCCTGCCGAGCACCTCGCCGATGATCGCGACCCGCTCCGCGTTGCTGAGCACCTCGGGACCGGTCAGGACCGGCTTGGTCCCCACGTGTCCGTCGTCAAGGAGCGCCCGGACTCCCACCGCTGCGATGTCGGCCTCGTGGAGCATGGCCCCGGCGGCCTCGGCGAAGGGCGCCCGGACGACTCCGTCCGCCCGGATCTCCGCCGCCCATTCGAGATCGTTGCCTGCGAAGCCGCCCGCACGGATGAAGGTCCACGCCAGATCGGTGCGCTGGATCTCCTGTTCGACGTCGGCGTGGAACTGGTTGATGGGATCGGACTGCCGTTCGGCGTCCTCGCGAACACCGCTCGACGAGAGATAGACGATTCGATCGGCCTCGGCGTCGATCGACGAGATCACGGCGGGCGCCAGCTCGGCCGTGAGAAGCGGCCAGACCAGGAACACCGATCGCACCCCGGCCAGCGCGGCCGTGAGGCTCGTCGGGTCGGCGAGATCGCCACGAACGACGTCGACGCCGTCGGGCAGTCCCGCCGCCTCGGGAGCCCGCGTCATCGCCCGCACGGCGACGCCCTCCTGATACAGCTGGGCGACGACGTTCCTGCCGACCTTGCCGGTGGCGCCGATCACGAGGATCGGATGCTGCGCAGTCATCGTGAGCTCCTTCGTCTGTCCCATCGTGGTGGGACGTCATCGTCGATGACCGGGACGCTAGAAGCTCAACAACAGTCAAGGTCAAGTCCGCCGAGGCGCAGGTGATCGAAGGAGACACCGCCGGGCGGGCGGCACCCGTGACGTCGGCCGGGGAGGCCGATCGGCTCGCCCGGCGGCGAGAGCGCGCAGCGGGCGGCCGCTGCGCCCAGACTCACCCCAGATGGTCGGCGCGCTCCGGCTCGCTCACTCGGCGGGACCGGCCCGCGACGGTGACCTTCACCGGCGAGGTGATCCACGGCGTGGTCGACGTGTCGGCCGGGCTCGCCAGCCGCCGTCCCTCGCCGGACGGGGCGGGCAGCTCCACGCCTGCGGCGACGGGGCTGCCGAAGTCGGGGGTGCCGTCCCGGTTCCACTCGAAGGGCTGAGCCCGGATCGTACGGCCCTGGCCGCACCCGCCCGACGCGGAACCCTGAGCGTGATAGACGATCCAGTCCTCCCTGCCGTCGGGAGAGGTGAAGAAGCCGTTGTGGCCGGGGCCGAACACGCCTGCGGAGTCCGATCGCTCGAACACCGGGTCCCGATGCTTGGTCCAGGCGCCGGGCAGCATCGGGTCGCTGCCGCGCAGGGTCAGCAGGCCCAGCTTGTAGTCGGGCGTGCCGCAGTAGCTGGCCGAGTAGACGATGTGGGTCTGACCGTTGCGCTGCAGGGCCACCGGTGCCTCGTTCACCCGCAGGCCGCTCGTCTCCCAGGGGTGCTCCGGGGTGGACAGCAGCCGCTTGGCGCCGCTGATGGTCCAGGGATCACGCATCGGGGCGATCCAGTTCTCCTGGGCGACGTCACTCCACTGCGACCAGAGGAAGTACAGGCCTCGGCCGGGGATCTCCAGGTAGCTCCCGTCGATGGACCACTGGTCTTCGCCGGGCGGGTTGAGCTGCGCCTTGTAGGTGTAGGGGCCCATCGGGTCGGTGCCCGCGCTCTCCAGGACGTGCATCCGCTGGTGGTCGGCCGAGCCGCTGACCCCGGCGCTGTAGTGCAGGTACCAGCGGCGCCCGTTCGGCCCGTTCAGCAGCCGGAACTCGGGCGCCCAGAAATAGCAGCATCGGGAGGGATCGTCACCACGCCACACGACCACGGGTTCGGCCTCAGCCAGGCCCGCCAGCGTCGGGGATCGACGCATCACGATCTCGGAGGAGTGATAGGTGCCGGTCAGGTAGTAGTTGCCGTCGTGGTAGGTCAGCCACGGGTCGGCGCCGTCCTGGGCGTACAGCGGATTGCGGAACGTCCCGTCCGCGCCGAAGGCGGGCACGCCGCCGAGCAGCAACGCGACCATGGTGCAGACCGCAAGGCCCGCCCGACGAATCCAGCGTGATCGACCACCACTCATCCCCGACTCCCTCGGTCCCCCACCACCGCAGCCGAGATCGACACGACGGTGCTGTGATCAGCCGCCGACCAGCGGCTTTCCAGCACCGTATGCGAGGGCCGGACGACTCGCCGGGAGTCGGTCACCCGATCAGACGGCCCCCGATCGCGGGTAGACGATCACGAGATCCGTCCCAAGCGGAGAGATCGTCGATCACCACCGCACGCGGCGGCCGACCCACGAGCCTGCCCGTTCGACGCCGTGCGGGCGGAGCGGAGTCGTGTCGCCGTCGAGTCGCCGCGACGGGGTCGACCTCAGTACCCGCGCGGTGCCGCCACGCTCGGCACCCCTCGGCATGCGGGTGACTCGAGGCGAGACGACGGTCGGTCGCCCGCACCGATCCAGCGGGTCGACGGCGGGCAGCCCTTGATCGTCTACAACGGATCGGCCTCATTTGCCGTCTGGCATATCAGATCCAATTCGCCGCCACGCACGATGGAAAGACGGGAGACAGCCGCGAACAGGCCCCCGATCAGCACTCCCTCATCGAACCCGAATCACCCCTTCGGAGCTATTCGTCCGACATATCGGACGTCACGGGCCGGAATCAGCCATTCCGACACAGATCGACGTCGATGAATCTTGACTGTGACCCGGGTCTCTCAATAATGGGCGAACGCTTCCGGCTGCAGACCGACCATCGAGGCCGGTCGTCGGGGGCCGGGCGACATCCACGACGGGGAGGAACGACAGTGACGTCGACTTCGCAAGGACCGAGACGCCGGAGGTCCGCAGGCCTGACAGCCGGGCTGATGAGCGTGGCGCTGGTGGCGGCGGGTTGCGGAGGCGCCGCGGGCGATGACGGCCCGGTGAATCTCACCTACACCTTCTGGGGCAACACCGATCGTGGTGACCTGACCACCGAGGCGATTGCGATCTTCGAGGAGAAGAACCCGGACATCACCGTGGACATCACGTTCGCCGACTTCGAGAGCTATTGGCAGAAGCTGGCGACCGAGGCGGCGGGCGGCAACCCGCCCGACGTCGTGCAGATGGACTACACGTACCTCCGCGAATACGCCGATCGCGGCGTCCTGCTGGATCTGGCCCCGTTAGTGGGCGAACAGATCGACACCGACGACCTCGTGGGCGGGCTGAGCGAGGCGGGCCGGGTGGACGACGGCTACTACGCGATCCCCATCGGCAGCAACATGATGTCCTTCCAGTACGACGCCGCCGTCTGGGACGCCGCAGGCGCCGTCCGGCCCGAGACGGGCTGGACCTGGGACGACTACGCCGCCGCGGCGGCCGCCGTCACCGAGGCCAACGGGGGCGACCCGTGGGGCGGCATGGACATCGGCGAGCATCTGCACATGCTCGACGTGTGGCTGCGGCAGAACGGCGGCCAGGTGTACACGGACTCCGGCGAGCTCGGCTTCACCGAGGCTGACCTGATCGAGTTCTGGGAGCTCAACGAGCGGTGGCGCGACGCGGAGAGCGTCATCCCGCTCTCCGCCGTGGACCAGGCCATCGCCGACACGTCGCTGGCCGTCGGCGCCACCGCCTCGGAGTTCGCCTGGGACAACTTCCTGCCCAGCACCGAGAACACCTACGGCAGCGAACTGGCCCTGGCGCCCTTTCCCAGCGACACCGACGAACTCGGCCTCTACGCCAAGCCGTCCATGCTGATGAGCGTGACGACCCGCACTGATCATCCTGAGGAGTCGGCGCGGCTCATCGACTTCATGATCAACGATCCCGACGCCGGGCGGATCTTCGGCGCCAACCGGGGTCTCCCCGCCACCACCACCCAACGGGAGACCGCCGAATTCGAAGGCGTGAACGCCCGGATCGAGGAATACGAGAACAGCATGGAGGGCTTGCTGGGCGAGACCCCCGCCCCGCCGCCGCCCGGCGGCGCAGGCGTCGAGCGGTTGATGCAGCGGCTCAACGAGGAGGTCGCCTACGACCGGGCCACCGTGGCCGACACGGCCGCCCGCTTCATGACCGAGGCCGAGCAGATCCTGGCCGACGCCGCCTGAGCAGCTCCTCGCCGCGCAGGCCGGGGCGGTCGGTCGATCGACGAGGATCGTCCGACCGCTCCACCGCTCCCTCGCCGACGCGTGGCCGCCGACGGACGGCCACGCCCCGGATCTCCGCATACCCGCAGATCCCGCGAGAGTCTGCCTCGGTCGGGGCACCCACGGCCGTTGATCATCTGCTCCGTCGGCGCCCGGCCGCATCACGTGCGAAGGCCACGGCCGCAGGCGGCCAGCGCGCCGTCGGCCGTCCCGCCACACGAACGGTCGGTCCCTGGTCGCCTCGGGCCCGGACCGGCTCTCCCCCGGCCGTGTGATCGCACCGTCTTTCGCCCCCTTGCCACTCGCCCGGCGGTTGCCTGCCCATGGCCCGGTCCGCTCCACTCGATGAGGACTCGACGATCTTCGTCTCGACGACTGCGGGCAGGGGCTTGGCATGGCCGATCCAGTGGCAGGATCTCCGGGCAAGGCGGCAGGCGGGCAGCCGCCGCCCGCACTCGCCCGCACCCCGCCGATGGGCTGGAACAGCTGGGACTGCTACGGCGGCTCGGTCCGGGAACACGAGGTGCTCGCCAACGCCGAGTACCTCCGCGATCACCTGCTGCCGCACGGCTGGGACCACGTGGTGGTCGACATCCAGTGGTACGAGCCGACCGCCGACACCAGCGGATACCACGAGGGCGCGATGCTGGACCTCGACGAGCACGGCAGGCCGATGCCCTCCCCGAACCGGTTCCCCTCCTCGGCGGGCGGTGCGGGCTTCGCACCCCTGGGCGCACGAATCCATGCGATGGGGCTGCGCTTCGGTCTGCACATCCTTCGCGGCATCCCCCGGCAGGCCGTCGCGCTGCGGCTGCCGATCCTGGGCACCGAGTGGACGGCCGCCGACGTCGCCGATCACGAGAACGTCTGCCCGTGGAACCCCGACAACCTCGGGCTGAACCACGAGCATCCCGGCGCGCAGGCCTACTACGACTCGCTGCTGGCCCGCTTCGCCGAGTGGGGCGTGGACTACGTCAAGGCGGACGACATGCTCGTCCCGTACCACCGATCCGAGATCGAGGCCTTCTCTCGGGCGATCGAGGCCAGCGGCAGGCCGATGACGCTCAGTCTCTCCCCCGGCACCGACCTGGCCGTGGAGCACGTCGATCACCTCACCCGGCACAGCAGGCTCTGGCGGATCTCCGACGACCTGTGGGATCGGTGGCCCGACGTCCACGCCCAGTTCGACCGCACGGCGCGCTGGGTCGCGCACGCAGGCCCGGGTCACTGGCCCGACGCCGACATGCTGCCGCTGGGCCGGATCGGCATCCGGGCCCACGGCGGCGACGACCGCGCCTCGCGGCTCACCCGCGACGAGCAGCGGACCCTGATGACGCTCTGGGCGATGGCCCGCTCGCCGCTGATGTTCGGCGGCGACCTGCCCTCCACCGACGAGTGGACGCTCGGCCTGCTCACCAACGACGCCGTCCTGCGCATCACCAGAGACAGCGTCGGCAACCGCAGGCACCGACAGGACGGCGACCTCGTCGTCTGGACGGCGCAGAGCACGGACGGCCTGCTCCGCTATGTCGCGCAGTTCAACCTGGGCGACGAGGCCGCCGAGTCCCGCGTGACGGCGGCCGAGTTCGACATCGAGCCCGACGAACTGGTCGTCGACCTGTGGTCCGTCGCCGAGCCTGCCCGGTTCGGCACGACGCGCACGGTGTCCCTGCCCGCGCACGGCTGCGTGCTCTGGTCGATCACGGCGGTCCCGTGAGCCGGGGTCTCGGCCCGGCGGGGCCGGACAGGGACCCGGGCCGCGCGCGGCGGGCCCGGCCGACGCCGCCCGGCGTCGATCCGACCACGCGGCGCGGCGGCTCCTTCGATCGGGTAGGTGGGGTCGGTCGACGGGGTGAAATCCCTGGCATCGCGGCGGGAATGACGAGAAACCGGGGGTGGCGACGAGAAAGTCGGGGGGATGACCGATAATGACGACGCGTCCACGGGCGCAGTGTTGCGTTGGCTGCTCCGTTGAGTGGCCGGGGGTCGCCTTCTCTTCCGGCGGCCCCTTTTCCCGTAGAGAGGGCTGCTGATGGATCGATGTGCGATCTTCGTCGACGCAGGCTATCTCTACGCGGAGGGGGGCAGACTCTGCCGACAGACCACGTCGCGCTCGGCCCTGCTGCTCAAACCCGAGCCGTTCCTCAGCCTGATGACCTCGGTCGCCGAGGAGCTGACCGGCATGCCGGTACTGCGGACCTACTGGTACGACGCGGCGCGGGGCGGCCATCGGACGAGCGAACAGCGGGCCATCGCCGTGCTGCCGGACGTGAAGCTGCGGCTGGGCAGGCTCAACGGCAGCGGCCAGCAGAAGGGCGTCGACGCCCTCATCTACCGCGACATGATCATGCTGGCCCAGTTGGGCGCGGTGAGCGACGTGCTGCTGGTGAGCGGGGACGAGGATCTGCGGGAGGGCGTGCGCACGGCGCAGGATCACGGCGTGCGCGTCGTGCTGGTGGGCATCGAGGCCGAGAGCGGCAAGTACAACCAGTCCGAGGAGCTGGTGTTCGAGTCGGATCGGCTGCACAGCCTCTCCAAGGACGAGCTGACCCCGGTGTTCGACCTCCGGCCGCCGTTGCCGCCGCCCACGGTGCTTCCGATTCCCGTGCAGATCGAGTCGGGGGAGGACGCCGACGGTGAGCAGGCGACGCCCAGCCCGATTCAGGCGATGCTGACGCCGAGGGCCGCCTCGGCCGAGTTCACCGCGCGCTGGCTCGCCAACAGCTCCAGCTCCGAACTGGCCGACCTGCTGGCTCGTCGACCCAGCATTCCGCACGCGTTGGACCAGGGGCTGCGCGCCCATGTCGAGCAGGCCCTCGGCATCGACCTCCAGGAACAGGAGCAGATCCGCCGCGACGTGCGGTCCGCGTTCTGGGGCGTCGTCGCGGCGAACGTCGACTCTCGGCAGCTATGAGAGCCGGTCGGTGCTCCCTGCCGTCGGAGTTGCGCGGGGCAGGCGGCGGCGTCGGTCACCATGACTCCGTGCAGGCGCCCTCCGCTCGCCGTGCGACTCGTCCACGCCGATCCCCGCTCACGGCGGAGCAGGGCCGAGGACAGGCGCTGAGCAGGCGGCATCGGCTCGCAGCACGGAGCGCGGGCCGAGCCTGCCTGCGACCTCGGCACGACGAGCCGGGCGAGCGGGCCGCCGACGGGCCTGCGGTCAGCCGCCGGTGGTCGTCAGGTCGATGATCACCTTCACGTCGTCCTCGTGGTGTTCGAAGGCCTCGTGGAATCGCGCCAGCGGGACGCGCCTGGTCACCAGTCGGGCGAGCCAGTCCCGGTTCGCCGCCGCCAGGGCGTCGGCGGCAAGCGTGTAGTGCCCCAGGTTGGCGTTGACCGAGCCGAAGACGGCGTCGTTCTCCAGGACGATGCTCCGGTTGAGGCTGCCGAGGTCGGTGGGCAGCACCCGACCCGGCGAGGAGACGCCGGTGAGACAGACGATCCCGTAGGCGGCGGTCACCGCCATCGCCTCGCACACGAGCTGATCGACGCCCGTGGCCTCGATGACGATGTCCGGGCGCAGTCGCGTGCCGAATGCCGACACGCCGTCGTGGTGATAGGTGGCCCCGAGGTCCCGGACCAGGGCGACCTTGGGTCCGTCGACGACCCGGTCCAGCACGTGGACGTCGAGGCCGCGTTGGACGCCGATGAGCGCGGCGAGCAGGCCGATCGGCCCGGCGCCGGTGATGAGGACGCTCTTCGGCTCGTACCAGGAGCGCTGCCCGATCCGCTCGATCTGATCCCAGGCCTTGGCGACCACGCTGGTCGGCTCCAGCAGCATGCCGACGTCGGAGAGCCGGGGGTCGAGCCGGACCGCGTACTCGGACTCCACCGTCCAGGCCTCGCTCGCGTAGCCGTCCAGGCCCTTGATGCCGCGCTCGGTGTAGCGGCCGTTGCGACACATGTCGAAGTACCCGCGCGCACAGGCGCCGCAGGGCTCGGGGTCCGGTCTTCTGACGACGCCCACGACGAGGTCGCCTTCGGCGAAGTCGGAGTCCGCGGGCGCCTGCCGAACCCGGCCGAGGGACTCGTGCCCGATGATCAGCCTCCTGCGGCCCGGCACGGCCTCCCCGAACTGGGCGTCCACGATCTCCCGGTCCGTTCCGCACACCCCCACCGCGAGGCCGTCCACGAGCAGCTCGCCCGGTCCGGGTGTCGGGTCGTCCACCTCGTCGACTCGCAGCGAGTCCTGCTCGCCCGGCGTCACCGTCAACGCACGCATGTCCGGTCCCCTCCCGCTGCCACGGCTCGTTTCGAACCCTGATCAGACAAGACCATGACACGAACGGCCCTCGCCCCGCTGCCGTGCCACCCACACCCGTCCCACTGCCACCATCCGACTCGCTCGACTCGCGCGGGTCTGCTCGGCGTGGGAGGGAGGGAGCCTGCCCACGAACGGCCCGTGGTGCGCTGAGACGATCCTGATTGCGACGAGACCGGCCGAGCGCGGAAACGGCGGAATCGGGCGCGGGCGACGCCGCCGGAGCAGGCACGGCGCTGGTCGGCGAGGACACCGCCGGGCCTGCCGGCCGGTTTCAGCCGTCGATTTCCGGCTCGGGGTGCACGCATCGCCCCGCCCGGTCTGACAAGCTCGGAAGCACCGGCATGGCGGCGGAGGAACAAGGGGGCTGGTGGTAGTGCGGGTGGCGCTGTTCGCGACGTGCGTGACCGACACGTTGTACCCGCGCACCGGGCAGGCCGTGGTGCGGCTGCTGGAGCGGCTCGGCTGCGAGGTCGACTTCCCGGCGGCCCAGACCTGCTGCGGGCAGATGCACTACAACACGGGATATCCGAAGCACGCGGCGGCGCTGGCCGCCGACTACGAGCGCATCTTCACCGAGTACGACGCGGTGGTGGCGCCGTCGGGCTCGTGCGTCGGCATGGTCCGGGAGATCTACCCGAAGCTGCTCGACTCGACGCAGGCCGCCATCCGCAGCCATGAGCTGTCGGAGTTCCTGGTGGACGTCCTGGGCGTCACCGACGTCGGCGCCTACTTCCCCCATCGGGTCACCTATCACCCCACCTGTCACTCGCTGCGGATGCTGAAGGTCGGCGACCGACCGATGCGGCTGTTGCGCGCGGTGCGGGGCCTGGAGCTGGTGGAGCTGCCCGAGGCCGAGTCCTGCTGCGGCTTCGGCGGCACCTTCGCCATCAAGAACGCCGACACCTCCAGCGCGATGCTGACGGACAAGATCAAGGGCATCACCGAGACCCGCGCCGAGGTGCTCACCGCCGGGGACAACTCCTGCCTGATGCACATCGGCGGCGGGCTGTCCCGGCTCCGGGCAGGCGTCAGTCCTGTTCACCTCGCGGAGATCCTGAGCAGCACGGAGGAGGAGCCATGGCAGGCCGTGGCGTGACCTGGCTGGGCACGCCGACCTTCCCCAAGGCGGCGCGCACGGCCCTGGCGGACACTCAGCTGCGCACCAATCTGCGCAACGCGACGACCACGATCCGAGGCAAGCGGGCAGGCGCCGTGGCCGAGCTGCCCGACTGGGAGCCGCTGCGGCTGGCAGGCGAGGCGATCAAGGACGAGGTGCTCGCCGACCTCGGCACCTACCTGGAGCGACTGGAGGCCGCGGTCACCGCGCGCGGCGGGGTCGTGCACTGGGCCCGCGACGCCGTGGAGGCCAACGAGATCGTCCTGCGCCTCACCCGCGAGGCGGGCGCCGACGAGGTCGTCAAGATCAAGTCGATGGCGACCGCCGAGATCGGGTTGAACGAGGCGCTGGCCGAGGGCGGCGTGCAGGCGGTGGAGACCGACCTCGCGGAGCTGATCGTGCAGCTGGGCGAGGACCGTCCCTCCCACATCCTGGTCCCCGCGATCCACCGCAACCGCTCGGAGATCCGGGAGATCTTCCGGCGGGAGATGCCCGACGTGCCCGAGGACATCACCGACGAGCCCAGGGAGCTGGCCGAGGCGGCCCGCAGGCACCTTCGGCAGAAGTTCCTCACGGCGAAGGTGGCCGTGTCGGGGGCGAACTTCGCGGTGGCCGACAGCGGATCGGTGGTGGTGGTCGAGTCCGAGGGCAACGGTCGGATGTGCCTCACCCTGCCGGAGACGCTGATCACCGTGATGGGCATCGAGAAGGTGGTGCCGACGTGGTCCGATCTGGAGGTCTTCCTCCAACTCCTGCCCCGGTCGTCCACTGCGGAGCGGATGAACCCCTACACGTCGGTGTGGACCGGGGTGACGCCCGGTGACGGGCCGAAGAACTTCCACCTGATCCTGCTGGACAACGGTCGCACCGACACGCTGGCCGACACGGTGGGCAGGCAGGCGCTGCGCTGCATCCGGTGTTCGGCCTGCCTGAACGTGTGCCCGGTCTACGAGCGCACCGGCGGCGCGGCCTACGGCTCGGTGTATCCGGGTCCGATCGGCGCGATCCTCACCCCGCAGCTGCTCGGGGAGGACGTCGACAAGCAGGCGAGGTCGCTGCCCTATGCCTCCTCGCTGTGCGGCGCGTGCTTCGAGGTCTGTCCGGTGCGGATCGACATCCCCGAGGTGCTGGTGCACCTGCGGGCCGAGGCGGTTCAGGCCAAGAACAAGACCTCTCCGGAGGCGGTGGCGATGGCCGCGCTCGCCTGGGCGATGGGCGACGCCCGCCGCTGGGCCGCAGCCCAGAAGGCCGCCGGGATCGGCAGGCTGCTCAGTCGGGGCGGGCGGATCACCAGCCTGCCGTGGCCGGGATCGAAGTGGACCTCCTCGCGGGACCTGCCCGCGCCGCCCAAGGAGACGTTCCGCGCGTGGTGGAGGAGGACCCGTGGCTAAATCCGAGCGCGCGGCGACAGGGCACGCGGGGACCGGGCAGGCGGCGGCCGAGCGCGCGGGGACCGGGCAGGCGGGCTCGGCACGCGAGGCCGTGCTGGGCCGCATCCGGGCCGCACTGGCCGACCGGCCCGGCCCGGTCACGGTGCCCAGGGACTACGACCGCACCCGCGAGGCGGCCGATCCGCTCGCGCTGCTCGCCGAGCGGATCGAGGACTACCGCGCGGTGGTGCACCGGGTCGACGCCGCCGGACTGCCCGGCCGGATCGCGACGTCGTTGGCGGCACGCGGCGCCCGCCGGATGGCCGCCCCCGTCGACCTGCCCACGAGCTGGCTGGCACCCGAGGTGACCTGGCGGCCCGACACGGATCAGTCGTTGACCATCGACGAGCTGGACGGCATCGACGGCGTGCTCACCGGCTGCGCGGTGGCCGTGGCCGAGACCGGCACGCTGGTGCTGGACGCGGGCGAGGCGCAGGGCAGGCGAGTGCTCACCCTGCTGCCCGACTATCACCTGTGCGTGGTGCGGGCCGATCAGGTGGCGGTCTCGCTGCCCGAGGCGCTGGCCCGGCTCGACGGCACCAGACCGCTGACCTTCGTGAGCGGCCCGTCGGCGACCAGCGACATCGAGCTGAACCGCGTCGAGGGCGTGCACGGCCCCCGCACGCTCGAAGTCGTCATCGTCACGGGCGGGTAGATCCCGCCCCCGCAGGGATCTGGGCGAGTCGTTAAACGACCGGAGGAAGATCTGCCAGCACCGCGGAGCGGTTCTCCAGCACGAAGTCACGCAGAACGGTGGGCTTGAGGTCATACTCGGCCAACTGCTCCAGCGGGATCCGCTCCATCTCGTAGCCGCCACGGCTGACGTCGGTGTGCTCGTCGCCGGTCCGCGCCGACTCATCAAGGCTGACAAGGGTGGCGGCGAAGAAGTACTGGACGCTCTGCCCGCCCTCGGCAACGGAAGTGATTAGGGTCAGCTGCTGCCCGATAACTGCCTTCGCGCCGAGTTCCTCGAGCAACTCGCGCTCCAACGCGGCCTCACGGCTGGGATCCCCGGGTTCGATACCACCGCCCGGCGTCGTCCAGTACGGAGCTACCCCAGCCTTGGTGCGCTTGATCGCCACCAGCTGACCTTCATGATCGATCAGCACAGCACGAGCCGACCGCCGCACGATCGGCACCACCGATGACGTCACGATGATCTCCCTGGCTGAAGAAACAGTCCACCCCCATTGTCATCGGATGCCGCGAAACCTCCAGCACTGCCCACCGGGCCCTCGCGTCCCGATGGGGCGAAGCGCGCGCGGTTCCCTCGCACAACTGCCAGCGCGGAACGTCAACGGACTGGATGAGTCGCTCCTCCACCCGACCACACGGGCCGTCCGCACCCGTCTGTCGATTCGGTGTCCACTGACGACTCTGGTCGCCCGGCCGCCGGTCTTTCGGATCGTTCCATCAGGCAGAGCGCCGGCACCTCAGCCCCGGCAACCGGTCCGCCGTGGGCAGGTCTCCTCGGGCGTCCGGACCACGGCGCCGCCTGCGGCGAATGCCGACCGCGGGCCAGGTCCGCCGACCGCGTGCGGTGTACGTTCACACAGTATTGACATGAAGGACCGGCTGTACTTAACTGATTATGCTATCCGCCATCTTCCCGGGCAGGCGGCGCCTGGGTGTTAGCGGTCGTTTGATTAATGACCGACGACGCACCACGTCGCAACAGCACGATGACGCCCGTCGGCGTCGAATCATTCGATTCGACGCGGGTTGATCATCGGGAGAGGTTGGCCGATTTGTCAGTGCATCGATCCGGCAGCCCGAGGCAGCGGACCACCAGGCCCGACGCAGGCTGACCGCCTTCCACGACCGCTCGTCCCCCGACTCCTCCGGCTGGGACCCTTCGCGGCCGATCCGAATCCTGACCTGCACCGATCGACCAGCACCCCTGCCTGAATCGTTCTAGCCCGGCAGGGTGAGGTCGCTCGCGGAGACGGCCGAGGATCGCGACTGCGACGGTCGTCGAGCACCGATCCCGCAACCGACCGTCCCGGCGGTCGGCCCCTGACGCCCGACCGACGGGAAATCCGGCGGCCGGCCATCGACCCTGCCCTGACGAGTTCCTGCCAGCACCTCGAATCGTGTTCGCGAGAACGCGGGAAGGAGCCTGCCGAAAGAACCGGTCGCAGTGTGCCGACCGACGCATTTTGCCACCCGCTGAACAAGGAGCAACAAATTGCATCGCATCAGACGCGCGATGGGATTACTGATCGCATCCGCTCTCGCCGTTCTGCTGACCGGGCCGGTGCCCCAGGCCCTCGCCCAGGAGTCCGAGCAGCCCGAGTTCCGTGCCCTGCTGTTCACCAAGGCCGTCGGATACGTGCACAACTCGATCCCGAACGGGATCGCGATGTTCGAACGGCAGGCCGCCGAAGAGGGCTTCGAGCTGGTCGAGACCGACGACTCCAGCGTCTTCAATGACGAGGACCTCGCCACCTTCGACGCGGTGATCATGCTCCAGAACTCGGGCATGGTCTGGGAGACCGAGGAGGAGCGGGAGGCGATTCAGACCTACCTGCGCAACGGCGGCGGCATCACGGCCGTGCACAACTCCCTGGACATGGGCATCGAGAACGACTTCCCCTGGTGGGACGACACCATCAACGGCGGGGCGCACATGCCGACGCACTCGCCGGGGACCCTGGACGGCACCGCGTGGACCCTGGACCGGGTGCACCCCTCCACCGAGCATCTGCCGCAGGTGTGGGACCGGGCCGAGGAGTGGTACAACTTCGACCCCAACCCGAGGGGCAACGTCCACGTCTTGGTCGCCGCCGACGAGCGGACCTACAACCCGGGTAACGACGCGATGGGGCCGGACCACCCGATCTCCTGGTGTCACCGGCCCGAGGGCGGGCGCGTGTGGGCCACCGCGATGGGCCACGAGCCCGACTCCTACGACAACGAGCCGCTGTTCCAGCAGCACGTGCTCGGCGGTCTGAAGTGGGCGGCGGGCGTCGCGGAGGGCGACTGCGGCGGCACCGTGTGGAACAACTTCGAGAAGATCACCCTGGACGGCGACACCGACGACCCGATGCAGCTCGACGTCGCCGACGACGGCCGGGTCTTCGTGGCCGAGCGGGGCGGCGACCTGACCGTCTTCAAGCCGGACACCAACACCACCGTCACCGCGGGCTCGCTGGACGTCTACACCGGCGGCGAAGACGGTCTGGTCGGCATGACGCTCGACCCGGACTTCGCCGAGAACGGGTGGGTGTACCTGTACTACTCCCCCGCCGATGCCGACGAGGACATCAACAGACTGTCCCGCTTCACCATCGAGGGTGACACGCTCGACCTCGCGTCGGAGTCGGTCGTGCTCGACGTGCCCGCCTACCGCAGCCGGACCTACCCGGAGCCGGGCCACACCGGCGGCGCGCTGGACTTCGGCATCGACGGCTCCCTGTTCCTCGGCGTCGGCGACGACGTCCCGCCGAACCTGTCGTCGCACTGGCAGGGCTATGCGCCGATCGACTGGCGGCCCGGCCAGGAGATGCTGGACGCGGCGCGCACCTCGGGCAACACCAACGACCTGCGCGGCAAGATCCTGCGGATCACCCCGCTGGACGAAGGCGGCTACGCCATCCCCGAGGGCAACCTCTTCGAAGAGGGCACCGAACTGACCCGACCGGAGATCTACGGCATGGGCTTCCGCAACCCGTTCCGATTCCGCGTCGACCCGGAGACCGGTCACCTGCACGTCTCCGACTACGGGCCCGACCGGCACGGCCAGCCCGACGAGCGGGGACCACAGGGCTTCGTGGAATACGACGTGCTGACCGAGCCGGTGAACTCCGGCTGGCCGTTCTGTCACGGAAACAACGAGCCTTACGCGCCGTACAACCCGGACACCGGCGAGGTCGGCGAGAAGTTCGACTGCGACAACCTGGTCAACGAGTCGCCGAACAACACCGGCCTGACCGAGCTGCCGCCCGCCGAGATGCCGCAGGTCTGGTACGACTACGCCATCTCGCCGGAGTTCCCGGAACTGGGTTCCGGCGGCAGCGGGCCGATGAGCGGGCCGGTCTACCGCTTCGACCCCGACAGCGAGTCGGAGACGAAGTTCCCGGAGTACTTCGACGGGGTGCACTTCTTCTACGAGTGGACCAGGGACTACATCAAGGAGTTCCACCTCGACGAGGACAACCAGTTCCTCAAGAGCAACGACTTCCTCGCCAACGAGACGTTCAACAAGCCGATGGACATGGAGTTCGGCTCGGACGGCTCGCTCTACCTGCTGGAGTGGGGCAGCGGGTTCGGCGGCGGCAACAGCAACTCCGGCCTCTACCGGATCGATTACAACCAGGGGCAGAGCCGACCGGTCGCCGTGGCGACCGCGAGCGCGACCAACGGGCCGACGCCGCTGGAGGTGACCTTCTCCAGTGAGGGCAGCAACGACCCCGCCGGTGGTGACATCACGCTGGGCTGGGACTTCGACGGCGACGGCACGGTGGACTCCACCGAGGCGAACCCGACGCACGTCTACACCGAGCCGGGGGTCTTCACCGCTCAGCTGCGGGTCACCAACGTCGCGGAGCAGACGGGGTACGCGAACATCGAGATCACCGTGGGCAACACCGCGCCCACCGTGGTGTTCGACGCCCCGCCCAACGGCGGACTGATCGAGTTCGGCGAGGACGTCTCTTACGAGCTGACCGTCACCGATCCCGAGGACGGCGAGGTCGACTGCGCCGAGGTGCTCGTGCGGCCCGCACTGGGCCATGACGACCACGAGCACGACACGAGCGACATCGCGGGCTGTTCGGGGACGGTCGACACCGCCGACCTCGGCGGACACCCGGAGGGCGCGAACCTCTACTACGTCCTCAACGGGCGCTACACCGACGGCGGCGGCGAGGGTGTCGGCTCGCTGACCGGCTACGACCGCCGGGTGTTGCAGCCGAAGAACAAGCAGGCGGAGTACTTCACCGACTCCTCCGGGGTGCGGGTCGTCAACGACGCGGGCGCGGAGAGCGGCGCCAGGGTCGGGGACGTCAGCGACGGCGACTGGATCGCCTTCGATCCGATCAGCCTGGAGAACATCGACTCGGTGAGCTACCGGGTGTCCTCGATCATCGAGGGCGCCTCCATCGAGCTGCGGGCGGGATCGCCGGAGGGTGAGCTGGTCGCGACCACGTCGGTGCAGAACACGGGCGGCTGGTCGAACTACGAGCAGACGGAGTCCGTCGACGTCGAACTGGCGGGGAGCCACACCGTCTATCTGGTGTTCCGTTCGCCCGCGAACAACTCGCTGGATCTGGACTCGGTCCGCTTCGAGGGTGCTGGCTTCAGCACGCCGCCCGGCGGCGGTGAGGACACGACGGCTCCGGTGACCACGGCGAGCACCACGCCGAGCGAGCCCGACGGCCAGGAAGGCTGGTACACCACCAGCCCCGTCCAGATCACCCTCGAGGCCACCGACGACGCCGGCGACGTCGCCACCACCGAATACCGCATCGGCGACGGCGACTGGACCACCTACGAAGAACCGATCACCCTCACCGACGACGGCACCCACACCGTCGACTACCGCTCCACCGACACCGCAGGCAACACCGAAGACACCCAGACCCTCGACATCGCCCTCGACACCACCGCACCCACCACCGAGGTCGTGCTGCCCGAGAGCGGGGGGCAGGGTTGGCATGACGGGGAGGTGACCGTGGAGCTGACCGCGTCCGATGAGGGCTCCGGGGTCGCGAGAACGGAGTGGAGCCTGGACGGCGGCGACTGGACCGCCTACACCGAGCCGGTCACCGTGACCGGCGAGGGCCCGCACTCGGTCCTCTACCGGACCGTCGACGTGGCGGGCAACGTGGAGGACGAGAAGGCCGCCACCATCCTCATCGACCCCACCGCACCCACGCTGCTGGTGGCCGGGGTGGCCGACGGACGGGTCTACGGCGACGCCACCGACCTCGTCCTGAGCTGGCACGCGGAGGACGCGACCTCGGGGATCGACTCCGTGGTGGGCACGCTGAACTCGACGGAGCTGGCCTCCGGGGAATACGTGCCGCTGCACCGGCTGTCGCTGGGCATCCAGGAGCTGTCGGTGACCGCCACCGACCGCGCGGGCAACACCACCGAACAGTCGGTCTCCTTCGCCACCACCACCTCCACCCGCGACATCAGCCAGCTCATCGACCGATTCCGCGCCACCAACCGACTCTCCCTCACCGCCACCACCCAACTCCGCACCCAACTCACCACCGCGCGGCTGGCCGAGGCAGGAGGCGACGACTTCGCGACCATCGCGGAACTCCAGACGCTCCAGACCCTCGTCGGCGACACCAGCCTCGTCACCGCAGGCGACGTCCGCAGCACCCTGGACCGCGACATTCAGGCCGTGATCGACGCGATCGAGGGAGGGTGAGTACGCATTGATCCGTTGATCCGTTGATCTTCGGACCCATCACGACCTCGGGGTCGGCGGCCGCGCAGACCGGGCCGTCGACCCCGAGGCGTCTGAAGGACAGCCCCGGAATCGACAGCTCTCGTGGTGCACAGACGACGTCGAGTGGTTGCCGTGGGACCGGTGGCCCGAAACAGTGGCCGTCGGCATGAGCGCTCAGACGCGAGGCCGGTCGGCGCGCACCTCGCCGTCGGCGTCGCCACGGCGGTCCAGCACTCCACCGTCGATCAGCGTCGGCATCGCCCGTTTCACAACCCGACGGGCAAGGCAGCTGGTCAACAGGCCCCGAAGTGCCCGTCCGCGGACCAGCCTGCGTTGGCCCAGTCCTCGGCGGCTGCCGGTGTGAAGCCGGGGAACTGATCCGCCAGTTCGGCAAGCAGCCAGGCGGTGAAGCGAGCGGCGCCCTGCGGGCAGGTATGGATGCCGTCGGCGTTGCGGTCGGCCGTGCCGTCCCGGATCTCCGTATAGGCGGTGCCCCATACTTCGCCCGCGTCGAGCACCCTTGCCTGACCGGACGACTCCGCCGCGACCGCCCTGGCGGCGTCGGCGGTGCGATCGAGATCTGCCATGTGCGGTTCGTAGAAGTCGTCGGGCCTGATCGGCGGCACGGTGACGAAGACCAGTTCCGCGCCTGCCTCGGTGACCGTGGTCGACAACCGGTCGTAGCCTGCCTCCTGCTCCGCCTGGGTGCCCCAGTCGTAGGTGGTGATCTGGTAGACGACCGCGTCTGCCTCAGCAGTGGCGATCTGCTCGGGAAGCTCCGTCCAGTGCTCCTCGGCGAACGGCCCGACGACATTCCCGCCGCCCTCGGAGGCCAGGGATTCGAACTCGACGCCGCTGGCCTCGAACGCGGCGGCCAACGGCAGCGCCTCGCCGACCGCGATGGAGTCGCCGATGAACAGCACCTTGGACAGTCCGGGCTCGGTGGCGGCGTCCGCCGCCGTTGCGTCGGTCGCCGCCGTTGCGTCATTCGCAGTGGACTCGCCGGAGCAGCCGGCAGCCAGCAGGAGCAGGCCGCTCAGGCCGAGGACGAGGCTCGGTGTCTTGGTCATGGCGTCGACTGTGCCGAGGCCGTGTCCTGCCGCCGCCCCCGCTGTGTCCCAGTTGCGTCGCAGGGGACCCGTCGCAGGCGCGGGGCCGTCGCTGCCGGGTCGATACTGGGCGGGTGGCCACGCTTCTGCTCATCGAGGATGATCCCCTGGTCCGACGCGGGTTCCAGCTGGCGCTGAGCAGACACGGGCATGACGTCCGCACGGCGGACTCCGGCGAGGAAGGGTTGCGAGAGTTCCACTCGGCCAGGCCGGACCTCGTGGTGCTCGACCTGATGCTGCCGGGCATCGACGGATTCCAGGTGTGCCGCCGTATCCGGGCCGTCGGTGATGTACCAGTGATCATGCTGACCGCGATGGGCGACGACTTCGACGTCGTCGGTGGTCTGGCGGCAGGCGCGGACGACTACGTCGTGAAGCCCGCCCAGCCCTCCGTGCTCGACGCGCGGATTCGTGCCGTGCTGCGCCGCAGCGCGGGTCACGACGGCGTGCGAGTCCATCGCGACCTGCACATCGACACCACGGCGTTGACGGTGTCGCTGCATGGCAGGCCGGTGCCGCTCTCACCGACGGAGCTGCGACTGCTGCTGACCCTGTCGCGCGCCCCTGGGCGGGTGTTCAGCAGACAACTGCTGCTGGAGGAGGTCTGGGAGCACGACTACCTCGGCGACTCCCGCCTGGTCGACAACTGTGTGCAGCGGCTGCGGGCGAAGATCGAGGACGTTCCGGCCGCCCCGGAGTACATCCAGACCGTGCGCGGGTTCGGGTACCGGTTCGGGCCGGTATGACGAAGAGGGCGCGGGCAGTGCCGAGCAGGCAGCGAACGAGGGAACTGCGGCGGACGCTGTGGCCGCGTGGGCTTCGTGCGCGATTGCTGGTCGCCTTCGTACTGGTCACGGTGCTCGGTGCCGCTGCGGCGGCCTGGTCGAGCGCAGGCTCGGCGAGCACGGCGCTGGTCACCTCGACTCAGGCGCGGCTCGCCGAGACCATCGCGGGCCAGATCGGTGCGATCACCCCGGAGCTCACCTATCCACCGGACCAGGAGTCGCTCGACAGGCTGCGCGCGGCCGTCGGACCGAACACGCTGGTGACGTATCAGAACCTCCGATCGGTGAGCGGCGACGGCACCGAGCTGATCACCGACGCAGTGCGCACCGAGGTGCGCGGCGGGAACCGACTCGTCACACAGCGGATCGTCGCCGAGGGCACGCCATGGCTGCTGGTCGGCACCCCGGTCGTGATCACGCAGCCGGACGGGGACAGTGCGCCTTCCGGCATCGAGGTGTACGCCGTGCACGACCTCACCGATGTCGAGCAGCAGATCGAGGGCTTCACCAGATCCGCGGCAGGCACCGCCGCGCTGGCACTGCCGCCTGCGGTGCTCCTGGCGCTGGTGGCCGCGCGCAGCGTGCTGCGCCCGGTCCGCGAAGTCCGGGACACCGCGCGGCGCCTGGCTGCAGGCGACCTCGACGCGCGGTCGCCGCCCAGGGGCGCCGACGAGTTGGCGGAACTGACCGTCACTATCAACGAGATGGCCGAGTCGGTGCAGACGTCGATGGCGGCGATGCAGCGAATGCAGGCCGACGCCAGGAGGTTCGCCGCCGACGTCTCGCACGAGCTGCGCACGCCCCTGAGCACGCTGACGGCGGTGGTGGAGGTGCTGGCGGCCACGGCCGACGAGATGGCGGCGGATTCCAGGGAGTCCGCGCAGCTGGCGATCACCGAGACGCACCGGCTGGTTCGGCTCGTCGAGGACCTGATGGAGGTCTCGCGATTCGACGCGGGCAGCGCCCGACTGCACAGCGAGGAGGTCGACGTCGTCGGTGCCGTTCGGGACTGCCTGCGCGTCCGTGACTGGCTGAACCGGGTCGAACTGGTGGCGCCGGAGGAGATCCGGCTCCGCCTCGATCGACGCAGGCTGGACGTCATCGTGGCGAACCTCGTCGGCAATGCGCTCCGGCACGGCACACCACCGGTGCGGGTGCGGGTGCTGACCTCCCACGAGCAGGTGTGGATCGAGGTCACCGACAGCGGGCCAGGCATACCCCAGCGGGTGCTGCCGTATGTCTTCGACCGCTTCTACAAGGCCGATGCCGCTCGCACCCGTACTCCAGGCAGCGGACTGGGGCTGGCGATCGCGCTGGAGAACGCCCGTCTGCACGGCGGCGAGCTCACTGCGGACAACATCGACGGTGGCGGTGCGCGGTTCGTGCTGCGACTGCCGGTCTCCATTTCGGCGCCGTGAGCGACGCTTGCGGAGCGAACCGACACCACCGAGCGACACCTGCACAGCGAACCGACACCACCGAACGACACCTGCACAGCGAACCGACACCACCGAACGACACCTGTGCGCCGAACCAGCCCACAGCACCACGCTCGGGGTCGCCGAACCAACCAGCGCGAACACTGCGGACACCGTGACCAGCTGAGCGGATTCGCGCATCGAAGACAGGCGCAGGGCGCACCGAGCCGAGCGACCAGCGTGCGCCGACCGAGAACACCAGGCAACCGGGAACGGCGCCGCCGAGGCATTCGAAGGGACGTCGTGAAGCGGATCTGGTCGGCGGCAGCGGTTCTGCTACTGGCGGGCTGTGGAGTCCAGCCTTCGGGGGTGGTCGATGGAGTCGAGGCCCCGACCGGCCTGGCACCCGGTGTGACGCTGTACTTCGTCGACGCGAACGATGAGCTCCAGCCGCAGCAGCGGGACACGGGCCGCCTCGGGACGATCGCCGAGGCGATGTCCCTGCTGCTGTTGGGGCCCGGACATTCGGCGGTGTACACGGGGATCGCGCCGATCTCGACACCCCGCGTCGTGGTGACCACCACGACGGAGCTGATCGAACTCACGGTGCCGTTCACCATCGACGATGTCACCCCGGTGGGCCTCGACCAGATCGTGTGCACGGCGCTGGGCGTCCACGTGCAGGGCGGCGGGTCGAAGACCACCCAGGTGCAGGTCCGCTTCGTCCAGCCGACCCCGGAGTCGGCTGAGCGGCGGACCTGCCCGCTGATCAACTGATCAGATCAGCTTCGTGATGTCGATGGCGGGCGGGGCCGGGGCGGGCAGCGCCAGCCACAGGGCGGTCATACCGATCACGAGCGCCACGAGCGCGAGCAGCCCGCTTTGTCCCTTCGCCCACCTGGCGTGGAACCGAATCGGATCCTCGACCAGGTATTTCGACAGCACCGCCATGCCGATCGACACGGCGAACACCACCGCAGTCCCGGCCCACCCGTCAAGTCCCGTCCGCTCCGGGGAGAGCAGCACGATGACGGGCCAGTGCCACAGGTACAGGCTGTAGGAGATCAGTCCCAGCCAGCGGAGCGGCTGCCAGGCGAGCGCCGTGGCCACCCAGGAGCGCGGCGTCTGCGCACACAGCACGATCAGCAGTGCGGAGGCCGCCGAATGCACGAAGAGCCCGCCGGTGAACAGCCACGAGGAGCCGACCCCGTCGACCAGCAGCCACGCCGTGCCGAGCCCGACCGCCAGCGATGCCGAGAGGAAACCGCCCCATCGGCCGACCACCCTGGTCAGCAGGGCCCGTACCGGTCGCGCGGCGACCACGGCGCCGAGCAGCAGGGAGAACGCCCGGGTGTCGGTGCCGGTGTAGACCCGCGTCGGGTCCGCCGGGTCGACCAGTGTGATCATCACTACCAGTGACAGGAGCGAGGCCAGCGCTGCGGCCACCGCGACCCGGTGGTCCGCCCGCCGTGTACACCTGGCGATGATCAGCAGGAACATCGGCCAGACGAGGTAGAACTGCTCCTCGACCGCGACGCTCCACAGGTGCTCGAACACCCGGGCCGCCCCGAATCGGTCCCAGTAGCTCGCCGACTCGGCGAGCAGATGCCAGTTGACCAGGTTCAGCAGCACCCATGGGCCGTCCGCGAGCGTCGTCCGGAGCAGGTCCGGCGGCCCCGCCGCCCAGACCAGCACGGTGACACAGGCGAGCATGACGGCCAGCGCCGGCAGCAGTCTCCGGAGCCGCCGTCCCCAGAACGGGACCAGCGACACTGCGCCGGTCGCCTCGATCTCCCGCAGCAGCAGGTCGGTGATGAGGTAGCCGGACAGTGCGAAGAACAGGTCCACGCCGAGGAAACCGCCGGACAGGTGGCCGGTGTGGAACAGCAGTACCCCCAGGATCGCGACACCCCGCACGCCGTCCAAGGCAGGCACGTGGGACGTGCGTCCCGTGGCCGACTCGGCGGCCTTGATCGGTTGAACTTCCGTCATGGCGCCGACTGTGTCGAGCCCGTGTCCGGGCGCCTTCCGAGTCTTGTCGCAGCCGGGTCGTGACCGACGGGCCGGACCCGGATCGCCACCGCCGACGACGTTCGCTGGGATGTGGCGGACGTCGATGGCTGCCCACCTCGACGACGACAGCGGAAGTCCTGGGCGAGACGGCGTGGTCGGTGCGGTCGGTGCGGTCCGAGCCGCTGAACCGCGAGGTCTGTTCGTGCCGGTGCAGGCCGACCGGTCCTGCGCGGGCGGTCGGGTCCGTCCAGACGGTCACCGTCGCTGAGACCGACACCGTCATCCGTTCGGCCCCGCAGCCGGGTCGGCAGGTGCCCAGCGCTCGGCCGCCTACAGCGCACGGGGCCCGAGAACCCCGCCGCCGAGACCGGTGATTTCGCCGATGCGGTGCGTACCGAGCCGCGGCGATGATGGCCGCGGAACGTGATCGATGGCATCGCCGGAGTGCACCGGCCCTCCCCTCTCGACGCGGGCGTTCACCAGGACGCCGACGTCGACCGTGCGCACTCCCGGCGGTTCCGCTTTCGATGAACAGGAGTACAACGACGTGCAGTCATCGAGCATCACCTCCCGCAGCGGCCGGTCCGCCCGCCGCACGACCCGATCGCGGCTGGCCGGACTGGTCACGGCGCTGACCATGGTCGCCACCGGCCTGGCGGTCGCGCCCGCCGCCTCGGCCCAGCAGAATCCGCACGAGCGGGGTCCCGCCCCCACCGAGAGCAGCATCGAGGCGGTGCGCGGCCCGTTCGCGGTCGCCGACACCCGCGTTTCCTCGCTGGTGTCCGGCTTCGGCGGCGGCACCATCTACTACCCGACCGACACCAGCCAGGGCACCTTCGGCGCCATCGCGATCTCGCCCGGCTACACCGGGACGCAGTCCACGATGGCCTGGCTCGGCCCGAGGATCGCCTCGCAGGGCTTCGTGGTCTTCACCATCGACACGATCACGACCCTCGACCAGCCCGACAGCCGGGGCAGACAGCTCCTGGCCGCGCTGGACTATCTCGTCGAGGACAGCAGCGTCCGAAGCAGGATCGACCCGAACCGGCTCGGCGTGATGGGCCACTCGATGGGCGGCGGCGGAAGTCTTTCTGCGGCGCAGAACCGGCCCGCGTTGCAGGCCGCCATCCCGCTGACCGGCTGGCATCTCTCGAAGAACTGGTCGCGGGTCACGGTGCCGACGCTGATCGTCGGCGCCGAGAACGACTCCGTCGCCTCGGTGCGGACGCACTCGATCCCGTTCTACGAGAGCCTGCCGTCCTCATTGGACAAGGCCTACCTGGAGTTGGACGGCGCGTCGCACTTCGCCCCGAACGTCTCCAACACGACGATCGCGAAGTACAGCATCTCGTGGCTCAAGCGCTTCATCGACGACGACACCCGCTACGAGCAGTTCCTCTGCCCCGCACCCGACGACCGGGAGATCTCGGAATACCGGGACACCTGTCCGCACTCGTAGGGCGGCGGTCGCGCGCTGCACCGATCCGGCACGCGCGACGCGAGAGGCCTCGCCGCCGACGGCGGTCGCCACCAGGCGGCCGCCGTCGGCGTCTGCGCGGTTCCGCGGCAACGACCGGTCGTCCGGGACGGAGACCCGGCCCTGCCGCGAAGTCGGTCCGGCGGCGGACGGACCCGGCGGACCGGGTTCGGTGTCCGCCGGGAACGCAGGCAGGCCGCCGAGAGGCAGGCAGGCCCCGGTCAGCTCGACTGGGCCGACCGCAGGAAGGCGAGCCCGTCGACGGCGATGGCGTCCTGTGTCTCGGCCAGCGGACGCCAGACCGAGGCGGCCACCGCGATGGCGTCGTTGTGCGCGGTGAAGGACTCGATGCACAGGGTGCCGCGATATCCCGCCGTCCGCAGCGCGCCGAGGAAGGCCTGCCAGTCCAGGTGATCGGTCCCCGGCGTGCCCCGGTCGTTCGCGCACACCTGGACGTGCGCGATGCGTTCGCCCGCCGCCAGGATCGGCGTGACGAGGTCGTGTTCCTCGATGTTGAGGTGGTAGGTGTCCAGCATGAGCCCGACCGAGGCCGAGGGCAGCCCGTCCACGGCGGTCATGGCCTGCTCGACGGTGTTGATCACGCTGGTCTCGTAGCGGTTGAGCGGTTCCACGGCCAGCCGCACGCCGCGCTCGCCCGCATAGTCGGCGACGGGGGCGAGGTTCTCGCGGAACTGCCGGAACACCGAGTCCCGCTCGGCGGAGTCCATCCGCCAGGCGCGACCGACCTCGGCGTACATCGGCCCGCCCACCACCCGACTGCCCAGCCGCACCGCCACGTCGACGCAGTGCCGCAGATAGTCCTGGGTGGCGGCGATCTGCTCGTCGGGCGCGGCGACGAGGTTGCGGCCCGCCGAGGTCACGACGCACACGCTCGCTGCGGCCAGCCCGTGTTCGGCGAGCAGCTCGGCGGTCCGACCCACGTCGATGTCGTCACGCTGTTCGACCGGCAGCTCCACCGCGTCGAATCCCCAGGCCGCGATCCGGGGCACCAGTCTCGTGAGCGCCGCATCGCTCAGCGGCGACTCCCAGACCCAGGTGTTCACTCCGATCGGGAACATCGATCTCCTTCACTCACGACGTCGGTCGCGGCAGCCCTGCGCCCGCCCTCGGCGCCGCGACGTCCACCCGCTGTCGCGGGCGTCGACGAGGGCGCGGGATGCGGGCGGTACGAACGGGGTCGGGCAGGACGGCCGCGGATGGTCTTCCTCGGGGCGAGCGGGCCGGACGTGATGGCGGCAGCGGTCACGTCCGGCCTTTCATCGGCGCACGGCGGTCCGACACACGGGAGCCGGGCCGGGGCACCGCCTACGGCAGCGCACCGGCCGGGCAGGCCCGCGGTCGGCTGGTCGGTCGAAGGAATTCAGCCGGTCCGGCCTGCTCGGCCGAGCGGCGATCGTCGACGGCCAAGACGGCCGCCGGATCGGCCCGAGCGAGCGGGTCAGTCCGGGCAGCGGTCGTCCCCCAGCAGCACCTCACCCCCAGGACGGCGATCACGGCGCGTCGCCCGCCGACGCCGACAGCGGTCGGACTCGGGCGGTTCGCGTGCGCACGTGGTCACAGGCGGCGTGACGACGATCGGCGAACCGGCGACGCGGTCTGAGAGCCTGTCTTTAATCCCCACTTTCCTGTTGCGCGGGGCCAGGGGGATCAAAAACAGACTCTGAGCGTCGGCGCTACAGCGGGAGTGGTCGCCACGGCGGCGGTGGGCGACCACTCCCGCTCCCGCGCCCCTACGTCAGCCTCCCCACTCCTCGGGGAAGCCGGGCAGGTCCTCGCACCCGCAGAGGGCGTAATGCTGTGGCGGCATGCCCTCCTGCAGGTAGGAGTCCAGGTTGTCCTCGGTCACGACCGGCTGCGGCAGCCGCCATTCCCGAGGAACCTCCTCGCCGTTCAAGATCCGCAGGGCGGCGATCACGGGCGTCCGCCACTGGAAGGTCGGGTAGCCGGGTGCGATCGCGGTCAGGTCCTTGTCCTGCCAGGCCTGGAGGAAGTCCTGCTGGTCCTCGCCGACGATCGGCGGGATCTCCATCCCGGCGTCCTCGAAGGCCTCGGTGACGGCGACCGACGTGGCGCCCGCGTCCATCCACACCCCGTCCAGGCCGCCCGTGCGCTGGATGTAGTCGGAGACGATGTTCTTCGCCGTGGCCGGGTCGTCCTCGGTGAACTGGACGCCGACGATCTCCAGGTCGCTGTCCTCGAAGACGCGCTCGGCGGCGGCCCACCGATGCTCCAGCACGTCCACGCCGGGTGCGATCCGCAACGCCAGCACCGAACCGCCGGGCTCGACCTCGTCCCGCAGGAACTCCGCGCCCGCCGCACCGTAGGCGTAGCCGCCGATGGGGCTGATGAAGGTGACCGGGCAGTCCGTCTCCACTCCCCGGTCGAAGACGATGACCGGGACCTCGCCGCAGGCGGCCTCCACCGCAGGGGTCAGCGTGGCGGTGGTGTTCGGCGAGACGATGAGCGCGTCGCAGTCCTGGGCGGCCAGCGAGCCGATGTCGGAGATCTGCTTGTCATCCTGGCCCTGGCCGTCGAGAGCGGTGAAGTTCTCGATCTCCGGGTGCAGGGCGACCTCGGCCTGCATGGTGCGCCAGCCGACCGCGCGCCAGGAGTTGAACAGTCCGGCGTTGGAGAAGCACAGGTTGTGCGGGCCGTCCTGCTGATACTCGCTGGTGTCGATCATCTCCGGATCGATCATCTGTTCCCAGGGCCGGTCGTCGGGGCCCTCGGGAGTGGCCTCGCGCAGCGCCATCTGGGCCTCGTAGTCGGACTGGACGAAGAACTCCGACTCACCGGCCGCGTCGGCTCCCGTGGTCTCCGTGCCCAGATCGGTGTCGGCGGGCACCTCGCTGGTGCACGCGCCGAGCACGAGCAGGGTCGACACCGACATGATCGTCAGGGTCGACCGGATTCTGGCTCTCATCGCCTCTCCTTCGTCGAGTTGGGAACGCGTCGACGCCGCGACCACGAGACCGCCCCGAGGGCGACGGCGGCGATGACGATGACGCCCTGCACGGTGGACTCCAGTGCACCGGAGACGCCGAGCATGGTGAGCAGGGTGAAGAGGGTCTGGAGGGACAGCGCCCCCGCCATCGCGGCCACCACGGAGCCTCGGCCGCCGCCGAGGGCGACGCCGCCGAGGACCACGGCAGTGATGGCCTCGAACTCCATGCCGTTGCCCGCCTGCGCCGAGATGCCGGTGAAGCCGCCGACGAGCACGGCGGCCATCGCCGCCGCGAGTCCGGACAGGACGAATGCCGACACCCGCAGCCGGTGCACCCGAACGCCGGACAGCGCGGCGGCGGCGTCGTTGTCGCCGGTGGCGACCAGGGTCCGGCCGGTGTCGGAGCGCATGAACAGCACGGCGGCCACCGCGATGACCACCAGCACGACCACCGCCCACGGGAGCCAGGGCAGGCCGGGCACCATCCCTCGGCCGAGGGTGCGGTACCCCTCGGACAGATAGCCGCGCGGGGCGCCCTGGGTCCAGAAGAACACCGCGCCCTGGAGGATCAGCATCATCCCGAGCGTGGTGATGAACGAGGGCACCGCGAGCACCGTGGACACCAGGCCGTTGAGGAGTCCGACGACCATGCCCGCGACGAGCAGGATCAGGACCGCCACCGGCCACGGCATGTCGGGGACGATGTTGAACAGCTCGGCGGCGACGACCACGCCCACCGTGACGATCGAGCCCACCGAGAGGTCGAAGCCGCCGGAGACCATGACGAAGTACTGACCGGCCGCCAGGATGATCAGCGGGGCGGCCCGGCGGATGAAGGCCAGCAGTCGATCCGGTTCGTAGAACCCGATGTCGACGAAGGCGAGCACGATCAGCAGCACGCCGAGCAGGACGAACACCGGGGTGCTCGCCGACAGGGCGGCGGGCAGGCGGAGTCCGGCCCGCCGCGCCTCGGGGGCGACGGTGTCACTCATCCCGACCTCCGTTGGTCCTGCTGCCTGCGGCGGGCGACGCTCTGCCTGGCGTAGAGGGCCACCGCAGCGATGATCACCACGCCCCGGACGACGTTCTTGAAGAAGGGATCGACGCCGAGCTGGTCGAAGACGTTGTCCAGGACCGAGAGGATCAGGACGCCGCCGATGGTGCCGATCACCCCGCCTCGCCCGCCCGCGAGCAGACTGCCGCCGAGCACCACGGCGGCGATCGACACGAGGTCGTACTGGCCGTCGGTGCCCGCCAGCGGCGCCCCCGCGCCGAGCCTGCTCGCCAGGAAGACCCCGGCCAGGCCCGCGCACAGGGAGCACAGCACGTGCGCGGCGATCACCGTGCGATCGGTGCGGACGCCGGAGAGCCTGGCGACCTCGCGGTCGCCGCCGACCGCGTAGATGTGATGTCCGAGGCTGGTACGCCGCAGCACGAACCAGGTGAGCGTCGCGACGGCGGCGACGAGGAAGACCGACACCGGCAGCGGCCCGATCCGGTCGTAGCCCAGCCGCTGGAACTCGGTGGGCACGTCGCCTGCGGGCCCGGTGTAGGTGTTCTCCAGATAGCCCCGCAGGATCAGTGCCACGCCCAGGGTGGCGATGAAGGCGTTGACCTTGAGCTTCGTGACGATCAGCCCGTTGCCCAGGCCGACCAGGCCCGCCAGCAGCAGGGCGGCGGCGACGCCCGCGACGATGCCCGCCGCCTCCATCACCTGCGCGGTGATCAGGGTGACGAGGCTGATCAGGTAGGCCACCGAGAGATCGAGGGAACCCGCGAGGATCGCGTAGGTCTGACCGATCGCGACCAGGCCCAGCGCGGCGGAGTTCTGCAGGATGGTCACCGTGTTGGCGACGGTGACGAAGTCCCCGCCCCGCATGCCGACGATGATCCAGCCGATCAGGTAGACCGCCACGAGTGCGAGGTAGACCAGCACGACCGGATCGGCGAGGCCCGCCCGCGATCTGGCCGGGGCGACCCTCGATAACGGCGGCGGAGCGGTCGTGCCGCTCAGGGGCGTCATGCGGCGCTCTCCGCGCCGGTGCTCAGTCTCATGATCTCTTCCTCACCGACGCCCGGAGGCAGCTCGCCCGCGACGGCGCCGTCTCTGAGCACCACGATCCGATCGCTCATCCCGATGAGTTCCGGCAGTTCCGAGGACACCATCAACACCGCCATGCCCTGTCGGGCCAGGTCTCGGACGAGTTCGTGAATGGCGGCCTTCGCGCCGACGTCCACGCCTCGGGTCGGCTCGTCCAGCACGAGGACCCCCGGGCGGACGGCGAGCCACTTGGCGAGCACCACCTTCTGCTGGTTCCCGCCGGAGAGCAGCCGGACCTCCTGGCCGCTGCCGCGCGCGCCGATCCGCAGGTCGTCCAACAGCTCGGTGACGTCCACGGTCCCGGCCCGGCGGCGGCCGGTGAACACTCCGCGCACCACCAGCAGCGCGTTGTCCCGAATGGACTGGCGCAGGGCCAGGCCCTCGGCCTTGCGGTCCTCGGTGACCAGGCCGATGCCCGCGCGGATCGCGGCGCGTGGCGAGGCCGGTCGCAGCGGCGCATCGTCCAGGGTCATCTCGCCCCTGGTGAAGGGGTCCGCCCCGAAGACGGCGTGTGCCAGGGAGCTGCGGCCGGAGCCCTGCAGTCCGGCGACGCCGACGATCTCGCCCGCACGAACCGCCAGGTCGATGTCGCGCAGCCGGGCGTTGCCCGCGCCGCGCAGTCGCAGTCGCACGGGGCCGAGGTCGGCGGGCTCCGCCCGATCCGGGTAGTAGTCGCCGAGTTCGCGACCGACCATCAGCCGGATCAGGTCGTCGGCGGTGACCTCGTCGGTGGGTCGGCAGGCGGTTCGTCGGCCGTCCTTGAGCACCGTCACGCGGTCGGAGAGGTCGAAGATCTCCCGCATCCGGTGGGAGATGTAGAGGATTCCGATGCCGCGTTCGATCAACCGTCGAACTAACGAGTACAGCAGTTCGACCTCGTGATCGGCCAGCGCGGCGGTGGGCTCGTCCATCACCACGATGCGTGCGTCACCCGCCAGGGCCTTGACGATCTCGACGACCTGCTGCTGGGCGACGGAGAGCCTGCGCACCGGTGTGTGCGGGTCGATGGACATCTCGCCGATGTCGGCGAGCAGCGCGGCGGTCCGGTCCGCCATCGCCCGGCGATCGACGACGCCCGTGATCCTGCCGAGCAGGCCGCCGCGCCTCGGTTCGCGGCCGAGGAAGACGTTCTCGGCGACGGTGCGATCCGCCAGGAGCGTCAACTCCTGGTAGATGATGGCGACGCCCGCGGCCTGCGCCTCGACGGGGTGGGCGAAGGAGACCTGTTCGCCGTCGATGCGGACGGTGCCCGCCTCCGGTTCGTGCACCCCGGCGAGCACCTTCATCAGGGTGGACTTGCCCGCCCCGTTCTCACCGACGACGGCGTGCACCTCGCCCGCGCGGAGCTCCAGGTCCACTTCGGTCAGCACGGGGACGCCGACGAAGCTCTTCGAGATTCCTCTCATCTCCAACAGGCACGGCGACTGGTCCCCCACGCTGCCCTCCGATACGCCGATGTAATTCAGGTCACTGTATGGACTTTCGCCCACTTTGACCAGAAGGTTGTTTGGCCGGAATGAAAGTTGTCCGACTTGAGACAAGTCCGGTACGTACCGTAACGATCACCCTGCCCGACGGACACCACCGTTCGCCGGGTCGTCGACACGCCGTCCGGCGCGACGAGACCCCGGCGTGGCGCGTGCCGTCGGCCAGTCGCCGCAACCGGCGCGGGGCATCGGTCGCGCGGGTTCGGGACGGCCGTTCGCCGTTGCCTGCATCACCGATGCCCTGCGCCGCAGGCGATCCGGCTCGAGCTCGGTGGTCCGATCCGGTAGGCACGGCAGGGCGGATCGTCCGGGCCTCGGGCCGATCACGGCCGGGCCGTCCGGCGGTCGGGGACTCGCCTCGCTCGACCGCGGCGGGGGACGTCGCGAGCGCGCGACGGCCTGCCGCGCCGGAGCCGTTGGGCTACGAGGCGAACGCCGCAGGCAGCGGGCCCGAGACAACCGGGAACACCCTCGGCGACCCCGAACCCGTGCCACCGCCGAGCCGAGCCGATCAGCGTCGGGCGAACAGCTCGATCTCCCCGAGGGCGACCGGGTCACCGTCCGTCGCGCCGTGGGCGCCGCGCACCGTGACGCGCACGCGCTCGACGTCGCTGATCCCCGTCCTGGTCTCCTGTGGACCAGGCCGGTCCGCGAGCGTGACGTCGACGGTCTCGGTCTCGCCGGTCGAGCTGATCGCGGTGATCTCCAGTTCGGCCGCCCTGGCCTGGCAGGCGAAGTCCGCAGGCTCGGCCGAGCAGCCGGTGTGCGCGATGACGGCCAGCAGCCGGACCGGACCGTCCAGCGTCAGCTCGACGGAGTCGCCTACCCGCGCCGACCAGAACTGGTTGCTGACCCCGTCGGCGACAGCGGACGGGGGATGCTCGGCGTCCGCCCCCGCCGAGCCGGCCACGCTCACCACGACCACGGGGAAGGGGGTGGCCAGCCGGTCTCGGACGTCGTCGACCGCCGCCCGCCCGAGCGGATACAGCAGGACGCCGCCGATGATCAGGGCGGCGACCACCAGCAGCAACAGGGCGATCCGGCCGAACGGCGCGCCGTCGGCACGGCGGCCCCGCCAGGGCAGCCGCAGCCAGGACCACCGCGAGCCCCGCCGCGCCTCGGGCGCCGGGGTCAGCGGCAGAGCGCAGCGCCGACAGAAGCTTCTGGTGGGCGGGTTCGCCGTGCCGCAGCGCGGGCACGGCTCGCCGTCGAACTCCTCCTCCGTTCGTGGCGTGTCGGCGGGCAGCGGTCGGCGCGGCACCGCTCGGCCGGGCTGCACCGGCGCGGGCTGGATCGACTCCGGCGCCGGGCGGGACGCCCCGGCCGCTCGCCTGGTCGGCTTCGGCGCCGTGGAGTCCGAGGCCGTGGCGTCCGAGACAGTGGCGTCCGGAGCCAGGAGGCCGGGCGCCACCGGGCCCGGCGCTGCGGGGGCCTGCCCGATGGGATTCGGTGCTGCGGGATTCGCTGCACCGGACTTCGGCGCGGCGCGTTCCGGCGCGGCGCGTTCCGGCACAGCCCGTTCCCGCACAGCAGGGTCCGGCACAGCAGGCCCCGGCCCCGGCCCGCCGGGTTCCGGCGGTGCGCCGCCGGGCATTCCGATCGGCGGCGCCTGCGTCCCGGGCCGGGCGGTGGTGTCGGTCGGATCGGACGGCGGCACGTCGGCGAGCCCGGCCCCCGACGGTGCAGGCTCCGACGGCCCGGAAACGGACGGCGGCCGATCGGATCGAGCCGGGTCCGCCGCCAGCCGCCGGAACAGTCCGGGTCGCGCCGGGTCCGCTGGGGCCGAGCCCGCCGCCCCCGGATCGGAAGGCGGGACCTCGGGTGCCGCCGTCGGCGTCGAGGCGGCACCGGGCTCGGGCTGCCCGGCGGTCCGATCCGCTGCGGCCGGGGTGTCCCAGGCCAGGTAGGCGCCGCAGGCGACGCAGAACGTCTCCTCGGGTCCGTTGAGGACCCCGCATTGCGGGCAGGCACGCACTCCCGATCACCCCTCGTCCGGTCGCGGTCCGCCGACCGGCGGGCCTGCCCGATCCGGCGATCCCGGCCGCCCGCTCGGCTCGACGCCTCGATCACCGGCCGGACCGGCGGGCACCGTCCCGACGGCCGCACCGCCGCCCGGCCCGACGGCCGCACCATCACTCGGCCCATCACTCGGCCCGCCGCCCGGGCCCCCACCGGTAGGCGGCGGAACGACCCGCACGGTGCAGACCAGGTGCGCGGGCCGGACGGACTCCACCATCGAGCGCACGCGGTCCACCGGTACCTCGCCCCCGTCGGGCCGCCACACACTGATCAGCACGCGATGTCCTCCGGTACCCGGCAGTGCCGCGCCCGTGGTCGTCGACCAGGCGGCCCCGCCGCCGTCGGCGATGTCGGCGCGGACGCCGAGCAGCAGCCACAGTCGCTCGGCCAGTCCCCGACCGGTGCCGCGACTGCCGTGCAGCGCGACCGCCCTGGCGACCACGGCACGCCGCAGCGGCTCCGGCCAGCTCGGCTCGATCTCCACCGCCAGCCACGAGGCGAGCCAGTCCAGGAAGTCCGGCGGAGCCAGCTCGGGGTCGAAGTAGGCGGGCAGGTTGTCCAGCACGGCGAGCACCGGGGCGAGCACCGAGTCGAGCCCCTGCGTGAGTCGCTGCGCGAGATCGTCGTCGGCGTACATCGCGGGAAGCAGGTCGCCGAGTCGATGGCGGGACGCGAGACCGGGCAGGGCCCGGCGGCTCACCGGGCACCGCCACTGCGATGGACCACCGTGACCTGATGCTCATAGCTGAAGACCAGCGCACCCTCGTCGAGGTCGATCCGGTCCACCGGCGTGCCGCGACGGCCGGTGATCGGGTCGGCGGGCAGCAGCCGCACGTCCTCCACCAGGTTCACCCCGGTCACCCGTTGCAGGACCGAGAAGACCTCCCCGAACTGCACCGGCCTGCCGAAGGGCCAGCCCGTCCCGGCCGGGCCGCCGCGCAACGGGTCGAGATGCCGATGCAGGGCGCGCAGCGCGGCGCGACTCACCTCTTGGACGTCCTCGGCGAGGCTGACCAGCCTGGCGACGACGGTGAGACCCTGGTACCTCGGCGGTTCGACGATCAGCCGGGTGCCCAGCAGCCTGCGCTCGTCGAGCCGCCGGGTGATCACGGCCAGCAGGGCGGGCGCGGGGACGAGCTGTTCGAAGCGCAGCCGGTCGTCCTCGTCCGCGACGGCGTCGGGCACCACGAGGACGCGAACGCCGCCGAGGTCGGCGGCGGCCGACGCGGGCGCCGACTCATGATCCGAATCGCTCGCGGACAGGCAGCGCACTCGCGCGGTGGGGGCGGCGAGGCGGGCGATCTGCTCGAAGTCGGCGGCGGTCACCGCCCGATCCTGGGTGCGCAGCTGGTCAGGGGCGCGCAGCCGTGCCTCGGCGACCGTCTCACCGTCGACGCCGCCCGCCGCGGCCGCCCGGTTGACCACCGAGGCGATGTAGGGCACCGAGCTGCGCAGCACCGTCAAGGCGCCCGCCGCGAGGTTGCCCGCCCGGCCGCCGCCCGTGCGGTAGCGCGGCACCCGGATCGGAGCGCCCTTGAGCGGCACGGCGCCGAACTGACGCAGGCTGCCATCGGGCTCCCGGACGGCGGGCGGGAAGGTGAACTCGCCGGTGGTCGCGTCGAGCACGACATGCCGGTCCGTCGGCGAGGAGCGGCCGAAGTGCTCCACGATCGTCCAGTCCTGCCAGTCCTGACCGTCGTGGACCTGCACGATCACGGGATCAGCGTCCAGCAGTACCGGCACCTGATCGAGGCGGAAGCGTTGGCCCGCAATGCCTTCCGACCGACCGAGGAGGACGTCGGTGACGAGGTCGGCGTGCTCGGCGGTCCCGGTGCCGCCGATGGTGACTGCCTCGGCCGAGTGCACCGTGGGCGACTCGGCGTAGAACGGCTGGCCCGGCGCGGGCTCGGTGACCCGACAGCGCAGCCACCCCGCCCGCACGCCCGCCACCACCGAACGGCGGTGGCTCGTCGGCACGTGCAGCACCACCTCGCCGGGTCGGTTCAGGCCGCCGGTCGTGTCGTGGTCCACCTCGCACTCGGCCCAGTCCGCGCCGTCCCACGCCTCCCAGATCAGCGGCGGCTGCCGGGGATCGACGCCGACGCCCTCCACCCGGCTGTCCAGACCCACCGCGACCGCACAGCCGGGCACGGCGTTGGACAGCCCCAGCAGCATCGTGTCGCCGACGGCAGGCGCGGGCTGGAAACAGCGGACGTCCCGCCCGGCGGTCAGCTCCGGGGTGTGGTCGACGGGTTCCGTCCCCATCGCGCGGGTGACCAGTTCAGGACGCAGGGCACGATCGCGAGGTCGGCGACGGTGGCGAAGAGCATCGCCTCCTCGGTCTCGGTGCGCACGGTGGCGACCTCGGTGCCCGCCCGCAAGGCGACGACGTCCGGCTGTGGTGCCGAGAGCCAGAAGGTGATCTCGGCGCGGGCCGCGGCGGGCGGGAACAGCGTGATGCCCAGCAGGTCCAGGAACGCCAGGTAGTTCTTCTCCGGCACCCGGTTGAGCCGGTAGACGAGCTGGTCGACCATGTGGGCGAAGGTCTCGATGAGGGTCACGCCGGGGTCGGAGACGTTGTGATCCGTCCACTCGGGACAACGCTGCTGGACGTAGCGCTTGGCCTCGTCGACGAGCTGTTGGAAGCCCCGGTCGTCCAGGTTCGGTGCGGGCAGGGCCATCAGTCGCCGCCTTCCGCTCGGTCGGAGCCGGTCAGTCGGCCGGGGTCGCCGTCACCCGCCTCCCCGGCGGGGATGACGTAGAACGGGAACACCAGGTTGCGGCGGTCGTTGGTGCTCCGGATCCGATAGCGAATGTCGATGTAGAGGGTGCCGTCCTCCACCGCGTCGAAGGCCACCACGACCTCGCCGACCTCGATGCGCGGCTCCCACCGCTCCAACGCGGCGCGGACGTCGAAGGCGATCCGGCCCGCCGTGGCACCGTCGGCGGGCGCGAAGACGTGGTCGTGGATGCCGCAGCCGAACTCCGGGCGCATCGGCCGCTCGCCGGGCGCGGTTCCCAGGATCAGCCGGACGGCCTCCTCGATCTCCTGTTCCCGCTCCACCATGCCGATCCCGCCCGTCGGCCCGATCCGCAGCGGGAAGCCCCAGCCCCGTCCGATGAATCGGTCACTCATCGCGCACCGCCGAAGAAGACGTCGGGTGAGCCGCCCGCCACCGAGGCCTTGCAGGTCGTCTGATCGCCGACGCGCGCGGCGGGAACTCCCGAGATCAGCACCGGGCCGAGGAGCGCGCCCGGCGCGGGCAGCACCACGTTGCCCGGCCCGAGCGCCGCGTGCGGGGGCGGCGTCGTGCAGACGTTCAGGCTGCCCACGACGGCGGCGGGTCGACCGTTGATCAGGACCGTCGGCAGGCCCGCCCTCGGCGCGGGCACCAGCGTCCCGGTCTTCACCGGGGGCGGCGCGGGCACGCCGGGAACCGACGGCGGCACGGGCAGATGCGAGGTCGGATCGCCGATCCGAGCGGCTGCTGGCATCGCGCTGACTCCTTGGCCGGTGGGTCGAGGCGGGCGGAACGGGCGGACGTGGGCGGATGCCTGCGCACGGCGGACCGCAGGCCGGTGGCGGGCTGCTGCGGGGACGGCCGGACGCGACGCCGGGCCTGCGGCGAGGGGACCGATGCTGAGCAGGCCGCCGACGCGAGATCGGACCCGGCGACGACCGCCCCGTCGGAGACGGCCGGGCAACGCGGCGACGACGGGGCGCCCGGCAGGACTCGGCGTGGAGGCCGACCGGCGACACGGCGCCTCGGACTCCCGGTCGTATCCGCTCAATTGAGCCGCACCACCCGTCCGTTGATTACGGCCTCGGTGCCGCCGTCCATCCGCAGGCCAGCGGTGGCGTCGATCGAGACCCGGCGTCCCTTCATGGCGAGGTCGCCCCGGCCCGCGTCGAGGGTGATGCCCTGACCGGACACGGTGACCTCGCCCTTGGCCTCGATGCTGACCGTTCCGTTGCTGTGCACGGTGATCTGGGTCTGCTGCTGGTCGAGATGCACCTCCAGCCGTCCGTCGCCGGTCCGCAGCCGGACCCCGCGCGGGCCGCCGGTCTTGTCCAGCAGCTCCAGCCGGTTGCCGCCGCGCGACACGAGGGACCGTCGATCGACGGTGCCTCGGGTGCCGTCGACCAGGGGCACGTCGTGGCGGGCGGGCAGGTCGACGCCGTTGTAGAGGGTGCCCAGCACGTAGGGCCGGTCCAGGCAGCCCTGCTCGAAGCCCACCAGGACCTCGTCGTCGACCTCGGGACTGCACACCCCGCCGCCGCCGAGCTGCGCGGTGCGGACCCAGTCGGTGACGTAGTCGTCGGACAGCCACGGAAGCCGCAGCCGGACCTCGCCGCGCCCCCGGCCGCCGGGCTCCTTGGTGTCGGTGACGATGCCGACGGCCAGGCCGTTGATCCGCTCGCCGCGCGCCGGGGCGTTGGCCCCGGTGACCAGGCCCGCGAGCGAGCGATCCGAGGAGGCGCTGACGACGACGGTGGTGCGGTAGCCCCCGCCGGGTTCCAGGACGTGCTGAGCGGCGGTGACGGTGAACCGACCGGAGAACGCCGGGCCGACGTTGCCCAGGGCGACCGGGACGCCCGCGCGCAGCCTCGGGTTGCCCAGCACCACCGCCTCCAGCTCGCCGAATCCCGCGCTCGCCGAGGCGGCCAGCGCGCGGGCCGCCGCGCCGGTCTCGGCCTGGGTGCGATACGGGGTGTCGGTGACCAGCAGCCGGGGCGACCCGCCGAAGGCCGCACTCGCCGTCGCCGGACTCAGCCCCGGCAGGACGGTGTCACTGGTGACGGCGGCGGCACGGCCGACGAGCGCGGTCTTGGTCTTGACGTCCCAGCCTCGGACCTCGACCCCGGTGACCTGATCGGCGCTGGTGACGGCGGCACGCAGCGCCACGAGGTTGCGGCCGTACTCCAGCACCAGCGGGTCCCGCAGCGAGGACGTGGTGGGCGACGGAGCGCGAGCAGCCGGATCGAGCCGGACGAACTCCAGCCGCTCCTCGTCGTCCATGGTGACCATCGCGCCGTGCTCCCGCGCGAGATCCTGGAGGAAGTCCCAGTCGGAGACGCCAGCCTGGCTGAGGTGCGGATAGGTGATCGAGTCGGCCTGGATGCGGCCGACTCGCAGGCCCGCGCCCCTGGCGACCTTGCGGATGATGTCGCTCGCGGTCATGTTGCGGAAGGCGACGACCTTGCGGCCTCGGAACAGCCGGTGCACTCGGCTGGTGGCGCGGACGACGGTGAACGAGCCCGTCTCGTCGCTGTCCAGTTCCAGTGCGGTGACCTCGCCCGCGAACAGGGTCGTGCGACCCCGGTCCCGCACGGTGCTGACCGAGACGGTCAACCGGGTGCCGATGGTGATGCCGGTCTTGACCAGCAGTTCGTGGTCGGGGTCGCGATAGGACAGTTCGGCGGTGTCGGGCAGATTGACGCTCTCGTCCACCACGCAGCGCACCAGCTGAGCAGCCCAGGCGGGCGGCAGCTCGTCGGGCGCCGCGATGATCGGGTCGGCGGCGAAGGAGCGGCCGGAGGTCTCCTCACTCGTCCCCATCAGGCCGCGCTCCCGTCGCCCGTGCGCGGGCCTTCGTCGTAGGCGGGCAGCAGCAGCTCGGTGCCGGGCGGCAGGACCATCGGATCGTCGATCTCGTTGGCGGCGGCGATGACCCGCCAGATCGTCGCGTCGCCGTACTCGCGCCAGGCCAGCAGCGGAAGGCTGTCGCCCGCGACGACGGTGTGGGTCCGGCGGGCCGCCTCGCCGCCGGAGGTGGGGTTCTGGCCGGGAGTCTCGCCTGCCGCCTCCTCGATGCTCAGCGAGCAGGTGGCGCGCAGCGGAGTGCCGTCGACGTCGAACAACGAGTACTCGACGGAGAAGCCGGTGAGCACCCCGTCGAAGGTGGTGGTGCGGGCGGTGCCCCACTCGAAGCGCACCCACGGGCTGGCGGGCTTCCTGCTGCCGAGGCTCTTGGGGGTGGGGACGCAGGCCAGCATCAGCTTCTCCACCCGGTCCTCCACCGACTTGTCATGGGTGGCGGTGGCGTCCATGAACACCGCCACGGAGAGGCTGCGCGGGCCGCTGCCGACGAACTCGGGCAGCGCCGACTCCCCCGCCATCCGCGAGGGCGTCCGCCGCCATTCCGTGCTCTTGGTCAGCGAGAGCCGATTCGGGTTGAACTGGAACGGAACGCGGGCGATGGTGCCGCCTGGTCCGGCCCCCACCGAGGCGGGCGGCTCCATGATCAGCAGGACGGCGTGCACCAGGTTCACCCCTGGCGTCGACGACATGGCGGGTCCTCTCCTCCCCTCGATCAGCTCGCCAGCAGGCCCTGGTGCGCGATCTCCAGGGTCTCGACGGCCGGTTGCGAGGTCGACGGATCGAACGACGGCCCCGCCCAGCGGACCGGGATCGCGCCCTGGACCTGCCAGCGGGCGATGGGAGTGCGATCCGGGCGCAGCGCGACGATCTCGCCGTTCTTGGGCACCACGCGGCGCACCAGATCCGTGATCCAGCGGGTCACCTTTGTCGTGTCGGCGGTGACCGGCCTGCTCAGCGTGATGTTGGACCAGGTGATCCTGGTCGGCAGCTGCCAGGTGTAGCCGTTGTTGCCGCCCTCGGCGAACTGCTCCACCTCGACCTGTGCGCCCAGCCCGGAGCAGGTGTGGAAGGCCCCGAGGTCGTTGCCGCCGATGCTGAGGCGGAAGAAGACGCTGGTGGCGAAGATGCGGTCCGTCATCGGATGCCTCTCTGCGGTGTCGACCGTCTCGGCCGGAGCGCTCGGCTGCGGCCGAGACGATGTCGGCCTCGGTGGCCGGGGCGGGCGGCGCCGTCGGCGTGGGGCGGAGGTGGCGGTGGCGAGGTCGGGGTGCCGTGGTGGCAGGTCGGTGGTGGCGAGGTCGGGGTGCCCGTGGTGGGGGTCGGCGGTGGGCGTTGCGGTCGTCACGGGTCGGCGGCTGCGGGTCGGCGGTCGGCGGGTGGTCAGCGGGTGGTCAACGTCGGCGGTCGTGCAGGCGGCCGATGCGTTCTCGGCCGTGGCGGAGTTCGGCACGCAGCAGCCGGCTCACCGGGTCGAGCAGTCGGCGCGCCAGGTCGTCGAGTTCGGCGCCGGAGCGGGCGGCGGAGCCGCCACCGGGACCTGAGGCCATGCCGAGCCCCGAGGCCACGCCGGTGCCCGACGCCGCTCCGGTGCCCGCGAGGCCCGGCGGGGCCGCCGGTCGCCGGTCGTCGGCGACGTCGGGCCCGACGTCGGGCCCGACGTGGCGCGCGAGCTGCGGGCTCCGCGACACGGTGATCGGCACGCCGGGGATCGGCACTGGCTGCGGGGGCGGCAAGCCTGCAGGCACGGCGCGGGCGCGCGCCACCGGAGCCGCCGGGCCCGACTGGTCGGCAGGCGGGGCGGGGAGGACCACCGCAGGACGAGACACGGTCGTGCCGTCCACGGCACGAGTCTCGACCGGTGCGGTGCGGAGGGCCTGCGGCGCCGCGCCTGCGCGAGCGGCGGAGACGGTCGCGGCGGCCTGCGCCGAAGGCCGGGCCCACGCCTCGGAACGCCGCTGGAGGATCGAGCCCGGTCGACCCGGCGAGACCGGCGAGACCCGCGAGATCGGGGCCTGGGAGATCGGGGCCTGCCGAGTGAGCGGCGGCGTGCCTGCTCGCGCAGACCCGGCAGCGCCGCTCGCGTCGGGCGGCTTCGTGCCCTTCACGGCGGGCGGTTTCGCGCCCCGCTCAGCGGAAAAACCTGCACCGCCTGCGGTGGAAGAACCTGCGCCGCTCGCGGCGTTGGAGTCTGCACCGCTCGCGGCGAACGCATCTGCTCCGCGCGCGGCAATAGAGTCTGCACCGCTCGCGGTGGTCGCCCCCGCGCCCTCCGCTCCGGGCCGGAGGTCACGAGCACCGGCCCGTCCGCGCCGAGCCGCCCTTCGTCTCTCGGCTGACGACGAGGAACGCCCCGAGGGGCGGGCGGGTGCGGGGTCTGCCGTCGCGTCCGCGACCGGATCGGCAGGCACCGCAGACTGAGCCGATCGCGTCCACCGCAGCGGAACCACCGGGGCGGGCGGCCTCGTCGCCGTCTCGTCCCCGCGTCCGTCGCCGGTCGGGCCCGCCACCGCGCGCTGCACCGCCGAGGGAACGGCGGGCCGCAACGGTCGATCGCCCAGGAGGCCGACCCGCCGGGTTCGGGAGACGGCGGGCCTGCCGAGTCGAGCAGCCTCTCCCGAGGCGGCGGAGGGCGGCGCCGCGCCGTGGTCGGGCGGCGCGGGCGGCAGCGTGGCCTGGCCGGCACTCGGCCCGCCGGGCCTGCGGCGACCGCCCGATTCTTCGCTGACGGCGGTCGGCCTCGGCTCGCCCGCCTGCCCGCCCGCAGCGCGGTCGGCCGCGGGGTGCGACGTCGAGGGGCCTGCGGCGGTGTGGAGCGGCAGACCTGCTGCGGTGCGCACGGCCGATCCGGTGGCGATCTCGCTTCGCTGGACGGGCTGGACCACCGGCAGCGACGCGGGCTCGGTTCCCGACTCGCGGCCGAGAGGCTCGGCGATCGGCTGCCCGGCGCCCGCTGCGCCGACGTCGGCACCGAGCAGCGACCGGTCTGTCTGCAAGGCCCCCGAAGCTCCGGAGGATCCCGAGTCGACAGTGGACGGATCAAGGGGAAGACGGTCGCTCACATCGCGGCGGCCGTCCGAGCGCCGAGGATCGGAGCCCGCAAGCCGGGCGGAAGCATCCGTGCCTGCAGTCTGCTCCGGCGTCGGGCCCTTCGATGATCCGCCGTCGGCCGGGACGGGCGCGAGCCCGGAACCCTCGCTGCCGGTCGGCGCGCCCCGTGCCGGGCCTCGACCGTGTCGAGCACCGTCCGAGGCCGAGCCGCCCGCCTCGGCCCCGGCACGCTGCACGATCGGGCCGGGGCCGTCGCGGTCCGGCGGGCTCGCGGCGGACCGGTCCTCGCCACTCGGTCGTGGGTCGGGCTCTCGGCCCAGCAGCGCTGCGGTCGGCCCGTCGGCGGCAGACTCGATCCGCGGCGCAGGCGACCGGGGCGAGTCCTGGGTCTCGGCCTCGTGGGCAGCCGTCCCCGACGTCTCCTGCCGGGTCGGCCGTCGGTCGGCTCCCGACCCGAGCGGGGCGGCCTGTTCCGACGGCCCGGCGCTCGATGACGTCGGACCGGTGCGGCCGGGCTGCGGCAGCTCGGCGGCGTGCTCGACTCCGGACGGTCGCGGCCCGCGCTGATCCGCCGTGGCAGCCGGCCTGCCTGCCGAGGTCGGGCTCGACGTGACGGGCAGCGCCGAGGGCGGCAACGCGGTGAGCGGCGACCCGAGACCGACCCGCGAACGGGCAGGCGACGACGGAGCCGCGAACCGCCCGCGCACGGCGTCCGCTGCCGTCCCCGACGGTCCGAGGCGCCCCGAGGTCCGCTCGGCACGCTGCACCGCCGTCGGCGGATTCGACAACGGGGCACCCAGCCCCCGGCGCGTTCCGTCCGCCGGGCTCGCCGAGCGCGCCCGCACGACAGGCGTCGAGGGCAACGGGTCCGAGTCATCGGGCCGACCGCCGGCGCCGCCCGAGTCGGTCGGTGGGACGGGGGCCGACCCGGCGTTCGCGTCGGCAGCGGTCCTCGGACCACCATCGCGGCCGAGGGTCGGGGCCGCCGCCCGGTCGGGACGGCCTACCGCCGGCGGCTCCGCCGACCCGCGAGCCGCCGCGGCGGTCGAGGCCGAACGGACCGGGACGTCGACGGCAGGCAGGCTGCGCAGGGGCCGGATCGCCCGCGCGACGATCAACGACGGCCCGACCGGCCGGGCCCGGACCGGTTCGGCCGCGACCGCGGAGTCGTACCGCGCAACGGATGCAGCGTCGCTCGGTGAACCTACGGACACCGCAGGACCGGACACCCCAGGGTCGGACACCGCAGCGTCGGACACCGCAGGCCCGGCCGGCCGCCGGACGACGGCCCCGGCCGAAGGACCGGACTCCCCCGAGGTGGGCGCCCGCGACAAGAGCGGCGCCGAGCGAGCGGCTTCGGTCGCGTCCCGTGGCACGGTGGCAAGCCGCACCAGCGGCGGTCCCCCGGCGGTTCGCTCGGCCCCGCCCTCGGCGCGGTCCACCGGACGCAGCAGTCCGCCGATCAGCCCGGCGGGCGCCGCAGGCGAGACGAGATGACCGAGTTCGCCGCCGAGGCGGGGGTTCTGCCAGGCCGCGAGACCGGTCCGGAAGCGAATCCCGTCCGAGACGCCCGCCGGGGAGCGCTGGATCACGCCGGACAACGGGGCGAGCGCCCGCCAGCCGCCGTCCCAGGCCGCCGCCGAACCCGATTCCACCCCGGCCGGGCCCGCCGAGGCGAGATCGCCCGAATCAGCGCCGGAATCGGCGACGGAGCCGACGTCCGCCGCGAGTCCCCGAGCGGGCTCCCAGGTTCGGTTCGACGCCGCCCCGGTCTCGGCGGTCCCGCTCGACCGCCGACCGGCACCGTCGGCCCGCGCCCGGCTGCGCAGCAGCCTGCTCCACCACGCCACCCGGTCTCACCCGCTCTCGTTGATCCTGGTGTTGATCCGCGCGATCTCGTGCACCCAGCGCCGACGCTCGTGGTGTTCGAGATCGAGGATCTGAGCGCGCGACCAGTGGAAGTGGTAGGCGATGTACGCGACCTCCTCATGCAGGCGGTCGGCCGCGTACGTCACGATTCCCCCAGGCGGCCGCCCGCGAGGTCGACCTCGAAGCTCGTCGAGCAGGCGGGACAGGTCACGCCCGCCCTGGTGTGTCCCTCGCTGTTGATCCGGCGGTAGAAGTCCTGGAGGAAGGCGACGTCGGTGGCGTACATCTGCTCCACCACCCCGGCGTGGATGTCGGTGACCGTCCCCAGCTCGGTGATCACCAGGCTGAGCAGGACCACCCCGAGGTACGCGGGGTTCTCCTTGACCCGCAGGTCGGTCTGCGGGCGCAGTTCGTCGCGGGCGGTGGCCAGCCGCATCCGGCCGTGCCGGTGCAGGACGCCGTCGCCGTCGAGATAGCCGCGCGGCAGCTCGAACTCGAACTCGGTGCGCAGGCCGTCCCCCGCAGGGGTCCGAGGGACGGCCCGCGCGGGCTCCGGTTGTCGATCGGCGTCCTCGATCAGCTCGTCGAGGGCGCCGATGCCGACGGTTCGGCGTCTCATTGGACCTTGATCTCCTCGAACACGATGGTCACTCGTTCGGTGGCCGCCGCCGACTCGCCCGCCTTGAACGAGGGCCCCTCCCATTTGCTGGCCCAGCAGCCGAAGAGGTTGATCCGGCGAACCGTCTCCTTCTTCGTGTCCTTGATCTCGATGGTGAGCTCCTTGCGCGCCTCGTCGACCTGCCCCTCGTTGAGGGTGAGGTCGATCCACTTGGTGAAGGCGTCGCTCTTGTCCAGGCCCCGCGTGATGACGACCTCGCCGCTGCGGCGGGCGCCGGGCTGCTTGCGGATGACCTGGATGCCCTGCGTGGTCACGAAGTTGCTCTCGACGACGTCCTCTTCGACGGACAGCCCGCTGACCTCCTGGACCGACTCGACCTGGATGCCGCCCATCTCGAGGCCGAAGATGTGGGTGGAGAGTGAATCGCCTTGTGCCATCGGGACTCAGCCGCCTTTCTCATCGCCGAGGTGGGTCGCGGCGGTCATTCGTCGACCACGCTGGTGCTGTCGGAGAACTGGGCGAGCCGGAAGACGACGAACTCGGCAGGCTTGACCGGGGCCACGCCGATCTCACAGATCACCTGGCCGAGGTCGATGGACTCCTGCGGGTTGTTCTCCGCGTCGCACTTGACGTAGAAGGCCTGTTCCGCCGTGCGGCCGAACAGCGAGCCGCGCCGCCACTCCTCGGTGAGGAAGGCGGAGACGTTGCGTCGGATGCTGGCCCACAGCCGATCGTCGTTGGGTTCGAAGACCACCCACTGGGTGCCGAGCAGGATCGACTCCTCCAGGTAGTTGAAGAGCCGACGCACGTTGAGATAACGCCAGGCGGGGTCGGAGGACAACGTCCTGGCGCCCCAGATTCGGATGCCCCGGCCGGGGAACGCGCGGATGCAGTTCACCCCGATCGGATTGAGCAGGTCCTGCTCGCCCTTGCTCAGCGGGTTCTGGAGATCCACCGCACCCCGGACGACCTCGTTGGCGGGCGCCTTGTGCACGCCGCGCTCGACGTCGCTGCGAGCCCACACCCCGGCGACGTGTCCGCCCGGCGGGACGGGGATGTTGCGCCCGCTCACCGGATCGAACACCCGGATCCACGGGTGGTAGAGCGTGGCGTGCCGGGAGTCGTAGCCCGCCTCGTCCTGTCGCCAGGTCCGCACCTGCTGTGCGGTCAGGTCGGGCGGGGCGTCCAGGACGGCCACCCGGTCGCCCATCTGCTCGCAGTGCGAGATCACCGCGAGCTGCACGGTCCGCACGCCCTCCGCGTCGACGAGGCCCCGGCGGTAGGCGCTCATCAGGTCGGGGACGGCGACCATGGTGATCTCGTCGACCGCCTCCAGACCGCCGAGGCCGGTGCGATCGCCCGCGTCTCCGACGTACTCCTGCGGCGACACCGTCGTGGGCGGGTCCTCGGCGGGCGGGAGCAGTGCGGCCTTCGTCCGCTCTGGACGCGCCAGCGTGCCGGCGGGCTCCACGACGCCGATCAACGCGGAGCGTTCCCTGACCTGGGCGACGACGTAGTTCTTGGTGTTCTTCTTCGTGGAGACGTCGAAGGTCTCGGCGATGCGCCCGCCCTGGCGCACCACGAGCTTGAACCGGTCGTCGGGCGGATTCTCCCCGTCGGCGTCGGCGATCTCGACCTCGATGTCGCCTGCCACGTCGGGCAACGCCTCGATGCGCAGGCCCGCCACCTCGGCGGCCGAGGTGCGCGGCGGTGCGGCGTCCCTGGACGGGACCCCGCCGACCCGCACGACGTAGGCGAGGCCGCCGCCGTTGGCGAAGTAGCCGTAGACGGCGTGCGCCAGATAGGCGCCGTCGACGAAGCCGCCGAAGTGCTGAACATACTGGTTCCACGAGGTCACCAGCGTGGGAGTGTGGAAGGCGCCCTTCTCGGCGAAACCGACGAAGGCGGCGACGGCGGTGCCCACTCCCTCGATCGGTCGAGATCCGCCCTGGACCTCCTCGACGTAGACGCCAGGGGAGAGGTACGTCGGCATGCTCGCTCCTTCGCCGTCCGTGACCGCGTGATCACTGATGAGCGTTCTCTCGCCTGACCGACCCTGCCAGGCCGCACACACCCGACACGGGGGCAGCACGGGTGCCCGAGTGGGCAGCGCGCCGCCCGGTGCCGGCCGTGTTCCGCCGCCGCCCCGGCGACTCCGGCTCGGTCGGTCAATTCATCGGGTTCCTCCTGCGCGCCGTCTTCATCACGACGAGGTCTTCCGGCCTGCCTGGCTGCAGGAATGGTGAGCGGCTGTACGTCGCTGAGCGCGGCGCCCGGACCGCCCCAGGTGGCGTGGAAGGACTCCGTGCTGCTGCCGACCGTGTAGACCCGTGGCCGCCCACTCTTCGAGGGTCACGCGATCGTTGCCGTCCACGCCCACCACGGCGGCCGCGTGGTACGGGAAGAAGTCGAAGGTGACCTCGTCCGCCATCTTGGTGCTGATGATGAGGAAGCCCTCGCCGAGGCCGGGGGCCGCCGCGTCGTCGCGCGGCCCGGCGAAACTCCGGGCTGCGTCGATGTTCTGTCGGTCCCCGGCGACCCCGGCACGGGTGGCCGATCGGCCGAACGGCAGGCGGCGCAGGCCTCGCCCACCCCGACCCGGTCCCCGGCCGACGATCACCACGGCCGCCCTCGCGTGGTCCCGGCGCCGCAGCCCGCCGCGCGTACGATGTGTGCTCGCCTGGGCAGCCGAGTGACGAGCGGGCAGCCCGCCGTGCCGGTCACGTCGAGCCCGTCGCCACATCCAGAGTCATCGAATGATCGAGGTGCAACCCGCGTGCCTGTGAACACGCCGAACATGCCGGAACGGCCGTCTCTGGACGGTCTCGAGGCCAAGTGGACGGACCGATGGGAGCAGACCGGGGTATACCGGTTCGAGGCGCCCGGCGATCGGGCCTCGGTGTTCTCGATCGACACCCCGCCGCCCACGGTCAGCGGCTCGCTGCACGTCGGCCACGTCTTCTCCTATACCCACACCGACATCGTGGCGCGGTTCCAGCGAATGCGCGGCAAGCACGTCTTCTACCCGATGGGCTGGGACGACAACGGCCTGCCCACCGAACGCCGCGTGCAGAACTACTACGGAGTGCGCTGTGAGCCCTCGCTGCCGTACGACCCGGAGCTGCCGGTGCCGGAACCGGTGGTCAAGAAGGGCGCCCGGCCGATCCTGAACGTCTCGCGACGCAACTTCGTCGAACTGTGCGAACGGCTGACCGCCGAGGACGAGCAGGTCTTCGAGCAGCTGTGGCGACGGCTGGGTCTGTCGGTGGACTGGTCGATGACCTACACGACCATCGGCCGCGACGCGCAGCGCATCTCGCAGCTCGCCTTCCTGCGTCTGCTGACGAACGGCGAGGCGTACCAGAAGGAGGCGCCGACGCTGTGGGACGTCGGTTTCCGCACCGCGGTGGCGCAGGCCGAGCTGGAGGACCGGGACCACGCGGGCGCCTGGCATCGCATCGCCTTCACGGGCCCGGACGGCGAGCCGGTGTTCATCGAGACCACCCGGCCCGAGCTGCTGCCCGCCTGTGTCGCGCTGATCGCGCACCCGGATGACGAGCGGTACCAGTCGTTGTTCGGCCGCACCGTGACGACGCCCGTGTTCGGGGTGGCGGTCCCGGTGCTCGCCCACCCGGCCGCTGAGCCGGATCGCGGCGCGGGCATCGCGATGTGCTGCACCTTCGGCGATCTCACCGACGTCCTGTGGTGGCGGGAGCTGAACCTGTCCGCCCGCACGGTCGTCGGCCGCGACGGCCGCATCCTGCCGGACCCGCCGGCAGGTCTCGACGACCCCGAGGGCCGCAAGGCCTATGCCGAGCTGGCGGGCGCCACCGTGCACACCGCGCGGGAGCGGGTCGTCGCGATGCTGCGCGGCAGCGGCGATCTCGACGGCGAGCCGCGTCCCACGGTGCGGCCGGTGAAGTTCTACGAGAAGGGCGACAAGCCGCTGGAGATCGTCTCCAGCAGGCAGTGGTTCATCCGCTCCGTCGATCACCAGGAGCGCCTGCTCGAACGCGGCGCCGAGCTGACCTGGCACCCGTCGTACATGAAGGCCAGGTACGACGACTGGGTGCGCGGGCTCACCAGCGACTGGCTGATCAGCAGGCAGCGCTTCTTCGGCGTGCCGTTCCCGATCTGGTACCCGCTGGACGAGCACGGCGAGCCGGACCTGTCGGCGCCGATCCTGCCCGCCGAGAACGCCCTGCCCGTCGACCCCTCCTCGGACACGCCGCCCGGCCACACCCCCGACCAGCGCGGCGTGCCCGGCGGCTTCGTCGGCGAGAACGACGTGATGGACACCTGGGCGACGTCCTCCCTGAGCCCGCAGCTGGTCTGCGGCTGGGAGTCCGATCCCGAGCTGTACGCCCAGACGTTCCCGATGGACCTGCGGCCGCAGGGTCACGACATCATCCGCACCTGGCTGTTCGCCACCGTGCTGCGCGCCGAGCTGGACGCGCACACGCTGCCGTGGCGGCACACCGCGTTGTCCGGCTGGATCCTCGACCCGGACCGCAAGAAGATGAGCAAGTCCAAGGGCAACGTCGTCACGCCGATGGGACTGTTGGAGCAGTTCGGCTCCGACGCGGTGCGGTACTGGGCGGCCAGCGGCAGGCCGGGGACGGACACGGCCTTCGACGAGGGCCAGATGAAGATCGGCCGCAGGCTCGCCATGAAGCTGCTCAACGCGGGCAGGCTCATCCTCGGCTTCCCCGCCCCGGCGGCGGACGCGGTGGTCGACCGGCCGTTGGACCGGGCGATGCTCACCGCGCTCGACGAGGTGGTGCGCTCGGCCACCGAGGCGCTGGAGGACTTCGAGTACACGACGGCGCTGGAGAAGACCGAGCGCTTCTTCTGGTTCTTCTGCGACGACTACCTGGAGCTGGTCAAGCAGCGCGCCTACGGCGATCTGGCGGAGGACGGGGCGCCGGGCGGCGCGGAGTCGGCCCGGCTTGCGCTGCGCACGGCGTTGTCGACGCTGCTGCGGCTGCTCGCGCCGTTCCTGCCGTATGCGGCGGAGGAGACCTGGTCGTGGTGGCACGACGACTCGGTCCACGCCGCAGGCTGGCCTGCGGCGGACGCGGCGGGCGCCGCCGTCCGGTTCGGCCCGCCCGCCGCCGGGCAGGAGGGCTCGGACGCGGCCGAGGAGGTCTCCGCCGACGAACTGCTCACCTCGGCGAGCGCGGTGATCACCGCGATCCGTCGGGCGAAGTCCACGGCGAAGCGGTCCATGCGCACGCCCGTCCGGCTGGTCCGGGTGCAGGGACCTGCGCTGTCGCTCTCGGCGCTGCGCGCCGCCCAGGACGACGTCCGGGCGGCGGGCACGGTGCGGGTGCTGGAGATCGGTCCGGCCGAGGGCGCCGAGCTGAGCATCGAGGTGACGCTCGAAGCCGAGGAGTGATCGGCCTCGCGCCGACATCGGATCGCGCCGGGACCTGACTCGACGTCGGGTGCCGGCGCGGCTCCTCGACCGGTGGCCGTCTCCCTGCCGGGGCCTGGCTCGGACGCCGTGATCGCGTCGGCATCAAGCGGCCGCCGGGAGCGGGACGAACCGCGCCGGGGAGTCGCTGTGGCGGTGTTCCGGGCGATCCCCGGCCCACGCCACGGGCGCCGATCGACGGCGGGACCGAGCAGGCTAGGCGGGCCGAGACCGGGCGCTCCCGATCGACGAGCCGGAAGCGGCGGAGGCGGGTCTCCGGACGAGTGGTCCGGTCCTGCGTTCGAGCGGGTCGGTGTCCGATGTGGACGGCGGTCCCGCTCATCGGCCGCCGATCCGGCCCGGGCCGCCTCCAGACGGCGTCGACTCGCCGTCGCCCGGCCCCGGGCCTGCTCGTCGGCGCTCGTCGACGCGGAGGCAGGTGCATCCCGGCATCGCCTCGACATCAGCACCCGCGAACACCGGCTCAGACGCGGACGATGCCCCGGCGCCGAGGGCGGCCGGGGCATCGTGCGACGAGCGCTGCCGTCAGGCGCGCATCACCGTGGCGATCGGGATGCGGGCGGCCCGGATCGCCGGGATCAGCCCGCCCAGAATGCCCGCGATCAGCCCCGCGACGACACCGGAGACTCCTGCCTGCCAGGGGAAGGCCAGATCGGCCAGCGCGGGATTGCTGCCGCCCATGATCATCGAGATGGCCTGGATGCCGACGGCTCCCACACCGATCGCCGCAGCTGCGGTGATGAGCCCGGTCAACAGGGTCTCCGCGAGCACGATCCCGGCAAGCAGCATGCGGGAGGTGCCCACTGCTCGTCGGAGCGCGAACTCCTCGATCCGCTCCCCGACGGTCGCCAGTCCGACGTTGAGGATGCCTGCGATGCCGATGAGCAGGACCAGCGCCGCGAGTCCCAGGAACACCATCTGCATCATCGCCAGCTGATCCTCGGCGTCGGCGCGCGAGGTGATCACCCAGGAGCCCATCTCGTCGGTGTTCGCACCGGCGGCCGAGAGCCTGCTGCGCAGCAGCTGCTCGACGTCGGCGGCCGCGGGCGACAGGTACACCTCGACGTTGCCGGGCTCGGTGCCCGCCGCGTCGTCGCCGGTCGGCTGCCAGTTGAACATCTCGTCGGCCCGGACGTAGGCGGCGGGGCCCCAGCCGCCGTCGTCGACGACGCCGACGATCTGCGGGGTCAGGTTGGCGGTCGCGCTCGGCACCCGCATCTCACCGGGGATGTCGTGCATCTCGAAGCCCTCGGCGGCGTGCTCGTTGAGGACGATGCGCGGCGCGAAGGAGGGCTCGCCCTCGAAGTCCAGCCAGTCGCCCGAGATCGGCCGGAAGGGCCGGAACGTGGTGAGGTCGCCGGACAGCGAGGTCAGCATCAGCTCGATGGCCTGGCCGGTGGGCAGACCTGCGTTGGGATCGGGCTCGTCGTAACAGCCGGAGGCGTCGCAGTAGGTCATGCCGCCGTAGGAACCCGGCATGTCGAGCGGGGTGGCACCCGGATTGATCGGCGCGACGCCCGGCTCCCCGATGATCGCGCTCTCCGAGCTGACGGCCACGGCGTCGTCGCGCCCGGCCAGCAGGTCCTGCGCGATCCCGGTGCTGCTCTCGTGCCGCGGCAGGTAGACCCGCGTCGTGCCGTCCACACCCTCCAGCAACTCGATGTCGGCGAGCATGGCTCGCTGCGCGATCTCCGCGCCTGCCTGCACGGCGACGACGGCGAGCACGCCGAGGAACAGGCTGACCATGGACAGGAAGGTGCGCAGCTTGCGCGCCCGGATGCCCTGCCCGCCAATGATGAGCGACGACCGCAGCCGCCCCGACGTACCGATCACGCGACGGCCTCCCCGCTCGACTCGACGAGCCTGCCCGAGTCGAGCTGGACGATGCGCCCCATCCGGGCGGCGTGCGCGTGGTCGTGGGTGACCAGGACGAGGGCGCAGCCTCGGTTGGTCGTCTCCAGCAGGGCGTCGATGACGATGCGTCCCGTCTCGGTGTCGAGGGCTCCGGTCGGTTCGTCGGCCAGCACGATCCTCGGCTCGCGCACGAGGGCCCGCGCGATCGCCACCCGCTGCTGCTCGCCGCCGGACATCCGGGGCGGCTTCTGCTTGGCCAGATGCGCGATGCCGACCTGTTCGAGCGCGGCCTCCACCTTCGCCCGCCGCTTGCGACGCGGCAGCCAGCCCTGCCCGTTGACCAGCGCCATCGCGACGTTCTGGGCCGCAGTCAGGTGCTTGAGCAGGAAGAAGCGCTGGAAGACGAAGCCGAACTCGGCGCTGCGCAACGCGGCGGCCCTTCGCTCGGGCAGTCTGGTGATGTCCTGATCGCCCAGGTGGTAGGTGCCGCCGTCGGCCCGGTCGAACAGGCCGATGAGGCTGAGCAGCGTGCTCTTGCCGGAGCCGGAGCGGCCGAGGATCGCCACGCTCTCCCCGCCGTGGACCGTGAGGTCGACGTCCGTGAGGATGTTGCGCGGCTCGCCCTGCCCCTTCAAGGTCTTCGTGAGGCCGGCGAGGTGGATCAGTCGGGGGTGGAGCTGCCCGGTCAACGGTTCCACTCGCGGCAGCTGCTGGGTCACGTCGTCCGTGATCACGGCTGCGGCGCCCCGCTCTCATCCGGGCTCGCACCCTCGCCACCGGGCAGGTCCTCGCCGGGCGGGATGCTCGGTCCGGGCACGGCCAGCGTCTCGTCACCGGTGAGACCGGAGACGATCTCGATCACCTCGCCGTCGCTGAGCCCCAGCTCAACGTCGGTGGTCCGTCGTTCGCCGTCCGCGTCGAGCACGTCGACGCGCCCCCGGCCCTGCGCACCCGCGACGGCCTCGACCGGAACCACCAGGGCGTCGGTGACTCGCTCGCTGATCAGCTCCAGCGTCGCGGCGGCGCCGTTGATCAGCTGCACGTCGTCGGGGGCCGCGCACACGACCTGCATCGGCGTCGCCTCGGACGGCTGCTGACCGGGACGCAGCTCCGGGGCGCCTGCACCTGCGCCTGCTCCCGCACCTGCACCCGCGTCGTCCCCCGGCGCCTCGGCGTCTCCGGCGTCTCCGGTGTCTCCGGTGTCTCCGGTGTCGTCCGACTCCGGCTCCGGGATCGTCCCGGCGGGCAGCGCGGCGATCGTGCCCAGCACCGTGCAGGGAAACGGGCCGGGGCCGTTCTTGATCTGTGCCTCCACCGAGGCGAGCGCGTCGCTGATCTGATAGGCCTGCTCACCGGTGACCTCGGCGACGATGCCGTAGCCGCCCAGCCGCGCCGACACGATCGGCATGTCCGCTCTGACGTCGGCGCTCTCCTCCACGAGCCTGCCCGCGAAGGCCGCGCCCGCCGGGATGTCGACCGGCGTGGCTCCGTTGCCGTTCCAGATGTTGGCCACCCGCGTCGCGATGGTGGGCGTTCCCGTCACGGGGGCGAGATCGAAGAATCGCACCTCGCCGTCCACGGGGGCGACCAGACCGAAGACGGGATTCATCGTGACCTGAGCGTTCAGGCTGAGCTGGCTGGTGAGGTCCTGTCTACTCGGCGTCGCAGTGGTCATGATCGTGCCGCGCTGGGCTAAATCGGGATTCTGTGCGTCCGGTGTGGACGACGAGCATGCCGTCGTCACCGTCACCGTCACGACTCCGAGCGCGAGAGCGCTGAAGAAGCTGTGCTTGCGCACCATCTGCCCCCAAATTCATGGATGGGTATCGCTCACCTAGACGCCTGTCTCACATCGCACGTTGCATGACACCGCGAGGAACAGGCCGGAAAGACGATCTTTCGCCGATGCCGCCGCCGTGATCGAACCGTGGACGGCATCGGCCGTTCGGCCGCCAGAGAGAACCGCAGGCCACCGCGGTGTTTCGCCGGGGATGCCTTCGCCGCCCCCGACGGTTCCGAACTAGCGTCGAGCTGACTATACACCTGAGTTATACACCGGATTCACAGTGCCCGTCCGAGTCCGTTCTCGGCAGAACGCGACCGGGCGAGGATCGACGACGGTGTGGCAGTCCCAGAACAGGCTGGCGGGGTCTTTGCGGTGCCTGGCTGGGATTCCCGGCTGGGATTCTCGGGAGAACGGCCTGCCACACGTTCTCCGAACGGCGCGCGGACGCGGTCCCCGCCGACATCTGCGCGAGGCCGGGGCACGAATTCGACGTCGGCGACTCGAGGTCAGCGGGTCGGGAACATGCCGGGATCGACTGGGCAGTCAGCACAGAACGAAAACACGGACGCTGCTTTGTCGAGCCCGGCAGCAGCACAACCGGAACAGCCCCGCGTACGCGGGGAGGACTGCCCTCGATCAAGGTTCGAGAGCTTGGTGTCTGGAACACCCCCGCGTACGCGGGGAAGACCAGACGCTGACCGCCTCGACCACCCAGGCCGACGGAGCACCCCCGCGTACGCGGGGAAGACGACGACGGCAGGGAGATCGCCTACGGCGGCCTGGGAGCACCCCCGCGTACGCGGGGAAGACTGAGGTTTGGGATCTACTCACCCTCTGTGCTAGGGAGCACCCCCGCGTACGCGGGGCAGACGCTTCCTGACCAGGCATTCTACTGGCCGGTAACTGAATTCTCCTTCACTTGCGATCAGTCTAGGCCGCGATCAGCAGATCGATCTCGCGGTCGTCCGCCCACGACCGCGCAAGCGGACGAACAGAGAGCCGCCGGATTCAGCTCAGCCGCCCCGCACGATCAGCAGCACGCCCAGCGTCAGCATCGTCGCCGCCACCAGGGAGTCGAGCACCCGCCACGACGCAGGCCTGGTGAAGAAGCCGCGCAGCAGGCCCGCACCGAAGCCGAGGGCGACGAACCACAGCACGCTGCCCGCCATCGCGCCCGCGCCGAACCACCAGCGCTGGTCCTGCCAGCTGTTGCCGACGGTGCCGAGCAGCAGCACCGTGTCCAGGTAGGTGTGGGGGTTCAGCCAGGTCACGGCGAGGCAGGTCAGGACCGCGACCCGCCAGGACTCGACGGGGGCGGCGTTCGCGGGATCGAGCGACGCCGGGCGCAGGGCGCGGCGGGCGGCCAGCAGGCCGTAGCCGAGGAGGAAGGCCGCGCCCAGCCAGCGGACCACGGTCGCGGCGGCGGGGATCCGTTCCAGCACGGCGGTCACCCCGGTCACGCCGAGGGCGATGAGCACGAGGTCGGAGGCGATGCAGATCGCGACGATCGGCAGGACGTGCCTGCGGAGAATGCCCTGGCGCAGCACGAAGGCGTTCTGCGCACCGATGGCGACGATGAGGGACAGGCCGGCACCCAGGCCGGCGACGACGGGAGTCACGACGGGCATGGGTCGACGCTAGGTCGACGGCTCGCATCAGTACAGCTAAGGATTCTTCAGTATCATCAGCGTTCGTGATGCCTGATCTGCCCGCCGAGCTGGTGCACACGCTCGTGACGGCCGTCGACGAGGGCACCTTCGACGCGGCGGCGCGGGTGCTGCATCTGACGCCGTCGGCGGTCAGCCAGCGGATCAAGCTGCTGGAGCAGAAGACCGGCCGAGTCCTGCTCATCCGGTCCAAGCCGGTCCGGCTGACCGAGTCGGGCGCGATCGTCGCCCGGTACGCCCGGCAGCTCACGCTGCTCGCGGGCGACGCACTGGCCGGTCTCGGCACGGCGGGCAGCGGTCAGCCGACCACGATCTCCGTCGCGGTCAACGCCGACTCGCTGGCCACCTGGTTCCTGGACGCGCTCGACCCCGAGCCCGCCGGGATGCGCATCCGGTTCGACCTCCGCCGCGAGGATCAGGACCACACGGCCGAACTGCTTCGGCAGGGGGTGGTGATGGCGGCGGTCACCTCCTCGGCCCGGCCCGTACAGGGCTGCACGGTCCGGCTGCTGGGGCACATGCGGTATCAGGCCATGGCGTCCCCCGAGTTCGTCGCGCGCAGGCTGGCGCACGGGCCGCTCGAGCAGGTGCTCCCCGAAGCGCCGATGATCGTGTTCGACACGAAGGACGACCTCCAGGACGGTTTCCTGCGCAGGATCACCGGACAGGAGATGCGGGGTCCGGTGCGACACGTGATCCCGGAGTCGGCGGTGTTCTGTCAGGCCGTGGTGAACGGGATGGGCTGGGGGATGCTGCCGACGATGCAGGTCGCGGCACTCCGCAGGCCTGCGGCGCTCGTGGAGCTGGCGCCTGAACACCCGGTGGACGTCGCCCTGTACTGGCAGCACTGGCGGCTCGACTCCCCGCCGCTGGCCGCCGTGACGGACGCGGTGGTGCGCGCCGCCGCCCGCACGCTGGTTCCCGGCCGCCCCGCCGCGCCGGGAGCCGACGTGCGGCGGGACTGATCCACGACGGCGGCTCGTCCGCAGGCCCGGAGATTCGGTCCCTGCCCTCCTGTTGCGCGGGCCCGCGCGGCGATCTGCGGGGGCATCGTCGGTCACCATCACTCCGCCATGGCTCTCGCCGGTCGCCGTGCAGTTCGGCCACGCCGATCCCGCTCCCGACGGAACAGGATCACGGACCGGCCCTCAACTCGACAGCCACGGCCCGAACTCGGCGTCCAGCAGCAGCCTGCCGAGTTTGCGGTACTCCCGGCGGACCGCGTTGATCAGGTCGGCCATGCGCACCGGCCGGTCGGCCTCGGCGGCCAGATAGGCGGCGCTGATCGCGCAGGCGCGAATCGAGCCGCCGGACAGTTCGAAGGACTCCGCGCAGAACGGCAGGTCGATGTCGTCGGCCCTGGGCAGTCGGGTGCCGAGGCAGCGATCCCACAGGGCGAGCCTGGCGCTCGCGGCGGGCATCGGGAAGTCGGCGACCACGTCGAGTCTGCGGATGAAGGCCTCGTCCAGGTTCGCTCGCAGGTTCGTGGTCAACACCGCGATGCCGTCGAAGGACTCCATGCGTTGCAGCAGATAGGCCGATTCCATGTTGGCGTGCTTGTCGTGCGAGTCCTTGACCTCCGATCGCCTGCCGAAGATCGCGTCGGCCTCGTCGAACAGCAGGACGCCGTTGACCCCCGCCGCCTCGGTGAAGATCCGCTCCAAGTTCTTCTCGGTCTCCCCCACGTACTTGTCCACCACCGTCGCCAGGTCCACCACGTAGAGGTCAAGGCCGAGCTGCGCGGCGAGCACCTCCGCCGACATCGTCTTGCCGGTGCCGGACTCGCCCGCGAACAGGGCGAGCACGCCGCGCCCGCGCCCGCCGCCGGGGCGCATCCGCCAGCGACCCAGCACCGTCTCGCGGTGGGCGGCCCGCAGCGACAGCTCGTGCAGCCTGCTGCGGGTCGAGTCGGCCAGGACCAGATCGTCCCAGCCGACGTCGGGAGTGATGCGCCGCGCCAGCCGTTCCAGCCCGGCGGCGTTCTGGGCGCGCACCCCGGCCCGCAGGTGCGCCGGGGTCAGCGGGCCGCCGTCGACGACGGCGAGCCCGGCGGCGGTCCGCGCGGCCTGCCGCACCTGCTCGGCGCCGAGTCGGTAACCCGCGAGCAGGCCGCCGGGCACCTCCGCTCCGGTGAGTCGGCCGCCCGTGATCTCGGCGACGGCGTCGCGCCACAGTGCCGCCCGATCATCCGAGGTCGGAACCGGAACGGCCACGGTGATCGGCGAATCCTCCGTCCACTGCGGGTCCCAGCCTCGAACACCGTGCAGCAGCACCGGAATCCACTCGGCGAGGGCGGCGAACGCGGGCAGCAGCGGGCGGCGCTCCGGGCGGGCGGGGTCCAGCGTCTCGACCGGGCCGAGGATCAGGCCCGCACCCCGCAGCCGCGCCTCCCTGGCGACGAGCAGCAGCAGGTCTCGCAGCGCCGAGGACTCGGTGACCTGGATCAATCGCGTCGCATCGATCACCAGCGCGTCCCGGCGGGCTGCGGCGAGCGTGGCGACGGCCGATGCGGCACCGTCGCCGTCGGGGGCATGCAGGTAGAGCAGCCGCGTTCCGGTGGCGAGCACGGCGGCCAGCCGGGCGGGCAGCGCATCGGGTTCACCGCCGCCGGTCCGGCGCGAGTCCGTGGCGACGAGCCGCAGCAGCCCGGCGAGGTCGGCGTCCAGGGCATCGTGCCCGAGCAGGTGGGCGACCACCCGGTCCGGCACCCGCAGCGATCGGCTGAGCATCGGCCGGTCGGTCTCCTCGACACGGAGCAGCCCGCCCGCGATCAACGGCGCGTCGGGGGCGAGCCGGAACCGGCCGCGACCCGCCTGCGGCAGGTCGGCGAGCTCCAGCGCGAGCGCGACGGTGGCCCGCCTGCGGGTGACGTCGTCGTTGAGGTAGGCATAGAGCCGCTCGAACCGACCGTCCAGATCGGGGGCGAGCGCGATCAGCAGCAGGTCGACGTCGAGCCGGGAGAGGCCGAATCGCCGGGCCAGCACTCCCAGTCTCGTCGCCGGAAGTTCGTCGTCCACAGTCGACGGCCGATCGTCCCCGTTCGTCCCGGCGGGCGGTGCAGGCCGGTCGGCGAGGATGCGCAGCACGGCCTCCTCCGAGAGATACAGCCCTCGGTACGGGTCGGCGGGCTCGGGGTCGGCCGCGCGTCGAGCTGCCACCAGCCCTCGGACCTGCTCCTCCACGGCGGCGAGTCTGCGCAGCAGGTCGCGCAGTCCCCGCTGCTCGGCCGCCGCCGAGCCTGCCCCGTCGTTCGGTGCGGGCTCGGCGGCGGCGGACCTCGGCGTCCCCGCGTCCGCGTCGCGGCCGATCTCGGCCGAGGCTCCGTCGTCGACCGCAGGCGCGGCCGCATCGGGCAGCTCGCGAGCCCGCACCGTCGGGCCAGCCGCCTCGCCCCGGCCGGTCACGGGGCCGCCGCCGAGCAGGACGCGCAGGCCCGATCGCCGCCCGCCCCGGTCCGGTCCGGGGCCTGCCCGGTCAGGTTGCGGGCCGCATCGCCGTGGCAGCCGGGCTCGCCGGGCGGGATCCCGGTGCAGGCTCCGCGAATCTCCGGCACGGTCATCGGAGGCGGCCCCTGCGTCGCCTGCTTCGGGAGCCTTCCGGTCGGGGTCGGGTCGGCCCGAAGCCGTCGCCCTGCTCGACCGGCGTGACGACGTCGGGTTCGGCCATGTCCTGGTAGCGCAGCCTGCGGATGCGCGCGGAGTCGGTGTCGCCGTGCACGTCGCGGGTGCGGATGATCAGCCCGTCGGTCACCGGCGGCGCCGTCGTGGTCTGCTCCCCGGCCATCGGAGCCAGGACGCGGAGGTCGACGGCGGCCTTGAGCTCACCGCCCAGTGCCGACCAGAGGTCGGCGGCCGATCGGTTCTCCCCCACCGGTCCCGCCGCGTCGAGCGACACTCCCAGCCCGAGTTCGGCCAGCGTCCCGCCGAGGTGCGCGGCGGGGAGCACGTCGTGTCGGATCAGGCAGCCCAGCACCGCCGACAACAGCCGGTGCTCGTCCTGCGGCCGGGTGGTCCACGCGCTCACCAGGTAGGAGAGCTGGAACCAGCGCGGCGGTTCTCGGCGGGTGATCGTCAGTCCGTCGGCGGCGAACTCCGCCGTCGGGTTCGATCGACGGCGGGTGGCGTCTTCGCGGATGTCGTAGAGGAAGACGTTGATCGTGGGCGACGTCCGGCGCGCCGCCCAGTCCCGCGTCGGCGCGTCGAAGGCCACGTCGATCTCCCCACCGGGGAAGACCTCGGCGGTCAGCAGCCTGCGCAGTCCCTCGTCGACCTCGTGGATCACCGTCGCGCCTCTCCTGCCCTCGGCGAGGCGGGCGGTTCTGCCTGCACTCGCAGTGCCGCCGACCCGACCGCGGCCCGGCAGGCACCTCGGTCCCGCCACCCCGCCCCGCCGGGCGAGTCGCCGGGCAGGTCGGCGGACGAGCTGGTCACACCGCGCCCGACCGGCAGCCGCCCGGTGATCGGACTCCTCACCGCCGCCTGCCGAGGTCGGGCGGACTCATCGTGCTCGCCACGACCAGGAAGTCCGTGGTCACCGAGCCGAATCCCGCCCCGGCGGCGGTGATGACCCTCGGCCCGAGCAGGTCCTTGGGCACTACGAGAAGCTGAGCGGCGAACGTGCCGTCGCCGCCGGGGACGGTCGGCGCCGCAGGGGCGGTCTGTCCGGGGTCCCAGGTCAGCTCGACCGGAGTCCCCGGTGGGAAGTCGACGCCGCGCACCGAGGTCACGAAGCCGGGATCGCCGACGTCGGGCACCGCGACGATGCGCGGCTGCAGCACTCGCAGCAGGGCGTCGTCTCGGTTGTCGGTCGGGTCGTCGTCGGTGCCCGTGGTGGTCAGCACGGCCGCGACGGGGGTGCGTATCGCCTCGGTCGGCGCGAGGGTCACCCGGACCATGATGGTGACGCCGGGCATCAGGTCGCCGAGCAGGCACTCCGTAGCCGAGCAGCCGGGCCAGCCCCGCTCCAGCGGAACCGAGGCGGGCAGGCCGAGCGCCAGCCGCAGCCCGGTGGCGGGGATCGGACCTCGGTTGCCGACGGTGTAGGTGACGACGGCCGTACCGCCCACATAGGACGGATCGGGGTCGATCGCGACGGACACCCGAGGCCCGGCCGCCACGGGCGCCGACGGCGGGACACCCGACGGCGGCCCCGACGGCGGGCCAGGGGGCGGTGCAGGCGGCGGGCCGGGCGGCGGCTCCGGAGGCGGCTCCGGCGGCGGCGAGGTGTCGGGCGGCTCGACGACGACCCAGACGCCTGCGGTGTCGTCGGCGGGATCGGCGTCGAGCACGCTCCCGCCGACCGTCCAGTCGACGCGGTGCGTGCCCTCGTCGAGCCCCGCCACCTCGACGACGACCGGCACCGACTCCCCCGGCCCGAGCAGCCCGAGATCGCAGCGAGCCGTCACGAGCACGCACTCCCCGCGCGGGGCGGTCAGCCCGACGGGGCGCAGTCCGGGCGGGATCGTCACGATCAGTTCGGTCGTCGGCGACGGCGACGGGCCCTCGTTCACCACCGGGACGAGGATCTCGACCTCGCCGCCCGCCTCGACGGGTCCGGGCGGCGGCGGCGCACTGGTCGAGAGGTTCACGCTGCGCCGCCAGCCGGGCTCCTTCTGTCTGCCCGGCAGATCCCAGGCGAGCGGGGTCAGCTCGCCGGTGGTCAGGCTGAGGATCTGCAGGCCCTCCGGCGTCTGCGGATCGCCGTCCCGCCTGCTGGTGAGCACCAGCGCCCCGCCGTCGGGCGAGAAGGAGGCGTCCCTCGGCTGGAAGGGGCCGGTCGTCGGCCCGGTGACCAGCTCGGTCTGACAGGTGGCGCCCGCCGCAGGCAGCAGCACCGCGCAGTCCGTGCCGTCGACGTCCACGGTGAGCAGTGCGTCATGCTCCCGGTTGAACACGATCCGCGAGCCGTCCGGCGAGAACGCGGCGCTGTCGTCGGCGACGTCGCAGTCGAATCCGCAGGCGAGTGCCGAGAGATCGGTCTGTGCGTCCGGATCGGCGACCGAGGCGGTCCAGATGTGCCCGTCCCGCTCCTCGTCGTCGAAACCGCCCGTCACCAGGCCTCGGGTGAAGGCTAGCGTGCTGCCGTCCGGGGACCACGTCGGCTGGGTGTCGTCCTGGTCGGCCTGCTCCGGCGGCGGTGTCACGACGAAGCGCACGGCGCCGGTGTCCACCGCGACGACGACGATCCTGGCAGGTCCGGCATCGGGGCGGAGGCCGCCGGGGCTGCGCCGGGCGAAGGCGACGAACCGACCGTCCGGGGAGAAGGTCGCGTCGGTCTCCCAGTCCGTCGCGGCGCGGTCGGCCACCGGGAGCGGCCGAAGGTTCGTGCCCTCGGCGTCGACGAGCCAGAACCGTTGGACCCGTCCGGCGGGGCCGTCCTCGAATCGAGTGAGGACGAGCTGTCGACCGTCCGGCGAGTAGGCCTGCCGATGCGTCCACGGATCGAAGCCCGGGTTGGGATACCACATGCGGCGAGCGTCCTCGGTGATCGCCGGGTCCTCCCGCAGGACGGCGACGCCCAGGTCACGGGGGTCGGCGCCGGTCGGCCGGACGTCCTGGAGGGTGGCGGTGTGCTGGTCGACGGCGCTGGTGCGGGCGACGACCAGCCGGGGTCCGTCCGCCCCGCCGAGCCAGGCGGGCGAGTCGGCGGCCCGGTCCTCCTGTAACAGCAGCTCCGGCGCTTCGCAGACGGGCAGGCAGCCGCCGAAGGGCACCCGGTAGACGCGGTCGACGTCGTCGAGCTCCGGTTCGCCCGGCGTGTCGGGCACCCGGTTGCGGCTGACGAACAGCACGGCGCCGCCGTCGGAGTCCCAGGCGGGCTCCCGGCTCGTCCAGGATGCGTAGTCGCCGCCCAGCAGCGGAATCACCTCGCGCTGGGTCACCTCGACGAGCCGGACGCTTCGATCCTCGGTCGGGGAGTCCAGGGTGTAGGCGATCACGTCGTCGACGGGATGCCAGCTCGGTTCGACGGCGGCCCCGGTCGGCTCGTCGGTGACCGGCAGGACCGCCCCGCCGGTCGCGGGCAGGCGATGGATCTCCCGGCCGCGCCCGTCCCCGAGGTCGGCGCTGAACGCGATCGTCGCACCGTCCGGCGAGAAGGTCGGGCCGGTCTCGTCGGCGGGCGTGTCGGTGAGGCGACGAAGGCCGCCGCCGTCGGTCCCGACCACCCACAGGTCACGCTGGACGCCCGTCCCGTCGCCGGTCGGCTCGGCCGACTCGAAGACGACCCGGCCGAGATCCGGCGACAGCTCGGGCGCGGCGGCGTCCCGACCCTGGGTCAGCCGCCGGACGCCGCCGTCCGGTGCCCGCAGGTAGACCTGCGGCCGGGCCTCGTCTCGTCGGCTGGTGAACACCAGCCACTCGCCCCGCGCCGCCGGGTCCTGATCGAAGTGGGCCGGGCCGGGGCCGAACAGAGGTTCGGAGGCGGCTGTGCCGCCGGGCTGCGGATCGAGGACCGCGCCGAGGCTGCGGTGGTCGGTGCCCGCGAATGCGATCCGGTCGACGAGGTCGTCCGCAGGCGGTTGCTGTGCCTGGGCCGGGCGTTGCGGCGGGGCCACGGCCAGGCCGAGCAGCAGCAGCCAGATCACGGGCACGACTCGACCGCGAGATCGGTCGCGTGCACGGGATTTCCGGATCACCGTCGCCGTCCTCTACCGATTCGAGCAGGCTCTCGTCACGATCGATTCTCGTCCCGGCGGCACTCGGCCGCCGAGACGCCGCAGGCAGGGCACGGGGTAGTCATGTCGAGACTTTCGGGCACCGCGAGATCAGATCAGTCCGTGCCGCATGACATAGGCGACGGCGTGGGTTCGATTGCGCAATTGGAGTCGCGTAGTGACCTCGTAGAGGACGTTCTTGACCGTCCGTTCCGAATAACAGAGCTTGGTGGCGATCTCGCCGGTGTCGAAACCCTCCGAGATGAGTTGCAGAACGTCGATCTCCCGAGCGGTCAGCGCCGACATGGTCAGTCCGCGCGGATCGAGGACCTTGCGCTGCAGCTGACCCATCTGTTCGAGGAGCCTGCCGAGGAGGTCGCCGGGCAGCACACCCTCGCCTCGGGAGGCCGCCGTGATCATGTCCACCAGTCGGTCCTGGCTGGCGTCGACCCGCCGGAGCACGCCCGCCACTCCGCACTCGATGGCCAGGGACAACGCGTTCTGCTCGACCTGACCGACCACCAGGCCGGTTCTGCTCGTCCCGGACTGCCGCAGCCGCCGCAGGAGTCGGGTGGCGCCGTCGTCCAACCGGTCGACGACCACCAGGGACACCGCCGCCCGCGACTCCTCCTCCGGCAGTCGCAGCACCTCCACCTCGGGGCGTGACCGCAGCTGAGAGGTCACGCCCGCCTGGGAGATCGGGTCCTCCGCGTACAGGGCCACCGGGACTCGTTCGATGCTCATCGGTCTTCCTCCTCATGAGGGTCCTTCGGCGCCGCGACGGGTCGCCCGGGCTGATCGACGTCGGCAGGCGGCCTTCCCGGCCGCAGGGGGCAGGGCCGGGCGGCAGAACGGGCACCATGAATGCCCGGCAAGCAGCGCGATCTGCCCTGCCAAGCACGCGACCTGCGGCCTAGCGTCGGCACTGTGACCACCTCAGCGGAGTTCGAACCACTCATCGTGGTCGTCACCCCCGGTGAGGAGGCGACCGCGATGCTCACCGTGCGCAACGGCGGCGACATCGTCGAGGCGTACGAGTTCGAGGTGGTCGGAGCGTGCGCGCCGTGGACGACGGTGGAGCCCGCCCGGCTGTCGCTCTATCCGGGGACGTCGGAGACCGTGCGGATCGTCCTGCGTCCGCCCCGGTCCTCGGAGGTCCCGGTCGGCGAGATTCCGCTCGCCGTCCTGGTGACCCCGGCGGAGCGGCCGGAGACGAGGGCCGTCCCGGAGGCGACGGTGGTCGTCCGGGCCTTCCGGGAGCTGACCGCCGAGTTGGTGCCGCAGGTCCGGCGGGCCCGTCGCCGCGCTCGTCACCTGGTGGTCGCCCGAAATCGGGGCAACACGCCGCTGCTGATCGCGCCGGACGATCTGCGGTTCGTCGATGGCGAGGAACAGCTCCGGTTCGCCACCACGTCGGCGCCGACGACCCTCGACGCGGGAGCGAGCGCGGAGATCGCGCTGCGCGTCTCGGCCCGGCGGCTGAGGTGGTTCGGCCGACCGGTCGTCCGACCGTTTCAGGCCGTGGTGACCGCATCGGACCCCCCGAGCACAACGGAGGCAGCGGACACCGCCGAGACGATCGTCGAGACCGCCGACGCGGCTGAACCGGTCGATGCGCAACCGACGTCGGTCACGATGGACGGCCAGTTCGTGCACCTCGCCGTACTGCCGCGCTGGCTGTTGTGGCTGTTGGGCGCGCTCCTGGCCCTGCTGCTGCTGTGGTTCGGCCTGGTCCGGCCCGCCGTGCAGTCGGCCGCTCGCGAAGCCGCCCGGGAACGCACCGAGGAGATGGCGGAGGCGGGCGAGATCCCGCAGGCGCCGCCCGGCCCCGACGCGGGTGACGAATCGAGCCCTGGCACGGGCGGCGATCCGGACTCGGAGGCTGACAGCGGGTCGGAGACCGACGGTCGGCCCGGCGGGTCCGAGGACGGCGACGACGGGCGTGGGCCCGGTCTCGGCGAGGGCGAACAGCTCTCGGTCACGATCGAGGTCGAGACCGACGAGGGCGACGTCGAGACGGGCGTCCACACCGTCGCGGCGGACCGATTGTTCCGCGTCACCGACGTCCTGGTGTCGAACTTCCAAGGTGACGAGGGGATCGTGACGATCACTTTCGACGAGACGGTGGTCGCGACGATCGCCCTGGAGACCTTCCGCAATCAGGACTACCACTGGGTGACGCCGATCGACGTCCCCGAGAGCGCCGACATCGCGGTACGCGTGGAGTGCGACCAGCCCGGCACCCCCGCCTCCGGCGAGCAGGCAGCAGGCTGTGTCGAACTGGTGCACGTCAACGGAAGCGTCGTGATCCTCGACGACTGACCGGACTCGCCGCGACGACGCCGAGCCGATTGCCAGGTGAATCGCTCGCATCCTCGCTCCCGTCCGAAGGCACCGTCTCCGCGCCGTCGCGGGGCGGAGGCTCCCACCCCCCACCCAACCGCCCCGACCGCCCGCAGGCCATGAAGATCCACCTGCGGAACTGTGTACTTCCGCCGGTTCTGCCGGACTGTCGGTCAGGAACCCACATGATCGCGCCCTTCGTCGTGGCTCAGCCGAGATCCGCCCAGCCCGGCCGGGCAGGCGTCCCACGAGCCCGACTTCGGCCGCACCAGCGCGGCAGGCGCGTCGCAGACAAGTTCGAACAGCAGATGGTCGACCTCGATCTCCACCGCGGCGCCGTTCACCAGGGCGCGACGCGGTGCCGCCTCGGACGCCGCGATCCGCAGGCGCCAGCCGTGTTCGGCGGCGAGATCGCCGAGCACGGCCCGACCGCCGATGTCGTCGAACCCGAGGAACGCCCGGCCGCCCTGGGCAAGCCGGGAGCGGACCCCGCCGACGAAGGCACGCACGCCCCGCAGGCCGGGGTCGAAGTAGGCCGCGCTGAGCGCGCCGTCGTGCACATGGTCGTCGGCGACCTCGATGAAGGGCGCGTTCCAGAACACCAGGTCGAAACGATCGTCGGCACCCAGCGGCTCGAAGACCGAGCCGCGCAGGACCGTCAGCTGCTCGGTGACCCCGTGCAGTTCGGCATTCAGTCTCGTGTTGGCGACGGCCTGCGGACTGATGTCGACGGCGACGGCGGTGGCGAGGCCGTGGAGCAGTCCGTGCACGGCGGTGATGCCGCAGCCGCTGCCGATCTCCAGCAGGGTCCCGCCCGTCGGATACGGCAGCGCGGCCGTACTGACCTCTGTGGACGGTGAACAGGCAGGCGAGTACACCTCGTCCTGCACCACCCACGTTCGTCCCAACAGGACGACCATCCGTTCGCCCGCCGTTCTCGATGCGACCAGCGATTGTCTGCCGATCGCCTGGCCGAGTCCCCCCCAGGACGGCTTCATCCGCTCTCCTCTCCCTCGTCGCCGTGCATTCGGACTCACCCCTCGGCACGCCGAGGGCCGCCGAATGCCGAAGTCTGCTTGCGCTCGCAATCACGTGACTGCATCGCATTACGCTGACTGCCGCATCGGAATGAGCCCGATGGCGGCGCTAAAATGGGTTCCATGCAACTCGGTGGCTCCCTGAATGACCAGGAAGGAGGACCGGCAGAACTCCGAGGGCACTTCTGCCGGTGATCCACGCCGCAGAAGTGCGCGAGACCGAACACCGACCATGCTGCCGACACCGCTGCCGGCAGGATCATCGGCGGCGGCCTCGCGTCGGAAAACGCCGAAGTCTCCGTCCGCGGGGATGTCCACGAGAGTCGAGCCGACACGAGCAGCCCGTACGTGGCGTCCGGATGGTGAGCGAAGAATGCCGAACGCGGGCGCGTCCGCGGCAGGTCGTCCTGCCGTCTTCGGCGACCTGCTGATCAGTCGTCGCCGCGCCGCACAGCTCACCCAGGAGGAGCTGGCAGCACGCTCGGGGCTGAGTGTCCGCGCGATCAGCGACATGGAACGCGGGCGGGCCCTGGGCCCGCAGCGTCGCACCGTCGCGGCGCTGACCGACGCCCTCGAGCTCGATCCGGCGGCCGCCAGGGAGTTGGAGGCGGCGGCCAAGGCCGGGAGACACCGGTCCTCCGGTGCCGCGACCACCGGCTCGGCGACCGCAGGCGCCGCCGTGTCCGCAGGTGCGGAGGGCCCGGCGACGACGGCTCCGCCGACCGGGCGTTCCCGCCGGACGTCCGGCGCCTCGGCGGACGACACGGCGGGACAGCAGTCGACAGTCCCCCTGCAGACGACCGAAGGCAGGTTCCGCTGTGATCTGCCACCCGAGGTCGGCGACCTGACCGAACGCGGCACCGAACTGCGCAGACTGCGGCGGCTGGCGGCGGCCACCGCCGCGGAGACCCATCGGGGCGCCACGATCGTCGTCCTGTTCGGCGCACCGGGCGTGGGCAAGACGACCCTGGCCGTGCGGGCGGGCCACGAGCTGGCCGAGGAGTTTCCCGACGCCCGCTTCTTCGTGAACATGCGAGGCATGGACGCCGAGCGGCTGACGCCGGGGCAGGCACTGGGCAGGCTTCTGCTGGCGCTCGGCGTGGAGCAGGCCCGGATTCCCGACGACACCGACGATCGGGCGGGTCTCTATCGATCTCTGCTGCACGACCGCCGAGTGCTGCTCGTGCTGGACAACGTCGGCGACGAGGCACAGATCCGGCCGCTGCTGCCCAGCGGCCCCGGCTGCATGGTGCTGCTCACCAGCCGTCGGGTGCTCTCCGGGCTGGAGTCGGTGCACCGGCTGCTCCTCGACGTCCTCTCGCCGTCGGGCGCCGTCGAACTGCTCGAATCGATCATCGGACCGGAGCGGGCCGCACGGGAGCCCGCGGCGACGACCAGGGTCGCGCAGCTGAGCGGCTGCCTGCCGCTGGCGCTGCGGATCGCGGGCAATCGACTGGCCAGCAGGCCGCGATGGAGCGTCGGCTACCTGGTGTCGGCGTTGTCCGATCAACGGCGGCGGCTGACCGCGCTGACGGCCGGGGATCTCCAGGTGCGGGCGGCATTCGAGGTCTCCTATCGGCAGTGTCATCACTCGGTTCGCCGGGTCTTCCGCAGGCTGTCCCTGCTGTCGGGGTCGGACTTCGACGTCGATCAGGCCTCGGTGGTGGCCGAGACCGACCCGGATGTCGTCGAGGTCGTCCTGGAGGAACTGGTCGACGCGAGCCTCCTCGGCACGGCACCGGTCGGCGACCGCTACGTGCTGCACGACCTGCTGCGGCTCTTCGCAGGCGAGCGGCTGGCCGAGGAGGAGGCGCCCGGCACCGTCGGACGGCTGGCGGGGCTGGTCACCGGCTGGTTCCTGCACAGCGGGGTGCTCGCGGGGGGATTCTTCGTCCCGGAGGGTTTCGACGGCCATCCGGCCCCGAAGGCGCCGCAGCCGGTGGCGGTGATCCACAGCCTGGACCAGGCACGGAACTGGCTCGACGCCGAACAGCCCAACTGGCTCGCCGCCCTCCGCCACGCGACCGACACGGGCAGGCACGCCGAGGTACTGGCGTTATGCCGCGCCCTGCACTGGTATTCCGACGTCCGTTCGGAGAGCGGCCTGTGGCAGGAGGTGTTCGCGCGAGGAGTCACGGCGGCCCGTGCGCTGGGCAGCAGGCTGGACGAGGCGGTGCAGCTCAACTACCTGGGCTGGGCGCTCAATCGAGTGCCCGGCAAGCAGAATCAGGCCTACTCCGTGCATCAGGAGGCGTTACGCGCCTCGCGTGACGTCGGCGACGAGCGGGAGGAGGCCTGGTCGCTCCAGTACTGCGGGCGGACCAGGCTCACCGCCGACCGGCCGATGGCGGCCGTCGAGTTCTTCGAGTCCGCGATGGCCCTGTTCCGCCAGGTGAACTATCGACTCGGCGAGCACATCACCGCGTCCTTCCTCGGACTCGCCCTGCGCAGGCTCAAGCGGCTTCCCGAGGCGATCCGGCTCCTGCACGAGGTCACCGAGTACTTCCGCGAGGCGGACGACGGGACCCAGGACAACTCCCTGGCCGTCTCCCTGATGCGGCTCGGCGACACGCTGGAGATCGCGGGGCAGTTCTCCGAGGCCTATGACGCCTTCCGGGAGGCCGAGGCATTGTCGACCCGACTCGACGTCCCGTTGTGGGCGGCCGAGGCGGCATTCGGCTGCGGCCGGACGGCCGCCGAACTCGGCGAGCCCTCGGCCGCGCACCGTCATCTCGTGGTGGCCGCATCGGGCTTCGCCGCGTCCAACGACGACACGAGCCGAAACCAGGTCCTGCGTCGTCTCGCCACGCTGATCGAGACGGCGGACCCGCCCGTCGGCTGGACGGCGAGGCAGGACACGCTGGCCCTGCTCGACGGGCTGGACGGCGCGGCGGCTGCGGAGCTGACCGCGCTGATCTCCGGGAATCGGACGCAGGCGGCGGCACCACACGAATCGGCCGACGTGGAGACCGGCGAGGAGACGGCGAGCTGACTACGGGGCGACCGGGCTGACGGCACGGCGAGCAGGCACCGGCTGCGGAGGCGGCAGGCCTGTGCGTGCCGTACACCCTGGCACGGTCGGTGCCCGAGTCCGCCGACGTCCGCTTCCTTGGCGCCGCTGGACCGGGCCCGCTGCTGGGGCGTCTCCCAGGCCGGGGCCTGTCCTCGACTGCGCGGCGCCGCGCACCGGGCCCGCGATCGACCCGAATCGGTTCCCGGCACCGGGTCGCCCTCGTCCCGGTCTGCCTGCGCCGATCCCGCTCCACAGCCCGACTCGGCTCGACATTCGGTGGGAAGGCGCATTCCCGCTGAGCAGCCAGGACGAGTACCCTCCTCGCACATCCGGCCGATCCGGGCCGGGTGCGCCATGCCGACGCCGGGTTCCGCCCGGCAGGCCGAGACCGTCAGGACGGCGGTCGCCCTCCCCACGTCAGTGGGGGTGTTCCAGGGTGGGTCGGGGCTCTCCTCGACGTTCCTCGCAGACCCTCTCCCCACTGTCGTGGGGGTGCTCCGGTCTCGCCGAGCGCACCGTGGATCCGTCCACACTGCCCTCCTCACGGCGGTGAGGGTGCTCGGCGGGCGACGAGTTCGTCGCCCGCCGAGCCGGTCGGCACGACGACGCCGGGCAGCCGGGCCGTCTTTCGCCGACGCACCTCACGAGATCGCGGCCGAGGGCGGCCGAGCGTCGGTCGATCACGGCGGCCTGCCTCGCGGTGGTCGCGAGCGCGGGCGGCCGTCGCCGCACGGGTCTCGCCGCGGGCACCGGTGCTCGCCGACCGGCCTCGGCGCGCAGTCGGCCACCACCGTCCCTCATCGGGCGAAGTTCGCCCTTAACCCGGTCGAGGAGCCGGATTGACCGGGCTGCCGTCGACAGAACCGGACATCACCGCCGGACACACAACGAATCGGGGCTCTCCGGACGTGGTGATCACGGGTTTCCGGCGCACCGCCACGCGGCACCGAATGCGAGGGGCGCACCCGTGATCGCCCCCATCGCAATCGACGCTGCGTCACGAAAACCCGGCTAGGCCATTCCCCCGAACGAGCACTGGCCCGGAAGGACCACAATCAGTACCCTCCGTGACAGAACATCATCAGGAGGTCACCGTGAGCAAGGTTTCACCGAGCTGGCGCACGTCCACGCGAAGTGGCCAACACAACTGCGTCGAGGTGCGACACGGGTGCGACGCCATCGTGATCCGCGACACGAAGAACCGCCGAGGCGGCACCTTAGTACTGGGCACGGCGGCCTTCCACGCCTTCCTCACCACCGTCAAGAACGAGCAGATGCACTGAATCCGACTTCGGTCCTCGCGGTGCAGGCGACCGGACTGCCCGAGGAGCCGACGCGACCTCGATCGGCGGGTCACCGAACGACGGACACGGGTTCGGGTTCCGGCACACCGCCGAGGAAACGGACATCACGATGACTTCGCGCTCCACCATCCGGCAACCTCGCAGGCCTCGGACAGGGCCCGCCGTCTGGGCCGCGCTGGAGGTCGACGACCGAAGCCTGTTCGAGCACGAGTTCCGCGCCGCCCTGGAAGAGGTCGCCGAGACCTTCGATGTCGGCAGGCTGACCGAAGTGGTCCACCGCTGGCGGCCGCACACCGTGGTCACGGGCTGCCCGCCGCCGAACACCGGGCAGCGCCGAGCACCCGTCGTCCAGCACGACGAAGCCGACGGCATCGACTGGCCGCCGGAGGCACCGGACCGGGCCTGAGCCCGCCCTGTTTGCCCAGGCCGCCGGGCCGACAGACCACCGCCCTGCGCACCGAGGCCGCCGCAGGTGACCGCTGCGTCACGGCCCGGCCGAACCGATCGAGGGCTCCGGTGTCCGCCTGCCGTGGCGGGCTGCCGTCTCCCGCCGAACTGATCTCCGGCCGAGGCCCGGCAACGCTGTCCGCCGACCACGTCCCGTTGCGTGTGCTCGCCTCGGTCCGCTGGCTCCGCCGGGCTGACGGTCCTCGGGGCTCGGCCCGTCCGACGACGACCCCGGCTGCGGCCCACCACGATCGCCCTCGCCCTCGCCGTTCCCGGGGCGATCAGGGCGTCGGTGGTCCGGAGTCGGACCGCCGATGGACAGCCCAGGACAACGCGTACGGCGCACCCTCCGGGCCGGCCCGCCGGGTCCGAAACTCGTCCACGAGCGCCGCGATGCGCAGGCGCATCTCGGCCAGGTCGGGCTCGGTCAGCCGGAGAGCGAGCCGCGCCTCGCCGAACCGATCCGCCGCCGGGGCCTCCTGGTACTCGGCATAGGAGGCCGCCGTCATCGGACTCGGCAGGTGCGCGTCGCCGTCGCTGAAATCGAGGACCCAGCTCTTGCCCGTCGACAGATAGGGCACCTCACGCGAGCCGCGCGTGCCTCGGCGAACCCCGGTGGACTCCAGGAAGCCGTGTTCGGTGAGCAGCCGGACATGATGCAGGGTGGTGCCGGGACTCACGTCCAGACTCTCCGCCAGCTCCCGGTTGGTCTTCGGAGTGTCCAGCGCAAGCCGGAGGATGCGCAGCCGGAGCGGATGGCTCAGCGCCTTGGCCTCCTCGACGGCGGTCATCCGGCTCCTCACTGACGTGGGAGTAGCCGCAAGGATTCGCGCCACTCCTGTGCCAGCTTCTTCTGCAACAGGGCATGACGAAACTGGTACACGGGCCCTTCCGCCCGGAGAAGCCGGTGGCGGTAGGCCTTCGCGAGAAAGCGCATGCCTCGGGCCGGGAGCAGGCCGCGGCGGCTCAGCTGGAGGAAGACCAGGGTCGTTCGACAACTGTCGGAGACGGCGGCCATGCAGGCAAGGCTGACGAGCAGGGCGATGCCGAGGACGACCGCCGGAAGGCGCAGGCCGTCCAGATTGCCGTCGAAACCCCAGGCCAGTCCGAGGCACAGGCCGGGCCCCACTGCGAGGACGGCCGCTCGCCGGAGGTCCTCCCGCCAGGCCGTCGCCGGGTCGATGAGGCTTCTCGCGCGGGGCGACGGACGGGTGGCGCCGACTAGAAGCCCGATCGCGAGGGTGCTCACACATCCCGCCCACAGCCCGTCGGCGAGGGAACGCTCGTACCAGAAGGCCAGTCCGACGGGCAGCCCGGCGGCACCACCGGCGACCAACGCGAACCGCACCCGCAAGGACGCCCACCAGCCGGTTCCGTTCGGAAGCCCGCGGACCGGGACGGCAGTGACGGCGGCGGTGCCACCAGCCGCCAGCCCGGCGAGCAGGCCGAACCAGTAGTTGCTCAGGTTGGCGACTGTGGGGGTGACAGCGAGGCCGACGACGAGTCCGATTGTCGGGTTGGTCCGGCGTGGCCGTGTCTCGCCGGAGGGCGTGAAACGTCGCTCGCTGGAGGCGCGGAACTCGTTGACGGCTCCCGCCGCGAGGCCGAACAGTAGGCCGAGTAGGCCGAGGTAGGGGACCCCGAAGGCCAGATCGTTCCGGCCATGCACCCTGTAGTGGACCGCAGGATTGAAGAGCGCCACGCCGCAGAGGGCGGCGGCGAGCATGCCGAGGGCGCCGAAGGCGGCGATCCGGGGTAGCCGAGGCGCCCACTGGTGCAGGAGCCGCCAGTCCAGGGCGGAGGAGCGCCGATCGTCGAGACCGGCGGCCAGATAGCACAGCCACCGCCGGGCCGGCTCCGGCTGGTCGGTGCTCGGTACCTTCCCCGAGACATCGCGATAGGTGATGTCCACCAGCCGGTCGAGGAGATGAGCAACGATCTCATCGCGGGTCGCGAATCGGCCCGGTTCGAGTAGTTCTTGCACGCCTGCGGGGTCCTGCCGGAAGCCGTCGCGGACGAGCGTCAGGGTGAGCGGTGAGTCCAGGGCGTTGGCGAGCGGCCCGTCCGGCTCCGCACCCAGGTGAACGATCAGCCGATGCCAGGGCTCGGGGGCTGGTTCAACCTGGCAGTGTGCGAGGAACGCGGCCGCGTCGTCCCTGGTCACCGGCAGCAGTTCCAGGGCGGCGGCCCCGTTCAGGGGGCCGCAGGCACGCACCGTCTCCTCGTAGTGCTCGGTGCGGGAGAAGATCATTACCCGGTGGGTGGCGTACTGGTCGATCTGGTGGAGGACGGCGGTGCGTAACCCGAGCGTCAACTCGTCGAAGCCGTCGAGGAACAGGGCGATGCGCCCCTCCTCTACCAGCCGGACGGCGGCGTCTCGTCCGTAGACGTTCGACCGCAGGAAACGGTGGTCTGCGGCGAGCCGGACGGCCAGCCAGTCGCTCAGTCGCTGGCGCGCCGGGTCCCAGCCTTCGACGCTGAGTAGCACGGGCACGGGAACCCGGACCCGGTCGGCCACGTCGAGTGCCGCCCGGTGCTTCAGGGCTTCCAGCACGGTCAGGGTCGCCGTGTCGGACTTGCCCCTGCCCGGACCGCCGAGGACGATCACCCGCCCCGATCGCAACCCCGCGTAGACAGCGAAGAGTTCGGGTATGCCGCCCGCTGCGGAAGAGGTGGCGTCCGCCGCGGTCACGCCGGGCAGCGGTTCGAATCGGGTCGCCCGCCGGGCGTCTCCGAGCGCCGCCGCGATCGGCACGGCCACCCCTCGGGCGACCGACCTGCGCCACCGGACCGGAATCGGCGCCGGAGAGTAAAGCAACCGTTGTGTCGCGGTCTTCGTTCTCTGTAGTGACATCGCCGCCGCCAGGCGATCGGCCGCCAGGTCGAGCGGTGACTGCGGGCCATCGGCCCGAGCAGCCACCGCGATACCCGGCCCGGGGGCGGGAGGCGGCTGGACCCACGTGCCGGGCCCCGAGGGCTGCAATCCGATCCGCGCCCGCTCCGGTGGCAGCGTGGAGGCGCCCCGGCCGCCGAAAGGGTTGCGCGCCAGCCAGATGCGGCCCTCCCCGCTGATCAGCGACCGCTGCGGGTTCTGCTCCCCGTTCCTGTCCTGCACATGGCCGCGGGCGTGCTCGTAGGCGTCGTCGACCGACACCAGCCCGTCGTGATCGGTGTCGGCGGCCCCGGTGGCCAGCCCGTGGACGAGCCCGGCGGTGAACACCGAAGGCAAGGCGCTGCCGTCGTCGACAGCCGCCGAGGAATCGCCTTCGAAGGCGTACTCCCCGGCCCGGGAGGCGGTCAGGATCGCCAGCCCACGCCCGGCGTCCGCCGCTCCCAGCCCGAGCGGTAACTCGTCCACGCCTGCTTTCGCACCACTGATGAAGGCACCGGAGAAGCAGCAGTCCAAGATCAGCACCTTCTGCCGGGATCGACACTCCTGGAGCAGGCGCCGCAACCACTCGTCCTCGACCCCGGTTGACGCCAGCCTGTTCTTCCGCGTGTCCTTGGCGGCGTAGAACAGCCGCCCGCGCAGGTCCCGCACCCCGTGGCCGGACAGGTACACCAGTACCAGCTCCTGAGGCTCACGGTCGTGCAGAAAGTTCTCGAGGCGCTCCCGCAGTTCTTGCACAGGGGGATCGTCCAGACTCTTCACCCTGAACCCGCCGATTCGCGGATCCGCCAGCACCGACGTCAGTTCCCGGACGTCGACAGCCGGCGACTGCAACGGCGGCAGCGCGGGATCCTGGTAGGCGGTGGTTCCCACCACCAGTGCGGAGCGTGGCCCGCTTGGCAGTTCAGGAGTCGGAATGGTGGCGTCGAAGCCAGACATCGATCAGCTGCTCCTGCCGTTCGGCTGAGATCCCCGACACCTGGAGAACGTGGTCGCGGAAGCTGATTTCCACCGAACGCACCGTGTCCCGGGCAGCCCACCGGCGCACGGCATCCACCAGCTTGCGCAGCACGGCGGTGGCCGCCACCCGCACCGCCGGCATCCCGGCGATGCCCCCGAACCCCTTTGCCCCTGCGGCCGACTCCGACGCAGCCACTGCTCTACTGCCACTACCTCGTCCAGTTCAAGCAGGTCTGTGTGCAGTTCGCGGGTCAGCGAGTCCAGTTCCTCGGCGTCAAAATCCAGATCTGTGCGCACACGCACGAGAACGACGTCCATGCGATCAACCCAGCCCTTCCGGCCCCCACCGGGCACACGGCCGACACACGGTATTGTGGACCGAAATTCTTGGACAGCAAAGGCCATTGCGAATCTGGGCATCCTGCGAATGAAGAGCCCGGACCACACCGGCACCCTGGAAACTGCGCTACGACCGGACCGATTACTCCACCCGCAGGCAGATTCCCGCACTGTTTGTCGCAATCCGGCAGCGCATCAGCACCGTGAGCTCCGAACGCCCGCTCCCCACCACACCCTGATCCCTGCGGCCTTCGACCGGCTCCGCGTGCCGCCGAGGCGCGCGACTGCGAGCGACAGGCGAGGTAACTGTGTTCCGCACCGCCAAGCGGCCCTCGCCCGCTGACATCCCACCTGTCGGCGCGCGCTGGTGGAGTTCGAATCGGGACCGCGCTGGGCAGCGGCGTCGTGCCGCTGATCGAGCCGCCCCCGGGACGAGAACGGGCGCTGCGGGCGCCGAATCCGCTGGCAGCATCGGTCTGTCTGCTGCTGATCACCGCCGGGCTGCGCACGCCGAACACGCAGGCCGTCCGGGCTGCCGAGACTGGCTGCCGAGAGGGATCCGGTGGTGCGGCGGGGGGCCGAACACGCCGAGGATCTGCTCTGCCAGACTCGACGGCGACGATCGCGGTGGTCGAGGTCGCCGCCGTCGCCACCGCCTCACGCCCGTGGGGTATACGGACGAGTCCGCTCTCCCCACGACAGTGGAGGTGCTCCGGGCTGACGCGCTCGTTGCAGGGCCGACCGCGTCCTCCTCACATCCCCGTGGGGGTGCACCGCCGTCGGGCTCCGAGGAACTCGGTCACCCCTGGGCCTCCCCACACTCGTGGGGGTTCACCCACCTAGGTGTGCGCGAGCCGGCTGGCTCGGCCGTTCTCCCCACCCGCGCCCGTGGGGGTGTTCCACACTGCTCGCCTGGTTGCCGCTAGCGATGAGGACCTCCGACCCCGTCGGGGGTCGCCTGCCGAGGAGCACGACGTCCATCGTGTACCCGAGGACGCAGCCCTCGGGTACACGATGGAGCTGCGCTCGTCTCGGCGGACCTGTCCGCGATCTCGGCCACGTCCGGGTGAAGATCACGGATCTTTCGGTCGGTGACCGCCTGGCCGACCTCGCTCATCAGCAGGGCCGCATCCACCACCGGACCGGCACGCCCGTCGACCTCAGGCTCACACGACTGCAACGCCTCGTCGACCGCGACCACCTCAGGACCACGACCCCAGACGAAGCACGCGCTCACCGGCGGGTCCTCCGGCGCCGCAGTCGCCACCAGGTCGGGCGTGCTGCTGACCTGCATCCCCGAGCCTTCGGCCGAGGACGGCGCGCATCCCGCCAGCGCCAAGGCGGAGAACCCCAGGACGACCAGTAATCGCCTACGCGAGGACACGGCTCTAGAACACACACGTGCCCCTCGGGATGCTGCCGTTTGCGAGGTAGTTGACGCTGGAAACCAACGGAGACTCGCGCTTGAGCCGCGCCGACAGTTCCTTGCCTCGCTCGATCCAGTCACGCTTGGCGTCGGGAGTGGCGAAACCAGACTCATTGAATCTCACGGGGTTGTAGGTCGCCTGGTATTCCGCGTCCCAGGCTTCGAGGTCCCGAACGAGGTCTGCATTGAGGTCAAGGAACTCCGTGGCCTCCTCGATGTCGTGGCTGAGCGTATCCCCCTCGTACCCGGTTCGGTAATAGAAGTAGTCCTCTTTCCATCCGACGAGGATGGTCACGTCCACAGTCATCTCAACTCACTTCCGATGCAGGTCACGGCGAAGCTTTCGTCTACGGGAGATGGGGTTCGCACCGTAGATCTTCCCCTCTGCGGTGGTGTTGATCGCGACGCGGCGTCGCTCGCCGAGGTATTCCACTTCATACACTGGCCGGTCTCTTCCGCAGTGCCCGACCACGGTACCGCTCCGGATGGCTGCAAAGAGCAAGCCCTCGATCTCCTCTCGTGGGATGTGCACCTCTTCGAAGTTCCGGACACGGTCCGGCAAGAAGATGTGATTTCGCCCGCTATCGTCGTCGCCGTTCTCGATCCAGATGATCCGTCCGTCGTCGAGGCGTTCCGCTCGCACGACGTCGTGAGGTTTGACCGCTGCACCCCGTCGTCGGAGTTCGGCGATCTCGTCGGCGTAGCGGATCTGTGGGTCGGTGTGCTCGTCGACCGTCGTCGGCGGTCCGGTGGGCGGCGGCGGCCGAGTAGCCGTGTCATCGGTGGCCGGTGCCGCCAGCAGCGGCCCGCCTGCGACGCCGATCCCGTGTCCGGCGATGTCGTGGCAGTAGCCGTCGATGATCTCCTGTGCTCCGCCGAGGAGAGCGTGTGCGGCGCGGACCTCCTCGGCGGACCGGGCTGCAAGATGGTTGATCTGGTCGACCTCGGGCTGTGTCGAGCCGAGGGTGGCGGCGGCGAAAACGTCCGCGCCGTCGGTGATCGCGGCGTCAGCTTGGAGGGCGGCCTGGCGTGCTTGGGTGATCAGGGCGTGTGCCTGGCGTAGCTGGGCGATCACCTCGGTGACCGACAATGCTCGACTCCTCACTGTGTGTGTTCGACCATGGTGACGGAACAGCGCCTCGTGGTCGAATGAGTTCTCGTCAGTTCGTCGGGACGCTGTCAGGCGTGGCGGCGTGCTGTGCGTGCTTGCGACCAGGTGTGGGCAGCGCGGGCCATGTCTCGCGTCCAGGCCCGGTGGTGGTCCTGGTCGGCGATCTCCTGCCACAGACGTGTGGAGGCGACGGCGAAGGCGTCGAGGTCACGTGGTGTGGCGGTGTGCCAGGCGGGAGCGCGGCCCACCCAGTGTTCTGCCGAGGCGGGGCTGTGACCGGTGGTGATCATCCGGAGCAGCAGGCAGCACGGGTCGATCCAGGGTGCCCCGCGCGCGGCCCAGGCCCAGTCGATCAGCCGTGCAGTTCCGTCCGCGCCGATCAGCACGTTCTCCGGGTTGTAGTCGGTGTGCAGCAACGCATCCCCGGCCAGCAGGGCGATCTCGGCACCGTCCGGGAGGTACGGCCCCCATCGCCGGACGGCATCGGTGACGGCTGTCTCCTGCGGTGGGCAGGGGATCTCGCCGACCGTCTGAAGGAGTTCCACGACGGCGGGCAGGTCGGTCGAGTCCGGTCGGTAGTCGGCGTGCCGCGCGTCGAGGGCGTCCAGGCCCAGCACGTCCCACCCTCCCGTATCGGGCAGCCGCCACCGCAGCGCGGGCGCGACCTTCGCGACGTGCGGGGTGACGGCGGCTTCACGTCGGTGAGCGGTGATGCCGGGGTGGGCGTGGCGGACGCCCTTGACGAAGACTCGCCCTCCGTCGCTGTCGAGCAGGGCGGCAATCGCGGAGTTGCTGCCACCGGAGGGGATGCGGACGCAGGTGATCGGCCCAGTGCGAGCCTCGATCGCGGCCCGGACCTCGGCGGGAATGTCATGCCACTCGATCCGTTGTTGCATGGGGCCTCATCGTCCGTGCCGGGCAGGTCGTCGAGGACGGTAATTCTTGAGAAATCGACTGGCCATCAGGGAATGCATGGCGCTACCTCCGAGGTAGGCGAGACCGAGGACCATACCGGGTCGTCAGCGCCCCATCATTGCGGACGGTCTCGATTCGCACAAAGAGTCTGTTCAGGTGAGGGCAACCGAGCATTGACGAACTCGAATACGGGAGACGACAGAACACATTCGACATTCCGGATCGAACCGCTGTTCCAGGTGACTAGTTGACCTCCCTGACCGTGGCGACGTCGCCGCACACTGTGCGGAGCGCGGCGTGTGCTCCGGCGGCGGCCTGGGCGTGGACGGGGGTCGTGAGCGGCGGCGTCACGGGTTCTCCGGCGGGTTCCGGGCCGTCGCGGTGAGCACGCGGTCGAGACCGGTGAAGGGGCTCGCGGGGTCGTCGGGCAGGGCGAAGGGCGGGATGTCGTAGGGGATGGAGATCGTGGCGACGATGGCGGTGATGCAGTCGCGGCGCAGTCGATCGCCGGTGGGAGTGACAGCCGCATGTCGTCGCCTCGATCGGGAGAGGGTGATCAGACCGTGCGCTCCGAGGCCGAGTGCGCCGTCAAGGGTGTCGGCGGGGTCGCTGCGGACCTCCTCGGCGAGATCGGTGAGGCGTCGCTCGGCGCGTCCGCAGGCGAGCAGCACCGCGTAGGCGGTCCGCGTCAAATGCTCGGGCCGGGCGCCCTCGATCACCGCAGTCGACACCAGGTCGGGCGTGCTGCTGACCCGCATCCCCGAGCCTTCGGCCGAGGACGGGGCGCATCCTGCCAGTGCCAAGGCGGAGAGCACCAGGACGACCTAGAAACCGTCCACGCGTGGACATGGCTCTAGAAGACACAGGTGCCCTCCGGGATGCTGCCGTTTGCCAGGTAGTCCACGCTGGCGACCATCGGAGACTCCCGCTTCAGTCGCGCCGCCAACTCCTTGCCCCGCTCGATCCAGTCACGCTTGGCCTCGGGGGTGGCGAAACCGGAATTATGATATTCCACGGGGTCATAGGTCGCCTGGTACTCCGCATCCCAGGCTTCGAGGTCCCGGACCAGGTCTGCGTTGAGGTCAAGAAATTCCGTAGCATCTTCGGTGGTGTGGTTGAGCGTGTCCTCCTCGTCCCCGTTATCGTAGTAAAAGTAATTTTCCTGCCATCCTACGAGGATGGCGACGTCAACGGTCATCTCAGCTCACTTTCGATGCAGAGCACGGCGGATCTTTTGCTTACGGGAGACTGGGTTCGCACCGTATATCTTCCACTCTGAAGTGGTACTGACCGCCACCCGGCGTCGCTCGCCGAGGTACTCCACCTCATACACCGGCCGGTCCGTTCCACAGTGCCCGACCACGGTACCGTTCCGAATGGCGACGAAGAGCAGGTCCTGAATCTTCTCTCGCGGGATGCGTACCCCTTCGAAATCTCGGATACGTTTCGGCGAGAGGATGTGGTCTAGCCCGCCGTCCTCGTCACCCCTTTCGATCCAGGTGATCCGTCCGTCGTCGAGGCGTTCCGCTCGCACGACGTCGTGAGGCTTGACCGCCGCCCCCCGCCGTCGGAGTTCGGCGATTTCCTCGGCGTAGCGGATCTGCGGGTCGGTGTGCTCGTCGGCCGTCGGCGGTGGTCCGGTGGCCGGCGGCGGTCGGGTGGTCGTGTCGTCGGTGGACGGTGAGACCGAGACCGGCGGTCCGCCCTCGCCGATGCCGTGTCCGGCGAGGTGGTGGCAGTAGCCGTCGACGATCTCCTGCGCGCCGCCGAGGAGAGCGTGTGCGGCGCGGACCTCCTCGGCGGACCGGGCGGCGAGGTGGTTGATCTGCTCGACCTCGGGCTGTGTCGAGCCGAGGGTGGCGGCGGCGAACACGTCCGCGCCGTCGGTGATCGCGGCGTCGGCCTGGCGGGTGGCCTGGCGGGCTTCGGTGATCAGGGCGTACGCCTGGCGGAGTTGGGCGATCACCTCGGCGACCGACAATGCTCGACTCCTTACTGTTCGTGTTCGACGCCATGGTGCCGTATCGCCGGTGTCAGGGTGCTGGCCGCAGGAGAGATCGGTGCGCCCCGTGAAGAACACGGGGGCACGGTGGTCGCGTCTGCTCCGAGTCAGGAGGGCTCGAGGAGGCAGTGGGTTCCGTCAGACCGCACGTGAACTCGGTGACGTTCCGGTGCGGGGCGCCCTTGGTAGTCCCAGCGTTCGAGGAAGGCGGTGATCTCGGCCCAGAGCGCCTGATCGCCGGTCACCTCTACCGTGCCGTCGTCGCGTTCGGCGGCCTGGCATTGCGTTCCGTCGGCGGTGTCGGTGAGCAGGTGGACGAGGCGTCCTTGCTGGTCGCGCCGTGAGGCGCGGTGCAGTCCTGGGCGCGAGACGGAGAGCAGAGCCCGTCCGTCCGGGAGGTCCAGGGCAGGCGGCAGTGTGGCCGTCGACGTCGGCGCGGCGGTGATCGTGGTGGCGTTCTGTTTCGGGACGGCGGGCGCGTCGGGTGACGGGCGTCGGGACATGAACCCGGCCTGCTGCGGCAGGATCGGTCCGTCGGCGGTGCCGTCGGCGTGCACGGTGAGGCGGGCCAGGACGAAGCCGAGGTTGATCAAGATCATCCCGCCGGGGCGGACTTGGTTCAGCCAGGCGGTGGGGATGTGGTCGAGGCCGCACGTGGTGATCAGTCGGTCGAATGGGGCATGGTCGGGAAGGCCCGCAGCCCCGTCTCCGGCGGCGAGCACGGGGGTGAGGCCGAGCGCGGCGAGTCGACGTCGGGCCGTGGCGACCAGGCCGGGGTCGACGTCGACGGAGAACACCCGTTGGTCGCCGAGCCGGTGGCTGAGGAGGGCGGCGTTGTAGCCGGTTCCGGTGCCGATCTCCAGGACTCGGTGGCCATCGTGGATGTCCAGAGCGTGGAGCATGAGGGCCATCAGTCCGGGGGCGGTGCTGCTGGAGATCGGGCTGCCGTCGGAGTCGAACTCGGTGATCAGTGTGGTGTCGCTGTAGATGTGGGCAAGCCTGTCGGGGTCGTCGGCCGCGACCGGGGTGAGGGTGGCCGAGCCGGGACGGGCCACGGAGAAGTCGGTGACGAAGGCATCGCGTGGCACGCTGCGGAAGGCGGTCTGCCACGCGGGCTCGATGAGGTGCCCTGCGGCGGTCAGATCGGCGACGAGTTTCTGTCGTAGGTCGGTATCGGTGTGGGTCACGTAGTCGTCCTTCGAATGGTGAGTGCGTCGACCAGTGCCGACGTGAGAGGCAACCCGGTGTGTTGTTCGAGCCAGGCCCACTGACCGTTGGGGTTGTTCTCCAGAAACGTCCACGTGCCGTCGGGGGTGACGATCCAGTCGGAAGCCGAGTAGACCAGGCCGAGTTCGCGGTTGAGTGCCGCGAGGCCGGCGGCAGCCTCGGCGGGTATCTCGATCGGCGAGTAGGACAGCCGATCGTGGTCAGCGCGCCAGTCCAGGATCTCGGAATCCTGGGTGTCGATGCGCACTGCGAAGACGCGGTCACCGATGGAGGTCACCCGCACCGAGAAGGCACAGGGCACCCGTTCCTGGAACAGGTGGGTGGTCGTCCGCACCCCGTCGTTGATCTGGTCCACAGTGACGAGTTCGGTGTGCAGCAGGAGGCGGTCGCCTTCTGGAGTGCGAGGTCCTCCACGCAAGGGCTTGTAGACGGCTCCGTTCGTCTGGCGTGCAACAAAGATTCGAGCCGCAACAGGGTCGTTGGTGATCAGCGCGGCGGGCACGGCGAGTCCGGCCTTAGCCGCAAGGCTCAACTGGCGGGGCTTGTCGTCGGCCAGACGGTTGCGGTGTGGATGGTTGATCCACCTCACGTCAGGCAGCGCCGCGAGGAGACCGCCGAGGCCGAATTCAGCCTCGGCGGTCATCCATGCCTGCTCCGTGCCGTCGCGGCTGCCATAGTCGCTCGGCTTGCGCCACCACGCCGCGCTCACCGAAGAGAGATCGGTATCGCGGTGCCCATCCTGAAGACTGCCGATCCACCGTCGGCCCGTGCCGGCAAGCTCGGCGGTCACGCACGCAGGTCCGCGAGATCGAAGCGGTGTACCGGAACGCCCCGTTCGTCGAGCTGTCGGATGACAAGATCAGCGGTGATGTCGCCGACCCTGGTGATCACGAGTACGGAGTCAGGCATCTCGGCGGAATCCTCAGTCGTCCTGGTCGACGAACCACTGGTTGTCATGCTTGGTGTCGCACGGGGTGGACGAGCGCACGACCGCCGGGTCGTCGATCGCCGCGAGCCCCTCCCCGGTGAGGCTGATCTGCCGGACCGGGTCGTAAGAGAGGACAGGAAGCACCGGAGTCGCACCACTCGGCGAAGCCGCGCGCGCCAGGCCCAGTGGAAGAACATCGGGTGACATGATTTCTCCATTCCAGTCGATCGAAATCAGATTCGAGGCGAGAAAGGGAAATCTCGCCCTGGTCACCTTGCCATGCGAACACCCGACAGGAGAATTATCCAATCGAGTGACAAGGAATCAGGCAGTTGAAAGAAAAAGGCGTGGCCAATTCGGCGATCCCCGTTTCTCGGTGGAACGCCGTTTCCTCAGGTTTGATTGCCTCTCTCTTTACTGCACCTCCCCGACCGTGGCGACGTCGCCGCACAGCGTGCGAAGTACTGCGAGTGCTCCGGTGGCCTGTTCATAACGGCGCAACGTCGGCGTGCCGACCAGGGAGACCGGTCCGTCGATCCCGGCGGCGATGGGGGCCAGTGTGCTGATGATCTCGGTGGCGGCGGCACGGGCGGTGGCGGTGGCGGTGTTCTGAGTGTGCTGGAGTGCAGAGGGGAGGTCGACGCGGGTCACGGTGGGAGTCCTCCGGGGTTGCTGGTCGGTGTCTCGCGGATGCGGGTCGCGAGGGCGATGAAGAGTCGGCGTTCGTCGTCGGGAAGGTGTCCGATGCGTTGGGCGAGGAAGCTGCGGATCGGGCGTTGCACGGACCGGGTGCGGTCTCTGCCGTTGAGGGTGAGCGCGCAGTCCTGGTGGTCGGGATCGGTGAGGAGGAGGCCCTTGTCCTGCAGTGCGCGCACTGTGGCGGTCAGGGTGTTCTCGGGTACGGGGACGGAGAAGCGCAGGAGCCCCAGCGAGCAGCGGCCGAACTCTCGGTCCACTGAGGACAGGATCATGTACTCGGTGACGGAGAGGTCGGCATCCGACAGCGTCGCCGCCACGCCGTCTTCGAGGAGGGTGGTGAGTTGGAACAGCAGTCGCCACATCCGATCGGCGTCCGTCAGTCTGTTCACCGCTCACCGGCCGCAGCCCTGGTGCTGGCGAGCAGGCGATCGAGGTAGTTCGTGGCGTCATCGAGTCGTCGGGTCAGGCTCGTGGGGCTGGCACCGACCGGGGCGGGGGTCGTTCCGGTGAGCTGCGCAGGCAGCGTGAGGGCGTGGGCGATCCTGACCTGGCGTTCGGCGTCACCTCGGGGGGTGGTGGCGGTGGTGCGCCACCGTCGTTGCCGCCTGCGTCGTCGGTTGGCCGTGCCCATGGTCACTCCTCGATGGTGAAACGGACCTGTTCGGTACGAGGTGGCACGGACGCGCGGGCTGGTATCGCGCGCCCGTGCCACCCCTGATGACCGGCCGATCCCGTCGGGGGTCGGTGATCGACCGGCCGCCCCGAAGACACCACCGTGTCGCGCGCGGTGCCGTCTGCGGGGAGTCGGATCAGCCGGTGCCCGCGCCGGTCAGTTGATCGGCGTCGGTACGGGGTTGGGCGGTGCGAGTCGGGGCGAGGTCCCAGGCCGCCGTCACGTAGTCGTGGTCGGAGACGGCCTCGGCATCCGACGGCCGGTGCACCTGATACGAGCCGGGCACGAGCGCGCCGGGAGTGGCGTAGGAGGCCATGATCCGGTCGATGCGCATCGAACAGTTCTGCTCGTGCGTCGTGGGTGTCGGATCGTCGGCCAGCTCGCCGAAGTCCCGGAACTGCAGGTCGTGGCGCAAGTAGTCAAGCTGGGCGGTGTCGACGACCCACCGCCCGGACGTGGTGTCGTAACGGCCCTTCTGCAGCGGCTTCCACCACGATCCGCGCTCGAGATGCGCGGCGCCCCAGTCGGCCGGGCGGATGTCCTTCTCCCACGAGCTGGTGGCGTTGAAGTCCCCGGCGATGATCGTGGGCTTCACCGACCGCTCGGTCAAGATCGCGGCCTGCCGGTCGAACTCGGCCCGGCCGGCGCCGCCGGGCCAGTGGATCGACGACAACCACATCGGCACGCCGAGCACCCGAGCACGGAGGAATCCGGCCACCGAGTAACCGGTGTCGGCCACCATCGGGTCGTGCCACTGCACGGGCTCCACGACATCCGAACTCACCAACAGCATCGAGTGGTTCTTCCGTCCGACGCGCTGAGAATAGAACGGCAGATAACGAGCCGAGCCGCCGAGGAGTTCCGACAGTCGGTTGGTCGCCTCCCACAAAGGCCGCTCCCCGTCACGGCGGTACTGAGGACACTCCCCGAGCATCAACACATCCACCGGATGTCGAGCAATCGTCTCGATCAACGGACCAAGCTCGATACGGCCGTCCTCCCGCAACCCGCCGTTCTCGTAGTTGAACGTACCGATGCGGACGACACCACTCATAACGTTCCTTTCTTCGATGAACCCGAGGGGCGGTGGTGCGGGCGGTCGTATACCGCCCGCACCACCTCGTGACCCGACCTACGCGGTATCCCGCGCCGGGAGTGGATCGGGCCACCCGTCCCGCGCGGCGTGCTCCGCGCGGGACGGGAGTTCAGAGACCGGCACCGCCTGGTGCGGGTATCTCCTCGGATGACAGCGACTCGCCCAGACACGCCCCGCACACCGGAACCAGACCGACGATCAGCTGCCGATCCAGACACAACCCCGCTTCCGGAACGGTGTCCTGCGTGAACCACGGCCACCCGCTCACCGGACAACCGCCAACGGCGGGCGGGCGAGGTGCCCAGGCACGCCGACATCCGCCAGACAGTCAGTACACGGCTGATCCTCGTAGTAGAGGTCGACCAGCGGATTCCGGTTCATCGGAACGAACAACGCCGCAGGGGCACAGACCGGCCGGACGCGACCGCCGTCCCAGTCGGCATCGGCCAGGTGGGTATCCCCCATCCGCACCGACTGAACGAACCACGCCAGCCCGTTCACGACCCCGCTCCCGTCGGGAAGCACGTGCGGCACGACGGGAACCTGCTGTACTCCTCGGCGGGCTCGACCGCACACCCGCATATCGACACCGCCGAATCCCGATAATCCGGATCACGCCGATGCTCGATCCGCCGAAACCGACCCACCCACCGAACAACCGTCGGAACCGGCTGCTCCGACTCGTCCACCGGCCAGTCCGGTGCCTCCACCGCCGTCACAAGACCACCGCCTCGGAGGCGACAGCGGCGGCGCGCTGCGGAACCCCACCGGTCAGCACCGACCGGTCCACGGTCCACGACCCGGTAGCCCGTGATCGGCACTCCGCCTCGCGAATCCGCGCCCAATCTCGACGTGACGGCGGGCGGCGCCGGGGATGCCGCACACGCCACCGGGAGGCGATATCACACACGGCGATTACCAGAAGCGCCAAGCCGGCGCCCATCAGGACGAGCAAGACCTGGCTGCCCTGATTGCTCGGGTACTCCATGGCTAGGATCGCCACGGAGTGTGATGCGAAGGCCATTCCTTCGCTCCTCTCCATTGTGAGGGGCTGGGCCGACCGGCCAGTCGGCCCAGCGCTCCCTCTTCTCCCAGTGCTTTTCGTTGTGTTGACTACGACCGCGCGCCAAGAGCCGCAGGCAGTGATGACTCCCGCTTGCCTCCAGTGCCAACGATCGGTGGCTTCCTAGACGACCGCCGCAGAGCCGTGGCAGATGCATCAGAGCCTCGGGCTGCGGAACAGTGCCCTGCGATGCCCGAGTGGTGATCGTTCGAGGGGCATCTCCACCGTCTTCCGCGTGCCAGTCTCAACCCAACCTCCGCGAGCCGTAGGAAGTGAGCGTACAAGTTACATGTAGGATTTACGATGACTCTTTTGGGTGACTTGTGTGGTCGGTGTTGGCGATAGGGTCACCTGACACATCAGGAACCGCGCAGGAGATGCAGATGTCGCTTGGTCCCACAGCTCGCCGACGAAGGCTCGGGTCGTTGCTCACGGAGGTGCGAACTGCGGCGCACCGCAGCGTCCAAGACGCTGCCGACCAGTTGGACTGTTCGGAAGGAAAGATCCGCAACTGGGAGACTGGCCGCTCCGGAATCAAGAAGGTCGAGCTGAGCGCCCTACTGGACTACTACGGAGCGCCTGAGGATGTCCGGGGTCAGCTCGAAGAGCTCCGACGCGAAGGCGCAAAGCGCGGATGGTGGTCGACGTACCGCCTACCTGATTGGTTCAAGCCCTATGTCGGTCTCGAACAGGCAGCGTCAGAAGTGCGGAACTTCGAGATCGAACTTGTCCCAGGGCTGCTCCAAACTGAGGCTTACGCTCGGGAGATCCACTCGACCGGTCGGCACATCACCGACCCTGCCGACATCGACAAGCGTGTTGCGGCGCGGATGGCACGACAACAACGGCTGACAGCGGAGCCGCCACTAGAGCTCCGAGCCGTCGTCGCTGAGGCCGCACTACACCGCCGCGTCGGCAGTGCCGACGTCATGGCGGAGCAGCTCGATCATCTGATCGCGCTGAGCAAGCTGCCGAACGTGATCGTCCAGGTCTTGACCTATGAAGCAGGCACCCATCCGAGCATGACTGGCGGGTTCACCGTGCTGTCGTTCGCTGAGCCGACCGACCCCGACGTCGGCTTCGCGGACAACCCGCTGGGCGGGCATGTCATCGATGAGGCAGCCGACGTAGCGGCCCTGAACATCATGTTCGATGAGCTTCGGAGTCTCGCTCTACCGACGCAGGACTCACTGCGGCTCGTGACTACGATTCATGGTGAACACGCATCCCGCTGAGAGTGGAAGGAGACGGCATTGGCACGCTTGAAGCACTGGCGAACCAGCAGCCGCAGCGGCAACGGCGGCCAGTGCGTCGAGATCGGCCACGCTCCCGGCCTCGTCGGCATCCGCGACACCAAGAACCGCGACGGCGGCACACTCGTCGTGCACCAGGCGGCCTTCGACGCGCTGCTACACACGCTCAAGAGCGGCCGGGCTGTTCGCTGAACACGCTTTGAGGAGCCCTTCCCCGCCACCGGGCGGGGAAGGCCCCACAACCTCGCACGATTCCCGCAGGTAAGCGGGCATTATCCTGAGTACCGTCTGTCGGAACTCGACGTCGGTCACGCTCGCCCGGCTGCCGCCGCGCCGACGGCGGCGGGTCCGGCTGTAGTCCAGGCAGCTCGCCCGAGGTCGTCGCGCCGCACTGACGGCGGACGGTCAGCCCTCGCCCACCAGATCGGTCAGGCCGCCTGCGAACGGCAGGGCCCGCCACTGGTCAACGCCCTCCTTCACGGCATCGACGAGCATGGGCAACTCCGGCGAGAGCGCGAGGCACGCGATCGTCCTGGACATGCCGACGGCGTTGACGAAACGCAGCATGCGCTCGTCCAACGGACGCAGGCCCCGACTCCGGGCGGCCTCGTCGTACGCGGACTCGGACTCGGGCCCGAAGGCCGCCAGGTCCCATTCGACCGGCCCGAGGGTGACCAGTTCGAAGTCGGAGTACAGCACGCCGTCCGTGGTGGCGACGATGTTGTACGCGGGTGCGTCGCCGTGGATCGGCTGAAGATCGATTCCGGGGAAGGCCGCCTCGAACTCGGCACGGGAGCTGACCAGTGGTTCCAGGATCGCCCACTCCCGCCGCGCGCGGTCGAGATCGGCGGCGTCGATGAGGTCGGGCCGGGTCGCCAGATCCGTCAGCGCGTCGCGCACCATCCTCGGTTCGGCCGCCGACAGGAAGGGCAACTCGCCCGGATAGTCGCGCAGCGCCGCGTGCAGGTCGGGGACCAGGCGCGCGTTGTCGACATAGTCGGGCACTGCGCTCTCGTCGATCGCGACGAGCTGCCAGAACGTCATCGAGAAGCCGTTCCGGCGCACGGGCTCTCGCGGGACGAGCGGGCTGGGCGGGATCACCGGGGTGCCCTGCTCCGCGAGCCAGGCCACCACGTCGAGTTCGATCTGCTGCCGCGCCGACTGGATGTCGAGATCGGCGGAGGGCGGCAGGACGACGGGCACCCGGACCACCACCGGAGCAGGCGCCAGGTGCACGACGACGGAGAACATGTCGTGGAGCACGACCGGTTCGGTCACCGTGAGTCCGAGGTCCCGGCCTGCGGCGACCGCGGCGGCGACGGCCCTCGACGTGCGGTCGGCAAGCTGCTCGGGCGTCATGACTCCTGGCATGGCGGGCATCGTGCCACGGCGGGCAGCACCGCGCGACGGATTAATCGTTCTCCCCTGCCTCTTCCCCGCGTCGCCGGGGGCCGGCGCACCGGAGGTCGAGTGCGTCCCGGAGTCGCAGGCGCCCAGCCCCGAAACCCGCCCCGCTGATCGAGGTCGCGGGCGGCAGGAGAGTGCGTCGCCTGCCGCAGGCGGGTCGTCGAAGCGGCCCGGACCACCGCGCGACGCCGCCGAGGCCCGGCCGCCTCCGGACCGTCTCGGGTGCGCCGAGGCTCCCGACCGCGACCGGGAGAAGAGGGTCCGTCGACGTCCGGTGGATCGCGCCCGCCGCCCGCTGCCCGCACGACACGGCAGGCCGGACCCGCTCGTTCCCGCGGGCCCGCTCGCCGTCGCAGCAGGGTCGCATCCGCGCCGTCGATGCGGTCCGAGAGATCGTCTTCGCTGGTCACGACTTCGATCCTGCGTTCGATGCCCGCCTCGCCCGCACCATGGACGGCGGACGAGCGCGGGGCGGCAGCCGTCGCGACCTCCGATCGCCGAGACCGGGTCCGCAGCGAGACCTGGCGTAGGGTAAGCGCATGTCCCGGCCGACACCGACCCCTGGGCACGGCATGGACGGCCTCGACGGGCCCGATGCCACTCCCGCGAACTCCCTTGCCGAGACGAGGCGGGGTGAAGCGGGGCGTCCGGCTCCACGACGTCGGACGCGCGAGCGAGCCGACGCGGCACGCAACCGTGCTCGGGTGCTCGCCGCCGCCGAACGACTGTTCTCGACCTCCCGCGCCGACCCCGTGACCATGGGCGAGATCGCGTTGGAGGCGGGTGTCGGCCGCGCCACGCTGTACCGCAGATTTCCCGATCCGGCCTCCATCGCGGTCGCCCTGCTCGACGAGCACGAGCAGGCGCTACGAGACCGATTGTCGACCGGCGAGCCGCCGTTGGGGCCGGGTGCGCCGCCTGCCGAACGGCTGGCCGCCTTCTACGCGGCGATGATCGACATCCTGGAACGTCATCTGTACCTGGTGTTGGGCGCGGAGGCGGGCACGGCCCGCTTCGAGGCATGGTCCTACGAGTCGTGGCGGGCCCATGTGCGCGGGCTGCTCGTCGACGCCGACGCGGCAGACCCGGACGCCACGACGGACTCCCTCCTCGCCCCGATCGCCCCCGAGGTCTATCAACACCAACGACACCAGCAGGGAATCAGTCAGCAGCGGATCACCCAGGCGTTGGGACGTCTCGCCCGGCAGGCGCTGGCCAGGCGCTGACGTCCTGAGTGGACGGTGATCCCGGCTGATCACCGGCGGCCAGGCCGCAGGCCGCCGCAGGACACGGCAGGCCGATCCGCACAGAACACGGCGGGCTCCTCCACCGAGCCGACGGGATCGGGCCGAGGGACGGCGCCGGTCAGCCGCAGGCGGGAGACGCGAGCAGGGCGGCCGCCGAGTGGACGGTCAGCGTCGCGGGCTGCCCGGTCGCGGAGGCTGCCGCCGTCTGAATCCCGGCGGGCCCGTCGGCGACCAGCACGGTGAAGGACTCCGGAGTCGGGAGCGCGGCGGCGTGCGGCGGGCCTGTTCTCCGGCCCAGACTCAGGACGGCGGGCGGGGCGCCGGGGCCGCTCACCACGACCTGGTCCATCGGCATCGTCAGCCCCACACCCACCGCCTTGAGGACGGCCTCCTTCCGGGTCCAGTACCCGGTGACCAGCTCAGCCCGCTCCGCAGGACTCGCCTCGTCGACCCTGGCCCGTTCCCGGGGCGCCAGCGCCGAGTCCATCAGCGGCCCCCACTGCCGCCCGCTCCTCGGGGGCTCGGCGTCGATCCCGATCGGAGCCGAGGTCGACAGGGCGACCACCGCCCACTCCCCCGCATAGGCCAGCGAGAACTCCAGTCCGCTCCCGGGCCCGACGGCGCGGGGCTTGCCGTGCGGACCGCCGCAGTGTCCGCAGTGTCGGGCGAAGCGCAGTTCCCCGGCGGGCAGGCCGGTGTGCACGGCGAGCAGCGTCCGGACCAGCGCCCGGCCCAGGAGATAGCGCCGCCGATCCTCCGCTCTTCGCAGGGCGTGATACCGGCCGGTCTCCTCGACGTCGAGCAGACCGGTCGCCGTGGCGCCGACATCGGCGGTCGTCGCCCACCAGAGCTGCACCTCGCCGTCGGCGGGGGCGGGCACGCCGACTCCGACGGCGCCGTGCCGAGGCGAACTCGGCTCCGGCCGCCCTCGGATCAGACCGCCACCCCGGTGCGCGGGGGCGGTTCGAGGCAGGTCGGCGTCCGGCGGGACCCGGCCCGCGGCGGCGAGCAGGGCGGCCGCGCCCCGCTCGACGGCACGGAGTTCCTCGACGGAGAGCTGGGCGAGGAGAACCTGACGATGGTCACGGCCCGCAGTGGCGATCTCGTCCAGAAGGGTGACACCTGCCGGTGTGAGTGACAAACGTCGGACCCGTCGGTCCCGAGTGTCGGTGACCCGGCTGACCAGTCCCCTGTCGAGCAGCCGGTCGATCATGCCCGTCGCGGTGGCCAGGCTGACGCCGAGCTGATCCGCCAGGGCGTGCCCGGCGACGCCTCCCTCGATCGCCAGGCAGAGCAGCACCCGAAACTGCTGCATGGTGATCCCGCTGTCCAGCAGCGGATGCGATCTGACTCGGACGGCCCCCCGCATGAGGTCGTCGTGATGCCGTTCGACGGCGTCGATCAGCCGGTGCCGTTCCTCGTCGATCCGCACCGGGCGATCCTGCCCCATCGACCCGGTTCTCCACGAACTCCGGGGTGCGGGTAAATATTATGCGTGAAGCTAACTATTCACCCGTTCACCTCCTGATCATCACCCGACCGGAGGAACCACCCGTGACCTGGCTTGCTCGCCTCAGCCTGGCCAACCGAGCCCTGGTCGCACTGGCATCGGTGCTCATCCTGGGCTTCGGCGTCTTCGCGACCACCTCACTCAGACAAGAGCTCATCCCTTCGATGGAGATCCCGGTCGCCGCCGTGGTCGCCCCGTACCCCGGCGCCGCACCCCAGGTGGTGGAGGACCAGGTCACCGAACCGCTGGAGACGGCGGCGACCGGCGTCCGAGGCGTGGTCGGCACGTCGGCGACCAGCAGCGGCGGAATGTCGGTGGTCAACGTCGAACTGGAGTTCGGCACCGACCTGAGCGGCGCCCAAACCGATCTCCAGCAGGCGGTGAACCGGGTCGCGAACGGACTTCCCGACGCGGTCACGCCGACCGTCATGACCGGCAGCGTCGACGACCTGCCGGTGCTCCAGCTCTCGGCCGCCTCGGCCGCCGACGAGCAGGACGCCGCCGCGCTGCTGCGCGACGAGGTCGTCCCGCTGCTGGAGGGCGTCGCCGGAGTCCGCGAGGTGAGTCTCACCGGTGTGGCCGATCAGGTGGTCACCATCGACGTGGACTCCGCCGCCCTGGCCGCACAGGGCATCCCACTGCCGTCGGTCCTCCAGGCCCTGCAGGCGGCGGGCGCGAGCGTGCCCGCCGGGACGCTCACCCAGAACGGCGAGACCCTCTCGGTGTCCGTGGGCGCACCCGTCGACACGGTGGCCGATCTACCGGAGATCCGACTTCCGCTGACGGACGGCGGCTCCGCGCGGCTGGCCGACATCGCCGAGGTGACCAGCGCCCCTGCGGACGCCACCGGCTACTCGCGCACCGACGGGCTGCCCAGCATCGGCATCGGCGTGACCAAGACGCCAGAGGGCAACACCGTCGAGATCTCCGAGCAGGTCCGCGAGCTGCTTCCCGAGATCGAGCGGCTGCTCGGCGAGTCCGGTCAGGTCACGGTCGTCTTCGACCAGGCGCCGTTCATCGAGCAGTCGATCCATGACCTCACGGTCGAAGGGGCCCTCGGCCTCGTCTTCGCCATCGTGATCATCCTGCTGTTCCTGCTCTCCCTGCGTTCGACGCTGGTCACCGCGGTGTCCATCCCGATGTCGGTGCTCATCGCCCTGATCAGCCTCTACGTCACCGACTACTCGCTGAACATCCTCACCCTCGGCGCGCTCACGGCGGCCGTCGGGCGGGTGGTGGACGACTCGATCGTCGTCATCGAGAACATCAAACGACATCTCGGCTACGGCGAGCCCAAACGGCAGGCGATCCTCACCGCAGTCCGTGAGGTGGCAGGCGCCATCACCGCGTCGACCATCGCCACCGTCGCGGTGTTCCTGCCGATCGCGGTGGTCGGCGGCCAGGTCGGCGAGCTGTTCCGGCCCTTCGCCGTCACCGTGTCCGTCGCGCTGCTCGCCTCGCTGCTGGTCTCGCTGACGATCGTGCCGGTGCTGGCGTACTGGTTCCTCAAGGACCGCCGCGAGGCAGGCGAGGGCGAGCCCGACGAGGCGGCCATCCGGGAGAAGGAGGAGCGCAGCCCGCTCCAGCGCACCTACCTACCGGTGCTGCGTGGTGCGCTGGCGCATCCGGTCATCACCCTCGTCATCGCCGTCGGACTGCTCGGTGGCACGCTAGCCCTGGTGCCGCAGCTCCAGACCAACTTCCTCGGCGACAGCGGTCAGAACACCCTGTCGGTCCGGCAGGAGCTGCCCCCCGGCGCGAGCCTGGAGACCGCCGACGCGGCGGCCCGGCAGGTGGAGGACGTGCTGGCCGACACCGACTCGGTCGAGGGGTATCAGGCCTCGATCGGCTCGCAGGGCGGCATGGCCGCCTCCTTCGGCATGGGCGGGTCCTCGGGAACCACGACCTTCTCCGTGACCACCGACTCCGAAGCCGATCAGGCGGCGGTGCAGTCCGAGCTGCGGGAGCGGCTGGCCGAGCTGTCGGACGCGGGCGAGATCACCGTCGACGCGGGCGGCATGGGCTTCGGCGGAGCGAGCGGGCTGGCGGTGATCGTCAGCGGCGACGACGAGGCCGACCTGGCCGACACCGCGACCCGGGTGACGGAGCTGGTCGCCGACACTCCCGGCGCCACCGACGTCAGCAACAACCTCGCCGTGGAGGCGCCCTCGGTCGAGGTGACCGTCGACCGGGAGGCCGCCGCAGCCATCGGCATGGATGAGGCGACGGTGGGCCCGGTGGTGGCGGGCGCGATGCGCGGCACGCCTGCGGGGAACCTGACACTCGACGGCACCCGACAGGACATCGTGGTGCGCAGCGGGGCGGCGCCTGCCGACGTGGCGGCGCTGCGCGAGTTCCCGCTGGGCGGCGGACCCGCCGGAGCGATCACGCTGGGCGACATCGCCACCGTGGAGGAGGTTTCCGAGGCCACCAGCATCACCCGTCAGGACGGACAGCGGAGTGCGACGGTGACCGCGAGCCTCGCGGCGGAGGACCTGGGCAGCGTCAACACCGAGTTGCAGACCCGGATCGACGAGCTCGACGTGCCACCCGGCATCGAGGTAGCGATCGGTGGTGTGAGCGCCGATCAGGACGAGGCCTTCGCCGATCTGGGCCTGGCGCTGCTGCTGGCCGTCGCCATCGTCTACGTGGTGATGGTCGCGACGTTCCGCAGCCTGCTCCAGCCGCTGCTGCTGCTGGTGTCCATCCCGTTCGCCGCGACCGGCGCGCTGGGCCTGCTGGTGATCACGGGCACTCCGCTCGGCGTCCCCGCGCTGATCGGGATGCTGATGCTGATCGGCATCGTCGTCACCAACGCCATCGTGTTGATCGACCTGGTCAACCAGGTCCGTCAACAGGGCCGATCCGTCGCCGAGTCGATCATCGAGGGCTCGCGGCAACGACTGCGGCCGATCCTGATGACGGCGCTGGCGACGATCTGCGCGCTGGTGCCGATGTCCCTGGGCATCACCGGCGGCGGGGTGTTCATCTCGCAGCCGCTGGCGATCGTCGTCATCGGTGGTCTGTTCTCCTCGACGCTGCTGACGCTGGTGCTGGTCCCGGTGCTGTACTCGCTCACCGAGCGGGCCAGGGCCGCGATCGGCGGCCGGTCCCGCAGGAGCAGGACCGCCGCCGAGAGTGCGGCGAGCCCGTCGGCGGACTGAGCCGAGCCGAGCCGGGCCCGTCTGCTAGTCGTCGACCAGCGGGCGGGCCCGTCGTCATGTCTGGAGCAGGTCCACCAGGCCGCGTCACGGCCGGGCGGCAGGGGCTGGTCAGCGGCGAGAGGCCAGACCTGCCGGCCGGCCAGGTGCGAACACCTCGGCGCACGAGCACCTTGGGTGCACGGACCTCGATGCCGGATCTCCACGCCGGGGGCGTCGATGCCGGATGTCGGACGCCATTCGGACGGCTCCGAAGGCCCACCGCTCGGACCCGAGGCGCGGTCGTCGACCGGTCACCGGGCCCGTCGGCGATCAACCTCGACGATCTTTCCGCTCGTTAGACTGACACCTGTTCGACGGGGACTCGGCGCGGCGGGCTCGTCGCCGCGACTCCGAGTCACCGAAGACCGAGTCCGCCCGGCCGAACCGGTCGGCTGCACGTCCGACGACACCCGGCCCGCCCAGCCCCGGAGGACCCTCGTGATCACGCCCCGTCGCCGCAGGCTCCGCACGCTGCTCGCCTCGGGCGGCGCGCTGCTGGGCATCACCGTCCTGTCCGGTTGCGCGGACGTCGTGGACGCGGCGGACCCCGAGATCCGAGGCTTCGGCCCGGCCGCCGAGCACCTCGTCATCTCCGTATCCGACGTCGAGCACCTGGATGTGCGGTCCGCCGACGTCGACGAGATCGAGGTGACGCGCTGGTTCGCGGGATCGTCGTTCATGGGCAGCACCGATGCGATCTGGGAACTCGACGAGGACAGGCTCACGCTGGCCACCGACTGCTCGCCCTTCGTCATCGGCCGGTGTGACGCCCGGTACGAGGTCCGGGTGCCCAGTGGGGTGAACGTGACGATCGAGGGCGACAGCGGGGAGGTCAGCGCGTCGGGCTTCGATACAGACCTGACGATCACCACCAGCAGCGGCCGAATCCTCATCGACGACGTCGGCGGGGCGCTCGCCCTGTCGACCGAGAGCGGCGAGCTGCGGGGCGCCGGAATCAGGTCGAGCCAGGCGGACGTGACCTCGGCGAGCGGTGAGGTCGAGCTGTTCTTCGCCGAGGCACCCGAGGAGCTGACGACGACGGCACAGAGCGGCGAGGTGACGATCGTGGTGCCCCTCGCCCCGTACCGGGTCACGACCACGACGGGCAGCGGCAACGTGACCACCCAGGTCCCGACCGACCCGAACGGACCGCACTCGATCACGGTGGAGACCGACAGCGGGGAGATCACGGTGACCTCCGTCGGCAGCTGAGTCCGAGCACCTGACCAGCGAGATCTCTTCCCCACCCGACAGGCGGCCCCGGCAGATGACCGAGGAGCCCCTGCGAGCACGGCGACGCGGCCGCCCGAGCGCAAACCACGGGCGGTGCCGGGTCACGTGCTCCTGATCTGCCTCCTGCCTGCGCACCGCCGACGAAGCCGACGGCCGCACCGGGTGAGCAGGGCACGCCGAGACGTCAGATCCGACCGACCGTGTCTGCATGCCTCCCCGTGGTGTCCCGACGAGGGCGGCCTGCGAGTTCGTTCGTTCGGGTGGTCGCCCGGGGCTCCGGTTGACGTCCGTTCCCACCACTCACAGCATTGGCCACGGCTCCGGCGCAGACGCGGCGCGCCGCCGGATCGGCAGCGGGCGGCTGACCTGGGATTCGGAACCGACGCACTCGCCTCGGACGGCCGGGGCACACTCGCCACGTCCGGCGCAGACGCGGCCGCCCGCGAAGCGCCGGATCGGCGGCGGGGTGGGCCTGGGGCGGTGCGGGCCGGTCGGCCACGCCATCATGCGGCCCCGGCCGCCAGGAGATCGGAGAGTCGATGCCGACCCCAGTCTGGGAGATCCGACCCGGCGCCGATACGCCGAGGCTGCTGCACGTCAACGCGACGGCGACCGGCGGCGGTGTCGCGGAACTGCTGCGGGGCCTCGTCGAGGAGCAACGCGGCGAGGGGATCAATGCCGGTTGGGCGGTGATCGGCGGCACGGCCGAGTTCTACGCGATCACCAAGTACTTGCATCATCTCCTGCACGGCAGGGCCGTCCCGAACCGGATCGCCGATCCGGCGACCCTGCGGACCTACCGGGAGGTCCTGGTTCCACAGGCGGCCTGGTTCCGGAGTTCGCTCGGCATCGGCGACGTCGTGGTCCTGCACGATCCGCAGACGCTCGGCCTGGCTCCCGCGCTGCGTGCCACCGGCGCCCGAGTCGTCTGGCACTGCCACGTCGGCGCGGAGGTGCCCCCGGAACGGGGCCCCGCCGCCGTCTGGCAGGCGATGGCCCCCGAACTCGCCGCGATCGACGCGGTGGTGACGACCCTGCCCGCGTTCGCCCCGCCGACGGTGCCCGCCGGGAACCGATTCGTCATCCCGCCCGCGATCGACCCGAGCGCCCCGAAGAACCGGGCACTGACCGAGGCCGAGATCAGCAGCCTGCTCGACGGGATCGGGCTCACCGCGCCGTCGGGGCGCCGGGGACGGGCCGACATCGTCCAGGAGGGTGTGCTGCCCGCCGAAGCACGGGTCGTGCTCCAGGTCTCGCGATGGGACCCGCTGAAGGGCATCCCCGACGTGGTGCGCGCCGTCGAATGCCTGCCGCCGGATGTGCACCTCGTGGTGGCGGGGGCGGACCCTCGGGAGATCCCGGACGACCCGGAGGGCGCCGCCGTGCTGGCCGAGGTGCTCGACGTCCTCGCCGGACTGGCACCGGAAGATCGCGCCAGGGTCCACCTGATCAGCATCGCGCAGCAGCCTGCCGAGGTCAGTGCGCTGCTGGTCAACGCCCTGCAACGCCGGGCGGACGTGGTGGTGCAGAAGAGTGTGGCGGAGGGCTTCGGGCTCACCGTCACCGAGGCGATGATCAAGGGCCGCGCGGTGCTCGCCACCGAGGTCGGCGGGATACGACTGCAGATCACCGACGGGCGGGACGGCCTGCTCGTCGACGCGACCGATCACCAGGCCTTCGCGGCGGCGCTGCTGCGGCTGCTCGCCGATCCGGAGCTGAGGGTGCGGCTCGGCGAGAGCGCACGGCAACGGGTGCTCGACCACTACACGCTGCGCAGACTCGTCGCGGACTACCGAGGGGTCACCGGCCTTGCCGATGCGGCGGGCGATCTCCTCGACGGCGCGACGGCCTGACCCGTCGGCGCAGGCCGCGCCGGGACCACACCGGAGCCCCCGCGACCACGACGGCGACGCCGTCCCGGTGATCACGAGCGGCCTCTCGACGCCGATCACCTCCCCCGGGCACATCGGCCGCCGTCCCCGTGTCGTCGGTTCTCCGCCAGAGTCCGAGCGGCCCCCGGCAGCCCGGCGACACAGGCGGCGGAGACTCGCGACCGGGCCGGACAGCGGCGGAACCACGGCGCGGTCGCGGGCAGCCGTCGGGCGGCTCCCGCGAACGCGCCCCGTCCGGGCCGGGTGGCGATCGAGCCGCAGACCAGTAACGACGGCGGACGGCGGGCGATCCCTTTCCCGCGAAGATCGTCGATCCCGCGTCTCGCCGCGCCACGGATATCGATCCGGCGATTCCGTTCGCCGTGACGGGCGATCCCCTCGGCGGAGTCGCCGGGCTGTGCTCTCCCGTTCCTCCGCCGCCGCGGACCAGGGCCGAAGTCGACGGATCGACACGATCCCACCGGCCGCGAACGCGCAGCCACCACCGGGAACATCGCCGTCGACCTGACCGGAGGCGCGGGAGACGCCCGCATCCCGACACGTTCTCGGCGACGACGGCGGAATGATCGTCGGTGCCCGGTCGGCTCATTTCGTGGTCCTGCCGAAGCCGCCGACCCGAATTAGCATGCGTGATCGAGCGTGTACATCGTCACCGTACGGGGGTCCCTGCTGTGTCGAACGTGACCGCACGCCCGATCACGGTCTTCGACGTCGGCGGAACGCACCTGCGGCGGGCGAGCTGGACCGAGCGGCACGGTCTGGCCGAGATCCGGCGGACGCCGTCGCCGAGCCGTACTCGGCACCCCGGCGTGGCAGCGGCCGACCTTCGAACACGGTTGATCCGGGCGATAGCCGATCAGGTGCCGCCGGACGGCGTCGCAGGCGTCTCCCTGGGTGCGGCGCTGGACCATCACACGGGCACCGTCTACGCCTCGGCGCCGTTGTGGGGTGCGCACACCGACTCGTTCGACCTCCGGGCGGCGCTGCGCACCGCGCGCCCGGACGTGCGCTGGCATGTGCTGAACGACGTCACCGCCGCGCTGCTGCATCTCGCCTCGGGCCCGGCGGCCCGGGACTGCCGCAAGGTGCTGCTGACGACCGTCAGCACCGGGATCGCCTGTCGCATCCTCGATCGGCGGACCGGGGAGATCGCCGTCGACGGCTGCGGACTTCAAGGCGAGATCGGGCACCTGCCCTCGACCCTGCTCCTCGACGGCGTGCCGGTCGAGCTGACCTGCGACTGCGGTGTGGCCTGCCACCTGGCAGCCTTCTCCTCCGGCCCCGGCCTGCGCAGGCTCGCGGAGTTCCTGCACACCCGAGGGGCGAGGGCCGGGCGCGTGGTCGCGGCGCCAGGAGATCACCGGGCGGATCTCGTGCCCGGATCGGCACGATTCGCCGCAGGTGGCCCCTGGGCGACCGGCGACCGGCGGGCGGGGATCACGACAGCGGCTCAGGGGACGTCGGGCTTCGACGCGGCGACGGTCGAGGCGGCGGCGCACCTCGCGGCAGCGGACCACACCGGCTCACCACTCGCCGAGGCCGCCCGCACCCGGCCGGATCGCAGAGGGCCGGATCGCATGGGTCCGGGTCACAGCGGACCGAACCCCACCGGATCAGATCGCACGGAACCGGACCACACCGCACCAGCCCAGGACCAGGAGGCAGCCGCATTCGAGACCGCCCTGTCAGCCGCACTCGACGCGGGTGACCCCCTCGCCTCGGAACTGCTCGCGGCCGCCACCCGTCCCGTCGCCGACGTGGTGCGCACCGCCCTGTGCCTCGATCCGCAGCTCGACCTGGTGGCCTTCACCGGCGGCGTCGCGGTGGGCCTCGGCAGGCACTATCGGGCCGCGTTGCTCGCCCATCTCGCCGCCGAAGGGCTCTACATCACCGGCGAACGCGCCCCCCGCTGGATCGCCGACCGCATCCACGTCTGCCTGCCGACCGAGGCCGACGGCCTCGTCGGAGCGGGCCTCGCCGCGCTGGCAGCGGAGTCGGGCCGACCACTGCACCGGCTGCGAGACGGCGAGATGGTCCGGACGTGAACCGGGCAGCAGGCATCGATCCCGTCGCGACGAAGCCCGCCGCCGTCTCGATCAGCGGGACGGGCACCCATCGCGCGATCGTCCGCACCGCCACCGCCACCGCCCTCGCCGTCGCCGACCGACCGACGATCATCCCCGGCCCCGGCGAGCTCAGCATCGCGACCGAGGTGGCAGGCGTGTGCGGCACCGACATCCAGCTCCTTCGCGGTCTCCGTGCCGACCCGGCGACGGTGATCGGCCACGAGGGGATCGGCCGGATCGCGGCCGTCGGCGTCGGGACGGATCCCGAACTGACCGCCGGAACGCTGGTCGTGATCAACCCCACCCATCCGACGGAGCCGTCCTTCCTGCTCGGGCACAACATCGACGGCCTGTGGCAGGAACGCACCCTCGTCCCCGCGACGGCCGTGCGCGGCGGGCTGGTCCTGCCGTTGCCCGCCACCACCGATCCCGGGCTGGCGCCCCTGCTCGAGCCGCTCGCGGTGGCCGGTTATGCGTTGGAGGCGTTCGCCCCGTTCGACGTACGCACCCTGGTGATCATCGGGGATGGGACCGTCGGCCACCTCGCGGTCCGTGCGGCCCGCCGCAGGCTCGGCCCGGCGGTGCGCACGGTGCTCGTCCACCACACACCGGCGGGCCTGCGATTCAGCGAGGCGGGGAGGCATCGCGCCGACGTGCTGGTCGACCACGGGCGGCTCACCGATCTGCGGCCCGGTCCAGGCGGCGTCGCGGTGCTGTTGGCGACCCCGCGCGATGCCACGATCCGCGCGCTGGACGCCGTGCTCGCCATGCCGCTCGACGGCGGTCTCGTCATCGACGTCGTCGGCGGTCTGCCGCCGGGCACGCGGAGCGCCATGCTGCCCGGCGTCGACCTCGTGGCGCTACGGGCCGCCAACTGCGGCGGCCTGCCGGACCCGATCGCGATCGCGTCGGTGACCAGCGCGGCGGGACGACGAGTCCGCATCCTCGGACATCGCGGCGTCGCCAACCGCCACCTGCTCGACGCCGCGGCAGAGCTCGCCCGCGACCCGGAGCGCTATCGGGAGCTGGTGACGCACGAGACCGATCTCGACGGCGCCGTCGGCGTGCTGCGGCTGCTGGCCCGCTCGCGGAACCGCGTCGTCGACGGCAGGCGGCTCGTGAAGCTCGCCATCAGATTCACGGCGGGTCGGGTAGCGGGACGTCATCCGGACGTCCCACGGTGAGACGAAAGGACAGCCAGATGATCAGTCCGAACGAGAACCCGCTAGCCGGACGGCGTGCCGTCGTCATCGGCGGCTCCACCGGCATCGGGCGCGGCATCGCCGACGCCTGGGCCGCCGCAGGCGCCGAGGTGATCGTCGGCAGCCGCACCCGACCGATGGGGCCGGGATCGGAACTGCTGTCCTGGCAGCGGATCGATCTCACCGAGACCCGCGCCGCGCGCGAGCGCCTCGCCGCGCTGAGCGCGAGTCCGCTCGACGCGGTGTGCTTCTCCTCGATCTACTACGGCGAGCGCCGTGCCCTGTTCTGCGACGTCGGCGAACGGGAATGGCGGGAGCAGCTCGACGTCAACGTCACCGGGTTGTGGCTGACGCTGGCGGCCACCCTGCCTGCGCTGCGGGCGGCGGACCCCGGGCTCTTCGTGGGCGTGTCCTCCGAGGTCGTGTTCAACGCGGGCCCCGGCCGCTCCGGTTACACCGCGTCGAAGGCCGCGGCGAAGGCACTGCTGGACTCGGTGGCCAGGGAGGAGGACGCCGAGCGGGTCCGCATCGTGCAGGTCCTGCCTGCGGGCATGGTCGACAGCCCCGGCATCCGACGGCGCAGGCCTGCCGACTTCGACTACAGCGGATACATGCAGCCCTCGGACTTCGCGGGCGTGGCCCGGCAGCTCGCGGTCACCGCGGGCGCGGGCTACCACGGCGACAGCCTCGTGGTGAACGGCGACGGCGACTGGTGGTCGGCCTACGACCGGCTGCCGGTCTCGCAGAGCAGGCCGGTCTCGGCGTGAGTCCAGCGCGACGTCACCGCGACGGCTGCGCGGTCGGCCTGGTCGACTGGCGGCTTCCGGAGGCCGGCCCCGACGCGGTGCGGCGCGCGGGCGAGGTCGGGGTCGACGGCGTGCAACTCGACCTCGGCGGGCCGGGTCGCGGGCCGCGCCTGGACGCCCCCGGGCGCCTCGATGCCGTCCGGGATGCCGTCGAGGCAACGGGAGTCCGGGTGCTGGCCGTGGCAGGAAACCACCTCAACGACATCGGGCTCACCGCGCGGGCGGACAGCCACGACGCCACCCGAGTACGGCTGTTCTTCGAACGGCTGCTCGACGCCGCACAGGCCCTCGGTGCGCCACTGGCCTTCGCACCGAGCTTCGGGCGCAGCGTCATCGACGGTCCGGAGGCCTTCGCCCGCACGGCGGCGGTGCTGCGGGCGGCCGCGCGCGCGGCGGCGGAACGGGGCCTCCTGTTGGGCAGCGAGAACGTCCTCGGCGCGCACCAGGCGCGGCGGCTCGCCGAGGCCGTCGACTCCCCCGCGCTGCGACTGGTGCTCGACCCGGCGAACCTCGTCGCGGCGGGCCTGCACCCGATCGAACTGATCGGTGCGACCTCGGAGCTGCTCGCCGACCAGGTCCATCTCAAGCCCCCACCCGATGCGGGCCCGTCGGGTGCGGACCTCGACTCGACCATGGTGACCGAGACGCTGGTCGCCCTGCGGGAGCAGCACGTCCCCGTCCGAGTACTGGTGTCGGAGAACGACTACCGGGACGGCGACGCGGACCGTCTCGCCCGCGAGGTCGATCAGCTGCGACGGCGGGCAGCCTGGTTCGTCCCGAGCACGATCGAGACGACATGACGAACCGGTCAGAACCGCAGGAGACGACGACTCGGGCGGCGACGGACGCCGACCTCGGCCATGTCGTGTCCGCCCTCCTGATCGACATGGACGGGACGCTGGTCGACTCGACGGCCGTCGTGGAGCGGACCTGGCGCGACTTCGCCGAACGACACGGCCTGGACGTCGAACGGATCATCGCCGTCTCCCACGGCCGCCGCACGATCGAGACCGTCGCGATGTTCGCCCCCGACGGCGTCGACGTCGCGGCCGAGGCGCGGTGGATCGACATCGAGGAGACGGAGGACACCGAGGATGTCGTCGAGGTGCCGGGGGCGGGCGCACTGCTCGCCTCGCTGCCCGAGGGGAGCTGGGCGCTGGTGACCTCGGCGGGCCGACGGCTGGCCGAGCGCCGAATGGCCGCCGCCGGGCTCGGCCTGCCGTCGATCGTGATCACCTCGGAGGACGTCGCCTCGGGAAAGCCCAGCCCGGAGGGGTATCTCGTCGGCGCGCACCGGCTCGGGGTGCCCGCAGACTCGACACTCGTCTTCGAGGACGCCGAGGCGGGTGTCACCGCCTCGCTCGCCGCAGGCGCCCGCACGGTCGTGGTCGGCGCGCTGGACGCGCCGGTGACCGCAGGCCTGGATCGGGTGCCCGACCTGCGCGCCGTGCGGGTCGATCCGATGCCGGGCAGCGCGCTGCTGCGCGTGCGCCTCGGCTCGCGTCGCGGCACCGGCGGCCGGTCTGTCGGCCGGCGTCTCGTGGGGTCGGATGCCGATCTCGGGCCCGACGCCGTCCGATGAACGGCCCGGCTGGTGCCCGATGCTCGAGCCGGGACGGGCAGGCGGGCCAGGCCTGGGCCTCGTCGAATCGACTCCCGGACCACATCGCCTCGCGACTCTCCCCGGCGATGCCGGGCACTGCCTGCGGGGCTCGTGCCGCTCACGATGCCCGCGTCGGCGGACCCGGCGTCGGACGCCTCGCTGCCGCGTGGTGGGGAACCGCAACCGACCGGAACGGTCCCGGCGGGCCGGGGATGCCGGAGTTCACGGCTGCCGAGCGTCCACCCCGCCGCCGTCCACCGCCACCGCACGTCCACGCCACCGCATCGAGTCGGCCTCGGCGGCCGCGCCCCCGGCCGAGGCTCAGGCATCCCGTTCGCTCCGACTGGAGGTCGACAGCCCCATGAGCGTCTCTCCCGAACACATCAGACCGGGCCTCGCCACCGGCACCCACCACGACGACGCGGTGCCCTTCCCCCGGATCGAGGCCGATGGGCCGGTCGCGCACGGCGAGCGCGACTCGTGGCTGGTCCACGCACACCGGTCGGTCCGTTATGAGGTGCGCATCCGAGACCGGGTCTTCGACCTCGACCACACCGACGTCCTGGAGGCGGGCGGCCGAGGTGACGGCGGCAGTCCCCGCCGCTTCGTCGTGGTGGACGACGAGGTCGACCGGGTGCACGGGGAACGCATCCGCGGCTATCTCGATCACCACGGCGTCGACTACGCGATGACGGTCCTCGCGGCGAGCGAGGCGAGCAAGGAGTTCGACACCGCCGCCCGCGTGCTGGAGCGACTGGACGCCTTCGCCATCGCGCGCCGTTCGGAGCCGGTGATCATCATCGGCGGCGGCGTCCTGCTGGACGTCGCCGGGCTCGCCGCGAGCCTCTATCGGCGGGGCACCCCGTTCCTGCGGGTGCCGACGACGCTCATCGGACTGGTGGACGCCGGGATCGGCGTCAAGACCGGGGTGAACTTCAACGGACACAAGAATCGGCTCGGCACGTATGCACCGGCGGACCTCACGCTGCTCGACCGGACCTTCCTCGGCACGCTCGACCGCAGGCAGATCAGCAACGGGCTCGGCGAGATCCTGAAGATCGCGTTGATCAAGGACCTCGCGCTGTTCGAACTGCTGGAGCGCCACGGGGCGGCCCTGCTCGACGAGAGGTTCCAGGGACTCACTCCCGCAGGCGACGACGCCGCACGAACAGCGCTGCGCCGCGCCGTCGACGGCATGCTCGCGGAACTCACCCCGAACCTTTGGGAGGACGACCTCGAACGTCGGGTCGACTACGGCCACACGTTCAGTCCCACCCTGGAGATGAGTGCGCTGCCCGCCCTGCTGCACGGCGAGGCCGTCTGCGTCGACATGGCGCTGACCACGGTGCTCGCCTGCCGTCGTGGCCTGGTCACCGTCGCCGAGCGCGACCGGGTCCTCGCGATCATGCGGACGCTGGAACTGCCCTGCTTCCATCCGCTGCTCGACTCGGAGCTCCTCGTGCGCGCACTGGCCGACACGGTCCGCCATCGAGACGGCAGACAGCGGCTTCCGCTGCCGCTGGGGATCGGCGAGGTGTGCTTCGTCGACGACGTCACCGCCGAGGAGCTGGCGACCTCGGTCGAGATTCAGCGGGATCTCTGCGCACCGGCCCTGGTCGCAGGCAGGCTCGGCAGGCAGACCGAGGACGTCGAGACTTCAGGGCGTGGGTGAGTCGAGCCGCCCTTGCTAGGCTTGGAGGCCCTGATCGTGTCGGTTCGCGACGGACCGAGCCTGCACGTCGGGCAGCCGCGGCGCACTCGACCCTCGTGGAGGAACACGGATGACCTCCGACGGGCCGGGCCGACAGAATCCCTCCCCGCTCGCCACGCGCCCCCGCGAAGGCGATCCGATTCGCGGCGAATCGGCCGATCTGCTGCCACCCGCCTCGCCGCGTCCCGAGAAAGGCCCGTCGATGGCCGCAGCGGCCCGTCAGACCGTCGAGGACGACACCCGGGCCGGGATCATGGTGGTCGGCGAGTCGGTGACGAGGCACCGGGCGATCGCGAGGAGACTCGGGCAGGCGGGCCACCGGGTCGCCGAGGCACGAACCGGAGCGGACTGTCTGCGGCTGTTGGAGCAGCGGCGTTTCAGCCTGGTCGTCCTCGCCGTCGACCTGCCGGACATGAACAGCGCCGACATCCTCAATCGGATCAAGACCGACCCCTCCCACGGCGACACCGTGGTGATCCACGTGGCCTCGGAGGCCACCACCGGCGGCGAACGCGCGCAGGGCATGACCCGGGGCGTAGACGCCTATCTCGCCGAGCCCGTCGACCCCGACGAGCTGCTCGCCACCGTGGAGGCGGCCCTGCGGCGGGCGGGCGCCATGGCCGTCGCCGAAGGGCGACACTCCAGCGAACTCGCCCTCGCCGAGGAGCGCGTCGACCGACTCGGCGGCCTCACCCAGGCGATGGCGGCGATCAACTCGGCCACCGACTTCGACGGCGTGGTGGCGGCGGCCGCGCTCGGTCTGACCGCGATCTTCCCCGGTCGGGCCTCGGCACTGGCGCTGCGGCCGGACGGCTGGTGCAGGCTGGCAGTCGTCGACGGCGCCGGGGGCGCGGTCACCACCCGTATCGTGCCGTCGGACCTCCTGGAACGACTCGGCGATCACGCCGAGCAGGCTGCCGAGGACATCGCGACCGTCGTGCTGGACGGCGCGACGTGGTCGGCAGAGGTGCCCTCCACTCCCACCGAGGACGACACGCGGGTGATGCTCTGCCAGTGGCAGCCCGACGGCCCCCCGGTGTGCCTGGCGATCACGGCGGTCCGGGGTCACGGCATCGAGGAGCAGGAGCTGTTGTGGCAGCTCGGCAGGACCTTCGCCCTCGCCGTCGGCGGGCTGCGCTCCTTCGCGGCGGAGCACAGCCTCGCGCTGACCCTGCAGCGCAGTCTGCTGCCCACGCTGCTGCCCCGGCGGCCTGACTTCGACATGGCGGTGCGCTATGTGCCCGCCACCAGCAACGCCGAGATCGGCGGCGACTTCTACGAGGTCACCGAGCGAGGCTCCGAGCTGCTCGTCGCGATCGGCGACGTCACCGGCCACTCGATCAAGGCGGCCACGATCATGGGCGAGGTGCGCCACGCCCTGCGGGCCTTCGCCGTCGAGGGTCATCCGCCGGATGTGATCCTCGAGCTGCTCAACCGGATGATGCTGAAGTACCACCCCGACTTCTGCGTCACCATGTGTCTGCTGCTCATCGACACGGAGACCGGCGAGACCGCGGTCGCCAACGCCGGACACATCCCGCCGCTGCTCGTCGACGCGGACGGCGCCAGGTTCGCGCCGGTCAGCGGCCCGCTGTTGGGAATCGCCCTGGACCGCCCCGGCTCGACGAGCGTGCGCATCCCGGTGGGCACGACGGTGATCCTGCTGACCGACGGCCTGGTCGAGGACCGGGTCACCGATCTCGACGAGGCGATGGCCGCGTTGGCGGAGGCGGCCGCCTCCGCCGCCGAGAGCGAGGACCTCGACGACCTCTGCGAACATCTGATCACGGAGTTCGGCACCGGCAAGGACGACGACATCGCCCTGTTGGCGCTGCGGCGCACCGGGGAGACCGCACCGGACCCGGCCGACGGGGCACCCGAGCGCCGAGGCTGAGCGGCGGAGCGGCGGCTCGGGCCGACTGCGGAGGGCGCGGCCGGGCAGGCCTCGACTGCACCGAGGCGAGGGCGTGGAACGAGCCCGCCCCCGCACAGCAGGCCACACCGCGCAGCGCACGGAAACCGGCCCCGCACATGGCGCGGAGTGCGGGGCCGGTCCTTTCCCTCGGCTCGGCCGTCACCCGTCGGCCGCACCGAAGTCGCTCACCTCACCTCATTCGGCGGCGCCGAACAGCTCGGCGTGCAGCGCGAAGGCCGTGGCGATCTCGGCCTGCGCCCAGAATCGGTGATAGGTGAAGGTCGGCGCGTCGCCGCCGTCCAGGTAGGCCTGCACCTGCGGCCAGTCCGGGTCGTCCTCGTAGAAGGACCGGATCGAGCCGAAGGTGGCGTCCGAGTCGATCACGTCGCCGTTGGGCATGGCGCCCGTCCAACCCTCCGGGACGTAGAGGCCCTGGTCGGTGCCCGCGTCGTAGGCGTCGTCGAAACGCTGGTAGTCGGTGCGGGTCTCCGGGACCGAGATGCCGATGTCGGTCTCGTTGGCCAGCAGCGCGTCGAGCAGTGCCTCGCCGGTCGCCCGTGCCTCGGCGTCGCCGGACTCCGCCGCGTAGTGCAGCAGGGTCTTGACGTAGGAGGCGGTGACGCCGACGTCCTGGGTGTGGTTGAGAACCTCGACGCTCAGCCCGGAGTTGTCGCCGGGGTTGTCGGGGTTCCAGTCGTCGGGCTGACCGCTCCAGTCGAGATCGGACGGGACGGCGAAGTCGCCGCCGGTGCCCACCTCGGTGTTCGCGATGGCCCAGTCGACCCAGTTGGCGACGATCTCACCGGCGCGCTCGTCACCGGTGACGTCGTAGAGCTGGGCGATGCGCTCCATGCCCCAGGCCTGGAAGCCGAACCACCGGTTGCTCGGCGGGTCGTTCCAGACCGGCTGCCAGTCGTAGTACATCCCGTAGAAGGTGGCGCTGTTCGCGGGCGGCTCGGCGTACCGGCCCTCCCAGTTGTTCGTCGCGCCGCCCGCGATGCCGCCCTCGGGAGCCTGCAGCCACTGGATGAACTCCAGCTGCCGGTCCAGGCTCTGGGCCCAGTCCTGCTGAGCGCTCGGCGACTGCGGGGCCATGCCGTCGGCCTCGGACAACGCCCAGGCCGCCATGGGGTTCTGGTAGCCCTGGTGCACGCCGGAGCCGCCGATGCGGAACGACCACGGGTACTCCGCACTGGCCAGCGCGCCGCCCCAGGAGTAGTACCAGGACAGCAGGTAGTGGGAGCTGTTCTTCCCGCTGCCCGCCGGGCAGGTGATCGGGTCGGTGCAGTCGCCGATCTCCTTGAAGTACTTGTCGTACATCGAGTACCGGAGGTAGTCGCCCATCTTCACCGCGTCGGCGACCGTGTCGGCGACGGCGTCGCCCTGGCCCTGCGCCTCGGCCCAGGACTTCGCCAGGTAGGCCACCTGCACCACGCGGGCGTCGGCGTCCGGGGCGGCGGTGTAGCGCCACTGCTCGGAGTACTGCTCGTCGCCGGTGAACAGGTCGAGGTAGCCGTTCTCCCCGCCGAAGTCGAACGTCTCGCAGGAGGGGTGCGGCACCGTCTCCCAGACCGACTCGTTGGAGCCGCGCTGGTAGGAGTTCATGAAGACCGGCTCGTCACTGCTGCCGTCACCACAGAAGCCGAAGCCGTAGACGTTGTCGACGTCCAGCAGCCATGCCATCCCGTAGACGTCGGAGTCGCCGTAGGTGGAGGTCAGCTCGGCACCGAGCGGATCCTCGCCGACGGGCACGTCCGCGTCCAGCGGGGAGGGATAGTCGCGGGGCGTCGGCGACTCGCCCGCGTAGGTCGCCGGGGAGCTCGGGTCGTAGGCCGCGTTCGTCGGCTGGTCCTCGGAGCCGGGGACGATGAACGTCTCCAACGACTCCCAGGCCCGATTGAACGGCTCCCAGTCCTCGGTGATCCTCGCGTAGGCCGCCTCCAGCCACAGGTAGTAGCTGTAGGCCTCCGAAGTGGTCTGATGCCCGTGGTCCGGAGCCTCGACGATCAACGTCTCGACCGAGTGATACGGCACCAGCAGCCCGCCGACGTCGCGGAAGTATCCGCTGGCCGGGTCCTTGATCTTCTCGTACTGCTCAAGGAAGGCTGCCTCGTAGTCGGACTGTGCCGCGCCGATCTCGCGCACGACGATCACGGCCGGGGCATAGCCGTCGGCGGTCGCGGTGAAGGTCGCGGTGCCGGGGGCGGCGTCGGAGTCCGCCGAGGTGACGGTGACGGGCCTGCCGGTGTTCCAGTTGCCGGGGCCGAAGCTCAGCGAGGACGATCCCAGCGACAGGTTCGCCGTGCCCGAGGTCCGAGTCAGCTGGACGTTCACGTTGTTCTGCGGCGCTGCGGCCAGCGACAGCGCGAAGGACGCCGACTCGCCCTGCCGGACCGACAGCGAGGAGCGGCTGCTGACGATCGTTCGCTCGTCCACGGGCGGCTCGCCGAGATCACCACAGGTGGCGCCGTTGACGGCGAAGTCGACGGGCGCGGTGTTGGTGCTCGCCTTCGAGGCGTTGAAGCCGAAGGTCGCCGAAGCGCCGGGCGCCACGGTGCCGTTCCAGGACACGTTGCGGGCGGTCACCACCGCGCCGGACTGGGTGATCTGGCTGTTCCAGCCCTGGGTCACCCGCTGGCCGTCGGGGTAGGTCCAGGTCAGCGACCAGCCGTTGAGTGGGGTGCTGCCCTCGTTGGTGAGCGAGACCTCGGCGCCGAAGCCGCTGTTCCACTCGTTGGTGATCTGATAGTCGACGCTGCACTGCACGTTCTGCGCGGCTCCGGCGGGCGCCGTGATCGGCACGATCACGGCGGCCAGCAGCGTCGCCGCCGCAGCCGCGGGCAGTGGTCTCTTCGACCACCGCGTCAACCTGTCGGATCTCATGGTCTCCTCGTTTCTGCGCTACAGAGTTCCGCATGGCCTGGTGGGGAGACACCGCGGTCGAGCCGTGGTCCGCCCACTACCGATCGGGTTCGGCAGGCGACCCGGTGAACGAACCGGGGCTCGTTCACCGGGTCCGCCGCTGTCCGCATGTCTGGAAGCCGGGACGGACAGTGTTCCTTCGCTGAAAAGGGGCATCACCTCCGTTCGAGTGGACACGGCAGGGGCCGGTGCGGGACGCCATTGGGAGCGCGGTCGCGTCCCGCACCGGGGTCTTGCAGGGGAGGTTCGCCGAGCGAGGAGTTCAGTCGGCGGGTGTCGACCCCAGCCGTCGTCTGCCGGTGGTGGCACCGGGCAGACCGAGCAGGCGGGGACGGAGGCGACGAAGACCGTCGAGGTCGACGCCGACGTCCACGCCGATCTCGGCGTCGATCAGCAGGCCGAGCGTCGCCTCGACTCGGCGCCGCCCGCCGAGGAGGAGCAGGGGTCCGTCGCGCCGCGCCTGCCTGGTCGCCGAGTCGCGGTCGGACGGCGCCGGGCGTCTGCGCAGGTTCAGTCGCTCGTCGACGGGGAGCGCCGTCTCAGACGGCCGGTCGTCGCACCAGGGCGTCCCAGGGCCGTTCCCGAGGGCCTGGCGGGGGGCGGGTGCAGGTCGGGCGCCCGCCTGTCCACCCGCCGCGCCCGCCAGGGTGGTGGCGGTCGTAACCCGCACACCCGCCGGTGACGTCGGGGTTCGTAACACGCCGTCTCGCACGGCTGCCTCCTCGTCGAAGCACGAACCAGAGTCGATTCTCACCGGTTCTCGCAACGTGATGTCGCTTACCTGTGAGCGCTCCCAAATGAAGGGTAGCCAGCGCGAAATACAAAGTAAAGACTTGGCTGCTTTTCCCGACCTTCAGCAGTGTCCATTCCACCGAATGCCGTCGAGAAACCTCCGACGAACGGCCCAGTCGCGACGGGAAGGCCGCATTCGACCCTCGAATTCGACCATCCTATTCGATGATTCGCCGCCCTGAAATTTCCCGAGAAAAGCTCGATGGGAGCGCTCCCGCATTCCCCGTCACACGGCGGTCCTGCCGTATCGGCGCGGCCGTGCATCCGGAGGTCGTTCCATCCCCGCGTCAGACCGACGACGAGCGTGCCGGTGTGAGCGGATCGCTCACACCGGCACGGAACTGCACAGACGCCTCTCAGAGCCTGTCTTTAATCCCCACTTTCCTGTTGCGACGGAGGAGGATCAAAGACAGGCTCTCAGAGCTCGAGCAGGCGCCGGAAGGCGAGCCGCCGCAGCGGCGGCCGGGAACTCACTGCTCGTCCGTCGCCTGCACGGCAGGCACCGCGTTCTCCTGCATCACGGCGGACAGCCACTTGGCCGAGTTCTTCGGCGTTCGCACCTGCGTCTGGTAATCCACATGCACCAGACCGAAGCGCTTCGAATAACCCCACGCCCATTCGAAGTTGTCCAACAGGGACCAGCAGAAGTAGCCCCGTAGATCAACGCCTGCGTCGATGGCGGCCAGCGCCGCCCGCAGGTGGCCGTCCAGGTATTCGATGCGATCCTGATCGTCGATCTCACCGGCGTCGTTGATCACGTCCGGGCAGGCCGCGCCGTTCTCGTTCACATAGATCGCGCTGACCGCGTATTCCTCGTGCAGCCTGCGCAGGACCCTGGTGAGTCCGTCCGGGATCACCTCCCAGCCCATGTCGGTCACCGGCAGGCCCGCGTCGGCGAAGCGCAGCTCGCCCGCGCCGACCCAGGCCGAACCGGCAGGAGTGTGCGGCGCCGAGTTCTCCGCGTTCGCCGTGTCCGCCCCCACCAGGTGGTGGGTGTAGTAGTTCACCCCGAACATGTTCAACGGTGCCGCGATCGTCGCCATGTCGCCGTCCTGAATCCGCTCGGCGAGCGCGAACGGGGCCAGGTCCGCCACCACGTCGTCCGGATACTGACCACGCAGCAGCGGGTCGAGGAAGACGCGGTTCTGGAGGCCGTCCACCCGGCGGGCCGCGTCGACGTCGGCCGGGTCGGCCGGATTGATCGGGTCGACCGGATACAGGTTCAGCGTGATGCCCAGCTGAGCCTTGGGGTCGCGGGCACGGATCGCCGAGACCGCGAGGCCGTGTCCCAGCAGCAGGTGATGCACGGCGGCCACGGCAGCGGAGGGCTCCTGCCTGCCCGGCGCGTGCACCCCGGCCGAATAGCCCAGCAGCGAGGTGCAGTACGGCTCGTTGAGCGTGGTCCAGTGCTCGACCCGGTCACCGAGTGCGGCGTGCACCGTGTCGGCGAACTCGGCGAACCGATACGCCGTCGACCGCTCCGCCCAGCCGCCCCGGTCCTCCAGGGTCTGCGGCAGATCCCAGTGATAGAGCGTCAGCCAGGGCGTGATGTCGTTGGCGAGCAGCTCGTCGACCAGCCTGCGGTAGAAGTCCAGGCCCGCCTCGTTGACCGCGCCGCCGTCCGGTCGGACCCGAGGCCAGGCCACCGAGAACCGGTAGGCCTTGAAGCCGAGGTCCCGCATCAACGCGACGTCCTGCGGCATCCGGTGGTAGTGATCGACGGCCGGGTCTCCGGTGTCGCCGTTGAGCACCCGGCCGGGCGTGCGACTGAACGTGTCCCAGATGGAGTCGGTGCGGCCGTCCTCCGTGGTGGCGCCCTCGATCTGGAAGGCCGCCGTGGAGGAGCCCCACAGGAAGTCGGCGGGAAAACTCCGCTGCCGTGTCGCCGAGATCTCCTCGGCCTGCCCGTTCACCTCGTATGTCGTCATCCCTTGACAGCTCCCTGCATGATTCCGGAGACGATCTGCTTCCCGAGAACGATGAAGATGAACAGGATCGGCAGAGTCGCCAGCGTGGTACCCGCCAGGACCAGCGAGTAGTCGACCGAGTAGCCGCTCTGAAGCTGTTCCAGGGCGAGCTGGATGGTCGGGTTCGAGGGGTCGAGGACCACCAGCGGCCAGAGGAAGTCGTTCCACGAGGTCATGAACGTGAACAGGGCCAGAATCGCCGCAGCAGGGCGGGCGGCGGGCAGCACCACGTGCCAGAAGGTGCGGATCATGCTGCACCCGTCCACTCTGGCCGCCTCCAACAGCTCGGTCGGCACGGCGGCGATCAGGTACTGCCGCATCCAGAACACGCCGAGCGCGGTCACCAGGTTGGGCAGGATCACCGCGACCAGTTCGCCGGCCATCTCGAGTTCGGCCATCGCCATGAACATCGGGATGACGCCGAGCTGCGTCGGCACCAGCAGCGTCGCGATGACGAAGGCGAACAGGGCGTTGTTGCCCCTGAACTGCAGCTTGGCGAACGCATAGCCCGCCAGCGTGCCGAAGAAGACGACCGACACGGTGACGATGGCGCCCACGAGGAAACTGTTGCCCAGCGCCAGCCAGAACGGCGCGGTGTCGAACACCCGCGCCGCGTTGGCGAAGAAGTTCCCGCCCGGCCACATCGGCGGGAGCTGCTCCGCGGTGAAGGAGCTGTCCCGGCTGGCCACCAGGAACGACCAGTACAGCGGGAAGGCCGAGCCGAGGATGAAGGCGATGAGCAGCCCGTAGGTCAGGAATCCCGGTTTGCCGATGATCGACCCGGGGTCCTGCCCTCGTCGCCTGCGCGCCGGCTTCGGCGCACTCAGGACGCTCATCGTGGACCCTCCGTACTCGATATGCGGCGCGTGAGCCAGAAGTTGATCAAAGCGAAGATCACGATCACCAGGAAGAGCACCCAGGCGGTCGCCGACGCGTAGCCGAGATCGAAGTTCTCGAAGCCCTGCTGATACATGAACAGCGTGACGGTCTGGAACTGGCCGGTCGAACCACCGTTGTTGGAACCGGGGACGACGGCGAACAGCTTGGGCTCGGTGAAGATCTGGAGACCGCCGACCGTCGCGGTGATCACCACGAAGATCATCGTGGGTCGCAGCATCGGCAGGGTCACGCTGACGAAGCGTCGCCAGCGACCGGCCCCGTCCACCGTGGCGGCCTCGTAGAGGTCGCGGGGAATGGCCTGCATCGCGGCGAGGATGATCAACGCGTTGTATCCGGCCCACCGCCAGTTGACCATGCTGGCAATGGCGACGTGACTGGCGAACCGGTCGGAGTGCCAGTTGATCGGGTCGATGCCGACCAGTCCCAGCAACCCGTTGATCAGGCCGTACTCGCTGTTGAACAGGTTGCCGAAGATGATGCCGAGCGCCACCAGGCTGGCCACGTAGGGCAGCAGGAGCCCGACCCGGAAGAGGGTTCGAGCCCGCAGGTGCGCATCCAGCAGCACGGCGAACAGCAGGGCCATCGCCAGCTGCGGGGCGGTGGAGAGGATGAAGATGCTGATCGTGTTGACCATGGCCTGCCAGAACCTGGCATCGCCCATCAACGCGACGTAGTTGTCGAGCCCGATGAAGACGGGGTCGTCGGCGACCAGGCTCCAGTCGAACAGCGAGACGTAACTCGTGTAGAGCAGTGGGAACAGGCCCACGATGGCGAAGATGACGAAGAACGGCGCGATGTAGAGGTACGGCGAGTAGCGAACGTCCCAGCGGTTGAGCCGATCCCGCAGGCTCTGCCGCCCGCCACCACCGGGTGATGCTGCCGGGTCGCCGTCCGCACCTCGGCCCTCCGAGTCCGTCGACCCGGATGTTCCGACGGTCAGGCTGGACACTCCCCCTCCTTCATGGGGTTCCGGCACGACCGCGGACGCTCGCCGAAGATCACTTCGGCGAGGCCCGCGGCCGGCCTGATGGGGTTCGTCTTCGGTCAGCCTGCGAGGTTCTCCGCGCCGCTGACGACGGCGTCCCACGCCTCGTCCGGACTGGCGGTGCCCTCCTCGACCGAGGTCAACGCGGGCGTGAGCACGTTGGTCTGAATCTGACCGTCACGCGGACCCTTGAACTGCGCGGGTCCGACGGCCGCCGCCTGCTCGGCGTACAACGCGCCGGTCTCGACGTCGAAGTACTCGTTCGTCAGCGCGAGCAGCTCATCGGACTCCAACGCCTCCACCTGGCTCGGGAAGGGGCCGGAGGCGACGAAGGCCCTGGTCTGCTGCTCGGGCGCGGTCAGCCACGCGGCCAGCGCAGCGGCCTCCTCGGGGTGATCGCTCTGGGTGGGCACGGTCAGCCAGGTGCCGCCCCAGTTGCCGCCGCCCTCCGGGAAGCCCTCGGCGACCCGCCAGACCTTGTCCTCGCCCGCGAGACCCTCGATCTGGCCGAGCATCCACGGCGGGCAGGTCTTGGTCGCGAACGCGTCGTCGCCGAAACTGGTGTCCCACGCGGGGCTGAAGGCCTCCAGGCCCGCGGACTGGCCCCCCTCGACCGCCGCGACGACCTGATCCCAGTTGTCCTTGATAGCGGTGTTCGACTCGATCACCACGTTGCTGTCGGTGTCGTAGTAGCCGGTCTCCAACTGGTTGTGCATGGCGTTGAAGACCTGGGCACCGGTGTCGAACCAGGCGGAGTCCTGGTTCGCCGCGACGAACTCGTCACCGGCGGCGAAGTAGGAGTCCCACGTCGCGAACAGCTCGCCGACCTCGGCGGGGTCGCTGGGCAGGCCCGCGTCCTCCAGTAAGTCGGCGCGGTAGCACATGGCCAGCGGACCGATGTCGGTCCCGTAGCCGATGAGCTTGCCATCGGGGGTCACGCCTGCCTCGTACTTCCAGTCCAGCCAGCGGTCCGGGCTCACGTCGTCCGGTCCGATCTCGGCCAGGTCGTTGAACCGGCCGGACGCCTCCATCGCCTGCGCCATGTAGCCCTCTTCGACGGCCTCGACGTCGGCCAGACCGGAGCCCGCGTTGATCCTGGTGAACAGGCTCTGATGGTGGGACTCGGCGGCGCCGGTCTTGCGGTGGGTGACGGTGATGCCGGGATTGGCCTCCTCGTACTCCTCCAGCAGCTCCTCGTAGCCCATCTCGTTGAACGTCGCCACCACGAGCTCGATGTCGCCGTCCTCCCCGCCGCCACCACAGGCGGACAGGGTCAGGGCGGCGGTGAGACCTATCGGCAGGGCGAGCATTCTCCGTCTCGGATGACGCACGTCGACTCCTCATCGGTGGTACTGGCTCGGGAAGGGCTCGGACCGAGCCCGCTGAACAGCGAAAGAACCTGTGAGCGCTCCCAAATTCTTGGGCAACAGTGTCGAAGGCCACAGTAGCGAAGTCAAGGGGACGTTTCCATGGTGTTACCTGAGACATCGGGGCCCACAGCGGACATCGAGGGCATTTTTCGCTTCTGACCTGTACTTACTCGATTCCGAGGATGGTGCGACGATGCCGTCGCCATGTTGCCGAACTCCCGGCACGCCCGACTCACGCCACGACGGCCCCGCACTCGCATATGGGAACGCTCCCAGAGATTTCTCGTCCCCCTGAACAGCGCCGACGGTCAAACCAGGAACCCGACCAGGTACTTTGGACGCGAGTGCGGGGAAAGAACCGACGATGTCCTACCATCAGGGGCCGGGAGCGCTCCCAACACTGGGGGAGGCGTGTGCATCGTGTGCGGTTCGACCAGGTCCGGACACGAGCTCCCTCCTCGCCACAGTACGGAGGTGTTCAGACAGTGGCCGAAGCCAACCACGGAAACGGAGCGGGCAGGCCCACCTTGGAGCAGGTGGCCGCCGCCGCCGGCGTCTCACGCGGCACCGTCTCGCGGGTGGTGAACGGCTCTCCCCAGGTCAGCGAATCGGCCAGGGCCGCTGTACTCCAGGCGGTGCACGAGCTGGGCTACGTACCGAACCGCGCGGCCCGCAGTCTCGCGAGCCGACGGGCCGACTCCGTCGCCTTCGTCGTCTCCGAACCGGAGACGAGGGTCTTCGGCGAACCGTTCTTCGCGAGCCTGCTGCGCGGCGCGAGTCGCGAACTGTCCAACAGCGGACTCCAGCTCGTCCTGGTCATGTCCTGGACCGCCCGCGAGCACGCTCAGGTGGAGCAGTACGTGCACAACGGGCACGTCGACGGGCTGATGCTCGTCTCGGTGCACGGCGACGATCCGCTGCCCGCCAGGCTCTCCTCCGGCGGCATCCCCGTCGTGATGGCGGGCAGACCGCACGTCACCACGCCCGAGATCCCCTACGTCGACTCCGACAACGTCGGCGGGGCGCGCAGCGCGACCAACTACCTCTACGACCAGGGGCGTCGCCGGATCGCGACGATCACCGGGCCGCAGGACATGTCGGTCGGCGTGGACCGACTGGCCGGTTACCGCTCGGCCCTGCGCGGTCGCCGAGGCGTGCCGAGAGACCTCTACGCCATCGGAGACTTCGGTCGGGAGAGCGGCGAGCGGGCGATGCGCCAGCTCCTGGAGCGTGAGCCCGCCCTGGACGCCGTGTTCGCGGCCAGCGACCTCATGGCCGCAGGCGCGCTCATCGCCCTGCGTGCGATGGGACGCCGGGTGCCGGAGGACGTGGCCGTGATCGGCTTCGACGACTCCGAGGTCGCCGGGCACACCGATCCGCCGTTGAGCTCGGTTCGCCAGCCCGTGGAGTTCATGGGCCGCGAGATGGCGCGAATGCTGCGCGCCATGATCGAGGGCGGTGACCGCAAGGTCGCGCCGCTGATCCTGCCCACGGAGCTGGTGCTGCGCGGCTCGACCTGAGTCGCTGTCGGCGTGACAACCGGCCTCCTCTGTCATCGACAGTCTCGCCTCTCGCAGGCCGTTGCATCGGAGCATGGTCGCGGCCGGGTCCGGAAGCGGTCGGCGATGTCGGCCATGACACGCCGGTCCCTCCCGCGTGCGACACGGGAGGGCACCTCGGCGGGCTCCGACGTCAGACGGTGCCATCCGACGGCCCGGCGCGGGTTCCACACGGGCCGATGATGCCCGCGAGGCAGGTGATCTCTGCCCGAACGGGCAGGCGTACGCAGATCGCACGGGCCACGCCCGTCGACACCCGCACACGCGGCTCCGGGAATGGAATCCGAGGACTTCGTGGGGGCCGGTTCTGGCCAATCCCGCCGGCATCACTCGACGTCGACGACCTGCCCGACATCACGTCGCAGCGGCGGAGCCGTGTTCGGCGGCCCGATGCGGCGGCGAGCCGACTACCGACGAAGTCAGGCATTTCGGGCAGGCCTCAGATCGCAGGCTAACAGGTTACGCCACCGTAGGTTCGAGCCCCATGGCTGGTCAGAAGGGTCCTGCGCGGGGGTTACTGTCTGGTCATGCCGGAACTCGTGTATCCGCCGATCGTCTTCGCCAGCAAGACCATGTTTCGCATCCTGGATCTGCGGCTGACGGTCACCGGCGCCGAGCACGTGCCCAGGACGGGCGGGGCCGTGCTCGCGGCGAACCACGTCAGCTATCTCGATTTCATCTTCTGCGGCTACGGCGCACAGCCGTCGCGCAGGCTGGTCCGGTTCATGGCGAAGAAGGCCATCTTCGACCATCGGATCGCCGGACCGCTGATGCGCGGAATGCGGCACATCGCGGTGGATCGCGCGGCAGGGGCCGAGTCCTACGACCAGGCCTTGACGGCGTTGCGAGCGGGAGAGGTCGTCGGCGTCTTCCCGGAGGCGACCATCAGCCGTTCGTTCACGGTGAAGGACCTCAAGACCGGCGCCGCCCGGCTGGCCGCCGCCGCGGGTGTCCCGCTGATCCCGGTATCGCTCTGGGGGACCCAGCGGCTGTGGACCAAGGGCAGGCCGCGCACCCTCACCCGACGACACGTGCCCGTCTCGATCAGCCTCGGCGAGCCGATGCACCCCTCCTCTGCGGACTCGCCGGAGGAGGTCACCGCCGACCTGCACACCCGGCTGAGCGCGCTGCTCGACGCGGCGCAGCGCTCCTATCCCGACCGTCCGGCGGACCCCACGGACAACTGGTGGCAGCCCGCCCATCTGGACGGCTCGGCGCCGACGCCGGAGGAGGCCGCCGAACTCGACGCGCAACGCCCGGAACATCGCTGATCGAGTGGGCCCCGGCGTGGTCGGGTCGAGCATCCGCCGTCATCGAGCCGCGTGAGCGGGGGCCGCGCAGGCCGTGCCGAAGCCTCGACCCGAGACCGGCGCACGACGGATCACCCCCGGTGCTCGCGAGCGCCCCGTCCGTCGGCAGGCCGCCGGACGCCACCGAGAACCGGGCGCCCTGCGGATCGGCTCGACGAACGGGACGCTCCCGGCGTCACTGCGGAATCATGCCGGTGAAGACGGTGGCCTGGAGCAGCGCGATCACGCCGACGGCGAGCGTCAGCAGCACGGACCAGAGGAAGGTCTTGCGCAACAGGAGCGACTCCTTGCCGCTCTGGCCGATCGCGGTCGCGCCGACGGCCAGGTTCTGCGGCGAGATCATCTTGCCCATTACGCCGCCGGAGCTGTTGGTGCCGCCCGCCAGCGTGGGATCGATGCCGAGCTGCTGCGCCGAGATCACCTGCATCGGTCCGAAGAGACTGTTCGCGGACGCGTCGGAGCCGGTGAGGAAGACGCCGAGCCAGCCGATGAACGCCGAGAACAACGGGAAGAGCACCCCGGTCGTGGCGAACGCCAGCCCGAGCGTGGACGTCGCGCCGGAGTAGTTCATCACGAAGGAGATCGACAGGATCATCATGATCGTCGCCAGCGCCCAGCGCATCTGCACGATCGTCTGCCCGTAGACCCGCAGCAGGGAGACGGGCCGCGCGCCCATCAGCAGACCGGCCAGGATCGTGGCGAACAGGGCCACCGAGCCCGGCGAGAAGAGCAGGTCCAGGGTCAGCACGGCCGGATAGTCGGCGTTCTCCGGAGTGATGGGCGGCACCCGGACCACCGCCTCGTGCAGGCCGGGCCACGGGATGTCGACCGTGGCACGTTGTAAGAGGGCCGTGACGTCCAGCCAGCCGGGCAGGCCGGGGAACAGCGTCCCGATGCGAGACAGGACGATGACCGCGATCAGGATCAGATAGGGCATCCAGGCGTAGAGTCCGCCGCCGACCGAACCCGACCTCGTCGAGGCCGCCGCAGCAGAGGCCTTCGAACCGCCGTCCGCCTCGGCTCCGGTGGCGCCCGGCACGGACGTCGCGTCCGCGCGGGTCCTTCGCGGGCCGGGGCCGGTGGACTCCGCCTGCCGGGCCGCGTCGGCGCCCTCGGCCTCGGCGTCTTCGGCGGCGAAGCGCCAGACCTCCCTCGGCCGCCAGAATCGGGTGAGCACCCACAGCGAACCCATCGCGGCCAGCGCGGCGCCCACGTCGACCAGGCTGGGGCTGACGTAGTTGGAGATGAGGAACTGGGTGATGGCGAAGCTGCCGCCGGTGACCAGCAGCGCGGGCCACACCTCGACCATCCGCCGCCAGCCTGCGAGCACGACCACCATGAACGCGGGGATGATCAGGGCGAGGAACGGGAGCTGGCGGCCGGACATCGCCGAGAACAGCTGCGTCGCCTCCTCCGTCTCGACGCCCAGCAGCGGTGCCGTGACGCTGCCGAGCACGATCATCGGATTACCGAGCCCGCCGAAGGCGACCGGTGCGGTGTTGGCCAGCAGTGCCAGCACGACGGCCTTGATCGGCGGGAAGCCCAGCGCTGCCATCATGGCCGCCGTGATCGCGATCGGCGATCCGCCGCCCGCGACGCCCTCCAACAGGGCGCCGAAGCCGAAGGCGATCAGCAGGGCCTGGATGCGGCGGTCCGGGCTGAAGCCCGCGAGCGCCGCCTTGATGCTCTCGAATCGCCCAGTCGCCACCGTGACGTTGTGGAAGAACACGGCATGGAAGGCGATCCACGCGATGGGCCAGATGCCGAAGATCAGCCCTAACAGCGCGGCGTTGCCCGCCAGACCGACCGGCATCCCGTAGGAGAACACGGCGATGCCCAGCGCGGTCAGCAACGCCAGCGCCGCGGACAGGTGCGCCGATCTGCGGAACACACCCAATGCCGCCAACAACACGACGATCGGTGCGGCTGCGAGCAGGGCGGACACCCACAGCCCGCCGACCGGTTCGTAGTCTTGGACCCAACCCACGGTCAACTCCTTCGTCTTCGCAGGTCGCGGCGGCCAGCGGGTCGCCGCCCTCGGGACAGGCACTCGTCGCGTGCCCCGAGGCGTCACCTAGAGACCTGTCCTCGCACCGCTGCGCGGCAGGCGATCCCGAAGAGAAGGAGGATCGAAGACAGGCTCTACCGTGCTCCGGGGGGCAGGTGATGGCCGAGCCTGCGAGACAGGCCTGCGGCGGCCAGTGCCACCGCCCGACCCAGCTCCTCGACCCTGGGCAGCACCCGATCCGCCGGTCCCGCGATGCTGATCGCGGCCACCGGTCGCCCGGTCCGATCCCGGACGGGGGCCGCCACGCAGCCGACCTCCGGTTCGTTCTCGATGTCGTCGATCGCCCAGCCGCGACGCGCGGTCCGGTCCAGCTCGTCGAGGAGACGATCCCGGTCGACGATGGTGTTCGGGGTGAGTCGGATCAGGTCCATCCGCGCCACCCGCTCGGCCCGTTCCGCCGGGGGCAGGGCGGACAGCCATGCCTTGCCCAACGAGGTGACGTGCTGAGCGCGACGACCGCCGAGCCGACAGTTCAGCGTGACGGCGCGGACGCCCTGTTCCTTGGCGAGGTAGACCATGGAGTCGCCGTCGGGCACGGCGAGGTAGACGGTCTCGGTGGACTCCTCCGCCAGCGGCGCCATGAACTGCGGGGCGCTCTGATGCAGGTCCACCGAGGACATCGCCTGCACGCCGAGCTGTACGAGCCGGGTGCCGAGCCGAACCCGGCCGGTGACGTGATCGGCCTCCAGGTAGCCGAGTTCCTTCAGGGTGTTGACGATGCGGTACACGGCACTGCGGCTCAGCCCGAGCTGGGCCGCGATGGCGTTGGTGGAGATCTCCTCGGCGGCGCCGACGTGTTCCAGCACGGCGAGCCCCCGTTCGAGGGTCCCGCTCTGGTCCGGCCTGCGCGGCTGTCCCGTCGTCGCGTGCATGGAGTCCTCCCAGAGACGTCGAACCGGAAGGCCACAATGTACCGATGAGCGGGACATCCGCGCGGCGGGCGGCGCCGAGGGCGCCTCAGCGGGCCAACCAGCCACCGTCCACCGCCAGCACCTGCCCGGTGACGTAGTCCGACGCGGCGGAGGCGAGGAACACCACCGCGCCCGCGAGATCCGCGCCCTCGCCCCATCGACCGGCGGGAATGCGGGCGAGGATCGCGTCGTGGCGCTGCGGGTCGGCGCGCAGCGCCTCGGTGTTGTCGGTCGAGAAGTAACCCGGCGCGATCGCGTTGACCTGCACGTTGAAGGGCGCCCACTCGTTGGCGAGTGCCTTGGTCAGCCCCGCGACCGCGTGCTTGCTCGCCGTGTAGCCGGGCACGGTGATGCCGCCCTGGAAGCTCAGCAGCGAGGCGATGTTGACGATCTTCCCGGACTGCCGGGACACCATCGGCCGCGCCAGCGCCTGGGTGAGCAGGAACAGCGAGTCCAGGTTGACGGCCAAAACCTCGTCCCAGTCGCGACGCCGATGTTCCAGTGCGGGAGCCCGGCGGATGATGCCGGCGTTGTTCACCAGGACGTCGATCCGATGATCGGCGAGCAGTGCCTCGGCGGCCGGGACGACCGAGTCCGGGTCGGCCAAATCGACGGTGACGACGTTTGCCGTCCGGCCCAGGGCCCGCACCTCGTCGGTGACCGGTGACAGATCGCCGCCGTGTCCGAGCAGCAGCAGATCGGCGCCCGCCTCGGCGAGTGCCACCGCCATCGCGCGGCCGAGGCCGGTGCGGGCCCCGGTCACCAGGGCGGTCCGGCCGCGCAACGAGAACAGCTCGCCCGCCGTCATCGCAGCTCTGCCATGTCGACGTGATCCATGTCCTCGAAGCGGTAGTTCTCCCCCGCCATGGCCCAGACGAACGAATAGCTCGCGGTGCCGACTCCCGAGTGGACGGACCAGGACGGCGAGATGACGGCCTGCTCGTTGGCGACCACGAGATGTCGGGTCTCCGTCGGCCTGCCCATCAAGTGCACGATCCTGGCCGATTCGTCCAGGTCGAAGTAGAGGTAGCACTCCGTGCGGCGGACGTGGGTGTGGCAGGGCATGGTGTTCCACACGCTGCCGGGCAGGATCTCGGTGAAGCCCATCATGAGCTGACAGCTCGTCACGAGGGTGCCGTCGACGTAGCGGCGCAGGCGTCGCCGGTTGGCCTCCTCGGCGGTGCCGAGGTCGACCGGTGTCACCTGATCGGCACGGACCAGCACGGTCGGATGGGTCTCGTGCGCGGGTGTGGAGAAGAGATAGAGCCTCGGCGGCTCGCCGCCCGCCCGCGCGGCAAGCGAGATCTGCCTGCTGCCTCGGCCGATGTAGAGCAGATCCCGGCCTGCCAGGTCGTGCACGACGCCGTCGACGGTGACCGTCGCCTCGCCCGCGATGCAGAACACCGCGAGCTCCCGACGCTCGCAGAAGTAGTCGGTGCGCACGGCGTCGTCGACGCCCAGCGCAAGCGGCCGTTCGGCGGGCATCGCCCCGCCGAGCACTACGCGATCCTGATGGCTGTAGGTGAGCCGCAGCTCGCCGGGAACGAACATGTCCTCGACCAGGTATCGGCTCCGCAGCTCCGCTGTTCCATAGGACCGTGCGTCGTCCGGGTTGGTGGCGTACCGGACGTCCATCGACCTCATGACCCCCACCGCTCCCCTCATGTACCGATAGTCGGTACATATTTCCGATCAGTGGGAACTGAGCTAACATCATGATCACTCGAACGGAAGTGGTCGATCGGGCCGTCCGCACGCGCCCGATGAAGGCGACGAAGCGGCCTACCGGAAGGACGACGACGTGACACACGTGATCGACGTGGTGACCGCAGGCGAGGGCCTGATCGTGTTCGACCCGGCCCATACCGGGCCCCTGCGTCACGTGCACACCTTCACCAAGCGCGTCGGCGGGGCCGAGGTCAACGTGGCGACCGGGCTGGCGAGGCTGGGCCTGCGAGTCGGGTTCCTCGGCCGGGTCGGTCAGGACGAGTTCGGCGAGCAGGTGTCGTCGTTTCTGCGCGGGGAGGGCGTCGACGTCACGGGGCTTCGCCGGGACCCCGGCGCGAACACGGGAATGTACGTCAAGGAGTGGAGCGCACCCGAGCAGCTGACGGTCCGGTTCTACCGCGACGACTGCGCGGGCTCCCGGTTCACGCCGGAGGACGTCGATCTGGACCTGGTCCGGCGCGCGCGGCTGCTGCACCTCACGGGCATCTCGGTGGCCCTGTCCGACTCCTCGGCCGCCGCCGTCGAGGCGATGGCCGACGCGGCGGAGGAGGCGGGCGTGCCGCTGTCCTTCGACGTCAACATCCGTCGACGGCTGCTGCGAGATCGCGATCCCTCGAAGCTGCTCGGCGCACTGGCCGCCCGCGCCGACGTGCTGTTCCTCAGCGACGCCGAGGCCGAGGTGCTCACCGGGTCGAGCGTGCCGGAGGCCGTCGCCGAGTACCGGTCGACGATCCGCGCCTCCGTGGTGGTGGTGCACACCGAGGCGGGTGCCTACGCGGTGCACGAGGGCGGCGTGGTGCTCGCCGACGGACATCGCGTCCGCGTGGTCGACCCGGTCGGCGCGGGCGACGCCTTCGCGGCGGGCTTCCTCGCCAGCAGGCTCGGTGGCCGTTCGCTGCGCCGCTGCCTCGAATCGGCCAACGCGGCGGGCGCCTGCGCGGTGACCGTTCCCGGCGACGCGGAGAGTGCCCCCACCGCCGAGGCCGTCGCCAGGCTGCTCGACGGGGCGGACCACGTGGAACGCTGATCACGTCCGGGTTCACCTCGGATCAGACGCCCTGGCGGGATCGCATCGGGCCCGGTGCCATCGGCCCCGCACCGCTTCCGGGGAAGCACCGTAGCGGCAGGTACCACGTCCGGATTTCGCCGGTTCCCGAAGTCTCACGCCGTTACCGTCCATCGGTGAGCACAACGACCTCCGCTGCATCCCCGGCCGGACCCGACCGGACAGGACGGGCGCTCGGCGCCGCAGCCGTGACCGTCGTCGCCTGGGCCTCGGCCTTCGTGGCGATCCGCTGGGTGGGCGAGACCTTCTCTCCCGGCCCGTTGTCGCTGGGCAGGCTCCTCGCAGGCTCCTTGGCGCTCGGCGTCCTCCTCCTCGTCCGCCGCTCGTGGGTGACGCCCAGCCGCCGGGAATGGACGTTGCTGGCGCTGTGCGGCGTGTCCTGGTTCGCGATCTACAACATCGCACTGAACGCGGCGGAACGTTCGCTGGACGCAGGCACCACCTCGATGCTGGTCAACATAGGCCCGATCCTCATCGCGCTGCTGGCGGGCAGCATTCTCGGCGAGGGCTTCCCCCGGTGGCTGCTGATCGGCGCGACGGTGGCGATGGGCGGGGCGGTGATCATCGGCGTCGGATCGGCCGGGGCCAGGGAGGTCGAGCTCGGCGGGGTGCTGCTCTGCGTCGTGGCCGCGATCACCTATGCGATCGGGGTGCTCGCCCAGAAGCCCGTCCTGCGCAGGCTGCCCGCGCTCCAGGTGACGTGGCTGGCCTGCACGATCGGCGCCGTGGTCTGCCTGCCCTTCGCACCCGGACTGATCGGGGAGTTGGCGGGCGGGACACCCGCCGAGATCGGCGGGCTGATCTACCTGGGGCTGGTGCCCACCGCACTGGCGTTCAGCACCTGGGCGTACGCCCTGGCCAGGATGAACGCCGGGCGACTCGGCGTCACGACTTATCTGGTGCCGCCGCTGACGATCCTCGGCGGGCTGCTGCTGCTCGACGAGGTCCCGCCGCCCCTCGCGCTGCTCGGCGGCGCGCTCTGCCTGATCGGGGTGGCGCTCTCGCGCCGCCGAGACGGACTACCGGCACCTACGCCAGATCCGGACGCCGCGCCACCCGCTCCGCCGCTCCCGCCGAAGATCCGGAGCTGAGCCGACGACACGCGAGGGGCGGACCTGCGGCCGCTCAGCCTCGGACGCCCACTCCGATCAACGAGTCGCCGCACAGGGTGTGCTGCTCCCGACGGGCCAGCTCGGCGAGGTAGTCCGCCTTCACCCTGGCCAGCGCGGCCTCGTCGAGACCCGTGAACACGCCGCGCAGCGCCGATCCGGCGGCCATCGCCCAGGCGAGGTCCGGCGTCAACGCGGTCCGGAAGGGCACCTGTTCGACGGCCACGTCCCGCAGGCCGAGCCCGGTGAGCCAGTCACGCAGCTTCGCCGGGCTGTTCACCCGCCCCGCCGGATTCCCGGGCGAGGTCACGGGCGCGGACAGGTCCCGCTCCCGCCGCACCGCCGCCATCGCCACCTCGGGCAGCGGGCTGATCGCACCCTCGTCCCAGGTGCTCACGACGATCCGGCCGCCGGGCCGGAGCAGGCCGACGAGCCGCGTCACGTCGCGGTCCATGTCCGGCAGGAAGAAGATCCCGTAGGCGCACTGCACGACGTCGTATCCGCCGTCAGGAGCGGGCCAGGCGGTCACGTCGGCGGTCGTGAAGCGGATGTTCGACAACCCCAGCTCCGCCGCGCGAGCGCGCCCCTCGGCAAGCAGGCGCTCGGCGAGGTCGACCGCGTCGATCGAGCCGTGCTCGCCGACGGCCCTGGCCGCCGGGATCGCCGAGGCGCCCGCACCCGCGCAGGCGTCGAGCACGTGTTCGCCCGGCTGCGGCGCGCTCACCCGCACCAGCTGCTCGCCCAGCGGCTCCCAGAGCAGGGGCGACCAGCGGCTGAACTCGACATGCCCGGCGCTGAAGACCTCGCCCATGCTCATGTTCGACACCTGCGTCTCTCCTGGCCCCGACGAAAGCTTTAGCGCCAACGATAGTCATTACCATTCTGGTGGAACACCCCGACCTCGTCTCCCGAGCGAGACCGAGCCGAGCAGGCTCGGTCCCACGCCAGACGACGTCGGACCGACCGCCGAATCCATCGGTGCCGCCGAGTTCCGAGCCCCGATGGCCTGCGGACCGGCACGGCGGCGACGACGACGCTGGGGTCACCGGCGGTGGGGTTCGAGAGCAGGCAGGGTCGAGAGCGGCAGGGCCGAAGACGAGTTCGGACGGCGATCCGGCGACGGGATCGACGGCAGACCCCGTCACACGTCTGCGGGGCCCGGCCGTCTCGGCCGGACCCCGCAGGCGGCGTCCTCGCTGGAGTTCAGGACTGCCGGTGGAGATGACGCATCAGGTTGCGCGGCACCAGGACCCGCTTTCCCTCGATCACGACGGGAACCAGGTCCGGCACGGCCGCCTTCCACTGCGAGCGGCGATGCCGGGTGTTGCTGCGGGACGTCTTCCGCTTCGGAACCGCCATCAGGAGTCCCCCGACTTCGGCCTGGCCCGCTCGCCGTAGCGTCGACGGAACTTCTCGACCCGACCGGCCGTGTCGACCAGCCGCTGCGTTCCCGTCCAGAACGGATGCGACGAGGAGCTGACGTCGACGATCACCAGTGGGTAGGTGTTGCCGTCCGACCACTCCACCGTGCGCTCCGAGGTGATCGTGGAGCGGGTGAGAAACGCGTCTCCCGTGGAGGAGTCCCGAAAGACCACCGGGTGGTAGTCGGGATGAATATCCTTCTTCACCTCTCGTCCTTCCTCTCGACGGCCACGACGTCGATTCCGTCGCGGCCGGTGTCGTCGTCCTCGCACGGATCGCTGTGCCAGGCTCCGAACGGATCTTCGTAGCGCTGCCAGGCCTCCGCGCCCTCGGCGAGTTCCACGTCGGTGAGCAGGGCGTTGCGCAGCGCGGCGCAGATCTCCTCGGGGTCCGCGCGATGGGTGATGACGACGAACTCCTGCACCCGATCCCCGTAGACAGCGTCCCACCGCAGTGCCGCCGCCGCCTGTCGCTCGGCAGAGGCAGCCGCCCAGGCCTCAGCGTCGACGGCGGCCAGCCATGGGCCCGCGGGCGCCACCCGCAGGCCGCCGCCCGCCGACTCCAGCCAGAGCATCTCGCCCGGCCGCGTCGCCAGCCACAGCCTGCCCCTGGTGCGAATCACCCCGTCGAGCAGGACGTCGATCGCCTCGTGCAACCGGTCCGGGTGAAAGGGCCTGCGGTCCTGGAAGAGCACCGTCGCGACTCCGCAGTCGGAGTCCAGCGGCGGCTGCCCGCGCAGCAGCGGGCCGTGCGCGTCGTCGACCATCCCGCGCCGGGCCCCCGACGGCACCCTGGCCAGCAGGCTCTCGACGTCGAGCCCGGACAGCGCCGCTCGGGGCGCTGTCGGAGCCAGTCGGTCGAGCACTGCGGCGGTCCGCGCGGCGGCCCAGGGCTCCTCGGCCTGGTGTGCCCGGACGAGCGCGTCGGCGAACTCCACCTGCCCGACGAGCACCTGAGCCACGGTCCGCTCGTCATCGACGCTCGCTGCCATGCCGCGCTCGGCGATCGGCTCGTCGCCTCCCGCGTCGTCCAGCCAGCTCCGTTCGTCGAGAACAGTGAGGACACCCGCCACCTCGACATCGGCGAGGATCGGCCGGTCGTCGACGAGGACGTGGTGCAACGCCCAGCACACCGCCTCCGGCTCCAGCGCGGGGTCCAGGTGCAGCACGATGCGGGAGAGCCCGCCGCCGTCGATCAGCCTGCGCACCAGCGGCAGCAGGTCCTCGCGCAGGGTGCACGACACACAGCCGTGCGCCAGTTCCACGGCGGTGGTGACATCGGCGCCGAAGGCGCGAAGCCTGCGCCGCACCACACCCTGGGTGATCAGCCGAAGATCATGATGGATCACCGCCGTGGTCGGTCCGCACAGCTGATCGGCGACCTGCGCCGCGCCGTCGGCCGCGAACCCCGCGACGACGACCAGGGACGGATTCCGCTCCGCCGCAGTCAAGGACCTCCACCTCACCCTCTCGTTCGGTTCCCGGCTCAGCCGTCGACCGGCCGGGAGGCGAAGGTTAGTAGATAATGGCAATCATTACCAATAAATGACGGCGCATGTCGCCCGAGAACTCCACGGCGGCCCCGGCGAGCCGCCCGACGACGGCGAACCCCGCCGATCGCCCGCCCCGCAGGCCGGACCGCCTCGGCACCGACCCCCCGTGACGTTTATTGAAAATGGTTGTCATAGTCTCGAAGCGCTCGGTCGTCCGCACGGGCCGACCGACGCCGAGCGAGGAGAGGGAGGGAAGCGATGTCCGCCGTCTGTCAGGTCACCGGCGCCAAGCCGGGCTACGGCAAGAAGATCTCGCATTCGCACGTTCGCACGTCCCGACGATGGGAACCCAACCTGCAGCGCCGCCGCTACTGGCTGGCGAGCGAGAACCGTTGGATCCGCCTGCGACTGTCGACCACGGCGATCAAGATCGTCGATCGCCGTGGGATCGAGTCCGTGGCGGCCGAGCTGAGGAGCAGAGGGGTGGCGTTCTAGATGGCCCGCAACGACACGCGTCCGATCATCAAGCTCCGGTCCACCGCAGGCACCGGCTACACCTACGTCACCAGGAAGAACCGGCGCAACGATCCCGACAGGATGCGCATCAGGAAGTACGACCCGGTCGTCCGCAGGCACGTCGAGTTCCGGGAGGAACGCTGATGGCGAAGAAGTCCAAGGTCGTCAAGAACGACCGGCGCCGGGAGATCGTCGCGCGACACGCCGAGCGGCGAGCCACGCTGAAGGAGACCATCCGATCGCCTCGGTCCAGCACCGAGGAGAAGGACGCGGCGCAGCTCGCCCTGCAACGCCTGCCGAGGGACGCCAGCCCCACCCGAATCCGGAACCGGGACGTCTCCGACGGCAGGCCGCGTGCCTACCTTCGGACCTTCGGGCTCTCACGGATCCGGTTCCGGGAGATGGCACACGCGGGCGAACTGCCCGGCGTGCGGAAGTCGAGTTGGTGAGGTCTGCGATGCCACCGAAGCCGAAGAACGGCAAGCTTCGCCCGCTCAAGCGCAAGGTCAACCTGTTGAAGCGCGAAGGGGTCGAGCACGTCGATTGGAAGGATGTCGGGCTGCTCCGCAAGTTCCTGTCCGATCGAGGCAAGATCAGGGCTCGGCGGGTCACCGGGTTGAACTCCAAGCAGCAGCGAGAGGTCGCCAGGGCGGTAAAGAACGCGCGGGAGATGGCACTGCTGCCCTACCCGAGCCAACAGACCCGCTAGACGGTGCGAGTCCAGGCACGGGCCGCCGTCATTCGGCCGGGCGGGCGGCGGCCAGTGCTGGGAGACTGGTCGGCGGCAGCCGAGCCCGACGTCCTTCGACCGGCGCGGCAGGCTCGGCTCGCACCGTCTTCGAGCCAGGAGGTCGACAGACCATGCCGCAGGTTCCCTCCATCGCACTGAACAACGGAGTGCAGATCCCGCAGCTGGGTTTCGGCGTCTTCCAGATCCCCGACGCCGAGACCGAGGCCGCGGTCACCGCCGCGCTGGCCGCGGGCTACCGCAGCATCGACACCGCCGCCGTCTACGGCAACGAGGCGGCGGTGGGTCGGGCGCTGCGCGCCTCGGGCCTGCCGAGGGAGGACGTCTTCGTCACGACCAAGCTCTGGAACGACGACCACGGCTATGCCAGCGCGCTGCGCGCCTTCGACGAGAGCATCGAGAAGCTGGGTCTGGACTACGTCGACCTGTACCTCATCCACTGGCCGCAGCCCAAGCGCGGGCACTACGTCGACACCTGGCGGGCGTTCGAGAAGCTGCTCGACGAGGAACGGGCCCGTGCCGTCGGCGTCTCCAACTTCCACGTCCCGTACCTCGAACGACTCCTCGACTCCAGCGCGGTGGTGCCCGCGATCAATCAGATCGAACTGCACCCCAACCTGGTGCAGGCGGAACTGCGCCGGTTCGACGCGAGCCACAACATCATCACCGAGGCCTGGAGCCCGCTGGCCCAGGGCGGCCTGCTGACCGACCCGACGATCACCGCGTTGGCCGAGAAGCACGGCAAGACCCCGGCCCAGGTCGTGCTGCGGTGGCACATCCAGCTCGGCAACGTCGTGATCCCCAAGTCCGTGACCCCGTCCCGGATCGCGGAGAACATCGACGTCTTCGACTTCGCCCTCACCGAGGACGACATGGCGGCGGTCACCGGGCTGAACTCGGATACCAGGATCGGCATGAACCCCGACGACTTCGGCTGACCTCGGGCTCGCCTCGATCACCAGACGGCCTCCGTCGCCTCGCCGCGACGGAGGCCGTCCGTGATGACGGGGCGCCCTCAGGCCGGCCCGCTGAGTGCGGAGGCGGCGGGAGCCCGCGCCCGCCCCGCCGCGCAGGCGGCTCAGCTCGGCGAGGAGAGCAGCATCAGGCCGCCGAAGGCCAGCGAGCCGATCGCGACGAGGAAGAAGACGACGGTCCACAGCAGGGCCGAGCCGCCCGCCAGGCGGGCGAGCTGGTCCGGGTCGGAGTCCCTCGGACCGGGCCCCCGGCGCAGCACGCGGAGTTCCAGCACCGGGCGCACACCGCCGAACAGCAGGAACCAGCTGAAGGCGTAGCCGAACGCCACCTGGACCGATTCGGGGGCGAACCAGGAGACGCAGAAGACCAGGGCACCGGTCAGCACCAGTGAGACCACGCCGAAGAGGTTGCGAATGAGCAGCAGCATCGCCGCGAGCAGCCCGACCGTCACCCAGAGCAGCACGACGTGACGCTGCGAGACCATGGCGGCTGCGGCGGCCAGCCCCAGCAACGGGGAGGCGAGGTATCCTGCAAGGACGGTGAACACCATCCCAGGACCGTTCCGACGTCCCCGCGAGACCGTGACACCCGAGGTGTCGGAGTGCAGCCGGATGCTCATGAGCCTGCGGCCGGTGATCAACGCCACGAGGGCATGGCCGCCCTCGTGCACGATCGTCACCACGTTGCGGGTCACCCGCCATAATCGCCGCTGGGCCACCAGCACCAGGGCGAGCAGGCCCGTTCCCAGCACCAGCGTCAGCTCGGAGCTCAGCGGTGCCTCGACCAGTTCCCGCCACTCGATGTCCAGCGTGCCCACCTCCGGGTCGACTCGAAATCCTCGGTTGTCCGTCACCCATCAGACACGACTGCCTGCCGGACCCGACGAGCCGCCCCGACGGGCGTCTGAGGATATCGCCGTGCGGGTGGTCGCGAAGATCGCCCGGGCGGCCTTGGGCTGACATCCAGGCCTCGGGGCCGCGAACGACGAATGAACCCGTCGGGCAAGCCCTGAGACGACCCTGGTTTCACCCCGAAAACATCACTTCACAATTGAACCGTCGGCCAGGGTGTGTCACCGTTTCGACAACGACGGCGGAGCGGGCGCCGCCCAGGCGTGGTCCGCACCGGCAGCGCGAGCAGGAAGAGTCTTGGAGACATGTTCGAACCAGCAAGCCGACGATCGGCGAGCACGCTCCGCTCGGCACCTGTGCGATCCGCCGTGCAGCTCGGCTCGGTATCCATGCCTTCGATCGACGTCCTCCGCCGGACATCTCGACGATCGATCGACAAGCTCTCGCGGGTGACGTCAGGCATCACCCGTCGGCTCGGCACGATCGCCGAACACAGACGCAGTGGAATAGCAAGTCCGACTCGCCCGTTTCGACGGGAGTCGGCCTGGCCGGCATCCGACATGAGAAGCTCTGCTGCTCCCTGAGGGTGACGAACGGGACACTCCGACCAGCCGTCGGGAAAGGTTCCCGCCAGACCTCGGCGCCCCGTATTTTGGGTTGTCCACATCCACTGGATCAGTGTTCCTGCATGGAAGGATCAGAAAGATTTCCCCGCTCCTGAGGCGCGCAGGCACGAGACGAAGCAGATTTCGCCTTCGACGACGAGCACTGCACTTTCCGCCGATGATCCCGGCGCAGGTCGGCACGCACGACTCCGGTCATCGGTCCCGGCAGTTGCGCGTGCTGCACTTCAGCGACACCTACCTGCCGCGACGTGACGGAATCGTCACCTCGGTGCGCACGCTGATGTCGAGCCTCGCCGCCGCAGGACATCCCAGCATGCTGGTGGTGCCCCGGCACCCGAAGCAGGAGAACGAACCCGGCGTCCTACAGCTCGGCTCGATGCCCTGCGGCGTCGCGGGCCTGCGGCTCACCTGGCCGCGCAGCAGGCACGTCGCGCAGCTCGCCGAGTGGAAGCCGGACCTCGTCCACGTGCACACGCCGGGACCCATGGGACTGCTCGGCCTGTTCGTGGCGCGGTCGCTGAACCTGCCCATCGTGCACACTTACCACACCGACCTGCACGCCTACGTCGATGCGTATCGCATCCCGGCCATCGGCCTGCGGACGATGATGCGCCTCTACGCGCGCAGGCTCGGCACCCCGCCGCCAGAGGTCGAGGAGGACGTCGAACGACGCGGCGCGCTCATCGACGCCATCAACCAGCTGTTGCTGGGCGATGCCGACGCGATCGTCGCCCCCACCGCGGCGATCCTCGACCGGGCGAAGCTGACGACGCACAGCGACCGCCTCTTCGTCGCGCCCGCCGGGATCAATCTGCCCAGGACCGAGCCCAAGGCCGCCGAGGAGCTGCGGGCCGCGTGGGGCATCCCCCCCGACGCACCCGTGGCGTTGTTCGTCGGCCGGATCAACCGGGAGAAGGGCATCGGGCTGCTCGCCCCGGCCTTCGCCAAGGTGGTCGAGAAGCTGCCGTCGGCACGGCTCGTGCTCATCGGGGCCGTGTACGAGCGACGGTGGTTGACCAAGCTGCTCGCCGAGCACGGCATCACCGACAACACGATCATCCTCGGGCAGCAGCCGCCGGACGTCGTTGCGGCGGGCTATGCCGCCTCTCAGGTCTTCGCCTTCCCGTCCATGACGGACACGCAGGGCCTGGTGCTCCAGGAGGCGGCGCTGGCAGGCAGGCCGTCGGTGCTCTGTGACCCGGCGCTGCACGCCTCCGGCCCGCTGGGCGAGGACGCCGTGCTGGCCGAGAACACCCCGGAAGGCTTCGGCGCGGCGCTGCTGCGGCTGCTGGCGGACCCGGCGGCCACCGAACGGCTCGGCGAGGCAGCCCGGTCCCGGGTGCAGTCGCTGACCCCGAACCGCTATGCCGAGGCGATGCGGCAGATCTACGAGCACGCCCTGCGCTGAGAACGGGCCTGCCCCGCCCGGACGGGCGGGGCAGGCCGGTAGGCGGTCGGTCTGATCGCCTGCCGTAGGCAGGCCCGCGCCGCGCGCCGGCCCGACGACGCAGGCCCTGACACCGACTGACGGGCAGCACTCACCGGCAGCCGACCAGGGCTCTCGGCGGGTCAGATCACTCGTCGGCCTCGGATGCGCCGTCGCCGGGGGCGTGTCGTGGGTCCCCGACCACCGGTAGGGCTGCCTCCCGAACCGGCCCGGCCGCGTCCTCAATCGACGGGTCGTCCGCCGACGGCGCCGGGCGGGCGTCCTCATCGGCGGGCTGCCTCGGCCGGACCGTCGGCAGGCCGTCGGCGACATCGACGTCCGCAGGCGCGGTGTCCCGCGTGAGCAGCCCGTCGAAGAGCAGGTTCAGGTACTGCTCGGTCAACTCGGCGGCCGTCGTCCGCCCTCGGGGATTGAACCAGTGGGCGGCGTTCCACACGGCCTCGTGCGCGAGGCGGTACAGCACCGAGCCGTCCAGGTCCTTCCGGAAGGCACCGAGCTGTTGTCCCTCGCCGACCAGCGTCGTCCACTGCCGCTGCACCCAGCGGCGATGCCGATCGAGGTAGGCGAAGCGATCCACCCGGGCCAGGTGCCTCCGCTCCGCCTGGAAGACCGCGACGGCCTCCAGATGAGTGTCCAGGAGCGCGACATCGGCGCGCAGCAGCCCCGCGAGCACCTCCCGAGGATGACCACCCACGTCCAGCACCTGCTGATAGCCACCTCGCTGCGCCGCCAGCAGCCCGCGCAGCAGCTCGTCGGCCAGTGATTCCTTGGAGTCGAAATGGTGGTAGAGGCTCCCGGACAGGATGCCTGCCTCGTCGGCGATCTCCCGGACGCTGGTGGCGAGATAGCCCTGGGTCGCGAACAGGCGGGCGGCGATGCCGAGCAGCTCCTCACGACGCCGAGACGACCCGTCGGAACGCCGTCTGGGCGGGCCGCCCGACTGCCCGGCGACTCCCGGTCGCTTGCTGCTCACGCTCTGCCTTCCACGCTGCGATGGACGAACACCGACGATCACCACTATGCCCAAATCAAGATCACAAAGCCACCGGGCGACGGTCGGACGCGCGTCGGGAACGCGCCTGTCACGGCGTCGAAGACGCGCTTCGGCCCCGCCGGGGCCTGCTCGGGCGACCATGGGACCCTGCCCTGGTCTGCCGGGTCGAGAGTCGGACCCGTATCGGACGTCGAGGCAGGTCAGCCCTCAGCTCCAGTGATCGAGAATGGTGATCTCGATCAATGGCTAAGCTCGAAGCGTGCTTGAGGTAAGCAATCTCGTCCGCCGGTTCGGGACGAACACCATCCTGGACGGTGTCAGCTTCACGACCGCTCCCGGCAAGGCCACCGTGCTCGTCGGGGCCAACGGCGCGGGCAAGACGACTCTGCTGCGGTGTGTCGCCGGGGTCGATCACGCGGACGAGGGCGAGGTTCGCTGGGCGGGCCGCGAGATCCGCGAGAGCGATCCGCTGATCCGCGCGGCGATGGCGGTGGGGCTGGACGACGTCGACTTCTTCCCCGACGTCTCGGTGATCGAGCACCTCGACCTGCTGGCACGGGCGCACGGCGACGCGGAACCCGAGGCGATGCTCGACGACGTCCTCGACGAGCTGGGGCTAAGCCCCGTCGCCGACCGACTTCCCGGCGCGCTGTCCTCCGGCCAGCGGCGCAGGCTCGGCCTGGCCTCGTGCCTGGTCCGACCTCGGGAGCTGTTGGTCCTGGACGAGCCGGAACAACGGCTCGACGCCGAAGGGAAGCAGTGGCTCGCCGAACGCCTGCTCGCGGAGAAGGCCGCCGGGGTGGCCATCCTCCTCTCCTGCCACGACGCCGAGATGGCCTCGGCCGTGGCCGACGAACAGCTACAGGTGGCCCGGTGAGCACGATCTCGACAGCGGCGACCGCGCCACACCCGCCAGAACAGGCCCCCGTCTCCGCGCGGACCCTGCGGCAGCTGCTGCGGTCCCGACGGCGCAGACGCTCCTCGACGACGACGGTGGCGGGGCGGATCTACGAGGGTCTGCTGTACGCGGTGATCCCCGGCGGCCTCCTCGTGCAGACGGTCTTGGCGGCCTTGGACTGGTCGCAGGCCGCAGGCCCGCCCGCCGACCCGGCGGCGACCGGCTGGCTGGTCGTCGCCGCCGTCCTCGCCTGTCTCGGGCTGGCGCTGCGCGCGGCGGCCGAGCTGGGTCCGCTCTCGGCCTCCTCGACCAGCATGACCTGGCTCTTCTCCACTCCAGTCGACCGAGGCGCCCTGCTGTGGCGCAGGCTCGCGGCCTCGACGGCGGTGGCAGCGGCGCTGTCCCTGGTGGTGGTCTCCGGCGCGGCCCTGACCGTCGGGGTCGCCGATCTCGACCTGCTCTGGTCGGCCGTGCTCGGTGCAGCGATCGGCGTGACCGCCCTCAGTCGGGCCGCTGCGGCGCAGACGCACCGGGCAGGCCCGGCCGGGGTGGCCAGGATCGGCATCCTGACCGCCGCGCTCGGCGGTCTCCTCGCCACGCTGGCGGGCCTGTCCACGATGCTGGACGTGACGTTGCCCGCTCCCCCCGCGCTGCCCCTGGCGGCGCTCGCGGCGCCTGCCGCGCTCGCTGCGTCCTGGAGTCTCATCGCGGCACGTCGAACCGCAGGCCGGATCGATCGGGGCGCGCTGAACGAGGCGGCCGAGGTGACCGGGGCGGTGCGCCTGACCGTCGGCTGGCTGGACGTGTCGCTGTTCGCGGACCTGCTGGACCAGCGGCGCTGGCGGCGCAGGGCCACGGTCCGCAGCACCCTGCTGACGGGGCGGGGCGCATCGACACTGGTCCGCGCCGAGCTTCGACGAGTGCTTCGTCGCCGTTCGTCGATCGGCTGGTGGGCCGCGCTGGGAGTGCTGCCCTACGTGACGGCCGCCCTGCTCCCCTCGTTGTGGACGATGCCCGTCACGCTGATCATCGGATACCTGGCACTCGGCAGGCTCGCGAGCGGGTTGCGACTCACCGCGCGCAGCGCGGCGCTGCGACGCATGCTGCCGTTCTCCGACGTCACCATCCGCCTCACAGTGTTGGTGGTCCCCGCCTCTGCCGCGCTGCTGTGGGGGGCGGCCACCGCACCGGCCGTCGCTGGCACGTTCTGGGCCGGCACCGCGGCGACCATCGGACTGGTCTGCCTGGCCGGGCTGCTGCGCTCGGCGAAGCGCCCGCCGATCGATTACCACACCGGCGGGACGCTCGACCCGGTCAGCGGCGCCGTGCCCATGGGGCTGATCCTTCAGGTGGTGAGCGGGCCCGACGTGGTGCTCGTCGCCGCCGTGCTGTGGGCGGCGGGGGCGGCACTGCCCTGGTGCGCCCTGTTCGCCGCGACGGCGATCGCCTGGAGCCTGTGGCAGGACCGCCTCGGCTGAGCCGTCACACGATCGGCCGCAGCCCTGCCGATCCGGCCGCACGCCCTGCCCCGCCGGTCCGGCCTGGGACCGACCGTGACTCACCCGGCGCATCGGTGTCCCGGGTCCGTCACGGATCGCCGATCGGCGGGGCGGGGCGCAGCGGCCACGGCCTGCGACCTGCGCGGAGAACCGACGCGGCGGGCGTCGGTGACCTCAGAGCCTGTCTTTGATCCCCCTGGAGTCGTGAGCGGTGATCAGCGTGGCTGAGCTGCCAGGCGGAGGAAGGAGGCATAACGAAAGTGATGTTGACTGACGACAACGCCGCAGATCGCCGCTGCCTGCCCCGCGCAACTCCGAAAGTGGGGATCAAAGACAGGCTCTCAGATTCGGATGCCCGCGCGGACCTTGCGAGTCACGATGTGCTCGGCGACGAAGGAGAGGAACGGGACCGTGCCCGCCAACAGGGTGAGGATCGTCGCCTTGATCGACCACTTCGCCTTGAGCGCGAGATCGAAGCACAACAGCAGGTACACCATGTAGAGGAAGCCGTGCAGCGGTCCGATCAGCGCGACCAGGAACGGGTCACCGGCGATGTACCTGACGGGCATCGCGACCAGTACTAACGCCACCAGCATCACGCCGACCACGTAGGAGATCACCCGGTACCGCAGGAGGGTTCCGGAGGGCACCGTCTGGACGGGCGGGGTCGCCGCCGTCTCGGTCACGTCTGACACGTCATCTCCTAAGCCTGCCGCGCCCGCTCGGCGTCCGAGTCGGACAGCTCGGCGAGGTAGCCGTTGTACTGGGACAGTGCGTCGCCGGGCGTGCCGACCGCGCCGTCCGCCACCGTCTCACCCCGGGTCCGCAGCCGGTCGAGCTGGCGACGCCTGGCGGCCGCCCTGGCCGATTCCGGCGGGGCCACCGAGGGCGTAGGCCCGAGTGTCGACGCCGAGGGCGTAGGCCCGAGTGTCGGCACCGAGGGCGTAGGCCCGAGTGTCGGCACCGAGGGCGTAGGCCCGAGCGTCGGGGTCGAGGGCGTAGGCCCGAGCGGCCCCGAAGGCAGAGACTCGAGCACGGGAGCCGAGGACTGCGAAGGCGCCGTGCCGGGGTCCGGGGCGGCCGAGCCTGCCGTGTCGGGCTCGCGCCGCTGAGCGCTCTGCTCCAGCTCCAGACGAGTCCACCGCCACCACACATAACCGACGAACACGGCGATAGCGGGCCACAGTGCCGCGTAGCCGAGGTTCTGGCCGTCGCCGCCCACCGCCTGCGACCGTTCCCACTGCCACCAGCCGAGCCGAAGGCTGACGAGAATGACCAGCACGGTCACGACGTGCAGCAGGATCCACCGAGGCCGCAGCAGCTCCGAACGCACCCTGCGACGCTAGCACCAGCCGTCGTCGCGACCGCAGCCCGCATCGCCGCCCGGCCACGCCTCGGACACGGGCCGGAGCAGGACGATCACGCACCGCCGACCGAACAAGGCCGGGCGGCCGCCGGAGGATCGGCGGCCGCCCGGCGGAGCGACGGCGGATCAGCTCGGCTTGGCGATGGAGAACTGGGCGACGTCGAGATAGCCGACCCGGAAGCCCGCCTCCGAATAGGCCAGGTAGAACTCCCACATTCGGTGGAAGGTCTGATCGAAGCCGAGCGCCGCGACATCGGACCACCGGTCGAGGAACCGCTCTCGCCACCGCCGCAGCGTCTCGGCGTAGTCGGTGCCGAAGTAACGGGCCTCTCGCACGCGCAGGGCGGTATGCGTCCGCAGGTTCTCCTCGATCGCCTGCGTCGAGGGGATGAGCCCGCCGGGGAACACGTACTTGTGCACCCATCCGTAGCTGTGCCGGGTGGCCAGCATCCTGTCGTGCGGCATCACGATGGCCTGGAGGCCGAACCGGCCGCCCGGCCGCAGCAGTCGATCGACCGCCCGGAAGTAGTCCGGCCAATACCGCTCGCCGACGGCCTCGATCATCTCGACGCTGACCGCCGCGTCGTACTCGCCCTCGGCCTCGCGATAGTCCTGAAGCAGTACCCGAACCCGATCGGCCACCCCCTCGGCCGTGATGCGCTCCTCGGCCGCCCGACGCTGCTCCGCCGAGATGGTGAGTGAGGTCACCCGCGCACCGCGCTGCGCGGCGCGGACCGCCAGTGCTCCCCAGCCGGTGCCGATCTCCACCAGCTCGGTACCCGGCCCGACCCTGGCGTGATCGAGGACCGCGTCGATCTTTCGCAGCTGCGCACTCCGCAGGACCACCATCGGGTCGGCGTCGGGATGGGCGAACTCGGCCGCCGCCGACGTCTCGTCGAACAGGGCTGAGGAGTAGCTCATCGTCTCGTCGAGGAACGTCTCGAACAGCTCGTTGGACAGGTCGTAATGACGATGGATGTTCTCGCGAGCCCCCCGCAGGGTGTTGCGCTCCTCGACGGGCTGACCGCGCTCCACCCAGCGACGCAGGGTCTGCAGCCTCGGCGGGATCAGCACGGCGAGCCGTTCGGCGAACACCGTCAGCAGGTCGGCCAGCCGGTCCGACGTCCAGTCTCCGACGAGGTAGGCCTCGCCGAAGCCGATCTTGACGTCCACACCGAGGCGATGGAAGAACGCCCTGGGCCGGACGACTCGCATGACCGGGGCGTCGGGACCGCCGGTCCCCAGCCGTGTCCCGTCGGGCAGCTCGACCCGCAGCGCCAGGGAGCGGACCGCGCGACGGAACAGCAGCTCGGCGACTCGTGCTCGTAACGGCGACTCCGGCGCGACCGCCAGTCCCGGCCAGCTGCGCTCGTTCGGACGCGGCACCGCTCTGGCATGTGCATCGGCGACGAGGCGCCGAGGAGTCTCCTGTGGCGATGGACGCATCACTGCCCACCTTCCTCGGTGAGGTGCAGGCGTCTCGAGACCACCGGCACTCGACGAAGCCACAGCAGCACGCCGTGGCGACGGATCAACAGTGCAACCCACCTGGTGACCAGTGGTCGGGTCACCAGCATTCGGACCACTCCGACGATTGTCACGGGGCGACGGCCCGCCCGCAGTGTCGCCAGCAGCGGCGTTCGCCCGTCCTGGCGTACCGCGATGGTGAGACTCACTCTCGGCCCCGGGCCGCTGACCCGGAACAGGTAGCGGCCTCGAACCGGCAGGAACGGCGAGACGTAGAACTCCTTGTCCAGCTCGGCCCGGCCGGACTCGTCGGGCCGCAGCAGGTAGGCGTGGCGTCCGCCGTAGGTGTTGTGGACCTCGGCCACCACGCAGGCCAGTGACCCGTCCGAGCGGTAGCACCAGAAGACGCTGATCGGGTTGAAGACGTGACCGAGCACGCGGGCGCTCGCCAACATCAACACCCGGCCGCCCGCCAGGTCGACGCCCTTCTCGGCCAGCCAGGCGTCGAGGTTCGCCCTGATCGAGGCCTCGGGCGATCCGAGGTGGTCTCGCGCCTCGAAACGGGCGAAGGGCCGCAGCACGGCGGGCAGTCTCGGCAGGTCGTCGAGGTCGACCAGCCACAGATAGATCCGATGCCGGAAGGAGTGGCGCACCCGTTCTCGCCGATCGTGCCGGACCTCGGCCCAATACAACGCCGGAGCCACCTTGCCGGGGTCGCGACCGACCGGGATCAACCCGGCCGCCGTCACCAGCGGACTCCCAACGACGCGGCGGCGCGCACGCCGGAGGCGCAGCCGTCCTCGTGGAAGCCCCAGCCGTGGTAGGCGCCCGCGTAGGCGGTCCTGGCGTCGTCGAGCAGCGGCAGCTCCCGCTGCGCGGCGACCGACTCCGGCGTGTGGCTCGGATGCTGATAGACCATGCGCTCCAAGACCGAGGACTCCCGGATTCGATCCGTCGCGTTCAGCGTCACGACCGGCCGGATCGCCAGGTCGAGTCCCATCAGCCGGGTGAGGTCGTAGCTGACGAAGACCGCGTTCTGCGGTGCGTCGCAGGCAGGACTCAGGTAGTTCCAGGACGCCCTCGCGCCCCGCGCACGCGGCAGCAGGCTCGTGTCGGTGTGCAGCCACGTCTCGTTGACCGAGTAGCGGAAGGCGCCGAGGACGCGGCGTTCGGCGTCGGTCGGGTCCGTCAACAGCCGCAGGGCCTGGTCGGGGTGCGTCGCGATCACCATGCCGTCAAAGTGCTGCGGACGATCGTCCTCGGTACGCACCTGCACGCCGTCGGTGGTCCGCCGGACGCCGCGCACCGGAGTGGACGAGCGGACCGAGGCGAGGCCCTTCACGGCGCGCTCGACGTACTCCCTGGACCCGCCGACGACGGTCTTCCACTGGGGAGACCCGCCGATGCCGAGCATCCCGTGGTGGTGGAGGAACTCGAACAGGTAGCGCGCGGGATAGCGCCGGGCCAGCGCCGCGTCGACCGACCAGACCGCCGAGACCAGCGGCAGGATGAAATGCTGCACGAAGTAGCGGGTGTAGCGCCCCTCCTCGAGGAAGACGGACAGCGTCGTGCCGTCGGCCCTGGTGTCTTCCTTCGTGGCCGCCAGGACCCGCCTGGCGTGTCGATGGAATCGAGGGATCTCGGCGAGCATCCGCAGGTAACGGGGTCGCGCGAGGTTGTCCGGTCGGGCGAAGAGCCCGGCGGCGCCCTTGGCTCCGGCGTACTCCAGGCCGCAGCCCTCGCATCGGATGCTCATCGACATCTCGGTGTCCCTGGTCAGCACGCCCAATTCCCGGAACAACCGCAGCAGCGAGGGGTAGCTGCGGTCGTTGTGGACGAGGAAGCCGCTGTCCACGGCGGCCGTCGTGCCGTGCGCGTCGGCCAGGTCCCGCGTGTGCGCGTGGCCGCCGAGCCGGTCGTCGGACTCGAAGAGGGTGACGTCGTATCGCCGTTGCAGCAGGTAGGCAGCGGTCAGTCCCGCCACCCCGGCGCCGATCACGGCGATCTGACGGGGCGTCATCGGTCCCCGCCGTCGCGCGAGGGTCCGGGTCGGTCGGCTGGATGAAGGCTCGTCATGCTGGTGACTCCCACGGTCGACGTCTCATAACGGGACCCGCAGTCCGATCGGCGCGGGTGCTCGATAGGCGTTCGCGATGCCGGTGCGGTGCGGTTCGAGTCCGAGGACGCCCAAGACGAAGTCGCGCACCAGCCGGTGCCAGTCAGCGGCACGTCTGGCCATCGCGTGCCCCTCTCCGTGGACGTCGAAACGCGCGACGTCGTCGGTGACCACGACGGCCCGCGTGGCGAGCAGGAAGGACTGCCTCGGATCGGTCAGCTGATCTCGGTCGCCGTGGGCGATCAGCACCTGGCGACCGCGTAGCTGCGCCACCGGCTCGCCCTGCTCAGCCCACGGCGCCAGGGCGCCCACCCCGAGCACGGCGGGGTCGTCGGCGATCCGCAGCGCGACCCGACCGCCCATCGAGTGACCGACCAGGACGACGCGGGCGCCGGGGTGGCGGGCGTGGATCTCGGCGAGGGCCCACCGCGCATCGGACACCGGATCGAGATCCGGGGCGTTCCAGCCGCGCACCCGGTAACCGAGCAGCCATACGGCGACGCCCCGGTCTCGCAGGACACGGTGCAGGACGCGGGCGAAGGGGATCATCCGCAGGTAGGCGAGCTGAGTTCGCCGTGCGGGGCGGTAGCTGTCGGCGCGACCGCCGTGCAGCAGCAGGACGACCGCGCGCACCGGGCGGTCCGGGGTCGGACGCCAGACGGCGACCCGAGGCGAGGTGCCTGCGAAGAACCTCGTCGATCCCGTCATCCGGCCTCCCACCCGTCCCGCCGATCACGGCCTGCCCGGTGTCGGGCAGGCCGGTGGTGGTTCGCACCGCGCCGCGGGTTCGGATCGAGGTTGCGACGGGGATCACAGTGCGACGGACCCGCGTCGGAGAGGTTCTGGGACTCGGGACAGATCCCGGTCGCCGACGAGGCGCGGTCGTCGGGGGCTCGGCGGCGGATGACACGGCGACGTCCCCGCCGCTGATGCGAGGGCGACGGGGACGCAGAAGGTGGAGCAGGAGGGCACACCCGCACACGCAGGCGCCCGCCAGGGTGACCTGACGGGCGCCTTCAGTGCGAGCTGCGGGGGGCGGTCGGTTCTTACTGGACCGAGATGCCCCGCGCGGCGAGCCACGGCTGCGGGTCGATCTTCTGTCCGTTGACGTGCACCTCGAAGTGCAGGTGCGGGCCGGTGGACTGACCACGGTTGCCCATGGTGGCGATCTGCTCGCCTGCGGCGACCTGCTGGCCGACGCTCACGGAGTAGGTGTCGATGTGACCGTAGACCGTGATGGTGCCGTCGTCGGCCTGGACCCGGACCCACTGACCGAAGCCGCTGGCCGTGCCCGCGCTGATGACGGTGCCGCTGGTGGCCGACACGATCGGCGTGCCGATCGAGTTGGCGATGTCGATGCCATAGTGCGTGGTGCCCCAGCGTGCCCCGAAGCCCGAGGTGAAGGTGCCCTCGGTCGGCTTGACGAAGTCGGCAGTGGCCTGGGCGGGAGCGGCCTCTTCCTCGGCGGCGGCCTCGGCAGCGGCCTCTTCCTCGGCGGCGGCGGCCTGCTCCTCAGCAGCGGCAGCCTCAGCAGCGGCAGCCTCAGCAGCGGCAGCCTCAGCGGCGGCCTGCTCCTCAGCGGCAGCGGCCTCTTCCTCGACGGCGGCGGCCTCGGCGGCGGCGCGCTCTTCCGCTGCGACGCGGTCGGCCTCCACCTTGGCGGCGCGGACCAGCTTGCTCAGCTCCAGGGTGGGGTTCACGTCATGGAAGATCGGGAGCACCGACGGGGTGATCCTCGGCAGCTGACGCTGCTCGCTCAACTCGGCCAGCGTCGCGGCGTGCTGCTCGGCGGCGCTGGACTTCTCGCCCTGCTCGGCGCTGGCGCCCGCGAGCAGCGGCTGTCCGCCCAGCAGGAACGCACCCGCCAGTGCGGAGGCGATGACGGCCTTGCCCGTGCCTCGGCGGCCGGGGGCGGCGCGGTGGGCGCCTCGGGCGGACTCGGAGGTCGTGCGGTGTTCCGTGGGCGCCGAGGTGCTGAGCTGCCCGGCCTTTCTGTGGTGTCGGGGCATTTCGAGCCTTTCCTGCGTCTCGGGGACGGCACGGCCACGCATCTGCCGGTGGGGGAAGTCCGACAGGTGCTGTCCACTCCGACAGGCACCTCGTGTTGTTCTTGTGACCGAACCGTGACGAACAAGCCAGACCGTAATCGGCCGTCACCGAGAGCTTCAACCAGGTGTGACCCAGCACCCAATTGGCGGATATCAACTAGAGGAATTATCTACAAAGAGTCACAACCGCAGGTCGAGATGGTGGACAGATCCCCGAGACCTCGGAGCAATTGGGCCTGATCCACAAAAGGAGCGACCAGCGAGCGGCGGCGCTCGCAGCCGGGGGCCACGGCCTCGCCGCGGTCACCCGCGCCCGCTCAGCATGCTTTGCCGCGCAGATATCGCCGGGAGGGAGGCTGATCGAATAGCGTGAATCGCACAAGCCCGTGCAGCCTGCATCGGGCGACTGCCTCACCGGGAGCGATCATGCAGCCGTGGCCGGGTACCGCCTATCCGCTGGGCGCGTCCTACGACGGTGCCGGCACCAACTTCGCCATCTTCTCCGAGGTGGCCGACAAGGTGGAGCTGTGTCTCTTCGACGAGGACGACAAGGAGACCCGCATCGCGTTGTACGAGGTCGACGGCTTCGTGCACCACTGCTATCTCCCCGGCATCGGCCCCGGTCAGCGGTACGGCTACCGCATCAGCGGGCCGTACGATCCCGCCGCAGGCCTGCGCTGCAACCCGAACAAGCTGCTCATCGACCCCTACGCCAAGGCCGTGGAGGGGACGCTGGACTGGCACGAGTCGCTCTTCGGCTACCACTTCGACGACGGCGATCGGCGTAACGACCTCGACTCGGCCGCCTACCTGCCGAAGTCGGTGGTCATCAACCCCTTCTTCGACTGGGGGATGGACCGCTATCCCAAGACGCCCTACAACGAGACGGTCATCTACGAGGCTCATGTCCGGGGCCTGACCATCTCCCACCCGGAGATCCCGGCCGAGCTGCGCGGGACCTATGCCGGGCTCGCCCACCCGGTGATGATCGACCACCTCACCCGGCTGGGGATCACGGCCGTGGAACTGATGCCGGTGCATCACTTCGTGGTCGATCACCACCTCGTGCAGCGGGGGCTGACCAACTACTGGGGTTACAACACGCTCGGCTTCCTGGCTCCGCACAGCGGCTACGCCTCGGCGGGCGGGCGAGGAGCCCAGGTGCCGGAGTTCAAGGCGATGGTCCGCTCCCTGCACGACGCGGGCATCGAGGTCATCCTCGACGTCGTCTACAACCACACCGCCGAGGGCAATCACCTCGGGCCGACGCTGTCCATGCGAGGCATCGACAACGCCGCCTACTACCGGCTGATGGAGGACGATCCGCAGTACTACCGGGACTACACCGGCACCGGAAACTCGCTGAACGTCCGGAGCCCTCACACCTTGCAGCTCATCATGGACTCGCTGCGCTACTGGGTGGAGGAGATGCACGTCGACGGCTTCCGTTTCGACCTCGCGTCGACGCTGGCCAGGGAGTTCTACGACGTGGACCGGCTCAGCTCCTTCTTCGACCTCGTCCAGCAGGACCCGTTGATCAGCCAGGTCAAGCTGATCGCAGAACCGTGGGACGTCGGGCCCGGCGGCTATCAGGTCGGCAACTTCCCGCCGTTGTGGACCGAGTGGAACGGCAAGTACCGAGACACGGTGCGTGACTTCTGGCGCGGGGAGCCCGGCACGCTCGGCGAGTTCGCCTCCCGGTTCACCGGCTCCAGCGACCTCTACCAGGACGACGGACGCAGGCCGTATGCCTCGATCAACTTCGTCACCGCGCACGACGGCTTCACCCTCAACGACCTCGTCGCCTACAACTCCAAGCACAACGAGGCCAACGGCGAGGACGGCCACGACGGCGAGAGCGACAACCGCTCGTGGAACTGCGGGGCAGAGGGCCCGATCGGCGATCCGGCGATCAACGAGCTGCGGGCGCGGCAGCGCCGCAACTTCCTCGCCACCATGCTGTTGTCCCAGGGAACCCCGATGCTGCTGCACGGCGACGAGCTCGGTCGGACCCAACGCGGCAACAACAACGCCTACTGCCAGGACAACGACGTGTCCTGGGTCGACTGGTCACTGGCCGACGTCCACGAGAACCTCATCGGGTTCGTGTCGGCGTTGAACCGCCTGCGCCGCAATCATCCGGTGTTCCGCAGGCGCAAGTTCTTCGCGGGCCGACCCATCCGCAAGGGCGACGAGCTGCGGGACATCGCCTGGTTCACCCCGTCGGGGGACGAGATGACCGAACACGACTGGGACGTGCCCTTCGGCAGAGCGGTGACGGTGTTCCTCAACGGCGACGGCATCCCCGACCGAGACCGGCGCGGCGAGCCGGTCACCGACGACTCGTTCCTGCTGTGCTTCAACGCCCACGGGGAGGACCTGGAGATCACCCTGCCCGGCTCGGACTACGGCATCGAGTGGACCGTCGTGGTCGACACCGCCACCGGGGAGGTCTTCGGCACGGCGGCGGACACGGTCAGCGGCGCGATGGCAGGCTCGGTTCCGACGAGGGTCCGTTCGATCCTCGCCGGGGGCGTGCTCACCGTCCCGGCCCGATCCCTGATCGTGATGCAGCGTACGGAGGAGAACACGTGACGGTCCCGACCTCGACCTATCGGCTCCAGCTCGGGCCGGACCAGACCTTCGACCAGGCACGGGCGCTCGTCGACTACCTGCGCGACCTCGGGGTCGGCGCCCTGTACGTCTCCCCCGTACTGACGGCCGCTCCAGGCTCGACGCACGGCTACGACATGGTCGATCCGACGCAGGCCGCCGCCGTCCTGGGCGGCGAGTCCGCCCGACACGCCCTCGCCGAGCGGCTGCGGGCTCGCGGCCTCGGCCTGGTGGTCGACGTCGTGCCCAATCACATGGGCGTGGCCGTGCCCTCGGCGAACCCCTGGTGGTGGGAGGTGCTGCGCGAGGGTCGGGCTGCCGTGCACGCCGACTACTTCGACATCGACTTCTCGCGGGGCCCGATCCTGCTGCCGGTGCTCGCCGACGACGGCGACGGCGGAGCGGCGGCGCTCGCGGACCTGCGGGTGGTCGACGGGGTGCTGCGCTATCACGAACACGAGTTCCCCCTGGCCGAGGGCTCCGCCGAGACGCCCGACGCCGCGACGCCTGCCGAGGCGGCCGCAGTGGTGCACGCACGACAGCACTATCGGCTCGTCTCCTGGCGACGCGGCGGCGCGGAGCTGACCTACCGGCGGTTCTTCGACATCAGCACGCTGGCGGCGATCCGGGTGGAGGACCCGACCGTGTTCGCCGCCACCCACGGTGAGCTGCTGCGGTGGGTGGAGGAGGGCGAGGTCACCGGCCTGCGTATCGACCATCCCGACGGGCTGGCCGATCCTGGCGAGTATCTACGCAGGCTGCGCGAGGCGGCCCCGGACGCCTGGCTGGTGGTGGAGAAGATCCTGGCCCCCGGCGAGGCGCTGCCCGCCTCCTGGCCGGTCGACGGCACCACCGGTTACGAGGCGTTGCGGGAGGTGTGCGGGCTCTTCGTCGACCCGGCGGGCGAGGCGCCGCTGACCGCACTGGCCCAGGAGCTGTCGGCGCCGGAGTCGGCGGCGGCCTGCGCCGACCCGCACGGCACCGAGTCGGCCTGCAAGCACTTCGCGGCCGCCGAGGTGCTGGGCGCGGAACTGGACCGCATCGCGGGGCTGGTCACCGCGCTGCCCGCAGGCCCCGACCGCGAGACCGCCCGGCTGGCGACGGCGGAGCTGCTGCGGTCGTTCCCCGTCTATCGCAGCTATCTGCCGGAGGGGCGGGAGGCACTGGACCAGGCGGTGGCCACCGCACACGGCCATCGCCCCGAAGTGCGCGGCGTGATCGACGCGATCGCCGCCGAGATGGTGGCCCGGCCACACGGCGAGCTGGCGATCCGTGTGCAGCAGACCTCGGGCATGGTGACGGCCAAGGGCGTGGAGGACACCGCCTTCTACCGGTTCAACCGCTTCGTGGCACTCAACGAGGTGGGCGGGGACCCGGCGCGCTTCGGGGTCTCGCCTGCCGAGTTCCATGCCGCCGCCCAGGGCAGGGCGGCGGGGCTGCCCTCGATGATGACCTCGCTGTCCACCCACGACACCAAGCGCTCCGAGGACGTCCGGGCGCGGTTGGCCGTGTTGTCGGAACTGCCGTCGGAGTTCGCCGAGGCGCTGCGGCGCTGGACCGCTCGTCATCCGCTGCCGGAGGCGAGCCTGAATCTGCTGGGCTGGCAGTGTCTCCTCGGCGCCTGGCCGATCACCGAGGACCGACTGCGCGACTACCTGGCCAAGGCGGCCAAGGAGGCCAAGCTCGGCACGAGCTGGACGGCGCCGGACCCCGACTTCGACGCGGCCGTCGCCGCCTGGCCCGCCTCGGTGCTCGGCGACGAGCAGACCGCCGCCGAGGTCGCGGCCTTCGCCGACCGCATCACCCGGCCGGGCTGGTCGAACTCGCTGGGGCAGAAGCTGGTCCAGACGGCGGGACCCGGCGTGCCGGACGTGTACCAGGGCACGGAGCTGTGGGACCTCTCCCTGGTCGACCCGGACAACCGGCGACCGGTCGACTTCGGGGCCCGTCGAAGCCTGTTGAGCCGCCTGGACCAGGGCACCCTGCCCGAGATCGATCACTCCGGGGCCGCGAAGCTGCTGGTGACCTCGCGGGTGCTGCGGCTGCGCCGCGACGAGCCTGCGCTGTTCACCGGCTATCGGCCGCTCACCTCGGACGGACCGGCCGCCCGGCACGCCGTCGCCTTCGCCAGGGGCGGCAGGCACGCCGAACTCGTCGCGGTGGCCACCCGACTCCCCGTCGCGCTGGCGAAGTCCGGCGGCTGGCGGGACACGATCCTGGCCATGCCCGACGGCCGGGCCTCCTGGATCGACGTGATCAGCGGCGACCGGGTCGACACCGCGACGCCGCTGCTGGGCGACGTCCTCTCCCGGTATCCGGTGGCGCTGCTGCGGCGAGACTGAGGGAGGCATGGGGCGGCTTCGGCGCCGTCGACGGCGCTAGCCGAACACCACCACCAGGCACGCCGACAGGAACCCGAGCTGCATCAGCGTGCGCGGCAGCAGCGGCGTCGCGGGCCTGCCTGCGAACACCACCTCACGCCGGGCGCGGAGACGTCGGCCGGGAAACATCACGACCAGCAGCACCGCGGGCCCGGCCGCCGCCCAGCGCGCCGTCGGCGACCACAGCAGGCCGGGCACGGCGAGAAGCTCCAGCACGCCGGTCGCCGTCGCCAGGAGTGCGGGGCGGGGCAGGCTCGGCGGCACCATCGCGATCATGCTCGCGCGGCGCGGCTCGACGAAGTGCGCGAGGCCGGTCAGCAGCACCATCGCCGCCAGCCCGAGCCGCAAGGCGGCGGGCCGTTCGTCGAGGGCCTCGACGCCGAACAGGCCCGCCGTCCTCCCGAGCAGGGTCGCCGCGATCAGCATGATCAGCGGAGCCATCGACTCTCCTCTCCTCGGGAGCCGTCCGACACCCCACCGGCGGTAACACTGTTACAGAACAGTGTTTCTCCTCGGTGGCTGGGCAACGACGCACCATCGACGCCAAGATGATCCACATGGCGGACTTCGCGGTCTGGGCACCGCAGCGGCAGACGGTCACCCTGCACACCGAGGATGCCGAGCATCCGATGCGGCGCACCGACGGCGGCTGGTGGCTGGCGTCGCTCCCCGAGGCCGGGCACGGCACCGCCTACGGATTCCGGCTCGACGACGAACAGCCGCTGCCCGACCCCCGTTCGCGCTGGCAGCCCGACGGCGTGCACGGCCTGTCGCGGGTCTACGACCACGGTCGATTCGACTGGCAGGCCGAGGGCTGGACGGGACGGCCACTGCCGGGCGGAGTGGTCTACGAGCTGCACATCGGCACCTTCACCGAGGCGGGGACCTTCGATGCCGCCGTCGAACGCCTCGATCACCTCGTGGCGCTGGGCATCGACTTCGTCGAGGTGCTGCCGGTCAACTCCTTCGACGGGCCCGCAGGGTGGGGGTACGACGGAGTCGCCTGGTCGGCGGTCCAGGAGAGTTATGGCGGCCCGGACGGCTTCAAGCGCTTCGTCGACGCGTGCCATGAGCGAGGACTCGCCGTGCTGCTCGACGTCGTCTACAACCATCTCGGCCCGTCGGGGGCCTATCTCGATCGCTTCGGCCCCTACTTCGCGGGCAGCACGGTGTGGGGACCGTCGGTCAATCTCGACGGCGCCGACTCCGACGAGGTCCGCAACCTGATCATCGACAACGCGCTGGGCTGGCTGCGCGACTTCCAGGTGGACGGTCTCCGACTGGACGCGGTGCATGCCCTGCGTGACCAGCGGGCGATCCACCTGCTGGAGGAGCTGTCCGTCGCCGTCGAGGGGTTGTCGGCCCATCTGGGCAGGCCGCTGACGCTGATCGCCGAGTCGGACCTCAACGACCCTCGGCTGATCACGCCTCGCGAGGCGGGCGGCCACGGACTGCACGCCCAGTGGGACGACGACCTCCACCACTGCCTGCATGCCGCGCTGACCGGCGAACGCCAGGGCTACTACGCGGACTTCGGCTCGCTGCGGGCCCTGGCCGACACGCTGCGCGGCGTCTTCTTCCACGCAGGCACGAGGTCCTCGTTCCGAGGACGCGACCACGGCAGGCCGGTGGACACCCACCGCGTGCCCGCACATCGATTCCTCATCTACCTCCAGAACCACGACCAGATCGGCAACCGCGCCGCAGGCGATCGGATCTCGGCGAGCCTCTCCCCCGGCCTGCTGGCCTGCGGTGCCGCGCTGGTGCTGTGCACGCCCTACACGCCGATGCTGTTCATGGGTGAGGAATGGGGCGCGGGCACGCCGTGGCAGTTCTTCGCCTCGTTCCCCGACCCGGCACTGGCCGAGGCGGTGCGCACCGGGCGCCGCGCGGAGTTCGGCGCCCACGGCTGGGACGAGGCCGACGTGCCTGATCCGCTCGACCCCGCCACCGTCACCCGGTCGACGCTGGACTGGTCGGAGCCCACGCGTGCCGGGCATCGCGAACTGCTCGACGTCTACCGGCGGCTGATCGCACTCCGCCGTGCCCACCCCGAACTGACCGATCCCCGGCTGGACCGCTTCGGCGTCGACGTCGACGAGGCGGCCCGCTGGATCATGCTCCGGCGGGGAGACCTGCGGCTGGTCTGCAATCTCTCGGACACGGCCCGACGGATTCCCTCGGGCGGCCAGATCGAGGAGGTCCTGACCGCCGTCCCCCCACTCGGGCCGCAGCAGGCCGCCGAGACCGCGGACCATCTCGACCTCGGGCCCGAGTCCTTCGCCCTGCTTCGCGTCGCCCGGCGACAGGCCTGACGACGACAGGACTGACGACGACAGCCGCTCGGCGGCCGACCGAGCAGCGGGATCGCCGAGGTCGCCGGGCCTGCGGGCCTGCTCCTCAAGCGGTGTCCGCCGTCGTCACCCGACCCCCGGCTGCCGACCACGGGATCAGGGCGAGCAGGACTCGGTCAGTTCACCACCAGCGGCAGGCCGAACATCGAGAGCAGGCCCGCCTCCGGCAGCTCCGCAGGCATCGGGGCGCGCACCGGGCCGCCCTGGGTGCCGCGCTTCGCCGCCTCGTCGTCCAGGACGAAGTTCGGCCAGAGCTCCTCGGTGTCGTAATAGCGGTGGAAGACCGGCGTCAGCGAGCCCGACAGCGGCGGCACGATCCAACTCCAGTCCGCCGGGCAGCTGCGGCCTGCCTTCTCCTCCCGGCTCACGTGGGTCAGGAAGCGCTCGGACTCGGTGTGGTGGTCGGTGATCGTCGCCTCGGCCTTGGCGAAGGAGTGCAGCACCGCCCGGTTCAGCTCCACGAGCGCACGGTCCTTCCACAGCGTCTGCTCGCTGGAGGTGTCCAGCCCCATTCGCCGCGCCACCTCCGGCAGCATCGCGTAGCGGTCGTGGTCGGCGAGGTTGCGCGCCCCGATCTCGGTGCCCATGTACCAGCCGTTGAAGGGGGCGGCCGAATACGAGACGCCGCCGATCACCAGGCTCATGTTCGAGATGGCGGGCACCGTGTGCCAACGCAGTCCCAGCTCGGCGAACCACGGCAGCTCCGGATGGCGCAGCTCCACCTCGTGCACCACGGACCGGGGCAGCTCGAACCAGCGGGTGCCCTCCTCCGGGCTGTCGATCACCAGCGGCAGGACGTCGAACGCGCCCGGCTGCGCGGGCGGCTGCCAGCCGAGGGCCTGCACGGCCTCGGTGAAGTCCAGATATCGGGGATCGCCGAGCACCCCGCCGTCCTCGGTCCGATAGCCCGCGTAGCGGATGAGCTGCTCGTTCCAGATCCTCGGCCCCGGCCGGTCCGGCGCGTCGGCCGCGAACACGCTGATCGTGGGACGCACCCGCCCGTTGTTGGTGGCGGAGCGAAGGTGGTCGACACACCGTTCGGCGACGGCGGCGGAGCCCCGCACGGCCCGGAAGTCCCGCACGCGCAGGCTCTTCCAGTACAGCCTGCCGATGCAGCGCGCGCTGTTGCGCCAGGCGACCCTGGCACCGAAGACGAGTTCCGCCGTCGTGTGCACATAGGTACCGGTGGCCTCGATCTCGGCGCGAATCCAGCGTCGCCGCGACTGGAGTGCCCCGGCCATGTCGTGTTCCTTCTCGAACAGATCGAGGAACTCCTCGGCCTGAGCAAGGACGTCCGGCTGCTCCGGGCGCTGCGGGGCGGGCTGCTGATGCCAGACCTGGGGATCGGCGACGGGACAACCCTCGCCGGAGGACACTCTGCCGGGGGAAAGAGTCACGGGGCAACAACCTAGTGCCACCGGGCCGCGACGGGTAGCCACTCCGACGATGATGTGATCTTCCTCGGACGACGGGACGAGCCGCGTCGGCGGTCGCCCACGACGCACCACAGTGCCGCCCCTGCCGCGTCGGCGGCCGCGCGGGGGGCGGGAACGGACGCCGACGGGGCTCGGTGCGAGGCCGAGGCCCCGTCAGCAGCGCCTGCTCCTCGGTCTGCCTGGTACGGGCTCCTTGAGTGCTGCCGCGTCCGGTCGACCCGTTCGCGATTCGCCGCCTGCTCCTCGAATCCATGGCTGAACCCGATCAATGCCGCCAGGCGGTCGGTCTCCATCGCGAGGAGCGTTGACGCCCGTGCTCGACGGTGTCGGCCGCGAGCCCCGCCGGGTCGCGAGCGGCGCTCACCCCCGGCGGCGACCGCGATCACCCGCCGACAGCGGCGGCGACGAACTCCGTGACGGCGGCGGTGTCGGCGTTGCCGCCGACGTCCCCGGTGCGGGTGGCGGCATCGGCGAGGCTTCGCTCGATGGCGCCCATCAGGTCCGAGGCGGCCTCGGCGTGCCCGAGCTGCTCCAGCATCAGCACCACGGACCACAGGGCGCCCACCGGATTGGCGATGCCGCGCCCGGCGATGTCGGGTGCCGAGCCGTGCACCGGCTCGAACATCGAGGGATGCTCGCCGCTCGGATTGAGGTTGGCGCTGGCCGCCAGCCCGATGGAGCCCGTCGCGGCGGCGGTCAGGTCGCTGAGGACGTCGCCGAACAGATTGGAGGCGACGATCACGTCCAGCGAGCTCGGCGCGAGCACCACTTTCGCGGCCAGGGCGTCGATGTGCTCACTGCGCCAGCTGACCTCGGGGAAGGCCTCGGCGCGGGAGCGCACCACCTCGTCCCAGAACGGCATGGTGTGCACGATGCCGTTCGACTTGGTCGCCGAGACCAGCCTGCCGCTGCGAGCGCGGGCGGCGGTGAAGGCGTAGTCCGCCACTCTGGTGATGCCCTGGCGGGTGAAGATCGCCTCCTGGACGGCGGCCTCCTCGGCAAGGCCCTGATTGAACCGGCCGCCGATCTGGGAGTACTCGCCCTCGGTGTTCTCCCGGACCACCAGGATGTCGATGTCGCCCGGTCCCACCCCGGACAACGGCGAGGGGACGCCCGCGAAGGTGCGGGCGGGCCGGTGATTGACGAACTGGTGGAAGGCGCGACGGATGGGGATCAGCAGGCCCCACAGCGAGACGTGGTCGGCCACGCCGGGCCAGCCGACGGCGCCGAGCAGGATCGCGTCGAAGCCTCGGAGGGTGTCGATGCCGTCCTCCGGCATCATCTCTCGAGTCTCCGCGAAACGGGCGCAGGACCAGTCGAACTCCTGAAAGGCGAGATCGAGGCCGTGCCGGGCGGCCACCGCGTCCAACACGGTCCGAGCCGCGCTGGTCACCTCGACTCCGATGCCGTCGCCGGGGATCACCGCAATGCGTTGCGTCATCTCGCTGGACCTTCCCGAGGGGGTGGGACGCCGGTCAGCGTCTCATCCCCTCGGGGGGTCTTCAACAACCCGGGTCGATCAGGAGTAGCGAGGATCGGCCGCGGGCAGTGGTGCGTCGGGCAGACCCTCGTGGAGCGGGGTCATCGTCTGGAACCAGGTCCTGGCGGGTGCGTGGCCGCCGTACATGTTTCCGGACCCGCACTGCACCGGGGGCGTCCCGTTGCAGATCGGCCCCGGCCGGGAGCTGTCCCCGAAGACCATGTTCGCCCCGGCCCAGTGGGGGGTCGCCCCCATGAACGCCGCCGAGCGGTAGTTCTGCGTGGTACCGGTCTTGCCCACCATCGGACGAGACCAGCCCGCAGCGGACGCGGCGTTCGCGGCGGTGCCGCTGCCCGTCGTGTCCCGGCTCATCGCCTGGGCCATGGAATTGGCCAGGCCCTCGTCGACCGCCTGCTCGCACGGCGCCTCGTCGATCGGCACGACCTCGCCGTTGCGATCCCGGATCTCCTCGATCGGGCTCGGCGGGCACCACACGCCGCCACTGACCAGCGTGGCACTCACGTTGGCCAATTCCAGCACGCTGGTCGGCCCGGCGCCCAAGGTGAACGAGCCCTGGTTGCCCTGGGTCACCGCCTCACCCTGTGACCTGTTGAGCATCCCGTTGTCGGAATCCGGCTGAATCGCGGTTCCCGACAGGTTGACCTCGTTCATGCCCCGGCGCAGCCCGAGACTGGAGGCCATGTTGACCACTGAACCGACCCCGACGGCCTCCTGCATCGGGAGGAACGGCGTGTTCGGCGAGGTGGCCAGCGCCTCGGTGAACGACATGGTCTCCGGATAACCGTTACCAGAGTTCCGAACCTGGTAAGGCCCGCCGTCGCCCCGATAGACCGGCGACGTGTAGACATCCGGGACATCGAGTGTCTGGTTGATGTTGTAGCCGTTCTCCAACGCGGCGGCCGCGGTGAAGACCTTGTAGATCGAGCCCGCCCCGAAGGTGGTGACATAACTGGGCAGGTCGATGGTCGTCTGGAACTGTTCGCTGTCCAGGCCGTAGTCCCGGTTGGCGACCAGCGCCCGCACCTTGTGGGACTCGGTGCCGGGCTCCACGATCGCCATCACGTTGGCGATCCCGTCCGCGTTCTTCGGGACATGGTTCTCGGCCGCCTGCTTGGCGAGCTCCGTGGCCCTCGGATCAAGCGTGGTCTTGATCGTGTATCCGCCGCGCTTGATCTCCTCCAGATCGAAACCGTGACTCAGGAGGTAGTTGATCACGTACGAGCAGAAGAAGCCGTTGACGGTTCCTTCTCTCGCCGGGACACAGCCGTGCGAGGTCTGGTTCAGCGGGTTGAGCACCCCGAGCGGCTCCTGCTTGATCTCGTCGCCGATCTCCTGGTTCGCCTCCGCACCGTCTTCCGAGAACCGACCCTGATCCGCCATGAGCTGGATCACCAGGTTGCGTCGTTCGATGGCCTGCTCGGGACGACGGATCGGGTTCAGCGTCGAAGGCTGGTTGACGATGGCGGCCAGCAGGGCCGACTGAGCCACGTTGAGCTGATCGGGCGTGGTGTCGAAATAGGCGTCGGCCGCCTGGTGCACGCCGAAGATCTCGTTGCCGTAGGGCACGACGTTGAGATACCCGGCGAGGATCTCGTCCTTGGTCATCCGTTCTTCGATGTCCAACGCGATCCGCGCCTCGCGGAGCTTCCTGGCGATCGTGGTCTCGGTGGCTGCCTGGAACTCCGGATCCTCCGAGTCGCCGTCGGCGACGACGAACGCCAGGTAGTTCTTCACGTACTGCTGGGTCAGCGTCGATCCGCCGCCCTGAACGTCACCGGCCATCTGGTTCTGGAGGGCGACCCGGATGGTCGCCTGCCAGTCGACACCCTCGTGGTCCTCGAATCGATGATCCTCGACGGCCACGATCGCCGCCTTCATCTCCTCGGAGATGGCCTCCGGCGGAACGATCACCCGATTCTGGTGATATAGGTGAGCAATCGGGGTGTCGTGCATGTCGGTGATGGTGGAGATGGTGGCGGGCATCCTCTCCTCGAACTCGGCAGACGTGTTGTTCACCGTCTCCGCCGCCTGATTTGACACGGCACCGAAACCTGCGGCCACGGGGAACAGCACCGCAGCCACCAAGACGCCCGCGATGAGACACAGACCTAAGAGTTTTGACAGGCCCTTCGCCCGAGCCAGGAACACGGCTGGCACAACTCCTTCCTCCGGCGGTCGAATGCGACCGGACCGGCGTCGATGATCGGCGAACGCCGAGCACAGCGCACACCGCTGCCGCTTCGGAAGACGTCGGTGATCGAGACCACGTTGCCTGGCGGGGGAGTGAAGTGACTCACCCCAGCTGCGGTCCCGCCCAGAGCGGACGCTCCGGCGAGATCAGCACGGTGCTAGTCACCAACGCCGCATCCGTTCACCATTGTGCCTGAAACCGCGTCGCCCGATCGTGACAAGGACCGGGCGCGATCTCCTTGACAGCAACGGAGATTCGCCCGAGATCAGAGCGAGCGCGCCTGCCTGCGTCCTCGACCGTCAGGACACCGGGTCCAGCGAGGCCGGCTCCTCCGGGTCCCGCGCGTCGGACCCGGCGGGCTGAGACGTCTTCGGGGTGTCTGCCGTCGCAGCGTCGTCCGGGCGACGGGCGGTCTCCGAGGGCCGGGAGTCCTGCGGAGCACTCGCAGGCATCGGCTCCTCCGGCCGAGCACCGCTCGTCGCGGGAGTGATACCCGAGGTCGCCGCGTCGCCGGTGTCCGCCGCCGTCGAACCCGTGGCGGTGGCCGCCGCGCCCGCGGTCTTCCTGGCCTTCCTGGTCTTGAGCAGGATCACCAGGACCACCAGGACCGCGAGGGCGATCAGCAGAATCCAACTGGCCCGACCGAGCCGGGCCTCGATGAACTGCGCGGAGGCGCCCGCGCCCGCGCCGATGCCGACGTGCAGGACCGACCAGCACGCCGCGCCCGCGATCGAGCCGGGCAGGAACCGGCGATAGACCAGCCCGGAGGCGCCTGCGGCGGCGGGCGTCAGGGTGCGCACCACCGGGAGGAATCGGGCGAAGAACACCGCCCAGACGCCGTGCTTGCGCAACAGCTCGCCCGCCCGATCCCAGTGCGCCTGCCCGATCTTGCGGATCAGCTTCGTCTCTCGAATCCTCGGGCCGAATCGCTTGCCGAGCAGATAGCCGATCGAGTCGCCGAGGGAGGCACACACGGTCACGACGATGCACATGATCGCGAAGGCCCACGGGTCACGGACCGTGGTGGCCGCGATGAGCAGTCCGGTCTCGCCGGGTGCGATGAACCCGAGGCCGATCGTCGTCTCAGCGAGCACGAGAAGCCCGGTCGCCGCTATCACTGCGGGCTGCGGAAGCTCCGCCAGCGCATTCAGAGCTTCCGTGAGCGGACCCACCCGAGACACTCCCCCTTGATGTGACGTGCCCGTCCGGGCATACGCCGTGCTGACAGCAACGGACCCACCCGTCGGGTAATCACCCGACCGGGTTCTTCAGTCCCAGCCGCCCCGTGCCGTTGCGGTTGGCGACGGGCATCACTCGGACGGTGTCGACCCTACCGAAGTTCCCCGCACCCACCGATCGGCTCCTCACCTGGGCATTACCCGACCGGATGATTCTCTTTGTCCGATCAATCCTATTTGGTGATGATGGTTCTCGGGGTGGCGACCATCGGCCGATCGTCGACCCGATCCCGTACACCGACCCCTCGGAGAGCACCTCGTGGAACCATCCCGAGTACCCGTCCGGGAGCGAAGACGTCCGGCAGGCGCAGTCCGGGTCCGGACTCCCGCCGCCCACGCCCGCACGGTCGCCGATCACCGCAGGCGAGGCCGCCCGCCGTGTCACGCAAGGCAGAACGGCCGCGCGGCTTGATCGACCCGACCGGCCATCGAACCTGATGCCTGCCCGCTGCTCCGCCTTCGCTCCGCGCTCTACGCCGTCCGTTCCCCGGCCGGTCTGCCCGTGCCAGTCCCGGTTCGCCGCCCCGGCCTCTCCCGCCTGCGATCAGGCAGCACCGATCCCTCGGCCGTCGACGAAAGACCCCGCGACCGGCGAGGTCGATCCGCGCTCGGAATCCCCGGCGACGCCTGCGCCGACCCGGGAGCCACACCGGGGCCGAGCGGCCCCTGACCCGTACCCGTCCAGAGGAGTGCCCATGAACAAACGATCCGAGCCACGCCCGCACGGCGGCGAGCACACCACCGTCGACCCTCCAGCGAGCCCGCCCACAGGACGATGGGGCGAGCTCCTCCGTCACGACCTGCCCGCATCCCTGGTGGTGTTCCTGGTCGCCGTGCCGCTGTCACTGGGCATCGCGGCCGCGACCGGAGCGCCGATCATGGCGGGGCTGATCGCCGCCGTGGTCGGCGGTGTCGTCGCCGGGGCATTCGCGGGCGCCCCCCTCCAGGTCAGCGGCCCGGCGGCAGGCCTGGTGGTGATCGTCGCCAGCCTGATCGAGCGGCACGGCTGGCCGGTCACCGCAGCCATCACCGTCGGAGCCGGCCTCCTCCAACTGCTCTTCGGCGTCTCGAAGGTCGCCCGGCTCGCCCTGTCGCTCTCCCCGGCGGTCGTCCACGGGATGCTCGCGGGCATCGGCGTGGTGATCGCCATCGGTCAGGCCCAGGTCATGCTCGGCGGCCAGTCCCGTCCCGAGGCGCTGGAGAACCTCGATGCGATGCCCGAGGTCCTCACCGGTCTGCACACACCGACCCTGCTCATCGGTCTGGCAGCCGTCGTGGTGCTGATCGCCTGGCCGCGTCTGCCCGTGCTGCGGGCCGTGCCCGCGCCGCTGGCCGCCGTCGCCATCGCCACGCTGCTGGCCATGGGCAGTCCCGACGTCGTGACAGTCTCGCTGCCGGACGATCCGCTCGGCGCGATCAGCCTGCCCGCGCTGCCGGACTCCGATCTGCTCGCCGTCGGAGTCGGCGTGCTGACCGTCGCGCTGGTCGCCAGCGTCGAGTCGCTGCTGTCGGCAGTCGCCGTCGACCGAATGCACGACGGCCCTCGTGCCGACCTGAATCGCGAGCTGCTCGCGCAGGGCGCGGCCAACATCGGCTCCGGTTCCCTCGGCGGGCTGCCCATCACCGGCGTGATCGTCCGCAGCTCGACGAACGTCTCCTCTGGTGCCCGCACCCGCGCATCCAGCATCCTGCACGGCGTCTGGGTGGCAGGTGCCGTCCTGTTCCTCGGCGCCCTGCTGGAGATGATCCCGCTGACCGCGCTGGCCGCCGTCCTGATCGTGGTGGGCGTCAAGCTGGTGGACCCGGCCCGGATGCGGCTGCTCTGGCGGCAGCGGGAGTTCCTGCCCTACGCCGTGACCATGGCGGGCGTGGTCTGCTTCGACCTGGTCGTCGGCGTCCTCGCGGGGCTGGCACTGGCCATGGTGCAGACCCTGTGGCGCCTCGCCAGGCACAGCATCCAGGTGGTTCCGCTCGGCGACGACCGCTGGCGAGTCACGGTCGGCGGGTCGCTGGTCTTCCTCGGCGTCAGCTCCCTGACCTCCCGGCTGAACACGGTGCCTGCCGGGCAGGACGTGACCGTCGAGCTGCACCTGGACTGTCTAGACCAGGGCGCCTTCGAGGCGCTGCGTGACTGGCGGGTCGGCTACGAACGGGCGGGGGGCACCGTGCGCGTCGACGAGATCGGCGCCGCCTGGTATCACCGGGCCGTCCGAGGCGGCAGGCCCGCGACGTCGCGGAGTTCGACGGCCCTGGCACCGCACTGGTTCGCTCCCTGGCAGCACTGGCAGCGACATCGTGATCAGCGCACCGACATCGAGTCCGCCATCCCCCGACAGCGCGACGAGGCCGATCCGATGATCCTCGGTGTGCAGGAGTTCGAGCGGCGATCCGCTCCCCTGCTGCGTCCGCTGCTCGCCGAGCTGGCCGAGCACGGCCAACGCCCCGCCCGGCTGTTCGTCTGCTGCGCGGACTCCCGCATGGTGCCCAACGTGATCACCACCAGCGGGCCTGGCGACCTGTTCACCCTGCGCAACGTGGGGAATCTGGTGCCGCCGAGCGACTCGCTGGGCGACAGCTCGGTGGGCTCGGCCGTCGAGTTCGCCGTCGAGCGCCTCGCCGTCACCAGCATCGTGGTCTGCGGCCACTCGCACTGCGGGGCGATGCGCTCCCTGCTCGAAGACGACATGAATCCGAGCAGTCATCTGGCCGACTGGCTCGTCCACGCGGAGCCGAGCCTGCGGCGCTTCCGCTCGCTGCCGCCCTCGGATGCCGGGCAGGACGAGGGGGCCGGTTCGGCGGCGGACTCGGTCGCTGTCATCAACGTCCGGCAACAGCTGACGAACCTGATGACGTACCCGCTGGTCAGGGAGGCGGTCCTGGCGGGGCGGCTGACGCTTGCGGGCATGTACTTCGACCTGGCCGAGGCACGGATGTACCTCGTGGACGAGCACGACGGCACCTTGCGGGCCCTCTCCGAGCCGCTCGGCCAGGTGTGAACGGCAGATCCTCCGGGTAGTCCGTGCCCCACGATCAGCCGAAGGAGGTCCCGCCGTGACGAGGATCGAGGAATCGGTGGACGTTCGGGTCCCGATCAGCGTCGCCTACGCCGGGTGGGCACGCATCGAGGACTTTCCCCTCTTCATGGAGGGCGTCGAAGAGATCACTCCGGTCGACGGCCGGGCCAGCCATTGGGTGATCGAGATCGCCGGGGTCCGTCGGGAGTTCGACGCGCGGGTCGTCGAGCAGCGTCTCGACGACCTGATCAGCTGGCAGGCCGACGGCGGCCAAGACCACGCGGGAGTAGTCACCTTCCGGGCCGTCGACGAGGACACCACCCGCGTTCACCTGCGCATGGACTACGAGCCGACGACGCTGGTGGAGAAGGCAGGAGGCGCGCTCGGACTCATCGCCCAACGCGTGCGCGCCGACCTCGAACGGTTCAAGGAGTTCCTCGAGGCCGACATCTTCGAGCTCTTCGACGAGGACCCGCAGCCGATCGACTCGGCAGCCGAGGACGACTCGGACCGGGCGGACGCGGCGGGCCTCATCGTCGAGACCGAGATCGCGGCGGACATCGACGCCGGGGTCGAACCGGCGATGGCCGACCGGATCGAGGCCGAGATCGAGGCGGAGACACCGCCGCCGTCGACGATCGACCTGGTCGCGCCGCGCACCCACAACTCGGCCGCATCGGCGACGGAGGCACCACCCCAGGCGGACCAGCCGCAGGCGGCCGCCGTCCTGGAACGCGAGGACGCGGACGACGTGCCGTCGCAGGCATCCGCACCGACCGACGTGCCAGGCCAGAAGGACGATCCGGTGATGCCGCGACGCGGCTCATCCGGGAGGGTCTGATCCACCCGAGGCACGGTGCCGGTTCGTTCCGGCGAACCGGCACCGTCCGGCCCGGCGGCGCCTACGGCAGGCAGCACGGCGTCGGCATCCAGCCCCACGGCGTCGGCATCCAGCCCGACGACGTGGCTGTCCGACCGAACGGGCGTCGCTCGTTCCGGCCGTCCACTCCCTGCCGCCTGCCCGGTCCGCACGACGAGCAGGAGGGCCGGAGTGCAGGCAAGCTGGAGCACGTGGAATCGCAGAGACGGCGAGCGGGCGCGGCGTGAGCCGAGGGGCCCGTCCGGGTGCTGCCCGGCCAACAGGCGGCGAGCGGGATGCGAGCGACGACGAGAACGTCCGCTACGGGCATCTCGCTCCGCTGTTCGCCGAGCTCGCCGCGCTCGCCCCCGACTGTCGGGAGCACACGGCGCTGCGCGAGCGGCTGGTCACCGAGCACCTCCCCCTGGCCCGGCACGTGGCCAGGCGGTTCGCCAATCGAGGCGAGACGCAGGACGACCTGGTCCAGGTCGCCACGATGGGCCTCATCAAGGCGGTGGATCGCTTCGACCCGGAGCGGGGGGTCGACTTCCTCTCGTACGCGGTGCCGACCGTGATGGGGGAGGTGCGCAGACACTTCCGCGACACCGGGTGGACGGTGCGCGTGCCGCGCAGGCTTCAGGAGCTGCACCTGGCGCTCAACTCGGCGAACGGCGAGCTGTCCCAGACGCTGGGGCGGGCCCCCACGCCCCGCGAGCTGGCGGAGCGGCTGAAGGTGCCCGTCGAGCAGGTCTACGAGGGTCTGGCGGCAGGCCACGCCTATCGGAGCAGTTCACTAGACGAGATGCTCATCGACGACGAGAGCCTGGCCCTGGGTGACACCCTCGGAGTAGTCGAGCCGGAGATGGAGAGCGTGGAGAACCGGGAGGTGCTCCAGCCGCTGCTCGCAACCCTGCCGCAGCGGGATCGCACTGTGCTGCTGCTGCGGTTCTTCGCGAACATGACCCAGACTCAGATCGCCGAGCGCATCGGCATCTCGCAGATGCACGTATCGCGCCTGCTGGCGCGTACGCTGCGCAAGCTCCGCGAAGAGGCACGCTAGAACCCGGCCGAGTCCCGCCCCGCAGCACCGGATCGCAGGAGATCGCGCGGCGGACCCGCCGCCTGCGGCACGGACGGCCGTCGGGCCCGGCGGCCTGAGGCAGGCCGGTAGGGCCGCTCAGAGCCTGTCTTTGGTCCCCCTGGAGTCGTGAGCGGGGATCAGCGTGGCTGAGCTGCCAGGCGGGGGAAAGAGACATAACCGGGGTCATGTCGACTGACGACCGCCGCAGATCGCCGCGCCTGCCCCGCGCAACAGGAAACTGGGGATCAAAGACAGGCTCTCAGATGCGCCCGAGCAGCTCGGCCTTCTTCTCCTCGAACTGCTCGTCGCTGAGCAGGCCTGCGTCGCGCAGGTCGCCGAGCTTGCGGATGGTCTGGAAGATCTCGTCCACATCCACCGCGCCACGGGGCGACATCGGCGGCGAACTCGGCTCCGCGGGCGAGCTTGCTGAGGGCGGGAGGTCGGTTCCGAGCAGTGCGGCCGGGGTCGAGACGACGTCGTCCATCGCGACGCGCACCGCGCACGCCACGGAGAGCGCGGCGGTCGCCCCGTACAGGACCACGGCCGCCAGATCGAGGGCGGGCTTCGGTCGCACGGCGGTGTTGGTGTCGTCGGTGGCGACTCGGAGATGGCCGTAGCCGCCGTACTCCGGGCAGACCCACTCGATGTCGCGCAGTCGCTCCACCGGGTACACCGCCGAGCCGACCTTTCGCTTGGACCGGTGGGCCTGGATGCCCCACCGCATGGTTAGCACCCGGCCGTCGAAGGCCACGGTGCCGTCGAAGCCCTTCGCGGTGAGTGGCGGCGGCGGAAGGCGTACCAGGAAACGCGGGGCGGGCACCTCGGAGTCCGGATTGACCGCGACCCGGTCCTCGATCTCGGAGGCGTAGTAGCCCGCCAGATCCTGCTGCGCGGAGTCCAAGGTCAGGCGATACGGCTCGGCCCCGTCGGGCAGTCCGCCCGCCGCGACGGCCAGGACTGGCTCGGCGCGGGGACGCAGCCGGAGGTCGAGACTCGGCCGCCGCTTCTCGGTCAGGGTCACCCCGGCCAGCGCCTCGTTGGGCACGAAGACCTCGCCGAACTCCCGGAGCAGGGCGTGAGTCCGCCGTCCGGTGCCGTACCGGATTCGGATGCCTGCGGCCTCGAAAGACCACCGCGCGTTGCGCCCGGACAGCTCTAACCCGAAGTCCACGGCCAGAGGATAGCCTGCGCCGTCGGGGTGGACGCCGAGATCGCTCTCGTCTGAGAGCCTGTCTTTGATCCCCACTTTCGGAGTTGCGCGGGGCCAGCGCGGCGATCTGCGGCGTTGTCGTCAGTCAACATAACTTTCGTTATGCCCCCTTCCTCCGCCTGGCAGCTCAGCCACGCTGATCCCCGCTCACGTCTCCAGGAGGATCAAAGACAGACTCTGAGAAGTCGTCACGTCCACCCCTCGGCGAGGGGCTCTGATCAGGCCTCGACCTCGTCCCGGCCCTGGCCCCACCGGGTGTGGAAGCTGCCCGGCCGGTCGACCCGCTGGTACGTGTGCGCGCCGAAGTAGTCGCGCTGGCCCTGCACCAGGGCGGCGGGCAGCCGCTCGGCACGCAGCGAGTCGTAGTAGGCCAGCCCGGAGGCCAGGCCCGGCACCGGCACTCCTGCGGCGGCGGCGGTGGCGACCACCCGCCGCCATGCCTCCTGCGCACGGCCGATCTGCTCGGTGAAGTACTCGTCGACCAGCAGGTTCACCAGGCCGGGGTCGGCACGGTAGGCATCGGTGATCCGGTTCAGGAATCGGGCGCGGATGATGCAGCCGCCACGCCAGATCCGCGCCGTGGCACCGAGGTCGATGTCCCAGCCGTACTCCCGACCCGCCTCGGTGATCATGCTGAAGCCCTGGGCGTAGGCCGCGAGCTTCGCGCCGTAGAGCGCCTCGCGCAGGTCGTCCACGAAGTCGTCGCCGAGCTTGGGCGGCGCGGCCGGACCGGGCAGGTTCGCGGCGGCGGAACGCTGCTCGACGTGACCGGAGAGCGCCCTGGCGAACACGGCCTCCGCGATCCCCGCCACCGGCTCGCCGAGTTCCAGTCCCTCCCGGACCGTCCAGCGACCGGTGCCCTTCTGCTCCGCACGGTCGGCGACGACGTCCACGAACGGCCTGCCCGTGGCCGGGTCGACGTGGGCGAGCACCTCGGCGGTGATCTCGATCAGGTAGGACTCCAGGTCGCCCTCGTTCCAGGTGCGAAACACCTCGGCGATCTCGGCGGGCTCTCGCCCGGCGGCCCGGCGCAGCAGGTCGTACGTCTCCGCGATGAACTGCATGTCGGCGTACTCGATGCCGTTGTGCACCATCTTGACGAAGTGGCCTGCGCCGTCGGGGCCGAGCCGCACGCAGCAGGGGTCGCCGTCGACGACGGCGGCGATCGACTCGAGGATCGGACCGACCTGCTCGTAGGCCTCGGCGGAGCCGCCGGGCATGATGCTCGGGCCGAGCAGGGCGCCCTCCTCGCCGCCGGAGATTCCGGTGCCGACGAAGTGCAGGCCCTTCTCCCGCATGGCCGCCTCCCGCCGCCGAGTGTCGGCGAAGTGGGCGTTTCCGCCGTCGAGCAGGATGTCGCCGGGTTCGAGGAGTCCGGCCAGCTCGTCCAGCACCGCGTCGGTCCCGGCGCCCGCCTTGACCATCACGATGATCTTCCGAGGCCGTTCGAGGACCGCGACCAGATCGGCGAGGGTCGCCGCCTCCACGAAGGCACCCTCGTCGCCGTGCTGATCAAGCAGTTCGCGCGTCTTGGCCTGGGTCCGGTTGTGCACCGCGACCGTGTATCCGCGCCTGGCGAGATTGCGGGCGAGATTGCTGCCCATCGTGGCAAGCCCGGTGACCCCGATCCGTGCGGTACGCGCAACATCATCCGTCATGTCCACAGCCTCCCCCGAGAGGTGTGTCTCGCGCGAGTCGTTGTCGGCAACGCCTCGTCCGGGAATCTCCGCGTTCAGTGGGAACCGGCGGCCCCCGACCAGTGGGCAGACAGGTCGGTCCCGGCCCGATGCCTGTTCCGTCGCGCGACGGCAGGCCTGCGGCTCGGGGACTAGCGTGGGTGTTCGTGCCCGGTACCGAGATGACCTCCGAGGAGTTCCGCGAGTTCGGCCACGCCGTCGTGGACTGGATAGCGGACTACCGCGCAGGCGTGGCCGACCTGCCCGTGCGTGGCGAGATTCGGCCGGGACGACTGTGGGAGCAACTGCCCGATCGGCTGCCCGAGGAGGGCGAGTCGCCTGCTGCGTTGCTGGCCGACCTCGACCGCGTCATCGTGCCCGCCCTGGCCCACTGGCAGCATCCGGCCTTCTTCGGCTACTTCCCGGCGAACTCCTCACTGGCCTCGGTGCTGGGCGACCTGCTCTCCAGCGGCCTCGGCGTCCAGGGCATCTCGTGGACGACCGCCCCGGCGTCGACCGAACTGGAGCAGTACCTGCTGGACCGGCTCGCCGAGGAGCTGGGGCTGCCCGCCGAGTTCACCTTCCCCGGCGGCGGAGGCGGCGTCATTCAGGACTCGGCGTCCTCCGCCGTCCTGGTCACGCTGCTCGCCGCACTCCACCGCGACTCCCTCGGTGCCTGGCGGTCGAGCGGACTCACCGGCGGGGAGGTCGTCTACGGATCGACGGAGACGCATTCCAGCCTGGCCAAGGCGGTCCGAGTGGCCGGTCTCGGCCACGACGGGCTGCGGCTGGTGCCGGTCGATCCCGTCACCCTGGCGATGCGGCCCGACGAGCTGGCCGAGGCCGTCGCCGAGGACGTGGCCGCCGGGCGCAGGCCGGTGCTGGTGTGCGCGACGGTGGGCACCACCGGGACCGGCGCGATCGACCCGCTGACCGAGATCGCCGCGATCTGCCGCGAACACGGGATCTGGCTGCACGTCGACGGCGCGTGGGCCGGGGTGGCCGCCCTGTGCCCCGAGCTGCGCGCGTTGTTCCCCGGGGTCGCCGAGGCGGACTCCTTCTGCACCAATGCGCACAAGTGGCTGATGACCGCCTTCGACTGCAGCCTGTACTGGACCCGCCATCCGGGAGTACTCGTCGACGCCCTGTCGATCCTGCCGGAGTATCTGCGCAACGCCGCAGGCGAGAGCAGGGCGGTCGTCGAGTACCGAGACTGGCAGATCCCCCTCGGCAGGCGATTTCGAGCGTTGAAGCTCTGGGCCGTGCTGCGTTGGTTCGGACTGCGGGGTCTGCGGGAACACCTTCGCCGCCACGTCGCGCTCGCGGCGGAACTGGCGGATCTCGTCCGCTCCGACGATCGGTTCACTCTGGTCACGGAGCCGTCCTTCGCCCTGGTCTGTCTCCGGGCGCACACCGGGAACGGTGCGGCGGCCGACGACCGCCGCACCGAGCGGCTACTCGCCTCGGTCAACAAGACCGGTCAGGCGTTTCTCAGTCACACGGCGGTGGATGGGCGCCCGGTGATACGGGTGGCGATCGGCGGCGTCACCACCGAGAGCAGACATGTCCTGGAGCTCTGGCGCCTTCTCCGGGAGGAGTTCGATCGGGCGTAGTCGAGGCTCGGCCTGCCTTCGCCACCGTCGGCCGGGGCCCGGCGTCAGCGGCCGGGTGTTCCTCGACCCACCCCGCCGCACGCTTTCCGCACATCCGGGCCCGACCGGCAGGCGAAGGGGTCCGCCGAGCTCAACGCCCTGCCTGCTCTCCGCGGTCGCCGACGACGGCGATGCCCCCTGGCGGGCACCCGCCCCAGGAGATCAGCGTCGGATGCGCTCGGTGGGTTCGTCCCCACTCGTCCGGGGGATGCGCATCGTCTCCTCATTCGGGGACACCGCAGCGTCCGCTCCCGCCTGCTCGGCGGCCTCGGCCGCCCGCTTGGCCGCGACCTGCTGCTCAGCGAAGACCAACACGAGCACCACGCCCGCCCCGGCGAGAGCGAGCAGGAGAACCGGGATCAGGTCTCCATCGGGTGACTGGGCCGCGCTGTCGGCGTCCTGCCACGGCCAGAGCGCACGCAGCGAGCCGATCATCAGGCCGGTCATGACCGCGAGAGTCGCCCGCCGACGATGCTCCAACAGCCACTGGAGGACCTTCACAAAGGTCCCAAGGCCGATCACCGCACCGAGCATGAACACGCCGATGTAGGTCAGGTCCCGCGCGTTGAGCGCATCCAGGGTCGGCTCGTAGAGCCCGACCACCATCATCAGGAACGATCCGGAGAGCCCGGGGAGCACCAGGGCGCAGACGGCGAAGGCCGCGACGATCCCGACCAGCCACAGCGGCGGGTCCTCGAACGCGCCGTAGGGCAGCCCGGTCAGCAGCAGCGCCGCCACGGCGGTGCCGATCAGCAGGACCCAGTGCAGCGGTCGTCTCAGCCCGCCCATCATTCGGACCGGGACCAGGATCGAGGCCGCCACCATGCCGATGAAGACCGCCCGCGACTCGACCGGATAGTCGTCGAGGATCGGGGTGAGCAGACGGGCCACCGTCACCACGGCGATCGCCATGCCCGCCAGGACCGCGCCCAGCAGCGCCCAGTCCGCTTTGGCGGCCTCGGCCTTCATCGGGGCGAAGTCCCGCCTGCGCAGCCCGGAGACCAGCAGTCGCATCATGGTCACCAGGTGGCCCGCTGAGGCGATCAGCCGTTCGTAAAGCCCGGTGACCAGCGCGACCGTGCCGCCACTGACTCCGGGGATGATCTCCACGGTGCCGATGAGGCCACCTGCCAGGAAGTTCAGCGGAGCCGATCTCCACGTCGTCGGTCGGAGCCGCGATCGTGGCTCCGGTGGGGATGTCGGCGAGGACTTCGGCGAGGGCTTCGGTGAGGGCACGGTAGGCACGATATCCGCCCGCCGTGCCGCACCGAATCACCGCGGTCTGCGGCTCCCCGGGTCGACGCAGCACTCCTGCCCCTGCCGGAACCATCGGCGACGGTCGCCGACGGAGCGGAGATCACGGGGAGACGCGGAGCAGCCCCTCCTGGACCACCGAGGCGATCAGCCTGCCGTCCCTGGTGAAGAAGCGGCCCGTGGCCAGGCCGCGCCCGCCGGATGCGCTGGGCGAGGCGCAGTCGTACAGGAACCACTCGTCGGCGCGGAACGGCCGGTGGAACCACATCGCATGATCGAGGCTCGCGCCCGCGACCCGATCGGTCCCCCAGTAGACGCCGTGGCGGGCGAGCACCGAGTCCAGCAACGTCAGGTCCGAGACGTAGGCGAGCAGGCACACGTGCAGCACCTCGTCGTCGGGCAGGCTCCCGGCGGCGCGCATCCAGACCTTGTTGTGCGCCTCCCTCGGACCGCTCTCCCTGGACAGCCACGGCGGGTCGTTGACGTAGCGCAGGTCGAACGGGCGGGGGGTCGTGGCGAACACCCCGAGCTTGTCCCGATAAGCCGCGACCCGATCCGCCCAGGTGGGCAGCGTCTCCGGGGCAGGCACCTCGGGCATCACCTCGGCATGATCCAGTCCGGTCTCGCGCATCTGATAGGAGGCCGAGAGGGAGAAGATCGCCTTGCCGTGCTGAACGGCGACCACACGCCGAGTCGTGAACGACCGGCCGTCGCGGATCCGGTCCACCTCGTAGACGATCGGGACGCTCGGGTCGCCGCCGCGGATGAAGTAGGCATGCAGCGAGTGCACATAACGATCGGCGGGCACCGTTCTGGTGGCGGCCACGAGGGCCTGCCCGGCGACCTGGCCGCCGAAGACCCGCACCGGGGACTCCGCCGGGCTCACGCCTCGGTAGAGGTTCTCCTCGATCCGCTCCAGATCGAGCAGTGTCACCAGCCGGTCCAGGACCGGTTGTCCGGACGCGACGTCGTCGCCCCCGACCTCGGCACGCCCGGCGGCGGCCGTGGACCGTGGCACGGCGTCCGAGCCGACTCCGGTCGGATCGGACGCCGCGTTGCGGTTCGTCTCGGTCATGCGGTCGTCTCGCGATCGACCGGCGGTGCGCCTCGCATGACTCGGAACGCTACCCCGCGAGACGGCGGGGCGGGCCCGGAAGGGCTCAGGCGTGGTCGTCCTCACCGAGCCGGTGAACACGGATCAGATTGGTGGAGCCGACCGTGCCGGGAGGCGAGCCCGCGACGATGACGACCAGGTCGCCGCGCTGGTAACGACCCATCGAGAGCATCGCCAGGTCGACCTGCTCCACCATGCGGTCGGTGGAGTCGACCTTGTCCACCAGGAACGTCTCGGTGCCCCAGGTCATGGACAGCTGCCTGAGCACCTCCGGCTCCGGGGTGAAGGCCAGCAGGGGCAGCGAGGTGTGCAGCCGGGCCACTCGGCGCACCGTGTCGCCGGACTGGGTGAAGGCGACCAGCGCCTTGGCGTTGAGCCGCTCGCCCACGTCGCGGGCCGCGTAGGAGATGACGCCCCGCTTGGTCCTCGGAACGTGGGTCAGCGGCGGGACCACGGTCGTCTCGGTCTCCACCGCCTCGATGATGCGGGCCATGGTCAGGACGGTCTCGACCGGATAGCGCCCGACGCTGGTCTCGCCGGACAGCATCACCGCGTCGGTGCCGTCGAGCACGGCGTTGGCCACGTCCGAGGTCTCGGCGCGGGTCGGCCTGGAGTTGTTGATCATCGATTCGAGCATCTGGGTGGCCACGATGACCGGCTTGGCGTTCTCCCTGGCGATCTGGATCGCCCGCTTCTGCACGAGCGGCACCTGCTCCAGGGGCAGTTCGACGCCCAGGTCGCCTCTGGCGACCATCACGCCGTCGAAGGCCAGCACGATGGCCTCCAGGTTCTCCACCGCCTCCGGCTTCTCCAGCTTCGCCACGACGGGGAGTCTGCGGCTGCCCACGCGGTCCATTACCTGATGGGCCAGGTCGATGTCGGCAGGCGAGCGGACGAAGGACAGCGCGATGAAGTCGACTTCGAGCGAGAGCGCGAACTCGAGGTCCGCGATGTCCTTCTCGGAGAGCGCCGGGACGCTGACGTCCATGCCGGGCAGCGAGAGGCCCTTGTTGTCACTGACGGGGCCGCCCTCGGTCACCTCGCAGACGACGTCCGACCCCTCGACGGCCGTGACCACCAGGCCGACCTTGCCGTCGTCGACCAGCAGACGATCGCCCACCTTCGCGTCGTCGGCCAGCCCCTTGTAGGTGGTGGACACGCGGTCGTGGGTTCCCACCACGTCCTCGACGGTCACGCGCACCGTCTTGCCCGTCTCCCACTCCACCGGGCCGCCCGCGAACCGACCGAGTCGGATCTTGGGTCCCTGGAGATCGGCGAGCACTCCCACGGCGCGTCCGGACTCCCGGGCGGCTTCACGGACCAGCTCGTACACGCGCTTGTGCTCCGCGTGCTCGCCATGACTGAAATTCATCCGGGCGACATCCATGCCCGCACGAACGAGGTCCCGGATCTTCTCCGGGGTCGCGGTGGCAGGGCCCAGCGTACAAACGATCTTCGCACGTCGACTCACGTCTGGTCAGCGTAGTCCGCCCACTGGACCGATTCTGCCCCACGCGGCAGAAAAGTTGTCTCATTCTGCAGTCGATCAGTCGTTCGAGCACCGGGAGTGACCGGTCTGCCCACCCAGGGCAGCCTGGGCGAGCCGCTCACCTGCGCGGAGTGGGTGATCCGCGACTCGCAGCGACGGCGCAACCGGCCCGGCGCGCGGCCCGGCCGGTTGCGGCCGGCGTGCGAGACTGCTCGCGTGTCGCTCCGGCAGCTGCTCTTCCCCCTCGCCGTGCTGATCAGCCTCGTGGTGTTCTTCATGCCCGCGGGCGGGGTGCCCTCGGCGCCGCCCGGCACGGACAAGGTGGTCCACGGGGCGGTGTTCGCCATGCTGGCGGTGACCGGGCTCCTGGCGGCCGTCTCCCGGCTGCCGCTGTCGCTCGGCCTCGTCGGCTATGCCTGCCTCACCGAGGTGCTTCAGGCCGTCCTCCCGCTGGGCCGCAGCGGCGATCCATGGGACGTGCTCGCCGACCTCGTCGGGCTCGGCATCGGCTGGGGACTCGTCCGGTTCGGCGGGCGGCTCGCTTCGCGTCGCTCCTCGGCGTCCCGTGCCGACCCGTCGCAGGCGTCGGCCGCCCCGGCGGAAGCCTCGGCGACCGTCGCCGAAGCCCCGAGCCGGGATCTGAACGCGGCCTCCTGAGGCGGCAGGAGCAGCGCCGGGAGTCCGACGCCAGGAGACTCCCTCTGGTCGAGCCGGATCGTCCTCGGCACCGACGTCGGGCCTCGGCGGTTGACGGCGGACCGGGCCCCGCCATGCGACGAGGCCCGCTCACACCGCTCAGCGCGCCCTGGCCACCTCGTACACGGCCGAACCGACCAGTTCGAGGGAGACCTGCAGCCGTTCGTTGCTGACGTTGCCCGCCACGGTGTCCTCCGGCGTGTGATAGACGGGCTCCAGCAGGTGCGGTCCCGCCTCCCCTCGCCAGCTGAAGTTGGCCGCCGCGATCCCGCGCTCGTGGAACGGGACGTGGTCGCTGCCGCCGCGCGCCGTGGGGCCCGCGACGTCGGCCAGGTAGCCCAGTCGGGACGCGGCCTGGGCGACCGTGGCGGTGGCGAGGTTGTCCGCGCCGTCGACGGATAAGAGCCAGTACAGGTCCGCAGGCGGGTGGCTGGTGGCGACCATGTCGTTCTGGAAGCACGCGGCGATCCGACCTGCGGCATGGTCGTCGAGCTGGTTCACGTAGTAGCGGGAGCCGATCAAACCCTGCTCCTCCGAGCCCCAGAGCGCGAACCGCAGCGCCTTCTGGGTCGGCAGGCGCCGCAGGACGCGAGCCAGTTCCAGGCAGAGCGCCGAGCCGCTGGCGTCGTCGTTGGCGCCGGGCGAACCGGGCACCGAGTCGTAGTGCGCGCCCACCATGACGACCTCGTCTCCGGCGGGAAGGGAGGCAGGTCGTTCCGCGAGCACGTTGTACGAGGTGAGACCGGTGTGCGCCGTGACGATCACCCGCAGGCGCACCGGCCCGGCGACCAGCCGTCGACGCAGCCACTCGCCGTGGGCCTGGCCGAGACCGAGCACCGGCACCCCGACGGGCGCCGCCAGGGTGGGCAGGAACGCGCCTGCCTTGCGCTCCGGATCGGCGGACGCGGCGATCAGCAGCACGCCTGCCGCGCCGCGTTCGACGGCGCCGCGCACCTGAGCGTCCCGGTCGGCGGTCCGGTGGTCGATCAGGGCGAACTGTCCGGTGACGTCTCGACCGGAGTAGTCGGTGTCGTTCCCGACTCCCCCGCCGCGCACGTCCACCACGGCGGCCTGGACCTCCGTGTCGAATGCGCCCTGCGGAGAGGCGCTGGCCTGCCATCTCTCGCCGTCGGGCAGGACGAGGTCGGCGAGGTACTTGTCCGCGACGGGGAAGGGCTGGCGGGTGACCTGATAACCCAGCTCCTCGAACCGCGCGGCGGCGTAGTCGGCGGCGCGGTGCTCGGACTCGGTGCCGCCGATCCGAGGGCCGATGGTCCCGGCGAGATGCTGGATGTGGGTCAGGGCTCGCCGGGCGTCGACCGAGGCCGCCACCGCACGGTCTCCGAGCCCGAGCGTCGGCGCGGAGCCCGCACCCGGCCGCACCCTCGGCGCGGCGAACGCGTTCGAGGTGGTGGCGCCGACCATGGCGAACGCCGCCAGTGCGGCCGCTCCCCCGATGAGATCGCGGCGCTTGAGTCCTGACATCCGACCACTCCCCGCCCCGAGCGCGATCCGCTCGCAGAATTCGACCAAAAGTCACCGTGTGTAGCCATCAACCAAAATTCGGCACATCGTCACACGAACAGGTGCCCAAATTTGGAATCTACGGCGCGGGAAATCGACTGACAAGCATCGCTGCGTTCACGAGCAGCGGTTAGTTCCCCACTGGAGTGACACCGATCAGGGGAGGCGGGTTCGAAGGCGCAGGCGGACGGTCCCCGCCTGCGGCGCGGCGGCGAGCCGCGATCGGCGACCGACCGGCCTGCTCGCGAATCGCCCCCGGCGGGGCATGTTAGGGTGCCCTTAGTTCCTGGGGACGTATCGGCAAGACCGAAGGAGAGGCGACACCGGTCGATGGGCATCGCGCAGCAGGAGATCCGCGTCCTGCGTTACGAGCTGCGGCCTCGGCTGCTCCAGGTGACCAGGGTGGTTCGCATCACTCCGCGAACCACGCGGATCACGTTGGCGGGCGACGACCTCGACGGCTTCCAGACCAACGACTACGCCGACCACGTCAAACTGTGCTTCCCGGAGCCGGGCGCCGAACTGCCCACGATGCCCACCCTCGGCGAGCGAGGCATCGTCCCGCCGCCGACGGACGGGCCGCAGCCGATCTTCCGGGACTACACGGTGCGACGCTTCGACCCCGAGGCAGGCGAGCTGGACATCGACTTCGTTCTGCACCCGCACGGCATCGCGGGACGCTGGGCCACCGACGCCGTCCCCGGCGCTCGCCTCGGCGTACTCGGGCCGCGCGGTTCGCACCTGGTGCCGAACGACTTCGACTGGTATCTCCTCGCGGGCGACGAGACGGCGCTGCCCGCCATCGGGCGCCGCCTGGCCGAGCTCGCCGAGCTGCACCCGACCGCCCGGGTGCAGGCCTTCGTCGAGGTCGACGGCCCCGCCGAGGAGCAGGACCTGCGTCGTCCGCCCGACACCCGACTGACCTGGCTGCACCGCGGCGGCGCCGCGGCGGGCGGGCGCGAGCTACTGCACGAGGCGCTCTCGGCGTTCACCACGCCTGCGGGCGCGGGTTACGTCTGGGTCGCGGGCGAGTCCGGCGACCTCAAGCCGATCCGCCGTCATCTACGGTCCCTCGGTCTCAACCGCAGGCATTACAAGGTCGACGGCTACTGGAAGCGCGGCGTGGTCAATCATGATCACCATGCCGAGGACGACGGTGACGCCGAGGCGTGAGCCGTCGAAAGCGGTGAACGGGACGCCCGAGCGCGTCGGACGTCCCGTTCGGTGCTCTCGTCAGACCACGGCCAGCGGAAGGGCCGTGGGGTGTACCGGCGACGGCAGGATCGAGTCGCCGGTCAGGTACGAGTCGACCGCGTTGGCCACCGAACGGCCTTCGGCGATGGCCCAGACCACGAGCGACGCACCCCGGTGGGCATCGCCGCAGACGAAGACTCCCGGCGCGCTGGTCTCCCAGTTCGAGCCGCAGCCGATGGTGCCCCGGCCGGACAGCGAGATCCCCAGCTCGTCCAACAGGGGCATCGGCTCGACGCCCTCGAAACCGATCGCCAGCAGCACCAGGTCGCAGGGCAGCCGATCAACCTCGGCGGAGGCGGGCACCACCCGCCGCACGCCCTGTTCGTCGCGCTGCACCTTCACCCGCCGCAGCTCGATCTCGCGGACGTGCCCGGCCTCGTCGCCGATGAAGCGTTCCACGGCGACCTCGTATCGCCGCTCGCCGCCCTCCTCGTGCGCCGGGTAGTTGCGCAGGATCAGCGGCCAGCTCGGCCACGGCGACCGCGCGTCGTCTCGCGCTGTGGGCGGCTTCGGGTACTGGTCGAGCTGAAGGACGCTCGCCGCCCCCTGCCGATGCGCCGTGCCCAGACAGTCGGCACCGGTGTCCCCGCCGCCGATGATCACGACGTGGCTGCCCTCGGCGCTGATCGACGTCGGTCCGTCGCCCTCGCACTCCCGATTGGCAGGCACCAAGTGCTCCATCGCCAGGTGCACGCCGGTCAGCTCCCGCCCGACGATGTCCGGGGCGTCCCGACCGCGCAGCGCGCCGACGGCCAGCACGACCGCGTCGTAGTCGGCGCGCAGCTGCTCGACGGTGAGGTCAACACCGACCTCGCATCCGGTCACGAACCCGGTGCCCTCGGCCCGCATCTGCGCCAGCCGCCGGTCCAGGACGCGCTTCTCCATCTTGAACTCGGGAATGCCGTAGCGGAGCAGGCCGCCCAGCCGGTCGTCCCGCTCGAAGACGGTGACGTCATGACCGGCTCTGGTGAGCTGCTGAGCTGCGGCGAGCCCTGCGGGTCCCGAGCCGACGACGGCCACCCTCCTGCCGGAGGAGATCGTCGCGGGCTGCGCGGCCACCGACCCGTTGTCCCAGTTCACGTCCGCGATGCTCTGCTCGACGCGCTTGATCGCGACCGCGCCGCCCGCCAGCGGCGACACCGCGAGCACGCAGCCCGCCTCGCAGGGCGCGGGGCAGAGCCTGCCGGTGAACTCAGGGAAGTTGTTGGTGGCGTGCAGCCGCTCGCCCGCCTCGGTCCACTGACCGCGCCGGACGAGGTCGTTCCACTCCGGGATCAGGTTGCCCAGCGGGCAGCCCGTCGTCTCGGAATGACAGAACGGAATGCCGCAGTCCATGCACCGGGCAGCCTGGGTGCGGACCTCGTCGTCCCGCCGCTCCGGTGGCAGCGCGGCGTAGACCTCCTGCCAGTCGCCCAGCCGCTCGTCGACGGGACGCTTGCCCGGCTCAGTCCTGCCGTGCTTGAGAAAGCCGTGTGGATCAGCCACGGGACGCCTCCATGATCGCCTCGTCCTCGTCGCGGCCCTCGGCGCGGGCGATGCGCACCGCCTCCAGGACACGCTGGTAGTCGCCGGGCATCACCTTGGTGAACCCTGGCGAACGGCGCGGCCAGTCGCCCAGCAGGGACGCCGCCACCGCCGAGCCGGTGGCCTCGTGATGCCGCTGCACGATCTCGCGCAGCCACCGCAGGTCGTCCGGACTGGGCCGCTGCAACTCGACCATCGCCGGGTTGACCATCCTCGGATCGAGGTCGAGCACGAACGCGATGCCGCCGGACATCCCCGCCGCGAGGTTGCGACCGGTTCCGCCGAGCACCACGGCCCGCCCCCCGGTCATGTACTCGAACGCGTGATCGCCGACGCCCTCGGCCACCAGCAGTGCACCCGAGTTGCGCACGGCGAAGCGCTCGCCGACCTGTCCACGGAGGAAGATCTCCCCCGACGTCGCGCCGTAGCCGATGACGTTGCCCGCGATCACCTGATGCTCGGCGACGAACGAGGCATCCGGATGCGGCCGCACCACGATCCGGCCGCCCGACAGGCCCTTGCCGACGAAGTCGTTCGCGTCGCCGATCAGGTCGAGCGTGATCCCCGACGGCAGGAACGCCCCGAGGGACTGGCCCGCAGAGCCGGTCAGCTCCACCGTGACGGTGCCGTCGGGCAGGCCTTCCCCGCCGAACCGGCGGGTCACCTCGGAGCCGAGCAGGGTGCCGACCGTCCGGTTGACGTTGCGCACCGGCAGCTCCAGCCGCACGACGTGGGCGTCCTCCAAGGCTGCCTCGGCGAGCTGGATCAACGTCCGGTCCAGCGCGTGGTCCAGCCCGTGATCCTGGTCGCGAACCCGACGACGCATCGTTCCGTAGGCGGCGGTGCCGTCCGCGATGCCGACCGGGACGGCGAAGACCGGGGTGAGATCCAGGCCCTCGGCCTTCCAGTGGTCCACGGCCTCGCGGGTGTCGAGCATCTCGGCGTGGCCGATCGCCTCGTCCAGCGTGCGGAACCCGAGCTCCGCGAGCAGCTCACGAACCTCCTCGGCCACGAACTGGAAGAAGGTCTCCACGAACTCCGGCTTGCCGGTGTAGCGCTTGCGCAGGTCGGGATTCTGCGTCGCGATACCCACCGGACAGGTGTCCAGGTGGCAGACGCGCATCATCACGCACCCCGCCACCACCAGCGGCGCGGTGGCGAAGCCGTACTCCTCGGCGCCGAGCAGCGCCGCGACGAGCACGTCTCGGCCCGTCTTCATCGCGCCGTCGACCTGCACGGTGATCCGGTCGCGCAGCCCGTTGAGCAGCAGCGTCTGCTGTGTCTCGGCGAGCCCGACCTCCCACGGCGTCCCCGCGTGCTTCAGCGAGGTCAACGCCGCGGCACCCGTGCCGCCGTCGTGACCGGAGATCAGCACCACGTCGGCGTGCGCCTTGGCCACGCCCGCCGCCACCGTGCCGACGCCGACCTCGCTGACGAGCTTCACGTGCACCCTGGCCCGCTCGTTGGCGTTCTTCAGGTCGTGGATGAGCTGGGCGAGGTCCTCGATCGAGTAGATGTCGTGATGCGGCGGCGGGGAGATCAGTCCGACACCCGGCGTCGAGTGTCGAGTGCGAGCGATCCAGGGATAGACCTTGTAGCCGGGCAGCTGCCCGCCCTCGCCGGGCTTGGCACCCTGAGCCATCTTGATCTGGATGTCCGTGGAGTTGACCAGATATTCACTGGTCACACCGAAACGACCCGACGCGACCTGCTTGATCGCCGACCGACGCTCCGGGTCGTAGAGGCGCGCGGTCTCCTCGCCGCCCTCCCCGGTGTTGGACCGACCGCCGAGCCGGTTCATCGCGATCGCCAGCGTCTCGTGGGACTCGGCCGAGATGGAGCCGTAGGACATCGCGCCGGTGTTGAAGCGCTTGACGATGGCCGAGACCGGTTCCACCTCCTCCAGCGGGATGGCGGGCCGTTCGCCCTCGCGGAAGCGGAACAGCCCTCGCAGCGTGCCGCCTGCCTTGGCCAGCCGGTCGACCTCGGCGGTGTACTTGCGGTACACGTCCATCTGACGGGTCTTGGTGGCGTGCTGCAGCAGAAAGACGGTCTCGGGGCTGAACAGGTGCAGTTCGCCCTCGCGGCGGTAGGCGTACTCGCCGCCGACCTCCAGCCGCCGATGCGACCGATCGGTCGGATTCTCGGGGTAGGCGAGCCGATGGCGGCGGGCCACCTCCTCGGCGAGTACGTCCAGCCCGACGCCGCCCAGCTTGGAGACCGTCCCGGTGAAGTACTCCCGGACGACGTCCCCGGCCAGCCCGACAGCTTCGAAGACCTGCGCTGCCGTGTAGGCGCCCACGGTGGAGATACCCATCTTGGACATCACCTTCAGGACGCCCTTCACCAGGGCCTGGACGTAGTTGCGCACCGCCTTGGCAGGCTCGATGCCGGTGATCTCCCCCGTCGAGACCATGTCCTCGATGGTCTCGAAGGCCAAGTAGGGGTTGACCGCAGCGGCTCCGTAGCCGAGCAGCAGCGCGATGTGGTGCACCTCTCGCGCATCGCCGGACTCCACCACCAACGCGACCTGCAGGCGTTCCTTGGACCGGACCAGGTGGTGGTGCACCGCCGAGACCAGCAACAACGCCGGGATGGGCGCGTGCGCGTGATCGGAGTCGCGATCGGACAGGACCAGGACCCTGGCGCCGCCCGCGATGGCGGCGCTCGCCTCGCGACGGACCCGGTCGATCGCCTGGACCAGCGCGTCGCCGCCCCCGTCGACCTCGTAGAGCCCGGAGACGACGCTACAGGCGAAACCGGGGAGGTCGCCGTCGTCGTTGATATGGATCAGCTTCGCCAGCTCGTCGTTGTCGATCACGGGCCGAGCCAGCACGACGTGCCTGCACGATGCGGGCGAGGGATCGAGCAGGTTGTGCTCCGGCCCCATCACCCGCGCCACCGACGTGACGATCTCCTCGCGGATCGCGTCAAGCGGGGGGTTGGTGACCTGGGCGAAGCCCTGCACGAAGTAGTCGTAGAGCATGCGAGACCGCGCCGAGAGCGCCGCGACCGGGGTGTCCGATCCCATCGAGCCGGTCGGCTCGGCGCCGGTGACGGCCATCGGCGTCAGCAGCACCCGCAGCTCCTCCTCCGTGTAACCGAAGGTGAGCTGTCGCCGGACCACCGAGTCGTGACTCTGCACGACGTGGTCCCGGTCGGGCAGCGTGTTCAGCTTCACCATGCCCGCGTGCAGCCACTCCGCGTAAGGCCGCTCGGCGGCCAGGCTGCTCTTGACCTGGTCGTCGTCGACGATCACGCCGGCCTCGGTGTCGATCAGGAACATGCGGCCGGGCTGCAGTCTGCCCTTGGCCACCACCTGCTCCGGCGCGATGTCGAGCACGCCTGCCTCGCTGGCCAGCACGACGCGGTCGTCCGCGGTGCGCCACCAGCGCGCAGGCCGCAGGCCGTTGCGGTCGAGCACCGCGCCGACCAGGGTCCCGTCGCTGAAGGTGACGCACGCGGGACCGTCCCACGGCTCCATCAGGCTGGCGTGGAACTTGTAGAACGCCCGCCGAGCCGGATCCATGCCGGTGTGGTTCTCCCACGCCTCCGGGATCATCATCAGCACCGCGTGCGGCAGGCTCCGCCCGGTCAGGTGCAGCAGTTCCAGCACCTCGTCGAAGGACGCGGAGTCGGAGCCGTCCTCGGCACAGATGGGGAACAGGCGGTCCAGGTCGGCGTCACCGCCATCGGGGTTCGAGCCGTCGGCGTGCAGGCCCTCGGGGTTCGGTCGCCGCGCCAGGTGGTCGGAGGCCAGCAGCGCCTCTCTGGCAAGCATCCGGTTCCGGTTGCCGCGAATCGTGTTGATCTCGCCGTTGTGGGCGACGAAGCGGAACGGGTGCGCCAGGGGCCAGGAGGGGAAGGTGTTGGTCGAGAACCGGCTGTGCACCAGGGCGATGGCGCTGATCAGCCGGGGATCGCGCAGGTCTGGGAAGAACGCCGGGAGCTGTTCGGTGGTGAGCATCCCCTTGTAGACCAGGGTCCGGGAGGACAGCGAGGGGAAGTACACCCCGCAGCCCGCTCGCACGGTCTCCCGCTCGGCGCGCTTACGGAGGCAGAAGGCCATTCGGTCCAGCTCGAGCCCGGCGGCCTGCTCGCCGTCGGCGTTCGGCAGGCCCTCGGCGAGGAGCATCGCGAAGTGGGGCATACAGGAGCGCGCACTGGGACCGACGTCCGCGCCGTCGGGATCGACCGGCACGTCCCGCCAGCCGAGGACGCGCAGTCCCTCCTCCGCCGCCAACTCCGCCACCACGGCCTTCGCCGCATCACGATCCGTCTCGTCCACGGGCAGGAAGGCCATCCCCGCGACATAACGATGCGCGCCGCTCGCAGCAGGCTCGGGAAGCCGCACGCCGCTCTCCGCGCGAAGCAGCCGGTCCGGGAGCTGGAGCAGGATGCCCGCACCGTCCCCGCTGCTAGGCTCCGCGCCCGCAGCTCCCCGGTGGTCGAGATTCGCCAATGCGATGAGCGCATCGCGCACGATGTCGTGGGACCGACGTCCCTTGACATCGGCGACCATCGCCACGCCGCACGAGTCGCGCTCGTCCTCCGGGTGGTACAGGCCCTGCGGGCCCGGGATGGCGGAGAAGATCACGAACAGACCTCCCTCGTCGTCCTGTCGGCTTGGATCAAGCCGGTGGTGGGTGGTCGGGACGACGGTGGCCCGCGGTTAATGCGCCCGTAACCTGGGATGGGCGATCAGTACATGGGACTGTAACAGCCATGTGAATAATTACGAGACCCTCGAAAGTGATCCTCGCCATGCATGGTAACGCTTTGGCATACTGAACCGATACCACAGATCACCTGGTATTTCAGCGCTTCCAGCCAGGTTACCGTGCGCCGTCGCGACAGGCGTTTCGCCTGGTAGGGTCCGCTCGCCAGCAGGTCAACCGCCTGCAGGCGCCTCCAGATGGCCGAAGTCCGGTGCGAGTCCGGCGCTGTGCCGCAACTGTAATGCCCCGTCTCGGGGACGAGCCAGGTCGACCACCGGAGCGCGACGCCAACACTCCCGACGCAGGGGTTAACGCGTCCACCGGATCATCGTCTCCCACGGTCCTGCGGATCGCCGTCTACCCGACGTCGGCCGAGCACGAGGAACCGCTGTGATCAACTCGAACCCGCAGGCGCCCCTCGGCGCCACCCGCCGACGCCCGCATCGCGGGCCCGCCGCGCTGCTGCTCCTGGCGCTGGTGGGGGTGCTGGGACTCACGGGCTGCGCGAGCCGCGAAGAGTCCGTCGACACCTCGGCGGAGCAGGTCGACGGCGACTTCCCGGTGGAGGTCTCCGTCGCAGGCGGCGCGCCGGTCACCATCGACCGACGGCCCGTCCAGATCGTCTCGCTCAGCCCCAGCGCCACCGAGATGCTCTTCGCCATCGGCGCGGGCGATCAGGTCATCGCCGTCGACGACAACTCGGATTACCCGCCGGAGGCGCCGACCAGCGACCTCTCCGGCTTCTCTCCCAGCCCCGAGGCCGTCGCCGACCAGAATCCGGACCTGGTGGTCGCCTCCGCCGACTCCGAGGGGCTCGTCGAGGGCATGGGCGCCGTGGACGTGCCGGTGCTGCTGCTCCCGGCCGCCGAGGACCTGTCCGACACCTACGCCCAGATCGAGGCCCTCGGCGAGGCCACCGGCCACGCCGAGCCTGCCCGCGCCCTCGCCGCCGACCTGGAGAACCAGATCGACGAGATCGTGGCCGCAGCCGAGGTCCCCGAAGGACTGAGCTTCTACCACGAGGTGACCGAGGACCTCTACAGCGTCGGATCGGCGACCTTCATCGGCCAGATCTACGGCTTGTTCGGCATGACCAACATCGCGGACGAGGCAGCCGGGGGCGGCGACTACCCACAGCTCGCGAACGAGTTCGTCGTCGACGGCAATCCCGATCTGATCTTCCTGGCCGACGTCGACTGCTGCGGACAGTCCGCCGAGACGATCGCCGAACGTCCCGGCTGGGAGACGATGACCGCAGTCCAGACGGGTGCTGTCGTGCTGCTCGACGACGACGTGGCCTCCCGCTGGGGCCCTCGAGTGGTGGAGTTCGTCGACGCCGTCGCCGAGGCCGCAGGCACCACCGAACAGTCCGGCTGATCCCGACCCGCCCAGGCCGTGACGGCGTCGGGCGCGGGCCGACCGCCGCCCGCAGGCCTGCCGACGTGCCGAGCCGGTAATTGCAGGCCAAGGAAGTCGGGAGGGCGGCAGGCGACGGACGGCGGCAGGTGACGGAGCACAGCCGGCTACCACCCGTCGGTCTGGTCCGCGGCTGTCAGACCGGCGGCTGTCTGTGCGCGGCTGTCTGTGCGGCGGCGGTCAGGCCGACGGCTGTCTGTGCGGCGGCGGTCTGTGCGCCGGCTGTCCGTGCGGGGGGGTGGCGCCTTGGCCCTCCGAACCGCAGCCGTCATCACCGGCTCGGACGGCCCTGACACCACCGACCAGCTCCCGTCCGCGCAGGGCGCCCGACGACCAAGGCGCCCGACATACTCGGGCCCGCCGCTGCCGACCGGCCGGATGAAGATCGAGGCGGCGGCGCCCGACAGCGCCTCCCGCCTGCTCTCGTCCCCGAACAGCCGGACCGCCCGCCCGAGAAGGAGTCCCGAGCCCGCCGTGAGCACCTCCGACCCGCATCGGGGCCGCCGGACCGCATCCGCCGACTCGGCCCCGCCCGTCGCCGTGCTGCCTCGCCCCACCCGACTGCGGCCGCGACATCTCATCGTCGGCACCGCCGCGCTGCTGGCGGTGGTCACGGTCTCGGTGCTGATCGGCGCGGTCGACCTCGGCCCGACACGGGTGCTCGCCGAGATCGCCGCCCAGTTGACCGGCGGCGTCTCCCCGCTGTCGGAACGAGAGGCAGCCATCCTCTGGCAGCTCCGCGTTCCGAGGGTGGTGCTCGCCTGCCTGGTCGGCGCAGCGTTGGCTTCGGCAGGTGCCGCGTTCCAGGGTGTCTTCCGCAATCCCCTGGCGGACCCGTACCTGCTCGGTGCGGCTGCGGGCGCCGGGCTGGGCGCCACACTCGCGCTCACCGTTCTGCCCAGCACCGCAGACTGGGTCCTCGGCCCGGTCCAACTGGCGGCCTTCATCGGCTCGCTGGGTGGCGTCAGTCTGGCCTGGCTGCTGGGCCGATCGGCGGCGGCTGGGTCGGCGACGCTCGTTCTCGCTGGTGTCGCGGTCGCCTCCTTTCTGACGGCGGGACAGACGCTGGTGCAGCAACTGCACACCGAGGATCTACGGCGGATCTACGCCTGGGTGCTCGGCGGGGTCAGCACGACCGGCTGGCACGACGTGCTGCTGGTCCTGCCGTACGTGGTGTTCTGCTCTGCGGTGTTGTGCGCCTGCGGACGGCTGCTGGATCTGCTCGGAGTCGGCGATGAGGAGGCCACCGCCCTCGGGGTGCGACCCGGCCGGGTACGCCTGGCCGTACTGGTCGCGGCCTCGCTGGCGACGGCCGCCGCCGTGTCCGTGGCCGGACTGATCGGCTTCGTCGGCATCGTGGTGCCGCATCTGGTACGGCTGATGGTGGCGAGCAGTTACCGGGTGGTCGTGCCGCTCTCCCTTCTGGGCGGCGGCGCGTTCCTGGCCGCCGCAGACGTGGTGGCTCGAACGGTGGTCGCCCCCGCCGAGCTGCCTATCGGAGTGATCACCGCCTTCGCAGGCGCCCCCTTCTTCGCCCTCATACTGCGAACGAGGAGTCGAGGATGACGGCACTGAGCATCACCGGCCTGACCGTGAGCTATCGGACCGGCCCGGTGTTGACCGATGCGGTCGCCACCGTCGGCGTGGGCGACTGGCTCGGAGTGATCGGCCCCAACGGCGCAGGCAAATCGACCCTCCTCAAAGCCGTCGCCGGCCTGGTGCCTCATCAGGGCTCGGTGACCGTCGATGATCGCCCGCTACACACGATGACCACTCGCGAGCGAGCCAGGGCGATCGGCTACTCCCCGCAGATCCCCCAGATCCCTCCCGGCATCTCCGTCACCGACTACGTACTGCTGGGCCGCGCCCCGTACCTGCCCGCGCTGGGCAGGGAGGGCCGTCGAGATCTCGCGGTGGTCGGCGATGTGCTCCTGAGGCTGGACCTCGTGTCGCTGGCTGATCGCGAGCTGCGAACCCTCTCCGGTGGAGAACGGCAACGGGCCGTGCTCGCCAGGGTGCTCGCCCAACAACCCCGCCTGCTCCTGCTGGACGAGCCGACCACCGGCCTCGACGTCGGCCATGCGCAGGCACTTCTGGAGCTGGTGGATCGGCTGCGCATCGAGGACGGGGTCACCGTCGTCAGCACGCTGCATGATCTGACCCTCGCGGGGCAGTACTCCACGCGCCTGCTCCTGTTGGATCACGGGCGGGTGGTGGCGGACGGCGCACCTCAGGACGTCCTGACCGAGTCGCTGCTCGCCGCGCACTATGACGCCACGGTCGCCGTCGTGACTGCTCCCGATGGCAGCCGAGTCGTCGCCCCGGTCCGTGGTCACACGACGGGGCCGTGACAGGCCGTGCCCCATGCTCGCATCGGTCGTGTCGGGAACATGGAGTTCGGCCCGGTTTCAGCAGATCGCCCGCGCCGTGCCGGACTCGGTCGAGACGAACGAGCGCCGTGTGCCGGGACGGCGGGGCAGGCCCCGTACGGCGACCACCGCCGGCTCTTTCCGAGCGGGAGTGGACCCGGACATCCTCACCGGGTGGCGAACCGCACCGGCACGGACGTCGATCAGCACCGCCACCATGACGCAGGCCGAGCCGAAGGGGACCGGACGTAGCGATATCGACGCACGCCGTGTGCACGCCGACGCAAGGTTGGCGGGCGGCCACGCGCGACGAACGCCTGCGGTCGGCGTGACGCCGTGGCTCGGGCCGCCCGCCGGGCGCAGGCTCTCGGCGGCCGCCAGCCGGCTGCGGAGCACGAAGATCGTCGAGCCTGCGGGGAGGCGGCGGATGCGTCGAGCCGCCTCGGCGATGTCGGAGACACGGCAGTCGATCGTGCAGCGCCCCGTGCAGGAGGCGACACAGGCGATGCAACCGGGAGGAGCGCGTCCCGGCCACGGCACGGGCGGGAGCACCGCGAGAGCCGACCCGGCGCCGGAGGCGATCGAGAACAGCATGGGTACGAAGTCGACGGGGAGAGACGGCGTGGGAGGCGCTGTGTTCTGACATGATTCGATGATCGAACACGTGTTCGATCATCGCAAGATATCGATCGAGTGGATCTCTGTCCGCTGTTGCCGTCATCGGCCCCACCAGCGACGAGAGAGCACGCAGGGTGCAGCACGAACACTCCGGCCACGCAGGGTCCAGGACCATCCGGCCCCAGGCCGGGAAAGGCGCCCACGGCGGCGACGAGCCGGGTCGAGGCCGACACCCACTCGACAGGACACGGCACCACGCTTCGCCGTCACCGGACGCACCCTGCCCACGAGAGGCATCGAGGCGCTCGAGCCTCGAAACCGAGGCGCATCAGCGTGCCTGCCGCGTCCGCGGCCGATCTCGGCAGACGACGGCGATCATCTCTCCGAGGCGGTCCCCTCCATGATCTCCTGCCTGTCAGGAACGTCGTGGCCCGAGGTACTCGTTCGCCACCACGATCGCCCCGCTGACCTGCGACGACTATCACAGCAGGTGCCGAGATGGTCATAGCGAGGTGGGCAACGCGGCGTGCGCGGGGACACCGAGACGTACCGGCCCGTTCAGAGACGTCCGCCGCCGGTCGAGCCGGAACGAAGCCGCCTGCGAGACGCAGGGAACAGCCGACCGACGCTCCGCATCACGGTAGCTTTGTCACCTTCGTCGGGTCACGGGAAAGCGTCGCGGACCGCGTGCACGTCAAGGAGGTCGGATGAGGCGTGGAGTCCGCCGCCACACGCGTCGAGACCGCCTGCACGCTGACCGCTGGGACACGGTGCGGCCCGAGCGCCGAGTGCTCGCCATCACGCGAAACGTCACCACCGTCGACCGGCTCCTGGACGTGCTGCCGCTGTTGTCGGCAGATCGTCGGATCGAGATCTCCTTCACCGTGAACCACGGCTCCGCGTTCGAACCGGGACTGCACGAGTTCCTCAACGACATCGGTGCAAAGCTCCGCCCCTGGTCGGAGGCCGTTCGCGAGGATTTCCACCTGGCGGTGGCCGCCAACGTCAATGCGGGAATGCGGGGATTGCGCTGCCCGTTGATCGTGCTGCCGCACGGCGTCGGCTACAACCGCGTCGTGCCCTCGGCCACCGGCGATCACGTCTCACCGACCGGCCTGTCCCGGCGCGAGCTGATGCACCGCAGAAGGCTGATCCCCTCGGTGATCGGGCTGTCCCATCCCGAGCAGCTCGATCGGCTGGCCCGATCCTGTCCGCCTGCGCTCGCAGCGGCTCGGGTGATCGGAGATCCCGCACATGACCGGATGATCGCCAGTCTGCCCCGACGCGATCGATATCGGCAGGCGTTGGGCCTGACCACCGGGCAGCGGCTCGTGGTGATCAGCTCGACCTGGCACGATCAATCCCTGTTCGGCACCTGGCCGGACCTGCCGGACCGGCTGACCGCAGCACTGCCGATGGACGAGTATCGCGTCGCACTGGTCCTGCATCCCAACATCTGGTCCAAGCACAGTCCGTTCCTGGTGCGTTCCTGGCTCCGCAACGCCATGGACGCCGGACTGCTGGTGATCCCGCCGACCGACGGTTGGCGAGCTGCGCTGATCGCCGCCGACTGGGTGATCGGCGACCACGGCTCCGTGAGCGTCTACGGCGCGGCCCTCGGCCGTCCCGCGCTGCTCGCCGCCACGGGCGAGGGCGAGATCGCACCCGGCGCTCCGACCGCGACGCTGGGCCGAGGCCTGCCGAGGCTGGACCCGGCTGGCGATCTCTTGGGGCAGTTGCAGGAACTGGCATCCCGACACCGCGCGACCGAGCAGCACGCGCTCACTGAGACGGTGCTCACGGCGCCGGGGTCGGCGCATGCCGCGCTACGCAGCACCTTCTATGAACTGCTGGGCCTGTCCGAGCCTGCCCACGCCGCCCGATGCCCCCCGATCGGATTACCTCAGCCGGAGGCCGGGGAGCCTCCGACGGCGTTCCTGGTCGACGCCACGGCCCCGGACGCGTCAGGTGTCGTGACGATGCACCGCTATCCGGCGCTGCTGGACGCCGAACAGCCCGGCGGGCCGGTCGACCCGATGCTCGTGGTGGAGGACGACGAGGCCGATCCTCGGCTGCACCAGAGCGCGGACCTGGTGGTGAGCCGCAGCCCGGTTCCGACGGACGAGGCTGACGAGCGGGCAGCCGAGCTGGCGGGGCGTCATCCGGGGGCACGGGCTGTCGCGGTGACCGTGGCCGACGGCGGCGGCTGCCTGATCCGATCCGACGACGGCCGCACCGCGCTGGTGCATGATCGGAGTTCGCCCGGTGGCGTGCTCGATCCCGTGCTGACGGCGGCGGGCTGGATCGCCGCCTGCTCAGCGGCGACAGACCCGCCTGCGGAGTGGGGCATCCGCCTCGGCACGAGGGTTCGACTGCTCGCAACGGGCTCCCCCCCCGGACGCTTTCACCCGGGTCGGCTGTCGACGGGCCTCCCGACACTCCTCCGCCAGAGTCCGCCGCCGATCCGCTCGACGGCTTGGCGGTGCCGCCGAGCAGTTGATCGGCATGGCCTGTGTCTCGGTGCGGACGGACCGCGAACAGTCGAGCAGAACGGACCGCGGTCGATTCGGCCAGACCGGTCCGCAGGCAGGTCACTGATCGCCGACCTCAGGCTCTCGCGCCGACGACGCGTCCGCAGCGCGTCGGGCACCTCGGGCGCGGTGGCGCTGCTCGGCCGACGAGGGCATCGACGTCGAGTCGATGGAACTCGCCGCCAGCTCCTCGAGCCGTCGACGATGCACCTCGGCGGCGGCGGTGTCGCCGAGTTCGGAACGAATCTCCCCCGCCGCGCGCCGCGCCTCTGCCTCCCGCCGAGACAGCCCGAGCGCGCTGGCGGATGCCGCAGCCGCCTCGAACTCCGCGACCGCCGCTGCCGACCGCCCCAGCTCGCGCAGCGTATGTCCCAGCATGATCCGCAGCTTGGCCGCGATGGACCCTTCTCCCTCTAGTCCCTGAATCCGTTGCAGGACCCTCGTCACCTCGTCGACCGCCTCGTCGAGGCGTCCACAGCCGTACAGCGCCTCGGCCAGGTGATATGTCTGCACCGCGACACCGTGTAGATCCTCCGCTGCCGCGTTGGCCGCCTTCGTGCGGCGGAACACCTCCACGGCGTCGGCGAACCGTCCCGAGGCACAGTGCACCAGCCCGGTCGACTCCAGCACGGCGGCCTCCACCTGGGCGTGCCCGGCGGATCGAGCCGCGACCAGTGCGTCGACCAGTTCGCGCCCTGCGGCGTCGAGTTCGCCGAGTTCCAGACGTGCCCGGCCGAGCTGGTTGTGCATTCGCGCCAGCGCCGCGAGATCACCACACCGCCGGGCCGCCTCGACGCCGAGCCGGTGTGACTCGATCAGGTCCGCGTGATGTCCCCGTTCGTGGTAGAGCTGCCACAGCGCCTCGCAGAACTGCCAGACCGCCTCGTCCATGCCCAGCCGGTCGGCGAGACGGACGGCCGAGATCAGGTTCACCCGTTCCTGATTCAGCCACTGCCAGGCCCGGGTTCCGTCGGCGAACACTCCCGCAGCGCCGGGTTCGGGACGGGCGAGCCGCAGGCGGGTCGGCGCCATGGTCACGTCGGCGGTCTGGACACCCAGCAGATACCAGGCCACTCCCCTGGCCTGCGCGGCCGCACGCTCCGCAGGAGATCCGTCGGCCGTCGCCTGTGCTGTGGCGTGCAGCAGGACCAGGGCATGGAACCGGTACCGATCCTCGGCGATCTCGGTGAGCAGGTGAGCCTCGCACAGTTCTTCCAGCGCGTCGTCGAGGTCCGGCTCCGCCAGCTCGGTGAGCACGGCGGCCACCTCGACGCCGAAGTCGGCACCGGGATGGTCGGCCAGCCGCCGGTACGCCTGCCGCGCCGTCGGCGACAGCTCCGCGTAGGCGGAATCGAGGTGGGCCTGCATGGTGACCTCCTCATCCGACGCGCCGCCGAGCAGTCGGCTGCCCTCGGTGAGCCGAGCGATCAGCCGTGGCAGGGAGCTGCGGCGCCGGGCGGCGAGCCCTCGACCCGCCACACAGAGCGCGAGAGGGAACCCGCCGCAGAGCCGGACGAAGTCACCGAGCTCGTCCGGACGCAGGTCGGGGCGGATCGCACCGAGCAGCTCTCCGACGAGGGCGATCCCGGCGTCCTGACTCAGCGGCGGGACGGGCAGCGGGCGCGCTCCCCGCACCACGAGGCCGCTCAGCTGCCGACGACTGGTGATCAACACCAGCCCCGTGCCGGAGGCGGGCAGCAGCTGTCTCGCCTCCGCGGGCTGCAGCACGTCGTCCAGTATCAGCAGGACCCTCCGGTCCGCCGTCCTGGCACGGTAGGCGTCCAGTCTGGCGCCCAGGCCTGCGGGCACCGCCTGGCCCGGCACGCCGAGGGAGCGAAGCAGGATGCCGAGGACGTCGGCGACGTCGACGCCGCCCCGATGGCGCAACACGCCGAGGTCCACGAACAACGTGTCATCGAACAGATCGCGATGTCGTCGAGCCCAGTGCACCGCCAAGGCCGTCTTGCCGACCCCGCCCGCGCCGTGGATCACGACCGATCGAAGGCGATCCCGCAGGGCGTGCTCGGCATGATCCGACAACAGAGCCAGCTCCGCCGCCCGATTGACGAAGTACGGCGGGTCCAGCGGCAGCCTGCCCGGTCGTTCGAGGGTGACGACCGGTGTGTGGAAGTGGACGTGACCGATGCTCCCCGCCTGAACGACCTGACCGGCGGCGGACCCGTCGATTCGGTTCGCGGCCGAGCCGTCCGGGCTGCCGATGTCCGACTGCTGCATGAGCACCGCCTCCGCACCGAGGATCACGGCGGTTCGCCCGCACAAGATCGAGACTGCTTACGGTGACGATCAATCTACGCCACGAATCCGAGCGGCGGAGCGCAATCAAGGGTCTGCAGGCGACCGGCGCAGGTCGGGGCGCGGCCGTCGTCACGCCGCGCACCCTCGATTCGCCGCGATCATCCGACCCGCCGAGGCCGGACGGGCCTCGATCAGGCCAGCATGTCCAGCGCGGCTGCCTCGATGGTCGCCTCGTCCACCAGCACCCGTTCGGCGGCCCTGCCGAGTGGAATGAAGCTGTCCTCGCTGGTCACGCGTCGAAGCCGCCCGTGGAAGCCGTGGTCGACGAGCGCGGTCACGACCCCTTCGGACACACCCCCGCTGCGCCGTGTCTCGTCCACCACCAGGACCCGGCCGGTCGCCTCGGCTTCGGCCACCAGGTCTGCGACCGGCAGCGGCGCCAGCCAGCGCAGGTCCACCACGCGCGCCCCGACGCCCTGTTCCGCCAGCCGGTGGGCCACCCGAAGGCTCATCCGCAGTCCGTTGCCGAAGCTGACCAGGGTGAGGTCCGGGCCGTCGCCATAACGGCGGGCCCGCCCGATCGGCACCGCTCCGGCGGGGCTCGCCGGTACCGGATACGGCGCCGCCCAGGCACCGTCGCCGTCTTCGTACAGGTCACGAGTGTGATAGAGCGCGATCGGCTCGAGGAAGACACACACCGCGCCGTCGACACGAGCGGCGGCGACGCAGGTTCGCAACATCGCGGCCGCGTCATCCGGCCGAGACGGCGAGGCCACCACCAGGCCGGGCACGTCCCGGAGTGCCGCCACCCCGTTGTCGTTGTGGAAGTGCCCGCCGAAGCCCTTCTGATAGCCGTAGCCCGCCACCCGCACGACCATCGGGTTCCGGTACTGCCCGGCGGAGAAGAACCGGAGTGTCGCGGCCTCGCCTCGGAGCTGATCGGCGGCATTGTGCAGGTAGGCGAGGTACTGGATCTCCGGGATCGGGAGCAGGCCTGCGAGGCCCGCACCCAGTGCGGTGCCCAGCACGCTCTGCTCGTCCAGCAGCGTGTCGAAGACCCGGAGCCTGCCGAATCGCTGCCGCAGCCCCTTCGTGACGCCGTAGACGCCGCCCTTGCGCCCGACGTCCTCACCGAAGACGAGCACGCCGTCGTCTGCGGCGAGCAGGTCGGCCAGCGACCGGTTGACGGACTGGGCGAGGGTGAGCGGGCCCTCCGACTCCGGGAGTCCGTCCGGAAACGCCGCCGCGCGGCGCGCGACGGGCGCCGCCGACGCCGCTCGCCGCGCCGTCTCCGCCGCACGCGGCAGAGCAAGGGGACGGACGATCTCCGCCGCCGAGGTCAGCTTCGGCAGCGTGACCGCCTCCGCCGCGACCGCAGCGACCTCGGCCCGCAGCTCCTCGTAACGGTCGAGGAGCCGACCCGGCGTGACGACGCCCGCGTTCACCAGCAGGCGGGCCGTGCTGGTCACCGGGTCTCGTGCGTGGTCGGCCAGGATCTCCGTCCGGCTGCGGTACCCGGACTCGAGGTCGGAGCCCGCGTGACCCATCAGCCGCACCGTCGACAGCCGCAGGAACACCGGACGCCGCTCGCTGCGCACCCGGTCGACGGCCGTCCTGGCGACCTCGAGCGCGGCAGGCAGGTCGGAGCCGTCCGCCTCCAGGTACTCGAGGCCGGGGCGGTCCCGGTGGCTTCGGCCGATCCAGCCTGCCGGGGTGCGAACGCTGATCCCGATGCCGTTGTCCTCACAGACGAACAGCAACGGCAACGGCACGCCCTGGTAGGCACAGTGCATCGCGGCGTTGATCGCCCCGGTCGCCGTGGAATGGTTGGCCGACGCGTCGCCGAGACTGCAGACGACTACCGCGTCCGAGGGCCGGTCGGTCGCGACGCCGATGCTCTTGGCCCGCTCCAACGCGAAGGCGAGGCCGACGGCACGCGGCAGATGCGAGGCGATCGTGGAGGTCTGCGGGATGACGTCGAGATCTCGGTTGCCGAAGACCTTGTGCCTGCCGCCCGAGATCGGTTCCGCCGCTGCCGCCACGACGCCGAGCAGCACGTCCCGCAGCGGGCGCTGCCCCGGCACCTGGGCGGCGCGCTCCAGGTAGAAGGCGCCGGAACGGTAGTGCAGCAGTGCGGGATCGGTCGGCCGCAGCGCGGCGGCCACGGCCGCGTTGCCCTCGTGACCGGACGATCCGATGCTGTAGAACCCCTGGCCCGCCGCACCGAGGGCGCGCGCGGCGAGATCGAGGTGCCGACTTCCGGCCTGCGCATCGAAGAGGCTGAGCAGCCGAGTACCGGTCACGCCAGGGTGGCCGGGGATCGGCGCGTCCGGGTCGACGGGGTCGACGGCGGCAAGCCCCGCGATCTCGGTCAGGAAGTACTCGTCCACCGGGTTCTTCGTCACACGCACCCCTCGCGCAGGCCGGGCCGGATCTCGACGGCCGCGCAGCCGCTCGGCGAGCGGTGGCCGTTCTCCACTCCAGCATGGTCGCCGCAGGCGACGCCGTCCAAGGGTCCGCAGCCGACCAATCGGTGGGTCTCAGCCGCAGCAGCCCTTCACTGTCCGGCGTGTCGAGGCGCGGTCGTCTGCCGACCGGGGTAGCGGCGGGCCCCGTGTCGGACGACGGCCGGGCAGTGGCCCGCGACGACGAGCCCGGCGAAACGGACCCGGCGGCTACCGGCTGGCTCAGGAGTGCGCCTCGTGCAGCACGGCACAAGGCAGTTCCGCGCTGACCTGTGCCAACCGCTCCAGCATCAGGGGAAGCAGCGGGTTGGTGTTGCCGGGACGGAACAGCGCCAGCACCCGTCGACACGGCTGCCAGCCGACCAGGCGCAACACGCGCAGCGACTCGTCGCTGATGGCCAGGCCGGGCAGCAGGGCAACGCCCAGCCCGCGCGCGACGAGGTCCCGGACCACCCCGTAGTCGTTGCTCCGACACACGATTCTGGGCACGAAGTTCGCCGAGGCTGCCAGCCTGGTCAGCGCCCGCGCGCCTGCGGTGTCCTCCCTGGTGCAGATCCACGCGTCGTCAGCAAGCTCGCCGATGCCGATCTCCTCCTGCCCGGCGAGGCGATGATCGGCGGGCACCGCCAGTCCGAGCACCTCGGTGAAGAGCTCGACGCGGGACAGCTCCACCGGCCAGGACCGGGGGTCGAGGTCATATTCGAAGACCACCGCCGCGTCGAGCGTGGCGTCCAGGACCCCGGCGAGCACCTCGTCCGGTTCTCCCTCGTCGAGATGTACCTCCGCACCGGGCCGGTCGGCCACGACCGCGGCCAACGCGGCAGGCAGCACTCGCGCGTTGGCCGTGGCGAAGCTGCCGATCCGCAGCCTGCCCCGATCGCCGACGACCATCGCCCGCACCTCGCGTTCGAGCTGGTGCAGCGCCCCGAGCGCGTCCCGGCTGCGCACGGCCAGCAGGTCGCCGACGGCGGTGCTGCGGACCGACCTCGCCGACCGCTCGAACAGCGGAGCACCGACGGCCCGCTCCAACAGCATCATCTGCTGCGACACCGCCGAGGCGGTGTAGCCCAGCGCCCGCGCGGCCTCGGCGAACGAACCGGTGCGCACGCACTCCTGCAAGGTCCGCAGGTGGATGGGGTTGAGCACCCCGAGGATGCTACGGACGCGAGCCGTCGGAATCGGCGTGTGGGGCGGCTACAGGACGGGACGATCGTCGAAGAGCCGCCACGCGGGCAGGCGCACGGCCGTCCTGCCCTGTTCGGCGTCGGTGAGCAGGGCGAGCCGGGCAAGTCCGGCCTGAAGGTGATCGGCCGCCGCCTCGGGTCCGTGTCCCCGGTCGAGGGCCACCGCGATGCTGCCGCCGTCCCGCACCACCTCGGCGTCCACCGGGTAGCCGCCGAGTACCTGCCGTAGTCGCGGAGTGCCCGGTTCGGACCTGAGTCGCTCATACATCAGCTGCATGAGGTCGTCCAGCGACTCATCGGGCGTGCCGCCGGACTGGTCCGACTCAGCGACGGCCGAGAGCTCCGCCGCGATCCCCGGCCTGTCCCGCCAAAAGGATCGGTCGCCGACCACGAGGAGGTTGGCCTTCGCCCGGCTGATCGCCACGTTCCACAGGGTGTGCTCCGCCTCCAGCCACGCCGTCGTCGTCGACTTCATCAGCGGCCCGGCGACCAGCGAGAAGACGATCACGTCGCACTCGCCGCCCTGGAAGGTGTGCACGGTGCCCACCCGGACGCGGGAGTATGCCGTGAGCTGCTTCTTGAGCAGAGCCGTCTGGCCTGCGAAAGGCGTGACGACGCCGATGGTCGCCTCGGGCGGCAGCCGGCGAAGGAGGTAGTCGACGGAGCGTTCCACCATGGACGACTCCGCCCTGTTCTGCCAGGACCCGCCCGCAGACCGGGACGGCTCACCCGGCGCATCCGCCCAGATCACGGCCCGGCGATCGGCGAGTCCCCGAAGACGCCGAACGTCGGTCCGCACGTCCAGGCCACCCCGATAGAACCGGGTGTTGATCAGTTCGGCGATCACCGGGTGGCAGCGGTAGTGCTCGTCGAGCAGCAGTGCCCCGCCCGCGGCCCGTTCCAGCGCGGCGAAAGCCGAGTACCGGTGATAGGCCAGCTTCCGCTCGTCGAGCCAGGAAGAGCGAAGCCCCACGGCTCGCCGGATGTCGGCCTCCGTGCCCGCTTTGAGCGTGGTCACCGGCTTGAGCTGCATCGCGTCGCCGATCACCAGGGCCCGCCTGGCGCGGAAGAGCAGCGGCAGGACGGCGGGGATCGAACACTGGCTCGCCTCGTCGATGATCACCAGGTCGAACAGCCCCGCCTCGGTGGGGAACCGGCGTGCGCTCAGGGCCGTGACAGCCCAGCCACGAACGTGCTCGACCAGCTGGGCCACCTGACTCCAGTCGCTCCGTTCTCCCGAGGCGACCGTCTGCAGGAGATCCTGAATCTGTCGTCGGCCGGTGACGGCGTCGGTGGCGACCACCGCCGCCAGCAGTTCCCGGGAGGCCGTGCGGACGGCGTCCTCGCGACAGGCAGCCTCGGTGGCCAACGAATCGTCCTCGGCGAACGTCGTGGCCTGTTCTCGTGCCGTTCGTAGGCGGAGTTCGACCTCCACGACCTCCGCGAGCAGCTCGCACGTCGACGCCGTGGCCTCGCCCCGCCAGCCCAGCGCGCGCAGCACGCGCCGCCTCCGCAGGCCAGCGAACCATCGGGCCCCGGCCGCCTGCCTGGCTCGCACCGCCCATTGCTGCGGTCTCGCCACCGCGTCCAGCAGGCTTGACAGTGCGGGGACGTCGATTTCGAGCCGGTCGAGGAGTTTCCTGCGTCGCATCGACAACGTCAGCAGCCCCTGCTCGGCCGCCGCCTTCGCCCCCAGCTCACCGATGACCTCCGCGAGATGTGCCGAGGCGCGGCGCAGTTCGGCGCGGGCCGTCGCCGTGCTCGTGGCGCCCCGCTCCAGGCTCGCCAACGCCGTGAGGCTCTGCTGTTCACACCGTCGTTTCTCCTGGCTCCCGGTGCGGACGATCGAGTCGGAGACCAGTTCCTTGCAGCCGTCGGCCACCTCGTCGACGGCGGTGTTGTTGCTGGAGGCGACGAGGACCTTCTCGCCGTTGGCCAGCGCCGTCGCCACCACGTTGACCACCAACTGGGTCTTGCCGGTGCCTGGCGGCCCGGTCGCCACGGTCAGTTGCCTGCTCATCGCGGCTTCCAGGACCCGCCGCTGCGCCCCGTTGAGTGGCTTCGGCGCGACCACGTCTCCGGTGAACGGAGCTGCCGCGACCGGTGGCTGGGCAACGTCCGGCCACAGCGCGCCCAACGCAGTCCCGGCGATCTTCGGCACAGGACCGAGTTGGGCGAGGTCCTTGTACAGCCGGCTGTTCGGATCCCATTCCGTGCGCTGGAGGTACAGCACGGCGGCGTTGCGGGCGCCGTCGCTGGGGACGCGTAGATCGATCCGGGGATCGAGGTGGCCGGGGCGCAGCTCCTGGACGCACTCCAGCTCGAAGTCGTGCATCAGGTGGTGTCGGATGTCCTTGACCAGCTGAGACTCCATGCCCGGCTGCCAGGTCGGCCGGTAGGTGTCCAACAGCCGATCGGCATCCTCCGCACCGAGGACCGCTTCCGCCAGCCCGCGATGCGGCAGCACCGGGCCGGAAGGCTTCAAGCGGAGACCGGCGTCCGAGGGCACCACCTCGACCTCGCGAATGAACAGCGGCGCGAACATCGGGGGTCGCAGAGCTCGGCCGTCTCGTGACCGCAGGAGGGCGACGGCGGGATAGCCGTACCAGAGCTTGTCTCGCTCTCCCGCCTTCGCCACCAGATCCGCCGCTGCCGAGGACAGCGGGATCATCTCGTCCTCGTCGAGCCTGCCGGTGAGAATCCGCTCGGCACCGGTGAGACAGACGGAGCGGCTCCCCACCTGGTCGACCCGCAGCAGGTCCGGCTCGACCTCGGACAGGGCGAGACAGTCCTGGTAGTACTCGAGCAGCTTCTTCCCGCTGCCTTCGTCCGGCTCCCCACGAGTCTTCCCGGCGCCCGTCGCCGAGCGGCGCGCCGAGCCACGGGGAAGCGGCGGCGCGGGAGCCAACGCGGGCCCGCGATAGGCCTTGGCGAACTCGATGACCCCGTTGACGTGCAGGGTCGAGGTCATCGGCGTCTGTACCGGAACGACACCCCGCATCTGCTCATCGACCCAACGACGCAGCTCGTCGACCGTGACCCTGCCGTCGCCGTCGAAGTCGGCCGACCCGCTACGCAGCGCGTCGAGGATCTTCCCGGTGAACACCGAGGGCAGCACTCGGCCCGCATCGCTCCTGCCCTGGAAGGAGGCCTCGGTGGCGTCGGAGGACGACAGAATGTAGACGGCCCGGCTGGTCAACGGGCTCCCCCGCTGCGACTTCGCGTGGCTGGTGGCGAAGTCCAGGGCGAAACCGCCACTGTGACAGCAGTCGAGGATCGCGACCTTCTGCCGGGCCCGGCAGAGTTGCAGATGATCATTGACGTAGGAGGCGCCGACCGAGGTGATCGTCAGCAGATCCCCCGGTTCGGTGTCTGCCGCGACGAAGTGGAACTCACCCTGGGCTGTGGTGCGCACGCCGTGCCCACTGATGTAGAGCAGCGCGAGGTCATCCGGGCCGAGGGGACCGAGGAAGTCCTCGATCGTTCGCCGCATCTCCGGCGCCGAGGCGTCGAGGAGGACCCGCACGGAGTCGAACGCGCCGATCGCGGGATGTTCCAAGAGCGGCGCGAGCTGCTCGACGTCGGCCCTTGCCGACGGCAACGGCGCGAAGTCCGGGCTCGAGTGCAGCTCGGTGCCGATCAGCAGGGCGTGCCTGCGCGGCGGGCCACTCACGGGGCGTCCTGGTCGAGCCAGCGGGCCAAGACCCGTTCCTGCGACTCGTCGAGGTCACCGGGAATTTCGATGAAGGACTCGCCTCGAGTGATCCGGATCGTTCGATCGCGCCCCTGCCTGGAATGCCAGGCGCGAATCTGTTCGACGACGATCCGTCCGGTCGTCTGTGTGACCGAGGCAAGGAAGAGCCAGAGCGCGGCATCGGCGATCACGGCACCGCCCTTGGCACCGTCCGGTTCGGCAGCGGGTTTCTCCGCAAAGCGTGCCTCGACGCCGTCCAGTCGCTCGAGTTCCACACGAAGCGACCTCAACAGGCGTTCGACGATCAGCGGACTGTCGTCGGAGGTGAGACGCACTTCTAAGCTCGGATTCACGACGGACACCGAAGGCACCGCACCTTTCCCAGATGAGCCACGGCAATGGCATTGAACTCGCGGAGTGATAACGCGCGACGCAGCGGTCGGCGGCGATCGCGGGATGTCGAGTAAGAAATGGTACGCAGCGCCGACGACCGGATCTCTCGCAGGTCGATCTCGACCAGAGAACACAGAGCCGACAAACGCGACATGCCGAAGAAATGGTTTCGTCGTCAATTATCTCCGTCGCCCTGTCGTCGCCGTGGTGATCGGGCGGCCACTCCGCCTCGGTCGGCATGACACTGCACTCCGGGAGATCAGGGTCGACGATGAGGGATGAACACCGGGTCGACCCGGATGGACGATGCCCCTGGCCGTGTGAGGCTGATGCGCATGATCAAGAGCACCTCGGCCGCCGTCGCACGGCGGCGCGCGCCTCGGTCGTTCGCCGACCGGGTGACCTCCCCGCCGCCCGGCACGAAGGACATGCTCCGGCTCTTCCTCTCCGGAGGTCTGCGCACGCCTGCCGGGGCGGGCGACCGCATACCCGTGCTGCGCAGGGGCCTGCCCACGATCGAACCGGGCGCGGCAGGCATCACCTGGGTGGGACATGCGGGCTTCGTGCTCCGCATCGGCGGGGCCTGCGTGCTGACCGACCCCGTGTGGTCGACCCGGATTCCCGGCGTGTCTCGGCGGTTGACGCCCGCGGGCCTGGACTGGTCCCAGCTGCCTCGGGTGGATGCCGTCGTGATCAGCCACAACCACTACGACCATCTCGACGCGCCGACACTGCGACGCCTGTCCAGGGACACGCCGATGCTGGTGCCTGCCGGGCTTCGCGGCTGGTTCGTCCGGCGCGGCTTCCGGACGGTCGTCGAGCTGGACTGGTGGGAGTCCGCCGACGTCGCCGGGCTGCGGTTCGAATTCGTCCCCGCGCACCACTGGAGCCGTCGGCGGCTCTTCGACACGTGCCGGAGCCTGTGGGGCGGCTGGGTGATCGAGCAGCCGTCGGGGCATCGCCTGTACCACGCGGGCGACTCCGGCTACGGCCACTGGTTCACCGAGATCGGCCGACGTCACCCTGATCTCGACGTGGCGATGCTGCCGATCGGCGCCTACTCCCCGCAGTGGCTGTCGCAGCACTCCCATCTGAACCCGGAGGAGGCGGTGCAGGCCTTCGACGACCTCGGTGCACGGCGGATGGCCACCATGCACTGGGGGACGTTCGCGCTGAGCAGCGAGCCGGTGTGTGAACCGATCGAGAGGGTGCGTACCGCCTGGGACGCCACGGGCCGCGCGCGCGACGATCTGTGGGACCTCGCGGTGGGGGAGAGCCGGGTCCTGCAGTCCGAACCGGGGCGCGAGACGGCCTGAGATGCGATCCGGCCCGGCCGCACGATGGATCGAGGCGCCTGCGGACTCTCGGGGTCACCTCGACGACCGGTCCCGCCGAGCGACCGGGCCGCACTGGCCGACGCCGGAGATTCATCCTGCCGTCGCGGTGCTCACCCCGATGCACTCCGGCCGCGCGCCTCGACCGGCCGCGAACGCGTGCCCGCATCGGGGTGTCCCGGCGGCCGTACCAGCAGAGCCATTGTTGATCAGCGTTGACTTCGATCAACGCTGACACTATGGAGTGAAATGCAGTGACTCTCGATTGCAGAAAGTCACCATCGCGCCCGCCCAATGGGTCGGCTCACTTGGCCGTCCGAGTGAGGCCGCTGATGTTGATCGCTTTCGCGCACACTCGGCACTACGGTCGGCACCGGGTGCACGCTGACGCGGGGGTGATCCGATTGGCAGGCAAGGCGCAGGACGCTCAGCTGCGACGACTCATGGCCCGGCTTGCCGAGCTGAGCATCCATCACCCGCCCAGACCCGCCTGGCAACGCCGGGTGCTGAGCGCGTTCCTCGCCAGGTACGCGCTCGGCTGGCGGCTGCTGCTGCGGCGGCAGCCCGAGGCTGGCCGCGCCGACGCACTGCTCATCGGTCCGGCCGGAGTCTTCGCCGTCGTCTTCGCCGCGGAGACCGCCGAACCCGCCACCGGAGACCGCAGCAGCCGCCGTCTCCCGCCCGGGTCCCCCCGCGAGCAGGCCTCGGTGGCCCGCCATGCGGAAGAGGCGATGGCGGGCATCCCGGTCCTCGGTGGCCGCAGACTCGCGGGCGCGGCGGTCCGACTGGTGTCGATCGCAGACTCGGCCGCCGTCGACCCGCCTCGATCGACCGGCACGCTGCTCAGCCTCGACGAACGCACCCTGGACAGGCTCTTCACCACGGACTCGCCCCGCCTCCGACGCGCGGAGGTGCAGCAGATCGCCGAGGAGGCCGCCCGGCGCCTTCCCGACCACGACCTGGTCTCGATCGTCGACGAGGCGCCCGCGCCCGAGTCGGATGCGCTGTTCGATGCGGACACCGCCCACGAAGCAGCCAGGAGCAGGGCCGTCTCCGGCCCGTTCGCCTCCTGGCTGACCTTCCTCGACTCGCGGCAGATCGCCCTCGTCGAGCGGGTCTACTCCGGTCCGGCACGGATCAGCGGGCCTGCCGGAACCGGGAAGACCGTGGTCGCGCTGCACCGGCTCGCCCGACTCGCGCGACGCTCACAGGGCAGGCTGCTGTTCACGACCTTCGTCGCCTCGCTGCCGAAGGTCCACCAGCGGTCCTTCGAGCAACTGGCCCCCGAGGTGGCGGACCGAGTCGAGTTCGTCAGCCTGCACCGGTGGGCTCGTCGGCTGCTCGGCGAGCGGGGAAGACCGCCGACGGAGGACCAGTCTGCCGTCGAGAACAGCCTCGCCAGGGCCTGGAGCCGGCTTCGCGCGGACGGACTCGAATCGCTGGCGCCCCTGGGCTACTGGCGGACCGAGATCGATCGGGTGATCAAGGGCCGAGGTCTGACGTCGCTCGCGCAGTACCAGGGGGTGCATCGGCGCGGCAGACGGGTGGCCCTCACTCCGGATCAACGTGCCCAGGTCTGGGCTCTGTACGAGCAGTACCAGCGCAATCTTCTCGATCACGGTGTCCACGACTACAACGACCTGCTCTCGGCCGCGTTAGCGGAGATCCGTCGACGACCGTTGGACCCCCCGTATTCCGCCGTCGTCGTCGACGAGGTTCAGGATGTGGTCCTGCTGGGACTGCGTCTGCTCCATGCCCTCGTCGGTGATCAGCCCAACGGCCTGCTGTTGGTCGGCGACGGACAGCAGCAGGTCTATGCAGGCGGGTGGCGGCTGTCCGATGCGGGCATACCCGTGCAGGGCAGAGGCGAGATCCTGCGCACCAACTACCGGAACTCCGCCGGGGTCGTGGACTATGCCAGGAAGGTCGACGCCGTCAATCAGGTCGACGACCTCGACGGCGCGGCGGGTTTCGCCCTGCGTGACGTGGTGGTCGCGCATCCGGGCGGCCGGGTCGACCACTGGGCCGGGCCAGACCATGACTTCGACCCGAATCTCGTCGCGGCAGTGCGCGCGATACCGATCGACGACGCGGGTGACGTCGCCGTGCTCGCGGCCACCGTCGCGGAGACACGCCGGATGTTCCGCGCCCTGGCCGATGCGGGCATCGCCGTCTCGCACCTGGATCGCTACGACGGCACCCAGACCGACACGGTGAAGGTCGGCACCGTGCTGCGGGCGAAGGGACTGGAGTTCTCCTCGGTGTTCTGGGCACTCGGCACGGTCGGCGACGTCGGACTGGGCGACCAGGTACGACGCGAACGAGCCGAGCAGGCGGAGCGGCAGCGTCTGGTGGCGGCGACCAGAGCACGCGACTACCTGTGGGTCGGTCGCGTCACCGCCGGAGACGGACCGAGTGCCGCATGACCACGATGCGCAAGGGCGGTTCCTGCGGCAGGTCTCGACGGCACCGCAGCGTGCGTGAGAGGTTCTCCGTCGGGAAGGGCCGCCGCCGAGAGGATGCCGACAGCGTGACGGCGCGACTCCGCCAGTCCAATCGCGCGGACCGCCTTCGTTCTGTGCTGGATCGAGACGGCCCGACCTGCATCTGGTGCGGCCGCGAGTTCTCCTCGATCCGCCTGCCCACCACGGATCACCTGGTTCCTCGAGTCAAGGGAGGTCCGTCGTGGCTGGAGAACGAGGTGGCGGCCTGCGGCCGCTGCAATCGCAGCAGGGGGCACATCAGCCCGGTCGACTGGCTGACCGACTGTGAGCAGCGCGGCTGGCGACCCGACGCCAAGCGGGTGCTGCGCGCCCTGACCGCCTTCGCCCAGGCCGTCGCCGAGCGCGGCGGCCAACGCCGAGCCCGGCCGTATCTCCAGGGTCAGCTCCGCAGGATGCAACGCCGCTTCCCCGCCTGTTGAGGACCCGCGTCGAGACCTGTCTCGTGCGCGCGGGCTCGGCGTCGGCGGCAGGCCTCGAGCACCTCGAGCGCCTCGACACCGAATGTGCGCACCGGGACGCCCGCCTCCGACGCGACACCCGCGACAGCACACCCGGCCGTGGCCGCCGGTCGTCGGGCCCGGACTGGCTGGTCGGACGCAGGCGGCGGCGCAGTGGAGGCGGAGGCACGGGCCGCTGTCGTCTCGGCCGGATCACCGCAGCCTCGCCCCGTTCCGTCTTTCCCATCCCGCACCGCGCGTGTCCAGCACGCTCGACGACGAACATCCGACCTGGTCAGCAGGCCGCATCGCCTTTCGCGCGCCGCCACCGTGAGCCGAACGGGTGACGCCCCTGCTACCCTTCCTCCAGAATTCCGTAATTACGAATCGATGGAGGCTCCCGTATGCGATGGCAACCGTTCCTGCTGTCCGGCCTGCTGCTGTTCGGCACCGGATGCGGCGCGAGTTCGGCGAGCACGCCGCCGTCCGCAGGCGCCGACTCGCCGGTGGAGTCGACGTCCTCGGCGGCGTCCACCCCTGGCGAGGACCTCGACTGGTGGGCCTATCTCGCCGAGAACTCCGAGTCCGTCGGTCTGGTCTTCGACGACGGGCGGGGGACCACGTGGTCCACCGGGGCCGACGAGCCGAAGCCGTTCGCCTCGACCCGCAAGATCCTGCATCTGGCCGCGTACTCGCTGGCCGTGGCCGACGGTGAGATCGACCCGGCGTCGACCGTCACGCTGGGCGAGTGGGAGGCCTACTACCTGGAGGGAACCGACGGCGGTGCGCATCCCGCCGCCCTCGAGGAGTTGGGCATCGACCCGGCGGACAAGGACCAGGAGGTGCCCATCGACGACGTCGTCCACTCGATGATCAAATTCAGCGACAACACCGGGACCGACCTGCTCCGCGACCGCATCGGCGACCAGCGGATGCTCGACGCCGCCGCGCGCATCGGCTGGGAGCCGACCGAGCTGCCCAACTTCCTCGGCGCCGCCATCGCACTGCTCATGCCCGAGCACGCCGACGAGGGCCACGACGCGCTCGCCGAGCGCTACCTCGCCGACGAGGAGTTCCGCTCGGCTGTCCTCGAGCAGAAGCTGCCGAACTGGGACGAGCAGGTCGCCTGGGCCGAGGAGCTCGGGCGGGTGGAGCCTCGACACATCGACGAGCTGCACCGCCGACTGGTCGAGGACGGGCTCGGCGAGCAGGCCGCTGCCGAGATCGCGGTGCCCCACCTCTCCTGGACCCAGTTGGAGGGCGTGACCGCCAAGGGCGGCAGCTTCCCCGGACAGCTCTCCGACAGTTGGGCGCTGCGGCACGACGACGGCACCCTCTCCTCGATCACCTTCGTGATCACCGGGATGTCCATGGAGGACTGGGGCGCAGGTCTGGGCGGCGGCCATCAGATGGTGATCTACGAGGCGCTGCAGGATCCGGAGGCGGCTGAACGACTGCGTGAGGCAGTTGGCGCAGAATGACACGATGACCGACATCGAACAGCGAGTGGCCGAGCTGGAGGCCAGGGTCCTCCGGTTGGAGGCCGAGCTGTCCGAGGCAGCACCGGCCGACGTCCCAGGTCCGACGGGTCGCGGGAACGGTGCGGGCTCCACCGCCGAGGGTCCGTCGGCGGGCGACACTCCGGACCAGGGCGGGACGGCCGAGCACTCCTCCGGGGCTCGAGGCGTGGTCGGCTACCAGGGCGAGACGGACTGGGCAGGCGGCGTCCACTGGCAGATCGTCTTGAGCGCCGAGCGCGTCATGTCGCTGCCGCTCCCCCCGGCCGCAGGGGTGCTCAGCGCACTGGGGCACCCCGGCCGGGCGGCCATCGTCCGCAGGCTGTTGGCATCGTCGGCCACGGCCGTGGAACTGCAGGAGAGCGCGGGCCTGAACTCGACGGGCCAGTTCTATCACCACCTGCGCACCCTCACGGGGGTCGGACTGGTCGAGCAGGACGGCCGAGGGAGCTACCGGGTGCCGCTCACCCGGCTGATCCCTGTCGCCGTGCTGTTGGTGGCGGCCAGTGACGTCGCCGGATCGCTGCGGTGAGGCCGGCTGCCCCCTGCCTGCCATGCCCTCGCCGGCGGGCAGGCGGGGGGGGGGCGGTTGTAGGGACAACGTCGATGCGCGATCATGCGGACGAGCGGCAGGGTCATCGTCATGTTTCCGATCCTCGGCAGACCTGTCCTCGGCGGCCTTCTCGTCGCGCTCATCGCGGTCGCATCCTGCGGAGCACCGGCATCCCCTCAGCCCGAGGCACCCGCAGCGCCGCGCCCGGCGACGGCGCTGCCTGCCGGGCTCCCCTCCCCCGCAGGGAACCTGGACTGGCAGGAGTGTGCTGAGTCGCAGGCGGTGCAGTGCGCCACGCTCGACGTCCCGGTCGATCACGCCGTTCCGGCCGGAAGACAGATCAGTCTCGGCCTCGCGCGGCTCCCCGCCCAGGACCCGACACAGCGACGCGGCACGATCATCTTTCATCCCGGCGGACCCCAACCCGCGCTGCCGTTCGTCATGAGGCCGGACGGGCGAGAGCGGCTCGCCGAGCTCACGGCCTGGTTCGACGTGGTCACCTTCGATTCGCGCGGATACGGTTCCAGCACGCCGATCTGCGACGACGCCGCAGCGCCGCCGATCGGCGCCCTACTCGACTCGGCGACGGCGTATCGACGGAATCAGGCCGCCGTCGGCCGATACGGCGAAAGCTGCGTGGATCAGGACTCCGAACTGGCCGCGAACGCCGATGCCGAGTCGGTCGCCCACGACATCGACGCGATCCGCGTAGCCCTGGGCGAAGAGAAGATCACCTTCTACGGCAACTCCTACGGCACGGTCTTCGGTCAGGAGTACGCCGAGCATCACGGCGATCGACTCGACCGGATCTACCTGGACAGCGTCCTCGACCACACCTCGTCCTACGAGGAACGCATCGCAGCAGGTGCACGGCACACAGAGAACCTCCTCCACGGTGCCGCCGACGCCTGTGATCGGGATGAGGCGTGCGCGCTGCACGGCCGAGACGTCCTCGCGGTGTTCGACTCGGTGGCGGCGGCCGCCGACTCGGCGCCGCTGCCCGCCGGTCCGGACCGGACGCTGAACGGGTTCGCGGTCCGGCTGGCGGCAGGCCAGGCTGCTCGGGTCGGCCACCAGGTACTCGCCGAGGCGTTGGTTGCCGCAGCCGATGGTGACGGCACGAGACTGGCCGAGATGCTGCCGCCGACGGAAGGCTTCGACGCAGACTCCGGACAACTGACCTACTGCCTCGACTTCCCGGTGACCCCGGACGACTGGGCAGGTCAGTCGGCGATCGCCGAGCAGATCCGAAACGATGCCCCCCGAGTCGGCTGGCTCGACCCGACAAAGGAGGCCTGGCGCTGTGCAGGCTGGCCGGTGCGGGACGTCAACCCACCCGGTCCGCCCGCCGAGACGGCGGCGCCTGCCGCGTTGATCGTGAACTCCACCGAGGACCCGGCCACCCACCTCGACGGGGCACACGCCGTCGCCGGGTCGTTCCCCGGCAGCGTGGTGCTGCCCTATGCGGACTTCGCGCACGCCGTCTATCTCGGCGGAGACCCCTGTGTGCGCGACGCGGTGCACGACTATCTGCTCGCGGGCACGCTGCCGATGCCGGGCACGACCTGCGCGCCGTGACCGCCGGACCCGCCGACGCACCGGCAGCGCGACGGCGCCCATGGACGTGGCCGTCGCTCCGGCACGGCGCACGCCTCGTGGTGTGCGACCCGTTGTTCGCCGTCCTCGGCGGGCTGACCGGGGCGGCGACCACGACGACGGCCCTCGCCGTCCTGTTCATCGTCCTCCGACCCGACCCGGTGATCATCACGCTGGCACTGGCCGTGCTGCCTGCGCTGCTCCGCGGTCTCCTGCGAGGTGAACGACTTCGCATCGGGCTGTTCACGGGCCAGGCGATCCCGACACCGGCGCAAGCGCGCCGGGATGAGAGCCGACGGACCAGGGTGCTGCGGTATCTGGCAGGCGGAGTCAGCGGGCGCGAGGTCGGCTACCTGCTGCTCATGTGTCCGCTGGGACTGGGCGGCCTGGTGGTGTGCTTCCTGGTCTGGTCCTGGTGCCTCGGGGTGCCTGCCCCGTCGGTGTGGGCGTGGGCGATCGAGATCATGACGTCGTTCGGCGTCGACCTGTCGCGGATTCCGCCGCCCTCCTCGTGGGCTGCACTGCTGATCGCCCTCCCCGGCGCCGTCCTGCTCGCCAGGGCGATCACCATCGGACAGATCGCAGCGGCACGGACGCTGCTCGATGCCGAACATCGGCGACGCTTCACAAGCCGGATCGAGGAGCTGACGGCGGGACGAGCCAGGCTGCTGGCCGCGCAGGCGGCGGAACTACGCCGGATCGAACGTGATCTGCATGACGGAGCGCAGGCACGACTGGTCGCGCTCACGATGCAGCTGGCATTGATCGATCGATCCCTGCGCACAGTGGGCGAGCAGGGCGAGCAGGCCCGAGCACGGCTCGACTCCGCCCGGACGACCGCGTCGACGGCGCTGACCGAACTACGCGGCCTCGTCCGAGGCATTCATCCGCCCATCCTCACCGACCGAGGCCTGGAGCCCGCGCTGGAGGCGTTGGTCGCCGATCATCCGCTGCCGGTGGAACTGAGCGTGAGCCTGTCCCGCAGGCTGCCGCCCGCAGCGGAGTCGGCGGTGTACTTCGTGGTGGCCGAGGCCCTGTCCAACAGCGCGAAACACGCGAGTGCCTCAGCCGTCACCGTGGGGCTGTGGGCGGGCCGGGGCAGGACGGTGACGCTGCGGGTGGCCGATGACGGCGTCGGCGGTGCCGACCCGACGGGACCCGGCCTGGCGGGGCTGACGGATCGGATCACGGCGCTGGACGGAACACTCTCGGTGGACAGCCCGCCGGGCGGGCCGACCATCGTGGAGACGAGACTGCCGTGCGCATAGTCATCGCGGAAGACCTCCTGCTGCTCAGGGAGGGACTGGCCCAGATACTCGCCGCCGAGGGGCATCAGGTGGTCGCCGCCGTCGAGGACGCTCCGGCTCTGATGTCGGCGGTCGGCACGCTGGCTCCGGATCTGTCGATCATCGACGTCCGGTTGCCGCCGGGGTTCCGCGACGAGGGACTGCGGGCCGCCGTCGCACTGCGCAGGCGGCTGCCCGACACGCGGGTGCTGATCCTCTCGCAATACGTCGAGCGCGCCTACGCCGCTGAGCTGCTCTCCGACGGGCGGGGCGGGGTGGGCTACCTGTTGAAGGATCGGGTCGCCGACCTCGACGAGTTCATCGCCACCGTCGAACGCGTCGCGGCGGGGGGAACGGCGATGGACCCCGAGGTGGTGGCCCAGCTCCTCAACCGCAATCGGCGTGATCCGACTGTCCACTCGCTCACTCCGCGAGAACACGACGTGCTCGCCGAGATGGCCGAGGGCCGGTCGAACACGGCGTTGGCCGCGCGGTTGCACCTGTCACTGGCCTCGGTGGAGAAGCACATCCGCAGCATCCTGACCAAGCTGGATCTCCCGCCCGACCAGGACACTCATCGCAGGGTGCGCGCCGTGCTGGCCTATCTCGATCATCGCAGGAGATGACCGAGGCGAGGCGTCACGTCGAGCCTTCCGCCCCCAACGTCCGGGGCCACCGACCACGGTGGTGCGGCCGAGACGGTCGCAGCTGCCGAGACGGCTCCCCCGAGAGCGCACTGGGCCGCCCGGCGGCGGTCGCCGGGCGGCCCGTGCGAGCCGTGGTCGATCAGAGCCGGAAGTCCAGGTCGGGCTCGATCGTCGCGACGTCCATCTGCGCCTTCTGGAGCTTCCCGGAGAAGTCCCAGTTCAGCGACTGCCAGCGGGTGAACTGGTCGAGCACCCAGATGCCCGACTGCCTGCTGCCGTTGCCGGAGCGTCCGTTACCGCCGAAGGGCAGGTGCGCCTCGGCACCAGAGGTCGAGTTGTTCACGCTGACCATGCCCGCGCCGATCCCGGCCCGGAACCGGAACGCCGTCGCGGGGTCCGTGGTGTAGACGCTGGCGGACAGCCCGTAGCCGGGACGGTCGGCCAACTCGAGGGCCTCGTCGAAGGTCCGGTAGGTGGTGACGCCGACCAGCGGGCCGAAGGTCTCCTCCAGAAACACCTGGTCGTCGGGACGGACACCGTCCAACAGCACCGGGTGATAGAAGAGACCGGCCGAGTGATCGCCGACGAATCCGGTACGCGGGGCGGCGTCGGTGATCCGACCGGTCGCGGTCGAGCCGAGCACCGTGTGGTGGTCGGCCACCCAGCCGAGCAGGCGCTCGTAGTTGTCGGCGAACTTCTGGTCGAGCATCGGGCCGTAGAGCACGTCCTGGCGAGGATCGCCGACGACCGCGTTCTCGACCGCCGTGGTGAGCCTGCGGACGAACTCGTCGTGCACGTCGACGTGGGCGATGATGCTGCCCAGCGAGGTACAGCGCTGACCTGCGGTGCCGAAGCCGGAGAACAGTGCGCCCTCCACCGCCAGGTCCAGGTCGGCGTCGGGCGCGATGACCATCGGGTTCTTGCCGCCCAGTTCCAGGCACGCCGACTGGAGGTGCCTGCCTGCCAGCTCGCCGACCTTCACTCCGACGGCGCTCGAGCCGGTGAAGCCGATCTTGTGGACCGTGCCCTCCGTCAGGGCCTGCTCCAGGCCTGCGAAGGTGTTCTCGCCGTCGGCGTACACGAGGTTGAGCACTCCGGCGGGGACACCTGCGCGCCACGCCAGTTCCGCAAGCGCCCGAGCGCTGGCCGAGGCGTACTCGGCGGGCTTCCACACCACCGCGTTGCCGCACAGCAACGCGGGAACCAGGTACCAGGACGGCACGGCGACGGGGAAGTTGCCCGCCGTGATCACCGCCGCGACGCCCACCGGCACGCGGAAGGTGAAGAGCTGCTTGTCCGGCATCTCCGAGGGCACCGTCTGCCCGTAGAGCCGCCTGCCCTCGCCGAGGAAGAAGTCGGCCGTGTCGATGATCTCCTGCACCTCGCCGAGGGCCTCGGCGAGCGGCTTGCCGATCTCGCGAGTGACCAGTTCGGCCAACGTCTGCTTGTTGGCCTCGACGAGCCTGCCGAACGACGCGATGACGCGACCGCGCACCGGCGGCGGCACGGCCGCCCACTCACGCTGGGCGCGCTTCGCCGACCGGGCCGCGTCCGCGAGCGTCGACGGCCCGCCCAGGGTCACCGTGGCCACCACGTCGTCGAGCCGCGACGGGTTCCGGGACAGGTACTCGCCGCCGCCCGGCCCGGTCTCCTGACCGTCGATCACCGAACTGATCACCTTCGCGGTGGATGTCACCGATGCGCTCCTTCGCTTCTTCCTGGGCCGACGACCGGTTCTCGGCCGTCGCTGCCGCCGGGGCGGGGAGTCACCGACCACGTCGAGTCTGCCCGCCGCCACGCTCCACGAGAGCGTGCCCGGACCTCGTGCTTCCTGTCGAGTCGCATGGGGGGCCGGACCGCCGCCGCTCGACAGGCACGCACGCCTCCCCGAGTCTGCCTGGCCGAGCACGACGCGGGGAAGACGACACAGCGCGGCTGATGCCTGTCAGGTGCCTAAGCAACGCTGGCGCTGGCCTTGCAGCGACGGGGCTCGGTGCAGTTCCCGCAGCAGGTCGTCGGGCCACTCCCCGGCTCCGCCGCTCGACCCGCTCGACCCGCTCGGCGGGCCTCGGCGCAGGCAGTGGCCACCCGCCGCAGTCGCCGATCCGCCCGCCCGGCCGACTCGCCCCGCAGCCGGACTACTCCGACGACAGACGCCCCTCCGGCACGACCGGCGGCGCGGACAGCACCGCCCGCCACACGATCTCGCCGTCGATCTCCCGTTTCGTCGGCCGCAGACCGGCGGAGGCCGCCACCCGTCCCGACGCCCGGTGCTCGGGGTGGATGCAGGCCTGAAGGACCTGCACACCCCGCTCACCGAGCCACGCCGTCATGGCGAGTGCGGCTTCCTTGGCCAGCCCTCGGCCCTGCCACGGCACGCCGAGCACCCACGACACCTCGGCGGTGCCGCCCGATCGATTCGCGACGACGGTGGCCCCCACGGTGCCGACGACCCGGTCGTCGGCCCTCGTGCGCAGGGCCCAGTTGCACCAGGAGACCCCGTCCTCCCTCGGTCCCGCCAGCAGCGTGCGGTAGCGGACGCGCAGCTGCTCCGGACTCGCGGGGCTGCCGCCCATGAAGGTGTGCAGCCGGGGATCGGCCAAGGCCTGGGCCATCGGCTCGGCGTGGTCGAGGAGCAGCGGCTCCAGGATCAGTCTCGGCGTGCCGATCGCCTCGGCCCGCACCGCCGACGTCCCGGCTCGGCCCGTCCGGGGATCGGCGGCGGCGCGACTCACAGCCCGACCGCGCGATAGAGCGACCCGATCTCGGGATGGTTGAGCTTGCGCATGCTGCCCGGCCGCTGGTCGCCCAGCTTCACCTCGCCGATGGAGGTCCGCACCAACCGCTCGACCGGGTGCCCGACGTGGTCGAGCAGCCTGCGGACGATGTGCTTCCTGCCCTCGTGCAGGACGATCTCCACCATCGCCTTGGAGCCGTGGGACTCGATGACGCGGAAGTTGTCCACGCTGGCCGGGCCGTCCTCCAGTTCGACGCCCGCCTTCAGCGTCTTGGAGACGTCCCTGGCGATCGGGGCGGAGACCTCGGCGAGGTAGGTCTTGCTGACCTCGTAGGACGGGTGCATCAGCCGGTGCGCGAGGTCGCCGTCGTTGGTCAGCAGCAGCAGGCCCTCCGTGTCGGCGTCCAGCCTGCCCACGTGGAAGAGCCGCTCCGAACGGCTGGTGATCAGGTCGCCGATGCACGGCCTGCCCATGTCGTCGGACATGGTGCTGTGCATCCCGACCGGCTTGTTCAGTGCGAGGTACTCCAGGTCCTCCCGGACCACCACGCGATTGCCGTCGACGTGGATGGTGACCGTCGTCGGATCGACGCGGCGCCCCATCTCGGTGACGACCTTGCCGTCGATGCTGACCCGCCCGGCGGCGATCAGCTCCTCGGCTGCGCGACGCGACGCGATGCCCGCGCGGGAGAGCACCTTCTGCAGTCGGATGCCCTCCGGGTGATCGTCGCCGGGTGCGGCGGGGCGCTCGCGACGCGGCGGACGACTGCTGTGCTCAGAGTTGCTCATCGATGGAATCCACTTCGGGTAGCAATGGGGCGATCGGCGGGAGCTGCTCCAGGGAGGACAGCCCGAGACGTTCGAGGAACAGCTCGGTGGTCCGGTAGAGCAGACCGCCGGTCTCCGGGTCGGTGCCGGTCTCCTCGACCAGGCCACGACCCAACAGGGTACGGATGACTCCGTCGACGTTCACCCCGCGTACTGCGGCCACTCGGGATCGTGTGGTCGGCTGCCGGTAGGCGATCACCGCCAACGTCTCCAGCGCGGCCCTCGTCAGCTTCGCCCGCTGCCCGTCGAGCAGGTATCTCTCGACATAAGGCGCGTACCGATCACGGGTGTACAGGCGCCAGCCCTCGCCGATTCGACGGAGTTCGATGCCGCTCTCGGCCGCGTCATACCGCGTGGCGATTCGGCACAGGGCCGCCGAGATGCGCCCGGCAGGCTGATCGAGCGTCCCCGCGAGCAGCTCCTCACCCGCCGGGACGTCCACGACCAGCAGCAGGGCCTCCAACGCCGCGTCGAGGGCGGGGTCGTCGGTCAGGTCGGGGGCGTCGTCTCGCGTCGAGGACATCCGGTCTCGCGCGGCCGATGGGGCCGACGGGGCCGGTGTGGCCGGGGGTGCCGGTGCGGCCGGGGATGCGGCCGCCCCCGCAGGCGGCGCAGGCACGTCCGGGTCGGGCACCTCGGGCTGGGGAACCGCAGGCTGGGGCACGTCGGGCACGGGGGCGGCGGGTTCTGGAACGTCCGGGACCGGCACGTTCGGCACCGGCACCTCGGGGCCCGGCTGGTCGGGTCTCGGCTGCTCGGGTTCCGGCTGCTCGGGTTCAGGGTGCTCGGGTTCAGGGTGGTCCGGTTCCGGCTGGGCCGGTTCCGGTACGAGCGGGTCGGGCCCGATCGGATCGGGCACGGCGGGGTCCGGCACCGTCGATGCGCTCGAGATCGATCCCTGGTCCGCACCTGTGCCCGCGAACAGACCGGCAGTCCCGGTCGGCGACGACGAGTGGCCGCGCCGCCCCTCGTCCGCGCTCTCCTGATTCACCCGTACTCCTCGTCCTCGACGCCTGCCCGATCGGACTCGGCGACCGCCCTGGCATGCTCGACGCTGCCGCCGACCCACCGCACCCGCAGGTCGCCCAGCGGATCGGTCTGGTCGAAGAGCACCGAGGTCTCCCGGTACAGCTCCAACAGGGCGAGGAACCGAGCGACCACCTCCACGGTCTGCTCGCAGTCCTCGGTGAGCTCGGCGAAGCTCGCCTCACCGCGCTCCGCGAGCAGGACCCGCAGGTACGCCGCGTGCTCCCGCACCGACACCCTCGCCATGTGCAGGTGCTCCAACGACACGGCAGGCGGCGGGCGCGGCCGGAACACCGCGGCCGCCACCTCGGCGAATCGATTCGCGTCGACGCCGAGGAGCACCTCGGGCAGCAGTCCCTCGAACCGCTCCTCCAGGGTCACCGACCTCGGGTACCGCCGGAACGCGCCCGCCTCCAGCTCGCTGAACAGCGCCGCCACCTGCTTGTAAGCGCGGTACTGGAGCAGTCGGGCGAACAGCAGGTCCCTGGCCTCCAACAGTGCCAGATCCTCTTCGTCCTCCACGTCCGCGGCGGGCAGCAGCCGCGCCGCCTTGAGGTCGAGCAGGGTCGCCGCGATCACCAGGAACTCGGTGATCTCGTCGAGGTCCCATTCCTCGCCCAGCCCTCGGATGTGGGCGATGAACTCGTCGGTGACCTTGTGCAGGGCCACCTCGGTGACGTCCATCCGATGCTGCGAGATGAGTTGCAGCAGCAGGTCGAACGGTCCCTCGAAGTTGTGCAGATGCACGGTGAACCGACCGCCGTGCGGGGCGGGGTCGGCCGGCGTCGAGGCCGGGTCGAGGGTCAGTTCTGTCTCGGGATCGAGGGGGCCTGCCCGGCCGGGATCGATCCGCGTCTCGAGCTGCACCGGATCGACCGCCCCGGACGTCGACCCGACGTCGGCGGCGGACGCTGCCGGAGACGCCGGAGACGCCGGAGACGGATCAGACCGGCCAGGCTCGCCGCCCGGCTCCGTCGCCGCCACGGGCGCGAGCACCGGTTCCCGCTCGCGACCGGTCATCCCGCCGCCTCCCCGCGCAGCCGCTCGACCAGGATCGAGTCGGCGCCGCGCGCCTGAAGGTCGGCCAGCACGACCGCGACGGCCTCCCGGACGACCCGACCTCGATCGGCGGTGACGCCGTGTTCGGCCAGCAGCACGAGCCGGGCCCGTTCCAGCGCCACCAGTTCCTCGGACGAGACGTAGACGGTGATCTTCGTGTCGTGTCGCCTGCGGCCGGAGCCGCGGGTCACCGCCGTGTCGACGGCAGGGGACAATACGTCGGGCACGTCGGTCGAGGCCTCGCCCGAGGGCCGGCCGGTCTCCGGCGTCGTGGACCTGAACAGCTCGGCGGCACCCGGTAGTGCGGCGCGTCGGGTCACCTGTGCTCCCGGCCTGCCTTCGAGTGCCACGCCCCGCTGCGGAGTCCCGCCGCGAGAGACGAGACCACGAGCCCGGTCATCGCGCGATCACCTCGCGCGCCAGCGCCCGGTAGGCCTTCGCGCCCGCCGAGCGGGGTGCCCAGCGAGTGATCGGCTCCCCCGCGACCGTCGTCTCCGGGAATCGCACCGTCCGGTTGATCACCGTGTCGAACACGATGTCGCCGAAGGCCTCGACGACTCTGGCCATGACCTCGCGGGAATGCAGGGTACGAGGATCGAACATGGTGGCGAGTATTCCGGTGATCTCCAGATCCGGATTCAGCCGCTCCCGCACCTTCTCGATGGTGTCGATCAGCAGTGCCACGCCACGCAGACTGAAGAACTCGCACTCCAGCGGAATGAGGACGCCGTGCGCGGCGGCCAGCGCGTTCACGGTGAGCAGGCCGAGCGAGGGCTGACAGTCGACCAGGATGTAGTCGTAGTCGGCCAGTACCGGCCGCAGGACCCTGGCCAGCGCCTGCTCCCGGCCGACCTCGACCACGAGCTGGACCTCGGCCGCCGACAGGTCGATGTTGCTGGGCAGCAGGTGCATGCCCTCGGTGGAGGTCTCCTGCACGACCTCCTGAACGGAGACCTGTCGCTCCATGATCACGTTGTAGATGGTGGTGTCCAGATGATGCGGATACACGCCGAGACCGACCGACAGGGCGCCCTGCGGGTCGAAGTCGACGAGCAGCACCCGTCTGCCGCACTCGGCCAGTGCCGCGCCGAGGTTGATGGTCGAGGTCGTCTTGCCGACCCCGCCCTTCTGATTGCACATCGCCAGCACCGTGGCGGGGCCGTGCCGGTCCAGTAACGGCGGGTCGGGAACGTGACGGCGGGGCCTTCCGGTGGGCCCGATCTCGCCCTCGAGTGCCTCAAGGGCCTCTTCCTCGGTGGGGTCGGCTGCCCTGGGCGTGAGGCCCAGGTCGACCGCCGCACCACGCGGCCGACCGGCCGAAGGCGACGGTGTCGACATGGTGGCTCGCTCCTCGCATCCAAAGGTTCTCGTGCGGCGCAGCCCGGTGGCGCTTGTTCACGCCTTGCGAAGCCGCAGCGGAACCGTTCTGCCTGCGATCCAACCACCGCCGGGCGCGACCTGATCGCCAAGCCCCACTCCTGCCGCACTCTAAGCGGCAGGCGAAGAAGCGGCAACGCGCCTCGCCGTGGCCACATCGCAAGCTTGCCCGCCGCAGGTCGGACCGCGCAGGAGAATCGATGGATCAATTCCGCGTGAGCAGTTCCACACTGTCGGGATGAGTCCGCAGGAATTCCGCCAGGGACAGCGGATTCCGTCCGGTGAGCTGGGCCACGACATCGCCGCGCACGGCCATCTCGCCGGTCGAGATCGCCGCGTAGGAGGTGACCCAGCCCTCCAATTCCCAGTCTTCGGCACCGTGACCGGACCGGGATGCCTTCGCCTCGGCCAGTGTCTGTTCCTGGTAGGTGATGGGGCGGTGGGCGAAGGTGGAGAGCACCGCCGCCGATCGGGCCAGCGTCAGCAGTTCCGGACCCGTGACGTCGTAGACCCGGCCCGCATGACCGGTTCCGGTGAGGACCGACCGGGCGACGCGGGCGACGTCGTCGCGGGAGACCCACGCGACCTGGCCGTCGCCTGCCGGCCCCCTGATGACGCCGTCGTCGGCCACCCAGGTGGGCAACAGGTCCAGGTAGAGACTGGGCCGGAGGAAGGTGAACTCGACGCCGCTGGCGCGGATGTACTCCTCGGTGCGGAAGTGATCCCTCGCGAAGGTGAACGTCGCGTCCGGGTCGGCGCTGAGGAACGACAGGTACACGAGGTGTTCGACGCCGGCGGCGACGGCGGCGTCGACCGCCGTCCGGTGTTGCGGCACCCGCTCCGGGTCGGCGTCGGCGGAGACGAGGAAGAGGGTTCGCACGCCGTCGAACGCGGCACGCATTCCGTCGGCGTCGGAGTAGGAGGCAGCGCGGACCGACGATTCCGGCAGCTCGGGTGCGCGTCCGGCGTCGCGGACCACCAGCCGGGTCGCCGTGCCCTGGTCCGCGAGCAGCCGCGCGATTCGGCCGCCGACTGCTCCGGTGGCTCCGGTCACCCCGATCATCGAACCTCCTACCCGAGCGGCATCCCCTGAATGCGGGATGGATTCACGTTAAGACCTCCTCGGGTTTCCTGCCTCATGATCAGCCTCACCGCAGGCGACGGCCCGTCTGCTCGGCAGCCCCGCGATCGAGAAAATCCGCATCAAGGGCTCTCCGTCTGCCCGACGGTGCGCCGCGACGGCCGGAATCGCACGCATCCCCGTTCCCGATTCCGGCGCGTACTGACGATCGCCTGCTCCGCACGGCGGCGCGGCGCCCGACGCGACATGCGCGGGCGACTCAGTCGGGGTCACGCGCGCGAGGATGCGCGAGCGCGTAGACCTCCCGAAGCGCGTTGATCGTGACCAGCGTGTAGACCTGCGTGGTGGTCACGGAGGCGTGGCCGAGCAGTTCCTGCACGACGCGCACGTCCGCGCCCGCCTCCATGAGGTGCGTCGCGAACGAGTGCCGGAGGGTGTGCGGCGAGACGGAGTCCGCGAGGCCCGCCGCTGCGGCGGCGGTCTTGAGCACCTGCCAGGCGCTCTGCCGCGACAGACGCCCGCCCCTCGCGTTGAGGAATAGCGCCGGGCCGCCTCGGCCCGCCGCCGCCGACGTCGGCCTGCCCCGCACCAGGTAGGCCTGCACCGCCGCCAACGCGGGTCGTCCGATGGGGACGAGTCGCTGTCGTCCGCCCTTGCCTGCCAACAGAACGGTCCGCCCTTCGGTATCGACGTCGTCGACGTCGAGACCGACGGCCTCGGAGATCCGGGCTCCCGTCGAGTACAACAACTCCACGACGGCGCGGTCACGCAGTCCACGCGGATCTGATCCGCCGCTGCCGTCGATGAGCCGCAGCACATCGTCGACGGGCAGGGCCTTGGGCAGCCCGCGCGGGATGCCGGGCGGCGAGACCTCGGCCGCCACGTCGACCGCGACGACTCCCTCCCGATGAGCGAATCGGTGCAGCCCGCGCACCGCGATGAGCGCCCTGGCCGCCGATCCCGCCGACAGCGCCGGTCGGGACGGCCCGCCCTCCCGAAGGGCGGCGACGTGGGCGGTGACGTCCGCACGAGAGACGTCGGCCAACGTCGTCACCTCCCTGGCGGCGAGGCTCCGCAGATAACGACGCAGGTCCCGGCCATAGGCGTCCAGGGTGTTGCGGGCGGTGCCGCGTTCGACCGCCAGATGGTCGAGATACTCGGTCAACCGTCCGACGAGCTCGTCGGACGGCTCTGGTTCGTCCGGGTCGTCGCAGGCCTGAGCGGCTCCGGGGTCCCGGGGATCAGAAGAGCCGCGCCCGACGTCGTTCGCGCCCCCGAGCCGGTCGGGCCCGGCGGTCTGCCGAGCAGCGGTCTCCGCAGGAGGAACCTCGGCCGAGGCCCGGGCCGCCGGTTCCGTCGACGCCTCGACCTCCGTGGAGCCTGTCTCGACCTCCTGACCACCGGTCATGTCCGCACCGCCCGTGGTCTGCCGAGGCACGTCGGCCCGTCGTCGCGCCGTCGACCAGGGAACGCAGCCGCCAGAGCCCAGGACACGACGAGGCAGACGACAGGCGGCCCGGCTTGCTCGCCAAGCTCCGTTCCCGCATCGGCGACACCCCGAAACTGACGGCCGCGAACGGCGGAGGTCCGCCATCTCGGTCGGGGCCGCCCGCACCGGCGCTCGTGACAGGCGACCTCGCGGGGCACGCCGATCCGCATCGAAATCCTTTCGACGGGTCCCGGCAGGCAACGGCCTGCCGCCGACGCCCCAGCCTAGGGTCTGCTCGGCGCGGGCCGCCGCGCGATCTCCTCGGCCCAGTGGTGACGCCCTGGAGTCTCGTCGGGGCCGTCGTGCGCCTCATGCACCTCGCGCGCCGACTCGAGGTCGGGGCAGCCCTGGGCTCGGATCAGGGACATCACCGATCCCGCGCGGCTCGCCGTAGGCCTACCGTCTACAGGCATGGCCTCCTTCGCCAACACCAACGGTCTCCGCATCGGCGACGCCGAGCGCGGACAGGCGATGCAGTTCCTCGGCGACCACTTCGCCCAGGGCAGGCTGACGATAGAGGAGTACGAGGAGCGGATCGGGGCCGTGACCCTGGCCCGCACCCGCTCGGAACTCATCGTGCTGTTCAACGACCTGCCCGGCACTCACCAGCTGGCTCCCGACCTCACGGTGGGCGAACCGGAGCGCACCCCGGCCCCCGCGCCGACGAAGACCACCGGCACAGCGCCGAGCATCGGGGACTCCCTCGGCCCGTTCGTCCGGTCGGCGGGCGAACTCGCCGACTCACTCGGCCGTTCGCTCAACCGCGCGATCTCCTCCGGAGACGTCCAACCTGCGGCGGGCGAGTCACCGAGGTATCGCGTGTTGGCGGGCGTCCTGCAGATCGTGCCGTGCTTCGGCGCAGGTCGGTTCTACACCGGTCACGTCAAGCTCGGGCTGGCCCAGTTCCTGCTCTCCTTCATCGGGGTCGGCCTGCTCTGGTCCTTCGTCGACGGCGTGCTACTGCTCGCCCACGGCGGCGAGGACGCCGAGCGGCGCGCGCTGCGCTGATGCTCCGGTAGGGGTTCGAGTCACCTCCGCAGTCCGATGTCGCCCAGTGTGGAAAGACTTAGCATCGGCCCGGTGACAACGGAGGCACCGACGAGGAACACCGACAAACCGGAGCGGCTGCAGCCACGTGCCCTGATCAGAGTGGCGACCCTGGTCCTGCTGACCGGTCCGGATCGTTTGCTGGGCACGCCACGTCCACGGATGTCGCGTCTGCTTCGTTGGACGATGTCGCCACTCGTCACCGCCTTGCTCTTGGCGAACGTCGCATTCGGTGTGTCCCGGCTCGATCCGCTCGTGAGCAGCCCCGGACCCGGGGCAGACGCCCCGCTCGCACCGGTACCTCAGCTAGCGCTGCTGGCCTCGGCGGGCATCTGCGCCTTCGCCTTCTTTCGACCGCTGATCGCCTGGCGGCTGGCGACGGCCACGATGGTCGGCTGGGTGTTCCTCTTCCATGAGGTCCTCGGCGACCTGCTGCCCTTCTGGTCGAACTACCTCACGGTGATGTTCCTGGTCGCCTTCCGCCATGCGAAGTGGATCGCGGTGACGACCGCGACATGCGGATTCGGGCTGTTGCTGTCCGTACTCCCCCTGGCGATGGACGAGGCCGTCGGCACTTTTCCGGTCACCGAGCTGCTGCTGTCCGGCGTCATCGTCGTACTGCTCGGCGGCGTCCTCGGCCGGTTCCGCACCAGCGCCGTCCTCCAGAGCTCTCCCACCGCCGAGGGCGAGGACCCCGAGGGGCATGCCGAGCGCAGGCAGCGGGAGGAGCTCGCCGGGCTCGTCGCCGAGACAGGCAGGGCCGTGCGGTCCTGGGCACGCACGGCGGGCGCGCTGCTGTCATTGGTGCTGATCAGCGGCACCGATACCGCACTGGCCCGGCGCGGACACACTCCACGCCGATGGCGACGCCAAGTCCGCGTGCCGTTGATCGCCGCCTACGCACTGACCGTGACGATCGCAGGCGTCGACAACTTCGCGGACCAGCAGGACACCATCTGGCCCGAGATCCTGGCATTCGCAGGCGGCGGGATCGCCGTCCTGGCGTTCGTCCTGCCCATGGTCGCCTGGCGAGCCAGCATCCTGGCGATCGTGACGGCCTTCGTCACCGTTCCGGCGGACCTCGGGCGGATGCTGCCGATGTGGGTGGTCGTGCTGACCGTGCTGTTCCTGGTCGCCTACCGACACACCGCGCGGATCGTACTGGTGATCCTGGCGGTGACCTGCGTGGTCGTATGGATCAGCGCGGCACTGGCCGAACGATCGTGGGGGATGATCAACCTCGGCGGAGTGCTCGTCTCCGCGATCGTGGTGGCGCTGCTCGCCTACTCCCTCGGCTCCGCGCACCGGGCCCGCCGAGACCTCGCGGCCGAGGAGCAGCGCACCTCCGAGGCACAGGCCGAACAGGTGCGGCTCAGCGAGCGCAACCGGATCGCCAGGGAGATGCACGACGTGGTGGCTCACCACATGTCGATGATCGCGGTGCGATCCGAGACCGCCCCCTACCGCCTGCCCGATCTGTCCGAGTCCGGCAGACAGGAGATCGCCGAGATCGGCGAGGCCGCCCGCGCAGCGATGTCGGACATGCAACGACTTCTCGGCGTGCTCCGCGACGCCGATCACCAGCCCGCCCGCGCGCCGCAGCCGGGCCTGAACGATCTGGCCGACCTCGTCGCCACCAGCGGCGACTCCGGCATGCCGGTCACGATGAGCCTGCCGGACGGCCTGGAACAGGTCGTCGGCGAGGCCTTGGGCCTGACCGCATACCGCATCGTCCAGGAGGCGCTGACCAACGCAAGCCGCTACGCCCCCAATGCGCCGATCCGGATCGATCTGACCCGCGACGGGGCTAAGCTGATCATTACGGTGCGGAACGAACCACCGTCCGAACCGCCACAGGTCGCAGTGCGCCGATCGGGCGGCGGGCACGGCCTGACCGGCATGCGGGAGCGGGTCGACCTGCACCGGGGAACGCTGACGGCGGGTCCGACCGCGAGTGGCGGCTTCCAGATCCGGGCCGTGCTGCCTCTGACCGACGACGCACCGTCCGACGACGCCGAGGAGTAGAGATGATTCGCGTCCTGGTGGCAGACGACCAGGCGATGGTGCGGGAGGGGTTCTCGGCGCTGCTCGCGGCTCAGTCCGACATCGAGGTGGTCGGCTCGGCCTCCGACGGTCGCGAGGCGGTGACCGAGACCCGGCGGCTGACCGGCGAGGGCGTCGGGCCGGACGTGGTGTTGATGGACATCCGGATGCCCGTCCTCGACGGTCTCGCCGCGACCCGACTGCTGATGGACCTGCCCCGTCCGGCCGACAGCTCGCCGCCTCGCGTGCTGGTGCTCACCACCTTCGACCTGGACGACTACGTCTACGAGGCGCTGCGCTCCGGCGCCAGCGGCTTCCTGCTCAAACACGCTCCGTCGGCCGATCTGCTGGCCGCCGTCCGGGTTGTGGCCGAGGGCGAGGCACTGCTCGCTCCCTCGGTGACCCGGCGGCTCATCGAGGACTTCGTCCGGACGCGGCCGGTGGAGCCGCCGCTCCGAGGAGGGCCTGGTCGCCCCGATCCCCTCCGTGCGCTGACCGATCGGGAGACCGAAGTGCTGACCCTGGTCGCCAGAGGTCTGTCCAACACCGAGATCGCAGGCCGCCTCGTGCTCGCCGAGCAGACGGTGAAAAGCCATGTCAGCCGGGTCCTGGCCAAGCTCGGGGTGCGGGACCGAGCCCAGGCCGTGATCGCCGCCTACGAATGCGGGCTGGTGACGGTCGGCTCCTGACCCGTACCCGGGTAGGGGTACGAACCGCCCGTAGGCCACCTCTCGTAGCACCTCGGATTCGCTACCGTCGCGGGGCGATTCGAGCCCGCTCAGCCTCTTAGCGTTCAGCCCGATCGATCACGAAGGCGGATCGGTCGGGAAGGACGACGAGGATCATGGGCACCAGAGAACGAGCGGTTCGGCAGCTCCGATCGATCGGCCGCCCGACAGCTGCGGTGCTCGGCCTGAGCGTGCTGGTCGGCCTCACCACGGCACCCGCATCGACGGCGGCGGCCCCCTTCGCGCCCGCAGCCTCGGCGGCGGCCGCCTGGGCGCAGGATCGTTCACAGGGCAGGCCGCTGCCGCCGCCTGATGCCGAGCCCGCCGTGATCGCCGCGTTCTTCGCCGCCACCGGTCCGGCCGAGGCCGAACGTCTGGTCGACGCCCATCCCGCCGTGCTGGGACAGCTGGACGGCGCGCCCGCCGCGCTGCGGTACGCCGCGAACCGGCACCGCTCGGACGAGTCGGAGCCTGCGGCCGGACCCGACGAGGCAGCGGTCCGTCAGGAGCAGCTGTTGCTGTTCGATCCGCAGGGGCGCGGCCGGGTCGCCGTGGTGCTGGGCGATCTGGACGAGGCGCGGGACGTCGCGGTGCTCGTCCCCGGTTCGGACGTGGACCTGGCTCGGTTCGCCGAGTCGGAGCTGCCGCTGCGCAGGCCGATGGGCATGGCTCGGGCGCTCCATGACGAGCTGACCACCCGGTCCCCCGGCACGCAGACCGCCGTCATCGCCTGGCTGGGCTACCAGACGCCCGAGGGTATCGGGCTGGACGCCGTCGGCGGGCGGCTGGCGCGTGCCGGCGCCCATGAGCTGGTCGACTTCGCCACCGGCCTGCGGACCCAGAACCCGGACCAGCGGATCAGCCTCGTCTGCCACAGCTACGGCGCGGTGGTCTGCGGTCTGGCCGCGCCCGAACTCGCCGCCGACGAACTCGTGTTCCTCGCCGCACCAGGCGTCCGCGCCGAGTCGGTGGAGGAACTGGACACCGAGGCACGAGTCTGGGCAGGCCGAGGTGAGAACGACTGGATCTCGGCCGTCCCGAAGCTGCGTCTGGGGGACCTCGGTCACGGCGGCGACCCGACGGTCGAGACCTTCGGCGCTCGCAGCGTGCCTGCTCGGGACGTCGCAGGACATGACGGCTACTTCGAGCCGGGCACCGACTCGTTGACCGCCGTGGCCGAGATCGTGCTGGGCTCCGCCGCGCCCGATGTCGCGGCCGTGTCCGCCGAGGCGGCCCCGGAACCTGGCGTTGTTCCCGGCGACTCCCCGGTCGGCGCAGCAGGCCGCCCGGCGCCGCACCCGACTGACGACGCCCACTCGGCGGTGCGCTGATGACGACCCGTGCCCGGCCCCGGGACCCGTCGATCGACCTCGTCCGTGCGGTCGCGGTGTGCGGAGTGGTGCTCGGCCACTGGCTGGTCACTCCCCTGACTGCGAGCCGGGACGGGTTGGTCGCAAGCAGTCCGCTGGCATCGCTGCCGACGCTGACACCGCTGAGCTGGCTCCTCCAGCCTCTCGGCCTGTTCTTCCTCGTCGGTGGCTACCTCGCCTCGGCAGGGCGGCGAGCAGGGCGAGGGGAACGGGCCTGGCGGCTGGGGCTGCGGCGATTCGTGCTCCCGGTGGCAGCCCTGTGCGGCGGTTGGGCCGTGGTGTTCGCCGTGCTCGCCGTGCGCGGCCTGCCGCAGCAGACGGTGGTCACGACCGCACAGCTGATCGTCTCCCCACTGTGCTTCCTCGGCGTCTACCTGCTGCTGCCGGCCGTGACACCGCTGGCACGGCGGCTGGACGCCCGGTTCGGTCTGGCGGCCGCGCTGCTGCCCGCCGCCCTGGCACTGCTGGCGGAGGCCGTGGCCGCGACGTCGCCCAGCGGGCTGGCGCAGGCCGTGGGTCTGACCACGGTGGTGACCGTGTGGTGGGTTCCGTGGCAGCTCGGCACGGCGTTGGCCGCCGGACGGCGACCCGGCAGGCTGCCGAGTGCGATGCTGGTCGGGGTCGGGGTCCTCGGCATGGCGATCGCGGTGACGGTCTTCGGCTACCCGGCGGCCGGGATCGGCGTTCCCGGCGCCGAGCGGTCCAACCTGCTCCCGCCCTCCCCGGTCGCGCTCGCGCTGGCCGTCGCGCAGATCGGCCTCGTCCTGCTGCTGTGGCAGACGTTGCACCGCATCGCGACACACCCGATCATCACCCGTGTGGTCACGGTGCTGAGCCGAGACGCCATGGGGATCCTCCTGCTGCATCAGAGCGCCCTGGTCGTGGTGAGCCTCGTCGCCGCACGGGCAGGCGTGCTGCCCGGCCTGCACACTGTCGCCGACGACCCCGGCTGGCTGCTGCTGCGGCTGGCCTGGCTGCCGGTGTTCGCGCTGGTCCTCCTGCTGCTCCTGCGACTCACGGCACTCGGTCCGCACCGGGTACGCAGGTGCCGGGGGACTGTCCCGGTGCGGGAGCCTGAGATCACGGTGTCCTCAGCGGGCGCGGCTGCGACGAGCGGCAGGCCCGAGGACCGGGGCTGCCCTGCCGGGCCCGACGGCGACGGACGGCCGCGTCGGGAACGAGGCGTCTGCGAAGGAGAATCGGTCGTGACCGGCCGTCTCCGTCGGGAAAGCAGACAGTGATACTCGGTAGGGGTCGAAGGGCGCTACGGTGATCCAGTGGCAGGCGCAGACAATCTCCATCAGAAAAGAATCGGCACCACGGAACGCGAATCAGCCGTGAGTGCGCTCGGCATTCATCTCTCCGAGGGCAGGTTGAGCCTGGAGGAGTACGAACAACGGCTCACACACACGATGGACGCGAAGACGAACGGGGACCTGCTCGCGATCTTCAGCGACCTGCCCGTCCCGCATCCGACGCTGCCGGGTGTGGCGACGCTCCGGCCCACCGCACCGCGTCCCCCGCAGGCACCGCCTCCGTCCGACGTCGTCGTCTACTCGTCGAAGTCGAAGATCGCCGCAGGCGTCCTCCAGCTCATTCCGAGTTTCGGCATCGGCCGCTTCTACACCGGACACATCGGAATCGGCCTGGCCCAGCTTCTGCTGACGCCGGTCTTCGGCATCGGCGTCCTCTGGTGCTGGATCGACGGAATCCTGCTGATCGCCAACGGCGGACGCGACAGCCGGGGCCTTCCCCTCCGCGACTGATCGCCTCGGCGACCGAACGGCAGGCATCGCATCGGGCCCGTTCCCGGCCGGGTCGGGCACCGATGCACTTCGCCGAAAGGCCCGAGTCCTGCCGAGACGGCCTCTCGACCGGAGGGCACGGCGAGGCGATCGACTCGCCTCGCCGTGCCCGCGCAGCCTCGATCAGTCCGAGCCCGCCGTGCGCCTCGCCCATCGAGTCGGCCGATCCGGCCACGGCGCGGTGGTCTCTCTGGCCTCGGCCAGGCCCGTCAGCACGGCTCGCGCCGCCAGCAGACCCGCCGAGGTCGAGGCGTTGACGATCTCGCCTGCGACCACCATGCGCACCGCCTCGTCCAGAGGCACGCGATGCACCACGAGGTCGGCCTCCTCATTGCCCTCGGCGGTCATCTCGGCCACCTCGTGCAGGTCGAGGGCGAGGAAGACCCGGACCACCTCGTCGGTGAAGCCCGGCGAGGCGGCGACGTCGACCAGCACCGACCACCGCGAGGCCGACAGCGCGGCCTCCTCGGCGAGTTCGCGCCGCGCGGTGTCCACCGCAGGCTCGCCCGCCACGTCGAGCAGTCCCGCAGGCAGCTCCCACAGTCGTCTGCCCAACGGATGCCGATACTGGTGGATCAACACCACCCGGCCCTCGTCGTCGACGGCCACGATCGCGACCGCACCGGGGTGCTCCACGACCTCACGACGACCCGTGCCGCCACCCGGCATGGCGATCTCGTCGACGCGCAGGGCCATCACTCGGCCCTGGTACAGGTCCTCGCTGCCCACGATGCCGAACTCGTGGGCGCCCCGAGTCCGCCGCACGCCGTCGGACGACGAGGCAGGCGGCGAGGACGGGTCGGACGGCGTCATCGAGACGCTCCGGCCTTGCTCGGCGCCGCCTCGGGCAGCTCCACCGGAAGCCGCTCCTGCGCCTTGTAGTCCGCCGCCGCGCGCACGAAGGCCGCGAACAGCGGATGCGGCCGCGTCGGCCTGCTCTTGAGCTCGGGATGGGCCTGCGTGCCGACGAAGAACGGATGCACGTCGGCAGGCAACTCCACGAACTCGACCAGCCGGTCGTCCGGCGACAGGCCGGAGAACACCAGGCCCGCCTCGGCCAGCCGCTCCCGATAGGCGTTGTTGACCTCGTAGCGATGCCGATGCCGCTCGGAGACGTCGGTGGCGCCGTAGGCCTTGGCGGTCACCGTCCCGGCCACCAGCCGCGCGGGGTAGGCGCCGAGCCGCATCGTGCCGCCCATGTCGCGCTCCCCCGCGACCACGGCCTCCTGATCGGCCATGGTGCTGATCACCGGATGCACGCAGTCCTCGCCGAACTCGGCCGAGTTCGCCCCGTCCAGGCCCGCGAGGTCTCGCGCCACGTCGATCACCATGCACTGCAGCCCCAAGCACAGGCCCAGCATCGGAATCCCGCGCGTGCGCGCGTACCGGATCGCGCCGACCTTGCCCTCGATCCCCCGCACGCCGAATCCGCCGGGTACGAGGATTCCGTCGACGCCTGCCAACGCCGCCGACGCACCCGCGTCGGTGTCGCACTGGTCAGAGGGGACCCAGACGATCTCCACCTTGGCATGGTGGGCGAACCCGCCCGCCCGCAGTGCCTCGGTGACCGAGAGGTAGGCGTCCGGCAGGTCGACGTACTTGCCGACGAGCGCGACCCGCACCGTCTCGGCGGGCTGGTGCACCCGGTCGAGCAGGTCGCCCCACACCCGCCAGTCGACGTCCCGGAACGGCAGACCGAGCCTGCGGACTACGAAGGCGTCCAAGCCCTCGGCGTGCACGACGCGCGGGATGTCGTAGATCGAGCGCGCGTCGGGCGCCGCTACCACGCCGTCGGTGTCGACGTCGCACATCAGGGCGATCTTGCGCTTCAGCGCCGCCGGGATCTCCCGGTCGGACCGGCACACGATGGCATCGGGCTGGATGCCGATGTTGCGCAGCGCGGCCACCGAGTGCTGCGTCGGCTTGGTCTTCAGCTCGCCGGACGGCGCCAGGTACGGCACCAACGAGACGTGCAGGAAGAAACAGTTGTCGCGCCCGAGGTCATGCCGTACCTGACGGCAGGCCTCCAGGAACGGCAGCGACTCGATGTCGCCCACCGTGCCCCCGACCTCGGTGATCACCACGTCGGGGGTGATCCCGTTCTCGTCCGGCTCGGCCATCGCCCTGATGCGGGACTTGATCTCGTCGGTGATGTGCGGAATGACCTGCACCGTGTCACCGAGATACTCGCCGCGCCGTTCCTTCGCGATCACCGTCGAGTACACCTGGCCGGTGGTCACGTTCGCGCGACCGGACAGGTCGCGGTCCAGGAATCGTTCGTAGTGGCCGACATCGAGGTCGGTCTCGGTGCCGTCCTCGGTGATGAACACCTCACCATGCTGGAAAGGGTTCATCGTGCCGGGATCGACGTTGAGATAAGGGTCGAGCTTCTGCATGGTGACCCGAAGGCCACGGGCCGTGAGCAATTGCCCCAGGCTGGATGCCGTCAGCCCCTTCCCGAGGGAGGATGCGACTCCTCCCGTGACGAACACGTGCTTGATCGTGCGTGCCTGCAGCACCAAGAGGGCTCCCCGTGGTTCCCGATTCACCGACCGTCACCGGATCGGACTAGCTTCTGGGAGGACGGCGTGATACCGATCCACGGGGTCTTAACGTAACACCACGTGCCATGAACGGCCCACTCACGGGGCCGGATCGCAGGTCATCCGCCACCGGCCCCCGCCGGAACGTCGTCGTCGACAGCCGCCGCGTCACGCCCCTCGGCTGCGGACTCCGGCTCGGGCGGCGCACCGCCCGCAGGCGCCTGTGCGTCCGGGGCGGGCCCCTGTGCACCCTCCGCGACGCCGTACTGACCGGCCGCGCCCTCGTTCTGCTCCCGCAGCGCCAGGATCACCGCGATCCGACCCGCCGCCCGGTCCACTTCGTCCACTGTGGACAGGCTTCCGGTGACCGCTCGATCGGCCCGCACAAGCCCCACCGAGCCGGTCCCCGTCGCGGAGCCCGCCCGGCCCGCGAGGACGGCCCCGGTGCCGGACCGGTCGAGCTGGGCGGCGAGCCGGGCCACCACTGCGGCACGGTCCCCGGCAGCGTTCGCGGCACTGACGCCGCCGTCGAGGACGAGGACGAGCCTGCCCGGCTCGACATCGCCGCCCGCCTGGACGAAACCGCCGTCGACCAGCCCGCCGAGTGCCGCTGCACTCTCCTCGGCAGACGCCTGCGGCTCGTCGGTCTCGGGGTCGGTCGACAGCAGCGCACCCAGCAGGCCGCCCGCCAGCGTCCCGGGGTCCACGGCGGCAGGCAGCTGGGCCCCGGCGGGCAGCACGCCCCGCACGAGGTCACGCAGCTGGTCGGCCCGAGCCGGATCGGTGAAGCCGTCGGTGAGCTGGATCTCACCGGACACGGTGCCGCCCGCCGCGCCGATCAGCTCGCGGATCGCATCCCGGTCGGCGGCGTCGGCCTCGACCGTGCTGACCAGCGCCACGCTCTGCCCGTCGAGCGCTCCGGCCACCGTCTGGCCGCCGACGGCGGCGGTGAACGCCTCGGCGTCGCCCAGCCGAGCGGCCAGGTCGTCACGCTCCGTCTGCAAGGTCGCGATCTGCTCGGCGGACGACGGCCCGTCCGAACCGATCCCCGCGAGCAGCCGATCGGCGACCGCCGTGGACCCCAGGACCACGCCGACGGCCAAGGCCAGGAACACCGAGGCCATCGCGACCAGGTGATAACGCAGTGTGATCACGAGAACAGCCCCTTCACCCAGCTGTTGAAATCGGTCATTCCGTCGATGGCGATCTGGCCGTAGACGGGTGCGAGCCCGGAGACGGCCACCGCCGTCACCAGCACCGTCGCGACACCCGCCAGCAACAACGCCACGGCACCCGAGGTGACCCGGCTCCGATGCAGCACGGAGACGGCCTCCGCGTCGATCAGTCGCCCGCCCAGCCGGAGCCTCGTCAGCACCGTCGACGGATTCGACCCGGTCCGCCCCCGGTCCAGGAACTCGTGCAGCGTGGCCTCACAGCCCACCGCCACGATCAGCTCGGCGCCCTTGTCCTCGGCGAGCAGCAGGGCCAGGTCCTCCGGATTGGCCGTAGAGGAGACGGTCACCGCGGGCAGGCCGAGATCCTGGGCGAGATCGAGCCCCGGTGCCTCACCACTCGGCCAGGCCGGCACCACCAGCTCGGCACCACAGCGCAGCGACTCCACGGAGATCTGCTCCGGGTCGCCGACGATGACGTCCGGCCGCAGCCCCTGCGCCCGCAGCGTGTCGGCGCCCTGCTCGACGCCGATGAGCACCGGTCTGGACTCCTTGACGAACCGGCGCAGCCGCCGTAGATCGGCCAGGTGATCGGGCCCCGGCGCGACGACCACCACTCGCCGACCGCGAAGGTCGACGCCCAGCTCCGGCAGACCCGCACCGTCCAGCAGCAGCGCCCGTTCCTGCCGGAGGAACTCCGTCGTGTTCGCCGAGAACGCCTCCAGCTGCGCGGACATCCCCGCCTTGGCCTCGACGAGCTGATCGGCCACCGAGTCGGCGGTCTGCTCCACGCCCTTGCCGACCACCAGGTCGCCGGAGTACAGGACGCCCTCGTGCAGCCGGACCCGCGCCCCGTCCCTGACGGTGAGCAGCAGATCGTCGCCGACGTCGTCGACCAGCGGGATTCCGGCGTCCAGCAGCACCTCGGGACCGAGATTGGGGAAGCGTCCGGAGATCGAGGTGGCCATGTTGACCACGGCGGCGGCCCGCGCCGCCACCAGCGCCTCGGCGGTGCGTCGATCCAGGTCCACCTGATCGATCACCGCGATGTCGCCGGGACCGATCCGACGAAGGAGGTCGTCGCCGTGTCGCTCGACCCGAGCCACACCGATCACTCCGGGCAGGTTCTGCTTACGCCGAGTCAGCAGGCCGGTGAACTTCATTCGCCGATGGTGACAAGGCTGACGCCGCGAAGCAGTCCGGACACGCCGGCTTCGCGGGCACGATCAGCCGGCCTCACTCGGACGTGCGGCCTACCTCCCCGTACCGAATGACGCACGATCGCGAGAAGCCACGGACAGCAACTCCTCGGCGTGGGCGCGACCGGTCTCCGTGGAATCCATGCCCGCCAGCATCCTGGCCAGCTCGACCACCCGGTCCTCCTCGCTGACGGTGCGGACGCTGCTGCTGGTGATGCCGGAGCCGGACCCCTTGTGTACGACCAGATGACGATCGGCGTAGGCGGCGACCTGCGGGAGGTGCGTGACGACGACGACCTGGTGAGACACCGCCAGCCTGGCCAGTCGCCGACCCACCTCCACCGCCGCGCGACCGCCGACGCCCGCGTCGACCTCGTCGAACACCATCGTCGGAACCGGATCGGAGTCGGCGAGCACCACTTCGAGCGCCAGCATCACGCGAGAGAGTTCACCGCCGGACGCGCCCTTCTGCACCGGCAGCGCGGGAGCACCCTCGTGGGCGATCAGCCGCAGCTCGACGTCGTCCACGCCGTCGGGCCCCGCGTGCACCCGTTGCCCGTCCAGGGTCAACGCCGCCTCCTCGGCAGGCACGGCGGGTCGCCGCGCCACCCCGACCTCGATTCGAGCCGACGCCATCGCCAGACCCGCCAGTTCGGCGGACACCGCCTCACCCAGTTCCACTGCGGCGACCGCGCGCGCGGCACCCACCCGCTCGGCGTGCTCGGCGAGCTCGATCTCCAAGGCGTCGCGACGCCGCGCCAGCGAATCGAGCAACTCGTCGGAACCGTCCACGAGGGACAGTCGTTCCGTCGCCTGCGCGGCCCAGGCCAGTACGCCGTCGACGTCGGCGGCGTACTTCCGGGTCAGGGCCTTGAGCTCGGCCTGTCGAGACAGCACCCGTTCCAGCCTCGCCGGGTCGGCGTCGAGTCGATCCAGGTATCCCCCCAGCTCCGCGCCGACGTCGACCAGGACGGCGATCGCCTCGGCCAGCCTGGGTTCGAGGTCGCGAAGCTGGGTGTCGTCGGTCCCGGTCAGCCTGCGACGGGCCTCGCCCAGCATCCCCAGCGCGCCGGGCTGATCGGGATCGCCGTCGGCCGCACCGGTCAACGCGAGCTGTGCACCGAGCGCGGCGCCGCGAAGCTGGTCGGCGTCGGCGAGTCGCCGCGCCTCCTCGACCAGCTCCTCGTCCTCGCCGGGCTGTGGGTCCAGCGCCTCGATCTCGGCGAGCCCGTGACGCAGGATGCCCGCCTCCCTGGCGAGTTCCCTGGCCTGTTCGGTGCGCTCCCGCAGTTCCTGAGCGACGCCGAGCCATTCGGCGCGGACCCGCCGATAGTCGGCGAGCGGCGTCAGGACCGGCTCGCCTGCGAAACGGTCGAGCACCACCCGCTGCTCGCCGGACCGCAGCAGCCGAAGCTGATCGTTCTGGCCGTGCACCGCGAGCGCCTGCTCCGCGAGCTGGCCGAGAACGCCGATCGGCACCGAGCGGCCGCCCAGATGAGCACGGGATCTGCCGTCGGCGTTCACCGTGCGCACGGCGATGAGGCTGCCGTCCTCGTCGGGATCGGCACCCACGTCGGCCGCCACCTTCGCAGCGCCGTCGGTGCCCTCGACCCGGAAGCGTCCTTCGACCACGGTGCGTTCGGCACCCGCCCGCACCCGAGACGACTCCGCCCGCCCGCCGCTGAGCAGGTGGAGACCGGTGACGACCATCGTCTTGCCCGCGCCCGTCTCACCCGTCACCACGGTCAGACCGGGGTGCAATTGGAGGGTGGCCTCGTCGATGACGCCGAGGCCCTGAATTCGCATCTCGGCCAGCACACCCCGAACCCTATCGCCGTGGTGAGACGTCCGGGACCCTTCGGCGCCCTCGGCCCGCCGACGGGGGCGGGCAGCCAGGCCGATGAGCACTGTGGAGGCGACCGGAGCGGTCAGTCGTCGATGGGACCGCGCCATCCCTGCACCGGAAGAGAGAACTTGCGGGTCAGCCGGTCGGTGAACGGAGCGGGGCGCAACCGGACCAGGCCAACCGGCAGGTCGCCCGCCAACACCTCCACCCGGGCGCCCGGCGGCAGCTCGACCGTGCGACGCCCGTCACAGCACAACACTGCCGGGTGTCCGTCGGAGGCGACCTCGACGGCCACCACCGAGGTCCAGGCGACCACCAACGGCCGCGAGAACAATGCATGCGCGTTGCTCGGCAGCACCAGCAATGCGGGGACCTCGGGCCAGATCACCGGGCCCCCCGCCGAGAACGCGTACGCCGTCGACCCGGTGGGAGTGGCGCACAGCACCCCGTCGCAGCCGAAGGCCGACACCGGTCGCCCGTCGACCTCGACGACGACGTCCAGAATGCGTTCCCGGCTGCTCTTCTCGACGCTGGCCTCGTTGAGCGCCCAGTCCCGCGCGATGACCTCGCCAGCATAGGAGGCGACGACGTTCACCGTCATCCGCTCGTCCACCTGGTAATCACGGCGGACCACCGCGCGCACCGCGTCCGCGACGTGCTCGGAGTCCGCCTCGGCCAGGAAGCCGACCCGTCCCATGTTCACGCCGAGCACCGGGACGCGGGCAGGCCGGGCGATCTCGGCGGCCCGCAGCAGAGTGCCGTCACCGCCCAGGACGAAGACGAGTTCCACTCCCGTCGCCGCGTCCGGTCCCGGATCGACGACCCGGTCGTAACAGTTCGCGTCGAGATCCGGTGCCTCGTCGGAGAGAACGCGAAGCCTGATGTCGGCCTCGGCGAACATCGCTGCGACCTCGTGCGCGATGCGCCTGCCCGCCTCACGTCCGGTGTGGACGATCATGAGCACCTCGCGGGTCATCGCGGCCCCTCCCGCACGGCGTCACGAACGGCCTGCTCGACGTCGACGGGGTTCCCCGGCGCGACGGTCTGCGCCGCCGTCCGGTCGGCGGACGACACCGGTGCGGGGCTGGCAGGCTCCCCCGCGACGGCATGTCCTCTTGTCAGCCAGAGGAAGTACTCGACGTTGCCTGCCGGACCGGGCAGGGGACTCGCCACCACGCCCCGGAAGCTCAGGTCGTGTCGCTCGGCCACCCGGATCACCTCCAGGACCGCGTCGACGCGGACCTCCGGATCACGCACCACCCCACCGGCTCCGAGCCTGCCCCTGCCGACCTCGAACTGCGGCTTGACCATCGGCAGCAGATCCGCGCCAGGCGCGGCACAGGACGCCAACGCGGGCAGTACCAGTCGCAGCGAGATGAACGAGAGGTCGGCGACGATCAGGGCGACCTGGCCGCCGATCACGTCGGCGTCCAGCGCACGAACGTTGGTCCGGTCCAGGACCCGGACCCGCCCATCGGTCTGCAGTCGCCAGACGAGTTGGCCGTAGCCCACGTCCGCCGCCACCACCTCGGCGGCGTCCCTGCGCAACAGGACGTCGGTGAAGCCGCCGGTCGAGGCGCCCGCGTCGAGACAACGACGGCCTGCCACGCTCAGACCGGCAGGCTCGAAGGCGTCCAGGGCGCCGATCAGCTTGTGCGCGCCGCGTGAAGCCCAGCCCTGGTCGTCCTCATCGGACTGCACGAGTACGGGCGCGTCGGTCTCCACGGCGGTGGCGGGCTTGCGCGCCACCATCCCGCGCACCACGACCCGCCCGGCGTTCACGAGTTCCACCGCCTGCTCACGCGACCGCGCCAGCCCACGGCGAACCAGCTCGGCGTCCAGCCGTACCCGTCGAGTCACGATCAGATCCGATCGATGCCGCTGAGGGCCTCACTCAGTGCGGCGTGCACCGAGTCGAAGCGGGCGACGTGTGCGGCGGTCTCCAGTTCGTCCAGTCCGTCCAACAGCCGGACCGCCTCCTCGACCTCGGCAATGGCGGTCGCGTGATCGGACCCGGTGTGATCAGACACCGCGTGGTCGGCTGCCGAGCGCTCGGAGACCGCGTACGGTGCCCCCGAATCCGATCCAGGCGCGCGTCTGCTCGACAAGACCATCGGGCTCGGGCGCTGATCCGCGTTCATCCGATCCGCTCGTCTCGTGATCGCCATCTGGTCACGATGAACACTCTGCCATGACTCACAGACCGAGTGCGTTCACCACAGCGCGGGAGGCCTCATCGAGTGGCCGTACGGCAGGACCGCCCGCCGACTCGTGCCGGGCCCACCACGCCGCACACAGTCCGCGCAACAGGCCGAGCGCCGACGGCGGCCCCTGGGCGGCCGCGGAATCCGACGTCCGCACCGTCAGCCCGCCCTCGACGACGTCGATTCGCCAGTCCGGCTGCGACGTGATCCGCAGGGACTCCGCATCGTCGAGGACCGAATCCAGATCCGCCGCCAGGAATCCCGGTCGCCTGGCGGGCTCCGCGGCCAGCAGCCCGGCAGGGTCGGTGACCCCGGAGAGCACCAGCAACGCATCCATGCCGCCTGCGACGGCGCCCTCGATGTCGGTGTCCAGCCGGTCGCCGACCACCAGCGGTCGAGCGGAGTCCGCACTGCGGGCCGCCTGCTCGAACAGTGGTGCCCTCGGCTTGCCCGCCACGTCCGGTGTCCGGCCGGTGGCCGCGCGCAGCGCCGCGACCATCGATCCGTTGCCCGGCAGCTGACCGCGTTCCGTCGGAACGGTGGGGTCGAGATTGCAGGCCACCCACCAGGCACCGGACCGGATGGCCTGGCAGGCGGCGGCCAGGTCCGGCCAGGCCGTGGCGACCGAGTGTCCCTGGACCACCGCGGCGAACCGCTCGGGTGACACCGCCTCGGCAGCAGGCACGGGCCGCAGGCCCACCGAGAGGACCTCGGACCGCAGTGCTGCCGCGCCGACCACGAGCACCTCGGTACCGGGGTCGAGCCGGTCGGCGAGCATCGCCGCGCCCGCCTGAGCACTGGTGCTCACCTCGGGGGCGTCGGCGGCGAAGCCGATCATCCGCAGGTGCTCCGCCACCTCGCCGGGAGTCCGTGAGGCGTTGTTGGTGACGAACCGCAGCGTGACGCCCGCCGCGCGGGCCCGCACCAGCGTGGCCTGCGCGTCGGCCACCGGCTCGCCGCCCCGGAAGACGGTGCCGTCCAGGTCCAGCAACAACGCGTCGTACCGGTCCAGCAGCCGCCGACCGGCCTCGACGTCCTCCCGAGTGGCGGAGAACCCGCCCATGCTTCCTCCTCGATCAACGATCCCCGGCGGTGCCGGTCTGATCGGCCGTGCCGGTCGCGTCGTCCGCAGCGGCCCCGGGGCTCTCCTCGGCCGCCGTCGCCGCCGCAGCCGTCTCGCCCGTCTTCCCCTGCTCGTCTGGCGTATCCGACTCGGCGGCCTCGGCCCGCTCCGGGGACTCGGCGTCGTCCGGGGACTCCGTCTTCTCCGAGGACTCGTCGGCAGGCGATTCGGTGCTCGACGGCTCGGGGTCGGACGGCTCCTCCGCAGCAGGCTCGGCGTCGGCGGCCGATGCTGGCCGCGGGTCCGATCCCTGCGTCGTCACCGGCGCCCACTCCGTCGCCGTTGCCGACTCCGACTCGGGCGGGTCCTCCAGGACGGGCCGGTTCCGGGTCGGCCGGGCAGTCGTGCCGTCAGCGCCGTCGGCCGAGGCACGCTCGGCAGGCTCCGACACCCGCGCTGCGGTCGTCGACGTGTCGTCCCGGTCGGTCGCGGAGCGGTCTGCATCGGCGACGTCCGCCGACTCGGCCCGCGACGACGCGGGCTCCTCCACCGGCAGGTAGCGCTGCGGAGGTGTGCGGCCCGCCAGCTCGTCGGCGAGGTCGCTGGCACGCTCGGAGGCGTCGGTCTCGTCCTCGTCATCGGCCTCGGCCGCGTTGAGGAACCACCGCACCGCATCATCGCCCCGACCTGCCGCCGCGAGGTTGTCGGCGTAGGCGTAGAACAGCCGCGCACTCCACGGCTGACGGCGCTTGAGGTCGAGATCCGGACCCTGCAGGGCCACCACGGCGGCGTCCAGCTCACCGAGGTCCCGACGAGCCCCCGCCGCGACGATGCGCAGTTCGATCGCCTCGGCAGGAGGCAGTTGAGACGCCTCCGGCGAGCGCAGCAGATCAAGGGCACGCTCCGGCCTGCCCAAGGCACGCTCACAGTCGGCCATCACCGCGATCATGCCGGGGCCGCCGCTCATCCGGCGAGCCGCCCGCAGCTCGGTCAACGCCTCTGCCCACTGCTCCGCGTGGTACGCGGTCACACCGGCCGCCTCCCGGACCAGGCCGATCCGGCCTGCCTTGGACCGAGCGAACCTCGCGTGAGCCAGCGCGGCCGCGGGGTCGTCGTCCACGAGCTTTCCCGCGGCGACCAGGTGCTTGCCGACCAGCTCGGCCAGGCTCAACGACAACGAGCCCAGCGCGCGGCGAGCGCCCGGATCGAGGTCGGTCATCTCGATGTCCTCGGGCAGCTCCGGCTCGCGGACCGACTCGGCACGGTCGTCCCGACGACGGTCCGACGGCCTGCGGTCGTTGTCCCGACCGGCGAATCGATCGCGGCTGGGGCCGGTCGACCGGCTGTCCTTGTCCCGGAAGGAGCGTGCCGGTCGGTCGGACCGCCCTGCACTGCCGCCTCGCCGGTCGTCATCACGCGGCGGACGCCGATCGAAAGAGCGCTCCGGGCGATCCGAGCGAGCGCTCGAACTGCCACGACGGTCGTCGTCCCTCGGCGGCCTGCGGTCGAAGGACCGTTCCGGGCGATCCGAACGACCAGCCGAAGTGCCTCGCCGATCGTCGTCACGCGGCGGACGCCGATCGAAGGACCGTTCCGGCCGAGAGGTCGACGAATCCCGTCGATCACCGTCGTGCGTGGGCCGACGGTCGCCGAACCTGGGCCGATCATCCGATCGCCGGTCATCGCTTCGGCCGCGGAACGAGCCGCGATCCTCGGAGCGTCCCCGGTCGGCGGAGCCTACGGGGCGTCGATCGTCAGCACGCCTGACACCGCCGCCGTCACGCCGCTCCCAGTCCCGACGCGGCGCCGAGCCGCTCGACCGCGAGTCCCGGCTCGCGCCGGAGCCTGCCGGGCGATCCGACGACCCTCGGCCGCCGGTGAAGTCGCTGCGCCGAGGCCCGTCGTAGCGGGATGGACGACCACCTGTACCGGAGTCGTCCCGACGCGGCCGGTCCGAGCGGAAGCCGCCCCCGCCGCCGGACGCACCGTCCCGGCGCTCCGGCCGGTCGAATCGGCGCGGCGCGCTGTCACCGTCACGGCGAGGACCACGGTCTCCGTCGAACCTGCGATCCCGGCTGCCCCCGGAACTCGGCCGATCCGAGCCACGCGACCAGCCGCCACTCTGGCTTCGGCGGTCCGCGCTTCCCCGAGGTGCGCTGGTGCGCCCCCGGTCGTCACGGCGGTCGGCGGAACCCTGCCTCGGCCGGTCGTCGCCCGACCCGGAACGTCCACGAGAATCAGCGGACCCGCTGCGTCGATCGTCCGGCCTGCCACGTCGGTCGTCACCCTGCTGTCCCGACCGAGCAGGCGAACCGGAACGAGGCCGGTCGCCACGCGGCGGGCCGTAACCGCCCTGCCTGCCCTGGTCCCGGTCCCTGCCGGTGGAGCCGTCGCGGCGCGGAGCGGGGCGACCACCCCGGTCGCCCTCACGCCGGTCTCCCCGAGGGGCGTCCGACCGTCGGGGACGGTCCCCGCCACTCGTGGAACGCTGACCCCGCGAGTCGCCGCTCCGGTTCGCGCCGCGATTCCGGTCGTCTCGGCCGCCGTCTCGGTCCCGACCTCGATCGCGATCACGCGAGTTGTCGCGGGAACCGGAGAACCTGTTCTCTCGCTGTGCCCGATCGCCACCTCCAGGGCCACGACCTGACCCTGAGTGGCTGGGTGAGCGGTGGCTGTTACCGCCAGACCGCTCTTCTGAACCGGACACGAGACCTCCTGCTGACCAAAAACGACTTGCCTAGGTAACACGGTAGCTGGGGGTGTCGAGGTGGTGTCGACCCCGGGCAGGCCGTGCCATGGGTTTCGGGCACAAAAAATGGGTGGAGGGAAAACCGGGAGCACCACACACAAGGGTGCTACAACCAGTCTCCCCTCCACCCATCGGTTGAGGTAAAGGTCGGCGGCGTCCTACTCTCCCACACCCCCACGGGTGCAGTACCATCGGCGCTGGAGGGCTTAGCTTCCGGGTTCGGAATGGGACCGGGCGTTTCCCCACCGCTATGACCACCGACACACCAGCGAACGAACAACCCACCCCCGACACCCGTGGACCGATCGTCTCGGAGTGTCGTCTGCCGAAGCAGACCACACCCAAGACAACCAACCAGAGTGTCTGAAGGGGAACAGTTGTTCCTTCAGAACCACACAGTGGACGCGTAGCATCTTCGTGAGCAAGTCCTCGGCCTATTAGTACCCGTCAACTCCACCTGTTACCAGGCTTCCATCTCGGGCCTATCAACCCAGTGGTCTGCTGGGGGCCTTAACCCACAAAGGGGTGGGACACCTCATCTAGGAACAGGCTTCCCGCTTAGATGCTTTCAGCGGTTATCCCTCCCGAACGTAGCCAACCAGCCATGCACCTGGCGGTACAACTGGCACACCAGAGGTTCGTCCATCCCGGTCCTCTCGTACTAGGGACAGCCTTCCGCAAGTATCCTACGCGCGCGGCGGATAGGGACCGAACTGTCTCACGACGTTCTAAACCCAGCTCGCGTGCCGCTTTAATGGGCGAACAGCCCAACCCTTGGGACCTACTCCAGCCCCAGGATGCGACGAGCCGACATCGAGGTGCCAAACCATGCCGTCGATATGGACTCTTGGGCAAGATCAGCCTGTTATCCCCGGGGTACCTTTTATCCGTTGAGCGACACCGCTTCCACCAGCCAGTGCCGGATCACTAGTCCCGACTTTCGTCCCTGCTCGACCCGTCAGTCTCACAGTCAAGCTCCCTTGTGCACTTACACTCAACACCTGATTGCCAACCAGGCTGAGGGAACCTTTGGGCGCCTCCGTTACCCTTTGGGAGGCAACCGCCCCAGTTAAACTACCCACCAGGCACTGTCCCTGAACCCGATCAGGGTCCGAGGTTAGACATCCAGTACGACCAGAGTGGTATTTCAACGACGACTCCGCAGCCACTGGCGTGACCACATCACAGTCTCCCACCTATCCTACACAAGCCGAACCGAACACCAATACCAAGCTATAGTAAAGGTCCCGGGGTCTTTCCGTCCTGCCGCGCGTAACGAGCATCTTTACTCGTAGTGCAATTTCGCCGGGCCTGTGGTTGAGACAGCGGAGAAGTCGTTACGCCATTCGTGCAGGTCGGAACTTACCCGACAAGGAATTTCGCTACCTTAGGATGGTTATAGTTACCACCGCCGTTTACTGGCGCTTAAGTTCTCACCTTCGCCCCGAAGAGCTAAGCGGTCCCCTTAACGTTCCAGCACCGGGCAGGCGTCAGTCCGTATACATCGTCTTACGACTTCGCACGGACCTGTGTTTTTAATAAACAGTCGCTTCTCCCTGGTCTCTGCGGCCACACAACGCTAGCCCGCGAAGGGCTTCACGCCACACGGCCCCCCTTCTCCCGAAGTTACGGGGGCATTTTGCCGAGTTCCTTAACCACAGTTCACCCGATCGCCTCGGTATACTCTACCTGACCACCTGTGTCGGTTTGGGGTACGGGCCGCGAAGATACTCGCTAGAGGCTTTTCTCGGCAGCATGGGATCACTCTACTTCGCCTCATTCGGCTACGCATCACGTCTCACCCTATAAGCCCCGACGGATTTACCTATCAGAGCAGGCTACACGCTTACACCAGTACTACCACTCACTGGCGGAGCTACCCTCCTGCGTCACCCCATCACTTGACTACTACCAGCTCAGATCCCGCGCAGACCACCACCACCCCCGAAAGGGCAACAATAATCCGGGCGGTTAGTATCACCAGCCTCGCCATGGGCGCATCTACACGGGTACGGGAATATCAACCCGTTGTCCATCGACTACGCCTGTCGGCCTCGCCTTAGGTCCCGACTTACCCTGGGCGGAATAACCTGGCCCAGGAACCCTTGGTCATACGGCGGCAGAGTTTCTCACTCTGCTTTCGCTACTCATGCCTGCATTCTCACTCGCACACCGTCCACGACTCGTTTCCACGGCCGCTTCACCCGATGCACGACGCTCCCCTACCCATCCACACACCTAGACCCACCCCGAAAGGCAGGCCGGGCACACGTGTGAATGACACAGCTTCGGCGGTGCGCTTGAGCCCCGCTACATTATCGGCGCAGGACCACTTGACCAGTGAGCTATTACGCACTCTTTAAAGGATGGCTGCTTCTAAGCCAACCTCCTGGTTGTCTGGGCGACCCCACATCCTTTCCCACTTAGCGCACACTTGGGGGCCTTAGCTGGTGTTCTGGGCTGTTTCCCTCTCGACTACGAAGCTTATCCCCCGCAGTCTCACTGCCACGCTCTCACTCACCCGCATTCGGAGTTTGGCTGACGTCAGTAACCTTGTAGGGCCCATTAGCCATCCAGTGCTCTACCTCGGATGAGAAACACGTGACGCTGCACCTAAATGCATTTCGGGGAGAACCAGCTATCACGGAGTTTGACTGGCCTTTCACCCCTACCCACAGCTCATCCCCCAGGTTTTCAACCCTGGTGGGTTCGGGCCTCCACACGGTCTTACCCGCGCTTCACCCTGGCCATGGGTAGATCACTCCGCTTCGGGTCTAGGACATGCGACTCAGAACGCCCTATTCGGACTCGCTTTCG